>CAXXQD010000023.1:0-437302 GCA_963677475.2 Prolixibacteraceae bacterium | reverse complement strand
GGGGGAAAGTCCTTTAAAAATATGGGACTAAAAGAAAGCCGGCAAATTGGGGGAATCGTAATTGATCCCAGAAATACGGATGTGGTGTTTGTTGCTTGTGAGGGGTCTGCATGGGGACCGGGTGGCGACCGCGGATTGTTTAAAACCATTGATGGCGGTAAAACATGGAACAAAGTGCTGGATATTAGTGAAAACACCGGAGTGAACAACATCAAGATGGATCCATCAAATCCGGATATTTTGTACGCAACTTCGGAACAAAGAAGAAGGACTCATTTTACTAAAATCGGCGGAGGGCCCGAATCTGCCGTTTATAAATCGACCGATGGAGGTGAAAACTGGCGTAAAGTAATGACAGGGCTTCCATCTGTTCACCTTGGCGGAATGGGCATCGATGTCTCTCCTGTTAATCCAAATATTGTGTATTTGATTGTGGAAGCAGCAGAAGATAAAAGTGGCTTTTTCCGCTCTGTTGACAAAGGTGAAAGCTGGTCGAAAATGAGTGACTATGCGAGCAGTGGACAATATTACAACGAAATAGTATGTGATCCTGTGGATGTGGATAAAGTTTATTCAACCGAAACGTACACAAAAGTTACTAACGATGCAGGTAAAACCTGGACAAGGGTAAGCAACAATAGCCGCCATGTTGACGATCATGCCATATGGATTGACCCTTCGGATACCGAACATATTTTGATTGGAGGTGACGGTGGAATTTACGAAACCTGGGATAACGCCTCTACCTGGGATTTTAAAGAAAACCTGCCCATCACCCAATTTTACAGGGTTCATGTAGATAATGAAGAACCTTTTTACAATGTTTATGGTGGCACACAAGACAATAATTCAATGGGTGGACCGTCAAGAACAACTAGTAGAAGCGGGGTGAGCAACGATGAATGGTATGTCACACTCGGCGGTGATGGTTTTTGGGCTGCAACCGATCCGGATTACCCAAACATTGTTTATACCGAATACCAGTATGGAAATATGTACAGGTACGATAAAAAAAGTGGTGAAAGCATTTCCATAAAACCTCGTGAACGAAAAGGGGAATTGATGTATAAATGGAACTGGAATGCTCCCTTATTTGTGAGCCCGCACAAAGGGACACGGTTATATGCTGCAGCAAACAAAGTTTTTTGTAGCGAAGACAGGGGAAATACTTGGAACGTAATAAGCGATGACCTTACTGCACAGGTTGATCGGAACAGTATTCCAGTGATGGGAAAATACTGGCCGGCAGAAGCAGTTAAAAAAGATGTTTCGTCATCGCAATGGGGAACCATTGTTTCATTGGATGAATCACCCGTAAAAGAAGGATTATTGTATTCCGGTACCGATGATGGTATTATTTCCGTTACAGAAAATGGAGGGGAAAACTGGAACCAGGTAAAAGAATTTCCCGGAGTTCCCGAATTGACCTATGTAAGCGATGTTTGCGCCGATAGGTTCGATGAAAATGTGGTTTATGCCGCTTTTGATAATTTGAAGCGTGACGATTTTAAGCCATACATTCTTAGAAGTACAGATAAGGGGAAAACATGGGTGTCGATTGCAGGTAACCTGCCTGATAACGGGAGTGTTCATACGATCAAACAAGATTTTATTAATCCCAAATTATTGTTTGTTGGAACTGAATTTGGAGCGTTTTTCACCATCGATGATGGCAAAAACTGGGTTCAGTTAAAAGCCGGATTGCCACCTGTTGCCATTATGGATATTGCGATCCAGGAGCGTGAAAGTGATCTGGTTTTAGCAACCTTTGGACGCGGTTTTTATATTTTGGACGACTACAGCCCACTGAGGGAATTAACGGAAGAACTGGTAGAAAAAGAAGCCCATATTTTTGATATTAAAGATGGGTTGATGTATGTACAAATCAGTGGTAAAGGGAATCAGGGTAGTACCTATTATCGAGCAAAAAATCCGGATTTTGGAGTTGAATTCACCTATTTTATGAAAGAAGCGCCAAAGTCGGATGCTGCCAAAAGAAAAGAGACCGAAAAAGAATTGTTTAATGAAGGAAAACCAATTCCGCAACCAACCTGGCGGGAATTAGAGCTGGAGAAAAAGGTGGAAAAAACACATTTGATTTTTACCATTTACAATGAAGATGGGAATGTGGTGAGAACCTTGACAAAAGAACCTTCGAAAGGAGTAAACCGGATCAATTGGGATATGCGCTATGCATTGCCTTCAACAGTGAGGGTGAGTGGTTCATTTGATCCAGTAAAAGCGGGGAGGGCTGCCCGTGGAGGATTTTTGGTAATGCCCGGGACCTATAAGGTTGGTTTGTCAATGTGGTCAAAAGGGGAAACAAAAGAATTGGTGCCTCCGGTTGAATTTACATGTAAAAAATTAATGAATACGACTTTGCCCTCATCCGACTATCAGGAGAATATTGTGTTCTCTAAAAAAGTTGGGCGTTTGGCAGTGGCTGTTAATGGTAGCAGTCGGTTAACCGAAGAATTGATATCGAAAGTAGAACATTTTAAACAAGCCATTTATGCAACACCAGGTGCCGGGCAGGAATTAATGGACAAAGCGCGCAATCTTGCCCTTGAACTGGAAGAGCTTCGTTTTAAATTTAATGGTGTAAGTGCAAAGGCAAGTAGCGAGGAAATCCCTCCGGCTCAAGTACCATTATTAACACGAATGGGCAATATTAGTTATACCCACATGGGATCGACCTCTGCAATTACCTCCACTGAAAAGATGGAATATGAAATTGTTGCAGAAGAATTCCCTCCAATCCTGGAAGCATTAACAAGAATTGTTGAGCAGGATATTCCGGCATTGGAAGCCGAGCTAAACAATATTGGTGCTCCCTGGACACCGGGCAGGGTTCCGGTTTGGGATGAATAAACGTAAGTAAACAATTAATATAGAAAGAAGAATGGACAGCCGTTCTTCTTTCTTTTTGAAATTAAGCCAATAAAAGCTGTTTTTAAATGGAAGCTTCATCTGATGGCAATAATAATGAGAAAGTACTTCCTTTTCCTACTTCACTTTCAACTTCTATTGTAGTTCCCATTTTTACGGCAAATTCCTGGCAAAGAATAAGCCCCAATCCCGATCCTTTTTCATTTTGTGTGCCTATGGTGGAATGCATCGCATCCATACGAAATAGTTTTTTCAATATGTTAGGCCGTATTCCAATACCATTGTCAGTTACAGATATTTTATAGAAAAGCTGTTTGTCTATCGTTACAGTATCCGTGGCAATTGTAACGCTTCCTCGTGATTTTGTAAATTTTATTGCATTTGATACAAGATTTCGGAGTATGGTTTCAAGTAAGTTCTTATCGGCCTTAATATTTAAATTTTCAGGAACGTCATTTATTAAATTAATGGACTTGTTTTTACAATCCGATTTAAATTTTACCTGTAACGCTGAACACATTTCGTACAGCTGGACAGTTTTAATATTTGCCGTTATTTTCCCAGATTGTGATTTCGACCATTCCAGCAAATTCTCCAACAGTTCATGAACCTGAAGTGACGATTCTTGCAGCTCCTGCAAGAATGTTTTTAATTCAGCCTCTTCCAAATCTTCCAATTGTTCCAAAATCAAATTGATCAGTGATACCTGCCCTCCAACCGGATTTCGAAGGTCATGAGCAAGGATGGAGAAGAACCTGTCTTTCATATTATTGATTTCCAGTAGCTTTTGTTCCGATTCTAACAGTTGCTCTTCTTGTTCTTTCCTTTGGGTAACATCATATACATTAAAAATAACAGAGTCATCTGTCTTGTAGCTTATTCTTGCCGCAAACCAATGTTTTTTACCTTTTATTTCCAAAGGATAATCAACAATCACGAGCCTTTTTTCTTTTAAACAGGTTTGGATTGATTTCATAAAATAATCTGCTTGCCTATGATCAAATACATCCGTAAGTTTCTTGCCAATTAGATCATCTTTAGGAAGGTACAAAAGATCTTCGTTTGCAGAGCTTATTTTTAAATATTCGCCCTGGCTGTTAAATTCAACAACAAGGCTATCCATGGAAGCGAAAATTGCCTTAAGTTCTTTTTCGTTGTATTTTATTTGTAGTAAAGCCCGTGTAAAAAGCCATATTAGTATGCTAATAATAAAGGCACTAAAAAGAAGTATGAAAAATAATACTTTGTTTTGGTCATCGTATTTTGTCCATCCCTTAGAGGGAACTGCAGCCAGGACCCACGATCCAATAGGCAGGTTAATATGTACTTTTACCGGATTATTGTCAAATATGCCCGAATCGCCCCAAAAAATCCGACCGTTTTCCCCGCTCCCATTTTCCCCTTTTAATGCAAATTTGTACCCGGATTCCTCTGGGAAAAGTGTCGCTTCGTTCAATAAGCTGTTTTGTTTGATTACAATATCCGTAACGCCCCAAAAAATATCTTTAGTTTCCTGTGTTTGATCAAATATAGGCGTGTAGCTAATAAAAGCAATCCCCCCTTCAACCAGTTCTACAGGACCCGCAACAAAGGTGAGATGCGTTTCAATGGTTTTTTCAACCATGGTTTTTCGTTCAGGGTGTTCCAAAAGGTTCAGGCCAATTGCTGTTTCATGTCCTTCAAAAGGGTAAATGGCATTCAAAATACAGTCTTTCGACAAGGCCATTGTGTTTATTACCGTATCATTTTTAATATACTCCTGCGCCAATTTACTAAACTCATCATCAGTAATTTCAGGCTTTAGCGCAACAAATGCAGCAACCCCACGAGTATAATAAATTCTTGAAAACAGGGCTTTTTCCAACATCGATTTTTTCCCTGTCAAAACATGCAGGATATCAGACCGGATATCTTTTTCCCATAATCCTTTTTTATAGTTAGTGTACCAATTGGAAGCAATAAACAGGATAATGAATATCACCGCACCAATAATTGCCGGAGGAATGTTTCTAAACTTCGATTTCACTTTTTTCATGCCAATAATCATAGTGCATATATTTAATAAATGTCTGAAAATGACAGTATTGGGAAATGTCAGAAAGAGTATAAAGGTAGTGTAAAAGTAATATTATCTCTTGACTTATGGAACAAATCAATGTTATTTATTATTTATTTTTCCGTTTGTAATACGGCTTCTCTTTTACTTGAAAGTTCCATGTGAGTTTTGTGCCAAACATCCTCGGAATTCCAGGAACAAATGTTGGTACACCGAACAGGCTTCCTGTATTTCCGGCACTGACCAGATAGTTCTCCTTTAAAATATTTCTGGCATAAAATGAAATGTTCAACGATGGGTTTGTAAATTGAATACCAGCAGTTGCATTTAAAATCCCAAATGCATCTTGTTCAATTTCGGGAGTGTTTGCGTCATCAAAAAAGAAATGGCTTTTATAGGAATAATTTGGCATCACAAAAACATGGATGTTTGAATTAACATCAAAATCGCCCCTTAAGCCAATACTAAAGCTATGTTCAGGGCTTAGACGGAACGAATTTTTCGCATATTCTTGTGCACTGCCATCAACATCAATGGAGTCGAACTGCGCGTGCAGATAGGCGTAATTTCCGAAAAGTTGCAGTTGTTTAATGATTTGGTATTTTAAAGTTGATTCCAATCCGTACGAGGTAGCTTTTCCACCATCTTTCACCAGGTAATTAAACTCACCGGAAGTTGCATCGGCAATCCAGGCACTTGTTTGAAAATTGGAATAGTTTTGATAAAACAAATTCACATCAAACCAAAGCTTGCTTTTATAAATGGTTTTGAACCCGGTTTCGTAGCTTTTTACGATTTCGGCAGCCATTGTTTGTGGCTCACCAGTCGAGGTAAATTGCAATACGTTAGGGCGTCTTCCTTTTGAATATCCCACAAAAACATTGGCATTTTCATTGAATTTGTACTGAATATTTCCGCGATAGGTTAATGCCGTAAGTTTTTCTTCAAGTGTTTGTTCGTCACTTGGCAGAAATAATAAGTTGGGATAATTTCCGGTGTAAGTTCCCAAAAGCGAAGCTGGACCTTCACCTGCTATGCCTTCATTGGATAATTTAAATTTTTCACGAATATATCTAACACCAGCAGTTATCCTTATTTTGTTTGTTAGTTGATAAGAAGCATCAGCAAAACCTTCCAGCGATTGGTTGGTTGCTTCAGAAAGGTTCATTTCCTCATGGTTTTCCGGAAGGGCTATATACCCGGTTCCGGTTGGGATTCCTTGAATTGCAACTGCTTGCCCGAGAGAGTCGATTAATCCGGACGGATTGAAAAACAGGTGTGCCATATGTTGCTCATTTGTTCCAAACCAGTAATCTTGTTTAACCTTTTCTCGCCAAAAACTTGCTCCTGCAATTCCTTCAAACCTGCTTCCCAGGTTAAAATTCAATCTTAATTCTTGTGTGAATTGCTTGGCAGAAATATCTTCCGACATGTTAATCGCATCAGCGGCAGTACCATCTCCATCCCAAATTTCGAAAGAGTTATTGCTTCGGTAAGATGTTACTGAAGTAAAATAGGTATGCTCATCAAGATAGTGTCGCAGGTTTAAGATCGATGTAAAAATGTCTTTTTCGCTTTTTAAACCTTCTCCTTTATTTAATGAAGCTTCATACGAAAAAATATCGCTTGTGCCGTTTGTGTTTGGGAACATTTTACTCATGAATGCAACACCTGGGGCATTGTCTTTTTGATAACTAACCTCCAAATCGGCTTTGGTGAATATCGAATGTAAATACCTTAGCGAGAACCGTCCGGCAATGGTGTTTTTACCATTTAGGGCACCACCAAATGTATTTTTCACATATCCGTCACGATAATCATATATTCCCGAAACCCTGGTAAAAAGTTTTTTTGGGATAATCGGTATATTAACACTTCCTTCAAGTCCTTTTTGTGCAAAATTTCCCGCTTTTGCCGAAATTGTACCATAGAAAGAGTCCGTTGGTTTTTTAGTAACAAAATGAACAGCTCCAATCATTGCATCGCGCCCATATAAGGTTGCTTGCGGTCCTTTTGACACTTCCACACGTTCCATATCAAAAAGCTCGATTGCCGATCCGCTTGTCCGGCTGATCGGAATATTATTATAAAATACAGAAACCCTGGGTTGTGCACTGGCACTGACCTCGTCACTCGTAATTCCCCTTATAATAAACCCTGGACGTTGCGTACTTTGCATATTGATTTTTAGGCCCGGGATGAAATCAGAAAAATAATCCAGTTCATTGCCAGTTAAAGATTCTATTTCTTTTGATGAAAGGGCTGAAACAGAGGAAGGAATGTCGATCACCTGTTGGTCGAATTTTCGCGGACGGGCAATGATGGGATCGATTTTAATCGGTTCTTCATCAAGCGTGAAATTGATGTAGTTTTGCCCCGGGCTAACCGTATAATCCGTAATCTTGGTTTTATAGCCGATAAATGATACCTGAATAGAATGTCGGCCTGATGGTACCCTTGCGAGGTAATATTCGCCATCTTCGTTGGTATGGACTGATTTCCCCATGTTTTTGAAAACCACGGATGCACCTATCAGCAATTCGTCATCTTGGTTTTTAATGGTTCCACGGACAAAAATATCAGGTTTTGATTCTATTATCCGGTTCGTTTTTTGATATTTCCTTTTCACTTTTGTCCGTTTCTTTTGCGCTGAAACAGGCATAACAAGCAGGAGTGAAAGGAGGATAATTAAAATACTTTTCATGGCCTTTTTGTATTCAATTCAAAAACGTAACATACGAATAATCGCATTGTTTTCACTATCCATCATTTAAAATAGAATAAACAGGGAGTTTTAATAGCAACGACAACTCGTCAAGTTCAGTCATTGCTTCGTTTTTGGTCTTACATCTTTTTATAGGGTAAACTGGCTTTAATTTTTTGTTTAAGATAAATATCCGGTAATCGTGTTCTTCTAAAGTAGTATGCTGGTTCGATAAACTTGCCATCTGGGTAATCCTGTTAAAGGGGGAATACGTTACGCCATGAAATTTCTCAAATGGTTGCCATTTCCCTGTTTTAAAAATCCCAAAAATATTTTGGTAAAGGCGTATCCTTTTTTTAATGGTATCTATTTGTACCCCAGAGTGAGAGAATGCAATAAAAGCACCCAGAAAAACTAAGATTATCGTAAAGCCTGATTTTATAGAAACCAATCCGGCAATAATCAAAATTAAGCCTGAAACGAACCCAACTTTACCAAACGACCTGTCTAGTTTATTGTTAATAATCATAATCCAAAATTTGTAGCTTCCATAGTAAATGAGTAACGTGAATTTAAAGAATTAATTGCAGGCTATGGAAACAAATTTTAGGATTAATTTAACCGTTGAATGTTGATAATTAAAAGGATTTTAAAGTGGGAATTTTTTCCATTCGAAGTTGTACTCCTGCATTTTCCCGAAGCTAAAATCCCAACGGATTTTGGAGAGGTTTCCTTGTTTGTCGTAACTGAATTTAAGGTTTGCATCGAAGTTGTTTTTTCCTATAAAAACCCCTTCATCCAACAATCCATTTCGGTTATGGAAAAAGGTTAATTCGCCCGTGAGCCAATTGTCGAAGTTGACCCAACTTGCTTTATATAGGCTTCCAGTTGCATCGTAAAAATATTCTTCGCTGGATGTTGTTCCATCAGAACAGGTAAATTCTCTTTTGCTAAGTTTTCGTAACTCATTGTAAGTATAAGAAAACCTTCCGGTTTTATTGTCGGAGTATTTACGTTCAGACCAGGCCAAAACACCATTGTGATTATAGCCAAAAATAGTTTTTGTTTGTAAAGAATCAGACCGTGTAAAAATCTTTTCCATCAGCTTCCCATTTTTATCATAAATGAATTCAGATGGGCCTCCATTTTCATTATTGAAGGTATAAGTTTCTTTTGACAAATAGTATTGGCTATTTTCAGGAATAAACACATTGGAAGAGGTATAAGATGTACGAACTGATTCATATTCCCAATGAAAAACCTGTTTCCATTTGCCTTCGAAATCCCAGATTTCATTGATTAGGTTACCCATTTCATCGTATTCGTAAACGATGCTTGCATTTGGCGGAGCAGGTCTATTCAGTGTAGCCGAAGAAAGTTTGCCTTCATCATTCGAAACAAAGTTCATTTGTCCGTCTATCCATCCATTATACTTGTTGCAATTTGCTGATTTTAGGTTCCCTTTTTTGTCGTAATCAAAGCTGGTGATCCCTTTACGTCCATCTGTTGCAAAAAATTCTTCGGATGTTTTAACCCCTTTCGAATCGTAATAGAATTTTAAGCTTGTAATTAAACTGTCCGAGAATTCCCTGTACTTCTCTACCTCCAGGTTGTTTTCATTATAGAGATGGTAATTAATTGAATATCTTGAACCATCCAACAATTCCCATTTCGATTTAATGACCCTACCGTTGCCATCATACTCAAAAGTAGATACTCCTTTTTCCCCACTTGAGTTTTCGTAGTGAAGCTTTACTCTTCTTGTTTGATGGTCAAATGGTTCAGGACTTGAACAAGAGACAATAAAGACCAGCACGAGCAGACAAACGATTCTCATGATAACAATTTTTGGTTTTCATGAATATACGCTAAAAGTTATTAAGAAAAATTAATTATCTGTAAACTGCAATATATTCTATGCAAATATGAAAAGTTACGTTTGTTGGAATAGAAAATTTATTTTACGCTTCAACTAATATTAGTGGCTATAAATTTCTAAATTAATTCTGGGAACTTATTCCTTCTTTACAAATATTGCAACGATTGCAGATGTGATTACCCCCATAATAATCCCTCCAAGAATGCTTTGAAAAATATAATTTTTAAGGTTAAAATAGGCTTCCGCATCCTCTTTTGATAAGTTCCCCTGTTCGATTGTATGTTGGATCACATTTGGGAAGAAACCTGGAGTAATAAATATATGTGTTATGTATTGTGCCAGTGGCGAGAGGATTGCAATAATCAGGGTGATAAACATGCCTGTTGAAAAGCCCTGTACCCATTTCATTTTGCCGCTGTAATAGTTTTTTCGTTTGTCGAGCAAGGCAATCACATACACAGCAATTGCCACTATCGCAAAATAATTGGTGTTTGTGGCATGTTTTTGAATTAATTCTCCGTGCCAACCGAAGGATTTTTCAAGATAGGTCCATAATAATGTAATAATAGTGAAGAGGATGCCCCACTTAATTTCAATGGCAAATTTTTTCATTGTTGCAGTTTTGGTTTAAACGTATTGATTTAGTAACCTGTTAAGAAACTAAAAGTTCAAACCTTAAAATACAACTATTTTTTCTTTGGGAACCAGGGAAAGAATGCATTTGTTTGCTTTATGTATTCTTTATATTCCGGCTTTGATTTTTTTAAGTTTTTTTCAAGCAAGCTAACACCTGAAACTTGCATGAGCAGAAAGGTCATGATGATTGGTCCAACTATGGCCAAATAACAACCTGAAGCTATACTAAACAATCCGAAACCCCACCAAACCATAGAATCGCCAAAATAATTGGGGTGGCGGGTATATTTCCACAATCCAGTTCTTAAAACTTCACCCTGATTTTTTTTGTCCGATTTGAACCTTTTTAATTGATAATCGCCTATGGTTTCAAATAGGAAACCTGTAATCCAAACCAATATGGAAATTATATCCAGGATGCCAATGGTATTTGTTTTAGAAAAGTGCATTACTCCAAATAAAGGTGCTGAAATAAACCAAATCAAAGCTCCTTGAAGCAGAAACACCTGAAAGAAACTAATCCACCAATATCTTTTTTCGCCATATTTTTTTCTGAAATCCTGGTACCTGGGATCTTCAGGCTTTCCAAAATTCCGTAAACTAATATGAACGGATAATCGTAGCCCCCAAATGGCTGTTAAACCAAACACAATTAGTTTTCTGGTTTCGTATCCTTCGCTCAGAAAAAGATAAATACTTGCGGTGATGATAAAACCTATTCCCCAAAATAGGTCAACTATACTTGCATTGTGCAGTACTACACTGACGATCCACATGATGGCCATCAGAAATACAATACTAATCAATGCAACCAACAATATTGCAGAGATACTCATTTTTAATACGTCTTATTTTTTATTCCAATTCCAGGGGTGAAGATATATATTTATCGGAATAAAAAGCTTTCAGGAAGTGTTAAATCTTGGTTTTTGAAATTTATTAGTAAACACCTGTTTGTTAATAAACTAGATGTTGTATTAACATAATTTTTAAGGGGTTATTTAGCGTTTAAAATTAACTGTACCATACCATTTTTATAGGAGGTGCTTTTTTCTAACATAAAGCCTTGTTCTTCCGGTTTTTGATTAAAGATTAGGATTCCTTTGCCAAGCAAAACCGGTACGATTGTTAAAATTATTTTATCGATAAGTTTGTTTGCCAATAAAATACTATTTATCTCCCCACCGCCTACAAGCCAAATATCCTTTTTTTGTTTTTTCTTCAAATCACTTACAAACTCAACAATGTTTTCAGAGATAAATGTTACGTTTTTGTCTTTTCCTGTTTTACTCCTTGAAAACACAAAGTTTTCTTTTTCTTCGTAAGGAAAAGGCATTTCAAAACCAAGGACTTGTTGGTATGTTTTGTTGCCCATTAAAGTGGTGTCAATACTTTCGTAGAAATCCATATACCCGAAGTCTTCACCTTCGATGGCAAGGTCAGGTGTTTGTAGCCAAGAAATATCACCATCGGGGCGGGCTATAAAGTTATCCAGGCTTGAAGCGATATATAAAACGATCTTTCTCATTTTTCCTTCTTATTATTGGAACGAAACCCAGTGCATAAGGTTCATTGTATGCTGGCTTCATTTCTTAGAATTTCGCTTTTATGGCTGCAATAAAGTTAATTCCAGGTGATACAATCCCTGAAGAGTAGGGGCGATAACGTTTATCAAGGATATTCTCAATCCCGCCGCTTAGTAAGAAGCTTTTACCAAGGTTGACAGTTGATTTTAAATTGAGTGTCCACCATGATGGGGAATAAGGGTTTCCACTGGCATCGGTGGCATAAAGGTATGGTTTTTCCCTTTCGTCCTTGGCAAGGTCTTCGTTACTTATTTCGCCACAATATTGAATATATAAGTCCACAAAGAAGGTTCGGTCTTGGTAGGTCAAATGTGAATTTCCGAACAGGGGTGGTACATGCCTTACTGGTAATCCTTCGGAGTCTTCACCATAGGTTTTTGTTACGGTGTGACGGGTTCGGAATTTTTGGTTAAAAAGGTATTCAAATGTAAAACTACCACCATAAATTTTTGCCCAATCGGCATTCACCAAGGCTTCTACTTTGCTCAATTCCCCTTCATAAATAACTGAATCCTGACCATTTAAGGTAAAGTCCCTGCGGACCATTGCATCGTTCAGGTAGGTATAGAAAGTATTCAGTTCAATCCTGGTTTTCCCCCCAAGGCTGCGAATAATACTGATCTCCGCATTTCTTGTGAATTCAGGCTTTAGATTAGGGTTTGGCACTACCACGTTGCCTGGGGCCGAATCAAATACTTTTGCAATGTCATCAATATTTGGCGAGCGAAAACCAGTGGAAACATCCATGTTTATTTGCCAACCCACAGCAGGGTGGAAAACAAGTCCTATGTTTCCTGTTAGGGCAGAATTATGCGATGAAAAATCCTCCACAGGGAGATCAAAAAACTCTTTTGAAAATTCTCCTTCCATAGCCGTATAGGTATACCGAAAACCCGATTGGAAGGTAAATTTCTTATTCAAATTAAGTTTGTAAATCAGATATCCCGCCAAATTATAATAGGTTGACCCATCTGGATATCGACTGTCAATTTCCCATTCACTTCCGTTGGAGATGTCTTCTCCAGTTCCTTCAGAATCCACAAAATTGTAGTATCCTTCAATTCCGTAAAACAGGCTATTTTTCTGGTCGAGTTCTTTGTCCAAATCTATATTTAACGAAACGATATTTAGTTTTTCGTTCCGATGGCTCAATGTTGTTTTGTTTAAACTACGGTTGTGCCTGCTTTCAGCATAATTTTGGTAACCGATCAGGACTCCAAGATTATTGCACAGGGCAGTTTCTTTTTTACTTCGGATTTCTCCTGACAGAAGGCTCCATTTTTGAGGGCCATAATACCAATCCCCGTATTTAAGTTCATCTCCTTTGTAAACAATTAAGCGGTCGTAGCGGGGCACATCCGAAGTTTGAGAATGATGCAATCCTAGGTTCAATTCAAAATTGGCATTGGGGCGGTAACGGTATTTTGCCAATAAATTTACCTGGTTATATCCCGACTGCTTTTGAACTGCGGGATCATCGTTTTGTATAATTTGATCCCCGTGCCAGGGATTTGAATAGGTGACATATTCTGGTCGTAAATATTCATCGTTGCCGTTTGATCCCATTTTCAGATTACCAAAATCATTGTAAGTCAGACTTACCATTGCAGCCCATTTTTCAGCGCCAAAATTAAATTGTCCGTGCAGGCTTTTTTCTTTGTTTGCGGTAGAATACCGGGCAAATACCTGATTGGACTGATTGTAAAGCGCTGAGGTTGATAGCTTTGGTTTGGTCGTATTAAAGCTCATCACCCCCCCAAGTGCATCGCTACCATAAATGACCGATCCGGGACCAAAAATAATTTCTGTTTGTTCAATGCTGTTTGCATCGATGGAAATTACATTTTGCAGGTTCCCGCTTCGGTATATAGCATTGTTCATTCTTATACCATCGACCACAATTAATATACGGTTTGCAGAAAACCCCCGGATCATAGGGCTACCACCGCCAAGCTGGCTTTTTTGGATAAATACCCCGCCTTTGCTCCCAAGTAGGTCAGCAGATGTTTGTGGGTTTTGGTTTTGTATTTCCTCTGCATTTATAGTCACAATTTTGTTTGGGATTTCGGCTTTCGATTGTTCTCGCCTGCTTACGGAAACCACAACCTCGTCCAACCGCACAGGGTCTTCTACTAAAAACACCTTGTTTCCGCTCGACCAAATGTTTTTTTTCGTGGTTTTATACTTGAGGTAGGAAGAGTGTTGAAATACGAGGTAGTCAGTTTCTTTGATGTCTTTTAGCGATGCGATGCCATCTTTGTTTGTTTGGGTTGTAAATCCCTTGCCAACAACTAATACACCTTCGATGCTTTTTCCGGTTTTTGAATCCAGAACGACAATTTCCTGTGCGAAGTTGAAAAAATAGAACATCGCAAACAGGATGGTTAAAAGGCTGTTTTTCACGTTTGTTTTAGTTTATGAGCAAACCCTCCAAACATCAATAATCATGCCGATTGTAGGTGTGTTTTAATATTTATTTCATGATTAATGTCAGATATAGGGAACTAAAAAAGGTCTTGCCGATAAGAGCGAAACCTTTTAAAATGAGGTTTTAGATCGAACTAATTAGTACACAAATATCTTTCCCTGCTGAAATTTGTGTGCACTGTTTATATAACGATAAAATAGGATTCCGCTTCCTGGTGGACAAATTTGAGCACAGGTTTTATCTGAAACTTTTACAGTCTCCAAGTGCTTACCTTCCACGGAAAATAATTGTAGATGTCCTTCAAGTGGACTTCCTGAAGTAGCTTTAATCAAAATAAACCCATTTCTATTTGAAGAGATGGTAATAAGGTTTTTATCCTGGTTTAACAATTCAAAAGAGCTTGTAAAGAAACAGTTATTAAAATTAGGGTTATGGTATAATATTTCATTATTTAAAATGCAACAGGTAAAAGATTGGGTTCCACCCGTAATTAGCTCTTTGGTAACACCAATATCTGAACCAACTCCATCTATCCAACTTTCATAGTACTCGCCATCAATCGAAAAATGAAATATTTTTCGATCTTCATCGTTGGTGGCGAAAGAATCCAATTGCGCAAAACCAATACCAACATCTATACTATCTCCAATATCCAATCCAAAATCATACAATAAGGATTCATCTTCAGAATTTGGTGTCCTGAAATACACCAAACTATCTACGGTTTCCCTAATAAAGCCTCGTATGTCTGAATAATTATTACACCCGTATGATGACTCTAAAATGGCATATTGTATACCGGAAATCATCGTGTCTCTTCCAATTCGATAACAAAGATCATTATTTGGTGTATCGTTTGGGTATGATCCGGCAAGAAGGTAAGTCCAGGTTTTACCATTCTCAATCAGGGTTTGAGCATTGGCAATTTGGATTGAGCAAAAACAAAAGCAATTAAGCATAAGAATGGTAATTGTTGTTTTCATCTTGTAAAACTTAATTGATAAAAATTTTATTATTTGAAATTTGTAAATATTTATTTTCAGAACTTAGCTTTACCAAATAGATTCCGGTAAAAAGGGAATTTATTCTTAAGGAATTATTTTCGTTGATGGTTGAAACTAGTTCGTCCTCAAGAACTAATTTTCCCCAAGTATTGTAAATCTGAATTTTTAAGGGCCTTGAATCAGGCAGGTTGAAAAAATTTAAGACTTTGTCAGCTTCATTATAAATGCAATTAACCTCTTTTTGTTTCACCAGATATTCACTTGATGTATACTGGAATAACCCAATGTAAAATAAGTTGATTGAGTCATTAAAATTGTTGGTTGGATATCTGCAAAAGTTGTTTTCGTCTAAAATAAGATTAGATTTTTCGGATAAAAATGTATAACCACCAGGCCAATCACCGGAACAACAGATACCATCAAACCAGCCTCCCGGAGGGTTCCAACTTGTCATAATTACAAAAACATCAGAGTATAAATAACTTTGTTCAAAGACAGGAGTTTTTGTAGAGTCCCATGATACCATAACAGGCATATTCTTGGCATGTAATCCGAGTTCCATATAAAAATCCTCATATGGATTTATGTATTGAGATTTTGAAATATATGTAGGTATTTTTGGTGATTGTAGACTACACCCATCATCAATTGAAACTGCATCAGAAAAGAAGACATTAAAGGTTGAGTCTAAGGACTTATCTAAAATGTTTTCTTCTCCCAATTGGGTATCAATGCCAAATGTTGCGCTTGGGTCGAATCCAAAAATTAAAGTATCCTTATTGCCTACTGCATCTTCAAAAAAAAGTGGGAGTGAGAATTCCTGGGCAAAGGAAAACAATCTTGTAAAAAGGAGAAAAGCAATCGCAAAGCTAATTTTCATTATCGGTGTTGTTTTAGAGTTAACTTCATAAAAGAAATGTTTATACATCTATTTTTTCAGGGATAAACCTGAACAACTACAAGTTCTGATTTATTATTTAGAAAACCAAATACTAGTAAATGATTTGCAAAAAAAAGCCCTGCAAAATCTGCAGAGCTTTTGAGGATATTTAGTTATTGTCTAAATTTTATCTTACACTAAACCCTGGGCAATCATCGAGTCGGCAACTTTAACAAAGCCGCCAATGTTGGCCCCTTTTACATAGTTTACCCAACCATCGTTTTCGGTTCCGTATTTTACGCAGGTTGCATGAATATCTTTCATTATCCTGTGTAATTTTTGGTCAACTTCTTCACGAGTCCAGCTCATTCTCATACTGTTCTGGCTCATTTCCAAACCTGAAACGGCAACACCGCCGGCATTTGCAGCCTTACCTGGTGCGTAAAGGATTTTCTTTTCTAAATAGTGTTCAATAGCTTCCGGTGTAGAAGGCATATTGGCTCCTTCGGAAACACAAATACAACCATTTTCTAACAGCATTGCAGCCTCTTCACCGTTGATTTCGTTTTCGGTGGCACAAGGCAATGCAACATCGCATTTTATGCTCCATGGCCTTTCATTTGGCATAAACTGGACGCCATATTTTTCAGCATATTCACGAATCCTTCCGCGTTGAACGTTTTTCAATTCCATTATGTAGGCAAGCTTTTCAGTATCAATCCCATCCGGATCGTAAATAGAACCACTTGAATCGGACAGAGTGACAACTTTTCCACCGAGTTCTAGTACTTTTTCGGTAGCATATTGGGCAACGTTTCCTGAACCTGAAACAGTTACTACTTTGCCTTTTATGCTGTCGCCTTTTGTGTTTAGCATTTCTTCTGCGAAATATACGGTGCCATAACCTGTAGCTTCAGGTCTGATCAACGATCCGCCCCAACCAATTCCTTTACCGGTTAAAACACCAGTGAATTCATTTTTTAATCGTTTATATTGCCCAAACAAAAATCCGATTTCGCGGCCACCAACACCAATATCACCTGCAGGAACGTCGGTGTTTGGACCGATATGGCGTTGTAGCTCGGTCATGAAGCTTTGGCAAAAACGCATAATTTCATTGTCTGATTTGTTTTTAGGATCGAAATCCGAACCTCCTTTACCTCCGCCCATCGGAAGGGTCGTTAGGCTGTTTTTAAGAACCTGTTCGAATGCTAAAAATTTTAGGATCCCAAGGTTAACAGTTGGGTGAAAACGCAAGCCACCTTTATAAGGGCCAATGGTGCTGTTCATTTCAATCCTAAAACCACGGTTTACCTGAATATTGCCCCTATCATCCAACCAGGGGACACGAAACATGATGACCCTTTCAGGTTCAACCATGCGTTCCATAATTTTGGCTTGTACATATCGAGGATTGTCAAGAAGAAATTCCCCCAGTGATTCAACAACTTCTTCCACGGCTTGGTGAAATTCTGCCTGACCAGGATCTTTGGCTTTTACATAAGCCATAAAATCCGTTACGAATTGTTCTGCATTATTTGTCATAACTGTTTTGATTAATTTTAGTACATGAAAGATCGAAAAGACTTTTGTAACAGTCAAGTTGTTATACAGCAGTTCTTGTTTTTAGCTTGTATATAAGTGATATTTTATGGATTCGCCCAATATTAATTTAATACTTTGGAGATTGGAAATCTATTGAATTATCACAACCTGATTAAGCTCAGGTTTTTATAAACGTCGTTTTTTGGGATTTGTATATTGTTACAATTGCTTTGTTTACTTTTTTAGGATGCTATTATTGATTATTTATTTCCTAGTTAATGGTTAAAACCTCCAAGTTGTATTCGAAGCAGGGAAGCTACTTTTGTTTCTATAAATTTCTTTTTATGATGGAAGTCTGAAGCACGAAGCCCGAAGTTAAATCCAGAGTGATAAATCTTTTGTCCATCCCTGATATAGGTTGACCACATTATTAAGTATTTATGAGGTCAAAGGTTACAAGAATTAAGAGACGACGGATTTATTCTGAGGAATTCAAACGAAAAATTGTATTGGATTATGAAAAGGGTATTTTTACAGTCAAGGAATTAAGTAAGTTATATGAAATTCAAGATGCAGTTATCTACAGGTGGATTTATAGGTTTTCAACTTACAATAAAAAATCCGTTCATATTGTAGAAATGAAAGAGAGCAGTACAAAAAAGATTAAGGATCTGGAGGATAGGATAAAAGAATTGGAAAGGGCTGTAGGTCAAAAGCAACTTTATATCGACTATATGGAAAAGATGGTAGAAATTGCAAAAGATGACCTTGGGGTTGATATTAAAAAAAACTACAACACCCCACAATTAACTGGTTCAGGGAAAACCAAGAAAAAATGAATAGCTCAATGAATGAACTTTATAAGGCTGTAGGAATTAGTAAACAAGCAGTCTACCAGTACCAAAAGCGCCAGCTTGGTTTTGATGAGAAACTTATGGGCTTAATGGTTGAAGCTGACGAATTACGTTCTGAGCACCCTGGTTGTGGGGTTGAAAAGATGTATTATACATTAAAACCAGATTTTATAGGAAGGGATAGGTTTATAGAAGCCTTTATGGAATTGGGGTATAGGGTTAAACGCATAAAAAATTATCATAAGACTACAATCCCAGCATCACACAAATACCCTAATCTAATTGAAGGGCTTGTTGTTAAGGGCAAGAATACGGTTTGGCAATCTGATATTACCTATTATCAAGTAAAAGGAAAGTTCTACTATATTGTTTTCATTATTGATGTTTACACACGTCAAATAGTAGGATATGCAGTATCTGACAATTTACGTGTAGAAGCTAATGCCAGGGCATTAAAAATGGCTATTAAAAGCCATGGGGCACCCAAAATACACCATTCAGATAGGGGAAGCCAATATATTGCCAAACAGTATGTAAGGCTATTAATAGAGAATGGTGTGAATATTAGTATGGGAATATGTGCCCAGGATAATGCTTATGCTGAACGTATAAATGGGACTATAAAAAATGATTATTTAAAACACTGGGAAATCAATTCATTCTGGATGTTGAAAACCAAAGTCAATAAGGCGGTAAAACATTACAATACAAAAAGGATACATGACTCATTGCCTATAAGAATAGCACCAAATCAATTTAATGAACTGACAAATAAAATAGGTTTTGTTGAGGAAATTTATGCACCAAACCGCATCACTCCAACTGAAAGTACTTTCAGTTGGAGTGATGAAATAAAAGAAAATGAATTATTTTGTATGATTAATTAATTTAAAAAATCGGTCAACTCTATATAGGGAAGGTCATTTTTTTTCTTCCATCTTCGGACTTCTGTCTTCCGTCCAATATATAATCATCGAATTTCATTCGAATCTTAAACCTATGTATTTCCAAAGCATTGCAGTTTAGTTCCGTTTAAAGCTTCGTTAAATATGAAAGTAAATCACTATTCATAATTCAACAATTTATCTAACTTTGCGGCTTCAAACCAGAATCTTTAGAAGAATTAAATAGCATGGATTACAAATTCACTGAAATTGAACAGAAATGGCAAAAGTATTGGGAAGAGAATAAAACCTTTAAAACAGAGGATGATTTTTCGAAGCCTAAATATTATATTCTTGATATGTTTCCTTATCCGTCGGGGGCAGGTTTGCATGTTGGGCATCCGGAAGGCTACACTGCAACGGATATTTTAAGCAGGTATAAAAGGATGAAAGGATTTAATGTATTACATCCGATGGGATGGGATGCATTTGGATTGCCAGCTGAACAATATGCCATACAAACAGGGACACATCCGGCTATTACGACCCAAAAAAATTGCGATAACTTTCGTCGGCAAATTAAAGCTTTGGGTTTAAGTTACGATTGGGACCGTGAAATTAATACCACCGATCCTGATTACTTTAAATGGTCGCAATGGATTTTTACAAAACTTTATACGACCTGGTTTGATGCCGAAGCGAAAAAAGGCAAACATATTGATGAACTGCCAATCCCTGCCGAGATAAAGGAAAAGGGGGATATTGCCATAAAGGAATTTGTTGACAGCAAACGATTGGCTTATTACGACAATGCCCAGGTTTGGTGGTGTAACAATTGTAAGATTGTATGTGCCAACGAGGAGGTTTTAACCGATGGCACGCACGAAAAATGCGGGCATCAGGTAATTCGAAAAAACCTGAAACAATGGTTGCTGAGAATTCCCCATTATGCAGAACGTTTGTTGGAAGGTCTGGATGAACTGGATTGGCCTGCAGGTGTGATTGATATGCAGAAAAACTGGATTGGTAAATCAACCGGGGCTGAAGTTGACTTTAATATTGACGGTTTGGATGAAAAACTCAGGGTTTACACTACCAGACCAGATACTTTGTTTGGGGCAACGTATATGGTTATCGCACCTGAACATGAATTGGTGGATGAAATCACAATTCCTGAAAAGAAGGATGAAGTTGCGGCTTATTTAAAAGCAGCATCGTTGAAATCGGAATTGGACAGAACCGATTTGGCAAAAGAAAAAACAGGTGTGTTTACAGGAAGGTATGCAATCAATCCTGTCAACAATACTAAAATCCCTATTTGGGTAGCCGACTATGTATTAATGGGTTATGGAACAGGGGCAATTATGGCAGTTCCGGCACACGATACACGCGATTTTGAATTTGCGGAGACTTTTGATATTCCTATTGTTTGTATTCTTGATCCGAAAGAAGCTGCTGGCGAAGACCGTGAATTAGTAGTTGCCGGGGAAAAGTGCTGGACCGATGATGGAACATATATCAATTCGGCAAATGAAACAACCGGAATTAACATCAATGGCTTAAACAAAGAAGAAGGAATAAACACCGTTGTTACCTGGTTAGAGGAAAAAGGACTAGGAAATGCATCGGTGAATTATAAAATGCGCGACTGGTTGTTTAGCAGACAGCGCTACTGGGGCGAACCATTCCCTGTAATTCATTGGGAGGATGGAGAAGTGACTTTACTTGATAAAAAAGACCTGCCTTTAAGGTTGCCCGAAATGCAGGAATACACTCCCGGGGATTCAGGTGAATCACCATTGGCAAATGCAGCCGATTGGTTAAATGTGGTTGACGAAAATGGAAGAAAGGGCAGGCGGGAAACCAATACCATGCCGCAATGGGCGGGTTCGTGCTGGTATTATTTAAGGTATATCGATCCAAAAAATAAAGAGGATATTTTTGATCCGGCAAAAGAAGCTTACTGGATGCCGGTTGATTTATACATTGGAGGGGCAGAACATGCCGTGTTGCATCTATTATATTCAAGGTTTTGGCATAAAGTATTATTTGATCTGGGGATTGTTTCGACCAACGAGCCGTTTCAAAAGCTGTTTAACCAGGGAATGATTCTGGCATTTGCTTTTGAAACTGTAACCGGGGCCAAAATTGCATCGGATTTGGTGGAAGAAAAAGATGGTAAATATTTCCACAAGGAAACAGGGGAAGAGCTGAAACAGATTGTTGCAAAAATGTCGAAGTCGCTTAAAAATGTGATTAATCCCGACGATGTTACAAAAAACTATGGTGCCGATGCGCTTCGATTGTACGAAATGTTCATGGGGCCATTAGATGAACGTAAACCCTGGGCTGAAAATGGTGTAAAAGGAGTATTTAACTTCCTTGCGCGCGTTTACAGGTTTTTTGCCGACACCAACAACATTCTGGAAGGTGAGGAAGATAAGGAAGTTGAAAAACTGCTTCATCAAACCATTGTGAAAGTAAGCCACGATATTGAAAACCTGAAATTTAATACAGGTATTTCAGCATTGATGGTGTTTAACAATCTAGCCATTAAAAAAGGAAAGGTTACCAAAGAAACAGCTCAGCTTTTTGCAAGGATACTGGCTCCATATGCTCCCCACCTGGGAGAAGAGCTGTGGCATTTGTACGGAAATGAAAGCACATTGACTTACGAGCCGTGGCCGGTTGCCAATGAAAAACTTTTGGTGGAAGATACCTATGAGTATCCGGTTTCATTTAATGGAAAAATGAGGTTTAAACTGGAGCTTCCTATTGATTTAAAAGCCGAAGAAGTCGAAAGAATCATAAAGGGACATGAGCAGGCAGAAAGGTGGCTCGAAGGAAAAACAATCCGCAAGGTAATTTATGTTCCGAAAAAGATTATCAATATTGTTGTAGGTTAATATCTTTAAATAGGTCTTGGTTGGGTATTTTAAAGAATGCCCGATTTGAAAAACAAAAAACCAGTTTGTAGAATTCATCGTACAAACTGGTTTTTTTATGAATGATTTCCTAAACGGGAATCTTTAGTCGAGTTTTAAGACTGCAAGGAAAGCTTTTTGCGGAACTTCAACATTCCCGATCTGTTTCATCTTTTTCTTTCCTTTCTTTTGTTTCTCAAGCAGTTTTCTTTTACGGGTAATGTCACCGCCATAACATTTTGCCGTAACATCTTTCCGAACGGCTTTAACCGTTTCCCTGGCAATGATCTTTGCCCCAATTGCTGCTTGAATGGCAATGTCAAATTGTTGTCTTGGAATGAGTTCCTTTAGTTTTTCGCACATCCTTCGCCCAAAAGAGTATGCATTGTCAAAATGGATCAATGTAGATAAAGCATCCACCATTTCACTATTTAATAATATATCGAGCCTGACCAATTTTGCCGGTTTGTACCCGCTCATATGGTAATCAAACGATGCGTAACCTTTCGAAATACTTTTTAGTTTGTCGTAAAAGTCAAAAACGATCTCGCCCAATGGAAGGTTGAAAACAAGTTCAGCTCTTTCCGAAGTTAAATAATTCTGGTTAAGCAGAGTCCCTCTTTTGTCGAGGCATAAATTCATAATTGGACCAATAAATTCTGAAGCAGTAATGATATTGGCACGGATATATGGTTCGTCAATTGAACTCAGTGATGTTTGTGATGGCATTCCCGATGGGTTGTACACTTCCACTTGGGAACCATCTGTTAAGTGGGCCATGTACGAAACGTTTGGCACGGTTGTGATCACATTCATGTCAAATTCGCGGTCGAGCCTTTCCTGAATAATTTCCATGTGCAACAGCCCGAGGAACCCGCACCGGAAACCAAATCCCAATGCTGCGGATGATTCAGGTTCGAACGTAAGGCTGGCATCGTTCAATTGCAATTTGTCCATTGCATTCCGGAGATCCTCATAATCGTCAGCATCAATTGGGTAAACACCTGCAAAAACCATAGGTTTAACTTCCTGGAATCCTTCAATGATATTTTTACATGGATTTTTTACATGTGTAATCGTATCACCTACTTTTACCTCTTTTGCAGTTTTTATACCGGAAATAATGTATCCAACATCTCCTGCAGAGAGTTCGTCCCTTGATTCCATTTTTAGTTTTAGGACGCCAACCTCATCGGCCAGATATTCTTTGTTTGTTGACACAAATTTAACCAGGTCCCCTTTTTTAATGGTTCCATTGGTTATTTTAAAATAAGCAATTATACCTCGGAACTGATTAAAAATAGAATCAAATATAAGCGCTTGCAATGGCGCTTCAGGATCACCTTTTGGAGGTGGTATTTTTTCGATAATATGTTCAAGGATGGTGTCAACCCCTAGCCCTGTTTTTCCACTTGCTTCAATAATATCTTCCTGGTCGCAGCCAATCAGGTCAATAATTTGGTCAGACACTGCTTCAGGCATGGCATTTGGCAAGTCCATTTTGTTTAAAACCGGAATAATTTCCAAGTCATTTTCAATTGCCAAATAAAGATTCGAGATTGTCTGCGCTTGTATTCCCTGTGTCGAATCCACAATCAAGAGTGCACCTTCGCACGAAGCTATTGATCTTGAAACTTCGTATGAAAAATCAACGTGTCCGGGTGTGTCAATTAAATTAAGCTTGTATTTTTCTCCTTTGTACAGATAGTCAATTTGGATCGCATGGCTTTTAATGGTAATTCCCCGCTCTTTTTCCAACTCCATATCGTCAAGCACCTGCTCTTTCATTTCACGCACACCTATCGTTTGTGTTGTCTCCAACAGCCTGTCGGCAAGGGTGCTTTTCCCATGGTCAATATGAGCAATGATGCAAAAATTCCTAATCTTCTTCATTCATCTTTTTTTCAAAATACAAAAGCTCTTTAGTTCTGCACAGTTTCCCGCAAAGATATTTATTTTTTTTACTTGTGAAATGGGGATATATAATTGATAGTTGAATTGTTAATTTATTATTTATCTGGGGTTAAAGGGAAATATTGAATTGATTAAGGGAAGAAAAAACAGCCTGTAGGCAAAGGAATGCTTCTAAATATATATCGGGGGTTTAAAAGTGATTGGGTTTTTGGCATAAGATTTGTAATTAAAATCATTGTACTTGAAATTCTTACTCAAGTACTTTTTTTCATAAGTTTGGTTTAGTTAGGTTTGACAATCCCCGGGAGCAGAGGCACTCGGGGTTCTTTTTTTATATAATGGCAAGGTAGCTGTGTTGAACGTAAAAATCCCGATAAGAAAGCTAATAATCTGAAATCAATATCCTATCTTTTATAAAATCGTTTAATCTCACTTTTTTTAGGAGCTAAGTTGGAAATGATATTCGGATTTTATCACTTAACTATTATCTGTTTTACTTCTTTCGTTTCATCAGAATACGAAACAGTAACCAGATAAATTCCCGCAACTTTTTTAGTTAAGGTCACCGAAAAATGGCTTTCGTTTTTTTTGTTTGAATCAATCACCGCTTTCTGCCCCAATAAGTTAGTTACCAAGATGGTTTCTATTTCTTTTTTCGCGGTAACTTGAAAAGTCTTCCCGGTAACTGGATTTGGGAATACCTTGAGCTTCGTATCGAATAGTTCCTTTTCCTGATCTTGTACAAACTGATTGGCTTGCGTTTGTTCAGCAGATAAGGATATAAGTGAAAAATGGAAAGTAAATGCCAGCAAAAGTAAAAAATGTCTCATCTTTAAATTTGTTTAATTGTTTCATGCAAGGCAATCCATGCAAATTTGATGCCTTACTTTTACTGACAAAATATTATTTGAATAGTTGTAAGGCTTTCTCTAAATCTTTTGGGGTATCAATTCCAAAACTTTCATAATTGGTAACAGCGGTTTTTATTTTGAAATTATTTTCAAGCCATCGGAGTTGTTCCAACGATTCGGCTTTCTCAAGCTTCCCTCGTCCAATTCGGGTTATTTTTTGTAAAATATCGGCTCTGTAGGCATACACACCAATGTGCATCCAAAAGTTTTGTTTGCTGATCCATTCCTTTTGATCCGTATCTCGCAGGTAGGGGATTGGTGAGCGGCTGAAATACAAAGCATTGCCTTCATCGTTTAATACAACTTTTGGTTTGTTTGGATCAAAAATCTCTGAATTTTGCGTAGCTTCTTTTACCAGGGTGGCAATTTCTGTATCAGCATTAATGCATTCTTTTAAGGCTTCAAGATGTGTCCCTTTTAAAAATGGTTCATCCCCTTGTATATTAATTATAAAATCGAAATTAAGGTTTTGCGCTATTTTTTGTGCTGCTTCTGCACACCTATCTGTACCACTCTTATGATCTTCAGAAGTAAATATTGCATTTCCCCCAAATGAAATTACCGAATCAAATATCCTCTGGTCATCGGTAGCTACCCAAACTTCATCCAAAGCAGTTTTTGCATTTTCATAAACATGCTGGATCATTGGCTTGCCATTTATTATTGCAAGTGGTTTTCCTGGAAACCTTGTGGATGCATATCTGGCAGGTATAATTCCTAAAAAGACCATATTTTATTTTTTTGTGCAGGTAAAGATAAGCGATTGTAACTAAAAAAGGTTAAAATAGCCATGTTGATAAATATTCCAACCTAAAAATTATAACTTTGTAAGCTTATAAATTGCATGTAAATGGATATTCAGAATATTAAACAAAGGTTTGAGATTATTGGAAATTCACTTGGATTAATTCGGGCAATCGAGGTGGCAGTTCAGGTGGCTCCAACTGATTTGTCGGTTTTGATTAGCGGGGAAAGTGGAACTGGGAAAGAGTTTTTCCCACAAATAATCCATCAATTTTCATCCAGGAAGCATGGTAAGTATATTGCCGTTAACTGTGGGGCAATACCCGAAGGGACTATTGACTCTGAATTGTTTGGGCACGAAAAAGGGGCATTTACCGGGGCACTGTCCGACCGTAAAGGTTATTTTGAAGAAGCCAATGGAGGAACTATTTTCCTTGACGAGGTTGGCGAGTTGCCATTATCAACCCAGGTGAGGCTTCTTCGTGTGCTTGAAACAGGGGAGTTTATCAAGG
This sequence comes from Prolixibacteraceae bacterium, assembly GCA_963677475.2. Classification (GTDB taxonomy): domain Bacteria; phylum Bacteroidota; class Bacteroidia; order Bacteroidales; family Prolixibacteraceae; genus JABMQB01. The sequence continues at coordinate 410,952 of CAXXQD010000023.1, read as the reverse complement.
TTGGATCATCGAAAGTAATTAAAACAAACGTACGTGTTATTGCAGCAACAAACCTTGATATACCAAAGGCAATTGAAGAGAATAAATTTCGGGAAGATTTATATTATCGGTTAAATACAGTGCCAATTACTATGCTCGCTCTACGCGAAAGGGGAGACGATGTGTTGTTGCTTTTCCGAAAATTTGCGCGCGATTTTGCAGAGAAATACAGGATGCCACCTTTGTCGTTAAGTGATGAGGCGAAACAATTAATACTGAATTACAGTTGGCCTGGGAATGTCAGGCAGCTTAAAAATATCACCGAGCAGATTTCGATCATCGAAAAGGACAGGGATTTATCAGCTGAAGTACTAAAAGCATATTTGCCAGTTGGCAGGGGGGATAACCTTCCGGCTATTTTTAATTCGTCGAGCGAAAAAACATTTAGCAACGAACGCGAAATCCTTTACCAGGTATTATTTGATATGAAAAGGGATATGAACGACCTGAAGAAACTAGTAGTTGATTTAATGCAAAACGGAAGTGTTGAAAAGCTGTCGGGCGAACATTCTCAAATAATAAGGAACCTCTATAAGGAAGAAGAGAGGGGCTTTGTTCCTGAACCTAAGTCACATTCAATTCATATCGACCATATGGATAAGGTTGAAGTGGAAGATACGGAAGAATTTGTGGAGGAGTCATTATCTCTTGAAGACAAAGAAAAAGAACTGATTGCAAAGGCGCTTGATAAACATAATGGCAAAAGAAAGTATGCCGCCATGGAATTGGGGATTTCTGAACGAACCCTTTACCGAAAAATTAAAGAATACAACATCAATGGTTAAATTAATGTCCCATAAAATATATTTGTTAATCATTGGTATTTTCCTTTTAGTGCCGATGGTTAATTCGTGTAAAATTAGTTATTCGTTCACCGGAACAAACCTCGCCGCCGATATTAAATCATTTTCTGTTGCTTATTTTCCGAATAGGGCGAAACTGATAAATCCAAATTTGAGCCAAAAATTTACCGAAGAATTTCGGGAAAAACTTACGCGGCAAACATCGCTTAATGAGGAAGAAGAAATGGGGGATTTAGAATATTCAGGGTATATCAGTGGCTATGATATCCGGCCCATGGCGATTCAGAAAAATGATGTGGCAGCTAATAACAGGCTCACCATTACAATTAATGTTAAATATGTGAACAATAAGGATCACGAACAGGATTTTGAAAAGTCATTTACCGGATATCAAGATTATGAATCTATCGTTTCCTTCGATGCCGTTGAAGAAGAATTAATTGATGACATTATAAAAAAAATTACGGAAGATTTATTTAATGCTACCATCGCAAATTGGTAACAATGGATACCTTAGATTTAAAAGCATATATTAAAAAACCTTCACTTTTGGGGAAGGATACCATTGAGGGGATTAAAAACCTGACCGAAAAATATCCTTATTTCGAAACGGCATGGATTCTTTATATCAAAAACCTTAAAGTAATCAACCACCCGAAATATAAATCGGAATTGAAAAAGGTTGCCATCCGGATTTCGGATAGAAGGAAACTATATCATTTTTTGCACCCTGAAAACGGTAGCCCTGAATTTATATTGAATGTTTTGTCGAAATCTTCTGTATCAGAAATTGGTGATTATCCTATAAATGATTTTGCAGGTGATAAAAAAGAATCGATTTCAAAAAATAGCTTAATTGATTCATTCATAGCAGCACAGCCATCCATGAAATTAAATGCGAACGAGGAAGAATCGTTGCCAGACAACAACATTTCATTAAAAAGCGAGGAAGAAAATGATGAAATAATAACGGAAACTTTGGCTAAAATTTTTGTCGACCAAAAAAAATATGATAAGGCAATTGAAGCATTTGAAAAATTATGTTTGAAGTTTCCAGAAAAAAATAGTTACTTTGCAGCCCAAATTGACGAAATAAATAAGATAAAAAAACGAATAATCAGGAAGTCATGTATACACTAATAACAGTTTTAATTTTTATAGTTTGTGTCCTTTTAATTTTGATCGTTCTGGTTCAAAACTCAAAAGGTGGTGGTTTGGCAAGTAATTTTCAATCGTCAAACCAGGTAATGGGGGTTCGTAAAACCACCGATTTTTTAGAAAAAACAACTTGGGGATTAGCAGGGGCATTATTATTCTTAGCTGTTATTAGCTCTGCTTTTATTGTAAGGGAAGAAGCAGGTGTTGACCAATCAAGGATTCAAAATGAAATTGAAAACGAAATTGATCCTAACCAGATCCCAAGTTTCCCAACAGCTACACCTGATGCGGCAACAACTACTCCTGCCGCTGATGAAGCAGGCGAAGGTGGTGCTGAATAGAACAAATTTAAATTCGAATTATGATATGGAAATGCCGTCCTATTTGGGGTGGCATTTTTCTTTTAAGCATATTTTCATGTCACCATGACAGGGGAAGTGTCATCTTTTTAATATTCAGGATATCAGTGCAATACAAGCTCGGAGAGAGGCAGTATTGATTTAGCAATGTTAATTTGTCCATATAAATGGAGTTTGCCCAGTATGTTTTTTGCTTGGCACAATATATGCAATTAGCCATTGTCGAAAAAATAAAAATGTTTAACAAATAAAATAGTTAAAAATGGCAGATTTAAAAGGAAAAATCCTTGCAGGAAAAATCCTGGTTCAACCACAAGAAGCTGAAGTTCAAACAGCAAGTGGAATTATTATTCCGGATTCAGCAAAAGAAAAACCACAAGTTGGTAAAGTTGTTATGGTTGGGGCAGATAAAAAAGATGAACCAATGGAACTTAAAGTTGGTGATGTGGTATTTTACGGAAAATACTCAGGTACTGAATTAAGTATTGATTCTACCGATTACCTGTTAATGTCGCAAAGCGATGTATTATTCATCCAATAATTAAAATCCAAAAAAGAAAATAAGATGGCAAAGGAAATTAAATTTGATATTGAAGCACGTGACCTGCTTAAAAATGGTGTTGACCAATTATCAAATGCTGTAAAGGTAACTTTGGGCCCTAAAGGCCGAAATGTTGTAATTGAGAAAAAATTTGGTGCACCACAAATCACAAAAGACGGTGTAACTGTTGCGAAAGAAATTGATTTGGAAGATGCGTATGAAAACATAGGGGCACAAATGGTAAAAGAGGTTGCTTCAAAAACTGGCGATGATGCCGGTGATGGAACAACTACCGCTACTGTGTTAGCTCAATCAATTGTAACCGTAGGATTAAAAAATGTGGCTGCCGGTGCAAACCCAATGGATTTGAAACGTGGTATTGACAAAGCAGTAGCTGCTGTTGTTAAAAGCTTGAAAAGTCAGTCGCAAAATGTGGGTGATGATTTCGCAAAAATTGAATCTGTCGCAAAAATTTCGGCTAATAATGACGAAACCATTGGTAAGTTAATTGCCGAAGCAATGGAGAAAGTAAACAAAGAAGGTGTTATTACCATTGAAGAATCAAAAGGTACAGATACCTATGTTGATGTTGTGGAAGGAATGCAGTTTGACAGAGGGTATATTTCACCATACTTTATAACCGATGCCGAAAAAATGTTGGCTGATCTGGAAAATCCATTCATCCTGATCCATGACAAAAAAGTGAGTACCATGAAAGACCTTCTTCCTGTATTGGAAGCAACTGCTCAAACTGGTCGTCCATTAATGATTATTGCTGAAGATGTGGATGGTGAAGCATTGGCTACCTTGGTCGTTAACCGCCTTCGTGGTTCATTGAAAGTGTGTGCTGTTAAAGCTCCAGGATTTGGAGACAGAAGAAAAGAAATGTTGGAAGACCTTGCTATTCTTACCGGAGGAACTGTTATTACCGAAGAAAAGGGAATGAAACTTGAGCAGGCTACCATTGAAGATCTTGGACAAGCAGAAAAGATTACAGTTGATAAAGAAAATACAACTGTTGTGAATGGTGCAGGTGCCCAGGATGCAATCAGCGCCCGCGTTGCACAAATTAAATCTCAAATTGAAACCACAACTTCAGATTACGACAAAGAAAAACTACAGGAACGTTTGGCTAAACTAGCTGGTGGAGTTGCCGTAATTTATGTTGGAGCCGCTTCTGAAGTGGAGATGAAAGAGAAAAAAGACCGTGTGGATGATGCATTAAGTGCAACCCGTGCTGCTGTTGAAGAAGGAATTGTTCCTGGTGGTGGGGTAGCTTATATCCGTGCCACTGAAGCACTTGCTGATGTGAAAGGGGACAACGATGATGAACAAACAGGTGTTGAGATTATCAAACGTGCCATTGAAGAACCACTTCGCCAAATTGTTATCAATGCTGGTAAAGAAGGTGCTGTTGTTGTTCAAAAAGTGAAAGAAGGTAAAGGCGACTTTGGATACAATGCACGTATTGATGAATACCAAAACCTATTGGAAACTGGTGTAATTGATCCGGCAAAAGTAACACGAGTGGCACTTGAAAATGCTGCTTCAATTGCTGGAATGTTCTTAACAACCGAATCGGTAATTGTGGAGAAAAAAGAAGATGCCCCGGCTATGCCAATGGGTGGTGGAGCTCCAGGAATGGGCGGAATGGGTGGAATGATGTAAAATCAACCACAAATAATATATTAAGGGCCTTTGCATTTAGTTGCAAAGGCTTTTTTTTTGAGATTTTCTGGGTGATGGGTGCCGATAATTTATCGGGATCTATCCGCATTATGTTTTTACAGTGAATGAAGTTCGCTTCACTCAAACTCCTAAAGTTTAAGTTTTATTTATGTTGGAGATTCCTGGGAATCATGAATATCTTTGCGAAATGTGGTCCTACTTACATTTGTAAATACTGATTTTTATCACAGGCTGTTGTAAAACACTTGAGTGAACTATAGTAATGTCCATATAGTCAACTATTTGCGAAATAGTAAATATTGGTTAAAACCCATTGTAGGAATATTTTCGGATATACCTTTGTGCCTTTATTTTTAATCGATATTAAAATGAGAACAGACTTAAATGAATTCATGGAGGAGCTGAAAATCAGCACTCCAAGACAATACGAGTTTCATCAGGCAGTGGAAGAAGTAGTGGGTTCAGTTTGGGATTACTATATACAGAATCCGAGATATGTGAAGGCGAATATTTTGGAACGGATGGCTGTTCCGGAGCGTACAATCATTTTTAGGGTACCTTGGGTCGATGACAAAGGCGAGGTTAATGTTAATACAGGCTATCGGGTTGAATTTAATTCAGCATTGGGCCCATACAAAGGGGGTTTGCGTTTCCATTCAAGTGTTAACCTGAGTATCCTTAAATTTTTGGGCTTTGAACAAACTTTTAAAAACAGCCTTACCACCCTTCCGATGGGAGGAGGGAAAGGAGGTTCTAATTTTAGTCCAAAGGGAAAAACAGACAACGAAATCATGAGGTTTTGCCAATCGTTCATGAGTGAACTATACCGGCATATTGGTCCGAATACCGATGTCCCGGCAGGTGATATTGGTGTCGGAGGCCGCGAAATAGGTTATTTGTTCGGGCAATATAAACGATTGAAAAACGAATTTAGCGGAATTCTTACTGGTAAGGGATTGAATTGGGGAGGTAGCCTGGTACGGCCCGAAGCTACTGGGTATGGGGCAGTTTATTTTGCCCAGCACATGTTGCACCATATAGGGAAAGGTGTTGAAGGATTAACCTTTGCCGTTTCCGGGTTTGGAAACGTTTCCTGGGGCGCAATTTTAAAAATAAATGAACTTGGAGGTAAGGTTGTTACAATCTCCGGTCCCGATGGATATATTTATGATAAAGATGGGATATCGGGCGAAAAAGTGGATTATCTTTTGGATTTAAGGGCGACAAACAATGATGTGGTGGAACCATATGCCGAAAAATTTGGTGCAGAGTTTATCCCTGGCAAACGGCCCTGGGAGGTGAAATGTGATGTGGCAATACCCTGTGCAACCGAAAATGAATTGAACATTGACGATGCAAAAGAACTGGTAAAACATGGTTGTTTTTTATTGGCTGAAGCATCTAACATGGGTTGCACTGCTGACGCTGTTGACTTTTTGGTCGAGAACATTAATTATGCACCTGGAAAGGCAGTGAATGCCGGAGGGGTTGCAGTTTCAGGTTTAGAAATGGCCCAGAATAGCATGCGCATGAATTGGTCGGCACCGGAAGTGGATGAAAAACTGAAGGTGATTATGAAAAATATTCATGAAACCTGTGTTCAATATGGAGGTAATGGTAACCGTATTAATTATGTGAATGGGGCAAATATTGGTGGTTTTGTAAAAGTAGCTGATGCAATGCTTGCCCAGGGAATCGTTTAAAGTTTTGTATTTACATATGAAAGCTCATCATTTGGTGGGCTTTTCTTTTTTATCCCTATTTTTGCAGTAATTATTATTGTACATGATGCTTATAGATTCTCATTCCCATATATATGCCGAAGAATTTGACGGTGATCTTCCAGAGGTAATTTTACGTGCAAAGAAGGTTGGCGTGGGTAAGATTATTTTACCAAATATTGATTCTGGTTCAATACAACGAATGCTTGATGTTTGTAATGATTACGAAGGTTTTTGTTATCCCCTTATCGGATTGCACCCAACTTCGGTAAATGAAAGTTATCAAAGCGAATTGCAGAATATTGAAAAGTGGCTCGGAAAAGAAAAGTTTTACGGGATAGGTGAAATTGGGATAGACCTATATTGGGATAAAACTTATTTAAAAGAGCAACAAGCTGCCCTGGAATATCAATTAGATTTGGCAATTAATAACGACTTGCCTGTGGTAATCCATGTGCGCGATTCGTTTAAAGAAACTTTTGAAGTTATCGAAGGAAAACAGAAGGGGAAATTAAATGGGATATTTCATTGTTTCTCGGGAGAAAAAAATGATGCAAATAAAATAATCGATTTAGGCTTTAAAATTGGAATAGGAGGGGTGGTTACTTTTAAAAACAGTAATTTACGAGATGTTTTAAAAGAGGTTGACATCCATCATTTGGTATTGGAAACCGATTCACCATATTTAGCACCAGTCCCATTTCGAGGAAAAAGAAATGAAAGTGCTTATTTGGTTCAGGTTGCAGAAACAATTGCAAATGTGTATCAAATACCTGTTGATCAAGTTGCAGAAATAACCACTAACAATGTAAAAAATCTGTTTAAAATTTAAGCTGGGAAAATGGCAAATTCAAATAAAATAAAACCGGCAGTATTAATAATATATACAGGTGGAACTATTGGAATGGTTCACCGGCCAGAATCTGGCAGTTTAGCCCCAATGAAGTTCGAACAAATTATTGATGAAGTCCCTGAATTAAAAAAATTTGGGTACACCATTAAAACGATTACATTTAACCCACCCATTGATTCTTCAAACATCACCACCAAAATTTGGGTGAGATTAGCCAATACAATTAAGAAGAATTATAACAATTTCGATGGTTTTGTTATCCTTCATGGGACCGATACAATGGCATACACTGCATCGGCTTTAAGTTATATGTTCGAGAACCTTGATAAACCAGTTATTTTAACTGGCTCGCAATTACCCATTGGGACACTCAGGACCGACGGTAAAGAAAACCTGATTACCGCAGTTGAAATAGCCGCCGAAAAAAATAACGGGAAGTCAATGGTGCCGGAAGTATGTATTTATTTTGATTTTAAATTATTCAGGGGAAACAGGACTATCAAGAAAGATTCGGAAAATTTTAGTGCCTTTGAATCCCGGAACTACCACCCCTTAGCTATTGCTGGAATCGATATAAAATATTTTACAGAATACATCCATTATCCTTCCAACAAAGGTATTATAAAGGTGAATGCCAGTTTTGATGAGCACGTAGCTATTTTGAAGTTTTTCCCGGGCATGAACCAATCTGTTTTTAATGCTATTTTTGAAATCCCGGGGCTGAAAGGTATTGTTTTAGAATCGTTTGGGTCGGGGAATGTTCCAACAACCCCATGGCTTGGGAGAAGCCTGAAGAAAGCCATAAAGAAAGGTATTATTATCATAAATGTTTCTCAATGTGTTGGTGGTAGGGTATCAATGGGCCAATACGAAACGAGCCTGAGATTGATAACTGCTGGCGTTGTTTCAGGGGAAGATATGACCACCGAAGCTGCAATTACAAAGCTCATGTTTCTTTTAGGGCAAGGATTAAAACCTTCTGAAATTAAAATGCATATGCGAAAGAATTTAAGTGGTGAAATTAGTGAGTAGCCGTACCTATTTTCACATTTTTTTTGTAATTTGCGAACCGTTTATTTCCAGGATGCCGGAAATGTAATAAGGAGAGGGTGCAGGAGTGGCTTAACTGGCACGCCTGGAAAGCGTGTGTTCCGGGAACGGGACCGGGGGTTTCGAATCCCCCTCTCTCCGCAGAATTAGGTGAGAAGTTGAAGTTTTGAGGACAATACTTTTAAAAATACAACTCAATAATCTTATTTGTAACTGACTACAAATTGGAATTTCAACTAAATAATTAGTTCTTTTAATGATTAGTAAGATAACAGGCACGAAATTTGTTAATGCTTAACGTTCATTAATATAAAATCAGGCATTTGAAAGGATTATTAATAAAATAACTATAAATCAAAATTTAAAATCAAGGAGATTATTAATTAAAATTCAAATCAATTATGAAAAGACTATTCGCGTTAATAGCAGTTTTTGGGATGCTTGTATTCGGAGCATCGAACACTGTAGTTGCCCAGGATCAGACAGACGAAGCAACTGAACAGGCAGTCGACTCAACCGCAACTAGTGAGGTTGATTTAGCAGTTGACTCTGAAGAGCAGGCATTTGCAGAAGCTGAAGAAGGCAGATCATTCCACAATGAATTAAAGAAACAATTTATCGATGGTGGCCCGGTATTTATGTCGTTTGTATTAATTGCATTAATCCTCGGATTGGCATTTGCAATTGAAAGGGTTCTTTACTTAAACCTAGCTACAACAAATACTAAAAAACTATTAGCTAATGTTGAAGATGCATTGGATAATGGAGGTCTCGAAGCAGCAAAAGAAGTTTGCCGTAATACACGCGGACCTGTAGCAAGTATCTTCTACCAAGGTCTGGAAAGATCTGACGAAGGTATGGAAGTTGTTGAAAAATCAATCGTTTCTTACGGTGGTGTTCAAGCAGGTTTGTTAGAAAGAAATTTAAGTTGGTTGGCATTGTTTATCGCTGTTGCCCCGATGCTTGGTTTCATGGGAACAGTAATTGGTATGATCGGTGCATTTAACGCCATCGAGGTTGCTGGTGACATTTCCCCTACTCTTGTGGCTGGAGGTATTAAAGTTGCACTTATTACAACCGTAACTGGTCTTATTGTAGCAATCATCCTTCAATTCTTCTATAATTACTGTGTAAGTAAAATCGATGCTATTGTAAACAGCATGGAAGATGCTTCTATTTCATTGGTAGATATTTTAGTAAAACATAACCATAAAAAATAAACCGTACAGATTATGACTAAATTAGGAAGATTAATGACCATAGTATTATGGGTTCTTCTGGTAGTTTCAGCTGTACTGGTAGTTTCTTTAATGGTGAACATTAATGCTGAAAATGACGCTGATCCTACCATGCTTGGTTGGATTGATACAAATCTCGTATGGGCTTACATACTTGTAGGGCTTGGAGCTGGTATCGCTGTTATTTTTTCATTGATGCATACCTTTACGGATGCCGCAGCGGCTAAACAAGGCCTGATATCCCTGGTATTTATGGTTATTGTATTCGGGATTGCCTATGTATTGGCAAGCGATGCTATTCCAACATTTGTTGGTGTTGAGAAATACATTGCAGACGGAACATTAACTCCAAAAGTATCAAAATTAGTTGGAACCGGACTTTATGCAACCTATATTATGCTATTCCTGGCAATATTAGGAATTGCCGGGTCATCGGTTACCAGATTGTTTAAATAGTTTATTTGTGGTTTAAAAACAGGAGAATAAAATTATGGCAAAAAGAGTACCTGAAGTACCAGGAGCATCGTTAGCTGATATAGCCTTCATGTTGCTTATCTTCTTCCTTGTTACAACCACAATGGACGTTGACAGTGGATTACGTCGTGTATTACCACCTATGCCACCTGAAGAAATTGAGGACACTCCTCCGATTAATGAGAGGAATGTATTTGTTGTTTTGGTTGACCAGAGCAACAGGTTAATGGTTGAAGGTGCGATAATGAATAATGTTGAAGACCTTCGCGATAAAGCGAAAGAATTCCTTGATATTTCAGCAACCGGAGATGACCAACCCGAAAAAATAAGGGAGGAAATACCTTATTTTGGGGAAATAATGGTTAACAAAAATGCGGTAATATCTTTATGGAACGATGTTGGTACTCAATATGGGATGTACGTAGCTGTTCAAAACGAACTGGTTGGTGCTATTAACGAGTTGAGGGATGAACTTGCCAGGAGCAAGTTCGGAAAACCTTATGAAAGCCTGGATGAAGATAAACAGGATGCTATTCGTGAAATTTATCCTCAGAAAATTTCTGAGGCTGAACCTAAAAAAGTAGGAGGAAGGTAGTTATGAGTAAGTTTAGAAAAGACGACAAAAAAGAACTCCCTCCAGTTTCAACTGCTTCGCTGCCCGATATTGTGTTTATGTTGCTGTTCTTCTTTTATGGTAAGTACTACCATGCGTGAAGTAACATTAAAAGTAAAAATGACAGCAACCTCAAGCTACGGAATTAAGTAAGCTTGAGAAAAAATCGTTGGTAAGTTATATATATGTTGGGCAACCACATACGCAATACCAAAAATTGTATGGTACTGCACCACGTGTACAGCTTAACGATGTATTTGCGAACGTTGATGATATACCTGATTTCATTACTGTTGAAAGGGAAGCCAGGGATGAAGCTGAAGTTCCTCAAATGATCACATCTTTTAAAAGTAGATGAGACACACCAAAATGGGGATCGTTAATGAAGTTAAATTGGAACTCAGAAGGGTTTCAGCGAGAAATATAAACTACTCTTCAAGGAAAAAAAACTAACAATTGTAAGTGTAGGTTAAACTTCAAAAAAAATAAAAGGGAGGCACTTTGTCTCTCCTTTTATTTTGGATTAAACTGGGCGAACGTTTAATTTATATTCGTTTGCTAGTGATTTCCTTCAAAATATAATAGGCAATAGTTGAGCAGATAAAAACAATTAATCCCCAGATCGGGGCATAAAAGCTTAAGATTGCACCATTAAAAACTAGTTGAGGAGACACATCAGCAGCATCCCTAATTGCAGACAAGGCCAGGGTAATCCCAACAATTTGTGCCAGAAAACCAATGGCAAGAGCAACACTGCCCGACATCAGAATTAAGCTAAGAAACTTTCCTGAACCGGGTTTTTGAACTAGTACCTCTTTTATTTTTAGAATAAGGATAACAAGGGTTATCAGCCCCATAATTGAGATCAGGTGCATGTAAGGACCACCTGCTTTGTACATTTCAAATAAATTCATGTCTTTGATTTTTAATATTTAATGGCATTAAATTCCATAATCATTTATCAAAACCATAATTATTTTGTCCATTTACATCATTCCGATGTTTTTCTACATCATTCCATTTTTAACCAATATCCTTATAAAAATAGGCTATTAGGTTCCAATTTTTCGTTATTGATCGACTTTTTTATCGATATAATTTACAAGTTATGTAACTTGTATTTTTTGAGACGAACCAGGTTCAGGCATGAGTTCAATAAAAGCAGATAAAATTCTTTCCGCAATTAATAATAATATATATGTCCGCATATTTGGTCATGTGTTGTTTTGGTCTGTGGTATATGTTTTTTTGTTGTTGGTATTTCGATGGAATAACAGAAACTCATTGATAACTATTGTTTTAACATCTTGCCTGGTTCCAATCTCTGCCGGATTGGTTTATTTCTTTAACTATTTCTTGATCCCCAAATTTCTTCTTCAGAAAAGATATGGCCGCTTCTTTTATTTTAGTTTCTATGCCATTCTGGTTTCACTTTGGATATCTTTTCTTATAGTTATGTTTGTTCTTATATATGTTGTGAACAGACCTGGTGCAAACCTCGACCCAACCTATATTCATCCAGAATTCCAGGTAGCTGTGCTCTATTTTATTGTATTTTTGGCTATTTCTATCAAACAAGTGAAACGTTCATTTTTTGTTCAACAGGAAAAGAGCGAGCTTGAAAAAATGAAACTTACGACTGAGCTGAAGTTGAAGGAAGCTGAACTAAAACTTTTAAAAGCCCAAATACAACCACATTTTTTATTTAATACTTTGAATAACCTGTATGGTTTGACTTTGGAAAAATCGAGTGAAGCTCCCAATTTGGTGTTAAGGTTGTCCGATATTCTTGACTATATTCTATACAGGTGCAACGAAAAATATGTGCCTTTATACGAAGAAGTAAAGAACCTAAAAAATTACATTGAAATTGAAAAGATAAGGCATACGAGTAGGTTGCTGGTTGAAGTTTCCGTTCCCGAAGAAAACCATTCCGTTAAAATTGCGCCCTTATTACTTATCCCGTTTGTTGAAAATGCATTTAAGCACGGAGTCAGTAATAACCCCGGGAAAGCATATATAAAGTTAGATTTAAAAATTGTCGGCAAATCCATTGAATTTGATTTGACGAATTCTAAAAATCCATTCAGAACAAACGAAAAGAATGGAATTGGACTGGAGAATGTCAAGAAACGATTGGAACTTCTTTATCTGGACAACTATGATTTGCAAATAGAAAATAAAGAGAAAGAATTTCTTATACATTTAGTAATAAAAAGCTAGCAACATGTTTAAATGTATTATAATAGATGATGAACCCATTGCCATAAAGGTGATAAAGAAACACCTTTCTGCCTTTACGCAGTTCCAGGTTGTTGGCGAATGTGCAAATGCTATTGAGGCGATGGGAATTTTGCCACAGGCGAATGTCGACCTCATTTTTTGCGACATTCAAATGCCTCATATATCAGGGGTTGAGTTTGTAAAAAGCCTGCATAGTTCACCTAAAATAATTTTCACAACGGCATATCGTGATTATGCAATTGAAGCATTTGACCTGAATATTGTGGATTATTTGTTAAAGCCAATTTCTTTCGAACGATTTGCCCAGGCAATTAACAAGTTCCTGGAATTATCCATTGCCCCTGAAAATAAATCCATTTCTGTATCTGGCAAAGATCAAATGGAAAAGAATTATATGCTCGTTAAAGCCGACAAAAAACACCATAAAATTGAACTGGATAGCATTCTTTATTTTGAAAGTATGGGGGATTACGTGATTGTGCATACAAACGCAAAAAAAATTATCACCAAAGAAAGGATCAGTAATATATTCGAAATGATTCCAAGGTCAGGATTTTTAAGGATTCACAGAAGCTTTATCGTATCGCTCAAGTCAATAAAAGCGATAGGCTCGGGTTTTGTCGAATTGGAATCAATCCGTTTGCCTATCGGAAGAAACTATAAAGCCAACATTGATAACTACCTTAATCGGGGAAATCAATAATTTAAGCCCAAATTGGTACTTTTAAAATTGCCTTTTCTTGGCATCCACATTGAATCCAAGCATAATATGTGGATTTTTAAAAAGGAATTACATTGATGATTATCTATTTTATTTTGCAATAATTTAGATTGAGTTTTATATTTTGCATATTGCATTACGAAGTGTGGCATAGAATAAAAATAGAGTCCGTCAAATGACAGATAAAAAGAAATATATTGAACGGGAAGGTTGGCTTTCTATTATTCTTAACCTGTTCCTTTTTGGGGTAAAATATTGGGCAGGTATTGTAACCGGATCAATCGCGATTATTGCAGATGCATGGCATACCCTTACCGACTCTGTTTCTTCAGTAATCGTATTGATTGGGGGAAAGATATCTAGAAAGCCTCCAGATGAAGAACATCCGTTTGGGCATGGTCGGGCGGAGCATATTGCAGCAATAATTATTGGTATTTTGCTGGCATTGGTTGCATTTGATTTTATTTTAGATGCTTTAAATAAATTTAAATCCAAAGAAAAAACAACTTTTGGAACTATTGCATGGGTGGTAACAATTGTATCGATACTGGCAAAAGAAGCGATGGCGCAATATGCTTTTTGGGCTGCTCGAAAAGCAGATTCCACGATATTAAAAGCTGATGCATGGCACCACCGGACCGATGCACTGTCTTCGCTGGTTATTTTGGTTGGTATTTTTGTTGGAAAATATGTATGGTGGACTGATGCTGCCCTTGGGTTTATTGTGGCTATTATGATTGCATATGCAAGTTTTAAGATTCTTTCTTCGGAAATAAAATCATTGCTTGGAGAAAGCCCTTCTGAAAAGCATTTAGCTGAAATAATTGAGGTTGGGGAAAAAGCATGCAAACAAAAAATCTTTTTGCACCACATTCACATTCACAATTATGGCAACCACTCTGAACTAAGCTGCCACATAAAATTACCACCGCAAATGCCACTTGTTGAAGCGCATGAAATTTGCACAAAAATTGAAAAATCTATTCAGGCTAAATTTGGGTATGTGGTAACCATTCACCCGGAACCAAAAAACTTTTAATTTGCGTTAATTCCTGAAGGAATATCAGCCCATATAATTTTTTCCAGGTTAGTTAACAACGAATCTTTAACCGGGATAAAGCTTTCCATGTTTTCTTCTTTTACCGGTTCAACCGGAGGGGCTTTTACCTTTAACGGATCAACATACTGTCCGTTTTTGTTTACACGAAAATCAAGGTGCGGGCCCGATGCCAGTCCTGTGGAACCAACATAACCAATTACCTGTCCCTGTTTTACCCTTACCCCGGTGTACATACCTTTGGCATACCCTTGTAAATGCATATACGTAGTAGTATAAACCGAATTATGCTTTATCCGGATATAATTTCCACCTCCTCCTTTTTGGTAAGCTTTGGCTACAACAGTTCCGTCGCCAATGGAAACTACAGGGGTGCCTCTTGGCGCGGCATAGTCAACTCCCCGATGCGGGCGCCTTATTTTTAGAACAGGATGATATCTGTTGTTGGAATACCTGGAGCTAATTCGTGAGAAATTTAAGGGTGCTTTCAAAAATGCTTTTCTTAAACTATTGCCATTTTCGTCAAAATAATCGTACCGTTCATCTTGAAAAAACCGGAAAGCATAATTTGCCTGCCCCATGTGGTCAAATTGCACGGCGTGAATAGTGCCAATCCCAACAGAAGTACTATCAACAAATTGTTCTTCGTAGATTACCCTGAACCGGTCTCCTTTCTGGATCCCAAAAAAATCGATTGTCCATGCAAATATATCAGAAAGCTCAATGGCCAGGATGGGGTTTAAATTATTATCGTACATCGTATTCCACAACGATGATTCAATAACGCCAGTGCCTTCTCTCAATTCACTTATCACTTCCCGCTTTCCAAAATTAGCATTAAGGCTGTCCTTCAAGTTAAAAACAACATAATCGAAAGGTGAGTTTTCATACACAAAGAACTGGGCATCACGAAGCGAATCCCTGCTTTGAAAAACGTAAAATTTGTTTCCGGCTTTGATTTTCCGTACATCAAAAGTATCTCTTGAGTTTTTTGCCAGGCGGTCAATTTTAGCCATGCTAACACCATAGTTGCTTAATATATCGCTTAGGTTCTGATTTCGTTGGATTCTCCCTTCTTCTACAACAAAAGAGTCAATTTCTAACCCAAATCTTAAGACTGGTTCAGCTTTTATTTCGGGTGGTATTTCGAAGGCCTTGTCTTTTGGCGATGGGAAATATATAATTGAAGAAACAATAACCAATGCAACTACAACGAAAGCTATTTCAAGGATATATTTTTTCATAATTTGATTTTGTCAAACCCCTTCCCATAAACGCCCATTACACTTCCCATAGTTATAAAGGCATCCGGGTCAATTTGTTTTATTTTTCTAAATATCGAGCTGGTCTCTTTTTTTCTGACAACAGTCATAACGATTTTAACAGGTTCTTTAGTATACCAACCTGTACCATCAATTACAGTAACACCTCTTTTGTTTTCTTTTAAAACTGAGTCGGCTATTTCTTTATGTTTATTGGAAAAAATAAACATTTGTGCCGATTTAGTAGCACCATTTAAAAATGCATCCACGGTATATGAAATAACCCACATAACAACATAGCCATATACCAGTTTCTCAACCGATTGAAAAACGAAATATGAAGACGCGATTATCAATACGTCACAATACAAAATTACCCTTCCAGGGCTAATGTTACGGTATTTATTTACGATCATTGCAATGATATCAGTGCCTCCGGTGCTAGCCCCTCGCGTAAAAACAATGCCGAGCCCAACACCACTGAAAATGCCTCCCAAAACTGCAGATAAAAACAAATCATCAATAATTGGGTCGATGCTTAATTTTTGAAAAAGTGCAAAAAATAAGGTCACCAAACCCATGCTAATTAAGGTTTTTATTCCAAAGCTGGCTCCAAGCACTTTTATGGCAATACCAACAAGTATTATATTGATAATAAAATAGGTAATACTAATAGGTATGTGGGTTGAATAATAAACAACGGCAGCAATACCTGCTATTCCTCCGCCCGTTATTTCTGCAGGAATTATAAAAAGCGACCAGCCAAGGGTGAAAACCATCAAGCCAAAGGTTATGACCATATAATCTTTTAAAAGCTTAGGCAGTTTATTGTTCATGTGCACCAATTTCGTAAACATCACAAAATAAATTAATTCTACTAAAACGACCGCAAAAGAACAAAGCTATTTCTTTGGAACTGATGAGAATTATCAGAGAATAGGAAATATTTTGAATGAGGAGTTTAAATACCCTTGCTCATAAGAAGCAGAAGTGTTTATTTTTTATCTTTTTTAAGGTATTTATTTATAATAGGGATGTTTACTTTATCAAGCAGGCTCCCTTTTCCAAAATGGAGCAAGATGTTCCTGGAATAAACAAACAAACCTAAACTGTGGGCTGCGAATAACACAGGATCAAGCCTGTAAAGTGAATACACAAAAATCATCAATGACCCGGCAGTACTAATATACCAGAACCCGATTGGAAGGATCGAGTCTTTTTTGTTTTCAGAATAAATCCATTGATACACAAACCTAAAGGTAAAGATGATTTGCCCCGCAGAGCCCCAAACCATTAAAAGAAAGCTAACATCCTGGTTTCCCAGAATTTCTTTGAAATTGTGGTTTACGCCAAAAAAGAGCCAAAACAGATAGGCACCCGGTGTGATAAAAGCAAAAATGCGGACAATGGGAGAAAGCAGTTTCCATACTTTCTTTAGTTGAAGGTTTCTGATATATATAAAATATACGATGTATTGACCGAGCACAATCGCAAAATCGTTCCTGAAAATCCCATAGGTAAGCATGGCTATTGATCCCAAAAGGCTGATTTGCCAATAAATAGCAGGCGATATCACTTTGCCTGCCTGTTCTGATTTAAACCATTGCGCTATGGTTCGGGCAAAAAATAATAATTGTGCGAAAAAACCTAGTCCGTATATAAGATATTCATTCATGGAGTTACAATAGATTGGGAGCAAATATAATAATACTCAACGTAAAATGAGGGGACTTGTGAGAAATGTCAAATGATAATCTAAATAATTAATCAGAAATTTTCTTTAATGCTTCTTTTGCAGCATTTTGTTGGGCTTCTTTTTTAGAGCTGCCCTTTCCGCTTCCTGATTTATTTCCATCGATAGAAACTGTAGCAGAAAACAGTGGGTGTTTACCTCCCTCCGGGGTGTTGTCAAAGGTATCAAACTTTAAGTCTTTTTTTTCTTTCTGGCTCCATTCTATGAGCCTGCTCTTAAAGTTCGAATCTTCTTGTTCGATCCTGTAAAGGTCCACATATTGAGATAAGATTCTTTTAGTAACAAAATATTTGGTGGTCATATAGTCTTTATCCAAATAAATTGCCCCAATTAGTGCTTCCAAAGCATCCCCGTAAATATGGCTTTTTTCGAGCGTGTTTTTTGTGTTTGACTCAATAAAAATGTCTAATCCAAGGTCATAGGTAAGTTTTGTTAAGAACTCCCGGTTAACCAATTTCGAACGCATTTTGGTAAGAAAGCCTTCATCTTCTTGTGGAAACCTGTTGTAAAGAAAATCAGCAATAATTGCCCCCAGAACTGCGTCTCCCAAATACTCCAGCCTTTCGTTGTTTACATACGAGCCCTGCGAATCTACTATGGATGCAGATTTGTGTATGAAGGCAATATCGTATAGTTTTAAATTTTCAGGGAAGAAACCAAGCAAGTCTTTTAAAAACAAATAAAACTCTTTTCTTGGAGAAGAAAAGAGTTTTATTCTTTTTGCTAATTTCCTTACCACGGGATATTAGATTTTTTTTAATATTACAGTCGCATTGTGCCCCCCAAAACCAAAAGTATTGCTTAATGCAACATTGATTTCCCTTTCTTTGGCTTTATTAAAAGTAAAGTCAAGTTTGTTATCTATTTCAGGGTCATCTGTAAAATGGTTTATGGTTGGTGGAACCACATTATTGTTCATAGCCAGGATTGATACAATACTTTCAACTGCTCCGGCAGCACCTAAAAGGTGACCAGTCATTGATTTTGATGAACTGATACTTAATTTGTATGCATGTTCGCCAAATGTTTTAAGGATTGCATTAGGTTCGGCTATGTCTCCAAGTGGAGTTGAAGTTCCATGAACATTTATGTAATCAATGTCCTCAGGTTTTAATCCTGCATCATCAATGGCTCCCTTCATTACCAAAAGGGCACCTCTTCCTTCAGGATCTGGGGCAGTCATGTGAAATGCATCACCAGACATACCTCCGCCACCAACTTCAGCATAAATTTTAGCACCTCTTTTCACCGCACTTTCATATTCCTCAAGGATCAGTGTTCCAGCGCCTTCCCCCATAACAAAACCATCACGGTCTAAATCGAAAGGGCGCGATGCCGTTGCCGGATCATCGTTTCGTGTGGATATTGCCCTCATTGAATTAAACCCAGCCATGCCAGCTTCATTGACAGCAGCTTCGGAGCCACCGGTAATCATGATGTCGGCATAACCCAGGCGGATTTTATTAAATGCTTCAATAATTGCATGTGAGGACGATGCACAAGCGGATACAGTGGTATAATTAGGACCTCTGAACCCATATCTGATAGACAATAATCCCCCGGCAATATTCGCGATCATTTTTGGAATAAAAAATGGGGTAAAACGTGGTCTGTCTTCTGAATAAGCCCTGGCTTCATCAAAAAATGTTTTTAACCCACCAATGCCTGCTCCCCAAATCACACCAACCCGGTCTTTGTTGAGGTTTTCAACGTCAAGGCCAGAATCAACAATTGCCTGATGTGTACTAGCAAATGCGTATTGCGTATACAAATCATATTTGCGGGCATCTTTCCGCTCCATGTATTCTGTAGCGTCAAAGTCCTTTACCTCACAGGCAAATTGTGTCGTATGTTTTGAACAATCAAACTTTGTTATGGGCTTTGCACCACTAACACCATTCTTTAGGTTTTCCCAAAATTCATCAATTGAGTTTCCTATAGGATTTAGGGTTCCAAGTCCGGTAACAACTACCCGCCTTAATTCCATAAATACAAATCTAGAATTTAATTTATTTTACTGCTTCTTCAATGTGTGCAACTGCTTCGCCAACTGTTGAGATTTTTTCAGCTTGATCGTCTGGTATAGCCAGGTCAAATTCTTTTTCAAACTCCATGATTAACTCTACAGTGTCCAGAGAGTCAGCTCCCAAGTCATTTGTAAAAGATGCTTCATTTGTAACTTCACTTTCGTCAACACCTAATTTGTCAACAATAATTGCTTTAACTTTTGCTGCTATGTCAGACATAACTCTAATTTTTGGTTAATACTAATTTGTTTATTCTTAAAAAATTCGGTGCAAAGTAATAAATTTACAGTTTATAATTCAAAGAAAAAAAATAAAAAAATACTTTTAAGCTATATTTGCAAGGCTTTGTAAAGAATTATATTTGAATATTAAAATGGATTGTTCAATCTTTTAAAATTGTAAAAAATACAGATGAGAAAAATAGCCATATTTGCCTCAGGGTCAGGAACTAATGCTCAAAACATTATCGATTATTTTTCAAAGGATAAAATGGTTACTGTGGATTCTGTTTTCACGAATAAAACAGATGCGTATGTGATAAAAAGGGCAGAAAGTGCGGGAGTTAAGGTATTTGTATTTAATCGCTCAGAATTTTATGAAACCAATTTGGTTGTTGATATATTAGTATCACGGGGGATAGATTTGGTTGTTTTGGCCGGATTCCTTTGGCTGATACCTGAAAACATGACCAGCGCATTTAAGATCATTAATATTCACCCGGCACTTTTGCCAAAATATGGGGGAAAGGGCATGTTTGGAATGAATGTTCATGAATCGGTTGTGAAGAACAAGGAAAAAGAATCGGGTATTACTATCCACCATGTGAACGAGAAATACGATGATGGCCAAATAATCTTTCAGGCAACATGTAAAATCGATCCAACCGATACTGCCACTGATGTTGCCGCAAAGATCCATATGCTGGAGTACGCACATTTCCCACAAATTATTGAACAGGTTTTAAACGACATGTAGTCGGTTTGGCGGGTTAAATTCTTTTTAATTAAGTTAATACCTGTTAATTCGCAATATGAGGGAAGATGAAACACAAAATTGTTTCGTACTGAGTTTTAAACAGAAAGCGAGAATCGCGCGAAAGTGTTAAAATCATATTGTTAAATAATGTTAAGAGGTTAAATATCAGGGAGTTTTTAAAATTATCTTTGTGCCATGAGTAGGAGGATGTTATATACTTTAATTGTTATTATGGCTTTTGTAATGGGTGGGTTGATACTGGTTCAATTTAATTCATTAAAACAGGCATCTGACATTAAAGAAGAACAATTTGAGGCTTTGGCCAAAAGGGCCATTGATATGGTAATTATGAAATTGGAAGCCAATGAAACCAATCTGGCCCAGCAAGTTGTAAATTACCGTGCTCTTCATAATCCCCTTCCCCGGCTTCAAAATAGCCTGATAACTTTGCCGGGAAGTAGCGTTAGCCTGATTTATTCACAACAGAATATGTTTGGTTCGTATCGTGAAGAGTTGCAGTTTAGTGTTAAAGATGATAAAAAAGATGGCGGCGACAATCCTACGAGGGGCGAATCGGAACAGGCTGGATTTATGCAGTTAACCGCACAAAATATGGTGCAGCAAAGGGCAATGGAAGCCCGGAGTACCTATCAGGCAAGTTTATTGGAAAGGAGAAATATTCAGAGCCGCCCAATCGATGAGAGAATTGATTCCACAGTTTTGGTAAACCTGTTAAAAGATGCTTTTCAGGAATGTAGAATTGACCTGGATTATAATATTGCGGTTAAATCGTTCCAACTTGGGAAGGAGAAAACAATATTGGCCGATCCTGATTATAGTCCGGGCGTGCGTAAGTCAATTGTGGGAAACTTGTTCCCAAACGATATTAATGAACCACAGCCCAATTATTTATATGTTGATTTTCCGAAGAGATCAGGTTATTTAATAAAGCAAACGGGAATAATGGTTATTCCATCTATAATATTGACGAGCTTGTTAATCGCCATTTTTGTGTATACCATTCTGATTATCTTGAGACAAAAGAAGCTTTCATTAATTAAAAATGACTTTATAAACAACATGACCCATGAGCTGAAGACGCCAATAGCAACTATCTCATTAGCTAGTCAGATGCTTGAAGATACCGGGGTGTCAAATACACCAAATACCATAGCACATGTTGCCAAAGTTATTAGCCAGGAAAGTAAACGTTTAGGTTTTCAGGTAGAAAAGGTGCTGCAAATGGCCGTTTTTAATGAAGGAAAATTAAAACTAAAATTCCGCGAATTACATCTTAACGAAATTGTCAATAAAGTATACACAAATTTCGAAATTAGGGTTAAAAGTAAAAATGGGGTTCTTAGTGCAGATCTTAGTGCCTCTATGGATGAAATTAATGGAGACGAGGTACATATTACAAATGTTATTTTTAACTTGCTTGATAATGCATTAAAATATAGCAAAGAAGAACCTCAAATTAAATTGGCAACCGTAACCAAAAAAGATTTTGTTGTGATTTCGGTAAAAGACAATGGCATAGGAATTGCAAAAGACCATCAGAATCAGATATTTGAGCGGTTTTTCAGGGTCCCGACAGGTAATGTTCACGATGTAAAAGGGTTTGGTTTAGGATTGAGTTATGTGAAAAAAATTGTGGACGCGCATAATGGTAAAATAAAAGTTGAAAGCATATTAAATAAAGGAACAAAGTTTAGTTTATATTTTCCAATAAATACAATTAAGCATGGAACAAAAAGTTAAATTATTATTAGCAGAAGACGACGAAAATTTAGGATTGTTGTTAAAAGAATACCTCATAGCTAAAGGATTTGATGCAGATCTCTATCCAGATGGCGACCTTGCTTACAAAGGTTTTGCAAAAAACCATTACGATATATGCGTTTTAGATGTGATGATGCCCAAAAAAGATGGATTTACCCTGGCCAAAGAAATCCATATGGTTAATAGCGAAATGCCCATTATTTTCCTTACTGCTAAAAACCTTAAGGAAGATGTTTTGGAAGGATTTAAAATTGGGGCAGATGATTATATTACCAAGCCATTTAGTATGGAAGAGCTGATTTTTAGGGTGGAAGCAATTTTAAGAAGGTCATCCCCTGAAGGTCAATCAGGGGCTCAGATGGAATTTAAAATTGGAAAATTTCTGTTCGATTCCAGAAAACAAATCTTGTCTGATGAATCGGAAACCGTGAAATTAACCACAAAAGAATCGGATTTGCTAAAACTGCTTTGCCAAAATGCAAACAAGGTTTTAGAACGGAATTTCGCGCTTAAGTCTATCTGGATTGACGATAATTATTTCAATGCCAGAAGCATGGATGTTTACATTACCAAACTAAGAAAACATTTGAAAAGCGAGCCAAAAGTTGAAATCATAAATGTACATGGGAAAGGATATAAACTTATTATATAAAACCAAACAGACAGATAATATTTACATTATTTAAGTGATAGAAAACTAAGAGGCTGTCCAATTTACTTTTTGGACAGCCTCTCTTATATTATTTTAATGCTTATCTATGATTGCTCTTCTTTTAGTTTTAGCAGTAATTCGTCAAGCTGAGCTTCTGCAATTAGCGACGGTGAATCAATCATGACATCCCTTCCTGAATTATTTTTTGGGAAGGCAATCACATCGCGGATGCTGTCAATTCCTGCAAACAATGAAACCAATCGGTCGAAACCAAAAGCGATCCCGGCATGAGGAGGGGCGCCATATTTAAATGCATTCATTAAAAAGCCAAATTGTTCTTTGGCTTCTTCGGGTGTGAAACCTAATAAATCAAACATTTTTGCCTGAAGTTCTGAATTAAAAATACGAACTGATCCACCACCGATTTCAACACCATTTATTACAAGGTCATAGGCATTGGCCCTAACTTTTCCAGGATCAGATTCCAATAAAGGAATGTCTTCCGGTTTAGGTGATGTGAATGGATGGTGCATAGCGTAAAAGCGTTTGCTTTCTTCGTCCCATTCTAAAAGAGGGAAGTCAACCACCCAAAGCGGTTTAAAGCTATTTTTATTTTTAAGCCCAAGTTGTTTTCCCAGTTCAAGCCTTAATTCACCAAGCGCCACCTGCATTGGGGCTTTATCTCCCGACATTACCAAAATCAAGTCTCCTGCCACTGCATCTACTTCGTCAGCCCATTTTTTCAGGTCATCCTGTCCGTAAAATTTATCAACCGACGATTTAAATGTACCATCTTCATTGCATTTTACATATACCAAACCTTTGGCGCCAATTTGTGGGCGTTTTACCCAATCGGTAAGTGCATCCAATTGTTTTCTGGTGTAATCGCTGCATCCTTTGGCACAAATTGCCCCAATGTATTCAGCAGAATCAAAAACAACAAAATTATTTCCTTTCACAGTTGATGAAATATCTTGCAATAACATTTCAAACCGGGTATCCGGTTTATCCGATCCGTATTTCTCAATAGCTTCGGAATAGGGCATAATCGGGAAATCCTGTATGTCAATATTCTTTATTTCCTTGAACAAATGCCTTGTCAATCCTTCAAAAGTGCTTAAAACATCGGCTTGTTCCACAAACGACATTTCGCAATCAATTTGTGTAAATTCAGGTTGCCTGTCTGCACGCAAATCTTCATCCCTAAAGCATTTTACAATCTGGTAATATTTATCGAACCCGGCCACCATAAGTAATTGTTTAAATACCTGTGGGGATTGTGGGAGCGCATAAAACTCATGAGGGTTCATTCTGGATGGAACCACAAAATCTCGTGCACCTTCCGGAGTCGATTTAATAAGCACCGGGGTTTCGGTTTCTATGAAATCAAGCTTATTTAAATAATTCCTTGTTACGTGGGCCATTTTTGCCCTTAAAACGATATTTTTTTGGACACTATTTCTGCGAAGGTCCAGATAACGGTATTTCATCCGGAGTTCATCTCCACCATCAGTATCGTCTTGAATTGTAAAAGGAGGTGTTTCTGCAGGTCCTAAAATGTTTAAATCGGTCAGTTCAATTTCAACTTCCCCGGTAGGAATTTTTGTGTTTTTACTGGACCTTTCCCTTACAATCCCTTTCACCTGAATAACGTATTCACGGCCAATCGATTCAATTTTTAACGAAAGTTCCTTTGTGGTATTATCATCTGCCACAAGTTGCGTAATTCCGTATCTGTCGCGCAAATCAATAAAAGTCATTGCCCCAAGGTCCCTAACTCTTTGCACCCAGCCTGCTAATGTTATTTCCGTATTTATATCTTCAATTCTTAGCTCTCCGCAAGTATGTGTCCTAAACATGATATACCAGTTATAATTTGCTTGCGAAAATAAGAAGTTTTTAGCAATTTCGGCTTTTGAAGTTGATAATTCTTATTTCGGGAGATGATAGAGCCATTTGATGACAATTTTTTTATGAAGAAAGCACTGCAGGAGGCGGTTTATGCTTTTGGAAAGGGGGAAGTCCCGGTTGGTGCAATTGTTGTCGCCAACAAGAAGATAATTGCCAGGGCACATAATTTAACCGAAACGCTGAACGATGTCACAGCCCATGCTGAGATGCAGGCAATTACCGCAGCAACAAATACCCTTGGGGGTAAATATCTGAATGATTGTGTATTATACGTGACCCTTGAGCCCTGTGTGATGTGTGCGGGGGCACTATCGTGGTCACAAATTGGCAAGGTGGTTTATGGTTGCCCGGACGAAAAGCGAGGTTATAAAAACATTGCACCAAATGCTTTACACCCTAAAACAGAAGTTGTTGGAGGAATTCTTGAAAATGAGTGCAAACAAGTATTACAGGAGTTTTTTAAGAATAAACGGCAATAAAAAAGCCGGAAAAACCGGCTTGTAAAGGGTGTTTGTAAATATAATAATCAACTTATTGTCTAATTTGATTGCTTATCGATATTTGGTTTTATCAAACTCCAACCAATTACGATGAGCAGAATCCCAAGTAATCCGAATGTGATTAATCCTGACGAAGCAGCCAAAGGCTCTCCGTTATACATAGATTTAATCACCCAGGCAACTGAGAATAAAAATACCGATACACCTACCATGCTGGTAAGAAGCGCAAGAATTGGCACTCCGTACTTAATCCAGTAGTAGCTTACTAATAATCCAATCGCTGCAGAAACCCCAAGTAATAACCATAATAAAGCCATGATCGTATTTTTTTATTGATACTTTGTTTTAATTTATACGTCAAAGATAGCCTGAGGGGCACAGGTGGGAAATAGGGGATATTCTGATTTTACTTCGGGGAATTCCCTAGCATGGTTTTATACTTCTTCTATTGTAAAACCACATTTCTTTAAATCATTCCAAAAATCAGGATAGGATTTAGTAACCACGAGTGGTTCATCAATAAATATGGGTGCATTAAATGCAAGGGGTGCAAACGCCATTGCCATTCTGTGGTCTTTATAAGTGGCAATAATTGGGGAAACTTCTTTTTCTGAATCGATAATTTTTCCATCCCATTTAAGCTCACCATGCTGAGGTTCCGATAAAATTGCTCCTAATTTTAACAATTCATCCTGCAAAGCCTTGATCCTATCGGTTTCTTTAATTTTTAAGGTTTTTAAGCCTGTAAAATGGAAGGGTATTTTTTTAGCAACACATAAAACCGCCATGGTTTGTGCCACATCAGGGTTTTCAATAAAGTCAAGTGATAGGTGCTTCGGGGTTTTGTTCCCACGATTTACCAATTGAATCCCTTCTTGGTTGCTAATTGTTTCCACACCAAATTGTTCAAACCATTTCGCTATTTTGGCATCGCCCTGGAGACTGGGCAATTGCAGCCCGTTAATTTGAATTTCAGAATGATCGCACATTGCTATTATTTGGTACCAATACGATGCTCCCGACCAATCGCCTTCAACGGTATAGTCAATTGGCAAGTAATTTTGTTCCTCAATCCTTATTTCATTTCCTTTCCAAACATAGTTAACCCCAAATTTTGCCATTAAATTAAGGGTTAGTTCAATGTACGACCTGGATGTGATTTTATTCTTCAACCGAAGTGTCAATCCATTTTCAAGATAGGGTGCGATTAATAATAGGGCTGTAATATACTGGCTACTAATGCTTCCGTCAAGTTCAAGTATTCTGCCTTTTAAATGTGATCCGAATATTCGAAGCGGAGGGTATCCTTCTTTTTCAATGTATTCTATTTTAGCGCCCAATGTATTAAGCGCATCCACCAGAATCCCGATTGGGCGCTGCTTCATTCGTTGCGATCCGGTTATTTCCCATTGACCAACGATTTTTGATAAATATGCAGTCAGGAAACGCATTGCAGTTCCGGCATGACCGATATTAAACGTATTTGTATTCGAATTCAAAACGTCCTGCATTACTTTTGTGTCGTCACTGTCCGAAAGGTTTCCAATAGGGAAGGGGCTGTAATTTAGGGCATTAATAATAAGTACCCTGTTGCTAATACTTTTAGATGACGGCAGGTTTATTTCACCCTTTATATTTTTTGGCGCAGTTATTTTGTATTGCATGATCAATGCCTTTTTTGACTCCGTTGAACTCCTTAAAATTATAGGTTTTTATAATAATCTAAGGCTTCAAATATCAATTCTCTGTTACAATTCTGGTTAATTTTAAACTTCCCAACTTCAGAAATGAGGGTGAAGTTTATTCTTCCATCTTCGTTCTTTTTATCGTGGGTCATATATTTATATAAAGCTTCGTAGTCAGAAGTTTCAATTTCAAACTTTCCATAAAGGGATATCAACCAGTCCGAAATTTCTTTTAAAAGAGATGATGAGAATTCACAAACCTTTGAGGAAAGGAATAATTCAACCAGCATTCCATACGCGACCCCATAGCCATGAAGGATTGGACGGTTCTGGTACATGGCGAAACTTTCAAATGCATGGCCCGCAGTATGCCCAAAATTGAGGGCTTTTCGTATGTTTTTCTCGAATGGGTCATTGCTCACAAAATATTCTTTTACCGATACCGAATGTTTGATAATATCTTGTAAAACTTTATAATCGATTGTATTTAAATCAAAATCTTTTAATTCTTCGTAGTGGTTTTCACTTTTAATTAGGCCATGCTTAATCATTTCTGCATACCCTGAAATAAAGTTGTCCCGATCGATGGTTTTAAGAAAATTTGTGTTGATTAAAACAGCATTTGGCTCTTTAAAGGTCCCGATTTCATTTTTCAGCCCATTAAAGTTCATTCCCGTTTTTCCACCAACCGAAGCATCTACCTGTGATAAAAGCGTTGTTGGGATATTTACAAAGTCGATCCCGCGTTTGAATGTGGTTGCAGCAAATCCAGCTAAATCGGTGAGCATCCCGCCACCAATATTAATCAATAACGATTTACGGTCTGCACCGTTTTTACTCAAAGCTTCCCAAATAATAGAAACGGAGTTTATGTTTTTATTGGCTTCATTGGCAGGAATTTCAATGGTATATATATTGTGGTCATCAATAAAATCCTGAACAATTGGTAGGCATAGTTCGCGCACATTGCTTTCAGTGGCAAGAAATAGTTTACCTTTCGGGTAATCTTCAATAATTTCATCCAGTTTACGTTTTACATCATGAGTAAACAGAATTTCAGAGTTTTTCTTTGAAATAGTCATTTCGCTGTGTTAAATTGCAAGGCAAAGTTAAGTTTTAAATTAATATCCTAAGGTTAGGGACACTTTGCAAAGCTTAAAGTTTTAAATTTGATAATGCAAAAAATAGAAATCGAAAATAAAAAACGCTCTAAAATTATTAAACTGATTTTTCTTTTGGGGAGTGTGTTAGCCCTTGTTGCTGCCGTTTTTGTTTATTTTGAAATGTATAAACAAGCAGTGATATTGGGTGGGGCATTTATGCTTTGGTTGTTGATTTTTCAATTTGCCGATTTTCAATACATTAATTTCACTGTCGAGAACAAAAGGGTCACATTACGTTACTATCCTGTGGGCAAGTTTGGTAAAAAGGAATTTAGTTCTATTGAATTTTCTTTTGAGGCACTGCATAATGCAAACGTTGAAAAAACAATGATGGGCCTGTTTTCTGATTTGGTGATAACGGTAAAAACGCGACGAGGAATTGCAGAATATCCGTCGGTAAGTTTAACCGCATTACGAAAAGAAGATATTCATAAAATAAACCACACCTTGCAGTCACTGTTAGAAAATAAATAAACAATCAACCCTCATTCACATCATGACAGACTCCTTCATATATAAAATTGCATTATCGATGATTCCGGGTATTGGAAGTGCTTTGACCCGCAACCTGGTATCCTATTGCGGCAGTGCAAAAGCTGTCTTTTCTGAATCGAGGAACAGGCTTCTGAAAATTCCCGGAATTGGGATGGTGAACGCTTCACGGATAACCGGGAATTCGGTGATGGCTGATGCCGAAAAAGAGTACGATTATATTCAAAAGAATAAGATCAAGGCTTTTTTTATTTCCGATAGCAATTACCCGAGAAGGTTGTCAAATTGTACCGATGCACCGGTAATACTCTACGCAAAAGGCAATTTTAATTTTGATAAGGAAAAAGTGCTGAGTATCGTAGGGACCCGTAATGCCACAGAATATGGAAAACAGTTGTGCGATAATCTGTTAAAAGAATTCCAAGAAAGAAAACATAATGTATTAATTGTAAGCGGACTAGCATACGGTGTTGATGTTCAGGCGCATAAGTCGGCACTAAAATATTCACTCCCGACCATTGGTGTTTTGGGGCATGGTTTAGATAAACTATACCCGGCTTTGCACAAACCTATTTCAGATAAAATGCAACTACATGGCGGCATTGTTTCTGATTTTCGGAGCGGGACAAAAATAGATCCTCAAAATTTTTTGCAAAGAAACAGGATTATAGCAGGCCTCTCAGACGCAACAATTGTTGTTGAATCGGGATCGAAAGGTGGGGCTTTGGTTACTGCAAACATAGCATCATCGTATAACCGCGATGTTTTTGCTTTCCCTGGAAGGGTAGGTGATACTTATTCAGATGGTTGCAATAAATTAATAAAAAACAATGGAGCAGCATTGATTGAGGGCATTGATGACCTGGAATATATTATGGGATGGGAAAAAGGAAAATCGAAGCCGGATGCCGTCCAACCAAGTTTATTTATTGAACTGGAAGGAAAAGAAAAAGATTTGTACAATTTGCTGAAAGGGAAGGGAGAGCTTTTTATTGACCAAATTTGTTCCGAAATCCACTTGCCAATGGGAGTCGTATCAGCAACCCTTCTCGAAATGGAATTTAAAGGATTGGTGCTTGCTTTGCCGGGTAAAATTTATCGTGTGAAATAATAAATGTGATCAGTAGTGCTTGTTTGGGATTTGTTGTGCTTGTATGAATATTTCCAATGGAAATCTACGTTAATTCTAAGATAAATCCATATCTCTTAAACCTATTTAATAAAGCATTTCTTTCAAATATTCCTGTAAAGTAAGGTTCAATATGTTTTTGTATTTTTGCAGGATGAAAAAGACCTTTGAAAGTTTAAAAATATCAAAATCAATACTAAAGGGTTTGGATGAAATAGGGTTTAAAAAGCCAAGCCCAATCCAGGCACAAGTAATTCCAATAATTAATTCGGGGGCGAATGTTATTGGTATTGCCCAAACCGGGACCGGAAAAACCGCAGCCTACCTTTTACCTTTGCTAACAAAATTAGTAAAAGCTGAAGGGCACGAACCCAGGGCAATTGTATTGGTGCCAACACGTGAACTGGCAATTCAGGTGGGCGAAGATATCGAAGAACTTACTACATACTCAAATTTTAGATATGCCGCTGTTTATGGAGGGGTTGGATGGACGAAACATGCTGAACTAATTGATCAGGGAATTGATATCCTAACAGCAACGCCGGGAAGGCTCTGGGACCTTCATAAAAGTGGTTACCTGTCGATGAAAAAGGTCAGGTACCTGGTTATTGATGAAGCTGACCGCATGCTTGACATGGGTTTTATGCGGCAATTAAAGCAAATATTTGAAATTATTCCGCCCAAAAGGCAAAACCTGCTTTTTTCGGCAACTTTCTCTGAAAAAGTAGAAATGTTGACCGAAGAATTCCTCGACCATTACGAAAAAGTGGAAGTATCGAAATCGGCAACTACCGTAAAACTGGTCAAACAATTGATTTATGAGGCACCTAATTACCGCACCAAATTGAACCTGATTAAACATCTTTTGACGGATGAAGAAAAATTTACAAGGGTGATCATATTTGCTAAAACTAAGGATCATGCAGATGGGATTTTCAAGGTAGTCCAACGTAAGGCTGAAGGCGAGGTAAGGATTTTGCACTCGAACAAAGGTCAAACTTCCAGGATTAACTCGATCAATGCCTTTAAAGATGGGGAAATACGGGTTCTTATTTCGACCGATGTTTCTGCACGTGGATTAGATGCAAGTTTGGTGAGCCATGTAATTAATTTTGATATTCCACAGCGTTATGAAGACTATGTGCACCGCATTGGCAGAACTGCGCGGGCCGGAAACAAAGGTGTTGCAATTACCTTGGTTGATCCTTCTGAAAAATGGCATTTGCCCAGGATTGAAGAACTTATCCGAATGAAGCTTCCAATGGTTGAAATGCCAGAGGAAGTTGAAATTGTAGGAACAAGCTTTGATGAGCAACAAAAGCAATTGCGCGAAATTGACCGACAGAAAAAAATTGATGATCCCAGTTTTCAGGGGGCTTTTCATGAGCGCAAGAAAAAATCAGAAAAAAAGAAAAAATACATCAGCAAGTTTGATCCTCAAAAAATGAATAAAAAAGGGAAAAGGAGACGATAAGATTTTTGAGATCATTAAAACTCAAACTATTTATATTTAAAACAAAAGAGTTTGGTTGTCTGTCTTGTGCGGAGTATCTATCTAAAAATAGTATGGGTCCTTACTTTTTTCTTCTTTATATCTGTTTATAAAATACATAGTATGTTTGCCAAACAAAGGGCCGTACATGATTTGCTGGCCTACTATCGATTGCCGGCTAAGATTAAACTCTATGAATACCGGACTGCCATCTTTTTTTATTGCAATATCCCATGAAATAAGTGTAAACCGAAGGAATCGCTGGTGATTGCTTACACAGAAATCAACAACCTGATCGTAATTTGGAATCGAGAACCCACTAAATTTTATCCCTGACTCTGGATGTTCCGAATAATAATTCACATATTTATCCAGGGCGAAATTAGAAATTGTGCCGTCCTGTTCGATGTTACAATACAAACCATTGTACGATGCATTATCTATTTGCGAATTGCCGCGACCAATTCTCATATATGCTCCCAAAACCACAATTTCAGAATCAACTTTGGCAGTCATTAACCGGCATGTGTTTACCGACTTCGGATTAAATTTGGCCATCAGCTCATGCTGAACTACTTTTTCTTGCAGTATATAACTTCCCGATTTATACGATTTATTATTATTAAGTAGCGAAGCTATATTTGCTGCGGTATCTATAATTACATTCCTTCCCCCTCCCGATAATATGGCAGGCTTCAAAACCAAAGACCCAGGTGTTGAGGCAATTTTTTGTAACGCCTTGGTTTCATTCACAAGATTGTTTTCATCGTCAAAAATATAACCATCAAGTAGTTTGAAGATGGTTTTGGGCATGTCTGTTTTTTTAAAATACAGATCGTACGATAATTTGTCACAATATGCAGGAGATAATTTAGTCTTGTTAAGATGTGGCTCAATGATTGGGAAATAGAGTGCTTCGGGTATATATTCCGGCTTTGCTATTTTGTTGATTTTATAGTAGAATAAGTGCCAGTCGGTATTTTTAAATCCTGAGAAATGCTTCATCAGGAATTGTTTTGATTCATTAAGAAAGTCTTGGTCTTCTGGTGTTTTTTTATATCGGGAATCAGATTTAAGTCGTTTCCGTTGTTGTCTTTGTCTTCTTATTAAATCGATTTTTATTTTCTGCAATTCATAAAAATGCTGGTATTTTGTTTTTAGAAGTTGTTTTATTTTACTACGTATAGACATTTGAAGGTACCTTAAAACGTTTCGATAAAATTTTTATTTTTCTTATGTTTATGATAATAATTGATAAAATATTGAGTATGTTGACCAAATAATGGACCATCTAAAATTTGATGCCCATGAATTGCCGGACGCCTAAAATTATACTCAATAAAAATGGGGTTTTTATTTTCATCGATGGCAATATCCCAGGAGATAATTTTGAATCGTAAAATTTGCTTATGATAACTTTTACAAAAATCAACGGCTTTTTTGTAACCCGGAACAATAAAACCGATATACTTTAAACCGCTGTCTTCATGTTTAAATTGTCTTTTTCCTTCCATGTCAATGGCGTACTCCGAAATTTGTCCAGAGGGATCGATGCTGCACATTATTCCTCCTTGACCTCCATTATCCACTTTTGTGTTGCCTCTTCCAATTCGGAAATATGCTCCAAGAACCACTATTTCAGAACCAATCCTAGCAGTCATAATTCTACATGTATTGACCGATTGAGGATGGAATTTTGCCATTTCTTTATGCTGTATTATCATCTTTTGAATTACGTAACTTCCTTCTGAATAATCAGGGTTTTTCGAAATCAGATCAGCAATATTTTTGGCGAAATCGACCAATATATTTTTTCCCCCACCACTAAAAATGGCTGGTTTTACGATTAATTCTTCGTTTAGGTTTTGTAAATAACGGATTGCTTCATTTTGCATTACCAGGTTATTTTCCCCATCAAATATTCTACCCCGATGTAGTTTGAACACTGTTTCCGGCAAACTGTTTTTGTTAAAGATGATGTCGTAGGACGTTTTGTCGGTATAGGCTTGATGTAAGTCTATTCGGTTATAAACGTCAATCAAAGTAGTAAAGAACAAACCATCGGGTATATATCTCAAATCTTTGATCCCATTGAGGCATGAATAATAATGGTGCCAATCGGTATTTTTATATCCACCAAAATTCGATCGAAGAAATTGTTTCACATCTGATAAGTATGCGTTGTCCTTTTTTGCTGCTTTTATCAAAGGATCCGTCCGAATAGTTTTCTTTATTCCTTTCTCAAGTCTCTTCGTTTCAAATACTCTTCTTTGATAAAAAAATAATTTGTGGTAAAGTAATTTTATACCTCGATTAAAATTTGCTCTACGAATCATTTTTACATGAAGTTTACGAATGTCTGATAATTATATTAAAAGTATATCTTTTCCCTTTTCTTCCTTATATCTCCCAATAAAGTAATCCGTATATTTCCCAAACAATGGGCCATTTAAAATTTGATGCGATGTAATTGCCTGAATTCGAAGGTTAAATTCAATGAAAATAGGCATTCCCATTTGGTCGATGGCAATATCCCACGAGATAAATGTAAAACGCATTAGTTTTTTATGGGTTTGTAGGCAAAAATCGACAACTGCTGAATAATTTGGGATTGTAAATCCGTCAAATTTAATATCGGTATCCGGGTGAACATCGTAGGTTCGGGCGAATTTATCAATAGCTGATCCAGAAATTGTACCGTCACTATTTATTTTGCATTTAATTCCTCCCGACTGGCCATTGTCCATTTTTTTATTGTCTCTTCCAATCCTGAAAAATGAAGATAAAACAACAATTTCTGAATCAACACGGGCAGTCATTAAGCGGCAAGTGTTTACCGATGGAGGATGGAATTTAGCCATTTCCCGGTGCTGGGCAATTTGTTCCTGAAGGATGTAACTTCCTACAGAATACTTCTTATCCGCAAACAATAAATCTGCAATTTCGTTTGCATTGGCAAAAACAATGTCCCTTCCACCGCCACTTACAATTGCAGGCTTTAGCACCAGGCTTTTATTTATTTTCTTTAAGAAGTTCAGGGCATCGGTTTTTGTTAGCAATTGATGATTGTCCGTATAAAAATTACCGCTTATTATTTTAAAAATAGTTTTTGGCATAAATCTTTTTGGAATGAAAAGATCGTAAGAGGTTTTATCGGAATAAGCAGCCTCAAAATCAAAGTTATTCAAGGTAGGTTCAATGCAGGGAAAGAATATATTATTGGGGATAAATCCTATTTCTTTAGACTGGTAATAGGTAGCGTAGTAAACATGATAAGCCGTACTTTTTTGGCTTGAAAAATTCTGTATAAACTGCCTGGCTTTTTTTCGGTAATCTTTATCTTGTCTTACTTCCCTAAATTGAGAATTGGTTCTGATTTGATTATGCATGTTTCTTTTAATCCGCACAGAAGAAAAGAACCTTCTTTGGCGCTTAAAAGAAAGCAGGTATAATCGTTTTGTAAGGATTCGTATTTTTTGAAATGAATGCACTGTTTCAAATTTAGATTTAGATGGTTTGCTGGAAAATTTCGGTTTGTTTTTTACGCTTGTATAGTTCTATGAAATAATTGGTGTGTTCGCTAAAAATTGGCCCATCCAACAATTGATGCCCGTTCACTGCCGGTCGTCTGCAGTTGTATTCTATAAACACCGGGTTTCCTTTTGAGTCAATTGCGATATCCCATGAAATGAGTGTGAACCGTAAAATCCGCTGATGATTTTTTTTACAGAAATCTATTACTTTGTCATATTCAGGGATTTTGAAATCAGTGAATCTTATGTTTGTATCTGGATGCTGCCCATACTTTTTTGCATCCATATCGATTGCATAAGTTGAAATATATCCATATTTATCAATACTGCACATTAATCCGCCCAAGCCGCCGTTATCTACTTTTGAATTGTTCCGCCCGATTCTGAAATAGGCACCTAAAACAACAATGTCTGACTCAACCCTGGCAGTCATTATCCTGCAGGTATTGACCGATTCTGGGTGAAATTTTGCCATTTCCGGGTGTTGGTTAATCTTTTTTTGAATGATGAAGCTTCCTTCTGTATAATTGTGGTCATCCTCCAATTTCTTTGCTATATTTTCTGCATCATCAAGGACAACATCTTTTCCACCGCCACTCTGAATTGCCGGCTTTAAAACAAGCACTTCCTTCATGCTGGCTAATTGTTTTATTGCCTGTTCTTTTTGCCAAAAATTATTGTCATTATTAAAATAACGGCCTCTATATATTTTAAACAATGTTTCCGGCATGTCTTTCGCATCAAAAAATAAGTCGTATGAAGTTTTATCTGCATAGGCAGGGAATAAATCTAATTTGTTAATTGTTGGGATTATCGATGCATAAAACAAGCTGTCGGGTATGTATTCTGCTTTCTTAATGCCATTTATAGAAGAATAATACTGATGCCAATTAGTGTTTTTGTATCCCTCAAAATTATCGATCAGGAACTGTTTCGATTTCTGAAGATATGCTTTGTCTTTTTTGAGCTTTTTAAGATTCGGGTTTTGTTTGATCCTTTTTCGAATACCAATTGTGCTTCTCCAAATATCACGTTTCTGGCGTTGCAAGAAAAATATCTTCAGGTATCCTACTTTAAGTTGTTGACGAATTTTTGAAAGCTTTAACATAGATCGGTTTTATTCTTTTTTATGCTATAAAAGATTAAATAAAATATTCATTTTTTTGGCATTCTTCCTTATATCTCTGAATGAAATAATCGGTATGTTCGCCAAACAATGGTCCATCAAAATATTGGTGTACACTGATATCAGGTTGCCTGAAATTATATTCGATAAAAATAATTTCTCCGTGTTTTCCTATTACAATATCCCATGAAATAATAGTAAATCGCATGATTTTTTTATGATTTCTAATGCAAAAGTTTAATGCTTCTTTGTAATTTGGTATTTCAAAATCCTTAAATTTTATTCCTGAATCCGGATGTTGGTAATATCGGTTAAATTGCAGGTCTATGCCAAAATCGTTCAATTTACCATTGTTGGCACCTACCATAATGCCGCCGCTACTACCATTGTCAATTGTACTATTATTAACCCCCATCCTCATGAAATAAGATAAAACTTCAATATTTGAGCCTTTTCGCGCAGTTGTTACTCGCAAGGTATTTACCGAAGCAGGATGGAATTTTGCCATTTCAGGGTGCTGCTCGATTTTCTCCTGTAAAATATAACTTCTTTTATGAATGCTTTTGTTTTCGAGCATTGCAACCAGGTTTTTTGCTTTGTCAATTATAACGCCTTTGCCTCCACTGCTGTTAACGGCAGGTTTTAAAACTACCATTTCATCGCTCTGGGCCAGTTTTGCAATTGCTTCTGATTTATGGACTTTATTATTTTCGGAATCGTAAAAATCCCCATTCATTAGTTTAAAAATAGTTCGGGGCATCACTGATTTTTCAAATATCAGGTCAAAAGCTGTTTTGTCCATGTACGACGAAGTTAACATTGTGTAGTTTAAGCGTGGGAATATTTTTGCGAAAAAGAGTGAATCTGGAATATATTCCGCTTTTTTAATTTGGTTATGCGATGAATAATAATAGTGCCAGTTGGTATTCGTATATCCCGAAAAATTAGTTTTAAAAAACTGTTTAGACCTTTTCAGGTAGTTTTTATCTTTTGGTGGTTTTGATGATGAAAAATCCCTTTTTATTTTCCTTTTAATACTTCTTTCACTTAGAAATGCAGTAATTTTTCTTCTTTGGAAAAGGTAGAGGGAATGGACTATTTGTTTTAAAATTATACGAAATTTTATAGGCTGCATATATCTTTTTCTTCAGCATATTTTTTTAATAAAAAACTTGTATGTTCTCCGAATAACGGGCCATTAACCACCTGGTGCCCGTTTATTGCCTGATGCGATAAATTAAGTTCAATAAAAACTGGAGCACCATTATTTCTAATTGCTATGTCCCAGGAAATAAAAGTAAAACGTAAAAACCTTTTATGGTTTTTTAGGCAGAATTCAACTGCTTTACCGTAATTCGGAATTTTAAAGCCACTAAATATTAGTCCGGAATCGGGATGTTTATCGTAAGAGTAGTAAGCTTTGTCAATAGCTTTATCTTCAATGCTTCCATCGTCATTGATTTTACAAAAAATCCCGCCGGATTGGGCATTATCTATTTTTGAGTTTTTTCGGCCAATACGGACATAAGCCGAGAGAACCACGATATCTGATTTAATCCTCGCTGTCATTATCCGACATGTATTTACTGAATTTGGATTAAGTTTTGCCATCAATTCATGTTGGACTATTTTTTTCTGGATGATAAAGCTGCCTTTTGAATAAAAGGAATTTGATTTAAGCATCGATGCCAGTTTCTTGGCTTCGGTGAGCACAACATTTCTGCCTCCTCCGCTATGTATCGCTGGCTTGATAATTAAACTCTCGTTCATCAATGCCAATTGGTTATATGCAGTCTCATTTTCAATAAAATCGTTATTTGCATCGAAGAATTTCCCGTTAAACATTTTAAAAACTGTTTCGGGCATATCCGATTTCCAAAATAGGTTGTCATAAGATGTTTTATCCACGTATGCAGGAGCCAATTCCACCTTATTCAGTGTTGGCTCAATGTATGGGAAAAATATGGAGCTGGGTATGTATTCAGGTTTAAAGGATTTATTTAAATGTGAAAAATAAAAATGCCAATCCGTATTTTTGTACCCATCGAAATTTGATGTAAGAAAATCCTTCGCCTCCTTTAGATATTTTTTATCCCTATTGACATTTTTGAAGCGGCTATCATGTTTAAGAAGTTTTCGAAGCTGAGATTCGCGCCTTTTAATGTCTCTATATTTTTGTTGGAAATTGTAAAAACGCAGGTATTTGGTTTTTAGAACAAACCGGATATGTTTTAGGTTGAGCATTCGTTAAGGTTTATAATGAAAATTATTTAGCTGCCTATTTGCCTCTTTTCGTTGAGTATACTTTGTTAAAAAATAGTCGGTATATTTTCCAAATAATGGTCCGTTATTCAGTTGATGTGCAAATATCCCCTGATTGCTAATATTATATTCTATACAAATGGGTTGATTGCTCTCATTAATAGCAATATCCCAGGAAATAAATGTAAAATGTAGCATCTTTTTATGGGTAATCTTACAAAATTCCCAGGCTTCATGTATACCCGGTATTTCCACATTTCTAAATGGAATTCCGGTATCGGGGTGTTGTTCATAGGTGATGAAATTCATGTTGGTTCCCGATTTTCGCAATTTACCTTCATTCGTTAGACCACATACCACTCCTCCTGCAATGCTGTTGTCAATATTACTGTTATTATTTCCCATCCTGCAAAAAGATGAAAGTACCTCAATTTTATCTTTTACCCTCGCGGTCATAATTCGTATGGTATTTACCGAAGCAGGATGGAATTGTTCCAAAATGGGGTGCTGCTTAATTCGTTCCTGAATAATATAACTATCGGTGTTGTACTTCAAATTGTTTTGAAGAACGGTTGCAATCTCCTGGCTTTCTTTGATTAAAATGTTTTTCCCTCCACCAGTATCAATTGCTGGTTTTAGCACAACAGTTTTGTTCAGGTCTTTCAAGGCAGTCACTACTTTTTCTATACTTGCCATTTCAAAATTTTCATTGAAATAGTTTCCGTTTACGATATGAAAATATGTTTTAGGCAGGTGTTTTTTATCGACATGAAAATGAAGTGCGTTTTTATCCGTATAAGCTTTATATAGCTTTTGATCGTTTAATGTTGGCTCAATAAATGCAAAAAACAAATATTCCGGAATGTATCCCAGTTCTTTTTGCCCGTTAAATGTCGAGAATGTATAGTGCCAATCGGTATTTAGGTTGATATTCAATTTTTTTTGGTAATAATCTTTACACGCCTTCAGATAATATTTATCGAGACTTTTTTTGCTTCTGAGGGCCGGATTATTTCGAATAAACCTTTTAATCTTCTGTTTTGAGTATAGGCTTTTCCGAAAACTATGTTGCCTGTGAAAAAGAAAATAAAATACGTTTTTAATATAGCTGAATACAACTTTGATGATTTTCACTTAGTCTGGTTTTGTTTTATGTGTAATATTAAGAAACCTTGTGCACTCAATGAATTAATTTCCTAAATATTTTTCTAATTTGCTTCCAAATTCAAATGACGGTGAGCAAAATTAAAGAAAAGTTGGTTAAAGGCGGTTTTTGGATGGGCATGCAACGAATGAGTGTGATGACCTTCAATTTTGTGAAACTCACCGTACTTTCCCACTTTTTATCTCCTACCGAGTTTGGTATTTTCGGGGTAGCCCTTATTTGCTTAGATATTCTTGATTACCTCACCCATACCGGGTTTCAGCAGGCTTTGATACAAAAAAAGGGGGATGTTGAACCTTATTTAAATTCGGTTTGGACATTTAGGCTTATTCGAAGTGTACTTATGGCTGCAATTCTTTTTGCGGCGGCGCCATTGGCCGGAAGTTTTTTTGATTCGCAGGAGTCGGTGGCAGTTATCCGGGCAATTTCATTTATTTATATTATTAGGGCTGTAGCAAATATTGCCGACCTTTACTTGCTTAAAGACCTCAATTTTAAAACCTATTTCTTTTATAATCTTGGCGGGAACCTCGCCGATTTTGTTCTTGCAATAACATTTGCCGTTATCTTAAAAAGTTATTGGGCATTGTTTATCGGTTACATTTCAAGGAGCATACTCAGGTGTATTTTATCGTATGTGTTTTTTAAATTCCGTCCGAAATTCCACCTGGAGAAAGAAAAAATAAAAGAACTGTTCCAATTTGGTAAGTGGATATTGGTATCGGCAATTATAACCTTAATGGCCATGTATTTAGATAAGGTTCTGGTCGGAAAACTCATTGGGATTACTGCCCTCGGATTGTACCAGGTTGCTTTCAGGTTTGCTCATACAGGGACAAGCGAATTAAGAAATGTTTTGTCGCAGATTTATTTCCCGTATTTTTCTGTTTTACAGGACCAAAAAGAAGAGGCAAATAAGTCGTATTTAAATTTATTGCATGCCGTAATTATTATATCTATGATGATTACTACCGGGGTGCTTTGTTTATCGCCTGCATTTACAACACTGTTTATGGACGAAAAATGGCGTTCGATAATACCGCTTATTCAATTACTTAGTATTGCTGCATTTATTGGCTTGCTTGTATCTTCCGGAAACCCGTTTTTTAAAGGGCTCGGAAAACCAAAACTAATGGTTGTACTTCAATTTCTAAAAATAGCCTCATTGATAGGTTTTATGTTTATACTTGGCACGGAGATCGGTGTTCGGGGTGTTGCAATCAGCGTAACACTTGCTAACATAGTCGCATTCATCGGCTGGCTGGCCGTATTGACCACTTATATTCGTGGTTTTGTGTTTAAACTTATTAAAATAATTGTGCCGCCGTTATTAGCTTCATTATTTATGGCTGGAACTATCTCGTTGTTTTGGATACTTCCAACTATTGATCAGGCACAATTAAGTTTTATCCAATTTTTTGCTGGAGGTGCGTCAGGCACACTGGTATTTGTCGCATTTATGGCACTCATAATTAAGATATTTCCGAGTTATGGTCAAGGCATTTCCTTTAAAAAATTATTTGATCTTTTGTTGAACAAATCAAAATGAAGATCTAGGATATATGGAAAACCTGATTATACCTGAAAGTTATCAAGCATGTTTGTCTCCAAAACAAACCGTTGAAGCCGTTCAACAAATTAAAAGCTTCTTTTCATCAAGATTGGCGAGCGGTCTGAATTTGCAAAAAGTAGATGCTCCGCTTATGATAGAAAAAAATTCAGGACTGAGTGATGTGACTGATGGTCATGCAGATTCCATAAAATTTCATTTGAATGGCTTTGGTGGAGAAGAATTGGAAATTGTTCGGTCGGCAACAAAATGGAAGCGCCAGGTTTTAGCGAATCTGGAGTTTGATACAGAAGATGGCATTCTTGCAGAAGTTGTTGCAATCCGACCAGATGAAATGTTGTCGAATGTCCATTCTTTCCAGGTTGACCAATGGGATTGGGAAATAAAAATTGGAGATCATAACCGCACTTTCCAATTTATAAAAGAAAAGGTTAAAACCATCTACTCCAATATTGTAAAAACAGAGCAGTATGTTTCTAATTTATACCCGGAAATAGCTCCTTGTTTAAATGAACAGATAACTTTTATTAGTTCGGAAGAATTACGAAAACAGTACCCGCACAAAAGTCCATCTGAACGGGAGTCGGATGCTGCTAAAAAGTTTGGAAGTGTTTTTATTGTTGGAATAGGAAATCAACTTTCCGATGGGAAAACGCATGGTTACCGTGCTGCTGATTACGATGACTGGTCAACAGAGTCGGGGAATGGCTATGTTGGGCTAAATGGCGATTTGATTGTTTGGAATCCGACATTAAAACAACCATTGGAGCTTTCTTCCATGGGTATTCGGGTCGATAAAGATTCCCTATTGAAACAGGTCAAAATATTAAAATGCGAGCAAATCCTTGAACAGCCCTGGCATAAACAACTTTTAAACGGTGAGTTTCCAAATTCAATTGGTGGAGGAATCGGCATTTCCAGGTTATGTATGTTTTTGTTAAGGAAAGCTCATATTGGTGAGGTTCAATTCGGAACCTGGCCCGATGTGGTTCGGGAGCATTGTTTTTTGAATGGGATAAAGCTCCTTTAGTAGGTCGTTAAATTAGGTTGTGGAGCTTTTTAGGGGCAACGAAAAATTAGAAAATCCATTTGTTGTATTAGTAACCTAATTTTGCTAATTTCAAATCTTCATTTCTACTAGGATAAAGCTGTATGGGTATTTCATAAGTGCAAATTATATGACGTCAAATTCTGTTGTTTCCAGATTTATTACAATCGGTTCAATGTTAGCCATGTTGTTTGGGGTTGCAGCTGGAATTATTGGTAAAAAGCTGCAATTGTCTGGCTTAATGAATCTGGCACCATATTTTGAATTATTCGGAAAACTATGGGTCGTTCTATTGTTAATTTTGATACTTCCCTTAGCAGGTTCATATATTTTATATGTCTTTATTTCGATCACAAACACTAAAGAAATAGGGAAATTAGGTGGTCGGTCAATTTTGCTTCATACCGTAATCCTTTTTATTGGGGTGAGCATTGGCTATGGCTTCGGTTATCTGGCAATTCGGTTGCTGGCAGATAAAATTCCTTTGTTTACAGATGTTGCTGGTGCAACGGAAATTTTAGATCGGTTAAATACCGGGGGGAGCTATTCTTTTGAATCGATTAAAACATTGCTGGTACAACTGCAATTGCTTTTGGGCAAGGTGGTGATTGTTTTTATTTTTTTTGCAATAATAACAGCCTTAATTGTTGGTAAGGCAAGGGGAAAGTTTAAAGCATATATTTTTAATAAATCGGAGCTAATTTCAAAGAGTTCGTTTTCGTTTTTCGAATTCTTTTTATTGTCGTTACCACTTGCGGTATTTTGCCTGTTGTTTGCATTTTCGTTTAAGGAGGGGGTGTACACCGTTGGAGCAGCAGGTTATTTAATTGCGATTTTGTGTGTTTTGTTAATTATTTTTATTGCCGTTCAATATATAATTGTGGCAGTTTGGGGAAATGTTGGTCTTGGGAAATTTTTTAGGGCAATGTTACCTTCCCAACTTATGGCAATGAGTTCGAGGTCCTCATTGGCAACGATGCCTGCATTGCTTGAATGTGCCGAGAACCGGATTGGCTTGAACAAATCTGTTTCAGCAGTGATAATTCCTTTTTTTGTGAGTACATTTCGGGTAAACTATGCCATATCAACCACTTTCGGGTTAATTTTTTTAGCACACGTTTTTCAGGTTGATCTTGATATTGTAACGATTGTAATTTTTACTTTAGTGCAATTACTCGTAAGTTTTGGAAGCCCTGGAATTCCAAGTGGAGGCCATTATTTTAATGTTTCCATTTATATTGCCGCCGGAATTCCGGTTGAAGGTGTGTTGTTGATGAAAGCAATTGATCAAATACCAGACATTTTTAAAACCTTGCTGAATGTAACAGAAGTTATGACGGTAACAACAGTTGTTGCTGGCAAAAAAACATTGGATGTGCACGAAATAGAAGCTTAAAACGGATTGATAGTATGATATACTTTTTAATGCATAAATCAGGGAGTTTCACGATTCGCAACTATAAAAACTACCGCGGTAAAAAGATTGCAGAGCGTATTAAAATTGTAGAATACCATAAACTTGAAAAATTAAATAATGCAAGGCTTACAACCCTTGTGTTTTCTGATCACGATCGATTGAGTCCTGATCAATTGGATGTGCTTGTCAGGTTGGCAAATTCTATTCAAAAGAAATATCCCACAATACAGGTGTTAAATCATCCGGCAAAGGTGCTGAGACGATATGATTTATTAAAAACCTTACACAAAAACGGGCAGAACAGTTTTAATGTATTTAGGATAAATGAATCATGGGAAACGATTAAATATCCGGTATTTTTGCGCGAAGAGAATAACCACAATGGAGCACTTACCAGCTTAATTTATAATAAAAAGCAATTGCGCCGGAATATTATTGCGAAACTGTTGCTGGGGTATTCAAAACATGAATTGCTAATTATGGAATTTTGCGATGTGAAGAATAACGATGGGGTACGGAATAAATATGCATTGGTACATCTATGCTCGAAAATTATTCCGA
Organism: Prolixibacteraceae bacterium; assembly: GCA_963677475.2. Lineage (GTDB taxonomy): Bacteria > Bacteroidota > Bacteroidia > Bacteroidales > Prolixibacteraceae > JABMQB01. Next base: position 366,887 of record CAXXQD010000023.1, on the reverse strand, counting down.
GGTATTTTGAGCTCAGCAAAAAGTGGATGTTAAAAACAGACCTTAAGTTAACGGATAAGCCTGTTTCTAAAATAGTACAAAATTATTGGCAGTTTATGCATGAAAATCCTCATGAAGAATGGGGAAGGGCAGTTTTTGAAATGGCAGGAATTGATTATGGCAGGATTGATTATGCTTTAAAAGACGGGAAAAAACAAGTGTGGGAAATCAACGTAAACCCGGCTTACGATAGTAGAAACAGGGATTACCACCCTGAAATTGATAAACTGTTTAAGTTTAGCCATGAAATAATGATGGAAGAATTCCTTCGGCTTGATTCCATTGAACCAAGCAAAATTAAACTTGACAATCCTGAACAACTGGCAATGATGTTTAAGGCCAATTGGTTCGAAGAAAAATTACGTTGGTTTCATAATCATTTTAAAACAAAAAAGAAGGTGTTCAAATGGTTTGTCGAAGTTTTATACGCACTTAGTTATGGTATGGCATATATTCTTTTGCTGTTCCCGAAGTTTCGTAAAATTGGCAATAAACCGTGATCATGCATTCGTGAACATCTGGTAAAACTCTTTTAATTTTTCTTTTTTTTCAGTAGATAAGCCATGCCAGCGTACCCCTTCAATTGCCCCTTCCAAAGCGTAAAGCATGTTTATACAAACCCCGCTGTTTTCGAGTGCCGAAATCCGGATGAGCGCATTTTCACTTCCGGTTTCAATTAATTGTTGTGGCGTTCGAATACTCACTTGCTCCAATTTCTGAGCGAGGGTTAAACCAATGTTTGGTAAATCCGTTAATGTTTGCATTTCAACTGATTTTTATGTCGAAGGCATCTAAAAGCCCAATAACATCAGGAATTGAAAATTGCGCTTTTTTGATTTTATTGCCTTTTGGATTAATGGAATAATTGATCGAAGTCCTAAAATCTGACTTTTCAAGATTAGTATTGTCAAAAATAGCACCGCTCAAATCACAACTTAAAAATTGGGATTGGCTCAAATCGGCTTCCGCAAATTCAACTTCATGAAGGATGCAATTTCTGAAGACCGTTTTTTTAAGGCTTAATTTGTAGAACGAGGCTAAATTTAACTGGCAGTTATCAAAGCTCATTTCAAGCAAAAAAGTATTGCATTCATCGAAGTGTAATCCAAGCAATTTGCATCCGATAAATTTAACATCACGAAATGCAGTCGATGAAATTTTTGCCATGCTTAAGTCACAATCTACAAAAATGCATTCCTGAAAATGATGTTTGCTTAAGTCAGATTGTATAAATGTGCAATTTGTGAATGTACAGTTTTCATATGCGCCTGGGGCAAGTTTGTTATTTTGGAAATTGTTTCCGGTAAAACTTTTATCCACCATATAATTACTGCTCATTTGTTTTATTTTATTGTTATTGAATTGCTTCCAAAATTAATTATTGGCAAGCAAGTATATAGAAAAAAACGTTCTTGCCCTTTAATTTCTTGTGATGTGAATGTGATTTCTAGTTACGGTTAAGTTTCTGTTGGAGCTTTCTATCCTCCCGGGTTAATATTCTTTGTGACCTTCGTTCCACTTTTTGGTTCAATTTATCAACATCTTCGGTAATGAATTCTTTAATCAGGTCAAAATCGGTTTGCGATATTACTTTCCCGGGAAGGGGAGAAAATTTCTTTTTAACAGGGAATTTAGAATTTAGCCTGATTTTTAATTCGTAATAACCATTGAGTTTTTCGGATGCTTTTTTCAAAGGATAAGCGTTTAGGGAAATCTCATCTTCCCGCAACCTCCATGGAATTAAGACACTGTCGTTATCAATATACCTTTTTAGGAGCACATTTTTGCTGGGCAGGCGTTTTGTGCGTGTCCACCAATGGTTTTCAACTTTTTCCATTGCCATAAAAGTATCATACGATGATTCAACACAGCCAAGGCTATCGAGGGTATTGGCAATGAACATGGTCATTGCTTCATTGTACTCCAAATCACTTTTAATTGCTTTCATGGCAAGGGTTACTCCCATTAGGTTCGAATACATATCTTCGGGCGAAAAACTGGAGTAGCGTTCCGGTACAAAAGGAACATAAGAAGCCCCGTACCAGGTTGAAATTTCGTGCCAAAGCGATAACTCGTAGGCAATTTTTCCTGCAATTTCACGGGCTGTTTGATCCGTTAAATCCGGTGGCAAATGAAGGTATAAAGATTTTGTTCCTCCTTCCTTACCAAGCTTTATACTGAAATTATCTTTGCCTTTTTTAGAGATGATCAACTGGTATAAATAGGCAGTCCAGTCGGCACAGTCACGCAAATGCCCCATGTCAATAAATCCGCCTTTTTGGGTATAAACCGTACCATTTTGCTCGCTCCTGCATCCAAGATACTCATGTGGTCCCATATTTTGAAAGGACGTAATGTCAGTATATTTTACAAAAGAAATAAGAGCAAAACTTACATTTGAACCAAATGAACAACAGGTTCTGATAATCCTTGGCGGTGGAGATGACAATTCCTTTATGCTTAACTTTGGAGCCTTTGCACATGCTGAATAGCCTACAACAATAAATAAAATAGCTGGGATTAAATGTTTCACTTGCTACAATTTTTGCAATTCTTATTCCTGGCTATCAGCCGGATTAGGAAATTTTCTCATTGGTGAATATCTCAAATAACTGTCGAATATTTCTTTGTCGGGGCCAACAATGCGAGGATCGTTAGAAACAGTAAGTTCGTTAAGCAATACTTCGTTTAAGTTTGACTGGATTTCCTGATACTCGGTCTTGCCCGCTAAATTTTCAAGGCAAAATGGGTCTTGCACTACATTGTACAATTCATATTCTGGTCTTTTCCCGACAGCCAGTTCCAAATAAACATTGGTTGCTTCATCTGTTCGGTTTTCAATGAGGTAGGTTTTCGATGGGCAATCGTCAATGTCGGTATAAGCACTCTGATAAAGATACTTTTGGTTTTCATCCAAGCCATACATGGGCAAAAGTTTGGTACTGTCGTTTGGGTCGTATTTTTGTGGAGCCCCAGCAGGCCAACGCTCTGGTTTTAAATTCCAAATAAAAATAAAGTCACCGTTTCGGACCATCCTTTGCGGATAGCCCCAGTTTAAATACCTTGAGCAGCTGTGCCTTTCACGGCCTGCAAAAACGTATTTTTTATCCTGATCAACAATTCCCTGTTTCTTCGATTGCAGAATGTTCAAAATACTTTTCCCCGAAATAGGCAACATTCCTTCAGCGGAAGTTTTGGTAATTTCGAGGATGGTAGGAGCCAGGTCAACAAAGCTAACAGGATCGTTAACAATCCGCTTGCCCGGATAATGTTGAGGATAGCGAATTGCCATGGGAACATGTGCCCCATATTCAAAACAGTTGGCCTTTGCCCGTGGAAATGGCATACCATTGTCGGCAGTCACAATTACAATGGTATTTTCAAGTTCCCCGGTTTCTTCCAGGTATTCCAGCATTTGCTTTAAATGAAGGTCAAACCATTCAATTTCAACGGCATAATCCAATAGGTCACCTCTTATGGTTTCATTGTCCGGGAAAAATCCGGGAACCTCTACATTTTCCAGCTTTTTCCCCATTTTCTTCCACGAATCTTTTTCATAGTCACGGTGTGGCTCATGCCCGCCAAACCAAAAGAAAAATGGTTTGTCGCCTTTTACATTTTCAATAAAATATTTAAAGTTCTCAAAATAATTTACATTGCTAATTCCGTTTCCAAAACGAATGTCGTTGTCGTCGGTGTATTTTATATCGCTATGCTTTATCCCGGCCGCATTGGTTTCCCTCCAGAGCGAATCGTTGCTGTTTCGGGCATATTGAAACGGACTTACCCCTTTCCCGGTTAGACCAGTTACGTATCCATTTTTTTCCAACAAATCAATAAACGGAACATGCTTTTTCATCCACGATGAGGCATGTTGCCCCGATTGCTCGTTTTGCCAGTGGTACCTTCCGGTAACAATGGAGCTGCGAGATGGTGCACATCCCGGCGATCCGGCATAACAATTTGAAAAATAAATCCCTTCGCTTGCCACCTTGTCAAATGCTGGTGTTGCTATAAAATTGCAACCGTTAAAACTGGTATGGGCAAACGATTGGTCGTCGCTAATTGCAAAAAGGATGTTCGGACGCTTCATTTGGCTTGAAGGATCTTTACAGGCAAAGGCAAGCAGTATGATAAATACATAAAGTGATAAAAGGGATTTTCGTGAATTGATTTTTGTATGCATGGTCAAAATAATTGGATAAAGTATTTGAAGTTAGTACAAAAAATTATTCCAACAAACTATCAATAATTAATTTTGACTGGTTTATGAAATCTGAATAATCCGGAGGAGCCATACGGTTCAGAAACAATATTAACAAACCAATTACACTGTACCTGAGTTGGGCTTTTAGCGACTCAACCTCTTTAATCTTGTACAGTTTATGGCTTATACAATAATTCCAGTCTTCTTCACAAACCTTATCTAGGGATGTGTTGATGATGCCTGTAATGGTTGTTTTGTTCCCAAAATCACCAACTTTTGTTAAGTAAAAAAGATCAAAAATACCGGGATATTCAACAAAGTAATTGATGTACGACTGGACCGATGCTTTTAACTTTTCCTTCCCTTCCGGAACATTTATTGTTTGTTTTTTTACGAATTTGGAACATTCTTCCTGGAAATCGATCACGCAAAGGAAAACCAATTCGTTTACATCCTTAAAATAGTTGTAGAGGGTAGCATATGAATATCCTGCCTGGTCTGCAATATTTCGTACATTTATGCTGCTAATCCCTTCTCCTTTTAAAATGTCTTTTGTGGCTTGGATAAAATAACCCCGCATTCTCTTCTCTTGTATTTCTTTGTTTTTCATTTTAAATGTAATTTAACGATGTAAATATAATGAACACTGTTAATATTAACAACACGTGTTAACAAAATAAGTCCATGTTAAAAATTAGATTTGTTTAATTTGAATGTCTGGGGGATTATTAAGGACTTTAACTGCCAGCTCAAACATATCCTCTTTAACAAAGAGGTAATCGGTATTAAAAGTTGATAATACAAAAACGCTGATATTGTTTTCTTTTAAAGGTTGGGTAAGATCATTTATGACGCCAACCAGCGAAAAATCAAGAATGCCATCCACTTTAATTGCTTTCCATCCGGATTCTGATTTTAGGTGCTTATGCTCTGTTTTACAACTAGTAATAATTGAAATCTCATCGCTGGTTTTGGTGATGGAATAAAATTCAGCTTCCTTAATTTCTGCTGGGACTTCTTTCTCATTGCTCACCTGGTAAATAGTAAACGTATCTTTTAGCGGTATTATTACTATCATGAATTAAATGGATTTGCCTTGGTTTTCACAAGGGATATTTTTTCTTTTTTGAGTTTTATATGAAGGCTTTTTTGAAACGATTTTGGTTCTCCATCTACATGGTAAATTTTAAATTCCGTCTCTATTTCAATCTCCTCATTTGTCGAAATGTACTGAACGTATTTGGAGTTATTCAGAGTTCCCATAAATAACCGGAAAACAAAAACCGGATACAGAATCATAGGAAAAGGCCTGATAAGCACCAAATCCATTAACCCATCGTTTGGTTTTGCCATTGGGGCAATTATGGCATTGTTCCCAAACTGTCGGGTATTTGCAATGCTAATGGTATGGAAAGTATCTTGTATGGATTTTTCCCCAAAGCAGATTTTTGCCTGGAACGGTTTATATCTGAATATGGATTTAAGGGTAATTAAAACATAGTTTCGAAAGCCCCTTCCTTTGCTTTTTTGAAATTGATGAGCAACATAACTGTCAAAACCAATTCCGGCAACATTGACACATGGTTTTTTGTTGGCTGAGAGAATATCAACCTGGATCGTTTCTCCACTTTTTATATCCTCCAGTAATGATGCAACGGATTTTTGAAACCCCATTTCATTTGCAAAACCATTCCCCGAACCCGCTGGCAATACCCCAAAAACTTTATCAGGGTGTTTGTGAAGATGTTTTATTGCTTTGTTAACAGTACCATCGCCTCCAACAACAACAAATACTTTATATTGCTCAAGGTTTTTTCGAAACGATTTTTTTAAATCTTTTTTCTCAATATTAACGATGTATTTGATTTGGGGCGTTAACTTCTGGAGGCTTTCAATAATACTCTCAATTTTTTTATTCCCCGAATTTGGGTTAATCAGAAATAGGATATCATCGTTTGTCAGTGTCTTGTTTTGCATACTGGTGCTGTAGTGCTTTAAAGGAAAGTTGGTTTAAATTGATGGCAAGACTTCGATTTCTCCCTGTGCTTTTGATACTCCATTCACAATAATTTCAAACAAATGAATACCAGGATAGTGCTTTCTGGTTGACATATCTTCGAAAGAATGTTTTTTTGAAATGTCGTGGCTACCGGGTTTTAAAACAACTTCCTTCATCTGGAATACTTTGGGCGATGATTTACCACTTGACTTCACAAAATGCACCTTATATTCCAAGCGTACTTTTTGTTCCTTTTTTGTTTTGAGGTTGAGTTTGAAGTTAAATGTAATTGCATTTCCAATGGCAACTTGCTTATCAGAAAGTTCGAAATTGCTAATCTCCATTTTCTCAGGATTTGCAAAACCAAACAACAGCATTGCTTCTTTATTTCCTTTTTTTAGAAGTGTCCTGCAGGCGTGTTTAATAATCCAATCGGTGTTTTTTGATTTGCCTTGCCATCTTTTGCAAATTTCAAGCACTTTCTCAGGGTGGGTTTTCGAAATATCATTGAGGTTGTTGGCAACACTTTTTCGTACAAACTCTTCCGGATCGTCTTTAAGTTTTTCAAGAATAGGAAAAATAAGGGATGGATCTTTTTTTAACGCGGGAATACCTATTGCCCAGGGCAATGCCGGACGGCAACCTTCACTTGCAAAGCGCCGGACCCTGAAATCTGCATCATCGGCCCATTTTAACATGAATTCCATGGCGCCTTCCAAATTATTAATCAGAAAAGGCCTGATGCCAAATTCCGATGATCCACATTTGGTAAATTCACCCAATGCCGGAAGGGAAATATCCCAATTGTCTTGTCCGTAAACTTCCACAAAATCAGGCAATACAATTGCCTCAAACCCTTTGATGTGAGGCACCAGCTTCCATAAAATCCCGATAGATTTTTCGTAATCATCAGGAAGGAACTTTTTAAGTGCAATGGTCGCATGCCTCATTTTTTCTTTTAGTTCACGCTCTTTCCATTTGTCATCGCAAACGTATTCTACAAATGCAGTGCTTTCAAATGGGGGATAATACTTTTTTAACAGGGAGGCAAATACTTCTACTTTATCTTTTGGGAATAAAATATCCTTTAATTTTTCAGCCATGGGTGGTTTGATGTTATTGTTTGTTAAAGATAAAACTTCCCGGCGTAGAAATTCGCAATAATGAGTAGTTTTGCTTGATTTATTTATCAGAACATAAACCCTAAAGATTTAAACAAATATTAATAAATAAAAAATGAAACAAATAGCTCTATTAATTAGTCTTTTCTTGGGTTTTCAGGTATTGGCATATGGTAAACAAAAGCATAGTACGTATTTTTTTATCAGGCATGCTGAAAAGGTAATATCAGAGAATCCGGATCCCATATTGCACCCCGACGGGGAAAAAAGAGCGCTGAAATGGGCTGAGGTTTTTAAAGATATACCATTGGATGCCGTTTATTCTACCGATTATATCCGAACCCTCGAAACAGCAAAGCCTACAGCTGAAGATCACAACATTGAGCTCATACTTTATCACCCTACGAAAATTGATGTCCGGGCATTTAAGAAGAAAACTAAAGGGAAAAAAGTTTTAATTGTTGGGCATAGCAATACCATTCCTGATTTTGTGAATAAACTAATTGGCAAAGAGAAGTACGGTTTAATTGATGAAAACATTAATGGAAACCTATACATTGTTGACGTAATTGGAAGGCGTGCCAGTAGTCAATTGCTTCATTTAGAATAAAGTCTATTTATTATTCAGAAATTCAGGAAGCCTTTGTTTAATAAAGTAATTCCAGCCTCCCATACAACTTTCCCTTGAAAATTCCGGGATTTCTTTTGGGAAGGCAACTGTTTCTTCATGTGTGAGTATTAATGTTGTTTGTTTGCCGAGTTCAAACAACTCGAAAGCCACAAACGAATCACCTGTGAATCCTTCATATTTCCAGTTGTATTTGATTTTTCGCGGTGGTATTGCTTCCGTAATTTCCCATAGATGAACAAATTCCCTGTTTTCCGTTTTAACATTGAACCGAGTTTCAAAACCAACTTCAGGAACGAAATCTTCAATGTTTTCAAAAAACCATTTTTTCATTGAATCTAACTTTGTTATAGCATTCCATACTTCCTGAATATCAGCAGTAAAGGTATGTTCTACAATGATCGGGGCCATGATTGATTTGGATTATTAATAAGCCCTTGCATCCTTGCCTTCCACAAAATTGATGTAGGACAAATTGACCACTTTGTTTCCGCCTGGAGTGGGGTAGTCGCCCGTGAAATACCAATCACCTAAATCATTTGGGCAGGCTTTGTGCAAATTATCAACTGTTTGGTAAACAATATCAACTTTTGCATTACAACCTTCAGGAGTAAGTATTTGTGCGATTTTTGCTGAAATTTGCTCGTACGTGAATGGCTTATAAATGTCTTTCACGTAGTTTACTATTTCTTCTTTCGGCAAATACTGCTGTTCTTTGCATTTCGCGTAAACTTTGTCAATAATATGCTGCATCCCTTTTTCTTTCAACAGCTCAATTGCTGCATTAAATGCAACAAAGCGGTCGAGTCGTGCCATGTCAATTCCATAACAATCGGGATAACGTATTTGCGGGGCCGACGAAATTATGATAATCCTTTTAGGGTGGAGCCTGTCAAGAATTTTGATGATACTTTGCTTGAGGGTGGTACCCCGAACAATTGAATCATCAATAATTACAAGCGTGTCCTTGTCATTTTTTATTACCCCGTAGGTTACGTCATAAACGTGGGCTACAAGGTCATCTCGGCTATCATCGTCTGCAATAAAAGTTCTCAGTTTTACGTCTTTTATGGCAATTTTTTCCATTCGTGGTTCACGCGAAATAATCTCTTTTATTTTTTCATTGGTAAGCGAACCATTTTGTTCCCTGATTTCGTTTATTTTCCAATCCACCAAATATTCGCGAAGCCCTTCCATCATCCCGTAATAGGCAGTTTCTGCAGTGTTCGGAATATATGAAAACACCGTATTTTCGAAATCATGGTTTACTGTATCCAGAATTGTTGGGGTAAGCAGTTTGCCCAGGTTTTTACGTTCTTCGTATATGGTTGCATCCGAACCACGTGAGAAATAAATCCTTTCAAACGAACAAGACGTCCTTTTGTGCGGAACCCTGATCATCTGATTTTTGATTTCTCCGTCTTTTTTAACAATTAAAGCTTCCCCGGGTTTTATTTCTTTCACGGTATTAATGGGGACATTCATTACGGTTTGGATTACAGGGCGTTCGGAAGCTACCACTACAATCTCATCGTCGCAGTAATAATGTGCAGGTCGTATTCCCCAGGGGTCACGCATTACAAAAGCATCTCCATGGCCAATAATCCCACCAATTGCATACCCGCCGTCCCAGTCTTTTGAGGCTCTTTCTAAGATATTCTGGACATCTAGGTTTGATTCGATTAACGATGAGATTTCATTGTTGCCAAAACCTTCACTCTTATATTTTCTAAAAAGCAATTGGTTTTCTTCATCCAAAAAGTGCCCGACTTTTTCAAGAACGGTTACGGTATCGGTGTAAGCTTTTGGATGTTGCCCAAGGTCGATCAAGCGCTGAAAAAGCTCATCAGTGTTGGTCATATTAAAATTACCGGCAAGGACCAGGTTTCGTGACCGCCAATTGTTTTGGCGTGTTACCGGGTGAACATATCCTATACTGTTTCTTCCAAACGTACCATAGCGTAAGTGCCCAAGCGATACCTCACCGGTAAAAGGCAAATTATCATATGCCCATTCTGAATTGGTTTCATTTCGATGATGTTTTGAAGCCTTGTAATAACTTTTATTTACTTTTTCAAAAACATCTTTAATTGGGTTTTGTGCAACCGAACGGTGCCTGTCGATATAATCGAAACCTGGTTTAAGGTTCATTTTTATGTTAACAATACCAGCGCCATCCTGCCCTCTGTTGTGTTGCTTTTCCATGAGCAGGTACAACTTGTTCATCCCATATTTCCAGGTGCCGTATTTTTCTTTATAATATTCAAGAGGTTTTAATAACCGTATTAGGGCAATTCCACATTCATGCTTAATAAGCTCACTCATATTGGTTTTTTTCTTTTTCTGAAGAAATAAGTTCGGGAAACTTTATTAAATCAGGTACTATAAATGATTTTGGATATTTATTGTCAAGCTTTTTTTTCAGCTTAAGGGCTTCGTTTTTTGTCCTGAAATCGCCAACCCGTACTTTAAAATCAGGCGCATTAAACTTAATATACACATCAATATCGGGGAAACGGGTTAAAAATTCCCTTTTAATTTCCAGCGCTTTTTCTTTTGCATTGGGTGCTGAGCTAAAAAAAATCTCAACTCGGAAACCATCCACACCTCCTTTTTTTAGGTTGTTTTCAATATGCCAGTTGAGCATACTGTCAAGGCGGGCATCTTGTTGTGGGCGAACTTTTGAAATAATTTCAGGTGAATTGCTTGATGCCCTTTCTGTCTTGATGATAGATTCCTGGGCAAACATAGAATAGCTAAATAATAAAGCCTGCATTAAGACAATTATCTTCTTCATTCTATATATTCGTTGAGGTTGCAAATATAAATTAAATTGATTTATATCGATAACGAAATTATCCACAAGGAATTGCTTTGGCATAAATAATCCACGCCTGAGTATTAATACAATGATAATAAGCTGTTAATAACTATTTGGAATGTTAAGTTAATCTGAACTTGAAAAATTGGGCAATCAAATTTTATATGGAAAAAATCCCCTATTTTTGCAGATTAAAATTCAAAAAGGGTGACTAAAAAATTATACATAGAAACCTATGGCTGCCAAATGAACGTTGCCGATAGTGAGGTGGTGGCAGCTGTTATGCAGGTGAAGGATTATCAACTTACCGATTCGGCTGAAAATGCCGATACTATTTTTCTGAATACCTGTTCGATCAGGGAAAATGCCGAACAACGAATTTGGGGAAGGCTTGATTTGTACAACAGTATAAAGAGGAAAAATAAGAAATTGCTTGTTGGGGTTATTGGTTGTATGGCCGAACGAATCCAGGATAAATTGTTGGAACATAAAGCTGTTGATTTGGTTGCCGGACCGGATGCATACCGCGACTTGCCTTATTTGATCGATAAAGCAGAACAAGGCGATAAAGCCATTAATGTTGCTTTATCGGAAGATGAAACTTATGATAAAATCACTCCTGTAAGGATAGGTGATAAAACAATATCAGGTTTTGTAAGCATTGCCAGGGGATGCAATAATTTTTGCACTTACTGTATTGTACCCTACACCCGTGGGAGGGAACGAAGCCGCGATCCGCGTGACATTTTAAACGAAGTACAGGACCTGGTTAAAAACGGTTACAAAGAAGTTACATTGCTCGGTCAAAATGTAAATTCCTATAAATGGCTGCCCGAAGGCGAAAGAAAACCAATAAAATTCTGGGACTTGTTGGGGCTTGTTGCCGAAGAGGTTCCTGAAATCAGGGTACGGTTTACCACATCTCACCCGAAAGATATGTCGGACAAGGTGTTAAAAATGATTGCGAAATACCCCAATATTTGCAAGCACATTCATTTACCTTTACAATCGGGAAGTTCAAAGATTTTAAAGCTTATGAACCGAAAATACGATCGTGAATGGTACATGGACCGGATTAATGCAATTCGTGAAATTATTCCGGATTGTGGCATTACTACCGATGTTTTTTGTGGTTTTTGTACCGAAACACTTGAAGACCATCAGCAAACCCTGGAATTAATGGAGTGGGCAAAGTTTGATTCGGCATTTATGTTTAAATACTCAGAACGGCCCGGGACTTTTGCCCATAAAAATTTAAAGGACGATGTTTCGGAAGAAGAAAAAGGCGAGCGGTTAAACGAAATAATAGCTTTACAAAACAAACTTTCGTTGGAAATGAACCGTAAAGATATTGGCCGTACCTTTGAAGTGTTGGTTGAAGGGACTTCAAAAAAATCGAAAGACAAGCTCTTCGGAAGGTCGTCACAAAATAAAGTGGTTGTGTTCCCTAAAGAAAATTTCGGCAAAGGCGATATTGTACTTGTGAAAATAAACGATTGTACACAAACAACATTGATCGGGGAATCGGTATAAACAAAAAACTTGGCTATGGGCGATATAAGAAAAGAGTTTAATGACTTCCGAGATAAAATGAACGAAAAGATCCTGGCATCAGACAATAAAGTGATGAAAAGGTTCTTTAGCCTGGATACATTAACTTATCAGGAAGGTGCTTTGGATGTCAAAACAAAAGAAATGCTGGGTTTGGTGTCATCGTTGGTATTGCGCTGCGATGATTGTATAAAATACCATCTTGAGAAATGTTTGGAGCAAGGCCTTACAACACCAGAACTTTTTGATGTTTTTTCAATTGCAAATGTTGCGGCGGGTAGTGTTATAATACCGCATACACGAAGGGCTCTTGAATATTGGGAGGAACTGGTGAACAAATAAGCAAAGGATTAGTTTAAGTAATAAATCTTGGGCGACCAAATAAATACATATATGATGAAGAAAATGATTGCAATATCTTCTAAAGGTAAAACCCTCAAATCATTCCTGGATATTCGTTTCGGAAGGTGCGAAAGCATTGTATTGTACGATGCAATAAAAAAAGACCATGCCATCATTGACAATCCATTTAAAGATGGTGAAAAAGCAGGGGTTAACCTGGTTGCATTTCTTGAGAAACATGGCGTTACAACCATTGTAACAGGTGAAGTTGGCCCGAAAGTGCAGGATGTGCTTAAAGAGCATAAAATGCAATTGGTGTTAATGGAGGAGGAGCGAATCAAAATCGAAGATATCCTTACCAAAATTAAATAACATCCTGTTTTTATAAACCCTCCAATTATTTTCAATATTTTTTGTTGAATTGGTTTCATTTATTATAATATAAGCAGAATTGGGTATCAGAAGTTAAAAATCAAAATGATTGTACGAGAAGCAAATTTTACAGATAAAGAAACAATTGCTGCATTTCAGCTTGCAATGGCACTTGAAACCGAAAGTTTACAATTGAATTTGCCTACTGTTCTTAAAGGGGCAGATGCAGTATTTAAAGACCGGTCTAAAGGGATTTATTATGTTGCGGAAAGCAATGGGGAACTTGTTGGTTCGTTAATGATAACCTTTGAATGGAGCGACTGGCGAAACGGGGTGGTTTGGTGGATTCAATCTGTTTACATAAAACCTGAGTATCGGAGAAAAGGCATATATTCTAAAATGTACAAGTATGTTAAGGATATTGTGATGAACGATGAGCGGATCAAAGGACTTCGGCTTTATGTTGATAATACCAATATTAAGGCGCAAAAGGTTTATGCCAAACTTGGAATGGACGGAACACATTATTCAACATTTGAGTGGATGAAATAATTTGCAGGGCCCTGAATGTGCAGATTTTTCAAAAACTTAATTTGAACTAGAAAACGATATTAATCTCAAATCATGCCTTCAAAACTCTTAAAACTTATTGCTGAAGGGGAACATCAAATGCAAGACTTTAAGTTTTGCGTGAGTGATTCCAGAAAAATTGCCAAATCATTGGTGGCTTTTGCCAATACCAATGGTGGGCGCCTTTTACTTGGAGTGAAAGACAACGGGAAAATTGCTGGCGTAAGTTCCGATGAAGAGTTTTATATGATTGAGGCAGCAGCTAATATGTATGCCGAACCCAAAATACCTTTTACAACCTACCAATGGAATATGAACGGCAAAACCGTTTTGGAAATTAACGTGGATGCCAGTTCGAACAAACCTCACTTTGCCAAAGACGATTCGGGAAAATGGATTGCCTATATCCGCAAAAGGGATGAAAATATTGTGGTCAACAGGATTCAGGTAGAGGTTTGGAAGAAACAAAAAAGCCCGAAAGGCATTTATATTTCCTATTCCGACGATGAAAAATTCCTGGTTGATTATTTAAATTCACATGGCAGTATTACCCTTTCTAAATTTATGCGAACTGCGCCAATTTCAAGGCACAAAGCAATCGATATTCTCTCCAATTTTATCCTACTCGAAATCCTGGTTATGGAAGCAGGAAAAGACATTACCTATTTTAAGCTAAACGAAGATTTTGATCAACTGGAATTAAAGAAATTTCAGTAAATTCCTAACTTATTGTTCCAACCTTTTTTAAAGGTCTTCGTCATACATACAAAGCGATTTAAATTGAATGTGAAAATTGATGGCTATCAACTTGTAAAATTGTGCAAAAAAGGCGATGCCCAGGCGCAGTTTCAATTGTACAAGCTTTATTCAAAGGCTATGTTTAATATTGCCATCCGAATGAGTGGGAATAGGGAAGAGGCACATGATATTACCCAGGATGCATTTATAAAAGCGTTTACAAATATTCATACATTAAATGATGATTTTGCATTTGGGGGATGGCTAAAACAAATTACCATTCGCTTGTGCCTCGATTACAGGAAAAAAAAGAAGCCGTTTTATTTTGAAGAAACTAGTGACGGAGCTTTGCCTGAAGACATGGAAGAAGAGGAATTTGACAGCAATATTAGTGAAGAATTGGTGCACGATGCCATTAAGGAATTGCCCGATGGAGCGCGCGAAATTCTTGTATTAAAAGCTTTGGAAGGCTATAGGCACGCAGAGATTTCTGAGAAGCTGGGAATAAGCGAATCTACTTCAAAAACACAATATTTTAGGGCAAAACAACTATTAGGGGAGTTGATTAAAAAAGAAATACATGAAAAAGAACCTGGAGAAATATTTGAAAAAGAAAAGGTCAACACTTGATGTTGATACTCCCGACGATGACCTTCTTTGGCAGGGAATCCAATCGGGGATGCATAAAAAAAGGACTTTAAATGCCGCAATATTCTGGGAAGTGGCAGCAATCTTCCTGTTGGTGGTATCCATAACCTATGTTGTTTATAACGAAACAAACAAATCAAAATTCGAGGTATTGGCCAATGTTTCGCCCGAATTAAAAAAGCAGGAAGCTGAATTAATTGACACAGCGCAAGCAAAGTGGAAGCTGATAAAAACATCGGGCAGTGATCTGAGCCAACTTCAATTTTTGCTGGAAGAACTTGATCAACTGGATGAAATTTATGCATCCTACAAATCGGATTTGAAGGAGGATGGTGCCAACGAATTTATTGTACGAGCCCTACTTGATTACCATGCCAAAAAAATAAGGATATTGGACAACATATTACATGAAATCGAAAAACAAAATAAAGATGAAGAAATCAGTTATTTGGAGCTTTAAATGCATTGCGATTGCCCTGATATTGGTAATTGGAATTTTTATTCAAACTGAGGCCATCGAAGTATCAAAAACCTTAAGTAAAAATGCCGCCGTGCCTGAAGGAACAAAAATGCGTATTCAAAATAAATCCGGGGACCTTGATGTTCGTATTTCTGATGAGAATACCGTTAAAATTACAACCACTGTGCGCTTAATTGGCAACTCACAGGAGGATTTGGACAAAGTTATGGCAGCGATCGACGATTTTGAGTTCGAACAGGATGGCAACGAGTTTGAAATTGATACCCGTTTTTGGGAGAGCATGAATTCCATAAACGGAAGGACTACCATGAAACTATTAAATGGGGAGAAAGTACGCATTTCAAAATTTGAGGTGAGCCATGAACTTATAATTCCCAGACAATCAGAACTTAATTTGGTGAATAAATATAGCGATTTGAAACTTGCGAATATAAGTTCAAGGGTATATTTGAGCCAATACGATGGGAAAATAGTTGCAGGGGATTTTGGGTCACCTTCTGAAATAAAAATGAAATATGCAAAAGGGTCCATCGGAAAGTGTAAGGCTTTAGAATTAGATTTATATGACTCAGGCCTAATAGCAGATGAAGCAGGAGATGTGGCTTTGAAAAGCAAATATTCAAGTCTTGAAGTTGGTAAGGTAGCTAACCTGAAAGGCCAAGTGTATGACGATCGGTTGCAAATCAGGGATTTAGGAAATGGCGAGATTACTTCCAAATATTCAGATTTTGATTTTGGAGGTACTATTGGCACCCTGGTGCTGAATATTTACGATGATAATTTTAAAGGCAACAATGTAAAAGAACTAACTTTTACCAGTAAATATTCGGAGCTGGCTTTTGAAACGATTGGATCGGTTCATTCCGCCAGGTCTTACGACGACATATTGAAAGTGTCAAATTTAAGCTCCTTAAATATTGAGGAAAGCAAGTATTCCGATTATAAAATCGGAACGCTAAACACTTCGCTTTTTGTTTCTGGTTACGATGATAATATCTCGGTCGAGAATGTAAAATCAGGATTTAAAGAAATATTTGCAAAAGGGAAATATACCAGTGTGAGCATGGATTTAGAATCAGGTACAAGTTATAACCTAATAATGGATATAAAGTATCCAAAGGTGAACCTCCCTAATAATCTAACCTATATTGAAAAAATAAAAGAGGACGATGAAATGCATGTAAAGGCACGTGTTGGGGATGGCGTTTCGAATATAACAGTCCAAGGATACGACATGGCTGTGAAAATAGCCCAATAATTGATCAAAATTTATTTTTTGCCCCGGGAATTCTTATTGAGATTTCCGGGATTTTTTTGTTATTAGGTTTGTGTTTTGTTGAATTTTGAAAGGATAGCATGAATAACTTATCCATGCATTGAACCTTTTGTAAAAATATAAGTCTTATTGAAGAACAATTTGTTTAATTTGCTCAACTTAAATTTAGTTTAAATTAAACTTAGCATAAATTTTACGCAAAGTTGATTTTATTTAAGTAAAATTGGATTCTAAAAAATAATAATAATGAAAATATTAAGTGGGATTGTTTTAATAGTGGTATTCGCGTTTCAATGTTCGGCGCAGGAAACATATAAAGAAAAGAAAATTGTTGAAAGTGATGACCTTTATATCGGAGGGAAAGCTTATAACGTAAAAAAATATACCTTCGAATCAGATGCCAAGAAACCCAAAAATGTCATTTTTATGATAGGTGACGGTATGGGAATCGCCCATGTGTATGCAGGTTTTTCGGCAAATGGAGGGCATTTGTTTTTAGAGAATTGCCCATATACAGGCTTCTCAACAACCTTTTCAGCCTCCGATTATGTGACCGACTCGGGAGCAGCCGGAACTGCGCTTGCCACGGGAATTAAAACATATAATGGGGCAATTGGCGTAAATACAGACACAATACCTATAAAAAGCATTTTGGAAGATGCTGAAGCAAACGGATTGGCAACAGGTTTGGTTGCCACTTCTGCATTGACACATGCCACACCGGCTTCATTTATTGCCCACCAAAAAAGCAGGGGATCATATGAAGCTATCGCAGCAGATTATCTTAAAACAGATGTTGACGTTATAATTGGCGGTGGTTATAAGCATTTTACCGAAAGGGAAGATGGACAGGACCTTACCATTAAATTAAAGGAGAATGGCTATCAGGTATTGCAAAATATGGAGGATGTTGCAAAGGTCAAAAAAGGGAAACTTGCCGGCATCGTAGCATACGAACATACCAAAAGGGTTGCTGAAAGAGGAGATATGCTTCCGGTAGCAACAAAAACAGCCATTAATATTTTGGATAATGATGAAGATGGGTTTTTCTTAATGGTGGAAGGTTCACAAATTGATTGGGCTGGTCACCAAAATAGTGCCACATACCTGGTAGAAGAAATGTTAGATTTTGATGTTGCCATCGGTAATGCCCTTAAATTTGCGGCAAAAAATGGGGAAACTTTGGTGGTGGTGACCGCAGATCATGAAACAGGGGCATTTGCTGTTGTTGGTGGCGACTTTAAAACTGGTGAAACCAAAGGTGCATTTGCCTCGCACACCCACAGTGCCGTTATGGTGCCTGTTTTTGCCTTTGGCCCTGGAGCCGAAAACTTTACCGGAATCATGGACAATACCGATATAAATAAAAAAATCAAAAAACTGTTATTAGGGAAATAGCTCAATGGTCTTTGTTTTACGGGTACTTCCTGAATACAACAAATAAAATATAAAGGATACATAACGTATGCTTTTATTGCATTCTCCAGAAGTTTTTTTATTTTCAAAGTTCCAAAACCGAACTTATGAAAGAATCATTGGAAGTACTCGACCATGTACGACTTAATTTTTCCCCATCTGGTTTATTAGCGCTAAATATCACCATCGCATTTATTATGTTTGGTGTAGCTTTAGATATTAAATGGAGCCATTTTAAAGACGTGATTGTTAAACCAATTTCGGCTTTAACCGGGGTTATATCGCAGTTTGTTTTATTACCGGCACTTACCTTTGTGTTAATATTATTAATAAATCCAACACCAACAGTTGCTTTGGGAATGATTTTAATTGCATCGTGCCCGGGAGGAAACATCTCGAATTTTATGAGTGCAATGGCTAAAGGGAACATTGCTTTATCCGTGAGTTTAACAGCTGTTGCAACCCTTGCGGCAACATTTATGACTCCATTAAATTTTGCACTGTGGGGAGGTTTGTACATCGATTTTTATAATAATGCAGGAGCTTCAAATTTGCTTGTGCCTGTTAAGATTGATCTCTTTCAAATGGTACAAACAGTAACCATATTATTAGGGCTTCCGGTTGTTTTAGGATTGTTGTTTTCATCGTATCTGCCAAGGGTTACCGAAAAAATCAAGAAACCAATTCGAAAAGCTTCCATCCTGATTTTTATTGCATTTGTTTTTGTATTGCTTTCAGCAAATTTCGATAATTTTTTACGTGTTATCCATCTTATTTTTCTTATTGTTTTAGTTCATAATGCTTTGGCTTTAGGAACGGGGTTTGTGTTTAGTACAATTATGAAAAGGCCAAGGATTGATAGGCGTGCAATAACCCTGGAAACAGGAATACAAAACTCAGGACTTGCACTTGTATTGATGTTTAATCCAAAGATATTCCCTCCGGAATACGAACTCGGTGGCATGGCAGTGGTTGCAGCGTGGTGGGGTATTTGGCATATCATAAGCGGATTGTCAATTTCTGGACTTTGGTCACGGAAAGAACTTGGTAAATCGAAATTGTCAACGCAAAAAGTGGAGGCATAATGAAATACGAAAACTGGTCGTTTGGCTACCTTCTTACAAAGATATATGTGAACATTTTTCACCGTATAGTTCACAAACGGATTATTCATATTGGGAAAAAGAACATCCCTAAAAATAAACCCATTGTATTTGCCCCTAACCATCAAAATGCATTAAGCGATCCGCTCGCAATTCTATTGCATATTCCTTTACAGCCGGTATGGTTAACCAGGGCCGATGTTTTTAAGTCAAAAGTGGCTGCGGCTATCCTTCGGTTTATGAAGATGATGCCTGTTTATCGAATTCGTGACGGGAAAGATAGTTTAGGAAAAAATGATCAAACTTTTGCCAATTCAATCACAATTCTAAAAAATAACAAATCATTGGCACTTTTCCCGGAAGCCGCACATTCTGGAAGAAGGCATTCAATAGCCCATAAAAAAGCGGTTCCCAGGATTGTGTTTATGGCAGAGGAAAAATATAATTTCGAATTGGATATTCAGATTGTTCCTGTTGGGATTTATTATAGCCACTACTATAATTTTGGAAGAAGCATTATTGTGCAGTATGGAGAACCCATTGCTGCTAAAGATTACCAGAAAAGCTATGCTGAAAACCAACAATCAACCATTATCCGTCTCCGGGATGATATAAGAGACAAACTATTGCCCTTAACACTCGATATTAGAAGTACAAAATACTATGAAGCATTTGAAGAAGTCAGAACGGTTTCGGGCAGAGCATTCAGAAAAAAGATTGGGCTTAAAAAAGGTTTGGTGAACCAATTAACATCGGATCAACAATTGGTTGCAAAGCTTGACCAATTAGAAATTGACAACCCGAAACGTGCTGAAGCCCTTGCAAAAAAGGCGCGGTCATTTATGCAAAAGGTGAAAGGTAAAAATATGCGTAGCTGGGTAGTTGCGAAAAACAATTTCAATTTCTTACATATCGTATTTAATAAACTCATATTATTATTGCTATTCCCTGTTTTTTTGTGTGGAATTGTGCTGAATGGCATTCCATATTTTGGTATTGATTTTTTTGTAAAAAAGAAAGTAAAAGATAAGGCATTCTGGAGTTCTTTTGCCTTGGTTTTAAGCATGGTCGTTTTTCCATTATTTTATGGTATTTGGCTGGCAGTTGCCTGGAAATATCTGCCAACGCCATGGTGTAAAATTGGCTTTGCAGTTTGTCAGCCAATTGCAGGTTGGATTGCTATGAATTGGTATATTTTGCTTAAAAAAACAATTGGCAGGGCAAGCTTAATGTTATTGGCTATTTTCAAGAATAAGGAATACCAAAACCTCATAAATGAAAAGCAAGAAATAATCGACGAGGTTTTAAGCCTGTAAAATACTTTAAGGCACAAAAAAAGGATCAATTGCGAATTTTTAGTTCGGCAACTGATCCTTTTTCAATAAACCTATCTTGAAAAGCTTATTCCGGATCCGGCCATTCGCTATCGTCTTTTAATTTGATGTAAGTTTCAATGTGGCGGTCTTTTTTAATTTCATAAATGTCTTTAATCGTAAGGATAATACCGGTCTCCAACACATTCCCAAACTTCTCGTTAATTACGGTACCAAATGTTTTCATTGATGGCGAAAGGTTCATATATGCGTTTATTAATGGAGGGATATTTTCCCCAAACAAGCGGACATTTTGTGTCAGAATTTTATAATCTTCTTTGTAGTCAGCACCGCAAAACAACTCCTTCATTTTTTCTTCGTCGAAATCAAATTCCACCGGGTTTTTGGCATAAACCAATTTTTCTTTGTCCCTGAAATATTTTTTAAAGAAATATTGGATCAGGTTTCTGGCTTCGGTATGAAAGTGCGAATACATGGTTATTTTACCAAAGAAATATTTAATCTCCGGGTGATCAACTGTTAATGCCCCAAGTCCATCCCACAAATTATCGAGGGCAAAAAGAGCCTTCGCCCCCGCCTTGCTTGATTGATATGCTGGTTGAACAAACGACCTGCCCAATTCAAGTGTATGCGAAAGGTACTCTTCGTTGAATTTTTTTGAAAAATGAAAAAGCCTTGATGTTGCCAATAACACTTCACCATTTTCATCTTTTGCTGCATCGGCACATACAAGGTAGCGATAACCTCCAAGAATTTCTTTAGCATCCGGGTCCCAAACAATAAGTTGTTTATATGGTTTATCGGAAGTATCGTACGCATCAATGTCTGTTTCTTTTCCGGTTCCTCCACCAGCACTCCTAAAAGTCAATTCCCTTAATCTCCCAATTTCCAACATTATTTTTGGCGAATCGTGATGGGTTATGACGTAAATCTCGTTAGCACCTTTATTTGTCTTTCTTAATAATTTGTCGGGGGTTAATTCAGCTATTATTTCTTCCCTTGGTATAGGTGCGATAATATCCTTCATTTAGTAAGTTTTTTCCAATCGGATTATAAAAGTAAAAAAATATATTTTAGGACAATTAGGCTTAGATAATTAATTGTCATTTCTTTCCATTTGAGGCAGGTTATATATAAAATCTTTAACATACTGTGCCCATTCTTTGTGGTTCTTTGATTTGTCAAATAAGGTATAAGGAATTGGTTTCCCAAAATAAATTGTTACATCTTTGTTTCTGTGCTTATAGGTTTCATCGGGCAAAAAGAACATTTCCAGGTTCCATTTTATCTTAAAGAATTTTCTCCAGTTTGCTATCCTGTAAAACCGCTTACTGTTTTGTCCTTCAATAAATACTGGCACCACATCGCGTTTATATTCAATAGATTTTGCAATAAAATGCTTTTGCCATTCCAAGTCAATAATTTTTCCTTTGATTTTCCTGGAAGCAAATCCCGATGGGAAAATCAGTACCTGTTTGTCGGATAAATAGAGTTCTTTAATTGCTTTGGCCACGTCACGGCTATTCCCCCCATGTTTATTTAATGGTAGGAAAAGGTCTGAAAGGTTGGAAATGTTCATTAGTACATCATTGGCCAAAAAACGAAGGTCCCCAAATTTATTAAAAACCGTTTTCATTAAAACCATTCCATCAAACCCACCCAAAGGATGGTTGGCCGCAAATATAAATTTTCCATTGCCGGGAAGGGAATCCAGCCCATAAATATTTTCTTTAACATTAAAATCCCTAACTATACCATTCACAAATTCGATTCCGTTCAAACGACCATGTTTTTGCAACATCTCGTTGATGAAATCAATATGCATAATCCGGTGTATGTACCTGAAAACAAATCCGGGAAGAACTTTTGCTACTCCCGGGCTTTTTCCCTTGATTACTTCTTTTATATCAATTGGCTTAAAGCCATCTGTTGCTGTCATCTACTTATTGATTTGGATAAGCAAATAATTAAAAAACACTGCAAAATAAAGCAATTATTTTTTAGCAGGTGACTTTCTGAAATATTTATTGTTTCTGAATTACTTTTTGTTAAATCCTGCTGAGTTATAAACACTTGTTAATAAATAATTCAATACACATAAATGACTGAATGGCAGCGAGTAATGAAAGTTTTGAACATCTTCTTAAAAACCTCTTAACAGTTAATCAACAAAGTATTACTAAAAATGCATTATTTTCAGGTGGAATAGAATGTAATGAAATGCCATAGAATGGAATAAAATTCTTAATTTTACGTACTAATTAAAGCCTGGCAACAAGAAGAATGGATTTTACAGCCACATATAATGCACTGATTGATGATAAAGGACGTGTTGTCCTTCCGGCATCCCTTAAAAAAGAGATGGGTGAAGAGGCTGAATTGTCTGTTACCATTGAAAAAGACATTTATGTTGATTGTTTAAACATTTATCCTGCCTCGTATTGGAAAGTAAAAAAGGATGATTTTGAGTCGCGTTTGAACCCATTCGATGAAGAAGACCAGGAGTTGAGGGAGCAGTTTTACGAAAACGTTGTAAAAGTGAAAATGGCCCCCAATGGAAGGATTAATATTCCCGCTGAGTTTATGGATTATGCAAACCTGAATAAAAATGTGGTTTTCAGTGGCATGGGGAATTTAATAAGGTTGTGGGATGTTGAACGATTTGGAAATCGTAAAAAGACCCGGAAATCATTACGTGATATGTACAAAGAGAAATTGGGGAACAATCCAAATGGATAAGGAGAATGAGCGAATATCACATACCGGTAATGCTTCAGGAGTGCATGGAAGGTCTGTCCATCAAACCCGATGGGGACTATGTTGATGCAACCTTTGGTGGGGGAGGGCACTCTTCAGAAATACTTCGTTTGCTGAACAATGGAAGGCTGTTTGCCTTTGATCAGGATTTAGATGCTGCAGAAAATGCCTTCGATGACGAGCGCTTTTTTTTTATCATGCATAATTTCAGGTTCCTCCGGAATTTTCTCAAGTATTATAATATTGAAAGTGTTGATGGGATTTTAGCCGATTTGGGCGTTTCTTCACACGATTTCGATGTGGCTTCCAGGGGGTTCTCATTTCGGTTCGACGACAAACTTGATATGCGGATGAATCAGAAGGCAACCATTACTGCAGCCAATGTTGTAAACACATATCCGGAGAATGGATTGAAAGAAATTTTCCAAAATTATGGTGAAGTCAAGAATTCCATTACCCTGGCAAAACAGTTGGTCGAGAGTAGGGCAGTGCGTATGATAAAAACAACAGGTCAGTTAAAAGAGGCAATTGCACCTTGTATCCCTAAAGGGAAGGAAAACAAATACCTGGCCCAGGTTTATCAGGCTTTGCGGATTGAAGTAAACCAGGAAATGGAAGCACTAAAGGAATTCCTCATTGCATCGCTTGAGGTATTAAAACCAGGTGGAAGGTTGGTAATAATGACTTACCACAGTTTAGAGGACCGAATGGTGAAAAATTTCCTGAAAGCTGGAAATCTGGAGGGAAAAGTGGAAAAAGATTTTTATGGAAAAACAAGTTCGCCGTTCCGTTTGGTTAACCGGAAGGTGATTGTTCCAACAGCAGCAGAATTAAAGAAAAATCCGAGGTCGAGGAGTGCAAAACTGAGGATTGCAGAAAAAATATAAAACATGGCAGGGAAAGGGACAAATTCAACTCGTCAGAAAAAAGGGGTAAAGCCCTTTATCGGGGGAACTATCCTTACCGATGAGAGGGTGACCCGACAAATCCCTTTTGTTTTGTTCCTTGCTTTTTTGGGTTTGCTTTTGATCACAAACAGGAACTGGTCGGAAAAAA
This sequence comes from Prolixibacteraceae bacterium, assembly GCA_963677475.2. Lineage (GTDB taxonomy): Bacteria > Bacteroidota > Bacteroidia > Bacteroidales > Prolixibacteraceae > JABMQB01. The sequence goes on along the minus strand of CAXXQD010000023.1, from coordinate 342,428 downwards.
CCATCCGGGAGATCGAAACTTTGCAGGGAACTTTGAAAGAATTAAGGTCAGAATCAATAACCAATTCTGCCAAATTAATGGATGTAAGCAGGCCTTCAGAAGTTGTAAACAGGGTGAAAGATGCAGGTCTGGGCTTAGAGGAACCAACAAAACCACCTCAAAAAATTTTGGCAAACAAAAAACGAAAATGGAAATAAGAAGGGCAATCATATCGCGTTTGGCTGTTATCTACTTTTTCATGTTAATCATGGGGGTGGTAGTGGTTTTTAAGCTGATTGCCGTTCAGAATATTAAAACGGATCGCTGGCAGCAAATTGCTAAAAACCTAAGCAAAAATACTGTAATGGTGGAAGCCAACCGTGGCAATATTTGCTCAGATGACGGTAGTGTGCTTGCAACCTCTGTCCCTGGTTATATTGTTCGAATCGATTTGGCTGCGCCAGGAGTAAAAAAGGTCTATGAAAAGGAAGCGGATGCCCTTGCGCAAAGCCTTGCGGAGATGTTCCCGGAACAAACAAAGTGGGAGCATAAAAAGCGGCTTGACGATAACTATAAAAAAGGGAACCGTGGATTGAAATTGACACCTCGCAGGATTGATTACCTGGAGCTTCAAAAAATGAAAGGTTTTCCAATCTTAAGATATGGTCAGTACGGTGGTGGGAGAATTATTGAACAGGAAAATACAAGGATTGTTCCTTTGGGAATCCTTGCTTCGAGAACCATTGGTGAGTTGAGCAAAGGAGCTTATGGGATTAGTCATGGAAGTATTGGTTACACAGGAATTGAAGGCGCTTTTGAACCCTACCTGAAAGGAGAACCCGGCGTTAGTTACAAGCAAAACCTGTCAGGCAGATGGGTGAACAGAACCGAAATTGAGCCCAAAGCCGGGATGGATATTTTCACTACCCTAAACGTGAAATTACAGGACATAACCGAAAACGCACTTTATAACCAGCTGGAAAAGATGAAGGCTGAATGGGGTACTGCAATCCTTATGGAAGTAAAAACCGGAAAGATAAAAGCGATTGCAAACCTTGGGCGGGTCGATGATTCCTATTACGATGAGATTTATAATTATGCATTAGGGCACGCCGGAAATTATGAGCCCGGATCAACCTTCAAGCTTATGTCGCTTATTGTTGCAATGGAACAGGGCTTAGTTGATACCAGCGATGTGTTCGATACTGAAGATGGTTCATGGAGGTATAAGGATAGGGTGATAAAAGATAGTGATTATGGCAGAGGTACACATGGTGAAATGACTGTAAAACGAATATTTGAAAAATCATCGAATGTTGGTGTTGCTAAAGTTATTACAAAGTGTTACGAAAAAAATCCTAAAGATTATGTGGATCGCATATATAGTTTTGGCTTGAATAAACCTCTTGGTCTCGAAATAAAAGGAGAGGGGATACCATATTTTAAATATCCGGGTGATACCGATTGGTGGGGAACTTCCCTGGCATGGATGTCATATGGCTACGAAATAAAAATGACCCCCCTTCAAGTCTTGACTTTTTATAATGCAATTGCCAATAACGGTAAAATGCTTAGGCCGCAATTGGTGGAAAAAATTATGGATCAGGGAAAGGTGGTCTCAAAATTCGAACCAATTGTTATGAACCCGATGATTGTTTCAAAAGAAACACTCGGAAAGGCAAAGGCAATGTTAGAAGGGGCGTGTGAAACAGGAACCGGGCGAGGGCTTAAAAACGATATTTTTAAGATTGCAGGTAAAACCGGAACAGCACAAATTGCTGCCAATGGGACGTATGCAAAAGGATTGTATTTAGCTTCTTTTTGTGGCTATTTCCCGGCAGATGATCCAATGTATTCAATTATTGTAACCGTGAACAGGCCCAAGTCTGGGATTTATTATGGTGGATCGGTTGCAGGTCCGGTATTTAAAGAAATGGCAGAGAAAATTTACGCCATAAAAATGCAGTCGCCGCAATATGCTTATAAAGCTGCTTCTTCCGAAGAAGGCAAGATTCCAAATGTAAAAAAAGGGAAAAGAGAGGATATCAAAGAAGTATTTGAGGAACTCGAAATGGAAGATTTAGTGGATGACCAGGCAAATACCGAATTCGTTGCCCTGGAAACCAGCGAGGCAAAAATCAAACTAAAAGAAAACCAGATTGGATTAGATAAAGTACCTGATGTTCGGGGAATGGGCGCTGCCAATGCCATTTTTCTCATTGAAAATTTAGGGTTAAAAGTAAAAATCTCAGGCATGGGGAAAGTGAAAAAACAATCTCCTTTGCCCGGGAGCACATATAGAAAAGGACAAACAGTGTATTTGGCACTTGGATAAGTTTTATATGAAGAAATTATGTGAAATAATAGAACGATTAGAATTGCTTGAAGTTATTGGCAATACTGAAAATAAGGTGAGCGGGATTGCTTTTGATTCAAGAAAAGTGGAAGCTAATTCTTTGTTTGTCGCAACACGGGGAACAGTTGTCGATGGGCATCAATTTATACCTGCGGCAATTGGCAAAGGCGCATGCGCAATCGTTTGTGAAGAAATGCCTTCTAATCTTGATCCTAAAGTAACTTATTTGCGCGTACAAGATAGCAATGTCGCACTTGGGCTAATGGCATCTTCGTTTTATGGCCATCCTTCTGAAAAATTAAAAGTAGTTGGAGTTACCGGCACAAATGGCAAAACGTCTATCGCAACTTTGCTTCACAAGCTTACTCAAAAATTAGGGTATAAAGCCGGATTAATTTCTACCATAAAATATATTGCCGGAGCCAAAGAGCTTGTTGCTTCGCATACTACGCCTGACGCTTTAACCATACAATCGCTATTTGCCCAAATGGTTTACGAAGGTTGTGAATATTGTTTTATGGAGGTAAGTTCGCATGCCATCCATCAAAACCGGATTGCAGGGATTAAATTTGAATCCGGGGTATTTACAAATCTAACCCACGATCATCTCGATTATCATAAAACTTTTGCAGAATATATAAAAGCCAAGAAAAAATTCTTCGATAAGCTTCTTCCTTCGGCATTTGCAATTATTAATGCCGACGACCGCAATGGAAGTGTGATGGTACAAAACAGCAAAGCAAAGGTATTTACTTATTCGCTAAGGGCGGTGGCTGATTACAAATGTAAAATACTTGAAAACCATTTGGATGGGATGCTGGTGAATATGGATGGCGATGAAGTTTGGACCAAATTTGTGGGCAAATTTAATGCTTCCAATCTTTTGGCAGTATATTCAACCATGGTGTGCCTGGGCTTCGAAAAGCAAGAAGTTCTAACCGGGATAAGCGAATTGACCCCGGTTCAGGGAAGGTTTGAAACCATCCGAAGCCTCGATGGAAAACTTGCGATTGTTGATTATGCACACACCCCCGATGCGCTTAAAAATGTATTGCAGTCCATCACCGAGCTGAGGACTAGAAATGAACAGGTAATCACAGTTGTAGGTGCAGGTGGCGATCGCGACAAATCCAAGCGTCCCGAAATGGCCAAAGAAGCATTGGCTGCAAGCGATAAAGTCATCCTTACTTCCGATAATCCAAGGACAGAAGATCCGGCTCAAATTATTGCTGATATGGAAACCGGGATAACAGCTTCCAATAGAAACAAAGTGCTTTCGATTGTGAACAGGCGAGAAGCAATTAAAACTGCTGTAATGCTTGCAATACCAGGCGATATCATTTTAGTGGCTGGTAAAGGCCATGAAAATTACCAGGAAATTAATGGATTGAAACATCACTTTGATGATAAAGAGATTTTAGAAGAACTATTTGAACTTACAAAAGAATAAGATATGCTGTATTATTTGTATGAGTTTTTGAAAGATTATGATATTCCGGGAATTGGAATGTTTCAATATATTTCTTTTAGATCAGGTGCCGCTATAATCCTTTCATTAATAATAACACTTGCTTTTGGTAAAAAACTCATCAAATTTTTGCAACGAAAACAAATTGGTGAAGAAATCCGTGATTTAGGATTGGAAGGGCAGTTGCAGAAAAAAGGGACTCCAACTATGGGCGGGATAATTATATTATTGTCCATTATTATCCCAACATTGCTTTTTGCAAAATTGACCAACGTTTATATTCTCCTGATGCTCATTACCACAACCTGGTTGGGGCTCATTGGTTTTGCCGACGATTATATCAAAGTATTCCTCAAAAATAAAAAAGGATTGGCCGGAAAATTTAAGGTTATCGGTCAAATTAGCCTGGGATTAATGGTGGCATCTACCTTGTTTTTAAGCGAAGAAGTATTGGTTCGTGAAGATGTTTTGGATAGCAACGGCGAGGTGGTCAAGGAAATCGTAGTGGATGCCGAAACCGGAGAACAATCGATCCGAACCTTAACACACGAGGTAAAATCTACAAAAACTACTATTCCGTTTTTCAAAGGAAATGAATTTGATTACGAATGGTTGATTGCCTTTATCGGGGAAAAGGCTGCAACTATAAAATGGATTATTTATGCCATAGCGATTATTTTAATCATCGTGGCGGTTTCAAATGCAGCAAACCTAACCGATGGTTTGGACGGACTGGCAACCGGAACATCCGCAATCAGCGGGGCTACCCTCGGAATATTGGCCTACGTTAGTGGTAACATTATTTATGCCGATTACCTGAACATAATGTACATCCCAAATATTGGGGAACTGGCAATTTTTATTAGTGCCTTTATTGGTGCTACCGTTGGTTTTCTCTGGTATAATTCTTATCCGGCACAGGTTTTTATGGGCGATACAGGTAGTCTTGCCCTTGGCGGGATACTCGCAGTTTTTTCAATTATCATCCGCAAAGAAATTTTAATCCCTCTCTTGTGTGGGATTTTTGTGATCGAAAACCTGTCGGTTGTCATTCAGGTTTTCTGGTTTAAATATACACGCGTACGATTTGGCGAAGGGCGAAGGGTTTTTCTGATGAGCCCAATCCACCATCATTTTCAAAAGAAAGGTTTTCCGGAAGCAAAAATTGTTACCCGTTTCTGGATTGTTGGGATCATGCTGGCAGTACTCACTATGGTGACACTAAAAATCAGGTAAGGGTGGCGAAGAAGATAGTCATATTGGGAGCTGGGGAAAGTGGTGTAGGGAGCGCAATTTTGGCTCAGGAAAAAGGGTTTGAGGTATTTGTCTCAGACCTGGGTAAAATAAAAGAAAAATATAAAGAAGTTCTTAGAAATAATGGTTTTGATTTTGAAGAAGGGAAGCATTCAAAACAACTCATTTTAGATGCTGACCTGGTCATAAAAAGCCCGGGTATTCCTGACGATGCACCTTTAATTCTTGAATTGAAGGAGAAGGGCATTCCGGTAATATCGGAAATTGAATTTGCAGGCAGATATACGAATGCAAAAACAATTTGCATAACTGGGAGCAACGGTAAAACCACTACCACGATGTTGCTTTACCATATTCTGAAAAATGCTGGAATAAACGTGGGCATGGCAGGTAATGTTGGGCAGAGTTTTGCACGTCAGGTGGCTGAAGAAAATTACGATGTGTTTGTGCTTGAATTAAGCAGTTTCCAATTAGACGGGATGTTTGAGTTTAAAGCAGACATCGCAATTCTTTTGAACATAACACCAGATCATTTGGACCGATATGACCACCAGATGCAGAATTATACCAATTCGAAATTTCGGATACTTCAAAATCAAACGGGCAACGATTTTTTTATCTATTGTTCCGATGACGAAATTATTAAAGAGGAAATAAAAAAACGGGATATAAAGGCTGTGCAGGTTCCATTCACATTAGGTGAACCTATGGAATTTGGCGCAGGGATATCAAACGGGAAATTAAATATACAGTTAAACGAAAAACAGTTCAGCATGTCTATTCTGGATTTAGCATTGCAAGGGAAGCATAATTCCTACAACTCAATGGCGGCAGGTATCGCCAGCATGGTTTTAGAAATCCGTAACGACAAGTTACGTGAAAGCCTTTCCGATTTTAAAGGAGTTGAACATCGTCTTGAAAAATTCCTGACGGTTCATGGCATCAATTTTATCAACGATTCGAAAGCTACAAATGTGAATTCAACATGGTATGCCCTCGAAAGTATGAATAAAAAAGTGGTATGGATTGTTGGTGGAATTGATAAAGGGAATGATTATTCCATGATTTCGGAATTAGTGAAGAAAAAAGTAAAGGCGATTGTATGTCTGGGTAAGAACACGGCAAAAATACACAAAGCATTCGAAAAGCTTGTGCCCGATATCGTCGATGTTTACAGCATGCCGGATGCCGTAAAATCAGCGTATTATCTTGCACGTAACGGCGATGCAGTGCTTTTGTCACCAGCATGTGCAAGCTTCGATCTTTTCGATAATTACGAAGACCGGGGCAACCAATTTAAACGTGCGGTTAGGGACTTATAATCAAACTTGAATGAATTTTTCACTGAGAAATATTATTAAAGGCGATAGGGTTATCTGGATAGTCTTGCTTTTATTGTCGCTTTTGTCTGTATTAATTGTGTATAGCTCAACTGGAGCTTTGGCATATCGGGCTAAAGGTGGGGCGACATTGCACTATTTGGTACGACAGATTATATTTCTTGGAATCGGATTTGGAATCATCCTTTTGCTGGTAAATGTTATTCCCGTAAAACTGTATGCTATTATTTCCCGTTTAGCTGTATTAGGCAGTATCGCTTTATTATTGCTCGCATTTGGATTAAAACTAACCGGTCATGCCGGTGATTCTACAGGAAGGACTTTAAACCTTATATTTATCTCATTTCAACCCGCTGAAGTTGCAAAGATCTCACTGATAATGTTTGTAGCCCGGGTATTAAGCCGAAACCAAAAAACAAAAGAAGAACTATCAAAAGCATTCAAAACATCGATTTTATATACGGCAGTAATTTGTGGGTTAATCTTTTTCTCGGATTTCTCAACATCTGCACTATTATTCCTTACCATTATGTGTATGCTGTTTATCGGAAGGGTGCCGTTTAAATTTCTTGGGATGGTTTTGGGTGCCGGGGTTCTGGCTCTGGTATTGATTTACTTTACTGCAGACTTTCTTCCCGGAAACCTGTCGCGGATAGGAACCATTAAAGGCCGTATTGAACGTTTTGTACATGGCGACCCGAACTCCGAAAAAGGAATTACGCAGGCTGATTATGCAAAATTAGCCATTTATGAAGGCGGATTGGTTGGTAAAGGCCCGGGCCATTCCGATGTAAGCAACTATATGGCTTCAGCTTACAACGATTTTATTTTTGCCATCATTGTGGAAGAATATGGCTTGGTGATTGCTGGGGCAATTATATTTCTTTACCTGATTTTCTTTTTCCGGGGAGTGGTTATTGTAAGGCGGGCCACCCGGACTTTTCCGGCATTTTTAGTAACAGGGTTAACCCTTATGCTTGTTTTTCAGGCAATGGTAAACATCGGGGTATCGGCAGGTGTATTGCCCGTTACGGGTCAACCATTACCTTGGGTAAGTATGGGAGGGACATCAATGTTGTTCACCTCCATAGCTTTTGGATGTATATTAAGTGTTAGCCATCATAATCAAAAAAACAAAGAAGCTCAGGAGCAACAGCCTGTTATGGTTACTGCCCCCGATGAAGATGAGAAACTTTAAGAATGAAGAAATTAAAAGTCATAGTAAGCGGAGGTGGAACAGGGGGACATATTTTTCCTGCACTTTCCATTGCCAATGAGATTCGGGAAAGATATCCGGATTCTGAAATCCTGTTTGTGGGTGCCCTTGGGAGAATGGAAATGGAAAAAGTGCCTGCTGCCGGGTACAAAATAATTGGTTTGCCTGTGGTTGGTTTCCCAAGAAAACCGGGATTAAAAATGATGAAATTCGCAACCAGCCTTTTAAAGAGTATGCAGATGGCAAAAAAAATCATCAACGATTTTCAACCGGATATTGCCATAGGTGTAGGAGGTTATGCTAGTGGTCCAATTTTAAAAGCTGCCGTAAAAAAAGGTGTAACTGCCCTTATTCAAGAACAGAATTCTTATGCGGGAATGACCAATAAGCTATTAAGCAAAAAAGTTCATAAAATATGTGTTGCATATGACAATATGGAGCGGTATTTCCCTAAAGAAAAAATAATACTTACCGGCAATCCGGTCCGAAAAGACTTAATTTCTTCTGAGAGCAACAAACAAGAAGCCCAAAGTCATTATGGGCTTGCGGAAAATGCACAGACAATTTTGATTGTTGGTGGTAGTTTAGGTGCACGTTCCATTAATAATGCAGTAATAAAAAGCATTGAGAAAATTCGAAATTCAGGGATACAGGTTATATGGCAAACTGGTGCATTTTATTACGACGAAATGACCAGCCTTGTCGCGAATAATAAACCAGATAATTTGCATTTACATAAATTCTTGTCCCGAATGGATTTGGCATATGCTGCAAGCGATTTGGTTATTACAAGGGCAGGCGCCAGCACCATTTCCGAATTGTGTTTGTTGGGTAAAGCTTCGGTTTTGGTTCCTTCACCTAATGTTGCAGAAGATCACCAAACAAAGAATGCTTTGGCTTTGGCAGATAAAAATGCTGCAATTATGGTAAAAGATAATGAGATTGATGCAAAGCTTTTTATGGAAGCTTTTGAGCTAATTAAGGATCAGGAAAAGTTGCAATTATTGGCTGAAAATTGTAGGAAATTGGGAAAACCAAATGCCACAAAACAAATAGTTGATGAAATAGAAAAGTTATTGGCGTAGTGGATAATTTCGATAAAATAGAGAATATTTATTTCCTTGGGATTGGCGGAATTGGGATGAGTTCCCTTGCGAGGTATTTCAAGTTAACAGGGAAACGAGTGTCGGGTTATGACAAAACCAAAACACCATTAACCATCAATCTCGTGAATGAAGGAATTCCAGTACATTACAACGATAGCATTAACGAATTACCTGCTTATTTGCACCAAAACGATACACTGGTCATTTATACGCCGGCTATTCCTAGCGATCATGACGAATTCAACTGGTTAAAAGAAAAAGGGTATAATATCCTCAAAAGAGCAAAAGTATTGGGGATATTATGCAGCTCAGGGAATTGTATTGCCGTTGCCGGAACTCATGGGAAAACAACCGTTTCGACCATGTTGACCGTAATCCTTAAGGAATCAAAGTTGGGATGTGGGGCTTTTCTGGGGGGCATTTCCAGAAATTATGCTACGAATTTTATTTTGCCCGAAACTGAAGAAAGCTGGTTGGTCACCGAAGCCGATGAATACGATCGTTCTTTTTTAAACCTGCACCCTAAAATGGCGCTGATTACTTCCATGGATTCGGACCATTTGGATATTTATGGGGAACATGAAAATGTGCAAAAGTCGTTTAAGGAATTTGTTTCCCAAATTAAGCCGGGAGGAAAGTGCGTACTTAAAAAGGGACTTGAAAACAATGTCGAAACGTTGAATGGAATTGAATTATATACCTATTCGCTTAAAGAAAAAGCAGACTTTTATGGCAGCAGTTTTAATCTAAAAGATGGTTATTATTCCTTCACGCTTCATACTCCTGCAGGTGAAATAAATAATGTGCAATTAAATTATCCGGGATTGGTAAATGTTGAAAATTCTATCGGGGCAGCAGCCCTTTCCTGGCTTGCGGGAGTTTCTGATGATGAAATAAGATCAGGGATTGCAAAATATAAAGGGGTTAACCGAAGGTTTGATATTCGCTATAAAAGCAAGGAAACAATTTATATCGATGATTATGCCCATCATCCGGAAGAGTTAAATGCAGTGATACGATCAGTCAAGGAGTTGTTTCCCGGGAAAAAAGTGACAGGGATTTTCCAGCCTCATTTATATACGCGAACAAGGGATTTTGTGAAAGGCTTTGCAGAAAGCCTGGCACAGCTCGATCAGGCAATATTACTTCCCATTTATCCGGCAAGGGAATTACCCATTCCGGGCGTTTCATCAGAAATGATTGCAGAATTGATGGAAAACAAAGGTGTTTTGATGATGGAAAAACAGGAAGTTTTGGAGTGGATAAGAGCAAATCCAACCGAAATATTAATGACTATTGGGGCAGGCGATATTGATAATATTGTAAATGATATTGTCGAAATATTAGAAGTAAATACACATGATTAAAAAGGTTTTACATAGTATTTTATGGTTACTGTTGGCTGTATTTTTTATAGTCACACTGGCATTCACTTCTATGGAATCGAAGGATATTATGTGCTCTGAAATAAATATATTATACGATGGCGAGCAGGTTATTTCTATTGATAAAGACGAAGTTCTAAAACTGGCAAACAATGCAGATGCTAAAATTTTGGAAAAGAAACTTTATCAAATAAATACCGAAGTTATCGAAGAACAAGTGGAGGAACACCTGACCATTGAAAATGCTGAAGTATATAAAACCGTGTCAAAAGATACAGGTGATTATAAAGGCATTCTTGCTATAAAAATTAAACACAGGGAACCAATACTGCGCGTTATAACCTCATCCGAAAGTTATTATTTGGATGAAGAAGGAGAAAAATTCCCTGTTTCAACAAAATACACGGCAAACGTGTTGGTTGCCAGCGGAACAATTACAGATCAATTTGCAAAAGAATCGTTGTTGCCTTTTGTGGAAGATATCGAGCATAATGCGTTTTGGAAAGCCCAAATTGAGCAGGTGTTTGTGTCATCCGAAGGCGAAGTTAGTTTAATCCCTTTGGTTGGAGACCATGTGATTGAGATGGGTGATTTAACAAACTATCGCGAAAAGCTTTTAAACCTGAAAGCTTTTTATGAGCAGGTATTGGCCCAGGGGAAATGGAACGTTTATAAACAAATAAGCCTTAAATATAAAAACCAGGTAATCGGTAGTAAACGATAAAAATATGGCTACAAAACAAAATATGGTCGCTGTTGTAGATATTGGAAGTACAAAAATTATTGCACTAGCAGGAACTAGAACCGAGAACAATAAAATTAATGTACTCGCATGTTCTAAAGTTGCTTCGAGAGGGATTAAACGAGGGGTTGTCTTAAATATTGAAGAAACTATAACTGTTTTAAATGAAGCAATAAATGCCATTGAAGATCAACTGGATGCTGAAATATCGGAAATAAATGTTGCCATTGCCGGTCATTTGCTTAAAACCATCGAGTACAAAGGGTATAGGTATACATCGGCTGATGGAATTGTTACCCAGGAAGACATTAATGAATTGTATGAAGAAGTTATAAATCGGCAATCGGCTAATGGAGACCGGGTTTACCATGTTATTCCTCAGGAATATATCATTGATGATGAGCCGGGAATTAGCAGTCCGGTTGGTTGTGCAGCCAATAAAATTGATGCAGTTTACCATCTTTTATCGGCTCCCGAATCGTATCAAAAAAATGTGGAAATTGCGTTAAATAAAGTCAATATAGACCTTGGTAAAGTTATGTTTTCACCATTGGCAACCTCAGAAGCAGTACTTACCGAAGACGAAAAAGAAGCAGGGGTTGTATTGGTCGACATTGGTGGGGGAATAACCAAAACAGCAATTTATTTTGAAGGTGTTTTGTGCCACTGTTCTGTTGTTCCGTTTGGTGGAAATGTTATTACAAAAGACATTAAAGAAGGATGTTCAATCCTCTATAGATGGGCAGAACAATTGAAAGTAAAATATGGAATGGCCATGGGTGATTTTGCTGAAGCCGAAAAGGTGGTTACCATTCCTGCATACAATGGATGGGAACCCAAAGAAATATCCTTTAAAAGCCTGGCATTTATTATCCAGGCAAGGTTGGAAGAAATCATCGATAGCTTTTATTATCAAATTGAAAACTCAGGATATGTAGATAAACTTGGCGCAGGAATTGTGTTGACCGGGGGAACTTCCAAGCTCTCAAACATCGACCAGTTGGTGAGGTACCGTACCGGGATGGATGCCCGTATTGGATTTCCGGTTATTGGTGTCGATTCAAGTTTTAAAGAACTCACCCAACCCGAATATTATACGGCACTGGGCTTATTAAAAATATCCCTGAACAATCAGGATTATTCAATCGATTCGAAGAAAAGGAGTAAAAAGAAAAAAGAAAAAGATACAGAAAAGAAATCTACTGGTGGCTTTTTTAGGGCCCGGATCGAAAAAATGTCCCAGCAAATAACCATGATTTTTGACGAAGATGATTTAGAATTAAATTAAAACTGAAGATATGGTTGAAGAAATTTTAAACTTTGGAATACCAAACACTTCTACCAACATTATCAAAGTATTGGGAGTTGGTGGAGGAGGTTGTAATGCTGTCAGTTATATGTATGAAGAAGGAATCAGGGGTGTTGATTATATTTTATGCAATACCGATGCCCAGGCCATGGAAAATAGTCCGGTTCCAGTGAAAATCCAGCTGGGTGCAACACTTACTGAAGGACGGGGTGCAGGAAATAATCCGGAAAGAGGCGAAGAAGCAGCAAAAGAAAACTATGAAGACATAAAAAATGTGTTGAAAGAAAACACAAAAATGCTTTTTATAACTGCCGGAATGGGTGGCGGAACGGGTACAGGAGCTGCTCCTGTTATTGCAGAACTTGCTAAACAACTGGATATTTTAACAATTGCCGTGGTTACAATACCATCTCCTGCCGAAGGTAAAAAACGGTTTGGGCAGGCGATTGAAGGCATCAAAAAGCTACGCGAAAACGTAGATAGTATGCTGGTTATTAGCAATCAAAAGTTGCGGAATATTTATGGGGACCTTCCAGCAAGGGAGGCTTTTAAAAAGGCAGACAATATAGTTACCACAGCTGTTAAAGGTGTTGCCGAAATAATTACGGTACATGGAAATATAAATATTGATTACACCGATGTGCATACCGTAATGGCCAACAGCAAAGTGTTTATTATGGGCACAGGTTACGCCAGTGGCGAAAACCGTGCAATGACGGCGGTTGAAAGGGCTTTGGAATCCCCACTATTGGACAGCAACGATATTTACGGGACTAAAAATATTTTATTGAATATTATTTCAGGAAAGGAAGAAATAACCATTGGCGAGATTGGCGAAATTATTGAATTGCTGCAGGACCAAGCTGGTCAGGAAGCAGATATTATTTGGGGTAACGGCTACGACGAATCGCTTGGCGACGATGTGTGTGTAACAATTTTGGCAACAGGTTTCGAAACCGATCCAAATGAGTTGATGCAAAAGAAAAAGCCAAAAGAGAAATTTGAACTGGGCGATAAAGAACCCGATATTAATTATATGGATGAAGATCCTAATGATGATGAAGATTCATTGGAAATCGATCCCAAAGAAGAAAAGGAAGAAGTTCTTCAGATGGAAATGATGCAACCTGAACGAAAGAAAAAGAAGAAAGTAATCAAAAAACAAGTTGCACAAGCCGATTCTCAAAAGGTACCAATTGATAATTGGTTCAATAGGCAATTCTCCCGGTTTTTTGATGGAGATGACCAATCGTTAGAGGATGAGGATACGTCTGAAAATTGATACAGTTTTCAGAAATTAGATGAGAAAAAGTTAAAAATTTGAATGTGAAAAATATGGCTTCAGAGGTAGTAAATTTTCAAATGGATGGAAAAACCGGTCAATTTATCAAAGTAATTGGCGTTGGAGGTGGAGGTGGAAATGCGGTTAATCACATGTACATCCAGGGTATTAGGGATGTTGACTTTATTGTGTGTAATACAGATGCACAAGCCTTAGAAGCCAGTCCCGTGCCGCGCAAACTGCAGTTGGGTGCATCACTTACCGAAGGACGAGGAGCAGGCAACAAACCTGAAGTTGGGAAAGAGGCTGCCGTAGAAAATATAGAAGATGTTAAAAGCATGCTTCATTCCGATACGAAAATGGTTTTTATTACTGCCGGAATGGGTGGGGGAACAGGTACAGGAGCTGCTCCGGTTATTGCCGATGCTTGCCATCAAATGGGGCTTCTGACTGTTGGAATAGTGACCATCCCCTTTCGCAATGAAGGCAGGCGAAGGATAAAACAAGCAATTGAAGGAATCTCACAACTGGAAGGACATGTAGATTCGTTATTAGTAATTAATAACGAGCGCATTCGCGAAATGTATGGTGACTTTCCTATATCCGAAGCGTTTGCAAAAGCCGATAACGTATTAACCACTGCCGCAAAAGGAATTGCAGAGATTATTACCGTTCCGGGTTATATCAATGTTGATTTTGCAGATGTGGAAACAGTTATGCGGTCAAGCGGTGTGGCTTTAATGGGAACTGGTGTTGCCGAAGGAGAGGGCAGGGCATTAAGGGCTGTGGAAGAAGCGTTAATTTCACCTCTTTTGAACAACAACGATATCACCGGGGCTAAAAATATTTTGCTTAACGTAACATCTGGAGGCGATGAAATAACCATGGATGAAATTGGGGAAATTACCGATTTTGTGCAGGATAAAGCTGGCTTTGAAGCCGATCTGATTTGGGGAAATGGAATCGATGAGGAATTAGGGGATAAAATATCGGTTACTGTAATTGCTACCGGGTTTAGCATGAGCAGTATTCCTGAAATGTTGCTGACTAAAAAGCCGGAAAAACAAGTCCATTATTTGGAAGATGATTCAATTTTAAAACCAAATAAAAAGACAGTTCAAGAAGAAAAAGAGGTCGTTGAAAAACCTAAACAACGAACCTTTGAATTTAACCTTAAACAGCAACAGGAACCAACAAGTGAGTTTGATGCGCTTTATCCAAAAACAAATAAGGAAAGGGAGAAAGGAAAGGAAAGTAGCCGTTTAAAGGTGGATTTTTCTGAGTATTCAGATGAAGCTGTTGATGAACTGGAAAATGTACCTGCTTACTTAAGAAAGCAGGGCAAAAAAAAAAATAAACCCGAATGAGAATGCCGAACGTTCTTCTATTTCTGTTTCAAAAGATCGGTATGGGAATATTAATTTTGGATCGAATAACAGTTATTTACACGATAATATAGATTAAAAACAAGCTTATGGGTTTAGTTGAACAAATTAACGAAAATATTAAGGCTGCAATGAAGGCCCGTGAAAAGGTCAGATTGGAAGCTTTAAGGAATATAAAAAAAGTAATCATTGAGGCAATTTCGGCAAAAGGTGCCGGGTCGGAATTGACAGATGACGAAGTATTAAAAATTATCCAGAAACTGGCTAAACAGGGCAATGAGTCTGCGGAAATGTACAAGTCCCAGGGGCGTGATGATTTATATACACAGGAACGTGATCAGGTAGAAGTGTTGGAAGAATTCCTTCCTGAAAAAATGAGTGATGAGGAACTCTCCGCAAAAGTGAAAGAAATTATTGATCAGATTGGTGCCAGCTCTATGAAAGATATGGGAAAAGTAATGGGAATGGCTTCTAAAATGCTGGCAGGAAAAGCCGATGGAAAAGATATTGCTGCAAAGGTTAAAGCTTTGCTGATGTAGGTTAAATTAAACAAAAGTGTAGGAAAGGAAAAAGGCTGTTTGCATTTTGCAAACAGCCTTTCCTTATATTATGTTTTTTTTTCCATTAATAGAATCGAGATCTATTATCCTCAATTTCTGCAGCATTTTTTACTGCTTCATAAGCTGAGTAACTTGCCCTGTAACCAAGCGTTTGTGCTAAATTCTTTTTCTCTTGCTCAACATTCATTTCAGCATTTTCGGTAACAGCAGTAACTTTTACCAAATATACGCCGTTGTTTCCTTTTACTGGTTTCGAAATCTGATCGGAACTCATGTTTGCAATGGTTCCAACCAGCGCTGGTTCGGCTCCTGCACCAGGTACGGAGAATGAATTAAAGTTGATATTTTCGGCGGTTTGAATTGATGCACCTAGTTCTTGCGCAATTACTGCAAAATCATCGTTTCCACTTAATACAGATTCCATTTTTTGAACCAATTGCTCACTTTTCTTTTCTTTGGCTACTGCCAATTCTACACGAGACTTAACACTTTCAAACGGTGCAACTCCATCTTCTTTCGCTTCCACCAAGGCTGCAATTACGTAATTATCACCAAGTTCGAAAATGGAAGATTCCCTAAAGTCAGATAGCACATCCCCAACATCTGCCCTAAAGGCAGCCCTTACCAATTGACGAGGATTAACCAGGCCAATTACTTCACGGTCCTGCTCACGAAGGGTTGCAATACGTTTACTTAGGTTTTGAGCTTTAACTGCTTCTTCAAATTTCGCAAGGCTACGGCTTTCGCTTGCAAACTGACTCGCGTTAGCGTAAGCTTTTTGATAAGTTACATCACTTGCATTTACCACCCTTACCAAATAAGCAACTTTAACCTGTTTTGTTAAAGGGCTTCTTTCTGTTGGTTGAACTACGTGAATTCCGTATTGTGAAATAACCACTGAAGTTTCACCTTTTTTATTTTCAAATGCCGCATCGGCAAATGGTTTAACCATTTGAGCGCGACTAAACCATCCCAAGTCTCCACCTTCAATTGCTGAACCGGTATCGGAAGAATACTCACGAGCAAGCGCAGCAAAGTCAGCACCATTATCAATCAAAGTTTTTAAACTATCGGCTAAAGCTTGTTTTGTTGCAATTTCTGCTTGCGTCTTAATTTCCAATAAAATATGTCTTGCCTGAACTGAATCGGGTAACATTTCAATAGCGTGCACTTTTGCAAGTTTATAGGCTCCATCTTCAAAAAAAGGACCATAAACATCGTTAACGTTCGCCGCTTCAGAATAAATCCATGTGGCTATTTCGCTGTTAAGTGCATCTTCTTTTACCCAAATGTCCTCAAAATTCTCATCTGAATTTGCATTGGTAAACTGAACATTATCCTCGGTAATAGTGAAGTCATTTTTTATGTCTTCAATCCATGCTTTTGCAGCCTGGTCATCTTGCTGAGAAGGAACAACTGGAAAAACGACGTATTCAATTTTCCTGGTTTTTTCTTCTTTATACGCTTCCGAATGATCGTTGTAATATTTTTTTAAGTCCCTATCCGATATTTTAAGGGTACTGTCCGCAACTGAAGTATGAGGCAAAGAAATAAAATCAAAACTCACCTGACGTGAACTTTTGTTTATACTGTTTTGTGCCTCTTCGCTTGTTACGTATAAACCTTGTCTTACCAGGTTGTTGTATTTTGTTAGAGCCTTGTCATCTTCAATTTGTTTTTCCAAATAATACCAATATGCCCTTTGGTCCGCAGAAACACCTGTCTCCAGGTTTTTCAGAAAACCAACAATTGCAGCACGGTTAACCTGACCAGTGTTTGGGTCCCCAAAAATCTGACGGACAATTGGGTGGATATTATTCCCTTGAATAAGGTCATAAAGTTCTTCACTACTCACATTAACTCCAAGCTCTTCATAAACCTCACCCATTAAAATTTCCTTGAGGTAGTTTTGCCAGGTGGTTTCCCTTGCCTGTACCCAGGTATTTTCATCTAATTGTGATTGTCCGCTGTTTTGCTTGTAAATTTCACCAAGTTCTTCCACTTTCTTTTGGAAATCAAGGTATTGAATAGATTCACCATTAATTTCAGCAATTTTATTCTGAGATTTTTGGAAAAGGGTGTTGCCCTGTTGCAACGCATCTCCTAAAATAAACGCAACTAACGCCAGTCCGATTACTATTGCAACCAGAATCCCGGCACGATTTCTAATATTTTGTAATGTAGCCATTTATATTAAAATAATAATTCGCAAAGTTTACTTAAAATTTTCGAGCTACGAAGATAATAAAATTCAATATTATACCTAAGAAATATGTTTTTTTTAAAGTTTTTGGGCAGATAAAAGCATTGCATTTAGTTCTTTGAAGAAAATAGGCAGGAGTTCGGCTGTTCAATGCCTTGCTATTCAATAACGGTGAGTTTTACCAATTCGATTTTGGTATTGCTGGCTTTCAGGATTTTGATTTTAAAACCGTCGATTTCAATCTCGGTATTAATTTTCGGGATACTCTCGTAATTAAACAGGATAAACCCTGCCAGGGTCTCAAAATCTTCGGTGTCGCTAATTCCAAAACCATATTTTTCGTTGAGTAAATCAATCTCAATCCTTCCTGAAAGAATGAATTCATTCTCTGAGATTTGTTTTTCGGTAGTATCGCTTGTGTCATGTTCATCTTCAATTTCCCCGAATATTTCTTCAAGGATATCTTCGCTGGTTACCATTCCTGCGGTACCGCCAAATTCGTCAACAACAATGGCAATACTCCTGTGTTCTTTAAAAAATGTGCCCAGCAACTTGTTTGCCGACATGGTTTCAGGAACAATCAAAACATTCTTGATGTGTGGTTTTAATTTTTCGGGATTATTAAAAATAATCGAAGAGTGAACGTATCCAACAATATTGTCGATGTTTTCTTCATAAAAAAGTATCCTTGAATACCCGGTGTCAATAAATTTTTGCTTTAGCTCATCAATACTGGCATTAATTTCCAAAGTTTCAATTTCGGTACGTGGGATCATAACTTCCCTTAATTTAATTTTTGAAAAATCGAGCGCATTTCTAAAAAGTTTAACCGATTGTTCCATATCCATTTCATGGATAATACTTCCACTTTCCGATTTATTAACAAAATGATCTAAATCAATACGGCTAAAAACGGGATTCTCGTTTTCTTCACGCAGGTCATTCTTTAAAAACCGTTTAAACAAGGTTTTTGTAAAACCAATGGCAAGTGTAGTTACCGGATAAAAAAGAAAATAAAAGAATGCCAGCGGGATGGTGAAAATTTTCAATAATGAATTTGGGAATATGCGGAACAAAGTTTTTGGCAGGAATTCGGATAAGACCAAAATTATTATGGTAGAAATAATCGTTTGAATTAACAACACGAATGTGTCTGATTGCACATAAACCTCAATGCCGGGTTCAATTAGCTTGGCGAATGCGATTCCATAAATTACCAGAGCAATATTGTTCCCAACAAGCATGGTTGCAATGTATTGACCTGAATCTTTTGTTACCCAATGGAGTATTTTTGAACTGAAAGGCTCCGATTGTTTGTCAAGCTCAAGTTTTAATTTGTTGGCAGATACAAATGCTATTTCCATCCCCGAAAAAAAGGCTGAAAGTACGATAGTCAATAAAATAATCACAACGAGATTCATGCGGCAAGATTATTTTTGGATGCTAATTGGCTTTTTTACGTTAACCATCGGTTTTTGTTTGTTGTTTTCATTCGGAATTTGTGGCTGTGGTTTGTTGGGAGAAGATTCTTGTTCATCGTTTTCTTCCATGTTTATATATATGATACCCTCAACGTCTTTTATTTTCCAGTTTTCCATATTCTGATCCGACTCAAAACCGTTTCCATAAATTATTTTATCATCGTGCACAAACTTTACATACCGTTCAGAGTAAATTTTGCCTGCGTTTTCTTCCCAGATCAGGTGTTCTGTTTTAAGTGTATCCCCTTCGTTGTTTACCGCAACAACATTATTTTTTGCTTCCCATTTTTTCTCTTTGGTATATTGCTTGGCATAATCGGCTGTAAGGCTGGAAATAATTCTTCTTTGACTATCATATTTGTCAAGGATTACACCTTTAGGAAACTCGATAAATGGATTTCCGTCACTTTCAAATTGCTGTAAAACAGGTGCTTCCAGATGGGTGCGTACCTGTCCTGAGTCTATGCCTGTCGACCTGTAGTTTTCGGCGTATATAATAGGAAGGTCTTTTGGGGAACTAAAAGCCTTGATGGTTTCCAAATTATTTTCACATCCGAAGAAAAGTATTGCAGCCCCGGAAACCAGAGCTGCAATTATAGTACTTTTTATAACTATTTTTGGTGTTCTAGAATCGAACTTTCGTTGTTTCATTTATCCAGCCTCCAACTGTATAGCTTTGACCTTCTTCATAACCTCTAAAAAATCCTTCTTCTTTATTAGGGAAATATGCTTTATATTTTGAAGCTAAAGTTGCAGCTTCACTGGTACATTCGTCTCCGGCCCTTCGGGCTTTGTTAAAATAATCTACAGCAACCCAAAAAACCGTAGCTTTATCAAAATCATCACCTTCAAATTTCGAACTGGCTTGTAAATAAATGTTTCCGATCAACATTAAAGCCTCACAGTTATTTGGATTTATGCTTAAGGCTTTTTTTGCATAAGTTCTTGATAATTGATAGTTGTTTAGTTTGAAGAATATGAATTGAGCATATTCTTGATAGCAGGCTTCTAATAATTCCTGGTCAGTGATTTGCTCAGCAGCCATTTTATAATATTCATTCGCTTTTTCAGTGTCGTCTTTTTTAAGGAACCTGCGGGCCATGTTAAAAGCAGCTTCACCTGATGGATCAAGCTCATATAGCTTTTCTGTTGCATTGGCAAATAGATCAGATTCGTCGCAACCAGCCCTGTTTAATTTTCTTAACATGCTTTTAATAAATTCGGCGTCCGTTGGATTTTGCTCAAATTGCGGTGTGTATATATTGACGAGCGCATCGCAATCTGCGGCTCCCGATAACCCGAAGATCTTTTCGATAGCATCTTTTGATTTTTGGGCGTTTACGTCACCAGGGTTATCAGCCAGGAAACTGTCTATTATTTCGTTACATTTTTCGTAATTCTTAATAACGGTTTCTTTTGAGATCTCGCCATTTTTGAATAAAAAGTTGGTGGATTGCATGAATACAACGCAAATAGGGATTTCGGTTTCATCGCCTTGTTCATTAATCGATTCTTCTAACCAATTATATCCTTGTTTGTGAACACTTTTAAGTTTTTCGCCATCAATGTTCTCATCCATTAATTTATGCTTAAACCAGAAGGTTCCTTTTCTACCTTTGTTGTAGCCTTCCCTGTCAAAATACTTTATCCTTTTGTCGTATATTTCCAGTATTTTATCAATGTACTTATCTTTTTCAGCCTGGGTTGCTGCTTGTTCCAGTAGGTCTTCATGCATTTTTATACCATGGATATAAACGTTTTGTGAAGATTTTGGATATTTATTGTAGATTTTTTTCCAGTGAGGAAGTGCAGATTTGTAATCTTTTTGTTTGTAAAATTCATCGTATAAAGAAACTTCATTGATGAAATCTTTGTCTTGTTCACTTAAAAGCTGCGCCCTTGTTTTAAGAATTGGACCATCTTCGCCTTCATCTTCAGTGGGCATAATACCATCAAAACTAAAGTTGATCACATTTTTGGTATTACCTTCAATGTCCAGTTTTTTAGATTCAATTGCATCGGTAAATCTTAACCATTTGGTTTTTTCATCACCTTGCAACTCGTATTTCCCGTCAAAACTTGTATAAAATGAGCCTGAACACCTGTGTCCCTCAACTGTTACTCCCGCTGCAGGCTCTCCATTACGGTAAACGGTACCTTTAATAACCCTTTGTGCTGTGGCACCAATTACCATGGTTATAATAACAAACGAGAATAATACCGATTTCCGAATAATTGCTTTCATAATGAATAGTGTTTTTATTTTTTATTTCATTTATTATCTCTAACTAAATTTTTAGGTAACAATCCTTAACTTTCAAAACTTGTGCCAAAATATACAGAATAGAATATTACTATTTAGTTGGAATATTAGTTTAAATTAATCATCGTCCCGTAAGATTTCATTTCAAATAGGTTTGGAAAACATCGGATTGTATATTTTTTAGCTTTTAAAAATGATTGTTAGTAAAAAAATGCAAATCCACTTTAAAATACTGATACATAAATCATTCAGTCATCTGTGTTATGTTCCAAAATCCTGTTTAATCCTATCGCAACTAAATTTAAGTTTACAAAGAAAGAATTTTTTAACTTTTTATCAAAAAAATCACTATTGCCACCTGTTAAAATAACTTTTAAATCATGATAAATTTTGTTAAATTCTTCGATTGTATGACCTACCTCATAAATTACCCCATTTTGCACACCAAATCGAATTGCAGTTTCTGTAGTTGTTCCAAATAAATGTTTTTCGTCATTAAGACAAACCAATGGAAGTTTACCCGTAAATTTATTTAAAGCTTTGAAGCGCATGTCAATTCCGGGAGATATATTTCCCCCCAGATAAGTGTTTTCTTTAGTAATGATATCGTAAGTAATGGCCGTTCCAGCATCAATAACAAGTACATTTTCGGAGGGGTACAAATAATTTGCCCCAATTACGGCAGCTATCCTGTCTTTTCCGAGGGTTTCTTTTGATGCATATTTATTTTCGATGGGGATTTTTGTAGTATGGTCAAGGTCTAAATAGTGGTCAAATTCTTCTTTCAACGTTGTTTTCAGTTCTGTTGAATAATCTTTGACGGACGATACAATTACCTTGTCTAGGGAAGGGTGCTCATCTTTTAAAATTGTGACATGTTCCGGCAAAAACTCATCAACAGGTACAGAAATCATTATTTCCCCTCTGTTGAAAAGGGCGAATTTAGTCCTTGAATTGCCAATATCTATTACAAGGTTCATAATTAATCGATAATTCTTTGGCTAATGTCCAATGCAGAAATAGAATGGGTTAGTGCACCAATCGATATAAAATCAACTCCTGTTTGGGCAACGCCTTTCAATCTTTCCAATGTCATATTTCCGGAGGCTTCAATTGCAGCCTTGCCTTTAATAATTTCCACTGCTTCTTTCATGGTTGCATTGTCCATATTATCAAGCATGATTATATCTGCTCCGGCAGTCATTGCTTCTTCCACTTCTTTCAGGTTGGTGGTTTCCACTTCAATTTTAATGCCTTTGGGTATATTCGGACGAATTTCGCTTACTGCATTGGTTATGCCACCAGCAACTTTAATGTGGTTATCTTTTATCATCACCATGTCAAACAATCCAATTCTATGATTGGTTGCACCTCCGGTTTTAACGGCATATTTGTCCAATAACCTAAAACCGGGTAAGGTTTTACGTGTATCTAATATTTTGGTTTTATAATCTTTGATTTCTTCTGCATAAATATTGGAAATGCTTGCTATTCCTGACATTCTTTGCAGAAAATTCAATGCGGTTCTTTCCCCGGTTAGTAAAGCCCTATATGACGCTGAAAAAGAAACAATAGTATCGCCTTTTTTAACTTTTGAGCCATCAGGTTTATGTTCATTCCAAACCAAATCGGGGTCTAATTTCTGAAAAACCATTTTGGCAACTTCAAGTCCGGCGATAACACCATCAGCTTTTGCCACCATATTTGCCTTTTTTCTTGATTCGGCAGGGATTAAATTGTCTGTTGTAATATCCCCTCCTGCAATATCTTCTTCGAGTGCTATAGTAATAAGTGCCTCGGCTGATTTTAGTTCTTCTTTATTCATTAATATTATGTCCTAATTGGTTCAAAAATAATTTCTTTGTCTTTTTGTTGAATGATGTGTTCTTTATAATCGGTATTTTGCTTTTGAAAATCGCCCCTAATGTGCACCCCCCTGCTTTCTTCCCTGATTATGGCTGAGCGAGTAATCAACATGCTAACCTGTAGCAGGTTTTTTACTTTATGCTTATTGTATTCGTCCTCGTATCCGAATAATTCTTTGTCCAATTCTTCAAGCCGTGTTAATGCAGCCTGCAACTTTGGTTTTGTTCTTACAATACCCACATTTTCGCTCATCAAATAGGCGATTTCGTTTTTCCTTTCTAAAAAGAAATTTTCATTTTCAGGGTTTATGAGCATTGGTTCGAATTCTTTTTGCAAGTCACAGTCGATCTCGTTTAGTTGTGCAGCCTTGTCACTGCAACGTTTCCCAAACACGAGGCATTCCAATAAAGAATTACTTGCAAGTCGGTTGGCTCCCATAACACCAGTAGATGCAGCTTCTCCGCAAACAAATAGCCCTTCGATATTGGTTTCTCCTTCTAGGCCTGTTCGTATTCCCCCCACCATATAATGGGCCGCAGGTGCAACTGGCAAGAGGTCTTTGCACAAATCGAAGTTATATTCCTGAAGCTTAGTGTAAATTGTTTTGAACCTGTTTTTGATTTTCTCTGCATCGAGATGTGCCAACGAAAGGTAAACTACTTTAGACTCCGATTTTTTAATTTGGTTATAAATGGCAAAGGCAACAATATCCCTTGGGGCAAGTTCTGCTAATGGGTGAATGTCAACCATAAACCTTTTACCTTCTTCGTTTAATAACCAGGCTCCTTCGCCACGAACAGCCTCGCTGATTAAAAAGGCATCCTGGTTGGGGATGTATAATGCAGATGGATGAAACTGAATAAATTCCAAATCGGCAATTCTGGCTCCGGCTTCATATGCCAATGCAATCCCGTCTCCAGTGGCAGTGTGTGGGTTTGTGGTTCTTGAATACACCCTGGAAAGCCCTCCTGTAGAAAGTATTACGGCTTTTGCCCTGAAAATAACGTTTTTTCCTGAAATAAAATCGATTGCCTGTACCCCGGTTATACAATTCCCCTTTTTTAGCAAACGGACAACTGCAGTATACTCGAAAGCCTGAATGTTGTTTTTATCCTGTATTTTTTTTAGAAAAAAGGAAGTGAGCTCTTTTCCTGTTGCATCACCTCCTGCGTGTAAAATCCTTCGTTTGCTGTGGCCACCCTCCAGCCCCAAAGTAATTTTTCCATCAACTTTATCAAAAGGCATTCCCATTTCAATCAGCTCCAATACACGTTCTTTCCCCTCGTTTACCAATATTCTTACTGCATCTCTGTCGCACATCCTTCTTCCGGCAACAAGCGTGTCATGCATATGGGTGGCAGGAGTGTCATCGCTTGCAATTGCTGCTGCAATTCCCCCTTGCGCATAATATGAATTACTGATATCAAGTTCAGATTTTGTAACGATAGCAACCGATCCGTGATTCGATGAATGGTATGCCGCCGATAGTCCTGCCAATCCACTTCCAACAATTAGTGTGTCAAACTCTAATATTTGCATCAATGTGCGACTTAAAATTGGATAGCAAAGTTAATACTTCTAGATATGAAAACGATGATAATATTCAAGGAAGATGATTGTTGCCGAAATATGGCAATAATTATTTAAGGTACTTCATCCCTTTTAAAGTTTCCTTTTATAAGGTCGATATATGTGATGTTTTGTTGTGTTCATCAGATAAAAATTGTAAATAAGCAATATAAAAGAAATGGCATTAAACCTTTTATTATTTCATCGATCTTATTGAAGGTTTAAAATATGAAAAGAAAAGTTAATTTCGCAAAATTAAGTTGGCAGTACAACTATTGGTGCTGCAATTTGTTACTGAGTTTATGAAATATAAATTGAAAGAAATTCCCATCAGCTACCTAATCTATCAAGCCGATAGGGCCTTGCACTATAATATAAACCTTTCCTTACAAAAGGCAGGAATCCCACTTATTATTGAGCAGTGGGCTATAATGCATGAATTATTTAATCAAAACAGGCTTACACAACAGGAATTGGCAACCATTACCCGAAAAGACAAAACAACGCTTACACGCCTGATTGATACCATGGAAAAAAATGGATGGGTACAACGAATAGCTGATCCCACTGACCGAAGAAAGAAACTTATTTGTTATACCCCAAAAGCGGAAAACCATAAATCAATGATAGTTGATATTCTTAAAGAGAATAACAAAAGGGCATTGAAAAACGTTAGTGCGTCAAAAATTGATGAAATGAGGGAGACCTTGTTATCCATTTTTCAAAATTTAGGTTGGGGATTCGATTACACAAACACCAATTGCAGATTACAAATAAACAAAGAAAAATAGCCATGAGTTGGAGAAAAATTACATTTATTATTGTTGCTTTGATTGTATTGCTGGGAGGATCAGCAGCACTTTCGGAACTATTTGTTTCGATGAAACCTGAGCAAAAGCAAAAACCGGAAGTGGAAATGAAACGCTTTGTAAAAGCAAAAAAAGTTGTTTATACCGATATTGTTTCACCCCTGTCGAAAGAGGGGAGGGCAGTTACGGGAAGCGAAGTAACACTTGTTGCCGAAGCTGCCGGCAAAATTGAACCTGGAGAAGTATTGCTACGAAAAGGAGAAGCATTCCGTAAAGGGCAGTTGCTTGCAGTTATTTATAAAGATGAGGCTGAATTGGCACTTCAGGCGAAAAAAAGCCAGTTCCTGACCACAATGACTACACTTTTGCCAGATCTTAAAATTGATTATCCAGATTATTACCCGGATTACGAAAAGTTTTTTTATACAATCGATTTAGAAAAAGATATTCCTCCATTACCCGAAATAGAAAGCGATAAATTGAAAATATTCCTGGCAAGCAGAGATGTGATAAGTGCATATTATTCGATAAAACAGGATGAGAAAAAATTGATGCGTCATTCTTTATACGCGCCTTTTAACGGAACATTTACACAGGTAAATTTTGAGGTTGGGGGATATGTTAACACAGGTGGTCAAATTGGAAAAATGATTCGAACTGACCATGTTGAAATTGAAGTGCCAGTGCCAAATAAAGAAAGCAAATGGATTAAAATAGGTGATGAGGTTTTGGTTTATGAAGAAGACTACCAAAACCAAAAACAAGGGATTGTTGTAAGAAAAGCCAATTTTATTGATCCCACTACCCAGTCAAGAAGTGTTTTTGTTAAGGTGAATAGTACTCCAAAAGATCCGTTATTAACAGGAGAATATCGGGTAGTTGATTTTCCTGGCCACAAAATCAAGAATTCGATGGAAATTCCGCGAAATGCAGTTTTTAATACAAATACTGTTTATTCCATAGAGGATGGAAAACTTAAAAAGCAGGATATTAATGTAGTAAAGTTGACGGAGACCACGCTAATTTTTGATGGCCTTGATGAAGGGATAAAAATAGTGGTTGAACCACTTATTAATGTAAAAGAGAATATGCCAGTAGGAATTTTGGGTGAGGAAAAGGCTAAAAGCGGACAAACCTCAGGAGAAAAGCCCGGGAAACCACAAACAAAATAAGGAATACATATGAAAAAAATAGTTGAACTTTTTGTCAAGTTTCCATTTTACGCTAACCTGATTATTGTTTTTCTGGTTATTGTTGGAGGCATTAGCCTTTACTCCATGAAAAAGTCATTTTTCCCCGAAAGGGAATCCCATATCCTGAGGGTTAGTGTTTCGTATCCGGGGGCTTCGCCTGTGGAGATGGAAGAAGGGGTAACATCCCGAATTGAAGAAGCGGTTCGGGCAATTCCGGGGATTTACGAAATTAATTCTGTGTCTTCGGAAAACAGTTCCAGGGTGACCATCGAAATTGAACCAAATTACGATGTGGATGAAGCAATGATTGAGATAAAAACTGCAGTTGATGGTATATCTGCACTGCCTACAGCCGCTGAACGCCCGATCGTATCAAAAACCAGGACAACTTCACCAGCAGCCCGTTTGATGGTTACAGGCGATGTTGATTTAATGACTCTGAAATCTTATGCACAACAAGTTGAGGAAGATTTTTTGGCATCGGGACATATTAGCCAGGTGAGCATTAGTGGTTTCCCTGCTCTGGAAATTTCTGTGGAAGCCAGTGAAGAAGATTTGCTTCGCTACGGGATAACTTTTACCGATATTCAAAACGCTATTTCACAAAATAACCGTGATGTTTCCGGCGGGCAAATCCGCTCAGAGGAAGAAGAGCTTTTAATTCGTATGCGTTCGCGAAGTGCCGATCCGAATAAAATTGGGAATATAATTTTACGCGCCAATCCTGACGGGAGCGTACTGCGAATTCGGGATATTGCGATGGTGAAAATGAAGTTTTCAGATGTCCCCAATAAGGCACTTGAAAGAGGCAATCCGCTGATAAGTATTCGGGTAAACAAATTAATAACTGAAGATTTAAATGGAATTGACAAGTACATTAAAAATTATGTGAAAGAATTTAATGCAAAAACCCAAGGGGTTGAACTGATTCTTTCCCGTTCATTTCTTGATATTCTTGGTTCACGTTTGAAATTGTTGTACCAAAATGGGGGACAGGGCTTATTTCTCGTTGTACTTATATTGGGAATGATGTTAAGCACACGGTTGTCTTTGTGGGTTGCTTGGGGTATCCCCGCTTCATTTCTGGGGATGTTTATCGTTGTAAACCTTATGGGAGTGACCATAAACATGATGTCGCTTTTTGGAATGATATTGGTAATTGGAATTTTGGTTGATGACGGAATTGTTATTGGTGAAAACATCTTTCAACATTTTGAAAGAGGGAAGCGCCCAATGCGTGCAGCCGTAGATGGTACTGTTGAAGTTATTCCTGCCGTAATTGCATCGGTCCTTACAACTGTTGTTGCATTTTCTCCGCTGATCTTTATAACAGGGCGAATGGAAATGATGTACGAAATGGCGGTTATTGTTATTGCCAGTTTATTGGTTTCACTCTTTGAAGCATTTTTAGTACTTCCTGCACATTTAGGCAACAAGAAGGTTCTGAACCGGAAAGCATTGCAGAGAAAAGCAAAAGGGCTAAAGAAATATACCGAAGGATTTTTTACATGGTTACGTGATTATGCATACGATCGGGTAATTAAATTGGTTCTCGAATGGCGTTACATTGTAATGGGAGTTCCGGTAGCAATGATTTTAATCACTCTGGGCTTGATTGGAGGGCAAATTATTAAAACCACATTCTTCCCTCGAATGGAGTTCGATTCATTTAATATAAATATTGCATTTACACCCGGATCAGGAGAAAAACAAACAATGGAATATCTGGAACGGTTCGATAGTATTGTTTGGGTCGTTAACCAAGAATTGATGGATGAGTATAACGATACCATCCCAATTATTGAAAATAGTATACTTATACTAGGTTCGGCTTTCGATGGATCGGAAAGTGGTGCCCATACCGGGAGCGTGGATGTTTCTCCACGAAATTCAGAGGAAACAGGTATTAGTTCGTTTGAGATAATTAAAAAAATAAGGCAAAAGATAGGACTGGTTCCTGAAGCAGAAAAATATACCATTGGGGCACGTAGCCGTTTTGGAGACCCGGTTTCTATTGGATTACTTTCACGCAATATTGAGGAACTTGAAGCTGGCCGTGATTTTATTATGGAGAAATTACAGCAGTATCCACAGCTAAAAGATGTTGTTAATACCAATGCTATGGGAAAACAGGAAATCCTTTTGGAACTTAAGCCCAAAGCTTATATGATGGGCTTAAACGAAAGTACCATAGCCAACCAGGTACGTCAGGCATTTTACGGGGGGCAAGCACAACGTATGCAGGTTGGGCGCGATGAAATCAGGATTTGGGTCAGGTTTCCATCGGAAGGGCGTGAACGCCTTGGACAATTGGAAAAATTAAAAATAGTAACGCAACAAGGAGAGTTTCCTTTGTTGGAACTTGTTGATTACAAAATGAAACGTGGCCCGGTAAATATAAATCGTTATAATGGTAAGCGCGAAATTAGGGTAAACGCCGATATGGTTGACCCTGATGCATCTGTTACTGAAATACTGGAGTTGGTAAAAGCAGAAGTAATACCTGAATTAAATCTACATTTTCCAGGGATCCGGGTAGAGTTTCAAGGACAACAAAAAGAAAGCCAACGAAATATGGGGGACTTAATGTTTTTATTCCCCATGGCATTTTTGGCAATTATTTTTATCCTGATGATCAATTTTAAATCCTTTGAGCAGCCAATGATTATTATTATCATGATCCCGATTTCAATACTTGGTGCAGTTTGGGGGCATGGGATTCATGGAAAGCCCCTTTCAATTTTAAGCTTGTGGGGGATTGTGGCACTTACCGGGGTAATCGTTAACGATGCTGTAGTATTCTTGGCGAAGTTTAATTTATTAATTACGGAAGGGAAAAAGTTAAAAGATGCCATTATTGAGGCTGGAAAATCAAGGTTGCGGCCAATTATTTTAACAACACTTACCACTTCAGTTGGATTATTCCCGTTGGTACTTGAGAAAAGTTTTCAAGCACAGTTTTTAATCCCAATGGCAATTTCATTGGTTTACGGTGTAGCATTCGGAACCATGTTTATCCTTTTATTTTTCCCTGCATTAATTATGGTTTTGAACGATATTAGGCGTTTTGTTCGTGAAACCTGGTCAGGGAAGAAGCTTGAACCTGAACATGTTGAAATTGCATGGCTAAATGCCCAACGCAAATTTGACGATACTATCTACCACGAAGAAGAAGAGGAAGTAAAAAGTAACGGCCGTGAACCTAATAATTAAAATGACACGAATAGAAATGATGAAAATTCATCGGGATTAAGATTTTTACCGATAAAAACCAAGAAATTAAAAGTTAAAAGCCTCATCTATTGGGAAATAGGATAAAATGGGTAGAAATAAAGAATATGGATATTAACCGCAGAGTCGCTGAGATGCAAAGGAAAACTTTGCGTCTTTGCACCTTAGCGGTTAAATTTTGTTTTCGTTTCTATTGTAGGCATAGAATGATAGCAATAAATACTAAAAGTTAAAATATTCGCATGAAAAAATTATTTTTAATATATACGTTTTTGATGATAGTAGTGCTGACAAATGCCCAGCAGGCACTTTCTTTGGGCGATGCCATAGCTACAGCTCTTGAGAATAATTATAGTATTCAGATCGTAAAGCAAGACCAACAAATAGCCGAAATTAGGAATAACTGGGGCAATGCCGGAAGGTACCCTTACATCTCTGCTTCATTGGGATCGGATAATGCATCTAATTTAAACGAGAGCGAAGATTATGTACGTAACAGTATTTCTGCGGGAGTATCGTTAAACTGGACACTTTTTGATGGTTATGCGGTGAGGATTAGCAAGCAACGTTTTGAAGAATTGGAAAACCTTTCAAAACAAAATACCGCAATTATGGTAGAAGGCACAATTCAATCGGTGATACTTGCCTATTATTCTGCTTTGTTGGAGAAAGAGAAACTTGCTACTGTTAACGAAGTAATGAAACTTTCGGAAGGCCGTTTTGAGAAAGAAAAACATAAAAAAGAGTTTGGAACATCGGTAACTTATGATGTGCTTCAGGCACAAAATTCCTATTTGTCCGATCAATCTGCATATCTTTTGCAAGAAGTGGCATATAAAAACGCCCTTCGTGATCTAAATTATTTAATGGCAGTTAATGGAAATCTTTCATATGAGTTAACGGAGGATTTTTCTGCAATTCCGGTTGAATACGTTCTATCCGATTTGCAGGCGCAAATGTTCGAAAACAATAAGGCACTTCAGAACCAATATATCAATCAAAGGCTTTTGGAGAATGCTGTGGCAGCGGCAAAAAGTGATTTTATGCCCAGCCTGACATTTAACGGAGGTACAAGTTTAAGCAATGCACGAACTAAATATGAAGTAAATGGCGGTGACTGGAAAAGCGCTTCAAATTTCTATGGCAATTTTACGCTTAGCATAAATTTGTTTAGTGGAGGCAACCGAAAAAGGGCCCTTCAAATTGCTAAAATCGAAGAGCAGGTTGGTCTTGTTGAAGTGGATGATATGAAACATGACCTAAGCAATAGCCTTGCAAATCTATACGAATTTTATTTGGTGAGGCAAGCCCTGTTGAACCTGGCAGAAGAAAACCTTACTGCTGCAAAATTGAACCTTCAAATTTCACAGGAAAAGTTCGAGGCTGGTGCAATTAATTCTTTTAATTTCAGGGATGTACAGAACCTTTATTTAAATGCCGCACAGGGTAGGTTAACAGCAATCTACAATTTTATCGATACGCAAACAGCTTTGTTAAGAACTGTTGGGACAATTATACAAGAATATGAATAATGATCAGGGAACCGTTCTTTTTTAAGAGAACGGTTCCCTGATTTCTAATTATTTTCGATGAATCTTATAAGTGTGTTATTTCTTCCCAAACGTTTTTATCGACCGGAATGCCATCTTCAAGGTTTTCCTTTTTGGTTTGAACAACCCGTTCCCCAGGATGCCTGGTTTTTTGTGTTTCATCTTCCGGGATTGATTTTTTTAGGTCACGGATGATTTCAGAAACAGAATTATCAATCGCTGGGAAGTTTTGCAGTTTTTTTATGTCAATCGCAATAAATACCTGCGATACACTATGCTCGCTTTCCAATTTGCTTATTTGGTGGGTAGCCAATCCTGCAGACAGGATGCTTGCAAGAATATCCAGTAAAAGCGATAATCCTGCACCTTTCCAATACCCAATTGGAAGTGCCCTGTTTGTTTCCAGAATTTCTTTGGGATTATTAGTCAAGTTGCCATGTTTGTTATACCCCCCGGCAAAAGGCAAATCTTTTTCTTTTACGACCAGCTCCTCCATTTTTCCATACGAGAATTGGGTCATGGCAAAGTCGAGCACGATTGCTTCGTTATTATATGGCACAGCAAAAACCAATGGGTTATTTCCCAAGTGGACATCTTTTGCTCCCCATGCCGGCATATTGGCAATAGTGTTTGTCCATCCAATAAATATAAAGCCTTTTTTTGCCGCTTCCCATCCATAATACCCACCTCGCATCCAGTGGTTGGTATTCCGAATGGCAACACAACCGATGCCATGTTCACTGGCAAGTTCCATGGCACGATCGGTGCAAACTTCGGCATTTAATGGCCCCGGTCCAAGGTTTCCATCCCATTGCTCCATAGCTCCTATTGAATGGATCTCTTCAGGTTCCGCATGTACATCAATATAGTTTTTTTGAATGTATTCGATAAACCTGGGGAAACGATAAACCCCGTGCGAATAAATCCCCTCAAGGCTATTTGTAGCAAATATTTCTGCACATTTTTGAGCCTTTTCAGGTGTTAATTTTGCTTTGATCAGAATCCTTCGGAATTCCGATTTCATTTCGTCATAAGTTACTTTGATCGTTCCCATTTGCTTTATATCCAGGTTCGTTGTTTGTTTTTTTCTTCTTTGTTGCGAAATGCACTTTCCAAATCAATATTTTTTCGATTGGCAATGGCACATAAATAGATAAATATATCGGAGAGTTCATCCCCGATTTCTGAAAAATTGGAATTTTCATCGATTAATAATCCTTCGGCTTTCCTTACTGCTTTAAATAGTTCACCTATTTCTTCGCCAAGTAAGAGGCACTTGTCAATGGTGGTTTGCTTGGCAAATCCTCTTTCTTTTTCGAGCTGCTCAACATATTTCTGAAAGTCCGCTAAGGTTGGTTGTGAGTTTAATTCCGGCATTGTCGTATATATTAGTCATTTGCAACATTAACTGCAGCTTTTGCGTGTATTTTTGTGGTGTCAAAAAGCGGAAGCACAGTATCCTCGGGTTTGATAATCAAGGGTAGTTCCGTACAACCTAAAATAATACCTTCTGCTCCCTGACCGCTCAGGTTATTGATAATGGATAATAGCCTTGTTTTTGTGGTTGGCTTAAATTCTTCATTCAGCAGTTCATTAATAATTGCATCATGAATATACAAGCGGTCTTCTTTTTTAGGGACAATAACATCGATTCCATAATCATGAAGTGCCCGGGGATAAAAATCCATTTCCATGGTATATTTTGTTCCAAGCAAAATCACTTTTTTGATGTTTTCTTTTTGGATGGATTTACCCGTTTCTTTTGCAATATGTACAATCGGAAGCCCAAATTCTTTTTCAATCCGGTCGGCAAATTGATGCAAGGTGTTTGCCCCTAAAAGTAAAAAATCAGCACCGGCATTTTTAATTGATTGGACAGCGTGTTGAATGATAGGGTAAATATTTTCCAATCCTTTGGTTTTAAGGATCAAATCAATTTCGGCAAAGTTTACCGAATAGAGGATTATTTTAGCTGCATTTAACCCTCCCAGTTTTTGATTGGTATATTCATTTAAAAGCCTGTAATAATCAAGGGTCGAAACCCAACTTGTGCCTCCAATTATTCCAATGGTTTTCATTAGTGTATGCTTTTCGCTGATTCAAGTATTATTTCTTTTACGCGAGCCCCTGGGGAAAGGCTAAGCAGGTATTCAATGGTTTTTGCAATATCTTTTGCTTGTATCATTTCTTGCCCTTTGAGCGGAGTGCCTGCAACGTATGCCATTTCGGTATTGACCCAACCCGGGCAAATGGCAGTCACCGAGATTCCAAACGGGGCAAGTTCCCGATAAAACGATTCACTTAATCCGACCAACCCAAACTTTGAGGCACTGTAACCACCACTCTCTGAAAAACCAACTTTGCCCGCACGCGAAGCAATGTTGAAAATGGCGCCGCTTTGTTGCAATTTCATTACCGGAACAACTTGTTTAAGAAATTCGAAGGGTGCCGTTAAATTAATTGCCAACTGTTTTTTAAAATTAGCGGGCTCAATAGAAGAAGTGCCTTCCAAATAAATCCCGGCATTGTTTACCAGGACATCGATCCTGCCAAAAGCTTCAAGGCTTTGTGAAATACAATTGGTTATCAATTCGGATTTTTCCACGTCAAAAGCAAATAGCATTGGTGCAGGACAATTGTTTTGTTTTTGAATGTCGTTGGATAATTTCTCAAGTTTTTCTTTGTCTCGGGCAATCAGTACCAGTTGGCAACCCGCATTTGCAAAAAATTCGGCGACCGTTTTTCCAATTCCACGGCTGGCACCGGTAATAATTGCTACTGCTTTGTTGGTCATGTTAATTAGGTTCGGATGAAAATAAAAGGTTATCTTGGTGCTTTAAAGATACCAATCTATTTTTTTATTTCAAGAAGAAAACCACTGCCGTGTATATTTTTTATTTCAATATTCGGATCGGCAGAAAGGTATTTTCGGAGCTTTGTAATAAACACATCCATGCTCCGGGCGGTAAAGTATCCATCCTCGCCCCAGATCTTATTCAGTGCAGTTTCTCTTGATAAGAGCTCATTTTCATGCAAACATAGTAGTTTCAATAATTCAGCCTCCTTTGGCGAAAGTTTTTGGGAATATCCGTCAATGGTTATTTTCCGGAGTTTATAATCGTAGGCAAACTTTCCAATGGTGAATTCATTAATTTCTTTGAAATCGCCAAAATTTTTTCTCTTTAGCACCGCTTTTATTTTATACACCAACACTTCGGTATCAAATGGTTTGGTAATATAGTCATCGGCACCAACGTTGTACCCTTTTAAAATGTCTTCCTTTAGTGCTTTTGCAGTCAGGAAAATAATGGGGACACTTTCATTTACCCTACGGATTTCTTTGGCAATGGTAAATCCATCCACATTTGGTAACATCACATCAAGGATGCAAAGTTGAAAAGTAGCATTTTTAAACCTGTCAATGGCAAACTTTCCATCATCAACCCAGGTGACGTTAAAATCGTGGATTTCAAGGTACGATTTTAATACGGCCCCAAAACTCAGGTCATCTTCCACCAAAAAAATATGCTCCTTTTCTTTCATTAAATTATAAATTAAGTAGTCATAACATAGCATGACTTCTTTTTTAATTCCCCTCTTTTGGAGGGGTTAGGGGAGGCTTTTTCCTATTCCCTCGTAAAAGGTAAAAATACGGTAAAAACACTTCCCTTTTCGGGTTCGCTTTGAACACTGATTGTTCCTTTGTTTGCTTCCACAACAGCTTTCACATAACTTAATCCCAAGCCGAAACCTTTTACATTGTGGATATTCCCGCTTGCCTGCCTGTAAAATCGTTCAAATACCCTACCTTGAACAGCTTTTGTCATACCAATTCCCTTATCGGAAACAATAATTAATAATCCGTTGTTTTTATTTTTTGTATTAACTTTTATTTCCGGTGTATTTGGGGAATATTTGTTGGCATTGTCCAGTAGGTTATAAACAATGTTTGTAGAATGCATTTTATCGGTGGTTACAACCGGATTTGCTGCCTCTAATTTTGTGTCGATAGTTCCTCCGCGTTTTTCAATTTGAAGCACAATACCCTGAATAGCATCGTTTATTATATCATGCGCGTTAATTGCTTCCCACTTAAATTCAAAATCTTTTTTATCGAGACGGGCAATGGTTAAAATATCCTCTACCTGTCGGTTCATACGGATGTTTTCTTTTTTGATCATTCCTGTGAAATAGCGTATTTTGTCGGGGTTGTTTATCACCTTGTCGTTTGAAATAGAGTCGGTTGCAACCGATATTGTGGCAATGGGGGTTTTAAATTCGTGGGTCATATTATTGATGAAATCCGATTTCATTTCCGAAATTTTCTTTTGGTTTAATATGTAATAAATACTAAGCGCAAAAGTCAATAATATGATCAATGAAAAAATCAGTGAAGCAATCAACAACCAACTCACCGACTTGTAAATAAACGAATCCCTTTTAGGGAAAACAACAGCGAGTTTTATGTTTTTTTCGATCACATCGTTTGTATAAAGTTTCGTGTGTAGCTTGCTTTTTTGTAGTTGTTCAACACCAATGTTTTCCGATTTGTGGGTGAGCAGTGTATCTACAAAAATACCATACTCAAAATCGATTGGTATATTTCTGTTTGTTAACTCTTCCTTTAAAACTTTTTCAATGAGTTTGGAATCCAGTTTTTTAAGGTCGAAAGTGGCAATTTCGGTTACAAACTGGTTCATAGTTTCTTTAATCTGCCACACCCTTTTTTTTGCTTTTTTTCTAACATCTGGAAAAAACACAACCGTCGTATCAATCTTTGTAAGCAACGAATCAACATGGAGCTTTTTTAATTCAACCAGCGAATTAACCTTTGTTGTGATTGAGTCACTACTGATTAAAACAATGTTCCCGTTGCTTGTTGTATTTACAATAACATGGTTGTTGGTGGTATCTTCAAAATGTTCAATTTTATATGTAAATGTACCATTCTTGTCGCTGTCCGATTCAAAATGCATTCGGATTTGAGCGTTTCCTTTCTCAGGGATAAACTTTTTTGAGATCAGTAAAGGCTTTTCAATTTTCCCTGTTTTTTGCTTTTTTAATGAGATAATTTTTGGAGTTCCCAATTTTGTAATTATGGTGTCATCTTCATTGGAAATTAATCCTGTGCCGTCAACATCATCAATAATATAATCAATATCCACATTCATATTTTTCTGGTCCAAAGAATCAGGAAATACCATTTCATGTATCAATGAAAGGTCCTGTATTTTTTCCAAACGTTCTGAGGTTTTAACCAAAGCGTCATCAACCCCGCGAATAAACAGTTCGTTTTTAACGTTTACTGCATTCTTCATCCAAACAAGTTGAATGCTTATTATGCCAAAAATGGAAATGCCCATTAATATTACTAAACCAGTGAAAAGCCTTTTGTTCATGATTCAAATATAGGAATTTCTAAAAGTGCAAATTGGCATTTAACTTTTCCTTAACAGATTTTAACCAGGCTATAACTGATTGGTAGGCTGAAGGTAAGCTATATTTGTTGGCAGAGAATAAAATTTTAAAAAATAGAAAGATGAAAAATTATTTATCAGCAACCGGACTACTTATTATTGGATTTTTGGTATTGACTTCTTTCTCGTTAAGGGAATTACCGCAAGACCCACCAAGGGGGCATAAGAAACACATTAAGATGGTTAAAATTGAAGACGGTAAAAAAACTGTTATGGATACCGTTTTAAGTGATGAAAGTGTTTTTGTACTAAAAAGCGACTCAACCAAAGGGTTTGAATGGATTGGTGAGCGCGTTGGGGTTTTGGATTCGTTAAAAGAATTCAAATTTGATTTTGATATTGACACGGATGTCGATGGAGGAAAGCATAAAGTCATTATGTATATGACCGATAATGGTAAAAATAAAATGGTGAAGGAATTTAAATTTAGTGACGACGATGCTCACGGCAATGTTTTCTTTAGTGGCGATGGTTGTTTGGAAGAGCTGTATGGTGACCACATGGTTTGGACTGCGAAAAAAGGATCGCCTCATGTGAATATCATTAAGAAAAAGGTGAAAGGAAATGTAATTGACTTAAGCGATCCGGGAATTATTTCTTATAAGAAAAAGAAGTTGAGCGGCGGCCGTGAAAAAATCGAAATTATCAGGAATGAAGTGGCCGATGAAGAATTGGAAAATATAGATGTTAATGTTATCGTGGATGAAATTAAAGGCGATTTCCCTCATGTGGAGAAAAAAATTAAGGTGATAGCTGATGACGATGGCCTTGTCAAGATTATTGAAGGTGGTAAAGAATCAGAGTTCCTTTTAAAAGACATGGGCGAAGGCGTAAAAGAAATCAAAAAAGATGGCAAAATAATTCGGATGCAGAAAATTAAAAAAGGCGACAAAGAAGAAGTTGAGGTAAAAATTGAAGTAGAAACAGAGGAAGAATAATAAAGATAAAGCCATGAATACTATTTGATACAGGAAACCGTTAGTTAAAAAGCAGACGAAAAAATTTTCGATTTCATGTATTCGTTTTAGTCTGTGAAGGCCACTCTTTTTAGAGATGGCCTTTTTGCTTTTTTTTGGTCAATTACAATAAAATTAATGAACGATGGTACCCACCGGCCAAACCGGGGAATTTGTAACAATTCCGGTTTTTTCAAAAACCTTCCCATCAATATTTAGTGTTATTTTGTATGATCCAGGCTTGGCACGAACGGTATTCCAAATTGTTTTATGCAAGCCTTTGGTGTTGCCTTCCAAGTCAAAAGATTGGATCAATTCGTCCTGGTTATTTGCTATTTCCATTTTTGGTTTTGTGCCATAATTTTTGTGTAAATAGTAATAAATAACCAATCCGTTTGGTTCGTTGGGGGTCGAAAGATGGTTGTCACCCATCAATTCATAGTTTCCCCACCATGCCTGTTCCGAAAAATTTCTTTGGGGTTTCGGCTCAATATCAAAAAGCAGGTTTCTGTTTAACTTTTCAGGAAGTTGTTGGATTAAAGATACATCGCAAATATATGCTCCCCTGCCATAAGTGCCCACTATCAAATCATTTTCGCGTGCATGGATTTTCAGGTCTTTAACCGGAACCGAAGGCATATTGATTTTGAGTGCCTGCCAGTTGTTTCCCTGATCGAAGGAAATATAAACCCCTTTATCGTTGCCGAGGTATAAAAGGTTAGGGTTTTTTGGGTCCTCACGAACAACATTTACAGGCGAAACCGGAAGCCCGTTTGTTATTTTAGTCCATGTTTTGCCATTGTCCTCTGTTTTAAAGGCCAGAGCTTCAAAATCATCGTTTCGGAAGCCTGATTTGGTAACAAACGCCCTTTTCGGGTTGTGCATCGAACAGACGATCCTGGATACCCAATAGTCTTTTTTACCACCAAGCGCAGCTATTTTTGCTGTGAATTCGGTCCAGGTTTTTCCATTGTTATTTGTTGAATGGATTCGGCCATCATCGGTTCCAACCCAAAGGCTTCCTTCAGAAAGTGGGGACTCTGAAATGGCGGTAATGGTGCAATACATCATGTGCCCTTTTCCGGCAATTTTTCCGGGATTGTTGGTCGTAAGGTCGGGGCTGATTTCTTCCCAATTTTCGCCTTGTTTAGTTGATTTAAGCAGCATTTGCCCACCTGTATAAATCGTTTGATGGTTATGGTGTGAAATTGCCAACGGAGGTGTCCAGGCATATCGGTATGGTCGGATGGTATCAGGGCTCATTGGTTCAATTTTTATCCTGGTCCCGGTTTTTTGGTCAACTCTTTGATGTGCGCCAAACTGGGTAGTTGTGTACAGCCAACGATTATCAACCGGATCAACTTTTGTGTACATTCCATCCCACATACCAACCACGCGCCAATCTTCGAACCCAACATTTCCCGACCAACTGTTGACCGGGCCTTTCCAGGCTTCATGGTCTTGCAACCCAAGATAAATATTGTATGGTGTAGCATTGTCGGTTTCAACAGTATATATTTCATTTAAGGGGAGGTATTTATGCTCCATGGAGATTCCCCCGTCATAAGTCACATATAAACCTCCATCACTTCCAATCATCATATGGTTTCCGTCCTCCGGGTTTACCCAAAACGATCGGATATCCCCAAACATATTTAGGAAAAAGTGTTTTTGTGGCCATGTGCAATCCAGCCAGGTTTTTCCGCCGTCCAACGAAGTGAGCAGGGCATCGCTGCTAATGGTTATCCTGTTTGGATCATCTGGTGAAACCATAATTTTATTAAATGAATATGCTGCTTTTGCACTCATATTGCAACTGTCGGTATTCATTTTCTTCCAATTATTGCCATTATCGTTCGATCTGTATACTTCGCCACCAATAAGCTGGTCGAAATATGGATCGCGAAGCTGGTTCATTCGTATGCTCTCATCAACTTCGATCCCTTTTTTAGGATTCAGGTTTTCTATTACCGTGTAAACAATGTTTGGTTGTTTATAGCACAAGGCCAAGCCAATGCGGCCAAGCTTCCCGTTTGGAAGCCCTGAGCTTATTCTTTCCCAACTGTCACCTCCGTCTGGTGATTTATAGATACCGCTTTTTTCCCCTCCGGCTTCATAGTGCCATGGAGACCTGTATTTCTCATAGGCTGCTGCAAAAAGGATATCCGGATTTTCAGGATTAATTATCAAATCGATTACCCCGGTGTTTTCATCAACAAATAAAACCTTTTCCCATGAGTTTCCTCCATCGTTAGTTTTAAATACCCCACGTTGTTCGTTTGGGTGTGAAAAGATGCCCCATAGCCGCCACAAAAACGACATCAGGGTTGGTTGGGTGAACAATCAATGTCGATATATGGTGTGTATCCTCCAGTCCTTTTGATTCCCAGTTTTCTCCACCGTTTTTCGAAAAGAAAACACCTTCACCAGCGTGCGTACTTCTTGCATTATATGCTTCCCCGGTACCAATCCAAACTTGCTCAGGATCCGATGATGAAATGCCAATAGCTCCAATGCTGCTCACACCAACCGAGTCAAAAACCGGGATAAATGTTGTTCCATTGTTGGTAGTTTTCCATACGCCACCATATCTTCCCGAAACGTAATAAGTGTTCTTATATTCTTTATTTTCGGTATGGGGTACAGCAATGGAAGAAATCCAGGAGCCAGTCCTAAACGGGCTAAGGTTTCTGTAAGATAGTACCGATGAAAAGTCTAATTCGCCTTCCTGGCAAAAGGATGATAATGATCCAATAAAAAAGAAAATTACAAGCAATAGGTAGTTCCGGTAAAGCATACTTTTACATTTAAAATGAAAGAATAAAAGTAGCTTATCCTACATAGGAACTTTATGATTTATATTATATTTCCTCCCAGCCCTGACGATAATTGTGCCTTATCCATTCATTGGCACCGTCGAGTGCAGGTATTGTTTTGTAGTCTTTTGAAAACTTTGGATCGCCATTTATGATCTCAAAGTTATCTTTTGTAAGCACTTTCATTTCTTCAAACCTGCCTATGTTAGTGAAGCGCATGTTAACACTATCCCAATGAAGTTTTCTTCGCAAGTTTTGCAAACGAACTGCTAAGACGCCAAGAAGTACCATTTCATTCAGGGGACCGGAATAATCAAAATTTGAAGATGCATTTAAACGGTATTCTTTATCTTCTTTGCACGCCCTGATCCAATCTTGCTCATGCCCGCCTTCCATGGCATTTGATATTCTTCTAATGGTTTTTTGAGGTTGTTTAAAATGTTGCATTTTTGAGAGGGGCAATAATGTAGGGTTTTGTGCATTGCTCCCACACATTATTTTTCCTTTTGTGCCATGAAATATACATCCACCATCCTCGTTTCCCATTTGTTCCCCATCTTCCAGTTCATCAGGTCTTGGAGGCATTAGCCCGCCATCGTACCAATGAACTGTTACTTCCGGCATTGCTACTTTTGGAAGGTTATCCCTTCTCGGGAATTCATAAATAATAAATTCTGCATTCGGTGGTGATTCGAGGTTAACAGGAGAAGAGGAACTCTGGACGGTATGGGGTGCTTGTAATTTCAAAGCTTTAAACACTGGATCCAATACATGGCAAGCCATATCGCCAAGTGACCCAGTTCCAAAATCCCACCATCCACGCCAGTTCCAGGGTGTATAAACCGGATGATAAGGACGCCATTGAGCAGGACCGATAAATAAATCCCAGTCGAGGTTTTTAGGTACTCTTTTGTCTTTTTCTGGCCTTTCTAAACCCTGCTGCCAAATGGGGCGATTAGTCCATGCATCAACGTGGGTTATTTCCCCAATGGTTCCTGACCATATCCACTCACAGATTTCACGTATCCCATCGCTTGAATTTCCCTGATTGCCCATTTGTGTTGCAACGCCGTATTTTCGTGCAGTTTCTGCCAATATCCGTGATTCATAAATGGAGTGGGTGAGCGGAGCCTGTACATAGGCATGGTAACCATGGCGCATAGCAAGAACGGCTGGCAAAGCGTGCGTATGGTCAGGTGTGGCAATAAGCACTGCATCTATATCTTTTTGCTCATCGAACATCACCCTGAAATCGTTGTATTTTTTCGCCCTGGTCCATTTCCTGAATGCATTTCTTCCGGCGTAATCCCAATCAACATCGCATAAGGCAACAATATTTTCGGTATCCATATTCAGAAGGTTGTTGTAACCCATGCCTCCAACGCCAATTCCTGCAATGTTCAATTTATCGCTTGGTGCTTTATGTCCAAATCCGGCAATAACATTTCCGGGAAGGATGGTTATTCCTGCTGCTGCAACAGCCGAAGTTGATAAAAAATTCCTGCGGCTGATCTTTTGGTTTTGAGTATTGTTGTCTTTATTCATTGCTTTTACGATGACTTATGGGATTCAGGGTACAAATTAAAGAATAATATGTATTCGGCAAATCCAATTTTTACTTTGCTTAACTTATTATTCCTTAAAATAACCTAATAACTGCTAAAAAAAGGGTGAAGTTAATTCCACCCTTTCTCGTTGTATTTTTTCTTCTTATGCTGGCATTTCAGGCAATCTCCATCCTTTTCGATAGGTGTGTTTTACAAGTTCTGCAGCATATTCATTTGCCGAAACTGGTTCGGTCCAGGTTTTGTCGAACGTTGGATGTCCATCGTGAATTTTAAATCCATCCTTAATAACTGTTTTTATTTTTTCATCGTC
Organism: Prolixibacteraceae bacterium; assembly: GCA_963677475.2. GTDB lineage: Bacteria > Bacteroidota > Bacteroidia > Bacteroidales > Prolixibacteraceae > JABMQB01. The sequence continues at coordinate 299,754 of CAXXQD010000023.1, read as the reverse complement.
CCCGATATTTGTGAATTTCATATTTTCCCCATCCCATTCAAGGGTTTTGTTTAGCGATTGTAACCTTACAGCTAAAACTCCCATTACAACCATTTCATTAAATGGGCCGGCTTCGGCAAAGTCAGATGCACATGGAGTTCTGCTTTCTGCATCTTCTTTGCATGCCCTTACCCAATCCATTTCATGGGCTCCTTTGTCCCAGGTCATTCCCAGTTCTTCCTCCACCCTTCTTTCAGTTTTTGCAACTTCTGGGTTTTCAGCGCCAATAATCTCAGGATCTACGCCATAACAACCAACGTGCATTACTCCTTTGGTTCCGTAAAAGAATGTTCCTCCACCCGATTTATTAGGCTCTTTTCCTGCTGGCCAATTATCAGGTAGCATTGGTTTGATTCCTCCATCATACCATGAAACTTCTACTTCGGGCATTTTAAGTTTACCTACTTTTTCCCTTTCAGGGAAAGTTAATTTTACCGCCTGAGCATTTGGTGCACATCCATCTAATAACAAAGTAGAGCTGCCTTGTGCTTTTGTTGGGCAGCCAAGTTTTAACCCTTCAAAAACAGGGTGTAATATATGGCAGGCCATATCGCCAAGGGCACCAGTTCCGTAGTTCCACCAGCCGCGCCAATTCCAGGGGTGATATACTTCGTTGTAGGGCACCATTTTAGCAGGACCAGTAAATAAATCCCAGTCTAAGGTATCCGGAACCCAATGACCTTGCTCTGGTGTGTTTAGGCCCTGTGGCCAAATGGGCCTGTCGGTAAACGATTCAACTTTGGTTATTTCGCCAATTGCACCACTCCATAATAATTCACAGGTTTTTGCAACCCCTGCGCCGGATGCCCCCTGGTTGCCCATTTGCGTAGCAACTTTATGTTTTTTTGCAAGTTTGGTCAATAAACGTGATTCATAAACTGAATGGGTCAACGGTTTTTGAAGAAATACATGTTTGCCCATGGTCATTGCAGTTGCCGCAACAATCGCATGCGTATGGTCGGCCGTGGCAATCACAACTCCATCAATGTCTTTATTCATTTCATCAAACATTACCCTAAAATCTTTGTAGCGTTTTGCGTCAGGAAAATGATCAAAGCATGGTTTGGCATATTTCCAATCCACATCACACAATCCAATAATATTTTCAGATTGAAGGTTTTTTAGGTTAGCGAAACCCATCCCGCCAACACCAACACCTACAATATTCAATTTATCGCTGGGAGCTTTATGCCCCAAGCCTGCTATTACATTACTCGGAAGGATTGTGACCCCGGCAGCAACCGCAGTACTGGTTCCCAGAAATGACCTTCTGGAAATGCTTTTTTTGTTTGAACTGTTATGATTCATTTTATGATTGGTTAAGGTGATTAAAAATTCAATTAAAGATAAGGATATTAAGAGGTTTTAGAAAATGATTTTTGTTTCCTGTTTGTTGCCGGGTTAATTCGGGGTAAGAATTATTCGTATTTTGATAAATAAATAGGATTGAAGATAAAATACCTAACTATAGGATTTCTCTATTCTGCTTCAAAAAATTCTATTTGATTGGCGCCATTTGAGCACTTATCTTTGACCTAAAATCTTGAATATTTAAATTAAAAGCTATAAAAATTATGAAATCAGTAGGAGATAAATTTCCAAAATTTAAAAAGACAGCAGTAGTGTCTTTAGAGCCGGGAAAAGAGTTTGAAACAGTTACGCTGAGCGATGTGACAAATGGTAAATGGTCGGTTTTCTTTTGGTGGCCGTTAGATTTTACATTTGTTTGCCCAACAGAGATCACTTCCTTTAACGATCATTTTGAAGAATTTGAAAAAAGAGATGCCAATTTATTTGGCGCTTCGATTGATTCAGAATTTGTGCACCTTGCATGGAGAAATTCTGATCCGGGGCTTAAAAAGTTAAAATTCCCGATGATTGCTGATACGTCAAAATCACTTTCGAAAGATTTAGGAATACTGGAAAAAGAAAATAAAATTGCTTACAGGGCAACTTATATTATTGATCCAGAAGGAGTAATTCAACATATTTCAATTAATGGGTTAAATGTTGGTAGGAACGTAAAAGAAACCATTCGCTTACTCGATGCATTTCAAACCGGGGAATTGACTCCTTGTAATTGGGAAGCTGGCCAAGAAACCTTATCTTAAGGGTAACTAAAAACCAAAAATCATGACAGTTAGAAAAGTAAAATCAGTTTGGGCCGGAACTTTAAAAGAAGGTAACGGAACCATGGGAATTACGGGATATGAAGGGCCATTTACCTTTGCTACCCGTTTTGAAGATGCGAAAGGCACAAATCCGGAAGAATTAGTAGGAGCTGCACATTCAGGTTGTTATTCAATGTTTTTGTCTGCTTTAATTAGTGGAGAAGAGTTGGTTCCTGAAAAAATTGAAACAGAAGCTTCGGTAACATTAGGGCAGCTGGATGGCGGTCCGGCAATTACAAAGATAGTTTTGGATTGTGTTGTAAAATGCGATGGTTTATCACAAGAAAAATTTAAAGAATTATCGCTGAAAGCAAAAGATGGTTGCCCAATTTCAAGGTTATATGCCGGAGGGACAGCTACCATTGAATTGAACGCACGTTTAGAAGATTAGTATAGTTTAGTTTATTAATTGATTTGAAAAGAGCCTTTTGGGCTCTTTTTTTTTGCCATACTTAAATATTTGTTTGTTGGCAGATTATTTTGATTCTTTAACATACTTAGGTTTAATCTCGTTAGAATAGTAATTATATTTGAAAACAGTTTACCAATAAACCCATATTAAAGCACTAATTAAAATCGGAACACAGTGAATATAAAAACCAACATTCTGGCATTACTTCTATTGTTTGGAATAGGAGGCTGCTCACCGGCTTTACAAATTGCAAGAACTGAAAAGAAGATTATTCGAATAATTGACAAAAAAATTTCGGATGATTTTATGGGCGAAAAAGAATTTACATTTTCAGATAATGGCAACTATGTTTTGGTGAGCGGAATAAAAAATCAAATGGAACCTGCTTTTGTCCATGTAATGGTTTTTGACTCGAAAAATGTATGTTTGTTTGAAAGCAAGAATGAGTATCGAAAAGCATATTGGAAAGGTGATGTTTTGTACCTGGAAAAAATTATTGGACAATTGGAAGCAGGGGAAGATATTACAAAAAAGTACAACGAAAATAGAATTATTTATCAATTAATACTTCCAACTAATCAACTTCAAAGGGTTGAGTCGGCATTATAGAAACAAGTACCATGAAAAAACATCATTTTATAGTTGGGTTCAGCCTTTTAATTATTGCAGCATTTATGTTCGTTTATTTCGTGAATAATAGAAAAACAAATGCGGGTGGTTGGGAAGCTGAGTACCAAAGGAAAAAAGAAAGAAGGGCAAATGGTTTTGTAAAAAGCAGGGAATATGCAGAAGCAAAAGCTAAAGGCATGAAAGAGTATTTCGAAGGTTTACGAAATCCTTTTGTTGGAGAGGGAGAAGACTTTCCACCAAATTACCTAATGAAGGAATTAAAAAAAGCGCAACAAAATAGAACATGGGAAAAGTCTGCAAGCGTGGTTGAATGGGTTTCGAGAGGACCGGGAAATGTTGGCGGCAGGGTACGCGGATTGATTGTTGACCCTGATGACCCGACCAATAATACATGGTTTATTGGGACTGCAACCGGAGGGGTATGGAAAACAAGCGATGGTGGCAATAGTTTCACTAATTTAACTCCTGACATTCCTTACTTATCTACAACAACACTTGTAATGTCGCCTGCAAATACCAATACGATTTATGTTGGTACTGGCGAAAGTTTCAGTGGAAGGTTTAATACCGGGGGCGGTATTTTTAAATCTAATAATAAAGGACAAACATGGGAGCAAATGGGGTCAACATCTGAAAGCTTGGATTTTAGGTATGTGAACCGACTTGTTATTGATCCCGAAAATGAAAACATTGTACTTGCTGCAACTTCTACAGGAATATTTAAAACCACTAATGGGGGAGCTAATTGGGTAAAAAAATACGAAAACAGCAATGTGGAAGATTTGGATGCAGATCCAAACAATTTTTCCATTCTTTACGGATGTATTAATTCGGTTGGTGTTGTAAAGTCAACAGATGCTGGCGAAAGTTGGAATTTATCGAGTGAAGGAATAACCAATGGGTACCGTTTTGAATTAGCGATATCGCCAAGCAATCCCGATAAAATATATGTGAGTGGGGAGTTTACGGATGAAGTTTCTGTGGTTTATGTTTCTTCAGATGGAGCACAAAGTTGGGAAGTATTTAAAGATATGGATTCGTTTGATGATTTTTTGGGAGGGCAAGGTTGGTATGATAATACCATTGCCGTTGATCCATACGATGAAAACATATTTTTTGTTGGCGGGGTAAATATTTGGAAGCTCACAAGAACGGATTCTGTTGAAGTTGGGGCGAAAGAAGTTACAAGGGTAGACGAAAACAATACAGGGTCGTTTATTCAAAGGGTAAGTTTCTCTGGAAATACTTTTACCGGATTATCTGTTAGCGAAACAGATGCACATCGTTTGGTAGAATCAGACTGGGCAAGTGTTGAAATCCGGTTTGGACCGGATAAAAAACAAAAAGCATATCGATTCGAAGTACCATTTCAGGCAACTTCCGGGGTCGCTGCTTCAAGTTATTTGTATAAAGATTTTGTGGAAGTTCCGTTTGAAGTTTGGGATATTACCAATAATAAACAACTATCGGTTTCTTTTCGCGATCAAGAAAGGGATGGTGCGTTTAATTTATATCCGAGGTCGCCTGATGAACTGGAAGGAGAGTATGGTTTGTTAGGACGCGAATATATCTATGTAAATGCTGTTGACTACGATGAAAATGGAGGGAATAGTAATTTGACCAGAGATGGTGGGCATCAATATAAAAACTTGTATATGCTTTGGGCAATTTTACCTGAAAATGGAACATGGAATGCCGCAAACCTGCCTGAATCAAATATTAAGATTGTATATTCGTCCCTCACAAAAAGATTTGGAACTGTCCGTTCAGTTGCGGATGCATATAATAATTACGGCGGTGGCGACAATTACAAACAAAGTCAGGGTTTTGGGTCAACCTCAATTCCGGGTTTTCATCCCGATCATCATAATTTAATCCCAATTAAGCAAAATGATGCACAAAAGGAATATTGGATATTAAATGCCAATGATGGAGGTCTCGGTATTTCAAAAGACAATGGCGAAAACTGGACCCAAATAAAAAAAGGCATGGTTACAACACAGTTTTATGGTGTTGCAAAGCGTCCGGGACAGCATCAATATTTTGGAGGGATGCAGGACAATGGTTCTTGGCAATCTGCACTTATTGGTGAGTCTGATCAATCCTCAAGTTATTTTTTTAAACTTGGAGGAGATGGTTTTGAGTGCATTTGGCATCAAACAAACGATTTAAAAATAATTGGATCTGTTTATAACAATGCTTTTTATAGGAGTACTAATCGAGGGCAATCCTGGTCAGCTGCCGATGCCGGAATTGACGAAGATGGCCCGTTTATTTCAAGGTTGGCAAATTCACCACAGGAACCCGACCGTTTATATGCCGTTGGTACCAACGGATTATGGGTGTCAGACGATTTTGGTGCATCAAACTGGACAAACAGGTCGGTGGGTATAAACTGGACAAGCGGGGATGTTACATCCTGGCACCTGGTGGAGGTATCACCAGCCAATAATTCGGTTATTTACTGTGGGGCATCCAACAGCCCCGAAAATGGCCTTGCATTTTATGCTTCAACAAATAAGGGAACATCGTTTACCGAAGGAAAGGCGTATACCATTCGCGATTTACCTTATTATTTTAGGTCTATTACACCACACCCTAACGAAGAAGGAACAGTATTTATTAGTTATGCAGCCTACGGAGTGCCTAAAATATTGCGATCAAAGGATTATGGACAGACATGGGAAGACCTTACTGGTTATGGGGCAACAGGCACAAGCAGTTCCAATGGTTTTCCTGAAGTACCATGTAATTGTTTACTTATATTTCCTGAGCATCCAAACCAACTTTGGGCGGGTACCGATATTGGTATATTCCAATCAAAAGATTCTGGGGCTACATGGGAAATCCTGAATTCAGACATGCCTTCGGTTCCAATCACTCAGATGTTTTTGCAGGACGGGAATGTAGTAATTGCAACTTACGGAAGAGGCATTTGGTCGGTTGAGTACGATAATTTGGTATCCAATAATGCGTTTGTGCTTGATGATGGTATTCAACTCGATGTTTATCCAAATCCATCGAAAGGGGATATTAACTTGGAAATAAATGGCGATATGAACGGGGAACTGGATGTATTGGTTTACGATATGGCTGGGAAAACAGTTTTTTCAGATAAGATCAATAAGAATTTTGAGACCTTGTCAAAGTCGTTTCATCTTGAAAATCCAAAAACCGGAAATTATACCTTGGTGTTAAGTAATAATGAAAGCAGGGTAAGCAAAAAGCTACTCATAGTCAGATAAAAAGTTCTTAAAGAAACTTTTATGTAAAATTGGCACAATATGTTTTATTTTTAGAACACATCCTGTAAATTTGTTTGGCAAGCTATTAAAACTAATCTTTTAAATTTATACTCATGGAAGAAGTAAAAAACACGGTTAATCCGCAATCGCCACCTCCAAATTATTTGGTTTGGGCTATTTTAACAACCATTTTTTGTTGCCAGCCATTTGGTATAGTTTCCATTGTTTTTGCTGCAATGGTTAATTCGCGCTGGGTTTCGGGCGATTATGAAGGGGCAATGCGTGCCAGTAAAAATGCAAAATTGTGGGCATGGTTAGCAGCATCGTTTGGCATTATTGCAATTGTTTTAACTTTTGTGCTTATGGCCTTAGGTATTGGAGCAGCCTTCTGGTCACAGTGGATTGATATGTAAACTTAGCGATATTCGAACAAGCTTTTATTTGGTTCTTGCATTAAGCAGCAACATTTGAAATTCAGAAGCTTGATTTAAGTATATATCACACGATATGTCAAAATTTATAAAAATTGGATTGCTAATAGCAATTGTTGCGTTGGCAATCCTTTTCTATTTTTTAGATCCTTTGGTTCATCCGATATTTCCCAAATGTATTTTTCATTCGATGACCGGATTGCATTGCCCGGGATGTGGTTCACAGCGTGCTATCCATAGTTTGGTACATTTAAATTTTGCCGGGGTTGTAAGTAACAATGTTTTGTTTATTCCGGCTTTGCTAATGGTCGTTTATGGTATTTTAATACCAATCATTAATCGGAAATTTGAAAAAAACTATCCCAACTTAATGAAACATCCAAAAACGCCATTGGTAATTTTGATTTTGATAATTCTATTTTGGATTATCCGGAATATCCCGTTATACCCATTTACAATTTTGGCACCCGGATAGGAATTAAGCTTTTTTAGTTTCTTTCATGCCAAATTCAGGATCATAAATCAAATATCTGACAATTATAAATCCCGGTAAGGTGCAAAACATCACCCATACAAAAAATAGTTTATAGCCAATCAATTCCTGAATCCAACCGCTGATCATTCCCGGTAGCATCATTCCTGCAGCCATAAAACCTGTGCATAAGGCATAATGTGCAGTCTTGTTTTTTCCTTCGGATAGGTAAATCATATACAGCATAAATGCAGTGAACCCAAATCCATAGCCAAATTGCTCAATTACGACTGAGCTTGTAATGATCCACAATTGCTGGGGCTGCGCAAACGACAGAAAAACATACACAAGGTTCGGAAGGTTCATGGCAAGTACCATCGGGAACATCCATTTTTTTAGTCCGTTTCGCGACACAACAATGCCTCCAAGAATCCCGCCAAGGGTGAGGGCAAGCATACCCGCAGTTCCGTAAATAAATCCAATGTTGCTGGTGCTCAATCCCAGTCCGCCAACATCTGGATCATCTAAAAGGAAAGGCGATGCCATTTTTACCAATTGTGCTTCGCCAAGCCTGAATACCAGGATGAACAAAAGGGCAATCCCAATTCGGTCTTTTTTGAAAAAGGAAACAAAGGTATCCCCAAAATCTTCGATGATTTTTTTCAAAGATGAAGAGGCCTGTTTGATATCAGCTTTTGGATAAGGAAGGATAAACGAATGCCATGCGTATAAAATAATGAACAAGACTGCCAGCACTAAAAAAGTATATTTCCAAGCCAATACATTGCTGTTTGAAAAAACTTCCAATTGCCCAGCAAGTATCACAATTAGCCCTTGCCCTGTGAGCATTGCTATCCGGTAAAACGTATTTCGGATCCCAACAAAAAAAGCCTGGTCGTGTTTGCTTAAACCAAGCATGTAGAACCCGTCGGCAGCAATATCGTGGGTAGCCGAACTAAATGCCAGCAACCAGAAAAATGCCAATGTATATTTGAAAAATGAACTTGTTGGAATGGTAAAAGCAATTCCTGCCAAAGAAACACCAACAAAAAATTGCATTACTACAATCCAATACCGTTTTGTTTTCAGGATATCAACAACAGGGCTCCAAAGTGGTTTTATAACCCAGGGAAGATAAAGCCAACTCGTATAAAGAGCAAGATCGGTATTTGATATGCCCAGCCGTTTGTACATAATTACCGAAACGGTCATTACAAAAACATAGGGCAACCCCTCGGTAAAATATAATGAAGGAATCCATGCCCAGGCATTCCTTTTGCTTGATTTGTGCATTGTAAAAGATTTTCCCAAAAGTAGCGAATGTTTCTTTATTTCATGTTTGAAACCTAAAGGTGCACGGATAAACAAATGTTTATCAAATCAGGAAATTAAATCAGGACGTAAATCTCCATAAGATAAAATGAAACTTATGTCAACAATGAGCGTAATTTAATTGGGAATCGGATTTACAATAATATATTTATAGTCAATAAAAACCAAAAAAACTAAAACAGATGAAAAGGGCATTCTTCATCCTCCTTGCATTTCTATCGTTACAGGTATTTTCTCAGGAAAACAAATTCTCATTGATCGGACATTGGGCTTATGGAACTACAGACTGTGTGGTTGTAAATGGAAATATCGCTTTTATTGGTAGCGGATCATACATCTCGTTAATTGATATTTCAACACCGGAAACGCCAACAGAAATATCTAAAATCCTAATGCCAAGTATCGTAAAAAGTATTGTCATTGACGGTGACTATGCCTATGTTGCAAATAGCGAAAGCGGGTTGCAGATTGTAGACATAAAAAATGTAACCGGCCTATCAATAGTTGGTTCTTTGGATAACGATGAATCTTCTTTAAAGCTTTTTAAAAAAGGAAATCTGGTTTATTTAGCGAATGAAAGAGGCGGTGTGCAAATAGTTGATGTAAGTCAACCTTCAGCGCCGCAGGCACTTGGGAGCTACTCTTCGGGATACGAAACCAATGATGTTTTTGTGGAAGGAGATTACGCCTATCTGGCAGACTCTTGGAACGGTCTTGTGATTGTGGATGTTACCGATCCTTCAAATCCAACCTTTAAAGGAAAAATGAATGAAGAAATATTAGGCTGTTGTATATTGGTAAAAGACGATTATGCTTATTTGGGAAGCAGCAATGGTTTGGTAATAATAAATATTTCGGATATGAGTAATCCGCAAAAAGTTGCCCAACAAAACATGGGTAGGATGAAACATGAGCTGCTTCTAAGCGATGGTTATGTTTACTTAACTGCTACTCAAAATGGTTTGATGATTGTGAATGTTACTGATCCATTAAATCCTTCGCTTGTTAGTACCTTCGATACGAAAACTTTTGCAAGGGGAGTTGCAAAAAAGGATGACCTGGTTTTGGTAACCGATTCCTATAGTGGATTACATATTTTAAATGCTACAGATAAAGCCAATCTTGTTGAAACGGGCTTTTTTCAAACTTCAGGTGTGCTAAACGATGTTGTGGTAAAAAACAAGTTGGCATATGTTTCCGATATGATGAACGGATTGCATATTTTGGATGTTAGCGATAAGTCAAATGTAAGAAGACTAGCATCTATCAACCCGGATGATTCCGGTATACCGTATAGGTATTATTGCCTGGCGGTCAATGATAGTATGGTTTATTACGGATATGATAACGGTTTATATCTTATTAATATTTCTGATTCCTTAAATCCGGTAGTTGCCGGGCATTTGCAAGTTGCCACCATCGAAAAAATGAAACTTGATGGTAATTATTTATATGCTGCCCATGGTTGGGGAGGATTTTCCGTTATTGATATCTCCGATCCTTCAAACTTAAATGTAATAGGGACTGTTGCAGGCTATATGAAAGCGATAAATATTCAGGGAAATTATGCTTATGCGGTTGGAGATAATGGTATGTACATTGTAAATGTTTCGGATCCAACCAATCCCGTACTTGAACATTATCATGAGGTTGGAAATACCTTTGGAAGAGAGTTGGTTGTAGATGGGAATTATGCCTACGTCATAGGAAACACTTTTAAAGTGATGGACATAACGGTTTCCACAGATCCGATTTTGATCAGTGAAATTCATGTTGGTGTTTGGTGTACAGGAATAGGGAAAAGTGGCAATGATATTTATTTGGCAGACTATGGAAACTACGTATGGGTTCAAAGTGGAGTAAGAAGTATTGATATAAGAGACCTAAATGCACCTGTTGAAAACAGTTTTATTGGCTCGGGCGGTGACGCTAGCTATTTATTTGTTGACGGCACGGTTATTTATTTAGCTGATGGTGATGGAGGATTATTAATCCTTAAGGATGATTTTCCTTCAAGCGCACCTTTCAACTTTACAAAAACCGATATTGAATTATTTCAGAACTATCCAAATCCGTTTCAAAACTCTACAACAATTTCTTATTATCTGCCGGAAAATGGAGCAGTTCAGCTAAAAGTATATGATGCATTAGGACGTGAAATTGAAGTGCTTGTGGATGAAAACAAAAGTGTTGGGACACATTTAGTAAAATGGAATTCGAATGGCTTTAAAGGGCAAGAGCTTTTCTATAGGCTTAGTTTTGGAGGAAGCTCCATTGCCAGAAAGATGATAGTTAGGTAATTAAAAGCATAGTTATTGGATTCACCCCTTGTTAATTTAGGTTCAAACTTATTTTAATCCCGGTTCTTGTGTGCTTCATATCTTCAAAACCTACAACAAAATCTACATCAATCATCAAAAAGATACCGCGCAAGCCATAACCAAGTTCGGCGTAATGCTTCATGTTTTCGGTATGAAGATAATTTACAAAAAGGTTTTCCCTGATCAATGTCCTGTTCAGGATTGGCAGTCTTTTTAGGAGGATTTTTTCAAAGTTGCCGATGAGGTGCCCTTCCAGAAAATAATCCTTTGAAGTAGCTTCGTAGTAATCAAGCAATTGAAATTTATTGCTTTCGTTGGCAAAGGCGAACAAGCGGTCGTTGGCATTAAAATACCGAAAGTCCTGGGCAAAAAGCACATCGTTGTTCAGAAATTTGCCTGCTTCCAGCTTGTATTCCAGGGTACTGCTAAATCCAATCCTAAGGTTTTGGGTCAGGTTCATTTCCAATAATCCGTAACTGGCATCGCCACCAATTGTTGTTTTATAATTCATGCCAATAGTAGGGAATTTGCAGCTTGCAGGATACTTAATGTTATTTCTGATCCTGTACCTCTGTTTGTGCTTATAAGTAAACCCAACGTGGGCAATGGATGATGTACTAGCACCCAACTGCCAATTCTCCAACCCGTCTATTTCAGGGATATTTTCTGTATATTCTTTGTTTTTACGGTTGATCATTTTAAAACCCGAATGGTTTTCCAGGGGCGATCTGTTTGTATAATCAAAACCAATAATTGCCTGAAAACCATTAAAAATTTCGGTGCCGCCGCTGATGCTTACATATTTCTTTTCATAAAATTTTTGAAAATTGTCCTCTAGCTCAAGGGTATAGAAGGAAGTTTCCATAGGTTTTAAGGCATATTTATTTTTAAAATCAGCAGTTACCTTCCCTCCCGATGCCCTAATCCAGCTTCTTTTAACTCCATTAAAAAGGTAATAAACCGAGCCATTTGCGTTCACTGCTTGCCGTGAAAAGGCATAAGATAATTCTGTTGATGCATACAAACGTTTGCCCAGTGTGTCACGAAGGCTGTAATTAAAAGGGAAGGATAATTTAAATCCATCCACGGTATTAAATTCAATTTCGGAAATGGATATTAATCCCGGAACCGAGAGGCTGGAACTAAACCTCGCACTATCTTCTTCGTACCGATAGGTTCTGCCCATAATCACATCTTTGAATTTAAATTTGCGCATGGAGTTTCGTATCGAATCTTTATACTCAGGAGTACTTTGAACCTGCATTATTGAATCTTTCTCACCAAATGAACTATTTTCTTTTTGTGTTAAAGGAATTGGCCGTAGCTCTGCCCAATAAAGGGAATCGTTTTTTGTTACATCGCCTTTCACCTTCACTCGTTCTTTTATTTCCAAAGGCTCGGGCGGCATTGTTCTTTTCACTTCTTTATCAAGAAGTTTCTCAAGTTTGTACATTTCCCGGTTCGACAAATCTTCTTTTTGCATCAGGGCATTAATCTTTTCCTGCTCTTTTGTTGGTTCGATTTGTTGGACTGTGGTTTTTTCCTCCTTCTGGTACATGGAATCAAGAACATGTTTGTCTGCCGTTACTTTTTGATTAATTTCATCTAAAAAAGTGTGGTCGAGCTGATCGTTCAAAGACAATGAATAATCGGAAAACGATGCCACATAATTATATTTCATTCCAATCCCTAAAACCGAAATATCCATCTCGAAATCGAGGCTGGTTGGCATCCAGGTATTGTCATCCACCATGGCGTATATTTGGCGCATTTGCACGTCCATAAAAGGCATGCTAAACTTTAAATCGGCGGAATGAATATTCCAATAATCTTCCACAATATTAATGAACCCTTCAAAAGTACCTTTGCCTTTCACTTTCGGGCTTACCTTGATTTTATTGATAAGCTTGCCCTGGTCTTCAAAAACACCCATCAATTCAAAATTGTATTTTTTAAGGGCAAACCTGCCAACTGGTGAAACAATCCCGTAGTTGGAAACATTATACAGGTTTGTGGTGATCATTTCCAACGGACTGGTGTTATTGTCGGCTCCGGAAACGTGCATTGCTATTACTTGCTGGTCGAGTTTGTCGGGCAATTCAAAATGGATTTTATTGATCGATTCCATCACAAAAGGTTTGTCTTTTTCGACGCCTTCTTTCTCAAATTGTTTCTTAAAAACCTTTGGGATTTTATGCACTACGCCACTTCCTTTCAGATATAATTTGCAGTCGTATTCCGACACCTGATTGGTGTAATAAGGAGCCATGGCAATTGCCCTTCTCATGACATAATATGCTGGGTCTTCGCCCGATGCCAACACTTTTATTTCTTTTATCCGGATGTTTTGGGGTACAAACACAATTCTGGTTTCAATAAATGTGCTGTCAATTTTAAATTTTTTGCGGTGGCTTTTATACCCAATATATTGAAACAGCACATCCCATTCGCCGGGTGGAAGTTTTAGTTCAAAATTGCCATCAAGATTTGAAGTCGTTCCTGTTTTAAGTGCTGGAACATAAATATTGGCATAAGCAATGGCTTCGTTGTTTTTATCAACGATTGTTCCTTTTATACCTTGAGCAAAATTTAGTTTCGAAATAAATATGAGGATGAACAGTAGGGTAAATATTTTCATTTGTTTTCAATGGCTTTTATTACAGAGCGGAAAGTTAGGGAAAGCACTATAAAATGTTGCGTTAATTAGATGAAATATTTCAAAAAGTTCATTAAAAAAAAGTTGATTTTTTCAGAAAATTACTCTCAAAAAGAGATTATTGTGCAAGCTTAATAAGCTCTGCATTTTTGAAGTAGTGCTGAAGGATTTTTCGATACGAAAATCCTTTCTCGCCCATAACAGCAGCACCAATCTGGCATAAACCAACACCATGTCCCCAGCCTGCCCCGCTTAGAGTAAATTTCTGAGGGATACCGTTTTTTAAATTTTTGGGCTCGACCACAAAAGCTGAGCTGTACAAATGGCTGTTAGATAGCCATTTGCGCATTTCAAGCTCTTTGCCAACGGTAACAGTGAGTTTGGTGCCAGTAATCTTTAGTTGGATGATCCGAGACGAATGACCTCTTTTTATTGCTTTCAGTTCGATAATTTCACCAAAATCAAGACCTGATTTTTTTTGGAGCAATTCTGCTAATTCTTTTTGCGTATAAGTAATTGTCCAGCGGAAAAAATCACTTGTTTTCTGATCAAATCCCGGAAGAACCTGACGTATAATATTTTGGTCATCGGTATTGCAATATGCATGAGGCTTGTTTCTAATCCATTCTTTCGCTTCCTCTTCTATCCTCAGATCAACATAGGTGGTATCGGCAAACTCTGAATCCACAACTTTCGAAAGATATGGATGATAAACGGGTTCCCACACATTTTCAAAATTTTCGCTTATTCCACCACAACATTTTGAGAATCTTGTATCGCAAACTTCGTTGTCAAAAACCAAAACCTCGCCTTCGGTTTGTTGTACAGCCTTCAATGCTTTCTCCGACACAATTTTTGTTGTTCCCTGGTAGCGCTGGCAATGGTCATCGGCACAAACATCAAACAGTTGGTGGTCTTCATGATCGTACCACCTTTCGATTTCTGTAGGATTAGTATTTTCCTTTTTTGGGGATTTGATCAGGGATTTGTTTTTATTCTGTATTTGTGCAAGCACCCAGCTCCTTGAAATTACGGCATGTGCTTTTAAAAATTCAAGCGAAGCATTTGCACTCATTTCAGACGAAATAACACTTTGTAAATAGTCTTCTAAATTAATGAGGTTTATTGCCCAAACTTGATTTCCTTCTTTTATAAATTTAAGCTTTCCGCTAAAGCGCTGATCTTCTTTTTGTTCCCAATGGAAATCGATGCCAATGGTTACTTTCTTCAGGATGAAAGTGTTGTTCGGGGAAACCGGCTCCAAAGTAATTGGTGATGATGAGTTGAGCGTAAGTTCATGGCTTTCGATAATCATCTGATCATTAATTGCACGTACGGTATAATTACCCGGGGCAAGCGTTTGGCATTCTTCAGAACCAATTTTAAAAGTGCCGATCAATCGAAATTCTATTTTGGAACTTGCAAGTATTCCAACTGCTATGTTCTGTGGGTGTTTCATTGAAAAAATTATGGCTTAAATATACAATTCAAGGTTTTCAAATTCTTCATCGGAGAGGCTAACTTCCTGAAAAATTTCTTCAATATCTTTTAGGGTGATTTTTTCAAAATCTTCTTTTCTGGGCAAAATAAATATCCCGCCCATTTCCACCGAAGCCGGACCTATAATCAGTTGCTTTTCCCCTTCGTGAAAGTAATGTGACGGCTTTTGTTTTCCCCTTGGAAACAGGATTACCTTCCAACAATCATCCTCAAAAGAACAAATAATGTTCATTCGTGGCTCTTCTTCATCGGGATGTATTTTTAGTAAGCGATAAACGTAATCGAAATATTCTTTAATTGAATTGATGCTGCACGACTCCAGCACAATCATTTTCCTCAAGTAATTTTTAACCGAGAAAATCTTGATTTTATCGTTCACCACCAGCATATTGCTGAAATTGTTTTTCAGTTTTTCGTACTCTTTTTCAATAGGCATTACTGCCTTTGAGCAAGCCTGGAAATGAAAATGGTCAGGGGCTGAAGCCCCGCAAACCGGGCCATTGTAAAAAACTGTAAACCCGGATAGTGCCTTGCTGATTGCCAGCATATCGATAAAGTTGTTTTTAATCAACTGTGGCGCATGGCTCAGCTTCGAGATGGTAAAATGCAAATTAAAAATCGGATATGGGTTGCATAGGATCAGGTATTCATTATGAAGTAATATTCCTTTTTGTTCCTTAGGCAAATTTTCCTGGCACAGAAAGCATTTTCTGGCGTCAATCGATTTTTTGTCGGTTTTTGCTGCCGTTGACCTTATTCGTTCAGGGTTAAAGTGCGTTTCGATTTTAAAACCCCCAAAATAATGTCGGTTTATTTCAATTGATGACAAGGCATCATAATTATCTTTTGCCAGTTTCCAGCTTGCTTTTTGTTGTTCGCACAATGCAATGAGTTTGTCTTTGATGGTTTTTACAGAGCCATATATTTGGAGTTTTTCATCTGATATAGTCCTCTGTTCTGACATGGATGCTCTAAGATAGTATAAAATATAAGCGTTTCAACGAAGAATTTATTAACAACAATGTTTATAAACCTTCCGATTAAAACGAAGCAACAATTTTACCTCTGAAGAAATTATTAATTGCTTGTAAATTTTACGCGTTAAGTTCGTAAAGCCAATGGTTTATTTTTTCAATCCTGGGGACACTTCCCTGGTGCTTAAGTTCACCATTAATAATTATGGCAGGTGTCATTAATAGCTGACATTCTTTGGCTTTGTTTTCAAAAGGCCTGATTATTTCGTCCAGTTCGTACGACCAGTTGCAATTATTGTAATCCTTATATTCCAGGTTTTGAGCGGATTGATTGTTAACCATCAGGAAGGCAAGCCTGTTTTGATCGATGTTTTGACCTGTCCTTTTTGCCACATCTTTGGCAGTCCCCGATTCCAAACCAAGATTTTTTGCATAATTTTTCGCCTCTTCATCGGTATATGTCCAGTGTATCACTTCCGCATCCAGGTTTAATTCAAGTACTTTTCTTTTCATCACGTTTTCTAATAATCCGCATCTCGGACAAGGAGGATTGGTTCCGATTACAATAATTGTATTCATTTGAGGTATAAGGTTTATAATTGGTTTAACTATGTTCGATAAACGTTGTTTTTCCTTTATTGGTATTGCAGGTTCTTCGTTATTTTGAATTTTATTTTATCCTGGCTTTCAATTCAATCGTTCTGATTTTGTCTTTATAACGGTTATGCATGTTTTGCTTCTGGATATCAAGAGCTGCATCAGAGTTTCCTTCCCATCTTCGACAAAGGTATAAGGATTCATAAATCCGCCCAATCTTATATTCCCTTGAGATTTGTAAACCAACAGCATAGTCTTCGCCATAGCTCACATTTGGGAATTTAATTTCCCTTATTAGCGGGGTATAAAAAGCCCGTGGTGCACCGAGTCCGTTTATTCGGAGGGCATTGTTTGGACCGTTATCATCGGTCCATTCAGCGTGGGTGATCAATCCCGGTGGAATTTCTTCCATGTCGAAATTGGTTATCTGGTAACTTCCAATTACCATGGCACATTGATCGATATAGAATTGATCCACAATTTTTTGCAGGGTATTTTCTGATGCATAAACATCATCGCTGTCTAATTGAACCACAAACTTTCCACACTGTTTATGATTGATTCCTTCGTTCCAACAACCACCAATCCCGAGGTTTTTATTTTCAGGAATAATATGGATAATTTTTCCCTGTGCGGCATAAGGTTTGAGAAGTTCCGTGGTTCCATCAGTTGAATAATTATCTACCACAAGCAGGTTAAAATTAAAATTGGTTTGCTGCGATAATACCGATTCAATGGCATCTTTTATGGTATTTACTCGGTTAAAAACTGGAATTAATACGGAAGCTTCTGCCAGAAATTTATCATTTTCAAAGCCAACTTTCTTGAATGTAGCGTTAAGATAAGCACCAATTTTTTTCAGGTGGCTGGTGCATGCCTGTTCCATTTCCAATTGAATTTCGTGCATATTAGTTTGCACATAATCAAATTGTTTTGCCCCTGAATTTCGGTGGTCGGTTTTTACCTTGGAAAATAAGAGTTCCGGGATGTGGATAATTTCGCCTTCACGGGACGTTGCAAGCCTAAGGGAGTAATACCCCGCAAAAGAAAAATCTTCTTCATCAAAGTCATTTAATATTTTTGTTTGAAAGAGCTGAGCGGGACCAAAATCAAAATCATCGCGGAGACTGCCTGGTTGGTATTCAATAAGCGGATGGGCAACGTTTTTATTTCCTTCCTTTTCAATATAATCGGCATAAACCATTGCAGCATTTGTGCTTTCTGCCACCTGAACAAGCCTTTCGATCGCGTATTGCCCCAAAGTGGTTGGAGAATCTTGTAATATAAAAAGTGTGTATTTAGCGGAAGCTTTTTGGGCTATGTTACGGATGCTTTTTGTTGAAAACAAATTTTTAGTTTCCATCCAATTGGTATTTTCAATGCTGACCTCACTTGGGTGAAGGATGTAAACAGCATTTACTAAGGAATTTCCTGAAATTGAATTGACCAGCTTGGTGGTTTCTTCATAGTTATAGAAGGCAATAAAACAATCTAACTGAGGCATTTTTATAGTTTTATAAGTAAGGGCGCGCTAATGTTACTTTCAATATTGAGCCTGTCAAGGGTTGAAATTCGGATTTCATATTCCTTTCTTTTTCGGTTTTCCCTTTTGAATTTAATTTTTGTGCTATTCGTTATAGAATAAATAGTAGAAGGATCATTCGGGTTAAACGATTTCCCTTTTTCAGATTTATAAACAATATATCTGTTTTTTCTTGGAGCTTTTATAGTTGCTGCCACTTCAGCCCATTTAAGCTTTTTACCGCGTTTTTTTAGTTGCCCGGGCAACTTGGGTTTATTGGAATTATTCATTTTATCAGGAGGTACTATGGATGGAAAGGCATAAATGTGTTGTTTCAAACGATCTTGAAAGCCAATCAAATCGCGTTTTAAATGCTTGTAGCTATAAAAAACATTTCCTGAGATTGTTGGGTTTGCCCTGTTTATTTTTATCTGATTTGGCAATTGCCTGGAATCGGTCCAATCTGAAATTGTTGCTTTTGGATCAATTTTATAGATTCCGTTTCCAATGTACAAGCTTTTATTATTCGCATTTTGGGACCACCAGTCTGCCAGTCTTCCATAATCAACAGCGGGGTGCCCAATCCGCCAATATAATTGTGGTACGACATAATCAATCCAATCGTTCTTAAGCCATTTTATAATATCTGCATGCAAGTGGTCATAATTCGTTAACCCACCATTAGTTTCAGAACCCATGGGATCATCTTTTTTGTTCCGCCATACCCCAAACGGACTGATCCCAAATTTTACCCACGCTTTGGTTTCTTTGATGGTTTTATGCAATTGGCTGACAATTAAATCCACATTGTTCCTTCTCCAACCTGCCTTATTATCCATTGAAAAAGTATCCCGGTAGGCTTGAAATGAAATCGAGTCCGGGAATTCATCTGCCAATGGGTATGGATAAAAATAATCATCAAAATGAATGGCATCAATATCGTACCTGAGCACCACATCTTTTACTACTTCAGCAACAAAATCACGTACTTCTGGGATTGCTGGATCGAAATAGAGTTTATTGCCGTATTTCACAATCCATTCGGGATGTTTAAATGCAATATGGTTTGCGGCAATTGGCACATTGGCATTCTGAGCAATCCGGTACGGGTTCATCCAGGCATGGAACTCAAGTCCGCGCTTATGGCTTTCTTCGATCCAAAACTCCAAAGGATCGTAATACGGTGATGGGGCTTTCCCCGGAACTCCGCTTAAATATTGCGACCAGGGTTCAAGTGCCGATGGGTAAAAGGCATCCGATGCAGGCCGGATCTGGAGTATAACGGCATTCATATTAAGGGCTTGCAAATTATCAAGGATTTCAATTACTTCCGTTTGTTGTTCCTTTGTGCTTAAACCTGGTTTTGAGGGCCAGTCGATGTTTTCCACGGTAGCTACCCAAACACCCCTGAATTCATATTTTGGGGCATTTTGCCCAGATGAGTTGTGGACCACAATACTCAATAGAAGCAAAAAAATACCCCTCTTGTAAAACTCCTTCATGCAAGCAACAATATTGACGATCTGATTCATAATTTAAATATAAAAAATTATGCTATGCGTGTATGTGCAAGGTGACGATTGTTTCTTATTTTTATTGAATGAAATTATTGGCAGATTGTGGATCAACCACAATAAATTGGGCAATTTTGGATAAAGATAGTGAGCCTGTCTTTTTTAACTCTGATGGGATTAATCCGGTTCATATGAGTGCCAACGATGTTTATTTGGCACTGAAAGATGCACTTGTTGATGTAACAACAAATGAAATCAGTGAAGTTTGGTTTTATGGTGCCGGTATTGTTGGTGAAGAAATTAAAGAATTTATGCAAGAAATACTTGCCCGTTTTTTTCCTCTTGCCAGGCTTGAAGTAGATAGTGACCTGATGGCAGCAGCCCGTGCCGGATTGGACCGGGAGAGGGGGATTGCATGTATTCTGGGTACAGGATCAAATTCATGCCTCTACGACGGTGAGAAAATTATTGAACATGTGTCGCCCCTTGGTTATATTTTGGGCGATGAAGGCAGTGGGGCAGTGATGGGAAGAAAACTGGTTGGAGATTATTTAAAGAAGATGATGCCCCATGAGCTGCAGCTTAAATTTAAAGAAGCTTATCCGTATTCACGAACTGATTATTTAAATCTGGTTTATAAACAGGTAAAGCCCAATCAGTTTTTGGCAGGCTTAACAAAATTTTTAGTCGAAAATTCGGAAACAGAATATTGTTATCAATTTGTTTACAGCGAATTTGATTTATTCATTCAAAGAAATATCCTTGGATACACAGATTATAATAGGTTGCCTATTTCATTTGTGGGCTCTGTGGGGTTTTATTTTAAGGAGATTTTATTAAAAGTTCTGGCTGATTATGGTCTGGTACCGGGAAATATTTTAAAAGATCCGTTAAATAAATTAATTTTATTCCACCGGGATTGAGCGAATATCAGGCGTTTTTATTTTGTTCGCTTAAAAATTGAGGATATGCCAATTAGAAGGATAAGAGTTTAGATTTTTTATACTATATTTGCCCTCCTAAAGAGGGATTTATTCCTCATGGATTAGAATAATAATATTCAAAGATAATTTTAAACCGGAAGCTCATACTACAGGGCCGAAGGTTTATTAGGTTTAGTTGGTTTAGGTTAGTTCCGGTTTTTAACCGGCAAAAAGGCTGTCAGAGGACAGCCTTTTACTTTTTCAGGAAATTCAAATTCCAAAATAAAAAAAGAACCGTTCTTTTAATTGAGAACGGTTCTTTAGTGTAGATAAAACTGATGTTTAGCTAAATTTTACAACAATGGTATAATCCACCGAAACAGGTTTGCCACGTTGTTTTCCTGGGCTCCAGTTTTCCAATCCATCAATTATTGAATAGGCAGCTTTGGCAGCCATATCATTTGGCTTTTTAAGTATTTGTATGTTTCTCACATCCCCTTTTGGACCGACGGTGAATCCAACCAATACTTTCCCATCGATTTTTTTTGCTTTAGCATATTTCTGGCTTACTTTTTTTACATATTCTGCCAAGGCATGTACGCCTCCTGGGTATTGGGGCATCTCTTCAACCACGTAAAATACTTCACGCTCTTTTTCCCCTTTTTTTAGTTTAGAAGGTTCAAGCTTACCTTTTTCAGGAGCTGGAGGAGGTGGTGGTGGAGGTGGTGAACTGAGAATCTCATCGATATCGCCAATTGCAATACTTTCGCGCTGAAGCTCAAAGGTGTATTTTGATTTTTCGCCATCACCAATGGACTTCACCTCAGTTATAGAAGTTTGATAGCCTACGAATGAAATAACCAGTTTGCTTACATTCGTATAACCTCCTTCATCTATCTCTTTTGGATTTGGATCTTTTAATTCAAAAGTTCCATCCATATCGGCAACAGTTCCAATTGCCGTTCCTTTAATTAGTATGGCAGCACCCGGCATTGGATCTCCATTGGTATCAATTACCTTACCGTGGATTACAAATGCTTTATTTCCTGGAATTTCCCTGATTGAAAGTTCAGAGTCGGCTGGATCAACACTTGCTGCCCTGTAGCTGGGTTTTGCAAAAGCCACCAAAAGAAGCGCTATTGCAGGTATAGCAAGCGCTAACTTTAGTGACTTTATTTTTGGTGTTTTCTGTTTTGTCATCATTTTTAAACGATTTGTGTTAAGGGCAAAATTCAGGTTGTTGGTAATTCCAATTATCTGCATGCCCATCAACTGGTTAATTAATAAAGCCTGGTATCTGCCAATGCTATAGCCCCGGGAAAGTACGCCGGCATCGGCAAGAAATTCATGGTTTTGTTTGATCGACCGTTCGTAAAGCCAAATGAACGGATTAAACCAAAATACGACTGTTAACAGCTCTATAATAAGCAGGTCGAACCAATGGTATTCATGAATGTGCACTTTTTCATGAGCCAGAATTTCTGACAATTCTTCCTGTTTGTGAAATTTAGGATTGATAAATACTATATTGAAAAAAGAAAATGGCAGGCCATATTTTTCATTTTCCAATATTCTTAACCCTCCAAATTGTTTTGTTTTGTTTTTTGCAATTAAGAACAACAAAATGAAACTTTGGAAAGCCAGCCTGAAAAGAAAAATAAACGCTCCTGTCAGATATACAATAAACAAGACCTGCTGCCAGCTTATTCCTGAAACCTCCATTAGGTTCTCATCATTAAATGAATTTGAATTGGTACTGATTGAACGCATACCATTTAATGCATTTGAACTTTGTTCGGCATCGACGAAAACGGTGTAATGGAATGGGAATAGTGGAATGAGTGCTGCCATTAGCAGCCCTCCCAGAAGAAACCATCTATTTACCTGATAAAAGGTTTCTTTCCGCAGAAATACCCAGTAAATAGCGTAAAGCAATATTATGCCTGACGAGGCTTTAAGCAGATATATCAAAAATGTTTCCATGGCTATTGGTCTTTTTCATTTTTAATCTCTTCTTCGGTTAATTTTAGCATTTGTTCGAGTTCTTCAATGCTAATATTATTTTCACTTGCAAAAAATGTAGCCATTCGCGGGAATGACCCATTAAAGTAGTTTTTTACCAGGTTTGATATTTGGTACCTGGCATATTCTTTTTTGCTAATTGCTGGTTGAAATAAATGTGTGTTTCCGATGGAACGATGTGAAGCAAAACCTTTTTTTTCTAAAACTTTTAATACCGTTGCAACAGTTGTATAAGCTGGTTTTGTGCCTTCAAATTCATCAACCACATCTTTCACGATACCCTCCTTAAGTTTCCAGAGGATCTGCATAATTTGTTCTTCTGCTTTTGTTAATTGTTTCATAATAAATAAAGCGATGTTAGAATATTCTACTACAAACGTAGTATTAAAAACCCAATAAACAAACTATTTTAATAATAAAAATACTATAAATATAGTAATAGATTGTATATGATTTTTAAATATCAGGATATCAGTGTTTTGTAATGATGGGTTAAGTTGCCAATATTTTTTCTAGAATGTTTTTGGCTGAAGAAATGTTTCTTATATTTTCGAAAGTAAGGGTGAGTTTATTGTTGCCTTCCTTCATTCTGCAAAGCTTTTGGTTTGTTTGAATGAAGTACAATACTTTTTCAAAAACAGGGGTTTTATAAAACGCCGATTTTTGATCGGAAATGAAGTAGCAGATCATTTTTTTGTGCTTTAAGGTAATCTTTTCCAACCCCAAATCAATTGCAAGCCATTTTAATCGCATAACTTCAATGAGTTCGGAAGTTTGTTCAGGAATTGGGCCAAACCTGTCCTTTAAAGCGTCGTTGTATTTTATTAATGCTTCTTCGTTATCGATATCGTCCAGTTCACGGTATAGGAGCATTCTTTCTGATACACTCGGGATATAAGCATCGGGGAATAATAACTCCAGGTCGGTATCGATGATACAATCATTCACATATTTTAAATTCAGGAATACATCCGAAGTATCTTCATTATCCTTAAAGAGATCGGAAAATTCTTCCTGTTTAAGTTCCTGAACCGCTTCGTTCAAAATCCGGTGGTAGGTTTCAAATCCAATATCTGCAATAAAACCGCTTTGTTCTCCGCCCAACAGGTTTCCGGCTCCCCTGATATCTAAATCGCGCATGGCAATGTTGAAGCCGCTCCCCAGATCCGAGAATTCTTCAATCGCTTTCAGCCTTCTTCGTGATTCGGGGCTGAGTCCCGATAAGGGTGGTGCCAGCAAATAACAGAACGCACGTTTATTTGAGCGCCCAACGCGTCCACGCAATTGGTGAAGGTCGCTTAACCCAAAGTTTTGTGCCTGATTAATTATAATGGTATTTGCATTTGGTATGTCCAGTCCTGATTCGATTATGGTTGTTGCTACCAAAACATCGTAATCGCCGTTAATGAAATCGAGCATTACTTTTTCAAGTTGCTGCCCATCCATTTGCCCGTGCCCGACAATTGTTTTTATGCCTGGCGTAATCCTGTTTATTGTAGCTTCTACCTCAAATATATTCTGAATCCGGTTGTGGATGAAAAAAACCTGTCCACCTCGTTCAACTTCATAGGTAATTGCTTCCTTAATAATTTGTTCATTAAATCCGTGAAGTTCTGTTACAATTGGGAACCGGTTTGGTGGTGGCGTATTAATAATGGATAAATCGCGCGCCCCCATCAGCGAGAATTGCAAGGTACGTGGAATTGGCGTCGCCGTTAGGGTTAATGTATCCACATTTAATTTCAATTGTTTTAGCTTTTCTTTTACCGAAACGCCAAACTTTTGTTCTTCATCAACAATTAATAAGCCCAGGTTTTTAAACTCAACATCCTTACTAACCAAACGGTGGGTTCCAATAATTATATCAACTTTTCCTTCTTTCAGGTCTTTTAAGGTTTGCCTGATTTCGGCACTCGTACGAAGCCGGCTTATGTAGCTAATTTTTGCCGGAAATTCGGACAGTCGTTCCGAAAATGTTTTAAAATGCTGTAAGGCCAAAATGGTGGTTGGCACCAACACGGCCACCTGTTTACTATCGGCAACCGCTTTAAATGCTGCCCTTATTGCCACCTCGGTTTTGCCAAAGCCCACATCGCCACATACAAGCCTGTCCATGGGCATAGCATTTTGCATATCTTCCTTTATGGCATTGGTTGCTTTTTCCTGATCCGGAGTATCTTCGTAAATAAACGAAGCTTCAAGTTCGGTTTGTAAATACGAATCTGGCGAAAAGGCAAAACCCTTCTCTGCCCTTCTTTTGGAATACAAGGCAATCAGTTCTTTGGCAATATCCTTCACTCTTGCTTTGGCACGGCTTTTCATTTTTTGCCATGCTGCAGTACCTAATTTGTTCATTTTAGGTTCAGTTCCGTCCTTGCCTTTAAATTTACTGATCCGGTGCAGCGAGTGAATGCTGACCAGCAATGAATCCTGATCTTTATAAATTAAGCGAATTGCTTCCTGTTGTTTTCCGTTTACTTCGGTTTTTACCAAACCCGCAAATTTCCCGATACCATGGTCAACATGTACCACATAGTCACCTGGATGGAGTTTGTTCAATTCTTTTAGGGTAATCGATTCTCTTTGCGCTTTTCTGCTTTTGAGGTTAAACCGATGATAACGTTCAAATATCTGGTGGTCGGTGTAACAGCAAATTTTTAAATCGTGGTCGATAAATCCTGAATGAAGGGTAAATAGAAGGGCGTTGAAATTTACCTTCATATCCGTATCACGGAATATTACTTTCAGCCTTTCAATTTGTTTTTCGTTGTTTGAAAGAATAAAAAGCCCGTATTTGTCTTTTTTGAATTTTTGCAGGTTTTCGCCAAGCAGCTGAAAATTTTTATTAAATACTGGCTGTACTGATTGATTAAAAACTATAGTCCTATCGGGGGTGAAAAAAGGGGATGAGTTAAATTCAATAACCGTTTTGCCTTCAAGTTTTGCGCTTAGGCCTTTCCCATTTATTAATTGGCTGGGTTCAGGGTGCACTTCTTCCGATATATATTTTTTCTCGCCCTCTAGGGTGCCTTTGTAAATTAATTCGACCTGATCAAAAAATAATTTTAAATCATTCCCAAAATAAACAGCATTCTCAGGTATAAATTCAAAAATGGAAATCTTTTCGTCCTCATTGGTTGAATCCTGTATATTTGGAAGGATCGTGACACTCTCAAAGGTTTTTTTTGATATTTGATCATCGATATTAAAACTGCGTATTGTTTCAATGTCGTCACCGAAAAAATCAATCCGGTACGGATCTTCATTGGAAAACGAGAAAATATCGACAATTCCACCCCTGATTGAGAACTGACCAGGTTCGTAAACAAAATCAACCCTTTCGAAACCATATTCATATAAAAACTCATTCAGAAATGCAATAGACAGGTTGTCTCCCTTTTTGATTTGAAGGGTACTTTTTTCCAGGTTTTTCTTTGAAATGACTTTTTCAATAACTGCTTCAGGGTATGTAACCAAAATGTGGTTTAATGATGGTTGTGAAAATTTATTTAAGGTTTCGGCCCTTAAAACAATATTTTCCTGCTCGCGTTGCCCATATTGAACAGAACGTTTGTATGAGGAAGGGAAAAAAAGGGTTTCATTTTCGAGCCCAAGGTTATTGAGGTCATCAAAAAAATACGCTGCTTCTTCTTTGTCGTTGAGCAAAAAAACAAGGTTCTTTTTGTTTTGAGGAAACAGTTCGGAAATGAACATGCTTTTAAAAGAGCCCATAACACCCTTAAGCTGAATTTTTTCAGCGGGGGGGGTATTGATTTGTTCAATTACCTCAGCAAATTGTTCAAGTCCCCTGATTAACGACTTCAATTCTTCTACGTCCAATCTTCAATTATTTCCTGCAAAGATAAAAATAATGAGGAAAGGTTTCTCGGGGCATTATTATGAAAAGCATTAATTTAAAACCTCATGTCTTTTGTTGTTCCAACCATCCTGAATATTTCCTGGAAATTTCCATCAATCATATCCAAGCCCAGCAATATTTTTTTGTTTTTGGTAAGTACCACGCCTTTTTTCCCGATGATTATACTTTCAAGGGTCAGGTTTTCTTGTTTTTTTGAACTTGAACTGTTCGAAAACCAAATGTTGTTTACGGTTACCTGATAGCCTGATGCCACTTTTTCAACCTCAAAAGCCGCATTTGCCGGATACTTAATAAATAAAGGGATCTTTTTGCTTTTAAGTTGATCATGGTTCCAGTTTAAATGGTAATTTACGAGAACGCCATTCATGGTATTCCCTTCAATTTTTTTTACCTGAAACCCACCGCCGGGCGAGTTGTACGAGGTCAGTTTCTTTTCCAATTGCTCAAACGAGATAGGCGAATTATATGTTTTCTGAAAATAAGCTTTCCCGTTTCTAAGGTGAAAACTACCATCATCGGCATCAATGTATGGATCACGATTAAGCTGGGAATACGCAACAATATTAATTGAAAATAAAATAAGAAGCATAAGGTATTTCATAGCTGTAGGTTTTAGTAGATTAAAAAATACTTTTGTTCAACACAAAAATCAAATTTAAGAAATAATATGGTATTTATTTATTAAATTTATGCTGCATTAGTCCCGAATAAAAACCATTATGAAAAACAGTCTCACATATATTATATGTTTATTTTTTTTATGGACTTCCTGTGGGATGTTAAATAAAAATAAGGATTCCGAAAAATCATCTGAAGAAATTACCCTATCGCCGGAAGAATTAGAAGCCATTAAAAAAGCAAAGCAGGACAGCATCGAAAAAGCAGAATTTGAGTTGACAGAAAAAACTGCGGTTGGCGATGTGCAATTTGGCATGGATAAGCAAGAGGTTGAAAAATTGTCGGAAAGCAATCAAAAGTTGGGCAAATTTTCATTTAACTCTATCAATATATATAACGGAGATGGGCAATTGTATTCATTGGTGCTTGATTCAAATCCAGAGAAGGCAATAAATTACGATAATGGATTAAAATCAAAATATTGGAATTTATATAAAATATTGAACATTAAATATGGAGAACCGGAGACAAACAAAGGATTTCCTTCTATTTTTGATGTGCAAAAAACCGGGACTTATTGGATAAATGTATGGCATTTCGGCACGAAAGAAATAAAACTTGGGCTAAAAGAACATGCATTAAACAGTTATACGGTAAGGTGCAATATTACGGATAGTGAAATGCAAAAAGCAGAAATTGACCGATTGCAAAAGATAAAAGATAAAGATTATATAGAAGCAGCAAAAAAGTTATAAAAGCTGCTGTTTTAAACAAGGGTGTGATTCTGAAAAACCATTTAAGTATTAAATAGATTGAATCTATATTAACCGAGCTTAGTATAGAATTTTTACATTATTTCTTAAATTACTAAAAAACCAGACGAATGAAAAAACTTTCCTTTCTTGTGGCCTTACTAATTTCTTCTTGTTTCGCATTTGCGCAGAATGTTGAGCAAAGCGGAAAAAAAGTAAAAAACTATGTTTCTTCCGAATACAACCGTAATACATTAACACTTGTCGGGCTTGATTTCTCAGAAAATTTAAGTTCTCAATTAATGACAAAATTTTCGGGTCTTGCTATTCCTGACAAATATTACGATAATCCGTTACAATCGAAGGTTTTAAAGCCCGGTGTTGGGCGCGACGGTGTTTCAAACATGTTGAAACAGATAAAACCGGAAGCAATTGAAGGTTGGTTAAATGACAATAAGGTGGGGCAACAAATATTGTCAACCTGGTTTAACAGGCAGCCCGACGGAAGTTTTAATGTGGATGTGCTTAAGCAACGTGGTTTATTCAATGCCGACGACAATGATTTTATGGTTGCAGGTGCTTCAAAAAGGGGAGAATCCTCGTTGATGGACATGGGCTTGCAATTGGTAAACCAATCGTATGCGCTTGTTTTCGATTTTTACAATATTATGGACATGAACCAATATTACGACGCGAATGAGGTGGAAACTTCAAAACGTGTCATGAATGGTTACAGGGCTTCAATGAGGGCATACTTGTACAAATTGGAATTTAACGACTCAGTTGCAGCAGTATTTTTTCAGGACTATTGGATTGGGGCACAAAGCACCGATAAACAAGCAAGGGTAAACGCATTTAACGAAGCGGAATTTCCTTTTGTCCCACTTTCAAACCATTATGGGGAACTGCTTAGCACGCAATTCAATCCAGGGCAAACACTGGCTCCAAAGGTGCAAAAAACCAAAGATGAATTACTTGCCCAGTTGGCACAAATGGCATTTGATAAGGTGATGAACGAAATCGAAAAAAGAAATGAAGCTTTTCGTGTAAAAGCAATGGTGAGCAGTGTTAAACCAATTGCCGCTAAAATTGGGAAAAAGGAAGGACTAAAATTCGATCAACGATATTTTGTGTATGAAAACCGTGAACGGCGAAATGGGGATGTGTTTTCAAGGCGTGTTGGTGTGATCAAATCAATGAAAGTGGTGGATAACCGTAAAGTAACCACAGGGACAAACAGATCCTTCTCAGAATTTTACCAAATAGCAGGAGGTTCAGTCGATAATTACGGGATGTTTATAGAACAACACAACGATGCCGGGCTGAACATATTTTTAGGAACAACCATTGGTGGGCTGGAAGGATTTACCGGAAGGGCAGAATATTACATTTCAAAAATACTTGGTGAAGTTGCTTCCGGAGGGAAAAACGCACAAGGGCTAACCGCAATTAAATTATATGCCGAAGGCGCTTTTGGGAAAAAAGAATATGATTTTGGAGTCCCTGAAGATTTCTCATTTGCAAGATGGAGCGTTGGGCTGAACAAAGATTTTTATCCATTAAACTTCCTGCATTGGGGGCCCTTTATTGGCTATGGCATGGAAACCATTACCTGGGAAAGCGATACCGACAAAATTCTGTCAGATTTTATTGAAATGGGAGCCAGGGTTGGTGTGAACCTCGCCCATAATATCCAGTTAATTGGGTCGGCAAATTATTATATGCTACTTAGCTCCGAAGGACAAGATTCAGATGGCGTTGTGATTGAAGAAGATTTTCAATACAAAGACTATTTTGATGACCGAATGGGATTTGGGGTAAGTGCAGGATTAAGAATAATGTTTTAAATACTACGATCATGAATAAAAAATTAGGATTCATTGTTATTTTATTTTTTGTGGCTTCGATAATTGCTGTTGGGCAAAACAAGAAGCAGAGAAAAATGGCTGGGTATCTCATCGGAAATTATGAGGTGGAATGTATGGGGACCGGAATGGACGGGACACAATTGATTAAAGTGTGGGGTTTTGGAAATAAACCCGACAAAGCCATTTATCAGGCAAAGAAGAATGCGGTGCATGCAATAATGTTTAAAGGCATTCAGGGAGGCAAACCCGGTTGTATGTCAAGGCCTTTAATAACCAGTCCGTCGGCTGAAAGAATGCACCAGGAATATTTTAATAGTTTCTTTTCAAACGGAGGCCGCTATTTGCAGTTCGTATCGCAAACCGGTGATGGAAAAGTTGACCGCATTAAAATTTCAAGAAAAGAATATAAGGTTGGCGTTGTTGTGGCAGTGATGCACTCGCAACTCAGAAGGGAACTGGAAGATGTAGGGATAATCAAAAAACTGGGACAAGGATTTTAAGCAATTTTGTTATGAAGAATATTTATAAAAGTTGTGCATATACACTCTTATTAATAGTACTGGCGGTTTCCGCCTTTGGGCAGGCAAAAAAACCAACAATTATGGTTGTTCCCAGCGATAACTGGTGTATTCGAAATGGATATACCATGACGTATGACGATATGGGAACCCTAAAAACCCTTCCTGATTATAAACTGGCTATCCAAAATGAAACGGATCTGTTAATGACCATTAGCAAAATCAATACAATGATGGCCGATCGTGGATTTCCATTGGTGAACCTCGAAAGTGCATTGCGGAATATGGAACAGGAAAGTGCCGAAATAGCCATGCTGGGAAGTAAGTCGGGAGGTGCAATTGCCGAAAGCCCGATCGATGTTTTACAGCGGACTGCCAATGCCGATATTGTAATCCAATTAACTTATGTAATAAACCAAAACGGACCACAGCGCTCCATCACCTTTATGCTGCAAGGACTTGATGCCTACACGAATAAGCAAATTTCCGGGGCACAAGGAACAGGAGAACCATCGTTTGCAACTGAAACACCTGTGTTATTGGAAGAAGCAGTACTGGCTCATATCGATAATTTTAATTCACGCCTTCAGGAATATTTTAACGATTTATTCGCCAACGGCCGTGAAATAGTTTTCCAGACCCGTATTTGGGATACATCAATCATTGATTTTGAAGAAGTGTTTACCGTAAATGGCGAAAGCCTTGAGTTGGGTGAAATTATCGAGGATTGGGTGTACGAAAACACCGTTGAAGGGCGCTACAATACATCTACTTATACCGAAAATGTGATCCGGTTTGAACAGGTTCGGATTCCTCTTTACGACGATCGTGGAAGGGCAAACGACACCAGGAGGTGGATGAGGGATTTGCGATCAATGATGGCGCGACCTCCCTTTAGCCAAGAGTGTAAAATTTATACGCGCGGATTGGGTGAGGTTTGGTTAATAGTTGGTGAAAAATAAAATAAATGACCATGAAAAAATTAGTCTTTTTATTGCTGGGAATACTTCCTTTTTTAGGTATTGCCCAAAATAACCTTGGTTCGGCCGATGATTATGCCCGAATTGCACTGGATGTTTTTATTCCGGAACAAATTGAAGGTATCCCTTCTCATGCAAAAAGTTTGCTGACGAATAAACTTACACAGGCAGTTACGCAAAAAGGAATGGCAGGGGCAGGGGTAAGCCCGCGGTTTTTACTTACCGCCAACATGGAGATTATTACCAAAGATATTACCCCGACTGTACCTCCAATAGAAGCTTACACCTTCGAAGTGTACCTGTATATTGTTGATTTTGTGGATCAAAATATTGTTGCTTCCACAACATTTAGTACTAAAGGTGCAGGAAGCAATAAAAACAAGGCATATACCAATGGATTAAGAACTGTTTCGCTGAAGAATTCAGCTGTTGACCGCTTTCTGGACGATGGTAAGCGGAAAATAATCGAGTATTACAATTCGAGGTGCGATTTTGTGATTGCACGTGCTAAATCCTTGGCTACGCAAAATCAGTTTCCGGCAGCCTTAAATACCTTGTCAACAATTCCTGAAGTTTGTAAAGATTGTTATATGAAAGCTCTGGATGAAATAGGTCCCATTTATCAGGATATGATTGACCATGATTGCCAGATCCTTATCAATGTTGCAACTTCGGTTTTTGCTGCAGAGCCAACTTCAAATGGAGCGATGAAAGCCGGAGCAGTTCTATCCCAGATTGATCCTGATTCAAGGTGCTATGGCGATTCTCAGGCAATTATTTCAAGAATGGCTCAGAAGGTACTTCAGGATGAAAACCGCGATTGGAGTTTTATGGAAAAAGTATTCGAGAACCAAGTGATGCTGGAATCGCTTCGAATTCGCGCTTTTCGCGATGTGGGCGTTGCCTTTGGTGAAAACCAACAACCTACCTACAACGATATTATGTGGATATTTAGATAAACAGTTTATCTTATATATGAAGATGGTATCCCCTTAAAAAGGATGCCATCTTTTTTTTAGTTGGCACCAAAAAATCTAACAACATCGTCCATTACTGCATGCACATCTTTTCCTCCCGTTTCCCTTCTTACCTGGTTGCTAAGTTCCATTAAAACGGAAGGATCTGATTCTTGCATTCCAATTTGCTTGAAACGAGTAAGCATTTTTTCCCAATAGCTAATCTGATTTTGTATTTCTCTAGCCTGTGCACTTCCGGCTGGGGCATTGTTTAAATCCGATTTTAATTTGCGCAACATCATGTTTTCAATTTCCTTGGCAGTTTCCCTGGCTTTTGCTTGCATTTTATTGGTATTAGTCAGCATTTTGTTGGCATCAATTCCTTCTGCTTTTACGCGCAATACCTTCCCAATACTGGCAATTTCCTCATCGGTAAATTCCGACATGTCAATATTTTTATCCAATAATTTAGATGTGGCAAATGCTTCTTTGTGTGCCGAAGTTACCAGGTTCATATCCGATGCTGGAGCACTAATTCCGGTTAATTGTTTGTATTCTGCGTTCATGGCGCGCTGGCAGTCATCCATAAATTCTTTAGCAGAAACAACAGTTCCGTCTTTTTTCATAAAGGTAGTTTTTGGTTTCCCTGAACTTCCCGCCTGAACGGGGACTAAATCAAGGTCCATGCTCGAACTGCCACCGCTACCTGCATTTCTGAATTGCTTGAACTGAACCCGGTCCATTTTATAACCCATAGCATCCATTCTGGCAACCATACCAGGTTCCATATTGGCATAGTTTTGCTGAACCCTTCGGTCAAATGCCCGCATTGTGCGCGGTGAAGCCTTGTATTTAAATTGCCACTTGGCGTGGTAGCTTGCATTCATTGAGGCGCAAAGTTGTTGCAGCTCATCTTCCATTTGTCCGATTTTGATTGCATTTCCAACCTCATCCATTTTTAAAGTAAGCAGTTCTTTTTCCAATTTATCAAAGGTTTTAACTATGTCATCCGCTTCCATTTCAAGCTGCTTACTTCTTAATACATCCTGTAATTGTCTTGATTTTTGTGCTGATGTTTGAAAAACTGGTTTAAATAATCTGCTTTCTGCACCACGCCATGCCAATAATCCTTTGGTTACACCTGTAACTCCCAATTCAAATACCTTACCTACACACCATGCATATCCGGCTTGTTTGGCACCCTCCCATGCTTGCGATTCCCACGTTGCACCTTTTTTTGAACCAGCATTTTGAAAACCATTTATAAACTCTGAAAGAGCATAGCCATTAGGCGACCAACCCATTAGTGCTTGTGACATTCCTTCTTTCGGACCACCGCGAATTAGCCCAGTTGTTCCTCCATAAATGGCACCAAGTATTTTGGGACCATAAATTGCGGCAGCAGCTTCAGCTCCATAAGCTTCAACTAAAGCTGCAGATCCGAATCCAACTGCTCCAATACCTACAATCATAATCCCGGCTTGTGCT
Organism: Prolixibacteraceae bacterium; assembly: GCA_963677475.2. Taxonomy (GTDB): domain Bacteria; phylum Bacteroidota; class Bacteroidia; order Bacteroidales; family Prolixibacteraceae; genus JABMQB01. The sequence goes on along the minus strand of CAXXQD010000023.1, from coordinate 265,933 downwards.
CCCTGTTCTTTCAGTACGGCATAGGCTTCTTCTTCTTTTGCCATGGCGTAATCGTAGCCGGCGTAACCTTCAATCTGTTTTCCAAAAGTATTGACAAGTTTTCTGGCTTTTTCAACATCACCAGAGGCAATTGTTTTTCCGTCAATTGTTTTTCTGGCTAACTCTCTTGCTTTTGCCTGCTGTTCTTTGGGCAACAGTTTTATCTGACGTTCAATTCGTTCTGAGATTCTTCGGGTTGCTTCAATGTCTGCAACTTCTTTTTTTATTCCTTTAATAAATTTATGTTGTGCATAATTGTCAAAGGCAGTTCGGGTATGAACTAGTTGACCCGTTTTATACGATGCAACCAAATCCATCTCCGATTGTATGTTGGATTGAAGCCCAATGATTCTGAAATTTAGATCCTTCAGTCGCCTATCATGTTCTTCCGCCTCCGATTTTGATTTTGAACTCATGAGCTTTTTTAACACCTCTTCTCTTTCTTTTAGTTCCCGGTCAAGGTTATTTTTACATACCAATGCCATTTCGTTATGAAAAGCAATGTCTTCTTTTCTGCTTTGTTCTTCTCTTGCCAGTTGTTCTTTATTGTTTGTTGATACTGTGGGTGCAGCAGGGGCAATATTCTCCTGTTTTGATTGATCGGCTAATTCTGATGGTTTATCCTGCTTACCTGAAAGTGCAATCGCTAGAGCTTCATCTCCTGTTTCTCTCCACTTCATATATCTTTCATATTTATTACCCGCCCAATTGTCTTGAGGAATTATCTTCAGGAATTCATTCCAGGTTGTAGGTTCGTCGTCAATTGGAAGAACAGGAGGTGGATCGTATGAATTTTCAACTTTCATTGAGTTTGTCAATTTCATTTCTGAATTTTCTCGAAAAACATTTGGAGGTGAGTATTGAGTTGTCATCATCTCATTATTTTCTATCCGATATGCATATACATATTCCTCAAAAGGAAAAATCCTGGACACCCAAACATTGGTTTCCAACTCTTCGAAAACACCAAGAAGATCAAACATTCCTGGAATCATTGCCATTGAAAGATTCTCATCTTCTAATTGTTGAATTCCAATTTTGTTAATATCAAATCCTTTTGCTTCCATTGATTTTAGCCATGAAATAGGGAAATTATATACCAAGACTTTCCCATCAGTATAATTATGGACAACCTTTAATAAAAAGCGATCGCCATTTTCGTCCATCCATTCACCTTCAAAAGGATATTCTGAAGGTGAGTTTAGCATTTTTTTATACCTTCTTCGAGCTTCGCATTTCGCGGCAACAGGATTAGGAGGATTTCCAATGGCTTCCAATCGTTTTATGAGTTGCTTCATTGCATTTTCAAGTGGAGGCAGGCTAGTGCTGTACATACTCGCTTCTGCCATTGCCGATTCCCAGATTTCCTGTTCATCAAATTCGATGGCGGTTGCGGCATCAAGCAATACCATTTGAATAGCAGCCATATTTCTGGCGTAAGCTTCGCGGCACACTAAAAACTGGCTGACAATAGGGTTTAACTTGTTCAGGTAGTCAACAACTTCCTGTGAAGGAAAATCAAACAATGGTGTCCAAGCTGACTGAAACGCTTTTGCTTCTTTTTCCGACATTTCGCCGTAAACCAGGTTCATTGCTTCAAAGGCAGAAGATACCGCCGAATTATAAGCCATGTCTGAAAGGTTATTTAAGCCAGGAATTGCTGGTGGAATAGCAGCATCAACCCCGTCAGGCAATTTAATCTTATCGTCCTTTGGCATTTCCCACGGCAAACCATCCTCTTTTGGATTGCTTGGCGCGCAAGGATCTTTGCTTGAAAATTTGATTTCAGGAATGTTTCCTTTGTTTATGGTTGGCTTTTGTACCGTTATATCTTTTATTTTAAAATCGGAAGTTTTATTATTAGATATAGTGGATGGGGAATTTTGGGTTGTTTGGTTTTGATTTGTTGATGGTTCAGTATTATTTGTTTTTACATTACTGTTTGATGATGATGTTGTTATTGTTGTTGTTGAAGTTGTTGTGGTGGTCGTTACCGGGGGGGCAGTAGTTTTATTTTTCTTAAAAGAAGATAATCCATCGTCTTGATTCTGTATTGCTGCTATTTGTGGGTTTGGTTGTATTTGGTTTTGTGCTGTATGTGAAATTGTTTGCGCAATTGGAGCTGATGGTCCATCCAATGTTATCTGGCTTATAAATGTCAATGCTTCCGGCGCCGGAGTTTGGTTTTGCCCGGCACTGATATCAATTTCATACATTTTGCCATCAACATAGGGCGTCAAAACAAATCTTCGTTGGTTTGTAGCCCTGGATTTAACCTTAAGCATTGCACAGTTTTTTTGCCCAAGACAAGCATAAGGGGTGGCTTGTTTACGTTGCTCCATGTATTCCTGCGTATTTCGGAGGTTTTGGATAATTCCTAAAATCGCCCTATTGAATTCTGGCTGCGTTTCGCAAACGATGGCTTCTTTCCTGATTTTTACCTGAACACCTACTTGATTGTTATCAAATTGAAAGTATTCACCATTACTGTTTTGGGGTGAATAGTTCCAACCATTGGGCTCATTAATATAATAGGCACCATAATTCTGTTGTGAAAAAAGTTGTGTGGAAGACAGGATCAAACAAAAAAAGGAAACGATAAAGAGCACGGATCCCACTGAGTAAGTCTGGTTTTTTTGCATGGCGAAAGCTTTTGTTGATTTTACCAATGAAAGTACAAAAAGCAATTGATTATATCAACTTCGACGTAGCGATATTAAAGGTGTCTTAAGTCGGCAATCTCTATTTTTCGACAAAGTAGAACATACCAGATTGGGCATGAAGGACAGGTCACCAATGAAAGGAATTAAAGTATGAAAATTTATTGTCCCAGCTCTTTTTTAATTATGGCTTCACACATTTCGGCAATTTCTTTCGCGCTAAATCCTTTCGGGTCAATTGGGTCATGTACGGTATATTTCAAGTGGATACCAACACCCATGGGAAACGTTTTACCTCCCATTAATTTATGGTTTCCATCAATGGAAAACGGAATAACAATTGCCGAAGGGGCAACTTTTAAAAGGGTATGGATACCGCCTTCCTGAAATTTTTTAACTTTCCCGGTTTTGCTTCGGGTGCCTTCCGGAAAAATACTGGCGGCATAATTGTTTTCTTCAACGTGCCTTCCAAGTTTGATAATTTCTTTCACAGCCTGCCCCCGGTTTTTGCGGTCGATTAGGGCAGAGCCCCCATGTCTTAAATTGTATGAAATACTTGGAATACCTTTGCCAAGTTCAATTTTTGAAATGTATTTTGGATGGTGTTTCCTGAAACCGACAACAATTGGCGGAATATCCATCATGCTTTGGTGGTTCGATACAATAATTAATGGCTTGCCCTGGGGCAGCTTTTCAAATCCGATAAATGATACCCGGCATCCTAAAATCCAAAGGCTTTTTAAAAGCAAGTAATTCAAAATATCCACCGATTTTTTTCGTGCATCGTAGCCCCAAATATGCCGAAGTATAACCTGGATCGGATGAAAAATCACAATAATAAACCCAAAAACAAGCAGGTAGATTGGAGTGAGGATATAGGCAAGTATTTTTTTCATTCTGGTTTTTATTTAGCGACAAAAAAACAAAAAATATTGAACACAAACGGATAACGAAGCATAAAAAATCCCTTGGTTAGTGAACCAAAGGATTTAAAACAGGTATAAGTAAGTTTTAATCTTCCTTTTTATCTTTAATAATCAGCCCGATCACTAAGCCCATTACCCCGTACAAAACTCCGGATGCCAGTACATCGGCCACAGTGCTTTTTACATTGATCAAATTGTAGCTTGCCAAAAACATCAAGTTGATCCCAAGCGAAAAAGCCATTCCGATTACGGCACTAATTCCAATTGCTTTGCCAAGTGATTTTGCCCCTTTAAAATTTTTATAAATCCATGCCAAAAGGATTCCATAAACCAAATTGGCTGCAAAAATAAGTGCAAAGCACATTTGGTCTTTTACAAGCCCTTCATATGTTTGTGTGTTGGCTTCAAAAAATCCCATTAACAGCATGCCATAAATAATCCATCCAACAAAAAAAGCTGCGAATGCAGAAGCAAGACCAGCTAATAATACTCTTAGGTTCATAATAGAATGTTTTAGTTAATAATTAATCAGTCAAAAACGCTGCGTGTTTTGCCTAAGATAAGAAATTTCTTTAAACTGACTGAAATCTAAATACTTAAATAATATTAAAAAAGGAAAACCATTTGTTCGATATTACGTAACGAATCGTACATTTGCAAAAAACTAAAATCTACTGTAATGAAGAATTTATTATTTTTATTAATTGCTCTCATGCTTTTTTCATGCCAGCAACGAAAGAAAGAAATTGAAAGGTTACAAGCTGTGCAAGATAGTATTTCAATGGAAGCCGCAGCAAAGGATTCTGCTTTGCTGGAGTTTTTAACCGACATAAATGAGATTCAAACAAACCTGGATTCGATTAAAGAACTGGAAGGATTGATTAATGTGGAGAAAACGGCAGGGGTAGAGCTTCCGAAGCAAAAGAAACAGCAAATACTGGAGGATTTGAATACCCTAAACGACTTGCTACAAAAAAACAAGGAAACGATTGCCTCGTTACAGAAAAAGCTAAATAATTCGTGGTATCAGTACGGAAAACTTGAGAAAGTTGTGAAAGAGCTGGAAGTGATGGTTGCTTCGCTCACGCAACAAGTTGAAGCAAAAGATGCCGAGATAGTTGTGCTGAACAATAAAGTCAAAAACCTTGAATTGGATATTTCGGATTTGAACCGAAAAATGGATGCCGTAGTTGCCGAAAGCGAACAAAAATCGCAAGTGATTGATGAGCAAATTCAAAAATTAAACACTGTATATTACGCCATCGGGAATGTGAAAGAATTGGAAGCCGAGGGGGTCATTGTCCGCGAAGGAGGTTTTCTGGGAATTGGCAAAGACATTAAAATTAAAGAGGACTTCAATAAAGAGTATTTTACAAAAACCGATTTAAGGGAATTTGCTTCGCTTCCGATTAACGTGAAAAAGGCGATGGTATTAACCGTCCATCCGGCAGGTTCGTACCATATTACAGGCGAAAAAACCGTTGATGAATTGGTTGTTGATAACCCACAGGAATTCTGGAAAGCATCGAAATATTTATTGGTGGTAAGTCAATAAAAAACCAAGCTGTCATTTCAAACCTGAGGCACGAAGGTGAGAAATCTGTTTCTCAATGGAGGGATTTCTCCTCGCACACTCGTCGAAATGACAAAAACAATTCGATTACCATGTAGGACTTTTAAATCATCAAAGAAGGAGAATCCATAACCAAGGATTAATAGTGGATTCGCCAGGAAAAATAAAAATATAGGAACCGTTCCTTTTGCTTTTGTGAAGATGAGGAACGGTTCTTTTTTATATGCAATAACTGAAAAATATGTTAATAAACTGAAATAATAGTTGCGTAACTGAAAAATCAGTTGTATGTTTGTTGAGTTAACAAGTCATCCTTTGACTTTGAGTCAAGGGATGACTAAATGAAATGACATGAAAAAACTTACCCGAAAAGAAGAGGAATTAATGAAGATACTTTGGAAGCTTGAAAAAGCTTTCGTGAAAGATATTGTGGAGCAATATCCCGACCCCAAGCCGCATTACAATACGGTTTCATCTTTGGTAAGGTTGCTGCAAGACAAAGGTGTTATTGGTTACACACAATATGGAAATACCTACCAATACCATCCTTTAATTTCGAAAGAAGAATACCGCGGATCGTTTATGAAACAAGTGGTTACCGATTATTTCGACAACTCCTATAAAAGTGCTGTGGCATTTTTTGTTAAGGAAAAGAACCTTACCGATGATGAAATTGAAGAGTTGATCAAAATCATTAAAGAGAAAAAGTAATGGAAGGTTTTCTTATCTACATTGGAAAATCGGCGCTTGCAACTGCTGCTTTTTATCTGGTTTACCTTTTGCTCTTTCAAAACAAAAAGCAATTTGTTTTTAACCGTATTTACCTTCCCGTTTCCATGCTGTTAAGTTTTGGGATCCCGTTAATAACTTTTACAAGGATTGAATATGTGGAAGCGATTGCCCAACCAAGCACTTTGAACTTAGCCAATCTCGCATATTTAATTCAGGAACCCGAAAATATGGGTCAGTTTCAACAGGTTTTTGAATGGTACCATTATGTGTTTGGCTTGTACTTATTGGTCATAGCTGGTTTTCTGGTCCATTTATCGCTTGGATATTTCAAAGCCCATTCCATTGTGAAGAAAAGCGATAAAAAAACGCTTTTTGAAACCCTGGTTCATATTTCCTTTAAAGATGTTCACCCCTTTTCGTTTTTTAAGAAAATTGTTATTTCTAACCGAACCATCAACGATCCAAACCTCCGAATGATCATAAGCCATGAACGAATCCATGTGGAAGAAAGTCATACCCTCGATATTCTTCTGTCCGAAGTTCTTTTTATGCTTCAGTGGTTTAACCCTTTTGCCTGGTTGATAAAAGATGCCGTAAAAAACAACCTGGAATATAAAACCGATGCCCAAATAATCAAACACCACGATCCGAAGGCTTACCAGCTTGCCATGCTTTCACTTGCCGACAAAAAAGGGGTTGCCCCCTTCCTCAACGCACTCAACGGATCGCAACTAAAAAACCGAATCATCATGATGAAACAGAAAACAGAAAACAAGTATGCAATCGTAAAACAGTTGCTGGTCCTGCCAATACTCGCCATGTTGGTCATGGGACTTTCAAGCAAAGAAGTAAAAACAGAATATATCCAGAAGGAAAAGTCTGTTCAAGTCCAAGCAAATGATTCTGCAAATATCGATTGTAAGGAAGATGAGTTTTTTAAAAGAAGCATTGACGAATTAAGTGAAAACACGGAAAATAGTTTTCCTGATCCCCGAACAGAAGAATTTGATAAGTATTTATTAAGTATTCATAAGGATGGATTAGTAATAATTGATCCTGCAGATGACAAATCTCCAGAAATATTTTTTGATGGAGAATTACTACAAGACAAACTAATCATTCCGGACGATGCAGTTACATTTACTGCAATTCAGCCACCATGGTCTGAAGAGATCAGAGGAGAGAAGGCTAAATATGGGTTTTTACGAATTAAAACAAAACAAGAAAATACATCAAAGATTGAAGGGAAAGTCGCTACTGAAAAAGGAGAACCTTTAATTGGGGCAAATATTATCATAAAAGGGAAACCAATTGGAACAATTACAGATAATGATGGATACTTCCTAATTAAAGTTGAAGATGAAGATGAGGTGCTGATTTTTAGCAAAACAGGCTATAAAACAAAGGAAGTAAACATTTTAGGTAAAAGCGAAATCGATGTTCAGCTAAGGGAACTGAATAAAGAAGAACGTTTTTTTGAAGGCTTGCCACCCAAAGAAGAAAGCGGGAATAACAAGAAAATCAAAAGTGGGGACAAGGGTTCAAAATCCCGGTTATTAATTCTGGATGGTAAGGAAATAGAATCCATGGATGAGGTTGATCCTGACATAATAAAGTCAGTTACAATATTAAACGATGGTACAGAAGAATATGGGGAAAGAGGCAAAAATGGGGTTGTTTTGATTGCCACAAAGAAGTATAAGGATTCAGATGTTGTGGGCTACAAGGCTACAAATAACAAAATTCGAATCAAAGGTTCAAATGTCGATCGTGACAAAAAACCAATTTATGTGGTTGACAATAAAATTTCTAACGTGAATATTGAAGAATATGATCCTGACAGTATTGAAAATATAAATGTATTAAAAGGGGATATTGCTACTGAAAAGTATGGGAAGTATGGTAAGAATGGAGTTGTTGAATTGACATTAAAACATAATAATGGAAATAAGATACCATTTTATGAAGGCGTCAATACTCCTTTGTATGTTGTTGATGGTGAAATTGTTGATAATATTTATGACTTGGATGTCGAATCTATTAAATCAATGACTGTTCTTAAAAACAAGTCGGCTTCTGAGAGATTTGGTATTAAGGGGAAAAATGGAGTGGTATTATTTACGACAAATGCAGAAGGAGAAATCAAAGCTTTGGACAGTAATACTAAAGTTGATTTAAAGGGAACAGATGGAAAGAATCCCCCAATGTTGATGCTCAACGGCGAAGAAGTTGATAACATTGATGATGTGGACCCGGAAAGCATTGAGTCTATCAATGTGTTTAAAAATGAGCAAGCCATGGAGTGGTATGGCGAAAAGGGAAAAAACGGCGTGGTATTTATTGCCACTAAAAAAGATGATAGATGGGGTGGAGAGAGAATATATAGGGTGCAAACAGTTAACGAAGATTCAGCTTTTATTAATAATGGAGTTGTGGATGAAAATGGTGCAGTCGAGTTAAAAGCCGATAGAACCACAATTATTTCGGTTGAGGGGAAAGATCCGACCGAATCTTATGCGAGTACCAAAGGCATGGTTCATGTGAGGAATTTTGATACCGGGGAAATGGAATATCGCAAAATTCCACCTGAAAGCAAGGAACCAACGATTTATATAAATGGAGACCGAACCTCATTTAACATGGATGATATTAACCCGGAAGCCATAGAATCGGTCAATGTATTAAAAGGTGATGATGCCATTGCCAAATACGGGAAAACTGCAAAATACGGGGCAATAGAAATAACCATGGATGTAAACAAAACATTCTGGAAAGAAAATTCCGTAGAAAAAAAGGTTGCTATTAGGGAAGTGAAAAAACGTGATTTTAATACAGGTTTGATAGTAACTTCTTTGAGCCTTGAGGATACCGAAAGCATCCCGCTTATTTTTATCGATGGTAAAACTTCCACATTAAATAAATTGGGATCGATGGATGTGGACAAAATCGAATCCATCAATGTCCTACAAAAAGAGGAAGCAGAGAAAGAATTTGGGGAGAAAGGAAAAAATGGGGCAATTAAGATTCTCACTAAAAAATAATTCTGCACATTAAACGCATTTGGGAAAGCCTGCTTCAAATTTTGTGGCAGGCTTTTTTTCTGAAAGTCTTAGGGTGATGTGGATTCTATCCGCATTATTCTTCAGCGAATAAAATTCGTTGTACCCAAATTCAGATAATTTGAGATCTATTTTGGAAAGGATTCAAATTGCGGATATTTAGCAAATTCACTTTGTGCGTGCGTGTCATCCCGATAATTATCGGGAGCGTGAAGCGGGCTAATTCGTTACTGTGAAAAACTGAAAAGCTTAATTTTGACTTGATTTTTCTTTGTTTCGTTTCTTTTCATCTAGGAAAAGAAATGAAATGGGGATTGGGGCAAAGCCCCAACAAAGAAGATAGTATGGACTTAGATATTATAGCTATTATTGTAACTAACGTATATATATAGCACTATTAGATAGCGCTTGATCATCGTTCAAAGCTTAATCTTTCGCCTTTAAATTCACGATTAATTTCCCCATTTTCATACGCCAAATTCCCATTTACAAAAGTATGGGTTACTTTGTGCGTAAATTCTGTTCCCTCAAACGGCGACCATGCGCATTTATAGAGGATATTTTCTTTCGAAACTTTCCATTTATTTTCCGGATCGACTAAAACCAGGTCGGCAAAATACCCTTCACGCACATAACCTCTTTTTTCGACCTGAAACAAGTCGGCCGGGGCATGGCACATTTTTTCAACAACCTTTTCGAGCGAGAGGTAGCCATTGTTGCTTTTTTCGAGCATTGCAACCAGCGAATGTTGAACCAGTGGCCCTCCCGAAGGAGCTTTTAAATATGGATTGTTTTTTTCCTCTAAAGTATGAGGGGCATGGTCGGTTGCAATTACATCCAATTTGTCATCCAATAAGGCGTTCCAAAGGGCATTTCGATCCTTATAACTTTTTACTGCAGGGTTCCATTTTATAAAAGTTCCATGCTTGATGTAATCGCATTCATCGAACCATAAATGGTGCACGCAAACTTCTGCAGTAATTTTCTTATCCTTAATTTTTCCTTTTTGGAAAAGGCTCATTTCTTTTTCGGTGGATAGGTGCAACACATGCAGCCTGGTTCCAAATTTTGTAGCGAGCTCAATGGCTTTTGATGACGATTTGTAACAAGCTTCTGCACTTCGAATATGCGCATGCCTCGAAATAGGGATATTTTCGCCGTACCTGCCAAGTGCAATTTGCAGGTTTTCCTGAATGGTTTTCTCATCTTCGCAATGCGTCGCAACCAGTGTTGGGGCGTTTTTAAAAATCTCAGATAATGTTTCTTCATCGTCTACGAGCATGTTGCCGGTTGAGGCGCCCATAAATACTTTTATGCCACAAACCGTTTTCGGGTCTGTTTTTAAAACTTCGTTCAGGTTATCGTTGGTGGTACCCATATAAAACGAATAGTTGGCCAGTGAAACTTCGGCTGCCCTTTTATACTTTTCTTCCAATGCTTGCTGGGTAACTGTTTGGGGCGAAGTGTTTGGCATTTCCATAAACGAGGTCACACCCCCGGCAATTGCCGCAGCGCTTTCTGTTGCTATTTCCCCTTTATAGGTTAATCCGGGTTCGCGAAAATGCACCTGGTCATCAATTACTCCCGGAATAAGGTACAAGCCTTTTGCATCAATAACTTTGTATGTATCAACGGGTAAGTCTTTTGGAAGAATGCTTGGGTATATTTTTTCGATGTGCTTATCGTTTATTAATACGCTGCCTTCAAAGTGTAATCCATCGTTAATAATGGTGGCATTTTTTATTAGAGTCTTCATGTACCTGTATTTTTAGCAAAGTTAAGCAAATTTCACTCTGCAAATCCAGAAAGCATGTTCTCAATTTCTGTGTATAATGGTTTTTTAGTTTTAATCCACTCCTTTTTACCCATGTAAAACCCAAAAATTAAAAGTAAAATATAGATAAACTGAAAGATAATAATACCGATAGTTTTATCCATTTCTCCCAAATATCTGAGAAGGGAGAAGCTTGCGCCTATATCTACTAGGACCACCACCACTAATAACCACCACTGGTTGGGGTTCCAAAACTGAAATCTTGTTTTTGCTTCTTCTAAGAATTCTTTTGGTGAGGCTAAATAACTGGTGTTTTTTATTTTTTTATGTTTCCTCCAGAATAGTGTAAAGAGAATAAGGCTTGCAATCACATAGCAACTACCTGCAATTCTATTTATGAGGGTTAAATCAGGATCAGGATTGACTATAAATATCAACACATAAACAATAGCAGTAATTGCAAAAATGATGTAAAACCTTTTGGTATATTTTTTTGATTTGGCATTTTCTTTTTTAATCATTTCCAACAAATTAGAAGGGATGTCTGATTCTTTGTGATCCAAATCTTCTGATATTCCTGGTGATTTTATGTTTTTATATTTTTCTGAAAATTCTTTAAAGTCCATATTATTTTTCCTCCATTATTTTTTTAATATTCTTTTTTATCCTGTGGAATTTTACCCTTACATTTCCTTCTGTCATTCCACAAATCTTGGCAATGGAAGCATGATCCAATCCTTCCAATACCAAACTAATAATTGATTTTTCAGATACAGTTAATCTATTTATTGCATGAAACATTTGCTGAAGTTCTTTTTCCAGTGCAATTTTATTTTTCAGGTCTGTGTCTCCTTCAAAAATAAAATCTCCATTCATTTCCTGGCAAGGTTTATCAACCCTGTTTTGCAATCTACAAAAGTTAATTGCAGAATTGATTGAAATCCTATAAATCCATGTATTGATATGACTTTCATTTCTGAAAGTGCTTAGGTTCTTCCATACGTTTATAAATATTTCCTGAAATAAGTCTTGTCTGTTGTTTTCATTTTTTACATAAGAACAACAAATCCTATATACCCTGTCTTTATTTTCTTTAAAAAGCTCTTTAAACTGAATTTCTTTTGCACCCATAATTTTCTACTTTCTATCTACATAGACAAAGCCTCCAAGTTTTGTTACAACTTCAGTTAGAAAAAGGTACAAAAAAAGGCTGCAAATAGCAGCCTTTCTATATTATTATATGTAGTTTAAAATTATCTTTTGTAACTTCTCGACCAACTTCTCACTTTCATTTTCAGCACACCCCAAAGGGCTTCACTGAATATGCCTCCACTCATTTTCGATGTCCCTTCTTGCCGATCCGTAAATACAATTGGTACTTCTACAATATTGAACCCGAATTTGTAGGCGGTAAATTTCATCTCCACCTGAAAACCATAACCTTTCATTTTTACTTCATCAAGGTTTATGGTTTCCAACACCTCGCGGCGGAAGCATTTAAATCCGGCAGTGGTATCCTTAACTTTCATGCCTGTTACTATTTTCACATATTTCGATGCAAAATACGACATGAGTACCCTGCCAAGAGGCCAATTCACAACATTAATTCCTGAAATATACCTTGACCCAATTGCTACATCTGCGCCATTTTTGCCAGCTTCAAGGAGTCTTTCCAAATCATCGGGGTTGTGTGAAAAATCACAATCCATTTCACAAATATAATCGTACTTGTTCTCAACAGCCCATTTAAATCCAGTGATATAGGCGGTTCCCAGCCCAAGTTTCCCTTTTCTTTCAATCATAAAAAGTTTATCAGGAAACTCCTTTTGCATTTTTTTTACAACTTCAGCGGTTCCGTCGGGAGAATTGTCTTCAATTATCAATAAGTCAAAAGATGATGGCAAAGTGAACACTTTACGGATCATTTTTTCAACATTTTCAATCTCATTATAGGTTGGGATAATTACCAAATATTTTTCCACTTGATGTACGTTTTATTTTGCTGCTAATTTAAGATTTTAAACGAAACGAACCTTGAAATTGCTTTGTTTTATTCCAATTGATCCACCTGTTTAAGGAACTTGAAAATATGAAACACAAGTATTTTGTTGATCTAACCTGGTTGATGATTTAAAGCTTTTAAAGATGGCCCCTTGTTAACCAATTATTAAAAATGATGCTGAACAGCATATAATAGTGACAAAATGTTGTTATATCTGTGAAATTTGTAGCATAAATATTTTGAATCGGCGAATTATGTATCAAGAGTAAGTTTGCATTATGGAGGTAAAATGTAGAAAAGCGGGAGATGAGTGTTATGGGTTGAAGGAGATGGTCCTGCTTTTTGATATAAGCCAGAGGTTGATACACAGCAAAAAACTTAAGAGCGAGTTGCCAGTAATATTAAAGATGGTCGTGGAGTATTTGAAGGCAGAGCGGAGCATGTTGACCATTTTTAACCGTGAAAATTCGAAGATTATTGTGGAGGCTGCTTATGGGTTAAGTCCTGCACAACAAGCAAGGGGAAAGTACAAGCTGGGCGAAGGAGTAATTGGCAGGGTGGTTGAAATGTCCCGTCCGGTGATTATCGAAAAAATATCCAAATCTTCTCTCTTTTTGAATAAAACAAAACAAGAATTATTAAAAGACGGGAAAGAACTTTCTTTTGTGTGCGTACCTATAATCGATGAAGGAAAAGTTTCTGGTACCTTGAGTGTTGTCAGGGTATTCAACCCATATATTTCATTTGAAGAAGATAACCGGACCCTCACCATTGTTGGTGCGATGATTGCGCGAATTGCGCGTTTGAAACAGGAAAGCATTGAAGAAATTGAACTGCTCAAGCAAAAGAATGACGAGCTTGAAAAGAAACTGCTTGGCTCGAACAAGGCAATGAATATGGTTGGGAATTCCGGAAAAATGCGGGATGTTTACGAGCTGGTTGAGATGGTGAGCAAAACAAACTCGACCGTATTAATTCGTGGTGAAAGCGGAATTGGAAAAGAATTGGTTGCCGATGCCTTGCACCATTCGAGTGCACGAAAAAATAAAAACTTTGTAAAAGTAAACTGTTCAGCATTGCCCGACACACTCATCGAAAGCGAATTGTTTGGGCATGAGAAAGGCGCATTTACCGGAGCTGACAGCCTTCGTAAAGGGAGGTTTGAACTGGCAGACAATGGTACCATTTTTCTCGATGAGATTGGGGATATCCCTTTATCGACCCAGGTAAAAATATTACGGATATTGCAGCAACGAGAATTTGAGCGCATTGGTGGCACCAAAACCATTAAAACCGATGTTCGGATAATAGCTGCGACAAACCGTAATCTGGAAGAAATGATTGAGGCAGGGGAATTTCGCGAAGACCTGTATTACCGCATCAATGTATTCCCAATTTTTATTCCTCCACTTCGCGAAAGGCGAAACGATATTCCTTTGTTGGTTGATCATTTTATTGAAAAATTCAACAGGGAAAATGCTGCCGGGATTAAAAGGATTACAACATCGGCGTTAAATATGCTGATGGTTTATTCATGGCCGGGAAACATCCGGGAGTTGGAGAACTGTATCGAACGTGCCTGCATACTTTCAACCGACAATGTTATTCATAGTTATAGTTTGCCACCATCGCTTCAAACAGCCGATTCAACAAATACGCGCATAAAAGGTGGCATGCCCTACACCTTGGAACAGGTTGAAAAACAGCTAATCAGGGAAGCATTAACATCTTCCAATGGTAACATCGTTAAAGCTGCTGAAAGTTTGCAAATTACGGAACGGATGCTTGGTACACGGTTAAAAAAATACAGCATCGATGCATGGCGTTTTAAATCTGTTTAGTAGTTTGTTCCTTTAAACAAATTAACTTGAATCATGGCAGAAATTTTTTTTCAAAAGATTGATCTGAACGAGGAAGAACATTGCAGGCAATTATTAATCCTAATGAATGCTTACATGGAAGATCAAATGGGAATTGGTGCATCCATGCCACTTGATTTAGGGGCGAAAATAATATCCTCATTAAAAGAACAACCAAGCTATATTGGATTTTTTGTAATTTCCGATCAGAAATATGTTGCGTTGGCAAACTGTTTTATGTCTGTTTCTACTTTTCGTGCAAAGCCTCTTTTGAATATTCATGATTTTGTGGTGGTACCCGAAAACCGCAAATCTGGAATTGGCACATTTTTATTGGAAAATATTGCCATTTATGCGGAAAGCCAGGGATGTTGCAAAATTACTTTAGAAGTAAGGGAAGACAATATTAAAGCACATAACCTGTACAAAAAAATTGGCTTTGCCTCTGGAAACCCGCCTTATCTTTTTTGGGAGAAAAAACTTTTGTAGAGTCTTTTGCCCCGTAAGGGCAATATATTTATAGTCCTGGGAAAGCAATTCCGATTTATCGGAATAAGCGCATCCCGGGGTTGTTGTTTTGAATAGACCTGCGGCGATCAGTATCTTTTTCAATGATCAAAATTTACATGCCCCGCATTGGTAATGCCGAAATAGGAAGGTGTTCTATCTTTCTAACGTTGGAAATTGAGATTGAAACGAGTAGTAAGTTATTCTGGTATTTATGGCTCGTTTAAAAAACCACATTCTAAAATCACTATTTTTTTATATGTATTCAAATATTCCTACAAAAATGTAGGTTAAGCGAATGTTAAGGTCTGTAAGTGTCATAAAATAAGAAGTTTGTACGATTTTTCATCGAATGTAGCTTAATTCATCCGATCCTACATTTATGTAGGATTTACATCCCGATTTTATTCTCATTAATAATATTTTGAAAAATGTATAATGCAATAAATTAGATAGTTGCATGGTGTTAAATGACAAAAATATGCTGCACAGCATGTTTTGTGGCATGCATCTGGTATTAGGGGGTCAAACGAATTAAAAACATAAAAAATTAACGAAATGAGAAAGATTGCAATTTACGGGAAAGGTGGTATTGGAAAATCAACAACTACCCAAAATACAGTAGCAGGCCTGGTTGAGGCAGGGAAAAAAATCAAAGTAGTAGGATGTGATCCAAAAGCTGATTCAACAAGATTGCTTTTAGGTGGACTGGCACAAAAAACTGTGTTGGATACGCTTCGTGAAGAAGGTGAAGATGTTGATTTGGATGATATCGTAAAAGAAGGTTACGGCGGTGTTCGTTGTGTTGAATCAGGTGGTCCTGAACCAGGAGTTGGGTGTGCTGGTCGTGGTATTATTACTTCTATCAACCTATTGGAGCAGTTAGGTGCATGGGACGAAAGCTACCAAATTGACTACACTTTTTACGATGTACTTGGTGATGTTGTTTGTGGTGGTTTCGCTATGCCAATTCGTGAGGGTAAAGCCGAAGAAATTTACATCGTCGTTTCTGGTGAGATGATGGCAATGTATGCTGCAAATAACATTTGTAAAGGTATCAAGAAATATGCTCAAGCTGGAGCAGTAAGGCTTGGTGGACTGATTTGTAACTCCAGGAAAGTGGATAACGAGAGAGAAATGATCGAAGAATTGGCGAAACGCCTGGGAACAAAAATGATCCATTTTGTGCCTCGCGACAACATGGTTCAAAGAGCTGAGATTAATAGAAAAACAGTAATCGAATACGAACCATCTCACAACCAGGCAGATGAGTATAGGGCATTAGCAAAAGCCATCGACGAAAACGACAAGTTCGTAATTCCGGAGCCATTAGCAATTGAAGAACTTGAAAAATTATTAATCGATTTTGGCATTGCCAGCTAACCATAAAAAAGGAGGAACAAATTATGTTAATGATAAGAGCAATTATACGTCCTGAAAAATCAAGTAAAGTTTTGAAAGCACTTTTTGAAGCAGGTTATGTAGCCGTAACCAAAATACCAGTTGTAGGCCGTGGTAAACAAAGGGGTATTAAAATCGGTGATGTAACCTACGATGAGTTGCCCAAAGAAATGTTGATCATCGTTGTGAAAGACGAGGATAAAGATTTTGCGGTAACTACTATTCTTGAAGCAGCCCGCACCGAGCCTAAAGGCGCATTTGGAGATGGGAAAATATTTATATCTCCAGTGGATGAAGCATATACCATTAGTAGAGGAAGTAAAGAATTATAAACCCTAAAACCGGATACTATGAAGTTGATAATGGGAATAATTCGCATCGACAAAATGAATAAAACAAAACGGGCATTAACGCAAGCGGGAATTACATCGATGACCGCTACCGGGAAAGTGTTCGGTCGTGGCAAAGGATTTTGGGATGCAAAAGTAATGGAGGGGGCTAAAAAAGATATCCCCGAAGCATTGAGCCACCTTGGTGCAGAACCAAGGTTAAGACCACAACGTGTTGTTACGGTGGTGGTGCCTGACGATAAGGTTGATACAGTGGTGAAAACACTGATTGAAGTGAACCAGACGAAACAACCTGGTGATGGGAAGATTTTTGTGATGCCTATCCATGATTCTATTAAAGTAAGGACAGGCGAAGCAGGTGATTTAACACTGGATTAAAACGAAGAAAATGCAAAAGAAAGATTATTCAAACGGATTACCGGACCCTTCAAAGTTAAGAGAAGAGATCCTTAAAAAATATCCCAGGAAGGTGGCGAAGAAAAGGGCAAAATCAATGATTGTCAATGAACCTGGTACCGAACAGGAGATTTTAGCCAACGTTCGTACAATCCCGGGGATTATCACCCAACGAGGGTGTACCTATGCTGGTTGTAAAGGGGTTGTTCTCGGCCCTACAAGGGACATTGTGAACCTGGTGCACGGACCTATCGGATGTAGTTTTTACGCCTGGTTGACTCGTAGGAACCAAACCCATGCCCCTGAAGGAGAAGATAATTTTATGACCTATGCTTTTTCAACCGATATGCAAGACGAAAACATCGTATTTGGAGGAGAAGCAAAATTAAAAATTGCCATAAGGGAAGCATACGAGCTCTTTAACCCTAAAGCCATTAGTATATTCTCAACCTGCCCAGTGGGGCTAATTGGTGACGATGTTCATTCCGTTGCCCGTGAAATGAAAGCAGAATTAGGAATTAATGTATTTGGGTTCAGTTGTGAAGGATACCGTGGGGTTTCTCAATCGGCAGGGCACCACATTGCAAACAACGGTATTTTCAAACACGTGGTTGGAAATATTGACAGGGAAAGAACAGGAAAATACCAGGTAAACCTTTTGGGCGAATACAACATTGGTGGTGATGCATTTGAAATAGAAAAGTTGTTCGAAGAAGTTGGAATCACTCTTCTTTCAACCTACAGTGGAAACTCAACCATCGATAGTTTTGCGTATTCACATACAGCAGATTTAAACATGGTGATGTGCCACAGGTCAATCAACTACATCGCCGAAATGATGGAAGAGAAGTATGGTATTCCATGGGTTAAGGTAAACTTTATTGGGGCTGATGCTACTGCAAAATCGCTTCGGAAAATGGCAGAATATTTTGGAGATAAAAAAATGATTGCCAAAGTAGAAGAAGTTATCGAGCGCGAGCTTACGAAAGTCAAAGCAGTTGTTGATCAAGTGAAACCAAAACTTGAAGGTAAAACCGCAATGATGTTTGTTGGAGGTTCAAGAGCGCATCATTACCAGGAACTATTCTCAGAACTGGGAATAAAAATAGTATCTGCAGGATATGAGTTTGCCCATCGCGACGACTATGAAGGAAGAAAGGTTATTCCCGATATTAAAATAGATGCCGATACAAGAAATATTGAGGATTTGGTAGTAGAAAAGGACGAGGCTCTTTACCGTGATGATCTTGCAGCTAAAAAAGCAGAACTTGAAAAGTCTGGATATCGCTTCAAAGATTATGATGGAATGATGCCAACCATGAATTCAAAATCATTGGTGGTAGATGATGTTAACCATTGGGAAACTGAAAAGCTCATTGAATTCTATAAACCGGATATTTTCTGTGCCGGGATTAAAGAAAAATATGTAGTGCAGAAATATGGAGTGCCTTTAAAACAGTTGCATTCTTATGATTACGGCGGGCCTTATGCTGCCTTTGGCGGGGCTATTAATTTTTACAGGGAAATGGAAAGGATGCTGGCAACCAAAATTTGGAAAATGATTGATGCCCCATGGAAACATGAGCCGGAAATCGTTGGAAGCATGACCATTGAAGTTTAAAGAATAGGAGGAAAAGAAATGTTATTACGACATACAACAAAAGAAGTTAAAGAGAGGAAAGGGTTAACGATCAACCCGGCAAAAACGTGCCAGCCGGTTGGGGCAATGTATGCTGCACTAGGTGTGCATGGCTGCCTTCCTCATAGCCACGGGTCGCAAGGATGTTGCTCATACCACCGAAGTGCCCTTACACGGCATTATAAAGAGCCGGTTATGGCTGCAACAAGTTCATTTACCGAAGGATCATCTGTATTTGGTGGGCAGGCAAACCTTTTGCAATCCATCGACAATATTTTCGCGATTTACGAACCTGAGATTATTGCCGTACACTCAACATGTCTTTCAGAGACTATTGGTGACGACCTTGGGCAAATCGTAGGGAAAGCACGTGACGACGGTAAAGTTCCTGAAGGAAAACATGTTGTTCAGGCATCTACCCCGAGTTATGTTGGTTCACATGTAACCGGATATGCAAACATGCTCGAAGCATTTGTAAAATACTTTGCTTTTAAAACCGATGAAAAACTGCGTCAGGTAAACCTGCTGTCTGGTTGGGTAGAACCATCCGACATGAGGGAACTAAAACGCCTTGCCGGTTTAATGAAAGTAAAAACAGTGTTGTTACCCGATACATCCGATGTTTTGGATAGGCCAATGACAGGCAAATACGATATGTACCCAAAAGGGGGAACCACCATTCCTGAAATGGCAAGCATGGGGAATAGTATGCGTACGGTGGCATTGGGCGAATGGTGCACTAAAAGTGCTGCCATTAATCTTGACAACAAATGTAAAGTACCATTTGATATGACTGAACTGCCAATTGGTGTGAGTGCTACCGATCGTTTTATTCAGTTGCTGGCCAACGCAGGAAAAGTTTCTATCCCCGAAAGTATTTCTGAAGAAAGGGGAAGGTTAATGGATGTGATTACGGATATGCACCAGTATTTCTACGGAAAACGTGTTGCCTTGTTCGGAGACCCTGACCACCTGATTCCTTTAACCGAATTTTTACTTGACCTGGATATGAAACCAGTATACATCGTTTCAGGAACGCCCGGCAAAAAGTTCGAGAAAATAATGAACGGCTTGTTAGAGGAGAAAGTCCCTGAAGCAAAAGTGAAAAACGGTGCAAACGCCGATATGTTCCTAATGCACCAATGGATTAAAGAAGAACCTGTGGACCTGATCATCGGGAACACCTATGGCAAGTATATCTCCCGCGATGAAAATATACCATTCCTAAGGGTTGGTTTTCCTATACTTGACAGAATTGGACATAGTTATTTCCCTATGGTGGGTTATCAGGGAGCTATGCGCTTGCTAGAAAAAATTCTTGGTATTCTGATGGATAAACTTGATGCCACAAGCCCTGAAGAATCCTTCGAATTAGTAATGTAATTCATGTTATCAAAATCTTCCGGGCCTTTCGGGGCCTGGGAGGTTAAAACCATATTGCTATGAACCGTATTTTAAAAGACAGAGAAAAACAAGTGGTCGTTAAAGGGCAGGAAAATGTGGATATTGCCTGTGAAAAAAAGAGCCTTGCCGGATCGGTAAGTCAAAGAGCATGCGTTTTTTGCGGTTCAAGAGTAGTGTTATACCCGGTTGCCGATGCCCTGCATTTAATTCACGGTCCTGTGGGCTGCGCATCGTATACCTGGGATATCAGGGGGGCATTATCATCCGGTCCGCAAATTCACAGACTTAGTTTTACGACCGACTTAAAGGAAAAAGATGTTGTTTTTGGTGGCGAAAAGAAATTGTACCTGGCACTGACCGAATTGATTGAAAAGTATAAACCCGCAGCAGCATTTGTGTATACCACATGCATTGTAGGGGTTATAGGTGACGATGTAGAGGCAGTGTGCCGTCAGGTTAAAAAGGAGCAGGGAATTGATGTTATTCCGGTCATGTCCGAAGGGTTTAACGGTACAAAAAAAGATGGCTATAAAATTGCGTGTGATGCACTTTCAACACTGGTTGGCACAAGCAATGAATATAAGCCAACAAAATATGCCATCAATATTTTAGGGGATTTTAACCTCGCCGGAGAGCTATGGATTTTGGCAGACTACTACAAAAAACTTGGGGTTGAAATTATTTCCTGCATGACAGGCGACGGTAGGATTGAGCAAATTCGAAGGGCCCATAAAGCCTCCCTGAATGTGGTGCAGTGCTCAGGTTCAATGATGCACCTTGCAAAAGACATGAAAGAAAAATACGACATTCCTTTTATGAAGGTATCCTATTTCGGGATTGAAGATATGTCGGATGCTTTGTACGAAGTTGCCCGCTACTTTAAAGACGAGCAAATGATGCAAAATGCACGGGAATTGGTGAAAGCCGAAATCTCAAAACTTTTGCCTGTTCTTCAACCATACCGTGAAAAGCTGGAAGGGAAAAAGGCAGCAATCTATGTTGGCGGGGCATTTAAGGCAATATCACTGGTCAAAGCACTTCGCCTAATAGGAATGAAAACGGTGTTGGTGGGATCTCAAACCGGAAATGCCGATGACTACAAGTTGCTTAAAGAATTATGCGACGAAGGAACCATCATTGTGGATGATTCTAATCCAAACGAATTGTCTGAATTCGTGAAACTTACAGGGGCAAACCTTTTTATTGGTGGGGTAAAAGAACGGCCAATTGCACATAAACTTGGCTTGGGATTTTGCGATCATAACCACGAAAGAAAAGAGGCACTTGCCGGATATGTTGGCATGTTGAATTTTGCCAAAGAAGTATATGCATCGGTTACAAGCCCGGTCTGGAAATTCATATAAAGCCCCTCCCTAGCCCTCCCCCAAGGGGAGGGAACAAAAGGTGCTTGGTTAAATTATAAAGAAATGAGAAATAATTTCGAAAATACCAGTTTGTTAAATTCCCCTCCTTTGGAGGGGGCAGGGGAGGCTTCTTATAAAGCTACACGTAATGCTTGTAAATTGTGTTCTCCATTAGGCGCAAGTATTGCATTTAAAGGTATTGAAGGATGCGTTCCCTTAATTCACGGTTCTCAGGGTTGTGCGACATACATAAGGCGTTACCTTATAAGTCATTATAAAGAACCAATTGACATTGCTTCGTCAAATTTTACCGAAGAAGCAACCATTTTTGGGGGCAACCAAAATTTCCGAATTGCTTTGGATAATATTATCAGCCAATATAATCCTAAAATTGTAGGTATTGCATCCACGTGTTTAAGCGAGACCATTGGCGATGATGTGAAATTATTTATCAGTGAATATAATTCTGTCACAAAAGAAAAATCGACCGATTTTGTTTTGGCTTCTACACCAAGCTATCAGGGAACCCACATCGATGGGTTTCACGAAGCAGTTGCATCCATCATCCGAAAGTTTGCCAAAAAGGGGGAAACTGAAAAGCACATAAATATTTTCAGCGGGTTTATTTCTACAGAAGATATCCGTATGATCAAAGAAATTGTGGCTGATTTCGGGATCGAATGCATTGTTGTTCCCGATTATTCGGAAACACTGGATAACCCAATTTGGAAGAGTTATAAACGCATACCGGAAGGCGGCACAACCATTACCGAGCTTGAAAAAACCGGAAGTGCCAAACTTTCTATTGAACTGGGGACTATCCAAAATAAAGGAAACTTTGTTGGGCGTGTAAAAAACATCCGCGAACAAAATACGGCGGCACAATACCTTCAAAAAGGAATGGATGTGCCCCTTAAAAATATTCCAATGCCAATTGGCATCACTCAAACCGATTTGTTCTTCGAACAACTGAAACAGTTCTCCGGGAATCCAATCCCCGAAAAATATGTAAAGCAAAGAGGCCGCTTGATTGATTCGTATGTGGATGCGCACAAATATGTATTTGGTAAAAAGGCGGTGGTGTATGGCGAAGAAGATTTTGTAGTTGCCATGTGTTCCTTCCTCGATGAAATTGGAATAGAAATAAGCCTCGCAGCTTCGGGTGCCGAAAGCGGAATGCTGGAAGAGGAAATAAAAAAATACTGCCCGGAAAATAAAGATAAAATGGTAATCAAAGAAGGTTTTGATTTTGAACGGATACGCGAATGGTGCCTTGAAAACAAACCTGAAATCCTTATCGGGCATAGCAAGGGATATTACATTGCGCGTGAACTGAATATCCCGATTGTCAGGGTTGGGTTCCCTATTCATGACAGGATTGGCGGGCAGCGAATCAAACATATTGGGTACGAAGGTACCCAGGAACTATTCGATAAAATAGCAAATGCCTTAATTGAACATAAACAAGAAGTTTCCCCGGTGGGCTATAAATATATGTAGGAAAGCCCCTCCCGTCCTCTCCTAAAGGGAGGTGTAAAAGAAGAAAAAGAAAAATGAATGTTTAAACTTTTAAAAGAGATGAGAAATAAAAATAGAAATACAATTCCAAGCTCCCCTCTATCGGAGGGGCTGGGGGAGGCAATTAAAACACATCCATGCTTTAACAAAGAAGCTAAAGGCGAATACGCCAGGGTACATTTACCAGTTGCACCTTTGTGTAACATTCAGTGCAACTACTGTAAAAGAGGATTTGATTGTGTGAATGAGAGTCGTCCGGGAGTAACAAGTGAAGTTTTGTCGCCGGAACAGGCGCTTGCCTACCTTATCCGTCTGAAAGAAAAAATGCCGCATCTGTCGGTTGTTGGAATTGCTGGTCCGGGCGATCCTTTTGCCAACCCAATCCAAACAATGTCAACGTTGAGGCTTATCCGCAAAGAATTTCCTGAAATGGTTTTATGCCTTTCTTCCAATGGATTAAATATTTTACCTTACATAGCTGAACTTAAAAAGCTGGAGGTTAGTCACGTAACCATCACCTTAAACGGGACAAATGCAGAAACATTGGAAGGAATCTATAAATGGGTCCGTTTCGAAAAGCGTGGCTACTTCGGGAAACAAGCGGCAGAAATACTGCTAAAAAACCAAATGGAAGCAATCCGGGTGTTGAAATGCGAAGGGTTTATCGTTAAAATAAATACCATTGTAGTTCCCGGAATAAATGATTCAAGCATTGGCGATATTGCTGAAGAAATGCAAAAACTGGGTGCTGATGTAATGAATACCATCCCTATTTTCCCGGTAAAAGGAACACCCTTTGAGAACCTGGAAGAACCTTCATCTGCAACGATGAAAGAAATCCGCAAAGAAGTTGAAAAACACCTTCCTCCAATGACGCATTGTACAAGATGCAGGGCCGATGCCGTTGGCCTTTTAGGGAAAGATGATCCGGAAGCAAAACAAATCCTTTCTGAAGTTGCAAATATGTGTGTTAACATGGATGAAACCAAACCTTATGTGGCAGTTGCTAGCTATGAGGGGCTGTTGGTGAACGAACACCTTGGCGAAGCTGAACAACTTTACATTTTCAGGGAAACTCCGAATGGATACAAATTAGTTGACCAAAGGCCAACGCCAAAACCTGGGTCAGGGACTGAACGATGGGCACAACTTGCAAAATCGATTGATGATTGCCGGGCCTTGCTGGTTGGAGGAATTGGCCCTTCTCCATCTTCAATTATTGGAAGGTTCGGAATTAAAATAATTGAAATGACCGGGTTGATTGATGAAGGATTGGATGCTGTTTACAAAGGCAAAGAATTAAAAACACTTAAAAAAGCCGATGCTTTCAAGTGCGGTTCCGAATGCTCAGGTAAAGGAACCGGGTGTGGATAAAAACCTCATCATATCTATTTACAAGGCATGTACAAATTAATCTTTAATGACAAAATAATATCCATGACACAAAAATCTTGTTGAAATAAGTCTAGCATCTTGATTCTTGATACTTACGACTTGATACTTGTGTCTATAATTTAAAAATATGAAAGTAGCGATTACATCAACAAACGGAATCGAGGTAAACCAACATTTTGGGAAAGCCACCAGCTTTTTGATTTATGAGAAAGTGAATGGCAACCTCAAATTATTGGAGAAAAGATCAGTGGATTCGTATTGCCAATGCGAGAACAATGAACCTGTTGATCCAAACCATAAGTTTTCGGAACAACGATTTCGGTCCGTGTTAAACACCATAAATGACTGTACAATTCTATATACCCAAAAAATTGGTGACAAGCCGGGTTTTAACCTGATGAAAAATGGCATTAAAGTGATGGTATGCAATTGCACAATTGCACAGATTTAAGAAACTCTATCAAAATTATTCATATAAAATAAAACCAAATGAAAAAACCAGATTATCATATTTTAGTATGCAATTCGTACCGCGTTGCAGGCGATGCCAAAGGTTATTGTAACAAAAACGGGGCAGCCGATTATATCCAGTACATCATGGAAGAATGCAACGATCGCGGATTAGATGTGGCTGTTTCATCTACAGCATGCCTTAATGTTTGTTCTCAGGGACCGGTTATGGTCATCCATCCAAACAATTTCTGGTATGGGGGCATCAACGAAGATAAAATTGATGAAATTTTAGATGCACTCGAAGAAGGAGAAGCGGCTGAAGATTATCTGATTAGCGACTAAGTAATCTCGTTTTAAATGAACCTTTTCTACCAATAACTATAGTAATTTAATAATGCGGGATTAAAATTCAAAACAATCAAAAAAAACCCAATTATGATTAATCCTTACATTATGGACACAACTCTCCGGGATGGCGAACAAGCCCCCGGAGTTGTTTTTTCCTTAGAAGAAAAATTACATATTGCTCGCTTGCTAGATGAAATTGGGATTCCGGAACTAGAAATTGGGACCCCGGCAATCGGAAAATCAGAGCAGGAGAATATCCGATGTTTATTAAACCAGGGGTTTAAGTTTAAATCAACATGTTGGGCCCGGGCTACCATTAACGATATGAAAGCCGCTCTTGATTGCGGTGCAACACGTATTAATATTTCTTTCCCTGTTTCAGAGGTGCAGCTTAGTTCTATTGGTAAAACCACGGGATGGGTGATAAATTCATTGCCCGAAATCATGGAGTTTGCCCGCAATAACTTTGAGTTTGTAGCTGTTGGTGCCCAGGATGCCTCGCGTGCTGAACCCGGATTTTTGAAAGAATATATTTCAAGTTGTTTGCATTATGGAGCTAAACGGATTCGTATTGCCGATACCGTGGGGATTATGAACCCCATGTCTGTTTCCGCTTTATTTAATGATCTCGCTGGATTCTTCCCTGACACTGATTTTGAATTTCATGGGCATAACGATTTGGGAATGGCGACGGCAAACCATTTGGTGGCCTTGCAATCGGGAGCAAATGCGGTTAGTTTAACAGTCAACGGACTTGGAGAAAGGGCCGGGAACGGTGCTTTGGAAGAAGTACTTTTTGCATTAAAGTATTCAAGCAACAGTCTTTCTTTTGATGGCACAAAAATGTATGAGCTTTCAAAATATGTGGAAAAGGCATCAGGACGGATATTGCCGGAATCAAAACCCATAACTGGGTCTAAAGTATTTACGCACGAATCTGGAATTCATTGCCGCAGCCTAAAATCAAATAAATTATCTTACCAGCCATTTCTGCCCGAAGATATTGGTGCAAAAACTGAATTGGTGCTGGGGCGGCACTCTGGATCGGGCCTTGTTAAACAAATTTTGGAACAAAAAAATGTCTCTCTTGGCGATAAGGATGTTAGCAGGTTAATGCAAATGGTGAAAGATTTTTCCTTAAAAGAAAAAAGAAATTTAAGTATCCCTGAGTTGCTGGGATTTGTAAACGGGTTTACCCTTTAATTTGAACAGATATGCGGAAGTTTTTTAAGGTTGGTGTCATTGTATTTTTTCCCATGGTGAATTTCTTGGCCAATGCTCAAGAAACAAAAGAATTTAAACCAAGCATAAATCCATACCTTAATGTTCAGTTTTGGAATGTTTATAGTACAGGTTATTCGCTTGGCGAAGAAGATTATGCAAATCGGATTTCACCTTATTTCAGAAGAGGTAGGGCAGGTTTGAAAGGAAAGCTTGATCCTTCACTTTCATATAACCTAATGCTATATTTCGATTATTTGGCGAAAGACCCTTATTTATCCTCAAAAGGGACACCCAACACCGGAACCATTGGTGTTTGGAGTGCGAATATCACATGGAAAATGTCGAAAATAACGGATGCAGTTCATATTACAGTTGGAACTTTCCTTCCTTATATTAGCCGCGAATCGGTTACCAACCCCTGGACTACCAGTTCGCTCGATAAAGCGGAAACTTCATGCTATTTGCGGCAATTTGTCACCGGAAAAACCAATGGAATATGCCCCGGAATTAATATTGGGGGCTTGTTAAAGCTTCATAAAAGTTTATTGAATTATAACCTTGCAATTGTCAACAGACAGGATAAAACCAGCATATCAAAAACCGAATGGAGCCCGGTTCTCAACGGGCATGTAATGCTAAACCTTGGTGATCCTGAATGGAAATCGTACAAATACTCCATAAACAACAACAATTATAAAATTCAAAAGAGTTTAACAATTGGCTTTGGAGCTTCCAATCAAGGCAAAACAGATGCATTTAAAAATTCATCAAGCATCAGTGCCAATTTTATGGCGTATTATAATTATATAAAAATAGATGGTTCGTATTCAAAACTAATCCGAAAGGCGGGATCAAACTACAAAGCGCATTGTTATTCGATAAGGGGGGCAGCTAACATCCCAATAACAAAAGGATGGATTATTGAGCCTCAATTTATGTGGGATTGTTTTAAAGGCGATGCGAATTATTCGGATGCTTCTTTTTTTGATGGTACCGACCATATAGTGGATTCGGGCGTGAATGCTATCTCTGGCAATAAAAAAATAAAAATAGGATTACACTATATAATGCATTCGGGAAATGGAACAAAAAACCACTTTATAAGTGCAGATAAAAGTTTGGGCAACTATGCTTGCCTGGCAATTCAATTAAAAATTTAAAACATAGTTAGATGGATTGGGAAAAGTATTACGACGAAGCTAATGGCTACTTAAAAACAGCCATGGGAGCAATGAAAAAAAAGAAATTGGGCAACACAGTTGTTTATAATTTGGTGAGTATGAGTATTGAGAACCTACTTACTTGTTTATTGATCAGGGACGGAATGATGCCACAGCATTCAGGGATTGGAAGTATGCTTCGCGAACTTAAAAAGAACTACGAGGTACCAAAGTCCTTTTTTGAAGATGCCCGTCTTTTAAATCGATATATGAATTTTTGCTCACTCGAGATAATGCCAAAATTAGATCCCAGCGATGTGGATATCGAAAAAATGTGTTCTTTTATGAATGAATTAAAAGAATGGATTGATATTCAATTATCTTCTGTTCCTAAAATAGGTTAGATGTGAGAAAGTTAGTATTTGCCATATTCGTGTTTTTGCTTGCCTGTCAAACTTCCAATAAAAAAGGGAAGGAAGAAATAAATGTTTATTGTGCAGCAAGCTTAACGGGAGTCGTTAGCGATCTTTCCGAGATATACCAATGTAAAAACAATATCAAAATAAACCTAAATTTTGCTTCTTCAGGTACATTGGCAAGGCAAATAGAACAAGGTGCACCTGCCCATATATACTTATCGGCAAATAAAAAATGGATGGACTATTTATATACCATCGATTTAACAGAAGATAGTACAATCAGGCAGTGTGCCATGAACTCATTGGTTATAATTGTACCATCAAAATCAAATTTAGATAGCATTTTGGTGAAAGATTTAAGCAAGATTCCGGAATTATTTAATGGAAGGTTATCCATAGGTAATCCTGAATATGTCCCTGCCGGATCTTATGCAAAACAGGCGCTTCAAAAGTTGGGTTGTTATGATGAATTGGAGGAACGATTGCTTCCGGCAAAAGATGTCAGGTCAGCATTAATGATGGTCGAATTGGCTGAAACTGAATTAGGGATCGTTTATCTAACCGATGCATTGAGCTCACACAAAGTTAAGGTAATTGGAAGTTTCCCGGATACTTTGCACCAGCCAATAAGTTATTACATTTCAAGGATGAAAAACCATAGCTCTCAAATTGCTTCAAATTTTTATACTTTTATTCAATCAAATGAAGCCTGTGAGGTTTGGAAAAAATATGGTTTTCAACAATGATGTGTGCCCATGGAAATATTCAGTTTTACACCTGAAGAACTTTTAGCCGTTAAGCTTTCAGTTAAAGTTGCACTTATATGCTCTTTTATTGCATTGCCTCTTGCCATTGCAGTTGGATGGTTTCTGGCACGCAAATCATTTTATGGAAAATCTTTGCTCGAAGGGTTTATACATTTGCCCTTGGTGCTTCCTCCCGTAACCACAGGTTATTTATTACTGGTGGTATTCGGAACCCAGGGTATCGTAGGAAAATGGCTGTTTGAATCATGGGGAATAAGGATTGCCTTTTCATTTTGGGCAGCGGTACTGGCATCAATTGTTGTTTCATTCCCATTAGCAACAAGGTCTATACGCCTGGCAGTCGAATTGGTCGATAAAAATTACGAAGAGGCAGCACGTACTTTAGGGGCTTCGTCATGGCGGGTTTTTTATACCATCACCCTTCCTCTTGCATTACCAGGAGTTATTAGTGGTTTTATTCTCAGTTTTGCCAGAAGCCTGGGCGAATTTGGTGCAACCATAACTTTTGCCGGAAATATTCAGGGTGAAACGCAAACACTGCCATTGGCAATATTCTCAAAAATGCAAGTTCCTGGCCAGGAAGGATCCACTCTAAAATTAGTCATTGTGTCCATTATTATTTCCCTTCTGGCAATGATCGGCGCTGAGTACATAAATAAAAAAGTATTAAACAGGAGAAAGAAGAGTATATAATATATTATGTCCATGAACTCATTCCTAAATATAGATATCAAACTTCGGAGGAATAATTTTCAGATGCATTTGAAAGTTGATATTCCAAAAGGGATTACTGGTATTTATGGACCATCAGGGCATGGGAAAACAAGTTTGTTAAATTCTATAGCAGGAATTGTAAAACCCGATGATGGACATATATATATTAATAAGGAACCTGTATTTGATGCTGGCAAAAAATTAAACCTACCTGTAAAAAAGCGAAAAATTGGATACGTGTTCCAGCAAGACAGACTGTTCCCTCATTTGAGTATTCTTAAAAACCTTACGTATGGCTATTCAGGGAATGGGGAAATTAAGGTTGACGATGTTATCGAAATTCTTGAAATCAAACATTTACTTGGCAAACATCCCGAAGAATGTTCCGGTGGCGAGCGTCAAAGGGTAGCAATTGGCAGGGCATTATTAAGCAATCCCGATTTAATATTGATGGATGAACCATTTTCAGCTGTCGACAATCGCCTGAGAAAAGATATTATACCTTATTTAATATGTATAAATAAAGAATATCAAATCCCCATGCTAATTGTTAGCCATGAATTAGCAGATTTGATTAGCCTAACAGATTATATAATACTATTATATAATGGAAAGATTTTGGATTCGGGGAAATTCCATGACCTTATTGCAAATGAAAAGAATATAACCTTACTGCAAGGGACTGGTATTTTTAATGGATTTGATTTATCTGTATTTGCCTTTCACGAATCAAAAGATATTGTTTTGCTTAAAGGGAAAGCCGATAAATTTTTAATTCAGGCAATGACACATTCATTTAAAGGAGACTTAAATTTAAATGAAAAAGTAAGGATTTTAATTCGCCCCGAAGATATTTCACTATCCCTTTCACGGGTTTCTGGTATCTCACTTCGCAATCAGGTAGAAGGAATTATTGAAAAAATCATAGAAAAAGATGGATTTTCATTCTGTTTGGTCGATGCTGGTGAGAAAATTCTTGTTGAAATAACCGAAGCTTCACGATTTTCTTTAGGATTAAAACCAGGCTTGAAAGTGTATTGCCTGTTTAAATCTGTGTCCCTAAAAATTTATTAGTGCCAGTTTCGGTAATTTATAATTCCTATGTAAACTTTTCTCTCTACAATCTGTTATTTTTTTGCATATGCTATAATTTGATATTCAGAAAGTTAAAAACAGAGCAAAAAAAACACAAAAAAAAAGATTAAAAAAAGCTTGTTAGAAAGAAAAGAGTGTTTACATTTGCAGCCGCTTACGGGAACGACCGGGGCGTTAGGATTTGAAAAGTTGTTTTGGGTTTAAAAAAAAGGCAAAAATATTTTGCTGGAACGGAAAAGAGTTTTAACTTTGCCGACCCGAAAAACGGGGAACACAGGGATACGTTATTGATAGTTTTTCCTGGACCATTTTAAGAGATTATATAATTGGGATTGCACCGATGATATAGCGATAAAAAAGAAACGTTCTTTAAGATATTGAAACAAAGATTTAAGAAAAAGCAAGGTAAAATTAACAAATAACCTTGGTTCCAAAAGAGTACACCTAGAGCGAAAGATATTTAACTTTTTATATTTACAATGGAGAGTTTGATCCTGGCTCAGGATGAACGCTAGCGGGAGGCTTAACACATGCAAGTCGAGGGGCAGCACGGTCTTCGGACTGGTGGCGACCGGCGCACGGGTGCGTAACGCGTATGCAACCTACCTTATACAGGGGGATAGCCCAGAGAAATTTGGATTAATACCCCATAGTACCAAGATACCACATGGTATTTTGGTTAAAACCACGGTGGTATAAGATGGGCATGCGTCTGATTAGCTAGATGGTGGGGTAACGGCCCACCATGGCCACGATCAGTAGGGGTTCTGAGAGGATTATCCCCCACACTGGTACTGAGACACGGACCAGACTCCTACGGGAGGCAGCAGTGAGGAATATTGGTCAATGGGCGCAAGCCTGAACCAGCCATCCCGCGTGCAGGATGACGGCCCTATGGGTTGTAAACTGCTTTTCTATGCCAAGAAACCTGGTTACGTGTAACCAGTTGACGGTAGCATAGGAATAAGCACCGGCTAACTCCGTGCCAGCAGCCGCGGTAATACGGAGGGTGCAAGCGTTATCCGGATTTATTGGGTTTAAAGGGTGCGCAGGCGGAAGAGTAAGTCAGTGGTGAAAGGCTGCCGCTTAACGGTAGGACTGCCATTGATACTGCTTTTCTTGAGTATGGTTGAGGTAGGCGGAATGTGTAGTGTAGCGGTGAAATGCATAGATATTACACAGAACACCAATTGCGAAGGCAGCCTACTAAGCCATCACTGACGCTGAGGCACGAAAGCGTGGGTAGCGAACAGGATTAGATACCCTGGTAGTCCACGCCGTAAACGATGTTCACTCGCTGTTTGCGATACACAGTAAGCGGCTTAGCGAAAGCATTAAGTGAACCACCTGGGGAGTACGATCGCAAGGTTGAAACTCAAAGGAATTGACGGGGGCCCGCACAAGCGGTGGAACATGTGGTTTAATTCGATGATACGCGAGGAACCTTACCTGGGCTTAAATGCAGATTGCATAATTTGGAAACAGATTTTCCCTTCGGGGCTATTTGCAAGGTGCTGCATGGTTGTCGTCAGCTCGTGCCGTGAGGTGTCGGGTTAAGTCCCATAACGAGCGCAACCCTTACCGTTAGTTGCCATCGGGTCATGCCGGGGACTCTAGCGGGACTGCCACCGTAAGGTGAGAGGAAGGTGGGGATGACGTCAAATCAGCACGGCCCTTATGTCCAGGGCTACACACGTGTTACAATGGCAAGTACAAAGGGCAGCTACACGGCGACGTGGTGCTAATCTCTAAAGCTTGTCCCAGTTCGGATTGGAGTCTGCAACCCGACTCCATGAAGTTGGAATCGCTAGTAATCGGATATCAGCAATGATCCGGTGAATACGTTCCCGGGCCTTGTACACACCGCCCGTCAAACCATGGAAGCTGGGGGTACCTGAAGTCTGCAACCGAGAGGAGCGGCCTAGGGTAAATCTGGTAACTAGGGTTAAGTCGTAACAAGGTAGCCGTACCGGAAGGTGTGGCTGGAACACCTCCTTTCTGGAGCCAGTTGTACAACTTGGGGATTAAAGGGTATTTGTGCCTTGCTTTTTTCTTTTAACTAAAAAATAGATGGAGTTACAAGCGGCGGCTGGTTAGCTATGGCTTAAGGCAAGAAGCTTGGAGCTAAAGAAAAAAAACAGTCCCGTAGCTCAGCTGGTTAGAGTACTACACTGATAATGTAGGGGTCCCCAGTTCAAGTCTGGGCGGGACTACGGAAGTACCCCAGTTCATCCCGGTTAAATCGGGAGGGCGGGACTACAAGGAAGTAGCAAGCCGCAAGATACAAGAGTCAAGACAAAACCCTTGAGGCTATGTACTTGATACTTGATACTGATATTTGGGGGATTAGCTCAGTTGGCTAGAGCGCCTGCCTTGCACGCAGGAGGTCAAGGGTTCGACTCCCTTATTCTCCACAGGGGAAACTAAAAGTCAAAACAGGCAGGTATATGGCCCAAAGGTATACAAACGTTCAAAAGATAATGGAATACCAAGGTAAGGCAGGAAGCCTTAAAATGGGAGGTTCGAATCCTTCATTACCTACGTTTAACTGAGGTTGGGCGGTTTTGGGACAAGCTTTAAGATATGTTTATTTTAAAAATGTTTGTACAAATCGATTCTGGCCCGTGAAGTTAAAAAAGTTCTTTGGCATGCTGGGAAAATATTAGAAGATGACATAATAAACGAGGGTTTATAATAAACAAAAGAAAGTTAAGTAAGGGCGTACGGAGGATGCCTTGGCTCTCAGAGGCGAAGAAGGGCGCGATAAGCTGCGAAAATCTATGGGGATTGGCAAATACGAATTGATCCATAGGTGCCCGAATGGGGCAACCCAACCATCTTTGATGGTTATCCAAGTTTACTTGGAGGCTAACCCGGGGAACTGAAACATCTAAGTACCCGGAGGAAAAGAAAATAACAATGATTCCCCAAGTAGTGGCGAGCGAACGGGGAACAGCCCAAACCAATGATGTTTCGGCATTGTTGGGGTTGTAGGGCTACGATATACGAAGCAAATTGAAATAGAATAACCTGGAAAGGTTAACCAAAGGAGGTGACAGTCCTGTATATGTAAGAGATGCTTAGTTAGTAGTACCCTGAGTAGGGCGGGACACGTGAAATCCTGTCTGAACCTGCGGGGACCATCCCGTAAGGCTAAATACTCCTGAGAGACCGATAGTGTACAAGTACCGTGAGGGAAAGGTGAAAAGCACCCTGAACAAGGGAGTGAAATAGTACCTGAAACCGTGCGCTTACAAGCGGTAGGAGTCCCAATTTATTGGGATGACTGCGTGCCTTTTGCATAATGAGCCTACGAGTTAGTCGTCACTAGCAAGGTTAAGCACTTTAGGTGCGTAGCCGAAGCGAAAGCGAGTCTGAACAGGGCGTATAAGTTAGTGGCGCTAGACGCGAAACCTTGTGATCTACCCATGGCCAGGTTGAAGTGTTGGTAACACAACATGGAGGACCGAACCAGGAAGCGTTGAAAAGCTTTTGGATGAGCTGTGGGTAGGGGTGAAAGGCCAATCAAACTAGGAAATAGCTCGTACTCCCCGAAATGCATTTAGGTGCAGCCTTACAATAGTTTTATAGAGGTAGAGCTACTGATTGGATGCGAGGGCTTCGCCGCCTATCAAATCCAGACAAACTCCGAATGCTATAAAATGATTTGTAGGAGTGAGGGCATGGGTGCTAAGGTCCATGTCCGAGAGGGAAAGAACCCAGACCACCGTCTAAGGTCCCCAAGTATATGCTAAGTTGATCAAACGAGGTCCGGCTGCAGAGACAGCTAGGATGTTGGCTTGGAAGCAGCCATTCATTCAAAGAGTGCGTAACAGCTCACTAGTCGAGCGGCTGGGCATGGATGATAATCGGGCATAAGCATATCACCGACGACGTGGGTTCCATACTAAGTATGGAGCGGTAGGGGAGCATTCCAATAGCGCTGAAGGTTTGGCGCGAGCCAGATTGGAGCAATTGGAAAAGCAAATGTAGGCATAAGTAACGATAAAGGGGGTGGGAAACCCCCTCGCCGATAGACTAAGGTTTCCTGATCAACGCTAATCGGATCAGGGTAAGCCGGGCCCTAAGGTGTACCCGAAGGGGGAAACCGATGGAAAGCAGGTTAATATTCCTGCGCCCGCTATACAATAAAAGTGACGGAGAGAAGTAGCTGCTAGGTACTGACGGAATAGTACGTTGAGCCTAGCCTTCGGGTGAAGCGAAGCAGTGAATTTTCTTCCAAGAAAAGCGAGTATAGCGGCCCGTACCGCAAACCGACACAGGTAGTCAAGGAGAGAATCCTGAGGCGCTCGAGTGATCCGTGGCTAAGGAACTAGGCAAAATTACCCCGTAACTTCGGGAGAAGGGGATCCCACCATTAGGTGGGACGCAGAGAAATGGCCCAGGCGACTGTTTATCAAAAACACAGGGCTCTGCTAAACCGAAAGGTGACGTATAGGGCCTGACACCTGCCCGGTGCCGGAAGGTTAAGAGGGGATGTTATCCGTAAGGAGAAGCATTGAATCGAAGCCCCGGTAAACGGCGGCCGTAACTATAACGGTCCTAAGGTAGCGAAATTCCTTGTCGGGTAAGTTCCGACCTGCACGAATGGTGTAACGATCTGGGCACTGTCTCGGCCACGAGCTCGGTGAAATTGTAGTATCGGTGAAGATGCCGGTTACCCGCAACGGGACGGAAAGACCCCGTGAACCTTTACTGCAGCTTCGCATTGACCTTGGATAAGTGATGTGTAGGATAGGACGGAGGCTTTGATGCTGCTTCGCTAGGAGTAGTTTAGCCAACCTTGAAATACGTCCCTTTGCTTATTTGGGGCCTAATCCCGCGAGGGAGACATTGCGTGGTGGGTAGTTTGACTGGGGTGGTCGCCTCCAAAAGAGTAACGGAGGCTCCCAAAGGTACCCTCATGGCGATTGGTAACCGCCAGTAGAGTGTAATGGTATAAGGGTGCTTGACTGTGAGGCCGACGGGCCGAACAGGTAGGAAACTAGGGCATAGTGATCCGGTGGTTCCGTATGGAAGGGCCATCGCTCAAAGGATAAAAGGTACTCCGGGGATAACAGGCTGATCGCTCCCAAGAGCTCATATCGACGGAGCGGTTTGGCACCTCGATGTCGGCTCGTCACATCCTGGGGCTGGAGAAGGTCCCAAGGGTTGGGCTGTTCGCCCATTAAAGTGGCACGCGAGCTGGGTTCAGAACGTCGTGAGACAGTTCGGTCCCTATCTGTTGTGGGCGTAGGAGATTTGCGAGGCCCTGTCGCTAGTACGAGAGGACCGCGATGGACAAGCCTCTAGTGTACCTGTTGTGGCGCCAGCTGCATTGCAGGGTAGCTATGCTTGGACGAGATAAGCGCTGAAAGCATCTAAGCGCGAAGCTCACCTCAAGATGAGATCTCCATTAAGGGCCGTAAGAGACTATTACGTTGATAGGCTGCAGGTGTAAAGGCGGTAACGTCAAAGCCGAGCAGTACTAATTGCCCGAAAGCTTTCAATGTCTGAACACCTCGTTTGTTGTATGATTTTTCTAATATCCCAGTTGCCTTAAGGTATTTGCCGCGCAAAACAAGGGCGTGGCACCTTTCCATGTAAAACCCATGGGCAGGTAAAAATTTAGGTGGTTATTGCAGTGGGGCACCACCTCTTCCCATTCCGAACAGAGAAGTTAAGCCCACTAGCGCCGATGGTACTGCATTTATTGTGGGAGAGTAGGTCGCCGCCATCCTTTAAGCCCGGTAATCATTTACCGGGCTTTTTTTATGCAATAATAAAGCATAAAAAACACTACAATAGTTGTTAATTATCGTGAAAAATTGAGTAGAATTGCCAGCGACTTAAAAGCTTTTTATAGTTTTGTGTCAACTTTAAAATAGGTTAATGGGAAAGTCGGTTTCTATACTATTGTTTTTATTAATATTATGCCCAGCACTAAGTTGGGGGCAGTTTCGTCCGGCTGGTAATTCTTCAACTAGGACATCAAATATAGAGCAAGAAATTGACGATGGACTTGGCGAAAACAAGGTTGATAGCCAGAAGGAACGAGTCGATATAAAAATTCGGATCTGGAATTTAACAGGAGACGGTTCATTTATGAATCCTCTTAAATTGGACACGCTTCAAAAGGGATTTCAAATTTTTAACCCAATATATAAAAATGCGATAACCAATACCTATACCGGAAACTACGGTGGGGCACATTTAAACAATAATTACTTCAACCGGAACTATGGAACCGATTTTTATTTTTTAAGAAACCATGATGCATATTTGCTCACCCCTGAAAGATTAAATTATTTTAATACCACAACGCCTTATACCTTATTTGATTATTCCCAAAGTGAAAATCAAAATACACAGAACGAAACCAGGTTTAATGTGATCCACTCGCAAAATGTAAATGAATTCTTTAACGTTACTTTCAGGTATGATCAGGCAAAGTCGGATGGACAATACAATTATCAGGTAAACAAAAATAGTTCAATTTCTTTATATTCAAGTTATAACAAAGATGCCTTTTCCATTCATGGAGGGTTTATATCCAATGTTATTAGGAACGAGGAAAATGGCGGGATACAAAAGGATGCTGACTTATCGGAGAAAGACCAAACAAATATTCTGTTTAATTTGGTAAATGCCAAATCAGAATATAAGAACAATTATTTTTTTTTAAATTCAGAATATAAGATAGGGAAAAATATTACAGTAATCGACTCCACTATAAATGGCGAGCAAGCTGAAACGAAACGTTTTAGACCTTTAATAGGGCTGATTTATAAGTTTGAATTGCAAAATAATGAGAGGGTTTATAAGGAAGAAGATGGAGCCAATATCGATTATTTTGAGAATATTTATATGGATTCGACCGGGACTTTAGAGTCTGTTGGATTTAATAAAGTGGCGAATGTCTTTCAAATAAAACAATATGAAAATGCAGATAGAAAGACGAGTTTTGGCAAAAGGGTCTTTCTTGGTCTTGATTTCGACAAAACAATAATTCCAAGAAGTGGGGATAGACCTCCAAATTCTGATTCTTATACTAATATTTTTATTGGTGGCGGAATATTTAGGGAGAAAGGGAAATTTTGGACGTGGAATTTCGATGGGAAATTATATACTGTTGGATACAAAAGTGGGCAAACCGAATTGAATGGTATCATATCTAAACCGATTAAATTGTTTCGGGATAGCATGGCAACAATGGAAATTTCAGGAAACTTACAAACCCTGGTTCCAGATTACTTCATAGAAACTTTTTACTCCAATCATTTTAAATGGTCAAATAGCACATACAAGAATGAGCAGATGATGAATGCAAAATTTGTATTCAGTTCACCAAAATACAACTTGCAGACGGGAGCTCATTATTCCCTAATTAATAATTTTATCTACCACAGTGAATCGGGACTCCCGGCACAAACCAGCGATGAGCTATTAATATTGGGGGCTTTCATAAAAAAGGAAATTCAGTTAAAGAATTTCGATATTACTGCACACATGTTGGTTCAAAAAGCTTCAGACGATAAATATATTCATCTGCCCGATTTTTCGGCGTTTGTTTCGCTTAATTATAATTTTGTCTGGTCAAAAGTTTTGTTTACGCAACTTGGGGCAGATATGAGGTATAATACAGCATTTTATGCAGATGCCTATAATCCTTCTACAGGATTATTTTACCTTCAAAATGAAAAAGAAATCGGAAATTATCCATATATTGATGCTTATGTAAACATGAAATTGAAAAGGACCCGCGTGTTTTTTAAATGGATTAATGTTGCAAGTGATTTCCTTGGTGATAATTATTTTGGGGCATTGCACCATCCGATGAACCGCAGGACTTTCCGCCTTGGTGTTGCATGGACTTGGTACGATTAGGGTTTCTAAATCAGGGAATGAGGATAGTTAATTACATACTTATCATAGTTGTAACCCTCTCAATTTACAGTTGTGGCATAAAATCTAAAGATGGTTCAGCATCTGGCACAAATACCGATAAGAGAAAAAAATCAGGTGCCATTTTAAATCAAATAAAAGAGAATAAAACCTTACGGGTTGTTGTCGACTATAACTCAACAAACTATTTTGTATATAGGGCGAGGCCAATGGGATTTCAATACGAACTCCTTAAAAGGCTTGCTGCTGACTTAGATGTAAAACTGGAAATAGTTATCAGCAATAACCTTCAGGAAACATTTAGCGGGGTGAATGAGGGGCGATACGACCTAATTGCAAAAAACCTAACGGTAACAAAAAAAAGAAGCCGAATGGTTAATTTTACCCATCCACTGCAGCAAACCCATCAGGTATTGGTTCAGAGAAATGTAGATAATGAAGGTCAACTAATACGCAATCAATTAGATTTGGCCGGGAAAACAATTTATGTCCAAAAAAACACTTCATACTACAGAAGATTAGTAAACTTGTCGGAGGAAATAGGAAAAGATATTGATATCAGGCAAGATACAATATATGGAGTGGAACAGTTGGTTGCCCTGGTTGCCAAAGGAGAAATTGATTATACGGTTTGCGA
Organism: Prolixibacteraceae bacterium; assembly: GCA_963677475.2. GTDB lineage: Bacteria > Bacteroidota > Bacteroidia > Bacteroidales > Prolixibacteraceae > JABMQB01. The sequence goes on along the minus strand of CAXXQD010000023.1, from coordinate 226,613 downwards.
TGAAAATGTTGCAATGGTTAATAGGACCTATTACCCGAACCTTGATATTGCCACACCTATTAGCTTTTCACAGAATATTGCATGGGCAGTGCGAAAGGGGTCAAAAGAATGGTTAAAGTACCTCAATAATTGGATTGAAGATTTTGTAAAATCGCCTGAATATGAGTATATCTATTTTAAGTACTTTTTAAGCCCCAGAACGAAGCGAAGGGTAAACAGTGAATTCCATAGCATTGCTGGAGGTAAAATTTCTGATTTTGACCAACTTATTCAGGAGAAAACAAAAGATACCCCCTGGGATTGGAGACTTGTTTCATCGATTATTTATGTAGAATCTGGATTTGAACTTGATATAAGTTCCTGGGTGGGGGCAGTTGGTTTGATGCAGATAATGCCCGAAACAGCAGAGTTTTTTAAAATCGACGACCTTCTCGATCCATCACAGAATATTGATGGAGGTATTCGGATATTGAATTGGTTGGATGAATATTTTACCCCGGTTATAACCGATCCTGCAGAAAGGATACACTTTGTTTTGGCTTCGTACAATGTTGGGCTCGGGCATGTGAAAGATGCTCAGAGATTGGCAAAAAAATATGGGAAGGATCCAAATATTTGGAAGGATAATGTTGATTTTTACCTCTTAAATAAATCATCGGAAAAATATTACAAGGATGAAGTTGTACGATGGGGATACTGCAGAGGAGAAGAGCCTTATGAGTATGTAAGAAAAGTATTGGACAATTTTCATCATTACGAAAACCTTATTCCTGCTTAATTGATATCCCTCTTAAAATATCCAGTAATTCGGCGAGGATCATTGCCGTTGCACCCCAAATTATTTCATTTTCAAAATTTATACAAGGGACGATTAGTTTCCCCCTTTTCGTTTGTATGCTGGTTAAAGGGAATTTATATTTCGTTATTTGAGCCAGCAAAGGCAGAAAATACATTTCCTGAACTTCTTCCTTATTAATATGAAGAGATGGCTTTTGCCCCGTGAATGCAACTACAGGATAAATATCGAAACCACTGACACTGATATATAATTTAGATAGTGTACCAATAACTTCAATATAATCCGACTTTAGGCCTATTTCCTCGTTCGCTTCACGAAGGGCGGTTGCTACTTCGTTTTTGTCTTTGGGTTCTACTTGTCCGCCGGGGAAACTTATTTGTCCGGGATGGTGCTTCATTGATTCAGGCCGTTTCATCAAACAAGTATAGATTTCTTCCCCATCTGGGTAAATTAGGATAAGAACGCTGCTTTTTTTTATATGCTTGCTTTCTTCTTGTGGGTAGGAAAGTTTACGTTTGGGAGGTAGCATTTTTTTATGTGAATTGCTTCCCGGAAGACCCTTTTCAATTGCTTTTTTAAGCTCTTTTTTTAGATGGTTTATATTTATCACAAGCGTATGGTTGAATGAAAATTGACTCGTAATGATATAATTGTCAGTCAAATCGTAATGATTTGTCTGGTGATATTTTGCTGATGAAATAACTTGGAACCACAAGCATTAATAAAGTTGCAATCATCGTTCCTCCATTAACGAAAATTAAATGAAGCGCCGAAAAATTAACCGGAACAACATCAACGTAGTAAGTTTCAGGGTCGAGTGGCATTAAACCAAAATATTTTTGAATTAGAAGCAGCCCGATTCCAATAATATTGCCCCATAACAAACCTTTTAAAATCAGAAATCCGGAAAGATAGAGAAATACTTTTCGGATATTCCAGTTCGGGCTACCAAGCGATTTTAATATCCCGACCATAGTTGTGCGCTCCAATATCAAAACAAAAAGTCCGGAGATCATATTAATGCCGGCAACAATTATCATCAGTGTTATTATTACCAAAACATTCATATCGAGGATGTTTAACCAATCAAATATTTGCGGGTATTTTTGGGCAATATTTGTTGTTTTTAGGGTAGAGCCAGGATCGAGCTCATAATTTACAACCTTATTTCGCACTTCAACTTCAAGTTGGCCAAGTTGGTCAAAATCATCAATTAGCAGTTCATAACCGCTTATTTGCGTACTGTCCCAGCCATTTAAACGTTGGATATGCTTAATATCGCCAATAATAAAGTTTTCATCAAACTCAATAAGATTTGTGTTGTAAATCCCGGATATGGTAAACTGCCTGAACTTCGGGGGCCACTTATCTGCTTGTATAAAATATACCACTATACTATCGCCAAGGCTAAGTTTCAAGAGTTTACATAGCTGTGTGGAAATTAGGATATCTTTTACCCGTGCCGAATCAACAATTAAAGGCAATTTTCCTTCAACCAAATGCTTGTTAAAGAAGGTCCAGTCGTAATCGGTCCCAACGCCCTTTAAATTAATGCCCTGAATGGCATCTTCTGTTTTTATTATCCCAGGTTTTGTTGCAAACGATTGTATATGAACTATGCCGTTAAGATTTGCTAGTTGGGGAAGAAAATCCTGTTTTTTATTGATTGGTTGCGTTTCATACGAATAGTTGGAATCGAAGTTGATGATTTGGATATGTGAACCAAATCCAATGGCTTTTGTCCGGACTTCTTTTTTAAATGCCGTAACAATTGAAATTGAAATGATCATTACTGCCAGCCCAAGTGCAATGCCCACCAATGCCACATTGATAAGTTTTTTCGACAGTTGGTTCTTATTTTCCTTGTCGAAAAATAACCTTTTAGCAATGAAAAGTTCTGTATTCATCCATCATAAATTTCAATACAAAAATACACTTCTTCGATTATTTGCAAGGAAAAACAAAAATATTTGTTGCTATAAACAAGCTTCTCAAATAAAAGCGCTTAAGAACTTTGTGCAGTTTCTTTATTTACCTTTTTTGGGATAGGTGCATTCTTGTTTATAAACGGCAAGACCATTAAAGATATTAACCCAAATACGATTAACATTAAGGTCATTGCAGAATGGTTTAGTAACGCGAATATGATCCCGTTTTCATTGGGGATACCATAAAGTTTTAAAGCTTCTTTTGCCATAAAATGCCAGGCCCCTATTCCACCCTGTACCGGGGCAACCATTCCGAAGCTGGCTAGCACGAATGATGTTAGCCCTGCCATTAGCGAAAGGTGGCTTGTAAAATCGAAACAAAAGAACACAACGTAAAACATAAGGTAATACATCAGATAAATAAAAAAAGTATGGAAAATAAATGCCCCTTTTTTCTTTATAAACCTAAACGACCTTAAGCCTTCCTTGAAGTTATTGATGGTACCTTCTATTTTAGAATAGATTTTTGTTTTCTTAAATGCCTTTCTGTATAGGAAAAAGAAAACGGCCATACCAATTAATAAAATATATGGATATGGTGAAACAATTACCGAACGTAATTTCTCTTCTATTTCGGGATTGTTGTGGATGAAACTTAAAACATGGCCGAATTGGGTAACTATAACCAATAAAGTGAGCAATAATAGTACAATCACATCGATTAAACGTTCAACGACTACTGTACCCACTAATTTTGTAAATGAAATGTTTTCGTACCTCGACAAAACACCGCACCTCGAAATTTCACCCATTCTTGGGAAAGCAATATTCATTAAATAACCAACCATAACCGCCAAAAAGGTATTTGAAAGTTTTGGCCTGTTTCCTAATGGTTCAATCAATAGGTTCCACCGTATGGAACGGCTTATATGGCTCAGTAATCCAAACAAAAGGGATAACCACAACCAACCGTAATGAACATCGTTTTTTAAGATTTCCTTTATTCTTTCGAGATCCTGATCTTTGTAGATAAGCCAAAAAATGACTAAACCAATGATTAAAAATACCAGGAATTTTAGGGCTTTAATGGCTTTTTGTTTCAAAGTAAAAATATTTTAATGAATGGTTCCTAAAAACAGGATGAATAGGAAATTTTCCTAAATTCGCTGCCAGTTAGATTAATTTTATACTTCTCTTTTGATAAACTATGAAAACAAAAATATAAATTTGTTTCATACTGGAGGGGAAAATATAGAAATAAGTTCGAATTAGAAATGAACGAGTCGGATTGCAATGAGTTATGTAAGGGCCAAAAAAAATCTTGGTCAGCATTTTTTGAAGGACAAAAATATTGCGCAAAAAATTGTTGACAAACTATGTAATGAGGGTACTAAAAATGTGCTTGAAATTGGTCCAGGCACAGGAGTCTTAACTCAATTCTTAATTACTGACCCTGAACTATCCTTAAAAGTTATTGAACTGGATTCAGAATCTGTTGGTTACTTATCAGAGAATTATCCGGAATTGAAAGGGAACATTATTGAAGCAAATTTTTTAAAGTTTGATTTACCTTCTTTATTTCAGGACGAGTTTTCGGTTATAGGTAATTTCCCATACAACATATCATCGCAAATATTTTTCAGAATACTTGATCATCGTGCGCAAATCCCGGAAGTAGTGGGAATGATACAAAAGGAAGTTGCAGAGCGGATTTGTTCAGGGCATGGTTCTAAAACCTATGGTATTTTAAGTGTTTTATTGCAGGCATATTACGAAATTGAGTATTTGTTTACAGTTCACGAAAATGTTTTTTTGCCTCCTCCAAAAGTGAAATCGGCTGTAATTAGAATGGTTCGGAAAAAAGAGATTAAATTAGATTGTAACGAAGTGCTGTTTTTTAAGGTAGTAAAAACAGCGTTTAACCAGCGCCGGAAAATGTTACGAAACTCCTTAAAAGGAATAAATGAAATAATACCGGATGAGTTTGCAACGCTTCGCCCTGAACAAATGAGCGTAAAAATGTTTATTGACTTAACCAGGCAATTACAAAATTAAATTTAGAATTATGCAGTTTGAACTGACAAGGGAATTTGTAGATAAAATCAGAGAGTTAATCGAATCAGGAAATGAGGTTGAGATTAAAGGTTTGGTTGGTGATCTGCATCCAGCTGATATTGCCGAAATAATGGATAAACTTTCACTGGAAGAAGCAAAATATATCTATTTATTGCTCGATGGCGAAACTGCATCCGACACGTTGATTGAAATTCCGGAGAATGACCGGAGGAGGCTATTGAGGGTACTTCCCCCAGAATTTATCGCAAGCAAGTTTATCGAATTTATGGATTCTGATGATGCTGCTGATATTTTAGGTGAGCTAGATGAAGATGTTCAACAGGAAGTACTGAATGAAATAGAAGACATTGAGCAGGCCGGAGACATTGTTGATCTTTTGGAATATGATGAAGATTCGGCCGGGGGTATTATGGCAAAAGAGCTGGTTTCAGTAAATGAAAATTTATCGGTGCAGGGTTGCCTGAAAGAGATTAGCGAACAATCCGAGAATGTTGACGAAATTTATTATGTATATGTGGTTGATGATACAGGTGTTTTAAAGGGAATATTATCGCTTAAAAAGCTGATCCTTGCAAAAACCAACCAGAAAATATCAAGCCTTTACAATACGGATGTTAAAAGTGTACTAACAGAAGCGCCACAAGAAGAAGTTGCCAATAAAATGGAAAAGTATGACCTGGTGGCAATCCCGGTGGTGGATAGTATTGGAAGGTTAAAAGGCCGTATTACGATTGATGATGTGATTGATATAATAAGGGAAGAAGCAGAAAAAGATTACCAAATGGTTTCTGGTATTACCGGCGATGTTGAGTCGAACGATAGGGTTTGGGAACTAACCAGGGCGCGCATTCCATGGTTGTTTATAGGGCTTTTGGGAGGTATTCTTGGAGCTATAGTTATAGGGCACAACGACGAAACCTTGAAGCAAATCCCACAGATGGTATTTTTTATACCACTAATTGCTGCGATGGCCGGAAATGTTGGTGTACAATCATCTTCCATTGTTGTTCAGAGTATTGCCAGTGGAGCCAGGGATATTGAATCTATGCCTCAGAAATTAGTCAAAGAATTTGCCATTGCCCTGATTACTGCCGGTGTGTTTGCAGTGTTAATTTTCATTTTTAATTTTATTAAAGAAGGGGACATGATATTAACCTGGGCAGTATCTGTTTCCTTATTTATTGTAATAATTTTTGCATCGTTGTTTGGCACTTTAATCCCACTTTTGCTGAATAAACTAAAAATTGACCCGGCACTTGCAACCGGACCGTTTATTACAACAATGAACGATATCCTGGGATTGTTTATTTACCTGATTGTTGGAAACCTTTTTTTTAATTTTTTTTAGTTAAACAGCATTAATTGCTACAACAGGGTCGAGCCTGGCGGCCGATATAGCTGGTAAAAAGCCGGCAATAAACCCGATTATGCTTGAAATCATTAGCCCTTTAATAATGTTGCCCATACTAAGCATAATGTTCATATCAGCTACATTGCTAAAAATAACTGTCCCAATAAAAATCAAAAATAAGCCAACCAATCCTCCGATCACTGAAAGGATAATTGCTTCAAAAATAAACTGGAATAAAATGAAATACTTTTTGGCCCCAATTGCTTTTTGAATACCGATAATTTTGGTACGTTCTTTTACAGAAACAAACATAATATTGGCAATTCCAAATCCTCCAACCAGGATCGAGAATCCACCGATTATCCAACCGGCAAGGTTAAATACTACAAAAAACTGATCAAATTGGCCCGAAATGAAACTAACCTCATTAAGTGCAAAATCATTTTCTTCCATTGGGCGCAAATTTCGTATAGACCGCATCACTCCTGTTAACTCGGCTTTGAGTTCGTTTGCATCACTGTTTGATTTTCCTTTCACACAGATTGTTTGCCCCCTGTCCCTGTTCCGGATGTCGATCATTGTAAAGGCCATTGGCGCTGCAATATGGATTCGTTTGTCCATACTTGTGCCAAACATATCTTGCCCGGTTTTTTTATATACACCAATTACCAAAAGCTTACGCCCCTGAACCTTTATGGTCTTGCCAACCGGGTTTACATCACGAAACAATTCGTTTTTAATTTCATCGCCAATTACTGCCAATGATGCACCCGAATTCATTTCCGATTCTGTAAAATACCTTCCGTTTATTATGTCCAGGTTCCAAACATCTAAAAGTGCATGAGATGTTGCCAATATTTCCGTATTTTCGGCTGTATTATTGTCTTGTTGAACAGTTCGGCTAAAACCAAACAGAAAAGCAGCATTATCCGTTAATTTAGATCTCCTTACAACTTCCATTGTTTCGGAGTATTCAGGCACAGGCCTGTTCAGGTAACGCCACCAGGGATACTCGGTTTCACCTTCAGGAGGAGTCCATGGCCATTTTTGTACATACACCATGTTATTTCCCATCGAATCCAAACTGTCCCTTATATACTTTTCCAATGAGTCAATCACTGTGAATACTGAAATAATGGCAAAAATACCTATGGTTATCCCCAATAAAGAAAGGAATGTTCTTAGTTTGTTCACTTTCAGTGAATTGATTGCAAAATTAAAGCTTTCAATTAGTAACCGTATAATTATTAACCTCTTCATTATCCTATATATTTAAAGCTTTTCAGTTAAAGCTGGTACGTTGTGGGCAGTTTCATAAATCCTTCAAATCGACACATGTAAAATTAATCATTGTTGTTAAATCAAAAACAAATGACCCCCAAATTTGTCCCTGCTTTTTTATCCACATTAGTGTTAATTTTTCTTAATGATTACAACTTCGTGCTTTGATTGTATTTAAAATCTTGATAAATTCAAATGATTTTCGAAAAAATGATGTTTTTAGGCACTTTTAGTAGCTGTTTTACTATCTTTGCGCATCAAATTAAAATTTTTTAAATGTCTGGACTTAAAAAGATTACATCTGCATTAGTATCTGTTTATCACAAAGATAAACTTGACGATATAGTTAAAAAACTGGAAGCCTTAGGAATAGATATATATTCAACAGGCGGAACCTATAGCTTTATTAAAGATTTAGGCGTAAAAGTTGAAACTGTTGAGTCAATCACGGGGTATCCTTCCATTTTAGGGGGAAGAGTAAAAACCTTACATCCAAAGGTATTTGGTGGGATACTTGCCAGGCGCGAAAACGAAGGGGATATCCAGCAACTTTCGGAATATGAAATTCCTGCTTTCGACCTTGTTATTGTAGATTTGTATCCTTTTGAAGAAACTGTTGCAAGTGGTGCTACAGAACAAGACATTATTGAAAAAATAGATATCGGGGGTATTTCCCTCATACGTGCAGCTGCCAAAAATTTTAAAGATGTGCTTATTGTTTCATCTATGGGGCAATATGGCAATTTACTAGATTTATTAAACGAAAAAGAAGGCGAAACTTCTTTGGAGGATAGAAAAGGATTTGCAGCACAGGCATTTGCTGAGTCTTCGAATTATGACTCTGCAATATTTAAGTACTTTAATCCTGAAAATTCAGGAAAAGAGCGAATTAGCATTAACGATGGCCATGTATTGAGGTACGGTGAAAATCCACACCAAAGTGCCACATTCTTTAAATTTGATAATACTGGTTCGGGCGTTAATTTGTCGGATGCCAAAATTTTGCAAGGGAAAGCGCTTTCGTACAACAACATGTTGGATGCCGATGCTGCCTGGAAATCAGCCAGTGATGCCTACCACTCTGTTCCACACATGGAAAACAGGGTTGCCGTTTCTGTAATTAAGCATTTAAATCCTTGCGGATTAGCAGTGACAAACGAGATTAAAAAATCATTGGAGCTGGCATGGGCTGGCGATCCAATTAGTGCTTTTGGCGGTATTATTTGTTTTACGGATACCGTTACCGGAGAAATTGCCGAGTGGTTTTCAAAGAAATTTGTGGAAATAATTATTGCACCTGAATATACAGCCGAAGCTTTAGAAGTGTTCGGGAAGAAAAAGAACCTTCGGGTTTTGGAAACCCCAATAAAAGATGAAATTACCAGTGAAAAATTATACAGATCTGTAAGCGGGGGAATGTTGGTACAGGACGAAGATGAAGGTTTGGAGCCCGATTTCAAAAATGTAACTAACATTCAGTTTGATGAAGGAAAAATGAACCTTACACGCTTTGGAATTATTGCATGTAAGCATCTTAAAAGTAATGCCATTGCTTTGGTAACCGAAAACGAAGACGGATCGTTTTGGTTAACCGGAGCAGGAATGGGGCAGCCAAACAGGCTCGATAGCTTAAGGCATTTAACCATTCCAAGGTTTAATTTGAAAGAAGGTATAAAAATAGAAGAATCAGTTTTGATTTCCGATGCGTTTTTCCCGTTCCGTGATAGTATTGAAGCAGCAAACGAATATGGGGTAAAATACATAGTTGAGCCGGGTGGCAGTATTCGCGATGACGAAGTAATTGATGCTTGCAACGAATACGGGATAGCAATGGTGTTTACCGGAAGGAGGCACTTTAAACATTAATAGGTTAGAAACACGATAAAGCAACGAGTAATAATACGCGAATGGGATTATTTTCATTTTTAACACAAGAGATAGCAATTGACCTTGGAACGGCCAATACGATTATTATCCATAACGATAAGATTGTAGTGGACGAACCTTCTATTGTGGCAATTGATTTAAAGACAGAGAAACTGGTAGCTATTGGGGAAAAAGCCAGGCAAATGCAAGGAAAAACCCATGCAAACCTTAAAACAATCAGACCTTTGAGAGATGGAGTTATTGCCGATTTTAATGCGGCAGAACAAATGATCAGGGGGATGATAAAAATGATTAATCCCAAGTCGAAATTATTTTCTCCGGCACTTAAAATGGTGGTTTGTATCCCATCAGGAAGTACCGAAGTTGAATTAAGGGCAGTGCGCGATTCTTCAGAACATGCCGGAGGGCGCGAGGTTTATATGATATATGAACCAATGGCTGCAGCCATTGGGATTGGCTTGGACGTGGAAGCACCTGAGGGTAACATGGTTGTTGACATTGGTGGTGGCACGACCGAGATTGCCGTAATTTCCCTTGGTGGCATTGTAACAAACAAGTCAATTCGTATTGCCGGTGATGACCTTACTGCAGATATTATGGAATATATGCGGCATCAGCATAACATTAAAATTGGCGAAAGAACTGCAGAAGAGATAAAACTGCATGTTGGTTCTGCTTTAAGCCAATTAAAAGACCCACCACCCGATTTTGTGGTTCAGGGACCAAATCAAATGACTGCGTTGCCAATTGAAGTTCCGGTTTCGTACCAGGAAATTGCACACTGCCTTGAAAAATCAATTTCAAAAATTGAAACTGCAGTGTTAAGTGCCCTTGAACAAACTCCACCTGAACTTTATGCCGATATTGTAAATAAAGGAATTTGGCTTGCAGGTGGTGGGGCATTGCTCAGAGGGCTCGACCAACGATTATCATCTAAAATTGGAATTAAATTCAGGATTGCTGAAGACCCACTAAGGGCTGTAGTCCGCGGTACAGGAATTGCCTTAAAAAATGTAGATAATTTTTCTTTCTTGATTAAGTAATATTTCTTGAGAAGGGACTTGACAGTACTTTTACATGAGAAGTTTAATTAGATATTTTGTCAGGAACCATGTGTTTTACATTTTCTTAATCCTTGAAATATTTTCATTGGTTTTATTATTTAGGTATAATAATTACCAGAAAGTTGCTTATCTGAATTCAACAAACAGGGTAAGCGCATCAATTTACGGATCGTTTAATTCGGTGATCAATTATTTTCAACTTCGTAGGGTAAATGAAGATTTAGCAGAAGAAAATAGTAAGCTTTTAAACCAAATAAATATACTTCAAAATGAACTTCATTTAGGAGCTTCTTTTTTAGAAGATACCAGTTTACATAAGCTGACTTATAGCTTTACCAATGCAAAAGTGATTAACAATACGGTTTTCAAGCAAAACAATTACATTACCATAAATAAAGGGCTAAAAGATGGTATTAAGCCTGGTCAGGGAATAATATCTGACAATAAAGTAATTGGGGTTATATCAAACACTTCCAACTCGTATGCTATTGGTTTATCGCTATTGAATATGCGATTGTTAACCACGGCAAAAATTAAAAAAAACGAGCAAAAAGGATCTGTTAACTGGGATGGGAAGGATTATCGGTATATTCAATTAAACGAGATCCCGTTTCATGTTGAGTTGGCTAAAGGTGATACGGTAGTAACCAGCGGATTTTCTTCTAAATTTCCTGAGGGGATTTTAATTGGTACAATTCATTCTTTTGAACAGGAAAAAGGTGAAAATTTCTATACTATTTCGGTAGAATTAGCTACCGATTTTAGGTCCTTGTCTTTTGTGCAGGTTATTACAAATTTGAACTTAGAAGAGATTCAAAACTTAACTAACATAAATCAGGGCGATGAGGATTTGGATTAAATATGGGATCATGTTTGTAAGCCTTGTGCTTGTACAAGTGTTACTGCTTAACCAGGTACAATTCAATGGGTATATAAACCCGTACATTTATGTCTTGTTTATATTACTGCTTCCAATTTCAATTCCTCGTTATGCTTTATTATTGTTGGGTTTCTTTACCGGGATAACTATTGACATTTTTATGAATACCCCCGGAATGCACGCCTCCGCTATGGTATTTGTTGCATTCATTCGTCCATTTATTTTGAATATGATTTCTTCAAGGGAAATGGATAAAAGTGATTACCCTGGATTAAAACAATATGGGTTTACCTGGTTTTTATATTATGCCGGGATTATGGTATTTGCGCATCATTTGTTCTATTTTTATATTGAGTTGTTTACTTTTTCAGGCTTTTTTATGACTTTCATGCGTAGTATTGCCAGTTCAATATTTACAGTATTTATTATAGTGTTAAGTCAGTATTTAATTTTTTCGGAGTAAATAATAAGTTGTGGATACACTTGCTCGCAGGCGTTATGTAATAGGATCAATCATTTTACTAATCGGGATAGTTTTTATCGTAAAATTGTTTCGCTTGCAAGTGCTGGATACCACCTATAAACAATCTGCAACCAACAACGTAGTGCGACAAATCGTTCAATATCCTTCCCGAGGGCTAATCTACGACCGAAATGGTGAATTGTTGGTAATTAACAAAGCTGCCTACGATTTATTGATTACACCCCGTGAAGTCACAAAATTTGATACTGTAACGCTTTGCGATATATTACATATCTCAAGAGAAGAATTGGAAAGCGAAATCGCAAACGCAAAAAAATATTCCAGTTATAAGCCTTCAATTATTGTCAAGCAAATCTCGCCGGAAACTTATGCATACCTGCAGGAACAATTATACAATTATCCCGGGTTTTATATTCAAACACGTACCTTGAGGGAATATCCGCGTAAAATTGCGTCGCACGTATTGGGTTATGTTGGAGAAGTTGGGGAAAGGGAATTGCAGGAAGACAACTATTATAAAAAAGGCGATTATACCGGAATCAACGGTATTGAGAAAGCATATGAAGAAGAACTCCGGGGCACCAAGGGTGTAAAATACTATCTGGTTGATGTGCACAACAGGATGAAAGGGAGTTATAAAGAAGGCAAGGACAATGAATTGCCGGTTCTTGGTAAAAATATTACAGCAACAATTGACAGCGATCTACAGGAATATGCCGAGCTGCTTTTAAGAAACAAAAAAGGCAGTGTGGCCGCAATTGAACCATCAACCGGTGAAGTGCTTGCCCTGGTCAGTTCACCAAACTACGATCCCAATTTATTGGTCGGAAGGGAGCGGGGAAATAATTATGCAGACCTTTTATCCGATTCTTCATTGCCTATGTACAACAGGGCGATTATGTCGCATTACCCTCCGGGATCAACTTTTAAAATGATTAATGGTTTAATTGCCCTAAATGAACAGGTGATTTCGCCATATACCCAGTTTAAATGTGAACATGGTTACCATGTTGGCAGTTTTACCCAAAGGTGCCATCATGATTATTCCTTTCGTTTAACGGGGTCAATAGCACAATCATGCAATGCATATTATTGCTATGTTTTCAGGTATATTGTTGAAAAACCAGCACTTGGGGGAGTAAGAAATGGTTATGACAGGTGGCGCGAATCTGTTATGAGTTTTGGTTTGGGATCTAAATTAGGAACCGATATTGTGAATGAATCATCGGGTTTTGTTCCCACTTCCGATTATTACGAAGAACATGTTTTCAAGCGTTCAAGATGGCGGGCACTACCAATTATTTCGTTGGCAATTGGGCAGGGCGAATTAGGAGTAACACCGCTCCAATTAGCAAATTATGCAGCTATTTTAGCAAACAGGGGATACTATTTTACGCCACATGTTGTAAAAGGGATAATGGGGCAAAATCAAATTAATTCCCGTTTCTTAGAAAAACATAAAACAATTATTGAGGATGAGCATTTCGAAAAAATTTTGGATGGAATGGAAGGTGCTATGGAACCCGGAGGTACTGCCTGGCGATCAAAAATACCGGGAATTAGAATGTGTGGAAAAACAGGATCGGCACAAAATCCACCATACACTGCCCATTCGGTGTTTATGGCTTTTGCCCCTCGTGAAAATCCAGAGATCGCAATTTCGGTTTATATAGAAAATGGTGGGGAAGGAGCATATTATGCAGCTCCAATTGCCAGCTTAATTGTTGAAAAATACCTGACAGGTAAAATTTCGGGCAGGAGGAGAAACCTTGAAAAAGATATGCTGGAAACAGAACTTTTAGATCCATTTAAAGAGTTTTAATTGTGGTAGGAAGAAACAATACCTGGCTTAATATTGATTGGCTAACCATTGGGTTATACATTGTTTTAGTATTTCTCGGTTGGGTTAATATTTATGCCGCTATTTACAACGAAGAATACCACAGTATATTTGACATAAGCCAGCGATATGGGAAACAGCTTATTTGGATCGGGGCTGCAAGCATTTTGGCTTTCCTGATTTTAATTATCGATTCACGTTTTTATAGTTTTTTTGCTTACCCTATTTATGGTATTTTGCTTTTTTTGCTGCTGGCAGTTTTGTTTGTCGGGAATGTGGTAAACGGGGCAAAATCATGGTTCAATTTGGGTGGAATTGCCATTCAGCCAACTGAGTTTGCAAAGTTCGCAACTGGTTTGGCACTCGCAAAATACATGAGCTCGTTTAACTTTAAACTGCAAACATTCAAATCACTTGCAACGGTTGGTTTAATCTTATTTGTTCCATCCTTTTTTATTTTGATGCAAAATGATGCAGGTTCTGCATTGGTATATCTTTCTTTCTTCCTGGTTCTTTATCGTGAAGGCCTCAGTGGGATTGTGCTGTTTTTCGGTGTTTTGGCAATTATCCTTTTTATCCTCACATTAATGGTAGAGAAGATATTGCTGATAAGTCTATTAATTGCAGCTGCCATATTGGTATTCTATTTTGTTCAGCATAAGCGGAAAGTTTTTTTTAAAGTTATGGCTATTTTGCTTCCGGTTGGGGGACTGGTTTGGCTCCTAAATAAATTGCTTTTAAGTGGTATTGCTCCGGAAACCATACTGATTGTTTCTACCTTCTTTGCAAGTCTGGTTTTATTGATTATTTCCATAAGGAAAAGAATGAATAATTACATATTATTGCTTCTTGTATTTATTGGATCATTGACATTTACCTTAACCGTTGATTATGCATTTGAGAATTTACTTGGTACTTACCAGCAAAACAGGATTAACAATGTCTTAGGCATAAGTTCCGATCCCCTTAAAGCAGGTTGGAATGTAAACCAAAGCAAGATAGCTATTGGTTCTGGAGGGTTCAGCGGTAAAGGATTTCTAAAAGGTACACAAACGAAATTTGATTTTGTGCCTGAACAAAGTACCGACTTTATTTTTTGTACTGTTGGCGAGGAATGGGGTTTTATAGGAACCTTTATTATAATTGTAATTTTTGTGGGCTTTTTAATGAGGCTGATTTGGCTGGCAGAAAGGCAACGGTCCTCATTTGCACGGATTTATGGATATTCGGTTGTCTCCATTTTGTTTTTTCATTTTATGGTTAATATTGGTATGACCATTGGACTTATGCCTGTCATTGGTATTCCCTTGCCTTTTTTTAGTTATGGAGGGTCTTCTCTTTGGTCATTTACAATTTTACTTTTTATCTTCTTAAGGTTAGATGCAAGCAGGATGCAACAAATTGCGTAAAATTGCTAAAACGCTTATCTGGCGTGCATTACGTGATTTTTTAATTTCGCCTATTTTTAGTAAATTTACGCTCCTTACGGGAAAAAGGCAAAATTTTCACAACATTGTGAATTCCACATTTGTATGTAATCATAAGATCTAATTCAGTTGGGTTAGACAATAATTTTTAGAAGGATATGAGATATAAATCTTATTCATTACATAATTTTAGGCAAATACCTCAGATTGAACGGTTATCAGAAGAACAGAAATTTATTATCCAGGTTGTTGGGACAGTGCTGCCATTTAAAACCAGTAATTATGTAGTCGATGAATTAATCAACTGGGATAATTTTGAAAAGGATCCGTTTTTTATTTTGACCTTTCCTCAAAAGGACATGCTCACCCCAAAACATTTTAATCAGGTTGCAAATCTTATAGAAGAAGGTGCACCGCGAAATGCAATAAGAAAGGTAGTGGATGAAATCCGGTTAGAATTGAACCCTAATCCTGCCGGGCAGGAAAGCAATGTGCCGGAACTTGACGGGGTCAGGTTAAGCGGCATTCAGCATAAATACAGGCAAACAATGTTATTTTTCCCTTCACAGGGGCAAACTTGCCATGCCTATTGTACCTTTTGTTTCAGGTGGCCGCAGTTTGGGCACAGTGATTTTAAATTTGCAATGAAAGAGGCCGACTTAATGGTTAAATACCTCAAGTCGAACCCAAATATTACCGATGTTTTGTTTACAGGTGGTGACCCAATGGTTATGAAAACCAAAACATTTGAATATTATTTTAACGCCATTCTCGATGCAAATATCTCACATCTTCGGACAATAAGGATTGGAACAAAGGCACTTACATATTGGCCATACCGATTTACAACTGACGAAGACTCAGGTGAGTTGTTGCAATTATTTAAAAAAGTAAAAGCCAGGGGAATAAATATCTCATTAATGGCACACGTAAATCACCCCGATGAGTTAAATACACTAGCCGTAAGAGAAGCCATCGGAAACTTGCTTGATGCAGGTGTTCAGATAAGATCGCAATCGCCAATCCTTCGAAATATCAATGATAATTCTACACTTTGGACAAGAAAGTGGAAGCTGGAAGTGAAATTAGGAATTACCCCGTATTATATGTTTATACCACGTGATACTGGCGCCCAAAATTATTTTGCGGTAACGCTTGAACGTGCCTGGAATATTTTCAGGTGGTCGTATAGCCATGTTAGCGGCATTTGCAGAACAGTTCGGGGGCCAAGCATGTCATGCATTCCTGGGAAAATCCAAATTGTGGGGATAAGTGAGGTTCATGGAGAAAAAGTATTTGTGTTGAACTTTTTACAAGGAAGGAACCATGCCTGGGTAGGGAAACCATTTTTTGCAAAGTACGATCCCGATGCCATCTGGATTTCGGACCTCAAACCAGCTTTCGGGGAAAAGTATTTCTTTTATGCCGATGAGTTGTTCCGTATTATGAATTAAGGTCGGTTTATCTTAACATCGAAATTAGTTTCAACATATTCGATAAGGCCTATCATAAATTGCTGAAATTTTTTCTGAAGATTATCTTCTTCTTTATTTAAGGTTTCTATACAAAATCCTGATGCATTTGGAAGAGAGGAATAATTGCTCATAATATCCAGTGCTTTCTTAATGCCAGAATATG
The DNA here is from genome assembly GCA_963677475.2 of Prolixibacteraceae bacterium. Classification (GTDB taxonomy): domain Bacteria; phylum Bacteroidota; class Bacteroidia; order Bacteroidales; family Prolixibacteraceae; genus JABMQB01. Next base: position 209,958 of record CAXXQD010000023.1, on the reverse strand, counting down.
TTGCGTATGATGCAAGCCTTTTGCTTTTTATCATAATCGGCAAAAATAACTGTACCCTTCCAGGCAATATCCCAAAATTAGATAAAAGGATGGAATGTGCTTGTTTGGTGAATTCTTTCAAACTAATATTTGAATAGCTTGTCCAGTAATTTGCTAAAAAATAATCAAAAACAACATCCACCACAATGCCCGAATACCTTCCGTAACCTTTTCTGAAGTATTGAATAGATTCTTTTACCAAGGCGTGTGAATCGGTAAACGAATCAATATTCCGGTGCAAAATAATACCTTTTTGAACATCCTCAGGGTAATCTAAATATTTACGTCCTTTAACGTAGTCTCCTATGAAATTCCCAACTAATACTTGTTCGTTATTGCCTGATAAATAAAGGTGTGCCAAAAAGTTCATAAATACTTATGGTGTAATGCTTAAATAATTGGGCGTTCGTTGCCCAAAAGATTATTTCGAATAATTTGCCAATGGTACTTATTTTCATTGGAAATAAAAAATGGTACCACGTAAACCAATATTTTGAACCACGAAATGTCCTGTTTTGTAGAGATTTGAAATCAAAATACCAAAATAATAATACCAGTCTAAACAACTTTGGTACTTGTTTAAACGATGAAATAGTATATTTTTGTTGTTCATAGTACACTATTGAAAGAACATGAGTAATTCGGTTTTGGCATTCGGGGAATTAGTTTGGGATATTTATCCCGATTGCAAGATATTGGGAGGAGCTCCGGCAAATTTGGTTTTCAGGCTTAATTCGTTCAAGCACGAAGCAAATTTGCTTACAAGGGTTGGTGATGATGTTGAAGGGGATGAGGCACTAAAAAAGATTGAAAGTTTGGGTGTATCCACCGAGAATATCCAAAGAGACAATGTTTTTCCAACCGGAAGAGTACAGGTAAATATTAACTCAAACGGTGAACCTGATTATATTATACAGAAAGATGTGGCTTTCGATCATATTGAATTGTCATCAGAGGTACTGGATTTAATAGAAAAAGCCAGTTGTATTAGTTTTGGTACACTGGTTCAACGTTATGGTATATCAAAAAACACGCTGAGGGAAATAATTCATGAAGCACCAAAGACGATTAAGTTTTTGGATTTAAAACTGAGGCGTAACTGTTACAATAAAAATATTATTGAAAACAGTCTTCAGTATGCCAATATACTTAGGCTTAAAGAAGTTGAGCTTAAGAGCCTGCAGCAGGAGATTAACCTGGATGTGAAATCTCCAATAGAAATTGCCCGGGTATTGATCGAAAACTACAACATCAATTTAGTATTGGTTACGAGGGGCAAACATGGTGTTTATGCCTTGGATAATAAAGGTAATTATTACGAAGACCGTGGTTATATAATAAGCCTGGTTGATACGGTTGGAGCGGGTGTTGGCTTCTCTGCCGGTTTTCTGCATTACTATTTATCAGGCAAATCGGTTGAAGAAGCTTTGAAATTTGGAAATGCAACAGGTGCAATGGTTTCATCAACCATGGGTGCAACAACTCCCGTAAAAAAGAAAGATATTTTAAAGCTTATCAAATCGGGCGAGCGAAGGGAACTACCTAATTAGTTTCACCCCCATCAAATAATAAAGCCTTCATTTTTGAAAACAACAACGATCCTTTAATGGGTTTTGAGATGTAGTCATCAGCTCCTGTATCAATGGCCTTCTTTTCATCTTCCAACATCGCAAATGCCGATTGGGCAATAATTGGAATATCTGGCTTAAAGTGTTTTATTTGTTTAATGGCTTCATAACCGTCCATTACCGGCATTTTAATATCCATTAATATAATATCAATCTTCGATACTTTTTTACAGAATTCAACTGCTTCCTGACCATTTTCTGCATGAATTAATTTTGCCTTTGTGGTCATTAAAAACTCTTCGAGCAACATGTAATTCATTGCGTTATCTTCAGCAATCAATATGGTTTTATTTGCCATATCAAGCTCACGTTTTGATTCATCGTGTTGTTGCTCCAAAGTTTGGGTTGCTGAAGTCGGTTTAAATGGAATGGTAAAATAAAAAGTAGTGCCGGCCCCGTGTTTCGATTTGAGCCATATTTTTCCACCCATAAGCTCGGCATAAGCTTTTGAAATGGAAAGGCCGAGGCCAGTGCCCGATTGTTTTTGCTCCCAGCCTGATTTTTCCTGGCTGAACCGTTCAAAAATCTTATCCTGAAATTCCGGCATAATGCCCATGCCAGTATCCTTTACATAAAACTCTATAAATTTCCCTTTTAGGTAATACCCAAATTCAATATATCCCTGTGAGGTAAATTTATAAGCATTTCCAATAAGGTTGTTTAGTATTTGCTGCAATTTTGTTCCGTCCGATATGATCACACTTTCTTTATCGCTAAATCCTTTGATCATAAACAAATCAACGTCTTTTTGCGCAAGCATTGGCTTATAAAAACCATGCAGCTCATATAGCATTTGGTTCAACGATACTTTATGTAAGTTAATATCAATTTGTCCCGATTCAATTTTTGAAATATCGATGATATCGTTGATAATATTCAATAATTGCTTCCCACTTTCGTTGATAATTTTCGCGTACTGTGTTCGTTTATCTTCCGATGTATCGGGCTCGTTCATCAATTGCGAAAAACCAACAATACCATTCATTGGGGTCCTTATTTCGTGCGAAAGGTTGGTCAGGAATGCCGATTTTAGTTTGTCACTTTCCTGTGCTTTTTGTTTCGCATTTTCAAGGTCGGTTATATCTGCAGAAATGGTTGATATTCCTATTATAGTTCCTGCCTCATCGTATAAAGGCTCAATAGAAATTTGACTATAGGTTTTATTCCTGTTTATGTGCAAAGGAACAATAGCGGTTTCGCTCTTCCCGCTTTTAAGGACCTTGTTTTTTAATTTCGAAAGCATGATTGCCTCTTCTTCCAGGTAAATGTCGAAATCGGTTTTACCAAGAATATTTTCGGCAGATAAACCTGAGCTAGGATTATAATACCAGATAAATTTTAGGTCTTTATCTTGGTTGGATACGGTAATATTGGAGTCTTTTAGCGCGAATTTAAACCGGTTTTCACTTGTTATCAGTGCTTTTTCATTTTCTTTTCTATTGCTAACATCGTGCGCAATTTCATAAGCAATACCTTTTTCAGGTATTGGGTGCGATACCCATTCTAACCATTTTACAGATCCGTCTTTTGCAACATACCTGTTTTCAAAACCGAGTACCTTTTCCCCTTTCATCAATGAGCCGGAAATGATGCTTTTTGTTTTTTCAAGATCATCAGGATGAATAAATTCAAGAAAGGATTTTCCAATAATCTCGTCCTTTGAATAACCCAGTATGCTTTTAAATGCCGGGTTTATTTTTTTGAAGGTAAGTGTGTTTAAGTCGGCAATACAAACCATATCTGGCGAAAGGTTAAAAATGTTTTTTAATTCTTCCTCCATAATGATATGCTCGGTGATGTCTTCGCCAGAGAACATAATGCCGGTTGCCAGTCCGTTCTCTTCGCACAAAATCGAATTGTGAAATGCAATTGTTTTAATTTCGCCTTTCTTTGTAAGGATTTGGTTTTCACGGTACTCCTGGTTTTCAATCTCGCCTTTGATAAGTTTTTCAAGTACCGACCTGATCTCGTCTTTTTCTCCTTCCTGTATAAAATTATCAACCCAGTTTTTCCCGATTATTTCTCCTTCACTATAACCCAGAATCTGACAACCCTTGTCATTAATTTTGAGCAAATTCAAATCTTTATCAAGTACCGCAATTAAAACACCGGCAACTTTTAAGTATTGCTGAAACTGGTTTCGTTCTTTAAGTACTTCGGCTTCAGCTAATTTTCTTTTGTTTATATTTTGAATGGTGCCTATTAATAAGGTTGGGTTATTTTCGTCATCGTATTTAATTTCGCCCATGCCCAAAACCCATACCACTTCCTTCAAACCAGGCTTGACAACCATATACTCCATTTTAAAAGGTTCGTGGTTTATAAGAACATTTGATTTGAAGTAGGAAACAAATTTTTCTTTAAAATCAGGATGAACAAGGTCAAGGAATGTCTCGAAAGTTTTTTCATGGTTTTCTGGTATCCCTAAAAGTTCATTCAGCACTTCATTGCTATACCATCGATTATTGGGAATGTCAAATATATACGATCCTAGTTGGGCAATTTTATTGGATTCATGAAAAAGTGAATCATTTTCCTTCACCTTTTCAAGAAAATAGTTGAGTTGATCTGATGCGTGTTTGTTGCTGTAAGTCATTGAGCTTATTTAAATACACCTTTCTTTAACAAATAAATATTCAATTTACAGTGTGACCACAGAAAATACAAAATATTTGTAAAAATAAAGCACTAAGTTACAAAATATGAACTTATAATTTCTTCATTTAAGGATTACTCTTAACATAAAGATATTTAAATTCATTCAGAATGCTAAATCAGGCTTTATTTAGATTGAATTTTATCGGTTTCAAACATTTCTTTTAGTATGCGTGTTGGCTTTATGTACATAGGTATTTAGGATGAAGAATATTGTTTAACATAGTTTCAACGGAAACTTTTCATGGTTGTTTTGAGTTTAATCATCAACTAACAATAGATAAAATGAAAACAACTGTAGAAGATATTACAAAGTCATTGCTAAATGAATTATGGGAGCAATACTTAAGGCGAGTAAATTATGCAAAGGCCTATTCAGATCTGGTCATCAGTAAAGGAGGGAAAGTGGTTAATGACCATATTGCCCTAAGAACATTAAATACACACACAGGGGAACAACCAGAGGGGATAAAAGCAATCAGTCATATTCTGAAGTATTTAGAATACAAGCCTGTTTCGAAATATGCCTTTAAAAAGAAGAAACTAAATGCTATCCATTTCGAACATGCGAACCCAATGTTCCCAAAAATATTTGTTAGCCAACTTGAGGTTTCAGAACTTCCGGAGTGGGCTCAGGAAACAATCCATAAAGTTGTTGTGGATACTCCCTATTTATTATCGGACAATGCCATTGAATTATTGAACCTTTTAAAGGAAAATGGGAAGATCCCGAGTGAGGCCGCAGATTTGTTGGTTATGGAGCTCGTGGGGTATTTCCAGAGGGCATGGGATGTACCTTTAAAAGAAGATGTTTTGGCTTTAAACGATGTATCACAATATGCTGCTTGGGTGTTGTTGCACGGCAATTCAGTGAATCATTTTACGGCATTTATAAATTACCAGGAAGTGGCGGAGTGGCCTGATTTGGCATCTACCTGCAAAGGATTGGCAGATTCAGGGGTTCCCATGAAAGATAGTATTGAAGGTAAAAAAGGAAGTAAACTTCAGCAATCGGCAACACAGGCAGTAAAAGAATTGGTTGATGTGAAAAATCAAAATGGAGAGCTTGAACGAATTCAGTGGACCTATGCCTATTATGAACTGGCACAACGAGGGATTATTGAAGTTGACGGTGATTTGAAGCTCTTTTCCGGATTTTTGGGAGAACAGGCCGATCATTTGTTCGACATGACCCAAACAAGGGATAATTAATATACTTCAGGTACATATGTCATTTCATCGATTGGTGGCCGCACATAACCCTTGTTCTCTTTTTTGGGAGGCAGTTCAAACGGATCGGGGGTTAAATCTTTGTACGGGATCATGGTAAGCAAATGATGGATACAGTTTAACCTTGCACGTTTTTTATTGTCGGCATCAACGGCATACCACGGACAAATCTTAGTATCAGTATAAGCCATCATTTCGTCTTTTGCCTTGGAGTATTCCACAAACATTTCCCTCGATTTTAAATCCATATCGCTAAGTTTCCAGCGCTTTGTCGGGTCTTTTATCCGGTTTAAGAACCTTTTTTCCTGCTCCTCTTCACTTACTGAAAACCAATATTTAATGAGAATAATACCTGAACGGATTAGCATCCGTTCAAAGTTTGGGCACGAACGTAAAAATTCCCAGTATTCATCATTGGTACAAAATCCCATAACTTTTTCAACCCCTGCACGGTTATACCAACTTCGATCGAACAACACCATTTCGCCTGCTGCTGGTAAATGTGGAACGTATCGTTGAAAATACCACTGTGTTTTTTCTTTTTCGGTGGGTGTGCCCAAAGCTACAACACGGCAAATCCTTGGATTCAGGCTTTGTGTTATCCTCTTAATGGTACCGCCTTTTCCGGCAGCATCGCGCCCTTCAAAAATCACCACAACTTTTAACGATTTGTGCTTAATCCATTCCTGTAATTTAACAAGCTCAATTTGTAGCTTATTAAGTTCTTCTTCATAAACTTTAGTGCTGATTTTTTTTGGTGTTGATTCCTGATCTTCCATAATCGATTTTTTTTTACCCTTAAGAATTCTTCTAAATTAAGAATAAATTGGCAGAATATATCTGAACGAAAAGGTTTAGTTTGCTTCATATGATTGGGTTGCTTATGCTTAAGCGTCCAATATGTAATCTTTTATTTATTCAAAAACAATCGCCATTTAAAAGCTTTTGATGCCGTCATAACCAGAATGCCGATTACGGTTAAAATACCCCCTGCAATTTGGTGGGGCAGGGGCAAGGTGTGGAAATATAACCAGGCTCCAAGCAAAACAAATATTCCTTTAAGCGCCTGAACAATGCTCGATCGCGATGCCTCAATGTAGCGAAAAGAATAATAAACCAAAAGAATTGCGAGAAATGGTCCGAAGGTGGCGCCAATAGCAATATTTTTTAAAGCTGAAAGTGGGATTATCAAAGAATTATTATTAATGATAAGCATGATAATGGAGAACATTAACAGCCAAAACGAACGGTTCATATTCAACGTTTCGGGGCTCATGGTTTTTACATTCTTTTTCACCACAATTGATGCCGTTGCAGCAAAAAACGCATTGATAAAAACCACGGTTGTTCCCGGAATAAAAAGGTTTTTAATGGATGTTCCTCCCTGATAACTAATCACAAAAGCCCCGAGCAATGCAATTCCGGCACCGATGCCTTCAAGCAACGAAAACCTTTCTTTTAAGAATATGATGCCGAAAACCGTGAGTAAAACGGGGTACATATTTCCTAAAAAAGAAGTCACCGATGGGTCTGAAATTATGTTGATGGAAATAAAAAACGAAGTAGTCGTCAATATTTCAAGTATCCCAAGGGTGATCAGGATTTTGTATTGCCTTTTGTTCAACTTAAAAATTTGAGTGATTTTTTTTGTTTTGGCAGCATAAATCACACTTAGCGACAAACCAATAACAAACCAATATACCCCAAACTGTGCCAGTTCAACCTCGTTTAAAGCAGCTTTGCTAAAAATATAGACATTGGAAAATGCCAGGGTTGCAATCAATGCAAATAAGTAACCTTTAAATTTGTCGGTTTTCATGGTGCCAAAAGTACGAAAAAGAGGAATATAAATAGATTAGAAAAATGTTTTCTCATGGGTTGAAGTTTTTTGTTTTAATTATCAAACGATCAGGACTTAGAAAGTCCTTCCCTATTTTTGCCGTTAGAAGATGATTCCCTATTTTATGGTTTTGATCTGGTGTGAATGATAAATAGAAAAATTAAAACGCGAAATTATGTGTTGCAGACGAGTTGCGAAAATCCTTATTTTATTATCTGTTGCAATGGCAATGGTGGTATGGCAAATACCTCAATTATTTGGGAATTGGCAAAAAAATGCCTTTTACTTTTTAGCCGGGTTGGGGCTTGTTGGCCTTGTGATATTTGTTATTTCATTGTTTCGAAAAAAAGAAGAATAAATACTTGCAGTTATCTGTCAGTTTAATTTTTAACCTAAATTCCATTTTTAACCTTCAAAAAGGATGTCATCTCTTTTAAAAGGAGATGACATCCTTTCTTTTTTAATTGAATCACATCTTCAAAATATCAATGCCGTTTTAACTTTGGCAAACCAAGGTGGCTTGTAAAGAATATTTTATCTTTACACCGATTTAAATAAAGCAACTTTAAGTAGTAACAATTTTATTAAAGATATATGTTTCCAAAAATTAATCCGACAGAAACGGCAGCCTGGAGAGAGTTAGAAGAGATTTATTTCGAGTTTGAAGGAACCCATTTAAAAGACCTTTTTGCATCGGATGCAGAACGTTTTAATAAATATTCCTTGAAATTTGAAGATATCTTGCTCGACTATTCAAAAAACATTGTGAGCGATGAGGTGAAAACCGTATTACTTGAATTGGCAGGGCAATGTGGTTTGAAGGATGCCATAAAAAGTATGTTCTCGGGCGAAAAAATCAATGCCACTGAAAATCGTTCGGTCCTACATGTTGCTTTACGTAACCGAAGCAATACCCCTATTCTGGTGGATGGGGATGATGTAATGCCCGAAGTAAATGCTGTGTTGGATCAAATGAAAGCATTTTCGGAAGATATAATAAATGATACTTGGAAAGGATACACAGGAAAGCCGATTAGTGATATTGTAAACATAGGGATTGGCGGTTCCGATCTTGGTCCATTGATGGTTACCGAGGCTTTAAAACCGTATAAAAAAGAAAATATCAACCTGCATTTTGTTTCGAATGTGGATGGAACGCACATGGCAGAAACCCTGAAAGGTGTTTGCCCGGAGACAACCCTGTTTATTGTTGCATCCAAAACATTTACAACCCAGGAAACCATGACAAATGCGCGTACGGCACGTGATTGGTTTCTTGCAACAGCAAAAGACGGTTCGTTTGTGAAGAACCATTTTGTGGCAGTTTCGACCAATGCCGAGGCGGTTGCAGAATTTGGCATTGACACAAAAAATATGTTCCGCTTTTGGGGCTGGGTAGGAGGCCGTTATTCGTTATGGTCAGCAATCGGGCTAAGCATTGCTTGTGGAATAGGTTTCGAAAATTATAGAGAACTATTGGAAGGGGCCCATGCAATGGACACCCATTTTGCAGAAGCCGATTTTGATAAAAACATGCCGGTAATATTGGCTTTAATTGGTATTTGGTACAATAATTTTTATGGTGCCGAAACCGAGGCGATTTTACCCTACGATCAATATATGCACCGGTTTGCAGCATATTTTCAACAAGGGAATATGGAAAGCAATGGGAAATATGTGGACCGCAACGGAGAACAGGTGGAGTACCAAACCGGACCGATTATTTGGGGCGAGCCCGGAACAAATGGTCAACATGCCTTTTACCAGTTAATTCATCAGGGGACCAAATTAATTCCTTGCGATTTTATTGCTTCGGCAATTAACCATAACCAGGTTGGCGACCATCATCCGAAATTACTGGCCAATTATTTTGCCCAAACAGAAGCCATGATGGTTGGAAAAACTGAAGAACAGGTTACTGCGGAACTAAAGGCTGCAGGAAAAACCGATGAAGAAATTGTAAAATTGTTGCCATTTAAAGTTTTCCCCGGAAATATCCCAACCAATTCATTTTTGGTAAAAAAACTTACACCCCGCACTTTAGGTTCGTTAATTGCCATGTACGAGCATAAGATTTTTGTACAGGGTGTGATCTGGAATATTTACAGTTTCGATCAATGGGGCGTTGAACTGGGCAAACAACTTGCCAATGCCATCCTTCCGGAACTGGAAAATAATGATGAAGTGACCGGGCACGATGCATCAACAAATGGGCTTATCAATGCCTACAAAAGTATGCGTTAAAGAATAGAAGAAATTACATAAGGAAAGCCATGGGATTTAATATTCTGTGGCTTTTTTGTTTCTGATTGGGATCAATTTAACTTTTCGGTAAGCTTTTCGATCTCAATTTTTGGAGGGCTGTTTTCATACAGGATATTGTAAACCGCTTCGCATATTGGCAAATCAACCTGAAACTTTTTATTAAGCTCGTGAATGGCTTTGGTTGCATAATATCCCTCGGCAATCATGTGCATTTCAAGTTGGGCAGTAATAACCGAATAACCTTTGCCAATCATGGTCCCAAATAACCTGTTTCGGCTAAATTGCGAATAAGCAGTTACCAGCAAGTCCCCCAAATATACGGAACTTTTAATGTCCCGGTTAATAGGATGTACTTTATCAACAAAACGTTTGATCTCCTGGATTGCATTAGCCATTAAAACACTTTGGAAATTATCGCCGTAACGTAATCCGTGAACGATTCCGGCAGAAATTGCAATAATATTTTTTATTACCGATGTGTATTCAGTGCCCCAAATATCGTCCGACACTTTGGCTTTGATGTATTCACAAGAAATTAAATTTGCAAACTCGTTGGCCTTCATTTCGTCCGGGCATGCAATTGTCAAATACGAGAGGCGTTCCAATGCAACTTCTTCTGCATGGCATGGTCCGGCAATCACCCCAATCGAGTCGAAAGGCACATTAAAATACTTGTTCATATATTCGCCAACCAAAAGGTTTTCTTCCGAAACAACGCCTTTAATTCCCGAAACCACAAATTTTTTGCTAATGTCAAACGTAAGGTTGGCAAGTGCTTTGCCCAAAAATGCTGAAGGAATTGCGAAAATCAGGATGTCTGATTCTTCACAAATTTTATTGATGTCGTTGTAAAAATGAATCCTGTCGGTATCAAATTCAACACCCCTTAAATAACCCGGGTTGTGGTTGAACTTTTGGAACTGCTCGATGCTTTCTGTTTTTCTGAAAAACCAATTGATGTCAGGAATATTTTCCAGTAATATTTTTGCAAGGGCTGTTGCCCAACTTCCGCTTCCTATTACTGCTACCTTTTTATTTTCAGAAATCATATTTAGCTTTCAGGTGAGCTGCAAATTTAACAAGTTTTTTTTAGAATAACTTTCCATATTGGCATTAGCTTTTCAGTTTAGCTAAACTGAATTTGGTTAACGTTCTTATTGTCCTGAAAATAATTGTGTTCGAGCCCAATATCTCATGTTTTAATTTATTCTTTAAGTAGCATCTGCATAAACTTTCCGAAAGTGGTATCCATAAATTGAATAAGTAATTGCAAGCGGAAAAGTTTGTGAGCGTTTAAAAAGGGACCAAAAGAAAAGTTTCCAATAGTATTTTCTGTTCTTGTCGAGAATACCAATAATGGCCATTGATTTTATTAAGGCCATAAATTTCCGGAATGTTACTTTGGTTTTATTCTTTACGGCTGGCGAGTAATCTTTTAAAAAGAGCATGGTTCTTTCGTAGAATTCTTTACCTGAATATATTTCTGAAACCAGTTTTTCATACCCCTCCATCATTTGCTTTTTATCCATTTTCGGAATAAAATTCATCGAATAATCGGTGTTGTTGCCCGATGAGGTTTTTAATATCCTGCCTTCTTTTTCGAGGCGGGAATAAAGTTTTGTTTTTTTAGGGGCGTTTAAAAGGCCAACCATTGCAGAGATTATCCGGCTTTCTTTTATAAATTCCAACTGGTTTTGAAAAACCTGTGGCGTATCGCTGTCGAAACCTACGATGAAACCGCCCAGAACCTCCATGCCTGCATGTTGAATTGTATGCACACTTTTTACCATATTCCGGTGCTGGTTTTGCGTTTTGCTACATTCTTTCAGCGCATCTTCTTCGGGACTTTCTATTCCTACAAATACGGCTGCAAATCCTGCTTTGGTCATAAGTTCCATTAATTCCGCATCGTCTGCCAGGTTAATCGATGCTTCGGTAGAAAATGTAAATGGGTGTTGGTTCTTTTCCATCCAGTTGATCATTTTAGGAAGCAAATCTTCCTTCAGTATCTTTTTGTTTCCAATAAAATTGTCATCCACAAAAAATACATCACCTTTCCAGCCAATACTTAATAAATTATCCAGCTCCGCAATAATTTGTCCACTGGTTTTTACCCGGCATTTGTTGCCAAGCAAAGCAGTAATGTCGCAAAAATCACAGTTAAACGGGCAGCCCCTGCTGTACTGAATGCACAATGAATTGTATTTAGATGCTTTAATCAATGAGTAATCAGGAACTGGTGAATCCTTCAAGTCGAAAAACTCATTGGTTTCGTAAATTGGTTTTCCAAAGGCATATTCCAAATCGTTCAGGAATTTTGGAAAAGTTAACTCAGCCTCGTTTAAAATTAGGTGTTCAACTTCACCAAAGTACTCAGGTTCTACAGTAAAAAGGGGACCTCCGGCAACAACTTCACGCTGGAGACGATGACTGCGTTTAATTACTTCGCTTGCCGATTCTTTTTGTGTTGACATGGCACTGATATACACATAATCTGCCCAAAGGATGTCTTTATCCCTTAATTTTTCAATGTTCATATCCACCAGTTTTTTGTTCCAGTGTGGCGGCATTAACGTTGATAAAGTCAATAAACCTAAAGGCGGATTTGCAGCTTTTCTGGATACAAATTTCAGGGCATATTTAAAACTCCAGAAGGTGTCGGGGTATTTTGGGTATACAAATAGAATGTTCATAGCACGTTTGTTTATGGAATTGCAGCAAAACTATTTGAAGTACCGCGATCTATGAAATGGAAGGGATGGAGGGCAGTGTAAAAGGGTTAAAGCTCAAAGCCGGGTGGTGAATGCCATTAACAAGTGGCGAAATGCATTTAGATGTTGCATTGCATTACAGTTTCAGGAGTTCCTTCACCTTAATAATGTGCTGGCGTGAAACAGGAACGGTCTCGGGCATTAGTTTCATTCGGAGTTTATATCCATCCGAAGCTTTTATGAGCTCTTCAACATGGTTGGTGTTGACAATATGCATTCGGTGGCAACGAATAATTGTGTCAAATTCATCCAGTTTTTCTTCGGAGCGTTTCAGGGTACTGCGAATCAATTTTTTGACCAGCTTTTTGTCCGATATAAAACTTATTTCGATGTAATTATTTGCGGATTTTAATGCAACAATATCTTTAGCATCCACTTTTAGATATTCCGAATTATTGTCGGACTCGAAGTTGATATAATCATTTTGATTCATTGCCTGAGTTCGGTTGTGCCTCAACTCTATCAGGTTATAGATGTGGTTTTTTAAATATTTGTAATGGCTTGAAATCAAAATAGAAGCAACTGGTGCTATTGATAACAATACAATTTTTATTGCCATTTGAAAGGTGATTTCTATTTTGCCAACATACCTGGCAAAAAAAACATAGGCAACCGAATTAAACGAAACAAAAAGGAAACTGAGGATAAAAACCCTTGTTGTGTTCCATTTTTTGGGGTGTAGAAGCCTTTTAAACAGCAAGGGGATAAATACCCTAAAAACAAGCATAAATACCAGGGTAATTGCTGCAAAAGTAGAGATGACAAGAAGCTTTGGATTGAATTCAATATAAGCAGGATCAAGCGGTTGGAAAAAAAGCAAAAACAGGAACAGGGCAAGCACAGTACCAAAAATTGCCCCGGCATTGTGAACAAGATCATTACTAAATGGTATTCTTTCCCTTTTATTGTTAACCATTTTCGACTATTTCTTTAATTTGTTCAAATTTAGTAAATCCATTTGAATATTAGCTCTTTAGAATAGCCTGAATTTTTATGGATAGCCAAAAGTAGTTTTGCTGTTTCATTTGGATTATAAATTATTTGAGCATAAAGGCAACCAATACGCCTAAATAATTTCCAATGGCGTAACCTGCAATGCCCACAACCAACCCGGTTAGTATTACTTCTCGGTTTTTGAGTGCCCCGGCCACAACCGGAACAAAAGGAGGCGAGCATATAAGTGCAGATCCCGAAATAATAACGGTATCAGCATCAATTTTAAATATTTTCGCGATAATGGCGTGTAAAATATGCGAACCAAACATAGCCAGGCCAACATAATAAAACAACGAAAAGGAGATATTCGCTAACTTACTGATGTCGGCCATGGACGAAACTGCGAGGCAGAAAATCAGGATTAAATACATTCCCAATTGAAATGTTTTTTTTATGGATTTAATTTTGGGGACAAAGGAAGCAGCAATTCCGAATGTGGTAATAAACAAGATAATTGCAGCTGTAGAATATTGATTGGGGAGCAATAAACTTAGTCCGTAGCTTACTCCCAAAATCAGTACCGATAAACCAAAGGCACCAAGTAATGGAACAAAGGTTTTCTTTTGAAAAAAGCCGATATACGATTCAAATTCTTCCTCCAGGTTTACTTCCCCATTTGTGCTTCCACCGTTAAGAGGTTTATAGGCCGGAAGAAATGTGAGGAATACCCGTTGCCCGATAGAAAGGATAAAAACCAGGTATATGGCACCCAGCGATAATTCATAGGTATGTGTTAAAATGTACAATTCCTGAGACACATCCAGTGCAGTTTTCATCGCTGCCATATTTGGCGTTCCTCCTGTATATATTCCCACAAGCATTCCGGCAACTTTCCAAATTTCACTAATACTGCCACGGAAAATCCAATAACCAATAAAAATCATAACCAAAACCGAGAATAAACCTATGGCAAGCGACCATAAAGCCGAACCAGCATTCCTGACCCATTTTTTAACATCCATAGAGAAAAGTATCAGGGGCAAAGCTAAAGGTATGGTGATATTGGTAATCATGGTCTGATATTTCATGGAACCTTCGGGTAAAATACCCATATTGCCCAGCACCAAACCAATGGCATAGCATATTAAAACGGCACCAATTTTTTTCAGGATTGAATATCTTCCTTCCAAATAAATAACAACAATAGGAGTTACGATAAACAGGATTAACAGGACAATTAGTTCTGATGTCATAGCTGTTCGATTTAGTTATTAGCTGGTGAGTGAAGAATTCCTATAAAGTTATCAGAATGATCGGATTATACAAAATCTGAATATTGCCTTCAAATAAATTCATGTTTTGCCTATCTTTATTCTGATATTAACTTCTATTGTATGATGCGTTTATTTTTATTCTTACTCGTTGACTTGCTACTTTTGTCTTTTTCTTTCCCTGAAAAGGAGCTAAAAGATGATTTTGTTTTTGTGGAAGGAGGCACCTTTGTTTTGAAGGACTTTACCGATGAATCGGAAAAATATTGGACGGAAAATGAAGTCAAGGTGGAAAGTTTTTACATCTCAAAAATTGAGATTATACATAAGCAATTTATTGAATTTTTAAATTCGATTGGATGCGACAGCACAGGTGTATTTTTAGACCCTGAATTTGGGGAAGTTGACTACATTTTAATTCAGGACCATGACTGTCCGGTAACATACAAAAACGGAGAGTTTGTGTTTGAGGCAAATGAATTTATTCCCTCAGACAACTGTCCGGTTGTGATGGTGACCTGGTTTGGAGCAAATGCCTATTGTAATTGGGCAGGGGTACGTTTGCCCAGTGAAAAAGAATGGGAATTTGCCGCCAGGGGAGGCGTTCGCACAAAGGGATATTTGTATAGTGGTAGCGATTCAATCGATGAGGTGGCCTGGTATGTCGACAATGCAGAGGAAAGGGTTCATCCTGTTGGTTTGAAAAAACCAAACGAACTTGGAATATACGATATGTCGGGAAATGTGTGGGAATGGTGTAGCGATTGGTACTACGAAAATAAACATATTGATAAGGCTGACCGACCTAAAAACTTTTCGGATACCGATAATGTTTTAAGGGGAGGAAGCTGGTTTGTGCACAAACATTTTTGTACAAACGACTTTAGGTTGAGCTATTCGCCCAAGTATGCCAGTTTAAACTATGGCTTTCGGGTCGCCAAAGACAAATAGTTTATTTTGTTTTAGTGCTGGTTAAATGCCTTGATGATTTCTTCTTTGAGCAAGTGGGTTTCAATATCTGGCTTATTAACCGTTAGCATGGCTTTGCTATAAAAAGCCCGTCGCTTAGCCAGGTTTTCATCAATAAAAGCGATCAGTTCTTCCTTCGATTTTCCTTTTATTAGTGGCCTTTCGGTTTTCGATTTTAATAAACGATCAGCTAAAATTGAGGGATCAATATCCATAAAAATGGTTACCCCGGTTTTGTTCATGACTTCCATATTATCAAAAAAGCATGGTGCTCCACCACCTGTGGCAATTACCACATCCGTAAATTCGGTAAGTTCATGCAGGGCTTTTTGTTCCTTCTTGCGAAAAATTTCTTCGCCTTCTTCTTCGAATATTTGTGGGATGGTTTTGTAATTGCGTTCTTCAATGTAGGTATCCATGTCAATCACCTGAAGATCCATTTCGGCTGCCAGCCTTCGCCCCAGGGTTGATTTTCCACACCCCATATATCCAATTAAATATATCCTCATGAAATTGTTTTTTATTAATCGTCACCAAACAGCGACATTTGGTCGGCACTTTTATCCGGTCGTTTTATTTCGAATGGTATATCGTCTAAATCAATCGTATCATTTGATCCTTCATGTTCTGACTCTTCTGGCTTGTCATCTTCATCTTTAACTACTGGTTCAATCTCAATTACTTTTCCAACTTCGTAATTTGTTAGCCTCTTGCCTTTAGCCTTCCATGATTTAACTGAAATAAACTCTGCAACCTCAATAATTTCATTTTCGCGATCGTTGTTTACCCCGCTAAATTCGATTTCAAGCCTTGGGTAACGAACCCATGTAATACTAATAAGTTTATTGTCCGGATTTTCACCAATAAAAATAATCTCCTTGTTCATTACTACTTCAATTTCGAAGCGTTTGAGGTAGTAATAATTTTGTTCGGCATCGAAGTACACCACCGACAATATTTTTCGTGGATCGAACTTTTCAATCAAGAGGATATCTTCTGTGAAATGGTTACTCAAATCGTAACTGTACAATTCGTAGCTTCCCTTTTTCGTGAGAACCAGAATCTTGTCTTCGCCCGAAAATTCGCCTAGGAATTTACCGCGGTTGTCGGCATTCAAACGTTTTACATCTTCATCGAACCAAATTTTCCGTCCTCCCAATGTTGAAACACCTTTCTCTTTCAACGAAATTTTATGGACATCGTATTTGGTAAGAATATTCCCCATCGATGCCCTGCCTTTAATTGCCAACTCGCCAAGATCGGTTTCGAAATTCAGCTTTTTGATCCTGGGTTTTGGTTTTAGAACAACTTTAATGGTTTCAGCTTCTCCATTGGGGTTGGCAGAGAAATAAACGACCCGCGACCCCTTGGTTTCTTTGGTGATGTTGTATTCTTTATCACGGGTAACACCTGTCACAAAGAATCTTTTCATATACGAATAACCTGTTTTCCCATCGCGGTAAACAGCATTGTAAATGGTTCGTTTATCGTTCTTTTTAAATACCGCTACATAAATGGGGTACTTCCCAATAAATGCTTTCTCGGAAACTTTCGTGATAAAATAGGAGCCATCTTTTCTGAATACAATAATATCGTCAATATCAGAACAATCACACACATATTCGTCCTTTTTAAGGCCCGTGCCCATAAATCCTTCTTTGCGGTCGATGTAAAGTTTTTCATTTTTCACCACAACCTTTGATGCGACGATATTTTCAAAGCTTCTAATTTCAGTCTTTCGCTCTCGCCCTTTGCCATATTTATTTTTTAGATGGCTAAACCATTTAATGGTATATGGAACAATATTGTCGATGTTGTTTTGAACCTCGGCAATTTCGTCCTCAATATTCAGAAGATGATCGTTCGCCTTATCGGTATTGAATTTCAGGATTCTTGCCATCCTTATTTCCATCAGTTTCAGGATGTCGTCGCGGGTAATTTCGCGCTTGAGTTTTGGTTTCCACGGATCCAGCCTTTTATCAATATGAGCAACTGCCTGATCCATGTTCTCAGAATCTTCAAATTTTTTATCCTTGTAAATACGTTCTTCAATGAATATCTTTTCAAGTGACGCAAAATGCCAAGATTCTTCAAGCTCCCCCTTTTTTATTTCCAACTCCAGCTTTAAGAGTTGGAGTGTTTTATCCGCTGATCGTTTTAAAATTTCTTTAACACCAATAAAGAGGGGATTGTCATCTTGGATAATACATGAGTTGGGCGATAAAGAAACTTCACAATCGGTGAAGGCATATAATGCATCAATGGTTTTGTCGGACGATATTCCTGCAGCCAGATGAATTAATATTTCAACATTGGCAGCAGTGTTATCATCAATTTTTTTGATTTTTATTTTGCCCTTGTCGTTGGCTTTAATAATTGATTCGATGAGGGAGCTGGTTGTTTTTCCATAAGGTATCTCATTTATAATCAGTGTTTTACTGTCTTGTTTTTCAATTTTGGCGCGTACTTTAATTGAACCGCCCCTCAATCCATCGTTATATTTGCTAAAGTCGGCCGAACCTCCTGTTGGAAAATCGGGCACCAGTTCGAAGTCTTTGCCTTTTAGGAATGCAATTGAAGCATCCAGCAATTCAATAAAGTTATGCGGGAACAATTTTGAAGCGAGCCCAACGGCAATCCCGTCAACCCCCTGAGCCAATAATAGCGGAAATTTAACAGGAAGGGTAACTGGTTCTTTTTTCCGTCCATCGTACGATAATTTCCAGTTGGTAGTTTTTGGGTTGAAGAGTACTTCCAACGCAAATTTCGAAAGGCGTGCTTCAATGTACCTTGGGGCAGCCGACCCGTCTCCGGTTAATAGGTTTCCCCAGTTTCCCTGTGTGTCGATTAATAATTCTTTTTGCCCAAGCTGTACCATGGCATCCCCAATGGATGCATCACCGTGTGGGTGGTATTGCATGGTTTGCCCGATAATATTGGCAACCTTATTGTACCTGCCATCGTCCATTTCACGCATGGCATGCATAATACGCCTTTGCACTGGTTTTAATCCATCGTTAATGTATGGAACTGCCCGTTCAAGAATAACGTACGAGGCATAATCCATAAACCATTGCCGGTACATTCCCGACAGATAAGTTACATCCTCTATTGGTTCGTCCTGATTGGATAATTCTATGTTTACATTTTCTTCTGACATCTTCTTCCAACAATAATTAAAACCTGTGATTAATTGTTATACCTGAAATAAATACCTGAACAGATTTGTTTAAGCCACCTCATCTTTTTCGATGTAAAGGTTGTTTATGATGAAGTCTTGCCTTTCAGGTGTGTTTTTCCCCATGTAAAACTCCAACATTTGAGAGACCGATTCATGCTTCTTCATCAATACCGGATCTAAGCGCATATCGGTCCCAATAAAATGTTTAAATTCGTCTGGCGAAATTTCTCCAAGCCCTTTGAATCGGGTTATTTCAGTTTTAGTTTTTAGTTTTGTAATCGCCTTTTCTTTTTCTTCTTCCGAATAACAATAAATAGTTTTTGTTTTATTCCTTACCCTGAATAATGGGGTTTGTAAAATATACACGTGCCCCTTACGGATTAGTTCCGGAAAAAACTGTAGAAAGAATGTAATGAGCAATAGGCGGATGTGCATTCCATCCACATCGGCATCGGTTGCAATAATTACTTTGTTGTAGCGTAAATCTTCGATACTTTCTTCGATATTCAGGGCAGCTTGTAATAAGTTAAATTCTTCATTTTCGTACACAACTTTTTTGGTCAGCCCAAAGGTATTAAGTGGTTTTCCTTTCAGGCTAAAAACTGCCTGGGTATTTACATTGCGCGATTTTGTGATTGAACCACTTGCCGAATCCCCTTCGGTTATGAAAATACTGGATTCCTCTTTGTCATCTTTTTTACTGTTAAAATGAACCCTGCAATCGCGTAATTTTTTATTATGAAGGCTTGATTTTTTTGCCCTTTGTTTTGCAAGCTTTTTGATGCCCGATATGGCTTTTCGTTCCCGTTCCGATTCTTGTATCCTTCGGTGGATTACTTCGGCAACATCTGGGTTTTTATGCAGGTAATTATTGAGTTCCGATTGTAAAAATGTGCTCACATGGTGCCGAACACTTGGTCCATCGGGCCCCACATCTTTCGAACCTAGTTTTGTTTTTGTTTGCGATTCAAATACAGGTTCTTCCACCTTAATGCTAACTGCAGCTATAATCGATGCCCTGATATCCGACGGGTCATAATCTTTTTTGTAGAAATCACGTATTGTCTTCACAATTGATTCACGAAAAGCCTGCAAATGTGTTCCCCCTTGAGTTGTATGTTGCCCGTTTACAAAGGAATAGTAATCTTCGCCGTATTGATTTCCATGAGTTATGCCAACTTCAATATCTTCACCTTTTAAGTGAATAACAGGATATAAAGGATCGGTATTTAAGTTTTCTTCGAGTAGGTCTTTTAACCCATTCTTCGAAATGTATTTTTCTCCGTTAAATTCAATGGTTAAGCCTGCATTGAGGAATGTGTAATTCTTCAGCATGTTAACCACGTAATCGTTGATGTATTTGTAGTTTTTGAAAATATCGATATCAGGCTCAAAATAAATGCTTGTGCCATTTTGCTGGTCCTTTTCAACAAGGTCTTTCTCATCGAGTATAAGTCCTTTGCTAAATGTAACTTCTTTAGCCTGGCCTTCACGAACCGATTTAATTGTAAATGTAGAAGAAAGGGCATTAACGGCTTTGATTCCAACTCCGTTTAGGCCAACCGATTTTTTAAAAACCTTTGAATCGTATTTTGCGCCCGTATTCATTTTGCTGGCTACATCGACCAATTTTCCCAATGGTATTCCTCGGCCGTAGTCCCGAACGAATACTTTGTCTTGCTCAATGCCAACCTCAATTTTTTTCCCAAACCCCATCATAAATTCATCAATGGAGTTGTCCAATGCTTCTTTTAGCAACACATAGATTCCATCGTCTGTTGAAGATCCATCCCCCAACTTTCCAATGTACATTCCAGGGCGTTTCCTGATATGTTCCTGCCAATCCAGCGTCCTAATACTTCCTTCATCATACTTTGGAGTCATAATATCTGCAATTTGCCACAAATATAACTAAAACATTGATTAAATCAGGCGGTTCGCTATGCCCAATAACTAACAAATTGACGTTGAAAACTTAATCATTTTTTTAACCCTAAAACAGGGGATATGAAATCAAATTATTGTCAATTTAAGTATGAAAAAGGAAGTGGTTTTGCAATAATTTCCGTAAATTCCCGTGAAAATCTTCTAATAAAAAACCAATGAAAAAAATCATTTCCCTGATGGCATTTGTCTTAAGCATTTCTGCGCTTATGGCCCAACCATGTATCCAATCAAAATTACTGGCACCTGGTTTAGAAAATTACCTGTTAAACTCCGAAATACCTTTGGTGGAACCAGAAGAAATTGAAGACGTTTTTAGTGTGAGTGAAATTTATGTGCAGGATTCTGTATATTATTATTCTGGCGAAGGAGATGAATGGATGATCAATTTTCGGGTAAAAAATATGGCACGTAATGAACATGGGAACATCACCAGTTTATTACAGCATTATTACGATACGGAAAGCTCATCTTGGATTAATAAACTTAAGGGTGAAATAAGCTATATGGATGATGGCATGGCAAGGAAAAAATATGTTCAGTTTCCGTGGAATACAGCAACACAAGTGTGGGCTGATACCAGTTATTTTGAGCAAAGTGACGATGCTGGTAATTTGAAGGTATTGTACTCAAAAAACTGGAGTGAATATTCAAATAACTTTAGTTTCGGAAGTAAAAGCATTTATACCCGTAACGAAAATGGGCAACTCACTCAACGGATTGATCAGGATTGGAACAGCGTAACGCAAGAGTGGGTAAACGAATCCAGAATTAAGCAATATTACGATAACGAAGGTGTTTTAACCCAGGTAACAACTGAAACATGGAGCAGCGGTTCTTCTGCCTGGGTGAATAGTTCAAATCAACTATATGCATGGGAAGGAAATGTAAGAATGGTTACCATTCAAAATTGGAGTACTAGTGATGGAACCTGGGTAAATGATTTAAAGCTTGTTTACCACTATGAAGATTTGTCAGCTAGTGCAACAACCACAAAATCAGGCTCAACTTCGGGTTCCATGATTTATACCTCGGGTTCCAATAGTTATGGCTTGTACTTGGTCCTTTTTGAGATTCTTTCTTTTGATTCCAATCAATGGGTGAATTATTATCGAACAGCTTATTCTTATAATGCAGCACTGTACCTGATACTAATGTTTAGCCAGTATTTTATCGTTCCCGAATCAAGTTCTGCGACAATTGCTGCACAGAACTATTTCCCTTATGTAAAATCAGCAACAGATGGTACTTGGGAAAATAGTTCTCAAACAAGCTACGTTTACGATGCAAATGGAAATTTAACCAAGGAAAAAGACCAGGAATGGGATACTGAAGCCGGGCAATGGACGGATCTTAACCAATGTGATTATGTTTATAATTCTAACAACGATGAAGTAGAATCGTTATGCCAAAGCTGGAATAGCGAGGCATCTCAATGGGAGAATAGTTCAAGGTCTTTTGACTTTTTTGAGGAGGCAATTGGATATAGGAGCTGGGAATACAGCCAGTGGTGGAGTACTTACGATAATGCCTGGCAAAACAGTAGCCGGACGGATTATTTCTGGCAAGCTTTTATTCCGGTAAGTTCACCATTAGATGAATTGAATACAATTTCAGCTTATCCCAACCCAACCAAAGGAAAAGTCAGGATTGAATTAAAAACAGGTATTCAAACTGGTATTGCAAGAGTTTATACCCAGAACGGGGTATTGTTGAAAACAGAGGTGCTTGATCCTTCCAAAGAGATTGATTTTTCGGATTATGCAAATGGATTGTATTTGTTAACCATCACAAATGAAAAAGGCATATGGCGGGAAAAAATCGTAAAAGAATAATCGCGACTGGATTTAATATCTGTAAAAACTGAAGCACTAATTTGTTGATTCAATTTCGTTTTTGAAAAGGATTTTCGGGAAAAGTTTTTGTCCTTATGACCTACGTTACAATTTTTTAGAATTGCAAGTTCTACCTTGAACTTAATTTCAGATTGTAAACAATAAATCATAAAACCAACAAAAATGAACCGAAAAAGAACATTCCTGACTTATGTAGTGGTTGCCTTTCTATTTGCCTGTTCACTTCCGGTATCGAGCCAAATAAACGAACGGTTGACTGCTGAGAAGAACTTGGCAAAGGTTGCAACTGCAAGCGGATCTTTGGGATATAATCGTTTGGATAATTTATCCGATGGTTTAACACCAACCGATTCAAGCAGGTTTAATCCAACCCGAAATGGAAGATGGAACCCCCCTGTAAATCAATGGGTACAGTACGAATGGGCCAATCCAGTGGAAACCAAAGAAATCGCAATTTTCTTTTGGGATTTTTATAATGTTATTACCCTGCCCAAAGCAATACAAATAAAATATTGGAATGGAAACGATTTCGTGCCAGTTAAAAACCAATCGTTAGCAGCCCCGGAAAATGGAAAGTATAATTTGATCACTTTTGACCGGATTTCCACGGACAAGCTGCGAATTGAAGCAGACTCTGCCCTTATTTTACAAATGAATATGATGGAATGGCTTGTATTTCAGGCACCCGGATCGCCTGATCAACCTCCTGTAATTAACGATGTTGCCGACAGGGATGTAATGATCAATGGGAAAACTTATTTGTCGGGCGGGTATAAGTCGGTTACCCAAGTAGATGAAGTTTCCTGGAGCAAAGTTTCCGGACCGGGAGAGGTCGCAATTGAAGATGCAAATTCACCGCACACTACTGCAAAATTTTCTGAATTGGGAGATTATGTCCTTAAAATGACCGTAAAAGAAGGATTGTTGCAATCGTCGGCTACTTTCCACGTAAAAGTACATCCATCTTTAGAAAAAAAACGCCTGGATGTTGTTTACACCAAAAAATATAAAATTGATAACCCATTGTGGAACGACAGGGCAAAGGCATTAATAGTAAGTTGGATTCCATATTGCATTGACCAGATTAACCGAACAGATTTAGAACTTGGTGAAGGAGGAATTGATAATTTCATAGAATCGGCAAAAGCATTGCGCGGGGAACCTCATGGCAAGCATCTTGGTTATGTATTTTCAAATGCCTGGGTACACCAAACAGTTGAGTCTATGTGTATTGCCTTAATGGTTGACCCACAGGGTGATGTGGAAATAATAAAGGCACAGGAGAAAATGAAAGCAACCCTGGAGGAGTGGATACCGATTATTTTGTCAGCCCAAGAGCCTGATGGATATCTGCAAACTGCCTATACTTTGCGTGATACAAGTAGATGGAAAAGCCGTTGGTCGCCCGAAAACAGGGGAACGCACGAAGGATATGTTGCCGGGTATTTTATCGAATCGGCGATTAACCACTATACCTTGACCAACGGAACAGATACCAGGTTGTACGATGCAGCAAAGAAGCTGGCGGATTGTTGGGTAAACAATGTTGGTCCGGGTAAACTGGATTGGTATGATGGGCATCAGGAAATGGAACAAGCCCTTGTGCGTTTCGGCAGGTTTGTGAACGATATGGAAGGGAATGGTCGTGGTGATAGTTATATTGAATTATCAAAATTTTTATTGGACAGCAGAAAAGATGGCACGGAATACGACCAAAGCCATGTCCCGGTTCAGCAGCAGTATGAAGCTGTTGGACATGCTGTAAGAGCTGTGTACAGTTATTCGGGAATGGCAGATGTAGCTGCTGAAACAGGAGATGTGGATTACCAAAGTGCGGTGATGTCTTTATGGAACAATATGGTAAACAAAAAATATTATGTCACGGGAGGTGTTGGAAGCGGCGAAACTTCCGAAGGGTTTGGCGACAATTATTCTCTAAGGAACAATGCGTACTGCGAATCATGCTCCAGTGCCGGATTGATCTTTTTTCAGTATAAAATGAACCTGGCGTACCACGATGCCAAATATGCCGACCTTTATGAAGAAACCATGTACAATGCCTTGTTGGGTTCCATAGATTTTGAAGGAAAACATTTCTATTATACCAACCCGCTAAACTCAACCCGTGGACGCGATGCCTGGCATGTTTGTCCATGTTGTGTGGGAAATATTCCGAGAACTTTGTTGATGATCCCAACCTGGACCTATGTGAAAAGTGACAATGGTATTTATGTAAACCTGTTTATTGGTAGTACAATAAAAATTGAAAATGTTGCCGGCATAAATGTGGAAATGGTTCAGGAAACTACTTATCCGTGGAAAGGCGATGTTTCGATTTCAGTTAATCCAGAACAGTCGAAAGAGTTTACCGTTTATGTGAGAATCCCAAACCGAAAAACAAGTGTTTTATATTCATCAAGCCCCGAAGTGAAAGGTGTGAAATCGATCAAAGTGAATGGGAAATCAGTAAGTCCTAAAATAATGAATGGATATGCTGAAATAACCAGAAAGTGGCAAAAGGGTGATAGGATTGATCTTGAATTGCCCATGGAAATACAGGTGATTACTGCAGATCAAATTATTGAAGCCGACCGGGGGAAAATTGCACTTCGTTATGGCCCTCTGATTTATAATGTTGAACAAGTCGACAATCCAAATATCAATCAGAAGATTGGAGATGAACCGTTTACCTTAGAATGGCGCGATGATTTGTTTAATGGGGTAATGGTAATTAAAGGGAAATGGGAAGATGGTTCCTCTTTGCTTGCTATTCCAAATTATGTGCGGCATAACCGTAATGTTGTGCATGAGCACGGCGAGCATGAGGAGATTAACCCGCAGGAATTTAATAATTCGAACGTTTGGATAAATAAATAGTGCAATAGATAATTAAGCAGTTTTTTGTGATTCCTTTGTGTTCAAAGTTGATAAATCCCCAGGGAAAGTTTCCTTGGGGATTTTAAATAGGATTAGTTTTCATTCCACGTTAATTCCTCTCCAAGGAGGTACTCTATTGGAAATTTAAATTTAAGCTGCTGCCCAAACTTTATAGCTTCTTCCAATGAGTAATCTTTGTATTTTTTTAAATATGCCATCATAAAATAACTTACCCTGCCACAACTGGCACAATGAACCAGTACTTTGTTGTGGTTGGAGTTTAAGGCATCGGCAAATTTTTGCAGGTTTTCAGGCGTAAAGGAATCGTATCCATCAATTGGTATAGAAATCAGAGACATATTCATTTCTTTAAGAAACGAATTTTCATCGAAATCCGAGCTTGCAAGTTTTTCCATCTCCCTTTCGGAACGAAGGTTAATCACAAGGTCAACACCCTGTTTTTTAAACCACTTCAAGGTCTCCACGTCTGGTTGTCCGCTTAAATAGAAGTTCTCAAATTGATAAAGATCAGGAGCCCAATCAAGTTTTTCGACCTTTGAAACAGGCTCATCTTTTTCGTTAAAGGTTGATCCAAAAATCAGGCAATTGTTTGTTACTACCAATAAAGTAATAAGTGCAGATGTGATTAAAAATTTCATAACAGTAGTTTTAATTGTTTGTATGAACAAATATAAACCACACTATTTCAGGTCATTGTTAATGATTTTGAAACCTTTGTTAACGAGGTGTTATGTTCATTTTTTTTAGCTTGTTTGGTGCCTGGTATGTGGCATTGTTTTTGACGGTTTTGCGCTTAAATTAAAACATCAGACTATGAAAGCATTTCTCACCTTTTTAATCCTGACTTTTACGTTAACTTCCTTTTCCCAGGAAATAGATAATTCAGACTACAAAAGGATTTTTAGAAAAGCTAAAAAGGAAAAAACAGAAGTTACAGTGTATTCCATTTACCCAAATTCTTATGGAGATAGTTTTTCTGATTATATCTATCATAAACTAAATGCCATTGAAGGCGAGGTGCATGAAATTATGTTGGATGGAGTGGTATTATCGGACAAAACCTCACTGAGAAAGATAAAAAAAGGAGAGGTGATGGAAACAAAAAATAAATTGACTTATATCCGATTTGAACATATTGCCAAGATTGAATTCACCACCGAAGAATCTTCTGCAATTGAGCAACCTTAAATAATCCCCATTTTTTTCATGAGAAATGTGGCATTCATCGATTCGGTAACACCATCGGTTAAGGTGTAGTCAAATGTAAGTTCGTCATTTTCGATATGAATTTCGAAACACTTGTTAACTACTTCCTCCAATTGATTTTCAAGTTCAGCGAGTTTAAGGTCGTGCGTTGCAACCAGGGCAACAGCATTGTGTTGCACCATTTTTTTTACCAGTTCTCTTGATCCGTTTAGTTTATCCACCGAATTGGTTCCCTTTAGCATCTCGTCAAGGATCACAAATAAGTGTTCTCCGTTTCTTAAGCGTTCAAGCATTTGCCCCAGCCTTTTTAGTTCAGCAAAAAAGTAAGATTCATCTTTAAACAGCGAATCGGTAGTGCGCATATTCGTGTATAAAGCCATTGGGGTGAAACCAAACTTTTTAGCGCAAACCGGTGCGCCAATTCCGGCTAAAGCCAGGTTAACGCCAACTGCGCGCAAAAATGTACTTTTGCCGGCCATATTTGCCCCGGTTACAATAATTACTTTGGGCTGCTTATCAATTGTAAGGCTGCTGCACACCCGTTTTTCAGGATGGAGCAATGGGTGCCCCAGGTTTTGCCCTTCGAGCGGGACTATGTCTGAATTGATTTCAGGATAGGCATAATCGGAATGATTGTCGGCAAAATTAGCCAGGCTTATAATTGCATCGGTATTTTCAATTGCTGTTAACCAATCTAATAATTTAGTTTTGTTTTTCGACTGCCATTCGTACAATTTATAAACGCAGCGGATATCCCACATAAAAACGGAATTCAATACAAATCCTACCAGTACGTTTTGGCGGTATTCAAATTGCCGTACCAGTTTCCCTAGTTTATGAATGGTTTTGCAGGCAGACTCTGGGCTAGCGGTCAACTTTTGCTGTTTTATTAGCCATATCGATTGAAAAGTTTGCTCTTCAATTTCTTTCAGGAGGGTTTTGTACTTCTCAATTAGCAAAGCCTTCTTTCCGAAAAAACGAAAATATTCTTTGATTTGTTTTCGATAAAAATACATGGAAAACCACTGCAGGAGAACCAATATATACGCGATGTTATAATTCCATCCGAAAGCAATAGCTGCAAAAGATAAAATGGTTATTGTCGGAAGTGCAATTATTAAAACAGCAGTAATGCGGGCATTTTTAAATTGAAATTTTTTCACGGCCCATTGTTCCACTTCCTGGTGTTGCTGACCCGACTCTTCAAACATTTTACCCCATGACAGGAAATTTATCCGCCATTCACGCAAACCTGCAATTTCCTGAATGGCTTGCTGCTTTTGCTCAATCTCAGTTTTGTTCAGCGAAGGGTTTTGTATCCATTGGGCTAGTTTTTTTTCTCCACTAATGGTTGAAGTCCTGTTCAGGTATTGAAAAAGGGAACCCTTACCAAATATATCCAGGTCGTAGGTGAAATCGTGGTCGGGGTTTTCAAAAACTTCACCGGAATTAAATTGGCTAAACTCATGGTTTAATGCCTTAAGCTCGCTTTCACAAAACGAACAAAGAATGGAATTTCTTTTTTTCTCTTTGCCTGCATTTATATGGACTTTAATTAGATACAAAAAGCTGGTAAGCAGCACACCGCAAAGGGCAGTTCCGGCTAACCATCCCAGCGAATTTGCATAAAATAATGAAACAATTAATCCAATAAAAACAGCAAAACGCAGAAGAGAAATTATTCGTATTTTTTTTCGGAGAACAATATCGAAGTCTTGATATTTTTTAAGTTCCTGACTATAATAATCAAGTGGGGTTTTGTTCATAATTATACAAGTTGATAATAAAGGAGGATGTGGGTACAACTAATCAGGATGGCATAAGTAACCGCTAAAACCAATAAAACGACCAGAGAATCTTTTATATATAACTTTGCGGTTTTTATTGCCGGTTGGCGCGCTATGAAAAAATGGTTTTCAATAAACATTAGGAGCCTGTAAAATAGGTAGCCCATTAAATAACCAAATAAAGCACCTGTTAGAATATCCAGAGGAAAATGAACCCCAAGATATATCCTTGAATAACTCACCAGGATTGCCCAAACAAATACGGATCGTTTATAGGTCTTATTTTTAAATAGATAAGTTGTAAATGTTAATATGCCGAAGGAATTGGCTGCATGACTGGAGAAATAACCATACAAGCCGCTTTTTTTACCAAAAATATGCACCTGGTCCATGATTTCAGGATCGTATAGGGGGCGCAAGCGCATGATTAATTCTTTTAGTTGAAACGAAATTTGATCGGTTGCCAAAACCGTTAATGATAACATAATGACCACCAAAATGGATTTGTTTATGTAAGTTCTGATAATATAGAAAAGGAGTATCAGATAAAACGGGATCCATGTTTCTTTTCGGGTAATAAAAAACATGAGCAAATCCCAAAAATCGTTATGGAAACTATTGAGGAACAAGAGTGCCTCTTTGTCCAGATGAATTATTTTGTCGATAAACTCCATGTTAACTATTTAAAATCTGCCATATTTTATCTTTCAACCGAACAATATTATAACCTACAACCGAAGAAATATACATGTGCGGGATATCCGTAAATTCCTTGCTTATTTCTTCCATTAACTCTTCATCCAACATGTCCGATTTGCTTATCACTAAAAATCGTTCTTTGTCAAGAAGCTCCGGATTGTATTTTTCCAGTTCATTAACCAGGATTCCGTATTCTTTTCGATGGTCTTTACTATCGGCAGGTACCATAAACAGCAACATCGAATTTCGTTCAATGTGCCTCAAAAATCGAAGTCCAAGTCCTTTGCCTTCATGCGCACCTTCAATGATTCCCGGAATATCAGCCATAATAAACGATTGGTTTTCGCGATGGCCAACAATTCCTAAGTTGGGGACAAGCGTTGTAAAATGGTATTCGGCTATTTTGGGTTTTGCCGCCGAAACCACCGATAAAAGCGTGGACTTTCCGGAACTTGGAAAACCTACCAGCCCAACATCGGCCAATACTTTCAGTTCCAAGATAAACCATCCTTCGGTACCTTCTTCGCCGGGTTGTGCATACCGTGGGGTTTGGTTTGTCGACGATTTAAAATGAAGGTTCCCCAAACCACCTCTGCCGCCTTTCGCAATAATTTCCGAATCTCCGTCATTGGTTATTTCGAACAGGATTTCATTGGTTTCCGAATCCCTGGCAATAGTGCCGAGCGGGACTTCTATAATTATGTCTTCACCAAAAGCACCACTACTTCCTGATTTTCCGCCCGCTTCGCCATGACCTGCCCGAATATGTTTTTGAAACTTTAAATGTAACAGGGTCCATAATTGGGCATTTCCCTTGATGATTACATGTCCGCCCCTTCCGCCATCACCACCATCGGGACCACCATAGGCAACAAATTTTTCCCGCCTCATATGAGCTGAGCCTGCTCCTCCGTTTCCTGAAGCACAAAATATTTTTACATAATCAACAAAATTCTTCTCAGCCATATTTTTGCGAAATATTTAGATTTGCTTTTTTTGACGATGCAAAAATAAACCAATTCAAGGGGATATCCCAATCTGATCTGGGAATAAGGGAAATTATATTCTTTTAGTTCTGATTAAAGCTTATCAACCGTATTTTTCAAGCGCTCTGCAATTTCCTCGATGCTTCCCATACCATCAATTCCAAAATGCTTTCCAAACGATTTGTAGTAATCAACCAATGGTGCGGTTTTTTCGTTGTAAACATTAATTCGGTTTTCAATAACATCCTGGTTTTGATCATCGGCCCTGCCAGAAACTTTTCCGCGAGCCAATAAGCGATTAACCAGTTCTTGCTTTTCAACCTCAAGGCTTAGCATAGCCGAAATCGGGGTACCGTTTTCAACCAATACACTATCTAAAGCTTCTGCTTGTGCAACGGTTCGTGGAAATCCGTCGAAAATAAAACCCTTAGCTTCTTTTTCGCTGGCAAGTTTTCCCTTAATCATGCCAATTACTACTTCATCGGGAACCAACTCACCTTTTTCCATATAGGTTTTTGCTTCCATGCCCAGTTTGCTTCCAGCAGCAATCTCACTTCTCAGCAAATCTCCGGTTGACAGGTGGATAAGGTTATATACTTTAATAAGAAATTCAGCTTGTGTCCCTTTCCCGGCTCCGGGAGGACCAAATAGTACCAAGTTTAACATAGCGAATGGTTTTTTTATTATTTAACAACAGTATAAATATCGATCAAGTTTCTCCCTTTTCCATCATAGTCTAATCCATACCCCACAATAAAGTCGTTAGGTATCTCCAATCCTACATAATCCAGGTCAACTTCCATGGTTAGGGCGTCAGGTTTTAGCAACAAGGTTGCAACTTTAATATCCTTTGGCCCCATTTTCTTCAACTGTTCCATTATATTATTAATGGTAATGCCTGTATCCACTATATCTTCTAAAACGACAACTGTCCTTCCTTTAATTTCTTCGTTAAAACCGATTAATTGCTTTACGGTCCCGGTTGATTTTTCACCTTCATAAGAAGCCAGCTTAACAAAAGTTATTTCCGAATCAATTAATCCGATTCGTTTATACAACTCTGCAGCAAACACAAATGAGCCATTCAAAATACAAATAAACAAAGGGTTTTTCCCATCCAGATCTTTGTTCATCCTCTCCGCAAGATCTTCTACTACCGACCTGATTTTTTCATAAGGAATAAATAATTCAAATTCTTTATCATGAATTTTAACCTTCTTCATATTCTATTGTTTATGTAAGTATATTGATTTTTTTTACTAGTGATTTTACCGTATTTTCGCCTTCGAAAAGGAAGGACACAAAATAATAAAACAATTTGTCACTGAAAAAATAAATTCCATAAAAAATGAAACCAATTGTAAGTATTATCATGGGCAGCACATCCGATTTACCTGTAATGGAAAAGGCTGCTGTTTTTTTTGAGGAAATGGAAATTCCATTTGAGATCAATGCCCTTTCGGCTCACCGCACCCCCGATGCAGTGGAAAAATTTGCAAAAGAAGCCGAGGGAAGGGGCATTAAAGTAATTATTGCAGGTGCCGGAATGGCAGCCCATTTATGCGGGGTTATTGCTGCAATGACACCAATACCGGTAATCGGGGTTCCAATTAAAGCCAGCCTTGATGGTATGGATGCCCTTTTGGCAATTGTGCAAATGCCTCCAGGGATTCCGGTCGCCACAGTGGCAATTAACGGTGCTTTGAATGCCGGAATATTGGCAGCACAAATGATTGCAACAGGCGATAAAGAATTGTTAGAAAAAACAAAAAAATATAAAGAAGAGCTTAAACAGAAGATCGTTACGGCAAATCAGGAGCTCTCCGAAGTAAAATATAAATTCAAGACGAATTAGCAAGGCATCTTTGCCAAAAAATATGTAAATTGCCAATATTGGTGTACATCCACTTTGTACACCTTTTTTTTCATCATTTTATGAAGAAATTTGGCATCTTAACCCTTTTTGTCATTTGTTTAAGTGTTGCAAAATTATCTGCAGTTGAAAATCAAACTGCAGGTGCAAGGGCTATTTCTTTATCCGATGCGTTTGTTACATTTTACGATTCATGGTCTTCATTTCATAACCAGGCGGGACTGGCAAAGCAAGAGAGCATAAACGCAGGGATGTTTTTCGAATCCCGGTTCATGATTGATGAACTTTCGCTTGCCGCAGGAAATGTCATTTTGCCAACAAATTCTGGTGTATTTGCCATCAACTTTTCTCAGTTTGGATCAGGAACGTATAAAGAAACGAAGTTCGGAGTGGCTTTTTCGAAACAATTGTCAGAGAAGCTATCTGTCGGAATCCAATTGGACTATTTAATGCGTTTGATGCCGGAAAATGAAAAAGCAAAAGGCTTTCCAACCTTTGAAGGGGGAGTTATTTACCAAGCCTTGGAAAATTTTAGCGTTGGTGCCCATGTGTTTAATCCCATTCAAGGAGGAATTGAAGGATTGAATGGGAAGATAAAGTCCCCTGTAATAGTAAGGACGGGAGGTAACTATTCAATTACGGAAAGTGTTCTTGTTTGCACAGAAATTGAAAAATCAACGGGAAATAAACCAATTTATAAAGCGGGGATTGAGTTTCTTCCCGTTGAAGATATGGCAATCAGGTTTGGTGTATCAACAAAGCCATTTGCCTACACAGCAGGTATTGGCTACCGATTCGGAAAATTAACAACAGATATTGGATTTCATTACCATGGCAACCTTGGGTTAACACCAGCAATTTCACTTCAATTTCATCTGTGATGCGACGAATTCTAATACATATTTTTTTGCTTTTGTTTTTTTTCAATGTCTTTAATACCAGGGCGCAGGAAGGTCCAATGTCACAAAATTTTGAAACGATTGTTGAAGCAATGGCTGAAGACTTGGAAGATGAAGCGGATTATTTCTCTATTTTGGAATATCTCGAAGAATATTATGAAAAACCCCTTAACATTAACTCTGCATCGCCAATTGAATTAAAACGGTTATCGGTACTTAATGAGATACAGATTACCAATCTTTTGGATTACCGAAAGGTGCATGGACTGATATATACGATTTATGAGCTAATGAATGTTGAAGGTTTTAATCGGGAAGTTCTTGAAAAAATCGCGCCGTTCATCAAATTCGAAGCTTTGGAAGATGGATATTCAAACAAAAAGTTGCCTTTGAAATATGGAAAACATCAAGTATTGTTCCGCACAACAAGGGTGTTTCAGGAAGCCAAAGGGTATAAAAGCATTGACGGCGAAGATCCGAAATATGAGGGAGGAAGGGGAAAGCTCTATACGAGATATCGCTTCCAGCTAAAAGACCAGATTTCTGCGGGAATAACGGCAGAAAAGGATCCGGGGGAAGCTTTTTTTAATGGATCGAACCAAAATGGGTTTGATTATTATTCAGGGCACATAAGCATGAATTTTAATTCGCTCTTAAGTAATGTAACCGTTGGGGATTATGTGGTTAGATCGGGGCAGGGACTGGTTTTGCATCAGGGTTTTGCAACAGGGAAATCGGCAGATGTTTTGAATATATCAAAAAATGTGTCAGGTACCAGGCCCTATACTTCAACCGATGAAAACTTATTTTTCAGAGGAGCTAGTGCTGGCTTTAGGTTGAATGATCTGGATCTGCAACTTTTTTATTCGCAAAAGCGCAAGGATGCAAACCTTGGGGACATTGGCTGGGAAGACCACGATTTTTTTACAAGTTTGCAAAGTTCGGGTTATCATCGTACAGATAGTGAAATTGAGGATGAAAAAAGAGTCAGGGAGAATGCAGGGGGAGCAATCCTTTCATTTCAGAAAAACAGGTTAAAACTCGGAACAACTTTCTTCTACCAAAAATTCGACCGCCCGTTTAATTTATCGGATGAACCTTATAATTTGTATAAATTTAGTGGTGACGAGAATTTTAATATCGGCGTTGATTACAGATACCTCCTCGGGAAATATCAGTTTTTTGGAGAGGTAGCCCGTTCAAAGTCAAAAGGTTTTGCAGTATTACAAGGTGTTCTTGCACATCTGCATGACCGGGCAATATTCTCGCTTTTGTTCAGGCATTTCGATAAAAACTACCATGCATTGTACAGCGGTGCATTTTCCGAAACAAGGTCAACAATAAACGAAACAGGGTTGTATATGGGCTTAAAATTGCTTCCGGCAAAAGGATTTACATTTTCTGCCTACACAGATATTTATCAATTCCCATGGATAAAATATACAACATCGGGCCCTTCGTCAGGCAACGAGGTTTTTATGCAATTGGAGTATCGTCCGGCTCGTGATTGGTTGTTTTATGGTAGGTATAAAATCGAAGAAAAAGATGTAAAGTTTGCATACAATCAAAAATATATCCAGATAAAACAGCGAAAGCAACAAACAAGGTTACATGTGCAACATATATTAAATGATCAAATTACTTTAAAAAGCAGGGTTGAGGTGATAAATTTTAAAGACTACGAGTCAGTTAACGGGCTTATGTTTTTTCAAGACCTTGTGTATAGTCCCGCAAAACTTCCACTGAAAAGTTATCTAAGGTTTGTGATTTTTAATACCGGAAGTTACGATGCAAGGGTATATGCATACGAAAACGACCTTTTGTATAATTATTCAGTTCCGGCTTATTATGGGAAAGGAATACGTGCTTACATGAATTTGTCATACAAAGTTTCCCCGATGATTGGACTTTGGCTAAAGCTTTCAAATACGCACTGGACCGACCGCGAAACCATAAGTTCGGGGAATAATGAAATTGAAGGAGAAAATTTAACGGAAGTTAAATTGCAGCTTCGTTTGAAGTTTTAATCCTATTTTTGTTACTTTGCCGCCAACTTAAAAAAACTGAATGAACCAAACGGATGCGTACAGTGACATAAGGCCCTACAACGATAGTGAAGTAAGTCATAAAATTAAAGAGTTACTGGCTGATCCTGTTTTCGATAGAGTCCTCCTAAACCTATATAAAGATCCAAAGACCATAACCATGATTCGGCATCAGTTGTCACAGGTGAAAACCGTTGAGCAATTGCAACTTGGATTTGTAAAAGGGATGGTTGAAATGATTATCGACACCACCACCGATGGCCTCACTTGCAGTGGTATGGAAAGATTGGATAAAAACACAGCCTATTTGTTCATATCCAACCACCGGGATATCATTTTGGATTCTGCATTTTTAAATTACCTGAATATCCAAAATGGAATGAAGGCAACCCAGATTGCCATTGGCGACAACCTGTTTGTATATCCGTGGATCACTCATGCCGTAAAGCTCAACCGCTCATTTGTTGTTAAGCGGAATATTGCTGTCCGTGAACTGCTAAAATCATCGCATATTTTATCCGAATACATCCGAAAAACCATTCGTGATGATAATACTTCCATTTGGATAGCACAAAAAGAGGGAAGGACTAAAGATGGCGATGACAATACGCAACAAGGTTTACTGAAAATGTTGCACATGAGCAATAAAAATGGATTTCTGAATGGGATAACCGAATTAAATATTATCCCTGTATCCATTTCCTATGAAATTGAGCCTTGTGGCATATCCAAAGTTCACGAAACACTTCAGAAAGACAAAGATGGTTTTCTGAAAACCACAAAAGATGACCTTAAAAGCATGGCACTGGGCGTAAAAAACCAAAAAGGAAGGGTACATTTTTCTTATGGGAAACCAATTCATACGTTTCTTAAAAATATTGATGAAACCCGCCCAACAAACGACCTTTTGCAAGATGTTGCCGAATTAATCGATAAGAGGATCCATTGTAATTTTAAGCTTTGGCCTAATAACTACGTGGCTTTTGATCTGTTAAACGGCTCAAATATATATTCTGAGCAATATTCAGAAACTGACAAATCCAGATTCGAAGGATTGATTAAAGAAGCAATTGACTGTATTGGCGACCACGAAGGAGAAGTGCGCGAAAGGTTCCTGAAATTGTATGCAACCCCGGTTATCAATGCAAATAAATATGACTCCTGATATTTACAAGCCTGTTGAAACTATTATTTGGGACTGGAACGGAACATTACTCAACGATCTCGGGCTATGTATAAAAACTATAAACTCGTTGCTTGAGAAACGGAGACTACCTTTATTAAATACTTCTTCTTATAGAGAAGTGTTTTCGTTTCCTGTGAAAGATTATTATGAAAAAGTTGGATTTGATTTCTCGAAAGAAGGTTTCGAAATCCCGGCAAAAGAATTTATTGATCAATACAATTCTGAAGTAAATAAGTGTGACCTTCACGAAAATGCGGTGAAAGTTCTGGAACAATTTAAAATCAATGGGTTAAAACAATACATTCTTTCTGCAATGAAACAGGATATGTTAAACACTACGCTAAAGCAGAACAATATTTACTATTATTTTGAGGATATTGTTGGACTTGACAACCATTACGCTGCATCAAAAGTTGAACGGGGCAGGGAACTAATCCGAAGGAACAATATTAAAAAAGATACGGCATTGATGATTGGCGATACCGAACACGATTTTGAAGTGGCTCGGGAACTAGGCATCGGGTGCGTTCTTATTGCAGATGGGCACCAATCACAAAAAAGGCTTGAAAATACAGGGGTGAAAGTGTTGAATTCCCTACAGGATCTTTTAGTTTCTTCGAAGTAAATAAGTTAGAATATACCTTGGTTATTTGGCAATGTCGTTGCTAATGTCACGGATAAACAATTGTAGGTTGGTTTTGCCCCTGAACTCATTTTCGGCAACCGTATAACAAATATTAAAAGGTAGCCCGGAGGTTACAATATTAAATTTTTCGGATTGATTAAACGCAATTGCCGGGAATATTTCTGAATTAAAATCAGGCTCTACCAAGTCTAGTTTTATATGTTCTTCGTTTTTTCCAACCAATCTGCTCGAACCTGAATCAAGTACATCTTCAGTTACAAAAACCGGGGTCATATTATGTGGTCCAAACGGTGCAAATTGTTTTAGAACACGGTAAAATTTAGGGGTAATATCGCTCAACTGGATTTTTGCATCCACATCTATCGTATGTATTTGCTGTGCTTTGGTGATCGATTCGGTCACAATTTTCTCAAAACGTTTGGCAAATGCAGGTATGTTTTCAATTTTCATGGTCAAACCGGCAGCATACATGTGCCCTCCATACGATTCCAGTAAATCGCTGCATTGCCCAATCGCTTCGTACAAATCAAACTCTTTAACCGAGCGTGCCGAACCGGTTGCCATACCATTTGATTCGGTCAGGATTACGGTCGGTCGGTAATAATATTCTGTAATTCTTGAAGCAACAATTCCAACAACGCCCTTATGCCAATCCCGGTTATAGAGAACAGTACTTTTATTGTTTTGGGTATATTCATTGTTCTGGATCATATCCAGTGCCTCCTGTGTGATATCCCTGTCAAGTGTTTTTCTGATTTCGTTGTACGAATTTATTTCATCGCCCAATTCCATGGCTTCTTTCTCATCTTCCACAACCATAATGGCAACCGACTTCTTCCCATGTTCGATTCGCCCTGAAGCATTAATCCTGGGGCCAATTTTAAATACGATGTCGCTAATGCTAATGTCGTTTCCATTGAGGCTTGAGTATTGAATAATGGTTTTTAGTCCCAGGCAAGGGTTCGAAGCCAGTTTTTTTAATCCGTAGTAAGCCAAAATCCTGTTTTCCCCGGTAACAGGAACAATATCTGAAGCAATACTAACCACTACCAGGTCAAGCAAATCGTAAAGCTCTTGAATGGGCACATCATTTTGTTCGCAAAATGCCTGGCAAAGCTTAAATCCAACACCACAGCCCGATAGGTCTTTGAATGGGTAATTGCAATCCTTTTGTTTAGGGTCAAGAACAGCACAAGCCTTCGGAACTTCTTCTCCCGGATTGTGATGGTCACAGATTATAAAATCAATTCCTTGTTTTTTAGCCCCTTCAATTTTTTCAACTGCTTTTATTCCACAATCAAGCACAATTACCAGGCTAACATTTTCACTGGTAGCGTACTCAATACTTTTCGGCGAAATTCCGTATCCTTCCGAATAGCGGTCAGGAATATAATATTGCAGGTCTTTGATTCTTTTTTTCAGGAACTGGTACATTAGGGCAACCGAAGTAGTTCCATCCACATCATAATCCCCATAAATAATTACTTTTTCCTGATTGGCAATGGCTTTCTCAATTCTTTCAACTGCCTTGCGCATATCCTTCATTAAAAAGGGATCGTGCAAATCACTTAAACGTGGCCTGAAAAATGCCCGAGCATCGTTGTAGGTACTTATGCCTCTCTGAACCAGTAATTTGGCAATTACCATTTCAACATTTAATGCTGCTGAAAGGTGTTTCACCTCATTCGGATCACCTTGCGGTTTAATTTTCCAGAGTTTTTCCATTCTTACTATACGATGCTTCCTGAATTGATAATAAACTCGCCAAAGGTACGAAAATGAGACGTCTTATTTAAACTAATTCTAATTTTACAATGCCAGTTTTTATACACATGTGTTTATAATATCCCTATAGTATTGATAGTCAATATGCCTAAGCAACAATATATTTTTAAACCATTCTAAACATTGAACGATCAGAAAAAAAATGGAATGACTAAGTGAAAACGAGTTGTCAAATTAACTGCTTGTTTTATCCTCAGAGTAAAGCAAATATTATACAATTCCAAGCCATTATTTGCATAGTATGGTTTGTTTACTTTTTTTATCTTTGCACAATTATTTGATACAGAAAATTAAAGGTAAATGAGCCAATTGGAACTTAGTGAACAGGAGATTATCCGAAGAAATTCACTTCAAAAAATAAGGGAAGCAGGAATTGATCCTTACCCAGCGGAGCAATACCATGTAAATATTACCACAGCCGATATTCGCAATAAATATACTGGTGCAGAAGGTGAAATGCAGGATGTGTGCCTTGGAGGCAGGATAATGAGTAGAAGAATTATGGGCAAGGCTTCGTTTGCCGAGTTGCAAGACCATACTGGAAAAATACAGGTGTACATCAACCGGGATGAGATT
This sequence comes from Prolixibacteraceae bacterium, assembly GCA_963677475.2. GTDB lineage: Bacteria > Bacteroidota > Bacteroidia > Bacteroidales > Prolixibacteraceae > JABMQB01. The sequence continues at coordinate 170,787 of CAXXQD010000023.1, read as the reverse complement.
TGTCCGGGTGAAGATAAAACTTTATACAATGATGTATTTAAAAAATACCTGGATATTGGTGATATTATCGGGGTTAAGGGCTTTGTATTTAAAACCCAGGTTGGTGAGCTTTCTGTTCATGTAAAAGAACTGACAGTTTTAAGTAAATCGCTTCGTCCTTTGCCAATTGTTAAAGAAAAAGATGGCAAAACCTACGATGCTTTTACCGATCCGGAACAAAGGTATCGACAACGTTATGTTGACCTGATTGTAAATCCCCAGGTTAAAGAAGTATTCCTGAAGCGAACAAAAATTGTGAATACGATGCGCCAGATGTTCAATGAATATGGATATGCAGAGGTTGAAACGCCAATATTGCAGCCCATACCTGGAGGTGCTGCTGCCAGGCCTTTTATCACACACCACAATTCGTTGAATATGCCCTTGTACATGCGAATTGCAAACGAACTTTATCTAAAAAGGCTCATTGTTGGCGGTTTTGAAGGTGTATATGAATTTGCAAAAGATTTTCGTAATGAGGGAATGGACAGGACCCATAATCCGGAGTTTACCGTTATGGAAATTTATGTAGCTTATAAAGACTACAAATGGATGATGGCCTTTACCGAAGAAATTTGCGAACGCGTTGCATTGGCACTGCACGGAACCACAAAAGTACAACTTGGCGATAAGGTAATCGATTATAAAACTCCTTATCCACGTGTGACAATGACTGATGCCATTAAGGAACATACCGGGTTTGATATCACAGGAAAATCGGAAGACGAACTTCGCGATATCTGTAAAAAGTTGGATATTGAAACCGACCCAAGCATGGGTAAAGGAAAGTTGATTGATGAAATTTTCGGGGAGAAATGCGAAGGAAACTACATCCAACCTACATTTATCATCGATTATCCGAAGGAAATGTCTCCGCTTACAAAAAAACACCGTGATAACCCAGACCTTACCGAACGTTTTGAGTTGATGGTGAACGGAAAAGAATTGGCAAATGCATATTCCGAGTTAAACGACCCGATTGATCAGCGTGAACGTTTCGAAGACCAATTAAGCCTTTCTGAGAAGGGTGATGACGAAGCTATGTTTATCGATCAGGATTTCTTACGTGCGCTAGAATATGGCATGCCGCCAACTTCTGGTATGGGTATAGGAATTGACCGCTTAACCATGTTTATGACCAATAGCGATTCCATTCAGGATGTGCTGTTCTTCCCACAAATGAAACCGGAGAAAAAAGCTGTGGAACTGAGCGAGGATGAAAAAGTAGTAATTGCACAGTTAAAAGCAAATTCACCCATTGATTTAAATGTTCTAAAAGCACAAACTGGTTTTAGCAATAAAAAATGGGATAAAACTATCAAAGGACTAACAAAACATAAACTGGTAACGGTTGAAAAAAACGATGATGGATTGTTTGTAAAAATAGTCTAGGGTTTGAGTATGAGTTTCGAGTGACGAAGATATTTAGCCTTTACGTTTATAGGAGGGGCTTTTTTGTGGATTATCTTTTAAATTTTATCAGAATACACAAATTTATTTGTCCCCTTTAGCAAAAGGGGGATTCAGGGGGATTTGTCTCGATTTTCAAATCGCCAAAATTATGCGAATTTGAATTCCCATCACTTGTAAAAACAAATAAGGATGCCATCTCTTTTCTCAGGAGATGGCATCCTTATTTTGATTGACAACTTTAAAAATGTTGCCCAATAATTTCGTGTGGCTTATGTTTTAATAGGTATTAAATTTACCAATTTCCTAAACCAGCATGATCTGGGCTTTTATATTGGATGCCATGAACACCTTCGCAAGGATCGTTAACAATGTATTGAATGATAGCAAATTGTCCCCAAATTACTTCGCCAATTTCATTACCATCAGCAGTATAGAAAAACCCATTCTCCTTATAGGCATCAACTGGCACGGCTACAATTTTAATAAATTCACTATAGTGGCATTCCTCTCCATCTTCATTTGTATAAACTTCTGTCCAATGGTTGGTACACCAAGCTCCTGATCCATAATAGTATTGAGCTCCATTTTCATCCAATGGCCTATCTAATAAACCATCCCCATCACAATCTTTATTTGAAAGCCATGCATCATTCCATTTCATTACCAAATGGACAGCATCACCATAACCATAATCTCCTTTGTATATATGCGCCTGGTAGTTGTATCCATTTTCCATAAATCCCGGTTCAATTACTTCTCCGGTGGAAGTAAATAGCTCTCCACTTTGAATTGTAGTGCATTCTACTTTCTCCACCTTTCCTTTTTTAAGCATTAGTTCTTCTTGGTTCGTGTTTTCAATTAGTGATTTTTCACATCCGGCAATTAAGGAAATTACCAGTAATGACAGGATAATTTTTTTCATAATTGTTACTTTTTAGTTAATAAGAGTTACTCTTTTTTTTTGTTCGGGGAATATAAGTTACTGAAAATTATTGTGTTGTGTAACTTTGTTTTCAGTGGGATTGAAAAACCGGAAGGAGCAGTTGAGTTGATTTTATTATCAAAGATCTTCCCCCTTAGCAAAACTAATCTTTATACACAAATATCAGACAAAAGAAAAAACAACATAAAAGCCTGATTATCAACATCATATGCTTGCTGGTTCAATTTTATTTTTGTATATTAAAGGTGTGGTAATCAGAGATATAGAGGGTGTTTTTAATGGTTTTTTGCCAGATTCAAGACTTGAAAAAAGAGCGGATAAAATCATGGTTGATATGTTTAACTTTGGAAAAGCAGTTGTCAATAAATTTAGTTCGACACTATCAGATAAAATAGGAGCCTATAGGATGCTTAACAATAAAAGCTATAGTTATGAAGACCTTTCTTTGGGATTATACAATACTTGCAAAGCAAATTTGGAATGCAAGCACGTACTGTCTATTCAGGATACCACTGAAATAAACTATGCTGGGCTTACAGGGCGCATTGATGCTGATGATAAAGATATTGGCCCGGTTAGATTAAAATATCAGAATGGTTTCTTTTGCCACCCATCATTGGCAGTAGATGCTGCGTCCCGCACTCTATTAGGTTTTTCAAATGTTCATATATGGAATAGAGAAAAAGGAGGCAAGAATAAACATGAACGAAACTATCAATGCTTACCCATTACAGAAAAAGAATCATACCGATGGATTGAGTCTGCAATGAAAAGCAAGGAAGTCCTATCTAAAGCTCCTATGGTAACAATTATTGGCGATAGGGAATCTGATATATATGAAGAGTTTGTAGATATTCCGGATCATAAAACTCATATTTTAGTTAGATCCCGATCCGACCGAAAACTTTACAAATCTGAAGAAAAACTTTATAAAACTCTGGCTCAAAAAAATGTTGAATGCCAATACAGCCTGAGTCTTAAAGGTAATAATAAAAGAAAGTCAAGGAACATATCAATTGAGGTTAGATATGCTAATGTAAAACTTCTTAGGCCTTCAAAGTGTGATGTAAAAAAATACCCCGGTCATGTGGAACTTTGGGCTATTGAAGCTAGAGAAGTCCCTACATCAATCCCGGAAGGAGAAGGACCGATATTGTGGAGGCTATTAACAACTCATTCAATACAAGGGCCAGCTGATGCAATCTCATGTATTAAATGGTACAAAGACAGGTGGCTTATTGAAGAGCTTTTTAGAGTTATGAAAACCAAAGGTTTGGAGGTTGAATCCGCTCAAATGGGTTCTGGATCAGCATTAAAAAAGCTGACAGTCTTGTCTCTTCAGATAGCCATATCGTTAATGAACTTAAAGCATGCAATCGATCAGCCTGACTTAAATATTAATGCAAGTGCCCAATTTACAAATGCAGAATTAAAGCTCCTTTCAATGTTGCTTTTACAAGTTGAAGGTAAAACCACAAAGCAAAAGAATCCTTATTATAGAAACAGTATGGCATGGGCTGCTTGGATTCTTGCTCGCTTAGATAATTGGAGTGGATATAGTTCACATGGACCACCAGGCTATATAACAATCAAGAATGGACTGGCTGCCTTTAATATATTAGCCAAAGGCTATGAAATTGCAATAAAAGATGTGTATAAAGATTAGTAGCAAAAGGGGGGATGAGGGGGATTTTAAGGTATGGTGATTTTCGAGCAAATTGCGACTTTTAAACGCATTGCCCAAAACTCAATTTAATTTGTTTCTCATCGGGTATTGCGAATTTTTAATAATCAATCTCCCTTCATCCCTCTTGTACAAGAAGGACAATTTATAATGCGTAATTTGAATAAACAACTTTCTTTGTCCCCCTTAGCAAAAGGGGGAATAAGGGGGATTTTTAAAGCGCAGTGATTACTGCCGAAAGTAATATGCAGTTAAAAACTGCATTACCCAAAACACAATATATTCGATTGCCGTCAGGTATGACGATTTCCAAATCACTATAGAGTTGAAATTATATTGTGCTAAAGTTGTCCCCCTTAGCAAAAGGGGGATTGAGGGGGATTTTCTGATGGTTGTATAACCCGATGTCATCTCTTTCCATGATTTCCAATATCTAAATGCATCGATATGAATTTCAAGATTATTTAAGTTTAATTTAAAAATTTTAATAGGTAAAATTTTATGGAATTTGTACCTAATATAATTAACATTTTGTCAAAGGCTTGAAATACTTCCCCAATGAATAAATTCTACATAAGTGTATAATATGTTCATAATTCAAATTTAATTTCATACCAAAAACTCTTTATTTTGGGCACTTGTATTTAGAATTGTTTTAAATAAATAAATTATTTCGTAACTTATTCTTTCATACCCAATTGTTTAACAATAAATTAGAGTTATGAAAAATTTTACCTTTAACTATTTAAATGCCCTCAAAATCTTCCCTTACGTGCTGTTTTTTTTGCTCATGTTCTGTCTAAATATTGATCTATTTGCGGGTAATCCTCGCATATCGGGCTGGTTTAGTGTTCGAGAACAAGTATATCGTGATCGAGTGGTGAAATTTCTGGCAGAAGTTAAAAACGATGAAGCGTATCCTGCAAACAACCTTGATTTTAGTGTGGAGGTAATTGATACAGATAATGGTAAGGTACTGTTTCAATCTACTGCCCGAACGAAGGTTTTTGAACCAAATTCAAGTGCATATTTGGGTCTCAATGAACATTGGGTTCCTGGACCTGAAACTAATGTGGAAGTGACCTTTGAGATTTCATCTTCTGATGACATTAACCCAAGTGATAATTCTCAAACATTACAAATTCAGGTGCTTGATCCGCCTCCATTTGAATTTGAGGTGCGTCAAACAGATTTTATTGCACCGTTTGACCAACTTAATTCAACGACGGGCAATTTTCAATTTAATTTTCCGCCGATGGACGGACCACCATTGTTTGTGAATATCGTTGGTACTAATCCTGATAACCCCGACCTTTCGGCACCTCCAGGATGGATTGTTCAAAACCAACCAATTCTGCCTTTTCCTGATAATCAACTAATTGATCACTGGGTTGATTTAGAGCCTCTTGGTGCAAGTAATGGACAAAATATACCATTCCTTGATGTTGCAATAATGGTTTCAGAAGAACCTCTTGCTGACATATTTCCCACAGAAGGATTTGTAAGGGTTGAAGTTGGTGATTTTACTTACAATGTTCCTGATAATAACCCTGTTGCCATCGAGCCGGAAATACCTCTTGAATTTCCAGAAATCATGTGGGAGCCAATTAATGTAATCACCTGGCACTATCGAGGTTGCGAAGTGCCAAACCTCGATTTGGATTCATCCAAATATAATCCAAGGGACATGGAAGGCAATGTTGGCGACTGGAATGCATGCGGTCCGGTGAGTGCCGCAAACAGCCTTCAGTGGTTGGAAGATAAAAACCCAAATGTTCCTTCAAGCAATACAACCCATCGCGAAAAAATGGAGGAGCTGAGTGAGCTCATGGACCGTGAAAACGAAAAGGGGGTCACTACCGAACAAATGTTAAAAGGAAAATTAGGGTTTATTGATAAACACCAATTGCCTATCCATGTAAAATACCAAAGCTTCTTTAACAGGGATTCGAGCTATGCGTCACCAAACCCTAAATATGGGCATGTTGCCGAAAATCAGAGCGATAGCATTGGTAAACCACCAACTTTTGACTGGATTAGAAGCGAAATGGAAAAAGGTGAAGATGTGGAAGTAATGTTTGGTTGGTACGACAGATCGGGAAACCGGCATGGTGGGCACTGGGTTGTGCTAACGGGTGTCAGTGATGTTGGTACAGCAAAAGGACTATATTTTAAAGATGATGCTGAGCAAGAAGGCGAAGGAGGCACACGTCAGACCTATGTTAATTGGGTAGAAGGCGACGACGGATGGTCTCGTTTGACGGGTCTGCAAGGCGTCAACAATTATTGTTGGGTGGAAAGTGCTATTTCCGAAAGTTACGATTCAACCATTACTTTTGGCATCGAAAACCCGGAAGTAAAACAAGTAAAAGTGGAAGAAGGTCCCACACTATGGGATAACCTGAAAGGTTTGTTTGAATTTACCTTTACTCCATCTGATGAAGTACGTGTTTTAAATGTATTTGCAAGGCAACCCGGAACGACCGATGATCCGGAATGGATAGCTAAAAATGTTATGCTGCCCCCATTTGATATAAGCCAGCAGCTATCGGTTTGGTTCGATTTTTCATGGTTGGGATATTTGCCCAATGAATCAATATCTAATATAGAAATTGGATATGAACTCGGAGATGAGGGGAAGGATTTCGATAGCACTCCTTTTTTCGGTCCTTTAATGGCTTTGCCCGTTACACAGGAAAAACTGGCAATTAAATTAAATCAGAACGATGTCCCTGATATCGAAATTACAATTCCAACAAACCATCTTCCAACTTTTGAGTTGGAACCCTATAAAACCTGGGAGTATCGCGGTTGCACAGTCCCAAATATTGATCTTGATTCATCAACTTATAATCCCACAACAGTGGAAGGCTATGCAGGTGATAAAAATGCCTGTGGTCCAGCCGGAGCTGCAAACAGTATGCAGTGGCTCGAAAACAAGTACAAGGAAATTGATACTAAAACTACCCACCGCAAAAAGTTGGAGGAGTTGAGCAAGTTTATGAACAGGGCAAATAATTCAACGGTTTCCGATGAAAATTTTGTGAAAGGAAAACTTGCATTCATCGATAAATATAAATTGCCAATCCGCGTTAAAATGCAAGGAATATTTTTTGGGTCAGACAGTATTCCATCGCCAAATGCGAAATACAAACATTTTGCCGATAACAAAAACGACTCAGCTGGGGCGTATCCAACATGGGATTGGCTGGTTAACGAAATGAAAGACGATGAGGATGTTGAAATTGGGATAGCCTGGTACGATACTACCGGACGGTCATTAGGTGGTCATTGGGTAACGGCATCGGGCGTGAGCGAAGTTGGGAAATATCGTGGCTTGTATGTGAAAGACGATGGCAATCAGAAAGAAGCCGGCGGAACCAAGCAGCAATTTACCAATGTGGCATATAACAAAGAAGGGAAACCATATCTGCCACAACTTTCATCAAAAAATAGTATTTGTATGATGGAAGCAGTAGTTTCCGAAAGCTACGATTCAACCATTACTTTTGATATTCAAAAACCAAAAGTTAAAAAGCTGGATAATCAAGGAGGTTTTGGTTGGTGGGAAGGATTGAAGGGGCTATTTGAGTTCACTTTTGTTGCAGCTGATGAAAACCGTTTCCTGAATGTGTTTGCACGACAAGATGAAGGAAGTGACCCGGTGTGGATAGCCAGGAACATTCTTTTACCTCCATTCGCTAACGATCAAATGCTTTCGCTTTGGTTTGATTTCGGATGGTTAGGATTTGCAACTGGTGATGTAATTAATCAAATTGATATTGGTTTTGGCGTAAGCCCCGGAATATTGGATTATGGTGCTGCCCTTTTTGACGGGACTATGGTGCCCATGCCGGTTGAAACAGAGGTGTTCTTTAAACCACTTAATACAGATGAACCTGCAACAAGGGAAGTTCCGGAGTTTTATTCGGTGCTCGAAGATATCAATTATGGTTCGGATATCATCTGGCATTATCGTGGCTGCGAGGTTCCTAACATGGATCTTGACTCGTCAAAATACAACCCGACTACGGTAGAGGGATATGCTGGCGATAAAAATGCCTGTGGCCCGGTTGGGGCAGCAAACAGTATGCAGTGGCTCGAAAATAAATTCCCTCAAATAAAATCAAATACGACCCATCGCGAAAAACTAAAGGAGTTAAGTGCGATGATGAGCCGGGCAAACAATGGCGGGGTTTATACACAGAATTTTATAAAAGCAAAACTTGAATTTATTGATAAATACAAATTACCAATAAAAGTTAAGTTTCAAAGCTACAAGTTTGGAACCGACTCTATTCCTTCACCAGATAGTAAGTATAAACATTATGCCCATAACAAAAACGATTCGGCTAAAGCCGATCCAACATTCGAATGGCTTTTAAATGAAATGGAAAGCGATGAAGATGTTGAACTTGAGTGGGGATATTATGACAAGGATGGGAAAAGGCATGGCGGGCATTGGGTAACTGTTTCAGGTGTTAGTGATGTAGGTTCAGCAAGAGGTTTGTATTTTAAAGATGATACCAATCAGCGCGATTCTGCCGGAACAAGGCAGCAATACGTAAACTGGCGCTTGTCGAAAAGCGGGGAACCATACCTCCCACAGGTTTCTACCAGTAAATATGCCGCAATGGTTGAGTCGGTGGTTTCCGAAAGCTACGATTCTACCATGACCTTTGTACCGACCTCAATTAAGCTGATACCCGAAACTGATGAACTTAGCTTGCTTGTATATAAAAACCCAAGTAAGGCAGACGAAATCCTGAATATTGAATTCGATATCAGTGGAGATTGTGATGTTAACCTTGCCATTACCAGTATCAATGGAAATTTGGTTTACGCCCAAAAACTTCATTACCTGACTGGAGGCAGGAAAGTCGTTCAATGGGATGGCAAAACGAATGGCGGTTTTGCCCCGGTTGGTTCGTTCATTGTAACGGTGCAAGCATGTGGGAAATCATCGTCAGTGAAAATAGTTAGGCAATAATCAATGCACAGTTTAAATATGAAAAACGGGGCTCAAAATTTCATGGGTCCCGTTTTTTCTAAATAAAATGTAAAAACTAAGTAAAGGAAGTGTTTCAGGCTGATTCATTATAAACTTCTTGAAACATTCAAATAACTTATTAATTTTGAGGTACAGGTTAAATATAGGTATATGAAAATAAATAAAGCCCTAATAACAGCGGCAGGTCCTGATCAACGTAATTTGCCACTTCAAATTTTAATTGATAAAAACAGAAATAAAAAGTCGGTCCTTGAAATCCTGATCGAAGAAATATTATCAGCAGGAATTAAAGAAATTGGGGTGGTGGTTCAGCCCACTGATATTGAAAATTTTGAGAAAGCCCTTGGGACCAAAAAAAATAACATCACTTTTATTCCTCAATCCAATCCTCGGGGGTATGGGCATGCGCTTTTGGCAGGATCTTCATTTTTGAATGATGAAGCTTTTTTGCACCTGGTTGGAGACCACTTATACCTTAGCCGCGAAGGTGAAAATATTGCCCGTCGGGTAATTGAACTGGCACAGAATAATAAATGCTCGGTTTCCACTGTTCAGGCAACCCGCGAAAACAGCATCATGAATTTTGGGACCATTGGTGCCATGCGCATTCAGGGAAAGAAGCAACTGTTTCAAATTAATCAGGTGAAGGAAAAACCAACACCAACCTACGCCGAACAATATTTAATGATTCCGGGCTTAAGGGCAGGATACTACCTGTGTTTTTTCGGGATGCATGTTTTTACACCCTTAATATTGGAATTGTTAAGAAAAAACAGTTCCAATAATCCAAATAGCAACCTTGGCTTAAGCGAATCATTGGACGAATTATCGAAACACAGCAAGTATTTGGCTTTGGAAATGAATAACCTGAGGTATGACCTGGGGCAGGATTATGGCTTGTTAAAAGCTCAACTGGCGATTTCTTTGTCAGGGAAAGACAGGGATTTGATTTTATCGGAATTGACCCAGTTTTTTATTGACCGTGAAAAATACAATAACGACTTAGGATAATGGCATATCTGGTTGAAATTATAACAGCTCAACAAGCCGATAAAAGGGACCAGTCCATTGAGTCGTTTTGTGAAAACTCAAGCACCCAAACCTTAATCGATGAATGTGAAGCACTGGAACAGTTCAGGATTAATAGTTCAAATCTTTATGAAAAAGTTCGTGCACTGTTTTTCTTATATGCGATCCATCGTTTTTATATTCCCTTCAGAAAAGAAACAACAACCGAAGGTTTAATCCCATACGAAGCCTACGAGCATATTCTACAGCGCAGGTTTGAAGATGCAATTTTGATTTTATTACGTATCCAAAAAAACAAAGGGCCAAACGAGGGAATTTCGAGTGCTTTGGCAGATGCTTACCATAAACTGGGCTTTCAAACGCTTGCCAACCAGGTGAAAATTAGCGTTCGTACAACTGCTGGAAACAATTGGATGTTTCGAATAGGGCACCCAATTGATCACCCTTTACGTTTCGACTCACGCTTGACCCGAAAAGACCCAAAAACAGGCTTGTTCCCGGTATTGGCAGAAACCACACCCGTCCGGATGGATCTATCACACAGTTGCTGGAGCGATATTTTCTTTTTGGGAATGGATTATCCGGAAGGTGCCCAAGTTTTAAATATCTCGGTTGATTTATGCATTTCTGAGACACAAAACACGCCGGCTCCCCCTATTGAAACCTATTTAAGGGTAATTGAGGAGCCTGTGATCAGGTTAACCAGCACCGATTTGGAAGCAAGCGCAGACATTAAACAAATCGCCGAAGTATTTGATTTTGCAAAAGACTATCTTGGTTTATTAAAAGCTGCACTAATTGCATCGGGCATTGTTCCTCCCGGATTGGAAGGAATACAAATGTCGGTTGGTGCTTTGCTTGAAAATATGGTTGGCCCCGGGCTTGGGATCGAAATTGTCAGCCAGGTCAATAATATCCCAAAAGGTTCACGCCTGGCTGTTTCAACCAATTTGCTGGCTTCGTTAATTTCCCTTTGTTTAAGGGGCACTGGTCAGGTAAATAATATTGATGGGGCTTTGGAAGAAAACGAACGTAGGTTGGTGGCCGCCAAAGCAATTCTTGGCGAATGGCTTGGTGGTTCGGGAGGAGGCTGGCAGGATTCGGGAGGCGTTTGGCCAGGAATTAAAATAATAAGCGGGGCTAAGGCGAAAGAAAACGATCCTGAATTTGGAATTAGCACAGGACAATTGCTTCCGACACATAAAATATTAACAGAAGAAGATGTTTCTTCAGAAACAAGAAAAAAACTTCAAGACTCCTTGGTTGTAGTTCATGGTGGAATGGCACAAGATGTTGGTCCGATTTTGGAAATGGTAACCGAAAAGTACCTGCTTCGGTCGCCAAAAGAATGGCAGGCACGTAAAAACGCCATTAAATACTTTAATCACGTTGTAGAAGAACTGAAAAATGGGGATATTCAAAAAATCGGGGCTTTTACGCAACAAAATTTTGAGGGACCAATCCAGGATATTATTCCCTGGGCATCAAATGCATTTACCGAAAAATTAATTCGTAAAACCCGAGAAAAATATAATGACCAGTTTTGGGGATTCTGGATGATGGGTGGAATGTCGGGCGGAGGAATGGGCTTTATATTCGATCCGGAAATAAAAGCAGAGGCAAAATCGTGGTTGCTTGAAACAATGAAAAACTTAAAAAAGCAATTGCAGGAATCATTACCATTTGCAATGGACCCGGTGGTTTACGATTTTAAAATCAATGAAAACGGAACATTTGGCAAGCTGAAGATCGGAGAAGATGCCTTATTGCCAAATGAATATTATACGTTGACACTGCCATCGCTATTAAAAAATGAACTCAGTGAACTAACCGATTCTCAGCGCGATGAGTTAAAAGTTTTGTCTGTTTCATATAAGAAGAATAAAGAATATACCAGCTTTATAACGAACCTTTTCGAACGAATTATTCCTCAAACGGAAGCCACAGGCGAGGAAGGTAAAAAACTTCCTGATTTACTCAATGAAAATGGGTTTGATAAAGAATTCCATGAAGAAATTAAAAGTAAGCTCAAAGCCGGACGGATTGGATTGGCGCAAAACAGGTTGCCTGTAAACTCTAAAATTTCTGATCCTCTAAATTCCGAAATAATAAATCTATCGGACTTAAAAAAACAAAACAAGGATATTGGGGAAAAAGCAATTCGAAACAATGAATTGGCAATTGTAACCCTGGCTGGAGGAGTTGGGAGCAGGTGGACTAAAGGCGCCGGAGTGGTAAAATCACTTCATCCGTTTATAAATTTTTCGGGCATTCATCGTAATTTTCTGGATATACAGCTTGCCAAAAACCGTAAAATTGCAGCAGGTTTTGGGGCAAAAATCCCACATGTTTTTACAACGAGTTATCTTACCCACGGTCCAATTACCGATTATATAAATCAGTTGGGTTTAGACCAATCGGTTTATCTTTCCAAAGGACGGTTTATTGGGCAGCGCTTATATCCGACAGAACGCGATCTGAGGTTTTATTGGGATGAGATGCCGCAACAGTTGTTGGACGAACAGGCACAAAAAATGCAGGAAAGCTTCCATCAGGCCTTGATTAGCTGGGCAAAGTCGAACGGCGAAGGCGATGATTACACGGCAAATATACCTGAACAATGCATTCATCCGGTAGGGCATTGGTTTGAAATACCCAATATGCTGCTTAACGGAACACTTCAAAAAATGCTGAAAGATAAACCGGGATTGAACTATTTATTGGTGCATAACATTGATACCCTTGGGGCAAATGCCGATCCTGAAATACTTGGGGCACACATTCAAAACGGTTTCGATTTGTTGGCTGAAGTAATTCCAAGGTGGTTGGACGACCGTGGTGGAGGATTGGCAAAAATTAACGGTAAAGTGCGTTTGATTGAAGGAATGGCCTTGCCTAATGAAAAGATTGAATTTAACCTTACCTACTATAATTCCAATACGTTTTGGCTCTCGATCGATCCAATGTTAAAGGCATTTGGTTTAGACAGAACTGATTTAAACCAGCCAGATAAAGTGAAAGATGCAATTATTAATATGGCCCAACTGATGCCTGCCTACATTACCTTGAAGGAAGTAAAAAAACGTTGGGGAAAAGGTCAGGAAGATATTTATCCGGTAGCCCAATTTGAGAAATTGTGGGGAGATATGACATCATTGGATAATTTAAACACGGGCTTCTTTGAAGTTAAACGCTCAAGGGGGCAACAATTGAAAGAAGTAGCCCAATTGGATGCCTGGCTAAAAGATGGTTCAGCAGATTATATCCAATCTATTTGTAAATGGGATTAACCCTTGGTTTAGAATAATTGCCAGTGATTATTGATCATGCAATTTAGATTGATTTTCCTGTCGTAATTTTTTTCAGGGCGTTAACTCATGTTAACATTACGAGTCCGGATTTACGTGATTTTATCGTTACTTTTACCATGTAGTTGAATATGAAAGCATTCGTCACCATAGTATTGTTTTTGTTCATCCTTACAATCAACTGTAGGGCTACTAAGCAAATTCGGATAATTGAGTGTGACCAGACAGTTTCTTTAGTTAGCAATTCAAGAACAACCGTTCAAACTGGGTTTGACATAATTTTATCAGAAGAAAACGATGCCAAAGATTTTAGTGAATTGGTATTGATTACAGACCTTGTTTCTTACGCTGAAAAAGAATTTGCAGAGGATGAAATAAGTGTAGAATATAGCACTGCAAGAGCCCATTCAACAAACATCAATAACCTGCTTGTTGACCTTCCCCCTCCTTTTTTGATGGCTAAATCATAAACGCCTTTGAATATCCTTATTGTTTAAGGATTAATGAGTTAAGCTTTGTTCGCAACATAGGTTGCTAAAGTTGTTTAATTTTAAATTATTAGTCATGAAAAATAGCAGCAAACAAAACGAAATAAATGATCAGTTTTTATACGGAAGGTCACCCATTGTTAAACATGAATTAGAAAATGAAATCAAAATCATTGACTATCTTAAAGAAACAGGGAATGGTCAATATTTAATCACTTTACATTCGGAAGTTCTGGTTGATAATGAGTTGGTAGTAATCGTCCGGGAGAATCGGGTAATTTTGTTGGTTACCGAAAAGGTTTATCCACAACGATCCGGGAACGTGTTTACCAGTGACTGGCAAAGTTTTTATCCAAAGTCATACATTCGTATGCGTAATGTGAAAATATTACTCCCCGGTGACAACTTCTATATATTACGCCATTTTCAAATTGCAGAAAGCTTTTTATTGAAAATATTTCTCGGTAAAATGAACGAAAATTGAGTTTCACGAAAGGGGATGTACATTGGTGCATCCTCTTTTTCGTTTTGCAAGCGGATATATGAAAGAAGTAACTAGCGTTTATACAAATTCTTTAATTTCCTTCAGGATTGCCTTTTTGGTTTTAAATCCGACCAGCCTTTTTACTTCTTTCCCATCCAGAAATAAGATTAATGTGGGTATGCTTCGGATATTGAATTGAGCAGCAAGGTTTTTTTGATATTCAACGTTTACTTTTGCAACTGTAATTCCGTTGTTCGGATCGTCTGCGATCTCATTCAGTAAGGGGGCCATCATTTTACACGGACCGCACCACGCTGCCCAAAAATCAACCAATACCAACCCTTTTCGTATCGCAGGTTTAAAATTTTTCTTTTCGAGCACTTTAATTTTAGGGCTTTTTTTAACATCAGCAACCTTTTTTGATTTATAAGCACCAAATCCGAACAATGCTAAAACTGCGATCACAACAAGTATAATTATCCAAACCAATGTTGACATAAGAAATAAATTTATTGCAAAGAAACCTATTTCTAACGCAAGGCACAAAAAAAAGGCCCATAAATATGGACCCTTTTATTCAACAGTTCTTTAAACAAGTGCTATTTATTTGGTCAATTGTTCCAGTTCTTTTTTAATATCTCCGGGCGTACTCATTATTTTCATAAAAGTCCCCATGGTTAGTTCTGGCCAGTGAAGTGCAATTCTATATTTACCGGCAAGGCTTCTGGCTTCATTTCCTTGGAGGATTAATTCATAGGGTAGGGCACAAATATGTCCGTCTCCGATGATTGGTAAAAAGTGAGCTTCTCCTTTTTCCGGATCGGACAAGCCAATTCCAAAAACCGCAATTTGTTTTTCAGGATAAATGAGCTCATAAACTTTTAAAACATGGCTATTCCCTTCCGATAAATTTTTCCGTATGGTTGATAAACCGTCTTCAAACGATATAAATGTATTCAGCTTGTCAACATCATCAAAGTAGGGCATCATTATCTTGTAGTGGTATTTTTGCAACTTTTCAATTTTCAACAAACCGCCCAATGGTTTTGGTTTTACACCTATACTTAGGGCTGCAATTGCTTCTTTTGATATGTTTAACAAGTCTTGTTCATGCTTTTTTATGTTATCGGTGAAATAGGCATAAAACTGGTACATTGGATTTGTCATGCTCACCGAAATGGATTTTCCTTCTTTTTTAAACCCGATTTTCAGCGTTGCTGCCAGCGCCCCTCTATTTTCAAAGTCAAGTGCAATTGTTTCCAGGTCTTCCCTGGTGTATGTTAAAACGTATAAGTTTTCTGAAGCCATTGGGGAATATTCACCTGTGATCCTGAAATTGGCTGAAATTAAAGAACGCTTCACGATATCTACTTCTTTATTGATGCTGGATTCCTCTTTTTTTAGCAATAAATACGGTGACAGTTCATCCTTTTGGGCAAATGCTGATGCACTAAGAAGTATGGCTAGTCCGAGAACAAGTAAGTTTTTCATTTGATTATTTATTGGTTTAAGCCAAATGTATGGATTCTGTAAATGTTTTACTACAAAGGTATTATGACATATATCATAGCACTATAAATATGACTTATGTCAGTGTTTTTGCATGGGTATTGTATCCTATTTTTTAAAATATATACATTCTAAATTAAGGTATGGTAATCAAATTGTTAAGTAATTAATACCTAGAAGGGATTGATGCAAGGGAACAATTAAAATAGAAGTAAAATTCGACATCTTTGCATTTATATACATTACTTAAAGTCATTAGTCACAAATAACATGAAAGTATTAAAATTCGGAGGTACATCTGTTGGATCGGTTGAAAACATGAATGCTGTTATGGAGCTCATAACTGATGAGAAAGAAAAAATAGTTGTACTATCTGCCATGTCTGGCACAACAAATTCGTTGGTAGAAATATGCAATTACCTTGGTGCACGGAATAAAGCTACTGCCCTTTTGAACATAGGGAAATTGGAGCAAAAATATAAAGAAGTGGTTGCCTCTTTGTTCAAAGAAGAAGAGAATAAAAAGGCAGGAAACTATGTCTGCGAAAGTAGTTTTGATACGATCAAATCATTTTTATCAACAGGCTATAACAAAGTTGCCGAAAATACCATATTGGCACAGGGTGAATTAATTTCTACGAAACTTTTCACCTTATTAATGAAAGAAAACGGGCATGATACAGTGCTTTTGCCTGCCCTCGATTTTATGCGTATTGATAGCGATAAAGCTGCTGATACATACGCAATTAAGAAAAACATTAAGGTTGTTTTAAATAAATACCCAAAGTCTAAATATTACATCACCCAGGGATTTATTTGCCGGAACCATTCGGGAGATATTGATAACCTTCAAAGGGGAGGGAGTGACTACACCGCTTCTCTCATTGGTGCTGCAATTGAAGCCAAAGAAATTCAAATTTGGACGGACATTGATGGAATTCATAACAACGACCCTAGATTTGTTGAAAACACGAAAAAAATTGACAACTTATCGTTCGATGAGGCTGCCGAGCTTGCATATTTCGGGGCGAAAGTATTGCACCCATTAACCGTTATGCCGGCAAAGGTTGCAAATATTCCGGTAAGGCTGAAAAATACAATGAACCCAACAGATCAGGGAACTCTGATTGCAGCTAAAACAACAGGAAAGGGCATTAAAGCAGTTGCTGCCAAAGATGAAATTACGGCAATAAAAATCCGTTCGGGAAGGATGCTTATGGCTTACGGTTTCCTTAAAAACGTGTTCGAGGTATTTGAGAAATACAAAACACCAATCGATATGATCTCTACTTCAGAGGTTGCTGTGTCGGTTACCATTGACAATATGCGTTATTTAGATGAGATTGTTGCTGAACTTAAATTATTTGGTAGGGTTGAGGTTGATAAAAACCACTCAATTGTTTGTATTGTCGGTACTATTATTAAAGAGGAGCGTGGTTTTGCATCCAAAGTTTTTAATGCCCTTGACGGAATACCAATTAGGATGATTTCATACGGTGGAAGTAAATATAATATCTCTGTTCTGGTTCCGACAAACCAAAAGAAAAATACTCTCAAGGCGTTGAGCGATAATTTGTTAAATGTAAATTAATGGTCAAGGGAAAATATATTCAACGTTTTAAAGAGCTGGAAACGCCTTTTTACTTCTACGATCTTGAGTTATTAAATAAAACTCTACAAAAAGTAAAAGAGGCAAGCGAAAAGTATGGATATATTTTGCATTTTGCACTAAAAGCCAATAATAACGATGCTGTTCTTTCCACCATTCAACAATATGGCATTGGTGCAGATTGTGTGAGTGGCAATGAAATCACCAAATCAATTAACCTGGGTTTTCCTGCAAATAAAATTGCATTTGCGGGAGTTGGTAAAACCGATCAGGAAATCATAACCGGACTCGAAAATAATATCTTTAGTTTTAATTGTGAGTCGATTCATGAAATGGAGGTAATTAATGAAATTGCCAAAAGCATGGGTAAAATTGCTCCAATTGCCATTAGGATTAATCCGGATGTGGATCCCAAAACCCATAAATTTATTTCTACCGGACTTAAGGAGAGTAAGTTTGGGATTAATCATTGGGATTTTGATGATGTTGCAAACACCATTAGCAAGACTTCCAATTTGAAATTAACGGGAATCCATTTTCATGTGGGAAGCCAGATTACCGATATCAATGTTTTCAAACAACTCAGCCTGAAAATTAATTTGATTCAGGAATGGTTTGACAAGCATGGTTTCAAACTTGAACACATAAATGTAGGCGGCGGTTTTGGCATTGATTACCAAAATCCCGAAGCAAACCTAATCCCTGATTTTGATGCATATTTCGAAGCATTTCATAAAAATATTCAACTAAAAGAAGGGCAGGAACTGCATTTTGAACTTGGTCGTTCGATGGTGGCACAATGTGGCTATTTTATCACAAAAGTACTCTTTCTGAAAAAAGGATTGAACAGTGATTTCCTTATTGTTGATGGTGGAATGAACGATTTGCTGAGGCCTATGCTTTATCAGGCCTACCATAAAATTTCTTCGCTTTCAAGATCAGGGGAAAATAAAACGTACAACGTTGTGGGCCCTGTTTGCGAATCGACCGATATTTTCCAGAAAGACGTTCCTCTTCCGGAATCAAAACGAGGCGACCTGTTGGCAATTCATTCAGCAGGGGCCTATTGCGAAGTGATGGCTTCAACCTATAACATGCGGAACCTTATAAAAGCTTACGACTCCGATTCAATATTTGAAGAGTAGAATTCTTCTTCTACATACAATAATTATTACTTGGGCATTCATTTTCATGGTATGTTTTTTGTTTTTCATTGTAAAGCCATAAAACAATACGATATGAAAACAAGCAAACTTAAATGGGTACTTCCCTTTTTATTCCTTTTTATATTTTCAGGTTGTGACGATGAATTTGGAGTTGATGATTGGGCATACGTTGGGTATTGGTCAAGTGAAAAATATGTGCTCGAAATATGGGAGGATGGAGATGCATACCTCACAAAATTTGGGCGTTACGATTATCCGGGTTGGGTAAAAATAAAAGACCGAAAGATAGTGTTCCATGCCTTCGACGATGATTTTATCAAACGCCTGACTATTAACCAGGAACCATCGGTTGATGAATTTGGGTTTGTGTATATGGTGCTTGACCGAAAAAGGTTCACAAAACACTAAAGCGTATAAACCTCACCTGCTTCGTACCTTGACGTTAACCTAATTTCAAATTTTGGTTCAAATCCTTTCATAAGTTCATAGGCTATTTCAGGTGCGTTATTTTCTCCTGACAGGTGACTGAGATAGACACACTTTAAGTTTTCCCCGGCATGATTTTCGAGCAGGGCATAAGCCTGATCGTTCGACAAATGCCCCACATCAGAGGCAATCCTTCGCTTAAGGTAAAAAGGATAACTGCCGTTTTGCAACATTGCTTCGTCGTAATTGGTCTCTAAAAATACGGTATTGCATTGTTGTAAATTGGAGATTAGATTATCGCAAGGAGTGCCAATATCCGTGAAAACACCAATGTTTTTATCCCTGTATTCCACCCTAAATGAGCACGGCTCAACGGCATCGTGTTTTTTCAGGAATGAATGAATTTTAAAAGGTCCAATTTCAATTTTATCCCCTGGTTCGAAGGTCCATGCCGCGTCGGGCCTGTAAGTATAATGCAAGGCATCCAGGGTTTTTGGGGTAAAATAGCCTGGAATATCCAGTTTCTTACACAAAACGCGGGTTCCCCTAACATGGTCGCCGTGTTCATGTGTAATAAAAACAGCCCTGAGTTTCTGAGGGTCAAGGTTACGTTCTTTCATCCGCTTAAGGATTTTTTTGGTAGTGATCCCTGCATCGATTAATATGGCATCCTCTTCATTGCCAATATAGTAGCAATTTCCGTTGCTCCCCGAAGCAATAGCGCATATTGTAACCTTATCACCCATTTCAGTTAGAAACTTTATTTATTTGACGAGTTTTGAAATTGCCCTGAATTCTTCAGCACTTGACGACCTGGTTAGTTCAAACAAAATTGATTCGTACGATGTCATCATAATATTCTCAAACCTGAACCTTTCTTTGGCAAGTTCAATATTCGCCTGCGACCTTGACGAAACACAGTCCATTACCACAATTGGGGTGTAGCCAGCATCTTTTAAATCAACAGCAGTCTGTAAAACACAAACGTGTGCTTCAATCCCACAAATTAATACATTTTTCCGGTCGTTGTTTTTCAATTTTGCCAATATATTTTCATCATCACAACAACTAAAATCCCTCTTTTCCAAATAACTAAAATCAGGTAAACAAGATCGGATTTCGTCCACCGTTTCACCAAGCCCTTTGGTATATTGCTGCGACACGGTAATAGGAATTCCCAGTTCTTTGAGTCCGCTAATTAATATGCACGAATTTTTTACCAATTGTTCTTCTTGGAACATCACAGGCAATAATCTTTCCTGAATGTCTATTACCAATCCCAGGGTATTTTCTTTTAAAATCCTCATTCAATTAAATTTATCCTTTTCTACTTTGTGCCCTCGATTTATCCCCTAAATATCCACCATGGTGGCGTTTTGCATATTCTTCGTTGGTGAAATTTATCCGTTTCATCATCGAAACAACCAGCGCATCACCAATAACAGTCATTACTGTTGTTGAGGTACTGGGGGTTAATCCCAAAGGGCATACCTCATCCGGGTTTCCGGTATTTAAAAATGCATCAGCTGCTTTTACAAGTTCGCCATCCTTGTTGCTCGATATTAAAATTATTGGCAGGTTTTTGTATAAATTATCTGCCAGTTGAACCAGTTCTATTATCTCCCTGGTTTTTCCTGAATTTGAAATTAGAAGAAGCACGTCGTTTTTTTGAACCACACCAAGATCCCCATGTTGGGAGTCGCTGGGGTGTAAAAACACTGCGGGTGTGCCGGTCGAGCTAAACGTGGTGGCCATATTTAAGGCTATCTGCCCGGCTTTCCCCATTCCGCTGGCAATTATTTTTCCGTTCAGTTCATGCACACGCTTATAAATAATGTCCAAAGCTTTATTGAATTCTTCCGTTACCGGAATATTACGAATTGCATTTGCTTCTTTATCGAATACTTCTTTTATAATATCTAGCATCTGCTTCTTTTAAAGGTTGGCGCAAAGCTAATGGTTTTATTTGATCTTTCCACAGTTTATGTTCCGATGGAAGGGTAAAATAACATCAAAAAAGTGTTCAAATTTGCACCAATTACAAGTGAATATTTATGTATATAAATTTAATAATTATACAATTAAAACTGTTAAAGGTCATATAAAATCGAACTATCCAAGTAAGTAGATTCTTAAATATATTTAATACTTTTAAGCAATCAAATATATTTCTATAATTCAAAATTAGAAAATGAAAATTCACGAATATCAAGCCCGAAATTTATTTAGGAAGTACGGGATTCCTGTTCCAAACGATGTATTATGTTACACAGTACAAGATGTTGAAGAGAATGTTAAAGACGATGGAAAACTAAAAGTTGTAAAAGCCCAGGTGCATGTTGGTGGCCGCGGAAAAGCTGGTGGCGTTAAACTTGCAAAAACTAAAGCTGAAGCAGTTGAAAAAGCAGGACAGATTTTAGGAATGGACATCAAAGGATTAACGGTTGAAAAAGTACTTGTTGCTGATGCTGTAGACATTGAAAAAGAGTTTTATGTAGGTTTTATTAACGACAGGAATTCAAAATCGGTGACTTTAATGGCTAGTGGTGAAGGTGGCGTTGAAATTGAAGAAGTGGCCAGGGTTTCACCAGAAAAAATTATTAAACTCCCGATTGACCCCTTAACAGGAATAATGGATTTTCAGGCAAGGGCGGTGGCTTTAAAACTTTTTGGGGACATTAAACAAGCCAGGCAGGCAGCAGTTATCCTTCAAAAATTGTATAAGCTTTATGTGGAAACAGATTCTTCACTTGCTGAAATAAACCCGCTTGTTTTAACACCGGATAAACAAGTACTGGCAATTGATGGTAAAATGAATTTCGATGACAATGCGCTTTATCGTCAAAAGGAAATCCTTGAAATGAGGGAAGTGACGGCGGATGAACAGAAAGAAATTGATGCCAATGAAAATGGCCTTTCATATATTAAGCTTGACGGCAATATTGGTTGTATGGTAAATGGCGCCGGATTGGCAATGGCAACCATGGACATGATTAAATTGTATGGTGGCGAACCTGCCAATTTCCTTGACATTGGGGGAAGTTCAAACCCTGAAAAAGTGATTGAGGCAATGAATATCCTTTTAAGCGATAGCAATGTAACTGCCGTGATGATTAATATTTTCGGGGGGATTACCCGATGCGACGATGTGGCGCGCGGATTAATTATTGCTTTAGAAAAAATTAAAACAGATATCCCGATTGTAGTCCGATTATCGGGGACAAATGCCGAAGAAGGCTTGGAATTATTAAAAAGCACAGGTTTGCCAACTGTAAGTACCATGAGTGAAGCCGCAAAAACGGCCATTGAATTAAGCAAAAATTAAGCAGTTTCTGAAACTGTGAATCAAAAGTAAATAGAATGAGTATTTTAATTAATAAAGATACAAAGTTAGTGGTTCAGGGAATCACCGGGCGTGATGGAGGGTTTCATGCCGAAAAAATGATGGAATATGGAACGAATATCGTTGCTGGTGTTTCCCCGGGAAAAGGGGGACAGGAAGTAAACGGTGTGCCGATTTTTGATACCGTTGAACAAGCAGTTAAAGCTACCGGTGCCAACGTTTCCATAATTTTTGTGCCTGCACCTTTTGCTGCCGATGCAATTTTAGAAGCCAGTTATGCAGGAGCCGAGTTGGTTGTTTGTATTACCGAACATGTTCCGCAATTGGATATGATAAAGGTGATGCCTTCGCTGAAAAAGAATGGTACGAAACTGATTGGTCCTAATTGCCCTGGCTTAATCACCCCTGGAGAATCTTTGATCGGAATCCTTCCTGCTTCGATTTTCAAAAAAGGAAATATTGGTTTAATAAGCCGAAGTGGCACCTTAACCTACGAGGTAGTTAATATGCTCACCCATAGTAATTTAGGGCAAACGACTTGTGTCGGTATTGGCGGCGACCCTGTTGCCGGATTATATTTTGTCGATTTACTCGAAATGTATGAAAACGATCCTGAAACCGATGCAGTTGTATTGATTGGTGAGATTGGCGGGGATGCAGAAGAGCAAGCCGCACAATATATTAAAGATAAAATGACCAAGCCTGTGGTAGCATTTATTGCCGGGCAAACGGCTCCTCCAGGAAAAAGAATGGGGCATGCAGGTGCAATTATTTCAAGCGGAAGCGGAACTGCCGAAGAAAAAATTAAAGCTTTTTATTCTGCCGGGGTGCCTGTGGCAAAAGAGCCATCGGAAATACCTGGATTGGTAAAAGAAAAACTGGGATTGTAAAATATCGCAAATATAAAATTCCTGAAGCCATTGGTAACAAAACCAGTGGCTTTTGTTTTACCAATAGCTGGACAAGTCAAAATATTAAAACCTGAAATAAATAAATGCCTGAAGTTCGGAATTGGCAACCTGGTAAAGAAATACCACTATCGATACGGTTACGATTAATTTGATAATAATTTGCGATTTTATAAATGCCCCTCGTAGCTTTTCTTTCCATTTTACAGGTAGCCACATGACAACAAAGCCTAAAAACATAATACTGATGGTGAGGTAATATCCTTTTAAGACTTCAGAGAATATTTCGGGATTAAATTTATAATGAAGTTGATAGAAAATTTGTCGTACCACTTCCCAGCTTGATGCTCGGAAAAATATCCATGCAAATGTTACCAGGTTAAAGGTGATAATGGTTCCGGTAATTCTTCCAAGGTTCGAAATGATGAGTTTTTTAGGGCTTAGTTTCTTCCAAAGTTTATCGAAAACCAAGCCGATTCCGTGGATTCCGCCCCAAACGATAAAACGCAGGTTCGCCCCATGCCATAAACCTCCGAGTACCATGGTAATAAGAAGGTTAAGATATGTTCTGCCTTCCCCTTTTCGGTTGCCTCCCAATGGTATGTAGAGATAATCCCTTAACCAAAGGGAAAGTGAAATGTGCCAGCGCCTCCAAAAATTCGATAAACTAAATGCTTTATACGGTTCGTTAAAGTTCACCGGAAGTTTGAACCCCATTAGAAGGGCAATACCAATAGCAATATCGGTATAACCGGAAAAATCGCAGTAAATCTGAAGTGAATATCCGTAAACGGCAAAAAGGTTTTCGATGCCTGAGTAGGATAGGGGCGAATTAAATACCCGGTCGACAAAATTAACCGCAATAAAATCGGCAAAGAGGATTTTCTTGATTAAGCCCTTTAATACCAAAAAAAGTGCATGCCCGAATTCGGCTTTTGAGAGTTGGTATTTTTTATATAATTGGGGAATAAAGGAAGATGCCCTCACAATTGGACCCGCTACCAGTTGAGGGAAAAATGCAAGATAAAAGCTGAAATCAAAAATATTTTTCACCGGGGCAACCCTTTTTTTATACACATCGACCACATAACTTAGTGCCTGAAATGTGTAGAAGGATATCCCAACCGGAAGCAATATTTGTGAAACATTAAAAGTTGAGCCTGTTATATTATTTTGCCACAAAATTAACCAGTTCACAACTTCGTACTGTGTATGGAACAGTTGGTTAAACGATTCAGTAAAAAAATAAGCATATTTGAAGTAGCCCAGAATTAGAAGGTTAAAAAGGACCCCCAAAAAAAGGATTGTTTTCTTACCGGATAGGTTGTTAATGAAGGATAAAAGAAAACCAATACTATAATTTAAAACCGAAGAAAAGACCAGAAGAAACAGGAACGATCCATTGGTTTTATAGTAAAGGAATAAGCTGATTGCCAGCAGGTAAAAATTGCGAATGGGATTTTTTTTATAGAAAAAGGAATAAAGTCCCATAATCGAAACAAATAAAAACCAAAACACAGGCCTTGTGTAAAGCAATGGTTGCTCTGGCGAATAAACCAGTATTTCCTGTATGATGTCTTTAATTGGCAAATTCATTTGCAATAATTTCGTTTACTAAAGGTTTCTTTTCCTTTTCAACCAATCGATTGTACAATAATACACCAACGCCCGATGCTCCCAAAGGGGTAAAATGCACGAAATCTTTGTTTCCCAAAGGTGGTATTTTTTTCACCCATTCAATCATGCTCCCTTGGCCGCCCATAGTTTCGTATAAATTCCAAAAATCACAATTGTTAGCAAGTGCTGCTTCTTTTTGTGCCTTCACAATATCCGGGATATTCGCGTATGAACTTAGGTTGCCTTTCACCCGATGGGCCATATCCGATGTACTAATCAATAATATGGGTACACCAGGTAGTTTTTGCTTGAGAAAACGGATATCAGTTGATAACATATCCTTGTAAAAATTATAATTACTGGTGACGTTTGGTACTACATTGACACCGTAATGAAGTATCACAAACGAAGGCTTCAGCAATTTTGCCATTTCCATATATTTGCTTGAATCTAACCTTGTAAATTCAGGCAATGATTTTCCCCGCAAAGCAATATTGTCCACCTGAATTCCAGTGGGCGTTTCAAGCGAAAGCCCATAAACAATAAGCTCAGTATCGGTACTTAATTTTAATTCCAATAGATTTGGCTGCTCTCCAAAATTTAGTTTAAGTTCCTGTATTTTCGTTCCCGAAACAAGCTTTTGCGTATAAACAGCCTTCTCGTTTCTGATTACTTCAATATGAGAATTACCAGAAGATTGATAATATAATCTGGTCATTGTGTAGCCCTTTCCATTGGATGGGTTTATGCTTTTTATTTTAATGAACGAGCTTTTCAAACTGTCTTTCGAATTGTGATTCTTTTTAATTGAATAAGACTCGCAGAGTATCCCGGCATTCAGGTTTTTACTTTTGCTTCCCACAACCGATGTTTTTTTCCAGTTCTTCGAAATCGACATTATAAAATTGTTGGCAGAATTATATATATCTGTTATGGGTACAAGTCCTCTTCCAGAGCCGCCAAATTGCTGTTGTAAGCGATGTCTCAGAGTAGAAGTTATACGGTCGTTTTCAATCTGGGAATCGCCATAATAAAAAATCCTTAACTGTTGTTTTGTGGAATCGTTTTTCGATATTTGATCGATAAAATTATCCGTATAGATTAAAGAATCAGTTACAGCAGCATCCTTTTTCGGCTTTTTATTATTTAATACTTCTTGATCTTGGGTATTTAATGAAGAGTCATTTTTGACTTCTATTTTTAACAAGGAGGAATCCTGAACAATCGAATCCGATTGAGCTTTTAGGATAGGGATCATGGTATCATTGTTTTGAACTGGGAACTCTGCAATAGAAGCTGGTTCATATTTCAGAAATTGGATATTTGATCCGAACACATTCCATCCTTCTTGTGGCGTAATCCACGAAAAAATGCCAAGCACAAGCAAAACCGTGGTAAAAAACAAGAAGAGTTTAAAAGGCTTCATAAAAGAATTTAAGTTGAGAGTTAAAAGATAGTGAAAAAAATACGTTCACTAATTTGTTTTGCAGCCAATATGCGCTAACTCTTTTTCCGAACTTTTAATTTTTGCCCGATATAAAGGCTTTTAACATCTGTAATATTGTTCAATTGCATCAAGTCTTTGTTCGATATACCATCGTATTTTGATGCAATGTCCCAGAGGTTATCGCCTCTTCTTACGGTATAATATTCGTAGTTTGGATCGATAATTACCGGCTCTTTTTTTGTGGTGGATCCCGGTGTTTTTCCAATCATCCATTGTTTGGCTTCAAACGACATACCATCTATTTTTGCCAATTGCTCTTTTTTGTCTTTCGGAACGTAAATGAGTAATTTTTGCCCAACCCTGATGAGGTTTCTCCGAACGTTGTTCCAATACCTGATATCCGATGCGCGCACATTGTACCAGCTCGAAATATACCCGATGTTATCGCCCGATTTTACTTTATAATAGAGTTTTTCCTTTCCTTTAATATCCATCGGGGTATAATAAGCCGTACTCGCCGAAGCGGGTTTAAGAAGCGAATTGTCCGGGAAATATTTCTCCCTTTCGTGATTGAAAATAGTTGTTTCCTGATCGATAAAATCGCCCACATATTCAACAGGTATTCTTATTGGATAAGGCTTTTCAGGGCGCGCAGGGATAACATCTGCACGGTACATGGGGTTCAATTCTCGCAATTGTTCCAGTTCAATATCAAGGGTCGAAGCAACTTGCTTTAGGTTAAGATAGTCCTGCACCATCAATGTATCCGTCGTTAACGGAATTTCTGGCAAAATGGGCATTAGGTTATGCTCTTTATAATAGGTCATGATATAGGTTGCAGCAATAAATGCAGGAACATAACCCCTGGTTTCGCGCGGGAGCCTGTAATATATCGACCAATAATCCCTTTTCCCGCCCGATCGTCGTATTGCCTTGTTAACATTGCCCGGACCACAATTATAAGCAGCAATTACCAGATGCCAATCCTGATAAACGTCGTACAATTGTTTGAGATATTTGGCTGCTGCTTCCGATGATTTTAATTCATCGCGGCGTTCATCCACAAAACTGTTTACATCCAGTTTCATCATTTTTCCGGTTCCATAAACAAATTGCCATAAACCACTTGCCCCTGCCCATGATCTTGCTTTCGGATTAAGTGCCGATTCAATTATAGGCAGGTATTTTAGCTCCATTGGCATATCGTATTTATCCAGTATTCCCTCAAAAATGGGGAAGTAATATGCTGACAAGCCCAACATTATCTCCACTTGTTCGCGCCTTTTTATGGAGTACATCGATATAAAATTCTTTACTACTTTATTGTAGGAAAGATCGATGGGGGTGTCAATTTTTTTGAGCCTTTCGATATAAACCGAGTCGGGCAAAATTTTTCCAACAGAAAAATTGGTGTCTATTTCAGCCTGATCGTTTAAAAACAAATTTTGCACATACCAGGTTTGAGTAAGGCTGTCCATTTTTTCTTCGAAAAGGTCGTTTAAGTTTTCATCGGGTTCAACAAATTCGTGGGTGTAACCTTTGACCGTATCAAGGGAAGTTACACGAATTTGACCAATTTGCTTTAGTTTATCTTTATTGCCACCCAGGATTTGAAAAGAGAATAGAAAAGAGAAACAAATAAGAACAGAAATGAACCGCATATTCCGAATTTAAAAAGTAATTGTACAATGGATGCAATAAATATTTTCGTTGTTAAAGGTGTGAACAGAGGGTTTCCAATCAAAGGTGAGGTCGTCTGTTAAATCGAGGTCAAAAAAATGCGCATCAACGCTTGCATCAATAATGTTCAAGCCATAGAACAAAGCTGAGAATATAACCAATAAATCACGGTTTCTTCGATAGTAATTCTGAAACTTTAATAAAGCATCCTTAAATTGTGTTCGCTCTGTACTGTTGGAGAGGTCAAATCGTTCGCTACCTTTAATTTGGAGGTAGGATGTTGTAAGTATATCTTCCGGATCGGTTTGGGTATCGGTCAGGTCAATATAACCTTGTTTATATAAAACGTAATTATCGTTGTTCCATCCCACGAAATAAATTAGCCCTCCCAAGCCAAGGTACACAATGGGTACTTTCCAGTATTTTTTATTGTACACCTGCCCCAGTCCGGGAAGCACTGCGGAATAGATGGCTGCCTTTTTTGGTGAGTGGACCAATTCGGTATTAACCATTGTTGTGTCTACTGCTACAGTTTCATTTATAACCTGCGTAGATGCCGGTTTTAAAAAAATGAGCAACGCAATACATACGAGCGATATTCTGCGAAGAAGTTTCAAATTTATTTCCCTTTTTTTAGCAATTCAACAATTCGGTCGAAATCATCTTTTGAGTTAAACGGAATAGTTATTTTGCCCTTTCCCTTACTGTTTATGGAAAAGTTTACCGGAGATTTATAATAGGAGGCGAGTTTGTCCTTAATTTTCAGGTATTCCTGAGGGACCAGCACCGCTTTTGGTTTTACTTCCATATTTTCCGGTTCCTGGCTAAGTTCACGAACCATTTCTTCAACCTTTCTTACCGATAAGTCATTCTTGACAGTTTGGTTAAAAAGGGAAACTTGTGTGTTGTCGTCTTTGATGTTTATCAATGCCCTGGCATGGCCCATTGATATTTGTTTGTCCCTTAATCCTTTTTGAATTAATGCTGGTAATTTAAGCAGCCTCAGATAATTTGCAATGGTCGACCTTTTTTTACCAACCCTTGTACTCAGTTGGTCCTGTGTAAGGTTACATTCTTCAATTAATCGTTCATAGCTAAATGCAACTTCAATCGCATCAAGGTCTTCACGCTGAATGTTCTCAACCAAAGCCAATTCAAGCATGCCATCATCTTCGGCTTCACGGATAAATGCCGGGACTTTGACCAATCCTGCAAGTTTTGCAGCTCTGAAACGTCTTTCTCCGGCAATGATCTGGTATTTGTCTTCTCCAACTTTTCGTAAGGTAAGTGGCTGGATTAACCCTAATTCTTTTATCGATTGAGAAAGTTCTTCAAGTTTTTCCTCATTGAATTTTGAACGGGGTTGAAAAGGGTTTACCTCAATGCTGGATATTTTTACCTCATTGATGCTTGCACCCTGTTCCTGAATTTTATCGGCATCGTTTATTAATGCGCCCAGGCCTTTTCCTAAACCACTTCTTTTTACCATTTGAAAAGATTAAAAATTAATGATTTTCTCATCGCTCGACATTTTGGTGAGCGAGTTTCTTTGTAAAATTTCCCTTGCCAGGTTCATGTGGTTAATAGCACCTTTCGAACTGGCATCGTATAATATGACCGGTTTCCCATAACTGGGGGCTTCGCTAAGTTTAATATTTCTTTGGATAACCGTTTCAAATACCATTTCCTGAAAATGTTTTTTTACCTCTTCGTAAACCTGGTTCGATAGGTTCAACCTTGAATCGAACATCGTTAGAAGGAAGCCTTCAATTTCAAGGTCAGGGTTCAAACGGTTCTGGATAATTTTAATTGTGTTTAAAAGTTTACCTAAACCTTCAAGGGCAAAATACTCGCATTGTACAGGAATTACCACTGAGTCGGAAGCCGTAAGCGCATTTAATGTAATTAGTCCCAGGGAAGGGGAGCAGTCGATAAAAATAAAGTCATAATCGTCTTTGATTATCTGCATAGTGTGCTTTAATACTTTTTCGCGGTTGGGCATATTAAGTATTTCAATTTCGGCACCCACCAGGTCGATATGTGACGGAATAAGGTCTAAGCCATCGATAGCTGTTTTTAAGACTATCTTTTTTGGGTCAACCCCATCCACTAAACATTCGTATATGCTTGACTGCACATTTTTCACTTCAAACCCAAAACCCGAAGTTGCATTTGCCTGTGGGTCGGCATCAACAATCAGGACTTTTTTTTCGAGAACAGCTAAACTGGCGGCCAAATTGATGGTTGTGGTTGTTTTTCCTACACCTCCTTTTTGGTTTGCCAATGCAATAATCTTACCCATATATTATACATTTTAAAGGTGGCTTCAAAGTTAATACTTTATCAGAAACCAATTCAATAAATTTTGTTAATTGTATGTTGATAAGCTTATAAGAAATTAACAAATTTGGCGATTGCTACAGGTCAATATTGGCAATCACTTCTTTTTTAAGAAGTTCTTTGTCAATAGGTACCACGCCAACTTTTTCGCAAACCAACCCACCAGCAATATTCGACATCATTGCCAAAAGTTTTGGAGGTAATTCTGCAGAAAGGCAAAGGCTTGCAACGCTAATAACTGTATCCCCAGCTCCAGATACATCGGCAATATAACGTATGTTTGCAGGATAATGCGATTCTTCCACACCATTACTGATTAAAACCCCAAGCTCCGATAGGGTCACAAATATGAGTTTGTACCCCTTTTTTTGTTTCAGGGCAACAGCTTCATGCAGTAATCCTTCCAAATCCCCTTTTTTTAGCTTTTTCCGGGTTCCAATCCGGAATTCACTAAAGTTGGGTTTAAACAGATCGACGTTTTTATAAGTCTGGAAATTCCTGGTTTTTGGGTCAACAGCAGTGTAAATACCTTTTTCTTTGGCAAGCTCGGTCACCCTTTTTATCAGGCGCGGGGTTATCACCCCTTTATCATAATCCACAAAAATAACAACATCAATTTTTTGTTCGGCTACGGTCTTTTTGATGGAGTCGAAAAGTTGGTTTTCAAGGTCTGTAGATATATAATCAATGGATTCTTCATCAATTCGTGCAATATGTTGCCCATTACTGATAACCCTGTTTTTTACCGTTGTTTTTCGATCAGTATCCACGATGATTCCTTCCGATGACAGTTTTCTTTTTTTCAGGAGTTCTAAAAAATCCTTTCCTTTTTCGTCGTCACCAATTACTGAAAACAATAAAGGGGTTGCGCCCAGCGAATTTATATTTAAAGATACATTGGCGGCACCGCCCAAACGGTTTTCACGGTCTGTAATGGTAACAATTGGGATCGGGGCTTCCGGAGAAATCCTTTCAATTTTGCCCCATAAATAGGTGTCTACCATTGCATCTCCAAGAACAATCACTTTGAGTTGTTCAAATTTTTGGAATATTTGGTTTACTAATGTTTTCTTCACAAGCTAAAATTAACAGCTACAAATGTAATAAAAATTCGAAGCTGGGGAAACCTTTATATTGGATCAACATCAATGTTAAAAGCAGTGCCGCTATTCCCAGGCAAATGTTTTACAGATTGGACGCTGTCTGTAATATATTTTTTCAATTCTCCCAAATCGTTGGATTTACTAAATTTCACCCAGATTTCTTTGTGGTGCCACAATTTTATCCGACTAATTACAGGAAATTCTGGTCCCAAAACGATCAATCGATTATTGTTTCGTAGTTTAGTTGCCAGTTGCATCGAAACAACACTTACCGAGTCTTTATTTTTGTGCTTTACAATTATTTTCACCATTCGGTAAAAAGGAGGGTATTTAAAAAGTTTACGCTCGTTTAATTGCCTTTCGAAAGTTTCGCTATAGGCATTTCTTTGGATTTCTTTAATAATCTGATGCTCGGGATTGGAAGTTTGAATAATTACTTTGCCGCGTTTATGGTTCCGGCCCGCCCTTCCGCTCACTTGGGAAATAAGCTGGAAACTTCGTTCGTGTGCCCTAAAATCGGGAAAGTTTAGCATATTGTCGGCATTCAATACGCCCACAATGCTCACATGGTCAAAATCCAGTCCTTTTGTCACCATTTGGGTACCAACAAGTACATCAATTTTCTTATTTTCAAGTTTGTTTATTATTCGTTCAAAAGAAGTTTTCCCCCTGGTAGAATCAAAATCCATCCTACCGACCCTGGCATTTGGAAATATTTCTTTAAGCTCTGTTTCAATTTTCTCGGTGCCCATGCCACGCGTTTTTATATCAGGCGCACCACAATCGTGGCATGTTGCGGGCATTTGGATATAATATCCACAATAATGGCAGTTAAGTTGTTTTTTGTATTTATGGTAGGTGAGGCTCACATCGCATTTTGTGCATTTTGGAATCCAACCACATTGCATACACTCAACAAAAGGGGAATAACCGCGCCGGTTTTGGAATAAAATAATTTGTTCTTTATTTTCAAGTGCCTTTTCTATTTCTTCGTACAAAAGCGGGGTTAAAAACGACTTCATTTGTTTTCGTTTAAATGCCCATTGAACGTCAGCAATATTAATTTCCGGCATCTCCATTTTCCGGTGCCTTTGATTGAGTTCAACAAACCCGAATTTTTTTGTTCTGGCATTGTAAAACGATTCAAACGAAGGGGTAGCTGTTCCTAAAAGCACTTTTGCTTTGTTTTGGTAGCCCATAACAACTGCCATATCACGGGCATTGTACCTTGGTGCCGGATCGAATTGTTTGTAGCTGTTTTCGTGCTCCTCGTCAACGATTATTAAGCCTAAATTGCAGAACGGAAGAAAAATAGATGACCTGGCTCCAAGAATGACCTGGTATGAATTTTCAGGATCATTTTCAAACGCAAGCACCTTGTTCCAAATTTCAACACGTTCCTGATCGTTTAATTTAGAATGGTAGATACCTACTTTCTTCCCAAATGTCCGGTTTAGACGTTGTATAATTTGTGTGGTTAACGATATTTCTGGGACTAAATAAAGGACTTGCTGTCCATCCTTGATTTTTTCTTCGATTAAATGGGAATATATTTCTGTTTTTCCGCTGGAAGTTACACCATGTAATAAAACAACCTGCTGGTTTTCAAATTCTTTTTTTATTTTTTGCAATGCTTCTTCCTGAAAGGGATTTAGCAAGTTGAGCCCACCCTGAATTGTGTGGCTATGTTCAATTCTTGAAACCGGAATAAAGCTGGAGTATAAAATCTTTTTGCCTACCAATCCTTTTACCATGGCTGCACTAAAACTCGTGCCAGACAGCAGTTCTTTTTTGCTGATTTTTTTCAATTCATCTGGACTGAAAACCTTGGTGATTTCCGAAAAATGAAGAAGCAGCTCTTTTTGTTTTTTTGCATTTTTTAACCCATCCAATGCCTCATGAAGTTTTTGTTCGGAGCTGATTTTGGGCGACAAGGAGATAAATTCTTCGGTTTTTTGTTTGTATTTGGCAGAAACTTTTTCCTCCACTGAAATCAATTGTTTTTCGAGCAAAGAATTTAGGGCTTTAAAAGAAAATTGGGCCCCGACTTCTTTTTTCAACTGTAACAATGGTTTGGCTTGTTCGCTCAGGTTCTGGAATATAATTTCCTCCGTTTCGGGTAGAACAATATCTTGTTCATGAGCAATCCGAAGTACTTTTGTCTGACTTTCGAGTTTCATTGCTGAAGGGAGCGCAGCTTTCATAACTTCTCCCATACTGCAGCAGTAGTATTCCGAGATCCAGCGCCAAAGTTGGATATTTTCCGGAAATAAAATTGGGCGTTCGTCAACTACCGACTGGATATCTTTTATTTCATGTCCGCTTGGTATATTTTCATGAATTTTCGAAACAATTGCCGAATAGAACCTTTTAACCCCGAATTGAACAATCACCCGAACACCAACTTCAATTTCTTTGTGCAATTGAGCTGGGATACGATAGGTAAATGTACCTTCGAGTGGAAGTGGTATGATTACATCTGCGTATTCTTCTTTCATAAAAAATAAGGCCGGCATTTGCCAACCATCATCGTATGTAAAATTAGCTTGAATAATTAAGAAGATCAAAAAAAAGAGGAGTGAAAAATCGTAAAGAAATTGATCGAATGCTCTTTTCTGGTTTGTAATTTGGAGGTGGTATATTTTCCCCACTGATGCAAAATTCCTCAATCTTAGGTTTTTTTTAAACTCTTATTAGAGAGATGATAATTTAAGTATTGTTAGTTGAGTTGCATGTTAAGATTCATTCCTTCAGTTAGTTGGGTTGGCTTTGTTGTTGATTTGTTTTTTAAACTTTTAAAATTTGTTGCGGTGGCATTCCTATTGTCTATTTACAGGCATAAACGTAAAATTATCAGAAAATGAAAAACGAAGGAATCTGCCAGGATTGTATACATAAAACGTCCTGCATGTATAAAAATGAAAATAGCTCGCCAGTTTACTATTGTGAAGAATATGAATCCTGCCCACATCAAAAAGTAAGGGGTGATGAGGTACAAACCAAAGTTGAAAAGGAAAAAGTGGATGCATATTTTTCAGGACTTTGTGTGAATTGTGATAATAGAAAGGATTGTTGTATTCGAAATTCAGAGCATGTGATATGGCATTGTGAAGAATATGTTTAAAACGATAAATTATGGATATAAATAAAGAACTTGACCTTTTTATGCAAAAGGTTATTGAGAGGAACCATAACGAACCTGTTTTTCATCAGGCAGTTAGAGAAGTAGCAGAATCAATTTTGCCGGTTCTGGAAGAGTATCCAAAATACAAGCAGCGAAAAATATTGGAGAGAATTTCAGAACCGGAAAGAGTAATTCTATTTAAAGTGCCCTGGATTGATGATCAGGGAACATTACAAATCAACAAGGGATATAGAGTGGAAATGAATAATGCACTAGGCCCTTATAAAGGGGGGATTACGATTTCATTCAAGTGTTAACCTTGACACTTTGAAATTCCTTGCTTTTGAACAGACTTTTAAGAACAGCCTGACAACATTAAATTTAGGTGGAGGAAAAGGAGGATCTGATTTTAGCCCTAAAAATAAATCAGACAATGAAATTATGCAGTTTTGTTACAGTTTTATGTCTGAATTATTTAGGCATATTGGTCCGGATACAGATGTGCCGGCAGGAGATATTGGTGTTGGCGCCAGAGAAATAGGTTATTTGTTTGGGCAGTATAAAAGATTAAAAAACGAATTTACAGGAGTACTTACAGGAAAAGGACTGGCATGGGGCGGAAGCATTTTACGTCCCGAGGCTACCGGGTATGGCGTAGTATACTTCGCAGAGCAGATGCTAAAAAAAATTAATCAGAAAGTTGAAGGGAAAAATGTAGCGGTATCCGGCTTCGGAAACGTTGCCTGGGGAGTTGTTAAAAAGGCGGTGGAGTTAGGGGCAAAGGTAATTACCTTATCAGGGCCCGACGGTTATCTTTATGATCCTGAAGGAATAAAAGGGGAGAAAATAGATTATATGCTTGAATTGCGATATTCAAATGGAGATGAAATAAAACCATTTGCAGATCGTTTTGGATTACAGTTTTTTCCAGGCAAACGTCCCTGGGAAGTGAAGGCTGATATTGCAATGCCTTGTGCTATTCAAAATGAAATTGATGAGGATGATGCCTTGAATATTATTAAGAATAACTATTTGTGTGTTTGCGAAGGAGCAAATATGCCTTGCTCTATAGCAGCGGTTGAACTATTTCAAGCCAATAAAATACTTTACTGCCCGGGAAAAGCTTCCAATTCTGGAGGAGTTGCAGTTTCCGGATTGGAAATGGCACAAAATTCTTCTCGTATTTCTTGGACAAAAAAAGAAGTGGATAAAAAATTACATCGGATTATTGGCGATATTCATTTGACTTGTGTGAAATATGGGAGCGATAAAAATGGTCATGTTGATTATGTGAAAGGAGCCAATATTGGTGGTTTTATGAGGCTCGCTGAAGCCATGGCTGCTCAAGGAATAGTATAATATATGGCTTAAGGTACCTCATAAGGGCCTTACCATAATTTTGTGTTTTTTTGTTATAACTTAATTTAGTAAACTGACAATGTCTTTCGGGATATTGTCAGTTGTTTACACTACTTATTTGTATTTTTAAGAATTTATATTTTAACTAATGTGAAGAATCAATCAAGATCAGAAATTGAATTATCGCTAAAAGAAAGAATCAAAGAACTTGAATGTTTGTATTCTATTTCACAGATATTTTTTCAGAATCAAGATGGCAAACTTGAAGATATTGTTATAAAAATTCTAAAAGTTATCATTAAAGCATGGCAATATCCGGAATACACAAGCTCTAGAATTCAGGTAGATAGAATTGACTATTTTTCTGATAACTATGTGACGTCCATTTTTAATCAGAAAGCAGACATAATTTTAAATGGCAAATCAGGGGGGTTTATAGAAGTCAGTTATTCTCAAAAGATGCCTGATTGTGACGAAGGCCCGTTTCTAAAAGAAGAAAGAAATTTGCTTAATACCGTTGCAGCTGAATTATCGCTTTTTATTGACAAAATGAATCAGAAAAAAGAAAAGCAGATTTTTGAGATGCGCTTACGTCATGCAGACAGGTTAGTAACCATAGGTGAGTTTTCTTCGGGTATAGCACATGAGTTAAATGAACCATTAAGCACAATTTTAGGATTTGCGCAGCTGGTTAAAAAGAGCAATAATTTATCAGGCCAAACACAAAAGGACATAAGTAAAATTATCGATGCATCTTTATATGCCAGAGAAATTCTTCGAAAATTAATGACATTTGCTAAAAATAACGAGCCAGAGGCAAAATGGATTAGTTTTAACAGTGTAATAAAAAATAGTACGTACTTATTGGAAACAAGAAGTAAAAATACAAATGTCAGGTTTGTAACTATTTTGGAAGAGAACCTGCCTTTAATATGCGCAAATCCTGTACAGTTAAATCAGATTGTTATAAATTTATGTGTGAATTCGATACAAGCAATGCCCGAAGGAGGAAATATAATTTTGCAAACACGTTCTGATAAAAAAAATGTGTATGTTACAGTTCAAGATTCAGGGGACGGAATCTCGGAGAATATTATTAAACGTATTTTCGATCCGTTTTTTACAACGAAAAAATCAAACACTAATACCGGACTTGGTTTATCTGTAATACATGGAATCGTCTCTTTGCTGAAAGGAAAGATTAATGTGGAAAGCAACCTGGGTGTAGGGGCTCGTTTTGAAGTAGTTATTCCTCTTGAAAAAGAAAAATAAAACTCGAGTATGCGAAGAGAAAAAACATATATTCTGGTGGTTGATGATTCTCCTAATATTTTAGAATTAATAAGAAGAAACCTTTCTTCGAAGGGCTACATTGTTTATGCCGTGTCGGGAGTAATGGATGCAATAAAGATTCTAGAATCAACGGTCGTACATTTGGTCATTACCGATTTATTTATGCCAAATATTAATGGGATTGAACTGGTTAGGCACGTAAAAGAAAATTATAAAAATACGGATGTACTGGTAATAACAGGACATCCAACCATTGAAAATGCTGTTGAATCAGTGAAATTAGGAGCAGATGAATTTCTGGTTAAAACGTTTACCGACCAGGAACTTTTTGATGCAGTACAAAAAGCTTTGGAAAAACAAAAAAACCGTGAGCTTAGCAACCATAAAACAGAAAAAACATTGCCTCTGGAAACGGGATTGATTGGAGGATCAGAAGGAATGATTAAAATGTACAAGGATATTTCGAAAGCTTCAAAACTGCTTGCCACTGTTTTGTTGACAGGAGAAACAGGAACAGGAAAGGAATTGGTAGCCCGTGCAATACATTACAATAGTTCAAGGGCTTCGTCTCCATTTGTGGCAGTTAATTGTGGAGGTATTCCTGAAGAATTAATTGAAAGTGAAATGTTTGGTTATCTAAAAGGTTCTTTTAGTGGAGCCCTGGAAACCAGAAGTGGATTTTTTCAGACAGCTGATGGAGGAACTATTTTTTTAGATGAGATTAGCAATACTTCGCTTACCATGCAGGCAAAATTGCTTCGTGTAATTCAAGAGAAGGAAGTAAACATGATCGGCTCCAATAAAGCGCAGAAAATTGATATAAGGATTATTGCAACCACCAATGTTGATTTGTATGAACTGGTTAAAAAAGGAAGTTTCAGAGAAGATCTGTTTTATAGGTTGAACGTGATACCAATTCAAATTCCACCATTACGAGAACGTGATGAGGATATTTTGGTGCTTACCAATCATTTTATCCGAAAATTTGCGAAGGAAGATAGTCGAACTGCGCCTGTGTTTTCAGATGAAGTAATCAAGATATTTCGAAATTACTATTGGCCAGGAAATGTAAGAGAACTTGAAAATCTCGTTCAGCGAATTGTGTCAATGACAGATGAAGAAGTTATTCGGATTCCTGATTTGCCTGCTGTTTTACGACATTCGATCCCAAAAGATAATTATCAATTACGTGCGCTATCAGAAGTTGAGAAAGAGCATATTGCATATGTCTTAGAGATGGTTGGCGGTAACAAAACGGAAGCGGCTAAAATTCTCAAAATCGATAGAAAAACATTAAGAGAAAAACTGAAATAGGAAGCAAAAAATTGCCCCTAAGAATTCAAATCGAATTTAATAGTCAGGCAAAAAAAGTTGGGATAGAATCAGTCTCAATACATCCGGTATTAGTTTTCTAAATATTCCAGGCAATATTTTACTTCACTGGAACGTAACTTCATATATTCCATATCTTTGATTATCTTCTGTCCGTCAGTAAATATCCACTTCAAAAAATCGTGGAGTTCTTTTGTTGCAGGTGGTTTGTTTGTAACTAATTGCAGTTGCCTGTCCAGAATACATGGGTGTTTTCCTAACCACATGGCACTTTGCAGCTCAGAGAAATTAGGATAGAAATTTTCCCTTAGGTCAAGTTTGTTGTTCTCGTTAATATCGGAGGTACGATACCAATATCTTCATCAAACTGTTTTGTTACAGGATCGAATGTGTAAACAAAATCGCAATATCCCTAATCCACGCTTATTTTCTTTTATAACTTCCAGCATTTTGTGCTCTCCTGACACACCTATTCCTAGAAGTTCATGATTGTTCAACCATAAGAATCGTGACAATATTTCTGACGAACCTGCATTATCTGATCGGACATAAATAGAAGCTGGATTTTTTTCAGGTTCATTAAAAACGTTGCCCCAAAATTTTTGTTCACCGGAATATAATTTAACAAGGTCATCTTTTTTAATGCCATTCCCAACAATTGAATCCTAGTATGGATTCATTTTATTGGCTATAATAACAATTGAAAACTTGGCACCCAGAACCACCCAGGCAGTTGAATCCAACGTTGAAGATAGTTCTGATCAAATCATAAAAAGGCCTGCTTTATCTGTGAAGATATTCTGGGCAGCATCTAATGAGCCAGAGGGAGTCAAGTCGAATTATACCGCGGGGTGGATTTTTTGATATTCGAATACCCAACGTTTGACAAGAGGCATAAGTGCGTATGCACCACTAATCCTTATTTTCCCATTATGAGTAGGCTAGTTGATCTTTTTCCTGAAGAGGTGTACTTTTATGACCGCAACTCAAGGCAAGAGTTGCAATTAAAACCAAAGAAAGATATATTGTTTACATAAGGAACAACAGTTACGAAAATATTCATTGGTTCATCTATGATATTATTACATGAAATGATGTCTGTGGATAATGGTCTGAAGCAGCTTATGTGCTTTGCAAATATTATAAGGTTCAAATTTTAATGTAATACTAATTTTGCATTAGGTTGAGGGATATAAATATTCGAATAGAACGGTATAAGTTAACGATTCAAAACATTTGCCTTCACCCATTCAGCGACATCTTCCATAAGCCATTGTGGGGTTGAGGTAGCACCACAAATGCCTACTGATTTAATATCGGAGAGCCACTCTTTTTCTAATTCATCGAGGAATGAAACAAACCTGGTATTTGGGTTTATTTTCTTACATTCTTCGTACAAAAACCTCCCATTAGAACTTTTTTTGCCCGAAACAAATAAGATCAAATCGAAGCCGTTTACAAACTTCTTGAGTTGAGGGACCCGGTTGGCAACTTGCCGGCACACGGTGTCTTTTGCCGTAACCAATTTTGCATTTTCAGCCCTTTGTTTTATTTCGTTGGTAAGAGAATTAAAATCTTGTAGCGAAAAAGTGGTTTGAGAATAAATGGTAATTGGTTTATGGTAATCTATTTTATCGAGGTCTTTTTCCGAAGTTAAGATTATTGCTTTGTTTTCGGTTTGGCCTGCAAGTCCAATAACTTCTGCATGTCCCTGTTTGCCAAGTAGTACAATTTGACCTTCGGTTTTAAGTCCTTCTTTATACGATTTTTTAATCCTTTTTTGAAGTTTTAACACCACCGGGCATGTTGCGTCAATCAGGGTAATACTGTTTGCTTTAGCGTAGGCATATGTCTCAGGAGGTTCGCCATGTGCCCTAATCAGAACGTGGCAGTTTTGCATCTTGAAATATTCTTCTTTGGAAATGGTAACCAAGCCTAATTGGTTCAGGCGCTTAATTTCTGCCCCATTATGAACAATATCCCCAAGGCTGTACAATTTATCCGTCTTTGTTAAAGCTTCTTCAGCAACTTTTATTGCATTAACAACGCCAAAAC
Organism: Prolixibacteraceae bacterium; assembly: GCA_963677475.2. GTDB lineage: Bacteria > Bacteroidota > Bacteroidia > Bacteroidales > Prolixibacteraceae > JABMQB01. The sequence continues at coordinate 130,078 of CAXXQD010000023.1, read as the reverse complement.
AAAAACCGGAATTTTTATTGATTTCGACCTTCATAAATCAAGCAATAATTTTGGTTACTTTATCCATTGCCCATTCCAACTGTCCTTCAAGGGTAAAGTTAGAATTGTCGAGGACAATAGCATCTTTGGGTTTCACCAGCGGGCTTTCTTTTCGGTTCTGGTCGATAAAATCGCGTTCGTTTATATTTTTAATAATCTCTTCGATAGAAACCTTCTGGCCTTTTGCCAGCAACTCATGGTACCTGCGTTGAGCCCTTATTTCGGGCGAAGCGGTCATGAATATTTTAAGTTCGGCGTTTGGGAAAACCACCGATCCAATATCCCTTCCATCCATAACAATCCCTTTTTGTTCGCCCATTTTACGCTGGAACTTAACCATCTCTTTTCGCACCTCTTTTATTGTGCTGATTGGGCTAACATTATTAGAGACTTCCAGTTTCCGTATTTCTTCTTCAATATTTTCACCATTCATAAAAGTGGTGTTCTTCTCCGTGTTTTTATCGAATTTAAACGATATGGAAATATCTTTCAATGAATCGATTACCTTGCTTTTGTCGGGTTCGCCATTGACAATTAGGTTGTTGCGAAGGGCGAATAGCGTTACCGCCCTATACATCGCACCGCTGTCGATATATATATAATTGAGCTTTTTTGCCAGTGATTTGGCGACTGTGCTTTTCCCGCAGGATGAAAATCCATCAATGGCGATTACTATTTTTTTATCAGATATCATAAACTTATTGCTGAAAATACAAAGATAGTTTTTTAGCGATTAATTCAGGATTAATGGTTTTAGCTTGTATCTAAAATCCTTGCTTTTTAAGCAAGCAATCGAATACTTTTATAGGGCAAATGCTAAAGAAAAAAGGTTGGATGAGCCAGCAACATGAAACCTGCTGGTTGCAAAATCGAATTTAAATTTTTTAATTTTCACGCCAAAACCTAATGACAAACCAACGGTTGAGCCAACTTCCTCGAGCCTTAGCTCTTGCCTGCGTTGGTAGTTGTATCCTGCCCTAATAGTGAAGTTTGGCGAGGGGAGCAATTCAACACCCAGTACCATATGCCTGGCAATTTGTTTGGCAATACTTTCCTGAGGTTCATAAAAAATAACTTCGTCTGATTCTTCTTCCTGCTCTACAACTGCCAAATCCCAATTATTTAAGTGCTGGAATGTTGCTGAAATCCTAACCGGGGCATGTTGTAGTTTACCGGAAATCCCAAACTGGAGGTCAAAAGGTATTGGCTCAATGTTGCCATTTTCGTAATAAGGGGTAATTTGCGACCCAACATTTCGGGCAACCAAACCAATGGTTGTTAAGCCGGATTCGCTGCTTAAACTTAGGCCAAAATCTGCAGCTATCCCGAATGATTGATAGCTTTCAAAAATGGAAATTATTGGTTTTAACGTAACTCCGTAATGAAGCTTTTTGAAATTGTTCGAATAAATAACATGAATGGCATATTCGGCAGCATTAAACGTATTTCCGGTCAGCACTCCATCGGCTGTTGCTTCTTTGAATTCGCCATAGTTGATGTAATGTATGCCGAATGCAACATTGCCAGGAACGTTGAATTTTGGGGAATACGAAGCATAACCGTAATTTATATCTGTGAGATAGTTAACATAGTTTGCCAAAATTTGATCGTGCATATCATCACTTAGCAGGGAAGGGTTATGGTATGGAAGGTTTAAATCCTGGGAATCGTTTAGGGCTATTTGGTTTCCGCCAAGTGCAGCTATTCTTGCCGAGTTTGTTAATTCAAGGAATTGGTATGTGGTTTCTCCCCCAATTTGCCCAAATGTGTTCAAGGTTGCCAGAAATAAAAAGAAAAAAGTATATTTAAAGATGTGCATGTTCTTTTCAATCGTTTTTTCAATAACGCCAAATATACTCTTTTATTTCTTTTTGTATCTAAATTCCTACCACTGCATTTTTTTCAGGTCTTCAAAAATATAATAGACCACCGGACAAGTCTCACAATTTTTATGGGAAAGGGGCAAAAGTTGGTAGAATTTTTTGCGATTGGTATGCGGGTATTCCCTGCATGCTTTTGGGCGGTTTTCGTATACCATACAATAATTATCGGGCATTAGGAAAGGGCACGGACTGGTATTGAAAACATAGTCGTTGTCTTCATCAATTTTAAGGTATTGGGATATAAAATCAGACGCTCTCAACCTGAAATGTTTTGCCAGCTTATCTATGTCCTTATCCGTTAGTCTTGGTCCAATTGTTTTGCAGCAATTTGCACAGTCAAGGCAGTCAAAATTGCTAAATGCTTCTTCGTGCAAGGAGTGAACAATCGTATCGAGGTTTTTCGGACGTTTCTTTTTTAACTTTTTCACGAAAGCTTTTGTTTCCTGAAAGCTTTTCCTACTTAATTCTTCTAATATTTTTGGTGTTTTATATGGTATCAAATCCATTCCTGTTAGGTATTATGAATTTCAAATGCTTTTCTGTTTTTCCTTCTGCTAATTTTTTTCATTTGTGCTATAAACAATCCGCAAACAACCACAATTATTCCGGCAACTTTTTGCAGGGTAAGTACCTCTTTTAGTACAATCAAGGAAAATACAGCTACGAATACTGGTATGAGGTTAATAAACGTATTTGATCTGGTAACCCCAATTTTTCGAATACTTTGGGTGAAAAATACAAATGCCAGGGTAGAAGAAAAAATAGCCAATAATATGATTGCCCTGAACGCTTTTGGATTGTATGGTGTTTCAATAAAGCCCCGAAATTCGAGGAAGATCCATATAGGAAGAAAAAGAAGAACCCCAATAAAGTTTTGATAGGCAATAATGGTAAGCGTATTGTATTTGTAAGCTATTTTTTTCAGGATTATTGAATAGGCAATAGCCGCAAAAACAGCCCCAAACTCTAATCCTATACCAATGGGAGAGGCATCAAACCTGAAACTATTATTTAAGACGACTAAGGCAACGCCAATAAACGAAATGAACATACCGAAAAAGTTCATTCCCGAGATTTTTTCCTTGTAAAAATAAATGGCAATAATTGGCGAAAATAGTGGTATAGTTGCAACAATTACTGCAGCCACTGTTGGCGAAACGTACAGTAAACCATAGCTTTCGCCGAGAAAATACACAAAAGGTTCAAAAAAAGCCATCAGTATGATTAAAGTTAAATCTTTCCGATTGGGTTTTTGTAACCTTTTAAGAAGTGTGGCAATAATAAAAATAAGTCCTGAAGAAATCGTTAGCCTGAAAATTACAACAGTAATTGGCTGGTATGAAATATATGCAATTTTAAACCAGACGAATGAAAAACTCCAAAACAACATTGCCACAATAGCGGCTCCGTAATTTAATATGCCTGTTTTAATTTTCATTGTACGAATTGAAATGCAAAAATAGAGATTTACTTGCATTTTATATGTTTCTTGTGCTGGAACATCTTTTACTTTTTAAGAAAGCCTAAAAATACTATCTTCGTGACACTTGCATTAATCCGATTAAATCTTCCGTATGAAAATTCAAAGTATTCTTGTTATTCTGGTCATTGTTGCCACAGGTTTGTTAAGTGCGTGTACAAAGTCGAAAAATACGGTTAAAAAGGAAATAGGCATTCAATTGTACTCCTTAAAAGAGGATATGAAAAAAGACCCGGTTGCAACCATACAGGCATTGGGCAAAATGGGATATTCGTTTGTTGAACTTGCAGATTATGAAAATGGAAAAATGTATGGTATGGAACCTGCCGAATTTAAAGCATTGTGTGGCACCAATGGGCTGCAAGTACTTTCGTCGCATAAGGGTTTAGATGTTCCGGATGCAACTGCCTGGGACCAGTCAATGGCTTGGTGGGATTCTTGTATTGTGGCTCATAAAGCAGTTGGAGCCAGATTTATTGTAAAACCATCAATGGGCGATGATGCCTATGAAAGCCTTGAAACGTTAAAAAGATATTGTGCATATTATAATGTGATTGGGAAGAAATGTAACGAAGCTGGGATACGTTTTGGCTACCACAACCATGATAAGGAATTTACTACTGAATTTGATGGCAAGGCAGTGTACGATCATTTATTGGAGAATACACAATCGGAATTTGTAATGTTCCAGTTGGATTTATATTGGATAAGTAAAGGGGGTGGTAATCCGTTAGAGTATTTTCAAAAATATCCGGGACGGTTTGAATTATGGCATATTAAAGATGATGCCGAGGTTGGGGCCAGTGGTAAAATAGATTTTGCAAGTATTTATGCTGCCAAAGAAATTTCCGGGATGAAGTATGGGATTGTGGAAGTTGAACCTAAAAATATGAACCCTTTTGAGTGCGTGAAAAAGAGCCTTGAATTTTTGAACCAGGCTGAATATGTAAAATAGCTTTTATACAATTTCCAGGAATAGCACCAGTTTTATTGGAAATATTTATTTATTAATTCCAGCAAAGTAATCTTTTTAAGTGGCTTTGAAATAAAATCGTTGCACCCTGCATCTTTGGCTTTTTGTATTTCCCCCTGAAGCGCATATGCTGTTTGGGCAATAATAATTACTTCTTTATTAAATGTACGTATCTCCCTTGTTGCATTATATCCGTCAATTTCAGGCATCCTGACATCCATTAATATTAAATCAATGTCGGGGTTTTGCTTGCAAATTTCAATTGCTTCTTTTCCGGTTGTGGCGTGAAGGATTTCTTTCGATATTTCTTTTATTAAAGTTGAGAGCAATAAATCAGAAGTCAGGTCATCTTCGGCAATCAATATCTTAATTTTCTTCTTCGCATTATTATCCTTTATGGTTCCCTGATAGTTTTCATTCTTCTTTTTTTGAATGCTACGTTTGTTAGGGATGGAAAAACTAAACCTGGATCCCACCTTGATTTTTGATTCAAGCCAAATTTCCCCGCCCAACATTTCGGCAAATGCTTTGGAAATTGCGAGCCCTAACCCAGCTCCTTCATAATTGCTTGAAATAGACGAATCGGCCTGTACGAATCGGTCGAAAACAGCGTTGAGCCTGCTGTCTGTTATGCCAATACCTGTATCTTTTACATGTATGTGTATATAGTCGCCAACTTGTTCATAGCTAACAGCGATTGTTCCTTTGTTGGTATATTTAATGGCATTTTTTACGAGGTTGGTTAAAATAGCGTTGAATTTAGCTTTGTCGCTTTTAACTATAATATCTGATTGTTCTTTTGGATTGGAGCAAGTAAGCGAAAGCCCTTTCTTTTCTGCCTCAGGTTGAAAGAAGTCAACAATAAACCTTACTTTTTCGCTTATGTTTACTTCGGAAATATATATTTCCATTTGCCCCGATTCCACTTTTGATATATCGATTAAGTCATTGATGATTTCCAGCATTCGTGCACCACTTTCCTCAATCAGGGCAATGTATTTGCTTTGTTGTTTGCCTGACAACCCAGGCTCTTTTAGCAAGGAGGAGAAACCAAGGATTCCATTCATGGGTGTGCGGATTTCGTGGCTCATATTTGCAAGAAAGGCTGATTTTAGCTTGTCACTTTCTTCCGCTTTCTTTTTTGCCTGGCTTAACTCTCTGTTAATTCGTTTAAACCGCTCGTTCTGTTGCTCGATATTTATGCTGTTTTTAATATCGTCAATCATCATATTTAAGCCCATGGCCAATGAATCTAAATCATCGTTTGTTCCCGATAATTTTACTTGCGCATTGTAATTTCCGCTTGCGACTTGCATCACGACATTTACCAATTCATTAATTCTTACCTTGTCTGAAGCACTTGTCATTGTTGTTGAAGTTTGAATTAGTGACAATAGTTTGTATTACTTTATTAACCAGGCTAACGCCGCTTCTTTCGTTTTAAAAAAATCCATTTCATTCTTATTTGTTATTGTCATAACAAACGAAGCTAAAACCCTTGCAACCGGATGCATTCCATAAAGGGCAACTTTGTTGGTATCCCGGTCTTCACTTAACTTGTTCCATATCTTTCGGGCTTCCGGAGTACTCTTTCCTGCCAGGTTTAAATCGATCAAAAAACTAACGTTTCCTTTTATATGTTCCTTTAATTTTGCAATGCCTTTTTCATGCAGACAGGCAATTTCATCTGTTTGCTCATCTATTGCAGTTATAAAAATAATGTTGTCGTTAAGCACTATACACCGGTTTTTACCAATAACCAGCTCTTTATCGTTTATGTATTTTATTTCCATACCAAAAACCCTAACGTTAATTTACCTAACATTATATTTTAAAGCCTTATCAACCGCACTACCTCTGCACGCAGCAATTTTTTTAGGAAATTTAGATTCGAGAAATCCAATATATTAAAAATACCCAGCATAAATATAGAATGAATTGCTTAAATGTGCAAACAATAAACCCCTCAGTTTATTAAAGGATTAAAAGGGTTCTCTTTCAATAACTAAAGTTTAAAATATGTTTGATTAACTAATATTTGTTTTGAAGTGTAGGCCATTCTATACACCTAGGTTTTCTTTTTAATCCAAGCCAATGCTTCTTCTTTTGTTTTAAAAAACCTCATTTCGTTTTTCTTTGTGATGTTGGTTACAAACGAAGCGATTACCATGGCAACCGGGTGAATGCCATACATTGCAACTTTATGGGTGTCTTTTTCCTCACTGAAATTTCGCCAAATTTTCCTTGCCTCCGGCGAATTTTTACCGCAATTGTTCAGGTTAATCAAGTAGCTTACTTTTCCTTGGATAAATTCTTTCATTCGTCGAATTCCTATGATATGCTGTTGAGCAACCTGAAGGTTTTGCTCACCATTGGATTCAACATAAATAATATTGCCTTCCAGCAGAGAAGTTTTGTTTTCGCCAATCCGATATTCAAAATCGTTTTCTTGTATGAGTTTTAAATTATTCATAAAAACGCAAGTTATTATGGCATCTGTTTTGCGGAAATTATTTTTTCAGCCAGGTTATTGCCCCTTCTTTTGTTTTGAAGAAATGCATTTCGTTGTTTTGGGTGAACCGCATAACAAATGATGCCAATATTTTAGCAACCGGATGCATTCCAAACACTGCAACTTTATGTATATCCTGCTCGTCGCTGAGCCTTGCCCAGGTTTTTCTTGCTTCTGGTGAGCTTTTGCCCGCTTCGTTTAAATCAACAAGATAACTGGTTTTGCCTTTTATTGTTTTATTAAGTTTTACGATAAGCGGTTCAATAGTTCTGGCACACTCTGGTGTTTGTTCTCCCCTGATAATACCATGGATTAAATTTTCAGAGGGAAAAACAAAAATAGAATGATCCCCAACACAATATTCATTTTCGCTAATCTGTACAACGTCCATTTTAATAAGGAGTTTATTTTAACATAGCAGGAATAGGAAAACGCCCGGTGTGTATGGTTTGTAAACTATTCTAAAGCAGGAAGTGAATAAGATTGCATTAAATACCCAATGCTAAATATAAAATGAAAAGTTTAAACATGCAAGTGGTGAAATGCCGAATTTGGTTTTTCTCCTAATAAACATTTGTATTCGTTTAATCATGTTTTGATTAACCGGTTTTAAACGAATTGCCGGTTATTTGTAAAATTTGATGGTGAAATCGTCAACTTTGAGGGCAGTATTTTTGGAAGGTAACCAAATATAAATAGATAAAATGGAACCGGGAGTTAGGTTTTTAGGGAGCATTTGTTGGAGCTCGATACTGTTCCAAGAATTCATATTAAGGCTTTGTGCAGGAATTTTAATTCCGTTCCAAAACTGTTGCTGCCCATTGTTTTTGATGTCGAATACCAAAACATGATCAATTGGGGATTTGCCCATAGCATTAAAGGAAACCTGAATCTGTTGAAAATTTCCAACACTTTTAACCGGGATAGAAAATAGTGTGCTGGTATCGTATACTGAGTCGATCTTACAATAGTAACCTTGGTCGTTTTCATTCATATACACATTCTCTGGACTAATGTAGGGATCGAATAAATCAAAATCGGTTGAAAATTCGATGTAAGAAATACTATCCTTGCTTTGGGTATTTTTTATCCATAATTTTTGCCTTTCTATTTTTTCCCAAGTTGCGACCCTTCGTTGCCCATATATTCTGGAATCCTTTTTTAAAATTGCTTCGTTTATTTTTGAGGATTGGGTTTTTAATCCGTGTAAGGGTGAGTAGTTAATTGTCAGGGCAATGTGGAAAACGATACCGGAAAATAAAAATAATATGGAATAATTTCGCCAGAACCTTTTTTTAAGGAGCCTTTCGATGTAATAAAATGAAAACCAAACTGCAACCGGGCTTAAAACATAAAAAGTATGGGAAGAAACCGACCGAATTGCAAAGAGATAACTCAAATAAACCAACAAAAAGCTGGCTACAGTGAAATAGGTAACTGTCTTGTATTCAGGATGTTTGTTTTTAATGAAAAAGCTTGCTATAAAATACAACGATTGTAGAAGTCCGGTGATAAAAACAAATGCGATAAAAGGTGCTGCCCACAGGTTTGATTTTAAGAAACTTATTTCTTCCGATAAGTTGCCTTTTAAAAAATATTGGGTTTCGAAAGAGCTGAATGCGCTGAACCTTAGTAGAATATCGAAAAATCGTCTTGCATTTTTGCTGTTAAATACAATGTTGGATTCCATACCTCCTGAGATGATCCCGAATTTTATAAACATCGGAATTAATAGGGCACCAATGAATAGAATTCCCAGGAGAAAATACAGCGTTTTTCCCAATGTCCTTTTTAATCCAAGTTGTTTGTAGGAAAAATAGAACGCAAAAGGGACATAGAAAGGTAAAAGTACCCATGACATGTGCAGTTGCATTACCCACATTATTGAACTTCCCAATAAGAAATAAGCCAGGTTTAAGCTCAATAGTTTATGCTTATAAAAAGGATATATTTCGAAAATGGAGATAAAAAAGAAGATTGCTGCCGGAAGGATATATGAAGGGTTTATTGTTGTTGTGCTGTAACCAATAAACCAGGGGGCAATAAATACCCATATCCAGATAAACCACTTCGGAATATTGGAGAAGCGTTTTCCCAAATACCAGGCAAAAAAAGCTAAAGCGAATGTAGAGATGCAATTAACCAGGATAAATGGTGCAATCGGGGATTTTACTATAAAAAACGGAATACCAACCAAAAGACCTTGTAATGCCCCAGGAATTTGAGAAACGGTCATTGTAATATCTGGTCCCCAATAGGGCCAAATACCCGTGGTATAGAATTTTAAGCCGATCAAGTAAATTTGCGCGTAATCTTCGTGCGAAAAGTTTGTGGAAGCTCCATAAATGATCCGAAGGAATAGTACCAGAAACAAGTAGATATACAAGAGCGGATTTCTTCTATTAATCTTTCCCAATGATGCAAACTTTCTCATAGTACAGTTTAACTGCTTTTTTTGTGACACTACAAATATAACAAAGAGCAGTTAGCAATGGGCATAAAAAAACCAGTCTCAACAGACTGGTTTCACTTGGGAGGATAATGCCCCTTTTGGGAGCATTCCTATAAATATTATATGTTTGGCTTTACTTAGAATTTACCAAATTTAAAAACCAGAGACATGTTCAGTCCGTTTAGTACATCTTTGTCAATGCTAGGTTCGTCCAATTCAATGTCAGAAGTTAACCTATAACTTACAGATGCAGCAGCCCTCATAAACTTTAACAGGTTGAATTCAACCTCAACTGCAGGCTCAATAAAAAGAAATACATCGGTTCCGAGGTCATAAAACGGATCGTAGTCGAACCAATAATCGTTATCTTCAACCAGGGTTACGGCGCCCATCCCAAACATAACAGGAAAAGACACATGCACTGCCCGGTTTGGAGCCACAATTGGCTCAATAAAAAAACCGCCATATCCACCAGCAAGGTTGTATCCGCTGCTTTGGTTGTTGTAATGGTAGTGGTCGTAATCCAAGTCATTAATAAATCCGTATCCGCCAATTCCGATTGCCAATGAATGGTTAATTATGAATGCACCACGTGCACCTGTTACAAAAGCATCTTTCCCATCAATTTGTGAGTAACCAAGCGAAAAAGCACCATACGCACCATTGCTCCTTTTTTGGGAAAATATAGTTTGCATTTCATCGTCGTTATAGTAGACGTCATCCTGAGTAAAGGCAGTATTTGCCAAGGCTGCCATAATTAGCAGCACGATTATTTTTTTCATGATAAAAAAGGTTTTGTATTTATTTTAAATTTTAGAATATATATTTTAAGGTAAATGCAAAATCGAACAATTGCACATCGAAAGTTTTTCTGCCGAGAACGTTAAAAAAAGGTTTCACTTCAAATCCAAGGGAGATTGGCACTTCCAGAAAATTGTATTCGACTCCGGCAAGCCCGTCTAATCCGGCAATTAAAGAAGTTTTTGTATTTGAATACCGCACATCAGAAGTATAATGGTATTCATCCCAACGTTCATATCCAACATGTGCCCCAATCCCGTAAAAGAATACCAATTGTTCCGATTCATTAAATAGGGCCAATTCATGAAATTCTTTTAACCCTGTGGCCTGAAATCCTCTGTCGCGGGAGCTCAGTAGTAATTTGTAAGAGTTATATTCATTGGAATAAACCCTGTATTCGAACCCGGACGAAAGCCCTCCCCGGATTCCAATGGCTTGTTTGTGTACCTGAGCATTTGCACCAAATGTTAAAAGGGTTAGGGCTAAAGCTATTAATCGTAATGTCTTCATAATTTTTTATAGATATACGTTTAATATTCGGGAATTATTTTGCCCGATCCTGAAATATGGCTTTCGATGGAAGGGTTTCCGCGATAAAACACAGTGCCGCTGCCAGATATTGTTGCATCCAAGAAGTTATCTACATAAATACAGATATCGCCCGATCCCGATATTTTTGCTGAGCAATTTGTGGCTTCCAGTTCGCAAGCGTAAATTTTGCCCGATCCACTAACTTTCAGGTCTGCAAAGTCGGCTGTCCCGGAGATTTGCACCTGCCCCGATCCCGATACGTTTATTTCAAGATCTTCGCATTCAACACCTGTCTGGATTCTTCCGGACCCTGAAATATCGATATCAAACCTGTCGGAATAGAAGTAATCTGTAGTTATGTTTCCAGATCCACTTTGTTTTATGCCTTCGAGGTTTGGAGTGGTGATATACACTTCCATGGGCAAACGGTTTCTGAGGTTGTAAAATCCTCTTACATCAATTACCAGGCTGTTTCCAACAACTCTTGTGTCGATATATTGAAGAAGGTTTGATTCGGCATTGACCATAACTTCGAATTCATCTCCGCTGGTTATGTGAACATCAAATTCGCCACTTGATTTTACTTTCTCGAAGGTAGATGAATACCTAAATTCGCTTTCGGCTATGCCGTTTCCCCTGATAAAATGCTCATCGCAACTAGAGAATCCCAGAAGGGATAAAAGTGCTATCAAAGGGAAAAATTGTCTAATTGTTTTCATGGTTTAATCTTTTAACTTAAAAGCATCTTTTTTTGGCTTTAAGAATGCTTGTTAGTATTTAATAGTTGTTTTTATTTGTTTTCAATTTTAATGACAAGTGTTTTTTTGAAGGGTTGCAACCGAATGAAAAAAAGTTGATTTTTTTGAAAAATTATTTGCTATTAATGGGAGATAGAATCAGAGATAAGTACATAAATGCCATATGTATGTGTTGTGGGTAAGTATTAGTTGGTGAGTGGATTAGGTAAAGGCTGGTTTAGTTTTTCATAATGTTGATTTCGCCACCTTCGGCATTTATGAAAAGCTTTTCATTGCTGGTTTTTGATTTTCCCATGGATGCTTTAATTTTGATTTTTCCGGTTTTATCATCCATGATTTCCTCCTTATCTACAGTAATTGAGCGGGCAAGGTTTAACGATGCTTTTGTATTTACTATCTCAAAACTGAAATTCGATGAATCATCAAAATATAAGTCCAGATCAGTATTTCGCGACTCGATAAAAATATTACTAAATTCAGGGTTAATTTCTTCTAAGCTAACATCTCCGTGACTTAGCCGCAGGTTCACTTTATCGTCCAGTTCATTTACCCGGAAGCTCGAAAAACTCCCGGTTACATCAATCAGGCTGGCAAGCCTGATCCTAAATTTATCCCGTCTTGAGTCTGCAATCAAGTCCTTCATTTCAAGGATTTCGAAATCGCTTTGTTTACTTTCAATGGTTAAATCTTCACAAAATTTTAAATACCATTCACTGTAATTGCTTGTAATCCTTGCATCTTTCATGTGGTTTATCGTAGCATCGGCAAAGCTTAAGTTAATATTGGTTTTGCCTTCCAGTTTATGCACTTTCAGGTTTCCGTTTTCCAATGAAATATCCACATCTCCTTTAAGCTCATTCAGGATGATGTTCCCAAATTTATTTTCTACTTTTAAGTTATTTCCTTTTGGCATCCAAACAATATAGTCGATTTCCATATTTCCATCGGTTTGCAATATGGATTCCGTAAACTTCCGTATTTCTTTTTCAAGTGTGCTACTGCTAGTCTTTAAGACTGTTTTGGCTATCAGGAAACGTTGGCTGTTGGTAAAGTCAAAATCAATTTCTTCCATTCGTTTTTCCAACTTTGAGAGTTTCTTTTCTTCCACGCGAAGGTTAATATCAATTGTTACCGAGTCTTTATCCCAGGTATTCACTTCAATATTTCCATATTTATTGAGGATCTCAATCTGGGTTTCTTTTGCAACCTTAAATCGTTTGTTGTATTCCCTTGTTTCGGTAAACTGGGCATTTGCAGAATGCATATAGCCCAAGCAAAATATGAATGTTGATATTATAACTATTATATGCCTCATTTTCTTTCTCTTTTTAACAATTAATTTGTTCCAAAACCGAATCTACCAGTTTTAAGCGGTAACGGTTGTTTTCAATCATTGCTTCAATAACCATTTTATTTGACACATTATCTTTTAGGTCGGTTTTTAAGTCCCGGTACATCGATTCCAATTCAATCAGGTCACTTTCTATTTCAGCTTTTATTTCTGGAAAGGTTGAATAACACTTTCTTATTTCACTCATTTTCCCATTTACCTGTTGCGCATAAAAAGCTTCCGTTTCGAGCAAGCCCCTTACCTCAGGATCATTAATCGTTGCCATTTTGCCACCACCTAAATAGCCTTGATGAATTAATACTGCCGATGATACTAAAACAATTGCCACAACGGCAGCAGCCCTAAACATAAATGTTCGTAGTTTAATTGTTTTTGTTTTTTTGTGCCTACTGTTTATTTTTTCCCAAACTGCCGGCGAAGGTTCGAGGTGGTCGAACTCATCGCGGTTAGCTTTTACAAACTCTTCAAATCTATCTGCATTCATCACACAAAACTTTTTTGTTCTTTCAAAATATCCACAATCCGCCTTTTGGCACGCATAAATTGACTTTTCGAAGTAGACTCGGAAATGCCCATTATTTGCGAAATTTCTCCATGGTCATACCCCTCAAGCAGGTAGAGCGAAAATACCATGCGCCCACCTTCCGGTAACTGGTTCATAGCATCTAACACGTTTTTTGTGTTAAACTCAACATCATTTTGTTCTTCTTCTGTCTTTTCGTTTGAATATACTTCGTCACAATAAACCAAATCAACTTTTCTTTTATTAATGGCATTCAAACATGTATTTACTACAATTCTTTTTAACCAGGACCCAAAACTTGATTCATACCTAAACGAGTCCAGCTTTAAAAAAGCCTGGGTAAATGCTTCCTGTAGCATGTCTTCAGCTTCTTCACGATTGCCCATTATGCGAAAGCAAACATTGAACATTGCCTTTGAGTAAAGATTATATAACTCAAACCTGGCCTTGTCTTTGCCCCTTTTGCTAGCCTCAATTATATCTTTATGTATAAATTCAGTCCTTCCCAAGTTCTTTTAATTTCAATTTTAATGACAAGAAATAAATTAAAGGGTTGCAAAAATAAAGGTACAAAGAAAAATTAGTGGGTATTATTCTTTTTTCATTGAATAAAAGGAAAATATTTTTTATTGAAAAAGATGGAATATTTTCCAGAAATTTGAATGTTGAAAAAAATAAAATAGTATATTTGCAACCGCTAAAATAACATGGTGGTTGTAGTTCAGTTGGTTAGAACGCCTGATTGTGGTTCAGGAGGTCGTGGGTTCAAATCCCATCTTCCACCCCAGAAAGCTTCTCAGAAATGAGGGGCTTTTTTTTGTTAGGATGGGTCATGGAATATTTTTAGAAACGGTTTTGATAAGATCGCTGGTTAGGTATTTTTTATTATTCTTTTTTTGATTCGTTTTTCCTTCTACCTTCAGTCTTTTTATTTCGGTAGTTGATTCTTTTTTGTTTAAGATTAGGTTTCTATCAGTTTCTGTTAGTTTTTCTAATGAGCTATTTATTACTTCAATATTACCTAAAATTAATGCTCCTTTTAGCCGCAGGATTTTTAACTTAATATCTCTTTTTTCGTTGCCTAAAGAAATTATTTTAGAATTACTCTCTCTATAAGTATTAATAAAAAAGGTCATAATTAGTATAATAATACCCATAAGAGTTAAAATAGCAATACTGGATCGAATAGATAAACCTAATTGCTGATTTTCAATAGTTATCTTTAAAAAAAAATATACACTAACTATGCTCAGTAAAAGCAAACAAAAAATGCCAATTAGATAAATTAGCTGCTTCTTTTTTTGATTTTTTATTTGTATTTCATAGTCAACATCTGGGATTTCAAGGTTGGAAATAAATTCTTTAAGCTCTTTCTTTTGGGTCAGTAAATACGATGTTGACTTGTCTTCATAGCTTTCATTATTAAATTCAGCGTATTCATATTCTTCATGAACTAATTCGTTCTGATTATTATGAGTAGAAAATAAATTGAAGTGCTCTAGATAGGGCGCAAGTCCAATAATCACCAATAATATTATTTTTTCTTTATTGGTTGTTTTTTGTGTAAATTTTTGATTTTGGCAGCAATTTGCAAGAGGTCGCATTTTATCATTTGGATTTGAGTTTGTTTTCTCTTTTGCCAAATAATACTCGTTAATTATTGGATGAAAATTTTGATGTTGTTTGAGAAGGTACCATAAGTTTATACCCGTCAATTTTTTAACTGGCTTCTCTTTATTGTTTTCAAGTGTGACAAGCCTATCTCCGTTTTGAGCAAGTAGTTTGCTAAGTGATTTTTCATCGACATATGGAGATTCTTCAATGTTCACAATTGATTATTTATAATTCACCTTAAAGATAAGCTGTTTGGTTTAAAAATCAACAATAGAATGTTGATAAATAAGCATAAAAATACGGGAAAATATGAAGATAAATCAAAAATCAACATAGTAAGCATGAAATATTATGTGGATTAAATATAAAAAGAACATAGTAATAACCACGGCTTTCCCAAAATGGGAGATGTGTTGATAATTTAGTCAAATGAAATTTGTGAACTTGTTGACTTCAAATTCTATTTATTGATTATCTTATAAAGTATATTAATGGATTCTGTTGTGTTGTTTATAGTTAATTTTGAGTAATTTCTACAATATGCATATTGAATGAATTAACATTAATAGAATTAAAGAAAAAGATCAAGTTATTTATATTATTGTTTAAAATCGTTTACTAAAAGAAGTTGCATGGATTTGCCAAAACTTACTAAAAGTACTGCCAGACAGCTAGCAATCAAAGCTCAATTATTGCCATTTCAAGGTTCTATATGCGATAGCACCACAATTTATCCAATCATTCGGCAATTAGGATATGTGCAAATTGATACCATTTCGGTTGTAAATAGGGCACATCATCAAACATTATGGGCACGATGCAACTCATACAACGAAAGTCAATTGGATCAACTTCAAGCTAGAGAGCGAAAGATATATGAATATTGGGCACATGCTATGGCTTATTTGCCAATGGAGGATTTTCGCTACAGTTTACCAAGAATGAAGAATTTTCAAAATCCTAATTCGAGATGGGCAAAACACAGTTTGGAGAAATGTAGGTACATAATTAATGATGTATATAAAAGAATTGAGGAAGAAGGACCACTGGGCTCAAAAGATTTTAAAAATGGCGATGGTAAAAAAAGTGGCGAATGGTGGGACTGGAAACCCGCCAAACTTGCTTTAGAGTTGTTATACTGGCAAGGAAAATTGATGGTAAGTGAACGAAATAAATTTCAAAAAAAATATGATTTAACCGAAAGGGTATTGCCCGATGGGATAGACCTGACTTTTCCGGATACCAATGAAATGGCACGCTTTGTAATTTCGGGGGCATTAAAATCAATGGGGCTGGCAAATAAAAAGGAAATCATGAAATTTATGCAGCCGTCGGCATCAAGGGATTCAGATTTAATGCTGGTTAGCAAAAAAGAAATAGAGCAATGTTTATTGGAAATGATTGAGGAGAAGGAAATCAAAAAGGTGGGCATCGAAGGAATTGAAGGATATTATTATATGTTGTCAGACAACAAGACATCGAAAATCATCAATGAATTGCCAATTGTGCGTTTTCTTTCGCCGTTTGATAATTTAATTATTCAAAGGGAGCGAACCAAACAACTGTTTGATTATGACTATTCGCTCGAATGCTACGTTCCCGAACCAAAAAGAAAATATGGCTACTTTGTATTTTCTATTTTATTTGGTGATAAACTGGTTGGCAGGTTTGACCCAAAAGCAGATCGTAAAAACAAAATCTTTATTTTAAAGAACCTGTATTTTGAAAATGGGTTTGAATGCAACGACCATTTTATCCACTTATTTGTACAACAACTGGTAAAATTTGCAGCCTTTCACAATTGCGAAACAATTAGTGTTGAAAAGTGTGCAGATAAGAAAGTTCTCGCAAAAATCCGTTCAGAACTTAAAAAGCAATTCTAAACGCGACTACCCCTTGTCTCCAGACAAGGGGTTTATAACATGTCGTTTCTAACGATAATACCACAGACGATAGATCCAGCTTTTTATTATTAAACAAGGGGCTTGTAACTTCTCCCTGCTATATGGGACAGACTGCTTATATCAGTAATGGCACAATTAATATAACAACCATCACCCTTAAAAAAACTATTTATCCTTTATTCTGTTTGAATAAGAAATAATTTCAGGATATATTCAGGCTTTATTAAACATTTTATTTTATGGATTCATTTATTTCACCCGATAATCATATCGTACTTTTATTAATAATTACAGGGGCTGCAGCATTCGGTATTTATTCAGAGCATAAAAAATGGTTTGGTAAGGTCTCTGGTATATTGGTGACCATGATTTTTATGTCGGTATTGTCAATGTCTGGTATAATTCCTATTGCGTCTAACCCTAAAGTTAAAGTGGATGTGTATTCCATGGTTTTTACTTATTTTATTCCGATCGCCATTCCGTTATTGTTGTTTAGCTCTAACCTCTTAAAAATTGTCAAAGAAAGTGGCAAATTGTTGGTTGCATATATTTTAGGTGCTGTGGGCATTGTAATTGGTTGTTTTATAGCATTCTCGTTTATTAACTTGGGCGAAGGGGAAGGAAATGTGGCAGGCGTTATTGCAGCAACTTTAATCGGAGGGAGCGTGAATTTTATTGCCACCGCTGAAATTCTAAATTTTATTACCCATCCGCTGTTTACGGCAACCATTGCCATTGATAATTTTGTTGCAAATTTATATGTTTTGTTGCTGTTTTTAGTTCCGTCAATGGGCCTGCTGACCCGCTTTTTTGCGAAGCAAAAAGAGGAAAATAAACGAAGTGAAACTTCTGAGAATGGTGCGAAATCGGCAATTACTTTGGAAAGGATTGCAGTTTCATTGTTTATTGCGCTTGCTATTGCAGGTATTGGGAGCGTTTTAGCACCAATGGTTCAAGGACTAATCCACACAGAATTAAATCTAAGCATATTGTTCATTACGATTTTTGCGGTTTTAGTAGCCAATTTGTTTCCCAAACAACTAAAAAAGTTGGAAGACACTGCTTTTTCCATTGGTATTTGGATGATGTATATTTTTCTTGCAGTGATTGGTGCGGCAACTAATTTAAACGATATTTTGCATGTAGCGCCAATGCTTCTTTTGTTTTATGTAATAATTATGGTTTTTCATTTTATTTTTATGCTTTTACTGGCAAAACTTTTCAAATTAGATGTTTACGAGGTTATCATTTCATCGGCAGCAAATATAATGGGACCATCAGTTGCAGCGCCAATGGCAGCATCACTGGGGCAAAAAAAACTTGTTACTCCAGGAATCCTGGTCGGTATTTTGGGATATATAGTTGGAACCTTTATCGGCGTTACAATTGCATTATATTTAAGCTGAAATAATTGGTCGGTTAAATAATGTAAAAAGGGAAGCTCAACAGCCTCCCTTTAATTGTTAACCCCCAAACAAACAATATGCAGGATGCATATTGCATATCCAAGATAAGAAAAATTAATGTAAATAAAAAGAGTTTAAATTCATTTATTTGAAAAATAGCGTGCAAACACAGATCATAGTTCCCACATTGTTTAATATTTTTTACTTTTGACTGCATTAGTAATAAGAAAATGAATCGAATAGGAGGTATTATATTGGCAGGAGGAAAAAGCTCGAGGATGGGGGAGGACAAAGCCTTTGTGGAATATAAAGGGAGTATGCTAATTGAATATAGCCTTCAACTGACAAAATATTTTTGCGATTTTATTATAATAAGTGCAAACAGTAATAATTACAAAGGTTTTGGTTATCCAGTGGTTGCCGATGAATTTGAAGCTTGCGGACCAGTCGGAGGTATTTATTCAGCATTAAAAAAAGCCGAATCTGATTGGAATTTGCTTATTAGCTGCGATACTCCGTTTGTTTCAAAAGCCTTGGTTGAAAGATTGATCCAAAATATTGGCAATTATGATTGTATTGTTCCGGCTTACGGAGACTGGAATGAACCTTTGGTAGCACTTTACAATAAATCAGCCTTGAATAAAATTAAAAGTTCAATATTGAGAAAAGAGTATAAATTAAAATTTTTAATTAAAAACCTTCAAACAAAATACGTTGATGTTTCTGATCTGGTTAATGAGAACCCCAATATTTTCAAAAACTTTAATTCCCCCAATGATCTGGTCGATTAGCCATGCTCGCTAATATTCACCAGTCTTTTGAGATCAACTATTTCAATATCTTTTCCATATATTTTCAGTATTTTATCTTTACGAAATTCAGACAGCGTACGAATTACATTTTCAGTGGTCATTCCAATGTATTCTGCAATCTCGCGCCTCGAAATAGGCAATTCAAAGCTGTGGTTTTTATAAATATGATTAGAGAAATACAACAATACATGGGCAACCCGTCCACGTAAATGTTTACGTCGAATATCCAGGTTGTCTTTCAGGATCATGTCGGCAACAGCGCTAAACCTGCTCATTAAATCCATGGTAAACATGGCATTGGTTTGGGCAAGTTTCTTTACATTATCAAGGTCAAGCATGCAAATAACAGAATTTTCAATTGCCGATACTGAATAATTATATACGTCCGAAGAAAAAATACTAAAAAGGCTCACAAAATCGAATGGTTTCGAAAAACTTAAAATTTGATCTTTCCCGTCAGGAGAGGTTCGTGATAGCTTAACCAAACCTTCCTTTAGGTAAATAAACTCCTTGATTGCTTCCCCTTCGCGAATTATATAATCCCCTTTTTGAAAACTCTTTTCAATTTTTATTTCGCAAATGTTGCTTAGTGTTTCAATCGTAACATGCGAAAAAAACAAGGCTTTCAGGTCACAATTTTCACAACTGCATTTCGGATCGTTATCTAACATGACTTATAACAGCTTATTTCCTCTAAAATACCAAAAAGTTATGATATCCATTACATTGTGATAATTATCATACCATCCTTTTATTTTCTTTCTGCCAATGAACTTAACTTTCCGAAAGAATAAATGAATTAGTCCAGAAATTAAATACCAGAAGGATGAAACGAATTTTAATTTTAGGGGGAGGTACAGCTGGTACCATGATGTCAAATAAATTAAGAAAAGTACTTGAACGTGATGAATGGGAAATCACAATTGTAGATCAGTTTAAAACACACTATTACCAGCCAGGATTTTTGTTTATCCCGTTCGGGATTTACAATAAGGAAGATGTGGTGAAGCCAAAGGCGGATTTTTTCCCATCAGGTGTCAATGTTATTTATGCTGAAATTGACCAGATAATTGCGGACGAGAATAAAGTACGGCTAATGGATGGAAAAGTTTTACATTACGATTATCTGATTATTGCCACAGGAACAAAAACTTTCCCCGAAGAAACCCCGGGACTAAAGGAAAAATTATGGTACAAAGACATCTTTGATTTTTATACTGTGGAAGGTGCAGTTGCCCTACAAAAATATTTTAAATCGTGGGAAGGCGGAAACCTTGTAATGGCCATATCCGAGTTGCCTTACAAATGCCCGGTCGCCCCAATTGAATTTGTGTTTCTGGCAGATGCTTTTTTTACCGAAAAAGGCATTCGCGACAAAGTAAATATTACCTATGTAACTCCAATGTCAGGAGCATTTACCAAGCCAATTGCCTCGAAAATGTTATCCGAATTGCTTAAAGAAAAAAATATCAATGTGGTTCCTGATTATTACATCGAAAGAGTTGATAACGAGAACAAAAAATTGGTTTCGTACGATGAAATAGAAATTCCCTTTGATGTTTTAACCATTGTCCCGGTAAATATGGGCGATGAAATGATTGAACGCAGTGGTTTGGGCGACGATATGAACTTTGTTCCAACCGATAAAGAAACACTAAGGTCGCAAAAATATGAGAACATTTTTGTATTGGGCGATGCATCCAATATTCCTACGTCAAAAGCCGGGTCGGTAGCTCACTTTGCCGCTGAAATCTTATTTGAAAACCTGATGAACACAATCGAATGCAGGCCCATGATGGCAAAGTTCGATGGCCATGCAAACTGTTATATAGAAACCGGACATGGCAAAGGTGCGCTTATCGACTTTAATTACGATACAGAGCCATTACCGGGAACGTTCCCGTTACCAGGCATTGGACCCTTTGGATTATTGAAAAATACCAAAATTAACCACTATGGGAAAGTGATGTTTCGGTGGATTTACTGGCATATTCTATTAAAAGGCAAAGAGCTTCCTGTTGAACCTTTAATGACTATGGCAGGAAAGAAAAAAATAAATTAACCTGAAGTGAGATGGAAGAGAAACAACTACAAACTCAGATTACAGAGTTAAATCATAAAGTTGATTTATTGCTCGAATATGTAAATCAGCAAAGGCTCAAAACCAACCAATTGGAAGATCTAATGTCTGATCTCTCCATTGTTGGAAAAGATGCGTATGACAGTGCCGTGGTTGAATTGGACAACCGGATGGTCGAATTGGACCTGGATGAGATCAAAGGATTGGGCTTGAGGGTTTTGCGAAATATTGGAAATATCAACCAGTTTCTTGAGACATTCGAAAGCCTTTCGGATTTGATGAAAGATGTATCGCCAATTGCAAACGAGGTTATTATCGATTTTTCAAAGAAGCTTCATGAATACGATCAAAAAGGTTATTTCGAATTCTTTAGGGAGGTTGGGGCCATTTTCGACAACATTATCACGCATTATTCGCCCGAAGATGTAAAAGCTTTGGCAGATAACATTGTGACCATAATGGAAACCATTAGATCGGCTACACAACCTGAAATGATGAAGGCTATTAATAACGGCGCTAAAGTTTACGGAAGCATCGAAACAGAAAACATACCCGAGTACTCAATATGGAAAGTTATGAAAGAACTAAACCAGCCCGAAATGAAAAAGGCATTAGGGTTCTTTGTAACATTCATGAAAAATTTATCGGCAAATAATTAATAGGATTTAAAAATAAAGTTATGGCAGAAAAAGTATTAGGTGGAAAAAATGTCGAAGTAACAGCAGAAGGTTACTTGACAAACATGGCGGACTGGAATGCAGAAGTAGCAGCAGATATTGCAAAAGAATTTGGAATTGAACTGACCGAAAAGCATTTTGAAGTGCTTAACTACCTGCGAGAAAAAGAAGAAGCAGGCGAAACCCTGACAATCCGAAAAGTAGGGAAGTCGGGAATTGTGGATATTAAAGGATTATACCAGTTATTTCCTGGGGGGCCTCTAAAAATATCTTCAAAACTGGCGGGAATTCCCAAACCAACAAGTTGTGTATAACCTAAAAACGAATAAAATGAACGATTTAAAAAACGAAACTCCTTTAAAAAAGGTATGCCTTATTTGCGCTAAAGGCGCAATCGAAGATGTGTATGCAACACTGGTGATGGGCAATGGCGCGGTAATGGAGGGAATTGAAGCAAAATTATTTTTTACGTTTTTCGGATTAGATGCCATTACAAAAAAAAGAATGAATAAACTTCATACAGGTACTGTTGGAAATCCGGCTATGAGGATGCCCGGAGGATTGCCATTTCCTACACTTTTGGGGGCAATACCCGGAGTTGAGGCTGGTGTGTCGGCAATGATGAGAAGCCAAATGGATGCTTTGGATATTCCTCCGGTTGACGAGTTTTTAGATATGATCACTGCCGGAGGTGGTGAGATATATGCATGCAAACTTGCTGTGGATATGTTTAAATTGAAAAAAGAAGATTTTAGCGAACATGTGAAAGATATCATAACCATTGGTGAATTTTATGCGATGGCAGGTGGCGAAGGGACACAAATAATTTTTACCTAAGGAATTGATTGAGAAGTAGAGGGGAGGAGCGTCACCAGTCTTATGAATGGTGGCGTTTTTTTATGGTTTTATTGGATTTAATTGATTATTTATTCAACAAACTGCACATGCTTCTTTAGAATCATTTTAAATTCACTTTCGTTCATTATTTAAATCCCTTCTAAACTGTTTTGTAAGTATCAGTAATTGAATAAAATAAGTGCTATTTCATACAGTGCTGTTTTGATCATATGATTATTCTCTTTTGAAACAAAGTGAAACATATATACTTTTAGATATTTCAATATCGATAAATGTATATGTTTGTAGGCTTAAATACAATTTGAGATGTCAAAAACCAGGCGTGATTTTATTAAAATATCTTCATTAACAACCGCAGGGCTAGTTGCCGGGGGAGGTATATTGAACTCAGCGATTCCTTCTTTTAAAGATTCGAAACTGGGAACATCTGGTCCTCTTGATACCAAGAGGACACCAACCTACTGCGAAGTTTGTTTCTGGAAATGTGCCGGATGGGTACATAAAAAAGAAGATGGCTCGATTAAAAAAATAGTTGGAAACGATGATGATACCAACTGTAACGGGCGTTTTTGCCCACGAGGTACAGGTGGTGTAGGAATGTACTATGACGAAGACCGTTTAAAAAATCCATTAAAAAGAGTGATTGGGGCAGATGGGAAACAAACATACAAGGAAGTTTCCTGGGACGAAGCATTTGATTTTATTGCAGAAAAGATGCAAAAAATCAAAAAAGAGCACGGTCCTGAGTGTACAGCATTATTTACGCACGGATCAGGAGGGCATTATTGGGGAACACTTTTAAAAGCTTTTGGATCGACTAATATAGCAGCACCTTCATATGCACAATGCAGGGGCCCTCGCGAAGTTGCATTTATTGCAACCTTTGGTGATGGCTTAAATTCACCTGAACCTACCGATATTCGCGACACACGCTGTCTTGTACTTTTAGGTTCTCATATTGGTGAAAATATGCACAATGGGCAAGTACAGGAAATGTCGGATGCCATTGATAAAGGGGCAACAATTATTACTGTTGATCCGAGATTTTCAACAGTAGCAAGTAAATCCAAGTTCTGGTTACCAATTAAGCCAGCCACTGATATTGCACTGCTCTTGACCTGGATCCGTGAAATTATTAATAACGAATGGTACGATGAAAAATACATTGAGAAATATGCTTATGGTTTTGAAGAATTGAAAGCCTATGTACAACCATTTACCCCGGAATGGGCATATGGTGTTACAACCATAAAACCTGATCAAATCCGCGAAACTGCACGTGAGATGGCGAATGCCTCACCTTCGGTTATCATCCACCCCGGAAGGCATGTAACCTGGTATGGCGATGATACACAGCGGTTGAGGGCGGTAGCAATTTTAAATGCTTTGCTTGGTTCATGGGGACGGCGTGGCGGTTTTTTCGTACCTGAAAAGGCAAGTGTTCCTGATTATCCACACCCTGAGTTCCCGAAGGTTTCACGCAACTGGCGCGATGCCATGAAAGGAAAATATAATTTGGCTGACCTTGCATTGGCTTCAGGGGTTTGCGACGCAACAATTCCTACCCCCGATTTAGATTGTAATATCAAAGGCTGGATTGTGAATGGTACTAACTTGATTATGACCCTGCCTGATCAGAAAAAAACCATTGATGCAATTAATAACCTTGATTTGTTGGTAGTGGTTGATACCATGCCAATGGAAATTACCGGTTATGCCGATATTGTTTTACCTGAGTGTACCTATCTTGAACGTTGGGACGATTTGAGGATTGTGCAGGGGCGTAACCCAAATATTGCTTTACGCATGCCGGCAGCAGAGCCAAAATACAACACAAAACCTGCCTATTGGATGGCGAAAGAGTTGAGTAAAAAGCTAGGATTAGAAGAATATTTTGCATGGGATTCTTTCGAAGATGTGCTAGACTGGCAATTGAAACAAATAGGTTCTTCACTGGAAGAAATGAAACGGATTGGGGTTAAAAATTTCCCAAGGGAATATGGAGGATTATATTTTGAAGATGGTGAAGATATTGAGTTTAATACCAATACCGGAAAAATCGAATTGTATTCTACAGCCATGGAAGAAGAAGGTTTTGATCCACTTCCGGTTTATACACCGCACATGGAGCCACCAGCAGGATTTTACCATTTGAACTATGGGCGCGCTCCTATGCATACCTTTAGCCGTACTTCAAACAATCCAAATTTGACCGATTTAATGGATGAAAATACGGTTTGGGTAAACCCAAAAGTGGCAAAAGAATGGGGGTTGAAAAATGGAACACAGGTTTATCTCGAAAATCAAGACGGGATAATATCTGATTTTAAAATAAAAGTGAGGGTTACAGAACGTATTCGCTTCGATTCGGTTTATATGGTGCATGGGTTTGGCCATTCAAACAAAAAACTGAGCCGGGCACATGGCAAGGGAGCCAGCGACTCCCAATTAATTACAAGGGTTTTAATTGACCCGGTGATGGGAGGTACCGGAATGAGGGGAAATTTTGTAACATTTAGTTTTGAAAAAGAAAGGGAGGCAGAATCATGAGATATGCAATGGCTATTGATACAAAAAAATGCGTAGGCTGTTCTGACTGTGTGGTTGCCTGCCAAACAGAAAACAATGTGCCAATTGGCTATTGTCGCGATTGGATTGTTGAAGTGACCGATGGAACCTATCCGCAATTGGAGATTGAAATTCGTTCGGAACGTTGTAACCATTGTGAAAATTCACCATGTGTGCGGTGTTGTCCAACGGGGGCAAGCCATTACGAAGACGGAGGAATTGTAACAGTAACACATCATAAATGCATTGGCTGTGGCGCATGTATTACCAGTTGCCCTTATGATGCAAGGTATTCACATCCCGAAGGGTATGTGGATAAATGTACTTTTTGCATGCATCGTGTGAAAAAAGGGGAACAGCCGGCTTGTGTGGCAGTCTGCCCAACCAAATGTATGTACTTTGGTGACCTCGACAACCCGAACAGCGAAGTTTCTCAAGTGCTTAAAAAGAGAAAACATAAAACATTAATTCCCGAAGCAGGGACAAAACCTCATGTTTATTACCTGATTTAAAACCACAAAGATGAGAGAAGAAATAATTACATCAGGAAGGTTAAATCCGCACATCGATCCTCATTTGGAAATATGGCACTGGCATATTCCACTGTATTTATTCCTTGGTGGCCTGGCTGCCGGTATTTTGTTTTTTGCCAGTTTGTACACCATTCTTGGTAAAGAAAATAAGTATGCTGGAGCAGTAAAACGCGCTCCAATTATAGTGCCTTTTCTATTAATTATTGGGCTTGCAGCATTGTTTTTCGACTTGAAACATAAATTGTATTTCTGGCAACTATATACAATCATCCGAATTGAATCACCTATGTCATGGGGGGCATGGACATTAATGGCAATTACTCCTTTATCCCTGGTGTGGGTTGCTATCCATATAAAAGAGTTTTTTCCCAACTGGGATTGGAAATTCTCTATATTAAAAGAAGTTGAACAATTCTTCCTAAAATATAAAATCTATTTGGCCTGGATAATATTGTATTTTTCGGTTATTCTTGGGATTTATACCGGAATATTATTTTCCGCGTTTAATGCAAGGCCTCTTTGGAATACATCCATTTTAGGTCCCTTATTTTTAACATCAGGTTTATCTGCAGCTGCAGCCGTGATTATTTTGTTTTCAAAAAGGCAAAAAGAGAGAATTAATTTTGCCAAGATAGATATCATGCTTATTGGGATCGAGTTGTTCCTGATCGTACACATGTTTATGGGTTTTTTGGCAAGTACTCAGGTTCAAATTGAAGCAGCCAATTTGTTTTTAGGAGGTCCTTACACTGCACCATTCTGGATTTTTGTGGTGATTTTAGGAATGATCTTACCTGCAGTATTGGAATGGTTGGAATTAAGGAAATTTCATATTCCTGCAGTTATTCCGGTAGTGTTGGTATTATTTGGAAGCCTTATGTTGAGGTTTATTATCGCATATGCAGGGCAGCTAAGCAGATGGTTATATTAATATAAAATATTGAAATAAAAATATCATGACATTAAAAAAGCAAAAACCTTACATGAACCCATATATTGGTGGCGCACTTTTAGGAATTGTGCTGGTCATTGCATTTTGGGTTTCGGGAAGAGGCCTTGGTGCCAGTGGGGCATCTAAAAGCGTTATTGTAGCAGGGGTTGAAACGTTGGCACCTAAGCATGTCGAAAATTCTGCGTTTTATACCGACTACTTAAAGTCACATCCGAAACCATTAAAATCATGGTTGGTATTTGAAATGCTGGGCGTTCTTGTCGGAGGCTTCTTATCTGGTGCAATTGCCGGAAGGTTAAAATTTCAGGTTGAGAAATCACCGAAAATCACCAATAAAACAAGGATTATTTTTGCGGTGATTGGCGGAATTTTGTTTGGGTTTGGATCGCAACTTGGGCGTGGGTGCACAAGCGGATCGGCACTAACAGGGATGGCGGTACTTTCATTAAGTGGCTTTTTATCAATGGCTGCAATTTTCGGGACTGCTTTTGTCCTGGCATATTTTGTCCGAAAACTTTGGATATAATTCAGTAATTCAATAATTCAGTAAATCAATCATTATAAAATGGGACCATTAATTGTTAACGAAATAATATCAGAAAATACCAATTTCTTTTTGGCATTTCTAATCGGAATAGGTTTCGGGTTTATCCTCGAATCCAATGGGTTTTCATCATCTCGTCGTTTGGCAGGTATGTTTTACGGCTATGATACCACTGTATTAAAGGTATTCTTTACTGCAGCCATTGTTGGGGCATTGGGCTTGCTGTTTATGAGCCTTTTTGGATGGATCAACTTAAACTACATTTATATTAACCCAACTTACCTTTGGTCAACACTCGGCGGTGGGGTTATTATGGGCGCAGGGTTTATTCTTGGTGGATATTGCCCCGGTACTTCTTTTTGTGCAGCCTCTATCGGGAAACTAGATGCTCTGGCATTTATTGGTGGTATTTTTATCGGGATTTTAGTTTTCACCGAAGGATTTCCTCTTTGGGAAAGCTTTTACAACGCAAAATTTTTAGGTTCTCCTTTATTAAGTGATGTATTTGGCGCTTCGCGGGGCTTGTTAACATTTTTGATCATCCTGGTTGCACTTGGTATGTTCTGGGTTGGCGAGTGGGCTGAGAAACGTTTTGCAAGAGAAGATTATACCATACATCAAAAGTAATTTAAACTTCATAAACAAAATCAGATGAAAGCAAGATTAGTATTAGCGTATATTCTTATCCCTCTGGGGCTTATTATTGCTGCCGTTCCTGAAAATACGACCAAACAATATAAATTAACCGCAGAACAGCTCTTGGAAGAAGTAAAAAGCGGAACTCAATTTCTAAGCCCCGATGAGGTGGCCGATATGATCATTAACAATGATCCAACCTTACAACTCATTGATGTTCGGAGTGCCGACGAATTTGAAAAATTTAGTCTGCCCAATGCAATAAATATCCCTTTAATCGATATCCTTAACCCTGAATGGGAAGATTATATTCATCAGGATATAAAATTGAATGTATTTTATTCAAATGCTTCAAATGATGCCAATCAGGCATGGATGATTACCCGCCAGCTTGGTTACCAAAACAACTATGTACTTCAGGGTGGTTTAAACTTTTGGGTTGAGACTATTATGAACCCGGAAGAACCAACTTCATCCAGTCCAAATGAAGAAATAGCAAAATATAATTTCAGAAAAGGGGCAGGCACGGCATTGGGAGGAGATGCAATTACAACTTCTCAGCCAGCAGCCTCTAGTAATTCAAAACCTCCAATTACCAAACGAAAGACAAAGAAAAAAGTACAAGGTGGATGCTGATCAAACACCTTTATTAGGGGAAATGGAATAATAAAAGCCACTTCAATTAAGGCAATGAAGAGATTCTTTCAGTTTTTTTGAAAGGATCTTTTTTTTGAGCCATTTTGGCATAATTTTTATACAAAATCATCTACCTTTAATTTTTAATTTGAAAAACAAACATAATTATGTCACGAATTCTTGTTATTGATGACGAAAGAAGCATCAGGAATACCTTAAAAGATATCCTGGAATATGAAAAGTACGAAGTAGAATTAGCAGAAGACGGCAATGTTGGGATTGACAAGGTTCGGAATGGCGAGTTTAAAATAATCCTTTGCGATATAAAAATGCCTGGAATGGATGGTATTGAAACCCTGGAAAAAATCAATATTCTTAGTCCGGATACCCCGGTTGTAATGATTTCAGGGCATGGCAATATCGATACGGCAGTTGAAGCAATTAAAAAAGGAGCGTACGATTTTATTGAAAAGCCATTAGACCTTAATAGGTTACTTATTACTATTCGTAATGCTATGGATAAATCACAGCTGGTGAACGAAACGAAAATATTAAAGAAAAAAGTAAATAAAAAGTTTCAAATTATTGGGGAGTCAGCGGCAATTACACATATAACCGAAATGGCAGACCGTGTGGCCCCAACTGATGCCAGGGTATTAATTACAGGGGCTAATGGTTCAGGAAAAGAGTTAATTGCCAGAAGGATACACGATAACAGCAACCGCTCTTCCGGTCCGTTTGTGGAAGTCAACTGCGCTGCAATACCTTCCGAATTAATTGAAAGTGAATTGTTTGGCCATGAAAAAGGTGCGTTTACTTCGGCAGTAAAGCAACGCAAAGGAAAGTTTGAACAGGCAAACGGTGGAACTTTATTTTTAGATGAAATAGGGGATATGAGCTTGTCGGCGCAGGCAAAAGTACTCAGGGCTCTGCAAGAAAACATTATTTCAAGGGTTGGTGGCGACAAACAAATAAAAGTGGATGTTCGCGTGGTGGCTGCAACCAATAAAAACCTTTCGGAAGAAATTCAAAACAATAGTTTCAGGGAAGACCTGTATCATAGGTTGAGTGTTATTCTGATCAAAGTACCTGCATTGAATGAGCGATTAGAAGATATCCCATTATTGGCAAATCATTTT
Organism: Prolixibacteraceae bacterium; assembly: GCA_963677475.2. Classification (GTDB taxonomy): domain Bacteria; phylum Bacteroidota; class Bacteroidia; order Bacteroidales; family Prolixibacteraceae; genus JABMQB01. The sequence goes on along the minus strand of CAXXQD010000023.1, from coordinate 100,416 downwards.
ATTAAACAAATTTGTGACGAATATGGCATGCCATTAAAAACAATAACAGAAGATGCAATTAAGGAATTACAAAAAGTTACATGGACTGGTAATATTAGGGAATTCCGAAATGTTATTGAACGTTTGATCATCTTGTGCAACAGTAAGATAGAAGCAAATGATGTCTTGAATTTTGCTTCACCAATCCGCTAAGTAGTTTTTTTTGAATTCATTAAAACAACTTCATCAATTTATTGTTACAACTTAATGAGCAATAACCGTCAATTATTGCCATGCGTGTTTTTTAAGCCTCTGAAGGCATAAGTTGACCATTTTAATCGTGGTACCTTGCTTTATTTCCTACAGAAATAAAAAAATTACAGCTTATGGTTCAGAGGTTTTTTTATGCTGGTCTAAGGGTGATGCGTCCCGATTTGATCGGGCTCTATCCGCATTATTATTTTCAGCAAATAAAATTTGATGCACCCAAAACCAATATGGTTTAATTTTAATCCCTGTTAGTGATTCCCGAAATCATGAATGTTTGATGCAGAAAATTAAATCAAGGCTTAAAGGTTATTCGAAATCAACTTTAACTATATAAAGTACAAAATTATAAAGGATATATCCCACAATTATCAGGGGAAGGGCGTATACATTGAAAAGTATGATTAATAGGATTGCCATTAAAAAAAAGACAAAACGGAACCAATTATTACTCCAACTCAGATTTTTGAACTTTAAGGAAAACATTGGTACCCTCGAAACCAATAATAAAGAGGTGATTACGGACAATAACACAAGGTTTTTACTTGAAAAAATCAATTTTAATAGTTCTGCATGCTCCTGAAAATGTAGGATTAACCCAAAAGATGCCCACAAGATGGCGTTGGCAGGGGTTGGCAGACCTTTAAAATTGCTTGTTTGGTTATCATCGATATTGAATTTTGCAAGCCTCAATGCAGCGAAAACCGGAATTAATAACGCAGAAGCTAAGATCAGCCAATCAAGAGTATTTCCCTGGATTTCATAAATTGGTTGATTTTTTCCGAACAATGAAAATTCCAACATGGTGAATAAAATAGCGGCTGGTGCTACCCCAAAGGAGATTACGTCCGCTAAAGAATCCAATTGTTTGCCCATTTCGGAATATGCATTTAGCAGCCTGGCCGCTAGACCGTCCATAAAATCAAAGATGGAAGCTGCAATTATAAATATTCCCGCAAATTCTAAATGCCCATCAATGGCAAAAAAGGTGGCAAGTACACCACAAACAACACTTAAAGATGTAACAAAATTAGGGACCCAATTAAATATGTTTCGATTAACTGTCATATTTATTTAAACCTAGCAATTACCGTTTTTCCACCTTTGGTGGTATCTCCAATTTTTACTTTTATATCGCAGTCTTTTGGAAGGAATAAGTCAACCCTAGAACCAAACCTTATAAAACCAAGGTGTTGGTCTTGAGTAGCTATCGCGCCTGGTTTAATATAAGCAACAATTTTTCGCGCGAGAATTCCAGCTATTTGACGCATCAAAATTTCTGTACCATCCTTCATTTTTATTACGGTGGTGCATCGTTCGTTTTCTTCGGATGATTTGGCTACGAAAGCTGGAAGGAATTTCCCGTTTTTATGCTTTTGATATACAATTTCACCAAGAACGGGAACACGGCATATATGAACGTTTATGGGCGACATGAAAACCGATACTTGTATGCGTTCTTCTTTAAAATATTCTCGCTCCATTGCCGGCTCAATTACAACTACTTCGCCATCACATACCGAAAGGACACTTTTTTCATCGCAATCAACAGGATAATCCGGATCCCGGAAAAACCAAAAAACCATGCCAGCCAGAAATAAAATCCCAGCATAAAATACATAGCTGATCAGGTAATTTCTAAGTAAAAAATATACCAAAACTGCAATTAATATAAGTACTATCATTGCTATTGGAATGACTTTTTTACCTTCCTTATGTAGTTTCATTTATCGTAAATAATATTAATGGTTGAAGATCATAAGCCAGGCTACAATAAAAGGGATAGCAAGCAAAAGGCTATCAAAACGGTCGAGCATACCTCCATGGCCGGGAAGCAGTGTCCCGGAATCTTTCCTGTTCAAACTTCGCTTAATCATTGACTCTGCCAGATCGCCCAAAGTTCCAAAAACAATAATAATAATTGCAATTACTATCCAACTTAACAGCTCAAGTGTTTGAAAAAATACTGAATTCAGAATGCCCATTATAATTGCAAATATACCGCCACCAATCACACCTTCCCATGATTTTTTGGGAGAGATACGCTCGAACAGCCTGTGTTTTCCAAGCCAAATACCAAAAAGGTAGGCAAACGAATCATAAACCCATATGATGAGGAATATACCCATTAAAATCCATGGATAGTACATTTTATTTTGTGCCTGCCCCGGAAATACAACGAAATTTAAAAGCCCAATGGGAATAGCCACATATAGGATACCAAGGATTGTTAAGGCAATATTTGCAAGCGGATTGTTTTTATTTCGATATAGTTCAATAATAAACACCAAGGCAAGCATCGGAAAACTAAACAATATGGTATGAGCCCTGATAAATCCATTTCCATACGCAAAAAAGAGTAAGAAAATTAAAAAACCCAGAATTGCACCTGTTATCTTTTGCGGTTGAGTATTCTCTGATTGACAAATTGAGTAAAACTCAAGTAAAGAGAGTACCAATATGATTGAGAATACAATACCAAAAACTATTGGGTGAACTATAATACCAGCAACAAGGACAATACCAAATATTGCCCCCGTTATTGAACGTTGCAATAGAGTTGTCAATTTTTTAATTCTTTGAGAAGTTCAATCGCTTTTGCTTCGTCGTTTTCTTCCACATAAATTCTAAACTCGCCAAATGTCTGATAAGCAGAGTCATGCTGGTTCATCACCACAGACTTTATATTGTTGTCTTTTAGCACTGCCTCTGCAATAGCAATTTTGTATTCATGCGAAGTCATATATACTTCTTTCCAGCCTTTTTCCATACCTGCAAAATTAACGAAATAATTTATATTATGAGATAAATACGTGTACCTCTTTTGGTCCGTGCATTCCTATAATTAAAGTTTTTTCGATGTCGGCAGTTCGGCTGGGCCCAGTAATAGTGGAAATTAATGAGGGTAGGTCTTCGTTGTATTTATTAGAAATCAACTGATATGCATCTTCAAGATGCCCAACAATTTGGTCTTTGTCTGCAATAACAATGTGAATTGGAGGATATACAAACATTTTTCTTCCGGATTTTAATGCAGAAGAAACAACTACTGCACCTAAGTGCGCAACCAAACATTCGCAGTCGGTAATTCCGGCTTTAATAGTTTCTGGGATATTGCTTTCATTTTTGACAGGAACATTATTTTGTGAAAGCATTTTACAAAGCTCCAGATCGTTGCAATAAACCTCCGGCCCTAATTTTGAAATTAAATTAGCCAATTCGTCAATTAATAGGTCCTGGCTTTTGCAAATATGAACATGACCTCCTACGGCTTCCAGCTTTTCTTTGAACAAAGCAGGAAGGCCTTTACCCAAAGGATGGTAAATTGGAGAAGAAAAATCAGGCTTCAGTGGAGATTGTTTTTTTTTGTATTCCCCATGAAGCCTGTTTAATATTTCGTTTCGGGCTTTATTCATTTAAGCCTTGGCATCGTTCTTCTTTTTCTGCTCTTCCACATTAATGGCCGCCCTTTTTTTAGCTTCCTTTTCCTCCGCTTCGGCAGCCAGTTTTTTGTTATTTTTAATTACGGCAGCTGCTTCTTCCCTTTCACGCTTCTTTTTTTCGTCCCATGGGCGAACCCCAAATATTTCTTCCAGGTTTTCACTGAAGATTACTTCTTTTTCCAGAAGCAGTTCTGCAAGTTTTGTATGTCCTTCGTGATTTTCACTTAACACTTTAAGCGCCCTTTCATATTGGGCATCAATAATTACTTTGACTTCTTCATCAATAAGTTCTGCCGTTTTTTCGCTATATGGTTTGGTGAACGAATAATCGCTTTGCCCTGATGAGTCATAAAAACTAACATTTCCAACTTTTTCGCTCATTCCGAAAATACTAACCATGGCATAAGCCTGTTTGGTTATTTTTTCAAGGTCGTTTTGCGCCCCTGATGAAACTTTATTAAAAGCAATTTGTTCGGCAGCCCTACCACCCAATGCAGAGCACATTTCATCTAAAAGTTGTTCTTTGGTCGTAATCGATCTTTCCTCCGGCAGGTACCATGCAGCACCCAATGCTTTTCCTCTTGGTACGATGGTAACTTTCACCAACGGATGGGCATGCTCTAACAACCAACCAATGGTTGCGTGGCCTGCTTCGTGGTAAGCAATGGTTTTTTTCTCTTCAAGAGAGATAATTTTATTCTTCTTTTCCAATCCGCCAACAATCCGGTCAACAGCGTCAAGAAAATCCTGTTTTCCAACCGCGTCCCGGTTTTTTCTTGCTGCAATTAATGCAGCTTCATTGCATACATTTGCGATATCTGCACCTGAAAAACCGGGCGTTTGTTTGGCAAGAAAATCGACTTTTACCTTATTTGAAAGTTTGATTGGTTTCAAATGAACGTTAAATATTTCTTCCCGTTCGTTGAGGTCAGGCAGTTCCACATGGATCTGCCTATCGAACCTTCCTGCCCGCATTAAAGCACGGTCCAAAACATCTGCCCTGTTGGTAGCTGCTAAAATAATAACCCCGCTGTTTGTGTCAAACCCGTCCATTTCGGTCAATAATTGATTAAGGGTATTTTCCCTTTCATCGTTTGATCCCATATTTGGGTTTTTTCCCCTAGCACGGCCAATTGCATCAATCTCATCGATAAATACGATACATGGTGCTTTTTCTTTGGCTTGTTTAAATAGGTCCCTTACCCTTGATGCACCTACGCCCACAAACATTTCCACAAAATCAGATCCCGACATTGAGAAAAATGGCACATCGGCTTCACCGGCGACTGCTTTTGCGAGCAAGGTTTTTCCTGTTCCGGGAGGACCAACCAATAATGCCCCTTTTGGTATTTTTCCTCCGAGTTTTGTGTAACGGTCGGGGCTTTTTAAGAATTGCACAATTTCTTCCACTTCCTGCTTAGCCTCCGATAGGCCTGCAACATCCTTAAAATTGGTATTGACCCTTGAGTCTTTATCAAAAACTTTTGCCTGCGATTTGCCAACATTAAAAATACCTCCGGCTCCTCCGCCACCAGCACCTTTGCTCATTCGTCTGAATATCCAGAACCATAGAATAATAATGAGCACAAATGGACCAATTGTCCAAAGTAATTCCCCGGCAACATTCTTATCTTCATCAAATTCAAGGATGATTTCTTCCGATAAACCCTCTTGGGCTTCTTGCAAATTTCTTTCAAAGGTTTCCAGCGCCCCGATTTTAAAATAAAAATGTGGACCAGAAGCTGAAGGCTTTGTAAATTTACCATTAAGCTGTGCCTGGTATTTGTCAAGGCGATCGCCTTTTAAATATACAGTTGCTTTTTTTTCGTTGATCACAACAATTTTGGAAATGTCCTGACTGGCTATCATGGTTGATTTTACAACATTCCAATTGGTTTCAACCGGACCCCGGCTACTGCTAAATAAAAAATTTGCTCCAATAAAAACCAGGGCAATTATTCCATAAATCCAATAAGGGTTAAATTTTGGCTTTTTTCCATTTCCACCACCACCTAAATTTCCAAAGGGTGATTTAAAATTTTGGGGATTATTCTTATTCTGTTTTTTATCTGTCATAATTCAAGGTTAACTCTGTTCTTCAATTTTACTAACTTTTGCATCGGCCCACAAAGCTTCCAGGTTATAAAACCTACGTGCTTCTTCCTGGAATACATGCACCATTATGGTTCCGTAATCCAGTAAAACCCAAATGCCATTTCTATATCCGTCTTTGTGCCAAACTCTTTCCCCAAGCACCTCTTCCACTGTTTCTTCAACCGATTGTGCTATCCCTTCAACATGTTTGTTGGATGTTCCGTGGCAAATAATAAAATAATTGCATTCTGAATGGTCGATCTTTGTTAAATCGATTTTTAGAATCTCTTTTCCTTTTAATTTTTGGATTCCTTCTACTATGGCTTCAATTTCTATTTTTTCTGTTTCCTGTTTTTTCCTCATATATTTTTATATCGAAATACAAAGATAATCTTTTTGCTGCATTTCATTGGTTTCTAGTATTTATGCTTTTAATAAAATGGAAACTTTTTTTCATCGTTTCCGGTTATTATTGTGTTAATAATAATACTAAGCTAATTAACCTTATTTTTACAAAATAGTTTACAACTAAACGACTAAAAAAGAACTTTATGATTGGGGCTAAGATTATTCGCTTAAACGACGTTGATTCTACCAACAACTATGCCAAGGGAATGGTTATGCACAAAGAGGCAGAAGAAGGCACTGTCGTTTTGGCACAATGTCAAAAAAATGGACGGGGATATGCCAACAACACGTGGGAAAGCGAAAAGGGAAAGAATTTAACATTCAGTATTGTTATTTGTCCTTATTTTATCGAACCAATAAAACAATTTACCATTTCTATGGCAACTGCCTTGGGAATTACTGACTTTTTGAATCCTTTGATTGAAGGTGTCACCATTAAATGGCCAAACGATATTTATATCGGGCATAAAAAAGTTGCTGGCATGTTGATAGAGAATATGATTTCGGGCAACAGCATCACAGAATCGATAATTGGTATTGGATTTAACTTAAACCAGGAAGGGTTTTCGGATGATTTGCCAAATCCAATATCATTAAAACAACTAACCCAAATTGATTACGATATTGAAAACTGTTTGATGCATATTTGTTTAGCGATTGAAAAACAATACGAGAAACTTAAACTCGGACGAATTGATGAACTTATAGAGGCATACCATGAGCGTTTATATAAAAAAGGGATCTGGGCTGATTATATTGCCAATGAAAGGCAATTCTCAGGTAAAATTATAGGCGTTGACGAAATTGGCAGGGTAAAGGTTGTCAACAAGGAGGGAAAAATAGACAAGTTTCTGTTTAAAGAAATTGAATATATTTTGCCTCGGGAATCAAATGCAGATTAGAAAAATCTATTCTGATGAAATCAAGCTCTGGTGATTACCCATTATAAGGCAAACGTGACAAGGTATCTGCGAGTTGGTTAATTCCTTCTTCCAGTTTTTTCCCTGCCATCATTTTTATCATCATGCTCATATCGGCATGAAGTGTTAGCCTCATCTTGCTTTGGTGTTCACCGTTTGGCAGTATTTGAATCCAAAAGGTCATTGATAATGGAAGCCCTCCTGAACTTTCCACTTTAATTGTAGAAAATTCTTTGCGCTCAACAACTCGTATTTCTGCCAATCCAAGCCCGGAAATCTGGAAACGGCAGGAATCCCTATCAGATTCAAAATTGCTGATTTTAACTTGCGGAACCTGTTCTGTAACTTTTTGAAGTAATCCTTCATTTACGTATTTCGAAAGATTTTCAAAGTTTGACAGGTAATCAAATACTTTTTCTTGTGAACTGTAAATGTATTTTACTTCGCTTACATACTTGCTAATGCCCATGTCGGAATAAAAAAAATCCCACTTTCGTGGGAAGATTTATTGAATTTTTCGAATTATTTTATTTCCCCCAGTTTTCAGGGTCTTCACGCCAATTCATCAAGCTGTTAACCTCTTTTTCTGTGATGTCGCCGGCTTCTACGGCAATGTCAACAAGGTTTTGGTATCTGCAAAGCGTTATAAGTTCAAGATTGGCATTTTTGAAATTCTCTTTTGCTTGCGGGAAATTGTACGTAAATATAGCCACCATTCCCAGTACATTTCCTCCGAAGTTATCGATGGCCTGTGCAGCTTTTAAACTACTTCCACCTGTAGAAACCAGATCTTCAATAACCACCACTTTCTGGTTAGGTTTTAAATCCCCTTCAACAAGGTTTTCTAAGCCATGCCCTTTTGGTTTCGACCGTACGTAAATAAATGGAAGCCCCAAAGCTTCGGCAACGAGTACGCCATGTGCAATTGCCCCGGTAGCCACACCTGCAATAACTTCCACATTTGGGTAATTCTCTTTAATTATTTTTACAAACTGATCCCTTATATAAGTCCGGGTTTCCGGATAAGATAAAATTTTTCTGTTATCGCAATAAATTGGTGCTTTCCAACCCGAAGCCCAGGTGAAAGGATTTGAAGGTTGGATTTTTATTGTGTTAATTTGTAGGAGCCTTCGGGCAACCTCTTTTTGCATTAATTCCATAGTTGTAGTGTGTTTTCTAAATTCAAAACAAATGTATAAAGTTTTTTTTAATGATAGAATAATAAAAATTGTAATTGAGAATTATCCACTTTTTGAATCTTCACAAATACAGCCTGTTGACGGAGATTTGCTACTAAATATGAACACTATTCTTAATCATTTTTTTAAAAGCGATAATAAAGAATTAATATTGACCACAAACAAACCCCAAAAAGCATGGAAAGCATTTAAACGCTATTTTAAGATTGTAAAGGCAGCTGGTGGAATAGTAAGGACAGACAATAAATATTTAATCATGTTTAGGAGGGGCAAATGGGATTTGCCCAAGGGGAAAATTGACAAAGGTGAGTCGGTTAGGGAAGCTGCTTTGAGGGAAGTGCGGGAAGAGTGCGGAATTGCGCAACTTAAAATTGAACGGAAAATTTCGAATACCTGGCATATTTATAAATCAGAGTTTGGAAAATCAAAAGGGAAATGGATTTTGAAAAAGACCTCGTGGTTTGAAATGCAACATAGTGGGGATGAAGAGATAAAACCTCAGGTGGAGGAAGATATCACAGAAGTACTTTGGGCAAATAAAAATGAATGCACCTTAAAGCTTAAGGAGAATTCGTATGCCAGTATTATTGAACTTTGGAACAATTATATTGGAAAGGATGACTGAGTTTTTCCTTCTTGAAAATGTTATTATTTGTTTTGTCGAAACATTATGCGTTTGAGGTATTCCCTGTATTGATTTTCAAAACCATCGAGGGGCGATTTTGCAGGGTTCAGGATTATTTCCTGATCTTTTCCAAGCAAAAAACAGCTGGGGTAGGATTTGATTTTATAAATAGTGCGAAAGTTAGTGTCAAACAGTACGTTCGAGTTCATTTTATGAGACTCCAAAAATTCATTTATTTTTTCTGACCTGGGATTTATTAGAACAATATAAACTTCTAATTTGTCTTTGAATTTTTCTGTGATTGTTGGGAGGTATTTAAGGTGCTCCCTACAAATCTGAAGCTCCATATCCATAAACATTAAATAAATATTTCGATCGCTTTTTGACGTACAAATAACCTTTGAGCTTAAATCTGGAAGGCAAATTTCAGGAGCTTTTGTTCCAGGTGTGAGGTAAACAATTTTATTTGAGATAGAAGCAGCAAATGCCGGGATTTCCTTCATCGAGTTTTGTTTGAATATATCGTTTTCCAGCATTGTTAAAATCGCTTGTTTTGAGAAATTACCTGAATAATATGCGTCGTGAAGCAATTTTAAAAGGACTAGGTCGTCCACACCTTTCTTTAATGCATATTTTTCTTTTGCAAATTCTTTGAGATGCACCAGATCACTTTTGTTTACAGTATTTCTAAGGTCGTTGCCACCTATCGAGTTAGTTTCAAAAAACAGTTTATTGGTAAATATGCGGTCCAAAATATCAATAAACCCGGGATTGAAACAAGTGAAATCTGAAGCTTGAAGTTCAGCAAATATTTTATCCTGATTTTGCCTTAGTACTTCACTTTCAAGTACCTTCAAACGAAATTGAATAAGGTTTTGAACAAACGGATTGTTGAATTCATGAAAATTAGCGCGGAGGGTTTTGCTAACCGAATCAAGCACTGCTTTAGATTGCCGGAAATAAAGTTTGTTGAAGTTCTTGTCAACAAGTTCATTGTATTGTAACTCGAACCTGTTACAAACACTATTTATTTCATTTTTGTTATCCGTTTCTATTTGAAACCAAAAACGTGCAGGTTTGAAATAGGGGTTTTTTTCTTCGGCAAATGTTTTAGGTCTTAATGCCGGCAATTTTATTTTGATTTCTTTTTCAGGTTCAAGAACCAAGGTGCCAGAATAAACATCGAAATCGGCATAGCAGGCTGTTGTTTCTTTGATAGTTACATTTTGTGAGAAATTTCCATCGCTTTGGATGTGGATAGAAAAAATATCCTGATGGTTCTTTGTAATAGGATCAGAATAAGCATAAAACTGGATAATCCTGCCTGCATAATCAGGTTCATAACCAACTATTTTTGTTGCATGGGCAAACGTTGAACAAACAAAAAAAAGGCTGAACAAGAATATAATCCGTTGAAACATTTGCACTTATTCGGGTTTAAATTCGTCAAAGTTTAATCCTTTAGGCAGAAACCTGCTTGCATCGCCGCCATGTTGAATAATATCCCTGACAATAGTTGATTGGATTGGTGTATGTTCAGGTGTGGTAAGTAAAAATACCGATTCAATTTCAGGGTACATTTGTTTGTTTACCTGTGCTATAGCCCTTTCGTATTCAAAATCAGAAGAGGTGCGAATTCCCCTTAAAATATATTTGGCATCCACTATTTTACAAAAATCAACGGTTAATCCTTCATAGCTCTTGACTTCAACATTCGCGTCATTACTAAACACTTGGTTGATCCATTTTTCCCTTTTCTCCAAAGGGAAGAAAGATTTTTTATTTGAATTATATCCTATCATGATAATAATTTTATCAAACATAGGGATGGCTCTTCTCACTATCGATTCATGACCAATGGTAAATGGGTCAAATGAACCTGGAAATATTGCAATTCTTTCCATTTTTAGTTTTTATGATGGCAACTATCTATTCCAATATCTTTAACGCGAATTTCAGGCATTTAGTTTATGGCTTTTGCCTTATTGGCATTCACAAACAAAATGTTACCGAGATCGCTGTAACCATCTGTAAATTCAGATGTGTCATTAAGCATATCCGGGCTAAATCCGATTATTGTTAAATCTGCGTCTGCAGAATATTTGCAAATAACTTCTTTTTTCTTCTCTTTTTCAAACGAAACCATTGAAACATTGGATGGACTTATGGGCAACCTACCTGCTTTTATTAGGCTAAGTAGCTGTTTCTCTTTTTCATCCATTTCTTCGGGAGGGTAAAGTGCAAATATTTTTATATGCCCTTTTTTCCAATCTGGATGGCCAAGAATAATGTACCCAAGCAGGATCATCAAATTTGCATTTCTATAATCATCGGGCTTGATCCAGATGTGCATTTCGTTTTTATAGCCGAAGCTTTTGTACGAAGTATTTAAAATGCAGATATCGAAACCTGCAGAATCAACAATGCCGTAATTTGATATTATTTCCTGTAGGTTTCCCGGATCGGTTCTTGAATATTCAAACAATATGAGATTGTTCCCTTTTCCTGAAATCCCGGATAACTGAACCACTTGAGCAATAGCTGAGGTATATGATGGCGAGATAATGGTATCCAGATATACCCTGTTTTTACTGCCATGTGAAAGGTGTATTAGGCGATCTAAAACTTCTTTTGATTCGTTAGTGGTTTCCTGATCGAGATAACCTTGGATAAAGTGGATATAGGTTCCAAATCCATATTTATAGGAAATCCACCGCATAATATCAAATGCCGACCTGCGCTTAAAGGTATCGTGTGAAATACAAACGCCAAATGGTCGCCAACTGAATTCTTTCTCGTCCCTGTCGGCTCGTTGAAGAAATATTTGCAATTGCCGGTTAAGTTGGAAAATAACGCCCCTGAAAAGTTTATTTAGACCATGCTTCTCCTGTTGTTTTGTGTGGTTGATCATATAATAAATCAAACCCATTATGAGCAAGGAAATGGCTGCATAAGGGGCATTCATCTGGAACATTAACCAAAACGAAAACAAGGTGCCAATAAGAGAGATGTACCAATTTGAACGGAATGTTGGCCGATATGCCGGATCAGCAGCAAAATGTTCTAAAAATGAGATAAGGCAAATAGCGGCGTAAGTCACCATAAAAAACATGGAGATAATTTGTGCAACAAAGTTGATATCTCCTATTAAAACAAAAACAAATGCAATAATTATGGTTATAAATGAACTGTTTACCGGTTCGTTATCTACTTTCTTTCCTTTGGCAAACCAGTTATTAATGGTTTTTTGCGGGAATATATCGTCAAAGCCAATCGCCTGAAGGGTTCTGGGCGCAACCATAATAGATCCGAGGGCAGAACTAAGGGCTGCAGCACCAAGCCCAATTGGTATAATTGGTCCCCAAAGCGCAATTTTACTCATGATCAATTGGTCACTGACCAGATCATCGGGAGATGCAGAAACCGTAAATTTATAGGCAATAGCTACATAAATAACCATACCAACTACCGTTGCCCAAAGTGTTCCTTTAGGGATAGATTTTTTAGGATCTTTTAAATCCCCGGAAAGCCCGAGTCCTGCAGCTAAACCTGTGAAAGCCGGGAAAATAATTGTGAAAACAAAAAAGAAATTATGGTTTTCCAATATATGGGCATGAAAGTTAACCTCCTGTGGTTTAATAGGTGAATCACCTGCAAAAAACAGGACAAGTGATGCAAGTAGCAAGGTGACAACCACATATAAAGCCTTCATGCCGATGTTTGCACCTTTGGTGAGAATTAACAACGACAAAAGGCACATCGTTGGAATAGATATCCAACGTCGGTCGGGAATTACAAAATTATAGTTTTGGTGGACCCAGTCAACCACAGGTTCGAATGCTTCACCAAAAGCGATCACATAAAATGCCACACTTATGGCCTGTGATAAAAACAATGCAATTCCGATGGCACCACCAATATTTAACCCAAATGAGCGTGAAATAATGTAATACGCCCCGCCACCCTGAACACGTTGATTGGTGGCAATTTCGGCAACCGCAAAAGCTGTAGGAATGGTAACTACATGCCCCAAGACAATGATGCCAATAACTCCATAGAAGCCCACCTGCCCAACGGCCCAACCGAAACGTAAGAATAAAATTGCACCCAGGATTGTTGATAATGCAGTAAGGAATACCGGCATTGTACCGAATTTTGCATTCGTGTTGACAAGTGATTTTGCCATAGCTTTTCTTTTGTTCAAAGATATAAGTTCATTTTACAAATAAAAAATAGTTGAACAACCAATTATGCAAGCAAATTTGACTGTTGTAATGTATTTATCCTTATTTTTGATTTCCCAAATTAACAACAGAATAGGTCATTTAACAGTAAACATAATGAAGGAAAAATTGCTCTCAATTGTTATACCTGCTTATAACGAAGAAAATACCATAACTTCCATACTGGATAAAATCAAAGAAGTAGACTTAAAATATGGTTACCTAAAAGAATTGATTATTGTGAACGATTTCAGCACCGATAAAACGGTTGAAGTTGTGGAAAAATACAGAAAAAATAATCCGGAATTAAATATGCAATTTTATCACCAACCTAAAAATATGGGGAAAGGTGCAGCACTTCACCGTGGCATTAAAGAGGCAAAAGGGGATTTGCTTGTAATTCAGGATGCCGATTTGGAATATGACCCAAGAGAATACAATGACCTGTTGAAACCTATTGCCGAAGGATTTGCCGATGTGGTTTATGGCTCCCGTTTTATGGGCGGTAATCCGCACAGGATATTGTTTTTCTGGCACTCGATTGGGAACCAGCTTTTAACACGGATTTCAAACATGTTTACCAACCTGAACCTGACAGATATGGAAACCTGTTATAAAATGTTCAGAACCGAAATGATACAGGGTTTAAATTTAAAAGAACCCAGATTTGGTTTCGAGCCGGAAGTCACTGCAAAAATCTCAAGGATTCCTAAAGTTCGGATTTATGAAATCGGAATTTCATATTACGGACGTACCTACGAAGAAGGAAAAAAGATTGGTTGGAAAGACGGAATGCGAGCGATTTATTGTATTTTGAAGTACAATGTTTTTTCAAGAAAATAAGCCTCAGTTTTCGTGGGTTTTGTTGTATTCGATAACCCATTTTGCGTCCAGGTAAAGCATAGAATCAACTGAAATCCCATTTTCTTTTGCTTTCTGTTCTATGGCCTCAAACCATTTTTTGTCAGCCTTTATAATGGCCATTTGCTCGCTGATTTCCGACAACGATGGACCTTCTACTATTTTAGGTTCAGCAAATGAATTGTTGTAGCCCGTTTCGAATGAGCTAAGAAAGTTATCAACCGATCCCCATGGGAACTTTGGTAGGTTGGCTTCGTTGGCCATAATAATAATCACATCGTTGTTATTGATCGCTTCCTGATGGTTCACATTTTCAACCTTTAATTCTTTGGCAAAGCTTTCCGGATAAACCTGTTCGTTGTAATACCAAAACCCACCCGGGCTGAAACTCTTATTCCATACATTGGTGCCAAACATACTCCAATAAAAGCTGTCTGCTATAACGATTACCTTAGGCTGGGCTTTATTATCAGCATTTTCCCAACTTATTTCAGGATAACAAAGAGGATCGATAGGCAATTTAAAAACCAGGTTTAGCCCATCCGCAATATCATAATCAGACTTGTTAAGTTTTTTCGAAAGCTTATAATTGTCCATGATCAGGTCAGGCAAATCAATATTTCTAATATGTTCGATATAAGAGACCAAACTGTCGGTTGCCAACAGCATACCATAGTGGCTCCAGTGGATTCCGTATTTTGGGTAAAGAACATACTTCGAATCTTTTTTCATGTTCATAAACCAGCCGTTAAAGTCGATGTAATTAATTTTCAATGAATCAAAGGCTGACCTATACACCTTGTAATTGCTTAGGTCTTTTTTATCCGGCAAATACGAATCAGGAATGTATTCTGGATAGAATGAACCTTTACCCGGAGCTATACAAATTAGGAGGGTCTTGTCCTTTTTTTGTAACGAATCCTGCAAAACCCTAATCCTTTCCGCTCTTTGAACAATAGAATCTGTTCCTATAAAATCTGTCCCTAAATAGGCTTTGATATAATTTGTTTCATAAAAATAATTATCCTTCCCTCGAATTACGTATGCGGCATTTAGCTTTTCATACAAACTGTATGTTATTTGATTTCGAACCCTGACAAACCAGGGCCTAAAACCGATATTTTCCTTAATGTATTTTTCAAACCTCGTTTGAAAAATACCATCAAACCAATCTTGTTTGTTTAAACTTGGGAGTTGCTCAAGCCTCACATCCCCTTTCAAAGGTATAACACGGTTAAGTTTGGTAAATGTTAACGGCAATGGCATGGTTACCATAAGGGCTGCAACAATGAGTAATGCTATTTTAATGTTCTTTGCTTTCATCGTTAAAACCTAAAATAAATGAATGGATTAAATCCGAAAGAACTTATATAGCCCGTGCATATTATCAATAATAAAACAGAGATGGAGAAATATAGTATGTGCATTTTTAGGCTTGGCTCGGCGAAATAGACCTTATGCTGTAACCATTGCCCAGGTTTTGTTAAAACTATAAATGAAAAGATAAAGCCAAGAACCATGGTGAATTTAAATTCTGTTGAAATTGTTTCGAGGGAAGCCGAATAATCGAAAGTAAACATCTTTTGAATGTAGAAGAGTGCCTGGTTAAAATCTTCAATCCGAAAGAAAACCCAGCCAACAAGTACAATCATGTAGGTAATTAAGGTACCTGGAATTTTGCCAATCGATTTTAAGAACTTTAGGAGGAATAAACGGTCGAGCACCAAAAACAAACCATGCCATGCGCCCCAAATCACAAAATTCCATGACGATCCATGCCAAAGCCCGGAAAGCAGAAATACAACGACAAGGTTAAAATACAAGCGTGTGGGTGTTTTTACCCTGTTGCCACCCAAAGGTATATACAAGTAATATTTCATGAACTGGCCAAGGGTGATGTGCCACCGCCGCCAAAATTCAGAAATGCTTTGTGAGGTATATGGGTTATCGAAATTTTCGGGAAATTTAAAACCTATTATTTTGCCCAAACCAATTGCCATGTCTGAATATCCACTGAAGTCGAAATATATTTGGAACGAATATGCTACAATTGCAATCCATGCCAAGCCCGAATCAACTTGCCCGTTCGGCATTGAATAAATGGCATCAACCTGTTCACCTAAAATGTTGGCAATGAGTATTTTTTTTGAAAGCCCGATTAAAAACCGATAGATGCCAAGTAGTTTATTGTCAAGTGTTTCATTTGATTTTCGATCGGTAATATCATCAGCAATGGTGTTAAACCGGACAATTGGACCTGCTATTAGTTGAGGGAACATCAATATGTACAGCAAATAGTCTGATAATTTATCGAGGGGTTTGTGTACCTTCCGATAAACATCAACCGTGTAGGTGAGCGATTGGAAAGTAAAGAATGAAATCCCAATCGGAAGGGCAACTTTTGTCCAGGTCACTGCCTGTGTGCCCATTCTTTCAAGAAAAAAATTGACATTATCGACAAAGAAATTTGCGTATTTAAAATAGACCAATAATCCCAGGTTTATAATCACCGAAAGGATCACGTAAACCTTTTTATTTTGATTTTTGTCGAGCTGCCTGACAATATAGAAGTTCACTACCAGTGATGCTATAACCAGAAAAATGAACAAGGGTGCACCCCATGCATAAAAGATAAGGCTTGCAGCAAGCAATACATAGTTTTTAAGTTTTGCTCCTGCCAAATGGTAAAGAAACAAAAATACAGGTAAAAAAACATACAGAAATAAGATGCTGCTAAAAACCATAGAATGGCGATTTTTGTGCAAAGAAACGAAAATACGATTAACAAAAGAAATAGAATCATGAAAATTTGGGAAGTTGATTCAATCTCCTAAATTTGCAATGGAAGGAGCGTTTTCTTCCCCAAAAAACCGATGAAATTGAAAAACAAATTATCCCGTTATAGCCTAATTGTTTGTGTTGTTTTAATCAGTTTGTTTACACTTCAAAAGAAACAATGGACGCGCGAGAATGGAGTTATTGTTTCTGATGTGATAAATTATTATGGTTATTTGCCAGCAACTTTTATTTTTCATGATCTTGGGATAAAAAAAGCAGAAACCATTGATAATGGTACATTTTGGGCGGTTCATTTGCCAAATGGCAACAACGTTATTAAAATGTCGATGGGGCTATCGATGATTTATGCGCCATTCTTTTTTGTGGGGCATGCCGCAGCAAAGCTGCTTGGGTACGAAGCTTATGGATTTTCTGAGCCCTACAAATTTGCACTCACAATTAGTTATCTTTTTTATTTATTAATTGGCTTAATTTATATGCGAAAAATATTGTTGAGGTATTTTTCCGATAAAATAGCGGCAATTTCGATTGTTGCGATCGCCCTTGGAACCAATTTACTTTATTATGCCAGCATTGAAGGGACTATGTCGCACATCTACAATTTTGCCCTTTTTAATGTGTTTATTTGGCATACCATGAAATGGCACGATAAGCCCACATTTAAGCGCTTGTTTGGCTTAGGTGCCCTTGCCGGGCTGATTGTACTGATCCGTCCGTCAAACGTGGTTGTTTTGATTATTTTTTTCCTGTTTAATGTTTCCAGTTTTTTGCTTCTAAAAGAAAAGATTGGTTTTGTATTAAAAAAAATCCACTGGTTTTTAGGAATGTTACTGGCATTTCTTTTGGTTTGGCTGCCACAATTTATTTATAATATCCATTTTACGGGGCACTTGTTTTTTTATTCGTACACCAATGAAGGGTTCTTTTTTACCAACCCACAAATTATCGATGGCTTATTTAGTTACCGGAAAGGGTGGTTGTTATATACGCCTTTAATGATTATTTCGTTGATTGGCGTTTTCTATTCCGTATTTAAAAAAAGGGAATACTCCTGGGCAATTTTGATTTTCACGGTGTTGAACATCTATCTCATTTTTTCATGGTGGTGTTGGTGGTACGGAGGTTCATTCGGACAGCGCTCCTTTGTCGATTCTTATGGGCTCCTTGCCATTCCCTTTGCCTTGATTTTATCAGAAGCCGAACGGATTAAAAAAGGAATTTATAAAGCACTTATAGGAATTGTGTTGCTATTGATCGTATTTAATAACTTTCAGGTTCAGAAATACACGCATGGTTCAATTCACTTTGCCGATATGACAAAAGCGGCTTACTGGAATTCGTTCTGGCATATTCGCCCACAACCGGGTTACTGGGAATTGCTTGAAACCCCGGACTATGAAATGGCAATGAAAGGGGTTTATGTGGTTAAGCCAAAGGATCAATAATATTAATTCGGAGACTGTAATTAATATGATATTTATAACTAACAAGCCTTCAGATATATAAAAAATAACAAATATGAGTTTTAAAAAAATTATAAAATCAAGAATTGCAGGCAATATATTCTTTTTGTTGATCTTTTCTTTGACCATATTTTATTATGGATTAAATAAGTTAATATTTGCTCCTCCACAATCTGTTCATGTTTGGCGACAAACAAATAGTGTTTCGTTGGCACAAAACTACTACGAGGGTAATCTACCCATTTTTAAACCAGAAATGCACAATCAATTTTGTGATGGAGGAGAATCTGGTAAAAGTGTTGGTGAGTTCCCGATAATATATTATACAGTAGCCCAATTATGGAAAGTGTTTGGAAATAATATTGGTGTTTTCCGTTTATTCCAGCTGCTGATCCAGTTTCTTGGATTACTTGCTTTGTTTCACGGTCTTGATTTTTTAATTAAAAATAGGTTTTGGTCAGCATTTATTAGCCTGCTTTTGTTTACATCGCCAATGGTTGTTTTTTATGGGCCAAATTTTCTGCCAGATGTTCCTTCTCTTTCATTTATTTTTATTGCATGGTTTTTCTTGTTAAAATATCTCAAAACAAGAAAGCAAGTTATCCTTTGGATTACTGCAATCTTGTTTTGCTTGGCAATGTTATTAAAAATAACATCTGCCCTTTCGTTTATTTCATTAGGCGGATGGGTATTGTTCGAACTTATATTTCAGAAAAAGGAGCAAAGAATCTTTAAATTTCAATTTAAAGAAATGTTGCCTTTTCTAGTTGCGGTTATATTGGTTTTATTTTGGTATGTATATGTAGATTACTACAATAAGATTCATGGAGGGCATTTTTCATATCATGGCATATGGCCTGTTTGGGATATGACCAAAGAGCAATTTCTAAGAATAATTGACGCATTAGATAAAATATATTTTAAAGAACTGTTTTTGCCTTACACACAATGGATAACAGTTGGGGTTTGGCTATTATTACTGGTGTTTATTAAAAAAATCAGTCCCATTCTACGATTCTTTCTAATTGTTCTTCCAGTAGGTTTTTTAATTCAAATGTTGCTTTGGTTTCAGGTTTTAGAAGGTCATGATTATTATACAATAAACCTATTAGTGGTTTTTATTATGGTCTGGGCGTTCTTATTTGTTCTTTTAAAAGATAAACGGATTATTAATCATCCGATAATATATATAATTGGCATTGCTTTTTTTCTTTTAAATGCCAATACTTGTAAAAAACGGATTGAAGATCGGCACAAAGGATGGATGAATGATATGTACAAGAATAAAATGGAGGCTTTAACAGAAATTGAACCTGTCTTTCATAAATTAGGTGTTAAAAAAGATGATAAGGTCATTTCATTTCCAGACTTTACAATCAATGCATCATTATATTATATGAAAAGAAAAGGTTATACCGAATTTGGTAGTGATTTTTCAAAACAAGAAACATTTCTTAAACGAATTGAGCAAGGTGCAAAATACCTGATCGTGAACGATTCAACTATGTTGTCTCAAGAAGTACTTCAGCCTTTTATTCAAAATAAAATAGGGGAGTATAAAAATGTCTTGATTTTTGACATACGTGGAAGCAAATAATTTGTCACTTTAATTCTCGATTTTTAAAGCATCGTTAAAATTCAACTCATAAATAACCTCCTTGGTTTTAGAATTTTTGTAAATGAGTTTTTTATTGATATTAACGTTTGTTGTATCTTCACTTTGTATTTTTTGAAGCGATTTATCCAACAGGACTACATCATCGTTTTCGATGTATAGATACGTTTTTTTGCCTGATTGAATAATTTGATCAATACACAGCTTGTTACCCCAATATTTCATTTCATCACTAAACGTGAAATAACTATAAGAATTTGGATAAAGCTTTGCCAAAACTTTGCTGTATTCACTTTTCTTACTGTTTTTTGCCCATGCCTGACTATAAAAAAGGGTATATTCTATAAACGGACATCCGTAATTCTGTGATGTGATAATTTTATAACTATTGTCCTCAAGTGTTTGGGCAAAATGCCATGTTTCAGCTCTTTTGCTAATATCGCTCTCCATTGCAAAAGTTTTAACCTGTAACCACTTCTGATTGTAATTAAAACTCCAAACCAAATAGAAAATAATTGCAAGGCTTGCAAATGCGGCTACATATTTCGATTTGTGAATTTTTTGAAAAAGTGTTGATATAAGAAATACAATAAGCGGGGCAAACATTAAGATCGGTATAAAATAATGGTGTGCAAAATGTTTTCCAACCATTATTAATTGGATAAGCGCGGTTAAAATAATTGCGGAACTGATATTCACAATTTTTTTATCCGATTTTTTTCGAAACACAGCCAAATAGATCAGAAGGGTTATAGCTAAAACGATCAAAATTATAAAAAACCGTTGCTCCAAATTGATCATTTGTGCGAGGTTAACTTTAAATAAGTTGAAGTCGATAATATTGGCTTCGCCTCCACCATAGGTTCCGCTGTGCATAAACAGGTTTTTAACCCATCTCCAAAAAATATTGAATTGCAGCGTAACCGGGAATGCAATTATAAAAAAGAAAAGAATTCCAAGTCCCGCATAAATCAATTTGTTTTTCCACTTCGGAATAAAAATAAAAGGTATGATCCAGATTGGAATAAATGACAGTTTAATGGATAAGCCAAACGCAACAAAAAGCGAGAATAAAACGATATCGATAAATTGCATTTTATGATTGGCGGTTGTGCAGTTCTTAATTATCAGTATGGTGATGGCAACTACCGGGAATACCATTAACAGTTCAGGGACCAATCTGCCAATAATATCGTACCAAATTAAAGGCAAAAAAGGTGCAGTTTGTATCAGCAAAGCATGCAGTATTTTTTTTGTGTACTTATAGGTTAGCTTCCCCGCTAATAGTAACAATAAACTGGTGAACAGGGTTATTGTTTGGTTCACAACCGAAAGGTATAAATCGGGATGTGTAAATACATCGTCAAGATAATCAGCAGGGGTAGATCGGATAAAATAAACTATTTTGAAAATTAGGGCAACCAATAATTGAAGCGGTGTCCCGGGATTGTCAATATGCCCTACTTTTAGTACTCCGTCGGAAATGGTAAGCCCACTCATAAAATAAATATACTCCGGATCAAAGCACCTCAATGAAAAATTACCAAGCAGGTTACGAAAGTAGCTCCCGATAATAAAGTATAGCACAGGTATAACTATAACAAGAATCTTTGTATTATGCGGAAGGTTGTTTAAATTTTTTTTCATTATTGGAAGCAATTATAGTTGTTTATTGACATTTAAAAATAATTAATCTGCTTATTGTCCCGAACTAAAAATACTAATTACAGTACCTCCATCAAATGCAACACTATCAGTTCTCGTATAAACACTATCGATGTAATTAAAAAGGATATTTTCAGGATCTATTGAAGGGGTATTATTCTGGTATAAAATGATTCTTGGTGGACTCATGTTCTCGATAAATGACCTTGTGTCGTCAATACCCCATGTCCGATAAATATTATTTTCCCTCAGTGCTTCTTCATAATTATTTATTGATTTAAATACTTCAGGATTATAATAATATATAAATCCCAGGTCGGCCCAGTGAGGGTAAATCATTGTAAAGGTATTATTATTCATTTTCGAATTTGCATATTCCGCTGTTTCTTTGATTTTTCGCAAGGCAAAATTGCCTGTGTACATATGTTTATAAACAAAAAATATCAATACCATACTTAAAATAGGGGCTAAAAATCTAATTTTTTGATAAAAAGTATTAATTGTTACTGCAATAAACAAATAAAACCCGATTGTATTAAATAAGATATACCGATTGGTAAACATTGGAATCTTACTGGAAACAAAAAACATTAATGTATAGGGAACAATCCACCAAAGTAAAAGAATAAATATGTTCCGTATTTCTTCTTTTTTAATTTTTGAAAAGATTGAAAAAATAATTCCAATGCCCAAAATCCAAAAAACAAGATCAAGGGCCATATCAGAATTTAGAAATGCTCTCAATTGATGAATGAATTCAGAGTTAGTAGGTGGAGAAACCCAAGTACCTTTTTTAGATATGAAAAATTGTTTTATCAGCACTGCAAACATTGGAATATAAAGCAATCCGGTAATTACTAATCCCAGGATAATCCGAATAAAAACTTTTTTGTTCTTAACATAAAAAAAGCTAATTGCAAACTGCATAAATACGACAAGCAACCCAAAATAATGACCGTAAATCAAGAATAAGTTGGAGATTACAAATCCAACCAAATATTTTATTTTATCCGGTTCTTTATGGATGGAGAGTAAATAATAAAGCGAACTTGCGGTAGCGAAGGAAAGCATGGAATAGGTTCGGGTGTCTCCTCCAAAAAAGAAATGATAGGTTGAAAAAATAAATAATGCCGATGCAGTGATTCCACTCCAGATATTAAAAAAACGTTTTCCTGTCAAGTAAATAAAAACTGTAGTCAATCCATTAAATAAGATTGGCAAAATACGCACAGAATGGGCACCAATCCCAAATAACTTAATCCAGAAATGCAACAAAAGCATAAATAATGGAGGATTTGGCTCATTTTGGGTTGGCAATAATAGAATATCTTTTATACCTTTTTGAGCATTAAAAATTGTAAACGGTTCATCAATAGATATATCCCTGACGTCAATATTCAAATACTTCCAGACAAATGCTGCAGAGAAAAGAACAATAGGAATATAAATATTGAAAATAATTTCTTTTTTAAACTTCATGTTCATAAAAAAATGCTGTTATTAAATTGCGCTCATTCATTAAAGATAAACTTAAAGCAAATAGCCCAGCATTTTTATCTTTAAATTATCTATTATTAATTCTTTATCTTCAGTCTTAACATGTATTTTCAATACATACTTCTCGGGATTTTTTATTGGGGTAAACTCGAAATTAAAAACACCTTCTTGATACTCATTCAGGATATTATTGTCTGGGAAATGAATTATTGGTGCTTCATGGTAATATGCAATGTTGTTGGTTACAGAATCAGTTATTGATACTACAATTTTTGATTTGTTTTTTGATAAGAAATCATTTTTAAACTTTATCTGAATAATATTTGTGCTATTGAAAGAACTAAAATTATTGACATCTTCGATAAGTATTGGGACCCAAGACTTTGGTTGTATTTGCAGATCTCCAATCAATAAAGAATCTATATTCTTAGTCGTTTTATCATTGAAGTAATAGGTTTTTTTCCATAAAAATCCCTGATAACGATGATCTAGTTTTAAAAAAACTTTCCAATAACTTAATTTGTTCATTTTGTCCCAATGGAGAATAAACAGGTTATATTGTTTTGTTTGTATAATGTTTAAGGCAATTGTTGAAATACAAAGTAAAATAAAACTATATTTCCAAATCCTTTTTAAATTATTGATTGCGATAGCCAACAATATATAAAAAACAGTGTAATAATCTATATATACCCTGTGTCCAAAGCCAGATCCATAAGACCAATATCCCCAGGAACTGATCATATAGGTCAGTAGAATGAAGAATGACATCCAGAATATCAGTTGAAAATACTGTTTTTTACGAAATAGCATGATTAATCCGACAAAAGAAAAGAACAAAATTGGAGCATAAACGAATAATCCTTTTTTATAACTGAATAGTACTTTAAAAAAGGCAGGATCATGGAAGTCGAAACTTTCACCTTGGTAGGAATAAAGGAAGAATTGCTTAGCCTCTATATACCACAAGGCACTTTGAATTGAAAATACTGCTAAAGAAATGAATACCCCTAGTGAGAATAACCAAGCCTTATTAAACGTTTGAGCCAATGTTTCTCGAAAGTTTACAGCCGAACCGGAAATAAATGGTAAAAAGAAAATGATTATACCATTCATTTGCCTTAATATCACAATTAAACCCAATGTGAAGGCTGCCAATAAAAAGCTCTTATTGCTTTTGGTAATAAAGTAGTTTTTTGAAAAATACAGGAAAGCTGTGATTGCGAAAAACGAATACACATGGCTGTAAGATGAATCGCAATATGTATAATGGGTCAGTGCCGTTGCAAAAACTGCTGATAATTGAATAAATAGTATTATCCAATCGTCAATTTTGTAGTGTTTAAGTAGTTTTTTTAAGAAATATAACCCCAACATTAAATAAAACAATGCGGCGTAATAAATGGCTTTTTGATAGGGGGAAGAATAACCGTCTTGTGGCATATCGAATTTAGGTGCCATCATATGAGCACCTATAAAGAAAGGAGATACCAAGAGTGCTGTTCCACAAGGGTATTTGTTGATTTTATACGATTCATAATCAATGTACATTGGTAAATTATTAATGCGCATCGATATATCCATTGAGTCGTTTAAGCCTTTGGATGGAAAGTCATTGTAAATAAATATGGAAGGAAGGTAATCGTAGTAACCCTGTCCATCCCCTTTAATTGTTATATCTTGCGAGTTAAAAAATAGTCTAACCGTTATTAATAAAACCAAAATAACAATGAACTCAGGTACTATGCTTGCAAATAGTTTCTTCATGTTTTATTGTGCAAAAACCAGTTCAATGACTTAAATAACAACATGAAACTCAAGTTTATTAGCAATTAGTGAGGTTTAGTCAAATATGCTATTTTTTTTAACTTCCACTTGGCAAATCTATACTGAAAAGCAGTTTTCAATACCCCAAGCCCATAAATACTACTATTCTTAATACTAATGCTTGAGGCATCATCAAAATATTTTGTGGGGCAGGTGATTTCTGCAATCTCATATCCGGCATACCATATTTGGGCCAACATTTGGTTATCAAACACAAAATTGTCCGAATTGGCATTGTAGTTTACGCTTTCAAGAACTTCTTTTGAGAATGCCCTGTATCCGGTATGGTATTCCGAAAGTTTGGCACTCATCAGAACATTCTGGATAAATGTTAATCCACGGTTAGCCACATATTTAATCATGGGCATACCTCCTTTCAGCGCTCCTTTCCCAAGAATTCTGGAGCCCAAAACAACGTGATATAATCCATTGGCAATCAGATGCGACATGGATGGTATTAATAAAGGTGTGTACTGATAATCAGGGTGAAGCATAATTACGATGTCGGCACCAAGCTCCAAAGCCTTATTGTAACACGATTTTTGGTTGCCGCCATATCCTTTGTTTTGCTCATGTACAACGATATGTTTAATGCCAAGTTTCTTCCCAACTTCAACGGTGTTGTCGTTGCTTTTATCATCCACAAGGATGACATCGTCAACAATTGAAAAATCAATTTCCTTATAGGTAATCTCCAGGGTTTTTGCAGCATTGTATGCCGGAAGCACGACTATAATTTTCTTATTCTTGAGCATAATTTGAATTTTTGCTAAAAATAGAAAATATATTGGAAGGAGTCAGAACAAAATTAAATTAATAATTGCCTTTTTTATGTTGTATTTATTGGTAATCCTACTAAATTCGCAAGGCAAAGAAAAGCACATTTGTACATATAAACAATAAGGCAAAGATTCTTTTAATCTAAATTTTCACTAAGCTATGAAGCAGTTGGCATTCCTATTTCTGCTAATGATATTATCTATTGGAACTTTCGCCCAGAGGGACAGTTTGCAGAACGAAATCTTAAACTATGACGATGGAAAATCGGAGCTGATATCCAAAGGGAGAAGAATGTTGATGGATAATTTTATCGATGAAAATCTCGAAAAAGTAAAAGAGGTTAAGGACTACTTAATCCAGGAGGTTGAAAACGATGATTATATGGCTTTTTACCCGGCTGAATATTGGTTTATATTGTATTGGACAAAAGAGTATCAACAATTACTTACAAGTGTAATCCAATTCGATGAGTCGTTTGCAAACTCAATGCGCTATAAAATAAAACCTGTGAACGATTTATTGTATAGCAAATTGCTGGCAAAATCGATTGGCTTTAAGGACTATCTGGTAGCAAAACTACATGAATCGTCATTAACAAAAGAAGAGAAGGATTTCCTCATCATGAACCTAAATTATTTAATTTCGGGGGATCAAAACCAACAGGTTTCTCAGGAAGAACTCAATACGATGGCTGATGAATTTCTGGGACAGAACCCAAATAGCAATTATGAAGCTTATACGAGGGAATATATCCGTTTGAAATATGTTCCTTCAAAATGGGGATTTGGGGTTGAGTTTTTTAGTGGTTATGGAATTTTTGACGGGAGCCTTGCCGAAGAATATAAAAACAACGTTCCGATGGGTGTTGCCTTCGATATTTGTTACAAAGATTTTAACCTGTACTTACGCGATTATATTGGTTTTAGCAGAAACCTGAACGAATGGAACTATGGTTCGGGTATTTGGGAAAAAAACTCGCAAGTGAGGGTGTTTTTAGCTGATATTACGCTGGGGTATACACTTTTAGAAAATAGTGCATTTAAAATTGCCCCGTTCGCAGGAATTGGAACTTCGGGAATTGGACCAACTCAATATGATATGGACAAAGAACCTGATTTAGAAAATGTTGAACTGGATTTTTCAGGGACCTATTCTTTGGGTCTTAATTTTGATATAAAACTGGGGCGTCCAAAAATTGCAATTGTAAGCCAAAATAAGCCTGAAGATTCGTATTGGTTTTTAAGGTTAAGGTATGCATATAACTGGATGAAGTTTGATAAAAAGTTTGATGGTTTTAACGGGAATATGCATTATGTTACTGTTGGGATAGGCGGTTTAGGAAGGACTATAAAAAGGGACTATTAAAGACGATCTTATGGGAGCTTTATTGTAATTTTGAGAAAAAGTCATTTAAACAATTTTGTATGCCACATTATTTTGTCGCTCAAATAAAAATAAATGATACCAAGGAGTATCAAAAATATATTGATAAAGCAGGTGCCATTTTCAAGAAGTTTAACGGGAAATATCTTGCGGTAGATAATAATCCAACAGTTTTGGAGGGGCAATGGGAATATACACGAACTGTACTAATCGAATTCCCATCAAAGGATGATTTTAATGACTGGTACAATTCTGAAGAATATCAGGGCATATTAAAACACCGATTAAAGGCAGCCGATTGTGATACCATTTTGGTGGCAGGTGATTAATCTGGAGAACAACGAGAGTGTTACGAGAAATAGGATGTTACCAATTTTTTAGTTTTTCTAAAATTACGCCCTTTATTGAAGCAGGAGTATGCTCGTCTAATTTTGCAATAATCTTTCTCTTGACCGATTTTAGTTGAGGTTCATTAATTAAAATTGTTTTTTCGTTGTCACCAATCAATTTTAGGCATTGCTGAAGTTTCCTGGGCATGGGCATTCCTACTCGGCTTACCAGCACGTAATCGTTCGAAAAGTCGATTGATTTTAACGATTCCCAGTCTATAAAATCTGTAAAAAGTAAACTATCGACAAAAATACCCTTCGAATTAATTAATACACTTTGTGAAGTAAACCGGCTAGTATAAAGTGTAACGAAGGGAATGCCAAGCACAAAGAAAAAAGCACCTTGAAATAAAATAAATTCTTCAGAAGTAATGGGCTCGACATAGAATAATTTTAACATTACAACATTGGCAAGCATATACGCAGAAGGAACCCCAAAAAGCAGTGTGATAAAGTCGTAGAGGAGGGCAATTCGTGCTGGATTAATCATTATTCCTCGTTTGCGTACATATAGTCGTTTTAGTAATAGTATTCCACAAGCAAAAAGTATGATGCCAATTATCTTTAAAATTATATGTAAGCCAGCAATAGTTCCGTCTTTATAAATTGTATCCCAAGCAAACTCGGGGCCATAAAAAACACCTTCGAATTTAAAGGTTTGAGAATCTTCCATCGGATTTAAATAACAATCCACCATTTTGTACCATTCCTTATTCGGGATTGGTGTTAATTCACGTTCTGATTCTTTGCCAAAATTTACATTTTTAATGGCTTTTAAAATGCTTGGATATTTCTTTAAGTCGGATTCCTTTAATTCTTTGATATGGGTATTGTATCTTCCCAAATAAGAGAATTGAACAGATGGTTGGTTTTCCTCTGTTTCAATGGTTGAGCAAGTAATTAATGCCTCCCTGAAAACAATTAGCCTAAATTCTTTTACCTCATTAAAAAAAGCAGTTTGAAAGCTGTTCCATTCAGAAATGGAACAAGTATCGGTCACCCAATTTTCGTCTAAATTATTAACTGCCCACCAAATCTCAGGAAATTTTTCTTCTGTGAATTCCGGACCGGAAACTTCTTGGATTTCCTCCCCCGGAAATTTCGATTTAACCAGTTCTGGATTAAGCAATCCTACTTTTTGCAAATAGGCTACCTCTTGTTCAACTGACCCCGACTGAGTATTGTTAAATGGTAAAAATACCAATGCCAATCCAAGGGATATAAATGCAAGGGCTAAAATTCTTCGAATCCAGATTCTCATTTTATTATTTTTAGCGTGATGCCTCCCAGGTGGCTCTTACTCCATTACTGCCTTCTGTTGTCCCATTCCTTATTTTTGTTCCATCATTACTCAAAATGCCTTTATATAAACCAGTGACATTGCCAGGGTAGGAGATTGTAAATTCAATTGCCTTACCCGATACCGAACCTTTTATAGAACCAAATAAATTGCCATTCCACGAGGCAGAACCCGTAAATTGCCCCATTGTATTTACCTGAAAACGTAATATTCCATGATGTCCGGTGCTTTGGTTAACCTTCCATTCTCCGGTTATTGATGAATCCACATCAACTTTTGATGCTTCCCAGGTGGCACTCGTACGACCATCACTTGCCGTAACATTTCCTTGAACAATCTCCATTCCGTTCTGAGTCACATTTCCTTTATAAATTCCTTTAATGCCATTTGGATAACTTATGGTAAATTCAACTGAATTACCTGATACCTGTCCGCTAATTGTTCCGCTGGCGTGACGGTCCCAGCTTGCATTTCCGGTAAGATGTCCTGATTGGTTTTGTTGAATTGTAAATGTGCCAATAAAACCATTATGCTGATTGACATGCCATTCGCCTGTAATATTTATAGGGTATAATTTCCCTTCAGTAGTGATTTGATTTACAGAACACATTGAAACTTTTATGTTATCAATTCCTATTCGCGTATTCCACGAACTAAATTTTATTTTACCTTTTCCATTAAACTTTCTGGAAATATTTCGTTCATATATTTTTCGTCCATCACAAAATGTTGAAAGTGTATTCCCACATTTTATTACTTTGTAATGGTGCCATTGTTTTGGTTTCCAGACTTTTCCTTGTGTCAGTTCCCTATTTTCGGCAACTTTCCCAACATCAGAACCTGATTGAGCATTAAACCAACCTCCCATAAATACAATGTAACCTTCGCTCTTATCATTGTGTAAATAAACATTGATTCCGTTTGTTTCGGTATATCCATCAAATTCGATCTCGATATTTTCCATTGGAACTTCTTTGTTAAACGTTCCTAGTAAGGAATTTCCTGTATGGAAAAACAACTTTCCATCGCTTATCCCTGCATTATTGTCTCCAATGTCCCATTTTCCAAGGCCCTTACTGAAATCTTCAAAAATAGGGAGGTTATTTGAATCATTTGATACGATTTGCCCCAAGCCAGAACCTTCCATCACTTTCACGTTGTCAATGGCTGGTCCGTATCTGTCAACACCCGATGTTGTAAGGGTTTCAAATATGAGGATAGTGTTTGTACTGTTTGCAACAAACTGCCATGTTTGACCAACCCAACCCATATTTTGGGTACTTTTCCCGGTGCAATCGAATTTAAAAACCTGACTTTGTCCAGCAGCTGAAACTTTCATTTCTTTAACCGTCGGGCCTCCAACTGCATTCCCCGCAAAATCAAAAGTAAGCGTATATTTTGTATTTGGTTTTGTGGCAATTGTTTGTTGGATTCCACCAAATCCGCCAGTGCCATGTAAATCTATACTTTGTTTGCCTTCAGAACTTTTAAAGTAGGTGCCTGTTATATCAACCGCAGCTTTTATAACCTGCCAGCCTTCAATATCTTGTCCTGGATAATAACTCTTGTAGGATCCCACAACGGGTTGTTCGAAGCTTCCATTTTTAACAAGGTTTTCTGTTGGTGTTGTTGTAATAATTTTTTGTCCTCCTCCATTAATAATAAGTGCAGGTCTTTTGTCAACATCGGAATGCTCACGCGCATAAAAACCATACATTGATTCGGGACCGGACACATAGTTTTCACCTGCTTTGATTGCCATTCCGTGGTTTGGCATTCCGTTTAGCCATGATTTTACAAGCGTTGTAATATCAACTTCAATAAACTTGTTGGTGCTGGCACCGGGATTAAAATATGCAACGGGATATGGATCGATGGATGGCTGGTTTATCCAGCAAATTTCGCCGGAAGTTGCAATGTTTGCTGGTTTATAGGTTCCATTTCCTTCATTCCAGGAGCTACGCACCGTATAAACCCCCAACTCTGCTGCCTGCGTTCCTGCATTGTGGTAGTGGTACAATTTTAGCACAGCCTTTTCAAAAGTCGATTTATCGATTCCCGAAACATCAAATTTTAGGTACGATCGTTTTTCGCCTCCGGTTGGGTTCCAGCCAGCTCCAAGCACTTCATATTTGCCCCAATTGGCCCTGTTCCAATTCGAATAAGAGTAGGCATACACATGTGAATCCGCAATCGGTGATAGCATTGAGCCGCTGGAATTTATATTCGGTGTTTGTTGATTTAAACTTGCAAGCACATTCTCTAGCGATGCTATTTCGATATTCAGGATATTTATCCTGCTTTTTGAAGATACTAGTTGATCGGTAAAATCGTCTCCGGTAATTAAACAAGCTGGTGCATTGTTGCCATATAATGCATAGCCCTCTATTCCTTTTTCTCCGTTTTCAAGGCGTTTAAGTTCTTGTTTTTTTAATCCTAGCAGTTTGTTGCAATACTCTTCCAGTGTTGGACCTGAAACCTGGGCAATAACCGGGAAAAATATGGAGATTAATATGAGTAGTATGCTTGTTTTTTTCATGATTTTGTCCCTTTTAATTACATCCTAATTGTTTTAATTGCTCTTCTAATTTCGAGATTTCCCAGTTTATTTTTTCCAGGTTAAGCGTTTGAAGTTCAATGGATTTATTGAGTTGGTTTTTCCACTTCTCCGTATTGTAGAGGTATGAAGCAGTCCCTCCACCTGCTCCACTTTGAAGTATTTGCAGATTCTTTTTATTCCAAACAGGATCATTGCCCAAAGTATTATTCTGGTATTCATTCAAATACCCAGTATTGTGCGGATTGTGTTGGTTAAGTGCATCAATTTGTTTTTGATAATCACCAATGCTTTGAATCGTCATTTTTCTTGCTTCGGTAAATATTGCAAGGCTCTTTTTAAGTTCTTCACATTTACTGTTTTCTCCCGGACATGGTATATCGCCGTTTGTAACATCAATTATATCGCCATTTGCGCAAACCTTTTTAACATCTTTTATCTGGCATCCTTCTCCGCGGGGGAAGAACCAAATTTCATATTCAATGTCTTGTGGTGCAGTGTAAGATACCTCACCTGTGCCATTTCTATTGTCATAAGCACCCATGATAGCCGTAACATCTAAAGTAACTTCTGTCCCCGCAGGAATATATCCCCAGAATTCACCATTTACATTAAATTCCTTGACAGTTCCACTCCAAACCTGACTTGAAAATGCAATGGTGTTTGTCCAGGCTGTAAATCCGGCTTTGGTTTGATGATCATTTAAATAAATCCGTGGGCCTTTTGCTCGTTGGTAAAGCCCAACATTACAAGGCCCCATGACTGTAAATTGCCCTTTGTTAGGTGCTACAGACTTTCGAACTGTATTCTCCCATGGGGCAAAAGATCTATTTTCCCTATCCCAAAACCCTCCTTTCCACCACTTACTTTCTGTACCCGTTGGCCCACCGTAAGATGCCCATGTTTCAGTAAAGTTGTGGTTTCCCGAAAGAATCATTTTACCTCCGGCGCTTGCCCATTGTGAAGCTTGTGTGTTTTGTGCGAACCCAACTATTGGAGTGAACATAAAACAGAGCAAAAATAATTGGAGTAGATAGTATCTTGGGCAAGTTAACACTACACAACTGAAAATTCGTTTTGGTTTTTTCATCGGTCGATTTTTGAAAGGAATGAGCATTAATATACAACATTATGTGAAGCGAAGCAAAAAATCGACATCAGAATTATGCTTATCGAAATCAAAAAAACAATTTTTTAATTCATTTAACAATCTCAATAATTACAGTTGTAGCAAATACAATTGTTGAACTTATCATATTTTTTGCTTGGTTGATAATCTTTTAAGTCGTAAATTATTCTCAGTAAAAATATGGGATTTGTATTATAAATATTTATCAGCTATTCATTCTTTTTCATCATTTTATAAATAAGATTATGGAAGAACATAATAAAATTTCAGGAATAATTAATGCCTATAAGCATACATATTTGATGATAAAACAAAACCGTTTAATAAAACCACCTGCTTTTATTATTGCTTTGGTAATAATGCTTTTAAATAGTAGCATAACTTTTAGTCAGGAAAACGGTAAAGCTGATGATTACTATGATCATGAAATAGATGAGATTGATTGGGGGGGCGACAAGCTGAATATCACTTACAATAGTACGGATTTTGATGAAAATACAATTCGACAATATATAAACGATATACTTGGCATATGGGAGGATGGTGAAGGAACCCGGTTAAATTTTTATATAACCGATACATTTTATCCACGAGATTTAAAAAAAAGTAGCGACAGAGGCCTTTTTTTACATGTAGATGCAGAGTTTTGCATTATGCCTGAAATAGATAAAACAAATAATAAGTTGGACTGGGAAAAACATAAATACAATGTGACCGGATATATCGCACAATTTAGGAATATTAGCGAGATTTCGATGAGGGAAGAACACGAAGAATGGGGAAAAATGACACGAGATCCTAATAATTACAATAAGTATTTTTATGAATATAAATTTGACTATTGGTACATCGGACAATTTCGGAAAACGAAAAATAAAGTGCCTGGAATTAAATTTACATATTCTCATTCTTCCTCTCCTTTAGATAAGGAGCTATTTTTTGATTTTTTAAATGGGTATTTAAGCCACGTTAGTATTAAAAATCCAGCCAAATTAAAACGGATTTCGAAAGGAGAAAATATTCCAGCGAAAGAAGAGAAAACAGATAATAAGGAATTAAAATACGCCCTTGAAGTAACTTCCTCACCTCGGGATATTAAACCAGATGGATTCTCAACTTCTGAAATAAACGCAATTTTATATTCCTATATTCCAGGCGACAAGCATTCGTCGAAAGCTGTTTCGGGAAAAACTATTTCCTTTGAGATCAATGAAAGATATGGAATTAAAGCAGGAAGGCTGGATAGATCTTCGGCCATAACTGATGCTAACGGGCAGGTAAAAGTAATCCTTACTGCCCCTGAGGCAGAGTTGCTGCGAAATACAGGTGAAAATATCGATTGGGTTTCAGTGTTGGTTAGTTGTTCTGACCCCATATTGGATGAGCTTGCTGTGGTTGGATTTGAGTCAGGGCAGGGTAAAGTTCGTGTTATGCCTCCCGTTGGAACTATTTCTCAACAGGGTTTTGTGCCTCCAGATAAACGTTTCCCAGCATTGATTAAAGCAAAGATCCTTGACGCTCAAAAGAACCGTTCGATGCTGACCAAAACAACCTTTTCAATTTTAGGCCCGAATCCGGTGGGAATGTTGCGGGGACCTGACGGGACCGAAGGAACAACAATCGAAGCCTATACGGATAATGAAGGATATGCCGAGGTAGAATATTATTATGCAGCCGACTCACCTCCCCAAAAAAGGATTTCGGAACGGATTGAAATCAGATCGGAAGAAATGCTGAAACCATTAATTGCAGAAGTAGTAACCGGGTTAAACATAGTATTCGAAAATGTTGAGAATGGGTACGAAGGTAAGGGCCTCATCAATGCAGGAGAAGAGGTGCCAATAAAAGTCAAAATAAAGGATGCATGGAACCCGGGTTTAAGGATCGATGAAATTATTAATTTCTGGGGGCGTGAAGGCCATCCCGGTAATGAACGGTTGTACGTTAAGCTTGAAATTAAAAACCTTAGCTCAGTGCCCGATTATTTGCTCGACCAATTAAAACTGGAAAGCTTTCCGGAACCTACTTTTACGGAAATTATGGATGTCAGGTCATTTAAAGATAAAGATAATGAGAAGGACAAGGAAATAAACCACTTGAGAATGTCGAAACATACATTTGGGAATAGTGGAGGCTATCCTAGAATTCGTCCAAAGATAACAGGAACCAGTTATTATGAGGCACAGGTTACTTTGGTTGATTCTCAGGGAAACGATGTATTTCCAACGAAACACCCGGCAAGAAAGGCGCATTTTAGTTTACAAACGGGTATGGCCGCCAGTACCTTTGAAATCTATTTCCTGTCGAACCCTCTTAACACTGAAACACGGGAAGCAAAACTACTTGCAGTGGCACTCGATTTGATGGGCGTTGGAGCATTATTGTCGGTTACCGATGCCATGTATAAAATTAACAGTGGCGATTCGGAAGGGCTTTTCAACCAACTCTTTTCAGAAATCAAAGGAGTAATGTTTGATAAAGTTAAAGCAGGTTCCGCTTATAATGAACTGGGTGTTGATTTGTACACAGGAATGGCCTTGGCCGAAAAAGTGGGATTGGAAATTATGAAAGATGAAACCGGAGTTCTGACAAGCCTGGAAAATACCATCTTTAATTCACTATACAATTCTTTCAATTGGAAACCCGGGCAGTTAGTTATTTTATTTGGAGATGGCAATCAAGAATTGGTGATTGATGATAAGGAAAATAAAAGCAAAACGGAAATCTCAAAAATGAAAGAGGTACTGAAAAACTCCACCTCAGAATTCGACAAGATAATTGCTAAAGCTTTAGATAAGTTTGGTAAGTCGGAAAATTCAACAAGTGAAAACATCCAGGACCAAGAAAAATCTTTTATTCAGGATAAACAAAACAACACTACCTCGCTAAAAAGCGGGAATATATCTGTTTATATTATTCCTCAGGATATGAAGGTAAGTGCAAAGAATGCAATAAAAATGAAGAGGTATTGATTTTTTTGCAATTACAATTTTAGTTTCCCGCTGATTCTTGTAACAAAGGTTGCAAATGTAACAACCGACACCGAGCTTACGGGCATTAATATGGCTGCAACAATAGGGGAGAGGTTTCCCGTTATTGCAAACCCTATCCCGATGATATTGTAAAAAAACGAAATGGCAAAACTAAGTTTTACGATGGCAAGCGATGTTTTTGTGAAGCGGACAAACCGTGCCAAAAGGTTAAATTTATCGGCTTCCAGTACTGCATCGCTGGCGGGCGAGAAATGGTAAACTTTATTGGCAACCGTAAGCGCCACATCGCTTTGCATCAGGGCTCCGGCATCGTTCAGCCCGTCGCCGGTCATAAGTACGTGGGCACCATTTTTTTGGAGCCTTTTAATAAATTCCGCTTTATCCCCAGGCTTTTGATTAAAAAGTAGCTTGTTAGGTTCGAAAATTGACGAAAGGTTTTCCTTTTCCGAATCGTTATCCCCGGAAATCATATAAAGGGAGAACTTGTTTTTGAGCGTGGCAATCACATCTTTAAACCCTTCCCTGTATTCATTAGAAATTTTAAAGTGCCCGATTGTTTCATCGTTAATCGAAAAGTAAACTTCGGAGCTTGCTTTTTGGGTTTCATCATCTAAATGCTCTACAAATTCCTGCGATCCCAGCCTGATTTCCAGTTCTCCGGTTTTCCCGAAAATCCCCCTTCCTTCCACTTCCACAAAATGTTCAGGTTCAGTGTAAGCAACATCAGTGAATTGATTTGCGATAGTGATGCTCAACGGATGCGTAGATTGCTTGGTCAGCGAGTAAATGGCTTGTTTTTCTTCGGCTGAAAGTTCCTTTCCAACATATTCGATATTGTTTGAATTTGGTTTGGTTAGCGTTCCTGTTTTATCAAAAACTATGGTATCGATATGCGATAATTTTTCAATAACATCGGTATTCTTTATGTATAAGCCTGTCTTTCCGAATATGCGCATGGTATTTCCAAAAGTAAAAGGAATAGATAGGGCCAGCGCACACGGACAAGCAACAATTAATACTGCCGTAAATACGAAAACAGCAGTTTCGAATTCTCCTTTTGATAACCAAAAAACAAATCCGCCCAAAGCAATGGCAATCACAATAATCGTAAAGTATTTACTAATGGTATCGGATAGTGATTTTAACGAATCGCTTGGTTTATTGGACGTGTTGTCCTGGTTCCACAATTTGGTTAAATGGCTTTGGTTTACTTCGGCTTTTACTTTTATTTTTATGATTCCACCCATCTGCCGGCCTCCGGCATAAATAAAATCTCCCTTCTTTTTTATTACCGGAGTCGATTCCCCGGTTACAAAGCTGTAATCAATCCTTCCTTCACCTTCCACCAACTCGCAATCGGCCGGAACCAGTTCTTTATTCCGGATAATCAGTTCATCGTCAACACCAATGTGTTCAAGTAAAATACTTTCCTCAATTTGTTTGTTGATTTTTGTAACAGCTATCGGAAAATACGATTTATAATTTCTGTCAAAAGAAAGTGCTTCGTAGGTTTTCCCCTGGTACCATTTCCCAACCAGAAGAAAAAATATAAGGCCCGAAAGACTGTCGCTGTAGCCTGGTCCCTTGCCTGATATTACTTCGAACGATGTAACCAGGAACAAAACAAATATCCCAATTGCAATGGGCAGATCGATGCTGATGTTTTTCTTAGCAAGGTTTTTAAATGCCGAAATATAATAATCGCTTGCACTATACAAAACAACCGGAATAACCAGGATATAACTAAGAATACTGAAAAGGCCCTGCAAGCTTCCTTCGAGGGGTTCACCATTAAAGTACGCCGGGAGGCTGTAGGTCATCACATTGATAAAAACAAATCCGGCAACCCCTATTCGGTACAAAAGCTTTTTGTAACTTTTTTTATCTTCCTTTTTGTCGGAAAGTGATAACGAAAGGTCGGGGATGTAATGCAGGGATGAGAGCAGTTCCACAAGGTTACGCAGGCTGATTGTTGATTTGTCAAACGTGATGTCAACTTCTTTTCTGGCGAAGTTTACAAAAGAATATTTGATGCTTTTGTTGAGGGTGTGCAGGTTTTCCAACAACCAAATACAGGATGCGCAATGAATAACCGGGATAAAAAATTTCACTTTACAGATGTCGCCTTCCTGAAAAGAAATAAGTTTGTTTTGAACCTCTTCTTTGTCAAGGAATGCGTATTTATTGCCAAGTACCGAAGTTTCAACTTTTATGCCTGGAGATTCTTCGAGTTTGTAATAGGTATAAAGTTTATTTTCGTTCAGGATTTGGTACACGGTTTTGCACCCATTGCAACAAAAGGGCAGTTCATTCCAATATTCAGGCGAATTGCCACAATCGGCACCACAATGCACACATGCTATTTTATTTGCTTTGTCTGATCCCATCTTCCAGGTTCAACATCCCTTGTCATTTGTCTTTTGTTTATCTAATTTGCCACCAAGTCACAAAGAATTCACTAGCACAAAATGCAAGGATTAATTAATTATATTACAAATCTTCTAATACCATCCTTAATTCTTGGTACGTTAAAGTTAATCAGAAAACCTAATCTGTTTCCGGTTAACTTTAAATGACTTAATATTTGTGCTTCCCAAACTGGATTAACATTCTCTAATGCTTTTAACTCGCATATAATCTTGTCTTCAACTAAAACATCTAATCTCAATCCTTCTTTAAATACCATATTGTCGTATACAATTGGAATCTCAACCTGTCTTTTAAAGTCAAGTCCTTTTTTTGCTAACTCATGGCAAAAACATATTTCATAAACTTTTTCCAATAATCCCGGACCGAGAGATTTGTGAACTTTATATGCTGAATCAACTATCAATTTTGCAATGCTTTCTATTTCGGGATCAATTTTTTTATAATTCATTGTGTATTTGGGTATTTTTGATTTACAGTACTTTGTGTTTCTTTGAGACTTTGAGCCTTTGTGGCATAAATCTTTTTCAATGCAAAAAATAACTACAACAATCCCCTTTGGAGCTTTTGTGCAGTGTTTCGTTTTCCTGTTTCAGGCTTTTTTCAAACTTCTTCTCAATTTTTTCTTTTGGAGGGCTTAAAAACGGAATCCCAAGGCTTAAACCCCTAAGGATAAAAAAGATTCCGACCAGCACAACCAGAATTGGTATTAGCTTATTGATTTTATTTCGAAGGGCAGTACTAAATAAATTTCCAGCCAGCGAAATGGATAACATCATGGGTATTGTTCCGATACCAAACAGAACCATGTAAAAAGCACCAAGGGTTATCTCACCTGTACCAATTGCCCCGGCAATGGCCATATACACCAAGCCACAGGGAAGCAAGCCATTTAATAAGCCAATTAAAAACAAGCTTGAAAACGAACGGACTGTAAGCAATTTTCCCAGCGATTTTTTGAGGTTCCCAACAAATTTAAACCAAC
The DNA here is from genome assembly GCA_963677475.2 of Prolixibacteraceae bacterium. Taxonomy (GTDB): domain Bacteria; phylum Bacteroidota; class Bacteroidia; order Bacteroidales; family Prolixibacteraceae; genus JABMQB01. The sequence goes on along the minus strand of CAXXQD010000023.1, from coordinate 61,588 downwards.
TTTTATCAAGTTTGTACTGGTTTTTAAAGAGGGAGGGGAAAAGAACCGAAATAATCATTAATGCCCCCATTATTACCGATACTTTTTGTTGGAAACCAATTAAGTGCAGGCCTTGTCCCAACATCCCAAAAACAGCGCCCATAATTCCATAGGTTATTGCCCTTCCGAGATTGTATAAAGTTCCGCCAAAGATTTTTTGAGCAACAGTGTTTCCGTGCAATGGCAGTGCAATGGCAATGGGACCGCACATGCCTGCACAATGGAAACTGCCCATTAAACCGAGTAAAAGTGCTGATAATAAAATGGTCATTTGAATTGTGTTAGTAATTAATATTTAGTCGTTTGAAAGAATTCAGGTACGAATTTATTTATTAATGATTGTTTTGACTACTTCGTATTTAAGCTCATCGGAAATCCAGTTGATTTTAACTTCGTACCTCCCAAAAAGCAGATCAGACTTTAATATCGAAACCGTTTTGTTTTCTGCATCTAAATTTACCAGAATATCGTGTGAGCTTCCTGCAGGGTAATAAAAAAGAACAGTTCCTGATTCAATGTTTGGCGCAAATTCCGGGGCAAACTTAATGGTGAATTTTTCCAAATCTTCAAGCACTGAAACCTGGTTTTGAAACTCCACCGACCGGGCGTCCTTATCCATTTGGTCGGTATAATTTACCCCTTTTTCGTAATACTCTTTATGAACCAGGTTTACATCCTGCGAAAAGGCAAAGTATATAAATATCCCACACGCTGTTACAAACAATGTTAAGAATAAAAATATGCCTGTTCCCCAATTAAATTTAATCTTCATCACTTTTTCATTTTAAGGTCCAACAAAAGATGTGGTATAGGTTTCCAATAATTTCTCTCCCTTAAAAATACCAAACTCTACTTTGGTTTTATCACTTTTTAGCTCATTTTTCGGAATAAATAAAATAAATGTTGTTTCAAAATAACTTTGATCTTTAACCACAATGTTGCTTCCGGCCAGTTGTATATTTCCTTTGTGCGACAATAATTTAATTTCCAAAGGAATTTCATCATGCGTTTTATTTACAATTTTTATGTTGTAAACATTTGAAATTGTGTTGTTTGCATTTTCCTGATACAGCAAGCCGGGAGTTCTTAAAATAGTGGTTTCAATGGCTGGCCGTGTTATCAGGGTGTAAACAAAAAAACTAAAAAGAATAAGCAGCACAACCGAATATGCCCTGTTTCTTGCATTCCAGATCGATTTTGTTCCGGTTTTAATATTGTTCATTGAGTCGAAGCGGATGAGGTTTGGTTTTTGCTCAACTGCTTTCATTACACTGTTACATTCGTCAATACAAGCGGTGCAATTAATGCATTCCAATTGGGTGCCATTTCTAATGTCAATTCCTGTAGGGCAAACCGAAACACACCTTTTGCAGTTGATACAATCGCCTTCGTTTTTTTTTCCACGGGGCTCACCACGCTGATAGTCGTAGGTAACGACAATCGATTTCGAATCGAGCAAAACGCCTTGCATCCTTCCATAGGGGCAAACCATGGTGCAAATTTGCTCGCGAAAGTAGGAATAAACCCAATAAAAAAATGCGGATACAACTAGCATGACAGCAAACCCTCCGAGATGCATTTGAATGGGCCCCTGAATCAATGTGAACCATTTTTCGGAGCCAATAAACCACATCAGGAAGGTATTGGTCATGGCAATCGAAATCAGTATGAAAATGCCGTGCTTGAGCGTTTTCTTGAAAATTTTTTCTTTTGTCCATGGGCCATTGTCCAAATCAAGGCGTTTTCGGTAATCCCCTTCAATTAGGTACTCAATTTTGCGAAAAACCATTTCCAGAAAAATAGTTTGAGGACAGGCCCATCCACACCAAATCCTTCCAAAAGTTACGGTAAACAGGATAATGAACAAGACAAACGATAACATTAACAATGCCAGTATAAAGGTATCCTGGGCCCAGAAAATCACACCAAAAATGATAAACTTTCGTGCAGCAATATCCATTAAAACAAATGGATTGCCATTAATCCGGATAAATGGTACTGCTACAAAAAAGACAAGCATAAACCAACTGAATATGGTCCTTCTTGTGTACCACTTTCCCTTCGGCTTTTTTGCGTAAACCCATCTTCTGTTGCCTTTTTCATCCATGTTGATGGGGCGTTCACGAAAACTTGCTGATTTATCTGCCATATGTTCAAATTAGTTCGTCAAAAAAGGGAAACCTTTCATTTCCCTTCTAAAAGTAAAAAATATTTTATTGGCTACATTTTTCGCCCTGCGGATCCTTTGCATTCTCTGGGTTGCTACCAACCAAAGTCTCTAATATATAACTTGTTACTTGTTGGATTTTTTCATCGTTAATTTGTCCTTTAAAAGGTGTCATCCCTTTTGCAGGATTTCCGTTTTTTATAATATTGAATACTTCGTTGAACGAACAGCCATTGAGCCAATATTCATCACATAAATTAGGGCCAATGGCATTTCCTTCGCCATGCAGGCCATGACAGGCAAAACAATTCATGGTCGTATAAACTTCACCTCCTTTTTTAAGGGATTCCTCATCGGTTAGCAGCACCAAGTCTTCCGAAGATTGATTTGCAAGTTGGTATTTCGCATCGTGCAATTCGCTCTTTTTTGCATATTCTGTTTCCTGGTGGTCGCCAACCCCAAGCCAAAAATAGTATGCCCCGTAAATGATAGCAATCCCTATAGTAATATAAAACATCGCCATAATCCATTTTGGCGGTGGATTATCCAATTCTTTAATTCCATCATACTCATGGTCGAGAATCGAATCCTGCAATTCATCTGATTTATGTTTATCTGTTGCCATAATTTTGATTTTACGATTTTAAAGTTTGTAATCCTTCCCCTTCATCATCCGCTAAAATGGAATTTTTAATTTCATCCATTTCTTTATTTGAACGTCTCATTGTTTTTATGGTAATCACAATGAAAAGAGTTACAAAAATCAGCAGTCCAACAATGTAGTATATCTGGATGCCTTCAATTTCGGTAAGGATATTACTAATTATTTTCATCGCTAAGATTGTTTAAAATGTAACTTGTAAGTTGAAGCATTTGCTTTTCCGACAATACTCCTTTGAAAGGGGTCATACCTTTGGCGATGTTTCCATTGGTGATCTGGTTCAGGATATCCGATGGTGAATTTCCATGGATCCATTCATCATCCACCAAGCTTGGGAAGGTAGCAAATCCTTTACCATCGGCACCATGGCATACGGCGCAATGTTGGGTAAATAGTTTTGATGCCGCCTCCATATCTTCAGTGCTTGTTGGCAAAACAATATCTTCGTTGCTGGGCACTTCAACGCTTTCAGGCTCTGAAACCGGAGCAGAAATATCTTTTCCCAGTTTATGCATGTAGGCAATCATTGCCACCATTTCTTTAGTAGGTTCTATCTCAATCCCCGAGAGTTTCAAGTCTTCAACAATTTTGTTTGCCTGCGCCATATAATCGTCAATTGCACGCTCGTCGTATCCTTTTTCATAGGGGACTCCGAGGGTTTGCATTGCCCTGATTTTTCTTGGGATCATATCTAAATCCACCTCTTTCTTCGCTAACCAGGCGTAGTTTGGCATGATCGATTGCTCGTTCATTTTTTGCGGGTCCATAAAATGGTTGTAGTGCCACGCTGCATTTTTGTACATGGTTCCGGTAACTACTCCGGCACGTGCCAAATCAGGACCAATACGCCTTGATCCCCATTGGTATGGATGATCGTAAACAAATTCACCAATTTTTGAATATTCTCCATATCGGTCGGTTTCCCATCGGAATGGGCGGACCATTTGCGAGTGGCAGGTATAGCAACCCTCGGAAATGTAAACATCGCGACCTGCCAATTCAAGCGGGGTATAAGGTTTCACTGCATCAATGGTCGGAATATTTGATTTGATGGTCAGCATCGGAATAATTTCAACTGCCCCGCCAATTGCAAGAGCAATAAATACCCAAATGGAGAACCTCACCGCCCTTCTTTCCATCCAGCGGTGGATGGTTTCTTTCACCGGGTTCCTTTGCCCTGCCAAAACAAGCGCAGGAGCTTCGGAAGCTTCATTGTTTTCAATGGAACCAATCGCCATAGTTTTAAACAAGTTGTACACCATTAACAAAAATCCGAGTAGGAAAATTACCCCTGATATTACTCTGACAGCATACATAGGAATTAACTGGGTAAGTGTTTCCAGGAAATTGGGATAGGCAAGAAAACCTTCGGGGGTATATTCCCTCCACATGAGCCATTGTGTAATTGCGCCCCAGTAAAGAGGGATAGCATACAGCAAAATTGCCAGGGTTGCCAACCAAAAATGCGTATTTGCCAGTTTCTCGGAAAATAATTTTGTGCGGAATATTTTAGGGACAATCCAATATAGCATCCCGAAAACAATTCCCCCGTTCCAGCCCATGCCTCCAATATGGGTGTGTGCTACAGTCCAATCGGTAAAGTGTGAAATCTGGTTTACATTTTTCAACGACATCATTGGCCCTTCAAATGTTGACATTCCGTATGCAGTAACTGCAACCACAAAGAATTTAAGCACAGCGCTGTCCCTGACTTTGTCCCAAGCGCCACGTAGGGTTAATAACCCGTTGATCATTCCTCCCCATGAAGGGGCAATCAGCATAACCGAAAAAGTGACCCCAAGTGCCTGTGCCCATTCAGGAAGTGCCTGGTATAAAAGGTGGTGAGGACCGGCCCACATATATAAGAATATGAGCGACCAGAAGTGTATGATGGACAATTTATAGGAATAAATCGGTCGGTTTGCTGCTTTAGGCAGGTAATAATACATAAGTCCAAGGAATGGGGTGGTAAGGAAAAAAGCTACGGCATTGTGGCCATACCACCATTGCACAACTGCATCTTGCGCCCCGGCATATATGGAATAGCTTTTTGTAAAAGAAACTGGTAGTGCCAGCGAATTTACCACATGTAGGATGGCAATACCCAAAAAGGTTGCCAGGTACCACCAAATGGCGGCATAAATGTGCTGCACCCTTCTTTTTATGATGGTGCCAATCATGTTCCAGCCAAAAACTACCCAAACCAGTGTAATTAATATATCTATGGGCCATTCAAGCTCAGCGTATTCTTTGGAAGTTGTAATCCCGAATACAAAGGTCACGGCAGCCAAAACAATAATTGTTTGCCATCCCCAGAAATGGATTTTGCTGAGAACATCGCTAAACATTCTGGCTTTGAGTAGCTTTTGCAGCGAGTAATAAACACCCGCAAAAATTGCATTTCCAACAAATGCAAAAATAATCGCATTAGTATGTATGGGCCTTACCCTTCCAAAGGTTGTGTATTCGAGCCCGAAATTAAAAATTGGGAAGGCCAGTTGAAGGGCAATAACAACCCCGACCAAAACCCCGACAACCCCCCAAATAATGGTTGCAAGTACAAATAATTTGACAATTTTATTGTCGTAGAAAAACTTCTGATTTTCCATAGATGCAGTTATTTAGTTTTTTATTTCTTCCTGTGTATTTTCAGTTGAATCTGTTTTATCATCGTCAAAGAGGATTCTTATTGAAGGGGTTTCGTTATCGTCGAACTGACCGGACTTCACTGCCCAAATAAATGCTGCAAGAAACACCAATGCTGCAAGCAAACTAACCCCAATTAACAGATAAAATATATTCATTGTTTTAACTTTCGCGGCTTTGTAATTTTATTTTTACGATTAGGTAAATGACGTAAAGAATTGCCATCCATGCGCCCAAAGCAGCCGATAGATAGGAGACCAATAACCAGGGTTGTAGGCGGTCGTTAGTTCCCCAAAGCACAGTTTCCTTGAATAAATTTTCGGTTTCGCCTGGAGTGGCTACCTTGGCATCAGCCAATACCACATTATCTACTTTATAAGTTTCGTCCAACGAAATTACCAAATCAATTTTCCCATTGATGTCACCAGCCACGGATTCAGGAACTGAATAAACTGCCCTGCCATTTTGATCTGTTGTAGCTTCCCCGATTTTTATGCTTCCAAAGGTCTTTTTTGCATTAATCAATATGGGCGCATTCACTAGTTTATCATAAACCCCTTTAGTCTTTTCATACTCTGCGAATATTTCTATTTTCTTTTCATTTTCGTTTACGGAGCACAACAGCTTGGCGTTTATTTTAGGAGCATCTACCAATAAAGGTTCGTTTGAAGGATTAAAATTCATGATGAAATTGATTACCCTCCAACGGTCGTCTTCCGAAAGTTGTGTTTCAAATTGCGGCATTGTTCCCCTTCCCTTGGTAATTTTGTAAAACAAAGCTCCCTCGGTGTTCGCCTGCATTTTTTCAGATGTAACATCAGGTGGGATTGGAACCAGGGGCAGGGCATTGTTTTTTCCTGCATCGCCATGGCATGATTTGCAGTTTTTAAGGTAAAGGTCTTTCCCCCTGTTTACATTTTGTAAATTATATTCTGAGGGATTTTTAATATTTGACTGGTCGTTGGGAACAATCCATTCCTGAGCACTTACACTTTGAAAACTAAGTGTGAAAAGAATCATTAATAGGTAGTATCCTGCATTTCTCATAGGTGCTTAGTTTTTAGGTTGTTCTAATAAATATTTTTTATCGATCCCTTCTTCTTCTGCCAGTTCCCAGATGGTTGCAACCGGAAACATTTTTGCCAATACAGAAATGATCAGCAAGGCAGCCACAAATGAAAACATGGTAATTGTTATTTCGATACTGGTTGGTACATACTTATGAAAATGTTCAGGAACGTTTTGAACCGGTAAAAACGGATGTTCCAGTGTTGGCACAACAATCAGGTAGCGCTTAAACCACGCTGCAACCAATACGAAAAAGGAAATAATAGACAGCGATAAAGGTTTCCGGAAAAAGCGGAACAGGATAAGTATTATTGGCAATACCAGGCCTCCCACCTGCACAACCCAAAACATGGTTGAAAATCCACCTTTAAATAATTCAATTAAATGATTTCCCTCGGCGGTTTTCATTTTATAACCAGGAACCAAGAATTCGTTGATGTTAAAGTATAAATAAACAAGGCAAACAAATACCAGGAGTTTTCCCATCTGGTCGAAGTGATAATCGGTAAAATAATCCTTCAGGTTGTACCTGAGCCTGTACACATACATTAAAATTATTACTGCTGCAGCGCCCGCCACAAATGCACCTGCCACGAAATATGGCCCCATAATGGTTGTGTCCCACCCGGAGCGTAAAGTTGCTGCAAAAAGCCATGAGGTCACTGTGTGGATAGATAGTCCAACCGGGATAATCAATAACATAAGTACCCGCATGGCATGGTAAAGGGTTTTAAATTGTTGGGCATTTCCTTTCCACCCCAGAGCAAGTGTTTTGTATATTTTTCTTTTCCATCCCGGAATGTTAAGGTCATCGCGGTCACGCAGCATTGCCAGGTCAGGAATTAATGGTATATAAAACAATAACACTGAAATAGTAAGGTAGGTCGTTACAACCGACACATCCCAGATAATAGGGGAGGCAAACCTTCCGTGCAGGAATACATTTAAGAACCTGTCGGGGCGCCCCATATCCATAACAATAATGACACCTGCCAGTGCAACTGCGGCTATGGCAATCTGTTCCGCCACCCTTGAAACGGCTTTTCCCCAATTAATTTTAAGGAGGTGCAAGGCAGAACTAATTAAAAAGCCAATCAGGCTGACTGCTACAAAAAACACAAAATTGGCAATGTACATTCCCCATGAAATATAATCGCGCATTCCGGTAACGCCCAATCCTTTGTCAATTTGGATGATCCAGCCCCACAATCCAACTCCACTGAACATAATCAAAAGGAAGAACCAGAACCTGCTTAATTCGTCTTTTTTGATGATCGATCTGGTTAAATCAAAAGTCATTTTATCCAATAACTTTCTCGATTCTTGTGGTGTTTTTATTTTGTCCATTTTAATAGTTTCGTTGGTTAAGAATGATGTTCATTAACTTCTCCTTGAAATGGGAATGCCCTGTCTTTTGGAGGCAAGTAATATACCCTTGGTTTTGTTCCGAGTTCTTCCATTGAGGTGTACCCGGCATTTGATTCCAGTAACTTGCTAAACGATACTGTTTCTTTGGTAGTTCCATTGGTTACGGCATCTTCATTGCGGTCGCCAAACCAATAAACGCCGTTTGGGCATGCTGAAACGCAGGATGGTAATTTTCCATTCCTTAGCCTGTCGGCGCTAAACAGGCACTTTGAAATGGTTCCCTTTTTTTGTGGTACGTTGGCTTCGATATTATAAGTTACACCCTCGTATTTTTCGGCATCGCGAGGCTCAAACCAATTGAAAACCCTTGCTGAATAGGGGCAGGCGGCAATACAGAACCTACAACCAATACACCTTTCATTGTCAATTAATACAATGCCGTCTTCACGTTTAAAGGTGGCATTTACAGGGCAAACTTTTGTACATGGCGGATTGTCGCAATGCATACAAGGTTTTGGCATGTAATAGGGGGCTGTGTGCTCAGCATCCTGCATTTGTAGAACATTGATATGGTGCTGCTCGGGCCTTAATTGATGATGGTTTTGACAAGCTTTCATGCATTCACGGGCATTTCGGCATTTCGATAAGTCGATGACCATCACCCAGCTTTTCCCCGAAATACCTTTTCTTCCCCTTTTTTGGTTCTCCGATAAGGAAGGCATTTCCATTGGTTTTAACTGAGACTTGTCAACTTCAACAAGTTCTCCGCTTGACGTGAGGAGCTTAATTTTGTCCCCGCTGGTTTGTTCAATCCTGTTGCAGGACGATAAAACACTTGAACCGGCAGTAACACCAATAGCGCCAAGTGTTACACCAAGTTTTTTCATAAAATCCCTTCGTGAATTTTTATTCTCTTCCATAGGTTAAATATTTTGAAGAACTTATCAAAGTGTAGCCTTTTATTGCATCTCGTGTCAACGAATTTAAGAGAATATAAGCGAAAGAACAAATTGCTAAAAATGAGGAAAAATAAAAGACAAAGAGAGGTTTTATTCCTAATAATGAGAAGGTTATAGGCTCTGTTTCGTGTTTTTTAGCTTTGATGTGAGGCTCAATTTATTGATAAACAAGGCGCCCGGCTTTGTTGGCAAACGGATAAGAAAAAAAATATCAATACTTTATGAACTTTTCCATTGAAACAATGTTTAATGCTGTTTGCTTAAAATTATACATACGGGTATGGTTTTAATAATTTCACCAAGAAAAAGATGCTGTAAAACATAGTACAAAATAAAGATTGCCAGGATGCATTGATTGAATATTATCGGATTATTGAAGGTAGCTGTTTAATATTTGGAGGGTGTTCTTCAACAATAAGCTTCTTTGTTTCGATTTGTTTTACTAATTTAATAGGAGTTCAATAATTCTTGATCAAAATAAAGATATAGGAAAGCGGTCCTTTCCGTGAATTTGTTTTTAGCTATAAGTGTTTCAAATACAGACTTTTATTTTGGAATGTTACGTAAGGTCGTGCCATTAATTAATAAAATTGACCTAAAAAGCTCATTTTCACTAAACATTAAGATCACTTTTGGGTTAAATTGATGAAATGAAAAAAAAGTGGTTCAGGCCACTGAAAACTTTATATCGATATGAATTCAATTTTCAGGGTAAAACAAAACGTAATTCTTTTATTATGCCTTTTTGTTATCTCCTCCGTACAGTCGTATTCGCAAACTTCATCTTCGCCAACTGATGATGTTGAAATTGGGGTTGTTGAGCACCTGGACGAATATCTTCCCAAAGATATTTCGTTGGTGAACGAGGCTGGAGAGAAAGTCAACTTGACCGATATTATTGACAAACCCACGGTTATTAATTTTGTTTATTACCGATGTCCCGGAATTTGTAGCCCATTAATGGAAGCAATTGCCTCGGTCATGGACCGCTCGGATTTGGTCCCGGGGGAAGATTACCAGGTACTTACCATTAGTTTCGACCCAACAGAGACCATTGACCTTGGTATCCGTAAGAAAAAGAATTATCTAAACCTGATGCAAAACAGCGAGCAGGCAGCAAAAGGATGGCATTTTTTTGTGAGTGATAGTGCCAGTATTGCACGTGCAACCAATGCAACGGGTTTTAAATACAAAAAAACAGGCGTTGATTATTTGCATGCTGCATCGGTTACAGTTGTGAGTCCTGAAGGAAAAATAACCAGGTATTTAAACGGAATGTTTTTCCTGCCTTTTGAGTGGAAGATGGCAATTATTGAAGCATCTGAAGGCAAATCCGGTCCAACATTGAATAAAATATTACGTTTTTGTTATTCGTATGATCCTGTGGGACAAACATATGTAATGAATATTACCAAGGTGAGCGGAATAGTGATCATGTTTTTCGCCTTCCTGTTTTTATTGGTAATCGTGTTCAAACCTAAAAGAAAAAAAGCATAAACTTAAATACGTACTAATGCAAGAATCAAACACCTCTCACGAAGTGAGTTACCTTGAATATAAAGGAAAGTACACCGGGTTCCTTGGGTGGATATTCTCGACCGACCATAAAAGAATTGGTTTGCTGTACCTGTATTCTATTGCCACCATGTTTGTTGTGGGGGTTTTGCTGGGATTGTCAATGAAGCTGGAATTATTGGCTCCCGGGAAAACCATCATGGATGCCCAGACTTACAATTCGGTTTTCACGGTTCATGGGGTTATTATGATCTTTATGATTGTTGTTCCGGGGTTACCTGCGGTTTTTGGTAATTTTTTATTGCCAATAATGATCGGGGCCAAAGATGTGGCTTTTCCAAAGTTAAACCTATTATCCTGGTATTTTTATATCGCAGGTGTATTCCTGGTTTTGGCTTCCCTGCTTTTTGGCGATGGTGTGCCCGACACAGGTTGGACTTTTTACGCTCCTTATAGTTTTAAATCGGGTACCAATTTGTTGCCGGCAATTTTTGGTGCATTTATACTTGGGTTTTCGTCCATTTTAACCGGGTTGAACTTTTTGGTAACCATACACAGGTTACGTGCCCCTGGAATGAAATGGTTAAAACTTCCACTTTTTGTTTGGACGGTTTATGGCACTGCCTGGATACAATTGTTGGCTACCCCGGTGATTGGAATTACCTTGGTACTTGTTTCCTTAGAAAGGGTTTTCGGGATCGGGGTTTTCGATCCGGCATTGGGCGGCGATCCGGTGTTGTACCAGCATTTGTTCTGGATTTATTCGCACCCGGCCGTTTATATCATGATTCTTCCGGCGATGGGGGCAATCTCGGAAATCATTCCAACTTTTACACAAAAAGCAATATTTGGTTATAAAGCGCTTATTATTTCAACCATGGCAATAGCATTTGTGGGTTACCTGGTTTGGGGGCACCACATGTTTACTGCCGGAATGAGCGGAACTGCACAATACTATTTTTCATTAATAACTTTCTTTGTTGCCATACCAAGTGCCATAAAGGTATTTAATTGGATAACCACCATGTATAAAGGATCGATTACGCTGGATACACCATTTTACTGGGCAGCTTCCTTCATTTTTGTATTTATGATTGGTGGCCTTTCAGGATTGGTATTAGGAGCATTGGCTGCAAACATTTATGTACATGATACTGCCTTTGTGGTTGCGCATTTCCACTTCATTGTATTTGGTGGTGTTGGATTTGCGTTTTTTGCGGGGTTGCATTACTGGTTTCCAAAAATATTTGGAAGAATGTATGACAGGAAATGGGCAAATACAGGTTGGTTCATATTCTTCATTGGGTTTTTAACCCTTTATACCCCCATGTTCTATTTGGGAATGAAAGGAATGCCAAGGCGCTACTACGATTATCTGAATGAATTTCACGGACCAAATATATTAAGCACAGTTGGCTCCTGGTTACTTGCTACAGGTTTGATTATTATAATCGCAAACCTGGTTAAATCGGCTAAAAACGGACCGAAAGCAGAAAAGAACCCCTGGAATGCAAAAACACTGGAATGGACGGTTTCTTCGCCTCCAAGCCTCGAAAATTTCGATGAAATCCCTGTGATTCCAGAAGACAAAGAGACATACGATTTTTGATAAAATAAAACCTGACTATGGAAGAAACTTTACATACGGCACATGACCATTACGATCCGGAAGGATCGAAAATTGGGATGTGGTTGTTTATTTTTACGGAGCTCCTTTTGTTTGGAGGTTTATTCATTATTTATTCAGTCTATAGATACCTGAACCCAGATGCATTTCATTTGGCAGCCGAAGAGTTAAATACTACCATTGGGGCTATTAATACGGTTATTTTGCTGGTGAGCAGTATGACCATTGCCATGGCAACATCCGCTATTCAAAAACAGGATTATAAATTAACCCAAGTACTTATGGGAATCACGGTCTTTTTGGCTTTGGTATTTTTAGTAAATAAGTATTTTGAGTGGAGCGTGAAATTTGAACATGGCATATTCCCTGGTTCAGAGCACATGCTTGAAAGTTTTAGCCAGGGAGAAATCCTATTTTTTGGGCTTTATTTTGTGATGACCGGATTACATGCCTTGCATATTATTATCGGAATGGTTTTTATTATTTGGGTAATGGTTTATGTTAAAAAAGGGAAAGTCTACCATAACCGGTTTGCCCTGCTTGAAAATAGTGGCCTTTATTGGCACCTTGTAGATGCGATATGGATATTCCTGTTCCCCTTATTTTATCTAATTACTTAACGCCTCACATTATGTCAGAAGAAAAACACCATATAGTTCCTTACAAAACATTTGTAAAAGTATTGCTTGCTTTGGTAGTACTAACAATTGCATCTATCGGGATTACCAGTATTGAGCTTGGAGAATGGTCGGTTGCAGGGGCGTTATTGTTTGCCGTTGTAAAAACGTACCTGGTTTTGACTGTTTTTATGCACCTCAAATTTGACAAACCATATATCCGGATTATGGTTGGGTTTGTGTTTTCCATATTCGTTGTGGTTATAATTATTACTTTTTTAGATTACTATTATAGATAGGGTTTACTTATGAATACAGAAATTACACAAGCATCGAATTTTGTCCAGGGGGTTGATTTGGCCTTTTTAATTATCCTTGGAATATGTTTCGCATTTTTGATTGGGCTCACTGCCGTAATGCTCTATTTTATTTATAAGTACAACAAAAAGAAACATCCGGTTGCAGGAAAAACAAAAGATAATATTACGCTTGAAGTTCTTTGGACTGTTATTCCTTTTCTGTTAACATTACTGATGTTCTATTATGGCTGGGTGGCATGGGAACCCATGAAACGGGCACCAAAAGACAGTATGGAGATCACTGTTTACGGAAGGATGTGGAACTTTATGTTTGAATATGAAAATGGTAAGAAAACAGACACCTTGTACTTACCGAAAGACCAACCTGTTAAATTAAACCTTGTGGCCCTTGATGTACTGCATAGCCTTTATATTCCGGCATTCAGGGTAAAGCAGGATATGGTTCCCGGGAAAGAAAATAATTTTATGTGGTTTAAGCCTCAAAAAGAGGGGGATTACGATATATTTTGCGCCGAATATTGCGGGTTGCAGCACTCCTATATGAATTCGATTGCAAAAGTAATGGAAGACAGTGCATTTAATAGTTGGTATGTTGATACCACCCAGGTGGCAATAAAAGTTGATTCACCTGTTGCCGCAGGAAAGCGCATAATGGAATCAATAGGTTGTTTTGCCTGTCATACAACGGATGGTTCTAAATTGGTTGGTCCTTCGTTAAAAGGGGTATACGGACATGCCCAGGTTGTTCTTACAAAAAAAGAAAAGCGTGAGGTAATAGCCGATAGTTTGTATATTCGTAATTCGATCCTAAATCCGAATGACGACATTGTGGAAGGGTTTAACAAAGGATTGATGCTCTCGTACGAAGGGCAACTTTCGGATGAAGACATAGGCTTGATCATTGAATATCTTAAAACCTTAAAATAAGGAATGCAAAAAGGCTCTTATTTAAAAATTCTATTGGAGCTTGGGAAAGTACGGATTTCTTTACCGGTAGCCTTATCGGCACTTACCGGATACCTTATGTTTACAAAAAAACTGGATCAAGGGGCGTGGCTGTTAGCCTTTGGTGTATTTTTGGTTTCGTGTGGCTCAAGTGCATTTAATCATTTTCAGGAACGAGAACAGGATGCTTTGATGCCCAGGACAAAAAAACGCCCGATTCCTTCCAAAAGGTTGTCAGCAATAGCTGCATTTGTTGTAGCAACCACATATACTTTAATTGGCCTTGCTTTGTTGTATTTGTTTTTACCAACAATTGCAATGTGGCTCAGCCTTTTTACCCTGGTTACTTATAATCTGGTTTATACGCCTTTAAAAAAAGTAACAGCATTTGCTGTTTTGCCAGGTTCTTTAACTGGTGCTTTGCCCCCGCTTATTGGTTGGGCAGCAGCAGGTGGTAGCTTATTCGATCAGAATATATTATTAGTTGGGAGTTTTTTTTTCCTGGGACAGGTACCGCACTTCTGGTTATTGCTCCTAATGTTTGGAGAACAATACCAACTTGCAAGCATGCCGAGTTTAAACCAGGTATTTAATCCGAACCAAATTAAAAGGCTCACTTTTACCTGGATTTTAACAACAATTTCATCGGCGCTTTTGGTGATCCATTACGTTTTTGGGCATAAATTCTTATATTTTTTATTGTTAATATACATCCTGTATTTACTATTCTCGTTTACTAAAGACTTCCTAGTTCAAAAGGAATTTAAAGCAAGGCCTGCTTTTTTCAAACTCAATTTTCTATATCTTTTTATGATGTTTTTCCTGATGATGGATAGTTTGTTGGGGAAATATTAAAGTTCTTTACTCGAACAAAACAAATCCATTAAGTGGATTAAACATGGAGAAGTCTTTAAGTGAAATTAAGCCTTTTTCTTCCACTCCACATGCAACTGCTTTATCTACAGTTTCTTTAAATAAAGGGGAGATTTTTCGGAAATTTAATTTTTTGGGATTTGGACGTTCACTGTATTTAGCTTCCAATAAAATAGTTTTCCCATTTCTTTCAAGAATAAAATCTATTTCAACTCCATTTTGGTCACGAAAATAAAATAGGTTTTTACGTGAAGTAAAACCTTCTTTTACCAATTCGGTATAAACAAAATTCTCCCAAAGATTTCCAAGATGAAGGGAGTTTTCTAATGCTTCCAGTGAGCCGATATTTAAAAGAGCTGCCAATATTCCATTATCGCAAAAATAAAGTTTTGGTGCTTTGATCAATCGTTTTCCAAGGTTGTTGTAATATGGAGATAGAAGTGTAATTAATCCAGATACTTCGAGAGCACTAACCCAGGCTTTTATAGTGTTATTAGAGACACCTACGTCTTTTGATATTTCGGTGTAGTTAACCAATTGTCCTGAACGAATAGCAAGTAATGTTAGAAAATGCCTGAAGTCACGAAGATTACTAACATTAATAATTTGTTTTAAATCACGCTCAATATAGGTTTGAATGTAGTCATCAAAAAAATCAGGAACATCTAAATTTTCTGCCCAAATTTCAGGAAATCCCCCTTTCCATAATAGGTCTTTCTTGTTAGTTAATAGTCCTGTAGAAGATAGTTCATTTGCACTAAGTGAATGTAAATTAAGGATTCTAATGCGTCCGGCTAATGATTCACTAACTTCTTTCATGAGTGAAAATTGCTGACTACCTGTCAAAATCCATTTCCCTTTTACATCTCTATTTATATCAATTTTAATTTTCAAATCTCTAAAAAGGGAAGGAGCATATTGAATTTCATCTATTATAACCTGGTTCTTAAATCTGCTAAGGAATTTCTCCGGATTCTCCTGTGCTTCTTGTGCCAAAATTAATTTATCCAAAGTGACATATTCAGCATCCTTAAACAACTTTTGCAGCAATGAACTTTTACCTACTTGCCTTATTCCTGTAAGCAAAATTGCTGGTCTTGTTTCTACAGCCTTTATAATCTTAGCTGTATGGTTTCTGTTTATCCACATATCTTATTTTTCACAAATACAAATATAAGATAAAACGCATTTAAAGTTCAGACTATCTTAAAATAAATTTCATATTATCTTAAAAAGTGGTGATTGATTTAATATTTTCACAATGAGGAAAGTATATTTTTCTTTTTCATGACAAAATTCTGAGTTAGTATTATTTAACTATTCTTAGCACTTATATTTATGTCCTTCACAAAAGAATTTAAAGCCAGGCCGGCATTTTTTAAACTCAACTTTCTATGATGTTTTTTTGATGATGGATAGTTTGATTGGATAGGTTTTAATATCTTTCACTTTTACCATCTATATGAACATCAAAAATAAAAACGTATTATGCATTGGTGAAGTCCTTTGGGACAGGTTTCCTGCAGGATCAAAACCTGGTGGCGCTTCCTTAAATACGGGAGTTCATCTGAATAATTTGGGCGCACATGTTGTATTGGCAAGCAGGGTGGGGAAGGACCAGTCTGGAAAGAAGTTGTCCGATTTTTTAAGTGGTTCAGGATTATCATGTGATTGGATACAGGAAGATGATCGGCTGGCAACCAGCGAAGTACTGGTTCGTTTGGATGAAAATCGAAATGCCACGTATGAAATATGCAAGCCTGTTGCCTGGGATAATATTCAATTTACGTATGCCTTAAAAAATGCTGCTAAAAATTCAGGGATACTGGTTTATGGATCATTGGCTTCAAGAAGCGAGGTAACCAGGGAAACCATTTTGCGCGTGATTTCCAACGATGCGTTTAAAATAATGGATGTTAACCTAAGAAAACCATACGACCAACGGGAAGTTGTTGAGTTATTAATGGCAAAGGCAAACCTCGTAAAAATTAATGATGATGAGTTAAAAATTGTGGCATCGTGGAACCATCTGATAAATTTGGACGAAAAAGCTCAATTACAAAGGTTGACCTCAATTTACAATTTGCAGATGATTTGTGTAACAAAAGGCAGCAACGGGGCTTTTATTTACAAAGATGGGAAATTATTCGACCATCCCGGATTTAAAGTTAAAGCAGTGGATACGGTTGGTGCCGGTGATGCTTTTTTGGCAGGATTGATTCATTCTTTACTGGCAGAGAACCCAATGGAGAAGGTATTGGAATTTGCGTGCGCGCTGGGGGCACTAGTTGCATCAAAAATGGGCGCAACCCCCAAAATTGAAATGGAACAGATTTCTGAAATTTTAAGCAGTAATAAGTAATCAAACTTACCCGCGCATTTTTTCCCATAATACACCTTCCCTTAAAGCATAATCAGTCTGGAAAATTTCCTGGATATTGGCTTTTTCAACCACCTGCTTAATTAAGATCATTGCCGGGATTATAAGGTCAATCCGAACAGGGTTCATGCCTTTAATTTGTAGGAGTTCTTTCTTTGATTCACCAATTAATTTGAAATAAACCAAATAAAATTCATCGACCGTAATAAGTTGCTTTACCCTTGGTTTTTCGTTTGGATTTACTTCATCTAAAATATCAGCAATGGTATCAAATGCCCCGGAACACCCAATGAGTGTCCGCACCTTGTTTTCGGAAACCTGGTTCAGGATTGGCTGGTGTTCTTTTTTAAAATAAGCCTGCAATGCCTCGATTTCTTCTGAGCGAATAGGGTCTGACACTTGAATTGAATGGATTACCCTTGAAATGCCCGTGGGAAAACTTTTTTGCCACTGGATTCCTGAATTATTGCAAAGGATAAATTCATTGCTTCCGCCACCAATATCTAAAATAAGGCTATTGGAATTTAATTCTTTAAAAGCCAGAAGCACTCCTTTGTAAATTAAATCAGCTTCACGGTCACCCGAAATAACATCAATCTGGTAACTTGTGTTTTTCTTAATAAAGGATAGAAATTCGTTTTTATTTTCAGCCGACCGAATGGCAGAAGTTCCAAATATTTTAACGCTTTCGCAGCCAAACAGGTCAATGTTTGCTTTGTGTTTTAAGAGGGCAATTTTTGCCCTTTCCATAGCCGAACTGCTAATAACATTTTTTTGAATTGCACCGTCCCCTAGTTTTACAGGCTGGCTGCTTTGGTGGTGTATTTGAAATGCCTTCCCATTGGTTTCAGCAATGAGTAGGTTGCAGGTATTTGTCCCTAAATCAATAACAGCTATTTTCATGGCTTAAAGATAAATTTATTTTAGCCACTTAGCTTTGTTGATTTAAGTTTTACAATGTTCCCACACCTTCAAATCGATACAATCAATGGTTGCAATTTCTTTTTCGATATTTACAATTATACCCGAATGGATTTTCCCCATCATACAATGATTTGGTAAAAACTTAACGGTTTGTCCAACAGCCGGGAGTTTGCCAACAATCTTACCTGTAAAAGAAAGTACCATACATACACCAAGATCTTTAATTTCAGCTTTTTCATTCGGATTTAAACGCTTACAGGGACCTATTATATGAACCGTTATAAGTCCGTGATTGATGCTTAATATTTCTGCAAAATGTATAATTGGACAGCCAAGTGGCCTATAGCGAATAATATCATTTACGTAAAGTACAGTATTGGAGAAAGATACCAAAACCTCACGGCATGAATGCTCGTTATCAAGCGGGAACAGCTTGAAATCTGCCTCAACTTTGTCAATTAATCCTTTTACCACAGCTTCCTTCGGGTCGGATTTTTGGCAAATAAGTGTTTCAATTTTTTCTTTATTTTGTTCGAATTGCGGTTGGCTTATAAAAGGGCAAAGCGTAATATTCAGGTCTTTTTCAATCAACGCTGAAGCGAATTCATCGCATCGTTTATATCCGCATGAACTGCAATTAAAACCTGGCAGTAAATTGCTTAATTTTTTCAAATTTTCCATACCTATTCTCCTTTGTAACTTAAAAACCCATCGAAACGCCTTAACAAACCACGATGGACTTTTTTGGCAACCTTGGTTTCCCCGACACACAGGGTACAGATGGCAAAAGGGGCATTATGCCTGAGGGTTTCTTTTTCAAGTTGGAGTTCAGGTGATTTCAAAAATAGTTCTGAAAGTTCAAATGCCCCTTTGCCACTTAACCCATTTACTTCAATAACCCGACAGTTCGGGTTCATCTCAAGAATCCTCTCCCTGAAAATTTCGCGCTCGGCTTGTGAAATAATATCTCCTTTTGTAATTGCAACAATATCGGCGGTGCTTAAAAACGGACCAACTTTTCTTGGCGTATTAGGACCGGTTGTAGCATCGATAACACAAACCCCAAGGCTGTTTTTGGTATAAGGGGCGCATCGGTGGCATAAACCGGCGGTTTCAACAATTAAAAGTCCAGAACCATTATTGTTTGCAAACTCAAGCATTTCTTCCGTGTTGTAGATCGAAAAATGGTCGGGGCACATATCTTTTGACAATCCAACAATTGTTGGAACCCCTATTTTTTCGAATTGAAGGTGGTCGTTGGTGTAAAGGCAGTCAATTTTGGCTGCCGAAGGATGCATCCCTTTTTGCAGGATATGCTTTAAAACGAATGTTAAAACAGAGGTTTTTCCTGAGCCGGGAGTTCCGGCAACAATAATCATTTTCATAAATGCGGTATGATTTATTGTTTATACCAATGAAGCTGCACAGCTTGCATAACTGATTTTCTCACCATAACGGACTTTTTCCCGGATATTGAACAATTGCTGATCGAGCCCGGAAAGGTATTCCGAGAGGGATCGTTCTTCATCGTTTGTGTGCAGTATTTTTTCAATCCCTCCATTTTTCATAACAATACGTTTCTGTGTTAACAGTGCCAAAACAGGGTCGTGTGTCACAATCAAAATTATTTTTCCATTGCCCGACAATAACTTTATGGCTTCATGTTTTCGGATTCCTGCATTTTCAATCTCATCGATCAAAACAATCGGGGAATTGCTTATAAAAGCAACATCGGCAACCATTAAAGCCCTGCTTTGCCCTCCACTGAGAACGGTTAAATTGTGTTCTTTTTTTATGGGTTCCCCGGTAAGTGTATTGGCGTGTTGAATTACTTCCGAAGCCAGGCTTTTATCTTTGCCCCGGCATTTGCAATGCAATTCGAGGAAATTTATTACCGACATGTCCGCCAAAAAATTCATGTTCTGAGAAAGCTGGGCTACCAGTTTTAATTTCGGGTTCGAACGAATGTTTTCGTTTGGGATAGCATTGTTTATAAGTACTCTTCGTCCGGTGCCGGTATCTGTTTGTGCCAGTTGTTCAATATCTTCAATCAAGGCGCTTTTCCCACTTCCTGTTGGACCAACTATCCCGATAATTTCACCCTCCCTGATTTCTATTTTATGGATTTTTTCTTTTTCCCCGAATTTATTGTTTCCGCCAAATATTGTGATGCTCGAAATCATACCTTCATACTTTAATGTTTGAAACAAAAGTAGGAATGATGAATGCCGGAAGGAACAGTTTTAAATCGTAATTTAATTGGTAGGTGTTTGTGCTTAATGGCTAAGTATAAATACGTACTTAAATTTCGAAAATCCCATTTTTTATGGCATAAACAACCAGGTTGGCAGTGTTTTTTGATTTGGTTTTTAAGAGCAAATTTTCCCGGTGCTTGTCAACGGTGCGCTTGCTAATAAATAATTTTTCGGCTATTTCGTTGTTAGATAATCCTTTGCAGATATTAAACAGGATCTCAATTTCCCGTTGTGTTAATTCCTGATTCTGATGGATATTTTTCTTTTTGTTGAGGTTCTTTAAAATGTCGTTCATGATTTCTGTCGAGAAATAACAATTGCCGTGGTAAATTTCATGAAGGGCCCGCTCAACATCTTCAAAGGTTGAATTTTTTAATAAAAAACCTCTTGCCCCGGCATCAATCATACTCTGGTAATAATTCTCATCGGAATACATGGAAAGGGCAATGACTTTTAAATCGGGGTTAATGTCAATTGCTTTTTTGGTAGCATGAATCCCATCCAAAACAGGCATTTCAATATCCATAAGTACAATATCCGGCTTTATTTCTACTAATGAATCTAAGAATTGTTGCCCGTTTGAAGCTTCATGGATGTTTTTTACATAAGGCAGTTTAGAGATTAGGAATTTTAATCCTTCCCTGAAAAGATGATGGTCATCAACCAGATATATTGTCAAATTTTTCATTCAGTACAAACGCTTATTTCAATGTTGAACCCTTTATCTTGCTCGCTATTGATATGTATAGTTCCATTTAATGACTTTATTCTTGACCTGATATTTGATAATCCCATTCCCACGGTATTGTTTTGTACCTCCTCTGGATCAATCCCAATTCCGTTGTCAGAATACGATAAATAAAGCATGTTATTTTGCAGGTCAAGATTAATTTCGACCGTATTTGCACATGAGTGTTTAATGGTATTGGCAAATAGTTCGCATATAATACGGTACAAAATAATTTCGATTGTAGGATTGAACCGCGTTGATTCGATATTCGATTTGAATTCAATTTGATAATTATTATCCAAATTAAGGTTGTTGACAAAGGTTTTTATTGCTTTCAGTAAACCGTAGTTTTGGAGTATGTGCGGACTAAGGTTATTCGATACTTCCTTTGTGGTAACAAGGGCTTCATCAATTGCCTGGTTTGTTTTTTTTATAATTTGTTGATTGGTTTCCCCAATAGCTTTTTTATTGATGGCACTTATTGACATTTTAATGCTCGAAAGAATAGGGCCCAATCCATCATGCAATTCTTTTGCAAATTTTTTCTTGGTTTCTTCCTCCGCTTTTATAATGGCTGAAAGTACCTTTGATTCATTTTCTTTTCTGAGGCTATCAATTTTTTTCTGGAGGTTAAATATTTGACGGATGTAAATTACGCCAATAAACATTAAAAGTGAGATGAGTACCGATGCCCAGGCACTAAGAATATTTCCAAAAGTTTGTTCAATGGTTTCGTTAAAAAGTATAATCAGGTCATAAAGCCTTCGGAATGCCATTAATATAAAACCAATGGATATCAATATCCACGAGATATTATATTTCGTCCGTTTTATAAGGTTTATTGCTATTATGGATGCCACAAATTGCAATAATACCGCAATAATGAGGGCAATTTTTATTAACATGATTATCTCTTGATAATAAAGTGAAACGCTTACAAATTTATATATTCTAAGGGAATAAAAGAATGCAATGTATGCTTGTTGTTCAAGATATATTTAATCAAATGTTCTTTTTTCTTAACAATCCTTAGTTTTTATTAGCGGTATTTAAGGGCATTATTTCAGAACTTTGGGATAGAAAATCGAATGCATGAGAATATTTTTACTTGCTTTTTTAAGTTTGGGCCCATTGCTTGCTTATTGTCAGGATACAACAGAATTCAATTTTACAGGACAGGTCATGTCGCACGATTCTGTACCCCTTGAAAATGCATATCTGATTAACTATCGGACCTATAATGTTTATGCCACCAACAAGTATGGGAAAGTAACCATTCCAGTGCAACAGGGTGATTCCATGGTTGTTTCTTATATTTCGTACTTGCGCAAGATTATCCATTTAGACTCGTTAAACAATAACCGTGTGATTTATCTTGAAATAGATACCATTTTTATTGGCCAGGTTAACGTATTTCAGAACCAGGTGGATGAAATCGAAAACATGCGGAAAAACCTGAAATTATTCGACTACACCAAATTGCCAGAGCCCACTGAGGAATATACCGAGCAAGAAAGGGTAACGGAGTTTGTTACCGCGAACAACCGGATTTTAAAAACAGATGCCGGGTTATTGAAAATCTACAAATTTTCGCCATCGGCAGTTATCGGGAGCCTTTTCAAAAAGAAGAAAAACAAAAAGAATTCAAAGAAAATTACTTCTACTAAAAAGAAAAAGTAAAGTAGGGTGTCGCGAATTCCAACTCGCGTTGTTCAAATTTATATGCGATTTGGAAATTGCAAAAAAGAACCGGATATAAGCGATAAAATTACCTCGACCAAAAAAAAGGAATAAGATGGGTGTGGCGAATTCCAATTCGCCTTTGCACAAATTTATATGCGATTTGGAAATCGCATCACCTTTGCTAGCGCAGATAAGTCATTCGTGTTTTGTTAAGATAAAATTGGACAAAAGT
The DNA here is from genome assembly GCA_963677475.2 of Prolixibacteraceae bacterium. GTDB lineage: Bacteria > Bacteroidota > Bacteroidia > Bacteroidales > Prolixibacteraceae > JABMQB01. The sequence continues at coordinate 38,579 of CAXXQD010000023.1, read as the reverse complement.
TACTAATTGAGTCGTGTAATTGTCGTAATAATGCCACAATTTTGACATCTTTAATGTCAGTGGGTAAATGTAATTTTGAAATGAAATAAGAATTTTAAAATGGAGCATCAGGAATTTCTGTCAAAGCTAAAAGATTTAAGAGAATCAAAAGGACTTTCTCAAGATGAACTAGCGAGATTGGCAGGTTTAAGTTTACGAACAATTCAACGAATCGAAAATGGAACAACAAGTCCCCATGGAGACACTAAAAGGAAAATTTTTGCAATATTAGATTTGCAACCAGATATAGATATATCTAATTCGGGCAAGCGTAAAACTAATTTTTTTCGAGTAATAATTAATGGTCAGCAATACATATATATACTTTTCATCTTCTCAATATTTGGGATTTTTATCGGAAGATATATTAATTTTTTAGGGGGCTTTCTTAAATGGAGCTCAACAATTGGATTTTTATGCCTTTTATTTCTTGTCATCTCCTTAGCTTATAGGATAAAGCAAAAAGGTTGGAAGAAGGAATTTAATAATACCATATTTACAACGATCTCAACTTCTGTATATGTTTTAATACTATCGTCTTTTGTTTATTATAAACATGTTGAAACTACCACCATAAATGGAGTAACTACGAAAATTGAAAGAAATACTATTACAGGTAAAATTGATACTACAGTGTATACCAGAGAAAATTTTCCTGTCAAGGATTAGCAAAAGCTATTAAGTCTTGAATTTATTTCGTCATCGTGCACATTCAAATGCGATTTGGAAATCGTAAAAAAGAAATGGAAAAACGCGATGGTAATTAACTCAACTAAAAAATGGAATAAGATGGGTGTGGCGAATTCCAATTCGCCTTTGCACAAATTTATATGCGATTTGGAAATCGCATCACCCAAACACATGGTACAAAAAATCCGGGTAATTGAAGCCCGGATTTTTACATTATCTAATTTATTATTATTGCTGTTAAAAAGCTGTCTAAAACAAACCTTCGACAGATAAATATCGTTCGCCGGTATCGTATGAAAAGGTTAAAATGGTAGAACCTTTAGGCAATTCGTTTATTTTTTTTGCAACTGCCGCAAGTGATGCCCCTGATGAGATCCCCACAAAGAGGCCTTCTTCTTTTGCAGCCCTTTTTGCATATTCAAATGCTTCTTCTTTGCTCACTGGGATTGAGCCATCCAATAATCCCGTGTTAAGGTTATCAGGTATAAAACCTGCACCAATTCCCTGAAGTGGGTGTGGTCCCGGTGCTCCGCCACCAATTACAGGACTGGCTTCAGGCTCTACGGCAAATACCTGTAGTTTCGGGAATTTCTTTTTCAGGATTTCTGTGACTCCCGAAATATGGCCTCCTGTGCCTACGCCGGTTATAATATAATCGATCCCTTCTGGAAAATCAGCAAGAATTTCCTCTGCAGTATTTTTTCTATGGGCATCCACGTTGGCATCGTTGTCGAATTGCGAGGGTATCCATGAGTTTTCAATCGACTCTTTTAACTCTTCAGCCCTTGCAATAGCACCTTTCATTCCTTTTTCTTTTGGGGTAAGCTCCAACCGTGCGCCAAAGGCTGTCAATATCCTCCTTCTTTCAATCGACATTGATTCGGGCATGGTGAGGATTACTTTATATCCTTTTACGGCAGCCACCAGTGCAAGGCCAATCCCTGTATTTCCTGAGGTTGGTTCAATGATGGTGGAGCCGGCATTTAAAACGCCCCTTCGTTCGGCATCCTCAATCATCGAGAGTGCAATCCTGTCTTTTATACTTCCACCCGGATTTGTTTTTTCAACCTTTGCATAAACTTCATAGTCGTTTGAATACAACCTGTTAATTTTAATGTGAGGCGTGTTTCCAATGGTTTCTAAAATGTTTTGTACTTTCATCTGTTTAAAATTTTTAATGAAAAAAGCCTCCCCGGTTTTCCGGGAAGGCTTTTCGTATTTATTATGTTATCTCTATTCTAACTGGCTAAACTACATAATTAAATCCTTGTCTTCCCCTTCGCTATGGTGAAACAACAACAACAAGTATTCATATATGTGTTCATCTTTTTCATTCTGCTTGCAAGTATATGTAATTTTTATTAATTCTAAATAACAATTTTTGATTATTTTTTAATTCGTCCTAAAATTAATATTCATATAACAATCTTAAAGTATTATGTTCAATATTTGGTGAGTTTTATTTTTAAGTGTAAGAATTGCGTCCTCAAGGGAATTAATTGTTGATCTTAAAGTATCAATTCTATAATCAATTTTTCTGTAATTTGTTCTCACAAGATGAGTGTTATATTAATAAACTGAAAACTAGAAACTAGAAACTGATTTTAGCTTTTATACCTCAACCATTTGTATAATTCTTTAAGGTTCACTTTTTTACCATACATCAGGATTCCGGTTTTATAAATTTTTGCTGCAGCCCACATGGCGCCAACTGTTGTTCCAATTAAAATCAACAAAGAAACAATAATTTGCCAGCCTGGAATGTCATACGGAATCCTTGCCATCATTGATACGGGTGATGTTAGCGGAAACATCGAAAACCAAAATGCAACGGGCCCTTCAGGGTTTTTGGCAATTGGGAATAACAGCATAATCGACAGGATTAGCGGTATAGTTACCGGGAAAACCATTTGTTGTGAGTCTTCTTCGTTGTCAACAGCTGCGCCAACGGCACCTAATAAAGAACTATACAAAAGGTAGCCAATTAAAAAATAGGCGATGAATGAAAACAATATTAAAGGAATATTCATGGATGAAATCATGTTCAATACTTCGGTAACCTTATTTTGGTCAGCCATTTGTGCAGCAACCGGATTGGCACCCATTTGTTGGGTATCCATAATGCTTTGCCCCATTTGTTGTGCCGATTCGGGGGTGAAAAATGCCTGGGCAACGCCCATTAATATGATTCCCATTACAACCCAAATTGCTACCTGGGTTAAACCAACCAAAGCCGTTCCTACGATTTTGCCAACCATTAATTGAAAAGGTTTTACTGAAGAAACAATAACCTCCACAATGCGGCTTTTCTTTTCGTCCATAACACTGCGCATTACCATGGCGCCATACATAAACACAAAAAAGTAGATAATAAAGCCCATGGCATAGCTGGTAATAAATGCGACCATTGATGAACTCTTTTTTTCTTCGCCAGTGTCTGAGATTTTTAAGGTTGTGAGTTTTATGCGTGTTTTTGTTGCATTTAGTTTTTGATCGAGGTCGGGGATATTGGTTTCGGCAATTACCTTTTGGCGCTTGTCGTTTTCGATAAAGCGGCTCAGTTTGCGCTCAATTTTTTCGCTAAGCTCAAAGGGGATTTGTTTGGTCGATTCCAACCTTGCGAAATTATTGGTGTAAATGTTTCCGGGAATAAACAAGATGGCGTAGTATGAACTTTTATGTATATCCTCCTTTAATTTTAGATAGGTTTCCTGTGGTATAAATTCATATTTTGTGTTTCCATCATCGGCAAATTCACCCAGGAACATGCTCGATTCATCGTAAACAGCAATGGTCCGGTCTTCTTTATCGTCACTCACCGAAAGGTAGATAATAAGGGCAAACATACCCACCATTAAAAAAGGCACCAACAGGGTTAAAATAATGAAGGATTTCTTTTTCACCCTGGTCAGATATTCTCTTCTTAGTATTAATAAGGTCTTGTTCATGTTAGTTGTTTTTACTGTTATTTGAGCTCTCAACCACATTGATGAAAATGTCGTTCATGCTGGGAATTAATTCATTGTACGATGATATTTCAATCTCAGGGATCAGCGCTTTAAGTAAATCGTTGCTTGAACTACCATTAAGGAATTTAATTTTCATCGTATTTAAATCCGTCTCTTCCTGATGCTCCAGAATTTCAAATTGTTTGTCAAGGATATTTTCAACTTTCTGAAAATCGCCTTTATAGCCGATTTCAAAAGTGTTGGATTTAAACTGTTGCCTGATTTCTTTCACCGGGCCATCAAGTATTTTATGTGATTTATTGATGAGGGCAACATGGTCGCATAGTTCTTCAACCGATTCCATGTTGTGTGTCGAAAAAATTATGGTCGCGCCATTGTTGCGCAATTCCAGGATTTCTTGTTTTATGAGGTTGGCATTTATAGGGTCAAATCCGCTAAATGGCTCATCAAAAATAAAGAGTTTGGGTTCGTGTACCACTGTTGTTATAAACTGAACCTTTTGTTGCATTCCTTTTGACAACTCTTCGATTTTTTTATCCCACCAGGCTTCTATTTCAAATTTTTTGAACCAGGCTTTTAAGCGTTTAACAGCAACACCCCGGCTAAGGCCTTTTAATTGCGCCAGGTAAATAGCCTGTTCCCCGATCTTCATTTTTTTATACAAGCCCCTTTCTTCGGGGAGGTATCCAATTAACTCCACGTCATTGGGTTTAAGTGGTCTGCCCTTAAAAAGCAGTTGCCCCGAATCAGGTGCAGTAATTTGGTTGATAATTCGGATTAAGGTTGTTTTTCCCGCTCCATTTGGACCAAGCAACCCAAAAATACTGCCCTCGTTTACAGTAATACCTACATCAGACAAAGCTTTGACCGTGGCAAATTCTTTATTTACATCGATTGCACGAAATAATTCCATAAATACAGTTTTGTTTATTTAGTAAAGTTTGAGGGCATATTGTTACAATCTTGCTAATATAAAATTATTAACAATAATCCTAAGAATTTGTCGATGCATAAGGGTAGAATTAATCGAAAATGATGATTTAGAAGAAATACTTTAAGCCAATGCTGTAAATTTGGGTTTCGTAATAGTTTTCATACAGTGCTGTGAAACCATCGCCATTGATTTCCTGGCGAATTCCAAATTTATTGAAGATGTCGCTAATGGAGAAACTTATTTCACCGCGGTCATCCATAATGTTGTCCTTAATGCCAAAATCGATGGATGAACGTGCCAATTGTTTTCCTTGCGGGATATTTTTGGGCGCATAATAAATTCCGGAGAGTTGGATTTGCACCCCATTTCGGAAATCAAATTGGTTGTTCAGTTTCATATCCCAACTGTTATCCTTTGATTTTTCCATGCGAAATTCCCTTTGGTAAGGAAATAATATGGTTCCGGTATAGGCATCTAAAGTGTTCACATACCAATTCACATTTCCTGAAAGTTTCCAGAAACTGCTTAGTTTTTGTTCGAGGAGTAATTCTATTCCCTGGTTGCTGGCATTTCCTGTATTCTGATATATTTTATTGACAATAGAGTATTCGCTTGATTCATCGATGCTATAAATGCGTTGAAAAGCATCCTTAATAGACCTGTGGTATGCTGCAATATAGCTAGAGCCACTTTGCCATTTATAATAGTATGCCAGTTCAAACGATTGGGTATATTGAGGACGTAAATAAGGGTTCCCAACCTTCAGGAGTTCAGGATCGTCGTATTTCGGGAAAATCCTCAATTCAGGCTCTCCGGGGCGGTCAACCCTACGGTTGTAGAAAAGGGAAATTCCGTTTTTTTCGTTTGGTTTGAACGTTAAACGGGCATTCGGAAAGAGTTCAAAATTATCGTACGAATCGCTTTCGCTATAATAGTTATTTTCAGGCGCGATTTCATAAAACACCTTGGAATATTCAGCCCTTAAACCTGCTTCAATGGTTAGCCACGATTTTTCTGCCAGATAATTAACATAAGCGGCATAAATATCTTCCCCCCAATTAGACCAATCGCCCATACCGGGATAAATAATTGAATTGATTCCGGGGGTAATGTTGTATTCAACCGGAAGCCTTCGCCACCTTAGTTTTACCCCTGTTTCAAGCTTACCATTTTTAAGGGGTTTGGAATAATCGGACGAGAGGCTTGTGGTATGCTCTTTTGCCAATATGTGGGTGGCATCTTTTCCAATCCTAGTTGCTGAACTGTCGTTTAGGAAATAACCCTCATCTTCCCAACCTTTGGTATATTGCAGGTTGGTGTTCAGTTCGTGCCCGGGCTCTGCAAATTTATGTAGGTAGCTTACGGCATAGTTCATAAAACCAGTTTTCTCTTCCTCATTCCAGTGGTAATACCTGTAAGAATCGGTTTTACTGGTTGGGTTCAATGAAGTATCGTACCTGAAATAGGCAACTTGCGCGGTATCCACATGGTTTTCCCAATCGTAGGCTACCGAGAATGTGAATAAGTTGTTGGGATCAAGTTCCCAATCCAATCCTGCGTTTATAACAACATGGGTTTGTTCCCGGTTTTCGGGAACCTGCGAAATGGTAGTTTTTCCATTGTCGTAATTTCTGGTGGTAAATTCGTTGTTCGGCAGCTTTTCGAGGAGCATTAATTCGGAGCGAAGGAAGAAATTCAGGTTTGACTTTTTTAGGTTTAGGTTTACCGATGGCGCATATTTGGGGTTCATTGAGAAGCTTCCCAAACGTGTTGGCAAATCGGTTTTTACCTTTGTAAGCGCCCCCATTCCCTGCGAAACACCAATATCGCCATTTAAGCCAATTTTCGTTTGTTTTTTATAGATCAGGTTAATAATCCCAGCCATCCCGGAGGCATCGTATTTTGCGGATGGATTATGAATGATCTCAATGCTTTCAATATTTGCTGCTGAAATATTGTCCAGGCTTTTTTGATTTCCAAAACCCGTAAGGCTCGATTGTTTGCCATCAATTAAAACCGCAACTTTATCGCTACCTCTTAATATTACTTTCCCTTCCTGGCTAAAGGTAACTCCCGGAAGTGCTTTTAAAGCGTCTAATGCAGAACGGCCTGATCGTGAAACATTATCTTTCATATCAAAAACCTTTTTATCCATCTCCGATGAAACCAATGATTTTTGAGCCTTAACGGTCACTTCGTTTAATTCGGTAGCGCTGGATGCAAGGCTGATTTTTCCAAGGTTAAAATTGGTATTAAGTTCGCCAATAAGAATAGGGACCTGGGTTGGTAAATACCCGATGAATGAAATTTTAACCGTATAATCACCCTTAAAATTTCCGGACAATATAAACCTGCCATCGTCGCCCGATATGGTTCCACTAATAAACAGGCTATCCTGATAAAGGGCTACAGTAGCAAACGGAAGCTCTTCTGAAGTTTTCGCATCGTAAATCCTTCCGGATATGCTCACATTTACTTGAGCGTTTGTGCCAGCAAATACCAAAAGAAATAAACCGAGTAAGTAAAATTTGATCATGTCCTCTGTACTTACTAACAAATATAAACTAAAAGTTTTGCGAATGGTACTATTCAAGGTAAATTTTATGGCAATGGAAAGGTCTTCACCAATGTATTGTTAATCTTAAGATTATGAGCAAGAATACTAATTCTATTTGTTTTCTTAAAAAGATCCAAAAATAAAACCGGAATCCCAAAAGCAACTTAAATTTGGAATACCGGTTTAAAATGGACGTCAATATTGTTGAGAATTATTTTCTGATTTTAAACGAAAAATGTTTGTTTTCCTTATCCCTGATATTAAATAAATAGATGCCGGAAGGCAATGTTTGTAAGTTGAACCGTGTTGAGGCGTTTTTATTTGCGATTTCCTGTCCGGTGATTGTAAACACCCTGAACGAAACTGGTTTGCTAAATTCAATTGCACCGTTAATAATAGTTGGGACAAATGTTTTATTCTCGGTCAGGGCCTGATTGCTTGAGATAATAATTGGAGAATCGATATGCTCTTTAATCCCTGATTCGGTAAAGTCTTCCGAGCTGCCATTGAATGTACTAAGGTTTCCGTGTGGACCAACAGTTTTAACGGAATAAACCGGAGTGGTTTCGTGGCTCAAAGTGTCTGTAAAGTGGTTTACCGAATTAAAACCTATAACCGAACCGTTTGCATAAATTACATAGCCATTTGCATTGCTTACGGCGGGCCAGGATAGATAGTTATTTTCGATGTCAATTCTTGCAGGTGCCGGGGGTGCAACAACCATTGGTATTGGCTCAAATTTATTGCTCGAAACTGATGAATATATCCTCGATAATAGCATAAAATTATTCACATCGGAAGTATTGAATTGCTGGCTCCAATTGATCCTTTCAGATACGTCAATTAGCGAAGAACCATCTTCATTCGTACTCTTGTATTCTGCAAAACAAGCACTGTTTTCATTTCCTGCTCCCATGGTTGTCCATCCCTGGTTATTGATATGGGCACCCAGCCTGCAATTCAGATATACCGATCCACATTCAGGGCCCCAGGGCCTGCCCAGATATACATCGCCAGTTGCTACATTATCGGTTGCTAAAAGGTCACAATCTTTAAAAAAGAACCCATAGCGAAGTGTTTTTCCGGATGACAGGGTTGCTTTGTAGCTTATATCTTCGGGCGCAGTGATGTAACCACTCCGGTTACTGACGATATCACATTGATAAAAATAACAGGTTCCGCCGGCATAAATAAAGTCCACTCCGCCTTCAATGGTTGACCTAAAATAAAAATACCTTCTTCCTTTTTTGGTTCGGTGTGTATCCTGGTTCCCAAGGATCTTACAATTTTTGATAATCTGTTTGTCGCCACTCTGGTAAATTGCCTCGGCTTGGGCTGCCGTTGACGGATTTTTGATGGTTATGTTTTCCATATAAAATTCGGGGGAAGTGACTGTCAGGGTTGAAGCCGTCATACCATCTGCTTTTATAGTGCCATCTTTTCCGGGGTAAGGAATATCTTTTCCATGGTAATCGTCCCAGGTAACAATTACGCTATCCACATTTTCACCGATAAGGCTAATTATTTTATTTGACGTTTGCCAACGGTTCCCGATGAAGATTTTTTCTTCATAAATTCCTTTTTTTATAAAAACCGTTGTTCTTTCGTCCCCTTCTGGTGCAGCATCAATAGCTTCGTTTATTGTTGTAAAATCACCGGTGCCATCTTTGGCTACCACAAAGTCGTGCACTTTTTTTTCTGAAATTGTAAAATCAAGATCGATGTGTTCTCCAACCAATCCGTTCAGATAAACTTCAAGTGCCGTGTAGCCGCTTTTTGTAATCCTGTTTCGGTCTTCCGGATCAGAAGGGTTGAGCCCGTTTGCTGTTTCCCAGGCATCATCCATACCATCATGGTCTTCATCGGTGATGGTATTGTAAGTTTTGTATTCCGGCCATCCGCCGGCATCTGAAGGGCTATCGATTATTCCGCTAACAGCGTAGTTATTAAAACTACCATGATTCGAGGCTGTTCCGGAAATAGTTTCCTGAATAATCCTTTGGTCCACAGTATCACGTGGGAAAGCACCTACATTTTGCATGATACTGTTAAATGCATCGTGTGCCGATTCGGTATTTACAGGATAGGCAACAGTATGGTGATCAGATTTTAAGTCATCAACGGTACATGTTATCTGGTTAGTATATTCTTCGATGTTCAATCCGAGATAGTTATCATCATTAAGGGCTTGGTTTGCTGAACCATCAATATAATTTCCACTAAGGTGCCATTTTGTGAAAGCATAACCTTGTGCGCCAATTTCGTAGGAAGCACGAACAAAGTATGCCGATTTATTTCCAGGATATGCCGGACCATGTTTGTAATAATTATTGACAAAATTTATACGTTCAGTACCATTGGGGCCCATTTCGTTCTCACCGCCATAACATGCGGTTGCCTTTCCAAAATTATAATTGACATTGTTCACATAATCAACTAATACGTGTGGATCTTCAGGAGAGGTAACCCCAAATCTTGGTGCCCGTGCAACCGTATGAGCCATAAGATTATGATGGTAAGTTGCAGTTGCACCGGCAATAACAGCGCCATATCCACGGGCCCCTTTTCCGTTTACCGATGCGTATAAACCTTCGGAGAAAATACACCATTGAACGGTTAGGTCATCATCATCTGCAAAATCGCACAGTTCTTCTGATGACCACGACATGGAGCAATGATCGAAAATAAAATTTCCTCCATTTTCAAGGATAACGCTTGCAGCATTTACCTCTGTGCTATCGGAGGTATAAGCGCCTGTTCGAAAACGTAAATGACGAACAATAACATTTTGGCTTCCTCCCATATTAAATGATTCGCCTTTAATACAAATTCCATCGCCCGGTGCTGTTTGTCCGGCAATAGTGACCCCTCTTCGCTGAACCTTTAGTTCATTCCCATTCAAGTCGATTATTCCGGATACCCTAAATACAATGGTAATTGGCACATAAACTTTGTAACTTCCGAGCAGCGGGTCATACTTGGTTTCAGTGCCTTGTTTAAAGGCCCATCTTAAGCTTCCCTCCGGTGGGTTTTGCGGATCATCTTCCAGGTTGGTAACTTCAACAACTACACCTCCACGGCCTCCACTTGCCCATTTGCCATAGCCTTCTGCAGTTGGAAATGCCTGGGTTTGCGCAGTTCCATTAAAACCCGCTCCAAGTATTAATGCTAGTATAAAATAAAATTTTATTAATTGCGAATTCATATTTCTTATTTGGTTTTATTGCATAATTAGAGTTTTTTATGATTGTTTTCATTGTTTAGTTAATTTTTTGACAGAAAATCTTTTTTGTGGAAATACTGCCATCTTCATAACGTGTTATAAGCAGGTTAATCCCTTTTGTTGGGGCAGCAATCCGTTTTCCGTCCAGGGTAAAGTATTGTTGTTCTATTATTTTTTTATTTGTCAGATTTTCGGTGATTGATGTTGGGTTTCGCAGGTTACCAAGAACAATTATTTCGCTTATTGATGTACCAATATTCCCATCGGTAGTTAGGGTTGAACTTTTATCTGCTTTAAACCTGACTGTAATTGAACTTTTCCCATTGGCACCATCGGGCAGGGCAAACGTTTCGGAATACCAAACTGAATCCTGCTCCAAAGTATAATCCCCAATCTTCATATAATTGGTGCCATCAATCGAATATTCTACATTTTGAATTTTATAGTAGGTTAAAATCCCCAGCATGCTTGCAGAGACTTGAATATTTTCGAAATTGCTGGCATCGAATTCAATCTCGAAGAAATAATTTCCAGCGGAATATTTACTTCTACGGATCATTGCTGCGTTTTTGCCAAGTAGTTTGGTCTCGCCCGGATACGAAGCCCAGGTTGTGTTTATCCCGCTGGTATTTTTAAGGTTTAAAACTGAAGATTGGTTCTCGTTGGCTGAATAGTAATCGGCCGGTCGGTTGATATTAATGTCTTCGTATAAATCCCATGCAACAATATAATCCAATTGATTGTAATAGGCGGTTATTTCTGTATCCCCGTCCATTGAAATGGAAATGGTATCGTTGGTTTCCCCATTGCTCCAATGATCAAAAGTGGAAAGCAAGTTTGAGTTGGCAACTAATGTAACCACAGTTCCTTTGGGGAATTTTAGTTCTCCACCAATTTTTTTCCCCTCGGGTGATACAACAACCAGGTCAGGATTGCTGGCATCTACTTTTAGTACCGATAATGAATAATAGATATAATTTACCTTTATGTTGATTGTTTTACTGGCTGCTTTGTAATTTTCATCTTCAGGGAAGGTAGCCGTTAAGGTGTTATATCCTTCTTCGAGTTGTGCGCCGATACCGTGACTGTAAATTGGGGCACTGGTGTTTCCTTCGGCAGTTGCATTTAATTGAACTTCACTCAGTGGTGTCCCAAAAATGATATCGTTCTGATCAGGCCAATGGATAATTGTTTCTTTTTTACCAGTGGTCGGGGCAGCTTCAGTTTTGGTGTTGCCCGCATTCGCAACGATGTTTTCTTTTATTTCTTCGGCATCTAGGGCATTGTAACTGTATGAGGGCGTAAACACATCATCGTTCCCGGCATAAATGGTACCTGTGCAATCGGCGTATATATTTCCTATACTTTTAGCAACACCTTCATCTTCTACAGTTAAGGGATCGCGTACTCCTTCAAAATAATTTCGTTCAGAAAAAATATGCCCTTCTTTGCCAGCACGATTACAATAATTATTGCCTTCGCAATTAAAATAATTGTTGTAAATATGAACGTATCCGAAACGGACCCGTGGCATGCGTGAGGTGCAGCCTGTATCCCACCAGTTGTTGTGCATGGTCACGTGTAATTTCCCGCGATCGGTTAAGTTGTCGTCGCTGGCACCAATCAGGTTCACAAATTTATGGAAGGTTACATTTTCATAGAAGAAACGACAGTGCGATACGGTTACAAAGTCCGACTCAACAGTGATATCGATACAACCATCGGCACAATCATAAACGGTACAGTTGGTAACATAAACATATTGTGCATTCCGGATGGTAATCCCATCGTTCATCGGGTTGGTTATATTTAGGTTTTTAACAACCACATTGTTTGTGCCCGATTTAATACTCATATTCCCGATTACGGTAGAATTGGTATTTAAGCCTGAAATGGTTTTATAGCTGGCTATTCTTACTTCTGATCCGACATCAATGGTATCTTTTATGAAAATTACATAAGGTTCCTGCAAGCCTGCATAACTTTTAAATTCCTCTGATGTTTCAACAATGATGGTATCTCCGCCTGCACCACCGGGATTCTCACCATAACCATCCCCTTCAGCAAAAAGTGCAAATGAATTTAGTATTAGCAAGCAGGTTATAAGGATAAATTTAGAGTAGATTGTTAGTTTGTTTCTCATTGAGTATTGTTATTAATATTTGATCAGATATACCTAAAACTTAATCGTTTTTAGGTTTAATTTAAAGGGATAAAAATAGGGAAATGAAGCTAATTTAATGAGTAATATTTGTTCGAAGAACAAGACAAATGTCCCTGTTTTACATAAATCCTAATATTTATGTAGAACTATATGGTTGATTGTTAGTCAAATATGTCAGGGGTGATATTTATGCATGCTTGAACCCATATAATGTTTGGAATTGAAGTCAGATTTTTCAAACCTCAGATTTACGCAGACAAATTTCTATACCCATTGCATACTTATTATTAGTATAAATTAAAGAAAAGTAGTTGGGGGTTAAGGTTCAAGGTTTAGATTTCGAGTTTAAGCCCTTCCAATTTTTGGTTGATGCTTTGGATTTCCTCCTGGCTTAATTCAAAATTTAGGGCAACGGCATTTTCTTCGATTTGTTTCGAAGTTCTTGATCCTGCCAAAACACAGGTAATTGCCGGCTGTTGAATTGTCCACCGTAAAACCAATTGTGCCATTGTTACATTATGTTTATCGGCAATGGGTTGAATTGATTCAAGAAAAGAATTAATCCGTGACAAATTTGGTTCGAGGTAATACGGGTAAGTATTTCTGCTATCGCCCTCGTTAAATTTATAACCCGGCTTAACCTTACCACTAAGTATTCCCCTTTGTAATGGACTGTATGCGATTATGCCAATTTTGTTATCTAAACTCCATGGAACCAGGTTTTTTTCGATGTCCCTAAGAATCATGCTATATGGAACCTGGTTTGTTGATAGTTGCGTGTACTTGGTGGCTTCTTTCATTTGGTCGACCGAATAATTACTCACACCACCAGCCAATATTTTTCCTTGCTGTTTTAGCAACTCAATGGCTTCCATGGTTTCTTCAATCGGGGTGGTTGGATCTGGCCAGTGTAGCTGATAAAGGTCAATGTAATCGGTATTTAACCTTTTCAATGATTCCTCGCATTCTTCAATCACACGCTTTTTCCTACCGTTAATGTACAAGTCAACGATTTTGCCATCGTTCATTTTAATATCAGTGAATTTCAGGTGCCCCACTTTTTCGTGCCAGTTCATACTGAATTTGGTCAGAATTTGTACTTTGTCACGCTTGCCTTTGATGGCTTTGCCAACCAGTTCCTCACTCAAGCCAAATCCGTAAACAGGTGCGGTATCTATACTTGTAATACCAACATCAATTGATTTTTCGAGCGCTTCAATGGCTTCTTTTTCATCGGAGCCACCCCATAACCAACCTCCAATTGCCCATGCTCCAAAAGCTATTGGTGTAATTTCAATGTCTGTTCCTGGTAATGTATTTTTCTTGTTCATGTCTTAAGATATTTTAAAATCAAAAATAACAAAAAAGGAGGATTCAGCGTTTTAATTGATGCTTAAATCCTCCTTAAGTTTATTCCTAAAAGTCCCTTATTCCGGGATAATTACTTCTGGTTCATCCGGCTCGGTGGTTTTTTGTTCTTCCTTAAAATCTTCCGGTTTTTCTTCTTTTTCAACTTTACCTTTCAAATAATCAGGCAATTCCATTCCGGCTGATTTGAATATATCGTCAAGAGGAGGAATTGATCCCAGCATACCCTGCATAAAATTGGCAGTAGAGGTTTTTCCATCTTTGCCGTTTCCGGTTTCCCAAACGGTAACCTTGTCAATTTTTATGTTTTTAATTGCTTCTACCTGGGTAGCCACCAATTCAGGTAATTTATCGGCAATCATCATAAGCACAGCTTTTTGTGCATCGTCGCCGGCGGCTTTCACCAATTGGTCGAAACCTTGCGCTTGTTTACTTAAGATCTCGTACATTCCTTTTCCCTCGGCTTCCATTTTCAGGAAGATTGCATCTGCTTGTCCTTTTGCTTCTCTTCTAATTCGTTCGGCAACAGCTTCGGCATTAATTTCAATTTTTTCTTTATCGATTTTTGCGGGCACAATAATGTTTGCCTCTTGTGTAGCTTTGTCCCTTTCTGCCCTAACCTGTTCGGCAAGTTTTTCAGCTGCATAAGCTTCTTCCAGTGCGCGTGCATCGGTAACCTTTTCGGCCGCTACAGCTTTCCGGTTTGCTTCTGCTTCTTTTTCACGCCTGTCGGCATCTGAATTGGCAATGGTGATTTTTGCAAGGTTTTCACCTTCAACGGCTTCGGAGTCTGCTTTAGCAACCTGAACCCTTTGTTCCTGGTGTGCCAGTGCCTGGCCAATTTCCCCGTCACGCATTTTCTCGGCAACGCTTTTCTTGGCGTCGTTGATTGCTTTAGCAGCTGCTTCTTTACCAAGGGCTTCAATGTAACCTGATTCATCGTTGATATCGGTTACGTTTACGTTGATTAACTTTAACCCGATTTTTTTAAGTTCCGCTTCCACATTGTTCGAAACGGCAGCAAGGAAAAGGTCGCGGTTGCTGTTAATTTCTTCAATCTCCATGGTTGCAACTACCAAACGTAACTGACCAAAGATGATGTCTTTTGCCAGATTACTTACAGCATCTTGTGGCAGTCCCAGAAGCCTTTCGGCTGCATTGTTCATAATATTCGGTTCGGTAGAAATACCAACTGTAAACCTGGAAGGTACATCAACCCGAATGTTTTGCTTACTCAATGCATTGGTAAGGTTTATCTCAATGGAAAGAGGTGTTAAATCCAAAAATGCATAGGAATGGATAATTGGCCATATAAAAGCTGCTCCACCATGGATACATTTTGCCGAGCGGGTTTCGCGGTCAGCTCCTTTTCCAATTTTTCCATACACAACCAATATACGGTCTGAGGGGCAACGCTTATAGCGCCTCATCATCGCAACAATAATAATGAAAAGGAATAATGCTGCAATGCTAATAAGTACTACAAAATAATCATTCATGTTTTTTAAGTTTTAATTTAAGGGTTGCTAATTACCTTCTTTGCTCACTAATAAAATATGATCGTCAATCACATCCTTTACATTTATTATGGATGAGGTCGGGATTGAATCTTCATCATCGGTTATTGCATCCAAGGTTCGCATGGAGCCCTGAACATTCAATTGTACTTTGCCCATTCCCCCTCTTTTTGCCGGAATAACCAGATATACTTCACCAAGTTTACCAATGGCATTCTTCATTTTTAAGGTTCCGCTTTCGGCTAATTTCGACATAAAATAGAAAAGTGTTGCCATCATAACCATCATTACAATGCCGCAAAGTGTTGCAAGAACAATTACCAGCCATGATGCCATTCCGGTTTGAATAAAACCGATGCCTGACCATCCAAAAACCGTAAAAAAAGCTACAATATTTTTCAACGAAAGAAATTGGAACGGGATAGAGTCGCCATCGGCAAGGTCCCCGTCAACATCTGTATCCACATCGGTGTCGGCATCTCCTCCAAAAACGGTGAGAATCAATAGCAGTAAAAAGATTACGGTTGCCGGGATTGCAATAATCCAGAAAATTTGCTCAAACATACTTGTTTCAGACCAATTGGGGAAAATCGAAGTAATTATCATCTTGGATAAATTATGAAAGTTAAAGCACTAATTTAAATGAATTCGTAATGCTATCCAAGAAAGAATTACAAGAAGCGAATCTAAAATATCATAAATAAGCTTTATAACATAATTCGTTTTTGTTCGCGGGGAATTTGGTACTTAAATAAGTACAAGAATGGATGGTAAAAAGAATACAGCATCGGTTAAAATGCCTGTTATTGAACCGATTTTTTCCGTATTGGCAGTTTGGGTGAGAACAAAAAGTGAGAAATTCATTGTCAGCAAGATTGATGGAGCAATCCAAACAGAATTGAAAACAATGTTTATAAGGTTAAAAATTCCAGCTGCGATTAATAAGAGGAAAATAAGTTTTTTCGTTTTGCTAATGCCAAAATAAGTAGCAAATGAATGGAAGAGATTTGCCTTATCTTTTTCAACTTCAATGAGCGAAAATAAAAGCACATTGATCAGCACCAATAAAAGGTAATTTACCATAATAAGAATTTGCAGATTAGTAATTGTGCCCTTTAGAAATAAAAAGCCACCGAAAATGCCCCAGGTGTACAGTGCTGCAATAATGAATTCTTTTGGGAAATAGCGTTTATGTTTACGTGAAATGTAATTTAAAAGAAGATAAAACATCACCAGTGCCAATGTTGAAAATCCAAAAAACAGGTATTCTTTTTCAAGAAAATTAATTACCAAATAAAGATTCAAAGCTGAGATGATCAGGATTAAGAAGATGAAAATATTCCTGTATCTGTGATGAAGTGTATCTGAGCTTTTCTCAGGATTCTCATTCATTCGCTTTCCGTCCAGGATATGATCAAGCGTGTAAATTACCCAGACTGCTGATGCTAAGGTAATGTAGAAGTAAACAGAAGGGGATAAATTGAAGATCAGGGAGGCAAAAAAGGCACCACATAGGGCGCCAAAAACAATATCAAAACTCAGAATCCGAATATAAGAGTACAAATGTCCTATTTTTTTAAGGATGCGGGACATAATCCAGGATTACGAGATTTTCCTTGCATTTGTATTCACAGCTAATGAATGAAATTAATTTGGCTGAAGTTCATTTTTAACATAGAGGATTACTTTCCAACGATCTTCGGGCCTTAAAATTTGCCCTTGCGATCCCATAATACCAAAACCTAAAGTAACTTGATGGTACATTTCACCTTGGGGTTTTACCTGCATTTTTTCGTTGATTAATGATGCCGGGGGGTACGGGTACCGCTTGCTTGTGTACAAATGGCCCTGCCCATCGCCAAGCACTCCGTGGCATTGTTTGCAGTTCCTTTCGAAAACTATCTTGCCCCTTGCCATATTTTCATCCGTTGGCTCAAAAGGGTTTGTAAGTTCTTTACCTGCCAAAAGCATATCTTCTTCTGTTTTTTCATAGGCAAATGGAACATATCCCCTTGGAATGGTTCCTTCTGCAGGTTTACGAAGTGTCATGTTGTCGGCAAAGTTTGGATTGTCGGTATAGGTTTCAAAGGCTCTGGAGTATGCCATATCGGGAAAATATACATACCCCGGATCTGTTTTTTTCCTATTGCACGAAACCATGCTTGTTACGATCAAAACTATTATTCCAATATTTTTTATTCTGTTCATTTTTATTCAATTAATAGTTTGTGTGATATTCAAGGCTTTCTTTAAAATAAGGATGGTTTTTAGGAACCAGCGATGCTTTTGTCAAACCATGGAAAACAACAAACAAGAATAATCCCAGGTACCCAATCGTCAGTCCGATTTCGTAAAAGCCAATGCTGGTATGGTCACCTGCAATTCCGGGCATAATGGCGAGGAAATAATCAACCCAGTGGCCACAGAAAATAATTGCGGCAGCCAGTCCGGCTATTAAATTTGTTCGTTTGGCATTTCGTGCCATAAGGATTAGAAATGGTAGCACGAAATTCATAATCAGATTGGCATAAAACAAGGTGCTGTGGTTTTTGAGCCTTTCCACAAAATAAATAGTTTCTTCGGGTATGTTACTGTACCACATGAGCATGTATTGCGAAAACCACAAATACATCCATAAAATGGAGAATGCAAATAAATACTTGCCAAGGTCGTGCATGTGCTCTTTATTCACATGCTGCATATATCCTTGATTTTTCAGGAATATCAATAATAAAATTATGATGGCAATGGTGCTCACCAGCAATCCTGAAAAGATATACCATCCGTAAAGTGTGCTGAACCAATGGGCATCAATCGACATGAGCCAATCCCATGCTGAAGTGGAACTTGAAATGGCAAAGAATACCACAAACAGGGAACCCAATATTCGTTGTTTTTTGAAATATTTAATATCATCGTTTGTGTCCATGGTGATGGATGCTTTCCTAAGAAAATAGGTTAAAAGAGTCCATACCCCAAAATATACCGCAAAGCGGACATAAAAGAACGGTAGGTTTAAGTAGCCTGATTTTCCCTGAAGGATCGGGTCATCACCAGGATGTGTCCAATGGTATAAATGATGAATGCCAAACAAAAAGGTTACCAGCATTAAGATTCCGGCGACAGGGATAAACCGGCTCATTGATTCGGGCACGCGCTGAACACTTGTGTGCCATCCGGATTCTCCCATTAGGTGTACAGAAACAAAAAATGCCCCGCCGAGCGATAAGGCGAGAAAATAATAATTGTTTAGCAAGAGGTTTGCCCAAAACCGGGATTCATCGATTCCATGGCTTAAGGCACCAACAACAAGTGCAAGTACCCCAATGGCAATCATCCCGAGCAAAACAATTTTAACTTTCCGTGTAAAAACAAACTTGTTTTCCATAATATCCAAACTGTCTTTTTATTCTTTTACTTCAATAATGGTAGCTCCGGCAGCTTCCATTTGTGCTTTTACCTGTGCACTGTTATTATCGTACCCTGCAACCACTACAAAATGATCGTCGGTGATTTTTAAGTCGTAAATTTTATTTTCGGCACCCAATCCCAATTTCGATCTGAACAGGAATGCAAAGACCATAAAAAATGCGGCAAATAAAACCGTACACTCAAATGTAACCGGAATGAAGGAGGGAATTGCAAAGATTGGTTTACCGCCAATGGTCATCTGGTATCCTTCGGCAAAAACCCATTTCTGAAAGAAAAATCCGGTAAGTGCACCAACAGTCCCCCCGATGAAACCCACACGGGGCAACCACGACCGACGGATGCCCAAAGCTTTGTCAAGTCCGTGAACAGGGAAGGGTGTAAATGCATCCAGCACATTCACATTGTTTTCTTTAAGCTTTTTAATTCCTGAAAGAAGATCTTCCTCATCTTCATAGAAAGCCGAAATGTATTTGCTTATTTTTTTCATTTCTCTATCTTTTTTTCTCCTGAACTTTTAAGTACACTTTTAATTTCTGAAATGGCAATCACGGGGAATACCCTTATGAATAAGAGGAATAGGGTAAAGAACAGCCCCAGGGTAAATACATAAAGCCCCACTTCAACAATACTTGCCTTGTACATGCTCCAGCTTGACGGGAGATAATCGCGGTGCAAAGAGGTTACAACAATCACAAACCGTTCGAACCACATACCTATATTCACGAATATGGAGATTATAAAAGTTGCAACAAGGTTACGGCGTATTTTCTTAAACCAGAACAATTGAGGTGTAATCACATTACAGGTCATCATAATTGCATATGCCCACCAATAAGGTCCGGTTGCCCGGTTCAGGAAGGCATATTGTTCGTATTCAACGCCAGAATACCATGCGATAAACAGTTCTGTTAAATAGGCAATTCCAACAATCGACCCGGTTGCAATAATAATTTTGTTCATAGATTCAACATGCCCTACGGTAATATAATCTTCGAGGTTCATTGCTTTGCGCGCAATTATCAGCAATGTTAACACCATTGCAAACCCTGAAAAAATTGCACCTGAAACAAAATAGGGAGGGAATATGGTTGTATGCCAGCCCGGAATCACCGAAGTTGCAAAGTCCATACTTACAATACTGTGTACCGAAAGTACCAATGGGGCAGCCAATCCGGCTAAAATTAAACTGAGCGACTCATGCCTTGCCCAATGCCTTGCAGAACCGACCCAACCCATGGCAAGTAAGGAATATATTTTTTTCTTGATTTTTTTTGTAGCCCTGTCCCTGATGGTACCGATGTCGGGGATTAACCCCACATACCAGAATAAAAGTGAAACCAGGAAATAAGTTGAAATTGCAAACACGTCCCAAAGTAGTGGAGAGTTAAAGTTTACCCACACACCACGGGTATTCGGATAAGGAAAAATAAAAAAACCAAGTAAAAGCCGTCCCATGTGGATTAGCGGGAAAAATCCGGCACACATAACAGCCATGAGCGTCATTGCCTCGGCCGATCGGTTAATACTTGTTCTCCATTTTTGACGGAAAAGCAAAAGGATTGCGGAAATGAAAGTCCCGGCATGACCAATCCCAACCCACCAAACGAAGTTGGTAATTCCCCAACCCCAACCAATGGTTTTGTTAAGTCCCCAGGTTCCTATCCCAAACCAAACTGTCATGAAAATAGCGATTGAACCAATTAGCACGGCCGATGAAGAAATCCCAATTCCCAGGTACCAGTATTTACCTGGTTTCCCAGCCATTGGGGCTGTGATCTCCTCCGTGATTTTGGAATAATTTTTAATTCCCTTAATTAGTGGTTCACGTTGTGGTGAAACGTACATTCTATGTTTGTTTTAGTTGTTTTTACTCGTTTATTTGTTGCAATTTATGCTTCTTTGTTCCTAACCTTGGTAAGGTATCCAACCGACGGCAAGGTGTGTAATTCTTCCAGAAGATGATAGTTTCTTTCGTTCTCGAAGAATTTGGAAATTTTGCTGTTTTTATCGTTCAGGTCACCAAACACAATAGCATCTGCTGGGCACCCCTGCGCACAAGCTGGTTTAATTTCGCCATCTGCCAATGGCCTGTTTTCTAATTTTGCATCCAGTTTTTTCTCCTGTATCCGTTGTATACACATGGAGCATTTTTCGATGACCCCTTTTGCACGGATTACCACATCGGGATTAAGGACCATCCGTTTCAGGTCCATGGTCATCTCAGCAGGATCATAGGTGTTTTCAGGAATGGCATCAGCTTTAGTATAATCAAGGAAGTTGAACCTTCGCACTTTGTAAGGGCAGTTGTTGTTGCAATATCGTGTACCAATACACCTGTTATAGGCCATTTGGTTGATTCCTTCTGTACTGTTGGTGGTTGCACCAACCGGACAAACATTCTCACATGGGGCATTATCGCAATGCTGACACATTACAGGTTGCCTCACTACTTCCGGGTTTTTCAGGTCGCCCGAATAGTACCGGTCAATTCGGATCCAGTGCATTTCGCGTGCCATTTTCACCTGTTCTTTACCCACAATCGGAACATTGTTTTCGGCATTACAAGCTACAACACAGGCATTACAGCCCGTGCACGAATTTAAATCAACAGCCATTCCCCAATGGTGTCCTTTAAATTCCCTTTCTTTATATAATGTTGTGTGGTGGTGTTCTATTTTTTCATGCATCTCATTTCCCGATGCAGGATTGTCTAAATATTCGGAAAGTGTTGTTTCGCGAATGATTGCCCTTCCTTCCATCGAATGATGGGTCTGGGTTTTTGCAAACTCATGATCACCTTCCACTTTTTCTATTTGAATTCCGGATTTCGCATACAATCGTGTTTCACCGTTAAAACTCACCAGTGGATAGGCATTTGCTCCAACACCATCGGCAACTTTCCCGGCATTTGTACGTCCATAACCCAGTGCAACTGAAATGGTTTTATGTTCCTGTCCGGGTTGGATTAAAACCGGAAGCGTTAATGAACCGTCAATTTTGATGAGGTCTCCCTCTTCAATAGCCAATTCTTCGGCAAGTTGCTGCGACATGTTTGCATAATTGTCCCAGGTAACTTTCGATACCGGATCGGGCAGTTCCTGAAGCCAGGGGTTATTCGCTTGTTTGCCATCGCCAACCCCAACGCTTTCATAAACTTCCAATTCATATCCATCGGAATTAGATTCTTCAATAGAAGCAGGAATTACTGATGCCGAATAATTGATTTCCAACTTTATATTGAGAGTACTTTCATACACGCCATCATGGACACATTTGTTCCAGAAATTATAAAAACTTCCGTTGAAGTCCGATTTAGGAAAAACTTCATTTTCCCAGCGGGTTTTTATAAAGTCAAGATAACTTGTTTCATTTGCAGTCCATTTTAACAGGCTTTCCTGCGCCGAACGTGTATTAAATATTGGACGGATAGCAGGTTGTGTAAGACTAAAAACACCCTTTTTTATTTCGTTGTCGTTCCATGCTTCCAATGCATAATGGTCGGGGCACAGATAGGTACATTCTTCCGCTGTTTCGTCTTTTAGGTTTGGCAATGAAATGCTTAATTGAACTTTTTCCATCCCTGCCTTAAATGCTGCATGGCCGTGGTAATCATAGAGTGGATTTACACCATACAAAATAAGCCCTGAAATTTTACCGTTTTGTAAATCCTCAGTCAAAGCCGCCATTTCAGCATCACTACCTTTTTTTAAAAGAAGGGGTGTGTCTAAATCAATGGTATTTCCATAATTGCCAAGCAAATAATTTATGCCGTTAACAATTACCTGTGTTTCAACATCGTTCGATCCGCAAACCACCAATGAATTCCCTTTGTTTAGCAGAAGCCTTTTTGCCAGGCCCTGCACTTCGATCGGAGATTCAGCGACGGAAATATTTTCTGCATTGCTCTGTTTAGCTATTTCGTTGTATAGATTAGCCAGAGCAATTTTTTGCTGCGAATTTTTTAATACAACCCTTTTATCGGCATTGCTTCCGGTGAGCGACATTCCCGCTTCAAATTGCAAGTGGTACGACATATCTATAAGGCCATGGCCATGATCCAGTTTCCTGCCTTTTGCATACTGCTTGGTAAATTTCACCGGCATCAGCCAGCTTCCCAGAAAATCAGCCCCAAATCCAACAATTACTTTTGCTTTGTCGAAATGATAGGAAGGAATACTTTCATTGCCAAAAACATTTTTGTGTGCCAACGAAATCGCATTTCCTGACACGGAATCGTATTGAATATGCTTTGTATTTGGATATGCTTTCTTAAATTCTTCGATGACTGCCAGGGTTGACGGGCTTATAATTGTTTGGCTAAGGATGGCAATGTTCCCATTTTTTGCTTTGATTGCATTCAGTTGTTCAATAATTTCGCTGTCCACCTTTTCCCAATCGGCATCTTTGCCTTTAATGACGGGGTTTCTGTACCTCCCTGTGTCGTATAAGCTCAAAACAGAAGCCTGAATGCGTGCATTTGTGCCACCTTTTGAGATGGAAGAAAGCTCATTCCCTTCAATTTTAATGGGCCGTCCGTCACGCACCTTTACTAAAATGCTTCCGTAATCGTTTCCATCATAGAATGTTGAAGCATAGTAACTGGCTTTTCCGGGGGTAATTTCATCGGGCTTGATAAGGTAAGGAATTGCTTTTCGCACAGGTTGCTCACAACTGCTCACCACTGCGGCAGATGCAATGGCAAATCCGAAAAGTTTCAGGAAATCCCTTCGATTTGAAGGCGATGTTGTTATCGGTTCGTTGGGTGTTTTCTTTCCTTTGTTTGTCAGAAGTACCGAGCCGTCTTTTTCCTTAAGTTCCTCTATGCTTTTGTAGTATATTTTTTCCATCAAATCCGCAGATTTACTAAATTAATAATGACATTTCATACAATCGGTTCCACCAATTTGTTCTACGGTTACCGAGTCAATTTTCCCGCTGGTAATTTGCTCATGGAACTCTTTATAGCTTGAATAATAATCGTTTTCAACGAACTGTACTTTTTTGGTTCTGTGGCAATCGAGGCACCATCCCATGGATAGGTCGCTGTGCTGGGTCAGAATACTCATTTCCTCAACTTGTCCGTGGCATTCAACACAATCAAGTTTACCAGCCCCAACATGCTGGGCATGGCTAAAAAATACATGGTCGGGTAAATTATGTACCCTTACCCATTCAATTGGTATATTATTTTCGAAGGCATGGTGTATTTTGTTGATTTCAAATTTTCCGGAATTTGTGCCTTCGCGCACAATCACGTGGCAGTTCATACAAACATTTACAGGCGGTATTCCTGCTGATTTGCTGTATTCGGCAGTGTTGTGGCAGTAAAAACAATCGGTTTGGTTAATTCCGGCATGAACCTCGTGCGAAAATTTTATGGGCTGTAAAGGCGCATAGGCTTCTTGCCTTCCGAGGGCAGCCGCTTCGTGATATAAGATATTTATCAGCCAGGTAAATGCTCCCAGCAAAATAACCACGGTTATAATTTTTAATTTAATTTTTCGTAAAAAGATCAGTTCAATTAAAGCCCACAGGATGATGAGGACGAGTAAAACCAGGCCTACAAGCCACATCACTTCCACTTTTTCGTGCGGATAACCCTTGTGCGCCATTTCATCGAGGTAGCTTTTTACAAGCATTAAATCTTCACTTTCAATCGGAAAGTTTTGATGTACCTCGCTCATTTTCTTGCCCGTAGGTGACATAACCACTTGTTCGAACGATGCAAAATCCATTGTGGCATATTTCTGGGCAATGTCCATGGCAGATGGATTCCAGTTTAAAGTATCTACCGGAACAATATTATGGCACGAAACGCATGAATTGGCTTCACTTTTAAAAGGAAGAAGCCCCTTAAAAAAGCGTTCGCCCCTTTTTAAATCATCGTGCGAATGCCCATCAATTAGAAGTGGTTTTTCAGCATTTTCGTCTGCCGTAGAAATACCTGGTCCGGTTAAAATAATAAGAAGAATGAATAAGAATGTGGATAGATTTACCAACCTTATTTTTCCAAAGAAATGTTTCTTCATTCTGTTAGGTTTTTTACAAATGTTTAGTTCTTATTAAGATACAAAATAAATAAACAATATTAGGGCCTGAAGGTTTTCTATTTTTAAAGATTTTTCAAAGAATTTTTTCTCGCCCTTGAAATTCATTTATTTATGGGGAAAATAAAAGGTGCTTTTTAGGATTTGATGGGCATTAAAGGAATAATTGTAAAAGGTTGTTTAATAATTTGTTTTTATTCTTTGATTAAATCCCTTTCTATATATAGTTGCCTTTTTTTCAACTGTGTTTTTACTTTTAAGGTATAAAGTCCTGATTCAATTTTCTGCTCTCCAATATGATCAATTGGGGATTCCGAAACTTTCTTCAAATAGTCAAATCCATTTTTATTAATGATTACAGTAATTGACATGGGATTGCTATAGTTCCAAATGTATGGAAGGGTTATAAAGTCCGAATATTTCTTTTTTTCAATGTCTTTAACAAAATATATCACCCCATCCACAATTATTCTTAATTCCTTGATATAATATTTTCCATCGTTTAGAACTCTCAATTTTAATGAGTCCGCCTCAATTTTTTCTTGTGAGTATGAGAAGGTAGAGACTAAAATTAATATTCCGAGCAATTTTTTTTTCATAATGTTTTATATGCCGTGTTACCAACTGGCGTTTATTTATTCTGTCAATATTCTCATGTTTGCTGCACCGCTCTGTCTGTGTGTTTGGTCGGGGCGGGCTTGAAGTCTCTTACCGCAAATTTGGTTTGCGAGCTGAATTGCAGCGTTTGCGGCATGTGCCCGAGAGCGACGGGACGGTGTGCGTCTGGAGCCTCAATTTAATTCGAAACTATAATTATAATCAATCAGTTTTCTTTCTGCGTTATTATCAATCCAGGCTTTTTCTTTATGGCTGATTTCAATTATCTCGTTTGTCGATGTGTTTTTAAACCTTTCTGCAACTGACTCTAATATTTGTAATTCACTTTCGGTAAACAATTCCTTATCAAGTGTTTTGTTTGGATTTGGCTTAAATTGTTCTCCTGTGCCACCATCGTCAAAATTGGTGTAATAAATATCCAATTCGTCTTTATTGGCTAAATATTCAAAAATACTATTGAAATTATTAGGCACAGGCCCCATTGGAATGGCCCGATACTGAACACCACTCATTGAAAATCCTGATTGTTTATGCATGATAAAATCAGCATAGAATAACAGTTTATTCAACTTGGTTTTCCATGGTTCAAGTTTCTCGGTAAAAAACACAACCATTTCAGAAAATTTTCTAAGATTAGGTGTTTTAAATCCATTCAGATTGTTAGGAAGGCATGTGCCAAAGAAGTAATTCTCCAATTGCTTTTCAAATTTATTCTTCTTTTGTTCTTCCAATAAAATATCAATTGTCTTATGTGTTTTATCTACAAATTTCTGGTCAAGTGTTGTACAATAATTAACTAGTTTTTTAAACTCATGCGGGTCGTCTGCTAACTGAATTAATTTTGCGTTTGACTGGTTGGGTACTTCGCCTCCTTCGTATTGGCGATATCCATTAGTGCCAAAACCTAATATCTCAGACATTTTTGCTGCAGAAAGATTATACTTTTCACGAATTGAAATAATTTGTTCAGGGAAGGGGATGCTGTATTTTACCCTGTGTTGATTTACTAATTGATTGTAATTCAATTGGGCAAATGCATCATCCTCAAACTGCTCGCCTGTATCTTCGCATTTGTACGAATGAAATAACACCTTGAATTCGTCTTTGCGAAAACTCATGGTTCTCCACTCTTTTACAATACTCATTTCTTTACCTGTAAATGGACTGTTCATGATGTTTATTTTTTTAATGGATAATTCATGGGGTGTTCGGCAATATGAAACGAAATGCAAACCGCTCCGTTGTTTTCATTTCCCATACTTACTTTAATGTACACTTCTTTCTTTTTTACCTGTTTGCCAAAAACCCACATAGGCAATATGCCACGCATTTTTTCGTCTAAAGGGCCTTGTGAATAATCTTCGACCTTTAACGAACTTATAATTTCTTTACGTTTGGCAGGTGAAATTTCTAAATCGTGCAGCGTTTGTTGATTCTTGCCACGGTCATCAAGAAATAGTATGCCGAAAATTTCCATTTTCACCTTTAGTTCCTTTAAGTATTTTTCAACTTCTTGTTTCGGTGCCATTTGTAAATATTCCAAAAATAAATTTTTACTGTCTTCCCGATTTACGGGACAGGCTCGACAATTACTAAGTTCAGCTAATTCCGATACTGACTTATCGGAAAAGCTTCCCTAAGTCGGGATGAACCTGTATTTTGCTCATTTTTAATAAAATTATGAGCAATACAGTTTCAAATTCGGTGTAAATATACTGTGTATTTATTTTATTTAACAATTTTAAAGTTGAAAATGTGTTAATAAACATAAATAATTAAACTTTATAGTTGTTTAATTAAGTTTGAATTCCTGTCGAAATACTGAAATCCTTGCACAATGCAGGCGGGTAGGCAAAAAAAAGCATTCCGAATTAATCGGGACAAGTTATGTGTGGCAGCGAAGGGACGGTTGCAGTGAAGGGCAGCTACACTCTTGCTTTTGTGCGCTGGCTTTTTCCATTTCTTTTTTTCATCTCCTTGCAGCAAATTTTCATTGGTAAGGTCTCTTTTAGCTTTGTTGGTAACTTAGGGGGATAAACAACAAGTCATATTTAATTAAGTCTTAAGAATTTATTTATCTACCTCATCAAGGTTTTTAGTGAGTTTTTGCACCAGTTTCATATTATCAAAAAACTCTTTTGCGATAACCCTTAGAATCGTATAAGCAGGAATAGCCAAAATCATTCCCAATATTCCGGCGAGGCTACCGGCAGCCATAATTACCAAAAATATTTCGAGCGGGTGTGCTTTTACACTGTTTGAATAAATGATTGGTTGGAATAATATATTGTCCAGGATTTGAACGGTAGCAAAAACAATCACCATAAATCCCAACAAGGGCAAAGTGTGGTTCATAAAGTCGAAATTAATGTTGATTGCCATTCCAATTAAAAGCCCTACGGCGGCACCCATCCATGGCCCAAGGTATGGGATCACATTAAACATACCGCAAAACAGCCCGATTACTATGGCGTGGCTGAATTCAATCCCAACAATGGTAAGCCCCAGTGTTACAAGCACCATCACCATAAAAACTTCGAATACCAATCCGATAAAATACCTACGCAATAAACGGGAAATGGAATCCATGATATGCGCAACTTTTTCTTCCAGGTTCGATGGGACGACCAACATCAGCGCATCACGAAACATGGTTTGTTCTTTAAGAAAGAAAAAGGTGATGAACGAAACCGAAAAGAATGCAATAAGAAACGTGCCTATAAAACCTGCAATTTTGCCTAAAACCCCAGACAGTTCGGAAAAGTTACTGCTGTCGAGTTGACCTAAAGCCAGCCTGGTAAAGAATTCTTTATTCAGAACAATTGGTTCGCTATCGGTAAAACTTGCAATCTGCCGAAGAGGTTCTTCAATGGTTTTTAGCATCGAATTATAATCGACGGTTGACAAGATTTCAAATTCACTGATTAACAGTGGTATCATAAAGCGGAAAAAACCAATAAACACAAGCCAAATAACAACTAAGGCAAGAAAAGCAGCCAGCGTTTTTGATACCCTGAACTTCCAGATTTTAATTTTTTGTGCCGTTTTCACCAATGGCCTTCCAAGGAAAGAAAGTATCACAGAAATAAGGATGTAGGTAACAATTGCACCAAAGTACCAAAGCAAATAAAGAATGAGGATTCCTCCAAGAATTAATAGAATGTTTCGGGTACGCCCTTTTACTGAAATCATAAGCGGATTGTATTTTTAACAAATATAGTTTAATTCTAAAAAAATAAACGCATTAGGCAGTTTCGAAAAGTTTATCTGGAATTTTGATTGAATCTAACCTATTTCTGCAAAAGTTTTTGCATTGTAAACAAGTACCACTGAACAATGTAAGCATTGTATTTATGGGGCACTTGTGGATGTTTGAAACTGTAGCCCCTAGCAGTTTTCCTGAGCTTTTTGCTTATTTCCTTGTAATAAATGGCATCGTTTGTTGGGTAGTATATTTTTTTAATAAAACGAGGGGTAGCTTTTACTATTAAATCTTTGAGTTCGTTAATTCCGGAATTTGAATTGGTATTCGTTTTTAGATTAAAAGCTAGGTTTAAGGGCTGAAAGAAATGCTTTTCCATGGTACGGTTGTAAAGTTTTGCATCCAATCGTTGGTTGAACGGGACATTTTTAAAAAAGTCTATAAATCCGGGATCAAACAAAGGCATTAAAACTTCCAATCCGAAATAGGAATAAACCAGGTTTGAATTGCTAATAAACTTACATTGCCTTTCGTGGTAGTTCCAATTCTCAAAAGAGTTCCAGGGTTCCATTTTTTCTGAAAAGAAATTATTGGTCAGATCTTTATGGATAGCTTTTAAATTTTCCGGTTTTAATTTTAAAGATGCACTATATTTTGAGATTATCCGTTTTGCAAAATTAGCGCTGTTGGTACTTTCCATATTGGTACTCAGGTGTGATCCGGCAAAGCAATCGCCCGAATGGCCCGGCATAACAATGCAAGAATGGTCAATGATCTTCTCGTACAATAAGTATTTTACACCAAAGTAGTCTTGCAGGTAGGGCATTGATGAAAAATGACCAGCAAATTGGCTGTAAGCCTGAAATACAGGGTCATCGGTAAATCCTGAGATTTGGTTTTCATTGTACTCAACAAACACATGTTTGTAGCCCAACTGATTTGCAACTTTTTTGGCTACTTCTGCTTCACGATTGTTTTTCCTGCCCCATGTGGCGCTAATCACATTGTTGTGGCCATATTCCTTTAACAGGCTTATGAGCAAGCGGGAATCGTATCCCCCGGTTAGTGGGACAAGTACTTGCTTGTTTTTTATATATGAATAATATCGATTAAACGTTGATTGGATAGTTTGAGCCAGTTGTGCCTCGGTTTTTTCTCCCTTGCTTTGAAATGTGGTTTGATTAAAGAAGGAAGTGGAATGGATTTCTTTTCCCTTTATCCTTAAGATCTCACCCGGTTTTAGTTGGAATAAATCTTTTACAAGGGTTTTGTTTGATGGTGTAACGCCAAAAAGCAAAAAGTAATCTTTTGAAGCCTGGTCAATTTCCGGGGACGTGATATTATTCAGTAGATGTTCCGGGCTGTCTGCGATGAACGTTGTTTGATTATCGGCAAAATAAAAAATGGGAAAACTCCATGAATAAGACGATGCAAGCCAAACTTCCTCTTCTTTTAAGACCACGATTGAGAACTGTCCTTTCAGCTTTTTTACAGCGTTTGCAAAAATTTCAAACGTACCTGAATTTTGCTGTATTAAGCTTATAAAAGAATCTTTCTGAAAACAAGTATTGCCATCCCAGCAAATACCAACCACCCAAACCGAATGCCTGTGTTCCCAATTATATTTGGAAAGACCTATGTGAGATTTTATATCCATAGTTTAATCAAGATCAGTGGAAGGCTTGTAATTAACAGAATTTTAAACACATAAATACTTACTTGCAAAAGCGGCACGCCCGCTTGTTTTAATGAAAACAAGGTCAAAAAAGAAAAAAATACGAACCCCACCAAACTGAATAAGGCGATGGTGTAAAATATATCGCGAAAATATAATCCCCCAACTAAGAGGGCTGCAGCCCTGAAAAACAAGAGCAAAATGTTATAGCTTAGCGATATATGTTGTTTTTCTTTTACGATTAAAATGGAAGATAGGGGAGAACCCAGAAAAACAGCAAAAAGCCAGGGAGCCAGAAGTTGTGCCAATTCACCGGAAGATGACCATTCCATTCCAAAAATAAATTGGAAAATCTCTTGTCCCCACAGGGCTAATATTGTGAATGGCAACACACCTAAGATAAATTGCCGTTTAAACAAAGACATAGTTAGGGAGGATAACTTTTCGGGAAACTTATTTAATGACTGGGCTTTTTCAACATATACACTCGCAGTTGATGTACTTGTTAATTGAATAGGGGTGCTAATATAACGATGTGGAAATGAGTAAAGCCCAAGAATGGTTTCCCCGAATATTGGTTTCAGCAAAAAAATGGGGAGTTGCCCGCTGAAGAAATTAAAACTTTCGCTAAGGACCGAGAATTTTGGGAATTTAATATGCCTTTTTGCCAGTCGGATTTCTTCCGAATTGGGGAACTTCAAAGAAAAGGCGTTTGCCCTGCTGGCTTTACCTATATAAATCGCAAAAACGATGATTTGTGCCAATACGACTCCCAAAAACAAACCTGTTTCAGGAACGATAAAAAACAAAGCTTGTAACAAGCCAACGATTGCGGCACGTGTGATTTCCATAATCGAAATGCGCTTAAACTGTTTTTGGCTCACGAATAAATTCCGTAATACCTGGATGTTGGCAAAGAAAAAAGAATAAACCGGAACCAGAAGAAGCATCAATTTTTCATCAAATCCCAACTTTGTTTGGATTAAAAACACCCAAAGCAAAAAAAGAAGCATTACAATGGAATTGAAGGCAAAGTTTAATTTAATACTCAATCCGAAAAGGTGTTTTCTCTCTTCCTGATTGTTGGCAATCAATAGTGCGCTTTCATATTTCCCGGTTGAGATAATCGATAAAAATGATCCGATGCTAAGGTACAGCACAAAATTACCGAACTGTGAAGGGGCGTATAATCTGGCAATAAGTAAGGCAAAAAGTGCCGGAATAATCCTGGCAATAAACGTTCCGGTGAAAAGCTTAAAAATATCCCGATAAAATTCACTTTCAATGGTTTCTTTAATGATGTTGCGAATTTTATTCATAAACTAATTGGATACTTGTAAAAAATATTCAGGTCAAACTTAATTTGTGCAATGCAAATAACATGTTAAAAATAATAAAATTGTGCAGAGCATTTGTTTTTATTGGATCGGATAAAGTAATTTTGTCGTCTTAAATCAAGTTGAAAAAACAGGTTTTATGCAGTTTTTAATCGATGATCCAAATATAGAAAAGCAGTTTCAGCAATTGCAGAATGAAATTAAACTCCGAAAAAATGGCCCGGTTTCCGACAGTATGAAAGAAAAAGGGATCAAGTATGCTTTTAATTGGGGCGTTTCGATTATGGACTTGAAAGAAATTGCCAGGAAATACCCGGCAAATCATTTGTTGGCTCTTAAACTGTGGAACAAACAATGGCGCGAAAGTATGATCCTGGCGACTTTGTTGGATGATTCGAAGCAGGTCACCGAAGAGCAAATGGATTTCTGGACAAAAAGTTTTGAAAATACCGAAATTGCAGAACATGCTGTTGCAAACCTTTGGGTGAAAACTCCCTTTGCTTTTGTAAAAGCAATTGAATGGATGCGTGGAAAAAAACATTTGGTAAGGTACACAGGAATTCAGTTAATGGGGCGTTTGGCAATGGTCGAAAAAAAGGCATTGGACGAAATGTTTGAACCTTTTTTTGAGGTTTTACATCCGTTAACAAAAGATGCCAGTTTGTCAACCGTGCTTTATCGCTCCCTAAATATTTTAGGAAGCCGGTCAAATTACCTGAACGGTCTTTGCCTTAATTTTGTTAGTGATTTAAAGGAATCTGACTCGGAAGCTGCCAAAAAACTTGCTGAATTGGTTTATGAAGAATTAAGCTCGGAATTTATTCAGGAAAGGTTTGATCAATAAAATCTGAAAGCTTGTCATGAAAACTTTCATGGCAGGGAAATTGTTTCACACTTGTCGCTTAAAATTTAAAATTATGAATCTTACAAAATCATCCAATCCTATTTTAAAGGATAAAGTTTTCGCAAAAGGATATACACAGTCAGATGAGGTAATGACCGTTAATGGGACAGTGAACAAAACAGCTTTAATGCTTTTGTTGGTGCTTGCCGGTGCGGTTTTTACATGGGGGAAGTTTTTTAATGGAGCCATCTACGATAATCCGGGAGCAGGCATGTCCGCAATTTTACCATGGTTGCTAATTGGTGGGATCGGAGGTTTTATCATGGCACTGGTTACCACATTCCGTCCGCAAAGTTCAGGGGTAACCGCCCCAATTTACGCTGTTCTCGAAGGTTTATTCCTTGGGGGCATATCCGCTGTTTTTGAAATGCAATACCCAAATATTGTTATGCGTGCTGTAGGGTTAACGCTCGCAGTTTTTGTGGTGATGCTTTCCCTTTACCGCTCAGGATTAATTAATGTTAACCGTAAATTTATGTTGGGCGTTATGGCCGCAACAGGAGGAATTGCGCTCATGTATTTTGTGAGTTTTATTGCCGGAATGTTTGGGGCAAATATGGGATTCCTTTATGGGAATAGTAATTTGAGCATTGGGATTAGCCTTGTTGTTGTGGTTGTTGCCGCATTAAACCTGGTACTCGATTTTGCATTTATTGAAAGGGCATCCCAGTCGGGAGCTCCAAAATACATGGAATGGTATGGCGCATTTGGACTTATGGTAACCCTTGTGTGGCTGTATCTTGAGATATTGAGGTTGCTGTCGAAATTGGCAAGCAGGGATTAGGTTTATTAATTCAGGCTTCGTAATTATCTTTTATTTACATTAAGTTAAACTCTGATCTTTTTTATTGAACATTATCATGCAGACTGTGATTTTTTAATATATTCGCATGTAAATATATATAAGTGTAGATATGTATAAATTATTATTAATCACAATACCACTGTTAATGAGTATGTTTATTACTACAGCCCAATCAACTTTGCATGTAAATGCAGTAGAGTTCAACAATTTAATGAAGTCGGAGAAAGGTGTTATTCTGGATGTGCGCACACCACAAGAGTATTCGCGCGGCCATATTGATGGTTCCACCTTAATCAATATTGCCGACAGGGAGTTTACTACAAAAGTAAATTTGCTACAGAAAGATAAACCTGTATATATATATTGTTTAACCGGAAGCCGAAGCCGCGCAGCTGCTAATTATATGGCCCAGCAAGGTTTTTCAAAAGTATATAACCTGCAACGTGGTATCCTCGATTGGCAGCAAAACAATCTGCCTGTTGTTCAAAGCCAGGCCACTGTTGCCAGTAAAAGCAAAACCTATAGCAAATCTGATTTTGATCAGTTGGTGCAATCAGAAAAGCTGGTGTTGGTCGATTTTCATGCAGTATGGTGTGCCCCATGCAAACAAATGTCGCCGGTTATCGACAAGCTTAGCCAGAATTATAAGGGGAAGGTGAAAGTTGAAAAAATTGATGTGGAGGCAAATCGTGAAATTGCTCAGTCCAATCAAATTCAGTCGATTCCAGGATTTGTGCTTTTTAAGGATGGTAAAAAGGCATGGACGCACAAAGGAATGATTACCCATGCCGAATTGGAAAATGTTTTGAACAGCAACATGTAACAAGAAAAAATTGCTTCATAATTAAAAGACCGTTCTTTCTGTTTTTTGCAGATTGGACGGTTTTTTTGTTGTGGATGAATTATAAACATGTGTTTATAAGGTTGCCTGCGAACTCCAAAATAAAATTAATCTGCTACAAGTAGAAAAGTGTTGTTTAATCGTATTATTCAACTGTTTTATACTAAGCATCCTAGGTATTTGACGATTCGAATAAATCAAACGGATGTTTTTTTTTCGCATTTATTGTATTATTTTCGAATTCAAATCAAAACCTGCATCTATGAGGATTATTGAGGTTAACGATCGTAAATCTCTGAAAGCTTTTTATAAAGTGCCCTCGATTATTTATAAAGGTGATTCTAATTATGTACCTCAGCTTCGCAATTCTGTTGAAGAAATATTCAGCGACGAAAAAAATGCGCTTTTTAAGAGTGGGAATGCAGCACGATGGGTTTTAATGGACCACAAAAACAATCCTTTGGGCAGGATAGCTGCCTTTTTTAACAACAACAATGCAAATTTAAATGACCAGCCAACTGGCGGTTGCGGTTTTTTTGAGTGCGTTAATAACCCAAGCGCATCCAAAAGGTTATTTGACGTGGCAAAAAACTGGTTATCGGTACAGGGAATGGAAGCAATGGATGGTCCGGTAAATTTTGGCGAAAACTTTTTTCATTGGGGATTACTGACCGAGGGATTTATGCCACAAGGATATGGAATGCCTTACAACAAACCTTATTACCGCAAATTGTTCGAAGATTATGGGTTTAAATTGTACTATAAACAATTTACCTATGAACTGGATATTACGGACCCAAACCTGCCCGACAGGTTTTGGAAAATAGCAGCCTGGGTTGCAAAAAAACCAAACTTTACCTTTGAGCATTTTACATTTAGGAACCAGGAGAAATATATCCATGATTTTATACAAATCCACCAGCAGGCATGGCGTAAACATGCAAACTATAAACCAATAGAGGACCATAACCTGCGGGAATTGATTGCCCAATCGAAAGTGGCACTTGAAGAAGAGTTTATTTGGTTTGTTTACCACAAGGGTGAGCCGGTTGCGTTTTTCATGATGATCCCTGATATCAACCAAATCCTGAAACGGATGAACGGCAAGTTAAACTTTGTGAGTATCCTGAAATTCCTTTTCCTTAAAAAGCGGAAAACCATTAATAGGGTAAGGGTATTGGTGATGGGAGTTGTACCGAAATTTCAAAAATCAGGTTTGGAATCCGGCATTTTTTGGAATTTGAGAAAAGTAATGCTCCAAAAACCCTGGTACAACGAAATGGAACTAAGTTGGGTAGGGGACTTTAATCCAAAAATGATTTCCTTGTTTAATTCTGTTGGGGGCCACCACACGAAAACACATTATACCATGCGCTACCTTTTCGATCAGGAAAAAGAATTTAAACGACTTCCTATTATTTCTGATTAGATTCGCTTATTTTGTAGAAAAAATATCAAAAACATGCAACTTCTCGAAGTAGTAGATAAAAAAGCGGTGAAAGCTTTTCATAAAGTCCCTCATCTAATCTATAAAGGTGATCCAAATTGGGCATGCCCCCTCCATGGAATGGTGGAAGATATTTTCAATCCAAAGAAAAATGCATCCTTTAAAAATGGAAAAGCTATTCGTTGGATTTTGACGGATAATGATGGAAATTTATTGGGCAGGATAGCAGCTTTTATTAATTACAAAAAATCGAATACCTACGAACAGCCAACTGGCGGGTGTGGTTTTTTTGAGTGTGTTGACGATCAGGGAGCTGCCAATTTATTATTTGACGCCGCTCGCGACTGGCTGAAAGAAAATAAAATGGAAGCCATGGATGGTCCCATAAATTTTGGCGAAAACTACGTAAATTGGGGACTGTTGGCTGAGGGATTTATGCCACAGGGATATGGAATGCCCTACAATCCGGAGTATTATGTCCGTTTATTCGAAACATATGGGTTTAGGGTATTTTTCAAACAATTCAGTTTCCATTTGGATTATTCGGTGCCTTTCCCCGAAAGGTTCTGGAAAATAGCCGGATGGGTGGCCAATAAACCCGCTTATAGTTTCGAGCATTTTGATTTTAGCAAATCAGAAAAATACATCGATGACTTTGCTCATATTTACAACGAGGCGTGGCGTTTCCATGAGCATTTTCAACCGCTGGACAAGGATGAATTACGTGATTTTATTGCCACTTCGAAAGCAATCCTCGATCCTGAATTTATATGGTTTGCTTATCATGAAGGTAGTCCCATAGCGTTGTTTGTTATGATACCTGATATCAACCAAATATTGGCAAAATTAAACGGTAAATTAAATTTTATCAATATCCTTAAATTTATGTATTTGAAAAAAACACATGCCATTACCCGGACAAGAATCCTGATAATGGGTGTTGTGCCGAAGTTTCAGAAGTCGGGAATTGAGTCAGCGATATTTTGGCAACAGGATAAATTAATGAAACATAAACCATGGTATAAAGAAGTGGAATTGTCGTGGGCTGGCGACTTTAATCCGAAGATTGTGGCTTTATACCACTCCGTTGGAGGGAAACATGTAAAAACGCATTACACGATGAGGTACTTGTTTGACCGTGAAAAACCCTTTAAAAGGGCGCCTATAATTGGAGAAGAAGATTAATACAATAAAAATGTTAGATATAGATAAAATATTTTTGGAAATAAGGGAAGTATATATATCTTTGCACACCGTTAGAAAAAATTAGGTAAAATGAAAAAAGGAATACATCCAGATACTTATAGAATGGTCGCTTTTAAAGATATGTCAAATGAGCATACCTTTTTAACCAAATCAACAGTTCAAACGAAAGAGACAATTGAGATTGAAGGCGTTGAGTATCCGCTTGTCAAATTAGAGATTTCTAATACATCTCATCCATTTTATACAGGTAAAAGTAAGCTTGTTGATACTGCCGGGCGTGTGGATAAATTTAATACACGTTACAGAAAGCACTTAGTTGATAAGAAAAAATAAGATTTCTTAGAATCGATATAATTAAAGCTCTGCTATGGTAGGGCTTTTTTTATGCTTTGTGTTTTGATAAAGTGTTTCAAAATTGGAATCAGTTTCCAAAATTGACAGTCTGATGAGTGTCGATTTTGTCAGGATTATTGATGAATAGCGCATTCCGGTCTATGGCATAACTATTGTATTTTGGGAATTGTTAAAATTACTACAAACTGTAAAGACATATTGTCACTTAATTATTTACTATGGGAGAGCTTAAAAGCGAAGACTTTGAAAACATATTATTTTCTGACTTAATAGATGAAAATTCCGAATTTATACCAATTATAGCTGATGGATCTGATTCCGATTTAAGGGATGTTGAGGTTCCGGATGTTTTGCCAATATTACCGCTCAGAAATACCGTTTTATTTCCGGGCGTTGTGCTTCCGATTACTGTTGGGAGAAAAAAATCCTTAAAACTTATTAAAGACGTTTATAAGGGTAGCCGCTTGTTGGGGACAATAGCCCAAAAAGATTATAAAAACGATGATCCAAGGCCAATTGATTTATACGATGTTGGTACGGTTGCAGAGGTTTTAAAAATATTGGAAATGCCTGATGGCTCAACATCTGTTATTATTCAGGGAAAAAGAAGGTATAAAATTAGGGAATTCCTCGAATCGGAACCTTATTACAGGGCTTCGGTTGAAGCATTAACGGACGAGATGCCCAGAAATGAAAGCCAGGAGTTTAATGCCATTGTTGGTTCGCTCAAAGACCTTTCCATCAAAATTGCCAATTTTGCATCAAACGTTCCTCCGGAAGCCACGTTTGCAGTAAAAAATATAGAAAACTCAACCTTCCTTATTAATTTTATATGCTCTAACTCTGATATCGAAGTTGAAAATAAACAAAGTCTTCTTGAAATTTCAGAACTGAGAGAGAGGGGAGTGCAAGCTATCAGTTATCTGGTAAAAGAAGTCCAGGTCCTTGAGCTAAAAAGGGATATTCAATCGAAAGTAAAAACCGATATGGACAAGCAGCAAAGGGAGTTTATGCTGCACCAACAAATGAAAACCATTCAGGACGAACTTGGTGGCAACCCGATTGAACAGGAAATTGAAGAACTGAAAAAGAGGGCAGAAGAAAAAAAATGGACCAAAGAAGTTTCCGATTTTTTTAATAAAGAGCTTCAGAAATTAAGTCGTTTAAATCCTGCGGCTGGTGAATATTCAGTTCAGTTTTCATTTTGTCAGACCATGCTTGACTTGCCTTGGAACGAATACACCGAGGAT
>CAXXQD010000022.1:0-701387 GCA_963677475.2 Prolixibacteraceae bacterium | reverse complement strand
ATGCGCTGGTACAATTATCAGAACGTATCAAATTGAAGACGAATGTGGTAATACGGACTTTATCACCCAAAACATTACGGTTAACGATACCATTGATCCGGTATTCGATAAACTGCCTGATCCGATCAATGATATCACTTGCAGTGATGCACTTCCGACGCAGGAAGTATTAACTGCTACCGATAATTGTTCTGGAGCAACAGTCTCAACTTCGGTTGATCCTTATACAGTTGATTTATGTGCAGGGTATGCAATTACCTACAACTGGACGGCAACTGATTCTTGTGGAAACGCTACATCTGAATCAATTACATTCAATGTACTGCCAGATACATACAAGCCCAACTGCTAACCCATTACCGGATCTTGGTCCGTTTGCTTGTTACTCGGATATTCCGGCTGCGGATGTTAATGTCGTGACTGGTGAAACCGATAACTGCGGAAATGTTACTGTAACATTCGTCGGGGATAGTGGTACTGCAGGGTGCGCTGGTACAATTATCAGAACATATCAAATTGAAGACGAATGTGGTAATACGGACTTTATCACCCAAAACATTACGGTTAACGATACCATTGATCCGGTATTCGATAAACTGCCTGACCCGATCAATGATATCACTTGCAGTGATGCACTTCCGACGCAGGAAGTATTAACTGCTACCGATAATTGTTCAGGCGCAACAGTCACAACTTCGGTTGATCCTTATACCGTTGATTTATGTGCAGGGTATGCAATAACCTACATCTGGACGGCAACAGACTCTTGTGGAAACGCTACGTCTGAATTAATTATATTCAATGTACTGCCAGATACGACAAGCCCAACTGCTGATCCATTACCGGATCTTGGTCCGTTTGCTTGTTACTCGGATATTCCGGCTGCTGATGTTAATGTGGTGACTGGTGAAACCGACAACTGCGGAAACGTTACTGTAACATTCGTTGGGGATAGTGGTACTGCAGGATGCGCTGGTACAATTATCAGAACATATCAAATTGAAGACGAATGTGGTAATACGGACTTTATCACTCAAAACATTACGGTTAACGATACCATTGATCCGGTATTCGATAAACTGCCTGATCCGATCAATGATATCACTTGCAGTGATGCACTTCCGACGCAGGAAGTATTAACTGCTACCGATAATTGTTCTGGCGCAACAGTCTCAACTTCGGTTGATCCGTATACCGTTGACATATGTGCAGGGTATACAATCACATACAACTGGACGGCAACAGACTCTTGTGGAAACGCTACGTCTGAATCAATTACATTCAATGTACTGCCAGATACAACCAGTCCTACTGCGGATCCATTACCGGATCTTGGTCCGTTTGCTTGTTACTCGGATATTCCGGCTGCTGATGTTAATGTGGTGACTGGTGAAACCGACAACTGCGGAAATGTTACTGTAACATTCGTTGGGGATAGTGGTACTGCAGGGTGCGCTGGTACAATTATCAGAACATATCAAATTGAAGACGAATGTGGTAATACGGACTTTATCACCCAAAACATTACGGTTAACGATACCATTGATCCGGTATTCGATAAACTGCCTGACCCGGTCAATGATATCACTTGCAGTGATGCACCCGATCAATGATATCACTTGCAGTGATGCACTTCCGACGCAGGAAGTATTAACTGCTACCGATAATTGTTCTGGCGCAACAGTCTCAACTTCGGTTGATCCGTATACCGTTGACATATGTGCAGGGTATACACTTCCGACGCAGGAAGTCATTAACTGCTACCGATAATTGTTCAACTGGACGGCAACAGACTCTTGTGGAAACGCTACTTCTGAATCAATTACATTCAATGTACTGCCAGATACGACAAGCCCAACTGCTAACCCACTGCCTGACCTTGGTCCGTTTGCTTGTTACTCGTATTAACTGCTACCGATATATTCCGGCTGCTGATGTTAATGTGGTGACTGGTGAAACCGACAACTGCGGAAACGTTACTGTAACATTCGTTGGGGATAGTGGTACTGCAGGATGCGCTGGTACAATTATCAGGACGTATCAAATTGAAGATGAATGTGGTAATACGGACTTTATCACCCAAAACATTACGGTTAACGATACCATTGATCCGGTATTCGATAAACTGCCTGATCCGATCAATGATATCACTTGCAGTGATGCACTTCCGACGCAGGAAGTATTAACTGCTACCGATAATTGTTCTGGCGCAACAGTCACAACTTCGGTTGATCCGTATACCGTTGACATATGTGCAGGGTATGCAATTACATACAACTGGACGGCAACAGACTCTTGTGGAAACGCTACTTCTGAATCAATTACATTCAATGTACTGCCAGATACAACCAGTCCTACTGCGGATCCATTACCGGATCTTGGTCCGTTTGCTTGTTACTCGGATATTCCGGCTGCTGATGTTAATGTGGTGACTGGTGAAACCGACAACTGCGGAAACGTTACTGTAACATTCGTTGGGGATAGTGGTACTGCAGGATGCGCTGGTACAATTATCAGAACATATCAAATTGAAGACGAATGTGGTAATACGGACTTTATCACTCAAAACATTACGGTTAACGATACCATTGATCCGGTATTCGATAAACTGCCTGATCCGATCAATGATATCACTTGCAGTGATGCACTTCCGACGCAGGAAGTATTAACTGCTACCGATAATTGTTCTGGAGCAACAGTCTCAACTTCGGTTGATCCTTATACAGTTGATTTATGTGCAGGGTATGCAATTACCTACAACTGGACGGCAACAGACTCTTGTGGAAACGCTACGTCTGAATCAATTACATTCAATGTACTGCCAGATACAACCAGTCCTACTGCGGATCCATTACCGGATCTTGGTCCGTTTGCTTGTTACTCGGATATTCCGGCTGCGGATGTTAATGTGGTGACTGGTGAAACCGACAACTGCGGAAATGTTACTGTAACATTCGTTGGGGATAGTGGTACTGCAGGGTGCGCTGGTACAATTATCAGAACATATCAAATTGAAGACGAATGTGGTAATACGGACTTTATCACCCAAAACATTACGGTTAACGATACCATTGATCCGGTATTCGATAAACTGCCTGACCCGATCAATGATATCACTTGCAGTGATGCACTTCCGACGCAGGAAGTATTAACTGCTACCGATAATTGTTCTGGCGCAACAGTCTCAACTTCGGTTGATCCGTATACCGTTGACATATGTGCAGGGTATACAATCACATACAACTGGACGGCAACAGACTCTTGTGGAAACGCTACTTCTGAATCAATTACATTCAATGTACTGCCAGATACGACAAGCCCAACTGCTAACCCACTGCCTGACCTTGGTCCGTTTGCTTGTTACTCGGATATTCCGGCTGCTGATGTTAATGTGGTGACTGGTGAAACCGACAACTGCGGAAACGTTACTGTAACATTCGTTGGGGATAGTGGTACTGCAGGATGCGCTGGTACAATTATCAGAACATATCAAATTGAAGACGAATGTGGTAATACGGACTTTATCACCCAAAACATTACGGTTAACGATACCATTGATCCGGTATTCGATAAACTGCCTGATCCGATCAATGATATCACTTGCAGTGATGCACTTCCGACGCAGGAAGTATTAACTGCTACCGATAATTGTTCTGGAGCAACAGTCACAACTTCGGTTGATCCGTATACAGTTGATTTATGTGCAGGGTATGCAATAACCTACATCTGGACGGCAACAGACTCTTGTGGAAACGCTACTTCTGAATCAATTACATTCAATGTACTGCCAGATACGACAAGCCCAACTGCTAACCCACTGCCTGACCTTGGTCCGTTTGCCTGTTACCCGGATATTCCGGCTGCTGATGTTAATGTCGTGACTGGTGAAAATGACAACTGC
Source organism: Prolixibacteraceae bacterium (assembly GCA_963677475.2). Taxonomy (GTDB): domain Bacteria; phylum Bacteroidota; class Bacteroidia; order Bacteroidales; family Prolixibacteraceae; genus JABMQB01. The sequence continues at coordinate 697,486 of CAXXQD010000022.1, read as the reverse complement.
GGAAATGTTACTGTAACATTCGTTGGGGATAGTGGTACTGCAGGGTGCGCTGGTACAATAATCAGGACGTATCAAATTGAAGATGAATGTGGTAATACGGACTTTATCACCCAAAACATTATTGTAAACGATACAATCGCGCCAACAGCCGATCCGCTTTCAGACATGGGACCATATGCCTGTTATTCAGACATCCCTGCCCCTGATTTAAGTTTAGTTACAGGGGAAGATGATAATTGCGGTATGGTTACAGTTTCTTACATTGGTGATACGGGAGGTGCTGCTTGTGATACTACAATCATCAGGGCTTATCAAATTGAAGATGAGTGTGGAAATGCAGATACTATATATCAAAACATATTTGTTAAAGACACTATCAAACCTGTATTCTCTATTATTCCAGTAGATACCAGTGTTGAATGCGTTGGAGATGTTCCAGCCGCCTCATCAATAACAGCCACTGACAATTGTGGCAGTACGGATATTCAATTCTTGGAAACAACTTCCGATTCCATCTGTGAAAGTCAACTCACAATTACCAGAAAATGGGTAGCATCGGATGAATGTGGAAATATGGATTCAATTACTCAAACCATTACCGTATTTGACGATATTAAACCTATATTCTCAAGTATTCCTGTTGACACCTTGGTAAGTTGTATCTCAGATATACCTGAAGCATCGTCAATAACTGCAACAGATAATTGTGGAAGTGCTGATGTTCAATTCTTTGAAACAACTTCCGATTCTATCTGCGAAAGCAAACTCACTATCACGAGAAAATGGATAGCAGCTGATGAATGTGGAAATACTGACTCGATTACTCAAACAATTACCGTATTTGACGATGTTAAACCAATATTCTCAAGTATTCCTACTGATACTTTGATAAGTTGTATCTCAGATATACCTGCAGCATCGTCAATAACTGCAACGGATAACTGTGGAAGTGCTAATGTCCAATTCTTTGAAATTATATCAGATTCAATTTGTGAAAGTCAACTCACAATTACCAGAAAATGGGTAGCAGCGGATGAATGTGGAAACATGGATTCGATTGCCCAGACAATTACTGTTTTTGATGATCAAGCTCCAATCATTAATTGTCCAAACGACACGTCCGTCTTTTGTGCCTCAGATATTCCAGCTATAAATATAGCCAGAGTCTCTGCGAATGATAACTGTGGTAATGTGACAATCACACATGAAGGGGACATATCAGACAATGGCACTTGTCCGGAAATAATTACCAGGACATACAGGGCAACCGATAACTGTGGCAACTTCTCTGAATGTACACAAACCATTACAATCAACGATACTGTCCCTCCAACATTTGATGCTACACCAGGCGATATAGAAGCAACTTGTAATGCGCCATTTGCTTACTTTGACTATAATAATTTCGTTGCTGCCGGTGGAGTTGCGGCAGACAATTGCCAATTGGACGAAACAACATTTGTTTTGTCAAATGAAAACATCGTTGGAAGTTGTCCCCAGATTATTACAAGAACTTATAGTATTAAAGATGCATGTGGCAATGTTGGTGAATATATTCAAACTATTACTATTAATGATACCATTGCTCCTGAGATTGGTTGTGTTGCCGATACTACCATCGAAATTGGCAATCCTGTACCTAATGCATATTCAACCTTCAATGCTTTTGAAAATGCAGGAGGTTGGGCAACAGATAATTGTGACATCGATGAAAGTTCATTTGTCTTGATTTCTGCAGATACAAATGTTTCTATTTTAGTACTTGAAATACTGAGAACTTATCAAATTGAAGACCTTTGCGGCAACCCAATAAGTTGTACACAACAAATTAATGTATTGCTGGATGCTGAAACAGCTATTAATTGTGCACCAACCATTACCGTAGAATGTGAAACCGATATTCCTTCTCCTTATGCAAACTATAATGAATTCAGAACTGAAGGTGGAGAAGCCAGTAGCAGATGTGGGATTGATATAAGCACATTCCAGTTTGCAGGCGAAACAAGCGATAATTTAAGCTGCCCTGAAACCATTACCAGAACTTATGAGGTAACCGATTCATGCGGATTTACAGAAAGTTGTTCACAAACGATTATTGTTCAGGATACTACAAATCCGGTATTAAGCTGTGCACCGGATATTACAGTCCAACCGTATTTCCCTGTACCGGGGGTTTATGCAAATTATGCAACATTTATAACAGCCGGAGGTACAGCAGACGACAATTGCCAGTTAGATGAAAGCTCATTTGCTTTGATTGGTGAAGATTCGATTGTAAGCATTCTTTCCATTGAATTTACACGAAGGTATCAAATTGCTGATATGTGTGGGAACCTGGATAATTGCAGCCAAACTATTATCCAATTACTTGATCCTGAAACGGATATCACATGTGCTCCGACCATTGAAGTAGACTGTATCGATAATGTTCCAGATGCATATGCAAACTACAGCGAGTTTACGAATGCGGGTGGATCGGCAACGAGCAACTGTGGAATTGATATGAACACATTTAAGCTCGACACTACTTATTCAGATGGATTAAGTTGCCCTGAGACCTTAACAAGAAGGTATTCTATCAAAGATTCATGCGATAATCTGGTTCTTTGCAATCAGCTTATTATTGTAAACGATACAGTACCACCAAGCATTGTTTGTATGAATGATACTTCACTAACATTCGGACAAGCAATTCCTGCAATTAGTGCCACTTATGCCCAATTTGTTGCAGGCGGTGGATCTGCCGATGATAATTGCAGCATAGATGAAAGCAGCTTTGTGTTGATTAACGAGGATACCACGTTCGTAACAATGGGGTACACCCTAAGACGAACTTATCAAATCTCCGATCTGTGTGGATATTCTGACCAATGCACCCAAACCATCAACGTGGACTTAAATGCACAAATTACAATAAACTGCGTTGGCGCTGATACGGTTGATTGTGTTGGAAATATTCCTGCACCATTTGCAAATTATACTGAATTCGAAAATGCTGGAGGTTCGGCAAGTAGTTTATGCGGGATTGATGAAGGTTCATTTGCATTTGTAGCTGATATTTCAAACAATCAAACTTGTCCGGAAACAATTACAAGAACCTATGAAATCACCGATCTTTGTGGAAGTACAATTTCATGTACCCAATTGATTGTGGTCAACGATACTACCCCACCAAGCTTAACTTGTCCGGCAGATATTACCATCCAAGCAGGAGACCCTGTCCCGGATGTATTTACCACATTCTCAGAATTTGTTGTTGCCGGAGGAAGCGGAGATGATAATTGTGCGTTAAATGAAGCTTCATTTAGACTTATATCGACAGACACCATAAGTTCGCTGAGCTCTAATGTGATTACCCGTACCTACGAAATTGCAGATAATTGTGGTTTAACAAGTTCTTGTTCGTATGTAATAACCGCCTTAATCGATACCGATTTCAATTTAGATTGTCCGGAAACCATTACTCTTGATTGCCCGGATGAAATTCCGGAGCCTTATGCCGATTATAATGCGTTTGTTACAGCAGGTGGTTTTGCATCCAGTAATTGTGGCATTGATGAAAGTTCATTCCAATTGGTATCTAATACATCAGATGGTGCAAGCTGTCCGGAAACAATTACCCGGATTTATGAAATTACTGATTTATGTGGCAGTACCATTAACTGCACGCAGCTAATTATTGTGGATGATGAAGAGGTTCCAACATTAACCTGCCCACCTACAATAGAACTTCAGATTGGAGATTTAGTTCCTCCATTTATAAACAGTTTGAGCCAGTTTGAAAGTGAAGGAGGTTCGGCTGACGATAACTGTGCCCTTGATGAATCAAGCTTTGCATTTGCTGGTCAGGTTACAGAAACCATAGGAGCTTATGAACAAATCACCAGAACGTATGAAATTAAAGATATGTGTGGCAATACAACACAATGTATGCAACTCATATCCATACTTCAGGATGCTGAAATGCAAATTTCATGTCCTGATGAAATTCATGTTCAATGTATTGGAGACCTGCCAAGTGCCTACACAAGTTATGCTGAATTTGAAAATGCAGGAGGATCTGCATCCAGTAACTGTGGAATAAATGAAGCTTCGTTCAGGTTAATATCAGATGAAGATAACAATCAGACCTGCCCAAAAATAATTATTAGAACTTATCAGGTTACAGACAACTGCGGCAATACCGATGATTGTCGCCAAACCATCAGGATTGACGACACAGAACGCCCCAGGTTTACAGAAACACCCAGAAATATATTTACCAATTGTGGTAATCCGCAGCCTTATGCAAATTATGCTGCATTTGTTGCCGCTGGTGGTAGGGCTACAGATAATTGTTCGTTGAGGGAATCAAGTTTTAAATGGGTAGGTGATGAAATACAAAACCAAAGTTGCCCCAGGACAATAATCAGATCGTATTCAATTAAAGATGCCTGCGGAAATACATCTGGCTATTTTAGGCAAACAATTACTATTCACGATATTACAAAACCACAATTGGTTTCTCAGCCTGATTCTGTTCTGTTTGCAGTTTGCGAAGCACCTGATGCATATAAAAACTATAATGAATTTGAAGCTGCAGGAGGTAATGTAACTGATAATTGCGGATTGGATGAAAGCAGCTTTGTGCTATTGCAGCCTGATACGGTTGGAACATGCCCAATGACAATTACACGAACTTATTGGGTAGCCGACTTCTGTGGAAATTCGGTCACATTTACGCAAAAAGTTGTAGTTGAAGATACCGAAAAACCGGTCTTTGAATCTGTTCCTGATAATATCAATACAGAATGTGGGTACGATGCCGAGTGGAAATCGTATGGCGAATTTAAAACTGCCGGTGGTTTGGCAAGCGATAATTGTAAACTGATAGAGGAAAGCTTCACAATGGCAGAAGAAACCATCACAGGAAGTTGCCCTGAAACCATAGAAAGAAGATATACCATTGAAGACGCTTGTGGTAACATTGCTGAGTTCACCCATACAATAGTTGTAAATGATACGACAAAACCTGAGGCTGTTTATACCGAAACCTATAACCTGAGTGTGAATGATGAGTTGCCTCCACTAATAACTTCTTTCGAGGAGTTTGTTTCGCAAAACGGATGGTCGGTTAACGACAATTGTGGAATGAACGAAACTTACTTTAAAATTATACTGAATGAATCAGACGGCTTAACCTGCCCTGAGACTTATACCAGAATTTATGAATTAGCCGATAATTGTAACAATACGGTCAGGTGTACCCAACAAATCGTCATTGGCGACGATGTTGATCCAATAATATACTGTCCTTCGGATAAAGGTTTTGAATGTATCGATGAAGTTCCGCCAGCCAGCACAACGTACGCAGCGTTTGTTGCTTCAGGTGGTTCAGCAACCGACAATTATACCATTGTCGAATCATCGTTCAAATTGGTATCAGAAGTGTACAGTCAAGAAAGCTGCCCTACAGTGATTACCCGGACGTATGAGATTTCAGACTCTTGTGAAAACCAAGCAGTTTGTTCACAGCAAATTACTGTGATGGACACTATGAGTCCTGAAATCTCTTGTCCTGGTAATGTAGAAGTGGAATGTTTTGTTGACATTCCGCCAACAGCGAATAACATTGCTGAATTTATAGCCCTCGGAGGCTCAGTTAGTGATAATTGTGGCATTGTTGATTCCAGCTTTGTTATGACCGAAGTATTTACCCAGGAAATCTGCCCAACCATAAGTATCCGGACTTATAAAGTAACCGACTTGTGTAACAATATCTCCAGCTGTGAGCAAAAAATAACAGCTATTGACACCATCAAACCTGAATTTACCTGCCCGGCAAGTGCAGAGGTTGAATGTTTCTCTGCCGTTCCAGAACCATACAATAGCTACTATGAATTTATAGTAGCCGGAGGAACTGCAAGCGATAATTGTGAAATTGTTGAAGAGAGCTTCCAATTAATTTTAGATACTATTTATGATTCATCCAGACCGCGTATTGTAACCAGGACTTATCAGATTGAAGATCTTTGTAACAATATTTCCATAAGCAGTCAATCGTACACAATTACAGATACTGTTGCCCCAATACCTGTTTGTAATGAAATAACCATAAGTCCAGATTCAACTGGAAGCTATACTGTTTCTGATTTCGATATCCAATTAATTGCCAATGGCTCAAGCGATAATTGTACCTTGTTCGAAGATTTCAAATATTCGGTGAACCATGTTGATTTTAACTGTGATTTGGTTGGCACACAACAGGAAGTTGCACTAACCGTTCAGGATCAGGAAGGCAATACCTCTGCGTGTGTTGCGAAAGTTAACATCATCGATTCAGTTCCTCCAACTGCAATTTGTAAGGATATCACCATCTATTTGGATGAATATGGCGAAGTTTCCATCCGCGAAGATGACATCGACGGTGGTTCGTACGACAATTGTGAAATTAGTGCCGATTATATTAGTCAATCGATTTTTGGTTGTAACGACGTAGGCGTAAATACGGTAACACTAACTTTATTCGATATCTTTACTAACATCGGAACATGTGAGGCCAAAGTCACCGTTCTAGATAATAACCTGCCAACAGCGGTTTGTGAAGATGTGGTAGTTCAAATTGATGAAAACGATATGATTACCATTGATCCTGTTTTAATGGGGGATGGTAGCACCGATGATTGCGAAATCGATACGATGATATTGAGCCAGGCAACATACACGTGTAACGATGTTGGTGATCAATTAATCACACTTACTGTTTACGACTTTAGCGGAAATTCGTCATCCTGCGATGCAAACATTACTATTCTTGGCAATACTGCTCCTGTTGCTGAAGACGATGATATTGTTGTTTCGACCAATAAAACTTCGGAACTTAATGTTACCATCAACGACTTTGATTACAATGGTGAACTGGATTATAGTTCTGTATCCATCCTCGAAGAAACCAAAAACGGACAGGTTTATTACAATCCGACAACGCACATGGTAATGTACACACCAAATACAGGATTTACAGGAACCGATTCATTTATTTATGCGATTTGCGATGATGGTTCACCATGTGGAAAATTGTGCGATACGGCAGTTGTGAATTTAACTATTCTTGAACCTGGAATAGCGCCGGATGCCGTTAGTGATTCGTACATTTTAGGATGCCGTCCAATTACAGAAAGCCTTATTGTCAACGATTATGATCCGGATGGTGACAATATAATAATTAATACCACCGCAATTTCGAGCCCTGCGAATGGAATGGTAGAAATACATGCCGATGGAACATTCACGTATACTCCTGAAGATGGCTTTGTTGGCGTGGATAGTTTTGTTTATGAAATTTGCGATGACGGGTTCCCGGTTAAATGCGACAGGGCAACAGTTTATTTAACCATTGCTGATGACTGGGATTGTGACGGAGTGCCTGATGCAATTGATATTGACGATGACGATGACGGAATACTTGATGTGATTGAAGGTGACCGTGAAATTGATTCGGATGGTGATGGTGTGCCCGATAGCCTCGACATTGATTCGGACAACGATGGAATTACGGACAATGTTGAAGGACAGGCTGAAGGAGAATATCGTCCACCGTTGGCAATCGATTCTGACCACGATGGTTGGGACGATCAATACGATCCGGACAGCGGAGGAATACCATTTGAAAATGCGGACACTGATAATGACGGAGACCCGGATTATCTCGATCTGGACAGTGACAACGATAATGTTCCTGATATTATTGAAGGGCATGACATTAATGCAGACGGTATTGCCGATGTGGATCCAATTGGAATAGACTCAGATAACGATGGTTTGGATGATGCCTATGATATTGTGGTTTGGGATTATACAAACGATGAAATTAATGCTACAGGAAGCAATGCACCACTTCAGGATTTCGACAGGGATTTGATTAGGGATTGGCGCGATGTGGACGATGATAACGATAATATCCTAACTATTGATGAGGATAGAAACGGTGATGGAGATTATAGCAACGATGACCGCGACCTGGATGGACATCCGGATTATTTGGATGTGGACGATAATTGTACCCTGTTTATTCCGGAAGGATTCTCGCCAAACAACGATGGTGTGCACGACCTATTTAAAATTTACTGTATCGAAGAATATCCTGGCTCAAGACTTGTTATATTTAACCGCTGGGGAAATAAACTCTATGAAAAAGACAATTATGGTGACGTTGAATATTGGGGAAGCGAGCAGGAAGCATACTGGGATGGTAGTTCCGATCATAGATGGACACTAGGTAAAGAAACACTTCCGGCCGGAAATTATGTTTATATACTGGAACTTGGAAACGGTGAGCAACGAAAAGGTACGGTAATGATTTCTAACTAGTATGTGTTGATAAAAAAGCGGATAAATACGTAGAAGTTCAAGATTTAATGATTTTTTTGGGTAATAATCGCATGAGAAACTTAGGACCCTTTAAAAAGTACGTTATAATATGTTTGCTTTCTTTTGCAACATTTTATGCAAAAGGACAGCAGGATCCTATGTTTACCCAGTACATGTTTAATATCCAATCGGTTAACCCTGCGTACGCCGGAATGTGGGAGCGGCTCGGTTTTATGTCGATGGTGCGCAAGCAATGGGCAGGAATCGACAAATCACCGATTACAGAATTGGTTTCATTCCATAGCCCAATCAAAAATGAATTCGTTGGGGTTGGTTTAAATGCCACCTACGACAAAATAGGTTACGAGAAAAAGCTCAGCATTTTTGCCGATTATTCCTATAAATTACTGCTTAGCAATAAACTAAGTTTACGGCTTGGTTTAAAATTCGGGGTTACCAATTATAATAACAACCTCGAACAATATCAACTTTACCCCGATGGAATATACGATCCGGCATTTCAGGGGGAAATCGATTTAAAATTTATGCCCAACTTCGGGGTTGGCGGGTTTCTTTTTACCGATGATTGGTATGTTAGTTTATCGACTCCCAAACTTATAAAAAACGATTTCGCTGCCAATATCAACAACTATTCTTCGGTTGCCGAAGCCAGGCATTTTTACCTCATCGCCGGGTATGTGTTTGATTTACCGCAGAACATTAAATTTAAGCCTACTATGTTGGTAAAAGCAGCATTTGGAGCACCACTTCAAGCCGACATAGGTGCTAACTTCCATTTGAAAGACCGTATTGAACTGGGAGTGATGTACAGAACAGGTGATGCCATAGCAGCTCTGATTCAATGGAAGATTACTAAAAACCTGACCATTGGCTATGCATCCGATTTTACTTTAACCGAAATCAGGCAATATCAAAACGGAACCTATGAGTTTTATGTAAGTTATGATATCGACTTTTATCGGAGAACTTATCTTAGGAACCGATATTTCTAACAAAAAAGGATGGCACCTTTCCTAAAACAGATGCCATCCTTTCTTAATATTAATTTCTTTTTATTCTGCCTCATCGGCAAGGAGCTTGTCTGCCATAGCATTTGCCATTTCAATACATTTCGTAAAATTATCTGGTTTCAATGCGCCCTTTTCTTCAATCGGATCGTGCACCAGTTCCCATTTAATTTTCTCGGCAAATTTCATAAGGTTTTTAACACCACCACCATTCCAGGCATAGTTGCCAAAAATACCCAAATAATGATTTTTAGGTGCCATGTGCTCAATGGTTGTTAACAGTGTTTCCACATTGGGGAACATGGCATTGTTATACGAACAACTTCCAACAATAAAGCCTTTGTATTTAAAAATATCGTTGATAATGTATGAAGAATGCGTTTTTGAGGAATCGTAAACGCGGATATTTTTTATGCCCCTTTCAACCAACTGTCGGGCGATAACTTCCGCCATTTTTTGGGTATTTCCATACATCGAACCGTAAACAATAATTACTCCCCTGTCGGTATTGTACGAGCTCCATTTATCGTACCGGCTAAGTACCCAATTTAAGTCGCTCCGCCAAATCGGCCCATGGGTTGCTGCAATCATCTTAATATCCAAATGGGCAAGTTTTTTCATGGCCCTTTGGGTGTGGGGACAATACTTTCCAACAATGTTGGTAAAATAACGCATAATTTCAACCTCATAAAAATCAAGGTTAATTTCATCATCGAATACCCCCCCGTCCAGAGTTCCGTAGCTGCCAAAAGCATCGCCCGAGAAAAGGATATTGTGTGTTTCGTCAAAGGTGACCATGGTTTCGGGCCAGTGCACCATAGGTATGGTTTGGAACTGTAATTTTGTTTTTCCCAAATCAAGCGTGTGCCCATCGTAAACTTCGAGCGTTTTTGTTGGTTTGGTATAAAAACTTTCAACAAACCCGAAAGTCTTTTTATTTCCAACCAGTGTAATCTCCGGGTATTTTGCCATTATTGGTTTAATTGCCCCTGAATGATCCGGTTCCATGTGGTTAATAATCAGATAATCAATTTTTCGGTCCCCGATAATTGCATCAATCTGGTCCAAATAGTCATCCACATAACGTTGCTCAACGGTATCAACCAAGGCAATTTTATCGTCCACGATTAAATACGAATTATAAGAAACCCCGTGAGGTATTGGCCATATATTTTCAAACAAAGCGGTCCGCCTATCGTTAAATCCTAAAAAATAAATATTCTCTGCAAGTTTTACCTGATGCATAATTCAATATATTAATTGCTGTTTATAAGAAAAATAAAAAAGTAAAAATAATACTTTTAATCCTATTCCTATTGGTTCAAATACCAATTATAAAAAGAGTTAAAGTAGTGTTTGCATTGGGTGCCGTTTAATATTCCTTTTGGATTTATTACAAAAAGAATCACGATGAATACGCAAAGCTTCACAATGCAATACAAATTAATGTTTTCAATATTTTTTATCTTTGGTGTCCGGTAAAATTTTACAATTATATCTACACTTATGATTTTATTGCGTTCCTACGAAACTTTAAGGTATTGGGGCTTGTATTTTATTTCTACACATATTGAGTTCCTAACGGAACAGCCCCAGAGGGGCAAAATATTGGTAGAATAAGAGTTATATTTCAGAAGGAAGTCCTGTAAGGACGAAATATATTTTACCTGACAACAATGATTTTTTATCTTTGAGAAACATTGTGGCTCTTGGGAAAACTTAGCTGAACTGAAATAAACTAATTCCTTTTTCTATTTTTACAAAAAATTTGATCAAATGGTAATTGAGAAAAAAAATAAAGTTATGTTGTTCCCCCGGATGGGAAAGTACATCATCGTATTTTTTGCCTTTGCATTTATTGTTGCAGGGCTCAGGGGATACCAGCTTTTCAAATATGTTTTCCATGAAAATGTAAAAAGCGACTACATTCTAATTATTCCTGAAGATGCCGAATTTCAGCAGGTACTTGACAGTTTAGAATCCGCTCAAATTTTAACCGATTACAAGGCGTTTAAATGGGTAGCCAAGAAAAAAGGGTATAGAAAGGCAATCAAGCCCGGAAGGTATTTACTGGAAAAAGGAATGAATACCAACACTCTGGTTAATATGTTGCGAATTGGCAAACAAAAACCGGTAAATGTTACGTTTAACAATATACGTTTTAAAGAAGAACTGGCTGGTTCTGTAAGTAAATATATCCGTGATGATTCGATTTCGATCCTTCAGCACTTGAAAGATACTGCCTTAATAGAAGAGATGGGATTTAAACCGGAAACTTTTAAAGTGATTTTTATTCCCAACACTTACGAGGTTTATTACACAACTTCTGCATTGGATTTTATTAAAAGAATGCAACTTGAGTATAACAGGTTTTGGAACGAAGAACGGTTGGCAAAGGCCGAAAGGTTAGAAATGACACCTGTTGAAGTTGTAACCCTGGCATCAATTGTGCAGGAAGAAACCATAAAAAAGGAGGAAAAACCGGTCGTCGCAGGATTATATATTAACCGCTTAAAAAGGGGCATCCCGCTGCAAGCCGATCCAACCCTAAAATTTGCCCTCGGCGACTTCTCTATCCGTAGGGTATTGAACAAACATATGGAAATTGACTCACCGTATAACACCTATACCAATGCTGGCTTGCCTCCGGGCCCGATCAATTATCCCGAGATTTCTTCCATAGATGCCGTTTTGAATTATGAGCAGCATAATTATCTGTTTATGTGTGCGAAAGAAGATTTTTCAGGCTACCATAATTTTTCACGCACCATAACCGAGCACAACCGGTACGCCAATAAATACAGGTCAACCTTGAATGAAAATAAGATATGGAAATAAAACAGAATGCATGTTTTGTTTCAATTTTGAACCTATATGACCGTAACTTCCCTTTCCAGTTCAATGCCAAATTGCTGATTCACTGAACCTCGGATTTTTTCTGATAGTTCAACCAATTCTTTTCCGGTAGCATTCCCGTAATTAACTATAACCAGAGCCTGTTGCTTATGCACTCCCGCATCACCCTCACGGTAACCCTTCCAACCACATTGATCGATTAGCCAACCAGCTGCCAGCTTTGAGTTTTGTGCATCCACTTGGTAAACGGGCATATTTGGATATTTAGATTTTAAACCTTCTACAATATTTTGACCTACAACAGGATTTTTAAAGAAACTTCCTGCATTACCAAGCTTTACCGGATCAGGAAGTTTAGAATTTCGGATTTCAACAATTGCTTTTCGGATATTTCTTAAGGAAGCACCGCCCAATTTTTCTACCTCTTGTTTCACCAATCCATAGCCCAGCTCAAATTCAGGAAATTTATCCAGCTTAAATACAACAGAAGTCACCACAAAACGGTTTTTAAATTTGCGCTTAAAAATACTGTCGCGATAGCCAAACCCACATTCTTTTGCCGGGATTTCGTAAGTTTCCTGTGTTTGCAAATCAATGCCCATCACAGTTTCGATAAACTGTCCGGCTTCCCGACCATATGCACCAACATTTTGAACAGGTGCAGCACCAACCGATCCGGGAATCAGCGACAAATTCTCAAGCCCCCCAAATTCGGAAACCACACAATATTCTACCAACTCGTCCCAAACAACCCCTGCTCCAACTTCCAGCCAAACATGTTGTCGGTCTTCTTTTATGCTGGTTATTCCCGGCACATTAGGATGAATCACTAAACCATCAAAATCTTTCTGGAACAAAAGGTTGCTTCCTCCTCCAAGGATTAAAATCTCTTCTTCTTTCCAGGAAGCATTCGAGTCCAAAAAAACCTGAATATCGTTTGCATCGGTAAACTCAAAATAATACTTTGAGCGTGCATCAATACCAAAAGTATTTAGTCCTAAAAGGGAATAGTTTTCCTGAAAACGAATCATACGCTATATTTTCCACAAATATAATGAAGCCTTGTATTTGATGAGCGATAAAGCAACAAAAATGCAAACACGCAATTACAATTTACTTGAAATTTACTTTTAAATGACTAATCAACATTGTATATTGAATAACTTTAAAACATCAAACAGCAAATAAAGGATCACAAATTTTAACTTTGATTAAAACAAATTGTTATGAGAAAAAAATTCCTTGTTACATTTTTATTGGCAATGAGCATTATTGCCGCATCTGCCCAAACCGAAAAAAAGAATATTGTAAAATTATTCCCAGTCAGTCCGTTTTTTGGAAAGACTACTTTGGGTTATGAAAGGGTGATCAATGAACAAGGGTCTCTAACATTTAACCTGGGCCTGCCAACAGGAGTTACAATCAACAGATATTTAGATTCAAACAGCTCCGAAGGATTTGATCCGGAAAGTGGTAATTTAAAAGGCCTGCTCATTATGCCCGGATACCGTTTGAATTTATCGAAAAGAAGCGCCCCCTTGGGTTTTTATTTTGAACCCTTTTTAAAATATGAAAAGTTCGATGTGGATATTTCGGGGTACTTTGTCGATAATGAAATGGAAAGGTTTAGTGGCAACCTGACCGGGGATTATTCGGGATTTGGTTTAGGTGTTCAGTTTGGCGCCGAATGGTTAATTTCAGATGTTGTTTCGGTAGATTTTACAATTATTGGCACAGAAGCCAAGATTGGAACCATGGAATTGCTTTATACAGATTTATCGCACGAAGTAAATATTAACGATGTGTACGATGAACTGGCCGATGGAATTGATAATGTGCCAATTATAGGAGACAAAATTGAATTGACCAAAGATGCTGCCAATGGCCTGGTCTCCATGAAACTACCAAAACAATTTGTTCCGGGATTAAGGTTTACATTTTCATTAGGCATAGCATTCTAAATTATACTTGCGTTTCACCCAATTACCAAAACTTAAGCTACATACTAAAGTTACATCTCCGAAGTTATATCTTTACAACAAAAAAGATTGACAAAAACTATCACAAAAACTATTGCTGTTTCGGTTACCAACGATTTGGTTACCGACAACCGGGTGCATAAAGTATGTTCTTCGCTGGTAAAATTTGGATATTCAGTTATCCTAATTGGAAGAAAATTGCCCCAAAGCCTGCCTATAAACCAACGAACCTATCAAACAATCCGGATGCGCCTGATTTTTACAAAGGGTTTATGTTTTTATGCCGAATACAATATTCGTTTGTTCTTCCTTCTTCTGTTTACAAAAGCGGATGTGCTTTTAGCCAACGACCTGGATAGCCTTCTCGCAAATTATCTGGTTGGAAAGATAAAAAACAAGCCATTGGTATTCGACAGCCACGAGTATTTTACTGAAGTGCCAGAGCTAATTCACCGGCCGCAGGTACAAAAAGTATGGAAAAAGATTGAACAGTTTATTGTTCCGAAAATTAAAAATGCCTACACGGTTTGTGATTCCATAGCCGATCTATTTAAGCAGGAATATGGTACCGATTTTAAAGTTGTGCGGAATGTTCCGCTTGCGCGGAATAATGTTACCATTCCAGACAATAAAAAAATCAAGGACACACGAAAAATAATACTTTACCAGGGTGCACTAAACATTGGAAGAGGGCTGCCACAATTGTTGGATACAATGCAATATATTGACGGTGCACTTTTATTAATCGCAGGCGATGGTGATATTGCAGAAGAGCTAAAATCACAGGCAGCAAAACTAAAACTTAATGATAAAGTTCGTTTCCTGGGAAAACTTCCCCTGGAAGAAGTTAATCATATAACAAAACAAGCACACCTCGGGCTTTCCATTGAAGAAGACATGGGATTAAACTATCGCTTTGCCCTGCCTAACAAGTTGTTTGATTACATACAGGCAGGCGTACCAGTTATGGTTAGCAATTTGCCCGAAATGGCCAAAATAGTTTCCAAATACAACTTGGGATTGATCCTGCAATCGCACGATCCCAAAATTATGTCGGGCACAATTACCGAAGCACTTACAAACACCGATTTAAGAAAAATTTGGAAAGAAAACCTTCAACGAGCCGCATCCGAATTTATTTGGGAGAAAGAAGAACTGATACTTAAAGAAATTTTTGGCAATCTTCAGAATTAGGGTACTAACATAAATTCCCTGCTTACTCCCCTTGTTCCATAAGTTCGTCAAAATTAATCACCGAATCTTCTTCACGGGTATCTTTAATTGTTAGCTTATCACAAATCAACGTACGTGTTTTGTACTTACTAATCAGTGCATAATCGTGGGTAGCCATTACAATGGTTTTGCCCTCTTTATTCATTTCAAGTAATAAATGGAAGATTTCGGCAGAAGTCTCGGGATCTAAATTTCCGGTTGGCTCATCTGCCAAAATAATTTTTGGGTTATTGAGAATTGCCCTTGCAATTACAACCCTTTGCTGTTCTCCTCCCGAAAGTTCATGGGGCATTTTTTGTGTCTTTTTCAACATCCCAACCTTTTCGAGCACTTCCACTACCCTTTCTTTTATTTCCTTTTCATTTTTCCAGCCTGTTGCTTTAAGCACAAACGAGAGGTTCTCAAAAACCGACCGGTCGGTAAGTAATTTAAAGTCCTGAAAAATCACGCCCAATTCGCGCCGCAGGTAAGCCGTATCTTTATGCTTTAATTCTGACAAACGAAAACTTGCAACCACACCATCTCCGTTATAAACCGGGATTTCGGCATTCATGGCTTTAATAAGGCTGGTTTTACCGCTTCCCACTTTTCCAATAACATATACAAACTCCCCTTCATTAATGGTTAAATTTACGCCCGAAAGCACTAAATTTTCACGCTGGTAAATGTCTGCATTGCTAATTTCAATTATTGGATTCTTTGCCATGGCTTACTCAAATTAAGTAATGAACAAAACTAACTTTTTTTCCCCACTAAGATAATAAACAGCAGTAATAAACAGTTTCATGTTAAGAAAATAGAACGAATACAAGTCTCCTGCAAATTCATTATAACTAATTTAGGGAGAAAATTTAAAGCTTATGGAACGACCAATATAGGGCTTAATGGAAAATAAACCCAAAACGGAAATTCCAGCGAATACCTTTAAATATAAACAATAATATTGAAATGAAAATGAATAAACTGAACATCCTGATCTTAGGGATTTCTTTTATCTGCTTACAATCATATTCCCAAAAAACAGAGTATTTTCAAGACATTCAGGATGAAATCCGGACAGCGAAACAACTGTTTAATAATTCGAAATTCAATTCGGCAATTCGCCGTTTTGAAGATATACAGAAAAAGGTTGATTTCTATTCTGAGATTTACTCGGAAGCAGAATATTACAAAGCGTTTTCGGCAGTAAAATCAAAGCTTAACGGCAGCGAAAAATTACTGGAAAATTTCATCGAAAATTATCCGGAAAGCCCCTATAACAACAAAGCCAAATTCGATCTGGGGGTTGCCCAATTCGACCGAAAAAGATACCCGAATGCCGTAAGAAGCCTTAAGGAAGTGGACCAAAGTGAACTTACGGAAAGCGAAAAAGTTATGTACCACTATCAAATGGGGTATTCATACATGATGATGGAAGACCTTGACCAGGCTGCTGGCGAATTTTTCATTATTAAAGATGCCAATAACATGTATAGCAAACCTGCAAGTTATTATTGGGCACACATTAATTATTTGGCAGGAAACTATGAATCTGCCCTTCAGGGCTTCTCAAAACTTAATGGCGACCCTGCATATTCGCAGGTTATACCATTGTATGTTAGCCATATTTTCTACAAACAGGAAAAATATCAGGAGATTGTAAATTATACAGCCCCAATTATTAATGATGTGGAACCGGTCCACAAGGCTGAACTTTCGAAAATTGTGGGTGATTCGTATTTTCATTTACAGGAATTTTCAAAAGCAATTCCATATTTAGAAACTTATTACAACTCACCCGGATTAAAGTCGCGTGAAGACAACTATTTGTTAGGTTACTGTAATTATCATGCCAGCAAATTTAAAGAGTCGATCCCCTACTTTGAAAAAGCCTCAAAAGGAAAGGACGAACTTGCACAAAATGCCTATTACCACCTTGCCGACAGCTACGTTAAAAACGATGAAAAAGAAAAAGCAAGGGTAGCATTTGAGGCAGCTTCCGAAATGGATTTCGATGAACGCATAAAAGAAGATGCACTTTTCAACTATGCAAAAATGACCTATGAATTATCCTACTCTCCGTTTAACGAAACCATCAAAGCATTTGATAAATACATTGCTTCGTATCCGAATTCGGAACGTAACAACCAAGCATACCAATACCTGGTACAGGTTTATATGGTCACTAAAAACTACGACGATGCCATTAATTCCATTGAAAATATTCAGGTTAAAAACAGTTCCATAAACAAAGCTTATCAAAGGGTTACGTTCTTTAGGGGTTTAGAATTGTTTAACAACCTTGCCTATAACTCCGCCATCGAAAGTTTTGACAAATCGCTCGAAAACAGTTATGCCGACAGGACACTTAAAGCAAGGGCTATTTATTGGAAAGCTGAATCGTTGTACCGATTGGACGATTATAATTCTGCAATTAACGAATACAATAAATTCCTTTTGACCCCGGGTGCCTTTTCGCTCGAAGAATATAAAGACGCACATTATAACCTTGCTTATTCCTATTTTAATTTGCAGGACTACCAAAATGCTTCCGATGGTTTCCGTAAATTTTTGAATGCCGAGCAAGGTATGAGAAGTAAAAAAATAGCGGATGCATACAACCGTTTGGGAGATTGTTATTTTCAGGAAAGAAGTTATAAGCAGGCTGTTGACGATTACCAAAAAGCATATTCGCTGCAAATGCACGATCCCGACTATGCTTTGTTCCAACTGGCATTTTGTGAAGGGCTCAACCGAAATCAAAACGAAAAAGTTACAAAACTAAGGCGTTTATTGAATGATTATCCGGAATCGGCATACCGCGATGATGCTTTATATGAACTGGGACGTGCAAACGAACGCCTGAACAATATTACAGAAGCTTCAAGGCAATACAGCGAAATAATTGATAGGCATAAGCAAAGCGCATATTACAAAAAAGCATTGGTACAGATGGGCTTGCTTAATTACAACAACGGTGATTTTAGAAAATCCTTGCAGTTGTACAAACAAGTGGTTGAAAATTATCCGAACTCAGAAGAAGCACAGGCTGCACTTACCGGAATTCGGAACAATTATGTTGAACTGAATGATGTGGATGCCTATTTTGCCTATACCCGACAATTGGGAACAGGGGTGGTTGTAACCGCTTCGGAACAGGACCAACTAATTTTCCAGGCTGCTGAAAAGATGTTTATGGCAGGCAATAAAAACGCCATTGCGCAATTCAAACGATATTTAAATGAATATCCTTACGGTGCCTATGTTTTAAATGCAAATTTCTATCTGGGCGAAGCTCTCTATGCCAACGAACAATATTCCGAGGCACTACCTTATTATTCGTATGTAACATCGCAAAGTGATAATATTTTTACGGAGAATGCACTTTCGAAAGCAGCAGAGCTAACCTTTAATGCGCAAGACTATAGGTCTGCATTGCCACTATTTGATCGATTGGGGAAAATTTCAAGCAATAAATGGAATTTGCTGAGCGCCCATGTTGGTAAAATAAAATGTAACTTTGAGTTACAACAATTTAACGAAGCTATTCTTGCAGCAAAAGAGGTTCGTAAATCAGACAAGGTAAACGATGCCCTCAACCGTGATGCCGATTACATTTTAGCGAAATCGTATTATAACTTAGATCAATTGGACCTGGCACTCCCAGAATTTAAAAAACTGGCATCGGACACAAAATCAAAACAGGGTGCCGAAGCGAAATACCTGGTTTCTGAAATTTATTACCTGAAAAAAAGTTTCGCCCTGGCCGAAGAAGAAATTATGGATTTTATCTCAAAAGGTACTCCATACCAATATTGGCTGGGAAAAAGTTTTGTTTTACTGTCAGACATATTTCAGGCAAAAGGAGATGACTTCCAAGCAAAACATACACTTAAAAGCGTGGTCGAAAATTACAATGTCCCTGATGATGGGATTATTGCCGATGCATCGGAAAAGCTTGCCGCTATTGAAGCAAAAGAAGCTGCCGAGCAAAAGCAGGCAAAAGAATCTTCCACCGAAATAAATATTAACAACTAGCATTAAAAATCTGAAGAATGAGCAAGTCAGGATTTAAATATATAGTTTTTACGTTCATCTGTTTATCACTTGTTATTCAGGCGAATGCACAACGCGACACTTCGCTTACCAAAGAAGTTGAAGTTGTAAAAGCATATCAGCCAAGCGTATCCGATGCGTATAAAATTAACGACATTCCTACCATTAAAGAGGAAGAACACCAAAAGCCCGTGTTCGACTATACCATCTACAGCCAACCCATATTTTCTGCGTTTTCGGTAAATACTTTGCAGGCTGCAAAAATTGTCGACAAAAAAGAAGAAGAACAAGGTTTTGGGCTTCTTAAGATGGGAGCTGGGAATTACGGGAAACCCTATGTCGATTTCTTTTTCAACAATAAAGACACGAAAAAGTCTATTTTCGGGCTAAGATACAAACACCTCTCATCGCACGGCAAAGTAAAGTTGAAAGGGGAAGATAAGGTCAAAGCGCCATTTTCCGAAAATTATGCTGAAATGTTTATGAAGCGTTATTATTCAAAATATGCATTAAAATTTAACGTTTCATTTAAACGCGATGCATTTAACTATTATGGGTACCCGGAAGATCCTGTTCCGTCATTTATTATAAACGAAACCAGTAACCCGAGCTACTTTGGTACAAAACAAGCTTTTAACAAAGGGGCTGTATCGTTAAGCCTTGTGAATACTTCCAAATCAAAATATGACCCCACATTGGGTTTCGACCTTGATTACCATTATTTTGGAACAAAAACGGGGCAACGCGAACATTTTGTAAAAGCAGAAGCACATGTATCAAAACCTGTGAAAAATACTACCATCACGATGGATGCCGGGGCCCTGTTTGTGCGCGACGAAAAGATTTTTAACAAAACAACAAATATTGAAGGGATAAGGCAACAAATCATGTTTTTTGCCAAACCTGCATTTTATGTTAAAAACGATTGGGCAAACTTCAAGGCTGGTGCAAATGCGTATGTTGTGGTCGATAACGATGAAGACTTCGTGATTAAAGCCACACCAAACGTGCTGCTAAACCTGATCCCAATGGAAGGGATATTTAATATTTTTGCAGGGATAGATGGCAACCTAAACATCAATTCATACTCAAGAATTGCTTATGAAAATGCCTATGTTGATCCAAAGCACGATGTAAGAAACTCTTTCCATCAGTTTCGTTTTTTTGGTGGTTTCGATGGAAAATTCAGTTCGAAAACCAATTTCAAAGTATCGGCAGATTATACCATGATCAAAGACCACGGATTTTATTATTTGGAAGAGTCATTTAACCCTATTTCGAGCGTTACGCCAACGCCTACATTTGTCGAAAATGATTTCAGTGTTTTATACGATGATATGGACATGCTTAAATTCAATGTAGAAGTATACCATATAGCCACCGACAACCTTAACCTGCTGTTCTCGGCAAATTATTACACCTACGAGACAAAAGCACAATTAGAAGCCTGGAACTTGCCACAGTTTGATGCTAAAGTTTCTGTAGGTTTTAATGTTACCGATCAGCTGGAAATAACATCCGACTTATTTTTAATTGGCAAAAGGACTGGGCTGATTATTGAGACCAACCAATTCAATTCTCCAATACCTGTTGATCCGCTTACTTTGAGTGCTGCATTTTATAAAATGTACACCTTAGATACAACAATCGATATGAATGTGGGTGCTACCTACCATTTTACACACAACCTGGCAGCATTTGCACAACTAAATAATTTTGGCTTTCAGAAATATGAGCGTTGGTTAGGCTATCCTGTGCAAGGGTTTAACTTTCTTGCAGGGGTAAGTTATTCGTTTTAGACAAGAAACGATAAGTAAGAATTAAACGATTTTATACAAGAAACACCTTCTTAATTTGCTACAATAAGCAACTTTAAGATAAGGACCGATTTACAACAAATCTTTTTAGTATTAACATATTTAACCACGTTAATATATTGTTGATAAAAACACCCTTAAAAAGCTCATCTAAAGGTATTTTTCTACTATATTTCATTATATTTGCATGTTCTTTTTGACGACGCAAATACGCACCTTAAACTTCTGGAAATCAACCAATTTATCAATTTGCAAATTACTGGTTTTTTTCGTTGCGGGAAAGTATGGTAAAAAACGTTATTAAAAGAAGAAAATTTGAGTAGAATTAAACAAAAATAGAATGAGTGAATTGGAAGAAAATGGTATAAAGAATGAAAATAACGGCAACTATTCCGCCGATAGTATTCAGGTACTTGAAGGATTAGAAGCTGTACGAAAAAGACCAGCCATGTACATTGGTGATGTCAACGAAAAAGGGCTTCACCACTTGGTTTACGAGGTTGTGGATAATTCTATTGACGAGGCCATGGCAGGTTACTGTGATGAAATCGAAGTTCTTATTCACGAAGACAACTCTATTTCGGTCAGAGATAACGGAAGGGGGATCCCTACCGAAATGCATTCAAAAGAAAACAAATCAGCTTTGGAGGTTGTAATGACAGTTCTCCATGCCGGAGGTAAATTCGATAAAGATTCGTATAAAGTATCTGGAGGATTGCATGGTGTTGGTGTTTCCTGTGTGAATGCACTTTCAAAACATTTAAAAGCCGAAGTTCACAGAGAAGGAAAAGTATGGGTTCAGGAATATGCCAAAGGAGCGCCATTGGAGCCTGCAAAAGTTGTAGGAGAATCTGACAAAACAGGAACTACAATTAAATTCTCTCCTGATGAAACAGTGTTCTTAGTTACGCAATATAAATATGAAATATTGTCGGCACGCTTACGCGAATTGGCATACTTAAATGCCGGAATTCGATTGTCAATAACCGATTATCGGCAAAAAGACGAAGAAGGGAATTATAAATCAGATTCGTATTATTCTGACTTAGGCTTAAAAGAATTTGTTGAATATTTAGATGAGACCAGGGTAAAACTCATTGAAGAGGTCATTCACATTTCTATGGAAAAAAATGGGGTTCCTGTTGAGATTGCACTTCAATACAACACATCTTATTCCGAAAATATCCACTCGTATGTAAACAATATCAATACAATTGAAGGTGGAACACACCTTACCGGGTTCAGGCGTGGTTTGACAAGAACACTAAAAGGCTATGCAGAAACTTCAGGATTGTTATCAAAACTGAAATTTGACATCAGTGGTGATGATTTCCGTGAAGGGCTTACCGCGGTAATTTCTGTTAAAGTTGCGGAGCCACAGTTTGAAGGCCAGACCAAAACAAAACTTGGGAACTCCGAAATAAGTATTTCTGTCGATCAGGCAGTAAGTGAAATGTTGAGAAATTACCTGGAAGAAAACCCTAAAGATGCCAAGACTATTGTAAACAAAGTTATTTTGGCGGCAACAGCCAGGCACGCAGCCCGAAAAGCCCGTGAAATGGTTCAGCGCAAAAATGCACTAACAGGGGGAGGTTTACCAGGCAAACTGAGTGATTGCTCTGAAAAGGACCCTGCACAATGCGAAATATTCCTTGTAGAGGGAGATTCGGCAGGCGGAACAGCCAAACAAGGACGAAACCGCCAGTTTCAGGCAATTCTTCCTCTTAGGGGTAAAATCCTGAACGTGGAAAAAGCGATGCAGCATAAGATTTTCGATAATGAAGAAATTAAAAACATATTTACGGCACTTGGCGTAACAATTGGAACCGAAGAAGATTCAAAAGAATTGAACCTCACGAAACTTCGTTACCATAAAATTGTAATTATGACCGATGCCGATGTGGACGGAAGCCACATTGCCACATTGATTATGACCTTCTTTTTCAGGTATATGAACGACCTGATTACGAAAGGGCATTTGTACATTGCTGCACCTCCTCTCTATTTAATTAAAAAAGGGAAAAAAGAAGCCTATGCCTGGAACGACAAGCAACGTTTGGACTATATTCAGGAATGGGCAGATGGAAACGAAAGTAATGTGCATACACAACGATACAAAGGTCTTGGTGAAATGAATGCTATTCAATTATGGGAAACAACAATGAACCCTGAGCAAAGGACACTGCAACAAGTAACCATTGACAATGCTGCTGAAGCCGATCATATTTTTTCCATGTTAATGGGCGACGACGTTCCTCCGCGAAGGAAGTTTATAGAAGATCATGCAGTTTATGCAAACATTGATGCATAAGATATAAGAAATATAGTACTAAGTGCCGAGATTGGTACTTAGTACTACCTTCAGAAATTTCATTTTTCTTGCAATATTCCATTCACTCAATCTTTTAAAATGAATATTTGTGTTTTCTCCTCTTCCAGCAATGGAATCAAAGACCTTTATTTTGAAGAAGCCAAAAAACTTGGTGAACTGATTGGAAAGTCAGGACACGTTTTGGTGAATGGCGGCGCAAATGTTGGCTTAATGGAAACCACCACAATTGCAGCTAAAAAAACGGGAGCCAAAACCATTGGTATTATTCCTGAGAAAATGAAAGAAAGAAGCCTGGTATCCGATCATTCACATGAAGTTATTATAACGGATAATATGCATCAGCGCAAAACAGAAATGCGCAAATTATCCGATGCATTTATTGCCCTTCCGGGAGGTTTCGGTACGCTGGAGGAAATTCTGGAGGTGATTACCCTAAAGCAACTCTCCTACCATACAAAAGCAATCGTATTTATCAACACCAATAACTTTTTCGACCACCTTTTCCTTCAATTTGAAAAATCATATCAAGAATCGTTTGCAAAACAATCCTATAAAGATTTATATTTTGTTGCAAAAAATTCTGAAGAAGCGATGGATTACATTCAAAGCTATAGCCCAAAGGAAATTGACTCAAAGTGGTTTAAAGTTCCCGAAAAATAAGTTCATTTTCTGTCATTTTTTCTTTTGGTGACATTTATTCATGTCAACATTGAAAGATTTTATATTTATAATAGCTAAATCTTAATTTATTTAACAGTTTAGGCTCACAGGTGTTAAAGAATACAAAAAGAAACAACTCAATAATAATGTGATAAAACACTGGCAGTATATTTGCGTTTTACCAACATCATGTAATAAATTGGTGATTAAAGGATATACAATTATTTAATGTAATTTGAATAAAAATATTCCTACTAACAAAATCACATGTATTGATAAAAGTTTTTTTTGTTTAGAATTAATTAGATTGAGAGATGAAAAATTTTAAAAGTACATTCGTAACATTTGCACTTGTAATTGTAGGTGCATTCATAGCAGTTTTTGCATACACCCGTTTCTTTGAATCCCCTGAGATAATAACGGTAAAGGAAACCCCTGCAATGAAATATGCGAATCTGCCAGCAGCGAGCAATATGCCTGTTCCCGATCTTACCGGAGCAGCAGAAAATTCCATTCATGCAGTTGTTCATATTATGACACAACAAATGCGTGGAGGTTGGTCAAACAGCAATCCAATATTAGAATATTTTGGCTATCGGCAGTACCAGGAACCACAGATAGCGCGCGGATTTGGTTCAGGGGTGATACTTTCTGATGATGGTTATATAGTTACAAACAACCATGTGATTGAAGGTGCTCAAAAAATCCGTGTAGTGTTAAATGACAAACGCGAATTTGACGCGGAACTTGTTGGTACCGATCCCACAACAGATGTAGCATTGTTGAAAATTGATGCAAATGAATTGCCCTATTTAACTTACGGCGACTCGAATGCCTTAAGGCTTGGCGAATGGGTACTTGCCGTTGGCAACCCCTTTAACCTTACATCAACAGTTACGGCAGGAATTGTTAGTGCAATGACACGTAACCTTGGAATCAACAACGAACAACTATCCATCGAATCGTTTATCCAAACCGATGCTGCAGTAAACCCAGGAAACAGTGGTGGTGCTCTTGTAAACCAAAGCGGAAATTTGGTTGGAATTAATACTGCAATAGCATCACGAACCGGATCGTATGCTGGTTATTCATTTGCCATTCCTGTTACCATTGTTAAAAAAGTAGTGGAAGACCTCAAAGAATTTGGTGAAGTCCAACGTGCATTGCTTGGGGTTAGTATTGGCGATGTGACTGCTGATATAGCAGAACAATATAATTTGGATAAAATTGAAGGGGTATTTGTAGCAAGTGTTACCGATAATGGTGCGGCTAAAGAAGCTGGAATAAACGCTGAGGATGTAATTATCAGTGTGGAAGGAACCAATGTCAACTCTTCTGCTGAACTACAAGAAGCTGTAAGTCAATACCGTCCAGGAGACGACGTGAAAATTGTGGTAAAAAGAGACAATTCAAAGAAACAATTTACAGTAACCCTACGTAATAAACACGGAGATACGCAGATTGTAAGGGATCAGGTATCAGTTCTGGGCGCTGAATTTGATGAAATAAATGAACGGGAAATGGAAAGCCTGGATATTAGCCATGGAATAAAAATAACAACACTCAACAAAGGCAAATTACGTGACGCAGGAATTGAGGAAGGATTTATCATAACTTCTGTAAACAAAAATGCCATTCGTGAGGTTAATGATTTTAAAAGGATAATAAACAATGTGAGAGGTAGAATTTTAGTGGAAGGGATTTATCCAAATGGAGAACCGGCATATTTTGTTTTTTAACAAGAAATTACGCTCCACCCCAATAAAAACCTTTAATTAATGTTAACAAAAAAAATGAATGATTTTTATTCTTGAACATTAATGTCAAAAGTTCTATATTTGCACGATTTTTAAGAATACAATATGAGACAACTAAAGATCACAAAATCAATCACTAACCGTGAAAGTGCCTCT
The DNA here is from genome assembly GCA_963677475.2 of Prolixibacteraceae bacterium. Taxonomy (GTDB): domain Bacteria; phylum Bacteroidota; class Bacteroidia; order Bacteroidales; family Prolixibacteraceae; genus JABMQB01. The sequence goes on along the minus strand of CAXXQD010000022.1, from coordinate 671,284 downwards.
TTAGACAAGTACTTACAGGAGATTGGGAAAGAAGAATTGATCACCGTTGAGGAAGAAGTAGAATTAGCACAGCGGATTAAGAAAGGTGATCAGGCAGCTTTGGAGAAACTTACCAGGGCCAATCTTCGTTTTGTTGTATCGGTAGCGAAGCAGTACCAGAATCAAGGACTTAGCTTGCCCGACCTCATTAACGAAGGAAACCTTGGATTGATCAAAGCAGCTGAAAAATTCGATGAAACCCGCGGTTTTAAGTTTATTTCTTATGCCGTTTGGTGGATTCGTCAATCTATTCTTCAGGCCCTGGCCGAGCAATCACGTATTGTTCGATTACCTTTAAACCAAGTAGGTTCGTTGAACAAAATCAACAAAGCGTTTTCGAAATTCGAACAAGAACACGAACGTAAGCCTTCTCCTGAAGAACTAGCTGAATCATTGGAATTACCTGCAGAAAAAGTTGCAGATACATTACGTGTCTCCGGAAGACATGTATCTGTTGATGCCCCTTTTGTAGATGGTGAAGACAATAGCCTGCTGGATGTACTTGTTAATAATGATTCACCTAATGCTGACAAAAGCCTGATCCAGGAATCGCTGGCTCGCGAAATTTACAGGGCTTTGGCAACATTAACTGAACGCGAAAGTGATATTATTAGGTTGTTCTTTGGTATTGGTTGCCAGGAAATGACACTGGAAGAAATTGGTGAAAGGTTTGGCCTAACCCGAGAAAGAGTTAGACAAATCAAAGAAAAAGCGATTAGGCGCTTAAGGCACACATCGCGAAGCAAATTATTAAAATCATACCTAGGATAAAAGGAAGCCGCTGTTGAGCGGCTTTTTTTATGGCCTAAACATTCCTTCAATCCCCCTTTTGAAAGGGGGACGGTGAAAATTATTATTGATTGTTATCCTACTTAGAAAAGGAGGTGATCGACGGAGGTGATCGGAGGATTTTTTTTTATTTTGAGACAATATTGAGTGTTATTTTACAAAAAAAGGCCCCCTTTGAAAAAAGGGGATTTAGGGGGATTGATTTTTGTATTTATTCAAAAAAAAAGCACCACCCATTTTTGGATGATGCTTTCAATCAAAAGATATTTTATTTTACTTAATCAAATCAACACTGCGCTTCACAAATTTATCAAGCTCCTCCCCCTTTAGCATTCCGTTTGCTAATAGTGCAAGGTCAACCATTTGTTTTGCAACTTTACTTTTCTTACCAAAGTCAGTGAGTTTATCTCTTTTTTTAGTTTCCAATTCTGAGATAGCTTTTTCAAAATCTTCCAGTTTTTCTTTATCTGCCGTTGGAATTTCCTCGTCTTTTTTACCCTCTTTTTGTTTTTCAAGAGCCGACTTCTCCGTTTTTTTAGCTTGTAATTCTGTATTTACACCTTCCAGGAAACTGCCAAGTTTTTTGTCTTTTCCGTCCAATACTTTTTTCACCAAAGGATGTGTAATGTTAACGACAAGGTTTAAGCTTTCGGGCATATCGCCATAAAAACTCATTCCTCCTTGAATTTGGCTCATTTCTTTCATCCTTCTCATAAACTCATTTCTGGTAATTACCATTGGACTGCTGTTTTCGCCCAAATCCTGAAAATCAACAATAAAAGAAACTTCACTTTCGGTAGGGCAAACAGCATGAAAAATTGGACTGATTTCTTCTTTTTGCTCATAAGTCAACTCCACCTTGCCATCGTCAGCTTTTTTAATCAGATTTTCAACAACATCCGAATCAACCCGAACAAATTTTGTGGTACTTACTTTTTGCTCCAATTTATTAATCAAGGCTGTTGACAAAACATCGTCCATCACCAAAACATCGTATCCTTTATCTTTGGCTGCTTCCACAAAACTAAACTGCTCTTCTTTGTTATTGGTGTATAAATAAATCAGGTTTTTATCTTTATCTGTCTGATTATCTTTAACCAATGTTTCGTATTCCTCAGATGTAAAGTATTTACCATCTACGTTTTTCAACAAAAAGAAATCTTTCGACCTATCGTAAAATTTATCGTCGGATAACATTCCGTATTGAATAAATATCTTAAGGTCGTCCCATTTCTCTTCCAATTCTTTACGCGACTCTTTAAAAATATCTTTAAGCTTATCTGCCACCTTTTTAGAGATATGGCTACTTATTTTCTTCACATTACCATCGCTCTGTAAATAGGAGCGTGAAACATTCAATGGAATATCAGGAGAATCGATTACTCCGTGAAGAAGGGTCAAAAATTCAGGTACAATACCTTCAACCGAGTCGGTTACAAACACCTGGTTACAGTATAGCTGAATTTTATTCTTTTGAAGTTCAAGGTTATTCTTGATTTTAGGGAAATACAGCACCCCGGTGAGGTTAAACGGATAATCAACATTCAAATGAATATTAAATAATGGATCATCGGTCATCGGGTAAAGCCTTTTGTAAAATCCCTGATAATCTTCGTCTTTTAAATCGACCGGTTTTTTAGTCCAGATAGGGTTAGGATCGTTTATTTGATTGTCTTCATCGGTTTGAACTTCTTTCCCGTCTTTCCAATCTTTTTTCTTTCCGAAAATAATTGGCACCGGAAGGAATTTACAATATTTCTCCAGGATTTCAGAGATTTTATGATCATCCAAAAATTCTTCCGATTCTTCGTTTACATGCATAACGATGTCGGTTCCAACCTCACTTTTCTCAATTTCATCGAGCGAATATTCCGGCGAGCCATCGCAACTCCATTTAATGGCTTTAGAACCTTCTTTGTGCGATTTTGAAATGATTTCCACTTTATGTGAAACCATAAATGAGGAATAAAACCCCAACCCGAAATGCCCAATAATTGCATTGGCATCGTCTTTATATTTTTCAAGGAAATCATTGGCACCAGAAAAGGCGATTTGGTTAATATACTTCTCAACCTCTTCGGCGGTCATTCCAATTCCGTTATCCGAAACGGTAATTGTTTTTGCATCCTTATCAAGGGCAACGCGCACTCCGGCATTCGTCATTTCTTGGCTGTATTCACCTTTCGAAGCCAGGGTTTTCAACTTTTGAGTTGCATCAACCGCATTTGAAACGATTTCCCTTAAGAAAATATCGTGATCAGAATAAAGAAACTTTTTAATGATTGGGAAAAGATTTTCACTGGTTACACCAATTTTACCTTTTTGCATTTTTCCTATTTTTAGTTAAACAATTTTTCTGGGTGCTATAAAGTCAAAGCTTGTGCCAAGTAAAGAATTATGACAATTAGTCACAATGAAAAAATAATCCTGATTTATTATTGTCATTTTTTCAAAATTCATTATACTCACCAAACGAATCTTTTCTTGCCAATAGCTGCTAAAAAGATGATATTTGCCCTAATATGATTCGCCCAAACTTGCTTTATTTGTGTCTGGAATTGAAAAAGATTGTGCGATGAGTAACCTGGAGGATTATTTTAAGAAATTTAGGAACAATATTGTTGGGATTGATCAGGAATTTGAATCAGCCTATAAATCCAATAAAATTGTTTATGCCGATTGGATTGCCAGTGGCAGGCTATACCAACCAATAGAAGACAAAATTACAAAAGAAATTGCTCCGTTTATTGGTAATACACATACCGAAACCAGCGAAACCGGTTTGTTAATGACCAAAGCATACCACCAATCGCACAAATTAATAAAACAACATTGCAATGCCGACGAAAACGATGTGATTATTACAGCCGGGTTTGGCATGACCACTGTGATTAATAAATTCCAGCGGATTTTAGGCTTAAAATACTGCGGAAAAATGTCGCAAAAAAAATGCATGATGGAACGCGACAAACCCGTAGTTTTTATAACGCACATGGAACATCATTCGAACCATACATCATGGTTTGAGACTAACGCCGATGTGGTGATGGTGAAGCCCGCCAATGATTTATCGATTAGCCTTAAAAACCTTCAGGAAGCGCTTGACCAGTATAAAGACCGACAGTTTAAGATAGGATCGTTTACAGCTTGTTCCAATGTAACCGGTGTTCGAACACCATACCACCAAATGGCAAAGATCATGCACGAAAACGGTGGGGTTTGTTTTATTGACTTTGCTGCCTCGGCACCCTACGATGAAATTAATATGCACCCCGACGATCCAATGGAGAAACTGGACGCAGTTTTGTTTTCGCCGCATAAATTTCTTGGCGGACCAGGCTCTTCCGGCGTACTGATTTTTGATGTTTCGATGTATAAAAACGATGTTCCCGACAATCCGGGCGGAGGTACGGTTGACTGGACAAACCCATGGGGAAGCTATAAATATGTGGACAATATCGAAGAACGTGAAGACGGCGGCACACCGGGTTTCTTACAATCCATTAAAACAGCCCTTTGTTTCGAACTGAAAGACCATATGGGCATCGATAACATAAAGGCACGTGAAGAAGAACTGCTTGAAAAAGCATTCGAGGGTTTAGATAAAATCCCTGGATTGCACATCCTTGCCAATAACATACGTGAACGACTGGGCGTTATCTCTTTTTATGTGGAAAACATTCACTACAACCTTTTGGTACGTTTATTAAACGACAAATACGGAATTCAGGTGCGTGGTGGTTGTGCCTGTGCCGGAACCTACGGGCATCTTTTATTGGAAGTGACCTACGAAGCATCGAAAGAAATAACCGACAAAATCAACCATGGAGACCTATCTGAGAAACCAGGCTGGGTGCGTTGGTCGCTTCATCCGACCATGTCGGATGCAGAAGTTGATTTAATGATCGAAGCCCTGAACGATATTACTTTAAACATTGAGGTTTACAGCCGGGATTATTTGTATGACAACCGCAAAAATGTTTATTGGCATAAAGACACATCCAACGATAACAGAGTTTGCAAAGAATGGTTTAGTTTGGATTAGAAAATCTTATTTGAAAGATTTTCTTTAACATTTGCCCTTTTATCTATGCATTTCCCACTATTGCTTTTTAATTTTTATATTGTTAACTTGCACGCGCTACGAAGCCCGGACGAGTAGGTTTTAAATAACCTGCCAATGGCTAAAGGTAACCCCCGGATTTCCAAGCAATACATAGTTATTTTTTTGATAAAACCTTATGAAATATCAATAAGGATTATGATTCTTATTTTAAGAATGTATGGGTCTTTATTATTTGTCATGAGCAATTTATGTTTAATGCTTCAAATTGAGAAACAATTAAGAAAAGCATAAATGTATTCACAAACAGAGTTCATAACAGGTAAAATTTAATCTGAGAATAACCAAAATTAGCGATAGGCAAAATAATTCAAGTATTAACCGTAAAAAACCGTAAAAATGAAAAAAAACTTCATCCTATTAATTGGGGCAATGATCCTTTTATCAAGTTGTGCACTTCATAAAGGATTGACAACAAATTTGAATACCAATACAACTGAAGTAGTATTATCCCAGAATAACTATAAAGTTGTTGAAAGAGTAATTGGAAAATCACAAACCTTATATGTCTTTGGAATTGGAGGACATACAAAAGAAGGCTTAATTGCTGAAGCAAAAGCAAATATGTTATCTAATGCAAATATTCTTGGAAGCTCAAAAGCTATTGTAAATGAAACAGTAGAAATAAAAACTTCACTATTCCCATTTGTAAGAAAATGTAAAGTAATCGTATCCGCATATATCGTTGAATTTACTGAATAATTTATTATCCCACATCACTATATAATTTAATTAAAAGAGCAAAATGAAACATTTAAATCACCTAATATGTATAATGATCCTTTTTTCATTATCTATCGTAAGTTGTGAAAAAGCAGAGAAACCAATTGCAATTTTCACTATGGATAAAACATCATCTGAAATAAATGAAACTATTTCTTTCACAAATTTCTCTGAAAATGCAACCAGCTATTCATGGGATTTTGGAGATGGGAACACGTCAACTGTTGAACATCCCACACACTCCTATTCCAGTGCCGGAACTTATGAAGTTACGCTTACTGCCAAAGGAGAGGGAGGAACAGATTCTAATACAAATAGTATTGAGATAATTGTAACACTTAGCGGAATTTGGAGTACATCTTTTGACCTTAATGGCAATATTTATGATGGTGAATATGATATCACACAAAACGATGACAACTCTTTATCTGGGACTTTTGTTTTTTCCGATGGAAGCGGTTATACTAATATTCTTTCATCTAGTCAGATTGATGGCAATAATGTAACAATTAGATGGATGCTATCTACATACGAACTGAGATTCTCCGGCACCGTGAATGAATCCTTTGATTATATGAGTGGCGGCTACTATGTTAGTGGATCAAAATATGGTGATTGGATTGCTAGCAAAACATCATCAAAAAGTGCCATAATACAAGCAAAAAATAATGTTGATTCTTACATGAACCAATTTATTTATTCATTAGAAAAGGAATAATATTACACACCTAATAAAATAAAACTTAGAATATATTCTTGGTTTTTATATTAGTTTAAAATCTCAATTATATACAAAGGCCATAATTGAGATTTTTAATACCACTATAAATTCAATGATTATACTTGAATTTGAATATTGGAATGTCTAATGTTGCCATCTTCCAAACCTATCCAGTATTACATCAATATAAGACTTTGTGTCAAATATTACTCTTGTTTAAACACAATCAAAAAAACTGATATTCATTGTTTCCTGCAAAGGATATTGTTAACTTGCCCATGAATCCTTTCCCAGACAAGGAGTTTTTTTTTACAATAATTGTTTGGTAATAAAAATGAAAATTGTGATTTCATTTGAATATTAAATTAACATACTATATTATATCTTCTAAATTATGGGACTATTTAATAAAATTCTTGGAGAATTTATTGACATCATTGAATGGCTTGATGATTCTAACGATACAATGGTTTATCGCTTCGAGCGTTACCAAAACGAAATTAAAAATGGGGCAAAACTGACTGTGCGTGAGGGACAAATTGCAGTGTTCATAAACGAAGGACAAATTGCCGATGTTTTTCAACCTGGCATGTTTGAATTAACAACAGCCAACTTACCGATCCTCTCCACTTTACAAGGCTGGAAATATGGATTTAACAGTCCGTTCAAAGCAGAGATATACTTCGTAAGCACCAGAAATATTACCGCTCAAAAGTGGGGTACAAAAAATCCGATCACATTAAGTGACCAACGATTTGGGATGCTTGAAATACGGTCGTTTGGAACGTATGTAATCCGAGTAAAAGATGCCCCTGTTTTTATCAAAGAAATTGTTGGTACAGATGGGCATTTCACAAGCGATGAAATAGCGGAACAACTAAAAAGCATGATTGTTACGAGGTTCACCGACGCAATAGGGGAAGCAAATCTGCCAATAGAGAATTATGCATCAAATGTAAATGAGATATCCGAATATGTTCATGGTTTTATAGGACCCGAATTTGAAAAATATGGCATTGAACTCACCAAATTTCTGATTGAAAATGTCTCAATGCCTGAAGAAATTAAAAAAGAGATTTTTGAACTAAGTCGCCTGAATGCCATTGATTTAAACAAATTAGCTCAAATGAAGGCTGCTAAAGCAATGGAGAAAGCAGCAGAAAACCAAAGTGGAACGGCAGGCGCTGGAATGGGCATGGGTATGGGATTTGCTATGGCTAATCAGATGGGACAGACCTTCACTTCTGGGCAAACACAAACACAAAATACTACACCGCCTCCCCCAATCCCACCAAACCTGACATTTCACCTTGTAATAAATGGACAACAAGCCGGACCTTACGATTTAAATGCACTTAAACAGATGGCAATAAACAATCAGTTTACAAAAGAGATGCTGGTTTGGCGTGAAGGTATGGCGAACTGGACTGCTGCTAGCCAAGTACCTGAGTTAAACTCTATTTTTGGAACTGTTCCACCCCCGATACCCCAAAAATAATTATGAATGATATTGAAGACAAAGAATTAGAAGTAGGCACATTTGCATGCACATCATGCGGTGCCGATTTGAAATACAAACCAGGAACTAATCATTTAAACTGCGAGTACTGTGGAGCAACAAATGAAATCCAACAGGCTGATGTGGATATTGAAGAACTTGATTTTAATGAATCTTTAGCGAAAAAATCTGAAACAGTAGAATTAAGTATTGAACGGTTTGTTAAATGCGAAAGTTGTGGAGCTTCCTCTACACTTGAACCCAATGTATCATCAGCACTTTGCCCGTATTGCACAACAGCATTGGTGGTAGAACATGCGAAGGATGAAAAAGTAATCCAGCCAAAGTCTTTGCTTCCATTTAAATTGGATAAAAACAATGCCAAAGATGAATTTAAAAAGTGGATTAACAAATTATGGTTTGCCCCAAATGATCTAAAAAAAGCTGCAATAAATTTTGACCATTTTAAAGGAATCTATATTCCATATTGGACCTATGACACCGATACCAACACCAGATATCTTGGTCAGAGGGGTGAATATTATTATGTAAGTGAATCATATACAACCACTGAAAACGGGAAGTCGGTGACCAAAACCCGGCAAGTTAGGAAAACACGATGGTACATGGCAAGTGGCAATGTTCATGAATTTTTTGATGATATTTTAATTGTAGCAACAAAATCGCTCCCTAAAAAATATATCTACAAATTAGAACCATGGGATTTAAAAAATTTAGTTCCGTTTGAAAAAAGCTATTTGAGTGGATTTATTAGCGAAAAATATCAGATTGAACTGGACAAAGGTTTTGAAATAGCTAAGGGAATTGCCTATCCGGTAATTAGAAGCCTTGTTAAACGTGACATAGGTGGTGATGAACAGCGAATAATTTCTATGAATACCAACTACAACGACATTACTTTCAAGCACCTACTGCTTCCCGTATTCGTGAGTGCATACAAATTTAAAAACAAACTTTATTTGTTTTTAGTCAATGGAAGAACAGGTGAAGTACAAGGAGAAAGGCCTTATAGTTGGATAAAAATTACTTTGGCATTCATTTTTGTTTTTGTAACAATCGTTCTTATTGCTTATTTTATTGAACAATCAAAAAATTAAAGGAATAATCAAGTCTGCTAGAAGATTATATTTTATTTATGGAAAAAAATTATACTTATAAAATCCACGTCCGGCTGGTTGATCTCGATATCAATAAACATGTAAACAATTCGGTGTATTTTACTTACATGGAGGAGGCGCGAACGCAATTGCTTTACGAGCAATACCATTACTGCGAATCAAAAGGGATTGCATTTGTGGTTGCTGAAACATCTTGTAAATACAAGCGGTCGATAACTTATGGAGATTCGGTTTTGGTTGAAATTTTAATCACCGATATTAAAAGTGTTTCGTTTAACGTATTTTATACATTAAAAAACGATCAAGGGAAAATATATGCGGAAGGGACAACACGTATAGCTTGTTTGGACGAAAAAACTTTACGCCCTGTCAGGATTCCTCAAGAAATAATCGATAGCATAAAATAAAATGATCCATTTGGTTTATTGCGATGATAAAGAAAAAGTGCTTGAAAAAATACTTGATGGCACAAAAACAATGGTTGTGAGAGGTGCTGCCGGAAGAAAAATACCACACAGCAGGGTGTTTGAAGGTGAAAAGCTCTACTTTATGATAAAAGGGAGCAAGAAAATTACAGCTTCTGCCATTGTAAAATCCGTTCAGAATTATACAAAGCTTAATGACGAGGAAATTAATACAGCGTTTTCTGAAAATAATGACAAACTCAACTTAAGCCCTCAGCAGCGAAAACGCTGGCACAAAAAATGCCTCTGTTTTGTGGAGTTCGAACATCTGGAAACCCTTTCGCCTTTAAATTTTGAACCACAAAATAATATGGACGATTGGCTCATCCTTCAAAAAATAGAAGATGTATTGATTGGTTCAAGTATTCCGTACGATTACAAAAATTCGAGGTTTAACAAAGCATAGAGAAAGAACGGTTCCTAACTTTTAATTGTCAGGAACCATTCTTTTTTTGCTTTATAGGGTAACCCCTGTTTTAAATATCGCGATTTCTTTAAACCCGGTTTTTTCGTGGTTTAACTGCTTTCCGCTGGCAACTTCGATAATATATTGAACAAACTCTTCCAGCAATTCGTCCATGCTTTTTCCTTCGAGCAGGGTTCCGGCGTTAAAATCAATCCAGTTTTTCTTTTTTTGATATAAATCCGAATTGGTAGATATTTTCATGGTCGGCACAAAACTACCGAATGGTGTACCGCGCCCGGTGGTAAACAGCACCATCTGGCATCCGCTAAAACCTAAAGCCGATGCGGCAACCAAATCGTTCCCTGGCGACGAAAGAAGGTTCAATCCTTTTTTCTTAATTGGCTCGGCGTATTTTAACACATCGACCACGGTTGCGACACCCCCTTTTTGGGTGCATCCCAAGGACTTATCTTCGAGGGTTGATATTCCACCCTTTTTATTTCCCGGCGACGGGTTTTCATATACAGGCAAGTTGTGCTGCAAATAATAATCTTTAAAGTCGTTGATCAGGCTAACGGTTTTATCAAATACCTCCTTGTTAATGGCACGCTCCATCAATAGAGTTTCGGCACCAAACATTTCGGGCACTTCGGTGAGGATAGTTGTTCCGCCTTGCGCAACCAAAAAATCGGAGAACACGCCTACCAAAGGATTTGCCGTAATACCAGAAAAACCATCGGAACCACCACATTTTAACCCGATATTCAGTTCTGAAACCGGAAGCGTTTCGCGCTCATCGTTTTGCATAGCACCATAAATCTGCTTCATGATTTCCACTCCCGCTTCAATTTCATCCTCCACATCCTGGGCAACCAAAAACTTCACACGGTTTTCATCGTATTCACCAATAAAATTTTTCAACTGGTCAATCTGATTGTTTTCGCATCCCAATCCTAATACAAATACACCTCCAGCATTTGGATGGTTGATTACATCCGCCAAAGCTTTCTGTGTATTTTCGTGATCGCCACCCAGTTGCGAACAACCATAACTATGCTTGAAAACCTCTACCCCATCAATGTCGGTTGGTTCAACTTCAGCTTTAAACAGATCAGCAATTTGCTGCGCCTGTCCGTTTACACAACCAACCGTAGGCACAATCCAAAGCTCATTTCTGATTCCAACTTTACCATTTCCCCGCTTGTAGCCCTGAAAAGTTAAGTCGCGTTTTTGATGGTTCAACTCATTTAACTTTTGATTAAATGAATAGTTAATCGTACCAGAAAGATTGGTTTTTATATTCTGAACATGGATATGTTCACCAGCCTCAATCGCCTTAGTTGCATGCCCAATTGGGGCACCATACTTTATGATATCCTCGTTTTCGTAAATTGGGACCAAAGCAATTTTGTGCCCTTTTGGAACATCACCAATAATTTTCAATTCCTTATTTTCAACGAAAATAACTTCCCCTTGCGAGAAATCCCTCAAGGCAATAATTAGATTATCTGCCGGGTTTATCTGGATAAAATCTGCCATCTGTTTTGTCGAATTAATAAAACCTATACACAAAAATAGCCTAGTTGTTCATTTTATCAATGGTAATCTGCATCAATGGGTTATCTTCACGAAGAACAGATTTTACAGCTCTTTTCATTCCAACCTGAGTGATCAGGAACAAGTAGTGGCTAACCGTTATCGTAAGGTTTGGAATGTCATTAAGGTTTTGCTTCCACACCTTATCCAATGCCAATACTTTCTCACACAAGTTATAGATCGAAATTGGGCGACCATCACATTCAGCCCAGGCTTTCTTATAAAAGTCTTTGATCCATTCGTCATCCTGAACCGGATATTGTTCGCCATTGGCTTCGCCTTTAAAATAGGCGATCATAGCTGCCAGTGAAAATACCAGTTTTTGTGGCAACATATTGTGTTTTTCAATAAAAGTCAATAGGGATGGCAAGTCACGTGTTTCCCATTTCGACATGGCATTAAGGGCAATACTCTGCCACAAGTGGCGAATATATGGATTTGAAAAACGCTCCAGGATTTTGCTAGCAAACGATTTCAACTCCTTTTCGCTTCCTTCAAGGGTAGGAAGAACTTCTTCGTAAACCATTCCTTTCATAAAACTACCCACTTCGATGCTTTCGTAAGCTTCGCGAACGTTATCGATTCCATATAAAAACGATACGGCATAACTTCCTGTGTGGGTGCCATTTAACACCGCAACTTTTTGTTCGCGGAAGCGCTTCATGTCTTTTACAAACTTCACTTCCAATCCGGCTTTTTCGGCAGGGAACTCTTCCTTCACCCATTTAGGTGCTTCAATAACCCAAAGGTGGAAGTACTCACCAACCACAACAAGGTTGTCTTCATAACCAAGTTCTTGTTGAATTTCTTTTATTTCATCTTTTGGGAATCCGGGAACAATGCGGTCAACCAGGGTACTGCAGAAACAACATGCTTCGTTCACCCAATTGATAAAGCCATCTTCAAGTTTCCAGTTCTCTGCGTGTTGAAGAACGTACTTTTTTAATATATCCCCATTTCTGTCGATCAACTCACAAGCAAAAAATATCAAGCCTTTTGACATGTCACCGTCAAAAGCTTTGTATCGCTTATAAAGCAACGCGGCAACCTTGCCAGGAAATGAATTCTGTGGTTGCATGTCAAGCGTATCGTTTTCATCCCAACTAATTCCTGCTTCGGTCGTGTTTGAAAACACGAAACGCAAATCAGGATTTAAGATTGATTTGGTGTACGATTCAAATTCGGTGTATGGGTTAATTCCTTTATTGATACAATCCACCATCGAAAATTCGGTGATTGGTTTACCGTCTTTAATCCCCTTTAAATAAACATGGAACAGTCCGTCCTGATCGTTCAACATATCAACCATTCCGTTTGGAAGTGGTTGCACCACATCAATTCCGGCATTGAAACCAATTTCTTTATTCATTTGATTTACAATCCAGTCGGTAAAAGCACGTAAAAAATTCCCTTCCCCAAACTGAAGTATCCTGGTTGGATAACTTACTGCTTCCGTTGCATTTGCGCGATTTAACTTCTTCATAATAATCTGAACTTTATTTTATTTCAACCCCGCAGGTAGAAATAATCCGTTTGTTTTACTTTAAATTTTTGAGTCGGCAAATATATATTTTAAACTTACCGTTAACGTTAACGGATGTTTAATTAAACACAAAATATTTTCCAGGGGAATTCCAAATACATCGTTAAGTATTCATTATCAATGGAATACAATTCTTATTTTGAATGAATACAAATGATTTTAAAAAATTGGTGGGTTAACACAACGTTAAATGAGTTAGAATGAATTATAAGAACTATTGTGAGTGACGGATATTGGACATCAATTTGCTAAAATGATAAATTCATATTTGCCGGATTTATTTTCCTTTTTTCGAACATTCGTAAAATAAACAAAATAACAAAGCCTTATTAGACAAACTACAATATCCTCAAATGCCTATGACAAATAATTACTTCATTTTATTCTTAACACTTATTAATATTAAAACCAAAAAAATGAAAAAATTATTTCTACAGATTCCATATAGGTTTTAAAAATTCGACGAAATTCGATAATTAAAATGATAATTGGCGGGAAGGCAGAAGACGGAAAAAAAACATATCCAACTCAGGAATTAACTTCGGGCTTCGTGCTTCAGACTTCCGTCATAAAAATGAAATTTACAGATACGAAAGTAGCTGCAATGATCCCGATTGAATAGGGAGCAGGGTTTTTGCCTTTAACTGAAAATAAATATCCAATCCTGTTCCAAAATGCAGGCAAACGAGAAAATACCGAGGGCCCAGTTTTTACAACTGAGCCCTTTTAATTGACTGACTATTGATTTACTATTTTGATATCAAGTTCCCTACAAGCCTATTTTTAATAATTTTTCATTCCTAAAAGGAACACCTTTTTGCGATATCACCAGAACATAGGCACCCGGCAATAAAAAATCTGTATTTATTGTGGTTCTACTGTTGTTTATATCCACTTGTTTTAATAGCTGCCCTTGCATAGAATAGATTTCCAAAAGAATACCGCTATCCAAAGTTTTTTGTTGAATATGAAGCTGGTTATTTACCGGGTTTGGGAAGATTTCAATTTCTGAGAGAAACTCATTCTCTACTCCTGAACCTATGTCGGAGTAATAAAAATAACTTTTATAAACTGGGCTCCACGGATCATTTTCCATTGGTCTATATGAATCTACGGAAAGAATTATATTTAATTTATCATTTCGGAAATATTCTGTTTGATAATAACCTGCTTTGGTGGTGAAAATATCTTCATGCCAATAATTCAGAGTAAAGAGAAGTAGTCCATTGTTATCATATAAATCTTCATTTATACTTTTACAGATCCAATCTGATATAGATTCATCCCATTTATAAGAGGCAGTGTACGTTTTTTGTGAATTATTTAATTCGTATTTATATACAATTTTCGTGGTATTGTTCCACTCACGGATATTTGAATTCCATCGATAACTTACTTTAAGGGTCTTATTGCCGTTTTCATTGTAATCATAGTCATATTTTTTAAGCCCTCTCCAATCATTCGTATTATCATCCCAATTATACCCCTCCTTTGCTAATAGTTGTTTATTCTGATCATACTTATATATATCTTTTTCAACCCCAGTCCAATTGCTGACCCATGATGTACTAGTGTGTTTTACAATGAGTGTTTTATTTCCAAAGATATCATACTCATAGACAAACCTTGACACTCCAAATTTGGTACCGGTATCATCATAATACCTGTAATTATACTCCGTCACCAAACTATCCTTATCGTCGTATACATATTCATCTTTAAATTTGACGATCCAAACTGAATTGTTACTATACATTTTCTCAAATTGAGTAGAGGAAACTAAAATACTATTTTCATACTTTTTTTCTGTCTTCCTCTTTTCCCTCCAGATATTAGAATCTTCATCCCACTCGTAATTCAGGGTAAGAATTAGGTGTTGGTTTTGGTCAAAACTATTCTGAAGCATTTCATCTTCCAGCCATGTTTCATTTGAATCATCCCAGTCATAGGTATTCCAAGAAAGTAAAATATTGGTAGCAGAATATTGGTAGTCTTTTTTTAATCTTCCATACCACAAGTTACCCTCAGTATTCCAGTTATATTCTTCGAGCATTGTTTGGCTTCCATACTCATTATATGTAGCTACTTTCTTATAATTAAAACTCCACTTCTCAAGGTTAGCATCCCAACTATAAATTATTTTCAAGGTTTCATAACCACTCTCATCATATGTTACTTCGGTTTTGTTGCCTTGAGAGAGCTCGTTAGTAGTATAATCTATACTGAAACAGACCTCTAATGTCTTTTTCCCAAACGCATTATACTCAAACTCATTTTTTTTAACCATTTGCCAGTTATTTATTTCCGTGTTCCAGAACGAAACGATATTCGACACTTCTAGGTTTTCCGAATTAAATGTAAATTCATATTTTTCTGTTCCTATCCAGTCATTTAACTCATCATCCCAATCATAAGAAACATCGAGTGTCTTATTACCATTAGCATCATAACTATACTCCTTTTGGGAATCTCCCCTAAGTATATTGTTATCGTAGTCCCATTTAAATTTAACAACGTGCGTCACGTTATTTACTTGATCATATTCCCATTCAGAATGAGAGGTTCCTCTCCATTCATTCATTGTGTCAAGCCACATAAATAAATCTTCCTGAATCTTTCTTCCCTGATTATCAAAAACATAAATTTGTTTTCTATCATTTATTGAATCTCCGGCAGCATCAAACAAATAGCTTATTATTGAATCGGTTTTTTCCTCCTGAGAATAAATCACATAAGGAATTTCGCCAAAGGAGTGAACGACTCCGAAGGCTCTTGTTACTAACAACGAATCCTTTTCATTCTTTGAAAAAGCAACATTTACAATCAGGAATAATGAAATTATCAGGAGTAATTGTTTCATAGGATTTATGTTTTAAGGGTTAAATTAATTTTGTTTTATATTCACAATAATATGGTAAAATATAATCATTTCAATTAGTAATTGGTATCTGAATTTAAAACTGCTGAATTATTTGGATTCGTGAATATATAGGATAAGGTAAAAAGGTAACATGTATCAAGACAAAAAAAATCATGTGATCAAAACTGAATTTTTAATTAATTGCCTGACGATACATCTATTATTTTAACTTTTAAGCTTATTTTACAAGCCTATTTTTAATAATTTTTCATTCCTAAAAGGAACACCTTTTTGCGATAACACCACAACATAGGCACCCGGCAATAAAACATCTGTATTTATTGTGGTTTTCATATTGTTTATATCCACTTGTTTTAATAGCTGCCCTTGCATAGAATAGATTTCTAAAGAAATATCACTATCCAAAGTTTTTTGTTGAATATGAAGCTGGTTATTTACCGGGTTTGGGAAGATTTCAATATCTGTGAGAAACTCATTTTCTACCCCTGAACCTATATCGGAGTAATAGTAATAACGTTTTCTTTGCACTTTCCAATCTTCATCTTCTGTAGCCCTATACAAATCAATGGAAAGAATAATATTTAACTTGTCGTTCCTAAAGTAATCTGTTTTATAGTATCCTGTTTCCAAATAATAACTAAATTCCGAATAAAGTAAGCCACTTTCATCGTAATCTTTGTCAGAGATATTTTGACACACCCAATCAGAAATTGTTTTGTCCCACTTATAAACAGCCGAATAAGTAATTATATAATCAAACGAAGGGTATTCTTTCACTTGCTTCTGAGAATAAATCCAATCCCAGGTATTAGCATCCCATCTATAGTCAATTTGCAAGGTCCTATAATTATTTCCATTGTACTCGTACTCGTATTTCGAGCGCCCTTTCCAATCGTTCACAATAGCATCCCATTGATATGATTCACTCAAGACAAGCATATTATTCTCGTTAATTTGCCTGACTGTTTTGCTTGACACAACCCAATTATTTGACCTCCAACTATATCCTATAATAAGGTTTCTATACCCGTTTGAATCGTAAGCATAAACTGTTTTGTTGTTTCCTATCCAGTTTTGTTCGGAACTGTTATAATAATAATCGGATGTTGCTAAAACGCTATCGTTTTCATTGTATTCAATTAATTCTTTAGAAAAAGGCTCCCAAACAGTATCCACCTGATTATAATTTTCCGACACTATTTTTGTGGTCAATTTTTGGTTTTCATATTGCCTCACTTCTTTTGATTTCTCTAACCATGACGCTGAATCAGGAATCCAATCGTAATTCATTGTTAATACAAGGTTTTGGTTTTGATCAAAACTATTCTCAAGTTTTTTACTATCGGTCCAAGTTCGGGTTGTATTTTCCCAAGCATAAGTATTCGAGGATATTAGTACATTATCCTCAGAATATTCGTGTTCTTTTTTAGTGCTACCATTCCACCGCGAATTAACCGGATCCCAATAATAATCTTCCATTAAAACCTCTGCGCCAAAATCATTGAACTCGGATGAACTCTTATAGGCATTCACCCAGTCTGCAAGGGTTGTGTCCCAGGAATAAATAATATATAAGGTTTGATTACCATCTGAATCATAATTAGTTTCGCTTTTATTGCCACTTAATAATTGAACATCATAATATTGTAATTGAGTATAAACAATTCGCATTAGGTTTCCTTGCCCATCAAATTCATATTCGTATTTTTTATCCAAGGTCCAATCTTCCAGGGTTGAATTCCATAAATACGTAGCGTTTAATTCCTGATTGCCGTTCGAATCAAACCTTTTTTCTGCTTTGGACAATCTCTCGAACGAATTTATATAATAAGCCCAACGTATATCACTAATAACATTTCCATATTGATCGTATTCCATCTCGCTTCGGTAGGAAATCTTCCATTCATTTAGCGAACTTTCCCACGAAAAATGCTCTTCTAAAACTGCCTGTCCTTCACTATTTAAAGCATAGATTTTCTTCGACAAATAAGTTGAATCATCAACAGCATCAAACGAATAAGTTACGATAGAGTCCGGCATCTGCCCTTGCACCTCGATTAGTGAAGCCTCAGCAACCGGAAGAGAATTAAAAATAGAATCTTTTTCTTCGTTCGAAAAAATTGGGTTCACAAAAAATACAAGGGTGATGATTAGGAGGATAGTTTTCATTTGGATTTTGTTTAAGGGTCAAATTAATGTACGTTGACTTAGCTAAATTTTAATTATGCGAATATAATCATTCAAACGAACAAAATATTCCATTAGTAAAGAATTAACAACATGATTTTATGCAATTATTCGATGGCTTCAGAATTCGGTTCTAAACCAAGAAAAACATCCTTATTTTTTCCCTAAAGCTTCAAACAACACTTCCCTGTATGAAAGGCTAAGTGGGATACTGGCTAATGAAAGTTTTACCTGGTTTCCTTCAATGTAATTTACTTTTTTGAGGTTAATGGCATACGATTTATGGATTCGTTGAAACAAGGTTTCGGGCAATTGTGAAAGAAAATCTTTCATGGTTCCGTGCACCATTAGTTTTTTGTCTTCCAGCACAAACTTTACGTAATCGCCCATGCCTTCAAGGTAGATTATTTCATCAAAATTAACCAGATAGTTTTTTTTGTCGGCACGCAAAAGAATATGGTTTTGTTCATTATTAAGAACATTCTGCCTGCTTTCCAGTCGATCGACTACCCTATTTACTGCTTTTCGGAAACGCTCAAACGATACCGGTTTTAATAGATAGTCAACTGCATCAACCTCAAAACCTTCCAAGGCAAATTCGGGGTATGCCGTAACAAATACAACCAATGGCGGGTTTGCCAAACCTTTAATAAAACTAATTCCCGACAACAAAGGCATATTGATATCGAGGAAAAGCAAATCGATTTTCTCCTGTTTTATGGTATTTCCAGCTTCGAGGGCGTTGCTGCAAATCCCGCTAAGTTTTAGTTCAGGGCAAGCGTCCACAAAATCTTTCAGGACATCCTGCGATAAGGGTTCGTCATCTACGATTAAACAGTTTATGTGCATTTTATTTTGCTTTTCTTTCATTGTTGAGTCTCTGTGAAATGTAAATAATAATACATGCAACCAAGGTCCACAAACCGTTAGTTTAACTGAATTTGCAACAACACTTTAAATTTGTTTTTATCTTGTTTCACATCGAGTTTATGGCTTCCCTGATAAATCAGCCCAAGTCGTTTTCGCACATTTTCAATTCCAATTCCCTGGTATTTGCTAATTTTAGGTTCTGCTGATTTCCCGATACTATTTTCAATTTCGAAGTTTAAAACCTTGCCCGAAACTTCGAATTTTATATGTACATACGAATTTGCGGCTCCTCCTTTAATTCCATGTTTGTAACTGTTTTCGACAAAGGGAAGAAAAATTAATGGCGCAATATTACGCCCGTTTGTTTCACCTACAACTTTTAAATCAACCGTTTCAACATCGGCACTTCGTAGCTGCTGCAAACCGATATAATTCCTAACCAATTCAATTTCGCTGTCAAGGTCAATGTAGTCAACGTCGGCTTCATAAATTATATACCTCATTATATCGCTCAATTTGAGTATGGTATCAGGTACTTTTGGCGACGATTTCCTCGACAGGCTGTAAATGCTGTTCAATGAATTAAACAAAAAATGCGGGTTTATCTGAGATTTTAAGGCTTTCAGTTCGGCAAGTGTTTTTTCCTGTTGGGTTTCGTGCAAATAAAACCAGCCTCGTGCCAATTTCAATAAACTTGAGCCTGCCACATATACAGCCATATAAAGCGAAATATCCCAAAATCCATAATATGCAATAAAATAATAGCCGGTAAAAATATGGTCGATCCAACTATCAAAAAGGAATATATAAAAAAACGATCCGCAGGCAATTATTGCAGCTACTGAAAACCCATAGGAATAATATTTTTCTTTTTCAAGGAACAAGGGAAATAAAACCAAGGTATTGACATAAACAATCAGGGCAATGGGCACATGAAAAAACAAGGTGTAAATTAGGTCAATCCGTTGAATATCGGCTGAAACCCTAAGAATGTTTAACAATATAAGGTACGACAATGCCCAAAACAGGATATGCTGTGCTATCCTGTTTCTCAAAACTCGCTCGATTATGTTTTTTATAAATCTAATCATTCGCTTTAGATCGGATAAGGACTTCGTCTAAACCATCGTCAAATGCGACTTCCGAATTTACATATTTCAACACAAACTTTTGCAATTCTTTTGGCTTAGCGGTGAGTAAAATGTGCTCGCCGTTATTTTCATGGTGGATTCTTATTTTATTTTCTTTGATTAGTTTCTCCAACCAATCCGGATCGAACCAGTTTATTTCAACCTCATCGCCCGCAAATTCAGCTTTGGCAAATGTGTGCACCGGCATTAAGTGTAAATCAAATAAATTTGGATCACCGCCTTGCCTATATTCATATTCATTTAAATAAAAATCGAGAAAATAGAATTCATCTAATTTAACAATTTTAACCTCGAACGATGATTTTGTAAATTCTTTTCCTTTTTCTTTAATGGTTAAAATATAACATGTACTATCCGTTTTTAAGTCATCACCTTCGCCCGTGGTTTTATATTCAAAATGCCACAGGGCCGAATCCGAGTCACAAAATTCACCCAATAAAAGGTCATTGGTAAAAAGATCTTCATCGGTATAAAGCGGATAAAAGGAAAATACAAAACATCCGGTTAAGAGAAGCGCAGCGACAGCAATTGTAGATAAGATGCGTAGTTTCATTGTGTTTTTATTTTAAATTTACAACAACAAATGTAGCGCGCCAATTGCAGTCGGGGCAAATTAATTCGTTCAATTGATAAAAAAAATAGTTGTAATAACGAAAATTGAAACTCCTCGCAGCTAGCTGACGAGGAATTCGCTCACCGGAATTCAAATAGTTAACTATCCCAGAGGCAAATCATGGTATTTTTAACAACTTCATTTCCAATTTAATTATTAAAATGTGAAATTTCATTATTTCCCCATTTGTCAGTCTTCGGACAGACATCTCCCCTTTGGAGAGAATGAAAAGAAGCTGGCTTAAAAAAAACCAGCTTCACAAAAAACAGAGCCAATAAAAACATATTAAAACTCAATTCGATAACTTAGCACCGGCAACATTCCAAGCTGGGTAATATCTTCAATTTTTTGATCCGAATCGTCCCAATATTGCCAAATGGTATTTGCCTGGTTTGTAATATTCTGAATATCCAATTCCCAAATCCGGGTGGTTTTCTTTTTGTTTTTCCGGTATTGGATTTTAAAATCAAAGCGCATAAAATTATCCCGTTGGTTGGCAAAACTCAATTCCTCTTGATATTTCGTATAGCCATGTTCCATGGATGCCGCAACATCGATTGGTGTATAATGATTTCCCCCGTTTAAAATGGCTTTTGCGCTCACTGCCAGGGTGCTTTCAATCCCATTGTTCTTAATTTGCCACTCTTTACCACCCAATGCGCTAAAAAGATAATTTGTGTTGTACATCGTGTTTCTTTCAATCCCATCCATCCCTTTATATTTAGAATCGAAAACCGATGCTGTTGTAAGAAAATAATAATTCCTGCTAAAGAATTTTTCAAGGGTAAGGTCTAATCCATAATTTTTTCCTGATCCCTCATTCACCAGTTTTTTATTGGTATATCCATCGCTTTTGTTCAACGTTGAAAAGGTACTGGTTGGATCGTCTTCCACCGGAACATCGTATGAATCCTGGTAATACGCCTCCATTTTAAACACAAGGTTTTTGTTGATTATCCGATCGTAACCAATAACATAATGCCGTGCTTTTGAAAATCCCAGGTTTTCGTTCGGATAAATTACAGCCCCATCTTCATTGGTCGTTTGCGCAAGGTAATTGGTTAATGATTCAATCTTTGAATGAACACCAAAGCCCAGATTTATGGATTGTTTGTCGTTTAATTCCCAACGTAATGCGGCGCGTGGCTCAATTGTATTATTGTTGTTTAAAAACAAATGGCTGTAATGCGCACCTCCTATCAAGGTTAAATTTTGTGCGATCCTGTATTTCCAACTTAGGTAGGCCTGAAACGTTTCTGTATTTCCTTTGCGGTCAACTTCAGTCTCCAGATATTCTTCATCTTCGTCCCATTCGCGGCCTAACACATTGTAATACTTTTTTGTAAATGTTATCCCAGTTTTAAACGAATGCTTCGAATTTATTTTTCGGTTTAAGTATGAACTTATAGATAAATTAGAGTAGCGGATTTTCTCTTCGCCTTCAAACCGATATTGGTCAGGTGCAATACTGTCCCTGTATTCCCAAATATTTCGTGATCCCGTGTATGCCAAAACGGTCTTCAATATCGTTTTATCATCTAAAGGAAGGGTATTCGACAAGCCCACCACAGCCATATCGGTGTTGAACTCATTTTTATAATCACTCATATCTTCCGAAATACCGCTAAGTCCGCCAAGTCCGAACAAATTGAAAGTCCCGGCTTTTTTGGTTGGAACATTAATTTTAAAAGAACTGTTTTGAAATTTTGGAACAGCATCACCAGCAACCTTTATTCCTACAGCATTTAACATGGCCAGTGAAGAATAGCGGTAATTAATCAAATAGCTGGCATTCCCGCCTTTTTTGAATGGCCCCTCGGCCGTAAAGTCGGTGCCTAATATTCCAACCATAAATGAATATTCGCGTTTGTGCTTATTTCCATTTCGCAGCCTCAAATCGAAAACCCCTGAATAGGCATTTCCATATTCTGCCGGGAAAGCTCCGGTATAAAAATCCGAATTATCCAACATTTTACTGTTCAAAGCGCTAATTGCCCCACCTGATGCACCTTCCTCTGCAAAGTGGTTTGGATTAGGAATCTCAATCCCCTCCATTCGCCAGAGCATCCCTCTTGGTGAGTTTCCACGCACAATAATATCGTTATTTCCATCGGGGCTTCCCATTACCCCCGCAAAGGATGAAGCCATTCTTGCCGGATCATCAAAACTCCCGGCATATCGGTTGGTTTCCTGTACCGAGAACGAACGGGCACTTATGAGCGCCATTTTATTTAAACTTTCCCCTTTGTGCTTTTTTGCGCTAATAGTCACCTCATCCAATTGTACAACTGACTCGCTAAGATAAATTGTTAAGTCGGTTTCTTTTCCGGCTTTTAGCAAAACGTCGCTTACAATTCTGGGCTCATAACCAATACTTTGCACGGTAATGGAGTAACGGCCAACCCGCATTGGTTGAAACTGGAACTCGCCATTAGCATTGGTGGCAGTTCCAATCAAAGGAGATGAACCATTTACCATAATGGTTGCACCAATCAAGGGCAAACCCGAATCCTTATCTAAAACTTTTCCCCGCAAGATTTGTGTTAAATTCTGATTATTGGCAAAGCTCATTTTCAGGCATAGAAATACCGCTATGAGCAAAATTGATTTTCTCATTGTTTAATTGTTTTCGTTGCTAATTTTTATAGAAAATGAGGATGTCTATTCTACAATAATGCTTTTGCAGTTTGGCTTCGGCATTTTCATTTTCATCACTGTTTTTATTGACATTGAAAAACCCGGATGGTTGCAGATAAGGGAATTATTTATTTCAAAAATTGATTATGCCCGGAATATGACGTACATTTACTCACCATAACAACCTTAATACACAATAAGATGAGCCCTTCAACTTCATCAAAAACAAATGACCTGTTTCAGGGTGCTCTGATCTTTTACCAATACATTTGGAATGGATCTTTCAAAAAGAACAAATTAGTATATAACCTTATAGATCAGTATATCAATTTTAATTGTCAATTTCCATCAACACATTGCGGAGTAATAAGCTCCAAAAGCTTTGTTCAAATATTCGAAGAGAAAAAAGAATCATTTGAAAAAAATCCGCCAAAAGCGCATTTTATAGATGGTTCAGGTTCAAAGAATCAGAGCAATTATAAATTATCAAATCCGATATATAAATTTGATCACTTGACTTATGACGCCGAACTTATCGATGGCAGTACGCATGACATATTAGGTTCGGGAGTTTTATATTTTGACCTCTTCCCAAACCAAAATCCTTTTCCAGATACTTATCTCAGTAGCCAGTTAA
The DNA here is from genome assembly GCA_963677475.2 of Prolixibacteraceae bacterium. GTDB lineage: Bacteria > Bacteroidota > Bacteroidia > Bacteroidales > Prolixibacteraceae > JABMQB01. Next base: position 647,267 of record CAXXQD010000022.1, on the reverse strand, counting down.
TGGAGCATAAAGTCCCACCACAAAGAGCTGTAATTTACCAACAAATAACAAGTTTAATTGCACAGGGTGCCATGGAAAAAGCATTAAAACTATTATACTCCATCGATACTTCTTCAATAGCTGAAACAACAGAGAAAATATTTAAAGATGAAAATCAGGAAGTAAAATAACCAGCTATTTCTTTCCTTTATACAAATAGCCAAGCTCTGTAATGAGTTTTTCTATTTTGGCAAAATCTGGGTTTGTGCCGGAAATATTCACAGTATTAGTTTTATTATCGGCAACAACTTTGCTTATGCCCTTAATTTTTACGAGATTATTTTGCACTGTCGCTTCACAGTGAGAGCAAGTCATTCCTTCTACTATAATTGAAAAATCCGATATTTTCATTTTTCTTGCTTTTTGAAACCTTCCTAAAAAATATCCCCCGATAATAGATACGATTAACAATACTGCCGATCCGATTTGAAGCCACTCGGGCAGCATTTCATGTTCAGCACCTCCATGAATATGGTTTATTTTGCCAATTAACCAATCTGTTGGGATCAGCCAATTGGTAAGCAATCCGAACACCAGTGCACCTATGATTATTGTTGACAAATAAACAAACAAGGATTTTCTTCCCATTGTCTTTCCCAAAACGGTCATTGTAGCTACATTGGTTGCTGGCCCTGCCATTAAAAAAACCAATGCTGCCCCTGGTGATACCCCTTTTAGAAGTAATACAGCTGCAATAGGGATTGAACCTGTTGCGCAGATATAAATTGGAACAGAAGCTGCCAATACAACCAAAAGCTCGACTAAACCAAATCCTTTAAACATGCTAAAAAAATCGTTGGGCAATAAAACGGAAATTAGGGCAGCAACTAAAAAACCAATAATCAGCCATTTAGCAATATCTTGCAACAATTCAATAAATGCATAGTTTGCAGCCCGAATCAATGCAGGACGTTTATCTTCAACAGGTTCATGGCAACCACAACTATCGTCATCACAGGAAGCAGCTGAAGTTCCCAATGAAGAAGTATCCAATTTAAAACCAGCAAACGTTGAATTTGCCACTGGTTTCTCTTTAACAAAGATATTGGTTAGCACACCTCCGATGACTCCGGTAAAAAAAGCAACAATTGGCCTTAACACAGCAAAGGGCCAACCCAACATCGAATAAGTTGCAAAAATTGAATCTACCCCTGTTTGCGGTGTTGAGATTAGAAACGAATTTGTTGCTCCCTTTGAAGCCCCGTTTTTATAAAACGAGATGCCGGTTGGAATTACCCCACAGGAACACAAGGGCATAGGAATTCCTAATAAAGATGCATTAAGAGCCGATTTAAAATTTGATTTCCCCAGATATTTATCGATGTGTTTTTGCGGAAAATAGACCTTCAATAATCCTGCGAACACGATACCCAATATTAACCATGGCGCCATTTCCGTGGTTAACAACCAAAGCTCTCCCAAATATTTTTCTACAAATTCAATCATCATGCTTTAATAACAATTAATACCGTCTCATAGTTTAATTGGGTCAAATGTACTTTTATTAAGCGTACAATACTGGAATAATGATATCAATCATATAGTAAGTTGAAGGGAGCCTTAATTTTTCGCCAACCTTGATCTTTTTAAGTGGCTTTTGAGCAGGCGATCAGCTGGTACGTTATGCGAAGTGAAATGCTAATAGTTCTAATAATTTCAGGTAGGGCTATTCTGCAAATATAAAAATCTAAAAAAACTAAATTAAACATTGCTATGTATTAGATCCTGAATTAAAAATAGTGCTTTAATAATTCGCAATTAACGATTCATACGGAATATTCAATTTATCGTGCAGTTTTCGAATCATATTTATATTTAATTTTCTTTTTTTATTAATAATCTCTGAGACTCTGCTTTTATATCCCAATATTTTTGCTAAATCCTTTTTTGTCATTTCCATTTGTTCCAATCTGAACATAATTGCTTCAATTGGGTCTGGTGCATCTATTGGGTAATTTTCTTCTTCATATTTTTCAATAAGAATTGATAAAATCTCTGCTTCGTCTCCTTCTTTTGTATCAATTGGAGCATGAAATATTTCTTCAAGTCTTCCAAGTGCTTGCTTATAATCTTGTTCTGTTTTTATCGCTTTTATATTCATTTTTATTCTTTTTAATAGTCCCTAACGGTTGGTGTATGTTACAAAGATTATTTAAAATAAGAACAAAGTTGCTAATCTCTTTTAAAATTATTCTTCCCTATGCTCCTTACCCATCAATTGAAACCATTTCATATTTGATAACTGTCATATTCTTTGTGTGTGCCAATAAACAAAATAAATACCCATTGTCTATCATAGTTAATATCAACAATTAAACGATACTTATTTCCACAAATATTAAAAACAACTTTACCATTTTTTAATATACTTGCCTTTGCATACGCATTTTTTATATCATTTGGATTTCTCCATGCTGCTTTTGAAGCTTCTTTATACCAGGTTTTTAAATGTTGTTCCGAATCCGTATATTTTGTCCAGAACTCACGAAGAATCTTTTTTGCAACAACTCTCATGTTTAAATCCTTATAAGACAAAGATATGAAAAATTACCAAATTGGTAACAGTCATTATCTAAGTATTATCAATACCGAAAAAGGAACCTAAAAACATATTTTCAGATCGAATCTTCTCGTTCCACATATAATTGGGTTGCTTCCACTTTACTTACCACAACAGCCTCATCTTTTTCAATATAACCAGATTCTGCCACTGCATCGTAAATTTCTCCCCGATTAATACTTTCCCAGATGGGCGCAAAACAGTTTTTGCAACTCCTTGAGCCCCTTTAAGTTTTAATAAACTGGTATCAATGCTAATAAATCCTTCTTCAGCATCCTGCACCGTTTTTAACGACATCCCCTTAAACAAACCTTTGCGTGCTGAAAACATTTTATCGCCCAGATATAACGACAGGAACAAGCCTCCTAAAATAGCAACAATTACCGTTGCTAGTGCAATGCTTATTCTCGAAGTATCCACAGGTTTAAAATCAAAATTTACATTCCCGAGCAAGCTTAAAACCAATCCGGCAAAAGTCAGTACAATTCCCAGGGCACCTGCAATTCCAAATCCGGGGATTACAAAAATCTCTACCGCAATAAGTATTAATCCAATTATAAAAATCAATATCTCCCAATTTGCAGCCAAGCCCTCCAGGTATAAAGGAGCAAAATATAAAACCGCTGCAATAATAGCCACGCCCAATGGGAATCCAATTCCGGGCGATTGCATTTCAAAATAAATACCACCAATAATTCCCATTATTAATAATCCGGAAACCATCGGAAGGACCAGAAAACCAATTATTAATTCAAGAATAGAGGCTTTGTATTCTACGATTTCATACTCCTCGACACCCACCATATGCAGAACCTCATCGGTATCTTCGGCAATTCCTTCGCAATAGTTGTTTTCCATAGCTTCCGACGGGGTAAATGTTAAAACCCTTCCGGTGTCTGAAATTCCTTCCACAAAAATCCGTTGGTCAACCATTGCCTCTGCAATTTTGGGATCGCGTTTCCAAATATAAGTTGTATCCTGACCAACAACGACTGTGTCTTTTCCGTGTGCTTCTGCTGTTGAGCGCATAGTTGAACGCATATACGACTGATACTTATCGGGCATTGCTTCACCAGTTTGGTTCACAACAGTTGTTGCCCCCATGCTTGATCCCGGTCGCATGTAAATACCGTCGCAAGCAATGGAAATAAGTGCACCTGCCGATGCTGCATTGTTATCGATAAATACATACACAGGGATTTTGCTTGCCAAGATTTTTGTTCGGATGGAATCTGCGTCCAGAACAGTTCCTCCATACGTATTCATGTGGATCAAAAACAAATCGGCTTTCACCGAATCTGCCTCTGCAAAAGCCTGTTTCGTTTTCCGCCACGTTGCCTTACTAATGTTTTCCTTCATGTCAAATTTATAGACCCTTGTTTTTTTAACATCGGGCATAAATGAACTGAAAAAGAAAAGAATGCTTAACATTAAAACAGGCAGGTATTTTATGACTATTTTTCTCATGGTTTTATATATGAAAATGGTATATGTAAAAATAAGAATAATTTTCATGTCCTTATTGATTAATCCATCGAAGCGCTAAAGACTGCAAAAGTAAAAGTCACAAAGTTTTTGCTAAATTTGTGCTTTCTAAGTAATAAAGTAAAATAACATAATATGCTCACAGCAATTTCACCTGTTGACGGCAGGTATAATGACAAAGTAAAAGCTCTTGAAAATTATTTTAGTGAATATGCACTTATCAAATACAGGTGCCTGGTCGAAGTTGAATATTTTATTTCGTTGTGTGAACTTCCGTTACCACAATTAAGTGATGTTGCCCCTGCAAAATTCCAGGAACTTAGATCTGTTATTTCCAATTTTTCGGTTAATGATGCCGAAAGGGTAAAAGAGATTGAAAGTGTAACCAACCATGATGTGAAAGCTGTGGAGTATTTTCTAAAGGAAAAATTTGATGCCCTTGGTCTTGCTGAGTTCAAAGAATTCATCCATTTTGGATTGACTTCACAGGATATAAATAATACATCGGTTCCGATTTCTATTCAGGAAGCATTGATCAAACGAATACTATCCTTTAATCGAGCAATTATTGGGCAAACTAAATGCCTTGGCAGATGAATGGAAAGACATTCCGATGCTTGCAAAAACCCACGGACAACCTGCATCTCCTACAAAACTTGGCAAAGAGATATTGGTTTTTGTAGAACGGATCAACGTACAACTGGCACAACTTAAAGCCATTGCCTGCGATTCGAAATTTGGTGGTGCAACCGGTAATTTTAATGCACATTTTGTAGCATACCCGGGCATCGATTGGGAAGCCTTTGGTAATAAATTCCTAAAAGAAAACCTTGGATTACAACGATCAAAATATACCACACAAATATCACACTACGATAACCACGGGGCAATATTTGATGCAATGAAACGCATCAATACAATTGTATTAGACCTCGATCGTGACATGTGGCTTTACATATCAATGGGCTATTTCAAACAAAAAATAAAAAAAGGCGAAGTGGGTTCTTCCACCATGCCCCATAAAGTGAATCCCATTGACTTTGAAAACTCGGAAGGAAACATTGGTATTGCAAACGCTTCGTTTGAGCAACTGGCTTCAAAGTTACCGGTATCGCGCTTACAACGTGATTTGAGCGACTCAACTGTGCTTAGAAATATTGGGGTACCATTTGCACATACATTTATTGCGTTCTCTTCTACCTTGAAAGGACTCAATAAGGTGCTTATAAACAAACAGGCAATTAACGTCGATCTTGAAAACAATTGGGCGGTTGTTGGTGAAGCCATTCAAACCATACTCAGGCGCGAAGGTTATGCAAATCCGTATGAAGCATTAAAAGATTTAACCCGCATAAACGATGTGGTTAACCAGGAAGTTATGAGCCAATTTATTGATGGCCTGGATATACAGGAAGAGGTGAAAACCGAAATGAAAGCAATTACCCCACATAATTATACGGGTATTTTTTAGTTATACTTGTGTAAGCATACTTTGGTAAATGAAAGAATTTTTAAAACTACTCAAGCGATTGATCCCTCCTTATAAAGGTAAGATCGGTTTAAATTTTTTGTTTAACCTGCTTGGGGCAATATTCGGGGCATTCTCTTTTGCGTTAATGATCCCTGCCCTCGAAGTCCTTTTTGGAACCCAGGAACCAGTGACCCTAAAACCCGAACTGGGTTTTTCGCTGGATACTGTGAAAGAATTATTTAATTATTATGTAAGCGTTGTAATTGATCAATATGGGCATCACAATGCCTTGATTTTTATTGGAGCCTTTATTGTAATTACCGTATTTCTGAAAGTTGGCTTCACCTATCTTGCAAGTTATGTAATGATTGCCCTTAGAAATGGGATTGTGCTTGACATTCGATCCGATATTTATCGAAAAATAATTGGGTTGCCGCTTGGATTTTTCTCGGAAGAAAAAAAAGGTGATATCATAGCCAGGATGACCAGTGATGTGCAGGAAGTTGAGAACTCGATTGCCAATTCGCTTGAAATGATGTTCAAAAACCCGATCATCATTTTTATTTATCTTTTGATCATGATCTATATGAGCTGGTCGTTAACCATCTTTGTTTTTATTATGCTCCCGTTTACCGGATTTATTATTGGCAGGATTGGCAGAAGCTTAAAAAGGCAATCGGTGAAAGGGCAGAATAAGCTGGGCGAAATACTTTCGATTATCGAAGAAGATTTAACTGGATTAAGGGTTATTAAAGCCTTTAACGCCGAAAAAAAGGCAACAGCAAGGTTCGAAAAAGAAAATACAAATTATAAAATAATAATGAACCGACTCATGTGGCGTCGTCATTTAGCACACCCGATGAGCGAGTTTTTGGGTACCATTGTTATAATCGTAGTTTTATGGTATGGAGGCAGGCTAATACTTACAGGTGAAGGTTCGTTAACGGCTGCCGAATTTATGGGCTACCTCATCTTTTTTTATGGAATTATTAATCCTGCAAAAGCATTTTCAACAGCCCTATACAGCATCGAAAAAGGAATGGCGTCGATGAACAGGATAGACAAAATCCTGATGGCTGAATCAACAATATTTGAAAAACCGAATGCCAAAAATATATCTCAGTTTAGTACTTCGTTATGTTATCGTGACGTGTCATTCTCCTACACAACAAATTTGGTATTAGATCATGTCAATATTGACATTCCAAAAGGAAAAACTGTTGCACTGGTAGGCAAATCGGGAAGTGGAAAAACAACCATGGTAGACCTTCTGCCCCGTTTTTGGGATGTTTCTGATGGGGAAATACAGATTGACGGAACCGATATCAGGGAAGTTAAATTAAAAGATTTGCGAAACCTGATTGGGAATGTAAACCAGGAACCAATTTTGTTTAACGATACTATTTATAATAATATCGCTTTCGGGCTTGAAAACACTACTGAGGAAGAAGTAATAAAAGCGGCTAAAATTGCAAATGCCCATGAGTTTATCTTGGAAACCGAAAATGGCTATGATACCATTATTGGTGACCGGGGAGACAAATTATCAGGTGGGCAAAAGCAACGAATATCGATTGCCAGGGCAGTTCTAAGCAACCCCCCTATCCTTATTCTTGATGAAGCAACTTCTGCACTTGATACCGAATCTGAAAAACTAGTGCAGAACGCTTTGGAAAACCTCATGAAAAACCGAACATCGCTAGTGATCGCACATAGATTATCAACCATTAAAAATGCAGATGTAATTTGTGTTCTCGAAGGAGGTAAAATTGTTGAAAAAGGAACACACGAAGAATTACTAAAACAAAACGGAGCCTACAAAAAACTGTATAAAATGCAGTTTCATGAAGATTAACCCTTACCATCCGGATGCCAAGATATCGGCAATATGAATTGGTTTAATAGGCAAATTTTGTTTTCTGATATAACTTTCGATATTTAGCAAACAGGAAGACTCTGTGGAAACGATATACTCTGCACCTGTTGCCAGTGCATTTTCAACTTTTTGTTCGGTCATAGCCGAAGACACTGCCTTGAATTTCGTAACAAAAGTACCGCCAAATCCACAACAAGTTTCAGTATCCTGCATTTCAATCAATTCCAATCCTTTTACCTTGGCAAGTAGCTGCCGTGGTTCACTTTTTATGCCGTACTCCCTCAATCCCGCACATGAATCATGAAAGGTAACTTTATGCGGAAAAACGGCACCAAAATCATCGACCTTCAGATGGTTCACCAAAAAATCACTCAGCTCGTACATCATTTTTTTTAGCCTTCCTACCTTCTCCAATTCAGGATCATTATCGGCAAACAGTTTTGGATAATTATTTCTAATATATCCTGTGCATGAGGCTGATGGACTAACAATAATTGAGTCCTGGTCAAAATCCTGAATGAATTTTTTGGCAAGTGCTTTTGCTTCCTTCCAGTATCCACTATTAAAAGCAGGTTGTCCACAACAAGTCTGCTCAGGGTTATAAGAAACATCTATCTGAAGCTTTTCCAGAATCTTAAGCACATTAAAAGCAGTATCCGGATACATTTGATCGATAAAACAAGGAATAAAAAGGCTTACTTTCATTGGAAATTTGTTTATCCGAAAATAGGAAAAAGACCAGCTATAAACAAAAAACAAGCTACCATTAAGCAGCTTGTTTTTGCACGGGAGGAGCGACTCGAACGCCCGACACCTGGTTTTGGAGACCAGTGCTCTACCAACTGAGCTACACCCGTATGGTTGGTACCCTACCCCACGATAACTATCGGGGTGAGCTACACCGTATGCTTTTGCGGTTGCAAATATAATAATTCATTTACAATTACCTAAAAGTTTTATTGCTAATTAAAAAGATTGTGTTCACCATATATGCAATCAAATATAAAAATACATTGAAAAAAAAGGTTGCCTGGTAAAACCAAACAACCTTTTGCGGAGAGTGAGGGATTCGAACCCCCGGTACCTCTCGGTACAACGGTTTTCAAGACCGCCGCATTCGACCACTCTGCCAACTCTCCTGAGCGCGACAAAAGTAGAATAATTTTTAAAATACAAAAAGCTTTCCGTGAAAAAAAGTTGAAAAATGATGAAAAAAAAAAGTGTTTATGGTTGTTTTTCTGAAAGTTATTTCAGAATTTAGTAAAACGTTATAAAAAACGCTGAAAGTATTGATTTTATTGGCGTTTTCGAACAAATAGTACTAAAATTGAAAATTGGTTTTAACAAAATTTGCTCTTAATACAGGGAAGTAATACACTCATTTTCAATAATTTAATTAATTTAAATTTTTTATCTTATGAACAAAGCTCAATTAATTGATGCAATGGCTGAGAAAGCCGGATTAACAAAAGCAGACGCAAAAAAAGCATTGGATGCTTTCGTAGGCGCAACAACTGATGCCCTTAAAGCAGGTGATAGAGTAGCTCTAATTGGATTTGGTTCTTATTCTGTTTCAGAACGTAGTGCAAGAACAGGAAGAAATCCTCAAACTGGAAAAGAAATTACTATTGCTGCCAAAAAAGTTGTTAAATTCAAAGCAGGTGCTGAACTAGCTGCAGCTGTTTCGTAATTGGACGTAGAAAAAATTTAAAGGGAGGCTTTTAGCTTCCCTTTTTTTATAGTTGATTTTCACAGATATACTATAATGCAAAAAGAACTCATCAAATATTTCTCGGAATTAGTAACCCCTGAAAGGTTTGCCCTGTTCCAGCAAATACTTCAAAACAGGACCAAATACCTAACAGTTGTCCTTGAAGATATTTATCAATCGCAAAATGCCAGTGCCGTTTTGCGCAGTTGCGATTGTTTTGGCATTCAAGATGTACATATTATAGAAAACCAAAATATTTTTGACGTGGATACGCAAGTTGCACTTGGCTCCTCAAAATGGGTAACTTTGCACAAATACTCTGAAAAAGAGAACAATACCCTTGAGGCCATTCAATCATTAAGAAATAATGGGTATCGGATCGTTGCAACCAGCCCTCATGAAAAAGATATTGACCTGGAAGAATTTGACCTAGCAAAAGGCAAAAGTGCTTTGTTTTTTGGTTCTGAATTACCGGGAATTTCAGATATTATTAAAAATGAAGCCGATGAATTCCTAAAAATCCCGATGGTTGGCTTTACCGAAAGTTTTAACATTTCTGTATCTGTAGCAATAATACTTCATCATTTAACATATAAATTAAGAAATTCGGAAAACATTCCTTGGCAACTATCTGAAAAGGATCTGGATGAAACAATACTAAATTGGTTAAGAAACACTATAAATAGAAGCGACCTTATCGAAAAGGATTTTTACAAAACCAGAAAATAGGACAAACATCTAACCTTTGTTCCTTCCTAACGGACAAATCCCATATTACAGGAAATACATACCTATTATTACATAGGTATTTTTTGCCCTTTTTATAGATTTATGTACAAAAATGGCACTTTGTCCTATCGTGGGAAAATCCATTTTTCGGGCAGAATTTCCGAAATCCCTGAGTAAAAAAATAAGAGCTATCATTAAAGCACAAACAATATTTTCAATCCTTTATCCCGGTATAAATTACTATAAAAATAAGTAAAACCCATTCCATAAATGGAGCTTTATTAGGCTTAAATTCCCAAGCTGGGAAACTAAACACAATAAAAAATAACCCATAATCAACTGTACTACTGCTCATTGCAAGCATCAATATTTGCATGGCATATTTTATGCAACTATTAGCGCGAACCGTTACACAAAACTAAAATACAGTGATAGATGCTATATGGAGGTTATCTTGAACAATAAAAGATGAGTAAGCCTTTGAGGCTATTTTTCAATTTGGGAAAACCAAGGTATTTTTTACCAAAAATCATAGATTCCCTTATAGTCAAAAAGTTTCCTTTAGCGTAATTTTCACAAATAGTTTTGAATACTTGGCTTGAATTGCCGAAGTAAGAATTTTGAATTGAAAGCTATTGCAATATGAAAATGAAACATAAAGAATTTATACGCAATTCTATAAACCACCATAAAATGAAAACACAGAATTTCCTTTTTACCGTACTGTTTATTTTGGCAGCATCACTGTTCGTATCTGCCCAGTCCGATTGTAACATTAATTTGGCAGCAAAAAATAATAGAACCATTAAAACAATTAAAAACCTAAGTTATACCTATACCTTAACCGTCTCAAATTTGGGATCTGAAACAAGTGAAATTGAGATTTTTGCTAATAATGCCAATGAATCTTGCGAAAATCCGGATGGTTTATCCAATGAGTATAATATCCCACTTGAAAATTTAATCCTTGATGAAGGATTAAATCCAATAAATACCTCTATCGAATTAGGAGCCGGAGAATCTTTTACCTTTTTCGTAAAACTAAGTACTACTGCTAATTCCAGTCAGGAAAGATGGAATTGCACAGAAGTGTCGGCAGAAGTAAATAATTGCTCCAGCGATCCTCAAAAAATACTATTACATACTTATAATCCAAATCCATTGGAAATGGAATAGCTGCCCAACGCAAAAACAATTGTTATGAAAAATATTTTACCTATAAAAAACATCGTTAAACAGGCTGTAAAAACGGTCTGTTTGTTCAGTTTTATGCTGGTTATGTCTGTAGCAACTTTTGCTCAGGAAGTTAGTTTAAATAAAACTGTCACCCAAAAAGACCAATGCAATCAATTTGATGTTGAGTTAAGTATAACCGGGCAACCTGTACAACGACCGATCGAAGCAGTTTTGGTTATCGACCAGTCAGGAAGTATGGGTACCACCTATTTAAACCACGCAAAAAACGCAGCAAAAGAATTTGCAAGAAAATTCCTGGTAGATGAATACGTGGCTGGCAATAAAATTTCGATTGTAAGTTATAGCTACAGCGGCAAATTAGAAATAGCATTGTCAAGCAATTATACAAATGTAGAAAGTGCGATCAACCGACTTGAAGCCGATGGCTATACCAACATTGCCGATGGTATTGACGTTGCCGCACAAGAACTCTATAATCATGGAACTTTTAATTGTAATACTATTAGGTCAATTGTATTGCTTACCGATGGTGTTGCAAACCGAGCCCCCAGTTATTATAATTGTAACTACTGCGACAGGGAACCTACCAGTAAAACCTGTTGTACAAGGGCCGCAGAAACAAGTGGACAAAACTCTCATACAATCCGTGGGTATTCCACCAAATTCTTTTCAGTTGGTTTGTTTGGGGGAATTAATAATCAATATGTTCAAAATATTGCCGAAACAACCATTGATGAAGCACAAAACAGCGGGTTCTGGTCAACAGAATCATCCGCTGACTTATCAGGAATATATAATGAAATATCGAACCAATTGATTTGGGCTGCAAAAAATTCAGTAATTACAGAAACGGTTAATTCAGGTTATTCAATCGTTTCCGGTTCCATAACAAATAGTAAAGGCACAACCAGCGTTAACGGGCAAAACTTAACCTGGAATTTAGATTATTTGTACGAAGAAACCAGTACTTTAAAATATACTAGTTGAAGCAAATGATGGAACATGTGGTTCCGGCACTCCTACTACAGGAACAATTTCTTATGAAAATTCATCATGCTCAACTTCTAACGCTAATTTCACAAATCCTGAAATATGCGTTCCATGTGTAGAGATTGAAAGCATCGCATTAGAACAAGCTGCTTCGTGCAGTTGCGATATTAATTATTCTGCCGTGTTCAATTCATTAAGCGAATGCACAGATGGAACCGAATCGTATGCATGGCAGTTTTATTTAGACGGGCAGAATATTGGCAGTTCGACAAATGCAAGTGGTACATTTACAATTCCAGGCGGCGACTGTCGTGAAAACAGCAATAAAACGTTTAAATCAGAACTTACTGTTGTACACAATAATACAGATGGATGTGCATTGTCAAAATCATTGTCAAAAGAATACACGATTCCGGAATGCTGCGACATCGAAATATTTGACCATGTGGATACATTCTTTTGTGATGAATATATCCTTCCCGAAATACAAGGAAATAACCTTACGGGAAACCAGGTGTATAGGACTGAACCATTTGGTGCAGGTGAAGTGCTTCCGGTCGGAAGTGCCATCACTTCTACCCAAACAATTTATATGTATGATGAAACCGGAACTGAACCGAATTGCTTCGATCAAAAAGGTTTTGTTATTGAGATTTATTATTCACCAGATGTAACAGCAATTAATAATGTAATAGCTTGCGATAGTTATACATTACCCGAAATACCTGGTTCAAACCTATCGGGAAGCCAGGCTTATTATACCGAGGAAAATGCCCAGGGCACAAAATATGAAATTGGCGATGTAATTACATCCTCAATGACTTTATGGGCGTACGATCGCACAGGAATATTAATGGAAAATTGCGATGACCAGGAATCATTTACTATAACCATTACTAATTCTCCAAATATCAACGATATTCAAGATCAGGTTACGTGTGATAGCTATACGCTTCCAACAATAAACGGAACAAATTTATCAGGAAACCAGGCTTATTATACCGAAACAAATGGTGGAGGAACAAAATACCTTGCAGGTGAAACAATTAATTCTTCAACCACATTATTTATTTACGATGAGACCGGGACAACCCCTAATTGTTCCGATGAAGAATCGTTCTCGATTACGATTAATAATACACCAGATATTGATGGAATTTCAACACAAACAGCATGTGGGTATTTCATTTTTCCTGAAATTACAGGAACCAACCTTACAGGAAATGAATCCTATTATTCGGAAGCGAATGGCGGAGGGACACCTTATAGCAAAGGGGACACCATTTGGAACAATGTGACCATGTACATCTACGATGAAACTGGGACTACTCCAAATTGTTTCGACCAGGAGCGTTTTGATATTAGGATCGACAATTTAGTTGAAGTTACGCTAGATCCGGAGGGACCGATATGCGATGAATACACAAGTGGTATTTCGTTGAATGGACAACCCGGAGGTGGAACCTACTCGGGAACCGCTGTAACAGGAAATGCGTTTTATCCTCAAAATGCAGTCATTGGTTCCAACGAAGTAATTTACACTGTGAGTAACGGAACCTGCTCTGGTGCAGATACAATTAATATTACGGTTGTTGAAACCCCGGAAGTAAATGACAAACAAGATGTGGCGAGTTGCGATTTCTATGTTTTACCGGAAATTACAGGCACAAACCTAAGTGGCAATGAAGCATATTATACTACCAGTAATGGAGCAGGTTCTTCTTATAACGAAGGCGATACTATCTGGTCAACCACCCGCTTGTATATCTACGATGAAACAGATACCGATCCAGCTTGTAGTAGCGAAGAAGATTTCTTAATTACCATAAATACCAGCCCTGATGTTGACGACATCCAGGATCAGATTTCTTGTGGTGATTATCCCCTACCTACAATAACAGGTTCAGGCTTATCAGGAAACCAGGCATACTACACCGAACCTAATAAAGGTGGAACCAAGTATAACGCTGGCAGTGATATCACATATTCAACAACATTGTATATTTACGATGAAACCGGTACCACTCCAAATTGTTTTGATGAAGAGAGCTTTGATATAACAATTGACTCACTGGATGTTACCCTGCAATCAGAAAGAAGGTTCGTTTGTGACAACCTTGACTCGATAACATTTACAGGTTCCCCTGCAGGTGGTAAATATTCGGGAGGAAGCGTAAACCCTGTAACAGGTGTGCTTTATCCTACAGGTCTTGCATCTGGCGATTATAGGATTAATTATACTTACACCAATGACAATGGATGCGAAGGATCAGATTTTGCACTCATAACTATTTATAAAACCCCGGATATTTTTGACATTCCTGACACAAGTGTTTGTGATGCTTATATTTTACCAACCATTACGGGTGCGAACCTAACAGGGAATGAATTGTACTATGACCAACCCAATGGTGAGGGAAATAGTTATTCCCCAGGGGCAACAATTAGCACAACAACAAGACTATATATTTATGGTTACAATGGTGGAGGAAATGCACCATATTTGTGTGCCGATGAGGAAGACTTTTTAATTATTGTAAATAATTCACCTACAGTTACCCTGCAATCAGAAAGAAGGTTTGTTTGTGACAACCTTGACTCAATTACATTTACAGGTTCACCTGTAGGAGGCGAATATTCAGGAGGGAGCGTAAATCCTGTTACAGGTGTACTTTATCCTACAGGTCTTGCATCTGGTGATTATAGGATTAATTATACTTACACCGATAACAATGGATGCGAAGGATCTGATTTTGCGCTCATAACAATTTATAAAACACCGGATATATTTGACATCCCTGACACAAGTGTTTGCGATGCTTATGAATTACCAACCATTACGGGTGTAAACCTAACAGGTAATGAATTATTTTACGATCAGCCCAATGGTGAGGGAACTAGTTATTCACCAGGAGCAACAATTAGCACAACAACCAGACTATACATTTATGGTTATAATGGAGGAGGAAATGCCCCGTATCTATGTGCCGATGAAGAAGACTTTTTAATTACTGTCGTCCCTACTCCTGACGTAGATGATATTGCAAATAAATCATCTTGTGATTATTATATCTTGCCTGAAATTACTGGAGATCACTTAAGTGGAAACGAAGCTTTTTATACTTCACAAAATGGTAGTGGAACATCGTATATCGAAGGAGATACTATTTGGTCATCAACTACTTTATATATTTATGATGAAACAGAAACTACAAACTGTTACGATCAGGAAAGCTTTACAATTACTATAGATAAGCTTGCTGAAGTAACACTTGATCCTGAAGGTCCGGCTTGTGATGAAAACACAGATGGCATTACTTTAAATGGAACTCCAACAGGTGGAACTTATTCCGGCACTGCAGTTTCAGGAAACAAATTTTATCCTCAAAATGCGGTCATTGGATCCAACGAAGTAATTTACACAGTAAGCAACGGAACTTGTTCTGGTTCCGATACAATTAACATTACTGTTGTGGAAACTCCAGATGTTGATGATAAAGATAATGTGACGGCATGTGATTTTTATATCCTGCCTGAAATTACAGGTACAAACCTGACAGGTGAAGAAACTTATATTGAGAAATCAGTTATCGGACCGATTACTTATGATCAGGGCGATACAATCTGGAGCACAACCAGGTTATACATTTATGATGTAACCACAACCAATCCATCGTGCAGCGATGAAGAAGATTTTCTGGTTACCATCAATGCTACCCCGGATGTATTTGATCTTGCAGACACAACGGTTTGTGAAGCATATACACTTCCAACAATCCAGGGAAATAATTTAACTCTCCATGCCGGGTACTTTACTTCGCCCAACGGAGCTGGTACAAAATACAGTGCAGGTACAAAAATTACCAGTACAAGAACACTATATATTTATGACGAAACTGATTCTGAACCTAATTGTTGGGATCAGGAACAATTTACAATAACTGTTACCTCACCTGAGATAACATTGGATAAAACGGATGCTTTATGTAATGGCGACGCAAGCGGAAAGGCTTGGGTATCGGTTGAAGAAGGAACAAGTCCTTATACTTATTTATGGAACGACCCTTCGGGTTCAACCATTGATACAGCCAGCAACCTGACAGCCGGATGGTACACAGTAATCGTAAGCGATGTTTATGGTTGTACCGTAAGCGACAGCATTGAGGTTGGTCAGCCATATGAGCCCCTATCTTCTTATATAAACGGATATATGGCTCCAGTATGTTATGGTGAAAATACCGGAAGTACAAAAATTGAAGTTAAAGGCGGCACCCCTCCATATACCTATTTATGGGACGATGGCCAGACCACAAAAAATATTTCTGATTTGTATGCCGGAGATTATACGGTTGAAATTTGGGATGCCAATAATTGTTATTTCGCTGATACAATTACAATCAACGAATTGGATTCCATGTACCTTGAAGTTGTTTCAAAAACCGATGTATCTTGTTATAACGAATCAAATGGTAGCGTAACAGTTGCCGGACATGGTGGCTCTGAAAACTATATTTATTCAATTGATGGTGGTGTTTACACCAGTGCTCCTTCAGCTACACATACATTTAACAACTTAAGCGAAGGGTGGCATACCATCTCCGTTAATAATTACTATTGTACCATGTGTGTGGTTTGCGGACCTGTAAGCGATTCAGTATATATATCAGAACCTGACTCGTTCGAGGTAACTATAGCACAAGTAGATTCTATTTTATGTTATGAAGATGAAAGTGCATCAATGACATTCTCCACAATGGGTGGAAACGAAATAGATACCTTCATTTGGTACAGAAATGTTCCATATGTTGGCAGGGTTCCTCTATCCGAACCTAATGATACTATTTCTAACCTTGGAGCCGGATCATATCAAATCAGGGTAGTCGATGTAAATGGATGTGAAGCATCTGGACAATTTACAATCTCTCAACCTGAAGAATTAAGCATAAACATAACCGATAAAAAAGATATCGACTGCTTTGGTGGTACTACAGGTAGTGCCGCTGTCGAAGTGATAGGTGGAACTCCTGCATATTCTATTGTATGGAGAACTACACCAGAACAATCCGGTACTTCAGCTACGAACCTGTCCTCAGGAACATATACCGTGGTTGTAACCGATGACAATGGCTGCCAGGATTCTACTACTGTTACCATCAAAGAATCTTCAACTGCACTTGTTGTTGATGTTGTTGGTACCAATATTGAATGTCCGGGCGATGAAAACGGAACAGCTACTGCCAATGTTAGCGGTGGGCTTGCTCCTTATGCTTATTCATGGAACACCAACCCTATTCAGGATACAAAAACAGCAAGCGGTCTGGGAACAGGTTTCTACGAAGTAACCGTTACCGATGCAAACCAATGTACCGGATCGGATACAATTACAATTATTCAATTAGATACCGTTCCTCCTGACGCAATTTGTAAAGATTTTACAGCGAGGTTAGATGCGGATGGTAAAGTGGTGGTCACCGTTGATGATGTTGACGGCGGATGCTCTGATAATTGTGCCGATTGCTGCGATATCAATAAATACATTTATCCATCTGAGTTTGATTGTAGCGATATTGGGGAACAATTTGTTTGGCTTGTTGTGTCCGATGCTGCTGGCAATAAAGATTCTTGTCAGGCTAAAGTAACCGTGGTTGACGAAGTTGACCCTATTGCATTATGCAAAGACACAACTGTTTATCTGGATGAAAACGGACAATTCTTCCTTGAAGCAGAAGATTTGGATGATGGATCGTATGACAATTGTACCGAAGTGAAATTAGAAATTGTTCCAAATATCATGTCATGCGAATTTGTAAACGAAGAGGAAACAGCTGAAAACGTTGCCCTATTTGTTTATGATGACTATGGCAATTTTGATGTTTGTATTGCCGATGTTACCGTTTTGGATACAATTGATCCGGAAATACTTTGCCCGGACGATTTCAATATTTATAAAGATCAAAGCTGTCAGTTTGTTGTAAAAGATTACACAAACATGATTGTTGCCAGCGATAATTGTACAATTGATACAATCACGCAATCCGTTCCATCAGGAACTGTTATTGAGGCTGAAACAACAATTACATTCACGGCTTACGATAAAGCTGGAAATAGCTCGACTTGCGATGTCGTTGTTACACCGATCGATGAAGATAAACCTACAATCATTTGTCCTGCAAATCAATTTGTTTCGTTTTACAAAGAATGTTCATTCACTCTTCCGAATTACAAAGTTGTTGCCGACATTTACGAAAGCTGTCAATCAATTGGAGGATTGGATACCATACAGGTCCCAGCACCAGGAACCGTTATTTATGATACTACAGAAGTTACGCTTTATGTATCAGATTTAAGTGGAAATGGCGACAGTTGTTCATTCTGGGTATATCCATCGGATAATACACCTCCGGAAATACTTTGTCCAATGGGAATAACTGTACAATGTATTGACGAGGTACCCGATGCGGATTCAAGTTTAACTTTGGCAGTTGACAATTGCGAAGGTGACATATTGAAAGAATTTGTTGAAGATGTTTGGGATGGCAATTCATGCCCTGCTACCATTGTGCGCACCTATATGGCAACCGATGAAGCTGGCAATTCCAACACTTGTACACAAACCATTACAATTCTGGATACAACAAATCCGTCATTTACCGTACCTGCCGATATTGCAATTTATAAAAACGATACCTGTGGGTTTGTAGCATCAGTTGATGTAACTGGTGATGTTACGGATGAGGCAGATAATTGCGATAATGATTTAGAAGCAAGTTTCGAAGACGAAGATATTACGGGTGAAGAATGCACAGGAAAAACAGTTATCCTAAGAACCTGGACACTGGAGGATGCTTGTGGAAATGATACAGTTCAAACACAAACAATTACTGTATTAGATACAACTTCACCTACGTTCACCGTTCCTTCTGACATTACAATTTACAAAAACGACACCTGTGGATTTGTTGCCACGGTAGATATTACCGGAGATGTGAGCGATGAAGCTGACAATTGCAGTTCGGAACTTGAAGCGACTTTTGAAGACGAAGAAAAAGAAGGTGCATGTGCCGATGAACTGATCATAGAAAGAACATGGAGCCTTACCGATGATTGCGAAAATACGACACAAAAAGTTCAGGTTATTACTGTAAAAGACACTATTTCACCTACTGTAAGTTGCAATGCTGAAGTGGACAATAATTTATTTGTAAACGAGAATTGCGAAGTTGAATTACCATCGTATATCGATACCGCATCAATTACAGATAATTGTACCGATGTATCTGAAATAAAAATGTATCAGGTGCCGGAACCCGGAACAATGCTTTCCGGAAGTGAATCCCCGGTTGAAGTTTGGGTTTATGCCGAAGATGCATGTGGTAACATTGATTCTTGTAGCGTAAGCGTAACTTTGAACGACACTATTCCACCTGTGGTAGAATGTCCGGAAAATGATAGTATTCCGTTAAATGAGAATTGCGTAGTGCTTATTCCAAGATACTCATTTAACACATTATCTGATAACTGTACTGATTCTACCCAAATAATTGTAACACAGCTTCCTTTGGCAGGAACAGCAATTACAGAGAATACAACAGTAACACTTTATGCTCAGGACCTTTCAGGAAATATGGAATCTTGTAGTTTTGAGGTGATACCTTATGCCATCGAATTTGATGAAATTAGCTGTCCTTCGGATACAACAATTTATGTAGATGAAAATTGTGATGCTGTAATTCCGGAACTTGAGCCAGAAATTAATTTTGCAAGTTGTTCAGAATTTACAAACAGTTATACCTGGGAACAAAGTCCTCCTGCCGACAGTATTGTGGGTGTTGGAACCTATCCGGTAACACTGAATGTTTTCAGGGAGCAAGAATTGGTACAATCCTGTACAATAAATATTACAGTTGAAGATAATACCCCTCCAGCGATAGCTTGTCCTGAAGATGATGTTGTCTCGGTAGATGAAGAATGTGAATATACTTTGGAAGATTATACTTCTCAGGTGGAAGTTACCGACAATTGTACAGAAACCGAGGAAATTACCCTGACGCAGGTACCAATAGCAGGTACCCTGCTTGAAGAACATGGCACGGTACAAACCGTTTGGATTTATGCCGAAGATGCCTATCAAAATATAGATTCTTGTAGTTTCACAGTTACCCTGGAAGACAATATTCCTCCGGTAGTGGCATGCCCTGAAGATCAGGAGTTGCCACTGAACGAAGTATGTGAAATTGTAATACCTTCTTTCGGGTTCGAAAGCTCAAGCGATAATTGTACATTAACAGAAAACCTTGAAGTTACACAATCGCCAATTGCAGGAACAGTCGTTACAGAAACCACTCAAATTACATTAACTGCCACCGATGAAGCTGGAAACAGCAGTTCTTGTAGCTTTAATGTAATTCCAATAATAACAGATGTTACAACAGTTGTTTGTCCTGATGATATTAATGCAGATGCGGATGAAAACTGTGAATATGTACTACCTGAACTTAATCCGGTTATTAATCCTGCAAGTTGTACCGAACTTGAAAACTTTACGGTTATTCAATCTCCGGTTGCGGGCACAGTAATTGGCTTAGGAAATACTTCTGTTACCATTGAAGTTTATGAAGGTGAAGAACTAATTGAAACCTGTACTGTAATCATCAGCGTTGAAGATAACAGCATTGATGTAAGTTGCCCGGATGACGTAACCCTGGAAGCAAACGCACAATGCCAGGCAGAGGTTCCTGATTTTACATCTGAAATTGAAATTACGGAAAATTGTACCGCAATTGATGATGTGGTGGTGACTCAAAGCCCGGCTGCCGGAACACTGGTAGGTGTAGGAACAACTACCATAACAATTACAGTGAGGGATGAAAGTGGAAACACTGCCAATTGTTCTGTCGATGTTACTGTGGTTGATAGCACAAATCCGACCATTGTTTGCCCTGCAAACATTGAACAGGAAGCACAACCAGGCATCTGCGAAGCTGAGGTGCTAATTGAAAGCCCTGTTGTGGATGACAATTGCGGAATTGAGTCTATAATTAATGATTTCAACAATACTGCAAATGCAAGTGGGACCTATCCAATTGGGGAAACAACAGTTGTTTGGACTGTTACCGATGCTTTTGGAAACACTGCCGAATGCGAAATGACTGTGACCGTAACTCCGGTTCCATTGGCAGTTGACGATCAGGCAAAAACACCTGAAAACACTCCTGTAGATATCGATATTTTGGCTAATGACCAGTCATGCGACGATTTAGATACAAATACCATTGCGATTGTTGAAAATCCAACAAATGGCACGGTTACTATCATTCCTGGAACAGGCTCAGTAACCTATACCCCTGATAATGGATTTGATGGAACCGATGAATTCACTTACAGGGTGTGCAACACCAGCGGAATGTGCGACAGTGCAGTGGTTACCATAGTTATTGATAATACAAATAATCCGCCAATTGCCGAAAATGATATCAACGTTACTGATGTCAATACTCCGGTGAACGGAAACGTATTAACCAACGATAGTGATCCGGATGGTGATCCGATAACAAGCACGAAGTTAAGCGATCCGGCAAATGGAACAGTTACCTTAAATCCAAATGGAACTTATACATATACTCCTGATAACGGATTTGTGGGAACCGATAACTTTGATTACGTAGTTTGCGACAATGGTGGTTTATGTGACACAGCAACTGTTACCATCGAGGTGATTGTTACACCTCCAAACAGTGTTGTTGCCGTGGATGATAATACCTCAGGAAAAATCAATACCCCGGTTACTGGAAATGTATTAGTGAACGACTTTGATCCTGAAAATGATAATATTACAATTAATACTACTCCGGTATCACAACCGACGAACGGTACGCTAACCATAAATTCCGATGGAACATTTAATTATATTCCGAACACTGGATTTGTGGGAATCGACCAGTTTACTTACAGGATTTGTGATGATAATGCCAACCAGGCTTGCGACGAAGCAGTGGTTACCATCGATATTCGTGAGATACCAGATACAAGCAACACTACAGTTGCTGTAGATGATGTTTATAATGCAACCGAAGGTGAATCCATTGAGGGCAACGTAAGTGCCAATGATTACGATCCGGAAGGTGACAATCAAATATCATTTACCGTGTTTAGCGGTCCTTCAAATGGAAACTTGCAGGCATTTAATACTGCAACAGGTGAATTCACCTACGTTCCTGCTGAAGGATTCAGAGGAACCGATAGTTTTACCTATCAGGTGTGTGACGACAATGCTGATCAGGCTTGTGACGTCGCAACCGTTATCCTTCACTATTTTGGTATCGATAATTTACCACCGATTGCCGAAAATGATATCAACGTTACTGATGTCAATACTCCGGTGAACGGAAACGTATTAACCAACGATAGTGATCCGGATGGTGATCCGATAAGTAGCACGAAGTTAAGTGATCCGGCAAACGGAACAGTTACCTTAAATCCAAACGGAACTTATACATATACTCCGGATAACGGATTTGTGGGAACCGATAACTTTGATTACGTAGTTTGCGACAATGGTGGCTTATGTGACACAGCAACTGTTACAATAGAGGTGATTGTTACACCTCCGAACAGTGTTGTGGCTGTGGATGATAATACCTCAGGAAAAATCAATACCCCGGTTACAGGAAATGTACTGGTGAACGATTTCGATCCTGAAAATGATAACATTATAATTAATACTACTCCGGTATCACAACCGGCAAACGGTACGCTTACTATAAATTCCGATGGAACATTTAATTATATTCCAAACACCGGATTTGTGGGAATTGATCAGTTTACTTACCGGATTTGTGATGACAATGCCAACCAGGCTTGCGACGAAGCAGTGGTTACCATCGACATCCGAGAAATTCCGGACACAAGCAACACAACAGTTGCAGTTGACGATGTGTACAACGCTACTGAAGGCGAATCGATTGATGGTAATGTAAGTGCCAACGATTACGATCCGGAAGGTGATAATCAAATATCATTTACCGTACTAAGTGGCCCTTCAAATGGCACATTAACAAGCTTTGATAGCAATACCGGAGAATTCACTTATACGCCTAACGAAGGATTTAGTGGAACGGATAGTTATACGTATCAGGTATGCGACGACAACGCTGATCAGGCTTGCGATATCGCAACTGTTATCATCCATTATTTCGCGGAAGGAAACCTTCCTCCATTGGCTGAGAACGATATCAATTCAACATTGATCGATGTTCCGGTTAACGGAAATGTACTAACAAACGATAGCGATCCGGATGGAGACGTATTAACGGTTACTAAGTTAAGCGATCCTTCAAATGGAACAGTTACCTTGAATTCGGATGGTACATATACTTATACTCCTGGAAATGGCTTTATTGGTGAAGATACCTTCGATTATATTATATGTGATAATGAAGGATTATGTGATACAGCAACCGTATTTATCGCTGTTGTTGACAATCCTATTTTGGAAGGAAATCGTCCGCCTGAAGCAATTGATGACAATACCAGGGGTAAAATAAATACTCCGGTCACCGGAAACCTTATTTCAAATGACTTTGATCCGGATGGTGATGATATTACAATCAACACTACGCCAATTGAGGCACCAGGAACTGGAACCTTGACGATCAATTCAGACGGAACATTTACTTTCGTTCCTGAGAACGGCTTCACAGGTGTGGTTACTTTCCAATATGAGATTTGTGACAATGGTAATCCTGTTCTTTGCGATGTTGCTGAAGTTACTATTGAGATTGAACACGAAGAAGCTGTTAACACAACATTTGCCTCAGACGATATGTATCAGTCATTCAATGTGGGCGAAGCAATTGCAGGAAATGTTTCTGTGAATGATTATGATCCTGAAGGACATAACCAAAGTTTCTCATTAACAAGTAATCCGGCAAATGGAACCTTAGTATTTAACTCGGATGGTACGTTTGAATTTACTCCAAATGTTGAATTCTCGGGAACTGTAAGCTTTGTTTACACGGTTTGCGACAATGGAACACCTCAAGCTTGTGACATTGCAACGGTTTACATACTAATTGAAGAACCATTACAAGTATTGCCACCAGATCCGATTATTCCGCAAGACGATTCATATACAGCAACTTGTGAAACCATTTACGAAAATGCCCTCTTAAACGATGACGTTACGCTGGATGAAATCACAATGCCAACACTGCTGGAAGATGTTAAAAACGGAACGCTTCATTTCAATTCAGATGGAACATTTGATTATACACCAAATGAAGATTTCATCGGAATGGATAGCTTCACTTACCAGATTTGTTGGGCGGATGCCGATACCATTTGTGGAACAGCAACCGTATATATCGATGTAATTTACGACAAAGCATGTTATCCTTGTCCTGATCTGTTTATTCCTGAAGGATTCTCTCCTAATGGGGATGGAAACCACGACCGCTTTGTAGTAGAATGTATTGAGGACTTATATCCAGAAGCAAGGTTGATAATCTTTAACAGATGGGGTAACCTGATTTACGAAAAAGACAATTATGGCAACACCAGCGTTTGGGACGAGACTGAAGCCTTCTGGGACGGTAAATCACAACACGCATGGACCATTGGCGATGAGAAAGTACCGGTTGGAACCTATATGTATGTCTTAATACTTGATAGCGAGACCGTCAGAAAAGGAACCGTATATATAAATTATTAATAGAACCATTATTGATTGTAAAAGGGGGCTCTAATTGAGCTCCCTTTTTGGTTTATAAGATTTCAAACCCACGTAAAATTCAGGATAATCAAACTAAATCCACCCAATATCTATGCTGTTTTAACGGCAATTAGCCATAGTACGTTTTTACAGAATTTTATTATTAGAAAAAGGTTTTAGGGCAACATCAACGAAAAACCAAACTTAGGCAATTAATTATTTCTTAGTTAATTTGCTCCATACTTATTTAACCATCACTCCTAGAACTTCAAAAGATTAATATTTAACATAAAACTAAGGTTCTTATTTTGATTCATTATTAACAAATCCGTCCCAAATTGGGAATTCCTTTACTGTTTCCACAAATCCCTTTTCGTTGATTATCAACACCTTACGTATACCTACACCATGTGGCATATAATATGTAACCATTAGGGCGAACCGTACACAAAACTTAGTCATAATGCTTTTAACAGAGGAAAAAACATCAATTTTCATCAGAAACTTTATAAGGTTTCAATTGCATTCTGACCAAATTTTTAAAATTAGTAATTAACAAATCCCTTGTTCTAACAGAGTTAAAAATTGAAGGTCATGTTTAAAAACTTTAAAATATTTACCACAGCTAAATTGAAG
Source organism: Prolixibacteraceae bacterium (assembly GCA_963677475.2). Lineage (GTDB taxonomy): Bacteria > Bacteroidota > Bacteroidia > Bacteroidales > Prolixibacteraceae > JABMQB01. Next base: position 621,864 of record CAXXQD010000022.1, on the reverse strand, counting down.
ATGCTGCACACTTTGCATGCTTTCTTCCTTTTAGTTTTTGTTGGCTTAACTGGGACGGGTTATGCACAACAAGACCCAATGTACACACAGTATATGTTTAACCTGCAAACTGTAAACCCAGCTTATGCCGGATCATGGGAAAGCATGGGATTTATGGCATTAACCAGACAACAATGGGTTGGTTTTGATGGCGCCCCAACAAGCCAGACTTTTACATTCCAAACACCATTAAACAAAGAAAACATTGGTTTAGGTTTTACGCTTATTAACGACCACATTGGAAATGAAAAAAGATTTACCATCGGTGTTGACTATTCGTACAGGATTAAATTATCGCACGATGTTTCTTTCCGTTTTGGATTAAAAGGTGGATTTACAAATTATAACCATGATTTATCTGGTTATAGCCTCGATTCAAAAAACACTCCCGATGAATATTTTCAGGGAGAAGTTGACCAGAAGTTTATGCCAAACGTAGGCGTTGGTGCATTTCTTTACGGAAAGAATTTTTATTTTGGCGCTTCAGCTCCCAAATTAATCGAGAACGATTTTGAAAATAATTTCAATAATTATTCATCATACGCCGAGTTAAGGCACTTTTTTGTTACTGGTGCTTATGTGTTTGACCTGAATAAAGACCTGAAATTTAAACCTACAGCTCTTGCTAAAGCAACAATTGGCTCTCCTGCACAGGTCGACCTGAGCGCTAATTTTTTAATCAAAGAAAAATTTTGGCTGGGTGCAACTTACCGTACAGGCGATTCTTTTGGATTTATTGCCCAATGGATAATCGATAAGAAATTAAGACTTGGATACGCTATTGATTTCACAACCACTGAGTTGAGTAATTACCATGATGGAATCCATGAGATTATGGTTTCTTACGAGTTAAATTTCCTAAAAACAAGAATTTCTTCACCCCGTTATTTCTAAAATCAGCAAGACATGAAAAATCTATACACTCTCATCATAATATTATTTTTAAGCGTATCTGCATTCGCACAGGAAAGTTTAAACAGGTTTAATGATTTATACCTGCAAGATATAAGTATTAGTGAATTACCAGCAAATTCCAAATTAAGTGACTTTGGACCAAGCTTGATCAACGGTAATCTCTATCTGACATCCAATAACGAATCAAAAAGCCTGGAACAGAAATATAAGAACCAGGTATTCTATGATTTATTTTCAGTAGATATCGATGAAGAAGGAAAAGTCACGTCAACCCGAAGACTTCTTTCCGAATTGGTATCTGAGTTCCATGTTGGACCAAGCGCATATAACAAAGCAACTGAAGAGCTGTTTTTTACAAGGTCGAATGCCGATGATCCAAAAATCACCCCATTTAAGCCTTTTCAAACCAAGAAATTAAACCTGGAACTGATTGTTGCGAAAAAGATAGGCGACAAATGGAGCATAGTCAAAGAATTTGAACACAATAATAAGGAATACTCTGTGGGGCACCCTGCTTTTACACCATCTGGCGACACACTGATTTTTGTAAGCGATATGCCGGGAGGGTTCGGAGGAACAGACTTATACATGAGTACCCGTTTAGAAGATGGCTGGTCACTTCCGAAAAACATGGGTAGCAGGATTAACACCCCGGGAAAAGAGTTTACACCGTTTGTTACAGTTGATGGCATTTTAATTTTTGCATCTGACGGTTTAGAAGAAAACACAGGATTAAATTTATATTTTACAGAAATATCGGATGCCAACGATGCAGCTATCGTAAAATTTCCGGCACCAATTAATGGAACAACCGACGATTTTGGAATGGTAATAAGTGACAACCACAGGTTTGGTTACTTCACTTCCGATCGCCCCGGAACTGGCAGCGATGATATTTACAGGATTGATTTCGGGTTAAATATGCTTGCCCTCGAAGGAAAAGTGATCAACGCTTTTACTAAAAATCCTATCGACAATGCATTGGTAACGTTTGCACCTCCGGTGGTAATACCTAAAAATGTTTATTCCGACAACAATGGAGATTTTAAAGTTGAAATACCAAGCGGGGAATTAGATGAGATATCCGGTTCAAAAGACGGATTCAAACCGGCTACCATAAAATACAACAACGAACCAAAAGTAATTATAGAGCTAATGCCAGAGGTGATGCTTGAATTGTCGGTTCGTGATGCCGAAACAAAAGATTATCTGACCGATGTAAACATCAATTTTAACGATGAAGAAGAATTCTTATCGGGACCAACAGGTAAAACTACCAGACCAATCGATGGAAATACTATTTATTATATCCGCGGAACCCATCCTGAATACCTCGACAACTCATTGTCAATAGGGGCAGAAGGAGAACCGGGCTTAATTAAAGCGACCCTTTGGATGTACAAAGGAATGGTTGGAAAAACATTCGTGCTTGAAAATATATATTACGATTTTGACAAATGGGATATCCTTCCTCAGTCGGCTGTTGAATTGGATAAAGTGGTGAGGATTATGAATGAAAACCCGGGATTGAAAGTTGAACTCGGATCGCACACCGACTCAAGGGGAACCAATCAGTACAATGTTTGGCTGGCACAGAAACGTTCGAATTCAGCAGTTGCGTACATCACTTCAAAAGGTATTTCGAGCAACATGATTGTTGCACAGGGCTACGGAGAAAACCAACCCTACATTGCAGCACCTAAAAACGAAGTTGAGCACCGCTTAAACCGAAGGACAACGTTCACCATTAAAGAAATGAATTCTTCGAAACCAATGGTTACAAGTGTGCCAAGCGATCAAAGTGCATACGGAAAAACTTCCGCTGCAACTGCCCAAGCCTGGACACCAAAAACAAAGGTTAAGAACATAGCAAGTGAATACAATATTCAGGAACCAACGGTTACAGGAACCAATTACAGGGTACAGTTTTATGCCTCTGTGAAACCTGTAAATATTAATTCAAGAATGAAAGAAGTGGTTGAAAAATTCTCTAAGTATGGAATAATTAACCAACCTGAAGACAATATACTAAAATACCAGATTGGTCCTTTATCAAGCAAAAGCGAAGGAATTGAGGTTTTCGACAGCTTGGTTGAACTTGGATACCAGGTTATGTTGCTCGAATATAATGGCAATAAAAAAGTAAAAATGCTTTTACCGTAAGACTCTAACTTTTATTAACATATTGTTTTGTATAAAACACCTGAAAAGAATTCTATGGCTGGGGTTCTTTTTAAGGTGTTTTTTTTATTTAAAAATTATCCGAAGAATTGCGAGATTACCTGAATTCCAATTACTTGACTAACTATATAGTTAAGATTTACTTGGATCATTCATCCAAAATTATATGCGATTTGGAAATCGCATTATCCTAATTAATCTTTAAAAAATCAGATGTAGCAAATTTTATTCGCTGACATAAATTGCGGGTAGGTACCAATTACTATGCGGGAAATATAACCTAGAGATTTAAAGAAAAAAGCCCACGAAGAATAACTTCATGGGCTCAAAGAGAATATCCTTCTTATATTATTCTAATGCACCTTTAATAAAGTTTTTAAACTCATCGTTATCAAAGGTAACACCTAGTTTTTCTTCTGTTCCATCGGGCTTAATTACTACATGAAAAGGAATACTATTGGTATTGTATTTTGAAATTTGAATATCCAGGTTTTTCTTGCCCATTGTTTTTTTTACATTCCCATCGACCGATGAAGTGACCCACTCACTTTCAGGCAATTTGGTACGGTCGTCGGTGTATAATCCAATCACCACAAATTTTTCGGAAAGTAACTGAAGCGTTTCAGGATCGGTCCACACAGAGTTTTCCATTTTTTTACAATTTGCACAAGCATGTCCTTTAAAAACAACAAATACCGGTTTCCCTTGCTCTTTTGCACAAGCCAATCCTTGTTCATAATCAAAATACCCATTTAGGTTTTGGGGCAAATGCAATTTATCGGCATACTTTGCAGGGCCACACAATTCTGCCGGAGCATTTGATACGGATTGAGCTGAAACATGGGGTATTCCTGAATGCGCACTGGCAGGCGGTATTAAAGCAGAAATCGACCTTAATGGTGCACCCATGAGTCCGGTGAACAGATAAAGCACAAAGGTAAACGTTGCAATACTTAACATTAACCTGCCAACACTCACAAAAGGCACATCGCTATCGTGCGAAAATTTGATTTTCCCAAGAAAATATAATCCGAGTAAGAAGAATATTACGATCCAAATTGAAAGGTACACTTCCCTGCTTAATAAATTTAATCCGTAAACCTGATCGATATTGCTTAAAAACTTCAATCCGAATGCCAATAATACAAAAGCAAATACAACTTTAATAGCGTTAAGCCACCCGCCCGATTTGGGCAATTTGCTTAATGCCGATGGGAATATAGCCAGCAAGGTAAATGGTGTTGCAAATGCCAATCCGTAGAAAAACATTCCAAACAATGGGCGCAAACCACCACCCTGAACTGCTTCAATAATCAGCGCGCCAATAAATGGACCTGTACATGAAAATGAAACAATAACTGTTGTTAATGCCATAAAGAAAGCACCAACCAATCCACCTTTATCTGCTTTGGCATCGGTTTTATTTACAAGGCTACTGGGCAGAATAATTTCAAACGCGCCAAAAAACGAAATTGCAAATACCAGAAAAAGGATAAAAAACAGTCCGTTGGGAATCCAGTGCGTACTAAGGATATTTCCTACGTTTGGTCCAAATACGCCAAACGAAAACAATGCACCAAGTAATGTAAATACAAATACTATGGAGAGGCCAAAAAATATTCCGGTGCGTATGGACTTTGCCCTGTTTTCACTTCCCCTCATAAAAAATGAAACGGTCATCGGGATCATTGGGAAAACACAGGGCGTTAATATGGAAGCAAATCCCGCCACCAACGAAATCATTAAAAATATCCAAAGGGTTTGCCCTCCCCCAGCCGATCCCTGAGCAGGTTCAGATTCCATTTTGGTGGATGTATCTTTTGCAGATTTATTTAAATTAAATGTAAATTCCGCGTCATTTGGTGGGAGACATTGTTCATCGTCGCAACCCATAAACGTTACATAACCCGAAATGCTCACCGGATCCGATGAATTCAACTTAATTTTCTGTGTAAGGATTGCTTTATTGCTAAAGTACCTCAGGTTCAACTGAAAAGTATTGTCAAAATGCTCTTCCGGCTCAGGCTCTTTTAACAAATCACCAACCAATGAAAATTTCGACGAATCGTTATAAATTATTGTAGTTGCAATGGGACCTCCATCCGGAAGGTAAGTATCGTATAAATGCCAATTGGTTTCAATGTCGGCAATAAACCTTAATTCAACTTCATCACCATTTTGAACAGCATCAAACGACCATTTTATTGGTTCAATAATTTGTGCCCTGACAGAAATAAATCCGAGGAACAATACTAATCCTACTAATATTCTTTTCATTTTCATATCTTTTTTTATCAACTTTTCAAATTACTCCTGATTTTTCAAGTGGCTTTAACCAATATCAAAAATATATGAATTAAAGGGATTAATCTTTAAAATGTTTTGAAAATAGTTTGTAGTCCGGGTTTGAAATAGGTTCTAGTACCTTAATTTTCGTTCATTTCTTTGTAAAAATTCCCGGCTTCTTTACGGTTTTGCACTTTCAATTGCTTGTATATACTGTTCAGGTGTGTTTTTACCGTACTTAGTTCAATAAAAAGTTCAGAAGCAATTTCTTTGTTCGATTTTGATTCAGCAATTAGCTTCAGTATTTCCATTTCTTTATTGGTAAGCTTATCGTAGAGCAATTTGTGTGAACCATTTTTTGCCTGTTGCCTCCTGTTTTTCTTTTTTACAGAATTCACAAAAAGAAGCAATAATAAAAGCAGGATAACCCCACCTTGAATTAAAATCAAATAATCTTTCCATTTAGGTATTACGCCCGGTATTTCGCACACCATATCCCTAAAACCAACAAGGTTAATCAATAATTCATCGTATTGGTCGGTATATAGGTTTTTGGGAAATTGCCCGTGCAATTTATCCTGAAACCGAAAATAAAATGCACTGTTCCTTAAAAAATCGGGCTCTTTTTCTTCGATATGATACAATGCATATAAACCATTCAATGCATTTTCACAATTTTCAACATAGGTCCGAATGTAATTATCAATACCTAACTGGATAAATTCTTTTTGTGCCCTGGTTTCCTTGCCAGAAAGTTGCCGTGCCCTTTTCAAAAACTCCACATCAAACTCCCTGTTCCGCACAGAGCTTTCACTCCCTTCAATCTTCAACTCAGTGGCTCTGCTCCCATCCATTGTTATATTTAACACAACATTCGAATTGTTATCGAGGATTAAATGGATCAAGCTACGGTTACCAGAATTGATTACATCGGTTGGAGAAAAGAGGTTTTTTAAAACATAAAGCCTGTAAAACCGGAATTCAGCGGGAATCTCCAAATTGCTAATTTCAAAAGTCCCATCGGGATTTATTGGTGCCGAGGTCAAAAGAAAATCAGGGGAAGAAACAAACAAGTCTTCTGGATTATTGATCGATGCCAAAAAAACCTCGGGGTGCCAATCGCTATCAAGGTTTATTCTTCCTTTTATATCTGCAGCATTTGATAAGTTCGCTAAGATAACTAAGATAAAAAGAAACGTGAATCTTGCTGATCTGGATTTCATAGGCTGTGTATCAATTTTCCGGGTGATTTTATTATCGCAACAAGCCCTACTAAAATAAAAAATCCCGATCAGAAATCGGGATTTAATATCTTAAAATATTATTTCTTCCATATTTTCATCAAAAAAGTGGTATTCAAGAAATGTATAATTGTTGTTTTCTTCTACTCTTATCCATTTAAAGAATTTAAAAAACCACTTCATCCGATATGATTTTCTTCCTTTCGTTAAATATGCAGCTACGTAAGGATGTACTTTAATTACCAATTTCTTTTTGTTCAGGTCTTGCAGAATATACATTACCTTGTTGTTAATCTCATCAGCAAAAAGTACAGAGGGCACAACTTTGCCACTTCCTTTACAGGTAGGGCAAACTTCAGCAGTTTCAACATGTTCTTCTGGCCTAACCCTTTGCCGGGTTATTTGCATCAAACAAAATTTACTGAGCGGAAGAATGTTGTGCTTGGTTCGGTCATTAGCCATTTTTTCTTTCATATGATCAAACACTTTATGGCGGTTCGACGCCTCGTGCATGTCAATAAAGTCAATGACTATAATTCCACCCATGTCTCTCAATCGTAATTGTCTGGCAATCTCGTCACAAGCTGCCAAATTCACTTGCAATGCATTCGTTTCCTGATCCAGACCGGCTTTCGACCGGTTGCCACTATTAACATCTACTACGTGAAATGCTTCTGTATGCTCAATAATCAGATAGGAACCATTTTTAAATGAAACTGTTTTCCCGAACGCTGATTTGATTTGTTTTTCAATGCCAAAATGTTCGAAAATCGGACTATTCCCTGAATAGTGCTTAACCAGTTTTTTCTTGTCGGATTTAATAGTTCCTATATAATCACTTATTTCATTGCATGCAGGTAAGTCATTTACAATAATGCTGTTAAAATTAGGGTGATAAATATCCCGGAGCATTGCGGTTGTCCGGTCAATTTCCCCAATAATCAATGAGGGGGCGCTTGCGCGCTTCAACTTGTGGAAAGTTGTTTCCCATTTGTCAACCAACCTACGGAGTTCCTGATCCAAGTCGGCCACGCGAACATCTTCGGCAGCCGTCCGTATGATCACACCGTATTTTCTGGGGCGAATACTTTGAACCAGCTTCTTTAACCGGTTCTTTTCTTCCATAGACCTGATTTTTTGGGATACGGAAACTTTTTCGCTAAAGGGCATAAGTACCATGTACCTTCCGGCAATTGATATCTCGGAAGTGAGCCTGGGTCCTTTGGTTGAAATAGGTTCTTTCGAAACCTGAACCAGGATTTTTTGCCCTGTTTTTAATAACTCGTTTACTTTACCTTCTTTATTAATGTCCGGTTCAGAGTGGATCCTGTTTATGGAAGAAATTCTTTGTTTTCCTGAACTGGCAATCCGCAAAAATTTATTCAAGGTTGCGAACTGTGGCCCCATGTCAAGATAATGTAAGAAAGCATCCTTCTCGTAACCGACATCAATAAATGCTGCATTTAAGCTCGGCATTATCTTTTTTACTTTCCCAAGATAAATATCGCCTACGGCAAACTTTGCCCCGCTTTTTTCCCTGGTAAGTTCAACGAGTTTTTTGTTCTCGAGTAAGGCAATTACTATTTCTGATGGAGAGACATCTACAATTAAATCGCTACTCACAAATTAAAATTTAATCTTTCGATTTTAAGAGTTTTACTTGGTTCATATATAAGCGAATAAACCTAAAGTACAAAGAGCACTTTAGGTTCATTCTAAATACTTTTTAGGAAGAAAAAATACGTTCTATTTATTTCTTCTTCTTATGTCTGTTTTTACGCAATCTTTTTTTCCTTTTATGCGTCGACATCTTATGTCTTTTTCTTTTTTTTCCGCTTGGCATGATTTCTTATTTTACAGTATTTTTAACTTTTGCAACGAAACTTTTCGCAGGCTTGAATGAAGGAATATGGTGTTCAGGAATAATAATGGTTGTGTTTTTAGAAATATTTCTGGCAGTTTTTTCTGCTCTTTTCTTCACTACAAAACTACCAAAACCTCTTAAGTAAACATTTTTCCCATCTACTAGAGAATCTTTAACTGTTTCCATTAACGCTTCCACTGTTTTTTGTACAGTTATTTTCTCAATTCCTGTGTTTTTCGAAATTTCATTTACGATATCTGCTTTTGTCATCGCTAAATATATTTAATTATCAACTATTTAATTCATTTTTGATTGGTCTGCAAAAATAAAAATATTTTAAAACTTATTACCATTTCAAAAGAATTATTTTTGTTTTTCATAAGATTTTAAATTAGTTACATAGTTATGGAGCCTGTTTTCGCTAAAATTTATACTTGGTATTCTAAAAATAAAAGAGACCTTCCGTGGCGAAGTACCAACGATCCGTATAAGATTTGGATATCGGAAATAATTTTGCAGCAGACCAAAATTGACCAGGGAACGAACTATTATTTAAGGTTTATTGAAAGATTCCCTTCGGTTGAAGACCTGGCAAAAGCCCCCGAAAGCGAAATATTAAAACTTTGGCAAGGCCTTGGGTATTATTCAAGGGCTAGGAACTTGCATCATGCAGCAAAAGAAATTTACGAAAAGTATGATTCCAAACTTCCTGAAAAATATGAAGAGCTGATACGTTTAAAAGGGATTGGTCCTTATACGGCAGCGGCAATTGCATCCATTGCCTTTCGTTTGCCCTACCCGACCATCGATGGAAATGTTTACAGGTTCTTTTCGCGGTATTTTGGGATTCATGAGCCAATCAATTCAACCCAGGGGATAAAAATATTTCAGGAACTTGCCACTGAAGTGTTGGATAAAAAAGATCCGGGAACGCATAACCAGGCAATGATGGAATTTGGTGCAATGATGTGCACGCCAAAAAAACCAATGTGCCAAACGTGTCCGCTACACGATTCATGTTATGCTTTTGCGCAACAATATATGGATGAGCTTCCGGTCAAATTGAAAAAAACGAAAAAAACAAACCGCTACTTTTTTTATCTTTTGATGGAAGAAAACGATATAATATATATTAAACAACGCAGTGATAATGATATCTGGAAAAACTTGTATGAATTGCCCTTAATTGAAATGAAGGAAAATTATACCATGGATGATTTCCTTCAAACAACAGAATTTAAAAAGGCAATAGATAATTTAAAATTTACCATCCGCGAAATTTCAACCCCTGTAAAACATATTTTAAGCCACCAAACCATCTATGCAAACTTTATTCATATACATATTCATCAAAAAAATGAATTCCCATTAAATTTTATTCCCGTTAATAAAAAAGATATTTCTAAATTTGCTATCCATAGGCTCATGGAAAATTATTTAAAAAACAAAGGGCTGTTATAAATCAAGGAAAACTATCTTTGGTATAATTAGCATAAAAATGGGATTATTTGTATCTTAAAAATACGTTTAACCCAAAAAAAATAAAACATGTCGGTAAACAAAGTAATTTTAGTTGGAAATGTGGGCAGAGACCCCGAAATCAGACACCTTGACTCTGGTGTATCAGTAGCAAACTTCTCATTGGCAACCTCTGAGTCTTATACAGCAAAAAATGGCGACCGGGTATCAACAACCGAGTGGCACAATATTGTATTATGGAGAGGTTTGGCAGATGTTGCTGAAAAATATGTGAACAAAGGTATGCAACTGTATATTGAAGGCAGGATCAGGACCAGGTCGTACGACGATAAAGATGGCAACAAAAAGTACATAACCGAAATTTACGGAGACGTTATGCAAATGTTGGGAAAAAGAACGGATTCTTCCGAAGGACAAAATGAATATCAAAGTAGTAATAATAATACTGCTGCAACAGCTAAAGAACCTGATGTTCAAGAAACAGAGGGGGACGACGACCTGCCCTTCTAGAACCTAATCTAAAAATTTTGGAAACATTTTTGGCAATTTCTTCCGATCCTCCGAATTGGGAATTTCAAATGAACCCGCTTACTTTAGGGATTGGCATTGGATTGATAATTATCTTATTGCTTTTAATTACATCTGCATTAATTAGCGGGTCGGAAGTTGCTTATTTTTCGCTTAGCCCAAAAGACAAATTATCCTTAAGGAAAAATAAGTCAAAGCTTAGTGCTACGGTTCTTAAAAACCTTGAGCATCCTGAAAATTTACTTGCAACAATTCTCGTAACAAATAATTTTGTCAACATTGGTATTATTGTTATCTCTTCTTATGTAACAAGCCATCTGTTCGTATTTAATAACCTGCCAATTCTTGAATTTTTGGTACAAGCAGTAATTATTACGGCATTTTTGGTACTTTTTGGCGAGATTATCCCAAAAGTATATGCAACCCATGCCTGCATTCCTTTTGCCAGGTTTATGGCCTACCCGCTATCTATTCTCGGAAATATTTTCAAACCTGTTAATTTCCTGCTGATCTACTCCACGTCTTTTGTAAATAAGAGGCTAAAAAAACATAAAACAAATATTTCCATGGATGAAATTTCGCAGGCACTTGAATTAACATCGGACAACGAATTGTCGGAAGAAAAGGAAATGCTGGAAGGGATTGTGAAATTTGCGGATAAGAATGTGGAAGATATTATGAAACCAAGGGTAGATGTGGTTGCCATAAATTCGAAAACCAGCTTTAAGGAAGTGATAGATATTATCAATGAATCGGGTTTTTCGAGGATACCTGTTTTCTCGGAGTCGTTCGACCAAATCACCGGCATTCTTTACATTAAAGATTTATTGCCACATACGCACAAAGGCAATGCATTTAAATGGCAAACCATAATCCGTCCACCGTTCTATGTCCCTGAAACAAAAAAAATAAATACCCTTTTGGAAGAGTTCCGGAAACGGAAGGTTCACCTGGCCATTGTTGTGGATGAATATGGCGGATCATCGGGCATTGTTACCCTGGAAGACATACTGGAAGAAATTGTTGGTGAAATAAATGATGAGTTTGATGAAGAAGAAATCCTTTATACAAAAGTTTCAACTAATAAATACCTTTTTAGCGGGAAAATATTGCTTGTTGATTTTTACCGGATTGTAGATTGTGAGGATACTATTTTTGATGAAGTAAAGGGTGATGCAGATACCCTGGCAGGATTAATCCTGGAATTGAAAGGGGAATTCCCAGAATTGAAAGATACCATAAGCTGTAAGAATTTTAATTTTGTTATTGAAGGGGTTAACAATCGAAGGATTGAACAAATTAGTGCTGAGCTTAAATAAAAATACACATCGTTCGTTGGATAAAGAAAGAATTGGCACATGAAATTAAAACAGTTATATTTTCCTTTAGTTATCCTTCTGATGCTTGGCGGTTGCAATGAAAAATATACCCCAAAACCACGTGGTTTCTTTAGAATCGATTTCCCTGAAAAAGAATATAAACCAATTAAAGAAAATTATCCTTATTCTTTTGAAATACCCGTTTATTCAGATCTTTTAGCAGACAAAGACAGAAATGCAGGGCAATTTGATTCGAACATTGATTTCCCTGAGAATAACGCTAAAATACACATTACCTATAAAGAAATAATGCCTGGTTACAAAAGTCAATCTTCGTATCAATCGGATTTGGTGAGGGCAAACAATTTTGAACTTGCAAAACTGCTCGAAGAGTCGCGAAAATTTGCTTACGACCATACTATCAAAGCCGACGCAATTGATGAAAAAATATACATGAACCACAATGAGCGGGTGTATGGAACAATTTACTTTATCGAGGGAAATGCAGCATCTTCTGTTCAATTTTACCTAACCGATAGTGTCAAACATTTTCTGAGAGGGGCTTTATATTTAAATGAAGTTCCGAATATTGATTCCATTCAACCTGTGATTGATTTCATCAGGCCCGACATTATCCATTTAATTGAAACAACAAGCTGGAACTAATGCCCATCCTAAAAAAAATAGCGTTAGAAGATGGTATCATTGGTTTGTGGAAACTCACTGAGACATCAGAAGTGTTTAATAGCTTAATTCCTGCTGGTTCTCCAGACAACCTCCGATTCGATAAAATAACCTATAAAAAACGGAAGGTAGAATTTCTTGCAACCCGTGCAATGTTAAAAGAATTTCTTGGGCATTACCCCCTTATACAATACCAAAAAGATGGTAGGCCTTATCTCCCAAACGATGCATTGGAGTTAAGCATTTCGCACTCACGGGATATTGCAGCAGTTATTCTTCACAAATACCGTGTGGGTATTGATGTGGAAATTGAAGGCAGGGATATTGACAAAATTGCCCGAAAATTTATGTCTGCCGAAGAGCTTTTAAACATTTCAGAATCTGAAAACCATGAGCGGATGCAGCTCCTGCATTGGTGTGCAAAGGAAGCAGTGTTTAAATGCACGCACCATGCCGGAATTGATTTCAGGAGCCAGATAAATATTGACAAATTCGAGGTTTTTGAAAACGGTAAAATGAATGCTGTTTTAAAGAAAAACGCTCCGGAAAATATAGAAGTTAACTATCAATTTATTGAAAACAACGCACTGGCATGGTGCTATCAAAAATAATACGGATTGAAAGAAAATAATCCTAAAAGAAATCCAATGAAAAACCCTTTAACAATTATTTTATTCTTCATTCTAGCGAGTTTGGTGATTAGCACAAATGGACAAACTGCAGAATATAAAGAAACTGCTCAACAAAGATTAAGGCTAAAAGCAAATTATGGCTATGGATATATTTTTCCAAGATTAATTTCCGGTCTTAGCGATTTGGAGAAAAAAAGAGTGAATAGCTATCGATCGGGCAAGCAAACAGATTTTTCTGCGCATTATTTGTTTAAAAAAGAATTTGGTTTAGGTATTACAAATATTCATTTTCTTTCAGATCACATTAGCCCATTCTTTAGTATGGACCTTGACGGAGACGGTCGTCCTGAAGATGGTAGTTATAGGGATAATGCAAACATAAATTTTTGGGGAGTCTCCCTTCTCCAGGAAATCATGAATCGTAATAATAAGTTTTTTATTCAGGCAAATGCGGCTGCAGGGCTGCTGTCATTTAATTCAGAAGTTACATATACAAATAGCTCCTACCCTTCTGTTCAGACTAACAAATTAGATGGAAATACCTATGGTTCCTACATTTCGTTTGATTTTGAGTATGCCGTAAGTAAAAATATCCGGTTAAATGTTGCGCCTTCTGCCCTGTTAGGGGTGTTCTCAAAAATGAGCTATAATGGTAAAAAAAGCAAACTCGAAGAAAAAGAAAATGTCAGTCGCGTGAACATTAGTACAGGTATTTTAATTTATATGTAAACAACAATGAAAATTTCAGCATATGGTCAATTTACCTTCTAATCAGATATTAATAATTTTTGGGGCTTCAGGCGACCTGACAAAAAGAAAGTTAGTACCAGCCTTATTTGATTTATTCAAACAAAAATTACTCCCGGAGAAATTTGCCGTGCTTGGTGTGAGCAGGACAAAATTAAGTGATGAAGATTTCAGGACTAAAATGAATGAATTCCTTCCCGATTCCGATCAGGCAAAAGAGTTCAAGAAATTATTGTTTTACCAGGCTTTATCGGTTACAGAAGCCAACGAATACGATATTTTAAAAGAGCGCTTGAAGAATTTGGAAGATAACTTTAAGATTCCTGCAAATTATATCTTTTATTTATCAACCCCTCCTTCAATGTACACCATAATCCCAGAGAACCTGCATAAAATAGGATTAAGCAAATCAAGAAAATATTTCAGGCGTTTGATTGTGGAAAAACCTTTTGGAACAGACCTCAAAAGTGCCCAGGAACTCAACATTAATCTCTTGAATTATTTCAATGAAGATCAGATTTACCGAATCGACCATTACCTGGGCAAAGAAACGGTTCAGAATATGCTGGTTACGCGTTTTTCAAATGGGATTTTCGAACCTTTATGGAACCAAAATTACATCCATCACGTTGAAATAACCTCAGCAGAAAGCCTTGGTGTGGAAGGACGAGGAGGATACTACGACAATTCAGGGGCATTGCGCGATATGGTGCAAAACCACCTAATGCAATTGCTCGGACTCGTTGCCATGGAAGCACCGGCAGTGATCGAAGCCGATGCCATTCGAAATGAGGTATTAAAAGTTTTTCAGGCTTTACGGCCAATCCCCGAGAACCAGGTTGGAAAATATGTGGTCCGCGGGCAATATACCGAATCGGTTATTGGGAACGATAAAATTGCCGGATATCGTAACGAGCCTGGTGTAGATAAATTTTCGAGAACTGAAACCTATGTTGCCATGAAATTTTTTATCGACAATTGGCGATGGGCAGGTGTTCCATTTTATATTCGGACAGGCAAAAAATTGCCGGCAAGGGTAACCGAAATTGTCGTGCACTTTAAGCATGTCCCCCATCAATTGTTTAACACCAACAAAAATTACAACCCGGTTAATAATCAACTGGTAATCAGGATTCAGCCCGACGAAGGGATTTTACTAAAAATAGGGATGAAAACCCCTGGCGCAGGCTTTAACGTGCAAACCGCCAACATGGATTTTCATTACTCTGATTTATCCAACGAACACCTTCCTGAAGCCTATGAACGTTTACTTTTAGATTGTATGCAAGGTGATGCCACGCTTTATGCCAGGGGCGACGCAGTGGAAGAAGCATGGAAATTTGTTCAGCCTATTTTAAATGCATGGGAAACAAATGCCGAACTTCCGATTTATGGATACCCTGCCGGAACCTGGGGGCCAGATTGTGCCGACGACCTGATTAAAGGTGGTGAATGGAGGTATCCTTGTAAAAACCTTACAAACGATGGTTTATATTGCGAATTATAATTTTATTCGTAAATCGGAGACTGAAATTCTTATGTTTTTTTTTGAGGCTGAGTGCTCGCCCGTTAACTTTAATTTCACAATAAAACGTATTTCATAGTTATTATTTAACAGACCGTAACACTATTTCCTACAACTATTTAGGCTGCTTTTATTTAATTGGGATATCAAAAAGAAGGTGGGTATTTTATGTTTTAACATAAAACATTATATTTACCTGATAATCTAACATTTATGAGTTCATCCATTGAGGTAAAAATTTACCAGAGCCCCAAGAAGGTTGTAAAGGCACTATCGAAAGAGTTTTTTTCGATTGCACGTGAAACAAACCACCACAGGTTTGACATAGCATTGTCGGGAGGGAAAACACCCATTAAATTGTTTGAACGGCTGGTTAAAAAATATGCCGAAACCATGCCTTGGAATAAAATCCATTTTTGGTGGGGAGACGAAAGGTGTGTTTCGCCCGACAGCCCTGAAAGCAATTACAAACAAGCCTATGATGCCTTACTGTCGAAAGTCCCGGTGCCGGAGGAAAACATTCACCGAATTCATGGGGAAGCAGACCCGGCTGAAGAAGCCGACAGATATAGCAAACTAATAGACTCGCAACTTAACATGCGTGGAGAATGGCCGGTATTTGATCTAATCATTCTTGGATTAGGCGATGACGGGCACACTGCTTCAATCTTTCCTTATCAGGACGAACTTTTTGAATACCAGAGAAATTGCGCCGTATCGGAACATCCTATTACTGGCCAGAAACGTATTACTTTAACGGGAATTCCACTAAATAATGCAAATCGCGTGTTTTTCCTTGTAACCGGAAAAAGCAAAGCAATGCGCATTTCGGAAATCATGAACGATGATGATGCCGCAAAACTTCTTCCGGCTTATTATGTGGAACCAAAGAACGGGGAGCTAATTTGGTATATCGATGAAGATGCCGCTGAATTGATTACCTGATCTAATTTAAACTTATAAGGGCACAAGTTTTAATCCTCCAAAATCAGTTTGTGGTAAATTTTCCGAATTAAATATGAGCACATAACCCCCTCCGCCTGATCCACAAAGCTTTATGAAATAGTCTTTTGATTTAAATCCTTTTAAGCCAAGTTCTTGGATCATTCCCGAAAATAGTTCTTTTAAATGTTGATGTTGAAATGCAGAAACCTTTTCGATGGAGTTGAAAAACCCGAAATCCCCATATATCAGTTTTGCAATGGAATTATTAACCTCAGGGATATATTCTTTATTAAATGTTTTCAAGAACGTATCATCCGATATTTTATTAATAAAATAATCCATTTGATTCCCGGTATCGGCTTTAATACCCGAATCAATCAATTGAATTGAAATATTTGGTTTAAATTCGGGAAGGACTTTTATTTGTGGCCCATCCAGAAAAACAGGCATATTCAGATATGATACCAATGGGTCAAACCCGGAACTCTGCCCATGAAAATATGCTTCAAGTTTACTTAAATCTTCTTTCAAGGCGGATAAAGTCTTCTGCGTTATTTCTATAAATTCGCTCCTTGAAACAACATATCTGTCATACAGCGCAGCCACTAATGCACCTGAGCTTCCAACGCCATATTTCTCCGGAATATTGGAATCAAAATAAATCCCTTTGGATAAATCCATTTCGAATTTCAGACCCAAATGTGGGTTGAGTTCTTCTATTTTTTGCTTGTTCGCTTTGTAAAACCTGCGAAGGATCGAATTTGACCAATCAACTTTAGGTTCAGCTGTATCGCCATATTTTAACTCCCCATAAAATCGAGGAAAAGGAATCGCCAATGCATTTGAGTTGTATAGCACCGAGTACTCGCCAAATAATAATATTTTAGAATAAAATTTCATTTAAATTCTTTCGACGCAAGCATTATAATTTCATTGGACTTATTGCCCCAGTCGTACAGGACCAGATCCTATTTTATCATGAATGACTTTATTGTCGGTGCACAGTTCTTTTAATTCATTATCGATAAAAGTAGTCACCTCTTTTTTATTTTCCTCGGGATACAGAATGTGAATATTTGGTCCGGCATCCAGGGTAAAACAAATTGAAACACCTGATTTCTCCCGCCATATTTTTAGCTTTTCAATAGCAATCAAGGTATTTGCTTTCATCAAACAAAACGAAGGATTGGATGTCATCATTAATGAATGGATACTCATGGCTTCCTCTTCGACTAGTTCTGCAAACGAATCAAAATTGTTTGTTGCAAATGCTTTTAAAAGTTTAGTGTAATTCTTTGATGCCTGCGCAAATCGTGCCCCGGCATACGGATGGTTTTCCAACAAGCTATGCCCAAGACTGCTTGATACTTCCTTTGGGGCATCATCGATGATAAGGATAGAATCGTGCAGGTTTTGAAATACTTCGCCAACAGGCTGCTCCAGTTTTGTCGCACAAAAGTTGGACGCACTGTTTAGTTCAGTATTAAATCCCCACGAAACATATTCCCCATAAACCGAACGACATGCACTACCCGATCCTAACCGAGCCATGTCAGAAGCTTTCTCAAAAAAAGCTGTCCCTTCAATAGGATGTTTCGATATTATTTGCTCCATGCTGCACAGGCAAAGTGCAATGGAACTGAAGGATGCGGCTGAAGATGCAATTCCCGCCGAGTGCGGAAAACTGTTTTTACTTTCAAATACCAAATCATAATCCCGAATGCCCGGGATTAATTTCTCAATAAAACCAAGGTATTTTTTTATCCTGTCCTGAAAATCTTCACGGATTATACCTTCAAAATAATAGGTAAGGCTTGCTTCACTCCCTTTCTCACGCTTTTTAAAATACAAACTGGTCTCCGAAAAACTTTCGGACAAGGTCATACTCAGAGATGGGTTTTGAGGTATCTGTCCATCCCTTTTTCCCCAATATTTTACCAGGGCAATATTCGATGGGCTTTTCCATCCAACCTTTTCCCAATTTTTATAATTATCCTTACTACTCATTGCCAATCATCAAACTTGCGAAACCTAAAACAGTATCTAAACCTTTGTTTTTAAAATAACCATTCACATACCCCTTGTCCTGCTCTGACACAGCCAGCACAAAATCTCCTCCCCAAGCGCCCAATGGTTTTATTACGCCATCAAAATCATTAAAATATTGTTTTTGAACGCCTACAACACCCAAAACTTCTTCCAAAATCACCGTGTGTTTTTTTAAAAGATCAGAAAACCCATTCAACTCGTTCGCCAGGGATATCCCTTCACTTATTAAACTAATTTCACTTATATGTCTATCTGATACATGAATATTTTCTTCAAACCAACGAATGCTCTGTGCCGTACTTTTTTTATTTCCCAACCAAATAAAGTATAAGTTTTCTTTAAAATTTGGATTAAACGAAACCTCTGTCACATTTCTTTCACCATCTTTATTTTGATATAAAATGGGAGAATTTGACCTGGCACATGCAATATCGAAACCTGACCCGCCTGAGATAATTTTATTTACTTCGTAAGGATCGACTCCTGCAAATTCTGAAAGGTTCGATATTAAAGTACTACTCGACCCAAAGCCCCAATCCGGATGAAAATCAAGGTAATTATTGACTTCAAGGGATTCTTGATCAGCCAGGAAACCGGGATTCAACTCTTTTAAAATCTTAAGTAATCGTTGAACATAACCAGCCCGTTCAAAATCGGAAGTGCTTATAATTTCTAAATCATTAATGGTCAATTGTGCGCCGAACCAGTTTTCATTTCCAAAGAAACTGTTCCAACTAATCTGACCAACATTTTTGCCACATGTAATATCTGTCCTTTGACCTTTATTCACAGGAAGAGCAAAAGCAAGTGCCCCTTTCAAAACGAGGTATTCCCCGGTAATAAGGAGCTTTCCGTTTGAATAATAGGTCTTTTTCATTTCAAATTAGAGATGAATTTTTCGACAGCCGCGAAAGTGATGGTTTTATCTTTAAAGAACTCCCCGGCTTTTTCCGACTGCGATTCTGTAGCCCGAAGTTGTGTTAAAATATTTTTTAGGTGCATTTTCATGTGCCCGCTTTGAATCCCTTTCCCAATTAAAGCAGTAATTGCTGCAAAATTACTGGCCAATCCTGCCACAGCAAACAAGCCCATTAATTCTTTTGCTGAAGGTTCATTTAATATTTTCATCGACAGTGCCGCCATGGGATGCAAACTTGTTACTCCTCCAACCACGCCAATATTCATGGGCAATTCAATGGAAAAACTAAACATTTTTTCATCAAGATAAACCTTGGTCAGTCCCTGATATGATCCGTTTCTGGCTGCATAGGCATGTCCTGCCGATTCGATGGCGCGCCAGTCATTTCCGGTGGCAAGTGCCAAGGCATCGATCCCATTAAAAATGCCTTTATTGTGCGTTACTGCCCTCGAAACATCCACAGTACTTATATTGATTGCTTTTTCGAAACGATCGACAAAATCCTTTCCTGATAGCCCTGCAATGACTTCGTCCAACTCATCAATGGGACATTCAACCCACGCTTTTACCAGGCACTCGGGCGTAAAATTCGATAAGATTGACATGACTACTTCAACAGCTGCTTCATTGGGAAAATTCTCAGCCATTAGCTTTTCAAATGTTTTGCCCATTTGCTCCAACACAGAATTGATAAAGTTTGCCCCCATGGCGTCAAGGGTATCGAAACTAACATCGAGCTGGTAATAATTGGGCAATTCTTTGGTTTTATCAAGCAACTCTATTTCAAGGATTCCCCCTCCCCTTTTTTCCATATTCCCGGAAATGCTCCTTACCGACTGAAGGAGCGTATGCTTAAATTTCTGGAATTTTTTAAAAAAAACATCCTGTTGCCCGGTCCAGAAAATGTGGATTTGTCCTTTTTTTACCGTTCCGAGAACTTTGTAACGAAACCCTCCCTTAGGGTGCCAAATCTTTGCAGCATTAGCCAGCGCCGCAACAACCGAACTTTCTTCGGTCACCAAGGGCAAAACATAATTCCTGTTCTGGATTTTAAAATTCGGGGCCAAGCCATACGGGAAAGGGAAATGGGCAACCGTATTTTCACTCAGTTTATTAATAATATTGGCAATCTCCTCGTCGGGCCATGCATATTTCATCAAAACATGTATGTCAATTCCGGTTTGCGAGGAAATAAATTCCAGTTTTTTACCAATGTCCCATTTGGAAAATCCGGTGATATATGAATTTTTATTTTGTGGGTTCATCGTCTTTTAACCTAAGGAATGCTTCTGCAAATTGCAGCCCTTTTATTTGATTTTCAAGGTAACCTTCCAATTCTTCCAAATCGTTTTGTGCATGTTTTAACATCTCAGATGCCTGTCCGTAAACTGCCGGAATTCTACATTTTTTCAAAAGGTAATAACCATCTAAAAAGTTTTTTACCCCTCCTGAAATTATAACCTGTTTGCACAGAATATCTTTTTCTTTCTCCACAATATCGTTCACAAAATTGACCATTTCAAGTGCAGGGTGCCCCACATAAGTTAAAGGTTCAAATTGCATGAATTGTTTATCTTTTCTTCTGAGAAGCTCCAGTTTTGAGAAGTTGGTCCCTCCAAAAGCCCCAAATTCTATGGCTGCCAACGGAAGTTTCATTAAACGTTTCAGGCTTTGTGGCCCCATTCCCTGTCCTACTTCTTTCACAATAACCGAAATCGAAAGTTTTTGCAGTAGCTCCGAAATCGTATCTATTGGTGCATTTAATAAACGGTCTCCTTCAGGTTGAAACCATTCCTGGGAAGGGTTCACATGAATAATCAATCCATCAGCTTTCAGCTCGCCAACCAGGTCTTCAATCTTCCGAAAGTTATTTTTCCTCAACAATTCCTCGACCTGGGCAATTCCTAAATTAGCATAAAATGGCTGGCTTTCGCCGATAGCATCCCTTAAATCAAAATCGTTCCAGTGATCTTTACTGTTAAGTAATTTCCGACACGATCCGAGACCCATGCCCAAACCAAACTTACGGGAAGCAAGAGCTAAGTTTCGATTAATTTTTTGTGCAATTTCAGTTCCTCCGGTCATGCTCGACACCCAAATTGGTGCCCCTAATTCTTTATTTAAAAAAGAAATCCTGGGGAAAGATTTATCCGGGCTTTTGCTTAGAAGTGGTTCATAATAAAACCGGGGATCATTTTTTAAGCTTTCAACCTGGGCTTCAAACGCAAGATTTATATGGTCTAATTTGCGGTCACTCATACAATTAACTGAAATGCATACAAATTTAGTCTTTTAATGCCTATGTGAAATAGAAATTACCATTGTTCATTTAATATTTTTCGGGAAATAACCATTCGTAGTATTTCACTGGTGCCTTCCCCAATTTGCAGCAATCTTTGATCGCGATAAAACCGTTCCACGTGGTTTTCACGCATTAAACCAGCTGCCCCAAAAATTTGTACTGCCTCATCGGTCACTTCTTTTGCAATTTCGGAACAATACAATTTTGCCATTGCCGACTGTTTCCCAAATGGATGTCCATTATCTTTCAACCAACAAGCGTTGTACAAAGTATTTCGGGCATTTTCGATTTTCAAAGCCATGTCGGCCAGTTTAAACGATACCGCCTGAAAAGATGCAATGGGCTGACCAAATTGCTTTCTTTTTTGTGCGTAATCTTTGGCCATTTCATAGGCTCCCTGGGCACACCCCAGGCCCAACGCAGCAATTGAAAGCCTTCCGTTATCAATGGTTTTCAGCATAATACTAATACCTTTCCCCCGTGTTCCAAGCAGGTTTTCTTCTGGTACTTTTACATTTTCAAGTTGTATGTCGGCATTATCGGCGGCACGCCACACCAGTTTTCCGGTCATTGTTTTTTTTGAGTAGCCAGGCAAAGAACTGGGAACGAGTATGGCTGAAATTTCTTTTTTGCTTCCGGCACGAACCCCGGTAATTGCAGCCACGGTCATGCCGCTGGCAATTTCAGAACTGGCGTTGGTAATGTATAATTTTGATCCGTTGATAATCCACTTTCCGTTTTTAAGCTCTGCCTTTGTTTCAACGGCTTGTGCATCCGAGCCGGCATTTTTTTCGGTTAAGCCAAAGGCCCAAAGGTTTTCCCCGGTGCATAAATCTGGTAAAAATTTCTGCTTTTGCTTCTCGGTACCAAACTCTACAATTGGACCAATTCCAAGCGAGTTATGTGCGGCAAGGGTAGCCCCAACCGAACCATCAACCCTGGCAAGTTCTTCCACGGCAATTATATACGACAAGGTATCTTCGCCCTGACCTCCATATTTTTTAGGGGCATTTATTCCAAAAACACCTTGTTTCCCTAACTTTTTAATCAGGGCAACAGGAAATTCCTCTTTCTTATCGTATTCCAGAATTACAGGTTTTACTTCTTTCTCGGCAAAATCCCTGATTTTCTGCCTCAGTTCCTCGTTTTTTGGTGTACTAAAAACGTTCATACTCATTTGAATCATTAATTTTCACTTATGAAACAACCATTGTTTAATTGAGTTCCAATTTTTTTACATTTTTTTTTGATGGCAGTATTAACGCCATTATTTGCCCTTCTTGAACCTGCTCATTTTGTTTAATATTTACGCACTCAACGAAACCGGAAATTGGGCTTACAATTGTATTTTCTGTTTTCATTGCTTCAATAACCATTAGCACATCCCCTTTTTTTATTCGATCATTTTCTTTAACATGGATTGCCACAACCCGCCCAAACAAAGGGGAATCGATTTTAACTTCCGGGTTATTTTCAAAGTTTTTGGACTTCTTAACAATGGTAGATTCTGACAGGATTGAATTGGAAGTCAGCTTGATAGACATTCCCAAATAATGCACATACGTACATCCATCCTCCTTTAAATAAGACAGTTGACATTTTTGGTTTTCGAGTTGAAACGAAACAAAAGGCTCATTTATTTGATAATCGCTTAGAGAAAAACCGTTTCCCTCAACACACAAATCAATACCTTTTACTCTTTTATTCCAGCTCAAATATACATCTTTTCCGTTGACATGCACATTTATTTCATTTTTCAATCGCTGATATCCGATTTGTTCCCACACGTTATTGGGATATTTTTTGGTTTGAATAAAATGAACAAGCAGGTAAGCTATTGCTAAAACATGTGTGGAGTCCTCCTTCAATTTCAAAAGCTTGTCTCTCGATTGATCGAGCGTTTCTTCAATATACTTTGTATAAAACAGATTGTTTTTAAAATCGTCTCCAAAAACCAGATATTGAAGATAAGCAAGGTTGTTTTCGATGCCAAATATTTCGGCTTGCCCTAAACATTCCTCTAATTTTTTAATTGCCCCCTCCCTGCTTTTATCTTTCATCAAAACTTTGGCAAGCAACGAATCATACGTTTGCGGCAATATCATATTGTCTGTGATATGCGTGTCGATCCTTGCATCTTTTATCTGATCTAAATTTTGCTTAACGATTTTCCCCTGAACCGGCATAAAATCGTTAAATATGTTTTCGGCATATATTCGTGCTTCGATGGCATGCCCTTCAATAGAAATCTCGTTTTGCTTCAATGCCAGTTTTTCACCGGAAGCTATTTTTAATTGTTCTTTTACCAGATCAATTCCGGTAATCAACTCCGTCACCCCGTGCTCCACCTGAATCCTGGTATTCATTTCCAGGAAATAGAAATTTTCATTGTGATCGACCAAAAACTCAATGGTTCCGGCACTTTGATAGCCAACTGCTTTTCCAATTTTTACTGCTGCATCTAAAATCTTTTTCCTGGTTTTTTCAGAGATTGTAGGTGAAGGCGCTTCTTCAATAATTTTTTGGAACCTTCGTTGCAGGGAGCATTCGCGTTCGAACAGATGAACCAGGTTGCCAAACTGATCGCCTAACAATTGTACTTCAATATGCCTGGCTTTTTCAAAATAATGCTCCACATACAATTCGGAATTGTTAAAATAGTTTTGGGCTTCACGCCCGGCTTTTTGCAAATATTCCGGCAAATCATGGGCTTGATGTACCACAAAAATGCCTTTCCCACCACCGCCTGCCAGTGGTTTAATCATAATCGGGAAATCAAGGTATTTTGCACTTTCTTGCAATTCGTCCACCGAACCTGAAATGCCACTGATTACGTGAACGCCAATCGATTTTACAAAACTTCGGGCTTTTACTTTATTGCTAAGAATTTCCATGCTTTGGGCAGTGGGTCCGATAAAGATTAATCCATTCTCAACACAAAGCCATGGGAATTCCGGATTTTCAGAAATAAAACCATAACCGGGGTGAATGGCATCGCATTGTTCGTTCAAGGCAACCTCAATCATTTTCTTCGCCGATAAAAAGGTTTTTCCCAGCAATTCATCCTCTAACAAAACAGCTTTGTCAGCAAATTTTACATGCAAACTGGCTTCATCGTTCCGGGTGTAAACCGAAACCGTAGATATGCCCATTTGTTTTGCTGTTTTTATTATACGAACAGCTATTTCGCCCCTATTGGCTATTAATAACCTGCTTATTTTTTTCATTAACGCTTCTTAACCTTCAATTCATTTTTCTTATCAAAGAACAATTTCATTCTTTTTTGAACTTCTTTAGAATGGACCAATTCAGCCAGGATTGCAGTGGTACCTTCCAGTTCCTTAATTATTAATTGCTGGTGCCTGGCTTCGTTGATCAGTTTTTTTATTTGTTGCACTGCATTTGCCTCGCTCCCTTTCAATTCATTTAACAGTTTGTCCAACTCCTTTTCCAATTGTCCGTTTGCAGCCAAATGACTTACCAAACCAGCCTTCCCGGCTTTAATTCCATTAAACACCTCACCTGTGAGCATAAGCCCTTTTGCTTTTGAGCTATCCATCTTCATACTTACAAATGGAGAAATGGTTGCCGGAATAATTCCCAGTTTAACTTCTTTGAAAGCAAATTGGCAATTTTCTTCACTCACCACAAAATCGCATGCCGATACCAGGCCAATTCCGCCTCCCATAACCGACCCGTGAGTTGCTGTAATGGTAATTTTTGGTGAATTATATATTGTCAGTAAAAGTTCAGGCAAATCGTTCAGGGTTTCTTTTGTTTGCTGCAGGTCCAACTTTCCCAATTGCCTGAACCAGCTTAAATCGGCTCCAGAACAAAATGAAGCACCCTTCCCTTTAAAAACAATAATTTCGACATTTTCATCACAACTTAAATCTTGCACTGTTCCTTTTAATGCATTAATCAATTCAGGATTTAATGCATTGTGCACCTGAGGCCTGTTAAGGGTAATGGTGGCAACCTTTTTATTTTTATCTACGATCAAAGAATTCGTCATACTTTACATTCTAAAAACACCAAATCTTGGTTTCCCAAACTTTTTATTTAAAACAGTGGAAACAGCCATGGCAAGTACTTCCCTGGTATTTTCAGGTTCAATAATGCCATCGTCCCAGAGCCTGCTTGTACTGTAATATGCGGTACTTTCCTTTTCAAATTGTTCGGTTAGCTGGGCAGCCTTCTCATTTCCAATTGTATTTAACACACTTGCAGCCTGCTCGCCACCCATCACCGAAATTTTTGCATTTGGCCACATAAACAGGAAATTGGGATCGTAGGCACGGCCCGCCATGGCATAATTTCCAGCACCATAGGAACCACCAAAAACCAGGGTAATTTTAGGAACCGAAGCATTTGCCACAGCATGGATAAGTTTTGCGCCACTTCGCGCAATCCCGCTATGTTCGTGTTTCTTACCAACTATAAAACCCGTGATATTCTGTAAAAAAATAATGGGCACTTCGCGATGTGTGCACAGCTCGATAAAATGGGCGCCTTTTAATGCACTTTCGGAAGTCAGGAAACTATTATTGGCAATAAATCCCACCTGAAAACCCATGATATGGGCAAATCCGGTGACAAGGCTTTTACCATATTCAGCTTTAAACTCCTGAAAATTACTACCATCCGTTAATCGGGCAATTAGTTCGTAGGCGTTGATTTGCTTTTTCAGTTCCAATGAAATCAGCCCATACATTTCTTCCATGGGGTAAAGGGGCGCTTCCGGTTGCTTTTGATTGTTGCTTTGGCGATCGGGAGCTTTAAACGACAACACAATATTCCGGCAAATTTTAAGCGCCTCCACATCATCCTCGGCAAGATGGTCGGCAACGCCCGAAATTTTGGTATGCACATCGGCACCCCCAAGTTCTTCGGCACTTACATCTTCCCCCGTTGCGGCTTTTACCAGTGGCGGACCACCAATAAAAATAGTTGCCTGGTTTTTAACCATTACCACTTCATCGCTCATTGCCGGAACATAGGCACCACCCGCAGTACACGATCCCATTACCACTGATATTTGCGGAATCCCTTCTGCCGACATTTGTGCCTGGTTATAAAATATCCTCCCAAAATCGAACCTGTCGGGAAACACATTGGCTTGTTCCGGCAAAAATACACCACCTGAGTCAACCAGGTAGATACAAGGCAAATGGTTTTGCATGGCAATTTCCTGTGCCCTGATATGCTTTTTAATGGTTTCTTTTATATAGGTTCCGCCTTTAACGCTTGCATCGTTGGCAACCACCACGCATTCACGGCCATGAATGAGTCCAATGCCTGTGACAATTCCTGCCGAAGGAAATTCATTGTTGTATAGATCGAATGCAGCCATGGGCGACAACTCCAAAAAGGGTGTACCCTTATCCAACAAAAGGTTTATCCTCTCGCGGGCTAAAAGCTTGCCCCTGTCGCGGTGTTTCTCCACTGCTTTTGCCGGTCCATGTGAGATGGCACCGCCCAGCTTTTCAGCATAATCTGCCAACAACCTTTCATAAAGCTGAACGTTGCTTTTATATGCTTCTGTTTCCTTATTTACTAATGATTTTATTGCCTGATACCCCATAAGCAGAATACCTATTTTTTATTTCTATCTATGACAAACAAAGGGCAGTTTGGTTCATAGTTTAGAAAATGAATTAAATGGAATTTTAAAAGGCAAATCACCATGCTAAAGATGACTAATTTTTTCTTTGCGATTTAAACATTGGATGCTTACCTTGCAAAAGCAACGAAACCCGGATGCACAATAGAAAGCAAAGAAGCGAAGCAGCCTACCCAAAGGCAGATAGAATAGCCCCCGGATTTCTAAAGCAAAGCGTTGTAATTTGAGGATAAAGATGGGAGTTGGGTTACATACCTGTTACCGCCAAGTGTAAAAAGAAATGAAAATAGGACAATTTGCTACTTATAGAGAAAAATTAAAAACCAATGAGAAGCCAACGCTCATTGCACACATTGGCAAGCTCCACAAGCCGATACTCAAGCCAAAGAGTGCAACTTTTGCCAACACACACATTTCAAATAATTACCAGAATTCCCTAATACTGGCATATTTTTGATTTCTAAATTTAACCAGAATATTGTATATTTGGCAAAAATTGGATTTTAAATATGCCTAAAATTATAGAAAATAGATTGATAGAAGAATTTAAAGACAGAGAGTCATTCTCCAGAGATGACCTTTTTGAATTCTTTAAATACTTTGAACCTGAACTAAAAGAGGGAACTTTTGGTTGGAGAATCTATGACTTAAAAAACAAAAATATAATTAAACCACTTATGCGTGGTTTATATACTATTTCATACAAACCAAAGTACAAACCAGATGTTTCACAAGATTTAATAAAACTCGCTAAGAAAATCAATGATAGATTCGAAGATGTAAAATATTGCATTTGGGAAACTAATTGGTTAAATGAATTTTCTCAACATCAGGCTAGCAAAAAGATTTTTATAATTGAAACAGAAAAAGACTTTTTAGATTCCTTTTTCTACGAGCTAAAAGAAACGTATAAAGCGGAAGTCTTTCTGACTCCAGATGAAAAAGCTATGAATTTTTATGTTGCAGAAAGCTTACAACCTATTGTGATTAAAAAACTGGTAACCCGTTCTCCTATTAGCAAACGAACGGAAAAGAAATTAAAATTTCATACACCTTTCTTGGAAAAAATATTAGTTGATATTTTTTCAGAGGATAAACTTTTTTATTACTCGCAAGGCTCTGAATTGGTTCACATTTTTGAAAATGCATTAAAGAGCTATGACATTAATTTTACAAAGCTCTTGAGTTATGCAAAGAGACGAGAAAGAGACAATAATATTAAATTGTTTTTAAGTAATAACATGAACTATTTAGTAAAAGATATTATAGATGTTTAAAGAGAAATGTTTTACGGAAGAATGGCTGCAATCCTTTAAACAACAGGCAGCACACAGAAGAATTGATATAATCATTTTAGAAAAAATGATTTATGCATTGCATTTATTGGAACAACTTCAGCAAAATGGATTGAAATTCACCTTTAAGGGTGGTACTAGTCTGGTTTTACTATTAGAAGAAGGAAATCGATTTTCTATTGACATTGATATTATTTCAAATACAAAAAAAGAAGAACTTGAAGCTATATTGACAAAAGTAATTGTATCGTCAAGGTTTACGGGTTTTGAACTTAATGAACACAGAAGTTACAAACCGGGAATTCCAAAAGCGCATTACACATTTGCTTATGAATCTTCAATAAAAGCAGCATATGCTGGTACTGTACTTTTAGATATTCTTTTTGAAGATTCTCCCTACCCGGAAGTAGCAGATAATGAGATAAGAGCCAAGTGGATTGAAACCGAAGATAAAACCATGGTTACGGTACCAACAATTGATGCAATTACAGGTGACAAGTTAACTGCATTTGCACCAAATACAATTGGTATTCCATACGAAAAAGGTGGTCAACCTGCTACAATGGAAATTTGCAAACAACTTTATGATTTAAGTAAACTGTTTGAAAAAATTTCTTCTTTTAAAGTAGTTGCAAAAAGTTTTCAACTCTTTGCAAAACATGAAATTGAATATCGAAAAGAATCACATCCAGATTTAACACCAGAGAAAGTCCTTCAAGACACTATTGATACTTGTTTAATTATCACAAAAAGGGAAAGAGGAACCACAGAAGAAAAAGCAAAGTTTGCGCAATTACAAAGAGGGATTATTCGTTTGGCACCGGATATTTAATGTCAGGCAATTTTAGAATTGATAATGCGGTACCAGCATCTGCTCGGATAGCCTATTTGGCAGCCAAAATACTGGTAAATGACATGAGTCCTTTAGCTTATTACGAAGGACAAGATATTAAAGATTTGAATATTGAAAATCCGGATTGGAATTTTCTGAACCGCTTGAAAAGACAACCGGATAAATCATCATTTTACTACTGGCTCAAAACAGTTAAACTGTTAAATACTAACACCTTACAGTTATGGTTATGGTTATGAACGAACAAGAAATGCGCTATTATATTATTGACCCAATTCTTCGGGAAAAGGGCTACGATGATAAAAAATGGTTAAAATGCGAAACACCAACCAAACTTAAAAACGTAATTCGGCGCAGCCATTCAATAAATTACCATCCTCAAACAAACAACTATCAGCCTTAAATGTTATGCTTAGGAAATGAATTGATTTTGGAATGAACAAAGATGTTGATGCCTATTTTATAGATGGTTGCGGGCGTTGCCCTCAGGGTGGTACCCCTGATTGCAAAGTCCATAAATGGACAAATGAATTAAAATTCCTGCGGCATATTATTCAGGATTGTGGTTTAACGGAACAAGCGAAATGGGGCGTTCCGTGTTATACCTTCCGAGGTAAAAATATGTTCATTTTGAGTGCATTCGTGAATTATTGTTCGGTAAACTTTTTCAAAGGATCCTTATTAAACGATCCTAAAAATATTTTGCAAAAACCAGGAGAAAATTCGCAGGCTACCCGGGTAATCAGGGTGACCAACCTGGACGAAATAAAAGCCCTGGAAGCAGATATCAAAGCTTTTATTTACCAAGCAATCGAGCTGGAAAAAGCAGGCTTGAAAGTTGACTACAAAAAGAACCCGGAACCAATTCCTGAAGAACTGGAAACGAAAATGGCCAATGACCCGATCTTTAAAAATGCGTTTGAGGCATTAACACGCGGACGGCAAAGAGGGTATATCCTTTATTTTTCGGCACCAAAACAATCCAAAACCAGGGAATCGAGGATTGAAAAATGTGTGGAAAAAATCCTAAATGGTCAGGGCCTACATGATAAATAAGACCTGAATATATTTCTCAAAGTGCTTTGTTTTGCTTATTGCCAAAATTATATGACCTCGTTTTCTAACATATAATCTACCGCTCTTTTTATCGCTTCAAAAGTAATCTGAATATCTTCTGCGGAAGTGTATAAATGCGTTATTGACACTCTTAAAACCGTTAACCCGCCCCAAACAGAGGTTCCGAGCCAGCAGGTACCTTCTTCCTGAGTCCTTTTGGCAACTTTTTGATGAAACAAATCCAAATCAGTCACACCCTCAGGATTAAGACGGCACAAAACCTGGTTAAGGTGAATTTTGTTTACGATTGAAGCGTATGGCAAAGAATCCAGCATATCGGACAATTGAATTGCCTGATCACAATTTCTCTCAATAATTTCCTGTATCCCCTCTTTTCCTAAATTCCGTATGGTAGCATATAATACAAATGCCCTTGACCTTTTAGAGTTTTCGGGCCCCCATTGCGAACAATCACGCAGGGAATCATCCTGTTTGCCTGAATATGCGCAGCGCACTTTTTTAATACTTGCCAAAGATTCTTTGTGCCTGGTAATTATCATTCCTGTTTCGAAGGGAACGCTCAACCATTTATGCGCATCAACTGTCCATGAATCGGCTTTTTCAATTCCTTCGGTTAATCCGGAATACCGTGGCGTAACCCTTGCCCAAAGCCCGAATGCCCCATCGACATGATGCCAGACGTTATGCTCTTTTGCCAAGGAAGCAATTTCTTCAAAAGAATCAAAACTTCCGGTATTTACATTACCTGCCTGACTACAAATAATTTTTGGACCAGAATTGCCTTTATGTTTTTCTTCCAGGTCAGATACGATCATTTGTCCTTCAGCGTCGGTTTCAATTTTAACAATGTTGTTTTCGCCAAATCCGTTCATCCTGATTGCTGAAAGAAGTGTTCCATGACAAACACTTGCGACATAAATACTTATGAATGGCGCACCTTGCAGCCCATTTTTATCAAAATCCCAACCGTATTTTTCCAAGATTGTATTTCGGGCGATATTAATAGCTGTAAAATTTGCCATTTGCCCACCGGTAACAAAACCGATGGATGAATCCTTTGGTAAGGAAAGCAAGTCTAAAAGCCATCCCATAACAACTTCTTCAAATATTGCAGCCGAAGGTGATGAATTGTACATAAATGCACATTGGTTCCATGCCGACGTCAGCCAATCGGCAGCTATGGCAGCCGTTGAAGTGCCACCCATTACAAACCCAAAAAACCTTGGGGTCTGATTTCCAATTAGTCCGGCTTTAACGCCATCGCTTAATTTTGCCAACGAAACAGAAACATCTTCCCCTTGAATGGGCAATTTGGTGTCAATTCTGCTTAAAATTTCGTCCTTGCTTTTTGTTACTCCGATAGGCACTGAATTAATGCCATTTAAAAACTCAATTGCCTGCTCTGATACCACAGACAGAATGTTGGTTTTGGTTTTTTCTTTCAATTTCTTTCGTTTTAATTGTTATATATTCATTTGCATTGTCCATGGCAAACAATACAAACCGGGGAAAACAAACTACAATGTAAATGAAGCTTAATCAGGCTTTTCGCATCCTGTCCATATCGCGTTTGGCATCCTTCAGTTTAAGGCTTTCACGTTTATCATATGTCTTTTTACCCTTTGCAAGGGCGATGACAATTTTTGCCAACCCGCGTTCATTTACAAACATTTTTACCGGAACAATGGTCAAACCCGACTCACGGACCTTTTTTTGAAGCTTCTCCAATTCTTTTTTGTTGAGCAATAATTTCCGATCGCGCCGGGCTTCATGGTTATTATGGGTGCCATATTCATACTCCGAAATATGTAGGTTTTTAACGTACAATTCATTGCTGAAATTAAACTGGCAATACGACTCCCCCATATTCACCTTTCCCCCACGGATCGATTTTATTTCGGTTCCTACAAGCTGGATTCCTGCAACAAAGGTTTCGATAAGTTCGTACTCGAACGTAACCTTTCGGTTTTTTATATTGACATTTGCTGTTTTATGTGCCATCTAAATAAAGGATACAAAGATTTTCCAAAGCAATATGCTTAGGAATGCAAACACAAACAAGTTGAGCAAAGCAGTGCTCAAAACATATCCGCTTTCTTTTTTATATGGGATATTAAGTAATGCTTTAACGCCTGTCCAGAAAATAAAGATGCTGTACAATCCTAAAATATCCACTACATAAAGCCCGGGAAACAAGCCGGTAAGTATCGACACCAACAAAAACGGGGTCAATGAAAAAACAACCAGTTTTTGAGCAATCAACTTATTTTTTTCACCCCCAAAATTGGGCATTAATTCGTTGACTAAAAATACGGATATAAAATATTGTAGAATAAAAACAACTAATTCGTTCAGTGCTTTAAAAATCGCAAAACGATAATAAAAATTAGCACTTCCGAACCAGGCGCCCAGAAAAACAGCCAGTGATGCAAGAATAGACAAAGGTAAATAATACTGTACAAACAGTTTTGTGCCAACCTCGGGCGATTTAACCTTCTCCCAAAATTTAGCAGGGCTTAAAATAACCTCTTTAATAGTTTGTATTATTTCCGAAATTGGCATTGTTTTCAGTTCTTTTGTTTGTGTACAAAATTACATTTCCCTTTTGAACCTGAAAGGATGTTTCCCTATTTTTTCTTTTCTTTTAATAATTCCTGCAGCTTATACATTTCATCCCTCAAGCGCGCTGCTTCAATAAAATCAAGCTCTTTCGCCGCTGCCTGCATTTGTTTTTTTGTTTTTTGAATGGTCTTCTCCAGGGCATCGGCACTCATATATTTAACCACCGGATCAGCTGCAACATCTACGATGGTTTCATCCCGATCGTAATAACGGTTGCTTTTTTCTGTGTTGTATTCATAGCCAACAATTTCGCGGCTTGCTTTCACAATCTGAGTTGGTGTAATATTATTTTCTTCGTTGTACTTTAATTGTTTTTCGCGGCGATGGTTGGTCGAATCAATGGTTTTTTGCATCGATGCCGTAATCTTATCGGCATACATAATCACTTTACCATTCAGGTTTCGGGCAGCCCTACCCGCAGTTTGGGTTAACGAACGTTCCGAACGTAAAAAACCTTCTTTATCGGCATCGAGAATAGCCACCAATGACACTTCCGGTAGGTCAAGTCCTTCGCGGAGCAGGTTGATTCCAACCAACACATCAAATTCACCTTTTCTTAATCCTTCCAGAATTTCAATCCGTTCAAGGGTATCCACATCCGAATGAATGTATCGGGTTTTCACATTCAGGTTCAATAAATATTTGGTGAGCTCTTCCGCCATTCGTTTGGTTAGGGTTGTTACCAACACCCGTTCGTTTTGCTCAATGCGTAAATTTATTTCGTGAAGCAGGTCATCAATTTGGTTCAAACTTGGCCGCACGTCAATCATTGGATCAATCAATCCGGTTGGACGGATCACCTGTTCTACCACTACCCCTTCGCACAGGTTAAGTTCATAATCGGCAGGTGTGGCGCTCACAAAAACCATTTGGTTGACAATTCCCTCGAATTCTTCGAACTTAAGCGGACGGTTATCAATTGCGGCGGGCAAGCGAAATGCATATTCCACCAAATTAACTTTTCGCGAATAATCGCCGCCATACATTGCCCTGATTTGAGAAATGGTCACGTGGCTTTCGTCGATAATGGTTAAAAAATCGTTGGGAAAATAGTCCAACAAACAGAATGGGCGTGTTCCGGGTTCCCTTCCGTCAAAGTAGCGCGAATAATTCTCGATTCCCGGGCAGTAACCAAGCTCTTTCATCATTTCCATGTCGTATTCAACACGCTCCTGAATCCGCTTTGCTTCCAAAGGTTTGCCCAGATCTTTAAAAAATTCAATCTGTTTTACCAGGTCATCCTGAATTTCTTTAATGGCAGAGTTCATCCGCTCTTTGGTAGTCACAAATATATTTGCCGGATAAATGACAACATTCTCCAACTCCTCAAAAATTTGCCCTGAAACCGGATCGAACGAATATAATTCTTCAATTTCGTCGCCCCAAAAAATTATTTTATACGCCGTATCGGCATAAGCCGGAAAAACATCCACGGTATCACCCTTCACCCTGAAGTTACCGCGTTCAAAATCGTATTCGCTTCTTGAATAAATGGCATCGACCAGTTGCCTAAGAAAAATATTCCTCCCAACATTCTGCGCTTTTGCTATTGTGATCACATTGGCATGAAAATCATCCGGGTTTCCGATTCCATACAGGCACGAAACTGATGAAACCACAATAACATCGCGCCTTCCTGAAAGCAAAGCCGAAGTTGTTGAAAGCCTTAATTTCTCGATATCTTTATTAATGGAAAGATCCTTTTCAATGTACGTATTGGTTACTGGTAAATAAGCTTCGGGCTGGTAATAATCGTAGTACGACACAAAATACTCCACCGCATTGTTCGGGAAAAACTGTTTCATCTCGCTGTACAATTGGGCAGCAAGTGTTTTATTATGGCTGAGAATCAACGTTGGCCGTTTTACCCGTTCAATAACATTTGCCATGGTAAACGTTTTACCAGAGCCAGTTACCCCGAGCAAGGTTTGAAACTGATCGCCCCGGTTAATCCCCTCAACCAATTGTTTTATGGCTTCCGGCTGATCTCCCGTTGGTTTGTATTCCGATATTACCTTAAATTCCATATTTTATCGTGAAAGACGAATGTAAACTGGGAAATGGTCGCTTATTCCACCGTAATAATTTGGGCCTCCGTAGGTCCTATTTGGCGAAACTTGGCCATTTTGATTTGTATATTCCATCCAATCCTGACTAAACACATGACCTTTTTTATCGACACAGTCGAAACCTTTCCCGTCAAACAACGATCTCGAAACAATGATATTGTCCAACATGTTCCAATCGCCACGGAAGTTATACGTGCCTTTTCCTTCCTCGTAAGCCGGAGCCATCATATTTATTAATTGACTGTTTGCATCTATTTCCAGCGAAGCCTGAAGGGTTCCCATAATACTTTTATTTCCGGGTTCATCGTTCATATCGCCCATTATTACAATGTTTGCGTTTGGGTTTTCCGTCAAAATTGAATCGGTTTTTGCTTTCACCAGAGAAGCCACAAATATCCTGTTCGGCTCGGTTTTTTCATTTCCACCAATCCGCGATGGCCAATGGTTCACAAAAAAATGGAATATTTCTTTGTTACTCATTTTTGCTTTTACGTAAAGGACATCACGTGTAAAATAGTCTGGTTCATCTGGAAAAGACACGTGGATTGGTTCGCTTTTAACGACTTCCACTTCCGCTGTATTATATGCCAGTGCACAATCAATTCCCCTAAAATCGGGGCTCTCGTAATGAACTATCCCGTAATTTTTTGGATCGAATTCCCCGTTCATAAAAAGATCCTCCACTACTTTTTTGTTCTCAACTTCACATAATCCAATTATTTCCGGAAGTTCTTGCCCATTTATGGCGCTTAAAACTTGCGAAAGATCAGACAATTTTTTGTTATATCGCCCCTGAGTCCAATGCTTGTTGCCATCAGGAGTAAACTCTTCGTCCTGCTTAGCTTCTTCGTCAATTAAATCGAACAGGTTTTCAACATTGTAAGAAACAATGGTCAGGTTTTTCTTTGGATTGTACTTTTTATCGGAACAGGAAAGCACAAGAAACAAAACGGCAATCAAAAAAGAAATTTTCATTTGGATGAAGAATTAAGTGATTAAGCAATTTATTGATACTCTAAAATATCGGTCCACATCATGCCGGCAACTTTTGCTGCATGTATTCCAAGCTTGCTATCTTCAAAAACCTGGCAAAATTTTGGTTCCACCCCCATTAACTCCGAACATCTTAAAAATGTTTCAGGATCAGGTTTAAATTTAGACACATCTTCGTTCGAAACCAAAATTTCAAAATATTTGCTTAACCCAACTTCCTCTAATGCTTTCCATGAAAGTTTTTTACTTCCTCCGGTACCTACCGACATTGGCAACTTTCCATGATATTCTTCAATCACTTCCAACACATTGGCAATGGGTTTTAAGTGAAGCATCGACCTTTCGTATTCTTCTTCTTTTAAAATAGCTGTTGCAACCGGATCAGCCGAAATATGGTGTTCTTTAAATATTATTTCCATGGTCTCCTTGGCAGGAACTCCGGCTACTTTTTCAAACATTTGCGGAGTAAAATCAATTCCAAATTCTGCCAATATTGTTTGATATGCCTTCAAATGCACGGGCATTGTATCTATGATAGTTCCATCTAAATCAAAAATAAGTGCTTTGGCTTTTGGGTCGACTGGGATTTTTTTCATAAATAATTATTTAAGTTTGTCCAAATTTAACAATATTGGGAAGCTTAAAAACGATTCCTTTTTTGTTTGACAAAAAAATAACAATTTTACTTTATACACTTCGACTATGGATATCACATACCTTTTGCTCACAATTCCCCAATGGATAATCTTTGTAAGCATTGTTGTAATTGTTTATGGTTGGATTGAAAACAAAAAAGTATTTTGGGAAATAGGTGTTTTCAGTCTGGTTCTTTTAGGTGCTTTTGCTTTATATGCATTATTGAGCAAACTTGTGTCTCCCGATATTTTTATTAGTGAAGACGAGCTGAACCAGGAAGTATTAGATATGTCAGAAATCCCAAGAGCATTGCATATGGTCCCAATTTATTGGGGCTTAACCCTTAACGGAATACTTTCGCTTATCACCTTTATTTCGGAAATGAAAAAAAACAAGCATTACAAATGGTTGACGGTCGTAACAATTTTGTTTTGTCTTGCTATATTTTTCATGTTACTAAATGCCCTAAACACGTAAATTTATTTAAGCCTTTTGAAATAGGCTTCAAGTTTATTATCGGCAATTAACGTTTCAATTTCTTTAATTGTAAAGTTTCCCTTTTCCGAATTCTTAACATACCAAAACTCTTTAAACGGATCTTTGTCTAAAATCAGGTTTGACACCATATTTCTGGGCATACCTGTGGCATTATTTTCTAATTCCCATTTGTAGTAATCTTTTATTGAAATGTCAAGAAAAACATCGTGACATGAACAGCCCTTATCTAAAACGTAGCCTTTTGAAAGTTTTATCCTGCATTTGTAGATGGTATCTTTTGTAAAATAATTAAGGCAATCTCCAATATTAAACATTGGGATTCGTTGAATTTTGCTATTACGATAAGAGCACAAAACATTGTCAAAATAATCTTCGTTCGTTTTGTAAATTGAAAATCCAGGATAGGTGCTCAGTTTATCACAATTGTGTTCAATTCTTTTTGGGTCCGGTTCTGGTTTATGGCTCGATAAAAGCCGATAGGTAATTGCAAATGCCAATAGCAAAACAAGGATCAATATTGTGTATCTGAAAAACTTAGGGTTCATAAATCAATTTTAAAGGGTAAAATAAACACGAAAACCGACCCTTTTGCAAAAGTCAGCTTAACGTATTTCAAACCACAAGATACTACTATTCAATATATTAATAAAACATATTCTTTATTTTACGTATTAATACGAATTAAAATGGGTATTTATACCTGTATGGATGAACCTCTGCTTAAATGGTCGTTTAAGCACATGGAATTTCATAAATAATTTGAACTCATGGTTCTATTTTTTTATAGAAAAACAACTAGTATCTTTAAAATGTTAAGATTACAAAGTTTCGCTCGAAAAACGTATGGTAGGAATTAAAGCTGAATTTAAATTTTCTATCTTTCGCCAAATAAAATAAGTATAATATTTGATTAAAATTTAAGGACATGAATCCACAAGCTGAAGCATTAAATCAGGTTATCAAAGGAAAAAATGAAGTTGTTTTTGACCTCCTTTCCGAAAGGGGAAAGAATATTTTCTTTCCTAAAAAGGGTATTTTAGGACAATCTGCTGATGCCAAGGGCACAAAGATAAATGCAACAATTGGTGCAGCTATTGAAGACGATGGCACACCAATGAGGCTTGAAGCCATTGCTTCAAAGGTAAATCTTGACCCATCGTTGATATTTCCATATGCCCCAAGTTTTGGGCGTCCAGATATCCGCGCCAAGTGGAAAAGCATGATTTACGAGAAAAACCCTTCGATGAAAGATGTTGAGCTAAGTTTACCAGTGGTTACAAATGCCCTTACCCATGGTATTAGCATGGCTGGTTATATGTTCCTGAACGAAGGGGACGAAGTAATTGTGCCTGATTTGTTTTGGGGAAATTATAACCTGACCTTAACGCACACTTACGGAGCGCCACTTACCAAGTTCAACTTGTTTAAAGATACTGCTTTCGACATTGAGGCATTTAAAAATAAACTCGCTGAAGGGGGGATAGGAAAAAAAGTAGTAATCCTTAATTTCCCAAATAACCCGAGCGGTTACACCCCAACCTTTAAAGAAACCGAAGAAATTCTTGAAGTAATAAAAGAATCTGCTGAAGCAGGAAATAAACTTGTTATAATTACCGACGATGCCTATTTTGGGTTGGTATTTGAAGAGGGGATTGCCAAAGAAAGTATATTCAGCTCATTATGCCAGCTACATAAGAATGTGTTGGCTGTTAAAGTTGACGGTGCTACTAAAGAAGATTACGTTTGGGGATTCAGGGTTGGCTTTATTACTTATGGTATAAAAAATGGTGATGCCGAATTATATACGGCGCTTGAAAACAAAACCGCAGGAGCGGTTAGGGGAAACATTTCGAATGCGGCAAATATTTCACAAACACTTTTGTTAACTGCATTTAACAGCCCCGAATATCATGAACAAAAGCAAGAAAAGTACGACATTATGAAAAAACGGTACGATGCCGTTAAAGAAACCTTGAAAGATGAAAAATACAAAGAGGTCTTTACTGCGTTGCCTTTTAACTCAGGCTATTTTATGTGCGTTCAGCTTGCTGAAGGATTGGATGGTGAAGCAATAAGAAAAATATTAATTGAAAAATATAGCATTGGTTTGATCAACCTAAACAATGTTCTCAGAATTGCATTCTCGGCTGTTGCTGCAAGCGATGTTAAAGAAATGTTTGATGGAATTTATAATGCGTGCAAGGAGGTAAAATAAATTTTATACTTAAATAGATAAGGAAGCCATCTCTATTTAAAGATGGCTTTTTTATTTAAACAAACTTTCGTCGCGAATCACCAATAAAATTGCAGAATGGGGAAGTATAATATATTTTTCTGCGTTAAACTCAATCTCAAACCCACTCTTGTTCATATAAACCGCTAAGTCACCTTCATGCACCTGAAGCGGAACATATTTTACTTCATCACGGTTTTCCTTCCAAGGCTCATCCTCATCGGTCATAGCCGGAATTGGGTAGCCCGGTCCAACTTTAACAATATAACCACTTTGTACTTTTTCGTTTTCCTGAACCGTTGGTGGCAAATACAATCCTGTTTTAGTTCTTCCACTCGGGTTTTTAGGTTTTACCAAAACCCTGTCGCCAACCATCACAAAATTTTGTAAATCTTTTTCTTCTATCTGTAAGGACATATTATTATTATCTATTCTTCTGCAAAGATAAATTTTTATGCTTTTTCCGTGCCCATAAAGAATATTCAAATTATACATTTTATCCTTTAAATCATTCAATATGCTTATTTAAACTATTTACTCACCTTTTTTTTAGCAATTTTCAGAAATAAATTCACTAATTATGTTCAATACATCTAAAATTCTATACTGCGAAGATTTTTTTCTAAAAATATTTTAAATTTTTATTTACTGTATATCAAATACTTATGTCGCACTTTTAAAAATAGCATAAAAATAAATAGTACTTTGTATTGCATATTACCTTTTTTTATACTTATATTTGTATAGCATATTACAATTCTATAAAAGGTAATTTATTAAAAAAAGTTCTATACAAATTGTAACATTTTAGAAAAGTAAGCGTCATAAGAGTAGAAACAGAAAACATAGAGGAGGTAAAAGCCATGAAAACAAAAACAGAAAACAAAAACAAAATCACATTTAAAGCAACATTTTTGAGGTTAACAGCAATTTTCATCAGTATTGTACTTTTAAGTTTCACAGTTAGTGCCCAAGACTTTTGGAATACTGTTTTAACACACAACAGCATTAACGAAATTGCTTCTGTTTTGGTAGAAGCACCAGCAGTGGAAAATGAAGCTGCCCCAACAAGTCTATTATCAAGTACAGAAGTCACCATTTCACTTCCATTATACGAATCCATTGAACAAGAAACCTTGGAAACCGAAGACTGGATGTTCGATAATTCTTATTTCAATAAAGTTGAATTGGAAGAAATTAATGAAATGGAACAACCTTTGGATTTAGAGCCATGGATGCAAGACGAAAATTATTTTGACAACGAAGCGGAAGGAAAACTAGAACTAGAAACATGGATGACAAATGAGAGCCTTTGGGGATAAGAAAACAATCAAGAAAACATGAAAACAGAAAGAACGTTGGCTAGCCACCAGCGTTTTTTTATGTTATAAGTATTCATTATTCACATCGGTGAGCACTTCAAAACCACTTTTTGTAACCAAAACAGTATGTTCAAACTGGGCTGATAGTTTTTTGTCGACAGTTCGGGCTGTCCAACCATCTTTTTTATCGATAACAGTAGATGGGCGCCCAATGTTTATCATCGGTTCAATAGTAAAAATCATTCCCGGCTTCATTTTCTCGCCCGAGTTTTTACGCGCTGCATGGTCCACCTGTGGTGCCTCATGAAAATTAATGCCAACTCCATGCCCACAAAATTCATAAACAACAGAATAACCTTTCGCTTTGGCATAACGGTTAATCACAAACCCAATATTCCCAAAATTATTTCCAGGTTGTACTTGTTTTATGCCCAAGTCTAAACAGTGCTTTGTGACTTCAATCAACTCCATCGCTTTTTTATCAACCTCCCCAACTGTGAACATTCTGGAAGTATCCCCATAAAATCCATCCAATATGGTAGTCACATCGATATTTAAAATATCCCCTTCTTTTAAAATGGCCTCTGCAGAAGGAATTCCATGACAAACCACTTCGTTTAGCGAAATACAAGAAGATTTTGGATAACCATTGTATCCTTTTGTGGCAGGAATTGCCCCGTTTTCAGTAATAAAATCTTCTATCTTGCTATCCAGGAATTCGGTACTTACTCCGGCTTTTACATAAGGTTGGATGAAATTTAGAGCCTCCCCTGCAAGTTGGCTGCTTCTTCGAATACCTTCAATTTGTTCCTGGGTTTTGATAATTATTTCGCTCATGGAAAATGTTAATTTTATGCAAAAATGGTGAATACTGGCAGTTATTCAAAACGGAACAATAAATTTGTGAAAAAGTTTAATCAAATAATCAACCCAAGAATATGAAATATACCACAGATCATTATATAAAATCGTTCCATATCAATAGGTTCGGAAAACTATCGACCTCATTTTTGTTTTATCACATGCAGGAAATCGCAAACGAACATGCGAATGTATTGGGTTTTGGCTATGATCAACTAAAAGAAAGCAAGTTGTTTTGGGTTCTGTCAAGGCTATGGGTAAAGATTTACCGAAGACCGTCATGGAAAGAAAAATTCAGCCTTTCAACCTGGTCGAGGGGAACCGATGGTTTTTACGGATACCGTGATTTTCAGTTTTTTGATGAAAACGGTGAATGTATTATCGAAGCCACCAGTAGTTGGTTGGCAATAAACCTTGAAACAAAACGTATCCAGCGTCTATCTATGTTGGAAAATGTTCCGGCATATAATGAAAGTGTTTTTGGAGAAAACCCATCAAAACTCATGGCGCCAGAGTGCGATGAAAAATTAAAATTCTCACCTGTATTGTTTAACGAAATTGATATCAATCAACATTTTAATAGTGGGCGCTATCTCGAAAGGATTTTAGACAGTTACGATTTTTCTTTTCATGAAAAAAACGAATTGATTGAATTTG
Organism: Prolixibacteraceae bacterium; assembly: GCA_963677475.2. Taxonomy (GTDB): domain Bacteria; phylum Bacteroidota; class Bacteroidia; order Bacteroidales; family Prolixibacteraceae; genus JABMQB01. The sequence continues at coordinate 579,470 of CAXXQD010000022.1, read as the reverse complement.
AGGTCAACTTTTTAAAAGAAGGGATGCCAAATGATCAGCTATCCGTAAAAAAAGAGGTGAAAGAAGATTTGACTCATCTGTGCAGCGTGGTGCGCGAATCGGATTCGATTGACCTCATCAAAGCCAAAATGATCTGGAAAGAGCGAAGCTAAAAAAATCAAGGATGATTTAACAAGCCCATGGTTTTTTCAATTTTTTCGTCCATTGGCATGTACCCGTCTAACCAATGGATGACTGTTCCTTGTTTTTCCATTCTTCGGAACCACGTCATCTGACGTTTTGCAAACTGATGGATGGCCACATTAAGTTTGCTGACCATTTCGTCGTAACTCAATTGCCCTATCAGGTGTTGGGTTAAAAACTTGTATTCCAAACCATAATAAATCAGGTTTTCAGGTTTTATTCCCGAGTCAAGGAGCTGTTTTACCTCATCCAGCATACCCTCGTTTAAGCGTTGATGAAGCCGTTCCGTAATCCTTTTTCGCCTTGATAAGCGATCGAATTTTATACCGATATTTAAACTGTGAATGGGTGTTATTTTTGTTTCCAGTTCCGGGTTTTTGCTACAGTAGTCTGCAATTTCTATGGCCCTGATTGCCCTTTTCGCAGTACTGATATCGGAAATATTATGCAGGTTTGATTTGTAACTTTCAAGGATTTTTGCCAGCTCAGGCAGTTCCTTTTCTTTTAAAGATTCCCTTAAAACCGGATTCTCGGGCACCTGAATAAGCTTATAATTTTTTAATACAGCTTCGATGTACATCCCGCTTCCACCACACAAAACAGGAAATACACCCCGGGTTTTCATGTCTTCAAAAACCTTTAAAAAATCCCGCTGATATTCAAACACATTATACTGATATCCTGCATCAACAATGTCAACCAAATGAGCCGGGATATTTTTTCCATCGACTACATAATCTTCAAGATCTTTTCCAGTCCCAATATCCATTCCACGGTAAACCTGCCTTGAGTCCGCCGAAATAATTTCCCCATTTAATTCGGAAGCCAATTTGGCTGCAAACGAGGTTTTACCCGATGCCGTGGCTCCCACAACCGATATAATATTGAATCCTGACATAAATTCCCTTCTAAAAAAACTTCTTCAAAAGTATAGAAAATTACCGGGATAACTTGAAAAATGCAACAACTTGCCTTTCAATCATTTTGAACAAATATAAATAACTGCATCATTCGCAATAACTATTGACATTGAGCTTTGTAAGATGTAATTTTATGCGAACATAAATCCAAAATTATTTCCCTAATTTAAAATACCTACATTATGAAAAAATTTCCTTTATTTCTAATATTCTCTATTCTTTGTATTCAATTAAGTTATTCAAACTCCATTTCGAAAGACAAAAAGAAAACCTCAGAAGTACCATATTTGAATTCTGCAATGGGCACATCCAGATTTCATAGAATAACCGATTATTTAATACTGAATGCAATCCCATTTAGTTTTGATTATACTTCTCTGGCGAATAAAAGTGCACAAGCAGAAGATAGTATTCCTACTTCAAAAACAGAATATGAGTTTGGAACCAAGGATATTTATACCACTTCGTACGATTGGGAGAATGGCATTTGGGTGCCTGATTCGCGAGGTGACTTTTATTTTTCTTTTAGCAGCACCTTGTCTGACTCATCCGTATATCACAATTACGACACCATTGCCCAGGACTGGGTATTAGACACCAAATGGATTAGCACTTTTAACGAGTCGGAACAAAGAACAGAACAAATAATGTATGAATATCAACATGAAGCATCTACATGGAAAAAGTCAATAAAACAGACATTGGATTATTTGAACAACTGTGACTCTATTGTTGAAGAGCAATTTTACTGGCCCGAAATTGATACAAATTGGACCCAAATAATAAAATATGCAACTACCTATGAAAATGGGCTAAGAAAAAGGTACTATTTGTATAACTGGGATATGCTAACCAGCCAATATAAAATGCAGTCGAAGGAAGAATACTTTTACGATGAATCGGACAATTTAATCAAATCAGTTTCTTCATTTTGGGATGAGGCAAGTTCCAATTTTGTTGAAATAATGAAACTGATATATTCAGGTGATGATCTTGAGTATGTGACATTCTTCACATGGATGTCTGAAACTCAGACCTGGACCCCCAATGGTTTAATGATTTACAACCTCGATAAAAATGGAAGAAGTACATCCACCGATTATTTTGACTACAATGAAAGCGGTGACAATTTTATAAAGAATGAGGCAACCGTATTTTTATATAAAGACCAAGTTGTTGGGATAAATAACCTGCCAAAAATGGAAGTACAAATCTATCCCAATCCAACAAAAGATATGCTTATATTAAAACACGACAACCTAGGAAAATACGCATTTGAAATAATAGATATAAATGGGAAGGTATTGCTATCAAAACAAAGTACCAATCCTCAGAACAAGATATCACTGAAAGATTTTGAACGAGGGATGTATATCCTTAAATTAAGATCAGGAGGACAAGTCCTGACCAAACAAATTATCAAAAAATAAAAAATCATGCATTTTTTAAAAGGTTGGTGAAATTTTTTGACCAACCTTTTTTTATTTTTAAACGATGAAAAAAGAGGCATGTGTTGAAACTTTAGAAGAAGCTTTTTTGGCAGAGAAAGGAGGGGCTGACCGCATTGAGTTATGTTCACATCTTGAACTGGATGGTTTGACTCCTCTATTTGAGATGATGAACGAAGTTTGTTCTAAGCTTTTAATTCCGGTGATGGTAATGGTTCGTCCACGAAGCGGCGGTTTCGTTTACTCGGAACAGGAAATAGATCAAATGAAAAATGATATTGATTGCGCAAAAAAAGCAGGTGCCCAAGGCATTGTACTTGGCCTATTAACACCATCCAATGAAATTGATATAAAAAACACTTCGCAATTAGCACTCTATGCACAGCCGCTTGAAGTTACATTCCATAAAGCTTTTGATGACACCCCGGACTTGATAAAATCGTACAATTTACTCACCAACATAAAAGGGATTACCAGAATTTTGACTTCGGGTGGAAAAGCAACTGCCATGGAAGGAATTACGATTTTAAAACAATTAGTTACCCTTTCACAAGGAAAACCTAAAATTATGGCAGCAGGCAAAGTCACCGATAAAAACATTCTGAAAATCCAAAAAGAAACCAGAGTAACGGAGTTCCATGGAAGAAAGATTGTGGGTGATTTGTATTGAAACTTATTTGTTCATCCGATTAAAAAAATGCCTGGAGTCGCCCCATTCCCCAAAACCAATCTCGCTTCCGGCAATTTCAATACGTGCTTCGAGACAGTTTTTACATAATTCTGCATCCTCATCCAAACAAGGCTTGTCGGCATATAATTTATACTCTTTCCGGTATTCACATGGTGTGAGGTTTGGCATAATCACGTTGGCACCAATGGCCAATGCTTTTTCCCTTCCGGCGGGATCAATAGCCTGTAAAGCTGTTGCTGCCGCAATGTTTATGTCGGGCATGAGCAAACGAAGGGCAGCAATCATTTTCAGTGTGAGGTCGAAACGGTATTCCCGGGTTTCCAATCCCATCCGATGTGCAAAAAGCGGGGTATCTTCATGCTCCACATAGGGTCCCATGCCACACATATCAATATCCATTTCCTTAAAAAACAACAAATCGTTTGCTAAATCTTCCATAGTCTGAAATGGTAAGCCTACCATTACCCCGGTACCTACCTGGTAGCCTGTCTCATTTAATAATCGAAGTGCATTCAGCCTGTTCTCAAAAGAATGCTTTTCATTTTTCGGATGAATTTTATAATAAAGATCAGGATTGGATGATTCGATCCGTAATAAATACCGATGGGCACCGCTTTCTTTCCTTTATTTTTTTCAGCTCATAGGTTTCCCTGCTTTGTTCGCCACAGCTTAGGGTAATTCCCAATTCGTTGTTTGAAAGTTTCTTTATTTTTTTCAGTAAAGTGCTCACCCTCTTTGTAAAAGCGGGAGATGATAATTCGCCCGATTGGAGCACAACGGATGCAAATTTATTTTCCCAGGCAAATTTGCACGCTTCCAGGATTTCCTCGTCCTCAGCATTATACCTGACAACTTTTGAGTTACTTTTCCGAATGCCACAGTACAGGCAATCTTTTGAGCAAATATTGGAAAATTCAACCAAGCCCCGAAAGTAAACTTTCCTGCCAACGACCTCTTCTTTTTTTGCTTGTGATTTTTTAAACAATAAAGTCCTATCCTCTCCTTCTGCAGTTAACAACCTGATTAAGTCATCTTTCGAGAATGAATCCTGTGCCAATATTTCCTGAAAATTTTTCACTTTGTGAAGATACAAATTTAATATCCACGCGCATTCAGTCATTTTTATGAAAGATATCAGAAAATAAAATCTCTTAGTTTTTTTGTCAGGGTAATAGAACACAATTAATTATTGAATTGTATTTATTGGACTGAGGTAAAACCTTACAAATAGAAAGTGTATCATGACACTAGGTATTTGTTCTTTTTTTATATTTTTACATAAGTTAAAAATCAAATAACCAATCTACTATGAAACGCCTCCTGGCACTTTTTTTTCTAATCCATACCGTACTATTTAATGCTTTTCCGCAAAAGTTGGAGCCTGGTCAACTCGTACAATTAAATGCAGCAACCGGAAAAGAAGGGATTATTGTTGCCCATATTTACTCAGAAGACAAAAAGCTTTCTGACATTTGGGAGTTTCAGGTATTTGTTCCAAGTTTAAAAATTAGTGAATATAATGATTTGATAGAAAAACTTGACCTTGTTCCACATGGCGAGCATACCCATTATTCCGAAAATCTTACCGTACTTTATAAAGAAAATTACAAAGAAGGAAAATTGCACGGCATATATGAACGTTACTATCCCTCCGGGGAAAAACATATTACCTGTTCATTTTCAGAAAATGCATTGAACGGTGACTACATGGAATATTCGGATGAGGGGAAATTGATTTTCGAAACAAATTTTATTAATTCCCGAAAAAATGGCATCGAAAAAGCTTTTTATAATAATGGAAATGAAAAGTACAGCACAACCTACAATGGAGGAATGCTGGATGGACAGTTGAAGTCATACTATGAAAATGGGGAACTTAAACGAAAAGCAAGCTACCAAAAAGGTAAAATAATTAAACAAAAGTGTTTTGACAGCCATAAAAACAACACCGATTGCCAAGCATTTGAAACCAGTCTGGATTATCCTGGTGGAATAAAAACCATTTTTGCAGAAATATTAAACATCACATTAGACACATCGCGTTGCCCGGGAACAGATATTTTTTTTATACAATCAGATATCAATGAATCAGGTGAAATTGAATCCACCCAAACCATCCCTGAGGTTTCTCCTATCAATCAAGCTGAACTTGAAAATTTCCTCTCTTCTTTAAAATCATTTATACCGCCTACAACCAATGGTGAAAAATTACCCAGTACTTTGTTCTTAAAAATTGACACTAAACAATCCCAAAATTCATTCCTGAACGGCAAAATCATCACAAAATCCAGCTATACATTTAATCCTAAAACTTCAAAATTGCGCTACACCGTGTTTAATACACTTGAAGATGAAGTTTTTTTCAAGGTTGAAAAAATGCCTGAATTCCCTGGTGGTGAACAAGCACTACGAATGACTATTGCCAATACGGTAAAATACCCTGTCGAGGCTCAAATCCATAAAATTTCAGGGAAAGTTTATGTCTCGTTCGTGGTTAATAAAATGGGCTATGTAACAAATCCGGTAATTGCAAAAGGTGTTCATCCATCACTGGATAAAGAAGCAATACGGGTTGTTTCAAAACTCCCAAACTGGAAACCGGGAACCAAAGATGGAGAACCCGTAAATGTATGTTATACCGTTCCCATTAATTTTGTTCTTGGAGGATCGAAACCCAAAAAAATTACGGAGTCTGATAATCAAGGTAGTTATTTCTAATTCCGATATTGCTATATAACATAAAATTTATTGGGCATTTCTCATACTCTTTAACGCATATAACTGGTACTTTTGAACCATAATCCTGCAGGAAGGCTTGAGGGCTGACTTTAGGGATATCTTAAAACTCATGGTAACCAGCAATATGTTGATTCTGACTTATGTTGGTATTCACGCCTATTAAGATCTTTCCTGCATAAAATTTCTGAAATGAATGAAAACCAAAAACGACTGGGTTTTGTGGGAATAATTGTTGATAAGCGCGAAGATTGTTCCGCAACCGTCAATAAAATCTTAAGTGAACAATCCGATTTAATCCTTGCCCGCACAGGAATCCCAAATGTAAAAGGAAATACCTCGGTGATTACACTGGTAATTGATTCCACAACTGATGAACTTGGAGTTTTGACCGGAAAACTTGGCAATATTCAAGGAGTTACCGTAAAATCAGGATTAGCAAAAAAATAACAATAAATATTCATGCATTATAGCATTGGATCAATAAGTATTAAAAACCAAACAACATGTACAAAGTCAACGCCGATTTTATCAACGAACAAAAAATTTCAGAAATCCTGGAAGCCAACAAAAAACCAGATCCAAAAAAGGTAAGTGAAGTTTTGTCGAAAGCCCGTGAAATGAAGGGCCTCAACATGGCAGATGTGGCAGTATTAACCGGGATTACAAGCCCCTCTCAACTACAAGAGTTATTTGACACTGCCAACGACCTGAAAGAAACTATTTATGGGAAACGGCTGGTACTTTTTGCCCCGCTTTATATCTCAAACCTTTGTTCGAACGAGTGTCTGTATTGTGCATTTCGGGCAACGAACAAGGATATTGTGCGAAACTCTTTATCGCAAAAACAAATTGAGCGTGAAACTGAAATTTTGATCAACCAGGGGCACAAAAGGGTTTTGCTGGTTGCCGGAGAATCATACCCTCAACAAGGATTTGACTATGTATTGGAGGCAATCAGGAGCGTTTATAAAGTTAAAAACGAACACGGCGAAATACGAAGGGTAAATGTTAATGTGGCACCGTTAACAACGGAAGAATTTAAATTATTACATGCCGAAAAAATTGGAACCTACCAGATATTTCAGGAAACCTACCACCGCGAAACCTATAACAAAGTACACGTTGGAGGAAAGAAAAAGGATTACAACTGGCGGGCATGGGCGCTACACCGTGCAATGGAAGCAGGCATTGATGACCTTGGAATCGGTGTTTTATTTGGTTTGTTTGACTACCGTTTCGAAATTCTTGCCATGATGCAGCATATTGAAGAACTGGAAAAAACATTTGGAATCGGGCCACATACCATAAGCGTACCAAGATTGGAACCGGCCACCGGGAGCGACCTTGCCTCCCACCCTCCATTTGCTGTGACCGATATGAATTTTAAGAAAATTGTTGCCATATTACGTTTGGCAGTACCGTATACCGGGATTATTATGTCGACACGCGAAACTGCACAAATGCGTCGCGATACATTTGCCTTGGGGGTTAGCCAGATTTCGGCAGGAAGCCGCACAAACCCGGGAGGCTACGAAAGTGAAACTGAAGACGATATTTCTGGGCAATTCTCGCTGGGCGACCACCGTCCATTGGATGAAGTGATTAAAGATGTTGCGTCAATGGGGTATGTCCCTTCTTTCTGCACAGCGTGCTACCGAATGGGACGAACAGGTTCCGACTTTATGGACCTCGCAAAACCCGGCGATATCAAATTACATTGTGCACCAAATGCCTTATCTTCATTTTCTGAATATTTAAGGAATTATTCTTCTCCCGAAACCAGGGAGATTGGTGAAAAACTTATAAAAGAGTCCATTAATCAAATGAGCGGATTGGCAAAACAAAGGGCACTTAAATTAGTTGACCGGGTAAAAAAAGGAAAGGATGATGTATATTGCTAGTTTTAAGTTACAAGTTTTAAGTATTAAGTCGTACGTATGAAAACTAGAATTGAAACCGATCAACTTGGAGAAAAACAAATTCCTGCAGATGCGCTTTGGGGCATTCATACTGCAAGGGCAATGGATAATTTCCCGATTGCCCAAAAACCCGTTCATACTGAATTGATCAAAGCATACGGAATGGTGAAGTATGCCTGTGCCCAAACCAATATGGAACTCGATTATTGGAAGGATGCTGCAAAAGCAAATGCCATTTTACAGGCATGCTCTGAACTTTCAAACGGGCTTTTAAACAAGCATATTCTTGTGGACTCATTACAGGGAGGCGCAGGCACATCGACCAATATGAATGTAAATGAAGTAATTGCAAACAGGGCTTTGAAGTTAATTGGGAAAAAACTTGGGGATTATTCCTTTATTTCTCCATTGGAAGATATCAACCTTCACCAATCGACCAACGACACCTACCCTACTGCTTTAAAAATTGCCGCCATCAATCTTTTTCGGGAGTTGGAGCAAAATATTTTAGAATTACAGGAAGCATTTCAACAAAAGGAAAAGGAATTTGCGCACATCGTAAAAATTGGTCGGACCCAATTGCAGGATGCAGTGCTAACAACACTGGGGCGCGAAATGGGTGCTTATGCCGAAGCATTTAACCGCGACCGTTGGCGTATTTACAAATGCGAAGAAAGGCTTCGGGTTGTTAATCTTGGAGGTACTGCAATTGGCTCCGGGCTTGGAGCCCCGCGTGAATTTATTTTCAGGGTTGTGGATAAATTGCGTGAATATTCTGGCATAGGTTTGGCGCGTGCCGAAAACCTGACCGATGCCACCCAAAACAACGATGTTTTTGTGGAAGTTTCCGGAATTCTAAAAGCCACTGCCACAAACCTTTTAAAAATAAGTAACGACCTTCGTTTGCTATCGAGTGGCCCGGATGCAGGAATTGGTGAAATCAATTTGCCGGAATTACAAGCCGGATCATCGATCATGCCAGGAAAAGTGAACCCTGTAATTCCTGAAGCCGTTGCCCAAGCGTCAATATTGGCTATGGGGCACGACCAGGTAATTACCCATGCTTGCAGTCAGGGAAACCTGGAACTAAACCAGTTAATGCCACTCATTGCCCATTCCCTCCTCGAAAGTTTGGGTATTTTAAACCAGGCAGCTAAAGTTTTCAAGGAAAAGTGCGTGCTGGGAATCACAGCCAACGAGGATCAATGCAAAAAAAATGTCGAGAATTCAACAGCATCGGCAACAGCCCTCATCCCTAAAATTGGATATAACAAAGCAAGTGAAATAATTAAAATCGCTAAAGCACAAAAACTCACGATTAAAGAAGCAGCAATAAATTCAGGTTGGATAAGTGAACAAGAATTTGAGGATTTGACCTCACCGGAAGCCGTTTGCAAGCTGGGAAATTAGCAACTAAGCACAAAACCAACCTTGGTGATATTTTCAATTTTAATGTCGGGATCGTTTGAAAGGTATTTTCGGAGTTTCGAAATAAAAACATCGAGGCTTCGACCTGCAAAATAATCGTTCTCACCCCAAATGGCAATCAATAGTTGCTCCCTTCTCACAACATTGTTTTTATTGATGCAAAGCATTTTAAGTATCTCTGCCTCTCGGCTTGTCAATCGTTTTACTTCACCATTAATAATCAGGGCATGGTTGGCAAAATCGAAGGTGTATTTTCCCATTTGGTATTCGCTCACAAATCCTGTTTCCGAAAAATCAACCCGATTGGCAATTGCCTGAATCCGGCACAAGAGTTCATCTTCATCAAATGGTTTAGTAATGTAATCGTCGGCACCAATATTATAGCCTTTTAGCTTATCTTCTTTCATGCCTTTGGCGGTAAGAAAAATAATCGGTACGTTCGGATTCAATGATTTCACTTTCTGAGCCAAGGCAAATCCATCCAAACGGGGAAGCATCACGTCAAAAATGCAAAAATTAAAAGCCCCGTTCCGGAATCCGTTAAAGCCCGACTCTCCATCACGGTAAAGTTTCACCTGAAACCCCCTGCTTTCTAAAAATTCAACCAACAAAAAACCCAGGTTCAGATCATCTTCAACGAGTATTATATTCAGCTTTTTTTCCACCATAAATTTAAATCTGTTCGGGTAATATTATTGTAAAAACACTTCCTTCACCAAGCGTGCTATTCACTTTCACATCGCCACCGTGCGCTTTTACAACTCTTTTCACATAGGATAAACCAATACCAAAACCTTTGATATTGTGGATATCGCCTGTAGGAACACGGTAGTACTTATTAAAAATATACTTCACATATTTCGATGGTATTCCAATACCTTTATCTTCCACCTCTATTCCTACTTTTTTATTTTCCCTAAAGGTAGTTATTTTTATTTCAGGCTTATCTTTTGAATATTTAATGGCATTCGACAACAGATTAACAATGGCATTCGACAGGTGTATTTTATCGACCAACACCATTGCATCCTTTGCCTTGTTTTCTATTTTCAAATTTCCATCTTTCTCGATTAGCAACATTTCTACCGTATTTGTTGCTTCCTCGATGATTTCACTTATGCCAATTTCCTTCTTTTCGTATTCAAACTCGTTTCGTTCAATTGCCGCCAAATGAAGCAAACTCTCTACCTGACGTTGCAGCTTTTTATTTTCCTTAAAAATTAACGTTGCATATTCCACAAGTTTCTCCTCACTGCTGTACCTTCCTTTTCGGATCATTCCCGAAGCCAGCGAAATGGATGAAAGTGGGGTTTTAAATTCGTGGGAAACATTGTTTATCAACTCTTTGGTATGCTCTACAAGTCGTAATTCAATTTTATACAATTTAAGCAAATAGAAAAAGGATCCAATAATCATTAAAATTAATACCACCGAAGCCAGGAACATAAATCCAACTTTTTCCAGGAAAAATCTGGTCCTGCTTGGGAAAAGCACTACCAATTCGTAACCTGATCTGGAAATAATTTCACCAATACATTGAGAATAATGAAAACCACCTTTTTTAGTACGTTCTTTAATGATATTCTGTATTGAATCGTTGCGCGTTTCAATGATAAATAAATCGTAATCCAAATCAATTTCATAGGCTTTCAACTCTTTATCAACTGCCGTATGGATCATATCCCAAACCCCTGTGGATAACAATTGTGTTTCCAGCCTCAAAGAATCACAGTTCACACATTCGTTAATTACATAACAAACCTGTTTGTTTTTTGTAAGGTGCGTAATGGTTTGGTTAAGTGCCAGGTTAATACTCTTTTTGAAAGCCGTATCCTGAAATTTTATGGAATATCCGATCCATCGTACTTGTATAAATAGCAGACCGAGAATGAGGAGGATTGTAATAATTACGATGTTTTTACGCAGGTTATAATGCATACGCCTTCCTTATTTTAACTTTACATTTGTGTACTAACCCCTTTAAACACTCAGCTTTAATGAGATCTCAAAATTAAAGAAATAAAAGACATAGAGGTATATTTTAACATCCTGTTAACAACGCATTAACGCTTATTTAGACTCATTCAAAATATATTTGTTGGAAAGATGTTAGAAAATTTACTTTAAAATAATAATTTAAAAAAGAAACAATCATGAAAAAATTACTTTTAGTTTTAGCAATCGTTGTAGCATACGGAGTAGCAACATCCACAGCAAGTGCAAAAGTTGTAACTATTGACAAAGCTGATGTTACTGTTGTAGCTGATGTTAATGATGTGGATATGACTACACCAGACGGTGAAGAAACAAAAACGAAAGATAAAAAAGCAAAAGCTACTTGTAGTGAAGAATGTAAAAGTTCAAAATGTGAAAGTAGCTGTGGAGACAAAAAAGCAGAATGCAAAGATTCTAAAAAAGCATGCTGCAGCGGCGAAAAAGCAAAAAGCTGTGATAGCAAGAAAAAATAAGGATACTAAATCCACGTAGAAAGGGCGCTTAAAAGCGCCCTTTTTTTGTGCATCTATTCTCGTGTAATCTTCGCTTCTCCCCAATCTCATTTACAACTTCTTTGATGTGCCCTGATCAAAGGCAAGCAACATTACATTATACTAAGATTAATCTTTATTTCATAATTCACCCCCAAGCTGCTTGCAATAAAAGGTAACCCAAACACAAGCATATTTTACGGCAGCTTATCGTTATTTTTTTTTATTCCAAATTAATCTTATCTATTGGATAATTATTAAATATATTTAAACTTTGGCTCTTCAATACAGACCCAAGGACGAACCCAATTTAAAATATTTTGTATTAAAGTTAACCCTGGGAAGTAAAAGAAACAATCCGATTTATATAAACCGGATTGAATTTGTAATTATTTATTAATCCGTTAAGCAGGGTTGCCCCCCTGTTTAACAATAAACATTTCAAAATTATGAAAAAAATTTCATTTATTTTCGTGTTAGGCTTACTAGCCTTGTCGTTCAACAGTTTCTCACAAATCAAAGTGAACAGTAGCGGACAAGTTGGCATCAACCAAAGCTCTCCTGCATATGACCTAGACTGGTTTGGAACCGGTCGATTTTGGAGTTCAGGATGGGGGCAATTCGTTTTTGACAATAGCGGTTATGGGAATGTTGTGACTATGCATCCAGCTGATGATTGGGTGGGATGTTTAGGCACATCAAGTAAAAAATTCAATATAATTTATGTTGACCATCTAATCGCCAGAGAAGTAACTGAAACCTCGGATGAAACAATGAAGGAAAACATTGAAGTTTTAGATAATTCATTAGAAAAAGTTATAAAACTTAAAGGGGTTAAATATGATCTTAAAAAAGAATATTTTAAATCAAAAGATTCCAGGGTAAATGAGATTTTAGAAGAAAAAAGAAAAAATGAAATCGGATTTCTTGCACAAGATTTAATGGAAATATTCCCGGAAGTGGTTTATTTGGACGATACTAGCAATCTGTATTCGGTTAATTATTCCAGGCTGGTGCCAGTTCTTGCTGAAGCCATTAAAGAACAACAAGTCATTATTGAAGACCTTGCAGCTAAGATTGAATCAATTGAATCAGATTGTTGCGACAAAATGACCAAAAGTGCATCTGTCTCTGAAAACGAAGGTGTAAATACCAATTTAAAAACAGCTATTCTTTACCAAAATAATCCTAATCCATTTAAAAATAAAACTGAAATTAGATGCTATATACCTAATGGAAGTATTACATCAATGTTACATATCTTTAACATGCAGGGTACACAACTTGAACAAATAGCTATTGTTGGAACTGGAAATAAATCAGTTAATATTGATGGAAATAAGCTCAAGCCTGGTATGTACCTATATTCTTTAGTTATTGATGGCAGGGAAATTGATACAAAAAGGATGATTCTAACGAAATAAATATGAAATATCTACTTTTAACATATATGTGCCTGTCCCTTTTCCCTTTTATCAATTGCCTAAATATGAACGCAATGGCTCAAGATAATTACTATTGGGAAAATGGAAAAAAGACAAACTTCAGAACAGATAGCTCCACTGTAATTTTTTATAAAAAATTGGAAAAAGATTCTATCAAACTTGACAAAACTATAGTTAGGGAAGTAAAAAGATTTAACAGTAAAAGGTTAGGGACTTATAATATTGTAAAATTTTTTAAGAATAAACCAGATTCCGCTTTCACTCCAAGTAAAATATCGAACAAATATTTAAGTCATAAACTAATATCAGATAAAGGAGACAGTCTTTTTCTAACGCCATACATCATACTAAAATTAAAACAAGGAATGAATCTATTTGATCTCAAAGATATATTTGAAAAATATGGTGTCAAACATCATTCAACGAAATATAATGTAATAATTCTAGAAATAAGTAACATTAGTAATATTTTAAATGCATCAAACGCTATTTTTGAAAGTCATAAAGTAGAATGGTGTCGACCAAATTTCATTAGAAGTATGAATAATCAACCAACTAATAATTGGGAAGATCAATATTATTTACATAATACTAAGCACTATTGTAATGCATTTAATAATGATGTAAATGCATTCGAGGGATGGCAAATAACTATGGGTAGTCCAAATGTCCGAGTTGCTGTTCTAGATGATGGGGTTGAAGACCACCCAGATTTAAATGATGCTAATGGAAACAGTAGAGTTCTCGATGGATATAGTGTACCTGGCATGCCTATTAACGGAAGACCACATTCAACAGCTGGAGATCATGGACAAGCATGTGCAGGAATAATAGCTGCTTCTCATTCTAATAATATTAGAGGAATTGCCCCTAATATTATGATTGTCCCAGTAAATTTAGGGTTTGATAATTCAACGCAAGATGAATTAGAATGGTTTGATGCTATGAATTGGGCATGGGAACCTAATGGTGGAAATGCAGATGTCTTATCAAATTCTTGGGGACCTAGCGTTGGGGCTTCAGGCAACGTGCTTTATTTAGAGGCAATATCAAATGCCCAAACCTTGGGGAGAAATGGCTTAGGTTCAATTGTTGTATTCGCCTCAGGGAATAATAGTCTAAACGAAGTAAGTGATTATGCAAAGAACGCGATTGCAGTAGGAGCGCTTAATAAATATGATTTGCCAGCAGAAGCTACTTATTCACTTAAACAAGATAAAAGGTATACTAATATTGGTCCAAATCAAGATTTAGTGGCATATGGCGGTGATGTAGCTTGTTCATCATGGAGTGGAACGTGTGCAGGGACTATAAGAACAATTGATAGAACTGGCAGCAATGGATTTACATCTACTAATTATAATGATAATTTTTCCGGCACATCTGCTGCATGCCCTCAAGTTAGTGGTGCTGCTGCTTTAATATTATCAATTAATCCAAATCTCACTAGATTAGAAGTTGAGAATATACTATTTAGTACTGCTACAGATTTAGGTGCATCAGGAAAAGATGACACATATGGTTATGGAAAACTTAACATATTTAGTGCATTGATTGAAGCAACAAATACATTAAATCAACACCTTTATTGGGAAAGTGGAAGTTTACCATTTTCGAAAGTGTCAGATAATACACAAATGATTTTTACCCAAAGTCCTGGCTGTGGAATTTCTTCTGGAACATATTGGTGTGATGTTTACAAAGCTGAAATTACTGTGCCAAATAGTAAACCACTATTATATATTGGTGATGGTTTATCTGGTTCACAACCATACAATAATGGTGAATATTTGGTAAATACTGTAGAAAATGGCAGTAATTTGACAGTCTCAACGTTCTTTTACTATGTTAATATAAATTCTAATGGTCAGTCCATCAATAAATGGGTTCCTTATGATCCTTCTATTTTTTGTACAACAAAGTATTTTATTACAGAACCTCCATCATCAGTAGGGTATTCAAATGATTTAACATATAATGGATTAGTAAATAATGGTGAAACAATTGAAATAAAAGCAACAAATTCAATAACTCTCACTTCTGGTTTTGAGGTCAAATTAGGTGGTTATTTCTATGCAGAAACTTTTAACAAAGCCCAAGATGTAATCTGTACTCCCTCTCAATAAATTGCAATTATTTTTATTATGTTTAACATTTCCCTTTCAATTATTAATACACTTTAAAATGAAACAGATTGCTTTAAAATTCAGTTTGATAATTCTTTTAAATTTTTCTTTTTGCCTGAAAGCTAAAAGTCAAAAGGATTTTATATTTTCTATTAAAACAGGTCTTCCAATAATTGAAAGTGCTAATTGGGAATCATTTAGTTACTCATTAGATGCTTCCATGTTGAAGAAGTTAGCTAAGAACTCTTTTGCCGGAATAGAAATTGGGTACTTAAAAAATGATGTCAATCCAAGAACAAATATTTTCACGTTTGACAATGAGGTTTTTAATGCTTCTATTCTTTCCATGTATACTATTTCTATAGGAAAAAGTATGACCATATTACCTGAGGTACAAGTAGGTTATGCATTTTACAGCAATCAGCTTAATGAAATAGAAACTAAAAAAGAAAATGGGAATGGATTATTAATTGGAGGTGGAATGAACATTTTAATTCCAATTCGTCCTAGAATAAGTTTAAATGCAAATTTAAGATATTGTGCAATATTAAAACAGCAAGGGATAAATACGAATATTAGTGTTCCCACAAACTACATAAATATTCCTGAAAACATTAAAATTTGGAAGATTGGGATAGGTGTACAATTCGAATTATAAAGTCTTAATTTGATTATCGAGAGTATTTTTAAAACGTATTTTGGATTCAAGATATGATTTAACTAAAATGTAAAGACCTGATCTTCAAGTCCAAAACACAAAAGTTTTTTTTTGAAATTGATTGGGTGGCTTACAGTCACCCAATCAATTTGCCCTATTTTATCCAGATTCAAAATATTTAAACATCAGAAATTCATGACATACTATTAAGATAAATCAAAAGATATATCTTCTCCTAATTTTAGTTTAATATTTTTTCAAATGCAATTCTGGATTTTCTACGCTGCATTTTGAAATTTATTTCATTTTAGGGAAGCTTACAATTCACCTAAAACAATTAAATTTAATAGACTCCTTTATGGAGCATAGGGGGATAGGAATAAATCAATATGGCATGAAAGCAAGAATGTATCTATATTCCTTTAGCAATTGATGGAAGGGAAATTGATACAAAAAGAATGATTCTAACGAAATAGAAATCAAATTGAAGGATATGAATAAGAACATTAAGTTTATTGGATGGTTTTTGTACTTTATTTTTATAACGCAAACCATATATTCACAAAAATATGGACAGCCACATAATAATCAGAAATATCACGCTCCCTCTGTTGTTAAGGATATTGATATCAAAAGAGACGATATGTTAAAAAATGCTGATTATATTTTTGAAGGACGAGTTTTAAATAAAAAGTATGCAGTAGAAGGTTACTATAATGCGTATAAATCAATGATTTACTCCTCAGTTCAAATAGAAATAACAAAGATCTTACGCGGCATGGACGAGCTAAAACTTGGAACTATTATACTTTTAAGAGAGGGAGGAACTATTGTTGATTACAGGGATGGAGAAATTCATTTTCTGGATAAAAAATATCCAACGTTAGATAAACTTTCATCTTTATCAAGGAATTGCCAACTTTTTATTTGTAATAAATCTAATTTCCCTGATAATCCAAGGAATATCCAGGTAGATAATCCACAGCGTGTCGAATTCTTTTACGACAAGTCCAGTTGGGAAATGAACTATGAAACAAGAGATGATGGTACTTTAATCGGGCTTAAAGGAATGCGATTTGATAGTATCCCAATGTTATATAAATATTTGCGAAAATACAAGAACATAAACACCCGCAATACAAAAAATCGTCGTGCATTGAAGGAAGCAAAGAAAAAGGAGAAAATAAAGAAAAGACAGTTTGCGTATTAGACACAAAACCTTTATTTTCCTTATCTTGCCATCTCAAATTCACAACAAGAGATAGAATGAGGTCGCCCAAATCATTTCGTTTGCACATAGGTATTTTCGGAAGAAGGAATGCAGGAAAATCAAGCCTGCTAAATGCACTTACCCAGCAAGATGTTTCAATCGTTTCTCAAGTCGCCGGAACTACTACCGACCCGGTAGAAAAACCAATGGAATTATTGCCCCTCGGCCCTGTTTTGTTTATTGATACTGCCGGAATTGATGACACCGGGCAACTTGGAGCGCAAAGGGTAACAAAAACCAAAGCTGTATTCGACCGGACCGACCTTGGGGTAATTGTTTCCAACTATGAAGATTGGGGGGACTTTGAAGAAGAAATAAGTGCAGAATTTAAAACACGCGATATCCCTTTTATCGTTGTTTTCAACAAAGTAGATATTATTAAGGAGAAAACAGAAATAGCAGAAAAGCTAAATGCTGTAAAACTTAAATATGTAAACACATCCGCCATAAATAAAAGCGGAATACTTGAACTACGACAATTGTTACTGAAGTCGGCACCCGTTGATTTCATTAATCGCCCAAGTATCCTTGCCGATTTGGTAGGACCAGGTGAAGCCGCCATTTTGGTTATCCCGATCGATAAAGAAGCACCAAAAGGCAGGTTAATATTACCACAGGTACAAAGTATCCGGGATTTACTGGACAACGATTCGTTTAGTATTGTTGTAAAAGAAAGGGAACTAAGGGCTGCATTAAGCAGGTTAAACGTTCCACCCAAGTTGGTAGTAACCGACTCACAGGCGTTTTTAAAAGTTGCGGCTGATACCCCTCCGAAAATTCCTATTACATCGTTTTCAATTTTATTTGCACGTTATCAAGGAGATCTGACCGAAATGGTCAAAGGAGCTATGACCATCGCCAACCTAAAGGCAGGAGACAAAGTATTGATAGCCGAATCATGCTCGCACCACCCCATTGGAGAAGATATCGGTACGGTAAAAATCCCACGTTGGCTTACACAATATGTCGGAGGAAAACTTCAAATTGACAGTACCCGCGGGCACGATTTCCCTGAAAATGTTTCAGATTATAAGATCATAATCCATTGTGGTGCATGCATGTGGAATAGGCGTGAAATGCTGAGTAGGATTATGAAAGCGAAACAAGCAGGGGTACCAATTACAAACTATGGGCTAACCATTGCATTCTCACTTGGTATTTTTGAAAGGGCGTTACAACCTTTCCCGGCAGCTTTGGAAGTTTATCGGCAAAAGAAATAAAGGGCAAATTTGAACAATTGAATAAATTAATTTAAAAATTAACAAAGCCCCTAAAAAATTGTACCCAAATCATTAATAAAATTCATTTTTGAAATTTAATCCTCAATTTTATTAGACATTTCTATTATTTTTCAACATTCATTAGCAAGTATTGAAAATGTGATTCCCAACAGCTTCAATATTTTTTATAAAAAAACCTTAAAAACCAGTTGTAGAAAATGGGTAAGATAGTTATTAGTAGTCACGATGAATTTGCAGCGTATTTAGGAAAAGAAATTGGGGTATCTGATTATGTTACCGTCACTCAGGAGCAAATTAACAAATTTGCAGAATCAACTCATGATCATCAATGGATACATACCGATCCCGAAAGGGCAAAAACCGAATCGCCTTTTAAAAATACCATTGCCCACGGCTATCTATCGTTATCGCTTTTACCCTATTTATGGAACAACCTTGCCGAAGTTAGGAACGTAAAACTGTTGGTTAATTATGGGATCGAAAGCCTGCGTTTTAGCGAACCTGTAATTGTTAATAGCCGTGTACGCGCAAGGGTTTGGCTGCATTCAATCAACAACCTCAGGGGAATAACCAAAGTGCAAATGAAAATAAAAATGGAAATAGAAGGAAGTAAAAAACCAGCTTACGATACCATCATTACGTTCCTTTATCATTTTATTTAAGGCATTTACAAGGAAAAAAACTATTCCCTTTCATTCGCGTTTGAACCTGCCCCCGCAACAATCTGTGGTAGTGTATTGCCTCGTATTGTTCCCTATTTTTGTAAATTTGATTTATGCATGAAGCGCAATTTTATTCAAAAATCGAAGGGTCGGTTCAATGTTGCCTTTGCCCTCATCAATGTATTATTCAAAACGGGCAATATGGTATTTGTAAAGTGAGAACCAACCAAAACGGAATTCTCTACTCATCTGTTTATGGGAAGCTAATTGCAAAACACCTTGATCCAATAGAAAAGAAACCCCTGTACCATTTTCATCCCGGAATGCAAATTTTATCCATCGGGACTATTGGTTGTAATTTTAATTGCAGCTTTTGTCAAAACCATTCCATATCTCAATGCCATCCCGATAAAATCAGGGTCACTGATACATTTAGCAGTAAGGAAATAACCGATTATGCGAAAAACATTGACGGAAACATTGGAATTGCATATACCTACAATGAACCAATCGTATTTTATGAGTTTTTATCAGATACTGCCAGGGAAAACCATGCCAATGGGCTTAAAAATGTAATAGTCAGCAATGGTTATATCCTCCCTAAACCATTAAAAAAACTACTCCCCTTCATTGATGCCTTCAATATTGATTTAAAAGCATTTTCAAATAAATTTTATAAAAAACATGCTAAAGGCAAGCTTAATCCTGTATTACAAACTTTAGAAGAAATTGTGAATTCAGGAAAACATCTCGAAGTTACAAATCTTGTAATTACGGACCTTAATTCGAATAAAAATGAATTTGAAAAGATGGTAAAATGGATTGCTTCCAATCTGGGAAAAAACATTCCTCTGCATATTTCACGCTATTTCCCAACATATAAATTAACCAATCCGCCCACTCCACTCGAATTGCTAGACCAATTTTATGAAATTGCGAAAAACGATCTGAACTATGTTTATCTGGGAAATGTAAACGACACATTTAAATCAAGCACCTACTGCACAAATTGTGGCAAATTATTAATCCGGAGAACAGCTTATAACACAGAAATCATTGGCATAGAGCAGGACAAATGCCTCTATTGCAAAAGCCAAGTATCCATTGTCAGTTAATTTGTTTATAACACAAACAACCCGAACACAATACATGTGAATAATATACATATCTTTGCGCTGTATTTTAAACTTCTTGTGAACAATTAGAAAGGGAATCCCTTTTTAACTCCATAGATGTTTGTTTTAATTCCAATACCAATCTATGAGATTTGACGACTTTGATATTAGTGATGAATTGCTTGATGCCCTTTATTATATGGGTTTCGAAAATGCAACACCCATTCAGGAGCAGGCCATACCAAGCATATTAAATGGTGATGACCTGATTGCATGCGCACAAACCGGAACGGGTAAAACTGCAGCTTTTTTAGTCCCTGTACTTGAATTTCTGCATAATAAAAAATCTCATGAAACAAACACCTTGATAATTGTACCAACCAGGGAACTTGCCATTCAGATTGATCAACAAATCCAGGGAATTGCTTACCCACTCGACATTACTTCTATTTCAATTTACGGTGGGGGCGATGGCGATGACTGGGGACAACAAAAAAAGGCACTTACCCAAGGTGCTGATATTATTGTTGCCACACCAGGGAAGCTTATTTCACATTTAAATATGGGCTACGTAAAATTTGATAAAGTAGAACATTTAATTCTGGATGAGGCAGACCGCATGTTGGATATTGGTTTTCACGATGATATAATGAAGATTATTTCATACCTGCCAAAAAAACGGCAAAACCTGATGTTTAGCGCAACCATGCCTCCGAAAATAAAGGCGTTTGCATCGAAAATCCTGGTTAACCCATTTGAAATAAGTATTGCAATTTCGAAACCAGCCGAAGGTGTGTTGCAAGCAGCTTACTTAACATACGACAATAAAAAAATAGACCTGATCAATAGCCTACTGTCTGACCAAAAAGACTATCAGAGTATCCTGATTTTTAGTTCTACCAAAAAAAAGGTCACCGATATTGTACGCTCACTAAAGAAAAACAAATACAATGTTGCCGGAATTTCTTCCGACCTGGAACAAACCGAGCGTGAAGAGGTTCTCTTAAATTTTCGATCGAAACAAACCAGGATTCTGGTCGCCACCGATGTGCTAAGCAGGGGAATTGACATTAAAGATATTAATCTGGTAATAAACTTCGATGTTCCTTCGGATGCTGAAGATTATGTACACCGGATAGGACGTACCGCAAGGGCAGAAACCACTGGAGTCGCACTTACTTTTGTAAATGAGGACGATATGTATAACTTTCAGAAAATTGAAAGTCTAATCGAACGTGAAATACTGAAACTTCCCCTTCCTGAAAGCCTTGGTGATGGTCCGGAATGGAAGGTCAGATCTTTTAAAAAGAAGGGAAACAACAAAAGGTATTCGAAAAAGAAAAAACCGGGCAACAGAAAAAATAATAGAAAATTATAAAAGCAATTTTTTTGATACTTCTGGCATCTGACAAAGCAAAAAAGAGATGGAATGTTATTGTACTTCTTGCAATAATTCTTTTCTATTTCAGTACGCCTTTGGCTGTTGTATCACAAACCTCGAATAAAACAGATTATTACCGGCAGACAATTTATTCTGGGCAAACCAATAATGCCTATTCAAATCATTTACTGGCTTATAACAGCAATTATTTCTCCAACAAAAGGCAAGATATAAAGGTGAAGATACCCAAAGTAAAATATTCCGATATTTTTTCTATGGATATTGGCTCATCACCTGTGCTTATGCTAATTGGAGAAACTTTTATCCCGATTTGGGTACAGGGGAAATATGCACATCCGGTCATTTCCGATGAGTTTTACATTGGCGGCAGTTTTATCCTGGGATCGGTAATCGGAAAATCAAAATCACTGTTCAGCGGTGTCTATGCAAATATGACGACCGGAACATCACAAAAAAATGTTGGTATCGGTATCGGGTATTTGACCTATGGTTTTACAGATGAAGATATGGACCAAAGACTCACATTTGTTATTAACGGAAAAGCAAAAATCAACCGTGACTGGGTGGCTATCACCGACAATTATTTCTTCAATACCGAATTTGGATTGACCGGGGTCATCACCTTTCGGGGAAGAAAAACCATGAAGAGAATGGGGGTCGATATAGGTTTGGTAATCCCAATTGGTGGCAATATTGATACTTTTCTTCCGGTTCCATGGGCAGGAATTCACTTTCCTATTATCTCCGATTAGGCCTTATATTATTTATTTTCAAGATATTGATTTCCACCTTGCATTTGCGTACCTTTCATTAAAAAGAAAAAGACAATTCACATTTAAAATTTTTTGGCATGAAAACTATTTTTATATTTCTGTTTTGTCTTTTGTTAACACTCCTCAATAAACCTGCAATTAGTCAAGAGAACGCGAAGAAACAAAGAATAGAAACCCTTGATGGGAATGAATATAACGGGGTAATTGTTTCATCAGATTCCGCTTCCGTTTTGTTTCAAACCGACAATATTGGAACAATAACCATACAGCGAAAAGATATCCGACATATTACAGAAATCGATCCTTCAAAAATTATTGAGGGTAAAGTTTGGTTTGAAAATCCGCAGGCAACCAGGTATTTTTGGGCACCAAACGGTTTTGGGCTTAAAGAGGGTGAGTCGTATTATCAAAATGTTTGGGTACTTTTCAACCAGTTTGTGTATGGAATAAACGATAACTTTTCCTTTGGAGGAGGTACCGTACCACTGTTTATTTTTGATGGCGCCCCCACCCCAATTTGGTTAACACCTAAATTATCAATACCAATTACCCCGGACAAATTTAATCTTGGCATTGGAGCATTGTTGGGGACCGTGCTGGGCGAATCGGAAACAGGATTTGGGATTCTGTATGGAATCGCCACCCTTGGAAACCGCGATAAAAACATAAGCTTTGGCGCCGGATACGGTTATGCCGGAGGCTCTTTTGCACAAAACCCTGCTTTAAATGTAGGTTTTATGGTCAGGACCGGGCAAAGGGGATACCTGATTTCTGAGAATTATATTTTCCCGGGCAGCGATGGCTTTGGGGCAATTTCAATTGGTGGAAGACGTATTATTAAAAATGCAGGCCTTGATTTTGGGGCAATTATTCCGGTAGGCGATATCGGGGCATTTATTGTATTGCCCTGGTTAGGATTCACCATACCCATGGGAAAGTAGAAGATATTAATTAAGATTTATTGCTTCATTCATTGAAACATTTGTTTTATAATCACAGAACAACCAACCAACTCATAACATCATACTTGCATTAATACTAATCATTAATGCTTTACTTTCTATAAATCACAACTAATCTCTTCATCTATATCTGCTTTGCCCTTTTACTTTTTTAGGTTATTTTTGCGCCGTAAATTAAATTCTATGCAAAAGGTTGTCATTGGTCTTTCTGGAGGTGTTGATTCAAGCGTTGCCGCATATTTGCTCAAAGAGCAGGGTTACGATGTAACTGCTTTGTTTATGGTGAATTGGCATGAGCGCGTTGGGGCAATTACCAGCGCATGCACCTGGGAGGAAGATGCCCTTATTGCAAAGATGGTTGCAAAAAAACTCGACATTCCTTTTCACATTGTTGACCTAAGCAAAGATTACAAAAAACGCGTGGTTGATTACATGTTTAAAGAATATCAGGCTGGCAGGACCCCAAACCCGGATGTGCTTTGCAATCGTGAAATAAAATTTGACATCTTCCTGGATGAAGCGCTTAAATTAAATGCCGACTTTGTGGCAACTGGCCATTATTGTCAAAAGGGGGAAGCTATTGTAAATGGAAAAACAATCCATAAACTGTTGGCAGGAAAAGATAAAAACAAAGATCAAAGTTATTTCTTATGCCAGTTAAACCAGGAGCAGCTCTCGAAGGCACTTTTCCCCATCGGGCATTTGGAAAAACCCGAGGTTAGGAAAATTGCGCGTGAACAAAACCTGCCCACTGCCGAAAGAAAAGATTCCCAGGGAATTTGTTTTGTCGGCAAAGTCGATCTTCCAACGTTTTTGCAACAACAACTCGAAAAAAAACCTGGCAATGTGATTGAGGTTCCTGCTAAATTTATGGAAAAGAAAAAGCAAGTGCCGGTCAGCGAAGAATATTTTAAAAAATTATGCTTCAGTTATCCGTATAAACCTTGGAACGGCAATGTAATTGGAGAACATGAAGGAGCTCACTTTTATACTATCGGTCAACGAAAAGGATTGAACATTGGTGGGTATAAAGAGCCACTTTTTGTGCTTGGGACTGATGTTAGCAGGAATATAATTTATGTTGGGGAAGGGAAACAACACCCTGGCTTGTATAGGAGTGGGTTGTTCATTTCTTCAAACGATGCCCATTGGATTCGGGAAGACCTAAAACTCAAACCCAATGAAAAAAGAAGCTTCGACGTAAGAATACGTTATCGACAACCATTGGAAAAAGCAAGCCTTTACCAACGTGATGAAGGAATTTATATCCTATTCGACCAAGAACAAAGAGGGATTACCTCCGGTCAATTTGCCGCGTGGTATGATGGAGAAGAATTAATTGGCTCCGGGGTAATTGCATAAATTAATAACTATCTTAGCAAGTAAAATATAGCTTATATGATAAAGTCCATGACAGGGTTCGGAAGATCCGAATTCGAAGTTAACAACAAGAAATTCACCCTTGAAATTAAGTCCCTCAACAGCAAACAAATGGATATTAATACGCGGATTCCTGCCCTTTACAGGGAAAAGGAAATCCAAATCAGAAAAACAATATCCGATGCTTTGGTGCGTGGAAAAGTGGATTTTAATATTTACGTGGAAAACCTTGGTGAAGAAAGTTCTGCTAAAATAAATGAACCTATTTTAAAGAATTATTTCAGCCATTTACAAAGCATTAGTTCCGAACTTGGTCTCCCCGTAAATGAAAAAACCCTGCATGCTGCAATGCGCTTGCCCGACACTGTGAAGGTTGAATATGAAAAACTGGACGAAGGAGAATGGAAAATTATCCTGGAAAATATCCTTAAAGCGATCGATGATTTAAATGAATTCAGGGTACAAGAGGGCTTGGCTTTAATAAAAGACATTAGTTCCAACGTTAAGAAAATTCATGAAATGTTGCCTGAGATTGAACCATTCGAAAAGAAAAGGATGGGAGTAATCAAAACACGAATACAGGAAAACCTGGAGTCGTTGAAACTAAATGGCGATGTTGATTCAAACCGCTTTGAGCAGGAATTGCTTTTTTATCTTGAAAAATTAGACATCAACGAAGAAAAGGTTAGGCTATCCAACCATTGTAAATTTTTTGAAGAAACCATTAACCTGAAAATCCCAGTTGGTAAAAAGCTAGGCTTTATCTCACAAGAAATCGGTAGGGAAATCAATACCATCGGATCAAAAGCCAATGATAGCGATATCCAAAGAATCGTTGTTCAAATGAAAGACCATTTGGAAAGGGTGAAGGAACAGCTCTTAAACGTTTTATAAATCAATGTTTATTTCAGGATGACTCAGGAAACAAACCCAAAGGGCAAATTAATAATCTTTTCGGCACCCTCGGGCGCCGGGAAGACAACCATTGTAAAACACCTTTTGAGTAAAAACCTTGGTTTGGAATTTTCAATTTCTGCAACCAGTCGCGAACCACGGCACACGGAAACAGATAAGAAGGATTACTATTTTCTTTCGCAAGAAGAATTTCAAAATAAAGTCAAAAACGATGAATTCCTTGAGTGGGAAGAAGTGTATTCAGGCATTTGTTATGGCACTTTAAAAAGTGAGGTTGAAAGGATTCGGGCTAAAGGCAAGCATGTAATCTTTGATGTGGATGTAGTTGGCGGACTGAACATTAAAAAGTATTATGGCAATGAAGCTTTGGCAATATTCGTGCAGCCCCCGTCGGTTGATGAATTAAGAAACAGGTTAATGAACAGGTCAACCGATTCGGAAGACAAAATAGCCATGAGGGTAGCAAAAGCAGAAAAAGAATTGGCATTTGCGCCACAGTTCGACTTAATAATTATCAACGATAAATTAGAGCATGCTTTTGAAAAAGCAGAGACCAAGGTTAAAAGTTTTATTCAAGGATAAATGAGTGGTTTTGTATCCAATATTATCAATCCTGGATCGGATATCCAATTAAAGGTTGGATTGTATTTTGGTACGTTTAACCCGATTCATATAGGACACCTGGCCATTGCCAATTATATGGTCGAATACACCGATATTAACCAACTTTGGTTTGTTGTTTCCCCTCAAAACCCTTTCAAAAAGAAAAGCAATCTTTTAGACGATTACCAGCGGCTTGAAATGGTACATCTGGCGGTTGGTGAAGATCCCCGGTTTCGGGTTTCGAACATCGAATTTAGCCTGCCAAAACCGTCATATACGGTTGATACGCTTGCCCATCTGTCTGAACAATTCCCAAACCATCAGTTTTCCATTATTATGGGAAGCGATAATCTTGAATATCTGCACAAATGGAAAAACATTGATGTAATCCTGGAGAATTACGGGATCATCGTTTACCCTCGCCCCGGATTTGATCCCGAAGAATTTGCTTTGAAATCAAACTTTACAGTTGCCAATGCACCCCTAATGGATATTTCCTCCACATTTATAAGACAAGCAATAAAAGAAGGAAAAGACATTTCACATTTTCTGCCGCCAAAAGTATTTCAATACATTGACGAAATGAATTTTTACAAAAAGTAGGACTAATAAGTTGGGGTCATATTATCAACAACACAGATCGTAAAATCAGCTCTTCCTTTATTATCCTCACTTAATTCATTGACATTTTTCTGTAAAACGGTGGTTATGGTCACAATTTTCAACCCGGGCATTGCTTGTTTCAAGTACCAGTTTATGCTTTCAAAATTATCGGAATGATAAGCCCCGTTAAAATGCAAAAACAAGTTGCCATCTTTCCAATTCATTATTATAAAATGCGCCATGGTAGCATCCTTTATTGCCTGGGCTTTAGGAAAATTTGGTGTAATATGTGGTCCCATACCATCACCCATTTCAAGCAGGCTTTTGTAACAAGTCAGGGTAGAATCATAAGCCACGGGCAGTGGTGGCAAATACTTTTTTGCTTCATCGCTTAACTCTTCAAGGCCTTCAAAACCATCCGAATTTACAACTGATGCATACCTTCTTGGTATGTTCGTGGCAATAAATTGGATACTACTGTCCTTTGCAAATTCCACCAAAGGTTTATAGTCGTTTTTATAATTTGGCCATAGCCTTGCCTCAGCTTCAAACCTACCAGTTGTGATAATTCCATTTATGTATTCATCTATAAGCAACTGATTATCGGTTTCAAACATTTCTGCCCCTAAAACCAGGTTTTCTTTTTTAAGCTTATACAAATCATTAACAACCTCCAATTGAAGCCAATGTGAAATAGGATTGCTATGTAATTCCCCAAACAAAACAACGTCGGCATTTGCCAATTCGGTCAACATCTTTTTATATTTGACGGACTTCCCTTTTAGTTCAAATAGGGAATACGCTGGTTTGTCTGCCTTAAATCCTGTAAGAACAAGGGTGGTAATAAATAATAAAATTTGAACCTTTTTCATTTCCATTGGTATTGATTTAAACTTCTAAACAAATACTGTACGTTTCAGTTTAATAAAGGCAATAGTTCATTCCTTATAAAGAAAGAATACAAATTGCCCAAAAGCACAAAATATTTTTCATTCATAGAACTAAATATGTAAGTATTTGTATATTTGTATATCCGAGCAGAAATAGCTAAGTACCTGGTATATGCTATCCTGCCAATGGGTTGGTTGGAAACAGCTTCACCTCCCGATTTCGCCAGTAGGGCGGATGACTTGGAAAGGAGACAAACTGGCAATACATGTCCTCTTTCCGCTTTTTTTGAAAGGGGATTTTTTATGGGCAAATTTGAAAATATTCTTCTTGTTTCAGGCGGACAACGTAATGTTGGAAAAACAACGTTTATCTGCAATCTTATTTCTTCGCATAAAGAGAAAAATGTTATTGCCGTAAAAATTACCCCCCATTTTCATGAATCAACTTCGGGTCTTGAAACTATTAAAACTGGCAAAGGTTGGATATTGTCAAAGGAAACCAATCGTGAACAGAAAAAAGACACTTCACTTTATCTGATTGCCGGGGCAAAAGAAAGTTTTTTCCTGCAATCTAAAAAAGAAACGCTGCACGAAGCATTTGATGCCCTTCTCTCCTATTTACCGCAGAACGCCCCTGTTATAATCGAATCGGCAGGATTAATCGAAATCATAAAACCTCAATTATTCGTAGTGATTCTGCCCGATAACCACACGATCAAAAAAGAGATGGAAAACAAATTATTGTTGACTGATCTGATTGTAATTTCTGACGAAAAGAAATTTTATCCATCGACCGAAATAGTAACTTTTCACAATAAATGGATTCTACGTACACCAAAATGATTGATTTAAAAGAAGCGCTTAAAATAGCATTGGAAAATTCCCAACCCTTACAAACGGAAACTATTCCTTTTATGGATTCGCTGGGGAGGGTTCTTGCCGAAGATGTGCATTCAGATGTAAATATGCCCCCATTCAACAAATCGGCAATGGACGGTTATGCCTGCAAAAAGGAAGATTTGGGAAAGGAATTGGAGTTGCTTGAAATAATTCCGGCAGGAACGTCGCCCACTAAAACCATTGGTACAGAACAGTGCTCAAAAATAATGACAGGTGCTGAAGTGCCAAAGGGGGCAGACACCGTTTTTATGGTGGAATATTCAGAAGTGAAAGAGAATGGCAAAATAATCTTCACCGGGGAAAAAACATCCTCGAATATATGCCTGGTAGGGGAAGATTTGCAGCAAGGCGATTTAGTGTTACCAAAAGGAACATTAATAAAAGCGCAGCATATTGCAATGTTGGCTGCAGTTGGCTGCATGAGCCCTAAAGTATATATACAGCCAACAGTAGGAATTATCTCGACCGGATCGGAACTGGTTGAACCGGGAGAAATGATCACTAAAGCAAAAATCAGGAATAGCAATGGGCACCAAATGGTAGCCCAGGCGAAAGAAATGGGGCTTCCGGTAAATTACTACGGAATTGTTGCCGATGACCAACAAAAAACCTATGAAGTAATAAAAAATTCAGCGGAAGAAAATACCATCACGCTCATATCGGGAGGTGTTTCGGTGGGTGATTTTGACTTTGTCCCCGAGGCAATTCATAAAATTGGCTTCGACATTCTTTTTAGCAAAATTGCAGTTAAACCAGGAATGCATTCAACTTTTGCGGTGAACGGTAACAACAAATACATCATCGGGCTGCCCGGAAATCCGGTTTCTTCGTTTATCCAGTTTGAAATATTTGTAAAAGAAATCCTCTATAAATTAATGGGGCTTTCGAAAGCCGCAGTTTTGCTACCGCTTGAAATGAACGAAGGATTTTCAAGAAAGAAAACCAATCGGGAAGAATATATTCCGGTTTTATTGACAGCAGACAATAAAGTAGAAAAGGTTGAATACCATGGCTCAGCACATATTCATGCCTATCACAAAGCATTTGGGGTAATTTCAATTGCACAGGGAAAACAAACAGTTCATAAGGGGGAAATTGTATATGTTAGACCGCTTTAACAGAAATATCGACTATCTGCGCATTTCGGTGACCGACAAATGCAACCTCAGGTGCACCTATTGCATGCCCGAAGAAGGGGTGAAACTATTGCCTCATTCTGAAATCCTAAGCTTTGAAGAAATTGAAGAATTTGCGAGGGTTGCCATACAAAAAGGGATCACAAAAATCAGGCTAACTGGCGGTGAACCTTTAGTCCGGAAGGGTATTGTTGATCTGGTTAAAAAACTATCAGGTTTGGAAGGGTTAAAAGATTTATCGATGACCACCAACGGAACCCTGCTTGAAAAATATGCCCCTGATTTAGCCAAAGCCGGGCTTAAGCGGATAAATATCAGCCTTGACACAACCAATGCCGATGATTTCTGTGCCCTCACCCGAAATGGAAATATAGAAGATGTGTTTAAAGGTATTGATGCTGCTATTGAAGCCAATTTAACGCCTATAAAAATTAATTGCGTCCTGCTCGGGCAACCAGACTATGAAACCGAAAAGCTTATTCAGTTTTGTAAAAATAAAAATCTGTCGTTACGCTTTATTCATCAAATGAACCTGGCTACGGGCGAATTTTCGGTGGTTGAAGGTGGCGAAGGTGGAAACTGCTCCAAATGTAACCGTATACGGCTTTTGGCAAATGGCGATGTTAAACCATGTCTGTTTAGTGATTTGGCATACAATACCCGTAAACTCGGAATTGAGCAAGCTATTGACCTCGCTATCGGCAACAAACCAAAAGCAGGAACTTATAGTAAATCAAAAACATTTAGCCAAATTGGAGGATGACAATTATGGAAGGGCTGAAAGGCAGAAGGACTGAAGTGCTAAATTACTGAAGGATTGAAGGATAAAATATTAAGGGATAAGGATAAAGGATAAATTTTAAAAAAGTGAAACTCACGACTCAAAACTCTTAGCTATAATACCATGAAAAAACTAACACATACGGATGAAAAAGGAAAAGCCCACATGGTAGATGTTGGGGCAAAACCAAATCAGGAAAGAACTGCAAAAGCTGTAGGATTTATTAAATTACAGGAATCAACTTTATCATTAATTTCTGAAAATAATATAAAGAAAGGCGATGTATTGACCATTGCCGAAATTGCAGGTATTCAGGCGGCAAAACAAACAAGCAACCTCATTCCTCTCTGCCATTCGTTACAACTCACAAATGTGGATGTTAAATGCAACCTGGAAGACGATGGGGTAAAGGTCAATTCGCTTGTTAAATGCACAGGGAAAACAGGCGTCGAAATGGAAGCCCTGACAGCCGTTAATATTGCCCTGCTTACCATTTACGACATGTGCAAAGCCGTTGACAAAACCATGAAAATGGGGAATATTAAATTGATCGAAAAAACAAAAAAATAACTATTAACTGCCATATCAAAGAAGTTGCAACAGATTTTCTGATACAATTTAGGATTTCTCTTTTTTTGGCAGAAATAGTACAAATTATTGAAGAATGAGCGCAATTAAAATACTTTCCGTAAACATTTCCGAAAAAAAAGGTGTGATAAAAAAACCTGTAGGTTCCATCAACCTTTCGGAGATTGGTGTTAATGGCGATGCACATTCAGGGAGCTGGCACAGGCAAATTAGCCTACTTGCCAAAGAAAGCATCCACAAATTTGAATTGCAGGCCGGAAGGGAAATCAAACATGGGGAATTTGCCGAAAACATAACCAGTGAAGGTTTTGAACTTCACACTTGTAATCCACTGGACCGATTTAAAAACGATACAATTGAACTTGAAGTTACACAAATAGGAAAGAAGTGCCACGGCGATAATTGTGCTATTTTCAGGGAAGTTGGAAATTGCGTTATGCCCAAAGAAGGGATTTTCGCGCGTACCATAAAAGGCGGTAAACTTAAACCCGGCGATGTGCTTGAGTACTTGCCCAAAACCACAAAAGTTCATGTTATTACCCTAAGTGACCGGGCAAGCAGCGGGGAATATAAAGATAAAAGTGGCCCTCATATACAACACCTTACAACAAAATACTTCGAAGGAAAAAACTACCCTTTGGAATTTGGTTATGACCTTATTCCTGACAGCCCGGAAGAACTAAGTAATATAATCAATGCGAAAGCCAACAATGTGGATATAATTTTCACCACCGGGGGAACAGGCATTGGCTCAAAAGACTTTACACCCGACGTGGTTAAACCTATGCTGGACAAAGAAATACCGGGAATAATGGAAATGGTCAGGCTGAAATACGGAGCTGAAAAACCAAACGCCTTGCTTAGCCGAAGCATTGCCGGAACCAAAGAAAACACCCTGATTTATGTCCTTCCGGGAAGCGTGAAAGCAGTTTCTGAATATCTTGAGGTAATCCTGCCAACCATCCGGCATTCCATATTAATGCTGCACGACCTCGGGCATTAAGTGTTCATAATTAATATTCGAAACAACCTCCTTTTGATTGCAGGCAACCAGTCAATTAAAATAATTGTATATTTAATGCGCATACTAATCTAAAACATTGAACCATGAAAAAAATTCTATTCAGTATTATTCTATTATCTTTTGTTTCTCTGTCATTTGGCAGCTCAAAACCATCCCCCGATGAATTTGCAAAGAACGTAATATCCGTTGGAGTGGTTGTTTCTGATCTGGAAACATCTCTTGATTTTTATACCAATATTATTGGAATGACAAAAGTTGGTGGATTCACGGTACCAGCTGAGAAATCTGCTTATCTCGGCTTAACGGATCATAAAGAAATAGTTATTACCACATTAAAACTGGAAGACAGTGCCAATGCCACCGAATGGAAATTGATGACATTTGGAGGAAAAGCAACACATCCGAAACAAAAGTTTATTGATAACGACACCGGCATTCAATATGTTACAATCAACGTTTTTTCAATAGCCCCATTTTTAAAACGTTTTAAGGAAAACAATGTGAAAATATTAAGCGCTGAACCATCCGTCTTAGGCAACGACAGGTTTCTTCTTTTGGTACAAGACCCTGATGGGACATTTATTGAATTGATCGGTGGAAAATAGTATTTTTTGAACATTTCTAAAAATTAGTCGAAAACAAAAAACATTTTTACCTTTGTAGCGTTTGGTTAATAATCGAATGAACAAAAGGATGAAAAAGTTAAGAGGGAAGGAAGCAGGTTACAGAACATTAACCTTGGGCGAAGAAATATTTAACAGCATCACGCATGGTATTGGTACCCTGCTAAGTATTGCTGCGCTAGTGATTTTGATCGTATTTGCAGCAATCAAAGGAAATGCCTGGCATGTGGTCAGTTTTTCTATTTTTGGGAGCACGCTTGTCATACTGTACTTATCATCAACACTCTACCATAGCTTTACAAAGGAGCGAGTTAAAAACCTTTTTGCCCGCTTCGACCATGCAGCTATTTTCCTGTTAATTGCCGGAACTTACACACCTTTTGTACTCACCACCCTAAGAGGCCCGCTTGGTTGGGTTTTGTTTGGCATAATTTGGAGCCTTGCAATTGCCGGAGTTGTGATTCGTTCCATTTACCTTACACGGTTTAGAAAACTAATGGTCGGCATTTACCTCTTGATGGGATGGATGTTTTTAATGGCTGTGGTCCCGATGGTCAAAAACCTTCCGGGAATAAGTGTTGCATTTTTATTTATCGGAGGTGCTTGTTATTCCATTGGGGTTATTTTTTACGCCTGGAGGAAAATGCCTTATGGGCATGGTATCTGGCATTTATTTGTGCTTGCCGGAAGCATTATGCATTTTTTCTCGGTTCTTTATAGTTTGTAAACAAACCTTCTTTATCCTTAATTTATCCAATGCAAAACTTGTTCGTTTACGGAACCCTACTTTTCCCCGAATTGGTGTATGCATTAACACAAAAATCTTACAAGTCCACACCCGCACTATTAAAGGATTATCAGGTCACAGAAATATTCGATGAAGATATTGCAAGAAGCTATCCGGCATTAACACCAATGCTTGGGGCAGAGGCAAAAGGTAAATTACTATTTGATGTTGATGAAAAAGCACTTGGGATATTAGATTCTTATGAGGGCGATGAATACGAAAAAATTACTATCAACTTACCAGTTGATGGTGCAAATTATCAGGCAATTACTTACGCCTGGATTGGAACCGGCGATGAAAAATTAAAAGGTGATTGGAACCCGAAAGAATTTGAAAGCAACCATTTAAGTTATTATTTAAATGAAGTTGTACCAGAGGTTTTGGAAGAATATCAAATACTTCATCGAAGAAGGAATGACTGAGAAATCTGTTTCAATTTCAGAGGATTTCTCCCTTTGGTCGAAATGACATAGTAATTAATTTGCTAAAACAGGAACGGTAACCAATTCCCCTTCCATTGAGAAATCGTGAGACGAAGTAACCCATACATCCACAAACTGACCGATTAAATTTTGATCTTCCGAAAGGAAACGAACAATTAATTTGCCTTCTGTTAACCCGGTCAAGAACCCTTCTTTGCGGTCGGTAGCACGAACTAATACCCGGACATTCTTCCCAATCATTTTTGAATTATACACACGGTTATGCTTTTTCAATTCTTCAGTTAGGATATGCAACCTGCTTTTTTTTACATCCTGCGGAACATCGTCAGCCCACCTGTGGCTTGTTGCCCCCGGACGTGGCGAATACATGGCAATGTAGGCCATATTGTATTTAAACTCTTCCATCACCAGACGGGTATTCTCAAATTGCTCATCGGTTTCGCCCGT
The DNA here is from genome assembly GCA_963677475.2 of Prolixibacteraceae bacterium. GTDB lineage: Bacteria > Bacteroidota > Bacteroidia > Bacteroidales > Prolixibacteraceae > JABMQB01. The sequence continues at coordinate 544,882 of CAXXQD010000022.1, read as the reverse complement.
AAAACCAACGATGATATCGGTAAATAAAGTAGCTTCTGGAGTCAATCGTCGAATCGTTTTTACAATGCTCCGATATTTTTCCACATGGTGTTTTCGGTTCATTTTTACCAAAACCTTTTCGTCGCCACTTTGAATGGGCAAATGGATTTGTTTAGCAAGCACCGGATATTGGGCAATCACTTCAATCACCTCATCGGTCATGTCGCGCGGGTGAGGTGAGGTAAAATATACCCAAAATTCCTTTTGCAATTGATTACCAAGCTCCCCTATCTCTTTTAATAATTCAGGAAACGAAATTTCTTCGCCCTTTTTGTCCAGTCCATAGGAATTTACGTTTTGCCCAAGCAGTGTAATCGATTTAAATCCGGTATTTACCAATCTTCTAATTTCTTGTACAATTTCTTTTGAAGGACGTGATACTTCCCTTCCACGGGTGTAGGGCACAGCGCAGAATGTGCAAAATTTATCGCAACCATTCTGAATTGGAACAAACGCTTCAAAATTGGAACTGTACGATGGCTTCACATCCCAAAATGTATTTATATTTGTGTTATGTGGATCGATCCCAATTTTCAGATGGGTGGGAGTACTAATTCCATACTGACTAATTAGTTGAGGCAACTTTGGCAAATCTTTCATCTGAAAGGTAATGTCAAATAATTTGAGGAACTTTTCGTGATCGCTTGGCAGGATGCAGCCAGAGATAAAAGTCACCAGGTTCTTTTTATTTTTCCATGAATTCCATTTATGGATTCTTGAATACACTTTATCAATGGCTTTTTGCCTGACCGAACAAGCCAAAATACCGATTAAACCAGCCTCCTCTTCATTATCTGTCCACTCATAACCAGCTTCGTCCAACACCGCAGTTACCCGTTCACTATCCGACATATTCATCTGGCACCCCAATGTAATTACATGGTATTTCATAATATCCCAAACCTCAATTAAGAATCAATCTAAATAAATTGCAAATCTAAGAATATTTTTATTGGAAACAAGTGGCAGTTATTTCCAAGATGTTCATCGTAAAGAGAACTCCATCAACTAATATTATCCATCCTTATGATCGCATTTATTATTAACTGGCAATATTAGTTTCAATAAAAACATTTGTATTTTTGTGCAAACTTGCTTGCAAATGGATACCACGGAAATATTGATAAAAATTCGAAAAATTGTACGTTCCATAGATATTGAATCAAAAAAGATCCAGAAAGATTATGGTGTTAGTATCCCTCAAGTTTTATGTCTTAACTTTTTACATGAATCGCCAAACTATCAATCCACACAGGGCGAAATCCGTAAATTTTTAAACCTAAACCCAAGCACAGTAAGTGGAATAATTAATCGTCTTGAAAAAAAAGGATTGTTGGCAAGGTTACCAAAACTGGGCGACAAAAGAGTTGTTAATATTGCCTTGACATCTGCCGGGGATAAGCTCCTTAAAAGCATACCTGCCCTTTTGCACGAAGAGCTATCAAAAAAACTTCAAATGCTTCCTATTGATGAACTAAATACCGTGGAAGAAGGATTAAATACCTTGGTGACAATTTTAGATATTGAAAAAATTGAAGCTTCACCGATGATCACTACCGGAGTAGAACTTGACTCAGACGCATAGGCACGAAACAATATATTTCTCTTGTTTATATTGAATTTCTTGCAACAAATATCTTACTAACCATATTATTTCTACAGAAACCAACTAAAGAATAGATTAACAAACCTTAATTAAATCCATCGTAAATTTGATCTTAATTAATCCTAAACAAAGCCCTTCTCGAAGCAATAACATTGTTGTTCTTTAAATATTTTTATATTTTTGTTCGTATAGAAACTATTTGGTTTATGTATGAGTATTAGAAAACAACAAGCCGCAAAAAGAATAAACTCCAAAAATGCGAAAGTAATCTTTGGTATTGAGTTCGGGATCAACCTGTTAAAGCACAATCTACCTCCTACAATTTGACGGATCTCTAAGTACAAACTTTTTATTCTAACTTAAGTTTCATAAACAACCAGATGCCTGAAAAATAGAATATTGAAAACAAAAGACGGCAATATTCAAAATCTTTTAAACGACACAGGTGCAGCCCTAAAAAAGTCTTCCCCATAAGGATAAAAAGCAAAGTTGGATATTTTCAATATGGGGCAACAATATCCTGAAACAATCCAAAAACTAAAGGAAAGTTTTAAAATTCTTTCTATAGCATCAACACAAGTTTAACAGCTACATTTTTAAACATATAACATTCATTAATATGATTTACAACAATAAACAACAAGCCATTGCCAACAAAATAGAAGAAGAACCGCAGAAATCAAAGTGGAAAGACTGGCGGTGGCAACTGAAACATTCCATAAGGTCAATTGATAAATTTGAAACATTAACCGGAATTAATTTCGATGAAGATGAAAGGCAAGAACTTAAAAAAACACTTCAAAAGTTTCCTTTATCCATCACTCCATATTATTTATCACTCATCGATAAGAATAACTTTAGGAATGATCCTGTTTTTAAACAATCATTTGGAGGGGTTGAAGAATTAATCACCTTAAAATCAGAGTTCGAAGACCCATTGTCGGAAGAAGGGGATAGTCCGGTTGAAGGTATTACACACAGATATCCGGACAGGGTGCTATTTCATGTGAGCAATATTTGTTCGATGTATTGCAGGCATTGCACCAGAAAAAGAAAAGTTGGAGATATTGACAGTGTCCCTTCAAAAGATCAGCTAAAAAAAGGGATAGAATATATTGCCAATACACCCCAAATAAGGGATGTGCTACTTTCTGGCGGGGATCCGTTAATGCTTTCTGACGATAAAATTAATTGGCTACTCTCAGAGATAAGCAAAATACCTCATGTAGAAATCATCCGGATTGGAACAAGGATGCCCGTTGTTTTACCATATCGGATTACAGACAAGCTGGTTTCGATATTAAAAAAATACCACCCACTTTGGATTAATACACATTTTAACCATCCAAATGAAATTACGGCTTCAGCAAAAGAAGCGTTATCCAAATTAGCCGATGGCGGATTTCCTCTTGGAAACCAGTCGGTTCTATTGGCCGATATTAACGACTGCCCAAGGATAATGAAATCGTTGCTTCACAAATTGGTTCAAAACAGGGTTCGCCCATATTATTTGTACCAGTGCGATTTATCCGAGGGGCTGTCACATTTTCGTACCCCGATCGGAAAAGGTATTGAAATAATGGAAAGCCTTGTTGGCCATACAACTGGTTTTGCGCGCCCAACATATGTTATTGATGCTCCCGGTGGTGGCGGAAAAATTCCAGTCATGCCCAACTATATAATTTCATGGTCGACAAACAAAGTTATACTTCGGAATTATGAAGGGGTAATTACCACCTATAAAGAACCAGATAATTATCAAACAAAAATGTGTGACAGGAACTGTGAAGATTGTGACCTGGACTTAAAACTAAAAGAAGTGGATGAAGCGGAAGCCATTGGAATTGAAAAATTACTGTCGGATTCTGACGATTCAATTTCTTTAATACCGGAAGACAACGAACGAATAATGAGGAGAGATTAAGAGATGCAGGACAAGATCGAAAAAATAGGAAAGGGGTCGGTTGTTCAACATGGCAGTTTAAACAAGCGCGTTTACCTTATGAAGCTGAAAGAAGAAGACAGCCCATTCATCATTCCGCAATTAAATAACCTGTCCAGAAAATATGGGTACACAAAAATATTTTGTAAGGTCCCCGATTGGGCTGCACCTTTGTTTTATGCAAATGGGTTTATTTTAGAAGCACAAATACCAAAATGCTATGGCAATAAAAACGATGCTTTTTTGGTATCAAAATTCTTAAACTCCGACAGGCTATTGGAAATCGAAACCGACCAGTTGTGCGAGTTTAGTAAAATGTTACTTGACACTGGAATTCTAAACAAGAACGTTTTTGAGAAGTCGTCTGGTTTTGTGGTGAAAAGCCTTGGTGAAAATGAATCGGAACAGATAGCTGAAATATACAGGGAAGTATTTCTAACCTATCCCTTCCCTATCCATAGTGCAGCTTATATAGCAAATTCAATGAGCGAAGATGTACAATATTTTGGAATAGAAATCAAAGGAAAACTGGTTGCCCTGGCTTCCGCAGAAGTGGATAAGTCAGACCTAAATGCAGAGGTTACTGATTTTGCGACACTGCCCAAAGCACGTGGCAAAAACCTTTCTGTTCTTTTGCTTCAAACCATTGAGGAGGAAATGAAAAAACAAGGGATAAAAACACTGTACACAATTGCCCGGCTAAACTCCATCGGTATGAATAAAACTTTTTTAAAGATGGGGTATACCTATTCCGGAACACTAATAAAAAACACTAATATTTCCGGAAATATTGAAAGTATGAATGTATTCTATAAACACATATAATATGAACCTAGGTAGATTATGCCGTTTTTCAAAAATTTGCCCAGCCTATTCGGGAAAGGTAACAATTAATGAAACCCCTTTACTATTGCATAGGAATGTGTTCTGTAATAGAGGATATAAGGGATGGAAGAATTGCGAGTTGTACGACTCATTTGAGAAATCAGAAGAAGAATAAAAGTAAATAAAACAGAAAATAAGAACAATGGAAAACACGAAAAAAACAGAAGAATTATGCAATCAACAGGAAAAACAAGTTATTGAATTTCTTCAAAAGAATGGAAGGACAATGTACGGGAACATTATAAAAGAACTTAATACCGGAGTTAAAACAGGACAGGAAATTATTTTCTCCCTACTTTCAAAAGGTATCATTAGAAAATATAATAATTCTTCTTATCTCGAATTAAATATGGAACCAAAAGAATAAACTCATTTTCTAATGTTTGATAACCAACATCCATCTTAATTCCATAATCCAAATACAATTTAAAACTATGCATATTATTGATCTGGCAATATTTTGCACATATCTGGTTGCCATGCTGGGTGTCGGCTTTTATTTCATGAGAAAAAACAGCAGTACCGATGATTATTTTGTTGGCGGCAGAAAACTAAATAGCTTGCACATTGGATTATCGGTTGTGGCAACCGATGTGGGTGGAGGCTTTTCTATCGGACTTGGAGGACTTGGATTTACCATGGGACTTTCAGGAAGTTGGTTGCTGTTTACCGGGTTGTTGGGAGCCTGGCTAAGCGGTGTTTTATTAATTCCAAAAGTTGCAGGCCTAGCACGAAGGAAAGGCTTTCTTTCATTCCCTCAGTTTTTAGAATACAAATTCGATAAGAAAGTTGCTATTTTTGCTGGAGTAATATCAGCAATTGGCTATTTAGGGTTTACCAGTTCTCAAATACTTGCCGGGGCAAAACTTGCCTCATCAACATTTACAGGACTTTCGTTGAACAATGCCTTGCTAATAATGGGCATAATCGCGATTGTTTACACGGTTTTAGGAGGATTAAAAGCTGTAATCTATACCGACACAATTCAATGGATAGTTCTTATGATAGGGCTTATTTTTATTAGCCTGCCCTTTGCATATGTTAAAATTGGGGGAATGCAGGCCATAAAAGCAACTCTCGGGCCTGAGTTCTTAAGCCTGACCTCCATATCTTGGCAACAAATAATTAATTGGATGTTTACAATAATTCCAATTTGGTTTATTGGAATGACACTATACCAACGTATTTATGCAGCCAAAAATACCAGGACTGCACAAAAAGGATGGTTTATTGCTGGTCTGTTTGAATATCCTTTAATGGCATTTATTGGGGTCATTTTAGGTATGTTTGCTAAAGTGGCTTTTGAGAATGGACAATTGCCCGGATTTGGCTCAGTGGTACCCGATGCCGAAATGGGCCTTCCAATATTACTAAAAACAATTCTACCTGTCGGGTTTATGGGAGTTGTGCTATCGGCATATTTTTCAGCAATAATGTCCACGGCCGATAGCTGTTTAATGGCCTCATCAGGAAATATTATTACCGATGTTTTAAAACTTCACCGATCGCCAAATAGCCTTCGAATTTCTCAAATCCTCACTTTAGTGGTTGGGATTATCGCCCTATTTCTTGCCATGAAAATGAACAACGTGCTTGAACTGATGCTTCATTCATATTCTTTTATGGTTTCCGGAATGATCGTTCCTGTTTTAATGGCATTGTTTTCAAAGAAATTAAATGCACGGGCAGCCCTCGCATCAATGATTATCGGTGGTATTACAACACTTTCATTAATTATTTTAAATGTGAACCTTCCTTTAGGATTAGATGCCAATATTTATGGGATTTCAGCATCATTTATTTCGTATTTAACTGTTGATTATTTAAAAATATAGTTAGCCGAACGGGTAATCTTTTGTTAAGATATTCAGATCTGTTTTTTTTAACACGCCAAAAATACCCGTTTGTATGTAGAATACACTTACATGAACAATTTGATACTACCGAGGTTTTTTATTCTGAAATGATGCCCGATACCAACCAATTTTATTTAAACCTGGAAGAACCAATCAGAAGTACTTTCATGGTTTTGAGGGACTATATTTTATCTCTCGATCCTTTAATTACCCACACTATTAAATACGGAAGCCCGTTTTTCAGCTATAAAGGAAGAATGTTCTGCTATTTATGGAAGGACAAAAAATTGAACGAACCTTACATTGGAATTGTTGAAGGGAATAGGATTGAACACCCTCTGCTCGAACAAGGAAACAGGTCCCGAATGAAAATATTGCGGATAAAAACCAATGAAGATTTGCCTATTAGCACCATTAATGAAATCCTTCAACTGTCATTAGACTTTTATAGACATGGAGTTATCAAAACCAAAAAGTAAGGACTTCCCCCAAGGTATTATCCTGTTTTTTTCATCTAAAATTATGTTTTGAACAAAGCCAATAATCCCCTACATTTACAATCAAAGAAATTTCTATGTCAGGATTTTTGCATAATATATTGCCAGCCGATAAAGCGAAGGAATTGCTTTCAATTGGGCAAGAGCGAACAATAATAAAGGGCAAATTCTTTATTCGCGAAGGAGAAATCCCAAAAAAATTCGCATATGTAAATTCCGGCTTGTTCAGGTATTTGTATATCCATAAAAATGGAAATGAATTTACGAAAGGATTAATTACAGAGCATAATTTTATCAGTGCCTATTCTGCAATGATCAGCCAAACACCATCCTTCTTTTACATTGAAGCTTTAGAAGATTCCAATGTATTTGAAATACCCTATCCCAAATGGCAAACGCTCTTGGCATCAGATGCATTTTGGGTCAAATTTCTCCTTAGCTTCATTGAAAAGGGATTCACAAAAAAAGAAAAAAGGGAGCGTGATTTACTTTTGCTCGATGCGGAATCAAGATATCTCGGTTTTTTAGAGGAGTTTCCCGGTCTCGATAAAAGAATAAGTCAGGGTATTGTCGCTTCTTACCTTGGGATACAACCAGAGTCACTTAGTAGGATCAAGAAAAACCTCCGCTCTTAACATAGATCAATGTGAATTAATTTTGGGCTATTTTATTTTGTACTATTATTAATTACAAAATATTAAGTCGTGAATTTAACAAACAACACAGTATTAATTACCGGAGGTAGTTCAGGCATTGGGCTTGAGCTCAGCAAACGATTGATTGCGTTGAACAATAAGGTCATAATTTGTGGCCGGTCAGAAGAAAAACTAAAAGCTGCCAAAGCACTTATACCAGAATTGGTAACCTATCCATGCGATTTATCAAACAAACAACAATGCCATGATTTATCAGCTTGGTTGAAACAAAACCACAAGGATTTAAATATATTGATCAATAATGCAGCATTGGTACACAATACCAACTTTATGGAAGCAAACGATTCAACTGCCATGGCAGAATTGGAGATAAACACGAATCTTTTAGCCCCGATAATTTTAATCAAAGAATTAGTGCCAATTTTAGTAAAAAACGCCAATCCAACACTGATAAATGTTACGACAGGGTTGATATACACCCCAAGGGCATCGTATCCGTTTTACAATGCCACCAAAGCTGCGCTTCACTCTTTTACGCAAATATTAAGGGCGCAACTAGGCCAAACGGATCTCGAAATCATTGAGGTTATGTTTCCAGCAGTGGATACACCCTGGCATAAAAACAATCCTCCGAAAGTGGCTATCCCGGTTGATCAGGCTGTTGAAGAAATGATAAAAGGCTTATCAAAGGGCATTCTTGAAATTAGAATTGCAAAAGTTAAGTTGCTCTATTTTTTGTCTAGGGTTGCACCAAATTTTGCATTCAAAAAACTAAATAACCTTCAATAAAATTTAAATTAATTTGAACTACTTGAATGATCACTAATAATTACCCAATTACCATCGATTTTTTTCCAGACCAGGGTAAAATGGCCTTGCATATCCCCGATACTTCTTGAGAGGTAAAACTTTCCGATCATCAAAGCAGAGTTTTCCTCAATTTTTGACAATTCAAGTATGGTAAACCGCAATTTCCCCATGGCAGTTTTATCAGGATAACCTTTCATGTACCTTTCACGGGTTGCTTCCCAGCCATAAGTAAGCCCCTTACTGCCCACAAAAGTGAGTTTCTCCGACTTCCAATACCCTTCCATAAAACCATCAATATCGGCATTGTTCCAGGCTGATTCTGTTTTAAAAAACGTTTCCTTTATTTGCAATTCATCCTGTTCTCCTAACCTTTGTTGTGCTATGACAAGTTGTGGAATATAGAAAACAAATAATACGATCAGTATTCTCATAATGTACAGATTTTGATAAACATCAATCACAAACAAAACTAAAGACTTTACAAATGTTTTCAACTAACATTTATCATCAACGAAAACAGATCATTTCGAAACTATATAAAATTTATGCCCCCTTTCGGGGGATTCTTTCAACAATCTGATACTTATAACTAATTTGTTTTTTTTAAGCGTATGGTAAACTCTTGCTTTTAAATCGATTATATTAGCACAAAGGAAAGTGTATCTATATTTTATATCGGCATTTTACCATGAAAAATCAAAGGTTCACAACCAAACTTTATGCTGGCATTGGAATTTTATTCCTATTTACTTCAGCCATTGTGATACTTGCTATTGCCGAAATAAAAGAAATAAGCAAAGACACTTCAACCTTATACGAACACCCACTCGCAGTTAGTAATTCGGTTCGCGATATTAATATTTGTATTAGTGCAATTCAGCGAAACATGCGTGAAATTGAACTTACCGAAGATATTGAGCAGGTTCATCGTTCGGAATTGGAAATAAAAAGCTATCAGGAAATTGCGGATAAATCTTTTGGAATCGTCATAGATAAATTTTTAGGCGATAAAAGATACCTATTGAAACATATGCAGCTTTCAAATCATGGGAACCTTTGAGGGATGAAATTATCCAACTGAAATTAAGCAACAATCCGAAAGCATTATCTACGGCGATTAATACAGAAAAAAAGCATGTTAATATGCTTTTTGAAACAACCAAGGTAATGACCGATTTTGCAAAAAACAAAGCAGATGAGGTTTTCACAAGCCTGAAAGCAAAGGAAAAGTCAAATATCGCCATCATTTGGGCACTGTTCTCATTGGTACTCCTTTTAAGCTTATTGGTAGCGATTTATACTTCGCAAAGCATTTCCAAACCAGTCAATAAATTTATTCTCCAATTAGAAAAGTTATATAAAAAAGAGGATATTGAAATTCGAAAAAACATCCCTGAACATGAACTTTTTGAGTTGGTTGTAGATGAATTAACACTAGCGTTTAACAAGCTCGAAGATTTTAACCACCAGCTTGAGCAGCAGGTTATGAAACGAACCAAAGAACTTCAGGACAGCCAGGAACAATTGATTAACCAAAACGAAGAATTCTCAAGTTTAAACAGAGAATACCTTAAACAAAATATAGACCTAAAAAGGGCTATTCAAAAAGCAGAAGAAAGCGACAAACTCAAATCGGCATTTTTAGCAAATATGTCGCATGAAATTAGAACCCCGATGAACGGAATTATTGGATTTGCGAATTTATTGCAGCAAGAGGAGCTTTCCGCTGAAATGAGGTCTAAATATATTGATATTATCAATTCGAGCGGCAACCAGTTGCTTACACTAATCTCCGACATTATTGACATCTCCAAAATCGAAGCCGGGCAAGTTGAGCTTAGTTTGAAAGAAGAAAATATCAACCATATTTTAGATAAACTTTACTCACAATTCGAAATTGAACTGATAAAAAAGAACAAAAAAAATGTGGCATTAAACCTTGTAAAATGGCTTCAAAATTCTGAGTGCAATATCAAAGCTGACGGAATACGATTAACCCAGGTTTTGATGAATTTAATTGGGAACGCGATTAAATTTACCGACTCAGGAAGTATTGAATTCGGCTATAGAAGAACTGATAAATACAACCTATTGTTTTTCGTAAAAGATACGGGAATTGGCTTGTCGGAAATTGACCAGAAAATAATTTTTGACCGGTTCAGGCAAGCAAATAATGGCGATAAAAGGAACATAAGCGGCACAGGCCTGGGATTATCTATTTCGCAAGGATTAATTACCCTTATGGGAGGTAAAATTTGGGTACAATCAAAATTAGGGGAAGGCTCTACCTTCTTTTTCACTGTCCCTTTTCAACAAGTTTCGCGGAATATCCCAATTCCGGAAATGGAGCTTCAGCAAACCCCCAACTTCGACTGGTCAGGCAAAACTATATTAGTTGTGGATGACATGGATTTGGTGTACTATTACATTAAAGAAGTGCTAAAAAATACCAGGGCAAAGCACCTGCATGCAAAAACAGGACAGGAAGCAGTAAGGCTTGCAACTGAGAATCCAGATATTGACATTGTACTTATGGATATAGAACTACCAGATATAGATGGATTTGAAGCCACAAAGATTATCAAAAAGAATAGGAATATCCCGATAATTGCCCAAACAGCGTATGCTATGCAAAGCGATAAAGAAAAAGCAATTGCTGCCGGTTGCGATGGGTATATCGCTAAACCTTTAAATAAATCCCACCTGTTTGAATTGATAGAAAAAAACTTATCGTAAGATCAAATACCTTCGTTTTTATTGTTTTCTAAACCATCACATCTCATAATTGTTAGAACTTTAAATTGGAATTATTTAGGCAATGACTGAAACAATTCAAAGAAAATACGAAAAAAAGACCGGCTGGGTGGTTCTCCTCACTGCAGCAACAATGCTGGTAGAGATTTATTTTGGGTGGCTAACAAATTCAATGGCACTGCTTGCCGATGGTATTCACATGGGATCACATGTTTTGGCAATTGGCTTAAGTTGGCTGGCGTATGTGTTTGTTAGAAAACTCGACAAATCAAAAAATAATTCGGTACAATCAAAAAAAGTATTGTCCCTTTCGGGATACACCAGCGGGATTTTATTACTGGTTTTTGCATGTTTTATATTGATTGAAGCTGGCAAACGGTTTTTTATACCAAAAGAAATTGTTTACAGAGATGCTATCCTGATAGCAATTATCGGACTGGTTGTAAATATCGCCAGTGCCTTTTTGTTACATCATAAACATGAGCACGCTGACCATAATATTAGGGCTGCTTATTTGCATGTTATTGCCGATGCATTAACCAGTTTAACAGCAATTATCGGACTGTTGGCTGCCATGCTTTGGAATATAAGTTATATTGATACCATCGCAGCAATTATCAGCTCCATCGTAATCATTAAATGGTCGATAGATTTGCTAAGGGACTCAGGTAAAGTCTTATTGGACTTAAAGAACTAAAATACTGGGACTTAATTCTCTCCTTTCCATGAAAAACATTTATGGTTCCCGAAAATCACACACAGGGAAAAATCAAATTATTAGGATCTGAGTTCCATGAATTTATTCATTGGAATAATAATGCCGATAGATCCCGATAATTATACGGGACACATCAAAAGAATAAAAAAAGGCCCTATCGTAACGATAGAACCTTTCCTCAAAAATCCATTATTCTATTATACTTCTTGCACAATTTCTACGATTTCTTGTCCTTTTTCAATTGCTTCAAGATTAAGCGGTATTAATTTATGGTAACGTTCGGGCAATGATTTCTCCAAACCTTTTTCCACATTATCCAGTGTAAGGATTGGCCTTACTTTCAGGAAACTGCCCAAAACAATCATATTAAACACTTTTGGGTTGCCCATTTCAACTGCAGTTCTGGTGCCTTCCACTTTAAAAATATTAACATCGGTTCTTTTGGGTGGATGGATAACACCGTTTGGATCATATAAAATGGTTCCTCCGGGTTTTACCATTTTTTCAAATTTATCCATCGATTGCTGGTTAAGGATGATCGCCGTATCGTATTCGTGAACAATCGGTGAACTTATCCTTTTATCGCTTACGATTACAGTTACGTTAGCTGTTCCACCCCTCATTTCCGGACCATAAGAAGGAAACCACGTTACCTCCTTATTTTCCATGATTCCGGAATACGCAAGTATTTTACCCATTGACAATACCCCTTGTCCTCCAAAACCTGCTATTATCATTTCTTCAGTCATAGTATTTCAATTTAATTTTCAGAAACATTTGATCCTTTAGAAGTATCTTTTAAATCGCCCAAAGGATAAAACGGGAACATATTTTCTTCCATCCAACGATTGGCAGCTACAGGGGTCATTTTCCATCCTGAATTACAGGTTGAAACAACTTCAATAAACGAAGTCCCTTTTTTCTCCATTACATTTTGGATGCCTTTTTTCATAGCCCGTTTGCATTTACGGACTGAAGCAGCATCTTGCGCCGATTGCCTCGTAACAAATGAAGTTCCCGGCAATTGTGCGATCAATTCTGTGATTTTCATCGGATAACCGTTCAGTGCCACATCGCGCCCGTTTGGGGTGGTCGAAGTAACCATCCCCTCAAGTGTTGTTGGGGCCATTTGCCCACCAGTCATCCCATAAATTCCATTATTGATGAAAATAACCAATATGTTTTCACCACGGTTACAAGCGTGCATAATCTCCCCCGAACCAATCGAAGCTAAATCACCGTCGCCCTGATAGGTAAAAACGAATTTATCAGGATTTGTTCGTGCTATACCAGTTGCAACTGCAGGCGCACGGCCATGAGCAGCTTCCTGCCAGTCCACATCAATATAGTTATATGCAAAAACGGCACATCCGACAGGGGCAACACCAACGGTTTCTTCCTGAATACCCATCTCATCGATTAATTCCGACAAAATTTTATGCACAACCCCATGCGTGCAGCCCGGGCAGTAATGCATTATTGTATCCAGCTGAACATCTGACTTTTGATAGACCAGGTTTTCCGGTTTTATAATGTCTTTAATATCCATAATAAATTCCTATAAAAATTTGTTTTTTAACGCCTCAACAACTTCATTGGGTGAAGGAATAATCCCTCCCAATCTTCCAAAATGCTCTACAGGAACATTACATCTAGCTTCGTGCACCGACAATTTAATGTCTTCTATCATTTGCCCTGCACTCATTTCTACAGACAAGAAACCTTTTACATGACAAGTTAATTCAGCAATTATTTTTTTAGGGAAAGGGAACAAGGTAATAGGCCTGAGCAGCCCAACTTTTAACCCTTCAGCCCTTGCCAATTCTACTGATTTCTGGCAGATACGGGCAGAGGTACCAAATGCAACCAGTACGTAATCAGCATCGTCGCACATAATTTTTTCGTAACGAACTTCGGTCTCTTCCATTACCCTGTATTTTTCCTGAAAGCGGAAATTATTCGCTTCCATTTTAGCCGAGTCCATTTCGAGTGAAGTGATTACATTTTGTGCCCTTGAAGCAGGCTTACCAACGGTTGCCCACGAACCACATTCTTTTTGTATTTCTTCTTTTGTCCTTCTTGGTTTAAAGTCGGCAAGCTCCACTTTTTCCATCATCTGCCCAATTGCTCCATCGGTCAGTATTAATGCCGGGTTTCGATATTTAAAAGCCAGTTCAAACCCAAGGTCAACAAAGTCGTTCATTTCCTGAACAGAAGCCGGTGCCAATACAATGAGTTTATAATCGCCATGCCCACCTCCTTTTACTGATTGAAAATAATCGGCTTGTGAAGGTTGGATCGTTCCAAGTCCTGGGCCTCCCCTAACAACATTTACAATCAAACAAGGTAATTCGGCCCCCGCTATGTATGAAATTCCTTCTGCCATTAAACTAATTCCCGGGCTTGATGATGAGGTCATCACTTTCTTTCCTGAGCCAGCAGCACCATACACCATATTAATGGATGCTATTTCACTTTCGGCCTGAAGGACGGTCATTCCTGTTTCCTCCCATGGTCGCCTGATCATTAAGGTTTCCATAACTTCAGATTGAGGTGTTATCGGATATCCAAAATATCCATCACATCCGCAGCGAATGGCTGCTTCAGCCAAAACCTCATTTCCTTTCATTAATCTTAATTCTCCCATTTATATTGTTTTATAAATTGAATTGATCCTTTCTTAAACACGTACCCTGTAGATTGTCAAACAGGTGTCGGGACAAACTACCCCACAATTTGAACATCCGATACATGCTTCGGGGTTTTTCATATAAGAATAGTGATATCCCCTGCTGTTAACTTCCATATTTAATTCCAATACATCCTGAGGACAAACATCAACACAAATGCCACAACCTTTGCATCCTTCTTTATCAACAACTACAGCTCCTCTAACTTTTGCCATATCCTAAAAATTTTAGTATTACTCATCAATTGTTTGAATGATGATTTTATGAATTTGTATTAATAACCACAAAGCTATGTTTAACAATACTTAAAATATGCAACAATTGTTGCTAAATTAAATCCCACTCAGGATTTTCGTCAATATGTTTCTGTGCACTCCCAAATAGGAAGCAATATGTTGTCTTTGCAATTTAGCCGCCAAAGCGCTGTTGTCTTTCAGGAATTGTTGAATCCGTTGTTTTGCATTTAGCGATTGCAATGCATGTACCCGGCTGATTGCCTGGATGTAGCTCTCCTCTGCTAAAATCCTGACGGTTCTTTCAAATTGATGGTTTGTGTCTAGCATTTCCTTAAACTCGCCCCTTTCAATATAAATTAATGTGGAATCTTCATAGGCTCTTATTGTTTCACTCGATTTTTTCCCAAAGAAGAATCCATTATGGCTACTAACAATAAAGTTGTTGGGGGGATAAAAAAACCTGGAAATCCACTCTTGTCCGCTATCAGCAACATAAGTCGCATAAAGCAAGCCGTCTACCAGGATACCAATTTTTTTGGTTTGTTCGCCATATTCGATAAAAAGGTCCCCTTTTTTTAACACCACGGGTTTGCTCTTTAGAGGCAGTTTCTCTATTTGGTCAAGAGTTAATTGATATCGTGATATGACTTTATTTTTATCCATAAGCTTTTATCCTTATTTAACGGACAAATTGTTTATTGAAAAGCTGCAAACGTTCATTGAGGTCTTCAAACTGATCTCTTTGAACAAAGGAAACACATGCCCGTATCCCTTCTTCGTTACTACCCGTATTACTTAACGCAATGGCACTTATTCCGAAGTATAGGAGGTTTTTTACCAGTTCGCTACCTGTCATTCCGGGGTACGAAATAGTGAAATAAAAACCATCGGCAATTGGCTCATCCAAGTCTTTATCGTAAACAATCTTAAAACCATTCTTCAGAAAAAGGGCTTTCATTATTTTTGCCTTTTCGCCATACTCTTTAACTTCATTTACAAAGTTAAACCTACCTTCATTTGCAGCTTTAAACATAGCCGTTAACGCCCACTGCGCCGAGTGGCATGTACCTGACGACAAGGAATACAAAATCCTTAACGTAATAGTGCTTCCAAAAGTCGGGCTGTGGAACCGTTCCTGCAGGTTTTGATATTCGCGATGGTACAATTTGTCTGAAATTACCATCATACCGCACCGTTGACCGGCATAGGAAAATATTTTTGAGCTTGAAATAAACAAGATATAATTATCGGTGTATTTGGCAACCGTTGGTTGGAAAGGTGCAACTCCGGGCTGTGACAGGTTTTTACGAAAAATCCATGGCAAAATATGCCAAATCTTCCATGACGATTACATCGTATTTATTTGCCAACTCCCCAATAATTGAAAGTTCTTCATCGGTAAAACAAATCCAGGTTGGGTTATTCGGATTGGAATAAATAATTGAATTGATATTTCCTTTTGATAAATACGACTCCAGCTTATCCCTCAACTTTTCACCCCGGAATTGAAGCACATCAAAAGTTGCGAGTTTTTGGTTCAACACCATCATCTGTTGTTTTTGAACCGGAAAACCAGGATCAATAAATAGTGTTGTGTCTTTACCTTTATCAACATTGCCTGCGCACATCAAGGATGCATAGGTTCCTTGCATTGAACCAACCGTTGGAATGCACCCTTTTGCATTCACCTCTACATCCAGAAAATTTTTAACAAAAAGTGAGGCTTCTTCTTTGAGGGGGGCTATTCCGTCCATCATCGGATATATGGAAGCAACGCCACGTTTCAAAGCTTCGATTTCGGCTTCAGTTCCTATCTGTGAAGGAGGCAATCCGGGAACCCCCATTTCCATTCTTATATACTTGATCCCTGAAGCTTCTTCAACCAAATTAACAATTGCAACCAATTCGCGGATGGATGCATTGCCAATATCCGTAATTTTTAACTCTTTAATTTTCTGGTCAACCAGTTCGATATTGATAGGTGATAGATTCATTTTACTGTAAATTCTAGTATAAATTAAACATATGTTTAGGTAATAGACAAATATAATTGTCTTGATTGCAGACCTATTTTAAAAACTGAAAACCAAAGATGAGAAACTTTGCCAGAATGAAAGTTTCTCATCCATTCAGATAATAATTCCGAAGAAAACGAGGTAAAAATAAAATGTGATTTTTGTCATTAAACCAAACCAAAGGCTGGTTTTAATATTTCAATCCATTGGGCAACACGTTCATCGGTAAGTTCTGGTTCAAAATCTTCGTCGATTGGCAAGCCAACAAATTTTCCATCAACAACAGCTTCCGACTCTTCAAATTCGTAGCCATCGGTTGATACCTGCCCGATAACGCTGGCATTAGCTTTAATAAGTTCTTTATACAATAAACCCATATGGTTTACAAAGTGGTTTGCATAGGTAATATGATCGCCCAAACCAAAAATTGCTACTTTTTTTCCTGTAAAATCAACTTCCGAAATAGATTTAAAAAACTTCCCCCAATCATCGGAAGAATACCCAGAGTCCCATGTATCTTTACCTACTGTAGAGATTCCAAAAATTAATTGATCGTATTTTTCTAAATCGGAAGTAGTGGCTTCTTTTACAGCAACCATATCTGCTACACCTTCACCCAATGCCACATTTATTTTATCTGCTACCTTGTTTACCGAACCATGTAACGGACCGAAGAATAAACCAATTTTGCTCATGAGATTTTATTTTAAAAGTTTCAATTTTTATTTCAAAAAGTTCAATAAGAACTTGAAAGACTAAAAGTACTTATCTGTTTTTATTTTACAAGAAAGATTTAAAGATTACCGTAGTAAAAATTAAGTATTTTCAATATTTAATTCACCTTGTTTGTATTCTCCAAGGATCGACAAACTTGATACGTTTTTTAATACAGCATGAATTGCACGCTCGTATTTTTCCATCGAATCCCACTCAATATCAACATGAATTGTATATTCATTTGGTTTCCCAATAATTGGCACCGATTGGATTTTAGCCAAGTTTATTTCGTTCTCACCCAAAATAGTCAACACCTTGGCAAGCGATCCATAAAAGTGCCCAACTTCGAAACAAATGGAGGCTTTGTTGTTTCCCTTTGAAGGGTTTCCGTGTTTAGCCAATATCAAAAAACGCGTATAATTCTTTTTGTTGGTTTCAATGCCTGTATCTAAAATATTCAAACCATATAATTCAGCCGATCGGATATTGCTTATAGCTGCGGCATTTGTTAGCTTTTCGTCCGCAATTTTTTTAACGACCATTGCATTATCGCCAAGTTCTTTAGTTTCAACACCCGGAAAATTCTGCTCAAGGTATTCGTTGCACTGCATAAAAGAAACCGGGTGCGAATAAATTTCTTTAATATCTTTTCTTTCAACACCTGGCAATACCATGAGGTTCATTTGTATGTGGATATAAATCTCGCCAACTATACGAAGGTGATAATCACGGATTAAGCCATAATTGTTCAATAAGCTTCCGGCAATAGAATTTTCGATAGCCATCACCGAATAATCAACCTCATCGGCATCAATCATCTCACATATATTCCGGAAAGTTTTGCATTCAATCACCTCAACTTCTTCGTTAAAGTATCTCCTGGCGGCATCTTCGTGGAACGAACCCGCAATTCCAAGTGTGGCTATTTTTTTCATAAGTAATAATTAATTCAGGTATCAAAGATACAAATTAAAGCATGTACACAACACCCGAAGGTATTGAAGCATAACCTTAATAAAACATTTGTTTCATTATAATGGGATGAGTGAAAGCCGCGACTTGCCCTATAAAAAGTACTTAAATGCCTATAAATTATTAAACAATGTAGTGATCGCCATTGGTTAAGAGTTCACTTTTATGCATCTCCAACTTTTCAATACACTTGTTTAGATTTGAAGGCCTTATTACAATTACAGCTGTATCTTTGTCCATCGAGAAAGCATAAATATATTCGATAAACACGTCTTCGGAATTCAGGATTTGAAGGGCTTTTGCCAATGCACCAGGTTTGTTTGGACTATTAATTAAAAGCACCTCAGTTATTTTTGCAGAAAAATTATTTTCCTTCAAAACCTGAATAGCCTCCTCGGGGTTGGCAGTTATTATACGCAACACACCAAAATCTGAAGTATCGGCAATGCTAAAGGCGGAAATATTGATTCCTGCATTGCCTAAAAGTTGTGTTACTTCATTTAACCGGCCAACTTTGTTTTCTAAGAAAACAGAAACTTGTTTCACTATCATTGCCTTAAATTTTACGGTTATCAATTACTCTTTTTGCCTTTCCCGAAGTTCGCTCTATGGTTTTTGGTTCAACCAGCTTCACATCGACCGATATTCCAAGCGTACTCTGAATGTTATGGGTGATCTTCTTTTTCAACTCTTGCAGCACCCTGATTTCATCGGAAAAGAATTGTTCCTGCACTTCAACCAATAGCTGAAGCACATCGAGGTTTCCTTCACGTTCAACAATTAATTGGTAATGAGGCTCTGTTTCGCTCATCTCCAGCAATACGCTTTCAATTTGCGATGGAAACACATTTACTCCCCTAATAATCAACATATCATCGCTTCTTCCTTTGCATTTCTCCATTCGGACCAGCGTGCGCCCGCAAGCACATTTTTCGTAATTCAAGCGTGTTAAATCACGTGTGCGGTACCTTAAAATAGGAATCCCTTCTTTGGTAATGGTTGAAAATACCAATTCACCAATTTCGCCTTCAGGAAGAGGTTGTAAAGTTTCGGGATCAATTATTTCCGGCACAAAATGATCTTCGTTAACGTGCATCCCCACCTGATGTTCACACTCACAAGAAACCCCAGGACCTATAACCTCACTTAATCCATAAATATCAACGGCCTTAATTTTCAGGTTATCTTCTATTTGGCTTCGCATATTTTCGCTCCATGGCTCAGCACCAAAAATACCAACACGCAATTTTAAATCGGCAGGATCAATTCCCATTTCGTTCAACACTTCAGCCAGATATAATGCATAAGATGGCGTGCAGGCAATAATAGTTGAGCCAAAATCCTGCATAATTTGGATTTGCTTTTTTGTGTTTCCTCCCGATATTGGTATTACCGTTGCCCCAAGGTTCTCTGTTCCATAATGCATTCCAAGTCCACCAGTAAACAGTCCATATCCGTAGGCTACCTGAACAATATCGTTTTTATGTACGCCGGCCATGCCCAACGAACGGGTAACAACTTCAGCCCACATGCTTAAATCGTTCCGTGTGTACCCAACAACAGTTGGCTGCCCGGTGGTTCCGGAACTTGCATGCACACGCACAATTTCACTCATTGGAACGGTAAACATTCCGTACGGATAATTGTCCCTTAAGTCGGTTTTTAAAGTGAAGGGCAATTTCACTAAATCATCAATTGACCTTATGTCGGCAGGAACAATTCCTGCTTCCTGCATTTTTGCCCTGTAACTGGGTATATTGTGGTAAATTCGAGTAACTGTTTTTATTAACCTTTCGGATTGAATTGCCGACATCTCATCGCGCGATGCACATTCAATTTTCTCATTCCAAATCATGTACGATAAATTATTTAGTTAGCGTTTAAGTCTTTTAATTTTAAGCTCTTCCGTTTTTGATCAAACTATCAGTTTTGATCTAAAGAAGGTTTCCATTGTTAGGTCACCAATAAGCTAAGGATAACCTTTTCTTTTTTAAAGAACTTATTTTCAACAAAGAATAAATACAATTAATTGATCACAATAAACAGAAAAACCAATGACAATCAAAAATATAAAAATTACCAGTAAACACAAGGATTATAGGGTAGTTCAACCAGAATTATTCCAATTTATTTTCAATCTCAATAAAGAACATATGGTGCAAATAGAAGGTTATTTATTTTCCAGGGCAAATTTCCGGCCTGCGTTATATGCATTAATATTTAATGTGACCATATCTTCCCCTTTTTTTGAAAATTTATGTTTGATCCCTTCCTCAATTTTTTCGGAAGCAATGGATATAAATTCGGAAGCAGCACCCAACATAACCATATTTGAAGCCCTTTTGTTTCCAATTTCGATTGCAATTTTATCGGCATCGATTGCAACATGGTGCGTTTGTTTTTTTATTTCATTGATAATGTCCTGAATATCCGGATAATTAGGGATATTCATAAATGGTGTAATGCTGGTGACCACATATCCGGTTTTTGATAAAAATGGCAGGTACCGTAATGCTTCCATTGGCTCAACTGCCAAAATAATATCCGCAGTTCCCAAAGGGATCAGATCAGAAGCGATTTCCTTATCCGATATCCTCAAGTGCGATACAACCGCGCCACCTCGTTGGCTCATCCCATGTGTTTCAGCTTGTTTTATAAATAAATTGTTATTGAGCGATGCCTCCCCAAGAATAGAAGCAATAGACAAAATACCCTGTCCGCCTACCCCAGCTATTATTATATCTGTTTTCATACTTTTAAGTTTTTTTGCATTCTTTTTCTTCGTGCCATTGCCTGAATACATTCGCGCCGGAAAATAATTACGGAAACGCCTTCATAGGCAATTTCTTCATTAAATATGTGCAACATTTCATCGTGGTTTTTATATAAAGGTACAGCCACACGAATATGGTCGGGATGCACGCCAACTCCCTCACAAATGGCTTCAAGCTTGCCAAGTGCTGAAGATTCCTGACCTCCGGTCATCGACACTGACTCGTTATCGGAAATTACCACAACAATATTCGATTTGTCGTTAACAGCATCTAATAATCCGGTTATTCCGGAATGTGTAAACGTTGAATCCCCAATAACCGCAACGGATGGAATCAAACCTGCATCGGCTGCACCTTTTGCCATGGTAACCGATGCACCCATATCCACACAGGAATAAATACTTTTATAAGGAGGAAGGGCCCCCAGGGTATAACAACCGATATCTGAAAACACACGTCCTTTCGTATAATTACTTAATGCTTCATTCAATGCCTCATACATATTTTGATGCCCGCAGCCCTGACACAATGCCGGAGGACGATTTACAACAATATCCGGAACAGCCTCGCCTGTTAAGACCTCCTTCCCGAGCGCCTTTGCCACCAGGTCGGCATTAAGTTCCCCATCCCGTGGGAGCGCCCCTGAAAGGCGACCACATACTTTTATGTCTTTTTTGAACATACCCTTCACTGCTTCTTCAACAATTGGGTAACCTTCTTCCAATACCAATACTTCCTCGCAATTTCTCTCCAATTGTTCAATAAGTTTTTTGGGAATTGGATATTGTGATAGTTTTAAGCAAGTGTAAGGACAAGGTTCATTTTTATAATTTTCGAGCAAATAGTTGTAGGCAATCCCACAAGCAATTATCCCAAGGCTTTTATCTGTTCCTATTTTTAATGAATTATAATTTGAATCGTTGGAATAATCTTCAAATATTTTTTGTTTACCCAACAAACTTTTATACCTGCCCCTCGCAATTGCAGGCAATAATACAAATTGACTTGGATCGGAAGGCAACACCAAATTGTTTTCAGGTAATTGTTCTTCACAAAGAATCCCTGCCCTTGAATGTGCCAGGCGGGTTGTTATCCGAACCATCACAGGAAGGGCCAATTCCTCAGAAAGTTTAAAAGCCCGATAAACCATATCGTAAGCTTCCTGTTGGTTACCTGGCTCGAGTACCGGGATCATAGCAAATTTTCCATAAAACCTGGAATCCTGTTCGTTTTGAGAAGAATGCATCGAAGGATCATCGGCAACAGTCACTACCAAGCCGCCATTAATGCCCGTGATCGCCGAATTCATAAATGCATCAGCTGCCACGTTAAGCCCAACATGCTTCATGCAAACCATTGCACGTTTTCCTGCATACGACATGCCCAAAGCCGCTTCGTAAGCAGTTTTTTCGTTTGCCGACCACTTACTGCGAATACCTTTTTGTTTTGCAACTTTACTTTCCTGTATGTACTCTGTGATTTCTGTCGAAGGTGTACCCGGATATGCGTAAACACCTGAAATACCACCATCTATCGCGGCTTGGGCAATAGCCTCAACGCCTAACAATAATTCCTTTTTCATAGCTGCCATTTTCAATGACAACAAAATTATCAAAATTGAAACAAGGAAAGGTTACAATTGTCAGGTATCAATTATTAAGAATCAATATAGATTAGAAGGGTTATTTGCCATAAACTGCCTTTGAATCTAAAGGAACAATACCATTTTTTAATAATCGTTCCTTAGCTTCCAAAACATCGGATACCTCCAGGATTAGAATTGCAATTTGTTTCTCGGCTAGCAAACGGGTGTAAGCATTATCAAAATGGATTCCGGCTTTTGCGATTTTTAATAATAGCTCATCCAAACCGCCTGTTTTATCTTTCATTTCAAGTGCAACTACTTCGCGCAACACCACTGAATTGCCTTTTTCGGTGAGTACTTTGTACGCTTTTTCAGGTTGGTCGACCAATAAATTTAAAGTTCCCCAACCATGTGCCATGTTTAATAAAGTTAATGATCGGATGTTTACACCTTCATCTTTCAATGCTTTTGTAATCAACTCGAAATGCGCAATCTTGTTTTCAAGAAAAACAGAAACTTCGTATGCCATAGCCATATTTTTAAACGTTAAAAGCTAAAAAAGCTGTCCGATAAAATTACGATTATTCAGACAGCCTTTCAATTTTTACAACTATAAATTTAATGCATTGCTTAAAACTTATAGGCGATAGAAATCATATTTCTAAAATTTGTTACGTTCTCTGTATTTTTAACTTTTGCTTTATCATTCACGTCAATATCTCCATAAGCGGCAGTTGTTGTACTCATTTCCCATCCAAACATAAAGTTTTTGTAATTATAAATTAATTGAGGGGAAATTCTGTAAATCTCATCAATATTGGGAGAACGCGCATAAAATAAGTCAGCTGATAAAGGGTTACAACATGTTCCAAGGTTTTTCATATAACCTGCAAACAATCCAACTTTCCAAGCACCACCATACGTAAAATTTACAAAGTTAAATAAGTGGTTTGTTGGGGTATAAGTTTCTTTCCCTGTCGTTGTATTTAGGCTTTCGACGGCATAGCCACCAGGCAATATACTTTCAGAAACATTTTGCCCTAACATTGATTTTACTTTTAGTTGAAATTTCCCTTTTGTGTATTTTAAATATGCCAATGCAGCATAAGTATTCAGTTTCTCGTTGGTTTTAAATGTCCCCTGGCTTCCCGTGGTTGAAGTTCTGGGCTGAATGCTTTTCCAATCAAAGCCAGCGCCCAACACCCAGTTGGCATCGTAATATTGCAATTGCAAATGAAGGTTTGGGATCATGGCATCTTGCTGATATTGCGGGCTTTTCCCATCGGGACCAAAATTCATGTATTTTACCTGGTAAACTGCTGCCGCAATTAAATCAAGTTTCGAATTTAATTGATGTGTTAGCCTAAGCTGGGGGCTCCGGTTAAAGACCTGAAAAGGCAAGCCTGTATTCTCATTTAGGGTACTCGGGAACACCTTCTCGATAAACGAAGGATGCCACGTGCGCCCAAATAATAATTTTGTTTTTTCCCAGGAAAACTGGGTATAAGCGTGCCTGAACCTTAAACTGTTCGTCGCACCGGAACCTCCGGTGAAATCAAACTCGATATAGGCCCCAACTTTTGCTTTCCCTAATTCCAAGCCAGAGAACCTGGTTCCGAAACGGGAAAAGATATTTAAGAATGTAGCACTTGCCTGTGCATTAATATCATCACCATTAGCATCTAACACCGGTGCCTTTGGGTACAATTCCAATAAGTGGTCGCATGCATCAACATTTCTTCTTGAATCGATAATAAAATCGTTTCGTACAAAACCTGAAATGTCCATTTTAATTTTTTGACTGGTCTCAATACCCTGAGGATAAGCGGATATTGTTAAAACTACAAATAAAAAAAGAAGAACTCTTTTCATAGTTAAAAGTTAATTAATGGTTTTTATAAAAAGTCAGTAGCTTGAAGAAACAAACAGATTGTTATCTTCAGATAGCAAAATTAGCACTTAATTGACGAACACACATAACAAACTCCTTGCTAAAGAACATAAGTTTCTTATTTATTCCCGTTTTAAATAATTCTATTAAATAACTATACTTCGCTTATATCGTAAATTGTAACATTGGTTACAAAATAAGATCCTGAATTACTTGAACTTTACTTAAAATTAAGAGATTACAACCTATGCTAGTAAAACTACTTCCGCCGCCACGTTGGAGATTTACTGTGATGATCCTAACAAGTATAATAGTTGGACTTACTTTGTTTACAATTTATGTTTCGAAAGCCCACTCTTATCTGTCGGACAAGCCGGAAACCTGCACCAATTGCCATATTATGGCTCCTCAATATGCAACGTGGAACCATAGTTCACATAGGC
The DNA here is from genome assembly GCA_963677475.2 of Prolixibacteraceae bacterium. Classification (GTDB taxonomy): domain Bacteria; phylum Bacteroidota; class Bacteroidia; order Bacteroidales; family Prolixibacteraceae; genus JABMQB01. The sequence goes on along the minus strand of CAXXQD010000022.1, from coordinate 519,796 downwards.
AAGTTGCACATTGCAACGATTGCCATGTTCCGCACAACAATGTTTTTAACAAGTATTATTTTAAAGCTAAAGATGGACTGAGGCATGCCACAATATTTACATTGAGAAAAGAACCCCAGGTTATTTTCATCAAAGAAGAAGGAGCAGAAGTAGTACACCACAATTGCGTGAGATGCCATTCAATGCTTTTAAATAATCAAAAGCCAGGGCAACAAACCTTACATCAATTGGAACATTTGAAGAATAGAAAATGCTGGGATTGCCACAGAGAAGTTCCACATGGCAGGGTAAATAGTTTATCCAGCGTACCAAACGCCCAAGTTCCATTACCTCAGAGCCCTGTTCCTGAATGGATAAAAGAATATATTAAAACAACTAAATAATTACGAAAATGAAATCATACTCATCATTAACAGAAAAAAAACCGTGGTTGGCATGGTTGTTATTTTTAATCACAATAAGCGTCGTATTCTTATTAGGTTTGCTAGCCTCTTCAATACTTGAGAGGAGAACTGAAGCAGCATACGTCAATGTCCCCAAAAATAAGATTAATGAATTTGAACCCAGAAATGAAGTATGGGGAGAAAATTATCCGAGGGAATACCAATCTTACCTTCAAACAGCAGACACATCATTTAGGAGCAAATACAATGGCAACCATATGATAGACATGCTGGATGTTGATCCGCGTTTGGTTGTCTTATGGGCTGGATATGGTTTCTCTAAAGATTACAATCAAGGCAGGGGGCATTATTATGCCGTAACCGATATTCACAATACGTTGAGGACAGGCGCACCTGAAAATGCAAAAGATGGCCCCATGCCATCAACATGCTGGACATGTAAAAGTCCGGATGTGCCAAGGTTAATGAATGAAAGGGGTGTTGCTCAATTTTATACAGGAATGTGGGCTGAACTTGGCGCCGAGGTGGTCAATGGAATTGGTTGTGCCGATTGTCACGAACCCAAAACCATGAACCTTACCATAACCAGGCCCGCACTTATTGAAGCTTTTGAACGACAAGGTAAAGACATAAAAAAAGCTAGTTATCAGGAAATGAGAAGCTTGGTTTGTGCCCAATGTCATGTAGAGTATTATTTTAATAAAAACATTGTTGACGGCGCAAACTATTTAACCTTCCCGTGGGATAAAGGTATGACTGTTGAAGCAATGGAAGAATATTATGATGAACTTGATTTTAAAGATTGGACACATAAATTGAGTAAAGCCCCAATGCTTAAGGCCCAGCATCCGGGATATGAAATGTTTCAAAAGGGAATTCACGCCCAAAGAGGGGTTTCTTGTGCCGATTGCCATATGCCCTATAAAAGTGAAGGCGGACAGAAATTCACGGATCATAAAATGCAATCGCCTCTAAACAATATTGCCAACTCATGCCAGGTGTGCCACAGAGAAGAGGCTAAAACTCTTGCGCTTAATGTGTATGAAAGACAAGATCAAATTATTGAGAACAGGGATAAATTAGAGGAATTACTGGTACACGCTCATATCGAAGCAAAATCCGCTTGGGACCTTGGCGCTACAGATGAGCAAATGCAATCGATACTTATGGGAATAAGGCATGCTCAATGGAGGTGGGATTATGCCGCAGCCAGCCATGGAGGATCATTTCATGCACCAACTGAAACAAGTAGAATTATTGCCACCGGAATTACAATTGCCCAGGAAACCAGGATAGAGCTGGCAAGATTGCTTGCAAGTCTTGGACACAACGAAGCAATTCCCTACCCTGACATTGACACAAAAGCCAAAGCCCAGAAATTTATTGGACTTGACATGGATCAGTTAAATGAGGAAAAAGAACATTTCATTAAAACGGTGGTGCCACAATGGATGGAAGAAGCACAACAAAGGGAGGCCACGTATGACAAAACGGTATCAACAAAATAGGTAAACTTCAAATACGTTGTTATGAAAATTTCATATATTTTTCTTCTCATTGCCAGCATTGGAATATCTTCGCAACTAAATGCACAGTTTAGTTTAAGCGGTGAACTAAGGCCACGCACAGAAATTAGCCATGGATATGGAACTTTGTCAGAAAAAGATCAAGAGGTCTCAACTTTTACAGCGCAACGCACAAGGCTAAATTTTCTATTTAAAACAGAAAGCATACATACCAAATTAGTGCTACAGGATGTACGTACATGGGGAAGTCAAAGCCAGCTAGTTACTAATGAAGACTATGCAACTTCAATTCACGAAGCATGGGCGGAAGTGTTTTTCTCATCTGAATTTTCCTTAAAAACAGGCAGACAGGAACTTGTCTACGATGATCAAAGAATACTTGGATCGGTAGGCTGGGCGCATCAGGCAAGGTCTCATGACATTGCGGTATTAAAATATGAAAAAAATATAAAATTTCACTTTGGGATTGCCCACCATGAAAACACCAACAGAAAAAACAATATTTATGATGGCAATGATGCGTATAAAAATCTACAATACATATGGTTTAATAAGAAATGGAACAATGAAAAAATCAGCATTTTGGTATTGAACAACGGAGTACCAACATTTAACGGAAGTAATGAAATATGCAGATATACCCAAACTTTTGGGGGTAATCTGTCATTTAAAATAAAATCGACAAATGTGGTTTCAAACTTCTATTTTCAAACCGGAGAGTCAATTTCGGGATTAGATGTATCTGCATTCAACTTTTTGCTTGAACTCTCACAAAGGGTATCAAATAATACATTTCTGGTGGGTTACGAATTGCTTTCGGGAACATCATTTGACGAAACATCAAAAAACAAATCGTTTACCCCTTTATATGGAACAAACCATAAATTTAATGGTTTTATGGACTATTTCTATGTTGGCAACCACTTCAATTCAGTTGGATTACACGATGCATATTTCAAATACTCGTTTATAAAAAATAAATTTGGATTGAATGCTGATATCCATTTATTTGCCACACATGCAAATATTGAATCAAACCTGTCAAAATACCTGGGGACAGAGATAGATCTATCCTTAAACTGGAATATGAACAAATATTCCAATTTCTCATTTGGGCTTTCAAAAATGTTGGCCTCAGACTCTATGGTATTAATAAAAGGAGGAGACAACTCTGCAGGACAATATTGGGCATACTTAATGCTCACTGTGAAACCTTCATTCATAGAATAAAATATGGTTACCAAGAATTAATTCTTACAAGTGTTTTGTTATAGATCTATCCAACTCGTTTAATAATGAAAAGTAGCATAATCCTAAAAAAGCTTAGGAAATTTCATAAATGGCCAGGTATCGTAATATGCTTATTTGTTATATTGTTTGCCCTTTCCGGAATTGTAATGAACCACCGAACATTGGTTTCATCAATTTCAGTTTCAAGGAAGCTACTTCCTTCAAACTATCGATATAAAAACTGGAACCTTGCAGCCACTAGGGGATCTGTGGACAATGACTTTGGCACTTATATTTTTGGAAATGTGGGTATTTGGAAAACCACTGGTAAATTTGAAAACTTTGAAGACTTCAACAACGGATTCCCAAAAGGAATTGATAATCGAAAAATAAATGCCCTGGTTTCATTTCAACCGAATGTTTTAGTTGCAGGTACCCAATCCGGCTTATTCAAAAGTCCTTCGGAAACCAGCTCGTGGGAAAAACTTGAATTATCGACAAAAAATCCCCGAATTGCTGATTTAACAATGAAAGAAGACACACTGATTGTTCTTACCAGAAACTATTTATTAAAAACGGTTGATTTATTAAATTTTGAAAAAATCCAACTTCCCCCGCCTACAAACTACAAAAAAAAGGTCGGGCTTTTTAAAACCCTTTGGGAATTGCACAGTGGCGAACTCTTTGGTTCCATTGGCAAAATACTGGTTGACTTGCTTGGATTGGTAGTAATTTTACTAAGTGTAACCGGGTTACTTCATTTTATCTTTCCAATGGCCATCCGAAAGAAAAAATCGAAACAGAAGCCCTTTTCAGAGTTTGTGTTTTATAAGCGAAAAAACCTAAGGTGGCATAATGTAATCGGGTATGTATTTGTGTTGTTTTTAATTATCAATACGATTTCAGGCATGCATCTGCGCCCACCATTATTAATTGCCATTGCAAATAAACAAGTCGGTATTATCCCATTTTCACATCTCGACTCAGCAAACCCATGGATGGATAAATTAAGAAGGGTAAAATGGAATAGTAAGGACCAACAATATATCTTTTCAACCTCAGATGGTTTCTATTACGGCAATGAAAACTTAAAAAACGATTTGCAACCATTTAATAATCAACCTCCGGTTAGTGTAATGGGTTGCAATGTGTTGGAAGAACTTTCACCAAACAAGTACCTGGTGGGATCGTTTAGTGGTTTATACGTTTGGGATATTCAAAATTCATTTTCCTATGATTTGTTCAGTGGCAAAGCTTATGAAAGACCATCGGGGATGAACAAACCTATTACTGAACACATGGTGACAGGTTGGATTTTACCCAAAACAAACGGACCAATATATTTTGATTACAATAAAGGGGCAGTTCCCCTAAACCCACAAGAAAGTTTTTCGCCAATGACTGACGAGATGGTTAAAAAATCGCCTATGTCTCTGTGGAATTTTTCATTGGAATTACATACCGGAAGGATATTTGAACACCTGCTTGGCCCCTTTTATATTTTATATGTGCCCGTGGCTGGTATTTGCCTGCTTATTGTTTTGATCAGTGGGTTTTTTATTTGGTGGCTTGGCTACAGAAAAAAGAAATAAACCACTATGCACTTGAAGTACATAGGTTTAATATTCGAATGAAATTCGATAATTAAAATGATAATTGGCGGGAAGGCAGAAGTCAGAAGACGGAAAAAAGCATAACTAACTCTGGATTTAACTTCGGGCTTCGTGCTTCAGACTTCCATCATAAAAAGAAATTTATAGAAACTAAAGTAGATGCAATGATCCCGATTGAATTGGGAGGTTTTAACCATTAACTAGAAAATAATAAATAAAGTACTTTACTATTTTCTTGCTTTAATTACTAATGGAAGGTGCTTTCCGCCAAATTCTGCTCCCTTAAAATCGGCAAAGCAAACAATTTCACGAAAGCCGGCATGCTCAAGCAAGGTTTGCAATTGATCTCTTCGGACCATAAACAAAGAAGTCTCGTTATTAATTTCCTGATTCTCTTCTTTTAAATACAACGCGGTTGTAAACCTCACGATCTGACTATCGCCATCAAATTTGTATTTTCTTACGAACTTTAAATTATTTGTATCGATTACCGGGAGTTCTTCTATTTTTTCTTTTGCTATATAATCGTAATTCAGCAGTTGCAAGAAAAAATACCCTCCGGGTTTTAGTTTTGCATACACCGATTTAACCAGTTGCTGAATCTCTTTTAGGCCATGCAAATGAACAATGGTATTGCCAAAACAATTTACAACGTCATACATTGCGTTATCAAACTCCTGTCCGATATGGAGCATATTAACCATAAGATACCTGGCATTTGGGTGGCTGTTATTTTTTTCAGCAATGGTTAACAGTTCACTATTTAGGTCAATTCCGGTAACCCGTGCACCTTCTATTGCAAGGTTTTTAACAAGGTCCCCAGTTGCACATCCAATGTCGAGGACCGATTTTCCTTTTAGTTCGCCTGCATGGCTTTTAATAAATTCAACTTGTATTGGTTTATATGGGAATATTTTGGAGTAATTCCTGGCTATTGCAGCATAAAATTTATTTTGTTCTTGTTCGTTTTTGCTCATTTATTTATCCTTTTCAATCCGAATACGGGCATCTACCGCAAGAATGCTTTTATCTATCCCCAACAACGGATTAATATCCATTTCTTTAATTTCGGTGGCATGCCTCAATAAGCTTGCCAACCTTGCAATTATTTCAGCAAAAATTTTAATATCAATCCCTTCTTGTCCACGGTATCCTTTCAAAATTTTGTACGATTTAAGACTTTTGATCATTGAAGTTGCATCTTCAACAGACAATGGTGCCAAACCGGAAGCAATATCTTTCATCACTTCCACATAAATACCTCCCATCCCGCAAACAACCACATGCCCAAATCCAGGTTCGTATTTAGCCCCAAGAAACAACTCATTCCCTTTTGCCATCTGAGCCAACAATACGGCTGTGGTTCCTTTGATATCAAACAAGTGATGAAATTCTTTCTTAACAGTTTCAATGTTTCTGATATTCAACACTACCCCCCCAACATCAGATTTATGCAAAGGGCCTATTACCTTCATCACCAACGGGAAACCTATTTCGGTAGCGGCAAGGACAGCTTCTTGTTCAGTTTTGGCAACCAGTTCTTTTACCCTTGGGATTCCAGCAGCATCAAATAATTGATGGATAATCCCTGGTCTCTGATAACCGTCTTCGGCTTCATCTATTATTTTACGGATTTTAGAAATATTAACTTTATCGCCATACACTTCACCTTCCGAAGGATAAGGCGTATTCTTCACCTTTGTTAAAGCCCGTCCCAACAGCACTTCATCCGGAAAATTAACATTACCATGAGATAAGAAAAAAGCCACATCTTCTTTCACATCAATAATCGAAGGCAAAATTGGGTAGATCGGTTTTTTGCACGAATGCATTTTTTCGTCCAATAATTTGTACACATCCCGAATTGGGAATAGCCCGGAACTCCCAAAAATAACAGCCATTCCGTCAATTTCATTAAAATCGTTCTCACAGGCATCAATAATTTCGCCTAATTGCTCAGCAGTTCCGGTAGCCAAAAAATCGATTGGGTTTTCGACTGTTGATCCGGGAAACAATTTTGCTTTTAAATTTTGCTTCTCAAGGCAATCTGCAATTTGGGGAATTTTAAGCCCTCCACCTTCCAAAGCATCGGTAAGCATTACTCCCGGTCCACCTGCATGTGTAATAATTGCAATATTTTTATTTTTTAATTCCTTGCACATAAAAACACATGCCACGGTTGTGAGTTCCTCCCTTCCATAACACCTTACAATTCCTGCCTTTCTGAACAAGGCATCAACGGCAACATCAGAACTGGTCAGTGCCCCGGTGTGTGACGATGCAGCCCTGCTTCCGGCTGACGAGCTTCCCGCTTTTATGGCCGCAATCTTACAACCTTTTTTGATTAGTGATTGCGAATGGAACAGTAATTTATCGGGATCTTTAATGTTTTCAATGTATAATAATTTCACCAGCGAACTATGTTCCTGGTCAAAAGTTTCATCAAGGTGTTGCAAAATATCCTCCACCCCCAGGTCAGCACTATTTCCCACTGAAAAAACAGAGGCAAACTGTAAACCTTTTGGTATCCCCGACTCAATAATAAAAACTGCTGTTGCCCCTGACCCCGATATAAAATCGCAACCTTTTGGTGTAAGTTTAGGTATTGGGGTTGTAAACACACTGGTATGAAATGAAGTCATTAACCCGATACAATTCGGACCAATCAGGTTCCCCCCAACATCGCGTACAATCTTCACGATCTGTTTCTCAATAATTTCTCCTTCCGTATTTTCCTCACTAAAGCCGGCAGAAATAATAATAAAACCTTTGGAATTCTTTTTATACGCCAGAACCTTCACTACATCTAAACAAAACCTTGCCGGAATCGCTAATATCGCAAGCTCAACATTGGGCAATTCATTAACCGAACGAAAAGACTTTATGCCCTGAACCTTATCTTCCTTGGGGTTTACAACCCATAAATTGCCAGAGTATGCATTGTCAATGAGGTTTTTTAACAGCTTCCCCCCAGGTTTTGTGATCGTGTTAGAAGCCCCAACTACCGCAATACTTCCGGGTTTTATAAGTTCGTTACAGATCATATTAACTATGTTATTAATATCTTAAAAGTAAAAAAAAACGGTTTCGTTTAAGATGATATTTCCCATGTATGTTAACTTTGGTAGAACAAAACCCTAATTTGTTAGTATAACACAAAATGAAAGACCCAAAAGAACAAAAGGTTGTTGTTCTTACCGAGTTACTGGATTCTGACATAAATAACATTCTTCATGGAATAAAAATCGCCGGAATATTTCAAAAAGAACTTTGTTTATTTCATTGCCTTGGCCGGGACAATAAATCAAACTTTTTACGGGCAGATGACGCACTGCTCGGTTATAAAAATATCCTGAACAAAGATGTTCCTTCGTTGCAGGTAAGTACCCTAATTTTGGATGGTGAACTCGAAAAGCTTATGGATGAGCTGACCGACGACCATGAAGCAATTTTAATGGTTGTTTCTGCCAAAACCTATAAAAAACATGCGAAAGCCGTGCGCGAAAGTTCAATTCCGTTTTTATTTATTAATAATCAATCACCCAATATTTCTTCTTACAAAAAAGTAATTGCACCAATTGACTTAAGACGCGAAAACAGCGATGTATCGCTTTGGTGTAGTTATTTTGGCAGGTTTAATCAATCGGAAATTACGGCAATTGCTGCCACCGACAGGGATAAAGACAATGTAAGAAGTATCACTAAAAATGTGCTAAGCCTTAAGAAACTACTTGAAAAATTCCAGATCAGCCATAAAATATTTAAAGGTGATAAAAGCAGTTTAGGGGTGCAATACGAGGCGCTAGATTATGCATTAGATATGAAATCGGATGTTTATATTACCCTTGGAAGCTCATTGATTACACCTATCGATAAATTGATTGGTTTGCCAGAAGCAAAAATACTAAAAAGAGCAGGTGAAATCCCGGTGCTTATTATCAATCCCAGAAAAGATATGTACATACTTTGTGATTGAACAAATACTTGAATTGCATTCACAGGTTCTTGATTAATTTGTATTTTCACGGCGTAAATAAAATAAGCTATGAAAAATATACTTCTTCTCCTGCTATGTTTGGTATCGATGAATACCATGGCGCAAAAACTGGAATATTCTGCCACCTTTGAAGGGATAGGCGACAACCGTGAATATTTTAGTAGAAAAGCAAAATCACAAACGATTTTAGGCGCAAGGGGTGCATTCGAAATAGGAACCAGTATTGACGAACATAAAATAAGGGGCGGCTTAAGCGAATTGTATGAATTTGGCAGCGAAATAGACTTTCATCAGCCAAAACTTATTTTATACTATCAATTGGATAAGGAAAAAACCAACTTTTATTTTGGATCGTTCCCTCGCAGAAACCTTATTGATTTCCCACTGGCAATGCTAACCGATACACTTTTGTATTACCGCCCTACTATTGAAGGAATGTATGGAGAAGTGGAATGGGCATGGGGAAAACAAAATGGATTCGTTGATTGGACGATTAGGCAAACCGATGTGAAACGTGAAAACTTTATGGCGGGACTTTCCGGGGAAATATTCTATAAAAACCTCTTTTTTCAAAATTATATTTTAATGTACCACGACGCTGGTCCGGGCATCAATATTGAAGGAGATCATATCAAAGATTATATGGGGCACCTTTTTATGGGTGGTTACCGCTTAACTAAAGAAACGGACCTGGAAGCATCCATAAAAGGGGGCTTGTTAACTTCGTTGTTCAGGATACGGTCTGTTACTGATGGTTATATTAAAAACCAAAGTTTTTATAGCGAATTGCTGGTAAAGTATAAAAATTACGGGATAAAGTCGACACTTCATGCTGGCGAAGGGCATCATTTTAAATATGGTGACACGTTTTATGCCCAAGAAAGTTATTGGCGCACCGATTTAAATTGGTTTTTTATTCAACATAAAAACGTTCAGGGAAAATTTAACCTTTCATTTCATTTAGTGAATGGGAACGACCTTGACCAATCGCAACAGTTATCAATAATCTATCGTTTTGACAATTAATTTCCTTCTCACTAAATAACTATTTCGCAAACTGAAATCCTCTTACTCCACAATTTCCATTTCGTTTAATAAATAGCCTGCACCTGCAAATTTATCGATAATAAACAGGGCATATCTGATATCGAGCGATATGTTCCTGCAAACATCGGGATCGAACATTACATCGCTCATGGTACCCTCCCAGCATCGATCGAAATTAACACCGATTAATTGGCCGTTTGCATTTATCACCGGGCTCCCTGAGTTTCCTCCCGATGTGTGGTTCGATGCTGTAAAACAAACCGGGACTGTACCATTTTCTGCATATTTACCGAAATCTTTCCTTGAATAAAGATCCTTTATTTTTTCAGGCACGTTAAAAAAATAGGCACTTGGATCATCTTTTTGCATAACCCCATCTAGCGTGGATTGAAATTTATATCGCACCCCATCTTTAGGTTCATATCCTTCAACCTTGCCATAGCTTATCCTTAAACTACTGTTTGCATCCGGGTAAAATTGTTCGTCTTTTTTCATTTCCATGATACCCGCAACGTACATTTTCATTCCTTCCGAAATACGTTTCTCCAGCGCATTTACGTATGGATTAACATGAATATAATAGTGTGCCCGCAATTCCTGGTACAAACTAATTACCGGGTCTTTTCGTAATTGTAATATTTTTTTAGGATTATTTGAATCGAGTATCTTAAACAGTTTTTCTTTATCGGTTAAAACTGATTTGCGGTATATTTTTTCAAGTAATTTTTGTTGCCCCAGCTTATCTACTTTCTGCTTAATGGTTTCTGGCACCAGTACCGGGTTAAGATCGTCCATCAAAAGCGGCAACAGGATTTCAAATATTTTTTCATCAGTTTCCTGATTATAATCTTTATAAATCTCGTCAAATGCTATTTTAATTTGTTTCAATTGATGCTTATTTACACTTGCGTTTTTATTTCTTTCCTGAATGCGTAGCAAACTATTTAGATTTGATGCCAGTTTAAATATATCTGCCCCTCTGAATACAATTTCGGAGTAATAATCAGAAGCTTTAATTAAAGGAACATACTTTGAATACAGGTTTTCGAAATCTATAAAAACTGCCTTATAAATGCTGTCCCAGGAACCTTGTTCAATTGCCCACTCCTGAAAATCCTTTTCAAAGGCTTGTTTTTTTTCGATTGCATCCAGCCGTTTTAATCCTTGTATTTCGCCCTGCCATTTTTTCCAGGCATTGGTAACGCCCGAATATTTTGATGCATATTTGATTTTTACCAGTGGATCAGCATCCATGTCCGCCTTCATAATTTCAATTTTTTTATCCCTCAACGCAATGCGGTCAGGATCGCGCTGTTTTAAAATGATATTGACCGCATAAGAAGGCAAATACTCTGTTGTGCTGCCGGGATATCCAAAAACCAAGGTAAAATCATTCTTTTGAATTCCCTTGATCGAAATTGGTAAAAATTTTTTAGGTTTATAAGGGACATTGTCGGGCGAAAAATCAGCTGGTTCGTTGTTTTTATCGGCATAAATACGAAACAAGGAGAAATCACCAGTATGACGTGGCCACATCCAGTTATCGGTGTCGCCCCCGAATTTACCAATAGCCGATGGTGGGGCGCCTACCAAACGAACATCCGTATATTCTTTATACACATATAAGAAATATTGATTGCCATAAAACAAGGGCTTCACATTTGCAATGAACTTACCGCTATCTGATGCATCCCTAACAATCTCCTGAATGTTTTTTTCTTTTTGAAGTTGTTTCAGCTCGTCCCTATTGATTGTATCCAATCCTGATATTACATCGTCAGTAACATCCTCCATATATTCAAGAAATTTTACGGAAAGCATTTTGTTGGGCAACTCTTGGTCTTTGCTCATTGCCCAGAACCCGTCGGTTAAATAATCATGTTCCAGCGAGCTGTGTGATTGAATTGCCTTATATCCACAATGATGGTTTGTAATAAGCAAACCTTCCCCTGAAATAAGTTCGCCTGTACATCCTCTTCCAAACAAAACTATAGCATCTTTCAAACTTGAATTATTCACATCGTACACATCTTCGTCCGATAGTTTGAAACCCATTGTTTGCATTTCTTCCAAATTGTACTTTTTCAACAATGTTGGAACCCACATCCCTTCTTTTGAAAATCCGGAGCAGGCAAACATTATAAAGCTTAGTGACAGAACAAGATTTTTCATGGTATATGCTTAAAATTTCAAAGATAGCAATAGCTCTGCACATGCAAAAAGCACATTTATCATAAATAAGATAAATGTGCTTAACAAACGTAATTTCAGATTAATTTACTTCATTATTTATAAACTTCCTCTTCTACTTGATATCCCTCCGAAATTACCGTGAGTTTTAAATTTTCTTTGTTAACAACCATTGCTTCGTGTAGTACTGATGGCACAAGCATTTCACCGTTGCTTACTGTTTCAAATGTATTTTCGCATTCTTCGCAATTGGCAAGTTTAATAGCAAGCATAGCAGCAGTCGATGCCAATTTTTCGTATGGTTTATAAATGGTGCAGGTTTGATTTCCCTTCACAATTTCCTGCAAGTTATACAAATCGGCATCCATCCCGGCCAACAATACCTTCCCCATTTTTCCTGTCTCCGCTAAAGCTCTCATAACACCTGAGGCAATGGCATCGTTACCTGCTATTATTGCATCAATATTCCCTTTTGTTTTGCCAAGCATTTTTTTGGCATGGTCATAACCTTCCTGTTCTTTCCAATCTTTGGTTAGCTCGTTATAAACAATATCGACATCGCCCTTTTCAACCAGTGGAGCAAGAATATTCATTTGCCCCAGATATAAAAACTTGCTGTTGTTGTCGTTAACCGAACCTCCAATGAGGGCATACTTTCCTTTTGGTTTAATGGCCGTAAGATATTTAGCTTGTAATTCTCCAATCTCCACATTGTCAGTCGAAACATAATAATCAATTTTACAATTCTTTATAAGCCTGTCATACGAAATTACTTTGATGTTTTTTGCATTTGCAATTTGAACGATATCGGCAGCAGCAAACTGGTCAACCGGAATTACAACCAACACATCAACTCCTTCCATTATTAGTTTTTTAGCTTGTTTTAATTGTTTCTCCGAATCGTTGTCAGCAACTTCAACAAGCACAGAACCATGCAACTCCTCGACCTTATTTTTAAAGTAATTCATATCATTTTCCCAACGTTCGTTCTCCAATGAATGAATTAAAAAGCCAATTTTTGCTGGTTTATTGGTCGTACATCCAAAAACAAAAAACAGGGATAACATCGCATAAACTATACCTTTTGCTATTGATTTCATATCCAAGAATTTAAATTAGATATGAATTTTTACGTATGGTATCAGAGTTTTGTTTAACAGAAAAGGACTTATAGTCAATTGTTTAAAAACACACTGCGAAATGTAACCTAAATGATGAGTATTTTAGAACCTGCTTAGCTCTTCATACAGTTTCTGGACAGGCAAGCCCATTACATTATAAAATGATCCGTCGATTCGATGGATCCCGATGAAACCGATCCACTCCTGTATTCCATATGCCCCGGCTTTGTCATAAGGTTGGTAATGATCGATATAATAGTTTATTTCGTCCAGGTTCAGCTCCTTAAAATAAACCTTGGTAATGGCGTAAAAAGAGAGCTGTTTTTCGGTTGATTGCAAGCAAACGCCAGTTATTACCTGATGCACTTTCCCGCTAAGTTTCAGAAGGATTTCGGTAGCTTCTTTTTTGTCTTTTGGTTTGCCCAGTACTTCTTCATCAATGCAAACAATTGTGTCGGCTGTGATTAAAATCTCATTACTTTTTAATTTCTTTTCGAATGGTTTTGCTTTTTTTATGGCGAGGTAAACGGGTATTTGTGTATTGGTGAGATTGGCGGGATAGGTTTCATCTGTATCAATTGAATCAACCGTAAAGCTTAAACCCATCTCATTTAATAGCTGCTGCCTTCTTGGTGATTTCGATCCAAGTATTATTTTTTTACTGTCTAAATTCATATTAGAAAGACCTTCTGTAAAAACTATCTGAATCCATCCATTTCTTTTTTGCCTTCAGAACTTGTTCAATCACATCACGTGCGCACCCTTTGCCGCCTTCTTTATCGGAAATATAAACAGATATTTCCTTAATTTCAGGAACAGCATCTACCGGACACGTCGGGAGACCGACCATTTTCATCACCTGGTAATCTACCAGGTCATCGCCCATGTACAATATATTCTTGTAAGAAACCCCTGTTTTTTCAACAAAATCCTTCAGGAACCCTACCTTATCGTTCACATTATCGTAATAATAATCCACTCCAAGTTTATGATATCTTAGTTTCACCCGCTCAATTGCGCCTCCGGTTATAATTGCAACCTGTAAACCTGCCGAAATTGCTGCCCGGATGGCATATCCATCTTTCACATTTGCGGTCCTCACCGGGTCGCCTTCTTCATTTAAAGGTGTTGTATCTAATGAAAGAACACCATCTACATCAAACACCAAAGCTTCAACCTTGCTCAACTCATCTTTAAAAAATGCCATATCTTATTGTTGGTAATATTTATAAATACTTTCTGAAATAAACTGATACATATCCTTTAAACGAGGCTCATCATTTAAAGCTTCAATATGTTTCGAAATAATTTTTTTATCAAACCTCACTGCCGGGCCAGTTTGTGCCTGTTTGGGGTGCAAGTGTTCAATCTTACGAACAGTTTCTTCAATTAAAGGTTTTAACAAATCAAATGAAAGCCCTTGTTTTTCTAATACATCACCCGATAAAACGTAAAGATGGTTTACAAAATTGCAGGCGAAAACTGCTGCAATGTGCAATACTTGTCGTTTTTCAGAATTTGTTATCGTAACCTTGCCTGAAAGTTTGTTTGCGATACCTTGAATAGTTATTAGATTTTTTTCTGAATTTGCTTCAATAAATAAGGGTATCTCTCTAAAATCGAGTAACCGTTCCTTTGAAAAGGTTTGAAGCGGATATAAAACCCCTATTTGCCCCGAATAATTGGATAATATTTCCATTGGGGTGCTTCCCGAACAGTGGATCAAGAGCTTTCCTTTTAAATCTAACCCATTCAGAACCTCTTCAATGGCATCATCTTTAACCACAATGAAATAAATTGATGCGTTTGTTTTCACATCAGAAATAAGGCTTGTATAATCGGCACCTGTTAATTTTGAGAGAGCTTTTGCATTTTTTTCAGTCCGGCTGTAAACCTGCGAAATGGCAAATCCACTTTGCTTCAATGCAAGGGCAAGGTTTGTTGCAAGGTTTCCGGCACCTAAAATAATACAGTTGTCGTTCATAAATCAAATTTTACCCAAAAGTAGTAAGCCAAATCCAATTATCAATAAAATAAATTTCCATTCTGATAATGGTTCATTGAGCATAATAAGCATATTTTGTGCTTTGAGAAAAAAAAACATAGCTTTATTGGCTAAATAAATACGATCGCTGCCCAATGAAAAATATATGCATGTTCAATAGTACCCAATTTTGGGGAGGTGGTGAAAAATCACACTTCGAGTATGCCATTAATTTTAAACGTCGCGGCTATAATGTGCTTGTTATAACCGGCAAAAATTCAACACTTTATAAAAAATGCAAAGAACATCATCTGAATGTTGTGGGATTTTCAATTTCCAATATTTCCTTTTTCAATCCATTCAAGGTTCAAAAAATAAGAAAGGTACTCCGCAACAACTCCATTGACACGATTTTTCTTAATTCTTCACCAGACCTTAAATTGGGTGGCTTTGCGGCAAAAGCAGCAGGGGTAAAAAATATTGTTTATATGAGGGCACTTGCGGTCCCGATTAAAAATAAATTTTTAAACCGAATACTTCTAACTAAAGTAATTAGCCATGTGGTTGCCAACTCGTTGGACACAAAAAAAACGGTTCTTGCCAAGCTCGCCAAAGCATTAAAAAATACGGATGTTCACGTAATATACAGGGGCATTAATTTCAACGAATGGGATACACGTGAAATAAAACCAATCGATTGGAAAACTAATGATGAAATAATCATTGGAAATGTTGGGAGATTGGTTGAACAGAAAGGGCAAATTCATTTGATTGAATTAGCAAAGAGGCTTCGTGAATCGGGACTAAAATTCAAATTATTGATTGCCGGGATTGGTGCGGAAGAAAAAAAACTTACCAAATTAATTGCTGAAAATGAACTGGAAAAACATGTTCAACTTATTGGGTTTTTATCGGATGTAAAAAGTTTTCTGAATTCGATCGACATTTTTGTATTTCCCTCACTTTGGGAAGGGTTTGGAAATGCCATGGTTGAAGCGATGCTCGAAAAACGTGCAGTGGTTGCTTTTAATTTGACAAGTAACCCGGAAATAATAACCGACAATTCGTTAGGGTATCTGGTTGAGCATCCTGATATGGATGATTTCACAAATAAAGTGTTAAAACTGGCAAGTAATGAATCATTGCGTTTAACAATTGGTGTTAATGCCAGCAAATCGATCCGGGTGCGTTTTTCGTTTGATAAAATAATTGATGAATGGGAAAAGTTATTATCGTGAGAGTTCCTTTTTTGGAAAAATAATCCATTCTTCGGAACTTAAAAACAGGCAATAAAAAAACACAAATAAAGCACCTCCAACATGGGTTTCCAAATTTGAGTCGCCAAAATTCGATAGCGCCATTGCAATTAGGAAGAGCAATATTATAGGATTTTTATACCGTTTACTGTTAATCACGGGATAAACAATTAAAAACAAGATTAACAGTAAACCTATTATACCAAATTTAACCATATAGTTTAAATATTGGTTGTGGGCATCTCCATATCGATCGGGGCTCATTTTTGAACCTATTGCAACATATGCGTCATAATATGCTTTCTTCCAATTACCTGTTCCTACCCCAAACCAAAAGTTTCTTTTGATAATATGTAATGCTGCTTTTGTGTATTCAAAACGTTGCGAGATAGATTGATTATTTGCATCGCCTGTTTTTAGGTAGCGGTCCAGCTCCCAAATACTGACATAAACCCTGGGGTAGATAGAGAATTTTTTATCTGCAAAAATATAATTTGCAATGCCCTTGGTAACATTGGTAATATCTTCTTCAGATAAAGCATTTACACCTTCTGCATCTTTCCTCAATCCCTTCGATGTTAAATATCTTTTTAACGTTTCCCGGATAGGATAACCATTCTTTGTTAGGTCATCTACCTTATTTTCAGACCTGTTATCCCAGGCTTGTTTTAATTCCTCTTCACAAATATAAAGCCCGACATAATTTCCATTCTCAAGGAATTTATTATTTAAATCGTGATGATATACATTCCCCAATGAAGTTTTTTCTTCTAATGCTGCAAAGTCAATCTCTTCTACATCATAAAATCGTTCAATTGCCCTGTAAATGTAGAATGCGGGGAAAAGTATAATAAATACTAGTATGAAAAGCAAAACCCTTCTTTGCCATTTTCTTTTTATAAGGTTAATGATCATAAATACACCAACCAAAACAAGCCCTCCCAGCATAAACAAACCTGTTAATGATTGATTTATAAATACTACTATGAATAAAAATAATACAAGAAATATATAAAAGAACTTTTCAAAATTAGTAAGGTTCCTAAATCCTGACAAATACAAAACTAAACAGATGATTATTGCTAAATTTAGTTGAATACCAAATCGAATATGATGAATAAATCCTGCTTTTTGAAAAGACAGTACCGATTTGTCAGATATTAAATATGAAACCAGGGTAATTAAAGAAGATATTATTACTGCAACAACAAATACAATAAGAATTGTTTTTAATTGTTTTACTGAGATGGTACTTCCAAAAATAAAAGCAAGTGGAATAATTAAATAAGCCAAGGATTTACGTAAATCATACAGCCCCCAATGCCAGTCGTTGCACAACAAACAGGATACAAGGTATATTAAATAAATCCCAACAACAAAATGGACATTATTCTTTTGTTTTAATTCTTGAATCCGGTTCTTATTAAAACCGAAAAAAGCTGTAACTAAGATCAAGCCCATTGAGATTGAAATAAGGGATTCTGATAAAGGAAAAGCGATTGCAAATAGAATTAAAGCAAGATAGAACCAATCCGTTCTTTTAAGAAAGGAAATCAAGTTAGTCATTTTAATCAGCAGTTTTTTATGGAACGCTCATTCTGGAATATTATTGCATAAAAAAAGCCCGGTAAATGATTACCGGGCTTAAAGGATGGCGGCGACCTACTCTCCCACAATAAATGCAGTACCATCGGCGCTAGTGGGCTTAACTTCTCTGTTCGGAATGGGAAGAGGTGGTGCCCCACTGCAATAACCACCTAAATTTTTACCTGCCCATGGGTTTTACATGGAAAGGTGCCACGCCCTTGTTTTGCGCGGCAAATACCTTAAGGCAACTGGGATATTAGAAAAATCATACAACAAACGAGGTGTTCAGACATTGAAAGCTTTCGGGCAATTAGTACTGCTCGGCTTTGACGTTACCGCCTTTACACCTGCAGCCTATCAACGTAATAGTCTCTTACGGCCCTTAATGGAGATCTCATCTTGAGGTGAGCTTCGCGCTTAGATGCTTTCAGCGCTTATCTCGTCCAAGCATAGCTACCCTGCAATGCAGCTGGCGCCACAACAGGTACACTAGAGGCTTGTCCATCGCGGTCCTCTCGTACTAGCGACAGGGCCTCGCAAATCTCCTACGCCCACAACAGATAGGGACCGAACTGTCTCACGACGTTCTGAACCCAGCTCGCGTGCCACTTTAATGGGCGAACAGCCCAACCCTTGGGACCTTCTCCAGCCCCAGGATGTGACGAGCCGACATCGAGGTGCCAAACCGCTCCGTCGATATGAGCTCTTGGGAGCGATCAGCCTGTTATCCCCGGAGTACCTTTTATCCTTTGAGCGATGGCCCTTCCATACGGAACCACCGGATCACTATGCCCTAGTTTCCTACCTGTTCGGCCCGTCGGCCTCACAGTCAAGCACCCTTATACCATTACACTCTACTGGCGGTTACCAATCGCCATGAGGGTACCTTTGGGAG
This sequence comes from Prolixibacteraceae bacterium, assembly GCA_963677475.2. Lineage (GTDB taxonomy): Bacteria > Bacteroidota > Bacteroidia > Bacteroidales > Prolixibacteraceae > JABMQB01. The sequence goes on along the minus strand of CAXXQD010000022.1, from coordinate 500,946 downwards.
CCTCCGTTACTCTTTTGGAGGCGACCACCCCAGTCAAACTACCCACCACGCAATGTCTCCCTCGCGGGATTAGGCCCCAAATAAGCAAAGGGACGTATTTCAAGGTTGGCTAAACTACTCCTAGCGAAGCAGCATCAAAGCCTCCGTCCTATCCTACACATCACTTATCCAAGGTCAATGCGAAGCTGCAGTAAAGGTTCACGGGGTCTTTCCGTCCCGTTGCGGGTAACCGGCATCTTCACCGATACTACAATTTCACCGAGCTCGTGGCCGAGACAGTGCCCAGATCGTTACACCATTCGTGCAGGTCGGAACTTACCCGACAAGGAATTTCGCTACCTTAGGACCGTTATAGTTACGGCCGCCGTTTACCGGGGCTTCGATTCAATGCTTCTCCTTACGGATAACATCCCCTCTTAACCTTCCGGCACCGGGCAGGTGTCAGGCCCTATACGTCACCTTTCGGTTTAGCAGAGCCCTGTGTTTTTGATAAACAGTCGCCTGGGCCATTTCTCTGCGTCCCACCTAATGGTGGGATCCCCTTCTCCCGAAGTTACGGGGTAATTTTGCCTAGTTCCTTAGCCACGGATCACTCGAGCGCCTCAGGATTCTCTCCTTGACTACCTGTGTCGGTTTGCGGTACGGGCCGCTATACTCGCTTTTCTTGGAAGAAAATTCACTGCTTCGCTTCACCCGAAGGCTAGGCTCAACGTACTATTCCGTCAGTACCTAGCAGCTACTTCTCTCCGTCACTTTTATTGTATAGCGGGCGCAGGAATATTAACCTGCTTTCCATCGGTTTCCCCCTTCGGGTACACCTTAGGGCCCGGCTTACCCTGATCCGATTAGCGTTGATCAGGAAACCTTAGTCTATCGGCGAGGGGGTTTCCCACCCCCTTTATCGTTACTTATGCCTACATTTGCTTTTCCAATTGCTCCAATCTGGCTCGCGCCAAACCTTCAGCGCTATTGGAATGCTCCCCTACCGCTCCATACTTAGTATGGAACCCACGTCGTCGGTGATATGCTTATGCCCGATTATCATCCATGCCCAGCCGCTCGACTAGTGAGCTGTTACGCACTCTTTGAATGAATGGCTGCTTCCAAGCCAACATCCTAGCTGTCTCTGCAGCCGGACCTCGTTTGATCAACTTAGCATATACTTGGGGACCTTAGACGGTGGTCTGGGTTCTTTCCCTCTCGGACATGGACCTTAGCACCCATGCCCTCACTCCTACAAATCATTTTATAGCATTCGGAGTTTGTCTGGATTTGATAGGCGGCGAAGCCCTCGCATCCAATCAGTAGCTCTACCTCTATAAAACTATTGTAAGGCTGCACCTAAATGCATTTCGGGGAGTACGAGCTATTTCCTAGTTTGATTGGCCTTTCACCCCTACCCACAGCTCATCCAAAAGCTTTTCAACGCTTCCTGGTTCGGTCCTCCATGTTGTGTTACCAACACTTCAACCTGGCCATGGGTAGATCACAAGGTTTCGCGTCTAGCGCCACTAACTTATACGCCCTGTTCAGACTCGCTTTCGCTTCGGCTACGCACCTAAAGTGCTTAACCTTGCTAGTGACGACTAACTCGTAGGCTCATTATGCAAAAGGCACGCAGTCATCCCAATAAATTGGGACTCCTACCGCTTGTAAGCGCACGGTTTCAGGTACTATTTCACTCCCTTGTTCAGGGTGCTTTTCACCTTTCCCTCACGGTACTTGTACACTATCGGTCTCTCAGGAGTATTTAGCCTTACGGGATGGTCCCCGCAGGTTCAGACAGGATTTCACGTGTCCCGCCCTACTCAGGGTACTACTAACTAAGCATCTCTTACATATACAGGACTGTCACCTCCTTTGGTTAACCTTTCCAGGTTATTCTATTTCAATTTGCTTCGTATATCGTAGCCCTACAACCCCAACAATGCCGAAACATCATTGGTTTGGGCTGTTCCCCGTTCGCTCGCCACTACTTGGGGAATCATTGTTATTTTCTTTTCCTCCGGGTACTTAGATGTTTCAGTTCCCCGGGTTAGCCTCCAAGTAAACTTGGATAACCATCAAAGATGGTTGGGTTGCCCCATTCGGGCACCTATGGATCAATTCGTATTTGCCAATCCCCATAGATTTTCGCAGCTTATCGCGCCCTTCTTCGCCTCTGAGAGCCAAGGCATCCTCCGTACGCCCTTACTTAACTTTCTTTTGTTTATTATAAACCCTCGTTTATTATGTCATCTTCTAATATTTTCCCAGCATGCCAAAGAACTTTTTTAACTTCACGGGCCAGAATCGATTTGTACAAACATTTTTAAAATAAACATATCTTAAAGCTTGTCCCAAAACCGCCCAACCTCAGTTAAACGTAGGTAATGAAGGATTCGAACCTCCCATTTTAAGGCTTCCTGCCTTACCTTGGTATTCCATTATCTTTTGAACGTTTGTATACCTTTGGGCCATATACCTGCCTGTTTTGACTTTTAGTTTCCCCTGTGGAGAATAAGGGAGTCGAACCCTTGACCTCCTGCGTGCAAGGCAGGCGCTCTAGCCAACTGAGCTAATCCCCCAAATATCAGTATCAAGTATCAAGTACATAGCCTCAAGGGTTTTGTCTTGACTCTTGTATCTTGCGGCTTGCTACTTCCTTGTAGTCCCGCCCTCCCGATTTAACCGGGATGAACTGGGGTACTTCCGTAGTCCCGCCCAGACTTGAACTGGGGACCCCTACATTATCAGTGTAGTACTCTAACCAGCTGAGCTACGGGACTGTTTTTTTTCTTTAGCTCCAAGCTTCTTGCCTTAAGCCATAGCTAACCAGCCGCCGCTTGTAACTCCATCTATTTTTTAGTTAAAAGAAAAAAGCAAGGCACAAATACCCTTTAATCCCCAAGTTGTACAACTGGCTCCAGAAAGGAGGTGTTCCAGCCACACCTTCCGGTACGGCTACCTTGTTACGACTTAACCCTAGTTACCAGATTTACCCTAGGCCGCTCCTCTCGGTTGCAGACTTCAGGTACCCCCAGCTTCCATGGTTTGACGGGCGGTGTGTACAAGGCCCGGGAACGTATTCACCGGATCATTGCTGATATCCGATTACTAGCGATTCCAACTTCATGGAGTCGGGTTGCAGACTCCAATCCGAACTGGGACAAGCTTTAGAGATTAGCACCACGTCGCCGTGTAGCTGCCCTTTGTACTTGCCATTGTAACACGTGTGTAGCCCTGGACATAAGGGCCGTGCTGATTTGACGTCATCCCCACCTTCCTCTCACCTTACGGTGGCAGTCCCGCTAGAGTCCCCGGCATGACCCGATGGCAACTAACGGTAAGGGTTGCGCTCGTTATGGGACTTAACCCGACACCTCACGGCACGAGCTGACGACAACCATGCAGCACCTTGCAAATAGCCCCGAAGGGAAAATCTGTTTCCAAATTATGCAATCTGCATTTAAGCCCAGGTAAGGTTCCTCGCGTATCATCGAATTAAACCACATGTTCCACCGCTTGTGCGGGCCCCCGTCAATTCCTTTGAGTTTCAACCTTGCGATCGTACTCCCCAGGTGGTTCACTTAATGCTTTCGCTAAGCCGCTTACTGTGTATCGCAAACAGCGAGTGAACATCGTTTACGGCGTGGACTACCAGGGTATCTAATCCTGTTCGCTACCCACGCTTTCGTGCCTCAGCGTCAGTGATGGCTTAGTAGGCTGCCTTCGCAATTGGTGTTCTGTGTAATATCTATGCATTTCACCGCTACACTACACATTCCGCCTACCTCAACCATACTCAAGAAAAGCAGTATCAATGGCAGTCCTACCGTTAAGCGGCAGCCTTTCACCACTGACTTACTCTTCCGCCTGCGCACCCTTTAAACCCAATAAATCCGGATAACGCTTGCACCCTCCGTATTACCGCGGCTGCTGGCACGGAGTTAGCCGGTGCTTATTCCTATGCTACCGTCAACTGGTTACACGTAACCAGGTTTCTTGGCATAGAAAAGCAGTTTACAACCCATAGGGCCGTCATCCTGCACGCGGGATGGCTGGTTCAGGCTTGCGCCCATTGACCAATATTCCTCACTGCTGCCTCCCGTAGGAGTCTGGTCCGTGTCTCAGTACCAGTGTGGGGGATAATCCTCTCAGAACCCCTACTGATCGTGGCCATGGTGGGCCGTTACCCCACCATCTAGCTAATCAGACGCATGCCCATCTTATACCACCGTGGTTTTAACCAAAATACCATGTGGTATCTTGGTACTATGGGGTATTAATCCAAATTTCTCTGGGCTATCCCCCTGTATAAGGTAGGTTGCATACGCGTTACGCACCCGTGCGCCGGTCGCCACCAGTCCGAAGACCGTGCTGCCCCTCGACTTGCATGTGTTAAGCCTCCCGCTAGCGTTCATCCTGAGCCAGGATCAAACTCTCCATTGTAAATATAAAAAGTTAAATATCTTTCGCTCTAGGTGTACTCTTTTGGAACCAAGGTTATTTGTTAATTTTACCTTGCTTTTTCTTAAATCTTTGTTTCAATATCTTAAAGAACGTTTCTTTTTTATCGCTATATCATCGGTGCAATCCCAATTATATAATCTCTTAAAATGGTCCAGGAAAAACTATCAATAACGTATCCCTGTGTTCCCCGTTTTTCGGGTCGGCAAAGTTAAAACTCTTTTCCGTTCCAGCAAAATATTTTTGCCTTTTTTTTAAACCCAAAACAACTTTTCAAATCCTAACGCCCCGGTCGTTCCCGTAAGCGGCTGCAAATGTAAACACTCTTTTCTTTCTAACAAGCTTTTTTTAATCTTTTTTTTGACCTCCTTGAAATCAAAATTAAAAACCCATTCCCAAACAAAAAATAAGGGCTACTATCCCCTGTTTTTGCAGCATTTCATTATATCGTAGAACTCTTAAGCGGCTGCAAATGTAAAACCTTTTTTGTTCCCCACAAGCGTTTTATTGATTTATTTTCGCCAATATTTTACGCAATCAACATAAAGCACTGAATATCACCAATGAATAGCGACAAAAAAATTAAGCAATAATCGTCAATTCTATTTTGAAGATTAAAACCCCACCTTTTAAATTAGTTCGATTCTTCCATCCAATAGCAGAATTACCATGTTAAATAATCCTTAAGTGACCTTTTATTATATACAATAACAAAAAAAATAGGGCTATACATTATATGGATATGCTTCATGATTTCTTACAAAAACCTTAATTTTCAATTTTTGACTGAGAAAGGTGATAAAAATTTCAGAATTACAACAGGAATATTTTTACCATATATATTAAAATATTTTTATTGTGCATTTCATCTAACCAAACATCTATCCAAAAAAAATGCCGGACAAAGCCGGCATCTTTTTATCTACATATATATTATATATAAGTTTAGAAGCAATATTTGTTTTCTTCGATTAATTTATCAGCGATGCGTTCACGGGCAGCTTTCACATTTACCCCTTTTGCACAACTATAATGTTTAATTCCTTTCAAAAATAGCTTACGTTGCTCTTCATCATCAATAAACGAGTTAATGCAGTCTTTAGCTTCTTTACGAATATATTCGGCAGAATCGTACACCAAACAATCCAACATATCTTTGTTTAAAGCCACATCCAAGCCCAGTACTTCTTCTTTTTTCTTTACGCGAAGCGCTACAGATTCGGCCACATAAATGCGCATTACAATATTTGATATATTATTAAGGATCATCTGCTCGTTCATCATTGTACGCCCAAAGGTTTTTGAAACGGCAGTCAATAACATTTTTCCAATAGCTTTGAAGTTGTTTATTGTTGCCAATTTATTTTCATAGTAGCCTTCGGTACAACAACTACAACTATCGGCATCCAGGTTAGCAAGCCCATCAACAATTGCTTCTCCTTGTCCGTAAAGGTCGTAGTCTTTTTTAGCACCACGTTTGTTTAAAGTATCGATGGTTACCAAACGGTTAATTTCATTTGTTCCTTCGAAAATACGGTTAATACGTGAATCGCGGTAACCTCTTTCGATCGGCATTTCGGCAGAATATCCCATACCACCATGAATTTGTACACCTTCGTCAACTACATAGTCTAATGCCTCAGATCCATATACTTTCAAAATTGCTGCTTCAATGGCATATTCTTCAAAAGCATGCACAATTGCCTGTTCTTTTGTTTCTTCGCCAAGGTGAGCCTCAACATATTCATCGACATTCCGGGCAGCACGATAAACAGCTGACTCGTTTGCAAATGTACGAATGGCTTGTTCAGCCAATTTATATTTGATTGCCCCAAAAGAAGAAATCTCTTTACCAAATTGTTTACGCTCGTTTGAATAGTTAACAGATTGGTCGATTGCTATTTTAGCAGCACCAATTACGTTGCCACCTAATTTAATACGCCCCATGTGAAGGATATCCAAAGCAATACGGAAACCTTTCCCGCGTTCCCAAAGTAAATTTTCGACAGGAACAGGAGTATTCTCAAAGAAAATTTGGCGTGTGGAAGATCCTTTTATTCCTAATTTTTTCTCTTCTGGGTTAAAGCTTATGCCCGGATAATCGCGCTCAACAATAAATGCACTTAAAACCCGATCGTTATCTATTTTAGCAAATACGGTAAATACATCACCAAAACCAGTATTTGTAATCCACATTTTTTGTCCGGTCAGTAAATAATGTGTTCCGTCTTCACTTAAGGTAGCTTTTGTTTTTCCGGAGTTGGCATCGGACCCGGCACCTGGTTCTGTTAAACAATATGCTCCAACTTTTTCACCTGTTGTTAAGGCTGGGATGTATTTCTGCTTTTGTTCTTCATTTCCGAAATAAAGTATTGGCATAGATCCGATTCCGGTATGACAAGAATAAGTTACAGCAAAAGAATATGCAGAACCCATAACTTCGCTAGCCAACATGGAAGTTACAAATGACTGACCAAAACCTTCCAATTCCTCGGGAGTTGAGATTCCGAGCAAACCAAGTTCACCGGCTTTTTCCAAAAGTGTACGACCTATGTTGTTTTCCTGCTTGTCAATTTTCTCCATATTTGGAAATACTTCTGTATCTAAGAAGTCGCGACAAGTATCGGCAACCATTTTTTGTTCTTCATCAAATTCCTCAGGGATGAATATGTCCTTTGCATCCAGGTCTTGCACCATGAACTCTCCACCTTTTACTAACTTTTCCATTTTATCTTCTATTTAGTTTATTATTTGATTTATAGTTTTAGTGACATGGCAACCAATTCTGCCAAATCGTAGTTTTTAATTTCTTCGTTTTTGTTTTTATACTTCAATCCATCGGTCATCATTACCATACAATATGGGCAAGCAGTAGCAATAATGTTTGCTCCTGTTTCTAAAACGTCTTCCGTTCTTTCGAGGAACACTTCTTTATTTCCTTTTTCAGCTTCTTTAAACATTTGTCCTCCACCAGCTCCGCAACAAAGTGCAAAACTTTTGTTGCGTTTCATTTCCGCAAAATCGACAGGAAGGGCTCCTAGAACTTTACGAGGAGCATTATATTCACCGTTGGCACGACCAAGATAACATGGGTCGTGGTAGGTAATTTTTTGCCCTTTGAATAATTCTGAATCTAATTTCAGCTTTCCTTCGTTCATTAAATTCTGAAGAAACTGGCTATGATGAATTACTTCATATTTTGCTCCATAATCAGGATATTCATTCTTGAAGGTATTATAAACATGCGGGTCACAAGTTATTACTTTTTTGACCTCGTAACTATCCATTAATTCGATATTCATTAAAGCCTGCATCTGAAAAAGCATTTCATTCCCGGCCCTTCTCGCAACATCTCCACTGGATGATTCTTCGGTTCCTAAAACTGCATAACTAACACCCAAATGCGTCAGAACTTTCACAAAAGCCTGCGTAACTTTTTTATATCTATCATCGAATGCACCTGCACTTCCTACCCAAAACAGATATTCTGGTTTTTCACCTTTGGCGAACAAGTCAGCCATTACTGGTACTTCCACTTTTATTTGTGTTGTTTCCATCGTATTCTGAATTTATTTTTCCGGAGCGTTCATTGTTAATCCTTCAGCCCATAACATACGATCATCTTGTGCGAATTGCCATGGAGCACCATTATTTTCAATATTTGAGAAAATCGAATTCAACTCACCGGGAGCAGCCGACTCTTCCATTACAATATACCTGCGCATATCTAAAATGATTGCTGGCTGATTAATATTTATAGGGCATTCCTGCGCACAAGCGTTACATGTTGTGCAAGCCCACAGTTCTTCTTTTGTAATGTAATCGCCAAGTAGTGCCTTATTATCGGTCCAATCTTTTCCGTTTTTCACCATCTGAGGTCCTTTTTCTTTCATACGTTCGCGCACGTTCATTACAATTTTACGTGGTGAAAGTAATTTCCCTGTCAGGTTTGCCGGACAAACAGATGTACAACGGCCGCATTGTGTGCATGCCAACGAATCCATGTAGTTTTTCCAGGTTACATCTTCCACATCCATCACGCCAAATCGTTCAATGGCATCTTCTTCACCTTCTGCCGGTTCAGCGAAAGCAGCGTCAGGATCAAGCATCATTTTTACCTCTTTGGTAATGTTTTCCATGTTGGTCATTTTCCCCAAAGGATTCAAATTGCTAAGAAATACATTCGGAACCGACATAAACACATGAAAGTGTTTAGAGTAAGGTAAATAATTGGCAAAGAAGAAAATTCCGAGAATATGTCCCCACCAGTTTATTTCATGAAGTAAATGTGCGCTGCCTGCAGAAATACCAGCAAACCAGCCAGCCAAAATTGAGCTAACAGGGTAAACACCAACAACTTCGTGGCTACTATTTGAAGCTTCCAAAATGTAGAATGTATTCATCCCCAACAAGGTAACCATTAGAAACAGAATAATGGACAAGGCAAAATTGGCGTCGCGATGCGATTTATGGGTCATTTCAACACCACTGAAGCGCTTTACATTCATTGCCAGCCTTCTGAAAAGAAAAGCAGCAACAAGCACAGCTATTACAAAAGCAAACACATCGCCAAAGCCGAAAACAATATTGTAGCAAAGACCGAGGAAGCCTAAAACCCTCTCAGTTCCGGCGAGCCCATCAATTACCATTTCGACACTCCCTACAAGAATCACAAGAAAGCCCCACCAAACCAATGCATGCATGAAACCAATTACCGGCTTGCGCATTATTTTGGTTTGCCCAAAGGCAACTTTCAACATTACATTGATCCGTTTACCGATATCTTTGATTGGGAAGGCTGGTTTTGTTAGTTTAAACAGTGCTGCTAAATTTTTGACAGTCCATGCAAAAACACCGAGTGTGATTATCAGCGAAACTGCAAATAAGATTTGTTTTATCATTAGGTTTGATTTAAAGAAAATCAGAATCAAGATTCAAGACACAAGACTAGCTTTGTCAAAATTCCGTTCTCCAATTTTAAATATCTTACAAAGAAGAAACAGGGCTATTGCCCTGCATTCTTTATTTATTTTTAGCTTCTTTTATTGCTTCTGTGATTGCTGGCAATACTTTTAGTGCGTCCCCAACAATTCCATAATCTGAGTTTTCAAAAACCGGAGCATCGGCATCATTGTTAATTGCAACAATACATTTTGAAGAACTAACTCCAGCCATGTGTTGAATTGCACCAGAGATACCAACTGCAAAATATAAATTAGGGGCAATTATTTTTCCGGTTTGTCCGGTATGCTCTTCATGAGGTCTCCAACCTTCATCGGAAACCGGACGTGAACAGGCTGTTGCAGCACCTAACAATTCTGCAAGGTCTTCAATTACGCCCCAGTTATCTGGTGATTTTAAACCACGACCACCCGACACAACAATCTCAGCATCGTTTAATAAAATCTTTCCTGTTTGTTTTTCCACTTCTTTCACAACAGTTTTTGGCTCAGCAACCGTTACTCCTGAAGTTTCAATTGTTGCAGAACCTCCGGTTTCAATTACTTCGAAAGAATTTTGTGCAAGTGTTACTATTTTAACATCGGTTTTTAATACCACATTGGCATTTGCTTTTCCCGAAAATACTTTTTTCGACACAGTGAACGGTTCAACGGAAGAAGGAAGAGCAATAAGACCGGCGCCTACGGCTGCTTTTAATTTTACCGACAAACGAGGGGCTAAGGCTTTTCCAGCATTGTTATGCGATATAACAACAACTTTTGCACCTTCTGCTTCAGCAATTTGCGCAATAATTCCAGTGTAAACCTGGTTATCCAGAGTGGTAATTCCTTCCACTTTTACGACTTTGGCAGCTCCATAATTACCAAGTTTTGCCAATTCATCGTCGGCAACATTTCCAATGGAAACAGCTGTTACTGATGTTCCCATCATTTCTGCAACTTTTGCTGCGTAAGACACAAGCTCAAAAGATAATTTTTTAAATGCCCCGTCCCAATTTTCTGTATATACTAATACTGACATAATTTTAAATTTAAAGGTGAAAGATTAAAGGACTTTAGCCTCATTTTGCAATAAATCGACCAACTCGGCTACATTATCGGCATCCACCATTTTACAAGGTGGTTTTGGTGCCGGAAGTTCAAAACCTACAAAATCGGTTAATGTTTCCACCTCAGCAGCAGGAACCACATTTAAAGGCTTTTTACGTGCCATCATAATACCTCGCATAGCAGCGATTCTTGGTTCTTTTGCAATACCTTTTTGAACTGTCGCAACAAATGGAGTAGGTACAGAAACTTTTTCTTTACCTCCATCAATATCACGCGTAATTTCAACATCGTTCCCATTCAGGCTAATTCCTGACACGGCTGAAACTGAAGGAACATCCAACATTTCTGCCAACATTCCGCCAACCATTGAACCATTATAATCACTTGATTCAATTCCTGTTAAAATTATATCGAAACCTTTATCTTTAATTGCTTCGGCAAGCTGACAGGCAACGGCATACGCATCAGATGGTTCTGCATCAACACGAATTGCATCATCGGCACCAATTGCTAGCGCTTTGCGCATGGTTGGTTCAGCATCTTTTCCTCCAACAGTAATAACCGTTACTGAACTTATAGGGTTTCCGGCATCTTCTTTCAGCTCCATCGCCCTGGTTAATGCCAACTCGTCCCACGGATTAATAATCCATTGTACACCTGTTTTGTCGAAAGCTGTACCATCGCCAAACTTAACCTTGGTGGTAGTGTCTGGCACGTTTCCTAAACATACTAATAAATTCATGTGTTATAATCTTTTATTCTAGAATCAAAATTTTTGGCAATTCCAAAAATAGTAAAAGTATTTAACTAAGCACAAAAATGCGAATAACGCTATCTTTTTGAATTGCGGTGCACAAATATATAAACTGAGAATAAAGAAACAAAGCCCTTAAAGCCTCTTAGGTGCTTCATTTCAAAGGATTGAATGTGTTCCTCCCTGAAAAATCAAAATTGGCATCTTCAATGATAGGTTATACAGGCAATTAGAACAATTAAACGTATTCTTCTAATATTCTGAGAGAAAAAACAGATAAGCTATTTAGACTTATTTTAATTAAAAAACAGAAATGTAAAATAGAGATATTAAGCTTTTTTCAATTTCAATATAACTTTTGCCCCAATCACTAAAAGCCAGGAAGTAAGAATAATTATTAATCCGGAAATCACCATTAATACATAATTTTTTTCGTTTATAAACGAAAGCAGATTATTAACCATTGCCCAGATGGTCATAAGCAGTACAAAAACCATTGGGATTAAAGCAATCAAAGGGTTTTTCTTTTTCAGAATCAGGTAAAATACAAGCACCCCAAGTGCCAGGGCTGCAATTAATTGATTAAGGGCTCCAAACAACGGCCAGAGCAGGAGCGCACCTTTTGCCCCGGGTTGAAGAAAAGTTAGCAATGCTGCAAAAAACACCACAATAAATGTTGCAAAGTATCTATTATCAAAGGGTTTACGAACCACCCCTTCTTTATTTTTAAAAATTTCCTGCAAAGATAGCCTTTGAATCCTGCACGATGAATCAAGCGTAGTATTTGCAAAACTCACAATAAACACAGCAATTAATGCATTCCCAAACTTTAAGGGAATTCCATAGCTCTCTAGAAGATTAGCGCTTCCCACAACAAAAGCCTCCAATTTTGCCCCAAGTCCTGAAGCCGAACTCCAGGATGCATAATGTGCATGAAAAGCATCCGAACCATTTAGCAGAACTCCGTTATGGTGCATCCCCATTCCAAGTCCACCGGCAATTGCCATTAAAACCAAAACTGCCAAAAAGCTTTCGAGCAACATTCCGCCATACCCAATAAAAAGTGTATGTGTTTCTTTCTCTACCTGTTTCACTGTGGTTCCGGTGCTGGCAAGCGAATGAAATCCAGAAATAGCACCACAAGCAATGGTTATGAATAACAAAGGTATTAATGCGGGAACATCATCTGATACCATTGCAGATGAATTAATAGCCGGTGCAGTAATTATCGGGTGTGCAACAATTAATCCAATCAATAGCAAAACAATGGTTATTAATAATTGATGAGAATTAATATAGTCGCGTGGTTGCAGTAGCTTTTGTACCGGAATTGTAGAAGCAAAAAAAGCATATACATATAAAATTATAGCCCAGGTAACAACCGATGAACCCATAAGGGGCGGCACATGAATTGGTGGTAAAAAGTACACACTGACAAACACAGAAAGATATAGTAAGCCTGCTGCCACAATAGAATATCTCAAATCTTTCTTGCCTTTTTCAACATTTCGTCCAAGCCAAACAGCGATTGGTATTTCTACCCAAACCGGAAATACCGACTCCGGGTATTTATCAAACAGCACACCAACAATCATCGCAAAAACAGCCAAGACAATTAAAAGCAATAATTGCATAATAAACTGAAAAACAAACCTTACGGATGGATCAATCAGCTCACCCGACAAGTCACCAAGGGTTTTACCTTTATTTCGTGCAGATATTACCAAGGTTGAAAAATCGTGGAGACCACCCATAAAAATTGCTCCCAGAAATACCCAGATAAATGCGGGAAGCCACCCCCAGATAATGCCGATTGCAGGACCAACGATCGGACCAATTCCGGCAATTGTAGTAAAATGATGCCCGAAGATGATGTTCTTTTTTGAAGGCACAAAGTCAACGCCATCACGGAATTCTTCGGATGGCATTTGCCTTTTGGCAGATATTCCAAAAATCTTTGATCCCAGGTACCGACCATAAACCCGATAAGCAATCAAATACCCAATAAATGCAAGAACTACCAAAAGAAGGCTATTCATAATCCTAAGCTTAAAATCTTTTTGAATCTAGTCATTTTTTACGAATCTTATTAAAAACCCTACAAGCATTTATTTATCCACAGCTATCTAAATAATGATTCGTGTCAATGGAATTTATGAAAAAAGTTAGATTAATGTAGTATTCCAATTTGCCTTATCCACATGATGACCCGGATCATAAATTAATTTGGATATACAAGTTATCTTCAAAAATTCTTAGCGGTTATAAAACTTTAGCAATATGAACTCTAAAAGACGGGATTTCCTAAAAAAGGCATGTATAAGTGGTGGATGTTTATGTGGTTTCACATCTCTTGTGAAGGCTGTACCATCAAGCACTGAACCAGATCCAGATAAATTGCTCATGCAAGAATGGATTTCGACCCTGGTTTCAAATATTAATGAAAATGCAGATGAAAAAATGCGCCAAAAAATAATGAAAAGTTGTGCGATTAGTCATTATGAGCATCTAAATATGGATTCGGTTTTAGAACCTTTTGTGGGAGATATTGAAAAATTCAACCAATTTATTGAAGAAAAATGGGGATGGAAAATTGATTACCAAAAAGAAAAAGGAATATTACTTGCCGATGAAAACAAAAATTACTGTGTTTGCCCGATGGTGAACCAGGAAAAAGGGGTTAAATCAACAATTTATTGTTATTGCTCCGAAGGCTTCGCCGAACAAATGTTCTCAGTTGTTGTTGGGCATCAAGTAAAAGCTAAAGTTATTTCCTCGGTTCTTCGTGGAGATGAACGTTGTATTTACGAAATCACTTTAAGTTAATCCTAAGAAACTGTAATCATTTATCCGTTATTCAAAGATGAATTTTTAATTCTGACTTTATATAAAAACAAGGGTTCCAAATGGTTGTACATCTGAATTTTTAAAAGTACATTTAACTTTTAAACCATGCAATAAAAGTCAATTAATGAAACCAACCAACCTACTAATTTTTCTAATCTTTTTCACGAATATTGGAATTGCAAACAATCCTGATTCTGCTTATGTATTCGCATATTCAACAAATAAATTAAACAACACTGCCGGATTACATTTTGCATGGAGCATCGATAAAAAGTGTTGGAATGCCATTGGTCCCGAACAACGGTTTCTGTCCAGCGATTTTGGCCGTTGGGGCACGCAAAAAAAGCTTATTTCCCCGTTCCTTTTTCAAGATAAAAACGGATTGTATCATTGCATTTGGAGTTTAAATAAAGACGTCGGGCAATTTGTCCATGCCGCAAGCTTTGATTTATATAACTGGAAACGCCAGTCGTATCCCTACGTTATGGAAACTGGGAACGTGCTATCACCAGAAATATCTTTCGATGGCGCATCGGATCAATACAAAATTACCTGGATCAGCGAATTGGATGGAGAACAAAAGCTTTTTAAAACTTACACCAACGAATTTAAAAATTATTCCCAAAGTGAGGAAAGTTATGAAAAAGACCGTTTAAACAACAGTACCGAATTAATAATTGATGGTGAAAAGCAAATTGGACTTGTTTTAAAAGTCCCTTGGTCGGTAATTAATGGTTTGATTAAGAACTACGAATGGGTCCAATATCATGAATTGGAAAGACAGGAAAGCCTTCGGGATGATCATGAGCGTTTCAAAAACCTGGAAACCATCGATGCAAAAATCACGATTGATACAGGAAACAGCAAAGCAATTAGCGATTTGCTGATTGGGATATTTTTTGAAGACATCAACTATGCCGCCGATGGTGGTTTATATGCAGAGTTGGTTCAAAACCGGGGATTTGAATACGATTTAAGTGATAAATTAGGACGTGACGAAACATGGAACAATTTTAAGGCATGGAAATTTACAGGAGAAAAGAATGCTTTTACAATCGATACCATTGACCCGATCCATCCAAATCAAAAGCACTACGCCTTATTGCAAATCGACAAAACGGGAGCGTCGTTAATAAACGAAGGCTTTGATGGAATCCCCGTAAAAGCTGGTGATATATATGATTTTAGTGTTTTTGCACGAGCGGGCAATGATTCCAAAGGCAAATTACAAATCCAATTGATGGATGCAAAAGGGATTGTTTTAAGCGAACCAAAAACAATAAATATCGGAAATAAGTGGGAAAAGTACGAAGCTGAGCTGATTGTAGCCAAAACCTGTGATGATGCGCAATTACAAATTATGCCCACAACAACGGGTACATTTTCTTTGGATATGGTTTCCCTTTTTCCGAAAAAAACATTTAAAAACCGAAAAAAACGGCTTGCGAGCCGACCTGGCTCAAACTATTGCCGACATTCACCCTCGTTTTGTAAGGTTTCCGGGCGGATGCGTTGCCCATGGCGATGGACTTGCTAATATGTACCGATGGAAAAACACAATCGGCCCGCTGGAGGAACGCAAAACACAAAGCAACATTTGGCGCTACCACCAATCGGTTGGATTGGGTTACTTTGAATATTTTCAATTTTGCGAAGATATTAATGCCGAACCAATTCCTGTTCTGCCTGCCGGAGTTCCCTGCCAAAATTCGGGAACAGGTGGGCACGGACAACAAGGAGGGATACCAATGTGCGAAATGGATGATTACGTGCAAGAAGTGCTGGATTTAATTGAATGGGCAAATGGCGATAAGAAAAGTAAATGGGGTAAACTACGTGCCCAGGCAGGACATGCCGAACCATTTAATTTGAAATACATTGGAATTGGAAACGAAGATTTGATCACCGATATTTTTGAAGAACGCTTTTCGATGATTTATAAAGCGGTAAAAGAAAAGCACCCGGAAATTACGGTGATTGGAACTGTCGGCCCATTTTACATGGGAACCGATTACGAAGAAGGCTGGGATTTGGCAACACGTTTGCAAGTCCCAATGGTCGATGAGCACTATTATCAGCCACCTGGTTGGTATATAAACAATCAAACATTTTACGACAAATACGACCGCTCAAAATCACAAGTTTACCTGGGCGAGTATGCAGCCCACATTCCAGGCCGTAAAATGACCGTAGAAACGGCATTATGCGAAGCGCTCCACTTAATCAATATTGAGCGTAACGGGGATATTGTGCGCATGACATCGTTTGCCCCTTTGCTTGCAAAAGAAGGACATACACAATGGAACCCGGATTTAATCTATTTTAATAATACCGAAGTTAAACCAACTGTTGATTATTATGTGCAGAAACTATTCGGTCAAAACTCCGGGGATTGGTTTATCCCCTCATCGATCAGCTTATCGAATACTCAGAAAGACGTAAAAAAACGTATTGCAGCATCCATCGTTCATGATCGTGAAAATAAGGACTATATTCTTAAACTGGTAAATATATTACCGGTTGAAGTAAATGCATCCATTGATTTAGAAAAGCTCCCTGTTGGTTCAGGTCCTGCTTCAATATCCGTTTTAAAAGGAAATCCATCAAACGAAAATAGCCAGCCTGTTAACGGGACTATTCAAATAGAAAAAATGTTGCCTTTTCAATTACCTCCTTACTCCTTTACCGTAATCAGAATGCATCAATATTGAATCAATCTTAACTAAACAACTGCATATGAAACTTACCAACTTATTCATCGCGATTCTCTTCTTTTTATTGTTTTTTGGCTGTGGCGATCAAACTAATGAGAGAAAAAACCAGCTTGTAGACTACCCTATTCACGGTGTGCCATTTAATGAAGTCCATATAAACGATCAATTCTGGCTTCCTAAAATTGAAACCAACCGAAAAAATACTATTCCGGCGTCCTTTCAAAAATGCGAGGAAATGGGACGGATGGATAACTTTTTAATAGCCGGGGGAAAAATGGAAGGCACAGTAAAAGGAGAAATGCCATTCGACGATACAGATGTTTATAAAATTATTGAAGGTGCAGCATATTCACTGACTACTTTCCCCGACCCCAAGCTTGATGCTTATTTGGATTCGATCATCAACATGATAGCCATCGGACAGGAAGATGACGGGTATCTTACCACCTGGAAAACAATCGATCCAAACCACTCCCCGGCGGAATGGTGCCCTCCAGGAGAACGATGGGAAGGACTGGCCTGGAGCCATGAATTATACAACAGCGGGCACATGTTTGAAGCAGCTGCTGCCCATTACAGGGCAACTGGCAAAACAAACTTTCTGGACATCGCACTAAAAAATGCAAACTTGTTGGTCGAAGTTTTTGGGATAGAAGACACCTCCAAAGTCCCGGGCCACCAAATTGTTGAAACCGGGTTGATTAAATTATATTCGATTACCAACGAAAAGAAATACCTTGATTTGGCACGGCACTTTTTAGATACCCGTGGCGATAGTACCATTCGTGAAACCTGGGGCCCCTATAACCAGGACCACAAGCCCGTTATTGAACAGGACGAAGCTGTGGGACATGCCGTCCGTGCCGCGTATATGTACGCTGGAATGACAGATATTGCTGCCCTTTATAAAGATGAAGCCTATAAAAATGCAATCGACAAAATCTGGGAGAATGTGGTTTATAAAAAAATGTACCTTACAGGAGGTATTGGTTCCCTTCACAAAGGGGAAGCTTTTGGCGAAAATTATGAATTGCCAAATTTGACCGCCTACAACGAAACCTGCGCCGCAATTGCCAATGTATATTGGAACTATCGTATGTTCTTGTTGTATGGCGATGCCAAATATATGGATGTTCTCGAACGAAGCTTGTATAACGGAGTAATTTCAGGGGTAAGCCTTGACGGAACAAAATTCTTTTATCCAAATCCCTTATCGTGCGATATGAATTATCATTTTAACAGTGGTGGTAGCTTAACCCGCGAGCCATGGTTCGACTGCTCTTGCTGCCCGAGCAATTTATGCCGGTTTATGCCCTCAGTTCCGGGATATATTTATGCAAGCAAAGCAAAGGGTTTGTATGTCAACCTGTTTATTCAAAGTTCGTCAAATATACAATTGAAAAATACGTCGGTTGCCATTCAACAGGAAACAAATTATCCGTGGCTGGGAGATGTTAAGTTGATCGTTACGCCTGAGATAGAGAAAGAATTTAGTGTCAGGTTACGAATTCCCGGATGGGCATCGAACAAGCCAGTACCTGGCGATTTATATTCCTATACCATTAACTCCGAAGCTAAAGAAGAAATTTTGGTCAACGGAAATCCGGTTACTTACGATGTAGAAAAAGGATATGCTGTGATAAACCGCAAATGGAAAAAAGGGGATAAAATAAATTACCACCTCCCAATGGAAATAAAAAAAGTAAGGGGCAATCAAAATATTAAAGATGATTTGGGAAAATTGGCGCTGGAACGCGGACCAATTGTTTATTGCGTTGAAGGAAGTGATAATTTAAACATCGATGAATTAGGCATCTCAGAAAATACTAAATTCACGTCTTCATTTTCGAAGGATTTACTAAACGGAGTGGAAACAATTCAGGCAATTGGAGATACAAAAAACGAAACGTTCACTGCCATTCCATACTACGTTTGGAATAACCGGGGCGCTAACAAAATGGAAGTGTGGCTTCCTGAAAAATAAACAAAAACTAAACTAATATTGCGAATATGAAATCTGTAGGAATACTCGTTTTACTCATTTTATTGGGTAATCATCTGTTTGCCCAAAAAACCTTTGAAATTAATGTAAAGAATGTTGGTGCCGAAATACAACCGGATATGTATGGTGTGTTTTTCGAAGATATTAATTTTGGTGCCGATGGTGGCTTATATGCCGAGTTGATAAAAAACCGCTCTTTTGAGTTTCACCAACCGTTTGTTGGATGGACTCCCTTCGGAAATGTTGATGTACAAAATGAAAATCCATGTTTTGACCGAAATCCAAACTATGTTCGTTTAAACGAAACCGGATTAAGACGTGGAACCGGGCTTGAAAATAACGGGTTCACCGGAATAGGGTATCAACAGAATAACACCTACAATTTTTCATTCTTTGCAAGGTCAATGGATGACAACGAAAAGAAATTTAAAATAGAATTGGTTAGTGCCGAGAATAATGAAATCGGGAATATTGAGCTTTTGGTACAGGGAAAAACCTGGAAAAAATATTCGTGCCAAATTAAAGCAACAGCCACATCTGCAAAAGGAAAACTTCGTTTAATCCTTCAAACCGAAGGGGAAGTTGACCTCGACCATATCTCATTGTTCCCGTCAGAAACATGGAAAAACAGGGAAAACGGCTTACGAAAAGACATCGTTGAAGTATTGTATGACCTGAATCCTGGCGTATTCCGCTTCCCCGGTGGTTGTATCATCGAGGGCAATACCCTTGATACCCGCTACCAATGGAAGAACAGTGTGGGGCCAGTTGAAAACAGGCCATTGAATGAAAACAGATGGAATTATACATTTAAACATCGATTCTTCCCTGATTACTACCAAACCTATGGCTTAGGCTATTACGAGTTTTTCTTATTAAGTGAGGATTTAGGTGCCGAGCCGCTACCAGTAATCAGCTGCGGACTGGCTTGTCAGTACGAAAGTACTGAATGTGTTGCCATTGATGATTTGGAACCTTATATCCAGGATGCCGTTGATTTGATTGAATTTGCCAACGGGCCAGTGGAATCAAAATGGGGGAAAGTACGTGCTGAAATGGGGCATTCAGCATCCTTTAACCTTAAGTATCTGGCAATCGGGAACGAACAATGGGGCGAAGGATATGTAGAACGATTGATCCCATTTATGGATGTCCTTCGTAAAAAACATCCTGAAATTAAAATTATAGGCACTGCCGGGCCAACCCCCGATGGTGAAAAGTTTGATTCCCTGTGGACACAAATGAAAGAGTTACAAGTGGACCTGGTTGATGAGCACTATTACCGCAGTCCTGAATGGTTCTTGGGAAATGCCAATCGTTACGACAGCTACGATCGCGAGGGTCCAAAGGTATTTGCCGGGGAATATGCTGCACACCATCTAAGCCGCGACAATAACTTTCGTTCGGCCATTGCTGAAGCGGCATTTATGACCGGATTGGAACGCAATGCGGATATTGTTCATCTTGCCACTTACGCACCCTTGTTCGCCCACGTGGATGCATGGCAATGGAAACCGGATATGATTTGGTTTGATAATTTATCAGTAGTTAGAACACCAAATTATTACGTTCAACAAATGTATGCCAATAATGTAGGAACCAACATCCTCTCAATAACTGAAGATGGGGTGTACGTATCTGGCAAAGACAGTATTTATGCAAGTGCTGTAGTCGATAAAAACACCTCGGAAGTGATTATTAAAATCGCCAATGCCGGAGATAAAGTTCACGATATAAAAATAAGCCTGAATGGACTTGAAAGCTCGTTGTTAGGAGAAAATGTACAAATTACCTATCTGCACTCCAACCAACCGGAAGCAATCAATACGCTTGAAAAACCAGACTGTATTGTCCCAAGAAAATTCTCTTTCGAAACTGATAAAAGTAGCTTTACTTTAAATGCCCTGGGCAATGCTTTTTACGTATGCAAAGTTAAAATCCAATAATAAACTTTTATTTATCAATGCCAGGCAAAATGAACCTTACACTTTTAAGAACAATATTTCTATTTTTTATTTTCTCTTTCCTGCTTTTAGGCTGTTCCGAAAAAGAAAAAAACGAAGCATATTTGTTCACCTACTTTATCGGGAATGGTCCAGGTGAAGAATCCATACGGTTTGCGGTCAGCGAAGATGGTTATAATTACAGGGCACTGAACAATAATATGCCAGTTCTAGACAATCAACAAATTTGAAAGACAGGTGGCGTGCGCGATCCCCATATTCTACGTGGAGCAGATGGTAAAACCTTTTATATGGTTGTAACCGATTTATATGTAAGCGATATGGGTTGGAAAAATTACGCAATGGTTTTATTAAAATCGACCGACCTTATCAAATGGACATCGTCTGTTGTAGATATTCCTAAAGTTTTTCCCAATGAATTTGGCGATGTTTGGCGGGTATGGGCCCCACAAACCATTTACGATGATGAAACCGGAAAATACATGGTTTACTTCTCTATGAAACAAGGCGATGCCCCCGATATTATTTATTATGCTTATGCCAACAAAGAATTCACTGCTTTGGAAACAGTGCCTAAACAATTGTTGTACAATCCGCAGAACAATGCTTGTATAGATGGAGATATAATCAAAAAAGGCGGCCTGTTTTATTTATTTCACAAATCGGAGAGTGGAGAACCGGGAATAAAACTGGCAATTTCGGACAAGCTTACTGAAGGATACACCATGTACAGTGAGGAAAGGGTGGACAAGGAAACGGATAAAGTGGAAGGTTCAGGTGTATTCAAACTAAACAACTCTGATGAATGGATTTTGATGTACGATGTATATACCCAGGGAAAATACCAGTTCACCAAAAGCCCAGACCTGAAAAACTTTGAGGTAATAGATGAAGAAATATCCATGAATTTTCATCCGCGGCACGGGACAGTAATGCCAATTACAAAAGAAGAACAGAAAAGGCTCATCGCAAAATGGGGAATGGTCAACGATCCGCTTATATCAGCCAATTCGGATCAAATAAAAAAACAAAATATCCTTATTGATGGAGAAAAGGGCATCATTCGCTTGCCGGTAAAAGAAACATGCAACTTATCAAAATTTGATCCACTTTTTTCTTCCTTTTCAGGAACAACAATAACACCTTTGGGCGCGCAAAACTTCGAAAATGGTTCGTTCCCATATACGATACAAACTGAAGGTAAGGGAGAAAAAGAATACACGGTTATTGTTTCAAAAGACCATAATCCAGTATTGCATGGTTTCTATTCCGACCCTGAAATTTTGTTTTCCGAAAAAACAGGCAAATATTATTTATACCCAACATGCGATGGCTTTTACAAATGGGGAGGTTATTATTTTAAAGCATTCTCATCGACAAACCTGGTTGATTGGAAAGACGAAGGTATCATTTTGAACCTTCGGGGTGATGTGAGTTGGGCAAACCATAATGCATGGGCCCCTTGTATCATCGAAAAGAAAATAAACGGTTCGTATAAATATTTCTATTATTTCTGTGCAAAACAAAAAATAGGAGTTGCTGTTGCCGATAATCCCGAAGGTCTATTTACGGATAGTGGAAAACCCTTGATTGATTGGAAACCAGAAGGCATTGACCGCGGACAGGAAATTGATCCGGATGTTTTCACCGACCCTAAAACCGGGAAAAGCTACCTTTTCTGGGGAAATGGTTACATGGCAGGAGCGGAACTGAATGACGATATGGTTTCCATAAAAAAAGAAACCCTGAAAGTCAGGACTCCTGATCATACTTATCGTGAAGGTGTTTTTATAATTTACCGGAACGACACCTATTATTTCATGTGGTCGGAAGACGATACACGTAGCCCAAATTACAAAGTGAGGTATGCAACCAGCAATAGCCCGCTTGGAAAATTAAACATCCCTGAAAACAATATCGTAATTCAAAAAGATACCACCCAAATGATTTTGGGAACAGGGCATTGTTCAGCAATCCAGATTCCCGATACCGATGAATGGTACCTGGTTTATCATCGGTTTACCTACCCCAAAGGAAAAGATATGGGACGCTTTGCAGGGTTTAACCGCGAAGTATGTATCGATAAACTGAAGTTTGATGCACATGGGAACATTTTAGAGGTCAAACCCACCTTGAAAGGAATTAAACCGTTGGATAATTAAATGACGATTCTTAAAAAACATAACTAAATTATACAAAGAATGAAAACGAATATTATTTACACCTTAATTTTACTATTAATTTTTAGTCTCAACTCCGTTGGACAAAGCAAAATTACCCTTCACACTGATCAAGCTGAAACAAAAATCAACAAAGAAATTTACGGTCATTTTGCCGAGCATCTTGGGCGATGTATTTATGGTGGTATTTATGTAGGCGAAGAGTCAGAAATATCAAATACCCGCGGATTTAGGGATGATGTGATCCAGGCATTATTGGATATGAATATCCCTCTTTTGCGCTGGCCCGGGGGCTGCTTTGCCGACACCTACCATTGGAAAGATGGAATTGGTCCACAGCATAAAAGGCCATCAATGGTAAATGTTCATTGGGGAGGCGTGACTGAAGACAATAGTTTTGGGACACACGAATTTCTTGATTTTTGTGAATTGATTGGGGCAGAACCCTATATAAATATAAATGTTGGCTCAGGCACCGTGAGGGAAGCTTCGGAATGGGTCGAATATGTTACTTCCAAAAATATTAGTCCGATGACCGACCTTCGCAAAAAGAATGGACGTGAAAAACCCTGGGATGTTAAGTACTGGGGAATTGGCAACGAAAACTGGGGCTGTGGTGGAAATATGACACCTGAATATTACGCAGACCTTTACAATCGTTTTGCCGGATATTGCCGTGGTGACCTTTATAGAATTGCCGGAGGTCCGAATGTGGATGATTACAACTGGATGGAAGTTATTATGCAAAAAACCACACGCCATCGTCACCTGGTGCAAGGCGTTTCACTTCACAATTATACGTTTACCAATAGTTGGACCGATAAAGGCTCGGCAACCGATTTTGATGAAAATGGGTGGATTTCGGTCTTAAACAACACATTGAAAATGGAAACCTTGGTTTCGCGCCACTCAACCATTATGGACAAATACGATCCTGAAAAAAAGATCGGATTAATTGTGGATGAATGGGGCGATTGGTTTTTAGTGGAACCAGGAACCAACCCCGGTTTTTTGTACCAACAAAATACTTTGCGCGATGCACTTGTTGCAGGTATTAACCTTAATTTATTTAACCGCCATGCCGATCGCGTAAAAATGGCAAACATTGCGCAAACTGTAAATGTTTTACAATCGGTAATCCTTACAAAAGAAGACCAAATTGTTTTAACCCCTACTTACTACGTTTTTAAAATGTACAGCGTTCATCAGGATGCAACCTTAATCCCTGTGAATTTGGAAACCGGAAAATATGAGATCGGGGGAAAGACTGTTCCCGCGATAGATGCATCGGCATCTATTAAAGACGGTATTGTATCCATTACCATGTGCAACCTTGATCCTAACAAAACACAAAGCGTTGATATTAACATTACGGGAGAAGATTTCTCAACTGCCAATGGCGAAATAATTACGGCACAAAAAATGAATGATTTTAATGATTTTGAGAAGGATGAAAAAGTTACGCTCAAAACGTTTAAAGTAAATAAACCAAAAGGAGGGAAACTCACCGTTGATTTGCCTGCAAAGTCCGTTGTACTGGTGCAACTTCAATAATAACATTAACGAAAAGGGGATGGTTTTAATCCCCTTTTTTATGCTATTTTAGATCGTAATTCTTATTGTTTCGACAAGCGATAAATTGCTGATGAATGCGGGTTAAGTTCTTTCTCAAGCAATTGATTTTCGATTTTGAATTCATCTTTTGTCCATAAATCTTTTGCTATAAAATCTCCATCCAATTCAAGCTCTGGCATACGAATCGATACTGTACCTGTTCGTTCATGCCGCGAATTAAAAAAAGCCACATATTTATCCTCGCTGTTTGGAATGTTTGCAGTCCAAACGATTAGACTATCTGTATTCATTAATTCTTTATTATTTGTACTATGCTGATTCACAGCTAATATATCCTCGTTTGTTATCAACGACAGGGTAAAATCATCGTTGCTTGGCAAATCACCACCAAACATTAATGGAGAACGGAACATTGCCCACAAGTTCATCAAGGTATATTGTTCCTCTTTTGTAAAACGGCACATTCGGTCGCCTCCCCTTTCTCCACGGATGGAGATTCGTCCAAGCGGCAGCATATCGGCATCAGCCCAATGCCCGGGAGCGCTATGGGAAGCCCAGTTTTTACATAAGTCAAACATTGGTGCCATGTAATACCAATGATCCCAAAAATCATCGCAAATACGCCAAAGATTTGCATGAGTCTTAACATGCTCAGCATTCTCAAAAGGAGTTGCACCGGGCGAAATACTCAATACCATCGGTCTTCCACATTGATCAATAGCATTTCGAACTAATTCGATTTCCTTTTGGTGATATGGGCGCGAAAGGTTATCAATCTTCACATAATCAACCTCCCAGCCAGCATACAAATTAAAAAGTGAATTGTAATACTCTTGCGCACCTTCTTTTTCGGCATCCACAGTGTACATATCGCGCAACCATTTGCACTGCAATGTATCCGAATAAATATCAGCAGCTTTTTTATGCGAACCTAATATGGGCATGTTTTTCTCAACTGCGAGCACCGGTATTCCGCGCATTATGTGAATCCCGAACTTAAGTCCTTTACTATGTATATAATTTGCCAGGTTTTTAAAACCAGCACCATCGATCGATGAAGGAAATTTATTGCCTGCCGGAATAAGCCTTCCGCAGTCATCCATACAATAGATCGGATCGGTTTGGTTGTAGCCTTGTGCCTTGGTATTTTCAACATACCAGCGAATATCAACCACAATGTATTCCCAACCATATTGTTTCAGGTTTTCAGCCATATAATCTGCATTGGCTTTTACTTCATCCTCTGTAACTGTTGGTCCGTAACAATCCCAGCTATTCCAACCCATTGGAGGTGTTGGGGCAATTTTATAAAACTCGGGACAATTGGAATCTTTATTTTCCTTTTTAGGTGAATTTGTGCATGACCAAAGGAAAAAGACAGAACTAAATAGAAAAAGTAGGCTTTTAAAAATTGGCAATCGCATAATGTGATGTTTTACTTTAGTTAAACTCAAATAGATCAGATTTTAAAATTGTATTATTGATTTTTTTAACACCTATCAAAATTAAGAAAAAGTAGTCTATATCTATCCTTCCTCTGGATGGTTTGATAAGAAGTAAAAGTTCGAAAACAAAAAAAAGCCCTGTTAAAAACAGAGCTTTTTATATCTATCGCATTAAAATTATGCTTGTCCTATTGGACCTCCAAAGTTCATTGGTGGAGGAGTCATTGGATCTGGCCCCCCTTTTGAAACTTTAATTGGTCCATGCATGTGTTCATACTTCTTAACATTGTCCTGCAAAGCCGATAAAAGCCTTTTTGCATGTTCCGGAGTAAGTATTATCCTGGATTTCACGTTTGCTTTCGGAACCCCAGGCATAATACGGACAAAATCAACAACAAACTCTGAACTTGAATGTGTTATTACTGCCAGGTTTGAATAAACACCCTGAGCAATATCTTCACTTAATTCAATATTAATTTGATTTCCCTGTTGTTTTTGTTTTTCATCCATAATGCTAAATTATTTTATATAGCCTTCGTATTGTTTTTGTTCCATAAGCTGATCATACTCAGATTTGGAACCAACTACAATGTTTTTATATTCTTTTAACCCGGTTCCTGCAGGAATCAAATGTCCACAGATTACATTCTCTTTTAGTCCGTCCAGGTAATCTGTTTTACCTTGAATTGCTGCTTCGTTCAATACCTTCGTTGTTTCCTGGAACGATGCTGCTGACAACCAACTTCTGGTTTGCAGTGCCGCACGGGTAATTCCCTGAAGTATCTGGCTCGAAGTTGCAGGAATTGCATCTCTTGATTCGATCAGTTTTTTATCTTTTCTCCTCAACACTGAGTTTTCATCCCTGAGCTTTCTTGCAGAAATAATCTGCCCTGGTTTGAAATCTGCAGCATCCCCGGCATCTACAACAACTTTTTTGTTGTAAATCCAGTCATTCTCTTGAAGGAAATCATTCTTGTCAATAATTTGTTTTTCAAGGAAACGGGTATCACCTGCATCAACAATCTCAACTTTACGCATCATTTGTCGAATAATAACTTCGTAATGCTTATCGTTGATTTTCACACCCTGCATACGGTAAACGTCTTGTACTTCATTCAAGATATACTCCTGAACAGCCGTAGGCCCTTTAATTGCTAGTATATCAGATGGGGTAGTTGCACCATCTGATAACGGAGTACCTGCCCTTATGTAATCGTTCTCCTGAACAAGAATTTGTTTTGACAGAGGAACAAGGTATTTTTTAACATCATCGTTTTTGGTAGTAACAATGATCTCACGGTTACCTCTTTTTATTTTACCTAAAGATACTTCGCCATCAACCTCTGAAACCACTGCAGGGTTTGAAGGATTCCTAGCTTCAAACAACTCGGTTACCCTTGGAAGACCACCAGTGATATCACCAGCTTTACCAGCAGCCCTTGGTATTTTAACCAACACCTGACCACCTTTTACTTTTTCCTTATCAACAACTGCCATGTGACCACCTACCGGAAGGTTGTATGAACGGATCATTTCACCTTTTTTATCCAATATTTTTAGTGTGGCATTTTTTGTTTTATCCCTGGTTTCAATAATTACCCTTTCATTATAACCGGTCTGTTCATCTGACTCTTCACGATAGGTAACACCTTCAATCATGTTTTCAAATTCAACAGTACCGTCATATTCCGTAATTATCACACCATTATATGGATCCCATTCGGCAATCAACTTACCTTTTGTAACCTCTTCCCCATTTTTAATATAGAGTTTCGATCCATATGAAATTGGATGCGTAGACAGGGTAATATTTGTATTCTTATCAATAATCTTCAATTCGGCCAAGCGGCTCACAACGATATCAACTTTTGAACCATCTTCAGCGGTATGTTGAACTGTCCTAAGCTCTTCTATTTCAGCATATCCATCGTACTTAGATTCGATTTGAGACTGTGCTGAAATGTTACCCGCGATACCCCCTACGTGGAAGGTACGAAGTGTAAGCTGTGTTCCCGGCTCCCCAATTGATTGAGCTGCTATAACACCAACTGCTTCACCTTTCTGGATTTGATTACCAGTTGCAAGGTTTCTTCCATAACACTTGGCACAAACACCAATTTCAGATTCACATGTTAAAACCGAACGGATTTCAACACTTTCGATTGGTGAGTTTTCGATTGCCGCAGCAATATTCTTATCAATTTCTTCACCTGACTTCACCATTAATTCCCCATTTAAAGGATGGAAAATATCATGAACTGAAGTACGTCCAAGGATTCGTTCTGACAAAGCAGCAACAATTTCCTCGTTATTTTTAACCGCTGTTGCAGAAATTCCCCTTAAGGTTCCACAATCAGGCTCAGAAATAATAACATCTTGTGCAACATCAACCAAACGACGTGTAAGGTAACCAGCATCCGCAGTTTTAAGGGCAGTATCCGCCAAACCTTTACGTGCACCGTGTGTGGAAATAAAGTATTCCAATACAGAAAGCCCTTCTTTGAAGTTGGCAAGAATTGGGTTCTCAATAATCTGAGATCCGGTTGAACCAGATTTTTGTGGCTTGGCCATCAATCCCCTCATTCCGCATAACTGACGAATCTGTTCTTTTGACCCCCTCGCCCCTGAGTCAAGCATCATATAAACAGAGTTGAATCCATCCATATTGGAACTTAGGGTCTTCATTACAGACTGAGTCAATTTTGCATTTGCATGTGTCCAGATATCAATTACCTGGTTATACCGTTCGTTGTTGGTAATGAATCCCATATTGTAGTTATTCATTACTTCTTCAACTTCTGCATATCCTTCGGAAACGATTGTTACTTTATCATCAGGAATTACCACATCTTCCAGGTTAAATGACAACCCTCCTTTGTAGGCCATGCTATACCCTATGCTCTTAATAGCATCAAGGAAAGCAACAGTTGTAGCATTACCACTAACTTTAAATACATCGGTAATAATATTCCTTAACGATTTTTTGGTAAGAAGTTGGTTAATAAACCCAGCTTCCCTAGGAACTTTTTCGTTAAATATTACACGCCCAACAGTTGTTTCAACAATGTGATTGAAATATT
The DNA here is from genome assembly GCA_963677475.2 of Prolixibacteraceae bacterium. Classification (GTDB taxonomy): domain Bacteria; phylum Bacteroidota; class Bacteroidia; order Bacteroidales; family Prolixibacteraceae; genus JABMQB01. The sequence continues at coordinate 471,925 of CAXXQD010000022.1, read as the reverse complement.
CCCCGTTTTCATCAACATCCTCCACTTTCACTTTGATAATGGAATGCATTCCGATAACTCCTTCGTTGTAGGCAATAATTACCTCTTCGGCAGAATAGAATGTCATTCCCTCAGTTGGTGTACCCTTTCGGGCTTTAGTCATATAGTACAATCCAAGTACCATATCCTGCGATGGCACAGTAATAGGTGCGCCGTTGGCAGGGTTAAGCAGGTTATGTGATGATAGCATCAATAACTGGGCTTCCAGAATAGCAGCATTCCCCAATGGAAGGTGAACAGCCATTTGGTCACCATCAAAGTCAGCGTTAAATCCGGTACACACAAGTGGGTGCAACTGGATCGCTTTCCCTTCAATCAATACCGGCTGAAATGATTGGATAGATAACCTGTGCAGTGTGGGTGCCCGGTTTAGCAACACCGGATGCCCTTTTAAAATATTTTCCAATATTTCCCATACCACAGGGTCTTTCCTATCAACTATTTTCTTTGCAGATTTTACAGTTTTAACAACACCTCTTTCAATCAATTTACGGATAACAAAAGGTTTGTATAATTCAGCTGCCATATTCTTTGGCAAACCGCATTCGTGTAGTTTTAATTTTGGACCAACCACAATAACCGAACGTGCAGAATAATCAACACGCTTACCCAAAAGGTTCTGACGGAAACGACCTTGTTTCCCTTTCAAGCTATCGGATAATGATTTAAGTGGACGGTTATTTTCTGTTTTAACAGCATTTGCTTTCCGTGAATTGTCGAAAAGAGAATCAACAGCTTCCTGCAACATACGCTTTTCATTACGTAATATTACTTCAGGAGCTTTAATTTCGATCAATCTTTTTAACCTGTTATTACGGATAATAACCCTTCGGTAAAGGTCATTAAGATCGGAAGTTGCGAACCTTCCTCCATCTAATGGCACTAATGGCCTTAAGTCTGGAGGAATAACCGGCACGACCCTTACGATCATCCATTCAGGACGGTTAAGATTTTTACTGGCCCTAAATGCTTCAACAACCTGCAGCCTTTTTAATGCTTCATTTTTACGTTGCTGTGAAGTTTCTGTATTTGCTTTATGACGTAAATTATACGACAGATCATCCAGCTCTATGCGGGTTAATAGTTCAAATAAGGCCTCAGCCCCCATTTTTGCTATAAACTTGTTTGGATCATCGTCATCCAGCAAATGGTTTTCCTTTGGAAGTGAATCTAAAATATCCAAATATTCTTCTTCCGTAAGAAAATCAAGTGTTTTAATTCCATCAACAGCTTTAACTCCCGGATTTATTACTACGTAACGTTCGTAATAAATGATGGTATCAAGCTTCTTTGTTGGTAAACCAAGTAAGTAGCCGATTTTATTTGGCAATGACCTAAAATACCAGATATGTGCAACTGGAACCACCAATGAAATATGGCCCATTCTTTCACGCCTGACTTTTTTCTCAGTCACTTCAACACCACATCGGTCACATACGATACCTTTATATCGGATACGTTTATATTTACCACAATGACACTCGTAATCCTTTACGGGCCCAAAAATTCTTTCGCAAAACAAACCATCACGTTCTGGTTTATATGTTCGGTAATTTATGGTTTCCGGCTTAAGAACTTCTCCAAATGACCTTTCTAGGATTTCTTCAGGTGAAGCCAAGCTAATTGAAACTTTAGCGAAATTACTTTTTGCTTTTATATCTTTTCTAAACGCCATAAAATATGGTTATTAATATTTTTATGAACAGAACCTCTAAACAAAGTTCAACGTATTATTCCATTTTAACACTAAGACCTAATCCTCTTAATTCATGTAACAGAACATTGAGGGACTCAGGAATTCCGGGTGCCGGCATTGGTTCTCCTTTTACGATGGACTCGTAAGCTTTTGCCCTTCCCATTACATCATCCGACTTAACTGTCAAGATTTCCTGTAGGATATGAGAAGCTCCGAATGCTTCAAGGGCCCAAACTTCCATCTCACCAAAACGCTGACCTCCGAATTGTGCTTTACCACCAAGAGGCTGCTGAGTTATTAATGAGTATGGCCCGATTGACCTGGCATGCATTTTATCTTCAACCATATGCCCCAGTTTCATCATATAAATGATACCAACTGTTGCCGTTTGGTCAAATTTCTCTCCGGTTTCACCATTGTGCAAAACAGTTTTACCAAATTGCGGAACACCTGCTTTATCCGTATATTCTGTGATTTGTTCTAAGCTTGCACCATCAAAAATTGGAGTTGCAAACGTTAGCCCAAGTTCTTTACCGGCCCAACCTAAAACGGTTTCATAAATCTGCCCAAGGTTCATCCTTGAAGGCACACCAAGTGGGTTCAGAACAATATCAACAGGAGTACCATCATCTAAGAAAGGCATATCTTCGGCACGAACAACCCTTGAAACAATACCTTTGTTTCCGTGTCGTCCTGCCATTTTATCTCCAATTTGCAGTTTGCGTTTTTTAGCAATGTAGACTTTCGCTAATTGTATAATTCCGGCAGGAAGTTCATCCCCGATGGTAACGTTATAACGTTCCCTACGTGATACAGCTTCTGCTTCCTTGTACTTCATGATGAAATTGTTTACCAACTTAAATATCATCTCATTTTTAGGACCATCGGTAGTCCATTTATTTGGATTGATATTATGGTAATCAATTTCCTGCAATTGTTTAAGGGTAAATTTAACCCCTTTACCAATTATTTCTGTTCCGAAATAATCTTTCACACCTTGCGATGTTTTACCAGCAACCAGTGTGAATAATTTATCTTCAAGTTTAGCACGAATTGCTGCAACCTCACGATCAAATTTTTCATCGATCTGCTCCAACAATGATTTTGTGGCTAATTTTCCTTTTTTCTCTTTTACTACCCTTGAGAATAGTTTCTTGTCGATAACAACACCTGTTAATGATGGAGGTGCTTTTAAAGATGCATCTTTAACGTCACCTGCTTTATCCCCAAAAATTGCACGAAGCAGTTTTTCTTCCGGTGAAGGATCTGATTCCCCTTTAGGGGTAATTTTTCCAATCAGGATATCTCCAGGTTGTACATTTGCACCAATCCTGATCAATCCGTTTTCATCCAGGTCACGTGTTGCTTCTTCACTAACATTAGGAATATCTGAAGTAAATTCTTCTACTCCTCGTTTTGTGTCCCTAACCTCAAGTGTATATTCATCTACATGGACAGATGTAAAAATATCTTCTCTTACAATTTTCTCCGAAATAACAATTGCATCCTCGTAGTTATACCCTTGCCAAGGCATAAATGCAACCATCAGGTTACGTCCGAGGGCCAATTCTCCATTTTGGGTTGCATAACCTTCTGTAAGAACCTGTCCTTTTTTAATTCTTTGCCCTTTTTTAACAATCGGTTTTAAATCGAGGGTTGTACCCTGGTTTGTTTTACCGTGTTTTGGCATTTCATAGGTTACAACTTCCGGATCGAAGCTAACGAACTTCTCATCTTCGGACATGTCGTAACGAACGATTATCTGTTTTGCATCTACATATTCAACAATACCGTCAGCTTCTGCATTGATCAATACCCTTGAATCACTTGCGGCCCTTCCTTCAAGTCCGGTCCCAACGATTGGAGCCTCAGGGCGTAACAAAGGAACTGCCTGCCTCATCATGTTTGATCCCATCAAAGCACGGTTGGCATCATCGTGTTCAAGGAAAGAAATTAAGGAAGCGGCAACAGACGCAATCTGATTTGGACCAACGTCCATCAAAGTAACATCACCCTTATCAACAACCGGGTAATCACCATCAAGCCTTGATTTTACTTTCTCGTTTTCGAAGTTACCTTCTTGATCAATTGGAGCATTCGCTTGTGCAATGATTTTTCCTTCTTCTTCTTCTGCTGTCAGATAAACAACACCATCTTCGCTCAAATTAACTTTACTATTTTCCACTTTTCGATAAGGAGTGGAAATAAATCCGAGATCGGTAATTTTTGCAAATACACACAAAGAAGAAATCAATCCAATGTTTGGACCTTCCGGTGTTTCAATTGGACACAAACGACCGTAGTGCGTAAAGTGAACGTCCCTTACCTCAAATCCGGCCCTTTCCCTTGACAAACCGCCAGGTCCCAGGGCAGACATTCTTCGCTTGTGTGTCATCTCTGCCAAAGGATTTGTTTGATCCATAAATTGAGATAACGCGTTTGTCCCGAAGAATGAATTTATTACCGAAGACAGGGTTTTTGAATTGATAAGGTCTATTGGGGTAAATACCTCATTATCCCTTACATTCATTCTCTCGCGGATTGTTCTTGCCATTCTTGCAAGACCAACACCAAATTGGTTAAACATTTGCTCACCAACTGTACGAACCCTTCTATTGCTTAAGTGGTCAATATCATCAATATCGGTTTTTGAATTAACCAGTTTAATAAGATATTTAATGATTTCAATAATATCTTCCCTGGTCAATACTTTTGTATCGATACTAATATCTAATCCTAATTTTTTATTGATCCTATATCGTCCAACATCCCCAAGATCATATCTCTTGTCTGAAAAGAAAAGCTTATCAATGACATCACGCGCAGTTGCTTCATCTGGTGGTTCTGCATTACGCAATTGCCTGTAGATATGCAATACCGCTTCTTTTTCGGAGTTACATGGATCTTTTTGAAGGGTATTATAAATAATTGCAAAATCGGTTTGGTTCTTGTCCTCTTTATGAAGTAATATTGTTTTTACTCCTGATTCAAGAATTTCTTCGATATGGCTTTCTTCTAATTCTGTTTCACGATCGATAATAACTTCATTACGTTCGATGGAAACAACCTCTCCTGTATCCTCATCCACAAAATCTTCTACCCACGATTTAAGCACACGTGCTGCCAACCTTCGTCCAATAACTTTTTTTAGCCCCGTTTTCGAAACTTTTACTTCATCAGCAAGGTTGAATATCTCGAGAATATCTTTATCACTTTCATAACCAATAGCACGTAACAAAGTTGTAACCGGGAGCTTTTTCTTCCTGTCGATATATGCAAACATGACACTGTTAATGTCTGTAGCAAATTCAATCCAAGATCCCTTAAACGGAATAATACGTGCCGAATACAATTTTGAACCGTTGGCATGCAGGCTATGTCCGAAGAATACGCCTGGCGAACGGTGCAGCTGAGAAACAATGACTCTTTCAGCCCCATTGATGATATAGGTACCCCTATCCGTCATGTACGGCACGGTACCCAAGTATACATCCTGGATGACTGTATCAAAATCTTCATGCTCCGGATCTGTACAGTATAGTTTCAACTTTGCTTTAAGCGGAACACTAAATGTCAGACCCCTCTCAATGCATTCTTCTATGGAATAACGAGGAGGATCTACCTGATAATCAATAAATTCGAGAACGAAATTATTTCTTGTATCAGAAAGAGGAAAGTTTTCTTCGAAAACTCTGTATAGCCCTTCGTTTTTCCTATTTTCAGGGGTTGTTCCTAACTGGAAAAAATCCCTAAATGATTTAACTTGTACTTCTAAGAAGTCAGGGTAATCAAACCTGGTCTGTGTCGAGGAGAAATTTATCCTCGGTTTCTCAGTATTTACATACATTTATTTATACCAGTTTTAAGTATAAGTAGTAAGGTAAAATATAAATACACAAAAGGTTTAGAACCTTTACCTCGTTGTTTTTGGCAAAGATTCTAAACCGTATTAACCTTATAAAAGGCCTAATAGAACTATTTAATTTCAACTTCAGCTCCCGCTTCTTCCAGTTGAGTTTTCAATGATTCAGCTTCGTCTTTTGAAACTTTTTCCTTAATTGGTTTTGGAGCTTCATCAACTACACCTTTAGCTTCTTTTAAGCCAAGACCAGTTAATTCTTTAACAAGTTTAACTACAGCAAGTTTAGAAGGACCTGCGGCTTTTAAAATTACATCAAACTCTGTTTGTTCTGCTGCTCCACCTTCATCACCACCTGCGGCTGGACCTGCAACTGCAACAGCAGCGGCAGCTGGTTCAATACCATGATCATCTTTAAGGATCCCAGCTAATTCGTTAACCTCTTTAACAGTCAAGTTCACTAACTCTTCTGCAAGCTGTTTTAAATCTGCCATTTTTATTTACTTTTAATTATAATTATTCTAAAACTATTCTTTATCTCCTAGTGTTTGTAAAACACCATGTAAAATATTACCACCAGATTTTAACTGTGACATAACAGTTTGCATTGGCGATTGTAATAGGGAAACAACATCTGCAATAAGCTCGTTTTTCGATTTTATCGCGATTAAAGCTTCCAATTGGTTTTCTCCGACATATACTGATTCTTCCACATAAGCACCTTTTAAAACAGGTTTTTTATGTAGCTTATAAAATTCTTTTATCAGTTTTGCAGGAACATTTCCATTATCGGAAAGCATTACTGAGGTATTCCCCTTTAGTACGTCGTAAAGCTCATCAGCTTGTTTTTCTGATTTTTCGATTGCTTTACGCAGTAGAGTATTCTTTACAACAATCAGTTTTACTTCTCGTTTGAAACATAACCTTCTCAGGTCACTGGTATCTGATGCGTTTAGTTCGCTAATATCAGTCAGGTAAAAGTGATTGCTTGAATTGATCTGTTCTGTTAAACTGTCAATAATAATTTGTTTATCTGATCTTTTCATTCTTTTTCAATTACTTTTCAAAAACTGACTTTGATTCAACCTGAATTCCAGGACTCATAGTACTAGATAAGTAAATACTTTGAATGTAGGTTCCTTTTGCAGAAGAAGGCTTCAATTTATTTATTGTATTCATAAACTCAATGGCATTGTCCTTTATTTGTTCCGCTGTAAAAGAAGATTTTCCAATGGATGTATGAACAATTCCGAATTTATCGACTTTAAAATCAATTTTACCTTGCTTAACTTCACCGATTGCCTTGCCTATATCCATGGTAACAGTACCACTTTTAGGGTTAGGCATTAAACCACGGGGTCCGAGTACACGTCCCAAAGGACCAACTTTTCCCATGATCGGTGGCATTGTAATAACGACATCAAATTCTGTCCAACCACCTTTTATTTTTTCAATGAAATCATCTAAACCTACGTAATCAGCACCAGCATCTTTAGCTTCCTGTTCTTTATCAGGAGTTACCAATGCTAATACCCGTACTTCTTTTCCCGTACCATGGGGTAACGAAACTACGCCTCTTACCATCTGGTTAGCTTTTCTTGGATCCACTCCAAGGCGTACGTCTATGTCAACAGAAGCATCAAACTTCGTGAAAGTTATACTTTTCACTAATTCAACAGCTTCATCTAATAAATAAACTTTGCCTTTTTCAAGCTTTTCCAATGCAGCTTTTTTATTTTTCGTAATTCTGCCCATCGTAAAAGATTTTAGTTATTTGTTGGAAATTTACCTTTAATGGTAACTCCCATGCTCCTAGCAGTTCCAGCAACCATCTTCATAGCAGACTCAACTGTAAAGCAGTTTAAATCAGACATTTTCACTTCAGCGATTTGCCGAACCTGATCCCATGTCAGCGATCCCACTTTTACTACGTGAGGCTCTGCTGATCCGCTTTTTAGTTTTGCTGCTTCCAAGATTTGTGATGCAACAGGAGGTTGTTTTATGATAAAATCAAAAGATTTATCTGCATAAACAGTAATGATAACCGGCAGGACTTTTCCAGCTTGATCCTGGGTCCTTCCGTTAAATTGTTTACAGAACTGCATTATGTTTACCCCTTTAGCACCTAATGCTGGGCCTACTGGTGGCGACGGATTCGCCGCTCCACCTTTTATCTGTAATTTAATTAATCCAGCAACTTCTTTCGCCATATTAAAATATTAAAACGTTCTTACTCCTTTTCAACTTGCATAAAGCTAAGTTCCAAAGGTGTTTTTCGTCCAAAGATCTTAACCATTACTTTAAGTTTTTTCTTTTCTTCATTGATTTCCTCAATGATACCGTTAAAACCGTTAAATGGTCCATCGATCACTTTTATGGTTTCTCCAACAACATAAGGAATATTCATTTCCTCACCGGCTTCAGCAAGATCATCTACCCTACCCAAAATCCTGTTTACTTCATTTTGTCTGATTGGCACAGGATCTCCTCCTTTTGTGTCGCCCAGGAAACCTATCACATTAGGAATGTTCCTAAGTGTGTGGGTCACCTCACCTACCAACGCAGCTTCAATTAAAACATAACCAGGGAAAAAGTTTCTTTCCTTACTGATTTTTTTCCCTTTTCGGATTTGATATACCTTTTCTGTCGGGATTAAAACCTGATCTACATACACCTTTAAATCACCATGCGCGATTTCGTTATCGATATATTCTTTAACCTTCTTCTCTTTCCCTCCTATAGCACGAAGAACATACCATTTTTTACTATTTTCGCTCATTACAACCTCAGGTGTTTAATTAATAAAATAACCCATATACATTTTCCATTATGGTCTCAAAAGAGATATCCATAGCGAAAATTAAGAGTGATATAATAAAGGAAGCAACCATTACAACTAATGCACTGTTTTGCAATTCTTTCCAAGTAGGCCATGTAACTTTATGAACGAGTTCTTCGTAGGCCTGTTCTAAATATATTTTTAGTTTCATTATTCTTGGTTATTTTTTCTTTGCCGGCAGGTAAGAATCGAACTTACTTTAAACAATAAAAGCTCCCTAATGAGCAACAACCGAAAATAATTCCCGGGCAATACAACCCGGGAATTTGATATATTTTGAGGTAATATTAATTAAGTATTTCAGTTACCTGTCCTGCTCCTACTGTACGTCCACCTTCGCGGATTGCGAAACGAAGACCTAAGTTAAGAGCAACTGGGTAAATCAATTCTACATCAATTGATACGTTATCGCCAGGCATTACCATTTCGCGACCTTCAGGTAATTTGATTTCACCTGTTACGTCAAGGGTACGAAGATAGAATTGAGGACGATAGTTATTATGGAATGGAGTGTGACGTCCACCTTCTTCTTTTTTCAATACATAAACTTCTGCTTTAAACTTAGTGTGAGGAGTAATTGAACCTGGAGCAGCCAAAATTTGTCCACGTTTGATTTCTTTTTTATCGACACCACGAAGCAATAAACCTACGTTATCACCAGCTTGTCCATCATCCAAGATTTTACGGAACATTTCAACTCCTGTACATACAGTTTTACGTCCTTCTGCCCCTAAACCGATTAGCTGCAGTTCGTCTCCAGTATGGATTTTACCAGTTTCGATACGACCAGTAGCAACAGTTCCACGACCTGTGATTGAGAAAACGTCCTCAACCGGCATCAAAAATGGTTTATCGACATCACGCGGAGGAAGTGGAATCCATGTATCACATGCATCCATAAGCTCCATTACTTTATCTTCCCATTCTTGTTCACCGTTCATTGCACCAAGAGCAGAACCCATAATTACGGGGGTATCGTCACCTTCGAATTCATAGAAGTCTAAAAGTTCACGAATCTCCATTTCAACAAGTTCAAGAATTTCTTCGTCATCAACCATGTCTACTTTGTTCATAAACACAACCAATTTAGGGACGTTTACCTGACGTGCAAGAAGAATGTGTTCGCGAGTTTGTGGCATAGGACCATCGGTTGCAGCAACAACAATAATAGCTCCGTCCATTTGAGCAGCACCAGTTACCATGTTCTTAACGTAATCCGCGTGTCCCGGACAGTCAACGTGTGCATAGTGACGAGTAGCAGTTTGGTATTCTACGTGAGCAGTGTTAATTGTAATACCTCTTTCTTTCTCTTCTGGAGCATTATCAATTGAATCAAATGCTTTAATTTCTGACAAACCTTTTTTAGCCAATACCATAGTAATAGCTGCGGTAAGGGTAGTTTTACCATGATCAACGTGGCCAATAGTACCTATGTTGACATGCTCTTTATCCCTGTTAAAATGTTCTTTAGCCATAACTTCAAAATTTTATATTATATATTTTAATTTAATTGAGCCAAAGACGAGAATTGAACTCGTGACCTCATCCTTACCAAGGATGCGCTCTACCCCTGAGCTACTCCGGCACTAAAAAGCATGAGAAATGAGTAAAAAACATCCAGTTTTTTACTCATACAATCTCTGCTTCACGGAGCGGGAAACGAGACTCAAACTCGCGACCCTTAGCTTGGAAGGCTAATGCTCTATCAACTGAGCTATTCCCGCTTACTTATACATTCTGTAAAAATGCCGTGCAAAATTACAAAAAATCTTCATTTTTAAAAGAACCTTTATTGTTTTTTTCAAGAAATATTTTCCTTGAAAAAATGCTTAATGAATAATAAAATTCATTTCCCTAAAGTGCAAGTTCTAATTTATCTGATCCATACATTGTGATAAATAATCCAAAAATGCTGGTTTTTCAATAGTTACAAGAACTTTCCCAAAAGGGTGTGCAAATGTAAAATATTTTTAATGAAATAGCAACATTAGTTGCAATTTTTCAATATTATTTATTTTTAAGTTTATTCTTATATTTTTCAAGTTGTCTTTTAATAGCATCAACCGCCAGGTCGGTAGCTTCTTCAAAGGAATCTGCTTGTTTTTTTGCAAACAAATAATCGTTCACTGGTATAGAAACTTTTATTTCTGCTACCTTGTTTTTTGCACTTTCGGGTTTCTCAACTTTAAGTGTTACTTCTAAACTAATTATGCCTTCAAATAAAGTATCAAGTTTTGCAACTTTTTTATTGATAAAATCAATTAACCTTTGATCAGCATTAAAACTAACAGCTTTTACTTTTATGTTCATAATATATCGATTTAACCCCTAGGGTGTGTTTTTTTATATGTTTTTTGCAATTTCTCAAATGTTGTATGGGTGTACACCTGAGTTGCGGACAAATTAGCATGACCCAACAATTCTTTTACTGCATTTAAATCAGCCCCTTTATTGAGCAAGTGAGTTGCAAAAGTGTGCCTCAAAATATGCGGGCTTTTCTTTTCTAGGGAAGTGATACCTCCTAACTTATTCTTCACAACCCTATATATTAACTTATCGTACACTTTATCCCCTTTACTAGTAACCAAAAAATATGGTGTTGTACCTTCAAATTCTCTATTTCTTAATTCCAGGTATTCGTTAATAAGCTTATTTAGCTCTTTAGGATATGGTATAATTCGTTCCTTATTCCTTTTCCCCAAAACTTTTATCAAGAATTGCTCCATGTCAATATCCGTTTCCTGCAAAGAGACCAGTTCTGCAAGTCGGATACCCGTTCCATATAATAATGTAATAATTAACTTATCACGTGTTCCAAGGAAATCTTTCTCAAAAAACCCACCATCCAATAAAATATTCATGCTGTTCTCATCCACAAAGGAAGGTAGCTTTTTCCGAACTTTCGGAAGAGTAATATTTAACGCAGGATTTGTTTCGATAATTTCCAGCTTCATTAAATATTTATAAAATGACTTCAATGTAGAAACTTTCCTGTTAACTGACCGGGCAGAAATCTCATTTTCCATCAGGTAAATTATCCATGAACGAATTAATTTGGCATCTACCCCTTTAATATCAAAGTCCCCGACCATTGTATTGCAAAATTGCACAAATTGATCGAGGTCATTTTTATAAGCATTACAAGTATGAGGGGACATCCTCCTCTCATATATTAAATAGTCTAAAAAAGCATCCTGATATTCCATAAATCCTCACATACAAAATCAGGAGTTCGGAATTTTACTCTTCCTGACGTTGTAATCCTTGTACGTAAATCGCTTTTTTCACCATTGTTCTCTTCACTACTGAAGGTTTGGTAAACATTTTACGTTCACGTAATTCTTTAATTACACCAGTTTTTTCAAATTTTCTTTTAAACCTTTTTAAGGCTCTTTCAATATTTTCGCCCTCTTTTACTGGAATGATAATCATATTTTTCCGTTTTTATTTTTCAATTTCGAGGCGCAAATTTAGAAAATATTCATTGTATATCAAATTTAAAACAAAAATTTTGCATTTAAAAGTGATTACCTTTCGTTATTTAACCTGGCAACTTGTTTTATTGGTCTAATTTATTTTCAGGTAAGGATATATCCTCTTATAATCGTCTTCATTTACAAGCCTATTTTTGATTACTTCCGTACAACTAGTAAAAGCCCCATTTTTATTTCGATAGGCGGTTATTTTAAGTGCAAACTCTTTAGAAATATATGGGTGTTTAGATAGTTCGTAAGCATCAGAAAAATTAATAGAGATTTTTTGGATAAGTGTTGTATCAACCCAAATGCAGTGTTCGATTTCACTAAAAGTTTCAAATGGTAGATTATACACTTCACATAATTGATTTTTGGAATAAAATCCACCCAGGTAATCACGATACTTAATAATCCGATTGGCAAAATAAGGTCCAATCCCCTTTAGTTTGATCAGATCGATAGAGTCGGCACTATTTAATTCAATTTTTATTGAAGTTGACTTGTTTTTAAAACAGGATGCTTATTTTCTATTTTAACCCAAGGCTTAAGTTTTTTTAACATTGCCGAATCCATACCATATATTTTTGAAATGTCTACTGCTTTCCTAAACACACCTCCTTTACTTCGATAGTTAAATATATTTCTAATTTGGAATTTATTTAATCCCAATCTAGAAAGTTCACTTTGCGTACTTGTATTTGGATCAAAATAAAAGTATTCAGTTTCAACTGCTTTATTTTTAATTTGTGGAATTACTTTTTTGTTAGTAGCAGGGATTTGGACATAACTTTCAACTATTGTGTATAAACTATCCGTCATTCCATAAATACGTTTTATATCTGATGGTTTATCAAAGACTCCCCCGCTTTTCGTATAACTTAATATGTTTGATTTTACCCTTTTCGGCAAGGCTAAAGAATCCAACTCTTCTTTGCTGGTTTCATTTGGATTAAAATCAAATAATTTTAAGCTATTGGCTTTTGATTTCGTTTCCAGTTCTGCTTCCCAATGTTCAATCATAGTGATCATTTCGGAATAATCCTCTTCCGATGACACTGGAATTTTTCGAACTATAAATTTTAAGGTAATTAAAATAAAAAGCAGAATACAAAGCACCAGAATCCCATTTCTTTCCTGACGGGAGTAGGTAAACAATTGTTGGAATATTGCTTTTATGCGTTTGAGTTTCACATGCTTAATATACAAAAAAGCAAGGAACTAAAAAAAAGGATTCCTGTTAAAACTTAAGAAGCCCAACTTTGTTCAACATCACAACAGCAATTGCTATTGGTGCAATAAATTTAACAAGAAACATGAAGATGGAAAGCAATGCCCCAGAAAGGTTTCCTCCGTTTGCAACTTCCTCCCGAACTTTTTTCCTGCCAAAAAACCACCCCACGAAAACCGAGATAAGCAAGCCTCCAAGCGGTAGCAACATATTTGCCGAAATCCAGTCCATTAAATCAAAAAAGTTAAGCCCAAATATTTTTACCGGCTCCAAAACCCCCATCGACAACGAACAAAGAATTCCTAAAATTGATATGAGTACTGTAGCTAAAATAGTGGAAGCTGTTCTCTTCATTTTGAACTCTTCCTTAAAATATGCTACAACTACTTCCAATATGGAAATGGAAGATGTAATAGCTGCAACAGTTAGAAGGACAAAAAACAGGATGGCGAAAATAAATCCACCCGGCATCAGGTGAAATACGTTGGGCAAGGTAACAAATATTAACCCGGGGCCCTGACTCGGCTCAATGCCAAATGCAAAAACGGCAGGAAAAATTGCAATGCCTGCAAAAATTGCAATAACCGTATCGGCAACGGTTACATTAATCACCGTATTTACAAGGTTATTCTTTTTGTCGATATATGATCCATAGGTAATTAAAGTCCCCATTCCCAAACTCAAGGTAAAAAAAGCATGCCCAAGTGCGCTTAAAATACCATCGCCAGTAAGTTTTGAAAAATCGGGTTGAAATAAGAATTTCAATCCTGATTTTGCCCCTTCAAGCGAAACGGACTTAACACACAGCACAATTAGAATTACTACTAAAACCGGCATTAATATTTTTGTATACTTTTCGATACCTTTTTTAACGCCAACAATAACAATTGCTGCAGTTGCCACCATAAAACCAAGCTGCAAAACAACAGGCTTTATCGGTGATTCAATTAAAGTGGTAAAAAGGGCTCCGATTTGTTCAGGGCTTTTGCTGGAGAATCCATCTTGTACCGATAAAATTATATACTGTACACTCCAACCTGCAACAACCCCATAGAATGACAAAATTAGAAACGCTGCCGCAACGCCAAGTATTCCAATATAACGCCACGGTGTTCCGGGAGCCAAAACTTTAAATGCCCCAAATGCATTTCTTCTTGAGTTTCGCCCGATTATCAACTCTGAAAGCATAACCGGCAGGCCAATTGCCACAATAAAACCGAGATAAACAAATAAAAATGCCGCGCCTCCGTAAACTCCTGCTATGTATGGGAATTTCCAAATGTTCCCTAATCCAACTGCCGACCCTGCAGCAGCAGCAATTACGCCAAATTTTGATCCAAAGGTATCGCGTACATTTAATTTCTCAGCCATATAAATTTATTATTAATAGATAATTACGAAAATTGCCTGTAAAGTAACAGATCTTAAAAATGCAAAAAAAAATGTGAGATGCAAGAATTTACAAAAAAAGGCTGCCAAAACTGACAGCCTTTATATTATATAGATATTTTTAACTATCCTCTATTAATACAGTTCAGGTCTTCAAAAGCTTTAACCAAACGATTTACCATACTAACTTCTCCAGCACGTAACCACACACGTGGATCGTAGAACTTTTTATTTGGCTTGTCTTCCCCTTCAGGGTTACCAATCTGACCTTGAAGATAATCATGGTTTTTAGCTTCAAACTCGCGAACGCCGTCCCATGTAGCCCACTGCGTATCCGTGTCAATATTCATTTTGATTACACCATAGCTTATGTGCTTCACGAATTTCTTCAAGTGTAGAACCAGATCCACCATGGAAAACAAAATTTACAGGTTTTGCATCCAAACCATGTTTTTCAGCGATATACTTCTGTGAATTGTCAAGGATTTTTGGCGTGAGTTTAACGTTACCAGGCTTGTATACCCCATGCACGTTACCAAACGATGCAGCTATTGTAAAGTTAGGGCTAATTTCTGATAATTGTTCAAAGGCATAATTAACCTCTTCTGGTTTCGTGTATAAGTCTGCAGTATCAACATTGCTATTGTCAACACCATCTTCTTCACCACCTGTAATCCCCAATTCAATTTCAAGGGTCATATCTATTTTGCTCATTCTTTTCAGGTACTCTTTACAGATAGCAATATTTTCCTCGATAGGCTCTTCTGAAAGATCTAACATGTGTGAAGAGAATAATGGTTTGCCTGTTTCAGCGAAATTCTTTTCACTTGCTTCTAGCAATCCATCAATCCATGGCAATAATTTTTTTGCAGCGTGGTCAGTATGTAATACCACATGAACACCATAAGCCTTTGCAACTGTATGAACGTGCTGTGCACCTGAAATTGCACCCAAAATTTGTCCTTCCTGACCTGGCAAACCCATTGCTTTACCTGCAATAAAAGCAGCCCCACCGTTCGATAATTGAATAATTATGGGAGAATTCACTTTTTTTGCTGCTTCCAGAACAGCATTGATTGAATTATGCCCAACAACGTTTACAGCTGGAAGTGCAAATTCATTTTCTTTTGCGATTTTAAATATGGTTTGAAGGTCCTGACCAGTTACAACTCCTGGTTCAATGTTTCCAAATAATGATTCACTCATGGTATTTTTTCTTATTTAAAAATGATACAAAATTGTTTTAAATCTTTAGCGTTAAGCCAGTACAAAAATAAACTAGAATGGATAACCTATTGCAAAAGACAAGTTAAAATCATCATTATTTAACTTTCTGTTTCCAATTATCCAGCCATTTCCAATATCCTGTGATGGATCGTGAAGTTTCATGCCGAGGTCAAGCCGAAAGATAAAATAACTAAAATCAAAACGAAGGCCAGCACCGGTACCCAAAGCTATTTGTTTATAGAACTTATCTATTTGGAAAGTAGCACCTTCCCTATTATCTTTTGTGTTAATAGCCCAAATATTCCCAGCATCGAAAAACAAAGCACCTTCTAATATTTTCATAAGTTTAAACCGGTACTCAATGTTTGTTTCTAATTTTATGTCGGACGATTGATTTGGGTAAGCATCAGAACTTGCGCGATATGAACCGGGCCCTAAAGACCTTACCTGCCATGCCCTAATTCCATTTGCTCCTCCAGTAAAATATTTTTTTTCGAAGGGCAGGACATCAAAGTTACCATACGGTATACCAATTCCAACAAAAGCCCTTCCAACTATAGCATTATATTTATCGATCATGTGCCCGTACCGGTATTCAAAATCGGCTTTCACATATTGGGCAAATCTTTTGTTTAATACTTCATAATAAGAATAATTCCCAAGCCCTTCACCATCAATATATTCTACTTTTTTCTGCCCACTTACACTTGAAGCCAAATGAAGAAAATTCCCGGCCGATTCGAATGCAAGCCTTAAAAAGGAGTAATTACTCCTTTTCCCTATTTCCTGGGTATTGTGGGTCATCGAAATATTTGTTGCCAGAATCAGGTGGTCCGTAAAGCTGCTTTTTATATATAAATCCTCAATTGAGTTTATAAATTCAGGATCAAATTCGTAAAGATCGACCATGTTAAAGTCCACTAAATTCCAATTAAACCGTACGAATTTTGAAGCTTTCCAATCGTATCCAAATTTGAAGTTAGATATTGTTCTTGTATAATCTGGCCTTCGCTGAAAATTGTAGCCAAGCGAGAAAATAGTATGTGGCAGATAGTTGCTAAAATACCTGATAGCATTTCCAGGACCAAGCAATTTAGGTATCTCGAGGTTCGATTCAAATCCAAGTTCAAGCGTATTAAAATCATTGGAGACATCCGAAACAACTGCCTGCTGCCTCTCAACAGCACCTTTAAGGTTTACCCTTAAAACTTCGGCCCCATGAAATAGGTTCCTATGTTGATAATTCAAATTCCCGGCAATCCCAAAGTTCCCGGAAGTATTTGTTCCTTCCAGATCGAACGACATGGATTGTTTGGTTAACGGGGCTAATTGCATTTTACAATCAAGCAAATTATCTTCATAGTCATTCAATTCATTAAACTGGATATTTATAAACCTAAACTGTTGCAAGCGGTTTAATCCGTTAAATGTTTGCCTAACGTTTTTTTCCTGGTACAAATCACCACTTTGCAGCTTGTTCAACCTGAAAAATAGTTCCGGATTATATCGGTATTGTTTGTCTAAATAAAACGTATAGTAATTATTAAAACTGGTATCGATATTTACCAGATTTTTTTTATCCAGTCCGCGAAACCCTGTTTTACTTGGAACAACTTCAACTTCAAAATTATTTATCGAATAGGTACTATAAGCTTTCAGACGTTCTGTTTCAGAAAGATTTTGTGGTGCATGTATTCGAAGATCAACGTCTACCTGATGCGAGTACAATGAACTATCAACGAGATAGCGTATAAAATCTTTATTGAAAAAATAATAACCGTTATTCTTAAAAAGGCTGACAATCCTATTCCGCTCAGCATCCAATCTATCAAAATCAAATATATCACCTGACTCAACCAGCCTGCCTGTTGTATCAGATAAAAAGATGGTACGTAAATTAGCATCCTCCACATCGTACCTGATATTTCGTATCCGATAGGGTTCCCCAACTTTTATCTTGTACTTTACGTTTGCCTTTTTCCTTTTGGGGTTCAGTTTTGTATCAGTTTCAACTTTAGCATTGAAATATCCTTTGTTATTAAAAAATTGCTCCAATTGATCACTTGACCTAAGCGTTAAAATTTCGTTATAAATATTCGGCTGCTCTCCAATACGTTTCAACCAATCATCTTGTTTTTTCTTTGATGATAAGTTATACAACCATAAATGAAACCTAAATATTCCTAAAATACGCAGATTCTCTTTTTGCCTGATATAAGTTGCCAATTCTTCTTGGCTTACATCCTTATTATCAACCTGAACATTTATTTTATTTAATAGATATTCGCCTTCAGGCACATATTTAACTGGTGAGCAGGAAGCAAGAAAAAGAATTGTCAGTAATACAGGGATTCCATATATTTTTAGTTTTGTTTCCAAGTCTTTATTGTATTTCTTTCAACAGTTTTATTTTAGAAACTGTACCTTTAATATTTTATTATAAGTAAGTGTTATTTTGATGATCAGCAAAAATAAAATTAAACAAATCAAATCTTTATCCCAAAAGAAATCTCGCAGCAAAAATAAGCTATTTCTTGTGGAAGGGAACAAATTGGTTACAGAAGTTATTCATTCTGAAATAGAAATTGAGTATTTAATTGGCACAAAAGATTTTTTATCATCATTTAAATCAGAAGAATTAGAACTAAACGAACTAATTGAAGCGAGCCAGGAAGAAATAAATAAAGCTAGTTTGCTGCAAAATCCACAACAATCGATTGCCGTTTGTCGAATACCAAATCAAGATTTTAATATCAATAGTTTAACAGGCCGATTAACTTTATGCCTGGATACGGTACAAGACCCTGGCAACCTGGGCACAATAATCCGTATTGCTGATTGGTTTGGGATAGAAACAATAATTGCTTCTCCCGAAACAGCTGACTTGTTTAACCCGAAAGTTATTCAGGCAACCATGGGGGCTTTTTGCAGGGTACAGGTTATATATACAGATCTCAATAGTTTATTTAGAGAAATCAAAACATTGAACCTCCCGGTTTTTGGCGCATTTATGAATGGGGAAAATATATTCAACGAGGAACTGCCATATGAAGGCGTCATTGTTATGGGCAATGAAGGCAATGGCATTTCTAAGGGTTTGGAGCCTTTTATTAACCACAAACTGCATATTCCAGGCTATAAAACTTCAGAATCGTTAAATGTTTCGGTGGCTACGGCAATAATTTGCTCTGAATTCAGAAGGCAAGTTCTATCCGGGAAATAATTTTAGCCCAATTCTTATTCGAAATTAAATGCAAGTGTGAAAATATTAGATGTTAATTTATCTATGGAAGTTGTGTAATATTGCCTTTGGGTTGCATCCGGCCCCTGTCCTAATTGATCAAAAATGCCAATACTGACCTTTGCTTCTATGGAAAACCTAAAAAACAGCATATATGTATCCCATCCTGCACCCAGCTCAGCATATAAACCTCCTTTTTTTAAGCGCACTAAATCTTCTCTTGCCGTACGTGAAATATCTTGTCGATATGCCAACCCAAATAGTACGTATGGACGGTCATTATTAATTCTTCTGGCTTTATATTTAACCAACAATGGAAAATCAATAAATGTTGATTTTATTGAATACTCATAATTGTCTAAATCAAACGAGTTATTCACATCAAGAACTGGCACATTATAAACCAACCTTCTTTCACCAAAAGACAAACCCGGCAGGAACCTTAATTCTAAATCCTGGGTTAAACGCATACTAGCAATAATCGCAACCGTAAAACCCGGGACATTATTCTTAATATCACCCCGAATTATGTCTGTGCCAACAATTCTTTTTTCCCCTTCCAATAGTGGTAATGTTCCAACCTCAAAGGCAGGATTATTCCCAATAGGGCTATAATGTTTTATTCCAAAATCAAGCGAATTAATCCCCAGTGAAAACCCAAAATGAATTTTCTTATCGTCAAAAGTGGTTAGATATTTAATCTTAGCCTTTTGTGCTCCTGCGTTCAATGCAAGAATCAGTAACAATATTGAAATAAGTTTTTTTACCACAGATATTAAGAAATCTATACGTTGTTCAAACAACAATATTATAAATTTATTGCCAAAGAGAGGCAATAAATTCAATCTTTTGCTTTCTTTCCCACATAGATGGTTGCTATCCCAAAAGACACAGGATAATATTGTGTCACTGCAAAACCTGCATTTTTAAGTATTTGTGCAAATACACTTCCTGAAGGGAATTCGCTAACCGAATCTGGTAAATATGTGTAAGCTGAAGCATCTTTTGAAATTATCCTGCCAATTTTTGGTAAAACATGCCGAAAATAAAAGTTGAAAATTTGTTTAAAAGGAGCTTTTTGAGGTTTCGAAAATTCAAGAATAATACATACCCCTTTATCCGATAAAACCCGAAATATTTCTTTTATCCCTTTTCCCAGGTTTTCAAAATTCCTCACACCAAAAGCACAAGTAACTGCATCAAATTCCCCATTTTTAAAAGGCAAATTTTCGGAATCCGCATTTTGTAACTCTATAAGATCCAGCAAGCCCTTATCAATAACCTTTTTTCGCCCGATATCTAACATGCCGTTTGAAATATCGATCCCAATTATTTTTTTAGGATTCAGCTTTTTAGCAGCAATTGCAAAATCAGCCGTTCCGGTAGCAACGTCTAAAATCTTTTTGGGTTGGTAATCGGCAAGTATTCTTAGTGCCTTTTTCCTCCACAGGTTGTCAATATTTAAAGAAAGTAAATGATTAAGCAAATCATACCTGGCTGAAATATTGTCAAACATTTCAGCAACCTGTCTTTTTTTATTTTTGCTTGAGTTTTTATAAGGAACTACAGCCATTATCCACCAACAGTCATTTTATCGGTATACCCAAAAGATTCATCATCGATCCTGATTTCTCCTTTGGTAACATGGCCCAATGTAAAAAACGGCACTTTTAAATCAAAAAGGGTATCCACAAATTCGTCTTCTTTATCCCTATCAACATCCACAATTAACCTTCCCATAGCTTCCCCAAACAGAAAAATATCCTTTCTAACTTCAGCATCTGTGGTCACGTCAAAACCAAGGCTATTTTGCACCGCTGCTCTTAGCAAAGTAAAAAAGATTCCGCCTTTCCCAACCGGGCTGGCACTTTCAACAAGGTTCTTTTCATTTAGGATACGTAATACATTTTGCATTTTTGTCTCAATCTCGATATCAAATGCAGGAAGCGGTGTTTCAGAAATTTGGTGATAGAATTCAAGATATTCGGAAGAGCCAATATCATTTTTTGATTTCCCAATCATGAAAATATTATTGCCTTTGTTTTTAAACTGATGCCCAACCAATTTTGTCTTGTCTTCAACAACACCCATTATGCTTACGATAATAGTAGGCAGAACAGGTCCATGCCCTGTAAAATGATCAAACCTTATTTTTCTATCTGATATTTTTAATCCAAATTTTGTTGCAGCGTTTTCTAGCCCTTTCTTTGCCCCTGAGGCAATTTGGTGACCATTTGGATCAGCAATATCAATATGGTACAAAAATGCACTTACAGCTATCGGATTTACCCTTGCGCAAAGCATTTTTCTCACAGCACGTGACACTAATATCTCGGTCGCTTTTTTCGGATCGCTTTCCAAATGGTGGTGAAACGCATGAGTGCTCATAGCCATACAATGCCCATCTGCATCAATTTCAAAAATACCCGATTCATCAGAATCACTATCACCAATCGAATCTGGTGAAATACCTGCATCGGAAAAATCATTGAAATAATTTACTGTTGAAAGGTTTGGGTTTACCATCAAAGAATAAATAACATCTTCAATATTCTCTGGTTCAGGGACCATATCAATGGAAAATTTTTGTTCTTTTTGTACTGTATCGCTCATAGCATTTTCATTTCATTGAATATGCGCAAAAGTAATTAAGTACGGCTTAACTGCCTAATATTTGTTGTTTTTTCTTAGATAATTAGGGTAAACAAGCTTCCAATCTTCCATGCATTTTTATTAATAATTTTATTTACATATTCAATATTGGAAAAATTAAGGATCAATTTAGAAAGTTCATATTTATTTCGAAGTTATAATTGAATGGCCAACGCTTCTAAAATCTATTATCTTTGTTTAAATTTACATTTCTTATTAAACACATATGACTGAGGCTATCGTAATAACACCAGTAAAAGACTCATTAAATACTACCATAAAAACTGTTCAGGCTATTGCTGCCTCGGATTGCAATATTTCATACTTTATTTATGATGACTTTAGTTCAGATGATACTAAAAAGTATCTCGATGAGCATCAAAAAAAATATTCCTACAAAGTAATCCACTTAGAGGATGTCACATCTTCTCCTTCCCCAAATTATAAGCTTGTTTTACAATTGGCACAAAAAAGGGCCTTGGATGAACATTTGCCTTTAATAATAGTTGAGTCTGACGTTATAGTTAAAAAGGATACAATTTCTTCTTTAATTAAATTGGTTAAAAACACGAAAAACGCGGGAATGATTGGCGCTATTACAACAAATACAAATGGAGAATACAATTTCCCCTATGAATTTGAGAAAACCAAATCGAATGAAGTAATTGATACCAACCATAGCTTAAGTTTTTGCTGTACATTGATAAATACCCCATTTCTGGAAGCTTTTGATTTCAACCAACTCTCTGCGAAAAAAGATTGGTACGATATATTTTTATCTCGTCAATCAAAGAAAATGGATTTTAAAAACTATTTGGCAAAGGGAATTGAAGTGGTTCATTTGCCACATAGTAGTAGGCCATGGAAACAACTAAAGTACTCCAATCCAATGAAATATTATTTAAATAAATATTTAAATAAAAGAGATCGGATTTAAATATGGTAAAACTCAAGAAATATAATCGTTTCTTATTCCTTGGGCATATTTTGTTCTGGTTTTTAAGTATAGCATTCTGGATACTTGAAATATACTTAGCAGCTGGAAAGAGCATTAACATTTTCCCGGAAACAGTTATTAAAGCCCTGATCCCTAATTTATGTTTTGCAACTGCTGTTTATGTCAATCTATACATACTTATTCCTAAGATATTAAAAGCAAAGAATTATATATTCTACAGCTTTTGGATTATACTTTTAATGGCAACAATATCCTTTTTTATTCAGATACTTTTTATGTATCCCTTAAACTTCCTTTTTTCAGGATCAATTCAGTTTAACAAATTTGACAAGGACATTTATTCTGCAGGATTTTTTGTTACCGGATTTTATATTGGCTTTACTTCATTCCTGAAATTTGCAAAAGATTGGTTTGTGCTTCAGGATTTAAACTTAAAATATTCGCAAAGTGAACGTCAGAAACTTGAAGCGGAACTTAAAACATTGAAGGGACAAATAAACCCTCACTTTTTATTTAACTCGCTTAATAATATTTATTCGCTTGCATTGAGCAGTTCTGAAAAAGTTCCTGAATTAATTTTAAAACTTTCGGATTTAATGAGGCATGTTATTTATGAATCGCGTGAAAATTATATCCCATTATATAAGGAACTGGAGTTTGTAAAAAACTTTGTTTCTTTGCAGAAAATCAGAATTTCAGAACGCGTTGATGTCAAGTTTACCATTGAAGGAAACGTGCCTGATAAAAAAATTGCACCTCTTTTGTTTGAACCATTTATTGACAATGCATTTAAACATGGGTTACAAAATTCAGAGGGAAAAATATTCCTTTCTATATATTTCGACTTTAGCCAAAATAATAAGTTGAATTTTAACATTTCAAACAGTTATGACCAACCTTTAAATAATACTACAAAATATAAAGGGATTGGATTAAACAATGTAAAACAACGCCTCATGCATTTATATAAAGAAAAGGAATATGAGCTTTATATAAATAATGATAATAACATATATACAGTTAATCTAACTTTAGAACTTAAAGATTAAAACATGGAAATTCGCGCATTAATAATCGATGATGAACCGTTAGCTAGAAATGTTATCCTTCAGTATGCAAGCAAAATTTCTTTTCTTACAATTGTTGAAAGTTTTGAAAGTTCAGTAAATGCGCTTGAATTTTTAAACAGAGAAAGTGTTGATCTTATATTTCTCGATATTAATATGCCTGTTTTGTCCGGTATTTCGTTCTTAAAAACATTGAAAAATCCTCCTTTGATAATCTTTACAACTGCCTATACAGAGTATGCTTTAGAAAGTTATGAACTTAATGCGCTGGATTACCTTAAAAAGCCTTTTTCCTTTGAGCGTTTTCTTAAATCCATCCATAAAGCAAGTGATATTTTGCAAGCCAATAATTCAACCCCGCAAGCTTCCCAGGAAATTCCTTCAAAAATTGACTTTACATATATTAAAGCGAATAAAAAAACCTACAAAGTTAATTTCAAGGATATCTTATTTATAGAAGGTTTAGGTGATTATATAAAATTGCATTTAGAAAACCAACATATAGTTACTAATCTCACCATGAAAAAGGTTCAGGAAATATTGCCGAAGAATGATTTTCTGAGAATTCATAAATCATTTATTATCTCAACAAATAAAATTGAAGTAATTGAAGGTAACCTTGTTCAAATCGGAACACATAAATTACCAATTGGCAATAGTTACAGGCAAGATTTCTTCGCTAGAATAAACAATCAACTTCCTAGTTAAGAAAGAAATCCTTGGTCTTTCAAAACATCTAATATCTTTTCAGAAAAATATTCGTTGTCTGATTTTTTATATCTGATATCAGTGTACACTTGTGCTAAATTCTCTTTAGCATTTTCAGCTATAAATTTTCGTGATTCTTCAAGGTTCTCTTTATAGGAATAAAGGGCATCTATACTTTCCTTAGTATAGTCTTTATAATATTCGTCATGGATAATTGATTCTAACGGCAATCTATCTACCTGTTTAGGCTTCTCATCTGGCCATCCTAAAGCAATTGTAGTAATCGGAAATACAAGTTTAGGAAGTTTTAGTAATTCTATAATCTCTTTAGAATTATAAGTCGTGGTTCCTAAATAGCATATTCCTAATCCTTTATATTCTGCTTCTATGCATATATTTTGAGCTACCAGTAACGCATCTATGGCGGCTGTTAAGAAAGAAAGGAAATTATTGTAGCCATGTTTTGCATTTCTGGCATTGCACCATTTTACAAAGCGGTTAAAATCAGCACAAATTGTTATCAGTACCGGCGCTTTTTTCGCTACATCCTGATTAAAATGTAAAGGTGTTAACTTTTCTTTAATAGCAGAATCTTTATTAATAATAATACTATATAGCTGCATGTTACCAGTGGTTGAAGCTCTACATGCAACTTCGATTATTTCATTTAAAAGGGTTGAGTCAATTTCCTTTTTCTTAAATTTTCTGATCGTTGTATGATTCTTTACTAAATCCATATCAAAAGTTTACAAAATAAAAAAGGGAAGCATAAGCTTCCCCTTTTTAATCAATCAATTCGGTATTACCTTTTAACAATCCTTTCAGTTTTGGCAATTCCATCCTCAGTAAACATAGTTACCACATAGACGCCACTTACTAAATTAGGTGTATTTATTACACTTTCAGGATATTCTATATCAATAACTCTTTGACCTGCAATATTAGAAATAATAACACGAGTCAATTTATGAGCATTTTCGATGTTAAGTTTATCACTAAATGGATTAGGATAAAGTTTAATACTTTCGAATTCAAGTTCATCTGTACTTGTAGCGAAATCTTTAGTTGTAAAGCTCCAAGTACTATTGTCAAGAATACCAGCGAAGTTATTACCTTTTGCATCGGCAACGAATCCGGCAGGTATATTCACATAATATGTAGTGAATTTATCAAGATCAACTGCTGCTGAAATTACATTGTCAGTAATGGTTACTTCACTAATATCAAACTCAGCAACAAGTGCACTACCTTCTTCAAATACTTTCATTGCTCCTAAACCTGCAACAACATTGTCGTTTAATGTAAGTTCAAGATCAAATCTAGTACCATCTTCAGTAATATCACCTTGAGGAGACATAGCCACAACTATTGGTCCAGTTACATCCTCAACAGTTACGTTTAAGATACGAGTACAACCATCAACAACATATTCAATAGCGTGCGTTCCAATTGCTAAAGTAGTATCAATTGTTACACCATCATCAGTGAAGCTAACTACACCGTCAGCACCAAGATCCGTTCCCACAGTAATGCTATGTACAACTTGATCTGCTTCAACAGTTACAGTTACCGGATCAACAGTACATCCGTGAGCGTCAGTTACAACTACTTCGTAAGTTCCAGGAACCCATGTCAATGCAGCAGAAACATCAGTAACAACATCGTCAACTGTAACAACATATGGAGGAATACCACCAGTTACAGTAATTGTAGCTTCATCAGTACATTCACCTTCAACAACATCAACGTCAAGAGCCAATGCAGTTTGTACAGGAACGAATGTTATAAATGTATCAGGTGCAATACAGCCTTTATTATCTTTCACGTAGAAATAATAGTGTCCACCGTCTGAATCTTGCTCACCAAAGCTTAGGCTATTAAATGTTAATGTATTATCAGCATCTAATGGTAACCATGTACCAGCATCTAAGATTTGTTCGCGGTTTTCTCCAGTAACCTGTTCTGCTCTTACATAGTAAGTACGTCCAGGATTACTTTGAGTAATCTCAATATGAGCTGTACCACCATCAGCGTCGAAACAAGTTACATCAGAAATTTCATATGTTATTGCTTCTGGAGCACTTACATAAATTACAGTGTCATCTTCACATCCATTAGCATCTAATGCTGTACCTCTGTACCAAACACCAGCTTGTCCCTGGTATTTAGAAGTAAATGACCATGCAGTTGCAGGAACTACAGCACTTGTACCTGTAGAATCAGGATGTCCGTTGAATACTTCCCACTTGTATTTAAAGTCATCATCATTTGCCGTATTAAATGGAACTCCTCCACTAACAACGATTAATTCAAATACTCCGGCTAAGTCATCAGGACATATAAATGCATCTTGATTAACCTCGACAGATACTTTAAATTCTTCAGGTTGTCCTAATGTGAATGTATAAACATCAGAAGGACATTTTTGGTTATCCTGGAATACAACTGAATAAACAGAGTCTTCCATAACAGCATACAGAGACCATCTAATACTACTTCATCGTCCTCAGAAACATCTGAAGTATACACTTCAAATACCTCACGACCTAAGTAGTCATAACCAGTAACTATTGCTGTATAAGCGCCACCTGATCCACCAATCACAGAAGGAACAACAACCTCACCGTCACCTTCTCCAAAACAAGTAGGTTCAGTAGATACCCAAGTACCAACTGCTTCAACAACTGTTGGGTTTTCTATTTCTACCCTATGAATAAGAATTGGAGAACCATTTCCGTCAGTAGCAAATCCTTGTATACAACCATTTGCATCCATTACGAAGCCAATGTAAATGCCTGCTGGTACTAAGAAAGTATCGGTATCAACCATTTCTTCAGACCATTCTAATTCTTCGGCAGCTTCCTCTTCATCTGTTGGGAATTCAGTGTCTGTAACATCAACTAACGCAAATTTATATGTACCAGCTCCAGTACCACCGTCTGCATGAAGTACAACAGTTGCATTTCCGTCATGGCATAATGGGTGTTTATACAATTCTGGCATTAATTGAAGTGAGTCAATATTTTCAATTTCCCAAGACTCTTTATAAATCTGGCAACCTTCATTATCTCTCACATGTAAAGTATAGTGACCATATACAAGATTTTCAAATGTATAATCCACTTCATCATCATCAAGTTCTACCCACTCACCCATTACGTTTTCTTCATCGTCCTTAGGTCCTTGTAGCATAACACTGTACGGTTCTTTACCACCATGAATACCTTCAACAGTTAAAGTACCAGTTGCAGTATTGTAACATAATACATCTGTTACATAACCAGTATCGTAATCTAAACCATCGTAAACCAATTCGATAGAATTTGATTTAGAACAAGCGTTCGCATTTTGGTAAGGAGCAAATTCTGCAATTGTATCCCAGAATGGATAATCAAAGTAATCAATGATTTCATTGTAAGGACCATCATAACCAACTGCATCAGCAATGGTATCGTTGAATTCAACAACAGTAGCGGTATATGTACCAATTCCAAGACCAGTCCATGTGTGTGTGCTGTCTTTATCAAGTACAACTGAGAACCTACAGTTGAACTACCTTTTTTCAAGGTAACAACATAATAAAAATCATCTAAAGAACTTTCCCAGCCTCCTGAAGGAGCAACTGTGATAGATCCATTATCTGGATTTGGAGAATCATCACCAATAAGGTCAGTACAATATGGATTATCTCCATCTAAATCTACAGCCAATGCTGCAGGCTCTTCAATGGTTTCAAAATAAGGTCCAGAAATACAACCTGCATCATCTTTAATATAAGTAACATAAGTTCCAGCTTTAGCAGCCCTATTGAATGAAACCATATTTGGATCATTAGCTACTTTTTCAGGCATTACATCAAACCATACAAGCTCATCAATATCAACAAGTTCTGTGATATTATTTGTCGCTTCCTGGTATCCATAATAAAGACCATTTGATTTTGATTCATAAGTACCACCATTTATACGGTAAACCAATAAACCATCGTGGTTTCCTACGCATGAAGGGTTAATGTGTTCCATATCTAATGTTAGAAGATCTGGAATATCAACTGTAATATCAATTTCAATTGGAGGACATCCGTATTCGTCTTCGATAACTAATAAATAATCACCATTAGCAAGACCAGTCCATTCTGCAGCATAACCTTCAATTACATTTTTGAATTTACTTGGTCCAGTCAATGTATAAGTGTAAGGTCCACCATCACCACCAGTAACAGTACCTTCAGGTAAGCTAATAGCACCATCCTCATCTTTTTCAACTACATACTCTTCATCATCAGCATCCCAAACTTCTCTATGACAAGTAACATCAGTTACTGATAACATATCGTCATCATACGTAAATTCAGGGAATGAAGCAATTGTTACTTTTCCAGACTCCCAAATTAAGTCAGTATTCTGAACACCACACCATTCACGAACTGCAATGTAATAATCCATTCCTCCGATAACATCAATTACAATTACACTATCGTTTGAATTTGTAGTAGCACTAGGAATAAATGGTCTCCAGGTTACTTGATCAACCCAATTTGGATCACTAAAGATATCGTCTTGATTATATATCACATATTCGTATCTTCTATCATCTTGAGGCCCTGGCAATCCAGGTATCCAATATCTAGCATTAAATGCTTCTAATTTAATTTCACCTGTTGTTTGACCATAACAAGCTGCGTCAGATTGTGTAAGAGTAACTTCTAACGGTTTTGGATCAATAATATCAATATCATAAATATTAGATACACATCCGAATTCATCTTTTGCTGCTAACCCAATATTTACCCGCATATAGAATTGTTTCTTCCGTTACTTTTGCACCACTTGTGATTACATCAGAAACAGATGCTGGCTCAACACTTGTTACATAAAGTACAGGTTCACGTTGCCATACACGACCTTGAAGAGTTACAGTGTCGTAACCTCCTGCCGAAGTCCAGATTTCAATTTCAACATAATCATGATCTCCCGGATCAACAACATCACCAGTATGCCAATTATAGAACCACCTGTCCAATTAAAATCAGTTAAATAACCACCATTTTCTGAAGCAAGGTTATAAATGAATGTTTCATATCCGTCATAATCATCTTCACTGCCAATCTGATGCATTAAATTAATACCATCGTTCGTACAGTCTGTGAAAATAGTATCCTGGAATTCAATACGGTTCTCTTCCATGTCAAGATCAATAACAGCCGTTAGCTTCACATCCATTAGCATCCCTTACAACTATAGTGTGTTCTCCTGCTGTAGCTGCAAAAGTTGTAAAATCTTCAGCTTCGATCCATTGTCTCTCATCGTACTTATAGATATAAGGTGCAG
This sequence comes from Prolixibacteraceae bacterium, assembly GCA_963677475.2. Taxonomy (GTDB): domain Bacteria; phylum Bacteroidota; class Bacteroidia; order Bacteroidales; family Prolixibacteraceae; genus JABMQB01. The sequence goes on along the minus strand of CAXXQD010000022.1, from coordinate 442,216 downwards.
TTCCACCACCCGCGGTAACAGCAATTAATCCGTCAGTTCCACCAGGACATGTAGGCACTAAAGTATATCTATCGTGTATGTCTAACCAAACAGCATCAGGAGTTTCAACTTCTAACGAAGCTCCCCATCCACAATCTGTAGTTTTATCGTAAATCCTTAGTTGGAATACTTGATCATTTCCTGATCCAAGTGCTGGCAATTTGTAAGTATCACCAATATCCATTGTGTCTGTTAATCCTTGAATATAATATATCAATTCATGGTTTCCATCTCCAGAAACTAAGAAAGGTGTTACAGAAGCACTATCATCTGAACAAACAGGTTGAACTAATTCAAAGTCAAAATCAAGTGTTAAAATTTTAACTGCATCGTCACCCTGATCATTTGTATAATCTTCGAAACATCCTTCAGCATCGTATAAACGTACATAATAAATACCACCAGCCAATCCTGTTGCAGTATCACCAATTGCATACATTTGAGCATCAGCCTCAACAAAAGGTAGTTCGGTAGTAATTCCCCATTTCCAATAAGGTTGCGTACCACCTGTAATAGATAATGTATCGATCCAAATGGCACCAATTGTATCTTCGCAAGATGCATCAATATGACCTACTTCAAAGTCCATTGCAGTTGGTTCAGGTAATAGTATATTCTTCTGACCAAATACAGCCTTCGTCATCAATTGCAGACACAGTATAATCACCGGCAACTAAATCATCACCTAAAGTGAATGTTCCTCCTTCAGCAACTTCAACTTCTTCCCCATCGAAAGTAACTGCATAAGGTGCAGTAGCACCATTGAAAGTAAGAGTTATTTTACCTTCTTCACCACCATGGCAATAATTGTCTTCGTGTACTGTTTCAACAACACTCCAAGGTAGTTTATCGTCAATTACTACCACAGTTTCCCACCAGTCCATATCAGACATGTCAACACAATCATTAACATCCTGAACTGCTGCATAATATGTTCCTGGAACTACTTGAAATACACCAATTGGTGAACCATTTCCAATATTATTAATATTGAAAGTAGAAGCAGGTATTAAATAATATGTATAAGGCTCTGAACCGAAATTTGCATAAATTTCAACATCTCCGTTTCCACCAGGACATTGCGTATATACTGTATCCTGAACACTGAAAGTTACATCAGTTGGTGTTTCAACATCAAATCTTTCTTGATAAGAAATACATCCATCAGCATTTCTAACCTCAACACTTGCATCTTCAACAGGGGCAAGGATATTAGTAGAAGCATTTCCTGTAAAGTCCTCATCGCCATTCCAAGAATATTCAAGGTCCGAATCAGTTGGAGAAACTACAGTAGCAACAACATTGTCAGAATTACAAACAGCTTGGGTTTGGTCGATTTCGATACCATCCCAAATCTGGGTAATCGTAAAATTATCAATTCCAGACTGTTGGTTTGTTAAAATGTCTGTAATGTCATTTACATCATTCCAAAATGCACCATCTTCCCATTCAAGTTTACTTTGGTAAGTTAATTTTGCACCAGCTACAGTACCATAAAATGGATTGTAGTTTTTAATGCGTAAATAAAAACACATTACCCTTGTAGTGTCATTGTTTGGCTCGATGCTTTTAAAGTCATCATCGTCTAACTCCCAGTTAACATCCCATTTGAATAATAGGCTGCCACTTGATGGCTCAGAAAATGACGTTAAGGATATTTCATCCCTTAAAACATCGAAAGACCCAGGAACAACTTCGAAATAATCATCGTTGTAACCTAAAGTCAAACTAAACGAATCAATTTTAACAAAATCACGAAACGAAATCGTAACCTTGTAGGCGTTATCTTCCAAATAACAACTTGATTCGCCCTCGGCAAAAACATGGTACGTATCCTGAGGCTGGCCAAATGCAACAACCGCTAAAAGAACCGCAACCATACTTAAGCCAATTTTTCGAAGAACCTGAAGCATGCCATGCTCTCCGTGCAAGAAATTTTCAGTAAATTTTTTCATAGCAACTTGCTTTTTAATTGAACTTAATTGATTGATTGATTTTGATTTATTAATATTTTCATTTTTATAAATATTCAGACACTCTTGTCCTAATCATTCTCACTAAATTACAAACGTATAAAAATTCTAAACAACGTACAAAATAATTGCCGCTCATTTACCACATTTTTATCACAATTCATTCAATTTACATAATCCCATCAATGTTTTGCAGTCGGTAAGCTTAAGGAAAACACGTTAGTTTATCCCACACCGCCTATAAACATTCCTATTCATTATGATATGAATTCTTTAAAAACGCAATAAATATACACTTTTTTAGCATAATACTTACTAAAAAGATAATTTTAACGAAAAAAAAAAGTTTCAGTAAAATAAAAGTTAATTTCATACCATGAAAGTATTGCTTTATATAATATTATATATAATTGTTTTTAGCCTGCTTAATTCTTGTAAAACCTGCGAATGCCCTGCATATTCAGAAGTTAATTTAGATTGGAATAAAAGCAAAAAAATAAACAAGAATCTTTTCGTTGATACATATAATAATTATACATCTTAATATTTAATCGAAAAATATGTAAGCATTAAGATTATTTGTCAACCTAAACCATCAATTCGCTCTCATAATACCATACCAAAATTATAGCTTCTATTAAGTTTTAAATTAATATTAAGGTTATTTTCAAAACATGCAAAACACTTCCCTATTATTTGACGATTAAAAATATTAATAGTTATTTTGCAACGCTCATGAAGATTACAAGCTGTAATCTAAACATTTAGGGCTTTTTATTAATCAATATAAATTCAAAAAATATTCAACTATGTCTAAAATTAAAATCGGTATCAATGGATTTGGTCGTATTGGAAGATTAGTTTTCCGTGCAGCCGTAAAAAATGAAAACGTTGAAGTAGTTGGCATTAATGACCTCATTGATGTTGATTATATAGCGTATATGCTAAAGTACGACTCTACACATGGTAAATTTGATGGTGATGTTGCTGTTGAAGATGGCAAATTAGTAGTTAATGGCCAAGCAATCAGAATTACTGCCGAAAGAAATCCTGCTGACCTCAAGTGGGGTGAAGTTGGCGCAGAATATGTTGTTGAATCAACAGGTATTTTCTTAACTAAAGAAACTGCTAAAGCGCATATTGATGCTGGTGCTAAAAAAGTAGTAATGTCTGCTCCTTCAAAAGACGATACTCCAATGTTCGTAATGGGTGTGAACAATGATAAATACACCAATGACATGGACTTTGTTTCAAATGCATCTTGTACAACTAACTGTCTTGCACCAATCGCAAAAGTTTTAAATGACAAATTTGGAATTATCGAAGGTTTAATGACAACTGTACATGCTACAACCGCAACTCAAAAAACGGTTGACGGACCATCAATGAAAGACTGGCGTGGTGGACGTGGTGCCGGACAAAACATCATTCCTTCATCAACCGGAGCTGCTAAAGCTGTTGGAAAAGTTATTCCTGAATTGAATGGAAAACTTACAGGTATGGCTTTCCGCGTTCCAACTCCTGATGTTTCTGCAGTTGACTTAACTGTTCGTTTAGACAAAGGTGCTTCTTACGAAGCTATTTGTGCAGCTATGAAAGAAGCTTCAGAAGGTTCGCTTAAAGGAGTTTTAGGATACACTGAAGATGCTGTTGTATCGAATGATTTCCTTGGTGATTCAAGAACTTCAATCTTTGATGCTGGTGCCGGTATTGGGTTAAATGATAACTTCGTAAAAGTTGTTTCTTGGTACGACAATGAGTGGGGATATTCTTGCAAAGTTGTTGAACTTATTGAATATATGGATTCTGTTAAATAAATAAGAACCACAACCATATTTAAAGGGGGGACATTTTTTGATGTTTCCCTTTTTTTATTCCCGGAATTTGTTGAATTTATTACGAAGTTAAACCGCTTGAGAATTGAATATTTAACCCCAGGTATGGGAAAATGTGCGCATACTCGAAAGAAAACAGCTTAAATTATCGGTGCAAATTGCAATTAACCTTTTACTTCTATTTAGGGTGCCCAATTATTGGTTTGATATTCAAATTGATAGACTTTGAAAGATTAGCTATTCATACCTTAAAGATTCGATTGGATCAAATTTCGAAGCCTTCTGTGCGGGGTAGTAACCAGAAATAATCCCGACAAAAAAACACAATATTACGCCAACAATTATCCAAACCCAGGGAATAATAAAAGAACTTCCAATTAATGCCGAAATACCATTTCCTGCCAGAATTCCAAGAATGATTCCCAAAAATCCCCCAATCTGGCCAATTACAACTGCTTCCAATAAAAATTGCTGCTTAACAGTTCTTCCTTTTGCACCAATTGCTTTTCGCACTCCAATTTCCCGTGTTCGCTCAGTAACCGTTACCAACATTATATTCATTAATCCAATTGCTGCCCCAAATAGGGTAATGATACCGATAATGGTTGCTACCAGTGTTATATTTTTAATATTATCCAATAATATATTTACCAGGTTGTCACTTTTCTCAATATTGAAATCAGTTTCGTCCAATGGGGTTAATTCCCTGACTTTTCTAAATTCTGCTTCAGCTTCACCAATCGCCGCATCCATTAATTCAGCATTGTTAACTTTCACCTGCACATCGAAATTCATGCTTGGCCTCGAAAAATAACTTCTTGCATTTGTATATGGAATAAAAGCCAATCTGTCATTGTTATTTCCGAATCCACTCCCTTTTGACATTAATACACCTACAATTTTATATTTACCACCTCCAATACTTATTACATTATCTAAAGGTTCTTCCCCTGCCGGGAATAATTTCTTCACCAGTTCAATCCCAATTATTGCAACATTTCTTCCGTTTTCAATATCATGGGTGCTAAAATTCCGCCCCGTTTCAATTTGAAAACCACTTGTGAAAAGATAGTTCTCATCAATACCCCTCACCGTAATGTTAGGGTTTGTTTTTTTCGATTCGTATTTAAGTGTTGCTGTGCCACTCCCGAAAGTAGATATCGAAACCGTTGAAGGAAAATCAAACTTTTCCTTAAACTCTAAGGCTTGGTAGTAAGTAATAAATGCATGGTTTTTTGTTCGGTACCGCTTATTGTTCACCTGCACCCTCATTCCACGGCTACTTATCGTAAATGTATTTGCCCCCATTACAGTAAACTCTTTGGTAAAGTAAGTTTTAATAGATTCGATAGCAGTCAGAATCCCCACCAATGCAGTAATACCAACAGCTATAATCATTACGGTCAATATAGTCCGTAACAGGTTATTCCGAATTGACTGAAGTGAAATCCGTAAGTTCTCAATAAAAAGTGCACTTATTCGCATAATATATTTACAATAAAATGTAACAGAAATTTCGTTAAAACTATTAGTTAATTTTAAGACCTTGAAATTACAACAAATAAAAATTCTACGACAATAAATAATGAACACCTGAATCAAATGTTCGATAATTATATGCAGTTAATATTTTTTAACATTTTTTAATTCGCATAAAATTCCGCTTTTAAAAGTTAAAATTTAGACCTCAAAATTCTGCTTCCAAAAAACATCATATCAGGAATTTAATTCAATGTTTGTTTTTACTCATTTCTCACAAATCAATAATTAATTGGACATTTTACTTTTAAATTCTTTTTTAATTATTTGTTATTTCCAAAGAAACATTTATAAATTTGACCACTCACGATCTTGTAAGTTATGATTTATAAATTTCAAATTGTATCGCAAGAATCCCTTAATTTCAAATTAGAAATTGCAGTGGATAGCAAAAGTAGCTTTTACGAGTTGCATGTTGTTATTCAGGAAGCCCTTCATTACCAAAGCCATCAGCTTGCTTCCTTTTTCGTTTACTCGTCAAAAGAAAACAAAATCAAAGAGATTTCTTTAATAGACGCAGGTAAAGGCATGAACGGATTTCCTAACTTCACAATGGTCAGAACAAAATTATCTGATTTAATTACTTCAAAAGAATTTTCAATTTTATATACTTTTGATTTATTCAATAATCGATCTTTAAATTTTGAACTAACAGGAATTGTTATGAAAAAGAATCTCAAAGAACCGTTAGTCACTCTTTCTGAGGGTGATGCCCCCGTTCAAATTCTCGAAGAAGAATTTACGGCTGAGGAGTCTACCATCATTCAGGAAGACGATATACTCAATGATTTTGGAGTACTCGAAGACTACGCTAAGATTTTCGGAGAGATGGAGGACTTTTAAAATTCTCCTTTAGGTTTTATTTATACCAAAAACATTTTCAGGTTGAATGATACACATATCATTCAGCCTTTTTTTATGCGGATACTTGCTATATTTGCCCAAACTAATTACGCGGATGAAAAAAACATTAATCGTACTTGTTGGTCCCACTGGAATTGGAAAAACAAGTATTGCCATTAAAATCTCCCAACATTTTAAATCCGAAATTATTTCATCTGATTCTCGACAAGTTTATAAAGAATTATCCATCGGGACGGCAGTTCCTGATAAGGAAGAACTGCAAAGCTGCAAGCATCATTTTATCCAATCCCATTCCATACATGAAAACTATAACGCAAGTATTTTTGAAGTTGAAGCATTAAAACTCCTGGAAACCATTTTTCAAAAACGCGATATTGTTGTAATGGCGGGAGGTTCAATGCTATATATTGATGCACTTTGCAATGGAATTGATGATATCCCCACAGTCGACAGAGAAATCAGGGATGCACTTGTTAATAAATTCGAATCGGAAGGCCTTGATGGCTTACGCTTGCAATTAAAAAAGATTGATCCTGAATATTACGCTGAAGTAGACCTTAAAAACCCGAAAAGAATTCTTCATGCATTGGAGATTTCCATTATGACCGGAAAACCTTATTCATCCTTCAGGACAAAAGAAAAAAAAACAAGGCCTTTTCGCATAATTAAGATAGGCATTAATACCGACAGACAAATTCTTTATTCCCGTATCAACCAAAGAGTAGATAAAATGATCCAAAATGGCTTAATTAAGGAAGCAAAAAATGTTTATCCTTATAAAGGAATAAACCCTTTAAATACGGTCGGTTATAAAGAGATATTCGCCTATTTTGATGGAGAAATTTCGGAAAACGAAGCCGTTGAACGTATCAAAAAAAACACCCGGAATTATGCCCGCAAACAATTATCGTGGTTCCGAAGGGATAAAACAATAACCTGGTTTGAACCTGAACATTCCGATGAAATAATTAACTACCTCGATACAAAATTAAATGAAAACTAAAAGTCCCAACTTTAATTTACGCGTTTATGGTTTGTTCTTTAACACGAAAGGCCAAGTCCTTATCTCCGATGAATTTCAATTAGGACAAAAAATGACCAAATTTCCGGGAGGAGGCCTTAAGCAAGGTGAAGGATTGATCGATTGTTTGATCCGGGAAATGCGGGAAGAATGTGATCAGGAAATTAAAAATATCCACCACTTTTACACCACTGATTTTTATCAAAAGGCGCTTTTCTACGAAAACACTCAACTCATAAGTATTTATTACACAGCTGATTTAGAAGAACCTTTTAATTTTAAGATTTCAACTCGTGCTTTTGATTTTGCCGAATTAAAAAACGGGCAACAATCGTTCCGATGGGTCAATCCGGAAATATTCCCAGAAAATGATCTTTCTTTTCCAATCGACAAATATGTATTCGGCTTAATTAAAGGCAATTCGAAATCAGGACAAAGCCATATATAATTATATATTGCAACATTTTTTATACCTTGAATTTATTTTGATTTTCAGACCATAATATGATAGTAAACAAGATTCAGAATCTAACAAATATCCTTCAGTTGCTCGAATCTCAGCACGGATTGCAAGACATCATTGAAAAAGCCATTAGAGTAATTGTCACATGCTACAAATCTGGAGGAAAGACAATATTTTGTGGAAATGGCGGAAGTGCTGCCGAAGCCCAGCACCTTGCTGCAGAACTATCAGGCAGGTTTTATATTGACCGGGCTCCCATACCCGCAGAAGCTTGCCATGTAAATTCATCATTTATGACAGCAGTGTCCAACGATTATGATTTTACAAAAACCTATTCGCGCTATATTGAATCGGTTGGAGCAAAAGGCGATGTTTTAATAGGACTATCCACCTCTGGTAATTCACAGAACATTGTTCAGGCATTTCAAGCAGCACAACAAAAACAAATGATTACAATTGCTTTAACAGGTAAAGATGGAGGGGAAATGCAAAAATATGCCGATTATCTGATTAATGTTCCCTCCAATGATGTACCTCGAATCCAGGAAGTGCATTTGTTTCTTGGGCATTATTTGTGTGAAATTGTGGAAAAAGAATTGTTTCGTGGATAAATTAAAAAATAAGGCTGTTTTTCTCGATCGTGATGGGGTAATCAATGAAGATATCGGGTATCTGTTTAAAATAGAAGACTTCAAACTTAAGGAAGAGATAATCCCTTTATTAAAAAACTACCAAAAACAAGGCTTTTTACTAATTGTAATAACAAACCAATCGGGGATTGCCAGAGGATATTACACTGAAAGCGATTTTATGAAACTGAATTCATGGATGATCAACCTTTTCCATACAAAAGGCATTCTCATCACAAAAACATACTACTGCCCTCATCACCCGGAACATACCGGAGAATGCGATTGCCGAAAACCAAAGCCGGGAATGCTGTTAAATGCCATTCGTGATTTTAACATCGATCCGTCAGTCTCAATATTAATTGGTAATAAAAAAACAGATATTTTAGCAGGCGAGCAAGCTCAAATAGCAAAGAATTTTTATATTCATGAATTATTAAGTTGAGAAGGCAGGATGCAACATTTTACAAAAGCGGAAATAAGGCTGATAAATGACTACTACGATGATTTGTTAAAGGAAATCAGCCCAAAGTTTACCAAAGAAAAACTTGAAATGGTAAACAAGGCATTCAAATTTGCCAACGCTGCTCATAATGGTGTAAAAAGAAAGTCAGGTGAACCATACATTATCCATCCTATTGCTGTTGCAAAAATTGTTGCACACGACATAGGACTGGGCGCTACCTCAGTTATTTCATCCTTGCTTCACGATGTAGTTGAAGATACCGACTTTAAAGTCAAGGATATCAAAAACATGTTTAACCCAAAAATTGCCAATATTGTTGATGGATTAACCAAGCTTTCCGGCGATTTTGACTCAAGGCAGGCATTAACCCTTAAAAAAATGTTGATGACCCTTTCGGACGATGTAAGGGTAATCCTTATTAAAATTGCTGACAGGCTGCATAATATGCGCACCCTTGATTCAATGCCGCCTCACAAACAGGTAAAAATTGCCGGAGAAACATTATATCTATATGCTCCTCTAGCACATCGGCTTGGATTATACAGCATTAAGAATGAATTGGAAGATTTAAGCCTAAAATACAAACACCCCGAAGATTACAACCAGATCTTATACCGGCTCCATGACCAGGAAAGCAAAAGGAACTTTTTAGTGGATGAGTTTATTAAACCTATCCAAAAACGGCTGGAAGAAGAAAGTATTAATTGTACGATAAATGGTCGGTTAAAATCAAAGTTTTCGATCTGGGAAAAGATGCAAAAAAAGGACGTGACCTTCGATGAAGTATACGATATATTGGCCATCCGCATCGTGGTCGATCCAAAACCAAATATTTCTGAAAAAAGGCAGTGCTTTGATATTCTGTCGCTTGTAACCGATATTTACACACCAAAACCCGACCGCATTAGGGATTGGATAACCACTCCAAAGGCAAATGGTTACGAATCGTTGCACGTAACGGTAATGGGGCCACAGGGCAAGTGGGTTGAAATACAAATCAGGACACAACGAATGGACCGTATTGCAGAACACGGTTTTGCAGCCCATTACAAATATAAAGGTGCAGCTTCCATTGAACAGGAGTTGGAAAAATGGCTTGAGCATATTCGTGAAGTACTCCATGGTACCGATACTGATGCATTCGAATTCCTGGATGAATTCAAACTCAATCTTTTTTCTTCCGAGATAATCGTTTTTTCACCAAAAGGAGAAATGTTTAACCTGCCAAAGAAAGCAACTGTTCTTGATTTTGCGTACGAAATCCATACACACTTGGGGGATAAATGCATTGGGGCAAAAATAAATCAAAACCTGGTATCCTTAAGCCACGAGCTTGCAAGTGGCGATCAAATTGAAATATTAACTGCCGAAAACCAGGAACCAAAAATCGAGTGGTTAAATTATGTAACCACAGCCAAGGCAAAATCGAAAATAAAAAATGCTTTTAAACTGGATAAAAGCAACCACATTGTTAAGGGTAAAGAAATTGTTGAGCAAACCCTTAAAGTACTCAACTTGCCCATTACCTCAGAAACCCTGAAAAGAATGACAGCTTATTTTAATTTATCCAATAAAGACCAATTATACTCGTATGTGGGAATGGGATTTATTAAAATTGAAGAGCTGAACAAAATGCTGAAGCACAAAGCTGAAAACCTGTTGGTTAAATACTGGAACCTAACTTTCAGCCGCAGAAAAAAAGAAGGTGACGATGAAAAACCAAGCATCAATAAAAAGGTTCCTTATATTTTAAAAGAAGACCAAAATTCCTACTCGCTTGCCAAATGTTGCAACCCTATTCCCGGCGACGATGTTATTGGCTTCAATACCTACAAGGATCACATATTAATACACAAAAAAGAATGTCCGAAAGCAGAAGCTATGCTAACCAGCCATGGCGACAGAACGGTTACGGCAAAATGGACAAATTTCAAAAAACTCTCCTATCTCACGAAATTAACCCTTTCCGGATTTGACCGGATTGGCGTGGTCAATGAAATCACAAATGTTATTTCCAAACTACATAACATCAATATGCGCACCGTTAAATTCGACACCCACGACGGTATTTTTTCTGGCGAACTGTACATTTATGTGCATAATGCTCAGGATCTTCAAAACCTGATGGAGAAACTGGAAAAGATTAAAGGCATTGATAAAATTACAAGAGTCGAAGACATTAAAGAATAATTCTAAACAAGAGTAAATTTTCGGAAAAATATTCTATTTTTGGTTATTATTTAAAATTAGTTTAATTATGAATAGTCAAAAGACAAAAGAGACGGTCAAGAAGATGTTCACTGATTATCTGGAAAATAATGGACATAGAAAGACCCCGGAGAGATTTGCTATTCTTGAGGAGATTTATTCACGTGAAGGACATTTTGACATTGAGACTTTGTACATCTCAATGAAAAATAAGAATTATCGTGTTAGTAGGGCTACATTGTACAATACTATTGATCTTTTATTAGAATGTAAACTTGTTGTCAAGCATCAGTTTGGGAAAAACATTGCGCAATTTGAAAAAGCCTTTGCCACTCTTCAACACGACCATTTAATTGACATCGAAACCAGTACTGTTGTTGAGTTTTACGACCCCAGGATAAGGGAGATCATTGAAGATGCATGTAATAAGAATAATTTTAAATTATCGCATCACACCTTGTATATTTACGGGGCTCACGTTGACAAATAACTATTAGTCAAAAACATACCATATTAACATTAAATCCTTCCTTTGACCGAAGGATTTTTTTATGCATGTTTACAAAATATATTTTGTAATTTTGACTGGTTAAGATAGCACCGTGGAAATTATTAATTCATTTTAATGTTTCTGCGGTTTCGTATGTTATAATAAAATAAAAATGCGCATCGATCATAATCTCGTCACAAAGGGAAATAATCATGCGATAAACATTTCTGGCTTAAGCAGAAATGAGTAAAAAAAATCAAAGAACACAAACAAATGAAAGTTGATGTATTATTAGGCCTCCAGTGGGGAGATGAAGGAAAAGGAAAAGTAGTAGATGTACTTACTCCAAAATACGATGCTATTTCTCGGTTCCAGGGAGGCCCAAATGCAGGCCACACCCTTGAGTTTAACAACGTAAAACAAGTTCTTCATACCATTCCTTCCGGAATATTCCGCGACAACAAATTGAATATAATTGGTAATGGAGTTGTAATCGACCCTATCATTTTTAAAAAAGAAATTGATTCCCTTAAAAGCAAAGGTTTTGATATTTCCAAAAATTTATATATATCGAAGAAGGCACATCTAATACTGCCAACCCACCGGCTTTTGGATGCAGCATCAGAAGAAGCAAAAGGAAAAACAAAGATTGGTTCGACCCTGAAAGGGATAGGGCCAACATACCGTGATAAAATTGGTCGGGATGGTTTACGAGTTGGCGACATCATTTCCGATTTTGATGTAAAATATACTTCACGGATCGATGCCCATAAAGTTATTTTAGAAAAACAATATGGTTTCGATTACGAAGAATTATTAGAATCATGCGAGAAAGACTGGTTTGAAGGTATCGACGTTGTTAAGTCCTTCCAATTGGTTGATTCCGAACACATGGTTAATGACCTTATAAAAGATGGGAAATCAGTACTGGCCGAAGGCGCGCAAGGCACTTTGTTGGACATCGATTTTGGATCCTATCCATTCGTAACATCGTCAAATACCATTTGTGCCGGTGCATGTACAGGTTTAGGCATTGCCCCAAACAAAATAGGCGAAGTATTCGGAATTTTCAAAGCATATTGCACAAGGGTTGGCATGGGGCCATTCCCAACCGAATTGGAAGATGAAGTTGGTGACAACCTAAGAAAAGCAGGAAATGAATTTGGATCGACCACTGGCCGCCCTAGACGCTGTGGATGGCTCGACCTGGTTGCCCTAAAATATTCCATCATGTTAAATGGCGTGACTCAGCTAATTATGATGAAAGCCGATGTTATGGATGCATTTGAAACCATTAAAATATGTGTCGGGTACGAAATTGATGGTGAAGTAGTTGAAGCTTTCCCTTTTGAACTGGATGAAAAAGTAAAGCCCATTTATGTTGAATTAACTGGATGGAATACCGACCTGACCGGAATTACCCATCAAAATGAATTCCCGGCTGAATTTAACAACTATATCAACTTTATTGAAGAAGAAGTTGGTGTGCCAATTACAATTGCTTCTGTAGGCCCCAACAGGAAACAAACCATCATGTTAAATCAGGACTAAAAATATATAATCCTAGTTATTAAGCTCTGTTAATGCTGTTAACAGGGCTTTTTTTTTCTGAAAGTCTTCGGGTGATGCGGATTCTATCCGCATTATTCTTCAGCGAATAAAATTCGCTGCACCCAAATTCTTATGATCCGATTTTCATTTCTGTTGGTGATTCCCGGGAATCATGAATGTTTTTCGAATTTGTTTAAATCAAAACAAATGCACATATCAACTTAATTTACTGTACTTTACATTTTATGAAAAGTTTAAGGCTTTTAACATATGACTCGCCCTGCTTACGACTATGTCGCAATCGTCCCTCTCTATGTTTAGAGAGGGAGAAGAGGCAGAGTCAAAAAGATTGCTTTAACGGAGTATCCTTATTTTTATAGTTAAACTTTTATATCTTCATTTACCAACTGCCGTTCCCCACCGATTTTAATAAAAATTGTATGAATATTTGATCTTTTGTTAAATATCTTCAGGCTCAAATAAAAAAAATGTGCATAAAAGTAAAGCCTTTTGAATATTTTTGCATATTTAAAGAGCGGAACTTCTGAATAAACTGGTGAGCATAATCGATTCATTTACCCTCATTTACACAGGATGCCAACCTCCAAAGATCAATAAACCTAAAGTTTGACTTTGGGATTGTATAGATGGAAAACTAAATAACTTTTATTGATTTCTGAAACATGGACAAATTAATAAGCCGCCCAACTTTGTTACTTGATAAAAGCGTTTGCCTTCGAAATATTGAACGAATGGCTCAAACCGCCAGTCAGAATAAGTTAAAATTCAGGCCCCACTTCAAAACGCACCAATCAGCAGTTATTGGCGATTGGTTCCGGTTATATGGAGTGGAGGCCATTACTGTTTCATCAGTTAAAATGGCGGAATATTTTGCCTTGCATGGTTGGGACGATATAACAGTTGCATTTCCGGTAAACGTTCTCGAAATTGACAATATTAACCGACTGGCAAATTCCATCAAGCTTAACCTACTGGTCGAAAATAAAGAAGCATTGGCAATCCTGAGCAAGGAAATAAAATACAAAGTCGGAATTTTTATAAAAATAGATACCGGCTATAACCGGACAGGAATTGCTCCAGGAAAAATAAGTACAATTGATAGTATTGTAAAACTGCTTGAGGAGAACCCACTTTTAAACTTTAACGGATTTCTTTCGCATACTGGGCACACCTATAAAGCCAACTCTCCTTATGAGATTCACAGCAGCCATTTTGATGCCCTTCTGAAAATGAAGTCCTTAAAACAAAAATACCAGAAAAAATACCCAAACCTGATTATTTCTATGGGGGATACACCCTCGTGCAGTGTTTGCGATAACTTTAATGGCGTGGATGAATTAAGGCCTGGAAATTTTGTTTTTTACGATTTAATGCAACATAAACTTGGCACCTGCGATATTGAAGATATTGCCATAAAACTGGCTTGTCCGGTGGTAGCAAAACACGCAAGTAGAAATGAAGTGGTCATTTACGGAGGGGCAATTCATCTCGCGAAAGAATCAATAACAAATATCGATGGGAAACAAATGTTTGGGCGAACCGTTATTTCTCGCGATGGTGAAAAAGTCTTGTTAGATGAGCTAAGTTATGTAAGTTCGCTTTCGCAGGAACATGGTATTTTAAAAGTATTACGAAAAGATTTAAAATATTTCAACGTTGGGGATATTGTTGAAATTATTCCTGTCCACTCGTGTTTGACCGCAAATCTTATTGGGAACTATCTAACTAACGAAGGTGAAGTCATCAAAATGATTGAGCGCTGATTAATAAACTTCTTTCATTCGCTCCAAAGCTTCCAAATAGGCTGTTATTGGATACATTTCCTCATCGTACCATAATGAAGCGAAATAAAGCCCAATAGGCGACGAAAACAATCCTTTCTTGCGATGTTGCCCACCCAGCCAAACAAGTCCTTTCTCGCAGCTTATTTTGTATTTTATGCCCGACAATGCCGATACCGACAACGCAGTTTCTTCCATACTTCCTTGAATTCCTTTATCACCACCCCAGCTTCCATCCGGATTTTGCACCGACAAAAGATAGGATTCCCCCATTTTTATTAATTCATCAATTTCCATTTTTATGGATGAAGGAAGATAATTATGATGGATGGCATCTTTTAAATAGATCAATACTTTCGCCGTGCCATATACCGGATTGGTGTGATCAACAGTATATTGGTTCCCAAACCACAATGGGAGCCAATTGCCACTTTCTGATTGATTTCTTTTCAAATAGCTCAATGCCTTTTTAAATGATGTATTTAGTTGCTTGTTTTCTTTGGGAGAAAGCTCATCACCATAAACCTCCAGCACCTTTGAAATTGCCAACAAACAATGTCCGGTTAGATCAGAACAGCTTTGATCGAACGGTAGCTTGCCCCACCCTTTTGAAAACGTTGGGAACCCACCGTCGGAATTTTGTAATGCAGTAAGCCATCGGCAGCCTGCCAAAACCTCTTCTTTACAATCCTTTTTATCCTGAAGTTTCAGGAGCGATAAAATCACCCCGGGAGTATCATCACCATCTGGTACCGAACCTGAAAAATCAGTCCATCCCCAACCTCCAGGTTTTGTTCCGTTAAACGGATGCACAACTTTGTTTTGTATGCCTTTTAAATGCCCTGCAATAACAAGTTTCTCATTGCTAGAAATAATATCATCCAAACTATTGCCCGCAGCTTTTACCGACAAAGTAGTTACCCATGTTGACAAATCCACATCAATTGGCCAACTTCCGTCTTCCCTTTGGGTCGATCTTAAGAAACCCATACCTTTTTGTACAACTTTTGCATCCCCATAACCCGAGTTTAATAGGCTTAAACAAACAAATGCAGTTAATGGAATAGCCTCTAAATAGCCACCACTTTCGGGCAACATTTTATGCAGAATCCGCAGCGCTTTTCCAATGGAATATTTTCGGATTATCCGCCAAAACAAATTGGGATCCTTCTTTTTAAAAACCACAATGCCAACTGCAACTAAAGCCGGAATTGCATAGCTGACCACGTTAAGGTTTAGCAGGCGGTAAAATGCCCTTGGCAACAATGACAATTCAAACGGCAATTGCGGAATATGGGCAAATGCTTCCTTCCCTGGCACTTTGCATAATCCACACATCGCCAAAATAGGAACAGAGAATGTATAGTCTTTTTTATAATGAGCCAGGATAATTTTTGCCACTTGGGGCGATTGAATATCAATATTCATTTGTGCCAAATAATCCGCAAGTTTTGATTGGGCATCACCAACCAATTCCTTTTGATCTTTATAAAGATTTAAAGCAGCATAAACCAGCAAACTTGTACTCATATTTCCTGGGCTATCGGGAGTATCACCAAAGCTTCCATCATCGTTTATGTTCTGATGCAACCATACCAATCCTTTTTCGATTGCTTTTTCATTTTTTTTAGCATCCTCAAAGTGGAGGGCTGCAATTGCAACTGCCACTCCCAAAGCACTCGATGAAAGCCTTCCTGTCCAGAACCCCTTGCTGTTCTTTCGCTTATTTAGTTCCAAAGCAAGTTCAGAAAACCTATTGTGAATATAATCTGATGTTATTTTCATGCCAACGCTCCTAACGCTAATAATCCGTAAAACGTATATTCCAAATCCTTTTGCATACTTCCATCACCCGATAAAAATGCCCCTGAATCGTAGTTTTGTTGAATTAACCGTAAACAATCGGGGGCAACAATCCGTAAATCTTGCCCCGATCTTTTTAGGGCAAATAAAGCCACTGCCGTCGATAATAGATCTGCATTATCCATGGTTTCATAAACTTTAAAGCCTTTTTCTTTCTCAAAAAAAGTAGTCAGTTTTTGTGCTTCCGCCTCAACAGATAATCCAAGCTGGTTTTTGGCGAGCAAATATGCTGCATACATACTGCTAGGGCTGTTCTGTGGTAATCGGAAAATTCTCATTCCTAATTTAGCAAACATATATAAAATCTTGTTTGGAACAAATAAGGCATCGTAAACCAATAAAAACATGAATATTTTATATGCGGGATTTACATTATTCCCTCGTCTCAAAAGGATTTTAAGTAATTGCCAGATGGATCTTTTTTTATATTCCGAACCATATATAACAACCTGAATAAGAATTTGTGTGAATCTATCCACCACATTCTGTTGTTCATTTTCAATTGAAGCAATATAATTTTTATGGTTTTGGATGCAGGCAACTAACCCAATTGCTTTTGAAATCCAGGCTCCAAACAACGAGTAATATAATTCAGGCTTTCCAGCCCTATCTACAAACGCCCCATTTTGGTGTTGTTGGCTTTCGACAAATTCCCGCACTTCCCTTTGACTTGACTCATCCAATAAAAAATAACCATTTCCCACAAAAGAAATTAATTGCCCTGATATTGGTATATAGGATTGCAAACGATTCATTACATAGTCATATTTGACCCTTTTTTCTTAAGAAAATATTTTACCCATAATCCGGTACAAACTCAACCTCAGCCTCATATTTTGAAGCTTATCCAACCTTTGATAACAGTTTCCCACATATTTATCTAGAAAGATCTTAGCTTCATCTTCTATATTATATCTGCTCACTATTTCCTTTAACAATTCAATGTCAATGGTTTGAATTGAGTTCGTAAACTCCTTTTCTTTATTTTTTTCTTGATAATTTAAAAGCGCCATTAAAAATGGGAAATTCAAGGCGTGTGATTGGTCGTTTATTTCCCGGAATTCGTTTAGATCATCCCTTATTTGGTATGCAATTCCAAAATCTTCAGAGAATTTTTCCAATTGCAGCAAATCTTCTGAAGGCGCACCACCAATAATTGCTCCGAGAAATAAAGCAATTTTCACGGCTTCCCCTGTTTTTTGCTGAAATATCTGCAAAACTTCGTCGGTCGAAAGTTTACCGATGTTTTTACCCAATAAAATATCGGCGCCCTGACCAATTGAAGAAACCACATGACTGGCAGAAACCACCTTTAAGCACTGGGCAATAAGTTTCGGATCAAGATTTAGGTTCGCAATAAACTGGTAACCTTTTCCAAGAAGATAATCACCAACATTGAGGGCAGTCGGAATTCCTTCAGTTTTATGAAGCGTGTCCTGCCCATAACGGGTATCATCGTTGTCTTCAATATCATCGTGAATTAAGGAAGCCTTATGAAATGTCTCGATGATCATAGCAATTTTTTTTTGCAGGTCATCCGAAACATTTTCGGCATAGGATTGATAAGCCAAAGCTGTCATAAGAGGGCGCATTCTTTGCCCTCCTTTCTCCATCATTTCAGAGGCGAGTTTTTCAGTACTGTCATTTTCAGGGAAATATTCCGCCAGGATTTCATCCGAAAAGTATGCTTCGACTTCATTTTTTAAAAGTGAAACTGAAATTGGCTGCACCCCAGCATCGTTTGAAAATTGATGCATTTCTTCATACAACCAATCGTAATCCAAATCGGTATTTAAACATCCATCTTCCATTAGGGGCAATCCAATTGCAGGCACTGCTGCTTGCGAAACCGGTTCAAATGATTTTTGCAGAACCGCCATGCAGCTCACGCCAATCACTGCATCAATCGAACCTTCTTCGACCAAACCCACAGCGATGGTTGTTCCTTCTGCAACCAATGTGATATAACCCAATCCCTCTGCAACTTTCAATATTTTATGGATAGAACACCTCTTGCATCCGGCACAAATCAACCCAAGGTTATCTATTTCGGCTTTGCAATATTGTGCGTTCTTTAAGCACTGTGGCAACAGCAATAAACGACGGTTAAATGGAGTCGCCGCAACAGTTTGCCGCCATGCTTCGTTCCCCAATAAAACGATTGTAAAATCGAGGTAATCGGCACTAATATTGTGTTTTAAAAGAAGTCTTTTTGCATGATCCTCAAGTGCAACAATCTTAACAGGAGGCAATAGTTTTTCTCCCAATGCGTAATGCCTGACCTCTTTCCTTAACAATCTCCTTATTTCAAGATCTTTTGGAACTTTTAGTATGCGTCTGGTTTCAAACATATTTATCCGTAGGCCCCTAATCCAAAAAAGGCACGTTTTTTTGCAAATTTATAGATCCAGTTTTTTTCTGGAATTGGATTTATGGAAGAATGGCTGGGAA
The DNA here is from genome assembly GCA_963677475.2 of Prolixibacteraceae bacterium. Classification (GTDB taxonomy): domain Bacteria; phylum Bacteroidota; class Bacteroidia; order Bacteroidales; family Prolixibacteraceae; genus JABMQB01. Next base: position 423,022 of record CAXXQD010000022.1, on the reverse strand, counting down.
CCTTGGGCATTCCTTTTAGCCTTTCAAACTCATTCCCCCTTCCCGAAGTGTCCAATGCCAAATAGTTTTCAGAAAATTCAGCTAACCATTCAGGATTTTCCATAATGATGCAGCCTGATGTTTTTTTCGGGATTTCAATTTTCAAATCCTTTAAATATTTCGATTCTTTGTATATTTTATGCAAAGGTTTATCGCCAACCCTATCGGTCGCAAATTGAATAACCGGACATGGTTCTATATATCCGGAAGCATTAATATGATGGCTTAACCCTGATGCTGCGGGACAAAGACCATTCCCTTCGCCATCCCAATAAGCATCAATAATTACAATATCAAATCTTGTCCTTCCCTCCACCATAAAAGTCCTTAGCTTTTGTATTTCATCTTTGTCGAGGCTCAGTTCAACTGTGGGATTTTCGCCCACCGGACGATAAATATAATACCATAAATAGGCAACTCCTTTTGCAATTAATGAGTTTACAAAATCATCGGAAAGTGCCAAATCGATATTCGATTTACAAACACTCATGGCAACGCCTGTAACCAATCCTGCTTTGGTTGCATTATCGACCGCCTCAACGGTCCGTTTATATACTTCTTTTCCTCCCCTTCTTTCATCTGCAACAAGCTCATCACCTTCAAAACTGATCAGCGGACTTACATTGGCGAGTTTTCTCAAATCTTCGGCAATTCCGGCACTTAGTAAAGTCCCATTGGTAAATAACTGAAAATAACAATCGGGGTGTTTCTTGAAGATATCGAATAGGGGCTTATAAAGTAAAGGTTCTCCGCCAAGAATCCCAAAAAAATAAGAACCCTGCGCTTTTGTTTCCGTAATAATCTGGTCCAGTTGTTCGGGTTCAAGCCTGCTTTTCTTCTTTTTGCCTACAACCCAGCATCCCTGGCAATTTAAATTACAATCATCGGTAATTGAAATGAAATGAAATGCAGGAAAAAACTCTCCCCTTTTCAACCGCTTTTGATACTGCGAAAAGCTAATCATACCTTTTACCCCAAGGTTATAAGCAAACTTATACAAGCACTTTTTATCGGTATTTTTAAGAATCCGTCCGATCATCCTAATTTTTATTTTTTGGGTTGAGTTTTAGTTCTTCCAATGCTTTGTTCCTTTCGTTTTCTGCCTGACGGATTATTTCCTGATTGAAGATATTCTTTCTGTTCAGGTTCCTGTTATTTAATTGCATTAATAGGCTTCCTTGCTCCTGAGGGGCTATCTTTATGCCGGGTTCGGCACCAGCCAGAGCAGATTTTTCTTCCAACCTTGGGAACATTATTGCAGAACCTGGGCACGTTCTTCCACATGCAGGGCAAAGGTTTTTACAGGCTAGCGGATTAACCACTTTCAGTGTCTTATTATTAAAACTGTACACACCAAAAAGGCAGAACCGTGCACATTTGCCACAATGGGTGCATCTCGATTCATCGATCACCGGAAACCATGCAGGCACTTCCAATCCGGATTCTTTAACCTGGTAATTTGCCGAGCCTTGTTCAACATGAAAATCAGTGGAAAGTTTCGACAAAATCTGATCGAAAGATAATTCCTTGAAATTCAACACTTCAAATTCTCCAATATTGATTCCTCCCTGGTGAAGCATATTCTTTATAGCCCTTGGATAGCAAGCAATAATGACTTTATGCTCATACTTCTTCCCTAAATCTTCAAGGAATTCTTTTCCCTTTAGGCTCATGGCACACAAATCCCGTAGCTCAAAAACATTGGCATCTAACTGTTTTAATTTACTTGATAAATCAACAAGGGTTCCGTTGTTTATAACACCAGATCCACAATTGCAAAATACGATGCAAGGCTTTTCTGAAATCATCTGTTTTCTGTTTGTGCAGCTAAATAAATCAAAATAATAGCAATTTGAAAATCAAAGCCAAACAATCACATTTCATTAACAATTTTTAGAAACAGGAAATGCTTATTTTTGAAGTATTAGTAATTTCATCAAACAATTATTACATGAAACCAAGATTAAATATTATCACACTTGGAGTGAAAAACCTTGAGGTTTCCAGAGATTTTTACAAGAATGTTTTGGGATGGGAAGTAGCCAATGGAAGCGATGATCAAATTGCCTTCTACGATCAGAAAGGAATTGTGTTTGCCCTTTACCCCATTGATAAACTTGCTGAAGATGCAGGATTGAAAGCCAATGGAAAAGGATTCTTCGGTGTCACATTGGCAATCAACCTGGACTCAAAAGAAGCAGTCGATAAACTCTACAAATCAATCATTGAAAAAGGGGGAAAACCACTCATTGAGCCACGCGACACCTTCTGGGGCGGGTACGATTGTTATTTTGCCGATCCCGACGGGCATGCATGGGAAATTGCCTGTGCTCCGTTTTGGGAATACGACGAACAGGGAAGCTTAAAAGTATAAGCTTTGTATTCAATACTTTGGAGAATCCCAGACTTAGCTCAAAGATAAATCAGACAATTATTTATTTCTACAAAGATTTAAGTGCGTCAAAAATAACTTTTGCTACGGCTTTTGCGCCTTCCGGTTGAAAATGGGTATTATCAGACTGACCGTTTGGATATGCTTCATATTTACCTGCAGGCAAATTCATGAAATAATTATTGGTCACATATTCTTGGCCTTTCTCACTAAATGCATCCATGGTCAGTTGATTAGCATCAATAAAATAAACATCCATTTCTTCGGCAATTTCTTTAGCTGCCTGAGGGTATTCTCCATGCACATTTTCCAAATGACCGTCTTCCCAGGGATAATTCCTACATACCGGGGTAAGGATTATAGGAATTGCACCTTTTTCTTTTGTTTGAGACACATACAACCTTAAAAACTCTTTATAGCCATCTATATTTACATATCGTTCTGTTTTTTCAACCGCTGCATCGTTATGCCCAAACTGCATAATTACGATGTCATCTTTTTTCAGGTTTTCATAAACGGGCCTCCATCTTCCATCCTGAAAAAAAGTTCGGGTACTTCTGCCACCACGTGCCCTATCATCTACGATAACAGAATCAGAAGTGAGGATATTTTTAAACTCAGAAAGGTCATTCCCAGTAAAACATTCCTGAAAAACTTGTCCCCATCCGGTTACCGGGAATCTGGTTTTAAAATAATCTTTCCCCGGGTCGTAATTATTTGAATAATCGGCCATTGTTGAATCCCCAATCAAATAAATAACAACAGGTTTATTTTGTGAGAGATTACAACTTAAGAAAAGCAAGACCAATAATAAACAAGTAATTTTTGTATGACTTTTTATAATTTTCATCTGTTTAATTTTTTTGATTTTTAAAAATATCATTCAATATACATGGATAGATTATCTGTGCTTTCAAGATACTATTTATTCCCCAATTAAAGTATTATCTGATTGTCAAATAGCTTACGAATGTTATCGCAAAGACACAGTAATTTAATCGCTACCAAATAAAAGGAAGGGCCTCCAAATGAAAGCCCCTCCTTTGAAACTTTATGACATCAATTATTTTTTATCTTATGAACGATTGATGTTTTCAGAAATCCGAATCAATTGAGGTTATGGCAATCTCAACAGCTCGAATTTAGATCATTTTTATTGTTGTGCCAATCCATATCCGTTGGTAACCTGTCCTTCCGATTTGCTTATGGTTTCATAAGGGATTGGGAAATAATACCTCGGAGGCTGATCTGTTGATGTTACCCCTGAAAGAATATTCCTGTTATAGCTTGAAGCATTGTTTACAATATCAATCCCCCAATTGGTTTTGACATAACCTTCGCTTTCCAAAGCAGCAGCTTCAGCGCCATTCGGATCAATATAGTTAAACAGTCCTTTAATAGCTACGTTATGGTTTGTCCCAGCAACTTTTGAACTAACCGCTACAATTGATGCATAATCGTATTGACCACGCCATCCTGGGAATAGAACTGGGTCATTTTTATCAGTACATTCATAAGTTAGCGGATTATCTAAATGAACCATTTTGGTCCAGATATAACTGGAAATTACATTACCGTTGGCAAATTGGTGGAAACCATTGCTTGAAAGATCACTGATCATGGCATTCATTTCAGAACGAATACCCATGGCTCTTTCAGAAAGTTTACCATTTCTTATCAAATCCCAACGACGCATTCCTTCGCCAAGAAGCTCAAGTTTACGTTCCTGCAAAATTGCATCTTTTAGATCATCTCCCGACAATCCACTTAAATTATGGTCTGAATTACCAAAAGCCCTTTCGCGGATTTGGTTCACTAAATTAATCGCATCGCTTTCACCCATTTCGGCTTTCACTTCAGCCAACATAAGCATTACATCAGCAACCCTCAAAATAGGCCAGTTCATCCCTGACGATCTCTGAGAAGCAACGTATGGAGGATCCATTCGGTTTTCGTCCCATTTGTTTGTTGCAATTCCCCCGGCAGATTTATTACCAGGCCTAAATGACAACATTTTTTCATTTCCATCTCCATTGCTACCTGTTACTGCAACACTGGCATCCCTGCGTTTATCTGTAACATCATATTCCCCATAATATACTGTTGGGATGATACGAAGACATCCAAATGTTTTACAAGGAGCAGCATTTGAACCACCTCCATCTGATGGCCGTCCAAAAGCATATGAATATTCACTGGTTGTCCTTTGTTGACCACCTTGCAGGTTTCCTAATTCAAATAATGATTCAGGACTAACCTGCAAATTCTCGAAATATTGAAAGTTTAATTGGAAAGGATTATTTGCATAAGCCCTACTGTCGGATGTGATGAAATAGGCAGACCCAATATTATCCATTGACTTTTGCAAATATTGTTTAGCAGTTTGATAATATGAAAGATAATCGTTACGTCGGGCATAAACACAATCATACTCCTCAATACCTTTTGTTGTAAACTGAACATCTCCATAAAGTCCCGACACATCCGTACGAATGGTTTGGTAACCACCTGCAAAAAGTGCCAATTGCCCAATTAGTGCATCGCAGTATGACCTGGAAAGGCGCTCAGCTGTAATACCACCTTCTCCTAATTTGTACATCAAAGGCTCAACTTCTTTCAATGATTCAATCAAATCATCGTAAATATCGAAGCGGGAAGTTAGTGTATATTCTTCTACATAACTATTCTCATAATTATATGGGACATCTCCGAAATGTTTAATCAAATCAAAATAGCAAAGAGCCCTCATGGTTATTGCTTCACCATAAAGATGGGTCCAATCGGTAACAGTTCCTGCCTCAACATCATCAATATATTCCTGCTTTTCTGCAATAACATTGGCCACCTTACCAGCCCGGGCCAGAGTAGTGTATAAGCTATTGAAACCGCCTTCCATATAATTGATTGGAAGCTGGTCTGGCTGTAGAATTGCATTAATATTATTACTGGAGTTTTCCTCTGGATACATTTCGGCATCCGAAGAAATAGGATCGTTCCATCTGTAAACCCCCATAATACACGCTTGTCGATAATTTGAATAACACCATGAAAGCGTTTTAAACGTTTCCGAAGTTGTGGAGGTAACAAAATCGTCATCTACATTCGACGGGGACGATGTGTTCAAATAATCTTCACATTGTGTAAATGATATGCACAGCACAACTACTGCTATATATTTTATCAATCTTCTCATAATAGTTACTTTTTTAATGGTTAGAAACTAAGATTTAGTCCGAAAACAAATGCACGTGCACGTGGGTAGGTGCCAAAATCCAATCCTGTAGTCGGATATACGGCATTGTTATGCGACGAACTAGCATTTACTTCAGGATCAAGTCCGGTATATCCTGTGATTGTAAACACATTGTAGATACTACCATAAATGCGGAGATTGTTTATCCCAGCCTTTAACAATAGGGACTTAGGCACTGTGTAACCTAAAGTTAATGTATTCAAACGAAGGAACGAGCCATCTTCAATACCAAGGGTTGAAACCCCTCCAACTTCCTGATATGCCAATGGAAGATTGCTATTCACGTTTGCTGCGTTCAATTCTTCGGGTGTTGTTAACCTTACAAGTTGTCCATTTACGACATCATAAATTTTATATGAATTTTTCATGATGTCCAATTTATTTTGATAAACACCTTGTTCCTTAAGTCCATACAACGAAACCAATTTATTTGCATTGTAAACTTCATTGCCATAGCTCCAGTTGAAGTATAACCCCAAATCAATATTCTTGTATGAAGTATTTAAGTTGATACCTCCAGTTTGAACCGGGTTCATATCTCCGATAATTGTGATATCCTGGTCATCAATAACACCATCTTCATAAATATCCTTAAACTTTGGAAGTCCAGGATATGCGTGCTGGTCAGATGGACGATCACTTCCACTGAGACCATGAACAACAGCCATCCAGTTACCGATATCAGCTACTCCATCCTTTAAAGTATATAAACCATTTTCGTACGTAAAGTCATCCGGGGTATAGAATCCTTCGTAGGTTAACCCTCTAACCAATCCAACCGGACGGCCTTCTTCCAGGATATAATCGTTGGTCGGATAAGTAAATACCCCACCCCATGAAGTACCATAAAGTCCGGTAACATTAGGTGCAAGTTCATCCACGTTGTTTTTGTTGAAGTTAATATTACCTCCAACAGAAATATTCCAATCATCGTTTTTGAAAACTGTACCTGAAAGTGAGATTTCGACCCCTTTGTTACTTGTTTGCCCAATGTTAGCATAAGTAGCTGTAAATCCTGTAATACCAGGAATACTGGTCAACATTAACAAATCTTTGGTAGTGTTCCAATATGCGTCAATGGTTCCAGATAAACGACTGTTAAACACTGTAAAATCGATCCCTAAATCGCGTGTAATTGTAGTCTCCCATTTTAAGTTTGTATTTGCCAAAGTTGAAGAAGACAGGTCGTAAGAAGTTTGGCGTTGGTTGTTCAGTGAATATTGCCAACGTTGATCAGTTTCAGATGCCCATGTTTGTGACCACAAATCTGAACTGATTCCATCATTTCCAACCTCACCATAAGAAGCCCTGACTTTCAGGTTATCCATCCAGGTGATGTTTTCCATGAAAGGCTCTTCAGACATCCTCCATGCAAAAGCACCTGCAGGGAAATATCCCCAACGATTGCTTGGTGCAAATTTAGAAGATCCATCAGCACGGAATGTCAACGTTAATAAATATCTATCCATTAATGAATAGTTTGCCCTTCCGAAATATGACACAATACGGTTCGGTGTACTTACGCTTGATGAAAATGTTGCTGATCCATTTTCCTGATCATATTGGTTAATTTGTGCAAAGGCTGTTTCCTTATCAAAATTTGATGGGAAATGGTTTGCTTGTATTGATATACCTGCTCCCCCTGAATTAGAAATCTCATGTCCAGCCAATAAGTTAAATTTATTGATTTCGTTGATATTAAATTCATAGTTTAATGTATTCGTCCAGCGTAAGGCCCAACTGTTTGATTTCCGGTAATCAACCGCTCCCGCGTAAAGAACTACTCCGGTTAAATCGTCAACATAGTCGTTGTAAATAGCCCCTGACCAATATTTTCTCTGTGTCCACGATCTTTGTAAACTTAAATCGGTATGATAAGTTAAACCATCAATAACTTCCCATCCTAAAGATGCAATGCCACGAAGGCTTTGATTCAGATCTAATGGATCATAGTCACCAATACGCGCTACCGGACTGTGGGTATCCCACATAACATTTTTTCCATATTGCTCAATGTTACCTTCCCTCAATGCATCAACATCACCTAATATATGTGAAGTTGCTATTGGTCGGAACTGGTAAGAAGATGAAAGTATTGATCCATAACCATTGGTTGTGCTTTCATTACCAAGTGTTTGGCTATCGGTATAACGGGTATCTAAATTAAAAGTAACGTTGTCAAATAATTTCTGGTCAAGTTTAAAAATTACATTGGCACGTTTCAGGTACGAATTGATTTTCATCCCTTGTTCATCGGTATAGTTTGTCGAGAACAAGATTTTGGTTTTGTCTGTACCACCGGTTATGGTAAGGTTATGATTCCAGGAAACGGAGCTGTTATATACGTCCCTTTGAATATCGTCTGATGCCATATTACGGTAACTTTCAATTCCTCCAGCATTGTTTGTTGTGTATGACCCGATACCATATAATTTTTCGAATGGATCTGAATATGCACTACCATTTGCAGCAGCATTGCCCCAAACATATTTCAAATACTCATAGGGGCTAAGGGACTCCAAATAATTAGAAGGTGTATTAATTTTGACATAGCTGTTATAGCTCACAGATCCTTTACCTTCCTTAGCACCTTTCGTTGTAACAAGGATTACACCGTTTGCACCACGTGCACCATAAATGGCCGTAGAAGATGCATCTTTCAATACATCAACACTCTCGACTTGGTCGGTAGGGACATCGTTTAAAGAACCTGGCACACCATCAATAAGGATCAATGGTTGGTTACTTTGCGAAATTGAACCTCCTCCCCTGACGCGGATATCAATGTCTGCACCTGGGCGGCCATCTTGAGAAACGATACTTACACCAGCCAGTTTTCCTTGCATAGCCTGGGCTATATTTGGAACAGGTGTTGCCAAAATTGTTTTGCCACTAACTGATGCAACTGAACCAGTAAGGTCACTTTTCTTCATGGTTCCATACCCGATCGCCACAACTTCTTCTAAACCAATGGTTTCTTCCTGAAACTGAACATCAATAATGGTACGTCCATTTACAGGTACCTCAACAGTTTGCATTCCAACAAATGAAAAAACCAGTGTAGCGTTTTCAGTTACATTTGCTAGTAAATAATTTCCGTCAATATCGGTAATAGTGCCCTGAGTTGTTCCTTTTATTAAAACAGTAACTCCTGGTAAATACTCACCATTTTGGTCGCTTACTTTTCCCCTCACCTGAATGGCTTGTTCTGATGGAAGGCTAATATTGTTTACTTCTTTATTAAAAAGCGCAACCTGCCGGCCCACTATTTTGTAAGTAATTGGGGTTTCAGAGAGTATCTCATCCAATATATCCTGAATTCCGGTTTTTTGAAGGTTAACTGAAACTTTTATTTCGGTATCAATATCTTCTGAATAAAAGAAACGAAATTCACTTTGATCCTCAATATGCTTCAAAACAGTATTAATACTCACATCCGCAAGCGACAAGCTTAGTTTTGTCGATTGAGAATATGTTTCAGTTGCAAATGCAGAAAAAACTGATAAGCAAAGAACAAAAATACTTAGTTTCATAACAATTAATAATTTAAAGAAGAAATTTCCCCATGGTATTTTCTTCAATTTGATTTTTTTCATAAGTTTGATTTGTTAAGATTAATAATTTTCCTTAATTATTTTTCTGAAGTAGGGAAGCTCGCACCTTCCCTGCTTTTTTTTCGCTCCAAAGCGAGGTTCTTGTTTCGTTTATATTTTCATTGGCATTCCATTTTTGTTAGATTATATTTTTTGTTATTCATTATGCGATTTAACAATTACCAACTTGCGTTCATTTTTATTGAACTCATATTTAATAGGCAGGGTAATCTCCAACAACTCTATTATTTCACCTATTGATTCATATTTTATCGTGGCCGTTAGCCTTTTATTTGCCAAAGACTTATCGGAAACTTCAATTTTAATATTATACCAACGCTCCAACCTTTTTACAACGTTGGCAAATGTTTCGTTATTAAAAATCAGTTGGTTATTTATCCATGAGGTAAAAATCTCAGTATCGACATTTGTCAAAGCAATTGAATAGAGGGATGTATCAATAACTGCATGTTGTTTTGGTTTCAGTTTGACCTCGTTGCCTGATTTTGTATGAAGCAACACACTCCCCCGCTCGAGTGTAACTTCTGGCAATTCGTTTTTGTAGGCCATCACATTAAACGCTGTTCCCAATACATTAACCGAAACCAAAGGAGTTTCAACGATAAAAGGCCGACTACTTTTTGTGACATCAAAATATGCCTCACCTGTTAATTTAACTTCCCTTAATCCATCTTCAAAATTGGATGGAAAACTAATTGATGAACCAGAATTTAACCAAACAATACTACCATCCGGTAATTTAAATGTGGTTTTCGAAGCCAGTGGCGTTGAAATGGTTTGCATGGTAATATCTGTGCTGGTTTTTTGCTCTTTCATAAAAAAAGCAATCGCCAATGGCACAAGTAATACGGCTGCTACACGAATTAGGTAAGTGAGTATCTTTGGAGACTTTCGGATTACCTTTTCCCGTTTGTTTATTTCAAAATGAACCTTATGAAGCACCGATGATAAATCAGGTACATCTCCATCTGAAGAATTTTGTTTCCAATCTTCTTTCATATATTCATCTACAAACTTCCTGTTTTCAGGTTTTACAAACAATTCAACCAATGACATAAACTCATCTTCTGTGCAATTATTTGAAAGATATTTTTGAAAGATTTTTTGCATATTTATTCCTATCTATTTACAAGACGCTTTTGGTTAAAAAAACCCCTGCCCTTAAATTTATTTTTAATGGTTACATTCGAAATTTAATTTTTTATGGTGGCGCATAACCAAGTTAACTCAAATAAAATGAAATATTTTTGTAGTTTTGATACTTATATAAAAATTTTCTGGCGATGAGTGCAGATAAACTGTTCAAACAATTTATTGAAGGAGATAAAAATGCCATCAACGAACTCTACTCCCAATATAGTAAACGTCTCTACCGTTTTGCCTTTGGATATTTAAAGACGGAATCGGATGCACAGGATATCGTTCAGGAAGTTTTTGTAAGGTTATGGAATAACAGGGATAAGCTCAAAAAAGATTCGAACATTGAGGCTTATATTTTTACCATTGCAAAAAACACGATTATTTCTGTTTTTCGGAAAAAAATTTCAGAAAAAGAATTTTTAGAGGACCTCAAATTTAAGGTAGTAAAAAACAGCTCAGATACTGAGGTTCAGGTTGATTATTCCATTCTTTCCGAAAAAGTGAAATCGACAATCGATCAATTGCCACCACAACGTAAGAAGATCTATTTATTGAGCAAAGAAAAAGGATTGACAAACCAAAAAATTGCTGATGAATTAAATATATCGGTGAAAACAGTTGAGGACCATATTACCAAAGCCCGAAAATTCCTGAAAGGAAATTTAAAGGATTACGGCTTTGTCGCCTTGCTTTTTTATGAATTGTTTATTTCTCAATTCTAGAAATACAAGTGCTATCCTACGTTGAACTTGTAACCTTAATCGGGTTCTAATATAAAGTGTCTGTAAAAGAAAAGGATGACATCTCTTTTAAGGGAGATGTCATCCTTTTTCCTATAAATTCGATTTACCAGATTATTTGACAGGAATTTCTTTCAGTGTTGCCACTAAAAATTTCCAAAATTTTTGAACGGTTTCAATGTTCACTTTTTCATCGGGTGAATGGGGAAAACGAATGGTTGGACCAAAGGAAATCATATCCCAATGTGGATATGGACCACCTAGTATCCCACATTCCAAACCTGCGTGGATTGCTTTTATTTCCGGTATTTTACCAAAATTATCCTCATAAACCTTTAACATGGTTTTCAGGATTGGCGAATCCATGTTTGGTTTCCAACCGGGATAGCCACCTGCAAATTGTACATCGGCACCAGCCAGCTCAAAAACCGCCTTAATCCGTGTACCCAACTCATCCTTTGCACTGTCAACAGAGCTACGCATTAAACAAGCCCCCAATATTGTTTTGGTTTCGGCATTTGATTTTACAATTGCCAGGTTGGTCGATGTTTCAACCAGTCCTTCCATGCTATTGCTCATGCGGATAACACCATTGGGGCAGGCAACTACTGCATAGGTAAGGTTTTTCTGTGTTTTAGCATCCATTACTTTTTCAGGTACCGGAGCTTCCTCCACAGCAACTTGCATATCCGGTTCGGTTTCTGATAATTCGGCTTTAATGATATCGCCAATCTCATCAACTAAAGCAATAAAATCAGCCACTTTTGATTCTTCAACTGCAAGCACACCAAATGCTTCACGTGGAATTGCATTTCGTAAACTCCCTCCATCGACACTTGAAAGTTTCACCCCTAATTTTTCGGTAGCAGCATTTAGTATCCTAAAAAATACTTTTATTGCATTGCCCCTTCCTAGTGGAATATCGATTCCTGAGTGCCCTCCTTTTAATCCGGTTATATTCAGTTTTACCCCTGCAAATCCAACAGGGGGTTCCTCTTCTTCGTAATGAAAAGTTATGTTGGCATCTTCGCCACCGGCACAACCTACGTAAAGTTCGCCTTCGTCTTCCGAATCGGTATTTAAAAGAATTTCCCCATCGAGTAAACCTGGTTTTAATCCGTTTGCGCCATCCATTCCTGTTTCTTCGGTAGCTGTAAGCAATACCTCAACAGGTCCGTGCTCAATGTCGTCGGAAGCCAAAACAGCCAAAGCAGCCGAAACCCCAATCCCATTGTCTGCTCCAAGGGTTGTTCCATTGGCAGTTACCCATTCGCCATCCACAAAAGCTTCAATAGGATCGGAAACAAAATCGTGAACTTTATCGCTGTTTTTTTGCGGAACCATATCCAAATGCCCTTGAAAGATAACCCCTTTTCGGTTTTCCATACCAGGTGTGGCAGGTTTGGAAATAATCACATTGCCAACTTCGTCTTTTACGGTTTTTAACCCAAGGCTATTCCCAAAATTCACTGCCCAATCCTGAATTTTATCTTCATGGTTTGAAGGACGGGGAACTTGCAACATTTGGTCAAAAATGCCCCAAAGTGCTTTAGGTTCTAAATTTTTTATTTCTGACATATCTATATTCTATTTTTTAATATTTGGTAATTCTAATCCATAACCTTTTCTTTTATCTTCGAATTTCAGCCAAAACGAAGTTAACAAAGCAAGAATGGTGAGTCCGACAAAAATAGTCCATGTAGTTTGATAATCGTAATTAATCATTTCTCCAGCATTTTTTGCTTCTGCTACACCCGGGTTTGTTCTGTCAAGTACAATTCCGACTGCCAATGGAATTCCCCACAATCCAAAATTTTGAACCCAGAAAATCAAGGCATAAGCACTACCAAGTTGTTTTTCGGGAATAACTTTTGGCACTGAAGGCCACATTGCTGATGGAACCAAAGAAAATGCGATACCCAAAAGGATAACATTAAAAAATGCTGCAACCACGTTAGTAATGAATGGCAGATAGAAAATAACGTGAACAATTATCAAAAGGACTGCCCCAAGTATCATAATAGAAGCACCTCTTCCCTTTTTGTCGTATATACTTCCAAAAAATGGTGTTAAAAGCATGGTTCCAAATGGCACTAAACTTGGCAACAATCCAGCCCAACCTTCACTAACACCAAATTTATTCACCATCAAATCAGGACCATATTTATAAAAAGGAAAGACCGTTGAATAAAAGAAAACACATAAAAAAGCAATCAACCAAAAACCACGATTTTTTATGATTACACCCAAATCAGACAATTTAAATTCATCTTCAGACGAAGCATTTTCCTCATCATCTATTTGTTTATCTAATTTAGCATCCAATGTATTATAGTAGAAGAATCCTATTAAACCTAAGATTAAAAAGACTACAACAATAAGAATTGTGGTCGGCACATCGTATTTATTTGCAATTTGAGCACCAAACGCCAAAGGGGCAAATGATCCTATTCGTGCAATTGCCACCTGCATTCCCATCGCAAGAGCAATTTCTTTTCCTTTAAACCATTTTGCAACAGCTTTTGAAACTGTAATCCCAGCATATTCGACTCCTACACCAAACAGGGCAAAACCAAAACCTGCCCAAAAAACCTGGGTTGTAATCGTAATATTTATTAAAGGAATTAAAATATCATTCTCTGCACTACCAATTAAACCTTTAAAAGCAGCATATTTTATGGATCCCCCAACAATCATAATCAATGCTGAAGCAATGGTACTAACCCGGACACCAAATTTATCCAGAAAAATACCAACCAAAATCAGCATTAAAAGAAATACATTAAATAATCCATATGCACTGGTAATAAAACCATAATCAGAACTATTCATTGCTAATGTACGCTCCATGATTGGTTTTAGGGGAGAAATAACCTCGGTGAACATATAGCCTGCAAACATTGTAAAAGACAATATCACCAAAGCTGTCCATCTTGCCTTCTTCGAGTCACGAAGAGTTTGTTTAATTGAATTTGTCATAGAATTTATTTTAGTTGTAATTATTCAAAGCTGATAAAAATAAGAAAAATAACAAGGTAGAAAAATGACATAAAAATGGGTAGCTATTTTTAACTACCCACGCTTTTATTTTATTGAAATATTTTTGATTGCCCCGGTTTCAGGATGAAATTCCAATTTGTGCAATCCATCCAAAAGGTTTTCCGGAACAGGTGCCACTGAACCAAACTGGGCAACAGTTATCCTGGAGCTTGCAATTGGATTTAACTCATACGATATTACAACATCGGCAATGCCCGGCATATTATAATAAACCCCACTTTCTCCAGCATTTGGATTTGCAGAAGCAAGTTTATTGTTCACTGCCGCAGTCAATGCATCCAGATTTTTTATTTCAATCATTACAGGTTTACCTGAAAGGTCACTTTTGCCAACAACCCCTTTTTGTTCGGAGAACCTGAATATTACTTCGCCTTTTGTTGAACTGTTCGATGGAACAATATCAAAACTAAATTTTGATGAATGGGTGCTTGTTTTGCCCACAAAAAGCGATAAATATTCTTGCTCCGTTTTCTTCAATTGTTCTAAACTTTGTTTGTACGCTTCGCCATCGGGATGGAATTCGTCCAATAAGCCAGCAGAAATTTCGAACATTGCTTTGCGGCATTCCAATATTTTTGCCGCAGCTTCGGCAGCTTTTTGTTGCATTGAAATACGTGTTGGGCGAAAATTATTGGTCGAATCACCAGGCATATAAAAAGCAGTTTCCGAATAATTCGTGTATTTTGCCTTTAAACTCTCCAGCCTTTTTGATAATAACTGGTTTGTAACGACTTCTTTTGCCTCTAACCCAACTTCCGAAGTATTAATTCCAGTCATACAGCCACTAGGGCTTAAGCTGATCAATGATGCGGTTTCGCCCATTGCCTTAAAAATTTTATTAGGATCTGGTTCAGAGAAAACTTCCAGTTGGACCTCGTTCATTACCCAATTTGAAGCAGCCTGAGTTTTAGCATCGGGTATTCCCAGCAGTTCATCCGCGAAAGTGGCAAATGGACCGGGAACATAAGCTTCCTCACTGGCAACTGCCCAAACCCTTAATCCGGTTTGCGGAAGTGCATAAATTACCCCTTCGACAAAAGTAGGTACTGTTTCAGTTTCTTCTTTTTTTCGCTGCCCGAATACCGGAAGGATAAATAAGAGAATAAGAATTGTTGCAATATATTTCATGGCTGTTTTTTTGAATTTGATTTAAAAATATTAAAATTATTCGTCCGTCCGAGTTTTTAAAGAAAGAAATGCATCTCCAAGCGCATCAATAATATCACTGGCAATTAATGACTGTTGCGACTTTTTAGCTGTAGCAATATCGCCAGCTAAGCCATGTATATAAACTCCCAATAATGCAGCATTGATTGGGGGTAAGCCCTGAGCAAGCAAACCTGTTAATATTCCTGTTAAAGCATCCCCGCTTCCGGCAGTCGCCATTCCAGGATTACCTGAAGAATTAAAATATACTTGCCCATCGCGCGAAGTAATGGTCGTAAACGCACCTTTAAGTACCATAATAACCCTATATTTTTTTGAAAATCCTGCCTGTGCTTTTAGGCGTCCAAACGAGTTATCATATTCCCCCACTAATCTTTTAAATTCTCCGGGATGAGGCGTAAGAATGGATTGTTCGGGCAACTCTTCCATCCATTCAGGATGATCGGACAATATATTCAGGGCATCAGCATCAAGCACCATAGGTTTTGTTGCTTGTTCCAGTAAATGGTACAATGCCCTTTGGGTATTTTGCTTGGTGCCAATTCCGGGCCCCACACCAACAACATTAAATTGTTTAAGTTTTGGGAACTCGGTACAAATATGGTCCGACTGGTCGATGCTTACCATTGCTTCCGGTACAGCTACCTGAATAATACTGTAGCCCAAACGGGGAAGATGCGTGGTTAGCAATCCAACCCCGGCACGCAAACAAGCTTTTGAAGCTAATATTGCTGCTCCCATCTTGCCATAGCTTCCGGCTATTAGCAAGGCATGCCCCATGGTCCCTTTATGTGTAAACCTTGACCTAGGTTTTAAAATCCCGGCAATTTCACTGACATCTAAATAGTGATATTCTGATTTTGTTTTCTCAATCGCACCCGGATGTAAGCCAATCGGCAAAACATGCCAATCTCCAACATATTTTTCATTCTCAGGAAAGAAAAAACTGATTTTGGGAAAATGCAAAGTCAATGTTTGGGAGGCGCAAATTATGCTTTCTGGGTCATTGGTTGCATTATCTTCCCCCATTAATCCACTTGGAATATCAATGGAAATAACCCTTGCCCCACTTTTATTTATCTTTTTCACAACTTGTGAAGCAAGTGCTTCGAGAGAACGGGTAAGCCCCGATCCAAACAAACCGTCAATAATAACTTCATCAGAACTAATTTCAGGAATATCAACTTCTGAATTAATAGCATTTAGCTCCACCTTTTGTTGGTTGACTAGTCTTTTCCAATTAATGGCCGGTGAACCTTTTAGTTCTTTGCCGAACGATAACAGAAAGACTTTCACAGAATAATCTTTTGATGCAAGCATTCTTGCAACTGCCAAAGCATCACCTCCATTGTTCCCGGGCCCTGCAAACAGGTAAATATTTTTATCATTCAGAACCTCGCGAACAATCCAATCCACCAACTGTTCGGAAGCCCTCTCCATGAGGTCGATATCGGATACAGGTTCATTTTCAATCGTATATTTATCGATATCTGCAATTTGATTTGTGGAAAATATTTTCATGGGCTTTATGGCTTATTTTGAGTTCCTGTAAAGGTACAAATTTTCATTCTGCCTTTCTTACTGTGGTTTTAGAAGAAATGTTCAAAAAAATAAGTTCCCGAAAAAACCACATACGAAAAGCACGCTACATTTCATGTAGGTTTTACCTGACTAATATCAAGTGATTCAATTTAAAAAGATTTCTATATTTGTTAGCTTTACAAGGGGATACATTAATCATTAAAAAACGAAACTATGTTAAAAGGACATCCGAAGGGGCTAATCGTAGCTTTTTTTGCTAACATGGGTGAGCGTTTTGGGTATTATACCATGCTCGCCATTTTTGTACTTTATATTCAAGCAAAATTTGGTTTTACCACTGCAGAAGCCGGAAGTGTATATGGTACATTCTTATTTGGTATTTATTTTCTTCCACTTCTTGGCGGATATATAGCCGACAACCTTCTTGGTTATGGCAAAACCATAGCACTTGGCACTGTTGTAATGTTTATTGGATATGGGCTGTTGGCCCTTCCGGGGATGGACATTATGATCGTTTACCTCGCCCTGGCAGTCATTTCGCTTGGCACAGGATTTTTCAAAGGAAATTTGCAGGCTTTGGTAGGAAGCATGTACGATGATCCCAGATACAGCGCCAACAGGGACAATGCCTTTAACTTGTTTTATATGGGGATTAATATTGGTGCCTTTTTCGCACCGAGTGCTGCCGAAGGCATCGGTAATTGGGTATTGGGCAAAAAAGGATTTACTTATGATTCTTCCATCCCCCATATGGCACACCAATTTTTAGATGGCAAGTTGGAAAATGTTGCCCAATTTACTGAAATTGCAAAAGCACAAATGGGTGCGGGGTTTACAGATTTAACTTCATTCTCCAATTCATACATTCAAACTCTCAGCGAGTCTTATAATGCAGGATTTGGAATTGCATCGATTAGCATGATCGTTTCATTCCTTGTTTTTATTGGCTTCAGAAAATACTATAAACATGCCGATCTTACTGAAAAACAAAAGGCAAAATCGGAGGAACATAAAGACAAGGTTGTTATCCTTAGCGCCCAACAAATAAGGGAACGGTTAATTGCGCTTGGCCTGGTTTTCCTTGTGGTGATATTTTTCTGGATGGCATTCCACCAAAATGGTTTTACAATGACCATTTTTGCACGGGACTACACGCAGTTAGGCAATGTAGCACCAAGCACTTATGTCCTGTTTGACCTTAGCCAGCTGTTACCAATTTTATTCGCTATTATTGGCACCGTGCTTTTATTTACCGGCAAATCAGGAAAAACCAAAGGAATTGGTGTTGCTGTTTTAATTGCGGGGGCTGCAATTGCCTATTACACCATTAGTTCATACACAGGAGACTATACAATTACCCCTCAAAAATTCCAGCATTTTAACCCTATATTCATCGTATTTTTAACACCTGTTGTAATTGGAATATTCACTGCATTGCGAAATAAAGGGAAAGAACCATCGGCACCCAAAAAAATTGGTTATGGAATGTTAATTACAGCTGTTGGATTTGGTGTTTTAATTGCAGCTTCCTTGGGATTAACTTCACCTGGAGAACTAAATGGCGGGGTTTCTGATAATCTAATTTCACCTTATTGGCTAATTAACTGTTACTTGATATTAACCATTGCCGAGTTGTTCTTAAGTCCGATTGGAATTTCGTTTGTATCAAAGGTTGCACCACCTAAATATAAAGGGATGGCACAAGGCGGATGGTTCGCTGCAACAGCGATCGGAAACGCCGCTGCCGGCTTTATCGGATATTTCTGGGATAGAATAGAGTTATGGCAGTTCTTCGCCATTTTGGTTGGACTTTGCTTAATTTCAGCAGCATTTATTTTTGCCGTACTGAAACGATTGGAAAGAACTACTCAATCTACGTAAATTAAAATCCATTATACAAAAAACGGGGTCGATTAATATCAACCCCGTTTTTATTTATGTATCATAATTATTTCTTACACATGTACCCCGAACATATCGGTAAAAAAGAACAGGATGATAAACAGAACAATCAAAAATAAGACAATAAAAAACAATACGATCCCAAGCTTGTACTGTTTTTTTGATTTTTTAAGCGTTGTTACCGACATGATCTGGTTGATTTTATTGACCATTTTCTCCAGGGTCATCTGGTCTTTCACAATGTAATCAAATGCCCCGTATTTCATGGTGTTGATTGCAACATCCATGCTATCCTGTCCCGACAGGAATATAAACTCTGTATTTGGACTAACTTTTTTTACCCTTTTTAGTACCTCAATACCATTCATGCCTTCTAAAAGATAATCCTGGATAATAATATCCGGCCCTTTTTCAATGTTTTTTAAACACTCTTCCCCACTATAAAATGCTTCCACATTTACATATTTGTTTGATTTCAGGTAATTTACAATTAGTTTATTGTAAACCTTGTTGTCTTCAACAACAAAAATCAATGGGTTTTTTACGTTTTGCATGATAATTCTTTTAAAGCTTAAAATTTATTACAATCAAATAAAGATCAGGGGACTCAGAGCTATAATTACCTTTAAAATTAATAATTTCTATAAAACTAGAAAAATAACGTTTACAAGATAATTATAAGTACTAAAATTCTGCATTTTATGAGAAGTATTTCTGCCTTGAAAAAAAATCCGGTTTGGGACAATTATGATGAAATGCAACAATGGCAAGTCTTACGGGCAAAAAATATCTTTCTTTTACTTAAATACACCCGTAAAGAATAATGATTTATTTTAATTTGATAAGGCATTCGTTCATAAATAAACATGTAGAATGCACTCAAATTTAAAACCAAATTGAATCTTTACTGTTATATCCTCATATGAATTTATTTACACAAAAAGATATGTATCCGATAATCTTACACATCCATGACATGCTCCGTTGGGCACTTCTCATATTGTTCATCCTTGTTATTGTTAAATCATTTGCCGGTTGGCTTGGAAAAAAGGCCTGGAGTAAAAGCGATTCTATATTTGGAACCGTACTCACTGCAGCATATGATTTGCAATTTTTAATCGGTATTGTACTTTATGCTTTTTTTAGCCCATTGGTAAAAGCAGCTTTTGCAGATTTTGGTGCTGCAATGAAAACCAGCAGTTTGCGGTTTATCGCCGTGGAGCATATTTTTATTATGTTCCTTGCATTGATTGTTGTTCACATCGGAAAAGCAAAATCTAAAAGAGCAAAAGTAGCCGTTAAAAAACATAAATTAATGGCAATTTTTACTTCAATTGCTTTGGTGTTGGTTTTGGCAGGGATTCCCTGGGAACGGTTATTTGCATAAAAATAACAATAAAAGCCACCCGGTAAAGAGTGGCTTCAAATTGTTTATTTTGAATATTTAGTTTCTGGAAACCGAATAAATATCGTTGATCAGTTTTTGGTATTTCACCGCAACCATATTTCTTCTTAGTTTTAAGGTTGGGGACAATTCACCTGAGTTTGGTGTCCATTCTTCACAAACGAGCCGAATCCTGCTAATTTGTTCATGCGAACCCAGGGTTTTATTGATTGTATTTACTTCCCGTTGAATTTGTGCAACGACCTCCGGAATTTGAATCAGGTCCTTATTATCCTCAAAATGGATTTTATTTTTCGAACACCAATCGTGGAGTAACGGAAAGTTTGGTGAAATTAAAGCACTTGCAAACTTTTCGTTGGCGCCTATAACCATTACCTGTTCTATCAGGTTCGAAGCTTTAAGTTTATTCTCGATCATTTGCGGAGCAATGTATTTACCCCCGGAGAGTTTGAAAATTTCTTTTTTTCGGTCTGTAATTTTAAGGTATTTCCCATCTTCAAGGATGCCAATATCGCCTGTGTGAAACCAACCAGCACTATCAATTACTTCCGATGTAAGCTCAGGTGCTTTGTAATAACCTTTCATTACCCCGGGACCTTTGCAAAGTATTTCGCCATCTTCGGCAATTTTTACCTCAAAACCTTCCAGGATGGCGCCAACCGTACCTATTTTCATTTCTCCGCTTGCCGGATTGTTAACAGCAATTACAGGTGAGGTTTCCGTTAAACCATAACCTTCGAGGTTGCACATTTTTGCCATACCCAAGACCCTGGCAATTCGCGGCTGAAGCGCAGCTCCGCCCGAAACTATGTAAACTATATTTCCTCCAAGTGCCTCACGCCATTTCGAGTAAATTAACTTATCGGCAATCTTGATTTTAAGATTTAGAATTGGGTTGTATTTCTTATTGTATTCGAAATGACGGGTAAGGTTTAATGCCCAAAAATACAGTGCTTTTTTTATGCCTGATAATTCTTTCCCTTTTGAAACAAATCCATCGTAAACCTTTTCCAATAAACGTGGGACAGAATTAAACATGTGGGGTTTAATTTCTTTAATGGCAGAAACAATTTGGCTTAGGTTGCCCACATAATAAACGCCCATTCCCTTGTATTGGAAATGGTAATTTACACTTCTTTCGTAAACATGGCACAAAGGCAAAAAACTAATCACCCTATGGTCTTTGCCCAAATGGTGCATTTTAGAATGCGCCACAAAGTTCGACACCAAATTATTTTGGGTAAGCATTACGCCTTTGGGAACACCGGTGGTGCCGGAAGTATAAATTAAGGTCGCCAGGTCATCGGGAGAAATCGCATTTTTACTTTCTTCCAATTTATTACCAAATTCTTCTTTTCGTGATTCGCCAAGTTTAAGTATCTCTTCATAAAAAGTTGCACCTTCAATTTCTTCAAACGTGTAAACTTTATCCACATTTGAAAGCATGTTGGCAATAGGGTTCAGTTTTTCGTGCAATTTAGCATCCCCAACAATCAAATGTTTAACCTCGGCATGTTGAAGTATATATTTATATTCATCTTCGCCAATGGTCGGATAAATAGGCACATGAACAACACCCACCATTGCCATTCCCATATCCGCAATATTCCATTCAGGGCGGTTTGTTGTAACTGTAGCAATTTTATCTCCCGGCTTCATTCCCATCGCCAAAAGTCCCAGTGCAAACTGATGTGATTTTTTGTGGTATTCCTCGGTTGAAAACGTATACCATTTTCCATCTTTCTTACCGGCAATTGCATCTTCTCGGGGGAATTTTTGAAGTGTATAATCCAGGATATCAAAAGTACGGGTTACTTCCATATTACATTTCGTTTAGTTAAGACAAATCCAACAAATATAATTAATCTTAACCCTGAATTTTGTGAAATTTACGCCATGCCAAAATAAATTTATTATTTATATTGCATAAAAACAAACCGCATCAACCTGATTATCTGAATGTTAAAAATTTAAAATTCGAATATTTTAGCGCGCAGGTCGAAATTTCAACCGAGAAAACAAAAACTTATAAGCTAATCTTCCAAAGATTTTTGATAGAAGTTATCCTTCACAAAAGCAATAACCATTAGTGCCGCCAAACCAACAAAACTAGCCGGAACCGCCCAGTGAACACCTTCAACCACCCCTTTCCCATAAGAGTGCAAACCCGATAAATAATAGTTCACACCAAAATAGGTCATCAATACAGAAGCAAAGCCAAGCACTGTTGCAACATTATAATTATAAATTCCCTTTAACGAAGGAATCAGACGCATGTGTGCAATAAAAGAATAAAGAACAATAGTAATTAGTGCCCATGTTTCTTTCGGGTCCCAGCCCCAATATCTGCCCCAGCTTTCGTTTGCCCAAACCCCGCCAAGAAATGTTCCGATGGTAAGAAAGTATAAGCCCACCATTGCCGACATTTCGTTTATGGTTGTAAGTTGCTCAATAAATCCACTAACTTTTTCAGCATTTGCTTTTGACCGAAGAGCAATCAGGATAAGCACCAGGATTCCTAAAAAAGCACTTAAGCCTATAAATCCGTAACTCGCGGTAATTATTGCCACATGAATGGTCAGCCAGTAAGATTTTAAAACAGGAACCAAATTGGTTACTTCAGGGCTCATCCAGCTTAAATGTGCGACAAACAGCCCAATCCCTGATAATATGGAAGCCGTTCCAACCACCATAAGATATTTTCTTCCAAAAATCAAACCCGCCAACATTGCTGCCCACGAAACATACACAATGGATTCAAATCCATTGCTCCATGGCGCATGTCCCGAAATATACCAGCGTGCAACCAATCCCAGGGTATGGCCAGCAAAAGCCAGGACAATTACAAATAAAAAAGCCCTCTTCAGCCAAACAGACATTTTCTTTTGCCGAAAAATATTGATAAACAGAACCAGCAGCAAAAGAAACCCAAATAAGAGGTAGAATGGAAATATCCGTTTAAAAACATTCACTTTGTTGTACAGGATTTCCAAATCCCTTTTCGTTTCAGAAGGAAGGATTGCAGCGCCAAATTTCTGCTGATAATTTCCAATTGCATGAACAGCCTGTATGGCTTCATCATTTTTTTGTGCAATAATCGACTGCAGCAAAAACTGTGTCCCGTTCTTTACAAATAGAGAATCGCCGGAAGGAATTTCTGTGCTGGTTGTCCCCGGAGGCATCCACGGATCTTCAGTATCGTGGGATGGAAAAATCCCGAACAAACTGCCCTGAACAACCATAAAAAATATGTTCACCCGCTCATCGACATAAATCAGTTCTTTTTCAATTTTATTCCTAAAAACAGGTGTTTTGTTATGCGCTGCCCTTACCTGTTCCATTAGCTTATAATTCCCCTGCGTGTCAAACAATTGTTCAATGGTAAAATATTTACCGCTAACCCCAAAATCGGAAGCCAGTTGTTTATTAGAAACCTTGATAATTGGCAAAGTTTGCCATATTTCGGGCCATGCCATCATGCTAAGAACGACCTCTTCAGGGCTTCTTCCATATAAAACCGATTTTTTACCCACCTTGCGAACCACTTCGCTGGCAAGTGTTGACATGGGTTCTATCCTCCCATCGGGCCCCTGCACAAATATTTTCCCAAATTCATGTACGATTTCTTCATTGATCGCCGGAATCATTACCCCTTCCCCATTTTTTTGAGCCGAAAGGGAAAATCCACTAAAAACCAGAAAGGCAATTATGACTGTTTTAGCAACCTGAATAGTTTTTAAACGCCGAACCAGTGAAACAAAATATGATTTCTTGTTGAACAAGGACAAAACGATTCCCAGCATCAAAAGGATATATCCGAGATAAGTGATCCAGGTTCCCCAAAAATCATTGTTGACCGATAAAACCGTACCCTTTTCATCTTTATCGTACGAAGATTGAAAAAATTTGAATCCCTTGTAATTCAGGGTATTGTTCATGAAAATCCGATAATCTTTGCTAATTCCCTCATCAGGGTTGTTAAGGACAACTTCGGAAGCAAATGAAGAAGGAGAATTTGATCCGGGATATTTTTCCAATTGAAAATCTTTAAGAAACAGGTTGAAAGGGAGTTTAATTTTTTTGGCTCCGTAAGCAAGTTTTAATGTCCCCTCAGAAAGTGCAACTTCCGTTGTGTCGGCAAGCACTGAGGCGTGCCCAAAAACCGGAACCATTTTTTCCCTGACACCATCCGAAATTTTCACAATTACCGCATTCTCCCCGGTTTCCTGTTCACTTTTTACGGCAGCAAATGTTGCATTCTCGAAAAAGCCCCGAATTAAGAACCGATATTCTTCAAATCCATACAAAAACATTCTTTTCATAGGTACGGTATCACCCACTGCATAAACAACTTTATTTTGTGTGCCCATGGCCATTTCATCAATTGGGTATGAAGAAGTAAAAAACAACTGACCCTCTTTATTGAATATTGATATTGCAGCCGTTTCAGAAGAATTAAACCCGGCTGAAAAACCTGCCAGGCCGATCTTATCCCCTGCTTTAAAAATATAGGTTTGCATTCCCTGCGTTTGGGGCGTTGAAAACACAAAATCGATTATTGGCTCGCCATTTTCCGATTCAATTGGTTTGCGCTCTGCATTTTCGATATACCCAATGGTTTTAACACTTAGTTTACCTCCACCTACATCAAACTTAGCAGTATATTTTTTAGGTGTTAATTCAGAAAAAATCACGTGTTTTGTTTTTTCCTGATCGCCAAACGATGCAGTGAAATAATCTTCCCTTGAAAGAATATAATCAGAACTCTCCCCCTCGCGAATGTGCATGAGCCCTTCATAACCAACATATCTGGTAATCACTGCCCCAAGCAACATCAAAATAAAAGAAATATGAAAAACGCCCATGGTAAATTTCTCCTTTGTATAAAGCTTAAACCGGATAAAATTATTCACCAGGTTTAATGCAAACAGCGCCCATAGCAATTCAAACCACCAGGTCCGATAAACCAATGCCCGTGCAACGGGTGTACCATAACTGCTTTCCACGAAAGTGGCAATTGCCATTGAAATACCCAGAGCAAGAAAAAGAAATGCCATAAACGGCATGGATGTAAGTATAAAATATATTCTTTTCATGATGAATTTTATTGAGCCAATGAATATATGCTTTCGCAAATTGAACAAAAAAAAATGCCTGAACAGTTCCAGACATTTTTCAAACAGTATTATGCTATATTTTGTTTACTCAATAAACGACAAAGCTTTTTCGATGGCTGCCTGAATACCGTTTATATCTTTGCCCCCGGCAGTTGCATAGAATGGCTGTCCGCCTCCACCGCCTTTAAATTCGCGTCCAGCTTCCCGCACAATTTGCCCGGCATTCAGACCCTTTTCTTTCACAATATTTTCAGAAATCATCACCGTAAGATGAGGTTTACCACCAAGGTCGGCACCTAAAACAAGAAAGAGGTCATCTACTTCGTTTTTTAATTGAAATGCGAGGTCTTTTATGGCATCAGCATCTTCTAATTCAACTTTCGTGGCAATAATATTTACCCCTTTCTCCAATAGCACCAGGCTCTTTAAATTTTTCTTTACGATTTTCAATTGTTCCTGGGTAAATTTCTCGACTTGTTTTGAAAAGGCAGCATTTTCGTCCAACAACCCAACAATTGAGTCACGTATATTTTTAGAACCTTTCAGTAAATTTTTAACTTCTTTGATCAAATCCAACTGGTCATTGATGTATTTTTCTGCCCGTTCGGCAGTAATAGCTTCAATTCTTCGTACCCCAGCAGCAATTGCCCCTTCCGAAACAATTTTAAGCAAGCCAATTTGCCCTGTTGCTTTCACATGGCATCCACCACACAATTCAACGGATTCGCCAAATTTAATAACTCGCACCAAGTCCCCGTATTTTTCGCCAAACAACGACATCGCTCCAAGTTCCTGGGCTTCTGACATAGGCACCGCCCTTTTTTCTTCCAACGAATAGTTCGCCCTGATTTCCCTGTTCACCTCTGCTTCAACCTGGCTGATTTCTTCATCGGTCATTTTCTGAAAATGCGAAAAATCAAAACGCAAGTGGTCGGCATTTACAAGCGATCCTTTTTGCTCAACGTGTGTACCTAAAACTTTTCGCAGTGCAGCATGCAACAAGTGTGTTGCCGTATGGTTATTACTTATCAATTGTCTCCTGTTTCCGTTCACATGTGCTTTAAAAACTGCTTCCGGGTTCGATGGCAATTCTTTAACCAGGTGAACGATCAGGTTATTTTCTTTTTTAGTATCGATAATCGAGACTTTTTCACCATTTGCTTCGATATATCCAGCGTCTCCAACCTGTCCCCCACTTTCGCCATAAAACGGGGTGATATTAAATACCAATTGATACAAGTCTTTACCTTTGGCCGATATTTTCCGGTATTTGGCAATTTTAACTTCACTAGCCAAATAATCGTATCCGATAAATTCTTCCACATCATCCTTTGTTATAACAATCCAATCGCCAGTTTCAAGGTTGGCAACCGATCTTGAGCGGGTTTTCTGCGCCTCCATTTCCTGGTCAAACTCTTTTTGGTTAACCACCAATTCATTTTCCTTCAGGATTAATTCTGTTAAGTCTAAAGGAAAACCAAAGGTATCGTACAATTCAAAAGCAACTTTCCCTGAAACTTCGGTTTTATTTTCTTTCTTGGTGTTTACAATTATTTGGTCTAAAAGCGCAATTCCTTTGTCCAAAGTCCTCAGGAATGAGTTTTCTTCTTCCATGATTACTTTTTCGATTAACTGCTGCTGTGCACCAAGTTCAGAAAAAGTATCCCCCATTGTATTTTTTAAAGGCTCAACCAGTTTATAAATAAAAGCTTCCTTCAGGTCCAAAAAGGTATAACCATATCGTACAGCCCTTCTTAAAATCCTGCGGATTACGTACCCCGCCTTATTGTTCGAAGGAAGTTGCCCATCGGCAATTGCGAACGAAACAGCCCGTAAATGGTCGGTGATAACCCGCATGGCAATATCAACTTTCTGATCTTTGCCGTAAGTTTTATTACAAAGTTTCCCTATTTCTTTGATAATATTTTGAAAAACATCGGTGTCGTAGTTTGACTTTTTACCTTGCAAAACCATACAAAGCCTTTCAAATCCCATTCCTGTATCCACATGTTTATCAGGAAGTTCTTCAAGACTACCATTTGCTTTTCGGTTAAATTGGATAAAAACAAGGTTCCAAATTTCAATTACTTCGGGGTGGTCCATATTAACCAAATCCCTGCCAGGGATTTTTGCCCTTTCAGAGTCGTCCCTTAAATCCACATGAATCTCGGAACAAGGACCGCATGGACCCACGTCGCCCATTTCCCAGAAATTGTCTTTTTTGCTGCCATTTAAAATCCTGTCTTCCGATAAAAAATCAGCCCAATATCCCGCAGCCTCATCGTCTCGTTCCAGGTTATCATCTGAACTTCCTTCAAAAATAGTTGCATAAACCCTTTCTTTATCGATTCCAAGCCGATTGATCAGCAATTCCCAGGCCCAATAAATTGCATCTTTTTTGAAGTAATCACCAAACGACCAGTTCCCCAACATTTCAAACATGGTATGGTGATAGGTGTCTAAACCAACTTCTTCCAAATCGTTATGTTTCCCAGATACCCTTAAGCATTTTTGTGTGTCGGCAATCCTTTTCCATTTTACAGGCTGGTTCCCCAAGAACAAATCTTTAAACTGGTTCATTCCTGCATTTGTAAACATTAGTGTTGGATCGTCTTTTACAACCATCGGGGCAGAGTTAACAATCTGGTGTCCTTTTTCAGTAAAAAAATCAAGAAAAGCTTTTCTGATTTCCTTTGAAGTCTTCATATATTATGCAATTTAATTTCAAAAATAATGTTAAAAAAACTTCGGCTAAAAACAACAAATATGCGATCATTAAGTTATTTGTTTAGTTTTGTGCCAAGCAATTTATTAACGTGTAAATTAAGGATTGCAAAGTTAACGGAATTTATTAAATTCGAGAGGTTTAAAAATCACAGATTCTTTATGCTGGGAAAATTTTACAGATTTGATAAAGAAAGCTTAAACTACAAACAGGAAAAGCTCTGTTTGAAGCAAAAGGTTAAAGCAACCGTGATTTTTCTATCTGTATCGCTCGTGCTGGCATCCCTCATACTTGTGGGAATTTTCCATTTTGCAGGAACACCTAAATTAAACCGTCTTCAAAAGCGGAATGACAAACTGGTGACAAAAATAAAAAGCCTGGATACTAAATTCACAAAAGCAGAAAATCAACTTGCCGAGATTAGTAATAAAGATGATAATTTTTACCGGGTAATTACCGAAGCACCTGCCATACCCAAATCGGTCAGGGAGAGTGGTTTCGGCGGATCAGAAGCTTATGCTAAATTCGAGGACCTTAAAAATGCCGATGTACTTATTTCATCTGCAAAAAGGTTGGATAAAATTTCGAAGCAAGCCTATATCCAATCCAAGTCATACGACGATATATTGAAATTAGCCCAGGAAAAAGAGAAACGGTTTGAATGTTTCCCGGCGATATCCCCTCTTCCGAAAAAATCGGTGGCCTATATCTCTGATTATTATGGTTGGCGTATCCACCCGGTGCACAAACGGAGGATTTTTCATTGGGGCGTTGATTTATCAGCCGATATTGGTACGCCTGTTTTTGCACCAGGCGATGGCATTGTTGAGGAAATTAATTATTCCTCACATGGTTTTGGAAGGCTTTTAACAATCAACCATGGCTATGGGTTAAAAACAATATATGGGCACCTTTCAAGGTTTAGTGTTACAAAGGGGCAAAAAGTAAAACGGGGCGACACAATTGCATTCGTCGGAAATGCCGGAATTACTTCAGGTCCTCATTTACATTATGGAGTTATAAAAAACGGGGCAAAAATAAATCCAACCAATTTCTACGACTTCGATATTCCTGATGAAGAGTACATGCAAATAATTTCGCAGAAGGATGCCAATTAAGCCCTTTTGTAATGTTTAAGGAATTCGTTAATTTTGCCATGTAATAGAATCAATTTCAAAACATTAAAATGCCAAAAAGAAAGTACAAATTTAATCCTGAAACCCTTAAATATGAAAAGGTTGGCTTAAAAACCAGGGACAGGTTTATTAAATATGGTGCCTACTTTTTAAGCAGTCTTGCATTGGCATTAACCTTGGTCGTAATTTTCCTGAAGTTTTACGAAACCCCTAAAATGAAAGCTCTGCAGCGTGAAAACCAAAGGATTTTGACGCAATACGAATTAATGTCGAAAGATTTGGACAACATTGACCAAGTGCTTCAGGAAATACAACAACGTGACGATAACATTTACAGGGTAATATTTGAAACCGATCCAATTCCCACAACCATCCGAAAAGCGGGGTTTGGAGGTGTTAATAAATATTCGAAGCTGGAAGATCTTAAAAATTCGGAATTAATTATTGGCACGGCAAAAAAGCTTGATGTTATTTCAAAAGAGGCATATATTCAATCGAAATCGTACGATGAGGTAATGCACCTTGCAAAAAACAAGGAGAAAATGCTGGCTTGTGTTCCAGCAGTTATGCCCATTTCAAACAAGGACTTAACGAGAACTGCTTCCGGCTTTTCATACAGGATCCACCCAATTTATAAAATCAGGAAATTCCATTATGGAATGGATTTTACCTCGCCAACCGGAACCGAAGTTTATGCTACTGGTGACGGGAAAGTTATTGAAGTTAAAGGAAGCAAAAGAAGCAGGGTTGGGTTCGGAATGGTAATTAAAATTGACCATGGCTACGGATACGAAACCGTTTATGCCCACTTAAGTAAATTCAACGTAAGGCGGGGAGATATTGTAAAAAGGGGAGATGTGATTGGATACGTTGGAAACACAGGTGGTTCAACAGCCCCTCACTTGCACTATGAAGTACATAAAAACAATGTAGCCGTCAATCCTCAATATTACTACTACAAGGATTTATCGCCTGAAGAATACGAAAAAATGATTGCTATTTCTACAAATGCTGGTCAAAGTTTCGATTAATAAGTGCCTTACAAAGAACCCAAAATAGAAAAGATTTATTACTCCATGAAGGAAGTATGCGATTTGTTTGATGTTAACCCATCAACAATCAGGTTTTGGGGCGATGAATTTCCTTCGTTAAAACCACACCGGAACAAAAAAGGAAACAGGCTGTTTACAAAAGAAGATGTGGAAGAGCTAAGGTTGATACATTACCTGCTCAAAGAAAAAGGGATGACTTTAAAAGGGGCACAAAAAAAATTAAAGGAAAACAGGGAAGAAACCTCAAATAATTTTGAGATCGTTAAACGCCTGCAAAAAATCAGATCACAGGTGGAAGACATCCGAAATTCGCTGGACAAATTCTAAATAATACTGCGCACATGGCTTTAAAAGTAAAAGATATTACAAAATACCTTGAAAGTATTGCCCCACTTGCTTATCAGGAAAGTTATGATAATTCGGGATTGATATATGGCAATTTACAGCAGGAAGTGACTTCGGTGTTGGCCAGTGTTGATGTTACCGAAGATGTTATTGATGAAGCCATCGAACTGGGATGCAATATGGTGCTTGCCCACCATCCGATTGTATTTTCAGGATTAAAAAAGATAACCGGAAAGACCTATATTGAACGAACCATCATTAAAGCCATAAAAAATGATGTTGCAATTTATGCCGCGCACACCAATCTTGACAGTGTTCCTAATGGAGTGAATGGAAAAATCTGTGAAAAAATGGGGCTTTCAGATTGTAAAATACTGCACCCTTCGTCCGACAACCTTCTAAAATTAGTCACTTTTGTTCCGCTAACACATGCTGAAGGCATAAGGGACTCCTTGTTTCAGGCAGGTGCAGGAACAATTGGGAATTACGACAATTGCAGCTTTAACCTGGAGGGAAAAGGGACTTTCAGGGCAAATCAAAACACCAACCCGTTTGTAGGAAGAAAAGGAGAAGTTCATACAGAAAATGAAGTTAGGATAGAAACAATTTTTCCTAAACATCTCCAAAGCAAGATAATTAGTACATTATTAAATGCACACCCCTACGAAGAAGTTGCCTTTGACCTTTACCCGCTTGCAAATAAAAACCCACAAATTGGAATTGGCATGATCGGCAACCTAGAAAAAGAAATGTCGGAGACAGGTTTTTTAAGCCTTTTGAAAAAAACATTTCATTGTGAAATCATAAAGCACACAAAATTACTGGGAAAACCCATTAATAAGGTTGCCGTTTGTGGAGGTTCAGGTTCTTTCTTACTATCGAACGCAATAGCTGCCAAAGCGGATGTTTTTGTAACAGGAGACTTTAAATACCACCAGTATTTTGATGCTGACGGGAAAATTATTATTGCCGACATAGGGCATTTTGAAAGTGAACAATTCACTAAAGAGCTTTTTTATGAATTACTTACAAAAAATTTCCCTAAATTTGCAGTCCATTTATCAAAAGTAGAAACCAATCCAGTTTTTTATTTTTGATCTTAAAGAATAGATTAGAAAAATAATTTAATAGAATATGAATAAACAATATTCAAAACAAGACGCGAAAGAGATTTCTGTTGAAGAAAAATTAAGGGCTTTATACGAGCTTCAAAGTGTATATTCTGAGGGTGACAAAATAAAAGTCCTAAGGGGTGAGCTACCGTTGGAAGTACAAGATTTGGAAGACGACATTACAGGTCTAAAAACCAGGCTTTCTAACTTGGAGGATGACATTAAAAACCTGGATACAGCGATCAATAATAAAAAAATTGCCATCAAAGATTCACAGGCTTTAATTACAAAATACACCGAACAGCAAAACAATGTTCGTAACAACCGTGAATACGACTCATTAACCAAGGAAATAGAGTTCCAGAACCTGGAAATACAACTTTCCGAAAAAAGGATCAAGGAGTTCACTGCGGAATTGGAAGAAAAGAAAACAATGATTGTTACCTCAACAACTGACCTTAGCGAGCGTCAGATGGACCTGGAAGCAAAGCAAAAAGAATTGGAAGAAATTACCTCGGAAACTAAAATTGAAGAGGAGAAAATGAAGGGAAAATCGGAAAAAATCGAAGTTTTTATTGAGCCAAGATTGTTAACCGCATTTAAACGTATTCGTAAGAATGCCAGAAATGGACTTGCTGTGGTAACCATTCAGCGTGATGCATGTGGTGGTTGTTTCAATAAAATTCCACCACAAAGGCAATTGGATATTGCCAGCCGCAAAAAAATTATTGTTTGTGAATATTGTGGGCGGATTTTGGTTGACGACAATATCAACGAAATTAATATTGAAGCCTAATTGAAGAATATATATTTACCGGATGCACCGCAATTGTGGTGCATTTTTTTTGTGCCAATGCCTCAAACAATCTTCAAAATTATTTGTCTGTTTTATAAATTCATTGCTTAAGAAAACTTATATTTAAAATAAAAACACCATGAAAAGATTAATCCTCGTTTTGACTATTGTGTGTATAACACTTGTCACATTTGCCCAAGAAAAAAACGACACTACAAAAGTTTGGAAAACTAACGGCAATTTCAGTATAAACTTTAACGAAGCCACTTTTAGCAATTGGATTGCTGGTGGAACCAACTCACTTTCGGGAGTTGCATTGTTCGACCTAAATTTCGATTATAAAAAGGATAAAAACAGTTGGGAGAACTTCTTTCATTTAGGCTATGGACTTCAAAAAGAAGATGGCAATGATGTGATTAAATCGGAAGATAAAATAGAGTTCAATTCCAAATATGGAAGACAAACAAATAATGAAAAAATATTTATCTCCGGATTATTTAATTTCAGGACTCAAATGGCAAACGGCTACGAATATCCTGATACAGAGACACGAATCTCCGGCTTATTTGCCCCTGCGTATTTTTCGCTGGCTTTAGGCCTTGATTACAAACCCTCAGATAAACTATCGTTGTTTTTATCACCTATAAGCGGAAAATTCACGGTGGTTTCTGACGATGATATTGTTGGAGATGGGGCATTTGGATTAGAAAAAAGTGAAAACTTCCGAAGTGAAATGGGGGCATTTTTTAAAGCCGAAGCAAAAGCAAAACTAGTTAAAAACGTTGATTTAACGACCAAAATCGATTTGTTTTCCAATTATTTGGAAGAGCCCCAAAACATCGATATAAACTGGGACCTGACCATAAATATGAAGATTAACAGTTTTTTATCTGCTAATTTTATTTCAAGCCTTTTATACGACCATGACGTATTAATTCCGTTGGAAGGCGATAAAGTTGGACGAAGGATACAATTTAAGCACTTGTTTGGTGTTGGATTGAATTATAAATTTTAAAGCAATCGAATGAAGCAACCGCTGGTTCGTCCAAAGTTACAAGCCGAAAATCCTGAGTTGGAAAAGCTTATTTTATTTTTCAATGAAACCCTGGGATTTTGCCCAAATAGTGTTTTAACCATGCAAATCAGACCTGAAATTGCATTGGCTTTTGTTCGGATGAATAAAGCGGTAATGGCAAATCATGGAAGGGTAACCAGCGCCTTAAAACGTTTAATCGGTTACATATCGAGTTTTACCGCAGATTGCCAATATTGCCAGGCACATACCATCAGGGCTGCCGAAAGGTATGGTAGTGAACAGGCGCAACTGGAAAATATCTGGGATTATAAAACCCATCCTGCTTTTTCGGATGCTGAGCGTGCTGCCCTTGATTTTGCTGTTGCAGCATCCAGCATTCCAAATGCCTTAGATGATCAACTATCTGAAAACCTAAGAAAATACTGGGATGACGGGGAAATCGTTGAAATTCTTGGTGTAATAAGTTTGTTTGGCTACTTAAACCGTTGGAACGATTCAATGGGAACCCCAATGGAAAAAGGTGCTATTGAATCGGGCGATAAATACTTGCGGGCAAAAGGCTGGGATGTGGGCAAACACGGTTATTAAAAACATCCGAAATTGTAGGCTACTCTTCTCTGGTATTTACCATCCATGCAGAAAATACATTTAAGTAATCCCAGTACGATTTTAAAAGCACGTCCGACAAATTTAATTCTGGTAGTAATTCTTTGTAACAATTTAACCAAACCTTTCGGGCTGATTCGGTAATTTTAAACGGCATGTGCCTTCGGGTCATCATCGGGTTGCCCCTGTTTTCATTATAATATGGATGCCCGCCCATAACCTGCACGAAAAAATCGGCTGACCTTTGTTTGGCAGCATCTAATGCAACCGGATTTTTCGGGAACAAATGTTTTACTTCGCTTTGAACCAGTAAATTGTAATGATCGCTCACCAGTTTACGTACCCCATCTTCGCCAAGTACCGAAAGGATTTGTTTATCCATCATGGTCACACCTGGGCGCGCACCAAAACCAAATTCCGTTATTTCTAATTCCATTAAACGTATGATTTTCAAAATCTGTTGTTACATTTCACTAACAGATTTTAAAGCGAAGTGTTCAGAAAAATAAGAGAAAAAACTTACCAACTACCACCAGCACCACCGCCACCAAAGCTACCTCCTCCGAAACCGCCGAAACCGCCACCGCCGCCAAATCCTCCCCCTCCCGAAGAGAAGTTTCCAAAGGAACCGGAATGACTACTTCTGTTTGACCCCATCATTCCCATTAATAGCCAGAATGGAAGGCTTCTGCCTGCAGAATAATGCCGTCCTCTTTTTCCCCTGAATATTGGGATAATTACAAACAGCAAAAGGAAAAACAAAAAGAACAAGGGACTTCCTGAAGATTTTCCTCCCCTTTGCTCATGGTATTGTTTGGCAGTGTATTCACCTTTTGTTAAATCCATAATTACATTTATCCCGGCAGCCAATCCTCCATAATAATCGTTTTTCTTAAAACGCGGGATCATCTCGGTATCCACAATATCGTTGTTTGCAACAGCATCTGGAATAAGGTGCTCCACACCATATCCGGTAGCCACAAACACTTCACCCCTACTATTGCCGATTTTGGGTTTTAATACGATTACAGCACCATTGTTTTCTTTCTTTTGTCCCACACCCCATTTTTCACCAATACTAAATGCGTAATCAGAAATGGACGTTTCAAGTTCTTTAACGGTTACTACCAGTATTTGTGTGGAAGTTTGCCGTGCAAAAGCCGTTAAGGCACTCTCCAGTGAATTTGTTTCCTGTGCGTTTAAAACATTGGCAAAATCGTTTACCAATCGGGGTGGATTGGGCCTTTGTGGAACTTCCTGCGCAAATATGCCAACAACAAAAAGAACGCTTAAAACTATGCTTGTGATTATTCGTTTCATATTAATTTTTTCCAAATGAAATTTCGTCATCCAATTCATTGATATCATCCTTTTGGTAAGGAAAGTGGCTTTTTAGCTGTTCCCCGGCTTTTAATATCGATTTTTCCAATCCTTCTGAAACATTCCCTTTTTTGAAATAATCAAAGGCAATTTCTTTAACTTCTTCCCAGAAATTTTCGGGAACCTTGGCATTTATACCAGCATCACCAAGAATGGCGAATTTTTTATCATCAACAGCCAGATAAAACAGGACACCATTCCGAAGCTCGGTTTTATGCATCTCCAGCTTTTCAAAAATATAAGCTGCCCTGTCCAGCGGATCGGCTTTACAAGTGCGCTCAATATGCACACGAATTTCGCC
The DNA here is from genome assembly GCA_963677475.2 of Prolixibacteraceae bacterium. Classification (GTDB taxonomy): domain Bacteria; phylum Bacteroidota; class Bacteroidia; order Bacteroidales; family Prolixibacteraceae; genus JABMQB01. Next base: position 387,162 of record CAXXQD010000022.1, on the reverse strand, counting down.
CGATGTATTGGTCTCTGCAACCTTTACTGCATTGGTGATTTGTTGTTTTTGTCCTTCTGTAAATTGTTTCTCTACCGACATTTTTATATTCTTTTAGAATTGAACTTCAGGAGCTTTTTCAGAACCAGCCGCGGCTTCAAAATAGGCCCTTTTCTCAAAGCCAAAAATGTTGGCATAAATATTTTTGGGGAACTTACGGATATAGGTATTGAATGCCTGTGCACTTTGGTTAAACTTTCTTCGTTCAACAGCAATCCGGTTTTCTGTACCTTCCAATTGTGCCTGCAAGTCCATAAAGTTTTGGTTGGCTTTAAGCTCCGGATATCTTTCCACAACCACCATTAATTTGCTCAATGCTGATGATAGCCCTTCTTGTGCCCCCTGAAATTGTTGGATAGCTTGTGGGCTTAAATCACCAGGATTTATATTCACAGATGTAGCTTTTGACCTTGCTTCAATTACCCCTTCCAAAGTTTCTTTTTCGTGAGCAGCATACCCTTTTACAGTATTCACAAGGTTGGGGATTAAATCTGCCCTTCGCTGATAAACATTCTCAACCTGTGCCCAACTGGCTGTCACACCTTCATCCATCGACACCATATTATTGTAGGTTGATTTAACGGAAGAATAAATAAGTAATCCAACTACAACTATTACAATAAGTACAATCCATGACTTTTTCATAATTCAAATTTTAATTGTTATGTTTTCTGTATTCCCCAAAGATTTTAAATTCATGTCATAAATCATCTAAAATTTCGGAGAATACCAATAATTTGCCGCTGTATAGTTCGTATCAAAAGGTAAACCAATAATTACAACATGACAAAAGAGGAGTTTAAAAAATCAATTTCGGAAGGAATCCCAAACATCTTGCCCACGCCAAAACCCCTCGATCCCACTGTTAGCCATGCCCCGAAACGGAAAGACATCCTCTCTGTTGAAGAAAAAAAACTTGCACTAAAAAATGCCCTTCGATACTTTGACCCTAAACATCATGCCATATTGGCACCGGAATTTTTATCGGAACTTAATACATATGGACGAATTTATATGTGCCGTTTTCGCCCCGATTATCAAATGCATGCGCGTCCTATCAAAAATTATCCGCATAAATCGTTACAGGCAGCATCCATCATGTTGATGATACAGAATAACCTTGATCCGGCAGTAGCTCAGCATCCTCACGAGCTAATTACTTATGGCGGAAACGGAGCTGTATTCCAAAACTGGGCTCAATACCGTCTGACTATGAAATACCTTTCGGAGATGAGCGATGAACAAACCCTGGTTATGTATTCGGGCCATCCGATGGGATTGTTCCCTTCGAAAAAAGACGCTCCCAGGGTGGTTGTGACCAATGGCATGATGATCCCGAACTATTCGAAGCCAGATGATTATGAAAAAATGAACGCTTTGGGCGTAACCCAGTATGGACAAATGACAGCTGGTTCTTACATGTACATTGGTCCACAAGGGATTGTGCACGGCACCACTATAACCTTGCTAAACGCAGCAAGGATAAAATCAGGGAAGAGCACCGCAAAGAAGGTATTTGTTTCCTCTGGATTGGGAGGCATGTCGGGAGCGCAACCAAAAGCGGCAGTAATATCCGATTTGATTGGTGTTGTTGCCGAAATAAATCCTGCAGCAGCTAAAAAAAGGCATGAGCAAGGTTGGGTTGATGAATTGCACTACAATTTAGACGAGCTTATTTCAAGACTTTTAAAAGCTCAAGCAAAGGAAGAAACCGTTTCGCTTGCCTACGTTGGCAATGTGGTCGATTTATGGGAAAGGTTGGCAAACGAAAATATCCATATTGATTTGGGATCTGATCAAACATCTCTGCATAATCCGTTTGCAGGTGGTTATTATCCGGTTGGATTAAGTTTTGACGAATCCAATAAAATGATGGCAGAAGAGCCGATCTTGTTCCAACAGAAAGTTCATGAATCGTTAAAAAGGCATGTTGACGCAATAAATAGACTGACTTTAAAAGGAATGTATTTTTTTGATTATGGAAATGCCTTTCTTTTAGAATCAAAGCGGGCGGGTGCTGATATTTTGAAAGAAAACGGAGAGTTTTTATATCCTTCGTATGTTCAGGATATTATGGGGCCCTATTTTTTCGACTATGGCTTTGGACCTTTCAGGTGGGTTTGTACTTCGTGTGACCCAAAAGATTTAAAGACCACGGATAAGATTGCAGCTGACGTTCTTATGAAACTGTCGAAAGAATCTCCTTCCGAGATTCAAAAACAAATGGAAGATAATATCCGATGGATACAGGAAGCCGGAAAAAATAAGCTGGTTGTGGGCTCTCAAGCAAGGATATTATATGCTGATTGTGTTGGCAGGATGAAAATTGCCGAAGCATTTAATGATGCCATAAAAAGCAGGTTAATATCGGCACCAATTGTTTTAGGGCGCGATCATCACGATGTTTCGGGTACCGATTCGCCATACCGAGAAACATCCAATATATACGATGGTTCTTCGTTTACGGCAGACATGGCCGTTCAAAATTTTGTTGGGGATAGTTTTCGTGGGGCAACCTGGGTTTCGTTGCACAATGGAGGCGGCGTTGGATGGGGCGAAGTTATAAACGGAGGTTTTGGGCTAACCCTCGATGGAAGTGATGAAACGACTGAACGGTTAAAATCAATGCTTCATTGGGACGTAAACAATGGGGTTGCCAGAAGAAGTTGGGCGCAAAACAAATCAGCGGTATTTGCCATAAAAGAAGCGATGAAACAAGAGCCCGCTTTAAAAGTTACACTCCCTTCGCCAACCAATGATGATTTATTAAATAATTTATTCTAAGTTAAGATACCGGGTACTCGGAAACAAAACGTACTGCCTTTATCAGAAGTACTCTTAAGGAAAAGCTCTCCACCGTTTTTTTCGATAAACTCGCGGCAAAGCACCAATCCTAAACCTGTACCCTTTTCCTTATTTGTGCCATAGGTTGAAATGTGCTCGTTGCTAAACAATTTAGCCTGGTTTTCTTTAGAGATGCCAATGCCCGAATCGATCACACATAATTCAACAAAACCTTTTTGGTTCTTAGCAACAATTTTTATCTCGCCTCCCTGTGGCGTAAACTTAATGGCATTTGAAACGAGGTTTCGAATAATCAACCCAATCATGTTCTGGTCGCAGTAAACGGTTTGTTCCAGATCAATTGAAGAATCAATACTGATAGATTTTAATTCGGCGTTCCGTTTATGCAAGGATAAATTATGATTGACTATTTTACTCAAATTGCACACCTTCAAATTTGGTTCGCCGGTATCGCTTTGGTTTTTTGCCCACGACAGTAGGTTCGTTAAAAGAAAATATGTGCTGTCCGCTTCAAGCCTCATGTCGGTAATAATCGACATCCGTTCTTCATTGGTAAACATTTCTGGATAGTCTGCCAATTGAATTATTACATCTCGTATTGCCCCAACAGGTGATAACAAGTCATGTCCAATAATCGATAAAAATTTATCTTTGGTGTCATTAGCCACCACAAGTTGATCATGTTGTTCCTGTATCTGTTGATTTTTAGTATCAACAATCTGATAAGCATTGTTTTTTTGCTTGATTAGATAAAGGACAACCGCCACAAAAACAACTAAAAACAACACGCTAAAAACCAGATACTTTGCCTGCAATGTTTTCCTTTTAATTTCAAGGTCCATAATGGCATTATTCTTTTGCAGCATACTAATTTCGGTTGCCTGTTGGCTAACCTCCATTTGCGCCAAAATCTCATTTAACTGTTCTCCGTTAAATACGTTAAGCAATGAATCTTCAATGGAATAATGCCTGTTGGAATAAATAAGTGCATGTTTAAAATCCCGTGTGCGGTTTTTCAACATCGATAATTGTTTATATATATCCGATTCCAATTCTTTAATCCCAATAGAATTGGTCATAGATAAGGCTTCCTTAAACAATTCTTCCGATGTTTCGTAATTTGCTTTTTGAAGTTCAATTCCTGCCCGAATAAATACAGATCTAGCAATCCCTTCCATAAAATTGAATTCCCTAAATATCTTTTCTGCCGGTTCCACGTAGTTTTGGGCACTACCAGATTCCTTGGTATTTAAATAAACTTCGGCTAAACCAATCATGGGAACAGCCTTCAGAACCTGGTTTTCCCCCATTTCGGCAAGCTCAAGCGAACGTTTGAAATATTTAATTGCTTCCGGGTAGTCTTTTTTATCTTTATATATTTCCCCCACATTATTCAATGCGGTAGATTCCCCATTCGGGTTTTTTAGTTCCTTATAAATATTGGCGGCATATTGATAATTCTCTAATGCACGGTCTAAACTATTCCAAGAATGGTAATTTACTGCAATGTTATTAAAAATGCTTGCGATTAAACCTTTGTCATCGGATGTTTGAAAATATTTTAACGCATTCTGGAAATGGACAAGTCCTTTAATATATTTTCCTTCATTTGTGTAAAGTGATCCTAAATTGAACCTCAGCTTAGCCGCGACATCTTCAAATTTATTTTCTTCAGCAATTTGCAATGAGCTGTTAAAGCTTTCAAGGGTTTTTTCATAATCTCCAACGTTCATATAATAAACTGCCATTGCATTTAAGCCCTGGCAATTAAGAAGGGGATTATCAAAATCGGCACAAAGTTTCAGCCCTGACTCTATTTCCTTTCTTCCCTCTTCAAACTCTCCTTTATTAAATAATCCACTACCCAAAAACATATGGGATTTCGCTTCCTGTTCCTTTAATTTATTTTTTTGGGAAATATCTAATGCATTCTTCGAAAATGCAATCGACTGCACAGGATCAATATACAAATACTCCTGAGCAATTGCCAGTTGGTTTTCTACCAGTTCAATTCCGGCTAATTTTGAAGTTGCGCTTTTCAGGCTATCTATTTTATTTCCCTGCGCCGAAACTAAACTAACAATCAGGATGCCAGTTAATATCCAAGCAAATTTTTTAAGTATTACTTTCACAAAGGAGATATTGGTTCGATTCAAAATTAACCGATTGAACAATAATATCAAAGAAAATTAACTTTTCTAGGAAAATAAAATGGAATATGGCCTGCTTATTTCAAACTCCAATTCTGATACGCTAATGTTCCTGCTTTTCCGGATTGACTCTTTGGAATCAAAATAAATGCATATTGTTGGAACAGAAAATATACGTTGCTGGGCACTAATATCTGGTGTTTCAGAAATATTTACATAGAGCAACTTTATTTCAGGAAATTGTTTTTGGATAAGCTCTCCTATTTTAGGCTTAAGGATTTTACATACATTGCACTCATTGGTAGAAAAATACGCCAATACTGCCAATTCATCCCCAACAATTTGTTCAAATTGCCCCAAATCATGAATTTGTTGAAACATAGGCTGAAGTTTAAGTTATTTTTTCTCGATAAGTGCAACGGCATATACCGATATGCCTTCTTCCCTACCAACAAACCCTAACTTTTCGGTTGTGGTAGCTTTAATAGAAACTTTTTCAAGGTCTATTTGCATCGTATTTGCCAGCACTTTTTCCATATCCTCAATATAATCCTTCAACTTGGGCTTTTGGGCACAGATTGTTGAATCAATATTCACGATCGAATAATTGTACTGTGTAAGTAACTTACAAGTTTTTTTTAGGAGGACTTTACTATCCACATTTTTGAATTCCGGATCATTGTCAGGGAAATGATAACCAATATCCCGCAATTTAGCTGCTCCAAGCAAAGCATCGCAAATTGCATGGATTAAAACATCGCCATCGGAATGTGCTACTGTTCCTTTATAGTGCGGGATTTTAATCCCACCCAGCCAAAGCTCTTCTTCTTCGGCAAGGCGGTGAACATCAAATCCATGCCCTATTCTGAAACCCATAAAATTTGATTAACGTTTCTGATCGCTAAAAGCATCCACATCAAAAGAAAGTGTAAACCTAAGCGTATTTTCCAGTGGGTGATTTCGAACCGTTGGTAAAAGGTATGAAAAATCAAGTGCAAAAACATTTAGTTTTAAACCTGCACCAGCTGTAATAAACTTCCTGTTACCTTTGTTCTCATGCTCGTAGAAATAACCAGCACGTAACGCAAATTGTTTATTATACCAGTATTCAAGCCCGGCAGAGAAATTTATCTCTTGAAGTTCTTCCGAAAATCCACCAGGAGCGTCACTAAACGAGCTAAAAATACCCGCTATTGGTGAGTCATCTGAGCTAAATCCAACTCCAACAATCGCACCAGTTTCATCGGTAATATCTGTAGCAACGGGTGTTGGCACCAATAATTTATTGGCATCTACGGCAAAAGATATGGTATTATAATCATCTAATTCCATATCGTAAGCAACCCCAAGCCTTAGGTTCGTAGGAATAAAGTCTTTCCGTTCACCATCGGTATATGAAATTTTGGAACCGATATTTGAAATATTGATCCCTGCAGAAAAGATATTATCCTTTCTGTTCACCTGGATTTCTTTTTGGAAATAAAAAGCAACGTCGGCAGCAAATGAATTTCCAGCATGTGATTCAACACCATCGATAAGCTGTCCTCCGGTAAGGTCTGACCTTATATAACGAATTGCAACTGCACCCGAAAAACTTTCGGACAACAAACGGATATAAGAAAGGTCAATTGCAAATTCATTTGGTTGCTGTGACCCATTATAGGTTCCTGTTTCACTATAAAACTGGATTTCTCCAAGGTTAAAATAACGAAGCGAAGAAGCAAAAGCTTGCTGGTCGTCTAATTTTTTATACCCAACTAAATAAGCCAGGTTAATATCATCAACCAGGGCACGAAGCCACGGGCTATAAGAAATTCCAACTCCCATATCGCTCTCAGCAAATGCATATTTTGCAGCATTCCAGTGCTGTGCTGACACATCGGAACTGGTTGCAACTCCGGCATCACCCATACCTCCTGCCCTTGAATCAGGTGTAATGGTTAAGAATGAAACTGCAGTTGTAATTACATTTGACCCGGTCGTTGTCGATTGCGCATATACCCCTTCACCCAACGTGATTATCAATACTATTAGCGCAATTAATCTGGTAACTTTTATCATGGTTTACTTAAATTGAAAATGCAAAGATATAATTAATGTTTATTCTATAAATTTTTAACGTAGAAAGATAAACGTAACAATTCTTAAAAAATTATCCGATGATATAATTTTACTCAATAAAAATCAACTTGCCGGTTTTCGCTGCCACTGATCCAGAATTATCTTTTATGGTTATCCGATATAAATAAACCCCGTCCATCATATTCACTTCCGCCGAATTAGGGTCCCAATTAATTGGGATACTTTTTGACCCACTTGAAGGAACACTCTCGATAAATGAATCTACAATACGCCCATTTCGGTCTATAATTTCAATTTTAGTGTCAAATACTGCATTTGGTTGGTTGTGCTTAAAAACAAACTCGGTTGCCCCATTTACAGGATTAGGAAAGTTATATACTTCTTCTATTTTTAAATTATCTTTTACAACAAATTCAATTTCCGCTTCTGATGAATTATTTGCAACATCCCAAACTTTTAAACTTAATGTATGGGTTCCAATACTGAGGTTATTCAATGGATATTCGATTGTCCCACTATTGTATTTATCAATATCCGATTCATAATAGCTATTCAGAACGATGCTATTGGAGTAATCACCATCAACAACACAAGTAATGTCATGCCCAATACCAGTTCCTACCGTGTTTATTCCGTTGTCATCCGATAGAAATGCAAGCAATACTGGGTTTCTGCCAGTTTCACCTCCCGATTTAAAATCGGTATCATCAATATATAATTGAATGTTTGGATCTACATCATCTGTTATTTGACTGTTGGATGATCCTCCGATATAAAAATTTTCGAATGCGCCATTCGCATCGTTAGCCCCATTTTCTGCATAATAAACAATTTTACCAATGCCAAGGCTATAAGGAATATCTTTTGGGACAACGAACGAAAATGAAAATTCGCCATTTGTAACACTAACCAATCCTTTATAAATCACATTATCCTGAACTTTATAAGGTACCGGATCACCAGTATCATTCCCCAGGGTTTCCATCATCTCTGCTTTCCCGTATACTACCGGGGTTAGTCTTCCATTAAAATCTGTTAGTTTGTTTTCTTCAAAATCTTCCACATATCCCGATATGGTAACCTTATCCAGTGCTCTAACGGTATCCTCAAATACTTCAGCACTATGCTGATTAAAAGAAGTGGTTTTTACGTTATATAATGGGTATGCCAGCCTTAGTGCAGGATCGGCTAAAAGTGAAAAATTTCTTTTATTGATACCGTTACTCGCTGCAACTTTCGCATTTTTCATTATATCACCCAAACGAAGGTTCTTTCCATTTTCGTCTTTCTGGAATACTGTTTTATAAAACTCCTGGCTTAGGTTAAAATTATACCCTGAAAAAACCAATCTGGTGGTTGAAAACAAACCTATCCCCCCGCCACTTGGATTAAACAAAATGTGCTCTCCAGCTGAAGATTCATCATCATCGTAACGACTGAATTCACAGGTCGCGGTTACAAAAATTGGTAAATTGTTTTCATTGGTCCATGAATTGATATTGGCAACATCTAATACATGCTCATCGGACAAGAACCTTTCGTTTGCATGCCCAACATAATTGAGGATTAATACACCATCTTCAACCCGTTTGTTTATTTCGTTCACCACATCCGGATAACGTTCCCCAGCCGAAGTTTTTTCTTCAGGATATGCATCCAAATATATTTTATTGGTTACAAATGAGCCATTCTCCTCATTCACGAGGCTTGCAAGTTCTTCCGATTGGGTCATGTGAATGATTTCTTTCCCATTATTGTTCTCTCCATCCTGATCATCGGCAATAAAAGAAATGACATTCCTCCAATTACCCAGAGCTTTCGGATTGTAGTAATTTTTAATTTTATCGACAACTATACCAGCTTCATAAAGTGAAGAACATGGAATCCTTCCGATCCCCAGATCAACCCTGCCATTCCTTACTGTTTCCCCTTCATCGAGCAATACAAAATAATCATCTGTTACAAATGAACCCGTTGGATTCAAAGAATTATCAGATTGAAACGTAGGTATGTAGTTATTGCTTTCTCCTAGTATATTACGGTTATCATAAGTACCATCGCCAACCAATAATATATACTTTAAATTACTATTCTTTTCACGGCTCATTTTTATAAAATTCCGAATAGAAGTAACATCAGGCATTCCCGAACCAAACTCATTAAAAACCTGATTGCTTGTAACGACTAATACATCCATGCCATCATACGATTCATGAAAATCAGACAGCTCATTTGAGGCTTCCAGAAAGTCCGGGTGGGAAATAACGATCATTTCTGAACCAGAAGTGGCATGTAAATCCTGATTCTCAACTTCTGAAATCTTTTCAGGAATGGACAAAGATCCTTTTGGATTGAATACAATATATTCCGAAAGCAAACTTGATGGCCGCTTAAATGACATTACATCCCCGTTTAAATTTACGGGAACTTCAATCATATTAACTTCATCGGTAATATCAAAAACTTTTAGATCTGAATTTGAATTCGAAATAGCATATCTCGCAATATTATTACTTCCGATGGAACCAATATCCCTAAATGTTAGTGCGGGACTTACAAACGATAATTCACTCCGATAATTAAGCTCAATGTAATCAAGCCAGGCTTCATCAGTTGAATTTTTAGCCAAATAGGTTAAGGAAACAGATAAATTGTCGCCACTCGGAACAAAGGACATATTTTTTAACGATTCATTTGCATATACATATACATTACTTGAAGTTGTTACACTACTAAAATTAATCGAATCAACATATGAACTATTTATGTTCAGGCTCAATTTTGTCTTGCTATCAGACCGGCCAACTGCATTCACTGTAATTCGAGCAGGTGAATCATCTACCCTATTCGTGGTTTCAAGATTAATTGTTCGGTTTGTTCCATTAATAAAATTTTCCCCAAACCAACTTTTCCCAGATTTAATCAGGTTATGTAATTCTTTTTCATATACAAAATAGGCATCGTAATCTTCAACCAAATGGGTTTCTGCCTGAGATACTTCGTCATATTTTGCAGCAATTTTTACGTTCCCAACCTCTTCCGATAAGAAATAATAAGTTGACGCTGTATAAACATTTTGCGTATGTGCGAACCGATTCTCTTCACTTTTCAAGTTCCACTTAATACTGCCGGTTGCGTAGAAAAACAGACAATCGTTATTATTGCTATCTTTTCCTTGCCAGATCGAAATCTGTTCCAAATCATCGTGCTCAATTTCTGAAACACTTTCAGACAACATATATCCGTTATTCCCAAATAAATTAACGCTCGCGGGATTAGAAAAGCCCCAATCCAGAAGTGTGCTATAAGGAATTTTATATATTCCTTTCTCTGTGGTTCTAATCTTTACCCATTTACCGCTTCCAAGCACTGAACCTGATTTCCAGGCATGTTGGACAGTACTATTTGCAACAGCATTTACAGGCGTGTATTGCAAATCAAACTTTGTTAGCCTGTAATAAATGCCATTTATTTTCTTGAGTGGTAAAATATCTACCTCCAGCAGTTCACGGTCGCCTGATTTTGCCACAAATGAGTTTACCTGGAATTGATCGGTAATATATAAATCGGAATCAGCATTGGAATCAAACTCAAACTCTTCAAATTTCTGATTGGTCAAATGAACTTTATAATCTTTACCATTTGCAATAGGAATAATACGCACAAAATAAGGCAACATGGATTCAGGTTCTAGATACTCACACCCATCAAACGCCAGTTTAAAACTTGTTTCTTGCACTTCCATACCACAATCCCAGTCCAAGAAACAAGAATGCTTTTCAACGTCGTTAACGCTAAATCCAAACAAAATGATCAAGAAGATATAGGTAAATTTATTCATAGTCCAATTGTTTAATGTATGTCCATAACGGAGGTTATCAATTAATTATTGTGGGCAAATCCCCTGTTAAACCTTTGCGAATATAGCCTATACATAACAAAGTTATCAACAAATTGATTAAAATAACTTCGAAAAATAATAATTCATTGAAACAATAAGAATACAACAATTTAGTTATATTTGTGACAATCAAAATTGTAATAAATAAATAAGCATACAATGAAGCTAAAAACTTTGCTAATAGTGTTTTTAGCCGCATCGGTTACCGGATGTGGATTATTTAACAAAAATGGAGGTAGTGGGGATGTGTCACGAACAACGGGTTGGAATTATAACGATCCAAATTATGGTGACATCCCATATCAATCAGAATACGAGCAAGAAGCAGGTCCGGGATTAGTTTTTATCCAGGGAGGTACTTTTACAATGGGCCGGGTTGAACAAGACGTTATGTTTGACTGGGACAACCACGCACGTAGAGTTACAGTTGCATCGTTTTATATGGACGAAACTGAAGTGTCAAATCAAGATTATTTGGAATATTTACATTGGCTATCCAGAGTCTATCCAGGTGATAAAGAAAAAATGACCGCTGCAAAACCTGACACCTTGAAATGGAGAAGTGAATTGGCTTACAATGAGCCATATGTTAGAAATTACCTACGTCATCCTGCCTATGCCGACTATCCAGTTGTTGGTGTTTCATGGGAACAGGCAAATGAATACTGCCAATGGAGAACTGATAGGGTAAATGAACAAATTCTTATCGAAAAAGGCATAATTTCTTATGACAATGCGCAAGGCGGTCAAAATGTGTTTACGACAGATACTTATTTGGCCGGATTATACCAGGGAACTGCTGGAGAAGATCCTTTATTAACTGCCGATGGTACAACCAAAAGACTTAAATGGGAGGACGGAATCTTACTTCCAAACTATAGGCTTCCCACTGAAGCTGAGTGGGAATATGCAGCTTACGGACTTATTGGAAACGCTGATGGAGAGCTTCTTGCCGAAAGAAAAATGTTCCCATGGAATGGTTCGTATTTGAGGGACGATTCGAAAAAGGAAAAAGGAAGAATGAAGGCGAACTTTACCAGAGGTCGAGGTGACCTTATGGGTATGGCTGGAGCTTTAAACGATAATGCAGATATTACTGCCCCGGTTTATTCTTATGAACCTAATGATTATGGCTTATACTGTATGGCCGGTAATGTGAACGAGTGGGTTTTTGATGTTTACAGGCCTTTATCATTTGCAGATGTAGAAGAATTCCAACCGGTTAGGGGAAATGTTTTTACTGAACTTAGACGTGATGCCGATGGTAATTTAGTTAGGGATGAATATGGTCAATTGGTTAGGGATACTGTTGCTGATTATCGTAATTATGAAGATGGCGACTTAACTTCCCAAATTATAGAAGATCAAAACTGGAACGTACAAAGCAATGTTGGTACCGAAGGCATGTATGTACTGGGAGATACACCTGGGGAAGTTTCATCCTTAATTAATGACAAAGTGCGGGTATACAAAGGCGGCTCATGGAGAGATAGAGCCTATTGGTTGGTGCCAGGTACCAGAAGGTATTTAGATCAAGATCAATCACAGAGCGACTTGGGATTCCGATGTGCTATGACACGCGTTGGAAGTCCGGATGGCTTTTAAGATATAAAAGTATTCATGGAAGACCTCATTATTTATAATGGGGTTTTCTTTTTTTAGCTCCTGATGAAAATTGAAGATTTATACAAACTATTCCTGAAATCAACATGTATTTCAACCGACTCCAGAAAAATTATTCCAGGGTGCATGTTCTTTGCTTTAAAAGGGGATAATTTTGATGGAAACAAATATGCAAGCAGCGCGCTCAAGGAAGGAGCCTCGTTTGCAATTGTTGACAATCCAACTATTGCGGTCAGTGAAAATCATATTCTGGTTAAAGACAGCTTAACCACACTTCAGCAATTAGCAACTTTTCACCGGGATAATTTAGGCATACCCATTATTGCCATAACCGGCACAAATGGGAAAACCACAACTAAAGAATTATGTGCTTCCATATTATCACAAAAATACGACACAACCAACACACAAGGAAACTTAAATAACCACATTGGTGTGCCGCTAACCTTATTGTCAATGGATAACAACACTGAAATTGGAGTTGTGGAAATGGGCGCAAACCATCCCGGGGAAATTAAAGCACTTTGTGAGATAGCCCACCCGAATTATGGATTAATAACAAATATCGGGAAAGCACATCTTGAAGGTTTTGGCACAATAGAGGGCATTAAACAAACCAAGTCGGAATTGTACAGATACCTGGAGTCAACTAATGGGAAAGTCTTTATTAATGGAACTAATGAAATATTGCTTCAACTTATTGGAAAAAAAACAGAGACAATAAGCTACGGTACTCCCATCTCAAAAGTTAAAGGAATTATAGATAATGCTGAAACCTATCTTTCGATTGATGCCACCATTCGAGATACATCTGAGCGTATTTCTACCAAATTAATTGGTAATTACAACCTCGAAAATGTTTTAGCAGCGATTAGCATTGGTGATTATTTTGATGTCCCAACGAAAAAAATAAAAACAGCACTTGAATCCTATGTTCCCGGAAATAACAGATCGCAGCTTGTAGAAAAAGGCAGTAATAAACTAATTATGGATGCCTACAATGCTAATCCTACCAGCATGGAAACATCCATAAACAATTTCTTAGCCTTAAATCACCAAAAAAAAATACTTATTCTTGGTGATATGCTAGAACTGGGACAGGATTCCTTAAACGAACACCAAAAGATAATTGACTCTTTAAAGAATCATAAGCTTTTCAAGATTATTCTTGTTGGAGATAATTTTTACCAAACAAAAAAGCACAGTAATGAAATTTCTGTGCTTCATATATCAGAGTTAATACCTGTTCTAAAATCCAATCCATTTCGGAACAGCCTTTGTTTAATTAAAGGATCAAGGGGCATGAAATTGGAAGGAATCCTAAAAATGCTTTAATTCGCTGCAGGCTTCTCAACCTTTAGTACATCTGCAATTGCTTTCACAAATGTATCTTTAGGCAGCGCTCCCATAGCCATTTGAGGTTGCCCGTCAAGCGGAACAAACAATAGTGATGGTATACTTTGTACTCCAAACATTCCGGCCAATTCCTGTTGGTCCTCTGTATTCACTTTATAAATAACTATCTCCTCGCCATATTCGTTTTGCAGTTCTTCTAAAACAGGGGCTACAACTTTACATGGCCCACACCAATCCGCATAAAAATCAATTAAACATGGTTTGCTTCCTTCATATTTCCAATCTTTATTTACTTCAAAATTGAAAACTTTTTCTTTAAAACTTTCTTTGGTTAAATGTTCTAACATGATCTTAATTTTTATTAATATTTTGCATTTATCTACATATTTACATTTATACATATCAAAAACAATACCAACAAACTTTTTGTCTTCAGACACTAAAGTTAAGCTATAATTGTAGCAATTTTGTCATATATCAATTCAAAATGGCATTATTCTACTATTTTTGCAGCAAATTATGACAGTATTATTAAAAGATAAATTGCAACACCCCATCTTCAAAGTTATTTCCGATGTAGCTACAGAAATGAACCAGGAAACCTATGTAATTGGTGGTTTTGTTCGGGATATTATTTTAAAAAGACCATCGGTTGACATAGATGTTGTCACCATTGGAAATGGCATTGCACTTGCAAAAAAAGTTGCTGAGCGAATCCATCCGAAATTAAAAGTCAGTGTTTTTAAGAACTTTGGCACAGCCATGTTTACTAATAAAGGACTTGAAATAGAATTTGTTGGTGCACGGAAAGAATCGTACCAAAAAGATTCCAGAAAGCCCATTGTTGAAAATGGCACTTTGCAGGACGATCAAAACAGAAGGGATTTTACGGTTAACGCTATGGCCATAAGCCTTAACAACGAAAATTATGGTGAATTGATTGATCCGTTTGAAGGGTTACAGGATATTCAACTAAAAACTTTAAGAACACCATTAGACCCATCCGTCACTTTTTCTGATGACCCGCTTCGGATGCTAAGGGCTATCAGGTTTTCGGCTCAATTGAATTTTTTCATTGAAGACGAAACCTTAGATGCTATTTCCGCCAATAAAGAACGCATTAAAATTGTTTCGTTTGAACGTATTAGCGAAGAATTAAATAAAATTATCCTTTCAAAAAAACCTTCAAAAGGATTTAAATTACTGGATCGAACAGGCCTTCTTGCTATCATTTTTCCAGAGTTGGTAAAAATGAAGGGCGTTGATGTTGTTAATGGAATTGCGCATAAAGACAATTTCTACCATACCTTGGAGGTTCTCGACAGGCTTGCCCCTAATTCAAATAACCTATGGCTCAGATGGTCTGCCCTATTGCATGACATCGCAAAACCCCAAACAAAACGTTTTGTTGAAGGACAGGGCTGGACATTCTATTCGCACAACTTCATTGGTGGCAAAATGGTGCCAAAAATTTTTAGGCGGATGAAACTTCCCCTTAATGAAAAAATGAAGTTTGTACAAAAAATCGTTCAACTTCACATGCGCCCAATAGTCCTTTCGGAAGACACGGTTACCGATTCTGCCGTGCGAAGATTATTATTTGAAGCTGGTGATGATATTGATGAACTCATGACATTGTGCGAAGCTGACATTACTTCAAAAAACCAGGATAAGGTAAATCGTTACCTGAAGAATTTTCAAGAGGTTCGTGAAAAACTAAAAGAAATTGAAGAAAAGGATTCGATACGAAATTTTCAACCTCCGGTTTCAGGTACACTAATAATGGAAACGTTTAATTTATCGCAGTGCAAAGAAGTTGGGATTATAAAAAGTGCCATTAAAGAAGCAATTCTTGACGGTATAATCAACAATAACTTTGACCAGGCGTATAAATTTATGCTTGAGAAAGCAATGGAATTAGGACTAAAACCACAAACTAACGTTCCCAAAGATCCAAAAACACAGGAAGGTGATCACTGAAGCCGCCGTTATATTTATAACCTATATATGTTCGATCAGGTTTAAAACCTCCATAAGTTTTATCTTTCATTAATAGAAAAGGTGCGTCATATAGATGTGCGTCATTAACCTCTGAATATAAGCCTTTGGGGGAAGATAACAGTTCTTCGGAAACAATTATGTGGTCAAAAACCGACCACTGCGATTGATATTTATGGGTACCTGAGTTCGACCTCATAAATTGCGCCGATAAATTATACAAAGCATCATTGACTATAGTATCCGTATTGTTCTTCGAATTTAAAACCTCAAGCAAACTTTGATCATCTGGCTGGTCGTTTAAATCACCCATTATAATGATCTTGGCCCTAGAATTCTCCTTCTGCAATTGGTCAATCTTCGACTTTAAAACCCGGGCAGCCAATGCCCTTTTTTCAATGGTTTCCATTAACCCTCCATATCTTGATGGCCAATGGTTAACAAAAAAATGCAAGGTGTCAGTTCCACGTACTACTCCTGAAAAGTACAATATATCCCTAGTTCTAAAATCTGAATTATTTGAATCTAAAACCTCTAAATATTCATACTTAATTGGTTCAATAACATCGCTACGTAATAATAAGGCAACATCAATGCCTCTTCTGTCTGGTGATTGTTTATGTATGATCTTATAGGGTATTTTTTTTAAGGATGTTTGGGAAAGCAACCTCTCCAGGATTTCGCGATTTTCTACTTCGCAAAGACCTATTACTTCAGGGGCTTCCCATCCTCCAACTGCCATAATTACCTTAGCAATTTTTTCTAATTTATTGAATAGCCTATATTCTGTCCAATGCCGCTGCCCCGTTGGTAAAAACTCATCATCATTTATTGACGGATCATCCAAAGTATCAAATAAATTTTCGGCATTATAAAACATAACCCTTGCAATACCACGTTCCTGGCACATTGCGTTGGTTAATATAAACAGATGTGAAACTAATAATAGAATGAATCCTTTGAGCAGTGAATTACTCTTCTTCATCACCTTCAATTCTTTCGAAAGCTCCCAAATCAGGTCCTTCATCACTAATCCTCGATTGTTTGTTTAAATCAAAAGGGAATAGCTCAGAATACTCATTACTGCCAATATTCATGGCTGGCGATAAGGTATCTAATTCATAGATGTATTCGTACGGATCAACAAATAGTGGATCATAATCTGCCCCTCTCCATACATTTACATAATGATCTTTATTGGAAATGTTTGAAGTATCCGGAATTTGAAGGATGCAATGATCGAACAGGTAATTAAATGCGTACTCATCGTTAGAACCTAATTCTAGCTCATTAAAATTATCCCCATAAATGATACAGTTTTTAAATATAGCCTTGTTCATATCCCCAACATATTCAATTGTTTCACCATCCTGATTTTGTAAAAACAGAACATTTGAAAGAGCCAGTGATGCAGTATTTCTAACTTTTTTTGCATATTTCCCATAATAATTTGCAATGGTAGTATGATAAAATTCGTAAGAACCTCCAACCAACAATGCAGTAGCATAGAATCCACAATTTGCAACCAACACATTTGAAGCGAATATATCAGCCTTCAAAGCAAAAATGCCTGCATACGACATATTTTCAATTTTTACATTCGTAAGCGTAACCGAAGCATTTCCTTCATGCTCGATCGTTCCTACCTGCAACCCAATATTTGCATTTCTGATGGATGTATTGACAAATTTGTTATCCTTACTTCCTGAAAATAGCACTACCCCATTCCACTGATCCGGAACATCCTGATAGCCGGATTCCAACCTGTCACCCTGAAAAATAATTGGCTCTTCATAAGTCCCAAGTGCCTCAATAGTTCCTTTTACATAAAGCCCTGCCTTATCATGAAAATATAAAATCACACCCGGATCCAATGTTAGTGTTTCCAAACTATCTACATAAGCAACGTCGTAAATCAAATAGGGCTTTTCGCTTGTCCAGGTAGTAGTTTTGATTACCTCGTTGCGAATAAGCACGAAATCCTGCCCCCATGCCAATAATTTTACATCCTGTATATTAGCATTGGTAGTGAAAACAATCGAATCTTTAACAACCATTGGCAGGTTCTGGCCATTAGGATCAACTGTAACTTCCACAAATATGTAAATACTATCCCTTGGAGGAATTTCAACTTCATATAATTCACTTCCTGCTTCGCCATTCACATTTATCCTAAAACTTGACATATCACCGCCAGCCAGGCTAATTTTTGAAACTAATATTTTTTCGTCATAAGGATTATAGATTTTTAGATGGCGGGTTGTGGAACCAATTGTAGTGAAAATAGTATCAAACACTACAGTATCAGCTGAAAATTCTAATTGTGCATTTGTAGACGTCATATAGCCCTCATCTTCACATGAAGACATAGCAATAACAATTGCAAGTACGCCTAGTATTTGTATTAGATATTTTATCAACCTGTTAAGTTTACTAGTAAAACGTTCAGTTCCCGTTCTTATTATTGCAATAATAATAAAATGCATTCACATTTTTTAACAATTGTTGACAAATATTAGCTTATTTGATCTTTTTTTTAGAAATCACAAATAATCCAAGCATAACCAAACCAGCGTTTAGGATTAATACCTCAAAACCAAATTTATATCCGAACAGCAATAATTCAGAATAAGAAGCAATAAACCATGATATTAAGAGCCCCATGAATGCAACTACAGGTATATATTTTTCAACAACAGTTCTCTTTGAAATTATTGCAAAAGCAAAAAGGCCAAGAATAGGCCCATAGGTAAATCCTGCTGCTTTAAAAACCGCGTTTACAACACTTTCATCATTGATTTCATAAAATAAAATTACAATGAATGCGATTAAAACAGAAAAAGTTATGTGTACCAATTTTCGCACATAAACTTGTTTTTTTTCTTCAATTCTTTTAAAATTTATAAAATCAACACAAAAAGAGGTTGTTAATGCTGCTAAAGCAGAATCGGCACTTGAATATGCGGCACTAATAATTCCTAATAAGAATGCAATTGCAACCCATATTCCCAACCTATTTATCGCAATCAATGGATATAATTCATCGGTACCCGAAGGAAGGGAAATACCATTATTAGCAGCAAAAATATAGAGTAAAACCCCTAGACATAAAAAGAGAAAAACAATCAGGACAAAAAGAAAGCTAAAAACCAACATATTTTTTTGTGCTTCTCCCTTTGATTTGCATGTTAAATTTTTTTGCATCATATCCTGGTCTAAGCCAACAATAGCAATGGTCATAAAAGCACCGGCAAAAAATTGTTTATAAAAGTTGCTTCCCGATTTCCAATCCCAATCAAAAATTGCTGAATAGGGATGCTCCGATACTTGGGACACCAAATCCGTAAAAGAAAAATGTAAGCTTTTTGAAATTGAAAAAATCGTAAAAATTACTGCCGAGACCAAAAAAAACGTTTGCAAAGTGTCGGTCCACACAATCGTCTTAATTCCAGCCTTTTGCGTATAAACCCAGATAAGCCCCATGCTTAATATTACCGTCAGATAAAACGGGATGCCAACCGCATTAAAAAATGCAATTTGAAGCACAAGTGCGACCAGATAAAACCGAAATGCTGCCCCAATTAATTTGGAAACAATAAAAAAGAATGCACCTGTTTTATAGCCAAAATTTCCGTAACGTGTTCCTAAAAAAGTATAAATTGATACCAGGTTTAACCTGTAATATAATGGCAACAACAAAGCTGCAATTATCCAATATCCAACAAGGTTGCCCAATACAAATTGAAAATATTTGAACGAAGATACACTTACCTCGCCCGGAACAGAAATAAAAGTAACACCTGAAAGTGTTGCACCGATCATTCCAAAAGCTACCAGAAACCATGGGGACTTCCGATTTGCGGTAAAAAAAGTATTTGCATCTGCTTTCCTTGAAGTTAGCCAGGAAATACCAAACAATACAGAAAAATAAACGATAATTATAACACCAACTAAAAGAGGACTCATTCTATTCGAAATCTGGATATAAAATATATTTCTTCCTTATTTTTTTATACTGGTTCAACTCTTCAACCCAGGTTAATTCAATTTCATCGGCTGATTTACCCTCCTTAATTAATTCCAAAACATTTTGATTGCCAACGAGGAGGTTAAACCAATTTTCACGGGTTAAAAAATCACCTTCATTTGAAAATTTATTATAATACTCAATAAAATAAGCTAATAAGCTTTTTGCATCCATATTTTCAAAACCTAAAGTTTTGCCGTAGCAAAGCTCACCTTCATGCAAAGGATTTTTGGCTACTCCTTGAATTTCCTGTGGGGTAAAAGTAAAATCTCCAAAAGATGGATCAGGAAAACCAAGTACCTGAAATGGAATGTCGGTTCCTCTTCCAACGCTTATACTGGTCGCTTCAAAAAAACAAAGATATGGGTACAATTTTATCGCATTCAGATTAGGTAAATTTGGGGATGGCAAAACCGGTGGTTCGTATTGCGTTAAATGCGAATATCCTTTTACCGGAATTACGGTTAGATTGCAAGTTACGTTTGATCCACACCAATTTTCTCCATTAATCATTTTTGCCATTTCACCAATCGTGCAACCATGAACAACGGGGATAGGAAGCAAGCCTACAAAAGACTTCAACTCTTCTTTCATCAGTGGTCCCGAAATATATTCGCCATTCGGATTTGGACGATCAAGCACCAACAATGGAATATCGTTTTCGGCACAAGCTTCCATGACGTAAAAAAGCGTTGAAACATACGTATAAAACCTACACCCAACATCTTGAATATCAAAAACAACTACATCCACCCCTTTTAATTGTCCCGAGCTTGGTTTTTTATTTTTACCATAAATTGATATTATTGGAATGCCTGTTTTTTGATCCAACTCATCGTCCAACTCAACACCACGTGCTGCATTCCCCCGAAAACCATGTTCAGGAGAAAAAATCTTTTGTACAGTTATATCTTGATCAAGCAAAAAATCAACTAAATGACTATTAAATGCCATTGAAGTATGATTAACAACCATTCCTATTTTTTTATTTTTCAGAATTGGGATGTATTGTTCAGGTTGTTCTGCCCCTACAATTAATTCAGGTTGATTATTCGCATTACACCCAATAAATACGAAAAGGAATAGCAAACATGGACGAAAGAAATGTAAACCCATTAAAATAATTTTCCATTCATTGTTTCACGAATATACCAATTTATCCCTGTTGTTATTATTTTTACTGGAAATTAAAGAAAAATGAGGTTTGCCAATATAAAATATCTTATCCTTATCAATGTTGTTTTTATTTTGTACTCTTCGGTTTATGCGAAGGATCCTCCATTTTTAACGCAAAAAAAATCGGAATGGGTCGACTCCATAGTATCGGGATTAAGCCTGGAAGAAAAGATTGCACAATTGATGATGATTACGGCTTACCCCAACCAGGGTGATACACATATTTCCAACTTAAAGAAATTGGTTAAAGAGCATAAACCTGGAGGCATTCTGGTAATGCAGGGAACCGCAACCAATACAGCAAAGCTAATCAACGAACTTCAGGCGGTTTCAGAAACGCCCCTTTTAGTGGCAATTGATGGGGAAACCGGGCTTGGGTTCAGGTTGGAGAACACAATGAGCTATCCTTATCAACAAGCCTTAGGTGCAGTGGGAAACAACAAGCTTCTTTATTACATGGGCAGGGATATGGGCGTTCAATTTAAACAAATGGGGATCCATATAAATTTTGCCCCGGTCAGTGATATCAACACCAACCCCGAAAACCCGGTAATTAATTTTAGGTCGTTTGGGGAAGACAAACATGCGGTTGCAGCTAAAACCTGGGCAGTAGCAAAAGGATTACAAGATGAACGAATCATCCCGGTGATCAAACACTTTCCTGGCCACGGAGATACAAACACTGACTCGCATTATACCCTTCCGGTTTTAAACCATTCGAAAGAAAGGTTAGACAGTATTGAATTATACCCTTTCAGAGCCTTAATTGACAGCGGCGTGAGTGGTATAATGACTGCCCATCTCCATGTAAAAGCAATGGATAAAACTGTCACTCCTTCCTCTCTCTCTAAAAATGTGGTTCAGAACTATTTGGTTGACTCCTTAGGCTTTAATGGTTTTATTGTAACCGACGCAATGAATATGAAAGGAGTCGTGAGTCCAAATGCCGAACTGCAAGCCCTAATTGCTGGCAACGATATGGTTGAATTTGTGCCAAACCTGAATAAAGCTATTCAATCTGTAAAAAACGGTGTAGCCAACTCAATGATTTCAGAAGAAGAAATCACGAGAAAATGTACAAAAATATTGGCCCTAAAAAAGTGGTGCGAATTAGACAATTATGAACCATTGGACTTTAGCCAATTGCCAACAAAGTCAAGCAATTTTGCCCATAATGCAACCCAACGAAAACTTGTTGCAAGTTCATTAACGGTTTTAAGGAATAAGGAGACGCTACCAATTCAGAATTTAGATACCCTGAAAATTGCTACTGTAGAAATTGGTTCAAGCAAATATTCCTCTTTTCAGGAAACAGTTTCTAACTATAAAACAGCCGACCATTATAAAATTTCGAAAACTGCTACAGATAAGGATATAGATGCCCTAATTGAAAAATTGAAGGCATACAATCTTGTAATTGGAAGTATTCATGGAATTCATATTTACCCACAAAAAAAATATGGCATCAGTCAGGCGCAATTTAATCTGGTTGAGAAAATTCAATCTACAAACAAATCGGTATTCGTATTTTTTGGAAATGCTTATGCCTTGCAATATTTTAAAAATATTGAAAAAGCAGATGGGCTTATTTTGGCATACCAGGATAATAATTTAACGCAAAGCCTTTGTGCCCAGTTGCTTTTCGGCGCCATTGAAACAGATGCCCGACTACCAATTAAAATTGACAATAGGTTCCCATACGGTACAGGGATCGATTTAAAAAAAAACAAAAGTTTACGATTTGGTATCCCTGAAGAAGTTGGAATTGACTCAAAATTATTGGCCCGCAAAGTTGATTCGATTGCCAACCTGGGTATCGATTCCGCAGCATTTCCTGGCTGCCAGGTACTTATTGCCAAAAATGGCGCCATAATCTTCCACAAATGTTATGGTTATTATACCTATAAGAAAAAACAATTGGTTCATCCCGACAATATATACGATTGGGCCTCATTAACAAAAATCACTGGTCCATTACCAGCACTAATGAAACTTAACGATGAAGGTAAATTCCTTGTAGATTTCCCCTTAAGTGCTTATTGGACCGACTGGAAAAAGACAAATAAAAGGAATCTTAAAATACGTGATATTCTTGCGCATCAGGGAAGATTAAAAGTATTTATCCCGCTCTGGCATTCTACACTAAAAGATAACCAGCGGATCCGTTCAAGAGTATTTAAAAAGCATCCGTCGAAAAGTTATTCACTAAGGGTTTCTTCTAACTTGTATATGAACAAAAAATACAAGGCTGAAATGTTTAATGAAATAAATGATTCCCCTTTAAATTCGAGAAAAAAATACCAGTATTCAGGATTGGCATTCTACATTTTCCCTTCGCTTATTGAAAGATTAAGTGGTGAAGATTATGAAGCCTATCTGAACTATAACTTTTATGCGCCAATGGGTGCCTCAACTGTAAAATACAACCCTTATAAATACTATCCAATCAGCAGGATTATACCAACGGAAGAGGATGATTTTTTCAGGAATGAACTCTTGCAAGGATTTGTACACGATGAGGGTGCCGCAATGATGGGCGGTGTTTCAGGAAATGCAGGTTTGTTCGGAAACGCAATCGATTTAGCCAAAATAATGCAGATGTACCTTCAGAAAGGCTATTACGGCGGGAAACGGTATTTGTCGGAAAACGTTTTGAATGAATTTACAAAACGCCAGTTTCCTGAAAACGAAAACAGAAGGGGTTTAGGATTTGACAAGTCTTATATTGATAATTATAAAAATGATCTGGTGGATGCATATCCGGCGGTTTCAACAAGCGAAAATAGTTTTGGGCATAGCGGCTACACAGGCACTTTTGCCTGGGCTGATCCCGACAATGAGCTTCTTTTCATATTTTTATCGAACAGGGTACACCCTACCAGGAACAATTCAAAAATATACGATTTAAATATCCGAACAGCAATGCACCAAGAAATTTACAATTGTTTTAACTCCGTTCATATCAATCATTAAAAAATGTTAAATAAACGTATCGGACTAGAGTTATAAATCAAAAAAACGAGAAGCCTCCAAATCCTCTTTTTCGCTGCTTTTGGGATTATGTTCTTTCACAAAAAACTTCGGGTTTTCTAAAAAAAAGCTTGCAAATTTTTTATAACATAAAAGTAATCGTGATGTTATTTAATTATTAATTATATTTTTATAGTGAAATAGATATTTTTTAGAATAATCATATAAAATTACATGTTATGGAGAGAAAGATGACCTTTAATGAACTTCGTAAAATCAAAGACAGTTTACCTGATGGTTCCATTAAAAAAATTGCGGATGAATTTGATGTATCAGAGGAAACTATCAGGAATTATTTTGGGGGCGCAAATTACGAACAAGGATCAACTGTCGGGATACACATGGAACCAGGGCCAAATGGTGGTATCGTGCTTATTGACGACACTGCAATTCTGACCAGGGCAGAAGAAATTTTACAGCAAGAAGCTGTATGAAAAAATAATTTATATACTTATTAAACTGTTCTAAATATTTAGGGCAGTTTTTTTTATCCCAAAACATACGATACGTGAAATAAGCATCCTTTATTCTATTAATTTTATTTGTCCTTTTGAAGCATCTGTTTTAACCAAAAAAATAAAAATATTCGACCGCATTTATTAAAAAATCCAATGGGTAACCAAGGCAAGGATTGAAATGCTAAAATACTTCTCTCCGATAGCTTGAAGGTCTTAAGTATATTCCTATTTTTAGGTTCTTAAATTGTTTGAATGAAAATTTTAAGCTACGAAAAACATACAAAACCAGAACATAAAGATTGGATTGTATTTATACACGGAGCTGGAGGAAGCTCAAAAACCTTTACCAGGCAAATTGCCGCATTCCGAAAGCACTTTAACCTTCTGCTGCCCGACCTACAGGACCATGGCAATTCAAAAGACCTAGAACTTACAAAAGACAACAAGATTACGTTTGATGAAATTGCCCACAATGTTGTCAACCTGCTTGATAAACTAGGAATTGTGGAAGCACATTTTTTAGGTATTTCAATGGGATCGATTATTATCCGCGTTATTGAAGACCTAAGGCCTTCGCTGATAAAATCGATTGTTATTGGAGGAGGAATAATGAAACTTAACCGACGTACCCATTTGCTGTTCAAGAGTGGCGTTTTTTTATCGAGTTTTATTCCTTATCACAAACTATATCAACTAGTTGCATGGATATTGATGCCCTATGAAAACCACAAGGTTGCTCGGAGGCTCTTTGTAAGGGAAGCAGCAGGAATTAAACATGAAGCATTTAAGGTTTGGCTCGGCTTGCTGGCTGAACTTAAGTATAAATTAGACTCCTATTTTAACCTTCCGATATACAAACCAACACTCATGATCATGGGAAGTGAAGACTTTGCATTTTTAAAAGACTCTATTAGCTATTCGGAGAAATTTAAATTTATACATTTTCAGGTATTACAGAGATGTGGGCATGTTTGCAACATTGAAAAATCAGAAGAATTTAATAAACAAAGCCTTAATTTTCTGCTTCAATTGTCCGATTAATAAAGAATAGTAACAAACCATAAAGTAAACCGTATGAAACTAAACTTTCGAAAAACCACAGAACAACTCTCAGCGAGGAATACCATATTAGGAATTCAGTTTTTATTTGTTGCTTTCGGTGCAACGGTGTTGGTGCCATTGCTTGTTGGAATTGATCCTGCAGTTGCCTTATTCACTGCAGGCATCGGAACTTTAATATTTCATTTGATTACCAAGGGAATGGTTCCTGTATTTTTAGGCAGTAGTTTTGCATTTATTGCCCCGGTTCTGGAAGCGACCAGGTTATATGGCCTACCAGGAACATTATCAGGAATTATTGCTGTTGGGGTTATTTATGGCATTGTTTCGGCAATTGTTAAGGCACGGGGTTTAGGTTTTATCCAAAGGATTTTTCCCCCAATTGTAGTTGGGCCCGTAATTATGATTATCGGGTTATCGCTCGCTTCAGTTGCAGTCGACATGGCTAAAAACGATTGGACTATTGCTGTTATTACTTTGCTTACAGCAATAATTGTAGTGGTTTTCACAAAGGGCTTAATCAAACTGGTTCCCATTTTTGTTGCAATTTTTGTTGGATATATTGTTGCACTGATTTGGGGAAAAGTTGATTTTACACCCATATCGGAAGCCGCATGGCTTTCGTTACCAAACTTTACGGCACCAAAATTCAGTTGGAATGCTATACTTTATATGGCCCCAGTCGCCATTGCACCCATAATTGAGCATGTTGGGGATATGTATGCCATTGGGGGTGTTTGCGAAAAAAACTTTGTTGAAAAACCAGGACTCCACAGAACTTTGTTGGGCGATGGAATTGCCACTGCATTGGCGGGATCATTAGGGGGTGTTCCAAACACAACCTATTCAGAGGTTACAGGTGCAATTTCTTTAACAAAAGTAACCAATCCCTTTATATTAAGGATTTCAGCATTAACGGCTATCGTTTTTTCACTTGTCGGGAAAATAAATGGGTTGTTAAAAACGATCCCCCCGGCAATTCTGGGCGGCATAATGTTATTGTTGTTCGGATTGATCGCATCAGTTGGCATCAAGTCTCTGGTCGATTCTAAAACCAATTTTTCGGAAATTCGCAGTCAGGTAATTGTAGCTGTTATTTTAACAGTTGGGATTGGAGGTGCTGTAATTCAATGGGGAAACTTCTCATTGGCAGGTATCGGACTTGGAGCAGTGGTTGGCGTGATATTGAACCTAGTTATACCGAAGAAATAAAAACCGTTCAGGATATTTGTGGAGGCATCATTTTGTTGCCTCCTTTTTTTTGCTGTCCACCCGCTCAAAAAATGCAAAAATTTCAATCCTTCCACTGTCTTCTTTTTTTAACAATTTTAATACCCCGTTATCTATCGCGTATTGAAATGTATTTGAATCATCCGGGCAATTCCCATCAAACAGGGTGATATAGTTTCTTTTCCTCGACCATTTGTTGGCATTTACTCCTTTTACTGATTGTGCAGGAAGCATCACATTCATTTTGAGAATCCCAAGTTCCAAAAATGATATGTTCCAAAAATTGCCCTCGCTTTCCAATTGGTCTTTTTCTACATGATGAAGGATATTTTTCGAATCAAAATAAAATTCAAATACCTTCCATTCGCCAAGTAACGAATTATTCAACCTATAATTGGATATTTGGTTTTGAATGAATGTATTTATCCTACTTGCCATAATTACGATTTATATTGGCTATTTCTTTTGGGTAGAGATTTAGACTACTGCTAAGCCCAACTCGTTTAATCAACTCCTTTTTCAATTTTCCATTAAAAAGAAATTTCATCTTCCATAAATAGCCATTGACCGCTAAAATAGCCTAAATGAACGAATTAACTAGGTACATTTCGCTTAATTATATACTTTTTGGTTGCAATCACCGTTTTTTTGAATACAGAAAATATACCACACACCTAATTTTAAAACCATGGAAGCAGAAGAATTTCTATCAAAGTACCAACACGAGTTGGAGAAAAAAGTGGTTGACTCTCATCGTTTGCGAATGGAAAACAGCAGGACCAAAGGGGAAGAAGATGGTAAAAGAAACCTGCCTTCGGTTGATGACCAGTTTGTAACTCCATTTGAACATGAAATAGAAAGTAAATACCAGGCTGATATTGAAGATTTGTACCAAAATGGCAAACAGGTTTTAGACGATTCATTTGTGCGGAATTATATGCCTGTAATTAATGAATTGGACAATCTGGATGATGAAAAGATTGAAAAACAGATTAAACAGGCAGAAGAAAACAAAACACGAAAGCTTGCAGAACTGAACGAAAACCATCTGGATACCATAAAAGACATTGAAAATTCACCCCATCATTTAGGGGCGAAACAACGTTTCGATAAAATCACGAAAAGATGGGATGAGGTTACCCAAAAGCACAACAGGCAGGAATTGAACATTCATTTTAAACCGTATTGGGCGTACATTTTCCTACTATTTGCAATCGGGATCGCCGAATTTCCGTTAAACAACCAGGTGTTTTTATCGTTTCGTGAAACACCGCTTTTAACACTTATTATGTCGGGGGTACTTGTAATAACCTTGCCTTTTCTGGCACATGCTGCTGGTAAAATTTTAAAACAAGTGAAAGAACGAAAGATTTACCCTTTCCTAATCATACTTCTTGTTTTGGTGGTTGTTTCCATCAGTTACCTCACGTCGGTTTTGAGAACAAATTATATTGCAGAACTGGGTGCTCCAGATGCTGAACTAATACATGACCAATGGACATTTTTTGTTATTGGGATTATCCTGTTCCTGGTAGGAACAATTGCATCGTTTTTTGCCCACGACGAAAGCATTGAGTTTACTGAAGTGTACCATAAATTCAATAAGGAAGAGGAAGCCTATTTAAAAATACAACTCGAAGCCAATACAAAACGAACACAAGAAAAAGAAAACTTCGACCAACGGAGAAAAGAAATCCAGGAAGAGTATACGCTACTAACTGAAGGTTTAAAAAACCGGCTCTCTGAGCTTCGAACAAAACAAACAGAAATTGCCGGAGATTATAACAAAACCCTGGCATGTTTGCAGGGACTGGAAAGAAAATTAAACAATTATTTTAAAGAAGCCGTATTCCATTATCGCGATACCAACCTTACCTACAGGAACAACCATAAACAACCCTCGGCATGGTCGCAGCCTGTAAATAACCTTAAGAGTTATTTCGATCAATTGGAAGAAATAGGGACAAATCCACAAAAAGCATAAACATGACAAAAGCAGGAATTTGTATTGTCTTTCTGAGCATGTTAATATTCTCATCATGCAAAGAAGAAAAAGCAAGCACAACCAATATTACTTTTTTATTGGATATAACAGACGAAAAGTTCAATACGGAAAATTTTGACTCCGAAAATATCAATTCGATCCTGAAATTAATGGACCTTGATAAAGAACAAGGTGGTTTCTCGGGTGGCGAAGTACGCGTATCCTTAATAAACGATGTTTCCGATTCGAAATCCCAAAAAGCGAGTATTGCTACTGCACAAGGAGGATTGCTCGGGCAAAACCCCTTGATCAGAAGAGATGAAGTGCTGAAATTTTATGCAGATCTACAAGAGATTTTCGAGAGTACATTTGAAACCACATCCTGGGGAACCAGTGAATCTAAAATATACCAGAAAACGGTTCGTGAATTAATAAAACTAAAAAGGACCCAGGGAGACCGCAAAGTATTAATCATCTATTCTGATATGCTTGAGAATAGTAACTTGTTCAGTTTTTATACGCAAGGCTGGAAAACGGATATTGAAAAAATGCTAACACAACCTGAAAAAGTATTGCAAGAACTAGCAATAAATGGACCCGCAATGCCAGACATTAGCGAAATTGAAATTTTTGTTGTTACGTCAAGGGATAACGAAAACGATGAAAAGATAAACTTCTCGGAACGCCTTTGGACTGCCCTTTTTCAAACAAAAGGGGCAAGTGTACGATTTAACTCAGTTTTGGATATTTAGCAATAAAAAAACAGGTGATTATAACATCGTTTAGCATAACCACCTGTTCTGACCTTTTTTAGAATTTAAAATCAATTCCAAATAAATAGTTTATTCCGGCTTGAGGGAACAAACCATCCATTTTATATCGTGTGCCACCTGTGATGTATGAATATACCCAGGCAGTTGATTCATACTCTTCGTTCAGGAAATTATTCAGTTTAAAGTGCAAGGCTATTTCTTTAAACTTACCTTTTGAGAACGAATAATCAATATTTAGGTTGTTCACCAAATAAGCATCCAATTTTCTGTCTTCGTTCGATGTATTGTCAATATATTGGTCGCCCACATAGCTTGAAACAAGTGTGAAAACAAGATTCTTGGCAGGTTCAAATTTTAATAAGCTGTTCGCAATCAGGTTTGGCGACAGGGCAATATCTGTTTTTCCAAGCGAACTGACGTTCAAGTTACCACTATCCCAATTTTCTACATATTCCGTAAAATCTGAGATCTTATTTTTACTAAAGGTCGCATTCACGTCCCATTGCCATTTGTTGGTGATTTTCATACCACCCATTAATTCAATTCCGGAGCGATAGCTGTCTTCAACATTGGTCATTATAGCACCTCCAACATCGTTTATTTCACCTGTTAAAATCAGTTGATCTTTATAGTTCATTAAATATGCATTGGCACCAATAGTAAACGTTGTGTTTTTCAATGTATATCCCAACTCAAAATCATTCAGGGTTTCTGAGGTTGGTGCTGGTTTTGATGGATCGGCATCGGTATAATTGTCTCTATTGGGTTCCCGGTTTGCCCTTGCATACGATGCATACAATTCCTGATTTGCAGATGGTTTAAAGAATACCCCAAATTTAGGGTTGAAGAAATTAAACGTATGTTTTTGTGTGATATCCCTAAAATCATCGTCTATCCCATCAATTTTATAATTGATGTAACGATATTGCAAATCAGCATAGAAATTTAAGTTTTTAGCTAGGGTAAAATTATATTTCGAATAGATATTAAAGTCTTTTTTTAAGCCGGTTCCGAAATACCATTGAAAATTGGCAACTTCATCCCCAATATTTTCAGCCCACAATAATTTCCCGAAATGCCTTCCATCATACACATTGTAGCCTCCACCAATAATTAAATCGCTAGCTCCCTGATTGTAGTTTAATGAATAAACGATTCCATAAAAATCGTTATCGAGCCATTTTCTTCGCACAAGGTCTGTGTCTTCATCGTAATCAGTACCGCCATTTATATCAACAAAACGATAATCTTCAGATAAGTTATCCCCAGCTTCGTATTGTTCATAATAACCTCTGCCATATCTGTAATGAATGGTAGCATTTCCATACAGAAACGAGTTGAATTTATGCGAAAAATGCAACCTGTAATAATCTTGCTGATAGTGGTCAACCTGGTTGTTATATGTGTATAAATTATACGTCCTGCTATCCGATTCCTTCATTCGGTCAACCTGATCTTGCGAGTAAAGCCAATTGTCGGCATATTCCTGCATCCCTGCCTCATCATTGTTTAAGCGCACCGATGGTACACCGTTCCATGCCTGATAAGTTTCTTCCATTCCGATGGATACCGTTGCATTGATAATAGTTTTCTCGGAATAATAGCTTCCGGCAACATAAAACGATTGGAGGTCGCTGGTTGCGCGGTCAATAAATCCATCTGAAGTAATTTTGGAAATTCTTGCATCCAGGGTAAATTTTCCCTTAATCAAGCCTGATCCGGCTGAAACGGTATTCCTGAATGTGCTAAACGATCCCATGGAAGTGGTATATTCCCCGTACGAATCCTTTTTTAATCCCAATGTTTGAATATCGATGGTTGCCCCAAATGCCCCGGCTCCATTGGTCGAGGTTCCAACACCACGTTGTACGTGTATGTTTTCGGTTGAAGAGGCAAGGTCTGGTAAATCAACAAACCAGGTCCCATGCGATTCCCCTTCGGTAATTGGCACACCATCCACCGAAACGTTGATCCTGTTCAGGTCGGTTCCCCTGATCCTAAAGTTGGTATAACCCACACCAGCCCCGGCATCTGAGGTCGCCACAAACGAAGGTGTTAATGCCAATAGGTAAGGAATGTCTTGCCCTAGGTTACTGTTTTGCAGTTCTTCACCTGAAACCGTGCTGTATGCCATTGGTGTTTTGTCCTTAATCCTGGTTGCAGCAATAATTACTTCTTCAGTAAGCAGGCTTGAGGGTGTCATTTGAACATTGATATCTAGATCAGATTCAAGTTCTAATTCTTCCACCACTTTTTCATATCCAATAAAAGATATAACCAATTTGTAAATCCCCGGCTGGAGGTTTTTAAACGTAAATTTGCCCTCTGCATCAGCAGATACACCATTATAGGTGTTTTTAACAACGACACTTGCACCTGCAAGAGGTGCCCCTTTTTCATCCGTGATTTCTCCGGAAATGGTAAACTGACCATACGACAAAGCAGCCAGGAACAGCATAACCATGAATACACTTAACTTTTTCATTTTGAATAATTTGGTTAATATAATAACCAATGAGGTAGGAAATATCCTTTTCGCCCTCCCTACGCCGGCATTACCCGGATCAGGTTCTTTGGGTATAATCTCAGTCCCGGTTTTTCGGGACACCCCATTGCATAAAACAATGCGCCAAAGGTATAATTGAAAATGTTAAAAACCAACAAAAATCGATCTTCTAACTAAAAAACGAAGGATGATTTAATATTCTATAGGACAATTAAGAACCAAACTTTTTAAAGTTAAGGTCGCTGAATTTTCGTTTTCGAAGGATGAAAAAACGCCACATGATACTTTTGTTAAGTATTTCTTTATGAAAGGTTTGTGTAGTTTTTATGCGCAATTGTTTTCTTTGTTTTCGAAGCTGCCTTAATTGACTATAGAATGCCCCATGTGCTTTTACCACGGCATTAAATCCATTGAAGTTAAGATCAACCAAAAATTTGATGGCGGCGATCCCGTCCAGGATCATGCGCTTAATAAAGCGTACAAATGCTTTCCCTTTCGGAAGGTTTTTATACAACATCCAAAGGTTGTTCCTGAAATTTAGGTATATTTTTTTCGGACTATCGTATGAAAGTGTTCCTCCGCCAAGATGGTAAATGACCGATTTTGGTTCGTACCAAACGGAATAACCTTTGTTTTTCAATCGCCAGCATAAATCAATTTCTTCCATATGTGCCCAAAAATCAGCATCAAATCCATCGGCTTCTTTAAAAGCTTTGGCTTTAATAAACATACATGCCCCTGATGCCCAAAAAATTGGCGTTGCTTCGTTATACTGGCCTTCATCTTTTTCAACAACATTCAGGAACCGTCCCCTACAAAATGGGTAACCATATTTATCGATAAATCCACCTGCTGCTCCGGCGTATTCAAAATAATCTTTGCGTTCGTAGCTTAATATTTTTGGCTGAACAGCAACAATATTTTCGTTTTCCTCCATTCTTTGGATGCAGGGTTCAATCCATCCTTTGGTCACTTCAACATCCGAATTCAACAAAACATAGTAATCTGCTTCCACTTGTTTTAAGGCAACATTATAACCTTTGGCAAAACCATAATTCTCCTTTAAGTCAAGGACTTTAATTTTTGGAAAATCCGATTTCATAAAAGAAATGGAATCGTCGGTAGAGCCGTTGTCGGCAACAATAATTTCAAGGTTTTCCCCTGTACTGTTTT
Source organism: Prolixibacteraceae bacterium (assembly GCA_963677475.2). Taxonomy (GTDB): domain Bacteria; phylum Bacteroidota; class Bacteroidia; order Bacteroidales; family Prolixibacteraceae; genus JABMQB01. Next base: position 353,792 of record CAXXQD010000022.1, on the reverse strand, counting down.
TAATTACCGAAGGAAGGAATTTTTTAAGAAGGTCTTTGCCGTTCCAATTTAAAAGGACAATTGCAACTTTTTTAGTTTTGGTCATTCATTGAGGTTTTAAGAAAGCAACAATTGGCTCAGGATGGAAACTAAATTTTCATTTTTAAGGTTGGAGAGTACTTCTACAACTTTCTCTTGTTTGTCGGTATTCTCAGATTTTAAAAGTTGTTCAATATCTTTTATTTGTTTGCCGGTAAGTTCATCGTTTAACAGCTCCCATAATTTTTCGTTTGTTTTCTGCTCTTGTGGCAAGCCAAGCTGTTCCAGTTCAAGAATGGCAGCTTCTAAAATTTCAGCAGCTTGCATTTTTACCGGGTCTTTCGATTTACCTGCCCCCGAAACATCCCTCAGGTTCCAACTGGAATAATCGTAATGCAAATCTTTGATCATTTTTACCTTGCTGCTGTCTTTGCCAAAAATCCGTTCAGTGAAAATCAGGCTTTGCTGTTTCCAGGCTTCGAGGTCAAAGTTTTTATCCTTTAACTTTTCGATTTGGTTCTTTAGTAAAAAGATCTCTTTTTGAGCCATGCCAATGTTAATTATAGGTGCAATTTACGTGTTCTTTGCTGATGTTGCAAGAACTAAACTCATGTTATTTCCCAAGGTGTTTGTTCACTTCTGCGAAAAAACTTGAAAAATAACTGTTTCCTGCCGCAACAAGTTGCCTTCCAAACATATAATTCTCTCCGCCATTAAAATCAGTTACTTTTCCGCCGGCTTGTTGAACCAGGAATACCCCGGCTGCAACATCCCAAGGATTTAATGCATGTTCATAAAAACCATCGAACCTTCCGGCAGCAACATATGCTAAATCGATTGCTGCCGAGCCCATTCTTCGTAATCCCCTGGTGCTCATCATAAAAAACTTAAGCACTTTCAAATAAGCATCGATAACTTCAAAATCGTAATAAGGAAATCCGGTTGCAATCAATGCGTTTTCATGCTCAGAATTCGTTGCCGTTTTAATTTCTGTTCCGTTTAGAAAAGCTGCGCCACCCTTCCAGGAATAGAACATTTCATCGCCATGAATATCATAAACAATCCCTACAACAATTTCATTTCCTTCCATTAAGGCTATGCTAACCGAATACATCGGTACCCTGTGAATGTAATTGGTGGTTCCGTCTAAAGGATCGATCACCCATTTGTATTTTTCGCCGGAATGTGATGCTGTTCCTTCTTCAGTAATAAATCCTGCATCGGGAATAAGCTTCTTAAGGGCATGCACTATATTTTGTTCGGCTGTTTTATCCACATAGGTAACCAGGCTGGCTTTACTTTTTGTTTCCACATCCTGATCTGAAAGTTTGTTGATTTCATCCTCAATAAAAGCACCGACTTCTTTAGCTATTTTTTGAACTTCTTCACAAATAAATTTATAATCCATTGGGTTAATTTTAGTAGGAATTGCAAAGTTAGGATGTTTTCTTAAACAAGGTCAATTTCAACATGGCCATTTGGAAGAAGACGCTTTAAATTTACATGTACCAGTTGATTTACAAAATCAGCATTGTAAGCCGTTTCTACTCGGATGTAATTTTCGGTGAACCCAAGGGTTTTACTTTTATCTTCCTGTCCTTCGAAAAGGGCAATGGCATTTCCGCCAAGGTGTTGGTTATAATGTGCCCTGAGTTTTTTCTCCGAAAGGTTAATATACATTTGTGTTCTTCTTTTTCGGTCTTCCACATTAACTTTCCACGGTATTTTTAAAGCCTGTGTGCCGCTTCGTTCAGAATAGGGAAATGCATGCAGTTGGGATACTTCAAGGCTGTTTATAAAGTCGTACGATTCCTGAAAAAGCTTTTCGGTTTCCCCATTTGTTCCAGCAATCACATCCACCCCAATAAAGGCATGGGGTATTAATTCTTTTATTTTATGGATTCGTGAAGCAAACAAAGCTGTTGAGTACTTCCGTTTCATTAATGATAAAATTTCATCAGAACCCGATTGCAGGGGAATGTGAAAATGGGGCATAAGCACCTTTGAATTGGCTACCAATTCAATAATCTCGTCTTTTAATAAATTTGGTTCAACCGAACTAATACGCAACCTTTTTAAGCCTTCCACTTTTTCCAACTCCACCAGCAAATCATAAAAATTCTCGTTGGTTGATTTGCCGAAATCGCCAATATTTACCCCGGTAAGTATGATCTCTTTGAAACCTTTTTCGACTACTTTTATAGCTTCGGCAACCGTGTTTTGTATGGAATCGTTCCTGCTTTTTCCCCTGGCATGCGGGATCGTACAGAATGAGCAGTAATAATCGCAACCATCCTGGATTTTCAAAAAACTTCGGGTACGGTCGCCCCATGAAAATGATTTGTGGTAACTTTTAATATCCTTTAAACGGGTGGTGTGGATTTCGGTGGTTCCCTTTTTTGACAAATCGCCAAGCCAGGCAGGAATATGAAATTTTTCCTGAGTGCCCAAAACCATATCAACACCATCAATATGTCCAATTTCATCTGGTTTAAGCTGTGCATAACAACCAACCACAATAACCATGGCATTGGGATTTTTCTTTGCAGCCTGCCTTATTATGTTTCTGCTACTTTTATCTCCCTGGTTGGTAACCGAACAAGTATTAATCACATACACATCGGCATTTTCTTTAAAATCGACTTTCTCGAAACCAACTTCCTCAAACGATTTTGCAATGGTTGATGTTTCCGAAAAATTTAATTTGCAACCTAGTGTATAGAATGCAGCTTTCTTCCCCTGGTAATTCATTTCCTCTCATTTCAAATGGTTTGCAAAGGTAGAAAAAAGCTTTTGAATAATTAAAGAGCAATTGGTCTTTTACAAAAAACAATGCAAAGACAAATAACCAACTATTTTGTAGTTTCGGAATTATATTACAACAAATTACTTGCAAGCTCGGCAAGGTAGCTTCTTTCACCTTTTACAAGGTTGATATGGGCAAATAAATCCTGGTTTTTCATCCGGTCAATCAGGTAAGCCAAACCATTTGATTTAATGTCGAGATATGGTGAATCAATTTGTTGCATATCTCCAGTGAAAATCATTTTGGTGCCTTCGCCAGCCCTTGTAATAATAGTTTTTATTTCGTGTGGCGTAAGGTTTTGTGCCTCATCAATTATAAAATATGAATTTGACAAACTACGTCCGCGAATATATGCCAATGGTGTAATAACCAATTTTTCTTCTTTTTGTAGTTCTTCAATTCTTTGATATTCAGTGCTTCTTGGGTTGAAATTATGTTTGATTACCGAAAGGTTATCGAACAATGGTTGCATGTAAGGGCTGATTTTATCGGAAGCATCGCCCGGAAGGAATCCCAGGTCACGGTTGCTCAGCGCAACAATTGGCCTTGCCAGCAAAATTTGGTCAAAGCTTTTATGCAATTCAATTGCAGTGGCGAGTGCCAAAAGTGTTTTTCCTGTTCCGGCCTTCCCTGTAAGGGCAATTAATTGGATCTCAGGGTTCATAAGCATGTTCAAACTAAATGTTTGTTCTGCATTTCTTGGTTTAATTCCATAAGCGGTTTTTTTCTCGACCCTGAAAACCCTTTTGGTGGAAGCATCGTATTTTGCCAGAACACTTGATTTGGTGCCTTTCATTATAAAACACTCATTTGCTTCCGGTTCGTAATCCCACTTTTCTTCTTCCGGGTTAAATGAACCTGTTTCATAAAGTTTATCAATAATTATGTCGGAAGTATTTTCAAATGTAGTAACGGATTTATCCAATACTTTTTGATCGGTAACAATATCCGTTTTATAATCTTCCGATTGGATGCCAACCGATTTTGCCTTCATCCGAAGGTTAATGTCTTTACTGACCAGTACGGTTTTCCTCTCCGGATATGATTTGGCAATAAAATCGGTTATGGCAAGAATCCTATGGTCGGGTATGTCTTCATAAAATGACCCAAGTATTTCATCGGATGGTGGTTTGCCGGTTTCAATTTTTAATTTCCCTTTTCCCGTGCCTAAAGATTTTCCCCCGTTAAAAAGTTCGTCGCCAACTATTTCATCCAGCTTACGCACAAATTCCCGTGCCTGAAAATTAATTAACTCATTTCCACGCTTAAACTTGTCAAGCTCTTCAAGAACGGTAATCGGAAGGATTACATCATTGTCTTCAAATTGATAAATACAAGTGTGGTCGTGTAAAATTACGTTGGTGTCTAAAACGAAAATCTTCGAATTTTTCTTTGCCTTTGCCATCATCTAATCGGAGTTATATTTGGTTTAAATGTAGAAAAAAACACGGCAGTTGGGAGGAGGTTTCATCTAATTTAATAAACTTGCAATGGTTAATAAGTTTATTGAGATGACCTATCAGGAAACCTTGGATTATTTGATTGAGAAATTGCCGATGTTCCAACGAACAGGACCGGCAGCCTATAAAAATACGCTTCAAAATACCCTTGAATTGGATGAGCGGTACGGACATCCTCATCGGAATTTTAAAACAATACATGTTGCAGGGACCAATGGGAAAGGCTCTGTGTCACATATGTTGACCAGTATTATGCAAGAAGCTGGATATAAAACAGGCCTTTATACATCGCCACATTTAAAAGATTTTAGGGAACGTATACGGATCAATGGACAAATGATTTCGGAAGAAATGGTGGTGAATTGGGTTGATCAATTTGTAAAAAATAATTCTCTTTGGAAGATCAGCCCCTCCTTTTTTGAATTGACCGTTGCAATGGCTTTTGATTATTTTGCACAACAAAATGTTGATATAGCAATTATAGAAGTTGGATTAGGTGGGCGTTTGGACTCCACAAATATAATCACGCCTGAAATTAGTGTAATTACCAATATCGGACTTGACCATACTAATTTATTGGGAAATACCCTGAAGGAAATAGCTGCCGAAAAAGCCGGGGTCATAAAGAAAAATATCCCCGTAGTTATTGGGCAGAAACAAAAAGAGACTCAAAAAGTATTTGAAGATAAAGCATCATTAGGATCAAGTCCGTTATTTTTTGCGGATGATGAAATTCAAATTGACTATTCAATGGTTGGCATTGATGGCAAGCAGATCATGAACGTAAATAGTGGAAATCGAATCCTGTTCCCAGATCTAAAACTTGATTTACTGGGAACCTACCAACGCAAAAATGTACCAGCGGTATTAAAAGTGATTGAGTTATTGCAAAAACAGCAATGGGCAATTAAGGATGAGCATATTTATGAGGGCTTGGCAAATTGTTCCAGGAATACCGGATTATTGGGGCGCTGGCAAATTCTGGGAAATAATCCGTTGGTGGTTTGCGACACAGGTCATAATGAAGATGGAATCCGGGCAATTGTTGAACAGATAAAGAACACAGCTTATAAAAAGCTGCACATGGTTTTTGGCACAGTTGGGGATAAAGATCCGGAAGCGATATTAAAATTATTGCCCCAAGATGCGATTTACTATTTTACGAAGTCATCCATCCCGCGTGCAATGGATGAAAAAGTACTCGCCGAGAAGGCAAAAAAAGCAGGACTTCAAGGAAAGTCATACCCAACCGTAAAATCCGCTTTTGATACTGCTATAGCGAATGCCAGCAGTAATGATCTGGTATTTGTTGGGGGCAGCACTTTTATTGTTGCAGAAATTTTGTAGTTTTTTTCTTTAGATTTTTGCAGAACTGAAAAATGGTTTTATATTTGCATCGCCTTAGAGAAAACGGGCACGTTCAGAAACAAATATAATAATTTAGGGAGCTTAGCTCAGTTGGTTCAGAGCACTTGGTTTACACCCAAGGGGTCACTGGTTCGAATCCAGTAGTTCCCACAGAAGCCACTCAGAAATGGGTGGCTTTTTTGTTTCACAAACCAAAAGAAATACAAATGCTTATTTAATTTTACTAAACATCCCCGATTGCATTAACCTTCAAAGTATCCAAAAAACAAAAGAGTTGCAAAGACAAGCTTCACAACTCTTTCTACCTAACTTTTGTAATCTTAAAACATAAAAAAAACTATTTGGACTATCTTAATTTTGTGGATTTATGGTTTAGTTTTTAATTACTTTTTTTGATTGCCTGAGGCCAGTGTCGGATGTTAAGGCAATAATATATTCCCCGCGAGGGAAATCGCTTAAATCAACATCGTCATAATAGTTAAAATCAGTTTGTCTCAATATTGCACCCCTTGCATCAAGTATCGTTACAATTATTTCTTCAGAAATTTCTTTTAAGCTGGTATCAATCGTAAGTTTTCCCCTGGTTGGGTTCGGATAAATGTTTAATCCTGAATTATTAAATACGTTCAAAGGACCTGCTAAAAGATAGTTAAAGACTATTTTTGAGAATTTATCGTCACCACCGTCATCATCGCTGGCAATTAAATTAAATTTGCTATCGTATAATGAAATCCTTGTATCGGTATTATTATTTGTTTTAAATGTTTCGATGTAAAGCACACCGTTTTCATCTGAAATATCCAACCCGTAAGTTCCTGACAAGTCTTGTTCAAGGTTATCAATTTTCAAATAAAAAGTATTTGAATTTGCCTCGAAACGGAGCCAATCTTCATCGCCATTTCCGACACACAAATTATCGTTCATATAGGTGTAAAGATCACCTAAAAAAGAAGCTTCATCTTTTGAATTATTTGGTTCAAGAAAATCGCCACATTCAGAAACTGTAATTTCAAAAGAGCTTAAATTATTATCTTCTTTTGTTTCTTCGTATTCATTGGCAGGATCGGTTACAAATAATACATAGTAGTTACCTGCAGGCGTTTCGGTTGGTATTTTGACTTTTAACGATTCAATTTCATAATTTTTATTCAAGGATAAAGAAGATAATTCTTCCCCAAGCAACAGGTCTGTTTCATCCAATTGCTCATCGCTTGAAAGATAATAACCTGATTTTACCCCAACCTCGATGCCGGCATTTCCATCGTACATTTGTTTGCAAGACAATATAACATGGTCACCTGATTGCAGTTCTTCACTTTCAATATAAGCATCTCCTACAAGAAAATCGTTACTAACTGGCTCTGAGACAGAAATTTTTATTAGGGCAATATTATTGTTTTCATTGTTTTCTTTACAAGCGTTTTTACTGTCGGCAACCAGAATTAAATAATATGTACCATATGCAGTATTTGCCGGAATGGTATATGTTTCTTTTTTGTCGAACGAATTTTTTGCTTTGGAGAAGGCAACTTTTTCAACACCTAAAAGCACATCATTCGAGCTCGGTTTTTCATCCACAGAAAGATAATAAGAGAAAGTTATTTGTGATTCAGAATAGTCAAATCCTTTATAAACTTGTGTAAAACCTACTTCAAGAGTTTCTTCAGGTGTAACATTTTTGTTGCCAACTTCCATATTTTCAATGGTGTAGTCTTCGTTGTCGGGAAATAAATTGATTATTGCACCCTGATGAAATGTTAAATTGTAGTTGCTGGCTGGTTTAACTGCATCAAGTGCATAAAAACCATCGTAGGTTCCTCCCCAACCCCAGTTAAAATGGAAACGGTTTTCATCGTCGTAGCCATCACAAATCCATGCGTGTCCAAAGGCACCATTATTATCACCTCTATAATATATCGGGATATTATTGTCTAAATGTTCTTTCAATAAAGCTATCCATTCTTCTTCGCTGTACTGGCTTTTATAAACCAATTCTGATTTTGGCGAGTAGTTAAAATTATTGATCATTGCCCTTTTGGCACTGGAACTGGATGCTGAAGAGCCGTTATAGTTAAACGTAGTTTTAGTAGCTACTGCAAGGTCATAAATTAATTGAGAGACAACATCTTTTTGATTTGCAGTGCTGGCTGAATTTAGCTCTTCTGGCATGCTGTTGAAAGCATAGTTTTTTTCAAAATCGGCACATTGTTCCCCATAATTATTGGAACCGGATGGAGTGTAACACAAGTTACTTTCACCACTTGTTGGCCATTCCCAGAATTTCATTATCTGAGACAAAGAAACCGGGACACAACCAGCCGGAACATGGCCGTTATATGTGCTCTTGCTCCTACTATCTTCCGGGCACTTTTCGTTATAATATTTGTTTTGGTTCCACTTTGTTTTTAGCAAAGTAAAACCATTTCCGCTAGTTGCGCTTTTTTCGTTAACTACACTAAATTTTTCCCATTCTTTGTTTGGAGCAATACTTTGTTCCAAATCATTTGCCACAACTGTTGAAATCTCTTCTTCAAAAGCACCAAGCAATGCATTGAGTTGTTCAGGAACATTATCAATATCAAAATTACCAGTTGTTGAATAACCTAAAACAGGTGTTGACCTTTTGTCTCCGGCGATAATAATAAAACCTTCATTATTCCCAACGTTCACGATATGAAACGCTTTCTTAGCAATGACAGATTTTAGTTCGTTATTCTGCCCTGAAGAAAATTTTGCAGACGAAACCAATTCCAAATTATGCATTGATTTCTCTGTATTATCATTGTTCATTCTGGAATTTACAAATATATTTGCAAGCTCCATGGCTTTCTCTCCATCTACTGTTTGTGCTTGAACTGTGAATCCAAATAAAACAAACAGTAATCCAATATAAATCTTCAAATGGGAAAAAGCATTGTCCATATTTGCTTTTTGTGCTTCCATCTTTTTATGTTTTGCAATTAGGGTACTTCAAAAGTAGGGGCTGGGGCATTCCTATGGTATAGGGCAATTCCTGATTTTAGCCGGAGAATTGGATGAAAGCCTTTAAAATAAAGGGTTTAAGAAGTTTATACTGGATAGTGTTATCGTGCTTTTTCGCTCTTTTTTGATCTGTTAATTTTAATCTTTCTATATAAGCTAACAGCTTATTGTGAATTTCTAACGTTACTTTTCTTAACTTGGTTGGATAATTTCACTAATTTTATTGAAGAAATTGATTTTGCCCACTAAATAAACTGCCAATATGCCAAGAATACTTGCCATTGATGATGTCCTTGACAACTTGATTACTATTGAAAGTGTATTGAATAGTTATTTGCCTAATTGCCAGGTTTCGACGGCTTTAAGTGGTCAGAAAGGTATTGAAATGGCCATAGAAAGCAAACCTGATTTAATTTTGCTGGATATTTTAATGCCTGAAATGGATGGCTTTGAAGTAAGTGAGGTATTAAAAAGCAAGGAAGAAACAAACCAGATACCTATAATAATGGTTTCTGCCTTAGGTTCAATTTCCGAGAGCAGGGCTAAAGGTCTTGATGCCGGAGCCGATGCATTTGTTGCAAAACCCATTGATCCGGCAGAATTGGTTGCCCAGGTTAAAGTTATGCTCAGGATAAAAGAGGTTGAGGATACCCTAAGGAACGAAAGGAACAACCTGGAAAAGCTTGTTGAATTGCGATCGGAAAAATTATTGGAGAGTGAAAAAAGGTATAAGTCAATTATTGAAGACCAAACGCAAGCAATCATACGATATAAAGAAGAAGGTATTTTAACTTTTGTGAACGATAGCTATTGTTCGATGCAGAAAAGAAAGAGGGAAGACCTTTTGGGATTAAGTTTTTTTACACTGGTTGCTGCAGACGATATAAGCAGGGTACGTGCAAAAATTGAAGGGCTTACCATCGATAACCCGGTGGTGGTTGACGAACACAGGACTATTCTCCCGGGAGGAACAATAAGTTGGCAACAATGGACTGATCGAGCACTTTATAATGAAAAAGGCGAACTAATCGAGTACCAGGCCGAAGGTGTTGACATAACGGCACGGAAACAAGCCGAAGAGGACTTGCGCGAAAGCGAAGAAAAATTCAGGCAGTTGGCCGAGAATATTGGACAGGTATTTTGGTTAGCATCGCCTGATATGGAACATATGTATTATATAAGCCCGGCGTATGAAGATATTTGGGGACAATCGTGTCAAAGTTTGTTGGACAATCCAATCTCCTGGTTCGATGTTATTTATGAAGAAGAAAAACGGGAAGTTAGGAAGGTATTGGATTCACCATTAGGAGAGACAGGCGAACTGCGTTTCCCCGAATTCAGAATCAAAAAGCCCGATGGATCAACAAGATGGATCCAGGCAAATGCATACCCAATTCACGATAATAAAGGCAATTTGGTGCGAATGGCCGGATTGGCAAAAGACATTACCCAAAAGAAAAAACTGGAAGAGGCAACAAAACAAGTTTCGGGGGGGATTGAAAGTGTTACAGGAAATGTATTCTTCGAATCGCTGGTAAAATCGCTGGTTGAGGTATTGGATATTGAATTCGCTTTTGTTGGAAAATACGATAAATCTTCTTCCACTAGTATACAAACATTGGTTGTAAACAAAAATGGCGAAGCCCAGGATAATTTTGAATGCACCTTAGAAGGATCGGCTTGTGAAAATGTTGTGAAAGGTGAGTTAAGTATTTATAAGGAAAATGTCCAGGATATATTCCCATCCGATAGTTTGTTAAAACACCATGGAGCCAATAGTTATGCAGGTGTTCCTCTTTTTAGTTCATCTGGAGCTTTATTGGGAATTATTGTGGTAATGGATAAAAAACCATTTACAGAAATTGAAATGGTAAGAACAGTCCTTCAAATGTTTTCGGGAAGGACAGGTGCAGAGCTTGAGAGGCTGCATACGGAAAAAGCCCTTGTGGAAAGCGAAGAAAAATTTCGGACTATTGTGGAAGCATCGCCAGATGCAGTTTTAAGGACCGATTTAAACCATATAATAATATATGCATCATCAAGGGCAGCTGAAATATTTGGATTTGAATCTTACAAGGAGTTAATTGGAAAGCATTTTAATGAACTGGTTACCGAAGAATCTAAATCAAAAATTGAAGGTACTTTTCATAAAGTGTTAGAAGATGGAACCATTCGTGATGAAGAATGTGTATTTTTTGGCAAAGAAAAATCTACTTATTTCGGGGAATTTAGCTCATCGGCTATTAAAAACAACTCGGGAGAACCATTGGGCTTTATAATTATTACCAAAGATATTACAGTAAGGAAAGATGCAGAAAATGCCATAAAAGTATATCAGGAGAATTTGCGCTCCATGACCTCTGAACTAAACCTTGCAGTTGAAAAAGAAAGAAGACGTATTGCCGTTGATTTACATGACCACTTAGGGCAGAGCCTTGCCATGGCACGTATTAAACTTTCGGGTATGAAAAATGAACCTTTGCCCGAAAAAACCATTGAAGATGTTGTTGAGACAGAAAAATATGTAATAGATGCGATAAAAAATTCACGAACATTGACTTATGAACTAAGCCCGCCAGTCTTATTTGAACTGGGCTTAGCTGCTGCCATAAACTGGAAACTTGAGCAGCTAAACAGCAAATATCAATTAGAAACCAACCTGGAAGTAGAGGATGAAGTTCCGGAATTAAATGAAGACTTATTGATATTAATGTTTAGGGCAGTTGGTGAACTGCTTAATAATATTGTAAAGCATGCAAATGCAACAACCGTTTCAGTGCGCATGAATTTTAAGGGAAAATTCTTAAATATTAGCGTTAGCGATAATGGTAAAGGTTTTGAAACAAAGGGTGTAGATACAAAATTTAATAAAAAAGCCGGAATTGGCCTTTTTAGTATACGTGAAAGACTTGAATATTTCGATGGGAAAATGTATATTGACTCAGCTTTAGAAAAAGGCTCAAGGATTTATCTATCTGTTCCTGTAAACTAAGTAATAAAATAACAATGGAAATTAGAGTTTTAATTTGTGACGACCATAAAATAATGCGCGAAGGTTTGCGCAATCTGTTAAAAGATAAAGCCAACATTGTGGTTGTTGGCGAAGCCGAAAACGGAAGAGATGCACTAAGCTTAGTTACTAAACTAAAACCCGACATTGTTATTATGGATGTTGCAATGCCAGGATTAAATGGTATGGAAGCTACCAAAATGATCTTACGCGAATACCAGGAAACAAGGGTAATTGCATTATCCATGCATTCAGGGAAACAATTTGTTACCGGAATGTTTAGGGCAGGGGCATCGGGCTACCTGTTAAAAGATTGTGCATTTGATGAATTAATGGATGCCATTAAAGCCGTAAACTCAAAACATACTTACCTAAGCCGCGAAATATCTGACGTACTTGTTCGTGAATTTGTAAGTAATATTGATGGGGCGACGGAAGAGCCTGGCGAAGTTTTATCGACACGTGAAAAAGAAGTACTTCAACTAATTTCAGAAGGAAACTCTACTAAATTAATTGCAGAAAAACTCTTTATCAGTGTGAAAACTGTAGAAACACACCGGCAGAAGGTAATGCAAAAACTAAACATATTTACCATACCTGAACTAACAAAATATGCAATCCGGATGGGATTTACCTCTTTGGATGAATAATTTCAAATCTAAGATTCATTTATTACCACTAACATCCTGTAAATAATCCTACAATCAACCCCTGTTTTACAAACGGCTCTATTCTAATACCTTACACAATATTCTTCTAAAATACCTTAGTGAATTCTGCCTTCACTAAGGGAATTTCTTATCCTATTCTCAACTCGAGTTAAGGGAATTTTCTATATCAAATAGGAATTTCCCCTATTTCGGTGATGCGTGGCCTGCTATACATTTGTAATATCAATTTTTATAAACGCAAGGCTAAACGAAGCCAACAATAAAAACTGACATGTTTTAATAAGATATAACGATGTTGTTGTTAGTCCGATCATAGTTTGTAGTTTTTTGGTTAACCTTCCTTGGAATCTTAAATTACCCTTTAAGATTATAACCAGGAAAGTTCCAACCTCCCCGCCAAGAGTGGCGGGGAGTGTTAGGGAACTCAAATAATTAGACGGGCAACACAATATTACATATATAAAATTTACTGCAATGAGCGAAATACTAATCATTCAAAACAAAAAAGAAGACCAGGAAAAAATTCTGGGATTATTGGAAGGTTTCAGCCCTGACAATTCTGATTTTGTGGTTACAAGTACACTTGATGAGGCATTAGCCAGGATAAGAGCTACGGATTTTGAGCTTATTATTTCGGACATGGATTTGCAGGATAGTAAAGGTAAAGATACCATTAACAGTATCCTTGAGATCGAAAAAAGGAGTCCTGTTGTACTATTAACATCGAAGAAAAACGAAGAACTGGCAATGGAAAGCATAGGTTTTGGCATTCAGGATTGCCTTATAAAATGGGATTTTGACCAAAGCCAACTGTTTAAATGCCTTAAATCTTCGATCAAAAGAAAAGAAGCAGAGGAAAAGGTAAGGGTTTCGCAAGAAAAACTAAAAACAATTTTTGATTCTGCACCATTAGGATTCTTCCTTACCGACATGAAGGGGACTTTTGTGGATGGAAATAAGGCTGCGGAAAAAATACTTGGTTATTATAACAAGGAATTTTTAGGCAAATCATACCTAGATGTTGATATAATTTCACCGGAAGACAGGGATAAAGCCATTCAGCTTTTGGTGAGAAATTCAATTGGAATGTCAACCGGACCAGACAAACTGGTTTTCAAAAGAAAAACTGGCGAAGACATAAAAGTGGAATTATTTACAAATTCGATACAGATAAACAATGAAGTTTATGCATTTGGGATAGCACGCGAAATCCATGGAATGGATGCTGCAGCTTCTTAAACAGGATAAATAAAAAACTGTCAAAATGAAACGCTGGGAAGGAAAAACCGTATTAATAGCCGATGACGATGCAAGTAACTTTTTGTTATTGAATTACATCGTTAAAAATGCTGGGGCAAAGGTTATTAAAGCTGTTAATGGGAAAGAAGCAGTTGATGTAATAAAAAGTGGGACTACAGTAGATGCAATATTAATGGATTACCAAATGCCGGTTTTAAATGGACCGGAAGCGATCTCTCACATACGTAGCATAAACACCAGCGTTCCAATAATATTGATCAGTGGTTATACGGTAGAGGAAATTAATAGCATGACAGAATTTAATGGTTATAATGAATCTATCTGCAAACCAATTCAGGTAAATGTTTTGGTTGAAACGTTAAATAAATACATAGAATATAGACGCGCTTAATTTTTTTTTCATAAGTTTTAGTTTAGTTAGTTTAGATTTAAAGTCAATCATGATGCAGAAAAAAGAGGACTTCTCAGGTTCTCTTTTTTTTTAGCACTAATCTTCCATTTCATTAAGGATTTGCTCTACCTGCTCGTTTGTTTTTTTAAGTTTGTCTTTACAGAATTTTAGCAAAACAGTGACCCTTTTTACTTTTTCTGCCAGTTCATCCACATCGAGCTGTTCGTTTTCAATTTGCTCCAGGATTTCTTCCATTTCGGAAGATGCTTCTTTATAACTTAATTTCTTTGCCGCCATTTCTTTATTGTTTTTCAATTGTACTTTTAGTTTTGCCATCTACAAACACGGTCTCAATTTCATCACCTGGTTGCAGTCCTTTTTTTGATTTTATAATCGCACCATCTTTTAATGTCAAAGTATAACCGCGTTCCAAAATCTTTTTAGGGTCAAGCAGTTGAATAGCCCTCTCGTCCAAAGCAAGCCTGTATTCTTCGTTCGAAAAAAAATTGCCAAGCTTATTTTTTACGATCATACACACCTTGCTCAAACTATTTTGTTCTTCCTGCAAAAAGTGCCCAATCCCATAACCTAGTTCCGTGGCTATATGTGAAAGTTTATTTTGCATGTTCAATAAACATGATTTTGTTTTATACACCAAGGTATTTTCAATCTCGGCAATACGTTTTTCATTTCGATAAACAAACTGATCCGTGTTCGCCCTAAAACGGTGCATAGTATTATTTAACTGCGCATTTTTTTCAGACAAGAAGAACTTACCCCCGGTATTGATTCCGGAAGCTATCCCTTCCAAAAACCTGTTTTGTGTTTCCAGAATTTCCCTCGTTTTTACGATAATGGCCGATTCAATGCCCAGTATATGTTCATAAAAACCAGCCACACCACTGATTAGAAATTCGGCAACAGCAGTTGGGGTTTTCATTTTTGTGTGCGCCACCAAATCTGTAATAGTTTCATCTTTTTCATGGCCAATACCCGTTATTATTGGCAATGGGAATTGGGTGACAAAATAAGCCAGTTCATAATCGTCGAAACAGCTCAA
The DNA here is from genome assembly GCA_963677475.2 of Prolixibacteraceae bacterium. Classification (GTDB taxonomy): domain Bacteria; phylum Bacteroidota; class Bacteroidia; order Bacteroidales; family Prolixibacteraceae; genus JABMQB01. Next base: position 338,766 of record CAXXQD010000022.1, on the reverse strand, counting down.
ATCGGCTTGCGCTCCTCCTCCCCTAATAATCACCACTACATCAAATTTGTCCTCCATCTCAAAAATCTGTTCTAGCGCGGCAATAATTGAAGGTGCAGCTTCGGAGCCTTGCATAAATGCTTCAAACAAGGTGTGATAATATTGAAAACCATAAGGATTGCTCTCCAATTGCTCCACAAAATCCTGATATCCGGCAGCAGTTGCCGAAGAAATAATGGCAATATTTTGAGGTACCAATGGAAGCTCCAGCTCCTTATTCATCTCAAAAATACCTTCCGTTTGTAACCTTTCGATGATCTCCTTCTTTTTAAGGCTCAAATCACCAATGGTATATGTCGGATCAATATCTTTTATGTTCAGGCTAAGCCCGAATGCCTCATGATATTCAACTGTTGCCCGTATCAAAATTTTTATTCCTGACGAAAATGACTTCCCGGTTGACGTTTCAAAATAGGGCTTTAGCATCCTGTAAGTATAAGACCAAATAGTTGCCCTGCTTCTTGCAAGTATCTCATCGCTGGCTGAATCTTTTTCTATCAATTCAAGGTAGCAATGCCCGGTCCGGTTTTCTTTTAATTCACTAATTTCGGCGATTATCCATAAGCTTTCAGGAAATGCTTCCAATAACGAGTCTTTTATGAGGTTGTTGAGTTCTGAAAGTGTGATTTGTTCCGCCATCGGAATTAATTGCTTTTAATGTACTTATAGCTATAGCTCATATCCTGGGCCTTGATTGTAATAATAACTAAACCCGGGGGAATATGGTTTAGCTCATCAAGGATAATTGTTTTTTTGCCCGAAAATGTTTTGCTCAGGTAAGCAAGGCCTAACGAATTATGCATTTCTATCTGCACTTCCCCTTCCAGGTTAAAATCTAAATTCTGCAAAACCAATCTTTCTTTAAACGGATTTGGTGCCAATTGCCATTCCCTGTCTTCTGCTTTTCCCAGGATAACCCTTCTGCTTTGCAACAGTTCTGAAGCCAATTTAAAATCGGGAATACCAAATCCCAATAAAGAATCGGGCATTGAATATTGATGTGCGCTTTCTTCGATGGCACTTTTTATTTCGAGGCTTGTAAATTCCGGAAAAGCCTGCCATAAGCACGCTCCCATTCCAGCCATAACAGGTGAAGAATAGGATGTTCCACTTCCGGTTACAATATTCCCGGAAGAATTTTGCAAAGCAGTTCCCCAGCCCAGTGCACTCACATTTGGTTTAATATCGCCATCTGAAGCGGGACCAAACGAACTAAACCCGGCTTTTACCCCTTCGGCGTTCACTGCCCCAACTCCAATTACTTTATCTCCATCCGATGGGGAAATAATGTGGTGCCATGGATCATTCCCTTCGTTGCCGGCACTGGCAAAAACCAGCATTCCCTTTTCAACAGCCATATTCGCAGCTTTTGTGACGCGGGTTGTATGCCCATCCATGTCCTCATAAGAATGGTTCATGTCGGAATTATCAAATAAATAATAGCCCAATGAAGAATTTATAACATCAATGCCCAAACTATCGGCATACTCCGCCCCGGCAACCCAGTTGTCTTCTTCAACCAGATACTCTGAAGATGTGTCCTCGGTCCGGACCAATAAATATGATGCATTGGGTGCAGTTCCGATCAATTGACCAGATAAATTAGCTGCCATAATCGACAACACATTTGCACCATGGTAATGCGTTGAAAAAAAATCTTCATCGTTATCCACAAAATCTTTCGTGCCTAAAATCCTGTTCTCCTGCCACAACGCCTGCAACGCCGATGACTGGTTTGCATTTTTAAACCCACCGTCCAAAACCGCAATATACATTCCTTCACCTGTGTAGCCAGCCTGATGCAGATAATGTCCGTTAATCTGCGAAACCTGGCTAACCGATGCCTGATAATAGCTTGAATCAATGATTGGGTTATCATCTTCATCCCTAAACTTACTAACACGAGCTGATTTTGTTAAAGTTTGGTCTTTAGTAACCTGGTATTCTTTTACAAAATCCAATTTATCCAGTTCTTCAGTGAAATTTGCATTTTCTGTTTTTACGGTAATTCCATTCAACCACTTCGATGAATGAATTAATGTTGCCCCCAAATCAGTGATAGCGTCAACATAAACCGAAGAAACAGGCAAATCTGTTTCTTCAATGCCAATATTTTGCTTTTGCCTTCGAAGGATTGCCCTTGCAGAAAGGAATTCTTCCGGGTTATCAATCGAAAAGGAAGTGCCATTTTTATCTTTAAATCCAACCCAATAATAGGTTTGGGCAGTAAGCATATCTGAAATAAAAAAACAGATTAAAAAGACATATATAGATATGTAGCGAATTTTCATTAATTACTTTTATTGCTCATTGTATCAAATATACAATAGATTTATCCTTTCAAAGAAGAAAAGCAGAAGGATTTAAATAGAAATGCCGCAGCTTTTTAACGCTTGTTTAAATTCCTGAGGAACTCATCCGGGTTTTGCATAAATTTCTCCGGATCAACAATATTTGGTTGGTTTTTCACCAGTTCTTCAAATTTCTCATTTTGAACACTATCCAGTACCTGCGGGTTTTTAAGGATGCCCTTTTCATAGGTCAAGGTATAGTCCGTTTCTCCTTTGTTATTAAAATACTTCCAGTTGCCATGTCGAAGGTCATTTTCATAAAATGCTTCCAGTTCAATGTCACCGTTAGGAAAATATACCAGACAGAAGCCATCTCTTTTATCCTCTTTATATTTGCATTGTATGTAAGGGTTCCCACTTTTATAATATGCCTGATATTTTCCATTTTTTTTGGCATCAACCCAGTCGATTTCTTCTAAAACCTCCCCCGAATCGTAGTAAATTTTTTCAAGCCCATGTTTTACGCCATTCCTGAAATTGGATTCTGATATCAACTTGTTTTCCTGAAAAAATTCCCATAAACCCTCTTTCTTCTCTGAAATGAAACAACCTTTGGCAATTAGCTTGCCCTTCTGGTCATATAAAGCAGAAAAAGTTGAATCACTTGCATCTGAATAGTTTAGGATTGCCTGAAGATTTCCATTCCCATGGTATCTTTTCCATTCTCCAACAGGTTGGTTATCTTTAAATTCGCCTTCGTAACGAAGCTCCCCATTTGGATGGTATTTTTTCCAAATACCCTGTTTATAACCATTTGCATCGGTTTGGTTCACTTGTGCAGCTGCAAAAAATGGAACAAGAATTATAAGCAATACGAATGTTTTCATTGTACTTTTTTCAATAGAACTTCAAAAATACAGAAATATTTTATTTAGAACTATATATTACGTTCAAGGCAAAATTCAGGCATAAAAAAGCCCTCCTAAAAACAGGAGGGCAAAAACTTTTTCTACTTTTTGGATGGTTATGATAATGATGCTTTAAGCATCCATACCCTTTTTTCTGTACTGCTTATTAAGCCTGTAACTAAGTCAATAGTACCCTCATCACCAGATTCACTTACCAATGAATTTATTTCATTCAATTGCGACAAAATATGTGTGCTGTTGTTCAATACAACTTTCAGCGCTTCCTGGCCATCGGTAACATTTTCTTCAGGCTTAATTTCCGAACTATTTAAATAAGCCGAGAAAGTATGAAGCGGCACTCCCCCAACAGTTAAAATGCGCTCTGCAATTTCATCGACAATGGTTGCTGCTTCGTTATAAAATTCTTCAAACTTTTCATGTAACGGGAAAAACATGATTCCTTTTATATTCCAATGCAAACCTCTTAAGTTTTGATAGAATATTTGATAATCAGCTAACAATTCATTTAATTTCCCTATTACTTCGGTATTTGCATTCCTTGTGTTGTCTTTTAAATTTTTCATGATTTTATTTTTTTATTGTTGTTTTATTACAATTCAAATATATCATAAGCTTTATTTATTATTTTTACATCCCTATTATTTTTACTTATACAAAATGAATTTCAGTCAGTTACAATACTTCATAGAAATAGGAAAACTGAAAAGTTTTTCCAAAGCAGCAAGTACACTTCGAATAACACAACCTGCATTAAGCCTTCAAATACAAAAGCTGGAGGAAGAAATCGGCTATCGGCTTTTAGACAGAAGCAGAAAACCAATGCAACTTAGTGAGGAAGGGAAAATATTTTATGACAAAGCTTTAGAAATTTTGAAGTTGGTAGATCAACTTAAAGATGTAAGTATAGAGTTAGGAGAATCAATTAAGGGAAGGCTTACCATCGGGATTATTCCAACATTAGCCCCTTATTTTATTCCCCTGTTCATTGAAGAGTTAAACCGTAAATTCCCGGATTTAGTGATCGACATTCGCGAAATCTTAACGGAACAAATCATCGATAAACTGAAGACCGGGGAAATTGATGCAGGTATTTTGGCAACTCCGGTTGAAACAAAAAATATTGTATTTCAAGCTTTATTTTACGAACGTTTTTTTCTTTATGTGTCAGAAAAACATCCGCTTTGTGAACGTAATAAAATTGACATTTCGATCATTAACACCAATGATTTGTGGTATTTGCAGGAAGGCAATTGTTTTCAGAACCAGGTTAATTCAATTTGTCAACTTGCCAATAACCTCTATTCCGGACAAGCATTTACATACCGCTCCAATTCTATTGAATCCTTGCGTAGGGTTGTTGAATCGAAAAGCGGGATGACTTTTATTCCCGAACTGGCAACCATTGAAATTCCGGTGGAGTATGAAGACTTTGTGAAAGAAATTGAAGGGGAGGCGCCATACCGGGAAATTAGCATTGCCTTGTCGCGCCAATACACTAAAAAAAGACTGGTGGATGCATTTATTTCGGTTGCACTCGACCACATTCCTAAAAGAATGCAATCTAAGCCAAACAAAGGACTCATTATGAGCAGTGAAATTAAGGCATAAAATAAGCCCTTCCTTTTAACTTCAGGAAGGGCTTACAGGCTCAACTAAGTATATGCTTGTTGCTATTTAACCTCTTCAAAATCCACATCGGTCACTTCACCATCTTCGGTTGGTTGTCCGTTAGTTGGTTCTTGCTGTGCTCCCGCAGTTGGATCGCCTGCCTGTGCACCACCTTGTGCTTGTTGAGCATTGTACATTTCCTGAGATGCTGCCTGGAATACTGTATTCAATTCATTCATTGCTGAATCAATAGCATCTAAATCCTGGCTTTTGTGCGCCTCCTTCAATTTTGCCAATGCTTCTTCAATAGGCTTTTTCTTATCGGCTGGAATTTTATCACCAAACTCTTTCAACTGTTTCTCTGTTTGGAAAATCAGACTATCAGCTTGGTTAATTTTATCTACTTTTTCTTTGGCTTTTTTATCGGAATCAGCATTTGCTTCTGCTTCTTCTTTCATCCTTTTAATTTCATCGTCACTCAAACCAGAAGATGCTTCAATTCGGATCGATTGTGTTTTTCCGGTTGCTTTATCTTTTGCCGCAACATGAAGGATACCATTTGCATCAATATCAAACGAAACTTCAATTTGAGGTATTCCTCTTGGTGATGGTGGAATACCGTCCAGGTGGAACCTACCAATAGTTTTATTACCATTTGCCATTGGGCGCTCTCCCTGCAACACATGAATTTCAACAGAAGGTTGGTTATCAGCAGCAGTGGTAAATGTTTCCGCTTTTTTGGTCGGAATAGTTGTGTTTGCCTCAATTAGCTTGGTCATAACGCCACCCATGGTTTCAATCCCCAATGAAAGCGGAGTAACATCCAGCAGCAATACATCTTTAACTTCTCCAGTTAACACACCACCTTGAATTGCAGCCCCAATGGCAACAACCTCATCCGGGTTCACACCTTTTGAAGGTGCTTTTCCGAAGAATCCTTTAACAATTTCCTGTATTGCAGGAATTCTTGTTGAACCACCAACTAAAATAACTTCATCAATATCAGATGGTGTTAGCCCTGCATTTTTCAAAGCTTTTTTACATGGCTCTAAAGTTGCCTGGATTAAGGTATCGGCTAGCTGCTCAAATTTTGCTCTGGTTAAAGTTTTAACCAGGTGTTTTGGCACACCATCAACCGGCATAATGTATGGCAAGTTAATTTCAGTCTGAGTTGAACTTGAAAGTTCAATTTTTGATTTTTCAGCAGCTTCTTTCAAACGTTGAAGGGCCATTGGGTCTTTTCTTAAATCCAAACCTTCATCTTTTTGGAACTCATCAGCCAACCAATCAATAATCACCTGATCGAAATCATCACCACCAAGGTGTGTATCACCATCGGTAGCTTTAACCTCGAATACACCATCGCCAAGCTCAAGCACAGAAATATCAAAAGTACCACCGCCAAGGTCAAAGACTGCAATTTTCATGTCCCTGTCCATTTTATCAAGGCCATAAGCCAATGATGCCGCTGTTGGTTCATTAATTATCCTTCGTACTGTCAAACCAGCCACTTCACCAGCTTCTTTAGTAGCCTGGCGTTGTGCATCGCTAAAATATGCCGGTACGGTAATTACTGCCTCGGTTACTTCTTGCCCAAGATAATCCTCTGCTGTTTTCTTCATTTTTTGAAGGACCATTGCCGAAATTTCCTGTGGTGAATATTTACGGTCATCGATTAAAACACGAGGTGTGTTATTATCGCCTTTTACTACTTTATACGGTACCCTGCCTACTTCTTTTGTGCAACGATCAAAGGTTTCTCCCATGAATCGTTTAATTGAAGATATTGTTTTTGTAGGATTTGTAATAGCCTGACGTTTAGCAGGGTCGCCAACTTTACGCTCGCCATTTTCTACAAATGCCACAATTGATGGTGTAGTCCTTTTTCCTTCGCTGTTAGGAATTACAACAGGCTCGTTTCCTTCCATTACCGAAACGCATGAATTTGTTGTTCCTAAGTCAATACCAATAATTTTTCCCATTTTATACTATTTTTTATATACTATTTTATTTTTCACGAAATAGCAATTAGCAATCACTATGCCATGGGAAAAAGCGGACAAGTGAACGAAATAATGACACGATTTCTTTTTTTTGCCGGAAACCAAATGACAAAACTGGTGACAAAACGACAGAAATACTCAAAAAAAAGTGCTAGAGTTTACTTCAATTGAATTTAGTATCCGATATTATTCAAATTAGAAAATGGCGTATGAGATATTAGCCCAATACGTAAATCTGGAATCCCAAATTCTGCCTTCGTCCTTTTTTGTGAAGTTGTTGTATGCATAATTAAATTCAACTCTACCATTAGCTCTTAGGCGTTCCGATAAATAATAATATGCGTTTATACAAATATTGCCTAATAAATCAAACCTGTTATCTCTAAATGTGAATTCGTAATTGCTTTGTTGAATTATATTTAATGCATTTATGAGTACATAAGTTCTGGTGTTAGGATAATATCCTAAAAAATAATTTCCATTTATTGAAGAAACTAGATATTCTTTTTTCCCAATATTATTTGGAATATCCTTCCTTTTCATATAAGAACTATTGAGTGAAATTATATAATCCCTCTGCCACTTTACAGATATTGGCTTCTTAGATTTATACCCGGTATTTAAGTAGTACCTATTTATATTGGTTTTTAAATCATTCGCCTCGCTTGCGAGATCTTTTTTAACATGTCTGAATTCAGGCGCTAAGTTTAAGAACCATTGATCTCCACTTTCTCGAACCTGTAAATCTCCGTATTTCCACATATCTTCCAAAGTCACGTAATAAGAGATAGTTGCATCCTTAAGAAGCTTATTATCCGTTAAAAACTGATGAACTTCTGTGAGTTCATACTGGTATTTTTTTCTTGAATCAAAAAATCTCTTATTTTTTAGTACTGAAATCCTGTCTGCAAGATTAATTATCGTTTCTTCGTCAATAAAAGAACTTATCAATCCTTTTTTTTGTAGTTCGCTAATAAGCAGAATTGCCTGTCGATAGTCCTGAACCTGTTCAATTCTCCCTTTTCCAATACCTACCCCCAATCTTAAATTTGTGGTATTGTGATGGTCGTATATCTTATCTTTATTTGCATTAAGGTTTCCATTTTTCGAATTAATAAAATATACATTTGGGATTACAGATAGGAACCAGTTCTGAGCATTAAAGAAGGATTTGTAATCATAATTAAAATTAAGCGAGCTCCTGAAATCGGAATCATAACTTTCTAATTGATCATTCTCTTCAACCTTATTATAAGAATAACTTACCTGTGGAAGTGCAAAAAGATTCGATTGAGTTTTTGCAGTATTCTTATAAAATGAATAAACGCCATTTAGGTTTAAGCCCTGCATCTTGTATTTATCGATATTTTGATTTGAAAATACTTCCTCCTTAGTTATATCAGAGTTACCATTCGAACTAAAGTTAAAATAGAGTTGATGCCTTTTGATTTCAGGAAGTCTATACTTTGAGAGATCAAAATCCTGAGCATTGACTCTGCAATTAAAAATTAATAATAATACTAAAATGGAAGGTAAAAAAGTCCTCATGTTTGTGGTTATTTAAGTGTGTTTTTAATTCTGGTTAACATAACAAAAATAATGCCAAGAACCATACCGGGGCTTATGAATCCACCAAAAGGCAATGTTCGTTAATATTCGATTATCTGAACATTTTTTTACTTTTGTAGTTCAATCTGAATAAAAATAGATATGTCAGTTCATAAAGAAATACGAAAAGTTACCACCCACAGGCTTTCGGAGATGAAACTCAGGGGAGAAAAAATTGCGATGTTAACATCTTACGATTATAGCATGGCCCAGTTAGTAGATGAAGCCGGGGTAGACGTTATTCTTGTTGGCGACTCAGCTTCCAATGTGATGGCGGGCAACGAAACCACCTTGCCGATCACACTTGACCAAATGATTTACCATGGCGCTTCGGTTGTAAAAGCTGTAAAAAGGGCACTTGTTGTTGTTGACTTGCCTTTTGGAACTTACCAGGGAAATTCAAGGGAAGCCTTAAATTCAGCAATTCGTATTATGAAAGAAACTGCCGCCGATGCAGTAAAACTGGAGGGCGGTGCAGAAATTATTGAATCGGTAAACCGGATTCTTTCTGCCGGAATTCCTGTAATGGGGCACCTAGGATTAATGCCGCAGTCCATCCATAAATTTGGGACCTACACAGTTAGGGCAAAAAAAGAAGCAGAAGCGGAAAAATTAATTAGCGACGCGCATATTTTGGAGGAGGCAGGTTGTTTCGGGATTGTACTGGAAAAAATTCCGGCTGCACTTGGAGAAAAAGTTTCCTCTGAATTAAAAATACCAATTATAGGTATCGGAGCAGGCGGTGGAGTTGACGGGCAGGTCCTGGTTATTCACGACATGTTGGGCATAACACAGGAATTTTCGCCACGCTTTTTAAGACGGTACCATAACCTTGCCGCTGAAATTAAAGGTGCTGTCGGAACATATATTGAGGACGTTAAATCAGAGGATTTCCCAAGCGAAAAAGAACAGTACTAAAATCAGGAATTGGTCATATAGTAATAAGTCATTGGGAACTTGTCATTCGGGATTAGTTATTGGTGACTGAAAATTTTTCATTTATATACACTCAATTTGAATACTCCCATAATATGAAATTAGAAGAATTAAAAGTTTATAATTTATCGATGGGCATTGCGGAAGAATGTTGGAATGATATTAAACAATGGGATGATTTTTCAAAAAACAGAGGCCTTATCCCGGAGAAAAAGTTTTTATTCTTTTCTGAACAAATTACTATAACCGCTAAAATGTTGAACAAATATATTAATGCAATTGGTAGAAATGAAATAAATGATCCTTCCACAGCTTATTCTTTAAATTCGGAAGGCAAATCAAATAGTTTCTAATTTCCAATTACCAATATCTAATAAACAATTATGGAAGTTCTTTATGAAGACAACCATGTTATTGCAATAAACAAATCGTGTGGCGATATTGTACAGGGCGACAAATCGGGAGATGAGCCAATTACTGAAAAAGTAAAAGCTTACCTTAAAGAAAAATACAACAAGCCGGGAAACGTTTTTCTGGGATTACCGCACAGGCTTGACCGACCTACCAGCGGAGTGCTTCTATTGGCGAAAACAAGCAAGGTTCTGCCCCGTTTAAATCAGCTCTTTCAGGAAAAAGGAGTTGTAAAAAAAACCTATTGGGCAGTGGTTGATAAATTGCCTCCCGAAACAGAAGGAACTTTGGAACATTACCTGGTAAAAAACCAGGAAAAAAACAGAAGTTATGCTTATGCCGAGCCAAGGGAAGGCGCTAAATATGCCAGTCTTTCGTACAAACACATTGCCAGTATTAATCATTTTCACCTGCTAGAGATACTTTTAAACACCGGGAGGCATCACCAAATAAGGGTACAGCTTCGTCAACTGAAAGTATATATTAAAGGTGATTTAAAATATGGGTTCCCGCGTTCAAATAAAGATGGGGGGATAAGTTTACACGCAAGAAGCCTTGAGTTTATACATCCGGTTAAAAAAGAGGCGGTCAAAATTGTTGCCCCTCCACCAAAAGACAATGTTTGGGATGCATTTTTAGGGGCACTTGAAATAAAAGAATAGTCAATTACAAAAACGAATCGGGTTTAAAAACAAAAGGCAAAAGGCTTTCAATGCCCTGAAGAACCTGAATCTTCTTTTTACCATCCAATATAATACGGATAGGTTTTTTAAAGCGGATCTCATTTTCGGCAAGTGATTGCCGACATGCACCACAAGGCGCAGCGGGATATTCCATCAATCCATTTTTGTTTGTCGCAGAAATTGCAATTACTTTAAGCGGACTATCGGGAAAACTTGCATTGGCATAAAACATGGCAACCCGCTCGGCACACAAACCCGATGGAAAAGCGGCATTCTCCTGATTGTTGCCAACAATGATCTCCCCATTCGCGAGCAAAACCGCAGCACCAACATTAAAATGAGAGTAAGGCGAATAGGCGTCTTTCGATGCTTCCCGGGCTTTTAAAACCAAATCCCGGTCTTCTTCCGGAAGTTCAGATATATTGGCGTATTCATATACGAAAATCTGTAGCTCTTTCGTTCGCATAACCAGGTATTTTACTCAAATGTACAATTTTTCAATAAAGAAAATTATATTTAGCTAAATTTTTCAGAGTACAAAAAATATGACTATTCGATCGGTTCTACTTTTAATTATCTTATCGTTTTCAACAAGTTTGATATATGCACAAAAACTTAGTCGCAAAGAATATATCTTAAAATACCAAAACCTTGCGATAAAAGAAATGGTCAGGAGCGGGGTTCCTGCAAGTATCACAATGGCACAGGCTTGCCTCGAATCAGGTGATGGCAATAGTACATTAGCCAAAAAATCGAACAACCATTTCGGGATAAAATGCAAATCGAACTGGAGCGGTCCAAAAGTCTTTTTTGACGATGATGAAGAAGATGAGTGTTTCAGAAAATATGACCGGGTGGAAGACTCATACATTGACCACAGCAATTTTCTACGGAATAATTTCAGGTATGGGATTTTGTTTACTTATAAAATCACCGATTATAAAAAATGGGCAAAAGGATTAAAAAAAGCAGGTTATGCAACCGCCCACAATTACGACAAACGACTCATTGCAATTATTGAAGCGAATGAACTATATAAACTGGACAAAAAGATTGCATTTGACCAGCTTGCCAGCTTTGAACAAAAAAGCCTGCAAAAATCGGATAACGGATCCGGGTTTCTGATCAATCCGTATCAAAAACGGAAAGTAGAAAACAGAAACGGCTTACGCTCAATTGTAGTTAGGGAAGGGGATTCGTTTGAAGCAATTGCCCAGGAATTTGGAATGAAAGACTGGGAAATCTATGCATTTAACGACTATCCCAAAGGGTATCAACCCAAAGCAAATGAAATTTTATATTTACAGCCTAAAAAGCTAAAAACAAAGAAATATTATAAGTCGCACACCATTCAGGAAGGCGAATCGATGCACATGATATCGCAAATGTATGGCATTAAAATGCGGCCGCTTTATAAAAGGAACCGGTTAAAATATGGGGAACCGGTTCATGTTGGACAAGCAATCAACCTACGAAAAAAAATTAAAAAGCCCGCTTTGTAGTATAATGAAAATAGGGCAACAACACTTTATCAACAAATAATATAAACAAGGCTATAAACGCAATTCCTGACACTGATATTAGATTTGACTTTGCAATGCTCAACCAATTTTGCAAGGTATCAGAATTAATATATAACAGGGTTGCTATCGAAGTTCCTGCAATACCAATAATCGCTAAAAAATAAATAAAAAACTCTTTCAGGTATTGTTGCAAAACCATTTTTCTGCCCACTTTTATTGCCATTTTAGAGGCAAAATCTTTTGGCAAACTGTACGATGGTTGCATTTTTAATGCTTCGTCCAGTAAACTCTCTGTATATTTATCCTTCTCTAACATAGTCAACAAATATATTTGTTTTTTCTGATTCAGCCATTTTGCTTATTTTATCTTTTAATAAACTCCGGGCCCTCGACAAATAACTTTTTATCGTTCCTTCAGGCATTTTCGTAATTTGTTCAATCTCTTTGTACGAAAACTCCTCCAGGTGAAAAAGGGTCAGTACAGTTCTGTAATGCACCGGCAATTCTTCAATTAACAAAAGCAGGTAATCCTTTATTTCTTGTTTCTCATAGGAATGAATCCTGGATATTGTTTCTTCTTTATCAAAAATCAAACCTGGTGTTTCATCGTACGATGAATCCTTGTATTTATTGTTTTTTCGAACATGCGATATGCTGGTATTGTAAGCAATGGTTGCAATCCAGGTCGAAAGTTTTGAATCGCCCCTGAATTTATTTAGCTTTTGATAAACTTTTACAAAAACCTCCTGGCATATGTCTTCCAATTCCTCTTGCTGTTGGACTACCCTGCCAACAATATGCACCACCAATCCCTGATATTTAGAAACAAGGTATTGGAATGCGTTGGAATTCCCACTTAAAATTTGCCTTACCAGTACAGCATCATCCATAATTATTGGATATGACTCTAAAGTTGAGAAAAATGTTGCAATTATTCCCTAAGAATTTGCGATCCTATCGTTTTTATTTGTCTTAAAGAAAAAAATCCACTTTTGCTGCAACATTCTTAAAATACTTGAAGTCTAACCTATCGAAAGTCAAAATTTAAAATAATATATCATGGAAGAAATTATTATTGTACCGGTAGTTTTTTTTGCAATCTACCATATTTTTAAACTAATCTCTGAACATTTACTTAAGAGAAGAATTATTAAAGCCGGGCATATCGACAAAGCACAGATTCTTGATCCAATAAAATTGGAATCAGAAGAAGTAAACCGTTATCCTTCTTTAAAGTGGGGTTTAGTAGCATTTTTTGGAGGTTTGGGCCTTATTTTAATTGACATTTTAAGAAGAAACAGTTCTGGTTTTATCGATTTTGACAATGGAGTTATGTCAATAGGTATTGTTTTGGTGTTTGTAGCTATCGGATTTTTGCTCTATTTCTTTATCGCGAATATTATTAACAAAAAGTAAAATTCGGAAAACAAATAAAAAGCAGGGATGCCATCTCTTTTGAAGGAGATGGCATCCCTGCTTTTTTAATTAAGTTATGTAGCACTGTATTGATCAGAATTTTGAAATCCCCTCAGAAAATCAACCACCTTCATCCTTTTCTTTCCTTGCAATTGTAGCTCCATGATTTCGATCCAACCATCTGTTGCAGCTACTTTCAAAAAAGTGTTTTTATCGGTAGAAATGGCCCCTGGTTGAACAGAATGTTTCTCTTGCTTTTTATCCGACAAATAAATCTTCAACAAAGTTTCTTTCTCGGTTCCTTTTTGCACAAGCATTGTCCATGCAGCCGGGTAAGGTGACAAGCCTCGAATTAAATTATGAATGGCGTCTACGGGTTTATTCCAGTTGATCCGGCAATCGTCTTTAAATATTTTTGGGGCATGCTTAAGCTCCTTTTCACTTTGAATTAAATCTGTTTGTGCCTGTGGCTGATACTTATCTTCTGCAAGGGCATCCACTGTTTTAAAAACCAACTTTGCCCCAATTTCCAAAAGACGGTCGTGCACATCGCCAACCGTATCATTTTCTGAAATGGGTGTTTTCTCTGAGAAAAGTATTTTTCCGGTATCTATTTTATGGTCCAGTAAAAATGTAGTTACCCCCGTTTCGCTTTCTCCATTAATAATTGCCCAATTTAATGGCGCTGCCCCCCTGTATTGCGGCAAAAGCGAAGCATGAAGATTAAAGGTGCCCAATCGAGGCATGTTCCAAACAACTTCGGGCAACATCCTAAAAGCAACTACCACTTGCAGGTCGGCATTCAGTGCCTTAAGTTCTTGTAAAAAATCAGGATTTTTAAGTTTCTCAGGTTGAAGCAAAGTTAATCCCTGCTCAAGCGCATATTTTTTTACGGCAGATTCTGCAAGTTGCCGTCCCCTGCCAGCCGGCTTATCTACGCTCGTGATTACGCCAACAATATTGTAACCATTCTCGACAAGAGCTTTTAAACTTCCGACTGCAAAATCGGGCGTTCCCATAAAAACGATTCTTAGGTCTTTTCCAGTCATGGCAATAAAAAGCTTTATTTCTTTCTTAAATTCCGGTTCCCCTTTTGTGCTTTTGGCCAGTATGGGCAATGCCTGCAACCATTTGCACAACAGTAACCTCTTTTGGTCAGGTATTCTTCCGTCATCACACGAAAGCCATCTTTAGTCAAATAATAGTCAATTCCTTCCTGAAGGTCATCACTATATTCCATATCGCCGTAAGAAGGATTATAACTCATTGTTATAGGTTACAATTGAAACAGCACGCTAATCGTCGTAATTAAACCTTTGAAGGTTATGCCCCATTCGGTCCCTTTTGGTTTTTAAATATCTCTGGTTATGCTTGTTGGGTTTAACTTCGATTGGAATAATTTCGGAAATCGCTAAACCATAGGCTTCTAAACCAACCCTTTTTACAGGATTATTTGTTAATAATTTCATTTTTGTAACCCCGATATTCCTCAAAATCTGGGCCCCAACGCCATAGTCACGTTCATCGGCATCAAAACCTAAATGAATGTTGGCATCAATGGTATCCATTCCCTCATCCTGCAGTTTGTATGCTGCAATTTTATTGACCAATCCAATTCCACGTCCTTCTTGTTGCATATAAACAACAACTCCCCGTCCCTCTTTTTCTATCATTTGCATTGATGCTTGTAACTGGTCGCCACATTCGCATCTTTTTGAGCCAAAAATATCGCCCGTCATACAAGAAGAATGCACTCTTACCAATACAGGTTCGCTGTCCGAAACATTGCCTTTTATTAATGCTACATGCTCTGCCCCATTTGAATTTTGTCGAAACGGGACTATTTTAAAATCTCCATGCGCAGTTGGTAGGCTTACTTCCTCACCTCGCGTAATTAGACTTTCACGATCTAATAAATAAGCAATCAGATCTTTTATCGATACTAATTTTAAGTTAAATTTTTGGGCAAGTTCCGATAATTCAGGTAAACGGGACATGGTTCCATCATCATTCATGATTTCAATTAACACCCCTGCCGGCGTTAATCCTGCCAGCCTCATCAGGTCAATGGTAGCTTCTGTATGCCCTGATCTTCTTAGCACTCCGCGGTCTTTTGCTTTTAAAGGAAAGATATGTCCGGGACGCCCGAGTTCTTCAGGTTTGGTGTCTTTATTTGCTAAAGCATTGATTGTTTTTGCCCGGTCGCTTGCTGAAATTCCGGTTGTGCAACCATAACCAATTAAATCAACAGAAACAGTAAATGGGGTTTCGTGCGACGAGGTATTTTTTCCCACCATTAACTGCAAATCAAGCTCTTCGCAGCGGCTTTCGGTAAGTGGCACACAGATAAGCCCCCTGCCATGTTTCGTCATAAAATTCACTATCTCGGGGGTGATTAATTCTGCAGAAGCAATAAAATCCCCTTCATTCTCCCTGTCTTCGTCGTCAACAACAATAATTATTTCCCCTTGCTTTAAAGCTTCAACAGCCTCAGGTATGGAATTTAGCTTTATTTCGTCCATTTTAATAATGTTCCTGTGAAAATTAGGCTGCAAAATTACTTAAAATAATTAATAAAAAAATGACAAAGGCTTTCTATGCACGTTTTGACTTTTCCCAGTTTACCGATTGTTTTCCATTAACGAATCGAATAACACCTGCCACCCCGGCATAATTTATTATAACAAAATAAAGTGGGACAAAAAGAAGCTTTAACCGTATTTGTTTCTTCTCAAAATACCAGCCAACCAAAGCAAGTAAGTAGCAAAACAATTGGAGGTATAAAAACAGGCTGTACCAATTCAATGAAAACCATAGCCCATATGCAGTAACAATTGCGAGATTCACAATTGGCAATAAAAACAAGGATATTGGAGCGATGGTCCATCGCAATACTTTATGCGAAATATATTGCCAGGTTAACAACCCATACTTAAAGGGGTTTAACAAAGGTTTAAGCCTGAAGATTGTTTGAACACCTCCAGCTGCAATCCTTATTTTTCTTTTCAATTCTTCCTTAATATTTAACGAACCGGTTTCTTCCGCATAAGCATTTGGCGTATATGCAATTCTGTAACCCTTTTGGGCAATTCTAAGTGTGATTATAAAATCATCAAGCAAAGTATCGCCTTCCACTTCCTGGAACAAATCGGTACGTATGGCAAATAGTTCACCCACACCCCCTACTGCTGAATTTACTCCTGCATCCATTTTCTTTAACCACGATTCGTATTTCCAATAGAGGCCTTCCCCGGCTGCAGCCGCAGCATTTTTTTTCTTATCCACAATCCGCTTTTCCCCTGCAACTGAACCTACATCCGGGTTTCTAAATTGTTTAACGATTTCCCTTATCGATTGCTTACCGAGAATGGTATTGGTATCCGAGAATATAACAATGGGTGCCTTAACAAATTGCATCCCGCGGTTCATGGCATGTATTTTTCCATTCCTTTCTTTTAGGTGATGCACTTCAACTTCCGGGTATTTTTTTAACAGGTCGGGGGTACCATCGTCCGACCCATCGGTAACCCATAAGTATTGAATTTTTTCTTTCGGATAATCCAACGAAAAAGAGTTTTCCACTTTCTGATCGACATAATCTTTTTCATTAAACGCGGTAACAAACAAGCAAACATTGGGTCCTGAATCGTTCTCTGACATAGAATCTGATTTTTTTTGCAGAAACTTTTTAAAATAGTAAACCACAGCAATTAAAATACTGTAGCCAGCGTATGTGTAAAACAGGATAAAAAACAGGATCCAAAAAAGGAGTATCAATGTCATTCCAGATGTTTCTTATAAAATTCAGCCAATTTTTCTGTAAGGACTAAATTATTAAAATTTTCGTGAATAAACAGGGATGCACTTGCACTTAAGGATTCGAATAGCTTTTTGTTGTCCAATAACTGAAGAATGCCTGCAGAAAAATCCTTTGCTTCATCCGCAATTAAAATATTTTTACCAGATGTTGTATGAATCCCTTCGGAACCAATCGAAGTTGAGACAATGGGCTTACCAAGTGCCATTCCTTCCACAATTTTTATCCGCATTCCACTTCCCGAAAGCAAGGGAACAACCATCAAAGCTTTAGAGTTCATAAACCGATATGCATCTTCAACTTCTCCTTCATAAAAAACATTTTTACCGGATATTTTCGAAACAAACCAATCCGGGGCGTTCCTCCCTGCAACATAAAATTTTGTTTCCGGTTTATATTTTAGTATTTCCGGCCAACAATTATTTAAAAACCATACTATTCCTTCCTGATTGGGTACCCAATCCAAAGCCCCGATGTGAAATACCGATGCCGCTTCTATTTCTTCTTTCTCCTGGGTTAAGGAGCTAAGGTCAAACCCTGTTTGCGAAACATGCATTGGTTTGTTATTGCCTAAATGGTTTAAAATATCCCCATCTCTTTTTGTAATAGGAACCACAAGGTCGTATGAATTTAATAAGGAGATTTCGAATCGTTTGATTCTTTTGCTCAGGTTATTTAAGTACCATTTCTTGAACCCTTTACTCACACAAGCAGTCCTCTCCCATATTTCATGTTCGATATTATGTGACCTGTAAACAATTTTTGCATTCGATATTTTCCTGATTACCGGAATATACGGACACACATATAATCCTTCCAGTTGCACAATATCAAATTCATTCTTTTTTAATATTTCCCTAAGCTCGTTTGAAAATGATTTATCGATAAAACGTTCCGCATTATATGGGATTTTTGAGAAGAGCAGATTTATTAATGCATCCCATGCATTTATGGGCGCCGGAACATTCACCAATTTAATTTCGGCCAAGCCTTTTATTTCCGATGGAATATCCGAAATGCTAATGGGATGTTTATTGGTTACCATCGAAAGCAGGGTTATTTCGTGCCCATCTGAATGTAATCCTCTTAAAACATTCATGCAAGCAATTGCCCCGCCATCGGTTTCCGGATAGGGTACTTTATTGGTTATTTGAAGTATCTTCATTCAATAAATTAGCCTTGCCCCTTTTTAACCTTATTTTAATCTTTTTTATTAAATCGAAATAGGTTTCTGTACTCATTACTGCTGAATCGCTGACCGCTTTATAGGTCAGCCAAATACCGATCGGTAAAAATACAAGCGAAGAAAACCACATTCCCAAAAACATATCCCAAACATCTTCACGTGCCGATTTCTCACCGGTAATAGAGACAACATAATACATGATAAATAGAAAAATAGAAATGACCACAGGCATTCCAAGCCCCCCTTTTCGGATAATTGCACCTAAAGGCGCGCCAATAAAGAAAAAAAGCAAAACAGCTACCGACAACGAAAACTTCTTATGCCGTTCCATTTCGTGCTTATTGATAATCTTTTTTGCCCCATAAAGGTTGTTCTGAATATTGTTCAATTCATTATTATTTGAACGGACATTGCCCAAAGCACTTTCAATAACCTGGCTCTTTCTATCCATATCAAGGTTCTCGAATTCTTCTTTAGGATTAAAAAGAACGGCAGGTTTATCGTCTACAGTCCTTTTTAAAGAATCATTGGGAGCTGTATGGTTTAGCAAATTTACCATCATGGCACTGTTAAACCTGCTGCCAACAACAAACCTTCTTATTTTTTCTCTATAATCCTGGTGTAATGAATCCTCCGATGCCAACAATTGATTAATGTTCAACATCCGGTACGAATTCTGAAATATTTTTTCATCAGAACGGTTAAAATCGAACCCCCTTAGTTTAATATTTACAATTTGTTTTTCAAAACGATCTTCCCTATGTGGATATGTTTTTCTTCGTCTGTTATTTTTGGGGTTCTCCTCCACATAATTAATTCCACTATACAATGTAAATACCATAAATTTACGGTCTTCCGTCATTTCTAACCTACCAGAATCGGCTACTGTTACCCTGTCGTTCGAGCTTCCTCTCGAATGATCATACACCAGCACATCGTAAAGCATATTTGTTTCCTTGTTCTTACGATCCACGCGAATACTATAATTGGTGATTTCATTGGTAAATACACCTTCTTTTAAGATCAATTCCGGCTTTTGTTGTTTTACACTGTACAAAAGGGTAATAAATCGAAGATTGGTTTTTGGAAGTATATTGTTAGCGAAATAAAAAGCAGTAAAAGATACAATTATTGCTATGACCATCATAGGGCGCATTATCCTTAATAAGGAAACTCCTGCCGACTTTATTGCAACTAATTCATAACTCTCCCCCAATGCACCAAAAGCCATTATCGATGCCAGCAACATTGAAAGCGGAAACGCAAATGGGAGCAGGCCAAAAGAAGCATAAAAAACCAATTCACCTAATACAGACCATTCTAAACCTTTGCCAACCAAGTCATCAATGTATTTCCACATAAATTGCATCAACAACACAAACAGGCATATAAAAAAGGTCATGAAAAAAGGACCTAAAAATGATTTTATGACATATGCGTACAATCTCTTCATCAAACAATTATTTCCTTGGATTGAAGTACAAAGCTAAATTATTTTAAAGGAATAAAAACGAAAAAAATGTTAGAGATTGTTTAATAATAAGAAGAATTGGGACAAAATAACGAATTACGAACCCAAAACATGTTTCAAATCAGCAATTTGAGAATCCCAAAGCCCCTGGGATTCATCGGCTTCATCTTCTTCGGCAAAATCGGTAACCAACAAAGAAACATCATTGGTTAATTCATCGCGAGCTATTTTAAATTCAAAGTATTCATTATCGGTATCGAGCCAGGTAAAGCGAACCAACCTGTTCTCTTTATGCAAAGTCATTTCCGCCTGCTGTTCAGATCCTTCCCACACAAAAGTATACACCTTCCCTCGTACTTTAACATCATCAGCAAACCACTCTGCCAAACCTGATGCAGTACTAAGTCTGTTATACAATACTTTAGGTGAACAATTCACAATGTATTCGAAATTCACTTTGATTTTATCGCTCATAGTATTTGCTTTTGTGCAATATATTAAATCTGATATTAACTCGCAAAACTCTTACCGAATAAGAGTTTGGTAAGGTAATATTTTTCTTTATAAAACGGAAGGTGTTTAAAAATAAATATTATATTTGCACCGCAATTTTCGGCGAGGTAGCTCAGCTGGTTAGAGCGCAGGATTCATAATCCTGAGGTCGCGAGTTCAAGTCTCGCTCTCGCTACAATCCATTAAAAAGACTGTTCAATTCG
This sequence comes from Prolixibacteraceae bacterium, assembly GCA_963677475.2. Classification (GTDB taxonomy): domain Bacteria; phylum Bacteroidota; class Bacteroidia; order Bacteroidales; family Prolixibacteraceae; genus JABMQB01. Next base: position 318,129 of record CAXXQD010000022.1, on the reverse strand, counting down.
GATAGTCTTTTTTGTTTTTCAATGTTTCGCCTTGAACTTCTAGTGACAAAATAAATCACTCTCACCTCTTAAAAATACCAATCAATGGGTGTTTCTGTTAATGCCCATTTTGCAGCTTCCTCTCCAATTGTTTGAGCGAAAAACCAAATGAGTAGTAGCAGATTTCGTGATAGTTCTCTTTTAACCCAATTAGTACCCTAAGTGCCAAAACACTTTGATAATTAACACGATCACTGCCACTACTCATACTAAGATAAGAAGTAGTTATATTATGCTATAGTCCACAACCACCAGTGCAAAAAGGAGTCTTTGCTGTTTTTGAATAATCGCGTACAAATCCCATTCTCTTCTTTTTGTTGTCATTATTTAACAGGCCTATACCAAAACCACCTTTGAATCCATCATTACAATCAACATCACAATAGACGCTTATCAAGCGATTGTTTTTATCAAATTCTAATTTCTTGTAACTGATCGTAATCCCATAGCTATCTAGTTCCTCTCTTACTCGGACTAAACTATCAAGAGTTAAACTATTTGTAAATACAGCTTCAATTCGTTTAACTGTTTTATCTACATTAAATTCAATGGAGAGGCATTGGTCATTTTTAACGTTGTTGGCTTGAGCCTGTGTTTCTAAAATAAGTACAAATAAGAACCCAATCAAAAAGAATGAAGTGGATAAAATTGAAATTTTTTTCATTGCATTAGTTTTTAAATTAAACAAATCTTTTAAATACCATACGAGAGTATGGCTTTTCGAATTTGAACCATGATTTTCGGTTTTGACATCATTACCGGTATCAGATGCCTCAAAAAAATCAAATCCCAGAGTTTCAGAGATGAGTTTAATTGTAAAAGCTCTAGGCTGAACAATGCCAGCTTCAATCCGCTGAATTGTTCGTATTGTTATTTTACACTTTTCGGCAACTTCTGCCTGTGTTAAGCCTTTTGCTTTTCTAATTTCAATTAATTTCTTTCCAAAATCTAGTTGTTCCATCAAATCGAAATTTTAAGTAAGATTATGTTCCATTAAAAAAAATCCAAAAATCAACATTGTCTTATTAGCGACATTTTTACGACAATCATACTTAGTTGCCACTTAATCAACGATTTCATCCTAGGTATTATTTTGCCTCTCAAAATTCTTATTCTAATTATATTATTATGAATTAGACTGCTATAATTTCCTTTAACTCCCTCAAAAAAAATTAATCCTGAATCGAGGATTCCCAGCCTGTCTGCACCGACAGACGAGAAATCTCAATCTCGCAACATTCCAATAAAATAGGATATTTAAACAAAAACAGCTTTTACTGATTAAAGTCCTAATATTCTTTGACTTGAATACGTAAATTTAATGGTTCAACCAAATTTCAACGTAATGCCAAAATCTTTAAAAGAAGACGCACTTAAATATCATGAGTGTGGTCGTCCGGGCAAAATCGAGGTTATCCCGACAAAACCTCACCATACGCAATATGACCTTTCGCTAGCGTATTCTCCAGGAGTGGCAGAACCCTGCCTTCAAATTCAAAAAGACCAGGTTAACGCATACAAGTATACCGCCAAGGGAAACCTGGTAGCTGTAATTTCAAATGGCACAGCTGTTCTGGGGCTTGGCGATATTGGCTCACTGGCAGGCAAACCGGTAATGGAAGGTAAAGGGCTTCTGTTTAAGATTTTTGCCGACATCGATGTTTTTGACATCGAAATTGATGAAAAAGACCCGGCAAAATTTATTGAAGTGGTAAAGGCAATTGCCCCAACATTTGGAGGCATTAACCTGGAAGATATTAAAGCTCCCGAATGCTTTGAAATAGAAGAAAAATTAAAAAAGGCTTTAGACATACCTGTTTTTCATGACGACCAACACGGTACTGCAATTATTTCGGCTGCCGGTTTACTAAATGCCCTTGAATTGAACGGGAAAAAAATTGAAACCATAAAAGTTGTGGTTAACGGAGCAGGCGCAAGCGCAGTTTCATGTACAAAACTGTACATAAGCCTGGGCGTAAAAAAAGAAAATGTTGTAATGCTCGACAGCAAAGGTGTGTTAAACAAAAAGAGAACAAACCTTAACGACATAAAAAAACAATTTGTCACCAGCAGGGATATTGAAAACCTTGAACAAGCCCTAATAAATGCAGATGTATTTTTAGGGTTATCGGTTGGAAATGTGGTTTCTAAGAAAATGATACGATCGATGGCGAAAGACCCCATCGTGTTTGCCATGGCCAATCCTACCCCCGAAATTTCTTATCCTGATGCAGTGCAAGCCAGAAGAGATATTATAATGGCAACCGGAAGAAGCGATTATCCAAACCAGGTTAACAATGTTCTTGGATTCCCATTTATTTTTAGGGGGGCTTTAGACGTGAGGGCACATTCCATTAACGAAGAAATGAAAATTGCAGCGGTCAAAGCAATTGCATCACTGGCAAAAGAATATGTGCCTGAACTGGTAACCAAAGCTTACAACCAGCAAAACATTGTTTTCGGGAAAGAATATATTATCCCTAAACCACTTGACCCAAGATTGATTGCCACTGTTGCCCCGGCAATTGCCAAAGCAGCAATGGAAACAGGTGTCGCCAGAAAACCGATTACCGATTGGGATGAATACAAAAACCAACTTAACAACAGGCTTGGGCTTGATAACAAACTAATCATGACCATTCGCGACAAGGCAAAACAAGCACCCAAAAAAGTTGTATTTGCCGATGCAACCGATTTTAAAGTGCTAAAGGCTGCCCAGTTTATTATTAACCAAAAAATTGCAAAACCAATCCTGTTAGGGAACAAAAAAGAAATATTGAGCCTCATAAAAGAAAATTCTTTGGAGTTAAAAGGCGTGCCAATTATTGATCTCTACAAAGATGTTTCGAAACGTAAAAGAGAAGAATTTGCAAAAATCCTTTTTGAAAAAAGGCAAAGAAAAGGTTTATCATTGGAAGGTGCAATTGAAAAAATGTACAACAGGGATTATTATGGCTGTATGATGGTTGAAACCGGGGAAGCTGATGCTTTTATCTCCGGGCTTTCAAAAAAATATGCCGATACCATTAGGCCTGCTTTACACGTTATCGGCACTAAAAAAGACTTTAACCACATTGCTGGCATGTATATTATGCTTACGAAAAAAGGCCCCCTCTTCCTTGCCGACACAACTGTAAATTCCGACCCGAGCCCACGCACCCTTGCTGATACAACTTTGCTTGTTGCAAACGAAGTAAAAAGGTTTAATATGGAACCAAGGATTGCACTGGTAAGTTATTCGAATTTTGGGGCTTTTAAAGGAAAAGGAAGTCCGGTCAGGGCGCGCGAAGCTGTAAAAATCCTGCATGAGCAACACCCCGAAATGTTAGTGGATGGCGAAATGCAGGCCAATTACGCATTGGATGGGAATCTTCGTATGAAAAAATTCCCTTTCACAAAACTTGGCGACAAGGATGCCAATGTTCTGATATTCCCTAATTTAAGCTCAGGGAATATCCTTTACAAAGTGTTACAGGAAGTAGGTACTGCCAAAGCCATCGGACCTGTTCTATTGGGGATGAACAAACCCATTCACATATTACAAATGGGAAGCTCGGTTAGGGAGATTGTAAATATGGTCGCAATTGCGGTGGTTGATGCCCAATAAAACCACTCTTTATTAAAAAGAAAAAGCCCGTGGAATTTTCATTTTCTCCGGGCTTTTATAATTTTGCTTTCCAGTAAAATCAAAGTTTGACAATTCATGTATTTTCGTACATTTGCCATCTTAAATAGAAATTTATGACAGCTCAAAATTTAAAAACAAACTACATTTTACAATCTGTAAATACAAAAAAAACTTTTGAAGATATAGGTTGGATGATGGTTGCTCCAGGTGAAGATATGCCAACATTAATAAGGGCGATCTATGAAAAAAAGCAGTTGGAGGTAAAAGATGATAGTTACGGGCTGTATAAATTCTCTGATTGGTTGCCAATTAACCACATGTTAAAAGGTTCATCGGCACCGGTAACTTATAAAAGTGAAGGGCTTGCAAAAGAATTGGGCTTATCGAACCTTTGGATTACTTTTAACGGGTATTGGCCCGAAAAGGGAGCAAATATGCAAACCTGTTCTTTCAAGGAAACCGAAGCATATTCTGTATGTGGAAGGCTTGACCCGAATAACGAGATGGTTTTAAATGTGGCATCGGCAGGAAATACAGCTAGGGCTTTTGCCAAAGTATGTTCCGAAAATAATATTCCACTAATCCTTTGTGTTCCGGAGGATAATTTAGATGCACTATGGTTTGAAAAGCCATTGAACGATTGTGTAAAACTTATTTGTAGCGAGAAAGGCAGCGATTATTTTGATGCCATATCATTGTCCAACCAACTTTCTGGCAGCGAAAAATTCTTGTGCGAAGGTGGGGCAAGAAACGTTGCACGCAGGGACGGTATGTCAACCACCGTATTATCAGCAGCAACTACCATTGGTAAAATACCTGAATACTATTTCCAGGCAATTGGTAGTGGTACAGGTGCTGTAGCGGCATGGGAAGCAAATATGCGTTTGTTGGAAGATGGACGATTTGGAAACACCAAAATGAAATTGATGGTTTCTCAAAATATCCCTTTTATACCGATACACGATGCATGGAAAGCAAATTCACGCAAAATGTTGCCTTTGGATGATGACCTTGCCAGGACTCAGGTTGAAGAAATTAGGGCTAAAGTATTGTCTAACCGAAAGCCGGCATATACCATATTTGGGGGATTATTTGATGCTTTAAGCGATGCTGGCGGCGATGTGCTTACTGCGACCAACGACGAATCAATTGCAGCATCCGAGTTATTTAAAAAACTGGAAGGTAACGACATACACCCTGCAGCAGGAATTGCAACAGCAACATTGATCAATGCTGTGAAAAACAATCAGATCGACAAAGATGCACTAATCATGCTAAATATTACAGGTGGTGGCGAAGAACGATTCAAACAGGAAAAAGAACTGTTTTACCTGAAACCCTCACATATTTTTAAGATAAATCCTGATGGTAAAGAGGTTCTTAAAGTTGCAAGTGCCCTATTTGAAGAAGTAAAAGCTTAAGATACAATTTAGGTATTTGAAGATCATTTTAGCATGATCTTCCCTATTTTCTAAATACTTCCTTATTTTTGATAAAATAAAGTTGCTTTATTCATGTTGTTATACCAGTTTAAATCAAAAAAGGGATGAATGTCGAAAAGTTTCCTTCAAAGCTATTGGAAAACGCTGTAAACGAATTTGCCAAATTCCCAGGGATTGGTAGAAGAAGCGCTTTACGTTTGGTTTTACACCTGTTAAAACAAGACAAAGAAGAAGTTAACAAATTCGGAACCTCCATAATCGACCTTCGAAACAACCTTAAACATTGTAAAATTTGCCATAATATTTCTGATACCGAAATTTGCCCAATCTGTTCCGATCAACAAAGAGATGAGTCGGTCATATGTGTGGTTGAAAATATCCGGGACGTAATGTCAATTGAAAACACCCTCCAATACAAAGGTTTGTACCATGTTTTAGGGGGTATTATTTCGCCAATGGACGGTGTTGGCCCTTCCGATTTGGAAATCGAATCACTAATTCAAAGAGTGAACAATGGAAAGGTTATTGAAGTAATATTAGCGTTAAGCACAACCATGGAAGGCGACACAACCAACTTTTATATTTTTCGAAAGTTAAAAGATATTGATATTAAAGTAACTACCCTGGCACGCGGGGTTTCCATTGGTGATGAGTTAGAATATGCTGACGAAATAACCCTCGGAAGATCGTTGCTAAACAGGGTACAATACGAATCGGTTGTTGGGAAATAATACGTAAAAAGAGCATGAAACTATCAGTTATCATAGTAAATTACAATGTCAAACACTTTTTGGAGCAATGCCTTCATTCAGTGCAAAAGGCATGTAACAACATTGACTCCGAAATACTGGTTGTTGACAACAATTCAGTTGATGGTTCGTGCAGTTTGGTAAAAGACAAATTCCCTGAAGTCATTTTATTGGAAAATAAAACTAATGTTGGTTTTTCAATCGCAAACAACCAAGCCATAAAACAGGCAAAAGGAGAATATATTTTATTATTGAACCCTGACACGGTTGTTGAAGAAGACACTTTTGCAAAAGTGCTGGAGTTCATGGACAAAACACCAAACGCAGGTGCTTTGGGCATAAAAATGATTGATGGGAAAGGAAATTTCCTGCCTGAATCAAAGCGTGGGCTTCCAACTCCATTGGTAGCTTTTTACAAAATATTTGGCTTATCAAAACTTTTCCCAAAGAATAAAAAATTTGGCGCTTATCACCTCTCCTACCTCAACAATGATAAAATCCATAAAGTAGATGTTTTATCCGGGGCTTTTATGCTTTTAAGGAAAACTGTACTTAACAAAGTTGGATTATTGGACGAAGGCTTTTTCATGTATGGCGAAGATATTGACCTTTCCTATCGGATAACACTTGCCGGATATGAAAATTATTATTTTCCCGAAACCACTATTATTCATTATAAGGGCGAAAGCACTAAAAAGAATTCTGTTAATTATATACGCATTTTTTATAATGCGATGATCATTTTTTCCAATAAACATTTCACAGGAAATAATGCAAGGTTATTCGCCCTTCTCATTAATCTTGCTATCTATTTCAGGGCATTTATGGCCATTGCAAACCGTGTTTTTGCTAAAATTTACCTTCCTGTATTTGATGCCTTACTAATTTATTTGGGCTATTTGTTTATTTCTCCTTATTGGGAAAACTTTAAATACTATGCTGGTTATTACCCCGAAGAATTTTATCGGTTCGCTGTGCCTACTTATATTCTGTTTTGGCTTGGAGGCATTATCTTTTCAGGTGGCTACAAAATCCCAAACCGTTTATGGACAGTAATTCGCGGGTTGGTTTGGGGAACCATTGCCATTCTTTTGGCTTATTCCTTGGTCGATGAAAATTACAGGTTTTCAAGGGCATTGATATTATTAGGTTCAGGTTGGGCGCTATTTGCATTGTCTGCTATTCGGATCATTTTCCATAAAATAAGGTTGGGAGGATTTCATTTCTTTGAAAAGAAGCCCAAAAGGATTGCAATAATTGGGCACCCCGAGGAAGCTAAAAGGGTAACTGAACTGCTTTCTCAAACCGAAATTAACTCTGAAATTATTGGTTATGTTACACTTAACGACTCTGACTTTGGGAACCAGTATCTTGGATCTATTGACAATTTGGATGAAATTATCCGAATAAATAAAATCAGTGAACTTATTTTTTGTGCCGAAGATATTAGCTCAGGAAAAATAATCAAGTCGATGTTGGAACATACCAAACTCCAGGTCGATTATAAAATTGCACCACCCGAAAGCTTAAGTATTATCGGTAGTAATTCGATTCATACCGCGGGCGATTTATACGTGGTAAACGTAAATTCAATATCGAAAATAAAAAACCGAAGATTGAAACGGGCTTTCGATGTTTTCTTCTCCTTGTTATTATTGCTAAGCACCCCAATCAGCATTTGGTTTTTTCTGGATAAAGCACAGCTTTTCAAGAATATTTTTAATGTTATTAATGCAAGCTTATCCTGGGTGGGTTACATCCCTGAGAAGAGCGCGTATATTGAACTCCCTAATCTTAAAAATGGTATTTTAAATCCGGGTGAATTATTCGATGACCTACATCTCGATTTGCCTAAAAAAAGCCAATTAAACCTTCTTTATGCCAGAGATTACAAACTTGCCACCGATCTGGAAATTATTTTTAAAAGCAGAAAGAAACTAAGCCGAAAACTGTGATGGAAACATATTTGGAATACGGGAACATAGAACTTCGCCCCTTAGAACCGGAAGATATTGAATTGCTTTATAAATGGGAAAACGACAGCTCATTGTGGGAATTCAGCAACTCAAAAACCCCATTTTCAAAACATATTTTAAGAATTTATATTGAAAATTCATTCAAAGACATTTACGAAGCCAAGCAACTTCGTTTGATCATCCAAACAAAAGAAAAAAGACCAGTTGGGGCAATCGACCTTTTTGATTTCGATCCATACCATCAGCGGGCGGGGATTGGAATCCTGACCTATAAAAACGAAGACCGAAGACAAGGATTTGCTTCTGATGCCATTCAGGCATTGGAGAATTATTCGTACAACGTTATCGGAATCCGCCAGCTTTATGCAAACATTAGTGCCGACAATAAAACCAGCATTGCCTTGTTCAAAAAAGCCGGATTTATTGAAGTTGGCGTGAAAAAAGATTGGCTTAAAACCACAAAGGGTTGGAAAGATGAGTTGCTGTTACAAAAAATCCTGAAATAAGCTTTAACTAAATCCTGAACCAGAATAGGTGCACCTGTCGCAAAAGTCAGGAATTTCTTTTAAAAACGAATAGGTATTCCTGGCGTAATCAATCGTACAAAAAAAATGGTCTATCCCATTTGACACCATGATATAAGGTACTTTTAATGCCATATTGTACCGAACCACCTGATCAAAAGCTTTTTGATCCAATTTTACACTTGGTGATTTAAATTCAGCTATTAAATGTGGCTGCCCGTTTCTTGAATAAATAAGCAGATCGAAACGCAGAGGCTGACTGTTAATAACAATTTTCTTTTCGACCGCCATTAAAGTTTTTGGGTATTTTTTGTCTTTTAAATATTCAATCATATTTTGGCGTACCCACTCTTCCGGTGTTAAAACCACAAATTTTTTCCGAATGTCGTCAAAAATAAATCCCTTCCCATCTTCCGACTTGGTACGAAAATTATATTTGGGCAAATTCAATGTATGCATATCAATTTTCTTTAACTTGTGCAAAACCTAATTCAGGTCAAAAGTACAAAAATTGGATTCAAAATATTACAATGCCCCATTTTGGGATTGGAAAAGGAAAACCTATTTTTGTAGGTGCATTGAAGGAGGTAGTAAATTCCTATTTAGAAGGTATGAAGACAAAAAAAGAGATTGTAGATAATTGGCTCCCGAGGTACACTGGAACAAAATTGGAAAATTTTGGCAAGTATATTATTCTCACAAATTTTCAATTATATGTTGAAATGTTTGCCAGTCTATTTGAGGTTCCAATTATTGGTGGCGATAAAAACATGCCCAATGCGACTGCAGAAAATATCACTATTATCAATTTTGGTATGGGTAGCCCAAATGCAGCAACTATAATGGACCTTTTAAGCGCCATACATCCGAAGGCTGTTCTTTTTTTAGGGAAATGTGGAGGGCTGAAAAAGAAAAATAAATTGGGCGATATGATTATCCCCATTGCTGCCATAAGAAGCGATGGTACATCGAACGATTATTTACCGCCCGAGATTCCCGCACTTCCTGCATTTAACCTGCAAAGGGCAGTATCGCACGTTATACGAAACTCCGGGCTTGATTATTGGACAGGAGTAGTTTTTACTACCAACAAACGTGTTTGGGAATACGATGAACGGTTTAAAAAATACCTTGAAAAAACCAGGGCAATGGCCATTGACATGGAAACTGCCACCATTTTTACGGTAGGATTTGCCAACCAAATACCAACAGGGGCTTTGTTATTGGTATCAGACCAACCAATGATCTCAACGGGTGTAAAAACAGATGCCAGCGATAAAAAAGTTACTTCAGACTTCGTTGAAAAACACATTGAAGTTGGGATTGCTGCTTTGCAAGAGATTAAAAACAATGGGCAATCGGTAAAACACCTCAAATTTTAATATGGACTATCAAACAATTATAGGTAACCTTCAAAAAAAGATTTACCATCCTATCTATTTTCTCACTGGCGAAGAACCTTATTATATCGATAAAATTTCAGAATATATTGCTAAAAATGTTTTAAACGATGCTGAAAAAGGGTTCAACCAAACCATCTTTTATGGAAAAGATACCGAAGTACAAACCATTGCAGAAGCCTCAAGAAGGTTCCCAATGATGGCAAACCAGCAGGTAATTATTGTTAAAGAAGCCCAGGAACTTAAAAAAATCGAACAGCTTAAAACATATGTTGACCACCCGCTCAATTCAACCATTCTGGTATTAAACTACAAGTATAAAAAACTGGACAAAAGAACCGGGTTTGCTAAAAGCCTGTCGAAAATCGGAGTTGTTTTTGAATCTAAAAAGCTTTACGAAAACCAAATCCCCAGATGGATTGAAAATTACCTTGCAAAAACCAACCATTCTATTGCGCCACAGGCAACAATTATGCTTTCGGAATATGTTGGGACAAGCCTCGGAAAAGTGGCAAACGAACTTGACAAACTGGTTATTGCCCTACCCGAAAACACTAAAATCACACCCGAGCAAATCGAAAAAAACATTGGGATTAGCAAAGACTACAACGTTTTCGAATTGCAAAATGCCTTGGGAGAGAAGAATGTTTTAAAAGCAAATAAAATAATCAACTATTTTGGGGCTAACCCATCGAGCAATCCAATTCAAAGGACGATTTCATCCTTGTTTATGTTTTATTCCAAATTATTCACTTACCACTTCCTGAAAGACAAATCGGAAAGATCGGTAGCAGCAGCATTAGGGCTACACCCGTTCATTGCAAAATCGTATGTTGCAGCTGCACGAAAATACAACCCTAAAAAATTGTATGAAATAATTGGGGTATTACGCGAGTTTGATATGAAAAGCAAAGGTTTTGGGAACATCTCGGCTACATCAGCCGAACTGCAAAAAGAATTGGTTTACAAACTATTACACTAGGTTATGGAAATAAAGATTACCTACATTATTATAGGGCTAACAGTTCTGGTATCGTATCTTGCATTTTCAAATGCTTCGCTAAAAGCAAAACTACAATTTAATGCTGCCGAAATTGTACACAAAAAGGATTACTACCGGTTAGTTTCCCATGCTTTTGTACATGCAAACTGGTCGCACCTTGGGGTTAACATGCTGGTATTGTTTTTCTTCGGAAGGGTTGTCGAATCGTATTTTGGTATTTTTTTCGGAAACAGGGCCACGGCTTATTATTTGTTGCTCTATCTTGGCGGCATACTTTTTTCAAATTTATGGGCGCTAATTAAACACCAAAACAATTATTATTACAATGCTGTTGGCGCATCCGGTGCAGTTTCGGCAGTTTTGTTCTGCTTTATATTTTTTGACCCATGGGAAAAACTCTATTTGATGTTTATGATACCAATTCCCGGGATTTTGTTTGCTGTGGGCTATCTTTTTTACTCCTATTACCAAAGCAAAAACAAAACGGATAATGTTGCCCACGATGCCCATTTCCTTGGAGCCTTGTTTGGGGTAATTATGCCTGTTATTCTTAATCCGGATTTATTTGAAAGGTTTATTGACAAGTTGTTTCAAATCATCTAAAATATGTTTTCCAGATATTTTATCCACAACGGGGTTATCTCAGATTTTGAAAAACAAACGGGAAACCTGCTCCCTTTGCTGGATAACATTTTTAAATTGACCGAAACAATCTGGTTCTGTCACAACAATTTGCCTTTATTTGAAAAGCATATTATTTCTTTGCAGGAAAAAACCAGATTATTAAAATTGCCTAAGCACCCATTCATCGATGACCAAAAAGAATTATTAAGAGTATCGAAAAGGTTGATCAATAAAAACAAAGCATTTCAAAGTGGGATATTAATGTACTTTTTTGTTTGGAATACTACAGGATCTGAAATCTATATTACCTGCACACCTAAGGATGAAAAACATTTTCCGATAAGCGGGAATGGAGTGCTTTGTTCATATGCCGAGAATGTAAAATATTCAGAAAATCCAATGGGATCTCTTAGTTTAATGAATGAAACACTCTGGGAATCATTGAAATTACAAATTAAGGATTCCCGGAACCAGAACCTGATACTTACCAATGAAGAAAACGCAATTACCGAAGCTTTGGAAGCCAATGTTTTTTTTATTAAAGACGGCACCTTATTTACTCCTTCTGTGCACACCGGTTGTTATTTAGATTCAATCAGGGAAACTATTTTAGAGGCGGCAAAAAAACTTCAAATGAATATTGAAGAGCGTTCGGATTTAACGAAAGAGGCAATCCTGGAAATGAACGAAGCTTTTCTGGCAGCGGAAGCACTGGGAATGCAGCGAATTATTGGAATAAACGATAAGAGGTTTATTCTCGTTCAAACGGAATTAATAAATACAGAGCTAAATAAATTATTGGGTATTGTTTAGTTCAGAGATGGGTTTTCCGGGAAATTCTCCCAAATGGAATATCTTTTCCCAACTTTTTTCACATAATCAGCCCACGATTTTGGACTAAAAGTGTTCATGATATTTGACTCTTCAACATCGTTTACCAACCAGGAATTTTCCTTTATTTCATCTTCCAACTGCCCTGAGTCCCAACCTGAGTAACCCAAAAAGAAACGAACGTCGGCAGAATTAACCATTCCCGATCCAATTATTTTTTTCAGGACATCAAAGTTACCTCCCCAGTATAAATTCTCCGTAACCTGTATGCTGCCCGGAATTTTATCTCCCAGCCTATGTATAAAGTAAATTGAATCGGTAGCAACAGGTCCACCAATGTAAACTTCCCCATCAAATTCGGGAAAGTCAGGGACAACCTCCTGAATAGGGAAATCAACCTTTTTATTTAAAATAAAGCCAACCGCACCCTTATCGCTGTGGGCCACCAAAAAAATAATGGACCTGCTAAAATAATTGCCGGGCAAAAATGGTTCAGCAAGTAAAATCCGCCCCTTTTGTGGAGCCACATTATTACTTTCTATTTTAAATATGTCGAGATTCAATTCCATTTTCAAAAAGTCACTTTGCCAATATAATAAATTTTCGACTATCAGTCAAACAGTTAAGCGATTCCTATACCATAAACCAAAAACTTTACCTTTGGTTCAAATTTGCATAACATTTTCAGATTGTAAGGTAGAAATTCAGATGTCCTTTACTTTTCTTCCTCGACCAGAAACAAATCTTCGTTAGGTTTCGACATATTGAATTGTTCCCTGGCGTATTTCTCCAATTCTTCTTTACCAGCATTTAGCTCCTGAAGTTTTCTCTGGTCAGTCGCTATATTTTTTTTATAATACTCTTGCTGGTCCTTTAAGTACTTCAATCTCTGTTTATTTTCCTTATGCGAAACAAAACTGTGTTCATCGAAAAACGCTATCCAAACTAAAAATAGTATTGACGCAATAAAATATTTATTACGCACTATATTAAAGATAGTTTGTTTGTTGCTTTTTTCCACGTTAAAAAATTTTAAACAAAGCTAAGTTTAATTAAAGAGAAAAAAAAGGGAGGTAAAATATTTCACCTCCCAATTATCAACAATATTTAGTTTACTCTTTATCTGGTTTAAAGCTTGGGTAGGTATACTCAAGCGGTGCATTAAACGTTTCCTTAATTGTCCGGATGGATGTCCACCTCAGGAAATTAAATATAGAGCCTGCTTTATCGTTTGTTCCTGAGCCTCTGGCGCCACCAAATGGCTGCTGCCCAACAACTGCACCCGTAGGTTTATCGTTGATATAGAAATTACCTGCAGCATTGCTTAATTTTTTGGTCAACCTTTCGATACTATATCTGCATTGTGAGAAGATTGCCCCAGTTAATGCATAAATAGATGTATTGTCCAAAATATCCAGTGTTTCATCGAGTTTATCATCTTCATAAACATAGATGGTTAAAACAGGACCAAATAATTCTTCTACCATGGTCGTATAATCCGGCTTTTTAGCAAGAATTACTGTTGGCTCAATAAAGTAACCTTCCGACTTATCGCATTTGCCGCCAAACAATACTTTAGCATCCGCATCTTTTTCTGCTTTTTTAATAAAGCCTTCAAGTTTATCAAAGCTTGATTCATCGATCACAGCATTAACAAAATTTGTAAAGTCTTCAGGTGCGCCCATTTTTACGGTTGCAAGTTCTTTGCCCAGTTTTTCTTTAACTTCTGCCCATATACTCTTAGGGATATAAGCCCTTGAAGCAGCGGAACATTTTTGTCCCTGGTATTCGAAAGCACCACGCACCATTGCAATTACCAAACGCTGAACATCGGCAGTATTGTCGGCAAAAATAAAATCTTTACCGCCGGTTTCCCCAACAATTCTTGGGTAAGATTTATATTTATATATATTGTCGCCAATAGTTTTCCAAATGCTTTGGAATACCCCGGTAGAACCCGTAAAATGGATTCCCGCAAAATCAGGATGTGAAAGAACAGATTCGGCAGCAACCGGACCCGACACATGAACAAGGTTTATTACACCATCCGGAACACCAGCTTCACGGAATATTTCCATAATAACCCCGGCAGAATAAACTGCAGTTTTTGATGGTTTCCAAACCACCGTATTCCCCATAAGTGCAGGTGCTGCTGGTAAGTTTCCAGCAATTGATGTAAAGTTAAATGGTGTTAATGCAAAAACAAACCCTTCCAGTGGCCTGAATTCGTTATAATTCCACATACCTGATGCTGACTGTGGCTGTAATTTATAAATATCGGTCATTACCTGAACGCCAAAGCGGAAGAAATCTGCCAATTCGCATGCAGCATCAATTTCTGCCTGAAACGCATTTTTTGATTGCCCCAACATGGTTGCGGCATTAATTTTATCGCGGTATGGCCCTGCCAATAAATCCGCAGCTTTTAAGAAAATTGCTGCTCTGTGGTGCCATGCAAGATTTGCCCAGTCTTCTTTTGCAGCCATTGCTGCTGATATTGCCATTTCAACATGTGAAGAATCCCCTTGGCTATAATAGCCTAGCGTATGTTTTATATCGTGAGGCGGATACATCCGAATCTTCCTATCTGTTACTATTTCCTGCCCTCCAATTACCATTGGCAGATCCACTTCAACCGAACGCAATCTCTTTAATTCTTCCTTCAACGTTTTCCTTTCCGGAGTTCCCGGGGCGAATGAACAAATAGGTTCATTTTTAGCCACGGGTACATTATAAAATCCTTTTGACATAAATTACAATTTTATTTGATTTCAAATTCCTACCTTTCAATCCACAAAATTAGGCAAAAGAAAAAACGAAAATCATAACAAAAATCAGCGACAAATGTCATTTTATCACTTGCTATTCGCAGCAAATCAAAATTAGAAGTTTATTAACTCAACATTTCTCATTAATATTGGCTATTTTTAAAAGTGAATTCCTAATAACAAAATTATGTTGAAAAAATTAGCTCAATTACTTGCATGTAATAAAAAGCTTTATTTTATTGGGCAAGCAACTCAAGGCACAAATAACGTTAGGATGAACCGCTTTTATTTTATCAGATAATATCTTTAAAACGTATTTTGAAGGATAATTTTTGGAATAAAAACATGTCTGAGCTTTCTATTTCCGAAAGGCGAAAAATTACAGAACTCTCATGGCTAAACCTGGCGGTATTGGTTTTTACTGTTCTTCTATTGGTATACAAGTTAGTTTTCCGGCCCGATATTTTTTGTATTATCTGCGATTCTTTAAATGTGTTGCTAGCTTCTGTAAGTTTATTTTGCTTATACAATAAAAGAATTAGTTGCGCCATTAACCTGGTATTTCTTCTTCCACTACTCATTTATGGCTATTACCTGTCGCAGTTTCATTCCCATCTGCCGGTCAATGAAACCATATTCCACACCTTGTGGTGGTTAATTTGTGGCAATGTTTATTTGGCAATTTATTCCCCCGAAATCAGGAAAGTCCATCTCTTTTTTGTGATTTCGCTGGTTACATTAAGTTTTCATGCCAATAAAGCCGATTTATTCCTCGATTATGTCGCCTTCGACCAGTTATACATAAAAAATCCATTTGTTGGTTTATTGTTTGCGTATTTATCGACTTTAGGGATTCGTTTAAATTATGAAAAACACTTAATTTCGGTGAATGGCAAACTTACCTCTGTTATGAAAAACGTATCGGATGTAATTCAAAGTTCGAAGCAACCAATCATAAGGATAAAGAGGATTACGGATGAAGTTGGTCAGGTTACCGATCTTATTGTCACCAGGATTAATGCTGCCTTTGAACAGCAATTCCGGATCAGGAACCAGGAAGTCAGCGGGCAAAAAGCGGGTTTTGTCTTTAATTTTGTTTTTAGGAATACGGTTAATGCCAATGATTTACTTATTATCAACCCTAAGCCGGTCACCGAAGTGCACATAAAACATTTTGAGAAATGGTATAACATTTACACAATTTCGCCAAATAGCAATGAAATTATTTGTGTGCTGACCGATACAACAGACAAAAACAAAACCATTGAAAGTTTAAAGGAAAGCCGTCTGAGGTATAAAGTCCTTTTGGAAGCAATCCCCGACATATTTTTTATTATAGATAAAGATGGCGTTTATGAGGATTTTGTAATTAAAGACGGGGATAAATTAAAGGTTAATGATGCCGATATTATTGGCAATTCAATTTTCGAGGTAGGTTTTTCTGAGAAAATGGCCAATAAAATATACCAATGTATACAGGACTCAATTGTGAACGACAGCATTGAAAGCATTGAATATGCCCTGGACACCCCGAACGGGACTTATATGTTTGAAATGAGGCTGGCTAAACTGAACAATAATTCTGTTATATCGGTAGCACGCGATATTACCAAACGTAAAACTGCGGAATTCCAACTGGAAGAAGCTAAAAACCAAGCGGAAGATGCGAACAATCTAAAATCGGCTTTCCTGGCAAACCTTTCGCACGAAATAAGAACCCCAATGAATGCGATTATGGGCTCGGCCGAGATTTTGGCGGTACCCTCTTTGCCTGACGACGATAAAGAAGAATATTCACAAGCAATTATTAGCTCAGGGCATCAATTGTTAAAAATGATTGAAGACACCATCAATCTTTCTAAAATTGAAACCAACACAGTTGAAGTGAAAAAGGCGATGGTTAAAATAAATCCATTGCTAAAAACACTGAACAATGCCTATTTGCTGATTGCCCGGGGTAAAAAGGAAATTTCGTTCGACCTGCATTTAGATGTAAAAAGCCAGAACTTTGGCTTTGTTACCGACCGTGACTTGCTTCACGAGGCTATGAGCAAATTAATTGACAATGCCATTAAGTTCACCAATTCCGGATCCGTATTGTTCGGTTATAAAATGGTAAACACCAAAACCATCGAATTTTTTGTTGAAGATACCGGAATTGGAATCCCATACGATGAGTTTGATAATATTTACGAGCGTTTTTATAAAATTAGCGGCAACCCCGATGCATTAAAACATATAGGTTCCGGACTGGGCTTGCCAATTGCCAAAGAGTTTGTTTCCATACTTGGAGGGAAACTTGTGCTGGAATCAAAAGTTGGGCAAGGCTCTCGTTTTAGCTTTGTTCTGCCCTTTGAAAACGGCGAAGGCTTTATGAAAGTAATGCGATAAGCTTAAATTCCATATTTCAAAAAAATAGGGAATTGTTCTCTCCTAAAAGAACGGTTCCTTTCCCTTGATAAATAGATAAAGATAGGATGTCATCTCTTTTAAAGGGAGATGACATCCTTATTAATCCAAATGTAATTTAATCCCTTTTTGAATTTAAAGTTGTGTAGCCAATTAACCTGTCGTACCTGCCAGCTATATCGCGGTAGTACACAAAAATCTGATAATCATTCTCGGTCTCCCAAAAACTGCCTTCGAGGTTTTTTACATCCGCCGATTTTGCCCCGGTTTCAACATATACATATTGATAATTGTAATAGCCTTGTTTTAACAATAAAGTTAGTTCGTAAGTGCTG
The DNA here is from genome assembly GCA_963677475.2 of Prolixibacteraceae bacterium. GTDB lineage: Bacteria > Bacteroidota > Bacteroidia > Bacteroidales > Prolixibacteraceae > JABMQB01. The sequence goes on along the minus strand of CAXXQD010000022.1, from coordinate 300,401 downwards.
GTATCAAAATTCCAGGTCATTTCGTTGCTTTTGTTGGCATTCCAATTCGACAAAGCACCAAACACATTTACCGTACCGCCCAGCAAGATCGATTCAAGAGGCAAACTAAAATGTACAAACACATAATCGCATTCCACACTATAATCGTCTACGAGTTCCTGGCTTTCAACAACATATTCCCCGTTAAGTTCTTCGTACGAATAAAAACGTTTGTTCGACCTTATTTCATCAGGCCAAAGGGTAAAATGGTAGTACGGCCTAAAAAAATCGATTTTTAATACCCCTTCGGTATTTGCCCTTCGGTTTCTGATGTCGAAGTACCGAAATTCATTGCCTGCCTTGAACACATTTTCCTGATCGTAATCGTAAACCAACTCTTTATCCCTAATAAATAATGGTTTTAAATTAGTAATTGCATTGTCCCAACGGTTATTTTGCATCACAACTACCTTTATATCCTGCACCGGATTATCTATTTGAAACGATGGATGAAACACTGAAAAATCCACTTCATGATGCTCTCCTTTAAAGGCATCTTTCGTGCTTCTTCTTACTGTTCCATCAATCTCCACCTTCGGCTCTTTAACATAAAAACGTTTTGTAAAAACAACATTTTCTTTGTTGTCACCTTCAAAAACCAACAAAACATAATTCCCCGACATTTTAATTTTCACATCTTCATTTGGGATTAAAAGTTGGTAATTAATATACTTAAATGTGGTATTAAACGAGTTTGCATAATCATCAATTGGATTATCAGGAAAACCTTCCAAATACTCGTCCTGCATGATATAGCTCTCGTTCCAGTTTGCATCACAATGAACTATGGTGTAATTATAATCCTTCAATTCACCCGACAAGTCATCGAACGACAAGAGCAGAATACCTTCATCGTACAGGTCTAAAATGGGGTTTGATAATTCAAATCCTTCGCGATAAAGTTGAACCGATTTAATGTTCTCATTATAGATCGCATTTTCATAATAAAAATTTTCATCTTGCGCACTTGCCCATCCTAAGCAATACATAAGCAAAAAAACTATAGCCAATATTTTTTTCATAACCGTTCTAATTCAAAGATTCTGCCAAATAAATTTTCGTTCAAAATACCTACAAAAAACTAGCACATAAAACACATAACGTATAGAAGTATTTGGATATTTCGAATAGTGCAACTTTATAGTTGAAAGATTGTGATTCGAATATAAATTAATTATTTTTGCCAGCCTAATTTTAATCTATTAGGGTATAAAATGTCAGATGTAATTAAATTAAGAAAAGGGCTGGACATTAAGTTGACCGGGAAGGCTGAATTAACTACAGAAACAGCACCAACCGCAGAATCTTATGCACTGAAGCCCACGGATTTCCATGGACTTACCCCGAAGTTATGCGTAAAAGCTGATCAGGAGGTTAAAACCGGAGATTCGCTTTTTTACGACAAGTATAATCCAGAGATTGTTTTTACTTCTCCTGTTGGTGGAAAGATTATTTCAATTAATCGTGGGGAAAGAAGGAAGATTTTGGAGGTTGTGATAAAAGCAGAAGACAATGCGGGCTCTGTTGAATTCAAAAAAGCAGATCCTAAAGAGTTATCAAAGGAAGAAATCAAGGAACAAATCCTAAAAAGTGGCTTGTGGCCATTTATTAAAAAAAGACCTTACGGAATAATTGCTATTCCGGATGAATCACCAAAAAATATTTACATTTCAACTTTTGATACAGCGCCTTTAGCTCCAAATTACGGATATATTTTGGAGGGAGAACAAGAAACATTTCAAACAGGAGTAGATGCACTTGCCAAACTTACCGAAGGGAATGTGATTATTGGAGTGGATGCCGAGTCTGGGGCAGGCTTTTTTAACGATTTGAAAAATGTTCAAGTGAACAAATTTTCAGGACCACACCCTGCCGGGAATGTTGGAATACAAATCCACCATACCAACCCGATTAACAAAGGGGACGTGGTTTGGACAATTAACCCGCAAGATGTGTTGTTTATTGGCCGCTTGTTTGGAACCGGAAAACTGGACCTTTCTAAAAAAGTAGCGCTTGCCGGATCCGAAGTTAAGGCACCAAAATATTTCAGCACAATTTTGGGCGCGAACCTTGCATCGATAATATCTGGCTCAATTTCTTCTGACAATGCCAGGATAATTAGTGGTAATGTACTTACCGGAAAAAAAGTAAATGCAGATGGTTACCTCGGGTTTTATGACTCGGTAATTTCTGTAATTCCGGAAGGCGATGAATATGAATTTATGGGATGGGCAACGCTTGGGCTCAACAAATTTAGTGCAAGCAAAACTTTTATTTCAAGTTTGTTCCCTAAAAAAGGCTACACCATGAATGCAAATATGCATGGTGGGGAAAGGGCTTTTGTTCTTTCAGGGCAATATGAAAAACTGCTTCCCATGGATATCCTTCCTGTTCACTTGCTTAAATCTGTTATTGTTAAGGATATTGACAAAATGGAACAATTGGGCATATATGAAGTTGTGGAAGAGGATTTAGCCTTATGTGAATATGCTTGTACCTCAAAAATTAAAGTACAAGACACATTGCGAAAAGGTATTGAGTCCATGATAAAAGAATTAGGATAATTTAATTAGTCTGATAAAATGAAGTTTATACAGAACATATTTGAAAATACAAAACCGCACGTACAGAAAGGGGCTAAATTCCATTGGCTTCATTCAGTTCACGATGGTTTTTTTACCCTGTTTTTTGTACAGAAAAACACTTCAAAATCAGGGACACACATACATGATTATACCGACTTAAAAAGAACAATGGGGATTGTTGTTCTTGCATTGGTCCCGGCTTTGCTTTTTGGCATGTACAATACAGGCTACCAGCATTTTAAAGCAATAGGGCAATTGGCAAGTGCAGGGTTCTTCGAAATTTTCTTGTACGGTTTGTTAAAAGTAGTACCTATAATCATCGTTTCGTATGTTGTAGGTTTGGGAATTGAATTCGTATTTGCCCAACTACGCGGACACGATATCCAGGAAGGGTTTTTGGTTTCCGGATTCCTTATTCCATTGGTAATGCCAGTGAACACACCACTTTGGATGATAGCAGTTGCCACAGCATTTGCAGTTGTTTTTGGCAAAGAGGTATTTGGAGGTACAGGTATGAATATTTGGAACCCGGCACTGGTTGCAAGGGCATTTTTATTCTTTGCATACCCTGCGCAAATCTCAGGCGACTCAGTTTGGGTATCAATTGGCAAGGGTGCCGAAGCAATTGATGGGTTCTCTGGAGCTACCCCAATGGCATTGGCTGCAGCAGGCAATCCAAACATTAACGTTGCCGATGCTTTTCTTGGTTTTATTCCAGGTTCGATTGGAGAAACCTCAACCTTAGCGATTTTGATTGGTGCATTTGTTTTAATTGTTACCGGAATTGGTAGCTGGCGGATAATGTTATCAACGGTTATTGGAGGTTCGGCAATGGGTATCATCCTTAATGTTTTTGGAGGCGACAGTAATGCATACATGGCTATACCATTCTGGCAACACCTCATTATTGGTGGATTTGCTTTTGGGGCAATATTTATGGCAACCGATCCGGTTTCTGCAGCGCAAACGTTAAAAGGACAATGGATTTACGGATTCCTTTTAGGGCTGCTTGCAATCCTGATCAGGGTTATCAACCCTGCATTCCCGGAAGGCATGATGTTGGCTATTTTGCTGATGAATACATTTGCCCCACTTGTTGACCACTATGTGGTTCAGGGCAATATCAAAAAGCGTTTGAAACGAGCTAAAATTGTTGCATAACCGAAAAATTACGATTATGAATAGAAATGGAAATACATACACGTTTTTATATGCATCTATAATGGTTATTGTTGTGGCAGCAATTTTATCAACTGTTGCCATGAGCCTTAAACCAATGCAAAAACGTAATGCAGATATAGAGAAGAAGAAGAGTATACTTGCTGCTGTAAATATTGCCAGCACTGCAGTAGATGCAGAACAAATTTACGCTGAAAAGATCCTTAAATCGTACGTGGTAGATATTAAAGGAAATGAAAAAGAAGGTGATGCCTTCACTACCGATCTAAAAAAACAAATGGCGAAGGGATCAGAGAGGGTACTTCCTGTTTTTGAATGTCAAACCGATGAAGGATTAAAATATGTTTTCCCATTAAGGGGAAGCGGACTTTGGGGGCCAATTTGGGGATATGTTGCTTTGAATGAAGATTTAAACACTATTTATGGGGCAAATTTCGACCATGAAGGTGAAACCCCGGGACTTGGTGCTGAAATTTCAACTGAAAAATTTGAAGCACAGTTTAAAAACAGCAAGAAGTTGTTTAATGCCGAAGGTGAACTCATCTCAATACTTGTGACAAAGGTTGGTGAAGTTGCCCCTGAGGAGCATAAAGTTGATGGAATCTCTGGAGGAACAATTACCAGTAAAGGTTTGGAAAAAATGCTATTGGATGATTTTACCAATTACAAAGAATTCCTTAAAAAGAAAAAATCATAAGCTATGAGTGATAGAGAACCATTATTTTCAAAAAAGAATATAAAACTGCTATCCGACCCTATCAATAATAGTAACCCGATTACTGTTCAGGTACTTGGGATTTGTTCGGCGTTGGCAGTTACGGCACAATTAAAACCATCTATTGTAATGACAATCTCGGTGATGGCAGTGCTTGGATTAGCAAATGTGATTATTTCTTTACTAAGGAATACAATTCCAAACAGGATCCGGATTATTGTTCAGCTTGTGGTTATTGCAGCTTTGGTTATCCTGGTCGACCAGGTATTAAAAGCATATGTATACGATGTAAGCAAACAACTTTCGGTTTTTGTTGGGCTGATAATTACCAATTGTATTATCATGGGAAGGCTGGAAGCTTTTGCACTTGGGAACAAACCCTGGCAATCGTTCCTTGATGGAGTTGGAAATGCTGCAGGTTATGGAGTGATCCTGATTATCGTGGGATTCTTCCGCGAACTGCTTGGTGCAGGTACACTTTACGGGTATAAAATTATTCCCGATAGCTGGTACATCTCCAACGGAGGGTTTTATGAAAACAACGGATTGATGGTACTTTCACCAATGGCCCTTATTGCTGTTGGAACCATTATTTGGGTGCAAAGAAGTAAGAACCGTCAATTAATTGAAGATTAAGCTGGAACTTTAAAAAAGAATTAAAATGGAGAATCTTATTAATATATTCGTCAAATCTATCTTCATCGAAAACATGGTATTTGCATACTTCTTTGGAATGTGCTCTTACCTTGCAGTTTCGAAAAAAGTTAGTACCGCTGCCGGACTTGGTATTGCAGTGGTTTTTGTTCTTGGGATTACTGTTCCGGTAAACTACCTTCTCGAAAAATACATCCTGAACGAAGGAGCCTTGGTTTGGCTGGGAGAAGATTTTGCCACAGTTGACCTGAGCTTTTTGCGTTTCATCATGTTCATTGCCATTATTGCGTCGATGGTGCAATTGGTGGAAATGATTGTGGAGAAATTTGCACCAGTGCTTTATAACCAATTAGGGATTTTCTTGCCCCTGATTGCTGTAAACTGTGCAATACTCGGTGGTTCCTTATTTTTACAACAAAAGGCATTTTTAAATGTTGGGGAAGCCACTACGTATGGTTTAGGTTCTGGTATTGGTTGGTTGCTTGCTATTGTTGGTATTGCAGCTATTCGTGAAAAATTAGAATATTCCAATGTTCCTGCCCCTCTAAGAGGTTTGGGCGTAACTTTTATTGTTACCGGACTTATGGGACTTGCCTTTTTTGGATTCATGGGAATAAAACTTTAATTGGAAATATAACTCGGTAAATAATGATATTAGTAGCAACACAAACAATTGTAATCCTTACCAGTGTAGTTGTTTTTTTAACAGTTATTATCCTATTGGTTGGGATATTATTATACGCCAAAAAGAAGCTTATGCCCTCGGGTATCGTGAAAATCGATATTAACGATGGGAAATTGGAGATGGAAACAGATCCGGGCGACACTTTGCTGACGACGCTTGGAAACAATAAAGTACTGCTTCCATCGGCTTGTGGTGGCGGCGGAACCTGTGCAATGTGCCGTTGTCAGGTAGATGAGGGCGGTGGTTCAATTCTTCCTACGGAAACGGGCTTCTTTACCCGTAAAGAACAAAACGACAACTGGAGGCTTGCTTGCCAGGTGAAGGTAAAAGAAGATATGAAACTTCGGATCCCACAGGAAGTCCTTGGTGTGAAAAAATGGGAATGCGAAGTGGTGTCAAACAACAATGTAGCAACCTATATCAAAGAATTTGTTGTTAAACTTCCGGAAGGCGAAACCCTTGACTTCCAATCTGGGGGTTACATTCAAATTGATGTGCCTAAAATTGAGGTTGACTTCAAAGACATGATTGTAGACAAAGAATACCTTCCTGAGTGGGAACAATATAATATGTTCGACCTGAAAATGAAAAACCCTGAGCCAACATTCAGGGCATATTCAATGGCTAACCACCCTGCCGAAGGAAACATTGTAATGCTTAACATTCGTATTGCAACCCCTCCATTTGATAGGGTTAAAGGAGGTTTCCAGAAAGTTAATCCTGGAATTTGTTCCTCTTATATTTTCTCCCGTAAACCAGGCGATAAAGTGATGATCTCGGGTCCATACGGAGAATTCTTCCTGAAGAAAAACGAGAATGAAATGATGTTTATTGGTGGTGGTGCCGGTATGGCCCCAATGCGTTCGCACTTGTTCCACCTGTTCCATACGGTAAAAGAAACCAAAAAGAATGTGACTTTTTGGTATGGGGCACGCTCGTGGAGAGAAGTTTTTTACTTCGAACAGTTTATGGAAATAGAAAAGAATTTCCCGAACTTTAAGTTCCACCTTGCGCTGTCTGATCCACAACCGGAAGATAATTGGGAAGGTGCAACCGGATTTATCCACCAGGTAATTTACGATCAATATTTAAGCAAACACGAAGAACCCGAAGAAATAGATTATTACCTATGCGGACCACCAATGATGAACGATGCAGTAAATAAAATGCTGTACGATATGGGTGTTCCTGACGAAAACGTTCTTTTCGACGACTTCGGAAGTTAATTCAAAAATACTTATAAATCAAAGGCTATTCAGTATAAATTGGGTAGCCTTTTTTATGTTTATACTTTATATGATCTTTGCAAATTCCTTATATTTGAGATTCAAATACCATCACAATGAAAATTAGCAAAGAAGTCCTTCAGCAAATCAACAACGAACTTTCTGCAATTATATCCAAAGCAAAAGCATTTGAAGATCAGTTTTCCGATAAGATTTTCGGGGTACATCCCATTTACCGGAAAAGTGCCCAAAACCTTGTACACTACCTGGCATTCCGCACATTCGACATTGATCATCTACAACAACTGCTCAGGGACCATGGTTTGCCAAGCTTATCGAGCGTTGAAGCCCATGTGATGGACAGCCTTTTATCCATAAAAACTATCATCAACCACCTTTTGGGAAATGCCTTAATTGAATCGCTCCCGGGCACCATATCCATAAAAGAAAGTCGGAAATTATTGCGAAGGAATACCAAACTCCTTTTTGGTTATAAATCAAAAAACAGGCGTACCAGGATTATGGTTACCTTGCCAAATACTGCTGCCGGTGATTACGGGTTCGTTAACCAGCTCATTAAACTGGGAATGAACAGTGCCCGGATTAATTGTGCCCACGATGCCCCTGAAGATTGGGCAAAAATGATTGCCAATGTTAAAAAGGCGAAAAAGGCGCTTCGTAAAAACTGCAAAGTAATGATGGACCTTGGCGGGCCAAAACTTCGGACAGGAGCAATTGAACCCGGTCCCCAGGTAATCAGGATCAAACCACACAAAAATGCCCTTGGAATTGCACTTAGCCCGGCAAAAATATGGATGGCCCCGCCTGATGCTGAAATGCCAACAGAAAAGCCTGATGCGATTATCCCTGTTGATGAATTTTGGCTGAAAAAAGCCAAGCGCGGATCTATAATAACGTTTACCGATAATAGAAATAAAAAATGTACCATTCATGTTGGAGGAAAAGGAGGTGACGGACGATGGGGCACTACAAACGATTCGGCATACCTGACTACTGGGACAGTCCTGGCTTCGAAACGGACAAAAACAAGCACTGGCGAAGAAATTGTTAAACTCGGCGAATTGCTTGCCCAGGAACAAACAATCGTGTTAAAGGTTGGTGACACCCTCCACCTTACCAAAGAAGCAATTCCCGGCAAAAATGCCCAGTCGGATGAAAACGGCACAGTGGTTACACCCGCACATATTTCTTGCACACTACCTGAAATTTTTGATGACGTGAAGGAAGAAGAGCCCATTTATTTTGATGACGGAAAAATAGAAGGTATTATCCAAAAAGTGGAAGAAAATAAGTTGATTATTAAAATTACTTATGCAAAAGATACCGGAGGAAAATTAAAATCGGACAAAGGGATCAACCTGCCCGAATCAGATCTGAAAGTAAGCGGATTAACAGAGAAGGACAAAAAGGACCTGGAATTTGTTGCTGAATATGCCAATGCGGTTAACTTTTCGTTTGTGAACGATGAAAAAGATGTTACAGAACTGTTGGATGAACTAAATGAACTGGATGCGCAAATTGGAATTATTTTAAAGATTGAAACACAAAAGGGTTTTAAAAATCTTCCATTAATATTATTGAAAAGCATGCAAACCTATCCTATTGGCGTAATGATTGCCCGTGGCGACCTTGCCATTGAAACCGGGTGGAAAAATTTTGCGTCGATACAGGAAGAAATATTGCGGGTTTGCGAAGCAGCACATATCCCTGATGTGTGGGCAACACAGGTGCTTGAGAATTTAGCTAAAAAAGGCGTCCCTTCAAGGGCAGAGATTACCGATGCAGCTATGGCACAGCGCGCCGAATGCGTAATGCTGAACAAAGGCTATTACATAAGCAAAGCAGTAAAAATGCTGGATAGGATATTACGGCGTATGCAACGTTTTCAGAAGAAAAAAGAATCGTTGCTGCCAAAACTCGACCACGCCGATCAATTACAATTATCACACAAACAATTTGATATCTAACTAATAGATTTCATATAATTTTGCACGTCGGTCTTTTCCCAAAAACTTAACCTCATCCACATATTTCGTGGTATAGTCAGACTGTGTTTTTGCCAACATGCGAATAAACTTTTCGGTGGCCAATAGTGGCTTTTCCGTATCTTTTACATTGTTTTTGAATGCGTGCTGCAGTATTTAAAACGTCGCCATGAAACGCCAACTCGTGCTTTATTTGCCCAACTTCGGCAGCCATTACTTTTCCTGAATTGATAGATGCAGTAAAATAAGGAACGATGCCGTAACGTTTTTCAAAATGCACCTTCCGTTTTTCAATTTCCTTCGCATACATAAAATAAAAGTCAACCGCCCGTTTGTAATTATTTCTCCTTTTTGCATCCCAGGTAACCACAACTTCATCACCAACATATTGATAAACCTTACCAAAACTAAACAACAAGGGATCGGTTAACAACCCGAAACATTCCTGAAGAAAATCACTGTAGCGCGAATGCCCCAACTTTTCTGCACACGCGGTGGAAGATTGCAAATCAAGAAACAGGAATATTTTATTTTCTTCCCTTGGTTTTCGGTAATAACCAACCATTAGTTTCCATAAAACCCCTTGACCAACCTGCTGAAAGAAAGTAATCAGAAGCTGAAAGACAAAACTCACAATGAAAATTACGATGAGGAAAAACAGGATTGTCGGATTAAAAAAGAAATCCTCCATCCTTGAAAACGCCTGTTGTAAAGTAAGCCCACTCTCAATCGTGTAATGCGCCATTCCTAATCCAAGTCCCAACAACAAAAAAATAAATGTATCGATAATAAACACACTTGCCAAAACCTTCCTTACATCATTTCTTCGGGAAATACGCTCAAATACAAAACTATTAAGTGCCCAACTTATAATTGCAAATGAAGTCACAATTAAGGAAGCCCATAGAATTTGATCCTGAAACATAACCAAGCCCTTCGACATGTCCTGCCGTACATCGGTATCGCCATATCCCAAAAACCTTAAAAATATCGCAAGCCTGATTGCAATATTCCAAAAAACTATGGTGTAAATTAAATACTGAATTCGGTACCGGAGTTTTGAGCCCCCTCTCCTACACTTTTCTTTTTTCATGAATTTCAGTTCAGATTTTTTGTGATGCTTAAAAATCAAAACAAGAAAAAGATAAAAAATGTAACCACGGAGAGGATAAAGCCGAACATAAAGAAATTATAGGCGAGTGTCAGTAATCTGTACTTTTTTGAAAGTACTTTTCCCAAACTATATTGATCCTTAATTAGGTTATTATACAGAAAATCATAATCGCCAATCATTTCCTTTACGGCATCTTCATATTTCGGATAACCCATATTATAGAAATTCCCAAAAAATAAAAGGTTCACATCTTTCTTTTTGATATCGTCTTCTGAAAACCGCCCTGACGAAACCTTCGGACGTACCGATAGGATTGCAAATACTAAGGATATTAAACAAGAAACAACCAGAATAAGACCGGGAATTAAAAGGCTAAAATCGCGCTCCAGGTTAATGGCACTTGTGCTAACCAAAACAGAAACCAAAACAGAATTGATCGTTAGCATAATGTTTGCTTTGTTATCGGCAATTGAACTCAGGTTAATTTGGTTTCTGGCAGTCAGGCGAAAAACAGTTTCAGTCCCTCTCGCAGTCGATTTGAGTGCCTTTGCTTCCTTTTCGGCTTTTTTATTCATTTTAATTTTTTTTATCCTCTTTTGTACTTTTTCAATATTCTCGGTTTTTACCTTATCCAAATGTTCTTTTGCATAATTGGTATGAAAAGTAATAGAATTCAGAAAATTGAGCGTTTTTTCCCAATATCCCAGTTTGGAACATTTTCCTTCCTCAAAATTGCAAACCTCCTTTCTGTAAAGGTCCGAAAGCTCCATGAAATTTCCTTTCCCGGCATGCGAAAGATCGGCATCTGATAATATTTTTTCATTCAAGGTTTCGGGCTCAACCCCAAGTTTTGTGGCTCGGATACACTTTTCTACCTGAACAATAAAATCATCATCCAGATTCTTCGCTTCTAAAAATTCTCGGGTAATTTTGCAGCCTTCTTCTTCATGATCATCATGTGATTTAGAATACCCTAAATCATGAAACCATGCCGCTATAATCACAATTTCCATATTTTTTTTATCAAGCCTTTCTGCCTCTGCAATAGTTGAAACCATGTTGGCAACAAACCTTGAATGCTCAATGGAATGATAAACAAACGACTCGGGGATATGCTCTTCCGAATACCTTATAACAAACTCTTCAACCTCTCGTAATATGCTCATCTTTACACATTTTATTCCAAAACAAACGACTTTTTCGTCTTGTATTCAAAGTAACGTTTATATTCGAAGAATATTTGTTAATTTTTTCTAAAAAATAAAATTAACTATTTTTATCAGATATTAAAATTCCTTTATGACGGTTTATAGCCTACGGAAGATCATACTCTTTGTAGTATTTCTGAGTTTTATTATAAGTTTAAGATCAATCTCCCAGAACAAAATCCAAACAAGTATTTTCCTGGCAGGGAATACCTTATCTGGCGAACCTTCACAGGAAATTGATGCTTTCATCCAGGAACTAATGCATGAAAAACAAAATTCAGCATTTATTTATCTGGGTAATTTCTCTTCCATTACAGAAACCATTCAGGACGAAAAAAGAAAAAAACAAATTACTCTTTACCCAAAGATAAACCCGAAGGATTCTACGGAATTATTTTTTGCAAATGGTCCGAAGGAATGGTTAAGTGAGAAAAGTGATGGTAAAAAAAACACCAAGGATATTCACAAATACATTCGTAAGGATTTTGAAGGACAAACAACCTTTACGACCGACTGGGGCTGCCCTGGCCCTTTGGAAGTTGCGTTAACTGATAATATTACAATCATACTTATTGATACCCAATGGTGGCTTCACCCCAACGACACAAGATTTGCTAAATGTGGCATTGAAAATATGAGGGACGTTTATATTTGGTTGCAGGATGCACTTCGGAGAAATGAGCACAAAACAGTAATTGTTGCCGGGCACCATCCGGTTAAGTCTTTTGGTCCGTTGGGGGGAAAGTTGCCTTTCCCGATCGGGCTTATCGGATTTCCATACTCTTTTTATAAAAATGCGATTGGCGGAAGGCAGGACTTAGCTCACCCCGAGTACAAAGACTTATCGAAACAATTAAATACACTTTTTAATGAGTTTCCTAACTTAATTTATGCTTCGGCACACGAAAATAGCCTACAATACTTTAAGCAGGGAAATTACCACCAGGTTATAAGTGGTTCGTTAAGCAAACAATCGTATGTACGGAAAAGCAAAACGGAATTTGGAAATTCAGGTGCAGGAATTGCCAGGATAGACCAAATGGATAATGGCGACGTGGTACTGAACTTTTTTACTTTAGCAAAAGGTCCCAACAAACCTGCCTTTTCAAAGGTTCTTTTTCAAAAAGACTTTAAAGATGAAGAACAACTGAAAATTGAACGGGAGGAGCTCTTCACTTCAAAAACAAAGACAGCTTTTGCAAGCAAACAATACCAGGCTGGAAAATCCTACGAAAAATGGATGGGCAAAAACTATCGTGATGTTTGGGCAACCCCAATTGAAGCGCCAATTTTTAACATTGCTGAAGAAAAAGGAGGACTTGAAATACTTAAGCGTGGTGGCGGAATGCAAACCAAATCCATCCGCATGGAAAATAAAGACGGACAACAATATGTTTTGCGTTCGTTGGAAAAATATGCCGAAGGTGCCCTCCCCGAAGAAATGGAAAATACCTTTGCGGTTGATATTGTCCAGGACCAGATTTCCGCTTCGAACCCTTATGCAGCATTACCGGCAGCAAAACTTGCCGATGCAGCCGGTGTATACCACACCAATCCAAGCATCGTTTATGTTCCCGACGATCCGTTGCTAAAACAATATAAAGCAGACCTGAAAGGCGGATTATTTTTATATGAAGAACGCCCAGCCGGAAATTGCTCATCAATGCCAAATTTTGGTAATTCAAAAGATGTAGTGAATACCGATGAAGTAATTGAAAAGACATTGGAAAGTGAAGATTATCAAGTTGACCAAAAAGCAGTGTTAAGAGCACGTTTGCTAGATATTTACTTAAATGATTGGGACCGTCACGACGACCAATGGAGGTGGGCTTCGTTTAAAAAGAAAGGGGAAACCAAATACCGCCCAATACCGCGCGACAGGGACCAAACTTTTTTCGTTAACCAGGGGATTATCCCCAAAATTGCAAGCCGCAAATGGTTGATGCCTAAAATCCAAAACTTTCAGGCAAGAACCAGCAATGTTAAGGGCTTGTCATTTAATGCCAGGTATTTCGACCGCTCTTTCCTGAATCAAATGGAATGGTCAGATTGGTCGGAAATGAGTGACACCCTTGTTGAACGGATGACCCCGGAAGTGATCCATCAGTCCATGCTTGAATTTCCAGATGAAATAGAACCTCTATGTGCAGATACCATTGAATCTATTCTTCTTGAACGTAAGAAATATATGAAGGAAATGGCTCGGGAGCTATATGAGTTCCTGTCAGAAAAAGTAACCATTGTTGGAACCGAAAGGGGAGATTTATTTGAAATAGACAGGGAAGATGATATGCATACAAAAATATCGGTATGGCATATAAAAGACAAAGGGAAAAAAGGCAATAAAATTTTTAAACGAACCTTTTTAACCAATGAAACCAAAGAAATTCTTTGCTATGGAATGGATGGTGAAGATAAATTTGAAATTAAAGGCAAAGTCGATAAAGGTCCTATCATCCGGATCATAGGCGGACAGGATAAGGATAAAATTACAGACAAATCAAAAGTAAAGGGATTACGAAAAAAGAATATCACCTATGACCTTCGGAAAAGCACAAAAGTGAAAGAAAAAAACGAAACAAAATCCATATTGACCAACAATAAAATCATACACGATTACGACCGCAAATCGTTTAAATACGATGTGGTTACACCTGTCCTATCACTTGGTTATAACGTGGATGATGGCATTTTCCTTGGAGGCGGTGCTTCCAGTAAGGTCCATAAATTCAGGCGCGAAAACACATCAACCTATGTTGCCAATTATGCCGCCCGGACATCGGCTTTTAATGCCAGCTATAAATTTGAGACTTACTCAACCACCAACGGCTTGGATTTTATCTACGAAGCAGGAATAAAATCGCCTAAAATATCGAACTATTTTGGTTTGGGAAACTCAACTATCAATACAATCGACATTGATGGTAAAAACTACTTTAAGCTTCGTCAAAAACAATATTACCTTCAGGGAAAACTCCAGAAAAGGTTTGGGAAAACCACATGGACCCGCTACTCGGATGATGAAAAAGGGGAAGACCATCCGATTGATGAACATAAAGTAGGAATTGGTGTTTCGTGGCAATTAACCGACACAGAAAAAACGGAAGGCAGGTTTATCTCACAACTCGGGACAAACCAATTAAGCGAAAGTGATTTAACCGATAAAAAGTTTCTGGTTTTTAATGCAGAGTATCTTTATCGAAATATTGATAAAGACTTCATGCCAACCCGCGGAATTGAAATTTATGGAAATGCATCAAAATATGTCAATATTAAAGGTGACGCCGCTAACTTTGGCAAACTAAATGCGTATTTTAGCGGCTACTATAGCCTACACAAATATCCAAGAACTGTGTTTGCCTTCCGTTTTGGAGGCGAAAAGAATTTTGGGGATTTTGTTTTTTACGAAGCTGCGAAGCTTGGTGGCACAACAAATTTAAGGGGCTATAGAAAGACCCGGTTTTACGGAGAAGAAAGCATATATCTGAATACTGAAGCACGTATAAAACTCATTGACTTTCATAATTATTTGATAACAGGGGAAATGGGAATGCTCGTATTTAATGATGTTGGCCGGGTGTGGATTGACGATGAGGGTAGTTCGAAGTGGCACGATGGCTATGGTTTGGGAATATGGGTGTCGCCATTTAAAATGGCACTGTTATCGGCTACCTATAACAAGAGTGTTGAAGATAATTTATTCCAATTTAATTTTAGTTACCTGTTTTGAGAAAAATCCTCACCATCACCATTCTGTTTTTTGGAATTAACTTTGGATCACAATGCTTTGCGCAAGAGATCATCTTAATCCGCCATGCACAAGTCGATATGCATGTGTCCGGAATAATGGGACCTAAAAAGGCCATGGGTTTTGTGCAGGCATACGACACAGCCAACATTGTAAATTTCAATGCCGACACTGTTTTGGCAAAGCTCCCTCCTATAAGTTCAAAAACCATTTATACCAGTACCCTGTATAGATCAATGGCAACTGCAGCAAAATTATTTGGCGATTCGGTCCAGTATATTTCGTCTCCTTTGTTTAATGAATTTGGATTATCTGTTGTAAGGCTACCATTGGTTTTACCATTTAAAGCCTGGAGCACTTTCTCAAGGGTATCTTGGTTAATGGGAAGGAAAAGAAATAATGCCGAAAGTTATAAGGAGGCAAAACAAAGGGTACAAAAATGCGTTCTTTTCCTTGAGCAAAAATCGGAGACTGAAAACCAGGTTGTTTTGGTCAGTCATGGTTTTTTAAATAGAAATATTAAAAACCAATTGGTTAAAAGAGGATGGAAACTCAGAAAAGACCATGGCTTAAAGAACCTTGGGGCATTTGTGTTGGAAAAATAAATAATAACATTGAAACCTATATTGTTCGTGAAATATATTGTAACATTTTTATGCTTTATAGTTGCATCAAACACTTTTAGTCAGGAAATTTTACCCAAAGATTTTTGGGTGCCCCGTTGTAAAACCAATCCGCCAATACACTTTCTCTCCTATCAAAGGAGCGCAACACTTGATTATGGGATAAACTCAAAATCAACCATCAATGAAATTGGAGACGGATCCTCCGAAATAAAGTCCAATCAAGCAAATGCAATAGACCTTAAATTCCCGGTTTTTAACAAGCAAAAATTTATATTAACAGGAAGCCTGAATTATAGCAGTGAAGAAATTTATTTCGATGGGGATGAAAATATTGATTATCCACTTTATGCCAGTTTAAATGATCGTGACTTAAAAACCTTTGGAGGGACCCTGAATGGGATGATCCGCCTAAAAGGCAACAAATCCTTGATTTTAAGGGGGAGCATGACAATGGCAGGGGATTTTTTGGAATTACGAAGATTTCCCGATGGGAAAATATTTAAAATCATCGTTTGCCGCAGCTTATGCCATCAAAAAAAAATGATGACCTATTTTATGCCTTTGGAATGTATTATGGCTACCAATTTGGAACACCTTCGGTTTATCCTGCCTTTATTTGGTCACAGCGTTTTACTAACAACTATGGCATCGATGCAATTTTGCCCCAAAGGATACGGATTTGGAAAATGGTTAACCAGAATTTTTTTTATTGATGCATCCGCAAAAGTTACCGGCGACAGTTATACCATACACCTCGGTAATTCTATCCTCAGCGGTGTTGAAAGTTTACAGCTTCGAAAATCAAGCATCCTTATTTCCGGAGGGGTGAGCCATAAAATCAGCAAGTGGATATGGGCAGAGGCAAAAATTGGCTACTCAAAAAGCATTAATTTTAACCTTTCTGAAAGTAACTTCTCCAAAGGAAGCAGCCTTCCGAAACCCGACAACAACTACATTATTAAATCAACCGTGAGGGGTGCAAAGTATTTTAGTGTTTCGTTATTTCTTTCCCCTCCAACTGAATTCCTGCAAAAATTTAGAAAATAGTCCTATTTTTGAAACCTATTTTAAATCCAATTTCAAATGTCTTTTAAGTCATTCATTGCCATTGCATTTGTGTTTCTGATTTCGTGTACCCCGAAAAGCAAATTCATTGAAAACCAGGGGTTTGTTTATGGAACCATTTATACTATTAAATACGAAAGCCCCACTGGGAAAGATTACCAAAAAGATATTGAAGCAGCTTTCCGTGAACTTGGGAACTCGCTTTCCCCATTTATCGAGACTTCGATAATTTCAAAAGTTAACCAAAACATTGAGGTCATTCCTGATCAATACTTTATTGATGTTTTTAAACGGGGAAAAGAAATAGCACAAATTACCGATGGTGCCTTTGATTTTACAGTTGCACCTATGGTGAATGCCTGGGGGTTCGGGTTTAAACATAAAGAAATTATTACCGACAAACTTATTGATAGCCTAATAAAAACGGTGGGATATCAGAAAATATCAATAGAAGGATCGAAAATCATCAAAGAAAATCCACACACAATGCTCGATGCCAGTGCAATTGCCAAAGGATATACCTGCGATGTCATAGGAAATTTGCTGGCAGAAAAAGGATGTACAAATTACATGGTTGAAATTGGGGGCGAGGTTGTAGCTCATGGCAAAAATGCCAAAGGAAACGACTGGAGTATCGGTATCCTAAAACCCGTTGATAGTGTAGTCCCAAATCAATCCGAATTGCAGGATGTACTAAAATTGCAGAACAAAGGCATGGCCACATCGGGCAATTACAGAAACTTTTACATTGAAAATGGAAAAAAATATGCGCATACCATCGATCCAAAATCCGGCTATCCGGTACAGCATAGCATATTGAGTGCAACGGTGGTTGCCGATGATTGTATGACTGCGGATGCATTTGCCACAGCGTTTATGGTCATGGGCTTGGAAAAAGGTAAGTCTTTGCTCGAAAATGTTCCGGAATTAGGATTGGAAGTGTATTTTATCTATGCCGATTCAATCGACACCAATAAAGTTTATATGTCGGATGGTTTTAAAAAGTATATTAAGTAGGGATCTATTTTTCGTTTGAAAGTGTTAGTGGTTTATACGTAATTTTTTTCTTCACTTTCGCTTGTTCTATTTTATCAAACGATTGCGCACAAGTAATTCCTTCACTTCGCAAATATTTATTCCCACTTACATGGCTATTTGGAAACTTCCCCCCTCTCTTAAAAAGGATTTTTGTTGCTAAACCAAACACTGCCAATGAAACCAGCGCAATTGCCAATAATATGATTTTGATTACTTCCATAAATATCCCTTTCCTAATTTGATTTGCAAAAATAATATTTATCCGTTGGAAACTAAAATTTCCATATAATATTAACTCCTTTAACAAGAATTTGTTGTGGTTAGAATAAATCCAGTCAACAATCTACCCCGACTGCGTACTTTTTTTGTAAATTTAAGTTCTCAACCAAATATTAAAAAACCATGGAAAAACACATTAATATTGTTGCAGCATTGCAAATTGGCTTTAGCATTTTGGGAATAATTGTCGGGGTTATTGCTTTTTTTGTCCTTCGTATTGTTGGTAATGTTACCGGCGACCAGGAAGCAAGAACAATACTATCCATTATTTCAAATGTTGCCTTTATTTTCATTTCATTTATAAGTATTCCTGGATTTATTGCTGGTTTTGGACTGTTCAAAAAAAAGGAATGGGCAAGGATTTTAACCCTTATTTTATCTGTTCTCAATTTATTTAGCTTCCCTTTTGGAACTGCAATTGGAGTATATTCCATTTGGGCACTTTCCAATAAAGAAGTTGTAGGATTGTTCAAAAAATAACCCTCAATAATTAAAGTCAGAATATGCAAACAACATCCGAAATCACCGTAACAGGGAAAGTTCAAGGTGTAGGCTATCGCTATTTTGTTGCAAAAAGGGCAAACCAAATTGGCTTAAAAGGATTTGTAAAGAACCTGCCTGATGGAGATGTTGTTCTTCAAGCGCAGGGAAACAGATCAGATATAGAAACCCTAATTGATTTCTTGAAAATTGGGCCCAAGCTGTCACGGGTTGATTCCGTAATTATAAAATGGCTTGATTCAACACCGGAATTTTCTTCATTCTCCGTAAAATATTAATTAACCTTTATGAAAAACAATAATTTTCACATGTCCCCTTCCGAATTTAGGGAAGAAGGGAAAAAAATGATTGATTGGATAGCAGATTACTATGAAAATATAGAGAACTACCCGGTTCTTTCTCAAGTAAAACCTGGAGATATTTATTCCAACTTGCCAGAAACCCCTCCCTTAAAAGGTGAAAAAATGGGGGAAATGATGCAGGATGTCGATTCCAAAATTATGCCCGGGATAACACATTGGCAATCGCCAAATTTTTATGCCTATTTCCCGGCAAACACTTCCTTTCCCGCCATCCTTGGTGATTTACTATCATCTGGGCTCGGGGTGCAAGGCATGATTTGGGCAAGCAGCCCGGCTTGTACCGAACTGGAAACCCGCGTAATGGATTGGCTCGTTGATATGTTGGGGCTTCCCGAATTTTTTAAATCAACATCGACCGGCGGTGGGGTAATCCAGGATACTGCCTCAACCTCGGCATTAACTGCGGTGATTGCTGCACGCGAAAAAATAAGCAAGTTCGGGGTGAATGAAAAAGGCAATGAAGAACAGCTTATTGCCTATGTGTCAACTCAAACGCATTCATCGCTTGAAAAAGCCATAAAAATTGCAGGAATTGGAATCCAAAACCTTAGGCTCATTGAATGTGATAAAAACCTTTCTATGAAAGCCAATGCTCTTGAGAAACAAATTCAACAAGACCGAAACCTTGGTTATATCCCTTTTTTTGTGTGTGCAAGCATTGGGACTACTTCAACAAATGCAATCGACCCGCTGAAACAAATCAGTGAAATTTGCCGGAATGAAGACTGCTGGTTGCATGTTGATGCAGCAATGTCGGGAACGGCAATGCTTTGCCCCGAATTCAGGCATCTTATGGATGGTATAGAATTGGCTGATAGTTTTTGCTTTAACCCACACAAGTGGATGTTCACAAATTTCGATTGCGATTGTTTTTTTGTGGCCGACAAAAAGCATTTGATCAAAACCTTTTCAATATTACCAGAGTACCTGAAAAACAAAGCAACCGAATCGGGTGCCGTAATTGATTACCGTGATTGGCATATCCAACTCGGGCGAAGGTTCAGGGCACTTAAACTTTGGTTTGTTATCAGGCATTACGGAACCGAAGGCTTACAATACCACGTAAGGCAACACGTTGAAATTGCACAGAAATTTGCTTCCTGGGTTGAAAATTCCGATCAATTTGAATTGGTTGGAAAACCACCTTTAAACCTTGTTTGTTTTCGGCATATCGGGGGAGATAATGTGAACCAGGCTATTATGGATACCATTAATAGCAAAGGAAAAGCTTTTATTACACATACAAAAGTTGATGGTTTGACTACCCTGCGAATGAGCATCGGACAAACAAATACAAAAGAAAACCATGTGCGTGAAACATGGGAAATAATCAGGAAAACTGCCTCCGAGTTACCATAAACCGTTCAAAGTTTTCAAGGCTTCGATTTGTTCCCGAAGGGATACTTTTGCATAATGTTTTAAATGTGAATAGTTTAAGTATTTCAATATTTTAAAAGCGTTGAAGATGTGAAAAAACCTCCACTTGAATGATTGAATGCTTGAACAGTTTTTATTTAATGAATTAAGTTGTTTGAAGAATTGATCTTTTTTTAAAAATTCAACCAAGACCTCAGGCAATTCATCCAAAAGCAATAAGAAATCGTTTTCGGATATTGAGTACAAGCGATCTTTTCTATCGAAAAGTTTTTTTAGATCAAGAAAAGCCTGCAAATTATAAGTAAGCCTAAGATCGGTTTCATCCGTCATCCATCGGCGCATGTTTGGTCCCGTACCAAAAGGGACACGTGACGATACGCGTGACGAAGGATAAACGCAGGTCGAATTAATTTTACCAAGTTTCCCAAGAGTTGTTAATTTGTTCAAAAAATAAAAATCTTCACCGGCAACCCTTTTTACCATACCGCCCTGTTTAACATACGCATCTGCGGTAACCGCAAATGCCGAACCAATGGTGTACATCGCAAAAGGGAACCCGATAAAAGCGTGGGCTTCTTTATAATAGGCCATATATGCCTCATACAATTCGATGCCTTCCTTCAATTTTGCATCAATTCCCGCTTTTATATGGTCAAACCTGATATTGGCACCAATCGCATCCGTATGGTTTAAAAAGTAGTTTTCAACTTCGGTAAAGTAATTTTTATCGACCAGGGTATCGGCATCCAACGAAAGTATAATTCCTTTCGGATTGTTATGGGCATTAAACCTTCGGATAGCCTCGTCCATTCCAACTTTCCTTGCCAATCCGGCACCCGCCCATTTGTTCGGAAATGGTTTTGGGTAAATTGGATAAAATTTAATGAAAGGTTTTGAGTAATCCGAAACCCATTTTTTAATTTGTTCGAAGGTTTTTTCATTGTTTTTCCTGATCCTTCCGTCAGCCACTTCCGATTCGTTGATTACAATAATTACCTCAACCAATGATTTGGGAGCCAAACAGGATAATAAAGATTCAAGGGTCCTTAAAATATCGGGTTCATCTATACAAGGTATTACGGTAATAATCCCAACATCCGCTAGTGGTTTTTCATGGATATAAGGATTAAAATTACAATGCTTTTGTATGTATTTATTTGCAAACAACTTTAAGAATCAAGGGTATAAAACTAAAAAATCCGGGCGATACCCGGATTCTTTACTACAAAATATTTTTAATTGCTTAATTAGAGGCATTAGATTTTGATATCTGGTACTCTTCGTTCAAAGCCTTCAAAACTTCCGAAGTAATATTGCATGATTCATCGCCAATAAGTATATCACCGGCATTTAATATGTAATCATATTTTTTATCCTGATTGTATTTTTTCAGGTAATTAATGATGCTATCCAATAATTTTTGGTTGTTTTCTGCCTGAATGTTTGCAAGTTTTGAGGTAAGGTCTTGTTCAAGTCGGGCTATATCCTGCTCTTTGGCAACCAACTTATCCCTTTCCTGTACTGCTCTTTGTTCAGTTAAAAATCCACCCCGTTGTAACCTTTCCTGAAACTGAGATGCTTCTTTCTCAAATGCAGACCTTTTAGAAGAGTACTCACTGGTATAAGCTTCTTGTTTCTTCGAAAAATCATCGTGTAAATCCTGCGCCAAATCATAATTTAGAATCAATGAGTCAGTTTTTACATATGCAATTGTTAATCCCCCACTTGCCTTCTGGCTTGTTTGTTGCGCAACAACAGGTTCATTTCCATTTCCACTGGTAAAGTGAATTACATAAAGTGCAGCAATTGCAACAAAAAGTATAATACTTACAACTAGTGATGTACCTTTCATTTAGATAATTTTTATATTTCCTGACAAAGATAATTTTTTCAATTAAAACGGTACAGAATATCTGTATTTTTTTCATACTGCTAATAATCAATACCTTTCATAAAAAACATGCATTAAATCATACAATCGTAATGATAAACATCATTGAAAACTACTTACGGTTGTGGGTAATTTTACCTCTATATTATTCTAATTTATCATAAAAACGCTTCGATGTTTAATAAACTAATAGCCGGGATACTACCCTACATGCCCAAAAAGCTTATTTGGGTATTTTCGAAAAGATATATTGCCGGAGTATCCCTTGAAGATGGTTTAATTGCTTCTCAGGATTTAAACGATAAAAATATGGTTGTTACCCTTGACTTATTGGGCGAATTTATCAGCACACTTGAACAAGCCGAGGATAATAGAAATATGTATTTTAAAATTATCGATGAATTTACGGCAAAAAAACTCAAAGGCAATTTATCAATCAAACCAACCATGTTTGGCCTATTGATCGACAAAGAAGCGTGTTACACTTATATTAGGGAGCTTGTTAAGAAAGCAGCTGAAAAAAAGTCTTTTATCAAAATAGACATGGAGGATTCGCAATGTGTTGACGATACGATTGAAATATTTAGAAAACTAAAATCAGAATTCCCTGAAAATGTTGGTTTAGTTTTTCAGGCATATATGCGCCGGACCCTGGATGACTTAAAAGGACTTAGCGATTTAAACACTGAAGAAATTCCTCTAAACATTAGGCTTTGTAAAGGTATTTACGTGGAGCCGGAGAAAATTGCTTTTAAAAAGAAAGATGAAATACGTGAGCATTATTTATTGGACCTGGAATATATGCTTCAAAATAAAATTTATGTGGGAATCGCAACACACGACAAATACCTGGTAGAAGAAGCGTATAAATTAATTGAACAGTATCAGGTACCTAAGCATTTATACGAATTTCAAATGTTGTATGGTGTTACTCCGGAATTACGCCAATCGATTGTTGACAATGGGCATTTGATGCGGGTTTATGTTCCTTTCGGGAAAGAGTGGTTTGGTTACTCAACTAGGCGATTAAAGGAAAACCCTAAAATGGCCACGCACATTATAAAAGCATTGTTTGTTAGAGGCTAAACTTTACCAAATGTGAGTATTGAAGGGGGCGATATCAACGCTCCCTTTTTTTTAAATCTCCTTTACAACAATCTCTTCCATACTTCGCTTTGGCACGTGGTGTACCTGATTTTCGTCACGCCAATATTTTATATCCCCATTTTTTACATCTTCGAGAACAACCTCCTCAACAGGTTTGCCAAGGGCTATCAAATATAAAATATCCAGTTCTTCGGGAACATCCACAATTCTTGCAACCTTGCTTTTGTTATACGAGCCAATAATACACCCACCGTAGCCATCTTCAACAGCGCCCAATAAAATACTTTGTATGGCTATTCCATCGTCGCAAAAATAACCTTGTGCCAAACTTGTATCATGCGCCACAACAATATATGCACTTGGGCGCTCCGATTCAATGGGACCTTTCCAGCTGCTTATATAACCCGCCCAACCAACATTTGGAAATATTTTTTGCGTGATCTCTTCACTGGTACATAAAATATATTTTAAAGTCTGCATGTTTTTCCCAGATGCTGAAAAACGCGCCAATTCAACCCATTTCTTTAACAATTCAGGTGAAATTTTATCGGAATAATCAAACCTCCGATAACTTCTGTTTTTAATAATTAAATCACGGATATTGTTCATTCTTGTTTTTTTTATGAAGTAAATTTACAAAATAACAAGAGAGATTTAAACGTAGGGAACAGAAATAAAAAAAGGATAAAGAAGAAAGTTAAAGATGTAATAATGCTGACCAAACTTAACCACTTGATAATGACTTTCCTCTTATCCTTTTCTACTAAACGCCCCTTGTTTCATTCTATTGCCCACAACTTCAATTTTAACATTTTTTCATTATTCCCTTTAAATTTATAGATTTGTGGAACAGAACAGAACACCAGCATAGCCTGACTACTTTATGAAAGGATTTAAACTTCAGATTGACTCTAGCTCCAACGTTTTAAAATTCCAACAACTGGTTGATTCCATTATAAATGCGATTAGCAGCAACGTTTTAAATGAAGGGGATATGTTGCCCTCTGTTAATCAGCTGATCAAACAAACAAAGGTTTCGCGCGATACCGTTTTTAAGGCTTATGCAGAATTAAAAGACCGTGGAATAATTAAGTCGGTTCCCAACAAAGGGTATTTTATTGCGGGTTCAAGCTCCAAGGTGTTTTTGTTTTTAGATACCTTTAAAGCTTATAAAGAGGTTGTTTTTGACTCATTCCGAAAGCACCTTCCTGAAACCATCAATGTTGACCTGCATTTCCACCATTACAATATCGATTTGTTTGAAACCATTATTAAAGAAAGTATTGGAAAATACAGCAAATACATTGTTATGAATTTTGACCACCAAAGGGTGAAAAAAATTATCGAGCAAATTCCAGCCAATAATCTATTAATTATTGATTGGAAAATATTTGCTTCAAAAGGGCACTCCTACGTGGCTCAGGATTTTGGCGAACCCGTTTACCAATGTTTAAAAACCAATATCCACCATATTAATAAATACCGTGAATTTATTTTTTACTATCCATCATTCACCTATCACCCAAAAGAAGCGATAAGCTATTTTGAAAAGTTCTGCAAAGAACAGAATATAAATTACAAGGTGATCCATACAAACGAGGAATTCAAACTAAAAAAAGGGGATTTGTATTTCTTAGTTAGCGACCGGACTTTATCACGGTTTTTAGATCAATGCGAGGAATATAACTTTCAGCTGGGCAAAGATGTAGGTGTAATTTCGTACAACGAAACCCCAATGAAAAAATACGTAAAAGATGGTATTTCGGTCATTTCTACCGATTTTAAAGAGATGGGTATTATGGCAGCAAAGTTTGTCACCGAAAATATAAGAATGACTGAAATAATCCCAACCCGGCTGACACACAGGTCGTCTCTTTAACACACATGTTATAAAACATTAATTGTGATTTTGCCGATTCAGTTAGATGGTCTATTTTTGACCATACCAGAACAGAACAGTTTGCTAAAAATTAATAGATATAATAAATGCTTTTATTAGGATTTGATATTGGAAGTTCTTCGGTTAAAGGATCGTTGGTTGACGGTGAAAACGGTCAATGCATTGCAACAGCCTTTTACCCGAAAGAAGAAATGAAAATGACCGCCCATAAAGCAGGTTGGGCCGAACAAGACCCAAATTTGTGGTGGAAAAACTTAAAGCTTGTTTTAAACGAAATATTAACGCAATCTAGCGTTTCCGTTAGAGATATTGGGGCAATTGGTATTTCCTACCAAATGCATGGTTTGGTTGTGGTCGATAAAAACCAACAAGTCTTACGCCCTTCAATTATTTGGTGCGATAGCCGCGCAACCGAAATTGGAAACAATGCATTTAAGCAGTTGGGTAGCCAAAGGTGCCTCTCAAGTTTATTAAATTCCCCCGGAAATTTTACAGCATCGAAACTTCGTTGGGTAAAAGAAAACGAGCCGGAACTTTACGATAAAATCCACAAAATTATGCTTCCCGGTGATTTTATTGCCATGAAAATGACCGGAGAAATTAAGACAACCATGAGTGGTTTATCGGAAGGAATAATGTGGGATTTTAATAAGAATTCGATTTCACAAATGTTGCTTGACCACTATGGAATTGATTCTTCGATGATTCCGGAAATTACCGAAACTTTCGGATTTCAGGGCGAGTTATCAACTGAAGCCGCACAGGAACTTGGGTTAAACGCCGGAACAAAAATTAGCTACCGTGCAGGTGACCAGCCAAACAATGCACTTTCGTTAAATGTGCTTAATCCGGGTGAAATTGCAACAACAGCAGGAACCTCAGGGGTTGTTTACGGCGTGAGCGATGTAGTCAAATACGATCCCTTATCGAGGGTGAACACATTTGCCCATGTAAACCATAGCACAGAAGATCCCCGATTAGGTGTTCTCTTGTGTATAAATGGGACCGGGATCCTGAATTCGTGGTTGAAAAATAACATTGGAAATGGTTCAATTGCTTATGAAAAAATGAACGAACTTGCTTCGAATATACCTATTGGTTCTGAAGGTGTTTCCATACTTCCGTTTGGTAATGGTGCCGAAAGAGTGCTTAACAATAAAGATTTGGGGGCACAAATTTCAGGTATGAATTTCAACGTGCATAATTCTGCCCATCTTTTCAGGGCGGCGCAGGAAGGCATTGTGTTTTCGTTCAAATATGGAATGGAAATTATGGAAAGCATCGGGATTAATGCACAGGTAATCAGGGCAGGAAAAGCAAACATGTTTTTAAGCCCGATTTTCAGGGAAACATTGGCAGGGATTTCAGGTGCTACCATTGAATTATACAATACCGACGGATCAATTGGAGCTGCCAGGGGAGCAGGTATTGGTTGTGGATATTATCCATCTGCAAAAGAAGCTTTCTCAAGTTTGGCAAAAGTTGAAACCATTGTTCCTGACACTACAAAGCAGCCAGCATATGAAGAAGCATACCAAAATTGGAAAGAAACATTAGAACAAAAAATATAAATTTAAAGATCAATAAAAATGGACATTTTAAAAGGAAACAAAGAATATTTTCCAGGAATTGGCAAAATAAAATTTGAAGGAAAAGAATCAAAAAACCCACTTGCATTTAAGTGGTACGATGAAAATAAAGTAGTTGCCGGAAAAACAATGAAAGAACACCTGAGGTTTGCAGTTGCCTACTGGCATACCTTATGCGGCGCTGGTGGAGACCCGTTTGGACCAGGCACAAAAATCTTCCCTTGGGATGGTTCTACCGATGTATTGGATGCAGCAAAAGAACGTATGGATGCAGCATTCGAATTTATTACAAAAATTGGTGCCCCTTTTTATTGTTTCCACGATACCGATGTTGCCGGCGATGGATCTGTTTTCGAAATTGAAAGCCGTTTGGCAAAAATGGTGGAAAAAGCAAAAGCAATGCAAGATGCTTCAGGCGTTAAACTTTTGTGGGGAACAGCCAATGTATTTAGCAATGCACGCTATATGAACGGTGCTTCTACCAATCCTGATTTTAATGTGGTTGCAAATGCAGGGGTACAGGTTAAAAATGCCATTGACGCAACCATTGCCTTGGGCGGAACAGGTTACGTATTTTGGGGTGGACGCGAAGGTTACATGAGCCTGCACAATACCAATACAAAAAAAGAACTGGACCACATGGGACAATTCCTGAGAATGGCCCGTGACTATGCGCGCAAGCAAGGATTTAAAGGAACGTTCTTTATCGAGCCAAAACCAATGGAGCCATCCAAGCATCAATATGATTTTGATACTCAAACGGTTCTTGGCTTTTTGAACCAACAAGGTTT
Source organism: Prolixibacteraceae bacterium (assembly GCA_963677475.2). GTDB lineage: Bacteria > Bacteroidota > Bacteroidia > Bacteroidales > Prolixibacteraceae > JABMQB01. The sequence continues at coordinate 272,716 of CAXXQD010000022.1, read as the reverse complement.
GATCGATGATTTTAAATTAAATGTGGAAGTGAACCACGCTACCCTTGCCGGTCATTCTTTCGCACACGAATTAAGAATGGCTGCCGACGCCGGAAAACTTGGTTCGATTGATGCCAACAAAGGCGATTACCAAAATGGATGGGATACCGATGAATTCCCAACCAATGTTTATGAAATAACAGAAGCAATGTTAGAGATACTGCCAACAGGAGGTTTTGAACATGGCGGGATTAATTTTGATGCAAAAACACGCAGGAATTCAACTGATCTTTCCGACCTGTTTATTGCACACATTGGCGGAATGGACGTGTTTGCCCGTGCTTTGATCGTGGCAGACAAAATCATGACCGATTCTGATTATTTAAAACTTCGTGCCGACCGTTATTCCTCGTTTAACAGTGGCAAAGGTGCCGAATTTGATGCCGGAAATCTCACCCTGGAAGATTTATATTCTGTTGCCAAAGAAGTTGGTGAACCAAAACAGGTTAGTGGAAAACAAGAATTGATAGAACAACTTATCAATCAATATATTTAGAATATAAACCTAACTATTTTTTATGAGAATCTGTTTTAATATATTTAAGGCAGATTCTTATATCTAACTAAAACAAACTAACATGAAGCAAAACAAGTTATTCATTTTTGCCATAACAGTTGTTGCAACCCTGGGTGGTCTTTTGTTTGGGTACGACACAGCGGTAATTTCAGGAGCTGAAAAATCAGTGCAAGCTTTTTTAATTGACAGTCAAGGCTTAAGTACCATTATTCATGGACTCACCATTTCAAGTGCTTTGATCGGATGCATAATTGGGGGAGCCCTTTCGGGTATTATAGCCTTAAAACTTGGGCGTAAAAGATCCCTGATGATTGCGGCATTGTTATTTTTCTTATCGGCACTGGGTTCAGGCTACCCCGAGTTTTTATTCTTTACCAAAGGTGAAGCGACTATGGGATTGCTTTATATGTTCAATTTCTACCGGATTATTGGCGGAATCGGAGTTGGAATGGCTTCAGCCATTGTTCCCATGTATATTGGTGAGATTGCCCCGGCCGATATTCGGGGACGACTGGTATCGTTGAACCAGTTTGCCATTATTTTCGGAATGTTGGTGGTTTATTTTGTGAACTGGGGAATTGCTAAAGGACAAACGCTTGATTGGATAAATACCATTGGATGGCGCCGTATGTTCCTTTCGGAAGCTATTCCTGCAGGTCTATTTGGCCTATTATTGTTCCTTGTCCCCGAAACTCCACGTTATTTGTCTCTAACCAATAGAAACTCAGAAGCATTAAAGGTTTTAAGTAAAATAAATGGCGCTGAAAAAGCAAAAGAAATTTTAGAAGATATTAAAAACACCCTGGAACGCCATTCCGGAAAATTATTTTCTTATGGGAAAATAGTTATTGTAATTGGCATTTTACTTTCTGTTTTTCAGCAATTTGTTGGAATTAATGTTGCACTTTATTACGCACCACGAATTTTCGAAAGCATGGGAGCAGGAAAAGATGCATCTATGATGCAAACTGTGGTGATGGGATTAATCAATGTGGTTTTCACAGTAGTTGCAATCGCAACAGTTGACAAGTGGGGCAGAAAACCTTTATTAATGGTTGGTTCAATCGGGATGGCCATTGGCATGTTTGCAATTTCAGGATTGGCATATTTCGAAATAATTGGCGTTAGTACTTTGGTATTTATTATGATTTATACAGCATCGTTTATGATGTCGTGGGGACCAATTTGCTGGGTTTTGATTTCTGAGATTTTCCCGAATAAAATTCGCGGAAGGGCTGTGGCAATAGCAGTAGTTGCACAATGGGCAGCCAACTATTTCATTTCGTCAACCTATCCGGCAATGATGGAATTTAGTGGCAGCTTTACCTATGGGTTTTATGGTGTAATGAGTATCCTTTCATTTGTATTTGTTTGGAAGATGGTTCCTGAAACAAAAGGAAAAACCCTTGAAGAGATGGAAAAACTTTGGAAAAAATAAACAACTATTTAGTTGGTCTAAATTTTTGTTTATAAGGGCTTCACATCGAGTGAAGCCCTTATTTATAATAATTTATTTCGGTTCCCAATAACAAACCTTTGGCGATACAATTGCCCCATCAGCTTTCAGTTTTTTCATTGCCTTATCCACCTCTTTTTTGTCCAATCCCGATGATTTGGCAATTTCACCGGTTTTCATTGCTTTGCCGGCATCCTTCATTGTTTGTAATACTTTTTCAGCACTCATACAACTTTAAATTTGAATTACACATTAGAATATCTCTCTGAAATTACTTTCCAATCCAATATCTTCCAAAAATCTTCGATGTATTTGGGCCTTGCATTTTGCTTGTCAATATAATAGGCATGTTCCCACACATCGCAGGTAAGAATTGGTTGTTTGCCAATTTTTAATGGATTTCCGGCATTGCTGGTCTGTACGATTTCCAATTCGCCACCATCTCCAACCACAAGCCATGCCCAGCCAGAACCAAACAAGGTTGCCGCTGCTTTGCTAAACTGTTCTTTAAAGCTGTCAACGCTGCCAAAGGTTTTATCAATAGCAGTTTTTAATGTATCCTTAGGTTCTTCGCAACCATTTGCTGCAAACTGGTTAAAATAAAAGGTGTGGTTATAAACCTGGGCACCGTTATTAAAAATACCTCCATCTGTTTCTTTAATAATAGTTTCAAGGCTTGCATCCTCGAATTGAGTCCCTGTAATAAGGTTATTCAGATTGTTCACATAAGCCTGGTGGTGTTTCCCATAATGGAACTCCAGGGTTTTGGCACTAATATAAGGTTCAAGCGCATCTATTGCATAAGGTAAATCCGGTAATTTGTGTTGCATGGTTTTTATTTTTGATGTTAAACTGGTACTAAATTTATAAAATATACTAATAATCTAGGCTAAAGAGCCCGTAATATTTATTACGGATTTGATTTTATTTTCAGACAACTAATATTATTGCAACTTGTGAAAAGTAATAAATTCTATTTACCATAAAAAATGCTATTTTTGGATAGTATAAAAAAATATTTTGTGTTAGTCTTATAAACAAATCTAGGATAATGAAAAAGTGTTCACCTTCAGATGCCCCTGTTTTATCCATCATAGTTCCATGTTATAATGAAGAAGAAATTATTGAATGGAGCGCTAATACACTAAGCGACTTTCTTAATTCATTAAAAAAAGAAGCTTTGATAAATATTGAATCCTATTTATGTTTTGTAGATGATGGTAGCAAAGACAAAACGTATGAAACCTTAAATAAACTCCGTATTGATAACCAATACTTGCGAATAATAAAACTTAGCAGAAATTTTGGACACCAAGCAGCAATATTGGCTGGTCTAAAATATGCAAAAAAGAAATGTGACTGTGCTATTACGATTGATGCAGATTTGCAAGATGATCATACAACTATAAAAAGTATGATTGGAAAATTTAACTCTGGTGCTGAAATAGTTTATGGCATCCGAAATATTAGAACTTCCGATTCAAATTTTAAAAGAATCACCGCTAGGATATTTTATAAAATAATGGAATTCCTTGGTGCAAAAACAATTAAAGATCATGCTGATTATAGGCTATTGAGCCAAAGGGCAATCAAGTTCTTACTTAAACATAAAGAGGTAAATATATTTATAAGAGGTCTTGTCCCAGAAATTGGACTAAAAACAGACATGGTTTATTATGAAAGAAGTATTAGAACAGCTGGAGAAACAAAATATCCATTAAAAAAAATGTTCGCATTTGCCATTGAAGGCATAACTTCCTTTAGTGTAAAACCTCTTAGACTAGTAACTTTTTTGGGCATTATAATTATTTTGTTATCCCTTGTAGTCGCAATTTACATTTTAGTAAGCTTCCTCCTTGGGGCAATTATTGTAGGTTGGACATCTACTATTATTTCTATTTGGTTTTTAGGGGGGGTACAGCTTTTATCCATAGGGATAATTGGAGAATATATTGGAAAGATATATAAAGAATCAAAGGAAAGACCAATTTTCCTAATTGAAGAAATAATTCAGTAATAAGCTTTAATTACAAGATTGGAATCAACCAAAAAATACTTTTACAACGCAAAATCCATTAACCTCATTAAATAATATGAAATTAATATTAGCCAATAGAGAAAATTTTAAAGAACAAAATCTCGGCAAAGTTCTTTTTATGACCTATATACTCATCATCATGATTTTTCTTTTTAAATGGTCAACTGATGTGGGGATCGATGGGGATGCGCCAATTCAGATTGAAACAGGAGAAGTTTGCATTGATTTCTTTAGCACTTTAGGGAAAGACACATCATATACAGATGCAATTGCATATAAGAACAACCTTCACTTTAAACACGCCAAATATTATGGCCCTACCATTGAAGCTTCCGCAATAATAATTGGAAAATTAATTGGTTTTAAAGAGTTTCAACATATAAATACAATCCGAAAATTTTTAACCGTGATATTATCTCTAATCACTATCTATATCATTGGAATTTTTATTAAAGACTACTTTGATAATTGGTATTGGGGAACATTTGCAATGCTGGCAATGTTTTTCTCACCAACCTACATTGGATTATCCTTTTGGCAAACCAAAGATGCTCCGGTTGCGGCAGGATTTACAATTACAATTTATTTCCTTTATAAACTTTTTAAAAACTTTCCAAAGACAAATTATAAGGATTTGATTGGACTATTATTGGGCACAGCACTTACTTTTTCCATTCGTCTGCAAGGGTTACTTCTTTTTGTTTATCTTGGATTGTTTGGTGTACTTTTTATCCTGTTAAACAAAGAAACTTTCAAACAGATCATTTCAACAACCAGGTTTTTCTTAATAATCGGCATAGTAATGATATTGGGCATGACTTTAGGATTCATGACCTATCCTATTTTTTGGGACAAAGGATATATGTTTGTTTATGAAGCCATGACTTTTTTACAAAACAGTCCTCAAAAACACCCTGTGCTATTTGAAGGAGCACTGGTCGATACCAGCAAACTGCCTTATTATTATTTGCCTAAAATGATGTTAATAACAATACCTTTTTTTGCTTTTTTCATGTTTTTTGTATCGTTGTTTTACTTCACCAAAAACATAGGTAAAAAAGCACTTTTCTTTGATGCATTTATTTTCTTATTCTCCTTTCTTTTCCCAATAATTTACCTTGTATTGAAAGGAACTGATTTATATAATAGCTGGAGGCATGAATTATTTGTTTACCCTTCTTTTATTATGTTTTCTTTGCTGGGATTTATTCTATTAGTCAATTCAATAGAAAAAAAAGTATTAAAATATACCTTCATTTCTATTGTAATTGTACTCACCCTAAAAACCGGCTACTGGAGTTTTAAAAATGCACCATTCCAATATGTTTATTATAATGAATTTGTTGGAGGAACAAAAGGCGCATTTAAAAAATATGATTTAGATTATTTGCAGATTTCATTGGAGCCAACATTACAAACCTTTATAAAAGACCATATTGGAGAAAAAGAAGGAACAGTTGTTTCAAATACATTACTGATACATGAAATGAACCTGCCAAATAATAATTTAAAACGTCAGAACTTAGGCTTTATTAATAAAAATCACTTTAAATGGGATTATGGTATTTTTAGTCCACACTTTGTTCCCCCTTCCATACTAAAAATAGGGTATCCGCCAAAAGAAACTGTGCATACAACAAAGGTTGATGGGGTACCTATTTGTTGCATCGTTGAGCGTAAAAAATTTGATGACTTTTATGGTATTAAAGCTTACGAGAAAAAACAATTTAAAACAGCCTACAAATTCTTATCAAAGGCCTATATAGATGACGAGGATAACTATGTTATCTATCCGTATTTGGCGCTACTTTCGTATTCAGCAAAGCAATATAACAATGCAGGATTAATTGCAAATAAACAATTAAAGATTTATCCAAACGACAAGAACATGCGGAATTTGGTAAAAAAACTGAACCAAAGAAACAAGAAGAAGGCAAATTAAATTATTCATACTATTACACATTCAGCTTTTATTCTTTTTTTAAAAGAAGTATCTTAGTATTCCTATTCGTAAGATGTTATAGCTAAATTGGCAATAATGTCCAAAAGAAAATCAGAATTATGAGATACTCAACCTTTTTAAAATCATATAAAAACATATTTCTTCTTTTAAGCTTCGTTCTGCTCATTGCGATGATGATACTTAGCCAAAGTGCAGGTATTAGTGGCGATGAACACTTCAAGGTAGAGCAAGCAGAAGATGTATACAATTTCTACACCACTTTGGGTAAAGACACCACTGCAGTTAATCCCTCCAATCCGGCCCTAAAGTATTATGGGCAATCCATCGATAGCATTGTGTATGCCATCACAAAAAACCTAAATATTGAAGATTATTATGCAACCAGGCATCTTTTCAATTCGATACTTGGCTGGCTGCTTATGTTCTCAATAGGCTTAACTGCCGGAATGATATTTGGCTGGCGGTCGGGTATCATTACATTGGTATTGATTTTCCTATCCCAGAAAATCCTTGGGCATTCGTGGAATAATTCAAAGGATATTCCCTTTGCGGCTTTTTATACATTAACGATTCTATTTTTAACAAAACTTTTAAACGAACTGCCGGATTTGAAGAAATCAACCCTGGCATTTATTAGCATTGGCATTGCCGGATCAATTAGTGTTAGGATTGGGGGATTAATATTGATTCCTTATGTTTTTCTGGTTCTTGGGTTGTTTTATGTGTTTAAAAAAGACTTTTATACCAAAAAAGGAATACTAACTGCTTTGAAGAAAGCACTTGTTTTATTTGGCATAGCAATTGTCGGTTATTTTTTAGGTCTTATTTTCTGGCCCTTCGGGTTAATCAACCCAATAAAAAATCCTATCGACTCATTAACTTTAATGACCCATTATGCAGTAGCTATCCGACAGCTTTTTGAAGGTACTTTGCAAATATCAACCAGCTTACCCTGGTACTATGGTATTAAATACATGTTTATTACAACACCTACAGTAATATTTGTAGGGATTGGTTTGTTTTCAGCATCTCTATTTTTGAGAAAAGACCTAAGCAAAAATTCACGAATCTATTTCTTCCTATTATTTGCCTTTGTATTTCCGCTTGTGTATACGATATACAAAAACTCAAATTTATACGGAGGTTGGCGCCACTTGCTGTTTGCCTATCCTCCAATCGTTGTTTTAAGCGGATTGGGTTTTGATTATTTTATTGCGAATAAAAATAAAATCATAAAATATGGGGCACTCGGATTATTAATCCTTCTAATAATCCATCCATTAAAGCATATGATTAAAAACCACCCCTATGAATATGTTTATTATAATGAATTGTCGGGAGGGGTTAAAGGTGCTTATGGAGAATATGAGTTGGATTATTACTACCACAGTTTGCAAAAAGCTTGCGAATGGTTCATCGAAAACGAATTGGGTAATGATACCGTGATTGTCTCTACAAATCATGGAAGTATCGCTAAATATGCGTTCAGGAATACACCAAATGTGAAGGTGGAATATGCAAGGTATTATGAAAAAAGCAAAGAGAAATGGGATTATGGAATATATGTGAACGCATATATTGATCCGCATCAACTTCTGGGCGGTATATTTCCGCCTATTGGTACAATCCATACTGAAGATGTGGATGGGATACCAATTTGTGCGGTATTTAAACGGGCATCGTACGATGATTATGAGGGTTTCAAAGAAATGCAAAAACGAAAATTGAACGATGCTGAAGAAAAGTTCAATAAGTTTTTAGAAGTAAATCCTGAAAGTGAAGAAGTGATTGGATATAAAGCCCAAATTCATTTAATGAAAAAGGACTATGCCCGAGCTTCTGCGCTTGCAGATAGTGCGCTTGCATTAAACCCAAATTACTTTAATGCTATTTTTATTAAAATTACTGCTTGCAATGGATTGAAAAAATACGATGAAGCATTAAAATGGTCTGAACAAATTATTGAGATAAAACAGGACCACGCCGAAACCTATTATCAAAGGGGTTTTGCCCTTTATCATATGGGAAAGGCAAACGATGCATTGAAAGAACTTCAAAAAGCAGTGAATGTTAAAGATGACTACTATACAGCATTTATGTTGATGGGAGAAATTTTTATTAATTATAAAAAATACGATCAGGCAATTAAAGTAATTTATCCTAAAGTATTATCGTTCCGGAAAAATGATGTGAGTGCACAAGCCAGAATGGCACTTTGTTATTATTTAAAGAATGATGAAGCAAATGCCAATAAAATTTTGTCCGAAATACCTCGAAAAAGCATGAACAGGTTGGATGTGGTGAAATTGTTGACCAGGATGGATCTCGACAAAAACAATATGGCTGCCGCCCAACGGAAAATAAATTCAATGCGTAGGATAAATAACAATTCGGAATTAGAAGTCTTAAGGGCAATGTTCAGTATTAAATTGAATGACCTGAAAAGTGCCAACGATTATCTTGACAAAGCAATTGAACTGGATAAATACAATAACGAAGCACGGGAACTTAAAAACAGGATCAAACCCAAAACCCCATCAAAGAATGATTCTACTGTAAAAGCAGAGGATAAAGAATCTGATCAGCCGGCTCAACAATCTGTTATGTTCCAGGAACCTAAAAAGAAGAAAAGAAGTGTGTTTTAGCAAAAGAAATAGCAGGATGCCCTTCTCTTATTTTACATAATATTTAAACAAAAAGCATTAAAAACCCCGCAACCTCTGTTGCGGGGAAAAAACCAAAAATCAACTAACCTTTAAACCTACCGGAAACGACGTCCCAGTTGATAAGGTACCAAAATGCGTTTATATAATCCGGTCTCCGGTTTTGATAATTCAGGTAATATGCATGTTCCCATACATCAATTCCTAATATTGGAGTTCCCTGAACTTCAGCAACATCCATCAGCGGATTATCTTGATTTGGAGTGGACGACACTACCAAACCGCTATCTTTTTTTACCAGCCATGCCCAACCAGAACCAAACCTGGTAGCTGCGGCTTTTGAAAATTCATCTTTAAAAGTATCTACAGAACCAAAAGCTGCATTAATCGCATTTAATAAATCCCCTTCCGGATTTTTTGCACCTCCGGGTGCGATAACATCCCAATATAAATTGTGGTTATAAAAACCACCTGCGTTGTTTCTTACCGCAGCACTTTGCCCTGATATTCCAGAAAGGATCGCTTCAATTGTTTTCCCTTCCAGCTCTGTTCCTGCAATTGCATTGTTAAGGTTATTTGTGTAACCTGCATGATGTTTTGTATGATGAATCTCCATCGTACGTGCATCAATATGTGGCTCTAAAGCCGTGTAATCATATCCTAATTTTGGTAATTCAAATGCCATTTTATGCTTATTTTAAGAGTAATTTGTCTTTTATTGTCATTAGCAAAAATAAACCCTATTTGTATTTAATCCAAATAATAATAAGAATTCTCTCATCAAAATAATTTATTATTCATAGTTATTCTAAATAACAAAGCATTTTCAGGATTGTTCAAATAATTTACTTTTGTAGCATTATTTTCAGAAATGAACAAAGAAATACTCCGACTTTCAATACCAAATATTATTAGCAATGTCACCATTCCGATACTTGGCATGGTTGACCTGGCACTTATGGGACATCTTGGTTCCGAGGTGTTCATTGGTGCAATTGCCCTGGGTGGGGTTATTTTTAATTTCATATATTGGGGATTTAGTTTCCTTCGAATGAGCACTTCGGGATTTACGGCCCAGGCTTTTGGGAAAGAAGATCCTCATGAATCTTTTTACATATTGGTTAGGGCAATATTAATTTCACTTCTTATTAGTGCAGTGATCTTATTGCTCAAACAGCCAATTGAATGGCTTAGTTTTAACGCAATTGGTGGAAGCAACGAAGTTGAAAATCTGGCAAAAGACTATTTTAAAGTCCGAATTTGGGCTGCCCCGGCTACCCTATCCCTATATGCAATTACAGGCTGGCTATTGGGCATGCAAAATGCAAAATACCCAATGATTATTGCAATTGTTGTTAACCTTGTAAATATATTCTTAAGTGTGCTTTTTGTTTTTCAATTTAACATGAACGTAAAAGGCGTTGCCCTGGGAACAGCATTAGCACAATATATTGGGGTGATAATTGCCGCCATTCTCTTTTACCGGAAGTATGCCTATTTAGTGGTTGCCCTAAAAAAGCAGGCCATCCTGAACATGAAGTCTTTAAAGGAATATTTTGTGGTGAACTCCGATATATTTATCCGAACCTTTTGCATTATTGGTGTATTTACATTTTTTACGTCTAAGTCGGCAAGTACAAGTGACTCAATCCTCGCGATTAATTCATTGCTTATACAATTCCTTTTGTTTTTTTCCTTTTTTATAGATGGGTTTGCATTTGCCGGCGAAGCACTTGCCGGAAAGTATTTTGGGGCAAAGCAGGCAAACAAACTAAATGAATTAACCAAAAAGCTCTTTTTATGGGGCCTACTTTTGGTATTCTTATTTACAACAACTTATGGCCTTGGAACCAAACACATACTTCGGATTTTAACCACAAATTCGAATTTGATTGAACAAGCACGTCCTTTTTTCATTTGGGTAATTATTTTACCAATTATTAGTTTTGCTTCGTTTGTTTGGGACGGGATTTACATTGGAGTAACAGCATCGAAAGCCATGCGGAACAGTCTGCTCATCTCATCTATTTTTGTATTCATTCCGGTTTATTTCCTGTTGGTTGGCAAACTTGAGACCCATGCCTTATGGCTGGCAATGCTATCGTTTATGGCAAGTCGCGGAATAGTTCAAACGGTCCTATATAAGTCAAGCATCCTCGGAAAAATATAAAAGGGGAAAATAAAACTAACAATTCGACAAACTAATTTTTATTGCTAAAAATGAAACCCCTCGCAGCAAGGTGAGGGGAATACAACCCATGAGCCCCCTCGTCTATCGCTCGGGAACAGTTCGGCTTAATGTTATTGAAAACAAAATTATAGTCTCACTGATTTAATAGGCAAAACTGCTTCCCCCCAGAAATTCCCTCAATAAAGATGTTGGAGGAATCTCCGACTCATCAATTGGTTTGAAATACGATAAAAACCGCAACAAACGGTTTGCTTCACCAAATTCTGCCTGGTTTTCATACACACTTTGGAGCAATGGGTCTGCGTATTTTTTTAGCACAGCCAATTCATATATTGTAGCTGAATTAAACATTACATCGGCATTCTCCTGGTATGGAAATATATTTTTCTCCTCCCCTTTTCGAACCGAAGGCCAGCGTTTAATGGTTTCGCTTGCCGAATATCCGCGATATTTGCTATCCCTGATCATCCTTCTTAGAACCCTGTTGTCGGCTGTTGAAATATGGTTTTGCTCATCAATCGAAATTTGGGTAAGTGCCGATATAAAAATTTTGAAGGTTTTTGTGTGGTCAATTTGAGGAAGCAAATTAGGGTTCATTCCATGAATTCCTTCAATAATTAAAATATCATCATTCTTTAACTGCAAAGTTTCATGGCTGTTTACGCGGCTTCCCGAACCAAAGTCAAATTTTGGCAATTCTATTTTTTCCCCTGAAAGGAGTTGGTTAAGCTGTTCGTTAAAAAAGGCAATATCAATTGCTTCCAATGCTTCAAAATCGTATTCCCCATTTTCATCCAAAGGGGTTCTTTCCCTATTAACGAAATAATTATCCAACGATATTTGGAATGGATGCAAGCCATTTACAGCCAATTGAACCCCCAGGCGTTTACTAAATGTTGTTTTCCCTGAAGCGGAAGGGCCAGCAACCAATACCACTTTTATTTTATTCTTATGGTTACTGATTTCATTGGCAATTTCAGCCACTTTTTTCTCATGTAAGGCTTCCGAAATTTTAATTATATCACCACTTCTCCCTTTCAGTGAAAAATCGTTCAGGCTACCAATGGTCGAAACATTTAAGATTTCTGCCCAGTCTTTGTGCTCCTGGTAAATCTCAAAAAGTTTTTTCTGACGTATAATTTTTCCAAGTTTATTTGGTTTCTTCCTTTTGGGCACACGCAGCAAGATTCCGTTAAAATAAGGAACCAGATCGTATAAATGAATGTACCCGGTAGATGGCAATAATTGTCCGTAAAAATAATTGGCATATTCTTTCAGAAAATACACAAATGAGTAGATATGCCCCTGCTGATTTTCCAATTTTGCCTTCTCAAAAAGACCTTCTTTTTCATATTTCTCAACAACATACTTTGATGGCAATCCCTTTTGGATGAAAGGCAAATCTTCCTTAATAAGTTTATCCATTTCTTGTTTAATCAAAGAAATATCGGATTCAGAAATTTCCCTTTCCATTCCTTCCAACTCACAAAACAAACCATTGGAAATGGCATGTTCAATTTTGAGCTTTACATTTGGGTATAGTTGCTTTAGGGCAGCAAACAAGACAAAAATGACCGAATGTTGGTATATCCTTTTTCCATCAGGATGTGAAATATCGACAAATTCAATTTTTTTCGATTTCACTACCATAAAAGATAAATCTTTCAATTTATGGTTTACGATGGCCCCACATATTTTATTGTCGAGCTGAATGTTTAAATCTTCTGCTATTTCAAGCAAGGTTGTGCCCAAAGGATAGGCTTTTTGAGTCTTTGTATTTTTACAGAATATATCAACGTGTTTCATTTGCAGTAGTACTTATTTATTGGGCAAAAGTTCCATTTTCAGGTATTTTGCAGTATATGATTTGGTGTTTTTTATTATTTCTTCGGGAGTTCCGGCACAAAGGATTTTACCTCCACCTTTCCCTCCTTCAGGACCAAGGTCAATAATATAATCCGATGCCTTTATTACATCCATATTGTGCTCAATTACAATAATCGTGTTTCCTTTATCGACCAATCTGTTTAGTACCTTAAGCAATACATTTATATCCTCGAAATGAAGCCCGGTTGTTGGTTCATCCAGGATATAGAGAGTCATACCCGTATCTTTTTTGCTTAATTCAGCTGCCAGTTTAACCCTCTGGGATTCCCCTCCCGAAAGTGTAGTCGATGATTGACCAAGGGTAACATATCCGAGCCCCACTTCCTGCAACATTTTTAGCTTTGAAGATATGGATGGGATACTTTCAAAGAATTCGACACCATAATTAATTGTCATGTTCAGCACATCGCTGATTGATTTTCCTTTATAACGAACTTCCAATGTTTCCCGGTTATATCTTTTCGAGTTACACTTATCACAATGAACATAAACATCTGGAAGAAAATTCATCTCTATCATTTTTAGCCCTCCGCCTTTGCATTCTTCACACCTTCCACCTTTTACGTTAAACGAAAAACGACCAGGTTTATATCCTCTTATTTTTGCTTCGGGCAACTGGGCAAATAAATTCCGGATATCGGAAAATACGCCCGTATAAGTGATCGGGTTCGAACGGGGAGTCCTTCCAATTGGTGATTGGTCAACCTGCACCACTTTATCAATATGCTCCAATCCTTCGATAGATGAATAAGCAAGTGGATCTTTTACGGATTTGTAAAAATGCTGGCTTAAAATGGGTTGAAGTGTTTCGTTAATAAGGGTCGACTTTCCGCTTCCAGAAACGCCCGTTATGCAAACCAACCTACCAAGAGGGATATCCACATTTACCTTCTTAAGGTTATTCCCTTTACATCCTTTTAGCGATAAAACTTTACCATTCCCTTCCCTTCTATTTGCGGGGATTTCTATTTGTTTCTTGTCGGACAAATAATCCGAAGTAAGCGTCCCGGCTTTTAAAATTTGCTCAGGAGTACCTTGGGCAACAATTTCACCACCATGCATTCCGGCATGTGGTCCCATATCGAGGATGTAGTCGGCATGCATCATCATTTCTTTGTCGTGTTCAACCACAATAACTGAGTTTCCGGAATCGCGAAGTTGCTCCAATGCCTTTATTAATTTCAGGTTATCTTTATGATGAAGCCCAATGCTGGGCTCGTCGAGGATATACAAAACATTTACCAACTGAGACCCGATTTGGGTTGCCAGCCTGATTCGTTGTGACTCACCGCCGGATAGCGTTTTTGCCGAACGATCAAGCGATAAATAGTTTAAGCCAACCCCTAAAAGAAATCCCATTCGGTCACGAATTTCTTTAATGACTTCAATACCAATCTTTCGTTGCTTTTCGGAAAGCCTGTCCTCAAGTTTATTGAACCATTTGTGCAACTCTGTTAAATCCATTTGCGACAATTCGGAAATATTTTTCTGATCGATTTTAAAGTACAAGGATTCTTTTTTTAACCTCAATCCATTGCATTCGGGGCAGGTTGCCGTTTTTACAAATTGGTTTGCCCACTGTTGCGCCCTTTTGGATGGATTGTCGTCTTTCTGACTATCGATATATTTAACCACTCCTTCGTAGGTCATCATATAATTAATGCTCGAACCAAGTGGTGTATTTTTCAGTTGTATTCGTTCGTTCGATCCAAATAGCACTTCGTTTAGTGCTTCATCATCGATATCTTTTAAAGGAGAATTAAGGGTAAAACCATGCTTCTCGCCGAGGGCTTCAATCTGCCAGAAAATCAACGAATTTTTATAGCTCCCTAGCGGGGCAATACCGCCTTTGGAAATACTTTTTTTGCGGTCAGGGATAATTTTATCCATATCGATTTCTGTAATCCGTCCTAAACCAGTGCATTTTGGACAAGCCCCCTGAGGCGAATTAAACGAGAAATTATGAGGTGCAGGTTCGTTATAAGAAATACCAGTGCTGGGGCACATTAATTGCCGGCTATAGTATTTGATATTCTGTGTTTCATGATCCATAACCAGAACAATGCCATTACCCTGTTTCATTGCAACCTGTAGCGATTCTTTTAACCTCTTTGTATCGGTGGCATCTACTTTTACCCGGTCGATCACAATTTCAATAAAATGGTTTTTATACCTGTCGACCCTAAATCCATGGGTGATTTCTTTAATTTCACCATCAACGCGGGCATGAAGGAAACCTTTTTTCCGGACTTGTTCAAACAGCTCCCGGTAATGTCCTTTTCGCCCTTTTACCATTGGGGACAGCAAATATATTTTCTTGTCGGAAAAGTCTTTTACGATTAAATTTATGATTTGATCCTCGGTGTATTTTACCATCTTTTCGCCCGTATTGTATGAAAATGCTTCACCAGCCCGGGCAAATAACAAACGTAAGAAGTCGTAAATTTCGGTAACCGTACCTACTGTTGATCTTGGATTACGACTGGTCACTTTTTGCTCAATAGAAATTACGGGGCTAAGCCCAGTAATCTTATCCACATCGGGACGTTCCATATTTCCCAAAAATGATCGGGCATAGGCCGAAAATGTTTCAATGTACCTTCGCTGTCCTTCTGCGTAAATAGTATCAAACGCCAACGACGATTTCCCTGAACCACTAAGCCCTGTTATTACAGTAAGTTTGTTTCTTGGGATTTCGGTGTTTATGTTCTGAAGGTTATGCTCGCGTGCACCATAAACCATAATTTTGTCTTCCTCAACAACCTCCGGTTCCAAAACATCTATGTTTAATTTATTTCCCTTCATATTAATTATTTCCCTTGAGGGTAGTCCCGTCCATTTTCTACAGGAATTTTAACCACATATTTTTTTGCATTTGGATTGCTCAAATAGCCCTCGCGCAACCATGGATTGAAATACTTAAGTATTTTATAATTCGTTCCATTTTTCAAAGCAAAATCAGCAAAATCAGCGACAGGGGCATCTATCTCAACATTTCTGGTTTCCAGAACGGGGTATTTTTCTTCCTCTGGTATATAAAATCCATATTGTTCCGGTTTTTCCAAAACCAATTTAAGTGCCACGATCCGAAACAAGTACCTTTCTGTTTCGTCACCTAAAAGCAAATCAAAATAACTATCGACTTTCTGTTTCCCCATTTGGTCCGTCAAAAATTTCATCCCTCCGTTATAGGAAGCTGCCACCAAAGTCCAATCCTGATACTTTTCGAAAGCTTCAAGTAGATATTTGCATGCAGCGACAGTCGATTTTTCAACATGGTAGCGTTCATCTACTTCCTTGGTTACTTCAAGACCGTAATCGCGTGCCGTACCAGCTAAAAATTGCCACATGCCAACAGCTTTTGCCGGGGAAACTGCTTTCGGGCTTAAGTTACTTTCAGCCACGGCAAGGTATTTAAAATCATCAGGAATACCATATTCTCTCAATATGGGCTCGATAACTGCAAAGTAGCGCGGGGCTAATTTAATAAACCTTATGGTCTGTGAATGAAAATTGGCATTCACCAAAATTTCCCTTTCCAGGCTCTCAAAAACATCGAAATAATTTACAGGAATAAGTTTATCCGCAAAAAATACAGAATCGGGAATATAAATAGGTCCAAATCCCTGATTAGATATATCTTCGTATTCGACTGGAACTTTTTTCGAATTTAAAAACCCAAGTAAAAATAACCCAATTATAAGTATAACGGGATAAACATAAATCCACCTCTTTCCTCTCATCTTTTCTCCTTTCGTTGAACTTCAAAAATACCAATATCTGTTAAAACAAAGGCAAATCGGTGACTCAAAAATCACATCTATTCCTTAAACTTTAAATTTGGGATTTTGTTTTCTGACAAATGGGAATTCTAATCTGCGGGCTTTCGAATTGAATGTTGCTTATGACTTCTCAAGAATTCCTTCTTGCCCTAAAACCACAAATACTTTAACCATCTGATCCTCTGCATCGATCCCAAATATTTTATTCCTTCGAAGTGCTTTCTTGATCTCCTTTTTTGAATCCGGGAAAAGATCAAATAAAGATTTTCTGTTTGCTTGCAGACGATGGAACCCCTTCTCGGGGAAATACACATAATACTCTTTCGATAAAATAAATTCGGTATTTCGCATCACATTTTTAGCGTCCATAAAATGGGAAGTTTTTATCTCAAAAGTTCGATACCAAACATATAATGATTTATTGCCATCATATATTTTGCGGTAGTATCGGGATTCGTCGGATAACGAACCCACCTGTATCTTATCATACTCTTCAACAACTCCATTTTTCCCAGTAACCTTAAATTTTTTAATTTTTTCTTTATCGATAATAATAGTTGCTGCAATCCTCGGGTTATAATAAACCAACTCATCTAACAATGAATTAAGCTTTACATCCAGGTTTTCAAAAACCTCCTCATTTTCAAGTGTCACCGTTCCTTTTAACCAATCGGAATGATAAAAATAACTCCCCCTGAACATTGGTGTATGGTAAAACCTGTTTCCTTCAATTTTAGATTTGAGGCTATTTGATTCTGTGGAAAGACTGGTCCAGCTGTCATAAGAACTTTGCCCTGCCCCGGTTTTTACCGACAATAACAGCACAATTATTGGCAATATATATACTAATTGTTTCATTCAATCCTGGCTTTTTTAATATCGTAATACAATCTGTTATCCTTACCAATTCCGATTACTTCTATTAGTATATCCCCCAACAAGTCTGAAGTTGTGAACGAAATACCCATTGGCTTATCCAAATCAGAATTAAAATCACTCAGAAAAACTTTCCTGAAATCGGGCAGGTTTTGGTCTTGCTCCTTTGAGGGCAAGTTTCTTTTTTCCTCTGCTTTTTGAATACAGTTATATTTTACCTTAAAGAAGTTAGGAATATTTTCTGTCCAGTCTAGCGATTCATCTTTTGTAAAAACAGACAACACCCCATTAAATGCCAAATCTCCGTAAAATTTCTGTTTAAACACCATTTCCACCCTTTGTATTTGATCTGTTCCCAAATCCTTTAAGAGTTTTGCATCAAAAACCGGTATCCCGTTAATCAACTTTAATGGCTCTGTATTAAAAACGTCCATACGGACTGCATCAAGCATTCGAATACTATATATACCATCTTTGTTCCGGTTAAAAACACCCGGCAACAATTCCCTGGATATTTCAGTAAAATCAGGTAAATCAATAAACAATTCCGGATAAACTATCTTGTCAGGCTTTCCATAATAAGGATACTTAAATTCCTTGCCCATCTCAAAATGTTCTTCTTTTTCGATTGAAGCCTGGGCAAACATCTTTTGGTAAAAAGCTGCATCAATTACTTTTTTTGAATATAATAGCTCATCATAAGTCAACGTTTTATCAAAATACACATAGTCCTTCTTAGAAAATAAATTATCTGTCCCAAATTTTAACTGATATATCTTGTCCTGCTTAGAGATTACCTGAAAAACCATATTTGCTGAGCCCACAGCATTTTTAAGATAAAATTTAAATTCTCCGTTAGCATTTGTAACACAATAATCAAAATACGGTATAGAATCCGGGATGGTTAAAAGCACCAATACACCTATGGCTGGTTTGTCTGTCTCAGGATCATATACAGATCCTTCTACCAGCATCCCATCTTTTTCAATAATTATTTCCGAAGTGTTTTTTTGAATATTTTGGAGTTTATTCATTACGGGGAATGAGCCCGTGAGCGGATCTGACAACCTTGCATTGATAAACAAGCCTTTAAGGTTTTCGCGTATATTCTCAGGAACATTCAAAGCCACTTGAACCTTTTCTCGTGATGCGTATATCTCTTTTGGCAATTGGATACCAAAACTTGTCTTTTTAATCTCTATTTTATCCTGCAAACTAAAATCAGGAACCTGGATAGTTTCTAGGTTACTTTCGAACCTGTTATAAACCAAAATACTCTTTTCAACACTGGATGGGACATCAAAGTATTTCTGTTTATTTGAATAAGCAACAACCTGGTAGACCCCTGTAGATAAAGAATCAGGAATGGACAAATAGCCCATGCCCATATTGTTTGTGCATTTAATTATGGCATGGTTTATAGGTTTAAGGTTTGCTGATAACGATACATGAACAATATTGCTTTCAACCGGAGAAGATTCATCAAATAAAAGCACATTGAACCAAATAGTATCGCCCGAAACACATGAATTCTGATCGGTGAATAAATAAATCTTTTCATTTCCTATGCTACACAATGCTGTTCCTAAAAATAGAAGAATAAACAAGCAACCAAATCTAAATGTACTTTTTCTCATTAGTCGTTAGGATATGTTTTTTTTTCGGTCTCCCAAAAATCGGGTTTATATTGTTTCTTAAGTCCATTATAAGGAATTTCATAAAAATATGGTACCTTCTTCAAACTAAAATCTTCCGATGTTCTCGTATATTTTAGAAAATACCGATGCTCTCTGTAAGAGGCAATCTCGAAATTGCCCAAAACTTTTATTTGCGGATTTGACACACATTTAATATTGCCAATCGCCTGTACATAAATGGGATCAAAGATTTTACCTTCCGAATCTAATTGACTATTCATATCTTTATAATATTCATAGGTTTCATCAGAAATATTATATTGATCGATAATATAAATCCATCCTGCAAATATCTGTGTATCTGCAATTAAAGTCCTCGTATTTTTTATGTAAAATTCAAGTGGGTGTTTTAGTATATCATCTGTTATACTATATTCTGCAGGCCCAGCAATATTGAAAATGCCAGTTGGATAATACGATTGCCAAAAATATATAGGTAGCTCAATCGGCCCAGGATAACCAGGAAGCAAAGTATCATAGAAATCTATATACTGGAGTATCTTTCGTGCATAAAAACGATAATTATTCCCATATTCGCCGCTTTGTACAATATCCGCAAATATCCTGTAGCCAACATCCGTAACTATCTCATTTTCTTCATTCAAATAAACATCATTGCTTAGCTCACAATACACTGAATCAAGATTTGGGATATCAGGAACGACCTGGATACCGGACTCATAAACCTCACCATTTAGTTCAATCTTCAGATAGTAACCAAGTTGATTTTGTAATACATGGTCGACTTCGTATTTTCCAGGAGAAATTTCAGTAAATTCGTTAGCAGAACCAGATTCAGAAATCAAATAAACCTTTGCACCAGTTACCGGAGGATAAGTTAATTCTTCCTGGTTAAAATTTGCGGACATATATAACCTGATTTGGTTGATCTGTTTGGTGGAAACTAAATTACCTTCAACAACCAAAAAGTTATCTACAGACTCTAAGTCAGGAACATAGATCTCTTCACATGAATAAAGGAGAAGAAAAAAGATACCAATATAGAGGAGACTTTTTTTCATTTTAAAATGTAAAATTATAGGTTAAAGAAGGTATGACCGTTCCGATAACAGATAACTTATAGAGTGCATAATTCCTGTAATTGGTATTTTGCCTTGCATCTGTCTTTTTGTAATAAATAGAATACGGATTTTTTCTAGCGTATAAGTTATAAAAGGACAAGGTCCAACTCCCTTTCCACATTCTTTTACGCCTCAAATTCTCGTCGAAGGTGATGGAAACATCTAGCCTGTGATACGGAGGCATCCTGTATTTATTTCTATCGGAATAATAAATCAGGTTTTGATCTGCATATTCATAGGTAAGCTCAGGTAATGTAACTGGTCTTCCACTAATTAAAACAAAGTTTCCGGAAAACCTCCACCTCCTGCTAATATTATAGGTTGCAACTACAGACAGGTCATGCGGTTTGTCGTAAATTGACGGATAATAATCTCCGTTATTAATCATATCCCCATCCAATTCACCAGAGGTTTTTCTCATTGTACGGGCAAAACTATAATTTAACCATCCTGTAAGCCTTCCTTCAGGCTTGTTAAGTGACAATTCGATCCCGTAAGAATAACCATCTGCATTTGCAATACTGGTTTCCAGATTGGAGTTCATAATAATCTCTGCACCATTTTTATATTCAATCAAGTTCTGCAGGCTTTTATAATAAATTTCAGTTGTGAAATTTAGTCCTTTTATTAACTTGTTATTTGTGATTCCGAGAGCTATTTGATCATTAAGCAATGGTTTTAAATGGTAATCGCTCGCTTTCCAGCTTTCAGCGGGGGAAATTACTGCATTATTGCTTATTTGATTACAATATTGCCTGGTTCGCTGGTAGCTAAGCTTTAAGTTATAATCACTTCCAAATTCATAACTCAAAGAAACCCTTGGTTCCAATCCCTGATAAGTTTTGATAATTTCCCCTTCCTCAAAAGATAAGCTCCCAGTAACCGTTTCTGGTGTTTTCGATTTAGTTTCATCATACAAAAAAACAGTTTTCGGACCAAATAAGTCAAACCGGCTATACCTTAATCCAAGGTTCAATATTAGTTCAGGAGATATATCAAATTCATCGCTGAGGTATAGTGCAGATTCCAAGGCTTTCTCCCGATCCAACTTATTGTTTGCAATTATAGATTCTGATTGATATGGCTCTGTTTCCCCAGGATCGTTTAAATAATAAATCGCGTTAAGACCAAAATGCACATTATGCCTTGCATGTGGCTGCCAACTAAAATGGTATTTCGCCGAATTATATTGCACCTGGTTTTTTAAATAATATGCTTTCACCAGAACACTATCTGCTAGATCAGTCAAACGAAATGAATATTTGCTATAGGATAAATCAAGTTCGCTACTTAATTTGTCGCCCAGTTTGTTTCGAAGGTTTAAGTTCAATAAAACATTCCCGTATTTATTTATCGTATTGGCACTTGTACTATATTCATCGTTACTTATGTATCCCATCAAGCTCAAATGGTTATGTAAATTGAAATCGTACGTAACTTTAGCACTTAAATCATAAAAATTGGTTACACTCTGGGATACATTTTCATCCGGGACCTTTTTCAAAATCCAATCGGTATACGATGAACGTAATCCCGTTATTAATTTCAGTTTTTTATTTTTTGTGAGTGGACCATCAATCGCAATACGAGAGTTGATCAACCCAATTCCGCCATATGCTTTAATAGCATTTTCGTTCCCATCTTTCATTTTCAAGTCCATAACCGATGAAATTCTTTCTCCATAACGTGCGGGCAATCCTCCCTTATATAAATTAATATCTTCAATAACATCGGGGTTAATCATGGAAAGAAAACCAAACATATGCGATGTATTAAACACAGGAGAACCATCCATTAAAATTAGGTTTTGATCTGTGTTTCCACCACGGACATTAAACCCGGATGACAGCTCTCCAACTGTTTGCACCCCTGCCATCATTGTTACTCCTTTTATTACATCGGTCTCTCCCATCAAAACAGGAAGTTTTTTCAAATCTTTTGAATCAACTTTAACAAGGCTCATTTGTGTTTTAGAAGTCGTGGTATTTTCAGCAAGAACAGTCACCTCCTCCAGGCTATGGGTTTCTTCAAACAACTCAAACTCAACTTCACCAGATTCGATTAATTTTAATTTTCGATTAGCCTCCTCAAATCCCATAAACGTAATTTGAAGGTTATGCTCACCGGTTGGCAATTCAATTTCAAAATTGCCATTTACATCTGTTGAAGCCCCTTTCCCTACTTTAGGGCTGTAAACCACTGCACCCGGCAATAAATCCCCGTTTTTACCGTCAATGACTTTGCCTTTTAGTGTTGCAAATTTGTAACGCCCAACATTTAATAGGTCCCCTACAATTGTTATTTGCCTGGATAAATCTGCATCTACCAATCTATCTTTGGAATTAAATGGGAAAACCATTACATAATATCCTTGAAATAGTTTATAGGTAAGTTTGCGATCATAGAAAATTCTGGTTAAAGCCGTTTCCAAGGAAACATTGTTGAAAATTTGATTGATTATCACCGTATCTACCCAACTCTTTTTATAAAAGAATTTAACCTGGCTTTTAGCTTCCAACTGATGAAAAAAATCTTCCAGTTTATACTCTCTAAAATCTCCTTGAATGTTTAAATTATTTACGCTTTGTCCGGATACAAACAATGGGATTGAAAGTACAACAAAAATGATCAATCTACTGATTTTGAAAGGGTGTCGTTTAATCTTCAAGGTCTAGGTGTCTTAATATAATTATAAATAAGTTCCTTAATCTATTATAGCGCAAACTTATCAATTGTTCGAATTCGGACTATTAAATATGTCCATAATTCTTGCATAAATGTAAATCCAACATACACCTTGCATTAAATCTTCTTTATAAGAATACAAAAATTAAATATAATTACAGGAATAGACAAAAACTTTCAAAAAATTCTGATTTATTCAAATAATTATAAATCAAAGCATGAAAAAACCCGGAACAAAGCCGGGTTTTAACGTTTAGAATTAACCTCAATTGCCTGATTCCACAATCGGCAAAAAACTTAACAGAGTAATATTTTGAATATCTGAATAATCGTATTGGTAAAAACCACCTTCCCCAATCATAAATAAATTTCCATCAATTGGAATTACATCGTAAGCATTAATTCCTGGGTATGTTTTAATTATATGTTCATCAATACTTAGTTTGTCGGCAGCATCAAAGACCTTTAATCCTGCATCGCCATCGCAAACAAAAAGGATGTCGCCATCAACACCCAATCCATATGGACCATATAAAGAATAAGAAGCCAGCAGTTTATTGTCAATATAATCTTCGGATAATTCAACAACATCCAATCGGTTCACATTGCTTCCACAGGTATTCCCACCACGAAGTGTTATGTACGCATAACCATCTTGAACGACCACAGGGTCGCAAGACGTAACATGCCAAAATTGCCCGATGTAAGAAGGTACAGTTGGAACTTCCAAACTATAAATTATCATGCCTGATTGTGTCCCGAAAAATATATGATCATCGTAAATAAACATTGTTTCGATTGACCAACCAGCGTATTCGCTTCCAATGTTGGATGGATTTTGGGCATCCGACACATCAAACATTGTCATAATGCTTTCACCAACGATGTACAAATAATCGTTATATAAGCCAAAACGGGCCATTGAACCACCAACCCCAAATGCTTCACCCATTGCTGCCGGGGCTCCTCCCCTGCTATTAAGGGCAACGTCGTATTCATAGGCTCCACCAAAATACATGGGATAATATCTGTATTCGAGATCCTGTTTTACCACCTTAACTTCCCAATCAATTACTACACCCAATTCAGAATCAACCTGTGCAATCCTGTACTCATCATCTGTTGGGGGAAGTGTATATGGAAAAACATCCTCAACCCGGTTAATTTCAGAAATATTATTTAAGTCAGAAATATCAACGGCAACCATATCTACATAACTGTCGGCATATAATACATCTTCTTTTATTGCAATATCAACATTTCCGGGAATTTCAATAAACCCAATATTTACAGGATTTGAAGGATCTTCGTTATTGATCACATGTACCCCTTTAAGTTTTTCATTGATAAAAATATGGTTGTTATAAAAGTATATTTTCCCTGTTGCCTGGATATCAATGGGGGTAGTCATGGCTACAGATTGCCTCAAATCTTCGTAGCTCATGTAAACAGGTGAATACGCAGTGAACTCTTCCTGAAATTTATCTAAACAGGAAGTGGCAAATTGGAGGATCAGTAATACAAAAGAATATTTTAGAATTGTTTTCATTTTCTTTTCGCTTTAGGGTTAGTTAAATATTATGCCAACTTTTAAAGAAAGGCGGTTGTAATCATGCCATATTTTATAGTCTGATTCCCCTGTATATTTTAATCTTGAAAACCTATACCCAAAAGAAAAACTCATTCCAAAATTTTCGGAGAACATAGTCCTTATACCAATCCCAGGATTTATCAACAACCCACCTTTGGCATCCATGTCGCCAGAATTATACCATGGTCCCGGATAATAAATCGATGATGAGTAGTAGTAATAATAAGGCACAATATTGTCCCCTTGTGTTCTGGATTCATCTACAGAAAAAACATATCCAGCTTGTACAAATGCATATGGTGTAACCTTCGTATTCCTCAGTTTATATTCAAAATTGGCAAAAACAGGTAGGTAGGTTTCGTTTAAATATTCTATTCCCGAACCCAGCCCCAATGCCAGGTTCTTATTGATAGTATAATTTACGGAAGTTTGAAAAATGAAAGGTGCACCTTGGTGATTGCCCCCATTTCCAGCAAGCACACCAACCTCGGCATGGAATTGAATTTTTGACAAACTCATCTCCTCACTATCCATCTTAGTTTTCTTATAACCATATGAAATTGTTTCTACTTCACTGTTTTTAAAAACCCAAATGTTTCCGGCAGATTTTATTTGTATATCCCCAGATTCGAGTGGGACAACCTGTCCATACAACAGGCTTCCGTTTTTAAGTTGGATTTTATCTTTGTTTTTTTGGGCAAAAGCACTTATTACAACAATAAATGCCGCCATTAACAGTAAGGTTTTTTTCATAGTTTAATAATTTTAAGAACTCAATTTCACAAATAACTTGCAGGAACTATTTATTTTGAAGTAGATGCACCATAGCATAAAATGGTTGCGTTGGATTTTTTTTTTGTGAATTTATTTTACCCGTTTAACCGGATTAAAAGAATAAAAAGAAAATGGAATTGTGCGACTCTTAATAATAGTAGAGAAAGAAAGGGATTAACATTTAAAATTGCATTGAAATTAAATTGCTAGAAAGTATAGTTTAAACCTGTATATACCCCAATGCGGTAAGGTCTATAATCAACATCTGAGCTTTTATTAATAGAACTAAGGTAGTAATTAATCCTTGGTTCAATGCTCAATGACAGATGCTTCCCTAAACCATATTCAACGCCTACCCCCACTGTTCCGGAGTAATTAACTGTAGATATATTACTGGTTTTCCCAACTTTTTGAGAAACTCCCCCATCTTCCAGGTAAACCTGATTGCCGATTAAAAAATTGGTACTAAGCCCACCCATAAGCTGTAGGTTAAACTTCGACTCTAATAATTTATATCGTACATAAACAGGAACTTCCACAAAATCAAAAACCTGATAATAATCTCCTGAGGAGGCAAGCGTTGTCATTCTTTCTGTCGCTCCGCTTAAGTTTGTATAAATTTTTGCATCCGAAGGTGTTTCATTTAGTTCTATAACCCCCGCTGTACTATTCAGCAATATATCGCCATCAGAAACAGCGATAATAGCACTATAATAACTATCTTCTACAGCATCGAATTGGGCATCTGACGTTGGAAATAACTGCCCTGACTTACTGGAGCGTTGCCCGTTTTGAGAATAATAAATCCCACTTTCGATACTCCATTTTTTATTCGTTTTATATTCAACGGAAATTCCACCAGCTACATTTGCATTTCCATCGGATGCTGATGTATTCATATTCCTGTAATAATCATCGGAATAGGTGGCAGAATGCGACGAATAGCCCGGAGAAACCATCACCCCAACTTTCCACTTGTTAAAGTCATTTTTGTCTGGAAGGTTTTGCATATTCATCGCGATTATTTCCCGTTCACTTTCAATAATTTCAAAATTAGGTTCATTGTTTCTTCCCGATCTTAAGTTTTCTTTTATCGCGTGAACAACTAATTTAGACGAAGTTTTTAATTTCAAAAACCCAAATTCCTCAGTTCGTCCAGCCTTGCTTTGAACATCATCTTTTTCTTCAACAAGCGAAGGTTCTATCGCTTTTATATTGGATTTACCATTCCATTCTGTTTGAGCTTGATTTGTAACTACAACCAACCTTTCTTTTTCGATATTAGATGCATCACTTGGTTGAATTTGCAATGCCTTTTTCCCCTCTATTTGAATAGTTTTATTTTGCGTATTAGATATAGTGTTATTGTTGGTTAATGTCGGTTGGACTTTCTCCTTATCGAAAATCAAAACAGCAGAGATAATTGCAATTGCCAAAGCAGCGGCAATACCAGCAACCCTCATAAACAAAATTTTCCTCTGGCTTTTTGGCTTTGCCATACTAGCCTGTATGTTTTCCCAAACCTGAGGAGAAGGCGGGGCACTAAACCCCTCTAAGCCTGACTTAAACAAATGGTCGATATCCTGCTTTTTCATGCTGAAAAATTCTTTGTTGTTTTATACTCACTACAAAGTTCTGTGACCTTGCTTTTTAATATATTCCGTGCCCTTGCCAAATTCGACTTTGAGGTGCCAACGGAAATATTCATTTCCTTGCTAATTTCCTTATGGTTGTAACCTTCCAATACATAAAGGTTAAACACCATCCGGTACCTTGGAGGCAGTTCCTGGATCAATCCCAGCAAAACTTCTTCTTTAATAGTGCTTGCTGATTCCTCCAATTCTTCCACTTCAAAATCATAATTGGTCATATCCTCAACGGCATAAACCATGTTCTGCTTCCTATATTTTTCTAAAGAAACATTCACCATAATACGTCTAATCCAACCTTCAAAAGAACCATCCCCCCTAAACTTATCAATCTTTGTAAATACTTTCACAAACCCTTCGTGCAAGTTATCCTCTGCTTCCATTTTGTCTTTTGCATACCTTAGGCACACGCCAAACATTTTTGGAGAAAATAACTTATAAATAGTCTCTTGCGCTTTTAAATCGCCAGCAGCACAATCCTTAATTATTTTGTTAAGGTCTTTCAAATCAGGTCAATAATTTTCTTCAAAATTAAGGATTTAACATTATTCTATCCACGAATTAATAATCCTTAACAATATAGGGTAATGGTCTAAACGTTTTTATTCTAATTTTACAATAGCCAGATGTAAGAATATTTAAAAGGTTGCGTCCCAAAAAATTTTAATCGTTTACGCAACCATTTCCGGGCAAGCTTCATCTTCAAGTAAAAAATTATGAAAAACAAAATCTTAACTTTAACATTTGCCCTTCTATTTTTATTTCAGGCCTGCAACATAAACAACAATGATGCCATTGACCGGGAAATTAACCTAACGGAAAAAGCCTCGAAACTGGTTAACGCTGATAATTTATTTGGTCTTGAACTATTCCAAAAAATAACAGAATCGGATGATTCGGATAATATTATGGTTTCGCCCCTGAGTGTTTCACTCGCACTGGCAATGACCTATAATGGTGCTAATGGAGAAACCAAATTAGCAATGGAAAACACACTTAAATTGAACGGCTTAAGCACAAGCGACATAAACGAATCATACTATAACCTGGTAGATGCACTAAAATCATTAGATGATAAAGTGCTGCTTGAAATAGCCAATTCGATATATTTCAGGGATGGTTTTGAAGTTGAGCCTGGATTTATCTCAACAAATGAAAACTATTACGATGCAGATGTGGAAGCTTTGGATTTTGGTTCTCCTGAATCTGTTGGAACAATTAATAATTGGGTTGCCAATAAAACGCATCAGAAAATTACACGCATTATTGATAATATTTCTGCGGATGACGTAATGTTTTTGCTGAATGCCATTTATTTTAAAGGAATCTGGTCAAAAGAATTTAATAGTGAAAGCACTACTGAATTCCCTTTTACATATGAAAACGGAACGACCGAAAATGTTGAAATGATGTGTAAACTCGATCAGGTTGACTATACAAAAAATGACCTTTTTAGTGCCATTTGTTTACCCTACGGAAGTGGGAATTATAATATGTATGTTTTTCTTCCTGAATCCGGGAAATCGGTAACTAATATTATTGATGAACTTTCTGTTTCAAACTGGGAAACCTGGACAAATAATTTCGCACAAACCGATGATGTTGATATAAAACTCCCAAAATTTAAATTTGAATACGAAAAGAAACTCAACGATATTTTAATTGATATGGGTATGGGCATTGCCTTTGGTGGGAATGCCGACTTTACCGGAATAAACAAAAATGGAGGTTTGGCAATAGACTTTGTTAAACACAAAACTTTTGTGGACGTGAATGAAGAAGGAACTGAAGCAGCAGCTGTTACTATTGTTGGCATTAGATATACATCTGTGGGAAATAATCCTGAAGAAATTCCGTTTACAGTAAATAAACCATTTCTTTTTGCTGTTACGGAAAAAGATACGGAAGCAATCCTATTTATTGGGAAAGTCTCAAAGCCGGAATATGAAAACTAAACAAGCCATTTGAATCTCGCCAATTCAAATGGAACAAAGCCATAAAAACATGAAAACAATCCTTAAGATCAGCCTCCTGCTTAGCATTGCAATTATTTTTGCGAGTTGCGAAGAAACAATGGAAATTGTCACTTTGCAAAAATCTGGTACAGTGGTAGACTATTCGGGTTCTGGAAATTGCGGTTTCATTATTGAACTGGAAGACGGAAATAGTATTTTACCCATCTACTATCCTGAAGATTTTACTTTTGGCCATGGCCAGTATGTTTGGGTTGAATACACTGAAATACCCAATATTGATCCCCTTTGTGATCGTGGAATGCCTTGCGAAATATCGGCAGTTGAAGAATTAGGCTGTGCTTCGTATGTTGAACTAGACATGAACAATTACGATAGCCTTTCTTTTGACCCGGTATTCATTCACGATTTGTACCTCGACGAAGATTGCCTTCATATAAAACTATCTTATAGCGGCGGCTGTGAAGATCATACCATTGATTTTGCAAGGATAAACAGAGATGGACAAAACCAAAAGGCGGTGTTCGAAATCAGGCATAATGCCAATGGTGATATGTGTGAAGCTTATTTTACAAAAGATTTACGATTCGACATAAGCGACCTTTCCCTGGAAGGAATTCATGAATTCATGGTATATGCAAAACTTGATGGACAAGAACTTTACAGTGAGACTTTTGATTATAATTACTAATTGCAGCAGTCAAAACAAAACGACAAAAAAAGAACCGTTCTTATCAAAACAGAACGGTTCTTTATATTTTCTCAGTGACCACAAGGCCTTCTGAAACCTAGTTGTTTTTATCTAAAAAAAATTTAGAAGCTTATATCAATACCAATGGCAAGAAATAAATTGTCTTTGTAAAACTTGTTCGTATATGGTACAGAAACTGTTTCGCTTAAATTATATGAATAACTTTTTTCTCCATCTTCATAAGAAGTATAACCTACTCCCAGGTTTAAAACCATTTTATCGGTTAAATTATAATAAAAACCACCACCAATAGTATTTGAACTTAAACTAAAGCTCATGTCGGTTTGGTAATCTTCGTTTACTCCAGATTGAGCCCTTAAATATCCGGCACTTACACCTAATTTCTCATTTATTGCATACTCAAGTCCTAAACTAAGTTCCCAATAGTTATTGTCCATAAAATCTTCATTATTCACTTGTACAAGTTCTCCGCCCTCTAATTTTGTTTTCCCATAATAAGCAGGTTTATCAAAATAATAATGAAGCCCGGTTGTAGCAGATAATTTTTCTGATAATTGATAGTCAATACCTGCAGTAAACATTGCAGGCATATCAGCTCTTGTTTTTGCTCCGTCCGTGAACATTCCAGAACCGTCTACAACTGTTTCATTTGTCAATTCTATCTTTGTGGCCATTTCATATTTTAAGCCAATATTTAAATCTTCATTTGGGCTAATATTCACACCTATCATTGGGGTAAAACCACTTCCTTTCTGTACTGCCTCAACCTCCATATCTGCGGTTTGACTATCAATATAAGCCGCTGTTCCTTCTAATACTGCAGCAGTTTGTGGATTAAGTTGCGAAATAGCTCCTGCAACTACCCTAAGATAATTTCCCGGGGTTTGGGTACCACCATAATTTGCCGGAGCATCTATCATTACGTCTTTGAGGTATCCGTTATATGTGTTTTTAGCATTTATGTATCTTCCCCCAACAAAAACGGAAAAAACATCATTGATTTCATAAGAAGCACCAAGTTGAAATCCAAAATAGACCGAAGTTCCTTCGAAAAATATATTAGCATTGTAACCAGAAACATTTTTAAATCCTGGATCACCAATATACGGAGTTAAAGCAGCATCTAAAGGTGCTAATTGACCTTGAAGCATCGGGACCAGTGCAGCAACAGGTATTGCAAAAGAAGGCAAACCATCGTCAAATTTTGCACCTCCGCCACCACCAACAGGGTTAAATCCAAAAGAAAGAACCAACTTTTCTTTTTTATAAGCTGCATAAACCCCTGGAAAAACAGGAGCAGATACTTTCCCTTTAAATTCAACCTCTCCACTCGGGAGGTATGGGAAATTATTGGTCACATTTTTGTTTTGTAAAATAGTCTGGTTGTTTAATCCCAGATGAAATCCATCTCCAAGTTTTAATAATCCTGCAGGATTATAATATACGGCATCAATTTGAGTAGAAGCATCTCTAGATAAAGTTCTGACCCAAGCAGCACTTTGATTTGAGTTAGTTAAAATACCACCTGCAAATGTGGTTTGAACCAATAAAAAAAGAAGTACTGGAATAAGCTTAAGTTTTTTCATAAATTATTGATTTTAAGTTTGGAACAAAATAGCAACATTTATGCTTTCATCAAAATTTTAAAGCATATTTCAATCTGCACCAATGTTATCAAACTAAATTGCCGTTTGTTCAAAAACAAAATCGTTCATAAAAACCAGCCCTTATTAATAGTGAACACATGTAAAATGCAGGCTTTAATAAAAAAACCATAAAAAAAGTGCCATCACCCCTATTGGCAATAGCACTTTTTTTGAATAATACTATATTTTTATCAGCTCATATATTGATTAAATATGAATAACTTCATCGTAAGCAGCAGCGGCAGCTTCCATAACTGCCTCACTCATCGTAGGGTGCGGATGTATGGTTTTTAACAATTCATGCCCTGTGATTTCCAGTTTTTTTGCAACTACCATTTCGGCAACCATTTCGGTAACATTGCCGCCAATCATATGTGCACCAAGTAATTCACCATATTTGGCATCAAATATCAATTTTACAAAACCATCTTTTTGTCCGGCAGCACTTGCTTTTCCACTTGCAGAATATGGAAATTTACCAATTTTTAGTTCATAGCCTGCTTCTTTTGCTTTGGCTTCTGTTAATCCAACAGATGATACCTCAGGGTTGGTATAGGTGCAGCCCGGGATGTTCCCATAATCAACCGGATCAGGGTTAAGCCCAGCGATTTTTTCAACACAAACAATCCCCTCGGCAGAGGCAACGTGTGCAAGTGCAGGGCCTTCAATAATATCACCGATGGCATAAACCCCATCTACATTAGTTTGATAGAATTCATTCACCTTCACTCTTCCATTATTAGTTTCAATTCCTACTTCTTCCAATCCAATTTTCTCTGTGTTTGGCGTTATTCCAACCGCAGACAAAACAATCTCTGCATCCACAACTTCTTCCCCCTTTTTGGTTTTGATGGTTACTTTACAAAGCTTGCCCGATGTATCGACCTTCTCGACCGAAGAATTTGTAAGCACCTTCATTTTCATTTTCTTAAATGAGCGGGCAAGTTGTTTCGAAATATCTACATCTTCATTTGGTACTATTTCGGGCAAAAATTCAACAAGTGTTACTTCGGTTCCCAACGACTGATAGAAGTATGCAAATTCACTTCCAATCGCCCCGGAACCCACAACCACCATTGATTTTGGTTGTTTCTTTAAAGTTAAAGCCTGCCTATAACCAATTATTTTTTCTCCATCTTGCACAAGGTTTGGCAATTCCCTTGAGCGGGCACCTGTTGCAAGAATAATGTGCTTGGCAGTTAGCGACTTGCTTTTCCCTTTTTCGTCGCTTACTTCAACCGTATTTTTAGAAGTTATTTTTCCGAACCCAACTATTGTTTCAATTTTGTTTTTCTTGAACAGGTACTGAATCCCATTGCTCATCCCATTTGCAACACCACGGCTTCGCTCCACCATCGCACCAAAATCAGGGGTAACATCACCAGCAATTGACACACCATAATCTGATGCATGTTTTGCATACTCGTAAACCTGGGCACTTTTTAGCAATGATTTGGTTGGTATGCAACCCCAGTTTAGGCAAATACCCCCAAGGTTTTCTTTTTCTACAACACCAACTTTAAACCCTAATTGAGAAGCCCTTATTGCGGCAACATATCCACCCGGGCCACTTCCTATTACCAGTACATCGAAATTCATAGTATTTATTTATTTTTTTAACAATCGGTTTTTAAATACTTAGTTAACGTTTGAAATTTTGAAAGGTTTTCAATTATCCTGCAAATTTCTTTTTTTCTTCCTTTCGGATATAAAGGTTTATGATTTTCTTATTTTTCAAAGTATTTAGCCAATAATTCGTTGGCAGCTGCAAACGAACTTAGCTCGTCTTTTAAAACCATTTGCTCGAAACCAGGCAACAATTTTTTAATTGTTTCAGATTGATAAAACTTCGATCTTAGTTTTTCGTTGATGGTTTCATACATCCAATATTGGGATTGACGGTTCCGGTTTTTCACAAAGTATTGGTTTTCATTGGCAATTTTACGGTATTTCTCAATAACCTCCCATATTTCCACAATTCCTGTTTTATTAGCTGCCGAGCACGTAAGAACTTTCGGGTTCCATTGCGACTCTTTCGATGGGAAAAGATGCAAAGCATTTTCATATTGAATCCTTGCCAGGCGGGCTTTATCTATATTTGCCCCATCAGCTTTGTTTATTGCAATTGCGTCTGCCATTTCCATTATCCCCCGTTTTATCCCCTGCAGTTCATCACCTGCACCTGCCAGCATTAACAAAAGAAAAAAGTCGGTCATTGAATGCACAGCGGTTTCACTTTGCCCAACGCCAACTGTTTCAATAAAAATTGTATCGAAACCAGCAGCTTCGCATAAAACAATTGTCTCACGAGTTTTACGTGCCACCCCCCCTAATGATCCTGATGACGGAGTAGGCCGTATATAAGCATTGGGATTTCCCGACAGTTCTTCCATTCTTGTTTTGTCGCCTAGGATGCTTCCTTTGGTGCGTTCACTACTCGGATCAATTGCAAGTATTGCCAGCTTGTTTCCTTTAGAAGTCAAATAACTCCCCAAAGATTCAATAAAGGTACTCTTCCCTACCCCTGGCACCCCTGTAATACCAATCCGAATAGATTTTCCACCATGAGGCAAACAACGCATTATAATTTCCTGTGCAATTTCCTGATGTTTGGCATTGGAACTTTCCACCAAAGTAACCGCCTTACTTAAAAGGGTAATATTCCCTTCCAAAATTCCATCAACATATTCATTGGGATGCAATAATTTTCTCTTTTTATTCAGGAATTTACGGATTGAATCTTCATTTACTATGTTGGGCTGGTCTATTCCTTTGTTTACTGCCAGTCCTTTATATTCAGGGTCGTTTTCGATATGTTCTTTTTCTTTCTCCGACATTAAATAGTTGTTTCTGCGAAAATACGACTAAAATATTGCATAAAAAAAGTGCCAAAGGGAAAACCCTCCGGCACTTTCTTAAATTATATCTTATTTGCTTATCCAGCTACATTAATCTGACTTGAAACCCTAAGCGTTGTTGTTGGGGTTTTTGGGTCATTGGTAATTACTGTAATTGTTTTTGTTTGCTTGCCTTTTTTACCTCTTGAGTCAAACACAACTTTTATTGGGGCAGTTTCGCCAGCGGTAATAATATTTTTTGATGGAGAAACTGCAGTACATCCACAAGATGTTTTTACCCTTCGAATAACCAAATCATTTACTCCTTCATTTTTAATTTCGAAAATATGCTCCACTTTATCACCCTGGTTAATTGTTCCGAAATTGTACGACTTTTCGGCAAAAGAAACCACAGGTGCATTTGCAATATCCTCTTCGCTTAACGATGAAAAATCTTCTTCAACGGTTGCACTACAACCGATCGAATTTTTATATTCATTGTTTCCATCAATATTTAAATAAATCCTTTTAGATACAAATCCATATGTGTTCACTTTTGTTGCATCAAAAGTCACTTCAATCCAACCTATACTGTGTGCCGGTATTACATCTCCAGATAACGTTGCCTTTAGTTCATCTGGAACTGTTTTAAAAGCAACAGAAATTGGCTCATCGGTATCGTTCACCAACTCAAGTTTTTCTGTTTTTACTTCCGTATTTTTAATTTTCACAAAAGAAATATGGTTTCTTTTCACCCTAAGGTTGCCAATCGTCCTTGGATATTTTTCCGCAAGAGTTTTTTCCCTTGGTTTTACATTCCCGTTAATTCGAAGTACAACGGTAGAATTTTCGGCATTTGAATTTACGGTTACCGTTTTGTTAAAAGAACCAGGCCTGTTTTTCGGATCGTAACTAACTTTTATTGATCCTTTTGCTCCAGGGGCTACGGGCTCACGGGTCCATTTTGGGGTTGTACAACCACAAGATGCTCGTACGTTTGTTAATACCAATGGTACAGTACCTTCATTCGTAAAAACAAAATCAAAGGATTGAGCACCATCCGATTCTAAGAATGAGCCATAATCATGCGATGTTTTTTCAAATGTTATTTTTGATTTTTCCTGTGCAATTGCAGTAAAAGCGCCAACTGCAAAAACAAATAATACTACCAGTTGAATTAAACGTTTCATATTTTATTATTTTTAATGTGATTAGTTTTTAATTATTACAAAAACAAATTTACGGATGACAATGAAACTTTTTGTTAATCTCATCCGATATTTTGTTAATAAGTTGTTAAAGGCGTTCTGAACGTAAAAAAATTAATAGTTTAGCTTAAAAGTAAAATTAAAGGATGCAAAGAAAAGCCCTTAACTATATTGTGATGCTGGCAACTCTTTCGGTAATTGGAATTGTTTTAATCCAATTCCTTTTTCTGCGAAGTTCGATTAGCAAAACAGAAAATCAATTTCATGAATCTGTTTCAGTGGCTTTGGAAGAGGTAACTTTTCAAATTCTGGAATATAACAAGCAAGCATATGGTGAATCCTCCGATTTTGACAAATATTCCCTGGTTGAAAAAGCTTCAAACAATTACTATATCGTAAATGTGAATGACAGGATTGACAATGAAACCTTGAAAATCCTACTGACCCAGGAACTTAAAAAGCATTACATCGACACAGATTTTGAGTTTGCTGTTTACGATTGTGAAAGTGACAAGATGGTTTACGGAGCCTATATTTGTGCAGAGTCGGACTCATGTAACCATGAAAAAACCTATGAATTCCCCAAAAGTGATAAGTATACCTATTATTTTGCCGTTAAATTCCCGGACCGTTCGAAATATTTTAATTCAAAGCTAAAAGCCTGGTACCTAACCACTTTCCTTCTGACCCTGGTTGTATTCTTTTTTGGCTATACATTGTTTGTGATTGTTAGGCAAAGGCAATTATCCGACATACAGAAAAATTTCATCAACAACCTAACACACGAGCTAAAAACCCCCATTTCGTCTATTGGTTTATCGGCAAAAGTTATAAACGACAAAAAGATACTTGAATCGCCTGACAGGCTTTTTAAATATACCTCTATTATTGTTGAGCAAAATACCAGGTTGGCTAAAAATGTTGAAAAGGTATTGGATCTTGCTTCCCTTGAGAAAAACAGATTACAATTAAAACTGGAAACCCTTGTGTTGGATGAGATCATTCAAAAATCGTTGCAACATGTTCAACACAATAGCGATTTTAAGTTCGAAGTGCACAGTCCCGATAAAGGGCTAAAAATAATTGGAGATAAACTTCATATATCGAATGTTTTTATCAATATCCTTGAAAATGCAATTAAGTACTGCAACAGCCAACCTTTTGTAAAAATAATTGTGGAAAAACAGAAATCGCATATCGATATTTGTATTGAAGACAATGGGATTGGTATCCCGAAAAAATTACGGAAAAAGATTTTCCAAAAATTCTATCGGGTATCAACCGGAAATATCCATGATGTAAAAGGATTTGGGCTGGGATTAGATTATGTGAAAAAAATTATCAAAGCACATGGTTGGAAAATACAGGCTTTGGGGGATCCAACCGGCGGCAGCATTTTTAAAATAACCATACCTTCAAAAGCTTATGAAAAGTGACCAAATTACAATCCTTTTGGTGGAAGATGATGAAACCTTGAGGTTTATTGTAAAAGATAACCTAGAACAAAATAACTATTCGGTGATAATTGCCGGAGATGGTGAAGAAGCCATAATGAAGTATTCGGAAACAACGTTTTCTTTGATTATTTTAGATGTTATGCTCCCTAAAAAAGATGGTTTTGAGGTAGCAAAAACAATACGGAAAATTGACGCAAACGTACCAATCCTTTTTTTAACGGCACGGTCGATGACCGAAGATAAAATACATGGGCTAACCATTGGTGGAGATGATTATATGACAAAGCCATTTAGCATGGAAGAACTTCTTTTAAAAATTAAAGTATTTTTGCGCAGGAGTATTTCTACAGGTGGAAGTTCCAATGAAGAAATTTTATCTGGTATTAAGTTAGGAAAATTTGTTTTTCACCCCGATGAACTATTTTTAGAGTTTGGCGAAAATAAGCGTAAATTAACGTTGAAAGAAGTTGAGTTGATCAAGCTCTTTTCGGAAAACAAAAACAAGGTATTGAACAGGGACCAGATATTGGAAAAGGTTTGGGGGTCAAACGACTATTTTTTGGGCAGGAGCCTAGATGTTTTCATATCCCGTTTAAGAAAATATTTTAAAGAAGACCCGGCCATACAAATCATAAATATCCATGGTTTAGGCTTTCGGTTTTCAATTAAAACTAATTAAAATACAAGCGATGAGCGTATCACAATTGATAATCCTAATGATAATTGGAATATTGTCCGGGATTTTGGCAGGGGTTTTTGGTGTTGGAGGTGCAATAATAGTCATCCCGGCTTTGGTATTCATTTTAGGTTTGTCGCAACACGAAGCACAGGGAACCAGTCTGGCATTTATGCTACCACCCGTTGGCATTCTGGCTACTTGGAACTATTGGAAAGCTGGCCATGTAAATTGGAAAATTGCACTTGTACTATCCCTAACTTTCGTTATTGGAGCATATTTTGGTTCTCAAATCTCCGTTAATATTTCCGATAAACTTCTGCGAAGAATATTTGGCATATTGATCTTGTTTATGGCAATTAAAATGATATTTTCGAAATAATTATTTTTCTTAAAATCAAGGGCATCCGTTTTTTTTCAAACAAAAGCGCCTCTTGTTTTGGAAGATAGAAAAAAACAATTATTTTTGCAGTCCGAAATTAAGAAGAGTTACTCTTTTAAATATATTAATCATGGCAAAACGAACATTTCAACCATCAAATAGGAAGAGAAAAAACAAACACGGATTTAGGGAAAGAATGTCAACAGTAAGTGGCAGGAAAGTTATTAAAGCCCGCCGTGCAAAAGGAAGAAAAAAATTATCTGTGTCTGACGAACCTAGGCACAAAGTATAATTTACAAGATATTTTTTATCCATACACCTGAAAGGTAAAGAAGGAATTTCTTTACCTTTTTGTGTTTCTATATCCACATCCCTTTTAATATTCGGGCAAAATTAAATTACATTTCGAGTCCTTTTTTTTTCGAATCATACTATTCATACTATTTTTCATTTATTTTTGTTTATATAATTATTCTGTCAATCCAAAAGTATGAGTTTTAAAAAATTCCTGATAAGCGGGCTTTTCTTGAAGAATTTGATTGCTGCAATCGCCATATTCCTATTGATTATTTTTATTACAATGTGGAGCCTAAAAATATATACAAGGCATGGGCAGGCTTATGCATTACCTGATTTAACAGGATTGGATGCCATTGAATTACAACAAGCAGCAAAAGATTATAAATTCAGATATCAGGTCATCGATTCCGTTTATGTGAAAGATGTAAAAGCAGGTTCGGTAATCGATCAAATACCTGTTCCCGGTTTTAAAGTTAAAGAAGACCGTATGGTTTTTATAACCATAAATTCCAATTCACCGGAACAAGTGTTTCTACCAAAACTTCGCGATGTATCTTTTAGGCAAGCCAAAGTTCTTATCGAGAATAGTGGGATGCTTGTTGGGGAGATCGTTCACAAACCTTCTGAATATGTCGATTTGGTTTTGGATGTTTTTGTAGATAGCGTACTGGTTTACGAGGGTGAAAAATTTCCAAGGTCCACAGAAATCGGGCTCGTTGTAGGAAGATCATCGCAAAGCGAAAAAACACCTACCCCTGCAGTAATTGGTTTAAATTTGGACGATGCAAAATCTATAATTTCAAGCGCAATGCTTAATGTAGGAGTTATAATCTACGACGAAACAATTGTTACCGGAAAAGACACGACAAATGCCATCATATACAAACAAGGCCCCGACCCTAATAGCAACAAAAAAATAGACCTTGGAACTTCCATAGATATATGGCTAACAATTGACAAATTAAAAGTCATGGACAGCCAAAACTAAAGTTAAAAACAATGCAGGAAAAGCCGAAAATTAACAACGACATTGAAGACCTGGAAGAAGAGGCTTTATTCGAACACTATAACATAAAGGTTGATCCAGGGCAATCGCCTCTTCGAATCGACAAATATTTGGTGAACAGGGTAGACAATGCATCCAGGAACAGAATTCAAATGGCCGCCGATGCCGGAAGCATATTGGTAAATGGCACAGCTGTAAAAGCAAATTATAAGGTCCGACCGGGCGACGATGTCCAGATTGTAATGGATTATCCGCGAAGGGAAATTGAAATTATTCCGGAAGATATCCCATTAAACATTGTGTATGAAGACGATGAACTAATGGTTATTAATAAACCGGCAGGCTTGGTAGTCCATCCCGGGCACGGAAATTACACGGGTACTCTTGTAAACGGGCTAGCCCATTATTTTAAACACCTTCCGCTATTTAATTCCCAGGACCCAAGACCGGGACTGGTTCATCGAATCGATAAAGATACTTCCGGCTTACTGGTCATTGCAAAAACAGAACAGGCAAAAACAAAACTAGGACTACAGTTTTTTGAAAAAACAACTAAGCGAAAATACCAGGCTTTAATTTGGGGAACCCCGAAAGAAAGCTCAGGCACCATAATTGGAAATATCGGAAGAAGCCCTAAAAACAGGCAGGTGTTTATGGTTTATCCCGATGGGGATTATGGAAAACATGCCGTAACACATTATAAAATAATTGAACCGTTAGGATATGTAAATTTAGTGGAGTGCCAATTAGAAACTGGCAGGACGCATCAAATAAGGGTTCACATGAAACATATCGGGCATCCGATTTTCAACGATTCAAATTATGGCGGCGATCAGATTTTAAGGGGAACAACCTTTACAAAATATAAGCAATTTGTTACAAATTGTTTTAAAATACTGCCTCGTCAGGCTTTGCATGCAAAAATGCTGGGCTTTGTGCATCCAACAAGTGGGAAAGAAATGATTTTTGAATCGGAACTACCACAAGATATGCATGATGCCATTGACAAATGGAGGAATTACATTGCCAACCGAACCTAATTTTAGGAATAGTTATCATCTAAAAAACACAAAATAAATATGAAACCAAACGTTGCAATTATCGCTGGCGGGAATTCCTCAGAAATAGTAGTTTCCGTAAAGAGTGGAGAGAACATTTTTAAAGCGATTGACCAGGATTTATTTCAACCCTGGCTCGTTCACATGGAAGGCAATAATTGGGCAGTTTTACAAAACAATGAAGAAATAGCGCAAATCGATAAATCTGATTTTAGTTTCACAATAAACAGTGAGAAAACCAAGATTGATTTTGCGTATATCACCATACATGGAACTCCGGGTGAAGACGGAATTTTGCAAGGATATTTCGACATGCTGAATATTCCTTACTCAACTTGCAACGTGAACGCTTCAGCTTTGACATTTAACAAATGGATTTGCAATAATTACCTTAAAAATTTCGGAATCCATGTTGCAAAATCAATTTTACTTACAAAAGGAGACGAGGTAAACAGTAAAAAAATTGTTAAAGAACTCCGATTACCAATTTTCATCAAACCAAACGCTGGCGGTTCAAGTTTTGGTGTAACAAAAGTAAAATCAGAAGAACAAGTCGAAGAGGCAGTTCTTAATGCCTGGAAAGAAAGTGATCAGGCAATATTGGAAGAATTTATTGAGGGCACCGAATTTACATGCGGACTTGTTAAAGTATCCCAAAAGGAACTAATATTTCCGGTCACTGAAGTAGTCCCTAAAAACGAATTTTTCGATTTTGAGGCAAAATATACCCCGGGCGTTACCGATGAAATTACGCCTGCACGTTTGCCAGATATACTTTTCAAAAAATGCCAAAAATTGAGTTCCCAGGTATATGATTTATGCTTTTGCGCCGGAATTGTTAGGGTAGATTGGATCCTTAAAGAAGATAAATTTTATTTTCTCGAAGCAAATACCGTCCCGGGAATGACAGATACAAGTTTTATCCCTCAACAAGTTAGGGCTATGGGTTATGAACTTACCACAGTTTTAAGCCTTATTATAGAAAACGGGATAAGCAATTGTTAACAACTTAATTTGGGGATTTTACTCTTTGCCTTTTGTATTTTTCTTAATTTTATTGGCTGGGGAAATTACTTGCTTCTATTCCGAAGCATTCATTTATTCTTTTTGTTTACAACCTGTTACTCAGGTTAATATTTGTGTATTAATGACTTATAATGGCAATAGATAAAAATCAAAATAAAACAAAGCTAAGCCTGGAGCAAATAAATGCCCAGTATGGAAAATTGCCTCCTCAGGCAATTGAAGTTGAAGAAGCAGTGTTGGGGGCACTTATGTTAGAACGGGATGCATACGTAACAATTGCCGATATTATTGACACAAACAGCTTTTATAAGGAAGAGCACCAAAAAATATTCGAAGCGATTAAGCACCTTTCAATGCACGAAAAACCTGTCGATCTATTGATGGTTACGCAGGAACTAAAAGATCGCGAACAATTAGAGTTGATTGGAGGACCGGGTTTTATTACCCAGCTTACAAGGCGAATTGCATCGGCAGCGCATATTGAGTTTCATGCAAGGATAATTGCGCAAAAATATATTCAAAGGCAATTAATTACCGTTTCATCTGAAATCCAGGTTAAAGCATACGACGACACCA
This sequence comes from Prolixibacteraceae bacterium, assembly GCA_963677475.2. Lineage (GTDB taxonomy): Bacteria > Bacteroidota > Bacteroidia > Bacteroidales > Prolixibacteraceae > JABMQB01. Next base: position 230,969 of record CAXXQD010000022.1, on the reverse strand, counting down.
TCGATGTGGATGACCTGATTGACTATTCAGAAACTTCGTTGTTCAGGGTTGCCGAAAGCAACATTAAAAAAGAAACGGTTCCTATTAAGCCTGTTTTGAAGGCAGCAATTGAGGCAATTGAACATGCCCGAAACCGGCCCGATGGGCTTATAGGCTGTCCATCCGGATTTACAGCTCTCGACAGAATCACCTCAGGATGGCAAAAAACTGACCTTATAATCCTGGCAGCACGACCATCAATGGGAAAAACTGCCTTTGTACTTTCCATGGCAAGAAATATGGCTGTTGATCACAGAAAACCTGTAGCGTTTTTTTCTTTGGAGATGTCTGCTCACCAATTGGTAACACGGCTTATTTCTTCGGAAACAGAACTTGGTGGCCAAAAAATAAAAACCGGAAGGCTCGAAGATTGGGAATGGGAACACCTTAACCGAAAGATTTCCAGCCTTGATAAAGCACCCATGTTTATTGATGACACCCCGGCACTTTCTATTTTTGAATTCAGGGCAAAATGCCGAAGACTTAAAATGCAACATGATATTCAGGCTGTAATTGTGGATTATTTGCAGCTTATGACAGCAGGTACCGACTCACGCGGCAGCAGAGAACAAGAAGTAAGTATGATCTCGAGATCGCTTAAAGCAATTGCCAAAGAACTAGATATTCCCATATTAGCATTGTCTCAATTAAACAGATCAGTAGAATCGAGAGAGGGAAAACGGCCACAACTTTCCGACCTTAGAGAGTCAGGAGCAATTGAACAGGATGCGGATATTGTTGCATTTATTCACAGACCTGAATATTTCGGAATTACTGAAGATGAATCAGGAAATTCACTTTTAGGCGTAGCTGAAATAATTATTGCAAAACACAGGAACGGTGCCGTTGGAGATGTTCACTTGTCGTTCAGAAAAGAATTGGCAAAGTTCTCAGATATGGAATCAAGTATCGGAGATGTTGCCAAAATGAATTCAACTTTTAGTTCATCAATGAACGAAGATCTGGATGTTATGGATGCAGGATTCTCGGGGAACAAGGATTTTGATGCCCAATCAGGAGGGAACATGCCTGATACACCTTTTTAAGCCATCATCGCATTTTTAATTCCCCATAATGTTGTATTTTTCGGCATGATTGAGCAACTTATTTTGTTCAAATTAGTTATTCAATCAATGAATAAACAAATAATTAGCGACAAAACATGAAGAAGTTAATTAGCCTGGTTTTTATCATACTATCAGGATTATCGGCATGGAGCGTAAGTATATTAATCCCAATGGACAATTCACAACAAAATCATTTAAAGTCCTATGGGATTGCTTATTGGGTATTGGAACGTGGCATTGAAGTAAAATGGTTGCTAAACTATAGGGGGGGAAGTTTTTTAATGGAATACAACTCGGAAACCGAAAACGAGTGCATTATAAGAGGGGTTAGTTATGAATCAATTCCGGATGGAAAGGCATTTGCAATATTGGATGAAATAGCGCAACCAGAAGTTAACCAGGATGCCATTAGTATGAATAAAGCACCTAAAATTGCCGTTTATTCTCCGCCCAACAAACAACCATGGGACGATGCCGTAACTTTGGTTTTGACCTATGCCGAAATACCTTATGACATATTATACGACAAAGAAGTTCTTGAGAATAAACTCGAAGATTACGATTGGCTGCACCTACACCATGAGGATTTTACAGGGCAGTTTGGTAAATTCTGGCGAAGTTATCAGCAATACCCCTGGTATAAAGAAGAGGTAGCCATAAACAATGAACTGGCGAAGAACCAAGGCTTTTTAAAGGTTTCGGAAATGAAACATTTTGTTGCAAAAGAAATCCAGAATTACTTGCTGAACGGTGGCTTCTTATTTGCCATGTGCGCTGCAACTGATACCTATGATATTGCCCTTGCCGCAAATGGCGTGGATATTTGCGAACATATGTTTGACGGCGATCCGGCCGACCCGGACATGAACGAAAAACTGGACTATAACCTTACCCTTGCTTTTAGGAATTTTAAATTGGAGAAAAGCCCTTATGTATATGAATTTTCGGATATTGATGTTACCGACAGCAGAAAGGTAGCCCCCGAAAGCGATTTTTTCACCTTGTTTGAATTCTCGGCAAAATGGGACCCAATACCAACCATGTTATGTCAGAACCATACAAACCTGATAAAAGGGTTTATGGGCCAAACAACTGCGTACAAAAAGAATCTAATTAAACCCGAAATACTTATCATGGGCGAAAACAAAGCTGCCAACGAAGCCAGGTATATACATGGTGAAAAAGGAAAAGGATTCTGGACATTTTATGGAGGCCATGACCCGGAAGATTTCCGTCATCTAGTTGGCGATCCCCCTACAGATTTAAACCTTCATCCCAATTCTCCGGGATACCGCTTAATCCTAAATAACATTCTCTTCCCAGCAGCCAAAAAGAAAAAAAGGAAAACATAGATTATATCTGGGTTGCAAAAATGGCGCTAAAAAAAACACTTCCCGACAGAGAAGTGTTTCTTTAGGTTGGTAAGGAAGCAAATCTTAAAGTATTAATCTATGATTGACGGAGAAAGTGAGCCGTGCCTCCTTACCTGTAATATTATTATCCATTAATGATGTTGATCACCTATTAAACCAGTATAACGATACCCAACTATTCCGTATATCGTACCTGGATCATCAGAAAATTCAATATCAAAAGAGATCTTATCAGTAGTTACACCACTTGATGAAGTAGTACCATTCTTGGTTATCTGCCCATTTGTAATATTAACGTCTATTATATAGCCGTCATAATCACTATAAAGTTCGGTACCTGAAAAAGTCTGGTTCGACGAATTTATTGGGCATTTAGCTTTAAACCACCATATATTTTCATTATCATCAATCCACATTACAGTTCCATCATTAGAAGAGGTATTATATGTATTGATAAGTACATAGTCTTGTATTAAATCTTCTCCAATATATGTTTCTACATACCAACTGCCCATCATGTCTTTTGCAACTATATCACTTTCATCTGCAACTGATTCTACTTTTTCGCAGGAAACAAATGATATTGATAAAGCCAATGCAAAAAACAAAAAGCTTAAAATTTTTAATTTATTATATCTCATTTTTTTATATTTAAAATAATTTATAAAGCATAAAACTCATTTGACTGCTACATCGGGGTCAAAGTAATTTCCCATACATAAGAATAACCTTGCCATTTGGTAGTCATTGAAATAGTACCTGCACCACTATCAACCGAGAAAGCGTCCAAATAAACGGTTCCACCCCAAGGTAATGTTGATGTAGTATTGTTCAATGTAAAGCTATTAGCTGCAATATCATTGGCTACAATAGTCAAGCCTGAAGCTGCATAATCAGGGCCGTAACCATATTCCTTATCGTACCAGCCACCAATTGCGTCAGATATTCCATATACACCATTTCCCAAATCTTTAATTAAAATTGGTCCGATGCCAGAAGTAGCATAACCGGGAGTCCTGGTCATGGAGCAAGTATAAACTCCTGCAATACTAGTCACCAAATCACCTTGACAAGGAGGCCAATATACTTCACGAAATCCAGTAGCAGGAATTCCATCATCATTAAAGGCAGAATAAGAAACACTGTAAATATCAGGTCCATCTACAGTACTACTCCCATAATATAGACCAGATACGTTAGTAATTAATTCTATCTCACTTCCACCAGCTGATGCTGATGCTCCGGGATCAGAATAAGAAGTGGCATCACAATCAAGCACTACATCACCACCTACGAGGGTAATTAAAGGCAAGTAGGTTACAGCTGATTTATCATTTGAGCCAAGAGCCTCAACACTGGGATCTTCACAGCTTGTCATAGCCAATACAAGGATTGGAATTATGTATAATATTTTTAATTTTTTCATCATTATATTTTTTTAGTTATCCCAAAATATCTTATCAGTAACGGCACGTTGTGCCGGAGCATTTGGATTAAAACTTCTTTCAGTTGCCGGATATAGCCATGCTGAAGGAAATTCCCCACTTGATAATACTGATAACGGAGGAGTTTGCCAAATACCATCAGTAAACAACCTGCTGGAAGGCCTGTCAAAACGGCGAGCTTCAATCCAACCTTCATCCTCTTGTGTTCCGTTCAATGATATCCATTTTTGAATACCTATCATATCTAATTTATCATCTAGCGGGTCAGAACTACTGTACCCCAATGTCCCGATGTAAGCTGCACCATCTAATCCCATATATGAGAAGTTAGAACTAACTGCAGTTTCGAAAGCTGTTTTTTCATCGTCATTGGTGCCATATCTGGCTGCTGCCTCTGCTCTTAAAAACCAAACTTCCCATGGACTCATTAAGATTACAGGATTTGTGTCTCCATATGCATACGTGGAAGACATACTATAATCAGAGGCCGGTGCTGTAAAAGGTTCATCGTCGATAGTACCTTGGTCAATCCCCCTCAAATTACCACTTGAGGTTCCGGTTGTAGCTAAAGTATAAAGAACCATTCTTCTTGGGTCATTACTCTCTTGAAGTACATTTAATGAAGCATTACTTGCAAAGTAAAAATTACCTACTCCCCATTCAGCCCTTGCGTACATTGGATTTTGATCGCCTGAAGAACCCGTATATGGTATAAATGGCATATCATCAACTGTTTCAATAAAACTACCACTATTCACAAGAGCTTGTATTGAAGAAGCTTGAGGTGAAACTTCTGATGTTCTCAAAAGTATTCTCAATTTAAGTGAATTTGCAAATTTGATCCATTTTGCAGCATCACCTTGATAAATAAAATCATCCGTTCCAACATCACCTTCTGATAAAGCCAATTCTTGCAATGCCTCATCCAACATAGTGACTAGTGCAGGATATACAGTATTTTCAGCGGAATCATAATTAGGAGCCAAATTGGATCCATTCTCGATTGCACCGTTTAGGGCTTCAGTAAATGGAATGTCTCCGAAATGATCCACCAAACCTTGAAAAATATAGGCTTTCAAAACTTTTGAAATTCCGCGGTAGGCTGCAGAGCTACTATTTTTATCAATGTAGTCTAAATCTGCAAGTGAGTTAGCATAGGCACGTTGCCAATAACCGTCATTATCGGTACCTGCTTGTACATAACGTTCCGGATTTCCAATGGCAACACCAATGCCCCATGTATAATACTGACTCCACATGAACGACTCACTGTAATTCAAGTCAGTTTCAATAATATAACCTAGGAACCCAATGGATGAACTCAATACTTGAGCATCACCCGCAGTCGGGAATGTATTAGGGTCAACATTAACATCATCTAAGCTACAAGAAAAGCTGAGTGTCAATAATAGAATTATTAATATTTTAAATTTATTTTTCATGATGTCTTATATTTAGAATGATAATTGTAAACTAACTCCCAAAGATCTGGATGAAGGTGTTTGAGTAGTTTCAATACCTTGAGCATTACCAGTTAAAGTAGGTCCATTGACTTCAGGATCGGCATACTTATTTTCATCAGGTAACCAATACCAAAGGTTCTTGCCAAAAACAGCCACTTTAGCATTCGCAATAAATGTATTGCTTAAATACTTCTTTGGAACAGTATAACTTAACTCAACTTCCCTTAATTTCAAATAACTAGCATCAATTAATTGAGTTATAACAGGTACATCATAATTAGTGAAATAATCTTGCTCTGTAATCGGAATTATATTTTCAGAATAAGATCCATCTTCATTTTCTACAACTGAATTTGGGAAAATGAAAGGTTGTCTATCGTAAATAGTAGTGTTGACGTTAGAACCGTTGAATTCAGTATTGTATTTTGTTTCAGATGCAAACTTACCGCCTTTTTTCAGGTCAAATAATACCCTGAAACCAAATCCTTTATAATTAGCATTGGCACCAAAACTCATTAAAAAATCAGGTTGGTAATTACCAAAATAGTCATCCTCATCAGCATAAACAGGGAACCCTGTATTACCATCAACAATGACTTGACCACTACTAGTATACTTGAAATTATTACCCTTAAAGGTACCAAATGGCAAACCTTCTTTTGCAACCAAATCAACTGTAGTACCTGCAGCAAATCCAAAACTACCAATAGTTAATTCATCAAGGTCATCAGTGATTTTGATAACTTCATTATCATTTTTAGAATAACTGGCAAACATTTCAAAATCTAATCCGTCTACTACCCCATGTAAAGGTTTGACACTTAAAGTAAGCTCGTGCCCTTTATTAACCATTTCACCAATGTTTGATGCTGTTTGAGTATATCCGGTAGATCTTGGCAAACTGATAACAACAATTTGATCAGCATGCGTTGATTTGTAATATGTGTATGATACGTTAACAATGTCTTTAAAAAGACCAAGTTCGGTACCTACTTCTAAAGTTGTTGTTAACTCCGGTTTTAGGCTTGGGTTTCCGATGGTGTTTCCAAGTGTAAAACCGGGAACGCCATCTTTAGGGAAGAATAAGGCATAATCTCCTAAGCCAACAATAGTTGGATTTCCTACGAAATATGAATCCAATAAATAAAGGCCTGCATCTTTTCCGGTTGTTCCCCAACTTGCTCTTAGTTTACCCATATTCAAGATATCACTTTCCATATTAAGAAGATCAGTAACTATCAGCGAAGTACCAACGGCACCATACAGGAAGCTATTGTTTTCTGCAGGAAGTGTAGAAGACCAGTCATTTCTTATTGACAATTCTAAAAATGCAGCATTTTTATAACCAACAGTTGCATTAGCTAAAGCACCATATAACATATACTTGCTTTTATATTGCGAAGAAGTTGGGCTTTCAACACTATTTGCCAAATTATATACACCAGGTACAGTTAAGCCACCAACTGTGCTTCCTGTTAAAGATTCAACTTTTCTTTGAAAGAAACTGTAACCTGCAGAAGCATCAACAGTGAAATCTTCTTTAAAAGTCCCGGTATAATTGGCCATAATCAAAGCATCAATATTTTCAGTTCTTCTAACATAGCGGGTATAATCTCCCAATGATTCATGCTTGGTATCACGGGTTGCTATTTCTAAACCATCAGTCCAAACCAATTGTTCCGCTGGTGAAAATGGAGGAGTCCATACGTCAGTGTTTGTATTTACAATGTTACCTCCGAAACGTCCTGTCAATGTTAACCCATCAATAATTTCATAAGTTAAAGATGCATTTCCCAGGAAGTTGTTGATATTGGCCTCATTACCGTATTCATTTAATATATAATACGGGTTTACAGATGAATACGATCCCCAATACCCATCAATATCATGAAATGGGCTTTTGTAATCTCTCAGCTCGGTAAATGGAATGTTAACCGGAGATTGAATTGCCATAGCATAAGCATTGTTCCCTTCAAAGGCACGAGATCCTTCTTGCGCTGTATTTTGACGGATATTAGCATAAGTAACTTTGAAATCCGACCGGAGTTTTTCACTTAATTGCGCCGAAGCATTAAAAGAAATGTTGTTCCTTTTATAATAGGTATTTTCCAAAATACCTGTTTGATCGGTATTCCCGTAGGACACAAAATAAGTAAAACCGTCTGTAGAACCGGAAATGTTAAAGTTGTGGTTTTGGGTGAGACCAGTATCAAAGAAATCTTTTAATTGATTTTCGACGGCACTGTAAGGTCTTGTAAGTGCCTCTAATGAACCATCTCCGTCTGAATCAATTGGGGTTGTCCAAGGCCGCACAACGCCATCAAACTCAGGACCCCACGACCAGTTTTCACCTGAATCTACACTTGCATTATCAAATCCTTGTCCGAATCTGTTTTGACGTTGTAGAAGAACAATGGCAGATTCCCATGAATATGATCCATTGTAATTAATTTTCATTTTAGAGCCTTTGCTCCCTTTTTTCGTTGTGATCAAAACAACACCGGCAGAACCACGAGATCCATAAAGTGATGTAGCTGAAGGACCTTTTAGGATGGTAATAGATTCAATATCATTTGGGTTCAAATCGTTAAACCTGTTTCCGAAATCGGAATAGCCGGTAGTAGAAGCCCCAGCTCCACCGCTAGTGGTTGAGTTGTCAATAGCAATACCATCAACTACTATTAGTGCATTGTTATTTCCTGTAAGAGAACTTTCCCCTCTCAGTACAATTCTTGTGGAAGCTCCAACAGATCCAGAACCAGTAGACAATTTAACACCTGCTGTTTTCCCCCTCAATCCTTCTAAAGCATTTTTAGTTGGAGTGGATAATAGATCCTCTGAATTTACTGTTTGAGTTGCATAAACAACTTGCCGGGCATTTCTGTTGTTAATCCCGAGAGCCGTTACTACAACTTCGCCCAACGCAATGTCTTCTGGTTCCATAGCAACATTAAAAACTGTGTTTGATCCAATTGGAATTTCTTGTGTCTGCATTCCAACGAAAGTGAAAACAATCACTTCTGCATCATCAGGTGCTTGTAGTGTAAAAACACCGTCAATGTTAGTAATTGTTCCCAGAGTAGTTCCTTTGATCATTACAGATACTCCAGGGATGGTAGATCCATCGTCACTAGAAGTAACGGTACCTGTAATTTCTTTGGTCTGTGCAAATAAGACCTGCAACCCTATAAGAAATAGAGCCACAATCAGTGCAACTTTTTTCATAGAAATAGTTTTAAATTATCAATTAAACAGTATCAATTAAAAAAAATGTTCCCCTTTTTGAAACAGAAACCAGAAATATTTCCCCCAAAACACCTCTGATTACTTTGTCTGGAATTGTGCAAAACTAAATTTACAAAAATTCCAATTTGTTAACTATTATAGTTAAATGTTAAAAAATATTAAACACAAATTTATAAAAAGAATTGATATTTGAAAGTAAATATGTCACATTTGAATCGCCCGCCAACAAAGAAAATCATATAAATTACTGATATTCAAATCTATGCACTACGACATTAAATATTTAAAAGTTTACTCCTGAAGATAAGCCGCAATTACCGTGCTTCAAATTATCACAATATGCCTTTTATTTCTTTCAGATTATTAATTCGGCAAGTGTTTGTTTTAGAATCTCGAAGTTGGCCCACTTCTTCCAATGTGAAGTTCTTGTTATGATAAGGATAGAAATGTATTTGATCTAAGCCAAAATTCTTAGCCCCAATAATATCCGATTCCCAGGAATCACCTATCATAAGGCTATATTTTTTGGAAGAATTAGTCGATTTTAAAGCATGCTCAAATATTTCTTTATTCGGCTTTGGCGACTTAACTTCTTCCGAAATAAATACCTTTTCAAAATACGAATAGATATTTGTTTTTTTCATTTTTTTGTATTGGACTTCACTAAATCCGTTGGTAATAATAAACAACCTGTATTTCTTTATTGACAGGTAATCAAGCACCTCTATTGTCCCATCAACCAATAGGGTTTGATTGGGCATTTCATCCAAATAATCGTTATTAAATTTTAATGGGTCAATACCTTCAATTGCAAAAAATCCAAACGTATCCTTAAAACGTTTTACAATTAACTCTTGCTTTGTTAATAACTTCTCCCTGTAGGCTTTCCAACACATTTCATTAACCTGCTTATACTTTTCATGAAACTCTTTAAAAGTGCATAATGACTCTTTAATACCATAATCAGTAAAAACAATCTTCAAAGTTTCTTCTGAATTTCTTTCAAAATCCCAAAGCGTATTATCAAGGTCAAAGAATACAGATTTGTATTTTTTACTCATGAATGAATGAATTAATGGATTAGTTACCCATGCTTTGATAAACTTTTCTTGCTTTTGCCCTCAACAACAAGCACAATTTCCCCTTTCAACGTTTTTTGAAGGAAGTGCTTTTTTGCTTCTAATATGGTACCACGGTATATTTCCTCATACATTTTGGAAAGTTCCCTGCACACACAGCATTGCCGATCCTCTCCAAAAAACTCTGCCATTTGCTCCAAGCTTTTAATTAATCGATATGGCGATTCGTAAAAAACCATTGTCCTTGATTCCTCGACAAGTAGTTGTAATTGTTTTTGCCTGCCCTTTTTTACGGGCAGAAAACCTTCAAAAACAAATTTATCAGTTGGCAGGCCCGAAACCACTAAAGCTGGTATTAAAGCCGTTGCACCGGGTAGGCACTCAACTGGTATATCTTTTTCAACACAAAGGCGTACCAACAAAAACCCGGGATCTGATATGCCTGGTGTTCCGGCATCGGAAATCAATGCAACAGATTTGCCAATCAATAGTTGGTCAGAAACTGATTCAATCGTTTTATGTTCGTTAAATTTATGGTGGGAAACCAAGCTGTTCTCTATTTCGAAGTGTTTTAAAAGTTTTGATGAAGTTCTGGTATCCTCGGCAAGAATAAGATCCACTTCTTTTAGAATCCTGACTGCCCTAAAGGTAATGTCCTCAAGGTTCCCGATTGGAGTTGGAACAATATATAATTTCCCGGGATCAGCCATTTGCAAAACGTCTTTTCACCAAATCAATAAATTTAAGGCTTGTATCGTTTTTCTTCCACTTGTAATTATCCCGCAAATAATTAACCGCTTCCTGAATTGAATTCATTTGATCCAGATTTTTAACCGCATCGGTATATTGGTCACCATCTCCTTCAAATAATTCCCTAATAAATAAAAACCGGTCGTTTATTCCAACAGCAGACTGCAAACTATTGATCGGCCGGCTTGAAATGGTGCTCTCTACACTTTGCTTAGCCTGAGAAATTATATCGTTAAGAGATTTTTCCGATGCGTATGAATCCCCAATAGTGGTTGCTTCTTTTTTTTCTGTTTTAGCCTCTTCAAACTCCTCGCCTACTTCCTCTTTTTCTGGTTTTGCTTCTTTCGCCTTTTCTTCAACTGGCTCCTCAACAGGATCAACAACATCAGGTGCCACGTCAATTTCTTCAGGCCTAGCCTCTTTAACTTTTTCAGGTTCAATTACAGCACCCTCATCTTTTGTAATATATTCTTCAACAGGTTCTGCCTGAGAAACAGAAGGTTCAATAGGAACTATAGGCTCTCTATCCTTTGGAACAATTTCACTTTGTTCTGTTCTTGAAATTTCCTCTTCCTGGTTTTTCAATAAGTGTACAAGGCTAAGCAAACCTTTCGCCCGGTTATGTAAAAACTCAAATTCAAAAGCATTAAATTTACCATTCAACTTGATTTCTGCAATTAGCTCTTCGAGCTCTTGCATATCTTTTGTTAAAATATTTAGCAGTTTTTTATTTTCCATCCTATTAGGGAATAAATTCTTTATTTATCTTTATTTTGTAAAAATAGTAATTTATTGCTCAATTATAAATGGCAAATGTTTATTGAAAAAGACCTCAATAGTGGTAAACGAACAGGAAGCATAGAAGTTGTTGCAGGATCAATGTTTTCTGGTAAAACCGAAGAATTAATCAGAAGGTTAAAGCGTGCAACAATAGCCCGTCAAAAAGTCGAAATTTTTAAGCCTAAAATTGATGTACGGTATTCGGAAGACGAAGTTGTTTCGCACGATGAGAACAGCATTCGCTCTACCCCGGTTGAAAATTCTGCGAATATTTTACTTTTAGCCGGAGATAGCGATGTTATTGGAATTGATGAGGCACAGTTTTTCGACAATGGAATAATTTCAGTAGTCCAGCAGCTTGCAAACCAAGGCACAAGGATAATAATTGCCGGATTGGACATGGATTTTAAAGGTATGCCTTTTGGACCAATCCCTGGTTTAATGGCCATTGCAGATCATATTACAAAGGTCCATGCCATATGTGTGAGATGTGGAAGCATCGCGCAATTTTCACATCGGACCAGTGTTAAAGAACAAGTTGTGCTTCTTGGTGAAAAAGATATTTATGAGCCACTTTGCCGACCATGCTACATCAAAGCAACTTCCTAAAATCTTGTTTTCTATAGAAACAAAAGCTAAATTACTCGAATTGCAATCAAAACCAAGAAAGATAAATGAGTACGTATTCAGTCTCTGAAATTTCAAAAATTATTTGTGGGGAACTAACAGGCATAAAATCTTTGCATAATTATCCTATCTCAGCGATTGGAACAGATAGCAGGACAATTATTTCGGGTACACATACAATTTTTTTTGCGCTTGTAAGCCAACGAAACGATGGGCATATATACATTCGGGAATTAATAAGCAAAGGAATAAAAGCCTTTGTGATATCTAACCAACAATCAATCAATGATATCTCTGGCGAGGTAGCTTTTATTAAAGTAAATGACACTTTAGAAGCCCTCCAAAAATTAGCTGCCTATAATCGCGAGCAAAAAAATTACCCGGTTATTGGTATTACAGGAAGCAACGGAAAAACCATTGTAAAAGAATGGCTTTATGATCTTCTTCAAACTCAACATTCGATTGCAAGAAGCCCGAAAAGTTACAATTCTCAAATTGGGGTGCCCTTGTCAGCATGGTTGCTTGAAGAAAAACACACACTTGGAATTCTTGAAGCAGGAATATCGATGCCCGGCGAAATGAAGAAACTTGAAAGAGTTATTCGTCCAACAATTGGCGTATTTACAAACATCGGTCCGGCGCACCAGGAGAATTTTTTAGGCCTGAATGAAAAATCATTGGAAAAACTTCAATTATTTACTCATGTTGACACGCTGGTTTATTCTGCTGATCAGAAAGTTTCCTCTGAAACAATAAATGGGTTTTGCCAATCAAACGGAATAAAAGCCCTGAATTGGAGTGCGAATGGAAATATGGCTACGGTTCAATTTAAATGTTCTATTGAGAAAGAGAAGACTGAAATCGGGGCAATATATGACAATAAAGAATTTACCTATTCCATCCCTTTTATCGACAGTTCCGCTATTGAAAATTCATGCCATTGTTTTGCGGTTTGCCTGGCACTCAGTGCAGATATGGATGTTGTTGCGAACAGAATGAGAACATTGACAGGTGTTGCCATGAGATTAGAAATTAAAGATGGCACAAACAATTGTATCCTTATCAACGATTTTTATAATTCAGATATTAATTCCTTATCCATTGCTTTAAACCTACTAAAAAGCCGGGCGGAAAAAAGCCAATTAAAAAAAATTGTGGTTTTATCCGATATCCAACAATCGGGGATAACTCCGAAAGAATTGTATTTTGATGTTGAAAAAATGATTTCGGAAGCCAAAATTGATAGGCTTATTGGTATTGGGAATGACCTGTTTGACCAACAATCTATTTTTAAACTTTCAGGAGATTTTCATCGAACAAGTGAAGATTTCATAGCAAGCCTGAATGAAAATAGCTTTTCTAATTCTGCAATACTGCTTAAAGGGGCACGAAGCTTTAATTTTGAAAATATTGCTTCGAGCTTACAGCAAAAAGCACATCAAACCGTCCTGGAAATCAACCTTGATTCAATGATTGAAAACCTGAACACTTTTCGATCAAAATTAAAAAACACAACAAAAATTATGGCAATGGTCAAAGCCTTTTCCTACGGAAGCGGGACTACAGAAATTGCCAATTTATTACAATTTCATAAAGTTAATTATCTGGCAGTTGCAGTTGCTGATGAAGGCATAGAGTTAAGAAAAGCAGGAATTACAATCCCCATAGTTGTAATGAACCCTGAAATCCAAAGTTTTCAACATATAATTGATTACCAACTGGAGCCAAATATATACAGCAAGCAGCTTCTTTCCGATTTCATTTCGTATCTAAAAATAAATGCGGTATTTGACTTCCCTATTCATGTAAAATTAGATACAGGCATGAACAGGCTGGGATTTAAAAAGGAAAATGAGATTACCTCAATGCTTGAATTAATTCAAGGGTCAAACTTAATTCGCATCAGCTCCGTATTCTCCCATCTCTCCGCAAGCGATGATCCAAGTATGGATGCTTTTACCCATATGCAAATTAAAAAGTTCAAAGAGCTCTCGCAGCTAATCCTAAGTTCTTTTGATTATAAAATAGATATGCATATCCTGAATTCTGCAGGAATTGAACGGTTCACAGAATACCAAATGGATATGGTCAGGCTTGGAATCGGATTATACGGAATAAGTTGCACAGGAATGCCATTGGCAACCATAAGCACCTTAAAAACAAATATTTCCCAAATAAAAGAGGTCAACTTCGATGAAACAATTGGTTATTCAAGAAAAGGGAAACTAAAGAAAAAGGGGCAAATTGCAATAATCCCAATTGGTTATGCCGATGGTCTACGAAGAACCCTGAGCAATGGCAACGGAAGAGCTTTTGTTAATGGGAAATTTGCACCCATAATAGGAAATATTTGCATGGATATGTGCATGCTCAATGTCTCCGATATTGATGTTGCAGAAGGTGATGAAGTAGAAATATTCGGAAAAAACATACCTGTAAGTGAACTTGCAGAAAAAGCCAATACCATTCCCTATGAAATATTAACAGGAATTTCGCAAAGGGTTAAACGGATATATATTCAGGAATAAAGTATTCGGTTAGCCAAGTTTGCTAACCCTCTCCAAGCGTTGGATATCCAGGATTTTAATTTTACGTCCGTCAATTGCAATTACCTTTTCACTGGCAAAAGTCGACAAAGTCCTGATTGCATTTGAAGTTGTCATGTTCGATAGGTTTGCAATATCTTCCCTTGACAAGAATACTTTCAAAGTTGCCCCATCTGTTTCAAAGCCATATTTTTCCATCAATAAAATTAAGGATTCGGCCAATCGCCCTCGAATATGCTTTTGTGTAAGGGTAACAGTCCTTGCATTAGAGAACCCTAATTCTTTGGCAAGTTTTCGAATCATTTTTGCTGAAAAAGCTGGGTTTTTCAAAGCGTGCGAAAAAATAAATTCGGCACTAATGGTACAAATAACAGACTCTTCAAGTGTAACAGCTGTGGCAATATGGTTTTCGGTTGCAACCAGCGCCCGATAACCAACAATCCCAAGTGGTTTAGCCATTCGGATTATTTGTTCTCGCCCTCCAACGCCTTCTTTAAATATTTTAACCTTCCCGTCAACAAGCATTAAAAAGCCTGTGGGTTTATCGCCTTCTTTAAAAATGAACTCGTTCTTTTTAAAATTTGATAAAGAAATATGGTTTTGCAATTCCTCTTTTTCTTCCAATGTCAAGAGGCTAAACACCGATTTAGGGTTTTCTAAAATATCTTTTATGCTCAAGTCCGAATTTAACATAAAGTAGCTGTTTCACATGTTTTATAGCATCAAAGTTAAATAAATTTGTCAATTTACATTCATAAATCGATGATATTTTGACCATTAAACATCCAATCACAAAAAAAGATATCCAATCGATTAATATTTGGCTACTAAAGGCATTTTCCTTCCAAATCCGAATGCTTTTGAACTAATTCTCAAAATTGGTGCTGCCTGAAATCTTTTATACTCGTTAATATTGACCATATGCGCCACTCTATATACGGTTTCTTTGGCAAATCCTTTCCTGATAATTTCTTCCGGAGATTTATTTAATTCTATGTAATTAAACAAGATTTCGTCCAGTTCCACATAATCTGGCAATGAATCGGTATCTTTTTGATCGGGCCTTAGTTCTGCCGATGGAGGTTTTGTAATTGAGTTTTCAGGAATAACCTCCCCGTTTCTATTCATAAAACGTGCAAGTTTAAAAACATCGGTTTTATACACATCCCCCAAAACTGCCAATCCTCCGTTCATATCTCCATAAAGGGTACCGTACCCCACAGCGCACTCGCTTTTGTTTGTGGTGTTTAAAAGTATACTCCCAAACTTGTTAGATAATGCCATTACAAAAACGCCCCGTGCCCTTGCCTGAATGTTTTCTTCCGTAACATCTTCTTTTAATCCTGTAAAAAGGGGAGCCAAATCGGCATTAAAAGAATCTACCGCATTCTGTATCTTAATAATATCGTATTTCACTTGAAGGTTTTCTGCCAGTTCGCGGGCATCATCAATACTATGTTGCGATGAATATTTGGAAGGCATTAAAAGTACCCTTACATTTTCTGCCCCAAGTGCCTCAACCGCAAGTACCAGGGTTACAGCCGAATCAATTCCGCCCGACAATCCAAGCGTTGCACTTTTAAATCCCATTTTCTGAAAATAATCCCTTATCCCCAAAACCAGTGCATCGTGGATTTTCTCGATATAATCTACCTGCTTTTGCAATTTCTTTTCTTGGGGGGCTTTTAAATCAACAATACGGAAATCCTCTTTAAAATATGCTAACTCATTGTTTATCTGACCATCCGCGCTAATCACAACGGAACCTCCGTCAAAAACCAACTCGGTTTGGGCTCCAATCTGGTTCACATAAACAATAGGAACCTGGTAATTTTTAGCCTTACGAATAAGTATGTTCTTTCGCCAATGCTCCTGGTTAAATGAAAATGGAGAAGCTGAAAGGTTCAGAATCACGGTTGGGTTTAGCCTGCTTAGTTCTTCCATTGGTGAAGTTTGGTAGAGTTTGTCCCTTCCAAATTCGTTGTTTGTTGGTTGCTCATCCCACAGGTCTTCACAAACAGTGATTGCAATCCGCTCACCTTTGTAGTCGATTAGCTCAAAATTCTTGTTCGGCTCAAAGTGCCTGTATTCATCAAAAATATCGTAGGTTGGCAATAACGATTTATGGACCGTATTCGTTACTTTCCCATCTTGAATAAAAAGGGCTGAATTGAATAGCTTTTTACCTTTTTCACTAACATTGATTGTTGGGCAACCAACAACCGCTGCAATTCCGTTGCACGCACCTGCAATTTGTTCGATGTAGGTTTCCGCTTCCTGAATGAACTCTTTTCGCTCGAGCATATCATGGGGATAATATCCGGTAACGGATAATTCGGAAAACAAAACCAAGTCAGCGCCTTCAGATTTTGCCCTGTGAATTGACTGAATAATTTTTTCAGAATTACTTTCAAAATTCCCGATATGATAATTTAATTGAGCCAGTGCGATTTTCATTCCAATTATTTTTTCAAAAAAATTAATTTTGCTTGTGCAAATCTCTGTTTTTTAGTTCAAATTAACAATATTAACAGAACAAGAAAGTTTAGAAATAAAGCCCATTTAATATGAAGTATCTAAATTATAGCATTTTTGTGATCATCTTGTTTTCATTAACACTTTCCTGCAATCGAAATAAGTTGAAAATAAACGTTTCAAATGTGGTGGTTGATATGTCAATACAAAGGCTGGATCAAGAAATTTTTGAACTGGACACTTCTTCCTTTGAAAGCGGGATAAACAACTTACAGACTAATTATGGGGAGTTTTTCGAAATTTTTACCTATAAAATGATCAATATTGGCGGTCCCGACAATGATGAATTCCAATCTTTATTACAGATGTACCTTACCGATACCATGATTACCAATACAAAAGCCTGGATTGATTTGGCATTTGATAACTTTTCAGAAACAGAAAAAGAAATTATAAAAGCTTTTCAGCATTACTCCTATTACTTCCCCGAAAAAGAAATACCACAGGTTTATACATGCATTTCAGGATTTAATCAAACAATTGTAACTTCTGCAAACATTATTGGAATTAGTTTGGATAAATATCTGGGCAACGATTTTGACTATTATCAACGTCTTGGGATACCACAGTACAAACTTCAAAAAATGTACAAAGAAAGGATTCCTGCTGATGTGATGTACAGTTGGGGATTGACCGAATTTGAAAACAAAGCTATAAAAGCAAACCTGTTAAGCCAGATGATTTACGAGGGCAAATTGCTTTATTTCGTCGATGCCATGTTGCCAAGTACCCATGACAGTATTAAAATAGGTTATACTGGCAAACAACTGGAGTGGTGCAAAAAGAACGAATCGCAAATGTGGTTTAACCTGGTGGAAAATAATAAACTATTCGCCACCGGAAGGATGGATATAAAAAGGTTGATAGGCGATGGCCCATACACCAACGGTTTCCCCTTGGAATCTCCGGGCAAAGCAGGTGTTTGGTTGGGTTGGCAAATAGTGAGAAAATATATGGATGCTAATCCGGAAATAACACTCCCTCAACTTATGGAGACGCAAGATGCTCAAAAAGTATTAAACGATTCAGGCTATTTTCCTGAATAAAAAGGGGCTGTGTTTTTTAAAAAGCACAACCCCTTTTCTTCCAAATCGGAAAATCTACATTTCCTTTATTTTTATATTTCTATACCAAACATCATCGCCATGGTCCTGCACGGCAACATATCCTGATTTAGGTACATTCTGCCAATCCGGGTTTAGGGCCGGAAATTTAGACCCAGCGACCAACTCATTCCAATCGTCTGTCCATAAATGGTATTCCAACACTGTTTCACCATTTTGCTTATGCACAACAGTACCTCGGTAAACGATAATTTCCACTGTATTCCATTCCCCGGCAGGTTTTGCATTTTGAGGTTTTGCAGGAATCAAATCATACAACGAACCGGCTTTCCGGTTTCCATCTTTTCCAAGAAACGAATCGGGGTGTTTTGCATTATCCAGAACCTGCATCTCAGGTGCAGTTCTATATATTGGCCATCCTTCCACTTCTTTTCCAAGATAGAAAATACCTGAATTTCCACCTTCCGAAATTTTCCACTCGAGCTTTAAAATAAAATCGGTGAATTTTTTGTCGTATAAAATATCACCTCCATCCTGAGCCCCGGCTTCTCCTTGCCCCGAACCTTTGCAATGAAGCGTTTCGTCAACAACTTCCCAACCAGTTGGGAAATGATCTTTGTTTACGCCACGCCACCCATTACTGGTTTTACCATCAAACAAGGAAACCCAGCCTTCGGAAACTTCTTGTTTTGTCAGTTCATTTAATGCCGTACCTTTTGTTAAATTAGTTGTATTCTTGGTGGTTTTGCACGAAACAACAACCAACACAACAGCAATTACCAATAAAAAATTTATGCTTTTCATTTTGATTACTTTAATTGATATACAGGTTAATTTATTTATCAAAAATACGATTTTATATCCGCAATGGTTGAGGTTTAGAAAATCTTTCTGTTTTTTAGCCCTGGATTATTTGTATAAGAAGGATGAAAGTTAATTACAGAATCTTTTTGTAAATTAGAGTTAAATTAAGAATTGAAAGAAAAGCAAATACTATGGGTTCAACAGAAAAAAGGAACAAAAAAATTGGCATTTTAACTGCCGGTGGCGATTGTCCGGGCTTAAATGCAGCGATAAGGGGAGTAGGAAAAACTGCTATAGTAGAGTATGGAATGGAAGTGTATGGGTTTAGCTCCGGTTTCCTTGGATTAATAAACAACGATTATACAAAATTAGAAGAATCGGCCTTATCCGGGATCTTAACTTTAGGTGGAACAATTCTCGGCACTTCACGCGAAAAACCTTATAAAATTGCGAAAAACGATGATTCGTCACGTGAAAAACCCAAGTTGATCAAGAAAAATTATAAAGCTCTTGGTTTAGATTGTGTAGTTTGTATTGGTGGCAATGGGACCATGAAAACAGCAAGTATGTTGGCACAAGAAGGGTTAAATGTAATAGGAATCCCAAAAACCATTGATAACGATGTATGGGGCACTGACGTAACTTTTGGGTTTGATTCAGGTGTACATGTTGCAGTTGAAGCAATTGACAGGTTGCACACCACAGCGAATTCGCACCAAAGGGTTATGATTATTGAAGTTATGGGGCACCATGCGGGCTGGCTGGCCCTTTATGCCGGAATGGCCGGTGGAGGCGACATCATTTTGTTGCCGGAATTGGACTACAATATTAAGTCGGTTTGTAAAAAAATAGAACAGCGTTATGAGGATAATAAACCTTATTCGATTGTTGTGGTTGCCGAAGGGATTAATCATCCGAAAGAAGTGTCTGCAGCAACCCATATTGCACAAGCCATACACACCTATACAGAATTGGAAACACGTGAAACAGTTTTAGGGTATATTCAACGGGGAGGAAGCCCAACACCAAGTGACCGGATACTTGCAACCAGATATGGTTCGTACGCCGCGCAATGTATTGCCGAAGGATGTTTTGGAACCATGGTTGCCATGAAAAACAATGAGCTTACAACGGTGCCGCTGGAAGAAGTAGGTGGCAAATTACGCTTGGTTGAGCCTGATTTCCCAATGATTGCAAAAGCCAGAAAAATGGGTGTTTCCTTTGGTGATGAATATTTATAGCGATAGGTGAATGATTTTTTTAGTCTCAAAAAATTCTTCTTCAAAATAATCGCTAATCGAATAAACTGAAGCCCTTTTCCCAAAGGGCTTTATTTCTTCTGCAAAATCACCTCCTTTTAAATACAGTATTCCATTGGGCATTGCATTTTTTTGTTCATGTTTGGTTTTTCCTTTTACCCATGAAACAAACTTTGGGAAAGCGGTAACAGCCCGGCTAATAATAAAATCGTAGTTTTGTTTTAACTCTTCCGCCCTCTTTTGCTCGGCACGTACATTCTTTAATTCAAGCGCATCGGCAACTGCATTTACCACTTTTATTTTTTTGCCAATTGAGTCGACCAAATGAAATTCAACTTCGGGAAACAACACTGCCAATGGAATACCAGGGAAACCACCTCCAGTCCCAACATCAAGTATTGTGGTGCCTTTTTTAAAGGAAATAATTTTTGCGATCGCCAGGGAATGTAAAATATGCTTTTCAAATAATGAATGGATATCTTTTCTTGAAACCACATTTATTTTCTCATTCCACTCGGCGTAAAGCCTACCCATATATTCAATCTTCTCCCTTTGAACCGGATTCAAATCGGGAAAATACTTAAGAAGTATATCCATACCAATATTAATCTTTTTGTCCTATTTCCGATGATTCTATAATTTTGAAGAGCATTTCCCTGGCCCTGAAAAGCTGTGCTTTGACAGTGCCCAATGGCAGGTTAAGTTCATTTGCAATTTCTTCGTAAGAGAATTCCCTGAAATACCTCAATTCTACCAATGTTCTATATCTTGGTTTCAACCTGCGCACGACAATCCTTAAAAGAATTGCCTTTTGGTTTCTGATCAATTTTTCCTCCGGATTTGGCTCTTTCGACTTTAATTTAATTGGAGCCTCATTGTTCTCATTTGTTTCCATGCTATTCTCGATAGAAACATGCAGCCCCCTTTTTTTACGGAGAAAATCAATACAATTATTGGAGGCAATCTTAAATAACCATGTGCTAAAAGCAAAACTGGGCGAATATTGATGCAGGCTTTTAAAGGCTTTTCCAAAAGCTTCAAGGGTAAGGTCCTCTGCATCGCTTTTATTGTTTACCATTTTCAACAGCATAAAAAAGATCGCATCTTTATACCTACTTAGCAATTTGGCAAACGCTTTTTCATCCCCCGACAATGCAGCCTGCACAAGCGCATAGTCTTGTTTTGCTTTTTCTGACAAATTATGATTTAAGGGTTTCATTTGCGCTTTAATGGTAAACTTTTAACTATTCCAGAAAATAATCTATAATATGGCTCAACGAACTCATATATTAACGAAGATATGAATATTTTTTGTTCATTCAAACGTTTTAAAGCGCTGAAAATGATCAGCAAATGGATTATTATGTTAATTCCCATAATAATACTCAAGTGAAGAATGAATGTAGGTAAAAATAAAATGCTGAGTATAAATGCCACTTGCAATAAAAACTTAGAGATATTATTGAAAGCAATTAAAAATCGCTTTGAGTATGAGAGTTTCTTTATTATATGTCGTACTTTGGTCTTCAATTCTACATATTGCCCCTTATTTATATCCTCTTCAAGAACAACTTTTCCAGGGTCAGAAAATAATATTTCCGTGTTTTTTTTACGTATAAATTTATTGATGATCAACTCCATGTTGGCATATTCTTCCGACATAACACCCCTAAATCCGCCATGGTCAAAATACTTTTGTGAAACAAATAACACATTCAATTCATTAATAACATAGCCCGCACCCATTTTTATAAAGGCAAAACTGTTCAATTGCTGGAGAAAAAGTTCGATTCTGCATAAAAGGTTAAAAAAACCTTTCATTGGTTTTACTGAAGTATAACCTACAACGATTTCAGTATCTGTGTTAATTGCCTGTCTAAAATTTTTTAGCCAATTCTTATCCGAGATGTTAATGGAAGGAGAAAATACCAATACCCATTTACCGGCAGAAGCTTTTAGTGCAATATTCTGGGAAAGTTTGGTCGAAAACCTCGTTTCCTGGTTAAGCGAACTAATTTTTAATTTCGGATTTGATTCTTTTAACTGCCCCAAAATAGTAAGGGATTGATCGTGCGAGAAATCATCTACAACAATAACTTCATATTTAGGGTCATCAATATCTAAAGCATTAGGTAGGTGCTTGGTTAAATTCTCTTCTTCGTTCCTGATTGACATTATTATGGTAAACATCGATTCCTCTTTTTCTTCTGCCGTTTCTTTTTTTAGGAACAAATTAAAATACAATACTAGTTCATACAAAGTTCTAATCAGGAACAACATGCAAAAACTTATACCAAGGGCAATTTCAAAGGGGTTCAAATTTTTAAATTGCTCAACTAGCGATACATTCATTTCTTAAAAAACAAAAATTGAGGAATAATTAAAATCACCGCTGGCAAAATTAATTATAATTAACAAGAACACGATTTTAATCTATTTATTGATTAAAGTTTAATAACTATCTTTGATGCCTCAAAATACAATAATGGAGTTTGAATTAAAGGCAACATCTTCTGAATCAAGGGCAAGGGCAGGAATCCTATCAACCGATCATGGTAAAATAGAAACACCAATTTTTATGCCCGTCGGAACAGCCGGAACCGTTAAGGGTGTTCACAGCAAAGATTTAAAGGAGGATATTCAAGCCCAAATAATTTTGGGAAATACTTACCATCTTTATCTTCGTCCTGGCATTTCGGTAATTGAAGCCGCCGGAGGTTTGCATAAATTTAATGCCTGGAACGGACCAATCCTGACTGACAGTGGTGGTTTTCAGGTTTTTTCGTTGGGTGATATCAGAAAACTTTCGGAAGAAGGAGCAAAATTCCAGAGCCATATTGACGGCTCATACCATATGTTTACGCCTGAAAATGTAATCAATATACAGCGGTCAATTGGGGCAGACATTATTATGGCTTTTGATGAATGCACACCGGGTGATGCAGACTATGCCTATGCAAAAAAATCGCTTGAACTAACTCAACGTTGGCTACATCGGTGTTTCGACCAGTTTCATAAAACGGAAGCAAAATATGGTTACGAACAAGCTCTATTCCCAATTGTTCAGGGAAATACCTATCCTGATCTCAGAAAGCTTGCCGCAAATCATGTGAAAGAATTTAATGCAGATGGTTATGCCATTGGGGGATTATCGGTTGGCGAAGCTGAAGAAGTGATGTATGAAATGGTGGAAGTTGTTACTGCCGAACTTCCGGTAAATAAACCACGTTATTTGATGGGAGTGGGGACCCCAAAAAATATTTTAGAGAATATTGACCGTGGAATTGATATGTTTGATTGCGTTATGCCAACCCGAAATGGTAGAAACGGAATGTTGTTTACCAGTGAAGGTATTTTAAACATGAGAAACCAAAAGTGGCAAAACGATCATTCGTTAATCGATATAAATGGCTCCTCGTTTGTTGACCATACATATACAAAAGCATATTTAAGGCACCTGATTGTATCGGGAGAAATGCTTGGCGCACAAATTGCAACCCAACATAACCTCGCGTTTTATATTTGGTTGGTTAAAGAAGCCCGAAGGAGAATATTGGATGATAGCTTTTCGGCATGGAAAAAAGAAATGTTGATAAAACTTACCCGAAGACTCTGACATGAAATTATTAACTACGATAGACAAATATATTATCAGGAAGTTTCTTGGAACTTTTTTTTACACATTGGCATTAATAATAAGCATTGTTTTGGTGTTTGATATGGCTGAAAACCTGGATGAATATTTATCGAAAAATATTCCTACACAAGCTATTATTTTTGAACATTACATAAACTTCATTCCATATTTTACCAACCTATTCAGTTCCCTTTTCACATTTATTGCGGTTATTTATTTTACTTCAAAAATGGCCTACAACACCGAAATTATTGCTATTCTAAGCAGTGGGGTTTCTTTTGGAAGAATGATGAGGCCATTTATGATATCAGCGTTTGTTATTGCCACTTTCTCGTTTGTTTTAGGTAATTATATTATCCCTCCGGCAAATAAAAAACGGGTCGATTTTCGAAATACCTATATCGAACAAGAAAAAAGTATACAAACAGAACGATATATTCATCGGCAAATTGATCCTGGGGTATATATTTATATACAAAGTTTTAATTCGAATAATGTAGGTTATCGTTTCACGATGGAGCGTTTTGAAGATCAGAAACTCGTGGAAAAAATTTCAGCCGCAAACATCCGATGGGACGAAGAAAAAAACACGTGGGTTTTAAACCAATATTGGCGAAGGCTTTATTTTGACGACCATGAAGAAATTACCCAGGGATACAGAATGGATACACTGCTTAACATGAAACCCGAAGAATATCGAAAAATAAAAAACGAAATAGAAACAATAACGTCTCCCGAACTTGGCAGACAAATTAAACGAGGCAGATTAAGAGGGGTGAACACTGTTGACCTCGAAATTGAAAAGAAAAAACGTACCAGCGGGCCATTTTCTGTTTTCATTCTAACTTTTATTGGTGCCGGATTGGCATCGAGAAAAGTAAAAGGAGGTTTGGGTTTGCATTTAGGGCTTGGATTACTTTTTAGTTTTTCCTACATATTATTTGCCCAAATTTCAACCGTTTTTGCCATAAACGGGAACATGGGCACCACCCTTGCCGTTTGGATCCCTAATATGATATATGCGGTAATTTCCCTATTTATTTATAGGTGGGCAGCCCGGTAGTTCCAATTTTCAAACATGGCATAAAATTGTTCAAAAACAAGTAATTACATTTTTTTTAACACACAAGGGTAATTTAAGACATAAATCATCCTGCCCGTCCAAAAAAATTATAATTTAGCCGCGTCAAATCAAATAAATATGAGGGTTTCTGATTCAAAAGAAAGACAACCCGCTACTAAATAATATTATATATGTCACTGAGAAGCAATATACTCGATCTTCGAAAAAGGAAGCAAGAAGTACAAAAAGGTGGTGGAGATAAAGCCATTGAGAAACAGGCAAAAATGGGGAAACTAACAGCTCGAGAAAGGGTGTTAGCAATTCTTGACGATAAATCGTTCCATGAATATGACCTGTTTGTTGAGCATAGTGCCAAAGACTTCGGAATGGAGCAAAAAGTCCTTCATGGAGACGGGGTTATTATTGGTACTGGCACAATCTTTAAAAAGCCAGTGTGTATTTTTGCACAAGATTTTACCGTGGCCGGGGGATCGCTTGGTTTGGCCCATGCCCGTAAAATCACAAAAATAATGGATCATGCCTTAAAAATGAGGGTCCCGTTAATTGGGATTAATGATTCGGGTGGTGCCAGAATTCAGGAAGGTGTAAATTCACTTGCCGGATACGGGGAAATCTTTTTCAGGAATACCCTGGCTTCCGGTGTAATACCACAAATATCAGTAATCTTAGGACCATGTGCAGGTGGTGCAGTTTATTCCCCTGCCTTAACCGATTTTGTATTCGTGGTTGAAAACATTTCAAAAATGTTTATCACTGGTCCAAGCGTAATTAAATCAGTGCTTGGCGAAGAAATTTCGATGGAAGAACTTGGTGGGGCTAAAGTGCATGCTGAGATTACCGGAAATGCGCATTTTTATGCCCAAAGCGAGGAAGAATGTTTTGAGCAAATAAAAACACTTATTTCATTTATTCCTCGAAATAATAAAGGGAAGGCAATGTCATTCCCTAAAAAGTCCCCAAAAAAGGATTTCAATATTGAAAAAATAGTTCCGGTCGATCCAAGGATCCCATATGATATGCGTGATATTATAAAATCGATCACCGATGGATCTGATTTCTTTGAGGTAATGGAACATTTTGCCCCGAATATTATTATTGGGTTTGGTAGGATGGATGGTGAAACCATTGGTTTTGTTGCCAACCAGCCAAAAGTACTTGCCGGGGTATTAGATACTGACAGCTCAGACAAAGCAGCCAGGTTTATTCGCTACTGCGATGCCTTTAACATACCAATTGTGACTTTGGAAGATATGCCAGGATATTTGCCCGGAGTTGACCAGGAGCACGCCGGGGTTATCCGCCATGGTGCAAAAATTCTTTACGCCTATAGCGAAGCTACGGTTCCAAAAGTAACGGTAATACTCAGAAAAGCATATGGTGGTGGATATATTGCAATGAATTCGCGACACCTTAGGGCTGACTTTGTATTTGCATGGCCAACTGCCGAAATTGCTGTAATGGGACCTGAAGGAGCTGCAAATATTGTATTCCGGAAAGAAATTGCCGAAGCAGAAGATCCGGAAGCTATGCGGATACAAAAAGTGGAAGAATACAAGCAAAAATTTGCAAATCCATATGTTGCTGCCGGACAGGGATATATTGATGAGGTTATTGAGCCAAAAGAAACCCGTGCAATGATACTTCATGCATTACAGGTTTCTGAAAACAAAGACATTCAGGGACCAAGGAAGAAACATGGTATTCCTCCATTTTAATTAATCCTAAAATCAGTATTATGGCTGAAAAGCAAAAATTGAAAACACTTATAGTGGAAGGAACAAAATACAAAACAACTTTCACGAATAAATTCGAAAACAGGGCTATATGGGAAAGGCCCAACCAAAATAAAATATACTCTTTTATTCCGGGTTCGATTATTGACATTTATGTTAAAACCGGACAAAAAGTACAAGAAGGGGAATCAATCATGATTTTGGAAGCAATGAAAATGCATAACAACATACTTATGCCTTTTGATGGTAAAATTGTGAAGATTCATGTAAAAAAGGATCAGGTGGTCCCAAAGAAACATTTGCTCCTGGAAATTAAACCTTTATAAAACAGGGCAACCACTAACAGGCTTTTGAAAATTTCAGAAGCCTGTTTTTTTTCGGGCATAAAAAAAACTGCCCGCCTTGCGGCGAGCAGCCCTACTTAACTAACTAAACCAAACTAAAATCTACTAACTAAGTCCTAATGACTATTCTCTGTTTCCCAGTAATTCGCGTTATACATCCAGGATTCTAATTCCAATTCTGTTTCTTCATCCAAATCAGATTCAATATCGGTATCCCATTTTGAATCGTCCAACATCCAACACTCTAAATCCATTGCTTTCTCGGTTTCCAAGGCATAGAGTGCTGCTTCCGATGTGTTCCAGAAGTTTTCCTCCAACATCCAGTTTTCTAAACCTAAAGTAGTTTCTTCAATGTTTTCATGGCTTGAGGCTACTTTGTACTCAGTTTCTTTAGCATTAACAATACTGGTTAGTGAAAATGCCAGAACGGCTATCAATAAAATGTTTCTAATTGTTTTCATCTCGCTTTGTTTTTGTTTTCTGTTTTCCAATTGTTTCTTGTCTCTGTTCTATAGACTAATTATGTGTACAAAGGTTACAAATAGATCTGTTAAAAAACATAAAAACTTTGTTAATGAAATCTTAAAAGCGGTAAACGTCTGAAATTAGCGGTAAATAAAATAGGTTTCGGGGAACAGGCTTTCGAAATTCATCGGCAAATGGCGAAAAAGTCCGAAAACTGCCGAACCACTGCCCGACATCGAAGCATAAATTGCTCCTGATTCATACAATTTGGTTTTGATTTCGGCTATTTCTGGATAAATTTTAAATACAGGTTCTTCAAAATCATTGCGCAACATATTTTTCCACTCTTCAATTTTTAGGCTATTTAAACCCTCCAAAGAAAATCCTGACGCTTTTGGGACAATATTCCCATAGGCTTCTGCAGTTGACACAGAAAAAGGAGGCTTAACAACAACAATTGAATATTTATGTAGGCTTAGCTCAAGAGGTGAAAACTGATTTCCAACCCCAGTAGCATAGACAGGTTTATTTTGGACAAAAAACGGACAATCAGCACCAAGCTGCCCTGCATATTTTTCAAGTTCAGATACCGTTAATCCTAAATTAAACATTTCATTCAGCATTTTTAGCATAAATGCAGCATCTGATGAGCCCCCTCCTAGACCTGCCCCAAATGGAATAACCTTGTGCAAATGTATTTTTATAGGCGCCAGGTCAAATTTCTCCTGTAATAACCAATATGCCTTTACAACTAAATTATCATAACTATTACCATCAATAATTAATCCCGTTGACTTAAACTCAAACCGGTCTGATTTCATAATCTCCAATACATCTCTTAGCTGTATAGGATAAAAAACCGTTTCCAGGTCGTGATAACCATCCGTTCTTTTCTCCACAACATTTAGCCCAAGGTTTATTTTCGCATTTGGAAATGAAATCATGTCCTTAATTTACAGGTGCAAGCCAAAAATACGAAGAATTGACAAACATCTGCCACCAGTTATCAATTAAGCTTCACAAAAAAAGGGATCCCTCTGGACCCCTTCTGTCTATCTAACTAAACTAACTTAACTAATAAGGAAGTATTTATCTTACAAACAAAAGTTCTCGGTATTTAGGTAATGGCCAAAGATCATTGTCAACAATTAATTCCAACTTGTCGACATGTGTCCTTATATCATCAAGGTACGGACGAACTTCGGTATCGTATGCATTTGCCTTTTCAATGCTATTTTCGATAACATTTGCTTTTTTACGTGCTTCCACCATTTCTTTTACTTTTGCTTTTATGGCAGAAATATGTGCCCCAATTTCCTTGATAAGCTCTTTCCTGGCATGGGCAAGGTTTTCGTATTCTTCTGCAGAGAAAACTTCTTTAATATTCTTCACATTCTCCAAAAGCAAAGATTGGTATTTAACAGCTACTGGCACAATGTGGTTAATTGCTAAATCTCCTAAAACACGTGCTTCAATCTGAATTTTCATTATAAATTTTTCGAACTCAACCTCAACACGGCCTTCCAATTCAGAATTATTTAAAACGCCCAATTCATCAAACAGCTTTTTATTCTCATCGGCAAGGTATGCCATTAACGCTTCCGGGACGCTTGTAACATTGGTTAATCCCCTTTTCTCGGCTTCTTTAACCCATTCCTGGCTATAACCATCCCCATTAAACAATATAGGTTTTGAATCAATTATCAATTGTTTCAGAACCTGGAATATGGCTTCATCCTTTTTAACACCACTTTCAATAATAGCATCAACTTTTTCTTTAAATATTTTCAATTGCTTGGCCACAATTGTATTTAGTACAATTAGTGCCGGTGCATTATTAGCAGATGAACCAACCGCCCTGAACTCAAACCTGTTTCCGGTAAATGCAAATGGGGATGTCCTGTTACGATCTGTATTGTCAAGAATAATTTCCGGTATTCTGCCAATATTTAATTTTAATGCTGTTTTTTCATCAGGTGTCATTTTTCTGTCAACTACCGACTCTTCCATGAGATCAAGCATTTTTGAAACCTCTGATCCGAGGAATACAGACAAAATGGAAGGAGGTGCCTCATTTGCACCCAACCTATGCGAATTTGATGCAGTAAGGATACTTGCCCTTAATAAATCCTGATTGTCATATACAGCCTTGAGTGTATTGATTACGAAGGTTAAAAACTGCAAATTAGATTTAGGGTTTTTGCCTGGTTTATACAGGTTTACACCCATGTCGGTTTCCAACGACCAGTTATTGTGTTTACCGGAACCATTAATCCCCTTAAACGGCTTCTCGTGGAACAACACCCTGAAATTATGCCTTCTGGCTACTTTCCCCATCAAGTCCATAAGCATTTGGTTATGGTCATTTGCCAGGTTAGCTTCTTCGTAAATCGGGGCAAATTCAAATTGGTTTGGAGCAACCTCGTTATGCCTTGTTTTGACCGGAATCCCAAGTTTATGGGCTTCATTTTCCAGATCCATCATAAACCTGTTTGCCCTTGTCGGGATGGATGAAAAATAATGGTCATCCAACTGTTGGTCTTTTGATGATGCATGCCCCATTAATGTCCTTCCAGTGAGCATAAGGTCAGGGCGGGCCATATATAGTGCCTCATCAATTAAAAAATATTCTTGTTCCCAACCAAGGTTCGCTTTTACAGAATCAACATTCTTATCAAAATATTGGCAAACATCCGTGGCTGCTTTGTTTACTTCGTGCAATGCCCTTAATAAAGGAGTTTTGTGGTCGAGTGCTTCTCCAGTGTATGAAATAAAGATGGTAGGGATTGTAAGTGTTGTTTCGCTAATAAAAGCTGGAGAAGTTGGATCCCATGCAGTATAACCACGTGCTTCAAAAGTTTGGCGGATCCCACCACTCGGAAACGAAGATGCATCCGGCTCCTGTTGAGAAAGAAGTGTTCCTGAAAAAGATTCAATTACGCCCCCATCAGCACCATGCACAATAAATGCATCGTGTTTTTCTGCTGTTCCATCTGTTAAAGGATGAAACCAGTGTGTATAATGTGTTGCCCCGTTTTCAATTGCCCATGATTTCATTCCCTGCGCAACTTGGTCCGCCATTTTTCGATCAATGATAGTTCCATTTTCGATGGCGTCGGTGACTGCTTTATAGGCCTCACGCGACAAATACTTTTTCATTTTTGCCTGATCAAATACAAGCATTCCGTAATAGTCGGAAACGAGGTTATCTTCCCTTGTAACCTCAATGGGTTTACGGGCTAACACCTCATTTAGAGCTGTAAATCTAAATTTTGACATAACCTTTAAGTTTTATTGTTTTATTAAATCTTGCTGTCTAACTTCAAAAATAATCATTTTTATGATCCAAAGCCATGTTTCGCAGACTCCAATGCCGAATTATTAATATATTTTTCAAATTAACACCCATTTAACCGGGGGCCTGTAGCTATATTTATATTTTCACATAAAAGCTTTGATGAAAACATGAAAAAAGAGGTCAATGATCGATAGTTTTGTCTTTATATATATCTTCCTTCAATTTAATGACTTCATGGGGAGTCAAGCACTTTCTTTCTATAAACCACTCTAACTATTCCATATATTTAAATATATTTATAGCAAATTACAGGTTCTATAAGTTCCAAAAAAGTTGATATGCAGAGCAAAAATAAGGAGTCTATATTAGAGGAGATAGTTTCCGGAAATCATACAAAGGTAAGAATTGCGGTTACCGATGTCGATGGGATTTTAAGGGGGAAAGTAATCCACCTGGACAAATTTAAAGAAGCCATCAATTCCGAAATCGGTGTATGCGATGTGGTTTTTGGATGGGATGCAAACGATAAATGTTACGACAATGTGCAACTTACAGGGTGGCATACAGGCTATCCAGATAAAAAAGCTGTAATCGATATAAACACTTTTCGAAAAATCCCTTGGGAGAATTCCTTACCATTTTTTCTTGCCGATTTTAATCATGATCTGGAGGGCTCAAAAGTTTGCCCAAGAAGTTTATTGAAAAAGATAAAAGCCCAATGCACCGAAGCCGGATATATAGCCAAGTTCTCGCAGGAATTTGAATTCTTCAATTTTCAGGGAACCCCTTCTGAAATTGACGCCTCCAATTATCAAAAATTAAATCCAATCACTCCGGGCATGTTTGGATATTCCATATTAAGGCCATCGCAAAACAGCGCTTATTTCAATGATTTATTTGATTTACTTTTAAAATTTGATATCCCACTTGAGGGCATGCACACCGAAACCGGCCCCGGGGTTTATGAGGCAACTATTATTTATGACGATGTATTAAATGCAGCCGATAAAGCTGTTCTTTTCAAAACTGCTGTAAAAGAAATTGCTTACAAACATAATATCATGGCCAGCTTTATGGCAAAATGGAGCCAATCGTTCCCTGGATGTGGAGGGCATTTACATCAGAGTTTATGGGATATTGATGGCAAAACAAATTTATTTTGGGATGAAAAAGCAAAATATTCGATCAGCAATCTCATGGAAAGTTATATTGCCGGACAGTTGTATTGCCTGCCTGAAGTACTACCAATGTATGCCCCGAATGTAAATAGCTACAAACGATTAACGGAAGGGGCTTGGGCTCCAACCACCCTCACCTGGGGGGTTGACAATAGGACAACCGCCGTAAGGGCTATCACAAAAAGTGCAAAAGGAGCAAGGATTGAAACCC
This sequence comes from Prolixibacteraceae bacterium, assembly GCA_963677475.2. Taxonomy (GTDB): domain Bacteria; phylum Bacteroidota; class Bacteroidia; order Bacteroidales; family Prolixibacteraceae; genus JABMQB01. The sequence goes on along the minus strand of CAXXQD010000022.1, from coordinate 198,942 downwards.
GTGTTCCCGGCTCCGACACCAATGCTTATTTAGTAATGGCAGCTGCTTTGGCATCGGGTCTTTATGGAATAAAGCATAATTTAAGACTTGAAACCCCACCCACAATTGGAAACGGTTACCTCGACAAAAGCAATGGGGTTTTACCCGGAAATTTGCTGGAGGCGACCTTAAAAATGAAAGGCTCCAAAATCGCCAACGAACTTTTTGGGGAAGATTTCACCGATCATTTTACAAACACCAGAATTTGGGAATGGAAAGAATATATGAAATCAATTAGTGATTGGGAGCTCAAAAGGTATTTCGAAATAATTTAGATAGTGTCTAAAGCTTGCTTTTTTTATTTTTGAACAGCTACAAAACTAAAGGAAAAATGACATCACTGGATTATATTCAAATCATAAGGCTTGCATGGCAAGAGTTTGACGACCGTCATGAAATTAAAAATATTTTTGACGTCAGCATGCATGTATCTACAAATCAGGTCTATAAAATTTCATTTTACGAAAGGGAACCTGTATTTGCCAAATTATCGGACTATGGAAAGTACGAAGATTTTAAGGAAGACCATATTATTATAAATAATCTGGCAAATAACCTTGAAGCACCATATCAAAATTTCCTGGCCCAATCGCTTGTAAAGAAAAACGAACTTTTTATTTATCGTTACCACCAGGATACCAAAAGTGCATGGGTAATTTTTTATAATCCCATAAAAATCAGGAATAAACTTCCTGCCCGATTAGATGAACGGTTAATAAAAAAAATGGGACGGGAACTCGCAAGGTTTCACAAAGCGTGCACCAACGTAAGCAACCAATTGCCAAAATCATCGAAAAGTGTTGTGTCCGACATTCACAAGCTCTTGAAAAATATCAACAAAGGGGAAATCAAGATGTGCCAATCACACCAGGACCTTATTCAGGAACAATGCGAATGTTTTCTTGAAAATGCGGACAAGGTGAATTACATAACCGAATTTGAAACCATCCCTGTTTTCGTCGATTGGAACATTGGGAATTTCTCCATCACCGGAGATGGAAAATTTTATTCCAGATGGGATTACGACTGGTACCGTGAATCTTCAAGGGTAATGGACTTTTATTTTTTCAGCCGCGTGGTTTCCGACATTGGCGACAAAACGGTTTTTAGCTATTTGGTGGATACCCTGATGGAAGACCGGTTTATTATTTTCCTTAAAGAATACCATCGAATTTTTCCGTTAACAGAACCAGAGGTCAGGCTTATAAAAGATGCTTATCGGTTTTTTATATTAAATTATGTGATCAAAGATGGGCCACATTTTTTTCGTAAAAGTTATTCTGCTAAATTGATCAAGGAAGCATACGACACCTATTTTCCTGCTTTAGATACGAATTATAGTGTTGAAAAACTTTTAAAAGCCCTAAAAATATAATATAGCGAAATGAAGACGAAAAGTTTCAGAACAGTAGTAAAGGAATACCGAGCAGTATTTTTTGATGCTTTTGGTGTACTGAAAAACCATAAAGGGCTTATTCCAGGCATTGAAAAAACCTTTGAATACCTTGAAAAAAAAGGCATCCAATACTATGTTCTAACCAACGATTCATCAAGAAGCCCCGAAGCCCTTGCAGAGTGGTATCAAATAAGGGGAATGCATTGGATTACTACCGATAAAATCCTATCATCAGGAATGCTTGCCATGGAATTTTTCAAATCAAAAATTACCAATGGTGGAGCAGTTGCTTATCTGGGAACCGAAGGTTCGGCACATTATATCCAAACCGTTGGCATTCAAACAGAACCAATTAACACCTTAAACCTGGAAAATATTGACCATATAAAATCACTTGCTTTTCTTGACGATGAAGGTTTTGACTGGAACCAGGACATCAACAAAGTAATTAACCTGATCCGAAAGAAAAATATGACCACCGTTGTTGCCAATACGGATATCAATTACCCCGTTAGCCGGAATGATATTGCGATTGCAATTGGTGGAATTGCCAATCTCGTTGAGAAAGTCGTCGGGAAAAAATTTATTCGTTTTGGGAAACCAGATGCACAAATGTTTTTACTTGCCTACGAACGTGCACTAATTGATATTCCAACAATAAAGAGAAAAGAAATTTTAATGGTCGGTGATACTTTATACACCGACATTATTGGGGGAAACAAATTTGGATTAGATACCGCCTTAGTATTATCAGGAAACACGCTCCCGGATATGGCGAAAATAAGGATCAGCGGATCGGGCATTATACCAACCTACATTTGTGAATCTGCAGTAATCCAATAAAAAGGATAAAAAAAAGCTGCAAATCAAATGAAATGCAGCTCTATTATTTTGAAATGCCTGGCTAATTAGACATTTGCCTTTTTCGTAGTCTTAATAATTACAGCAGCAATCTTATATGGATCACCGTTTGAAGCAGGCCTACGGTCTTCTAATCTGCCTTTCCAACCATCTTCAACAGTTCCAACAGGAATACGGATTGAAGAACCACGGTCAGAAACACCATAACTAAAATCTGTTATAGAAGCAGTTTCGTGCAATCCTGTTAACCTTTGGTCATTGTATGCTCCATAAACTTCGATATGCTCTTGAATGTTTTTACCAAATTCTTCACAAATAGCAGTAAACACACTCTTATCGCCACAAGTCCTCATTAATCCGTTTGAGAAATTAGCATGCATACCTGAACCATTCCAGTCAAGGTCTTTTCCAAGTGGTTTTGGATGCAACTCAACAGATACACCATATTTTTCAGCTGTTCTTTCCAACAAATAACGTGATACCCAAATTTGGTCACCGGCATCTTGAGCCCCTTTAGCAAAAATTTGGTATTCCCACTGTCCGGCTGCAACCTCTGCATTGATACCTTCCACATTTAATCCAGCTTCTAAACAAATATCAAAATGCTCTTCCACGATTTCACGTCCGAATGCTTTGGTCGCTCCTACCCCGCAATAATATGGTCCTTGTGGGGCTGGGAAACCATGCTCTGGAAAACCTAAAGGCATGTGTGTTTTTGGATCATACAAGAAATATTCCTGCTCAAAACCAAACCAGAAATCATCGTCTGTATCTTCTATTGTTGCCCTTCCGTTTGAAACGTGAGGTGTTCCGTCAGCATTTAAAACTTCGGTCATAACCAAATAAGCATTTACACGATCTGGATCTTTGCAAATAAATACAGGTTTTAATAGACAATCAGAATCACCACCCTCAGCTTGTTGAGTTGAAGATCCGTCAAACGACCACATTGGGCAATCTTCTAATTTTCCACTAAAATTTTCTGCAATTCTTGTTTTTGCTCTCAATCCCTGAGTTGGCTTCGATCCATCCAACCAAATGTATTCCAGTTTTGATTTCATCTTGTAAATATTTATGTTATAAATCTGAATAATTCGCAATTAGGATGGCAAAAATATTTGAATTTGTTTTTTAATTGTATTGTTTTAAACCAAATTGTCAAAATTTAAGATAAAATTCATATTAAATTTAGTTTTTGACACCTTCCCCCCTTTTTCAAATATACCGGCCCAACAAAAATACTAAATGAGCCAACTACCTCCCTTCGCACACTGTAGTAACATTTTCTCAATATATAACTATTTGAAACCATACCCCAAAAACCACACAGTTACTAATTTCAATAATAACAATGTAGAAATCATTTGAATTACACTATAATATGGAATTTAAAAATCCATATTTAACATTCATGTTTATAATTTATACAGGAAAGAAACAGGATCAAATGTTAAACCTTTAAATAAGTGTAATAAATGGATATAAATGCATACATATTCAGTTAGTTTTAACTGTAGATCAAATTAATAAAAGCTATTTTCTAACTTTATACCATTATTTTATGTATATCAATAGGCGATTATTTTTAAAGACCGGCGGGGCTGCAGTTGCAGGAAGCGTAATTCTTCCACCATTTATGCAGTCATGCCAGGGAAACCAAATTTCATCGGACGTGAAATCATACCTGGATCATTTTGAAGTGTCAACAGAAATGTTGAATAAAGTTATTAGTGTGGCAATGGAAAAAGGAGGCGATTATGCCGACTTGTTTTTCGAACACAAAACAAGCAATAGTTTAGGGCTTGAGGACGGTAAGGTCAACAGGGCTTCCTCCAATATCGATTATGGGGTTGGGATACGTGTTTTAAAGGGAGGCCAAACAGGTTTTGCATACTCCGAAACCGTTACACTTGAAGCCATGCTGAATGCAGCCAAACTTGCAGCAAGCATTGCCAATAGCACCAAAACCTATAACGAAGTTCCATTTGTGGAAAGTGCCCCTCCAAGTTATTATTCCATTGGCAAAAAGTGGGACGAAGTATCGGTAAAAGACAAGGTTCCATTTATTCAGAAAATAAACGATAAAGTATTCAGCCTCGATGAAAAGGTTACAAAAGTAAATGCATATTATGGCGACGAAACCGCGTTGATCCTGTTTTACAATTCGGAAGGCAAACTTACATACGACTACCGTCCGATGGTACGACTCGGTGTAGTTTGCATTATGGAAAAAGACGGTCAGCTAGAAAACGCTTATGCAGCCAGGTCATTCCGTAAAGGATATGAATTTTTAAGTGATGATTTGGTCGATGAACTATCAAACGAAGCCGTGGCAAAAGCAAATATCCTTTTTGATGCAACAAAACCAAAAGCTGGTGAAATGCCGGTTGTAATGGGCGCCGGAGGCTCGGGAATTTTGCTACACGAAGCAATTGGGCACACATTCGAAGCCGACTTTAACCGCAAAGGCACCTCTATTTTCAGCGATAAAATGGGTAAAAAAGTTGCCGAAAGTTTTGTAAATATAATCGATGATGGCACCCTACCCAATAATCGTGGATCGATTAATATAGATGACGAAGGTTTTGAATCGCAAAAAACCTATCTGGTAAAAGACGGAATATTAAACAGCTACATTCACGACCGTATTAGCGCCAAACATTATGGGGTTGAACCAACCGGCAATGGACGCAGAGAATCGTTCAGGCATGTGCCCCTCCCGAGAATGAGGGCAACCTATATGGAAAATGGCACGACCGCTAAAGAAGATATTATTCAAAGTGTTGACTACGGGGTATATGTCGATAATTTTAGCAACGGTGAGGTTAAAATTGGCGCTGGCGATTTTACATTCTTTGTAAAATCTGGTTATCTGATTGAAAAAGGCAAGCTTACCCGACCAATTAAAGACATCAATATAATTGGTAACGGCCCTCAGGCACTTGCCGATATTTCGATGGCAGCATCTGACTTTTTAATTGACAATGGAACATGGACATGTGGCAAAAGCGGGCAATCAGCCCCTGTAACATGCGGGTTACCAACAGTTCTCGTTAAAAAATTAACGGTTGGTGGAACCAATGCCTAATTATTTTTAATCAGAAAGTAAAAAAGATCATCATGACAAAACAAGAAAAATATAAACTCGCCAAGTGGGCAATGCAATATGCATTAGACAATGGGGCACAACAAGCAAGTGTTTCTATATCCAACAGTAAAAGCAGCAGCATCGATGTTAGGGAAGAAAAAATTGACAAACTTGAACAAGCCAATCAAAGTAATCTTTATATACGACTTTTTGTCGATAAAAAATATTCTGCACATTCAACAAACAGGCTGAACCAACAAGAATTGGAGCGTTTTATCAGCGAAGCAATTGAAGGCACCAAATTCCTGGCTGAAGATGAATTCAGGACACTTCCTGACCCATCGTTATATTACAAAGGGGATGGCGCGGAGTTAAAAACCATGGATGAAACCATCAATACCCTTGATCCTCAAACAAAAATAGACCTTGCCTTTGCAGCAGAAAAAGAAGCCTTGGGAAAAGATAAACGGATTGTATCGGTTACCGCAAGCTATTACGATGGCATGGATGGATCGGTAATGGTCACCAGTAATGGTTTTGAAGGGGATTCTTCCAACAGCTATTTTGGGGTTTATGCTTCAGTTTCGGTAAAAGGTGGCGATGCCCGCCCAAGTGCAGGCTGGAACAAAATGTCGTTGTTTTTCGACAAACTCGAAACTAAAAACATTGGAACCAAAGCATTGGAACTGGCATTAGAAAAATTAGGACAGGCAAAAGTTGATTCCGGAAATATGCCAATGATTGTGGAAAACAGAAGTGTTGGACGTTTATTGGGCCCTGTAATCTCTGCATTAAATGGCTCTTCGATCCAGCAAAAGAATTCTTTTTTAATTGATAAAATTGGGAAACAGATTGCTTCCGAAAAATTAACAATTACCGATGACCCATTTATTGTATCAGGATTTGGCTCACGCTTATTTGATAGTGAAGGATTAGCAACAAAAAAACGCCCGGTTTTTGAAAAAGGGGTATTAAAAACGTATTACATCGATACCTATTACGCCAAGAAACTGGAAACAGCTCCAACCACAGGAGGAACAACAAACCTGGTATTCGAAACTGGGAAAAAAGACCTGGAAGGCCTTGTTGCCGGACTCAAAAAAGGCATTTTAGTTAAAGGCTTCAATGGTGGTAACTGTAACGAAACAACCGGTGATTATTCTTTTGGAATTGAAGGTTTTTTAATCGAAAACGGAAAAATAACCAAGCCGGTTTCAGAAATGAACATTACCGGAAACATGAAAGAATTATGGAAAAACCTGGTGGAAGTTGGCAATGATATTCATGAGACTTCATCGTGGTTAACACCTTCGCTGGTATTCGACAATGTTGCATTTAGCGGAGCGTAAAGAATATTGATAAAACTATAAAGGGTGCAATTTGCACCCTTTTTTTATGAAAAACTCGATCTATCTTCTACCTTAGACCAAAAACAATTCCCCTAAAACTTTTTCAGGTTCGTGAATTAACATAATTTTCTTACAGATAGCTTTCGTGAATAGAAATTTACCCTTAGTATAATGGAAAGCTACTTCTAGTTATTGAATGGGTTTCAAATATATAGGAATAATTAGGTTTTTGAACGGGCAATCTGAAAATGTATGTAATTTAAAATTATTCCAGATTACACCGGCGAAACAACCAAGTCACATGTCACTGTATATTAACATGTTCCCTAATATTTAACTTTATTATTCTAATGTAACGGTTTTCATAATACCTAATCCTTCAAACACAAAACACAGAAAAAAAAACAAAAAAATGCTTGTGATAATCGCACCTGATTATCAATTCTTATTCAGTTAAAATCACCCCAATGGTAAGTGATTATGTTTAATAATATAGATAAATGCCCCAAAAAACAGCCAACATACGAAAAGAGAAGTTCCTGGAAGAAGTATGTCTGGCAAAAAATAATATCAAAACATTGCAAATCAAACTATTTTATCTATTTTTGCGCAGCTTTTTAAGCAGATAATTTCACGCTGTTGTTATTGAAAGCGATGCGGCGGTGTGGATATTGAATAATTTAATAGAAAAAATATGTATTTAACTGGAGAAAAAAAGAGCGAAATTTTTGCCAAACATGGCAAAAATGGGCAAGACACAGGTACTGCCGAAGGACAAATCGGATTATTCACCTACAGGATTAACCACCTTACAGAGCACCTAAAAGCAAACAAAAAAGATCACAGCACACGTCGTGCATTAATCAAACTGGTTGGTAAACGAAGAAGTTTGCTTGACTATTTAATTAAAAAAGATATTGAACGTTACCGTGCAATCATTAAAGAACTCGGTTTACGTAAGTAAAAATATTGAAAAGGCACTACTTTGGTTTTGCCTTTTCTTTTTTGTAAATTACACCAAATTCCTCACCACCCATTTTGTTAAATAAAAATTCAATTCAAAATTATGGTAAATGCAATTACTAAAACAATTGAACTTAAAGATGGTCGTACAATAACCATTGAGACTGGCAAACTTGCCAAACAAGCAGATGGTTCAGTTGTAGTTCGAATGGGTGATACCATGTTATTGGCCACTGTAGTTTCTGCGAAAGATGCGAAAGAAGATGTGGATTTTATGCCATTATCAGTTGATTATCGTGAAAAATTTTCCGCTGCCGGAAGATTTCCTGGGGGCTTTTTAAAAAGGGAAGCCCGTCCGTCTGACGATGAAATTCTTGTGGCCCGTTTAGTGGACAGGGCATTACGCCCACTTTTCCCGGAAGATTACCATGCGGAAACAGCAATGATGATCTCCCTGATTTCTGCCGATGACGAAGTTATGCCTGATGCTCTGGCCGGGTTGGCAGCATCTGCGGCAATTGCCGTTTCTGATGTGCCTTTCGAATGTCCAATTTCGGAAGTTAGGGTTGCCCGTATCGACGGTGAGTTTATCATCAACCCATCCTATGCAAAACTTCAAGATGCCGATTTAGATATCGTTGTTGGTGCCTCTTACGACAATATTATGATGGTTGAAGGGGAAATGAAAGAAGTATCGGAAGAAGTGATGCTCGAAGCCATCAAATTGGCACATGATGAAATAAAAACTCATTGTAAAGCACAGGAAGAATTGGCTGCTGAAGTTGGTGTGGTAAAACGTGAGTACTGCCACGAAGTTAACGATGCAGACTTAAAAGCCCAGGTTACAAAAGATCTTTTCGATAAGTGTTATGCGTTCGCAAAAAAACTGGTGAACGTAAAACAAGAAAGATTGGATGGCTTTCAGGCAATTGTTGATGAATACGTAGAGGCATACAAAGAAGCTAATGCTGAAAATGAAGAAATCGACCTGGATACCAACGAAAAACTGATCCGAAAATATTACCATGAAGTGGAAGGCGAAGCCATGCGCAAAATGGTGATCAATGAAGGTATCCGTTTAGACGGAAGAAAAACCAATGAAATCCGTCCAATTTGGGGCGAAGTAGATTACCTTCCCGGATCACATGGTTCTGCAATTTTCACCCGTGGAGAAACTCAATCGTTAACATCTGTTACCTTGGGTACTAAAATGGATGAGAAAAAGATTGACAATGTTACCTTCCAGGGAACAGAGAAATTCTTATTACACTATAATTTCCCTCCATTCTGTGTTGGCGATCCTAAAACACCTAGAGGAACAAGCCGTCGCGAAATTGGTCATGGAAACCTTGCACACAGGGCATTGAAAAAAATGATCCCAGATGATTTCCCATATGTGGTACGTATCGTATCAGACATTTTAGAATCAAACGGATCGTCATCAATGGCAACGGTTTGCGCGGGCACAATGGGACTTATGGATGCAGGTGCAAAAATAAAAAAACCTGTGTCAGGAATTGCAATGGGGCTTATTACCGATAAAGATTCAGATAAATTTGCTGTACTTTCTGATATCTTGGGTGATGAAGACCACCTTGGAGACATGGACTTTAAAGTAACCGGAACTGCCGATGGTATTACTGCCACACAGATGGATATAAAAGTGGATGGCCTGCCTTACGAGGTTCTTTCGCAAGCACTGCAGCAAGCAAAAGAAGGACGTTTGCATATTTTAGGTAAAATACTGGAAGTTATCCCTGAACCAAGGGAAGACTTTAAACCAAATGTACCTCGAATTGAAACCATTGAAGTACCTAAAGACTCAATTGGTGCCATTATCGGACCTGGAGGAAAAGTAATTCAACAAATGCAGGAAGACACAAACACTGTTATAGTTATCGAAGAGATTGACAATAAAGGTATCGTTCAGATTTCTGCTCCTGATGTAGGTGCAATTGAAGCTGCCAAAGCAATTATAAAAGGCATCACTGCTATTCCTGAAGTTGGCGAAGTATATACCGGGAAAGTAAAATCGATTGTTTCATTTGGGGCATTCGTGGAAATCCTTCCTGGAAAAGAAGCCTTACTTCATATTTCAGAATTTGCCTGGGAAAGGGTAGAATCAACCGAAGGTTATTTCAAAGAAGGTCAACAACTTGAAGTCAAACTGATTGGGGTTGATGACAAAACCGGGAAACTAAAATTATCAAGGAAAGTACTTCTTCCAAAACCCGAAGGTTATGTTGAACGTCCTCCAAGACAAAACTCTGACAGAAGGCCACCTAGAAGAGATGATGACAGAAGAGGACAAAGAAGGGACGACAGAAGAGATGACAGAAGGCCTCCAAGAAGAGATCGTGACAGATAATCACAAATTCATATTTAAAGCCGTTCATTTTTTTGAGCGGCTTTTTTTTGATCATTTTATAGCTTAATTTAGTAATCAAGTACAATTATTATGAACGATTTGATGGAAAATACACTTAAGCAAATTGAAGAAAACCTGGAAGGATTGAATGAGAAAGACCTTCGCTTTTTCAGGATTGATGAATTTAAACGAAATGTTGGACGAACAGATGAGCTCAGGAAATCATGCCCAATTTGCGACTCCAACAAAACAGATATTGAGCAGGTAAGCAAAAACATTAAAGAAGCAGTTTCGGTGCCGGGTAAATCAAGGCGCGAATACGATCAACTAATAACAAGGTTGTCGAATCATATGAGGAAAGAACATCAATTTTTCCCGCCATATTACCACACCTATTTATTTTCATTTATTGGTGCCGGTACCGGAGTTATTCTTGGTTATTTGGGATATAAGCTTTACCCTACCCCGGATTATATTGTCGGAATTGCAATTTTTGCACTTGCATTACTAATCGGGAATTATTTAGGAAATAAAAAGGACAGGACTATTCGTAATGAAAAAAGGTTGATGTAATACAAATAACCCAACCTAAGTAATTTATTTAATAAAATTGAGACCTTATATAAGGGAAAACATGTTTTATTTCATTTCAAAGAATTAAAAACCTTCATATTTTGAGAAATATTTAACATCTACCATGAATATTTGAGCATCTTAAATATCATTTATTATTCTATAACAAACTGAAAAACTTATATCTATGAAGAAACTGCTTATTTACCTGGTCCCGGCAATGTTTTTCATTGCATGCACAAACGAACCGAAAATGGAATATCCAATAACTAAAAAAGAAATTGTTAAAGACGTTTATTTCGAGACTGAAGTTGAAGATCCATATCGCTGGCTTGAAGATGACAATTCGGAAGAAACCGGCCAATGGGTGAAAGCACAAAACGAGGTCACTTTTAATTACCTCAACCAACTCCCTGGACGTGAAAAAATCAATGCACGGCTTACTGAACTTTGGAACTACCCAAAATCAACCACCCCATTTAAAAAAGCCGGAAAATACTTCTTCTTTAAAAATGATGGTTTACAAAACCAAAATGTTCTTTTTATTGCCGACAACCTTGAAGCCGAACCGGAAATCCTACTTGATCCGAATACTCTTTCGGAAGATGGAACAGTTGCCTTGTCTGGAATCGAAATTTCTCCCGATGGGAAATACCTGATTTACCAAATTGCAAAATCAGGGTCTGACTGGAACGAAGTTTTTGTAATGGATATTGAGAGTAGGGAAAACCTTCCTGACCATATCGAATGGTTAAAATTCTCTGGCGTGTCGTGGTACAACGATGGTTTCTTCTATGGTGCATACGATGCTCCTTCAGAAGGTGATGAATTAAAACAATCGAATGAAAACCACAAAATGATGTTCCACAAGCTGGGGACAACGCAAGCCGAAGACAAATTAATATATAAAGAACCCGAACACCCAAAACGCTTGTTCGGACTTGGAGTTACCGAAGACGAACGTTTTATGGCATTATACAAAATGGAAGCCTCCAACGGACAGGCAGTTTCGGTAAAAGACCTCACAAAAAAAGATGCCGAATTCATTCCTTTAATGGAAAGTTTCGATTATAGCTTTACCATTGTTGAAAACATTGATGAGAATATTTATGTTTTGACAAACTATCAAGCACCAAAATACCGTCTCATAAAAATCGACATGGATGAACCAGCCGAAGAAAACTGGGAAGTAATTATCCCTGAAAAGGAAAATGTATTGGGCTCAGCATCGTTTATTGGTGGGAAAATTGTAGCCGATTATATGAAAGATGCCCACAGCGTGGTTGAAGTGTACAATTACGACGGTTCGTTTGACTACGAAATCGAACTTCCGGGAATTGGCAGCATAGGTTCATTTTCTGGAAAAAAAGAGGAAGCAGAAGCATTTTATAGCTACACTTCATTTAATACCCCTGGTGAAATTTACCGTTATAACTTCGACACCAAGGAAACAGAGCTGTATTTCCGTCCCAATGTCAAGTTTAACCCCGATGAGTATGAAGTTAACCAGCAATTTTATGAGAGCAAAGATGGAACAAAAATACCCATGTTTATATTTCATAAAAAAGGTATTAAATTAAATGGCAAAAACCCTGTGTTGCTTTATGCCTATGGTGGCTTCAACATTAGTTTAACGCCAACTTTCTCGGTTACAAGGTTGAATTTTGTTGAAAATGGAGGCGTATTTGCCCTTGCAAACCTACGAGGTGGTGGAGAATATGGTGAAGAATGGCACAAGGCCGGAACCAAACTTCAAAAACAAAATGTATTTGACGACTTTATTGCCGCAGCAGAATATCTGATTTCCAAAAAATACACCAATCCTTCTAAATTAGCCATTATGGGCGGGTCAAACGGAGGATTGCTGGTTGGTGCAGTCACCAACCAACGCCCTGAACTCTTCAAGGTTGCAATACCGGCAGTTGGCGTAATGGACATGCTCCGTTACCATAAATTTACCATAGGCTGGGCATGGGCCGGTGACTATGGCACCAGTGAAGATAGCAAGGAAATGTTTGAATACCTTTATAATTATTCACCATACCACACAATCACCGAAGGCGGAAAATATCCTGCAGTGCTTGCCACTACTGCCGATCACGACGACCGGGTAGTGCCTGCCCATACATTTAAGTATATGGCAAGGCTTCAGGAATACAATGCTGGCAAATTACCGGTACTTGTTCGGATTGAAACCAAAGCTGGGCATGGCGGCGGAAAACCAACCGAAAAAATTATTGAAGAATATACCGATTTATGGGCATTCACATTTTATCATTTAGGAATGAAACCATAAGCAAATTAAGATTCTTTTTACGATAAAAAATACTAATTTTGAATTCCTGAGAGTTTTCTTCTCAGGAATTCTTTTTTACGATGGATATACGCTTTTTAGTAATTGAAGGAAATATTGGCTCAGGGAAAACATCCTTGTCGACAAAACTAAGCCAGGAAATGAATGCAAAACTCATTCTGGAACAATTTGCCGACAACCCATTTTTGCCCAAATTTTATGAAAACCAGGAAAAATATTCGTTCCCGTTGGAGCTTTCTTTCCTTGCCGACCGATATAGCCAGATAAAAAAGGAAGTATTTAACATGGACCTGTTTCATTCCTTGTTAATTGCTGATTACTACTTTTCCAAGTCCGCAATATTTGCTCAAAATACCCTTCAAAAAGACGAATACAATTTGTTCCGACGCATATTTTCGATCATATTCGAAACAATGCCCAAACCCGATTTATATGTTTATTTGCATCTCGACATTGACAGCCTGATGAAAAATATTGCATCAAGAGGGCGTGAATACGAACAAAGCATTACTCCCGAATATCTTGAAAAAATCAGGCAGGGCTACATCGATTATCTTCGTCAGATAACACAATTCCCGGTATTGATACTCGACACAAACAACATCGATTTTGTGAACAAGCAGGCAGACTATGCACTAGTGAAAGAGGCTTTATTCAATAGTGAGTATAAATTAGGGCTCAACCGCGTTATTTTATAGATTTTTACATTTCATTCCCTTTTTTAAAAGAAAAGCTTTGCTATTTTTGTTATCCAAAATTGGAATTAACAAAAAACCATATTTAAAAAATCAAGTTTGTTATGAGAAATGTCAATGTAAAACAATTAGCTTTTGCTGGTTTGGTTGCTATCCTATTGTCCGGATGTGCGGGTTTGCAAAAGATGAAAAAAAATGCTAACCAAATTAAGTTCAATGTTACCCCTGAAGTATTAGAATCGCATGCTGACAAAGTAGATGTTGCAATTGATGGAAAATTCCCTGCCAAATATTTCAACAAAAAGGCCACGATTGTTGCAACTCCGGTTTTAACGTATGATGGAGGCGAAACTGCATTTGAATCTGTTACAATCCAGGGTGAAAATGTTGAGGCTAACAGTAAGGTTATCAGCTTTGAAAACGGAGGTAATTTCAGCTATAAAGATTTTACGGCTTTTAACGATGCCATGAGCATTTCTGAACTTGAGCTCAGGATAAAAGCAAGCCAAGGCAAAAAAAGCCTTGACTTTGAACCAATAAAAATTGCAGATGGTGTTGACGCAACAAGCAATTTAATGGTAAACTTTCCAAAAGCAATTATTGGTGTAACAAAAGAAGAAAACACCACTGGAAAATATGATCCAAATATTGATGAATTCCAAAGAATCGTTCCTGATGAAATGATTGCCGACATCCATTACTTAATTAACAGTTCTCAATTAAGGAAAGATGAAACACGCTCTGACGATGTAAAAGAAATCCAAAAATATACCAAAGATGCCTTTGATGCTGACCGCAAAGATCTTAAAAAAGTAGAGGTTTTGGCTTATGCTTCGCCAGACGGAGAATTAAAACGTAACGCTGACCTTGCCGAAGGGCGCCAGGAAACTTCAACCAAATATTTAGAAGGCGAATTTAAAAAAGCAGGTGTTGAAACCAGTTTAAAAGCAAAATATACTCCTGAAGACTGGGATGGATTTAAAGAATTAATGGAAAAATCAAACATCCAGGATAAAGAATTAATCTTAAGGGTCCTTTCAATGTATACAGATCCTGACGTAAGGGAACGTGAAATTAAAAACCTATCAGAAGCATTTACCGATGTTGCCGATGATATACTTCCAAGGTTAAGAAGGGCAAAAATTATCACAAGCATCGACCTGATTGGAAAAACTGATGAAGAAATTGCCGCTCTTGCCGATTCTGATGCAGCTGCTTTAAATCCTGCTGAATTATTATATGCCGCAACTCTTACCGATGATCTTTCTAAAAAACTTGACATTTACAAATCGTTTATTAAAGTTTATCCTCAAGACTGGAGAGGACATAACAATGCAGGAGCAATCTTAGCACAGCAATTTAAATTTGATGAATCCAAACCTCTGTTCGAAAAAGCGGAAACCCTAAAAAACAGCGAAGGGATTGTTAAAAACAACCTAGGTGCCGTAGCAATTTTTGAAGGGAACATTCAGGAAGCAGAAGAATTATTAGGTGCTGCAGCCGGTGCTGGAAACGAAGTTAATTATAACCTGGGAATGGTTAGCATCAAAAAAGCCGACTACGACCAAGCTGTGAGATATTTTAGTAAAGATGCGGACTACAATACTGCATTGGCCAAAATATTGACTGGCGACAATAACGGTGCATTAAAAGACCTCGAAAATTTTGATGCCCCAAAATGTTACATGAAAGATTATTTGAAGGCAGTAATTGGTGCAAAAACAGCCAAAGAAAACCTACTTTTCGAAAGCCTTAAGAGCGCAACCGAGAAAAATCCAAAGCTTAAAGAAAAAGCAGCTAAGGACATGAATTTTGCAATGTATTTTGCCAATCCAAAATTCAAAGCTATTGTTGAATAAATCAATCAATTCAATACATACAAAAGGGGCATTTGAAATATCAAATGCCCCTTTTGATTTTGGTATTTACCCTTTGGTCAGGAATTATATTAGATCCTTTTTAGGAAAACATTATAATACGTTTTCTTTCCTCCCCGGGAAGTCCAAATTGCCGATAATACCATTTCATTTTCATTGGCTGATATTACGGTAAAGGTTTCCACTTTTTTTACGTTTTTTGATTTCATCATAAACTTTGGATAACCGTTTTCCATCTGAGCAGAACCATCAACAACTTCCACATTTTCAGAAACCAAAGAGACAGGTTTTATCTCATAATTGTTTGGACGTAATTCAAAAACCATATCCACCCTGTATTTTCCTGGAACAATACTGCTTTCACTCACTTTTTGTGAGGTGTAAACCATACCCGAAACCGTTACACTTGGAAGCTTCGTTGAACTATATTCTCCCCCGCTAATGGCTTCTTCGGTATTCTGGTCTAAAATATAAACCAGGTTCCCACCAATCATAGCTGCAGCCATCTTCATTTTATTATAAGCGCGGTCCTGCAATTTTACAAGGCTCGACAAGGTTGTCATTCCTTTTGCCTTTGCTCCAACCGATTCAATTTTTTCCAAGCCCGCAACTTCCGATTCAATTTTCGAAATCTGAACTTTTCCCCAATCCAGGCAACTGCTCACTTCTAAAATACTTAGCGCAGAAGAAAATTCTTGAGTCCGTCCTGATTTAAATACAATTTTTTCGACAGCGCTTTTTGCAATGGTATTCGAGAAATCTTCGTTCGGATAACTAAACTTAATCGATGATTCAGTGATTTCCTTTACATTAATCAAAAGTACTTCCCCATTGGTCTTATATAAAGAATCAATTTTGGCTTGAGAAAAGCACATCGATAACGATAGAATAAATGTAATTGTTAAAAAAAATTTCATGGTTAATTTTGTTTGTTAATATTAAATAGATTTGCTTCAAATTAATCCTAACTATAGGTTCATTCTTTGTTTTGAATTTTGAGCTTTATCAAAAATACTGCCATTATTTTTAAAGAAAAAGCACAACATAAATTGTTAACATTTAAATTCTTATCAAAAGTCCTTTTTATTTGCGCCAAGAAAGTTTATTTTAACTCCTGAAAAATTGCACAAACAGATTAAATATTCGAAAAAAATGGAACATATAAACAATTATGTTGAAGAAAACAAAGAGAAATTCTTAGAAGACTTGTTTGGATTAATCAAAATACCATCAATCAGTTCAATTGCCGATCATAAAGACGACATGTACAAGGCTGCCGGGTATTGGAAAGAAATCCTTCTTAATGCCGGTGCCGACAAAGCAGAAATTTTTGAAACCGATGGCAACCCGGTTACCTATGGTGAAAAAATAATCGATTCGAGCTTGCCAACTGTTATGGTTTATTCGCATATGGATGTTATGCCTGTCGATCCGATTGACTTGTGGGAAAGCCCACCATTTGAACCGGAAATCAGGGACGGTAAAATATGGGCGCGCGGTGCCGACGATGATAAAGGACAGGGAATGATGCACGCCAAAGCTTTTGAGTTGATGGTTAAAACAAATACCCTTCCGTGTAACGTAAAATTCATGATTGAGGGCGAAGAAGAAATTGGTTCGCCAAATTTAGGGAAATGGTGCCAGGAAAATAAGGAGATGTTGAAATGCGATGTTATCCTTGTTTCCGACACATCGATGATTGCACGCGACATTCCTTCCATTACAACCGGGCTAAGAGGGTTGGCTTATTGGCAGGTGGAAGTTACTGGTCCAAACAAAGACTTGCACTCCGGGCTATTTGGAGGAACAGTGGCTAACCCGATAAATGTCTTATGCGACATGATCACACAAATGGTCGATGAAAATGGCAAAGTTACCATTCCTGGATTTTACGATGATGTGCTTGAAGTTTCAAAGGAAGAAAGAGAACTTTTAGCCAAAGCGCCATTTAGTGAGGAAGCCTACAAAAAAGCAATTGATGTTGCCGAACTTGCAGGTGAAAAAGGATATTCGCCATCGGAAAGAACAGGCATAAGGCCATCGTTCGATGTGTGTGGAATTTGGGGAGGTTATACAGGTGAAGGTGCCAAAACCGTGCTTCCATCAAAAGCTTTTGCGAAAATTTCATCGAGGTTGGTACCAAACCAAGAACATGAGAAAATTGAGGTTTTATTTAAAGAACACTTTGAATCGATTGCACCAAAATCAGTAAAAGTAAATGTTAAGTATTTACATGGTGGACAAGGTTATGTCAGCCCAATTGATATGCCAGCCTACAAAGCCGCCGAAAAAGCATATACCGATGTTTTTGGAAAGCGTCCGGTACCTGTTCGTTCGGGAGGAAGCATCCCAATCATCTCAACTTTTGAAGAAATTCTAGGAGTGAAATCAATTTTAATGGGATTTGGATTAGAGTCGGATGCTATTCATTCGCCAAACGAAAATTATCCATTGGAGCAATTTTTTAACGGCATAAAAACTATTCCTCTATTCTACAAATATTTTGTAGAATAGAGATAGATACTTATAAAAACACACGAAAAGGGTTTCGCGCTTGTGGAACCTTTTTTTTCGGGTGATGCGGATTCTATCCGCATTATTATTATTTCTATGAATATAACTCGCTGCAACCAAACTTTTATCATTTGATTTTCAATCTTGTTAATGATTCCCTGAAAATATGAATGATTACTATTGTTGTCCGTTAAAAAATATTTCGTCCTTACAGGACTTTTTTCGAAATATGTAACTCCTATTCTACCAACATTTTGCCCCTCTGGGGCTGTTTCAATAAGAACTCAATATGTGTAGAAAAAAATACAAACCCCAATACCTGATAGTTCCAAAGAAACGTAATAAAATCAGACGTAAAGAGATAATTGTAAAATTCTACCGAACACCAATGATTGTTTATTTATAGATTTAATTCTTCAAATAAAATAATCTATAATTTAGGAAATAATCCTCCGATCTCCTTTGTCGATCACCTCCTTTTAAAAAAGGAGGATTGAAAATAAAACGTGTATAAATTCTCCCTGCTTTTAATGGGATATAAAAGAATTTGTGCCTATTTCATAAAATTACTATCGATAAATGCCTGGAATTTGTCTTTATATTGATCGCTTACCGGTATGTACACTTTATCAAAAATAATCCGAAATCGCTCAATGGTCGAGACCTTATTAAGGTTTACAATAAAAGAACGGTGAACACGCATGAATTTGTCGCCGGGCAAGCGGGCTTCCAAAGCTTTCATGCTTAAAAGCGACATCACAGGTTTTTCATTTTCGAGGTGTATCCGAACATACTCCTTCATGCCTTCGATATATTTAATCGAATTAAAATTAATTCGGACCAGTTTATATTCCGATTTGATAAAAAGGTATTCATTGTTACTCTCAACATTTTCTTTTTGAACCGGTAACAACTGCAACTGTTTTTGTACCTTATTGG
Source organism: Prolixibacteraceae bacterium (assembly GCA_963677475.2). Lineage (GTDB taxonomy): Bacteria > Bacteroidota > Bacteroidia > Bacteroidales > Prolixibacteraceae > JABMQB01. Next base: position 179,966 of record CAXXQD010000022.1, on the reverse strand, counting down.
CTGCTTTCAAAAATTCCGAATAATTAATCGGTTTCAGCAAATAATCGGTTGCATCAACTTTAAATCCTTCTAAGGCATATTCGCTATAGGCTGTAGTAAAAACAACCAATGGTTTTGTTTCCAGTGATTTCACAAAATCGAGCCCGTTCAAATCGGGCATGTTAATATCCACAAAAAGAACATCTGCCTGATGGTTCTCTAAATAATCAAGGGCCTCAAAAGCGTTTTTACATTCTGCAACCAGCTCCAAAAACGGGGTTTTATGTATATACCCTGAAATTTGTTGAAGCCCTAAAGGTTCATCGTCAATTGCTACACATTTAATGGTCATGAAGTGGTATTTTTACTGCTATTTCAAATATTCCGTTCTCATCTTTACTTATTATGGTATAGGTTTCCCCATAAATCAAATCCAATCTTTTTTTCAAATTAGCGAGGCCCAAACCTCCAACTTCACTTGCTTTTTTCTCGATTCCAAACGAACTATTCCTGATCCTAAAAACAAGTTGGTTTTCAATCATCCGCAAGTAAATATCTACAAATGATTCGCCCCGTGAGCTTATTCCGTGCTTAAATGCATTCTCGATGAGCGAGGTGAAAAGCAAAGGAGGAATTGTAATTGCGGGCAGGTTTTCCTGAAAGCTAAACGTTAACTTCACATCCGCCGGGTACCGTAGTTTCATTAAATCCAAATAACTCTGGATAAACTCCACCTCTTTTGCCAAAGTTGTTTCACCTTCATCGGAATCATACAACAAATAACGCATCATTTTCGAAAGTTTAATGATGGCTTCTTTTGCATTATCTCCATCAATATCGACCAAAGCGTGAATATTGTTTAAGGTATTCATAAAAAAATGAGGACTAACCTGGTTTCTTAAAAAGGCCAATTCGTTTTTTAGGTTTTGCTTTTCAACTTCCTTTCTTTTTTGCTCCTCTTTTTGCCATTTACTGGATATTTTGATTGCCGAATTTAATCCTACAACAAGAATACATACAATAAAATTATCGATCATTTTTCGGTCCAAAAATCCTTTTGCCCTTGGTAGTTGCCTAAAAGGATCGCGGTTCATTTCGAAGCCTGGCATCATCCTGGAAGGGTCATGCCCTCCCATCCCGCCCGGTTGTGGCGGAATTCTCATGCCTCCATTCTGAGGCATCTGGTTATCAAATAATAAATGACTAAATGTGCTTAAATAACTAATGAGGATAATACTAAGAAGAAGAATACCAAAATACCAGAGGTTCTTTTTCTGAAACAATAATTTAGGGAGCAATAAATGGTTGTTAATAAAAAAAATTACAAGGAACGGAAGCATACGTACCCATTCCTTATAAATCTGATTATAATTGGTGCTATTGTTCCGATAGATAAAAACCGGCATCAAAAAAACAAGAATCCAAACCAATATGTAAACGAATGTCTCGCCTCTTTTTAATGTGAAGTATTTCTTCATTTCTTATATTTTCAGTCCTTAAATTAAAACAATTCAGAATGTTATGAATGAAAAGTTTAAATTTTATTGCATATTTCGAACAAACCGTACATAATTATTAATTCTTATGGCATCGCCCTGAGGTCCGTGCCCATAAGGATATTCACTGGCGTCGCCATACTTTGGATCGCTTCTTTGGGCACCTGCCCCATGTACATCCTGCCATGATCCGTTAGAATAACCCATTGCCCTTCCGAAACTAACATAAGCAGCATTATTTCCATTTACCATATTTGCATGAGTTGTGCTGGTCCAGTAATATGGATAATCTTTTTGCCCGGCTTCGTTGGTTATTTGTGTACAATTAAATAAAGGATCAATTGTCGCCGAATTTGTTGCTCCGGGAGCCCTCGAATAGTCCACAATACTTTGCAATTCTTTTGCATCAGGCAAACGCCAATCAGAATAACCTGCAAATTCAAATCCTTCTGCGGTACTCAATGCGTCTTCCCAATCAAGGCTATTGCCGGTATCATACTGCATCCACATCAACCCCGTTGCAAGGTCAAAAATAGTTCCATCTCCATTATCAATAAAATTATTATCGCCATAATCCTGATTTCCACGAACATAAAGCACAAAAAATGCCTTTCCACTCGATTGTCCGGGCATAGGTCCGGTCGGATATCCTTTAATCCGCCCATCGGCAAAGTTCACACCGAACATAAGGTTTCCACCCCCGAAGTTCGAATCCCCAACATCCAGGTTGCTCGTTGCAAACTGGGAATCAATAATTCTTTCCCCATCGTTTGGATTTCCGTATTCAAAGTTAAAATATTGGGTATTAATAAATGGTACTAAGTTATTTGTATTACTACCCTCATAACCACTGGGATCTTCACCACTAAAAATAATCAGTGAATACAATTCTTTTATACTCGGCAAGCGCCAGTCGGAATATCCGGCTAAACCAAAATTTGCAGCCCCATTAACTGCTTCATCGTAGGTCATTTTATCTCCAGGATTTTTTTGCCACATAAGCCCGGTAACATTATCGGTAATTGTTCCGTCCTGGTTATCAGTATAATTTAACTCATGTGAACTGTAGTTCGCATCCTGCCCATAAAACTGCCCATTACTGCTCACTGTAGAGATTTGATCATAGTTGCCATAAAACAAAGTCTGATTTGTACTCACAATCGGATAAGACATTGTAGATATTGCTTTCACAGTTTCGTAAGTGTTGTCTTCGATTAGTTCATTTCCTTCGCTGCATGCACCAAAAAAAATGGATGCTATTACGACTATTGCCTTCATTTTTCTTTTGTTTTTGAAATAATAATTTGTTTCCATGGTGTTGTCTAATTGTTTCAAAAACAATAATAAAGCATTCGCACATTTTGGAAAAACGCAATCAACTAATTGAAGGATTTCTTCAACCAAATCTGGGGAATGTGTTTAAAATAAATGGTGCTTTAGTGAATCTTAAACTTCGCAACCCGTCCATTGCTTCCGGCTGCAAAACCAGTCAATGTACCCGGAACAGCCCTCAATGTATAATATCCCTGATTACTTATAAACTTCCAGTTTTTCCCATTATCATCAGAAATATCACAGCCGGTTTTACCAATTGCAAGAACATAGTCTTCATTCCCATCAGAGAAAAACTGTACACACGAACGAAATTCTTTGGGCATGGTTTCCGAACCAGTCCAGGTTAATCCGCCATCGTTGGAAAAAGCAGAAATATTCTGGTTCAATTCAGGCTGATCGTATGTTCCTCCTACAACAACCCCTTCCCTGCTATTTTTAAAATCGATGGAAAATACCCCTGAACTTGGCGAATTACGGAACTTTAGGTTTTGTGTACGATTCCATGTTTTCCCGAAATCGGTCGAATAAAATACCCTGGAGCAGGAACCTCCTGTAGCAAACCATGCATGCCCCGATGGTAGGAACTTTATACATGTATTTGATGCCGCAAAATTGGCTTCGCCTGCATAAACACCAGGAACTGAATCAACCTTTTGCCAATCAACACCACCATTTTCAGTCCGGATTAAAAATGGTTTACCGTCCACCTGGTCGCTGATTGCCAATCCATTTAACTCATCGGCAAAAACCATGGTGTCAAAAAACAATCCTTTTGTAGAATCCTGGTAAACAACTTTCCAAGTTACTCCACCGTTGCTTGTCAGAAATGCAAATTCGGGACCTGATATTCCAAAAACCAATGCCCTTTTTGCGTCCCAAGCCCATAAGCTTCTAAAATCATTTTTTTCTTCGCCCGGGACTTTAAAAACATTCCAGTTTTCACCTCCATCCAGACTATTTATTACAGTTCCTTTAGAACCACTAGCCCAGGTTATCTGGTCATTAACTACATGCAGTGCCCGTAAGCTGGCATCTGTATTTGTTTGTAGTTCTACAAAATCAATTTCCGGAATAATCTCTTTTTTGTAGGAACATGAAAATGCAATCAACAAAACAAGGATTAAACTCAAAGTTCTCATATAATTATTTTGTTTCAACAGAAACACTAGAACACATCTTGAATATCAACCGTTATATTGTTCAGAAGAAAAGTATCGCCTGCCTTTTTCCCTTCCATAAGTTTTGCGACAGGAGTTGCGCCTGACAACGCAAAATATTGTTTCCCATCCAATTCGATTTTTCCTGCACTAATGGAAATATAAAAATTACCATTGCTTGTAATAACCAGGCTTCCTACTCCAACTTCTGTTAAACGTTGTTCTGGTTTAAGTAAAGGCATCACTTTTTTTAGGTTGAGTGCCTCGGTAAGTTGTTTTCCAAACTTCTCCAGCTCTAAGTGGCGCATGGCAATTTCAGTTTCAAATTTATCACCCGCGCTACTTTTTATATCTCCTTCCCCAGTAGATTTTAAGTTATCAAGTGCAGTTTTTGAGTTGAAAATTTTTTCCTCAATGTACTCTTCACACTTTTCGTAAAGTTTTAGCTTAATATCTTCTGTATAGTCCATAAAATAAAACGTTTAAAGAATGTCAATTAATCTTATATCAAAAGAGAGAACTGCATAAGGCGGAATTTTTGAATTGGTACCCTTTTTCCCCCAAGCCAACTCAGCGGGCACCCAAAACTTATAACGGCTCCCAACCGCCATCATTTGAAGACCGTCCTGTAAACCTTCAATCAATTCTTCCATCTTAGCTTCTACCGGTTTATTTTGTCGGTAGGTATCTTCAAGCAACTTCCCGTCAAGCAATAATGCTCTTTGATGGATTACCACCGTATCAAACATTCCGGGTTTTGCCCCCTCCTTTTGCTCCACAATTTTGTATTGAAGGCCCGTTGGCAATTCTAAAACACCCTCCTTTTCACTGTTCTGAAGCAAAAAATCTTCACCAAATTTACGATGATGGCCAGCACTTCCTGTTTTCTTTTTATTTTTCTCTCTTCTCGCCAATATTTTGATTTTTATGTAAAAATAAAATAAATACGCTAAGAATATTTGTTAATGAATTCTTAAATATAAAAATATACTCCACATTTCTTAATTCTATTAACTAAATTTGGTTTTTTGAGAAAAATGGGAAATAAAATCCTGATACTTATTGCCTAAAACCAAGTAAACCTAGAATATGAAAAGATTATTCTTTCTATTAATTCTTGCCGGATTGTTCCCCCAAATAAATATCGGAAGTGAAAACGATTTTGACACTACCATCCCATTAAATAAATCATTTGACAAATTAGAAAACAAACCTAAAGTCTTTATTGAAGGCCTACAGTTAGACTTCGATTTCTTACGCAGAAATATGCGATTTGTCGATTTCGTAACCGATCCTGCTGTCGCGGATGTTCAGATCATTATTAATATACGCCGAAACGGAGGTGGCGGAATGGTTTATTCGCTTATGTACAACAACAAATCATTTGAGAATTTGACTAATTTCACGCTTAGTTGCACTACAAATCCAGGTGACACACAAGAGGAAGAACGAAAAACCATCGTAAATGCACTAACAATGGGCTTAATGCCCTTTGTTCAGCAGTCTCAGGTAAGTTCAAACATAAGCATCCGTTACAAAGGAGATAAAGAATCGGAAACGGTACAGGTGAAAGATCCATGGAACCACTGGACATTCAGGGGTGATTTCAATGGGAATATTAACCTCGAAGAAAGCCGAAATGATTTTAATTATTCCTATAATTTGCGTGCCGACAAAGTAACAGAAGATTGGAAATACAGGAATTTTGGACGCATGTCGGTAAGAACACGGCAATATGAAAGCGATGGAGAGGATTACAGGTCGGAAAATATATCAAGTTATATTCGATCAGGTATTGTAAAAAGCCTTTCTCCAAGATGGTCTGCCGGGATGTTTGCCAATTATCAAAACAGCAACTATAGTAATATTTACTATTCCATATCAGTTAAACCAGCCGTTGAATACAATATTTTCCCGTGGGATATTTCCGACCGAAAGGTTTTTACCTTGGCATATTACCTGGGACCTGAATGGAAAAGCTATTATGAAGAAACAATTTATGGCAAACAAAAAGAAGGTCTTTGGGAACACAGCTTTCAACTCGACCTCCAATTGGTCCAACCCTGGGGGGAAGTAGAAGCGGGGCTTAATGCCACTAACTATCTGCACGATTTTAGTAAAAACAGGATTACACTTGACACAGAACTTTCTATCCGGATTGTACGCGGTTTCTCTATGAATTTCCAGTTTAGGGCTGAAAACATTCATGACCAAATTTACCTGCCCAAAAGTGAGGCCAGCCTCGAAGATATCTTGCTTAACAGGGTAAAACTTCCATCCTCATATGAAATATATACAGGCGTGGGTGTCAGAATTCAATTTGGTTCTATTTACAACAATATTGTTAACAACCGATTGTAAATTTCCCCATTAATTATCTGATAAATATTCGTTAATTAAAGCGAACATTCCTTACGACATTTCTTTCCCTCCTTAAAAAAAGATATTTTTGTCCCTGATTCGATTTATGGATCAATTTATCAGATATATAAATTAACAACGCTATAAAATGTCAAAAAATAAAAAAGCACTTTTAATGATCCTTGATGGATGGGGAATTGGCGATGGTTCAGAAAAAGATATTATTGCAACTGCCCCTACTCCGTTTATGGATTCGTTAATGAATGAATATCCACACTCACAACTATTAACTTCAGGCGAAAACGTTGGGTTACCTGATGGACAAATGGGCAATTCTGAAGTTGGCCATCTAAATATTGGTGCAGGAAGGGTATTGTATCAGGACATGGTTAAGATTACCAAAGCAATCCGCGATAAATCCCTTTGGGAAAACCCTCAATTGGTAAAAGCATATTCGTATGCCAAAGAAAATTCTAAAAGAGTACATCTAATTGGCTTAATTGGCCCCGGTGGAGTGCATGCTTTAAGCTCACACATGGTTGCCTTATGCCAGATGGCTACCGACATGGGCTTGGAAGATATTTTTATTCATGGATTAACCGATGGCAGGGACACAGACCCACGCTCAGGACTTGGTTTCCTCGAAACTGACCTGGCTGCCATTGAACCAACCAATGCTAAATTTGCTTCAGTGATCGGGCGTTATTTTGGAATGGACCGTGATAAAAACTATGACAGGCTTAAACTTGCATACGATTTATACACCAAAGGTGAAGGTGAAAAATCAAACGATTTGCTGGCGACCGTAAAAGCTTCATACGATAATGGAGTTACCGATGAATTTCTGAAACCAATCGTAATGGTCGATGATAATAACCAACCAGTTGGAACCATCGAAGAAGGTGATGTGGTTATTTGTTTTAACTTCAGGACCGACAGGCTACGCCAAACAACCATTGCTTTTACCCAGGAAGACCTGCCTGAATTTGGAATGAAAACAATGGATCTACAGTGGTATACATTAACCAATTATAAAGCCGACTTTAAAGGCATTAATGTGATCTTTGACAAAGAAAATGTTACCAACACTATGGGTGAAGTTGTATCGGCTGCCGGATTAAAACAAATCCGTATTGCTGAAACAGAAAAATACGCGCATGTAACTTTCTTTTTTAGTGGTGGCCGCGAAGATGAATTTGAGGGAGAAACTAGAATTTTGGTTCCTTCACCAAAAGTACCTACCTACGACCTGCAACCAGAAATGTCGGCACCTATTGTAAAAGAAAAAATTGTTGCCGAATTAAATAACCAATCTGCCGATTTTGTTTGCCTTAACTTTGCCAATGGCGATATGGTTGGGCACACTGGTGTTTACGAAGCAATTTACAAAGCCGTGGTAGCTGTTGACCAATGCGTAAAAGAAGTTGTGGAAGCTGCCCGCAACAACGGATATGAAGTAATTATTATAGCTGACCACGGTAATGCCGATAATGGTGTAAACAAAGATGGATCGGCAAATACAGCACACTCACTGAACCCGGTTCCATGTATTTTTGTGGGTGATAACAAAGAAGCAAAAATTGAAAACGGAATTTTAGCAGATGTCGCCCCAACCTTATTGAACATTTTGGGACTAGACACACCCGCTGAAATGACCGGTAAGAATTTGATCAAGTAATTATTAGGTTTTTTGAATAGAACCATATTCATTCCTGTGAAAGCAGGAATCTTCTTGACGTATTGGGAGATTCCCGCTTTTAGCGGGAATTATTTTAAAAAACTATCATGCTCGAAATTGGCAAAACACTGATAAGCCTTGATGTGATCGAAAAGCATTTTCTTTGCGATTTGATGAAATGCAAAGGGGCTTGCTGCGTGGAGGGCGACTCTGGGGCGCCTATCACCAAAGAAGAAGAGGAAAAGATCAAGGAAATCTATCCGGCCGTTGAACCTTATCTGCCTGAAATTAACAAGGAAACCATTCAGAAACAAGGAGTTTCGTTTGTTGATGAAGACGGAGACCTGGTGACCATTTTAGTCAATAAAAGCGAATGTGCATTTACCTATCGCGACGATAAAGGTATTTTAAAATGTGCCATTGAAAAAGCCTATTTTGATGGGAAAACAGATTTCAGAAAACCAATTAGCTGCCATCTGTTCCCAATACGGATTACAGAATACAAACGATTCGATGCCGTTAATTATGAACGTTTAAAGATTTGTATCCCCGGGAGGGAATGCGGCACATCACAGAAACTTCCGATGTACAAATTCCTGAAAGAACCGCTCATTAGAAAATACGGGGAAGACTGGTATAAAGAACTGGAAATTGCTGCCGACCATCTCTCAAAAAACGACAGCATCTAATTTCTTGAACCTTAATTGTCAAATTTTCTGGCTCATTGATTAAATTTTACAAGAATACAACTGGCAAATTCTACATATTGGCATTCCATTCCTGATAAAAATTTTCAAGAAACACCTCCATAAATTGGTGCCTCTTTTTTGCTATTTTCTTTGCAGTCGGGGTATTCATCCGATCTTTTAACAGTAAAAGTTTCTCATAAAAATGATTGATGGTCGGGGCATTGTTATCCTTATAAGTATCAAAACTATTGTGCATAACGGGCTTTATTTCCGGATGGTAAAGTAAGCGGGACTTGCTACCCCCATAAGCAAAGGTACGGGCAATCCCAATTGCCCCGATTGCATCCAATCTGTCGGCATCCTGTACAATCTTTGCTTCAATACTTGTAGCCTTTACCTCAACATTTGCCCCTTTAAATGATACCTGCCCGATGATGTCCACAATTTGCTTGATGGTGTAAGGTTCCAAACCAAGGTTTTGTAACCATTTTCTTGCTTTTGAAACAACTTGTCCATTATTTTCAAACAACTTCCAGTCATCCAGGTCGTGAAGCAATGCCGCCATTTCAATAATAAACAAGTCTCCACCTTCTTTTTTTGCCAGTTGCAACGCCATTTTCTTCACCCTGTATATATGCCACCAATCATGCCCGCTACCCTCGTTCTCAAAATATGCTTTTACATACCTTGTGGTTCGCCCTATTAGGTTTAATTTTTCCATATTATCGACTAAAAAATTCTAAATTTCTATTCGCCTGGCTTAAATTGCGATTTTGTCTTCAACAAAGCATCGTTTCGTTAACCTTTGAAAAGGAAGCAATATTGTTTTTTTTTACATTTGCTTACAACATATTCTCAGGGGCTGTTGTTTATACTCCTGAAAAACAAAGCGAAACAAAATGCAAAATATGGGAAATTCAACAAATCTCACCCTCCCAAATTTATTTTCCGAGTCAATTTTTAAGTTTAAAGATAAAACTTCTTTGGTATTTGCCGGAGAAGAAAATTACACCTATGAAGAACTTGGTACCGATGTGAACCTAATGTGTGATTACTTGATGGGTATTGGTATTCAAAAGGGAGATAAAGTTGCCATCCTAAGCGCGAATATGCCAAATTGGGGGGTTGCTTTTTTTGCAATTCAGCTAAGCGGCGCAATTGCCGTACCTATTTTGCCCGATTTTCATACCAACGAAATTGCCACAATACTTGATCATTCCGAGGCAAAGGTTTTAATTGTTTCAAAAGCGCTTTATAACAAAGGTATTGCTAATTTACCTAAAGCCTGCAGCCAAATTATTTTACTTGATAATTTTGCAAACATTCCACTCAATACGCCAATAGAAGATTTGGATAGTTTCGCAAGTAGCAAACCCATTTCAAGCGCTAATTTAAATCGCCCTCAGGTTGATGAAGAAGACATTGCATCCATCATTTATACTTCGGGAACAACCGGAAATTCGAAAGGAGTTATGCTCTCCCAGAAAAACCTGGCATGGACCACCCAACAATGTTATCATTTACAAAAAATAGATACAAGCGACAAATTTATATCCATGTTGCCTTTGTCGCACACCTTGGAAAACACGGTTGGTTTTCTTCTTCCGGTAAAATATGGTGCATCCATCCATTACCTCCGAAAATTGCCCACCCCACCAGTATTAATGGAAGCGTTGGCAAAGGTTAAACCAACCATTATTCTGTCTGTACCATTAATAATCGAAAAAATATTCCGTCTTAAAATCCTGCCTAAGTTTCAGGGAAGTTTTCCCATGCGCTTACTGTACTCTGTACCTTTTTTCAGGAAAAAACTTCATAAGGTTGCCGGAAATAAACTGATGCAATCATTCGGCGGGAATGTCCGTTTTTTTGGTATCGGTGGAGCCAAATTGGATGAAATGGTTGAAAGGTTCCTTCACGAAAGCAATTTCCCTTATGCCATTGGATATGGGCTTACAGAAACTTCACCCCTTTTGGCAGGTGCTGTGGTAAACAACACCAGGATTGGCTCGACCGGTCCCGCAGTTGAAGGTGTTGAACTGAGGGTTGCCGATAAAGATCCGGTAACGGGCGAAGGCGAAATACAAGCAAAAGGCCCCAACGTAATGAAAGGATATTACAAGGCTCAAGACTTAACAGATGCGGTGTTTACCGAAGATGGCTGGTTTAAAACCGGTGACCGGGGATGGCTCGACAAAGACAATTTCCTTTATATAAAAGGGCGTATTAAAACCATGATTGTGGGAGCCAGTGGAGAGAACATATTTCCCGAAGACATTGAGTCTGTCATCAATAAAATGAGGTTTGTTTTAGAATCGATGGTTGTGCAGAAAAAAGGGAAGCTGGTTGCCATGATCCATTTGAATATGGAAGAAATTGAAAATCAATTTAAATCGATGCAACAAGAAGCTAAACAGTATGTAAACGATAAAATTGATGAAATCCTGAACGACATCCACAAAAAAGTGAACGAAGAGCTCAACAAATTCTCAAGGTTACAAGCGGTTGTGCTTCAACCAGTGCCTTTTGAAAAAACACCCACAAAAAAAATTAAGCGCTTCCTATACCATTAGCTTATTTGAAATCACCCTGATCTCTCATTAATGTTTTATCATTTGTAAAATCAAATGGCAGTAAAACAATTAAATTGGGTTAAAAATGTTAATTTTGTACCCGCAAAAAACAGCAATAAATTAGATGGTAACAGAGTCAAGATATAGCGCAAGAGGCGTTTCGGCATCCAAAGAAGATGTGCACAGTGCAATAAAAGATGTGGACAAAGGATTGTACCCAAAAGCATTCTGTAAAATTGTCCCTGACGTATTGGGCGGCGACCCCGATTGGTGCAATATTATGCATGCCGATGGGGCTGGCACAAAATCGGCACTTGCCTACATGTATTGGAAAGAAACCGGTGACCTTTCGGTATGGAAAGGGATAGCCCAGGACGCACTCATCATGAATGTGGATGATTTGCTTTGTGTGGGCGCTACCGACAACATCCTGGTTTCTTCAACCATCGGAAGAAATAAAAATAAAATACCGGGTGAAGTAATTGCCGCTATTATTAACGGAACTGAAGAGTTGCTTGCTAACCTCAGGGAACTGGGAATTTCGATTTACTCAACTGGAGGCGAAACTGCTGATGTTGGTGATCTGGTTCGTACCATCATTGTTGACTCGACCGTAACCTGTCGAATGAAAAAAGAAGATGTAATTTCGGCAGACAATATTTCTACAGGCAATGTAATTATCGGACTATCTTCTTCTGGAACCGCAAGCTACGAAAATGAATACAACGGGGGGATGGGCAGTAATGGCTTAACCTCGGCACGGCACGATGTTTTTGCGAATTACCTGGCAGGCAAATATCCCGAATCATTCGATCCGGATGTTCCTTCAGATTTGGTTTACTCCGGAAATTATAAGCTGACCGATTCCATAAAAGAATTAAATATCGATGCAGGTAAACTGGTTCTTTCACCAACAAGGACTTATGCTCCTGTTATCAAAAAGATTTTAGCAAAACACAGAAAAAGGATAAATGGCATGATCCATTGTTCTGGAGGGGCGCAAACAAAAGTGTTGCACTTTGTGGACAATGTACATGTTATTAAAGACAATATGTTTCCAATTCCGCCATTATTCAAAATAATACAGGAGCAATCAGGAACCGAATGGCAGGAAATGTATAAAGTATTTAACATGGGGCATCGCTTTGAAATTTATGCCCCTGAAAATATTGCAGGTGATATTATCTCCATTGCAAATGAATTCGCAATTGATGCGAAAGTTATTGGAAGGGTAGAAAAAGGTGAGGGTAAACAACTAACCATCAACTCGGAGTTTGGAACATTTACATATTGATCCTGTAAAAACAAAATTTAAGAAAAGAACACCATTATGGCAGCAAATTCATTGTTAGAAAAGTTTGATTCTATCAAGCATAGGTTTGAAGAGGTAAGCCAACAAATATCCGACCCGGAAATAATCGCTGATATGAAGCGTTATGTGAAGCTTAACCAGGAATACAAAAGGTTGGAAGAACTTATTAAATCGTTTAAAGAGTTCAAAAACCTTATTGATAATATTGAAACCGGAAAAGAAATGCTTGCCGAAGAATCTGATGAGGAATTAAGGGAAATGGCAAGGGAAGAGATCGAACTCGCCGAAAAACAAATTCCGGCAAAAGAAAATGAAATCAAAATGCTTTTGGTTCCGGCCGATCCTGAGGATTCTAAAAATGCCATACTCGAAATCAGGGCAGGAACAGGAGGCGACGAAGCAAGTATTTTTGCAGGCGACCTTTTCAGGATGTACACAAAATACTGTGAGAAGAAAGGCTGGAAGATGGATATCACCAACGTGAACGAAGGTACATCTGGAGGCTATAAAGAAATCGTTGCAAAAATATCGGGAGAAAATGTTTATGGTACGATGAAATACGAATCTGGTGTTCATCGTGTGCAAAGGGTCCCGCAAACCGAAACGCAGGGAAGGGTACACACATCTGCTGCAACCGTAGCAGTGTTGCCCGAAGCCGAAGAATTTGATATTGATTTGAAAGAAAGTGATATCCGTAAAGACACCTACTGTTCATCTGGGCCAGGTGGACAGTCTGTTAATACTACCTATTCGGCAATCCGGCTAACCCACGAGCCAACAGGTATTGTTGTTACCTGTCAGGATCAAAAATCACAGTTGAAGAACCTTGCCAAAGCAATGATCGAATTGAGGACCCGAATTTATAACCTGGAACATCAAAAGTACCTGGATGAAATTTCTTCTAAAAGGAAAACCATGGTTTCAACCGGCGACCGTTCAGCAAAAATCAGGACTTACAACTGGCCGCAGGGAAGGATTACCGACCATCGGATTAACCTGACCATGTATAATTTACAAGCTGCCATTAACGGGGATATCGATGAAATCATTGAAAAATTAATGATTGAAGAAAATGCCGAAAAAATGAAAGAGGCTGAAATTTAATGCTGCTCAATCATAGTGAAAATAAAGGCTGAGCGCATATTTAAGATAAACGAATAAATAATACAATTACATCTTCCCCTTTCGGGGAATCAACAGGCTCCTGATATGAACCAAGAACAACTATTTGAGCAAATTAAAAAGAAACAATCATTCCTTTGTGTCGGACTTGACACGGATATCCAAAAAATCCCAAGCCATCTGTTAGATACTTCAGACCCGGTTTTTACTTTCAACAAAGAAATTATTGATGCAACCCAGGAATTCAGTGTTGCTTATAAACCCAACCTGGCATTTTACGAAAGTTTAGGTTCAAAAGGATATGTGAGCCTTGAAAAAACGGTGATGTATATCAAATCAAAATACCCTGAAATATTTGTGATTGCAGATGCAAAAAGAGGCGATATCGGGAATACTTCGAACTTGTATGCCAGGGCATTTTTTGATCACCTCGATTTCGATGCAATAACCGTTGCACCATATATGGGCGAAGATTCGGTAAAACCTTTTATGACCTATCTTGATAAATGGGTGATACTTCTGGCATTAACTTCAAACAAAGGGGCAGCTGACTTTCAATACCTAAAAAACAATGAAAATGGCGACCAGCTTTTCGAATCTGTTTTAAAAACCTCGCAAAACTGGGGAACGCCCGAGAACATGATGTATGTGGTTGGTGCCACCAAAGCCGAGAAACTTAAAGAAATCAGGGAAATTATCCCAAATCATTTTTTGTTGGTTCCGGGGGTTGGTGCGCAAGGTGGAAGCCTTCAGGAAGTTGCCAAAAATGGAATGAACAACAAATGTGGCTTGCTCGTCAACTCATCCCGTGGAATTATTTATGCTTCGAACAATGTTGATTTTGCCGAAAAAGCAAAACTGGCAGCTAAAGAAGTACAACTTGAAATGGCAGAACTGTTAAAAGAAGCCAAACTGTTGGGTTCTTAATCGAACTTGGATCTTCTGTCCAAATAAAAGTAGAACATTAAGGAATTATTTTAACCTGACCTCGGGCGAAACAATTAAATCACGCAAATGACCAATGAGCAATGGGAAAAATTATTGGGTGTAATTAATGGCAAAAACACCAAAGAGCCAATAACAGGTTTTATTGTTGACAGCCCTTGGATTCCGGGATGGGCAGGGATTTCAACCTTGAACTATTATTCCTCCGAAGAAACCTGGTTTCAGGCAAACAAAAAAGTCGTTGAAACATTTCCCGAAACTATATTCCTGCCTGGTTTTTGGTCCGAATTTGGAATGTGTTCTGAGCCCTCTGCATTCGGGGCAAAACTCATCTGGCACCCAAACAACCTACCGCATGCGGGAACAATTATGTCGGAAATTAGTGATGTGAACAAGCTAAAACTTCCTAATCCTGAAACCGACGGGCTTCTCCCATTTATTTTGCAAAGGCTTATCAATTACCAAAAACCGATACAAGGCATAGGGCATGAAATAAAAATCAGCGTTGCCAGAGGTCCCTTAAATATTGCGTCCTTTTTGTTGGGAATCAGCGAACTCATGATGGGATTCATGATGGACCCGGTAAATAGCCATAAATTGTTGGAAATGATTACTGATTTTACCATAAACTGGATAAAGCTTCAAAAGAAAACCTTTCCATCCATCGAAGGCATTTTATTGTTGGATGATATTATTGGATTTATAGGCGCTGATGAATGCAAAGAATATGCAGTACCATATGTGAAGCGCATTTTCAATTCATTTGATTCAAAATTAAATTTTCTGCATAACGATGCGCAAGGATTAATTTCAACACCATTTTTAAAAGACATGGATGTTAACCTGTTCAATTTCAGCTTCGAACACTCCATGCAAGAAATCAGGGCACTTGCCGGTCCTGAAGTTGCCCTTATCGGGAACCTGCCGCCACGCGATGTTCTGGCAACTGGGAATATTGAACAAATTGAAACCGAAACCCGAAAGATGATCCAGGATTTTGGGGAAAACAAACGAGTCATCTGGTCTTGCGGAGGTGGAATGCCACCCAATGTGAACACCGAAAGTATTCATGTTTTTAACCGTACCGTTGATGAAACGGTTTGCAGACTCTAATTATCCTTCATTTTAAAAAAGAGCCATTCACCAGAACTCATGGTTCTGTGAAAATTGGGCACCCAAAATTCCCCAAAAGTTTTGTATTTTGTGAACGCTAACAAAATTTACTAAACTAATTCTGCCAAAATGAAATCAGTACAAATCTTCCTTTTTTTGGGCTTGCTTTTAATGATTGGATGCAACAACAAGTCGAAAAAAAATACAGCGGTTAAAAATCAAAATATGTTTACAGGAGCCAAAAACGAAGTTAAACTTATCACCCTTGACCCCGGGCACTTTCATGCCGCTTTGGTACAAAAAAGTATGTATGAACAGGTTGATCCGGTGGTACATGTTTATGCCCCCAAAGGCTCCGATGTGCAAGATCACCTTAAACGGATTGAAGGTTTTAATACCCGCACCGAAAACCCAACCAGCTGGAAAGAAAAAGTGTATGTCGGAAGCGATTTCTTTGAAAAAATGATTTCCGAGAAACCTGGAAATGTAATGGTTACTTCGGGCAATAATGCGAACAAAACAGAATACATACTTCGTTCGGTCGAAGCAGGTTTTAATGTGCTAGCCGATAAACCAATGGTTATAACGCCCGAATATTTTCCGATGCTTGAAAAAGCTTTTGAGGTGGCAAAACAAAACAATGTATTGTTATATGATATCATGACCGAAAGGCATGAGGTCACCACCATCCTCCAATGTGAACTTTCAAAAATCCCTGAAGTGTTTGGCCAACTGCAAATAGGTACCCCTGAAAACCCAGCCATTACCAAAGAAAGTGTACACCATTTCTTTAAATATGTTTCGAAGAATGCTCTTAAACGTCCTGCTTGGTTTTTTGATGTAGAAAAACAAGGAGAAGGCATTGTGGATATTAGCACTCACCTGGTTGACCTTATTCAATGGGAAGCTTTTCCTGAAGTTATCTTAAAAAAAGAAGATGTTGAAATTATTTCGGGCAAACGCTGGGCAACCGACCTGACACCGGAAATGTTTAATAAAGTAACACAGCTCACTGAATACCCTGAATCTTTAAAAAAATACCTTAATGGTGATATCTTAAAAGTTTATAGCAATGGGGAAATCAATTATACCCTTAAAGGCATCCACGCCAAAACATCGGTTATTTGGAATTATGAGGCACCTGAAGGGACTGGTGATACCCATTATTCAATAATGCGAGGAACTAAATGTAACTTAATTATCCAACAGGGTGAAAAAGAAAGATATAAACCAACCATCTATATCGAAGCTAATCAAGAAATTGATATGGATAAATTCGAAATTGACTTAACAAAAGTGGTTAACACGGAATTGGCACAGACTTATCCGGGAATAAGTTTAGTGAAAATAAAAAGCAATCTTTGGACCATTGATATCCCACAAAAATATAAAGTCGGGCACGAAGCCCACTTTGCCCAGGTAACCGAAAAATACCTTCAATACCTGATCGATGGGAAACTCCCGGAATGGGAAGTACCAAATATGATTGTTAAATATTATACTACTACGGAGGGAATGAAAGCTTCGATGCAGTAATGATCTGACCTATGCACTATACTTCTGGTTAAAGGAACCGTTCTCTTAAGAAAGAACGGTTCCTTTATTCTACAACAATAAATTATCTCAAATTAATCCATTTTTCGGAAACATTTTACGGGTGTTTTTTTTATATTGACATAAACAAATAAATCATCCATCATGAAATCCTTTAAATACCTGTTCACAGCCTTAAGCATCATCTCTTTAGTACTTTTGGTTCCATCATGTGCTGTTAACCCTGTAACCGGGAAAAAACAATTGATGTTTATGTCGGAAGAACAGGAAATTGCCATGGGGACCAATTATGACCCACAGGTAATTGCAACTTTTGGACTTTACGACAACGAAACATTGCAAAATTTCATAACAAACAAAGTGGATGAAATGGGTAAATTATCGCACCGCCCACATTTAAAATATCATGTTCGGATACTCGATTCACCAGTGGTAAATGCTTTTGCTGTTCCCGGCGGATATCTCTATTTCACACGGGGAATACTTGGTCATTTTAATTGTGAAGCAGAGCTAATGGGTGTCATTGCCCACGAAATGGGGCATGTTACTGCCAGGCACACTGTGAGTAACCAGGCAAAACAAACCGTAGTTCAGCTTGCAGTGGTTGGTGGAATGATTGCCTCCAAAGATTTTGCTCAATTTGCAAATGAAGCAATGCAGGGAATGCAGTTGCTGTTTTTAAAATTTAGCCGGGATAATGAGCGCGAAGCCGACAGGCTTGGTGTTGAATACTCCACAAAAATGGGCTACGATGCACACCACATGGCCGAATTTTTTAATGTGCTCGATAAAATGCAAATGGAAAGTGACCATGCCGGTGTCCCAACTTTTATGTCAACCCATCCCGATCCGGGCGATAGGTATATTACGGTAAATAAAACAGCAGATCAATGGCAGGACAGCATTAAACTTGCTAATTATACCGTAAATTCAGATAGCTACCTGAAAATGATTGACGGTTTGGTTTATGGTGAAGACCCACGTCAGGGATATGTTGAAGGAAATACATTTTACCATCCTGAAATGGAGTTCAGCTATCCAATCCCAAGTGGTTGGACCCTTGTGAATTCACCAATGCAGGTACAAATGGTTTCGGCAGACCAAAAAGCACTGATGCTTTTCTCACTAGCTCAAGAAAAAACCCCTCAGGAAGCAGCACAAAAAGCGATTGAAAGTTTGAAGTTGGAGGTAACAAACAGCCGAAACACAAGTGTAAATGGATTGCAGGCAGTAGTGGTCGATTCAAAACAAACAAGTCAGGACCAGCAAACCGGCCAAGCCCAAACCATTAGGGTAACATCTTCATTTATTGAGTACAATGGTGCCATCTACGTTTTCCACGGAGTTTCTTCTGATGCCGATTTTATTGCAAACACCCAGAATTTTGAACATACAATGGGTAATTTTAACAAACTTACCGATGCTTCAAAAATTAATGTAAAACCGAAAACCATTGAGATAAAGAAAGTGCAACGAAGCGGTACTTTAGCCGATGCATTTAGTTACTATGGTGTTCAGCAAACAGCAATGAAAGATTTGGCATTGTTGAACAACATGGAACTTGCGGAAAAAGTCATTCCGGGAAAACTCATTAAAATTATTCGTTAAGAATTTGCCCTGTTGAATGTGCATTTAAAGAAGCATTTAAATTAATATCCTTTTGTGATTTAACGTTGCCCTCCAATAACTTTTATTATACCAATAAATTACACTCACAGAAAAAGTCAGCGTTTTATTGTACTTATCACAATTTAACTATCGAATTATCAAGGGTTACAATTAGCCATTACAGGAAAAGTATCAGAAATTGTACCTCGTGATAAGATTTATTGTCTAATTTTAAAATTCAAAAAATATCAAATTAACGAATACGAACTATTTCAAACAGTTTAAAAATGGGAAAAGCAATTTTTTATGCATTTATCATCCTTAGCATTATTTCATGCAATACAAACGATAATACAGAAAAAGACAAATCCAATCCGGACGATCAAAGAATTGAAAGCCTGATTAGTCAGATGAGCCTTAATGAAAAAATAGGGATGCTGCATGGCAACTCTAAATTTACCAGTGCCGGAGTTGAAAGACTAGGAATCCCTGAACTTCACTTATCAGATGGTCCACATGGGGTTCGTGAAGAAATCAGTCGGGACTCGTGGTCTGCCGCGGGCTGGACCAATGATTCATGCACCTATTTCCCAACCGGAACAGCCCTTGCTGCAACCTGGAATCCTGAATTAGCATACCTGGGAGGGCAGGCACTTGGAGAGGAAGCCCGCTGGCGGGGTAAAGATATTTTGCTAGGCCCCGGATTTAACGTACTTCGAACACCTTTAAACGGCCGTAATTTTGAGTACATGGGCGAAGATCCATACCTGATTTCGCAAATGTGCGTTCCATACATCCAGGGGATTCAATCAAAAGACGTGGCTGCATGCATTAAACACTACATTGCCAACAACCAGGAAATTGATCGTGGCACCGTAAATGTTGAGATGAGCGAACGGGCACTGCGTGAAATATATCTGCCCGGTTTTCTGGCTGCCATTAAAGAAGGAAATGCATACTCGGTTATGGGCGCTTATAATAAGTTTCGTGGAACATGGTGTTGCGAAAATCCCTATCTAATGAACACTCTTTTGCGTGAGGAAGCGGGCTTCAAAGGCATTATATTGTCCGATTGGGCGGCTGTACATACAACAGTTGAAGCTGCCAATGCCGGGCTTGACCTTGAAATGGGTACCGATAGCACATACAATCGTTATTATTTTGCCGATAAGCTTTTAGCGGCAGTTGAAAGCGGGGAAGTCAGTGAAAAAGTTATCAATGATAAAGTCCGCCACATACTTTGGGTAATGCATAATATCAAAGCTCTTGACGATGATCGTGAAAAAGGTGCCTTTACTGGTACCGAGCACTCACAAGCAGCATACAACACTGCAAAAGAATCGATCGTATTGCTTAAAAATGACCAACAGGTTCTGCCAATTAATAAAGAAAAAATAAAATCCATTGCTGTTATTGGGGATAATGCCACCCGCAAACATGCAGCCGGGGGAAACAGCTCCGGACTGAAGGCAAAATATGAAGTTACCCCTTTGGCTGGCTTACAAAACAGATTGGGGAAAAGTATTGAAATTAAGGTTGCCAAGGGATACGAAAAACTGTCAAAAATGGATTATGGTTCAGGATTAATCCTGAAAGAAGATAAGGCGCAGCAACAGAAACTCTTAAAGGAAGCGGTAGCCCTTGCCCGCAAAACAGATGTGGCAATAATCTTTGCCGGAATAAACCATGATTACGACACCGAGAGTTTTGATAAACCGGATATGGAATTGCCCTATGGACAGGAAAAATTAATTTTGGAAGTTAACAAAGTAAATCCCAATACCATCGTCTTATTCACTGCCGGCTCGCCGTTGAACCTAAGCCGAATAAATGACGAAATCCCGGCACTTGTTTGGGCTTGGTATAATGGTTCCGAGGGCGGAAATGCCCTTACTGATGTATTGCTGGGCACAGTAAACCCATCCGGGAAAATGCCCTTTACCATTCCTGTTTCCATAACCGATAGTCCCGAACAAATGTTGGGTAACTACCCCGGTGAAAACCTTGAATTAAATTATGAAGAAGATATTTTAGTTGGATATCGCTGGTACGACACGAAAAATATAAAGCCACTTTATTCATTTGGGCATGGATTATCGTATTCTTCCTTTGAACTCTCCGAATTGAAAACCGATAAAAAGGAATATTCGAAGGATGAAATTATTAAGGTACAACTTCAATTAAAAAATACCGGAGGATTTGACGGTGCAGAAGTTGTCCAATTGTATGTTTCCGATCCTGAATGCTCAGTATTGCGACCAGTCAAAGAATTAAAAGCCTTTAAAAAAGTATTTCTTAAAAAAGGAAACCAACAAGAAGTTATTTTGGAAATCAAAATTGACCTACTCGGTTTTTACGACGAAAATTCAAAGGGTTTTGTGGTTGAACCCGGCAAATTTGAATTGCTTACAGGCGTTTCTGCGGGCGATATCCGCTTAAAAACAGAAGTTAAAGTTACCGACTAATAGGGGTTTTAATTATTTCGGGCTATAACATATAAACGAACAGACATACTTCAAATGAAATCAGCTAAACCACGGTCTTTAAAACTTCTTTTAAGTGTCCCGGTCTTTGCATTGTGCTTTATTTCTGCAAAAGCACAGTTGCCAATAGCAACAGGAATTGAATCAAGAACATTGCTAAACGAACCAATCGATATTAGTAAAGATTTTAGAAATTTCACCAATACATATTTCCTTGCAGATAGCCTGGTTTCTTTTGATCCCTTAACCGGGAAAGGAGTTGTAAAATGGCACAGGCATATTTATAAAACACGACAGGCATTTAATAATATGCTGGGCAGGCTGGCTCCATCAGAAGGAAATGAGTTCCCGGGCAATGAATACGAAGTTCATCCTGAATTGCCCTTTTCCCTTGATTTTTCGTCGCCAAACACTATTCGGATAAGGATGAATACCGGATTCGATTTGCAAAGCGATGAACCTTCTTTAATGTTGGTGAACAAACTTGCCCCAAAAGATGGTTCATGGAACTATACCAAACTGGAAGGCGCCTATAAATACACAAACAATTCAGGTTCAGTTGTTATTCGCACATATCCATTCCACATTGAATTTTACGATGCAACGGGAAAACTATTGACTCAAACCGTGCATGATTCAGACAATAACCGGAGCACATTCACACCAGTCACACCTCTGTCTTTTGTGCGCCGTTCATCCGATTATTCAAGAAGTGTTAATGCTGTTTTTACCCTTTCGCCCGATGAAAAAATATTTGGTTGTGGCGAATCATTCACAAATTTGAACAAACGCGGACAAAAAGTTGTCCTGTGGACCGATGATGCCAATGGTGTCCAAAATGAAACATCCTATAAACCCATCCCTTTTTTTATGAGCAGTCGGGGCTATGGGCTTTTTATGCACACCTCAACACCAATTACCTGTGATTTTGGAAAGTATATGACGTCCATCAATTCATTGATGATTGGTGATGAAACACTCGATTTATTTGTATTTCTGGGGAATCCCAAAGAAATATTAAACGCTTATACCGATCTTACCGGGAAAGCACAAATGCCCCCACTATGGTCGTTTGGGCTTTGGATGAGTCGAATTACCTATTTTTCGGAAGAAGATGGCCGAAAGGTTGCATTCAACTTGCGCAAAAATAAAATACCTAGTAATGTAATCCATTTCGATACAGGTTGGTTCGAAACCGACTGGCGTTGCGACTATAAATTCTCCGAATCACGTTTTTCTGATCCAGGAAAAATGATTAGCGATTTAAAAGACCAGGGCTTCAGGGTGTGCCTTTGGCAACTTCCTTATTTTGTCCCCAAAAACAAACTGTTCGATGAAATTATTGAAAAGGGGCTATTTGTAAAAAATAACAAGGGCAACCTTCCGTATGAAGATGCTGTACTTGACTTTTCAAACCCGAATACAGTAGATTGGTACCAAAATAAAATTGCGGGTTTGTTGAAACTTGGAGTTGGTGCCATAAAGGTAGATTTTGGTGAAGCTGCACCTGCGAATGGCATTTATGCTTCAGGCAAAACCGGATTTTATGAACACAACTTGTACCCACTTAGGTACAACAAAGCGGTTGCTGAAATTACAAAGGAAATTACCGGGGAAAACATTATTTGGGCACGCTCAACATGGGCTGGCAGCCAGCGTTACCCGGTTCATTGGGGTGGCGATGCAGCCAATACCAATACTGCTATGGCAGCTACTTTGAGGGCAGGACTCTCAATCGGGCTTTCGGGCTTCACTTTTTGGAGCCACGATATTGGAGGGTTTGTTTTAAAAACCCCGGAAGAAATTTACCGCAGATGGTTACCTTTCGGGATGCTCACTTCGCATTCACGGACCCATGGTGCCCCGCCAAAAGAACCCTGGGAATATGGCGAAGGTTTCAATAATGCATTTCGCTTGTCAACTGAACTAAAGTATAAATTAATGCCTTATATCTATGCGCAGGCAAAACACTCCAGCGAAAATGGCTTGCCTATGATGCGAGCGCTCTTTGTTGAGTTTCCCGATGATCCGGGTTCATGGTTGATTGATAATGAATATTTATTTGGATCTGATTTGCTGGTAGCGCCACTTTTCGAAACAAATACCTTTGATCGCGATGTCTATCTGCCCAAAGGCAAATGGATTGATTACCAAAGCGGAGAAGTTTACTCCGGAGGCTGGCATCATATCGAAGCCGGGCAAATCCCAATAATATTGCTCGTTCGCGAAGGTACAATTATACCTCATATTAAGCTAGCCCAAACAACTGATGATATGGATTGGTCAGAACTGGAATTGAAAGTATATTCAGATGGTTCAAATGCAGCAAAAGGCAAAATCTGCCTCCCTTCTGATAATCAACTGCACCCTATATCGGTAACAAAAACCGGAGATGGATTTAAATTGACCGAGGATCCTTTTGAGGGCAAAGTAAATTGGTTAATTGAATCCTATAAATAAATACCAGTTTTCAAACTCTCAATTACATAAACATGATAATTTGATGTTGACATTGGGGCAAGAATAAATTTTTGTGATTCTTTTAAGTACCCGGAGCGGGACTTGAACCCGCACAGCCACAATGGCCACTGGATTTTAAGTCCAGCGTGTCTACCAATTCCACCATCCGGGCGTCCTTAAAAAAAAAGAGCGGGAAACGGGACTCGAACCCGCGACCCCGACCTTGGCAAGGTCGTGCTCTACCAACTGAGCTATTCTCGCTTTTATTATTTGGTATAAGCCTTATCGGCTTTGATAATTAATGTGCAGAACGTTTTTATTTTCGCGTTGCAAATATAAATCAAATTTCGTTTTCTCCAAAAGAAAATGTGATTTAAGATGCGATTATTTCAATCCAGTAAGCTTCTTAATATCGTTCAATTTATTCAATGCTTCAATTGGGGTAAGGTTATTTATATCCAAATATGCAATTTCATCCCTGATTTGTTTCAACACCGGGTCGTCCAATTGAAAAAAGCTAAGTTGCATTCCTTCGCGCTTATCCCCAATGTCTTCCAGGGGTTTAGAAAGGTTGTCTTTACTGCTGTTATCTTCCAGTTTTTTCAATATTTGCCCGGCTCGCTTAACCACAGACTTTGGCATTCCCGCCATTCCTGCCACATGGATACCAAAACTATGATTACTCCCTCCACGAACCAATTTCCTTAAAAAAATTACCTTTTTACCCAGTTCTTTTATGGTAACATTGTAGTTTTTCACCCTCCCAAACGAATTTTCCATTTCATTGAGTTCGTGATAATGGGTAGCAAATAACGTTTTTGCTTTGGCTTTTGGGTGTTCATGCAAATATTCCACAATCGACCACGCAATGGAGATCCCATCGTAGGTAGATGTGCCCCGACCAAGCTCGTCCAGTAGGATCAAACTTCTATCCGAGACATTATTTAAAATACTTGCGGCTTCATTCATCTCCACCATAAATGTGGATTCACCCAATGAAATATTATCGGATGCCCCTACCCTGGTGAAAATTTTATCCACCAGTCCAATCTCAGCGACATCTGCAGGCACATAACTTCCAATTTGTGCCATCAAAACAATCAAAGCAGTTTGCCTTAGCAAAGCCGACTTACCAGCCATATTAGGACCTGTGATAATAATAATTTGCTGATTGTCCTGATCGAGTAAAACATCGTTAGCAATATACGATTCGCCAATTGGAAGTTGCTTTTCAATCACCGGATGGCGCCCATTTTTAATAGATATTGCCAGGGAATCGTTCACCACTGGCCGATTATAATTATTCGCACTTGCACATGTCGCAAACGACAACAAACAGTCTAATTGGGCAAGGATATTTGCATTTAACTGGATTACACCAATATATTCAGATAATGATTGTACCAGTTCACCATATATTTTAGTTTCAAGGGTTAGGATTTTCTCTTCAGCCCCAAGGATTTTTGTTTCGTATTCTTTTAACTCCTCGGTAATATACCTTTCTGCACTAACCAGGGTTTGTTTCCTGATCCACTCAGGTGGAACTTTATCTTTATGCGTGTTGCGAACTTCAATATAATACCCAAAAACGTTGTTGAAACTTATTTTTAGGGAAGGAATGCCATTTTTTTCGCTTTCCCTTTGTTGAATTTGCAGAAGGTAATCTTTACCGTTATATGCTATATCTTTCAGGTCATCTAATTCCTGATCGACCCCTTTTTGTATCACATTCCCTTTTGCAAGGCTAACAGGAGGATCGGGCAACATTTCCTTATCAATTCTCTCCCTGATCAGTCCACAGGTATTCAGCTGTTCACCAAATCTTTTTAAAGTTGCGTTTTCAGCGTTTTGACACAGATCTTTTATAGGAACTATTGCATTTAAGGCATTTTTTACCTGAACCATTTCCCGTGGGTTTATCCTTCCAACCGCTACTTTCGAGATTAACCTTTCAAGATCGCCAATTTGTTTGATATTGCTTTCCAATTCTTCTTTGGCTTCCTCGTTTTTTAAAAAGAAAGAAACGGTTTCAAGCCTCTTTTCAATTGGTTCAATTTCTTTCAAGGGCAAGGCAATCCAACGCTTTAGCATCCTCGACCCCATTGGTGAGATGGTTTTGTCAACAACATCTAAAAGTGTTTTGGCCCCTTCATGGATTGAGCCAAAAAGCTCCAGGTTCCGAATGGTAAACCTATCTAACCATACATAATGGTTTTCTTCAATACGCGCCAGGTTGGTTACATGTTTTACCTTATTGTGTTCTGTAAAATCGAGGTATTGAAGGATTGCCCCGGAGGCAATAATCCCGAAAGTCAGTTTTTGAATGCCAAAACCTTTTAACGATTTCACTTCGAAATGCCGGGTAATCCTGTCAAAAGCAGTGTCGTAGGTATATACCCAATCGTCAAGGTTATAGGTGTAATACGACGACCCAAAATGTTCTTCAAATTCCTGCTTTTTCCCTCGTTGGTATAATACTTCTTTTGGAGCAAAAGAGGAGAGCAATTTATCGATGTATTCATAATTACCCTGGGCAGTCACAAATTCTCCGGTCGAAATGTCCAGAAAAGCTACACCAGCCATATTTTTATCAAAATGCACTGATGCCAAAAAGTTGTTTTCGCGGTTATCAAGGATATTGTCGTTGATGGAAACTCCCGGGGTAACCAATTCCGTAATTCCCCGTTTGACTATTTTTTTTGTAAGTTTTGGATCTTCCAATTGCTCACAAATGGCAACACGTTGACCAGCCCGTACCAATTTCGGAAGATAGGTATCAAGTGCATGATGTGGGAAACCGGCAAGCTCTACATAACTTGCAGCGCCGTTTGCCCTTCGGGTCAGGGTTATTCCAACAATCTCAGCGGTTTTGATTGCATCTTCACCAAAAGTCTCATAAAAATCACCAACCCTGAACAACAATACAGCATCCGGATGCTTCGCTTTGATGGCATAATACTGCTTCATCAAAGGAGTTTCCACATATTTTTTTTCATTCTTTGCCATACGAGTTCTCAAAGATACGAGTTTGTGGATTGCTTAAGAAAAACACCTGAATTCTATTCTCATTTTTTATCAACAACAAGGTTCAATTGATTAAAATACAATCATTACAAAGCTCCCAAAAATGGGAACAATACAAAAGGATTATTTCTTTTATTTTAATTTAGACTCCTTAAAAATACGATTTTAGGTCTTTTTTTTCAATCTTTGTGAAATTGAACTAAGAAGATAAAGAAATGAGCTGCAACGGATGCGCACTAAATAATATAGACACAAGCAGGCCAGCAATGCTGGATACATACGATTGGTTAGATGATTTACCAGATACTTCACATATATCTGATATCATTGAAGTACGGTTTAAATCAACACGAAAAGAATATTACAAAAACACCGAAAATTTATCCTTAAAACGAAATGACCTGGTGGTGGTTGCAACATCGCCCGGGCATGACATTGGGACTATAACTCTTACAGGCAGGCTGGCAGAAAAACAATTTGAAAGAAAAATAAAGAAAAAAGATCGTTACCAACTTAGCACAATCTACAGAATTGCAACCGACAAGGACAAAGAAACCTGGGAAGCTGCCAAGGAAAAAGAAAAGCCAACGATGATACGGGCAAGGGAAATTGTAAAAGAACTACACCTGCAAATGAAAATTGGCGATGTAGAGTACCGGGCTGATGGAGGTAAAGCAATTTTCTATTATATCGCGGATGGACGTGTTGATTTTCGAGAGCTTATAAAAGTTTATGCAAAAGAATTCAAGGTTCGAATTGAAATGAAGCAAATTGGTGCACGCCAGGAGGCGGGACGTATAGGTGGAATTGGATCGTGCGGGCGGGAACTATGTTGCTCAAGCTGGCGAACCGATTTTTCATCCATTTCAACCGAATCGTTGATAAAACAGGGATTATCTACTTCTGCCAGCAAAATGGCAGGCGCATGTGGAAAACTAAAATGTTGCCTGCTCTACGAACTGGACAATTACGTAGAAGCCGGAAAAGAATTTCCAAAAGAATTATTGTATCTCGAATCATCGAAAGGAGTGTTGAAACCATTCAAAACAGACTATCTTGCAAAAACCGTTTGGTATTTACGCGAAGAATTGGGAACTGCACCAATAAAACTTTCTACAACAGAAGTAAAAAGAATTATTCAACAAAATAAAAGAGGGATAAAACCTGACATTGAATTAGCTCCAGAAGTAAAAGAGGAAATGGCATTTGTTACTACAGAAACCCAAACCGAGCCCGCTAAATTTAACAGTTCAAATAATAAGCGAAACAGGGGGAAAAATAACCGTAAAAAAAGGAATAGGAAAAATTACAGAGGCGGGCAAAAATCAGCAAAACAATAATTCCAAAACAATTCGGAAATATATTCTGCGTAGAATTGGGAGCTCAAAAATCTACTTTAGCCTTCCTTCATGTTTGTAGATTTCGAAGTACTCTTTAATTGTCGCCCTAACTTCATATTCGTTTGACATATAGGGAAGCACATTTTTACTGTTAAACCAAAGCATAAACTCATCTGCCCGGTCTTCATTTAGCCCGGTGAGCATCATTACTTTTTCCTTGTTGTAATTCTCCGCATGCATTTTCCAATGCTTTTCAAGCGCAATTGCTTCCCTTACTGCCCTTTTCCTTTTTTCTTTTTTGCTTAAATAATATTGAAAATACGAGATGGGATTCACCAAAGCCGCCAAAACCGGTGGTTTTTTATTAAATGCGTCTCCCCTTAGTTCGGGGCTGATATCGGTAGGCTTGCCAAACGTCTCTCCAAGATTTACTTGCTTTTTTTCTCCTTCAACAATAACCTCATCAATCGAAAACAATACAGGTTTAATGAAAATTACTAATATAGAGTCTTCTTTGTGCGTTACAGGAATTCCAACTGTTTCATCTGAAAAACCAAGTGCAGAAATTTTTAAACTGTCGATATTAAGGATATCCATTGAAAACAAACCGTTCACATTAGAAGTGGTACCTCCGTGTGTTCTCGGGTTAACAATATGGGCATAAGGAATTGGTTCATTATCGACAACATTAACCAATCTGGCATTTAAATGCATGGGCATCGGATCAATCTCATCAAAATATTCAGTTCCGGTTTCCTGGGAAAACGAATGGAACGAAAATACTCCAAATAGGATAATTAGTACAGTTTTAAAAGCTTTCATGGTCACCATTTCTGACAACAAAAATAACTTTTCAAAGTTTATACCGCAACACCATAACAATTTTTAACGGTGCTTTAACTTTGCTTAAGGCATGCCACAAACAAGCAGTTCTTAGTAAGGGAAACTAAATGATAAAAACAAAGGACCGTTCCATGCACCCAAAAAATAGGGAACGGTCCTCTTTCAAGCTACAATTTAATAAGTGAAGCTTTTATTTGAGTGTAGATATACGATCTTCGAGAATTTTAATTTTTGCTTCGGCATCGGCTTGCTTTGCTTTTTCTTTTGCTACAACGGCTTCGGGGGCATTGCTTACAAATCGTTCGTTGCTTAGCTTTTTAGTTACCGACATTAAAAACCCTTTGGCATATTTTAGTTCTTCCTCCAGTTTTTTCAACTCTTCTTCCGGATTGATAAGATCCCCCAGAGATATATAAAAATTCGTTGATTTAACCCTAAACGAAGCAGCACCTTTTACTTCTTCTTCAACCACCTCAATATTTTCAAGGTTCCCAAGCTTTATTAGAATACTTTCAAACTCCTTATGGTAGCCTTTATCACCCGGTTGAATACTCAGTGAAAGTTGATCTTTCATCGGAATATTATTTTCCAGCCTGATTTTACGAACACCTGATACGGCATCTTTCAAATCTTCGAATGATTCCAATAAACCCGTATCAAATTGTTGCGCCAAGTCCTGAGTGGTTACCATAATGCTCCCCCCTTCTTTTCTTTCGGAAAGCAACTGCCAGATTTCTTCGGTAATAAATGGCACAAAGGGATGAAGTATCCGTAACAATCGATCAAATAAATGAATCAGCTCATTGTATGTTTTTGCATCAATCGGTTGTTGGTAAGCTGGTTTGACAATCTCAAGCAACCAACCCGAAAATTCATCGCGAACAGTAGTATAAACGTTCATCAATGCCTCCGAAATTCGGAAATTATCGAACTGTCCATCCAAGGTTACGGTAATTTCATCAAGCTTGTTTTTAAACCACTCAATTGCAAGTTTAGAATGCTCGGGCTGTTCAATATCTGTATCGATTTCCCAATTTTTCACTAAGCGGAACGTGTTCCATATTTTGGTGACAAAACCGCTTCCCTGCTGTGGCAATCCCTCATCAAACAACAAATCACTCCCGGCAGGTGAGCAAAGCAACATACCAACTCGTACGCCATCGGCACCATATTTTTTTATTAGGTCAAGCGGATCGGGTGAATTCCCTAAGGACTTTGACATTTTTCGTCGCTGTGCATCCCTGACCATTCCAGTAAAATAAACATTCTTAAATGGGAAAGTATCCCGGTATTCGTATCCGGCAATAATCATCCGCGCCACCCAAAAGAAAATAATATCCGGGGCTGTTACCAAATCGCTTGTCGGATAATAATAGTTTACTTCCTCGTTATCCGGGTTTCTTATACCGTCAAACACAGATATGGGCCACAACCAACTTGAGAACCAGGTATCCAAAACATCTTCATCCTGCACAAGTTGAAAGCCTCCCCCATCCCCTCCTAAGGAGGGGTGTTTTTCAATTGCAAGTTTTCTGGCTTCTTCTTCAGAAACAGCTACTACATATCCATAATTTTTAGCTCCTTCCCCTTTGGGGAGGGTTGGAGAGGGGCTTATATACCAAACCGGAATTTGGTGCCCCCACCAAAGCTGACGGCTAATGCACCAGTCTTTAATATTGCCCATCCAATGTTTATAGGTATTCTTAAATTTTTCAGGACGGAATTGAACCGTATCGTCCATTACGAAATCCAAAGCAGGTTTTGCCAATTTTTCCATTTTTAGGAACCACTGGGCAGAAAGTTTAGGTTCAATAATCTCGTCTGTTCTTTCTGAAAAGCCAACTTTATTGGTATAATCTTCGATTTTAACCAGGTTGCCCGCTTTTTCAAGTTCAGGAATAATTTTTTCACGAACCGCAAAACGATCTTCACCAACAAACAATCCGGCTTTTTCACCTAAAGTACCATCATCGCTAAAAATATCGATGGTTTCCAGGTTATACCGCATCCCAATTTCGTAATCATTAATATCGTGGGCAGGCGTAATTTTTAAGCACCCTGTCCCAAATTCCACATCCACATATTCATCTTGAATAACCGGGACTGAACGGTTTACCAACGGAACGATTACCCTTTTCCCTTTCAGGTGCGTGAATCGTTCATCGTTGGGATTTACACAAACAGCAGTATCTCCCAGGATGGTTTCCGGACGTGTGGTTGCAATGGTTACATATTTATTTTCTTCACCCTCAATTTGATATCTCAGGTAATATAATTTTGACTGAACCTCTTTATAAATTACTTCTTCATCGGAAAGGGCAGTTTTTGCAGAAGGGTCCCAGTTTACCATTCTTACTCCGCGATATATCAAGTCCTTCTTGAACAAATCAACAAAAACCTTGATTACTGATTCACTCCTGGCTTCATCCATTGTAAATGCAGTGCGATCCCAATCGCAAGAAGCACCAAGTTTTTTTAGCTGTTCCAATATAATTCCGCCATGAACATCGGTCCATTCCCATGCATGCTTTAGAAACTCTTCTCTGCTTAAATCATATTTATCAATTCCTTGCGCTTTTAATTTATTTACCACTTTGGCCTCCGTAGCAATCGATGCATGATCGGTTCCCGGAACCCAGCAAGCATTGTATCCCTTCATTCGAGCCCTGCGGGTCAGAATATCCTGAATGGTATTGTTAAGCATATGCCCCATGTGCAATACCCCGGTTACATTTGGCGGAGGGATCACAATTGTATAGGATTCCCTTTCATCAGGTGTTGAATGGAACAATTTATTGTCCATCCAGTATTTATACCATTTTTCTTCAACACTAACAGAGTTATACTTGCTCGGAATTTCCATGTTTAAATCAGTAAAATTTTAAGCTGCAAATGTACAAGTAAAAAGGCAAAAGGCAAAGGCCAATATTCATTGAATCCAGAATAAGATATCCTTTATTATTTAACCCGATTCTTTCACTAATTCCA
This sequence comes from Prolixibacteraceae bacterium, assembly GCA_963677475.2. Lineage (GTDB taxonomy): Bacteria > Bacteroidota > Bacteroidia > Bacteroidales > Prolixibacteraceae > JABMQB01. Next base: position 147,906 of record CAXXQD010000022.1, on the reverse strand, counting down.
AGGGGAAATTTATTTTTTCTAACGATATTGGCTTCATTTTGCAACCATGGCCTTCTTTTTTTGTCAACTAATATATTATTACTTAATTACTGAACTTTAAAATTATCCTTTATGAAAATAGTTTTACTCCTATTTCTCTCATTATTTATCGTTTTAACAAGCAATCAACTTTCTGCCCAAAGTTTCGGCACTTTAAAAAAAGTTCCTTTTTCGATTGGAGTGTTCCCTCCTGTGAGTACCAATGGGACAAACGCCGGGAATTGTGTTAATCGGTGTTCAATTGGTTTAATCTCGGACTATACAGGAGCACTTGCAGGAGTTGAGATTTCCGGTTTCTCAAATACGGTTAGGGACTTTGCTTATGGCTCTCAGTTTGCTGGGTTTCTTAATTTTGTTGGCGGGGAATTTATTGGATTTCAATTTTCAGGGTTTGGAAATTTCAACCGGGGAAAATCAACAGGGTTTCAGTTTGCAGGGTTTGCCAACTTTAATTATGCAGAGGCAAACGGCGTTTTAGCAGCGGGGTTCGCCAACTTCACCAATGGAAAATCGCTTGCAATACAAATGGCGGGGTTCGCTAATTTTTGTGAGGATGTACAAGGCACCCAACTTGCTGGTTTAACAAATGTTGTTAAAGGCAATGGGAAGGCAACGCAAATTTCCGGATTTAGCAATGTAATGTTAGGGCAAGTGAATGGAGTACAACTTGCAGGTTTTGGCAACTTTGCAAAGATAAATGCCAAAGGCGCGCAAATTGCAGGATTTACAAACATTTCAACAGGGAACCTTCAAGGTGCACAAATTGCCGGGTTTTTAAATATTGCAAAAAAAGTAAACGGGCTTCAATTGGGTGTTATTAACATTGCCGATTCGATTGAAAGTGGCATCCCAATTGGTTTTCTCAGCATTGTAAAGGATGGGTTTCGTGAATTCGAGATTGCATTTGGTGAAAGTTTAAATGCGCAAGCACGGTAAAAATTGGCATCGATAAATTTTACAATATTTTTTCGGTGGGAACACAATTTATTAGCAATGAATTGAGCTGGGGATTTGGATATGGTTTAGGTACCCATTTAACTAAGAATGAAAACTTCAAAACCCAATTGGAGTTAATGAGTTATCATATTAATGAGGGTGAAGCATGGACCAACAATTACAATGATTTGCAGCAACTTAAACTAATTGTCAGTAAAAAATTATCGGATGAAGTAAGTGTTTTTGTCGGACCAACTGTTAACCTAATGATTACGAATAATAAAGAAAACCCAAATTTTGTAAGTGAATTTGCTCCCTATAGCTTTTATTCTCACCGATCAAAAAATACCACGCTAAAAGGTTGGTTTGGGCTAACTGCCGGGATACACATCAATTAAATTAGATGCATAGCTTTATTGAAACAAAAAATCTCCAAAGCAAATATGCAATGGAGATTTTTTATGTAGTTTTTATGGAAGAAGCTTAGACTTCCCCTTCCTTAATAAGATATTCTGCAATTTGTACTGCATTTAGTGCGGCGCCTTTTTTGATTTGGTCGCCAACACACCAAAAGGTTATGCCATTCGGATTCGCAATGTCTTTTCTGATCCTTCCCACGTAAACATCGTCTTTATTGGCAACAAACAATGGCATTGGATATTCATTTTTCGCCGGATTATCAATGACTGTTAACCCTTCAGCTTTGCTAAATGCTTCTTTCACATCAGCAACGTCCAGAGCTTTTTCGGTTTCTACCCAAATAGCTTCCGAATGCGCCCTCATTACAGGCACCCTCACACAGGTGGTACTCACCAAAGCATCGGTGTGCATAATTTTTTGAGTCTCCCAAAACATTTTCATCTCTTCTTTGGTGTAATCATTCTCCAAAAATTTGTCGATATGAGGGATAATATTCATTACCAACTGATGTTTGAAAGCTTCCACTGTTGGCGTTTCACCTTTTGCAACTTGCTGAGTTTGTTGTTCCAATTCGTAAAGCCCCCCGGCTCCTGCACCGCTTGCTGCCTGATAGGTGGCAACATGAATCGATTTTATATGCGATAATTCTTCAATAGGCTTTAAAGCCACAACCATTTGGATAGTTGAACAGTTTGGATTGGCAATAATATTACGGGGACGTATTTTTGAATCTTCAGCATTTACTTCGGGCACAACCAAAGGAATATCATCTTCATACCTGAATGCACTCGAATTGTCAATCATTATTGCCCCATGTTTAGTAATTGTTTCAGCAAATTCTAATGAAATACTTGCACCTGCAGATGTTAGTGCTATATCGATATCCTTAAAATCGTCGTTGTGTTTCAATTCCTTTACCACAAGCTTTTTGCCCTTAAAAGTGTATTCCTTACCGGCACTTCTTGCCGACCCAAACAATACTAACTCATCTAAAGGAAAATTCCTTTCCTCAAGCACCCGGAGAAATTCTTGTCCGACTGCACCACTTGCTCCAACAACTGCAACTTTCATGGTCATTTAATTTTTCAAATTAATTTCAATGTGTATCTTTATTTCATCAGACTTACTTACTGTAAAGTCCGTATTTAAACTTTAAGTTTTCAAGCAAATGGGTAACTCCCAAAACATAATCAATAGTGAAATTAAGTATAATCCTAAAGACTTCTCATCTTTCAAAACAATGGATGAGTGTATATGTTTTGCCTGTAACTTGAGGTCAAAATTAGCAATTTGCATTTAACCCGATACTTTATGTGTTATAAAGTAACTATAATCTTAACAATATTTTTTTATCTCTTTTCGCCTGAAACTAAAGCAGATGAAATCTGGTCGGAACAATTCTCCGTTCCCGAGAAGGGAATTTGGGGAATTGCCGATGGGTCGGGCATTCAAAGTGACTTTACAGAAATCACGAAATGGAGCCTGGAATATTCAGATGTGACACTATCGAACGAAGGGGATTATTTTAAAACTGTAGCCACCAGCGGAGGCAGGCTCGAAGCAGTAGATATAAATGCAGAAGCCACATGGGTATCGGAAGAAATTGACATTGAAGGCTTTAAAAATATTTCGGTTTCATTTACTGCTGCCGAAACCGGAAGCGGTAACAACCAGGAAACAAAATACCTAAAAGCCTATTATAGAATTGATGGAGGCGAAGAAATCCTTTTCGCTGAAAATGGTACTAACCTGGGGAACTTTGGCACTCGGCAGGTAGCTCAAAATAATATCGAGGGCAACACTTTGCAGTTAATAATAAAATTCAGTACCCATTATTCTGCCGACAAAGTGTATATCGACAATGTTGTGGTTTCAGGGGAAAAAGACATCATAATTTATGGAACGAAAATAAAAATTCGAAATGCACCAAACAGGGTAGAAAAAGAGGAACCTTTTTCAATTTCTGCGGAAATAGTGGATGACCAGGGAAGAGTAGCAACAAATTATAGTGGAAGCGTTTATTTGGAAGGCGAAACCGAAAACTTAACTGGCAAAAAGGAAGTAGAGGCTACTTACGGAACATGCCAATGGAGCGATTTAAGTTTCACTGAAACGGGAAAATATGAATTAATATTAAGCACGCCGACCGACGATTTAGCCCCGGCTTACCACTCCATAGATGTTCTTCCACCATCGGAATTGCTTTTTTCTGACGACTATGAGAGCGGATTTAAAGATGGGTACTTCCCAAAAAACGATTGGACCGTTTCAGAAGTTGAACCGATCAACGGCAACGCATCCTTGAAACACAATCTGGATACAGTTACAGGGGAAAGTGCTTTGTTTTATCCCATGCAAATAAATTTTCAGGAACAAACCCTGGAATGGGAATTTAAAATAAGGAACGAAAACTGGGACCCTTCCTCGACAAATAAATTTTGGGTATATCTGGGTACCGATTCAGAAAGTTTAGATAGTTTAACAGGTTATGCTGTTGGGGTAAATATTATTGGAAGCAACGATTTACTTTCATTGTGGAAAATCACAGAAGGCAAGGCAGATTCTCTGATTATTGAAACTAATTTGGATTGGAATGAAAACCAAATAACAGATATTCGAGTTACAAGATCGGCAAAGGGGGAGTGGGATCTAACATATTCTTTACCAACTGAAAGCTATACCAGTAATCTGTTTAAAGGTGAAGAATCTTCCAATTTGATAGGAAACTATTGGGGATTGTACTTTAAATATTCCTCGTCAAGGGCAGGAAAATTAAGCTTTGACGATATAGAAATAAAGGCGTACGACTCATCGCCTTTTATTGCAACTGTTAAAGCTATTAATGGAACTCAGATACAAGTTGAATTTAACGAAGCTATTAACGTTTCCGGGCTTTCGAAAGATAATTTTTCATTGAAAGACTCCAAAGGAAATACTATTCCAATCGAGGAAATCAACACTCCTCAAAATGAGAATAAGATTATTATCCTCAGCATTTCAACAATTACAGACTTTGAATTGACGCTTTCCGCGTTTAATTTTTCAGATCTTTCCGGGAACATAACAAATCAAGATTCCATTGATTTTCTCTTCTTCCCACCTATTCAGGAATATGATTTGGTTATCAACGAAATTATGGCTGATCCCTCCCCTGTTGTTGGCATGCCGGAATACGATTTTATTGAACTTTACAACAGGTCAAATTATCCATTAAAATTGACGGATTGGTCATTGCAAGTAGCTGACAACGAGCGGTTTTTAGAGGAGCACATTCTAATGCCCGGAGAATACCTTATTCTGTGTCAAACAGGAGCTTACGAGGCATTTAGCAATTTGGGGAACACCTTATCGGTTACCAGCTTTCCGGCTTTGCCTGTTAAAGGGGAAAACATCCGGATTAAGGTAAATGGGCAAATTATCGATGAGATAAATTATTCTCAGGATTGGTACTACAACGATGGAAAAGATAATGGTGGCTGGACTTTGGAAAGGATTGACCCGAATCGGCTTTGTGGGCAGGATGCAAACTGGACGGCTTCCATTCATCCATCGGGCGGCACTCCGGGGAAAGCAAATTCTGTGCTTAGCGAAAACCCTGATTTTATCGCGCCATACGCGTTGTGGGCTGCAAGCATTTCGCCAACGCAAGTTGAATTGCAATTTTCGGAACCAATGGAAATAGGAACTTTAATGAATAAGCTTAACTACACCGTTTCCGATGGCATTGGAAATCCTAAAAATATTGAGCCAATTTCCAAAAGTGCAATTATATTGAATTATACTTCGGAATTAACGGAAGACAAAATTTATCAACTTAACATTCATGAACTTATCGATGAATGTGGAAATCCTTTATCCGATATTTCCATGGAAATACAATGGGTGAATATTTATCCCGGCGATATTGTTATTAACGAGGTTTTATACGATCCGTTTCCCAATGGGGAAGATTTTGTAGAGTTGTATAATAATTCGGATAAAAAGATCGCGTTGAGCCGAATCCAGTTGGCATCAAAAGATGATGACAATGATTCTAAACAAATCTACTCCATTTCGAATAACAAATTTCTTTTTGAACCACATACCTATCTGCTGTGTACAAAAAGCCCGTCCCTCATATTGGAATCGTATTATTCCGAATGCCCTTCGTGTTTTATTGAAATGCCAAAATTCCCATCGTATGTAAACGAAGAAGGAATTGTTGTTCTGCTAAAGGACTCAACTGAGATTGTAGATGAATTCGCATATTCCGACAAACTTCATTCCCCACTTTTGTATGATCCCGAAGGTATTTCGCTGGAACGGGTTGGTTTTGACCTCGAAACCAATCAGGCAAGCACATGGAGTTCGGCATCCGAAATTGTGGGCTACGCAACACCAGGATATAAAAATTCGCAAACCAAAGACAATTTGATTCACAAAGAAGTAACTTTCGAGCCCAAAAGCATTTCACCTAACAACGATGGTTATAACGATGCCTTACATATAAATTACCAATTAGATGAACCCAACTATGTGGCAAACATTTGGATTTTTGACTCGGCAGGAAGAACCATGGCACAAATTGCCCAAAACACATTGCTCGGCACTTCAGGCACCATATTTTGGAATGGTGAAGATGAAACGGGAAGCAAACTTCCGCTTGGACCATATATTATTGTTGTGGAACTATTTGATCACAAAGGTTCTGTGAAACGATACAAAGAAGCCTGTATAATTACTGATCTGTTAAATTAAGTTTAACCGCAAAAAAGAATGCCCCAATAAATTAATAGACGAAATATTTAATCCCTACATTTGTTCAATTACAAACGAAAAAATGAAAAATCAGGTGAGCCATATTATTCTTATTTCAATTGCAGCGGCAGTCGCAGCCCTTGTGAATAGGATGGATATGGTCTGATCAACTAAAAATATTTATTACTGAAGGCCATTCCATTAAGGAGTGGCCTTTTTTATTTACATCCCTAAAAGGGAGACTTTGAATTAGATTATATAAATAACATTATGAAACAAATTTCCAACATAGCAATTAACCTCCTCGCAGCAGTTGCAGCGGCGGTCATTATTATTTCAGGTTTTACCTAGGAGAAGAATTGCTATACATTTTATAAAAAGCCTTTTCCTGGTAAGCCGGGGAAAGGCTTTCTTTTTTCGCACAGGCAAGGCAACAGGTCACAAATCAATTTTAACTTTTAATAAAACAAACAAAAAATGAACTACGAAAATTATTTATCAGATTGTTGTAATAACATCCCGCGATCGTTTATTCGAGAAATCCTAAGTGTTGCCGAACAGGAAGATTTTATCTCTTTTGCAGGGGGTTTGCCCAATCCCGACTTTTTCCCGGTTGAGGAATTAAAAAATGGCTTGGCTTCAATTTTTACCCACACCGGAAAAGAAACCCTTCAATATGCCGGAAGTCAGGGGTTTCTTCCTTTGCGCGAATGGATTTCGTCTTATTACAATACAAAATATGGTATGCAAACCAAAGCTTCGCAGTTTATCATCACCAACGGTTCGCAACAGGCTTTGGCAATCGTTAGTAAGGCAATGATTAATCCCTGGCGATGTGGTGGCACTTGAAAAACCTTCCTACCTTGGTGGCATCCAGGCCTTATCGCTTAACAGCCCGGTTTTTAAGCAAGTGAACCTGAACCCTGACGGTGTCGATTTAGAGGAACTCGAAAATATAATACTAAACTATGGTGCCAAACTTTTTTATGCCATCCCCAACTTTCAAAATCCATCTGGAATTAGCTATTCTTATGCAAAAAAACAAGAACTGGCAGCTTTGCTTGAGCATTACCAAACCATACTCGTTGAAGACAATCCTTATGGCGAACTTCATTTTAAAGGTGAAAACTCGGCACCAATTGTTGGCATGCTGCCCGATCAAACAATCTGGTGCGGTTCTTTTTCAAAAATGATTTCGCCGGGAATCCGCACTGGCTGGATATGTGCCCCGGAAACGATGGTACCATGGCTGATAAAAATTAAACAGGCAGAAGACCTGCACACCAATAATATTGTGCAACGCTTAATCTATCATTTTTTGAGTAATCATGATATTGAAAGTCATTTGCAAAAAATTAGGAATGCCTATGGCAAGCAATGCCGGGTTATGCGAAATGAGGTCGCCAAATATTTTCCGGAAGGAAGCGAAATAACCAATCCTGAGGGCGGAATGTTTATTTGGGTGAAGCTACCTGAGGGTTATGATACGGAAAAGTTAATTAAAATTGCCATCCGGAAAAAGGTTGTGTTTGTTCCCGGCAGGTCGTTTTTTACCAATGGCGAAGGCAACAGGTACATGCGCCTGAATTTCTCTAATGCTTCCGAAGGAATGATAATCGAAGGAATTGCAAGGCTTTCAGAAGCAATCAAAGAATGTGAAATGTTTTTTGCCTAGCAATCCGTGTTCGATTTAAATATGTGCTGACCGTTTCGTATTATTTGTTCGTATTAAGTCAACACTTTGTGGTTTAGTGTTTTTGTGGCAAAAAATCAAATTAAAGAATAGCCACATGACACTAAATCATTAAGCAATTAAAAGGATATCCATTAGAAATTATTCATACCTAAGATTCTTTGGTATAAAAGAATTAATTTCTACTTTTACTTCATGTCACAAAACAATTTATACAAAGGAAGCCTTTCCACCATCGTTTTAAAGCTGCTCAATGATAAAGGAAAGATGTATGGCTATCAAATTACCCGCGAAGTAGAATTAATTACCACCGGAAGCTTGAAAATTACGGAAGGGGCCTTATACCCAATTTTGCATAAATTGGAAGCCAAGGGATTGTTAAGCGTGGAAATAAAGAAAGTCAATAACCGCCCCCGCAAATACTATTATATTACCCAAAAAGGCAAAAAAGAATCGGTTAACCTGTTGGAGGAAATGAAAACCTATATGGCAAATATGGAAATTTTGTTAAATCCTAAAACAACTTAATATGCATAAACACCTAAGCGACCATGAACTAAAGCAACTTTATGTTTTTTGCCATAAACACTATGTTTATCAATACGATTTACAAACTGAACTGGTGGACCATTTGGCTTCTTCCATCGAAGAACAATGGGAAACAGACCCGGATTTAAGTTTTAATGATGCCCTAAAAAATTGCTGGTCAAAATTTGGTATTTTCGGGTTCAGCAAGGTAAAACAACAAAAAGAAAAAGAACTTAGAAGGAAGTATAATTATTTGCTTTGGAACTATTTCCTGGAATTCTATAAGTTGCCTAAAATAATCCTGACTTTTGCGCTTACGCTCATGTTTTATTCTGCTCTTAAATATACAGACTATGATATTGAAATTATTTCAGTCTATTGCGTGATTATGGTTGTTAGCTTAATACTAAATTATTACTTGTATTATCCAAAGTATATTAAAATTAAAACTGTTCCCGGAAAATCATTTTTACTTTTAAAAATACTTCAAGATGTTCAGGTAACGGCAACTTTTGTGGTTCAATTACCTATCTTCTTTTTCAATATCAATAATGCTTATGAACTGAATTTAATCAACAACTCATATATTCTTTTTGGTATTTCGCTGGCGACCATAAGTTTTACTATTCTTATGTACGGGAATTTATTTTTTCTGCCTAAAAAAATAAAAGAGCATTTTATGGAATCCTATGCTGAATTTGCAGTATGATAAAATAAATTGTAACATTTTCAAAGTGCCTGTAACAAATACATAAAACCAGGATACCCATAAAAACATCCGACTGTTTACGAATTGTATAATCTCTATTAAATGAAAAGAAACTTTTTTTATTTCGCCTGGCGGGAACTCATCCGGTCGGCATCGCTGAAAAAAAGTATGGCAGCAAAAGGGGTAATAATTTTCCTTTCCATCTATTTTTCACTTGTAGCCTTGTATATGGGCTTTAACCTGGAGAACGTTATCTCCGAAAAATATCCCGACATTCCACCAATACAGGCATTCAACTCCCTCATATTTATATATGTAGGATTTGAGCTTGTTTTACGGATTATGATGCAAAACCTGCCAACATTTGGGTTTCAGCCATTTTTACTCATCCCCGTAAAACGGAAAAGGATTGCCAATTATATGCTGAACAAATCGTTGCTACATTTTTTTAACATCCTTCCCTTATTTTTATTATTGCCTTTTACTTTAAAAGTTGCAATTCATGAGGTTCCTGCCCTGAACTTAATTGCTTGGTTTGCTTCACTTTATTTAATGGTATATGTGAACCATTACCTAGCCCTTTACATCAAATGGAGGACCAACGAATCGAATATCCTGTTTTACAGTTTCCTGGCATTGGCAGCAGCCGTTTATTGCATCGACTATTTTGAAATACTCGACATTACTTCAGCTTTTGGCCGTTTGTTCGATTTTGTGATAAACAACCCGGTTTCTGCGGTAGCATTCCCAATACTTATCCTTGTTTTATATCAGCTAAACAGAAAATATTTGCTAAGCAGGTTCTATTTGGATGAACTTGGCAACAAGAAAAAAGAAGAAAGCAAACATGACTTTTCGTGGTTAAACCGAATTGGGGAATATGGCAAAATGTTGTCGCTTGAAGTAAAAATGATCACCCGCAATAAACGGCCAAGGTCAACAGCACTTTTATCATTGATTTTTTTGTTGTATGGTTTAATCATTTATCAGGATTTTGATGCTGGCAAGCCTGAATTTATACTGGTATTTGGTGGCATTTTTATGACCGGAATGTTTAGCATGACGTATGGACAGTTTTTCCCCTCGTGGCATGGCCGCTACTATCCGTTTTTAATGGCGCAAAACGTAAAAATGAAACAAATCCTTCAATCCGCTTTCTTCCTGATGGCAGCAACCAATGTCATCTATTATCTCCTATCCTTGGGTTATATGTTTATCAGCCCAAAAGTATTGTACATCCATTTTGTGGTGATGCTGTATAATATTGGTGTAAATAGTTTCATCATATTTGCCCTTGGCCTTAACAACATGAAAGCAATCGACCTGGAGAAAAAAGCCATGTTCAATTATCAGGGAATGGGGGCAACCCAATGGCTAATTTCTTTCCCTATTATTTTTGGCCCCATGGTATTGTACGGACTACTATCGTTGGTTTTTAGCAAAACCACCATCTATTTTATTTTTGGCGGAGTTGGATTATTAGGAATCATTTTACACCCCTATTTAATCGATTATTTCACAAAAAAATATTTAGCCCGAAAACACAAAATGATAACAGCATATAAAAATTCATAAGCATGATAACAGCAAAAAATTTAGAAAAATCATACAATGGCACAGTTGTTTTAAATCTGGAAGAACTCACCATCAATAAAGGGGAAGTATTTGGTTTGGTTGGGAATAATGGTGCCGGTAAAACTACATTTTTCTCATTGGTTTTAGATTTAATCAGGGCAACAAACGGAGAGGTAATCATCAACGATATTCCTGTGGCAAAATCAGAAGACTGGAAAACACATACAGGTTCTTATATTGATGAGAGTTTCACCATTGGCTACCTCACCCCCGATGAATATTTTACGTTTATTGGCGAACTAAGGGGCATGAATACTTCTGATGTGGAAAAATTCCTTGACCGATACACTGAGTTTTTTAACGACGAAATAATTGGCAAAAAGAAATTTATCCGTGACCTTTCCAAAGGAAACCAGAAGAAAGTTGGGGTTGTTGGAGCATTGATGGGACACCCGGAAGTAATTGTTTTAGACGAGCCATTTGCAAACCTCGACCCGTCTTCGCAATTCAAACTGAGGAAAATTGTGAAAGAATATGCAGAAGAATTCAAATCAACCTTTTTGATTTCGAGCCACACTTTAGATAATATTACCGACGTTTGCCAACGGATCGTCATCCTTGAAAAAGGGCAAATTGTGAAAGATGTGCAACGAACCGACTCTACGCTTGCCGAATTACAGGAATTCTTTACAGGCGAAAAAGCAGAAGTAAGTTTTCACGATAAATAAAACATTTACTATGTGTTTCAGGGTTGCGGTTCATTCGTAACCCTGACTTACATTTGAATTACATGCCTATTTTTTGTACATTTAGTTGCTATTAAAGTACCTATAAATTAAGGCATGGACCAAGAAGTAATTTCCTCAAAAGAAGCGTTCAAAAAAGCGGCTGTTATTTGCAGTAAAGCAGAAAAATGCTCGCCCGATATCCGTAAGAAAATTGTAAGCTGGGGATTGGAAAAATACGATGCTGAAGCAGTTGTTGATAAACTTAAAGAAGAAAAGTACATTGATGATGGGAGGTATTGCAAAGCGTATTTTCGTGAAAAGTTCAGGATCAATAAATGGGGGAAAATAAAAATTGCCTATTACCTAAAACAAAAAAGTATTTCTGACAAATACATCGAAATTGGCAAAGAAGAAATCGATCAGGACAAATACGTGGAAGCACTTCTCAAAATAATGAAAGACAAAGCCAAAAGCATAAAGTCAAACAACAGGTTTGATAAAATGGGAAAGATCATCCGCTTTGCCCAAACCCGTGGTTTCGAAGCTGAACTTATCCATCGGCATATGAATTCGATTTTATGAAATAAAAACTTTCCTTCCTGATATTTTTTTAATTTTACACCCCAATTAAAATATATTGCCATGGTATTAAAAGAGCAAGTGAAGAATTTGAATGATCGCCGGGATGCGTTAAGGAGGCATCTTTGACTACGATGCGAAATTATTACAACTACAAGAAGAAGAATTAAAAACCCAGGATCCTGACTTTTGGGAAAACCCCAAAGAAGCTGAACTCCAAATGAAAAAAATCCGGTCGGTAAAAATATGGACCGATGGATTTAAGGCTGTAGATCAGGCAATGGAAGATTTTCTGGTTTTATATGAGTTTTTTGAAGCTGATGAAGCGTCGGAAAGCGAAATCGATGAGGCATATGCTGAAACCCTCCAAAAGGTGGAAAACCTGGAAGCAAAAAACATGCTTCGGAACGAAGAAGACCACCTTGGGGCTGTTTTAAAGATTAATGCCGGGGCAGGAGGAACCGAAAGCAATGACTGGGCGGACATGCTTTTACGAATGTATAGCCGCTGGGCTGAGAAAAATGGGTTCAAGCTATCCATGATGGATTTTCAGGAAGGCGATGAGGTTGGGGTAAAAAGTTGTACCATGGAAATTGAAGGCGACTATGCCTACGGCAACCTGAAAAGTGAAAACGGCGTTCACAGGCTGGTGCGCATTTCACCATTTAACGCCCAGGGAAAAAGAATGACTTCTTTTGCTTCGGTGTATGTTGCCCCACTTGTCGATGATTCTATTGAGATTACGGTAAACCCGGCCGATATTACCTGGGATACCTTTAGAAGTGGCGGTGCCGGTGGGCAGAATGTAAATAAAGTAGAAACAGGCGTTCGCCTGAGGCATGCGCCAACAGGCATAATCATTGAAAACACCGAAAGCCGTTCGCAATTAGGCAATAAAGAAAATGCCATGCGTCTTTTAAAATCACAGCTTTATGAACTTGAACTTAGAAAAAGAAGGGAAAAAGTTGATGCAGTTGAGTCTCAAAAGAAAAAAATTGAATGGGGTTCGCAAATAAGGTCCTATGTGCTGCAACCCTACAAAATGGTAAAAGACTTAAGGACAAATTATGAAACCGGAAATGTAAATGCCGTTCTGGACGGGGAAATAAATGATTTCATTAAGGCATATCTCATGGAATTCGGTGGAGAATAACCCCGATTATTTTAGAATATTTTGAACAAAATATTGTCCCCCGGTTTTCTATAAATATTAATTTATAGTATTTTTAGAACGTACCAACCATGCAAGAACAACAATAATATGAAGAGATATATCAACCGGGAAATCAGTTGGCTTTCGTTCAACGAAAGGGTATTGCAGGAAGCTGACGATAAAAATACCCCATTGCTTGAACGTCTAAGGTTTATTGGTATTTTTTCAAATAACCTGGATGAATTTTTTAGGGTAAGGGTAGCCACTGTGCGAAGGATGGTTGACCTGGGAAAAGACGAAGAAAACCTTTTAGGGGATTATACGCCAAAACAATTGCACAAAGAAATTAGTTCGATTGTAAAAAAACAACAAAAACAAGCGCAGAAAATTTATCAGGATGTGGTGGTAGAAATGGCAACTGAAGATATTTTCATGCTCAATGAAAATAACCTCAGCCCAACACAGGAAGAATATGTGAGGAAATATTTCCATGACAAAATCCTCCCCAACCTGGTACCGATCATGCTAACGAAGAGCCTTAAATTCCCTTACCTTAGAGATCGTTCGGTTTATTTGGCTGTAAAATTATCAAAATTTGCAAACCCTGAAAAAATGGCTTACGCCCTTTTAAGGATTCCGAGTAAAACCCTTTCCAGGTTTATGGTTCTCCCGAAAGAGGAAAATAAGCAATATGTGTTGTTAATTGACGATGTTATCCGCTTTTGCTTAAAAGACATATTCCATATTTTCACCTACGACAAATTTGAAGCTTACACCATAAAAGTTACACGCGACGCCGAATTAGACATTGACGACGATATTTCAAAAAGTTTTATGGAAAAAATGGAGCTTGGTTTAAAAAAACGAAAAACCGGGAAACCTGTAAGGTTGCTCTACGACAGTGACATTCCAGAAGACTTGTTTTCGTTCATCCTTAAAAAAATGAAGCTTGATGAAGAAAACACTAATGCCGGCGGGCGATATCATAACCACCGTGATTTTATGGAATTTCCAGAAATTGGTAAACCCGAGCACTATTACCGGGCACTTGAACCCATCAGGCACAAAGACCTTCGCCCTTATGAAAGTATTTTAAAAAAGATCAGGGGCAAAGACATCATGCTTCATTACCCTTATCAGAATTTCGGGCATTTTATCGACCTTCTGCGCGAAGCTGCTATTGATCCAAAAGTTAAAGAAATAGGCATCACAATTTATAGGGTTGCCGATGACTCTAAAGTTGTAAATGCCCTGTTAAATGCTGTTCGGAACGGGAAAACAGTGACAGTGGTTATTGAGCTTCAGGCGCGTTTCGACGAAGAAGCCAACATGTATTGGTCGCAAAAACTTCAGGACGAAGGGGCAACAGTAATCAATGGTATCCCCGGGCTGAAAGTCCATAGTAAATTGGCATGGATAAAACGACAGGAGAAAGGGGAATTTGTGAATTACGCCTATATCGGAACCGGGAATTTTCATGAAGGCACTGCAAGGATTTACGCCGATGAAGGATTGCTCACCAGCGACACACGATTGACCAGTGAAGTCGCAAATATTTTTGACTTCTTTAAACATAATTTCCGTCAATATTCTTACGAGCATTTAGTAGTAAGCCCTTTCCACATGCGAAAGTTTTTTACTTCCATGATCGATAAAGAAATTAAACTGGCAAAACACGGCAAAAGAGGCTTTATGATCTTGAAAATGAACAGCCTTATTGATACCAATATGATGCACAAACTGATGGAAGCAGCCGAGGCTGGTGTGAAAATCAAACTAATTACCAGGGGAATTATGGGTATTAAAATTGACAAACCTGAACTGGCTCAAAACCTTCAGGCAATTAGTATTGTCGATAAGTTTCTGGAGCATTCACGGGTATTCCTTTTTGGGAATGGTGGCGATGAAAAAATATACATTTCATCGGCCGATTGGATGGGCCGTAACCTAAACCGCCGGATTGAAGTTGCATGCCCTATTTATGACCCGGAATTAAAAGAAGAGCTTAAAGAGATGTTGCGCCTTCAACTGAAAGACAATACCAAAGCAAGAATGCTTGACCCGGAACTTCAAAACTTATACAACAGGGAAAACGTGAGTTCGAAATACAGGTCGCAGGAAGATTTTTATAATTTTATCAAATCAAAACATACCAAATCAATGAAAATTTACCACAATCCAAGATGCTCGAAAAGCAGGGCAGGGCTCAAATATTTAGAAGAAAAAGGGATTTCGTTTGAGGTAAAAGAATATTTAAAAGATGGAATTACAGCCCAGGAACTTGCCGACTTAATTGCCAAAACCGGAAGGCCTGTTTTTGATTTTGTAAGGACACATGAACAACTTTATAAAGACAATTACAAAGGCAAAGAGTTTAGCGACGAAGAATGGCTCAAAATATTAGCCGAAAATCCAAGGTTACTCCATCGTCCAATCGTTGAAAACGGAGACAAAGCAGTTTGGGCACAACCCGCCGAAGAGCTGGACAGTCTGTTAGGTTGATAAATTTAACACCAGTAAATAATTTGAAAAATTACTATTCCCAACTTTTAATTAATTGCCTAAGCATTTAAAATATGATCCGCAAGTTAACTCTCTTTTACATTATTTTCTTTATATCCTATTTTAGCTCTCAAGCGCAGTATGAAAAATATGTCAATTTAAATCCTCCCCCTTCTTGGATAAGAGAATTTAAATTAAACCTAGATTCATTATCAAACATACATTTTGAAGGCGAGGTAACATATTTTTTGGTTGACAAACAGGAAAATAAGATTCAACAAGAAAATTATAATCATTTCATTCAAAAATTAAATACCGAATCGGGTGTTCAAAACAATTCTGAGATTTGGATATCGATCGATCCATCATTTAATGAACTTGACCTGCATTATATCAATATTTATCGTGAAGGCAAACTTATCAATAAATTAAAAAAAGAAGAGGTTAATATAGTTAGAAACGAACAGCAAGCGGGCAGTTTTCTATATAATGGGACTATTTCTGCGTATGTAATTTTAAATGATATTAGAAAAGGTGATGTCCTTGATTATGCTTATACAATTACAGGAGATAATCCCTTATTTTCGGATATACATTATTACTATACCAGGCTTAATTACTCCCAATACGTTCACAAATTATATAAATCATTTTTGTTCAAAAACAATTTAAAATATAAAGAACAATTAAAAAATGACGCCCCAAAACCTACTCAACTAATTAAAAATAACTTAAATACTATTTCTTGGGAAATTGATTCTTTAAAACCTTATTTACTCGATGAGGATATACCAGCCTGGTGCAATCCATTTCAAAGCTATGAGCTTACAAGCTTCAAAAATTGGCAAGAAGTAAAAAGGTGGTCAAAAAATATGTATTCGTTAAAAGAACCAGTGTGTATTGAGCTTAAGAATAAGATTGAAGAATTTGGGAGAATAAAATCTAAGGAAGAACAAATCATCTCAGCTATCCAATTTGTGCAAAATGAAATAAGATATTTGGGAATGGAAGATGGTATTAACTCCCATAAACCACATTCTTATAATCAGGTAATTCAACAAAAATTTGGTGATTGTAAAGATAAATCTTATTTGCTTCATTTGTTATTAAATCAGATTGGAGTCAAATCATGGATTACATACGCAAATACCAATAAAATAATTTCTTATGATGACCATTTGCCTTCGCCTTTTGCATTTAACCATGTTGTTGTTAAGCTTGAATATAATGATGAAATATACTGGATCGACCCCACTTTTAAACCTCAATATGGAGGATTAAAGGATTTTTATTTCCCTGATTATGGATTGGTTTTAGTACTCGATAGCAAGAACACTGAATTAGAACCATCAAAAAGCGGATTCTTAAAGAATATAGATATACTAGAATCCTATTATTTAAAAGACAGCATATCAAATGCTGAATATGTGGTAAAAACCATATCATATGGAAATGAGGCAAATTATAATCGGAACTATTTCAAAAACACCCCGCAAAATGAAATAAAAGAGAATTATTTAAATTACTATAGTAATTATTATCCAAAAATATCTTTTCAGGATAAACCTTTTCATATTGAAAATGATGACAAAAAAAACATTTTTATTGTCACTGAATATTACGAAATCCCTGATTTTTTTGAAACTAAAGAAAATGATCCCGAAAAATATTTTTCAATATATGCTACAAACCTAAAACCCGAAATTGTAATCTCGAATGATTTATCAAGGAAATTACCAATGACTATTAAACATCCTGTAAAAGTGCAGGGTGAGGTTGAAGTTGTGTTGCCAAAGCGGAAAACATTTAATCTCCCAAATTCAAAAGATTCTGTTGTCAATGATAATTTGGAATTTACTTATAGCGAAAAGATCAGCGAAAATAAAATAAAAATATCCTATTCATATAGAAGCAAAAGAGATTTTGTTCCAGCAAATGAGATTGAAAAATATTCTGAAGATCGTGATAAAATTAATAACCTCACCTACAATTACTTTTATTGGGGCGTCGGAAACAAACAATTTAAATTTAATTGGTGGATTTTGATTTTAGGGTGCGTTGTAGTCGCTCTTGTAACTTTATTGTTAAAAAAATTATACCTGTACAATGGCAGCTCCCAACGTACTCCATATCCAGCAAAAGCATTTGGAGGATGGTTAATCCTCCCAATTATTGGATTGTATATAACGCTTATCTTCCCTATAATAAGTATTGTGGAAAATTCTTTTTTTAATCAACAATTAATTTCCGGGGTTTATAACAACATCAATTTCAAACACAAAGATTTATGGTTGTTTACGTTTATTATGGAGTATATTGGTAGTATTGTTTTCTTTTTATTTAACATATTTCTTCTAATTATTTTGCACAAAAAAAGAAGTACTTTCCCTAACCTTTATATTATTTTCCGCATTACTTTTTTCTTCTACGTTATTGCAGATCAGATCCTACTCAGTTATTTTAATGAGATATCAAGCGATAATTATAAAGAATTAGCCAGGGAGTTCCTAAACCTGTGTATCTGGGCACCTTACTTTGTCGTTTCAAAGCGTGTAAAAAGAACATTTGTAAATGTTATTGAATGATATATGTGAAAGCCTATGCAAACAAATTTTAATTACCCTAAGAAACCAAAGCCACAATTTTTGGAAGGAAGACAATCAAACCGATTATTCCTGCACTAATGGCACTAATTAATACCCCGGCGGCAGCAAGGTCTTTTATTTTTTTAATTTTTTCGTTTCGCTCGGGAGTTATAAAATCACAAAGGTTTTCTATTGCAGAATTCAATATTTCGGTAGTAATAACAACACCTATTGCGAATATAACTGCAATCCATTCGTAAGGGCGAAGTTTAAATACCACTCCTGCGGCAACAACTATAAATGCAACAACAAAGTGGATCCTTGCATTATGCTCTTCTATTAACAAGGCTTTTAACCCCTGAAAAGCATATCGGAAGCTTTTAAGCCTTTTTTTAACTGAAAATTTTTTCGATTTCATCCTGCAAAAACCTTAGTGTAAAAAGAACTAAAATAATCTTGAATTATTGAATATCCAATTGCTTTTGCAAAGCAGCGGTTGCTTTCATCAATTGTTTTTCCCTTTTTATGAGCTTCGATAATTCAAATGCATCCTTAACCGCCTTTTTGTCGTAATCTTCAAGGATTATATAAAAATATCGTTCCCCCAGGAATACCGCTTTCAAGTGCCTTTGGGTATTATTGGCTATAAATTCAATCACCCCGTTGTCCTTCCCATCCCGATAGGTCACCTTTTCCCATTTCACTTCCATAAAATCGCTTCGATGGTTATCAGGGCTGTCCAGCGCAACTTTTTCGGTTTTTGCCTGATCCGGGCCATCGTAAACCCTCATCCCTGTATGGTCCAGCCATTCTTTCCCATGGTAATTGCTCGAAATATATAATTCGCCACGCTCGTCCAAATGTATTTTAATATACGATTCGTCCCACCTTCGTTCAAAATTTTGTTTCTTATGATTGTATTGCGTATATCTGTCAAACTCTGTTTTTTCTTTGGTGAAATTCTTTTCCAGATCGGAAATTAAAGTTTTAACAGAGTCGAGTTCAATTTCATTTTTTTGCAGGATGTCCCACGAAATTTCGTTCTTTAGGTTTTTGGCGGCATTAATTGAATAAACCGCTTTTGGGTAAAGTTTTGCAATCGAGTCTAATTGAAGCAATGCATTGGAAGTATCCCTGTTTTCAAGCAAAATCTTTGCTTTACTCAACCTTACCCGGGCCAAATCTTCCTGCGATGGGCCACATGCAAACAAAACAACTGTGATTATAAAGATGGAAATATAAGTTAATGACTTCATAATTCTTCATTTTCAAACAAAAATACTATTTTTTGCCTCCAATAAAACCTTGTCTGCCATCATGAATACAAATTCAGTGGAATTTTTTAAGAATATCAACCCTGAAGTAAATCCCGGCGAAAGTCAATTAATAATTGTTGCCTGGAAACTTAAAACCCCTGGCAACATGGGGCAAATTATCCGCCTTGCGCATAACGTTGGGGCATTGAAAGTTATTTTTGTGGATAACGGGATGAAAAAACGAACGTCGGAAATAAAAAAAACAGCAGGGTTTAGTTTTGACCAGATGGATTGGGAAATTATTGATGAAAGTAATTTTGATGCTTCGCTTCCTCCTGGTTTTATACGTGTTAGTATTGAAACCTCAGATGGTGCTGAAAACATTTACACAGTAAAACTGCCCCAAAAAACGGTTCTTATCGTAGGTAGCGAATCAAAAGGGTTGCCCGAAGAAATTGTAAATGCCAGCCACCAGAATGCTTATATCCCGATGCCTGGTGGTTGCAAGTCGTTAAATGTTTCACATGCTATATCAGTTGCGGCTTTCGAATGGCTCCGACAAACTGCTTTTCAATAATTCTAAAACAATATTATTTAATTAACGACAACTTAATTTTTATTCTATAGTTATTTTCTATTTTTATAGATTATAAATAAAAACCATGATTACCTTAACTCAACTTGAATACATTGTTGCTGTAGATACCTACCGTCATTTCGGCAAAGCTGCCGAACATTGTTTTATCACACAACCAACCCTTTCAATGCAAATAAAAAAGCTCGAAGAAGATTTGGAAGTCATCATTTTCGACCGAAGCAAGCACCCGTTAATCCCAACCGACATTGGTGAGCGGATTATTGCTCAGGCCAGGGTCACTTTAAAACAGTCGGAAGAAATTAATAATATTATTAAAGACCATAAAAACCAGGTGTCGGGAATGATCAGAATTGGGATTATACCCACACTTGCACCCTATCTGCTGCCTCTTTTTATTGGCCACTATAAAAAAAAATATCCGAACATATTTATAAAAGTTGAAGAACAAACCACCGAAAATATCATCAAACTTCTCCAAAAAGATTTAATTGATGTGGGAATATTGGTAACACCTCTTGAAGAAGAGAAAATCAATGAAAAACCCATTTTTTATGAAGAGATGCTTATTTACGCAAATAAAAATCACCCTTTGCATAAAAAGAAAGAAATTAATGTGGAAGATATTGCCGTTCCTGAGATTTGGCTTTTGAGCGACGGGCATTGTTTTCGGCACCAAATTGTCAATCTTTGTTCGTTTATGGGAACAGCAAACAGTGAATTGCCATTTTATTTCGAAGCAGGTTCTTTAGAAACATTGATGAACATTGTTGATATGGAAGGAGGGCTCACCCTCATTCCCGAACTCGCCAAAAGCGGCATGTCGAAAGAAAGGCTGGCAAATGTTCTTTCATTTAGCAATATTAAACCATTAAGGGAAGTTAGCCTGGTTTATTCGCGCCATTTTGCCAAACACAAACTTATCACATTGATGCACAGGGAAATAAAAGAAACCATCCCGAATTACATGCTCGATAATGAACGCGGAACAATTGTTAAATGGAGGTAAAAACACATTGCAGGCACAAATTTTTTCTGCAGAATGCATTTTTTGTTTTGTAAGTCCAAAAAAAGGTATTTTATTTGCAACGCGAAATTAAAAAATCAGTTCACCGAAAATTCGTGTAAAAAGGAGTAAAAAAAACTTCAAAAAATTTGGTGGCATTAAAAAATGATTTATTTTTGCAGTCCCAAATTTAAGGGAAATTAAATAGGGGCCCGTTCGTCTAGGGGTTAGGACGCCAGGTTTTCATCCTGGTAGCAGGGGTTCGAATCCCCTACGGGCTACAAATTTTTAGAAAGGAAAATTAAAATGGCACATCATAAGTCAGCATTAAAAAGGATTAGGCAAGACCAGAAGAAAAAAGTGCATAATAAATATTTTGCAAAAACTACTCGTAATGCCATCAGGGATTTAAGGAATGAATCTGATAAAGATGCAGCTTCAAAAAAATATTCCGAAGTTGTTTGTTTGATTGATAAACTTGCAAAAAAGAATATCATTCATAACAACAAAGCATCAAATCTTAAATCTAAATTAGCTCTTCATATCAGTAAGCTGTAAAGAGCATTTTTAAAGATATTTCGAGCCTCTTCAATTAATTTTGGAGAGGTTTTTTGTGTTCCTGTTTATTGCTAAATTTGATTCATTTATTTTTTTAATATTTTATCTGTCCTAAGTTCCCATTGTCACACAATAATTAGTAAATTTAATGGCAAATTGCTTGTTGTGTCTGAATATAAAAAGCTTAATATAAAAGATTGGGCGGTTGAGGACAGGCCAAGGGAGAAACTTCAAACCAATGGATCCAGGGCACTTTCTGATGCTGAATTAATTGCCATACTTATTGGCTCAGGGAATGTTGAAGAATCGGCAGTTGAGCTTTCGCGAAGGATTCTGAAATCTGCCAACAACAATATTGCTGAATTAAGCAAAATGAGCATTGACGAATTAACGGCTTTTAATGGGATTGGAGAAGCAAAAGCAATCAATATTTTAGCAGCCCTCGAACTCGGGAAACGCCGAAAAGATGCAGATGTTTTTATAAAAGAAAAAATTACTTCAAGCAAAGATGTTGCTGATGTATTTACCCCTCTTTTATCGGATCTTCCTCACGAAGAATTTTGGATCCTACTCCTGAACCGGGGGAATAAAATAATAGAGAAGCAAAGGATCAGCCAGGGGGGAATTGCAGGAACTGTAATAGATGTGAAAATGATTTTAAAACCTGCTATCGACAAGCTTGCCAGCTCGATCATATTGTGCCACAATCATCCGTCAGGAACATTAAGCGCTTCGGATGCTGACCTGCAGATAACACGAAAAATAAATGAAGCTGCTAAAACAATGGACCTAAGCGTACTGGACCACATAATAATTGGGAACGACAGCTACATTAGCCTGGCAGATGAAGGTTTGCTTGTACAATAGAAAAGTGGAATTTTATCAACTAATTCTTTAAACTAAAGGATATGCTACTCATTTATTCAGAAGAGATTTCTCCACGTTTGGAGTATATCGCCAAATTAATTTTTGAAGATATCTTAAATATTAAAATCACTTTCACAACCAATTCATCCGAATTTAAAAAGTCGGAACTTCCGAAAATAAACTATTCTTTCGAAAAATTTGGGGATGAATTGTATATCAAAGCTTCGCGCCTATTGTATTGCAGGGTGGTTATTTATCCCGATTTTGGCAATGTCCGGTATAAAGGAGAAAAATATTTCTTCGAAACCTCCAAAGACTCGGTTTTGCCATTTGACCCATTTGCTGCAGCTTTTTTTGTAGTAACCAGGCAGGAAGAATACCTTGAAAAAAGAAAAGGAAAATATAAAAGGTATAACAGCCGTTGGAGTATTTTATCTAAAAACATGCTCCTCGAAAAGCCTGTGGTAAATATTTGGGCTAACCTGTTGGCGCAGGAAATCACTAAAAAACACCCATCATTTATTTTTCCACAGCGAAAATTCGAATTTCAGATGAGTATTGACATTGACAATGCCTGGGCAATAAAAAACAAAGCCCTTTGGCGACATGCTGCAAGTGGGTTAGAGAATCTTATAAAAGGAAAACAAAAGCTCAACAAAGAAAAAATTGATGTGCTTCTGAAATCTAAAAAGGACCCATACGATACCTATGAATATTTAGACCATATCTTTAAAGGGAAAGAGGATAAAGTACTGTTTTTCTTCCTTCTTGGCGATTACGCAAAATACGATAAAAACATTTCGCACAGAAACAAAGAACTCCGAAAACTCATTAAACAGACGTATAAAAAATACAAAGTCGGAATTCATCCTTCGTATGGTTCTTCGAAAAAAGGGAACAGCTTAAAAATTGCAAAAGAGAAAACGCGCCTCGAACGCATTATTGGTGAAAAAGTGATTAGAAGCAGGCAACATTACCTCCGCCTAAAATTCCCGACAACCTATCGGAGATTGATAAAACATGGAATTAAAGAAGATTATACGATGGGTTATGCAAACAGAATAGGATTTAGGGCCGGGATTTGTTCGCCATTTTACTTTTACGACCTAAAAAAAGAAAAAGCGACTTCCCTCCGGATCCATCCTTTTCAGGTAATGGATGTAACATTAAAAGATTATATGGGACTCACTCCGGAAAAATCAAAAGAAGCAATCAAGAAACTTATGTTGGAAGTAAAAAAAGTTGGTGGTACTTTTACAGCATTATGGCACAACGAAACATTGGGCGAAGACAAAAGATGGAAGGGATTTAGGGAAGTGTTTGAGTTTATGAATGAATTGGGGGCAAAGCTGGAGAACGAATAAATGACGGAAATAAAATTTATTAAAAACAAAAATATTGACATCCAAAAATGGGACAGTTGTGTTGAACAAGCTGCAAACCGGAAAATCTACGCTTTCTCGTGGTACCTTGATATTGTTGCCGAAAGTTGGAACGCACTTATTTTCGGGGATTATGAATTTGTAATGCCCATTCCGAGCAATAAGAAATTTGGCATCCCATATATAATCCAGCCACCTTATTGCCAACAATTGGGTATTTTCCCAAAAGCTCCCCAAGAAATTCAAGAGGAATTCATGCAACAGTTCACCAAAAGCTTCAAATACATCCAATATTTTTTAAATGCCGCTCATGATCCTTTGCCCAATTCACCTTTCACATTATTAGATAGGATAAATTTGGTGCTTCCCCTGATCCAAGATTATGAATCTATTGTGAATGAATTCACAAAACATACGAAACGAAACCTGAAAGCGGCAAAAACGGCAAAAGTCGAAGTCGTTAAAGGACTTCGAACCGATGAATTCATGAAAATTAAAAAGGAGAACCTAAAAACAAAAGCTTCTGACAAAGCATTGCATAAACTCTATTTGCTGATAAACAATACTGTAGCATCGGGAAGGGGAACTATTTATGGTGCATACTCAGATGTAAACAACCTGTGTTCCGCAGCTTTCATCCTCTTCGATGGAAACCGGGTTTATTATTTAAATGCATTCTCAACCAATGAGGGCCGTGAAAACAGGGCAATGTATGCCATTGTGGATTCTATTATAAAAGAATTTGCCGGATCGGGAAGAATCCTTGATTTTGAAGGATCAATGGTTGAAGGTGTAGCCAGGTTTTATAAAGGATTTGGGGCTTTACAGGAAAAATACTTCTATTTGAAGTGGAATAAACTTCCAATAATTAAAAGTATTATGAAGTAATTGGCTATGAACAGGAATCGAATTAAAACGCTTGCTTACCTTTTACTACAACCTTTTTCTCTGAAATTTTTACGACAGATATCTGGTGAGAATTTCATATTCCCTTTTTATCATTTGGTTTCCGATGCAAGCCCGGCACATGTTCGAAACCTTTACCCAATCGTAACTAAAAAGCAGTTTTTATCCGATTTAGAATTTCTTTTGAAACATTATCAGCCTGCAACTATTACCGATGTGCTGGACTTTGTGCAATGCGGTAAAAAATCGAAGAAACCAATGTTTTTTCTAAGTTTTGACGACGGAATGCGGGAATGTTACGATGTCATTTATCCGGTTCTTAAACAGAAAGGAATCCAGGCAGCATTTTTCATCAACCCTCCATATGTAGATAACAAGGAATTGTTCTATAAACATAAAATCAGCCTCTTAACCGATGCGGTTCACACCTGCGGGCAACAAGAATTTAAGGAAGTTTCAAACGTAATTGGTTATACAAGCTCAGAGAAAGAAATAGTTACCAATTGGCTTAAAGAACTGACTTACTACGATGTACATAATATAGATCAAATAGCCCGGATCTGTTCAGTTGATTTCGGGTCATATCTTGAGAAAGAACAACCTTATATGACCACTTCTCAAATTAAAGAAATGCAATCGGACGGTTTTATTATAGGATCGCACGGACTTAACCACAAACGGTTTTCAACATTGACCGATGTAGAAATGAAATACGAAATACGCGAGAGTATGGGCTATCTCAAATCACAGTTGCCCGGTAAAGTTCAAACCTTTGCATTCCCGTTTACCGATGACCAGGTACCCGCAAACTTCTTTGATTTTTTGTATAATGAAATAAATCTGGACATTACATTCGGTACTGCGGGCATTAAAAAAGATGTGCAAAAAAAGCACATACAACGAGTCCCTATGGAAGTTGAAAAAAGGAATGCGAATCAGATTTTACGTGCCGAATATTCATATTTTTGTGCGAAATCATTTGTAAACAGAAACACAATAAACCGTTCATGAATTTTGTCCAAAAACTATACGATTCGCTTATAGAAAATTCAGAAAATATAGCTTTCTGTATCAATGAAAAAATATACTCATACGCTGATTTTCACACATATATAAACGGATCGATTGAACTCCTTCAAAATGAAATCGCCGACGAAAACAATCCAATTGTTGTTTTAACCTACGATTGTATTGAAACCTATGCGGCAATTTTTGCTGCCTGGTTTACCGGAAATTACTTCATACCTGTAAATCCAAATCATCCGGTTGAAAGAATCCATAAAATTATAAACGACACAAATACCAAGTTTGTCGTTAATGGGTCAAGCCAAAAAACCAATATCATTGAAGGGGATGGTATTAAGCTCCTGTCCAACTCAGGATTAACTTTCGGAAAGAATTTCACTCCCAAAAAAATAAGGGAAAACCAACAAATGTATGTAATTACAACCTCAGGAAGCTCAGGTACACCAAAATATGTCCCAATAAATCATGGAAATGTAGGTGCATATTGCGATGGATTCCTTTCCTATTTCCCGGAGCTCGATGAAAAATGCAGGTTTTTACAAACTTATGACCTAACTTCCGATGCTGCATTCACGGGTTATTTATTGCCCCTGTTGGTAGGTGCCTGTGTATATACCGTGCCAAGTGAAGGTTTTAAATTCTTGGCAATCGCCAAATTAATCGTAAATACCGCAATAAACTGGGTGAAACTAACCCCTTCGGTTTTAGCCTACCTTACCCCTTATATTTCCAAATTAGAATTGTCGCACATTGAACACCTTGTTTTTGGCGGTGAAGCATTAAATATTGAACTGCTAAAACCTTGGGAAACAGTTTTTTCAAATGCCGATTTTACCAACCTTTACGGTCCCACAGAAACAACTATTAGCTCAACAACTTATAAATTTAAGAATACCCATCAGGCAAAAAGCCTGGAGGGAGTGATTTCCATTGGCAAAGCATTTCCCGAAGTACTATGTGAACTGGTTGATACGGATGGTAATTTAATCAAAGGTGAAGCTACTGGAGAACTGGTTATTGCCGGAAAACAAACCATGGAAAGCTATCTTGGAAACGACGATAAGGTTTTTCTGTCCAAAGAAGTTGATAAAACAGCTTATAAATTTTATCGCACCGGCGACATGGTTTACAGGGATAGTGAAAGTTATTTATATTTTCTTGGCAGGATAGACGATCAGGTTAAAATTGACGGTTACCGAATAAACCTCATTGAAATCGAAAACAACCTTAGAAGTATTACCTCTATAAATAATATTGCGGTTGTGATACATGAAAACAAATTGCAATTAAAGAGGCTTTACGCATTTCTGGAAGGATTCGATGGAATTGTTGATGAAGTAGAAAAAAAAATGTGTGCCCAATTGCCAAAACACATGGTTCCGGACCAAATTCTAAGTGTACCAAAATTTTACCATACAAGCAGCGGAAAAATTGATAAAAAAAAGCTTATAGAAGTATATTTGAAAAAATATATCAATGAATGATATCGCTCAAAATATATACGCCTTTTACGAATACGTTGCAAAAACAAAGGGCATAAATCTAATCGCTGAAAAAGGATACCAGGTGGCCTATTCGGATAATAATTTTTGGCTTGAGCTGATTTTCAATATTGATCAAACCATTAAACCTGAAACAATTATCGAAAACATATCTTCCGATATAGATAATAAAAACTACCCTCCATATTTCATGGCTGAAGATAGTTTTTTAAATAGTAAGCATTCGGTAATTTTAAAAAATCAAGGTATTGTTCCTTTGAAGATATTGCGTGGAATGCATTTAAAACTTAATAAGTTACAAAAATCGGAAATCCCAAGTGGTATTTTGCTGAAGGAGTTATCGACTGAAACTGAACTCAAATTTTTTTCTGACATTATAAACCAGGATTTAATACCTAAATCCAGCCCTATTGATGCCTATTTCCTAAAAAAACTCATTGACCAAAAACAAGTCTCAATTTTCGGCTTGTTGCTCAATGAAAATATTGTTTCCGTTGCATTAACGTTTGTTAAAACAAATTGTGCAGGTTTGTATTTTATTGCAACACCACGCGAATTCAGGAAAAAAGGGTTTGCAACAATCTTAATCGGTCAAATTAAAAATATTATGTTTGATCGTAAAATTGTCTCATTGGTTTTACATGCAAATAATAGGGCTTTTGAGCTGTATAAGAAAATTGGATTTGTGCATAAGAATAATTTTATCATTTATAAAAAGCTTTAAATATGCAGACGGATGAGATTTTGCTAAAATTAAAATTGGCTTTCAAAAATACGTTCCATAAAGAAATTGAACTGAGCAATTCAACTTCTGCCGATGATATTGACAAATGGGATTCTTTGAATCATATAATCCTCATAAAAAATATTGAAGCAGAATTTGACCTTGAATTCGATTTGTTCGATATTATTGAATTTAAGAATGTTGGAGATATAGTTGAATATATCCAGACTAGATTAGCCTCATAAAGTGATCGGGCAAGAACGATTGGATGAAAAAAATTGCAGTAAAAATAAAAGATTTGCCTTCATTTGTAAGTAGTGCTGAGTTTGGGACATTTACACCCAAGCCCATCAGCGAATTACGGGCAATCTCCCAATTCAATAATCCCGATGCCGATCAAGATGACATTGCACTTATTTATTTAAGTGACGAGAATACTGTTATTGGTTTTGTAGGATTGCTCCCTAAAAAAATTAACGGGACTGAAATTTCGGTTTACTCGAATACATGTTGGTGGACCGACCCAAGAAAGGGGAAAGGGAGCTCATTGCCTTTATTCCTTGAGATGGTAAAAATTACGGACGGGCATTTCTATGTGTCTGATACGCCACCAAACGTTAAAACAATTCTGGACAAAACCGGGCTTTTCGAACCCTTTTTTGAGAAGGAAGGGATAAGGGGATTTATCCGCTTCTATTTTGCCGATATTTTGAAAAAAAAGTATCCAAGATTAAAGTTGCTCTTTTACCCAATCCGTATTGCAGATAGTATTCTTAATATTCTTTTAGTACCATGGCTATGGATGCATAAAAAAAGGTATAAAAGTTCTACCCCATTCATCGAATCAGTTTCAGAGATTAGTGACAATGAGGAAAAGTTTATTCAAAAGCATTCAAAAAATGATTTCATCCGAAAGTCAGCATCAAACCTTAACTGGATTAAAAAGTATCCCTGGGTTAAAACTGCAACGGATGAGCCATACGATTATCCATTTACTTATCAGGTATACAGTTATAATTTAGATTACTATATACTCAAAAAAAATAATGAAATTTCGGCGTTTTTTGCTATTTCAAACCGCGAAAACCTGGCAAGCATTCCGTATTTTTATTGTCACGAAAATATTAATGAGGCAATAAATGCTTGTTTAAATATCGTCCTCGGGAAAAAATACGATTCTCTGGTTGTTTTTCATCCGGATATTGTAAACTATATGAATAAGCATAAAATGCCTTTTTATTATCGAAAACCGGAAAAACGCTTTTCAGGTGCATGTAAAAAGATAGCAACGTATTTTAATAAAAGACCTTTCTTGCAAGATGGGGATGGAGATGTTATTTTTACTTAATAATTATATAAAATGGAAGTTAAGATATTAGGAAATAAGCATTCAATAATGGATCAATACCTGGCCGAATTAAGGGATGTGGATATCCAAAAAGATCCTTTAAGGTTCCGACAGAATTTAAATCGGCTTGGGCAAATTTTTGCATACGAAATCAGCAAAGAACTTGAGTTTAACGAACTCGATGTACAAACTCCTCTGGGCATTGCAAACGTTCCATTACTCAAACAACAACCAGTACTGGCTACCATTTTAAGGGCAGGGCTTCCGTTACATCAGGGCCTTCTGAATATATTCGACAGGGCAGAAAATTGCTTTATTTCAGCATTTAGGAAATACAACGACAATGGAGGATTTGACATTGAATTTGAGTACATGTCGTCTCCATCGGTCGAAGGGAAAGTAGTGATTGTTTCCGATCCGATGCTTGCCTCCGGGCTTTCCATGGAAATTGGCTATCGTGCCTTATTCTCAAAAGGAACACCATATCATGTTCATTTGGTTTCGGTTATTTCAAGCCAACAAGGTGTTGACTATATTAAAAGCGCAATAAAAGATACAAATGTAACCTTGTGGTTAGGGGCAGTTGATGCCGAGATGACACCTAAATCGTACATTGTACCGGGTCTTGGCGATGCAGGAGACCTTGCTTATGGGGAAAAAATCGACTCAAAATAACGGCACTAAAAAAGGATTGAATATCTTTTAAAAAGAATTCAATCCTTCAAACTTCGTTTTTAAGTAATTATTGAGTATACCTGTTAAAGGGGAGCAGTGGATTAAAAATATACTTCACAGTTTATTTCATCCCTACCAAATCCTTTTTCTTTTAAAATCTCCATGGCATCAAAAATCATGTCGCTATTGCCACAGAGGTAAAAGATGGTGTCTTTATCAAAATCCGTTTGTTGCAGGTAATCCGTTAATCGTCCGGCAAAATTACCCTTATCATCGCGAGAGGTACAAACCACATAATTATCCTTATCGTAATCTTCTTTGCCATAGCTTTCTTTATAGTACCTTACCCCGTGGATAAGCTGATAATCTATTTCGGGGTAAGACTTAATCATGCTATGGAATGGAGCTACCCCGGTACCACTTGCCAGAAAAACATGTTTGCTGTTAGCTTTGTGCTTTTCTTCAATCCCAAATTTTCCAAAAGGTCCATGAATTTCAACCATATCCCCTTTTTTCAAAGTTTTAAGCTTTGGTGAAAAATACCCACCTTCCACTTCTTTTACAAGAACTTCAAAAAAATTATCATTTTCGCCGCTATAAATTGAATATTCCCTGCTTTGGTAATCTCCTTTTATTGCCAATGTGATATGCTGTCCTGCCTGAAATGGAAACCGGCTTTTGGGCAAGCGGATAATAAATGTTTCGGGAGTTAGATATTGTACTTCTTTAACCGTATAATAGTTGGTATCAACCGTAATATTTTCGTTCATTATAAAACTCATATTCTTAGTATTTGATGCAAAAATATATATTTTAAGACAATTTTGTCTTTTATTTGTTCGGCACTTGCCGATATTAATAGTCATTTAACCTATAAAAGTCAAAAATGTTTACTATAAGTGTGTAGTTTTATACAGAAAAGCCACAGAAAATAATTTAAACTATGAAAACATTAATTACCTACGCAACGACTCACGGATGTACTGAAAATGCCGCAAAAGAGTTAAAAGAAAGAATTGGGGGAGATACCTCCATGGTCGATTTAAAAAAGAATCCAAATCCTTCCATTGATGAATTTGACCGAGTGATTATCGGGGGATCAATTTATGCCGGAAAAATCCAAAAAAGTGTCAATGAATTTTCTAAAAAGAACCTTGAAGCCTTAAAGCAAAAAGAGATTGGTTTGTTTATTTGCTGCATGTATGAAGGACAGGTTGCTCAGGAACAACTTAAAAATGCATTCCCTGAAGAACTACATGAAATCGCAAAAGACGAAGCCGTTTTTGGTGGTGCATTTGATTTCAAAAAGATGAAATTTTTTGAAAAAATGATCGTCAAAAAAGTAGCAAAAGTAAAAGAAGACGTGAGCAATGTGGATCACGAAAAAATTTACAGCTTTGCATTCCAAATGAACAAGGTCTTTAATCCTTTTTTATTTCTTGCTTAGTACTTTAGATAAAAATCTTTTGTGAGTTCTCGATGCTCGTCCGTATAATCATGATGTTTTTCGTGTTCGAGCATTAAAACGGATTCATCAACAATTTGTATTTGGTTTGAAAATTCCATTAAAAATCTCCGAACCGGTTTAATAGGGTTTGGTTTAACCCTGGTTATTCGGTTAAGGAATAAATTCACAGTTGCAGCAAGGCGAATAAATTGTTCGCCTTCTTCAACGGGCAGAATTAATGTAAGTTTCCCATCGCTTGTCAATAATTCTTTTCCAATTTCTGCCAGCTCATTTAAAGTCAATACTTTTTGATGCCTTGCAGTTCCCCGTTCTGATGATGGTGATTCGGTGCCATTTGAGAAAAAAGGCGGATTGCAAATAATAAAATCAAATTTTGCGGGGCTTTTTTTTACAAATTCCAGTATATCCTCGTTTATCAAAACAATCCGATCCGGCCACTTTGAGTTCGCGAAATTTATCTTTGCATCCTGGCAAGAATTTTCATCCAATTCAATAGCCGTTATCACAGCATTTGTTTTTTGCGCCATCATTAAAGACAAAATCCCGGTACCGGCACCAATGTCTAAAACAGATTTAGCCCCTATTGGTTTTGCCCACGCTCCCAGCAACACAGAATCTGTCCCGACTTTCATTGCCGAATTTTTCTGTTCAATACGAAACTGTTTAAATTGAAAATAGGTATTTCGTCCCATTTTAAAAGTTTTCAAAGGCACCAAGCCCAAACAATGCAAAGTCGTATTTAATCGGATCATTCGGATCCAGCAACCTAAGCTGTGCTGTAATTTCTTCTACCGCTTTCCAATCGTTTTGTTTCCTTGTAAGCAAGCCAAGTTTTCGTGATATATTTCCGGTATGCACATCCAGAGGAAGCATCAAACTGCGCTTTGGGATGTTCTTCCAAATACCAAAATCGACACCCTTTGTATCCCGCCTAACCATCCAACGCAAAAACATATTGAGCCTTTTTGAAGCAGAACCTTTAGCCACATTCGAAACATGTTTCCTACTTCGTTTCAATCCTTCAACTTCGAAAAATACTTTGTAAAAATATTCTAAAGCCGATTTAATTGATCCATCACGATCATAACCAAGCTGAAATAAAGTTTCCAAACCACCGTGGTTTAGGTATATATTTTTTAGTGACCGAACAAAGAATTTGGCATCATCCCCATTAAATGTACGATGTTTAAATTCATCAAAAACATAAAGGTCATTATCTGAAAAATTCAATACAAAATTGTACGGATCCCAAGCCATCAATGTCATTAATTTATTTGCATTATTAATGATAGTTGTGCGTTGTCCCCAGGCTATGGTTGCAGTAAGAAATGCTGAAATTTCAATGTTTTCTTTTTGAGAAAATTTTTTGGGTATTTGGATTGGATCGGTTTCGATAAATGAATGCTGATTATACAGTGCTGCTTTTTCGTTTAACAATGCGGCTACCTCTTTTTTATCCATCTTGCCCATCAATTCGTCCATCTTTAATATGGATTATTTTATCCGATTCTTCGGCAAATTGATCATCGTGTGTAACAATTACAAAGGTTTGCCCCAGTTCATCCCTTAATTTAAATAGAAGTTGATGGAGGTCTTTTCGGTTGTTTGAATCTAAATTTCCTGAAGGTTCATCCGCTAAAATTACTGAGGGTTTGTTTATTAAGGCCCTGGCGACTGCCACCCTTTGTTTTTCACCACCCGATAACTCTGATGGTTTGTGGTTAAGGCGATCTGTCAAACCCAGAAAATGCAATAACTCTTTGGCTCTTTTTTCAGCCTTCCCTTTCGATTGTTTTGCGATAAAAGCCGGGATACAAACATTCTCCAGAGCTGTAAACTCAGGCAATAAATGGTGAAATTGAAAAACAAAGCCAATTTCTTTGTTTCTAAACCTGGCCAACTCTTTTTCGCTAAAATCCGAAATTTTTTGGTCTTTAAAATATATGTCCCCTTTGCTCGGCTTACTCAAGGTTCCCAGAATTTGTAGAAGCGTAGTTTTACCGGCACCACTTGATCCGACAATTGAATGGATTTTCCCTGAAGGAATTTCAAGGTCTATTCCCTTAAGAACTGCTAAATCGCCAAAAGATTTATAAATATTTTCTGCTCTAATCATTTGAATTTCTACCTTATTCTATAAACTCAGGAATTAACAGAATATTACAACAAAACAATTTCCCGAACTACATAAAAGATGTATAAACCAAGCATCAGTATTCCGGCAAATTTTCCGATTCTCCATTTGCTTACAATTAATAAAACAAACAAGATAATGACTGATGCAAATAATATAAAGGATGAGGACATTAAATCCCCGACAGATGTATCAATAGCTCCTCCAATAAAAATCAAATACAAAAGGAATGGTAAACCCAAACCAATTAGAATGTCAAATATATTTGATCCGATAGCATTGCTCACAGCCATATCTCCTCTCCCCTGCCTGGCAACAATTACCGACGAAAATAAATCGGGTACCGAAGTCCCGATAGCCAGAACCGTTAATGCTACAATTGCTTCAGGGATGTTAAGTAATGCCGAAATTTCAACAGCCGCTTCGACCAAAACCCAGCTTAACGCAGCAATTATGACTATTGAAATAAAAAAGACCCAATAATATTTTTGTTTCGAAGGAAAAAGAAAACATAATACCCTATCAAATTGCCTGAACAGCCCCGGTTCGGCACAACCTTCTTTTTCTTCCTGTTCGAATTCAACATCTGGGTAGGGCAAAATTTTTCGCCAATAGATAACCGCCACAACGTATAAAATATATACAAGCAAAAATACCAGAGCATTTAACATTGAGAATGTTCCGTTATAAATTGCCCAAAGGAGTAATATCACTGCAATCAGATAAAAAATTAGGTCCCTGAGAATGGGCTGCCAGGTAAGTTTTGCTTTTTTTACAAGGGCCGCTGCACCAACAATAAACAAGATATTAAACAATGCACTACCAACAATGCTACCAATACCAATAACCTGATGGTCGCCGGGTTTAAATACGGCAAACAAAGCAACAAACAATTCGGGAGCACTTGAACCTACTGCCATAAGGGTTGCCCCGGCAGCATCGCTCGACAGTTTAAGATCGCGTGAAATTTTATCAAGGGAAGCAATGAAAAACAAATCAACAATCCTGGCCAATAAAATAAAACAAGCAATAAGTATGAGTGAATATAATAGGATATACATAACAATAAGTACTTTTTTGTTAGTCTTTAAATTGGTCGTTAATCCCTTTCGAAATATCCTTGGTCTCTTTGTTTATGGTTGATTTTATTTCTTTAATATCGTCAGTTAGTCCTGAAGAGTGGTCATTTATTTCACGTTTTATTTCGTTGGTAGCTTTTTTGAACTCGCGCATACCTTTCCCAAGTGTTTTGGCAATATCAGGAATTGCTTTCGAGCCAAAAAACAATAGAGCCAAAAGCATCACCAAAACAATTTCCCCGCCACTTATAAATAAAAGAGAATTACACATCTTAATTGGTTAAAATTAATTCTGCTACAAATATACAAATCTGCATGATGAATTACGGTCAGAACTGATAATTTCAAAACAGAACAATGTAAAAACAAAAATGGCCACCCAATTTCAACTTGAGCGGCCATTTCTGTATAAATTTTAAATGCCTTTATTTTTTCTTTTTTGCTATAACTTTGGCAAGTCTTTTTTGCGTATCGAAAGCAATTGGTGTTGCAATGAACAACGATGAATATGTACCAACTACTACACCAACCAACAATGCGAATGTAAACCCACGAATTGTTGCACCACCGAAAATAAAGATGGCAAGCAACACAACGAATGTTGAAAGAGAAGTACTAAATGTACGCCTTAATGTACTGTTTAATGCTTCATCCACGTTTTCATCGCGATCGCGTTTCGGGTGTAGGTTGAAAAATTCCCTAATTCGGTCAAATACAACAACGGTATCGTTAATTGAATAACCAACTACGGTAAGGATTGCAGCAATAAATGCCTGGTCAATTTCTAGCGAGAAAGGTAATATTCCATAGAAAATAGAAAAAATACCCAAAACGATAAGAGAATCGTGTGCCAGTGCGGCCACAGCTCCAAGTCCATATTGCCAGTTGCGGAATCGAATCAAGATATACAAGAAAATAATTAGCAATGCAAACAATATGGAAATAACAGCATCCTTTTTAATATCATCCGAGATGGTAGGTCCAACTTTTTGTGATGATTGTCTGTGATTTTTAACAAAGCCCTCCATATCGACATCACTTGCAATAAAACTGCCATTTTTCAACCCTTGTAACAACAAAGCTTCCACCTCGTTATCAATGTCTTCACTTGTTTCGTCAACTTTGTATTCAGTGGTAATCCGAACCTGGTTGGTATGCCCGAATATTTTCACTTCAGGGGCTTCGCCAAAAACATCGGCAAGCGAAGTACGAACATCGTCTACTTTAACGTCTTCATCAAACATTACCACGTAGGTACGTCCTCCCTTAAAGTCGATACCATAATTTAAGCCCCTTACGAAAAATGACCCAATAGATAACAAGATTACTGCTGCAGATATTACATAAAATACTTTACGTTTTTCAAGGAATTTAATCCTTGTATTACGCAGCCAATTTTCTGTTTTTTTTGAAGTGAAGGTAATTCCACCTTTCCTGGACATCTGCCATTCGAAAATAATACGGGTAATAAATATAGCACAGAATAAAGAGGTAAGGATACCGATAATTAACGTAGTTGCAAAACCTTTAATTGGTCCTGAACCAAATAAATAAAGTACAACCCCGGTTAATAAAGTAGTAATCTGACCATCGATAATTGCAGAATATGCATTTCTATATCCATCGGTAATTGCAAGCCCCAATCCTTTACCTGCACGCAACTCTTCCTGTATACGTTCATAAATAAGCACGTTGGCATCTACCGACATACCAATTGTTAATACAATACCTGCAATACCGGGCAATGTTAATACAGCACCCAATGAGGCAAGGATACCAATAATGAAAAACATGTTCGCAATCAATGCAATATTTGCGGTTAATCCTGCACGTTTGCTATAAAAGAATAACATATAAATCAGAACAAGGGCAAATGCAATCAGGAAGGAGAATAAACCTTTATTGATAGCTTCCTGGCCTAGTGATGGCCCTACAATTTCTTCCTGGATAATGTTTGCAGGTGCAGGCATTTTACCTGACTTCAAAATATTTGCTAAATCTTGTGCTTCTTCAACACTTTCCAAACCAGTGATGCTTGACCTTCCACCAGTGATCGGATTAATTACATTTGGATGTGAACGCACGTAACCATCTAAAACGATTGCCACAGATTTACCTACATTTTCTTTGGTAATACGGGCCCATGTTTTTGAACCCTCAGCATTCATGGTCATAGAGACCTCTGGAGTTGATCCCATTTGATCATAGTCTTGGCGGGCATCAACAATTACATCTCCATTAAGAGGTGCACGGCCATCGCGGGTTGTAATTTTTAGAGCGATTAAACGATAATAATTCCCACCATCATCTTCAGCTTTGGCTTTCCACCTGAAAATCATATTTCTTGGGAAAATACTCTTGATTTGTGGCATTTTCAGGTAGCTATTTACCTTAGATGTATCTTTTGCATGTGAAGTTCCTACAATTGGCCCCGGGTATAATTGCCCTTGTTGATCGGTACTGGGTGTAAGGACTGCAAACAAAGGGTATTCTTTTCTGAAATTCTCAAGGTTGTCAAGAGCCGGTGCTGTTGAATCTTGTGCTGTTTCGGCTTCCAACTCATCTAATAAAGAAGTTTCACCTTCTTCAGAGCTTACCTCTTCAGCAGCAACTTCTCCCGTTTCAGCAGGAACTTCTTCTTCACTAACAGCGCTTGCTTCAATTTCCTTAATTTTTGTATTTGCTTCTATAAAATAAGGATAAACTTCACCGTTGTCATAGGTTTCCCAGAATTCAAGACTTGCAGTACCCTGCAATAGTTTACGAACCCTTTCCGGGTTATCAACACCCGGTAACTCTACAAGAATACGTTCCTTGGTTTGCAATTGCTGAATATTTGGTTGTGCAACCCCAAAACGGTCGATACGTGTACTAATAATATTAAATGCATTATCAATAGCAGCATCGGTTTCTTCTTTGATAACTTTTAATACTTCTTCGTTAGTTGAATTGTAGAATACCTTGTCTTTTAATTCAATAGTACTAAAAATTGCTGCCAACTGCGCATTCGGATCAATGCTTGTAAATGCTTCCCCAAATAAAACAACAAATTCTTTTTGGCTGTTTTCCCGCATTTGTTTTGCCAGGTTTAAAGCCGCATTGAATGTAGAATCTTTGCTATAATTGGATAATGCCTTCACCAATTCAACAACCTCCACTTCGAGGGTAGCATTCATACCACCTTTGAGGTCAAGTCCAAGGTTGATTTCTAGTTCTTTAACGTCCTTGTACGTAAATTTTTTAATTCCCAAAAAATTATACACAATTTCTCCGTTCATGGAGTCAAGATAGGCTACTTTAAGTGCCCGGTCACCTTGTGCATACTCAGTTGCTGCTTTTTCTACCTGTTGCGCTTTAAAGGTAAAAGTCAACTGATAAACACAAACAGCTGCCAATAAGATGGCAAATGTTAAAATTGCACCTTTGTTTTGCATTTGAAAATAGTTTTAAATTTATTTTATGATTTGATTTTTCGTTTTGAGAATAACTCTCTTTATTTCCTATTGAAAGAAAATAATATATGAAAAAGGTCCTACCCTATGGAGATGTAATCGTCGTCGGGACTGGAGTAAATGCATTCCCTGAATTGCAAAAAATGAAACGACACCAATGGCGAATACGTATCCAACGATTCTGCTTTTAATATATGATAGGTTTTTATATCGTGTAAATCCCTCAAATATTTGTTTTGAACCTGGTTTGAAATTCGTTTTGGAAGCAATTTGGTCTCGGATTCAAAATTGTAGGTTTTAATTGGATTGAAATAAAAAGAAACAGAACTAGCACTTTCCTGCACCGGTTCTTTCGCTGTTTCTGCTATATCTATGTTTTCATCGCGGCTACAGTCAAATATCACAGCACCGGCTATCATCAAAACAAAAAATGATAGGCGCACAATAACAGCATTCGATATTTTTATTCTTTTCTTCACTAACTCAAAATCGTGTAGCGTGCAAATATACTAATTATGCTATAAAATGATTAAGGTTTTATATTTTTTTTGGGAAGGCAGCTTTCCTCGGACAAGTTCTTGTAAACCAATAAAAATGAAGGCATAACAAACCTCTAATCGCTTAGTATTAATTCTTTGGTTTTGTAATTGATAATCGCATTGTATTTATAAAGGAAATCGCTCCCGATCAAACCAAATATTTTTATATCGGTATATTTTTCATATAAATTATTGATATGCGTAAGGTCAATTAGTGCTACCCGGAGCTTTTTAACAATAAAGCCATCAAGGGAAATTGATATAATTTCACCAACCCCGGTTTCAATGGTTTCTTCACCCAGTCCGGCAGATTGCATATCACCGCTGTTTTCAGAATCTATCACATCGAAATATCCGGACAATGATTTGTCGAACACAGTTTTTGATGCCCCGGTATCTATAACCCATGTCCCTTCACTTTGATCCTCAAACAAAGTGGTAACCATTAAGTGGTAATTGTCTTCTTCAAGCTCAACAATATGGATCGGTATTTTGTATTGCATGGGCTAAAAGTATAAAAAAAGAAACGGGCAGTATATGATTATACCACCCGATTAAATATTAAATGGAAAATATTTTTACAGAATGTTCATTCCATCTACCACATCCATAATAGATTTCACAGAACCTGCTGATTTTACAAGCAATTCTTTTTCTGCATCGTTCAATTTTACCTCGATGATTTCTTCCACACCGTTT
The DNA here is from genome assembly GCA_963677475.2 of Prolixibacteraceae bacterium. Taxonomy (GTDB): domain Bacteria; phylum Bacteroidota; class Bacteroidia; order Bacteroidales; family Prolixibacteraceae; genus JABMQB01. The sequence continues at coordinate 108,506 of CAXXQD010000022.1, read as the reverse complement.
TTACCTAATTTCACTGGTGCCCCAACAAATACATCGTTAAGCCCAAATTCACCTTCCATTTTAATGCAGCAAGGGAAAATCCGTTTTTGGTCCATCACAATTGCCTCTACCATTTGAGCTGCGGCAGAACCAGGTGCATACCAAGCAGATGTACCCATTAAAGCAACCAATTCGCCTCCACCTTTTTTTGTTCGTTCAACAATTGCATCCAATTTTTCATCGTCAATCAACTCAGTTACAGGAATACCTGAAACAGTTGTATAACGTGGCAGTGGTACCATTGTATCGCCATGTCCGCCCATCAACAATGCCTGAATATCCCTTGGAGAAACATCTAATGCTTCAGCAAGAAATGCACGGTAACGCGCAGTGTCCAGAATTCCTGCCATACCCATGATTTGGTTTTTAGGGGCTTTTGCCACAGCATAGGCAACATAGGTCATCACGTCTAAAGGATTGGAAACAATAATAATTTTTGCCTTGGGCGAATATTTAATTACGTTTTCGGTAACGCTTTTTACGATTCCGGCATTGATCGAGATTAAATCATCACGGCTCATCCCAGGTTTACGTGGAACTCCTGAAGTAATTACAACAACTTCTGAACCTTCTGTTTTTGTATAATCATTTGTTGATCCAATAATTTTTGAATCGTAATAATTAACCGGTGCCGTTTGCCATAAATCCAAAGATTTACCTTCTGATAAACCTTCTTTTATATCTACAAGAACAACTTCCTGAACAATGTTTTTTTGCGCAACAACCTGGGCACATGTTGCTCCAACATTCCCCGCTCCAATTACTGATACCTTCATCTGACTAACGTTTTAAAATTGAATTATTTATAATTTGAATAACAAGTTACTATTTTTTTTAATAGGTGGGCAAATATAGCCGAATTTCTGAATGTTCAAAAACTAGGATTTCTACTTTCAATTGTTTTAATGTTTTGGTAAACTATTCAAACAACCCGGTCAAAATAATAGACAATAAACCAAAAAGCCCAGACAATTTGCCCGGGCTTGATTTAGGTGATATTTTTATACTTCCCTTATAACTTTATTGGGATCCCATTGTAGAAGTCCAGGATTTTTGTCCTGAAAATATAATCGTATTTTGCCTGCAAAAGGTTGCTTTGCGCATTGGTCAAATTATTTTTGCTCTGGTTGTATTCCACAGAATTAACCATGCCAACATTAAATTTTTCTTCGGTATAACGGAATGCTTCTTCCATCGAAGCAACAGCCTTTTCGGTCGAAATAAACTTTTTCAAGGCAGCAAATGCATTTGTATATGCAGTTTCGATATCTTTCCTTAAAACATTCTTGGTATTTTGAAGCTGGTATTCATAATCCATTACCTGAATGGTAGAATTAGAAATGCTGTTCCGTACCTGAAACTTATTAAAAATAGGGATGTTTAATGAAAATCCAAATCCGTAACGTCCATTCCCTTTCAACTGGTCACCAAACGACAACTGCGGGTTATCGGAATTTAATATTTTGAAATAATTATTGTTGTAGTTCGCCCCCATTGCCAGGCTTGGGTACAGTGCGCCCTTTGCAATTTCAAGTTGTGCTTTTGCACTTTCTACCCGCGTAACAGCACTTTTTACTTCTGGACGGAATGTTAAAGCGTTATTAAAAATATCCAAAGAATTAACACTATTGCTATACGCCCCTATTTCAGGCAATTCCGGTTTCTCAATTTTAAAACTTTCAGAAATCGGCAACTCTAAGAACTGGTAAAGGTTCAGATAAGCCAAATCAACGCTGTTTTGGTTGTTTACCAACTGAAGCTCTTCACCTGCCAACTGCGCTTCAATTTCTAATAAAGCACCTTTAGCAAGGCTTCCCGCATCTACCAATTGTTGCGTACGGTTAATTTGCTGTTTTGTCACTTCAATTTGCCCTTCAGACACCAACAACAATTCTTGCGAAAACAGAATTTCAAGGTATGCTGAAGCAATATACAGGGTTAAATCATCTTTTGCTTTTTGTAATTCCTGCAAGGTTGCTTCCAAATCCAATTCCCTTTGAACAATGGCATTTTTTAATTGCGCCCCGTTCCATAGGGTGATGTTTGTACTGATCCCTCCGCTTAAACTGGTTGAGTTCACATCGTCATAGGTATTCTCTGTTGTTAAGGAACGCCCGTAGCTATAATTATTTCCGATTTGAGCATTAAGATTGGGCAACCTGTTTGATTTCGCCTGGCTAACCAAATTGCTGTTATATTCAGAATTAAGTTCTTGTTGCTTAATTTGAATATTATTTTCGAGGGCATAATCAATACACTTTTGTAGCGACCAAAGTTCTTGTGCTTTGCCCATGCCAGCACTCAATAATAGGATTGTTATAAATAATATAGTTTGTTTCATTGGTCTTTTTTTAAAAGAATTTTTGTTTGTCTTTAACTATTATAAAAGGCTAAAATACGGAATTTAATTCCAATAATAATTAGCCATTATTTTTTTCACTTTCTTTCAGTTTCTTAGGATCAATCTTTTCCCCTTTAATTTTATCTTCCATACTTACACCGTCGGTAATTTCAATATTAATACCATCAGACAAGCCAGTTTTTACCATTCTCTTTTCAAAAACCTGAGGCTCGGAAGTTTCAACTTCAACATACGATGAATCGTTTTCAAATTTCAACATTCCCTCTGCAATTACCATAACACTATCCCTTCGTTCCAGCTCAATGTTTGCATTTGCACTATATCCTGCCCGAATGAACTGGCCGTCTTTAAGAACAACGGTTGCTTTAATTTCAAATTGGATTGCACCGTTATCTTCTACACCCTTGGGAGATATATATTCTAATTTCGCCCCAAACTTTTCTTTTTCAATGGCACCAATTTCAAGCTCAATATCCATCCCCTCTTTAATTTTTCCAACCTCGGTTTCATCAACTTTCCCCTGGAAAATCATATCGCTCATATCGGCAACATAGGCAATAGTCGTTCCATCATTAAAGGTATTTGCCTGGATTACAGAGTTTCCTTCTTTAATTGGAACATCCAGCACCATTCCATTAATTGTTGAACGAACAAGGGTATTAGTAGCACTTTTGGCTTTTTTTGTTACACCGTTTTTAATTAATTCCAAATTATTTTCGGCTGAGGTCATTTCTTCCTTTGCTGAATCGTAACTAACCTTTGAGGTTTTAAACTCTTCATAGGAAATAACGTTCTTATCAAATAGCTTTTGCTGCCTTTCGTAATCAATTTTGGCATCCTCCAAATTGATTTTTGCACGGTTAAACCTGGTTTCAGCAGAATTTAAAGTTACCATATCTGGTATTATTTTAATTCTGGCAACAACCTGCCCTTTTTCAATTTTGTCTCCTGCTTCAATAAATATTTCTTCAACAATCCCTGAAATCTGCGGCTTAATTTCAATTTCGAAACGAGGCACAACCGAGCCTGTAGCAACTGTTTTATTTATCACATTTGAGACAAAAGGGCTTTTAGTCTCAAACATATCAGGGTTCTTTTTTGACTTGGTATACAAGAAGAAAATTGTTCCCCCAAACGATCCAACGATTATTACAACCAATAATATCTTTAATACTTTTTTCATAATGATAGATTTTACTTGTTTTCTGTTTTTATTTTTGGCTTATTATTTTTCTATATCTAGATACCCTCATCGCGAAGGGCATCAATTGGTTTTATTTTTATTGCCCTCTTAGCCGGGATCAAACCTGCAATTACGCCTGCAACTACCAATACACATATTGCGGCCATTGCCATGGTAAAGCTAATTTCAGGATTGCGGAAGAAAATATCGTCATCGCTTCCGGCATTTGCTTCCAACATCATATTCAACAATTCGAGCAACCCTACTCCAAGTGCAAGGCCAATGTAGCCGGCAAAAACGGTCAGGAATACACTTTCACTAACAATATGTTTTAAAATGGTATATGGGGTAGCACCAATCGCCCTTTGGATTCCAATTTCCTGTGTCCTCTCTTTAATAATAACCAGCATAATATTGCTTACCCCGATTATGCCTGCCAAGAGGGTCCCAATACCCACAATCCATGTCAGTACCTGAATCCCGATAAATAGCCCGTTGTATTTTATAAATTCTTTTTCGATGTTGAACGAAGAAATTGCCTGGTTATCGTCCGGGGCAATATCATGCCTTTCTTTAATGATGGTTTTCATTTTCTCTTCGACCACACTAACCGGGGTCCCTTTCTCTGATGTTAGGGAGAAAAAGTGGATTTCGTTTCCAAAATTAAAGGTACGTTGCATGGTTGTAAACGGAACTATGATTGTTTCTTCCTTTCTTCCACCTCCAATATTTACCCTTGTTGTTGGATGCATTACCCCAACAACCTGAAAATAAACACCATTAAGTTTTAAGTACTTCCCGATTGGATCTTCATCTTCTTCAAACATGATTTCTTCCACACGCTCACCTATCATACAAACTTTTCTGGATTGCTGGGCGTCAATTTCGTTCATCAATCTTCCTTTAACAGGAATCCAGGGATCAATTTTGAAAAAATCAGGATAGTCGCCAAATATGTTAAAGGCCCCCGATTTTTCACCTCTAATGGTGTTTTCACCATTGAACGAGCGGGGTCCGAACAAGCGGGGAGACAAATATTCCAATTCGGGTATTTTTGATTTAAATACTTCAATATCTGCATTATCGTATTCCCATCTTCTCCCTCGCTGAAAACCTTTATAAGGTTTGCTTGTCCTCTCGGTCCAGAAGAACGCTGAATTAGTGGCAAACGAATTAATTCCATCCATTACACCATTTTCAAGTGCCCTCCCGGCACCAGACATTACGATCAACATAAAAATCCCCCAAAAAACCCCAAAGGCAGTCATAAAACTCCTTAGTTTGTTCTTCTTAAGGGCACTTAATATTTCTTTCCAAAGGTCGAGATCAAACATATTGGCTTTTGTTTAATTGTAGTTTATTTTTTGGCTTTTTATTCGTCACGAAGTGCAACAATTGGTTTAATCCTGGCCGCACGCTTCGCAGGAATGTAGCCTGCCAAAGCACCTGCACTGATTAGCAATAGCGTTGCAGAAATTGCAATATTTATATCTACCGTCGGGTTTCTGAAAATTGAATCACCACGCCCGCCATTTGCTGCCATGGATGCTTCATAGGATTTCTCCACAAAAATATTGATTACCTCCATTAATCCGGACCCCAGGATTAGTCCAATATAACCTGCAACTGTTGTTATTAAAATTGACTCAAGCAATACCAATCCAATTACTGATCCCGGGCTGGCCCCAATCGCTTTTCGGATGCCAATTTCTTTGGTCCTTTCCTTTACTACAATAAGCATGATGTTGCTAACCCCTACAATTCCGGCAATTAAAGTTCCAATACCGATTATCCAAATAAATATGGTGATCGCCTGAAAAATTTTCATGGTCTGCAGATAAGCTTCCAGTTTATTAAATAAGCCCAAAGCATCATCATCTTTCGGATCGAAACGATGTTTCCGTGCAATGGCATTTTTAATCTTGCTTTCAATTTGTTGACTTTCGGCAAGGGTCGTTCCATCAATGGTTATGGCCAGGTTATGGAGCCTGTTGGAACCATTAAATACTTTTTGTGCCGTTGAAACCGGAATCCAGCCCACCCGGTTTCTTGTAGAACCAGGTTCTCTTGCTATTCCTATAACTTTAAATGGAATTGTATTAATCTTAACATACTTCCCAATTGCATCTTCATCTTTAAAAATACCTTCGTAAATATCCTTCCCAAGAACAACCACTTTACGGGTTTTATCAATGTCCACATCGTTAATGAACCGTCCTTCGTCGAGTAGTAATTGCTCAACTTCTTTTAGTTCGGGATGGCAAGTGATGGTTGTATATTCACCAAATTCTCCGTCATATGTATATTGTGTGCTGTTTATGAAATACCTTCCCGATGCTGCATCAACACCTTCGAGGTTTTGAACCAAATCGTAATCCGAGTTGGTAAACCTGATCCTTCTTCCTTTTTTTAGCCCCTGATATGGCATGCTGGTTTCGCCAGTCCAAATCCACATTGCATTTACTGCATCTTGTTTGAAGTTTTCGGCAACCCCGCGGCTAAGCCCATTTCCGGAACCCAATAAAATCATAAGCATGAAAATCCCCCAGGCAACACTAAATCCTGTGAGAAAGGTTCTCATTTTATTTTTTTTGATGGTAGAAAGAATTTCCTGCCATTTGTCAAGATCAAACATGGGATAGACTTTAAGCTGTTTGTAATTCTTTTACATATTGATCCTGAAAATCTTTCAGTTCACCATTCTTAATCACTTCGGCAATTAAACCATCTTTTAAACGGATTAATTTGTGGGTCATGGCAGCGATATCGTGTTCGTGAGTAACAATAATTACTGTTATTCCCTCTTTATTAATTTCTTTCAGGATTTCCATTACCTCATACGATGTGGTGGTATCCAAGGCACCAGTTGGTTCATCTGCCAAAATAATTTTTGGTTTCGAAATTAATGAACGTGCAATGGCAACCCGCTGTTTCTGTCCTCCCGAAAGTTCATTTGGCATGTGTTCCGCCCATTCGGCCAACCCCAGTTTCTCAAGATATTCCATTGCAATGGCATTTCGCTTTTTACGTGATACACCTTTATAATATAGAGGAAGTGCAACATTTTCCATGGCATTTTTAAAAGAAATCAGGTTAAACGACTGAAATACAAAACCAACCAAATCGTTCCTTAGTTTTGCTGCTTTCTTTTCACTCATATCTTTAATAAGGGTGTCATTTAAAATGTATTCCCCTTCCTCATAAGAATCTAAAATTCCAAGAATATTTAACAAGGTAGATTTTCCTGAACCTGATGAGCCCATTATTGAAACGAACTCTCCCTGATTAATGGTAAGGTCTATCCCTTTCAAAACATGTAAAGAATTAGATCCTGTTACATAAGATTTGTGAACATTGTTTAGATGTAGCATAGTGTTTTCTGTTTTCTGTACCAATACCAATTGGCTATATTGAAATTGGCTGATTATTGATTTTGTAAATTTTGCAAAAAACATGCCCTAGTGCCAATATTTTTCGATGAACACGCCGTTTTTTTAGCGTGAATAATAGTTTACGAACAGGGCTTCTTTTACAACCCTGTTTATTTTTAAGAAAATAAATTCGTACTAAAGAATTACTATATGCCGCGAAGAACAGTATTAATTTATGCGACATGTTATGAATAGGTCGAAAAGTAGATTTCATAATTAAAAATCGTAGTTCATTAATCAAATAAATTATCTTTGCGCTGATTTTTAGCGATTTGAAGGTATGGCACATAAAGCAGGTTTTGTAAATATTATTGGAAATCCAAATGTTGGGAAATCAACCATTATGAATGCATTGGTTGGTGAGAAGTTATCCATTATAACTTCAAAAATGCAAACTACCCGACACCGGATTAAAGGCATTGTAAGTGGCGATGATTTTCAGATTGTTTATTCCGACACACCTGGAATTTTAAAACCAAATTACAAATTGCAGGAGTCGATGCTTAAGTTTGTTGACAACGCCCTGATTGATGCCGACATTATTCTTTATGTGACCGATGTAATTGAAGATCCAGCTAAAAACCAGGATTATATCGATAAAATAAAAAAATCGAATATGCCTGTGATTGTGTTGATTAACAAAATTGACCTTTCGGATCAGGGAAAGGTGACTGAACTTTTCGATTACTGGCTTCAGATATTTCCTGGGGCAACTGTTTTTCCACTTTCAGCAACAGAAAAATTTAATATCGCCCCAATATTTGACCGGATTATTGAATTGCTCCCAGAAGGTGAGGCTTTTTTCCCAAAAGACGATTTGACCGATTTGAACGAACGGTTTTTTATGCAGGAAATCATACGCGAAAAAATCCTGTTGTACTACCAAAAAGAAATTCCATATTCGGTGGAAGTGGAGGTCGAAGAATTTAAGGAAGAAAAAGACATCATACGAATTCGATCAATTATTTATGTTGCCCGTGACAGCCAAAAAGGCATTATCATCGGGCATCAGGGGAAATCGTTAAAACGTGTTGGCACCGAAGCAAGAAAAGATGCACAGGAATTTTTTGACAAAAAGATTTTTCTTGATATTTATGTAAAAGTTGCCAAAGAATGGCGGGATAAAGAAAACCAACTGAAAAAATTTGGGTACTAAAATCAGGGAGCAAGCCTGAACTTAGCAAGGATTTAAAGTAAAGAAGAAGATTATGAGCAGTAAAATATTAGCAATTGTAGGACGTCCAAATGTTGGGAAATCAACCTTATTTAACCGTCTCACTGAAACGAGAAGTGCTATAGTTGATGAACTTGCTGGAGTTACCCGTGACCGTAATTACGGAAAAGCACAATGGAACGGGGTTGATTTTTCGGTTATCGATACCGGTGGTTATGTTGTTAATTCGGAAGATGTTTTTGAAGCAGAAATTAACAGACAGGTTCAATTGGCAATTGACGAAGCCGATGCCGTATTGTTTTTGGTGGATGTTGAATCAGGTATAACCGACCTTGATCAGGCAATTGCAGGAATGTTAAGGCGGACCACCAAAGATGTTTTTGTGGTAGTTAACAAAGTTGACAATAATGCACGTGTTTTGGATGCCCAGGAATTTTATGGCTTAGGATTGGGCGATATATACACCATCTCGTCGATGACCGGCAGCGGAACTGGTGACATGTTGGATGCCGTTGTTGCAAAACTGCCTAATCTTGATTCGGACGAAGACCGAAAAGATATCCCATATCTTGCTGTTGTAGGAAGGCCAAATGTTGGGAAATCATCTTTCATAAATACACTCATTGGCGAAGAACGAAATATTGTAACCGATGTTGCCGGAACCACGCGTGATTCTATTCATACGCGGTACAATAAATTCAACCACGATTTTATGATTATCGATACCGCCGGACTAAGGAAAAAGGTGAAAGTTCACGAGGATGTTGAGTTTTATTCTGTCTTACGTTCGGTCAGGGCAATTGAAAATTCAGATGTGTGCTTTTTAATGATTGATGCCACACGAGGAATGGAAGCGCAGGACGTTAATATTTTTAACTTGGTTATTAAAAACAAAAAGGGAATTGTTATCCTTGTCAACAAATGGGATTTAATTAAAAAAGAAACCAACAGCACCCGAAAATTTGAAAAACAAATATTCGAGAAAATCGCCCCTTTTGTTGATGTCCCTATAATTTTCATTTCTGCAATAACAAAGCAACGTGTTAGCAAAGCTTTAGATATGGCAATGGAAGTTTATGAAAACAGAAAACAGAAAATTAAAACCTCGGAACTAAATAATTTCTTATTGGAAGCCATTGAAGCTTATCCGCCTCCATCGGTAAAAGGGAAGTACATAAAAATAAAATATGCGACCCAACTCCCTTCGCCAACCCCGAGTTTTGCCCTGTTTGCCAATTTGCCACAGTATGTGAAAGACTCGTATCGACGTTACATCGAAAACAAAATACGCGACCAGTTTAATTTTACCGGGGTTCCAATTCAGGTTTATTTTAGAAAAAAATAAGTTGAGCTTAATCTGCTATTGGCGGAACATAATCATCGGGTAATGAATTGGGCGGAATGCAAAAATTTCCCATGGGGCCTTTTATCGTAAAATTCACATTAGGGCTTGTCCCATTTTTTAAAATTTTAAATACACCTTTGCCTGGGTATATTATAGATTTTTCTTCCGATGCTGGAATATCCGGATCATCAACAACATTCACCGGATATTTCTTCGAGTCAAAATAATAGTATACCTCTAACGATTCCCCTCCAAGAAGATATGTTTTGTAATCTTTCGGTTGATTATCCTCAATTATTTCATCCACTACGTGAAATCCGACCAGTGGTTCATCTTCTGGAAATTCATTCACTATAAAACCTTGTGCATCAAGTTCATCGTCAAAAATAGCTTTTAGAAAATGTCGGTAAGAACCAAAATACTGCAACTGTCTATTGTTTTTGAATTTCTCCAATTTCTTATCCGAATCGGGTTCTATCTCTTCATAGTAAAATCCCCCGGCAACTTTTATTATTTCATCGCCAACCAATGAATTCAAATCAATTTTAGGTCCATTTGGTTCTTTAACTCTGATAACCGAGAATTTTTTAAGAATAACCTTGATTCTATATCCTAAATTTTTATTCTCGATAAACAAAGGCTGGTTGGTATATGCAATAAACTCTTTATCATCAGTTTTGAACACCAAAACAGAATCATTCAGAATCTTAATAGCCCCAATTTCGTTTCCAATAAAATGCGAATAAAAAAACCGAAGGTTTCTTTTCCTTTTGTCTTTTGCCTTCACTACCACATCTTCTATGTTCTTCACAAATGGGTTCAATGAAATATTGATCTTCTGGTTCGACGAAGTAATAGTGGCAATATAAGCATCATACGAAACATGGTTTGCAACCATTGTGCAAGGAACAAACGGAACTTTTAGCTGAAACATTCCCAGTTCGTTGGTAATGCATCCAACAGTCGTCCCCGATATAAAAACTTCAACGTGTGCAATTGGACTTCCGGTTTCTGCATTTACAATTTTCCCGGAAATAAGATTATCTGAATCCGCCAAAAGCTGTTTAGCAATTAATAAAGGATTTGACATTGAACTGTATGCTGAGAAAATAAATAAAATGAAAATTAACGATGCCAGCTTCGCTCTTTGTGATTTTGGTTTCATTTTTGTTACTCTTGAAATGTCTGGAACTTATATCAATAACTATTCCAAAATAGGTTCCTATAATTAATGGATAATAGTTCTTGGAATCAAATTCTTTCAAATAAAAGTTATCTTTGTAATGATTTAAAAATAGAAAGCTATGATTGGCAATTTTTTCCACATACCGGGAGCAAAAAGATTCAATTTTAAGCCAAGATATTACGATGAGCAAAAAGATTTTGTAGAATCAAGGGAAAGGCTCGTTAAAGCCGAAATGGGCATAAAAGATGAAAATGACAAGCCCTTCCGCGCAAATATCAAAGGTTCGTTCAGAAGTGGGATTTCCAATTCAAAATCGGTGGAAGACGCCCGAAGGAATTCCAACTGGAGGATTATCTTTCTGGTTATTATACTTACAGCAATTGTATATGTTTTCTTTTACACGGATTGGATTTTTTAATGAGTGACATCATTCAACTTTTACCAGATTCCGTAGCCAACCAAATTGCAGCCGGAGAAGTCATCCAACGACCTGCTTCTGTTGTAAAAGAACTGGTTGAAAATGCTTTGGATGCTGGTGCCTCAGATATTATTGTTCATATTAAGGATGCCGGGAAAACCCTGATCCAGGTTAACGACAATGGTTGCGGAATGTCGGCAACCGATGCCCGTATGGCTTTTGAACGCCATGCCACTTCAAAAATTAATTCGGCGAACGATCTTTTTGCCATCCGCACCATGGGTTTCAGGGGAGAAGCACTTGCCTCAATTGCAGCCATTGCTGATGTTGAAATCCGTACTAAAAGAGGTGACGACGAACTTGGAACTTATATCCATATTAGTGGCTCACAGGTTATGGAACAAGAACCAACGGGATGCAATAATGGTACTGTTTTTCAGGTGAAAAATTTGTTTTTCAATGTACCTGCCCGACGGAAATTCCTTAAAGCTGATAGTACCGAACTTAAGCATATTATCAACGAAATTCAGCGGATTGCTTTGCCAAACCCACACGTTGCAATTTCGCTATTTCATAATAACTTATCTTTATATGAACTCCCAAGAGCCAATCATTACAAGCGGATTATCAATGTTTTTGGGAAAAGTATTAGCCAAAGCCTGGTTCCGGTGGATACACAAACCAGCGTGGTAAAAATAACAGGTTTTGTTGGTCAGCCAAAGTTTGCCAGAAGGACTTTGGGTGAACAATTCTTTTTTGTCAATAACAGATATATGCGCCATCCCTACTTTCATAAAGCTGTAACCCAGGCGTATGAAAAATTATTGGCCACGGATATGGTGCCTTCCTATTTTATATTTTTGGATGTCGATCCGGCAAAAATCGATATTAACATTCACCCCACAAAAACGGAAATAAAGTTTGAGGACGACAGGGCTATTTGGCAACTTCTGCTTGCAGCTATTCGCGAATCACTAGGCAAACACAACGTGGTGCCAAGCATCGACTTCGACCAGAAAGGAAGTATGGATATTCCTATCGCCAAAAAACACAGGGATGAAGTTGAAATGCCAAAAATAGATATTGATTTTACTTATAACCCTTTTGAAGAGAAGAAAACAAGACAATCGGGAGGCTCCTTCGATGGAGGAAACACCAAGCAGAACCTGGATAATTGGGAAAAATTGTACGAGGGGTTCGAAAACGAAAAATCGGCAGAGAATCCAAAGCTAGAAAACGACAACAATGATTTGTATGATTCTTCAGGCATTGCTTTCTCCGGGAAAAAACTCATACAACTAAAAAATAAATATATTCTTACCCCTGTAAAATCAGGATTAATGTTGATTGACCAGAAGAGGGCACAAGAAAGGGTTCTTTTTGAGAAATTTATGGAAGTCCTTGTTTCCGAATCCGTTGCAAGCCAACAACAATTGTTCCCGCAAACTATCGAATTAAATCCGGCTGATGCAGCATTACTTACAGAAATAAACGATGATTTGTCAAAATTAGGATTTGACATCCGGGAATTTGGGAAAGATACCTTTGTGATTAACGGCACACCGGGCATACTTGGCAATTCTGCCCCGGAAATAATTGTTGAGAAATTACTGGAAGAATATAAGAATTCGCCATCGGACGCAAAAGAAAAAGTGAAAGAGCAAATAGCAATGTCGTTGGCAAAAGCCTCATCGATTAATTATGGCGTTGAATTAAAACCGGAAGAAATGGGCTATTTAATTGATAACTTGTTTGCATGTGCCACTCCTAATTATTCCCCCGATGGAAAACCCGTTTTGTCGATCATTAGCCTGGAAGAAATCGAAAAAAGTTTTTTTAGGTGACAACTTGTCTTATAATTAGGCTTATAATTTCACTTGGCGTAACAATTGTTAGTAAAATCCGAAATATTTGAATATGAATAACAGATCTCCATTTAGCAATATCCCTCCGGTTGTAAAAAACCTATTGATTATTAACGTGCTTGTCCTACTGGCAGCATGGGTATTAAAATCAGTAGGGATCGACCTCGTCAATATACTTGGAATGCACCACCCCGCATCAGAGAAATTTATGTTGCACCAGGTTGTTACCTATATGTTTATGCACAGCATGGACGGATTTGCACATATTTTTTTCAATATGTTTGCTTTATGGATGTTCGGTCGTGTACTTGAAAGCGTATGGGGATCAAAACGGTTTTTTATCTATTATTTTGCAACCGGAATTGGGGCAATTATAATCCATACTTTTATTGGGCACCTGCAAATTTCAGGAATGCAAAATGCGATGAATGTATTTATTAATACACCTGCTCCTGAATTACTCGATCATTTTGTCAACAAATACCTGCCAAATGCAACACCCCAGGTTTATGATTTTATAAATTCTTGGTATAACGATCCTACGAATTTAAATTATGCTGGCGAAGGCCAAAGGCTAATGGAGCAAATTATGCGTTTGCATATTGACACACCAACTGTTGGGGCATCGGGTGCCGTATTTGGAATTTTATTGGCTTTTGGGATGTTATTCCCGAATACAGAGCTGTATATGATGTTTATTCCAGTTCCCATCAAAGCCAAATATTTTGTAATCGGTTACGGATTAATTGAATTATTCCTGGGAATTAAAGGCGGCGGAAATGTTGCGCACTTTGCACACCTTGGCGGTATGTTGTTTGGGTTTATCCTTATCAAATATTGGAACAAAACAAAAAATACTTTCTATTAAATGAACATTGTTGATGACATAAAAAACTCGTTTAAGCAAGGTTCTGCCTTAACAAGGCTAATTTATGTGAATGCCGGGGTTTTTCTTTTGGTGAAGGTTTTGCAAGCATTGTTTTACCTAATTGCAAAACCATTTCCTTTAGTTTTTTGGCTGGCATTGCCAAGCAATCCGGCAGAGCTTCTTCTTCGTCCATGGACTTTATTTACTTATATGTTCCTTCATGAAGGATTTATGCATTTTCTATTTAATATTTTAGGATTATATTGGTTTGGAAGGTTGTTGTTAAGATATTTCAATGAGCGTAAGCTTATTAGCCTTTATCTGATTGGCGGCTTGATTGGCGGGATTTTCTATGTACTTGCCTACAACTTGTTCCCAGTTTTTATGGGTGCCAATAGTGTCTTACTTGGAGCATCAGCATCGGTGATCGCAATTTTGGTTGCGGTTGCAGCATATGCACCAAACCAGGAAATTCAATTAGTGTTGATCGGAAGGGTGCAAATGAAATACGTTGCGTTAGTATATGTATTACTATCGGTAATAGGCATCTCAAGCACAAATGCCGGAGGAAATATTGCGCATTTGGGCGGAGCTTTTTGGGGATGGCTATTTATTTCGCAACTGGCAAAAGGAAAAGATTTAAGCAATGGGTTTATGAAATTCTTCGATAAAATAATAAAGCTGTTTAAAACAAAACAAAAAATATATGTTTCGCATAAACAACCCCCGAGAGACGACCGTGAATACAACAAACAGAAAAACCAAAACCAAAAGGAAATCAACCGGATTTTAGAAAAAATCAGCAAAACCGGCTACGATAGTTTGAATTCGAAAGAAAAAGAAATCCTGTTTAAACAGGGGAAAAAGTAAGTCAGTGTTCAGTCTCAGTTTTCAGTTCATTCAGTCATTCAGTCATTCAATCATTCAGTCATTCAATCATTCAGTCATTCAGTCATTCAGTCATTCAGTCATTCAATCATTCAATCATTCACTCATTCACTCATTCACTCTTTAAAGAATGCGCCTGATAAATACTGGCATTGAGTTCGAATCCTAGCAAAAGGATAAACGACATAATGTACATCAGTAGCAATACTGCCAATAAAGTTCCGATTGAACCATACAAAACATTGTATTGACTGAAATTATCCAGATAATAGGTAAATCCGCGCATAGCTATAATAGAAAGTACTGTTGCCAATGTACCGCCAGCAGAAATAAAACGCCATTTGGTTTTCTTTGCGGGCGCCATGTAATACAAAAATGAATACGCGAAAAAGAATAAGGCAACAATCACAATCCATTTCCCAGCCGAAAGAAGGTTAAATTCGAAATTACCATTTAACCACCCCATATCATCTTTTAAGTAAACCAGAAGCCATTGCCCTCCTATTAACAATGCTATAGCTGTAGTTAAAAGCACCGACAAAATAAGCAACAGGACTATGGCAATAAGCCTTTGATTAACCCAATTATAAGCTTTCAAGTCGTGAACGGTAGCATCGAAAGCACTCATCATTGATGCAATTCCGTTGGTGGAAAAAATCAAAGCCATAAAAAACCCAACAGAAAGCCATCCCCCTTCAATTTCATTGATAATGCTAAAAATGGTTTCTTCAATGGTTGTAAACAAACTGGCTGGAATTATATCTTTAAGAACGATAAACAATTCTGTCTGGAAATTAGGTATTTTAATTAATGGGATTAATGTAAAAAGAAAAATTATTGCCGGGAAAAGTGCCAGGAAAAAACTAAATGCAATTGCCGATGCACGGGTTGTTAACGCTCCATCGGTAATACTTCTCCAGAAAAAAAGGGATACATCATACAACGGAACCCCATCAAAAAAAGGCAGTGAAACCTTTTTCGCATATTTGATGAGCTTATTGCTCCATAATTTAAACCTTCTGATCCGAAAAAATGCCATCTGGCTACGATTGTTTTTCTATCCTAAGTTGATGGATATAAAATTTACCCGAATGTTCTTTTAAAAGAAAATATACCCTGAAATTTCCATTTACTGTGTGCAAGTTTCCAATTACATACTTCGAGCCATCTTTACCTCCATCGTGGATTTTATTAAAACTATCTGGTTGGTTCTCTTTAAAAAAATTGGAAACTATTTGTTTTGCTTGTGTTTTGCTATACACATTATCGTCATCGCCAATTACCAATTCAATATTCTGGTTAAAAAATTCGGAGAGGTTTTTGGCATTTCCTGAAGATAGGCTTAATAAAAGATCTTCTGGTATTTGTGCTTTTACAGATCCAACTGCCCCAACAAGTGAAACAAATAAAATAATTACGGATATATGTTTAAATATTTTGTCCATTCTTTTGAGTTTTCATTTTTTCGGGAATATAATTAGCAAAAACTATGCAAAAGCCAATTTTAATGTAAATTTATAAAATTAAATAGATTTTTTGTGTAAATGAAAATATCATTATTGGTAATTGGAAAAACGGATACTTCCTATTTAAAAGAAGGTATTGAAGAATATTGTAAACGATTGAAACATTACGTAACTTTTGAATTAACAACCATACCTAATTTGAAACAAACAAAAAACATCCCGGTGGATGTTCAAAAAAAGAAAGAAGGGAACTTAATTCAGGGAAAAATCAACAAAGGGGCAGAAGTCATATTACTGGATGAAAAAGGAAAAATAATGGGTTCGCGCGAATTTTCAGGTTTTATTGAGAAAAAAGCCATATCGGGCACAAAAGAGCTTGTTTTTGTAATTGGCGGAGCTTATGGGTTCTCTGATGACCTCTACAATTTTGCGACAGGAAAAATTTCCTTGTCTAAAATGACTTTTTCACACCAAATGGTAAGATTATTGTTCCTTGAGCAGCTTTACCGGGCTTTCACCATCATTAAGGGTGAACCATACCATAACGATTAAATGTTTAATTTATGAATTCCTTTCTTAAAAAATATCTTTGCTTAATTCTGGCAATAGTAAGTTTTATTATTGTTATTATTTTGGAGAAAGGTGCAATAAACCAAAAAACAGAAATCCTTTTGGTTAAATCATTCCAGAAAAAATTTCATGAAAAAGAAACGAAACTTGCGTCCTACCTTGAACAAATTGAGCTTGAAATCCAGGATTCGGCATTCGACGGAAATTACCTGAAAAAATTTCACACCTATAACCAACTGCTTCAAAAAGAAGGGTATGGTTTTTTGATTTTCAAACATAACGAACTGGTTTATTGGTCCGACAGGTCCATTTCGTTTTACGATTATTTTACGGAAGAAGATGAACAAGATAAATTTTGGAGGCTTCCGAACGGATATTATTTGAAAGAGGATATACAAACCGGAGACCACATAATTGTTGGTTTAATGTTGATCAAGTACGATTACCCGTACAAAAACAAATACTTAAAAAACAGTTTTCATAAAGATTTTACCCTGCCCCCTGAATTTCATATTGAAGAACTTCATACCGAAAATAGTATTCCAATTCACAATTTAAATAACGAATGTGTTTTTTCATTAAAGCATGATAATGTAAAACTTAGTACAGCATACCAGTTATACTTTCCGGGTATTCTTTATTTAATTGGGCTATTGTTTTTATTCGTTTTCCTTCGAAAAGAAATTAAACGGAATGAACTTGGTACATTCACAAAGTTAGCAGCACTTGCAGTAGTTTTGTTTCTTATATATTGGTTGCATATCATTTTACGGGTCCCAAATTTGTTCTACGACCTCAAATTCTTTTCTCCGAGTTACTTTAGTTACAATATGTGGCTTCCATCCTTGGGCGATTATCTGTTAATCTCCATATTTTTCTTTTTCTGGGCCCTCAATTTCAACCTCGACATTAATTTTAAAAGGCTTTCGGCTAACTGGGGCGTTTCCATTCATAAAGTAATAGCTGCTTTCCTACTTCTGTGTGCCCTGTTTTTTCTTTTAATAAACAAGTCCATCTATGTTTTGGTATATAATTCGAGCATATCTTTTTCGCTCAACCGGATAAACGACCTAACCTTTCACAGCATTTTAGGTTACCTATCGATCGCTATTTTATTATTGGGGCTGTTTCTTGTTGCAGCCAGGATAATGGAAGAAATTGGAAAGTTTTATTCAAAGAGAAAAATGGTCTTCTTAATTATAGCTACAACGGCCTTCATGGTGGTTTTGCAACTGCTTTTTACATCCGCAATATCCTATCCAATTGTATTATTTTTACTTGCCATATTGCTCCTTCTGGTTGTGATGACCAGCAAATACCTCCAAAAATTTACACTGAGTTACCTCATTGCATTTATTGCAATTGCAACTTTATATTCCCTTTCCATTATTAACAAAACCTTACTAAAAAAGACCAACGAAGCGCAACAGCTTTTATCCACAAATTTAGTTGCAGAACATGATCCTGCCGCAGAAGTTCTTTTATATAAAGTACAAAAGCAAATTAGTGTCGACTCTAAAATACCTGAATTACTGATCCCTCCCTTCGAAGTTTTGGAATATTATATTGCAAATACCTATTTCAACGGATTCTTTCGAAAATACGACTTGCAAATAACAATATGCGATGGGGCAGATAAACTGAGTATTGAGCCCGACAATAAAATGGTAGATTGCTTCCCATTTTTCGATCGAATGATTGAAGATGAAGGACATCAGGTGCTGGGTACAAACTTCTACTTTATGGACCGCATGAACGGCCGGATTACCTATTTCGGAAAGTTTAATTATCCCTGGGCATCCGTTTCCGACTCTTTAGGGGTAACCGTTTTTATTGAGCTGGTTTCAACGCTGGCATCTGAAGGGCTTGGCTATCCCGAATTACTGCTCGACAAATCAATGGAGAAACCAACCAGCTATAAAAATTTCTCTTATGCGAAGTACAACAACGGAATGTTGGTTGACAGCCAGGGTGATTTTATGTATAATCATTATTTCGATGCTTATGAAGTAAGTGATGAAACCTTTACCATTGGAAGATGGAACGGGCACAGGCATATAATCTACAGGATTAACGAAAATAACTATGTGATTGTTAGCAGGGAAATATTCAGCTTTATCGATTACCTGATATCTTTTCCATACCTTTTTGTTTTTTTCTTTTTCTTAAGCCTTGTGTTTATGACTATTGGTAACAAGGCAGTTCGTTTAAAGGCATTCTCATTTGATTTAAGGTTTAAAATCCAGGCATCTATCATTGCCATTGTTTTTGTTTCGTTGTTGGTTGTTGCTGTGGTAACCATTTTTTATAATGTGGAAGAATACCATACAAAACATCAACATGATTTAAACGAGAAAATGAAATCAATTTCTGAAGAAATTGATATGAGGCTTTACAATATGGAAGAAGTAAACGACTCAATACAATCTTGGATGCTTAGGGAACTTGCCAAATTGTCGAACATTTTCAGGACCGATATCAATATATTTGGTAACGATGGTAATTTGTTGGCAACCTCCAGGGAAGAAATTTACCATAGGGGATTAATTTCCACAAAAATAAATTCACAGGCATACTACGAACTTTACGAAAACTACAAAGCAAATTATTTTCAACCTGAACACATTGGGGAGCTTTCCTATTTATCTGCTTACAAACCTATTATAAATAGCAAACGGAATTACCTCGGAACAATCAACCTTCCTTATTTTACCCGACAGGATAAATATAGTCAGGAAATATCCACTTTTATTGTTGCATTTCTTAACTTATATGTCATCCTTTTCTTGGCAAGTGTAATTGCTGCAATATTCATATCAAATCAAATAACCCGCCCATTAATTTTAATTCGTGATAATTTACGTAAAATGGAGCTGGGAAAGAGGAATGAACCTTTAAATTATAAAGGAGACGATGAAATTGGAATGCTCACAAAAGAGTACAATAAAAAAGTAGATGAACTCTCGAACAGTGCAGAACTTCTTGCCCGCTCAGAAAGGGAGTCGGCATGGCGCGAAATGGCCAAACAAATAGCCCACGAAATTAAAAACCCGCTGACCCCTATGAAATTGAATATTCAATACCTTCAACGATCATTGGGAAAAAGCGCCCAAAAAGACGAGTTTTTTGATCGGGTTACAAAAACTTTAATTGAACAGATTGACAATCTTTCTGCAATTTCAACAGAATTTTCAAACTTTGCCCAAATCCCGACAGCGCGAAACCAGGTATTCAATTTAGCCGGCCAAATAAAAAAAGTTATTGATCTTTTTGGAACACACGACAGGGCTACCATTTCGCTCCAAATAGACGATGCTGAACATGTGGAGGTTAATGCCGACAGGGAACAACTTGGAAGGGCAATAATTAATTTGGTTAAAAACGCTATCCAGGCAATCCCAATGGGGGTTAAAGGGAATGTTGAAATTAAACTGCAAAAATCAAACGATATGGCATTGATTACAGTCACTGATGACGGTTCGGGAATTGCAGAAGAACTTCGCAGCAAATTGTTTAGCCCAAGTTTCACGACCAAATCAAGTGGAATGGGACTGGGCTTATCGATAGTAAAAAGTATTGTGGAGAATTTTAACGGAAGGATATGGTTTGAAACAGAATTAAATGTTGGCACGAGTTTTTTTGTTGAAATTCCGATATTTGTGCATAAATAGAACAATAACCCGGGGGTAATATATAACATTATTTAAAGATGAAACGAGCATAATAAAAAGCTTTTTTAATACACAGGAGCCTGATTATGCGAGTTCCACGAGTTACCATAAGAAATAAACAATTATAAACGAATGAAATTACGCGTATTTGTATTTGTTGTGGCAGTGTTATTAGCTACTGCATGCACTGCTCCTAAAACGAAAGAAGCTTACATGAAAAAATATGAAGCATTTGTAGAAAGGGTAGAAAAAAACCATTCAGATTATAACAAAAATGACTGGAAATATGCTGACAAGAAAATTAAACAATTTAACGAAAAATACTATTCTAAATTTGAGGATGAACTAACAATTAAGGACCAGCTTAAAATTGGGGCATTAAGCTTAAAATATAACTCTTTAAAAGGGGAAGAAGAATTTGGGAAAGCCATTAAAAAAGAAATCCAGCATTTAAAGGATGAAGTGGAATATTATATTGAAAATGATATGGATGAGGACCTGGACAAACTAATTGAAGGAGCAGGACAAATTGGGGATTCATTGGGCGTTGTAATTGAAGATTTAGTAAAAGAAATAAGAAATAAACTGTGATTTTTATTCCAGATTTGATTTTTGTATATTAGGGTAGAATACTAAAATCAAACATTCTGTGATGCAAATAGGTCAATTTATTGAGAACCAGATTGGCATTCACCAGCACAATCAAATCAAAATCCTAATTACTTTTCTGGTTTTTATTGTCCTTTGGGTTTTACGTTACATTATTTTAAGAATTGTTTGGAAGTTTACCGAAGATGTTCGGCGCAGATACGCATGGAGAACAGCCCTAGCCTACACCTTCCCTTTTCTAGGTTTACTTCTAATTGTATCTGTTTGGGTTGAGGCATTTGAAAAATTCAGCACTTTTTTGGGCCTAATGACGGCAGGTTTGGCAATTGCCTTAAAAGACCCTTTAACCAATTTTGCTGGCTGGCTTTTTATTGTCATCCGCAAACCATTCACAGTTGGCGATCGAATACAAATTGGCGAACACTCGGGCGATGTAATCGATGTCAGGTTGTTTCAATTTACATTACTTGAAATAGGTAACTGGGTAAAAGCCGACCAAAGTACCGGCAGGATTATCCATATCCCAAATGGGAAAATTTTTATCGATTCGCAATCGAATTACAGCAAAGGTTTTCAATTTATTTGGAATGAAATTCCGGTTATTGTTACTTTTGAAAGCAACTGGAAAAAAGCCAAGCAAATACTTACAAAAATTGTAAAAGAAGAAGCCGAACATCTTAGCAAAGAAGCCGAAGAGCGGGTAAAAGAGGCTAGCAAGAATTTTTTGATCTATTATTCGTACTTAACTCCTACAATTTATACAAGTGTTGAAGAAAATGGCGTATTATTAACCATGCGGTATTTATGTGATCCGCGAAAAAGAAGGGGTTCCGAACATGCCATATGGGAAAAGGTACTTGCTGAATTTGAGCTTCAGAAAGACATTAATTTTGCTTACCCAACCCAACGTTTTTTCCAGGCAGAGAAAGGCTCATTCTTTACAGAAGAACAAGCTTAATTTTTCCGAAGCCTATTGATGGAATCTATTAGAGCTTCTTTTTTAATTGGTTTAATAATATAATCATCGCAACCCGCTGCCATGGCATTTTCCCTTTCATCCCTCATTGCAAATGCTGTTTGGGCAATTATTGGGATATCCGGATTGATTTCCTTGATTTTTCTTGTTGCATCCAGTCCATTCATTTTGGGCATTTTAATATCCATTAAAACAATATCAATTCCCGGATTAGCTTTAAAGATCTCGATAGCTTCCAAACCATCTTCCGCCCTTATAATCGTTATTCCATCGCCAGTTAATACTTCTTTTAGGAAAAAAAAATTCATCTCTTCATCTTCGGCAACAAGAATAGTTGTATCACTCAATACCCTAGCTTTTTCTTTTTCAACAACCTTATTTTCTTTAACTGTTTCGGAAATTGCGACGGCTTCGTATGGCAGGGTAAACATAAACTTTGACCCTTCTCCAGATTGAGATTCAACCCAAATTTCCCCTCCAAGCATTTCAACCAGTTTCTTTGAAATTGCCAATCCGAGCCCAGTCCCTCCATAGTTCTTGTTGAGTTCAAGTTCCACTTGCCGAAATCGTTCAAAAATTATCGATTGCTGCTCTTTTGGGATTCCAATTCCAGAATCCTCAACATAGAAAACCAAATTCATTTGTTCAAGGTAATAGCCAAATTTTATGCTCCCCGATTTCGTAAATTTAAATGCATTTGAAAGAAGGTTTGTAAGAACCTGTGTTACCCTGGTCTTATCCGTAAATATTGTACTCTTTTGTTTTCCAAGCGGGCAATCAGTCACCAGGTCAATTTCCTGATTTTGGTTTTTGGGATCAAATATGGCTTTCAACTCTGCAATTAAATCGTTTACAACAACCTTTTCCGATTTAATATCCACAATTCCTGTTTCAATTCTAGAAATATCTAAAATATCGTTCACAATGGACAATAATTGTTTCGAACAATCAATAACAATATTGGCAAATTCTGTTCTTTTTTCATCTGACAATCCGGGTGTTAAATACATTTCAGAAAATCCAACAATTCCGTTCATTGGTGTTCGTATCTCATGGCTCATATTGGCCAAAAACGAAGATTTTAACTTTTCGCTTTCCTCAGCCCTATTTTTAGCCTCAATAATTTCCTTTTCTTTTTGTTTTTCAATGGTTAAATCCCTGACTGTCGTTAAACGAACCGGTTTCCCTTTATACTCGAACATCCTGCCATGGAACAAACCTGGGAAAGTAGTTCCATTTTTTCTTACCACAACGGCTTCGTACGGGTGATCAAACCCTGTGGACATATTATGCACCAAAAAATCTTTTGCTTCGTCGGCAACAAAGTCAACTGCATGTCGTCCAATTAACTCATGGTATGTTATTTCAAGCATTTCAGATGCTTTATCATTTGCTTCAATACAAACTCCACCATCTGAAATTAAAACTGCCTGGTCTGAAGCATTGGCAAGTACTTTAAACCGGTTTTCACTTTCTTTTAGGTTGCTCTGTACAAGCATCAATTTAATGGAAGTCGCGATTTGTTCTGAAACAATTTCAAGAATCCCAACATCATCGTTCGTGAACCTGTTTTCATCAACGTAACTCTGAACACCAAGCACACCTATTGCTTCGCCGTCTTTTTTTAAGGGTACCCCTAACCAGCATTTCGAAGGAGATGCTATTCTTTTTATAATCCCCTCTTTAACGAGCTTCTCAATTTCGTCATTTTTGAGAAGCATAGGTTTATTTTTATCAATTACATATTTCGAAAGTGTATTATTTGCCGGAAGTTCGGTTAAATGATCATTTTCATCTAAAAAATATGGAAGACTAAATGTATTCTGGTATTTATTGTATAAGGCAATATAAAAATTTGTTGTGTCGATAACTTTAGCCAATTCTTTCTGTATAGTCGATGCAAGTGTTGTTATGTCCTCCGAATAATTTATCGCATTGGATATATGCAGTAAAACTTCCTGAAGTTTCCCTTGTCGGGCTTCTTTGGTAATGTCTTGTACGCTAAACGTATAGCCTTTTGAATAATCTGATGGGTCAATTGCGGAACTACTAACCAGGACATCTATTATTTTCCCTGATTTAGTTTTGTATTTTGTTTTAATAGAACTTATCCCGGATTTCGTGATTTGACCATATTTTAATTTTCCGACACGCTCAAATTCTTCTGCACTCTCATATAAAAGTTCTGTGCTAATACCTATAAGCTCTTCTTTTGTGTATCCAACAATTTCGGTCATTCTTTCATTTACAAATTGTAACACCCTATCCTTCATAGTTCCAATACCAATAGGTGCCGACACAAAAATACTCTTCATCCTGGCTTCGTTCTCAGCCAGGGATTTAATTGCCCTTTCCTTTTCAATCCGTACTTGTGCTTCTTTCAACTCTCTTTCAACAGCAGGGCCCAAACGTGCAAGTTTGTCTTTCATGATATAATCCTGTGCCCCTGCCAACATTGCTTTAACAGCAACATCTTCGCCAATGGTACCTGATGCGAGGAGAAAGGGAATATTAGTATCAACAGACCTTACAATTTCAAGCGCTTCGATCCCGTTAAACCCGTGCATCGCATAATCTGAAATGATAATGTCCCAATCTTTTTTTATAATTTCTTTAAGGCTTTCCGAATCTTCAACCCTGGCATAATCTATAATAAAGCCTGATTTTTCAAGTTCAAATAATATCAAGTCAGCATCATCAATAGAATCTTCTATTAACAATACTTTTATTATTTTATTCTCCATAATTAATCTCTCCATTTACGCTATTTTAAGCTATACTAATATACTTATTTCTTGCAAGTTGGACCTACAATTATTACCACTGTTTGATCATTATAATACAATATTGAACGTTGTCCCAACATTTATCTCGCTCTCTGCCCATATTTTTCCTTTATGCCTGTTAACAATTCTTAGCACAGTTGCCAAACCAATCCCGGTACCTGTAAAATCGCGTTCAGAATGTAACCTCCGAAATGGTTTGAACAACTGATCATAATACTTCATATTAAAGCCAACCCCGTTGTCTTTAATAAATAAAACATTCTGATTATCTATAACTTTCATTCCACACGAAATCTCTGCAAGGTCTTTATCCTTAGTAAATTTCCAGGCATTTTCGAGTAAATTCCTAAGGATTATTTCCATAAGGGTTTTATCGGCTTTCAGAAACATTTTTTTCTGAACCTTAAAATTAACTTTTCGCCCTGGTGAGCTTTCGGTTAATTCGTTTACAATCTTCGAGATCATGGCAGAAATATTAATTTCCTTTTTAATTATCTCGCGGGTACTAATCCTTGAGAGGTCCAGGATGTTATTAATCAAGTTTGTCATATGTTTACTTGATGCCCTTATCCTGTTTAGGTAATGAATTCCCCTTGCCCCTAGGCTCTCCGAATAATCTTCCAATAGGGCTTTGCTAAATCCATCCATCCTGTTAAGTGGTGCGCGTAAATCATGGGAAACTGAATATGAGAAAGCTTCCAATTCTTTGTTAACCGCATCTAATTTGCTATTTGCGGCTTCAAGGTCTAAGCGGGTTTCATTGGTGTCTTCTAAAAGAAAAGTAAGTGCGATTTGGGAATCATGAAGTTTTTTTGCCTGCCTCTCTAACTCTTCAGTCCTTTTTTTAACTATTTCTTCTAGATTTTCACGGTGAAGCTTAAGTTCTTGTTCGTTTTTTTGTTCTTTGGTAATATCCTGAATCATTGATAAAACACCTATTAACTCGCCTCCCTCACCTTTTAATGGGGTGTTAGACCATTTACAAGTGATTATGCCCCTGTTTTTTGTAATGTTTTGGTTAATATTATGAATGGTTTTTTCATCCTCATGAAGTTCTTTCCATATGCGGTCAAGCTCAAAATGGAAATCTTTCGGAACCAACTGGTCAAAGGGCTTTTTCCCAATCATTTCTTCTTCTGTATACCCAAATATTTTTTCTGCAGAAGGGTTCCATGACATGACTTTAGAATTTTTGTCCCAAATTACAAATCCGATTGGCATTTTTTGCCACTGAATTTGTAGCTGCTTTTGCAGTTGTTCTTTTTCTTTTCGGTCAGCAATTCGTTCGGTAATATTGCGGCTTACGCCAAGGAAAAAAATAAAATTGTCATTTTCATCAAAATAAGGGGTTACCAATACTTCTGCCCAGATAGTTGAACCATCTTTACACAGTTGCTCGATTTCAATTGTCTTTGCTTCTTTATCCAGGGTTCCCTGCTCTAATGACACAAAAAAGGAATTGATCAAATGCCTAACAATTTCTATGGAGTGGGGCAAAACTAATTCTTCCAGGGTCTGCTCCATAACTTCTTCTGCGGTAAATCCCCGCATCTTTTCTATTGAAGGACTTACATAGGATACTTTCAAATCAGGGGTTAATGTCCATATTACGTCCTGGATATTTTCCGCCAACAATTTATAATTATCTTCACTAGCCGATAATCGTTTATTGATACTTACCCTGTCTGAAATATCGCGGACAATCGCCAAAAACATTGGCTCGTTTTCAAAAAAGACCAGGTTTCCTTTGATTTCGGAATGAAAAATAGTCCCATCTTTTTTCAAATCCTTAGAACTTGTTATGAAGCTCCCATGTTCACTAATTTCTTTCGCAAACCGAACAAATTCATGTTTGTGATCATGATGAATCAGTTTTTGAACTTTCATCCCTATCATTTCGGACTTATCATATTCATAAAGCTCTGCAGCTTTTTTATTGACAAGCCTTATTCTCTCCTTTTGGTCAACCAAAACAAAAGCATCTCGCGACAAATTAAATACTTGTTCATAAATATTTTCAGGTTTAGTCATTGGGTTTGGTTTTCAGTGTTAAAGTATTTAGCTGGTTTTGCATCTTCTGTTGGTTTTGTTCTGCATGACTTAATATATGATCATCCGCCATTGTTCAATATTCTCTCCAGATCTTTAATTTTATTCTTCAGCTCTTTTATTCTGAATTCCCTGCCCACAAACAAATCATTAAAATTCTCCAGCTTTCGGTTTTTCTCAAGAAGTTCATCGTTTTTAACTACCAGTTCTTTGGTCCGTTCATTTATTTTGGCTTCCAACTCATTTTTTAACATGTGTAGTTCATTTTCCGCTTTCTTCCGTTTCGATATATCAAGTACGACACATAACATAGCAGGCTCATCATCTGGCCTGGATAATTGATGTGTTATAAAAAAGACGTCAAAAGACACCCCTCCTTTTTTTACAAGCTTTGTTTCTGCCTGGTATCCATTTTCCCTTTTTGCCAATATTCTCTGAAATCGCATAAAATTTTTGTCATCGCCCGGATGATGCAAAATACTAATTCTCTTTCCTATTATTTCCGACTTTTTATACCCAAAAATATTCTCGGCCCCAGGGCTAAATTCTTTTACGGTTGAATCTTTACCTTTCATATCAGAAATCACAAACCCTACATTTGTTGCCGCACTAAATATCGACTTAATATCCTGATCCTTTTCAATAAAACTTTTTGTAACCTGCCTTTTTTCGATTATCATTTTATTGAGGCTCTCCCCAATTACATGCAACTCTTGATAGCTTAATTTATCTGTGTCGATTAAAAATTCGCTGGTTGCTGCTTCGTTCAAAAAATTAGTAATACTTACAACCTGCCCATGAAGTTTCCCTTCAATATATTTTAGCAACAATAAACATAGTGCCACAAACAAACCAGATAAAATAGTTAGCCAAACCAGGTTTTTCTTAAAGGATGCATTAAATCCTTCTTGCAAAGTAAGAAGCTCTTGCGTTGGTTTATTTTTATAGGTGCCAGCACCAATAATCCATTCCCAATCGCGATATCCTTTCATAAACGAGATCTTTGGTTCAGGCTCCGAAGAATCTATTCTTTTAAACAGGTATTCCATGAATTTACCATTCACATCCAAATAAGCTTCTTTTTCAATATCAAATAACCTTAATCCGCTCGGATCAACCATGTCTGAAATATTTTTGTAAACTTCCACTTTTTTACCATCAAAAAGCAGCGCCCTCCCGTCAAATTGGTTGATAAACAAATATCCTTCATGCCGCAACCTTATCTCTGCCAAAACAGAAAGTACTTCCTGCTTAATGTTCCCTTCATCCACATCTTTATGTGTATTTCTTATTGCATTGATTACGGTAATCGTTTTTTCAACTTCTTCTACCAAATATTCCTTTTGCTGATTTTCATACCTTTCAAACAATTCAATTGACCGGTTCTTTAGGTTGCGTTTCTCATTAATATACCAAATCGCTGCCAAGACAATTGTTGTTGCAACAATAATGTACAGCAACGAATAAAAAACCCCACTTTTTAAACTGATTTTCCTTCTTTCCATATAGAATATTTCGAGATTATTCCCCTAAATCCTTTAATTTAAAACTCCCTTACCATCAAAATATATTTAGTTTTCAAGTTCGGCATTTTTCACTTTATATTCAACATATTTCTTTTAAACAATCTATTTTAAGTAATACTGAATGCAAAATGAAGTAATCTTTATTTCACAACACGACAATTTTGGATATACTATCTATTTTATTCCACAAGCAAACTAATTTTAAATACATTTTCAAAATTTAACTATCCTTTAAAAATTGTCGCATATTAAAATAAAAACGTAAAAACCTATTGCATCCAAAAAGTAATAATCAAGCATGCTATGGCTTATTACTTGAAATAAAAAAGATGCCCCTTTAACTCTTTGATATTGGAATTTTAAGAATTGAATATATCAAAAAATACATGAAAAAAGAAATACCGATTTAACTGAAACTGCCTAATAGAAAGTTATACACGCATAAAATAAGATCGAATAAAGATTTGGGGCAAAATTATTGTCCAACTTTCTAAAATCAAGGATTTGGCTTTTCAATTATTGCCAGTTTATAAATTCTCTTTTAAAATACATTATTACTTTTCCGCCTTGGCATAGACCTGTAGCAATGCAACAGGCTGCTTTTAAGTTGTTTTATAAACTATTCATTAGGAATGGAGAATTCATAACTAAACTAAATGTCCATTTCAATGTTACAATAGCAATGAAATGAAAACTCATATAGAAACATTTTCAGCAGTTAAGCCAACGTAGTAAATATCCTGAATGTAATATTTAAAGAATTCAATAAGGTTCAATAATTCTTTTTATCCTAATATGAATTACATCTCAACAAATCTATATCGTAAAATGATAAATCATGCTTTATATGAAGGCATGACTCAAGATGACTTCGTTGATTTACCAACACCCATTGATTCTATTGACAAAGTTCAGGTTGTCCCGGCAAACCACTTTTTTGAACTTCATGAAATATTAGATAAAAAATTAGGGCCCGGATTTTCGGTGAGAATCGGTCAACAAATGAAAATGGAAGATTATGGAGTTCTTGGATTATCATGGAAGACTTGTTCGTGGGCTGGTGAGATATTTGAACGAAGTGAACGGTATTTCAAGTTATTATCAAACACCTATTTCTTTAAAGTTGAAAAAGATGTAGAAATATCTCGTGTTTTCTTAAACCGCGAAGCTTACCGCCGGGGTGTTGAATTATCCAACGAGGCTACCTTATCTGCTACTGTTGTTGTACTTCGGTCGATGACAGAATCCGACATTTCCCCTGTTGAAGTTTCATTTAAACATGCTCCTCCTGAAAAAATTGACGATTATTCAAAGGCTTTCAAGTGTCCCATTTTATTCAACCAACCACAATATTACATTGCGTATAAAAAGGAAGACCTGGAAATGAGGACCGCAAAAGCTGATGAAAGCATTAACAGGTTTCTGGTTGAAAGAGTTGAAGAAGAAACAAAAGGCATAATACTCAACACAAATAAATTAGTACTTGATATTGAAAATTTGATTAAAGATGCTTTGCCAAGCGGAATTCCCGGAGTTGAGCAGATTGGACAAATTTTAGGAATGAGTAGGCGTACGCTTACTCGAAGATTAGCCGAAAATAACCTTACCTTCAGAGACCTGATTAAAAGAATACAGGAAGAAGTTTCAAAAGACCTTCTCAAAAACTCAACAAGAAATATTGCTGAGATTGCTTTTGAAACCGGTTTTTCAGAACAAAGTGCATTCAGCCGTGCCTTCAAAAACTGGACGAATCAGTCTCCTGCAGAATTTCGTAAAATCCAATAAAAAACCTATCTGGCTCAAAGTGTCAAAAGATTGGCTTTAAGGGTCAAGCATTGCTCCACCTTCCAGCGTAATTTTACTTTATGAATAATTACCTAAGTAAAATTCAACACAAAATGAAAGACAATATTTTGGAAAACATATGTACTGATAAGATCAGTAGCAGCCTGGTAGAAGAAAGACAAAAACGAAAGAAGTATAATATCCGAATAGAAACAACAAGAAAAAGGGATAGGCAATGGAAAATTGAAAGGAAGTTGAAATCAGATTTTATAGGTGACGCCAAATTCCTGAGAAATATATTCATCCTGCTCAGCTTAATAACACTCATTTTCGTTATCGCTTCATGTACTAAGGATAATGAAAACATGGCCCCTATAAGTGATCCCATTTACATTCCGGACAAACAATTTGAATCCATACTAATTGAGCAAAACATTGATTCAGATGGAGTAGTCAATCAAGAAATTTCAAGAACTGATGCTCTGGAAACAACTAATTTAGACCTAAGCTTTTCTGCTTCCAATAAGTACGTTAAGGACTTAACTGGTATTGAAGGTTTCAGCAACCTTACCTATTTGTCTGCTTCAGGTCATCTGATAGAAGAAATTGACTTGAGCTACAACACTCTGTTGGACACGGTGCTGCTTCAGGCAAATGAACTCCATTCCATTCATGGGCTGTCAAAACTTGAAAGTTTAATAAAACTTGACCTTTCCTGGAATCTCCTGGACACACTTTCGTTCAATTGTGAAACAATTGAAGTATTACTGGCAAGTAATAATCATTTAAAATCCGTTGAAGTCGAAAATGCAGATAGCCTGAAAAGTATCATTTTAACCAGTAATAAGCTTACCTCTGTAAATCCCGGTTCGTATCCATTATTAGAAACATTGCTACTTTCTGACAATCAATTGCAAACCATCGACCTTTGGCAAAACGGTAATTTAAGCCACCTGTACATATCAAGTAATTCATTGTCGGAACTTAGTGTAAGCAGCAACCAAAATCTTGTGGATCTTAGGGTGGACCGCAATCCCAATTTAACCTGCATTCATATCAATAATGAGCAGGAGATTCCTACCGTATCACTTTCGGAATACCAGGAATTGAGTACGAATTGTAATTAGAGTAAAATTCAAGATAATTATTAACCTTAAATAAGATGGAACATAAAATTTTAGTAATCGGTGGCACTGGTAAGACTGGTAGCCGTGTAGCAAAGAACTTATCACAATTAGGTAACGACGTAAGAATTGCAGGTAGAAAAACAAGTCCGGTTTTTGACTGGGAAAATCCAAATTCGTATGATGCTGCTTTAAAGGACATCGACCGTGCATACATTGTGTATTATCCGGATTTGGCAGTGCCTGGTGCAAGAGATGCGATTCGTACACTAACTGACAAGGCTTTAAAAGCAGGATTGGACAAAGTGGTGTTACTTTCGGGAAAAGGAGAGAAAGAAGCAGAAGCCTGCGAACAAATTGTTGCGGATTCAGGACTGAACTATACAATAGTGAGAGCGTCCTGGTTCAATCAAAATTTTAGCGAAGGTGCGTTTCTTGACTTTGTATTGTCAGGAAATGTTGCACTTCCAATGCCTGAAGCTGAAATCCCTTTTGTGGACGCAGATGACATTGCTAAAGTAGTTACCAAAGTACTTGTGGATGATTTCTATAATGGAAAAACCGTGACCGTGACCGGACCACGGAAAATGACTTTCAGTGAAGCAATAGAGACTATAGCTTCTGGAATAGGAAAAGAAATTCATTATCAGCCCATTTCTATAGAAGAATTCAAAGATGGAATGAAAGCAGCCGGATTACCTGATTCGTATATCTGGTTGTTTAGCTATCTGTTCAAAGAAGTATTAGGAAATCCCGACAATCAGGAGGTGTCGAATGATGTACAGAAGGTGCTGGAAAAAGAAGCAACCGATTTCAAGGATTATGTTGCAAAAACACAAACAACTGGTGTTTGGGATCAGGAAGTACCTATTCCTTAAATAGAATAACGAAAAGTAAGCGGAAGCAGGCTCAATAAGCCAACACTGCTTACAGGTTTCTTTCAATTATTTCAAAATTTTAAACACATGAAAAATCTAAATTTAAAGCATGCAATAATTAGTTCTTTGGTTGTTTATGTCCTCGGGATCCTGGCATTCGTTGGGTCATATTTTGTTCCAGTCATGGAGGATTCTGATCTCCAGGCCAATATTGTGCTTATGGCAGTTATCATTCCTGCTGCTTACTTAGGAGCCTACCTGTACTATCGCAGAGGAAACAGTACTCACGGGTTTGTGTTAGGAAGTGTTATGTTTTCGAGTGCGATTGTACTCGACGCGATCATCACAGTCCCGGTATTCATTATCCCAAATGGTGGAAATCACCTCACATTCTTTGGAGATCCGGGTTTCTGGCTAATTGGTTTTGTATATGTGGCTGTTGTTGCCGCATTCTGGAAATTAAAGGTGGTAAAACAAGCTCAGGTATAGCAATAATTCAACAAAACGTTTACTCGAATTAAAGGATTAAAAAATGAATACAAATATTTTAATTATTACGACATTATTTTCAGGCCTAATGGCCGGATTATTTTATTCATGGTCGATTTCGGTCACCCCAGGATTAGCCAAAATTAATGATGTTAGTTACCTACATGCATTTCAGTCGATGAACAGGGCAATTATAAACCCCTTGTTTTTTGTTGTGTTTTTTGGCTTGGTGATATTGCTTCCTGTACTAAGTTATTTAACCTTTCAGACTTCAATTAGCAACCAGTTTTGGTATGTTATTTTTGCCACCATTCTCTATTTTGTTGGAATAATGGGCGTAACTATTGGAGGCAACGTTCCTTTGAACAATACACTTGAAGCATTACAAATAGAGTCGATGACTCCAGAACAAATGGATGAATTCCGAAAAGGTTTTGAAAACAAATGGAATCGTCTGAACCTGATTCGAACAATCAGTTCATCCCTGATGTTTTTGTTGCTGGTAATAGCATGTGCCCGTGAGTTTAAATTTATCAATTAAAATCAAGAAATTATGGGGATTGCAGCAGGGATAATTATCATTTTAATAAGTATTGCCCATAATATTTATGGCGAGAAGAAACAAGTACCGGAATTAAAAAAGGTAAGCAATGATTCTATTATGATTGGCTCCTTAAGAATTATGGTTTTTCAAGGAGGAATATTGTTATTTGCCGTTGGAATAATTCAGGTATTAGTATCAGCCGATATCATTCAATTGCCCGGAATCTCGGCATATTTCCCGGTAGGTATTGTTCTCATCAACTTCATCACAAGTTTGATTATTGCAGGGTTTATACATCGGGAAGTTTTTAAAGTCACCATTCCTCAGTTTGCTGTTTTTACCATAATTATTGTACTGCAAATTCTATCCTTGCAATAAGAATTCAAAATATATAATTAATTACAGCTTAGCAATATAGCCATTACTTGAAACAAAGATTAAGACTTAAAGCCATGAAAAAATTAATATACTGCTTCTTCTATGTTTTAACCTATTTTTTAGGAAGTAATACGGTGAATGCAGAATCAATCATCAAAAACGACAGCCTGAAATCAAGGATAGAAAACTACCTTAACAAAAGTGTTGAAAATGGTTATTCTGCATCGGTGTTGGTAGCACAAAAAGGCAATACAATTTTATCGGAAGGATTTGGTTGGGCAGACCGCGAGAAAAGTATTCCGATTACTTCCTCAAGCGTTTTTAATATTGGCTCGGTAACCAAACAGTTTACCTCAAGCGCAATTATGAAGTTAGTTGAGCTGGGAAAAATCAAACCATCAGATAATATTGGTCAGTTTTTCCCTGATGTTCCTGACGATAAAAAAGAAATAAGCATTCATCAACTATTAACACACACATCGGGAATTTCGCCGCGAACAGGTGGTTTCAGGTACGACGAAGCTACAAAAAACCAGTTCCTGAAGGAATTTTTTAATTCGGAATTGTTAACTCCTCCCGGAAGTAAACACCATTATGCCAATGCCAACTATATTATGCTGGCAGCCATTATAGAAAAAGTTTCCGGGCAAGAATATGAAACTTTTTTAGAAGAAAATTTATGGGATCCAGCCGGATTGTTGAATACCGGATACAAAAACAAAAATTATATAGGTAAACAACTTGCCCATGGTTATTATTTCGATATTTCTGAAGGAAGCTGGAAAGACTGGGGTACAACTCAGGATCACCTTCCAAAAACAGAAAATCACTGGTACAGCATTGGGAAAGGCGATATTCAATCAACAATCGAAGACCTTTATAAATGGCATCTGGCTTTAGAGTCGAATTCGGTTTTAAATGTTGAATCGAAGAAAATGCTTGAATCTCCCTTTATCCCTGAAAACGAAGACAGTACTTCTTTTTATGGATATGGCTGGGCAATTTTCAATACCGGCAGGGGAACTAAAATTGTTACACACAATGGAAGCAATGGAATTTACTTTTCCAATTTTATTCGATTTGTTGACGATGATGTGGTTGTAATTGTTTTATCGAATACTATTCTTAATTTCGATTCTGAAAATATTGGCTGGGAAATCGCGCGGATGGTTTTTGACCCGGATTACAGACCAAAACCTGTTTCGAAATTAAGTTATGAGCTTGTTTACGATTTTACCCAAAGTAATAATCCGGAAAGCACACAAAAACTAGTTTCTTTTTTAGAAGAAAAACTAGATAGCAAGTTGAATGACAAAGCACTTTTTAACAGGCTTGGATTTAAAATGATGGCTAAGGAAAGTGAACCCGGCTGGGGGTTGGAATTATTAAAACTTAATGCTCAATTATTCCCGGATGACGGAAACCTTTGGGACTCTCTTGGTGAGGCATATTTTAATTATCGACAAAACAAAGATGCCATAAAAAGTTTTCAGAAAGCACTGGAATTATGTGCCGGACGGGATTGCCACTGGCGTGAAAATTCAGAAAATAAATTAAGAAAACTGACAAAAAAATGAGAAGTTACTAATGCAATATATATGAAAACAACATTACTTGACCCACAAAAAAAGTATCCCATGGTAATGCCAGATGGTACGGAAATAAAAACTGTAGTCCATCTCAACCAGGTTATAAATCATCCGCGAATTGAAATCGGAGATTTTAGCTATTTCGGGCATTTTGAGGTTTTGCAGGATTATGCATCTTTTTTGGCACCTTACCTTTTCCCTTTAAGTCCTGAGAAATTAATCATCGGAAAATTTTGCCAGATAGCCCATGGCGTTAGGATTGTCACGAGCTCGGCAAACCATAACATGAAAGGTTTTTCAACATTCCCGTTTAATAACTTTATGATGACACCTCAGACGACTACAGAGGAAATTGAAGCTATGTTTCAGGTTCCCGGGAAAAAAGGAGATACGATTATTGGCAATGATGTATGGATTGGGATGGAAGCTATTATAATGCCCGGCGTAACTATTGGCGATGGTGCAATTATCGGGGCGCGCTCAGTCGTAGTAAAAGATGTTGAACCTTACGCAATTGTTGGAGGAAATCCCGCTAAAGAAATTAAGAAACGATTTTCGGACGATACCATTAAAACATTACTCGAATTAAAATGGTGGAATTGGGAGGTGGAAAACATCGAACAAAACCTTGATCCTATTTTAAATGTTGATATGGAAAAGTTACAAAACTTAAAATAATACGAATCAAGGGCTGAGTTTTGTATCAAATAGGCAATGTATTACTTTTTCTAAAGTTCTGAACTTTGGGTTAAGTCTAAACACAAACAAATATGTTTATTGTTATTTATTCTTTTCAGGTTAAAGATGGATTCGAAGAGCCTTTTGAAAATGCATGGAGGGAGCTTACCTTTTTATTTCGGGACTATGCCGGTGGCTTGGGCTCCAGGCTACATCTGGAATCGGGTCAAAATTATATCGCCTATGCGCAGTGGCCCGATAAAGAAACCTGGGAAGCTTCCAACAGCAAGCTACCGGATGAAACTTCCAAAATCAGGAAAGCCATGCGCGATGCTATCGAAAAAATTAAAATCCTTTATGAGCTAAATGTGGTAGGTGATTTATTGATAAAAAAATTTGACTGATGAAACAAAATAGAGTACCTCTCGATGACTAAAGATTGGTATTTTCGAAGTTCAATTTCCTTGTAACTCCTCTAACCGGATTAATGCCAGATTGATTAATGGAAATGCTACATCGCCCCCCTTACCTACCATCCTAGCCAAGATACTTTTTATAAATTGAATGCCATGCCATTACACCTTACAAATGAGGACATAAAAAAAGCCCGGCTTAAAACCGGACTTCTTACCATGTTGACCCGCCAGTTCTCTAACCTAATTTTATTTCGCACTAATTATCAATTAGATATAATGATGTTTGGAATTAAGTCCACCTCAAAAGCCACCTTAAAGGTTTCATTGATATTCTTTAAAAAGAACGTATTTGCACAAAAATATAGATTATTAATTAGTTTTGATAAACAAAATGTGGATAATGCCCTCAGATTTGTAAAATAAATTCATATGGAATCAACAATAAAAAAACCGCTTAAATTCTTTTTTAGATTTTTCAAAAAAGGATACTTAATCCATTGGAATAATTTTTTTAAGGAAGATCCTAGACTAGAACCTGATATTAAGGTGGTTGAAATAAATAAGAAAAAAGAGTATGTGACTACTGTTGCATTTCATAACAACGGAGAAGAATCAGTCTATACAGCTTATTATAAAGACGTAATTACATCCACACTTGAAGAAGAGAGTAAGAAATCTATACATGTATTAAAAGCTAATATTAAAGAACTATCAAAAGAAGGAAAGAATTTTAGTTATTATTTGGAGGCCATTTTAGGAGAATTAAATGAGTTAAGAGGAATAATATTAAATACACAATTTTTATTAAAGTATGATAGCTTTATTGAATCAATATATAAAATCACTTTGTTCATAATAACTGAGTATCCTCTGATCATTATTGGGAAAGAAAAACTACCAGTAATTAAAGCTGCAAAGAAATTTGAAAAGGATCAAGCAAAGAATAAAGACCATAAATCCGAGGATATAAACAAAATAAAAGTTTTCAGTTGGAAAGATAAAACAGAAGGAGTGTCAAATACTGAAAAACTATATGGTGTTATAAAAGGTATTGCTGTTGAGGAAGATAATAATACTTTGAAAAGTCTGAAAATTGCTTTTAGTGGCAAAGCTTTGCCTTTAGATGCACCACTTAAAATTAAATGGATTTTTAAAAAAGGCGAAAATACAAAGCCTCCATTAATTAGAATATTTAATTTATTAATGAATGAACTTAAAGTAATTGGACACATTGATAGTGTAAAAACATATACGGATACTTTAGAGTTTATTTTTGTGGATGAATTAGGGAATAAATTACAACATACAAAAAATTCCTATTATGAAGTTATTCGTACAAAGAAAATCCCGACTAAGGAACAAGAATTACATAAAAAAATTAGAAATTTGTTCCCAGATACAGAAACTTGATCCCAAAATGGGACACGACAAATAGGCAAACATTAATTTTAAAACCTTAATATATTGAAACCTTAATTTTTGAAAAATTAAGGTTTTTTATTTCCCCATATTCTCTCTAATTCCTTTGCTTTTCTTTGATTTCATATGTATAAAATTAAGAAAATTAAGGTTTTGGCAGGCATCTTTCCTGTAAGAAAAAGTGCCAAATGGCAATTAAAATTAAGAATGAAACTCTTCGCCATTTGGAGTTTCTTAACACATTTAATATGAAAAATAGACTAAATGAAACCAGGGAGAAGGTTGAAAAAATATCTGATCCTATCTTAAAGGAAGCATTGTTGGTATTATTGACAATGTTTATGACTTTGTTTAATGATTCTTGTCAGGATCAATGGCTTGATGTTTCTGAGACATGTGGGTATTTAAAGATTAGTTCTCGCACCCTACAAAATTACAGGGACAAAGGGATGTTGCCTTATTCTCAGATTCGAGCAAAGATTTATTTCAAGTTGTCAGACCTGAATCAATTTATTGAAAGTCACATGTATAATATTAAAAAAAGGAGGGAATATGAAAAAGAATAATGAAACATTACCCAGGAACAAAGAATACATAAATATCCTAACGGAATGTGAAAAAAGAGAATTGCTAAAAGATGTTGAAGAACAAATAGATAAGATTAAAGTAGAAAATGACACGTTTAATAAGGAAATGTGTGAAATTGAAAAAGAAAAAGGAAAGCTTCCAAAATCAATTCATTCAGAAATAAGGGAAATTAATAATGTTAATAAAATGATTTTGAATGTACTATTTCTTATAAAAAGAAAGCTACAAGAGCAATAACAAATAACGTGGCTGTATCAAAAGCCAGATAATGATTTTTGTTGTGTTTTGATACAGCCTCATTAATTTTATGATTATGAAAGTTACAATATTTAAAAACCCAAATACAATTGAAACATCAGTTGAATTTTATCAAGTAGTTAATGCCATTAAACGTGGGAAGCATCAAAATACTGCATTTGCACCATCAGGCGTTATAACTGTTTCAGGTAATAGGAAAAACCTGTTGATATATACAGGGCTTGTTTTGTTGAGTTTTGATGGTATTTTGAATGACGAGCTTGATACCCTGTTTAAGAAAATATGTGAAATACTTACAACATACTGTTGTTTCAAGAATCACTCAGGCAATGGGATAAATGTATTAGTTAAAACAGATTGTTTGGATGGTCATCATAAGACAGCGTATAAACAGGTAGTTGAAGTATATGAAAACTACCTTGGTTTAAAAGTATCAAATAATAATCCCGATAAATTTATACTTTGCCACTTATCCTATGACCAAAACATATATTACAATGAAAAAAGCAATATTTTTCAAATAGATTTTAAGACCAGAAATATTATTATTACGGAAGTGCAATCAATTGATTCTTATAAGGATGTATTTGATGATGCTGTTGAATATACAAAGAAGATAGTATTTTTTGAAGGGGATAAAAAGAATGAGTTTATTTATACACTTGCTAAAAACTGTTACAATGATGGGATTCCTATGGTTAAAGCCTTGGAGTTAATAATGTCTTATTACGGTCACAGTTTAATTATCAAAGGAATCGTTAAAAGAGCATACAAAAAGTTAAGGCAATTCAATAACAATTATCCTAATATAGCTTTCAGTGTGTATTTAAAGAATCTGAGAAATTATAAAGAAAATATACCACTTGAAAAAAGGGTAATGTTTGAGTTCTTTATTTTAACATATGTCCTTTTTGAAGGGAAGTTGAACTTTTCGGAAGATCAATTTAGGCAGGAATTAGGTGTTTATTATGCACGAATAAAAATAATAAATGAATTTATAACATCAGGATTCCTTTATAAAGAAAAGATTTCAGTTTTTAAAGGGAATAAAAAAGTGCCTAAAAACTCTTTTACAATAAATCCCGACATGGTTCCCAAATTAGCAGAATTGTATATGATTGACAGTTCAGATTTTCTCAAACACGTTATGCCACTATTGAGAACCATCCAAAAAAAATTAAGAGGCTATGGATTAGCAGATGAAATGGAATAAAAACCTTCCTGTTATATAATTAGTAGTTAAAATAGGAAGCCTTAAAAACAAGCAAATATTAGTGCTTAGAATCATTCCCTGAAATCAAGGATTGAAAAATAAAGGAATTGACAAATTATCATTCGTCGAAATCAACGACTATAGAAATACATGATATAATATTAATCCTTGGAAGGGAGGTGTGGAGGGAAACCTTTAGATTCTACTAAATATTTTGAACTATTCATTTTTAGCTTAAACAACAAGGTTTCTTTCTTTCAATTTGTTTGAGAATTAATAAAACAAGGGCTTTCAAAATAAACCTACCTTGTAAGATTATTTTTTGATAAAATTTAGATGGAATAGATAGGGCAAGAGGTACAACAACAATTTAAATAAAAGGATTCAGGGAATGGTTATAGTGCATAGACATGAGAAGTATGAATAAACCTTTTAAAAATTGAGATAAAAGTTGATAATAAGGCTGCATGAAAAGCCATCATTTAAAATAATCTTTTTATTTGTAATATTCTTCACAAAAGAAAACTTGGGAAAAAATTTAAAAAAATCAAACGCGATTTTATTTCGGAATGATTTTTTCAGAATTTTTCACCTCTCCCTACCTGAAAATTTTGGGAAAAATTTTTTCAGGTGTGCAGATGCTTAACATTCCATGAATAACCATATGCCAATTTAACCAATTTGAAAACACCCCCCGCCTCATCTTTTGATCTGTTTTTTTCAGGGCAGGAAGATAATACATCACAATATCTTTCCCTGCCCCATACAACGATAACTCATTTCAATACTTTGTTTGCCAATATCTTTCAATTCTTTCCAACATAGGAAGAGTGTACTAAGATTTTATGTTACAAGGTATTCAACAAATATCTATGTATTTCTTTAATATAAAACCTCCACAAAAGAGAGCATAATTTTAAAATCAGTATTATGAGAAATGTAAAATTAACAAACCTTAATAGGTTCAAATTCCTTGGTTGGATATTGCTGTGCATAGCAATAACAACAATAGGGGCAATTCTAATGTGCAGTGCAAATAAATCAGATGATAAGTTCTTTGGTTTCATGTTGACAGCAATTGGATTCTTGCTCTCATTAGGCACACTTATTAGCGCACTAATAGCATATAAGAAATAAATTGTTATCCTAAAAAAGAGTTAGAAGCGTGGTATGAAAAGTACCTTGGAATTTAAATTGAAAGGGCAGTTATGCCCTTTCTTCGCTTATATAAAATTAAGATGCTGCTCCTTTGTCTTATGATTTCACATTACAATGGAAATAATGAGCATATGCCGTTGTGTATTAGGATTACAAGGAATAAACTTTGCAAAAAA
Organism: Prolixibacteraceae bacterium; assembly: GCA_963677475.2. Lineage (GTDB taxonomy): Bacteria > Bacteroidota > Bacteroidia > Bacteroidales > Prolixibacteraceae > JABMQB01. The sequence continues at coordinate 67,401 of CAXXQD010000022.1, read as the reverse complement.
TAATATTGTATATTTTCAACGACCTTGAAACAGGCAATTTTAGGGGACTTCCTTTATTGTAATAAGGCCACAAAAAGCACAGGAATTTCACCCTGCAACTTTTTATTTAGCGAATTTCCATCAATCCTCACTACCCCCACCAATGCTGAGATTGCATAAGCAGCAGTCTTTAAGAAAGAATATTGTTGAATCTTTAAAATTAAAAGTTATGGTTACAATCATTGATGCAGTGGATAGAGTTTCAAGAGAGGGCAAGCCTTTTGTTGCCCTTATTGTTCAAGGTGAACTTGAAATAGTTAAAAGTGAATCCGGGAATTTATATGCATCTGCAAGGAAGGCATCATTACCAAGTACATTATCACTTGAAGGTGCTAAACAGTTTATTGGCGAACAAATTTCAGGGGAGGTAAAAAAGGTGGAATGTAAACCATTTGAACATGTTAACAGTGATGGAGAGATTGTTTACTTGAACCACAGGTATGCTTATGTACCTGTAAACAGTGTACAACAAGGAGAACAAGGGTACTTGGAAGAACCTATTCTGGAACAAGAGCCAGTAGATGAAGTTGTTTAATTCAGAACATTTGCCTTGGCTGTTGTTGAGGCATTTGTTTAAATTTTTATTTAATGCTTTTGCAGTTGTTCAAGTTTAAAACTTAAATTTTTCAAGATTTGCCGATGAATTTTGCCGGATATTTAATTTTTGATATTTAATTGGATGTATGTAAGGCAACCTTGTAACACCCAATTTGTGCAAATTCAATTTCTATCCTTAATTCCTCTATTTGTTAAAATAACAGATTAAATAAAACTTAAATCAAAACACTTTCAAATTCTTATTCCCAAAAAGTTTAAAACCAACTTCATTTTAAAACTTAAACCTGTTTCAGCAAGGCAAATGAATGAAAAATATTAGGGAATAATAAAACCGAAAATTATGAGAATATTGAAACTTTATATCGTTTTCTGTATAATAACATTTTTCACATTTTCTTGTGCCACTGCCCCAGAAAATGCATCTCATTTCACAGAGCAAGGAAATCATATTGCACTTGGGTTTTGGCATGGTGCAATACTTCCATTTTCCGCAATAGGTAAATTATTGGGGTTGAATATTGGCTTGTATGATGCAGGGAAAGATATGTTATCCTATTGGTTTGGGTATTTAATTGCCCTTGCAATATATATCAGGGTATTATTCTTTTTATTGAATGTTTTTTGGCAGGGTAAAAAGCAGCAACAGTAGTCTTGTAAATTTTGTATAATAAAATATTAGCTAATCGTACATCAGTTATAACAGGTTTTTATGCCGTATTTTTTAAGCAATTTTTTTGAGTAGTCTTTTCCCTGTTGATGTACTATATAATAAAAAACCACTGAAAAAAAGCAAAGGAAGGGTGACTTTTAATAGAAGTTACCCTTTTTGTTTTCAATTAAACTGTCCATTTGTCCAAGATGCTTAGTGAATATGGACAGTGGACTATTTCAAAATTTTAACCACTTAAATTTTTTAAAATGGAACTTAAAAAAGCAATGCGTAAGCAGGCTAAGATTAAATTAGCACTGCAAGGTCCAAGTGGATCAGGAAAAACCTATTCCGCACTTTTATTAGCTGCTGGAATGACAGATTGGTCAAAAATCGCTGTTATTGATACTGAAAACCACAGTGCAGATTTATATGCACATTTGGGTGATTATTCTGTATTGCAACTCTCTAAACCTTTCTCTCCTGAAAGGTATATTGAAGCAATCCAAACTTGTGAAGGTGCTAAAATTGAAGTCATAATCATTGATTCAGTATCCCATGAGTGGGAAGGCTCAGGTGGTATATTAGACCTTCATGGAAATATGCCGGGCAACTCTTTCACCAATTGGGCAAAAATGACCCCAAGACATAATGCTTTTGTCCAGAAAATACTTGAATCAACTTGCCATATTATTTCCACTATTAGGACAAAACAGGATTATGTACTTTCTGAAAAGAATGGTAAGATGGTTCCTGAAAAAGTTGGTTTAAAAGGCATAACCCGTGATGGGATGGATTATGAATTTACCATAGTTTTTGATTTAGATATTAAACACAATGCTATTGCAAGTAAAGACAGAACCTCCTTGTTTGCTGACAAACCAGCAGGTATAATAACACCGGGTTACGGGAAAAGGATACTTCAATGGTGCAATGCTGGAACTTCAGTTGATGAGGTAATTAGGTTAGTAAAGCAAGCCAAAGATGTTGTAGAATTGCGTGACCTTTTAACAAAGTTTCCTGAATACAGGAAAACTATTGAGCCTCTTGCAATAAAAAAGAAAGAGGAATTAAATGTACAAATTATTAATCAAACTAAAATTGGAAGTAATGGAACTGGTAAAAGTTAGTAGCAATAGAACAGTATCACCTTTGGTTGAATTGAAACAGACAGGGGAAAGTTCTGACAATAATTTTATTACAGCAAATACAATACCTGTCAGAATGAAAGAGATTAGAGAAAAACATACTATACCTGTGTTTGCCAAAGACAATGAATCAACGATCTCACATCAGGAGTTTATTGAAACTGTACAATTTGTTGCAGATCAAATATTCTCCGGTGAGCATATTTTAAAACCTGCTGTGAGGGTTTCTCATCCAATTAAAGGTCGTATACCTTCTGCTGTCGGCAAACCTGCTAAAGACCTTTTGGAACATGAAAAGACAATCTATTTTGAACGTATGGCTTTTGCTATTGAAATACCCTCAATTAATGGTAAAATAGCTGAGAATGGCTTAAATTTGGCTATAGGGGGCATCCGTGCTTATAACCTCACGAACCTTTATACAAGGAAGTCAGAGGAGCATTTTAAACTCTTTATAGGATTTCGAAATTCTGTGTGTTGTAACCTATGTATTTCAACAGATGGCTTTAAATCAGATGTTAAAGTCAGGACTGTTGCTGAACTGGCTAAAGCTGCTTATGATTTGTTTGGTAAGTTTAACGTGTACAAGCAAATTGAAATGATGAACAATCTGCCAAGAACTGTAGTTTCTGAGTCACAATTTGCTCAGATTGTAGGCAGGGCAAGGCTTTATCAAAACATGCCTTATAAAAACAGAAAGGATTTACCACAGTTTCCGTTATTGGATAGTCAGGTTAATCTAATTGTAAAAGATTATTATTCCGATGATTCATTTTGTAAGGATGGATATGGCAAGATCAACCTTTGGAAGTTGTACAATTTGTTTACTGGGGCTAATAAATCATCATATATTGATTCATTCCTTGACAGGGGAGTTGGTTGCCAGCAGTTTGTAAATGGTTTGTATAAAGCTTTAGGTGAAAGTAAATATCATTGGTTTGTAAATTGACGAAATAATCACTCTTTAATTAGGGTGATTATTTTCTAACTAAAATTATTCACAATCAATAAAAATTGTTGTAACTTAAAACAAATTTCAGGCTAACCCTTTATCCGAGAAAGTAACAATAAGATTTTAGGAATAGCCCCTATTGCTATGAGTAACAATGTCAAAAGATTACAGCATAGTTTAATTTAATACTAATACAGGATAATTAAATATTATGAATGATTCTTTGGAATGTATTAATTGGGAAAAGAGATATTAGGTAATGATAAGACCAGTTTCTTAAATATTTTTAAAGTAATATGGAACAAACACCTCCAATCGTTTCCTCGTAGGTATAGAAAAGGTGAACAATTTTTAATTGGTGCAAGATATAGACCAGTAATATTGTGTTGGGGTTATGCACTTTCTGGAAATTCATTTAATATTAAAAAAAGATCAGAAGTTGCCCAATTTGCAGTACATATTGAGCTTTTACACAAATCTACTTTGCTAATTGATGATCTTATTGACAATGATTCGCTTAGACATGGGAAAAAAGCATTTCATGTTCAGTATACAGCAAACGAGGCAATTCTATTTGCTTATTATTTGCTAGGTGATTCATTCCAACAAATAACCAATTCCTTAAAAGATTCACAAATAAAGCTTGAATATTACAATATTGTTAACTTGTTCTGCGAGACTATTAAAGAAATGGCTTCAGGAGCTCTTAAAGAAATGAACTTATCTAGCAAGCAGTTTACATCATTGAAGGTTATAAAAGAGATTATAGAGAATCAAACAATATCATTAATAAAAAATAGCTTGTTGATTGGTTATAAATTTGGAAATGGCGATATCAATTTGATTAAAATAGTAGACAATATTGGGTATGATTGTGGTTATATTTTTCAATTACTAAATGATTTAGAGCCGTTTGGAAGTGCTGCTATTAATGTAGGGCATAAAGGAAAAAATAATATTGATATTTTGCGCTCACGAAAAAACTTAACAGTTGCATTTATATTTAATTCTTTGAATTATAAGAAGCGCTCCTCATTCGAGGAATTAATAAACTCATCCGAGAGAGAAAAGGAAGCTCTCAATAAAGTATTCGAATACTATCATAAGAATAATGTACTTGAATCTATTTTGATTAACCTTAAAAATGTCCGTTCTAATATTGATAGAAATTTAAATGAATTAGAAAGTAATATCGGAAACAAAAATTTACTAAGCAGCTTTAAGGGTTTTATAAACTTCCTTCTAATTGAGGCAATCAAAAGAGTAGGTAAAGATTATCACAACAAACTTTCTGATATTTTAATAAGATGAATAAATAATGATCCGATTGATGACATCAAAGGAATTAGGTTATTTTTTGGTATTGCAATATTTGATGAATTATCTACATCCTTCATTAAAGTAATAAATTTTAATTCTAAATCAATGTCGTCTTTATTTGTTAAAGCAGTAGCTTTCATTAACTGTTGTATTTCTGTAAGTGACTTATTTTTTAATTTTTGAACTACCATTCTCATATATGTTTGTTGAATATAGTAGTATGTTGGAAAAGCAACAACGATAATAATGAATATAACAATCCATCCCATTACAAAAATTGTATTATCTGGAGTTGAAATCTGTATCTTTTCCCAAAAATATCTTCCGCTAATATTATTTCTAAGAACAATTGCGTTAGGAGGCATATTCAATTCATAATAAACTAAAGTATATATAAAACCCAATATAAAGAATAAATTGTTAAGCTTACGTCCCTCCTTAGCAAGATGCAATACCCATTCCGTTTTTGCTGGCAAATAAAAATTATATTTAAACTCTTTATTGTATGTAGCAAGTTTTTTTAATAAAATAAGATAATAAACATAAACTGTTTGAGTTAGTATTGCCGTTACCATCATCAGTATGATCATTATTAACACATACAATCCAATTATATTGAGCTTAATATATTCAAGCCTTATTGACAAAAACACATACAATCCTCCGATTATTATTAATCCTGGAAATGACCATTTTGAATTAATTATATCCAATATATTTTGACCAATGAATTTAATTGGATGTGAAGCAATCATTTGATTGAAAGTTTCAATACCTTTTAAAAAATTCTTTATTGCCAGAGAGGCAATTATAATTGTCGAGATGACTAAATAATTTGATATATGTGAAAATTATAAAACGATTGAAAATAATTAATAAATTGACCTACTCCTACAAATATGATAAAAAGAATGAGAATCCTAATGAATGTCAGTTCTTTAAAAAATAGCATCATGGCAGGCATTATGCTGTCGATGTATGAAGCAATTATTTTAATATTTCTTTTCAAAATTTTAATTGTTGCATAATATTTAATTATCCTGTATTCAGGAAACTAAATTTGAACCACTAAATTGAATTTCTTCCGGGGGTGTTTGGTATTAAGTATCTTTTTCTGTTTCGCTTGATTAACATGAGTGTAAATTTGAGTAGTCATGATCGAGCTATGTCCAAGTAAGTGTTGAATATAAATTAAATCAACTCCCTCTTCTAAAAGAAGTGTTGCAAATGTATGGCGAAAAGTATGGGGTGTTATTCTTTTTTCTATCCCTGCCAGTCTTGAATACTTCTTTATCATAAACCGAACTGATTGATCAGAAATTTGATTACCTAACCGATTAATAAAGAAATAGCCCAGTTGTTTGATTTCATCTTTAAATATTATGTTATATTCTTTCAATGCCAAAACTGTTTCCTTATTACAGATTTGAATAATCCTTTCTTTATCTCCTTTACCTTTTACAATGATGAAACTAAAATTTCGACCTATGTTTTTTGCTTTTAAGTTACATAGTTCTGAGACCCTAATACCAGTTGCAAAAAGCAATTCAAGAATTGCAATATCCCTAACAGCCTCTTTGTAGGAATATGACCCTTGTGAAGAAATTCTGGTCTTTAACTGATAGGCAGATTTAAAGATTTTTGAAACATCTGTGACATTAAGTACGGAAGGCAACCTTTTTGATTCCTTAATCTGAATCCTCATTTTTCGAAATGGATTTACAATAATCTCATCTTCAAACTCTAGAAAATTGAATAAAGCTTTTAGTGTAGCAATTTTTCGTTTTACAGTTTTAGGCTTTTTGTCTGAAATAAATCTAAGAAAATCTTTTAAAACTAATTTGTCAATCTTGGTGATCTGTTTTGAATAATTCTGTTTGTTTAAAAATCCGACAAACTGATTAATATCTGAAGTATATGCTTGGATTGTTTTAGGGCTTAAACTTTTTTCAAATCTACAGTGAAAAATAAAATTTTCACGTGCTTCTTTTACAGTGTCCATGAATTATGTTTATAAAGTGAAGCGCAAAGGAAGAAATAATCTTAAAGTATGAGGGGAAAAATGATCTGGATAAATATAAACTCTTTTTCCTAAGAATTTTATATATTTAACAGAGATATTATATGTTAATCTAATCACTAATTTTTGAATAGCCATCAGACATGCAATCTCAATGCTATTCTTCTATTTAATTAATACAGGATAACTATTTATTATGAATGTTTCAGTCATTATTCCTGCACTAAATGAAGGTCGGACAATAGAAACTATAATTAAAGAATGCAAACGATCAAAATATGTAAATGAAATTATTGTATCCATTGACAAAGCAACTACAGATAATACAGAATCTATTGCAAAAAAAAGTGGAGCTATTGTAACTCATAGCAATGGTAAAGGCTTTGGGTTTACTTTCAAAAATGGTATAAAGACTTCTAAAAATGACTTAATATTTAAAACCGATGGCGATATAAGAGATTTTCAATATAGTTGGATTGATAGATGCGTAGAATCTTTAGACCATAAAGTGGGTTTAGTTAAAACATTTTGGGAGCAAAAGAAACATACTAGGTCTGTAACAGCCTTAACTGCCAAACCAATGATTAAGGTAATGTATCCTGAAATTAGTGATATCCATTTACCTCTGTCAGGTATCTATCTGTTCAAAAAAAGTTGTGTGGAATGGCAAAAATTAATTGATAATTGGGGATTTGATTTGCACCTTCTGTTAAATGTTCATTCAAATAATTATACTGTGAAACAAATTATGATTCCTGAAATTGAGGACAGAAGAAAGGAAACTAAAGAATTGATTCCAATGGCAAATGAAATTGCAAGTTTATTATTCTCAAAAAAGGAGAAGACCGAAAAAAAACTAAAAATTTTACTCATTACAGCCCACCCAGATGATTGTGAAATATTTTGTGGAGGAACAATTGCTCAAACATGCCTAAGTGGTGGTGAAGTTAAATCTATTATAATTACAGGAAACGAAGAACGGAAACAAGAATCAATTACAGCTTCCCAAATATTACCAAATTACTCTTTAGTATTTTTAGGATTTAAAGAATTTGAAGATTTTGTAATTAAAAAGGCTGCAATGCAAATTGTTGAAATAATTCATGACTTTAAACCCGATGTTTTGATAACACACCAACCAAATGATTTTCATATTGATCATAGAAGGGTATCTGAACTCACATTAATGAGTCTTTTACTATTAGGACATAAAAACTACCCCAATAGAGTTTATTATTGTAACACTTATTTTCAACGCGATAGAATGTCACAAAGTTTCTCGCCAGATTATTTTGTTGATATAAGTGAATTTTTTGATTTAAAAAAAAGATTAATATCTGTTTTTAAAAGTCAAAGAGTTGATTATTATATCGAAATGGTTGAAGCAATGGATAAAATGAATGGAATTAAATCAAGAGTAAAATTTGCAGAATCGTTCCTAACTTGCACAACACACCTTACAAACAAAGCAAATGATCACTTATAATTTTTATTGCAAAGTGGCAACAAATTTTTTGAAATTTATAATCTGAGAATTTAATAAAACTTTTTCTTTTGCTATTGATTTTTTGTTTAATTCACCAAGCGTTAAAAAATTCTTTTCTATATTTTTCACTCTGTCATATCTTAAATGAAACCCTTTAATATAGCTCTGTAAAATATCTCTTTTATTAGCTGTAATTTCCATATTCTCTATGTCTTTAGAAAATTCATAAAGAGACTTTGTATAAATCAATAAATCTTCAATTCCTTCATCGATATCTAACCGATTAACAATCCCATCAATAACCATCTCAATACTTTTTTTCTCCTCTTGAATTGCATTGATAATATTATTTCTATCTATTGGCTCCAGTTCTTTTAATATTTCTAATAATTCAGTCCGATTAATTTGTTTTTCTTGTTTTGTTATTTTTTCAACTAATATTTCTTTAGCGGTTGATTCTTTATTAGTTTTCTTTTGAACTATTTTGTCAAATAAAAGATCTATTGATTTTGACCCAATTCGTTTTAATAATGCCATTAGAAGTGGCGTAATAATAAAAGATTCCATTTTTATTGATTGTTTTATATTATTTACAAATTTAGATTGAACCTTGCTCCAAGCATTAATTATTCCATTAATTCCAGATGCGCATAGTACTAAAGCTTGACAGTTAAACTTATTTATAATAACCGGTTCACTAAAGTCATATGCCATTTTTAGATGGTAAGTTCTCTCCAACACATTATCATAAGTAATAACTGTTTCACCAACTCCATCAGGAGTATCCGGAGCTCCAATTATAATTTGAAATTTATCATCCTTATTTTTATTAAAAACCAATCCATTCTTATTACTTATAAGATTAATCTTTGGTGAAATTAGGGTTTCTGAAAATATATTTTCGCTTATAATTAAGGCAGTATGTATATCTGACAGTCCTACATATATACTAACGTCAAAGGGAACATTATCCTTATTTAATAATACATTTCTGAAAGTTGGTATTTGGGGTGATAATATTGTATTTATATATTGTTCTTCGTTAAAACGACACCCTGTTCTAGTAATTAGATTATTAATAATTTTTGAGAAACTTTTTTTTAATTGTTCTCTATTTGTTAAGTAATTAGTACAAATAGCATAAGACATTAACTCTTCGGATGATAATAACCAAGTATTTGCTTTTTTAAATATATTGTTTGACTCTATATTTAGTTGCTTTTGATATAATTCATTCGCATATTTTTCATACAATTCAAAACCTAGTCTTTTATTAACTTTAGATAAAGAAGTCCCTTTTCTATATATGATTGTCTCAAATAAAGGACTATTTATATCAGGAATGTCTAACGAATTGGCTGCACTTTGATAAGAAATAGTTCGTTCTCTATTTTTAACATCATAACGATCCTTATTAAATAATCGATCATAGACATGCCCAACTTTGTATTGATAACGAGAGGCTTCTAATTGCATTTCTGGATTTATATCACTACGACTTCTTAAGTATGAAGTATAACGATCTGCAACTCTTTCCAACAAACCTATAAAATGCTGTTTGTTTTTTAATGAAAGAGTATTTTGTGTTGAAAGTAGAATTTGTCCTGTATAATCCATCATTGCCCTAATTTGCATTGGATTTTTTATAAAACCTTCTTCATTAATTACTTCATTTACAGATTCAATATGCCAGTCGCAAAGCTTACTTTCTTTTTTTATCCCCAATGCAAGAGCTGTACTGCCATGTGCTTGGAAATAACTATTTATTACTTTCCATTGTTCTTTTGATTCACCGAATCGTTCTATTAAATTCTCTAAATTGCTTTTACTACTAAGACCAGTTCCAGATAACCCTAAGGCAACTAAATGTTCATCACGTATTTTTGTGCTATAAGAAATATCTCTAATTAGGTTTATATACTTTGAGTTCAATGCAATGTTTGAATTTTCCAGAAATGATATAATTTGATATTGCCCTAAAACCTTAAGCCTATCGTCTAGTTGATCATAATAACTTCTTATAAAATCGACCATTTCTTTACTGGCTGGATGAGATATTAAGGACAATGGCTTTAACCAACCAATATTCTCAAAAATTAAACTTTCAATTTTATCTGAGGATAATGTATTGGGTGAAGAGAAATTATTGGGAATAATAGACTCCCACTTTTTTAGTGTTTTTTTATCTGGTTCGCTAATTTTAATTTGAGATGATTTCAATGTTGTATTACCTAATACAAAAAATATAATATTTCTCTCTTTCAAATATTGAGAAATTCGTTTAGATAAGGTGTGAATTTTTTCCTGAAATACATCGTTGTTAAATGTCTGTAAATCATATACTAAAACAATAATTTTTTCACTTTCTATTCTGGCAAAAATTGGTAATAAATCTTCAACTATATAAGCATCAATATCTTTATCATTTAAGTTATATATTGATAATAATTTTGAAACAACCTCAGGTTCATTTGTTTTTTCGTCATTAAACCAAATTTCAGAAACATTTGCTATTGTGCTTTTATAGAAATCTTCAATTACTGCATCACCTTGAATCATCATCCAAGACAAATGCACTTCATTTTCTGAGAAAACTCCGGATAATACTCTTGATAAACGAAGAATAAATTGTTGTTTAATCTTCAAGTTTTTACCTGAAAACTCTTTGTAATAAACCCCTAATCTTTGTTTTTGTAATACTATACGCGTAATCTCACTTAAAAGACTTCCAACTTCAACATCGTTATTATATTGAAAAGCATCATATGTTGGAACATGCCCATATTCAAAGAGATTACCCATAATAAATAGTTATCCTGTATTAAAGAGAAAAGACATTATTTATTAAGTATCTAAATATTAGCCTTTAAGTTATTTATTTGAAAAAACTATAAATCTATAATTATGTGAGTAAATCTACCTAAATTGTTAATTTTCTTGTCTGGGAGGTTATCCCCAATAGTTTGTCAGTGGATAGTATCAAGCATTAGGTAAATTTAAACATCATTGGTTCATAAATTGAAGGAAGAATCGTTCTTTTCAGAGTGATTCTTTTATTATTTTTATTATTCTTTAGATTTAATAAAAGGAATAATTTTGAATTGAAGACCTGATCATATATTAGTAAAAGGTTGAAAAATATAAAACCAAAATTATGTTCTAGAATGTAAAGATTAAGAATTTGAACCAGAATCCAATTTTAATTACCAATTATTTAAAATCAATTAAAAGTAATATGCCAAAAAGGTCTAATGATTTTCAAAAGCTTATTTTACATCTAAATAAACATCAGTTGCAAAATACAATAATTAAAGAGTCTGAATTACTTGTTGATTCTTTTGGGATTGAAAGAGAAGTAGATATTTTCATCAAATCAAATATAGGAGATTATCAAATAGCAATTTCAGTTGAGTGTACAAGTAGGTCAAGAAAAGCAGATATCTCATGGGTACAAGAGATGTATGCTAAACATCAGGACTTGAAAACAGATGTATTAGTTTTAGTATGCAAAAGTGGATATACAAAAAATGCTATAAAAGAAGCTAAAAAAAGAAATATCTTAATTTTTGATTTTAATGAGTTAGTTGAAATTTCTCCCTCAAATGCTATTTTACGGTTTAGAAATATAGCTATAAAAACATTAGATATAAAAGTTGAAAATGTTTATGTCTATGTAAGAGATTTAAATTGCAACCTAATTAAATTTGTGGCACAACCAGACACATTGATATTTAATAAAACTGGGACACAAAATTTTCAAATAGTCAAAATAATACAGGAATTTACTAATTATCAAGAAATAGTTCAGAAATTTCTTAAAGAGGGGGAAGAGAAACATAAGCATTTTGTCATTGATTGGCATGCTCCAAAGAATGGTGTTCAAATTTTTCTTAAAAAAGAGGACACAAGAGAGTTACACAGAATTGAAAGAATATACATTAATGGTAATCCTTGCATTGAAATAGATAAATTTGAAACCATAGTTGGTCGTTATTCAAATTTTACTGTAATGTGGGGTAAAACAATTGTTAAGAATACAAGATTTTATTTTGTAACAACAGACAAAGATAAAACTATATCCTTTTTCAAAGGTTAATTGCTAAGTGTCGTTATTTGTGAGAAATGGACGAATGCTAACACAATATTTAATTTTGGTATGATAAATATAGAAGAAGAATTAAAAATATTAGAAAATTCCGTCAGGGATATTATTTCATTTATTTTGACTAAAAAATTTGGCAATGACTGGATAAAACATGTAAAAATCTCATCTAATAGGATTAGTAAATGGAAAGAAAGAAGAACTATTGAAGAAAAGAGACTCAAAGGAGTAGCTTTAGAAAGCAGGTTAATTTATTATTCAGATTTTTATGACCTTAAAAGTATTATTGATAAACATTGGGATGATGGGTTAATGGTTGTATTTCAGGACAAAAAGTCAGTATCATTATTTCTTGAAGAAATTGAAAAGTTTAGAGACCCAAACGCACATAGGAGAGAGTTATTTGAATATCAGAAGTATTTAATTAAAGGTATAAGCGGTGAAATAAGAACCAGAATTATGAAATATAGAGGTAAGAAAGAAGATCCCAATGACTATTTTCCTGTAATTGAGGCAGTTAATGACTCTCTTGGGAATTGTGCAGAGAATACCCGCTATGCACAAATAATTCAGAGTAAACAGTTGGTTAAAGTTGGCAACACAATTGAAATTATTGGATATTCAACTGATCCATTGGGTGATGTGTTAGAGTATAGTATTGCAAGGATTGGTCACACTAATTGGAGTAAATCTAATAGGGGTATTATTTCTTTTATGCAATCTGATATAGGTAAGTGCTGTGATATCCAAATAAAAGTGAGAAGCAAGCGTGATTATCATGCTTACGGCAATTTTGATGACTATGTTCAATTTAGATATGTTGTAATTCCAGAATAAAATGCTATTCGCATTAAACATAATAAAAGAGGTTGCTTTAAATCTAGTAGTTATAACTTTTCTGAATAAATAACATTTCTTAAAAAAACCTCAATTAAGAATGAGCTTAATCTTTAATTCATAAAATACACAGCTGGTCATAGCTGGACAATCACTTCAAAACTTGGAAATATATTAAAGAAATCAGAAGATAAATATGGAGAAAGAGATTATTCTTACACAATCTTAGGTGCGGGATTTAAGCAAGATGGACACTTTCGGATTTGGGATCTTAGAAATTGCAAATATATTGTAATTCAAATCTCAATGAATTGTATAAATAATATTAATAGGGCAGTTTTTCAAGTAACTCATGAAGCAATACATTGTTTCAGTCGGACAGAGAAAAAACTAATAACATTTTGGAGGAAGGATTAGCAAATTTATTTGCTACTAAATATTCTTTTGAGATTGGTCATGGGCTTTGGCATGCAAAGGATAATAAATATACAAAAGCAAGCACATTAGTTGAAAACTTTTGAAAATTGGTACATAAATAATAAAAAAACTAAGAAAGATTCAGTCTGTTATTTCGCAAATAAACAAGGATCTGAAATTAAACATTAATGCAAATATACCAGAAATCCTCGCTGATAGCTTAACTAAAAAGCTGTATTTAGAAATGGAAAGATTTTATAATAACTAATAGAAAATTAATATAATTATAGATAACAAATCTATTTTAAACAATGCTTTTCTTTTTACGCAATAGCATAACAATTAGACTATCCCAACGGAGCTTATATAAGCTTTGATGAAATCATCAATAAATCACCTTCACAACAGATGAATTTAAAGATAAAAAAGATCAAAAGGTGACATTAAAATGGTAGGCAGGAACAATTACAAGCTAATACCTGAGGATAAATCAATAAAAAATAAGTTGTTGAGGAAAGAAGTATGGGCATACTCTTTAGAGATACATTGTACATTAACTGCAAACAATTTGAAGTACATCTTTGTCTGGCAAAGCAATAAGCGGTGGTGATTATTTAGTTTTAAAGTAGGTGTTTCATAAGATCAAAATGAATATAAAATGCAGATGCAGGGATTGGTAATGTTTGTTGCAGTAGATGGTGTTATTGCTGGTGCTAAGATAGTCATGATTAGGTTTGTCTATCCTTGAATAAAAAGCACAGGATATTATTACTGTTATAACTAAGGAACTTCCTGATTTACTCTATGGAAATGAAGAACTTATGGCACGGTTTACTAATGAAGCTATTAAGGAAGATAAGGAAACATCAAATAAGTATTAATCTACTGAACCTAGGATATTTGAAGCCCTAATCGTACCCAACAAAGACATTAAAACAAACAAAATTTGCTTAAATGTGGTCTTATCCTAATCCCAATAATTGGTAATGTTCAAAACCTAAAAATTTGGGTTGGTTCCGATTAGATTTAACAAATGTGTTTATGAATAATAATCCTGAGAAAATAAATGGTTTAGGGAACTAATCTCCACAAATGGCATTCAATATAAAAGGATACGTGAGCTATAAACAGGGTATATTTTATCGTATTATAGCTGAACTCTGCTTATAAAAAAAGGGGGTATCCTCAATAAAAACATAAATGCCTACTTATTAGATATTTCTATCTCAGATAAATTATTTTTTCTGTTGGTACTGAATTTGGTTATTTTCTTATTACCAAATCAAAGTGTAATAATGGCACATTTAATATGATCGATTCCTTTAAAGATTCTAAATTGATAGGTGTTGTGGTTATAACATACAATATTCTTGATAATATTGGAATTGGGGCAAAGTATTGCCATAGCCTGACAGATATAACCGATATCTATTAGGTAATGGATGATTTTGAAGAAATTCTGAAAAAAGTTGATGATTATAATAGATGTTTCCCGCGTTTAATAAAAACTGGGATTAATCTGTGAATAATAATATTGTAAATTTATACTCTATAAATTAATATGCCTAAACGATGGATAAAATATTTTTGGTTGTGAATAATTAAAATTTCAACACTTATAATTTTAGACAGACTGTTATTAAGTTTAAAAGCAGATAATATTACAATAAAAACAATTTATTAATAAGAATGAATCAAAATATACCCAAAGATATTTTTCCCTATTTCGTTGAAATATCTGAAAAATTGTGGTCTGGACATGCGACAATTATGATTGGTGCAGGATTTAGTAGAAATGCAACAAAGAACAGTACAACAAAAAAAGAATTTCCAACGTGGGATGATCTAGGAGATATATTTTTAAAAAAATTGTATGGTCATTCACCTAAGGATGAAAAATATCTAAATGTTTTAAAATTGGCTAATGAGATCGAAGCAACATTTGGTCGTAATACATTAGAAGATTTATTAAAAACGGAAATTCCTGATAAAGAATATCAACCATCATTACTTCATGAAAGAGTATTACAGTTACCTTGGAATGATGTTTTTACAACAAATTTTGATACTTTACTGGAAAGAGCCGCTGAAAAAATTGTTCAACAGCGATATGAACCTGTAATAAATAAAGAGGATTTAATCTTGTCAACAAAGCCTCGAATTATAAAACTACATGGTAGTTTCCCATCAGAAAGACCTTTAATTATTACAGAAGAAGATTATAGGCAATACCCAATAAGATTTGCTCCATTTGTTAACACTGTACAACAATCTTTAATTGAAAATACACTTTGTTTGGTAGGATTTTCAGGAGATGATCCAAATTTTTTAAAATGGATAGGTTGGATAAGAGATAATCTCGGGAAGGAAAATTCTCTTAAAATATATTTAATTGGAATTTTAAACCTGTCTATCGGGCAGAAGAGATTATTCGAAAACCGTAATATTGTTCCCTTAGATTTATCAAAATGTGATAATATAGATGGAGATCATACTAAGGCGTTATCAATATTTTTTGATTTTTTACATGAACAAGGAAGGATAAAAAATAATTTAGATTGGCCTGAAAATAATATTCATTTTAGCTTTAATGATAAGAAAGATTTATTACCTCAAATAATTTCTGTAATTGAAAACTGGAAAGAAATAAGAAATGAATATCCCAATTGGTTGATTGTTCCAGAAGAGAACAGAAGCAAATTACTTTCATATACTGACGATATATTTATTCAGTATCTGTCTGATTTAGAACCGCCTTATGATATTTTATTTCTTTATGAATATAATTGGAGGATAGAAAAAATTTTAAGTCCAATAGTGAATAGTTTAATTGAACATTATGAAAATGTAATCAATAGATATAATCCATTTCCTCATCTTTTAGAAATTGAAGGATCTATAACAACTAACAACGAGGATATTAAATGGAAAGAGATTGAGCTACAATGGATTGAGCTGCAATTTTCATTGCTTAGATATTATAGAGAAGAGGGATTTCATCAGAAATGGGAGTTTTTAAAAGAACGACTTAATAAGCTTATAACAAAATTTAGCTCCGAATTAATAGCAAGATATTCCTATGAACGTTGTTTGTATTTTTTATTCGTTTTTGATATTCCAATGGTACGTAAAGAATTAGATGCATGGACAATAAATTTTTCATTACCATATTGGGAAGCGAAAAAAGCAAGCATATATGCAGAATTAGGGAATATAAAAAAAGCTGATGAAATTCTTGAAAATTCATTATTTAAAATAAGAGAGCGTTTATTGCTTACTCCTGTAAAATCTGATTATTTCTTAATTTCAAGAGAAGCATATATTATGCAAATTATAAAATTTGTAAAACATTCTTTAAGTATTAAACAAGGAGAATATGAAATCTCACGTGAAAGATTTAAAGGTTATAGTGAAAGATGGAATACATTATTGCAATATAAATGTAATCCATGGTCTGAATTAAAATCATTTGAGATTTATTTAGAAAAAGAACCAAATGATTTAAAGAATATTGAGACAAATTATAGTTTCGACATAGGTCATGTTACTACAACCCATTTCATGGGATATAAAGACAATTTCGCTATAAAGGCATATGAATTTTTAAGATTTATTGAAGAAATTGGAATACCTTTAAAACTACATGGAGTTACATTTGGCAAAAAAGCTTCTAAAGGAGCTATTACTTATCTTGCCAATTATTCTCCTTTTTGGTCATTATCATCTTCAATACGATATGGAGAAAAAAGTATTATTGATAGTATTTATGGAAGGAAATCATTAGTAAAAATAAGCAATCAAAATGCGGACGAATTAATTACGAAATATCTTTCTGTTCTTGAAAATATTAAAGATGAAATTAAAAATGCCGATCCATATAAAAATGATAATTACTCTATTTCAATTTCTAAGTTGTTTCCTGAAATATTATCACGTTTAAGTGTTAAAGCAAGTTTTTCTATTAAAAAAAATCTCATTGTATTTCTTAAAGAAGTATTTGGGTCTGAATATAAGGATAATTATAATGGAATAAATAGTTTAACAAAACGATTAATAAAATCATTTTCCAACGATGAACTTATTGGATTATTATCAGAGTTTTTAGAATTTCCTATTGTATCAGAATTACACCGTTCAATAGAAAATGAATACATTGATCCTTTTCATTATATAGAACTAAGTAAAAAATGTTTTACGAATAAAAGAATATCCATTGATTCAATAAGAATTGAAGAATTATTTGAAAGAAGTGAAAAGGAAAATAAAGAAAGAGAAGTTGCAACATTGAGATTAATTAGCCTTTGGAAATGGAATTTACTTAATAAAGGACAAAACGATAGACTTGGTGAAATTCTATGGAGTCAAACTAACAAAAAAACTGGATTCCCAAAACTAACTGTTTTTTATAATTATGCATTTTTATATTTACCACATCCAGAAAGTATTAATCCATTAACTACTTTTAATAAATACCTTAATTCACTTGAAATACCTATACATTCGTTAAAAAAAGAAAGAGGATTACCTTTGACACGTGGTAATATCTCTTATTTTGATGAATTATTAGGGACTTCATTAAGTGAAACTAATTTCAAGTGGAAAAAAGATGAATTGATGAGTTTAACTGACAAGCTTATTAAGTGGTGGAAGCTTGATAAAAAGTACTTATTAGAAAAAGATAAAGGAGATTACAATTTTACATCAAATGAATTTAAAGGTCGATTTACACATCTAATTTCAACATTAATTAAAATTATAGCCCCTAATTTTCATCTAATTGAAAAAGAAAAAATAAATGAAATTCAGAGTATGACTTTAGAATTTCAAAGTTATAATTTGCCATTTATTCAAGTTCAATGTGCTTTTTATAAAATACTTATTAATCATCAAGTGGAAATTTTGAACATTATTTATGAAAGCTTTTTCTCTAAATCAACTGAAATAATAAACGATTCATTAAAGGGACTATTAAAATTAATTGAACTTAAAATAACAGAAATAGATAAACTTATAGTTTTAACAAGTGAAAATATTAGAAGCCTAAATACTACATTTTTAAGTGGATTTATGGATTTTAATACTAGGTTAATAAAGAATTACCCAAATATGATCAATAATGATATTCTGAGAAATTTAGAAATTGGTTTAACAAATTTAATTTCTGAGATCGAAATTTCCAAGGAAAACACAACTGCCGAAGTCGATGAAAAACTATTTAATAAGATGAGTGCATCCTTTTTATTAATCGAGTTAAAAAGATTCTTCGTATCAAAAAAACAACTGGTTCCTGAATATATACACAAATGGGAAAAGATCTGTTTGGATGTCAATGAATTTTCTGATATAAGAAAAATATGGATAGATAATAAACCAAAAGTGGATTAAATTTCAATGATTTAGGTGTACTGTAAATTACTACATTTTATATTACAAATATAATAACAGGTTGTAATCTCATCTACATAAAAGTGAATAAAAAGGTAGAATTAGCAATTCTTTTAATTTAATCACAATATTCAATTGAATTAAGTACTTTCCAACAGCGAGCATTATTAAATTGTATTAATTTTATTACGCAAAAGTTTTAACTTTGAACAAAGTCCTTAAGGAAGGACATTTGAAAAATATTGGCGTTAGCTATTAATTGTGGAATCGAAAACCGCTAATTTTCTATATTACACTCACAGTATTAATAGCAAATACGCTCACGTCTTTGGCGTGGGCTGTGTTTGTTTGTGAGTGTGGGTATTTAGCGGTACCTCGATTTCAGATAGGCTACAGTCCCACGCTTTTTTATTTGGTATAAACTCCACTATTGGGACTAAGGTGGTACAACACTAACTACCATGTTTGAGCAAATTCTGTATTTAAAACTAACCATTATTGCATTTGCTATTTTTATTGCTTACCAAATTGCACGCCTTGGGAAAAAAAGGCTGGCTGGTTTTAATTGGGCTTTCTTTTTTGGGCTTTTTATGCCGATTGTAGCTATCATCATAGTGTTATTGAACAAGAAGAAAGATCACCCACAAAAACGCACACATCCATTAATTAAAGCCCTGGCAATCCTCTTGATTATATATGGTTCTTTGTTCATAGTTGGGATATTTAAACCTGCTTATAATATTCCAAAGAGTACCGAACTACAAAAATCAGGCAAAGCAAATGTGCAGGATGATGATAGTTTCAATTGGATGTATGAATATTCACATGCATTAGGAAACCTTGTTGGAGGTGGCATACTTACAGTGTTCGTAAGTTCAGAGTCTTATGAGATTATGGACTATAGCGCTGCAAGGGTAATGGGTTTCAATATTGGTTTATTTATAGTTTTATTGGGGGCATTCCTTTTAAGAAAGAAAAAAATTACAAAAGACAAGGAATCAACAATTGGGCATGAAAAAATTGATATCGATACCAGTAGCTCAATTTAAACCATTGTATTATGGATTATTACTACCTAACAAGGAACAAAGAACAAAAAGGTCCTGTCACATTCAAAGAATTAATTGAACTAGGCTTGCCATTGAAGACTTTGGTTTGGAAAAAAGGGATGGAATGCTGGACACCATTGAAGGATCTAGAAGGTTTTGGAACTCCCCCTCCTATACCAAAACAGCCCGAGAAAACTATTATACAAGGGGTGATAACAAGCACTGAAAAAACTTCTTGTGATCAAACAATAAATTTCCCTGTTGATGAGGTTAACCCAAATCCTCCAATCCAAAATTATGGCGGATTTTTATTAAGGCTTCCTGCACAGCTAATTGATACAGTCATTTTGTTCTTTCTTTATTCTTCCCTTTGGAAACTGTTCCAGCTACCAATACCCGAAAATGGCACAAAAATATTTGGAGGGAGTTTGATATTGTCACCAAATTTGTTGTTAATTATTCCAAGCTGGTTATATTCTGCTACATTTGAAAGCAGCTATTTTCAAGCAACTCCCGGAAAAATATTGCTTAGGCTAAAAATTGTAAATGAAAACTTACATAGGATAAATTTTGAAAAAGCTACAGGACGCTATTTCGGGAAAGTACTGTCAGGCTTCATTTTTGGTATAGGCTTTTTAATGATTCTTCTTACTGATAGGAAACAAGGTTTTCATGACCAGATGGCACATACATTGGTGTTAAAAGACGCTTCGTTCAATAAAAAAGGTGTAAAGGCTTCGTGGATTATTATCGTAGTGGCACTTGTTATGTTTGTTATCTCTTTATTCCTCCCAATAAATAACTAAAACACAAATAACATGGCTAAATACTTATTTTCAAGGCTAATACTGGTATTCTTTATCAGTTTCTTTACTTCATGGGCTTTCAATACATACAACCAGTTGGAATATTTCTTTGATATTGAACCAACTGGTTTTTTCTTTGGTGGATTAGATTGGCTTTTAACTGTAATCATCATTGTTTTTGGCGTAGTAATTATTAACGCCTTTTTCCTACTGTTGGATTTTGATTATTCCTCTGAGATAATTCAAGGCATCAAGAAAGGGAGGATAATCCAAGCTTTCAAAGATTATCTCAGTGAATTTTTCAGGATACTTAAAGACAATTTCAATTATGAGCTTCAATATGATTTATACCCCAAACAATTTCTGGTTTTTGCAATCATCTTTCTTTTGTTTATTAAAGGCAACCCTTTGATTAATAATTACCATGGCATTGCCAAGGAATATTACATTGGAGGGCAAGGAATGTATGCAAATGAAGCCCGTATTGCAGAAAGCCAAGATTATATCTTACATAACAGCGATATTGCTTTAATTAAGCAAAGGATGGTTGAATTAGAGCGTGAATTAAGTGATGATGAGCCATTTTTTAAAGTCAAGGAAAGAGGCTATATATTTATTCAGTCAGGTTTGGTTGAAGGGTATCAATCACCAAGTTATGAATATACTGGTTTTATATCATATTTTGGGAGCTTATTCTATCTTGCAATTGAGAAGTTCATAAATGTTATCCTTTATTTCCTTATCCCTTTTTCAATAAGTATAGGGGTATATCATTTTTACCATAGGAGGAAACAGAAGAAGGTGCAAAATAAATTCTATTGAGTACCAATAAAGCATAACCTTGAAGAATGAACCGGTTACAACTCATCTACAAAGAGAAAGACTCAGAATGCTTTGAAATCCTGAAAAGTACCCTAATCAAAGATGTGGATATAAAAAATATAGGATTAACAAAGACACATTGCTTCGAAACCTGCCAGAATCAATTTTTAACGAGTTTTTAGACTTCTAAGGATGTCAAAGTATAGAGAAGTTACATTGCAAATGATAAAGGAATATACATTGATATTGGAATGTTAGGAGGATAAGTTATCTGCTTTCAAATCTTCCATTTCCCGAGCAGCTTTCTTCTCTATTTAACAATAAGATAATGGAACACATAAGGGGGGATATTTATGGTGGTGTACCTCATCCCATTGGATGGGTTGGGTGCTGTGGGATTTTTGCGCCTCAAACTTGTTTCAAAAAACGCTTACCGATAGCTGGGGATAAATACCTTCCTTCCAAAAACATTTCTGCATGATTTCTTTCGCGGTATCCAACATGGAAGTTTTAACTACTATGCTATCATGTATGGTACTAATAAATTCAGAATCAGCGCCAAACTGCTTAACAAATCCACCCACAACTTTCTCAATAACAAACTTGCTTTCTCCTTTTTGCAGGATTTTTGCAAGCATAGTATGGTCTCTTTTCCTGAGTTTTGTAATGTATCCCAAAATTGATGGGAAATCTTGACGGAAAACTTTAACGTACTTACTTTCTTTTTTCCTATACTTATCAAAGAATACCGCAGCTAAGATTTTATGCTTCACTTTCGTCCTCTTGTTTGAGGCTATATTCAATCTTTCCATGAAAAATTCATAGAATCTACCATTTTCAACTATTGCCCTGTACCTGTCCTTTTCATCTTGTGGTATAAAAGATAGGTTTTTGATGTGCAAATAAAAAAATAATGGTTGTGAATTACATATATCTACCTGCCCTAATTGTTCATTCTCGACTGAAAGGAATTGCCTTAAATAACTGCCAAGGTTAGTGAGGTTAGTGTGAGCTCTGTTCCCTGTGCTATCAACTGTAAAGCGGTACCACTCATCTTCATAGGCAAAAATTGAATACAGGTTAGCATTGTATTTTTCAACGTACTGTGTTAAATAGTTAGTTTCATTATACCAAAGTGCATTTGCAACGTCCATTTTAATCCACGTGTTTGTCATAGACAAGTATTGGTATGGGTAAGGTAATTTTTCAATTCTTTTTCTTGATTTCATTTTAAATAGGTTGATTTTTTGATTAATTAACTTATCGTTTATTGGAACTCTTTTAATGTTGTTGTTATAAGGTGGTTTTAAGCTGTACCCCTTACTGTAGTTCCTAGCTTGATAGCTATTATTAGTTTCAATGACACCCCATCTTATTAATTTACCTACCATCTCTGAATAGATGTTTTTGCTTATAATTGATGTCATTATTTTATAATTGATATTAACGTACTTCTTTTCCTTGTACCTTTTATCGACATTTTCTAAGTAAGCTATCGTACTGCAAAAAAACAGGTAGTGGTATGCGTAATTTTTCTTTGTACTGTAACATTCTTTTTTCCTGAGTACAAAATCATACAACCTTTGACTTATGTACAGGTAGTTTATCTGTTCTTCATTACTAGTTGATTTAGGTGCTGTCTCAATTGGAACAGCTACCGTTTGCATCACACAGCTCTTGACTGGTGGGATTTTAAACGTTTGGGGTAAGTGTTTTTCAATTGCTGGCACAAAGGATGTGACAGTTACTACTGTCGTAATTGTGGCAACAGTTTTTTTCAATAAAGTTTTCATATGTCTGCTTTTATTGTCCACTTTATTAAAAAGAGTGGGAGGGCTTAAAAGCAGACATGAAAATACCCTCCCTCTTTACAAACCCGGTTTTTATGTTATCAATAAAGGTTTTTTATCTTTTTAAATTCATCAGCAATATAATTATCTAAAATCCTCGCATATTTTTTGGTCATTGCAAGTGATGAATGGCCCAACATTTTAGAGACTGCTTCCATTGATACATGGTTTGATAATGTTACAGTAGTTGCAAATGTGTGCCTTGCAACGTGTGTGGTTAATTTCATTTTGAAACCACATAAGTCTGCGATCTCTTTCAAGTAAGCGTTCATCTTTTGATTTGATGGTACTGGCAACAATGTCCCATAGATTGAACATTCATCATCACCTACATACTTGTCTAATATCTTTTGGGCAGCAGGTAATACAGGTATGTTCGACCAGTTTTTTGTCTTCTGGCGTTTTTTCCTGATCCATTTTTCGCCTTTAACTTCAATGAAGTCTTCCTCTTTAAGTTCTTTTACATCTATGAAAGCAAGCCCTGTAAAACAGCAGAAAAGGAAAACATCCCTTATTTTTTCCAACCTTGGAATGGAAAAACTTTTTGACATTATTTTGTCAAGTTCCTCTTGTGAAAGGAATGGTTTATCCACCTCCTTATACTTGAAATTAGTATTCCTGAAAGGGTCGTGTGGCATCCAGCCATTATTCCGGGCTATTTTAAGTATTTTACCAAGGTTGGAGATATATTTTATTACAGCATTGTGCTGACATGTGGTATTAGTTTTCAACCAAAACTCATAATTAACAAGGAATTGGTGGTCGATTTTAACTAACTCAATATCATTTGCTTTATAAACTGACTTGATGAAATCTCTTATATGTTTTAATGAGGTCTTATGCCGGGCTAATGTCTTAGGCGCATATTGCTTCCCAACCAAGATTTCCATCTGTCCATTATGCTGTTCGTAAGCCTCAATCAAGAATCTATATTGTTTGTTAATACCAAGGAGTTCGTTTCTGACAAGTTCAGGAGTTGGTTGGAGGCCTTGCAACTCTGACTTCCTAAGTATTTCATTAACCTTCGAAATAATATTTTCAAGTACCTTGTTCAGTCTGAATACTTCTACTGAATTTCCTTTTGCTTTTCCTGCACTTGAAATCCAAATATCCTCAGAAACACTCTTGTTCACAGCAAATTCAGCCCGCTTGCCTTTCATGGTAAGTCGACAATAGATGGGGCATTCCCCATTGGAAAGTTTCCTTGATTTCCTGATATAAAAGTTTACACTTAATTTAACCACCTTTTTTTACTTTTTCGTTGATACAAAACTACTTTAGATCAATAATTTTACAAAATGCAAAGTGCTGAATATCAATGAAAAAGAATGAAATAAGGTGGTCTTTTTGAAAAGTAGATTTAAACCACCTCAAATGCCACCTCGTACCCTTCATTCATGTGGCTTTTATGCGTTTATTTGCTTAGTGGGAAAATGCTAATTCCTTGAAAAACAAAAGTCTGCGTTTTTTTGCAGACTTTTTCGTTGACCCGCCAGGGCTCGAACCTGGACTCTACTGAACCAAAATCAGTTGTGTTGCCAATTACACCACGGGTCAATCATTCATCGTCTTTTCTGTAAAGACCGTGCAAAAGTATAAAAATTTTCTTTTCTCCAAAACACAACAAATAATATTTCTCTTTTTTAGCTGTATATTTGCATCAATGTAATAAAAAAAGGGTAAAATAATCCGGACTGAAACCAAAGTTTATTCTTTTGAAAAGTTTATTTATTGTATTATTGCGTAAGAAATTAATTATTTAAAATTCAACCTCGTGAAGCAAAATCAACTTCTTAATAATATCCTTGGATGGACCGTCTTTATTATTTCTGCAATTGTATATTTTTTAACAATCGAACCAACGGTTAGCTGGTGGGATTGTGGGGAATTTATTACAAGTGCTTACAAGCTTGAAGTAGGGCATCCTCCTGGCGCACCACTATTTATGATTTTGGGGCGGGTGTTTTCAATCTTCGCACCCGACACTTCCAAAGTTGCCTTAATGGTTAATTCCCTTTCTGCAACATCAAGCGCAGCAACCGTAATGTTCCTTTTTTGGACAATTACTCATCTTGCATCTAAGTTGGTAAAAAGTGACAAGCCTTCTTTAACAGAACAAATTGTGATTTTTGGCGCAGGAATAGTTGGGGCTTTAGCCTATGCTTTTTCCGACTCGTTTTGGTTCTCTGCTGTTGAAAGTGAAGTATACGCTTTATCTTCATTGTTCACAGCTGTTGTATTTTGGGCAATCTTAAAATGGGAACGAAATGCCGATCAGCCCTTTGCAAACAAGTGGTTAGTGCTAATTGCCTATTTAATGGGCTTGTCGATTGGTGTCCACCTTCTGAACTTATTGGCAATCCCCGCAATAGTTTTTGTTTATTATTTTAAAAAGTATAAAGTTACCTGGAAAGGTATTGTTGCTGCATCTGCAGTTGCTGTTGGACTTTTGGGTGGCGTTATGTATGTTGTGATTCCGGGAGTTGCCAAAGTTGCTTTCGGGTTTGATTACTTTTTCGTGAATACAATAGGGCTGCCCTTTAATTCAGGGGTAATTGCAATGGTCATTGCCTTAATTGCGGCAATATATTTTGGAATTCGTTATACGCATCAAAAAGGATTGGTTGTTTGGAACACCATCATTGTCAGCGTAGTTGCTATTTTAATTGGGTATTCTTCTTTTGGTTTGATTTTAATCCGGTCATCGGCAAATCCGCCAATGAACCAAAACCACCCAGACAATGCCTATAATTTGCTCTATTATTTAAACCGCGAACAATATGGCGACCGCCCGCTAATTCATGGTCAATATTATAATGCCCCGGCAGTTGGCATGAAAGGCGATAAAGATATTTATAATAAAGTTGATGGCAAATATAAAATAACAAGTTCAACCCCATCGGGAAGGACATATGATGAAAGGTTTACAACAATTTTTCCGAGAATGTACAGCAGTAAATCAGATCATGTCAGGGTCTATAAAGAATGGGGAAAAATAAAAGGCCAAAAAATACGTGTACGGGATAGGAATGGCACAAAAACAATTGTTAAACCAAAGTTTTCTGAAAACATCAGGTTCTTCCTGAATTATCAGGTCGGACACATGTACATGCGCTACTTTATGTGGAATTTTGCCGGGCGCCAGAACGATATACAAGGGCACGGAGGTTTCCAAAATGGCAACTGGATATCAGGAATAAGCTTTTTAGATGAACCCAAAGTGGGCCCTGAAAACATTCTCCCTGAGCATAAAAGAAATACACCATCGAACAATAAATATTACTTCCTTCCACTCCTTTTTGGAATTGCAGGATTGTTATATCAATACCGACAGGGTATTTCAGGAAGAAAAGATTTTTCGGTGACAATGATGTTGTTCTTTTTTACCGGACTGGCAATCGTTATTTACCTTAACCAATACCCAATTCAACCCCGTGAAAGGGATTATGCCTATGCAGGATCGTTTTACGCTTTTGCAATTTGGATTGGATTGGCAATACCTGCTATTTATTCGCTCCTGAAAAAATATGCAAAAGGACCAGCAATTGCAGGTTCTGTTGTTGCCATTTCACTGGTATTGGTGCCTGGCATTATGTTATCGGAGAATTACGATGACCACGATCGGTCGGGAAGGTATATGGCACGCGATTATGCCAAAAACTACCTGGAATCGTGTGCGCCAAATGCTTTGTTGTTCACCTATGGCGACAACGATACATTCCCCTTATGGTATGTTCAGGAAGTGGAAGGTGTGCGCCCCGATGTGAGGATTATCAACTTAAGTTATTTGGGAATGGATTGGTATGTTGACCAACAAACCAAAGCACAAAACGACTGTGCACCTGTTCCGTTTACTTTCACCCGCGACCAATATTACCTGGGTGTAAGGGACGGCGTTTTTCTGGAAGACCGTATTAAAGAACCAATTGAGCTTAGCCAGGCAATGGAAGTTTTAGGAAGTGACGATGTTCGTTCGAAAGTGAAAGTTTCTAACGGCAGCTTAATGGATTTTATCCCTTCCAAAAAATTCTATATCAACGTGGATAAAGAGAAAGCAATTTCCACTGGCACGGTAAAAGCCAAAGATGCCAACCTGATTGTGGATAAAATTGAGTTCGGGATCAATAAATCAATGATTACACAAAGTGAATGGGCTTTGCTAAATATGGTAGCAGCAAATAATTGGGAACGGCCAATTTACGTTGACCACAGTTTATTATACACTGATCAGGTACATTTTCTGGATTATCTTCAGTACGAGGGGTTGGCTTACAGGCTTGTTCCTATAAAATCAGGTAAACGGGGCTCGTTTTACGGACGTATAGATGCCGATATCCTTTACGATAATGTAATGAACAAATTTACCTGGGGAAATGTAAACGACCCCGATGTTTATATTGATGAATACAACGAAAAAGAAGTACGTATAATTCAAGCCAGGTATATGTTTGCCCGATTATCAGAGGAACTATTGAAACAAGGTAAAAAGGATTCTTGTATTGCTGTTATCGATCGGATGTTTGAAATTTATCCGGATGAAAAAATGCCTTTGGAATTTGACTCTTTCCCAGCAGTTGAACAATATTTTAAAGCCGGGGCAATTGAAAAGGGCAATAAGTATGTTCGCATTTTAGCCAAAAACTTCCTTGAAAATGTGGAGTATTATACGGAAGTTCCCGAAAAATTTGCAAAAGCTGTCAATGGCGATATGAACCGGGATTTGTCGGCACTTAGGAATTTAGTGGTACTGACACAACGTAACAAACAGGAAGAACTTAGTAAAGAACTTGACGGGCAATTAAACGATTTAATCCGAAAACTTTCAAAGAAATCAGGCAATTAGTTGTTTCGAAGTTTATTTAAGAGTTTTTTACCGCGTGAAAGAATTCCTGCAGTTGCATGGTATTCCATTTCATGTTCGATAACAAGCGCGATTTCTTCTTTAAGGTCGGGTTCTTTTTGTGCAATATTAAATAATATTTGCATTGCGTGAACTTTCACGGCAACCGGCTCTTTTGCTGCTTGAAAGGCTTTAAAACAATACTCAACCATAAAACCACTATGTTTTTCACTTATTTCGTGGGAAGTAAGCATGCGAAGGAAATGCCTCTTTTTTCCCGCATGTTTTTGGGTTTTCAAATTTTCGATTATTGCATCTAAATATGGAAGAATAATTTGAGAGTCTTTATCGTGCATTTGATCAACCAGATATGCTGCCCGCCAACTTATGTATCGGTCGTCGTTAAGTGCAATATCCAATAATAATTTAAAGTTCGAAGGCATACTATTTACTTCAGCAAAAAACAATTCCAGATTGTCCCAATACTTAATAAATTCAAAAATTTCTTCTCTGTTCATACTGTTTTTTGATTCGAAACCGGGATATAAAGTTAAGGTTTTGTTCTATTTTTGAAAGATGATAGAAGTTGTTTGTGCGATAATTTTTAAGGAAAATAAAATTTTGGCGACGCAGCATAAGAGGCACCCTGTCCACCAATCGAAATGGGAATTTCCGGGCGGCAAAATTGAACCCGCAGAAAGCAAACAGGAAGCAATTATTCGGGAGATAAAAGAAGAACTGGACCTGGAAATTTCGGTGTTGGAAGAATTACAAACAATTGATCATTCCTATCCTCACCAAAAAATCCGGCTTATCCCGTTTGTTTGTACTATAATTGATGGTGAAATTGTATTAAAGCAACATCGAAATTACCAATGGCTTGATTTGGAACAATTGTTTGAACTTGACCTGTGCGAGGCAGATAAGGAATTAATCAGACATTTTGGGAACAGGAAAAAAATCCAACTCTATCTTGGAAAGACGTGAAAAATTGATGTCAATACAAAGGCCCATCCAATAATTGAAATAATCATATAGGTGACTACGTGCCTTTTTCGTGCATAGTATTTATTCGCTAAAAATGCACCCAACGGAATTGTAAGAAGAATAGGCGTAGTGATAACAATACCCCAAAATCCGTATTTTTTTCTTGCAGTAACAAGAAACCTTGACCGTGCTGAAAAAATACGGGTAGGTTTTTTACTTTTTCGATCCGTACAAAATCGTTGGTACCTGAGCCTTATAAAAGGAGGAATTATCCGGCAAAGAAAACTTTTAATAGTTCCCATTTTACGATTAAGCCAGCCACTTAGGTAATAGAAAAACAAAAATCCGCCAATCCCACCAAAAATCACGGCAATTAAGGCTTGCTCATACGAGAGGCCAATTAACCTCGCATAAGGTATTGTAAGTAAATACTTTACCGACGCTAATAAAATAACGTGCATAATCTTAAACACCATTGTTCCCTGTTTTCATTGACTTGAAACATACAACGGCTTTGTGCTTAAAATGTTTTTTAGGTTTTCAATAATTTTTCAATGATTAATACTTCTTAACATATTGGAAAGACAAAGATTGAGATTCACTCTGAGATCCAGAATTAAAAACATGCAAAAAATAGTTTTAAAAACGGCTCAACTTTAATTCAGCTTTTCCGGCTCAAATGTTTCATGGAAATCATCGGAAAGAACCCTGAATTCGGTCCTACGGTTCATTTGCCTGGCAATTTCCTTTTGGGCTTCGGTTTCCAACTTCCCGATAAACTCTTCCGTTAACACATCGTTTCGTTTCAGGAAATCATATTGCCGGGCAATTTCGCGTGTAATTTTCTTAGGCCAGGTTTCGCCATAGCCTTTTGCAACCAATCGCTGAGGGTTTATACCAGCATTGATTAAATAATCAACCACACTTTGTGCCCTTTTTTGTGAAAGTACAGAGTTTGCCTGGTCTTGACCAATATGGTCGGTATGCGCCATCAACTCAATAACAATTGTTGGGTTTTTTTCAAGGATTGATGCTAAAGAATCCAATGCAGCCTTCGATTCGGGAAGTAAATCCCATTTCCCAAATTCATAAATGATATTATCAACTTTTATTGGGTCCTCGGTTGACGTGAGAAAAAGTTCCACCCTGAAATCTTTACTATCCTCAACACCAACTGTTGAAATTCTGGTTTTATCATTCAGATAACCTTCTTTAAAACTTGCAATAATGTACTCAACTTCCGGCTTAAGTTTCATTTGGAATTTACCGTTTTGCCCCCGCATTTTCAGATAAGTACCATCAGTCCCGATAATCCGTACTGTTGCGCCATTTAGTTTATTGCCCGATTCTTTATCGAATATCTCGCCTGCTAATTGGAAGATTTTTGGCGGTACCACAAATGAATAAATATCATCGGAACCTGCAAACGAGCCTTTTCTGTTGGATGAAAACATCCCCTGGTTCCGATCCTTCACATAACAAATCCCAAAATCATCGGCAGGCGAATTTATTGGTGAACCCATGTTTTGAATGCTCCATCCTTTGTCTTCATCGAAAGTGGCAACAAAAATATCGTACCCGCCCATTCCAAGGTGGTAGTTCGATGAAAAATACAATTCTCCGTTATCCCTTACAAAGGGAAATATTTCATCGCCTTTTGTATTAATCGCGGGGCCAAGATTTTGCGGTTTTTTAAAGGTCCCACCTTCTTTTTCTGCCACATAGATATCTTTGCCCCCAAATCCGCCCATTTTGTCGGATACAAAATAAAGCTTCGATCCATCCGGCGAAAGGGCCGGATGAGCTGTTGTAATGCTATCTCCCAGTAATTCGACTTTTGTAGGCTGTGCCCATGAGCCCCTCGATTGTGATGATGAATAAATTTCGGCACCCATGTTCATGCTTTTGTCGTAACGGCATCTGGTAAACAACATTTGGTCACCACTTTCCGAAATGGTGGCAGCCCCTTCTTCATCCCCGGTATTTACGATCAGGTTAATGTCCAACAACTGCGGTTCCGACCATTTTTGCCTTTGAATATCAAACTGGCCTTTAAACAAATCAGCATAATCCTGTCCGGTAATCATACTTTTCTTTTTACCGGTAGCAGCTTTTCGTGTCGAAGTGAAAATAATTTCGTTATCCCGCCCGCCAACAAACACAGGCATATAATCGCTTTCACGGGAATTTAACTCACGAATCCCGTTAACGATATGGCGTGTTGGGTTATCGGTCCAATATTGTGTTTTTTGCATGGCCTCAATCCCCCTAAGTGCAACCGGATCGCCCGGAACCGAATCCAGATAAATACGGTAATTTTCAAGGGCATTTTCATAATCCAAAGAAGCACGCAACATTTCGGCATTTTGAAGAATGGCTATGGGATCAGGATATTTTCTTCGGATCGCAATTTTATAGTGCATGGCAGCAAGGTCATATTCTCCTATGGCGCGGTAACACTCTGCCAGGGCGTAATAATATTCCGTCCGTTTGTTTCGGTCTTTTTCTTTTTTATTGGCTTTTTTATATTTCTCAATTGCCTTATAATATTCACCAATTTGATGCGCCCCTTCGGCAATTCTTCCATTTTTCGAGGTGCCACATGCAGCAAAAGCAATACTTATAATAATGATAGCCAGTATCCTGATATTTTTCATCCTAACCTTATTTCCGAAAAGTAAAAATAAACTTATTTTACCAGAGGCCGTTTATTTTTAAAATTTAATTTCAACAAGTTAATGTTACAAAGGATTCTATCCTTTAAAATAACATAGTATGTAACGGCTTATTCAAGTTTTAAGTATGAAGGATAAGTATTTATTAATAAAGAATAGATTCTATTATTAATAGGAATTAGGTAACAATTTAAGGTTTCCCGGAATTGATGATTTCTTGCGAATATTTATCGAAATTCAATTCACATCTAATCTTAAAGCTATTCAAAATCATTTTGGTTTCAAGGAACTTGAATGTTCTTAATAAGAAAGACATAAATTGCTAATAGTACCAATTAAATTTATTCATCAATAGCAAAATCCACAGCTATCGTTAAGGTTTTTATTTCTTCCTCTTTGGTAAACTGATATTGCATTTTAACTTTATGTGTATCTCCAACGCTACAATAACCGCCTTCGTTTCGTAGGCCACATTCCCATTGGGTGAGGTTTTCGTATATTTCAATAAAAACATGTCCGTTTGACCATTCGCCTGGATTGTTGTCGGCTTCAAACCATGCGCCAAATACTCCATTGGTATTGTTTACCCCTTCGCTTCCATCTGTGTGTAATGGCACAATAACCATTGCAGAACTGTACAATTCTGACCTTGCGACCCCCAATTTTGACAGCACGGAATCTTCATTGATATTAATGCGAACATTTTGCTGGTAACCTAAGCTGTACAACATGTTAACATCGTATGAAATCTCGCCACAATTAATTTTTATTGCTGAAGTGTTGCCTTCTGGATAATTGTTTATTACTGTTGTGAGGAAAGCAACGCGTTCTGTCAACCAGCTTTTCATTCGGTTAATTTCAGTGCTGCAATTCCGATCGATCGGCCAACGTTCGAAATCCCTTTGCATAGCATTGTCAAGGTTTAAAATATATTTCTCCATTTCTGTCCAGGCATGTTCCAATAAATCATCCTTTATTTCATTCCAGCGGTTTTTGTATTCTTTCACAAACCGCTCATCCCTGAACATCTGGGTGAAAAAATCAGAGATGCTGTAACCTCCTCTGTGTGTTGCTGGATTGGTGCCAAGGACCAGCTCCTGTGCCGTAAAATAATTATGCCCGGTCATCATACTGCTCCAGTCAAAATCAAAACCTGCATCAAAATCCCAAACTGGCCCCATTACATATTTCCCACCACGGTCTTTATGAATAAATGTACTTCGGGGCGCATCAATTTCCACATTATAAACTAATTCCTGAATAATAAGATAGTCAATCAGGGAAGGAATATCCAAAAGAGCAGCAACCGATTCGTAATTGGAATCGTAAATTGCAACTTCGAGTTTGGCAAAATCATCCTGGATTGAAGATAGTTGATTGTTGGTAGGTTCTTTCGGGTGTTTTATACAAACCGGAAGTTCGAAAACAGTTGACCAAAAATTATTTTTCGCATCCGGGGCAAGGTATGGTCCATCGTCTGCATCCAGGCAGATTAATAAACCGTCTGTTTCAGATATATCAACCCTGTTATTGCCTTGTTCAACTTGTTCGGTGAGCTGATATAGGCCAATATAATCACCATTTAATCTGATCTCGATAAATCGACTATGGTTGGTGTAGGGCATATCCATCCATTGTGCAACCTCAAAGCCAAAGGCATTCATAAGGTTTGTTGGGTCGCGGTAGTTTGCCAATAATACCCAGTCGCTGTTGCTTTTTAATCCCAAAATCTCCGACTTTTCATCGAGTTTTATCCGATATGGTTTTTTATCGTACCAAAACCAGGTAGAATTGCCTCTTCCCCTTATTCGGGCTGTTCCTGAATAATCTTCGTAAATGTCTTTCCCATCCAAATAAACAGTACAATTCAGGTAGTCCTCTTTTTCTTTAGAAATAATTTGTACATTGTTTTCAACCTGGATATCCATTTCAAAAACATTATATACCTGGGAAACCGTGTCATTTTTCGGATCTTCCGGGTCAATGAACTCATTCTGGCAGGAAATAAAACCTGTTAAAATCCATATAAAAATTATAGTTGCTAAAAGGCTGTATGAATTCCTTTTCATAAAATATATTATTCAAATTCATTGTTTATAGGGCAAATTGAAATCAGGAACGATTTTTAGCCGAACCGTTCGAACACAATTCCCAAAACAAATGCGAAAAATAGCTTTGGTAAACTTCGAGGGCTATAACATATATCCCGAATACTATAACGGCTGTCCTGGTTAAACCTAATTAGTAATTCTGGAAGAGTATTTCAGGTGCGGGCATAAAAAAGGGCATTGCCGCAGTGGCAATACCCTTCCCTGCTTTTTGAAGCAGTTTATTTTATTTTTTTAAGGTATAATTCCCTAATTTCCTGTAAATATTCGGTTGTGAGTTGGTTGGAATAAACACGAATAATTTCATGCAATTTCCCATCCTGATAAAAAGAACCAACAGCAGCATCAAACTCATGTCCTTCCCAATTGTACCTCACATCCCGGGCGACTTTTAAAAATTTGTCCCTGTCAATATAATGGGGCAATTTAAAATAGCCATGGTTTTTTTCTTTCAGGTCAAGGTAAATATTGTCTGCAAGTTTTTCAAGCGAAAGGAATTTTACGATTTTCACCCGAACAGTTTGCTGATCTGTTTTTCTGTTTTTCCTTCGGAACAGAATTCCCTGTTTTTCGTATGCTTCAATAATTTCTTTTATAATGCCAAGGTTCGGAACGTGCCTTAAACGGATCACATGTAATTCCTGGATTCCAATTTCCATATATCCTTTTCCTGCATCAAAAAGCCATCCATAATCTCTTTCAATGTTTTGGGTAGCCCTGAGTATCCTCTCTAGCGGACAAGGGTCACTCAGTACCAGATAAATATAGAAAGGACAAGTAGTATCTGGCCTTTCATGGTAATATCCGGGAAAAGGATTCAACGATTCGAATGCTTGAATCCCTCCGGCAACGTTGTCTTCAACCGGATTTACAGTTTCGATTTTTGTGAGGTTCCCAAATACTTCTATTTTTTGGTTATTTGCCATAATTGATATCTTTGATTTGTTTTTATTTCATAATGGTAGAAAAAGATTTTCACATTTCCAAGGTAGGTAAAGTTACACTGGTAAAAAATAAAAGGTCAAAACGGTTTAAATTGAGGATTAAGCCTGATAAACAGGTTGTTGTTACCCTTCCTTATTACTCAAGTTTTAAGAGTGCATTAAAATTTGCCAGTGAACATGCTGCCTGGATATTAGAACAACAAAACAGATTTGATTCTGGTTTAACAAAGTTCAAAATTAATTCAACATACGATACAAAAACGAAAACTATTCATTTGTTGGAAACAGATAAAGAAAAACCTTATTCAACTGAAACCGGGAAGGATATTTCTATTTATTTCCCTTCGGAATATGCTATTGAATCAAAAGAGGGACAGGCTTTTATGAACGAAACAATAACCTCTATATACAGAAGTGAGGGCAAGGAATATTTGCCGGGAAGGTTACAATTGCTTGCAAATAAATTTTCGTATACATATAACCGGGTTGCCATAAAAAATAATAAAACCAACTGGGGGAGCTGCTCTTCAAAAAATAATATAAACCTGAACCTGCATTTAATGAAGCTCCCATTTTATTTGATTGATTATATACTTTTGCACGAATTGGTGCATACGAAAATCAAAAACCACAGCCCGGAGTTTCATGCCGAACTGGATCGTTTAGTCGGTGGGAAGTCAAAAGAATTAAATAAAGAAGTTAAAAAATACTCAACCTATAAGTTTTAATATGAACTGGAACGAGCTTTTATCTGCAAAAAGAATTGGTCTTGAATCCCGACCTGGAAACTCAAATTTGACCGATCGGTCGCAGTTTCAAAGGGATTACGATCGAATTATATTTTCGTCACCTTTTCGGAGGATGCAAAATAAAACACAGGTGTTCCCGCTTCCGGCGCAGGTATTTGTGCACAACAGGCTTACACACAGTCTTGAGGTTGCTAGTGTTGGGAGGTCGCTTGGGAGTTTGCTTACCGACAAAATAAGGACCGAAAACCATAATGAAGACAATGCCTTGTTCCATGAAATTGGCTCCGTGGTTTCTGCAGCTTGTTTGGCACACGATTTAGGAAATCCACCCTTTGGGCATTCAGGAGAAGCGGCAATTTCCAATTTTTTTAGGAATGGTTTTGGTCAGGAGTTTGAAACAAAACTTAGCCTTGGCGAGTGGAAAGATTTTACGCATTTCGACGGCAATGCAAATGCGTTAAGAACCCTCACACATCAGTTCCAAGGGAAAAGAAACGGCGGTTTTGCTCTGACGTATACAACCGTAGCTTCCATTATTAAATACCCTTTTGAGTCGATTGCTGCCACAAAACAAAAGTTTGGTTTCTTTCAATCTGAAAAAGAAATTTACAAACGGATAGTGAGTGAATTTTCTATTCCAGTCATATCAGAAAACCCTTTAAAAGCAAAAAGGCACCCCTTTGTATATTTGGTGGAGGCAGCCGACGATATATGTTATCAGATTATGGATGTGGAAGATGCATTTAAATTAGGGATATTGTCGTTTGAGGAGGCTAAAACTTTGTTCCTGGGTTTTTATGGCCGGCAATCTGAAAAAAAACAATTGCAGCAGTTCGATAAAACCTTCAAAGAAGTTACTGACCCAAACGAACAAATCAGTTTTTTGCGCGCAAATGTAATTGGAAAGCTGGTAAACTTGTGCATTGATATTTTTTGGAAAAATAAACAAAACATTTTAGAAGGAACATTCGAAGGAAGCCTGATTAAAAAGCTTGGTAAAACCGAAGCAAAAGCCATGAAACGTGTTAAGGAAATATCTTTCTCAACCATTTATGCACATCGTTCGGTGATTGAAATCGAAATTGCAGGTTACAAAATAATCGGAACTTTATTGGAGGAATTTATCGGTGCCATTACTAGCCCAGAAGATTTGTACAGTAAAAAATTATTGTCGTTAATTCCGAAACAATACCTTACTGAAGGAGCCAATCTTTATGCACAGATACAATCGGTAGTTGATTTTGTGTCGGGAATGACCGATGTGTTTGCCCTAGATTTATACCGAAAAATCAAAGGCATAAGTTTGCCTGAGATTGGGTGATCCGGCAATAGTACGAGTTTAGTTGAACGATTACTTACAAGTTGTGGATGCTGTAAATGTTTTGTTCAGTACTTTTTGAGCTTTGCCAACAGTATGGTACTGGTAATGAATAAATTGATTAACTATTTCCCTGGAATCAGAATTTAATTATTATCGTATTTTTAAATTCCCTTTCTATGAATCCTCACTTCACTGCATTTTCTAAAAATTCATTTAACAAATCATAGAATCCATTTATATTTAAAAATCCGCAAGGTTTCTCATGTATTCTTAGTTGTCCCCAGGTTACCATTTCAAAAATTTCTTCAATTGTGCCAAAACCTCCCGGTAACGCGATAAATCCATCGGATTGTTTTTCCATTAATTCTTTGCGCTCATGCATTGAACTTACCTCAATCAGTTCTGTAAGTCCATTATGTGCAACCTCCTTCTCCTTAAGGAATTTAGGGATTATTCCTATAACCTTTCCTCCTGAACTTAAAATATGATCAGCAAGTTATCCCATGTGTCCGACCTTTGCCCCACCATACACAAGAGTAAAATCCTTATCTATAAATATTTTGCCCAGTTTTTCTACTTCTTCAGAATAAATTGGGTTGAGCCCAGGACTTGAACCGCAAAACACACATATTTTTTCATAAAATCTTTCCGTTTAGTCTGCTATAATTTACATTTTTTGTTTTCAATACACTTGGTGGTGACATGGATATATACCAATATTTATCAAGGGCATAACCCGATGCCATACCCTCACTAATTTACTGAATACTGCAACTGTCAACTGACCACTGTGACTGCTAACCGCGACTGAAAACTCTTTTATCCTTCCAAGAAATTATTTAAAAGTCCGCTCGCTTCTTTCCGGGAATTTCCGCCCCTGGGCGAAAGCTGGGCAATTAGTTTTCTAATTGGCATACTTTGCAACCATACTTTTCCGGTTCCCCTTAAGGTTGCAAGAAATAGGCCTTCGCCTCCAAAAACCATGGACCTAAGTCCCCCGGCTTGTTCAATGCTATATTCAATGCTTGGCTCGAAACCTACAATACAGCCTGTATCAACTCTCAATGTTTCGTTGTTGAGTTGTTTTTCAATAACGGTTCCCCCGGCATGAATAAATGCCCTTCCGTCACCTTGTAATTTTTGCAGGATAAAACCTTCTCCTCCAAAAAATCCTGCCCCCAATTTCCGGTTGAATGTGATGGATATTTTTGTTCCTAGTGCTGCACATAAGAATGCATCTTTTTGTACAATAACACTTCCCCCCATTTGTGCCAGGTCCATAGGAATAATGGTTCCAGGGTAAGGAGCTGAAAAAGCCACATGTTTTTTGCCCCAACCCTGGTTGGTAAAATGGGTTAAGAACAACGATTCCCCGGTGATTAACCTGGAACCTGCAGATAATAACTTGTCGAAAAACCCGGCGCTTGGGTTTGATCCATCACCCATTCGGGCAGTATATTCAATACCGTCTTCCATATAAAGCATTGCTCCCGCTTCTGCGATTACAGTTTCCGCTGGATCAAGTTCTATTTCTACCAATTGTACATCGTGACCAATAATTTTAAAGTCAATTTCGTGTGATTGCATAGTTCTTTTTTTATGTTGTTTGTTCTCGAATAATTGGTGTTTGGATATCAATAAACGTTACTAAAATAAATAAAAAATATTTTTTTAAGATACCCAGTTTTACCATGTTATTTAAAAATGAAAGTATTAAAAAATATATGGGAATTTTTCCGAACTTTGCAGCCATAAACAAATGTAAATGAGAAATAAAAAAAGCAATGCCAGCAAAGATCGGATGAAAGATAATTTTGATGCAATGAAAGCATCAAAGGGAAAACCTGGCAGGTCTCAAAATAAAACAAAAGGAAAAGAAAAACAGGAAAGGCCTTTTGAGAAGAATCCGGAGGAAAAACCAAAATACAAGTCGGGAAAACCTGCCAGAGCCGTGAAAAAAGGGGAGGGATATAAATCTAAACCAGGATTTAACCTTGAAGGAGGGAAAAGCTGGGAAAAAGATGGACCTGGTTTAAAAAGACGCCAAAGCAAGCCTAAAACAAATGTTCCAAAAATGAATTTGGATGGAATAATGAGGCTTAACAGATATGTTGCCAATGCAGGTGTTTGTTCAAGGAGGGAAGCCGATGAGTTTATTGAATCAGGATTGGTAAGCGTTAACGGAAAAATAGTCACCGAACTTGGAACTAAAGTAGGCGAAGACGATGTTGTTAAGTTTGATGGAAGGATCTTAAACCCGCAAAAGAAAGTGTATGTTCTGTTAAACAAACCTAAAAACTTTGTGACAACAACTGATGACCCACATGCAGAAAGGACGGTGATGGATTTGGTAAAAAATGCCTGTACCGAAAGAATTTACCCTGTAGGAAGGTTAGACAGGAATACCACAGGTGTATTGCTTTTTACAAACGATGGCGACTTGTCAAAAAAACTGACACATCCGAGTTATAACCATAAAAAAATTTACCACGTTAGCCTTGACAAACCGGTTTTGAAAGACCACCTTTTGGAGATTGCCAACGGAATTGAACTGGAAGATGGGTTTATTTCTTCAGATGCAATTAGTTATGTTACCCAGGGTGATAAAACCGAGGTGGGTATCGAAATCCATTCGGGCAGGAACAGGATCGTAAGGCGTATTTTTGAACATTTCGGGTACCATGTTAAACGCCTTGACAGGGTTTATTTTGCCGGATTGACAAAGAAAAACCTGCCGCGGGGGAAATGGAGGATGCTGGATAAAAAAGAAGTCACCTTTTTAAAGATGAACAAATAAAGCATGAATAAAAAGATGTAATTCTATCTAAAATAGAATACTTATTATAATAACGATTTGGAGAAGGAATTTTTAAAAATAGTAGAAAAAAATCAAGGTATCATCCATAAGGTTTGCAATGTTTATTGCGATTCGGAGGAAGATAAACAGGATTTGTTTCAGGAAATTGTGGCGCAACTGTGGAAGTCGTACCCTTCTTTCCGGAAAGAATCCAAATTTTCCACATGGATGTACAGGGTAGCCTTGAATACTGCTATTACAACCTTCAAAAAATCAAAACGAAGACCTGATCAAGACAGCTTAACCTACGATAATTTTCAATTGAAGGACGACAGTTATGATGCAGGATTGGAAGATAATATTAAACTTTTACACAAGGCAATTAAAAAATTATCGGGCGTTGAAAAATCCATAATCTTATTGTTCCTTGAAGGTAAAAAGTATGAAGAAATAGCTGAAATTACCGGGATAACCCAAAACTACGTGCGGGTTAAAATGAACAGGATTAAAAAGAAGCTTAAGTCATACATGAATATTGAAGAGTAAATGAAAATAGAAGATTTACAAAAAGCATGGGTTAAGTATTCATCCAAGGATAGCATTCATTTGGATGAAAAAAGCTTGGAGGAAATGCTCGGGAAGCGTACCAAAAGCCTGATCGAAAGAATTGACAGAAATGTCAAGATTGGTTTTATGGTGCTGTTGGGTTTGATCCTTTATAATCTCATAGATTATTTTGTGTTATACCCAAATTTGACCGATGGAACGGGGCTGCAAATTGAAGTCCCTGTTTGGATTATGGTAATTGATTTGCTTAGTATGCTGTTTATAATTCTCACGTTTATTTACTTTGCAGTTTCGTATTACAGAGTAAAAAACCAATGTTCCGATTCTTGCAGTTTAAAAGATACTTTAATACGCATTATTGGTATTCTTAAATTGTATAAAAGCTTGTTCTTCTTTGCACTTGTAATTATTATGGTTTCTACAAGCATAAGTTTTGTTTTTGGCCTTTATTATGGAATTTCGGTTAAAGCAAACGAATATGGGCTTACAATTGCCGAAACAGGAGGAGGACAATTGGCATTTACAATTATGTTCGGGCTGATAGTCTTAATCCTGTTAACAGGTGGAATATTTCTATTGTTCCGGTGGGGATTTCGCAAATTATATGGAAACTATTTGCTAAAATTAAAGCATACCTTAAAAGAACTTACCGAAATAGAAGAAGCTTAATGTATTTCAACTTTAAATGCTCAAAATAATTTTTTTATACAACTACCTTCACTAATTTAGGTAAACAAATTTTTTGCATGACATTAATAAAATCAATTTCCGGAATCAGGGGCACCATTGGAGGAGTACCAGGCGAAGGGTTAAGCCCAGTTGATGTGGTGAAATTTACGGCAGCTTATGCCCAATGGATCAAACAATCGGGTAAGAAAGAAAAACAAAAAATAGTGGTTGGGCGCGATGCCCGTATTTCCGGTGGAATGATAAGCTCTTTGGTAGTTTCGACCTTGATTGGAATGGGCTGCGATGTGGTTGACCTGGGTTTGGCAACAACCCCAACAACCGAAATTGCCGTTGCCGCAGAAAATGCATCAGGTGGTTTGATTCTCACAGCAAGCCATAACCCAAAACAATGGAATGCGCTTAAAATGCTCAATGCAGATGGTGAGTTTTTAAATGCCGAAGAAGGAAAAACTATACTCGACATAGCAGAAAGGGAACAATTTGTTTTTGCCGAGGTGGATAATTTAGGCAAAGTTGAAAAGAAAGATTATACCCAATGTCATATTGACCATGTTCTGGATTTGGATTTGGTGGATGTGGATGCCATCAAAAAAGCCAACTTTCGGGTGGCAATCGATGCCGTTAACTCAGTTGGAGGAATAGCTATCCCTCCTCTTTTGAAAGCACTTGGGGTAGACAATGTTGTAGAAATCAATTGTGAAGCTACCGGGCATTTTGCCCATACTCCAGAACCGCTTCCTGAAAATTTGATCGATACTTCAGCACAGATTCTTGAAAGCAAGGCAGATGTTGGTTTTGTGGTTGATCCTGATGTGGACAGGCTGGCAATTATCAGTGAAGACGGAAGTATGTTTAACGAAGAATATACCCTGGTTGCTGTTGCCGATTACGTTTTAAAACACACCCCCGGGAATACAGTTTCCAATTTATCTTCGAGCAGGGCATTACGCGATGTAACCGAAAAATACGGACAAAACTATTCTGCTGCAGCTGTTGGCGAAGTAAATGTTGTGGCTAAAATCAGGGAAACAAATGCCATTATTGGTGGCGAAGGAAATGGTGGGGTTATATACCCTGCCAGCCATTGTGGACGAGACTCGTTGGTTGGAGTTGCTTTGTTTTTGACTTTGCTTGCCAAAAGTGGGATGAAATGTTCCGAACTCAGAAAAACTTATCCTGATTATTTTATTTCAAAGAATAAAATAGAACTCACCCCTGAAATTGATGTGGACAACATCCTGCTTCAAATGAAAGATAAATACCAAAACGAACAAGTGACCGACATCGACGGTGTAAAAATTGATTTTGCAGAATCGTGGGTTCACTTGCGCAAGTCAAATACCGAACCTATTATACGGATTTACTCGGAGGCAAAAAGTATGGAAGTTGCTGAGGACTTGGCGCAGAAAATTATTTCGGAAATAAAAGGATTGGCATTTTAATTTCATATTTGCCGATGTCAACTAATAGATAAAAAACTGATCATGGAAGATTTTTCGAACAAAGTTTTGTTGGCAGATGATATTCCTGCAATTGAGGGTGAAGCTTTCAATCCGATCGATAAAAAACAACTGATTATTATCTACCTGCGAATAGTGATGTTTTTTATTATTCTTTCAGGAGCATTGCTTGCTATTGTTTTTCTTTCCGACGAGGTTCCACCAACAAAAGTAATTATTGGCATTAGTGGTGGAATTATTTTGTTTACACTTTACAATATCATCATTACCAATTTAGGTTTTCGAAAAAAGGGCTACCTCGTTCGCGAGAATGACATTTCATATCAAAAGGGTTTGATCCGTTTCAAGCAGGTTTCTGTTCCGTTCAACCGTATTCAGCATGTGGAAGTAAACCAGGGTGTTTTGGCACGATATTTAAAAATTTCAACCCTGAAATTATTCACTGCGGGAGGCGCCGCAAGCGATCTTTCAATTCATGGGCTTCCGGCAGATGTAGCCCAGAACCTCAAGGCTTTCTTGTCTGAAAAAATAAGCAGGCATGAATAATATTGATTTATCAAAGCCAACAAGGCAATCGGTAAAAGGACTGGTTTTTATATTCTTATACAGCTTGCAAAAATCCATTCAGGCATTTTGGCCAATTTTGATCCTTTTAGTACTTAAAAACAAAATCTTCGAGGATACGCTCTATGTTGTAATTGGATTAATCGCTATTGTTGTTTTGTTGCTGGTTCATGCAATACTCTTCTACCTTAACTTTTATTTTTATGTGGTCAATGACGAATTCATTTTAAAGAAAGGCTACCTGCGCAAACAGGTTTTAACCATTCCTTTAGAACGGATACAAAGTGTAAATACCAAGCAAAACCTCATTCAGCAAGCTTTGGATGTTCTTTCACTTGAGATTGATACAGCCGGTGCAGTTGGTAAAGAATTAAAAATCCATGCACTTGAAAAAGAATATGCAAAGGAGTTGCAAAAATTATTAAGTGAAGGGAAGACAGAAAGTGTTGATGAAGCTGAAGAGGTAGTTGAGGAAGTTAAAGAGAAGAAAATCTTACAACTTTCTCCAGTAGATTTATTTAAAATCGGAATAAGCGAAAACCATTTACGAACAGGTTTAATCATTGTTGCATTTGGATTTCAAATATTCCAGCAGGTTGAAGATTTGTTTCAGGAAAAGGCGGAAGAATACAGCAACGAATTTGTTAGTTTCATGTCGAATTCAACCTGGGGATTGATCACTTTTTTGGCAATAATTTTCCTGTTTATTTCCATCATATCTTCCCTGGTCAGAACGGTTTATAAATATTTTGATTTTAAGTTGCTTAAAAAAGGCGATATGTACCGGGTCGAATCAGGTTTGGTGAATAAGAGAAATGTGGTGATGCCCATCCATAAAATACAAGAACTAAACTGGGAAACCGGTCCGCTAAAACAAATTTTTGGCATCTATAACCTGGTTTTTAAACAAGCAGTTAGTGGGCGAAATAAAAAAACTCAGGTGGTTAATGCCCCAGGGTGCCTTACAAATCATTTAGAAGAATTAAAAACCGATTTGTTCGGGGAAGATGTATTGTCAGATTTGGAGAAGAGGTACACCAATAAATACTATTTCAGACGGTTGTGGGCTGTTAGTGGTTTAA
The DNA here is from genome assembly GCA_963677475.2 of Prolixibacteraceae bacterium. Classification (GTDB taxonomy): domain Bacteria; phylum Bacteroidota; class Bacteroidia; order Bacteroidales; family Prolixibacteraceae; genus JABMQB01. Next base: position 23,177 of record CAXXQD010000022.1, on the reverse strand, counting down.
CTCCGGTTGTTCTTGCATCGGTTTTTCTTTATTCAGAATGGATATTTTGGGTGTCTGCCTTATGCTGGTTACTCATAACAGCAGGGTATAGTTACCTGATCCTTAAAAAAAGGTATTTTCAGCTTGATCAAAATCAAATCCGGATTTCAAAAGGTGCCATTGAACACAGGTGGAAACAAATGGAGCTTTATAAAATCCAATCGGTTGAATTTAGGCAAACCATTTTTCAGAAAAGGAGATCGCTGGCAAGCTTAAAGTTGAGCAATGCATCCGGTTCTATGGTTGTTCCATATATTAATGCGCAATTGGCAAGGCAAATTTATAACTACTTGCTTTATCATACCGAAACATCCAATAAAAAGTGGATGTAATTCCCTCTGTAAATATCATAATATTGGTATTAAATATTTTTCCTACATTTGCGCCCTGAAATAAATGTTGAACATGCAGGTTCCATCACCCTGCTATAAAAAATTAAAAAAATGCAAAATGAACTTCTATGGCTGGCTATGCTGCTGGCTAATTTTTTCCTTATTATTCTTGCGTACAAATTATTTGGTAAATGGGGGCTGATTATGTGGATTCCCATATCGGTTATTGTGGCAAATGTGCAGGTAATTCAAACCATTGAACTGTTTGGTTTAGCCGCAACCCTTGGCAACATTGTTTATGCTTCTTCGTTTTTGGTAACCGATATATTATCGGAAAATTATGGAAAAAAGGATGCGCAAAAAGCTGTCTGGATTGGATTTTTCAGTTTGCTTGCAATGACCTTGTTAATGAACCTTGCATTGGCGTTTAAACCTCTGGCTGGCGATGATTTTGCAATGGTTTCACATGATGCACTAAGTACTATTTTTGGATTGATGCCACGCATTGCCATTGCCAGTTTGTTGGCATACCTGCTTTCACAAAGGCACGACGTTTGGGCTTACCATTTCTGGAAGAAAAGATTTAAAACGGATAGTCAAATTTGGATACGCAACAACCTAAGCACAATGATCTCTCAGTTAATTGACAGTTCAGTATTTGTATTGATCGCTTTTTATGGAGTATTTGAAACTCCGGTATTGATTGAAATTTTTGTGACGACCTATCTGTTGAAATGGGTGGTTGCCGCTGCCGATACCCCATTTGTTTATTGGGCGAAAAAGATTTTTAAAAAAGATCGTTATTGGGTAAAATAGATTCTGTTCAATGTTTTAAACACTAAATATTTTGCAAATCAATTGTTGAATACATATTTTTAAAATTAACAAGTTGGTGTTTGTTATATTCACCTTCAATTAGACCATTATAGCATAACCATGTTTTTTTTGTCCTCTCGGGTAATATTTTATTAATGTAGTCAAGTCCTTTAAGTGCTGTTTTATTGAACGTTTGGGCAGACTTTATTTCGATTGCGTCAAACTGAAAAAGGTTATTGGTAAGAATGTCGATTTCATTCTGGTTACTATCTTTATAAAAACAAAGATTGTCTTGTTTCCCATTGTTTGTCAGGTACTTTTTTATTTCCATAACTACCATATTTTCAAATAAACTTCCACCAAATGGCGAAACTGTAATTTGAGAAGGATCATTAATGCCTAATAAATAAGCTGCTAAACCAACATCATAAAAATATATTTTAGGAGACTTAATAAATCTTTTATTGATATTGGCATGGAATGGTCTAAGGGTATAAATAATGTATGATGCTTCTAGAATGGAGACCCAGGATTGAATGGTTTTTAGTGTCACACCTACCTCATTTGCCAACGTTGAAGCAACAAAAACTTGCCCAATTCTACCAGCGCACAAACTCAAAAATTTCTGGAATAAAGATAAGTCCTTTATTGAAATCAAATCATTTAGGTCACGTTTAATGTAAGTTTCGATATAATTAGAATAAAATTTTGTTGGATTCTGCCTAAACGCAAAAATACGCGGAAAGAATCCTTGGTATATCATTTCTTCCGAAGAGATAATTTCTTTTTCAGGATAAGCTTCATCTATCGTGAATGGCAGAAGTCTTTCAATTGCAGTTCGTCCTGCCAATGATTGGGATATTGTGCGCGTCAACTCAAATTGTTGGCTGCCAGAAAGAATAAACATTCCTGGTTTATTGGCATTATCAACAATGCCTTGAATATATGAAACAAGTGCAGGTATATGCTGGATTTCATCAATGATCATTCCTTCATTGCCTCCTTCAAGAAATTTTAAAGGATTAGCCTTAGCATATTCTCTTTGACTTGGATCTTCAAGAGATACATACCTTTTATCAGGGAAAAGGTTTCTTAAGAGCGTAGTTTTTCCGGATTGCCTGGGGCCGGTTAATGTGATAACAGGATATTCTTTAAACAGTAGCTTTAGCTCTTTTTCTAATTTTCTTTGTATGTACATATTATGCAATTATGGAATGCAACTACAAATATACATAAAATTACATCGAAAATTAGGATAATACTATGCAAATGTGGAATTCAATTCCATAATTGCATATTTTTTTAGAACAGTCGATGAGTGCTACTTTTTTAAGCTTTCTTCAAACAACTTAAAAATGCGTTTGTATTCATCGGTCCAGCTACTAGGTTCTGTAAAACCATGAGCTTCTATCGGATAAACCGCCAATTCCCAGTTTTCTTTGCCCAATTCAATTAAGCGTTGCGATAGCCTGACAATATCCTGGAACTGTACATTATCATCGACCATTCCGTGGCACATTAGTAGTTTTCCTTTTAAACCATCGGCAAAATAAATAGGCGAACTGCGGCGATAAGCAATACTGTCAGAAACCGGAGTGTTAAGTATGTTTGATGTGTATCCATGGTTATAATGTGCCCAGTCGGTTACCGACCGCAACCCTGCCCCGGCAGCAAACACATCGGGGTGTTTAAACATGGCCATAAGCGTTATGAAACCACCGTACGATCCTCCATAAATTCCAATTTTATCGGCTGGAATTCCATATTTTTCAACAAGCAGTTTTGCCCCATCCACATGATCCGAAAGGTCTTTGCCACCCATGTGCCGATAAATTCCGGTTCGCCAATCACGCCCGTACCCTGCACTTCCACGATAATCCATATCCAAAACAGTGTAGCCGTTATCCACTAAGAAATTATGGAACATGTATTCGCGAAAATAACTGCTCCACCATTTATGGGCATTCTGAAGATATCCGGCACCATGAACAAAAATTATGGCCGGATTACTGCTTGTCGGTTTTTCTGGCTGATAAAGCCTTGCATAAACGGTTTCACCATCTTCGGCTTTAAATGTGATATATTCAGGTTTTCTCCAAGTATATTCCTGAAATTCTTTGGTAATCGATTGTGTTATTTTTTCAGCTTTGGCTCCTGCTTTGTTTTCCTGAAGGTAAAGTTCCCAGGGCTGGTTCGCCGATGAATACTTAATTGCCAGGTATTTTTCATCGGGTGAAAGACTTACTTCATTGTTCCCTTCCATGGTGGTTAATTGAATTGGCTTACCTCCATCAATGGGTATTTTGTAAAAATGACGCACCCCCGGATGTACCATATTTGCCGTAAAATAAAAGTGTTTCCCATCCTTTGAAAGCGATGGGGAATAAACTTCAAACGTTCCTTTAGTGAGTTGTTTTTTCTGTTTCGTATCCACATTTATAGTGTACAAATGGGAATATCCGGAAGCTTCTGATTGAAACCAAACATTATTTCCCTCCGGCATCCATCCAATATCGCCGGTTGAGTAATTCCATCCATTTATTCCGGGACCGCCAATCCAAGCTTCATCCCTTTGCCTGTCTAAAAGATCAAGGCTTCCATCTTTTGGGTCTAATAACAGAATCCATCTGTCTTTATTATCAAGCGATAGGGCAACTACCAATGCAATGTCCTTGGTTGGGTGCCAAATTGGCCCCAACAGGTTAAATTCCCTGTTCACAATTTTACTACTGTCCGTTGGCATGGCTTCAGGGTAATCTTTTAAAAATGCGGGGAGGTCTTTTAATCCGGGGATGGTGGAAGTTTCAATTCCTACTGTTTCGTTGTTCTTAGTATCAAAAACCCCCATCTCTAAATTACTCTGTGCTGCCCCAACTTTTGACCGTGCATTTCTGTCTTCAGTATAACCTGATTTTGTAATATGGTGGGTAACCGATGTTGATTTCCCATCATTTCTGTTGAACAATGAATAAATGATATAGTCACCGCTTGGACTTATGTTTGCCTGTGTGGCTGTTTTTCTGCCAATGTATATTTCCTCCAACTCTTGTTTTTTGGGAATCTTATTTTCCCTGGCTTGGTGCATTTCTTCCCTTTCCTGCAGAACCTCAAACAATTCCATTTGCTGATCCTCCAGCCATTTTGCCTGCCCGTTGCTTAGAGGATTATCTTTTTTTGCAACTTTTGTGAATTTGCTTAGCTGCTTTAGATATCCATCGGAAAGTTGAATACTGAATAAATTCTGATCGTACCAAAAGGCAGCTTTTTTATCATTGGCATAAAACTGGGGACGTGAAACAGCGCCCGAAAGCTGTGTTAATCTTTTCTCCTTCCCTTTTTTTATATCCAAAAGAAATAGATCTCCATCGCGGGTATAAATCATTTTACTTTCGTCCGAATTATATATTCCGTTTGATACAGGTAGCTTATTTATTTTATCATCAGGAACTTTGTTGATTTCGCCTGTTTTTAGATCATAAGCGTAAATTGAGGATAAGGTGTCTTGGTCAGGATTCCAGTCAAAATAGATGGTTTTATTATTCAATGACCATTGTATTTCCGAAGGTAAGGTCCCAATCCATTTTGCAGGATCCTGCATTATTTTTTCAATGGTAAGTGTACTTTGGTTGTTTCGCTGTACTTGAGCCTGTGTAACAGTAAAACTTATGAAAAGAATAAAGATGATCAGTTTTTTCATCAAATTGGATTTTAATTTAACAGATGATTTCATAACATTGGTACAGCTTTTATTATGAAATTACATGAAATCTAAAGTTATTGAATTGTGCCTAATTTAACAATATCTCATTTTTTAATCCATGATTTTTATGGGAAATCTTTCATTTCTTTTTAATAGCTTTGTTTCTGTATTTAAGTTTAATTTATGAAGGTTTTTAAGTTTGGAGGGGCTTCGGTAAAGAGTGCCGAGGCTGTTAGAAATGTTGTTAAAATAGTAGCTGGTTTCGAAGGGAACATTGTTATTGTAGTTTCGGCCATGGGCAAAATGACTAACATGTTTGAAGATTTGGTCAGGGCATATTTTAACCAAGAATCTGATAAAGCACAAGAGGTTTTTTCGCAGATAAAAGACTTTCACCTGGGAATTATCGAAGATTTATTTAAGCCCGATGGGCTACCTAAAAATATTGAAGGGCTTTTCAATCAAATCGATATAAAACTTAGAACCAAACCAACCGACGATTATGATTTTGAATACGATCAGTTGATTTGTTTTGGCGAATTGCTTTCAACCCAGATTGTGGCTGATTATTTAAATATCGGGAGGAATGTAAAATGGATCGATATACGTGAAAGTTTAAGGACAAACAGCCAATATAGGGAAGCCCTTGTTGATTGGGATTTTACTGAAAAGAAAATTCAAGAAACATTCAACTTTAAAGGTCAGGAATTGTTTGTTACGCAAGGATTTATTGGCTCAACAAACGAAGGAAAATCCACTTCGTTGGGAAGGGAAGGATCTGATTTTACAGGCGCCATTCTGGCAAATATCCTGAATGCCGAAAGCCTGACCATATGGAAAGATGTGCCGGGTGTGTTAAACGCCGATCCAAAATTATTGGACAATACGGTTATGCTCAATGAATTGTCGTACCGCGAAGCAATTGAAATGGCGCATTCGGGAGCGAAGGTTATCCATCCCAAAACAATTAAACCGCTGCAAAACAAGAATATACCCTTGTTTGTGAAATCGTTTCTTGATCCCGGATCTCCCGGAACACTGATCCATCCACTTGGTTATAAACTTGAACTGACGCCCGTTTTTATCAGCAAAAAAAACCAGGTTCTAATTACCCTTTCACCCATTGATTTTTCTTTTGTTGGAATTGAGGATATGAGGGATGTATTTAACCATTTTCCGGGAGTTCGGTTTAAGGTGAACCTCTTCCAACAATCTGCCATCGACCTGAACTTAGTAATCGATCATCCTGAATTTGGATTGGATACTATTATTGAAGGACTCTCTGAAAAATATGAAGTTAAATATAATACGGGCATCGAACTTATTACAATTAGGTATTATAACGATGAAGTGGTTGCAAAGCAAGTTAAGGGGCGAAAGATTTACATAGAACAAAAAAGCCGGAAAACTGCCCGACTGGTATTAAAATAGTGCTCAATCAATAGATATATGAAAGGCTTAAATCAATTATTTTAAAATTCAGGGTATACAAAAATTAATTGTTGTAATTTTATTGCTCTTTGATTGACATATATCTAAAACAACTCAAAAATGAAACAAAAGAAAATATTACCATACGCAATAGGGATTCTTGTGATTGCAATCGTTTTACTTGTTATTGGGAAAAAAGCAGGCTGGTTTGGCGACACATTAACCGTAAAAGTATCCACCCAGGTTGTTGAAAGCAAGACAATTACCGAAATGATTACCGCTAATGGTAAAATTCAGCCGGAAACAGAGGTGAAAATTAGCCCTGATGTATCAGGGGAAATTATTGAACTAAATGTGGAAGAAGGCGATCAGGTTGAAAAGGGTATGCTTTTAATGATCATAAAACCTGATGTATATATTTCGATGTTAAACCGTGCCGAAGCGTCCCTTAATTCGGCAAAAGCTAGGCAGGCACAGGCTGAAGCGCAACAAATTGAACGGGAACTATCTTTTAAAAGGGCGAAACAATTGTTTGACAAAGGAACTATTCCTGCATCGGAATTTGAAGCAGCCGAATCGGCATATAAAATTTCGAAAGCAGAAGTAAAAGCTGCAGAGTTTTCGGTTAAAAGTGCTGAAGCATCGGTTGCCGAAGCCAAGGAGCAATTGATAAAGACCAAAATATACGCGCCGATTTCCGGAACTGTATCACGCTTAAATGTAGAACAGGGCGAACGGGTAGTTGGAACCAATATGTACGCCGGTACGGAAACCATGGTAATTGCAAACCTCGATTTAATGGAAGTTAAGGTGGAAGTTAACGAAAATGATATTGTGAAAGTGGCACTTTATGATACTGCAATGGTGGAGGTTGATGCATATATGAAACGGAAATTTAAAGGGGTGGTTACCGAAATTGCAAATTCAGCAAATACTTCAGGTGCCGCCAGTGATCAGGTAACCAATTTCGATGTAAAGGTGCTACTTTTAAAGGATTCATACAAAGACCTTTTTAGTGACGATGCAAACAGTTTTTATCCGTTTAGACCGGGAATGTCGGCTACGGTTGATATTCTTACTGAAACCCGTGAAAATGTAATTTCTGTACCAATACAATCTGTAACAACGCGCTTGGTGAACGAAGATATTAGCGAAGCGAAGAAGAAAAACATGACCGAGGAAGAGAAAAAAGAAGCGGAAGAAAAAGAAGAAGTGGTTTTTATGTTAAAAGAAAACGGAGTTGTTCAAAAAACAAAGGTTGAAACTGGGATCCAGGATAATAACAACATAGAAGTGTTAGAAGGGATTTCTGCGGGCGATGAAATTGTAATTGCCCCTTATACTGCAATTACCCGAACCCTGAAAGACAGTTCGAAAGTGGAGGTTGTAAAAGAAGATGATCTTTACAAAAAGAAGAAATAAATAGCCAATAACGCGATATTTAAACAGCTGCTTTTTATTGAAAGGTGGCTGTTTTTATTTTCCCTCAAAATAGTCCCTGCTTGTAATCGAGGAATCGGTATTTCTTTCTAATGAATTGACCATTAACTTCGTCGTTTCTTTTATTGGTTTCCCTTTTTCCATATAATTTTTGTTGATCGAAATAAATTCCAACCCATTAGCATTATACTCCACAGAGAAATCGTATTTCACATCGGTCAGGAAATTCGTATTTTCCTGGGAAACTGCCAGTTCGCGTCCCATGCGATTTTGCAAAGGTGCTGTAACCCAGCATTCTATTCGCATTACAGCGTAGTTGTTCTTGTTTATATACAATTTCCCTTCAAATTGATTAGCATAATAATCCCCGCTACCTTCAAATGTTGGAATTGTTTGCTTAAAGCCAATTAGCCAGGTGGATACACCCTTGAAATCAGGCTCGTTTTCCATATTAAGTTCGAACGTTGATGCCAAATCAGTATTGAGAATAGATGAAGCCATTCGGGCAAAATCCAGGTTGATAATTTCATCAATATTAGTTGAACCATCTGTTAACGAATAGCTTTCAAAGTTTTTTATGACATTTGACAATTGATAATTGCGTTTCTCGTATGCGTCTAATTTTGTTGGGGTGTTATAACCGTTTTGGTCATAAATATCTAGGTTTGCCTTTCTACTTCTTTTTGCTCCATTTGCATCTTTCTCCCAAATATATTCACATTTCAGTGTGAACGGACCAGCCTGGAAATTTTTCGGGATATTTTCGGAAGCCGTTCTTAAGATTCGGTACAATACCTTCGATTGTGCATTCACATCAATATCATCGATACTATAACTCTGGTCCTGCAACCTGACAATGTTAAACTCTTTTTTCAGCAAGTCAGAAACCATAAGCATTGAATTCTTATAACCAACGGCTGAAAAAAAGATGCGATAACTTGTAAAAGCATCTGGTATCTTTAATTCAAATTCCCCTTCTGCATTACTTGCGGTTCCGAAGTATGTACCTTCCAACCCAATATTAGTATAGGCAATCGGGTTGCCTTGCATATCCATCACTTTTCCCTTTAAAGTGCCTGCAACATTTCCTTCTTGTGCAAATATTGAAATGGAGAAGAATCCCAGAATTAGTATTAGTATTGTTTTCATGCTTTCCAACTGTAGTTTTGGTATTGATTTTGCAAAATAATCAAAATCGTAAAATTTAAAATTACGAAATAAATACAATTCACTGTTTATATAACGTTATAATCCCATAGTATTATTTTTATCTTTGTTAAAAACTTAATAATTTATCATGAAAGCACGGCCAATTATCTACATATTAACACTTTTATCCATTGTTCTTTCTTCTTGTGTTGCTAAGAAAAAGTATTTGGAAATGGAAGCCGGAAGGTTAAGCGCCGAACAAAAAGTGCGGGATCTAACTGCTGAAAATAACGCTAAAGCAGAGCGTTTAAAGGTGATGATTGCCGATTATGAAACCTTGAAAAGTGAATTGCTTGGTAGTAATGCCATCAAAGACCAATATATCGAAACCCTGAACAAGGAAATTTTCTCACTTAAATCAAATGTTAGCCAAACCAGTGAGTCTTTGGAAGAAAAAAATTATGCTTTTGAGTTTGAAAAAAGGAGGTTGAATAGCATCATTCAGGAGCGCGATGCCCGCATAAAAACTTTGGAAGCTGATAATTCGAGATTGGATAACCTTGTGCATGAAAGACTTACAATGATTGAGCAGGGCAAGTTTGATATCAAAGAAAAAGAAAATGAGCTGAAAGTGATGGAAGGATTAAAGAACAGGCAGGAAGAGCTTGTTACGGACCTTCAAAGCAAAGCAAGTGATTTGCAAAAAACAATCAGCGGCTTACAAGCTCAAATGGAAGATAAAAATGCTGAAATCTCAAAGTTGTCGAATCAGGTGAAGCTTCTTAAAAGCCAAATTGGGCAATAATATTTTTCTCGATTAGCCTTTTAGATTTTAGATAAAATCAAACTATTTTTTTCGAATAATTGTAAGACCGTCCCGCACCGGAACAATTACTTTTTCAACCCGGTTATCGTTTGCAACAAATTCATTAAATTCTAAAACACCTTTGGTCTGATAATCTTTGGGGGCAACTGCTTCCACAACTTTCCCGTCCCAGAGAGTATTGTCGGCAATGATGTATCCTCCGGGGTTCACTTTATCAAACACCAATTTGTAGTATTCCAGGTATTCTTTTTTGTCTGCATCAATAAAAACAAGGTCGAAGTTATATTTAAGTGTTGGGATAATTTCAAGGGCACTTCCGGTTTTCAGTTCTATGACATTTTCAAGGCCCGATTTTTTAATGTATTTCTTAGCAAAGCTTTTTAACTCATCGTTTAATTCAATGCTAATTAATTTGCCCCCTTTTTTTAACCCTTTGGCAAGGCAGATGGCTGAATAGCCCGAAAATGTGCCAAGTTCAAGAATGTTGGTGGGAGAGATCATTTGCGAAAACATCTGCAAGAGTTTACCTTGAATGTGGCCCGATAACATTCGTGGGTGAAGCAGCTTTAAATTTGTTTCGCGGTCTAATTCCTCCAGCACCGGATCTTCTGCACCGATGCTGTCTTTTATGTAATTTTCTAGTTCTAACGAAAGTTTCATTTTTAGCGATAAATTAAGCGGCTCATTTTCGATTCATCGAGAATAAGGTTTGCAACCTCCATTAGCTGGCTCGTAGTTACCTGTTCAATTTTTTCGTACACTTTTATCATGGGGTCTACCTTTCCGTAAAGTAAGTAGCTTTTCCCGATTGCCAGCATCAGTTCTTCCCGGTTTTCAACAGAAATGGCAAGCTGCCCGATGAGTTGCTTCTTTGCTTTCAATAATTGGACTGGTCCAAGTTTATTATGCTTCAATTTTTGGAATTCAGAATAAACAATAGAAATTGCTCTTTCAAGGTTTTCCTTATCGGTACCAAAATATACACTAAATAATCCGGTATCACTATATGGAGTAAAGCTAGATTCCACATTGTATGCAATTCCACGTCTTTCACGCAATGCAAGGTTTAATCGTGAATTCATGGAATGCCCACCAAGCAGACTATTGAGCAAAACCAGTATTGTCCGTTGTGGATGATTGCTATCAAATCCCGTGTTCCCAATCACACAATGCGCCTGAAAAGTATCTTTTGTAAGTATTTTATCAGAAGGGATATAATTCTCAAATTTTTGCCTTTCCTTATTTCGCAGTGAAGCAGGAATACTTCCAAAATATTTTTCACAGAGATGTACCAGTTTCTGGAAAGAAATATTGCCCACAGAGCTAATGACTATATGATCAGTATGGTAATTATTCTCAATAAACCTAAAAATATCGGATTTATGAAAGCTTTTTAGTTTTTCGGGAGTTCCCAAAATGTTTCGCGCAATTGGGTGCCCGTCAAACACAAGCTCTTCAAATTCATCAAAAATGAGTTCGGAAGGAGAATCTTTGTATGAATTTATTTCTTCCATCACGACTTCCTTTTCCCTTTCCAATTCTTTTTCAGGATAGGTACTTTGAAAAAGGATATCGCTTAAAAGTTCGGTAGCACGTTCGTAATATTCACCAAGGAATGTGGCTAACAGGGCTGTCTCTTCTTTGGTGGTATAGGCATTTAGTTCACCGCCCACATCCTCCATCCGGCTGAGCACATGAAATGCTTTTCTCTTTTTTGTTCCTTTAAAAATAGAGTGTTCTATAAAATGGGCAATTCCATGTTCTTCTTCGGTCTCATCGCGCGAGCCGGTATTTAAAAGAACCCCAAGATGCCCTAATTTAGATGGAACTTCTTTGTGAATTAAACGAATCCCATTGGCAAATTCGTGAAATTGAAATGTTGTCTCTATCATTTACCTTATTATCAAACAGAAGGCAAAAGTAGAAAAAGTTGTGGTTCACCAAGTTAACCGAAGTAAAAATATTTTTTGAAAAGGTGAAATATACCGTGTGGTTTCCGGTGAGAATAGGTTTTACAATAGGATTATGAAAAAAAAATAAAGATGTTTAAAAATCTTCTTTGTCGTTTTAAAAATTTATTTACTTTTGTCACACCAAAATAAAACAAGGTGCCATAGCTCAGTTGGTAGAGCAACGGACTGAAAATCCGTGTGTCCCTGGTTCAATTCCAGGTGGCACCACAAAAAGGGAAAAACAATGTTTTTCCCTTTTTTCTTTTAAGTTCCTTCCATTAATTCCTCTTTTAATGTTTTGATTTGTTCGGGACTGCCAATAACAAACAACTGATCGTTTCGGGTGATAACGGTCTTTGGTTCGGGGTTAAAAACATACCTGGCCCCGCTTATTTTTATGCCAATAATATTTGCACCTGAAATATCCCTAAGTTTAAGCTCAGCAATCGATTTCCCAACAAACGATTGATCCATGTTTCTGCAGTTCACTTCCTCGATGCTCACATCTTTACTTTTTTGCATCAGGATATGTTCTAAAAACTCAACCACATCGGGCTGGGTAACCAGTTTTGCCATTCGTTGACCACCAATCCGTTCAGGCATAATCACTTTAGTTGCACCGGCCCTTTTAAGTTTCATGTGCGATTCGATTTCCGAAGCACGGCTTACAATAGCAAGGTTAGGGTTCATGCTTCTGGCAGTGAGCACCACAAAAACATTATCGGCATCGTTGGGCGTGGTGGCAATTAACGCTTTTGCATCGTAAACCCTGGCTTGTGCAAGAATTTCTTCATGCGTGGCATCCCCTTTAATATACAATAGTTCAGGGTTTTCGCGAACCCTTGATATTACATTGTCACGCCGGTCAACAATCACGAAGTCAACACCGTGGGCTTGCAGTTCGAGAGCTGCCTGTTCTCCATTCCTGCCGTAACCAACAATGATTACGTGCCCTTTCAGTTTCATAATTTTTTTGTCCACCCTGTAAGTTTTAATATAGTTTAATAATTCCCCATCGAAAACAAAGCGGGCTAAGGTTGAACCCACATATGCCAAAGTACCCAGACTGCTTATAATTAGCGCAATTGTAAAAACCATGCCAGGTTCCGAAAGTGGTTTCACTTCTTTGAAACCTACCGTAGAAATGGTAATTATAGTCATAAAAACTGCTTCGATAAATGTCATTTTCTCAATGAGCATATATCCAAGCGCACCAATGGCAACCATAAAAAATATAAGCGCAATTCCAATCTTGATGGTCTTGCTAGATATCTCCTGAAATTTATTTATTTGTTGCGCCATTCACCAAATCTTCCGTTTCTTTTATGATTTTATTTCCTATTTGGCAATTTAAGCATTTTTTCCGATCGCAATACATATTTTTTTAATTGAAGCAAGGCCTGGCTTTCATAGGCTGATCTTGCTTTTACGCCTAATGTTTCCCATTTTTTTACGATAGAATTCTTTTCAGGAGGCAATTCTTCGAGAAAATCAAGCGCCCTGTCTTTTAAGTAAGTTTTATTTTGGGTTTCGCCATATATAAAAAGAAAAGGTACAACAGTATTGATTAAGAGACTATTAATTGAATTTTCGCCAAGTTTTTTCTTTTTTGTTTTAGAAGGTTTGTTAAAAACATAGTGGGAGTCCCAATATGAAGAGGCTGCAACTTGGAATAATTTTTTCAAGGAATCCATATGTTCAATTTCAATAATTTTTGAAAAAAGCGCACTGGATTGATGAATTAATGCAGCAAACTGAGAAATCCTTATGGTTGGAAAATTACCGGGGCGCATTCGCATAAATTTCCATAAATAGCTTTCAATCCCTTTGAGTTGATATTTCTTTCGAAAGAAAGAATATTCGTTTCTTAATTCCAGAAAATAATTATCACCCAAAAGTTGTGTATTTAGTAATCCTGCATTTCCAAACAACAGCGCCTCAATTTGGAAGAGGTTTGTTTTTTGTTTCGATATTGTTTGTAGCGAAATAGATTTTGCCAGCATTTCAAACGGAAGGGCATTCACTTTAAAACCAAACATTTTTGCCAAAAGAATATAAAATGTTTCGTTCCAGTTGTTCTGGTTTTCCTGTAGACTGTCTAAAATGGCTTGTGTTTTATTTTCCAACCGTTCGATCATCAACCTGTGGTAGCCTAATTTAAAGGAATAGGGATCAATTTTATGAAAATACGGCTGGCATGCAATCCATTTTTTCGATGCCAGCAAGTTTTGGTAGTTAAGTTTGTATTTTAAGGGATACTTTAATTCGCAGGTAGCAATTTGTGTCCCGTTTGACCGAACTATTGTTTTATCCGCTATTTCTACCACATGAAGGATCACATTATCATACATTTTATCATCGTAATGTTGGTGGTTTTCCCAATCCGAAGCTTTTTTATGGATTTCAATATTACCAGCCCAAACCGTTTCCTCAATTTTTATTTTGGCATTGAAAAAGTCAGGGCCTGAATTAGAATTTCGTTGCCCAACATCCAATATCTCAATTTGTTGGCAATCGATTGTTTGAATCTCATTTTTGAAAAATAGTTGGTTTTCCCATATGTATTGGAGGAATTCTTCTGGCATAACAAGAATTTTCCTATGAAAATAAGACAAATATCTTTCAAAAACAATGTTGGGGGATTAACTGATTTTATTAGTAAGTTCCTCTTTCTACAAAGGGAGCCTTGCTATAAAATTCCCTTTCACCACCACGAGGGTCATTTTCCATTCGGAAAGGATTATCGATAATCATGGTTTCCCTTTTCTCAATAGAATATGGTTTCCATTCGGGTATTTTATCATTGTTCGGATTTCCTGTTTTTGCAAAAGCAAGAAAGGTTTCGCTCATCATATCTGCCACTTTCTTATCATCTCCGGTATCGGATGATGCAAATCCCCTAACATGTGTATTGTCGAAAACCAACGGGATATCGATGGTATGATGTGCCATTCCCCAGTTTACCTGATAAACATAATTGCCGGCATTTTTCAGTTTTGCACGTTCCTGAGCTTCCATCACTGCCCCGCGCCATGACCTGCCTGCGGTTGTTGCAGCAAAAAAGACCTCGGTTGGTGAGTAGTCGGGGTACATTTTACGATATTCTGCAATCACAACTTCTGCATTGATATCTACAAATTGATTAACGGTGATGAGGTCGGGTAATTGTTCCCAACTAAGCTCATTCACACCTGGTATCCTTCCCAGGAATGCCCTTGTTTCCCTCATTGTGTTGCCAATCACCATGGGGATGGTTAACGTTTGTGGTGCAGCATCGGGATAGAACGGGTGACGATGAACCACAACCCCGTCCATTACCGGGCAAAAGTAGAGGCTGCGGTCTTCGTGCCTCGATAAATCCCTAACTTTTGATGCTTCCAAAATATCTTGTATGGGAATTGTTTTAATTGCCTCAATATTTTTTTTGTCGATTTTAAGTTCCTCCAACAGGCGTTCAGCCCTTTGGGTTGCTGCTCTTGGTCCGGCTGCGGTTACTTGTTGTCCGCTCATGGTCCATGCACGGTGAAACAATCCTTTAGCTGCTGGGGTGGCCATTAAAGTTGCAATTTTTGCACCACCACCTGATTGACCAAAGACCGTAACATTGTTGGCATCGCCACCAAACTCTTCGGCGTGTTCCTGAACCCATTTTAATGCCATAATAATGTCTAATTGCCCAACATTGCCTGAGTACGCAAGTTCTGGCCCTCCGAGTTTGCCAAGGTATAAATACCCAAATGCATTTAAGCGGTGATTAATGGTAATGACAACAACATCGCCCCGGTTACATAAATTCGTTCCATCATATAAAGGTGATGATCCGGACCCGTTGGAGTAGGCACCACCATGAATATAAAAAACAATTGGGCGTTTGCCGCCATCTTTTAATCCCGGTGTCCAAATATTCAGGAACAAACAATCTTCGCTACTTTCGCCACGTGATTGGGGTGCCGAAGCCCCATATTCGGTGGTTGAAAGAATGCCGTCCCACTTTTGTGGAGGAAGTGCCGGTTGAAACCTTCTGGATGAAGTATCGGCACCGTACCGAACCCCTTTAAAAATATTTACACCAGATTGTTTTATCCCTTTAATCTTTCCGTATTTGGTTTGAGCCAGGGGATCAGTGTCGCCGAATGCTTTTGAAATGAAAGGATTTGAAATAATTGCGGCAGTTCCTGCTACGTACGCTGCTGACTTAATAAAATTTCGTCTTCCCAATTGATGGTCTTTACCATCGGATTTTTTAGTTGCCATGGTCGTTGGTTTAAATCTATTATTAGGTTAATTTTTATTGTGTGGAAGTTAATAAGAATCCATAAGTTTCGCAAGCAAGATGAGTATATCGAACCGTCTAATGCAAAATTAGATCAGGAAATTGGGCATAATGACTGTTTTATAGATTCATTTTATGGAAGATATCCCAAATTACAATTCCGGCACAAACAGAAATATTAAATGAATGCTTGGTCCCGAATTGCGGGATTTCAATGGAATTGTCACACGCATCCACAACCTTTTGCTGTACCCCTTTCACTTCATTCCC
Source organism: Prolixibacteraceae bacterium (assembly GCA_963677475.2). Taxonomy (GTDB): domain Bacteria; phylum Bacteroidota; class Bacteroidia; order Bacteroidales; family Prolixibacteraceae; genus JABMQB01. The sequence goes on along the minus strand of CAXXQD010000022.1, from coordinate 6,949 downwards.
GAAAATCACTGCAATTTTTTCATCCGCTTCAGGGAAATAATCGGGTAAGGAAATGCTTTTCTCAACCTGCTCAATGGCATATACTTTGTACCCTTCTGCCTTAAGTTTTTCAACTGCTTCCAAGGTATTTTTATAATATTCCCATTCAACTGATTTTTCGGCGTCCAGGGCAGTTTTATGAATCTCTTTATTTGGCGGCGTTGCTGTAATCCCACATAACATTATTTTTTCTACCAAAAGCGCATCCGAAGTTCGGAAAACCGAGCCAATATTGTTGCAACTTCTAATGTTATCGAGTACCACCACAAGGGGTATTTTTTTTGTGTTTGCGTATGAATCTATATCAAGCCGTAGTAATTCGCTGTTTCTTAATTTCCGCATAAACTATAGTTTACTTCGCCTAACTGGCATGGTCATACAACGCGCACCACCACCACCTCGTGCAAGTTCAGAACCTACGATGGTAATAACACATTTGCTGTAATCGTCCACTTTTTTAATTCCGTTAATAATATCTATTGCCTTAATAACCTCATATCCATTCCGATGAAGTTCATCGACCGTATGCGAGTTTCTTTCGTAGCCAATTACTTTCCCGGGAGCGATGGCAAGAAAGTTTGCACCACTGTGCCATTGTTCCCTTTCCTGAACCCAAAGGTCTTCTTTTCCGCCACATGAAATAGGTTTTAAATCAATCCCCAATTTCTTTAAAGCTATAAGGATATTCGGTTGTTCAGAAATTTGAGCAACTTTTCCCCCTTCAATTTTAATATGGATCGTCCTAAACTTATTAAGTTCAGTTATTATTGGGTTATACACCATACAAGAATCCCTATCCAAAAATGTAAAAACCATATCTAAATGAATAAACGATTCGGGTGAAGAAGGAAGTTCCTGTATGATCAAATGGTATTTTTTGGTAGTATCCAATTGTAATTGCTCAATTAAAAAATCGATCCCTTGCGAGCTGGTCCGTATGCCGGTTCCGATCACAAACACATCTTCGCGTGCTACCTGAAAATCACCTCCTTCAAAAGTTAATGATTTTACGGTTTTCCCATGACGTGTATATTCACCAGGGTTAATAACCGAAGTTTCAAACAATTCATGGCTATTAAAAATGGCATCCATAATTAAGGCTTCACGGTCGCGCACAACATTTGCCATTTTCCCGATAAGCATACTGTCGTTTAATCCCATTGCCGAGTCCCTTGTAAAAAACAGGTTGTGCAGTGGCCTCAAAAGAAACCGTTCGTTGCTTAAATAATTGGTCAGGTTGTTTTTTTCAAGCGCAATACCCTCAATCAAAAGTTTTGCAAGTAGTTTAGGTTGCGCTTCCGATAAAACCGGATGCAATTCAGAAACCGATTCATTCGTACAGATTTTTGCAATCAATTTATTTTTAGATTCACAGCTATGTAATACTTCTTCCAGCAGGCCTGCTACTTCAAGAGTGGTACAAACCGTATCTAAAACCCCCTTTAATTGTTGGTATTCCCTACTAGCAATCGGGAGGTTTAAAATATCACTATACAAAGCCCTTTCTGCATTAACGGGAGTCATGTTTTCAACTTCAGAACCTGGTTGATGAAGAATAACTGCTTCGAGCTTTCCAATTTCCGAATTAACGGATGTTTTAATCCTTGAAGTCATAATTTTACGATGTTACGTTCATACAAATATATAAACTTATGAAGTGGGATAATGGGAGAGTAGATTATTCGTTTTATTTTTACAACATATTATTGAGCTGTGAGAATCATTTTTATTTCCATAATATTTAGCCTTTTTATTGGTTTTTCTGTTAAAGCACAAACCAGGGATACAACTGATTTTATGATTGGGATCGTATCACATGAAGACACTGTTTTCCGTAAAGAAATAAAGGAAATAATGGTATTGCCCCGAAAAGGATACAAAGGGAAAAAATATGTTCGTACATTTTGGCGCCTGGTCCGAAAAGTGAGAAAAGTTTACCCTTATGCTGAAAAAATAAACGAACTTCTTAAGCAATACGAACCAGAATACCTGGCTCTGGAAAGTGATAAAGAAAGACGAAGATTGATCAAACAGGTGGAGAAGGAGTTAATGGACCAATATAAGGATGAGCTCAAGAAACTAACAATTTCAGAGGGGCGTATCTTGATCAAACTGGTTGACCGTGAAACTGGGAGGACTGGTTATAGTCTCATTAAAGATTTCAGAGGTGGGTTTAAAGCTTTTTTTTGGCAGTCGATCGCAAAATTATTTGGCAACGATTTAAAAGCAAAATACGATCCGGTTGGCGAAGACAGGATGATTGAAGAAATTGTCTTGATGATTGAATCTGGGAAAATATCTTTATAGAAATTACTTTCCTTGCCCCTTGAAGCATGCCATTACAGTGTAAATCAGTATCTTAAAATCAATATAAAGAGAAATGTTTTTAAGGTAAATCATATCGTAAGGTAATCTTTCCAGCATTTGGTCAACATCCGAGGCATACCCGTATTTTACCTGCCCCCAGGAAGTTATTCCTGGTCTTAGTTTATGCAAGTGCCTGTAATGAGGTGCGCGTTTAACAATCTGTTCGCAGTAAAATTGCCTTTCGGGCCGGGGTCCAACCAGCGACATGTCGCCCTTGATCACATTGTAGAACTGTGGTATTTCGTCCAAGTGGGTCCTTCGCATAAACTTTCCAATTGGGGTAATCCTGTCATCTTCTTTGCTCGACAGTGCCGGGCCATTTTCTTCGGCACCCAGAACCATGCTCCTGAATTTATAAATTGTAAAAGGTTCGCCAAACCTGCCCAACCTTTCCTGGCTATAAAATATAGGACCTTTCGATGATTTTTTAATTAATATTCCAACAATAAGAAAAACAGGAGAAAACAGGATGATTGCCAAAATAGATAAAACTACATCTAATAAGCGCTTAACATTTTCCTGCCATCCGGTCATTAAACCATTGGAGATTTTAATAAGCGGGCTGCTGTATATAGTGTTTATCCTCACCGTGCCCGATAAAAAATCATACAAATCAGGTATTCCCCAGATGGTAATTTGCCTATTCTCAATGATGGTTAATATGTCGCTTAATTTTTTATGTTCAACCTCTTCCAAAGCAATAATTACCTCTTCAATGGAGGTGTTGTTCATTATTTCCATTAAATCGCTAATCTCGCCCAATTTAGGAAGGAATTTTTCCAATTCAGATTCTTCTTTATTTTTGATAGAAACAAATCCGACAAACTGGTTCCCAGCCGGCCGGACCTGGATTGTCATATCCTGGTATATTTGGGTGGCTTTTTTGCCGCTCCCAATAATTATGGTACTAAAACCTATTTCCCTTTTATGAATTTTGTGAATTGTCCGGGTTGTAAGTACCAACCTGAAAAAATAAGTGAGCGTAAAGTGAAGGACAAGTAAGGTAAAAAACAGATTGTAGTAATTTTTATAGGATCCAATAGAATCATCCAGCAGGAACACAAAAAATACCACCACTACCCCTGAAATGGAGGTGAGCATGGTTTGTCCGAGTTCGAGCAGCCTTGACCTTCGATAAATGTTTTTATAAAAGCCTGTGATGTAATAAAAAAGTACCCAAAAAGTAGGAATGAGTATAGCCCCAAGGAAGTAGCGTGTGTTAAAATCAATAGGGACATCAACTCCAAATTTTTGAGGCTCAATTACTTCTTTTCTGTAGATAAAGAAAACTGTCCAACTTATAGCAGCAGCCAAAAAGTCAAAAATCAGGTATTTAGCTACCTGGCGTTTCTTGTTCATAGTTTAATGGTTAAAAGTGGTCAAGCTTATTTTACTAAGCAACTTTTAAGTTTGCTTAAGTGTAACGGCTGGCTTGGTACTTTATTGCTGCAAAAATAGAATTTATAGGCTAAGAAGTTGGGAACGTGACATTATTTATAATCTCATCAGTGGCTTCTTTTGCTTCAAAATAGTCTTTCATGCTTGTTTTGGGTGGTGTTTGTTTATTTATCGAAGAGAAAAAGGATTCAAATTCACTGGAAAATTTAAAACTTTTTAAACTTGAATATCCAGTAGTGGACTCCACCGATGGTTTCAGTATATTGGCATTTATAATTTCGTTATTTGTAATTGTATGGATGGTAAACCTCTTGTCTTTGTCCCATTTTAATATCTTTAAATTAACTACCGAAGAATTATTAAATTCAAATCGGATGTTATTATACCGATATTCCTTCGCTTCATTTTTAAAATACAATGGTTTTACCTTTTTCAGCTCAAGGGAATTAACCTTTAATAACATCATTACCAGCTCAATAAAAGGGATTTCATTTTTATCTTTGAAATCCAACTTCAAATCAATATCCATATAAAAAGGGGTCGACATTTTTTTGCGAATCCAGTTTACTGCCGGATTATACATATATGGGTTCTTCACTTGTACGATAGTCCCCGACTCATCGATTAACTTGATCAATTCTTCAAATTGTGAATTTGAATATTCCGGATAATCTGCAAAAAAGATATGCTTGTTTCTTTTGATAGCATCCTTAATAAGTTCGTAAGGTAAAAGGGTATGGTCATCCAAAATCAGGGCATCTGATCTTTCCAATAACTCCACCCGGTTGTATTCAGGTATCGTATAACTGTAATCCGAATCCATATCTTTGGTGCCGACCGAAGACTTGCCCTGTATAGCAATCCCATTGTAAGTGTTTAGTTCCTTGATCTGAAGTTCAAGGGAATCCGACTTTCCTATTAACCCGATATTCAGCATAAAACAAAGGTAAAATATTTTGAATGCAACGGGTTTTGTCCCTAAGGGAATTTATTAACGTCAATTGTTAATATTGATAAGCTTTCGTTGGCTTATTATCTGCAATATTGGGTTAATTTTGTAAGCATAAATTAATTTTACTTGAATGAACGATAGTTTGAGACATCAGGGTTTGCGAAAAAAACTGGTAGAGGGATTAAAGTTGAAGGGCATTCGCAGCCAAAAGGTATTAGACGCCATAGGCAAAGTGCCCAGGCATTTATTTATGGAAAGTTCGTTTATTAATTTTGCATATAAAGACCAGGCTTTCCCCATCGGATCGGGCCAAACCATATCCCAACCTTACACGGTTGCTTTTCAAACACAGCTTTTAGACATTCAAAAACACGATAAAATACTGGAAGTTGGAACAGGCTCCGGTTATCAGGCTGCTGTCTTGCTCGAACTGGAAGCAAATGTCTTTACCATCGAGCGCCAAAAACAGCTATATGTTTCTGTTCAACAGTTACTTCCTGAATTGGGATATTCCCCAAAGTTCTTTTTCGGTGACGGGTATAAAGGACTGCCAACCTATGGACCTTTTGATAAAATACTTGTTACTGCAGGGGCACCTTATATTCCTGACGATTTAAAAAAACAACTTAAATTAAATGGGAAAATGGTTATCCCGGTTGGCGATAAAAACAAACAGGAAATGATATTGGTTAAAAGAGTTGGTGAGGATGAATTTAGTACCGAGAAATTTGGGAATTTTGTTTTTGTACCGATGCTTAAAGGGGTCGTAAAAATATAATTATGTTAAAGATTAAAAAGTTTGTGGTTAATCCTCTTCAGGAGAATTCGCTGGTAGTTTATGATGAGTCAAAAGAATGTATAATTATTGATGCTGGTTTTTATTATGGGGAAGAGGAAGATGAGGTCTGCCATTTTATCGAAAAAAATGAATTTAAACCGGTCAGGCTTATAAATACCCATTGCCACTTCGATCATTTAATGGGTGTCGAATTCCTTCGAAAAAAATACGATTTGAAACTGGAGGCTCATAAAGACGATGCCTTTTTGATTGACCGTGCAACTTTACAGGCAAAATCTTTTGGGTTTGAAATGCAGGCTGTTTCACCAATCGATGTTTTTATTTCAGAAAAAGATAAAATAGTATTCGGAAATTCGGAACTGGAAATTATCCATGTCCCCGGTCATGCGCCCGGTCATGTGGCCCTTTATTCGAAGCCAGATAAAACACTCATTGCAGGCGACATCCTTTTTTATGGAAGTGTTGGCAGGGCAGATTTGCCTGGTGGCGATTACAATACATTAATCCAAAATATCAAAAATAAATTGCTGGTTTTGCCTGAAGATACAGTGGTGTACTGTGGGCATGGCCCGGAAACTACCATCGGTTTTGAAAAACAAAACAACCCATTTTTAACGTAGATTAAGAACAGCCTAGATAAAAATCATGTTTTAAGAAATTGGCAAGCTTTAATATTGCTGAATAATTATAAATACACTGGCAGGAAAATGATAAATGACAAATTTGTAGCAAGGCATATCGGTCCGAGGTCCATTGAAACAGGGACTATGCTCGAAAAAATTGGGGTATCTTCTTTGGATGAATTAATTGAGCAAACAGTACCGGAAAACATACGGTTAAAGCAGCCCTTGAACCTTGAAAAAGGGTTGACCGAAAGAAAGTACTTCCGGGAAATATTGAATTTGGCATCTAAAAATAAGGTGTTCAATACCTACATAGGAATGGGTTATTACGACACCATTACCCCTGCCGTAATTTTACGAAATGTACTTGAAAACCCTTCGTGGTACACATCATATACACCTTACCAGGCCGAAATATCCCAGGGACGTTTGGAAGCACTTTTGAATTTCCAAACCATGGTTTGTGAATTAACTGCTATGCCTTTGGCAAATGCATCTTTGCTCGATGAAGCAACTGCTGCTGTTGAAGCCATGTGTATGATGTTCAATCTTCTGCCACGAAAGAAAGCAAAAGAAGGGGTAAACCAACTGCTCGTAGATGAAAAGGTCTGGCCCCAAACCCTTGATAATTTAAAAACCCGTGCAAATCCGCTGGGAATTGAATTAAAAGTAATGCCTGCAAAAGACTTTGAATATACCGACAAAGTATTTGGGGCGATCATTCAATACCCAAATTCAGATGGTGAAGTAATAGATTATTCGGCATTGGTT
>CAXXQD010000021.1:0-916666 GCA_963677475.2 Prolixibacteraceae bacterium | reverse complement strand
ACCCGAATTCAGTTTTATTATTTTGCCAAGTGGGTTTTCATTGCCAAAATATATTTTAGCTACCTTATCAGATATAACCACGGTATATTTATTTGACAATGCTGTTCTCGGGTCGCCAAGTAGCATTTCATTTTGAAATACATTAAAAAAACTGCTGTCGGCCCAAACCACTTTTTGATTGAAAAGCTTGACATCATCTGTGTACATGTAACAATCTTCATAATATGCACGGCTACTTGCAACAATAAGGTCGGTCTCATCAGGGAGTACCCACGACAATGCCGATTGCGTGCGGCAACTGTTTACAATTTGCTTTCCCCCCTGATGAACGGTATAAGTTACCCGGTACAGGTTATCGGTCTGCTCATAAAATTTATCGTAGCTTTTTTCATACTTAATATGAATCCACAACAAACACGAAGTGGCAATTCCGATTGCCAAACTAAATATACTGATCAGAAAAAACCTTTTGTGTTTTATTGTATTTCTTAGAATTACCTTAAAGTTGTAAAATAATGTTTCAAGCATATTGTTGTTTCAATTAAATTATCATTCTCCGTTGCTATTGATTTATGTTTTGCCCTCCCAAAAAGAGAGGAGTTAGGACTGTGATTATTTGTAATTTTTATACATGCTCATTTATCAATTTTGCAGATCCAAGTTCCCCTCCTTAGGAGGGGCAAGGGGAGGCTTTTTATTCATACCTTAAACTCTCTATCGGGTTTCTAACGGCTGCTTTCCACGATTGCCACGATACTGTTAGCAATGCAATTCCCAACGCCATAATCCCTGAAAGGGCAAATATCCACCAGTGGATTACTGTTCGATAGGCAAAATTTTCGAGCCAGCGTTGCATCAAATATATTCCGAGGGGAATTGACATTAACATGGCAATTGAAAACCACAAAAAGATGTTTTTATTCAAGCGGTACATAATGTGGGCAACGGGCGCACCATTTACTTTACGTATGCCTATTTCTTTTCGTTTTCGTTCGATGTAAAACAAGATAATTCCGTAGAGTCCGAGGCAACTGATAAAGACCGAAAGCAACGCAAATACGATATTAAATTTTGCCATCCGCTGGAACGACTTATATTGACGATCGTAATATTCATCCTGAAAAAAACAATTGTATGGATCGTTGGGATAATAAGTATTCCAGGTTTTTTCAAGAAAAACCATCACCGAAGAAACATTCCTGGTATTCACTTTTATTGGATAATATCCAAACTCGGTTGGATGGGCAAATTCCATTACCATCGGATAAATTCTTTTTTGAAGTCCTTCAAAATGAAAGTTTTTCACCACCCCGTATATTTCAATTTGCCTTCGTCCGCGCTGGATTATTTGCCCAACTGCCTCATCGGGTGATGCAAATCCCAGGTTTTTCAATGCAACTTCGTTAATCAGGGCCAACTGTAAAAACCGCGCTTTGCTGTCCGGAAGAAGTTTCCCGCTTAACAGGGTCAAGCCAAAGGTTTCGATAAACCCATTATCAACACCAATCAAACTCAGCCTGTTGGTAATTTCCGTACCTGCATTAGGCCGCGTATATCTCACATTAGTTCCCCTCATTTCCAGTCCAGGCAATTCGCTCACAGCCGTTGCCGCTTTAAAGGAAGGATTTTTTAACAAGGCACTTCTAAAATTTTTAAAGCGATCAAATTTAGGGTTCTCCTGCCGATATGGGTTTTCCTGACCATTGTATGAAGTTGGTGCACTTAATACCAGAATCTGGTCTAATTCCATTCCGAGATCGTATTGCTGAACAAAATCAATTTGTCGATATATCAACAAACTCATACTTATAAACATGATTGTAATGCATAACTGGGCAACGATCAACCCTCGTTGCAATGAACCTTCTTTTATATTTGTTTGACGAACAAAGGGGTTAATTTTAAGAATTGAAAGTATTGAATATGCTGAAGATATGCATACGCCAATTGCCAGGACAACCAGAATTCCACCTACAAGCAGGCCTTTGGGTACATACGATTGAGTAATAGGAATTTCAAACGTATGGGCAAACAATGGAGAAAGAACCCAATATAAACCCAATGCCAGCACAGCAGCAAAACTATTGAACATGAGGTTTTCGAAAACCACATGCACCATTTGTTGCCGGGCGTTGGCCCCAATTAATTTATGGATACCAATTGCCTTTTCTTTTTTAATGGCCAATGCGGTTGATAAATTAACATAGTTTATCCAAGCAACCAGTAGAACAAATATTCCGAACAGGAGCAAATTGATCAACGTAGTTTTGCTGGCTTTTTTCCCATAATCCCCTTTTTTTGTATTGTCAAAATGGACATCTTTTAAAGCCTGCAAACTGTAGGTCGTTGACCGGTTTTCACTCGCAAGGTTTGGCAAATGGATTTTTACAAGATCTGCCAGTTTATTATCAACTTCACACGGATCGGCACCTTCCCTGAGCTTAAAATAGGTCCACCAACCATTCCATGTCCATCCACCCTGCGCATTAATCCAACCGTAGTCAATCCAGGTGCGGGATGAGATAAAATAATCAGCTTCTAAATGAGTGTTTGAAGGTAAGTCTTTAAATATCCCAGTAATTTCAATGGGCATTCCTTCGTTTACTTTTATTATTTGCCCAATTGGATCTTCATCGCCAAACAGAGTTTCAGCCTTGCTTTCGGAAAGGATGCCTGTGTGTGTCTTTTCGAAATCGGCAACCCCGCTTTTCATTTTAAAGTCAAAAACCTCCTGGAACCCATAGGATACCCAAAGTACTTTTTGTTCGAACAGGGCATTGGGTTTTTTCCGTATCTGACAACTTTCAAAAAAAGCATAACCACATGCCTCTGCTTCCGGAAATTCATCTCTGGCAAAATATATCCCACGGGGCGATTTTGCTCCGTCATATTCAATTTCACCGTTTCGGGTACTTAGCTGGCTAACCCTGTAAATGTTTTGATTGCCGGTCCAGAATTTATCGAATGAATTTTCGTAAAGCACATATTGAGCAATGAAAATAAAAACAGTAAATGCCAAAACCAGCCCAACCAGGCTAATTACAGAAATATTGATGTATTTAACAAAACTTCGAAATGCATTTTTAATGGCTATGCTAAACATAAAAAGGATGATTTAGTTGGTATTAGTTTTTATTATTAATTGCTTTTTTAACTTCTGGAGGTGTTGTTATCCAAAATATTTCCTGGTCACCTGTTCTGGTCCACCGTGTAAAAAATAAGTACTCCCCATCGTTCGACAATCCCGGAAACCTTTCCTGTGCAGATGTATTGACAATCTCTAAATTAGTGGGCTCGCTCCAAGCCTGATTTGTGCATTTCGAGAAATAAATATCCCCATAATCTTTTTCGTTCATCCGGTTTGATGAGAATAAAGCCAAACTGCCGTCAAGGCTTAAATAAAAAGTCCAGTTCAGGGTTCCTTTACTCTTTAAATAATCCACATCAATATCCGATGCTCGGTACAATTGCCCATCTTTTTTAATGATTTTAGTAGTACCATAAATTAAGAATTGTGGTGTATTGTTTACATTTGGGATTGAATCCATTAAAATTGGATCGCCCCAACCGTCGCCAGTTTTTTCGGAATAGTAAATCAGCCGTTTAAGTTCTTCATTCTCCTCATTTGTAACCGGCCGCTTCGCTGTAAACAAAATGTATTGCCCATCAGGCGAAAACACTGGATGATCGTCTAAATATTGCCCTGAAAAGTTGATTATTTGCGGCCATGTCCAATGACCGTTTTCTTCTTTCATATACATAAGCACATGTGGATTGCTGGTTTCAGGCCTGCGAACCATCGACCAAACCACCTCTTTGCCATCGGGCGAAAAAGAAGGGTAACTGTGTTCAAGATTTTTTGTGGACATAATGCCCGGAGCAAAAATCTCGGGTGTATTCCCTGGTTTGTTCAATCCAAAATAATCTCCCGAAAGGGAATGGAAATTTATAGTGTTCTTAAAAATGTACTTTTCACCAAGCTCATCAAATATTTTCCCATAAGGATAGTGTTTTGTAAAACGATCCCGCCACATTGAGATTTCTTTGGTTTTAATGTGCATAGCAATTATTTCATCGGGCTTGATGGTATTGGCAATGTAGTTTTTTGTTTTATCCGATTCATCGTAACGTTGCAAAAACATCAGGTCAACCGGATCTTTCTTAAAATCATGATTCTCAAAAGTTGCAATGTTTTCTTCAAGCCTTGCATCGCCACTGTGATAAAATCTGGTTCCCTCCATTTCAACAATAAAGGAAACATTTCTTATGTCGCCCTGAAGGTTAACCCCATTTCGCATGTAAGGATTATGATGAATACAAAATGCCTCCAACTTAACCTGGTTTTTGACTATAGAATAAGATTTATCGAAGTCGTTTCCGATAGCTTTTATCCTTGATTCTACGATATTGAAATCAGGCAAAACCCTCATTTTTTCAACCGCTTGCTCGGGTGCAATCAGTTGGGTATTTTTTTGCCCAAGCATAAACGACATACATATTTCGGCATTAAAATGATCATCGTGGACATGTGTAATTAGGGCAACATCAATGTCATTAAAAGGTGGCTGGTTCGTTGCCATCTGTTGGAGCATTTCTTTTGTGGGACAGGCAAAATAACCTGATTCAAACAATGCATCAATCAATACTTTTTTTGTATTTGATTTTATAAGAAAACCTTCATTGCCCATATAGGTTATTTCAAGATCGGACTGGGACCTTGCCATAAAACCCATCAGCATAAAAGCAAGGATCAATAAGTTTTTCATACAGTTTTTTTGGTTATTGTTGTTTTAACTTATTTCTTTAAGTTGTTAGTTTTCGTCCCATCGTACGGTTACATTTCCTCCCGAGGCACGCATATAAACGGGGATGCCACCTTCGTTCATCCTTCCTTTTACCCGATCTTTTTCTGAACGGCCCGAGAATTCACGGAGATCAATTTTAACCCTTCCCGAACCCAAATCAAGATCAAGTCCAAGGTCTTCTCCCCCAATTATGGTTGCATCAACGCCACCCCCACTCGACTGCAGGTACAGTTCTTTACTCAAATTGCTGATATTAACATGAACCGATCCTCCGCTTGACTTTGCTTTTACTGCGCCGCATTCACCGGAAACGCTTACTCCGCCCCCGCTGCTTCCTGCATCTACATCTCCAATAATATTGCTTAATTTGACGCTGCCGCCAGAGCTGTGTGCATAAACATTCCCTTTTCCCCCTTCCAAAGAAACTCCTCCACCACTTGAGCTTAAACGAATATCGCCACGATGGTTTACTGCCTTCACTTTTCCGCCCGATGATTTAGCTTTTGTTGTGCCTGCTGTATTTTCCAATTGAACTGAACCACCACTGCTTGAAAAGTTATGAGTTCCTTCAACACCAGAAATTTTCAAGCCACCACCACTGGAAGATACATCGCAAGACATTTCGCGAGGGACAATAATCGTAAAGTATATTCCCACATTGTTCCAATTAAACTTAGTTTCACGTTTGGCATTTGCAGTAATAACAGATCCATTTTTTTCGATCACCAAATCAAAGTGTTCCAATACTTCTTTCACCATTGGATCTGATGAATGTAAAATCTTCCCATTTTTTCTAACAAATACCTGCACTTCAACTTCATTCGCATCGTGGGTAAATACTTTAATGCCCCCGCCCGACGACCTTGAATTTAAAATTCCGGGGTCATCCATTTTAAAAGTTTTTACAATTGTGGGACTGTTGTTCTCTTCTGCAAACCCAACGAATGAAAGGATCATTATTAGCGCGGGAATCAGAACATACGATTTTAAGCTACGAAGTGTTCTCATGGTTTTGTTTTTATCGATTAATGAAAGTTATTATTCATCATATTTATAGTACCTAATCAATCTTAAAACCCCTATGGGTATTTAATTAGTTAGCATGTCACTTAGAGTGACGCATTGCTGAAACTCTTACCGGATTCCCGATTGAATCGGTATCCATCAGATTTTGTGAAGTCTCTATATGTTTCTCATTCAATTTTCATTTTTTTAATACTCGTATTTTGACCCCCTCTTTAATTCTCCCCCCCTATAAACGGGAGAAGATGAAGCCCCTCTAAATCTCCCCAAAGGGGAGGAGTTAGGACTGTGATTATTTGTAATTTTTATACATGTTTATTTTTTCAATTTTGTAGCTCCAAGTTCCCCTCCTTTGGAGGGGTTAGGGGAGGCTTTCTATTCATACCTCAACGCTTCTACAGGATTCCGGGTTGCTGCCTGCCAGCTTTTCCATCCAACAGCCAGAAAAGCAATTAACAATGCAAAAACAGAGCCTGCCAAAAAGTAAACGGGCGATAAAGCAATCCTGTCAACAAAGCCCGCGAGCCAGTTTTGCAAAGCGTAGTAACTCCCTACACAAGCAATTGCTATTGCAATGCAAACCAGAACAAAGGTTTCGGAAAGTAATGAGCGAACAACTTCTACCTCAGAACTTCCGATAACTTTGCGGATACCGATCTCTTTTTTACGGCGGTTAACGTTCAGTATGGAAAGGGCCATTAAACCAATAAAACTTATAATAATTGCCATAATGGCGCCGGAAGACACGAGTTTAATAATACGTTCTTCCCCTTTAAACTTATTGGAATAAACATCTTTAATGGAAAACTGGCTATAAATAAACCCGGGTGAATAGCTTTTAAATATTTGCTCAATTTGTGTTTGTTGTGCAAGCGACAAATTGCTATGTGTCCGTATGTAAATATTCCGGACATTATACCAGTAATTTGTTAATACCAACGGGGCAATTGCTTCCCCTGGATGATCGATATAAAAGAAATCTTTTACGATGCCTATAACAGTTAATGCTTCCCCGTGCATATCCACAAGGCTTCCTGTTTCCACATCGCCTCCCAACATTTTTACAGCCGCTTCGTTTAAAATCACGCCATTTTTATCGGCTTCCGAATTATTAAAGTAACGACCCTCAACCAGATCCAACTGCATAGTTTTATCAAAACCGGGGTTAATCCGGTATTCGTTTATCCCCAATGAGTTGTCGGGGGAGCCGTACATTTTAATTCCCTGGCCACTGGTGCCATTCCCCATTCCATGTGTCGATGAGCCCACCTCCTTAATAAAGGCCAATTGACGAAGTTCGTCTTCAATTGAAGGCGCACTTTTTCTAATAAGCTGATCAAAATTAGTAATCCCAATTACCTGATCGGGATTAAAACCAAGGGGCATATTTTTCATGTAGTGCGTTTGTGCCAAGACAACCGAAAAGGCAATTATCAAAAACACGGAAATTGTAAATTGTAATACCACAGCAACCCGCGACAGTGTACTTTTTCGCTTTATTTTCAGCGACTTGCCTTTAAGTGCATGCACCAAATCAAATTTCGAGAGATAATAACTTGGATAAGCCCCGGCAGCAAAGATCAATACGAATAAAATAAGGATAGATACAAATATCCCGGATGATGAAAATAAATCATGGTAGCTTATTTTACTTTGCATTACCTGTGCAAAATAAGGATGCACAAGCACCGAAATTATAATTGCCAAGACAAACGAGATTAATCCAATCACACCCGTTTCACTGAAAAATAGTTTTGACAGGGCGGCTTTTGTTGCACCCAGTGATTTTCGCGCAGCAATTTCTGCAATCCGTTTTTCACCATGCAACACGTATAAATTTATAAAATTGATGAGCGCGATAAGCAAGATAAAAAATGCAATTGCAGCAACAATCATAATCTGTGTTGTATTTGCTTTTGCCGACAAATCGCCACGAACTACCGTGTGAAGGTGCAAGGCAGCTAATTTCTCGACACCTGACTTAACGCTTGCATTAAATGGTTGTGCCCAGGGTTGCATAATATTATCATTTGCGGCAGCTATTTTTTCACCAACCAAATTAATATCTGCACGATCGTTAATCCGATAATATGTAAATAGCTCCAAGCCGCCCCATTGTTCCGGGTGAATTGATTCCATGGAAGCCAATACATCGAAATTAAAGTGCGTGGCGCTCGGTAAGTCTTTAATTACACCGCTAACCGTAACTGGTTTATCCGACATTTTGATCACCTCACCCACACAATCTGTGCGCCCAAATATTCTTTTTGCGGAAGTTTCGTTTAATACAATTTTATCTAAACCGGTAAGTGCTTCCTTTTTGTTGCCGTAAATCAACTCAAGCCCAAATACGTCAAAAAAATCTTTATCGGCGTATAACAATTGTAACCCAGGGTAACGCTCTTCATTCAGTTCGGTTGTTACTGTCCATCCCCTATAGATTTGGGTAGCAGATTCAATCTCGGGAACCTTCCCAGGCAATTCGGTGTACGATTTTCGCAAACAAATGCCATAATTAGTAGAATTTCCATTTGCTGTCACCGAATTATACAAACGCACCACATGGTCTTTATTTTTGAAGTGCTTATCGAAACTTAATTCGTGTTTCAGGTAAATTGAAAGTAAGATAACCGCGCTTAGACCAATTGCTAACCCTGGTATATTTACATAAACCAAAAGCGGATTTCGTTTAAACATCCGAAAAATAAAATGCAAGTTTTTCATAACCTATATAATTTCTAAATAATTCCATTCAAATACTTATTCATAACTTAGTACCGATTAATCGGGTTCCTCTGGATTTCGTGTTACTGTTTTCCTCCTGCCGTTAAATCTTTATTCTTTTATACTATTATTTTGACCTCCTCTTTAATTCTCCCCCTATGAACAGGAGGAGACGCAGCCCCCTAAATCCCCAAAGGGGGACCGTTAAAAGCCCCTCTAAATCTCCCCAAAGGGGAGACTTCTCCTAAATATTTGTTATACTTCTTCAATTTGTTTATTTATTTCAATAAATCCCTATTCCCCTCCTTTGGAGGGGTTAGGAGAGGCTTTCTATTCATACCTCAACGCTTCTACAGGATTCCTGGTTGCTGCCTTTAATGTTTGGTACCCTGTACTTAAAAAAATGATTATTAAGATTAAGAATGCTGCAAAAAACGGCATCCAAACCGGAGGCGCAATTTTAAAGTTTCCCGGCAAAGCATTGTACAAAGCATAAGCAAGTGGAATAGCAATTACTAAAGCAATTCCGAGCAATACAAAATAAGTACGGTTTAACAGGAAGAATATATTCTTAACTGTACTTCCGTTGATTTTCCGTACACCAATTTCTTTCGTCCTTCGTGAAGTTGTGTACGAGACCATTCCCAATAATGCGACAATGGTTAGAATGACAATAAATACCGTAAAAAACAGAATTGATTTTTTTATTTTCTGATAAATCTTAAAACTGTTTTCGGATTGGATTGCACTTTCAAGGTTATTAAATTCAAATGGGTCATTCGGGAAAAGTGCATTGAACTCATCTCTTAAAATTTGTTTTACTTTGGATAAGTTCCCGTTTGAGTAACGAAATGCAAAAGTCAATTCCCCCTCAATTTTCCCGGATGACAGCAACAATACTGCAGGATCAATAGGGTTATGGATATCAGCCAGGTGATAGTCGTCAACCACGCCTATAATCGTCCATTTCTTATCTTTAATGCGCTTTCCGATAGGATTATCCCAATTGAATACCTTACGGGCCGATTCGTTTATAATACACGAGTTTTCATAATCTGCAGCGTACTGATCTGAGAAATTCCTACCCTGAATTAGTTTCAAATCCATGTTCTCAATAAAATCCTTTGTTACATAATTTGATCGATACAAAGTTTTTTGTGTTGGATCACTTCCTTCCCAATTTAGCATTCCTCCGTTCATACTCACAAATGGCAGGTTGCTCGACATGGAAGCACTTAATATCTCAGGGTGCTGCAACAGACGGTTTTTTATCGGTTCGAAATATTTATTGCTATTCTCAGTGGTCAGTTTTGTAAAGAGCAGGTTATGCCTATCGAAACCTAAATCTTTTGTAGCCATATAATTAACCTGCGTTACCATAAATAAAGTGAAACAGATTAAAAATATAGAAATGGTAAATTGCAGTGCAACCAGCACTTTTTTAAGGTCGAATTTTGATCCTGCAGAAGAAAACATCCCCTCCTTAATTAACTTAACTATTTTTTTGGAGGTCATCACCTTCGAGGGGTATATTCCTGACAGTAAACCAATGATTATAGACGAAAGAATAAGCCCTAAAATTACTTTCCAGTCATCTACAAAGGTCATTGTTATGTCAGCATCAACAAAGGTGTTATAAATCGGCAAAAGCATTTTAACCATAAACAAAGCGAAGGTTGACGCCGCCAGGGTCAATAGTAATGTTTCTACCTGGAATTGTGTCGCCAAAGACAGCCTGCCTGCCCCTACCAATTTGCGAACTGCAACTTCTTTCCCGCGAGTTGATGATGTTGCAATTGTGAAATTCACATAATTAAAAGCCGACATAATCAGAATAAACAAAGCAATCAATCCAATAAAAAAGAGCATGATATAAAGGTCTTTCTGCCCATTAAATCCAAGATAGATTTTTGAAAGTGGACAAAGTTGCAATTCAACAAAATCCCTTCGTTTAAATTCTTTATAGGCATCCTTAATTTTTACTTCGAGGACGTCAACGTTGGTGCCTGGTTTTAAAAGGGCATAGGTCATCACATTTCCCTGCCAGCTTTCGTTTCTATTTATATGTTGGGTGCTTCTCAAGGTCGTAAATGAGAGGATATATGCCGGGCGAATGGTCGAATTTTTTGGCAAATCCTGGAATACGCCGGTAACTTTAAAATTTAGTTTCTTTTCGTACACGACATTTTGCCCCAAAGCTTTTTCATCTTTGAATAACTTATCGGCCATTGATTGCGACAGCACAATCGAAAATGGTGCAGAAAGGGCTTCTGTTTGATTCCCTTCCGTAAAATTGTAGGAAAAGATATCTAAGAAATTATGGTCGGCAATAATGCCGGTTTCATCGTAAAACTGGGTTTCAGGTACTACCGAAAGAAATTTGCCTTCTTCTTCACGAATAACAGAAACCTTTTCGAACTCCGGGTTCTGCTCAATAAGCGAAGCAGTAATCACCAGCGTGTGAGGGGAAATATTGTTGCCCGCCCGCGTGTTTACCGCATTTGTTTTATATTCCTGGACGCGATAAATTTGATCGTAATTTTCATGGGTACTGTCCCAGGTCAATTCATACCGTATAAATAAAGCGACAATCATAAAACCTACAAATCCTACCGTCAGCCCCACAATGTTGACAGCTGAGAATAGTTTGTTTTTTAATATGTTTCGCAATGCGATTTTCCAAATTTTAGAATTCATCTTCCTTTTTTTAATAAATTATCCAATACACTGTATTAGTCAGAGTTTCGCTTGGAACGACGCTCTGACTAATACTCGTACCGTAGTCCCAATCAAATCAAGATCCACCGGATTCCTCGTTGCTGCTTTCCTCCCGATAGTTTTCGGGGCTATCGGAATTGTCAGCTTATTCTCAATTTTATTCATATCTTAAACTCTCTATAGGATTTCTGCTTGCTGCTTTCCACGATTGAAATGAAACCGTTAACAATGCAATTCCCAATGTCATTATTCCGGCTAGCGCAAAAATCCACCAACTTAAGTTGGTTTTGTAGGCAAAGTTTTCAAGCCATTTATCAATAATATACCAGGCAACAGGGCTTGCAATTACAAAAGCAATGGTGACCCATTTTAAGAAATCCCGATTGAGTAATACTAAAATCTCGGAAACCTTTGCCCCGGTAACCTTTCGCACCCCGATTTCTTTTGTACGGTATTGAACAACCAATAAGGAGAGCGCAAACAGTCCAAGGCTGGATAAAACAATGCTTAAGCCTGAAAATATGTACATTAAAAATGTTAGTTTCTGTTCTGTTTTGTATTGGTTCTCAATTGCCTGATCTAAAAAACCATAATCAAACGGATATTCAGGATAAATTTGATTCCATGTTGCATTTATATCTTTAAATAAAGATGCCATTGAAAAGTTACCTCCCTCCTGATTTTTGATTTTTATTACAGCAACCGAGCTATAATCCAAATCCTTTTTAAAATCGATATACTTGTAAATTTGTGGTTCGACAACTTTATGTAAAGACTGGAAATGGGCATCTTTTATTACACCAATAATCTCAAGGTCCTTCCCATTAAACTTTACACTTTTCCCGATAGGGTTTTCATATCGTATACGCTTTATCAATGCTTCGTTTACAATAGCCGTATTTTGACAATTCGAAATAAGATCCTTTGAGAAATTTCTTCCGTCGGCAAATTCTACATTCATTAAATCAAGGTAATTATAATCAACAGAGTTGGTCCCAACCCATATTTTTTCATCGGGCAGTTGCCCATCCCAATGAAGCGAACCATTGGTGCTGTTAAAACCTAAAATGGAGTGGTTAATGAAAGAAACTGATTCGATATTCACATTTTTACATAATTCATTGCTAAAACTCCTGTATTTTGTTTCTGAATTGCTTGACATTGGAATACTTACGATATTTTCACTGTCAAAACCAAGGTCTTCATTTTTCATGTAATTCAATTGCTTGCTAATACCAATTGCCCCAACAATGAGCAGTACCGATAATGCAAACTGAACCACCACAGACACTTCACGAAATGAAAATCCCTGACGGTTCACAGGCCTTCTTTTATTGAGGATATTTATGAGCTTGTATGATGTCATTAATAATGCCGGATAAATAGCCGACAATACTGTAATCAGAATCACCAATGCAGCAAATCCTATCAAAGACTGTAGTGAAAACAAATGATAGTTGATCTCTCCGCCTAGAAAATCGTCGTATATTGGGCTTACCACAGAAATTATTAAGAAGGATACCAGGAATGAAATCAGCACCACAACAAAAGTATCCACAAATACCTGTTTGATGACATTGCTTTTCGAAGCGCCCAGAGTCCTTTTTACCCCAATTTCATTGATTCGTTTATTGTACAACGACAGGTTGAGGTTCACATAATTAATTATGGAGATAATTAAAATTAGTAATGACCCAATGGATAATATATAAATGTATGTCGGGTTAATGGAAACTGCTTTGTCGAAATCTAATTTGGTATTGAAATGAATATCCCTGAGCGGTTGGAGCACAAAAGTTTCCCTATTATTTCGGCGATGATTATCCACTAAAGCCTGTACTTTAGCTTCCACATCTACCTTATTGGCATTTTCCTGCAATTTAACGTAGGTATTTGGGTTCCAGTTATACCAACTATCCATATCAAACCCCAATTCTTTCATAACAATAAATGGGATGAGGCAATCAAATTGAAGGTGTGAATTAGACGGTAGGTTCTCCATAATGCCAGTTACAGTTGCAGGCAAATGGTTGTCAATCAAAATTGTTTTCCCGATAGGATTAGTATCCTTAAAATATTTTTCAGCCATTCGTTGAGTCAAAACAATGTTGTATGGTTTTGATAATGCATCATCTGCATTGCCAACACTAAAACGGTAGTTCAGGATTTTGAAAAGCGAAGGATCTGCCAGTACAACGTTATTCTCGTAAAATACTTCATCGCCTACCTTGAATGTTAATGCAGGGGCATTCTGATAACGGGATGCAATTAGTACTTCGGGCAACTCGTTTTCTAATGCTACTGCCATTGCATTTGGGGTTTCGGCACCTGAAGTTGTTGAGACCCTGTAAATAGATTCTTTATCTTGATTAAAGTTATCAAAACTAAGCTCATAGCTGACCCACGACATGATCAGAACAAATATGGAAATTCCGATGACCAGTCCTATACAATTAATTAATGAAAACCTCAATTGGGCAATAATGTTTCTGAGGGTATTACGTAATAAAAATTTTATCATGGCACTAAAAATTAAATTCAACTATATGTGTTTTGAGCTTATAATCTGTTTGTAATTTTTCAAATACTCGTATTTTGACCCCCTCTTTAATTCTCCCCCTATAAATCCCCTCTAAATCTCCCCAAAGGGGAGACTTCTCCTAAGTATTTGTTATACTTCTTCAAATTGTTTATTCCTTTCTATTTTATATCCTTCTTCCCCTCCTTTGGAGGGGTTAGGGGAGGCTATTATTCATATCTTAGCGCTTCAACAGGATTCCGCGTTGCAGCTTTCCAGCTTTGGAAAGAAACTGTCAACAACGCAATTCCCAAAGCCAACACCCCAGCCAAAGCAAAAATCCACCAACTTAAATCCGTTTTATAGGCGAAGTTTTCGAGCCATTTGTTAATAGCAAACCAGGCGAGTGGTACAGCAATCACAAACGCAATAAAAATCCATTGGACCAAGCTTTTATTAAGCAGAATTAGCACTTCAAAAATACGTGCCCCATTTACTTTACGTATTCCGATTTCCTTCTTCCTTCGAACAGATGCAAAAGAAATCAAACCCAATAATCCGAAGCAGGCAATAACAATTGAAACAAAGGCAAAAAGGCTCACCAACTTGCTTAAGCGCTCTTCGGTTTTATATTGTGCATCAAACGAACTGTCCAGGAAAAAATATTCGAAAGGAACATTGCTTGTTAATTCTTTCCACTTGGTTTCAGCAAGGTTGACTGCTTCCCTTGCATTTCCTTTTTGGATGCGGATGGCCAAATACTCTGCAATTTCCGTTGTCCTTAAAATGGCTGGTTCCTGTTCATATTTTAATGACCCGAGGTGAAAATCCTCCACAATCCCGATCACATTATAATTTTTGCCCCCATCGTTATAATCAAAAATGATTTTATTTTCACAATCGTTCCATCCTAATAATTCGGCTGCTTTTCTGTTTATTATGGCGTTGTGTTTTTCTTCGTTAAATTTATCCGAAAAAAAGCGGCCATTTACTAAATTTAGATTCAAAGTATTTAAGAAACTTTCATCAACATAGAGCCTGTTTAAAAATATCCTGTCGTTATCGTCAGATCTTCTAAAAGGATTGGAGGACCCACTAAACTTTGATGGCAAGTCGGAAGCTAATGAAGCATCAATAACCGATGGGTATTTTTTAAGTTCGTTTTTTAAAGCCAGCGAATTATTTCCTAATTTTTGGCTATTGTTAATCACCAACACATTTTCTTTGTCGAAACCCGGATTAAAATTTTGCAAAAAATACAGTTGTTTCTTTATGGATATAGTTCCGGCAATCAGCAATATAAATACAACAAATTGAACCGCAACCAAACTATTTCGGGCAATACCAAATGAGCCCTTGGCCTCGGTATGCCCTTTAATGACATCAACCGGATTGTATTTTGAAATTATTACTGCCGGCAGAATCCCGGTTAGGGCTGCCATTACAAACGGCAATATCAATGGGAAAAGTATTAATGGAAACTGTACAAAATCAATAGGTGAAAATTCAATAGCTGTCAGGTAATTCAACAGAGGTAATATAAGAACCAACAACAGAAATGAAAGAAGTAATGCCGAAATACATAATACCAGGGTTTCAGAAAGAACATGCGAAATAATAGTCCATTTGGAAGAACCCAATACTTTCTTAACACCAATCTCTTTGGCTTTTAAAGAAGCTCTGGCTGTTGCCAAGTTGATAAAATTAAAGCTTGCAATAAAAAGTATTAACAACCCAATTGCCCCCAGAATGTATAAAATTTGGGCATTGCCATACACAAATATGTCATCCACATACCTATCGTTCAAGTGGATATCAATTATTGGCTGCAAATGATGTGTCACAAAATTGCCCTGGCTTTCGAAATCAGCCATGGTCATTCCCATGTTGGCTTTCATCATTGTTCCATAATATCGTATGGGCAATTCCTTAAATTTTTCATGCAGCAAAGCAAAATCTGTATTGGGCTTTAATAATACATAGGTGTATAAATCCCTGAAATTTCCCCAATCGAATGCGCCGGTCCTTTTAAATACCGACAAACTGCTGTACGATGCCAATGCTTCAAACTGAATATGCGAGTTTTTTGGAATATCTTTTAATATTCCCGTGATTGTATATGACGTATTTTTGTCGCCCACTTCAATTGTTTTGCCAAGAAGTGGTACATCGCCAAAGTATTTTTTCCCAAAAGCATTGGTGACGATTATTGAGTTTGGTTGTGATAGTACCTGAGCCTTATCCCCTTCCAATAAATCAAAATCAAATACCTCAAATACATTCTTGTCGGTATACCAAAGACGCTCTTCAATAATTTTTTTATTGCCAACCTGAAGGAGCTGGTTTTTATTAAAGTAAAACCTGGTTGCTGCCTCGACCTCAGGCAAATCACTCTGAACAGCTGGTGCCATAGGATTTTCAGAATTGGTTAAAATTTCTTCTGTTTCACCCATTTTTACATCGCAAACGACCCTGTAAATACGGTCAGACTTTGAATGAAAACCATCAAAACTTATCTCGTGAAAAATAAAGGTAGAGATATAAATTATTGCTGAAAACCCAAGTGTCAACCCGATAATATTCAGGGACGACTGGTACACATCTTTTTTTATGTTTCTTATTACCGAAGTTATAAAACGTTTAATCATGGCTAGTTTTTATTGTTTATAATATTTAAAATCATCTCCTTCCCTATTCATATCCGATTGTTCAATTTTCATTCTTTTAAACTATTATTTTGGTCCCCTCTTTAATTCTCCCCTAAAGCCCCTCCCTGCCTCCCCAAAGGGGAGGAGTTAGTACTGTGATTATTTGTAATTTTTTTACAGCTTATTTTTTCAACTTTGCAGCTCCGAGTTCCCCTCCTTTGGAGGGGTTAGGGGAGGCTTTCTATTCGTATCTCAATCCCGATTCAATCGGGATCCACTGGATTCCTCGCGCTTTCTACTCATATCTCAGTGCCTCCACTGGATTCCGCGTTGCAGCCCGCCAACTTTGCCAACTCACCGTTAGCAAGGCAATTCCCAATGCCAATATTCCTGCTAGGGCAAAAATCCACCAGCTTAACGAAGTTTTATAGGCAAAACTTTCGAGCCATTTATTCATCGCGATGTATGAGATTGGAGTAGCAATAACAAAAGCAATTCCCACCCACATAACAAAGTCTTTATTTAATAGTGCCATTATTTCTTTTATCCGCGCACCATTTACCTTTCGGACACCAATTTCTTTAATGCGCTGTTTTCCCATGAGCAAAGACAAACCAAATAGCCCAAGGCTGGCAATGGCAACTGCAATAATTGCAAGCAAACCAATGGTTTTTGAAAAGCGGATATCAGATTCGTACATATCATTCAAAATCTCATCGACAAATTCAAATTCAAAGGCAGTTGTGCCACCTGTTTCAGTCCAGGTTTTCTTTAAAAATTTGATCGATTCAGGTAGATTTTCAGTTCTTAACCGGATAGCCATATTCTGGCTCATTCCCGGATTTAGTCCAATTATCATCGGGGCTATAGCTTCATGAATCGAAAACATATTAAAATCGCCGATGACACCAACTACTGGTCCAAAAGCAGTTTGCTCACCTAATATTTCAGTTAACCCCAACGTTTTAATTGCCGATTCATTGACCAAAACACCTCTGTTGTTCTTTTCTTCATTGAAGTCGGAGCCCATAACAATTTCGAGCCCCATGGTTTCTGCAAATCCATAGCCAACAAAAAGCCCGTTTACTTTTACCATTTCATCGTGCTTACTCACCTTTGGAATAGACAAGTACATTTTATTGTTGCTTGGAGGCATCCACAATGTTCCGCAGGCACTAAGTACATTTGGATTTTTTTCTATTTCCTGTTTAAATAAATCGAGATTATGATCTCCACGGGGAACACGGATCAAACCTTCTTTAACAAAACCGAGATCTTTGTTAAAAGCATATTCTACCTGTTTTTGAACCAAAAACATAATTGAAATTAAGGAGATAAAAACTGAAATCTGGAATATAACCATTGCTTTACGGGTATAATGTTTATTTCCGCTGTCAATTTTATTTCCTTTTAAAACGTTTACCAGTCCAAATCGTGATGATCTTATGGAAACAAGACTTCCAGATAAAATACCAGTTACCAGTGTAATCAGTGCTAAAATGACAAGGCTTGCTACCAATTGTCCCGATATTTCAATGGAATAGTCTTTCCCAAGCATAGAGCTGATAAAAGGTAAGGATGCCGATGCCGATGCTATAGCAAACGGTAGTGCAAGGATGGTAATCAAAGTAGACTCAATAATCATTTGCCCAATAATGCTTTTTCGATTGGCACCACAAATTTTACGTACCGCAACATTTTTTACCTGCGACATAGCTTTTGCCGACGCCAGGTTGAGATAGTTGATAGAAGCAGTTACAAGAATTAAAAATCCAATAAAAGCTAAAACCAACAACATCGAAATATTTCCCTGTTCCTTTTTGTTGTTATCTACAATTTTTTCAGAACCAAAATAGATATCGGAAAATGGCTGGAGCGATAGAGACATTTTAAAGTTTTCACTTGAATTTTTATTGCCCATTTCCCAAAGTTTAGTTTCGAAAGCTTTAACGTCAATGTCTTCTTTTAATAACAGAAAATTTGTAAAAAAAACTCCTTTCCAAGCTTGTCTGAATTCATTCTCATCGGGTTTTTTAGCGTTGGTTTGGATGTTATCTTCCAAATGTTGCAATGCAAAATCAATATTTGCTATTAGCGTAGCTTTTATACTTGAATTTTGAGGGATATCACGATAAACGCCCGCTACCTCCATTGGAAATTCTTTTCCTAAATAACGAATCTCGAGTCGTTGTCCAACAGGATTTTCCGCTCCAAAATATTTATTTGCCAGGCTTTCACTCAAAAGAATCAGTTCTTCAGAGTGATCAAAATTATTCAGGCTTCCATTCAATATGTCAATTCCGAAAATACTAAAAAAGTCACTTTCAGTGCACATTACATCAGGTTCGCGGATATATTCAGTATTTCTTTTGACTTCAATATTTCCCATATTATACTGATGCGCAAAACTTTCAATTTCAGCAAATTTACTTTTGGCTTCTTCAGCAATTACAAAAGGCGTATTTGCCCAAGAATGATTATCCAATTCGTTGTAATTGAGTACGCGGTAGATTCTGTTATTATTCGCGAAAGAACTGTTATACCCAAATTCATTTAAAACAAAAACAAGGACAACAGTTACAATACCTAAACCCAGAATTAATCCACTGATGCTAATAAGCGTATTCGTTTTATCGGCTTTTAAATGCCTGTAACTAACTTGTAAATTGTTTTTGAAACTCATACTCAAATTTTTTATTCACCAAAGGTTACTACTATCTCCGATTTCTAATTATTTACTTTTATTCATACCTCAATCCCGATTAAATCGGGATCCACCAGATTCCCCATGCTTTCTATTCATACCTCAACGCCTCCACAGGATTTCTCGTTGCAGCTTTCCAACTTTGAAACGAAACCGTTAGCAATGCAATCCCCAATGCCAACATTCCGGCAAGGGCAAATATCCACCAGCTTAACGAGGTCTTGTAAGCAAAATTCTCAAGCCATTTATTCATGGCATAATATGCGATTGGCGATGCAATTACAAAGGCGATCACTACGTATTTAATAAAGTCTTTATTAAGCATCGTTAATATCTCGGAAACTTTGGCTCCATTTACCTTTCGGATGCCGATTTCTTTAATTTTTTGTTGAGCCTGCATTAAAGAGATATTAAAAAGCCCCATTAATGCAATTAGAAGTGTAACCAATGTAAATAGCCTAATTAACTTACTTTTGGCATAATCATCGTTGTAAAGCATTTTGACCCTGTTGTCCAAAAACTGCATTTCAAAAGGTTCGTTGTTAAAAAAGCTTTCCCAATTTTTTTGGATTGTTTTGCCGGCAATAGCCAGATTAGCATTTGCCCTTAAGCGTATGTTCAGGTAGCCTTCTTTTTGATCTCCTAAAAATAGTATTACCGGTTTGGTTTCGTTGTGCAACGAATTAAACGAAACATCTTTTAAAACACCGATTATTTTGGCCTGGTTAATTGATTGCCCAATAACAGGTGCTTTAAAATCGCAAAATTTAATGGCTGCTTCATTAATAATTACCGAGTTAAATTTATCGTCGTTGAAGTTCTGATCAAAGATCCGACCTTCTGCCAATTCCATCTTCATCAGTGGTATATATTCATAATCAATGCCCATGGCACCAACTATTTTTGTTATTTTCTTACCATTCCTGTCCAACTGAAAATGATAGCTGCCCATAACATCGCCCACTGAACGATGTGAAAATGCTGCTGATTCTATATCCGGATTTTTCATCAATTCCTGCTTTAATGATGAAATTGTCCCTTTATTACAAATGGTTTTATTGAGTTTCAACATTACTACATTTTCTTTATCGAAGCCCATATTGCTGTTAACCATAAAAGTCAACTGCTTGCTGATAAATAAAACGGCAATTAGTAGCAAAATAGCCATTGAAAATTGTAAGGTAGTTGATAAATATCTAAAGCTCATTAGATTCTTTGGTAACATTGTTTGTTCTTTTCTTAGAAGAAGCTTTATTCCGCTTTTTGAGTATTGGTTAAAAAATGGAATGAGCGAAGAAAAAAACGATAGAACAATTAATAGTATTCCTGATAAGCCCAAAAATAATTTTAGTGATATGGATTTTGTATGGACTATTGCCAGGTTGCTAAACAATTGAATGGTAAGGGTATACAATATGCCCCCAAAAACAATTGCGACAAATATCGCGGTCAGGGAATTATAAAAAAACTGAGTGTATATGCCTATCTGATTGGCACCATTAATTTTCCGTATCCCAATATTTTTTGCCTGATCAATATTTTGAAATACCAGCAAATTGGAATAGTTGAAAAACGCAATCAGCAAAATGAAGAGTCCAATCGCTGAAAAGATATAAGTATAAGTGCGGCTACCTTTGGGATAGTCGTAACTCATGTCGCGTGAAAAGTGGACATCTTCTAAAGGTATTGCAACCGGAGAAAACTTTGCATTTATAGCATCCCCAAACAATGCCATATATTTGTCGTAAAACAAATGAAAATTATCGGTAATATCTTCAATCCTGGCCTTTTCTTGTAATAAAACAAACACATAACAATTTGGCATCCAGTAGCCTTCAGATAGCTGTTGCTTTGGTATATGTTCGAGATTGGTCCACTGATTGCCCATCGAAAACAAGACGTTTAGCTTATGATGTGCGTTTGCCGGACTATCTTTTATTACACCAACAATTTTTAGCGGTGTGCCATCGCGTTCAATGATTTCACCTATAGGGTTTACCTGTCCGTAAATTTTATTGCTTAAACTTTCGTTAATCACAATTTCATCCGGGTTTTGAAGCGCTACTGCCGGATTTCCATATACGAAGTTGATTGTAAAAATTTTAAAAATGGAAGGATCGACAGTATATGCCTCTTCGACATCAAAAATTCCGGTTTTTGCTTCCAGTTTTACCATTTGCTTAATCGGCACCATCCGGGTATATTCTTCCACAGCCGGAAATTCATCTTTTAAGCCGGGCCCCATTAAAGGACCTAAAACGGCATGGGTCATGGTATTTTCGGCTGCAATTATATCCCCACTAATCCGATATATCCGGTCTGCTTTCTCATTAAAACCATCGTAACCTATTTCAAAAGCAAGGATTGAATAAATATGAAAAATGGCTGCAAAAGCAATGGATAAACCAGTCAGGCTAATGAATGCATTGCTTCTTTTTTTTGTCAAATTTAAGATGGCTTGTTTTAAGTGGTGTAGGTTCATGATGTTCCGTGTTTAAGAATTAATTCAAAAATCTACTTTATAAGAGACCTGGTATTTATCGAATAATTTTTTCAAATACATTGTTCCCCCGATAATACCCAGATTTCCTTCGGCACCCGAAACGATACCAACCAAATACCCATTTTTGTCAATTACAGGCGAACCACTTGTTCCTTCCGGGTGTGTATTTTCAGAGATAGTATGCACATAATAATAAGTACCTGCGCTTGTATAACATTGTAGCTTTGTCAACTGGGGGATTTTTTTGTTTTCATCATGCAAACTATACCCAACGGCATAAATAATTTCCCCTTTTTTAATTGGCGCATACCTAATTTTCAAGGGATAGGCATGAAGGCTTTGCTTATCCAATTCAAAAATCAGCCAATCACGGTCTTTCAAGGTACGAAACTCACCAATAGGTTCGTTGCTGTCCTTATTAATCAGGTTTTTCGTTTGTATGATCTGTCCGGGAAATTTCCTGCTATTAAAATTCCAATAGTTAAACCCCTCTCCCGGATCGATAGAATTTAAACTGAGCTGGTTTTTAAAAATGAGGAATAAATGTTTGCTGCTCACCCCAATGGTATCGATCCCGGTATCTACAATAAATGAATTTGCCAGGTTGCTAAATGTGGTATCATTAAAACTTATATTATTTGTAAGGGCAAGTTCTGGCCACTCTTTTACAGGCTTGCCAATCCATTCTTCTTTAGAAATTTCTGGCTTTTGCTTGCACCCATAAAAACCAATTAATAACGCGATTATAAAAGCGGCAATTATTTTCAAGCCTTTCATGATATTTCGCTTTTAATTTATAGCATCACTTTTCCTTTTCACAACTTACACAATCGAGCGATCCCATACAGTTTCCTTAAACCAATTTTACAAAAATCATATGCCTATAGCATCTGCATTTCAGCATTGATATTTTCGGTAATAATCTGTCCGTCAAACAAGTTAACGGTTCTGTGGGCAAAACCTGCGTCGTGCATGGAGTGGGTAACCATAATAATTGTTGTTCCTTCTTTGTTTAATTCGGTTAACAGGTTCATGACTTCAAGGCCGTTTTTAGAATCAAGGTTACCGGTTGGCTCATCGGCTAAAATTAATTTTGGGTTTGCAACCACTGCCCTTCCAATGGCAACCCTTTGCTGTTGCCCTCCTGACAATTGTTGAGGGAAGTGTTTTGCCCTATGCCCTATTTTCATCCGTTCCAAAACGCTATTGACCATTTCTTTGCGTTCTTTCACTTTCATTTTCAAATAAATCAAAGGCAATTCAACGTTTTCAAAAACGGTTAACTCGTCAATCAAATTAAAGCTTTGGAATACAAAACCAATATTTCCTTTCCTGAGTTGGGTGCGCTGGCGTTCTTTATAGGATCCTACTTCGGTACCATCAAAATAATATTCGCCTGTGCTTGGATTGTCGAGCAAACCAACGATATTCAAAAGGGTTGATTTTCCACATCCTGATGGACCCATAATAGCCACAAATTCGCCAGACTTGACATGCATTGATACCTCGTTCAATGCAAACGTTTCGACTTCCTCGGTACGGAAGATCTTTGATAGTTTTTCTATTCTGATCATAATGTTTTCATTTATTCCCAAAAGGGAAAATATTAATTAATTCTATTTTTAGTTCTCTATTTTAAAACCAACTTATCGTTATCACCAAACAAATCGTAGCTTGACGTCACCACTTTTTCACCTTTTTCGAGGCCTTCGAGCACTTCGTAATATTGTGGGTTTTGACGGCCAATCCGAATATTCCGTTTCACAGCAAATGTTCCGCTTGGGTCCATTACATATATCCACTGGCCCCCGGTGCTTTGGAAAAATGCCCCTTTTGGAATAATAATACCTGTTTGTGGCTGTCCAAGTTCAAGATCAACATAATAGGTTTGCCCGGTCCTGATTTTTTCGGGCAATTCATCTTTAAAAACCATATCGATCTGAAATTGCCCTTCCCTTACTTCAGGATAAACTTTTTTTACGACCATAGCATGTTTCTGGTCGTTTCGCTCAAATGTTGCCGACAAACCTGCCCTGACACGATCAATATAATGCTCATCAATCAGCCCCTCAACCTTATAATTAGTTAAGACGTTTATTTGTCCTATTCTGTTACCACTGCTTACCAATTGACCTATTTCGGCATCTAACATACCAAGTTGCCCATCAACAGGGGCTTTTACATTCAGGTTTTCCAATCTTTCGTGAACCAGCTGGAGCGTCTCCCGCATTTTTTCAAGGTCTTCCTGAAGGGTTATCATGGAGGTTGCACGGATTAGCGAGTCATTTTTAGCCTTCAGTTCGTTAATCTCCAGCAATCCAACTTCGTATTCATAATCTTCTTTCGAAATCAAATAATCTTCTTTCGAAATAAGATCATCTTTGTATAGTTTTTCGTACTGCTCGAAAGTCCTTTTTTTACGCGTAAGCCTGTATTTGTTGTCCAATAAATTCTTTTTTGAATTTATCAACTCTATTTCAAAGCTTATCCGGGTATTCCTTAAGTAATTCTCTTTTTCGGCCAAAGCCGCTTCACTATTTAAGATGGTCTGGTACAATTGCCTGTTTTCAAGGCGCAAAATAACATCCCCTTTTTTTACCATAGTCCCTTCCTCAATAAACCTCTCTTCTATCCGGCCCCCTTCAATTGCATCCAGAAAAATAATACTAATGGGCTGCACAACTCCATTAACTTTTGTGTAGTCATTAAATTGACCATACTGAACTTCTTCAATTGAAATTTTATCGGCTTCCACCTTATAAACAGAAGTATTTGAATCTGTAACTATTTTTACAATTAAGGCTATAAATGCCAGTCCGGCAACTATATATATAATATGCTTTAAACGTAAGCCTTTTTTCTTTTCTATTTTTCTATCCATACTCATTTCCGGAAATATTTATTGGTTGGTTTTATTGCTTGTATATATTGGTATGCCCATAAAAAAGTCGATGGTACGACTTTTAAGTTCATACTGTAATTTTGTACTTAACAGATTGCTTTTCGCCCTTGCCAAAAGGTTTTTTGAATTATAATAGTCGATGGCATTTATAAGGCCTTGTTCGAGCTTCTTGCTTGACGATTGAAATGCCAGTTCTGCAGCATCGCGCTGGTTAACCATGTGTTCATACTCCGAAGACAAGGCAAAAAGATCCTGAAAGTTTTTTTCTATTTCCTGGTTTATTTGTTGAATATTTAAATCTAAATCAACTTGCGCCTGTTCCAGATTAAGTTGTGCCAGTTTAATATTCGACCTGTTGGCCCAACGGTTAAATATCGGAATGCTTAATGAAACCCCAACATATTGAGATGCATTGTTTTTAAATTGCTCATCGACAGGCGTGATATCTTCGCTGCCAACCAAAGCTGAATAGCTGGTTGAATAACCACTGTTCATGCCTAAATAAGGATACAGGTTGCTTTTAATAATTGCCAGGTATTTTTCGGCAGCCATTTTTCTTAATACACCGCTTTTAATAAACGGATTGTTTTCTTTCGCAACCAATAATACCGAATCCTGCGAAGTTGTTATTCCTCCGGGGGCAAACATTAATGTATTTTCTTTCCCGATGTTGAAATTTTCTTCTAAGCCATAATTCATCAACTGTTTTAAAGACAAAAGGTATTCGTTTTTTGAGTTTAAGGTTTGCACCACAAAAACCTCTTCTTCTGCCATTCTTGATTCCATTTCGAGCAAATCTGCTTTAGCTTTTAATCCTGCTTCCACCATCGACTTTGCCTGATTTAAGCTTAATTCCGAAACCTGTTTTTGTTCTTTGGCAATCTCAAGCAAGCCATCGTAAAACAAAATATAAAAATAGGCATCCATGACCCTAAAAGCAATATCGTTTTTCTCCCGCTTATCGTCTTCCAGGCCCGCCAGGTAATTTAATTTGTTGTACGAAATCCTGTTTAATTTCGAAAAACCATCAAATAAATCCATGCTTGCACTGAAACTGTAACCTGCCGAGAAAAAAGTCTTGTCAACATAATCGTTCGTATTTGGGTCGATCGACTTACCAAAGTTAAAACTCGAACTCGAACCAAAACTTAGGGACGGAAGGATATTACGTTTTGTCTGATCATAATTTTCCTTGTTAATTTTGTTTTGCAAGGTGCTTTTTTTAATCGTTAAATTATTGGCCACAGCATAATCAATACATTCCTGCAAAGACCATAATTTTTGGGCGCGCATGCTCATACCAAGCATCATAAAAAAGATCAGCAATACACCTATTTTGCCAATTGTTTTTGACATGTTTTTTGTTTCTTTTGATTTGGTGCATAAAGAAGTGCCAAAAAGATGCCACAAAGCTAATCTCCTTAACTACTGCAAATTACAGTTTTTAAATACTACTAAAACGTGCTGTCTTGTAAAAATAATGGACAAATACTGTAAAATATTTTTACATCCGGTTTGATTAGAATAACAAGCATCTTACCTTTGAATAGGCTCAAGTTAAGGAAGGTAGGCTGTTTAGCGGGTTAAAACTTTCTTTGGTATAGTTTTGGTTTATTTAGTTGTCTAACATTATGCACCATGATAAAAGGAAAAATTTTAGTAGTCGATGATAACAAAAGTATTTTAAGTGCAATGGAAATGCTTTTGCAAGACGAATTTGAGGTCATAAAGACAATTTCATCCCCAAATTTGCTCCCTTCCCTACTCCAGTCAGAATCTTTTGACCTTATTTTATTGGACATGAATTTTTCGGCGGGTGTAAACACCGGGAACGAGGGAATCTACTGGCTTCAAAGGATAAAAGAAACCAACCCGAGCATCGAAGTTGTTTTGATAACGGCATATGGTGATGTTGAGCTGGCAGTAAAAGCACTAAAAAAAGGTGCAACCGATTTTGTACTAAAACCATGGGACAATGAAAAGTTAAAAGCAACGCTCCGCAACGTTTTTAACTTGCAGCAATCCAAAAAAGAAATAAAATTACTGAAACAAAAAGAACATATCCTCAAGCAAGAGATTAACCGGGAGCAAAAATATTTTATTACCGAATCGCCTGAAATGATAAAAATTATGGCACTTGTAAGGAAAGTTGCGCAAACCGATGCCAACATTTTAATTACAGGGGCCAACGGGACTGGCAAAGAACTGATTGCTCAGGAAATACATCGGGCATCAAAAAGGTCCAACGAAATAATGGTCTCCGTTGATATGGGGGCAATCTCTGAAACCCTTTTTGAAAGTGAATTATTTGGGCATAAAAAAGGATCTTTTACAGATGCCAATAGCGACAGGACCGGTAAAATTGAAACCGCAAACAACGGGACACTTTTTTTGGATGAAATCGGAAACCTACCTATTCATTTGCAGCCCAAATTATTATCGTCGCTTCAAAATCGGACAATTACTAAAATAGGCGAAAATAAGCCTGTCCCGGTAAATATCAGGCTTATTTGTGCGACCAACCAAAACCTGGAAGAAATGGTTGCCAAAAACCTGTTCCGCGAAGACTTGCTCTATCGAATAAATACCATTCATATTGCCATCCCTCCGTTACATGAGCGTGTGGAAGATATTGAAGTAATTGCCAATTATTTTTTACGAAAATATTGTTCAAAATACCGTAAAGATTGCCTGCAAATTAGCAAAGAAGCCGTTGTTAAACTGCAGAACTACCAATGGCCGGGAAATGTGAGGGAATTGCAGCACACCATTGAAAAAGCAGTTATCCTTTCTGATAAGAAAACCCTGAAACCAGACGATTTTTTCTTTAAAACCATTGTGCCAGATTCTTCCGATTCGCTTTCCGGCACACTGGAAGACATGGAACAAAAATTAATTTTAAAAACCATTGAGAAGCATAAAGGGAATCTATCGTTGGCAGCTGACAAACTTGGGGTAACCAGGCAAACCCTCTACAACAAAATGAAAAAATACAGGATGTAAAAAAGGCAAAGTTCAAATTGAGGAATACAGCACTATCCCTATCAATAATAGAAAGTTCATTTACAAAAGTCTTAAGAAGTATTTAGTGTAGTTCAATTACAAAGTAGAAAAATCACTACATTTAGTGACAATTATTTTCTAAAATTCAGAATTACAATAGGCAATTTAAATTTTAAACTTGGAGCTCCATACCCAATACTCAAAGTAAATTTAATCCATGGGAAGCAGAAACCTATTTTTAAGTATCATCATCCGATCTTGTATCCTGGCATTTACAGCAATTGGGTTTGCATTACTGCTTGTTAGCGAAAATTACATTTTAAGCTGCATCTTTTTTCTGATTTTTATGGGACTGGTCATTGAGCTCATTTATTTTATTAATTCAACCAACCGGAGAATGGCATTCTTTTTTGATGCCATCCGGAACGATGATTCAACCTTACATTTTACCGAAAAAACCAACAACAAATCTCTAAGGGACCTGAATGCCAGCTTAAACAAGGTGAATGAGCACATTAAAAAAATAAAGGTTGAGCTGCGCGAACAAGAACAGTATTTTCAGGCAATTTTGGAACACGTTACCATAGGTATCCTTAGTTTTAACGATAAGGGTTATATTTTTTTAGCGAACAGTGCTGCAAAAAAACTTCTAAATTATGAACACCTTACACACATTGACCAACTTAAAAAAGTTGACGATAACCTGCACCTCAACATAAAAAATATTAAACAGGGCGAGCGAAAACTTGTGAGTATAACATCCGAATCCGGCCCGATCCAGTTATCCTTAAAAACAAGTTTGTTTAAAACCGCAAATGAAAACCTGATGTTGCTGGCCATCCAGGACATAAAATCTGAACTGGAAGAAAAAGAGCTGGATTCATGGATTAAACTTATCCGGGTTTTAACCCATGAAATAATGAACACTGTTGCCCCAATTACATCGCTGGCGCAAACATTATTGGGCTATTACACCAAACACCAGGATGAACAACCTACACAAAAAATAATTGACAACACTATTAAAGGACTTTCGGTGATTAATGAGCGGGGAACTGCCCTAATTGGTTTTGTTGACACCTACCGGAAGCTCACAAGGCTGCCCCAGCCTACCAAAAAAAGAATTCATTTGTTCGAATTTAGCGAGAGTATATTAACCCTTTTTGATACCGAACCCAGGTACCAACATATCAACTACCAGCTTCAAATTTCGCCTGAAAACCTCGAAATTGTTGCGGACGAAAAACAAATTTCCCAGGTTCTTATAAACCTGGTTAAAAACAGCAGCGAAGCATTACAAAACACGCAAGATGCGGTTGTAAAACTGGAAGCTGGCATAACTGAGGAAGGTTTCCCTCAAATTTCGGTATTTGATAATGGCCCCGGTATCCCAAAAGATATAATCGAAAATATTTTTATTCCATTTTTTACAACTAAAGATACCGGATCAGGAATTGGATTGAGCCTGTCGAGACAAATAATGCAACTGCATGGTGGAACATTAAAAGTTTTTTCGAAACCAAATGTTGCAACAAAATTCACCTTGTTTTTCAGCAAAAACAAAATCCATTAAATTCAACTATTTTGTGCATTTTTTTGGGGATTTTATAGAATAATGTCCTGTTTTGTTCGATTATTTGAACAAAATGCCTTGCAATCAAAATTTTTGGTTATCAATACAATGAAATTGTATGTTGGCCAGGCTTTTATAATGTAACTTTCTAACATAATAATTTGGGATTGATACTGTTAATTGGAATGTACCGGGGGCTACTATGAAATTACTTTTGTTAAATGAATTTGCACTAATTCAAAAAGGATTAGCACTTATTATTGATCAGGAACCAAAATTTTCAATTGTGGGAAAAGCCCTTAATACGGATGAATTATTAAGGCTGGTACGCAAGAAAGACACCGATATTATCATCATTAACTTGTCGCTCCCCAGCGCAAATATTAACTCTATTTGTAAAAGAATATATTCATCTCACCCAAAAATACCGATTTTGCTGTTATTAGACTGTTCCACAAATATTAACATACCCGAGGCAATAGTTAACGGAGTAAGAGGTATTATTTGGAAAGAAAACAGTGAAGAAGAATTGGTTGAAGCCATTAAAAAAGTTGGAAGCGGAGGGTTATTTTTTGAAAATCCTGAAAATTGCAGGTTAAACTGCCGTGTTTCTGAAAAATTGAAAAAAAATAAAGAGGATAAAAATATTAAGCAAAT
This sequence comes from Prolixibacteraceae bacterium, assembly GCA_963677475.2. Lineage (GTDB taxonomy): Bacteria > Bacteroidota > Bacteroidia > Bacteroidales > Prolixibacteraceae > JABMQB01. The sequence goes on along the minus strand of CAXXQD010000021.1, from coordinate 886,888 downwards.
TTTGAGCAACCGGGAAATTGAAGTTTTAAATCTTTTTGCAGATGGCTTATCTTATAAAGAAATTGCAAACACTTTAAATATTAGTCCCCGAACCGTTGAAACTCACAAAAATAATATTCAATCAAAACTCACAATCAGTACTACTGCCGAACTTATTCGGTATGCCATAAATAATAACCTATCGTTTTAAGATAAACTGCAGAAGTATTGATTTTGCAGATTTCTATCCACATTAAGTAGTATCCCCTACGTAATTTAGGTACAAATACCGATTGACTTCAACTCGCTCAGGATTGTATATTGCACAAGTAAATTATCCATTTAAAAATTTGAGCTATGAAACGAATATTTTTAGTACTTGTGTTGGCAGTCTTTTCGCTTACTGCGATTTCTCAGAAAAGCGAATCTTTACTTATTGGAGACGATGCACCTTCGTTTAAAGCAAATACCACGAATGGCAAGCTTAATTTTCCATCTGATTTTGGTGATAGTTGGAAAATTTTATTTAGCCACCCAAGGGATTTTACCCCCGTTTGTACATCAGAAATATTACAACTAGCCCACATGCAAAAGCAATTTGATGACCTGGGTGTAAAAATTGCAATTATTTCAACCGACAATGTATCACAACATGCCATGTGGAAAAAGTCGATCGAAGAAATTAATGTTCCTGGAAAGGAATCAGTAAAAATTATGTTTCCACTAATTGACGATGAAGACGTAAAGATTTCACGTTTGTACAGTATGATCCATGATAAAACCAGCACAACCAAAGATGTTCGTGGAGTATACATTATTAGTCCTGACAATGTAATTCAAACGATCAATTTTTATCCAATGCAAGTAGGAAGAAACATCGATGAAATTGTTCGAACAGTGGAAGCACTGCAAGCTGTAGCTGAAAACGATGTGCTAACCCCTGCCAACTGGACACCCGGAGGCGATGTTTTACTGCCTTACTCTCCCTACCCAAGCAAAGAACTAGATGAAAATCCGGAACTTAAAAAGCAATACTACAATGTTGGTACACACATGTGGTACAAAAAACAATAAATAATCGAACGCACATCTTATTTATAGATAGTTTTAAATTAGCAATTAAATTACTCACTTAAAGAGGCCGCCCCTGGCCTCTTTTTTGTTTTCCTTTAAAATTCAAGCAGATCTTCTTTTCCCTCATAAATGTTTGATAAAAGCTGCCCCCAAGATTAATACCTTCACTCCACCGCAATGCTGATATAATTCATTCCTGTCATTCCCTGTTTTTTGTTCGGAATTTTTATCTTTGAGTCGGATATTTAGTAATAGCTGTTCATGACCATAGAGGAAATTAACAATTTTTGCCGCCATACTTTAATCAGCAACCTCGAAATAGAATTCATTGAAGCTGGGAACAATTACCTGATTGCCCAAATGCCGGTTTCCAATAAAACAATACAACCTCTTGGTTTTTTGCATGGCGGGGCTTCGCTTGCTTTGGCAGAAACAGTTGCCAGCGCCGCATCATTTGTTTTGGTTGATATTGAAAAATACATTGTATTTGGATCGCAGGTGAGCGCCAACCATTTATCCACTATTAGGGAAGGAATGGTTATTGCAAAAGCTGAATTATTGCACCAGGGCAAAACTACCCATGTGTGGAATGTAAACATTACCGACAATAAGGGTAAACTTATTTCGACAGCAAGGGTTACTAATAGTATAAAAGAGAAGGCCTAAAGGAAACAATTTAATGCAAAAAGTAGCACCAATTACCGTATCAGTGCCCGAAGCTATTTCGGTTTGCCTGGCAAACAACCTTACATTTGCGGCATACCAATTGCCCAATGCCAATGATCCTGTACTGGTTGTTCAGAAAACTGCCGGGGTAAAAACAATTAATAATTTATCGGCACTAAAAGAAAGCAAAGGTTTCCTTGTTGCGCCATTTTTAAAAAACGATTGTAATACCATGTTCCTCATCCAACCTGATTATGTGTTTACAAAAAACCTCGGTCAGGATGACTATAAAATACTACAGGAAACAAAAGTCGATTATTTAAATGGCTCAGATTGCAATTATCCTGAAGAGATTTCAAAAAGCCTCTATCTCGATAAAATAAATGAGTTGATCGATGCCATCAAAGAAAACAAGTTCGATAAGGCAGTACTAAGCCGGGTTAAAATCCATGAGGGAAATTATTTGGGAAAAATAACCCAACTGTTTTCTGAACTGTGCGCCTCCTACCCCAACGCTTTTATTTACACATTTAAAGCTGGGCCGCATTTATGGATTGGGGCAACTCCCGAACCACTCGCTTATGTCGAAAATGGAAGTTTTAAAACAGCATCGGTAGCCGGAACCAGGCCATATAATCCCGAATTTGAAAACCTGAACAGTTGGAACAACAAAGAGCGGGAAGAACAAAACTATGTAACCTGGTATATCCGAAGCATATTAAAAGATTATCAACTGAACAATTACAACCAGATTGGTCCGTATGCTAAAAAAGCCGGAAACCTTTTGCACCTGAGGACAGATTTTTATTTCGATACATATCGGCTTAAAAACAAAATCGGGAACCTGATTGAAAGCCTGCACCCCACTCCTGCAGTGTGTGGTATGCCCAAAGAAATTACCATGAAATTTATTTCGGATATTGAATCGCATGAACGGGAATATTATACCGGTTTTTTAGGGCCTGTCGGAATCGAGAAATCCATATCTTTGTTTGTAAACCTAAGGTGCATGAAAGTTTTTAAAGACAAACTTGCTTTGTTTGTTGGTGGCGGGATTACCATTGATTCAATTCCGGAAGATGAGTGGCAGGAAACCAAAATTAAAGCAGAAACTTTGTTGTCTGTTATCCGAAATCTTCCTTAGCAATGTTGCACAAGCATCAATATATTGTTCAAATTGTTGATATACTTTTTACGCTCGGAGTAGAAGATGTTGTTATTTCGCCGGGGTCGAGAAACGCACCATTAACCAATGCCTTTTATGCTAAATTCGGATTAAAATGCACAAGCATTGTGGATGAACGAAGTGCTGCATATTATGCCCTTGGCAAATCCTTACAAACACAAAAACCAAGCATTCTTGTTTGCACCTCAGGTACCGCAGCGTTAAACTATGCACCAGCAGTTGCCGAAGCATATTTTCAGGGAGTACCACTGTTGGTATTAACGGCAGACCGCCCACCCGAACTTATTAGTCAGCAAGACAATCAAACTATTTATCAAACAAATCTCTACGGTAAAAACATAAAAAAAAGTTTTGAATTCCCGGCTGATGTCCTCACGAACAGTGCGATAAAAAAATGCGAAGAAATTATTCGAGAAGCATATGAAATAAGCACTAAGGGATTTAATGGCCCGGTTCATATTAATATTCCTTTGCGGGAACCTTTATATGACGAGCTGCCCAAAGCAAATCAGCTGATCCCAACTCCAGAGATTCAGAAAAAAGAAAACAAGCATACAGTGCCTAATGAGTTTTTGGAAAGTTGGAACAATGCCAATTCTATTTATATTATTTGCGGACAATCATCGCCAAATAATGAATTGAAAGAAGCCATCGAACGGATAGCAAAAGACCATAGGGTTGTTGTTTTTACCGAGGCTATTTCAAACATCCAAAAAGGAGTTACCATTTGCTCACCTGATGTTTCCATCAATGTATCGGATAAGAATATTTCGAATTCGGGACCAACAATGGTGGTTTATTTTGGGGGCCATGTGGTATCCAAAAAACTTAAGAATTTCTTACAGGAACAAACACATGCCGAATTTTATTTTGTCGAAGATTCGGAAAGAATAATAGATACGTATCGTTTGCTTAAAAACACCCTGAGAATTTCACCCTCAGGTTTATTAAATGTACTTCCAATAAAAGAAGGAAAAGCCAATAGCTTCAAAAAATATTGGAAAAATAAGAATGTAAACTGTTTGAAAAAGAGCCTGGAGTATTTAGAACACATCCCCTTTTCCGACTTAAAAGTATATGAAAAAATAAGTGAACTCCTCCCTAAAGATGCAATTGTGATTGCCGGAAACAGTAGTGCGGTTCGTTACCTTCACTATTTCGGGCAAAAAAACCGTATATTTTATGCGAACCGGGGCACTTCCGGAATCGATGGATGCTTATCATCAGCCGCAGGTATCGCTTCAAAAACAAACCGTGAGGTTTATGCAATTTTGGGCGACCTGAGTTTTATCTACGATTCGAATGCCCTGTGGAACAGGGATTTTCCGAAAAATCTTAAGATAATTGTTGTAAATAATAAAGGCGGTGGCATTTTTAAGCTTATTCAAGGTCCCTCAGATCATGCAAGTTACAACGACTTTTTTAAAGCCCATCACCCGGTAAAAATGAATAAAATAGCTGAAGCCTTTGGATTTAAACATATTTACTGCAATACAAAAGAACAATTAAACCAAAGTATCCAACAAATTACAGGTAAAAACGTAGATCGGGTTATACTGGAAATTGAAACACCGGATGACGGGGATACCGAAACAACAAAAGATTTCTTTAATTATATAAAAAGCGAAAATGGGAAATAAGCGAAAATGGGAAACCATTAAAGAATATGAAGAGATAAAATTTGAATATTATAACGGAATTGGAAAAATAACCATCAACAGGCCAAGGTACAGGAATGCCTTTACGCCCGACACAACCAAAGAAATGTGCGAAGCAATGGTCTATTGCCGCGAAAGCCAGGATATAAATGTAGTTGTACTAACTGGCGAAGGTGATAAAGCGTTTTGTAGTGGTGGCGATCAAAATGTAAAAAGTTTTGCAGGCTATATTGGGAAAGACGGAGTGCCGAGGTTAAACATTCTCGACATGCAAAAACTGATTCGGTCAATCCCTAAACCAGTAGTGGCAATGGTAAATGGTTATGCCATTGGAGGAGGCCATGTTTTGCATGTGGTTTGTGACCTTAGCATTGCTTCCGAGAATGCTATTTTTGGTCAGACCGGGCCCAAAGTTGGCAGCTTCGACGCAGGGTTCGGATCGTCCTATCTGGCAAGGGTTGTTGGGCAGAAAAAAGCACGAGAAATTTGGTTTTTATGCGAACAATATTCAGCACAGGAAGCCCTTGAAATGGGACTCGTAAACAAGGTCGTTCCGCTGGAAGATTTGGAAGATACAACTGTTGCGTGGTGCGAAAAAATGATGGAAAGAAGCCCTTTGGCTTTACGAATGATCAAAGCCGGATTAAATGCCGAGCTTGACGGGCAGGTGGGAATCCAGGAATTTGCAGGAAATGCAACCATGTTGTACTATATGACCGAAGAAGCGCAGGAAGGGAAAAAAGCTTTCCTTGAAAAAAGAAAGCCTGATTTTAAAAAATACCCTAAATTGCCTTAAAACAGTTTCAAGCTTTAAGCTATAAGCTTTGAGCACTTTACACGTCAAAATACAAGTAATTGAATGAATAAAATAGCAATTTGGATTGATGCCTTTCGTTTACGAACCCTGCCCCTGGCTTTATCAAGCACTTTTGTGGGAAGTTTTTTGGCTGTTCCCGAAGGTAAATTTAAAACGCCTGTTTTGTTATTTTCTGCCCTTACAACCACTTTTTTACAAATACTTTCGAACCTGGCCAACGACTATGGGGATTCGAAAAATGGTGTTGACAATGAAAACCGTGTCGGACCGGAAAGGACCGTTCAATCTGGGAGAATTTCTCTTGCCGGGATGAAAAAGCTGGTAATCACTTTTATTATTTTATCGCTTGTTTCAGGATTATTGCTTATTTATTTTGGCTTAACAAAACTCCCATTTCTGTATTCCCTATTGTTTTTAACCATCGGCATTTCGGCCATTGTTGCTGCCGTAAAATATACTGTCGGGAGAAACCCTTATGGTTACAGTGGTTTTGGCGATCCATTTGTTTTTCTCTTTTTTGGGCTGGTTGGTGTTTGTGGAACTTATTATTTGCACACCAATGAATTTAATGTTTGGACATTATTACCGGCCGCCGCAATCGGGCTGCTAAGCACAGGCGTGTTAAACCTAAACAACATGCGCGATATTGAAAACGACAGCCTCAGCGGGAAACGAACCCTGGTGGTGCGACTCGGGCAAAAAAATGCCAAGGTTTACCACACCTCGTTAATTGTTATGGCAGTTTTAATTAGTTTGCTTTATACCCTTATCTTCTGGGAATCGTATTATCAACTGTTGTTTTTACTCACCCTACCCTTTTTGTTTTTAAATATTAAAACAGTACTTGGAAACAAAATTCCAACAGAGTTAAATATTGAACTAAAAAAACTTGCGTTAACCACTTTTGCATTTTCGCTTAGTTTTGGGGTTGGGCTTATTTTATAACTCGAAATGAAAGCATCCGTTTCAAAAATTGATTTGATATTTAAAGCGCCTGCCGGAACCTCAAGAGGGGTTCTTAGGTCAAAAACTTCATGGTATTTATCACTTTTCGATGAGCATAACCCTGACATCAGGGGAATTGGGGAAATCGCTCCTATTCCGGGGTTAAGTGTAGATGATCTATCAAAAATAGAAACTGAAATTTCAACGCTTGTAAACAAAATAAATAGCTTTGGAAAAATCCCACAAACTCATTACCCAGCTTTCCCATCGCTGCAATTTGCCCTTGAAACAGCGCTTTTAGATTACCAGGCGAAAGGTTCAAAAATCCTTTTCCCTTCAACATTTACTTCAGGAGAAAAATATATTCCGATTAACGGATTGGTTTGGATGGGCGATGAAGATTTTATGGTTGAACAAGTAAAATCAAAAATAAAAGCAGGCTTTAAATGCCTGAAACTAAAAATCGGGGCAATTAACTGGGAGACCGAATTGTCGATTTTGAAAAATATCCGAAAACACTTTTCAATTCAGCAATTGGAATTAAGGGTGGATGCCAACGGTGCTTTCGCTCCTGCAGAGGCAGCGACAAAACTCAAAAAATTGGCAGAATTGGATATCCATTCCATTGAACAGCCAATAAAACAGGGGCAAATTAAAGAAATGAAGGATCTCTGTTCACAAAACATACTGCCTATTGCCCTCGACGAAGAACTGGTTGGAATTAATGGGTGCAAAAACAAGCAGGAACTATTGAAAGAAATCATGCCATCGTATATTATCCTGAAACCTACTCTTCTCGGCGGATTTAAAGAAAGTGAAGAATGGATCAAATTGGCAGATGATCTAGGAATAGCTTGGTGGGTAACATCGGCTTTGGAATCAAATATCGGATTAAATGCCATTGCCCAGTGGACTTCAACCCTTAAAAACGATATGTACCAGGGACTTGGAACCGGTGCTTTATATACCAATAATATAGATTGTCCGTTAGAACTAAAAGCAGATCGATTATTTTACGATCCCAATAAGACCTGGAGACTGAATAACATTTAAAGAGTTGAAATGAAATTTACTTTTAAGGGGCTCACACTGGATAATACCTATTACTCGCTTCAGGAGTTGGTTGATTTCTGCTTATACGAGATTATAAGTAAAGATTTACCAGCCTGGAAAAAAGAAGTCTATGGTTTTATAGTGGAATTTATTTCGCCAACCGATTCAATTTCGCAAGCCAGTTCAGGGACCACTGGTAAGGCAAAATACATAACCTTGAAGAAAGAGGAAATGATTGCTTCCGCCAATTTAACGGCTGAGTTTTTTCAACTTGGACCAAATCAAAATGCGCTTCTTTGCTTGCCAATTAAATATATTGCCGGAAAAATGATGGTGGTCCGGGCTTTTGTATCCGGGATGAACCTGTTGCTATGCGAACCAAAAGGGATTCCCGACATATCTTCTTTTAAATCCATTGACTTTTGTGCTATGGTGCCCATGCAGGTTTCCAACTTATTAAAAGGCAATGTAAATTTTGAAAACCTAAAAACCCTGATTATTGGAGGTTCAGAAATTGATACATCCCTGAAACAAAAATTACAAGATCTGCCAACAAACGTTTTCGAAACCTTTGGGATGACCGAAACCTGTTCGCACATTGCACTAAAAAAGATTAACGGACAAGAGCTCGACGATTATTTTGAAATATTAAAGGGAGTAAAGATTCAATTAGACGAACGGAAATGCCTGATTATTAAAGCTCCTTTCTTGAAGGAGAAAATCACAACAAACGATATGGTTGAGTTAATCGATGACCAACATTTTAAGTGGCTTGGAAGGTATGATAATATGATCAACTCAGGGGGAGTTAAAATTAGCCCGGAGATTCTGGAGCAACAAATTGAAGGTATTTTGCAGCAAAAAGTTATCGTTACCTCTGAACCCGATGAATTGTTTGGTCAAAAAATTGTTTTGGTTGTTGAATCCCGAAATCAAATGATCGAGCCAAACGAAATCCTAACAATCCTAAAGGCAAAGCTTCAAAAACACCTTGTGCCCAAAAAAATACAAATCGTACCCGAATTTCCAAGAAATAAAAATTTAAAAATCGATCGGAATAAGTTGAAGTCTAATACAATCATTAAATCAAAATAATGGTTAAAACTGGTTACCACTATTGAATATCTGCGATATTTTGGATGAGCTCTATAATGATTTCAGTTGCTTCTTCTCCCGAACCATAAGGTAAAGCTGTTTCAATTCCTTCTGTAATGTTCGGATTTTCCAAAAGTTTCTGGCATTCACTCTTTAAATATTCTTTGACACTTGGATTTGAAGCAGCGATGTTATCCAGTATGTTGGAGCTATTATCTAAAATGTAAATAATGTCCTCAAAATCGTGGCTTTGCCGTAAATCGTTTCCACCCCGGGCATTGTGTGCTTCAAATTTCGCCGCCAAATAGTATTCCGGTGGAAATACAAAAACTTCTGTTCCATCAGGAAGCGTTTTTTGTATCTTAATTTCAATCCCTTCTTTATACCACCGGTTACTAAATCCAAGTACATTTGAATCGGTTGGCATAACATCAACTTTAATGTCTTTGTATATCCATCTGCAAATTGGCGCACCTTCTGATGTGTCGTTTTTAAATCCCTTTGTTCTCAGGCTTTCTTCCAGTCGTGCAAATTGGAGCCTCGAACGAATTTCAATTACACAATCCACGTCAAGCGTTGGCCTGATTTTCGAAGCTGCCGGATTATCGGCGTAAAGTTCAGCAACCGCGCCACCTACAAAAACCATTTCATCTTTTAACACCCCCAAACCATTCGCAACTGTTTGCAGCATTATACTATTTGTACTAGGCATTTTTCAGGCGTTTATTTAATTCGTCGATTGCAATTTGTATTTCCCTAACACGACCAACCCGAATGGTGTCAACAATGGTTAGAAGCTCATAGAATAATTTGTCCTCTTGAACAATCTGGGGCAGAGTTTTGTATAACGGTTCAATGGCTTGACCTCTGTGAGTACCTTTAGCATTAGCCCAAACATAAACATCAGTATCTGATGAAATATGTTCTTTTATTGGTGAAGCAGAATGTGCAGTAGGAATTCCTTTAACAATAGCTCCTGGTTCAGTCGGGAAAACATATTTTAACCCGTAAACGAGGAACTCGGTAAAAGAATTGATATTAACTTTCCTCTTTTTACTATCAATTAGTTTTGCAATCTTACATCTATTAAGTGCTTCAGAAACTTCAGAAGGACTTATACCAATAGCATTTGCAATATCAATATTACGCCACTTATTATCTCTTATTGAAATAATCTTCAATAGAACAACAATATCTTGTGGACGCATTCCATTATGCTTTTTCATAATTATTATCATTAATTGACTTCGCCGATCCACAAATTCGCGATTCGCGATTCGCGAATAGTCAAATATATAAAATTAAACTGAGAATAACCTTTTTGAATACAATTCAATTGCTGTTAATTTGCCATATCCTTCTTTTTCCTTATATACACAGCCTGTATCGATGTTTATTACTTGCTTATTTTCAATTATCTGCTTTTTACAATATTCATTTGAAATCGGTCTGTGTCCATGAATAATAGTTTTTTCAGTAAGCAAAGGATTAAAATATTCAACCTGACTTTCCCATACCATTGAATATGTATCCTGAAATGGATTCAATATTTTGTCATTAAATCCTGCATGAACAAATAGGAAATGTTCAATTGAAAAATAACTCTTAAGATTTGAGAAGAAATCAAGATACTTAGAAAAGATATCCTTTATCAAGCTAATACCAAAACTTTTCAGTGTTTCATCGCCTCCATTCTGAATCCATTTTGGCTTATTCTTTTCATCTTCAAATGTTTCAAGAAGTAATAATTCATGATTTCCCTTGAGTGGAATAACATCATAACCATTTTTCAACAACTCAATGATAAAATTAACAACTTCTTTGCTTTTATCTCCTCTGTTAATGTAGTCACCAAGCAGAATAAGTTTGTCATCTTTTTGAAGTTGGATTTTGTTTTCTATCAATTCTTTTAATGAATCGAAACATCCATGAATATCTCCGATGGCAAAGAGTTGTTTCATATTAGCAATTAATAAATACCCTAAGGGCAGAAGTGTTTGGTACTAGTTAAATTTTTTCTTGCACTGTCTCCTATTAATTGAATTAAAATTATCAATCTGTTTTTTCAAAATTTATTATCCATTTTCAATACTGTAATTTCAAAGTGACAAATTAATAAAGTAAACCAAATGCCCATAATGGAACTTGATTGAAAGCACCATTTTCAATATCATCAGATACTATGTATGAATTGCTTACATTTTTGATTTGCTTTCCTGTTTTATTTTTCCCACCAATTTCAAATATATACGTATCGCTTACCAGAAAATCACCTGATTTTGGAAGTGCCAAACTATAATCTTGATTCAATTGGGAATTAAAAAAGGTTTCCCGTATTGACCCGATTTCTTCATTTTGCATTTGAAGACTATAGGTATAATTCGTATTTCCCATTAAAATTTTTCCCGGTTTTTGCATTATTTTATTTCCCTTTGCCACCGGGTTTAAAGTGCTTATAACTTCTGATTTTTCAAGATAATACAAATATTTCATCAATGTTCTTTGGTCAGCAATATTCAATTCTGCCCGCAATTGAACTAAATTCGGAACATAGGGAACTGTGGAAGCAATAGCCGCAAGAAGTTTTTTGATTTTTAAAGATGTCTCAAAAGAAATTTCAGCTATTGCAGGTATGTCCGTCTCAATAATAACATTCAATATGGAGTTTAACCTACTATAATATGCATTTTTATCTTCACTATAAAAAGGGAAATATCCGGTTTTAAGATATTCCCTAAAAAGGGGCAAAATCTTTATCTTTTGCGTAATTGGCTTTGTAATTTCGTCATGACTATTTAATAGTTCATCAAGTTTTATGGCATCAACTTGAATCACTTTATTTAAAGCAAGGTTTTCACGAAAAGAAAGTCCTGATAAATGATAGGTACTTTTTCTTCTACTTAGGTCCCCATCTCCTTCATATATTTTTAATATGGACGATCCTGAATAAACAATTTTTAATTGCGGAAACTTATCGTACACATTTTTTATTTCGGCAGACCAGTCAAATCCTTTAAATTTGGAAGGGTATTTATGCACTTCATCCAAAAATAAATATTCGAACCCATTCTGATCCATCATTTCGGCAATCTCTGTTATCGAATATTTAAATAACAGTATGTCATCTAATGAAATATAAACTGCTTGATTTTTCTTTTTTTTGTTCAGTACAGACGCCTTTTGGAGCATAAGCGTTGTTTTGCCAACTCCCCTTGAACCGAGAATTTCTATTAACCTTGATTCCCAATTTATCTGGTCAAATAAATACCTTTTGAAACTTAACCCTACCGAACTTATCAGCCTATCACTTGTATTTAAAAGTTCTAACATGTCATTATTTGTATTTCATTACAAATTTAGCGAATATATTTTGTAACACAACACACATTAAAGGGCTATTATGTGTGACGAATTACAAATAATTACACTTTGTCGGATGCCCTATTTTTTGAAACAAAGTAATAACTCCTTTTTTCCGAGTGGTTGTCAAAAGTATAGACGTCCGAATTTTTATGTTGTTCGAAAAAACTCATTAAGCCGATATCACCTGCACAAAACAGGGAATGTAAGCTCATCAGCAGAAAAAAGAAACACCAAATTGGATGATGTAGAAAAAGCACAATTCCTACAAGCGATATAAATTTGACTACAATAAATGGTGTTAAAGCTACAAAATAAAATTGTTTTCGGTTAAGAACAAACCCGCTTGCCTCAGCATAAAAAATAAATTTCTTTAGGTATCCACCATATCGAACCCGAGGTGCACCAAGCAGCTTTAGCGCGATGCCATGTAACAATTCATGAATCACCACCATGGCTGTAAATGAGAATAATATTGCCAATCCGGAGAACAACACCAAACTAGAATCTCCTTTAAATGCCTTATAAATAACATAAACGAACAGGGCAACCGCTAAAATGATCATTCCCAGTTGATAAATCATGTACCAGAAAGTCAATTTCCCTCCTTTACTGATCTGATCAAAAACAAATTCCTTGATTTGGGCATGGTCCAATGCTTTAACAACCTCAAACCTATCCTCATCGAATAACTCTTTTATCGAAGGATTTTTTTTCAAGATTTAAACATTATGATTTCATATAACGACCTGAGGTTTATTAGCCGGATAACAAAGGCAATCAATACCGAAATACCGATAAGGGCAAAATATCCGTACACCCAGTTATCAATATACCTGGATGCTATTGCTACAACCAATACCAGGGCACCATAAAACAGCACGTGCCCAATAAATTGATAGTTTATACGTAATTTAAATATAGTTGCTGCAATAATTACCTGAATTAATGCCGTATAAATTTGCGTAACCATACTGGCATAGGCAGATCCCAATGCCTGGATTTTTGGGATTAAAATGAAGTTAAGGACAATGTTTAAAACCATACCCGACAAAGCCATCAGGTTTAGTTGTTTTAAACTGCCGTTTGCCGTTAACAGTGTCCCAAAAATATAGGTAGTCACCAGCCCCAGAAAACCGGCCATAAGAAATCCCAGGATAGTCGCTGACTCGTGGGCACTTTGGTGGTACAATAAATTCATTATTTCATGGGCATAAAAAGCACTGGAGATAAATATTACTATTGCCGGCACGAAAATAAGTGTGAACGAAAGTTTCACCATTTGTCCGATATGTTCTTTGTCTTTAATCATTTTTGAAAAAATCGGAAGCAACAACCCCCCAAATAAAAGCCCAAACATTGATACGGCATCGTTCAGCCGAAATGCCTGAGCATAAATCCCTGCCTGTTCTTTCCCGACGGGATTTGGCAACATTCGCTCCAGCATAATAGAATCTACCCGGTTATAAAACGACATAAGTAAAATTAAAAGCGCATACGGATAGGATTGCTTTAATATAACCAGGAAAAAACGCAGGTCGAAACGGAGAACAAATTTTTTGGCTTTTGATAAAACAATTACAAACGTAATAAGGGTTGATAATACATAAGCAATTGTCTGCGCATATACAAATACCTGAATATTAAATTCAACGGGTACCACCTTTGTATAAAGCAGCATTCCAATAATTACGATCATAAGCGATCGGTCAAGCACCGAGAGAAGGCTATCGGTCCGAAAAAGGTGAAGAGCGCTAATATTTGATCGCAAATAAAGCGTGAACGATATAAGAAACTGATTGAATATTAAAAAGAACAGCAGGTGGAATTGAATTTTATCGTACCCGATAATGGCAGCTAAAATCAAACAAACCAAGGCATAAAAAACCGACAACAATAATTTTAACCCAACAATATTTGATAAATGCTTCGTCAGCAAATGGTTGTTCTGGGCTATGTTTCGGTTATTGAAATTTGTTATTCCAAGATCAGGAATAATGTTTAGGATTACTGAAAAACTAAATAGCGCAAAATAAAGGCCAAAACTTTCGTTGCCCACAACATTTTGTACGGTCCTTTCTATCCCAAAAATCCAGAATGGTTTGACCAGGAGGTTTAGAAAAAGTAACAATATCAGATTGGTAACAAATTTGCGCTTCAAAATGTGGCTTTTCTCCTTTTTAGTGCTGAAATTCAAGGATAAAAATAATAATTTTTTGCCCAGACTTTGTACATTTACGAAATAATCAATTAATACGAGTACTATATGATTATCGCTGTTAATACACGATTGCTCCAAAAGGGAAAGCTGGAAGGGATAGGTTGGTTTTCATACGAAACTTTAAAAAGGATAACTTTAGCACATCCGGAACATCAATTCATTTTTATTTTCGACAGGCCTTTTAATAGCGATTATATTTTTGCCGACAATGTAACCCCCGTTGTTGTTGGTCCTCCAACACGTCACCCATTTCTTTGGTATTTTTGGTTTCAGTTTCAAATACCCCGGATTTTGAAAAAATACAACGCTAATTTGTTTTTATCGCCTGATGGATATATCTCCTTGCGGACAAAAGTCCCACAGTTGGCTGTTATGCACGACATTAATTTCGTACATCGCCCCGAAGACCTGCCTTGGCTGACCGCTAAATATTACAATTATTATTTCCCGAAATTTGCAAAAATTGCAACTCGGATTGCGACGGTTTCAATGTATTCAAAAGAAGATATCACACGCTTATTTAAGGTTGATTACGACAAAATTGATGTGGTTTACGATGGGATAAACCAATCGTTTTCCCCAACAAGTCCTGAAGAACAAAAAGCAGCAAGAAATAAATATACCAACGGCGATCCATACTTTTTATTTGTGGGGGCACTTCATCCCAGAAAAAATATTAGTGGCCTGCTAATGGCATTTGATGCCTTCAAAACCATTGAAAAAAGCAAGGTAAAACTTGTGATTGTAGGAGGCGAAATGTTTAAAACAGGTGACATTTACGATACCTACGAGAATACACGCTTTAAAGAGGATATCATATTTGCAGGAAGGGTTAGTACCGAGGAGTTGCACCAGATACTAGGAGCTGCACTTGCCCTGACCTTTGTTCCGTTTTTCGAAGGTTTTGGAATACCTGTAGTGGAAGCAATGAGCGCAGGGGTACCGGTTCTTTGTTCCAATACAACTTCCATCCCCGAAGTTGGTGGCCATGCCGTGCTTTACGCCGATCCGTGCCGAACCGACGAAATTACCGAAGCAATGTATAAAATTGCCAATGATGAGAACCTTCGAAAAGATTTGATTAAAAAAGGCGCTATTCAGAAAGAAAAGTTTAGTTGGGAAAAAACTGCCCAAAACCTCTGGGTTAGCATTGAAAAAGCTTTACAATAAGTAGAAAATATACCTTTTCTATGAACAAATTACTTTCATTTTTAGAACCAAACAGAATTGAAGCAGGCTGCGACGAGGCCGGACGGGGATGCCTTGCAGGACCAGTTGTTGCTGCTGCAGTAATACTCCCTGAGAATTTTGAAAACGATTTACTGAACGACTCGAAAAAACTCTCTGAAAAACAACGGGATGCTTTACGCCCAATTATTGAAAAGCAAGCTTTGGCATGGGCTGTTGAAATAGTTGACAACAACGAAATTGACCAAATAAATATACTTAATGCCTCCTTTTTAGCAATGAACAGGGCAGTTGAAAAACTCCGAATAAACCCTGATCACCTGTTAATTGACGGCAACCGATTTCGCACGAAACTGGACATTCCTTATTCATGCATTATAAAAGGCGATGGGAAATTTTTATCGATAGCCGCTGCATCCGTATTGGCAAAAACATGGCGCGATGAACTAATGGAAAAATTGCATAACCAACACCCTCCATATAACTGGAAAAAAAATAAAGGATATCCAACCAAAGAACACAGGGAATCGATAAAAACACATGGAATATCACCATACCACAGAAAAACATTTAGGCTATTAAATGATCAATTGGAAATTGAGTTGTAAATTCCTTAGATATCAACTTGAATAGTATTATCCATTTTTTTAGTACATTATCGTAAAAATAAATTGGCGGGGAATGAAGGGAAAATTCAAGTATAATTTTGACAGATCAAACGGAGTAATGTACAAGCGTTATTTTGGGCCAATTACATTAGGGGATATTACTTCATCCTGGTTATTTGCATTTGAAAACAATTTAATCCCGAAAAATGCAAACGGCTTTATTTTAGATTATAGCAACGCTATTTTTAGCATTGATATTGGTTCTCATCACAAAATAGCAGATTTTTATAAAGATCACTTGAATGTTTTTGGTGGGAAAAAAATAGCCATTGTTGCAACCATTCCCCAAAATGTGGTTGTCCCAATATTGGTCAATACTAAAGATGATGGCTATATATCAAAACCTTTTAGCACTTTAAACGCAGCACTTAATTGGGTACTTGCATAGTTCTTTACTAAACTGCCAGAATTTGTAAAAATGCCAATACCAAGAGAAAACAGGGCAATTTGGGCTAAATCCTTACCAAACTATTGGAATTACACCTCGAAATTTGAAATAAAATACCTCAAAATTACGTAATAATGCAAATTAATTTAACTTTGCAGTGTTAATAAAATATTTTATAATGAAAAAAGGAACAGTAAAATTTTTCAATGAATCTAAAGGATTTGGATTCATTACCGAAGAGAATTCAAAAGATGATTATTTTGTACACGTTTCAGGTTTGGTTGACGAAATCAAAGATGGTGATGTTGTTGAATTTGAATTGACTGAAGGTAAAAAAGGTTTAAATGCAGTAAACGTAAAAATCGTTTAAGAAAAGCATTGATCTTTTTAGAGATATAAAGCCTGCTAAATGCAGGCTTTTTTTATGCCCTAATTTTTATAAAAACATCTTTCTAATTTGCTGCCGACAAACTAATTAACCCTTGTTTTCGCTAATTATCCATCACTTTAGTAAATGGTGCATAAACATAATATTAAAAAGAATTAGTACATTTAGGTCATCCACCTAATGTTCACTCCGAACTAATTAAACCAAAAGTTGACTAGTAATGGTATTAACCAGGTTGAAAAAAGTAGTTCAAAGAATTAAAGAACTGCTTTATTTAATTGACAACCCTCATATTTCCAGGGAAGAAAGCAAGCGTTCAACCTTAATCTTCTTACTTTATTTTATTGTTTTACTCAGCTTATTTCCTCTTACAAGTGGAGTTATTGAACAGATTTCATATGAGCTGGATGGTTATCTCTTTTTTTACTCGTTATATTATATTCCACTACTTGGTGCAATATTTTTTAGGCATAAGATTTCATCCAATGCGATTACTTTTTTAATTATACTTAGCGCCTATTTATTGGGAACCTATTTTTTAATCAGCGAAGCATTTTATGGAGCTTCCATTCTGCTCTACCTGGGGATTGTCATTCTTACATCTTACTTTTTAGGATTCAAAATTGGCATGTTATCATTAGCAATCTGCATTATTTCTATGGTGGTTACCGGGCATTCGTTTATTGATGGGATTCTTATAATGGACCATAAGATTCTAAACAGTTATAAACATTGGGTAACCTGGATATCTATTATCATCCTATTTTCAATACTCGCGATTTTGATATCCGTTAGTTTGTTATTGATACAACGTAAAATAATTAGTTCTTTAAATTATGCCGAGAAAAAAACAACTGAACTAAATGTGTTAAATGAAGAATTAACAAACCTAAAAAAAAGCCTTGAGAATATTATTGACAACAGGACTTCAGAGCTAGAAACAAAAAACAAGAAGTTAACCGAATCGAACACCAAGCTTAAGGAACTTAATATGGAACAGGAAAGACTGAATGCCCTTTTTGTTGGCCGGGAATTCAGAATTAAAGAATTAAGAGAAAAAGTGAAGGAACTTGAAAAAGCTTCCGGAACCTAAACCCCAAAGCTATTTCGATTTTCAAAATCCGATTTATTGTTAAACCTTTAAAACATGAAAAAAAACAAAATATCAAAAGTTTACAATTCGTATGCAGCCTTCTACGATATTATTTTCAATAAAGTTTTAGATCAGGGCCGAAAGAAGGCAATTGGTACCATGGATTTTTTGACCAGAGAAAAAATTCTTGAAATTGGAATAGGTACAGGGCTTTCACTGAGGCATTATCCTCAAAACATACCCCTCTCTATCACCGGAATTGATCTTTCAGACAAAATGCTAGCGAAAGCAAAAAAAAGACAAACGAAATATCCAAATATTAACCTTACGCTGCATCATATGAATGCGGAAAGTACAACGTACAAAAGTTCGGTTTTTGATAAAATAGTTATTATGTATGTGTACTCAGTTACTCCTTCACCCGAGAAACTTTTATCAGAAGCCCTTCGGCTATGCACTGATGAAGGAAGCATTTATATCGTTAACCACTTTAGTAATTACACGAATAAGGGCCTATCTTTTTTTGAAAAAATGCTTAGCTCAATGAGCAATACCATTGGATTTCGTTCTGACTTTTCATATCAAAAATACGTTGTTGAAAATAATGTGATTGTGGAAAGTATTAAATCTGCCAATATATTTTCATTGTCAAAAGTTATTCACCTGAAAAAAAATAAAAACCTTCATCTGATAAAAGAACAATAAAATGTTACTTAAAAGATTGCTTGCATTTAATTTTATATTCTCCTTATCGGCTATTGTGTTCTTTTATTATAAATTCTCACTATTGCCAATTTCAATTCCGGTTCACTTGTTTTTTGTTGGATATGGAATGTTGTTTATTAGCTCTCTTTGTTTACTAAGCATTCGGTACCTAGGCAAAGTACTTTCCTGGATTATTGTTGCATTGCTTACAAACATTAGTTATATCTATCTGTTCAGTACATATCTTTTGTACTACATAAGTATTGATAATTGGGGCCATGCAATTACCTTAGATATACTCTTGGTCTATTTAAAAGAGGTTCATTTTTTAGTCGAATCATTACCCATAAATAAAATTACCCTTGCGGCAATTCTTGTTATACCTAACTTTTTGATTTTAGTGACAGGATTTCTGCTTTCAAATAAAATAGTCCAAGACTTTCGAGAATTTCACAATCATTTGTTCCAAAAATATACAGCTTTAAAGTTGTCAATTACGGTTCTAATTATTTCTATACCCATAATATGTTTACAGTTTAATGAATTAAAAGAGGCTTTGGGGCGTGGGCAACAAGTACGGGAAGATCCCTTTATTTCGTTACTTTTTTACAAAGCACATAGAGAAAAAATAGCAGCAATCGGAGGAGATAATATTGCCTCTAAAAATGCCTATCCTTCCAATCTTCAATTTAAAAAGAAGAATGTTATTCTTATCATTTGCGATGCCTTACGATCTGATCATCTTGGTGCTTATGGATACACGAGGAATACCTCCCCGTTTTTAGGTTCACTTTGCAAAAAACAGGGTTGCATTCAAATGAAAAATTTCTTTTCTACAAGTTCCAGAACGGTTTTGGGCGTTTCAAATATATTATCATCGACATACGGACTTACCTACAATAATTTTTTTATACACGATTTATTACATTCACAAGGCTACCAAATCAACTTTGTTTTAAGTGGAGATAATACGAACTTTTATGGTTTGCGAAAACATTTTGGAAAGCATATTGATACCTACCACGATGGTTTAGATTTGAGTGTTAAAACAGCGAATAAAACATCAATCAATGACGATGAAAAAGTTATTTTGGATCATTTAGAAAACTTTCCTCCTTTTGAAAATATACCCGTGATGTTCTATCTGCATTTTATGAGTGTGCATCAAATTGGGGTAAAAGATACCTCTTTCTCACATTACCGGCCCGATAAAATTAACAAGTTTAATAGTGCAAATTCTAAAATCCTTATAAACGATTACGATAATAGAATTCTGCAAGTAGATTCATATCTGAAAAGTACCTTCTCGATACTAAAAAAGAAAGGTTACCTAGACAATTCCATAGTAATTATTACCTCGGACCACGGACAAGCTTTGTTGGAAGATGGCAGGTACTGGCATGGCAAATCGACTTATTTGAGCGAAATAAATATTCCTCTTTTGATTATTGAAACAGGACAAAGCTCATTTCATAATAAAAAAACAGCTCTATTTGGCAACCAACTGGATATTGCCCCAACAATTGCAGATATGTTGGATATTCCTATTCCGGAAACATGGCAGGGACATTCGGTCTTCGAAAATCAAAATATGCAAGCAATCTTTCAAAGCGAACGCGAATATTATTCAATGATTTGGAGTGAAAATAAATTTATATACCAGTTTGTTTTCAATAAAAAAACCAAGAAGATAGAATTGTTTGACATAACAGGGAACAATTGCTCTAACAACCTGATAAAAACCATCGGAGCATCAAAAAGAGATTCGCTTCAAAACTGCATTCTTAATTTTTTTAACCTAAAAATATAGATATACCCAGATCATGCCCAGAACCTTAATTTATTCAACCATTATAAAGTTCCTCGCGAAGGGCTTTGATTTTTTCACTTGATTCGTACTCTGAATATTCCATTTCCCTATTGATCATTCCATTTGGAGTGAGTTCAATTACCCTGTTACACACTGTGTTAATAAACTCATGGTCGTGCGACGCCATTAAAATATTGCCTTTAAAATTGATCAGCCTGTTGTTAAATGCCTGTATCGATTCCAAATCAAGATGGTTTGTTGGGGTATCCAAAAGCATCACGTTGGCATTTTTTAACATCATTCTGGCAATCATGCACCTCATTTTTTCTCCCCCCGACAGCACGTTTGAAAATTTATAAACCTCTTCGCCTGAAAAAAGCATTTTACCTAAATATCCACGCAAAAACATTTCGCTGGTGTCATTTGCAAACTGCCCAAGCCAATCCATTAAAGTCAGTTTTTTTGTGAAAAATTCGCTGTTTTCAAGTGGCAGGTAGCTGGTTGTTATGGTTTGTCCCCATACAAATTCCCCTGTATCGGCTTTTAACTTTCCGTCCAATATTTCGAAAATTGCTGTCATTGCCCTGGCATCACGCGAAACAAAAACAATTTTATCGTCTTTTTCAACCGTAAAACTGATATCTTTAAATAACTGCTCCCCTTCGAGGGAATAACTCAAATCTGTTACTTCTAAAATATTGTTGCCGGGTTCCCTATCAGGAGTAAAAATAATTCCAGGGTATTTTCGTGTGGAAGGCTGGATATCATCAAGGTTCAGTTTTTCGAGCATTTTCTTGCGGCTTGTTGTTTGCTTCGACTTGGCAACATTGGCGCTGAAGCGTGAAATAAACTCTTGCAATTCTTTTTTCCTCTCCTCTGCCTTTTTGTTTTGAGCCTGCTGCTGGCGCAAAGCCAATTGGCTTGACTCATACCAGAATGTATAATTCCCGCCAAATATTTTAGCGGTTCCAAAATCAATATCTACAATATGCGTACAAATTGCATCCAAAAAATGGCGGTCGTGCGAAACCACCAACACAGTATTATCAAAATTGGAAAGGTAATTCTCCAACCAGGTAATTGTTTCCAGGTCAAGGTCGTTTGTTGGCTCGTCCAATAAAAGGTTGTCCGGCTTCCCAAACAATGCCTGCGCCAGCAAAACTTTCACTTTAACTTTCCCATCCATCTCCGCCATTGGTTTTCCATGAAAATCTTCTTTCACCCCCAAACCGCTCAAAAGTGTTGATGCATTGTTTTCAGCATTCCAGCCATCCAATTCTGCAAATCGGTCTTCCAATTCCGAAGCCCGGATACCATCCGCCTCCGAGAAATCTGCTTTGGCATAAAGTACCTCCTTTTCCTGCATAATCTTCCACAGCTCATCGTGGCCAATCAACACAGCATTTAATACCGTAAATTCATCAAACGCATTGTGCTCCTGTTTTAAAACCGAAAGCCGTTCACTTGTTCCAAACGAAACCGATCCCGAAGTTGAATCAACTTCACCGTAAAGCATTTTAAGAAAAGTTGATTTGCCAGCGCCATTTGCACCAATTATTCCATAGCAATTGCCATTGGTAAACTTCATGTTTACATCGTTGAACAAAACCCTTTTCCCAAACTGTATGCTTAAATTTGATACCGTAATCATCTTCCTCTTTTTAATAATTGGGCGGCAAAAGTACGCAATCTATTGAAGCATGCAAGTATTCTATCGTTTGATAAGGAATAATTAACACCTTGTTTAACAAGGCAAAGCACGCCTTGTGTTATTTCTTAATACCCCACTTATATCATTGCAATTAAAATCTTTAATTATATTTGCTTGCATCAATAACTATTATGAAAAGATTTATCTTATCGATACTCCTACTTGTCTTTTTTCTAGCTGCTCCAGCGCAAGATTATGCCTACAAAACAAAACGCAACATTTCATACAACAATAAGAATGTAAGGAACGCAGATGATTATATCATAGAAAGATGTGTCCTGGATATATATTATCCTTCGGATAGAGATGGATTTTCAACCATTATTTGGTTTCATGGTGGGGGTTTAAAAGGTGGTGAGAAATACATTCCTGAGGAATTAACAAACAAAGGGGTGTGCGTGGTTGCTGTTAATTATCGTTTGTATCCAAAAATCAGTGCACCATTATGCATCGAAGATGCTGCTGCTTCAGTTGCCTGGGTTTTTAATAATATCTCCAAATATGGTGGTGATACCTCCTTAATTTTTGTATCGGGCCATTCAGCTGGTGGTTATCTTACCAGTATGGTTGGGCTTGATAAGAAATACCTAAATGCATACGGTATTGATGCAAATCGCATTGCAGGATTAATCCCCTTTAGTGGGCATACAATCACTCACATGACGGTTCGAGAGGAAAGAGGTATTCCTGATACGCAACCAATTGTTGATGAATTTGCCCCCCTATTTCATGTGAAAGCTGATGCTCCTCCGCTTCTTCTTATTACCGGCGATCGCGAATTGGAAATGCTGGGAAGGTACGAAGAGAACGCATACATGATGCGAATGATGAAAGTAGCTGGGCACAAGGATACAAGAATTTTTGAAATCGATGGATATGGACATGGAATGACTTCACCTGCTTTCCCATTATTACTTAATGAAGTGCATAGGATCGAAAAAACAAAATCAGACGCCAAGGAATAATCACATACCAATGTATTTAAACATTTAAATTTTCAGGCACAAAACCAATTCAAAATCTTTAAAATACTTGTAATTTAATACTTATACGTATATATAAGTTATAATATATTTCAAAACACAAACACATTATTTTATATACATATGTTCGTTTTTGGCATAATATTTTTCAAGGTAGAAGTAAACCTTGTATCTTTATAGTATTTAAAAAAATACTGAACAACTCATTAAAATTCCGATTTACGAATGTTTAAAACACCAAAAAAAACAGCAACATATTCGTATTCGAAATGTTATAAAAAGAATTAATCACCGATCAAAAAAAAAGAATTAAAACATGGATGTTGAAATATTAGCCCGGATACAATTTGCATTTACCGTTGCCTTCCATTACATCTATCCGCCATTAAGCATTGGAATAGGTTTACTTATGGTGATTTTTGAAGGTCAGTTTATCCGGACCAAAAAGAAAGAGTACGAGATTTTAGCCCGTTTCTGGACAAAAATATTCGCTTTAACTTTCGGAATTGGCGTTGCGACCGGTATTGTTATGGAATTCGAGTTTGGAACCAATTGGGCTACCTATTCGCGCTATGTTGGCGATGTGTTTGGGAGTGCACTTGCTGCCGAAGGGATTTTCGCATTTGCACTGGAAAGCGGTTTTCTCGGCATTCTTCTTTTCGGGTGGAACAGGGTAAAACCAGTGGTTCATTTTATTGCAACCCTCGGGGTATTTTTAGGGTCCATGTTTTCTGCCGTCTGGATTGTTGTTGCAAACAGTTGGATGCAAACCCCTGCGGGCTATCATATTGTTGGTGAAGGTTTGCAGGCAAGGGCCGAAATAACAGACTTTTGGGCAATGGTATTTAACCCATCGAGCATGGAGCGCTTATCCCATGTGTGGCTTGGGGCCATTTTGTCGGGGGCGTTTTTGGTCATGAGTGTTCACGCCTATTATTTAATTAAGGGCAGGTACGTCAAGATTTCGAAAAAGGCTTTTAAAATAGCCTTGGTAGTTGCCACCGTTTTTTCCCTTGGGCAATTGGCAACAGGGCATAAATCGGCAGACGGCGTAGCAAAAAACCAACCAGCGAAACTTGCTGCCCTCGAAGGGCATTTTAAAAGCAATGATCCTGCGGACATGTACCTTTTTGGATGGGCCGATAAGGAGAAGCAAAAAGTAACTGGGTTCAGGATTCCAGGTGGATTGTCATTCTTATTGGAATACGATTTTAATGCCCCGGTAAAAGGGTTAAACGCATTCCCAAAAGAGGACCAACCTTCGCAGGTGAATGCAATTTTTCAGTTTTATCACCTAATGGTAGCCATTGGCATTGGCATGATTCTGTTAACCCTTTTGGGAAGTTATTTATGGTGGAGAAACAAATTATTCCATTCAAAATGGCTGTTATGGCTTTTTGTATTTGCAGCCCTTCTTCCCCAGATTGCCAATCAAGCCGGATGGTTTGCCGCCGAAATGGGTAGGCAGCCCTGGGTTGTTTACGGATTGTTAAGAACCTCCGAAAGTTTTTCGCAAGCAGTTTCTGCCAATCAAATTGTGACATCTTTAATTTTGTTCTTTTTAATTTATAGCCTGTTATTCACTCTTTTTGTGTATATGATGAACAAAAAAATCAAACATGGCCCATATGAAGAAGATAATTCAGAAGACCGGCCACTTACACAACAAATTACAAATGTTTTAACTGAATCGTAAACATGGAAACTCTTTTTGGAATCGATTATCCCACCTGGTGGTTTTTAGTAGTTGGAGGCTTATTTTCAGGATATGCAGTATTAGATGGGTTTGATTTTGGTGCGGGTGCCTGGCATTTGTTTTTCAGGAAAGAGCAAAGCAGGCGCATTGCCCTGAATGCCGTTGGCCCGGTTTGGGATGGAAATGAGGTATGGCTGGTAATTGGCGGAGGTGCACTTTTTGCTGGTTTCCCGGTGGTTTATGCGACCTTGTTCTCGGCAATGTACACGCCTTTTATTTTGTTTTTGGTTTTTATCATTTTCAGGGCTGTTTCCATTGAATTCAGAGGCAAGGAAAAAATGAAATGGTGGCGCCAATCCTGGGATATTGCCTATAGTATTTCCAGCATAATGCTTGCTTTCCTGTTAGGGGTGGTTCTCGGAAATGTTTTACTCGGAATCGCCATCGGTCCTGATTATAGCTATCAGGGCGATGGGTTTTTCGACTTTCTGCACCCCTATGCAATTATGGTTGGGATAAATACCCTGACATTGTTCATGTCGCACGGTGCTATTTATTTGCTCCTGAAAACGGAAGGAAGGTTGTATGCCAAATTAACCATCCTACAAAAATATGGGATGATATTTTTTATGGTCAGTTTTGCCATTACTACCCTTTACACCCTACTATTTATACCACATTTATCCGATCAGTTTAAACAAAAACCAGAACTGTTTATCCTTCCAATACTTGCATTTCTGAGTATTGCAAACATACCAAGGCTCGCTCAAAAGCGTAAGTTCTTTCACGCATTTGTTTTCTCATCCTTGAGTATCTGTTTTTTACTCCTGCTTGTTGCCATCGAGTTGTACCCTAATATCCTCATATCCAGTGTTGATCAGACACATAACATTGATGTATATAACGCTGCGTCATCAGAAAAATCGCTTAAATATATGATGACAATTGTAGCGATTGGCGCCCCTCTGGTTTTAGGTTATACCTATTTTGTTTACCGCACTTTTAAAGGTAAAGTAAAATTGGATGAAACGAGCTATTAGGTTCTCGCTCTATATAATTTGGATATTTTTAACATCTGATATTGGTTGTATATTTTGAGAATTGCTCTTCACTGAACATGATCCACTAAGTAAAAATTCAATATTCAATAAAATGAAATAATCAACTGCATTATCTATTGAATTCTAAACTGTTATTCCAGTGTTTCCTCATCCTTAAATCAGGTGTTTGATAACCGATATCTAAAAGTTTTGTAACAAATCTTTAAGTTATTTTCTGGTTTAAATGCGTAAATGACCCTCACAAATAGAAGCTAATAAAGTGTAAGAAACTCAAGATTAAAACGGATCGTTTCAACAAGAATTAAGAAAAAATTGGATACTTTTCTTTCCCAAAAAAAACATGTTTTCAGACGATGAAGTACAAATGGATGAATAAGCTGTGATCAAATTATGCCAGCCTGTTTGATACCATTTTGTATTTAGGATCTTCCCAAATATTCACTTCTATAATGGCAGATGCGTTGTCTAAAAGGGTTCGGCAATCCTGGCTTAAATGCCGAAGATGCACCTCCTTACCAACTTTGGCGTAACGTTCTGTGAGTTTATTTAAGCTTTCAATTGCTGAGTGGTCAAGAACTTTTGATTTTCGAAAATCAATAATAACCGTTTCCGGGTCATCTGCCACATTAAAACGTTCCTGAAATGCGGCGATAGAACCAAAAAACAAGGGACCATCCACTTTGTAGATCTTGTTCCCGTCTTCGTCGATCTGAGGGCGGGCATGAATATTTGTTGCATGCTCCCATGCAAATGCCAGTGAAGAAATAATGATCCCGATAAATACAGCAACTGCAAGGTTGTGAAATACGACCGTTACCCCTGCAACCACAATCATGACAATAACATCGGTAATGGGCATTTTTCGGAACATCTTTAAGCTTGCCCATTCAAAAGTCCCAACTGATACCATAAACATTAATCCAACGAGGGCAGCCATTGGCACTTTTTCAATGTAGGATGACCCAAAAAGGATAAACATCAGCAAGGTTATTGGCGCTACAATAGTTGAGAGCCTCTGCCTCCCGCCTGAGCTAACGTTAATTATACTTTGTCCGATCATGGCACAGCCACCCATGCCCCCAAAAAATCCACAGGTAACATTGGCAATTCCCTGGGCAATACTTTCTTTGTTTCCACGGCCGCGCGTTTCGGTCATTTCATCAATAACGGTAAGCGTAAGCAAACTTTCAATCAGTCCAACCAATGCCATAATTAACGAATATGGAAATACAATTTTTAATGTTTCATAGGTGAACGGAACTTTCGGTAAATGGAATTTTGGCAATCCGCCCGATATGGATGCAATGTCCCCAACCGTTTTTGTCGGGACATTTAAAAGGATAATCAATGCAGAAACAATTACAATTGCGGTAAGGGGAGCTGGCACCACTTTAGTGATTTTTGGCAAAAAGTGTATAATAGCCATGGTAAGCAACACAAAAATTATCATCATCCAAAGCGCATTTCCCGAAAGCCAAGTTTCAACACCGCCCGCTGTGGTTTTAAAATGGGTGAGTTGTGCCATAAAAATTACAATAGCCAGGCCGTTCACAAATCCGTACATAACTGCATGTGGGACCAGCCGGATGAATTTACCAAGTTTGAGAAAACCAATAATCATTTGGATGATGCCCATTAACACCACCGAAGCAAATAAATATTCGACACCATGGCGCGCAACCAGGCTAACAATTACCACTGCAATTGCCCCTGTAGCGCCGGAGATCATTCCCGGACGGCCACCCAAAATTGCGGTAATCAGGCCAATTATAAATGCCGAATATAAACCTACCAATGGGCTTACACCGGCAATTAATGAAAATGCTACTGCTTCGGGCACCAATGCCAGTGCCACGGTTAATCCGGATAAAATTTCGTTTTTTGCGTTGTATTGCGTTTTCTTAAGAAGACTTAATAATACCATTCCTTTTTCTTTAGTTCATTCCTACCTATCTGTTGGTTTTGTTATTTTTTGAAGGGCGCAAAAGTAGGGATTAAACCCAGAAACATGCTATAAAACATAAATTATGAACCATGCTTAATGTTTCATTAATGAAGTCAGGATATAAATTGAAAATTGAACCAACATAATCGTAATTAACATAACGATATTCATTATTTTAGCAACATAAAAAATCAAAACATATGACCACCAAAGTATTACTGACATTGCTGATTTTAGCAATAATAATTGGATGCAAATCTAAATCCAACGAACAAACAAAAGCCTCCTCCTCAAAAATAGAAGTAAGCTATCCTGAAAATGGTACCTTGTTTATAATTGGAGGAGGGGCAGGTAATTCTATTTATACAAAATTTATGGAACTGGTTGGTGGTGCCGATGCACCTATTGTAGTTATTCCAACTGCAAGTACGAGCGATACAATTACCGAAATGGATAAGGAAAGGTTCAAAGATCGATTTGTTCATAAAGGTTTCACAAATGTTACGGTTTTGCATACCAGGAACAGGGACGAGGCAAACTCAGAAGCATTTATCGAACCTATTAATAATGCCGTTGGGGTGTGGTTCAGCGGGGGCCGCCAATGGAGGCATGCCGACTCCTATTTAAATACCAAAACACATGAAGCATTCAACGAATTGCTTATAAGGGGCGGTGTGATTGCAGGCAGTTCTGCAGGTGCAACTATTCAGGGCTCGTACCTTGCAAGAGGCGATACAGCAACCAATACAATTATGATGGGCAGCCATCAGGAAGGACTTGGGTTTATCGGCAATGTTGCCATCGACCAACACCTATTTGCCCGGAACAGGCAATTTGACATGTTTGAAATTCTTAAAGAAAGGCACGACCTTCTGGGAATCGGCTTGGACGAAAACACAGGAATAATTGTTAATGACGGGAAGTTTGAAGTATTTGGTGAAAGTTATGTAGCTGTTTACGATGGTACCAGATGGTCGGAAGAAAGGGATACCATTTATCAATTGCCTCCCGATAGCAAGGAGTTTTATTTATTAAAAGAAGGGGACAAATACGATTTGAAAAATCTTCAAGTAATTTTGGAACAATAACGAATACCAATAAACTGATCTCAAAATAATAATGCATTTAATCACCAAAATTTAGCAGATATAAAATATTAACTCACCAAAACAACGCAAAATGACACTTTTAGGATTTATCGGACCGCAGGAAATTATTATCATTCTTATTTCAATTATGTTAGCAGGAATATTGCCAATAATAGCTCTTGTTGATATCCTCACGAACAAATTTGAAGGCAATAACAAACTAATCTGGGTGCTAGTCGTAATTTTTGTATATATTTTAGGGGCTATCCTCTATTTTCTGATTGGAAGAAAACAACGGCTCCCCAAAACGCACTAATAAACAATAAATGACTGAACACAGGCAAGCCCAATTAATTCATTGAAAACACAAGGAAATTTATACTTTTGCGCTCAATTAATGAATTTTTGAAGGATGAGCGTAGAAAGACAACTACAAACCAGAAGCGGAAATATTTGCGAATTGTGTGGTGCAACAGAAAATCTGAATATTTATGAAATACCTCCAATTGGCGATTTAAATGAAGATAATTGTATTTTGATTTGTTCAACATGCTCCGGTCAAATTGACAACCCTGAAACGATGGATGCCAATCATTGGAGATGCCTCAACGATAGTATGTGGAGCCAGGTCCCGGCTGTTCAGGTTATGGCATGGCGCATGATGCACAGGTTAAAAGCCGAAGGTTGGCCGCAGGACCTATTGGATATGCTCTATTTAGATGAAGAAACTCTAGCATGGGCAAAAGCAAACGGAGACGGTGAAGAAAAAGAGGAATCGCTCCAACATAAAGACTGCAATGGTGTGGTGCTTGAAGCAGGTGATTCGATTGTTTTAACCCAGGATTTGAACGTGAAAGGTGCCGGATTTACAGCAAAAAGGGGAACAGCAGTTCGAAGGATCTCCTTAGTGGATGATAACCCTGAACATATCGAAGGAAAAGTTGAAGGGCAACATATCGTCATCCTTACAAAATATGTGAAGAAATTAAAATAAATAGTTAAGGTGAAAAAAATTGTGGCTTTTGGCGCTAGCAACAGCAAAAATTCCATTAATCAACAGTTTGCAAAATTTACTGCATCTCAGATCCCAAATTCTGAGGTTCAAATAATAGATTTGAACGACTTTGAAATGCCAATATACAGCATTGACAGAGAAAACAAAACTGGAATTCCACAGCTTGCCAAAGACTTCAAAAGAATCCTTCATGAAGCTGATGGAATAATAATTTCGTTTGCCGAACATAACGGAGCTTATTCCACCGCTTTCAAAAATATATTCGATTGGATTTCAAGAATGGGTAAGGATATTTGGGGAAATAAGCCAATGTTTCTTTTAGCCACTGCCCCCGGACCAATGGGAGGTAAAACAGTTTTACAATTAGCGACAGCCCGAATCGGCAGGTCAAACCCGAACATGGTAGCACATTTCTCCCTCCCTCAATTTGCTCTAAATTTTTCGAAAGAAAAAGGCGTTTCGAATGTGGAATTAAAACAAGAGTTTCTGAATCAACTGGATATTTTTATAAAAGCCTTAAATTAGTTCATTATTTGCACCTAATTTAATGAACCAAGATCAACCCATAAGGATCAATAAATTTATTAGCGACACAGGTTATTGTTCACGTCGCGAAGCCGATAAATTAATCACCGATGGCCGTGTTACCATAAATGGGGAAGTCCCCCAAATGGGCACAAAAATTCATTCTGGTGATGAAGTCCGTGTTGATGGCGATTTAATCTCGAAACCCAAAGAAAAATATATCTATATTGCTTTTAACAAGCCGGTCGGGATTGTGTGCACAACCGATGTAAAGGCTGAAAAAAACAACATTATTGAATACATCAACCACCCAAAAAGGATTTTCCCGATTGGCAGGCTTGACAAACCCAGCGAAGGATTGATTTTTTTGACCAACGATGGTGATATGGTCAATAAAATATTGAGGGCTCGAAATAATCATGAAAAAGAATATCTGGTAACTGTGAACAAGCCTATTACCAACGAGTTTGTTCGTAAAATGGGAAATGGAATTCCAATTTTAAATACGGTAACAAAAAAATGTTTCGTCGAACCCTTGGGCAACAAACAGTTTAAGATAATCCTTACTGAGGGCTTGAACCGACAGATCAGAAGAATGTGTGAATACCTGGATTACAAAGTCGTCAAATTACAAAGGGTAAGGATTATGAATGTAAAGCTGGATATTCCTATCGGGAAATGGCGAAATCTGACCGATCAGGAAATGAAAGAAATTAACCGACTGGTTTCCTCCTCCTGTAAAACACATGATGGATAAATATTTTAGAAATTAGAGCCAGAAACTGACCTTCTGCCTTGTGAGTGAACAAATCACTGAAATTTTCGGTTTTTATCAGAAAAAACAATGCAAATTAAAGCAAGCTCACCCGAAGAATATATTGCTAAAATACCGAAAGAAAGGCAAGAATTCTTTCAGAAATTAAGACAGGTAATTTTAACTAATCTACCAGAAGGATTCAAAGAGCAAATGACTTATGGAATGATTGGTTATGTTGTACCGCATTCCGTTTATCCGGCAGGTTATCATGTAAAACCAAGCGAGCCTTTGCCTTTCATTAACATTGCTTCACAAAAAAATTTTATTGCCTTCTACCATATGGGAATTTATGCCAATAAACCTTTATTGGATTGGTTTATTAAGGAATATCCAAAACATTGTAGCACAAAACTTAATATGGGGAAAAGCTGCATCCGGTTTAAAAAAACTGACCATATACCTTTTAAATTGATTGCAGAACTGGTTCAAAAAATAAGCTGTAACGATTGGATTAGTTGCTACGAAGCTCAACTGAAAAGATAAAAAGTTTATAGGCAAGCACGAATGCCAACTTCAACAATTCTTATGCCCTATCAGGAAATCCCTACCCCCTATTAGGGTTCTCCCCGATACCCTGATTTTCGGTTCATCCGTACTTTTACATATAGAAAGAATTAAGAAAGGGGATTAAAATGAAAGTCTTAAAATTTACACCAGCTATTTTAATAAGTTTCGTACTCACTGCCGCCCTAAGCATTTCTGCTTGCGCAAGAACTGGCAATGGATCCAATGAAACCAGCATGTTCCGAATTCCAAAGAAAATTACCTGTGTTGATGATTTACCGGAAGAACTTAGACAGGACATGCAAAAAAAGGTTGTAAAAATTCAGTTGTTCCCTGAAGAAGTTGCCCAGGATGTGAGGGAAGAAATTCCAGAACCCATTGCAATGGTTGAAGAATTCACCTACCACGTGGTAACAGGCAGCTTTAATATTAAAAAGAACGCTCACCATTTGGCAAAGACGCTCAAAAATAATGGATACGATCAAACCAGTGTTGAGTTTTATGAAAACGAAGGCCTTTACAGGGTGATTGTGCAACGCTACGATAATGAAGAAAGTGCAGAAGCTTATATCCACCAATTTAAGGCAGAAAACCCAAAATTAGAAGAAGCCTGGGTTTATCAGGGAAAGAAAATGCAACGCGAATATTTAGCTTTATCGTTGGCTGAATAAAATTTACAAATAGTATAAAAACAAGGGGTTAATCATTTTCGATTGACCTTTTTTTTGCTCATAAATTCGTTCCGGATATGAATTGCATTCCAAAAAATTCCCTGCTTTATCACATTTATCCTTAAACAAAAACAGGATCCCCCCAAATAGGAATCCTGCATTTATTTTTAGGTAGTATTTACTTATTCAGGCAGATCGTTTTCACCCTTCACATAACCAAAGTTTGCAAGGATTCCACCATCCACATAAAGAATATGGCCATTGATAAAGTCAGCAGCTTTTGATGCTAAAAACAAACTTGCATTACCAACATCTTCAGGTTCTCCCCAACGTCCGGCAGGCGTACGGGTCATAACCAGGTCGTTAAACGGATGGCCATTTACGCGGATTGGCGCTGTTTGCGAAGTAGCAATATAACCTGGACCAATACCGTTCACCTGAACATTGTATTTCGCCCATTCGCAGGTCATGTTCTCGGTCAATAATTTTAACCCACCCTTAGCAGCAGCGTAAGCCGAAACATTTTGGCGTCCATAAACACTCATCATCGAACACATATTGATGATCTTTCCCTGACGGCGCTCAATCATTCCCGGGGCAATTCTTTTTGCCACAATCAATGGTGCCACAAGGTCAACGTCCAATACCTGTACAAAATCTTTTACCGGCATATCCAGAATCGGGATTCGTTTGATTATTCCTGCATTGTTAACCAAAATATCAATCGGCCCAACTTCTGCTTCAATTTGGCTGATTCCTTTATCAACCTCCTCTTCACTGGTAACATTAAAATTTACAGTATATACATCGATACCATCTTTTGCATATTCTTCTTTACATTCCGCTAATTTTTCATCGCTAAGGTCGTTCACACAAAGTTTAGCACCCGCTTTTGCCAATGCTTTTCCGCAAGCCATTCCAATGCCATGCGTACCTCCGGTCACCAAAGCAACTTTTCCTGTTAAATCAAATAATTCTTGAATCATATGAGTAATATTGATTGATTGTAATTTTATTCAATTTGTACTTATTTCAACTCTGTTGGTTGAATTACGTCCATATCAGTATAATCCAGGTTCTCACCTGCCATACCCCAAATAAAAATATAATTGCTTGTTCCGGCAGCTGAGTGGATCGACCAACTCGGGGAAATCACAGCTTGCTCATTGCCCATCCAAATATGCCTTGTTTCATCAGGTTGACCCATAAAATGACAAACTGCTTGTCCTTCAGGAACTTCAAAATAGAAATATACTTCGTTTCGGCGGCTGTGTAAATGTGCTGGCATTGTATTCCAAACACTCCCTGTTTTTAACTCAGTCATTCCCATCTGCAACTGGCATGTATCAACAACAGTATTAATCATCAGCTGATTAATATTCCTCTCATTTGATGTTTCAAGTCCTCCAAGGTGTAATACATTTGCATCTTTCATGGTTACATGTTTCACCGGAAATTCTTTGTGAGCTGGTGCTGAATTGATATAAAAATGTGCAGGAGCACTTGCATCATCCGATTTAAACAGTACTTCTTTGCTACCTTTTCCGATATACAATGCATCTTTATAACCCATTCCATACCCTTTACCATCCACGACAATGCTTCCGGCGCCACCAACGTTGATAACCCCTACTTCACGTCTTTCGCAAAAATAATTGGCTTTTAATGGGTCGATGGTTTCCAATGGTAATGCCTCTTTTACTGGAACTGCTCCTCCAACAATATACCTTTCGGCAAGAGAATAAACCAAACGGATATTCCCAGGGTCCATAATATTTTCAACAAGAAATTCATTTCTTATTTTTTCCGTATCGTATTTTTTAAAGTCTTCTGGGTGATAAGAATACCTCTCTTCATAAAATGTTGCCATATCAATAAAATTTTAAATAATTATACTTTTTACAATTACCCAAAAATATAAACTATTTTTGAATTATGCAATCGATTGCACTAAATTGAAAAAATAATTATGGATTAAATTAAATTTATTTTCATCTTTGTAATACAGACATGGAATTATGACCGAAAAAAAAGAAATTACGATTCATGATTTAGCGAGGGAACTAAATATTTCTGCGTCAACGGTTTCACGTGCACTGAACAACAACCCAAAAATCAGCCCCAAAACAAGGAAAAAAATCCAGGACCTTGCTACAAAATTAGGATACAGGCCCAATACGGTCGCATCGAACCTGAGAACACAAAAAACATATACCATTGGTATTATTGTCCCCTTAATTAACCGGCATTTTTTCTCTTCGGTAATTAGCGGAATAGAAGATTATGCGTCGGAGGCAGGCTATAATGTGGTAATTGCACAATCACGGGATACGTTTCTGAAAGAAGAGGCCATTTCACAATCGTTTTACAACAGCCGCGTGGATGGGGTAATTATTTCCATTGCAATGGAAACCAACAAAACGGACCATTTGGAGGTATTTACAAATAAGAATATCCCATTGGTTTTTTTCGATAGGGCTGTGGAAAATATCAATGCGCACAAAATCACTGTTGATGATTATGCCTGTGGATATAACGCCACAAAACATTTAATTGAACAAGGCTATAAAAATATCGGGCATATTGGAGGTCCGATTAACCTTCACACCTATAAAAACAGGCTACTCGGTTTTAAAGATGCACTTACAGATTCGGGATTAGAAGTCCATGAAAACTTGATTATTCATAACAGATTAACCAAAGAAGACGGTCGCAAAGCATTTAGTCAACTATTACAGGAAAATCCTCAGCCGGATGCTTTTTTCTGTGGCAACGATACCAGTGCTTTAAGTGCCATTATTTTCTGTAAAGAAAAAGGGATTAAAGTCCCTGAAGAAATCGGGATCGTGGGTTTTAGTAACGAGCCCTTTTCCGAATTGGTTACACCTCCAATCACCACCATCAAACAACCTGGTATTGAAATGGGACAAACAGCCTGCAAGCTTTTGATCGAACAAATTGAAAATAAAGGCGAGGGCGAATTTAATAACCTCGTGCTTCCTGCCGAATTAATTGTTCGTGAATCTTCTTTAAGGAACTAAGAGACTGTTTTGATTTTATTTTTTAGAAATATTAGGAAGGATTTTTTGCTTAAACAATGCAAAATTGACGCGAATAGCAGTTGCTATTTAAGGAACTTTTGCGGCAGGATAAGCGAAAAAGACAAGTAATAGAATAAATGGATAAATTCACATCAGTCTTTACGTTGTTCGCATTTAAAAATTCACTAATTTTATCATGTAAAATAAAAATCAGGTTAAATGCCAATAAAACAGCACATATCGAACCTTCTTGCATCGTACCGATGCCTTTTTGAGTGCTGGATTTTGTACGCTTAAACACTTCACTCCCCCAACACCGTATATTTCATTTTTATTTATTGATTTAAATTTTAGTACAATGTCATTTGCTAAAGTAAAACCCAAGATATCACCCGAGCGCCCTGCTGGTGCC
The DNA here is from genome assembly GCA_963677475.2 of Prolixibacteraceae bacterium. Lineage (GTDB taxonomy): Bacteria > Bacteroidota > Bacteroidia > Bacteroidales > Prolixibacteraceae > JABMQB01. The sequence goes on along the minus strand of CAXXQD010000021.1, from coordinate 851,125 downwards.
GAAGGTAATTTTTACGCCCCCTCAAAAACCGCAATTGGTCCGGGCATGAACGAACGTATCCAACGATTAAGAAAATTAAGTGTTGAAACACAAGAATCCCTCTCCATTGAAAGGGCATTGATTTCTACCAAGTTCTATAAAGAGAATTATGGTAAATATTCGGAGCCGGTAATGCGCGCTTTGAATTTCCTGGAAATTTGTAAACAAAAAACTATTTATATTGGTGATGATGAACTAATTGTTGCCGAACGTGGACCAAAACCTAAATCGGTACCAACTTTCCCAGAGTTAACCTGTCATAGTGTTGAAGATTTTCATGTGTTGAACACCCGTGATCAACAGCGCTATATTATCCCACAAGAAGACATTGACACCTACGAACGTGAAGTTATTCCCTATTGGAAAGGCAGGACCATGCGCGAACGTATTTTCGGTCATGTGCCAAACGAATGGAAACGAGCCTATGAAGCGGGAGTTTTTACCGAATTTATGGAGCAACGTGCCCCGGGCCATACCGCATTGGATGGTACAATCTATAAAAAAGGAATGCTTGATTATAAACAAGAAATAAAAGAGCATATCAACAGACTTGATTTTTTAAACGATCCGGAAGCAACCTCCAAATTGGAGGAATTAAAGGCAATGGATATTTCGTGCAATGCCGCCATTGTTTTTGCTGAACGTCATGCAGCTTTGGCTGAAGAAATGGCAACTAAAGAAAGCAATCCTACACGGGTAAAAGAGCTTAAAAAAATTGCGGAGGTTTGTCGCTGGGTGCCTGCCCATGCCCCCCGGAATATGTGGGAAGCAATTCAAATGTATTGGTTTGTGCATTTGGGTACCATCACTGAACTAAATGGCTGGGATGCGATGAACCCAGGGCATTTTGACCAACACCTTACCCCTTTTTATGAAAAAGAAATTGCTGAAGGAACTTTAACAAGGGATAAAGCCAAGGAACTGATTAGTTGTTTTTGGATTAAAGTAAACAACCATCCTGCTCCACCAAAAGTGGGGATCACCGCTCGCGAAAGTGGAACCTTCAATGATTTTACAAACATCAACATTGGTGGAATTAAGCCGGATGGTAGTTATGGGGTAAGCGAAGTATCGTATATGATGCTCGAAATAATTGAAGAGTTGCACATCCTTCAGCCCGGGAATTCTGTCCATATTGCAAAGGTCACGCCTGACAAATTCCTTCATGCAGCCGGAAAATTGATCCGACAAGGACACGGGTATCCTTCGGTTTTTAACCCGGATATTTATGTTCAGGAAATGGTTAATCAGGGCAAATCGCTTCAGGATGCACGCGAAGGGGGTTGCAGCGGTTGTATTGAAGTGGGTGCTTTTGGTAAAGAAGCCTATTTATTAACAGGTTACCTAAATGTTCCTAAAATACTGGAAATAACACTGAACAACGGGATTGATCCCTTAACCGGAAAAGTTGCCGGAATAGAAACCGGAGATCCACGGACTTTTAAAAGCTATGAAGAGTTATACCAGGCATTTTTAAAACAGCTCAATTTTGTGGTTGATCAGAAAATAAGGGTGAGTAACTACATCGATCAAATGTTTGCCAAATATGCCCCGGCACCCTTCCTTTCCGTAGTGATTGAAGACTGCATTTCGAAAGGGAAAGATTATTACAACGGCGGTCCCCGATACAATACCGACTATATTCAGTGCACCGGGTTAGGCACCGTAACCGATAGCCTTTCGGTACTAAAAAAACACGTATTTGAAGATAAAACCTTCAGCATGGATATTTTGCTGGATGCCGTTTCGAAAAACTTTGAAGGGGAAGAAGTGTTGCGCCAACGGATTTTGAACCGCACCCCGTTTTTTGGGAACGACGATGAATATGCCGATTCTATTGCACTTCGGGTTTACGATGATTTATTAAATGCAATTGAAGGAAAGCCAAATACTAAAGGTGAAACTTTTCATTTAAATATGCTTTCGACCACTTGCCATGTTTATTTTGGACTGGTTTTGGGTGCAACACCAAACGGGCGTTTCTCCGGGAAATCGATTTCGGATGGAACATCGCCTTCGCATGGTTGCGACACACACGGACCAACCAATGTGATTCGATCACTGGGAAAATTAGACCAGACAAAGTCAGGAGGAACGCTGCTGAACCTTCGCTTTGTACCAAGTTTGCTAAAGCGTGACAAAGATGTTGAAAAACTCGGGCACCTCATTCGAAGCTATTTTTCGCTGGGCGGTCACCACATTCAATTTAATGTGGTTGACACCGCTACCCTGCTTGCAGCTCAGGCCTGCCCCGAAGATTACAAAGATTTATTGGTTCGGATGGCAGGATATAGCGACTATTTTAACGATATGAATGCCGACCTGCAACAGGAAGTAATTGACCGTACACAAAATGAGGCTTTATAAATAATGTCATTTCGAACGAAGTGAGAAATCTGTCTAAGTGAGCTTATAGATTTCTCTCTCATTCTTCGTTCGAAATGACAATAAAAATGCAAAATGAAAGACCCTTTAATTTTCGATATAAAACGCTATGCGATTAACGATGGCCCAGGCATACGGATAACCATTTTTATGAAGGGCTGCCCCTTAAGCTGTAAGTGGTGCCACAACCCCGAAAGCCAATCGCCCGGCGTACAAAAACTATATACTGAATCACGTTGTATAGGTGCACAGGAGTGCATTAAAATGTGCCCTGAAGATGCACTCACCTTAACCCCAAAAGGAATTGTTACCGATTTTAAGGCATGTACGCTTTGCGGTATATGTGCCGATGTTTGCCCCACAAAAGCCATTGAAATGTCGGGACGAATATATGAAATAGAAGAGTTGCTCGAAATCATCGAAAAAGAGCGCGTTCATATTGATCAATCAAATGGTGGTGTTACTTTTTCGGGAGGAGAACCATTGATGCACCCTGACTTTTTGCTTCGGATGTTAAAAGCCTGTGGGGAAAAGAATTTGCACCGAACTGTTGATACCTGTGGTTTTGCAGATACCAAGACCTTGCTTGAGGTTGCTAAATATACCGAACTGTTCTTGTTTGATTTGAAAATTATGGATCCTGAAAAACATAAAAAATGGACCGGGGTAAGCAACAAACTTATCCTGGAAAACCTTCGTGTGCTTTCAGAAACCGGGGCAAAAATCAATATTCGGATACCACTTATAAAAAATGTAAATGCAGATAAAAAATGCATCACGGAGATGGCGAAATTTGTTGCCGGACTTCCAGGGAAAAGACCAGAGGTAAGCCTGCTTCCATACCATAACATTGCAGCCAATAAGTACTTCAAACTGGGTTCAACTTATCAGGAATTTGATATGGACGAACCTTCTGTTGAAATACAAAACAAGGCAGTGGAAATTTTTGAAAAATATGGTTTGGTTGCGGAACTTGGAGGATGAAAATATTGAAAAGGCCCGTTCTGTTTAAATAGAACGGTCCTTTATTTTTTAATTATGCTGCCTTGGCTCAGAACAATTTTTTACCAATTAACAGGCGCCCTTTTATAAATTTTTTCTTTGAACGAAATTCCGTATTCTTCCAGCTCTTTCAAAATGGGTTGGTACAATTCCTTGCAGGTAGGGATAAACATGCCTTTAAGGTTAATTTTCCCTGTTAATACCAATTTGGCTGCAATTCCCAGAGGCAATCCCACCGTTTTGGCCATGGCTGTTTCGTCTTTGTTTTCACCAATAACCGCCAGCGAAGAAGTCATTTTTACAGGTTTTTTTGATTCTGCTTGCTTATAAATAAATTTGTGCCACATCACAATCATATCTTTATCTTCGGGCTGCAATTGCCATTTTTGTTTTAATAGGTGTTCCATGACCTGTGCCGGAGTTGCCTTTTTTAGCCCTATTGGTTTATCCTCAAAAATACCAAGCCACTCAAGTTTTTCAATCACATCCGAATCCTGATCGATGTGTAAATAATGAAAAAGCTTTGTTTCCACCGAATCGCTTGGGTGGTAATATAAAAATGAATTGATAAACTCCCGATAGGTCATGTTCTCAACACCTTCCAGTTGATAGGTGTCGTCGGTGGCGCCAAGGTCAACAAAAACATTCCAGGCCCGGCTAAATCCCGGACGGCGAAGGGTTCCTCGATATATGGTTGGAATACCATGCAAATTATATCGATCAATGTAAGATAGAGAATCCCGGTTGGCATAACCTTCAAATTTCCCATAGCCTTCAATTTGTATCCTTTCTGTACGCTTGAATAGCCGGTTGTAAGGAATGTACTTATACTTGCCTTCCTGAAGGAATTTGGCGGGACCACCCTGCCCGGCCACTACTACATTTCTTGGGTTCCACGAAAATTTATAGTTCCAGGGATTATCATCCGACTCCGGGGCAACCAAGCCACCAGTAAACGATTCGAAGTTTAATAGTTTATGTCCCGCTGCTTTAATTTCATTGATAATTTTCATTGCCGACATGTGATCAAGCCCGGGATCTAATCCCATTTCATTCAGGAATAACAAACCTTTCTTTTCCACTTCATCTTTAAAAGACGACATTTCCTCATTTTCATAGGATGCTGTAAGCAATGATTTGTTGAATTTCAGACAAGAGATTGCCACTTTTTTATGAAACCTTGCCGGCAGCATTGAAATTACCAAATCCGCCTTTTGTACTTCATTTCCGGTTGATTCATCATCGTTAATATTTAAAGAAACCGCTTTGGTATTTTCGGCAACTTTTTCTTTTACCAATTTTAAATCACGATCGGCAACAGTTATTTCCCAATGAAAATTTACAGCACAATTCTCCAAATATTTTATCAGCGATGAAGCTGATCGCCCGGCCCCTATGATTAGGATTTTTTTCATACTTTTTTTATTAGACTCAAGATACAAGAATCAAGACGCAAGAATCAAGACTTAAAATGATCTTGAATGTCAATTATATTTTATTATATATTTCGTTTTACATTTTGTGAAAAAGTTACTTCTTGTTTAGATGTCCACCAGTATTTCTCAATTACACATCAAACTCAATACCTTGTGCCAGTGGCAGATCGGTACTATAATTAATCGTATTGGTTTGCCGGCGCATGTATGCTTTCCAGGCATCGGAACCTGATTCACGACCACCTCCGGTATCTTTTTCACCACCAAATGCACCTCCGATTTCCGCTCCCGAAGTCCCAATATTTATGTTTGCTATGCCACAATCAGAACCTGCATAGCCCAGAAATTTTTCTGTTTCCAGAATGTTGGTCGAAAACATTGCCGACGATAATCCCTGTGGAACGTTGTTGTGGATTTCGATTGCCTCTTCCAACTCCGAATATTTGATTAAATACAACAAAGGTGCAAAGGTTTCATCCTGAACAATTTTATAATGGTTCTCAACCTCCGCAATACAGGGAACCACATAACATCCTGACTCATAGCCGCCCCCTTCTTTTACTGTTCCACCATAAAGTATTTTGCCACCTTCGTTTTTAACCTGCTCAACTGCCTGCAAATACGTTTCGACTGCCCATTTGTCGATCAACGGACCAACCAGTGTTGATGCATCAAGTGAATGCCCAATCCGGACACTTTTATACACATTAATCAATTTTTCTTTGAGGGCTTCATAAACCGATTCATGGATAATTACCCTTCTGGTAGAGGTGCAACGTTGCCCACAAGTACCAACAGCACCAAAAACAATTGCCCGCATGGCCATTTCCAAATCGGCATTTGGTGTCACAATAATTGCATTGTTCCCACCCAATTCGAGGATCGATTTTCCGAGCCGTTCACCCACCAACCGACCAACTTTCTTCCCAATTTTGGTTGATCCGGTAAACGATATAAGTGGTATGTTTTTATCGCTAAAGAAATTATCGCCCAAATATTTTGATCCTGCGGCTATCAGGTTAACAGTTCCCTCGGGAACATGGTTTTGTTTTAAAACTTTGGCAATTATATTGTGCACGGCAACTGCACAAAGCATCACTTTTGAGGAAGGTTTCCAAACTACCACATCGCCGCAAACCAGGGCAATCATTGCATTCCATGCCCACACAGCCACCGGGAAATTAAACGCAGAAACTACGCCCACAATCCCTAAAGGATGGTACTGATCATACATCCGGTGGAGAGGCCTTTCAGAGTGCATTGTAAATCCATAAAGCTGCCGTGACTGACCTACAGCAAAGTCACAGATGTCAATCATTTCCTGAACTTCTCCCAGTCCTTCCTGATATATTTTACCCATTTCGTAGGATACAATTTTGCCCAATGGCTCTTTGTATTTTCTGAGTTCCAAACCTATTTGCCGAACCACTTCGCCCCTTTGCGGTGCAGGCACTTTCCTCCATTCTTTAAACGCATTTTTTGCTTTCTCAATCACCGAGTTGTATTCGTCAAGGTTTCCCTGATTAATTTTGGCAATCAGTTTCCCATCGGTGGGTGAATACGACTTTATGGGCTCACCACTTCCTTTTATCCATTGTGTACCTGTACAAATTCCATTGTTTAGCTCTTTTATTCCCAGCTCAGCCAATGCTTCATTCATTTTAAACTTATTCATTTTTTATCTGATTTTTAATTTCTATACTTTTAAGATACTTTTCACCAATCCGCCTTTTTCTAAAATCCCCAATAACTTTGGCGGCAAGGGGCTAAATTCAAACTTTTTATCCTGAATAAATATTTCCCCTTTTGACAGGTTCAAGTCCACCTGATCACCGGGTTTGTATTCTTCCACAATTTTGGGAAGAACAATTACCGGGAGCCCCTGATTAATTGCAGAGCGGAAAAAAATCCGTGATACCGATTTTACAATCACTGCTTTTACCCCCGCAAATGCCAATCCGACTGCCGGATGCTCGCGGGAGCTCCCGCAACCAAAATTATGTCCACAGAAAAGAATATCCCCCTCTTGGATTTTTGTGGCAAAAGAAGGATCGAAACCTGCAAATAAATGAGGCTTTATTTTTTCGGGTTCGGTACTGTTCACTTCATAGGTAAGGTTTCCGGCAAACATCTGGTCTGTGTTTAAATTGTTCACATCGGCATAATTCCACACCCCTTTAAAATAACGATTATCATCGGAAGAAATGGTAATAATTGATTCTTTTTTATTGGAAGCGTTCATGTTCAACGACTTGACCTGCGCATCAGGATTATGAATATTCCCTGCCAATGCCGACCAGGCAACTGTTGCCGGGGAAGCCAAATATACGGAAGCATTTTTATTTCCCATTCTGCCCAGAAAATTTCGGTTGGCCGTTGAAATCACGTTTATATGATCAGCCGGAATACCTTGCCCTGTTCCCAAACATGGCCCGCACGAAGGCGATAAAATATTTGCCCCAGCATATATCAAAGTTTCGATGATTCCTTCTCTGATTGCCTGTAAGTAAATTTCTTTGGAAGCTGGGGTCACCAGCAATTGGAAACCATCAGGAACCTGTTTCCCTTTTACTATTTCTGCGGCAATCCTCAAATCTTCAATCCTCCCATTGGTGCAGGTACCAACTAGTGCTTGCTGAACCGGAGTACCTTCAAGCTCAGCAATTGGTTTTACATTTTCGACCTGATGCGGGCAGGCAATCATAGGTACCAAGCTACTTAATTCGATGGATAGTGTTTTCGCATATTCTGCATCCTCATCTGCAACGATTCCTATCGCTTCAAAATCATTTAAATGATCCATTAAGGAATAATCCAAAGGGAAAACTGCATTTTTTGCCCCCATTTCCGAAGCCAGGTTTGCAAGGGTCATCCGATCGGCAATTGAGAGTGTTTTAACCCCTTCACCAGAATATTCAACTGCCATATAATTTGCCCCATTGGCACCAAGAATCCCAATTATATATAAAGCCAGGTCTTTTGCATAAACCCCTTTCGGAAGCTCGCCGTTTAAGTTAATTTTGATCGTTTCAGGAACCCGAAACCAGGTTTCTCCCGTTTTCCACAACCCTGCTGTTTCGGTCCGGTCGATTCCGGCGGCAAAGGCATTAAATGCCCCGGCCGTGCAGGTGTGGCTGTCGCTGCCAACAATAATCATCCCCGGTTTGGCGTAGTTCGCCATTATCTGGTGGCAAATTCCATCACCAGCATCGTGAAATTTTGTGATGCCTTGCTCTTTAACAAAATCCCGAATTTGCTGGTAGCTGTTTGCCAAATTTGCATTGGTAGGCGGGGCATTGTGATCCAACACAATTAAAAGTTGATCCGCATTTGCAACATTGACACCATTCATTTTACGGAATATTTTTTCAATGCTTGCAGAGTTGTCATGCGACAGAACAATATCCGGTTTCTTAAATACAATGCTTCCAGCTTTACCTCCAAGAATTTTCTCAACAAATGTTTTTCCAGCCATGTTTTAAAATTCTTATATAAAACGATATGTATCTATCTTACAAATTATTTTTACTTGTCCATCCTCCTTCCTAAGGGATTTCATCCCTTCATCCCTGACTAACTCTTTTGCTTGATAAAAAGAGTTAGCAGAAAAATCAAGAAAATTTCATGCTCCCTCCCTCAAGCCAACGCAAGCCCGCGCCAAATTTTCGTCCAACGCTTTTTTACAAAAAATCTCCTTTAGGTATCAACAAACCGCCTCTTTTGTATATTTCAAGTTGTACTTCGGAAAATCTCTGAATGACAATGTCCTTATTGTTTCTTTTATTGGTGATTTGTCCGGATACGAGGTTAACCTGAACCACATCCCTTTGTTTGAGTTCCAATGAGTCGAATGATTCATAGCTTAAAACCGGAAATCCTGCATTGATGGCATTTCTTTCGTAGATTGCGCCAAAAGATTGCGCAAGTATCAGTTGTGTTCCCAAGGCAATAAAACAGTCAACGGCTTGTTGCCTGGAACTTCCCGCCCCAAAATTTTTCCCTGTAATAATTATATCCCCTGGTTCACATTTTTGAGGATAACCTTCCCAGCCATGGAGGTTCCCAAAGGCGTGTTGCCCCATTTCATTCAATTTGGTGATGGCCAGATGTTGGTTATGAAAAATCATATCGGTATCGATATTATCCTCATCAACAATCCATATTTTTCCTTCTAAGATCCCGGGTTTGACTTCCTTTGTTTTTTCCTTCATTAAAACCGGGTTGCCTGAATCTTTTTTGACAACTCTTTCAATATTTAAATGCCCGTCGGACGGCAAAGACAAATAACCGTTAATGGCAGATGTTGCTGCAACTTCCGGAGAAACCAGATAAACATCGCCTTTCCCCTGTTTGCCCGCAAAATTTCTGTTGCCAGTGCTAAGTGTAACTTCACCCGGACCGTTTTGCCCAATTTGCCCTGAAGCACAGCCTGCACACCCTGCATTTCCAACAAGGGCTCCTGATTCTTTAAAAATAGAAATCCAACCCCTTTGCAAGCATTCGTCCCAAATCGTATTGGTTGCAGGCACAATTTTAAGCACCACACCTTGCTTCACTTTTTTCCCTTTCAGGATATTTGCAAGAACTTGCAAATCCTCCAATCGCCCATTGGTACAACTTCCAACAAAAACCGAATCTATTAAAGTTCCTTTTACGAAATTAATATTAACCACGTTGTGCGGCTTACCTGGCAATGACACAACATTGATAAACGATTCAATATCCAGAATAAATTCTTCTTTATAGTTGGCATCCTGATCGGCATAAACCGGGCTAAAACTTTTTCCGGAATATTGTTTGCACAATTCTACAATTGCCAATGAAGGTGGGATTAGGATGGCAATGGCACCCATTTCAGTTGCCATTGATGCAATGGTAATCCTTTCGTCCAATGTTAGTTTTTCAACTTCATTGCCATACAATTCTACGGTATGCCCCAACAAGGTGTTTGCACCAAATTCCTTAAGCAGATTTAGGATAATATCTTTTGCCGATATTGCCGGATTTCTCTTCCCTGTCAGAGTAATTTTCACTGTTTCAGGAACTTTGAACCATACACTACCGTTTGCCCAAGCAGCAGCGATATCTTTGTCTCCCATTCCCTGACCGAAAGCGCCAATTGCCCCGACAATATTTGCATGCGAATCGGTTGAAACTAAAGTACATCCGGGCACAGCCAAACCTTTGTCAATTGCAAGGTGAGTGCCTATTCCGGCATCAATATCGTACACTTTAATGAGATTTTCACGTGCGAATATCCGGCATGCCTGCTGATTGGCTGCATATTTTTGGTCAGATCCGGTTGGGTTACAATCAAAAGTAAAGAAGGTGTTCTCAGGATTCTGAACCTTCAATTGATTGTCGATCAGGTTTTTTACCACATTTGCCCCTCCAAAATCACGCGCCAGTTTTACGTCGATGACAATGTCAACAATTTCGCCCGGTGCAACCAACTTTTTGATGGAATGGTTCGCTATTATTTTTTCGATAATGGTCATTCAATTCTTCTTTAAATTTCGGTAATGATGCCTTTTAGTCATTAGGTCAATTGCTTTCTTTCTGGTCAATCAAGCTGTAAGCGGCTTTTGAACGGTAAAAAGGTCATAAAGTCAGCATGATGCACGATGTAGGCTTCTGTGGTTCGCTTAACCATATCGCCTTCACCAGCATGTGTGGCAATTATGTGGGTGACCTCGGCTGGCACGCCACATTCTTCGGCAATGGAAACGCCCGAAAACGGATGCCTTAAATATTTGCCGTATGTACCCTGCACAGCATTGCCTTTTTCATCCAATACATATTCTAAAAGTTTGCCCACATCCGCCAAAATTGCCCCTGCAATCAGCACATCCATATTAATAGGAAGGTCATCTTTAAAAAACTCTTTGATTTTTATCCCACTTTCCCTGGCAATATGCACAACTGCCCTTTTATGATCCATAAAACTTACTTTCAGATCGGGGCCACACAACAAGGTAAATGGGATTGTTTTTAAGTCATTTGATGTTAATACGCTTCGCTCCAATGCTAATTCCCAGGTTTCAGCTGTGGCATTTCTTAAACTTTCATTTTTAATCCAGTTCAATTCGGGCCATAATTCAAATACTTCATTCATTGTATTGTATTTTGTATTAAGTCGCAAAATGATCTATCTCAATTTTTTAATTATTTCGTTGCTTAGTTCTTCGGTTGATGCAGCTCCTTGATTTACAACATTGGCATTGCCTTTCATCATTAACATATCATAGGTTCGTACATTCCCTTCGGAAACAACTTCGGCAACAGCCGTTCGTATTTTTACTGCTTTATCTTGCTCATTTATAAAATCAAGCATCATACAGGCAGATTCGATCATGGCAATTGGGTTTACAATGGAAACCGGATAATTGGCATATTTAGGTGCTGACCCATGGGTTGGTTCAAATACCCCAACACCAGTATCAGGATTTATTTGTGCGGAACATGCGAACCCAAGACCACCAATGAGCCCGGCAAAGGCATCGGAAACAATATCCCCAAACATATTTCCGGCCACAATTACACCATAGTTGTCTGGGTTCTTGGTTAGCCACATCATTTGGGCATCAATATTGGTATTCCAAAGTTCGATTTCCGGGTATTCGGCTTGTTGTATTTGTTGCGCCATATTATACATCATTCCTGATGTTTCGCGTATAACATTTGGTTTTTCGCAAAGAGTAACTGATCTGTAATCGTATTTTCGCGCATGCTCAAAAGCTGCCCTTAAAATTCGTTCGGTAGCTTTTTTCGTAAAAATCCTGGTTGAAACTGATAATTCTTCAACGGGAGTATTCCCAAAATTCTTCTTAAACTTTGGATGGGTCATTAAGGCATCATACACCTGCTTTGGGGGCTTACTCCATTCAACCCCACCATATAAACCTTCGGTGTTCTGTCGAAAAATAGCAACATCAACATAAGGTTCTTTTACCCCTCCTTCTGCTGTTCTTTGGATAAAATTCAATGGATTCCCTTTGTATGTTCGGCACGGACGCAGACAAATATCCAGTCCGAAATGCTGCCGTAAGGCCACAATTGGGCTTGCATACACCAATCCTTTTTCTTTAAGTTCCGGTGCCAGTTCTTCAAAGGCTTCATCTTTGGGTTTTGATGTGATGGCCCCAAACAAAGCTATTTTATGTTTCTCAATCAGATCGATTGTACGTTGCGGAAGAGGATTTCCTTCTTTACACCAAAATTCCCACCCAATATCAGCTTGTTTATAGTCAGCCTCAAAACCTGAAGCCTTTAACACCCTAATTGCCTGATCAAGAACTGTTTTCCCTATTCCATCACCCGGAAGTGTTACAATTGTTCGCATAATCATTATCGTTTATATTATTGGTTAATTTTTATCGTTAAACATTAGAATCAATAATTGGTCACTGATTTGAACCTTCGTTTTTAACTTGTCTAACCACATCGATTAACGTACCATCTACCCATTTGATGGCAGCAATAACCCTATCGGTAAATTGTGGCTTTTGTGGCTTTCCGCAAATTAATTCTGCTTCGGATTTCAGTTGCTCAATGGTTTTTATGGGAAGGTTTGAGCCCTTCATTTTCTCCAGCAAATCTGTCCTTTTTGGATTAATTGCAATCCCTCTTTCGGTTACCACCACATCGATTAATTCGCCGGGACCACAGAGCGTGGTCACCTCATCAACAATTACCGGAATACGGTCTCTGAAAAGAGGCACAGCCAGGATTACATTTTTGGCATGGAGACAATTTTGCCACCCTCCGATGCCATGCAATAAATAGCCATCGGAATGGGTAACCACATTGCCGTTAAAACTCACATCTACTTCGGTGGCCCCAAGGGTAACCAAATCAATCATGGATGTAAGGTTCCCTTTCGAATGGTAATTGTAGGCATCGAATACTGAAAAAGGTTGGTGCAGAGGGTTTGTATTTAATGACTGAATGGCATCGGTGTCAAACACTTGTCCTTCCAACATTTTTTTTATGGTACCATCGTCCAACATTTTAACAGAATATTTTGTGCTCCCGCCAAAGCCAACACTGGCACTCCACCCTTCTTTTTTGAAAATTTCATGGATAAAAACACTGATTGCCAGCGATATGCTCCCTGCACCCGATTGCATTATACAACCATCGTAGATAATGCCTGCCTGCTTGCAAAACTCAGCCGTATATTCGGCAATTTTTAACCTGTCAGGACTTTTGGTAATTTGCGTTGTGCCCGAAACAATTTTCTCGGGGATGCCGATTTTTTCGACCTCAACAACATAATCAATGTAGTTGCCCTTTAAATGAATTGGAAGGCATGGAAAACCCACCAGATTATCGGTTACAATGATTGATTTTGTTGCATACTGGACATCCATTTCGGCAAAACCTAAAACTCCGCAAGCCGATGGACCTGTCAGGGCATTTGCATTCCCGAATTTATCGGCAGTTGGAGCTGCAATAACAGCAATATCAATCTTTACTTCACCATCCTGAATTGCCTGTACCCTACCTCCGTGTGACCTAAGAACCGCTTGACCTTTCATTTTTCCTTCGGAAGCAAACCTGCCCAATGGACCATTCATGCTACCTTCAATCCGTTCGATGGTGCCATCTTCCAAATATGGGATCAAATGGCTGTGGCATGGAAAAGATGCTGATGGAAACCATCGCAGGTTTTTAATCCCAAGTTCATGGGCAATATCAAAAATCCTATTTGCTACAAAATCCCCATCACGTAAATGGTGATGGGTTGAAATGGTCATCCCGTCTTTTAATCCGGCTTTCAGAAGGGCTTCTTTTAAACTTGTTACAACTTTATTCCCATCGTGCGGGAAATCAATACAAGTTGGAATTACAGGAGCATATATTCTACCTTTTGGCCTGTGTTTCCCGAGCCCTTTAAATGGGATAACTTTTTCTCCGTTTATTTCCGAAGGGATCCATCTTCCAACAGCATTTTTTACAAGCTTACCCATTCTATTCCCTCCAATCTTTTGTTAGTTTATTGCAAATAATTGCATATTCAATCACATTCAATGCACGTTTGACCACTGGTGGATCTACCATTTTCGAGCCAACTGCAACTACACTTTTGCCATTTTTCTGTGCATCGTAAAAAGCCAATACAATGGATTTTGCTTTTTCAATTTCAGATTCGTTGGGTGAAAAAACATCGTTTACTACCTTTATCTGGGCTGGATGAATACAACCCATTCCCACAAATCCAAGTGATTTTGATTCTTCCGCAACTTTTTTCAATTCTTCCAGGTCCTGAAATTCTGAATACACCGAATCAATTGCCTGAATTCCGGCAGCCGCAGTGGCATTTACAATCCTTGACCGGGCATAAAAAGATTCTTTTCCTTCCGCAGACCTTTGGGCGCCAATATCGGCAGTATAATCCTCTAAACCGATCGCAAGTGCTACAATATTTTTAGAACTGCAAGCTATCTCGAAGGCATTTTCTATACCCAGCGCACTCTCAATGATTGGCATCAAAAAAAATTTTCTGCTGTCGGGGCTCCATTTTTCAATTTCTTTTTCGACCGCAAACACATCATCCGGTTTTTCGACTTTAGGGATTAAAATGGTATCTACATTACATGGAACAATTGCTTTTAAATCATCAGCTCCTAAGGGCATTTGGTTAATGCGAACCATTTTTTCTGCCCCATAAAAATCAATTTGCCCCAAAGCATTCCTCACCAGAATTCTGGCTTCCGTTTTTTTCTCAGGAGAAACAGAATCTTCGAGGTCGAGAATGATCGCATCGGCACCATAAATCCCGGCATTGATCATTAATTTTGGATCATTCCCCGGGAGGTAAAGCCTTGACCTACGCAATGAAGTTGGCGATATGTGGCCATTTGATTTTATCGGATCAGGTAGGAGAAAATTTTTATTGCTTGGCTTAAGCTGCTTAATGGCTGTTTCGAGTCTGGCTGCTATAACAAAGGGCAAGGCTCCGGCATCTTCTATTTCAATCTGATACTCTTCTATTTCATAAAAAGAAGTAAGCTCATCACACAACTTTTTAATAGCAATACCATACAGCTTTTCTACCTTACTTTTAAGGATTATCTTTTGTCCCTTTACATTATCAATGGTAAAACGAACCTGGCAATCGGACCGTGTGGAGTTATTGATATTTCCGGATGTTGCATGCATTTGAAGAATGTCTTTACATTAATTTTTGAACACTATAATGGAGAATGTAGATCGACTTAATAGTCAGGCTCAAACTTTACAAGAAGGAATACCTATTGGCTGAAATAAAAAGCTGAATGCAAATAAATGGAATGAAAAACGTGCCAAATTACTGGCGCAAAAGCCCAAAGGTTATTCCTTATAAATCCTTGTGTGGATTTTCATCAAGGCATTCGGCAAGGCCCTGATAGAAGAATATGGGACATTGATAAGACTGAATCATGATATTCGTATGTAAATTACATGCTTTCATATCTTTTCTTGTTGTTACTTCAACTTATGACCCTAAAGTTAGGAAGTTTGCCTTTGAAAAAATATGATATTTATTACTAGTTTCAGGCATTGACATGCCTAAATGCAGGAAGGTTGATTCATCAAAAACCGATTAAAAGTTAGCGGTTAATTAGTTTGCCGGATTTACAATTCAGGATTGTAACCCGTATCATCCTTTAGGTTTGTTTGCATGGAAGCTTCTACAGCAAGTTCATCGCAACGTTCGTTTAATGGGTTATTTGCATGCCCTTTGACCCAAATAAATTTAACCGTGTGTTTTTCATAAATTTTCAGGAAGCGCATCCACAAATCGGGATTTTTTTTGCCTTTGAAACGTTTTTTCACCCAGCCAAATACCCAGCCTTTTTCAACGGCGTCTGCAACATATTTTGAATCGGTATAGATAGTTACATCGCAATTGGGGATTTTTAGTGTTTCGAGTGCCACAATAACAGCAAGCAATTCCATACGGTTATTTGTGGTTAGTTTGAATCCCCCTGACATTTCTTTGCGGTGCGGACCGGATAAGAGCACTATGCCATATCCTCCAGGTCCGGGATTTCCACGAGCAGCCCCATCGGTATAAATGGTAATTTTAGTCTGAGTCATTCTTCTATGTCGTCTTCAATGCAAAACTAACAAAAAAAACCCCGCCAAATCAGGCAGGGCTTTATAATTTTATAGACAAAATAATTTACTCAACAATAGTCATCTCTTCGATAAGATGTGTTGCCCCTGCATATTTATCGATTATCCAAAGGACAAAACGCACATCAACGTTTATGCACCTTTGCAGTTCAGGCTCAAAGGCAATATCGCCACTCATTGCTTCCCAATTTCCGTCGAAAGCCAAACCAATAAGTTCACCTTTTCCGTTTATCACAGGGCTACCTGAGTTTCCACCCGTGATGTCGTTATTTGATATGAAGCAGGTGTGCAATGTTCCATCCTTATCGGCATAGCGCCCATAATCTTTTGCTTCGTGCAGCTCCAATAGTTTTGGCGGAACATCAAACTCAATATCTCCAGGAATCTCCTTTTCTGCATAGCCTTTCAAGGTTGTAAAGTATTTGTAATTAACACCATCCTTAGGATCATAATCCATCACTTTCCCATAGGTTAAGCGCAAGGTTGAGTTCGCATCCGGATACATAAATTTGTCCTTGTTCATTTCCATCAAACCAGCGACAAAAAGCCTCTCACCCTCTGCGACAATCGGATCGGTAGAACTTACAATAGAGCCTAGTTCACGGAATTTTTCGAAAATGGACAGCGCTGTTTGGTATGCCATATCTTTTTTGAGTACTTTTTTACTTGGATTATCCAGAAAAGCATCTACTTTTTCTTTTTCATCGAAAATAGACTTGTCAAACATTTTGGCAGCATACTTTTGAAAGTTGCCTTTGTATTTTGTATTAATTGTATTCAATACAGATGGATGAAATTTCTCATCTACATTTTTACTGTACAATTCCATCAAAGCAGCAGTGAGCATTTCATCTGTTTTTGCATTATAATCTTTAAAATAGCGATCAAGCATGCCTTTGAAACCGACGACCATTCTCTCTATCCTTCTTTTGTTTTTTTCGGGGTTATTCAGAAGTTCATCAATAATCCTCATCCGGTTCACATAGGTGAAGATTTCCGGACCGCCAATCAGTGACTCGGCCATGTAACTTTGCGCGTAATCATCCGAAAGGTCGGCATACCCTTCCCTGATAAGATCGAGGGCTTTTCCGTATTTTTCTTTTCGTTCCGCATTCTGACTTACCCAATTTGTAAATTCTTCCTCAATGGCAATCTTCTTATCAATTACTTTTAAGTTAGCAAGCCCATTGTTTTGCCCAATACTATATTTATAATAATTAGAACTTCTGGCAGCTTTTGAAGCATACTGAATGGTAGCATTTGGACTGGTTTTCATATAATCTTTAATAATGTCCAGTTTTACTGCCCTCACTTCTTCCCGCACATTATTGGTCACTTCAATAGTTCGTTGCACACCAGTTGAGGTAAGGTATCGGTTTGTTCGTCCGGGATAGCCAAAAACCATGGTATAATCGTTAATTTCAACCCCCTTTATGGAAATAGGCAAATAATGTTTTGGTTCGAGAGGTATGTTGTCTTCTGAATAGGAAGCAGGTTTACCATCAGGTCCTGTATATACCCTGAAAATACAAAAATCCCCGGTGTGCCTTGGCCACATCCAGTTATCGGTGTCTCCACCAAATTTTCCAATTGATTTTGGCGGGCATCCCACTAAACGGACATCTTTAAACGTTTCAGACACCAGCAGATAAAACTCGTTGGATTCGAAGAAACTTTTTACAGTAGCATCGTATTTGTCGTCCTCTTTTGCTTCTTCCGAAATTTCCCTGGAAATATTTGCAATAGCAGAGTTACGTTCTTCAAAACTCATTTCATTGTTTACTTCTGCTAGAACGCGATCAGTAACATCTTCAATCCTCTTTAAAAAAGTGACTGTTTTACCTGGATTTGGTAATTCTTCGCTCAACGATTGCGCCCAAAACCCATCTTTTAAATAATCATGTTCAACAGTCGAATGCTTCTGAATTTCACCAAAACCACAATGGTGGTTGGTAAATAAAAGTCCTTTTGAAGAAACCAGTTCGGCTGTGCATGATCCACGGTCAAGGGCAACTATTGCGTCTTTTAAACTTGAATTATTTACACTATAAATATCCTCCGCACTTAACTCACATCCCATCTCCTGCATATCTTTGATATTCATTTTATGGATCAACGATGGCAACCACATGCCTTCATCAGCAATTGCTGAAACCATGAATCCAATCGATAATGCTAGGCTTAATAATAACTTTCTCATAATCTCCTTTAATTTTTTGAATTGCAAATATATAGTTTTAAGATAATTAAAAATGACATCTTAATCATGTCCTTCAACCGGTTTTACCAACTGCCTGTACCAATAATAATATAATGCCCCAGCAAGAACAATAAAAAGTATACCTCCGGGTATCGCCTCCGGGACTGCATTTACGACCATTTTTTCGATGACTTCGAAAATCAGGAAAATGCCGAAGGTTAATGGCAGCCAATGAAAATTCTGCCGGATAAAGAACAAATAAACAGCAAGGATAAATGCACTAAATAATAATGCCGAAGGAATCCAGAATAATATATGTTCGCTTGCCGAAGTGGTGATCATTAATGAAACAACGATGAGCATAATTATGGTTATCACTTTGCGGGATGTAAATCCTTTTGATATAAAATGAATCCCCAGAAATATCAAAATCATTAAAGCCGGAAGCATAATCCCTTCAAAAAGTTTGGATGAAGCAAAACCAAAGATTGGTACAAAATCATTTAATGACCCTATACTTTCCCAAACAGGTTTTGTTTTTGGGGCAAAGCTTTCAATCAATTCCAGTATCCCATATAAAAATATACCCAGAGCGATTGCATTCAAAATACTTTTATTTTTAACCTTAGCTTGAACAGGTAGCCATTTAATGGTAGCACCAACAAAAATCCCGGCAAATAAACTCCAGAAAATTCCTACAATTACCACCCCTATTAAAGCCATTGTTATGAAATTAGAATACGGGAGAAATGTGGTGTAACTTGCTTTCACTGAATCCCAACTATTGAGGACATCCAGTAAATACACAATTACTATAAATAAGGAAACAATTATAAATGTTTTCAACCTAAATTTCTTTCTGGTCCAACGTATAATACAAAGTACCAATCCAAATATTATTATGCCAATGCTAAAAATCTGGCCAGCCATTCTTACGATCGATTGCTTGCTCTGTTTATCCTTATATTCTCGCATCCAGTCTTCGGGAACATAAATAAATTTGGAAACACTGGTCACCTCATCACCTGCAATCGAAACCAAATACCTTCCCTGCCCCAGCTCAAGCGAATAATTGATGGTATCAGCATAAATAAATTCCCAATCGGTTCTTTTGTCCAGTTTTTTTGGCGTAATCGATATTTCTTTCAGGGAAGAGCGTTTGATTGAATGTTTATTAAAAAGGGCTTCGTCAACCAGTATTTGAGCCGAATCTTTTGAAAGAACTGCCCCTTCCCTTGATTCAGGAATTGTGTGTGAGGTATAAAATACTTCCTTGTTAATGGTCACATTTGCCAAAAATTCTTCTCCACGTTCTTCAACAGGGCCCGTTGTTTTAACCAACCGTATTTTCCAATACGGATTTCCCAGAAAATCACCAAGCAAATCCCCATAGGTTTTCTGCCCAAATTCTTTCCAAACAAAAATGTCCTTTATATCCACATTCGATGAAACTGAGCTGAGGACTTCCCATTCGTTTACATCAATTCCATATTCATTTGATAGGGTTTCTATGGCGATATCAATAGCCTCCTGTTTTGATACATTGAGCTTAGGGGCATCTTGTTTGAAAGGTGTAAAAACGAACCACAAAACCAAACCAATAATACCAGCAGGTATCAACCATTTTTCAAGTTTATACGATTTTGATTCAACCTTTACAACTTCTTCCTCAATTGTTTCTTCTTCTTTTTCAGGAACCGCCCAAGCATCATTTCTGGCTTCTTCGGGCACATCTTTCAGTCCCTTGTTTTTTATGTAGTAAAACAATATTATCCAGACCGGAACAAACAGAAATAATATAACGAGAATGCGGTCAAGCCAAATTCCCGGTGCCGATGAAACCCAAAGAGGCAAACTAATCCAAAATACATCGACTGCATAGTGGGCAATTATAGCAGGTAGTAACCCATAATAAATGTAAATAATGCCCATAATTGCAAACGGAACCACCATTTCAATAACCCGCGCATACGATGGCTGGTTTGGATAGTTGGCATGCCCTGCACCAAACACCAGGGTTTGAACAATCAGAATTAAAACAACCCAGAGGGTCCTCGATTTTTTGTTTTTTGTAAGAAGGAATACCCCGGCAATCGGAACTGCACGGAACAATATTTCTTCCCAAAAACCTGCCTGAAGTGAAATGGCTATAGAGTCTAACCAGGGAAGGTAATTGGCAAGGATATTCGGATCGGATAAACTCCCGGCGGGGCTCCACCACCCCAAATGAGTAGTTGTGATCCTGTAAAACAAAACATCTATCCCTAATATTATTATTGCAAAAAGGTAGCCTGCTACCGATTGTCCCAACACCTGTTTTGATGCAGCGGCATCTTTGCTCCATAATTTCCAGAACTGAATTTGTTTAGGGAATGCCAGCCTGCCAAGCCCTTCGGCAGCCATTGTTGAGATGGCAATTACTGCCCCAAACCCAAATGCGCCCAACAAGCCGTTTAGCAGTTGGCGAAACAGAAAATTTGACTGTGATGTGGAAGTATCGTATGAAAACCATGAAATTGGAAGATTGTTAATCGTTAGCAAAAAAACAGAGCCCATTGCGATTGCCAATCCCCAGAACAATGGTTTTTTCCAGATTAAAGACCTCCGCCGCATTAGGAAAAATATGCCAAGAATAACACCCAGTATCCCATAAAACAAGAATATAATCCCCGAAGCAATTGTTGCAATGGTATCGTTGTCTGAACGCATTTCGGAATAACGCCTGTCAAACTCTTCGGGAACTTTAACGAAATAATCCACAGCACTTAACTTATCGCCGCTCACCGTAAGCTTCACCCTGAATTTACCTTCACCAATGGAAATATCCTCGCGTTCATAAACAAAAGTATGGTCAATCCTACCACTAATTCGTTCCTCACTTGATTTTTCTATAATCTGATAAATCGAAAAGTCAACATCCCAATTATAGGCAGCATGATGCTCGGCTACTTTTAAAGCTTCATCTTCTGAAAGTGCTGCTCCTTTTTCTGCTTCGCCAATTTTCTCAGAAAAGCCCAGGGGTTTTCCTTCCGGAGTAAACCAAAATTTTACTTCGTTGGTTTCATGCTCTTTAAAATGCCTGACTTCCCAATAATAAGCATAGTAATTGCCCTTTTCAATGCAAGAGGTAAACGAATCCAGACCTCCGCCTTCGAGTTCAACAAAGGTTTGGAACCGGCCATCTCGGTCAAAGGCGGCAGCTTGTTTAAACCCTTTTGGGCCAATCGAAAATTCCGATGCTAAACTTTGCGCCTTTGCCAAAGCTGATTCCCTGTCCATTTGAATGTCCAAACTAACGATCGGATTAGCACTCTCAAAATTTTGATAGGTATAATATGCTGCTGAAATAGCAACGAATACAAAAACAACCCAACTCACCGGATGGTAAAACAGATCTTTTTTATTCATAATAATTTGGTTTTGGTTTTTTATTGGTAGCATTAATTCATAATAATTACAAAGATTCAGGCTAAGAACCTTAATTAGCGGGATTTTCTCAAAGTTTTATAAATATTCCTAGATCAGCATACAAAATAGTATCTTTCAGCATAATTTGAGAAAATAAGGAAAAACAAGCATTTCTGATTTTTAATCTAATTGAAAAGGATATTTTTCCCTTCACCAATGAAGTTCAGCAAAACTTTATAAATTTGTTGCTTCCAAAAAGGTAAACCAGTGGCAAAAAAAACAAAGAATAAAATTGTTGACAAACTAAAGGGAAGGTACAGGTTGATCATTTACAACGATTCAACCTTCCAATCGGTTTGGAGCACAAGGCTTACAAGGTTAAAAGTGTTTACCATTACGAGCCTGGTTTCTGCAGCTTTAGTAACTGTTGTAATAATACTAATTGCCACAACACCATTACGGGAATACATTCCTGGGTATCCGAAAAAAGAATACCGCCAAATGATTGTAAACAACGCTCTTTTGGTTGATTCGTTGGAAAACGAACTCCGTAAAAGGGATGTGTTTTTTAATTCGATCAAAGCCATTGTGAGTGGCGAAGTGCCGCAAGACGATCTTCCGGATACCACTAAAAATATTGATAACAACCAAATTGTTTTTCAGGAATACAACCACGATTCTGTTTTCAAAGACAAAATTATTGCCGAGCAACTCAGCCTTTCCCTGCAAAGCAAAGAAGACAAGAATACCGACCTGAGCAGGATTTATTTTTTTACCCCGGTAAAGGGATTGGTTTCCAACACCTTTGACTCATCGTCTGATCACTTAGGGACTGACATTGTTAGCGATGCCAACGCACGTATTTCTGCTGTTTTAGACGGTGTGATTATATTTGCCGGGTACACACTCGAAACCGGTTATGTGGTGTATATTCAGCACGAAAACAATCTGGTTTCGGTGTACAAGCACAATTCAGAGATTTTAAAAAATACCGGGGATAAAGTGCGGGCTGGTGAAGCAATTGCAATCATCGGAAATACCGGGCATTTATCTTTTGGAACACACCTCCACTTTGAACTTTGGCATAATGGAAGGGCCCTGAATCCGGAACTATATATCGACTTTTAATTTTTATGAAGAAAAATATTGCCATTTTAGGCTCCACAGGTTCAATTGGTACGCAAACGCTCGAAGTTATCGAAAACTACCCCGACAAGTTTCAGGTGGAATTACTTTCGGCACACAACAATTCTTCACTTTTAATTTCTCAGGCAAAAAAGTTTCAACCAAACTGTGTGGTCATCACCAATGAGCAAAAATACCCGGAAGTGCAAGAAGCTTTAAAGGATGAACCCATTAAAGTATATGCCGGGGCAGATGCATTAAACCAGGCTGTTCAGGCAGAGGAAATCAAAATTGTGCTAACCGCCATGGTTGGGTTTTCGGGGTTAATGCCAACCTACTACGCTATAAAAGCAGGCAAAGATATTGCTTTGGCAAATAAAGAAACCATGGTTGTTGCCGGTGAAATAATCACAAAAATTGCCAACGAAAAAGGTGTGAATATTCTACCTGTTGATTCGGAACATTCCGCCATTTTTCAATGCCTGACAGGTGAGTTTATGAATCCCATTGAAAAGATAATACTGACTTGTTCCGGCGGGCCATTCAGGAAGAAATCGTTGGAAGAACTGGCGCTGGTTGCACCAGCAGATGCACTGGCACACCCAAATTGGGATATGGGCGCAAAAATCACCATCGATTCGGCGACTTTGATCAACAAAGGTTTTGAGATGATTGAAGCCAAATGGTTGTTTGGGCTACCCGCCAGCAAAATTGAAGTAATCGTGCACCCACAATCTATCATACATTCGTTGGTGCAGTTTACCGATGGATCGATTAAAGCACAAATGGGCTTGCCCGACATGAAATTGCCCATTCAATATGCCCTTACTTTCCCGGAAAGATATACGACTAATTACCCCAGATTCAATTTTTTAGATTATCCAAGCCTCGATTTTGAAGCCCCAAATACAAAAATTTTTCGTAACCTTGCACTTTCTTATGAAGCAATGGATAAAGGTGGTAACATGCCCTGCATCCTGAATGCTTCAAACGAAATTGTTGTGAGCGCTTTCCTTCAGGGAAAAATTGGGTTTATCCAAATGTCTGAAATCATTGAACAGGCGATGAAACAAGCCAGCTTCATTGCTAAGCCAGATTTAAATGATTATTTAGACAGCGATGAGGAAACAAGAACGATCACAAAAATGTTAGTAGAAAACAGAAACTAAAAAAAGAAACACAATTTAATGGAATCGATATTAATCAAAACAGCACAGCTTTTACTCAGTTTATCCATATTAGTCGTTCTTCACGAGTTTGGGCATTTTATGTTTGCCCGTTTATTTCACACCAGGGTCGAAAAGTTTTACTTGTTTTTTAATCCATGGTTTTCACTTTTCAAAGTTCAAAAAGGCGAAACAGAATATGGTGTGGGTTGGTTGCCCCTTGGCGGCTACGTTAAAATTGCAGGTATGATTGATGAATCAATGGACAAAGAAGCTATGAAACTTCCTGCAAAACCATACGAATTCAGAGCAAAACCTGCATGGCAAAGGTTACTAATTATGCTTGGCGGTGTGCTGATGAATTTCATTTTTGCCTTGTTAATTTACATCGCGGTTCTATATGCCTGGGGTTCGCAATACCTGCCAACGGCAAACCTGAAATACGGAATTGAAGTGAACGAAGTTGGAAGAAGTATCGGTTTCGAAAACGGGGATAAAATTCTTTCGGTAGATGGTGAATACATCGAAAACTTTGGTAAAATCGTTCCGATGATCGTGCTCGACAATGCTAAAACCGTGCAGGTTGAACGCAATGGACAGCAAATTGATGTTGAGATTTCGGTGGAAGATTTAGCCTTATTACTGAAAAGCAAAGGAGTTATGGCGCCGCGTATGCCTTTTGACTTTACCATTGGGCAATTGACAAAAGAAGGAAATGCAAAGACTGCCGGACTAATGGTTGGCGACAAAATCCTTTCTCTTGATGGCAACGAATTTGAATATTACGATGAGTTTACTGCATATATCATAAGCAAAAAAGGTCAGTCCATAAATTTTCTGGTTTCCCGCAATGATGAAGCCAAATCGTTGGATATCAATGTAGATGAAAACGGAAAAATTGGCTTCTACCAACAATTTTCAGAAAGTGCAATTCCTGAATATGCAACCGTTGAATATGGCTTTTTTGAGTCCTTCCCGGCCGGAATTGCGCGCGGGGTTGAAACCACAAAAGATTACCTGAAACAGTTCAAACTATTCTTTAAACCTGAAACAAAAGCCTACGAATCTTTAGGTGGATTTATTACCATCGGAAGCATATTCCCCGGCACCTGGGATTGGTATTCCTTCTGGAATATGACCGCATTTATTTCCATTATCCTTGCCATTATGAACCTGCTGCCTATCCCGGCACTGGACGGTGGCCACGTGATGTTTACCTTATACGAAATGATAACAGGTCGCAAGCCAAATGAGAAATTTTTGGAATATGCTCAAATTGCCGGAATGATATTGCTACTGGCGCTGGTTTTATTTGCTAATGCCAACGATATTATAAAACTGTTTAAGTAATCACAATTGAATAAAAAAAGTTATTTTTGTACCAAACCAATAAACAAAAAGTCATGAATTTATTTGTAATCGCCGGATTTGTTGGTCCGCAAGAAATAATAATAATCCTCATAATTGTCGTACTTCTGTTTGGTGGACGTAAGATACCTGAATTAATGAAAGGACTTGGAAAAGGCATGAAGGAATTTAAAAATGCCACAAAAGAAGACGATACGGAAGTAAAAAAAGAATCCGGAAAAATAGAAGAATAAACCGGAAATCGATAACTTACTAAATCCTGCTTTGTAATCTGAAAAATGAGAACAAAGCAGGTTTTTTTATGCCTAAGCATTTTCAAAAAACTATATTTTTATTATTGGTAAGATTTTTGTTAATTCAATGCCAAACTAAAATCCTACTGTCATGAAAATTCGATTTGTACCTTCACTCTTTTTAGCAACAATCGTTATATTTTTCTTCTCTTGTTCCAATCAATCGGGTACTTCAACCCATAAATCAATTACCGGAAAACCGGGAGAAATGGTGGTCGTAATTTCAAAAGAAAATTGGAAAAACGAGCCGGGCGAATTAATTCGAAATACAATTGCACAACCGCAGTTAGGACTTCCTCAGGAAGAACCGCTTTTCACCATTACCGATGTCCCAAAAGAAGCATTTAAAGATATATTTAAAAGTACCCGGAATATAATCACTGTACATATCACTCCTTCAATTGAGGAGCCGGGTGTTACCTACCGCGACAATGCTTGGGCTGCACCTCAGGCAACAGCCACCATCAATGCAAGCAATACAGATGAGTTCATCGAAATTTTCAATAAAAACTCCGATAAAATAATTGCCTATTTCCTAAACCGCGAAAAACAAAGGCTTACCGAAACCTATACAAAAATTCACGAGCAATCGGTATTGAACACTTTGCGCGATAAGTATGGCATGACCATGAACACGATCCCCGGGTTTAAAATTGCTGAAGAATACAAAGATTTTCTTTGGTTTAGGTATGAAACACCGGAAATTTCACAGGGCATATTTTTATATTGGTTCGATTATGAATCTGACAGTACCTTCACCCCAAACTATTTATTGAAAAAAAGAAATGAACTGTTCCACCAATATGTTCCTGGTGCTGCCGAAGGAAGTTATATGACCACCGAAATGGACATCCCCCCAGTGTTTAATATATTCGAACACAATGGTAATTATGCCGCCGAAATGCGTGGACTTTGGAAAGTTTACGGTGATTTTATGGGAGGTCCTTATGTGTTGATTGCCGAACTTGACGCCTCACGCCAAAGGGTGGTTGTTGCCGATGGTTTTGTATATGCCCCTTCGAAAGAAAAACGTAATTTGTTAAGACAAGTGGAAGCAATGATTTACTCGCTGAAGTTTATCGATCAGGAAAAAAATGACAAAATAAACAGCCAGGTCAAAATGGGGAATTAAAATCCCGTTGATCTGATAATTAAACCCACCATGTATATAAACGCCTGGTGGGTTTAATGTTAATTCCTAAAATACAATCCCATGAAATCCACACTTCTGCCCATCCTTATTATTCTTCTTTTTATTTCTTCCACAACCCATGCCCAAAAGACAGACAGTATCTCCCCAATTTTTTTGGAAGGCACAACTATTAATGTGGCGGGGATGAAACCGGGGTTTAAGGATTTAGAAATCGAAAATAAATCAGTAGAAATAAACAATGTCAAATACAAAACTTTTTCACAGCAATTACATATCCATGAAAACGTGGATTTGATTAGCAGGTCCTCCGAAATGTATTTCAACGATTTAAATATAAACAAGAATAATTCGGAGCTTATGGTTCAAATCGAGATGTTTGAAAAATCTGGTAAATTCATGTGGAAAGATGCAATGCCTATGTTTTACAGCAAACCAAGATTTTCGAACAATAGAACTGCCATTCTTTGGATTGAACCTCACACTGGCAAATTAAAAATTTATAATAAAAATGGAAATGTTCAATTAGAATTAGATAAGATTTATCATTATAAACCAAATTTATTAATTAGTTACGTATCTTTTATTAAAATAGATGAAGCCAGTTATTATTATGGTATTGCGAAAGTACCAGGAGAAATAATATGGGAACGAAAATCAAAAAACAATGAGGAGATCAGGATAGCTGCATTTTCGGAAAATGGATATTTAGTCGTAAATACAGACAGCACAATATATTCATATGATCCAAATGGTCAACTATTATGGGAATTGCCACATTTTACAAGTAATATGATTATTAATGATTCTGGCAACAGGTTGTTTTCAGGTTACTCAACTCCTAAATTAATCGACAATAGCAATGGTAAAGTTATTATGTCCACAAGTAAAGCAGAACTTAATGGAATAAAAGTTAAAAATGTTGGTTCTAAATGGTTTGTCAAAAATTCCCAACATGTAGTGGTGTATTTTTATGATCATAAAATAGAGAAAGGGTTTCTTGCTGTTATTAATGAAAATGGTGAGTGCATTAATCTAAAAGAAAGACGAATTCCAACTTTCAAGGAGGCAAGAAAGTATTCATTTGTTCTCCAAAAAACATCAGGGATAAATATATTAAAAGATGGAGAAGTAATTGACGAATTTAATTATTAATAAAAGGTCCCCTTCTTCCCCTCATTTGTAACTGGGGCAATATAAGCGAATAAAATACCATCTAAAAACTATCCCGGAATCTCGAATCCCCCTCAATCCCCCTTTGAGAAAGGGGGACGATGAAGTTCGTTGAAAAACTAGTTGAAGATTGTTCACTTTGGAAAAGGGGAACGATGAAACTCGCTGAAACGATAAATTGAAAATTATCCTCTTTGAAAAAAGGGGACGTAATTTTCATTAAAACAGATTATCCCTCTTGGTGAAGGGGATTGAATATACCATCCAAACCAATCGTCCCTCTATGAGAAGGGGATCGTATATGTTACCTAAAAATTATCCCCCTTGGAGAAGGGGGCAAGGGGGATTGATATAATGAGAGCCTATTTGGCTGCGTAGTCCGATAGAGGATTTAGGGGGATTGAAATAGAGAATACTGATCTATCCGTACATAAAGAAAGAACAAAGGGGGATTGAAAACAAAAATAAAACCATTACCTTTAACCCAACCAAAACCCAATCACAATGTCCAACAGCTCGCATTACAACAAATCCCTAAAAAGTCGTGCCAGAAGATTGCGAAAAGAAGGCACTAAAGGAGAAGCTATCCTTTGGAAACATGTTTTAAGGGCAAAACAAACAGGATTTCAGTTTAACAGGCAATTCTCCATAGATAATTATATCGTCGATTTTATTTGTCGGAAGCTAAAGTTGATTATTGAGATTGACGGAAGTTCCCACATGTTCAAACAAGATTACGATAGAAAAAGACAAGATCATTTGGAAGGATTAGGCTTTAAAGTGGTACGATTCTCTGAATCATCTGTAATCTTTCGGATTGATGAAGTTGCCGGGGCAATTCAGCATGCCATCCATTGCTTAAGCGATGAAACCCGAATCCCCCTTAATCCCCCTTTAGAAACTAATCTTTATACACAAATATCAGACAAAAGAAAAAACAATACAGAAGCCTGATTATCAGCATCATATGCTTGCTGGTTCAATTTTATTTTTGTATATTAAAGGTGTGGTAATCAGAGATATAGAGGGTGTTTTTAATGGTTTTTTGCCAGATTCAAGACTTGAAAAAAGAGCGGATAAAATCATGGTTGATATGTTTAACTTTGGAAAAGCAGTTGTCAATAAATTTAGTTCGACACTATCAGATAAAATAGGAGCCTATAGGATGCTTAACAATAAAAGCTATAGTTATGAAGACCTTTCTTTGGGATTATACAATACTTGCAAAGCAAATTTGGAATGCAAGCACGTACTGTCTATTCAGGATACCACTGAAATAAACTATGCTGGGCTTACAGGGCGCATTGATGCTGATGATAAAGATATTGGCCCGGTTAGATTAAAATATCAGAATGGTTTCTTTTGCCACCCATCATTGGCAGTAGATGCTGCGTCCCGCACTCTATTAGGTTTTTCAAATGTTCATATATGGAATAGAGAAAAAGGAGGCAAGAATAAACATGAACGAAACTATCAATGCTTACCCATTACAGAAAAAGAATCATACCGATGGATTGAGTCTGCAATGAAAAGCAAGGAAGTCCTATCTAAAGCTCCTATGGTAACAATTATTGGCGATAGGGAATCTGATATATATGAAGAGTTTGTAGATATTCCGGATCATAAAACTCATATTTTAGTTAGATCCCGATCCGACCGAAAACTTTACAAATCTGAAGAAAAACTTTATAAAACTCTGGCTCAAAAAAATGTTGAATGCCAATACAGCCTGAGTCTTAAAGGTAATAATAAAAGAAAGTCAAGGAACATATCAATTGAGGTTAGATATGCTAATGTAAAACTTCTTAGGCCTTCAAAGTGTGATGTAAAAAAATACCCCGGTCATGTGGAACTTTGGGCTATTGAAGCTAGAGAAGTCCCTACATCAATCCCGGAAGGAGAAGGACCGATATTGTGGAGGCTATTAACAACTCATTCAATACAAGGGCCAGCTGATGCAATCTCATGTATTAAATGGTACAAAGACAGGTGGCTTATTGAAGAGCTTTTTAGAGTTATGAAAACCAAAGGTTTGGAGGTTGAATCCGCTCAAATGGGTTCTGGATCAGCATTAAAAAAGCTGACAGTCTTGTCTCTTCAGATAGCCATATCGTTAATGAACTTAAAGCATGCAATCGATCAGCCTGACTTAAATATTAATGCAAGTGCCCAATTTACAAATGCAGAATTAAAGCTCCTTTCAATGTTGCTTTTACAAGTTGAAGGTAAAACCACAAAGCAAAAGAATCCTTATTATAGAAACAGTATGGCATGGGCTGCTTGGATTCTTGCTCGCTTAGATAATTGGAGTGGATATAGTTCACATGGACCACCAGGCTATATAACAATCAAGAATGGACTGGCTGCCTTTAATATATTAGCCAAAGGCTATGAAATTGCAATAAAAGATGTGTATAAAGATTAGTTAGAAAAGGGGGACGTAATACAATGAAAATTGATTATCCTCCATGGTGATTGGGGGACCAAATATCAATATAATAGAATATCCCCCTTTGAGAAGTAGGTCGAATATATCACCTAAAAATTATCCCCCGTGGAAAAGGGGAGACAGAGCAACAATTAAAACAGAATATCCCCCCGTGTTAAAGGGGATAGAATATATCATCTAAACAAATCGTCCCCCTTGGTGAAGGGAATCGTAGATAATCTAGACCAATTATCCCCTTAGTGAAGGGGGACTTAGGGGGATTGTACAACAAAAACCCCACCCGATTAATCTTTCTTTCAAATAAGTTGTTTGGGTTTTATATCGTATTTTTATGCGACCATAAAAATTGACATCATGAATATTCAAATCGCAAAAATAAAAGACACAAAAAAGAAGGCATCAACAGCCCTGTTGTTTAGTGAGTTAACACAAATCCCTACAGGCATGCTTCAAAAAAACGAAACTGCTTACCTTAACAGCAAACTCGAAAAAGAGGAAGAAGAAATCGTTGTACATTCATACCCGAATATCTCTTTTTTTCAGAAAATAAGCGGTGACTTAAACCAGGCAGCCAAACTCGAAAAAGCACGTTCGGCAGGCGGAAAACTTTTTAAGCTTTTAAAAACGGAAGGGATAGAATCAATACAGTTATTGAATTTTTGCGATCCCGAATTAATGTCGGCATTTGTTGAAGGTATATTATTGGCATCGTATTCGTTCACAAAATACTTCACAAAAAAAGAGAAATATGCGCTCAAGCAAATTTTTGTTAATGATGCAACGACCACCGACAAACAGTTGCAGGATCTCGCAGCAATCGCCGAAGCGGTTTTTGTAGCCCGTGATTTGGTCAACGAACCACTTTCTACCTTAAGTGCAGTAAAACTTGCAAGTGAAATTTCGAATTGCGGTGAAAAAGCAGGTTTTGATGTGGAAGTTTTTAACCATCAGAAAATAAAATCGCTTAAAATGGGTGGTTTATTGGCTGTAAATAAGGGCAGCATTGATCCGCCAACCTTTTCGGTTTTGGAATGGAAACCTAAAAACGCACGGAACAAAAAGCCACTTGTTTTGGTTGGGAAAGGGATTGTTTACGATACCGGGGGATTAAGCTTAAAACCAACCCCAAATTCGATGGATTATATGAAATCAGACATGGGAGGTGCTGCAGCGGTAATTGGTGCACTTTATGCCCTGGCAAAAACCAAATCACCAGTTCATGTGATTGGATTAATCCCTGCCACCGACAACCGCCCCGATGGAAATGCTTACGTGCCCGGCGATGTAATTACCATGTTCGACGGAACTACCGTTGAAATAAAAAATACCGATGCAGAGGGCCGTTTAATACTTGCCGATGCCTTAAGTTATGCGAAAAAATTTGATCCTGAACTGGTAATCGATCTGGCAACATTAACCGGATCGGCCGTCATTTTAAGTGGCAGTGCTGGTGCAGCAATTATGGGAAATACCCCGGAAAACATACAGCATTTAAAAGAAATTGGAGACCTCACACACGAACGCTTAATTGAATTGCCCCTGTGGGACGATTTCAAAAAGCCCCTTAAATCACCCATTGCTGATCTGAATAATTTAGGTACGCGCGAAGGACAAACAATGATAGCCGGAAAATTTTTGGAGCATTTCACGGCATATCCCTGGATCCATCTTGACATTGCCGGTCCGGCATTTATTTTCGAAGATGAAGCCTATCGCCCCAAAGGTGGAACTGGAAGTGGCACCAGACTGCTAGTTAACTTCATAAATTCAATGGCTTAAACCCGTTAATATTTGGGGAGCAATAAACCAAAAAATCATTATTAAAACTATTAATCATCTGTCAAACACAATTCAATTTCTGTACGAAATAATGATTTAGTATATTTAGCGGCAAACACTTGAACGTTGGATAAATACGGGGTGTTTTTTTCAAAACACATTGTTTACGAAAATTGAGTTTCACGAATAAAAGAGTAACTTTGTGACCTTTAAGATTTGAGTTGCTTTTACGGATAAAGCACTCCTCAACAAAAACAGACTAAAATGCAACATAAAAACAAAATAAAAGTAGGCATTTCGCAGGGAGATATTAACGGGATCAGTTATGAGGTAATCATGAAAACCTTAATGGATAACCGGATCCTTGAGTTATGTACACCTATTATTTATGGCTCGCCAAAAGTAGCAGCCTATCACCGAAAAGCACTGAATATAAACAATATAAGCTTTAACCATATCAAGTCGCCAAACGAATCTCTTGATAAAAAAATCAACATTATCAATTGTATTCCGGAAGATGTGCGCGTTGAATTGGGCAAATCAACTGAAGTTGCCGGGGAATCGTCATATAAAGCTTTAAGCAAGGCTGTAAGCGACCTTCAGGCAGGGCAAATTGATGTGTTGGTTACCGCACCAATTAATAAAGATAATATTCAAAGTGAAGATTTTGCTTTCCCCGGTCATACCGAATATTTGGTTGAAAAATTTAGGTCCGAGAATTATGCCATGCTAATGGTAAGTGAACAAATGCGCGTTGGTGTGGTTACTGCCCACGTTCCATTATCGGAAGTTGCATCGAAATTATCCAAAGACCTGATCCTTTCTAAATTAAAGATCATTGCTCATTCATTGGTTAAAGACTTTAGTGTAACCAATCCGAGGATTGCTGTCTTAGGATTAAACCCGCATGCGGGGGATAACGGGCTACTGGGGAATGAGGAACAGGAGATTATTATTCCCGCAATTAAAGAAGCAAAAGACGAAGGCATTATTGCTTTAGGACCTTATCCGGCAGATGGTTTTTTCGGGTCGAGCGATTTTACCAAATTCGATGCAATATTGGCGATGTACCACGATCAGGGATTAATTCCGTTTAAACTAACATCCTTCGAACGGGGAATTAATTTTACGGCCGGGCTCTCGGTTATTAGAACTTCTCCTTCACACGGAACAGCATATGACATTGCCGGAGAAGGCAAAGCTTCACCTGAATCATTCAGGCAGGCACTCTATCTTGCCATCGATGTATTTAGAAACAGGTCTGTTTACGAAGAGATTTCAAGAAACCCGCTCAAAAAAGTGGACATCAACCCTAACCATATCGATGAAAGTGTAGACATTGAGGCTTCGGAAGATTAAACCCAAAATTTCACTGTTGTCATGTATGAATATATAAAAGGAAGCATCGTTGAATTAAACCCTGCTGTGGCTGTTATTGAAGCAGGCAATATTGGATATTCGATAAAAATATCCCTGAACACCTATTCCCTGTTAAGAAACCTAAAGGAGGCAAAAGTACTCATCCACCAAATTGTACGGGAAGATGCGCATCTTTTGTACGGATTTGCAGATTCAGATGAGCGGGAACTATTCAGGAGTTTGCTTTCAGTAAATGGTGTAGGTGCCAATACCGCAATTATGATGCTTTCATCGCTTAGTTCCGATGAAATTCTGGGCGCCATCAGTACCGATAATGTGAATGTTTTAAAATCCATAAAAGGGATTGGGTTAAAAACGGCTCAACGGATTATTATTGATCTTAAAGATAAGGTTGGCAAAATAAAGGAAACAGGACATATTTTACCAGCTGCAGACAATACTATCCGAATTGAATCGTTATCAGCATTAGTTATGTTGGGCTTTGCCAAAAAAGAGGCTGAAAAAGCGGTGGATAAAATTCTGAAAGAGCAACCAGAACAGACCGTCGAGAGTGTTTTAAAGCAAGCATTAAAAAGGTTATAATTTTGAAGATATTGGAACGACGTTTTTACACTAAAATATGTATCCTGAACCTAATTTTTTTCCTGTCCCTTGCGGGAAATAATTTGGCTTCTGCCATCGTACCCTCCAGTCCGGTTTTAGAGGTTGGTTTATTAACCCAGGTGCAGGATACCATTAATACCGATACCATCGGAAATTTACCCTTCCCTTTTAAAGATCAGCCTTCATTTGATTTTCAGGAAAGGGAAGATACTTCCAAATTATATTTAGGAAAACCGTCGAACATTAAATATGAAATTCAATACGATCCTGAAACCGGCGAATATATCTTCTATGAAAAAGTAGGAACCTTAAATTACCGTTTGCCTAAAACCATGTCGTTGGACGATTATATCGATTATGATTTTAAAAACTCTGTCGAGAGTTACTGGCGGCAAAGGACCAATATTGAAGATATGCAATACCAGGGATCACTCATCCCTAAATTAACCATCGAAGGTGAAGCTTTTAACCGGATTTTTGGAGGAAACACTGTAAACATCCGGCCACAGGGTTATGTGGAAGTTTCATTTGGTTACCAGATGAATGCCACCGAAAACCCCGCCATTCCCGAACGGCTTCGTAGGGTCCCAACGTTCGATTTTGATGAAAAAATCCAGATGAACGTGGTTGGCCAGATTGGCGAAAAAATGAACATGCGGGTGAACTACAACACCGAGGCAACCTTCGATTTCGAAAATAAAATGAACCTGGAATATACAGGCGATGAAGACGAAATAATCAAAAGGATTGAAGCGGGAAATGTTTCTCTTCCATTAAACGGAACTTTGATCACGGGTGCTTCCAACCTATTTGGTATTAAAGCCGAAATGCAATTCGGAAAGCTTTCATTAACAACCCTGATATCACAAAACAAAGGGGAAACCAAAGTTGTGCAAACCGAAGAAGGGGCACAGGTTTCAACATTCGACATTGAAGCACTGAACTACGATGCCAACAGGCACTTCTTCCTGGCACAATATTTTAAAGATAATTACGATGCAGCACTAAAAGATTTACCCGTTGTAAGATCAAGCATTACCATCAATAAAATTGAAGTTTGGGTCACAAACAAGCAAAACAACTCAGATAATACCAGAAACCTGATTGCCCTTCAGGACTTGGGAGAACATGAACCAAATATTTACAATAATATCCCTGAATTTGCTGAAAATCTTGGTTTGCCATATCCATTGAATATTTATCCAGCAAATGAGGCAAACGGAATGTATGAAGCCTTAACAACTACATACAGTGCCATTCGAAATGCTTCTGATATTACTTCTACCATGTCGGCATTTGGCAGTAATTTTTCTGGGGGCCGTGATTTCGAAAAAATAGAACGTGCCCGAAAATTATCAGAGTCCGAATATACAGTTAATAAACAATTGGGCTACATCTCTTTAAATTCAGCACTTAACAACGATGAAGTGCTTTCGGTTGCATATAACTATACCGCAAACGGGCAAACATTTCAGGTAGGGGAATTTTCTACCGATGGTATCAACGATCCCCAGGTACTTATTCTTAAATTATTAAAAGGAACCAATCTTTCACCTTCACTTCCGACCTGGGATTTGATGATGAAAAACATCTACGATATTGGCGCTTCATCACTCACCAACGAAGATTTTATTTTTAGGGTGATGTACCGTAACGATTCAACCGGAACTTTTATCAACTACATTCCCGAAGGACGGATTGATGGAAATATTCTTTTGAGCGTGATGAACCTCGATAAACTAAACACACAGTTGGACCCTTACAAAGATGGTCTGTTTGATTTTGTAAATGGCGTAACCGTTGATGCCCGTAATGGGAAAATAATTTTTCCGGTTCTGCAACCATTTGGGAAGCATTTGGCAGATTCAATCCAGGATCCGGCATTAATCGAGAAATATGTATTCCAGTCGCTGTATGATTCAACCAAAACCTTTGCATCGCAGGATGCCGAGCATAATAAGTTCAGATTGCAAGGTAGTTTCAAAGGATCATCCAGTGCAGATATAGCCATTGGTGCCATTAACGTTGCACGTGGATCAGTAAAAGTTACTGCCGGGGGAATGACCCTCACTGAAAACTCTGATTATACAGTAGATTATGCCCTTGGAAGGGTGAAAATTATAAATCCGGGGCTTATTGAAGCCGGCACCCCAATTCAGGTTTCGGTAGATACCGAAGACTTATTCTCCATGCAACGAAAAACGATGCTTGGGGCTTATGCCAATTATGCTTTTTCCGACAATTTTAATATTGGGGGTACCTTTCTGCACATGCAGGAAAGGCCGCTAACCGAAAAAGTTGAATATGGCGCAGATCCGATATCCAATAGTATTTTTGGTTTTGAAACCAGCTATACCTCCGAAAGCCAGTTTATCACCAAAATGCTGGATGCCCTACCCCTTATCAATACCAAAACAACTTCTTCCATCAATTTTGAAGCAGAATATGCAAAATTGATACCCGGGCATTCGAAAGTAGTTGGCGAAAGTGGAACCGTTTATGTGGACGATTTTGAAGCTACAAAAACATCCATCGATCTTAAATCAAGACAAAATTGGGTACTTGCAAGTACCCCGCAAAATCAGGAAATTTCTTTTCCGGAAGGGAACTTAAACGGCGCATTAGACTATAATTTTAACCGTGCAAAACTGGCATGGTATGTTATTGATCCATTGTTCCTCCGAAATAATTCAATCACTCCGAGCCACATTAAAGGCGATGTTAATCAACAGTCCAATCATTATGTACGCGAAATATTTGAAGAAGAAATTTTCCCGCAGAAAGAATCAGTCGTAGGAGAACCAACAAATATTGCAGTACTCGATTTGGCATATTACCCTTCGGAGCGAGGTCCTTATAATTATGAAACAACTGGAGGAATCTATTCAGCCGGATTGAACACCGATGGGACTTTGCGTAACCCTGAAAGCAGATGGGGAGGGATCATGCGGGAAATACAAACGCCCGATTTTGAAACTGCCAACATCGAATTTATCGAATTCTGGATGATGGACCCCTTTATTTACGATAGCCTTGGAAATGCCATTGGCGGTGACCTCTATTTTAACCTTGGGGATATCTCGGAAGATATACTTAAAGACTCACGAAAAGCATTTGAACATGGGCTACCAACATCGGAAGAGGTGGTTGATGTGGATACATCTATTTGGGGACGGGTTTCTACCCTGCAGGCTTATGTTGAAGGGTTTAATAACGATCCACTTACAAGGGATTATCAGGATGTTGGGCTCGATGGATTAAGCGATGCTGACGAACGTACTTTTTTTGAAGATTATTTGAATAAATTAACCGGAGTAGTTGATCAGGAAGCCTTGGATAATGCAGTAAAAGACCCTTCCAACGATAATTACCATTATTTCAGGGGATCAGATTTTGACACTCAGGAACTTGGAATATTAGAGCGCTATAAAAATTATAATGGTACGGATGGAAACTCTCCAACCGATGAAACCTCTCCAGAGACATACATAACTGCGGCAAAAACAATTCCCGACATTGAAGATATCAACGATGATAATACACTTAGCGAATACGAACGATATTACCAGTATCGGGTAAGTATCCGTCCGGAAGACCTGGTGGTTGGAAAAAACTACATTACCGATGTAGCGGGGCAACCTGTGGAGCTTGAAAACGGCAAAGTGGAAGCGGTGAAATGGTACCAGTTTAAAGTCCCGGTTACCAATCCTGAAGAGGTGTTCGGGTCCATTAACGATTTTAAATCAATACGTTTTATCCGTATGTATATGAAAGGTTTTGAAAAACCGGTAATCCTTCGTTTTGCAACACTCGACCTTATTCGTTCCGATTGGAGAAAATATACCAATTCGCTGACCGAACCCAACGGATTGGAATCCCTCAATTCTACCTTTGATATTTCTGCGGTTAATATTGAAGAAAACGGTGACCGTGATCCGGTAAATTATATCCTCCCTCCTGGAATTGATCGTGTAATAGACCCTGCCAACCCACAACTCAGGCAATTAAACGAGCAATCGTTGGTATTAAAAGTTACCGATCTGGAGATGGGAGATGCAAAAGCCGCTTATAAAAGCCTGTACATGGATTTCAGGAATTACAAAACCTTAAAAATGGAGATCCATGCCGAAGAGATTGATGGTTACGATTTGGAGGACGATGACCTGTCGGTTTTTATTCGTTTGGGATCGGATTATAACCTAAACTATTATGAATATGAACTCCCATTAAAGCTAACACCACCTGGTAACTATAATGGAGACTTTGAAGCTGACCGATTAGTTGTTTGGCCCGATGAAAACAGGCTGGAAATCCCGATGGAATTATTTACGGATGCTAAATTGTTACGAAACCAGGAGGTTAGAAAGGTTGGCTCTAACATTACCATGCAGGATGTTTTTGAAGTAATTCATGAAAATTATAACAACAACCAAAATACCATTAAAGTAAAAGGAAACCCGAACCTGGGTAACGTTGAAGTAATGATGATGGGTGTTAGGCATAAAACCCGCAGTGGCTTTAATCCGGGTCCCAAATCGGTAGAAGTTTGGTTAAACGAACTGCGCCTTGGCGATTTCGACGAAGAAGGTGGATGGGCAGCCAATGCAAGGGTAAGCGCCAGACTTGCCGACCTTGGTTCGGTTACTATGGCAGCCAGGCACAGATCAGCAGGATTTGGAAGCATTGAAAGCAGTGTGAATGAACGGTCAATGGATGACATTACCGAATTTGATATTGCAACATCGCTCGATTTGGGAAAACTTTTGCCTGAAAAATCCAGGATTAGGTTACCCATGTATTACAGCTATTCAAAAAGCACCACCACGCCAAAATACGATCCATTAAACCCGGATGTTGAATTGGAAGAATCTTTGAACCAGTTTGATACCAAACATGAAAAGGATTCGATTAAATCAATGGCTCAGGAATTGGTGATACGGAAAAGCCTGAACTTTACAAATGTTAAATTAGACCCAAACCCAAAACGTACCAAGCCACGTATATACGACCTCTCGAACTTTGCGGTAACCTATTCCTACAACGAAACTTTCAGGCAGGATGTAAATACGGAAGTCAATTTGAATAAAACTTACAGGGGAATGCTTTCCTATAATTATAGCACCCGCCCAAAACTTATAACGCCATTTAAAAAAGTGAAATTTTTGCAAAAAGGACCCCTTAAGTTGATCGGCGATTTTAACTTTTATCCCTTACCTGCGCAAATTTCATTTAGAACGGATTTATACCGCCACTACAACGAAATTAAAACACGGAGCATCACAAATCCTGACCTGATCATCAAGCCAACTTATAACAAAGAATTTCTTTGGAACAGATATTTTGACTTGCGCTACAACATTACCAGAACGCTAAAATTTGATTTCTCATCGAATAGCACCTCAAGGATCGATGAACCTGAAGGCAGGATTGATAGAAACGATGATGACTATACCTGGAAACGGGATTCCATTATATCCAATCTCCTGGATATGGGCCGTCCGACCATTTATAACCATGACATCAATATCTCGTATCAACTACCTTTGAACAAGATCAAGATGTTGAACTTCATGAATGCTTCCACAAGGTATCGTTCAACCTATAATTGGACAGCCGGAGCAATTACGGCAGATACAATTAACCTCGGAAACTACATCCAGAATACACAAAACTGGACCAGCCAGGCAAGCATAAACATGACCAACATTTACAACAAGGTACCATACTTTAAGAAAATTAACGCGCAATTTAAAAGTACAGGTGGTAGCCGGTCAAGAAGTAGCAGGGCAGGATATCAAAATCAACAACAGCGTACTCCTGTGAAAGCCGTTGAAAAAGAACTTTCTTATAGCGGGAACATTGCAAAAATGACTGCCAGTCAAGCCACAGTTGTCAATCACAAGTTGGCAACCGAAAACGTAAAAGCAACCTTTAGAACTGGAGATGGCAAAGCAATAGCCGGAAGGCTTAAAGTAATCGATAAAAATCAAATTGAGTTCACCCCTACTGCTGATGCAACGGGTGTAGTGGTTGCTGTCACCGGAATGAAAGAAAAAGTGAATACCCTGAAAAAAATCCTTGACTTTAGCACAAGGGTACTTCTGGGTGTACAAAATATTACATTTAGTTATAATATTACAGGAGGAACCTCGCTACCAGGCTATTTGCCAACACCCAGTTTGTTTGGTGGGGGCAGGTATAATCCAAATGTAAATTCATTGGGCGATGCTATTAATAGCAACTATGCCCCAGGCGTTCCATTCCTCTTTGGATGGCAGGATGAAAGCTTTGCCAGAAAAGCATCCGAAAAAGGATGGCTTACGGACGACCCATTATTGAACCAGCCTTTTATAATGAATAAAAACGAACGGATCAGTATTCGTTCAGTAGTGGAACCTATTCCTGATTTACGGATCGATTTTCAAGCCGATCGGTCATTCTCTAAAAATGTGAATGCCTTTTATAATTATAACACCGATATTGGTGAATTCCAGGAAAACAGCCGAACAGTGTCCGGAAACTTCTCCATGTCATTATTTACCTGGGGAACAGCATTTTCGTCCATTGGAACCGATAAAATTGAGCAATCGGAAGCATTTGAAACCTTTAAGGATAACCGGATAATTATTGCTGAACGCCTGGCTGATCAACGAAAAGCAAGTGTTCAATCGTATAGCCAAACCAGTGCAAGCAGTAATTTTCCCGATGGGTATGGATCAAGCTCAGCGGAAGTATTGGTGCCGGCATTTCTTGCAGCATATACCAATAAAGACCCGGAAACTGT
Organism: Prolixibacteraceae bacterium; assembly: GCA_963677475.2. Lineage (GTDB taxonomy): Bacteria > Bacteroidota > Bacteroidia > Bacteroidales > Prolixibacteraceae > JABMQB01. Next base: position 810,261 of record CAXXQD010000021.1, on the reverse strand, counting down.
TTCGCTCGATTTATTCCCATCGGTAAAAGCAATCAGGCCAAACTGGCGGGTTTCATACGATGGAATGGTGTCAAAAATACCTGCTTTAAATAAATTAATTAAATCATTGAATTTTACACATAGTTATAACTCACGGTACAGTGTTGGCTCCTACCAAACCAACCTGAACTTTACGGATGACATGAACGGATATACCTTTGCCAGGGACATCCAGAATAATTTTGTAATGCAGTACGAGTTTAATTCCATCAACATCAATGAAACGTTTAATCCCTTGATTAATATGGATATTATGTGGAACAATGATTTCACCACCCGTGCTGAAATTAAACGAAGCAGAAACATGACCTTGTCTTTTTCAAACAACCAGCTCACAGAAGTACTTAGTAACGAATATGTATTTGGATTGGGGTATCGTTTCACGCAAATGGATTTAATCATCAAAACCAAAAACTCACAAAAATCATATTCAAACGATCTGAATATTGCAGCAGATTTCTCATTCCGGAAAAACAAAACCAACATCCGTAAACTGGATGAACCGGACCAGATTTCAGCGGGACAAACAATATTAACCATAAAATCAACGGCAGATTATATGCTAAGCGACCGTTTTCAATTGAGGGTTTATTTTGACAAGGTAATTAATACGCCGCTTACATCGGTTACATTCCCTACTTCGAACACGAATTTTGGGGTTAGCTTTAGGTTTACTTTAGCCCAATAAAAATTAAGCTTAAAATAAATATTGGCACTTTTTTAAACCTATGGTTGTTTTTTTTAGAAAATTTTTATTCTTTTGACAAGAAATTTACAACAATGAAACAAAAAAATACAATATGGCTTCCGTGGTGGGGTCTTTTTACGAAAAGTAAGAAGTAATAGCCATATTGTGATTTTTAAAGATATTTAACTGGCCTGCTTCTTAATAAAAAGCAGGTTTTTTTATGAAAAGAGAGATATGAACAGATTTACAAATATTTGGTGGTGGCAAGTATATTTTTCGCAAAAATCGTGAGGAAGCAACTTGCTATGCACCAAAGCAAAAAGGCTTATCGAATCACGATAAGCCTTTTTTTGTTTTAAAAAAGATAGTTGAATAAAACAATTACGAATTGAAAAAATATTAAATAAGCATACAATGAAAAAATTAAAATTTAATCCAATTGTTAAACAAGTTCTGGCCGATACGGTAACGCCTGTGAGTGTTTACCTCCGGCTTCGAAACTTATATCCAAAATCCATACTTTTGGAAAGTTCAGATTACCACGGAAATGAAAACTCATACTCGTTCATCTGTTTTATGCCAATTGCCAGTTTTACGGCAAACAATGGAATTGTAAAACAGGAAGTTGAAGGTGATCCGTGCCTTGAAACCACAATTACCAAAGAAAATACCTTACATCAACAATTAGATGAGTTTTTTCAATCGTTCGATGTGGACATTTCTAAAACCGACCTGCCTATAAATGGTTTATTTGGCTATACAAATTACGACGCCATTAAATATTTCGAAAAAATTGAAGTAAATGCGCCCCACAAAGAGGGATACCAGGTTCCTGATGTCAGGTATTGTTTTTATAAATATGTGGTTGCCATCGATCATCATAAAAACATCATCAGCATTGTTGAAAACCTGCGCGAAGGAGAAAATTCGCAAATAGATTATATTCAGCACCTTTTGGTCAACCTTAATTTTTCTTCTTCAAAATTTGCGACTTCAGAAGAAGAAACTTCAAACATCAACGACAACGAATACAAATATATGGTTCGCAAAGGAAAGGAACATTGCTATCGTGGCGATGTATTTCAAGTGGTACTTTCACGGCAATTTTCACAAAAATTTGAAGGCGATGATTTTAATGTCTATCGCTCATTACGTTCCATCAATCCTTCACCTTACCTGTTCTATTTCGATTATGGCGATTACCGTATTTTTGGGTCAAGCCCCGAAGCACAAATCCGTATTTTAGAGGATAAGGCATACATTCACCCTATTGCCGGAACATTTAAACGAACCGGCAACGATGAACAGGACAAAAAACTTGCTGAAGAATTAAGCAAAGACCCGAAAGAAAATGCAGAGCATGTAATGTTGGTTGATTTGGCCAGGAACGACCTTAGTCGAAATGCAGACAATGTTGTGGTTGAAACCTATCGCGAAGTACAATTTTATTCGCATGTAATCCACCTTGTTTCGCAAGTTTCAGGGCAATTGCCTGAAAACAGCAACCTGGTTAAGGTAATCGGCGAATCGTTTCCGGCAGGAACACTTTCAGGGGCTCCTAAACACCGTGCCATGCAATTGATAGATCAATATGAAAACCAAAACCGAGGATATTACGGAGGATGCATTGGGTATATGGGTTTCGACCGCACTGTAAACCAGGCGATCATGATCCGTTCATTTTTGAGCAAAGATTCAGTACTTTATTACCAGGCTGGAGCCGGAATTGTTGCTGAATCGAAAGAAGAAAATGAACTCCAGGAAGTGAACAATAAATTAGGCGCTTTGAAAAAAGCGATTGAAATGGCAAAAACAATTAGTTAAACCCGAAAATCAAAAATCATGAAAATATTAGTTATTGATAATTATGATTCTTTCACCTACAACCTGGTGCATGCCATAAAAAAGATTACTGGCCTTCCGGTTATCGTTTGCAGGAACGATGAAATTAAATTGGAAGATATCGACGAATACGATAAAATTATTTTATCACCAGGACCTGGCATCCCATCCGAAGCTGGATTGCTATTAGATATTATAAAGGAATATGCACCAAGTAAAAGTATGTTGGGTGTGTGCCTGGGACATCAGGCAATTGGCGAAGTTTTTGGCGGCAAACTGCACAATATGAACAAGGTTTTGCATGGAATCGCAACACCAATTTCGGTTGAAAAAAGAAGCAGTATCTTATTCAACAACATTGCCGATTCGTTTGAAGCGGGCCGCTATCATTCATGGATTGTGGAAAAAGATAACTTACCCGATTGCCTGGAGGTCACAAGTGTGGACGGTGAAGGTCTGATCATGTCGATGAAACACAAGGAATACGATGTGGAAGGGGTCCAGTTTCATCCCGAATCTGTGTTGACGCCAGAAGGTGAAAAAATGCTCAAAAACTGGATCTATAAATAATACGATGAAAGAACTACTCACAACCCTTTTTGAAGGGAACAAACTAAGCTTCGAAGAAGCAAAAAACACCCTCCTCGGAATTGGGGAAGGAAAACATACCGAGGTTGAATTCGCTTCTTTCCTTACGGTTTTTCAAATGCGAAAAATAACGGCGACCGAACTTTCCGGATTTCGCGAAGCAATGGTGCAATTGAGTTTAATAACCGATTTGTCGGATTATAACACTATGGATATTGTAGGGACCGGCGGCGATGGTAAAAACACGTTTAATATTTCAACCCTTTCTTCATTTATTGTCGCGGGTGCTGGTATCAATGTGGCAAAACATGGCAACTATGCAGTTTCGTCAAACAGTGGTTCTTCCAACGTTTTAGAGGCACTCGGGTACAAATTTAGCAACAATCCGGGGAAGTTGAAAAGTGACCTTGATAAAGCAGGTATTTGTTTTCTTCATGCACCACTTTTCCACCCTGCCATGAAAAATATTGCCCCGGTTCGAAAAGCATTAAAAGTGAAAACGTTCTTTAATGTTCTTGGCCCAATGATCAATCCTTCATCACCTAAATATCAATTATTGGGTGTTTACAATAAAGATATTTTCGATTTATATAAAGAAGTGTATAAAAACCTGGACATTGCTTATTCCATCATTAATAACGTGGATGGTTACGATGAAATTTCCTTAACCGATGATGTCCGTATTGCCAACAATCAATCTGAAAATATTTACACAACAGGGCAGCTTGGATTTGAGAAAATAAAACCGGTAGATTTGTTCGGGGGAAACACGGTAAACGAGGCTGCAAAAATTTTTACCGATATCCTGGATGGAAAAGGAACTACTGCACAAAATAATGTAGTTCTTGCAAATTCTGCAGTGGCAATCCAAACGGTTTATCAGGACAAACCTTTAGAGGAATGCACAGCAATTGCAAAAGAAAGCCTTGAGAGTGGCAAAGCCAAAAAAGCATTAACCAAAATGGTAGGATAAATAAGATGACTATTCTTGATAAAATAATTGCAACCAAAGAAAAAGAAGTATTTCAGCAAAAGCAACTTGTGAGTGTCGAAGAACTTAAAACCTCTCCCTTGTTTGCCAGGAAATGCAATTCACTCGCTAAAAACCTTTTAAAAGAAGGGGCATCGGGGATTATTGCAGAATTCAAACAAAAGTCGCCGTCAAAAGGAATAATCAACGATCATTCAAGCGTTGAGAAAGTTACTACTGGATACAAATTAGCTGGTGCATCCGGGATTTCGGTTTTAACCGACAAAGACTATTTTGGTGGTTGCCTCGAAAACTTACAAAAAGCCAGAAATGCCAATCCGGAAATGCCAATCCTCCGAAAAGACTTTATGATCGACGATTATCAGATTATAGAAGCAAAAGCGCACGGGGCTGATGTAATTCTGTTAATTGCCGCCTGCCTTGAAAAGCAAAACTTGGAACAACTTGCAAAAACTGCGAAAGGTTTAGGTTTGGAAGTACTGGTTGAAGTGCATAACACCGAAGAACTTGAAAAGCTAAATGACTTTGTGGATATTGTTGGGGTAAACAACCGTAACCTTAAAACTTTTGATGTTTCCATTTCGCGATCACAGGAACTTGAACCACTAATCCCAGATAATTTTGTGAAGATATCGGAAAGCGGACTTTCTGAACCCAAAAGTATTAAAACACTTCGAAAATCTGGATTTAAAGGATTTTTAATTGGCGAAACATTTATGAAAACCAAAGATCCTTCGAAAGCCTGTCGAGATTTTATTTTATCCATCCCGAAATGAAAAAAGAACTTAAGATAAAAGTTTGTGGCATGAAATTTCCCGATAACATGCGGGATGTTGCCGAACTGGATATTCATATTCAGGGGTACATTTTTTATGCCCCCTCAAAAAGGGATGTAGGGCATCTCGAAGAAGAAAACAAAAAGCTTTTATTTCAAACCAACAAAGAAAAAGCAGGTGTTTTTGTAAATAAAAGAAACGATTTTATTCAAACCATCGCCCATAAGTATAAGCTGGATTACATTCAGTTGCATGGCGATGAAAGCCCGGATGAATGTAAGGAATTAAAAAAAATTGGTGCTAAAATAATTAAAGCCTTTCGCTTGAATACAAGCTTTGATTTCAACCAACTGTCAGCATACGAGGGCATTGTAGATTTTTTTCTTTTCGATACCAAAGCAGAACTTGTTGGCGGAACGGGTAAAAAATTTGATTGGTCGATCCTTGATGATTATACGCTAAATATTCCTTTCTTCCTGAGTGGAGGAATTGGTCCCAACGATGCCAGTAGAATTCAATCCATGGATCATAAAATGTTGTATGGCATTGACCTGAACAGCGGTTTTGAGGATAGCCCGGGAATAAAGAACATTGAAAAATTACGAATATTTATAGCACAATTAAAATAAAACAAAAGTGAACTATCAAGTAAATAAAAACGGATATTACGGCGAATTTGGGGGTGCCTGGATTCCCGAAATGATGTACACAAATGTTGAAGAGCTGCGTACCAAATATCTTCAAATAATCAACTCCCAGGAGTTTAAAGATGAGTTTACACAACTCTTAAAAGATTATGTGGGCAGGCCATCGCCCTTGTATCTTGCCAAACGATTGTCGGAACATTACGGCTCAAACATTTACCTTAAACGCGAAGACCTTAACCACACAGGCTCACACAAACTTAACAACACCATTGGGCAAATAATCCTGGCTGAGAAGCTTGGTAAAACTCGGATTATTGCAGAAACAGGCGCAGGTCAGCACGGACTTGCAACAGCCACAGTTTGTGCCCTTAAAGGACTTAAATGTGTTGTTTATATGGGAGCTCTTGATGTAGAACGACAAGCCCCGAACGTCAAAAAAATGAAAATGCTGGGTGCCGAAGTAATTCCCGTACACAGTGGAAACAAAACATTGAAGGATGCTACCAACGAAGGCATGCGCGATTGGATCAACAACCCCTTTGATACACACTATATTATTGGCTCAGTGGTTGGGCCGCACCCTTACCCCGATATGGTTGCTATTTTCCAGTCAGTTATTAGTAAGGAAATGAAAGTCCAGTTAAAAGAACAAACCGGAAACGAGTTACCAACCCGCATTATGGCTTGTGTTGGTGGGGGAAGCAATGCCGCAGGCGCATTTTACCATTATCTCGATAACACATCTGTGGAACTGATTGGGGTTGAAGCTGCCGGAAAAGGTGTTGACACAAAAGAAACAGCCGCCACCCTGACCATTGGATCGCCCGGTGTGCTGCATTCCAGTAAAACCATGTTGATGCAAAATGCCGATGGGCAAATCACCGAACCCTACTCTATTTCGGCCGGTCTCGACTATCCGGGCATTGGTCCAATGCATGCGCATTTGTTTAAAAGTGGAAGGGGAAAATACCTGTATGCCACCGATCAGGAAGTATTGGACGCTGTTCTTCTTCTAACCCAAAAAGAGGGAATTATCCCTGCACTGGAATCGGCACACGCCTTGGCAGCGTTAAATAAAATCGACCTCAAACCCAGTGAAGTTACCGTGGTTAACCTTTCGGGACGAGGCGATAAAGACATGGAAACATATCTTAATTATTTTGGCTATTAACCTAAAAACAATTGAAGAATGTACAATAGAATAAATAAGCTGTTTGAGCAAAAGAAAGAAAATATACTTACCATATATTTTACCGCCGGGTATCCGGAATTAAACGACACTCAATTTATTTTAACCGAGCTGGATAAATCGGGAGCCAATATGGTGGAAATCGGAATCCCTTTTTCTGATCCCACTGCCGATGGCCCGGTTATACAACAAAGCAGCCACCAAGCCCTTGAAAACGGGATGAACCTCGAACTTCTTTTTGAGCAAGTTAAAGTACTCACAAAAAAAGTAAGCGTCCCCATATTGCTTATGGGCTATTTTAACCCTGTTTTGCAGTATGGAGTAGAACGGTTTTGTAAAAAATGCAAGGAAACCGGAATTGATGGGGTAATCCTTCCCGATATGCCATTGAACGAATACCAGACCAATTTTCAGGGCTACTTTGAAGAAAACAACCTTCACAATATATTATTAATAACCCCACAAACATCCAATGAGAGAATCCGGCAAATTGATGCCAATTCCACGGGATTTATTTATATGGTCTCTTCTTCATCCACAACCGGGGAAAATAAAAAGGTGGAAGATTTTCAAACAAGTTATTTTGAAAAGATCAAAAACATGCAACTGAATAACCCAACCTTAATTGGATTTGGGATATCTGACAACGCAACTTTTTCGAATGCATGTAAATATGCCAATGGGGCTATTATCGGTTCTGCTTTTATCAAAGCCTTGCAAAACAAGGAACTTCCAATGGAAAAGGTAATCTCAGGATATATTGATGGAGTATTAGCAAAAAGCGAGCTTAAGAGCTAATTGTATTGCGAATGTTTCAAAACATTTTTAATAGGTTTTAGCATAACTCACAAAAGCTCAGCAAACTAAAAAAAACTACCTGAAAATTAATGGTTAATAAGTGTTAAGTTATATTTCACAACATAACAAATATGAAATACAGAGGTTATATTCATTACAGGATTAAACAGAAAAGCCATGATAGAATATGCAAAAGTAATTCTTCCGAAAGTGAGTTTTAGTGAAGAGCTATTTCAAAAAGAACTTTTGAAATGCATTAATTGGGTCAACCAAGGAGAAATAGAAGATTTACGTGAATGGTGTTTTGCCAACTTTGGGGAATTGCACCCTGAAATCTTGGAAAAAGCCTTTGCAGGCATTGCTGCCTAATTATTCTTTATCCATTATTTTTTCAAACATAGTATTAACCGGGAGGATGCTAAATTTTAAAATAAATTAAGATCCTCCTAAATTTTTGCCTTTCTATCCTAAATTCGTTCCAGTCTAGTCCCTGTTCAGGTTATATTTTATAAAATCAAATTACCAACAACCTTTTCCCGACCACAAACTACCACAATCAACAAACATAATCACATATTGGTCGCATTTTGCAGCTTGTGCCCCAAAACTGTACCGTTGATTGATATTCTTTTCGTTTTGCACCCCAAATGGGTATGTTTGATCAAGGAACAATAGAATCTTTTATTTAAAAGTTAAAAAAATATTTGAATTGTTCTTTAAAGTATAGCATCAACAGGGGAACAGGGGAATTAAAAAAAACAAGCAAACACACTGAATAAATTTGGCTGCTTAACAGCCTATCATTCTTTTTGAGCATGCGCAAAATTCTAAATTATAGAAGTAATTGCTATCTCAATATTCTTTCAATACATATTCCTTCCATCCTTGCGCTGACTTTACAATTTCGTTCTTTTACATTGTAATTGCTTCAATTATATACTCAGGCTTTACAGAATTTTCCTTTTGGAATACTAGTGCTCCTCAATTCGATAAAAGTTCCAAAAATAACCCAGTATTTAACTTAAATTTTATTTCTATGAAAAGTAAATTACTTTTAATTATTCTTCTGCTCGTGAGTATTGGGAGCACATTTGCCCAAACCAGGAGGATTACGGGAAAGGTCACTTCCTCAGAAGATGGTTCGGCTATTCCTGGTGCAACAATACTTGTACAGGGATCAACCATAGGGACTGTGACAACGATTGATGGTTCATTTACAGTTAACCTACCTGAGAATGCTGAAGTACTTGTATTCTCATTTGTTGGGATGAAATCCCAAGAGGTACTTATTTCATCAGCCACAGAATATAATGTGAGCCTCGAACCTGATCTCATTGGTGTTAATGAAATTATTGTTACCGCCAATGCTATTCAAAAAGAAAAAAGGGAGTTGGGCTATGCCGTCACCACTGTTGGTGGCGACGAAATGACCAAAACACAGGAATCGAATGTAGTGAACTCATTGGCAGGGAAAGTACCTGGTGTACGAATAACCAACCAATCAGGAGAAGTTGGTGGATCAACCAGGGTATTAATTCGTGGTATTAATTCATTCTCAGGTGATAACCAACCTTTGTTTGTTATTGACGGAACACCAATACTGAACGATTCAAAAGAAGGCCAGTTCAACGAATATGACAGTGGATTTGATACAGGGAACAGGGCTTCTGACATTAACTCTGACGATATTGAATCTGTTACAGTTCTAAAAGGTGGTGCTGCTGCAGCCCTTTATGGTTCCAGGGCACGTGATGGTGCAATCATTATCACAACCAAAAGAGGTAGCAGGAAAAAGGAATTCTTTGTTTCCTATAGTGGAACTGCTACAATCAATCAACCATTTATACTTCCTGATTTCCAGAATGAATATGGTCCGGGACAAGCAGGAAAATATGACGACGAAGCATCCAATGGATGGGGACCGAACCTAGCGGATGTTGCCGGACAAACATTTACCGATTTTAATGGGAATGAAATTACCCTAAAAGCTTATCCGGACAACGTAAAAGATTTTTACCAAACAGGATCTGTTTTTTCAAACACAGTTGATTTGGCAAATGCAGATGAAACAGGTGATTTTCGTTTGGGATACACAAACCTAAGGCAAGATGGCATTGTGCCGGAATCATGGCTAAACAGGAATACGGTAACGTTTAATGCAGGTAAAAATATGGGAAAATTCCAACCAAGGGCTACCATGTCGTATATTCGGAGTTTGTCTTCAGGGAAATCTGCACGCGGGGCTAATAATAATAATGCCCTAACTGGTACTTTATATGGCTTACCAAGAACATTTAACCCGGAAGAATATAAAGAATACCAAGCTGCCGATGGCTCACAAAATAAAATCAATGATTTTATCAATAACCCTTACTGGATTGTAAATAAGAATGTATTCTCCAATGAAATTGACAGGGTAATTGGAACAGCCCAGTTATCGTACAGGCCTTTCACATGGATGGAAATTCTAGGCAGGGCTGGAACAGACTTTTACAGAGAATGGAGACGCTACACCATTGCCAAAGGAAGTGTTGGAAATGAAGAGGGGCAGTTCTCTGATGAACAATTTTGGTCAAGGCAATTTAACAGCGACATCATGGTTAACATTGAAAAAGAGATCAATGATGATCTTGGACTTAAAGTTATCCTTGGGCATAACGTTAACCAAAGGGATTATCGCCGAATGTCGAACGAATCCAGGGACCTCATTGTAGAAGATCTTTATGATTATGGAAATGCCAAAACAAATACCCCTGACCAATATTCTGAAACCAGAAGAATCTGGGGTGTTTATACAGATATTACATTAACGTATAAGAACTTTCTGTTCCTGAACCTTACTGGTAGAAACGACCATAGCTCAACCCTACCTGAGGACAATAGCTCTTACTTTTATCCATCGGTAAGCACTAGTTTTATAGTTACTGATGCTTTTCCAACTTTAAAAAGCAAGATTTTATCGTATGCGAAATTAAGGGCTAACTGGGCTTCTGTTGGTAGCGACGAAGATCCATACCAATTAGATTTTGTATTTAACCCGGACTCTGAAATTTTTGGTCAATATGGAACAAGCACAACTTTACCACATGGGGGTTATAATGCTTTTGCCCAAGTTACAACGCTTCCTCCCACAAACCTAAAACCTCAGAAGCAAAATTCAATGGAAATTGGTGCAGATATCTACATGTTCAATCACAGATTGGGTATCGACTTTGCTTACTATGAATCCATCACAAAAGATCAGATTGTAAGGGTTCCCGTTCCATATTCTACCGGATTCGTCCGTCAGAAAATGAATGTTGGAGAGATTTCAAACAAAGGGATAGAACTTAGGGTTACCGGTACTCCCCTTCAAACAAAAAACTTCAAATGGGACTTAACTTTTAACTTCAGTAAAGGAACAACCGTAGTTGAAAAGATCGCAGAAGGTGTAGAACGTATAACTTTTGGCTCAACATATAGTAGTATTGAGGTAGCAGGTTATGAAGGAGAAGAGAGGCAACTTATTGGTGTTGGCTTCAAAAGAGATCCCGATGGAAACAAGATCATCAATCCTGAAACCGGGTTGTTTGCATTTACAACTGAGGCTATTAAACTTGGAAAAGTTGATCCTGACTGGACCGGAGGGGTATCCTCTACCATTAAGTACAAAAACCTGAGCTTGTCTGCTTTAGTTGATATGCAGTTTGGGGCAAAAATGTTCTCAAATACTGTTCAGGACCTTCGTAGGTCAGGTTTGGCAAAAGAAACAAGTGGTGACCGTTCACAATCAATTATTGCCAAAGGAGTAAATGAAATTACCGATGCAGATGGAAATGTATCTTATGTAACCAACACTACTCCTATAAGCAACATCGAACGCTACTGGAGAAATTACTCTACCGGAACTACAGCGGAAAATGCTGTTTTCGATTCTGATTATGTAAAGTTACGTGAAGTAAGGTTAAATTACTCATTCCCAAAAAACATTGTTGCTAAAACTCCTTTTGGCTCAATTGACCTTGCATTACAAGGAAGGAACCTGTTGTTAATACATTCTAAAATTCCACATATTGATCCGGAAACAGGTATTTTGGGTTCTTCAAGCGCACCTGGGATTGAATGGGGAGGAGCTCCTGCAACCAGAAATATTGGTTTTAATATTCGCTTAACCTTATAATTTTTTAAAACTGATTACGATGAAAAAAATATTTAAAATACTTACCATTTTTACATTGGGCATACTATTATTCTCATGTGAAAAAGACTTTTTGGATATAAATACCAATCCAAATGCATCAACAACTGTAGATCCGGGCACACTGATCATGGAAACTATGAATGACTATTCCAATAATTATATGGACATTGGGCCACCACTTATGTACTGGTCTCAACATTGGGCATCAGGAAGTAACAATGCAGGTGTATTTACGGAACCCGAACGTTTTGGCGATATGGGGTGGACCCCCAGAAACTCATGGGCCAGCTTTTACCTTGGTTTAGAACGTTTAAAACTTGCCCGAGAAATTGCGGTCGATAAAGGAGTACCAAATGGAGAAGCCCAATGTTTAATCACAATGGCTATGATATGGTACCATACAACTTGTATGTGGGGAGATATCCCATTTACAGAAGCATTAGATCCACAAGAATTTCCCCATCCTCATTTCGACACCCAGGAGACAGTCCTAAACGGAACATTGGATATCCTTGATGAAGCATTGGCATTAATTGATGAAAATGATGTTTCTTTTGATGAGATATTCTATCAGGGCGACATGCTAAAGTGGAAAAAGCTCGGCAACTCACTAAAACTAAGGGTATTGAACCTTCTGGCAACCAAAGACCAAGGGACTTATGGTTCACAACTAAAATCCCTGATTGAAACAGGTACATTCCTTAGTAGCAACAGCGACAATAGTGAATTCCCATATTTTGATGAGCCTGGTCACGTTAATGTTTATTACCGCTTAAGGGAACTTTATGCAGGTGGCGATTTGGCATATTTACGCCCAAGCAAGGTTTTGGTGGATATGCTGGTTGAAGATGAAGACCCGAGATTATATGCCTGGGTCGAGAATGACCTGGAAGACAATGAGGATAATGAATATAATGGAGCCGTTCCTGGAGAACCCAACCTTTCAAATACCTCATTCATTGGACTGTCGTTTTTATCTGCAGACAGGAACCAACCTTTTTTCCTGCATTCCGAAGTTGAACTAATCAAATCTGAAGCATATGCAAAAGGGATTATGGGATCCGTCGATATGGCACAGGCAAATACATACCTACGTTCAGGTATTGCATCAAATATGGCATATAATGGTGTTTCCCAAACGGATATTGACACTTACCTCAATAGCCTAGTTCCTTTGGCACAAATGTCTGCAGAGCAGGCATTAGAAAAAATCCATCTGGAACAATATAAGGCATTGTTTTATGTGCCAACAGATGGTTGGGTGCAATGGAAAAGGACAAACGTCCCTGAGTTAGAACTGCCAACAGGTGCATATTTGAACGATTTCCAAAGAAGGTTCCCAATGTCAATTGATGAAACTACTGCAAATCCTAATGCTATTTCTAAAGGTTTAACTGAAAAAATGTGGATTGACAAATAAATTTAAATACCATGAAGAAAATAATATATCTAATTTCAATTTCACTGGTGTTCTTTGCCATGTCGTGTGAAGAATTCACAGATGATTATATCCTTGACGGAGAAAGGGTTACTGCCTTTGTTGATTTTAATAGCTATGACAGTTATGACGGGTCAATTGTTAACGAAGGTGCCGACACAAGTTGGTTCAGGATTAATGCTCCTGCTTTTGTTTTGGAGGCAACCACAATCAACCTGACTTTTGGTGGAGATGCCGTTTATGGAACCGACTTTGTTGTTGTTTCATACACTGGCGACAACCGTGATTACCCTACCATATCAAATGCAAGTGCTTCTGGTTTTACCATAACAATTTCAATCGATCATTCATTTGAAGATGCCGATCAGAATATTTTTGGTATCGTACCGTTAACAGATGACGCATCAGATGGCGATAAAAGTTTAACAATTTCTATATCCAGTGCTTCAACTGAATCTGGAATGAGTTTGCGAACTTCACGTTTAGAAGGTCAAAACTCGTTTACACTAACCCTAAAAGACATCGATTGTCCTAGCGATCTTGCTGGTACATATACTGCAGTATTTGCAGGAGATATGGGTGCCGGTTCATTAACCATGGAAGTTTTTGCAGAAGAAGGCAACGGGAATTATTCCGTTGCAGACTTTACCGCTGGTGCATTTGGAGTTGCTATCCCCGGTATTTTTAAAGATGCCTGTGGAAATATCTCCGGTGAAAGCTCAGACTATCCTGGTTTTTCAATATCAGGTACTGCCGACGAAGCTAATGGAACAATTTCACTTAGCTGCTCGTATGACGGAGGTCCTTATTACTGGACTATTGAAATGACCAAGCAGTAACAGAATCTAATTTCATTAATATTAACCATTCCGGCTACAACAGTCGGAATGGTTTTTGTAATTTTGTTATGTATTAACACATAAATAGTCTGATTATGAATACTATAAAATACATACTCATTGTAACCTTGTTCAGCATTTTTTATTCCGGAGGAGCAAATGCGCAAAAAAAATGTAAAGTACTAGATCCCAATTTACAAGGCACATACGAAGGAAAATGCAAGAACGGCTTCGCCCATGGAAAAGGTAAAGCCGTAGGTATCGATACTTATGAAGGACTCTTCAATAAAGGAATGAAAGATAAAAAAGGCATCTATATGTTTGCCGATGGAGGCGTTTACAATGGCGAATTCTTTAATGACCAAATGCATGGTAAGGGATCTATGCAAAGTGGTGAAGGCATTTTGAAAGGATATTGGAAAAATGGGAAATACCTTGGTGAAGATAAATCGTTGTTTGATGGTTATAAAATAATCCAGGCAACAAACTTCCAAAACAAACCTGTGTTTAGAAAAATGGGGGAAGGGCAAAACATTACCATTAATATTAAAGACATTAAACGAAGTGTTACAGGTTTTAGGATAAACAGGTTCACGAGTGGAACTATTGGGGACATTGTATATCCCAACGGAGGAGTGAACGCTGAAATTATGAATGTAAATTTCCCGTTTGAAGCCACTATAAGTTATAAAGTACCTAACAAATCAGGTAATTTTGATGTAAATATCACTCTGCAATTTGAAATTTTTGAAGATGGAAACTGGCGGATAAGCGCTGACCATAATTAAAATTTAAAAACCATATTTTATCTACTGCATTAATCTTAAAAACTATTCATATAGATTTGAAAGTTATTTCAATACTTTATGAACCTATGTTCGTGTTTTAATGGTATCTATTTTATAATATTTAAGCAAAAATAAACTTTCTAAATATTAGACTTGGGCATTTAACAGGGCTCAAATTGTTCTGTAACAAAACACATCATATGCATATAACCCTGGGTATCAGCCTTAATTGTTACATATAATTGTTTTCGGTTGGTACTTAGATGCTAGTTAGGGAAAGAGATATTAGTTCTCTTTCCCTTTTTTACTATTTTTGCCATTGGCAGCACAAAAATGCACATTTATCCCTATAAACATGCAGTTCGTTGATTAAAGATTTTATTTCGGCTTAATTTAGATAGTTTTGAGCTACAGCTTTAGCATCCTGAATCTGTTGTATAATATGTTTCAGGGAAAGTTGATTTAAAATAGGCACCTCAATTTAATCATAGAGATAGTAAACAGTATCAATTAAAGAAATTGTTAGTGCGATTGTCACACAATGTGATTTAGCCCTTGAATCCCCTTTCAAGGGCTTCTTTTTTCTTAAATTTTTCGGATTTGTAGATATATTATTTCACGATTCGGATATCGTTTATCCGGACCGGAGGAGTCAAATACTGATTATGATCGGGCTGTTGTTGAATAGAAAGTACTACAGGGTAACCACCAATCACTTTTCCAAAAGCAGCAAAACCCTGTCCGTCAGGATTTCTTTTGCCTCCAAAATCGAGTTCTGGCTGATCACCAACACAAATAAAAAACTCGGTGCATGCAGTTCCCGGTTCGTACCTAGCCATTGAAATAACACCTTTCAGATGTTTAATGCCTGTTTCTTTTGTTGTTTCATGCTTTATTGAAGGATAATTCACCAATATTGAATCATGCATCAAACCTCCCTGAATAACCTCTATTTTTATAGGATTGTTTGGCTGGTTATCCGTTCGGACAACCCGGTAAAACATTGCGCCTTTGTATGTCCCTTCTTCAACAAGGTGCAAAAAATTACCCGCCGTTACAGGTGCATTTATGGTATCTAATTGAACCACCATATCCTCAAGTTCTGTTTCGATAATAACTTTAGGGAATGGCCTTTCAGAGCAAGATAAAATTAGCAGTAAACATCCGAACCATAAAGCACGTGTTGCCTTCATGCTATTGTATTAAGATATTAGTCGATAAAACGTGGTGTTTTAACATTCCGGCGTGTGGTATTAAACGGAATGTTCAGGAAAATTTCATTGGTTCCTGTAGCAAACGGGTTCAATATATTTTTATTCAAATTTGCTTTAAAAGCATATCCAAACATAATGTTTTCGTACACTTTTAATCCTGCCATAAAGGTTAAATCCTGAAAATCGCTAAATGAAACCCCTCCCCAGAAGGTATTGTTATAATAGGCCGTAATGCCAGTTTCAACCATAAATGAGCCCGTCCAATAACGCATCAGCAAACTTGGATATACCGTGAACATTTTATTTACCTCGTAAGCATATTGCGCATATGCATAAACATGTGAAGTTAAAACTTCGTTAGCCGAATTATTTAACAACTTTCCGAAATGCGTAAACGACAATCCTACATATAACCTGTCGTAACGATATTCAGCTCCAAAATCGTAATCGAACCATGTTTTGGCATAATCTACCAGACTCACCGGATCATTATCTTCATCAAAAGTTAGTTTTGTTACTTCCAGTTTCCGATGCACCGCCCCAATTGCCAACCCCAACGAAAAAGAGGAGTTTTTTGTAAGGTCAAATTTTTGCGCATACCGGCCTTTTACATTCTGTATTAAATCAAACCCAAGCTTATCGTTTATGAAATATATACCAAATTTTTGGTTTCCACGAAGCATGCTAAAATCAACTACCTGTGTATGTGGGTTATTATCAAACCCTCCCATGTTGTTATTGTATAACAGAAAAACGTTATAGTCATTGGCGATTAAAAATGAAGAAGGGTTAATATTGTCTTTATAAAACATATTCTGGCTAAACACAATATCTTGCGAAAAACTACTTAATGAAAATAGGGCCATTGCGATAAAAAGAACCCCAAATGCCTTCCTATTTATTATTGCTTTAGTAATCAACATTTCATTTCAATTTTACTGTTCCATAACTATTAAAAAGCAATCGCCATACCCTCTTTGCCCCAGTACTTTTTTTAACTGGTTTGCATCTTCTCTGTCGCCCACCGGACCAAGCTGGTATTTATACATATTGTTTATACGGACTGTTTTAAGCCCGTACTTTTCTATCAAATCTGCTATTTGTTTCATCTCAACATCCACGTTTACAGGCTTACTGGTTGCATGAACCTGTACACCATATTTTCCTGTGATCTTTGTTGATTGAGTTCTATCAATTGTTGTATGATTCGATACGGATGTATTTTGGTTTTTATACTTACCTGCCAAAACTTTTTCTTTTTCCAGGCCTTCGTTTATAATTTCTGCATTGTAGGCCGTTCCCAATATTTCAAAGGTTGTTCGTCGGTTAAGTTGGTGCTCTTCATCGGTTTTTGCATTTTTAACCACAAGGGCTGATTCACCAAATCCTTTAGAAAACAACCTGTCGTTTGCAATACCCTGATGTATTAAAAAAGTTACCACACTTCTCCCCCGTTCATCCGACAAACGTTGATTATATGAATCGCTTCCGCGAGCATCGGTATGGGAATTTACCCGAATTGTAATATTTGGGTTTTCGGTTAAAATATTTACCAGGTTTCCAAGCTCAATCTTTGATTCGTCAGTAAGTGTCGATTTATCAAATTCATAATAAATATTGTCTATCCTGAATTCTTTTTTCAATTCGATTGGGTACAACCTAAAGTCGGTATCAATTCCATTATTTACTGAAATAATACCGGGTGCTATCTCTTCTGAGAGCAGAATATTTTTCGATTCCGATAAATAGCCTGGCTTTGAAGCACGCAAGTTATAATAATCGTTGGGAGAAATGTTCTCTGATCTCCATACTCCTTCCGGCGTTGAATAAACTGTATCCCTAAACCCTTTTACACTGGTTACAACCAGCAAAGCTTTATCCAATGGTTTATCCGTATTTCGGTCCTTCACCGTTCCGATTAAAGAATTATTATGTAACCCTCCACTCAATAATACAATTAATTCATCCTCATAATTGCAGGCTACATCAATTGTTTTTGTTCTATACCCGCTTTTTTCAACCACAATTTTATGGTTTGCACCGCAATTTGGGTGGGAAGCCAAAGGCAGAACAAACTTGCCCTGTCCATCAGAATTTACAATCTGCTCTGCTTCAGAGTTGGTTTTATAACTAATTTTTGCCTGCGAAACGGGTGTTAATTTTAACGAATCGTTTACGGTACCTGTTAGATTTGAACTAAAAAGATTGTGCGAAAAACTAAAGATATCGTCGCTTTTTTCTTCGTTTTCGCGATTACTACAAAACATTCCACCTTCGCCATCCTGATGAAGCAATATGCTAAAATCATCGGATGTGGAATTGATTGGTACACCTAAATTTGTAGGTTTCGAAAAAACGCCCTGTTCAATTTCTGAATAGAAAATATCCAAGCCCCCCATTCCAACATGTCCTTCTGAAGAGAAAAACAGGATATTATTGTTATAAATATATGGGAACATTTCATCTTTTTCGGTATTTATTTTATCGCCAAGATTTTGAATGTTCTCAAGCGCTCCAGTAGAAGTTATGTTCGCTTTCCAAATATCTTCACCTCCGAACCCACCGGGCATATCCGACACAAAATAAAACGTTTTCCCATCCGTAGAAATACTTGGGTGCGCAAAATTGTTTTCTTTGTTCGAGAACGAAAGTACACTTACATCAATAATTTCTTCGTCCTTGTATTTCCCCTTATAAATCTGGCACCTTTCTGGCACCTTTTTGCATTGGGTAAAATAAGCGGTATTGGTATTTTTATCGAAAGCAAACGTTCCGTCGTTATATTGACTATTAGCTTCACCTTTTAACTCAACCGGGTTTGAATATAAATGATAAACCGGATCTAATGTTGCCATGTACATATTTGAGAATCCCTGGTTGGTACGTCCGTGGATGGAAGAAAAATCATTGCCCAGCCTTTTGGATGCAAAAACAAGGTAATCGTTTAACCAGGCCAAACCAAACTCACTTTGTTCCGAATTAATTGCTTCCTGGTTAATAATTGCCGGCAGGTCTGTTTTTTGTAATTCATTGCGTGCAAAATCACAACTTGCCAACATTTTTCCAAGCTCTTTATTGTCCGGCTTTTGTAAAAGTAAATTTTCGAACTGAGCTTTGGCTTTTGTAATTTGTGTCGTTTTCAGGTAAAGGGTTCCCAAATGAAATACCGGATCGTAAGCCGGGTTGTTCGAAAGAATCACATATTGCTCATAATATTCAATCGCCTTTTCATATTGGTTCATATTTTCATTACATTCCGCAATTTTCATTAACAGGTCTGGCTTTTCATCAATACCTGCACTAAGCAATGCTTTCGAAAACAACTTTTCAGCCTTGGTATAATTTTTCTGCTCGAATTCATACTCCGCCTTCAGCATTTTTTTTTGTTGACCAACAGCTGTGGTAACAATCATTACCAGTATGGGTAAAATATAATATTTATAACGTTGTATATTCATAAATTAATCCCGTACGATGGTTACCGATCCTTTATAAATAACTTCACCAGTGGTGTCATATGCCACAAAATAATAGGTTCCTGCAGGCATATCTTTTCCATTTGATTGTCCGTCCCAACCTGTGTTTCCGTCAAATAATATTTTGTCTGACCTATCAATTACCACTATTTTTTGACCATTCAGAAAAACATCGTTTATTCCATCGCCATTGGGTGAGAAAGCATTAACCTCAAATCCTGGGACAAGGCCTCTTTCTTCCCGTTCCACGAAATACATATCCTCAACAGAACAACCTAAATCGTTGCTGGTGCGAACAATTATGGTATCGTTTGCTTCAAATTCACCACTGTAAGCAAATGTATTTGAAAATCCGGATTGCAGAACATTTCCGGAAGCATCTAAAAAGGTATAATCAGAATAATTGGAAGGGTAAACCTCAATAATCCGTTCCCCATCCACTTTTTCAATGTCAAAAAACGGAGATTCATTCACAGAAACCATGATTTCGGCATCGGCTACACAACCATTTGAATTGGTAACAGTTACGAAATAACTGGTCTCTGAAACCGGACTAACGATAATTGCACTTAACGTTTCTCCTGTATCCCAGCTGTATATATGATCGTCGGAATAAACAACTGCAATGGTAACTTCCTCCCCTTCACAAATTAATGCATCGTTGGTATATTCTATTTCCATATCATGAACGGTAACATGAATGGTATCAACCAAAACACAACCAACTGAGTTGGTTGTTTGGACAGAATATATTGTGTCTATTTTAGGATTAACTTCAATAGATGAAGAGGTTTCGCCTGTACTCCATAAATAAGTCAGTCCTTCAGGAGCCGAAAGAACCAGGTTCTCATTAGAACAAACGCTGGTATCTTGAGGCAATAAAATTTGCTGCGGTTCAGAAACTTCTATATATAATGTATCTGTGGTCGGGCTACAATTATTAGAACCATGAGCAGTGATTACAACTTCAATAGTTCCTGTTTCTCCAAGCTTTGGAATATAAACAGGGTTATTGTTATCTACATCTTCTAATATACCTTCTCCATTGTGCTCCCAATCCACCTGGGAAGCATTACTAATGGTTACCCCATAAATTGTCAAACTATTTCCATAACACCCAGCCAATTCTTTCTGTGCAATTTGAATCGAAGGAGAAGTTCCAAGATATAAGTTCAAAGTATCATAAACCTGGGTACACGAAGCAGTCCCGTTCCCAATTAGAATGATCCGCACGTTTCCCGATTCAAACTCATCGGGAACATATTCAGGGGTTAAGGTATGTGTATTTATTAAAGTTCCCTGCCCATTATGTGTCCAACTAAAATTTTGCACATGGCTAATCGTTGGTGGTTCTGAGAATACAAAATTTTCATTGTTACAAATCGTATCTGCGCTTACATTCAACTCAACTTTTGGTAATTCGGCAATGGTAAGTTGCAAAGAATCTGTTATGTCATCGCAATATAAAATGCCTCCTGTTGTAAGCATAATATTAACAATTCCGATTTCCCCTTCAGCCGGAAAGTAAATGGGTGTATATGAATTTGTATCCAAAAGCATTCCTTGCCCATCGTGGCTCCAGTGGAATTCTATCGAATTATTTGTAAAGGCATTGCTAACTTTAAACTCCTGATTCTCGCAGACAATACCATTATTACCTGCATTCACTTCCGGTTTGGGAACAACCACTATTTCAATGCTATCCCTAAAAACAAGCGCATGGTCAATATCTGTTACGGTTACAAAATATATGGTTGAAACAAGCGGAAACCCACGCGGATTTACAATGCTATTATTAGTTAACGTTTCGGTATTATCCCATTCAAAAGTTAGGGAATTATTACCTGTTTGAAGGTACTGCACGTTTAACTGAATAGTATCCCCTTCACATATAATATCTTTGTCTGCAATAGCATTTATACTTTCAAGCTGGGCGAAAGAATGAAATGCACTAATGAATATAAATGCAAATAAAAGAACAACCTTATAGTTCATATTTTGCTTTTTTACAATTTAAAAAACAAAAGCCAACAGGGATTAATTCGTAATTAAGATCATTGATATTCCCAAATGACTTTAAAACACAAGTACCTTTACACCTTTAAGTTCTTGACTCGTATTTCAAATGTAGAAAAACAATTGCATGCAACTGAAAATGCCAATTCCTTTTTTCAAACATTTATAAACACATACTTATTAATATTAAAATAGAATACACCCCTATACCTATTTTAATAAGCAAATTATCTTCTTTGCCAAGAAAGTTCACAATTTACGTTAAAAAACCAAAAAAGTTATCACCAACCACTCATTATTTGCAATAATAATTTATTACAGACTTACTTAATATGTGTAAAATACCAAGTGTTCTCTAAATTTATCTTCATCCATTATATGAAATTTTAGGGATTAATATTCCAATAAGAAACAAAAACATATCGGGGAACCTGGCCATATAATAGTTTTATAGGTCATGGCTATTATTTTACGGAACTCGCTTGAATTACAACATTGATCCTTCGAAAATTTCAATTGAATATTCGATTTAATCCTGACCTAAATCATAAAATAATCTAAAAAACATATCCAAATGTTAACATTTATTAAATTCAATTGCTAAATTTGGTTTGTTTATAACTAACTAACTTATCTAATTTATGTCCAGAAGTAGCATGAACAGGCGTACGTTTATGAAATTTGGAGGTGTTGCCGCTGTAGGTATGGGGCTTTTAAATTTTCCTTTTCTTGTTAATGGAACTAACACTACCGTATCTTCGTTAAAGTCGAAGTTTTCTATACGAACACCCAAATGGGTTGTTTACGATGATGGAAGTTTCGACCTTATTACCAGTTCAATTACCATAAAAGGATGCCGCCCTTCATTAAACGGACAAGCAATTATGCCAAGAAATGTATTTCTGGGCGACTCACCAAAAGGGAAACGTATAGTTTACGAATTGCGCCAGGGATTTTTAATGGTTGATTTGAAAATTAATGAAGATACCGCATCCTTAGGAGCTGAGCTTAGTGGTTTTGCAGAAATACCTGAATGGTTCTCACCTATTTCTTACGGGCTTGTTGAAAACGTACAAACTTTTTTTAAGCAAGGGCTAGGATATGGTGGCGAAACAGGGATTTATTCGCTTGACGATCCACTGATTTACGAAAAATCGGATAAGGTTGAAGACAGAAACTGGTCGTTTGATAGTTTTCTTACGTTTAGTTTAATTAACGGTCAAGATACTTTGGCAATCGGTGCATTAGACCACAACGACTATTTGCATAGAAGCACATTATTTAACCGTACACACCGAACAACCCCGGGCTTAACGCCCGACGGTCATAACCCGGTGTTTTTCGAATCGGGATTTTCTTTGGAAAAAACCGGATCGAACAGTGAATTTCTGAAGCTTCCCGATATCCATTTTATTTTCGGCAACAAACCTTTCGACACCATGCAATACTTATCGTGGAAAATTGGAAGGCACATGGAAGCTCGTTTCGGAATGTGTACTTGTTACCATTGGTCACCAAATATTAGTGATTCCGATATTTTTACCTTCGATATGCTGCAAAACCAAATCGAGTTTTTGCAACAGGTTGAAACCCCGGTCCCTATTCAATCCATTCAGATAAAAGACGATTATTGTTATCATGGTGATTGGCTGGAAGCGAATGAAAACTGGCCCGGACTTGATCGCACGGCACGTGAAATTTTCAAACATGGTTATAAAGCCGGAATTTGGATTGCCCCTTTTAAAGTTGATGAGAGAAGCAAGCTTTTTAATGAGCATCAGAATTGGCTGATTCACGATGAAAATGGCGAGCCCCTGGTTAAAATGGTTGACAAAGGTGTAAACCAATATGTGCTTGACAGTACAAATAACGACGTCCGAAACTATCTTTACGATGTTTTCCGGACCTTGCGTAAAATGGGTTATACCTTTTTTACTACCGATTATATGGATTGGGGTTTTAAAACAGCAAATAATGTTAAGCGCCGTTATCGTGGAAAAACTTCGGTGCAGATATACAGAAGTTTCCTTAAAGATTTACGAAAAGAAATGGGTGAAGGCAGTTTCTGGTTAAGCGGGAATTCGCCCTTTGCTCCAATGATTGGTTTTGTTGATGGGATGAAAATTACAAAGGAAATAAATTGTAGTTGGGAAAACGATGGTGTTGATACCATACTTCGTGAATCCTATTTTGCACAATACTTTAATAATGTTTTCTGGCAGAACGATCCTAATACATTATTATTATTGGATGAAAGTTGTGGTTTAAACGAGGTGGAGAAGAACAGTGTGACACTTTGGAACGGTATCTTGGGAGGAATCATTAATACTTCCGATAATTTTAAAGGGCAGGCAGAATCAGATTTGAAACATTTTCGTTTCCTGGCTCCAAAACAAAGGCCAACCAACGCAATACTCCCATTTTGGCCTAATCTGGATGAAATTAAGGTTGCTGTTAGGAGTTATTCTGCACTGAATAGTTGGGGCGCACTTTTCTTGAACGATAAAAACGAATCGTTCACCAAGCTGTTCCGCACCGAAGACCTTACCGGGGAAACCAAACAATGGGTTTATGTCTGGGACGAAAAGGAACCAGAGCTATTAGGAGAACTTGAAGAAATAATTATTCATCTGGAACCTCATGAGTCTAAACTGCTTTATTTCAGTGATGACCGCACAGCGCCACCTTCGAACTTAAGTATTGGTGGGTACATTGCTGAAAAAATTTAGCTTAAAATAAGCTTAAAGTTTGAACATTTGCAAAAAGTAATTATATTTGCACCCGCGTTTGACGAAAACGATCAGTTGACATAAAGTATTTAAAATATATTGCGGGATGGAGCAGTTGGTAGCTCGTTGGGCTCATAACCCAAAGGTCGTAGGTTCAAGTCCTGCTCCCGCTACAAGTAAACAAAGGGAAAGCCGGTTCGAAAGGATCGGCTTTTTTATTTAAGGTACAACATAGGTACAACATTTCAATTTTTTAAATAATCTTCAAACTCCTTGCAAACATTGATCAAATTACAATTTTTATTTGGGAACTAGAAATTCTTTCAAATCGGAATAATCAATACTTTTTCCTCTCTTTTCCTTTATAAATTTCAATGCTTTTTTAAGTTGGTTTTTATTCACCTGTTGGGAAGGGACATCATATATACAGAGTGATATCAAAGATTCCCGTCCTGTTTTGTTGGAATCATCTACCAAATGGGAAAGATCATTTTTCAATTGGGCTATGTCTTTTTCTGATAGAATTTGAGAATCATCTATACCCAATGAAGAAAGAATGAGGTGTGCCATATCCCTTTGTGTTTTTGTTGGCACACCATTATCCACAAGATCAGGAGCAAAAATTTCATTTGAAATGTACAGAGAGCGTAAAGCAAGAAATGGGAAAGCTACATTGATACTGCGGAGGTTTTTCTCTCCCTGCAAGGGATATCGATTGCTTGGCAACTGGATTGTAAAATTTTCTGATTCAATTCTAACACTCCTGGTTCCATCAGAATTAAGTTTGGCTATCAAATCATTCCGTAGCTGAAATTGAACCTCATTTGGTTTTGCTTTCTTTAAGATAGATAATTCCTGCTTATAGTTTTTGAGCAACTCATTTTTTTCTTTGATTTGAATTTCTAATTCTACTCGTTTGGGGTCATCGGGTGGTAATTTATCCAATTTAGCATTGAGATTGCTGATTTCATTATTCAGGTTTTCGATGTCGGTATTCGTAGATTGGATTTTCTTTTCAATGGACTTTTTATACTGCTTTTCTTTTCTCAAAGTTCGATCAAAATCTCGAACAGTGTTGATCCCAGTGGTGCTAAATTTCCGGCTGATATCGAGTTTTGTTTGAACAGAAATTTCAGGACTATTTTCAATCTGGGTTAATGCCAGGCTAAAAGAATTATCGGCTGTGAAATTTGAATTACTAATGATGGTTTCAATCGCTTTACGTTCAGTAGGTGGTTTATCTTTTGCAAACTTCCACAACTCCAAGAACCTCCTCCAATTCTCCACAAAGGTTTTAAGTTCTGGTTCGTCTTCATAAGTTTCAATTAATGTTTTGAGGATTTCTTCTTGCGACCTGCCACTGGCAAGAAGTGTTTCTTTGAGGAGTATTGCACTTTCTTCACTTGAAATATCCAGTCCGGTATCAAGGTTGTTGGTAATGTGATCATACAACTGATCCTCCGAAACAATTTCTCCAAAAACTTTGTATCTGTGAAGAAATTTTCTAGCTAAATTTTCTGCCAAAAAATTGTTTGGGAAGTAGGTATCTAAAAAATCAGATAAATTTTTCAAAGTGATTTCTTTCTCTGGTAAAAGGTTCAATTCTTCTTCCAAAATTTTATCGGCTGCATGGTGCTCCTTTTCCTCAAATTCCTTTTGTTCTTTACAAAGTATTTTGATTGAATTTGATCGGTTAGATAGTCTGGAAGTGTAATTCCTCTGAGAGGAATCAGCAGATTCTGAAATAGAATCTGCTGATTTTCCCATATCTGAGAAATGTTCCAAATCTTTTTGCATTACCCCATTATAAGCAGGTTTTCATTATAATTTCAATCCTACTTCATCTTAGATTTTTTATAATTTGGGGCTAAATCTTTGAAATGCTCGAAATTCTCTACTGACCTTTTATGGTACTTCATTTTAATATCAAAAAAAGAATATGCAGCATCAAACTTTTCATCCTTTGTTGTGATCCCAATTTTTTCAAACTCGGCTTTAAGTTTCAATGCCTCAATCTCTTTCACTTCTTCATGTGTCCACTTCACAAAGTGCCAAAAAATTCTGTACTCGTTCGACCCTTTTTTTAGTGTGTCTGGATCAAGAATGTTGCTTTTAATTGAATAGTCAATTTTCGATTGAGCTTGCCCATTGAGGCACAGAATTCCGGTAAAGAATAGTGTGATTAAAAGAATTTTGAGAAATTCAGATTGGCGATTTTTCTGTTTTATCATCTCATTTTTTTTGCTCCTCTGAGGTACAAAAAGGAATGTTTCCAAAAAAAGAGGCGTGTACCTCAGTCACTGGTCAACAGAGGTATCGCCAAACACCCGAGATGAACCAGAAAACAGAGGACACGCCAATACAGGCGCGTTGCTTTCTACTTTTCATCTCTTAAAAATTGGCGATTTTCTGTTGATAGTAGACTACGCTTATTTCGTTTTACTTATTTTATATGTCTTCTTAGCTGTTTTTATTTCATAAACACTTTGTTTTTGATGTTTAACAAAGATAGAAATAGAAATTATTTTTCTATTTCTTCTGTAATCCTCTTAAATTCATTTTGATCTATATTTATCCGATATTGTTTTAAATATCCGATATTTTTCTCAAATTCTTCCCAAAACTTTTCTTTTGAAATAAAATTGTCTTTTCCTTTACGAAAATGGTTAATTGCTTTCTCATTCTGTTTATTCGCCAAATAGATATAACCCAAATATAAGTTCCCATAATCTTTGCTAAAGGATATCATACTTTGAAGTTGCAATTCTTTGTTATCGACATGGCAAGTTCCAAGATAAATCCATGCATGCATAAAATCCGGTTTTATTTTAATAACCTCTGTAAAACATAGAAAGGCATTCAAATCATCTTTCTCATAGAAAAATGTAGTCCCCATATTAAACCATGCTTCCCAAAATTTTGAATTTATTGTTGTTGCCTTCTGAAAGCATTCCACAGCTTTATTTTTATTTCCCTGCTTACCATATGCAAGACCAACATTATTCCAACATCTAGCATTCTTTGAATCTATTTTATTTGCCTTATCATAACAACGGAATGCCTCCTCAATATTACCCATTTCATAAAAAGCTAGTCCTAAATTATTCCATGCGTCATGAAACTCAGGTTCTATTTTTATGGATTGCTTTAAATTGGATATTGCATTTTTATAATCTTTCAAATGAAAATATGAACTACCTAGACCGTACCATGCTTGGTAATAATCTGTTTTAGTTTCAATAGCTTTAATATAATGGTCTATTGCTGCTTTATGATATTCCATTTTACTTAACAAAGATCCAATCGAATGCCATCCCTCATAAAAACTAGGCTCAATATCAACAACTCTTTTCCAACAACCTAAAGCTTTATCAAACTTGCCAAGCTCTTCATATGTTAATCCCATATTATGCCATGCAATATGGGGCTGTTTCCCCTTGGTCGCCATCTTAGTGTAATCAAGTCCTCTCTTGTAATCACCCATTTTGCAATAGATATTGCCTAATGTATTATACGCATCAAACGAATTAGGATCTAATTTGACCACTTCTTTTATACTCCTAAGAGCCTTATCATATTCTTTTATATCACAGTATGTATTCCCTAAATTATTTAAAGCAGATAAAAAGTCTGGTTTAATATTTAAAGCTTCCCGATAACACCCCAAAGCATCTTCATATCGTTGTAAGTCTTGAAGTACAAGACCCTTATTGTTCCATGCATGATGATTCTCCTTGTTGATTTCGATAATTTTATCAAAATAATTGATTGCTTCACTATATTTCTTTCTTTCCCAGCAAATTAGTCCAAGATCATCCAAAGCATCCTCATTATTTTGGTCAAGTTCAAGAATCTTTTTGAACCACTTAGTTGATTCTTCAAAATTTCCTTGTTCCTTATACACAAGTGCTAAATTTCGCATTGTATTTAAAAATTCAGGGGCTTCTTCGATTGATTTTTTAAAAAAAGTTATTGCTTGAGTAAAATTTCTTTTTAGATTAAAGATTAATCCTAAAATCTCATAAGCGTCTCTTTTTATTGCTCCATAATTTATTGCCTTTTCAATATGTTCTATTGCTCTTGTGAATTCCTTACTTTTAGCGTAAATAATGCCTAAATACAAATATGCTTGGAAATCTTTGGGAGATATTGCAAGAATTTTTTTATAGTAGTTTATAGCCTGAATACGATAATTATACTCTTTGTTATCAAACATATATATGTAGAAACAAGTGTTTGCTATTAAAGAAAGTAAGTCGATCAACCTTATTTCTTTAGGATTTACTTTGTTTTCTATCTCTTCAAATATAAAAAGAGCTAATTTGTAATCTCCCTCTTTGTAAAAATTAAAAGCATTAATAAAACTTGCAAAGAGAATAGGTTTTTCTATTAATTCTCCTGGAAGTTCCATATTATTGTTAAAAACAAAAGGTAATGTGAAATTATTTTCATCAATCAATAATCTGTTAATATCCTCATTAACAATAGTTATTCTTGGGAAAATTTTATTTTTTGTTTTTACAACATGCCCCCAAATAACAAATGATACCTTTTGTTCTTTCCCTATTTTTCTAGCTTGTCTATGTGCTTCTTTAGGAGATTTCGTATAGTCAATTTTTTTTCTCGACTTTTTAATTCGTGGGTTATTATTGAGGTTTCCATATAAAGTACTTATGAGATCAATACTAAGAGAATCGGCTTCATCTCCTTCAAATGATAGAACAAGAATATCATATATGTCTTGGGGTACTATTCCTTCCTCCTCAATTCTATCTATAAAGTCATACCACCCAAAATAACCAAGATATAAAGTTAATATATGAAGTGTCTCAATTGATGGTTCTCCTACATCATTAAAAAAATTCTTTAATGTATTTGGCGCAATATGAAAAAGTTCATATAGTTTCCTTTGTTGAAATTTACAGTCCCCTTCAACTCTTTCTAAATAATTTGCAATTTTGGTTTTATTCTTATCGCTATCTTTCAAATCCTCATATTCTTCAACTCTTTTTTCATATTTAACAAATACACTTTCGCAAATATCATTTGCAGCTGATTGAATTATTATCTTGCCAAACTTATTTGAAAATCTTGGCTTCAATTTTTCTTCTAATTCCCCTCTCAAAATATCAATATAGGTCAAATCGTTGTTCATTTTATCAAATTAATGTAAAACATTAAAATTAATAAATTGAATTGACATGTTTTATTTTTTATGTTAATAAACTGATGCTTATGAGTATCCATGCCTGAAAAACACGATTCTAATTATTGGACACAACTGCCTAATTACAATTACGAAGAAAAGGAAACCTTTCAAAGATTTCCCTGTCCAACAAAACAATTTTTCAAACTTTTTGGGGAAGGAGGTCTTTTAGAAATCGATAAAGAACTTAAAAGACTTGGGGAAGAAAGAAAAAAAGAATGCGGCAATGCGACAATGAAGAGAGGCATCTCATCTTCCCAAATATTTCAACATAAGGAAAATGCTTTAATCTACTGTTTTGATGGATTGATTTTAAAGGAATGTAATTACGCTTTTTCAGAAAATATTTCTTTTGGGGATTATACAGTTATGTTGCTTGCTGAATTTACAAGAAAAAAGATAAATAAAGCATTTGAAAAACATATCTTTCATTTAGAAGCTCAACAACGAACCATTCGATGTAATCAAATCAAAGAATACTTCGATCAAAAAACGCGACAAGGATCCGCTCAAATCAAACAAAAAATCCACGAAAAACTCGCTTTAGAGACTCAACAACGAGCCGATCTAATCAAACGATTAAAAGAATATCGCTCCCGAAAAACTTGAATTTATTTTGATTTTTTTTCTTTTCATTTGCTATCATATCTCTATTGCAGTTCCGTTGCAGTTCTGTTGCAGCTTTCTTCCAATTCTCAGATTTATCTTTCCAGAAATTTTATGAACCGATATTAATCTTTAAAATTTTTGAATATGAAAACACTATTAAAAAAAGTAAGCTCAAAAATTCAATCCTATTTCGAAAGTTACACAGAATACCACTGTGAAAAATTATTGGACAGGAAACCTAATCTAAAAAAGTTGTTTCACACTGACCTTTAGTATCGATCTCCATCGATTTCAAATTGAAACAAAATAATCACTTAAAACTATATAACATGGATGTAAACAAAATTTTCAAAAACTCACGGAAGAAAAAAGATGCCGAATCTACCTTCCGTGTCCCAAGGTTAGGAGTACCATATAGGTATAAAGGTTACCTCTGTACTTTGGTGCAGACTGCCAATAAAACTAACGACTTTGAAAGCATGGTAAGGCATGTTCTTTCACTTCCTGAATTAAAACCGTATTTCCAGGAAATATATTTTGGTAACCTGGAAGACCCTTACCGGTTATTAAATTTTATGCTGACTTCCCTTAGTTCATTAATATTTGCAATAAAAAAATTAATACAGGAGGAGCATAGGATACGCACCAATTATGCCGATACGAAACAGGCTTATTTGGAATTAACCTCTGTGTATCCCAATGCAGAGCAGAAAGCTGTCCTAATGGAATTTGAACAGGTTATTAGGGATACCATTATCGGTAATACCAGAACAGAAACTGAAGGAATCATCCTTTCCGGTCACAAATCAGAAACAAATATACTGGCATCGGAAAAATCAGTTCATGAACCCAGAAAACAAAAACTTCAAGATGATAAAGAAATGGCTGAGATACGGATTCCAACATATCCGGTTTTAGATGAAAATATTATTAAAAATTCTTACCACCAGAAGATTTCAGAAAACCCGGAATTAGCAAAACCGCTTAAAAGGGAGATGAACCAAAACCTTTCCCCAATTAAAACCCGTGGAAACGGCAATGGATTATTAAAAAAACGAAGCAAAAATGGGAAACCAAAGCCTGAGCCCTCGCCATTAAGCAGGGTATCAATCAATGCTAACAAAGACGAAATTGAATAACACTCTAAAAGAAAAATTATGGATAAAAAAGAGCCACAAATATTTAAGCATGCTCCAGGGATATCGCCACCACTGGAAGAAACAGCACCTAAGGCAATTGACCCGTCCGTTCCGGACACACTTACCCATTTTGACGGGCTTGGTAAAATCGGGGAGGGTAATTATGCCCTCTCCATTTCAGAACAAAAGGATTCTAAAGAGTACAAGCTTATCCCGAAGACACAGGAAGAAAAAGTAAATGAGGGGCGGGAAAGTCTATGGGCTTCTCTCAATATCCGACCAAACAGACTCTATGCTGCATCGGTAATGAAAGTTTTTTGGAGTTACTTTGGGGCAATTGCAGCTATACTGGCTGAATTTTTCGTATTCCAGTCGATTGCAGAAAACGTCTTGGAAATTGATGAAAATAAATCCTACTTTGTTGCACTTTTTGCAGTAGTATTTACCAAGTTCATCCAAGCTGCTTTTTTACCCAAGATTAAAGAATGGATAAAGGAAAATAATACCCGTTTACACAACTGGTTTAAAACCTTGTTATTTTTATTTGTAATCCTCATTCTGGTGAATGCAATTACTGTTGGGCTAAACAATATTTTTGATATTGACCGGACGGCGAAATTGGAAAACATCCTTTTCCTTCAGGAGGAAAACCCGGATTCACCTGAACTGGAACAAGCCCTTGCCGATTTTCAACAGAATGACAATACCCTGTTTTCAATTGTACGGCTATTTGCCATTGCTTTCCTTGGATTTTTGGCTATCCCGTGCGCCTCTTTATTATGGGCTTTGGGCGATTTATATTTTGAAGCCCTGAAACGAAAAATAGAAAAGATCAAATTGCAAAAGGAATTATCCAGGATAAGATCAACGTTCCATTACCTTATTGAAACCCATGCTGATCTCCTTTCACTGCAAAAAGAAATCATTTGCCTTTTCGGGCACAAAACATACTACGAAAAGTTGATGAGCGAAGCTGTTCAAAAAGATGTCCAAACAGATATCGAATCCAAATAATATATCCACTTAAAAAACTAAGTATTATGAAAAACAAAAGTAAAATTTTAGTATGCCACATTTTTGTATTGTTGGTATTATTTTATATGCCACTGAGTTTGAAGACCTATGCCAAAGGCGAGGGGAATCCCCCTGCCGCTTTGGAGACCTGTATCGTTTTTATTGATAAAAGTGGTTCTGTGAGTACTGACCCATCTGTGCTTGCCCGTTCCCGGGAACAATTAACTACAATCTTTAGTGAGCATGTTACCCAGCCTGGGGATATTTTGGTTGTGTCATTTATTTACGAACAAACCGATAATAAAGCCAACCAATATGTATTTCGCTACGATCCTCCGCAACCAAGGGACAAAAAAATGAGCAGTAATGAAGCCCGGTTGGAAAAGATCAGGTATAACCAACGGCTTCGGTCATACAAAAAGGAGTTTGCAAAACAAGTTATTGAAAAAGCCTTTGCAACTGCTCCATCCCGGAAACAAACCGATATTGTTGGCAGTATCCCCAAATTAGTTGATCTGGTCGCTTCCGATTCAAATCGAAATTACAGAGCGTACTACTTCTCCGATATGATTAATTTTTCCGGTTTCCGGAAGATGCTATTTTCCTCCTCTACCGGTATTTCATCTTTATCAGATGCGGAACAAATCGCAAAATCTGATTTTCCAAAGATTCTGCAACGGTACAACCTGAAACAAAATTGTCTTTCCCATATCCTTGAAATAACAGTATTTTTCCCAGCTGTGGAAATGGACATGAACAAAGCATTTTCCGTTATCCCTGGCTATTGGGATTATATTTTCCGCCAATGTGGCGTGAAAGCAATTACGTATTTATAAACTTTTAAATAATCAGTTATGGATGACACACTGTGGATAGTGAAAAAAAGTATGATGAAAGCTTTTTTTGAAGAAATAGTTAGCACCCATCTTTCAAAAGAGCCTGACAAATGGATTTTGGAAGACGAAGCAATGAAACTTTTGGGTATTAAATCCAAAAGTCACTTATGGAAATTACGGTCTGAAGGATGCATCACCTATACTCAACCGTCTCGTAAGATTTTACTTTATGACCGTGATTCAATACTAAATTATCTTGATTCTCATATTCAAAAAGCATTTCAATGAAAACAAATGAATTAACCGAAAAAATCAGCCAGGTCAAATTCCGCAATGGATATAACCTGGGTTGGAGGTTGGCAAAATACCAAAACAGCAAAGTTGTAAAAGCTATGTTGCAAAATATTGCCGAACTAAATACAGAAGACCAATGGGCAATTGGTTTAGCCAACGGCTTTGAAGCTGCACGCTCCAAAGACCCGTCAAAAAGGGTTCGCCTTAATGAACTTGATGTGATCTTTGATAAGGACAAAGAAAACCAGAAAGAAAAAGACAAAGAAGATTTGGAAAGATGAGGAAGAGGTCGATTCGAATTTCTAACAGGGCTGCCTATAATAAGGGTTTTGAAACAGGGATTAACCTTGGGCTGGATGCAAAGAAAATCAATTTTAAGTCCTTGCACCCAGTCAAAGCCCTCGTTTTGCCTGGATACTTGACAAGCCATATTGCCGGCATCCGTGATGGTTATCGGCAGGGCTTGTGGAGGTATCAACGGGAAAAACAGGAAAAGCGGCTTCGAGAGCTTTCCCGGATACAATCCACAAAAGGAAAAGACCGGGGGCGGTAATAAAAGTTTTGCCCCTGCCCTCTTTTCTGTTATACAAACCACCCTTAAAAATTTCAGAGTATGAACTTTTATCAATTCCTCCGGGAACGGGGGCTTTTACACATGCTCGAATTCCCCGAAGAACTTCCTTTGCTCAGGAAAGAGTACCGGGCATATTATAAAAAGATGTATGCAAAACAATATGCTAAAAAACGTGTTCATCGGGTTATCATTTTCACACCAGAAGAATATGCACGGCTTTTGGTTGCCAGTAAAAATCATGGAAAACCATTCTCAACTTTTGTACGGGAATCGGCATTAGCGTACACCTCTAACGGATACATCCTTCCTGACCCGGCTGAAACAAAAGCTGTTTTAGTGGCATTGAAAAGATATGGTACAAACCTGAACCAAATCAGCCACTTATGCAACTCGATCCAGAATGTCCGAAGTAAGGAAATAATTAAAGTCCAAGATAACTTTAATATGCTCGCAAAAGACATCAAACGGATATACACGCAACCCATACAAATTGAAAATTTCGTTCGGGACGTTGTGAAAAAGAATCCGGGTTATGCCCCAAAAATTTACCATATCCTTGATACCCTAAAAAAATGATTGTGAAGTCACTCAGGCATACTACACCAAAGTTCGGATATATTGTGAACTATGTTTTTGATGGGATTCCTAAACAAAAGGATTTCCGTTGGATAGCGATGCACAACCTCAGCAAAGGAGCTAATCGGGAATCGATCATTTCCGAATTTGAAGAAAATGCCCGATATCTGCAACAACGTAAAAATCCATTAAGGAAAAAAGTTTATAAGTACCACGAAATTTTAGCATTTGCAAAAGATAGTACTCCAAATCTGACAAAAGAAAAACTGCAAACGATCATCAAGGAATATATTCGTTTACGTGATCCTTCAAATTCCGCTTTAGCAATCTGCGTTCCTCATTACGAGTCTGGAAAATCAATCCATTTACACCTGGTTATGAGTTCTAATCATCTACTTTCTAACAAAAGCTCTGACATGCGTATGGACAATGCCTTTTATTATGAACTCCGCAGAAACATTGAAAGAATTACCTTAAAACACTTCCCTGAGCTCCATCAGAGCACTGTGTATTTAGATAAAAAAGAAATTGTCCAACTGCTGCCAAAAAAAATATTGGCAGAAAGGAACGAACAAGAAAACTCCACACATAAAGATTTTGGCAAGCAGACAAAAAAACAAATGGTTGCTGACACAATCCGTGTAATTCTGGACAGAAGCACGTCCCTCAATGAATTCATAAATCGTGTAAATGCAAGGGATAACTTTGAAACTTATTCGAGGAACGGGAGGCTTACAGGAATCATTACAAACGGGAAAAAGTACCGCTATAAAACGCTTGGCATCCAGTTATTGCCGGAAAACTTGAAAGTATTGGAACGGTTGGGCGAATTAGAAGATTTACAGCGCAAACAGGAACGGGAACACGGGCAAAGTTTGGAACAGTGACCCTATTCATATTTAGCAAACTAAAAACAAATAATTATGAACAGTTTTTTTTCACATTCACATATCGGCAAATCAGCCAAATTCCTGACAGGTTTTAAAAAGTTTGATCTACTCAATCCTTATCTGAACGGGCTCTGTATTGATGGGCGTAATAAAATTTCCCTCAAAAGGTCAATGCAGCATACCTTGGTTTTAGCTCCGTCAGGAGCCGGAAAAACTACATCGTATATTATCCCCAATTTAATGCGGTTAAAACGGGGTAGTGCAATAGTGCTAGATCCCAGCCAGGAAATCTATAATCTCTGTTCCTCACACCTATCCAAAAAATTCAAAATTCATGTACTCAATGTGTGTGATTTATCAAATAGTGGGAGGTGGAATCCGTTAGAGAAAGCAACCGCGCCGGAAGACAGAAAAATGATCGCTGAAGCAATCATTACCAGTGCTTACCCCAATTCACAAGGGAGCGATAAATTTTGGGAGGACGGAGCGAGAAGTATGGTCAATGTACTGTTGGAAGCGGTAGCCAATATTCCAGAAAAACGAAGCCTTTCGTATATCTATCAATTGTTGAACAGGTTCAACCATGACCAGGATACAGTGAATGCATTATTGGCAGACAACCTTTCTGAAAATACGTGGCTCACATTCAAAGGTCTGGCTTCGCAGCCAGAAAAGGTATTTGGGAGCCAGTTAGCGACAGCGAAGATAAGTTTGAGCCCTTTGGATTCTCCTATTTTAACAAAACTTACTTCAGGGAAATCGACAATTGATTTTGCTACATTCCGCAAAAAACCATCTATCCTATTTATTGTTGTACCAGAACATCTTGTGAAAAATTATTCCTTTTTTCTGAGCCTCCTGTACCGAGAGCTTTTTGAGACATTTATGGAAATGCCGAAAAAGAAAGATCTCCCTATTTACATGCTGCTCGATGAGGTAGGAAACACCTATATTAATGGCTTAGCCGGGTATATCACAACGCTCCGCAAAAGACTGGTATCCGTTAGTCTAATAATTCAGTCTACGCAGATGATGTATAGGCAATTTCAGGACGATGCGGACACAATCCTCGAAAACACCCTAAACCATATCTACTTCCCTGGGCTTAGTTTGGATACGTGCCAGAAGCTAAGCCAAAAATTAGGTTTCCGATATACCAACCAGCAACCATCATCTTTTCCGTCAAACAAAAAAGAATATAGCAAAGAAGCATTAATGTCGGCTGAATCAATCAGGACACTAAAAAGCAATCGTGCGATTTATATTTATGGGAATTTACCACCTGTTATTTTAAAGTTAAAACCATGGTTTAAGTCCCTGTCCTTAAAATTCAAATTACGCAAAGGAAGGAGGTCGAAATGATCTGCTTGTTAAATTTTCTTTTTGTCATCAGCCTGCTCCTTTTCTTGTTTAAACGAAGTTGGTTTTATTCGCTTTGGAGGTGGATATTCCGGCAAGCCAGATGGTTTTTTAAAGGGTTGGTTTTTCTGTTCGGGAAAATCGGTAGGTTTTTACTTTGGTTCCTGCCCCGATTTGTTTATTGGATCGGGTGGGTGTTATGGGAGTTCCTCCGGTTTTGTTCCCGGGCAATTGAAGCTTTGTTCCAATTGCTTGTTGCCCGGTAGGGCAATGGGATTTTTAAGGGATACCCTTAAACAAGTCGCCAACTCTTCCATATAGGACAATATTATTCAATATTGAGTTGGCGTACTTGCTTAACCCCCAAATCCGCAGCCTCAATTTTTCTATTAATCAATATAGTTGTTAATTTTATGCTACCGATTAACTCTAATCGGTGTGTTTGGGGGTTAACGAACAGGAGTGCAGAGGTGCTCCTGTTTTCTTTTAAATCCAAAATAAGCTATTATCGAGTGGACACAAATACAAACAATATAGTAGGATTCAGGGTGAAAATTCTTATTTCTCTAAAATGAAAAAATTAATATTTAGCTTCATTCTTTTGTACTTTTTGTCAAATTTAGCTTATGCACAAGCATCAAGTCCTAAAAGGTGTTTATTTGATGAAGAATGTAAGGTTAGTGAAATTTGCTATTTTAATGAATGTACATTGAAGGATGATGAACTCTGTCATTATAATGACTGTACAAGGCATGGAACAATACCAGATGAAGAATTTAGGATTAATGATTCACTTAATAATGGAATTAACAGCGAAGAATCTAAAAATGGATTAACAATTAAAACACAGGATGGTTTTGAATATTTACCGAATACAAAAATTGAAGAAGTTAATGTTAAAGAATCTATTATCCAAGAGGGTAAAGAATTCAATAAGTACGAAGTCAGGATTGATGGTGACGAAACAGATCAAATTACTCCTGGTTCAATTATTATTGATCCAAATTCAGGTCAACTTATAATGGTTACAAAAGTTAGCGATGAACAAAAATCCTCTAACTCATTTCATAATGATTCTGACATCCAATATTTACCAAAAACTGGCGTACCAAATATTTGGCAACAAATAATCAAATTTCTAAAGAACCTTACTTGTTTGTAAGCATTTTGATTGGTTTAATCTTTAATGCATCTTACTGAACGTGCATCTTTTTTATAAATATTTCCCCGCAAAACAGTTCCATGTGCATTCAATCTAATATAAAATGCATGTGATTGGGAGTTTTCCGATGAACTCCAAAAAGTTGCATAAAGTCCCTGATAACTAAAGTCTGAATTATCATACTTAACTCCTCCAGGAAAGGCATTAAATCCAAATGAATTATATCCACTATTTCTATATAACCATCCTGTTTGTGACGCTAAGTTTGGATCAGATGAGATATTAGTAGACACAGTTCCTATCAATTCTGTCCAATCACTATCACTTGGTATTCGCCAGCCTGAAGGACAAAGCCCTTGGATTTGTTCAGGATTATAACTCCCAGAAGCAGGATAGTTCATCACTTCATCCCAAGAATACAAACCACCATAGAAGTCACAATTAGCACTATTATTATCATAACAATAAAGTTCTGGAGAATTATTATTAGTCTGATATTGTGATCCATCTATTGCATTACCATAATTTAAGTTTTCAGCAAACCAAACCTGGGCTCCGATTTCTACCCATTTATAACTCTGCCCATCTCTATTATCAATTATTGTACCTGTCCTATTACTATTTTGACGATCTGCTGTAATTAAATTTATTTCGTCTCCATAAGCCGTACCAGCTTCATTTGTAGCATATGCTTTTACATAATAAGTAGTGTATGATTGTAACCCTGATATCTGACTGCTAAATCCTGAATCACCTATCCCTTCAGATGTATGATCATCTAAAATTGTAGGATTGGGCGTAGTACTCCAGCAAAGTCCTTTTTCAGAGATACTGCCATTACCATTAAAACTAATATCTCCTCCTCCTCTAGCAGAAAAACGGTTAATATTATCCATAAATCGAGTAGTAATTATAGGTAAAGATATTTCTTGTCCAGTTGTAAAACTTACTTCATTCCCATATCCTATTCCTTCAGTATTTTCAGCATAAGCTCGGATATAATATTCTGTGTTTGCCTGTAAGCCATTTATTTGACTCATAAAGTCCGTAACTCCTTGACCATCTTCTGTTTTACTGTCGTTTTGGATATTAGGATTCGGATTTTTACTCCAACATACACCTTTTGAGATAATTTCTAAATTACCGTCAAAAATGTTAGTTCCTCCACTTACCGCAGAATTATCTGTTATTTCACTGGCGTGCACCGTATTGAGAGATGGGATTGAAATATCTTCCAATGTCGTAAACTCCTTTTCAGAGCCATAAGTGGTTCCAATACTATTTGTAGCATAAGCACGTACATAATAGGTCGTATTTGGGATCAAACCGGTAAGCTGACTTGCAAAATCAAAAGTCCCCTGTCCATCAGTTGTAAACTGATCTAGTAAGTTTGGGTTTTGAGTAGTACTCCAACAAACCCCTTTTGCTGAGATTTCTTTATTTCCATCCGAAATAATATCTCCACCAGAGTGGGCTGAATATTTTGTGATATTTGTTATGTCTAAAGTTTCAATACTTGGTCTGTCATATTGTTGTAAAGTTTGAAAAGATACTTGATTTCCATAAGAGGTTCCAACACTATTGCTTGCATAAGCCCTTATATAATACTGAGTTGCAGGTTCTAAATTGTTAATTGTATAAACAAATTCGCCCAATCCAACTCCATTATTTGAATGTTCTCCAGTAATATCAGGATTTGGAATTTCATCCCAACATACCCCGCGTGCAACAACGGAAGAACCTCCTTCTGAAGTAACAGTACCTCCTGCCTGAACAGTACTACTTGTGTTATTTGAAATATTTGCGGTCGTTACTGTTGGTGGTTGGGCAATTTGGTTTGTTGTAAATGTCCTTTGGTTGCCATAAGCTGTCCCCTCGCTATTGGTTGCATAAGCACGTACATAATAAACCGTGCTGGGCTGCAACCCTGTTAAGTTACTGGTAAAATTACCTGTGCCTGCCCCATTGGTAGTATTGGAATCAGCAGTCGTAGGGTTTTGGGAAGTACTCCAACATATACCCCGTGCAGTTACTGAAGCATTACCATCAGAAGTAACATTCCCACCACTAACAGCAGAGGTTTCTGTAATACTGTTTGTTGTGTTCGTCGTTACAGTTGGAAGATCTTTTGCTTCCACAAAAACCACCTCAAATGTATGTAATGTTGTACCTCCTGGCTGGTCTTTGATTACGCCATTCTTCATCCCTGCGCTATTGCTTGGCATGCCTTTAAAATATCGGGTATTTTCGTTACCTCCACCAACTTCTGCCAGGTTCTCCAGATCATCCAGGTGGTATGCCAACCCTTCCGGCAAATTGCTCCCCTGGACAGTAAAAGTAGTTTCTTCCCCTAGCGTTACCTGGGTTGGTGTAACTGAGGTAATCACTGGGTCAGGGATACTTTGGTTTGTGGTAAACGACCTTTGGTTGCCATAAGCTGTCCCCTCGCTATTGGTTGCATAAGCACGTACATAATAAACCGTGCTGGGCTGCAACCCTGTTAAGTTACTGGTAAAATTACCTGTGCCTGCCCCATTGGTAGTATTGGAATCAGCAGTCGTAGGGTTTTGGGAAGTACTCCAACATATACCCCGTGCAGTTACTGAAGCATTACCATCAGAAGTAACATTTCCACCACTAACAGCAGAGGTTTCTGTAATACTGTTTGTTGTGTTCGTCGTTACAGTTGGAAGATCTTTTGCTTCCACAAAAACCACCTCAAATGTATGTAATGTTGTACCTCCTGGCTGGTCTTTGATTACGCCATTCTTCATCCCTGCGCTATTGCTTGGCATGCCTTTAAAATATCGGGTATTTTCGTTACCTCCACCAACTTCTGCCAGGTTCTCCAGATCATCCAGGTGGTATGCCAACCCTTCCGGCAAATTGCTCCCCTGGACAGTAAAAGTAGTTTCTTCCCCTAGCGTTACCTGGGTTGGTGTAACTGAGGTAATCACTGGGTCAGGGATACTTTGGTTTGTTGTAAATGTCCTTTGGTTGCCATAAGCTGTCCCCTCGCTATTGGTTGCATAAGCACGTACATAATAAACCGTGCTGGGCTGCAACCCTGTTAAGTTACTGGTAAAATTACCTGTGCCTGCCCCATTGGTAGTATTGGAATCAGCAGTCGTAGGGTTTTGGGAAGTACTCCAACATATACCCCGTGCAGTTACTGAAGCATTACCATCAGAAGTAACATTCCCACCACTAACAGCAGAGGTTTCTGTAATACTGTTTGTTGTGTTCGTCGTTACAGTTGGAAGATCTTTTGCTTCCACAAAAACCACCTCAAATGTATGTAATGTTGTACCTCCTGGCTGGTCTTTGATTACGCCATTCTTCATCCCTGCGCTATTGCTTGGCATGCCTTTAAAATATCGGGTATTTTCGTTACCTCCACCAACTTCTGCCAGGTTCTCCAGATCATCCAGGTGGTATGCCAACCCTTCCGGCAAATTGCTCCCCTGGACAGTAAAAGTAGTTTCTTCCCCTAGCGTTACCTGGGTTGGTGTAACTGAGGTAATCACTGGGTCAGGGATACTTTGGTTTGTTGTAAATGTCCTTTGGTTGCCATAAGCTGTCCCCTCGCTATTGGTTGCATAAGCACGTACATAATAAACCGTGCTGGGCTGCAACCCTGTTAAGTTACTGGTAAAATTACCTGTGCCTGCCCCATTGGTAGTATTGGAATCAGCAGTCGTAGGGTTTTGGGAAGTACTCCAACATATACCCCGTGCAGTTACTGAAGCATTACCATCAGAAGTAACATTCCCACCACTAACAGCAGAGGTTTCTGTAATACTGTTTGTTGTGTTCGTCGTTACAGTTGGAAGATCTTTTGCTTCCACAAAAACCACCTCAAATGTATGTAATGTTGTACCTCCTGGCTGGTCTTTGATTACGCCATTCTTCATCCCTGCGCTATTGCTTGGCATGCCTTTAAAATATCGGGTATTTTCGTTACCTCCACCAACTTCTGCCAGGTTCTCCAGATCATCCAGGTGGTATGCCAACCCTTCCGGCAAATTGCTCCCCTGGACAGTAAAAGTAGTTTCTTCCCCTAGCGTTACCTGGGTTGGTGTAACTGAGGTAATCACTGGGTCAGGGATACTTTGGTTTGTGGTAAACGACCTTTGGTTGCCATAAGCTGTCCCCTCGCTATTGGTTGCATAAGCACGTACATAATAAACCGTGTTGGGCTGCAACCCTGTTAAGTTACTGGTAAAATTACCTGTGCCTGCCCCATTGGTAGTATTGGAATCAGCAGTCGTAGGGTTTTGGGAAGTACTCCAACATATACCCCGTGCAGTTATTGAAGCATTACCATCAGAAGTAACATTCCCACCACCTGTAGCTGAGTTCTCAGAAATATCGGCGATCTCTTCTGTTGTTACCGTTGGCAAACTCGTATTTATTAAAGTTGTAAAGCTTATATCATTTCCATTATAAACTGCATGGTTGCCTTGTACATCTGATATAATGGAAGGGTAAATCCTCAAAATATAAGTTTGTCCTCCTTGAAGTGATTGAATGGGAGTAATGTGAATTTCTCTTCTATTGTCAGAAAAGATTGCATCAAAACTAATTCGATTGTTGTTTTCATCCCAAAAATCTGCAATTCCATCTTTTAATGTTTGAATCTCACCGTTTGGTGCAAAGTACACCTCTTCACTGAAGAATATTTTAATAATTGGATTTACGGATACATCCTTCGCTCCATCCGAAGGAATAATTTCTGTTATTGCGGGAGGAACATTGTCACGTAATCCAGTTGCATAAACAGTGTCCGGAATTCCTAAAATTGAACCATCAATATCAAGCATACAAGCTAATAACTCTTGTTGCCCTTCTGTTTCATCAAGTGTCCATTCGGTTTGCGCTTTAGAGTTGTTTGAATATACAGGTGTTTGACTAACTGAACCGTCAAAAATACTGTATTCTTCCCCTTTGAAATAAACAGGAATTGGCAATTTTGAGGTTACTAAATCACTTCCAAAATTGTCTAACACACGTACTTTTACAGGTTGTTCCAATTGACTATTAATATTTGCCTCTTGATTACTGCCTCCTACAATTTCAATCCTATAAGGACAACTATATAAATTCCTTGCATCCAGCTCATATTCATCTGTCTTAAATAACTTCCAAGTTGTATTATCGAAATGAAAAAGTGATAAATCCAGAGATGCATTCGTAGTTATTTTTGAATCAACATTCAACTTCCAAGACGCTGCATCGTATGTTGTATTTGCCCAAAAATTTGCTATTGCATCAATTTTTGCTTTTCCTTCAATTGTAGGTCCAATTATAGTTGCAATATAGACTTGAGACTTAATTTTTAATGTTATCCCTGCAGAGAGTTTTACTTTTGCCATAAAAGTCACACCTTCTTGAGTTTCAGTATTTACCTCTTTATACCAAATAACATCAGAATCTATAAAATCAGTATTTTCAACTGTGCGAGTTAAATCAAATCCATATACCAGATTATTTTGTTGATTATAATAATAATCTGCCGTTAATTCTCCTTCAGCATTAAGATCAACAATAATCGATAAAGTTGTCTGGTGGCTAATCGGCACTGGTATGGTTGGGTATACTTGTAAAAACTTAGCAATATCTTTCTCGAATGGCTCTTGTCCATTATGCCCCATTTTCTCTTTAACGCTGAGTTCCAATTTTAATCCGTAATCCAGATCAGTGTATGAAATTATCTTTAATTGTTTTAATGTACCAAGAGCGATGGCTGATTTTTTAGCAAAAACATCAGGAATTACATTTGCTATTTGAGTGAAAAAATTTACTAA
This sequence comes from Prolixibacteraceae bacterium, assembly GCA_963677475.2. GTDB lineage: Bacteria > Bacteroidota > Bacteroidia > Bacteroidales > Prolixibacteraceae > JABMQB01. Next base: position 766,557 of record CAXXQD010000021.1, on the reverse strand, counting down.
TTTATCGTCATCATTTTCAAAAAGTTTTTTATTATACTCCATTAAAAAATCAAGTGATGGTTTTATATTTATATGCCCCTCAACTATTTTTAATGTAGCTGCTTGATTTTGATCTTCACTTTTTATTTTTAATTCGGTGTTATTAAAATCGAGATTAATTAATCCGTCCGAATATTTGGTTGTAAGACCATCAAGATATTCCTTGTCTTCATTATACTTATTTTTGTCATCACTAATAATATCTGAAGAAAGTTTACCTGAGATATTTGTATTTCCCTTAGTACGATTTGGATTCCCGCAAAATTGCAGTATTGCCCCATCATAGTTAAAAAGAAAATCTAACGTCGCATTTATACCTTCTGTAAATAGGGACATTTTGTTAACTGAAATTGATTTCGTACTTATGATTTTAGTAATCATGATTATCCTACCTGTTTCAGGATCGACAACAATAACACCTGGTACAATACTACTGGTTTTACTACCTTCAATGGTTAACTCATATTGAATAAATTCCTGTCCTTCATATATACTTGTGTCTTTAGCTTCAACCTTGGTAAGTTCCGTATCATCTAGATGAACAAAATTTTCTTCGGTTTTTATTGTTAAACCATCTTGGGCATATACCCTTTCTGGTTCAACAAGGATATGTTCTTCTTTTTTGCAACTGTGAATAGTAGTGAAAAGGAAAATAAGAATGACAATCCATTTTATAATTCTGTTAGCTTTCATAATTCCTCTAATTTATGATTGTTTCGATCACCTTAATTTGATTTATTTTTAGTGGTGTACTGAAAGTAACAGTACTCAATGTATTATTTTGATTGTCTTTTTTTACGTAGAAATAATAAGTCGTCTCCTCAAGATTTAAGAATAATGCTGCACCATCTGCGTTTGTTGTACTATTTGCCACCTGATTTTCTTCTGTCTGCCAGTCCTCAAATGTTAAATAAAGCGAGACGTTAGCATTTTTCACTAAATTACCCTCAGTAGTTTTTACTATTACTTCAAGTTGAGCTTCCACATCATCAAAAATTGTCACAGTTGAACAACCATTGTCAATTATGAATAACGATAATAAAAGAATGAAATAGATTTTTGTTTTCATTTTAGGTCTTTGTTTGATTACCTATAATTTGGGACTGATAACTATAATTTATTACTTGTTTAAATTTAATGATCAAAAAGTAACAATGAAGTATGATGTACTCCTATATCAACAAATTTGTAAAATCAGTAGTACCGACTGATCTGAATGTGCCATAGGAGTTAATCTTTGTTGATTTGTTGTTTTCTAAATTCCACCGGGGTTAAACCAGTAGATGCTTTAAATAGTTCATAAAAATTATTGGATTTAAATCCCGATTCATTTGCAATTCCGGTGTCGATTGACCGATTAGCATATTTGGGATCTTTCAGTAATCGGATAGCATGATTTATCCGAAATGAATTAATAAACTCCGTGTATTTTTGCTTTGAGAAAAGTTTTATGACTTCTGCCAAATAAGTTCGGTTAGTTCCAACTAATTCTGCGAGTTTAATAAGTGAAAGATCACTGTCCGTGTATATTTTTTCTTCTTCAATTAACCGCATTAGTTTGTTGTAAATGCTTTTCTGTTTATTGGTTGCATTCTCAACACTCACGTTTTGCTTTTCACCTTTTGTAGCAATCTCATAGTTTTTTTCAGCTAGCTTTTTAAATGCCTTTTGTTTTTTGAGGTATAACCAAACTGATATTGACCCTCCAATTGCTAATAGCAAAACGATTATAAGATAGAAACGTAAGGAAGCTTTCTGTTTTTGTATCTCTGCATTTTGTTTTTGTATTTCTAATTCTTTTTTTTCAGTTTCATATTTGATTTGAAAATCCGCTAATTTCGTTGCGAATTCATCTTTATTAATAGTGTCGTTATACGCTGAATACTCCTTATAATATAAAAAAGCGCTCTGGTAATTTTGCATGGAAAAATTAATATCAGCTAATATTTCCAGTGCCTGCATTGTTAAATGATTATTTTTAAGATTTCTGGATAATTCAAGACCTTCTGTAAAGTACTTATGTGCCGCATCATAGTTTTGTATATGGTTCATCAGATCTCCTAATATCATCAGATTTTCTGCTACCAAAAGCTTTTCATTTAGCTCTTTGTGTAACTGTAATGCTACGGTTAAATAATGATGTGCACTATCATACTGTTCAAGTTTTGTGTATGTATTTCCAATGTACTCAATAGTTTTAGCTTTAATTGAACGGTTACCTTGTTCATTAGCAATATCTAGGGCTTGAGTAAAGATGGTCAATGCTTCATCATATTTTTTTTGTCTCAAAAATAACAATCCCTTATTCCCCAATACTCTCGGCACATCTTCCCTTTGATTTATCTCATTATATAGTTCAATTGCCTGGTCGTTATAGCTTATTGCCTGGTCATAGTTTTTTAAATCAGAGTTTATAAGGGCAATATTCACATACGTTTTTGCAATGCCTAATTTGTCATTGAATTTCTCAAAAAATACGAGTGAATTTTGGTAGTAATGAAGTGCGGAATCCAAATGCCCAAGATTATCATATAGCATTCCAATATTGCCAATATTCCTAGCCAATTCTGAATCATTGCCAATATTTTTATTAATAGAGTGCGCTTTTTTTAAAATGATTAATGCACTGTCTAAATTGCCTTTATACCAATAGGCTACTCCAAATGTATTATAACTTTTGGCTAGCCATCTTTTGTTCTTAATCTTTAAACTTTTCTGGATCGCATCATTCGCATAAAAAAATGAACTATCCAAGTTCCTAGCGAGATAATACCATCCTATAGTATTCATTAATTTAATTGCTGATGTGTCATCAGATAACTCCAACTGCAATTTTAAGCTGTCGATTTTCTCGGTTTGGGTTGCAAACGAAAGAGTGGATACAAAAAAGAATATTGCAACAATAAAAAGACAAATAGAATAGAGGTTACTCTTGTTTTTCATGACCTATTACGAGGGTGATTTTTGATTTCCTATAAGATAGGGATTTTATTTAAACTTTATGTAAAGTCCTCAGGATTAACTCTCAAACTTCAAGTATACTTAATGAATAGAACTTGCCTTAGTACAAACCGTTAAGCATCTAACTACGGAATTTTCCGAGGATTCTTCAAAAGGAAGTGAAATAAATGTGGGTTAGGCTTCTAGCATTTGATTTTATTTCTAATGATTTAGACAAATAATTTTAAACTAAAAATAATATTTTTAAAATTCAATATTACAAAATTTAAATTTTGTAATTTTTAGTAACTGTTATCGAATTTCTTTTATCAGGATTCCTATCGCTGATAAATACACTATAAACCTGCCAGAAATTCATCATCACCATTTTTCTTAAATAGATATATCTTTCTCCTCTGACCAGAACTATCACAAGTGGTACAGATGTTAAAGCTTTTTTTATTCATTTGGAATTTCGCATTTTGCCAAACAGAGCTATCATATATTTTCAGAATAGATTCTTTATGATCGATCGTTCCAAGTGAATTTTCTCCTTCAAAATCAAAACAACATACCGAAAGACTACCGTCATATAAAAATATACCATTCATTTCAATAAACGGGCAATACCCATCTGTGCTTCTAATATTCCCTTTAGTATCTAACGTGTATCTTGAACCTATCGAAACATCCTTTATAAATTTATTATAATTATCTCTAATTACTTTATTTGTTTTTGTATTTCGCCAAAGATTAGGATATTTTAAAAGCAAAGCCTCAACACCAATATTTTTGCAGTATTTTATTATTTCCGATATTTCGTTTTCGGAAAGAGAAGTAATCAGAGTTGTAATAACTATATTCGGGTTCCCTATATTTAATTCTTTTCTGCGATTAACAAGTTTCTCAATGTTAATTTTAAGCTGTTTAATATTGCTTCCAATTCTATATTTTTGATGACTACTTTCATTAATTCCATCTAAGCCTATAATTATGGAATCTAAAGAGGAATTGCAGATTTCATCTATTTGGGTTTCTGATATAAAATTAAAGTTCGTAGATATTCTCGTTTTGATATTATTACCAGAGACATAGTTTATCATATCAAAAATCCTATCATGCAATAAAGGTTCTCCCCACCCCCAAATATTAATGAAGCATTCCTCATCTTTATAAGTGTCTGAAATATAATCGACTATTGTTTTAAAAGTTGAAAATTGCATATAGCCCTTTTCCCTTTTCATCTCCCTATTTGTTGGGCACAATTCGCATTTTAGATCACAAACATTCGTTGGTTCTATAAAGAAGATATTCGGTCGTGAGTTCATATCCTTCACAAATTAACTTAATACCATTCTACAACTTTTATTACACATGCTACATCCTTTTAAACTACCATTGTTTTTTAATCTCTTCAACTCTAATGCTCTATCAAGATCAATAATTTTTTCAGGTTCAAAGGATTCAAAACCTAAACCACAGCTGAAATTAATATCATCTTTTTCAGAGGGAGTATCATCTTGTAAAGCAAGTTCTATTGCAATTCGAATGGCAACAAGTGCTTCTCGTATGTCATTTACATCTGGCAATCCAATGTGCTCAGAACGTGTAACACAAGTGATAATATCTAATCCAGCTTTAATTGCCGGAACTGAGGATATTGCTGCGGTAATATGATCATAACCCAATCCTTTCTCAGTTCCAATGGGACCTAAAAGTCTAAGGGGTATGTCTTTTAATATATTCTTCGCAATTTTAATATAAGGACTTATGAGGTTATACCTATGATGACTTCCTATTTCAGCCATACAATTAACCCCTATGCTTTTTGCTCTTGCACTTAATTGGGAATATAAAATGAGTTCCTCCAAGCATAATTCATCGTAATTATCTGAGATTGATCCAGGTCTAAATGAAGAGCCTAAACTCAGTACTACATCATAATTCTTCATTATGGTCAATATATCATCAAAAAAATCAAGAAAGGGATTTTCCTTGTTGGTATTCTGTATATATTCATAAATGAAACCTCCACCACGAGCTTGTAATTTTATATTTCTGTTTCTTTGATTAACCTGATTTGCTAATTCTTTAGTCAAAGTTGGATGAATTGTCATACATCCAACACCACGTTCTGCCTGTTCTGTAATAACATCAAGGATGAAATTCTTTGTAACATCATTTGACCATAGATTTTGTTTTATTGCACGTTGTCGGATTTCATAAATTGGAACAGAGCTTAGAGGAATTGGAACGGTATCCATTATTTCCCTTTGAAAATCTAAAATATTTCCTTCTGTAGAAACATCTGCAATAATTGAAGCCCCATATTTATAAGCACATTTTGCTTTTAGTTTTTCTATATCCCATTCTTGTTTTTGGTCTGTAGTGCCGAGAACTGTAATAAGTTTTGGCTTCCCCGAGCCTATTGTTACAGGATTAATAGCTCGATTATAGCCCTTTAAGTTGTATTGTTGATTCATGTGTACCTTCTTTAATAATAATTTGAAAAAGTTGTATCAATGTAATATCTATATAGGGGATTTAAAGAATTTACCGTTTTAGAGATAATTTTGTTTGTGTAACTTATCTGTCTTTTAATTTCAAATAGTTTTACAACCTGTTCCCAATATTCGGGTAATTCCCCATTGATTGGCGTATAATTTAATTTATTAGTCCTCAGAAGTTTTTCATATTTCTGGACAATATTTATATAAGGCATATTTTTTTCAATAGGCATTGAAGGAAAAGAATATTGATATTGTTCTCTTTTGTTATAATCCAAAATAACTCTTTTAATGTATTCCGAATCAGAATCATATAGGTGGCTTGATGCAACAATATGTGTGTATTCTCCTAAAGTTAAACCAAGCTCTGTTGCCATCAGTTCCATCATAAATGTAAAACTAAAAACATCACTTAATACGCCTCTATACATATCATTTGCTCTCATATTAGTAAACATGAACAAAGCATTATTACGATTAAAAAACTGCAATGAGATAGTACATGTGGCATCAATATTGTTTTTAATTTTATATTCATTTGGGTTTCTTAATTGAATTACTGCACGCTTTGAATCAGGATCATTTGTTAGCTCAGATATTACTGCATCCCACTGGTTGATGTGACCATCCCAATTGAATATTTTTGTGCCATATGCCGTCCCATTTAGGGTTTTCCCATCTGATGAACATCTCCTCATGTAATTTGAGTAATAAGCAATTTCTTCCAGCGAATTACTTCCTCTTAAATACCATAAAACTTCAGCGAACATGAAAATAATATTCACTTTCCGTTGGGCTGAGTAACAAACTCTTTCTAATGGATTTGTCAACCTAAATATTGTACCTAATATTTCTCTTTGTTTAAATGATCGTGGACTATTAATATACTCTGGAGTATTATTGTGCCTGAGTATGTTCTGTAAGTATATGTCATGAAAATTATCTCTTACAAGAAAATTCATCATTTGGATGTCAATTTAAAAATAAGTTAAATTTGTTTTATAAGTACAGATGCATATTCAAACTATTTTAAGAACCTTTGACAGTATTAAATAATTCAATATGATCTGGGGATATTAAGCTTTCGATATCTAGTCGTTTAATCAAATTGTATTTTCTCATTAAGTCAAGAGTTTTAATTCTACCATGTTTTTTGCTCAATGAATTATAAAATAGTAACAAAAGTTCATTTTTAGTTATTTGAGATCTAACAATTCCTGCGTAGCTAATTTTGTCTTCATCACTACCATTACATTTTGAATTTATAAGTTTAAGTAATTCATAAAAGGTAAGAAAGTAGTGGTCTAACCACCCATTCGTTTTGCTATAAAAAGCACAGTATGCTTTTGATATTTTATCTTCTTCGATTTTTTCATTATTTAGTTTAGAATATTCCTTTCTAAAATCGTCATAGTATTTTCTAAAGCATATTTTTCCAACTAATTTCCCATTATTCCTATTGTTATAATTATAAATCAACATAGAAGTTGTTCTAAACCATTGATCTGAAATACTAAACAAGGAGTTTTCAAAATTTTGATCTTCCAGAACCGAGGTCTGCTTTTTAAGAGTTTTATTATTATCCTCTATTTGTTTTTTCTGCTCATTTAACAAATCTTGTTGTTTAAGCAATGCACTGTAATACAATAAAATTCCTGCTAGTGCCCAAATTGAACCTAGTATTCCACCCAAGACTGTACCATATTGACTGAACTTATTAAAATTTAATTGTTCAGAGAAGTCTAAAATTGATTCCTTCCATAAGAAGACAATTGTAATAAAAACAATAAGAATTAATCCAAAAAATAATAATAGTTTCCCAAATTTTTCCATAATGACGAATTATTATAATAGATACTATAATGCTTATAACATATGTGATAAGCAATTGAGTTAACTTTAAAATGGTTATTTTCTTATAATACTACTAAGTAAGCGTATGTTTGTGTTACAAACACTTTTAACCATTTAGTGTCAAATAGTTATCAAAAAGATATTTTGGAATAATCCAGGGGTTAGCCATCTCCAATTTCCTTCAATTAAGCCACAAGGATTAAAACATCACTAAGTTATCAATAAAAATAATACAAAACACTTCTACCTTTGTATTAAATACTTAGCCGAATGGATTTTTTTAAATTTATCAATGGCACTGGTCTTAATTCAAATCTGTAAGCACACCTTACGTTATTTTCGGAAGATTCTTCAAAAGGAAGTGAAATAAATGTGGGTTAGCTTTTTTGGGTGGGTTTTATGTCGAACACGTTTGAAAATCTTCTGAAAATGGAAGTATCTTTCGAACGGATTTGAATGAGATAATTTTGACTTAGCATTATTATGTAACTTTAGTTTCTAAATGTTGGGAAATAGTATTCTAGAAAATTAATTTTAAGGAAACTACTATGGGAATGAATCCATTTGATTTTTATCAAGCGTTTGTCGAAGAAAATTATAATGATTTTTTAGCTGAACCTGACAATGTAAGAAAAGGCATAAATGCTGCTGTTAGTGCTTATCACATGGCAGATCAATATTACTATTATTACAAAAAAAATGATCCAAGCAAGATTGCTTTGTTTAACAAAAGACCTGATTACTTAAAGTATCTAGAACATCAATCAAAATATTCTATTGATATACAGAGCATTGCAAATGCATATAAACATCTTTATTTAAAAAGCAGCTCATCTCATGTAACCATTGCATCAACAGGTTGTATAGAAACTATAATATTTAAACAGGATAATATTATTGTTGATGGTTGCGGACAAGACGATGAAGGTAATTTAGTAGTTATCTATACAACAAAAAATTCTAAAAAAATAAAATTAGTAGAAGCACTAAAAGATGTAATCCATATGTGGTCGGCAATTATAAACGGATTTGAATGAAATAATTTCGCCCACCAACAAACCTATGTTATAACCCCACTACTTTCTAACTTAATTCACATGTGCCTTGAAAAAAGCACGCCTATTCGCAATGGAGAAAAAAATGCAGATGAGGTTCTTCAGAAAACTTTAAAAGTCGTAAATAAACCATATAAAGACAAATATGTTCCAGGGATTAATATACAAGGAAATTATTTGAGGGTTTACGGTTTTGATACTGGAGACAGGGTTGAAGTTCTGGTTTCTGAGAACCAAATCAGTATTTCAAAAATTATTGACAAAACAAATGGTCTGGATTAAACTTCCAGACCATTTTGCTCACGGAAATCTTTTGTTGAAAGCCACCAAAATTTGAATTGCACTTAATAGTCTATTCACGAGTTAAGCACATAACTCGTGAACAAAGTAACAAATAGTGCTAGTTTTCACGAGTTACTACGTTGTAAATGTTCAATGCATTTAGGATATCTCAGTTTTTCTTTACTTCTCCTTTCACAAAAAATCCTACCATCTCTGATAGGATTTCAAAGGAATGATACAAAGATAAAAGCTAAATATCCAAACCAAGTTCTTTGGCTTTATGAAGGTTTTGTTTTGCCTCCCTTTTAAATGCATTCGCTAAAAGTTCGCAATTATTAATGTGTGTTTCTTTGTCAACATATGCGTTGTAGTTTCTACTAATCGCTGCAGCAAGCTCTGTTGGCACACCATTCCCAAGATTAATAAACGTCTCCAGCAAGTGCGGAGCTAAGTCCATTCCTCCTCCTGTCAGTCCTACTGCCCACTGGTCAAGGTACGTGTCATATAGAAGTACAGTTGTTTTATTACACTTTTTTTGATCGTCTTTATCGAAAGAACAAAAACTCGGAAAATAGCGTAAGCAATTCATCATTGGAACCATGTACAGTTCTTCATAAGAAAGATTATTTTTGCACCAGTCATCAAACTCAACATCTGTCATATCTTCTTTATCGTAATCCTCCTTGGATAGTTTTGCTTTTGGATATTCATAGCGGTCAAATTCATCAATATTCCAATCTATTTTTTGAATATCATCAGTTAAAAAAACATTTTTTTCTTCTGTTGCCGATTGTGCTTTCATCATTTTGAAATTGGTTAGAAAATAAAAACACTTGCCCTATGACCGAATTACAAGAGAAAAATCAAGGAGGAATCCGCAGGAGCATTCCTTTATTTTTCCTCGATGAGGGCAATCTTTGTGGTTTTTATTTTGAGCAATTGGAATGAAAACAAAGCGACAAACAGAAAATAAATTATCGTGCTGATTTATTCAAAGCAACTAATTGGTTAAAAGCCGATGCTTTTTTATATTTTTGAATTTATGAATAGATTACGCTTTTCCGGACACGAATCTTTTATTGCAAGGTCATTCTGGGCGAAAAAAGGATATGAATTTATTAATAATGGCGGTAGCTTCACTTCTGAAAGTGCTGTTGTTGAATTAGGCGTAGGTAAGAATATGGTTTCTTCAATATATTATTGGTTGAAATCGCTTGACCTTTTTAATGAAGATGACAAACAATTGACTGAAGTTGCTCATTTCATTTTTAATTCAAAAGGTGCCGATCCTTTTTTAGAAGATATCGGCTCAATCTGGTTACTGCATTATTTATTAGTAAAGCATAATTATGCCTCTATTTTTAATCTTGCATTCAACAAACTTCGTAAGGAGCGTTCAAGTTTTACCAAAGATCAATTTCAGGCATTCATAAAAAGGCAATTTAAAGAGGTTGGGAATAATGGGTACAACCCATCCACCATTGAAAAGGATATTTCCATGTTTCTTAGAACATACAATACTCCAGATTACAAAACTATAAAGAAGAACTTTGAGGATGAGGTAAGTGGTTTGTTCATTGAGTTGGAGCTAATGACCTCAAAAAGAGATCTGAATTTAGAAGGCAAGAAAGTTGATTGGTATGAATTAGAAGGAAAAGAACGTTATTCATTACCTCCTCATATTCTGTTGTATGCAATCATGGATAATTTTGAGGATGCTCAAAATATTGCATTTCGTCGATTAGAGATCGAAGAAAATAGCCCAGGGATGATTTTTGCCCTGAATAAAGAAGGATTAATTAAGAAGCTTCAGGAAATTGAAAAAAATATAGAAGGTGTTGTGCTGACCCAATCTGCAGGCAACATTGTTTTGGTTATACCTGAGAATCTTGATAAATGGGAAATTTTAAAATCGTACTATGCAGACTAAATTTTTTTCTCCATCTATCAATATTATTCGTGATCAGGGAAAATCATTAAATTATATTCCCACAAGAAACGGAGAAAATGCCTTTAACAAGATTGTAAATGCCTACCAACATGGAACACGGGCATTTAATATTGTTGGAGCTTACGGCTCTGGAAAATCCTCATTTATTTTGGCTTTTGAAAAGGTGCTAAACAAGAAAGCCCAATACTTTGAAAATATATCTGGCAACAATAGAACTCGTTTTGAATCTCATTTTATAGTTGGCGAATATGGTTCTTTTAAACAATCTTTTTGTCAGAAATTCAACATTGATGAGAAAAAGGATATTTTCAGCCAACTAAAAGAAAATAATAGTACTGGTCTTTTAATAGTTGTCGATGAGTTTGGCAAATTTTTAGAATTTGCAGCGAAAGAAAGCCCTGAAGAAGAAATGTACTTCATTCAGCAACTTGCAGAACATGTTAATAGCCTTGAACAGAATATCTTTTTCATCACTACACTTCATCAATCATTCGAGGACTATGCTCTAAACCTTCCTAAAGCCCAGAGAAATGAATGGGACAAAGTTAAAGGGCGTTTAATTGAAGTTTCGTTTAATGAGCCGGTCGAACAATTATTAGTGCTTGCAAGTGAAAGGCTTCAAGAGAAGCAAATCACTAATCAAATATCTGAAAAACAAAGCCAACGTTTATATAAAGCAATTTCAGAAGCGGATACTTTCCCCCTTCGGGATTACTTTACATATAAATTTGCTCAAAAGCTTTTCCCTTTTGATATTTTATCTGCATCCATTATTACTCTGGCATTTCAATCATACGGACAAAATGAGAGATCTTTATTTACATTTCTGGATTCAGATGATTATCTCGGATTAAATGATTTCTCAGAAGGAGATCAGTTTTATGGCTTGGCTAACATTTATGATTATCTGGTTTACAATTTTTACAGCCTGCTAAACTCAAAATTCAACCCACATGGCAGTCAGTGGTCTTCTATAAAAGAAGCACTCGAAAGGGCAGAAAGTAGTAGTCTGGATGAAAATGTTGAAGATGCACTCAAACTGATAAAAAGTATTGGATTGCTGAGTATTTTTGGGAGAGCTGGTCAAAAAATTACACCACAGTTTATACATGATTATGGGCAAATTGTTTTAGGAATCAAAGAGCCTGAAAAAATTATTGATAAACTTGAACAGGATCAAATAATCCGATATCAAAGTTTTAACCAGCGTTATGTTTTGTTTAAGGGAACAGATTTTGATATTAACAAGGAATTAATCCTTGCGGAAAATCGTGTATCTAAAGATATTGCAATTGTGCCAAACCTATATCGTTACTTCTCTTTCCCAATAATTCAGGCAAAGAAGGTTTTTTATGAAATAGGAACTCCTCGTTACTTTACTTTTGAATTAACAGAGAAACCAATAGACAAAGAACCTGATGGTGCAAACGATGGTTTTATTAATTTGATTTTCAATGAACTTTTAGATGAACAAAAGCTAAAGACTTTTTCAAGAGATTCAGAAAATCCAATACTATTTGGTTGGGTAACAAATACGACTGATTTAAAGGAAAAACTTATTGAGATTGAAAAAATCAATCTGGTTAAAGCACTATGTCCAAATGATATTATTGCACTTGCTGAATTAGACCAATACCTTAAAAACTGTCAGGATGAATTGAAAGAACTTTTTTCAAATACTCTTTATGGCACAAATTCAAATATAAAATGGTTCTACAATGGTGAGGAAATTCAATTTAAAGATTCCAAAGCCTTAAATAAAAAACTGTCAGAAATTTGTGAAGAAGTCTATTCAAAAACTCCTATGTTCAGGAATGAAATGATGAACCGCGAAAAAGTAAGCGGCACTATTTCTACGGCGAAAAAACGTTTAATTACGCAAATCCTTCAATCTGTTGAGAAACCAGACCTCGGTTTTGAAGATGGGAAATTCCCTCCAGAGCGTACAATTTACTTATCACTTATAAACGATACAGGGATTCACCAAGAAAATGAAGGGAAATGGCGTTTGGATAAACCATCCGAAAAAACCTTCGAGCCTTTATGGATTGCTTGTGAGGACTTTCTTAATGGATGTGCAACTGCTCAACGAAAACTAAATGACCTTATTGAAATATTAAAACAGAAACCCTTTAAATTAAAACAAGGATTTATAGACTTCTGGATTCCAATATTCTTACTCACAAAACAAAAACATTTTGCACTTTACGAAGAGGATGTCTTTATCCCACATTTAACAGATGATACATTGGAGGTTGCAATGAAACAGCCCCAAAAATATTTTGTGAGCACATTTTTGCTTGATGAAACCCGTTTAAATATTTTTAATCGGTATAGACAATTTCTAAATCAAGTGGAAGAAGAGCTACCTACTGGTGATTCATTCATTGAAACGGTAAAGCCGTTTTTAGTTTTCTTTAAACAGTTAGTCCCTTATACCAAGAATACGAAGAATTTAAGCCAGGAAGCAATTAGGCTTCGTGATGCCATCGCAAATGCGACCAATCCAGAAAAAGTGTTTTTTGAAGATATTCCAAGGGCTTTGAACTATAAAGTTAGCGACCTTTCAAACGATCAAAAATTGAGTGAATTTACAGTTTCATTATTAGGTGTAACTCAGGAACTAAGTGGGGCTTACGAAAGCTTAATAAATCGGATTGAGGATATTTTAAATAGTACACTTAGAGATGAAAAACTTAGTTTCCCAAATAATAAAACGCTTCTTCAGAAACGCTTTAAAAAAATTCAGAAAGCCGTTCTTAATCCCAAACAAAAAGTTCTCTTACAGCGCATAAATACTCCCTTAGACGACAGGAAATCATGGATTAATTCTATTGCAATTGCGGTTGTAAATAAATCACTGGATCAGTTTAGCGATGAAGAAGAAAAGGTATTTAAAATTCGCTTTGTTCAACTCATACATGAATTAGATAACCTGACGGATATAAGCAAAAAGGATATTGATGTTGAAAAGGAAGAAGTACTGAAATTGGAAATAACCTCGTTTGTAAAAGGTGTTCAGAAAAACCTTATTCGATTGCCCAAGAATAAGTCAAAGGAAATTGCTAATTTAGAAGGAAAAATAAAATCCATTTTAAACTCTGATAACAGGCAAATCAATATTGCATTGCTAATAAAATTATTACAAGAACAAATTGAAGATGAGTAAAAAAGTACGTCATGTATTAGGAATTTCAGGTGGGAAAGACAGTGCAGCTTTAGCCATGTATATGCAATTGAACCATCCTGAAATTGAAATGGAGTACTATTTTTCTGATACAGGAAAAGAGCTTAAAGAAACGTACGAACTCATCACTGAACTAGAATCCTTTCTTGGTAAAAAAATACATAAATTGGAAGCTAACCATAGCCATAAAAATCCATTTGATCATTATCTGGATATTTATAATGGTTTTCTTCCCTCTTCAATGGCTCGTTGGTGTACACAAAAACTAAAATTAGAACCATTTGAACGTTGGATTGGTGACGATTTGGCAATATCTTATGTTGGAATTAGGGATGATGAAGACAGGGAAGGATATGTATCTACAAAGCCAAATATTCAATCTGTTTTTCCATTCCGGAAACATATATGGAGTATGGAAATTTTGCATAAAATACTCCACAACAATAACAGGCATTTAATTGCTACTCTTTATAAAAAACATATTACATCAGAATTACAGGAAAGGAGTTTGGAGATTGTAAATGAACCACAATCATCTAAATATTTGTTTTCTCAGAAGTTGAAAGACCTCTTAAATCTGAGTATTTCAGCATTCAATCATGTTGTTTTTGAATTTCTTAAGGATGAAAAATATCCTGTTTCTCATTTGAATAATTATTCTTTACTTGGGAATGAAGATTCCATTAAAAAGACAGATGTTTTTAAATTATTTAAAGAAAATGGAGTAAAAGTGCCAGGTTATTATGATGAGATTGAATTTGAAGTTAATGGGCAAAAAGGGCATTTTAATCGCAGCCGATCAGGATGTTTCTTTTGTTTTTACCAACGAAAGATTGAATGGATTTGGTTATATGAAAGACATCCAAAACTCTTTAAAGAAGCATTGGAATATGAAAAGGACGGATATAGCTGGATGGACAATGAAACTCTTTCAGAGATTATACAGCCAAAACGCATGACCCAAATTAAATTAGATCATATCGAAAAACTCCAAAAAAAGTTTAATAATAAAAATAAAACCAATAAATTAGTTGACATTCTTGCAGATGATATCGAAGTCTGTGCAAATTGTTTTATTTAATGTATAAACTCCCTAGCTTATGAAAATAGTATCTAAAAATTGGACAATCAAAAAGTTAATTGAAAAAAAAGATTCAATTAATCCTAGACCGCAATATCAAAGAACTCCTGTATGGTCTACTTCAAAAAAAGTTTTCTTAATTGATTCAATATTACGAAAATACGATTTGCCAAAATTTTATCTCAAGCAGACGCCAAATGATCCAAGTTACGAATATGAAGTAACAGATGGACAACAAAGAATGAGAGCTATCTGGGAATTCTTTAATGAAGAATTTGAGATTGAGGGAAAAGAATTTAAAAATACACCTTACTATGGATATTCATATAATGATTTATCACCTGAACGTAAAGATGCATTTAAGAAATTTGAATTAACATTTTCTATAATAAAGGAAGCCAACCAAGAAGAAATTAGAACTTTATTCGCAAGATTGCAAATGGGTATGACGCTCATCCCTGTTGAACTGAGACATGCTTTAGCAAGTAATCTTGGAAATTCTATCTTTTCAATTACGGAAAATCATAAATTTTTTGATACTTGCAAAATAATTGATACTCGATTTAAACACCAAGATTATTTAGATCACGTTATTGCTTTGGCTTATTATAAAAATAATAAAGATATTAAGGCTTCAACTCTTTATCAATTATACATTGACTTATCCACATCAAAAGTATCAGACTTGGCTAATATGATGAAGAAAGCAAATAAGATACTAAATTGGATGTATGAAATAAATGAATGTTCTAAAGGTATATTTAAAAACAAATGGGGATTTGTAGATACCTTCTGGTTACTATATACTCATTATAAGAAAATTGATATTATTGAGTATGATCAGTATGCAAAGAATTTTATTGATTTTGAAATAAAACGGAAAAAGTATAATCCAAAACCTGAATTATTAATAGAGGACAAAAAAAGCCTTGAATATGATAAAGATTTATACGATTATATTGAAGCTTTTAATCGACAGGGATCTTTGAAGAAAAACATTGCCATTAGGCATCGTGTTTTTAATAATAAATTTAATAACACTCAAAATTTTATATTTAAAGATGACTAGTTTTGACATTAAAAATATACCTGCAAAACTAATTGATGCTATTAACAATCGTAATTGTGCATTATTCGTAGGTGCTGGATTATCAATAAATGCTGGATTTCCAAGTTGGGAGAAGCTTTTATCTGAATTAATTGATATTGTAGAATTGGGTTCAAGAGCATCAGTTGAGAAAATTAAAGAATTGAAACTATTAAGCAAGAATCCTGCAAAATTTCTATTAGTTGCTGAGGAATTAAGAGATTTACTTTTAACAGAATTAGATGAATATATTAAACGCAGATTTGACAATAAAAAGATTAATCCTACACCCTTGCATGAGAAATTATTCTCTATTCATAGTAATAATATTGTGACGACTAATTATGACACATTACTTGAAGATGCATATGCTAAAAAATTTCTTAAAGTACCTTCAGTATGTACATACAAAGATGCTAGATTAATTAATTATAATTTGTATGAAAAAGATTTTTTTATTTTAAAAGCCCATGGTGATTCAAGTCGAGCCCCTGAAGAAATTGTATTAACTGAAAAAGACTACCGAAGAATTATGTACACTGAAAGAGGATATCAAAGTGTACTCCAAGTTTTATTTTCAACAACTAATATTTTATTTTTAGGCGTTTCATTAAATGATCCTGAGATAAACTTACTATTAGGTTTTATACATCATATATTTCATGGTGGTTCTCCGGAGCATTATGCTTTAATGCCACAAGACCAAGTTACTGGAACGGAAATTGATAGATGGAGGAAGGATTATAAAATCAATATTATTACTTATGACCCTGCTGATAATCATCGTCAAGTTGAAGAATTTATTGATGGAATAATATTGAAACAGGCATAAAATAATAACTTTAATCAAAATATTCTTTCGATAATTGACAGTATTGTGATATAAACCGCACCCCCAATTTTAATCTCCTTTTAACACATGCTTATCTCAGACCTTCTGAGGCAATTTAAACGTTATTGCCTTATTGAAAGAGGTATGACACCTCGTAATTATTCCAGCATTGTAAGAAGCCTAAAAATGTTAACCAACTATGCAAAAACTGAAAATGTTAAAAAAATAAACGAAGGTGTTATTCGGGAATTTCTAATGGACATGTGCCAACAAAGGGCGTGGGCACCAAAAACATTTAGGATATACCTTCAAAACTTTTCCAGTTTTTTCAAGTGGTGTGTGAGGATAAGGGCTATAGAAAAGAATCCATGCGAAAAAATTGAGAAACCAAAAATCCCAAAAAGACTGCCACGATGTTTATCCAAAGAACAAACCCTTTCAATATTGTCTGGTGCTTCATGGCATCCCTGGCGTTACAGTTTTGAAAAAGCAAGGAATGAATCAATAATAACAATGTTTGTTTATACAGGGCTTCGCTTGCAAGAATTGCTAAATCTTAGAACACCTGATGTAAATCTGGATACACATGAAATATTTGTAAGGGAAGGTAAGGGTAAAAAAGACCGTATTGTTCCAATACATCCACGTCTGGCAATAATATTAAGAGGATACGAACAGGAAAGAAAAAGAAAAAAGAATTTCTCAACATGGTATTTTACAGGTATTCATTCCGATAAACCTTTAAATGCAAAAAATACCAGGGAAATTTGCCGAAAAGTATCGGTTACTTCCGGTGTTAAATTTACTCCTCATATGTTAAGGCACACATTTGCCCGCCTTTCTATAGATGCCGACCTTAATCTTTATAAACTAAAAGAAATCATGGGACATAGCAGTGTGAGTACAACACAAATATATTTATCCGTTTCTACGGAAGGAATTAAGAAAAGCTTTAATAAACTGCATTTGATTTAAAGACTTAATGGATGCTTCCCAATCTGCTCCTGTAGGTGTGCTTTAGAGGCAGTTAGGTAAATAGTGGTAGTTTTGATATCCGAATGCCCTAGCATCCTTGAAAGGGCATACAGATTACATCCACCGTCTAACATCAAAGTTGCAAAAGTATGACGTAGTATATGCGGATGAAAATCAATCTTGCTTTTATCTCTGATCTTTGAAATCAACCGTTTAATGACACAATCGCCCATTCTGGAATCCTGCCTCATGGCAGTGAAGAAATATGGGCAACATTTTTTCAACCTTTTACGATCTTTTAAATACTGTTCTAAACTGAAAATCAAATTTGAGTGCAGAGGTACAATCCTGTCCTTATCTCCTTTGCCACTAAATACAAACAGTGTTTTGTTTTCCAAATCAATGTCTTGAAACCGAAGATTCCTTAGTTCTTCTTTTCTTACACCTGTGTAAATAAAAGTTGCGATAATAGCAACCGCCCTTGTTCTTTCAAATTTGTAGTCATAAGGAAAATTCTTTGTCCAATCCAACAAAAGCATAGCTTCATCTTTCGTAAGGTTTTTGGGAATTCTGGTGGGAAGTTTTGGTTTGGGAATGTCTTTAACAAAATTTTCTTTCATGTATTTCTCTCGTACACACCAATCAAGAAACAAGCTTAAGGCTTGTAATCTTGTTTTAACAGTCTTGGCAGACCATTTATTTTCCAATTTACCTTTAAGAATCCAGTCTTCTATTACCGTCCTATTTACTTGCCCTACTGAATCAACATTGGAAAACTTTAAGAATGATCGAAATTCACTTTTGAGCCATTTAATTGTTGCTTTTGTATTTCCTTTAAAAGCTTCTGAATACTGGCAGAATCGGTGGTGTAGTGTTTCAATTTCACTCATAGTCAATGACCTTATGGTTTTGCCATGATGTCATTGAGCCTAATAATTCTTTGCTTCTGAATCCATTTATCCCACTCCACAAGTGGTTTAATGGTCGGGGTGAGAGGACTTGAACCTCCGACCTCACGGTCCCAAAGCGGACAGACTTCTTAGAATGAGAGTTTTCCCTTTGTACAAGCTGTCTAATGCTAATTGAGGGAAATGAAAGGATCAAATCTCAATGACCTTATGGCAAGTTGAATTATACGGTTGAATTTTATTCAGTCAAGCCAATTTTAATAAAATGTTTCTTGAGATAGATAGTTTACTGTAAAAGATTGTCTTGGTAAATAAACTCACCTGAATGCGTTCTGCGTGTTCGGGCTTTTTAAATACAACCTTTTCAATGAAAAGAAAAATAAAAATAAACAAAACCATTATCGCCGAGGAAACTGAGTTAGGTGAAGGAGCGATCCTATTACTCGAAAAAGCTACCCCTCCAATCATTAAACTTCTTCAAAGGAGCTACAAGCAAGACCCAACCTGTATTAGTGGAGATATTAGCTATTTGCTCAACATTAATTAAAAAGTTGTTTTCTTTAACATATTGTCTTAAATTGTACTGAATAGATACTGTTCTGTATTAATTGTTAAGCCCTCATGTTTGTTACAAAAATTAATCAACGGTTATTTTTTAGAAAATTGACCTACAAACCAAAAATAAATCAGCATGAAGCATAAATTAATTAGCCCAAATACAAATTTTATTCTCACTATCATTTTTTTTTGTTTGGTTAAAGTTGGATTGCAATCTTCTTTTGGGCAACAATCGAAGACTGATTCACTTATTTCTGAGTTAAAAACTACCAAGGCAGATACATCTAGAGTAAATCTATTTTATATGATTTCTGATGCATTATATGATGAAGCTAAACCAGATAGTGCTATTAAATATGCACGACAAGGATTAGACCTTTCAAAACAAAATGATTATAAAAAAGGCGAAAGCAAATGCCTTAATGCATTGGGTCTAGGCTATTACCAGTTAGGAAAATTTGATACTGCGTTAGTTTATTTTAAAGAGCGATTAAAAATAGTTGTAAAATTACAAGATTCAATGGGAATAGCTGGAGTTTATGATAATATTGGCGCTATTCAAAACCATTTTGGAATGTCTGAAATTGCCCTTGAATTAAGAATTAATGCAAACAAAATTTATGAAGCTTTAAATAAAAAAATCCATCTTGCTTCAGGATATGTTTGGATTGGAAATATTTACAAAGAACAAGGGGAATATACCGTGGCTTTAAATCATTATTTAAAGTCTTTAAAAATTTATCAAGACGAGAATGAAGAACAATACATTGCGTATTCTTTAGTAAATATCAGTAGTATTTATCGATATTTAAAACAAAATGATTTAGCAAAAGAATATGCAATTGAGGCTAAAACAATTTTTGAGGAAACAAAGAATCCAAACGGAGTTGGAGTTTCTCTACATAGATTGGCAAAAGCTTATACCCAAGAAGGTAACTATAAAAATTCCATAAAATATTTAAAGGAAGCTAAAACAATTTTTGAAAAAATTCCAAACACTTATTATTTAGCTATTGTGAACAACCAACTCGGTGCTAATTATTTTGATTTAGGAAATGTTGAGGAAGCATTAAAATATATCAACTATGCTCATACTGCTGCACAGAAGATAGGAGATTTAAGTTTGATTTCACAAATATATAGAGATATTGGATCAACATATTTAAAAATGCTTAATTATTCAAAGGCATTAGAATATATAGATAAATCAAAGGAGCTATCAATAATGTTAAAACAAAAACAAGCCATGCTCCAGCTAACAAAATATTATATAAATGTTTATAGTCATTTGAATCAACCAGACAGTGTATTAAAATATTTTAATAGTTATCAAGAACTAAGTGATTCTCTTTTTAGCGAGCAAAATAGCAGATCAATTGCAGAAATGCAGACTAAATACGATACCGAAAAAAAAGAAAAAGAACTTGAAGTTTCAGCAATTAAAATTGAGAAAAAAAAGTTGCAAGTAACTCTACTTTCAATTTTAGCATTTGTTCTGATATTAAGTGGAATTATTATTTACATCCTGCAAAGAAAAAAGTACCAAAAGAACATTTTGCTTGCAAAGTCAAGCATCGAAAAGAATAAATTGGAGGATAGTGAGGTCAAGTGCCGTATCAGAAATACTGTCTCGGATAAAGTCACAAAATCCATACTCAAAAAACTTAGCAATGAAATAGAAAATGAAAAATGCTATTTGGATAAGGAGTTAACAATTACCTCTTTGGCTTCAAAACTTAAAACAAATCGTGATTATTTATCTCAAATAATCAATGAAATCTATGGAAAAAATTTTAATGAGTTTATCAATTCCCACCGAATCAAGGAATCAATAAATATACTTGAAAAAATAGTGTCTGGTGAAATAGAAAATTGGACAATGAATGTGGTTGCTGAAAAATCAGGCTTTAAACATACATCAACGTTTAATCCTGCATTTAAATCAATAACGCAAATTAGCCCCGGGGATTATAAGAAAGCTTTAAAGAAGATGTAATGTTTTTTCTACAGATTGGTCAATCTGTAGATGTATCTACATATAGTTTGTCTAAATTAAGATTAGCCATTCTTACATTTGCATGAGACATTTAAAACAAGCAGATTAATATCATTTAAAACCCATGAGAAAATACAGAACTACTTTTTTGTTGATACTTGTTTTGATATTTATCACAGTTGGAATCTATATAAGTACTTCATTTAACGAAGATAAAAGCATTGTTTCACAACAAACAGGGGAACTAGCGGAGGAAACAGAATCTGTTCATAGTTTTAATGTTTTACAAATAAGTAAAAGTGAATGGAATACTCCCGATGGGATCCCTTACATTCAAGTTCCAGGTGCAAATTTGGGAGCCACAGCATTTCAAATATTAGATAAAAATCGAATTGCTTATTTGTGTAATTCCACAAGCGAAATAATCATTACTGATCAGTCCACGGGAAAGGCTATTGATAAATTTAAAGTATCAGTTGCGCCACGTAATTTTGTATATGAAAATGGTAAATTTTATGTTCTTTCGGGATATAAAGTGACAGCATATGATGAAATCGGAAATGAACTTATAAAGTGCCCATACCCAATGTCTTATCAAGGAATTGAAAGACTTGTTCGATTTAATGATGCCACCTATTTATTGCTCCCAGCAGGAAATAGTTTAATGATAGAAGATTGCGGAGTTTCAATCGAACCTGTTGAATTAAAAGGTGTTGTTACTGAAAATGGGTATTTTATATCTTCTCAAATAACTGGAAACAGCTCGTATTCAATTAAGATTTCAACTTCCGTAGATAATACCATGGAAAAAACTTATGCAACTGATAAAAAAACAGCAGGAGTTTTTATTGTAGGTGCCACTGAAAAACGTATTTTTCTTGATGTTCAAACATTTATTTCAGAAAATCCTGTTTCTGTTGAACGTACTATTATATCAATTAATTTGCGAGAAAATGAATTAGGTGCCGTTATAACAGAAATTGTAATTCCAAAGAGTTATTACATAATACCCAGCAAAGATTTTTATGTGTCTGAAACGGGTAAAGTTTATAATATGATGACATCACCTCAAGGAGTTTTTATCTTTTCGCTTACAGAAACTAAAACGGGAAAGGTGCAAGGTTATCCTTCATTTTAACTGGTATTCACCATAATTATTATTACAGCTTTATCTAAATTGATAAAAAACTTATATAGATGAAAAATACCATTTTACATTCTAATGCATCAAAAACCAAGTGTTTGCACAAAAGTAAATTCGAGGGAAAAGCAAAATTGTTTTCAACAATTTTGCTTGCATTCCTTTTTGGTATTAACATCAATTTATGTTATTCGCAAATTTCAAGGACCAAGATTATTAGCAATGCTGAATCATATGTTAATTTTAGCTGGACTGCAAATTCATGTAATCTTTGGTCTGGAGAATATTGTGGAAACCGATATGTATATGCTGCCACACCGGCAAATTCAACACAAAGAGGATGGGTTAAAGTAGGTACAAATACTTCCATGCCTTATGCATGGGGAGGATACTCATCAAAAGAGCAGCATATAAGTGCAATGTCATCATGCAAGTCTGCAGGAGATATTTGCTCGGCTGGCACTGTTGGTGGAAATTGTAAAACTCAAGGAGGAGCAGGGGCAGGTTTAAGTTGTGCTTCTGGACTGGATTGTTCTGGATTAATTACAAAAGCCTGGGAAATGCCTCAGGCTCATTTAGGTACTGGAGAACTTCCAAGTTACTCTACAATAATACCTATTTCTCAAATGCAACCTGGTGATATTTTTAACGATGTTGGGGTTCATACAATGTTATTTAAATCAAAAAATCCTGATGGAAGTATTACCGTCATAGAAACTTCTGGTAGAGATTGGAAAACTACAACTCGCACTGTTTACAATTTGACAGAACTTAGTACATATAATTCAAGATGCCCTAAATCGGATATCGTTATAGGTGGTTGTGGCGGTGTCACTACTCCGACCAATGATAATCCATGCGATGCTGGAGTACCCACTTTACCAGTAGGTACAAGTTGTTCTTTCACACAAGGAACAAATGTAGGTGCGACTAACTCAAATGTGCCTATATTAACAAACTGTGATGGAACGAGTAACGGTGATGTATGGTTTAAATTTCAAGTTCCAAGTTCAGGAAGCGTCATTATTGAAACTGATGCGGTAAACCTTACAAACGAAGATATGGGCATGGCTCTATATACAGGATCAAATTGTAATTCTTTATCCTATTATGGTTGTTATCCAAATGGAAGCTCATATTCACAATATATGCCCAGAGCTGAACTTACAGGATTATCTCCTAATTCAACTATGTGGATTCGAATGTGGGAATACAATAATAATAATTTTGGAACATTCAAAATTTGTGTAACTGATCCTTCACCCTCATCAACACCTCCCAATGATAATCCATGTGATGCAGGAGTACCTACCTTAACTGTGGGTACAAGTTGTTCTTTTACACAAGGGACAAATGTTGGTGCAACTAATTCTGGTGTACCAAATATTTCATGTGATGGAACAAGTAATGGTGATGTATGGTTTAAATTTCAAGTTCCAAGTTCAGGGAGTGTTATTATTGAAACTGATGCGGTAAACCTTACAAACGAAGATATGGGCATGGCTCTATATACAGGGTCAAATTGTAATTCTTTATCATATTATAATTGTTACCCCAATGGTAGCTCATATTCACAATATATGCCACGTGCAGAAATTACAGGCTTAACTCCAAATGCAACAATGTGGATTCGAATGTGGGAGTACAATAATAATAATTTTGGAACATTTAGTATTTGTGTTACTGGGTCTTCAAGTACTACTAAACCTGATTTAATTGTACAAAATCCTCAAATTTCTCCTTCAACAGTTGTAATGGGTCAGCAAGTCACGGCTACATGCTATATAAAAAATCAGGGAACGGGTAATGCTTCATCATCATATACAGCACTTTGGTTTTCAGCAGACCTAAATTTTGATGGAACTCCTACAGATATTAACTTAAATGCCGATATATATGTGCCAGCCTTAAATGCAAATGAAACCAGTAGTCTACTTTCAAAACAATTCAATATCCCAATGGGACCTTATGCTGGCACTTGGTATATAATGTTTGGTGCCGATGCAATAAACACCAATCCAAATGAAAGTAATGAAAATAATAATCAGATATTTATACCAATTACATTTCAATCAACCTTAACTGTTTCCCCATCAAGTTTATCCTTAGGGGCAGCTTCAGGGAGCAACGACCAAATATCTGTCAGTTCTAATGTGAGCTGGTCGGCAAGTGACAATGCTTCTTGGTTAAGTGTGTCCCCATCCAATGGATCAAACAATGGGACGGTTACAGTTACTGCTGCAAGTGAGAATACATCTACAAATTCTCGGTCTGCCACTGTTACAATATCTGGGAATGGGATAACAAGGAATGTCTCTGTCACCCAAAATGGGGCAGCTTCAACACTAACTGTTTCCCCATCTAGTTTATCCTTAGGGGCAGCTTCAGGGAGCAACGACCAAATATCTGTCAGTTCAAATGTGAGCTGGTCGGCAAGTGACAATGCTTCTTGGTTAAGCGTGTCCCCATCAAATGGATCAAACAATGGGACGGTTACAGTTACTGCTACAAGTGAGAATACATCTACAAATTCTCGGTCTGCCACTGTTACAATATCTGGGAATGGGATAACAAGGAATGTCTCTGTCACCCAAAATGGGGCAGCTTCAACACTAACTGTTTCCCCATCTAGTTTATCCTTAGGGGCAGCTTCAGGGAGCAACGACCAAATATCTGTCAGTTCAAATGTGAGCTGGTCGGCAAGTGACAATGCTTCTTGGTTAAGCGTGTCCCCATCCAATGGATCAAACAATGGGACGGTTACAGTTACTGCAACAAGCGAAAATACATCTACAAATTCTCGGTCTGCCACTGTTACAATATCTGGGAATGGGATTACTAGGAATGTCTCTGTCACCCAAAATGGGGCTGCAGCTTCTTTAACTGTAAGCCCATCTAGTTTATCCTTAGGGGCAGCTTCAGGGAGCAACGACCAAATATCTGTCAGTTCAAATGTGAGCTGGTCGGCAAGTGACAATGCTTCTTGGTTAAGCGTGTCCCCATCCAATGGATCAAACAATGGGACGGTTACAGTTACTGCAACAAGCGAAAATACATCTACAAATTCTCGGTCTGCCACTGTTACAATATCTGGGAATGGGATAACAAGGAATGTCTCTGTCACCCAAAATGGGGCAGCTTCAACACTAACTGTTTCCCCATCTAGTTTATCCTTAGGGGCAGCTTCAGGGAGCAACGACCAAATATCTGTCAGTTCAAATGTGAGCTGGTCGGCAAGTGACAATGCTTCTTGGTTAAGCGTGTCCCCATCCAATGGATCAAACAATGGGACAGTAACAGTTACTGCAACAAGTGAAAATACATCCACAAATTCTCGGTCTGCCACTGTTACAATATCTGGGAATGGGATAACTAGGAATGTCTCTGTCACCCAAAATGGGGCTGCAGCTTCTTTAACTGTAAGCCCATCTAGTTTATCCTAAATATTAGGGGCAGCTTCAGGGAGCAACGACCAAATATCTGTCAGTTCAAATGTGAGCTGGTCGGCAAGTGACAATGCTTCTTGGTTAAGCGTGTCCCCATCCAATGGATCAAACAATGGGACAGTAACAGTTACTGCAACAAGTGAAAATACATCCACAAATTCTCGGTCTGCCACTGTTACAATATCTGGGAATGGGATTACTAGGAATGTCTCTGTCACCCAAAATGGGGCTGCAGCTTCTTTAACTGTAAGCCCATCTAGTTTATCCTTAGGGGCAGCTTCAGGGAGCAACGACCAAATATCTGTCAGTTCAAATGTGAGCTGGTCGGCAAGTGACAATGCTTCTTGGTTAAGCGTGTCCCCATCCAATGGATCAAACAATGGGACGGTTACAGTTACTGCAACAAGCGAAAATACATCTACAAATTCTCGGTCTGCCACTGTTACAATATCTGGGAATGGGATAACAAGGAATGTCTCTGTCACCCAAAATGGGGCAGCTTCAACACTAACTGTTTCCCCATCTAGTTTATCCTTAGGGGCAGCTTCAGGGAGCAACGACCAAATATCTGTCAGTTCAAATGTGAGCTGGTCGGCAAGAGACAATGCTTCTTGGTTAAGCGTGTCCCCATCCAATGGATCAAACAATGGGACAGTAACAGTTACTGCAACAAGTGAAAATACATCCACAAATTCACGTAGTGGGACGGTTACAATATCAGGGAACGGGATTACTAGGAATGTATCTATCACCCAAAATGGGGCAGCTTCAACACTAACTGTTTCCCCATCTAGTTTATCCTTAGGCTCAGCCTCAGGAAGCAACGACCAAATATCTGTCAGTTCAAATGTGAGCTGGTCGGCAAGTGAAAATGCCTCCTGGTTAAGCGTCTCACCATCCAATGGGGCAAACAACGGGACTGTTACCGTAACCGCAACAAGTGAAAATACTTCTACAAATTCTCGGTCTGCCACTGTTACGATATCTGGGAATGGGATAACAAGGAATGTCTCTGTCACCCAAAATGGGGCGGCTTCAACCCTTACCGTATCTCCATCTAGTCTAACACTTGGGGCAGCTTCAGGGAACAACGACCAAATCAGTGTAAGTTCTAATGTGAACTGGTCGGCAAGCGACAATGCTTCTTGGTTAAGCGTTTCACCATCCAATGGCTCAAACAATGGGACAGCTACCGTAACCACTACAAGTGAAAATACCTCCACAAGTTCACGGAGTGCGACTGTTACGATATCTGGGAATGGGATAACAAGGAATGTATCTGTCACCCAAAACGGGATAACAACATCTTCCTATTGTTCAGCTGGATCATCTTCAATTGATGAATATATATCTAATGTTACATGTGGCTCAATTAATCAGTCATCAGAAATGGGATATGGTGGATATCAGGATTTTTCTTCTCAAAACACTACTGTACGAAGAGGTGAAAATTTATCAGTAACAATAACACTGGGCAAAGGTTACACTTCAGATCAAATTTTAATCTGGATAGATTGGAATGAAGATGGTGATTTTACAGATACTGGAGAGAGTGTATATGCAACAATAGGTATCTTGGAATACCTAACTAATACAGCAAGTTTTATTGTTCCTGCCGGTGTGACACTTGGAACAAAAAGGATGAGAATCAGGTTACATGATACTGCTAATGGTCCAAACGCAAATCCTTGTGGCAATTCTCAATGGGGTGAAGTGGAAGATTATTCAGTGAATGTTATAGAAGCGTGTACGCCACCTTCAGTGCAAGCAACTTCTTTTACATCTTCAGCTACAACAAATAATTCCATGACTATTGGCTGGTCACGTGGAAATGGAAATGCAGTATTGGTCATTGCACGAACTGGCAATAATGAAATGGTTGATCCTATAAACGGAACATCCTATATTGCAAATTCCGGATTTGGTAACGGAACCCAAATTGGAATAGGAAATTATGTTGTATATGAAGGGACAGGCACTTCTATTAATTTAACTTCTCTTTCAGAAGGAACGTCATATTATTTTGCTATCTATGAATATAATACATCTTCCAATTGTTATTTATTGCCTGCATTAATTGGAAATGCGAACACAACTGGAAATACGATTAATAGTTGTGATACTTTGACGAACATACTCTCCTCTGACAATCTAACATCATACTACTGGGAATCGCCTAATTGGGGTTATTTACCTGGGCATAATTCTTATAATTTTGCAGAATATGCAGAGCATTTTACAGATATAACAAATAAATATTTCACAGGTCTTGAAGTGTTAATCAGTAATGCAAATAGTGGTGGCAACGGAGGTAATCATAAAGTAACATTTATGTTATATGAAAGTGATAATGGAATACCTGGAACTATATTGGGATCACAAGATATTTCAATTGAATCGTTAACACCTTTTACTTTAAATTACGTCCCATTTGATCAACCAATAATGATAACAGAATCCGATGTTTATGTTGGTTTTCAAATTTACTACAACACTCCAGCGGATACTTTCAATGTTACGGTGGCAGAATCAAGAACAAATTTTACAAATTCGGCATATGTGAAAGAAAATAGCACATGGAATTCGTTTCCAACTATTTTTGGCATTTCTTCGGCAATGTGCATATATCCTTCTTTCTGTTCGAATCAAACTACACCTGTAACTATTTTAGAGAATAACCTGAAATACTTAAAGGTTTATCCAAATCCAACGACAGGAATGCTTACAATTGAAGGATTACCCAACCAAGAAAAATCGGAAATTGCAATTTATCATGTGATTGGCGGTCTTATTAAAAAACAAGATTCGTTTTCATCTATCGCCCAGATGGATATTAGCAATGTCGTTTCGGGAACCTACTTATTAGTAATTAATAACAGGTTTGATCAAGCGATAAAAATTATTAAAAGGTAAATTGGCAATTAAGTATTTATAACTGAATCCAAAGCCTCATCGGTATCCTTAAAAAGGAAGTTCGACTGGTAATTTATTGTTGTTGTAACTGAACTGTGCCTATACAATTTCTGAAGCATCTGAATTGGAATAAGGTCGCCAGATATATTCCCAAAGGTATGACGGGCAATGTGCATGGTCAGCTTTTTATCTATCTCTGCTTGTTCTCCTAACCGTTTTAAATATTTGTTCAGTTGCTTTGTAGCTGTATTCATTTTTCTTGCAATATCCCTTGGAGAATCTAATTTGGCAGTTTTCAGATCAGGGAAAATAAAATCATTTTGTGATTGTTTATCCTGTTCGTATTGCTTAATTATTGCTAATGCTTTTTCAGGGATTTTTAATGATCCCACTTTTTGGTTTTTCCCCATAGCATAATAGAGCCTGTCATCCTTTAAATCTGACCATCTCATATGAAGGACATCTGAAACACGCATCCCTGCAAAGTAGAAAGAAATCAACCATATATTTCTTGCATGGTTTACCCAGCTACCCATTTCAAGATTAAGTTCTTCTATCTTTTTTACTTCCTCCTTTGTTAGCCCAATTTTCAGGCTTTGTGGTAATTTTATCTGAATTTTTCCACTTCCAAACGGATAGTATTTTCGGTCAACAATACCCTCACGTATAGCCAGGTTAAAAATTGCACGAATCGTGATGAGATTATTGATAATGCTCCTATCGTTGTTTTTAGCCTTTGTTTTTAAGTAAGAGATATATTTTTTCAGAAGTAGCTCTGTAATTTCTGGAAATGCAATATCACCGTTTGGTAGAAAATTCTTAAAATGCTTTAGACGTGACTTATCAGCCAGATAGGTATTGTATTTCCCAGCTTTCTCTTTATGTGCCAGAAATGTATTCGTCAATTGAAAAAATGTAGTCCCACTATCTTTCTTTTTTACCTGTTTTTGAATATTTATTGCAGTTGTTGCGTTATCCTGAGATTCCAGTTCAAGGTACTTATCATTGGCTTCATAAAGCCTTTTTTGGATGATATTATTTAGCCTGGCTGAATTAGGATGTGATTTTTTCACCACTTTATTCTTTGCATCCCATTGATCTTCCAAAATATATTGCCCTATAGAAATAAAAGAAGACCTTCTGTCTTTTGTTACTCGTATGGCAATTGGATACTTACCTTCACTATTTTTCTTTTTCCTTAATACTACCGAGATTGAAGCCATATATGGTATTTTCAGGTAAAGATATAAATTTTGGGTACAACATAGGTACAACAAATGGCGATTTTATATGCTTTTTTATGAATTAATATGGATACAGCAAAACTTTAATGTCCTAACATTGTGATATTTAACGTTTTTTGGCTTCAATATTCCAAGACCTCATAACCCAAAGGTCGTAGGTTCAAGTCCTGCTCCCGCTACTCAGTAAAAGCCGGTAGATTTTTCTACTGGCTTTTTTATTTCTCATTCGGACAAACAATTCTCATTCGCACCTGCAAGCAAGTGTTACAACTTTTTTGTCATCCGACTCAGCTGTTGAAATTTCCTTTAAGTTACAGATTTCGCCATCGGCGCAAGAACCCGCACAGAAAACACGCTGAGGGCCACCTCCTTCTCCAGCACCAGGGGTGTACAATACAATATGGCAATCAGTGGGTTCGGGTTTGCCCCCATACCATTCCCTGATTCCTCCATGGTGGTTTGTGTCGGCAGTCCATGCATTCATTTCCCCCAATTTCTCATAGGTAATTTCGCCTGTTTCTTTGTCTGTTGTTTTCTTTATCCTACCCGTATCTTCTTGTTCTCCACAAGAAAAAAGCGTAAGAATCAAAAAAATCCCGATACAGAACAAATAATTTTTAAAAGCAGTTGATTTTTTCATTTTTGGATCCTCCTTAATTTGAATGTTTGACAAGTATAGTTAACTGGTTTCCTTCCCTTTACGGTATTGGGTAGAACTTGGTTACAATTCATTTTCTTGAAGATCGAAAAATTATTTTCAGGTCTGAACTATTAGTCCTAATGGTTTTCAACTAGTGGATGTTTTAAATTATTTGCCGCTTACTTTCTTTAGGTCCATAAATTGGTATATATCATCTGATCCTTTCCCTCCCGGACGGTTTGAACTAAAAAAGCCATCCTTTTTATTTCCCAAAAGGGTTATGCCGAAATCATCATAGGAAGAATTTATTGGCGATTTAAGGTTAAAAGGTTTTTGCCATTCCCCATTTTTTAATTGGGTAACAAAAATATCCAACCCTCCATAACCCATAAGCCCATCGGATGAAAAATATAAGGTAGTATCGTTTGCCAGATACGGAAAATATTCGTTTCCGAAAGTATTTACATTCTCCCCGATATTAATTGGGGTACTCCATTCTTCGTTCTCCTTTATACAATAATACAAATCGCTTTCGCCTGTCCCTCCTGGCATGTCTGAAGAAAAGATAAGGGTATTCCCATCATGTGAAATAGTTGGGTGCCCAACTGAAAAATTATCCCCGTTATATTTGAAGTCCACAAATTCTATTTTCTTTCCCGCAATAACAGCATAAAATATCTTTGAGTAATTAACCTTTATGGTATCTTTTCGGCTAATTTTTTGTTTTGATGTTCTGGTGGTGTAGATAATCTTTTCATCCGAAGAAAAGCAGGCAGGCCCATCATGATACTTTTGATTAATATCGTTCGACATCTTTTGTGGGGCAGATAAAATGTGTAACGAATCATCATTAATCTCCATCGAAACTTTATACAAATTAAGGAAACCATTCCCGGTCCACAGAAAATTATTATTGTCAACCATATCCACTTCCCGATCAGAAACAAACATCAACCCTTTTTTTAATGGTACCGGAGAGAATTCGGCAAATTGGGTATTCACTGTTTTTAAGTTTCTTATTTCAGCACTTGCTTCAAGATCCTTCCAAACAGCAATTTCATCACAAAACTTTACATATGCCACTGCCCTTTTATCTTCTGGATTGGATTTTAAATACTTGTCGAAACATTTCTTTGCTTCTTCGTAATTCCCGGTGCTTCTTAATACTGTACCATAATTAAAATATACCTCAGGACCAACATCTTTTCCTTTCAGAATTTTTTCGTACCATTCCGACGCTTCTTCATACGCATTAATCATTCTGTAGCAATTGGCAAGCTTCACTGTCGCCAGTTTCCGTTCCTCATGCTTTTTTGATTCGGTAGATTTTAAGAAATATGGAATTGCTTTGTTGTATTTATATTGATCGTATAATTTATTTCCGGTTTTAAGTTGTGCAGAAACCGCCATCGGTCCAAGCATCAGAAATAAAACGGTAATCTTAACCACAATTTTTTTCATGTCATCCATTTTTCACGTTAGAAATATCTTGGTGTTACCATTCGTGATTCAAACAAACGAATATCAAATTCCAGCCTTATTTCGCTGGATCCATAATTATAGAGCTGAAGTTCGTTAAAATAAATATCGTATGAATATCCTAAACGAATTTTATCGGTAAGCGCAACTTCCGTCATCAGGGTAACCGCTTTTTCCGTTCTAAACGAAGCGCCAACCATGAGGGAATTTTTAAAAATAATACAACCTGTAACATCAAACTGAACCGGTGCATTACGGACAAATTTTACGAGTGCTGAAGGCCTGAACAATATTTTATCCCTCAATGGAACAACACCTCCAGCCATTAAATAAAAATGCCTTGATAAACGGGTAAATGTAGATTTATACCCTTCGGTAACAAAACCGTAATCGTTTTCGAGAAGGTGCTTGGAAGAAAGCCCAGCAAAAAACTTTTGTGACTGGTAATAAAATCCCACATTTACATCGGGGGTTATTTTCCTGACATTGGCCGGATCGAAAAGGTAGTCCTCGTCCCTTAAGTTCATCTCATTCCATGCAAAATCAAAATAATTTACCCCGCCTTGCAACCCAAACGAAAAGAAACTGTTTGCCAACAATATACGGTATGAATAAGTACCCATTAATGAAGTATTTGTGGTCGGGCCAATTGCATCCCGAAGAATGTACAACCCGAATCCCACATTTTTATCCTTGACCGCTTTATGCGCACTTAAGGTAAGCGTATTGGGAGCCCCGTCGATACTGATCCATTGCGTGCGGTTCACCACGTTAAGGGTTAAATCTTCGCGGCTTCCGGCATAAGCTGGGTTCACCAATAATTTATTAAAAGTATATTGCGTAAACAACGGGTCTTGTTGTGCAAAAACAATGAGCCCGGCGAACATGAAGATGCTAAAAATCAGGTACCTTTTCATCGGTATTTTTATCGTTACTTTTTTTATCATTTCTTATTAATTTATTACTGAGCGAACCTGCACCCAACCGGTATATGATTTCGAACTGCTGACTTTCACCACATAGAAATAAGTTCCATCCGGGACTTTTTTGCCAAACTCGTTTAGCCCATCCCAATAATTAAACTCATTATTGTAGCCTTGAATTTCAATAATCTTATCGCCCCAACGGTTAAATATTTTAACCACATTATTTGGGAAATATTCAATTCCTTCGATGTACCAAACATCGTTGTTCCCATCTCCGTTCGGGGTAAGGCCATTTCGAACATTTATGGAATTTTCATCCGGTGCCTGAACCAAAACCAGCAGACTGTCAGATGCAACACATCCCGTAGCCATATCCATAACACTTACTGAAACCTCTGTATCTTTTTTCAGGATCACAGTCTCGGTTTCCCCAGCATTTGGATATAAGAACTGCTCTTCTGGTGCCCACAAATATTCGTAATCCCCGCTTTCAGGAAGAACATTGGCAAAAAGAATTGCCGAATTATCGTATGAAAGTTCGCTGGTTCCGGAAATGGTAACCGACAGATCATTTTGATATGTTATTTGCAGTGTATCTGCAAAGTATCCTGAACCACACGCGCCTTCACCTGTTGCAACCAAAATCATCTGCACAATATCATTTTCATCATTCCCCGGCAAATAGGTTGGCGATAATGAGAATTCATCCTGAATTTCACCTTTCCCATCGGTAAGCCATTGCAATGCCACATAGTTTTCAGCAACCGCATTCTCAATCCTTACAGCTTCCCCTTTACATGCCTTATAATCATCGCCTGCATCTAATTCAACTTCGGAAGACAGATTTATGTGCAATGTGTCGGAATGATCGCTGCAAACAGAATTGCCAAATCCTTTCAGTATTAGGGTAACTTCTCCAATGGCAGAATCAAAAGTGCCAGGTGTATAAACCGGGTTCAGTATTTCAGGATCGTTAAACGTTCCATCGCCTGAAGTTGACCAAATAATTTGATCAGTTCCGGAAGAAGTTGCATTGTCAAGATTTATGGAATCGTTTCCGCAAATATCCAGATCGGAACCAACATTGACTTCAACAGCTTGAGAAAGGCTAACGAATATTGTGTCGGACCGATTACCACAAACCGCACCACCAATACCCTGAAGCACAAGGCTGAAATTTCCATTTTCAATATCATTTAAGCCCGGTGAATAGGTTGTTTGAATTGCTGTTGGATCACCAAATGCCCCATCTCCTGTGCTGCTCCAGAATACCTGATCGGTTCCAGAAACCAATGCACTGTCAAGGTACACAATATCTTCACCGCAAAGGCTTAAATCTTTGCCTGCAGAAATTTCGATTGCAGTTTCGAAGTGAATGATAATTGTATCGGATTTGCTTCCACATGTTTCATTTCCAAAACCAGTTAGAATAAGGGCAACATTCCCAATTTCAAAATCAAGATCTCCTGGCATATAAACTGGATTGACGATTGACGAATCGCTAAAAGAACCATCTCCTGAAGTCACCCAATTTACCTGAGTTGTTCCGCTTGCAAATGCACTGTCGAGGTTAACCAGTTCATCATAACAAAGGATTAAATCTTTTCCTGCATTAACTTGCACTTCGTTAACAAAATTAATTTGCAGGGTATCTGAGACATTTCCGCAAACAGGATCTCCAAATCCTTCCAATATCAATTGTACGCTTTGGTTTTCCTGATCTGCAAGCCCGGGAATATAAACCGGATTTACGAGTGAAGAATCGCTAAACGCCCCGTCGCCAGAAGTTGTCCATCGAAGGGTAATAGCCCCGGTGGCAACCGCATTGCCTAAATAAACAGGTCCCGTTCCACATATCGAAATGTCCTCACCGGCATCCAATTCAACAGGTAATGGCAATTGAACAATAATAGTATCGTTAGAGCAGATTCCGTCATCCTCATTTTCACAGATTGAAACTATAATGGTATCGGTTTCTCCATTCTGATCACCAAATGAAGCATATTCAAAGCTTCCATCGGGTTCAATACTGAAATCGCCATATAATGGTCCTTTAATAAGATTTGCTGCAACGATCAAGCCCTCTCCTTCAGGATCGTAATCTCCATTCGATAAAACATTGCCCTCTAAAACCGATCCTATACAAATCTTATAGAATTCGTTGAAAACAATCGGATTATCGTTCTTGCTTTGTATTTTGATGCTTATTTTGGCACTGTCATATCCACCATTGCCATCGTTAACGGTATATGTAATTATTGGAACTTCACTATCAAAATTAGTATCCGGATAAAAAACAAAATCTCCGTTTTCTTTGATAATTATCCTACCAACATCAGGAATTAAAATTGTATCCCCAACTGTATATTCGATCCCTCCAATATTGATTCCAACAACTACCAATGAATCCATTGCCGAAATATCGTTGGAAATAATATTCCCGTTAATTTCAGAATCCTCATCCATTTTGTAAGTATCGTCAACTGCAAGAGGTCCATCGTCAACCGGAATAATAGTAATAAACACGGTTGCCCCGTTTTCGCTCCAGTTGGCTCCATCGTACACTGAATAATTAAACTGGGTGTCGCCATTCCAATCAGGATTTGGAACAAATATTAAGTTATCCAAATCTGCCCGATTTATATTTTGACCAACAGAAACAGGGTTGTTATTCCAATACAATAAACCATTCTCCGGTAACGAACTGATCTCTATTCGATCAAGTTGATCACCATCCTGATCGTTATAAGCTGAAATAAAATCATTGGAAGAAAAATAAATTGTACTGTCTTCAAGCCCGTTAACCGTAATATCATTACATTCCGGATAATGATCATCATCGGTAATTGTGCATACCCCGGTTGAGGTTGCAATTCCAATTTGGATGCTGGTACTGACTAAATTAGACAAACTAACATGGAAATATTCTTCAGGCTCAACCGTTGAATTATCAATGATTGGTACTGATATTATTCCCGTGCTACCATTGGTTGATCCCGCCGGGAAAGTCACTGTACCACTTCTGTTGGTAAAGTCAGAACCCTCGGCAGCTGATCGTTCCGAAGTTTCAAAATCAAGGCTAACTGCATCCTGAATATTCCCTGTCAGGGTCAGTGTGAATATTGCATTTCCATCCGATTCATCAACACGCACATTATTGATTGAAACACTTGCCTGATCATTGTCGATAATTAACCCTATACCAACCGAGTCGGCAATGGTTACCAATCCGCCAGTAATGTTTGATAAAACCACAGAATAATATTCATCAGGCTCTACAAAATTATCATCGATAACCGGAATGCTAATTGTTTGAATTGTTCCATCGGATGAATCATCTGGGAATGTTATCGTTCCAGTCGAAGTATTATAATCCGATCCGGCAAGAGCTGTGCTATCAGAGCTTATAAAATCAACAGAGAAACTATCCTGGACATGACCATTTAATGTAACCGTGAATATAGCAATACCTGCATCTTCATTCACTTCAACACTATCCATGGAGATACTTGCTGCGTCGTTATCTGTTATTGCTCCCAACCCAATACTATCCGTAAAATGAACCAGTCCACCGCTTATATTGCTTAATGTTAAGTTATAATTTTCGGTTGGTTCCAGTTGGATATCGTCAGTAATATCAACCGTGATGGTTTGCATATCCCCATTCGCTGAATTCGTTGGGAATGTAATATTTCCTGTAGCCTGGGTATAGTCTTCACCATTTAAGGCAGATATATCGGATGTTGCATAATCAATGGTAAATTCATCCTGTACATTTCCACTAAGCGTAACAGTAAATGTTGCAGAACCTGCATCTTCGTGAACTGAAACATCGTTGATTGAAATGCTTGCATTATCGTTATCCGTAATAGTCCCCAATCCTACTGAATCTACAAATTGAACAGAAGCGCCGGATATGGAATCTAATT
This sequence comes from Prolixibacteraceae bacterium, assembly GCA_963677475.2. Lineage (GTDB taxonomy): Bacteria > Bacteroidota > Bacteroidia > Bacteroidales > Prolixibacteraceae > JABMQB01. The sequence continues at coordinate 729,587 of CAXXQD010000021.1, read as the reverse complement.
TTACGAGATAATATTCTGTAAATTCTACATACGTATCATTAATTATGTCAATCGTAATATATTGTACATCGCCATCACCAGATTCCGCAGGGAAGGTCACATAATTTTGGGAAGAAGTATAATCATCTCCAATACTAGTAGTGCTATCGGAAACGGTATAATAAACCCTAAATTCATCTTGAACATCACCGCTTAAACTAACTGTAAACCTTGCCGTCCCGGCATCCTCAGCAACCAGAACATCATCTATAGAAACTCTTGCAGTATCATCATTTAGGATTTTCATTCTAGCCTGATCGCTTATATCAACATTTAGCAAGGTACCTGTCAGGTTCGCTTGTTTAATCAAGGCAATTTCATCATCCTCAAGTTTTGAATCCGACGTTGGGGTGAAGCTAAACGTTTTTGTTTCACCTTTGCTACCAGCAAAATTGAGTGTATGACCAATTATCTGGGTATAATCACTATCGGCAATAAATGCAGTTGAATCTGAAGTGAATACATCCACCGTAAATCCACCCTGTACAGCATAATCCAATGTTGCGGTGAACGTGACTGGACCATCGTCTTCAAATGAACTTATATCTTCAATGGTAACCCTGGCAGTATCATCGTTGGCAATGGTAATTATAGCAGTATCACTAATTCCAACATTTAATGAAGTATTCGCCAAGTTGCTCATGAATACTATTGCGCTTTCATCAAGTTCCAATTTGTCATCCGATGTTGGCACGAAACTAAAGGCTTGTTTTTCTCCTGCATTTCCTAAGAATGTGAGCGTATGATCGGTAATTGCTGTATAATCCGAATCACTAATTTTTGCAGTGCCATCTTTGGTCGAAACATCCACCGTAAATCCGCCTTGTGCTCCGTTATTTAGAATTGCATTGAGCGTAACAGTTCCATCATCTTCATAAATAATTGTATCTGCAATTGTAACAGATGCTACATCGTTGTCCAATATAGTTCCCGTTCCTGTGTCTGTCGTGTCAATCCCGCTGTTGCCCAATACAAGGCTTAAACTTGCCGTGAACGTCTCTTCCTCCTCAAGTACATTGTCATCGTTGGTTGGGACGGTAACCGTTTGCGTCCCCTTCGCACCACCCGTAAACGTGATACGTTGCGTGGTGCCCGTGTAATCACCTGACGAGGTTGTGACATCCCCAAAGCTTACATCTACCGTAACATCGCCTTCCACATCGTCCGTCAGTTCAAGGGTAAATTCAACCCCCTTGCCTTCTATTGTGTCCGCATCACTGATCGTCAGTGCGGCATTGTCGTTGTCCAGGATCGTGCCGATGCCTGTATCTGTCGTGTCAATCCCGCTGTTGCCAGCAAATAGGCTTAGGCTGGCAGTGAACGTCTCGTCTTCCTCAAGTACACTGTCATCGTTCGTTGGGACGGTAACTGTTTTTGTGCCCTTCACACCACCTGTAAACGTGAAACGTTGCGTGGTAGCCGTGTAATCACCTGACGAGGTTGTAACATCCCCAAAGCTTACATCTACTATTACATCGCCTTCCACATCGTTCGTCAGTTCAAGGGTAAATTCAATCCCCTTGCCCTCGACAGTGTCCGCATCACTGATTGTCAGTGCGGCATTGTCGTTGTCCAGGATCGTGCCGATGCCTGTGTCGCTGTCGTCGACTTCACTGTTGCCATCAAATAGGCTTAGGCTGGCAGTGAACGTCTCGTCTTCCTCAAGTACACTGTCATCGTTCGTTGGGACGGTAACTGTTTTTGTGCCCTTCGCACCACCTACAAATATGAAACGTTGCGTGGTGCCTGTGTAATCACCTGACGAGGTTGTGACATCGCCAAAGCTGACATCTACCGTAACATCGCCTTCCACATCGTCCGTCAGTTCAAGGGTAAATTCTATGCCCCTGCCCTCTATTGTGTCCGCATCACTGATCGTCAGTGCTGCTAAATCGTTGTCCAATATCGTGCCCGTTCCCGTGTCGCTGTCGTCGACTTCACTGTTGCCATCAAATAGGCTTAGGCTGGCTGTGAACGTCTCGTCCGCTTCCAGTACACTGTCGTTGTTGGTTGGGACGGTAACTGTTTTTGTGCCCTTCACACCACCTGCAAATATGAAACGTTGCGTGGTGCCCGTGTAATCACCTGACGAGGTTGTGACATCGCCAAAGCTGACATCTACCGTAACATCGCCTTCCACATCGTTCGTCAGTTCAAGGGTAAATTCAATCCCCTTGCCCTCAACAGTGTCCGCATCACTGATTGTCAGTGCTGCATTGTCGTTGTCCAGGATCGTGCCCGTGCCTGTGTCGCTGTCGTCGACTTCACTGTTGCCATCAAATAGGCTTAGGCTGGCAGTGAACGTCTCGTCTTCCTCCAGTACACTGTCATCGTTCGTTGGGACGGTAACTGTTTTTGTGCCCTTCGCACCACCTGCAAATATTAAACGTTGCGTGGTAGCCGTGTAATCACCTGACGAGGTTGTGACATCCCCAAAGCTTACATCTACCGTAACATCGCCTTCCACATCGTTCGTCAGTTCAAGGGTAAATTCAACCCCTTTGCCTTCTATTGTGTCCGCATCACTGATTGTCAGTGCTGCATTATCGTTGTCCAGGATCGTTCCCGTTCCGGTGTCGCTGTCGTCAACTTCAGTGTTGCCATCAAATAGGCTCAGGCTGGCAGTGAACGTTTCGTCATCCTCCAGTACACTGTCATCGTTGGTTGGGACGGTAACTGTTTTTGTGCCCTTCGCACCACCTGCAAATATGAAACGTTGCGTGGTGCCCGTGTAATCACCTGACAAGGTTGTGACATCCCCAAAGCTTACATCTACCGTAACATCGCCTTCCACATCGTCCGTCAGTTCAAGGGTAAATTCTATGCCCTTGCCCTCTATCGTGTCTGCATCACTGATTGTCAGTGCGGCATTGTCGTTGTCCAATATCGTGCCCGTGCCTGTGTCGCTGTCATCAACCTCACTGTTGCCATCAAATAGGCTTAGGCTGGCAGTGAACGTCTCGTCCGCTTCCAGTACACTGTCGTCGTTGGTTGGGACGGTAACTGTTTTTGTGCCCTTCGCACCTCCTGCAAATGTGAACTGTTGCGTGGTAGCCGTGTAATCCCCTGGTGAGGTTGTAACATCCCCAAAGCTTACATCTACCGTTACATCGCCTTCCACATCGTTCGTCAGTTCTAGGGTAAATTCAACCCCCTTGCCTTCTATTGTGTCCGCATCACTGATTGTCAGGGCGGCATTGTCGTTGTCCAATATCGTGCCGATACCTATGTCTGTCGTGTCAATCCCGCTGTTGCCCAATACAAGGCTTAAACTTGCCGTGAAGGTCTCGTCCGCTTCCAGTACACTGTCGTCGTTGGTTGGGACGGTAATTGTTTTTGTGCCCTTCGCACCACCTGTAAACGTAAACTGTTGGGTGGTAGCTGTATAATCACCTGACGAGGTTGTGACATCCCCAAAGCTTACATCAACCGTAACATCGCCTTCCACATCGTCCGTCAGCTCAAGGGTAAATTCAACCCCCTTGCCTTCTATCGTATCTGCATCGCTGATTGTCAGTGCTGCATTATCGTTGTCCAATATCGTGCCCGTGCCTGTATCTGTCGTGTCAATCCCGCTGTTCCCCAATACAAGGCTTAAACTGGCAGTGAACGTCTCGTCCTCCTCAAGTACACTGTCATCGTTCGTTGGGACGGTAACTGTTTTTGTGCCTTTCACACCACCTGTAAACGTAAACTGTTGGGTGGTAGCCGTGTAATCACCTGACGAGGTTGTGACATCGCCAAAGCTGACATCTACCGTAACATCGCCTTCCACATCGTTCGTCAGTTCAAGGGTAAATTCAACCCCCTTGCCTTCTATTGTGTCCGCATCACTGATCGTCAGTGCGGCATTGTCGTTGTCCAGGATCGTGCCGATGCCTGTATCTGTCGTGTCAATCCCGCTGTTGCCAGCAAATAGGCTCAGGCTGGCAGTGAACGTCTCGTCCTCCTCAAGTACACTGTCATCGTTGGTTGGGACGGTAACTGTTTTTGTGCCCTTCGCACCACCTGTAAATGTGAACTGTTGCGTGGTAGCCGTGTAATCCCCTGACGAGGTTGTGACATCGCCAAAGCTGACATCTACCGTAACATCGCCTTCCACATCGTTCGTCAGTTCAAGGGTAAATTCAACCCCCTTGCCTTCTATTGTGTCCGCATCACTGATCATCAGTGCTGCTAAATCGTTGTCCAATATCGTGCCTAATCCGATACTATCCGTGAAACTAATATTCCTTCCTCCAAAATTGCCTTCGCTTAATTCAACAATAAAAGTTTCATCTTCTTCTAAGATATCATCTCCGTTCACAGTAATTGAAATTGTCTGTGTTTCTCCTGTTGCCCCGCTAAATTCAATTGTTCCTGATTTTGAGTCATAGTCAACGTTGGCTTCAGAATCCACAAATTTTGTTTCATACGCTACGGTAAATGCGCCTTCGGTATTATTGCCATTATGGGCAACCGTAAATTCATATTCAACGGTTTGACCATCATCCAACTCAATTTTACTGACACTGTCGATTGCGAGTGTGGCTGCATCGTTATCCTGAATGGTACCAGTTGCTTGTATAGTTGGTCCACTTCCTGCAAAAATTACATTCTGCCCGTTCGTAGTTAAGCTACTAAGAACCGCATACAATGATTCTGTAGGTTCGGACAAGTCATCATTATGAATCGTTATCGGAATATTGATCGGACCATTGTTCCCATCCCCAAAATATAAGATGGAATCGACTACTGAAGTATAATCAAGTAAATCCCCAGCTTTAGCAGTATTGTCCAGTGTATTAAAAGTGAATAAAACTGTATCCTGAATAATGTGATCAGACGTCATTGTAAATGTTCCATTACCAGTACTTTCGTTGACATCAAATCCGGTTATAGAAATCGTTGCTGCATCATCATCATTGATAATTCCAATGGCACTTCCGGTTCCGATGGCAACATTTTGTTGATTTGCTTCATGAATTTGAATTGCCCCGGCAAAAATTTCCTGAGGTTCAGTTATATTGTCTCCAATAACTTCTATAGGAATATCCACACTTAATTGACCAGCAGTTATGGTGTATTGTTTGGATTGTCCGGTGTAGTCTGAACCAGCCAATGCAGTTGTATCGGAAGTTGTAAATGTTAATACAATATCCTCCTGGGCAACAAGACCCATGCTCGCAACAAAATCATGAAATACGTTTCCATCGGTCTCTGTTACGGTAAATCCTGTTAAATTAATTTCGGTGATCGGATCATCATCGTTAATGGTTCCTAAACCTATGGTATTGTCAAATGAATTGTCTCCTGTGCAAACAAGTTGGCTTAACTCAACAGTGAATGTTTCGGATATCGGTTCTGATATATTATCATCCACGATTGGTACTGAGATCGTTTTTGTTGCCTCAGAAAGGGAACCTGCAGCAAAAATAATGGTTCCGGTTGTGGTTGTATAATCATCGGTATGCACAGCAATATCCCCAACGGTTCCATCTTCAGTCGTATAATCAACAGTTAAGGTATCCTGGATATTACCACTTAATGTAACAGTAAACACGGCAAAACCTGCATCTTCATTAACAGTTACAGAATCAATTGCAATGCTTGCAAAATCATCATCGGTAATGGTTCCGATTGCTGACAAAGTACTTTGACCATTGCTTAAGGTCACTGCTTGTGATGCAGGGGATAAATTACTTAAAACACCATTTAATGTTTCGGTTGGCTCCACCCAATTGTCGTTAATAATTGGTATTTCAACATACTGGATTGAATCGTTGGACGCACCAAATGTTAAAGTTGTTGAAACTGCAGTATAATCATCGCCAGCAATTGCCTGACCGGCAATATCCGCAGTGGCAAACTCAACTGTAAATGCATTCTGAATATCACGACTTAATGCTATGGTAAATTCAGCGGTTAGAGAACCAACATCCGATTCATCAAATGTAAAGCCTGCAATTGAAATTGTTGCCTGATCGTTATCATTGATCGTGTAATTGGCATTCGCATCCACAATATTTACCTGTTGCTCATTATTGTTTGTCAATGAAATTGATCCAGTAAATAATTCAGTTGGTTCTGTTATCAGGTCGCCTAAGATTTCTACAGGTATTTCGTTACTCACAGTTCCCTTATAGAACGTTATCGAAGTGCCTGCCTGAGCAGAATAATCATTCCCGGCAAGGGCACTTGAATTTGAAGTTGAGAAACTCAAAATTACATCTTCCTGAGCAGCAATATTGGATGTTACCAGATAATTAATCGTTTGCGATCCATCTGTTTCCGTAATTGTACTGTCTTCAAGGGTAATCTCCATCACATCGTTGTCGGTGATGGTTGCTATTGCCTGGCTACCTCCGGAAGTAAATACAACCTGTTGCCCGTTTTTATTATTAAAAGTGATACTTCCTTTAAATGTTTCGGTTGGTTCGGCTATAATATCGCCAGCAATTGTTGTTGCCGTAACGTCTACACTGTCCGTGGACCCTTCAGGAAGAACCACGTCTACTCCCGATTGTGCAGTAAAGTCACTTGTGGAAATTGCTGAAGGTACAGCTTCTGCTTCGGATGTAAAAACCAGGGTAATTTGAGACTGTGAAGCAATATCCCTGGAAACATAGAAACTTTGCGTTTGTGCAGAATTGGTTTCTGCAATGGTAAATGCATTTAAAGTAAGATGTACCGTATCGTTATCGTTGATTGTTCCCAAACCCTGATTATCTATAATACTTACACCAGACTGACTACTGTTATCCAATGCAGATAGGTTTATATAATAGGTTTCAACTGCCTCCGCAATGTTATTATCAACAATGGAAACATCGATGTACTTTTTAGTTCCCGTTGTTGATCCTGACTCGAAGGTGATGGAATTGTTTGCCAAGGTATAATCGCTTGTTGAATTGGCAGAAATATCTGCTGCTGCATAATTGAACGATACTTCATCCTGTATATTTCCAGTCAGGCTAACGGTAAACCTTGCCGTGGCATCCACCCCTTCTGTGACTTCGACATCATCAATCGCCAGGGTTGCGGAATCATCATCTAAAATTGTTCCGGTACCGATTGTTGACGCGCCTCCACCCTCGAAGGTAATGCTTTGGTTATTTAAATCTATAAGGCTATCGATTGTTCCGATTAATGTCTCTGTTGGTTCGGCAATGGAATTGTCAATTATCGGGATACTAATTGTTTGCACCAAGGCATTTGCCCCGCCAAATGTAAATGTCGAGTCGGCAAAAATATAATCACTCCCATCAAGGGCCGAATTATCTGAGGTTGCAAAATCGATGGTGAATTCTCCCTGAACAGGTTTATCCAAAGTAATGGTATACATTACAGATGCGGTATCTTCCTGTACTTCAAAATCACTGATAGAAATTATTGCAGCATCGTCGTTGGTAATTGTTCCTGTTGCCTCATAATCTGTAAAGCTTAACTGATTTAGAATATCGACGGGAAGGCTGGAACATTTTATATTGCTAATGGTTGCCGTGAACGTTTCATCCAATTCAATTTTCTCGTCCCCGATTATGGTTATAGAGAATGTTTGAGTTTCTCCATCATCCCCATCAAAACTAATAGTTCCCGATTCTGAAATATAATCACCAGGTTCGAATGCAGTTCCATCAGCAGTAACATAATCAATGGTTACCAGAGAATCCGTTTCAACACCTCGAGCTAATGTAACAGTAAAAACCAATTCCTTTGTTCCGCTATTACCTTCAGTTATAACAGTATCTGCAATTGAGAATGTTGCCGCGTCATCGTTATTAATTGTTCCGGTTCCTTTATTATCGGTCACATTAATTGTTTGATTCACCCCGGTTGTGATTGGTGACGTTAGCATCACATAAAACTCTTCGTTTTGCTCAACTACGTCATCCCCTTTTATCTGGATGGTAATATCTTGCGTTTCGTTGGCATCTCCATCAAAACTGATCAATCCGCCATTATTGACCAAATCACTTCCACGTTTAGCGGTTCCATCAGCAAGGTAAAATCCAACAGAATATCCACCGATTACCTGAATATTGGATTGGGTAACTGTAAAAACGAAATTGGTTGTTCCTGAATTTGTTTCTACCTGTGTGACATCGTCGATGGCAATGGAAGCCTCATCATCATCCACATTGGTTACACTAACATCATCGGGATTAAGCAGATCGTAAATCTCGTCTGTTGTTCCAGCAGTGTTAACCGTATTTACAATTGTAAAATCTATATCTCCATCAACAACCGCGTCATCTATTCCTGTAACTGTAATAGTTTGTGCGGTGTCCCAATTTAAATGCGTAAACGTAATTTGCGAAATATCAACTGTTCCTTCATCGGTGTTATTGCTTGCAATATCAACCACAACTACAAATGTGGATGTATCGGTTGCAGGTTTGCTTGTCAAAACTATGCTGAATTCAGCTGTAGTTCCCGTTTCGGATGTTGTTAATGACTGCGGGCTTACAATAAACCCAGCATCGTCATTGTCAATATTTGTAATTGAAACTGTTGTCCCAAAATTACCATCGTAATCAGTATCAAGGGTCGAAGATGCATTGCTTACGTTAATGGTATATGGAATATCCCCATCATCAATATCGTCGTCTTTTCCTTTAACAGTTATGGTTTGCGGTATATTCCATGTGGTTGGTAAAAATACCAGGGTATCCGTACCAATAATTTCTCCCTCGGTTAAGTCTCCTGAATCAACTTCAAAGGTAAACATCACCGTATCAATTGGTTCGGTTTTTAGGGAAACATCGAATGTGGCCGTTCCCAAATCTTCAGTTGTTGTTCCCGGATCGGTAATTATCACTCCTGCCACATCGTTATCCAGGTTAATTGCATTTACGGTTGCATTTCCGGCTTGTTCAAATCCGGATGCGTCATCAGTTCCGTCCTGGTTTATGGATAAGGTGATTGTATAATTAATATCGTCATCGTCCACATCATCGTTCACTCCGGTTACACGCACGGTTTGTTCAATATCCCAATTGGAGGCATCAAATGTTAAAGTCGCTTTATCAACCGTTCCTTCCCCGGTATCGGAACTTGTAACATCAATAACTACAGTTCCGGTTGGTTCAGAACCCAAACGAACTTTAAATTCTTCGTAATCGAGGTCTTCTGTTGTGGTTACAGCATTTGTATCTAAAATAATTGCCCCGTCCTGTGCATTTATGGTGATATCGAACGTACAGGTATCCGAATTTCCGGCGGCATCAATTGCAATATAGGTTACGGTTGTTGTTCCAACATTAAATATATCGCTTGAAAGTTCATTAATACCTGAATTTTGTGCTGCTGCCGTTGTTGCACCACTGTATGAATATGTTAAAGTATCGACACTACAGTTATCGCTGTATGTTGGGGCACTTATGCTGGAAACGGTTGCAGATGTAGCACCAGCTGAAGCAACCACTTGTTCGATATCTGTCGGACAACTGATTACTGGATTTTCATTGTCATTGACAACAACATTATAAACCACTGTTCCGGTATTTGAAGCATTGTCTTCAACAGTCCAGGTAACAGTTGTGGTACCTTTTTCAAAAATCTGCCCGTCAAGTGTTGTATTTGGCAGGGTTACATCCGATGTTGCGCCGCCTAAAGAATAAGTGATTGTTGGTTCTGAATCGCAATTATCGGTTGGGTCCCAACCAGTTCCTGAATGGGTATAATAACATTTACCATTATCGGTAAGCACAATCCTATCGCTTAAATCATCCAGTGTTGGGATTAAGGTATCGGCAACGGTTAATGTTGTAACACAAGTATCCCTCAATCCTGCGTCATCAATCACCTGCAAATAGATGTTGGCAGATCCTATGTCCAGGCAATTATAACTTAATGAAGCCTGGAAATTAATGTTGTCTTTCGAAATTGAATAGTCAGTGATTCCACAATTATCGGATGAAGAATTATCAATATCCGAGGGAAAAACTTCGATGGTTCCGTCGCGTTCCAATTGCGCAGTAAACGCCTGGCAATTGGCTTGTGGATTTTCATTGTCACTCACGGTAACGGTATAAACACATTGCGTTGTATTCCCCGAAACATCTTTCGCTGTCCAAGTTACGGTACTTGTTCCTTTGGCAAATATTTGCCCTGAAATAGTTGTATTAAGTCCGGTTAGTGTTGATGGTGAAGAAACGGTATAGTACAATGAATCAATTGAGCTACAGTTGTCTGTTGCAATGGCATTCCAGCCCAAATCATTGTTTTCATAAGTGCAAAGTCCATTATCGGTCACCACATTTTGATTGCCCGGACAAGAAGTATAGACCGGACTAATTGTATCTGAAACCGTTACAATGGCATCGCAACTTGATACGTTACTATTATTATCGGTGATGGTCAGGGTTACGGTTTGGTTTCCTAAATCGGAGCAAGTAAATGCCGTTTTACTTGCAACAGTACTTTGAATTCCACAAGCATCCGACGAACTATTGTTGATATCAGCGGCAACAATTGATGCATTTCCTGAATTGTCCAACTGGATTGTTATATCCTGGCAATTTGCCACCGGGGAAATTGTATCTTCAACAGTAACCGTTGAGACACATTGATCGGTATTTGCGGAACTATCACTCGTTTTTAAGTACAATGTTTTTCCCGATGGATCAACATCGGCACATCCGTAAGAAACCGAACTGGTAAACAGCACATTGTCTTTAGAAACTTCAAAAATTGAAATGCCGCAATTATCGCTGGAATTATTATCAATATCGGTTCCTGAAACTGATATTGCCCCTGAATCATCGAGATATACCGTTATATTTTTACACACTGCACTTGGATCTATTGTGTCGGCAATGGTCACTTCCGATTCACAGGTGGCATCGTTTCCGCTTGCATCGGTTGCCGTAAGTGTGACAGTATTTGAACCAAGATCATCACAGGTAAAATCTGAAATATTTATTGAAAGTACCGGGGTATCGCACGCATCGTTTGAGCCATTGTCTACATCAGCGGTGGTTATAGAAGCATTTCCCGAGGCATTTAACTGAACAGTTATATCCTGACATAAGGCATTTGGATCCTGGGCATCGCTAACTTCCACAGAATAAGAACAGGTGTTTGAATTTCCGGAACTATCGGTTGAAGTCCAGAGCACAACTGTTGTCCCTTTATTGAAGCTTATCCCGCTTAGTGTGGTATTTGAAGAATTGGATGCAATTTCAGTTGCCCCACTCAAAGTAAAGATGGTTTCAAGGGAAATACAACCATCGCTCGCACTTGCATCCCACGAATCATCAACGGGGGTATACGTACATTCATCAGTATCGGTGTTTACCGATTGTAATCCTGATACCGGACATGATATTGTCGGATTGATGGTATCGGAAACCGTTACCAGGGCATAACAAGTTGCTTCATTCCCGGCAGTATCGGTAACAGAAAGTGTAACTAAATTAGTCAACGAATCAGCTCCAAGATTGGTACAATCGAAAGATGTTTTATCTAAGGAAAGGCTTTCAATCCCACAAATATCAGATGAAGCGTTGTTGATTTGATCAGCAGTAATGGTTGCGGAACCATTCACATCCAACTGGATCGAAATATCCTGGCAAACTGCTGAAGGCGCAATGGAATCGTTGACCGTAACAGTTGTTGTACATTCATCGATATTGCCATCGCTATCGGTAACCCGGAGTGTAACTTCATTCGACCCAAAATCACTGCAACTAAATGTATTTGGAAGGACAGAATAAGATAAATCACAATTATCGGCTGATCCCTTGGCAATACTATCGTTATTTGCAGCTGTTAAAGTATAGTTTCCAGTTTCGTCAAGATAAACCTGAATAGGATTACAAACCGCAGAAGGTGAAATATTATCCTCGATGCTAACATTCGATGTACAGGTTGACACATTTGAATTCACATCGGTGACGGTTAATGTTACCACTTTATCGCCCACATCGGAACAAGTAAATGAGGTAATATCGGCAACAACGCTTTGCAGCCCGCAAGCATCGGCAGAACCGTTATTAATTTGTGATGCCAGCAAGGTAACTTCACCCAGTGCATCTAATTGTAAGGTAAGGTCGCGACAAATTGCCGTTGGGGCAATGGTATCTTCTACAGTCAAACCAGCCTCACATGTTGCCACATTTCCAAAGTTATCGGCAACCGTTAATACAATCGGGTTTAATCCAATATCGGTACAATTAAACGAAGTTGGCTCAACATCCATACTGGCTATTCCACCGGGATCAGTTGTTCCCGAACCAATAGAATCAATATTGGCAGAAATAAGTGTATAATTACCATCTGATTCCAGATAAACGGTAATGTCATTACAAACAATGTTCGGGATTTCATCATCGATCACCGTTACCAAAAAGCTCCCTGTTCCTGTATTTCCATAAATATCGGTGGCCGTCCATACGATTTCATGCGAACCCACTTCAAGGGTGGTATCAACAATCGAAGTTGTATCGGAAGTTCCCACTTCACCGCCCCCATCGATGGAATAACTTAGTGTTTCAATGGAACAGTTTTCAGTTACCGTTGGGTCCCATCCATCTCCTTCAAGTATGGTATAATATGTCTGTCCTGCATCTACACTCCTTATCTGATTTGTAACCGTTTGAACAAAAGGATCTTCGACATCGATAATTGTAAATACGGTTTGGCAAATAATACTTGGGTTTCCGCTTAAATCATATACCCGCCAGGTTACTGTAGATGTTGGTTCAAGCGTTGTTCCAACCGGGATTTTTACACCTCCCAATGTCGTATTCATATCAGTGCCAACTTCAGCTTCCGAACCAATTTGATAGGTAAGTTTTTGCAGTCCGTGGTTATCAGAAAAGCCAAATGGATCGTATTCCGAACCCGGAATTTCATAGGAACAGAAACCAAGGTCGGCATTTTGGGCAACCGAATCGTCAGCACAATATTGTATAACAGGTTGTTGTTCATCTTCCACGATTACCTGAATCGTACATGAATCTGCATTTCCGGCATTATCAGTTACAATCCAAATAACGGAAGTTGTGTCCACCGGGAATGTCTCCCCGTCAAGGGAAGTTTCTTCGTTATAGTCATTAATAACCGTTAACGATAAATTACAGTTATCGCCAAATGTCACCGGGTCAAATTCTGTTCCCTGCGTTGTATAATATCCTTTATCGGTATCGGTTATCCTTACAAATGGAGATCCTGAAGGACAAACAATCGTTGGTTTCTCGATATCATTTACAGTTACATCAAAAGTATAATCTGTTGAATTTCCGAAAGAATCGACTGCGGTGTATGTTACTTCGGTGACACCGGCCGGAAATACCGCTCCGGGAATACATGTGTCCGGGCTAACCGTAATAATAAGGGATGAAACCCCATCAGTACCATAATCAATAAAAGTTGGAGCAGTGTAGTTCACCACAGCTTCGCACGAGCCGGAGGTGTTTGCACTGGTATTTGCTTCAGCAGTATAAAGCACCGGACCTTCGTTATCAATCACAGTAACTATAAACGATTCTTCGCTACTATTTCCATGGTCATCTTCAGCATACCAGCGTAAGATATTTTCTCCAATATCTAATGTTTCACCTGCCAGGGTTGAATCACCCGATGCAGTTTCCAACTTGATAACAATCCCACAATTATCGGTAGCAGTTACATCGTCAAACTCAGTGCCGACAACTGTATAATTATTTTTATGCTCATCAACGTAACGTACCTGGTTACCCGGAACAACTATAATTGGTGGTTCGTTATCATTTATGGTTAGGGTGAAAGAACATTCTGCAGTATTTCCATTGGCATCGGTCGCGATCCAATTTATTACAGTTTCACCGGGATCGCTCCCTCTTGGGATGGTCTTCCCTGACAAGGTATTCGTACCACGGATTGTATCGTTTGCATCGGTAACATAATTCCACGCAATGGAATCAATAGCACAATTATCGCTGAAAGAAACCGGATCAAATTCATTTCCGAGTACTTTGTACGAACATGTATTGGCATTGGTATTTCGTGTCTGGTCTCCTACACAAACCACCGTTGGATTTTCATCCGTAACAATCACATTAAAAGTGCAGGTTGACTCATTATCGTTGTTATCTATTGCAGTATAGGTAACTTCAGTGGTGCCTAGATCGAATAAAGTTCCCGGCGAATGTGTAGATGTAAAACTTTTCATTCCGCTACATTCATCGGTAGCAATAAGTGCCGGCCACGAAACTGCTATTTGACAATTACTACCAGAAGCAATAGCTGTTAAATCGGATGTTGGGCAATTTTCAATGATCGGGCCCTCATTGTCCAAAATAGTAATTGTTTGAGTTGCAATGCTAATATTTCCACTTTCATCGGTAATTTCCCAAACAACATTGTTGTTCCCCAACAAAAAGGTATCAGGTGCATTATTTTCGATCGTAAGATTTCCAAATGCTGAACAATTATCGGCAACACTCGGGTTACTAACAGTCATTACCCTTGAACATTCACCCGGATCTATATTAAATGTATCATGTACGGGTTGTACAATCACAGGATCAACATCATCAATAATCGTAATCAAGTGGCTACAAGTACTTGTGTATTCTGTTCCCCCAATAGTTTGTTTAGCTGTCCAGGTTATGGTCGTTTCTCCTTCCGGTATTTCAGCTCCATTAAGCGTAATTGAATCGGGTGCAGATATAAAATCGTGTGTCAATGTTCTTCCCGGAATAGTGGTTTCAGAAGCAAAAACGGCGTCTAAACCAGTTCCTGATACCGTATAATAACAGTCTTCTTCCGATGTGTATTCCAAGAAATCATCGGGGCATTCGATAATTGGCTCGAATGTTTCAACCACGGTAACATTAACCACACATTGATCGGTATTTGAACTGGCATCGGTAGCTGTCCAGGTTATTGCATGATCACCGAGATCCAATTGATATCCGTTGAGATATCTGCTGTTGTTTTTGCTGTTCAAATATGAACTGAGATAACAATTGTCGGAAACAGATGGTGTAAATTCACTTCCGTAAATTGTATAATAATCCACATATTCATTGTCGTATTCACGATAGTACGTGCCGGAAGGACAAGCAATTACCGGGTCAATATTATCCACAACCGTAATTGTTTGTTCATGGGTTGTTAAATTCCCACGCACATCTTGTGCCCGCCAGTGAATTGTTGTAGTTCCTATACTAAACGTGGTTCCCGATGGATAATGAGAATAGCTAATATCATCGGAGATATCGCAATTATCAATTCCGACTTGGTGTTCCTATGTCAACCTCCTGTAGCTTCACAGCCACCTTCATCAGCATCAACTGTAATATTGTGATGGCCAAGTTATGTTTGGTGCCTGGATTATCGTAAACAGAGAATGAATATGTACAACAGGTATTCGTATAAGCTCCATCCTGTGCTGTCCAAACAATTGGTGTCGATCCTTTTGGGAAAATCGCCCCCGCAAGGGTTGTGTTGCTTGGAGCATAAGGAGGTGAGCCAGGAGTGGTTGTTTGATATGTTGTGTGTTAAGGTTAGTGATAGTGAAGGATTCGTTGAAACTACATCATATTGGGCATCTTCACTACCAACCCGTGTAAGTACATTCATCCGTATCAGTTCCAACAGTAAACATTGCCTTCGGGCAAGTTACAGCTGGTGGATCATCATCATTAATTGTAACATTTGATGAGCATGTGTTTATATTTCCAGCGGCATCTGTTGCTGTCCACTCTATTGTATAGGTTCCAGTGGGAATCTGTTCCCCAGCCAGCGATGGCAGTAAAGTTATAGTCATTTACATAAGTTACTGGAGTTGAACAATCCCAGTTAGTATATGGTCCAAATTCATTTCCGTTAACGGTATAAAATGTTTCACCATTGTCGGACCTGCCTACATATGGTAGTTGGGCAACCAATGGAAGGGGCATCGTCCATCAATTAGCGTAACTTTTTGTGTGTACTCAGACAGGTTGCCATGAATATCCCATGCCCGCCAAAACCACATTTGTTTCACCTATCGGATAATAATACGATTGGTTGCTTGTGATTTCAGAAACTGCACAATTATCGCTTACCGATGGCGTCGAAAGAGATTGGTACACATAACAATTTGTGCTTTGACGATGTATATAATGTAATATCTGCCGGTGGTGTAATCGTTGGACCCCGTTGTATCACCAACAAAATACATAATAACTACAAGTGTTGGTATATGTTGTTCCATCAACTTCTTTTGAAGCTGTCCAGGTAACAAGGGTTGTTCCAACACTAAAAACTCTCAACCATCAAGGGTAGATCCACTGTTATAATAATTTTACAAGTGTTTGCACCACTTGAGGATGAAGAAACATCTAATTCTGTTCCATCTACTGTATATTCACATTCGCCAGCATCATTCCCTTTTGATTGATCTCCCAAGCAGGTAATAGAAGGGTATAAATCAGAAACAATCTCAATATCTACCGTACATGTTTTGACATTCTCAGAGGCATCTTCTGCTGTCCAAATAACACTATAAGTTCCAACCGAAAGTGTTGCAGGTAAATCACTCCGTTCCGTTAAGGCTGTTGGTATAATTATCAACGGTACAATTATCAACAACAAGCGGTTTAAATTCGCCCGCACCCAAGGTATAAAAGCTTTCCCCTTCATCAACTACACGGAAGTAGCTTTCGGAAGGACATGAAATAACCGGGGCAACATTGTCGGTCACTGTCACTTGAATGGTTTTTTACTTCTTCGTTTTCCATAATAGTCCTTTAACACTCCATTCTACGGTAGTGGTTCCAATTGGAAACTGGACATAATCCAGTGATTTATAATTGTTCTTATCGTTTGTAATTGTAAAATGCTCAGAAGTACAATTATCGCTAATATTAAAAGGATCAAATTCACCGTTTCGTGCAGTATAATAACAATCGGTTGTGGAAGTATTTCGGGCAAAAGTGGCATCCACCTCAAAATCGGGAGCTTCTATATCCTCCACCCGTGACATTGTATTTCATGGTGCTTACATTACCAGATGCATCGGTAGCTGTCCACACAACAACAGTAATCCCTACCGGGAATTCAAAATCCAACAAGTGTAGATGAATTGTTCTGGTTATTTTTTAAGGTTACCGAAGCGCAATTATCATCAACAGTCGGATCAAGGCCATCCGAACCTGTACCTGTATAACTGCAAAGCGCTTGATGGCGCCAAAAAATGACTTGTCGGTAATTGTAGAAATAGATGGGAAAGTTGCATCAATAATATTGATTTTAAAGGCACAGCTATCTACGTTTCCACTTAAATCTTCTACCCACCAAACAATGGAATAGGTACCACCTACGAATTCAGTCCCTGCCAGTGTACTACCTGAACCAGAAACACCATCAATAGAATACGAAATATCTAAAATCACCAATATCATCACAATTGTCCGATAACCCTATTGGGTCAAATTCGGTTCCGTCAACAATGTACTTACAAACCGTATCCGGGATGCTTCTTGTTTCGTTTCCGTAACAGGTAAAACTCGGTGCTTCATCGTCAACAACAGAAATTGTAAATGGAGTTGGAATTACTATCCGTCCATTCACATCAGATAATTTCCAATGAACAGAATATTCATTTGCATCTTTAGGAATTTGTAGGCCAGCCAATGAATTTGAACCGGTAAATGCAGTATCCCCGTCATTAAATATAATATAGGTTGGAGTTTCAGTGCTAACAATTATCATCCAGGTTTTGCAGGTCAAATCCTGTACCCGGAACTGTATAATAGCATTTCCCAGGATCGGTTGTCCTGTTATATGCAAACGAACTATCAACACCGGTTGGTTGCGTATAAGTAGGATCTTCCGTATCGGTAACCGAAACATAAATAGTACCATGTTGATGTATTTGAACCGTCATCAGCTGTCCATACAATTGTATGTTCCTCAGCTGGAAGATGTTTCCCTGCCAAGGTTGTTGATCCATCAAAATCATTGGTTATAACCAAATTATCCGGGCAACCATCGGTTACTGTGGGATCAAATTCGGTTCCTGAAACTGTGTAATAACAAAGCCCTGTTTCGGCATCGCGGCCTCAAAGGGATTTAGCTCCGTACTCCCTGCAAGGACAGGTGATTTCAGGGGCAGTACCATCAAATACAGTAACCGCTAAATGTTTTAGTTACAGTTAATCCTGCAAGGTCTATAGCTTTTATACTTAATGGTTGTAATCCCTATCGGGAATGAACTTCCGCTTGCGGGTCCTTCAATCCTGTTGAACGATGCCAAACCGCAATTATCATTTGCCACCGGATCAGGCCAGGTTACTGTTGCCGAACATAATCCTTCATCTACATTTTGAGTAATATTTGAAGTCCCCGTAATGGTTGGGGCATCGTCATCAATTACGGTAATCCTGAATGAACGGGTACTTGTATTTGTGCCATCGCTGGCTGTCCATACAACTTTATTAATACCTGCATTAAATATAACACCATCTAAAGTTGAGGCAACCACCGGAGTACCCACTATCGTTTATTTCGTAACTCAGGGTTAATGAGCCACAATTATCGCTTGCGGAAATATCAAATTCGGTTCCAACTGTTGTATAACCACAATCGGTATTGGTGTTTCTGGTTTGGTTTGCTTTTGCTGCAATTACCGGGGCTTGATTGTCAAGCACTGTTTTTGTAAATGTTATGGATTCTGAAGATGTATTGCCACTTGCATCAGTAGCTGTCCATACAATGGTGTTTACGCCAACATTTAAATTCACATTGGCGAGGGAACCTGTTCCGGAAATAGTTGTTTGTCCGGAAACCGAATAATTTAATGTTACCGTACCAGAGCAATTGTCGCTAACAATTGGATCAAACACAGAACCATTTACAGTGTAATGGCATTGTCCGTTTGTTGTGTTAACCGTCCCGGTTACTGTTCCAGAAGTTGCGGTAAGAACAGGGGCTGTACTATCGGCAACCGTAACAATGGCGTCACATGTGCTTTCGTTCCCCGAACCATCTTTCACCGTTAGTGTTATAATTTTATCGCCCAAATCGGAACAACTAAAGCTGGATTTGCTTACAGAAAATATGAGGTCTTCTTCAGGAGTACAATTATCGCTGGAGTTATTGTTAATATTCGCTGAAACAACCGAAGCAATTCCAGAATTATTCACATAAATTGTATCGGGTTTACATAAGGCAACCGGATCGACACTATCAATAACAATTACATCGAATGAACATGGCAAGCTTTGGTTGGAAGATTCATCAATGGCTTCGTAAGTCACTGTTGTTGTTCCGGAAGGAAAGAAATCGCCCGGTGAAGCAGTGCTGTTCAATTGTATATTGTTAACTGATGTGCAATTATCAGAAACAGTGGGTTCTGTCCAGCTAACCGTTGCTCCACACTGACCTTCTATTGCATTTACAGTAATATCTGTTGGGCATCCCGAAATCACCCGGCTTTTGATCATCGGTAACAATTACATTAAATGAACAAGTATCCGCTAATATTTCCTGCTGCATCCCGTAAAGGCCATATTTTATCTTGTGTTGATCCAACACTAAATGTTGAACCCGGCGAATGTGATCTGTACCTGACCAGGCTCCCTGAGGTTGTACAGTTATCGGTTGCAGTTGGTTCGGTCCATGAAACCGTTGCAGTGCATGATCCGGAAGAGCTTGTGCGGGTAATATTCTCGGGGCAATTTGATATTACAGGCTTTTCATTGTCTTCAACAACCACATCAAAATTGCAGGTATCTCTGTTAAGGGCAGTATCCGTTGCTATTAGTTCAATACTGGTAGTTCCGACATTAAATGTTTGCAAACCAGGCTGTCCCGATCCTGACTGAACGGTAGCTCCACTCATTTCCCAAACCAAGCTGGCACCCGAACAGTTATCGCTAAAAACAATGGTTGGGATTGTTGTATCTTTTTGTGCACAACCCTAAAGCTGCATCCATTGCCATTGTTGATGGACAAACGATAGATGGAACTTGCTCATCGTTAATCACAACATCTAAACTACAGGATTTTGTGTTTGTTGATGCATCGGTAACCGTTAATTCGACGGTAGTTGTTCCAAGATTAAAGGTTTGTGTTCCAGGTTGACCTGATCCTGAAATAACCGTAGAACCCGTTGTTTCCCAGGTCAATACAGAACCAGTACAATTGTCATCAAAAGTAATTTCAGGAACGACCAGGGTTTTAGAACAAGAATCTAATCCTGCCGCGGATGTTATATCGGATGGGCAAGAAATTGTTGGATCTTCGCTATCCAGAACCGTAACAAGAAAACTATCCTGAACAACATTACCGACATTATCGCTCGCCTCATATTTAATCCAGGTTGAACCGATTGGAAAGTTACTTCCACTCACTAAACCAGCAACCTGAGTAATTGACCCACCTGAACAGTTATCGGAAAACAAAGGCTGATTCCATGTAACAATTGAGTCACATCCGCCATCGATTGCACTCACTGTAATATCTGAAGGCAAGTCGATTATGACCGGATCTTCGTTATCTGTAATAGTTACCGTAAACGAACAGGAATCGGAATTTCCATACGCATCTGTTACCAGGAAAGTATTGGTTGTTACACCAATTGGAAAATCGGAACCAGATGCAAGCCCTGCGGTTTGAATTGTATTTGAACCACTACAGTTATCAGTCCCTGTTGGGGCTGTGTAAGTTACATTTGCAACACATTCCCCTACGTCAGTATCTTGCGTAATATCAATTGGGCAAGATATTGTTGGCTTCTCGTTGTCGGTTACAGTAACCATAAAACTATCCAAAGATGTATTTCCTGCCGCATCGCTTGCAGTATAAATAATCGTTGTTTCTCCGATAGGGAAGAGTGTGTTATTGGATAGACCGGAAGTTTGAGAAATAGAATGCCCTGAACAGTTATCCGCTGAAGAAGGTTCTACCCAAGTAACAACTGCTCCGCATTCGTTATTATCGTTATTCACAGAAATATTTCCCGGCAAATTATTAATCGTTGGATTAATGGTATCATTCAAGGTAACATAAAACGCGCATGAATCGGAGTTACCTGCCTCATCGGTTGCAATTAACCACACTTCCTGAATAGTTCCATGATCCGCAATAAGTGTTCCGGCTGCAGGGTTTTGGGTAATCGTTATGCCATTTACCAAATTACAATTATCACTAACAATAGCGCTATCCACATAATCCGGAAGGCTAACTTCGCATGAACCTGCAAGCGCGAAAAGGGTTTGGTTGCCCGGACATGTTATATCAGGTGGTGTACTCTCCAACTCGACCGTAAAAGGAGCTGTGGTGATACATCCAAAACTACTGATTGCCCTTACCGTAAAATTTGTTGTTGAAGTAATAGAAGTATCAAGGGGCAAGTCATTTAATTTTACAGTATTCGCTTCATTCCATAATTCGTAAGTGTCTCCGTTGGTAGCAGTGGCACTAATTTCAAAATTAACGCCCGGACAAACGGGCGATGAAGGGTTGGTTGTTACAGCTATGGAAGAAGGCAGCGGATGAACAGTTATGGTTACTGTTTCGGAACTTACCGGAAGCGGTATGGAATAAGAGTCGATAATTGCCACCAATGAATAGGTTGTGGTAACCAGGGGCATAACAGAAATTGGGTCTCCTCCATAATCCCCTTCATCCGAACT
This sequence comes from Prolixibacteraceae bacterium, assembly GCA_963677475.2. Taxonomy (GTDB): domain Bacteria; phylum Bacteroidota; class Bacteroidia; order Bacteroidales; family Prolixibacteraceae; genus JABMQB01. Next base: position 707,955 of record CAXXQD010000021.1, on the reverse strand, counting down.
GCTTGAATAATTTGTAATGGTATCGTTCACTGAGCCATCCGAATATACAATTGTATATGGACCAACTCCTGCTTTGGCTATTACCTGAATGGTTGTACTCTCTCCCGTACAAATTGATGTTGTACCAAGATTGGTAATAAATGAATTTTGGGCACTTAAAGAAGATGAAGAAAGAAAAATAATTAATATAACTAACAATTTGTATGATAGTCCTACTTCATCAAAAAAAATACGTTTAAGATTTTTACGATTGGAAAGGTTTCCCATAACATCAATTTTTCGGCTTAGCAAATGAGGAATATTTCTGTCTTGTCTTAATTTTGCTAACAATCAATATGTTAACTTGACTCAATTAAATGTAAACATTTGATCACTACCGCTAAAAAGATATGGCGAAGTTTTAAAACGAAATATTAACATAATACATTTGATAACCTAAACCCCTTAATATATAGGGCAATATAAAAAAGAAAGCGGTTGGAATGCTTGGAAATTTGCTGATTTAGGCTTCCTAATTTCTGAATTTTAGTAAGAACTATGGAACAAATGCCTGGGGCGATACCAAAAAATTAACCCCCAAAATGCGTAAAAAGGTATATGAAAAAAAACTGCCAACCTGTTATAAAAACAAGTTGGCAGTTTTTTAATTTATTTCAGAAATAGACTTTTCTGAAAATCACACAAAGTTTCTAATCGTTAATAACCTGTGTTTTGTTTGATCACATCTGGATTTTGCGTGATTACTTCCAGAGGTATAGGTATTACAAGTTGGTTTTCGTTTATAGTAATATTTTTAGAACAATTTTTTATTACTGTAATTGCCCTTCCTGTACGTTTCAAATCGAACCAACGGTGGAATTCCAATGCAAGCTCAACCTGACGCTCATGTTCAAGTGCCAAATCAACAGTATTGTATGCTGAAGGATAACCTTGAGCACCGTAATGTGGCAAACCAACACGGTCACGCACTTCGTTCATGTATTTTACGTCACCGGTAGCTTCGGTAAGCATAAGCAATACATCGGCATAACGTAACACAATAAAGTTATTATCAGAAGCCTCACGCAGACCATCAATTTCAGCGGTTTCATCTTTCCATTTTATTGGGAATTTTACATCAACCACTAATCCTGCAGCTGTGGTATAACCATCCTGAATCGAAATATCACGCCTTGGATCTCCAGGTTCATAAGCATTCCACAAATCAACGGTAACTTGGTTCATGCCAGCTCCCCAAGCTGTCACCACACGATTATCTAATGGTGAGAACATTGCCCAATATCTGCTGTATGGATTTGATTTTCCTCCTTTATATTGAATTTCAAATATTGAACTTGCTCCATTCTTTTTGGTTTTATCCCACAAATCGGCATAAGGAACAAGGCTAAATTTGCCGTACACTTTCATTAAAGATTCTGAGGCTTTTGATTTATCACCTAATGTAAGATATACTTTTCCTAAGAGAGCGTTTGCTGCTTCCTTACTAGCAGCCCCTTTGAAACGTTCATTTGATTTTGCAGGTAGCTTTGATGAAGCGAAAATTAAATCTTCAATAATTTGTGCATATACTTCAGAACTGGGTGCCCTACCTTGTTCATATGCGTCAGCAATTGTTAAAGGCTCAGTAACTAAAGGAACGTCTCCCCAAGCCCTAACCATGTCAAAATAATACAATGCCCTTAAAAAACGCGCTTCAGCTTGTAGGGCATCTTTCGTACTGAAGTCAGCACCAGAGCTCTGAGCAATAATGTTATTTAGGATAAATAAAGAACTATAATAGTCGTTCCAGTAATTCGCAACCAATTCGTTGTTTTCATTCATCGTATGGTTTTCGAACGATTCATAATCAAACACAGTACCTGCGGTATTATCGCTGTATGCATTATCTGACATTAATTCGCCAAAAAATGAAGGAAGGCTTTCGGGTCCATATAATGTGTACAATGAATTGTAAGCCGACCACATTGCCGTAGTAAAATCATCTTCTGATTGATAAAAATCAAGCTCGTTCATATTTGAAATTGGTGCACGTTCCAAAAAGTCTTCTCCGCAACCGAAAAGAATAACACCAAACAGAATTAAAAAATATTTTATCTTTTTCATTTTAATTTGTTTTAACCGTTAATACTTAAAAAGTTAGATTGATACCTGCAGTCGCAACAAAAGGATTTGGGTATGCACCATAGTCAAATCCAACCAAAGTACCTGCTTGATATGTACTTCCTTCTGGATCGTAGTTTGTGTAATCAGAGAATACATAAACGTTCTCCAGGTTTACATACAGCTTAATTCCTCCTAATTTCAATTTATTCACTATTGAATTTGGCATTGTATAACCCAAGCGTATATTTTTGATCCGCACAAATGATCCATCTTCAACCCAGTAGGTTGATCCTTGAGCTTGAACAGTGTTTTGTGTTACCCTTGGTTTGTTGATCTTCCCATTACCAGGATCAGATTCTGATTTCCAGTAATTTGTAACGAGTTTATATGCATTTCGATCTCCGTTAAATGATTTCAGGAACCTTGATTGATGGTTCACAATTTCATTGCCATGAACGCCGTTTAACATGACTGAAAGTTCAAATCCTTTATAGCCAAATGTATTTGTCATTCCCCATGAAAAGTCTGGTTGATAGTTGCCTATATAAGTTCGGTCATCAGAATCAATCTTACCATCTTTGCTTACATCCCTTACTTTTGGGTCACCAGGTTCACTTCCCGGCCATACAGGAATTCCACTATCAAGTTCGGCTTGCGACATAATTACACCATCGAAAATATATCCGTAGTACATACCTATTGGTTCGCCAACAGCGGTTCTTGAGGTCATACTACTAACATTAATATCAATCGGAGCATCATTAGCCCCAAGTTTTAAAACTTCATTTCTGTTTGCAAAAATATTGAAGTCAGTTGTCCAGGTAAATTCCCCTGTCAGGTTTCTGGTAGAAATAGCAAATTCGATCCCTTTGTTTTGTAACTCTCCAATATTTGTTAGAGTGGATTGGAAACCTGTTAAAATTGGTATAGGCACATTTAATAAAAGGTCGCGCGTTTTAGAATAATACATATCCAATGAGAACATAATGCGCTGATCCATAATGGCCGCATCTAAACCAAAGTTTGTTTGTCCGGTTTTTTCCCATTTAAGTTCTTTGTCAGGAAATGTGTTTGTATAAATACCTTGTTTAACATCTGACCCAGAAACATAACTAGAATATCCTAACAAACCTACAGCCCCATAATTTGGTATTTGGTTATTACCGGTTACACCATAACTGAGCCTTAGTTTTAAATTATCAATCCATGAAACATCTTTAAGGAATGGTTCTTCAGAAGCCCTCCATGCTAATGATCCGGAAGGGAAATATCCCCAACGGTTAACATCTCCAAACCTGGAACAACCATCAGCACGAATTGCAGCAGAAGCCAAATATTTTCCTTGATAAGAATAATTTGCACGTGCCAGGTAAGAAATTAAAGACCATTCGGTTGCAGATGTATTACCACTAGTCACTTTTCCGGCATTTAGGGTTTTAACCATATCATTAGGAAATGAACCTGATGTCATATCACTATAATCAAATCGTTGTTCCTGAGCGGTATAGCCTAAAAGAGCGGCAATGGTATGATCTTCTTTAATTGTCTTGGTATAGTTAAGCGTATTTTCCCAAACCCAGTTGAATGATTGCAACGTTTTTAGAGTCCCCTGTGCAGAAACCCATCCTGAGTATCCCCAATTTTGACCTTCATTCCAGTATTGAGAATAGTGTGTATCTTCAATATTCGCACTTAATGCAGTTTTAAAAGACAAGCCATCTATTATATTCCATTCGGCATATGAATTGGCTGTTGTAACATTGCTTATCTTTTTCTTGGTCATTTCTCTGGTGAGCGAATATGGGTGCCACAATTGAAATCCATATTTTACAAATGTATTCCAAATAGAACTTGGATCTTTAAATCCCAAACTACCTGTTTCAACATATAATGGAAAGATAGGATCGCTCTGAAGCGATAAGCTTAAAGCGTCTGATTTACCGGCAGTTCCAAAAGAAGAATCAGTTGTGCGTGATAAACCAATATTGGCTCCAATTTTAAATTTGTCGCTTATCTTATGTTTCAGGTTTGTTCTTAAGGTTATTCTATTGTATTCATTCTGATCAACAACCCCTTCGTTATCAAGCATACCTCCGGAAATCATAAATTGTGTCTTTTCAGAGCCTCCCGAAGCTGATATTTGAGCGTTATGTGAATAAGCCGTTCTAAGAATTACATCCTGCCAATCAGTTCCATCGCCAATACGGGCTATCCATTCCGGATCAGAAAATTCCTCAGGAATTATGGTATTATTTCCTCGAACTGCATTTGGATTATTTTTTAAAATGGTTGCCCATGTATTATTCCTGGCTGCGGTTTCAAACTCAATCCATTCCTGGGCATTCATCATCTCAATCTTACGGTTTACGTTTGCGATACTAAATTCATAAGTTGCCTCAATTTTAGTTTTTCCACTTTTCCCTTGTTTTGTTGTAATAATTACAACGCCATTAGCACCACGTGACCCGTAGATTGCTGCAGACGAAGCATCTTTTAAAACTTCAATTGATTCGATATCGTTTGGGTTAATAAAGTTTAGTGGGTTTCGGTTATAATCCAAGTTACTGGCACTACTTCCTCCGGTACTGGATGACCTATGGGTATTATCTTCCAATGGAATACCATCAATAACATATAGTGGAGTTGTCCCGGCGTTTATTGAAGATGCTCCACGAACCTTGATAGTAGGTGCTAACCCTGGCGCTCCCTGAGTCTGTGTAATTTGAACTCCGGAAACCTGACCTGCAAGTGATTGTAAAGCATTGCTGTACGGACGATCCTTTAATTTATCTGCTCCTACAGAAACCACTGAACCTGTTAAGTCGCTCTTTTTAACCGTACCATATCCAATTGCAATGACTTCTTCTAATCCAATTGCATCGGTTTGCATGGTTACGTCAATCGAAGTTTGCCCTCCAACAGCAATCTCCTGGGTCCTTAATCCAATAAATGAAAAAATTAAAACACCATTTTCTGGAACCGATGCAAGCGAATATTTTCCATCAACATTGGTAACTGTACCCTGCGAGGTACCTTTAACAACCACGGTTACACCAGGTAGTGGCATTCCTTTTTCATCTTTAACCATGCCGATAACTGTTTTTTGCTGCGCCATCAATGATTCAACATCGTCTAATCCTTTTCCGTCTTTTCGGATGATAATATAGCGATCAACAATCCGGTATTCTAAATCAGTGTTTTGCAACACTTCGTCCAGGATTTCAGTAACTTTGGCACTTTTAAGGTCTACAGAAATATTCTCCAAATTCGCCAATTCATCTTTTTGATAGAAGAAATAAAATTCGCTTTTTTCTTCAATCTCCTTGAAAAGGCTAACAATACCATTGTCTTTAACTTTTATGTCGAGCAAGGTATTTTGTGAATAGGTTGATGCACTTACGGCAATCAATCCGGTTATCAAGAACAAGAATGTTAATTTCATCTTCAATAAAATTTTCATCATCGACTGGCCAATTCCAATCGGTTTAGATAGATTTTTCATACATTTACATGTTTTAATTACTACTAAGTTTTTAAAATTGATAACGGTAGGAATGTGTGAGGCTTTCCTGCCGTTTTTTTTAGTTTAGTGTAGATGCTGTTTTTTTACATAGGCATTCTTTTTTTCGAAAAGACGATTTTGTCTTTTCCATTGTTTATATGTGTGTAATTAATATCAACGGGCAAAAGCAAACCAAATGCGGTTACAATTTGGTTAAATGGCTTATGTTTTAAAATAGTTCCTGAGAAATGTAATTCGCCAATGCCTGGTTCTTTAAATTGTATATCAACATTGTACCAGCGTTCCAATTTGCGGGTTATCTCAGCTAATGGCTGATCGTCAAACACAATCTTTCCATTGATCCACGATGTATAAAAATTGGTTTCAACTTTCGAAATGCTTGCCTTATTTGTTTTTGAATCAATATATATCTGCTCAGATGGTTTTAAAACCGCAATGCTGTTTTCGTTGAGGTCGTTAACTTTTACTTTTCCTTCAACCAGTGTAACCTGGCTATAATCTTCATCGCTGTATGAAACAACATTAAAAGTTGTACCCAACACTTCTACCTCAACATCTTTTAGTTCTACTTTAAAAGGTAATTTGCTTTTGGTTACTTCAAAAAACGCTTCACCTTCTAGGGCAACATTCCGGTTGTTTTTTCCAAAATTACTTTGATAACGAATGGTTGTTCCCGAATTTAGCCAAACCTTTGTGCCATCGTATAAGGTTATTTCCGACATTTGCCCTAACGGAACACTTACTTCCGCAAAACGGACTAGTTCGCTTCGTTTGTTGTATTGGTTGGTAATTAATGTTCCTAACAAAAATGCCACAATAATTAGTGCTGCATATTTTGAGAAAGACCAAAGCATTTTTATGGCCTTCCCACGAATTTGCTTCGAAACAGTTTCCCAAGATCGGTTTTCAGAAAATTTTCTTATTTCTTTTGCTTTGGCAACATCTCCATAAAGGGATGTTATTTCATGATAAACCTTTTGATTGTTCCGATCTTCAAGCAGCTTGTCCAATTCTGCCAATTCATTGACTGACGCTTCGTTATGCAATTTGGCAATTGCCAGCTCCCAAAGTCTGTTGTATTTATCCATTCTAATTTTTTCAATGAAGAACAGCTGAAAATCAGCTGTTCTTTTTTTGCCAACTAAACTAAACTATATTCCTGCTGGTTTAGGTTAAAATACCCTTATACATTAATAAGACGTAACGAATGAAAAAACAGGGTGACAGTAAAACGAATTATTTTCGTTCTTTTTTTGTCACAAAAAAAAAATAAAAATCGCGTGGTTCTAACAGCTCTTTTAAAAGCTTATAAGCGCGGGAAATCTGTGTTTTTACCGTATTTTTTGAAATGTGCAGCTTGTCGGCAATTTGCTGGTAAGTGAGTGAATCAAAGACGGCCAGTTCTAAAATATTCTTTCTTTGTTCAGGAAGCTTTGCAATGGCCTCGTATAGTTTAACATACTGCTGCTGATCGTTAAATTCCATCTCACCAGGTATATCGGGCAATTCCTCAAAAAGCTCAGCTTTTTCGTGCCTACTCCTGTAATAATCAATGATTTGGTTTTTAAGGATTCTATAAAGGTATGACCTCACCGAAGAATTAATTTCGATGTTTCTCCGGTTTTCCCAAAGTTTAATAAAACAATCGGAAACAATACTTTCAGCCAACTGGTCATCATAAATGGTTTTCTTTGCAAACAAGCACATTTGATAAAAATAGATGGAGTGTAATTGGTTTAAGGATTTTACATCCCCTTCCTTAATATTTTCCCAAAGTTTTAAATCTTTCACCCCAAATCTGATTTTTGCTGAACAAATATAGGATTTAAATCCCGTTCTTAATCTTTCTACCCTTTTCCGGAATTTATTGCTAATGCAAATCTATAAATGAACACATTACGCTACTAATAAACATAAATCAGCCAGTACCCCTAAATTGAAACCAACAAAATAAATAATTGCTATTTTTGGCGTTCAAATTTATAGCATGGTTTACAAAGCTCTTTTATTAATACTATCTCCCATCGTATTTCTTCAATTAAACTTATGTGGACAGCCGTTGCCTAATGATTGGGAAAATCCTTTGGTTTTTGGAATTAATAAACTGGATGCAACAAATTTAACGGTTCCGCATTCCGATTCCAGTTCTGTGTGCCAGGATTATCGGGATTCCCATTATTTTAGATCACTAAACGGAATCTGGAAATTTAAATGGACAGAATCGGTGCAACAAAGGATTCCGGGATTCCATGAGCCTAAGTTTGAGGAGCAGGGCTGGGACAACTTGCCAGTTCCTTCCAATTGGCAAATGCATGGTTTTGGTAAACCTATTTACAGCAATATAAATTATCCCTTCGATAAAAACCCTCCGTTTATAAATGGGATAAATAAAAATCCGGTTGGGCATTATCGTAAAATATTCAATGTCCCCGAATCATGGAAAGGACGGGAAGTTATTATACATTTTGCCGGGGTTGAATCTGCTTTTTATATATGGGTGAATGGGAAAAAAGTTGGATACAGCCAGGGAAGTAACACACCTGCAGAATTTAATATTACCCCTTTCCTGAAGAAAAAAGAAAATGTGCTGGTAGTACAGGTTTTCAGGTGGTCAGATGGCAGTTACATTGAAGATCAGGATAGATGGCGCCTAAGTGGCATATTCAGGGATGTTTTTATGTATGCAACGCCAAAAGTCCATATCCATGACTATTTCGTAAAAACCAATCTTGACGATGATTACAAAGATGCTTCAATTACTATTGAAACCCTGTTGAAGAATTTTTCGGGAAGTAAAAAGCTAGGGTATGAACTAAAAGCCATTCTTTTAAATGAAAATGGAGAAGTTGTTTTTGAGCAAAACCAGGCTCTTGGTTTCTTTCCGGGCACCGAGAAAAAAACAAGCATCAATGCATACATTAATAACCCGAAAAAATGGACCCACGAAACCCCAAACTTGTTCCAACTTACCCTTCACCTTCGCGACGATGAGAATAAGATTATTGAAAGTCAATCATGCTACATTGGTTTTCGAAAAATTGAACATAGCAGCTCAGGTTTATACTTAAACGGGCAACCAGTATTAATAAAAGGGGTGAACCGGGTTGAACATAATCCAACAACCGGGCATTACATTACCCAACAGCAAATGGAATCGGAAGTCAAACTGATGAAAGAACACAACATCATGTGTGTAAGAACAGCGCACTTCCCGGCTCCTGCATATTTTTATGAATTATGCAACAAATATGGTTTGTTGGTAATCGATGAAGCAAACCTTGAATCACACGGGATGGGCTATACTGAGGAAACATTGGCAAATGAACCTGAATGGGAAATGGCGCATCTTGCCCGGATGAAGGCCATGGTTGAACGAGATAAAAACCATCCGTGTGTAATCATGTGGTCGCTTGGTAACGAAGCCGGAAATGGGAACAATATGGTAGCAATGGAACAGTGGGTAAAAAAACGTGATCCATCGCGCCCAACGCATTACCACTTTAGTAATAACCCGAAAGTTGGCGACATTCTTGGCGGAGGAAAAGTAAAAACCATGGCGAACCGCTACCATAGCCTCGACGATCTTCATGAAATAGGGAAAGACCATGCAGACCGCAGACCGTTTTTATTAAACGAGTTTGCCCATGCCATGGGGAATTCTGTTGGCAATCTACAAGAGTATATCGATATTTTCGAAAAATATCCGAAACTTATTGGTGGTTGTATTTGGGATTGGGTTGACCAGGGAATTTTGAAAAAAACGAACGATGGTAAAAACTTCTTTGCTTATGGAGGTGATTTTAAGGACGAACCAAACAACCAAAATTTTTGCCTAAACGGATTGTTATTCCCAGACCTATCGCTTACACCAAAAATTGCTGAAGTAAAAAAAGTTTACCAAAACGTAAAGTTCGCTGGTTTTAATCCCATCACGCAGGAAGCGGAAGTGCAAAATAAATTCCAATTTACGAACCTGGGTTCCTTCGCTATTTTTTGGGAATTGTTAGAAAATGGGGAAGCTATTGATTCCGGAGAAATTCAGGCACCCGACATTGCCGCATTATCATCCGGGAAAATATCTATTCCTTATTTAAAAACAAACATCCAAGCAGATAAAGAATACATCCTGACCATTTCGGTTCGAACCAAAAATGCGACCGATTGGGCGGAAGCTGGGTATGAGATTGCCTGGGAGCAATTTATCCTTCAACCCTTTATTTATCCAACTCCTGAAATAGAGGATGGCCCTGTCAGCGTTCTATACAACGACTTTTTTATCAAAGTTGTTAGCGATGAATTTGAAATTAAATACGATAAAACAAAAGGGATTATCAGCGATTACCGATATAAAAACAGGTATATCCTGGTGCATGGCCCCAAACTAAACGTATGGCGCGCACCTACCGATAACGATGGTGGCTATGGTGCAGTTTTTACGGGAAAAACGATGGCTGCAAATTGGATCGAAGCCGGGCTTGACAAACTATCGCATAAGGTTTTGGATGTGGAACTTATAAGGGACACTACCCGATTGGTGAAAATAAAAACCCATGAGCAACTGGTATCCGAAAATGGAAAAACATGCATTGATTATTCGATGTTTTATCGGGTTTCGACGGACGGAAAGATTGTTCTGGTAACAACCATTAATACATTGCCCGATATTATCAGCATGCCACGGATTGGATTACAATTGGCACTCCCTTCGTTTATGAACAATATTAGTTGGTATGGAAAAGGGGCACACGAAAATTATGTTGACCGGAACACTGGTGCAAAGTATGGTGTTTATTCCGGAACCATCGATGAGCAATTCACCAATTATCCCGTACCACAGGAAAATGGGAATAAAACCGAAGTACGATGGGCAAAATTATTTGGCGCACCCGGAGGATTTCTGGCAACCAGCCTTCAGGCATTCGAAACCAGTGCACACCATTACACCACTAAAAATCTAACAGAGGCAATGCACACCTACGACCTTACCCGCACCAGCGAAGTTTATTGGAACCTGGACATAAAACAATGTGGAATTGGAAACAATAGTTGTGGCAATGCATTAACTTTGCCTGAATATCAATTAAAACCGGAACCGCAAAGTTTTACCTTTATTATCGAGCCATTAATAAATTAATAAACGTCAAATGGAACTTTTAAACTATTGGAAATTAATCTTCTTAGGGGGCGTTTTTATACTTACAGTTATCTTAAGTTTTCACCCAAAAATTAAATTCTACAAAAATTGGATTGCATCCCTTCCTTCCATATTAATTACTGCACTTGTTTTTATTTTCTGGGATGTAAAATTTGCAATCGCAAACATCTGGAATTTCCATTTTAATACGATAAGCATTAGCAAATTTGGCATTCCTTTGGAAGAAATCGTGTTTTATTTCTCGTTTCTTTTCGCAGGTTTTTTTATTTACGACTTTTTAAAGTCAATACCAAAACGTATTCACGATAATGTAATGTTGGTTTTAAGCCTTGTGCTCATGCTTGTGTTTGGATTAACAGCCTATATAAACATGGGTAAATTATATACATTATCGGTATTTATGTTCGCTTTTGCTTATTTGGCATACACCATTTTTCGAAATAAATTCAAACCCAACTATTCCAACTTTTACTTCAGCTATTTTATCCTCAGTGTTCTTTATATTTTTTATCACTCACTAACCGGAATACCCGAAATTACAAACTACCAAACAAGCCATATTCTAGGTATTTTAATTATTAATATTCCCCTTGAAAATTTCATAAAGTTGTTTTTGTTGATACTGATGAATTTCACAATCTATGAATATTTTCTTGTAAAAAGAAAATTTTAAGAAACAACCACAAAACCTTTATTTCTATTCAAACAATACTTGTACATTTACAAAGCAATTAATTTAAAATGACCGTATTCTATAATTTAGGGATTTTTGTCTACGCCCTGCTCATAAAACTGGCATCGGGTTTTAATACCAAAGCCAAATTGTTTATCCGGGGACGGAAAAATTGGGAAGTAGCCTTAAAACAAAAAATCGATCCCAATAAAAAATACATTTGGTTTCATTGTGCAAGTTTGGGCGAATTTGAACAATGCCGCCCTGTAATGGAAGACGTTAAAAACAAGTTTCCCGAAAAGGGGATTTTGTTAACTTTCTTTTCTCCTTCAGGCTACGAAATCCGGAAAAACTACGAAGGGGCCGATATAATTTCTTATCTGCCAATAGATACCAGGAAAAATGCCCGAAGGTTTGTGCGCATTGTGAAGCCCGAAAAGGTATTGTTCGTTAAATATGAATTCTGGTACCATTACATCACTGAAATCAACAAACAAGGCATTGAACTTTTTGCCGTATCGGCAATATTTCGCGAAGGGCAATTATTTTTTAAAAACTCACCTTGGGCAAAATGGTACAGGAAAATTTTAGGCGGGTTTACCCATTTTTTTATTCAAAATAAAAAGTCGGCAGAATTATTAACAAGCATCGGAATCAACAATTATAGCATTACCGGCGATACAAGGTTCGACCGAGTTGCAGCAATTTCGGCAAACACATCTAAGTTTCCATTGATCGAAGAATGGAAAAGAAATCAACCGCTAATTGTAGTTGGAAGCTCCTGGAAGCCCGATGAAGAAATGCTTGTGGAGTTTATCAACAAGCATAATGGAGTTGCCAGGTTTATCATTGCCCCCCACGAAGTGAATGAAAACAATATTCAAAGAATCGAACAATCGCTCCAAAAGCAATGCGTTCGTTTCAGTCAAACCGAAGGCCGGAACATGGCGGCTATTGAGGTTGTAATCATTGATTCCATTGGGATTTTGTCATCCTTATATCAATATGGCGAGATCGCATATATAGGAGGTGGTTTTGGTGTTGGTATTCATAATACCCTGGAAGCAGCAACCTATGGAATGCCCATTGTCTTTGGGCCCAACTACCACAAATTTGACGAAGCATGCAATTTGGTCACTTTGGGAGCAGCATTCCCAATAAATTCTTACGACGATCTTGGTTCGATTTTTGATGGTCTCCTGAACAATAAAGACAGGCTAAAGGAAGCAGGAAAGATAAGCCGCAAGTTTGTAGAAAAAAATCTGGGGGCAAGCTCTAAAATCACCAAAAAAGTTTTCAACATTTAAGCTCATTTATCACCACTTTTTTTAGTCCCTTTTTGGGACAAATATTTCTTGAATTTAGATTTAAAAATTATATAGAAATTTCATCGTTTTTTGCAATAGTTTGTTTAAACAAATTTTCGTTTTGGTAAACTTTTTGCCCTTATCAAATATGTATATTGCTGACTATCTGTGTACTAACATTTTCAAGTTGATAACTTTTAATTTCTTTTATTGAAAAAGTATTCCATTTATTTGTTTTGTAGCTTATCTTGCATGAGACGTTTTTTGATAGCTGAACAGGGATTATTCTTCAGTTAAAACATCGCTTAATTAAAACTTATTTTTTTACATCATTTTATGGACAACAACGTAACTGTAAAAACCACAACAGGAAGGAAAATTTACTCTCAAGATGAGGCTTTTAATGCTTCCCTGAAGTACTTTAAAGGAGACGATTTAGCAGCCAGAGTTTGGATTAACAAGTATGCGCTAAAAGATTCATTTGGGAATTTATACGAATTAACCCCCGATGACATGCATAAAAGGCTCGCAAAAGAAATTGCACGTATTGAAAATAAGTATGAAAACCCCCTCACCGAAGAAGAAATCTATAAGGTACTTAAAGGATTTAAATATATAGTCCCGCAAGGAGGGCCAATGACTGGTATTGGAAACAATTACCAAGTAGCTTCCCTCTCTAATTGTTTTGTTGTAGGAAATGATGGTGATTCGGACTCGTACGGCGGAATAATGAAAATTGACCAGGAACAAGTACAGCTAATGAAAAGGCGCGGTGGTGTCGGACACGACCTTTCACACATCCGCCCTCAAGGGTCACCTGTAAAAAATTCTGCACTTACTTCCACCGGGATTGTTCCTTTTATGGAACGGTATTCAAACTCAACACGCGAAGTAGCCCAGGATGGGAGAAGAGGTGCTTTAATGTTATCGGTTTCGATCAAGCATCCTGATTCAGAAAAGTTCATTGATGCAAAAATGACCCAGGGAAAAGTTACCGGTGCCAATGTGTCTGTAAAGATACACGATGATTTTATGCGTTCGGTAGAAACCAATCAACCTTATAACCAAAAATATCCGATCCATTCAAATTCACCTTTATATCAAAAAAATACCGATGCAGGTCAACTTTGGAATAAAATAATCCACAATGCGTGGAAATCGGCTGAACCAGGTATTCTTTTTTGGGATACCATCATAAACGAATCGGTACCAGATTGTTATGCCGACCTAGGTTACAAAACCGTATCTACCAATCCTTGCGGAGAAATACCGTTATGCCCATACGATAGTTGCAGGCTATTGGCTATTAACCTTTATTCGTATGTTGAAAATCCTTTTACCAAAGAAGCAAAATTCAATTTTGAACTTTTCAAAGAACATATCCATTATGCACAAAGAATAATGGACGATATCATCGATCTTGAACTGGAAAAAATTGATGCTATTATTGGAAAGATCAACGATGACCCTGAAAACGAAGAAATAAAATACACCGAAAAAGCCCTTTGGAAAAATATTGGCAAAAAAGCGAAAGAAGGACGTAGGACTGGAATTGGCATAACTGCCGAAGGCGATATGCTGGCAGCCCTTGGTTTAAGGTATGGAAGCGAAAATGCAACTGATTTCTCAGAAGAAATACATAAAACCATCACTCTTGAAGCTTATCGTTCATCGGTGCATTTAGCAAAAGACCGCGGTCCTTTTAAAATTTATGACAGCAAACGCGAAAATAACAACCCACTCATCAATAGAATTAAAGAAGCCGACCCTGCCCTTTACGAAGATATGGCAAAACATGGGCGTAGAAATATTGCGTTATTAACCATTGCACCCACCGGAACAACCAGTTTGATGACCCAAACTACCTCTGGTATCGAGCCGGTTTTTATGCCGGTTTATAAACGAAGGAGAAAAGTGAACCCTAACGATCAAGGGGTACGCGTTGATTTTGTAGATGAAGTTGGGGACAATTGGGAAGAATACATCGTATTCCACCATAAATTTAAAGATTGGATGCATGTGGAAGGCCACGATACAAATAAATTATATTCGGAAGAAGAAATTGACGAGCTTATCACCAAATCACCCTATTATAAAGCAACTTCCAATGATGTTGACTGGATGTCGAAAGTTAAAATGCAGGGAAGGATCCAAAAATGGGTTGACCACTCAATTAGTGTAACAATCAACCTTCCTGCCGATGCAAGCGAAGAATTGGTTGGTGAATTGTATATGGAAGCCTGGAAAAGTGGTTGTAAAGGAGTTACCGTATATCGTGAAGGCTCACGCTCAGGGGTTTTAATTTCCAATAAATCGGAAAAAAAGACGGAAGGGAAAATTACCCTACCAACAAAGCGCCCAGAAGTTTTAGAAGGTGATGTTGTACGTTTCCAAAACAACAAAGAAAAATGGATTGCATTTATCGGATTAATGAACGATAACCCTTACGAAATTTTCACGGGTTTATCCGATGATGAAGATGGTATATTACTTCCACGTTCGGTCACAAAAGGTAAAATCATAAAAAGTTACGAAGACGATGGTACTTCACGTTATGATTTTCAATATACCAACAAAAGAGGTTACAAAACCACGATTGAAGGATTGTCCTATAAATTCAACCCTGTATTTTGGAATTATGCCAAGTTAATTTCAAGTGTATTAAGGCACGGAATGCCAATCCATAAAGTAATTGACCTGGTATCAAGCCTTCAGTTTGATAACGAAACCATCAATTCATGGAAAGCCGGAGTTGGAAGGGCATTGAAAAAATATATTCCAAACGGAACACTTGCCGAAGATACAGCTTGTGGCGAATGTGGATCTGAAAATGTTATTTATCAGGAAGGTTGCCTAACCTGTAAAGACTGCGGATCATCAAAATGTGGATAATTTAAATTATTAGCCTAATAATAAAAGCCCGGGATTTTTTATGGATTCCGGGCTTTTCAGTAGAAGGCAACAAAAAAGGCATCTTCTTTTAAAAAATGCCTCCCCTGGTTTATCTTAATTTTTTTTAAGCCTCAATCATATCTTTATATGCTTCCGGTGAAAGTAATTCTTCCAATTCACCTGCATCCGCCATTTTAATTTTAATCATCCAACCTTCGCCATAGGGATCTTTGTTTACAACTTCGGGCTCATCTGCCAATCCTTCATTCACCTCGATAACTTCACCACCAACCGGCATAAACAAATCAGATACTGTTTTAACGGCTTCAACGGTTCCAAAAGTTTCACCTTTGTCTAAATTTTCGCCTTCAGTTTCAATTTCTACAAAAACAACATCGCCTAATTCCCCTTGCGCAAAATCAGTAACGCCTACCACGGCAACATCACCTTCTACACGAACCCATTCATGATCCTGGGTATACTTTAAATTTTCTGGTAAATTCATTTGTTAGTATTTTTAAAGAACAGAAACTCCTGTTTACTTTTGATTTTCAAATTATTCCAAAATTAAACTATTTTTTGGAATAAAAAACCAAATATAAATCACTGTTTGCTCAATATGCCCCTAATTTTAACCCCCTTGATTCCAATATTCTGAAACATTTATTATAATTGCACAAAATAAATGGAATGTATTCTATAAAAATTACATCGTTAAAACAGCTTGAAGAAGCCGGGAAAAAGCTCCTTGAAACATTTCCCGGTCAGAATGTATTTGCATTTTACGGTAAAATGGGGGCTGGAAAAACCACGTTTATTCAGGCAATTTGCCGTGCTTTGGGATCCAATGATTATATAACCAGTCCAACTTTTGCAATAATTAATGAATATACATCGGGTGACCTTTCCCCTATTTATCATTTTGATTTCTATCGGATAAAAGATGTGGAAGAAGCATTTGACCTGGGTTACGAAGATTATTTGTACAGCAAAAACTATTGCTTTATCGAATGGCCCGAAATGATCGAACCCATCCTCCCTGAAAAAATGGTAGAAATTAAACTAGAAGCCCTTGATGATAACACAAGGATTATTTCCGCTAATTTATTAGGCAATTAGCAATAGGCTAGCAGGTTAATTTGCTTTTCCCAACGATTCAAAATTTCTTCTATAAATTCTCCATTTTGAAAACTCAACATTTGGATGTAACTTGTGTTGCTCAAAAAAATTAGTGCTCATGGCAGCCAAGGATAAACCGCAACAAGAAACATCGTTTCCTAAAACCATGCTCCTCCCGAAAGAGGAAATGCTGGAAATTAAAACAAAAGGACAGAAGGTAAAAATTGGCGTCCCTTCTGACCAATCGAAAGTTGAGTTTCGTGTTCCGCTTACACCACAGGCAGCTGAACTGCTTGTATCGTACGGGCATGAGATTTATATTGAGACCAATGCCGGGCAATCAGCCAGTTATCCGGATGAAAAATATAAGGAAGCAGGTGCGGTAATTGTCGATACCAAAGAAGAGATTTTCCAGTGCGATATTATCCTTCGGATTTCGCCGTTTGATTGCGAAGAAATTGAAATGCTCAGGGGAAACCAAACGATAATTTCAAGTTTACAAATGCAGGCGCATTGCAACGATTCCATCCAAAGGCTTATGCATAAAAAAATTACCTGCGTTGCCTTTGAATATATGCAAGACGAAAATGGTTTTTTTCCAATAGTTCACCAAATGAGCCAAATTTCAGGGATTGTTTCTACAACCCTTGCCAGCGAATATATGAGCAAATCGCGCAATGGGAAAGGCGTTCTATTTGGTGATGTTACAGGTATTACCCCCGCCGAATTGGTAATAATAGGATCGGGCACTGCTGCTGAATTTGCCGCCCGCGGGGCACTTGGCCTTGGTGTAATGGTAAAAGTGTTTGATAGCTCGGTTCACGATTTAAACCGTTTGGAAGAGCGGCTTGGGCAACGAGTGTTTACTTCGGTATTTTACCCGCGGGTACTCCGTAAAGCACTGTATTCAGCAGATGCTGTAATTGGTGCAATGTCGTTCAACAAACGACCTAAATTTAAGGTTTCCGAAGAAATGGTGCAAACCATGAAAGAAGGAACCATTTTAATTGATCTGAATGTAAGCCAGGGGGGATGTTTTGAAACCTCAAAATGTACGGACTTAAACACACCAACTTTCCAAAAGCACGGTGTTACGCATTATTGTGTGCCAAATCTACCCGCGCTGGTTGCCAGAACGGCATCCATCTCATTAAGTAATATTTTAATCCCAATCTTGTTATCGATTGGCGATAGCGGCGGGGTAAACAACTATATTAAAAACTCACGGGGATTCAGAAATGGGGTGTATATTTACCACGGAATACTGACCAATCATGACGTTGGTAACGAATTTAATATTCCTGCAAAAGATATTGATTTACTCTTGGCAGTATTTTAGGGTTATTCACCTTATTCTTTTACTAAAATCATCATTGAAATTGCCGGGACCTTAATTTCTGATCCTGAAAATTCTTCTATTCCATATTCATTGATTTCATTGTCTTTGGCAATTATTTTATAAGATCCCTCCGATATGGAAAGATGGGTATCTTTTTTATTCCCGTTAAAAATCAGAACTGCATTTTCCCATTTATCACCAAGGGATTTCCCACGAAGGCAATACGACACAATTCCGGGTTTATAGGGATTACAAAAATCCAGGTTTTCGCGGATAAGGTCTGCCTGTGGCATCCGAAGCACCGGATGGTTTTTCCTTAATTGAATAAGGATTTGATAATACCTACATACCGATTCATTTTTGCTTTTTAAGCTCCAATCAATTTGGTTAATGTTATCGGGCGATTTATACGAATTTTCACATCCGTTTTTTGTTCTGCAAAATTCAACCCCGGCATGTAAAAAAGGTATCCCCTGCGAAGTGAGCACCAAGGCTCCGGCAAGCATCACCATTTTTTGCAATTCTTCCTCCGATGCAATTGGAGAGCTTAATTTTAGTTTGTCCCAAAGTGTATAGTTATCGTGGCACGATGCATAATTTATACATTGGTTTGGTTCGTGTGCCCATGCCGTGTGCGATGACTCCACATAGTCGTAAACCAACTGAGGATGATAGGTAGCCCCAACAACCCCGAATTTTATCGCTTCTTCACGAAGAGCTTGTCCGCTAACAAATCCATGGCTTTTTTTATTCCCGTGGCTTCCTTTAAGGGCATCCCTAAAATCGTCGCTAAACGAAGCGGTTCCAGGTAACTTTGGGGTGTTATGTTTTATTGCCCGGTTGCTTTCGGGCATCGGGCTTTGATCGGCTGCCCAACCTTCGCCATAAAGCAAAATGCCCGGTTTAATTTTATCCAGTTCTTTCCGGATAGCCTGCATTGTTTGTAAATCATAAATGCCCATTAAATCGAAACGAAAACCATCAATGTGGTATTCCGACACCCAAAATTTTAAGGAGTTAATGATAAATTTTCGGACCATTGCCCTTTCTGTAGCAACCTCAGACCCGCAACCAGAAGCATTTGAAAACGTACCATCAGGATTTTGCCTATAATAATACCCTGGCACGGTTTGATTAAATACCGAACTCTTTACTTTCCCTGTGTGGTTATATACCACATCAAGTACCACTCCTATCCCACTGTCATGAAGCGATTTTACAAGCTGCTTAAATTCCTTTATCCTTTCAGTTCCACTGGACGGATTCGTGGAGTACGATCCTTCCAGGGAATTATAATGCAAAGGGTCATAGCCCCAGTTATATTTTTCCAAAGGATGTTCTTCATCCACGGTAAAAAAGTCGTAAACAGGTAGCAGGTGTACATGTGTGATCCCCAGTTCGAGCAAATGTGCCAGGCCTGTTTTATGCCCTTCCGGGGAATTTGTATTTCGCTCGGTAAAACCTAAGAATTTTCCCTTATGTTGAATTCCTGAATTTTCGGCAATGGAAAAATCCCGAACATGAGCTTCATATAAAATAGCGTCGGTTGCTGGTTTTATCCAACTGTAGCTATCATTTTCCCAATGCTCCGGATTGGTTTCATTTGGATCGTAAACCTGCCCTCGGATGCCGTTAATACCCACACAGCGGGCATACATATCCGGAACCTCACTTAACCATTCGCCATCATTTATTTTAAAAGTGTAAAATTTTCCTTTTAAATCCCCTTTAATAATAGCTTTCCATGTTCCATTTCCCGATGACTCAAGATTTTCTTTTGCATAGAATTTGCCTCCTGTTCCGGTTTCGTACAAGCGCAATTCAACTTTAAGTGCAGTGGGTGCCCAAATCTTAAAAACCGTTTGGGATTCGCTCCAAAAAACCCCAAGGTCGTTTGAAGCATAGTAGGGGTAGGTTGAAAAATCGATGTGGTTAAATTTCCAATTCCTCATTAGCTATTCAATAAGGTCTTTCTTAAATAAATATGTTTGCTTCCAAGTTTTTTCCCCTTAACATCCATAATTTTTATGCTTGCTTTGGGGAATTTCTTTAAGCTTTTATCGTGTTTGTAAAACTTGTTTAAATCAATATCTAATTCGTGGGTTTTCCCGGCTTCTAAATACAAAGGGTAGAACGTTCGGTTTTCGGAACCTTTTAACCTGAATTTTCGGTTGAGCCAAAAATTACTGAACACCAACATTGGTTTATCCAAATCAAGGTCTTTTGACCCGGTATTTTTAACAGTTAACGTTAAAATATCAGGATAGTACTTTTTATCCTTAGCCAAAGTAACCTCAACCTTACGGTAAGCAATAAATGGCTTCTTTTTTTTAACGGGATTTTTCCTAAAAAATTTATAACTAAAAAAAAGGATTGGCAGTAGAAAAAACAGCAACAACCAAACCAGTTTATCGCCATCGGGACCAACTTCGTTTTGAGCCATTAAAGCCTTTGAAAATCCCAAAAACAAAAACCCTATAAATCCCTTTTTCATGCAAAAATAATTTCCTGTAAAAGTAACCGATTTAAGCAGGCAAACAAATGAGAAAGTAAATTTAAGGATACAATATTTCAATCAGGATCTCAATTAAGTTTAATCCTAACTATTCAAATAAATAATGCCTTTTGAAAAAAAACTTTCGCTCAAGAATTATGGTTTCTGCCCAACATTCTCAACCAATAAGTTTTCTTTGGACACATCAATTGCTTTCAGCAGGGTTTTATCAATGTGTTGGATGATCGGGTAAAAACCGTCATCGCCCAAAATATTCCTGGCAATATAAGCTTTGGTTTGGGTACGAATGATAAATTCCGATTCCTTTGCATCCTTTTCATTGTATGGAATTCCTTTTCCTGCGGCAAATTTTATCAACTCGTTATACACTTTGTTTTTATCCAAATAATCTTCAATCTCTTCTGGTGATTTAAAGGCTGTTAAAACATCCCGGTGCTGATCGGCATAGGCATAGGCAAACTGATATATAGTACCTTTTTGTACCAATTTCATAAAATAGGTTGAGTAACCAGTGGTATCAACAGGCACAAAAATATCCGGTGTAATTCCACCTCCACCGTACACCAAACGCCCGGCTTTTGTATAAAATTTAAGCGATTCATTTCCATGGATACTATCGCTTTCCTGCAGTTCACCGTTTTGCACCCTTTCCATCAGGTCCTGATAGTATTTATCTATTCCTTCGTCGTAAGGTTTTTGGATGTTTCTTCCGCTTGGTGTATAAAAACGCGCTACGGTCAGGCGTACAGCTGAGCCATCAGAAAATGGGATTTGCTCCTGCACCAATCCTTTACCAAACGAGCGGCGGCCAATTACAATTCCGCGATCGTTATCCTGCAATGCCCCTGCAAAAATCTCACTTGCCGATGCCGAATATTCATCTATTAATATGTATGCTTCTTTATCAATACATGTATTTCTGGCAGTGGCATTATAGGTTTTCTTCGGCTGGTTCAATCCTTTGGTAAATAAAATCAGGTCATCCTTGTTCAGGAATTCATCTACCATTCTGATTACAGAAGTTAGTGAACCTCCAGTATTTCCACGTAAATCAATAATTATTTTTCGAACGCCAAGCTTGTCCAGTTTTTTAACGCCCTCCATAAATTCATGGTAAGTTTGTTCCCCAAACCTGCTTACTTTAATATAACCTGTTTCTTCATCAATAGGGTAAGCCACGTCCACACTAAAGATCGGGATATCTCCCCGGGTGATTTCAAACTCAAATTCATCGGAAAAGCCGGCACGTAAAATCCCGACCTTCACTTTCGAGCCTTTATCGCCACGCAACAATCCCATCACAACATCGTTATCAACACCAACCCCGGCAATTACCGAATCGTTTACGCTCACAATCCGGTCGCCGGCCAACAGCCCAACTTTTGATGAAGGACCACCGGAAATTACCTCGATAACACGAACGGTATCTTCCTGAATTGAAAACTGAACACCAATACCAGAGAAATTCCCTTGCATTTTTTCCTGTTCATCTTTCATTATTTTAGCGGGAATATACGTTGAATGCGGATCTAAATCTTTAAACAAAGAAGGGATTGTTTTTTCAATAATTTCATGGGTGTTAACACTATCAACATATCCATGCTCAACCAATTGAATAATTGTATTGATTTTATTGGTTGTATTGAAATTTAATCCTGCCGTGGTTATCTGCGCATTTTTCTTTAAAGAATTCCCGATAAAAATTCCTGTTGCCAGGGTTATTGCCAAAAGCAATGGCACAAAAACGTAATTTTTTTTGCTTCCCATAATTTATTAAATCTAATCTACTTCAACCTGCTTAACTTCAATGTTTGCCCTTTTAAGCAAATCAATTCCATCCGTAATACGATAATTATCACTAAAAATTACCCTTTTAATTCCTGCCTGAATAATTAGTTTTGCACATTCTAAACATGGCGAAGAAGTAACGTATAGGGTTGCCCCTTCGCTGCTGTTATTTGATTTGGCTACTTTGGTAATTGCATTAGCCTCGGCATGTAAAACGTATGGTTTAGTAATGTTTTCGTCGTCTTCACAAATATTTTCAAAACCCGATGGCGTTCCGTTATATCCATCCGAAATAATCATCTTGTCTTTCACCAACAAAGCGCCAACTTTTCGTCTTTTACAATACGAATTTTGTGCCCAAATAGCAGCCATGCGAAGGTA
Organism: Prolixibacteraceae bacterium; assembly: GCA_963677475.2. Taxonomy (GTDB): domain Bacteria; phylum Bacteroidota; class Bacteroidia; order Bacteroidales; family Prolixibacteraceae; genus JABMQB01. Next base: position 685,160 of record CAXXQD010000021.1, on the reverse strand, counting down.
ACGCTCATCCAATAAAATTTGTTTCTTATTTTCTGCCATAACAAGTTTTCTGTAAATAGGTGTCTGTAATTGTATTGCAATTACAAAAGAAGGCTAAAATTAGGAATATTCGGAAATTTAAAGAACTTATTGTCTTAATTTCTTATTGATCCCAAAAAAATAATAGAAAAGTCATTTATGGGTATACCCAATTCCCCAAAGGTTATTTAAACTATTTCAACATGAAAACCAACAGTATCTACAAACCAGAACACTATTGTTTTTGCCGCAAGGCTTACTGTTTAATAAGAAGCCATGAATCGTAGTATTTTGGGAAATTCTGACGTATGTTGTGTACACTTTGGCGGGCTTCTGATTCTTTCGTAAATGAATTTACACACAAACGGTAGTAACCAGCCTCTTCGCTGTGAAGAATAATTGGTTTAAAACCTTCCTGAATTAATTCTCCACGACGGGTCTTGGCATTTTCAAGTGCACTAAACGATCCCACAATTATAAAATAGGTATTTGATTCGTTTGCTGCCTTATCTTCAGGCATGGCAAATGTTACGGTTTCTTTGCGCACAGCTATTGGTGCCTCTTCAACTTCTTTCTTAATCGGATCTTTACTGGCATTTATTTCCGGAACTGAAAATACTTTGGTCCCCGGATTTGTGGCAACTGCCGGCTCGTATGCCGAATCAGGTGTTTTTGCAGTTTTTATGGTTTTGCAGGATATACTAAGAAATAATACGCTGGCTAATAATATTGCTGTCTTTTTCATGGCTATTCTTTTTATATGTTACTCTTAACTAACGAAAGTATGAAAAAGCATATTGTGATAAGAGGAAGAATGCCACAAGTTTTACACAGAATGCTGTCAGTAACCATTTCGCTTACCCAAGGTTAACTTTTTCATGAGACTCCTCTATATTTTAATGGCGCTAAAAACATCCATGATTCACGGGAATCACCAACGGGAATGATAATCAAACTATAAAAGTTTTGGTGAAGTGAATTTATTTGTTTAAATAATAATGCGGATAGATCCGGATAAATTATCGGGACGCATCACCCAAAAGCTTTCAGAAAAAAGCCATTGATCACTTGACCAATAGCTCATTTATATCTTTTACAATCTTTTTTCTAAAACAAGCTTTTAAAACCAACTACTTTTTTAACTTCTTTCAACGTTTTTGAAGCTGACTCCCTTGCTTTTTCGGCACCCATTTTTGCAACTTTTGCCAAATATGCTTCATCTTCCAAAATAGCCACGATTTTTTCCCTGATTGGCGAGGTATATTTTATGATATCTTCAGCAAGCTGCTTTTTTAAATCGCCATACCTTATTTCACATTTATTATACTGTTCATTAAAATGAGCCAGGGTGTCGGGCGAAGAAACAATTGCGAGCAAGGTGAATAAGTTTTGTACTGCTTCCGGTTTTTGGGCATTCATTTCTGTTGGACCTGCATCGGTTACAGCGCGCATTACTTTTTTACGGATTTGTTTTTCATCGTCGTACAGATTAATGGCATTACCTTCTGATTTTCCCATTTTGCCGCTTCCGTCAAGACCAGGAACTTTTAACATCTCAGCCCCATCGAAGGTAAACGGACGTGGAATCGGGAACACTTCCGTTTTGTACATCCGGTTAAACCTTTTGGCAAACTTCCTTGCCATTTCGAGGTTTTGCTCCTGGTCTTTGCCAACGGGAACAAAATGTGCTTTGTGAATAATAATATCAGCTGCCATTAAAACAGGATACGTTAACAGGCCTGCATTTACATTTTCCGGTTGCTGCCGGGCCTTATCCTTAAAGGAAGTTGTACGTTCCAGCTCTCCTAAATAAGCGTTCATATTTAAAATGGAGTACAACTCAGATACTTCAGGCACATCGCTCTGAATAAATATCGTTGCAATTTCAGGATCAATTCCGCAGGCCAAATATTCAGCCAACACTTGTTTCACCCCTGCCTGCAAGTTTTCGGGTGTAGGATGGGTGGTAAGTGAATGGATATCTGCAATAAAATAATGACAGTTAAAATCATGCTGCATTTTAACAAAGTTACGTACAGCACCAAAGTAATTTCCAAGATGCAAGTATCCGGTGGGTCTTATCCCGCTAACAACCGTAGGCTTATTCATTGTAATTTATCTGAATTAAAAGTGAGTGCAAAAATAGGGATTCAAGTTGAATGTCAAAAGTATATTGAAAAAAGTGTCCGTCATAATACTATAAAATTGAATAACCTGCCCTCAAAACGTAAAAATTGATCTATCTTGGAAAGATATTAATTTGATGGAAAAGAAATATTCTTTAGCTTTATGGGCTGTTTAAATGAGGAATATGTATAGAACACCATTATACGGGAAAGAGTGGACCTGGCGTAACGTGAAAATGGAAACGCGAGAGGATTCTTTTTTTCAGTTGGCTTAAAGCCGAAGGAGGGACTTATTGTGTATGCAGTAAATCCCTTCTTTTGTTTTATACAGTTCACAAAAAAATAATTGAAATAACTAAAAAATAAAAAATCATGGCCAGACAAAAAAAGATTTTTCTTGACGAATCAGAAATGCCCAAACAATGGTATAACCTTGCACCAGACCTTTTAACTCCACTAAACCCTCCATTAGGACCGGATGGGAACCCTGTATCTCCGGATATGCTTGCACCAGTTTTCCCGATGAACCTTATTGAACAAGAGGTGAGCCAGGAAAGATGGATTGATATTCCGGAACCAATTAGGCAAATTCTACAGCAGTGGAGACCAAGCCCATTAATCAGAGCATACGAATTAGAAGAAGCACTTGGCACCCCTGCAAAAATATTTTATAAAAACGAAGGCGTTTCACCTGCCGGAAGCCATAAGCCAAACACTGCAGTTGCCCAGGCATGGTACAACAAAGAGTTTGGAATTAAAAAATTAACCACCGAAACGGGAGCCGGACAATGGGGATCAGCTCTGTCGTTTGCATGTGCACAACTAGGAGGAATCGAATGTAAAGTATTCATGGTCCGTGTAAGTTTCGACCAAAAGCCTTTCCGTAAAATGATGATGGAAACCTGGGGCGGAAAATGTATTGCAAGCCCTAGCACCGAAACAAAAGCGGGAAGGGATATTTTAGCCCAATTCCCAGATACTCCAGGAAGTTTGGGGATTGCAATTTCGGAAGCCGTAGAAGCAGCAGTCAGCGATACAAGCGGACAAACCCGCTATTCACTGGGATCGGTTTTAAACCATGTGATGTTGCACCAAACCATTATCGGGCTGGAAGCCAAAAAACAATTGGCGAAAGTGGGTATCAAAAAACCCGATGTGGTTATTGGATGTTGTGGTGGTGGTAGTAATTTCGCAGGTTTGTCCTTCCCTTTTATCTACGATAAAGTAAATGGTGCCGACATTCAGATTATTGGTGCCGAGCCATTCTCATGCCCAACATTAACCAAAGCTCCATTTATATATGATAATGGGGATGTGGCTCAAATGACACCTCTTTTGGCAATGAATAGTTTAGGCCATAATTTTGTGCCTGCACCTATTCACGCAGGAGGATTACGTTACCACGGTATGGCTCCGTTGGTAAGTGCGGCCCTTAAAGATGGATTGATGGAAGCCCAGGCAATCCACCAAAGCGAGTGTTTCGAAGCTGGATTGTTGTTTGCCAAAACTGAAGGCATCATTCCCGCACCTGAAACCACACATGCCATTGCAGCAACAATCAGGGAAGCTAAAAAAGCCAAAGAAGAAGGCAAAGAAAAAACGATCTTGTTCAACTTCAGTGGCCACGGGCTAATGGACCTTGTGGGATATAACAAATACTTAAATGGTGAATTGCACGACTACGAATACCCGGAGTCTGAAATTGCAGAAAACCTTAAAAAACTGGAAGGTTATCCACTACCAAAATAAAGATAGATTAAAAACTCAGAAGGCGCGAAGGTTTAACCTTTGCGCCTTTTTTGTTTACTGCCCAAGTACCAAAACCAAAATCCATGGCAAGGCTGTTAAAACACTTACCATAATCCCAATTTTCGACAGTGCTTTGTATTTCTTTCCCCGCATGGATAGCACACCTAGGGAAATACCAATAACACTGCCAACAAAAACGATTATAATTCCAGATAAACCAACCAAAATGGAAATTTTAGCCAGTTTTTGAGATTCATTGTGCTCTTTGCTCTCTTTTAAGTATTGTTTGTAAAGGCTGTAAATTGAGATTAATGCCCCTCCTATTCCCAATCCTATGACTACCTGCCAAAATGTATCCATTTTATTACTCTCCTGTTAAAATAATGCATTCGCCAATTCTGTGTTTTTTTCGGATGAATATTCCAAAACAAGTTTAGATAGTTCTTCAAATGAATGCCTTTTATTATGCAATTGATTTTCTAATGCTTTGTTATCTCTCGATGAAAAATAGTCGCCTTTAATTTGACAGGATTCAATCATTCCCTTCTTTACACTTAATTCCACATCCAGTTTTTTTCCACCAATTTCCATTGTATTTTTAAACGTATATTTGGGCGAATAGCCATAGTTCCATTCCCAGGTCGAAAACTTGTCATCTACTAGTTTCTCAATCTGTTGTTCATCTTCTTTCGTCAATTCATAAACTGAATTCTCTTCATTTTCAAGCTGATGTTCTAAAAGAAATTTCAGGAATTGATCGGTATTCATTGCAAATTTTAAGAAAGGTGAAATATTGCAGACTTCACTTCTGTTTGACTGGATCGCCTTCCCGATATACTTCCCAGGAATAACTTTTATAGCCTGCCCCAGGTTCTTAAGGTCCGAAATAAAAAGCAATGTGCCGTGGTGCAACACACGGTTTTTATAAACATGTTCGGCATTCCCCGATATTTTTTTGCCATCGATTAACAAATCGTTTCGTCCGGATGAACCTGCTTCGACACCCAATTTTGCAAGTGCATCAATAATAGGTTGCGTAAAAATTTTAAAATTAACTTCTGCTGGACTATTTACGTTTTTTATAAAGGAAAAATTCACATTCCCTTGATCATGAAAAACCGTTCCCCCACCCGAAATCCTCCGGGCAACAGTAATCTTGTTTTCCCGCACAAAAGGATAATTAATTTCGCCCAGGGCATTCTGATGCTTACCAACAACAACGGTATTTTCACTTTGCCACAACAAAAAAATATCCTCTTTGAAATTCTTCAATAAATACTCTTCCGCCGCAAGGCAAAAATATGGATCTTGGTTTTTAAGATGTATACAAATCATTTTCTATGGTATTGATTTTGTATCCAATTCTGAAAAAGCACATCATAAGCACTGTAGTAAGTTTTCCCATCCTTATCCAAATCTTTATAAATTAATTCCTTTGACAGAAGTGAACTTAGGGACCTTCTTACTGTGGACGGGCTTCCCAATTTATGGTCTTGGATAAAATCTTTGGAGGTTAATTCACTGGGGTTCTTTTCAAGGGCAATTGATCTTAACAAGTTCCATTGTTGTTTTGTGAGTACATCTCTATACGAAAAAAATACGTATTCCTGCTCTATTAAAATTCTTAGCGCTTCTTCTCTCCAAAATTCAGAACTATTTTTATTCTTGTAATTTATATAAACCCTATTACACAAAAGCTGTACATAGTAGGTATGTAGATTTGCCCAATCAAGTATTTCGGTAATGGTTTTACTACTTATTTTTCTTTTATTCTCCTGAAACTTTTCATGAATAAATGCATGATACTGTTCGAATTCAATTTTTTCAAGTTTAAGAAACTGGGTGCTCCTGAAGAATGGCCTTGACGGATTTGAAAACATTTCGTTCATTAAATGCTGTTGGCTTCCTGAAAAAATAAAAACCACATTTTTTAATTGTTGTATTATACTTCTTAACCATGCTTCTGTATTTGTTTCAGGATATTTCAATATTTGTTGAAATTCATCAATCGCAAACAGTGTTTTTTTATCCTGTTTTTCAAGAAATGAAAACAAATTTTCAATTTGCAATTTACTTTGATCCTCATGTATATTAAAAGAAATAGTAGGATCTCCTGAAAGTGAATCGAAAGAAATAACAGGCCGGAGTGATTTCAAAAAATTCCAAACCTTTGTGCCAAATGTTGATTTTTCAGGAATAGAATTAACGATTGACGTTGCTAAACTATTGAGAAAATCCAGCATATTCTCGGTAGGCAAAATATCTAAATAGATACAATTCATACCATCCTCTATTTGGTTTTGAACATGTTTAATTAATCCGGTTTTCCCAATTCTTCTAATTGAAATAAGGGTTGTTGACATCCCTCCCCGAATATTTTCTATGACTGAACGCGTTTCTCTTTCCCTGTCGCAGAAATATTTTGGACCAAAGTAGCCTGTAGTTGGAAAAGGTGTGGAAGGAATATTTTTTTTCATGGCGCAAAATGTATAATACAAAATGCAATATACAAAATGCGTTTTAAAACTCCAATATTATTCCAATGGTTGGCAAAACCGTTCCTGAAGAATTCGGAACTTCTTCAAAAACATATCTGGTTGCGTTATCCGTTAGAACAAAATTTCCGTTTGCATCTTCTTTTCGAACGATGATATCCTGTTCATCCGACTCAAATCCATACAGATTTTGAACATCGATGTAAAATTTTGCCGTGAGCTTTTTTAAATAATAGGCTTTATCAATCCGCAGGTCAAGTTGGTGGAATGCATCAAACCTTTCTTGGTTTAGCCTTGAAAAGTCGTGGTACGGCGCCCCTTTTAAATTCCAGGCTTCAACCAGTGAACTTCTTTCCAAATCGTATGGTGTATATGGCAATCCACCTGCAAAACGCCAGCGAACACCTACCAGCCATCCCTTTTTCATTGTTTTTGTGGATGTCAAAACCAATAAGTTTCGGCTGTCCCAACTGGATGGGGCATATTGTCCCGATGCATCGGTAAATTCGCTCCTAACCAAGGTATATGACAGGTTTAAATTAAAACCATTTTGCGTATTTATTCGCGTTATAAATTCCGCTCCATAAGCTTTCCCTTTTGAATCGGAGGTAACTTCCTCATCGCCGATTACGCCAAAATCGGCACCCTTGTTTGCAAGGCTTATCTGGTCTTTTACCGAAAACGGATAATCATTGTATTTTTTCGAAAATCCTTCCATCGAAAAAAGAACCATTTGCGAAGGACGAAACTCAACTCCAGCAATATAATGTGCAGCTGAAATATACTTTAATTCATTGTTTTTATTAACCAGCTCCCCGTTTTGCCTGAAACCTAGCGAAGTATATGAAGGCAGCTGATAATATTTTCCAATATTTGCGTTTATACTCCATTTATCGGTTAATATATAGGATGCAGAAAGCCTTGGCGAAAACTGTTTAAACAGATTATTCATGTCTTTTGAATAATTGTTGGCATCCATTCTTGCTCCTGCCGACAACACAAGCCTCTCTTCAAAAACAGATTTACTAACCTGGGCAAAAGCTCCCCATTTGGCAAGATTTAGATTGGTGGAATAGTTAACATTTACAATATCATCGCCATAAAACCTTCTCTGCTGCGTGTTATTTTTATAGGTAACCAAATCGATGTTTATTCCGGCGTTGAATTTAAATCCATCAATCCGGGTTGAATTTTCCAATCGAAATTTATTTTCTATCTCTTCCGAAGAATAATCAAGGATTTTATTTTCTTCGGAACTATCATCATTTTCAAAATATTTAATGCTTGTATTGTTTAAATGGCTTCTGCTCAGGACCACCGTTTGGTAACTATTATCCCTAAAATGCTTGTAAACAGCCCCCAGGGTATAACTCCATTGTTCGTTAACCGGAATTTGGCTCAGGATATATTTTTGCCGTGCATCCGGATCCTCAATCTCCTGGTTCAAATCGAACAAATCAATGGCGCCAAGGCCAACAAAAGTAATTTCGTTTTTTTTATCGATTCTCGACCGCAGCTTAAATTGCATGTCGTTAAAAGTCGGCAAAAACGGAAGCTCAATTAAGCTAAACAGAAACTTCAGGTAAGACCTTCGTGCAGAAAATGTCAGACTTGTTTTATCAGAAAGGGGCCCATCAAGGGTGGCAGTAACTTCTGAAGCCCCCAAGGATGTTTTAAACTGGAACTTCTCTGTATTTCCATCTTTTTGTGCAAATTCGAACACCCCGCTAAGGGCATTTCCCCTGTTTGCAGGAAAAGCCCCCGAGTAGTATTCCACTTCCCTTAAAAGGTCAGCATTTATAATCCCAACTGGGCCACCCGATGCACCCTGGGTTGCAAAATGGTTGATAAAAGGAACTTCTACCCCATCTAAATAAAACCTGCTTTCGGAAGGCCCTCCTCCGCGAATAACAATGTCATTTCGAAAAGATGGCGACGATTGCACACCCGGAAATGACTGAATAACTTTTGAAATATCGCGGTTTGCTCCCGGGCTGTTTTCAATTTCAGAAATACCAATTGTCTTTAAGGAAACCGGGCTTTCTTCCGTTTTTCGGAATGGAGAGGCTTTAATTGTCACCTCATCGATTTCTGTATTTGATTCTTCCAAAGGAATTTCGATATAGGGAGTTTTCGATGCGCTCACTTCTATTTCAGCGGATATCGCCCGTTTAAAGCCAACAAATGATGCCTCCACCCGAATAAATCCAGATTCAATCCCATTCAACTGAAACATCCCATCCATATCGGTTGTAGCACCAATGGTAGTACCCGATACAACAATATTTACAAAAGGTAAGGGCTCATTATTCTGCTGGTTATAAACCCGCCCCTTTAAAGATGCATTTTGGGCACCGAGGAACAATGGGGTTAATAAAATGAATACAATGATCAACCAATTTCTCTTCATATTTTGTTTAATAATTTACACAAATATATAAACACAAAAAGTACAAAATAGTTTATTTATATTTGAACATGTTTAAATATAACAAAAATGCGTGTTGTAGTACAAAGAGTTTCCGAAGCATCCGTCACCATACAATCAAAAATAAATGCAACCATAAAACAAGGATTGCTAATCTTGTTAGGGATTGAAAATGAAGATTCGGGCCAGGACATTGAATGGCTGGTAAAAAAAATTGCCCAATTAAGGGTTTTTAATGATGCCAATGGGGTAATGAACCTTTCACTTAAGGATATTGATGGGGATGTCATTATCGTAAGTCAGTTTACTTTGCATGCATCCACTAAAAAAGGGAACAGGCCATCCTACATTAAAGCCGCCCGACCAGAGGTATCCATCCCGCTGTATAAAAGGTTTATTGCTGCGATGGAAAAAACACTCGGTAAAAAAGTTGGTACCGGAGAATTTGGGGCAATGATGGATGTTGCCCTGGTGAACGATGGACCAGTTACAATTATTATGGATTCGAAAAATAAGGATTTTTAAGAAAACCTGAATTTGGTGATTATATTCACCATTTTTTATGAAATTTAGCAAATTCAAAACTATTTTAAATAGAAGCATGGATTTAACACTTACACAAGCGCAAAAACAGGTTGATCATTGGATCAAAACTATAGGTGTTCGTTATTTTAGCGAACTTACCAATATGGCTATTTTAACGGAAGAAGTGGGCGAATTGGCCAGAATTATGGCCCGAAAATATGGCGATCAATCATTTAAAGAGTCAGAAGAAAATAGTAATATTGCAGATGAAATGGCCGATGTGTTGTGGGTATTAATTTGCCTTGCCAACCAGACCGGGGTTGACCTTACCAAGGCATTTAAAGAAAATATGGAGAAAAAAACAAACAGGGACAGTACACGTCATAAAAACAATAAAAAACTGCAATAATGAATATTCCAAACATTCCTTTTACCAATGAAGAACTAACAAAAAAGCTTCAGGAAATCAACGATAAAGCGTCTAAAAACACAACGATTGAAAAGCTGAAGCTCGCATTTTCGTGCATTGATTTAACCACATTAAATTCAACCGATACTATTACACATGTATCAGAATTTACCCGGAAAGTAAATCAATTTTCAAGTGAATATCCTGACATGCCAAATGTTGGCGCAATATGCGTTTACCCCAATATGGTTGCAAGCGTAAAAGAAACTTTGGGTATTGAACATGTTCAAATTGCAGCTGTTGCCGGAGGGTTCCCTTCATCCATGACCTTTGAATCAATAAAAGTCCAAGAAGCTGTTTTAGCTGTTGAAGCCGGAGCCGATGAAATTGACATAGTACTTCCTCTCTGGGCATTTCTGGATGGCAATCTAGAATATTGTTTCGAGGAAATTAAAGCCATTAAAACCGCCATTGGAAATGCACACCTGAAAGTGATCCTTGAAAGCGGAATTCTTGCAGATCCGGAAAAAATATGGCAGGCATCCATTCTTTCATTACAGGCAGGAGCCGATTTTATAAAAACCTCAACAGGCAAAATGCCGGTGGCAGCCACACCCGAAGCAGCCTTTGTTATGTGTTCGGCACTAAAATGGTGGTGCGAGACGCAAAACGAAAAACGTGGCTTTAAGCCTGCTGGCGGAATTTCAACGGCACAAGAAGCAATGTTATATCTTACGATTGTAGATGAAATTCTTGGCGAAGAATGGATGAACAATAAGTTATTTAGGATAGGTGCAAGCAGGCTTGCCAATAATTTACTGTCGGAGATATGTAATGAGGACGTGAAGTTTTTCTAAAATAAGGAAAATTATTAAAGCTAGTAAATACCCCTGAAAGGGGCGAACAAAAGGAAACCTCATGGCAAACCAAGGGGGATTTTATGATTAAAATCCTAAACGTAATAAGAAATGGAATCCTCCGCCAACTGAAGTTGGCACCTCCTTTAAAAAGGAGGACGTTGCTCTTACTTTTTTCCTGAGTTCCGCACTTTTTCCAACACAAAACACTCATCTCTCTAAATATCAATAAAATAACCTAAACAAAGTGGTGTTTTGGGTGTCCCAGGCTGTTTTTGAAAATTTATTTTGTTTTCAAATATTAAAATCTCAGATGGTTAGCTCGGATTTTTAGTTGTTTTTTACGCAATTAATGAAAATTGAAAAAATATTTGGTATCCCAATGCGGAACTCTGAAGTTGGCACCTCCTTTAAAAAGGAGGACGTTAACTATTTATTTTTTTCTGGTGGTGATATAATTAACCAGGGTAATTAATGATTCTTTGGCCGGGCAATCGTCAAACTCATTTAGTCCGGCAATCGCTTTATCCCTAAACTCGTTCATTTTTTGGGTAGCGTAATCAATACCCCCTTTTTGAACGACCAGTTCGATCAACTCGCGAACAACAGCCGTATTTTTATTCTTTCTTTTAATAAGTTTCAATATCCGCCTGCGTTCTTTCGACCCTGAATTTTTAAGAACATACAAAAGCGGGAGGGTTATCTTTTTTTCTTTAATATCATTCCCGGTTGGTTTCCCAATTATTCCCTTATTCTGGTAATCAAAGATATCGTCCTTTATCTGAAAAGCTATGCCCACGTCTAAGCCAATGGCGTACATTTTTTCAGCAAGTTCTTCGTCATCCGAAACCGAAGCAGTACCAATTGCCATGCTCGTTGCAATTAACGAAGCAGTCTTTTTTCGTATAATTTCAAAGTAGGTTTCATTGTCAATATCCAGTTTTCGGCTTTTTTTCATTTGAAGGATTTCGCCTTCAATCATATCCTCTACAGCTCTCGAAATAAGATGTAGATAGTTGTATTTTTTATGTTCGAGTGTCAAAAGAAAACCTTTTGAAAGGATAAAATCGCCAACTAAAACTGCAAGTTTATTTTTCCAAAGCGCATTCACCGAAAAGCTGCCCCGCCGTTCATACGATTCATCCACCACATCATCATGGGTCAAAGTGGCTGTATGCAACAATTCCACCGAGCATGCTGCCAGTTGTGACATTTCATTGGTTTCGCCATGCAAGGCAGCCGAAAGAAAAACAAACATTGGCCGTAATTGTTTGCCTTTGGTCCTGTATATAAAATTAAGTATTGTACTTAGCAAAGGCACATCGCTGCTCAGCGATTTTTTGAAGTAAGGCTCAAAATCCTTTAGCTCTTGACTGATGGGTGCCTGAATTTCCTTAAGTACTGTCATTTTATAATAATAAGGCAGCAAAGTAGCAAAAAAAAATTGTCAACACCATATACATTTTGATTATCTAAGTCCCAAAATCCCTTAATTAAGTTTTATTAAGAACCAATGCTTTATTCAGAATTATTTCAAATGAACACATAGGCATAGGATAATTATTAAATATTTATATATTTGCATTTGTAAGAATTTAATTATGGTAGATATCAAGGAGTTAGATACGGGAAGTTTGGAAACAGCTGCAAATATGCTGAAAGCCATTGCTCATCCAATGAGGATTGCAATCCTTAAACATTTGGAGGGAGGGAAAAAATTGACTGTTACAGAAATACACGAACTGCTTGGTATTGAACAATCTACCACTTCACACCACCTGGGCATTTTAAAAGACAAAGGCGTTCTTTGTTCCAGAAGGGAAGGAAAAAACACCTTTTACTTTTTGAAATACGATATTCTTAGCCAGATTGTGGATTGCCTTCACAAATGTACCTGCGAATAAGAATTCGCCAGCACTTCTTCAATCATCTAGATTAAGTTATAGGTTTTAATTGAAATAATTGGCCTTCGTTAAAATACCTTTGCCCTGATTGCTTCAATCTGTTCTATGGTCTTTGGCTTAGGCTTACCTAACCGAACAGCTCCATCTTCGGTCATAACAAAATCTTCCTCGTTTCTGATTCCACCAAAGTTTCTGAATGCTTCAATTTTATCCCAGTTATAAAATTCACCAAACCGTGGTTCTCTCTTCCAAAGGTCAATTAGTTCAGGAATAAAATAAACACCAGGTTCAATGGTAAAAACATGACCAGCTTTCAGCGTTTTGGCAAACCGCAAAGATTTTAAACCGAACAAGGTGCTTTTAGGCTGTCCGTCGTAGCCTACCCAAACTTCACCAAGGTCTTCCATGTCATGGACATCTAGTCCCATCATATGTCCAGTTCCGCATGGAAAAAACAAAGCATGTGCTCCTGCCTCAACAGCATCTTCCATGTTTCCTTTCATCAGTCCCATTACTTTTAAGCCTTCCGCAACCCCAAGACATGCAGCAGTATGTGCATTTCGGAACGGCTCACCAAATTGTAGGGCAGCAATAGCTGCCTCATGGGCATTTAAACTTACCTGAAAGATATCTTTTTGCTCTGGGGTAAACGTTTTACCCACAGGGAAAGTACTTGAAAGGTCACCCGCATAGCAACTGTTTGCTTCGTATCCGGCATCCACCAAAAACAAATCCCCTTCTTTTATTTTATTGCCATGATAATGGTTGTGCAGGGTTTGTCCGTTAATGGTTGCAATTATAGGGAAAGCAATATCGCCACCCGCAGCTAAAGCAACCTTGTGTATTTCAGCCGTCACCTGTGCTTCAGTCATTCCTGGCTTTGCTGTTTTCATTGCTGCCACATGCATGTCAACCGACACATTCACAGCATGGTGCAATTCTTTTATTTCTTCTTCATCTTTTATTTCCCTTTGCGAAACTACTGCCTTCACCAAATCAACCGAAAACTTATTTTGAATGTCGTTGGGCAAAATGCCAATTAAATTCTGCAATTTTATTTTATTCTCAGGTCGGTATAAAGGAAGGAAATGAATTATTTGTTTTTTGTTTTTGGATGAATCTAAAATCGTTCTTAATTCTTTAACAGGCTTAACTATCGACACCCCGCATTTTTCTGCCCTTGACAAAATAGTTGGCTGTGAACCCATCCACACAATATCATCAATGGTATAATCATCCCCAATAATTATTTCCTGGTCATTGTCGATGTCGATAACTGCTGTAAGCCCTGGATGTTGAATACCAAAATAATAGATAAAAGTACTATCTTGCCGATAACGATAAGTATTGTCGGCATAATTCATTGATGATTCATCGTTTCCGAACAATAGGATTAATCCGGTCCCAACTTTTTTCTTTAACTCGTCCCTTCTTTTTATATACGTTTCCTTTTTAAACATATTTATGTTTTTGAAAATTTAAGATGCCTAATTGTATGAACTGATATTGAATTCTTTCGGTGGGGTTTCACCAAGCAAATGCGTTACAAACCAATCCCAACGTTTGCGTATAAAATAAGGATGATCTGACATGCCATGGTTTTTATTGGGGATTAGCACCAACTCAAAATCTTTATTTGCTTTGATTAGTTCTGCTGCAAAACGTTGACTCGAAGCAGGGTTTACATTGTTATCCATATCGCCATGCATCAATAATAATTTCCCCTTAAGGTTTTTTGCCAGGGTGAGGTTCGATTGTTCCTGATAATGTTTACCTGGCATTCCCATATATTGCTCGGGCCACCAGGCTTTCGCCATTCCGTGGTCGTGGTTTCCGGCTGAAGAAACAGCAACAGAATAAAACTCGGGATGTGTTAAAAGGGCGTGCGCCGCGTCGTAACCTCCGGCAGAATGCCCGTAAATTCCTACCCTTTCCAAGTCCAAATACGGGTGGTCCTTGCTTAATTGTTTCAATCCTGAAATATGGTCTTCAGCACCAATATCGCCCAAGTTTTCGTACGAGAAATCATGAAATTCTTTTGAGCGTTTGGCTGTTCCAAGGCCATCGATAGTTACCACAATAAACCCAAGTTCGGCAAGCGATACATCTGCCGACCTAAATGCCCTATCAAAACTTTTAGGTGTTCGAACAGCTTGTGGTCCCGAATATGTTGCATCAATTACCGGATAATTTTTATCAGGATCAAAATGTGTAGGATAAAAAATCGCACCAAATATATCCGTTTTCCCATCGCGGGCTTTCACTTTAAAAGGTTGAGGCATTTTATAGCCTGCCGACATGAGCTTGCTGATATCGGAAATAGCCAATTCGGATATTTCCCTTCCGGTGCTTGCACTTCTTAAAACATGTTTAGGCTTTGTTTCTATAGTGGAATATGAATCGGTAAAATAGTTTCCCCGAGGAGATAAGGATACCGAATGATCAGCATTTTCAGAAGTGAGTGTTTTGAAGTGGTTTCCATTAAAGTCGATAGAATAAAGATGCCTGTAATACGGATCCTTTCTTTTTTCTTTTCCCCCAGCAATAAAAAAGATCGACTCATTTTTTTCGTCTACTTTTTCAATAGAATGAACAACAAATTCTCCTTTGGTCAGCTGTTTTATTACAGCCCCGGTTTTGCCATCAATGGCATAAATATGGTTCCATCCATCGCTTTCCGAGGTCCAGAAAAATTTACTGCCATCATTTAGCCATTTACAGCTAATATTCTGATATTCAATCATGGTTGATGCTTCGTCCGAAAAAATTGTTTGTGCTTTTCCAGTCCGGGCATCTATCCGGAACACATCTATTTTTTTATATCCCCTTTCGAAACGGGCAAGGTATAATTCCCTTCCTTTATCACCTATCCATTGCGGATCGATGCTACTGTTAAAATCGGCAAAAGCAGGAATGTCAATTTTTATGCTCTCTTTGCTAATCACATCGAAAATGTAAAATTCCTTTTTGATGGGATTTTCACCGGGCAGGGCCCTCTCATACGACCATACTTTTGCTTTCATCCCGCTATCGGGCAAACTTTGGTACAAAAATAAATTCCCAACCTCGCGCCTGTCGAGGCGAAAACACACAAATTTTCGGGAATCGGGTGACCAATTTATGGATATTACCGGATCGTATTCATCCTTTCCGTCCGATTCGTTTTTTAACTTATACCACGATACCGGGGTCGCATATTCGTATTTTTCAATTCCATTGGTCGTTAGCGCAATCTCATTCCCATTTTCAACATTTTTTAAATAGAGATTGTATGCTTTTACGGATACGATCCATTTCCCATCGGGAGATCTTGATTGGTTTTTTAACAACTCTTCTTCTTTATCAATGATAGAAATATCGTAAAATGCAAGGTTTACTTTCAGGATTTTATTGTCCACCTTAAAAGTCAGGTTCCCACCTTTCCCAAATTTTATATCATCCAGATTTAACGAATCTGGATTTTGTTTTTTCCTGATCAGCCCCTCAATGGCATCTGCCATTTTGCGATGATCAAATGCCTTAGCAAGTGTTTTCCGATCGGCATTAAAATACATGTATTGATAGCCGGAAACGGTTTCTATTTTATACCAAAAATCATCGCTGTCTTTCACCCAATTGGGACTGATATGCATATTCCGAACCAGTTCCGATATATTCTTGGGTAAAAACTGTTCTGCCTTTTGATAACGCTCAAGCATATTTTGAGCACTTGAACCTAATCCCAAACAAAAACAAATGATGAAAGTCAAAAGAAGGCCTTTAGTCTTCATGATAGCGTTTTTAACGGTAAATTATTTTAACACAAAGATGGTTTAAGCTAATCAAATCCAATTCCCATGAGAAATCGGATTTAAAGGTATTAAAATTTAAATAAAAGTACTATGACCTAGATTGGTACTTGTTAAATGAAAAATGCACATGATAAAAAAAATAGACAAAAAATAATAAGAGTATATGGGCTTTTTGACTGTCCATAACTAATTGGATTTTGAAATAATAATTAACAATGAAAGTTATTTCAGATTATCCATAAAAAGTTGATCTTTACAACAAAATAATCAGATATGGGCTTTCAGGAA
Source organism: Prolixibacteraceae bacterium (assembly GCA_963677475.2). Lineage (GTDB taxonomy): Bacteria > Bacteroidota > Bacteroidia > Bacteroidales > Prolixibacteraceae > JABMQB01. The sequence continues at coordinate 668,570 of CAXXQD010000021.1, read as the reverse complement.
TTATTGGCAAAACGACAAAGTGTACGAAGGTATCAGAATAAAGCGGTTGCAAAAGAAAAACTGGAACTGTTAATCGAATCGGTAAGGATTGCCCCGTCGGCATGCAACTCGCAACCCTGGAAATTGATCCTTGTGGATGACCCCGAATTAAAAGACCAGGTGGCAAAAGCCACATTTTCAAAAACAATTGCTTTTAACAAATTTGCAGTGGAAGCGCCGGTTGTAGCAGTATTTGTACTTGAAAAAGCAAAATTAATCGCTCAAATTGGGGGAAGCCTTAAAAACCGGGAATTCCCATTAATTGATATTGGAATAGCTGCAAGCCAGTTTTGCCTTCAAGCTGCTGAGCTTGGTTTGGGAACGTGCATGATTGGCTGGTTCGATGAGAATAAAATCAAACAACTATTAAAAATCCCATCCAAAAAAAGAATAGGACTTGTCATTACTTTAGGCTATGAACCTGAAGGTTATAAACAAAGGGGAAAAATCAGGAAATCATCTGATGAGATGAGTAGCTTTAATGGGTATTAGCTTGTTTGATAAGAATCCCCCTAAATCCCCCTTTAACAAAGGGGGAAATCAGGAAGTCATCTGGAGAAATGAGTAATTTTAATGGGTACTAGAATGTTTGATAAAAACCCCCCTCCCTATAACAACTACCCTTTATACACAACTTTTAAATTTAAAAAGTTTAAAGCAACTTGATAACCTTCAAACTTATTATGGAAGATATCAAGTCCATTTTTAATAGATATATATCCAGGAGGGCCGTGTGATTTATAACCACTCCAGCCGCTCAACCTTGCTATTGCCCAAGCACACCATGCCAGAGTCCTTTTAGGATATGGGTTTTGTTGCTTCTTTGTTTTTCCTTCTATTTCCGTCATTAATAATTTAATAAACTCTATTTGTTCTGCTGAAAAAGTTATTTCAGCTTTTACTTGTTGTTTTTTGTTGAGTGATAATTTAAGCATCATTACGGTTAAGGCAATTTGAAGTGCCATAACTACTTGTTTCTTCAATGCTGCCCCAGTTTCAAGCTGTGACGCTTCCAGTTCAAGCCCTTTGCTTTTCATGACCCGAAAAAGTTCTTCAATAAACCACCTGTTACTGTACCATTCTAAACACTTCATGGCATCTTCGACCGTTGTAATTGAGTGGGATGTCAATAACCTCCAAAGCACTGGTGCTTCCCCTGCCGGGGTAGTTTTTTGCAATTCCCTGGCTTCTATTGCCCAAACTTCAACAAAGTCGGGATAGTTTTCCATGTGTGCCTTTTGCGGCTTTTTTATTTTGACCTTGACATATTTTAATGCCATCTGGGCGACCCTGTTTTTACGTTTTTTATTCCCTTTTATTTGTAACTCATAAATGTCCTTTTGCCCTTGTTCTTCTAGCTTTTCGAATAGCTTTTTCCTGTCACCTGCCAACCTCCTGTTTATGCTTGAACGTATTAACAAGTGGGTCCGTTCATCTGGGACAGTTGCCAGTTCCTCGTAAATATCCGATTCCCTATCGCCAATAATGGTCAACATTGGGGTTTCTGATAATACTTCTTTAGCCGCCTGGGCACTTTCGGCCCAACGGTATGATTCTTTTTGGCTGATTTCCTGGCTTTTGTAACCCCGTTCGTATTTATCCTGTTTGTCCCAGGACCGATTCCATAACTTTATATAGGTGATGCCTGTGGGTATTTTATCCTCAGCATCTACCACCAATACTGGGTGGCAAAAGAAACCAGCATTCTCATTTTTTGTAACTGGACCAATACCTTTATCTGTTTTACCTATCCTGTTGATATGGTGGGTGAAGTTAAATTCTGTAGTATCTTGTATACAAAGTAGATGCCCTGCTCCTTGATTATCCTGACAGGATTTTATAACTCCTTGTGCCAGGTTGTTAAAATCAAAACTATTGTTCCCAAACATACGATATGCCCCTATTTTTTCTGTAGAACTCGCACAGAATTTATTTACTACTACTTTCCCAAAGGTAAACATATCATTCATTACTTTTTCTGCTCTCTTTTCAATACGTAAATCAGGTAAAGACCCACTGAAAAAACCGTTAAACTTGTTGATTATCATGCATTTAAGATAATGAAAAATAATCGGATATTCTAACTTAAATGTCTGTATATCAATAAATTAAATAGCTAATTATCAACAGCCATTTGTTAACTCAACAATATTTGAAAGAACGAATATTTGTGTATAAAGGGTAGCCCTATAACAAAGGGGACGAATCACATTTTTATTTTGCTACTTAATTCCTCAACCTCTTTAAACACCCTAAAAAAATTGCCTCCCCACACTTTTTCGATTTCTTTTTCTGTATAGCCTCTTTTAAGCATTTCCCGGGTGATGTTCGGGAACTGGCTCACATCAACGCAGTCTTCCAATCCCCCACCACCGTCAAAATCGCTTCCTATTCCCACATAATCAATTCCAACCAGGTTTTTAACATGATCGATATGATCAACATAATCTGCAATTGTGGGTATTTTTCTGGGATATTTTTCATAAATCTCATCCCGTTTTTTTCGGACTGCGTTTTTTTCTTCTTCCGAAAGCTCTTCCCATTTTGAATAGTATTTTTCACGGATTTCTTCCATAAGTTGAAAACTTATTGCAGTTGTGTCCGGATCTTTTACATATTGATCAAGCAAGCAAATTTGGATAACCCCTTTGTTCTCAGCAAGCTTTTTAATCATTTCGTCGGTCATATTTCGATTATGATGAGCTATTTCACGAACACTGGAATGCGATGCAATTACGGGTGCTTTGCTGAGGCTAACCACATCGAAAAACGACTTGTCGGAAATATGCGAAACATCGATCATCATTCCCAACTGGTTCATCTCATTTACCACCTGTTTGCCGAATTCACTTAATCCATTGTGTTCTGGTCCTTTGCCGTCGGTTGATGAATCACAAATATCGTTGTTAAACGAATGGCAAAGCGTAATATACCGAACACCCCTGTCGTAAAATTCCTTCACCCGGGCTAAATCTGTCCCAATCGGAAAGCCATTTTCCATGCCGATATAAATGGCACGTTTTCCTTCTTTTTCGATCCGTGATGCATCGTTGGCAGTTACCGCTACTTCAGCCATGTTGCTGTATTTTTTACAAACAGAATATGTTGAATCGATCATTAAATGCGCACGCTCATAAGCTATTTGGGTATTTTCGGGTGTTCTTGGTTTTTGCCCTGTAAATGCAGCAAAAAAGATGGCGTCCAAACCTCCTTCTTTCATTCTCGGAAAATCGACCCGGTTTTTAGGTGCTTCATTTCTTACTCCTATGTCAAATCCCGAATACAATAAATTCATCGGGGTATCGCAGTGTGTATCAACCGTCAATGCTTTTTCATGAATTTCTTTAACTTTTTCTTCCGAAACCTGTGTTGCATTTTTACATCCAAAGAATACGATGAAGGCTGCAATACTCACATATAATTTTAACTGCATTGTTTTAAATCTGTTTAAATAATTTTTCTTGCTATTTCTTTTAAATCTTTTCCATCGAAATTACCGGAACTCATAAGCAGGAGGTTTGTGTTTTTCCAATTCATTTTTAAAAGTTCCGAAAACAATAGATCTGAATCTGTGCTTACAATCAGGCTGCTTTTACCAAAGGCTTCGTAAACCAACTCTTTTGAAATCGGCTCCAGGTTTTTGTGGGCAACAGTATGCGGGTTATAATACACATAAGCAACATCTGCTTCGTTCATCGTATTTTTGTATAACGGAAGAAACTCTTTTTTCAGCGAGCTAAAAGTATGAAGTTCCATACAAGCAACCAACCGCCGTTCGGGAAACTGCTTTTTTACGGCAGAAACCGTTGCTTTCAGTTTTGAAGGGGAATGGGCAAAATCCTGATAAACAACACATTCTTCATTTTTCGACAACTCTTGTAAACGTCGTCCGGCACCTTTAAAACTTGTGATTGCCGTGTAAAACTGTTCCTCGGAAATGCCAATTTGTTTGCAAACTTCTTTGGCTCCCGATATATTTTGCAAATTATGATCGCCAAAAACCTGCAGAGGATAATCTTTCCCCTCGGACTTTAGAAATGCTTTCCCCTCGATAACTTTCGACGGATGGGTACAATAAGCTTTTGAATTTAAATTAACGTGGCGCGAAACAATCTTTTGTATTTCAGCATCTTCTTCAAAATAGGTAAGAAAACCGCCAGACATAACCATACCCACAAATTCATCAAACTGCTGCACGTAGTTTTCAAAAGTTGGAAAAACATTGATATGGTCCCAGGCAATTCCGGTCAATAAAGCAATGTGCGGCTTGTAAAGGTGAAATTTCGGACGCCTGTCGATTGGTGAAGACAAATATTCATCGCCTTCAAATACTGCAATTTCGGTTTCGTTGCTTAAACCAACCATGGTTTCAAACCCCTCCAAATTGGCGCCAACCATATAATCAAAGGCAATATTGTTTTGTTTTAACACATGCATTACCATAGAAGTAATGGTGGTTTTACCATGGCTCCCACCAATAACTACCCGGGTTTTATTTTTAGTCTGCTCGTACAAATATTCGGGGTATGAATATACTTTCACCCCTATTTGCTGTGCTTTTAACAGTTCCGGATTATCAGCACGGGCATGCATTCCCAGAATAACAGCGTCGAGGTCGTTTGAAATATTTGCCACATCCCAGCCAATTTTTGAGGGCAATAAACCATAGGCAACCAACCTGCTTTTCGATGGTTCAAATATTTCATCGTCCGATCCGCTTATTTGATAACCTTTTTTATGGAGTGCGATAGCCAGATTATGCATGGCACTGCCACCTATCGCAATAAAATGAATGCGCATTTTCATAATTTTCAGAAAAAAATTAAAGATAATAGTTTGTATGGTATTAATCCTTTAATCCCAAAAATTGTTGTTCAATATAATTCTTTACTTTTGGATCGATAAAATTTGGTTTATGAGACTTATTCCTATTTCTGCAGGCAATTTTAAATGCGACGGAGGAGCTCTCTTTAGTGTTATCCCAAAAGTTCTTTGGAGTAAAACAATGCCTTCAGATAAATCCAATTTTGTTCAATTAACCCTGCGGTGTTTATTGGTTGATCTGGGGAAACAAAAAATCCTTATTGAAACCGGGGTTGGGAACCATTATTCTGAGAAATATACTAAAAACAACGGCTTAGAGGGCGGTCATATTTTAGAAAAATCATTGAAAGATGCAGGTTATCTAGCAGATGAAATAAGCGATGTGTTTTTCACCCACCTGCATTGGGATCATTGTAATGGAGCTGTAAAAAAAACAAACAAAGGACTGGAATTGGCTTTCCCGAATGCAAAATATTGGTGTAGTAAAACGCAGTGGGAACATTCCAAAATTTCGAATGTAAGGGAAAGGGCTGCATATCACCATGAAATTTTAGAATTCCTGTTTAACTCTGGCAAACTAAATTTGGTAGAAAACGAAGGGCAGCTTTTCCCAGATATCACCATTCGGTTTTATGATGGGCACACACCCGGAATGATGATCCCTTTTATTAACTACAAAGGCAAAACCATCGTTTATATGTCGGATTTAATTCCAACTGCCGCGAACATACCGCTGGTTTGGTTGGCAGCGTATGACCTGTACCCGGTTACAAGCCTAGAAGAAAAAGAGGTTTTTTTGAAGGAAGCTGTTGAAAGGGATTTTGTTCTGTTTTTTGAGCACGATTTTTATACCGAATGCACCACTGTTCAATTAGGGGAAAAAGGGTTTGGAATTAATCAAAAATATAAGTTTTCCGAGCTGTAAGGTTGTTACTCTATGATAGCTCAGTATATATTCTCCATCTCAAAACTTGCCAATTTAGCTAAATACAGCAACCAAACTTGCCAAATTTAGTTTTTTACACAAAAAGTGCTGCCCCATTTCTGAAGCAGCACCAAAGGAAAAATATTTGTCGTGGTATTTATTATCTAACGTGGTAAAAGAACTGCATCAATTACATGGATTACTCCATTTTTGCCATGGATATCAGCTGCTATTACATTGCTTGAATTAATTTTTACACCATTTGAAAGGTCAACTTTAAGTTTATTGCTTTCGTTGAGTGTACTTACCATACCATTTGACAAATCTGTAGACTTCACTTTCCCGGAAACAACATGATAGGTTAATATTGGCATTAATTGTTCAACCGTTAGATCAGAAACTCCCTTAACTCCGAGTTTAGTAAACAAGCTGCTAAATGCATCGTTTGTAGGTGCAAAAACAGTGAAGGGCCCTTCAGCGCTCAAAGCTTCAACCAATCCTGCTTTTGAAACTGCCTCTACTAAGATTGAAAAATCAGGGTTAGAAATGGCAATATCTACTACTGTTCCTGCTTCTTCAACTGTTTCAAAATTTGTTTCTTCCAGCATCCACTCTTCCAGTACCATTGAAGGTTCTACTTCAATTAAGTTAGAGTTTAATAGTTCTGATGCACTTAATGATAGGGTAAATGTTGCTAATAATGCAACTGCGAATGTTCTAATAATAGTTTTCATTGTGTAAATTTTAATTGTTATTTAATTTGTTTTTGTTTTAAGGAATAAGCACTTTGTTAATTACGTGTACCACTCCGTTTGTTCCCTGAATATCAGCAGCGATAACAGAGCTTTCATTAATCATTACTCCTGATGACAAGTCAATCATCAATTTCTTATTTGTGTTAAGAGTTCCAACTTCGCCACTACTCAAATCGGTTGACAAAACATTGCCGCTTACCACATGGTAAGTTAGTATTGGTAATAATGCATCAGCGCTTAAGTCTGTAATCCCTGAAACGCCAAGCTCATCAAACAAAGTTTCAAAAGCAGCATTGGTTGGAGCAAATACAGTAAATGGACCGGAAGCACTCAAAGCATCAACCAATCCAGCTTTAACAACGGCTTCAACAAGGATAGAAAAATTGTCATTATCCAATGCAATATTTACTACAGAAGGAGGCATAATAACTTTATCTACCACATGAATAACACCATTGTTAGCTGGAACATCAGCAGATGTTACCATAGCAGATTTATTGATATAAACCCCGCCTTCAGTATTAATAAACATTGATAAAGAATTATCGCTGAAAGTTGATAATGTTGGATAGTAACCTGAGCTCAAATCAGCAGACATTGCCTTTGACCCAATAACATGGTATTTTAGAATGTTAGTCAATGTGGCATTATCAATATCATCCAAACTTGAAAGATTTAGTTCTGAAAGTAGGTTCTCAAATGCCTGGTCAGTTGGAGCAAATACAGTTATGTTGTTTTCAGAACTCAAAAAACCATCTAAACCAGTTCTTTGAGCAGCTGCAATTAAAATATCAAACTGTCCTGCTTCTTGCGCAACCTCAACAATGTTTAAAGATTGTTGAACCTCCATTCCATCATCGTCATCTTCACAAGCTGCAAAAAAGATAATTCCAGCAAGTAAGAAAAATTGTAAAAGTTTAAATCTTGTTTCCATAATAAAAGTTTTAATTCTATGTCTACATTTTGTTTAACAACCACTATGACATTCTTAAACAGTATTTTGTTTATTTATTATTTATTTTTGCTTAACATTATTTCATTTAATATTCACTTATTCCTTTATTTATAGGCTTTATGGAGATTTGTTAAAATATGTTAATATTCTGCAAGTGGAATTTAATGTTCTTCTGAAAGAGAAGTCCAAACAATACAAATAAGGCGAGTGAGAACATAAACATATGCACATTTATACATGTTTAAATCCCTGATATTCATCAGTATATTTGTTAACCTTGCGTTAAAATCCTTTAATATTGCCTCCGAGGAATGTAAAAAGGGCTAATTTTGCAGCCTGATTATCAAAAAGTTTCAATATGACTAAAAATAAAATAAACCTTTTCAGTGAATTTGAGCCCGTTTCAACAAAGCAATGGGAAGACAAAATCAATGCTGATTTAAAAGGCAAAGATTACGAAAGAGCGCTAGTATGGAAAACATACGAGGGCTTTAAGGTAAACCCCTATTACAGAGAAGAGAACTTGGAAGGCATGGACCATCTGAATTCTTTGCCTGGCGAATTTCCATTTGTACGCGGAAATAATAAAAACAATAATGACTGGCTGGTTCGTCAAAATATTATTGTTGACGATTTTGAAAGTGCAAATAAAAAAGCACTGGATATTCTTGGAAAAGGAATTACTTCACTAGGTTTTTATTTCAGTGACTGCAGTGCTATTACCAAAGAAAACCTTGCGGTTCTTTTAAAAGACATTTGTATGGAAGCAGCTGAAGTTAACCTTGTTTGCCCTGATGATTCTATTTCTTGTTCTCAAGTTTTTGCAGAATACATTGATGGAGGAAAATGGGAAAATAAAAATGTAGTTGCCTCTTCATCCATCGACCCAATTGGTTCATTTGTACTAAAAGGCAAGTTTGATACCGAAGCTGTTGCTAACCTTAAAGTTCTGATCGAAGGAACAAAAGAACTCCCTAAATTCAGGGTAGTTGGTGTTCATGGAAAGTTCTTTGCAAATAGTGGATCATCCATTGTTCAGGAACTAGCTTTCTCTCTTGCACAAGGAGCTGAATATTTAACCCAGTTAACAGATTTGGGTCTAAAAATAGATGATGTAGCAAAAAACATTAAGTTCAACATGGGAGTGAGCAATAACTACTTTATGGAAATTGCGAAACTACGCGCCGGAAGATTGCTTTGGTCAAAAATTGTTGAAGCTTATTCTCCTGAATGCAAGTGTTCAGCGAAAATGATTGTACACAGTGAAAATAATCGTTATAACAAAACAGTTTATGATCCATATGTGAACATGTTGAGAACACAAACTGAAGCAATGTCTGCCGCAATTGGTGGAGCTCATTCAATAACTGTGCTACCTTTTAATGCCATTTACGAAGAAACTACTGAATTCTCAGAAAGAATTGCCCGTAACCAACAGGCTCTTCTTAAGGAAGAATCACATTTAAATAAAATAGCAGATCCTGCAGCTGGTTCTTATTACATTGAAAACTTAACAACTTCGCTGGTTGATGAGGCTTGGAAACTTTTCCTTACCATTCAGGAAAAAGGTGGGTTTATTGCTGCGTTCAAAGAAGGCTTTGTGCAAAGCGAAATAAAAACTATGGCAGCCAAAAAAGACCAAAACATTGCACTTCGTCGCGAAAATTTATTGGGAACAAATCAATTCCCTAATTTCACCGAAAAGATTGATGCCGATTTTGACGGATCATTATTCGATCCAGTTGATTTAACTGAACCGGATGCGGAAGTTGAAACCTTAAAACCATATCGTGGAGCACAGGCTTTCGAAGCTTTGCGCTATACAACCGATATGTATTCAAAGGAAAACAAACGCCCTGTAGCATTTATGTTGACCATAGGAAATTTAACTTTTCGAAAAGCGCGTGCACAGTTTAGCTGCAACTTTTTTGCAGTAGCCGGATTCAAAGTAATCGACAATAACGGTTTCGAAAGCATTGCAGAAGGCGTGAAAGCAGCAAAAGAAGCCAATGCCGATATTATTGTTCTTTGCAGTTCAGATGATGAATATGCCAGCCTTGCACCTGTCTTAAATTCAAAAATCGATGATGAGATTTTGGTTGTTGCCGGCGCTCCCGCTTGCAAAGTAGAACTGGAAGAAAAAGGGATTACAAACTTTATTCATGTGAAAAGTAATATACTGGAAGAGTTGAAAGAATACCAAAATAAATTGGGAATATAAATTAAAGACACAAGTAGCAAGTAACAAGACGCAAGTAGCAAGACTAGAAAATGCATAATTATTTAGAGTTAAAAATATGGCAACGTTCTCGAGAAGTGGTTAAGTCTGTTTACCAATTGACTGATACATTTCCTAAGAATCAGCAATATGGTTTAACAAACCAGATGCAAAGAGCAGCTATTTCTATTCCTTCCAATATTGCAGAAGGAGCAGGAAGAAACACAGCAAAAGAATTTATGCGGTTTCTGGACATTGCAAATGGTTCTGCATTTGAACTTGAAACACAGTTGTTTTTATGTATCGATCTGAAATTTGGGAAAAATGATGAAATCGATACTATTATTTCAGAAATTAAAGAAATCCAAAAAATGATTTTCAAGTTTCGTTCAAGTTTACAGTCCTGATACTTGACACTAAATACTTGATACTAAAATCTTAAAGAAATATGAAACCGAATTTTAAAGACATAAATATAAAAGCAGCAACCGGGCAAGCCAATACGGCAGAATGGTCGACAAAAAACAATATTGAGAAAAACTGGAATACCCCGGAGCAAATTCCTGTTAAACCAGTTTACACCAAAGAAGATTTGGAAGGAATGGAGCATTTAAATTATGCTGCCGGATTAGCCCCTTATCTAAGAGGTCCATATTCAGCAATGTATGCCATGCGCCCATGGACGATCCGCCAATATGCAGGATTCTCAACTGCTGAAGAATCAAACGCTTTTTATCGCAGAAACCTTGCTGCCGGACAAAAAGGATTATCCGTAGCATTTGACCTTGCCACACATCGTGGATACGATTCAGATCACGAACGGGTGATTGGCGATGTGGGTAAAGCCGGAGTTGCCATCGACTCAATTTTGGATATGAAAATCCTGTTCGATCAAATCCCTTTGGATAAAATGTCTGTATCAATGACAATGAACGGTGCAGTACTGCCTGTATTGGCATTTTATATTGTTACTGGATTAGAACAAGGTGCAACACTTGAGCAACTTTCAGGAACCATTCAAAATGATATTCTTAAAGAATTTATGGTGCGTAATACTTACATCTATCCACCTGAGTTTTCCATGAAAATCATTGCAGATATTTTTGAGTACACATCTCAAAAAATGCCAAAGTTCAACTCCATTTCAATTTCGGGTTACCACATGCAGGAAGCAGGTGCAACAGCCGATATTGAAATGGCTTACACACTAGCCGATGGACTTGATTACCTCCGCACTGGAGTAAAAGCCGGATTGGATATTGATGCTTTTGCTCCACGTCTATCATTCTTCTGGGCTGTGGGTATGAACCACTTTATGGAAATTGCCAAAATGCGCGCTGCGCGAATGATTTGGGCAAAATTGGTGAAACAATTTAATCCTAAAAATCCCAAGTCGATGGCATTAAGGACACACTCACAAACTTCCGGTTGGTCGTTAACCGAGCAGGATCCGTTTAACAATGTTGGGCGTACTGCAATCGAAGCAATGGCTGCAACCTTAGGAGGAACCCAAAGTTTGCATACCAATGCACTGGATGAAGCAATTGCTTTGCCAACCGATTTTTCAGCAAGGATTGCCAGGAACACTCAATTGTATATCCAACAAGAAACTGAGATTTGCCGTTCAGCCGATCCATGGGCAGGTTCATATTATGTGGAAACACTAACTAAAGAACTTGCCGACAAAGCCTGGGCTTTAATACAAGAAGTTGAAGAACTTGGGGGAATGGCAAAAGCCATTGAAACCGGCGTGCCTAAAATGAGGATTGAAGAAGCTGCTGCGCGCGCGCAAGGCAAAATTGATGGTGGATCGCAAACCATTGTTGGAGTTAATAAATATCGTTTGGAAAAAGAAGATCCAATTGATATTCTGGAAATCGACAACACTGCCGTGCGTTTATCGCAAATCGAACGCTTGAAAAAATTACGTGCAGAAAGAAATGAAGAAGAAGTGCAGACCGCTTTAAAAGCCATTACCGAAAGTGCAAAATCAGGAAAAGGAAATTTATTGGAATTAGCTGTTGAAGCTGCAAAAAAACGTGCATCTTTGGGTGAGATTTCCGATGCTTGTGAAGCAGTTGCAGGAAGATATAAAGCAGTAATTAGAACAATTGAAGGCGTGTATAAATCAGAAGCAAAAGATAAGTCAGAATTCCAGGAAGCACAGGAACTTACCAAAAAGTTTGCTGAAATGGAAGGCCGTCAGCCAAGGATTATGATTGCCAAAATGGGGCAGGATGGCCACGACCGTGGTGCAAAAGTTGTGGCTACAGGTTATGCCGACCTTGGTTTTGATGTAGACATGGGACCATTGTTCCAAACTCCTGAAGAAAGTGCAAAACAAGCGGTCGAAAACGATGTGCATGTAGTGGGTGTTTCTTCGCTTGCAGCCGGACATAAAACTTTGGTTCCTGCAATTATTGAAGAGCTGAAGAAACTTGGCCGCGACGACATTATGGTTATTTGCGGGGGCGTTATCCCTGCACAGGATTACCAATATTTGTACGATGCAGGTGCAGTTGCCATTTTTGGTCCCGGGACCAGTGTTGCTGCTGCCGGTAAAAAAATACTGGAAATTTTAATCGAAGCTTATAAAGAAGACTAAAAGGTGAAGCAATTTCCAAATTGCTTTAAATGTGGCAAATTGGAATTTATCACACCCAAAAAGATAGTAAAGCCAGCTCTGTAAAGGGTTGGCTTTTTACTTATTTAACGTGGGTGAAGCGGTTTCCAAACCGCTTAAAAGTGTCAAATTAGAATTCGACACACCCAAAAAAATATTCGTTTGCAAAATTCATTTTATTGCCGAGGATGTTTAAATTAGCAATACAATGAAAAAGCCGGATATTAAAATACAAACCTCTGTACTTTCAATTATCATTGCCTTTGCGATAATCACCTTAGGATATTTTGGTTATAAAAGTTTGTCCCAAATTGTAAATTCCATTCACCAGGCAGCCATACCTGACAATAAACTTTTGGTAATAAAAAGTATTGCCGCCGATCTTTCGGAGATAGAAAACAACGTTAGGATTTATATTCTTACCAATGAAGAACAAACAGCAGAACTTTATAATTCAAACCGAAATAAAGTTTCAGAAAGTTTAAATAAGCTTGCCAACCAGCCAATAATGGAAAATGATAAGAGTATTATTACCGATTCACTTATCGCAACTTTGTATGAGAAACTCAATATTTGGGAAAGTATTTTTCAGTTGCATGAGTCGGCAAAAGAAAGTCAACCTTCATTATCTGAAATTTATACCAAACTCGGAAAACCAATTATTGACACCTTAAAAACAGAACGAAAGAAAGGTATTTTCAGAAAAATATTTGGCGGCAAAAAAACCATTATTGACACCACAGTTATAGAAAGGGAATTGGGGAACGAAGAAATAAAACAAGAGATAAAAGAAATAGAATCAAGTATTCAAGAGCAGGGCAAACAATTCAATATACTCGAATCGAAACTTATTGAGAAGAACCTGAACCTAAGCGAACAATTATCCGACTTGATTTTACAGGCTGAAGAAACGGAAGCTAATGAGTTACTTGAAAAGACAAATGAAGCAAACCGGCTTGCCTCCAAAACCTATATAATACTTGCCATATTTTCTTTTATTGCAGTCTTGCTTCTCTTGCTGGTTGAGTTTTTACTGTTTAAATATTTCCGTGAAGCCCGGGAGCGCCAACAAGTATTGCAAAATGCAAAATCGGAAGCCGAAAAGTTTGCCCTTGCTAAAGAACAATTTGCTTCAAATGTAAGCCACGAAATACGGACACCAATTAATGCCATACATGGAATGGCCGAGCAATTACTCCAGAAAAAGATGGGCGATGAAGCCCGGCAACAATTAATTATATTATCCAAATCGGCTCAATATTTAAAAAATATTGTAAACGACACCCTTGATTTTACTAAAGCCCAGGCTTCAAAATTAAAGCTTAGGTCAGAGCATTTTTCGCCATCTTCGGTTTTTGAGGAAGTAGTAGGAATTGAACGCTCAGAGGCCAATGCTAAAGGAATTGAATTGAAATTTATAGAAAAAGGAACAAAAGCCCCTGCCTTGATTGGAGATCCGGTCAGGCTAAAACAAATCCTTCTGAATTTAATCAATAACAGCATAAAATTTACAGAAACAGGTTTTGTCGCTCTGCATACGGAAATCGTAAAAGTAGAAGAAAAATCGTGTATCAAAATAAAGGTTGAAGACACTGGAATTGGCATTTCCGAACAAGATCAGCAAACGGTATTTGATGAATTTGTTCAGGTCGAAAACGATTCCCCCAAAAAGCAAAAAGGAACCGGGCTTGGATTATCAATTGTTAAAAAAATTGTAGAATTACACGATGGTAGAATTTCCATTTCCAGTGAATTAAACAAAGGCACGGTTGTTTCAGTGGAGCTTTGTTACCCTGAAGGGGACCCTAGGAAAATCAAAGATCACGAAGTTCCGAACCTGGTTATCCCCAAAGAATTTAAAAAACTTTCGGTTTTGGTTGTCGATGATGAGGAATACAACCGCTTTATGTTAAAAGGAATATTCAATAAATGGAGAATAAAATATAACGAGGCAGTCAATGGCAATGAAGCAATTGCATTTTGTTCTGAAAACAATGTAGATATTGTTTTGATGGACATAAATATGCCGGTAACAAGTGGGATTGATGCCACAAAAACCATTTTAAAAGAAAAGCCTTCCAATAAAATTATCGCAATCTCTGCCTCCACGAAACCGGAAGATATTGCTGCATGCACCCAGGTAGGAATGATTGGTTATTTAACTAAACCATTTTCAGAAACGGAACTATTTGATTTAATAATTGATAAACTGAATATTGAAAGAACACGCGATCCGAAAAAACTTAAGCGAAAAAAAGCCAGCAAAGAAGCTCCCATATACTTTGATTCGTTAATGCATTTGGCAAACAACGACCAAGCCTTTTTTAGGGAAATGCTGGAAATTTTTATTCGATCAGCGAAAAATGGAATCGATGAAATCGAAAAAAATTATCGCTCAAATAACTTGGATTTAGTTGCCGAAACTGCTCATAAATTAGCTTCACCGGCAAAACATATCCAGGCAATGGAATTGTTCACCCATCTAAAGGCCTTGGAAGAGAATATTTTGCATCATAAGAACCCGGGGACCAACTCAGAAATAATTGAACTTGTTAAATATGAGATAAACAAACTAATTCCATTTATTGAACAATATTTGGAAGAAAACAAGTATGGTGATGAAGAATAAAAACCCAAAAAATCCTTATATTGGTGCATTAACCAAACCTTTCAGATGACTGAAAAAGCCTTTAAAATATTTGTGGTTGAAGACGATGAATGGTACAATAAATTACTTGTCCACAACCTGTCGTTGAATCCTGATTATGAAATAGAATCGTTTGTGAACGGGAAAGACTGTCTGGATAATTTATATAAAAAACCAGATGTTATTACGTTGGATTATCGCTTGCCCGACATGAAAGGAATGGAGGTTTTAAAAAGGATTAAATCGGAAAACGAAGATATTCAGATTATCCTCATTTCAGGGCAGAACGATATAGAAGTTGTTGTTGATTTATTGAAATTTGGGGCCTACGATTATATCGTAAAATCAAACGAGATAAAAGAACGATTGTTGAACACAGTTAACAACATCCGAAAAGGTGTACTGTTGAAACGCGAGCTTGTCTCGCTTCGTGGAGAAGTCAAGAAAAAGTACAGTTATCAAAACACAATTATCGGAAACAGTACTGCGACAAAAGGGATTTATAAAAAAATTGAACAGGCGGTCAGGACCAATATTTCGGTCATAGTAAATGGCGAAACCGGAACCGGAAAAGAACTGGTTGCCAAAGCCATCCATTACAATTCAAAACGTTCGGAAAAACCATTTGTGGCAGTTAACGTGGCAGCATTGCCAAAAGATTTGATCGAAAGCGAATTGTTTGGGCACGAGAAAGGGGCGTTTACTGGTGCCAATTTCAGGCGAATTGGGAAGTTTGAAGAAGCCGATCAAGGTACCCTTTTTCTCGATGAAATTGCTGAGATGGAACTTTCAATGCAAGCCAAATTACTTCGAGCTTTGCAAGAAAAAGAAGTAGTTAGGATTGGAAGCAATAAACCCGTTAAAACCGATTGCCGGATAATTGTCGCAACAAACCGGAATCTACAGGAAGAAATAATTAAGGGTAATTTCCGCCGTGACCTATACTTCCGATTGTTTGGATTACCAATTGAGTTACCTCCGTTACGACAACGCGGAAACGATATTATTCAATTATCGAAATATTTTGTTGCTAATTTTTGCGACGAAAACCAACTACCAATAAAAACATTCTCGAAACAGGCAGCTGATAAGTTGCTGGCATATTTATATCCTGGCAATATCAGGGAATTAAAATCTGTCATCGAATTGGCTGCAACCCTTTCAGATGATAAGGTTATTGATGCTGATCATATCCTTTTGGGCAATGAAGCCTTACTTGCCGATTCAATTAACCAGGAAATGACTTTAAGGGAATACAATATCCGTTTGGTAAAACAATACCTCGAAAAATACGACAACAATGCCAAGCTTGCTGCCGAAAAACTTGATATTGGTGTTGCCACCATTTATCGAATGCTGAAAGAAGAGTAAATCCCTCCATAATTCAATTATCATTTTGATAATCGACTATCATTTTGATAGTTAAAAACACAATCCTGTATTTCATTAGTCCCTGTAAACCTGGATGTTAGACATTATATGCATGCCGTGGCATACGTTTTGGCATTTAGCCTATATATTAGAATACGTTCTCTTAAATTTTATCAGGCTTATGGAAAACTTTACTGGCTTATACGGCATTTTTTACAACTGCCCAGTTGGGGATAGATGCGAAGATTGTCCGATAAAAAAAATAGAAAACATGTCGTTCAAAGACAAATTAAAGTGGTTTGAAAAACAAAATAATAAAATGAAGAAGGAGATTTATAAACATCATTTCGAATGTTCAAAAATAAGATGTAATTAAAAAATCCTTTTAAAGTATTAACCAGGTTATTTGAAGAATAGATTAGAAAATGGAGCTAGTCTATTCTGACAAAGACAAAAAAACAAATAAAGTCATGAAAAATAAATCAATCATTTCAATCGTAGCTTTTATAATCTTCATTGTTGCAATTGCAGTTATTAGCGGGGTTATTGTGCATAATAAAGAATCAGAAATTAACAAGCTGAATTCAAAAAATCTAAGTCTTTCAAGCAATGTTACAGAACGGGATTCAACCATTAACGATCTGTTCGCATCAATGGATGAGATCGAAAGAAACCTCACATTAATTACTCAAAAGCGAACTCAACTTGAAATTAAACAAGATGAAGTAACGGTAAGCCAAAAAGAATTGATCATAGAGGATATCAGGCAACTTGATTTAATGCTTGATGACAATGTGAAAAAGATCAAAAACCTTGAAAGCAGGCTTTATAAATCAGGGGTAAAAATTACAGCCTTGAACCAAAAAATCGAGTCACTGGCAGCTAGTTATGAAGAACAAAACAAGCAGATCATTAAATTCAAGCAAACCCTTGAAGAACGTGATATTCAGATTGCAGAATTAAATACACAGTTCGAAAACCTACAGGTTGAAACCGAATGGAAAGACCAAAGCCTTGCCGAGAAAGAAGAACTTATTAACGACCAGACAAATAAATTAAACAAAGCATATTTAGCTTTTGGCACTTATAAAGAATTAAAAGAAAACGGAGTAGTACAAAAAGAAGGCGGGATATTTGGAATTGGCGGTGAAAAATCATTTCAGGAAAATGTTGTCGATGAAAACTTTATGCAGGTTGACATTCGCGAAATAAACAAAATACCCCTGTTCTCGAAAAAAGCCATTTTTATTACCGAACATCCGGATAGTTCTTATCACTTTTTAGAAGATGAAGGGCTGATAACTTACCTGGAAATTGAAAAGCCCGAAGAATTCTGGAAAATTTCAAAATATGCGGTGATAGAAACAAAATAGCTCAATGGATTCTTAAAACTCGATCCTGACAAGAATCTACTTGATCTCCTTTTTTAAATGTTAAAATAAACCGATCATCCTCCAGCTAGTTTAGTTTTCAATTCGGTTGTTGAGGCATTAATTAAATCAATTTGGGTTAACTTTACTATATCGTGAGTAGCCTCAACAATTAAACTCCGGGCAATTTGTCCGGAGTTTTTATTTTGCCAAACAAGTGAATTATGTGGAAAATAGATGACCATCCAGGATGCCACCAAAACCGCTTATCCGACCATTCATCCCGAATAAATTATTTCATTCACCGTTCACACACTTCCATAGTTCCAAGTCTTAATAATTTTATCTTTGTTCTATGAACCTATACAATGCCATAATTATTGACGACGAAATCCATGTTCAGGATGCACTTAAAATAATGGTGAAGCAAAATTGTCCTGAAATCTCAGTAGTCGCTTGTGCAGGTTCAGCCCAAGAAGGCCGGCAACTTCTAAAGAAAAATGATGTTCAGCTTATTTTTTTGGATATTTCGATGCCACACGAAAATGGCTTCAACTTTTTGGCTTCCATCCCGGCAAGTGAATATGCAATTATTTTCACCACAGCCCACGAAGAATATGCACTGAAAGCTATTAAGGCAAATGCAATTGATTATTTGTTAAAGCCTATAATCCCAAACGAACTTGTGGAAGCAAGCGCAAAAGCAATTGCTTATTTGAACCTTCGAAAGCAAAAAGTAGAGGTTCAGCAGGTTTATGGCAAGTCTATTGAAAACCTTTCTCAGCAAGTTCAGAACAAACAGGAAATTGATAAGATAACAGTAGTCGAAAAGTTCGGTTTTCGCATTGTTGAGGTAAATTCGATCTGTTACCTCGAAGCCGACAGTAACTACACAATCCTACATTTATCGGGACTTAATAAAATAGTTTCGAGCAAATCGTTGGGCGAATTTGAAAAAGTATTGGACCCACAGCAGTTTTTCAGGATCCATAAATCGACCATTATAAATATGAATTGCCTGCAAGGTTTTTCAAGTTACCAGGGAAATTTTGCTATTTTACATGACAATACAAAATTATCGGTTTCCAGAAGGCGTTTTGTTGAATTCAGGGAAGCGGTCAACCAATTTTCAAAGTCAGTAAATTAGTGAAAGCAATCTGTTTAATCCTTATTTATTTTCTTATTTCGCTCCCCATCTTAGGGCAAAACCCTTTGATTACCAATTATACCATTAAGGATGGATTACCCTCAAATACCGTTTACACTTCGTACCAGGACAGCAAAGGTTTTATTTGGTTTGGGACCGATTCGGGGGTAACTAAATTCAATGGTGAAAAATTTGAAACCTACAGTATGAACGATGGCATGAGCTGCAATGAAATACTGGATATTAAAGAAGATTGTTATGGCAGGATTTGGTTTATGAACCTCAATGGAACCCTGAATTTTTATAAAAATAACACCATTTTTAACGAACAAAATGCCCCGTTTTTGGGGGAAATGAAAGGAAAAACATTTTGGCTTGACTTCCTGCAAGACTCTGACTCAACTTTGTACTTTTATAACACTCAAACTGAAGTACTTGGGCTGCATAAAAAATTAATAGTATTTAATAAACGGCTATTAGTATCAAAATTTAGGCTCAACTTTATTAGTAAAACAGTTAATGGTAGATATCAAGTCTGGATGAAAGATTCCCTTTACTTATATAAAGAAATCAATGAAAACCCAATTTGTATAAGATCATACCCTGAACAAAAAAGGTTTAGAATTTACCCAATAGACTCAAATAAAACAATAGTTCATAGTAGTTCAACTCGAAGTTATATTTATTCTGATACAAATATAGTTAGAACACAATTAACAGGAATTAGTCCAGAATATAGCAATTATATGTTAATAGATAGGATGGGCTGCATCTGGATAGGTACTAATGATAAAGGTATTTATTATTTCGATGGGGAAAAGACAATTCCCTTTTTAAACATAATACAAACACAAAATATTTTACAAGACAAAGAAAAGAATATTTGGATAACAAGTGCCATGAATGGGATTTTTAAAATAAATGCACATGCTACGTTATGCAACCACATAAGGAAAGAAAATTTTAATAAAAAAAACATACTTGGCATTAAAAAAACCGATACAACAGGAATATGGATTACCAATGGAAGCAAACTGTATTTCGTCCAACATCATAACATTTTTCCTTTGGATTTAGAAATTGAAAGTACCTTCTTAAATGATATCAAATTTTTAAATGGAAACCACATTCTCACACATGGAAATAATACCCCATTGTTTAGGATAAAAAACCTGAAATTAAAGAATAACTCTAACTTTTATCATGGTGAGCTATTAAAATTAGACACCAAATCTCGCATAAAAAAAATTATTGTTAACAAAGAGAATAGCAATATAATATTTTTCAAAGGTGGTGAGCTAAGCATATTGGATAGGTTTTATAACATTGTACTGCAAGAAGATTGCAAAAAGGGCCGTATCCACAACATCTTCTTTAATAGAAAAAACCAACTTATTATAAATGCTTCCGAAAACTATATTTTTTGCGAAGATACCATTGTCCCCAGCAAAGAACTCGAACCTTTTAAAGGGGAAATTATACTTTCGCACCTTGTTTTAAATAATAACGTTGAAATTTATAATGTAAACGGGCAGAACTTGTATCTGCTAAATGATTCGGGACTCTATAACCTTTCTAAAGAATTGGATTACCCTATTGATTTAGCAATTAAGCACATCAGTAATAGTGGAAACCTATTGTTTTTCTCCACCATTCGAAATATCTACCTGATAACAAATCCATTGGACGTTATTGACGGAAAAGAATTGAAGGTAATAAAACTCTCGGTCGATTTTAATAACATTAACGATATTGAATGCCAGGACAGTGTAATCCATATTGCTTCAGACGATGGTTTAACGACCATTCCAATACAGGTTTTCCTCAAAGAACAGGAAGTTGCCCCAAAACCTTATTTCGATAACATTTTGGTTGACAATAAGGATTATGATTTTTTTAATGGTTTCGTCTCTTGCAGAAGCGACCAACGGATTAATATTGATTATTCAGCCGTTAACTTTTCTTCAAGCGTACCTATTTACACTTACATGCTTGATGGTATTGATAAAGATTGGGTCAGTAGTAGCGACAAAAAAGTATCGTACCAGAACTTAAAACCCGGAAACTATAAGTTCAGGTTAAAGGCAAGTAAAAACGGGAAGCTTTTTAGTGAAACCATTGAATTGCCAGTTACTATAACCCCAACCTTTTTTCAAAAAACATTGGTAAAAATAGTCCTGTTCCTCATCGTTGCTATTTTGGCTTATCTTTTTCAAATTGCACTTTATCGCCGAAGAATAAGAAAGAAGGAGATAGAATCGCAATTGATTAACCTGGAGCATAAGGCTTTGCAATCAATGATGAACCCTCATTTTATTTTTAATGCGCTAGGTTCAATCCAACGGTATTTGCTGCAAAATAAACCTGCCGAAGCAGGAACCTATTTATCGCAATTTGCAAGGTTGATCCGACAAAATATGAATTCCCTAAAATCAAACTTCATTAGTATTGACGACGAGGTTGAGCGATTAAGGAACTACATTGAGTTGGAACAGTTTAGGATGAACCATAAATTTGCATACAAAATTGAGGTGAATGAAAAAATTGATAGTTATGAAACCTCCATTCCGTCGATGGTTATCCAGCCTTTTGTTGAGAATGCTATTTGGCATGGAATTACCCCACTTCCAACTGGCGGGCTTGTAACTGTTCGTTTTAACTATCTGGATGGAAAAAGTATTCAAATAATTATTGAAGACAATGGCATAGGTATTTCAATAACAAACCCTGTAACAAAATCCGATCAAAATTTAAACCTGGGAATGGAACTGACCCGCAAAAGGATATCGTTGATTGGTGAAAGAATGAATACCGAAACCAAGCTTTACACGGAAGACCTCAATCCGAGAACAAAAAACCCCGGTACACGTATCACAATCATTGTTCCTGCAATATTCGAAGGATAATGGCACTTATAATGTGCCTTATGATAAACAGGAATAACCGCTCACATTGAATATTCAGCCATTTACAAGACCACCAATTCAATACAAATTTTAATATGTAATATTGCTATCAAATACTAAGTTCTTTATATGTTTTGCAATTGAGTAACTCAATATTAAAAAAAGGAGTGTATTTAGTCATTAATTATTCAATAATATACTTCCCCAAATAACTAGTTTCTATCCCCATGTTCTAAATTCGACAAGGTTAATCTCACAATTTGGACATCGCACAACACCCTCACAGCCCAAATTTTCAATCAAATGCAAAAAGTTTATGAATAAGGATAGAAACGTTTTAGTTTCAAAAAGTCAGTCGGTAAAAGGCTGACTTTTTTATTTTTAATGAACGCCCGTTTTGTAAATATAAAAGTCTTCGTTTCTATTTCTGGGGTTTAGCCATTTCATCACCTTATCTGATAAACTTGGTTCAATATATTTTTCAAAATGAAGGTTGGGAAAAATCTTCTTCATTTTATCAACCCTTTCATTGAGATTAATATCTTCAACAAAAACAATATAATCGGGATATTCAATCCCATTATCCTGCTCAAATATTTTAAATGAATTTGCAACATTTATGTAGGACCACATAGTTGAATAATCCACATTATCTTCATTCTCAAATTTTGGCATAGCTACCACATTTATTGCCTTCCCCGCATAAAAAACCGGCATCATCATAATCCTCTCTCTTCCGGTATCTTCAACCAAAATTGTCTGGACTTTTTCATCCAACGAATAAAAATAATGCATAGCCTCTACCCTTGATTTTTTCGAATATGTAAAACAAGTTATTAGCAAAAACATTGAGTTTAAAACCCAAAAGAACACATAAGACGCTTTTAACAATCCCGGGAACTTCTTCCAAAATTTGGATTTTTTCGCAAAACTACTCCATCCAATTGTCCCGAGTATTACCACCATTGGTACAATTGTAAGTATAAACCTTTCCTGTCTGTTAGGGAAAACCGTGTGGAAAATAATGAACAATGCAACAGGAAGAAATATCAGTAGGTGTTTCCTTATTTTTAGAAAAAAACCAAAAAACAAAAACAATCCTACAGGTGGGATAAGTATTCCTGGAATTAACTGAAAATACATCAGGAAATTATCCTGGTTCCCATAATTGTTCTTATGTTCGATATTGTACTCCACATATTTAATAAACACTTCGAAAGGTTTGCCCCAAACCAAATAATCCAATCCACCCTGAATAATGGCGAATGAAATCAATGATCCCATTCCAAATATCAGTGCCCCGATTACCCTTTTATCGAACAACAAAGCAATGGCAATTCCCAACACAATTATTGCAACCTGGTAGCGCAATGAAACAGCAATACCGATAATCAATCCGGAAATCAGGTAAGACAAATAAATCCGTCTTTTGGATACCACATCCCTAATCTTTATAATTTGCCAAATCCCCGTCAATAAAATTGGGGTTGCAATCACCTCAACAAGGTTACGAACACTAAAAAATGGCATAAACCAAAGAACAGCTAAAAGTATCCCACTTATTTGAGCGATCTTTTTATTGGCAAATGCTTCAGTTATTTTGTAGCCATAAAATACCGCTAGTAAGGAAAACAAAGCAAGGATTAGGCGAATAAAAAACATCTCTGTTTTAGGATTATCGATTCCTATCGATTGCATGCCTTCAAACAGCAAATAATTAACACCCGGATAAAAAAAACTATAAATTGAAGGTTCAGCACCAGGTCCTTTGGTTCCAGGCAACCACCCGTTATAGTCTTCACCCTGAGTCCACGACCAAGGTTCCTCAATGGCAATAAAATGATCATCGTGCATGCCATACCCCTGGGCAAAGATGACTGCCAATAATCGAAAAAACAAAGCCAATATTAAAATCGACCTTAAAGGAAAATTCCGCCAATAATTGGAAACAAGT
This sequence comes from Prolixibacteraceae bacterium, assembly GCA_963677475.2. Lineage (GTDB taxonomy): Bacteria > Bacteroidota > Bacteroidia > Bacteroidales > Prolixibacteraceae > JABMQB01. Next base: position 644,836 of record CAXXQD010000021.1, on the reverse strand, counting down.
ACAAACACATTCATATTTTCCTGAAATAAAATATCAGTTTGAAAGATAATTAAATTAACGGTGCGGCTAAAACGATTGTACCAATAAATTGGACAGGCATATCTCTTTAAATTGTTTGACATACAGTATTTTTACGTAAATTTGGTTTTGCATCCTAAAATTATCAAACATGACTAAACATACTCTTGCATCCTTGTATTCCAATGCCTTTTCTGAAAACTGGAACTCATTGGCATTTTCCGATTTTGAAGGAGAAACCTATACTTACTGCCAGGTTACGCAAATAATTAAGTCCTTACACCTATTTTACCAAGCCATTGGGTTAAAAGAAGGTGATAAAATAGCAGTTCTGGGCAGAAATGCTTCCAATTGGGGATCGGTGTTCCTTTCGGCGATATCCTGTAAAATGGTTATTGTACCAATATTGCCGGATTTTAACCATCACGACACCAACCACATCTTAAATCATTCGGAAGCAAAATTGGTTATTGGGGCAAGTTCCCTTCTCGACAAAATTGATTTTGACAAAGCGGAGACTTTGGAAGCAATTGTAAAACTGGAAGACTTCTCGATTCACAAGGCAAAAAAGAAAGATACAGAATATAAATTAGCCGATGCTTTTCAATATTATTACGATAATAGCCTAAGTAAAGAACAATTTTCATTTGCTGAATGGGATTCGGAAGATGCATGCGTTATATCTTACACCTCAGGAACTTCCGGTTTTACAAAAGGGGTCTTAATCCCTACCAGGAGCCTAGTGTCAAATATCGTTTTTGCAAGGGAACATATGCCACTTCAACCCGAAGACAAGATTGTTTCTTTCCTTCCGATGGCCCATGTATATGGATTATTGTTTGAATTTCTGTTCCCGGTTACTTTAGGGTGCCATATTACTTTTTTAAGCAAAATACCTTCGCCTGCAATTATTACCAAGGTATTTGGGGAAGTCAGGCCTCATTTGGTACTTTCTGTTCCTTTGGTAATTGAAAAAATTTATAAGAAAAGGGTACTTCCTGCACTGAGCAAACCAAGCATGAAAGTTCTATTAAAAATACCCGGGATTTCAAATATCATCCTGAAAAAAGTGAGGGAGAAACTTATGGGTACATTTGGCGGAAGGTTTTTTGAGATTGTTATTGGTGGTGCCCCCCTCAGCGCCGACACCGAAAAATTCTTTAAACGAATCAATTTCCCGTTTACCATAGGTTACGGAATGACCGAATGTGGTCCATTGATTAGCTACGAGGCTTGGGACAAAACAATGCCAAGTTCAGCAGGAAAGCTTGTTGACCGAATGGAAGTCAGGATTGATTCTTCCGATCCGTACAACGAAGTTGGAGAAATTCAGGTTAAAGGGGAAAATGTAATGCTTGGTTATTATAAAAACGAACAGGCAACCAAAGAATCATTTACCGAAGATGGTTGGCTAAAAACTGGTGACTTGGGTGTGATTGATGCCAATAATTTTATCTACATTCGGGGTCGGTCTAAAAATATGTTACTGGGATCTTCAGGGCAAAATATTTATCCCGAAGAAATTGAAGCTAAAATGGCCAATCAACCCTATGTGGCAGAGTGCGTTGTTATTGAAAGGGAATCAAAACTTGTTGCGCTAGTTTTTGCCGATGCCGAAGCATTAAAAACGGATGGGATTAACGATTCTGAAATTGTGGCATTGATGGAAACTAACCGTAAAAAAGTAAATTCGGAACTGCCAGGTTACGAGCAAATTTCGAAAGTCGAAATGGTAAGTAACGAATTTGAGAAAACACCTAAAAAGAGCATTAAACGGTATAAGTATTTGTAATAATAAAAAAGATAAGGTGGTTTCTTAATTTTACAGAAAACCACCTTTTTATTTAATTATCAAAGTTTTTATTTGTCCATATGCACATCCACTTGTGGGAATGGAATTGCAATACCTGCTTTATCCAAGGCATTCTTCCCTTCTTCGTATGTGTCAAAATATACCTGCCAGTAGTCTTCGGGCTTGGTATATGGCCTAACCACCAAATTAACCGAACTGTCGGCCAGTTCTGACACACCAACAAATGGTGCAGGTTCTTTTAAGGTTTTAGGATGGTTTTTAATGATCCCCATTAAAATCTCTTTTGCCTCTTTGATATTTGAATCATAAGAAATCCCAAAAGTCATATCTACCCTAATAACGCCCTCGGTCGAATAATTCACAATATCTCCACTTGAAACAGCTGAATTAGGCAATATAATGGTTTTGTTTTCACCCGATAAAAGAATGGTTACAAAAATGTGTATTTCCTTAACTTTCCCTTTATGCCCTTGCGATTCAATGATATCCCCAACTTTGAATGGTTTGAACAAAAGTATCATTACACCACCTGCAAAATTAGAAAGGGTTCCTTGCAATGCTAAGCCAATCGCTAAACCAGCTGCTCCTAAAATGGCAATAAACGAAGTGGTTTCAATTCCCATTATACCGGCAACACTAATAAGCAACATTGCTTTTAGGCCAATACTTATTAAACTTGAGAAAAATCCCCGTAAAGACACATTTACATCCCGTTTTTCCATTAGTTTTTGGGTTGCTTTTACAATCCTCCTAATAATCCAAAAACCAATAATCAGAATAATAATTCCGATTAAAACCCGCATGCCGTATGCGATTACAAACTCTTTAATCATTTCAAGGTACTCATCAAACTTTTCCATAGTTTTTATTTTTTATTGCTAAATAAATACGTATTCAACCAAGTATTTGTTCAAATCAAATAAATAAACTTTCATTGTGAATATATCAATTTTAAAAGATATATGTAACAACTTTGCTTCACAAGTTTGATATTCAATTCGAAATAAACATACATATTACAATAAGGGGTTAAAATTTGTTAAATGAAATAAAATATGTAACTATCTTTTTTTAGCTGCGTAGTAAAAATATAACTCTGTGGCGAAAGTTAAAAGGACTTATGTGGGTTGATTGGTTATTGATAGCCACAGAGTTAGAAAAGTCATTAGTTGTTTGTCTTTCAAGAGGGAAGCGGTGGCAGGTTACCACCGCTTTTTATTTGTGCATTTTTCTTTCCATTCTTCGTCCGGCAAATTATTTCTTCTCCAACAATTTTTTAAAATTGTACCTTTACAAAATTCTTGTTTCGTTACATGAAAAAAATTGGGTCATATATATTAAAGGGAATTGGTTGGGTTTTACTCTTGCCCGTTTATTTTTATAAATACGTTATTTCTCCCTGGACACCAGCCACGTGCCGCCATATACCTACGTGCTCGCAATATGCTGTAGATGCTATAAAAATTCACGGTCCTTTTAGAGGATTCTTGCTGGCAACAAACCGTATTTTGCACTGTCACCCCTGGGGCACTCATGGCTATGATCCGGTTCCGGAAAAAGGTAAAATAAAAGTGAAGAAATACTCAAAAGACAATTAATCTTTATCACTTGAAATAGTTTTCTGAAGAATATCCCCAAAAAATAACCCTCCAATACAAAACAATAAAAACAAATAAAATCCTGCCTGCAAATTTGTCCCATTGGTTGTCAAAATTTCCACATTTTCACTTACGTTATTTAGCTGTGATAACTGGCTGCTTACAATGCCGTTAAAACCAATAAACGCCATAAAGATTGCAACCACAAAAACATCGGCCATTGACCATTTCCCCGATTTGAACGTGAAAAAATAGATAAATTTCGACCTTCCAAATTTAGAATGGTAATTGCAATTCAAAAAGCTGGAAACCAATTTCAGAATAGGAAACAGCACACTGAAACCAAAAATTAAGAAGCTTACAAAAACCATATCAATTTTCCAAGTGGATAAAAGGACCCAAACAACATCCAAAATTGATTTACTTTGAAAAAATAAAACCTGGTTCTCAAATACAATACTTTCATTTAGCAAATGAAATGTTAACCGGCTAATTTTTGCCTCAATGTCGATCATTGGCATTGTTACGCCGCAAACAAGCAAAACCATTATAGAAGCCAATAAGAAAAGGTTATTTGTTTTGGTTGGCATTTTAATCCTAAATGAGTTTATTGCATATACGATAAATAAAAACAAGATCAGCAATAAAGCATTTATCCTTAAATCGTTTCCCGTTTGGTTCGAAAGAACATCCAGATAATACGATGCATCTTCTTTATCTTTATAGTCATATTTTTCAAGGATTAATTGAAGGTCTTCCTGCCCGTCATCACTAAATGTACTGGCTACAATCGTATCAAGTTTTATAAGAATGTATTCTTTCAGTCCCTCTTTGTTTTCGGGGGCACTTAATTCTTCCAACAAAGTATCGGCAAATTCCGGAACGCTGTTTCGAAGTTTGTCCATATCCATAAACACATTCATCAGCATGCGTTTAATTTTGCCCACATCGCTTTTTAGGATCAATTCTACCTCATCCAAAAGTGCATACAACATATTTTCAACCTGAGGTTTTAACTTCTCCTGGTTCTCGTCTGTCAGTTCAAATTCTTCTACTTTCTTCGTGAGGATATTTGATAAATGAACCTTCCATTCATTAACATTCAATAACCCGTATTGGATACTGTTTACTTCTGCAAGATGGTTTCTATATGCCTGGTTTACTTTTGCCTGATAGATAATCCTCGCACATAAAAACACAGAAAGAGCTAAAAGCAGGATACTTAAAATGAATTTAAAATAATGGCTAGTTTTTGTCAAAATAAAAGTTTTAGGTTACTCTCTATTCTTAAATAAATAGTCTAATGCCAAATAACTTATCGCCCTCATTCCTGCAGGGATCGATTTTTCATCCACCAAAAATCTGGGGGAATGGTTTGCCTCAATTTCATTTGGGTTTGTTCCAGGTTCCAGGTAACCAAGAAAGAAGTACATTCCGGGAATTTCTTTCTGGTAATAAGAAAAATCTTCCGCCGGCATTACAGGGTATATTTCACGCACATTTTTCCCTGCAAATGCAGCTTCTTTTAAAACAGGGACCATTTTTAAAGTGAGGTTCTGATTGTTTACTGTTGATGGATACAATGTGTCAATAACAACTTTTGCCTTGGCACCGTTTGCCTCAGCAATATTAGTTGCTATTTTCACAATTTTTCTATGAATAATTTCCCTGGCCTTTTCATTATGTGTACGAATGGTTCCGAGCATCTCCACATCATCCGAAATAATATTATTGCGCGAACCACCATGGATACTCCCGATGCTTACCACAGCCCCGCCTTCGTTTAAGGCAACGTCCCGGCTCACAATTGTTTGCAGCCCCATTACAATTTGCGATGCCGTTACAATGGGATCTACACCTTGCCATGGCAATGCCCCATGAGTTCCTCTTCCTTCCACGATAATTTTAAAATCATCCACGCTTGCCATAAACGCCCCGGCACGATATCCGATATCGCCAACCGGAAGTGGCCAAATATGCATTCCGAAGATGGCATCCGGTTTTGGGTTTTCTAAAACCCCTTCTCTGATCATCAATTCTGCGCCCCAGCATTCTTCCCCAAAAGCGCCTTCTTCAGCTGGCTGAAAAATAAATTTCACTGTTCCCGGCAAATCCTCTTTCATCCCTGCCAAAATCTTGGCAACACCCATCAACACACTGGTATGGACATCATGCCCACAAGCATGCATTACTCCAACCTCCTGTCCGTTATATGTAGTTTTTACTTTTGAAGCAAAAGGTAAATCAACTTCCTCTGTTACCGGAAGGGCATCCATATCGGCTCGAAGAGCTACAACAGGACCAGGCTTTCCTCCTTTCAAAACTCCAACAACCCCGGTCTTAGCAACTTCGGTTTGAACCTCCATCCCAAGGGATTTTAGATGATCGGCAACAATTTTTGCCGTACGATATTCCTGATTGCTTAATTCCGGGTTTTGATGAAAATCCCGTCTCCACTCAACCACAACATTTTCAATTTCTTCAATTTCTTTATCAATGGACTGTTTAAACTGATCAAGATTTTTCATTTGGGCAGTGCTGTTTAATGTAAATACAAAAAGACATAGAATTTGAAAGATGTAAGGTTTAGCTTTCATTTATTTTATGATTGCATTACGATTTTTTAAAAGTAACTAAAAATCTACAAAATAGAACCTTAAAAAATCAACAGTAATTTTATTGCATTTGTTTTTGAATGGCATTAGTTACATCCGTTTTCCGGAATTTAAAACTAAATTTGTACCTGGTTGTTATGTGGGTAAATTAAAGATTAAAACGATAAAACATCATGAAATTTAGCTTCTGGGTCATTATTGCAATGGTTGTTCTTTCTTCGTGCCAACCTGCAAAAAAGGAAGAAAAACAAAAGGTTATTACAGTAAGTATTTTGCCGCAAAAAACTTTTGTTAAAAAGATTGCTGGCGATGATTTTAAAGTGAATGTATTAATTCCGGATGGAGGAAGCCCTGCTACCTATTCACTACTTCCGGCACAAATGAAAGACATATTAGGTTCAGAAGCATGGTTTAGGATCGGGTATATTGGTTTTGAGCATGCCTGGATGGATAAAATCATGGAAGCAAACAAGAAGATGAAGGTTTATAACCTTGCTGAAGACCTTGACCTGATTGCCAGTACTATGGAAAAACATGGTGACCATGTTCATATGGATGGAATTGATCCGCATGTTTGGTTATCACCTATCAACGTTAAAAAAATGGCTGCCACAATTAAGTCGATCCTTACAGAACTAAATCCGGAGGCAAAAGAGAAATACGCAATCAACTACCTCAAGTTTATAAAGGAAATTGATTTGTTAAACATTGAAATAAAAAACACTTTAAGCGATTTAACTAACAAAACAATTATTGTTTACCACCCATCGCTTGCCTATTTTGCAAGGGATTATGGTTTAATCCAGGAATCGTTGGAACATGAAGGCAAAGAACCAACGCCCCAACATCTAAAACGAATGGTTGATTTGGCAAAAGACAAGAATATCAAAAGCATTTACATTCAAACTGAATTTGACCGGGAGCATGCCCGCTTATTTGCCAATGAAATTGGGGGAGAGATTATCCAAATCGCACCTTTAGACGAATACTGGCAGGAAGGAATGTTGTATATTGCAGAGACCATTAGGGACAGTAATTAATATGGAACCATTAATCAACATAAAAAATGTTACCCTTGCGTACGATAAAGAACCAATTCTTGAGAATATTAACATCGAAATATTTGATCAAGATTTTATTGGGATTATTGGTCCAAATGGAGGCGGTAAAACTACGCTATTGAAAGCAATTCTGGGACTAATAAAACCAATTAAAGGGGAATTAATATTCAGTATTGAAATGAAAAAAAGGAAAAATCCTTTTGGTTACTTACCGCAGGTTAGGAACATCGATAAAAAATTCCCAATAACTGTTTTTGATGTTGTTCGGTCAGGATATCTTTCCAATCAAAAATGGTGGAAAACAAACGAAGAAAAAGAGAGAGCTTTGTTTTTATTAGATGAAATGGGAATATCAAAAATAAAGGACAAAGCAATTGGTGAATTATCGGGCGGTCAAATGCAAAGGGTTTTTCTTTGCCGGGCTTTGATAAGCGACCCGAAAATTTTAATTCTGGACGAACCGGATACATTTGTTGACAACCGTTTTGAAGGGGAACTGTACGAAAAATTACAAAATTTAAATAAAAGGATGGGCATCATTTTGGTATCGCACGATGTAGGTACCATTTCAAGTTATGTAAAAACAATTGCTTGCGTAAACAAACATCTTCATTACCACCCCAGCAATAATATATCAAACGAACAATTGGAAAAATATAATTGCCCTATCCAGATTATTACCCACGGTGAGGTTCCGCATACCGTATTAAAATCACATCTTCACTAAACATGCAGGAATTACTCGAAATATTTACCTATGGCTTTTTTCAAAAAGCATTTATTGCCGCAATTTTTGCAAGCATTACCTGTGGGATAATAGGCACCTACATTGTTTCAAAACGAATAGTTTTTATAAGCGGTGGGATCACCCATGCATCCTTTGGAGGTATTGGCATTGCTTTTTTTCTGGGCTTGAACCCATTGCTTGGGGCTGTAATTTTTGCTGTTTTTTCGGCGCTCGGAATCCAGTTTTTTACCAAAAAAGCAGACATACGCGAGGATTCATCGATTGCAATATGGTGGTCGCTCGGCATGGCACTTGGAATAATTTTTATATTTATGACCCCGGGCTATACACCAAACCTAATGAGCTATCTTTTTGGTAGCATTTTGACGGTAACATCAATCGAACTATGGATGATGTTTGCCCTTACAATTGTAATTCTTGTTTTTTTTATACTCTATTTCCGAAAAATATTATACCTCGCTTTCGACGAAGAATTTGCAAAAGCCTCCGGAATACCTGTGGCTTTTTTTAGTTACCTGCTGATCACGTTAATTGCTCTAACCGTAGTTTTAAACATTCGGGTTGTTGGCATAATCCTTATTTTATCGCTACTAACAATTCCGCAAGCCACCGCAAATTTGTTTACCAAAGATTTTAAGAAACTGCTGGTACTCTCGGTTTTATTTGCCTTTGTTGGTACAATCACCGGATTACTTATCTCCTACTTTGCCAATATCCCTTCTGGTGCAACAATTATATTTACCCTGATTGTTATTTTTGGATTTCTGCGCTTGTTTAAATTTTTCAGATGATTAAAATAACGCCAAAGGAATTTACCTGCAAAAAATGCTTCAAAGTATTTAATGACCTAGATGCAGATAAGGTTTGCAGCAATTGCTTTGCTTGTACTGGCTGCGAAATATTCATTTGCCCCCATTGTGCGAATGAAATTACTTTTCAACCAATTAAGCAGATGAAACGGGGAAAAACAGAGATATAACTACCTAAAGCAGTCTTATAAAATAAAATTTGAAAACTAAGCCGTCCATCTCACTGTCCGAAATTTTTATGTTTAACAAAACCTGCTGATAGCAATAATAACGGGTTATTTAATTTGTTTCAAAACTAAAGAAAATGTACTTTCGTGTGCATTCTTTCTAAAAGAATCAATTCGAAATTATCCAAAAATACTGTTCTTAGTTTTAAGGACAGTATTTTTATTTAGCGGGTTTATAAATAAACTTTTCACAATTATTTTGGTTTCAATCATACATTGTTTTCCAAGTCCCATTTCTAAAAAATCCTATAAAAATTGTTGCAAATAATTTCTTTAGATTTTTAATAGTATTAATTTTAGTTCAACTTAAAACCAATAAAATGATTAGTAAAAGAATCGGCATTCTATGGGTAATTCTTTCTTTATCAACCTTACTTAATGCCCAGCACAGAAAAAACATATATATTCCCGATATTCCCGGATATAAAACATTAAAATGCGATTTTCATTTGCACACCGTTTTTTCCGATGGAAATGTTTGGCCAACCGTGAGGGTAGAAGAAGCCTGGTTAGAAGGGCTGGATGCAATTGCAATCTCAGACCATATTGAATATACACCGCATTCACAAGACATTGTAGCCGATCATAACAGGTCGTATGACCTTGCCCTTCCAGTTGCGGAAAATCTGGGGATTACCCTGATCAAAGCCGTCGAAATTACCCGGGATATGCCACCAGGGCACTTAAATGCTCTTTTCATAACAAATGCCAACCTGCTCGACCGGGAGGATTATATGGATGCTTTACAGGAAGCTAAAGACCAGGGTGCATTTATTTTTTGGAACCACCCGGGCTGGAAGCATCAACAACCAGATACAACACTCTGGTGGCAAGAGCATTCAACACTACATGAAAAAGGATTAATAAATGGAATAGAGATCTTCAATCATTCCTCTTTTTATCCGGAAGCCCTCGCATGGACTAAAACAAAAGGATTGACTATTCTTTGTAATACAGACCTTCATGATCCAGTTCAAATGGAAATTGACAATAAAGGCGCACATCGTCCAATGACCCTGGTTTTTGCTAAAAGCAATTCACCAGAAGCAATTAAAGAAGCTCTAGTGGGCAAAAGGACTGTTGCTTATTTCAACAATACCCTGGCAGGTAAATCAAGCCTGGTTGAAGCCCTGTTTTTTAATTCTATTCAAATTGGACAAACACCTTTAAAACTTGAAAACCACAAAGTGAATTCTTTCCTAATTAAAAATACTTCGGATATTGATTATGAACTTGAATTGGTTCAACCTCCGCTCGGATTTGAAGCAACTGAAAAAATTCTACTGAAGGCACATCATCAATCCAGAATTGAACTAACTGGCAATTCTGATCAAGTGGTAAGCAAAGCATCTTTAACCCTATATTACTCTGTTAAAAATATTCTTACGGCGCCAAATGAAAATTTAGTGGTAAGTTTTAAACTGCCAAACCATTAAACAGTCTCTTAAAATGCCATTTTATTTTGAACATTTTATGTAATGCTGCATTTATTGGTTAGAATAGTTTCTAAGAATAACAAATGGATTCAGTCCTTCAAAAAGAAATAATAACCGGTAACATTGAAATTGCACCTGGCGTTCATGTCATCTCATTTGAACGGAGGCATGATTTTATTGCCGGAATGGTAGTAAAAATTGCATTAAACCAAAATAAAACACCGCGAATTTATAGCATATGCAGTGGAAACCATGAAGCAGAAATCCATATTCTTTTTCATATTAAAGAAGATGGTTACCTAACACCTAAGTTAGCAGCCCTAATACCAGGAGATGAACTCTATGTTTCAAAACCGTATGGAAGTTTTCATGGGAGTAAAGAGCCTGCATGGTGGATTGCAACAGGAACTGGTATTGCCCCATTTTATTCAATGTTTAAATCGGGATTACAAAAAGGGAAAACGTTAATCCATGGAGTGAGTTACTTAAACCAATTTTATTTTGAAGACGATTTGAGATGGGCATTAAACAAAAATTATATTGCTTGCTGTTCTCGTGAACAAAGTTGTGACGCCTTTCCGGGAAGGGTTACAGATTACATTCGCGAACAAAAAGAATTACCCACAGATATTAAATATTACCTTTGTGGCAAAGCTTTAATGGTTGTTGAAGTTAGGGATTTGCTTATTTCGAAAGGAATAGCTTATGAAAACATCCTCTCCGAAATATATTTTTAATTGAAAAGAAATAAAGTTGTTAAATTAATATTAGATGGATAACGGAAAAGAAGCATTATTTGGAAAAACCTTGAGCGAATTGCAGCAAATTGCTGCTGAGAATGGATGGGCCAAATATATTGCTTCACAAATAGCAGACTGGCTTTATAAAAAAGATCCTACTTCCATTGACGAAATGACCAATCTATCAAAAAAGGTTCGGGCTCAATTAAAGGAACAGTTTACCATCGGCTTGCACCCGCCAACCAAACTTCAGGAAAGTGTTGATGGAACACGAAAATATCTTTTCCCAACTACCAAAGGCAACTTTATTGAAACAGCAATGATCCCGGAAAATGAACGAAGGACCGTTTGCGTTAGTTCACAGGTTGGATGTAAAATGGGTTGTTTGTTTTGTATGACCGGAAAACAAGGCTTCCAAAGCAACCTCGCTGCTGGTGAAATTGTGAACCAAATTAAAAGTATTGAAGAACACAACGAAGTTTCCAATATTGTTTATATGGGAATGGGTGAACCATTTGATAATTTGGATGAAGTATTAAAAAGCCTCGAAATACTGACCTCCGAATGGGGATTTGCCATGAGCCCGAAAAGAATAACTGTTTCGTCAATTGGCATAATCCCGGGCATGTTGACTTTTTTGGAACAAAGCCTGGCCCACTTAGCGATTAGTCTTCACACCCCTTTCGATGACGAACGAAAAACACTAATGCCAGTTGAAGTCGCATACCCCATAAAAGATGTAGTGAAAGAAATTAAATCATGGGATTTTGGCAGGCAACGGAGGGTCTCATTCGAATATATAATGTTTAAAAACCTTAATGATTCTCCAACGCATGTGAAAGAGCTCTCCAGTTTATTAAACGGGATAAAATGCAGGTTAAACCTGATCCGGTTCCACCCTATTCCGGAAACACCATTATTGGGATCTGACGAAGAAACAATCCAGAAATTTAAAGACGAATTAAATAACAAAGGAGTTTTAACAACAATAAGGGCTTCGAGAGGTCAAGACATTTTTGCTGCATGCGGGTTGCTTTCAACAAAAGAATTGGTAAAAAATAATCAGTATTAGAAGTTGATTGGGAAATTTATTGCTTAATATATTCCCCATTAATAGATATTTGCATGGGTAAATGTACTTTCCCTTATAGGTATTTATACGTGTTTTAATACGGCCAAAACACACATTCATCTCAATATCAGTTTATTATCGTTTTATATGGAATTATACTTTTTTTTATCCCTCTCGGAATTAATTAATTTTAGGCCATAATCATACTTATTATACATGGCTGTTTACACATATTCCACCATACATGATATAGTAATATATATATGGTTCAAAAATAAAAACTAATAGTGTCCAATGAAAAATGACTATCTGCTAAATCCTTTATTTTTATTACTTTGCATAAAATTAAACTAATGGAGATTCCTGACAACTCAGATGTAATAATCATACTATTTGTTGGAGCCCTTTCGATAATAAGCCTCGCTTTAGGGATTTTATTCTTTTTTATTTTTTACCAAAAGAAATTGCATAAAAACGAGCTTCAAATAAATAGTATCAAAGCTGAGCACCAAAAAGAACTCCTTAAAAACTCGTTGCTTGCTCAAGAAAACGAACGAAAAAGATTCGCGGAGGATTTACACGATGAAGTTGGGGCCTATCTTTCTGCTATAAAATTAAGCTTAAGCAGAATTGCAAAAAAAACTGAAAATGAAGACACCCAGGGATTGGCAAACGAAACAAAAATACACGTAGACTCTGTTATTTCACATATTAGAAGGATTACACGGAACCTGCTTCCACCATCACTCGAAAAGTTAGGGCTTGCAAAAGCAATCAATGAATTTGCGAATTGGGTCAATAAATCATCGATTTTTGTAGTTGACACATGGATAACAGGCAAGCAAATCCGTTTCACGCCAAAATATGAAATGGTCGTGTATAGGGTTTTTCAGGAACTAACAAATAATGCGATTAAGTACTCAAAAGCAAAAACCATTACGGTGAAGTTAAAATTTTCAGGTAACTATTTGTATCTATCAGTTTGTGACAATGGGAAAGGTTTTAATATGAATGAATCAAAAAATTCGGGACTTGGATTAAAAAACATCGAGTCCCGCTTATCCTTATTAAATGGGAAATACAAAATAACATCAAAAATCAATAAAGGAACCATTGCAATTGTTTCTGTAAATATATCAGGCCATATTTTATCTTAATACCATGGAACCTAAATTAAAAATAGTTATTACAGATGATCATGCACTTTTTAGAAAGGGGCTTAAAGCCTTGCTTTCTGATTTCCGGTTTATTGGTGAAATACTTGAAGCAGCTAATGGATTAGAGTTGCTTGAGTTATTAGAAAAAGAAGAAAAAAAACCGGATATTATCTTATTGGATATAAAAATGCCGGAAATGGACGGAATAGAAGTTACCGATAAAGTTAAGGTGCTATACCCTGATGTGAAGATTCTGATACTTTCGATGCATGACGACGAACATTTAATTTCGCATTTGATTGAAAAAGGGGTAAACGGATATTTATTTAAAAATTCAGATCCTGAAGATGTCGAAGAAGCAATAATTAAAGTCCTTGATAAAGAATTTTATTTCAACGATAATATTTCACAATTGGTTTATCGTGCTTTTGTGGGCAAAAACAAAAAACCTGTGCTTGCAGATTCTACATTCTCAAACAGGGAAATTGAAATCCTGGAAATGATATGCCTTGAGCATACAAATGCCGAAATAGCAGAAAAACTTTTTATTAGCCAACGAACAGTTGAAGGTCACCGTAAAAATATGCTGTCAAAAACAGGTGCTAAAAACACTGCCGGGCTTATTATTTATGCAATAAAAAATAATATTGTACAAATATAAAAAGGGGAACAGCTTTCACCGTTCCCCTCCTGAAACACTCTTTCTCCTCCTATAAAAATCGTATGCTTTTCTGGGTAAGATTGAACATTACTTCTAGGCTTATTTTGCATAAATAGCAGATATTCAAGCGCTTCATAAAATAAATGAACGAGATGGGGGGAATAAGTACCAAATCTTATTCAAATAATTTAAATATTGTTTTGTACGTAATCTATCAATACAAAGGATCAGGTGATTTCTGTAAAGGTTTTCAACTGTTTCCCCAGTTGTAAAATTTGCAAAATTATCGTAAGTATCCTAGAGTATTTATTGGTGAAATTGAGAAACACGTATAAATACGTGTTTGATAAGTATTTATACGTGCTTTGAACATGTTGTTTGACCTAAAAGAAATCTTCGATCGTCTCTATTTCCTCGTGTGATTTGTTAGAATCGTTACAATCAAGGTTAATATTAAAATTTGCAGGTTTAGTAAATTCAACATCTTGTGAATAATTCAACGATTCGTCGGCAAAAACTTTTTTAAGGAAATGCCCCCAAATTGGCAGCGCCATATTTGCTCCTTGCCCATATGTAATGTTTTTAAAATGGATGCTTCTTAGATCGGCTCCGGTCCACACACCTCCAGATAATTCCGGGGTAATCCCGATAAACCATCCATCGGAATGATTCTGGGTAGTACCTGTTTTTCCTGCAATAGGTAGTGTAAAACCTCCATAATCAGGATGCCACCTCAACCTGTTTCCTGTACCTTCATCTACCACGCCTTGAAGCAGGTTCAACATTAAATAAGCGGTTTCTTTATCAATTGCCTCACGCTTTTCAGGTGTAAAACGTGCGATTACATTGCCGTGTTTATCTTCGATTTTTGTCACAAAATATGGCCTTGTGAACACCCCTTGATTAGCAAACGTGGTAAATGCCCCAACCATTTCGTATAGTGTAATGTCGGAAGTACCAAGAAACATCGAAACCACAGGGTCAATAGGACTATAAACCCCAAGTTTTTTCATAATATCAACAACTGCCGAGGGGTTAAACTGCTTCATTACCCAAGCCGATATCATATTTCGAGAATTGGCTATCCCCCATTTTAAGGTAACCAGTTTGCCATAGTTTTCTTCATCATCTTCTGAATCTTTTGGTTCCCAAATTGTACCATCGTAAAGCTTAAACTGCTGCCTCACATAAGGAACTTTATGGCAAGGGGTTAATCCATTTTGCATCGCAAGTGTATATAAAAATGGCTTAACGGTAGACCCAACCTGACGTTTGCCTCCTTTCACCATGTCATACATAAAATGCTCGTAATTAGGGCCTCCGACATATGCCTTTACTTTTCCCGTATTGGTTTCGGTAGCCATGAATGAAGACCTGAAATATTTTAAATACCATTTGATAGAATCCATTGGAGTCATCGTAGTGTCTATATCCCCATTCCACGAAAAAACCGACATTTCAGCAGGTTGCTTAAAATCCGCTTTTATTTCCTCAAAGCTTTTTCCTTTTTCCCTTAAATTCCTATATCGTTCACTTTGCCTAATCGATCTATTTAGCAATTCTTCCACTTCTTCCGTATCCATATCATCTGAGAATGGTGGGTTTTTTAAGTTTTTTAGCCCTCCATCAAATATAGGCTGCAAATCGTCTTTTAAATGCATTTCAACTGACTCAACGGCATATTTCTGAAGCCTCGAATCTATTGTTGTATATATTTTTATGCCATCTTTATATAAATTATAATTTTCACCGTCAGGCTTAAAATTTTTATTACACCAGCCATACAAAGGATTTGTGTCCCATTCAACCGAATCTTCAATAAATTTTTGCCCCTGCCAAGAAGCATAGTTGGCGCGCTCCGGTTTATTTGCTGTAAGTGCAATCCTTAAATATTCCCTAAAATAAGGTGCCGGTCCAAGCCTATAATCTTCTTTTTGAAAATCTAAACCAAGAGGGAGGGTAATCAACGAATCATATTCTGCTGTGCTTATAAATCCATATTTTTTCATTTGAAAAAAAACAACGTTCCTTCTCTGTTTTGTAAGCTCAGGACGTCGTATTGGATTATAAAGCGAAGAATTTTTTGCCATTCCAACCAACATTGCTGATTGGTGTATCTTCAGCGAATCTGGTGGAATATTAAAATAGATATTTGCTGCAGATTTTATTCCAACGGCAAGATTTAAAAAATCATACTTATTAAGATACATAGTAAGTATTTCCTGCTTTGTATAGCTCCTTTCAAGTTTAACCCCAATAACCCACTCCTTGAACTTTCGCAAAACAAGCTGTGCTTTGCTAGTAAATGATTGGCGCGGGAAAAGCATTTTTGCAACTTGCTGGCTAATTGTACTTCCTCCACCCGAACTTACATCAAAAGTTACAATACCTTTTAAAACCCTAACAAGTCCTCTTAAGTCAATCCCGGAGTGTTCATAAAACCGAACATCCTCGGTAGCTATTAATCCATCAATCAAATGCTGAGGAAGGTTTCCATAAGAAACAAACGATCTGTTTTCAGAATAAAAGTATTTACCAAGCTGAACACTATCTTCCGATATAATTTCCGATGCCAGGATGCTTTCCTGATTTTCAAGTTCCTCGAAAGTAGGCATAAAACCAAGGTTCCCGTTAGAAACCAAAAAGAAAAGAAGGACAATGCCAAGCAGTCCAACTGAAAAAAATATCCAAAATCCATGTAAATATTTTTTGTACGGCTTTTTATTCGAATTCATAAAAAATAGGTTGTTTTTATGCTATTGGCAAATATAATGAATATCCCTGCCAACACCCATTCAAAATAACTTTCAAAGCAAATGAATATTGTTTAAAATAACAAAATCATCTATTCCAATTAAATAGAAAAATAGAAAAAAACTGCATTTAATTTTGATCTTAGCCAATCATTTACGTTATTTTGCAAAATTTTATAAAATTCTATGCAGGAAAATCTGGTAATTGTGGAGTCGCCGGCAAAGGCGAAAACGATAGAGAAATTTTTAGGATCCGACTTTTTGGTTACCTCAAGCATGGGGCATATCAGAGACCTTGAAAAGAAAGATTTTGGGATTGATATTGAAAATAATTTTGAACCAAAATATATTGTCTCGCCCGACAAGAAAAAAATTGTTTCAGAACTTAAAAAATTATCCAAAACCGCAAAAACGGTCTGGATAGCATCGGATGAGGACCGGGAGGGAGAAGCAATTGCATGGCATTTAATACAAGTATTAAAACTTGATCCTGCAAAAACGCGCCGGATTGTGTTCCACGAAATTACCAAAGATGCAATTATAAACGCAATTGAAAGCCCGCGTGATTTAGATGTAAACCTTGTTAATGCCCAACAGGCAAGACGTGTTTTAGACCGGATTGTTGGTTTTAAGGTCTCTCCTGTTTTGTGGAAAAAAGTAAAACCATCCTTATCGGCGGGTAGGGTACAATCTGTCGCGGTGAGGCTCATTGTTGACCGTGAAAGGGAAATAATGAACTTTACAAGCTCTTCAAGTTATAGGGTTACAGCCACATTTATTATTAGCGAACCAGGGGATCAAACTTCAGAATTAAAAGCTGAGTTGACCCAAAGGTTTCAAAGCAAAAAAGAAGCACTGGCTTTTATCGAGAAATGCCAGAATGCCGAATTTAGTGTTGCCGATATTGTTAAAAAACCAGGAAAAAGATCTCCTGCTGCGCCATTTACAACATCAACATTGCAACAGGAAGCAGGTCGTAAAATGGGATATTCAGTTTCTCAAACAATGGCGGTTGCACAACGCCTTTACGAATCGGGGAAAATTACATATATGCGTACAGATTCGGTCAATTTATCCAGTTTGGCGATAAATACTTCTAAAAATAAAATAAAGGACCTGCATGGCGAAAAGTATATAAAAACGCGGCAATATAAAACCAAGTCGAAAAGTGCGCAAGAGGCACACGAGGCCATTCGTCCAACCTTTATGGATAACGAAACCGTTAATGGTTCATCGCAGGAGCAACGGCTTTATGAGTTAATATGGAAAAGGACAATCGCTTCACAAATGGCTGATGCAAAGCTTGAAAGAACTACCGTAACTATCGATATTTCAACAACAAGTGAGAAATTTAATGCGACCGGAGAAGTCTTGGTTTTTGATGGTTTCCTGAAAGTATATATGGAATCGTCAGACGATGAAAACGGAAATGGAAATAGTTCGCAAAGTATTATCCCTCCAATAAAGAAAGGGGATCAATTACTGGAAAAAGGAATAACAGCAACCGAACGGTTCTCGGCGCGACCCGCAAGATATACCGAAGCTTCGTTGGTTAAAAAAATGGAGGAACTTGGAATCGGGCGGCCTTCGACTTATGCCCCAACTATTACCACAATCCAAAACAGGAATTATGTGGTAAAAGAAGACAGAGAGGGCGTTCAAAGGAAGTACAATACCATTTCGCTTAATAATAAAGTTGTTACACAAAAAGAAAACACGGAAATTACAGGAGCTGAGAAATCAAAATTGTTCCCAACCGATATAGGAATGGTAGTGACCGATTTCCTTCAAAAGCACTTTGACTATATTCTTGATTACAACTTTACGGCAAATGTCGAAAAAGAATTTGATGATGTAGCCGTTGGAAAAAAGATATGGAATAATATTCTACATGAATTCTATCAGCCATTTAACAATAGGATTGAATCTGCATTACAGGCAACCGGAAATACGAGGGGAGAAAGGATTCTTGGCACCGATCCGGATACCGGGAAACAAGTTTCAGTAAAAATTGGTAGGTTTGGTCCATTGGCTCAATTAGGGGAAACGTCAAACGGGGACGATGAAAGCGAAGAAAAACCAAAATTCGCAGGGTTGCGCGTCGGTCAGCACATCGAAACAATTACGCTTGAAGAAGCTCTTGAATTATTTAAATTACCAAGAGAACTTGGTGAATATGAAAATAAAAAAGTTACGGTTGCTATTGGAAGGTTTGGTCCATACGTTAGGCACGATAACAAATTTGTTTCTTTAGGAAAAGATCAGGACCCGTTCTCTATTTCACTTGACGAAGCAATCATATTAATTGAAGCAAAAAGAGAAAAAGATAGAAATGCCATTATCCGGATATTTGAAGGTGACCCGGAAGTCAGGTTGTTAAATGGCAGATGGGGACCATATATTTCCTACAAAAAGAAGAATTACAAAATCCCAAAATCAGTTAAAGCAGAAGAACTGGGATACGAAGATTGTATGAAAATTATTGAAAACACACCAACCACAAAAAAACCCAGGAAAAAGAAAAAATAATTTGATATTAACATCAAAATTGACAAGTTAAACTCTTTTAACTTAGTTTATTAATCTAATGTTTTCAAAAAAATATTTTGAAATAATAAATAATCCTACTGGTAAACTTATCGCTTTTAAAGATTCTAAAATATTTCAATTTGCTAATTCTCAACAATTTATATCAACAATAATTTGTTAGTATCCTTTGTTTTAATCAAGAGACAAATGCCTTCGTTTTTTATTTTTATTGGTATTTTTATTGCATGGATATTAGGTACTATTTTGACACCATAGATACTACTGATTTACAGCTGGATAAAATCCTAAAAGACAAAAGCTCTTTGGGATATTTAATTTCCAGGAATATGTCAAATTTTTCATCAGAGAAATTTAACAGCTATGATGTTGCAATAATTGGCGTACCATACGAAGAAAAAACACCAAACATAGGAACAGCAAAAGCTCCCAATGAAATCAGGAAATATCTGTATACCCTTGATAATCTTGATTCAAAACTTAGAATTATCGACTTGGGCAATTTGAAAAAAGGGAACGGAAGTAAAGATATCTATTTTGCATTGAGGGATGTGACCGACTATCTCGCCGAATCAAATATCAAGTGCATTGTTATAGGGGGAGGACAAGATATAGGGGTCGGAATTGCCAGGGCATTTAAAGAGGATGCTTTTTTTACTCTTACGACCATTGATCCTTCAATCGACATTAAAACACATTCATCCCCTTTTGATTCAACAAACTACATTTCAAAAATACTTTCAGAAAACCCAGGCCTGTTCCATATAAATTTTTTGGCTTATCAAAGCTACTATGTTACCAATAAAACCATTTCGAAAATTAATGCTAAATTATTTGATTTTGTAAGGCTTGGTGACCTACGATCGAATATGGAAGAAGTAGAACCTATAATCCGGGATTCTGATTTTGTTAGTTTTGATGTTGGGGCAATCAGGCAAACCGATGCCCCGGGACATTTTAACGGATCGCCTAATGGGCTATATAGTGAAGAAGCATGTAAAATTGCACGTTATGCAGGATTAAGCAACAAACTTAAAGTATTTGGAATTTTCGAATCGAACCCTGACTATGATTTACGCAACCAAACATCCAAGCTTGTTGCTCAAATTATCTGGTATTTTATTGAAGGGTTTCTTCATCAAAAAAACAATTCCTTGCCCAATTCTGCCGATAAAATTACCCAATTTAATGTGCAGTTGGAAGAATTAGATAAACCAATTGTTTTCTATCAAAACAAACAAACCGGGCAATGGTGGATGCAAGTGAATACGAGTGAAAACGCCAGCGTCTCATTTTCGTGTTTGAAAAAAGACTATTTAATGGCTTCAAAAAAGGAGATACCTGAGAAATGGCTGAAGTTTATCAGAAAAATAGACCGTATGTCAAAATAATAAGAAATTAGTAACGTTCTTTGCATATCAAAGCTTGGCACGCTTGTTTCAGAAAGCTTTTTTTTCTTTCTTTAGCAAGTTGAATGAGGCTAAAAGTTGTAGCAGCAGATTAAGTATGAAAAAGTCCATTTCTTTTTTATTTTTTATAATAATAGTTAATTTAGCGGTTATTGCACAGCAGGATCCACAGTTTACAAATAACATGTTTTACAAGTTAGGCGTAAACCCTGGATATGCAGGTAGCGAGAATGCTTTAAGTGGCATTATTTTAAACCGTTACCAATGGGTTGGATTTGAAGGAGCTCCTGTTACAACGGTATTTGGTGCTGAAGCAGCTGTTGATGTATTCGGAAAACCCAGTGGGATTGGATTAAATGTTGTTAACGACCAGCTTGGATTTGAAAAAAATGTATCGGTAAATTTTGCTTATGCATACAAGCTGGACGTAAAACCGGGAACATTAGGAATTGGGTTCTCGTTTGGGT
The DNA here is from genome assembly GCA_963677475.2 of Prolixibacteraceae bacterium. Classification (GTDB taxonomy): domain Bacteria; phylum Bacteroidota; class Bacteroidia; order Bacteroidales; family Prolixibacteraceae; genus JABMQB01. The sequence continues at coordinate 623,705 of CAXXQD010000021.1, read as the reverse complement.
TTTTTAATAAAAGCATAAATGGCGAATGGGACTTTCCTGAAGGTGAGTATTGGGATGAAACAGACATTTTGCTCACAGAAGGTGATGTGAGCCAAATGGCAATTGATATTGGAATGGGTGTATATTTAAAAGCAAGCAATTATTATGTTGGTGCTTCAGTAACACATCTAAACCAAGCTAATATCGAGTTTTCAGACCTTGCAAGTACGTACTTGTCAAGGCATTATTATTTGTCGGGAGGATACAATATTAAACTTCCCGACCCGTTATTTGAATTACGACCGTCGTTCCTGTTTAAATCGGACGCTGCCAGTTGGCAACTTGATTTGAATGCAAACATTGTATACGACGAAAGATTATGGGGAGGTTTATCCTATCGTTACCAGGATGCTATTTCCCTGCTGTTGGGCGCTGAGTTAAACAATGGACTTGTTTTTGGCTATTCGTTTGACCTGACAACATCAGCAATTGGCAGATATGGTTATGGTTCTCACGAGATATTTCTGAGCTATTCGCTCGATCTTGAAAAGAACCGGACACGTAAATATAAGAGTATAAGATTTTTATAAGAAATAAAGCTATTAATATTGAGCTATGAAAAAATTTCTTTTGATAGGAGCAGTAATTTGGAGTGCATTGAGTTTCACTGCATGCAATAATCAATCGGGAAGTGGTGAACTAATCGGTGTACAAAACAGGGGAAGATGGAATGAATCCTCTCCATATGGTATGGTTTTCGTTCAACGCGGAAGTTTCAACCTGGGTCCAAACGATCAGGATCCTGCCTGGTCAAATACACAATCCAAAACCATTTCAATTGATGCCTTTTGGATGGATGACACCGAAATTACCAACAATGAATATCGTCAATTTGTAACTTGGACCAGGGACAAGCTTGCAAGGGAATTACTTGGCGAACAATATCCTGAATTCCTGATTTCGGAAGACAGGGATGGAAATCCTATTGATCCTCCCCTAATTAATTGGGACGAAAGGATAGATTGGGATGATCCAGATATGCAATATGCTCTTGAAGAATTATATATCCCTGAGAACGAGCGCTTCTTTAACAGAAAATCTATTGATTCCAGAAAATTATTTTATGAATATTGGTGGATTGATTACCAACAGGCTGCCAAACGCTCTAACATGTATAATTACGAAACCCAAAGCTATCAAGGTACTGTTTATGATTTGGAAGGCAATGAAATACCAATTGAAAACAGGGCATCGTTTATTATGAAGGATCGGGTAAATGTATATCCTGACACCTTGGTTTGGATCCGTGATTTTACCTATTCCTATAACGAGCCATGGGCAACACGCTATTTTTCCCATCCCGGATTTGATGAATATCCTGTTGTGGGGATAACCTGGAAACAAGCCAATGCATTCTGTAATTGGAGAACCAAAATCCAAACTGACTATCTGGAAAGCCGTGGCGAACCGACCTTACAAGATTACAGGCTACCAACCGAAGCTGAATGGGAATATGCCGCAAGAGGTGGAAAAGACCTATCAATGTATCCGTGGGGTGGTTATTATACGCGTGATGATGATGGGGTATTTCTTGCAAACTTTAAGCCTCTTCGTGGTAATTATGTCGAGGATGGCGGAATTGCAACCATGAAAGTTGGTAGTTACGATGCCAACGAGTATGGTTTATACGACATGTCGGGTAATGTCGCTGAATGGACTATTGATGCTTATGATGAAGCAGGATATAGCTACTTAAATGATTTTAACCCTTCATTCAAATATAACGCCCTTCCTGATGACCCACCAGCAATGAAACGTAAGGTAATACGTGGTGGTTCATGGAAAGATATTAATTATTTCCTCCAGGTTTCAACAAGAAGTTATGAATACCAGGATGAAACTAAATCGTATATAGGATTTCGATGTGCGAGATCATCTTTTAGCAACGAATTTTAACAATTCTCATTTGATTATTGAATTATGAATTTTGGTGAAATAATAAAAACAAAACGGTGGAAAGTCTTTATGGGCTACGTGTATGGTTGGGGTGCTTCAATCGTTTTAATTGGAGCCCTTTTTAAACTTGAACACTTGCCTTATTCCGGGTATATCCTGGCAGTCGGACTTTTAACAGAAGCCTTCATATTTTTTATTTCGGCATTTGAACCACCAATGGAAATTCCGGATTGGGGAAAAGTATACCCCGAGTTGAAAGAAGACTATGAGATGATTGATTTTGATGAGTTGGAAAAAGATGATGCGTCAAGTCAGTTTAACAACTTATTGAAAAATTCGGATATTACACCTGAGTTGATAACCAAAGTTAGCAAAGGTTTGAATGACCTGAGCAACACTGCAAGAGGAATTAGTGACATTTCAACTGCGACCCTTGCTACCGACCTTTATGTAAAAAACCTGGGATCGGCATCTGAATCAATGAACACGCTTGCCGAAATTAATAACAAAGCAAACGAAGAAATTAATAATTCGGTTGGAGAGCTCGTAAATTCTTATTCAAGTACCGCTAAACAACTATCTGATTCAGGGCAAAATGTAATTTCAAAACTTAACCAAACAGGAGAACAATTTGCAAGCAAAGTTCTTGAATCTTCTGATTTATTGGCAAAATCATACGCAGAAGCCTCTCAAACTATTTCGGTTGACTTGAAAAGTATCGGTGCCAATTCAAAACAATATTCTGAAAAAATGGGCGACCTTAATTCAAATCTAACCGAATTAAACAACTCATTTATTGAACAATTGAAAGGGACCAAACAACAGTTTGAGGCGAGTCGTAAGTTTAGTGCCGATTTACAACAAATAAACGAAGTTTTATCCTTATCAGTGGATGAAATTAAAAAGTATAAAGAGAACGCTGAACAGTTAAATAAACACCTTGAGGCACTCAATACTATTTATGGTGGAATGTTGGGGGCTATGAATTATAAAAAATAATAGTTAAGAGGAAATTCTGATATGGGTGCAAAAAATTGCCCGGAAACAGCGAGGCAAAAAATGATAAATATGATGTACATCGTTCTGACGGCTATGTTAGCCTTGAACGTTGCTGCTGAAGTATTGGAAGCTTTCAGGGTGGTTGATTCCAGTCTTGCCCAAACTATTAATACGGTAAATAGCAAGAATGAGCAAATCTATTCATCCTTTAAATTTGCCTATGATCAAAACAAAGATAAGGTGGATGAATGGTATGATAAAGCAAAACAAGTTCGCAGAAATACCGATTCACTCATAAACTATATTTGGAGGCTTAACGAACATATTGTAGAAACTTCAGGCGGGGTAATGGTAGATGAAGAACATCCATTACGTGAAGATAGTCCATATTTTATTACTCAAAAGGGAGATACCATCCGCTTAAAAAAAGAAGACGATTTAAATACTCCTTCTGAAATATTGATCAACCAGAAAAAAGCGACTGAACTAAAAGAGAAAATTGTTGCTTATAAAAATATTTTAGCCTCGTTGATCGCTGAAGACGAGAACGAATTTCGTAAAACAATTTTAGACGAATTAGATACTTCCGATCCGCCAACCAAATTGGGAGAACTTACCTGGGAAGTTCAATATTTCGATAGCAAACCCTTAATTGCTGTTATTACCTTGTTTAAGAAGATTCAATTGGATATAAAAAATGCCGAAGCACATATGATCAATTATCTATTTAGTAAAATAGATGCTGAGTCATTTAAATTTAATAAACTTCAGGCACAGGTAATCCCAAAATCAAATATTGTATTACAGGGTGATACATACGAAGCAAAAGTTTTTTTGGCAGCTACGGATACAACACAAGAACCTGAAATAATAATTAACGGAAGATCCGTAGAAGTTATTGATGGACAGGCAACTTTCACAGTTCCTGCAACACAACCAGGAACATTTAAATGGAGTGGATTAATTAAGTATAAAAATCCGGCGGGAATAATTCAAAACTATAGTTTTGAAGAAGAATATCAGGTAACACCACCAAGTATAACCGTATCTGCAACAAAAATGAACGTCTTTTACCGTGGATTAGCAAATCCTGTTGATGTTGCTGTTCCGGGAGTTTCGAAAGAAGATGTTCGCATTGAAGTTACCAATGGTACCTTTGAAAAAAACGGTGATTCATATTTTGTTTTCCCAACAGAACTTGATGAATTTGGCAGAAGGACAAAAATAGATGTTTTTGCAACTGTTGGTGGACAAGAAAGGCATTTAGGAGAAACCAAATGGCGGGTTTTACCGGTTCCGCCACCGGTAGCACAAATTGCCGGAAAAAAAGGCGGGAATATACGTAAAGAAGAACTAAAAGTTCAGGACGGAATAGAAGCAGCCCTTGAAGATTTTCTTTTTGATTTAAAATTTACGATTACCAGGTTTAACATCAACATCACCTCTGCCAGCGGATATGTTACCATGTATGAATCTGAGTCAAATCGATTTACACAAGAACAAAAAGAGCAATTTAACCGATTAAATATAAATTCGATAATATATATTGATGAAATTAATGCTGTGGGTGAAAATGGCAGTAGATTCACATTAGATCCAATCAGTTTTAAAATAAAATAAGGATGAAAAAGTCAGTAATTTTTTTAGGGGTTTGCGCAATGTTACTTGGCCTGGTTCACACCAGTGCAGATGCGCAAATTATAAATGGAGCTTATCAACGCCGCGATGTATATCAAAAGAAACCAATGCCTTTGGCTGATGTTAGAGAGGCTGATGTTTTTTGGTCGAAAGTAATTTGGCGTATTATTGATGTTCGGGAAAAAATTAACCAGCCACTTTATTTCCCCACACAGGAAATGGACGGAAGGGTTAATCTCGTTTCATTGCTGCTTCAAGGAGTTGAAAGTGGTCAGATTACTGCTTACGATGCACGTCAGGACGATGATTTTAAACTGCCAATAACCTTCGAGGAAGTAAAAAAACAATTTGGAGCGACTACAAGTGTCGTTCAAAAACGAGATTTTAATACTGGCGAAATGGTAGATGAAATTGTTGCAGGTGAGATCCGTAAGGAAGAAGTAAAACAATTCATGATTAAAGAAGAGTGGTATTTCGATAAGAATAATTCGACACTTAATGTACGCATTGTTGGCGTTTGTCCGATAAGGTTGTTCGTTCGTGAAGATGACGCAACAGGTCAAATTCAACGTCAACAGGTATTCTGGGTATATTACCCCGAAGCCAGGGAATTGCTTGCTACCAATGAAGTGTTTAATCCTTACAATGATGCAAAGAAAATGTCGTTCGATGATTTATTCATTAAGCGCTATTTCAATAGTTACATTGTTAAAGAATCCAACACCTTTAATAACCGTGATGTATTCCAATATCTACAGGGTAAAGAAGCCATGTTGGAATCAAAAAGAATTGAAGCGGAAATATTTGATTTTGAACAAAACCTTTGGGAATATTAATAATAAACAAAATATAAATATGCCTTATGGTCTTTCCCATAAGGCTTTTTTTGCAATTTACCGCAATAACCTTTAATAAAATATTTTAAAGACCGGAGTCAGAGTCTATTGCAGAAATGAAGAGACGCCTTACTATATTATTTCTATTCACTATAATCCTCGTTTCCTGTAAAAAGCCTACAGTGTACTTACCCAGTGCTGCGGCATCACGAGGTACATGGTTTGAACCTTCTCCATATGGCATGGCATATATCGATAGAGGCTCTTTTAACATTGGTCCCAATGACGAGGATTTTTCAAATTCAACTACACCAACCAAAACCATTACCGTTGAGGCATTTTGGATGGATGACACGGAGATTACGAACAATGAATACCGCCAATACGTCTATTGGGTTAGGGATTCAATTGCGCGTAAACTACTTGGTGAGGTATTTGCCGAATTTTTAGTCTCGGAAAACGTACGTGGTGTTGCACTATCTGAAACTAATATTAATTGGGAAGAACCAATCGAATGGAATAATCCTGAATATCAGAATATTCTGGATGAAATGTATATTCCTGAGGAAGAACGTCTAAACTTTAAGAAGACCATTGACCCGAGGAAGCTGAATTACGATTATTATTGGATTGATTTTAAACAAGCTGCAAAAAGGCAAAACGCATTTAATTACGAAACTCAAAAATACGATGGAAGTATTATCAACCCTGAAGGAATGGAAGTGCCAATTCAAAACAGAAGATCGTTTTTAATTCATGAAAGCACACCCGTTTATCCGGACACATTAGTTTGGATCCGCGATTTTACATATACATATAACGAACCATTAACAAGAAAATATTTTTCACAAAGTTCGTTCGATGATTATCCTGTTGTTGGAATAACCTGGAAACAGGCTAAAGCATTTTGCAATTGGAGGACACAATTAATGGCAACCAACCAGAACAGGTTAAAAGAAGCAGCACCACACGACTTTAGGCTTCCGAGTGAGGCAGAGTGGGAAATGGCAGCCAAAGGTGGATTATTAAATTGTCTGTATCCTTGGGGAAGTTATTATACCAGGAATCAAACAGGGTGTTTTGTTGCTAATTTTAAACCTCTGCGGGGCAATTATGTTGCAGATAGTCCATATAATGTGACAACCATGAAAACAGGATCATTTGATCCAAATCCTTACGGATTATACGATATGGCCGGTAACGTTGCAGAATGGACAAACACTGCATTTTATGAATCAGCCTACGATGTTATGGGTGATTTTAACCCTGAAATTGAATACAACGCCAAACCCGATGATCCAGAGGTCTTAAAACGAAAAGTAGTAAGGGGCGGTTCCTGGAAAGATATCGCACATTTTATTCAAACATCTACCAGGAGTTTTGAATACCAGGACGAAGCAAAATCGTTTATTGGATTTAGGTGCGTACGTACTTCATTTAGAAACGAGCTTCAGGGACGCTGATTATAGGTGTAAAACAATCAAAGTAAAGCAAACTTCTTGACAATGATCTTTGCTTTTTGCTTATTCTAAGTTGTAGATAAATTCTTTTCTGTCAAAAAAAATACATCCAAATAATGATAATTCTATTGTAAAGATTGATTAGCTTCTATTTGCGATTTTTGTTTTTTACTAACCGATTTTATATCAAAAATCACATCTATAAAATTATGCCACATTTAAATAGATTAATGCTTTATTTTTAGCAAAGCCGAATAAAAAGTTGAATTAAATGTATTACACTGAAAAACAGATAAAACAGATTACTATTTTACTGAATATAGATATAAAATCATCGTAGAATCTATAAATAGATAAAATTCGCGTTACCTGTTTCCATTATCTTAGATTGTATATTTTCTTTTATGCATTTCTTTCATTAGAGCCAGGTAAAATGTTACAATTATCTCTGCATTTATGATTTTATTTCGTTCCTACGGAACCTGTAGGATATTGCGGCTCGTATTTTATCTACACAAATTGAGTTCCTAACAGAACAGCCCAATCGGGGCTAGATATTGGAAGAATAGGAGTTATATTTTTAAGAAGGAAGTCCTGTAGCGATGAAATATTTCTTAACGGACAAAAATGATTATATGTATTGAATGCCTTATCTTCTTTCTCCAAATAAGTGGATTGTATCAACTTTTTGCAACGTTTGGGGATTCCATTTCTTTCTATTTGAATACGTCAGTATTCTATGGTGGTTTATTCTTTAGTAAAAGCCTTTAATCATAATTTGTAACTAACAACTATCCAACTTATTACCGAAAATAATTACTCGATCCAATCCTTTTATTGTTATCATTCATTAAGATAATTGCTAAGCTAATTCTTTACTCTGATTTTAAGGTGATCCCTTTTACAGTTATGGATTGTAACATGAATCTACAACAATTGTTTCTAATCTTTTTTTAATGCCGCATAATTTGCACAATGAATTACAGGCAAAAAAAAGAAGATACCCTTTCGAGCATCTTCTTTTTAAGTGTAGGTTAAACTTTACCTTATGATTACTTGCGATCAAGAATTAATTTCTTAACCACTTCGTTACCATCAACATTTAATTTAACAAAGTACATTCCGCTTACGTGCTCACTCATATCGAACTGGATAGCATCAGTAGTTTGGAAATCTTTCCTTAATACTTCTTTACCAGTGATATTCATAACCACAACCTCAACATCTGAACCATTGTTTCCACTGATTTCCAATGTAACTAAGTTCTTAGCTGGGTTCGGGAACATTTTAACATCTATGTTTTTGAACGCATCCTCGATACCAGTTGGCCAAGGCAATACACATACCTGGAATACATCAGTTACACTTGCAGCATCCGGATCAGAAGCTACAACTTTAACTTCAACACAACCAATATTAGAAGTTGTTGGAGTTGCAGTTAATGTTCCACCAGCGTAAACTAACCAAGCTGGAAGTGGATCACCATTTTCTAATGTAACCTCGAATGTTAATGCATCACCGTCCACATCGCTAAATGCAACATCAACAGGAATATCTAGAGTATGGTCTGCAATAACAGTAGCATCTGCAATAGGATCAACAACTGGTGCATCGTTAACAGCATTAACAGTAACCATGAATGTATCAGTAGTTGTATTCATGCCCATTCCTTCAGTACCACCATTGTCCATAACAGTTACAACAACAGTTGCTGTTCCATTCATATCAGGAGCAATTGTTAATTCAAGTCCTGCAGTAGCATCACCATCAACATAAGTAACTACAATACCAGTAATTAGTGCGTTGTCAGAAGCAACAGCTGCAACTGAATCTACTATTTGAGCAGCATCACAATCACCACCAGTTCCAATACCTGTTAACAATACAGTAATTGGAGAAGGATCTTCGTCCACTACGATGTCATCAGTTGGGTTAATTACAGGAGCAGCATTGTAAGTAGTTACAGTTACAGTAAATGTTACTGTATCGGTATTTCCACCCATATCTTCTACAACCCAAGTTTCAGTTGTAACGCCAAGTGGGAAGTCACCATCAACTCCTAATCCTTCAATTAATGTATATGTAAGATCATCTTTACAAGCATCAGCTGCATCAATTGCAGGATATTCGATTGCAGTTGAACAAACTCCTGGTTCAAGTTCAATCTCAACATCAGCAACATCTGTGAATACAGGTGCAACATCGTCAATAACTTCAATTACAGAAGTACAAGCATCTGAATTTCCATGAGGATCAAATACTGTTAAAGTAACTGTATTCATTCCAATAGCATCACATTCAAATACATTTTCTGATAAGGTCATTGATTCAATACCACAAGCATCATAACTTCCACCTTCAAGGTCGTTGTAGAATCTTGCCCATTCCGGAGTACTTTCGTGGTCGTCTCCATCATTTACATCACTTTGATATAAGATTGCGCGGCCATTTTCATCCAAGATCAATTGAACTGTATCTTTACACATAGCAACAGGATCGGTTACATCATTTACTTCAACGTAACAATATTGTACTGTTGTATTTCCATGCTCATCAGAAACTGTGTACTTAACTTTTGCAGAATCAGTCTCAACATTCACACATTCGAATGAGAATAAATCAACTGCGATATCATCGTAGTCAAGATCTGTACAGTTATCCCATACATCTTTAACAAGTTCTTCTTTTTCAGTATCGTCTAATACATATTCTCCATTTTCCCAAAGGTCAACAGATAACTCATCACAAACGATTACCGGATCAAATAGATCTTTCACAGTAACTGAAACATCACATGTTGAACTGTTTCCGCTATCATCGGTTGCTGTTACGTATGTCATTACAGTATTATCTACCTGAGTGCAGTCGTAAGCAGTACCGGTATATGTCAATGTGTAATCACAATTATCCCATACAGACTCAACCAATAAGCCAAAGTCTTCCATAACTGCCAATCCATCCTGATCAAGATAAACCGTAGTGTCGTAAACACAATCGATCATTGGATAAATTTCGTCCCAAACAGTAACAGTTGAAGTACAAGTGCTTTCGTTACCATGGTTATCCACAACTTTTAGAAGAACATCGTTGTCACCAACATCTTCACAGTCGAACCAAATAGAATCAGTAAATACAGTTGAATCGAGACTTATTAATAAGGTATCAATTCCACAAGCATCCCATGATCCGTCATCAACCATATCTGCACTAACAAAAGCATTACCCATTGAATCAAGGTAAATGCTTACATCCTGACAATCTTCATCAGGCTTAACTGTATCCATAACAGTTATCGAAGTCCAACAAGTACCCCAATTTCCAGAAGCATCAATTACTGATACAGGTACCGGCATGCCTCCATAATCTACATGCTCACAACCTACAGCTATAGTATCCTCCTCAGCATGTCCATAGCCTTCAGCTCCTAAAACTAAAGTATCAATGGTACAATTTTCCCAAGTTGAGTCCACAAGAACACCTGTAATATATAAATAGGTATCTAATGTATCGGTGCCATCATAATCTAAGTAAATAGTATCGTGTTCAACACACCAAATTTCAGGAGAAACTGTGTCTAATACAGTTATTGTAGAAGTACAAGTTCCATCGTTTCCAGCGTAATCAATTAGGGTTACCGTAATTGTTGTATCGTAATCGCCTCCCATACAATAGAAGAAGGTATCAGAAAGCATTGTGTCCTGATTCACTAAACAACTGTTTTCCCATGTAGAGTCAACCAGGTTTGGCATCATCACCTCAGCAAATCCGTCCCTGTCAAGATAAACAGTATCGTTCAAACAGAAGATTTCAGGAGAAGTGGTATCTAAAACAGTAATAGTTGATTCACATGTTCCTGTTAATCCAACATGGTCTTCAACAATTACAAGTACAGTACTATCCAGGTTAACCTGATCACAACTGAACCAAACGGTGTCGTTAGCATCTACCATTAATGAGGTATCAATCAATGAACAGTTGTCCCAGGCAGAATCTAAAACATTCATCCAGGTAGCAAATGCAATTCCGTCATCGTCTAAATAAACAGTGTCTTTAGCAATGCAGAAAGCTTCCGGAGAAACAGTATCCATAACTGTTATTGTTGAAGTACAAGAACCACTTAACATAGCGTGGTCATAAACAGTTACAGTAATAACAGTATCATAATTAAGTTCTGCACAATGGAAGAAAGTATCTGACATTACGGTATCAATGTTTGCCAATACAGCGTCACACGAATTTTCCCAAACAGAATCTAAAATATTTGCAAGTACTACGGTTGCATCTCCAGCTCTATCTAAATAAACAGTATCGTCTAAACAGAAAATTTCAGGTGCGATGGTGTCTAATACAGTAACCGTAGTTACACATGTGCTTGTGTTGTCGTAAATATCTGTTACAGTTAAAGTATCATTGTAGACTCCTGTGTCCGCACAAGTAAAACCATAGTTGCTTAACCACATGGTATCAATTTCACAATTGTCCATTGAAGCACTATCAATATCGGCAACAATTAATGTTGTTGCGCCAAATTCATCAATGTACACTGTATCTTGTGCATAACATAACGCAACCGGAGAAACAGTGTCAGCAATAGTAACATAAATTGTAGCAATTGATTCGTTAGGAAGGTTTCCTGCAGATGCAACATCACCACTATCCAATACTGTAACTTCAACAGTATGCGTAGTACCAATATCGTCACAATCGAAATTTTGAACATCGAAAGTAACATCCAATGGAGTTACATCACAGTTGTCGTTTAAAACAAGATTAAACGTATCAGCCAATGCAACAGCAAGGTCCACATTACCGGTACCATCAACTTGTACTGTGTACGGTTGACCAGCAATTAAACTTACGTCAGGTGCCTGCTCATCGGATACTGTAACATTAAATATACAAGTAACTGATCCGCCAGTATTCCCAACGGTGTCAATTGTATATGTTACCTGTGTAACACCAACGAAAAAGCTGTCAGTCATTGATGTGTACAATGGGGTAAAAGTTGATGATGATTGCGTTGTTGCCCCACTTAAAGTGTACGTTATCGTATCCGCAAACCCATTTGGAAGGTTCCCGGGTACAGGCAATGATACATTTGATGCGGAACATTCGTCCACATCAGTTGCTGCCGACTGATTCGATGGGCATGTTATCTGCCCATGAGCAAAACCAATCGTCAACATTAAAAAAAGTAGAAGATAAAGTTTTTTCATAACCTAATAATTAAAATTAAACTTGTATTTATTTTCATTAACTAATTTATAATATATTACTTCAAAAAGCCCTTTTGAGTAATTGAACTACAAAATATGACTTTTTTCACAATTATTTACAACTTCTTCCAAAAATAATAGGCATTGCACTAAAAAAAACCATTATTTGTTAACCTTGTCAACATCAGCAGGTATTTTTATTACAATTTAACAACCTGGACTTATTCTAAAACCCTATTGTTTATTTAATTAAATATTTACCAACAAAACCCAAAATTATCTTTTCAAATTGGCAATTCCAATAGACTATATTTATTTTCTGTTTAACAGAATGTTAAATTATTATTGCGATAAAGCACTCCTGCCTTAACACCTTGTTAAATGAAATTGTTTATGGAAAAAATAAATCTGGTTTTCATATTTTGTTTGGTGAATAAAATTCGATGCTAAAGTATAAAAAATGCATTAAAAAGCAACTTGTAGGAGAAACATATTGAAAAAAAAAGAATTTAATAAGGGAATAGTGGTAAAAGCAAAAAAACAAACCATTTTTTTTATTCTGTTCATACCTAATTTTAACAGGTCAACCATTGTGTAAATAGCCATTAAAACAGAAACGATTTTTACTCTAAATCCCACATTTGGTTCTACATTAATTACTAATAACCTCACACCATTCTGAAGGGAATAAATTACACGGTAAATAATTACTATTTCAAGGAAGGTATAGAGTTAAATTTAAAACCCAATTTTTCCAAATTAGTCATTTTGAAATTTACAATACAGATTCCCTCTAAATCATATCTTACAAAGTGAGATAAACAAATGTTCGAATGATTCAGCCATCCTTATATGCATTTACTTCCGTAATGTTTCATATAAAACATTTTTCATGAATAACCATCCATGATTCTGCTATTTAACCTTGCTCATAATTAATTTGGCGTGTTGGAGGTTTTTAATGGCTACAAGTTTGTCCGAGAATTCGGTTAATTTGTACGAAGGACCTTTTAGCGCGATAATTTCCATACAGTTAGTAGCATCCAAATAAAAATTTTGGGAGGATAAAACTAACTCTTTATGGCAAAGAATAATTTCAGAAACCCTTGCAACAATGTCCTTTTTACTATAATCGTAAACCAATGTAACTGCCCCTGCAACGATATTATCGCATTTCCATTTTTCATCTACCAGGTATTTCTCCAGAACATGCCGGATTGCCTGCGACCTGTTTGCAAACGCATTAACTTCAACAAATTTATCAAGGGTATCCAAAAGATCTTTATCCAAAGACACCCCAAATCTTGAAACAGCCATACTTCTTCAATTTATCCGAAAAATACGGTAAATTTTTGAAACTCAAAAGCTACTAATCAGGTTGGTTTTAGAACAACAAATAACCAACAGGCAATAGCATTTTCAAACGATTCCAAATCTGACCTGGCTAAATATTATGTTAATTTCAATATGGCAGGATAAATTTCATTTTATCCTGATCAGTCTAAATTCGTATTGTCCTATTTTGATTTTGATGTCCCATTAAACCATATATTGTCCCGTGTTGGGGTTTGTCCCATTTAGACATTTTCTATATGTCTGGTTTATAGCTTTTTAAATATTTAACCATAGTTTTTATAGGGTTTTTCGAAATTCCTTTTCAGAGTTTTCCCTATTTCCAGAATTTACCCACCATCTAACTTTGTAAGTGCAAATTATGATCAAAAACTACAACAACAGAACAATGAAAACTTTAAAATTTACAGTAATGATTTTGCTTTTATTCACAGGATTTACAAAAACATTCGCACAGGATGATAATTCATCCGGACATAAGGTTACTATAAGTATTCCTGAAGTTGCATTACTTGACCTCGAAGGCTCTAAATGTATAACACTAGCCCCAAAAGCTCCTACTGAAGCCGGAGAAGGGTTTGACTTTTCACAAGCGGTGGATAACAATGCATGGATTAATTATTCATCCGTGGTTGGAAGGCACAAAACAAGAAGTGTCACAGTTGAAATTACCCGGGGATATGTTCCGGAGGGGCTCATATTATTGGCAACTGCGGCAAACGATGCAGGAAACGGGAAAGGGAAAATGGGTAATCCTTCAGGGCAAATTAAACTTAGCAACAACCCACAAAAAATAATTTATAATGTTGGGAGCTGTTATACCGGAAATGGAACAAATAACGGACATAACCTTAGTTATAAATTAGATATTGAATCGGACGCAGATTATGCCAAATTAACTAATACAGAAGCAGATCTAACAATTACTTATACACTAACAGATGATTACTAAAATAAATACCCTTTTATAAATTAATATTCACTCTTTAAAATCGAAAAAAATGAAAAAATTAGCTGTATTCACATTGGCGCTAATGGCCACAATCGGTGTATTAAAATCAAATGCGCAAGACACAGAAGCTTTCAAACACAGTGTTAAACTTAGTATCCCAGAGGTAGCATTGCTCGACCTTGAAGGAGGTTTCTCAGGGATCGTATTGGCTCCTACTGCCCCAACTGAGGCTGGTGAAGCACTTGACTTCTCTTCGGCTACCGACAACGGAACCTGGATGAACTATTCTTCCGTGGTTGCTGCAGGATTGTCAAGAAAAGTTTCTGTACAAATTACAAATGGTGTAGTACCTGACGGGCTAACCTTAACAGTTGAGGCTGGTGCCGATGCAGGACAAGGAAATGGTGTAAAAGGGACTGCTTCAAGTACTATTACACTTTCAACTACCCCTCAAAATATTGTGAGCAGTGTTGGAAGTTGCTGGACAGGAAATGGTGCTTCTAAAGGACGTAACCTTACCTATGCCTTGGCACTTTCTTCTGATGATAGTTATGGACTGTTAGATTTCGAAGACGATGATATCGAAATTACATATACAATCTTAGACGACGAATAAAAAGGTTTATCCCCAAACGATTTTTTTGAATTACCCTTTATAAATTAATATTCACTCTTTAAAATCGAAAAAAATGAAAAAATTAGCTGTATTCACATTGGCGCTAATGGCCACAATCGGTGTATTAAAATCAAATGCGCAAGACACAGAAGCTTTCAAACACAGTGTTAAACTTAGTATCCCAGAGGTAGCATTGCTCGACCTTGAAGGAGGCTTCTCAGGGATCGTATTGGCACCTACCGCCCCAACTGAGGCTGGTGAAGCACTTGACTTCTCTTCGGCTACCGACAACGGAACCTGGATGAACTATTCTTCCGTGGTTGCTGCAGGATTGTCAAGAAAAGTTTCTGTACAAATTACAAATGGTGTAGTACCTGACGGGCTAACCTTAACAGTTGAGGCTGGTGCCGATGCAGGACAAGGAAATGGTGTAAAAGGGACTGCTTCAAGTACTATTACACTTTCAACTACCCCTCAAAATATTGTGAGCAGTGTTGGAAGTTGCTGGACAGGAAATGGTGCTTCTAAAGGACGTAACCTTACCTATGCTTTGGCCCTTACTTCAGAAGATAGTTACGGGTTGTTGGATTTCGAAGACGATGATATCGAAATTACATATACAATCTTAGACGACGAATAAAGTAGAGTTCAATTTTGTTTTGTATAAAGCAGGCTATAGTCCAAGGCCTGCTTTTTTTATGCCCAAATTTGACTTTCATTTTTTCTAACTACCTATCGTAAAATAGGGATACAAAATTATTGTATAGTTATTTTTTGGCTATAATCTTCTGATTCAGAAACAATGTGTAAAAGATAATTTCCCTTATCAAGATTCGACAGGTCAAGTTGAACTGAGTTTTGAATATCGGAACATTGATACACCAATCTCCCATCCAAGCTATAAACAACTAATTTCTTTACAAGATTTTTATTTTTCAAGTCAATAACAAATTTTCCATCGGAAGGATTAGGATAAATTAAAATAGAATTTTTGCTCTCCAGTAAAGGCGATGCAGAAACAATATTTTTACCGCTAATTAACCATAAATCCGGATCGAACTCCAATTTTGAAATTTGAAATCCCGGGTTAACCTTGAATATCTGTCCACTATAATCATGTTGAAAGCGATAATCTACAGATCTTGAATGCTCCGGGTTCCAAACCCTAATTGGAACAGGCATTTCAAAAAAACCGACCGAACTGTGCGAGCTTTCCTGATAAATTACGATCTCCAGTTCCTTATTTTCATTTTGTCGATAGTTGATGGTATAAATCGGGAAACCTTCACCATAATACCAATCGTTAAAATACTCGGCTAACGATGTATCTGCCTCAGATTCCAAATGTCCAACCAACTCGCTCTGGGAGGCAAAACTATTCCCAATTTCCGGATCGTTTAAATAGTTCCGTATCGCGTTAAAGAAGACGGCATCACCTAAAGTCCATCTCAACATGTGTAAAAGAAAAGCCCCTTTCCGATACGACAACCTTCCGCTAAAAATCCGTGGAACACTCGTTGTATCCTGCACATAAACTGATCCTCCGGGCTCACTCACAATACTTTCAATCAACTGTGACTTCCAAGGAACCCAATGTTTTCCGTTCGACAAGTTTTGATAACATAATCCGGTAAGGAACGTTGCAAATCCTTCGTTGAGCCAGATATCGTGCCAGCTCGAAAGGGTTACATAATCGCCAAACCATTGGTGCGCCAATTCATGTGAAATTAAATCAAAACCAAAACTGTGCATAAAACTCATGGTCTGATGTTCCATTCCTCCACCCCATCCAAATTGTGCATGCCCATATTTTTCAGAAGCAAAAGGATAAACCCCAAACAAATCATTGTACAATTCCATTATTTCAATGGTCCTGGGTGTCCATCGTTGGGCATCTTCAAAGGTTTCAGGATATACATAGTTTAATATTTCAATTGAATCGTGCTCGTTCAACTTGACATAATGGGAGTAATCCATGTAATTTGTGACAGCTATTGCTACCAGATATGTTGCAATCGGGAATCGGCTTTTCCAATGCATTGTCCTATCTCCATCCCGAACTTCTTCCGAAACCAGGACTCCAATACTTGCCGTTCGATAAGCTTCGGGCGAAGTAACAATAATATCGATGGAATCAATTTTATCCATTAAGCTTTGCTTGCATGGCCACCACTCAAGGGCACCATATGGCTCCGACAATGTCCAAATTATTGGGGTTTGGTTATGAAAATCCTGAATAAATGCACCAAAGCCTTTTTCAGGATCCGGGTCAGGAGGGGTGCCTCGGTAATAAACAGTCAATGAATCGGTTTCTCCTCGAAGCAGGTAGTCTTCCAAAGAGATTGTCAAAATATTTTCGGTATGTGAATACGACAACTTTCCATCGCCTTTTTTAACGGAGTCCACACTTAAGCCATTATATAAATCAAATTCAATTTTACTAATTACCCCTTTAACAGAAGAAAAATATGAAGTTACTGACCCTGAAATATATTTCACTGCCGGATCAATATTCCATTCCATTCGTTGATAGGTCAAATCAAAATCAGAATACGATTGTTTCTCTTTTACAGTATTTAGTTTTTGTACCTTACTGGCTTTGGCAAATGAAATTTTATCGTAAAAATATTTATCCGGTTCTTGCGCCCACAAAGTTGAACTGATACAAATCAGGAGTAAAAAAACTATGTTTCTCATTTTTATTGCATACGTTGATGACAATAAATTTAGCAAATAGAATTATAAAGAAAGAAAAAGGGCGAATTTAAAAATTCACCCTAACCTGTTTTATCATTTGAAACACTATGCTATTTCTTTCCATACCAATGCGCTAGCCCCAACAATAGCAGCATCACCTGCTTTCAATTTCGATGTCAGAATTGGTATTTTATCCTTAAAAATAGGCAATAAGTTCTTTTCCATTGCTTCTTTCGTTGGTTTTAAAATATAATCTCCGGCAGCGGTTGGCCCACCAAACAGAAAAATTGCTTCAGGGCTTAAATGATGCACTGTATCTGCCAATCCTTGCCCAAGGTATTCGCCAGTTACCCGAAAAGTTTCGAGAGCAATTTCATCGCCTTCTTCAGCTGCATCAAAAATCATTTTCGAATTTAGTTCCTTGAACGATTTATCGGCCAACAAACTATCATTTGCATTGTAATATGCCATCAACTCGAATGCCGAGCGCTTCATACCCGGTGCCGAACAATAGGCTTCTAAATGACCATGGGTACCACAACCACATAACCTTCCGTTCTCGACCAACATTGTATGCCCGCATTCTCCTGCAAAACCATCGTGCCCATAAACCAATTCGCCATTCACTACTAACCCACTACCAACTCCGGTTCCCAGGGTGTACATCACAAAGTTTTTCATTCCTTTGGCCCCACCATGAATCATTTCGCCTATTGCGGCTGCATTTGCATCATTGGTTAATGCAAGAACCTCCACTTCAGGAAAATTTTTACGAAGCAATTTTACAAATGGAACAATCCCTTTAAAATTAAGGTTTGGCGCATATTCAATGGTCCCGCTATAATAATTTCCATTGGGCGCACCGATACCAATTCCCAAGATTTGTGTTTTAGGGTTTAATAAATTAACCGACTTTATTTGTTCATTAATCGCATCTGTTAATTCCGAAATATAAAGATCAATATCGCCGTGGGTTGGTGTTTCAATATTACCTTTTACTAGTACATTCCCTAGTTCGTCAACCACGCCAATGGCAGTATTCGTACCACCGATATCTATTCCAATTGCAACTTTTTTCATATTCATTAAGTTTAATTAAAACTATTTAATTGCTTTAGTTTACATACCATGCAATATACAAATATCATAAGGCAGGCACAATAAATGAGTGAAAATAAGCAATAAGGCTTTCGTTTTTTATTGCTATCTTTTTGCACTCAAAATGTTTATTGGGGCAAATCTCAGTCGTTTCAAAACATAAATGTTGAATTCATATACAGATATGATAGCAAAATTCCTGATTGATGTTCGTGAAATTCCAAATTATTGAACGCACAAATGATTTTATAAATAACCAATGTTTATAATGCTTTTTGAAAAGTGATTTTTAATAAAAAAATGCGACTTTGTTTGATAAAATTATGTTCGCTAAATAGTTTAAATTTGGTCGATTTTTATACCTTTGAATTAATGTTCACCTAAAATTATTTATTGTGAGAAAAATTGTAAAACTTATTTTAATTGCAATTATTACCTGTTCGTTAAGCCCGGCAATTGCTGGAAATTATCATGTTGACGATAAAGCTATTGATCAGCTTTTTTCTACCGCTAACGTAATTACTTTAAGCGATACCGGTGCCGAAGTGCCAACAATCGCTTCTGCTAATTCTTCTGCCGTATCAGGCGACAGAGATCCTTTAGTGGCAATTATTTTGGATTTGGTGGTCGGGCCACTTGGAATACACAGGTTCTATTTGGGTACCGAAACAATCACAGGTATTGGTTATATACTTACATGTGGAGGTATTTTTGGTATTGTACCATTGGTTGACTTAATTGTGTTGGCCATTAATTACGACGACATTAGTATGTATATTGATAATCCCGCATTTTTTATGTGGTAATTATTGCAAACTTAAAAGCTGCTAATTTTGGGCAATCCAATTTTAGCAGTTTTTTTATTTCCAAGATCTTCATACAATGACAAGATATCCTGAACGTATTTTTCTTGTTTTCTTCCTGGTTTCCATAAACCTTTTTTTTTCGTTCGGTCAAAGCCCCGAGGCTTATATTAGCCTCCACCTGAAAAACCAAACCTATCAAAAAGGGAAACTCATGGAAATTGATGCAGATTATTACTTCCTCCGTGAAAGTGGAGAACTTATTATCCATGGAAGGTCTCCAAAAGAATACATCAAAACATCGAACAAATTTGGTGAGGTTAAGGTATATTTTCCGGAAGATAATTCTGTTTCGATAAAACAAAATGAATTGTTCAGTAGCCAGAATGAATTGCTTTATTATTTCTTATCGAATAATTATTCAGATTTGGGTTTGTCAAAAGAGAACTACAAAATTACAGATACTAAAATGGATGGAAAACACCAGGTGGTGACATGGGTAAACAAAAAGTCTGACTTCCCACTTCCTAAAATCGAACTGGTATTTGATAATGACAAACCAATTTATGCCGCTTATTATAATTCTGAAGACAAAATTGTCAGGAAGATTTATTATTACAATTATGAATTTTTTCAGAGTTTTATGATGCCCAAAAAAGTGACACAGATATCGTATCCGGCAACCGGGGATTCTGTTATACAGCGAAATACCTATTCCAATCTTAAAATAACTTCGCTACCTTCATCCCAATATTTTAATTTTAAAGTGCCAGATAATGCAAAAATATTGGACTAGGATTTTGTTTCTATGTGTGTTTCTATTCTCCTTTTTATGTTCAAAATCGCAGGAAAAACTGATCTCCGACGTTGCATTCATTAATGAAATCACAGCAAAACAAAAAAGCAAAACAAAACACAGATCATTTATTTATTCTTCCGAAGACCAGCTCACAAAAAAAATAAACCCTTTAAACATGGCTTTTGGGGGACTATTGTATATTTACCAGAACACACTATCGCAACAGTTTTCGGCAACTTGCCTTTACCACCCTTCGTGCTCTGATTTCAGTAAGCAATGTATTCATGAGTATGGTATATTGAAAGGGGTTTTTCTTTCGGCCGACAGGGTTTCTCGTTGCAACCGGATAGCCGCAACTGGTATCCATCCATTAAGGGTTGAAAATAATAAGGTGCAAGATCCGGTTTCATTTTATAAATCCATAAAATGAGAAGTTTCTTTTTCACACTCTTGATCTTATTTTCAATGTCCACATTTGGGCAGGTCCAAATAAAAAACAAGGCAAAATTTGCAGAACACCTTATTAATTTGGAATCTTATCACGATGCCATTTATTACATTAATTCAAATACACTTAATGGCAACACACTGTCATTAAGGGACTCTTTGAATTATTTAAAAGGTTGGGGGCAATACTCTCTTAAAGACTTGGAAGCATCGGCAAATACTTTGTTGCGGGTATCTTCCAATTCAAATTTTTATTTAAAAAGCCGTTTTTTTGCCGCCTACAATTTTTCTCATTTAAAACAATTAGAGCATTCCGACTACATTCTTAATACACTTTTGCATACCAAAGGATTTGAAGAGCTTCGAACATTTGAACTGGCTGGTAATGCATTGTTGAATAGGGATATCCTTTTGTTCGAGAAAACATACAAGCAATTGGAAGGAAAGGATAACTTTGCCTTTTCTGTAGAAAAGAAAAAACTGTTTGATTTTCATCTCGAAATAAAAAACCATAAAAATAAGTCACCCTTTGTTGCAGGTTTGTTTTCTGCACTGATACCCGGGTCAGGAAAAATATATGCAGGTAAAACAGGCGAAGGAATTGCTTCATTTATTATTGTTGGTGCTGCCGGGTTTACTGCCTTGGAAAACTATAACAAGCTTGGTGCAAAACATACCAAAACAATCCTTTTCAGCTCCCTTTTTTCAGTGCTGTATATCGGGAATATTTATGGATCGGTATTTACTGTTAAGTTGGTGAACGAAGAATTTAATCATGAAATGGACCATAAAATATTGTTTAATATGCATATCCCTCTTCGGAATATTTTCAACTAAGAGCTATTCCAAAGATGCTATTTTCCAGCATCCGGACAGCCTGTTCAACGCTGGAAATTTGATAGACGCCAGGATAGAATTTGAGAAGATTATATTTCTGGATAAATCGCGCGATGTGCAAATTTATGCCTTGCTCCAAAAAGCAAACTGCTACAAACAGGAACACGATTTCGGAAATGCATCAGCAACCCTTAACCGGATTTACACCTTTAATCTGCCCGATAGCAGCCTCTTTGCCATTAAATACGAAAAAGCCCTTATGCATTATTTAAACAATAATGCAGGAATGGCACTTGTTGAGCTTCAGGCACTTCAAACTAAAGCATGGAAAAACGAGGAACTGGCAAGAATTCAATTTTTAATGTCGCTCTGCCATTTAAATTTAAAGGATTGGGAAAGCTCTAAATTGGCTGCAAAAGTATTCATCCAAATCCTAATTCCGAATGAAGCAATGCAGGCAAACTACCTCCTAAAACTTGAAAGTCTTTATGCAAAAAAGAATATTCCTAAACAATTATCTGCAAAAAAAGCACAAAATTTATCCAGGTTTTTCCCAGGCACTGGTCAGTTTTATGCCGGAAAAATTGGTGAAGGATTGATCAGTTTTACTTTGCATGCATCGTTGTTGTATTTTGGTATTAATCAGTTTTCCAATAGGTTTTATTTCACCGGGTACACGGCTGGTTTTGGATTATTGCACAGGATTCATACCGGGAATTTACAGCGTGTGCAAGACATTGTTGGCAAGGTTAATAAAGAAAATAACGATCGTTTTTTCAGGGAAACCTTTCAATTTCTCAGCGAAGTTGCCAATTCTTCAAATCAAACGAATTAAGATAATTTCGTTGGTTTTAAAACCAAATTTTTATACTCATCTCCATCCACATGAGCCTCAATTACAACTGCTTCCTTCATTTGAAAGGCCTTAAGCATAGCTCTTTGACAGCTTGCAAGGTCAGTCACTTTAAGTACTGGTATCCCAAAATATGAATCAGAAGTGAAATAGTTAGCCGGATTAAGGGAGGTTCCATAGCTCGAATCAAAACCTTTCTTTTGTTGTTTAATCTCAATTAATGAAAGGCTGCAATCAATTATGATCACAATAACAATTGCAAGGTTTAGCCGTTTTATGGTTGCTAGTTCACCGACGGTCATAAAAAACCCTCCATCGCCCAATAAACATGCTACTGGTAAATCCGGGTTTGAAATTTTTGCTGCCATAGCTGCCGGAATAGCAAAACCCATTGATGACCAACCATTTGTCATGATCAGTTTTTCGGGCAAAGGTGTTCTCCATTGTTGACCAAGCAAATGTAAATGTGCACCCACATCCACCGAAAGTATCCCTTCAACTGGAAGGCTTTTCCGAAGTTCTGAAATTACTGCACGTGGCCCCCATTGATTCGAAGGACTCAGTGCCTGAAACATTTTTGTTTTTCTTTTCTGCACTTCATTTAGGTCCCAATTGTTAGCAGGTTTCGCAAAGTTAGTGAACAGTTCTAAAACCGTCTTCAACTGTCCAATTAACTCAGCTTCCAAAATAATGGCATCCAAATCTACATCAACAGGTTTAATGTCTATATGGACTAGAGGAACTCTTGGCATCCAATCTTCATAATTAATTTCAACAGGATCGTAGCCGATCCCGATAACAAGATCAGCCTGCCCATAAGTCTCTGCAACAATATTTGATAAAGCATGAAACAACACCCCAATATATAATGGATGGTCTTCATTAAGCATGCCTTTTGACATGGGCGTTAACACAATGGGTATTGAAAACTTTTCGGCAAGTTTTTTTATTTGAACAGACGCCCCGCACCTAACTGCTGATAATCCGATTGCAATAATTGGTTTTCTGGAATATTTAAATGCCTTTTTAAACTTTTCAAGTTCGATATTAAAATCCGGAGTTATGGGTTGATTTTCTTCCCATATTTCAGTTTCAACCTGAGCTTTAGTTAAAGAAGCAATCCCAGATGGCACACCAATATGAACGGGTCCGTTAATATTAGCTTTTGCTATATTTGATGCCTGAAGAATTGTATTTTTTACAGTGGAAGCCTGCATGCGCGTTGTCCACTTTGTAATAGGTGCAAAAAGTGCCTGATGGTCAATCCGCATTTGAACAGTCCTGTGCAGCAGTTTATCCGGCATTTCATCAGTAAAAGCCAGCATTGGTGAGCGATCAAGAAAAGCACCTCCGACACCGGAACTCAAATTTGTTGCTCCGGGACCAAATGTACCAAAACAAACTCCAGGAACACCAGTGATCCTTCCGCAAACATCTGCCATAATTGCCGCAGTTGCCTCGTGCCCTACGGTAATATATTCGATTCCCTCTTCCTGCCTGATTGCTTCAATATAATCAATCATATTCCCGCTTGGAACACCAAAAACAAATTTTACCCCGATTGCTTGTAGGCTTTTCGCAAATTGTTGTGCAACATTCAGCATAAACTATGCATTGGTTTATAACCCGATAATCAGCTCAAAAATATTAATTTAATTTCTCCTTCCATCATCATTTTTGTTACCTTTCAAAAAAAGTCTCATCAAGGTTTTAAATATGAAAATATATTTTGCAGGATCGATCAGGGGAGGAAGGGAAGATGCAGGTTTGTACCAACAAATAATTAAGGAACTCGGCACCTATGCCAAAGTTTTAACCGAACATGTTGGCGACACTAATCTGAGTGCTGTGGGAGACGATGGCCCAAATGACCAATTTATACATGACCGGGATATGCAATGGTTGTTAAGTTCAAACCTGATTGTAGCAGAGGTTACTGTCACATCCATGGGAGTAGGTTATGAAATAGGCAGAGCCGTTGAAAACAACATTCCGGTTTTGTGTTTATTCAGGCCCCAAAAAGGCAATTATCTCTCAGCAATGATAGCTGGCAACAAGGATATTGATGTAAAAGAATATCAAACATTCGAAGAAGCAAAAGCGATCTTCCAAGAATATTTTAGGGGTATTTAGTTGCCCTCGACCAATTTTGTTCAACTGCTACTAAACCTATTTCATCTAAACAATTTATTTCAACGAGATTATTTTTACAGGACCCTTTAAACCTGATTCTTGTAATTTCAAATAACCTCGCAACATCAAGGGTACCTCATAATCAATAACTTTTTCTTCAGAAGGCAAATCCAAATCCCCGACAATACGATTGGTCCACTGATTTGTAACTTTAATTACAATTTTATTGGCACCAGGATTTAAATATTCTGTTATATCCAAGCGAAATGGAGCTTTCCAAACAAATCCAACATTATGTCCATTTATTTCTATTTCAGCCATATCTTTTACATCTCCTAGATCGATCAAGATGGGAATGCCTTCTTTTAACACATCCTTCGTAATATGAAAAGTGTTTGAATATAAAGCTGTACCTGAAAAATATTTCACTTTTGCATCCGAATTATCTGACAGTAGAGTTAAGTCCTGCATCTTTATCTTTTCAGGAGCACCTGACCCTTCAGGAAAACTAACCTCCCAAGACCCACCTATTGTTAGAATCTCTTTTTCCTCAGCTGCCGGCAAAAGAATCTCAGCTGAATTAGCTTCATTTCTGAATACAATAAAAACTGACTGGTATGGAAATAAACTTACCGGAGTTATTGTCCTCTTGTTTGCCAATTTATAAGAAAGGTATTTTATAGAACCATCGTCAGGATTCCATAATTCAGGTTGCTTCCCATTTACGCGGAAACTAAAATCAAGATTTTGCCTTGTGCCTGATTGGTTTGAAATGAAATAAATATCCGAATCCCCCAATTCCCTATGAATCCAGCTTATTCTTGTGTCAAGTCCCCGACTATGTTTAATATCCTCCTCAATACCTGATTTTTCAAGTGCTTTAAGTAATGATTCTCCCCAAATAACCATTCCCTTTCCTTTATACCTCACAGTCCGGCTGATCCCATCAAGATCTCCCCATAATTCATAAGTTAAACGATGGAATGTAGAATCTGAATTAAGATAATTATTTAATCCAGGGGTTGATATTGGTTTAGATCCCCAAATTGTTGCTCCCCCCTCAACCAGTTCTAAAAGTTTTTGGAGCACCTTAACCGACATTTGATTTTTACCTGGCAATACCAATACTTGATAGCTCATACCATCAGGAAGGACAATCCTTCCACTTTCATCAACCGACATCCGGTTCAGTAATATATCGGTATTCACATAATCGTAATTATAACCATCAGGTGGTTCCGGATTCAGCCCATCCCCCCAAAAAGGCATTGTTGAAGGAGCACCTTCGTCAAGCAAATATGCAATGTCAGCAACAAATAAACCTTGTTGCAACATATATGATTTTCGAGCAATGTCCAACATAAAAGGAGCCGCATGGTTTGCCCATGTGATGTTCCGGTGAATATGTGTTCCGACCATAGCATTTCCGGGTTTTGTATCAAGTGGTTGATGGGTTGAAGTATGGAAGATTATTCGGTTTACACCTTGAGTAAACCAATAGTCACCAATTTGTTTTAACTTAAAGGGTGATTCAAATCCACCGCCCGTGAATGATTCAGCGGCAACAATCCCTTTCCCATAAGCATGCGAAGCAGATGCAGCTCCACGCACATCAACATGATACATAGATGAAGGATGTAAATCGCGTACCCAAAATTCACCCATTGGAATATCAACATTTTTTTTATTTAAAAGAGCATCTTCCATTATTTCTAATGAAACACCAGCAGCTTCACTGTATGTTTTAATCCCATTTTTATGTAGGAATTCCGTTACAGTTCCATAAAAATTCTCGGCAAACATATCTCCCAAAGTTCTTCTGAAATCCCATAAAAACCGATCACTTATTTCAGAATTTCCCACAATCTTCCCGGAAAGTACCGGTAAATATGGAATCATATCATAGCCCCTTCTTTCTAAAAACTGTTCTGGCATATTCTCGGTCCAATTTTGCATACCTGCTTCCCAACTGTCGAGCAATATATACTTTAGCCTTTCACCAAATAAACTTCCCAATTCATTTTTTAAAGGTTCAATATATTTTTGCATATAATCTAATACATGCGTTTTATTTAGTTTGTCAACCTCATAGCCCAATCCGGTTAACATTGCAGGCCTGTTTTTAGCACCTGTAAGGGAATACCCTGTTCTCAAAATAGTCCAATTCCCATCAGGTACTTGCCAATTAATATTCCCCTCTTTATCTAACTTGGATGTTAAGTCTATGATTTTTGAGGGATCTATAGTTGCAGTTGATGAAACTTCTGGCGTGTTTTGACCGGAATAATCAAAAAGGATACTAAACCCTGCTTTTTCTTCCCATCGGTTTACCCTCCCCCCCGAGTGTAAAACAAGTTCTGACAAAGCAAACTTTTCAGACAGTTGCTTTGGGCTTGGTTGATTTATAACATCTGATGGAATAAGAGGGGCGTTGGTTATTTCAATTCTAAAATACTTGGCTTCCACTTCCGGAAAAGCAAATGTACGAACACTGCCGCCACGATACAGTTGCGGACCAGGGAAAGATGCTAAAATTTCATATGATTCCCCATCATTGCTGGCCATTAGCCTTCCAAAAGGTATACCCTGCTTTGATGAAATAGTAATAGCACGGGAAGTAATTGGCTCATCATAAACTAAATCGACATAAGAGCATGCACCTGAACCATTTTGTTTTGTTTGAATTGTAATGAAACTATTAAGATCATTGTCAATTAATTCAGTTCCATCAATTGGGCTACCATTCACATAAAATTTAGGTTTAGTTGTATTTATTTCAGCTTCAGGTGTTGGGTAGGCTATTACTGACTGGTCTCCGTACCAGGTTGAATCTGATTCTAATCCCCGATAAGTCAAATTTCTGATCGGTCCATTTACCTTCGGGGGCTCTGGCAATTTTCCTGAATAGTGTATAGGACCTTCTAATTGCATTTCACTCCAAACGAATTTTTTCATTGCTTGTTTGGGTTCAACCCAGGGACCTCCAGCAAGACTCCATCCTGCCGAACTAAAAACAGTCATTTCCAAATCTAAGCGATCAGCTTCCTTTGCTGAATGGTGCACAGCCTCTAACCATTCTTTTGTGCCAAATAATATTTTTTTATCAACATTCTGTCCATAGCCAAAGCTAACATCAGCAAGTTGAAATTCGGCAATGCCTACCTCCTTCATCCACTCCAGGTCTTTTGTAATTCCATCAAGTGTAATATTTCCATTTGTCCAATGCCACCACGTTCTGGGAAATGAAGAGTTGGGAGGGGTTTGAAAACCCCTCTCCAATTCATTACCTAATTCTTGCGCAAGGATAACATTTGAAAATGTTAATAAAAATAATACCCAGATTAACCTTCTTCTATGTGATATCAAAGACTTCTTTACCATAATCAAAACATATAATTTTTAACGTGGGTTTTGACCCAATTTCGGATTCAATTTGATTTCCCTGTAAGGAATTGGATAGATTAATTTATTTTCTGTCACATTGTATGAAGCAGCAATCGGACCTGTATTTGGAGTCAAATAATAATAATCTGCTGGATTTCCTTTAATACGAAGTCCATAGGCATTCATAACCTCAACAGCTTTATTTGTCCTCACAAGGTCATGCCACCGTTTATTTTCAAAAGCAAATTCAATCCTGCGTTCATGCATAATTATTTCCCGAAGCTTGTTCTGGTCAGTTGCAACGATATTATCTAATCCTGCCCTTCTCCTAACTTCATTCAGATAACCTTCTGCCTCACTTTTATTATCACCTTGTTCGTTCACAGCTTCAGCCAGCATTAACAATACCTCTGCATAACGATAAACCGGCCAATTTTGTCCTGTAATATTATATAAGGCATGTGGATGTTGATACTTTTTGATATAAGGTTGTTCCACATATATTACCCCGCTCAAACTTGAAGCACCTGAATAAAAGCCAATTGAAGCTTCAAACCTT
This sequence comes from Prolixibacteraceae bacterium, assembly GCA_963677475.2. Lineage (GTDB taxonomy): Bacteria > Bacteroidota > Bacteroidia > Bacteroidales > Prolixibacteraceae > JABMQB01. The sequence continues at coordinate 595,090 of CAXXQD010000021.1, read as the reverse complement.
TTATCTTTAATTTTATCTTCATATGCATTTATAAGATCAGGTGTAGGAATATTGTAACCACTACCACCTTGATTTGCCGGGCTCACCCCAGTAATCACAGATGGATCAGGCAATTGAGGTAAAAAAGTATAAGGAAATGAACTCTCAAGTCCGAGTGTTGTCCCTTCAAGATATTCTATCTCAAAAATCATTTCAGCATTGCCTTCGTTATTGGGATCAAATAAGTTGGCGTATTCAACAAGGGAATATCCTGTAACCTTTTTTAAGGCAGTTTCAGCTTCAGTCCAACGTTGTAATGTAAGAAAAACATTGCCCAGTAATGTATTCGCAGCGCCAGAAGTTGCTTTGCCGATTGGTTGCGATCCAACATCAGGAAGAAGATCGGCAGCTGTTTGGGCATCCTGAATTATTTGTCCATAAATTTGATCGGCATCCGAACGAAGCAGCATTGTTTCTTCAAGTGAAGTGGCAGGCTTTGTAAATAAAGGTACACCACCATAAAAACGGACAAGGTTAAAATATGCGAGTGCCCTTAAAAAACATGCCTGCCCTTTATAATTGTCTTTTACGCCTTGCTCCAAATCAGCACCATCAATTGAAACTAACACCTGATTAGCCCTTGAAATAATCAGGTAATTCAGGCGATACATATTTTCAATACCAGGATTATCAGGCTCAACAAGGAAATCGGCAATATGCTGTGCCTGTAACTGGCCAGCTATCAGTGGATTATAAATAAAATGAGAATTGTCAGATCGCATCTCGGTCATTGTCCACTCACTATAAACACCAGAATTGTTCAATCCTAAAAGAGGAGCATAAGCACCGATAATGGCTTGTTCAAAATCAGACTCAGTTTGAAAAAAGTTGGCTGGTGTAACTGCATTTTTCGGCGGAACTTCAATAAAATTTTCACATGAAACCAATGCAAAAACAATTACTACAAAAGTAATTTTCCAAAGTTTTGTATATCTTTTCATTTCTATCTTTTTTAAAATTCTAAATTAATGCCCAAGCTGATGGTCCTAGGCACAGGATATCCGGAATAGTCGCTTCCTAGTGTAAGACTGCTGGAATTAGCTTCTCCCGATCGGGAAATATTTACTTCTGGATTACCATGATAGCTTGTAAATATGTGCGCTTGTTGAATACTTGTGTATAACCTAAGGCTTTTCAAATACGACAAATTTTTAAATTGAAAGCGATAACCCATTGTAATATTCTTTATGGCCAAATAACTGCCATCGTAAAGAAACCTGTCGCTGAACCAGTCACGTTCGAGAAATGTTGTTCCTGCAGCGAGGCTACCATATTTCCCACTACCCGGATCTTCAGGAGACCGCCAATGATCTTGTACCTCAGCCAATACATTAAATGCACCATCAAGGTTAGTTGAGAATTGTTCGGTCCGTGCATTTATCAAATTCCCGACAGAACCGGCCATTGTTATAGAGAAATCAAAGTTTTTGTAATTAAAGGCATTGGTAAAACCAAATATGAAATCGGGATGAGGACTTCCTAAATATGCCCTATCGTCTTGTGTGATTTCTCCATCTTTACTTACATCCTTAAATTTTACGGTCCCAACCTGCGATGATGTATGTTTTGGTGAACTATCGAAATCAGCTTGGTCAACATATACACCTTCATGTACCATTCCATAAAAAATACCTACCGGGTAACCAACCATGGTCGCATATGGATCTGTAATTTCGTCACCACTATACAAAGGAGCATCATCTAAGCCTAAAGAAATAACTTCATTTTTAGTAAATGATATATTAAAATCAGCGTTCCATTTGAGTTTACCGAAGTTATTGCTCGTTGATACTAAAAACTCATGTCCCCAAACTTCGATTTCACCGATATTGGTTTGAATCTGGCTAAATCCGGATGATAATGGTATTTCTACCGAATAGAGCAAGTCAGAGGTGTTTTTCTTAAAATAGTCGTATTTAAACTGAATCCTGTTTTGAAATATGTTTAAATCAACTCCTAAGTTAAATTGCTTATTGGTTTCCCATCCTAATTCAGAATCACCTAAGTTGGAAAGACTTCGTCCAACTGCTTGCCCGTTTCCAAATGCATAGTTTGATGAGGTAATATTTGAATAATGGGTATAGTTTCCTATGTTAAAGTTACCAACGATACCATAACTAGCCCTTAATTTTATCATTGATACATTGTTCAATTCTGGCATAAACTCCTCATCAGATAATACCCATCCTAAAGATACAGAGGGAAAGTTACCCCATTTATTGCTGGATCCAAACCTAGAAGATCCATCACGCCTAAGGGATAAAGAAACAATATATTTATTGTTATAATTATAGTTCAACCTAGCCAGGTATGAAAGTAATGACCATTCCTGAATATCAGCATTCGTTGTAGTTTGCCCTGCCGCACTAATAATTTGTACCTTATCATCAGGAAATTGTGATGCACTTATGTCGTTATAATCCAAATGGAATTCCTGTGCAGTAAAACCTGCTAATAGATCAAATGAATGTTTTTCAATTTGTTTTTGGAACATTGCAGTATTTTCATTTACCCATGAGTAATAGCTTGTATTTGTAGCCCTACCAGTCGGAATTTGTGGCGGTAGCCTAAAGAACCCTCCAACGGTTGATGGATAAAATTCATGGTAGCGCGAATTGCCAAGATCTGCATTGATCGAACTTTTCAGTTTTAAACCGCTAATTGGTTCAACTTCGATAAAAGCATTGGATAGCAAACGGGTTTTATAAGTATCCATTACCCTGTCTTGTGCAGTTTTGAGCCAGTTTGGCGCTGGCCACATTCCGGGTGCTACCGCTGATAATGGTATAGTTCCATCATCGTTCACTGCCTTTGCCATTGGAGAGGTTAATACTGCGCTATTAATTATTGCCCCAAATAGCAAAGTTCCATCAATGTTCGGATTAGATTGAATAGAATAGGTAGGGGCTACATTAACCCCAATGCTTAATTTTTTGCTCGGTTTGAAAGTAGAATTCACGCGGAATGAAAATCGTTCATATCCGGTGTTTACTACCACGCCTTCCTGGTTAAAATAGCCAAGAACAGCCGATGTGTTAAATTTTTCTGTACCAGTACTTAAAGACAAACTATAATTTTGAACCGGGGCAGTTCGCATCAGCACATCAAACCAATCAGTACCCTCTCCATATTCTTCTGGATTTTGGAATGCAGGATCAACAGGTCGCCCGTTAACTTCGGCAATTTCCTTTTTAAATTGGGCAAACTCTCGTGAATTCATCATGTCGACCCTCCCTTTTTGAGGCACTTCTTGCAATCCGTAATATGCATTAAATTGAATATTGGTTTGACCCGACTTCCCTTTTATTGTTTCAATTAAAACAACACCGTTTGCAGCCCTGGACCCATACAATGAAGTAGCAGCAGCATCTTTCAATACACTTATGCTTTCGATCTCATTCGGATTTATACTGCTTAAATCACCAATTATTGGCATTCCATCTACAACATACAACGGTTGGTTATCAGCAGTAATTGAAACCTGCCCTCTAATCCTCACAAACATCCCTTCGCCAGGTATCCCTGAAGCCTGATTAATTTGAACACCAGAAAATTTTCCCTGGAGGGATTGTGTTAATTGGGCAACTGGTATATCTCCCAGTTCACCTGTGCTTATTTGCTGAACTGAGCCTGTCACCAATCTTGAAGATTTTGTACCGTATCCAACAACCACAACTTCATCAACTCCAACTGCCTCTTCTACCATTGTTACATTAATTCTGGTATTATCCCCAATAGTTATTTCCTGGGTTTTCATCCCAATGAAAGAAAAAATGATTGTTTCAGTTTCAGCGGGAACCTCCAGGGTGTAATTTCCATTCAAATCAGTGACAATTCCAATAGTAGTACCTTTTGCTATTATCGACACCCCAGGAATTGGTGTGCCTTTGGAGTCAGTAACTGTTCCTAATATGATCGTTTCACCAGGTTGTTGCTTGTCACCAATAAAATTCAAATTGGGTTCTGCAATACCTGGAGCTAATATAACTATCTGACGATCATATATCTTATAGGTATTGTTTGTGCCTTTAAAAATTTCATCAAGGATATATTCGATATCTGATTCTTGGGCGAAAAGGTTAATTTTTCGGTTAACATCAACATAATCTTCGTTATAAAACAGGATGAATTCACTGTTTTCTTCAATTTGATTAAAAACCTCCTTGACAGATTTGTCGTTCAAATGTAGATTAAACTTGATTTGTTGGGAATAAGAGTTGGCAGATACTGCCAAAAGGCCAGCAAAAAAGAAAACAATAATTAGTTTCATCTTTTTCAATTCATTTTCAAAGCTTCCAAAATGAAAGCCTGAGTTAAACCATTTTTTTTTCATAAATTTGACTTGTTAGATTAAACGTTCATTATTATTGGCGTTTATATTTGAACCAGGTAGTGTTCGCAGCACTATCTGGTTTTTTATTTCATTGGCAAATATTTTGGTTGTTCGGAAACGTAAACTTTGTTGTTTTCAATTTGATATGAAATTGGTGCAGCATCTGAAATTACTTTAAGAACATCTTCGAGCGATGCCGACAAATCTAGTTTTCCACTAATTTTCCGATACAATTCCACATCCTTTTCGGTTATAAACTGGACATTGTAGAACCGTGAAAGCCGCTTAAACACATTTACTATACTTTCCCTGTTGAACTTCAGTATTCCATCTTTCCATGATGTATAATAATCAGTATCAATATCTGAAGTTACCTCGGTTTTATTACTTAATTTATTGTAAACAGCTCTTTGGTTTGGTTCAAGTTTAATTTCCTTTTGCAGAAAACCAAACAATTGGTTTTCTTTAATACTAACTGAACCTTCAACCAAAACAACCTCAAGATTAGTATCGTTTGCATTGTTTTTAAGGTTAAACTTTGTCCCCAAAACAGCCACATTTATTTCGTTTGCATTCACGATAAACGGCTTGTCTTTATTTTTCGCGACATCAAAATATGCTTCCCCAATCAAGGTTACTTTTCTTTCTTTTTTCTCAAATTGCTGAGGAAAAATAAGGGTAGATCCAGCATTTAACCATACCCTGGTCCCATCGGACAAACGAATGTCTGAATTAATCATGCCGTAGGGCAAAACTAATTTCGAAAGTGAGTTTTTATTTTCGTTAGAATATTCACTGATTACGTTCTTATCATTAATGGTCACTTCCCCATCAGAATGAATCTGAAGTTCATTTTTGTTTTCAACCAAAACAATCTCATTGCCATCTGATAAAATGAGTTTTGCCTGGCCTATATCCTGGGATGCAAGTGTTTGATTAGGTTGTATTTGTTTTGATTTAAAATAGAAATATGGAACCGTAGAACCAATAGCAAACGCAAAAATAAAAACTGCTGCATATTTAAATAATTTAGTAAATGAACCTTTCTTTTGTTTTTTATGGTATAGATTATAAAAATGTTCAACATTTTTCCATCCGGCATAAACTTCTTCCTCAAGAATAGCAGATTGACTTGATTTTAAAAGTTTAATAATTTTTCTGGCAACTTCTATGTCTTTTTTCAATTGTGGATTACCCTCAATAAACTGGTTCCATTCGCCCGAATCCGAACCTGAATTAACCCATTGGACAAATTTTTTATCCTGGGTAAAATCTTCGATTGTATATTTTGAATACTTTTTATGCACAACATTAGTGTTTAACCTGTAAATCTATATTGTGCTGTTTTGTGCTCAGGCTGAGCATGTGTTATAAAACACTTTTTGTGGCAAATCGAAGAAAGAAGAGAATTGGTGTATTATTCTGCGCATCAATAATTTTTCGAAGAGAATTAATTGCCCTTAATACCAGTTGTCGGGCTGAATCATATTTTAGTTGCATTAATTCGCATATTTGATTATAATCCAATTCACATTCAAACCGCAGGTAAATTATTTCCCTTTGTCTATTACTTAGTTTTTTCAATGCGTTTTCTAATGCGTTTTCCCTTTTTGTACATTCTTCTTTTTGGGATAATTCATCCTCAAGTATAAATCGTGAGTCGAATTCGAAAACAGGAGCTTCAACAATTCTTCCTCTCTGTTTTTTTCCAAGTTCTTTCAGAATTTTGTTTTTAAGGGATTTAAGAAGGTAAAACCGGATATTGTTTGTTGGCCCGAGTTTCTCACCAGCCTGAATAAGCATAAAAAACACATCTTGAATGCAGTCTTTTATAAACTCAGGGTTGTTATCGAATTTAATACCATATTGGAACATCAAAGGATAATTCTGGAAGTATATATATGAAAGTGCAGATTTACTACCTGACCGAAATTCGTTCCATATATCCACATCATTATCCACAAATTCTTCTATTATTTAGGCAGCTAAATTATAAAACCTGTATTAAGAATCAAATATCCCAAACAGAAGTAGTACTATCGCTTTTGACTTGGACGATACAATTAATCTTTAGATTTTAAGTTCCTCCAAAATCCGGATGAAATCGCCAGATTTAAATGGTTTGCTTAAATATGCATCCATACCAACCTCCAGGCATAACTGCTTGTCTTCTTTCATTGCATTTGCAGTCATTGCTATAATTTTAACCGGATTGTCCGAATCGGTCGATTTCTCATGCTCCCTTATTTTTTCGGTAGCTTCATACCCATTCATAACAGGCATTTGGACATCCATCAGAATAATATCAAAGTTGTGTTGTATAAAAAGTTCAAAGGCGATTTTGCCATTTTCGGCTTTCGAAATGTTATTGGTTACGGTTTTAACCGAAAGCTCGGCAACTTTCATGTTTATTTCATTGTCTTCCACAATCAAAACCCTTAGTTTATCGTTCTTAAACACAGGTTTGGTTTTGGCTATTTCTGTGACCGCAGACTCTACTACTTGACCAGTTGCATTCGAAATAACATTGAATAATTGCTTAAGCTTTATGGGTTTATTCAGATAAGCTTCAAAGCCCGCTTCTTTTTCTTTACCTTTAGCCAAGATATTCGAAACTGAAGACAGCAAGATCAACTTTGTATTTGCAATTTGAGGATCTTTTTTTACTTCCCTGGCAAAGTCAAGTCCGTCCATCTCGGCCATTTGATAATCAACAAGGGCCAGGTCATACGTTTTTCCTTCCATTGCTGCTTTTTTCATCACATCAATTGCTACTTTTCCATTCACAGCCTCATCGGATTTACATCCCCATATTTCGAAATACTTTTTAAAGATTACCCTATTTGTTTTATTATCATCGATAATGAGGAAATTTAGGTCTTTGAACGATTCTTGTTTATAAATAACCTTTGAAGGTTTGTGTTCGCTAATGTCAAAATCAACGGAAAACCAAAATACAGAACCCTTGTCCAATTCGCTTTCAAGCCCGATTTTTCCTCCCATCTGTTCAACCAGCTTTTTACATATTGCCAGTCCCAATCCGGTTCCTCCAAATTTCCTGGTTGTGGATGCATCAACCTGGGTAAACGATTGGAATAACTTGGAAATTGAATCTTTGGGTATTCCTATTCCGGTATCTTTAACTTTAAATAAGATTTCACACTTATTGTGTTCGTTCTTTACAACTTCGGCAGAAATGAAAACCTCGCCTTCCGAGGTAAATTTAATGGCATTGTTAAGCAAGTTAATCAGGATTTGCCTCATCCTGACTTCATCGCCCGAAACCATACCAGGCATATTTGGGTCAACATAGGTAACCAGGTTTATACCCTTGTTGTTTGCTTTCATCACCAGCACATCACCAACATCTTCCACAATGCTTCTTATGCTGACCGGAACCATTTCGAGCTCCATTTTTCCGGATTCAATTTTTGAGAAATCAAGAATATCGTTGATTATTGCCAACAGGTTTGAACCTGATTTAATGATAATATCGAGGTATTCACATTGTTCTTCCGAAAGGTCGGTACGTTTAAGGATATCAGCCATCCCAATTACACCGTTCATGGGTGTTCGGATGTCGTGCGACATGTTGGCAAGAAACACCGACTTGGTTTTATTGGCTTCTTCGGCTTTTTCTTTTGCAAACTGAAGGCTTCTTTTTGCCAATTCCTGCGAAGATACATCGCGCGAGATTCCGACCAAACCTGTTACTTCACCATCGTCATTTCGAAGTGGGATTTTAGTGGATGATAGCCACACAATGGACTTATCATTCTTTTTAATTTTCTCAACTTTATTAATCAGCGGAATCCCTGTTTCCAGAATTGCCCGCTCATCTGAGTAAGAATCCTGTGCCTGTTCTTCAGAGAAATAATCAAAGTCGGTGCGTCCAATACATTCACTAGGGTTATATATTCCAAGTACTGATGCCATTGCCCTGTTAACCCTTGTAAACCGTGATTCTTTATCTTTAAAATAAATCGTATCCGGAATATTGTCCATAAGGGTCTGCAGCAAGTCCCTTTCTTCTGTAAGTTGAAGCTCAAAGGTTTTTTGTTCGGTCATATCCCTGTTGATACCAACAATTCCAATACAATTCCCGTCTTGACCTTTTAAAGGAATTTTTGTTGCAGAAACCCAAAGCCTTTTGCCTTCCTTTTCAAAAGATTCAATATGATTTATAAGTGGCTTTCCACTTTCCATTATCTCTTGCTCGTCATTATAAGTCTCCTCAGCATGATCTTTATCCAGAAAATCAAAATCACTTTTCCCAAACAATTCTTCCGACGAACTTTTCCCGAACAGCTTAGTCAAAGCCATATTTGCCCTTCGGAATTTTGATTCCCGATCTTTGAAATAAATCCGGTCCGGAATATTGTCCATCAATTTCTGTAAGAAATCTTTTTCTTCCTGAAGTTGCAATTCAAATGTTTTTTGCTTGGTTACGTCTCTTGAGATACCAACGATACCAATAGTCTTTCCATTATTGTCAAATAAAGGTACTTTGGTTGAGGATATATATTTATAGCCCTCCGGGGACTTTACTTTTTCAATTTTATTTATTAATGGATCACCACTTTTTATAAGTTCCTGTTCATCATTAAAAGCCCATTGGGCATGTTCTTCTTCAAAGAAATCAAAATCGGATTTGCCAATTGCTTCATTTGGATTTTTAATGCCTAATAGCTTGGCCTGCGCTTTATTAATTTTTATGAATTTTGAATTATTATCCTTAAAATATATCGTGTCAGGAGAATTATTCATTAAGCTTTCCAACAATTCTTTTTCCTTTATTAAATCTTCTTCCAATTGTATTTGTTTGGTCACATCGCGATTTACCCCAACCAGACCTATGCTTTTACCTTGTTTGTTTTTTAAGGGGATTTTTGTTTCAGATACCCATCTCTTTACACCATTTTTTTCATAAAATTCAATATGATTGATAAGTGGCTCTCCCTTTTCGATTAATTTTTGTTCGTTGGAAAATGTTTTTTTCGCTTGCTCAGCTTCAAGAAAATCAAAGTCATTTTTCCCATATAAATCTTTTGGTGACTGCTTCCCAAATAATTCGACCATTGCCTTATTAACCCTGGTAAACCTTGATTTTTGATCCTTGAAGTATATCCTGTCCGGAATATTATCCATGAGCAATTGCATGTATCTTTGTTCTTCAACAAGTTCCTTTTCTGCTATTTTCTGGGCCGTAATTTTTTCGTACATGCCCATAATTGCAACCACTTCACCATCTTTATCCTTTATAGGTATCTTACTTTTCTTTAGGTATTCAGTACTTCCATCCAAATTTTTAAATTTTTCTTCATATCCAATTTTTGGTAAACCGGAGCTGATTATATCATTATCCAATACATTATATTTTTCAGCCAGGACTTTATCAAATATATGTTGATCGGTTAAACCAATAACGTCTTTGGTATTTTTAAGCCCATAATCATCCGCAAAAATCTTGTTGCAGCCCAAATACCTTAGATTTTTATCTTTCCAAAAGAGGGCAATCGGAATGTTTTGAAGCAATAGGTTCAAAATCCCGGATGATTTCATCCATCCATTAGAAAAGTCGTAAGTTCGGTTAATTGCCTCCGTTAATTCATGAATTTTAAAATCTCTTGAAATACAGATCGGTGAATAAGTTTTGGTGGCCTCAGGCAAAATTTCCGCATCTTTAATTAGGATAACTTTTAATTGATCAGATAGTGCTTCCTTTACTTTTTCAATTTTTAAAATCCACCCAAAATCGTTTGCCGTAGTTAATAAAAACTGAGGATTGATGAGTTCTAAATCAGTTTTAATGCTATTCAAATTATCGAAAAAGAAGCATTTGTACCCTTCCAGTTCAGAAATTCCAGTCAATAATTTTCCTCTTATTTGTTTATCCGTTGTAAAAATTACTATGTTTTCCATAAAATAATTCATGAAATTAATTCATCCAATACGCCCCTTTCCAAAATCGTTATAAGATACAAAAACATGTGTAATAATTAGGTTTTATAAAATGCTAATCAATAAACTTATGAAAAGTGAACAGTGAATATCTATCCTAATACCTAAGCGATTCATACAATCCTGATTAAAGTTCGATCAATACATATTTTGCTTTTATTCGCATTAATATTGCAAAAAACCAAAAATTAAGTATTTAGGGATAGAATTATTATGCCTTTGATATTTTGGCCATCGGATGTAACGTATAGACGGGAAAGCAGGGTTTCCTAGTTCCAAAATAATATCTTTAAAAACAGTATGGAAATTAATCAGAAAATGTGGGACATACTGGATTCGAACCAGTGACTTCTACCCTGTCATCCGCCAGCTGGCGGACTAAACCAACCGAATTAATGTCCCTGCCGCTTTTCCCAAATAAATTTTCTACCCTTTGCAGTCTTTAGTTGTTTTTCCCTTTTCATAGCCTCCTGCTTTGAGGCGAATTCCTCCATGTACATGATCTCCCATGGCTGATACTTTTGGGTCCAACCAGTATTTCTTTCATCATTATGGGCAGCTAAACGTTTATCAACATCTGAACTATAACCAATATAAATCTTGTCGAAATTATTTGAATAAAGTACATACGTGTAATACATGGGGCGGAATTTTGTGGGACATACTGGATTCGAACCAGTGACTTCTACCCTGTCAAGGTAGCACTCTAAACCAACTGAGTTAATGTCCCTTTGAATATTTGAGCCACAAAAATATAAAAATTGCGGAATAAAATAAAAAAGAAAGCTCCTATTAAAGGAGCCTTCTATATTTTTAGATAAAGAATTTTATAATAAACAATATGGCTAAAATGATCATCACAATTGAAACGTCTTTTGCTTTGCCCGTTAACAGTTTCAAAATGACAAAAGATAACATTCCAAAAACGATCCCTTCGGCAATACTGTAGGTTAATGGCATTATTATAATCGTAACAAATGCCGGGATAGATTCGGTGAAGTCATCGAAATTAATCTTTAGAATTGGTGACATCATAAAAAACCCAACCAAGATCAATGCAGGGGCAGTGGCAGCGCCTGGCACCATTATAAAAAGGGGTGCAAAAAATAATGCAATTAAAAACATTCCGGCTGTTGATAAGGAAGTAAGCCCGGTTTTTCCGCCTTCGGCAACACCCGATGCACTCTCCACGTATGTAGTAACTGTGCTTGTTCCCAAAATTGCACCAACAGTTGTTCCAACCGAGTCGGCAAAAAGGGCTTGTTTCACTTTTGGAACCTTTCCATCTTTGGTCAATAACCCGGCTTTTGAGGATACCCCAACCAAAGTACCAACAGTATCAAACATATCCACAAACAAGAAGGTGAATAAAACGATTAGCATATCGAATGAAAATATATTTGCAAATTCAAACTGCCAGAATATTGGTTTTAACGAAGGTGGTAATGCGACCAAATTCCCTTCCGGGATATGTGTCACTCCAAATGGGATTCCGGCAACGGTTGCAATAAAAATTCCGATTAATAGGGCACCTTTCACTCTTAAAGAGAGCAGCACCCCTGTTAATATAACACCACCCAAAGCAATTAAAACCGAAGGTGAGCCCATATCGCCAAGACCAACCAATACAGCATCGTTTTTCACTATAACCCCGGCGTTTTGTAAGCCAATAAATGCAATAAATAATCCGATACCCACCGATACGGCATGCTTCAGCGAAAGCGGAATCGCATTCACAATCAGTTCCCGGACATTGAACGCCGTTAACAGCAGAAATAATATCCCTTCCAAAAATACGGCTGTAAGTGCAAATTGCCAGCTATAACCCATTCCTAAAACAACAGAAAATGCAAAGAACGCATTAAGCCCCATTCCGGGAGCTAAAGCAAATGGCAGTTTTGCAACCAAAGCCATTACCAGTGTTGCTATAAGTGCTGATAATGCGGTGGCAGTAAACAAAGCATTTTTATCCATGCCTGTGGCACTTAATATATCGGGGTTGACGGCCAAAATATAGGCCATGGTCATAAAAGTCGTTATCCCGGCAAGGATTTCAGTTTTCGTGGAGGTTTTGTTTTCTTTAAGTTTGAAAAATTTTTCCAGCATAATTTTTATCCTTTAAAATGTATATTTCAAACCCAAGGTTGGCATCACATTAAATTCATCGCCAAGAAAATTATTACTAAATTCAACTTCCCCGCCAAGGGCTAAATTTTTTGAAGCATTGTACCACAATTGTGGTTCAGACAAAAATCGAAAATCGGTTCCCCAAAACATTTCTTCTTTCCAAAAATCAGCAAAACCTGTGAACGTAAGTTTGCCTTCGAGCATTTGGATTGTCCAAACCGCTGTTAACTGAAACGATGCATCTTCTTTATCCTTAATGTATTTATAATTTGCTTGTAAGGTCAATATTTTTGAAAAATCAGCGGAAGCCCAGGTTCTTTCAATTCCTGCCATCCAACAGTTTTCGATTGGTACAAACGGGGTATCATCGCCATCCAATTTAAAAACACCGCCATTATATTCAACACGGGGCATAAATTTTTGATTCTCGTTCCATTTAAAAGCACGGGCAATTTCCCAATAAGCAGAAGAAACCCCATTGGTAATGTTTCGTTCATCCGAACTATAATCCATATCAACAAAAAAGAATGTTGAACCACATTTGTCTGGTTTAAACATTTCAACAGTTGAAGTAAGGTAGTTTCTACCTTCGCCCATATCGTAATGCAATTGTATATTTTGCGATACAACACTCAAACTTATTCCCAAAAATGCGAATAGAATTAGTAACCCTTTTTTCATGTTTTTCGATTTTAGTAAATAGATATGATTTCTTAGATGCAGCAAAAATAATTAATTATTGCACATTTTATTGCCCATCATTGTGTTTTGAAGTTGATATATGTCAACACAAATTAACGCTTATAAGCATAAAAAAATAAACCCTGGCTTGGGACGCCAGGGTAATTTCATTGGAATTGGAAAGATAAATAATAAGGGTATTCTACAGTAATATTCCGAAAAATTGAAAAAGGTAACCCCCATTTTCAAAAAAAAATTAAATTTTTTCTAATGCATCGTTTAAAAACCTGTTTATCTTATACAATTCCTTGAATGCCTTCAGGGATTCTGATATAAATTTTTCACTCACAACATCCTTGTCTTCAATCATATATGAGAATGCATACGATTTATATCGTATCAAATCGATGTGCTCAAAATCTTTTGGAAAATTTTTTGGTGCAGTTTTTAATTTATCATCGTACATAAGCGGAAAATACTTTTTGAAAGTTTTATTTTCAATTATTTCAATAAAATCTTCCGGGTTATCATAAATAGCAGCCCTAATTGCTTTTAAAGGTTCGGGCTGTGGCATGTAAACCCCTCCGCCAACGAAACTCATCCCGGGTTCAATATGAAAATAATATCCTGCATATATACTTTTTCGTCCACCTTTAGCTATATAACTTCCCATATTTGTTTTATAAGGGCTCTTATCATTTGAAAACCTCACATCCCTAAAAATACGGAACAGGCAGTCCTTTGGATCCATTAACGGAATATTCGGATCAATTTTATGCAACTCAGCGTTCAACAATTCGGTCATAAAAAGCATCTTACTTTTGCTTTCTTCATATCTTTTGCGGTTTTTGTTAAACCATTCCCTGTTGTTGTTCTGTTTCAGCTCTTTTAAAAATCCGATTACGTTTTGCATGGCATGCTTTTTTAATTAATTTTATTTTTACACAAAATACGAAGTCATACTTTAAAGAACATTATACGGATGAAAAAAGTTGCCTTAATTGTGGCCGGGGGCTCAGGAACCAGAATGGGGAAAACAATCCCAAAGCAGTTTGTTGAAATTGCGGGAAAACCAATATTAATGTTAACCATAGAAGCTTTTTATAAATACGACCCAAAAATTGATATTATTTTAGTACTTCCCAAAAATCAAATGGAACTTTGGAAAGAACTTTGTGAGAGATCAGGTTTTACTATCATCCATGCAATTGCCACAGGCGGAAAAACACGTTTTCAATCGGTAAAAAATGGCCTGGACCATACCCCACAAAATGGGATTGTATTTATCCACGACGGGGTACGCCCATTTGTTTCCGTGGATACACTAAACAATTGCTATAACTGTGCCCTTGAAAATGGAAATGCTATTCCGGTTATCCAGGTCTCAGAGTCGTTACGTAAACTTGAAGATGGAAATAGTAGAGCTGTAAACAGGGATTCATATAAGTTGGTACAAACACCTCAGACTTTTCAAATTGACAAAATACGTAAAGCATATCAGCAAAAAGAAGATTCTTTTTTTACCGATGATGCTTCGGTGCTTGAAGCAAATGGTGAGAAAATATACCTTGTTGAAGGGAACCGGCAAAACATGAAAATTACCTATCCTGAAGATATTCAGTTAGCTGAAACTTTCGTATTAAAATTGTTCCAATAGATTCATTTTACCGTTTACTTGAATAATCGATTATTTAACCCCAAAAATAACCTGTTTGCCGAAAACAACATATAGATAAATCATTCATCCTGTAGTTTTGGTCTGCTTAAAAAACTTTAGGAATCAATGTGCCATTACAAAAACTTAGGAAACTTTTAACATTCCATTAGTTTATCGCGTATATTTATTTCTATTTTTGCAAATCTATGGAAAAAAAGAAAAAGCATATACTTGAAAAAACCGCTGAGTTGTATCTTAAATATGGTATCCGAAGTGTAACCATGGAGGATGTATCACGAGAAGTTGGCATTTCAAAAAAAACCCTTTACCAATATTTTAAGGATAAAGAAGACCTGGTTAACCAAACAATAGACAACCTGATTTACCAAAATCACTACGAAAAGGCAAAAAAGGAAAGCGATAATGCTATTGATGCTTTGCTCGCAATGAAAAATGAAATTGGGCGGATAATGAAACAATACAACAATAACCTTGAGTTTGAATTGAAAAAGTATTACCCGAAGCAATATAAAAAAGTTTGCCGCCATAAACACGACGATATTTTTGAAAACACAATTGACAATATAAAACAAGGGATTTCGGAGGGCTTGTACCGAAAAGATGTGGATGCCGAGTTTGTTGCAAAACTTCAGGTCGGCAGGGTTTTGTGTACGATGAACCCCGACTCCGGGATTTTTAATGAAAATGAAATCATGTCGTTTAATGTATTCGAAAAAGGAATTGAATACCATCTAAGGGCGATTTGTACCGAAAAAGGATTAAAATATTTCCACAAACAAATAAACAAGAATTAATATGAAGAAAACAACTAAAACAATTATCATTCTTCTGCTAAGCATGTTGGTCTTGCCAGCCATTACATGGTCGCAAAACGAAGAAAGTGCTTTTAGTTTGGATGAGGCGCAGGAATTTGCAATGAAAAATTCCTACATCCTCAAAAATACAAACATGGACATTACCAAAGCACAAAAAAAAGTCTGGGAGACGATCTCTATCGGACTGCCACAGATTTCTGGAACTGCTAACTACAACAAATTCCTGAACTTACCGGTTTCGTTAATTCCAGGTGAATTTTTTGGAGAAGAAGCCGGAACATATATCCCTGTAAAATTTGGACAAGATTATAGTTCAGATTATGGATTTACTGTTAACCAGCTTTTGTTTGATGGTTCATATATTGTTGGAGTAGGTTCCTCAAAATTGTATTTAAACCTTGCAAAACAGGCACACGAGAAAACAGAAATTGACATTCGTGAAGGAGTTGCACAAGCTTATTATATGGTTTTGATCGGGGAAGAAAACAAAAAAGTAATGGAAGAAAACCTGGAAAACACCATAAAATTATTCCAGGATACCAAAGCCTATTTTGAAAATGGTTTCCGTGAAGAGCAGGATGTGGACCAAATGCAATTGATGGTAAAAAATGCGGAAAATGAAGTTTTAAAAGCCGACCGCGAAATTAAGATTGCGAAAGTTGTATTAAAATATGCAATGGGCTACAGTATGGAAAATGAAATCTCATTGAAGGACGAATTGTCAGGATTTGTATTGCCTTTGCTCCAAAAAGACGGAGCTATTGCTTTTAATATGAACAACCACATTGATTATAAGCTTTCTGAGTCAAACTTTCTGGCTTCTCAAAAGCTTCTGGATCTGGAAAAATCAAGCTATCTTCCACGTGTAAGTGCATTTTATAACTGGTCGAAAACAGCTTATGGGAATGAAGGGAACTTGTTTAAATCATCGGTGCCTTGGTTTAAATCTTCTTTGGTTGGCTTACAGGTTTCAGTCCCGATTTTTAATTCCGGACAAAAATCAGCTAAAGTCCAGCAAGCCAGAATCGACCTTGACAAAGCCGCAAACGACAGGATGCTGGCTTCGCAAACACTCCAAAAAGATTACTTAACCGCATTGGCAAACATGGAATCGGCCCTTGAAAAATATTCAAACGATAAGGAAAATAAAGATTTGTCAGAAAAAATCCTTAACAAAACAAAAATAAAATTTAACAACGGGATATCAAGCAGCACCGAACTATCGCAAATAGAAACCCAATACATACAAGCACACGGTGCTTTTATCGGGTCGGTACTTGCCTTATTACAATACGACCTCACATTAAAAAAGGCACTGGGGAAACTTTAATTTGAAAAACTAAAAACAAAATAAAATGAAACAGAATTTAATACTAATTATAGTGGTACTTTTCCTGGCATCCTGCTCAAACAAGCCTGCCGGCGATGAACTTACCAAAGAGCAGCAACTGCAAGCGTACAAAAAAGAGTACAATGAATTAAAACAAAAAATAAATGCGCTGGAAACCGAACTTGCAGCCAATGAAGAAAAAGAAGTTGTAAACGTAAACGTTACCAAACTTGAAAATCAATTGTTCGAACATTTTTTCGAAGTAACCGGAAATGTTGAAGCCGAATTGGATGTGAATGTTAGTCCTGAATCTGCAGGAATTATTGAAGAAGTACTCGTAACTGAAGGAATGAACGTAAACAAAGGCGATGTTCTTGGAAAACTAAATACAAGCGCTTTGCAACGTTCATTGGACGAAATCCTGATTCAACAGGAATTGGCCAATACAACCTTCGAGCGACAAAAGAACCTTTGGGAACAAAACATTGGCTCAGAAATCGAATTCCTTCAGGCAAAAACAAGCAAAGAAGCCATTGAGAAAAGAGTGGAAGCCATGAAGGCACAAATTGAAATGGCTGTTATTAAATCGCCTATTAATGGTGTTATTGATATTGTCTATCAGAAGAAAGGACAAATTGGTAGCCCACAGGTTCCGTTTGCAAAAGTACTTAACATGAGCAAGGTGAAAATTTATGCCGATGTTGCTGAAACTTATTTGACAAAAATTAAAAAAGGCGATAAAGTTACTGTTGAATTCCCTGCACTTGCGAAGGAAATAAAGACTCCAATTTACCGAATTGGAAACACCATCGACCCGAACAACAGAACGTTCAGGGTCAGGTTAAACTTAGACAACTCTAATCAGATGATCAAACCAAATTTAATGTCGATTATTAAAATCAGGGACTACATTTCTAAAGAAGCAATTGTAGTACCTTCTTTAATTATCAAAGAAGATTTCAGGGGCGATTATACGTACATTGTTGACTCATCGAATGGTGAAAACAAAGCCAAAAAAGTTTACGTTACACCAGGTGTTTCAGATAACAATATGACAGAGGTGTTGGAAGGTTTAACTGCCGACATGCAGGTGATCACTGATGGGTTTACACAAATTGTGGACGGAACCCACATTAATTTTAAATAGTTGGTATAATCATTAATATTTTCCAACATGGTAAAAGAAAAAAAGCAATCTAAAAATACGCAAAATATAACGCGCCGGTTTGGACCAACTTACCTGGCACTAAAAAACAGGACTACTGTATATATTTTAACCGGGATCATCGTCCTATTTGGGATATTCTCGTATAAGCAAATGCCCCGCGAATCGATGCCCGAAATTGTAGTTCCTTATATTTTTATTCAGACCCTTTACCCGGGAAACTCCCCGGTTGATATTGAAAACTTTATCACGCGCCCCATTGAGCAGGAGCTAAAAGGGATGCAGGGTGTTAAAAAGATTTCCTCAGCTTCATATCAGGATGCAAGTATTATTATCGTTGAATTTAACACCAATGTGGATGTTAAAGATGCTTTGCAAGATACTAAAGACCGGGTTGACAAATCAAAATCGGAATTACCGGCCGACCTAGAACAAGACCCTTTGGTTCTTGACCTTGATTTTTCTGAATTCCCTATTATGAATGTAAACCTTTCGGGTGATTTCAGTATGAAAGACCTGAAAAAATATGCGGAATTGTTGCAGGATGAATTTGAAGGTTTGAATGAAATATCGGAAGCAACCATTCGTGGAATCGATGAAAGGGAAATACAGATAAATGTTAATCCGTATAAACTGGAAGCGCATGGTGTAAGCTTCGATGATATTGCAATGGCAGTACAATTTGAAAACATCACCATGGGAGCCGGTGAATTTACGGCCGATCAAACCAGGCGTGTTATCCGTACCGTTGCCGACTTCGAAAACATGGAGCAAATAGCAAATACCATCATCAAAGTAAACATGGGCAAACCTGTTTATATACGTGATGTTGCAACAGTCGTTGATGGATATAAAGAAAAATCAACCATTGCAAGGCTCGACAATAAACCCGTAGTAACACTTGCCGTAACCAAGAAATCTGGTGAAAACATATTAGATGCTTCCGAGAAAGTATTTAAGGTGATTGAAGATCAAAAGGCAAGAGGGTTCCTACCTAAAAACCTGGAGGTAGTTACTACTGACGATATGACCCATTACATCAGGAATGAAATCAGCAACCTGGAAAACAGTATTATCCTTGGAACACTTTTGGTAATTTTTGTATTGTTCCTATTCCTTGGATTACGAAATGCACTTTTTTCAGGCCTGGCAATCCCGATGTCAATGTTTTTATCATTTATCATACTCGATCAAAGTGGAACAACCTTAAACAGCATGGTTCTTTATGGCCTTATCCTGGCACTTGGTATGCTGGTCGATAATGCCATTGTTGTGGTCGAAAATGTTTACAGGTTGCACAGTTTAGGCTATTCTGTTATGTCGGCCACAAAAAAAGGGGTCAGTGAAATTGCATTCCCGATTATTACTTCCACTTTAACAACCCTGGCAGCATTTTTCCCATTGTTAATGTGGGAAGGAATTGTGGGTCAGTTTATGTCGATACTGCCAAAAACACTGATTGTGGTATTGGCATCGTCATTATTTGTTGCGCTTATCCTCAATCCGGCATTTGTTTCATCCTTTATGAAAGTCGATGATATTAAACGTAAAATCAACCTATTGAAATCGTCAAAGGTTGCAGGTATTTTAACTATTCTGGCAGCCCTGTTTTATTTGGCAGGAGTACTTTGGATGGGAAACATATTCATGGCTGTTGTTTTGTTAATGGTTGTTAATTATATTTTACTGCGACCTTTGGCACGTTGGTTCCAAACAAAATTCCTGGTTTGGCTTGAAAATTTTTACGCAAAACAACTACGGCATGCACTTACAGGTTATACACCATTGATCTATTTCTTTGGTACAATTTTATTGCTCATATTTTCAGCAGCATTTTATTTCGGAAGCTCACCAAAAGTGTTGTTCTTCCCTAACCAGGACCCGCAAACCATTTACGTAACCATGGAACTTCCTTTAGGAACTTCCATTGAAAAAACAGATGAAGTTTCGCGCGAGGTTGAAAAAATTGTGAACGAAACGGTTGCTCCGTTTATGCACATCATTAAATCGGTAACTACAAGTGTGGGCAACGGAAAAGGTGGTTTGTTTGAACAAACAAACAGCCCCAATAAATCGTTGACAAGCGTTTCGTTTGAAGAATACAAATTAAGGGAAGGAATCAGCACCGCTAAAATAATGCAGGAAATCACCAACAAACTGGATGGTTTTGTGGGTGCTAAAATATATGTTGAAAAAGATGAAGATGGACCACCAGTTGGAGCACCAATTAACATTGATGTTGCCGGTGACGAATTTGATGAGCTTATTAAAATCACGGATGATATCATACGTATAATTGAAGACGATAACATTGCCGGGATTGACGAGCTCAAATTAAACATTAATGTAAATCAACCTGAAATGTTGCTAAATATTGATCGCGAACGGGCAAGGTTGTATGAGCTGTCAACACAACAAATAGCTTTTGCTTTCCGATCTGCTTTATATGGCCAGGATATTGGGAATTTTAAAGAAGGTGAAGACGAATACGATATTTTTGTCCGTCTTGACGAACAATACAGAAATGACGTGTCTTCGTTAATGAACCAAAAATTACATGTCAACGACCGGAGCATTCCTATATCGGCAGTAGCTGATTTCGAATACTCAACGACATACGATAAAATTAGCCGGATTAACAACAAAAGGGCTATTACAATTTCTTCGAATATTGAAGAAGGCTATAACGCAACAGAAGTAAATGAGCAAATTAAACTTGCTTTGGCAAGTTACGATTTACCCAATGGTTATTCCTATGCTTTTACCGGCGAACAACAAGAACAGGATGAAAGTAGCCAGTTTCTTATTTTCGCACTTGGGGTAGTGGTTGCCTTAATTACATTAATTTTGGTTACGCAATTTAATTCCTTTATCCGCCCTGCAATTATCATGATTACTGTTCTGTTCAGTACAATCGGGGTATTCCTTGGTTTAGGGATTTTCAAAATGGAATTTGTTATTATCATGACCGGGGTTGGTATAATTTCACTTGCCGGGATTGTGGTAAACAACGGAATTGTACTCATCGATTATATCGACCTTTTGCGTAAAAAGAAGAGGGAAGAGCTTGGACTTACCGAAGGTGCATTTATGGCACCTGATATTCAGGTTGAAACTCTGGTGGAAGCTGGAAAGACCAGGTTACGCCCTGTGTTGCTTACAGCTATTACAACTGTGCTTGGCTTAATGCCCCTGGCTATTGGACTAAACTTCGATTTCTTTGGACTGTTTACACATTTTGACCCAGCCATCTCCATTGGTAGCGAAAGTACTGCATTCTGGGCACCAATGTCGTGGACAGTTATTTTCGGATTAACATTTGCAACCTTTCTAACATTGTTGGTTTCACCTGTAATGTATATGTTAACCATCAGGTTTAATTACCGGATGCAGAAATGGTCAGGCCGTTTGTCAAATGACAGCTATGTAAAACAAAAAGCTACAACTCTCGAACTTGAAGATGAATTAGAATAAGAAATAGCTTATAAATTGAAGATGCCACTCAATTATTTTGGGTGGCATTTTTTATTTGAATTATTATCCAACTTTACACGTACCCCTCCCCTTTTTTAATGCGCACATCGGTAACAAACTGGCGGATATTTGATTCGTCGGAACGTTTACAAACCATCAGCATTTCTTTTGATTCAACCACAATATACCCATCCAGACCATGCAGCACAGCTGTTTTTTCGTTGGGCAAACTCACAATACAATTTTTTACATCGTATTTTAAAATATTATCGCCCTTTACCACATTCCCATCTGCATCTTTTTCTTTGCTTTCGTATAGTGAATCCCAGGTACCCAGATCGCTCCAGCCAAAATCGGCGGTTAATACATATACGTTATTGGCTTTTTCCATCACTCCGTAATCAATGGAAATTCCCTGGCATTCGGAATATGTTTTGTTGATAAAAGCTTCTTCATTTTCGGTATTGTAGCGTTCTTTGCCCTTATCGAAAAGCTCATAAATATCGGCCAAATAGGTTTGAAGGGCAGCACTAATTGCCGGAATTGACCACAGGAATATCCCCGAATTCCAGAAAAACTCGCCACTGTCCATAAATATTTTAGCCATTTTTTCATCCGGCTTCTCCGTAAAGGTTTTCACCTTGTACAGGTTGTTTAGCTTTCCGAATTTCTCCCTCTTTTTTATCTGAATGTACCCATATCCGGTTTCCGGACGGCTTGCCTTGATTCCCAAGGTCAGTAAAGCGTTATTACGTGCAACAAACTCAAGGCCATTTTCAATTTGCCTGATAAACTGTTCCTGTTTTAGGATTACATGATCGGAAGGTGCAACAATAACGTTTGCATGTGCATCTTTTAATTTGATTTTATTAATGGCATAAGTTATACAAGGTGCTGTATTTCTACGTATTGGTTCCAATAAAACCTGCGAATCATCCAGTTCGGGGAGCTGTTCGTTTACCAGCTCTTTGTAATCAATATTAGTAACTACCAAAAAATTCTCTTTCGGAACGATCGAAGAAAACCTATCATAAGTTTGTTGTATAAAAGTGCGTCCAACACCCAAAATATCAAGAAATTGTTTTGGCATAGCTTTTCGGCTAAGAGGCCAAAAACGGCTGCCAATTCCACCAGCCATAATAACACAGTATGTATTGCCCATAAGATATGTTTTGCTGTTACCAAATATATTAAAATAAAGTGGGAAGCCCAATGAAATGCCCGTGTTTCAACATACTTTAACAGACCATTGAATATCCAGCTAGATTAAAAGTGCCCGTTTTATCAACCTCAAAATATGGACTATTATATAAATTTACACATGAACTCATCCACATTAAGTGATTCTTTCTGGTTTTAATTTTAATCAATAATTATAACCACAATCACTATAAAATTGTAATTTTAGGTTTCCATAGGTTTATGGATGCATAATGGATATGCTTTGACAAGAATCAAATGAAAAAATTCTTCTTTCATATAGGCAGGTATTTTTATATGTTGGGTAAAACCTTCGCAAAACCCGAAAAACATAAATTATATTTCCGGCAACTATTCCTTGAAATCGAAAACCTCGGTGTTAACTCTGTTGGAATCGTAATTATTATCTCCCTGTTTATTGGAGGCATTATGACCATACAGTTTGCATATAGCATGGCAAATCCATTATATCCATCTTCGTTGATCGGTTTGGGAACACGAGATACGTTATTGCTTGAGTTTTCATCAACCATGATGGCTTTGATCATGGCAGGAAAAATAGGCTCAAATATTACTTCGGAAATTGGAAGTATGAAGGTAACCGAGCAAATTGATTCACTGGAAATTATGGGTGTAAATTCAGCAAGCTACCTTATTCTTCCTAAAATAGTTGCCGTGGTTTTAATGATGCCTTTTTTATATGTACTTAGTGTGTTTTTTGGTTTGCTTGGCGGATTGGTTACCGGACCAATGGTTGGGGTAGTAACCGTTACGGAATACCTGGATGGTATCCGCTGGTTATTTGTTCCCTACTACATCACTTTTTCACTGATCAAAACATTGTTTTTCGGCTTCCTGGTTGCATCGGTACCAGCCTATTTTGGATACTACGTGCAAGGAGGTGCACTTGAAGTTGGAAAAGCCAGTACCAAGGCAGTTGTAAATACCAACATCCTTATTTTGTTATTCGATTTAATACTCACCCGCTTGTTGCTCACATGATTGAAATTAAAAATATATCCAAGTCATTTGACGGGAACAAAGTCTTAAAAGATATTTCCGTTAAGTTTGAAAGTGGGCAAACCAACCTTATAATTGGGCGAAGCGGCTCCGGAAAAACAGTTTTGTTAAAATCGATACTTGGTTTGCATGAGGTTGATAACGGATCTATTTTTTATAACGACAGGGATTTTACACAAATGAGCGAAAAAGCGCGCAAAGAAATGCGTAAAGAAATTGGAATGGTGTTCCAGGGCGGTGCTTTATTTGATAGCCTGAGCGTTGAAGAAAATGTTCGTTTCCCTCTGGATATGTTTACCAATAAACCAACAAAAGAGAAAGAAGAACGTGTCAGGTTTTGTCTCGATCATGTGAACATTGCCAGCAAAGCATACAAACTTTCGCCTTCCGAAATTAGTGGAGGGATGCAAAAAAGGGTCGCCATTGCACGGGCAATTGCCTTAAACCCAAAATACCTTTTTTGTGATGAGCCAAACTCAGGGTTAGACCCGGAAACTGCCACGCTAATCGATTCACTCATCCTTGACCTTACCAAAGAGTTCGATATGACCACCATTATCAATACACACGATATGAATTCGGTGATTGAAATTGGGGAGAAAATATTGTTTATAAGCCAGGGCGAAACTTGCTGGGAAGGCAGCAAAGATCAAATCCTGAAAACCGACAATCAAATATTAAAAGACTTTATTTTTGCCAATAAACTCTATGCCCAGTTTCAAAAGGGGTAAACTTTATTTCTTGGGCGATAAAGTGACCACAGGTATCAGCATCTCTTCCAATGAAATTCCGCCATGCTGAAAGGTATTTTTATAATACCCTGCGTAGTAATTATAATCGTTCGGATACACAAAAAAGTCGCTGCCATGGGCAAAAACATAGGATGTGCTCACATTTCGTGATGGCAAATAAATACTTCTCGGATCACGAACTTCAAATACATGTTTTGATTTATAGTTAAGGTTTTTGCCAACTTTATACCGTAAGTTGGTATTTGTATCCCTGTCACCAATAATTTTTACCGGATTATTTACTTTAATAGTACCATGGTCGGTGGTAATTATGAGTTTCACATCGTTATCAGCCAGCGACTTTAACAGTTCAAGCAGAGTAGAATTGTTAAACCAGCTAAGGGTGAGCGACCTGTAAGCCTTATCGTCGCTTGCCAATTCCCGGATCATTTCCATCTCGGTGCGGGCATGTGAAATCATATCCACAAAATTAAATACCAAAACCGACAGGTCGTTTTCCATGATGTTATGGAAATTTTCGGTGACCCTTCTTCCGGATTTTAAGCTCCCAACTTTATCGTAATAGGCTTTTTCTTTCCGCCCTAACCGTGCCATTTGACTTTCGAGAAGCTCACTTTCAAATTGGTTTTTATGCCCCTCGCTATCGTCATGTGACCACATTTTTGGGTACTTTTTTTCAATTTCTGAAGGCATCAAGCCCGAAAACATTGCATTGCGCGCATACATGGTAGCTGTTGGCAAAATGCTATAATACAACTCTTCTTCATCGGTATTAAAAAATTGATTGATGACAGGGCTTAAAATTCTCCATTGGTCGAAACGAAGGTTATCTATTAGAAGCACAAACACCTTTTGCTTTTTATCGAGAAGAGGGAATACTTTTTGCTTGAAAATATCGACCGAAAACAAGGGCCTTTCGCCTAACTGTTTTTGAAACCAGTCCTGATAATTATCTTTTACAAAACGGAAGAAAGCTTTGTTGGCATCGTTTTTTTGCATGGTCAAAACCTCATCCATGGTCGAATCGTCGGAGCTGCTCAACTCCAATTCCCAATGCACCAATTTTCGGTAAATATCTTTCCAATCGTCAAATGAAAGGCGATCGTTCAAACGCATGCTGATTTGTGCAAAATCGGTTTGGTACGCCGATGTGGTTTGTTGCGTCACCAGCCGTTTTTGATCGATATTTTTTTTCAACGAAAGCAATATTTGTTTTGGGTTCACAGGCTTTATAAGGTAATCAGCCATTTTTGAACCGATCGCCTCGTCCATAATATCTTCTTCTTCGCTTTTGGTAATCATTACCACAGGGATGTTTGGCGACAGGGCTTTAATTGCATTCAAGGTTTCGAGCCCGGTTAAACCCGGCATGTTTTCATCCAAAAAAATAATATCAAAATGATTTTCTTTTACCATGTCAATGGCATCTGTTCCATTGTTTGCAGTAAAAACATCGTAGCCCTTTTCCTGTAAAAAAATTATGTGAGCCCTTAACAGGTCAATCTCATCATCGGTCCAAAGTATCTTGATTTTCCTCATGTTGTTCTATGTAAATTATAGGTACAATGTAAAACAAATTTTGTTCCTAAAAAGTATCCCGTTAACAAACTTTAACCACGTTTTTATCCAGTTTGTAATTTAATATCGAAATATATTGCAGCTAAAATATTCTGACAAAAGAAACAATGGGTGCCTATTGCCCAAGATATACCCTTTTGTAGAAATCCATGTATTCGGTAATGTTTTTTTCCTTTAAGAAGGTGTCAAAATTTTCTTCTGTGATAAGGAAATTCCGATAGTTGGCATTGCCAAGTGGCGCATAAATAGAACGATCGCGCACCAGTTGCCTGAAATATTGCATGGCAATATCTTTATCTTTCAATCCTGATATTTTGACAATCGTCCTAAACTCATCCAATGCCTGTTGGCCTACCTCTAAATTGAGTGAAGCAAAGTTGGTATTATTAAATGTCTCGATCCCGTTTAAGAACAATTGGGTGCTCACATCCTCCGATGGTATTACAAATGCAAAGAGATGTGCTTTTTCAACGTCCGGGTTATAGGTTCCATCCTCAACAACAACCGAAACTTCAGGATCATCTTGTTGCGTTTGTACGCTTTCTGCCTGCACCTGTGTTAAGGCATTTGTTTGAACCGAAGTAGATGTACCTGAATTTGCTGCAGCACTTTGTAAATACTCATTTCTGAAGAAATTCATATAGTCATTCACATCCCCTTCTGAAGTTAATACATCAAGGTTTTCATAAGTGATCAAGAAATTGCGATAACTTACTTGTTCCAATCCTTCATAGAGACCTCGGTCCATAATTGCTGTACGGAAATACGACATTCCTTCGGAGAACCCGGGCAAACCTTTAACAACCAACAATTGGTAGTCGCCCGATTTTTTCAATTGCAAAGCAAGGTTCCAGGTCCTAAAATTATTGGTGTTAAATGTAGAAAACTTGGAAAGTACCGGTCTAATTAAATTTCCGGCATTTTGCACTGCAAGCACAAAACACTGGCTGGTATCCACATTGTTGTTGTATATACTTCCCTCAACCCCTTTGTTGACCAAAACAAAAGTACCTTGCTCTTCCAAAGCATCCTCTTGTTCTTCAACTTTGGCCATCATTTCTTCCGGAGAAATGTTATCAAACTCTTCATCTTCAAAATTTGACCCAATAAACCGGCTGTAATTCTTCACAAAAAAGCGTAAATAATCAGATAAAGACTTATCAGCTAATATTGCCCGGTAATTGGAGGAAGATGCCACAATGTTTATATAATCAACATCCGTCAAAGCTTGGAAAACTTCAGATTGCCTTATAATCGACCTAAAATAAATAAGGCTGTTCTGTTTACTGCTTAAGGCCCTCACAATTAAGAATGCTGTTTTATTATCGAGGTTTTCGGTTTCTATATCGAAATCAATTTTGGTGTAGTGGTCGATGTTATAATTTGCGATATCAAATTTTAAACGGTTCACATCCACTTCGGCAGATCTTGGATAAGCAACTATGAAGTAATGTAAAAGATCTTCGTCGTAATCAAACTTACCTCCAAATTCATCATTGATATTGGTGTTATCTGCCTTTAATTCTTCATTTTGAATTTCATCGTTCAGGTAACCAAGCTCCACCAGTTTTTGGTAATCCGCCAGGGTACTGTCTTCAATCAACGAAAGTATTTGCTCGGCTAAAACCGTCGTTTCCTTTTTGGGATATTGTTCGGTATAGCCTCTTAAGCCAGTTTCCAAGGTTTGCATATTCTTAGCTTGAACACCAAGGGCAACCGTTCTTAAAAAATCAATTTTAGGAATTATTATACTATCCGGTTCCAAATCGTTCATCTGACTTGTGAGCGTGACAACCTGTGCATATTGCCCCGTTTTATACTTGCTAAAAGTATATTGGTACAAACGGTTCAAACTATCTTTTTGCATTTCTAAATCAATAAAGAAATTTGGATTAAGCAGGTATTTGGCATATTTGCTATCCGGATATCTTTGTATAATCAGGTTTCGATAATAATCGGAACGGGATTTATCTCCCAACAATTCATTTAAATCATATAAATCAAAATATGCCGATAATACATATACATTGTCAGGGTACCTTTCATTTAAATCTTCAAATGCTTCAATAGACCGTTCGTAATTTGAAAATTCCGATTTAAAAATTTTTCCTGCATTGTAAAGTGCATCTTTTATTTTGTCATGTGAGGCCGTCATGAGGGAATCGGTTAACGGAAGGTCCTGTGTATAATATTCCCTTTTTAAAGGATCTTCGATTCGGACTACCATTTCCTCCTCTTCCTCAGGCTCACCAAACTCGTCCAGTAAATCAACCGAGTTGGAACCTTTGTTTGCCCTTCGCCAGTTGTCTTCCAGTTTTCTTCGTCCCCATAGTTGCTGGAACTGGTTTTTCCCATACGAAACAGTTTGCGGGTTATAAAAATACCAACCTCCCCCGGTCGAAGTACTTCCCAAACCAAACCTGTTTTCGTTGGCCCTGTAAAATCCTGCATTGTTCCCACCTACTCCACTGGCAGCTAAATCTAATTGTTGCTGTTTTTCTTCTTCGGCAGCAATCATTTCATCAATCAAGGCATTTCGTTCTGCTGGTTCCATCAATGCAATTTTTTGCAAGCTGTCTTCCCGTTCAACCAACACAAGGTTCTCCACCAACTGTGTCAGGTTGTTGTACCTGATGGTTATATTTTTATGGTTCGGATAATTTTCGTCGATTACAACCATGGCGCTGTCGTAATATGCCTGAGAATTTCTGTACTCCATATGATCGAAATAAATATCGGCCAGGGTAATTGCTGACAAAGCCAGTTGGAAATCGTTCGAAACACTAGTTGAAACCGAGCTCCTGAAATTTTCAACGGCAAGTTCCGAATTCCCTTCTTTAAAGAAAATATTCCCCAAAGCATAATAAATCTGATCCTGGAATTCCGTATTTTTTTTGTCGCGCAACATCTTGCCCAACTCTTTTTTAAGCTTTTCAGTATCGCCCTGCCCAGTGTAAACCCCAGCTGCATTTATCCGTGCGTTAAAAGCCATTTTATAGGGGGCATTCAGTTTTGTTACCTCCCTGAATTTATTCGATGAATTGGTATAATCACCCAACTCCTGGTACAACTGTGCCGCAATAAAAGTTAACCTTGCTTTCTGTTTTTTCCAGAATGTTTTGTTCACTGCAATGTCCAGGTATTTAATAGCCTCAGCATAATCATTTTGCTGCATGTAATAATCCGCCGTAATAATGGCAAAATCGCGCTCCAGCCTTTTTGGGAAGGCATCGTCGCCCTGCAACGATTGGATTAACTCTGATGCTTCGGCATACCTTTCCATTTCGGTGTATGACCGGATCAGCCACAGAAAAGCATCGTATTTGGTTTCTTCTTGCGAAAATTTACGGACTACATACGAGAAATTATCAATCGCCGAAATAAATTTATCCTGGTAGAAATAAGCCTTGCCCATAAGAAGATAACTATCGTCGATCCATTTGTTAAATTCTTCTTTACTGGCAAAATCCATGTATTTTTTCGATTTCTTCCCCTTTTTTCTCTTCAGCCTTTTGGTAATCGAATGAACCTTGATAAGTTTGGATGATTTTAAGATAATGTTTTCCATATCTGCATTAGCTAATTTCGCCGCCGATGGATCACTATCTTTATAAATGGGCAATACCCTTGTATAATCGTCTTCTATCATTTTTTCAATGCGGGCTTCTCCGGCTTTTAGGCTTTCATTTGCATTGAAATAAATGTTGTAATGGGAAGTAACATTGTGAAATGTACGCGAAACCCTGGTGTTCTTTTTAGTTGAACAACCCGAGACTAACGTCAACATTAAAACAATTAATATGCTATGTAAAATTCTATTCTTCAAAAAACCTTTATTAACAGCTTAAGGATAAACTCTAATATTAAAATAATATTGTACGAAAATCCTTCAATTTAATTTTCTTTGGAACCCTACTTCCCCTTGTTAAATTAGGGAGTACAATGATACAAAACTTTGAGTTAAATCTTTAAGCATGCTTGCCCAAATTCTGGGCACAATCCGTATGTCATTAAATAAATGATTGATTTTGGTAAAATAAGCCACCCAACAAAGCTTTAAATTACCAGCATAAATCCACAATATCCAGCAAAAACAGTTATTTTGCCAACTAATAAATTTATAGCTGTAAGAATCCATTACAAAAGTCCTATGTCTCAATTTTCACATATTATTTTCGATCTTGACGGAACCCTGACCGACAATACCCAAGGAATAAAAAACTCGTTGAAATATGCATTGGGGCAAATGCATGTCGATAATTTTACCGAACAAATCCTTGAACAATTTATTGGACCTCCTCTTCAATGGGGCTTCAGTAATTTATTTGGGATGAACGAACGAAACACAAAGTTGGCAGTTGAGTATTTCAGGGAATATTTTGGCGAAAACGGATGGCACCAAAATGAACCTTATCCTGGCATTTTAGAGATGTTAGATGAACTTGACAATACTGGCCTAAGGATGTATATTGCCACCTCTAAACTCGAAAAATATGCTTCTAAAATTGTAGCTCATTTTGACATCGACAAATATATTATTCAACTTAAAGGGGCAGATTATGGTGGTAAAAAAGCTGGCAAATCTGCAATAATTTCAGAATTAATGGAGGCTCAACAATTGCAATCTTCGAATGAAATAGTAATGATTGGCGACACCGTTTTTGATATTGAAGGTGGCAAAGAAAACAGACTTGCCACTATTGCTGTTACCTATGGTTTTGGGAAAGAAGATGCACTTCGCGAATCGAAGCCCGATTTTATGGTCGATACTGTGGGAGAATTGTTTGAGATACTTGTTTAACATGTATTTTGATTTGTTTGATCACTTCATTAATTTTAAATCATGAGAATTCCTCCTCCCATAAAAAAAGGCGATAAGATTTGGATCGTTTCCCCGGCCGGCAAAATTAAAAAAGAGAACGTTTTGCCCGCAGTATCCTGGCTCCAAAAGCAGGGTTACAAAGTCGAAATCGGGAAACATGCTTTTCAGGAACATTTTCAGTTTGCAGGAACAGTTGAGCAAAGACTGGAAGATTTTCAAACCGCCCTAAACGATCCTGAATGCCGGGCAATTATTTGCTCCAGAGGCGGTTACGGTGCTGTGCAAATTGTGGAACACCTAAATTTTTCGTTGTTTAAGAAGTACCCTAAATGGGTTGTTGGGTTTAGCGACATTACCGTTTTACATAACTGTCTTAGTTCATTGGGTTTTGCTTCTATTCATGGGGCAATGCCACGCTATTTTTTAGATGAAAAAGGAAATGCCACAAATAACCTTCATTCCCTTATCGATTTGTTGAGCAACAAAGCATCCTCGTACACAATTAGTCCCGATTCATTTAATAAAACAGGTATTGTTGAGGGTGAATTGAAGGGTGGAAACCTTTCCATAATTTCCAGCTTGATGGGAACACCCTACGAACTTGATATGAATGGGAAAATTCTATTTATCGAAGATATCAATGAGTATTTGTATAAAGTTGACCGGATCATGTATCAACTAAAATTAGGTGATAAACTAAGTCGGTTAAAAGGCCTTGTGGTGGGTGGGTTTACCGATATGAAAGACAATACAATCCCTTTCGGGAAATCTATTAAAAACATTATTCTTGATGGCGTTGAAGCTTATGATTTTCCGGTCTGTTTTAATTTTCCTGCAGGGCATGGTGCAGAAAATGTTGCGCTTTCGTTTGGCGAAAAATATCGTTTGAAAGTTGCTGAGGACGAATGTAAGCTAAACAAAATCTAATGGCCACCACACGTGAATTAGGAGAAAAAGGGGAAAACCTGGCTGTGCAATACCTAACAAATTTGGGTTATAAAATACTGGACAGAAACTGGCACTATGGGCATAAAGAATTGGATATTATTGCCAAAGACGGTGAAATGCTTGTAATTGTGGAAGTAAAATCAACCAGCGGATTGAGGTTCAACCATCCATCGGAAGCTGTTACCCAGCGAAAAATCAGGCATATAATCGATGCTGCTGAAGCCTATATTTTGGATCATGACCTAAATTTCGAAACCCGGTTCGATGTTGTTACCATAATCTTTTGGAAAGATAATCATGAACTTGAGCATTTTAAAGATGCATTTTACCCGGGAATGTAGGTTTTTTAAACCCGGTTTTTCATATACTTTTACATAAATTTTTCAGCTATGAATATCGAGCAATTAAGAGAATTTTGTTTAAACCTTAAAGGTTCTTCCGAAGGATTCCCGTTTAACGAAACAGTGATGGTATTTAAAGTTATGGGGAAGATTTTTTTACTGACCAATTTGGAAGGAGATTTTCGGATAACCATAAAAAACGATCCTGAAAAGATAATACAAATGCGGGAAGAATACCCGGCGGTTATTCCCGGCTATCATGTGAGCAAAAAATATTGGAATACCGTTGAAATGGATGGCAGCATTAAAGACCAAATACTTAGGGAATGGATAACAGAATCATACGAGTCAGTTGCCGCAAGCCTGAGCAAAAAACTAAAAGAAGAACTTAAAAACTTATCGTGACATAATGAAAGAAAGGATTTCAATACTTTTAGTTTTTATAATCGTCTGTAGCTTTGCGCAAGCCAAAAAAGTTGGCAATATTGAAATAAACGATGAAATTATCCTGGCTTGTACCTCAGTAAAAAACCAGGGCAATACAGGCACTTGCTGGAGTTTTGCAACCACAAGCTTTATCGAATCGGAACTTATAAGAATGGGGAAAGGCGAATTCGACCTTTCAGAAATGTATTTTGTGGCAAAGACCTATGAAAATAAGGTAAAACAATACCTTTTTTATCACGGCGAAAATAATTTTAGCGAAGGCGGACAGGCACACGATGTAATGAATGTAATTCGTGAAAACGGCTTGGTTAGCAATGAATCCTATCCTGGAAAACTCATGGACGAAAGGTTTTCCCATCATGATCTTGTAAACAATTTAAGTAAAGAAGCAGAAACCGTCAATAAAAAAACACGAAAGTTTGCTTTTGATACAGAGAAAATTACAAAGCCAATCCTAACCAGACATATCGGTAAATTCCCTAAAAACTTCACTTTTGAGGGTACTACTTTTACTGCAAAAGCCTTTCAGGACTTCCTGGG
This sequence comes from Prolixibacteraceae bacterium, assembly GCA_963677475.2. Taxonomy (GTDB): domain Bacteria; phylum Bacteroidota; class Bacteroidia; order Bacteroidales; family Prolixibacteraceae; genus JABMQB01. The sequence continues at coordinate 561,839 of CAXXQD010000021.1, read as the reverse complement.
TTTTGACCCGGATGCTTATATAGAAATTACTTCTTATGAACACCATCCTTTCTATTCGCAGTTTGTATTGGAAATTCCCGACAATTGGGCTCATGCGCCATACTATAATGTGCCAATTGAAGAACTGATGCAGACTATTAGAAATGCAATCAGAAAAGGGTTTACAGTTTGTTGGGATGGCGATAACAGCGAAAAATCATTTGAATTTAAAAAAGGTATTGCAGATTTGCCCGAAAATGAAATTGGGAACGTAGATCAGAAACAAAGGCAGGAGACTTTCTTAAACAGAGAAACAACCGACGATCATTTAATGCATATTGTCGGGTTGGCAAAAGATGAAAACAACCGTCGGTATTTTTATACAAAAAATTCGTGGGGTGAAAGCAGCAATCCTCTAAATGGCTTTCTTTACATGTCGGAAGACTATGTTAAACTTAAAACAATTGCCATATTAGTGCATAAAAAGGCAGTTCCTGATGAAATAGCAAAAAAACTGAATTTAAAATGATAGAATACAAACTTAAAGGGGAATTTATTGAACTTATAAAACTCCTAAAAATACTCGGAATTGCTGAAACTGGAGGGCATGCAAAACTTATTGTGGAAGATGAAATAGTATTGCGCAACGGACAAATTGAAACTCGGAAAAGGGCAAAATTACGGCAAGGCGATATTCTTGAAGTGAACGGGCAAAAAATAAAAATTTTATAAGCAACCTTTTACCGAATCCGGCATCTTACCCAAACAAGAAAAACTTTGATTTTCAAAGAATTTTGAGTTTTTATACGTAAATTTAATCGATGTTAACACATAAAAACCTGAATCATGACTTACCGAATCTTAGCCATACTTTTTCTAGCTATTTTATTTGTAACTAAATCTGAAGGACAAGAAGTTTTTAACTCTGAAGCATATAAAAGCTATAGGAATTCAACAATCGATCTGACAAGTTCACAGCTTAAGAATGAATTCCCACTGCCCAATGAAGCCTATTTTAAAGGATTTGAAAATCTTCCAACATTCGATCAAATCGCTTATTTGGACTCGATCACCCAAAAACTTGAATTAACAAACGATGAACTATCCCTTCTGGAAAAAAACCGCTTTTTTGTTTCCGAACGGATGTCGCATAGATCATTTGGCGACGCTTTTCATACCATATACAATCATGACTTGCCGGTTTTTATAACAAGCGATGCGATTTTGCATGCATTACATGCTTCGTACGATAAAATCTTGAAAACCCTGGAAAGGGAAATCATGAAAAATAACCTCGAACAATACCTTGAATCTTTATATAATAGTATCCCAGACCTACACGCAAAATACCAGGGGACTTCAATCCTGGAAACCGGAGTGGAAGATGCTGCATTATATATTACCATTACATATTCACTTATTAAAGACGAACTCCAACCATCGAATTATACAAACAATGATCGTTTAAATGCAATATGGGAAGCCATTGGTAACGAGCAAATGGTGAATTTACCACTTTTTACATTTGATGAACGAAAAAGAAAACTTGATTTCAGTCAATTTACGGTTAGGGGACATTACGTTTACACGGAAGAAGATAAGATTTGGGGGTTCCCTTCATTAGAACCTTATTTCAGAACAATGATGTGGCTGGGAAGGATCGATTTTTTGATCACTCCACCACCCAAAAACCCGTTTGAAACCGACTGGGCATTTGTAGAAATCCAACGGATGAACATAGCAGCCTTTATGTGCAATGAACTGGTTCAAACATCCAACAAAAAAAGCCTTTTTGAACAGAACGAAGAAATAATTAACTATTTGGTTGGCGAAAGCGATAATGCCACACCCGATGAATACCAATCTGCAATCACAGCAGCGGGAATTTCAACTGCCAGCCAGTTAACCGACAGCATTACCTTTAGCAATTTTTTGAGCAACTTGCAACAATTACCTGAACTATCTCAAAAAATCCTGAGCAATTTTTATATCATGGACCCGTTTTCCGACGAACCAGGGGTTTTGCCCATTTCATATAAATTGTCGGGTCAACGTTTTATTATTGATTCGTATATTTTAGGCAATGTTGTTTACGATAAAATTGTGTTTAATGGAGAGAAAAAATTGCGAATGATGCCCGATCCGTTTGATGCCCTTTTTGCACTCGGGAACAACGATGTTTTGCCTTTCTTACAGGAAGAGCTTGATCGGTATTATTATTCAGGGCAATTGGCGAACCTTCGCTATTTGGTCGATCATAAAAACCCAGTATTCTGGGACGAAAGTTTATACAACGTTTGGTTAAACTCCATCCGGGAATTAAATCCACGGGAAAATCAGGAAGAACTTCCATTGTTTATGCAATCGGCAGCCTGGCACCAGGAAAAAATGAACACTCAACTGGCAAGTTGGGCTCAATTGAGGCATGATAATTTGCTGTATGCAAAACAGTCATATACAGGTGGTACTGGTTGCTCCTATCCGTATTCTTACGTAGAGCCATATCCAGGGTTTTATCGTACAGTAAAACAATTTGCCGAAAATGCAGGAAATTTCTTTCAGAAAATTTCCCTTACCAGCACATCAATGAATCAAATAAAAAACTACTTCCCAAAATTAGCTGAAGTCACCGAAAAGTTATCAGTACTTGCCCAAAAAGAACTGGATGGGGAAGCTTTTTCGGACGATGAAAATGAATGGCTTCAATCCATGCTGTTTGCATTGGGTGGCAGTGGGATGCCGCCTTATACCGGATGGTACAGCGAATTGTTTTTTGATGAATGGGATGCTGCTTCAGGTGATTATACTATTGTGGATGTTCATACCCAACCAACCGATAAAAGTGGAAATGTAGTTGGAAAAGTTCTACATGTTGGCGTTGGGGAAATAAACTTGGGGGTTTTTATTGCAGACTGCCCTGCCACCGAAAATGAACAAATGGCTTTTGTTGGGCCAACCATGTCGTACTACCAAACAATTACCGAAAACTTTAAACGTATGACAGACGAAGAGTGGAGTGATATGGTTATCAAATCCACGATTCCGGAACGACCCGACTGGACCAATATTTACCTTGCCGGTGAAAATGGTGAAGCAAAAGAAGCAGGTCCTGAATTACCTTCAATGTTATACCTCGACGCTGGTTTAATATCTATGAATCAATCAGGTATAAGTAACCTTAAATGTTTTCCTAACCCGTTTGCCGACAATGTAACCCTTAGTTTCTCCCTCAAATCAAACGATATGGTTGGATTTAAAATAGTAAACATCCTTGGTGAAACAGTATACGAAATGCCGGACCAATTTTTATCCTCGGGCATGTATTCCGAAAACATTAATCTTACAGGCATAAATAATGGCCTATATTTTTGTAAAATAACAGTAAATGGCTTAAATAGCGAAACAATTAAAATTATGAAGCATTAAAAAAGGGTTCCAGTTTTGGAACCCCCCTTATTGCAATTTTTCATAGAAGTTAATTCAAATAGTAATGCTGCATTACCAACGACAAGGTATCTTCCACATTTTTTAATTGCTTTAGTTCCTCGTCTTTAAATGTAACTTTGAAAATATTTTCTAAATAATACGTGAATATCTTCCAGTCTACTGAATCAAAAAATAAATCATCAACAAACGATGCTTTTTCTGTAATAGCTTCTTTCTGAACCCCTGTTTTTCGAAGAACGCGATAAAGGTTTCTGCGTATTGTTTTATTTTCTAAATCCATTTTTATAATGTTACCATTATTCTATTTGTTCTAATTACTTTCTAATTTATATAATAATAGAACAAATGAATTAATTGTTCAAATATATAATTAATTTTTAAATAGCCGAGTTCTATATCCTAAAAAACAGGATACAATAACTTGTGATTTAACTATTTAATAGTAGACAAGGAAATTACTTCCTGGTTGCAAGAAATTCAGATTTTAATATGCTGTAAATTTCAAGATCATGAAATTTATTGCCATGCCGCTCTCCATGCCGCTCTATTCCTTCAAAAACGAAACCCAGGCGTTTAGGTATTGCAGAGCTTTTTGTATTCCCTTTAGCGGTTTTTATTTGGATTCGTCGAAGGTTTTTATTCGTGAATGCATGGTCAATCAGTTTCAAAGTACATTGTGTCATTATTCCATTTCCTTGGTTCTTTTCTACCAACCAATAGCCTATTTCTGTTTTTTGGTTAGCCCAATCAATTTCTTTAAAACTGATCAGTCCAGAAAATTCATTCTTATGCCAAATTACATACAATTCATCTTTGCCTGAATTTAAAATACTTCGGATAAAAGCAGCAGTATCTTCCTTTTTTAAGCTTAAACTAACAAATGGAAGCCACTCTGAAAGAAACGGCCTATTATCATTTATTGCACTAAAAATGACCTCTGCGTGTTCCAGCTTAATTTCTTCAAGGTACGTGAATTCGTTTACAATAAGTGAAGGCATTTGATCAATTGTGTTTATAAATTCCGGTTAATTCAATTTTGCCAACATCACAATATTGTTGAAGTTAAAACAAATCAAAAGAAATAAGAACGCTCAAATCAGATATTTACATTTTTCAATGAAATTAGAATATTTATCTTTGTTTTTGAGAATAGAATCAAATTTTAAGTGCATGAGCCATTTCATTAAAATTATTATTTGCATTGCCGCATCAGCCCTTATATCTTGTAGCAATGCCCAAAATTCCGGAAGGACAAAAGTGTTGATTGTTACCAATCTTGGCGACATTACCATCGAATTATACGACGAAACACCCAAGCATCGCGACAATTTTATCAAACTGGTGAAAGAAGGTTTTTACGAAGGTATCCTGTTTCACAGGGTGATGGAAAACTTTATGGTACAAGCCGGCGATCCAAAATCGATCGGGGCAAAACCAGGTGCAAGGTTAGGTGGCAGTGGCCCAGGATATACAATAGAGGCAGAATTTAACGAAAGGTTTTTCCATAAGAAAGGTGCATTGGCTGCAGCCAGGCAACCCGATAGGTCAAATCCCGAAAAACGTTCAAGTGGGTCACAGTTTTATGTCGTCCAGGGCGAAGTGTTTTCCCCTGGAAAATTAGATACCCTTGAAATGAGGATGAATAGCGGTTTGCTTCAAAAGGTTCAAAAGCAATGTTTTGGAAAAGCCCAGGCAGAATTAAACAAATACAGACAAGAAGGGAAACAAGAAGAGTTTAGTATCCGTGTGGCAGAACTTAGGGCAGAAGCCGACTCCATTTTTCAATCAACCCCAAAAAAATCTATCCCGGTTGATCGAAGGCAAATCTATTCAACACTTGGTGGTTATCCTTCATTGGATGGCGAATACACAGTTTTTGGTGAAGTTGTTGATGGAATAGAAACCATTGATGCAATTGCTGCTGTAGAAACAGATAAATTTAACCGACCAATTGCTGATGTGGTCATTCAAAAAATGGAATTGGTCAAATGATGGGAAAAATCGGAAAGCTTCTTTTTATTGGTGTTTTATTTGTAGCTATAAATTCGGCAAATGCCCAAAATAATGTGGTGCTGATATCGACCAATTATGGCGACATGAAATTTAAATTGTACGACGATACACCAAAACATAGGGATGCATTCCTTGACCTGGCATTTGAAGGATATTATGATGGCACCCTCTTTTATCGGGTAATTCAGAATTTTCTAATACAAGGTGGATCGGCAAGTTCGAGAAATGCACCTCCCGGCAAGATGATTGGCTATGGTGATCCCGACAAAACTGTTGACGATGAGATTGTGAAAACCCATTTTCATAAAAAAGGTGCCTTATGCGCCCCTCGTCAACCCGATGAAAAAAACCCATTCAAACAATCAGATATCTCCCAGTTTTATATCGTAAAAGGCAGTGTATTTACTAAGGGAAGGCTCGACTCAATGGAGCTTGTTATAAACAGGCCTATTAGGAACAGGATTGTAAAAAGGCATATGAACGAGGAAGTTAGGGAGAAACTTAAGCAGCTAAAAAAAGAGAAAAAAGTAAAAGAATTTAGGGCTATTGCCGATGAAGTGAAGGAAAAAATTGAGACCGATTTTAACCTTTCCCCTGGCATCTTAGTTTTCACGCCCGAGCAACGGGAAGCCTATACAAGCGTTGGTGGCTATCCCGAGCTGGATGGAAATTATACAATTTTTGGAGAGTGCATCTCAGGTTTCGATGTGATAGATACAATTGCTTCTTTAAAAACAGATAAAAATAATCGCCCTCTTCAGAATGTAAAAATAAAAGTAAAAATACTTCAGTAAGTGGTATGAAATGGTTTATCGGATTCATATGTTGTTTAGTACTCATTTTTTCAGCCTGTAACCGGAAAAAAGAAAAACCGGTTGAAAAAGAAAAAAAGGCGACTGAAAATGTTCAGGATAAATCTTCGGGTTGGGAAGATGTTGTTGCATCCATCGTAAAAATTGAATCGTACGATAACAACAGGATACTGGAAACAGGTCAGGCATTTTTTATAACTGAAAACCTTATTGCTACCAGGTTCTCGTTAATTAGCAAAGCAAACAAAGCATTTATAACCCCATTTAATGAAACTAAAAAATACCAGGTGATGGGTTATGTTGCCATGGATCGGATTAATGACATGGTTATTTTGGAAGTCGATGGAATTACCAGAAAACCGATTTCGCTATTTACGAAAGACGCGCCGGTTTCTGCAAAATCGTATTATATAACCCGCCCACAGTCGAATACCATCCCACTAAGGACTGGAAAAATATTGAGCCTTTCAACTATTAAAGGGGGGCGGCTTTACCGGGTAACCAACCAAATAACAAAAAGCTCATTTGGGACACCGGTTTTTGTGTCCAATAAACAAACAATTGGTATCGGTTACTCCGAAACTGTTGATTATGAATTACAGGCTCTTGTGATACCTTCAAAATATATAGCTGAATTGCTTCATAAAAAAAGCCCCGTTGCAAAATCCCTCGAAAGCCTCAGTACAATAAGCAACAGTGCAATTGCCAAAGAAAACAGCCAAATAAAAGGTTTGCTGATTGAAACCGATATGGGGGACTTCAAAATAAAATTGTACAACGAAACGGCCGAATACCGTGATAATTTTATCAAACTCACGAAAGAGCATTATTTCGACAGTTTGTTGATACACAGGGTTATTGAAGGATTTGGAATCCAAAGTGGCGCAGCCGACACAAGGTATGCCAGCAAAAACGATGTGGTTGGGTGGAAAGGTCCCGGATATACCATTCCGGCGCATATAGTTCCAAAATACTTCCACAAAAGAGCAGTGATTGGCTCCCCCAGAAAACCGGACACAAAAAATACCAAACGACGTTCCGACGGGTCACAATTCTATATTGTTTCTGGAAGAAAATATACCGATCTGGAACTAAACGATCTGGAAGAAAGTAATAATTACACCTACTCTAAAGAGCAACGTAACACCTATAAAACCATTGGAGGATCGCCCCACCTTGATGGTAGCTACACCGTTTTTGGGGAAGTAATTTCGGGGATGGATGTTGTCGACCGCATTTCAAAAGTTGGTGTTGATAATGATTTTCGCCCGTTAAATGATATACGGATAAAAAAAATCAGCATCATTAAATAACGCCAAACTATTTTTCAAAAACCTGCGAAATATTCATGCCGGGTTTTAACCATAGCCCTTTTAATCCGGCATTTTGTGCCCCTATGATGTTTTTCTCCAAATCATCGACAAACAAAGTCTCAGATGCCTGAATTCCGGCGTCTTTAACGACTTTTAAATACGAACTGATCTTTGGTTTTGAATTAAATATTTCATGCGAATAATAAACCTTCCTGAATAATGATGCAAAAGAAATCCGTAGGTTTGATAGAATTCGCGTTCGATTTTTTCCACATGAATCGGGTTGGTATTGCTAAAAAGATAAATATTAAAATCAAGCTGCAATTTTTTTAAAGCAGCAACATTCTGTGCTGGAATATCCTCCACCATCTTATTCCAGGCTTCTTTCAATCTTTCATTACTTACATTCGGGTTTCCTAAAATTTCCCTTAAGTGGCTATAAAACTCCTCTACATTTAAATCACCATTTTGGAACCTGCTAAATATTTTATGAGAGAAATATCTGCTCCCTATCCATAATATTTTGCTTAAATCCCAAAGCATGAAATGCCTTTATACAAGCATTCAAATTAAGGTTTAACAATACTCCTCCTAAATCGAAAATTATATTTTTAATATGGTCAGAACCCATTTCCATTTTTACCAATATTATATTGAAGATTAAGCGATATTCACCTGTAAAGCTGTATTTTTACGTTCGGAAGATAAATATATATTTTTATTTAAATGAAGATAAAAGATAAACATTATCATACCATTTGGTTAACTAAATCTTATGATGTAGAAATAATCGATCAACAAAAATTGCCATTTCAGTTTGAAGTCAAAACCTTAAAGACCGTTGAAGATGCTTTTTTTGCAATAAAAGATATGCTGGTCAGGGGAGCCCCGTTAATTGGGGTAACTGCAGCATTTGGTATGTACCTTGGCATTAAAACCTATCACGGAAACGATTTTCCTTCCCATTTAAAAAAAATAGCAGAGTATTTAACCTCCGCCCGTCCAACTGCCGTTAACCTTGAATTTGCTGTAAATTTAGTTTATGATGCCTGCAAAGAAATACCTCAAAATGAAGCATTGGATGTCGCCCTGGAATTAGCCAAGCAATTAAAAGATGATGAAATTAAATTTAGCAGCCTGATTGGCGATTACGGGTTAAAACTCATTGAAGATATTTACAATAGAAAAAAAGATGTTGTGAATATTTTGACCCATTGCAATGCCGGCTGGTTGGCATGTATTGACTGGGGAACTGCTACGGCACCAATTTACAAAGCCCATCAAAAAGGAATACCCGTGCATGTTTGGGTCGATGAAACCCGCCCAAGAAACCAAGGGGCAAGGCTAACTGCATATGAGCTTGGAGAAGAAGGTGTTCCTCATACCGTAATTGCCGACAACACCGGAGGGCACCTGATGCAACACAATATGGTTGATATTGTATTTGTGGGAAGTGACCGTACCAGTATTAATGGAGACGTTGCCAATAAAATTGGGACTTATTTAAAAGCCTTAGCCGCCTACGACAACCAAGTCCCTTTTTATGTGGCATTGCCTTCCTCATCCATCGATTGGGAAATTGAAGACGGGGTTGCCGAAATCGAAATTGAAGAAAGGGACGCTATAGAAGTTTCCACGATAGAAGGTTGGGATGGCGAAAAAATATCTTCAGTTCGCCTGCTCCCCGAAAAAAGCCGTGCAGCAAACTACGGATTTGACGTTACCCCTGCCCGACTGGTTACCGGTCTTATAACCGAAAAAGGCATTTGTAAAGCAAACAAAGAAAGTATCTTAAAATTATTCCCTAATAAAAACAACGCGAAATAATTACTATGACTAAAATTGCAATCATTGGTGGATCAGGGCTTGAGAGCCCAAATATTTTAAAAAATCCGAAACGGGTGGAAGTATCAACCAAATATGGCAATCCGAGCTCCGATTTTATGACTGGCGAGATATCAGGTGTAGAAGTTGCTATCCTTTCACGACATGGACGAGAGCATACGATCACACCATCAGGAGTTAATAACCGGGCAAATATTCAAGCCATCAAAGATTTAGGATGTACGCATATTCTGGCAACAACTGCTTGTGGCAGCCTGAAGGAAGAAATAAACCGGGGAGACCTGGTTTTCTTAGATCAATTTATCGACTTTACCAGGTTTCGAAAGAATACTTTTTTTGATTCCTTCTCACCCAATAAACCACAACATGCCCCGATGGCTGAACCTTTTGACAGAGAAATGCGCCTTGTTTTTACAAAAGTGGCAGAGAAATTAGGTATAAATTATCACCCCAAGGGAACTGTGGTTACGATTGAAGGGCCAAGGTTTTCAACCATAGCCGAATCTAAAATGTTCCAACAATGGGGAGCTGAAGTTATTAATATGTCAACTGCACCGGAGTGCATGCTCACTAACGAAATGGGGATTCCTTATGCTGCAATTGCCATGAGTACCGATTACGATTGCTGGAAAACCGATGAAAAACCTGTTTCATGGGAAGCAGTTCTTGATGTGTTCCAAAAAAATGTAACCAACGTGGTTAATCTGATTAAAGAAAGTATCCCACACATAGGAAAATAATCCATTATGCAATGAAAGTAAATAGGTTTGAGATGAATGAAATTAAAAAAGAAAGGAATAAAGGTGTGAGTATTAAGTACTGATTATCAAGACCAAAAATGCTCATTTTGCTACATTCTTAATACTCATATCTCTGTACCCTGAAGCGTATTACAAATATAAAATTAACTTTATTGGACAGATTAAATCAATTTAACATATAACATTGTTTTTTGGCACAGCTTTTGTAATTTCTATGTCAACTGTCTCAAAGCCATGAAAACATTGAAAACAGTTATTTACATCCAATTAGAAACAATCATATAGACCAGCACAAATGGCGGTCAACAATCTCAGGCAGCATCTTTTTAGATGCTGTTTTTTTTTACACACAATCAAAAAAGAGCCATTCCTGACCTTAATGCCCTTAAATTACTGGCATTCATTAAACTAATTGTACCTTATTTATAAAAAACCTGCTTTAACTATTTTCTTTTCCTATTAATCTATGTATTTTTAATAGGAAATATTGGAGGGGTTTTAAACAAACCTCAAAAATAAATTTCCCTTTTACGAAGATATTCACATTTAAGAAGAGCTAACAGCTAACCTATTTTGTATTTGATTTTTTGGGATCAAATCCATAGATAGGAATAAAATACGATCGGCTTTATTTAACGTATTATTGGAATTGATCCAGGCATAGGGCCACCTTTTCTGGATTTAATGTAAGTGAAAGATTTATATGGGGGTTATAAAAGACATATTGGACTTATTACATAGCCAAAGGGGATTGGACTTTTCAGGCAACCATGCTGCAATGCTCGACAGAAGAATAAAAAAAAGGCTTTTCCATACTAAATGCAAAACCATTGATGAATACCTTCAAGTTTTGTATCAAACCCCCGATGAAACAGATTTGCTGATTGATACATTAACTATAAATGTAAGCCGGTTTTTTAGAAATCCAATTTCGTTCGAATTTATTAAAGAATACGTATTGCCAGAACTGATACTAGCAAAAACCAAAAATAACGAGAAAAGCCTCAGAATATGGTCGGCGGGCTGTTCACGTGGTGAAGAGCCATATTCATTAGCAATACTAATCAATGAGCTCTTTATGAAAGAAAACTGTGACCTCAACTTAAACATATTTGCAACCGATATTGATAAAAAAGCACTCAATTTTGCTTTGGAAGGAAGCTATAGTATCGAAAGCATGTCAGAAGTAAAGCTTGGGATTTTTAATAAATATTTTGTTCAAAAAGATAACATGTATGCTGTAAAACCAGAGATACGAAACAAAGTTCATTTCTCATTCCATGATCTTTTAAATGCTTCAACATTTGTCCCAAGCGAAAGTATCTATGGCGGCTTTGATATCGTGTTATGCCGCAATGTGCTTATTTACTTTAAATTAGAATACCAGAAAATAATATTAAACAAGCTATACAATTCATTGAACGCAAATGGCTACCTGGTGCTGGGAGAAGCCGAAACTCCTGTTGCAGACTTTAAGCAGAAATTCAGAAGAATTAATTCCTGTTGCAAAATTTACAGGAAAACGACATGAAGAAGAAAACTTTAAGCACTTAAAACTAAAAGTATGAGCGGGGCAAAAAAAACAAAACAAGAGCTTATAGCAGAATTGGATGAACTTAAGGCTAAGGTCTCCGAATTTGAAGAAATTGTATCCAAAAACAAAAAACTAAAGAATGAACTAAAAGAGAATAAATTGCAGTTAAGTGCATTTTTTAGCAATTCTCCGGTTGGGCTCGGAATTTGGAATTCCGAATTCCAATATGTTTATTTAAATGAATTACTTCAAAAAATGAACGGTCCTTCCATTGAAGACCATATTGGCAAATCGGTTACAGAAATATTACCGGAAGCTGATAAAATAATTGTCCCTCTCTTTAAAGAAATACTCCAATCAGGAAAATCATTTTTAAATATCGAGCTCAAAGGTGAAGTACCATCAGCCCCAGGAGAAGTAAGACACTTTCTGTCCTCGTACTTCCCCATATCAGGCCTTTCACAAAAACCTGAATTGATAGGAGCAATAATTGTTGATATTACCGACAAGAAAAGGGCTGAATCCTTTAATTCAAAATTAATTGACGCTATGCAGGATGGATTTTCTATATTGGATCCCAGCGGCAAACATATAGAAGTTAATAATTCACTTGTTAAAATGACGGGGTTTTCAAAGGAAGAGCTGATCGGAACAAAAGCACCACATCCATATTGGCCACCCGAAGAATTGGAAAACATTGAAAAGGCTCTGAATGAAACTTTTAAAGGTAATTTCAGGGAATTAGACCTGGTTTTTATGCGTAAAAACGGAGAGAGGTTTCCAGTTAAGGTAAACCCATCCCAAATTCTGGATGAAATGGGAAACATTATTTCATTTTTTGCAACGGTTAAAGATGTATCCGAACAAAAGAAAGCATACGAAAAATTAAAAGAAAGTGAAGAGAAGTTTAAAACCCTTGTTACCAACAATGAAGAAATAATCTATATCATTGGCAAAGACGGAAAATTTATACTTTCTGAAGGGAAAGGCCTCTCCAAATTGGGTATTGTCCCAGGGCAGGTGGTAGGGCAATCTGTTTTTGAGTTATTTAAAGATTACCCTGAAATGCTTACCGACATGAAAAAAGCATTGGAAGGGAAAACACTAACAAAAGAACATAAAGTTAACGGGCAATATTTTAGGAATTGGTACTCACCTTACCGGAATATAAATGGAGAAATAATCGGGTTATTAGGATTATCTGTAAATATTACAGAAAAAAAAGTTGTTGAAGAATCGCTGATTGAAAGTGAAAAAAAACTACGCGATGCCCAAAAAATGGCAGGACTAGGCTTTTGGATTTGGAATGTTAAAACAGGCGAGGTTGAATGGTCAGAAGAAGTTTATAAAATATTTAATCTCGGCCCGGAAACCTTTACCCCGCAAATTGACTCAATTCAGGCACTTTCACCTTGGCCGGTAGAGCACGACCGGGATAAAGAATTAATCGAAAAATTATCGAAAAGCAAAGAACCTGGAGAATATGAACAGCGCTTTTTGTTCCCCGATGGAAGCATCGGATATTATTATTCTACCTATCATGGAATCTACAATGAACAAGATGAACTTAAATATATACAAGGCACCGTTCAGGATATAACAAAACGTAAACTTGCTGAAATAGAACTCCAAAACAGGAATACATATATTGAATCAATCCTGAATAACCTTCCAATAGGAATTGGAGTAAATTCGATTGACAACGGAGATGTGAAATATCTAAATTCGAAGTTCGAAGAAATATACGGCTGGACAAAAGATACCTTAACAAATGTTTCTATATTTTTTGAGAAAGTATTTCCAGATGCAGAATACCGGGAAAAAATGAAAAGCCAAATTATGGAAGATATGGAAAGTGGTGATCCAGAAAGAATGGTATGGGATAATTTAAAAATTGCTACCAGCAGAGGAGAAGAGCGAAGGGTTAAAGCTTATAACATTCCGTTATTAGACCAGAATCTTATGATATCGACCGCGCAAGACGTTACTGCCCAAAAACTTGCAGAGGAAGAATTAATGTTGTACAAGGAAAACCTTGAAAAACTGGTTGCAGAACGAACATTAGAACTGGAACATAAAAACAAAGAGCTCGATGACGCCATGAAAGTATTTGTGGGCAGAGAAATGCTAATAAAAAAACTGGAAGATAAAATACGTACTTTACAAGGTACCTAAACGATATCGAATTAAAACAAAATATTTTGACAACAATAATGAAGACAAAAACTAAAGGGTTAAACTAAAAATGAGCCGAATGTACACGATCAAATTTAAAAAGATAAGGACCCGCATCATTTACTGGTTTCTTTTATTGTCACTTTTCCCTTTGCTAACAGCACTTGTAGTTACATATTTCCAACGAAGCAGGGTGATTGAAGCAAATGCCTATAACAAATTGATCGCAATTAGGGACCTGAAAGTTCAACAATTAAACAATTGGATAGAAGAACGTTCGGGCGATGTGAAAGTAATTGCAGGGGATTATGAAATACGTGGACTGGGACCAATCTTTGAGAGCCAAACAAAATCAATTCGGGACAATGAAAAAATTATGGCTGCCCATGAGTTGTTTATGAGGGTACTTCAAAATTATAAGGACTACGAAGAAGTTTTTTTTATCAGTGCCCAAACCGGCCTTGTAGAAATTTCAACCAACCATGTCTTCGAAAAAACCAACGTTGCACAAGATATTTACTTTACCGAACCCATTAAAACCAGAAATTTATTTATTAAGAACATATCGTATTCTAAAACTAGCGGTAAAGCCGAAATGACATTTTCTGCCCCGGTATTTAGTATAAAAAACAGCACCAATATTATTGGAGTGCTTGTGGTTCGAATCAAGCTTGAAAAGTCATTGTATATTTTGCTCAGCAACCGCGTTGGCCTTGGCGAAACCGGAGAAACATTATTGGTTAACCAGGAAGGCTTTGCCCTAAACGAATTGCGTTGGCATGAAAATGCTCCGCTTAATTTAATAATAACCGCACAACCCGCAGTAAGGGCAGCTGCAGGCGAAACAGGCATCATTAAATCTAAAGACTATAACAATACCGATGTTCTTGCTGCTTACGCCTTCATTCCAAAAACGAATTGGGGATTTGTGGCAAAGCAAAACATGAAAGAACTAAATATTCCAATTTATAACATGATTTGGAATTTTGTAGTTCTTTTTATTATATCCGGAATTGTAATTGTACTGATAGCCATATTAATAAGTAAAACCATTTCGAAACCCATTGTTGAAATGAACAGTATTGCAAAAAAAATCGGACAGGGCGATTATTCCATCAGGAATATAATTACTTCAGAAGATGAACTTGGCAGCCTTGCAAATGAATTTAACAATATGGCTGCAACAATCGCTTCCAAAATGAAAATCCTTAAAGGAATTGGGAGTATTTCGGAAACGATGATTGGCAAGTCAAATCTCGAACAATTTGGAAATTCACTTCTCAAACGGTTAATGAAAATTACAAACGCCAATATGGGCACATTTTATATCCTGAATGAAGTAAAAGCTGAGTATGAACCTTATGCCTCCATTGGTGCAAATCCTGAAATGCTTCAACCTTTTAGCGCCGAAAAACCTGAAGGAGAATTTGGAAATGCGCTATCCACAAAAAAAATCTTCCATTTAAAAAACATTCCTGACAATACCATCTTTAAATTTAAAACCGTTGCGGGAGAAGCAATCCCCAAAGAAATTATTACAATCCCAATACTTGTTGAAGACAACGTGGTTGCACTGATTTCGCTGGTTCATATCCAGGGTTTTGGTAGCGAATGCCCGGAAATTCTTAAACAATCATGGATAAACATTAATACATCTTATTCAAATTTGCTTTCAGGCGAACGGACCAGGATATTTGCCGAACAATTAACCCTTACGAACCTACAATTAGAGTCGCAATCGGAAGAACTGCAAGAACAATCGGAAGAACTACAAAACCAAACCGAAGAATTACAAAGGACTTCTGAAGAATTACAGGAACAAAACCTTGAATTAGAAGCCCAAAGAAACCAGGTGGAAATTGCCAATAAACTAAAAAGTGAATTCCTCTCTAATATGAGCCATGAATTAAGGACACCCCTCAATTCAATTATGGCCCTTTCAAGAGTGCTACAATTAGAAGCAAAAGAAAAACTAAGCGAAGAGGAAACTGGCTACCTTGAAATTGTAGAAAGAAACGGGAAACGCCTGTTGCTTTTAATTAATGATATCCTTGACCTGTCAAAAATTGAAGCCGGGAAAATGGAAATCATACCTGAATACTTCTCGCTAAAAATGTTACTCCAAGTAATTAAGGAAAATATGCAGAGTTTGTCCGATGAAAAAGGGCTGACCTTAAAACTTACTATACCTGAAAACCTGCCAAAAATTGAATCCGATGAATCCCGGCTACACCAGGTGCTTACCAATATACTAGGCAATGCAATAAAATTTACAGAAAACGGAAGTGTAAGCATTGATGCGCAATTTGATGAAAACAAAATTTTTATTTATGTGGAAGACACCGGTATTGGGATTTCAAAAGACTCTCTCCCATATATTTTCGATGAATTCAGGCAAGTTGATGGAACAGCTTCAAGAGATTATGAAGGTACTGGATTAGGACTTGCGATAGCAAACAAAATGATTCAAATATTGGGAGGCGAAATAAGTGTAGAAAGTGAAGTCGGCAAAGGTTCAAAATTTACCATTAAAATACCGATTCTCTGGCATGAAAAAAACCTGAGTGAAATAATTAAAAAACTTCCTGAAAAAACTCAAAACATTACATCCAAGATAACCATAAATGACAATACTGATCCACGGATATTAATCATCGAAGACAACCCGGATGCCATTATTCAAGTAAAACTTGTATTGGAGAAAGAAGATTATACAATAGATGTTGCGAACAGTGGTAAAGAAGCGTTGGAATACATCAAACACAATGTTCCTAACGGAATTATTTTAGATTTAATGATGCCTGAAATGGACGGTTTTGAAGTGTTAGAAAAAATCAGGAATACCGATAAAACACGAAATATTCCGGTTTTAATTCTTACAGCGAAAGACCTTACCAAAAAAGATTTAGATAAACTTAGTGCCAACAATATTCAACAATTGATACATAAAGGGGATATTGACATTAACGGATTAATTCGGAAAGTCAATATAATGATGGGCAAAAAGCTTGTTGAAAAGGGCAGTTCGACAGCTGGGGAAAAACAATTGCCAAAGATTCTTATTATTGAAGATAATGAAGACAATTTAATCACTATAAAAGCAATATTAAAAGGCAGGTACACACTATTCGAGGCAAAAGACGGAGAAAACGGACTGGAAATGACAAAATCGTTTAGTCCGGATATTATTTTATTAGACATGTCGCTACCTAAAATGGATGGACTTAAAATATTATCCATTTTAAAGAAAAAGAAGAACACCAAAAATATTCCGGTTATTGCGGTTACCGCTCAGGCCATGTTGGGAGATAGGGAAAAGTTCATTAAAAAAGGATGTGACGGATATGTATCAAAACCAATTGAGCACGAGGATTTAATCAAAGAAATTAATAAATTATTGAACCATAAATTCAACATGTAATAAAAGACTATAACCAGTTGTTCCAAACATAAAAATGCAAGCAATGATACAGCTAAAAAAAATACTGGCAATTGACGATCAAAAAGATAACCTCATAACCATAAAAGCAGTACTTAAAAGTCAAATGAAAAACTGTTCGGTTATAACCGCCATGTCTGGAAAGGAAGGAATTGAGCTCGCTATAAATGAACAGCCCGATACGATTTTACTGGATATAATTATGCCTCAAATGGATGGCTATGCAGTTTGCGAATCCCTTAAAAACAATGAGCTTACAAAACACATTCCTGTAATATTAATTACAGCCATAAAAACAGACTCCAAAAGCAGGGTTAAAGGTTTAAATATTGGGGCCGATGCGTTTTTATCCAAACCAATTGATGCCATTGAATTAACCGCCCAGGTAAATGTTATGCTCCGTATTAAAGAAGCTGAAGATAAACTACGGGCAGAAAAAGTTGACCTCGAAAAACTTGTTTCCGAAAGGACAATACAATTACAAATAAGCAATGAAAAGTATTATGCACTATACGAAAATGCGCCCATCCCCTATCAATCACTGAACGAAGATGGCACATTTAAAGATATTAATCCCGCATGGCTCAATACACTCGGATACGAAAGAGATGAAGTTATTGGTAAAAACTATAAAGATTTCCTACATCCAGGATCAAAAGAGCATTTTGAAACAAATTTCCCGATTTTTAAGGAGAAAGGCTGTGTACACGATGTCCAGTTTAAAATAAGACACAAAAAGGGGCATTATATTGATATTTCATTTGAAGGGTGTATTAGCTATTATCCTGATGGAAGTTTTAGGCAAACCTACTGCGTATTTCAGGATATTACCAAGCGGATTACTGCCGAACAAGAAGTGAAAAAACTAACTCGGGCAGTCACCCAAAGCCCTTCTATAATTGTGATTGCCGATACCAAAGGAAACATTGAATATGCCAACCCAAAATTTTCGGAATTAACGGGTTATGCCGCCAATGAAGTGATCGGGAAAAACCCACGGATCTTAAAATCAGGGGAACAGAACAAAAAAATATATGAAAATTTGTGGAAGACCATCACTTCAGGAAAAGAATGGCGCGGCGAATTCCACAACAAAAAAAAGAATGGTGAATTATTTTGGGAATCCGCCAACATATCCCCAATATTTGACAGTAAGGGTGTTATAACCAACTTTATAAAAGTATCGAAAGATATCACCGAACAAAAACGGGCAGAACAAATCCAAAAAGTATTGTATACTGTTTCGGAAGCTGTTGCAACAACCGACAACCTTGAGGAATTAATAAGCACGGTTCAGCTTGAACTGGGAGGAATAATAAATACCGATAACTTTTATGTTGCACTTTGCAACGAAAAAACAAAAAAATTATCGCTTGCTTATCTTTCCGATCAATTAGAAACACGCACCTATTTGCCCGAAGGAAAAACCTTGACAAACTATGTTTTAAGTACGCAAAAGCCTTTGTTCGGGACCAAAGAAAAGCTTAAGGAACTTGAATCGAACAACGAAATTGAAAAGCATGGCCCTGACTCTGAAATTTGGCTCGGGGTACCCTTAAAAATTGAAAATAAAGTAATCGGTGTATTGGTTGTTCAGAATTATGAAAACCCAAAAGCATATAGCAAATCTGACCTCGAATTGCTTGAGTTGGTATCTTACCAAATAAGCATTTCAATTGACCGAAAAACGAAAGAAGAACGGATTAAAGAAAGTGAAGAGCGTTACAGGTCATTGGTCAATAATTTACCTGTTGGGGTTTTCCGTTCAACCATCGAAGGTAAAGTCCTCTCAGTTAATCCGGCCATGCTTGAGATTTATGGCTACAATTCAGAAGAAGAAATATTAAATGTCCCGGCGCAAAACTATTATTCAGATAAAAATGCACGCAAAGAAATGCTGGATACCCTGGATAAATATGGGGTAATTCTTGAACACGAAACCCTGGAAAACAAAAAAGACGGATCACAAATATGGGTATCTACCAATTATATTAAAACCTTCAACGAAAAAGAAGGAACTTATTTTATTGATGGTGTTGTTATAGATATTACCGAACGGAAAAAAGCAGATGATAAGCTAAAAGAAGCTTTGCATAAGGCTAAAGAAAGTGACCGCTTAAAATCTGCATTCCTTGCCAACATGAGCCACGAAATAAGGACCCCAATGAACGGAATTTTAGGCTTTTCCGAATTGTTGAAAAACCCTGAACTAAGTGGAGAGCAACAAAAATCATATATAGAAATCATTGAAAAGAGTGGTAAACGGATGCTGAATATCATTAACGATATTGTGGATATTTCTAAAATTGAAGCCGGAATGATGAAAATCGTTAAAAGCACCACCAATATTAACGAGCAAATAACTACTATTTTTGAGTTTTTCAGGAATGAAGCAAATAGAAAAAACATCCAAATAGAATACCAAACAAGTTTGCCCAACAAACAGGCAGTTATTGAAACTGACGCCGAGAAATTATATGCCATTTTCACCAACCTTGTAAAAAATGCCATTAAATACAGCGATTCGGGTAAAATTGTTATTGGCTACGATTTAATTCAAAAAACCAATATGCTCCAATTCTATGTCCGGGATAATGGAATTGGAATTCCAAAAGAGAGGCTCAATGCAATATTTGAACGGTTCATACAGGCTGACATTGGCGACAAAAGAGCATTTCAGGGAGCTGGTCTTGGACTTGCCATAACAAAGGCGTATGTAGAAGCACTTGAAGGTAAAATATGGGTAGAAAGCACTGAAGGCAAGGGATCTGAATTTTATTTCACCCTACCCTATAACTCACATCAAGATACGTCTTCACTCCAAATTGTTCAAAAAGATGATAGCCCTAAAACCGACCAACTGAAAATTTTAGTAGCTGAAGACGATGAGCCATCAGAACAACTAATAAGAATTGCAATACAGCCTTTGTGCAATGAAATTTTAGTGGCAGAAAATGGTGTGAAAGCTGTGGACATTTGCAAGGATAACCCGGATATCGATATGATTATTATGGATATTCAAATGCCTGTAATAGATGGATATGAGGCAACCAGGTTGATACGTGAATTTAACAAAAACGTTGTTATTATTGCACACACTGCCTATGCCCTTTCCGGTGACCGGGATACTGCACTGAAAGCAGGATGTAATGATTATATAGCGAAACCCGTAAATGCAAAAGATTTACGTAACCTTTTAAAAAAATATAGCCTCGAAAAAATCAAAGAATAATATTATTTGTTTAAGCCACGATTAATGTACGGAATATTCGCATTCAATTTCAAGAAGCAAATCTTTTCTACATATATCTGCTACCAATACCAGACCCGGAATATTGCCAAAAAAACTATTACAAACATTACGTACCATGTTATAATCACTTTCGTGCTTTATATATGCCCTAAAAGTTTCTGGCACAAGATTCTTATTTTGTAAATCAATTCCGTGCGCCAGTAAGTTTTCCTTTGATGCCAGCTTGCTAATTAAATCGATCGTAAATACAGCCTGAGCTTCGACGTTACTGTTTTCAAGGCTAGCCTCTCCCTCAATGGCTGCAGTGCCAGATACAAATAACCATAAGCCGTTATCGCTTAAAACAGCTTTTGCCCGTTCAAATTTGGGTGTGGTTTTGGTGCGTTCGTCCGAAATTCCTACCAGCTCTTTGTCCGAATATTTATGCGCTGGTTTTTGCAATGGATTATTTATCGGGATAATCTTTATTCCAGGGTTTTCTGAAACAGAAATGGTTTGGAGGATAATCCCAGGTATATCCATCCCTATCCCCGTGGCCGACGGAAAGCCATGTTTAAAATTACCCTTTTTATAGTAAAGCGACCGAACATCGTTGAACTCCTGGTAGGTCTGAACCAAATTATCATCCTGGTTTTGCTCATCTAATATCCCACCAATAAAATTCCATTGCCTTACCACATCTCCAAGCTCAAGTTTTCTGTTTTTCAGAGTTTTATGTGTACTTTGCAAACATAAGCTTGAATCAATGTTTGTTTTCCCTACAAACGAACTTGTACTTGTTAAAAACAAACTATAATCCTCCAATGCTATCTCTATAAATTTACATGAGCCATTATTTTCTGTCTGAACAGTAAACTCCCTTCCCACAGGTTGAAAACACATTGCTTTGAAGGCTATCTGCCGGTCAAATGCCTTCTGGGGAATAATTTCATTTATAAAATGAAACGGTTCAAATGCAGCTAAAAACTTTTCGATTGTGTCCTTTTTTTCAAAAAACTCATTGCAACTCTCGGATCCAATAAAAATATTTAATCGGACAATTGGAGTTGACAATGAAACTGCCTTCGAAAGTAATTCCAGTTGCTCAACACATTCACGTAACTCAAGCTCAAAAACACCTGGCGCTTTGCTTGATATTGTTTTATAAATCCACTCCACCAATATCTCCCCTCTCAAACATTTACTGATCAATTGGCATTATCCAAACCCCGGATTTTGGTTCCCTCGCCAAAAATTCACGTTGCGCATTCTCGGCAGCATCCAAACTAAAATATTTTTCCACAGCAACTACATACAAATTGCCTTGTTTCCCCAAATGAACAGGTTCATAGCCCAAAGCCTTTACCCGATTAAAATATTTATCTGCATTTGCTTTTACACCAAAGCTACCTCCAACCAGATAATAGACCTGCCCGGTATCAGTTTTCTGTTCCACACTTTGGGTTGTATCACTTGAAACAGTATCTTTTTCTGCATTTTCGGTCACCATTGTGTCACTTGGAACTATCTCTTCTTTTGCTAAAATGGTGTCTTTTTTGATTTCCCCTGATTTTTCAACAGGTATATCATTCTGTGGTGGATATTTATAATTCAAATAAATAAAAATTCCAGCACTAATCAGCGGGACAAGCAGTATCCATATCCAAACAGACCATTTTTTCTTCCCGATATCTTGCGTTTCATTTATTACAATCTTATTCTCATCCCCAACACTTTCCTCTTTCTTACCAGCAGGCTCTAAACCAAACGATTCAACTAATAAATTATCCTTTATATCAGGTTCAAAACAAATTTGTTTATCCTCATTTAAATACAAAAAACCGATTCCCTCAACATCAATTTTTTCACCATTATTTAATTGGTAAAGAATAGAGTCTTTTTCTTTTTCAATTTTTCTGCTTGCCGACAGATCAGTAATCCCCTCAACTTCAGAAATATATTTTATTAGCAGCCCATCGTTGTTTTTTAACTTGCTGCTAAACGTTATTTCTTTCGAAGGAGGATGAAGAACCCCATCTTCTTCTTTAATAGTAGCAGGTTTGTAATTAGACACAAAAGCCCCAAGTCCTGGAACTATTACATATTCATGTTCGTAAATTAATTCTTTTATATAATGGCTTAATCTCACAGCAAGGAATTTTAGTAAACAAAATTAGTCTTTTTAATTATTTGCGAACATATTTTAAAAATAAATAGATTTGAAAGAGATCAACTATATATTTTTCTAATTTTGAAAAAAACATAAATAATGTCAGAGAAAATATTGGTTACCGGTGGTACCGGGTACATCGGATCACATACAGTTGTCGAGTTACAAAGCAAAGGATACGAAGTAATAATCGTTGATGACCTTTCAAACTCCGATAAAAGTGTTTTGGATAATATCCAAAAGATTTCGGGAATAAAACCAGATTTTGAAGAATTTAATTTAGCTGACCAGGCTAAAACCGATGATTTTTTTAAACGAAATCAGGATATAAAAGCAATTATCCATTTTGCCGCATCAAAAGCTGTTGGCGAATCCGTAAATATTCCGTTGCACTACTATCGGAACAACCTGGTTTCGTTAATGAACATTCTCGATTGCCAAATAAAATATAAGGTACCAAACCTGGTTTTTTCCTCATCGTGTACTGTTTATGGGCAGCCGGATAAACTTCCGGTAACGGAAACAACCCCACGAAAAGATGCAGAGTCGCCATATGGAAATACCAAACGGGTTAATGAAGATATCATGAGCGATACCTTAAAAGTTAATCCTCAATTAAAGGGGATTGCGCTTAGGTATTTTAATCCAATTGGTGCGCATAAATCAGCACTTATCGGAGAATTACCATTAGGTGTTCCTCAAAATTTAGTGCCTTTTATTACCCAGTCTGCAGCTGGAATCAGAGGAGCATTAAGTGTTTATGGAAATGATTACAATACACCAGACGGATCAGCTATCAGGGATTATATCAATGTGGTTGACCTGGCAAAAGCACATGTAATTGCAATAAACAGGTTATTAACGGACAAAAACAAAAAGAACTACGAAATCTTCAACCTGGGAACTGGGAACGGATTATCTGTCCTGCAAATTGTGAATGGATTTGAAAAAGCAACCGGAATCAAACTCGACTATAAAATTGTGGATCGTCGTGCTGGCGACGTTGAAAAAATATGGGCCGACACAACACTTGCCAATGAAGAATTAGGGTGGAAAGCCGAAATTGGTTTGAATGAAACCTTGCTTTCCGCATGGAATTGGGAAAAAAATATCAGAGGAATAAAATAAAAAGAATAAATATTCAGTTTAAGGTTCTGTTGGGTAAGCAGAACCTTTTTTATGTCTGCAATTGTGTGGGCACAAACAGAAATTGTATATTCGTTAGCTCAAATTAAAAGAATAAAGTTGTATTAACACAGTGCATTTTTTAGTCTTGTGTCTTGATACTTGCATCTTAAAACTATTAAGGATATGAAAACGATACTAATTACCGGAGGGGCCGGATTTATAGGCTCGCATGTTGTTCGTCTTTTTGTAAATAAATACCCTGATTATAAAATTGTCAATTTAGATAAATTGACCTATGCAGGCAATCTGGCTAACCTTAAAGATGTTGAAAACAAACCGAACTATGAGTTTGTAAAAGGCGATATTGTTGATGCCGATTTTATTCAGCAACTATTCGAAGAAAAACAATTTGACGGGGTAATCCATTTGGCAGCCGAATCACATGTCGACAGGTCAATCTCCAATCCCCTGGAATTCGTTTTTACCAATGTTGTTGGTACAGTTAACCTTCTGAATGCGGCAAAACACATTTGGAAAGATAATTTTTCAACTAAGAAATTCTATCACATATCAACCGACGAGGTTTATGGTTCTTTGGGCGAAAAAGGAATGTTTACCGAAGAAACTGCCTACGACCCACATAGTCCATATTCAGCAGCAAAAGCAAGTTCCGACCATTTTGTAAGGGCTTATCACGATACATTTGGCTTGCCTTCTTTAATTTCCAATTGCTCCAACAATTACGGTTCATTTCAGTTTCCAGAGAAGCTAATCCCGCTTTTTATTAATAATATCCGGAACAAAAAAGCACTCCCGGTATACGGCAAAGGAGAAAATGTTCGCGACTGGCTTTGGGTTGAAGACCATGCCGCTGCCATCGATGTCATTTTCCATAAAGGTATAATTGGCGAAACGTATAATATTGGCGGGTTCAACGAATGGACCAACATCGACCTCATAAAACTTATGTGCAGCATTATGGATCAAAAACTCGGACGCGAACAAGGCGAATCTGAAAAATTGATTACTTATGTGACCGATCGTGCTGGCCACGATTTAAGATATGCTATTGATGCCACAAAACTGAAAAAAGAGCTTGAATGGGAACCATCGCTCCAGTTTGAAGAAGGCCTTGATAAAACCATCGACTGGTACCTTGCCAATGAAGAATGGATGAACAACGTAACATCAGGCGATTATCAAAAATATTACGAAGAAATGTATAGCAAACGATAAGAATTGTTTCCTCAGTTTTTGCTCAAGGTATTCAGCTAACCCGATTTCCCAACCATCAATTTAAGTACGATTGCCATAAGAATAGCAATGATGGCTGTTAGCAGGAAAACCAAATACAACTGATTATTAAAATAAAAGAATGCTGCCACAATGGGCCCAAGGGTCTGCCCTATCCTCAACACCATCCCATTAATTGACATAAAAGCTGCCCTTTCTGATAATGCAGTTAGCCCGACCATAATAGTCTGAATATTGGGCAGAAAAAAACCATGGGCAACACCAAATAAAAGAATGGACAAAACCAAAAGCGCCCAATTGCTTGCAAATGCCAATATTACCAATGAAATTGCATAAATAATCGAACTAAAATATAAAAGGTCATTCGCCTTAAACTTTTTGAGCACCCTCCCAAGTTGCGATGAACAAGTAGCAGTGGTAAGCGACATAAGCGACATACACAAACCTATAACCAGCGAATTTGCCTGAAACCGCTCTTCCATTAACAACTAATCTTTATACACAAATATCAGACAAAAGAAAAAACAACATAAAAGCCTGATTATCAACATCATATGCTTGCTGGTTCAATTTTATTTTTGTATATTAAAGGTGTGGTAATCAGAGATATAGAGGGTGTTTTTAATGGTTTTTTGCCAGATTCAAGACTTGAAAAAAGAGCGGATAAAATCATGGTTGATATGTTTAACTTTGGAAAAGCAGTTGTCAATAAATTTAGTTCGACACTATCAGATAAAATAGGAGCCTATAGGATGCTTAACAATAAAAGCTATAGTTATGAAGACCTTTCTTTGGGATTATACAATACTTGCAAAGCAAATTTGGAATGCAAGCACGTACTGTCTATTCAGGATACCACTGAAATAAACTATGCTGGGCTTACAGGGCGCATTGATGCTGATGATAAAGATATTGGCCCGGTTAGATTAAAATATCAGAATGGTTTCTTTTGCCACCCATCATTGGCAGTAGATGCTGCGTCCCGCACTCTATTAGGTTTTTCAAATGTTCATATATGGAATAGAGAAAAAGGAGGCAAGAATAAACATGAACGAAACTATCAATGCTTACCCATTACAGAAAAAGAATCATACCGATGGATTGAGTCTGCAATGAAAAGCAAGGAAGTCCTATCTAAAGCTCCTATGGTAACAATTATTGGCGATAGGGAATCTGATATATATGAAGAGTTTGTAGATATTCCGGATCATAAAACTCATATTTTAGTTAGATCCCGATCCGACCGAAAACTTTACAAATCTGAAGAAAAACTTTATAAAACTCTGGCTCAAAAAAATGTTGAATGCCAATACAGCCTGAGTCTTAAAGGTAATAATAAAAGAAAGTCAAGGAACATATCAATTGAGGTTAGATATGCTAATGTAAAACTTCTTAGGCCTTCAAAGTGTGATGTAAAAAAATACCCCGGTCATGTGGAACTTTGGGCTATTGAAGCTAGAGAAGTCCCTACATCAATCCCGGAAGGAGAAGGACCGATATTGTGGAGGCTATTAACAACTCATTCAATACAAGGGCCAGCTGATGCAATCTCATGTATTAAATGGTACAAAGACAGGTGGCTTATTGAAGAGCTTTTTAGAGTTATGAAAACCAAAGGTTTGGAGGTTGAATCCGCTCAAATGGGTTCTGGATCAGCATTAAAAAAGCTGACAGTCTTGTCTCTTCAGATAGCCATATCGTTAATGAACTTAAAGCATGCAATCGATCAGCCTGACTTAAATATTAATGCAAGTGCCCAATTTACAAATGCAGAATTAAAGCTCCTTTCAATGTTGCTTTTACAAGTTGAAGGTAAAACCACAAAGCAAAAGAATCCTTATTATAGAAACAGTATGGCATGGGCTGCTTGGATTCTTGCTCGCTTAGATAATTGGAGTGGATATAGTTCACATGGACCACCAGGCTATATAACAATCAAGAATGGACTGGCTGCCTTTAATATATTAGCCAAAGGCTATGAAATTGCAATAAAAGATGTGTATAAAGATTAGTTAACAAGGGGAAAAACGACAACAATGCCCCGTAAAGAATTATAAAAACCAAAATATTGGCAATGAAAAGCCCCCAAGCTTTCTTTTGGTTGATCGTTTTCCAAACTTTCAAAAGATAAGCTTTAACAGAAACAGTACTTTTTATTTCAGGCGTTTTTAGCTTAAATACAACCACAAAGGCAAACGGGATAATTAACACTGGAAGTAAAAAAGCATAATGCCAGTTAAATGCAGCCAGCAAACCTCCAATTGCCGGGAACGATGCAGTACCAATACTTAAAACACTGGCATTGTAGCCCATGGCCTGCGACCTTCTTTCTCCTTCAAATAAATCGCCAATTAAAGTCACATTCAATGCCCCAAGCGAAGCTGCCCCAATTCCTTGAAAAAAACGCATCAATAGCAATCCTTGATATTCATTCTGAAAAGCACACAAAAATCCTGCACCCCCAAATAATAACATGGACGGTACCAATATCGTTTTTCGCCCATATCGGTCGGCAAGCATACCCAGTACAGGTGTGATGATTATTCCCGGAAGGGTAAACACAGTGATTAAATAACCAACTTGTTTTGCGGTAAGCCCATAGTGCTTGATAATGCTCGGGAATGCCGGGGTAATACTGGCAACACCCATAACGGCAAATAAGGTAATACTGAAGATAATATAGAGGTCAAATTCCTTTAAAAGCTTCTTCACCATAATCAATTTATAAGTGCGCGTAAATTACATTTAATATTTAGGATGAACAACCGGGTATAAAGTTATGTAACTTTAATAGCCTTAAAGCTTTATTAGAACCATTGGAATAATTATTTGACTATTTAATATGAAACGACGTACTTTCTTCAAAACCTCAGCGATAACTGGTTCCGGATTGGCAACTTTCGGATTGGCTAATTGTAAACCTCAAGCTACAAACGAACCTTCACCTGATTTCACCGAATTTGAATTGAATGAAGTTACAATTGCCGGATTGCAACAAAAAATGGCTTCGGGCGAAGAAAGTTCTGAAAGTATTTGTCAAAAATATTTGAATCGGATTTCGATTGTTGACCAAATCCTTAAATCTGTTATTGAGCTCAATCCTGATGCATTAGACATTGCAAAAAAAATGGATAAGGAACGGAAAAACAATCAAATGAGAGGACCGTTACATGGAATCCCGATCCTGATAAAAGATAATATTGATACAGGGGATAAGATGCTAACCACTGCCGGATCGTTGGCATTATTGGGAAACAGAGCTGAAAAAGATGCGTTCATCGTAAAAAAAATTAGGGAAGCCGGAATGGTACTGCTTGGTAAAACCAACCTGAGCGAATGGGCTAATTTCAGGTCAACCAATTCAAGCAGCGGCTGGAGTGGCCGGGGTGGCCAGGTTAGAAATCCGTATTGCCTCGACCGAAGCCCCTGTGGATCAAGTTCAGGGTCCGGGGCAGCAGTTTCGGCAAACCTATGTTCCATTGCCATTGGCACCGAAACCAATGGATCAATTGTTTGCCCATCTGGCATAAACGGGATAGTCGGCATCAAACCAACATTAGGATTATGGAGCAGAAAAGGGATTATACCAATCGCCCATAGCCAGGATACTGCAGGGCCAATGGCAAGAACAGTAACCGATGCAGCCCTTCTACTGGGTGCTTTGGCAGAATTCGACCCTGAAGATGCCGAAACACATATTGAAAAAGGGGAAATTTATACCGACTACACCCAATTCCTAAATAAAAATGGTTTGGAAGGAAAAAGAATTGGATTGGCAACGAATATGATGGGGTTTGACAAAGAGGTTGACGAGCTGGTGAAACAGGCATCAATAAAAATGCAAAGCCAGGGTGCAGAAATCATCGAATTTGAATTTGAAAGCAACAGAAAATTTGGCGCTCAATCGTATGAAGTATTGCTGTATGAATTTAAAGCCGATTTAAACGCATATCTCGAATCTCACCCAAACGCACCTTTTAAAAGCCTGGAAGAAATCATTCAGTTTAACAAGGATAATAAAGAAAAAGAAATGCCTTGGTTTGGTCAGGAAATTATGGAAATTGCACAGTCGAAAGGCAACTTGAAAACGGAAGAATATATAAATGCTTTGCATGAATGCAAGAAACTTAGTCGCGAAGATGGAATTGAAAAAGAAATTGAAAAACATCGTCTCGATGTCATTTTTGCGCCTACAAATGGACCTGCCTGGGCAATCGATTGGGTGAACGGTGATCATTTTGGGGGAGGGAGCTCATCACCTGCAGCTATTGCCGGATACCCAAACATAACAGTTCCGGCTGGCTACGTACATGGATTGCCAATCGGGATTTCATTTTTTGGGAAAGCCTATAGTGAACCTGTTTTGCTGTCCATTGCTTTTGCATTTGAACAAGCAACCCAGCACCGAAAAGCACCCGATTTTAAAAGAACAATAAAATAAACTTAGGTGTCGATTTCCAAATCGCTGGTTCTATGCGGCGAATTGGAATTTAATACCCGCATTTTTACCAGATAAAACCATTTTTTTAAAACAATCCTGAACAATTTTCTAAAAAACATTGGAATTCTCGGATTAAATCCTGAAATTGTTTCCCATCAATAAATAATGTTAGCCTTTGAATTCCCCCAGGTCTTCAATTGCATCCATAAAAATATTTTAGCTATTGTGAAATTAAATCGGTTTAATACCATTAACAAGTTCATTGGGTAAGCCTCCCAGGGGGTGAGTCCACGCTTGAATTTGTTCCCGGCCCTGGGAGGCAGGCAGTTTTGAAAAAACCGCCCACACAAAACTACATTTCGGGAACCACTTGTGCAAGTTGGCATTTGCATTAGTTGGGCTAAAGCCGTTTGTTTTACTTTAAATTCTAAAAAATGAAAGAATTAAGTTTTGATAGGATGGAGAAAATTGATGGTGGAACCAGAACAATGAGTTATTGTAACCTTTTAGAGTATTGGTTAATAACAGGTGATGGCTACCAAGGCAGTCATGCAGATTTGCGTAGTGCTTGGGAGGCTAATTGTACACCCTAATAATATAATTGAACAACTAATCTATAAGGAAGCAACAATTGCTTCCTTATTAAATTTTTGCTTATGAAATTGTTTAATCTTACTATTTTCACTATACTTTTTTTTTCCATTTCATTAAATTCAAAAGGACAGTCGTTGTTTGGAATTATAAAAGATTCTATTACCAATGAACCTATTGTCTATTGTAACCTAGTAATTGCAAACAATCACTTTGGAACAATTACAAATAAGTCCGGAGAATTTATACTGTTTTTTCCTGATTCTTTGATTAATGAAGACATACAAATTAGCTGCCTAGGTTATAAGAATATGACTTTGGATATAAAGGATAATTTATCAAAGTACATTACAATTAAACTTTCTCCACAGCCTTATGAATTAAACGAGATTGTAATTAATCCAACAAATATGAACGGCAAAACAATTCTGAAAAATGTTCAACAGAAATATCACCAGAATTATACCCGTAAATTGCATTTCTACAAACTTTTTTTTCGACATAAAGTGCAAAACATTATTACCGGTAATTATACCCGGCTCACAGAAGCTGCATTACATATTCAGCATCATGGATTTCAGACAGATAAAGATCCATTAATAAAAATAGATGAAATAAGGAATAGTATCAACTTTACTGAACTGAACAAGGGGAGAGACTTTTTAAGCTTGATAAGTAATGTTCCCAAAAATCCTTTTCATAATATAATGCTTCGACAACGATTACATTTTAATCTAAAATTTCTAAGATATTTGACCAAGAGTGGGAATTATAACATTGAAATTAAAGATGTCGTTTTGTTAGACAAGGATATCGTTTACGTAATAAATGCGAAAGAACTTTATACTAAAATATTTGGCATAAAACTTAGAAATACAAGATTTTACAAAGAAATAGATTATTATGTAAACTCAGAGGACTGGTCTGTCTTGAAAATAGATTATAGAAGAATAAGCCATGTCGCTCCAGAAATGAATTTTAAAGATAGTACAGCTATTCAAATCATTTCTTCTTTTCAGGCATTTAAAAACAATTATTACCTTAAATACATAGAGTTTCACGCCCATTTTCGCGATCAAAATGAAAAGTTCAACGAGGATAATTATTATATAGATGAGGGAATTGTATTATTTAATGAGGTAATTATTGATGATAAAAAAATCAATAAAATCAAAAGAAGAAATGCATTTTCCAAGGACGAGTCATTTTGGGATACAAACTATGAATATAATCCAGATTTTTGGAAAAGATATAATATAATTCTGGATAATCCTCTTGATGAAAAAACAATCAATGATTTGGAAAAGAATATTCCTTTAAAACAACAATTCAACAATAGTGCAAAACTCAATAATAATATAAAAAAATGATAACTAAAGAGATCCAATCCATATTAAATTACAAACTATGGGTATTATTGGTCATGGTATGGCTGTTTTACTTATTAGGCCTTTTCCTTTTTAGCCATTTCGTTTGGAGTGCCGATATTTATAACATTGAATATACTGGTAATAATTTTGAAGAAAAATTAGAAAATTATCGTCATATAGATCTAATACGGTATATAAGTTCTCCTTTATATATTTTACTTATCTCTGGAATTTTTTGGCTCCTTTTTAAAGCAGGGCTA
This sequence comes from Prolixibacteraceae bacterium, assembly GCA_963677475.2. GTDB lineage: Bacteria > Bacteroidota > Bacteroidia > Bacteroidales > Prolixibacteraceae > JABMQB01. The sequence goes on along the minus strand of CAXXQD010000021.1, from coordinate 530,075 downwards.
GTTTTTTTAAAAATACAAATACGCGATAATCTATTATTTAAAATTATTCTGTTATCCCTATTTATCCTATTTCTCCCAATCTGGACAAAAGTTGTTTGGTTTGTATTAATAAAAGGAAATTATACCCAGGTAGATATAAAGAATTTTTTCCCGCTATCCATTGTTAACTTTATTGATACTTCTAATATATCGAAGACAGAATTAAATGCTCTAGGAAAATTGAACCTGTTTAATCTAACATTTATGCTGTTTACAGCTTTTTGTTTCAAGTTGAACACAAGTTTAACATTCTTTAAATCATTTATAATGATCATTTTTACATATGGAATGGGTTTGCTTCTATTCGAATTAATAAAAATACAATTGCTATTTTGAAACGACTGGTGATAGGTGTATTTTATGTGTTGCTTTTAATTGCTACAATTATTTATCTGGTTTCGCTTAATAAAAAAAATGAGGTGATAACAAGTAAAATAAAAAAACTTCCTAGTATAAATTTTGTAGATATTTATGGTATAGATTCTAACACAAATGAATTTGAAGGAGATAGTGCATATGTGCTAATTTTTTTTAGCGCTGAATGTGATGCATGCATTAAGGAAGCAGAATATTATTCTTACAATCAAGATCAGTTGCAAAAGTTTCATTTTTTTATGTTGTCTCAAGACTCTCTTTTAAAAATCAAGAAGTTTGCTGAAAAATACCAACTATCCGCAATAGATAATTTTAATTTTGGGCAAATTGATAAAGTTTGTATCCAAAACAACTGGAATATCTATCAATCTCCAAATGTATATATTTATAATGCAGAGAAAGAGTTAATTAGCCACCATAAGGTTATTAGCGTTGAACATCTAATAAAACAGGTCAATAAGAAATGATGGAATTCGAATTATCACTATAAAAACTATTATTCTTTATTACTGATAAATAAGCTTTTATTTCGAATATATATTAACCTAACAAAAACACTATGAGTAAATTGGCATTTATTATTGGGCTTCTTTTTGCAAGCCTTTTGCAACAGCACAAGCTACTACAAATTTGGATGAATTCGATAAAGACATTCAAAAATTTCTTTCCATTAATGGAAGTAATGCAGCTTACGACATCGCTTTCGATCAAATTGTCCAACAATTTAAAATGATGAAAACAGAAGCACCCGATGAAATTTGGCTTGAAGCAAGAACTGAAATATTTGACAAAGAAATTGTTTCCTTGATCAATCAAATGGTTCCAATTTATAAAAATCATTTTTCCCATCAGGAAATCAGAGAGTTAATTAAATTCTATGAGTCGGAAGTTGGAAAGAAAATGACAAATGAACTTGCCTCAATCACCAAAGAATCCATACAACTTTCGCAAACCTGGGCAATGCAATTGTCTGGGAAAATCAATACTTTTCTTCAAAAGAAAGGTTATTAACTCACACTTAATTCACTGTGTGACCTTGGGTCACCAGTGAATTTTCTTATTTGCAAAATGAATCAAACCAAACACATTCAAAAAACTTTTACCAAACAACTTAGTCAGTATTATTGCGGACTGGCATGTTTAGCTTCTATCACAAAATATCATGGTGGCGAAATAACCCAGGAAAAGTTAAGGGAATCTAGTGGCACAACACTGAACGGTACGAGTTTATTGGGATTATATCAATCAGCAAAAAAACTTGGGTTTGAGGTTTCAGGATATGAAGCAGATATCCCAAACCTTAAACTTATTGACAACCCTGTTATCCTTCATGTCACCATGAAGGATTTGGAGCATTTTGTTGTTTGTTATGGATATAGGATAATAACTTTATCATAGGGGATCCGGGTAAAGGAATAACAAATTATTCGGAAGTAGAATTACTTGCTATTTGGAAAACCAAAGCATTACTTAAACTTACACCTGAGAAGAATTTCACCACAATAAAAACAAAAGGGAAAAATAAAAGGGAATGGTTTAAGCATTTAATTAAAGATGATTATCCATTGCTTGGAATTGCTGCCTTTTTGGGTGTTATAATTTCTCTGCTCAGCTTGGCTACAGCAATCTTCTCTCAAAAACTAATTGATCAAATATTACCAGAAAAAAAGATCAGGGAACTGGTAATTGGAGTAATTATTTTTGGGATTATACTGATAGCAAGAGGGTTGATTGGCTATATCCGAAGTATTTTTCTGGTTCGTCAAAGTAAAGAAATGAATACCAGATTGATTTCCAATTTTTTTGGCAAATTACTTCTTCTTCCAAAATCTTTTTTTGATAGTACTTCAACAGGTGATATGGTTGCCAGAATGAACGATGCCCAGAGAATTCAACGTGTTGTAGTTCACCTCAGCAGTCAAATAATAATTGATTTTCTAATTGTAATGGTTTCAGCAAGTTATATCTTTTTTTATTCCATATCAACAGGAATTATTAGTTTATTGGCTATTCCAATATTTGGGTTATTGGCTTGGTGGTTCAATAAAAAAGTTATTATAACTCAGCAAGAAGTTATGCAAGCATATGCAAGTACAGAAAGTAAATTTATTGACACAATTAATGGAATAGATACCATAAAATCCTTAAATAAAGAACCCCTATTTACAAAAGTTGTTAATACGGTCTATAATTTTTTTATGCAGAAAACATATAACCTCGGAATCCTTGGAGCCAGAATCAATTTATTGATCACGATTGGAAGTTCCGTTTTGCTCACTGCGATTATATCTTGGTCCGCTTACCTTGTTTTGGAACAGCAACTCCTCTTAGGGCAAATGATGGCAATTATTACATTAATTGGCAGTTTAGGTGTTTCTGTAATTAATATTTCCATGGCAAATATTCAATTGCAGGAAGCACGCGTTGCATTCGAAAGAATGTACGAATTTGCATCTTCATCTCCAGAATATCCCATTGAAATACAGAAGTGTGAAAATAATCCTAATTTCAATCTTGAACACATTGAACTTTTAAACATTTGCTTCAGGTTTCCGGGCAAAGGCTTGCTTTTAAATAACATAAACTTTACCGTCCAAAAAGGAGAAATTGTGACATTCTTTGGAGAAATAGGATGTGGTAAAAGTACATTATTAAATGTTTTGCAAAGGTTCCACGAAATTGAATCTGGAAGTATAAATATTAATGGGTCAAACTGGGATGATATTTCTACCATTGAATGGAGGGATAAAATGGCAGCAGTATCCCAGCATGTTCAGCTTTTTAATGGAACAATTCTGGAGAATATTTGCATGGAAGAAACACTTAATGTGGAAAAAGTTATCAAGTTTTGCAAAGATTATGGATTTCATGACTTTATCATGGAATTTCAACAAGGGTACGGAACCATAGTCAACGAAAACAGTTCAAATCTTTCAGGAGGCCAGAGGCAATTGGTATCAATTGCAAGGGCATTGTATAGCAAACCCCAATTGCTTTTGCTTGATGAAGCTACAGCGGCAATGGGTAGGAGAACTGAAAAATTCGTGTTGAATTTAATGAATCAAGTAAAAGATAAAATGGCAATAATATTTGTAACGCACAGACCTCAATTAGCTCGTTATACCGATAAAATCTACATTCTTGAGAACAAAACGATTTTATGCTCTGGCACACATCAGGAAGTTGTTGAGAAAAATAACTTTTATCGTGAAGCATTTGAAGAATTGGTTCTCGATTAAATAACTTTTTTGGCCCGGCGATTTCCAAATCGCTGATTCTATGCGGCGAATTGGAATTCACCACACCTGGAAAAAATAAACCCACCCACAATTAAGCGGATGGGTTTTGCTTCCAAGAGAAGCGATTGTTAAAAGGCACCTACACTGGCGCTGATTGATAATGTCTCTGCTTTTCTTTTCTGCTAACTAAACTAAGCGTATAAACTGTTCACTGTGTAATTGTTTCAATCAGTAAACGATTAGTTTGAAAAAAGATTGTTTTGTTACAGAAAGAAAACACCCTCTTATTTTTCTTTTTTTAAGGTTGAAATTTTGAATGGCACATAAAGTGGGCACCACTTAAATAAGCCTGTGGCAAGCGGAATAATCCCTATTAGTCCGTACCAGCTATCAAAAACAACTCCCAGGATTGCTATTGCCAATCCAACAATAATTCTTAATAATCGATCAATTGGTCCAACATTGCATTTCATAGTTATATAGTTTAATTAAACATAGTCTATAACGATTCTTCCAAAATTTTGCATGCGGTTTTTAAAAAATTGGGACACACTTTTGTGAACACTTCTGCTTCGCTTGCAGCTTCGGCTTGTTCCTGAATTGAAATATCATATCCGGTTAGTTTCTTACAAAGCAAACTTCCGTGTTCGGCTTCAAACTTTCTATTAAAATCCATGATCAGGGATTTTGTATTTGCTTTATCATTCGGGTCGGTTGAAGAGTGTCCATTTTTCAAACCGATGGTCATGTACGAACCAGTAACGGCGCCACAGGTTTCGGCACAAGCCATTCCTCCGGCAAAGCCACTTGCAATTTTCAAAGCGGTGGTTTCATCTAAACCTAACTCAGGGGCAAACAAACTAAATATGGTTTGGGCACAATTAATACCCGGAAATTTTTGATCTACTTGTTGAGTTTTAAGGGACATAATTTTTTCTTTTAAAGGTAAGTGATTCTGTTAACTTATAAAATGTTATGGAATAATTTTAAACCAAAAAAGCCCGGGATTATTGTCCCAGGCCTTTTAAAATAGTATTGTTTTATTTCTTTATTCTCCCCGAACTGCAGCAACACCTGGCAAGGTTTTACCTTCCAGATATTCAAGTAAGGCCCCTCCTGCAGTTGAAATATAGGAAACACCATCGGCAAAGCCAAACTGGTTTACACAAGCAACAGAGTCGCCACCACCAACAAGCGAGAATGCACCTTTTTTAGTTGCTTCAACAATAGCTGTTCCAATGGCTTTTGATCCTTCAGCAAATGTTTCCATTTCGAAAACCCCAACCGGACCATTCCATAGAATTGTACCCGATTTTTCGATGACCTCTTTCATTTTCGCAATACTTTCAGGGCCAGCATCCAAACCTTGCCATCCATCTGCAATCGCATTGGCTGCACATACTTTGGTATTTGCATCATTACTAAAATCATCGGCTGAAACCACATCGGTTGCAATAACCAGGTTCACGCCTTTTTCTTTGGCAAGTTTTTCAATATTTTTTGCGGTTTCAATAAAATCATCTTCGCAGATCGAATCTCCCACTTTTCCACCATTTGCTTTTACAAATGTATAAGTCATCCCTCCACCTAAAATGAGGTTATCCACTTTGCTCAATAAGTTTTCAATGATGGTAATTTTCGAAGAAACTTTTGCACCTCCCATAATTGCAGTTAAGGGGCGTTTAGGCGCTTTCACTACTTTATCGAGGCTTTCAACTTCACTTTCAATCAGGTATCCAAACATTTTGTCGTTCGGGAAAAACTTCGCAATTATTGCAGTTGAAGCATGCGCCCTATGCGCCGTTCCGAAAGCATCGTTAATCCAACAATCGCCATTTTTAGCAAGTTTGCCGGCAAATTCTTCGTCACCTTTTGTTTCTTCTTTATAAAAACGCAGGTTTTCCAAAATAAGGACTTCGCCAGGTTTCACATCGTTAGCCATGGCAATTACTTCATCGCCAATACAATCGGGGGCAATTTTTACGGTAGCCCCGTCAAGCAATTCCGACAAATGTGCAACCAATGGTTTAAGTGAAAACTTGTCTTCCGGACCATCTTTTGGCCTTCCCAAATGCGACATAATAATTGGAGAACCACCACCTTCAATTACCTTTTTTATGGTCGGGAGGGCTGCCCTCATCCTGGTATCATCAGTGATGTTAAAATTTTCGTTGAGAGGAACATTGAAATCAACCCTGATCAATGCCTTTTTGCCTGAAAAATCGTATGTGCTAATATTCTGCATTTTATATTATTTTATAGGTTTCATAAAGTCTCCCAAAGTTAAAAAAATTATGCCGCCCCCTACCACAGCAAAAATCTTATTCTGAGAATTTAAAATATAAATAATACCATTAAAATGGTACCGAATTAAGCTGTAATAGTAAAATGGGATTACAAAAAACATAGGCTTGAACTCTGTTTAAAGAATAAAAATTAAATTTGAAGAACTTTTGGCATTCCGCCAGATGAAAATCGATACAAATAGAAGCAAACAAATACAGAATGTTTTTTAAAGATATAATTGGTCAAGAGGAAGTTAAACAAAGGTTAATCAAATCAGTTAAAGAGGAACGGATAAGTCACGCCCAGCTTTTTTCAGGACCTGAGGGCATTGGTAAATTTGCTTTAGCCCTGGCTTATGCCCAATACGTTTCATGCCGCGACCGGGGCGAGAATGATTCATGTGGAAAGTGCCCTTCTTGTCATAAATACCAGAAATTGGCGCATCCTGATTTACATTTTGTTTATCCAGTTTACTCAACGGGAAGCGTGAAAAAACCCACCAGCGACGATTTCATAAAACAATGGAGGGAGTTTGTACTTGCGAACCCATATTTTACTCTACAACAGTGGTTTAGTTATATAAATGTTGAGAATGCCCAGGGAATGATTTATGAAGCTGAAAGTGCTTCAATCTTGAGAAAACTAAACTTAAAATCGTTTGAGTCGGAATTCAAAGTAATGATTATTTGGTTGCCCGAGCGAATGAATGCCGCCTGTTCCAATAAATTGTTGAAAATGATTGAGGAACCACCCAGTAAAACACTTTTTATTTTAATCACCGAAAACGAAGAAAACATCATTTCAACCATCCGGTCAAGGGCCCAATTGGTAAAAATACCCAGAATCGACAATGATTCGATGAGGCAGGTAATCCGTTCACATGTTGAAGACGAAGGTGTGGTCGATGAAATTGTTCACCTGGCAAATGGCAATTACATTAAATCGCTTGAATTCCAAAACCCAAACGAAGACAACCTGTATTATTTTACACGCTTTCAGGAATTAATGAGGAATGCCTATAAAATCGATACTTTAGAACTTATACAATGGGCCGAAGGGCTTTCGAACATTGGAAGGGAGAAACAAAAAGGTTTTTTTCTGTTTGCGCTTCGCCTCATCAGGGAATATTTCATCTTAAACATGAAGCAACCTGCATTAAATTATCTTAGCAAAGAGGAAAAAGGATGGGGACAAAAATTCTCACCTTTTGTGAATGAGCGCAACATCACCAAAATGAACGATGAATTTGAACTCGCATTTAAACATATTTCAAGCAACGGAAACCCAAGGATTATTTTTCTTGATATGTCTCTAAAAATGGCTAAATTAATTCGGATGTAAGGGTATTAACCCCAATGGTTCAAACATATAAAAACCAGAAATCTTTCAGTTTTAATCATGCCCGAACCTAATTCATAATGATTTTAACGAAAGTAATTCATAATCAAATCGGTAATATTATTTATTTTTGTGGCAATCTTCCATGAATCCATGTTGGATCGGGAGACTTGATAAGCTATATCATATGGATGAACTAAATATAATTGAGCGCGGAATTTGCTCCAATAAAACAGGATCTTGTTCAAAACTGGCAGTGACCGACTGGCTTAACGACCTTAAAAACATTGCAAACCCGGATGAAATAATTGAAGTCAGGTTTAAAAACACCAGAAAAGATTATTTCCGAAATGTGAACAACCTTAAAATTGAAGTAGGCGATATTGTCGCCGTGGAAGCCAATCCTGGTCACGACATAGGGGTTGTTTCAGTGAAAGGCGACCTGGTACTTGAATTAATGAAAAAACGCAAAGTCACCCTTGTTAACGGGGAACTTCGTAAAATATACCGTGTTGCAAAATCGGTTGATATCGATAAATGGCGCGAAGCAATTGCACTGGAACATCAAACAATGATCCGTTCGCGCCAAATTACCAACGACCTCAAACTTGAAATGAAAATTGGGGACGTTGAGTACCAAGGGGATAAAACCAAAGCTATTTTCTATTACATCGCCGACGGAAGGGTCGATTTCAGGCAGCTAATCAGGGTTTTGGCAGATACCTTCAAAATCCGCATCGAAATGAAACAAATTGGCGCAAGGCAGGAAGCAGGCAGGATTGGAGGTATTGGTCCATGCGGTAGGGAACTTTGTTGCGCCACCTGGGTATGTAACTTTGTTTCGGTTACCACAAACGCAGCGCGCTATCAGGAAATATCGTTGAACCCACAAAAGCTTGCCGGACAATGTGGAAAACTAAAATGCTGCCTTAACTTCGAAGTCGATTCGTACATAGATGCCCAAAAAGATTTTCCACCAAATAACATCCCGCTTCAAACCGAAAAAGAAACTTATTATTTCCAAAAAGCAGATATTTTTAACCGCATATTCTGGTATTCCTCTGGAGGGAATGGCCCAACAACCATGGTACCTGTTTCTGTTGCAAACGTAAAAAGGATACAACGGATGAACGAAAAGGGCAATAAACCAGAAATCCTTCTTGCAGAAGAAGTTACATTGCCCGATACCAACAAGGAGACATTCCATAATGTTGTTGGTCAGGATAGCTTAAACAGGTTCGATAAACCAAGAAAAAAACACCCCAGAAATAAAAGAAGGAACGATAAACGGGGAAATTTTAAACGTCCAAAAAAACAATGAAAATATTGTTAAAATACAGCGCTTTAATAATTCTTATTCTTGCTTTCTTTTCGTGTGACCGAAAAATGGTTTACGAAAAGTACATTCCAATAAATGATATGGAATGGTCGCTTGATTCTATCGTTAGTTTTGAATTTCAAATTGAAGATACAGCCCAAAACCACAATCTTTTGTTCAACATTAGAAACTCCGTGGATTATTCCTATAGCAACCTTTGGCTTTTTGTTTCTATTGTTCCGCCAAACGGTAAAGAAATGAAAGATACGGTTGAATTTACACTTGCCGATCCTTTGGGGAAATGGTTTGGAAAAGGATATGGAAAACATAGGGATATACAGTTTATGTACCGTAGAAATGTGTTCTTTCCGGATTCGGGCACATACAAATTCCTTGTAAAACAAGGTATGCGTGAACCCGTTCTTTACGGAATAAGGGATATTGGATTGAGGGTTGAAAAAGCTGAATAATTAATTGTTGTGGGAAAAGGTAAACTTGTAAAATTTGCGGATCTCGAAACTTATAGCCATGTTATCCAGGTAACGTATAGGGCATTAGATAACGAAGATTTCCATCTAAAAGGAAAATGGGCAAAAGAGTTCTTTAAAAATGAAAATCCTATCGTTCTTGAATTAGGCTGCGGGAAAGGGGAATATACCGTTCAACTCGCAAAAAAGTTCCCGGATAAAAATTACATTGGTGTTGATATTAAAGGCGCCAGAATATGGAAAGGTGCAAAAGAAGTGCACGAACTCGGTTTAAAAAATGTTGCCTTTATTCGTACCAACATTGAAATTGCCCATCTCTTTTTTGGAAAAGATGAGGTTGATGAAATATGGCTGACATTCCCCGATCCTCAAATGAAAAAAACCAGGAAAAGGCTTACAGCAACCAATTTCATTGAAAATTATAAAAAATTTCTTGCGAATAACGGGACAATCCACTTAAAAACCGACAGCAATTTTCAATTTCACTATACCTGTGCCATGGTTGAAGCAAACAACTTTGAAGTGCTTGCGAAAATGGATGACATTTATAACTCAGACAACATAAGCGAAATCCTTCAAATAAAAACCTTCTACGAAAAACAATGGCTCGACAGAGGTATAAGTATCAAATATTTGGCATTCAAAATTAACCGGGCACAAGAGTTAATTGAACCGGATATTGAAATTGAAAAAGATGCTTACCGAAGTTTCGGGAGAAGTGCAATTGATTTTCAAGTCGATGAGTGATTTTTTTGAACAAGTGTACCAGGTAGTACGTTTGGTGCCACAAGGAAGGGTTACTTCGTACGGAGCCATCGCTAAATATATTGGATCGGCAGGCGCAGCCAGAATGGTGGGTTGGGCAATGAATGCCTCTCACGCACAGAAGGAATATGTGCCGGCTCACAGGGTAGTTAATCGAAACGGACTGCTTACCGGAAAACATCATTTCGATACGCCAATGGCCATGGAGGAACTTTTAGGGAACGAAGGTGTTATTATTAAAGATGGACAAATTCAAAATTTTAATGAAATATTTTGGGATCCCTCAAATGAACTTTCATAAAATTATTAATTTTGAACTTATGTTAATTTAAATTTAGCTAAAATGAACGATATACCAAGAAATTTAATTGTGCCAAAAAATGTTACTGATGCTTTAAGCAGTATCAAATACCCAGGCAGCGAAGAGAATATTGTTGCTTTGGATATGGTGCAGGAGATCCGGATTACAGGACAAAAGGTGGCATTTTCGCTTGTATTTCAAAAGTCGGACGATCCAAATATATCACGCCTGGTGAACCTTTGCGAATCGACCATAGCCAGAAGGCTTGGTGAATCGGTCGAAATCAAAGGGAATATTTCGGTGAAATTTGTGCACAACATGGAACGCCCAATTTTACCAAAGGTTAAAAATATTATTGCAGTGGCATCAGGCAAAGGTGGGGTTGGTAAATCAACCATTGCTGTAAACACTGCTGTTGCTCTTGCCAAAACAGGTGCTAAAGTTGGCCTGATTGATGCCGATATTTTTGGTCCTTCCATCCCGAAAATGTTTGGGGCTGAAGGAGAACGCCCAATGGGGCAAAAAATTGACAAGCGGGATGTTATCCATCCTGTTGAAAAATATGGTGTTAAATTTCTGTCCATCGGTTTTTTTGTGGCTCCCGAAAATGCGCTTATCTGGCGCGGGCCAATGGCATCCAATGCATTAAAACAACTGATTACTGATGGTTATTGGGGAGAATTAGATTATTTATTGATCGACCTCCCCCCGGGGACAAGCGATATTCACCTGACACTTGTGCAAACCGTTCCGGTAACGGCTGCTATGATTGTTTCAACGCCTCAGGATGTAGCTTTGGCAGATGTAATCAAAGGTGTGGGCATGTTCCAAAGCAAATCAATTGATGTTCCGGTGTTGGGACTGGTTGAAAACATGGCGTGGTTTACCCCTGAAGAATTACCAGACAACAAGTATTATATTTTCGGAAAAGATGGTGGAAAAAAATTAGCCGATAAAATGGGCTTAAAGCTTCTTGGGCAAATACCAATTGTGCAAAGCATACGTGAAGGTGGCGACAATGGTACCCCGGCAGCATTTGATGAAAATACACCCACAGGAAAAGCTTTTGCCGATGTTGCAAAAAATGTGGTTGATCAATTGCAAAAAAGGAACATCGAAGTTGCACCAACCAAAAAAGTGAAGATTTCCAAAAAATAAATGGAATTGAATTTCTTCTTTTCTGGGGAAAATTAAAAAGAAAAAACGAAAGGGCAGTTGTAAAATACTACCCTTTTGTTTTTTTATCAAGAAAAGTTTAATATCGGCTAATTAATCTTTCACGCAACGAATGCTATACCCCAAATTTTTATGGTTAATATTTCGTGCAATTTTTGCTTTATCGAACGATAAGGTTCTTGCCCAGGCACTGCTGGTCCCCACTTCAGTCGAAGTCCAAAAACTGGTGTACCATTCTTTGTAACCAAAATTTCCGTTTTCGTACCTGGCACCACCCGAAATCGCATTAAACCCTGTTGAATTAGTGGCAATATTTCCTTCTTTCCAGCTTGGGTGCGGATCAGGCAATGTGTTTGTACTCTTTAACATTGCTCCCTGATCTGAACCCCGAAAATCGGTATCATAGGCTTGGGCTTTACTCATTCCTAAAAATATTTCAAGTTCAATCCAGTCCTGATCCGTTGGAATATGCCATCCTTCGGGGCTTAAGCCCCGCTCGTCAATTACAGCATACCAATTATACAGTGCCCCGTAAGCTGCCAAAACCTCTTCATCCGATTCAAAGCCATTTATTTTTCGGTTAGGATAAATTCCATAAGAGCCAAAATCAATGTCCCCGTAATCTTCATCGCTAACCCCGGTAACAATATCCGATCCATCGCGGTAGTGTGTAACTTTTAAATTTTCCAACATCCACTCCAACCCGCCAAGAATCAGGGTTTCATAGGTATTCCCGTCAACATCGGTAACCGTTCCCCTGGTACCGTTTTCAGCAATGGTGGTAAACGATATTTGCTCGCTGTAGTTGGTATCTAACTTTGTAATCGCATACGCCCGCAAATGATAACTCGTTGCTGTTGCTAATTCCCCGACAATACCAACAAATTCTTCAACCACCGAATCGGCTACAAGCCGGCGTTCTGCATTTACATCCAGCTCAGGATCTAAATTTTGACTAAGTACAATTCCCAATTCTAATACCGAATCAATTTCCTGATCGTCTATTTCCACCCCACAAATCACCTCGTATTGTTTAACCCTGATTAATTTAAATTCCGACAAGTCAACCTGAAAAAGTTCCGGAACAATCTCTTCACAGTCACAATCCTCATTACAACTGTTGAGGCATAACGAGAAAATGAAAAGAGAAATTAATATTAAAATAGAATTGGATGATTTGATAATTTGTTTCATTTAGTATTTATTAGGATTGATGTTATTAATTGTGGTTTTAGACTAAAAACCCAAATATATAAATATTAAAACCAAAGGCACTGCAAATGCTAATTTTAAACGAAATTACTTTCCCTTTTACGTTTGCCCGAGTTACACACACATTAAGGATTTGACTCAAAAAAACTACTATCTTTGTAGCCTCAAAACAAAATTCATATTCTAAAGAAATGACTGATTTCAAACGAACTTTAATAACCACGGCACTTCCTTATGCCAATGGGCCTATCCACATTGGGCATCTTGCCGGAGTGTATGTGCCGGCAGATATTTATGCAAGATATTTACGGTTAAAAAACGAAGAAGTGGTCCTGATTGGTGGATCTGATGAGCATGGGGTACCAATTACACTGAAGGCAAAAAACGAAGGGATTACACCACAGGATGTTGTGGACAAGTTTCATGGCATCATTAAAAAGTCGTTTGAACAATTCGGGATTTCTTTCGACGTATATTCACGTACAAGTGCTGAAATACATCACGAAACGGCTTCTGGATTTTTCAAAAAGCTATACGATGAAGGAAAATTTGTAGAAAAAACCACCGAGCAATATTTTGACGAAGAAAACAAACAATTTTTAGCCGACAGATATATTACAGGTACCTGCCCAAAATGCTCTTTCGAAAAAGCATATGGCGACCAATGCGAAAGTTGTGGTACTTCACTTAGCCCAACTGAGTTGATCAATCCAACCTCGATGATCAGCGGAAACAAACCTGTTTTAAAGGAACAAAACACTGGTACCTGCCACTCGACCAATACGAACCATGGCTTAAAGAATGGATTTTAGAAGGACATAAAGAATGGAAGAGCAATGTTTATGGACAATGCAAATCATGGATCGATAGTGGATTATTGCCAAGGGCGGTAACCCGCGATTTAAATTGGGGTGTTCCGGTCCCTGTTGAAGATGCCGAAGGAAAAGTGTTGTATGTGTGGTTTGATGCCCCTATCGGGTACATTTCGGCTACCAAAGAATTGACACCTGAATGGGAAAAATATTGGAAAGACCCGGAAACAAGAATGCTGCACTTTATTGGAAAAGACAATATTGTTTTCCACTGCATTATATTCCCAACAATGCTAAAAGCGGAAGGAACTTATATCCTCCCGGAAAACGTCCCTGCCAACGAGTTTCTTAACCTCGAAGGCGATAAAATTTCCACTTCGCGAAATTGGGCAGTTTGGCTGCACGAATATTTAGAAGATTTACCCGGCAAAGAAGATGTGCTGAAATATGTACTCACCGCCAATGCCCCTGAAACAAAAGACAATGACTTTACCTGGAAAGATTATCAAACCAGAAATAACAACGAACTTGTTGCCGTTTTAGGGAATTTTGTAAACCGGGCACTGGTTTTGACCCAAAAATATTACAACGGTGTTGTTCCCGAAAGAGGCGAACTAAGCGCAACCGATAAACAAACCCTTGACGAAATTGCCGCAATAAAAGCAAACGTTGAAAAAAGCCTGGATAATTTCCGTATCCGGGAGGCATTAAAAAATGCCATGGACCTGGCTCGTCTTGGCAACAAATACCTGGCTGATGAAGAACCGTGGCAGGTGATTAAAACCGATGAAGAAAGGGTTAAAACCATCATGAACGTGTGTTTGCAAATTACAGCAAACCTGACCATCATCCTTGAGCCATTCCTCCCATTTAGCATGGAAAAACTTCGAGGATTCCTGAATTTTGAAAAAGCCGACTGGTCGGTTTTAGGCGGTACAAATATTATTTTAGCTGGGCACAAGGTGAATAAACCGAGCCTTTTGTTTGAAAAAATAGAGGATCAAGTTATTGAAGCGCAAATCAATAAATTGTTGGATACGAAAAAGGCAAATGAACTTGCCCAAGCCGTTGCAAACCCGGCAAAAGAAAACATCACTTTCGACGATTTCGGGAAAATTGACATTCGGGTTGGAACAGTTTTAGAAGCAGAGAAAGTTGCTAAAACCAAGAAGTTGCTGAAACTAAAAATTGATACGGGTATCGACCAAAGAACAGTAGTTTCAGGAATTGCAGAATATTATAAACCGGAAGACCTGGTGGGCAAACAAGTGTCAATACTGGTGAACCTCGAACCTAAAAAGCTAAAAGGGATTGAATCGCAGGGAATGATTCTGTGTGCCGAAAATGCCGATGGAAGTTTATCGATTGTTACTCCAGATCAATCAGTAAAACCGGGTTCGGAAGTGAAGTAAAAGGCACTTGATTATTTGTCTTAAGTCGTAATGAGAGCATTATATTAGGACCATTTAATGAGGATTTAAAATATAAGTGCCAACTCTTGTTGGCGCTTTTCTGTAGGTGACCGTACTGCTATACGCAGATCGGAAACTTACTCCACATAAAAAAAGCCACTTTTGTACGCAAAGGTGGTTTTATTATTTACGAATTAAATAGATTTTGTTCGCACGAATGAGTATCTTTTGGAGCTATTAACCTCAAGTTGGAATGAAAGCAAGCAAAGTATTTATTATTATCCTTATAGTTATTGGAGGAATTGGTTTTTATGCGCTCCTGTTTCATTTTTCAATTGCTAATTTGTCAAAATCCGCGATCGATAACTTTGCTCAGGGCGATACCCTAAAAAAAAGGTCTGTTGATTTTTTACTCGAAAACTCGACAGACAAATACACAAAAACCTACCTTGATATCCATATCCCGGATAAAATATTTATTAAAAAAACTGCCTTGTTTCATCATATTAATGAAGCACTTAAAGTTTCAAAAAACCGATTGGAAGACAGTATATTTACAGAGGAGCAATTTTTAAACTATATCCTACCATACAGGATACGTTACGAATTTCCGGAAAATTGGATAAAAGTGGGAGTTGATAGTTTCCGAACATGCTACGATAAAGATATTTTTATTCATTCTAAAAACATTAATGATCGGCTAAAATCAAAATTTGTTTACGAAGAAGGGGGCAGGTCAAACCGAAAGTTCTCCGATTTGCTCCACGAAAGTTATGGTGCTTGTTATGAAATGTCGGATATGGCTGCATTTGCAATGCGTGCAAATGGTATTCCGGTTGCAATTGACTTTGCAAAATGGACTAACATTCGTGGCCGGCACCAATGGAATTCGCTTCAAACCAAAGAAAAAAACATTCCTTTTATGGGCATTGAATCAGATCCGGCAATCGGAAATACAAAGTCTATAATTATGTTCAACCTTAAAAAAGCAGCAAAAGTTTATCGCAAGACCTTTCAAAAATACGAGGATAAATACAAAGATTACAATCCAAAAAAAGAAATCAATGAAGTGAATTATATCGATGTTACCAAAGAATATTACCCCGATTGTACAGAGATTGTTATAGACATTGGGAATGAACAAACCGGACAGGATGTATTCTTTCTGTGTATTTATGATAAAAATAATTGGGTACCTGTTGATTTTGCATATCGGGAAAATAATACCTTACAATTTAAAGATGTTTCATTGAACAACATTTTCATTTTGAAAAAGCGAAAGGATACAAAACTCGATTACTTTAAAACACCATTTACTTTTGATAAAAACGGCGAAATAGCTTTTCTACAATCAAATCCCCGGATAAAAGAAACCCTTAAACTAACTTATGATAACTCAAACGATCGGGAGTACATTCGAAATTATTATTCAATCGTAAACGATTCAATCCGTGATGCCATTCTACTTGAAAACAAAACTGCCAAAATTAAAAAGGGGAGCTTTTATAGCCTTTTTTACTGGAATAAGGAATGGCTTTTAGTTGGCGAGCAAAAAGCAAAAAACGACACCCTGGTGTTTTCAAATGCCCCTGAAAATGCCCTTTATAAATTGGAAGAAAAAAACGATAGCAACGCGGTTAACAACCGCTGCTTCACCATTGATTTAAATAACAAACAAAATTGGTGGTAAGCTTTAACGGATAAGTTCTTGCCCTGAATAAACCTGCCCCATATATTTTATAGACAAATTTTTATAATACAAATTCAGTTCTTCATCTTCTTGATGATAAGCTGCCAGGTAAGTAAATAATTCTGCCGCATTTGGTTCCGGTTTTAAATTATAAACCAAATCATTTAGGAAGTTCATGGTTGGGATATTGTCCATTTTGTCGATTCCTGCATTATGGGCTGAAGCTGGCATCCTTTTAGGCTTGTACTGTTTTAGTGCACTTTTATAATAATTCACTGCTTTATTGTCATTTCCGCTTGCCCGGTAATAGTTGCCCGTATAAATCATCGCAAGTGCATCGTGTCGATTATAAAACAATGCTTTGTTGAAATATGTCTCTGCCTTTGTTGCGTTTCCGCGAACGTTTTCGAGGTATGCCATATACACCCATGGGCGGTTTAAGTTGGGCAATTTACTACTTACTTCCTGCAAAATTTCCATGGCCCTTTCAGGTTCATCGACCATTAAAAGGCGGGCCAGGCGCGCTTTAAGAATCAGGCTGTTATCGTCCTTTATTTGATCTTCTAAACCTTTAATGGCAATTTGTTTTGCCCTTTCAGCAATTACCGGATACCTGCTCGAAAAAACCTTATAAAACCTTGATTCGAGCAACGATGGAGAATACCTCAATGCTTTGCCTAAATTTTTGCCACATTCATCAAGCTCTGAATTTTGAAGGAGCATTAAAACAGAACTCACCTGATAAGTACTATTAAAAGGATTGAGATCAATACTTCTATTCACATATTTCTTTGCCTCTTCAATTTCATCCAAGGCAAAGTGAAGCCAAGCCACATTATGAAGGATTTCATCATCATTGGGAACTTTTTTTAGGGCAGTTAAGAAATGATTTAGAGATAATGCCAACGAATCTTTGTCAGAACCTTCAAAAGATATGAGCTTATTATAGTTTTTAGATATCTCGATATGAAAAGAATTTTTTGACAAAATCATTGCTTTATGCTTTTGAAGCAAACGATCGTTGCCCGAAAAGGGCAAAGCTTTATCCATATATTTATTGCTTTCCGATAAGTTTTCCTGATAATAATTGTCCACGGATTGATTGTTGTAAAAAACCATTATTGTCCGTTTTCCATTCAGAAAAACCAAAAAAACAATTAGCAAAAATGAGGTAAGAAGAATACTTTTCGCCCTCTTTGAACTTAGGTTTAGTTCCTTTAAAACGATGTCGTAGGGAGTTAACGAAATGACCAAATAAAACGATAAAAAGTAAACAAAATCGTTATCCAACATACTTGAAAAAGTAAATTCCCGTGTAAGAAATGCGATAATTCCTGCATAAATCACAACTATTTCCAGGAGCTTTTCTTTATCCTTTTTAAACCGTTTTAAATTTTTAAATACAAGCAAACTCACCAGCAAAAAGAAAAGGGCATAATACAACAAACCAAAAATCCCGCGCTCAACTAATATCTGAAAATAGGTGTTATTTGTTCGGTTCGGGAAAACAATATCCTCTTTTACCAAGGGATTATTTTCGTTTGCCAGTTTAAAATTTCGTTGTCCATAACCAAAAACAGGCTTGTCGGTAAGTTTTTTAATAGCATGTTCCCAAAGTAATTTCCGCCCTTCTGAACTGCGTTTTTGTGAAATCGTTTTTTGGAAGGATATGGTTGTTACAAACGAATCTTTTACCAACACGGCAGAAGGAAGTAAAAGCAGAAGGGCAATACTATTATAAAGGATAATTTTTTTAAACGGAAAATAACGTATGGCGAATACATTTAAAAGCACCACAAATACAAACAAACTAATGTAAATTCCCCTTGAAAAAGAAACAAAGATACAAAACACATTTAGTGCTAAAACGAGCAAAACAACCAGCCGTCCGATGTGTCTTTTTTGTTTCAAAAGAAAAACAATATTGAATGGAATAAAAAGCAACAACGAGCTTGCCCATATATTATTGAGTGTTCCGTTTTTAAGCAGTGAAAGTGGATGGTACAAATGCTTCAATTCATAAAGGCTTGCAGATTCAGGCAACCGACTTTTAAGGTAAAATGAAACAAACGACCCGGCTGTTACAAATAGCAATAAGCTGCTGAAAATAAAAAACAAAGCCGGTATCCAGAATCGTTCTTTTACTTTACTTAAAAGGATTTTATAAAAGATAAACAGAAAAAAGACCACAACAAAACGTGTCAAAGAGCTTAAACTGTTATCGGGATAACTTGAAAAAACTGTTGTGATTATTTCACCAAACAAAAGGATTAAAAAAGCAAGGTCGAAATAAGTAAACAAATAGTTTTTCGACAGGTTTATAAATGCATAAAACAGAACCATAAAAACAATAGGAAACAACAAGGTTTGGATGCTCATATATTCCTTAAACCAGATAAATACGGGAGCCAATATCACACCGGCAAAAATACCAGCGAAAATGAACTTATTGGTTTGCTTTCCTGCCCCCAGTTTTTGTGCCATTTGCAGGTTTACCAATTAAATTGAATGGTTTGTTTTAACCCTGCATGAACGCTTAACGGAACAGGGCTCGTTCCGGCAACACTTTCAATCGACTTTTTTTCTTCTTCCGAATAGTTCTTTTTTGGAAAGTTAAATACCATAATCACTTCTGAAACCCGTCTTGGACCGGAAGCCATAATTTTGGTAATCTCCATTTCAGTACCTTTCAGGTCAATGTTATTGTCACGTGCTTTAATGCCCATAATGGTTAATATGCAACTCCCGAGGGCCGTTGCCAATAAATCGGTTGGGGAAAAAAACTCTCCTTTCCCCTGGTTATCGCAAGGTGCATCGGTTATGACTTTGTTCCCCGATTGAACATGAATATTCTCGGTACGCAAATCGCCAAGGTATTTTGTGGTTATTGTAGGCATATCGTTTATTTTAATTTATAACACGTTAAATCTGTAGTTAACAATCCTGAAATTTCATGTCCAGTTTGTCAAAACACCAGTTTAAGCAACTAAAAATACAAAAGAAATGTTCAATTAACATACATCTGAAAAGATTAATGTGTCCATAGTTTTCTAACCAAAAGCGGACTAAACACACCTACATAAATGCACATATGTATTTTATTTACATATATTAATTACTGCTATACAACTCATTAACAAATTAATATTGGCATTTAAAACAATAATTTTTGTAACTTACTATGAAAAATCAATCTCATTCCCGTCATGAATAAATCTAAATGTGTCATTTTAGCATCACTTTTTATTGTTACCCTGTTTTGGAGTTCAGCATCTGCCCAACAAAGGCAAATTATTTCAGGGCTTGTCATCGAAAAATATGAAGTGAAAGATGGTTCAATCACCGTTCAATACCCCGAAAAACTAAGTTCCGGAAAAACAATTTCAGGCAAAGTAATCGTTCAGCCCCAATCTGAAAAGCCATCGAAGAAAACAAAACAACTTGAAAGCCTACAAAAGCACACTCTTATATTTGGTAAAAACATTCCTGTAAAAGATGGGACTTTTGTTGTCGATTTGCCGGAAGGGAAAAACCTTCCCATTGGTATTTTGTCTAAAAATGGGGACAAAGTTGGGCAACGAATTTCGCAGCTCACCGAACCTCTAGTGGGTGAAAAACTGAAGATACCTTCAACAATAAAAGCGAATAGCATAGAAATGATTGAAGGGGATTTCCCGGGCGATGTAAGAAAAGCCAATCTCACATTGGATGAAAATCCCGTTGAAATAATAGCCGGAAACGAAAATCATCTGTTTTATACGGTTGAAAATGTTGATCCCGGAAAGCATAAACTTAACCTTGATTATGGAGATCAAAAACAGGTTCAGGAAATTAATTTAATCGACTATACTTTATCAATCGATAAAACAACGTTGAATAGAGGTGAAAAGGCGCATGTAGAGGTAAAAGTTTTTGGTATGCAAGAGGTTACCGATCCCGTAAAACTATCTGTTCAAAATATTACTATAGGTACAATAATATTAGAAGGTGGAGAGGAACAAAGCATACTGATTGATCCTCAGAAAATTAATGAATCCGGAATATGGGAAAAGGAATTTGAAATTACGAGTTTAAAAAAGGGAGCATTTACATTAAACACAGACCTGATCATATTCGATGAAGCAGAAATAAACCAGGCAGACTCCCTTGCCGAAATGATTGATTTTGATGAACCCTTTGAAGTAGAAAAACCTGAAAACAAAAAGGATGCAAAGAAAAACGAATACAGGGGGACTGAAAATACCGACCCGGATTTAATAAACAACCCAGCCCGAAATAGACCAAATCCCACAGAATCGTTGCCCGAACCAAAACCAAGGAAGCGATGCGAAATATTTCCATTTGAACCCAATATTGACGACCGTTTGGGCTGGGATTTATTTGGCAGCCTTTATTCTGATGGACAGATCGATTCAGATTATTTGAACGATTTAAGAGGCGGTAGTGTGATGCAAAAACTCGATCGGGCAAAAAAATTAAGCAGTTCATTACAAACCATTTTAAACGAAAATTATTTCAAAGCATATCAATGCAACGAATATTTGGCACACGCCGATGTAACCCAGGAATTTCCACAATTTCCATGGGAAGAAATTTTTCTTACGGTTGACCTTTGCGATGAAACAACTGAAGGGAAAACAAGCCTAATTGATTTTTTAGATCCAGATTCTGATATGAAAGCGTTAAAAAAATGGAGGGTTGATTTTGAAAAAGCTGTTCAAAATTTTGGCATTCCCGAATCTGCATCAGGCTACGATAATATGTTAGGATCATTCTCGGCAAATACCGCCAAGGCTATGTCAGAAATAAACAAGGCTTACGATGAATTTCAAGAAGATATGCGCGTAACCCTGGCTCTGAGGTATAATGCAAGCCGTGCACGGTCAAGGATGTGGGAAGCTGTAGCTTTTACAGTCGGAACAGCATTATCGGTGGTAACCGGAGGTAGCAGTGCAGCACTCGCAGCAGTTTTTGTAAGTACATCAGGCTTTGTTTTGGAACAAGGAATGACCACCATGGGCATGGATGAAAATATAGCGCAATTAGTTACTGCCATTGCTACTGCAGGTGTAGGCGCTACCGATGTTATTATTGCCAGCTCAACAACTACGGTAACGGAAGGATTAAATACCATGGCACAAAACAATGTGGAAAGTTATGCCATGTCGATGGCCCTGTTGGATGATGATGTGTGGGCAAAAATGATTGAGAACTTATCAAAAGACTATCGGATTGGTGCAATTAACCAGTTTAATGCCCACCGTAATAAATTTATTGGCGCTGTAAAGGAACAATTGGCAGAATTATGCAAAATAAAAAATTCGCTTGTAAAATTATTGCCTGAAACCGAAAAAGCCATTGATGAGGCTGAAGTATGGGTAAGCAGCACTTTTTGGAGAAAAATTTGGAATGAAAGCATGAATAATACCTTCGATTGTTGCTGTGAATATAACGATGGTAGTGGACCTCATTCTTCATGCAGGCAAACCATTCCCCCATTTGGATTTGATCCCCATGAATTTTTAAGGATGTTGGAGCAAAGAAAAAAATAGCATATTGCAAACATCGTAGCAAAGTAAATTATTCCTGTTTGGTTCCAATCCATTCGTAGGCACCAATGTCAGGCACATCATCCTGGGTTCGTGAATTTCCATTTAAATCAAATGGGAACAAAGAGCCAATTTCTACATTTCCCATATTAATAGCGGGAGATAATGAGTCAATGGCATAATTGTATTCCGAAAAATCCACAAACAATGGATCCTCATCGAAAATTGAATTCGTAAACTTATCGGGTTCAAACTGTGATTCATAAAGCGATTTTAAAAGGCAGTGGTCAAAATGGTAATTAAAATCTGCCGGGATTTTTGTGCCATTATAAGTATGGTCAAATATTATTTCCGGCGAATAATCCCCATAAATAATACAATTGGTAAAATTGGCATCTGTTAAGTCGTAGGCATAAACAACATTGTCGTACACAAAATAATTTTTGATAAGCAATGCCGGGTCGTTTCTTACGTAATGTGAATAATAATTAGCAATCGTGCAATGATAAAATTCGTAAGAG
Source organism: Prolixibacteraceae bacterium (assembly GCA_963677475.2). GTDB lineage: Bacteria > Bacteroidota > Bacteroidia > Bacteroidales > Prolixibacteraceae > JABMQB01. The sequence goes on along the minus strand of CAXXQD010000021.1, from coordinate 507,554 downwards.
CCGCCAAATAAAAGTGCCAGGGCATAAGAGCCGCTGTTGGCAAACACACAATTTGAAGCATACAGCGAAGTTGAGCGAGCATCGATACAATTTAAAGTCATATTTTCAACCCTGCTATTGCTGATTCGAAGCGTAGGCTCATTGTTGTTCACAATACTATCAATCTGTATTCCCTTGTGGGCATTTTTAATAACCGCATAATTTATTTCGTTGCTTTTACTTCCAACCAAAAAATGGATTCCCCCTAATATATAAATTCCACCACCTTCCAACTCAAGCCAATCGCCCCATTGCCCCGGAATATTTTCATAATATTCCTCCAGCCGATCTCCCTGAAAAACAACCGGAGACTCCAAACTTCCTTCAACCTTAAGCGTTCCTTTGACCAGCAAACTTGACTTTTTATGAAAATGAACCTGGCACCCTTCTTTTATCTTTAACGTTTCTAAGGAATCTACGATTACCGAGTTGTAAATAAGGTAAGGCTTATCGTTCTCCCAGGTTTGCGAGTGTAAAACCTCTCCCTTAAACAAATGAAAATCCTGTCCGTATGCTTCCAGGTTTACATCCTGAATGTTTCCGTTTATCGAAAAAACAATAGAATCTTTTAATAGCAAGGGATTGTTCACGTTGGTCGGGTCAACAGTAACTTCCACAAAAATATAAATACTGTCTTTTGAAGGCAATACTACATTGCTAACCCTGTCATCAGCAATACCGTTTACGTTCATCCGAAATGGAGAGTTATTCCCACCTGCCAAGGTTATTTGATTTATTTTGACGGCTTGATTGTATGTATTTCGAATGGTAAAGTGTTTTGTAATCGATCCAATGGTGGAGAATACGGTATCGAAAGATATGGTATCGGACGAGAATTCAAGTTTCACATCGGGCGAATCTATTATTTCTTCTTTCACACAAGAATAGATAATAGAAAAGCAAATAAGGGCAATGGCTACTTTTCGCATTGTAAATTGTTTAATTGTTGGATACATTCACTAGAACGAAAAAGTGTTGCCTTATTGCATATGATCCTAAATTTTGTGCAAAAAAAAGGGCTCTGCAAATACAGAGCCCATCATTAAAGATGCAATTTATATTTTTTAGTTTAACCCACTTCTTTCGAGCAATGCATCAACAGTTGGTTCTTGTCCCCTGAATTTTTTGTACAATTCCATTGGGTGCTCTGTCCCTCCTTTTTCAAGGATGTTTTTCCGGAAGGAAGCAGCCACTTCTTTATTAAATAAACCTTTTTCTTTAAACAAGCTAAAGGCATCGGCATCTAGTACTTCAGCCCATTTATAACCATAATAACCTGCTGCGTAGCCACCTGCAAACAAGTGCCCAAATTGGGTGCTCATACAAACCTCATCGATTACAGGATAGAGCTGTGTCTTTTCCCATGCTTTTTCGTCAAACTCTTTTACATCACCTGTGTAAGCCTCGGTAAGGGTATGCCATGCCATGTCTAAATATCCGAAACTCAACTGACGTATGCTCAGGCTTCCAGCCATAAAGTTTTCTGATGCTTTAATTTTTTCTACCAACTCTGTAGGGATGGTTTCACCAGTTTTGTAATGCTTAGCAAACCTGTCGAGAAATTCTTTTTCGACGGCAAAGTTTTCCATAATTTGTGATGGGAGTTCAACAAAATCACGGTAAACATTTGTTCCAGAAAGGCTTGAATAAGTGGAATTTGCAAAAAGTCCGTGCAACGCATGCCCAAATTCGTGCAAAAATGTATTCACCTCATCGAAGGTAAGCAAAGCGGGTTTTGTTTCGGTCGGCTGTGTAAAGTTCATCACAATTGAAATATGTGGACGGGAATCTTTCCCATTTTCCACCCATTGCGATTTGAAATCGTTCATCCAGGCACCACCACGTTTGCCTTTTCGTGGATGAAAATCAGCATATAACACGGCAAGAAAAGTTCCGTCGGCATCAAATACCTCATACGGTTTTACATCTTCATGGTAAACCTCAATATCTTCGTTCAATTTAAACGTAATCCCGTAAAGCTCGGTCGCCAAACCAAACACCCCGTCAATAACTTTGTTCAGTTCGAAGTATGGTTTCAACATTTCATCGTTGATATCAAACTTCTTTATCTTTAGTTTATCGGAATAATAACTCGCATCCCATGGCATTAATTCCCCTTCAAAACCTAAACTCTCTGCAAATTCCTGAAGCTCTTCTTTTTCTTTTTTAGCCACTTTGTACGAAGCATCGTATAAATCATCTAAAAGCTTATATACACCCTCAGGGTTCATTGCCATCCTTCGCTCAAGAGTGTAGTCGGCATAGGTGTCGGCACCCAATAATTTTGCCTGCTCTAATCGAAGTTCTGCAATCCTTTTTACATTTTCCTGATTGTCAAATTCGTTGCCCTTGAAACCCTTCGAACCGTAAGCCATGTATAATTCTTTACGAAGTTCGCGGTTGTCGGCATATTTTAAAACGGGCAAATAACTCGGCATGGTAATATCAAACAACCATCCTTCCTGCTCACCTTTTTCAACCTTTGCAGCTGCGGCTTCCAAAACACCTTCCGGAAGGCCCCTTAGTTTTGATTTATCGGTTACTAAATATGAATAGGCATTGGTTTCTTTCAAAACATTGTTGCCAAATTCGAGGCTTAATTTTGAAAGTTCGGTACTGATTTCACGAAATTTCTCTTTATCTGCTTCATTTAGGTTTGCACCTCTCCGCACAAATCCGATGTAGGTATTTTCAAGAAGTGTGTTTTCTTCAACCGAAAGTTCCAATTTATCTTTTTGATCATATACTGCCTTGATTTTGCCGAACAACACAGGGTTCAGGTTGATGTCGTTCTGGAATTCCGTTAACATCGGAGAAACTTCTTGTGCAATTTTCTGAAGTTCATCGTTGGTTTCTGCACTCAATACATTAAAAAATATTCCGGCAACCCTACCCATCAACTTACCGGCAGATTCCAGCTTGATAATGGTATTTTCAAATGTGGGTGTTTCTGTATTGTTGACAATTTTATCGACTTCCGCCCTGCCCTCTTCAATTGCTTTTTTGAATGCAGGCATATAGTGCTCATTCTTTATTTGTTCAAACGGGGATGTTTCATGTGGTCCCGTAAATGGCTTTAATAACGGATTCTCTTCTGCTCTGCTCATTCCTAAACTTAGTACAAAAATTAATATTAATACTCCCTTATTTTTCATAGTTCTGTGTTTTTTATATACGAGACATATGTCCTGTAATTTGTAAATACATTACAAATCAGCATATAAAATGTTCATCGAACTGAATTAAAGATCTTTGACAGGTTATTTTTTCTTCTTCTTTTTCTTTTTTTCGACCGACCAGCCGAACTTTCCAATGATTTCGCCCAACCCAAAGTAATGGCCATGGCTATACACCAAAGGTTTGGCTTTTGAGAAACTGAATGCTTCGTTTTCATCCATATAGGAGTCATCGACTGAAACACCTACCACTTCTGAAATAAACATATGATGAACCCCAAGGTCGATAATTTCTTTCACCCGGCATTCGATGTTAACAGGCGATTCTTCAATAATTGGTGCTTTCACAAATTTAGCGGGTGCAGGTGTTAAGCCCATTTCTTCCCATTTGTTGTATTTGCTTCCCGAACGACAACCGCACCAATCGGTCGCCTTTGCCAGTTTTTCGGTGGTCAGGTTAATCACATATTCACCTGTTCGTTTAATAATTTCGTAGGAATGCCTCGATGGCCGTACCGAAATGTAACACATTGGCGGATCGCTGCAAATGGTTCCTGTCCATGCTATTGTAATTATGTTTTGTTCTTCGGGAGTTTCTCCACAACTTACCATTACTGCCGGTAACGGATAGATAATGGTTCCGGGTTTCCAATATGTTTTTGCCATTTGGTTTTATTTAATATAATTCAGAGAAGAATAATGATAATGTGAGTATTCACTCCTTTAATCAAGAATGTTGTAAATTAGATTTTAGACAATGAACCTCCTAGTTTTCAGGATCCATCCAATCGTCGTTATCTTTTATGAGCTGTTCTAGTTCCTCAACCGCATTTTCATACGGAATATGCCTCTTGGTAAGTTGCTGGCCTTTGTACAAATTAACTTTGCCATTGCCAACCCCAACAAAACCGTAATCAACATCGCCCATCTCGCCGGGACCATTTACCACACAACCCATAACCCCTATTTTAAGGTGGTTAAGGTGGTTAAAATGTTCCTTTATTTTTAAAGTAGTTTCATGCAGGTCGAATAGAGTACGTCCGCAACCGGGGCACGAAATAAATTCAGCTTTGGTAACCCTCATCCTGCTGGCCTGCATAATACCAAAACTAAGGTCTTTTAGTTCTGTAAATGTGATGTTGTTCCCTGAATTAGATAAACAGATTCCATCTCCATAACCATCAATAAACAAACCTCCAAAATCGGAGGATGCTTTTATTTGAAGATCTTCCAGGTTGCGTTCGCTGTATTTATGATAAAGAATTACCGGAACTTTCCAGATATGTGTTTCGAGCATCATAAAAAATGCCCTTAATTCAGCATATGGGTTTTTGTTAAAGCTCTCAAGGATTAAAACCGTTTTTCGGGTTTGTTTGAGTTTGAATAAAATCTCTGGATGCATATCCATAAAATGGTCAAATTCCATTTTGTTTGTCCGGATAAATTTCATCCTTCCCCACCTGGTGCTTTCAAACAAATAATCTTCCAATGAAATGATCGGATATTCTTCGCCGTGAATATCTTTGATCACATTATTGGATAAAAAATAATCAGGGATAAGTTTGCCCCGTATTGGGAGCAATTCATTAATCGACCTATCAGCCAAATCGGCAACCACAACTGGCTGTTGTTTACCACCCATATTTAAAACGGGCCTGGTTGACCTACGTTCGTATTCAAACGGATTGGTTTGTGCATGCAAAGGTGCACTGATAGGTTCATGGTTTTGATAGCTCTTAAAATGGTTGATAATTTTTTGAGCCACCGGGATTTCTTTTTCCGGACTTTCGGTAAGCGAAACCCTGATTGTGTCCCCAATTCCATCAGCCAATAATGCCCCAATTCCAACAGCCGACCTGATTCTTCCATCTTCACCTTCCCCGGCTTCGGTAACCCCAAGGTGTAGCGGGTATTTCATATCTTCAAGTCGCATTTTGAAATTCAGCAATCGCATGGTATAAACCATAATTCGCGTGTTGCTCGACTTTATCGACACCACCACATCGTTAAAATCCACCTTTTTGCAGATACGCAAAAATTCCATCACGGATTCAACAATTCCTGCAGGTGTATCTCCATATCTGCTCATTATCCTATCCGACAAAGAACCTTGGTTTGCGCCAATCCGAAGGGCCGTTTTGGTTTCTTTCAACATTTTCAGGAAAGGCTTAAATTGCTGTTCAATTTTCTCCAATTCAGCCTTATACTCTTCATCGTTATACAAAACATGTTTGAATTGAGCGCGTTTATCGTAGAAATTCCCGGGGTTGATCCGGATTTTTAATACATATTTTGCTGCAATTTCAGCCAATTTAGGATTAAAATGAATATCAGCAATTAAAGGTGTATTATACCCCCTTGCAACCAATTCCTTTTTAATATACTTAAGATTCTCAGCATCGTGAATTCCCTTAACCGTTACACGAACATAATCCGCGCCTGCCCTGATAATACTTATAATCTGATTAACAGTAGCTTCCGTGTCACGCGTATCTGTATCGGTCATCGACTGTATACGAATAGGGTTATTCCCACCCATTGGTGTATTGCCAATATTTACCGCAGATGTATGTTGACGTTCGTATTTGGTAAGGTCCTTTATGTAATTAAAATGTAAGTCCTTCATACTTCACAATCTGATTTGCTGAACTGCAAATTTAATCCAAAGTACCTAAAATAAAAAGAATAGATTATTTTTGTTTACGTTAATTAATAATGAGCATACTAATTAAAGACATAACGAAGGCTTATGGTAACCAGAAAGCCCTTGATAACGTTAGCTTTTCGATCAACAAAGGAGAGTTGATAGGTTTTCTCGGACCCAACGGTGCGGGCAAGTCAACAATGATGAAAATTATAACCGGATACATACGGCCAAATTCCGGGGAAGTATTCATCAATAACGAATTGGTTAAAACTGAAAATCCTTCTATTCGAAAAAATATTGGCTATTTGCCCGAGCATAATCCTTTATACACCGACCTGTATATTAAAGAATACCTTCAATTTGTTGCAGGGCTGTACCAGCTCAAAAATAAAAACAAGAAAGTCTCGGATATTATTGAATTAACAGGGTTAGGCGATGAACAACATAAAAAAATTGGGGCACTTTCGAAAGGCTATCGGCAACGTGTAGGTCTAGCCCAGGCATTAATACACGATCCTTCGGTTTTAATCCTGGATGAACCAACAACCGGACTTGATCCAAACCAATTGGAAGAAATCCGAAATTTAATACGCACAATTAGCAAAGAAAAAACGGTGCTTTTATCTTCGCATATTATGCAGGAAGTGGAAGCTGTATGTTCGCGTGTACTAATTATTAATAAAGGCGTTTTAATTACTGACGGACCCGTAGAGCAAATAAAAAAAGGCAACATTTCCCAGCAACAGGAAATCACTATTGAATTTGACAAAGAAGTTAAAAAGGAATCCCTGCAAAAAGTATCGGGGGTTCATTCCGTGAGCTTAAAAAATAATCGTTGGATAATTGAATCGATTGATGAGGCTGATATTCGGCCGAACCTGTTCCAATTTGCTGTAGATAACAAACTGGTTATTTTAACCTTGCAACAAAACCAACAAAGCCTTGAACACGTTTTTCACCAACTAACCAAATAATTATGCAGGTTGAAGTATCGGTCATACTTCCTTTTTATAATGCAGAAAAAACGCTCTTCAATGCTGTTCAAAGCATCCTCCTGCAAACATTCACCAACTTTGAACTTTTGTTGGTCGATAATAACTCAACTGATTTGAGCCGCGAGATTGCCGATAACATGGCACGTGAAGATAAGCGGATAAAAGTTCTATCGGACAAGCGGAAAGGTGTTGCCAATGCAATGAACAAAGGATTGGAAAATTCGATCGGAACCTTCATTGCACGGATGGATGCCGACGATATATCCCACCCCGAAAGGCTTCAAAAGCAAGTTGAATTCCTCAAAAAAAATCCTGAAATTGGTTTGGTTGGATCAAAGGTTAAGTATATTTCACATTTAGAAAATTCTGCCGGATTTGAACGTTTTGTCCGTTGGTCAAATTCTTTCTGTTCTCCCTATGAAATTGAACTAATCCGCTTTATTGAAATTCCAATCATAAATCCAACCTTGCTTTTAAGAAAGGTAATCTATCAAAAATATAGTGGCTGCGTGCACGGTGATTTCCCTGAAGACTATGAAATGCAACTCCGCTTTTTAGATAGGGGCGTAAAAATGGCAAAAATAGATGTCCCGCTTTTAGAATGGCATGATTACCCAAGCAGGCTTACGCGAACCGATGAACGTTATTCAAGTGAAGCATTTTTTAGAACAAAAGCAAGGTATTTTGTTTTATGGTCAAAACAGAACAATCCGTTTCACCCAAAAATTTGGATTTGGGGTGCGGGAAGAAAAACCAGGCAGCGGGCAAAGTTGCTGGAAAAAGAAGGAATGCAAATTGATGGATATATCGATGTTGTAGAAACAAAAAATGCTTTGCATTATTCCCAAATCCCACCTGCGGGCAAATTCATTATCGTTGCAATGGTTGCCAATTATGGTGCCAGGGAGCAAATAATCAATTTTCTTATCGATAAAGGATATAAAAATGGAAAAGACTTTTGTTTGATGGCATAATTCTAAGGTGTGGCGAATTCCGATTCGCCATATAAATGCGATTTGGAAATCGCATCACCCTTTTAGGTATTTCTGATAAGGCCAAATATTTATTTCTTTCGAATAAGGAAATTCTTCGCCTTGATAGAGCAAAAAACCAGTATCGTTCTCCCGCAAAATTGACTGAATAGGTTTTAACATTCTAGGTTTGAAGGTTTCTGTCAATATAGGATGACATCTCTTTCAATGGAGATGTCATCCTTAATACTAATCGATAAGATTAATTTTATAATCCTATTCCTGATTTAAAATAATTCTAAATAAGCTTTTTTATATCCAAAAAGATACTTACTTTTGACCTCGTTAAGTGGATAGATTTGTGATTGATTGCAACCACGGTAAAAAAATGCTAAAGCAGTCGGATATATAACCATCCTTAAAATCACATACTCCACTATTTTTTATTTACATAAGTTCGTTTTAAACGATAAAAAACATAGTAGTATGAGTTATTTATTTACCAGCGAATCAGTTTCCGAAGGTCATCCCGACAAAGTTTCTGACCAAATATCGGATGCACTTTTAGATCAGTTAATTGCATTTGACGCAGATTCAAAAGTTGCCATTGAAACCCTTTGTACTACCGGACAGGTGGTAGTTGCAGGCGAAGTGAAATCAAAATCGTATGTTGACGTACAGGAAGTGACCAGAAATGTGATCAACAAAATTGGATATACGAAAGCCGCTTACCGTTTTGATGGAGATTCATGTGGGGTTTTGGTTGCCATTCATGAACAGAGCCCTGACATTAACAGGGGCGTTGACAAAGCTGATAAAAATGACCAGGGAGCAGGCGACCAGGGAATGATGTTTGGTTACGCCAGCAAAGATACCGACAATTATATGCCCCTTTCTTTGGAACTTTCACATTTGCTTTTGGTTGAACTGGCAGAAATCAGGCGTGAAGGAAGTGTGATGACCTATCTTCGTCCGGATTCAAAGTCGCAGGTAACCATTGAATATGCCGATGACAATACGCCGATTAAGGTTCATACCATTGTTGTTTCGACACAACACGATGAATTTGATGCCGATGAACCAATGCTGGCTAAAATTAAAGAAGATGTAATTCAAATTCTGGTTCCAAGGTTAAGAGCCAAATTACCGGAAAGGATTCAGGCATTGTTTGGCGATGATATTATCTTCCATGTTAACCCTACCGGGAAATTTGTAATTGGTGGACCACATGGCGATACCGGATTAACCGGACGGAAAATTATTGTTGACACATATGGCGGCCGGGGCGCACACGGTGGTGGTGCATTCTCAGGAAAAGACCCATCGAAAGTTGACCGCTCGGCAGCCTATGCTTCACGCCATATTGCTAAAAATCTGGTAGCTGCAGGCGTATCCGATGAAATTTTGGTGCAATTGGCTTATGCCATTGGCGTTGCCAAACCTGTTGGGGTTTTTGTAAATACGTATGGAAGAAAAAATGTTGCTTTAAGCGATGGCGAAATTGCTGAAAAAATACAATCAATTTTCGACCTTCGCCCGATTGCCATTGAAGAAAGGTTAAAACTTCGAAATCCTATTTATCAGGAATCGGCAGCATATGGGCACATGGGCAGAATCCCAACAACCGTGAAAAAATGCTTCGAGTCACCCTACATGGGGAAAATTGAAATGGAAGTGGAGCTTTTCACCTGGGAAAAACTGGATTATGTTGACAAGGTAAAAGAAGTGTTTGGATTGTAAGAACATTCTGAAATAAAATCGAGAAGCGCATTGTTATTAAAAACTTTGCGCTTTTTCTTTTTTAAATATTTCCGCGATTTCTTTGATTGATTGCGATATGCTTTTGTACTCAAAACCTTCCAACGACCTGGTAATTTTATCACCATCGAATGTGAATAAAGCATTCGAGTTTGCCACAGAATCACGGCTAATTAGCGCCTCTTTCCCGGTGATTGATTGTTGTAGCTTTGCAAGCCTCCAGGCAATACCCAGCAAAAAATCAGACGCAAAATAACGTGGTGCTGCTGTGTTCAATGCATGGGCAATTGCTTGAAATAAGTGTTGGTAACTTAAGTTTTCTGCATTTAATAAAAAACGTTGGTTTTTATTTTTTCCAAAATTCGAATCTTCCATCAATAAAGTCATTGCTCTAACAACGTCCCAAACATCAACAAACCCGGTTGTTCCTTTGGTGTAAAATTTCAAGCCATCGTAAACTGTTTGAAACAACTTTGTGCTCCCCTGTTGCCAATTCCCCGGACCTAAAATAATTGATGGATTCACGATTACTGCATCCAAACCTTCCTCGATACCACGCCACACTTCTGCTTCCGAAAAGAATTTGCTGTCGGAATAGCCCGAATTTTTCTTTGATGGGATCCATTTTGTTTCTTCCGTTACCGGAATTCCGGCAGAATTTCTCCCCAGCGATGCAATGGAACTTACGTGGCAAAACTTCTTTACTTTATTCTCAAGCGATGCATTCACCAGATTTGCCGTTCCTTCCACATTGTTCGAAATCATCCGATACTTTTGGCGCGAATCAAAAGAAACAATCGCTGCGCAATGATATACCTCCTCTACTCCGTTTAATGCTTTTTCCAACGAAAAATAGTCCAGGATGTCCCCATCAATCCAATTTATTTTTTGAAATAACTTTTCTGAATCTTCCGAATAATAAGAGAATATTTTCTTTGTAATTTCCAGATTGCTGCCAGCTCTTTTTAACGCAACAACTTCTTTATTGCTTTTTACCAAATCAAACAATACGTGTGCACCTACCAATCCTGTTCCCCCGCTTACAAAAATCATATTACCGTTTTAAAACCAAAAGCAAAGATATGTATTTATTTCCGCCTGCTTTTATAAATAAATCACAGCTTGGTTACATTCCTATAAATTGCTAAATTTAAACCATGGGAAAAGAAGACAAAATATTCTTTGAAACAAAAAAAGAAGCAAACAAAAGAAGAAGGAAAGAGGTCTTGAACCGACCTCCAGAAACACGTTTGTCTTTCTTCTTAAACATGATTGAAGAAACTATATTTCAATCTGATTTATCTTTCAGCGAAAATAAAAATAACTTTATTATCGAATGATTTCTCAAAATTCGTTTGACAAAAGAGTAATGGACTTTATCAATCAGTCCAACAAATTCGATGTAAAAATGATTCTGGTTGGTGGAGCAGCTGTCAATTTCCATGGTTATCAACGACATTCGGCTGATATTGATTTTTGGATTGAACTATCCTCAGAAAACCTCGATAAGTTAAAAAAGGTAATAATACACCTGGGTTATGAAATCCAAGATTTTCCCAAAGAAGTTAAAAACGGTAATCAAAACATATCGATAAAAATAAGTCCTGTATTTGAAATAGAACTAATCACGAGATTTAATCCGGGGAAAGCATTCAATGAAGCTTTAAATAGTAGTGTTTTGGTAGAATATTCAGGATTACACTACCATGTGTTAAGTTTTGAGGATTTAATTAATAGCAAAATTGCTTCGCCAAGATCGAAAGATAAACTTGATATTATTGAACTGCAACGAATCAAAAAAGAACAGGACAGAAAACCAGATTAATTTCATCAAGGATTCCAAGGCGTTGTAGCTTTTGCCCCGAATTCTTTTGCCGTAATTTTTTCGATCTTCACTTTAATTATTCCCACATTCACTACAGCTGGTTTGTTAAATTCAAATTCCCTGTTGCTATATTGCCCCATCAGCAAATGAAGACAGCGAAGTTTTTCGTCGTAATCGTCCACAATTTCAACTTCACCTTCCACATTAACCGATTTGGATTTCACGCGGTAGCTGCACCCAACATGTTCATCCTGCCAAGCCAAATCCTCGCCCAGGGTCCAGTTAATACAAACCTTCGGATTTTTTTTAATAGTCTCCCACATCCTTCCCGATTGTGCCGAGTGAAGGATTATAGTTTCTCCAACGAGGGCAAAATTCATTGGCAGAACATAGGGTGATCCGTTGTCGGACATTGCCAAAAAGCAGGTTTTACATTCCCTTATTACTTCATCAATTTTTTCTCTTTCTTTAATAAAAACCGTTCGCATAATTTTTTAAATAAAAGTTCTGTTCCCCAATTGATCAGACAGGAATTTCTCCACCTTTTTAAGGTTCATATAAGTTGATTGGAATTCAAATACTTCCTCCATTTTATTATCAGTGGAAGCTTTAACAATCTGATCTTCCAAACCCTGTAACATGTCTTTCACCTTTTTCAGTTTATATTCGTTCACAATTCGGGGCACTAACAAATCCAGGATATCTTCGGCCCTTTCCGTATATGCCCCGGCTTTTCTCCATCGCTTACTTTCTGTATGCTTTTCAGATAAAAGGTCGCTGGCAACCCTGCTCAATTCAATATCTGCATGGTGAACAAAATAGCTGCCTGGGTTAAAAGTTTCTTTGGGGCTGTTATCATGATACTCATCAAAGAACTTCTGAAAAACACCGTTTTCCGAAACCAGGTTATCGTTTTCAATTTCTGAAATAATAAAATCACCAACCAGCGTTACCTCCTGTTCGCCTTGCTCATTTTCATCTTCATCCAGTATTTCCAGACCGTATTTTAAAAGAAACCTCAAAACTTCTTTTTCTTCGTTGTTAAGTCCTTGTTCTTTTTGCGGGACTATAACCTGCTGGGGTACGGCTTTTACAGGTGGAGGCTGTATTCCTGCCCGTCTGAAATCGCCACTTTTATTACGTATGTTTTTCTGCACTTCGGCATACAAAACCTCTTCATCAACCTTTAATATTTTGCTGCATTCACGAATATACACCGTTCGGGTTATTGTATCTGGAATAACGGATACAGAGCGGATTACCTCTGTAATTAACTTTGCTTTTGCAACCGGGTCGTTTTCGGCATTTTTTAGAAGAAGCTTTGTTTTGAACTGAATAAAATCGGCTTCATTCTCTTTTATATACTCCAGAAATTCGTCAGAACTACGTGACCGTGCATACGAATCGGGATCTTCTCCATCAGGTAAAAGCAACACTTTTACATTCATACCCTCTTCCAAAACCAGATCGATCCCCCGCAACGATGCTTTAATCCCCGCCTCATCGCCATCATAAAGTATGGTAATGTTCGGCGTAAATCTTTTAATCAACCTTATTTGATCAGGGGTAAGGGCAGTCCCCGATGATGCCACAACGTTTTCAATACCCGCCTGATGAAGTGCCAGAACATCAGTGTAACCCTCCACCAAATAACATCGATCGGTTTTTATCAATTCCCTTTTTGCCTGAAAGATTCCGTATAAAACTTTGCTCTTGTGGTAAATTTCAGATTCCGGTGAATTCAGGTATTTTGCAACTTTTTTATCCTCTTTTAAAAAACGCCCTCCAAAAGCAATCACCCTCCCGGCAAGGTTATGAATCGGAAACATGACCCTTCCGGCAAAACGGTCCCTGATCCAATCATCGCGTTTGATGGTCAAGCCTGTTTTTTCCAGAAATTCGATTTTATAACCGGCTTTCAGGGCATCATCTGTAAAAACCTGTTTCCCATCGGGACTGTAACCGAGATCAAATTTTTTAATGATATCGTCGCGTAATCCACGTTCACGGAAATAGCTTAATCCAATTGAGCGCCCCTCATCCTCCTCCCAAAGGAAATTTGTAAAATATTTTTGGGCGTGAGAAGAAACAATCATCATGCTTTCGCGCTCATCCTTTTGGGCTTTTTCCTCTTCTGTTTCCTCTTTCTCAACAAAATCAATGTTGTATTTTTTTGCCAGCCACCTGAGCGCTTCCGGATAGGTGAGGTTTTCGTGTTCCATAATGAAATTCACAGAATTACCACCCTTCCCACAGCCAAAACATTTGAAAATGCCTTTTGCAGGAGATACGGTAAACGAAGGGGTTTTTTCATTGTGAAAAGGGCATAAACCCAGATAATTAACGCCTCTTTTTCGCAAATTGATAAAGTCTGAAATCACATCGGTAATTTCAGCAGCATCAATTATTCTTCCTATGGTTTGTTGATCTATCACAATTACAAATGTAGGAATTTTGAGCAGAGATTTTTATCAAAATTCAGGAATCGGCTTGAGTTAAAATTGTTCTTTGATTTTTTATACTTTTATTGGTCGAATAAAAAGCTGTGTATGAAAAAGCTAGTGGTTTTGTCGGGGGCCGGAATGAGCCAGGAAAGTGGCTTAAAAACTTTTCGTGACCTTGGTGGGCTTTGGGAACAATACGATGTTACCCAGTTGGCAAGCCCTTCGGCATGGCAAAACAACCCGGGATTGGTTTTGGCGTTTTATAACGAACGAAGAAAACAACTCTGGGAAGCCAAACCAAATGAAGGACATAGAGGAATTGCTGAACTTGAAAAGCATTTTGACACAACCATTATTACTCAAAATGTGGATGATTTGCACGAACAAGCGGGTAGCTCGAAGGTGTTACATTTGCACGGCGAACTCCGGAAAGCCCGAAGTACCATTGATCCTTCACTTATTTATACTCTTAAGCACTGGGAATTAAAATTAGGTGACAAGTGCGAAAAAGGGAGCCAACTAAGACCACATATTGTCTGGTTCGGAGAATCGGTTCCTGCCATAACCGAAGCAATCACGATTGCCCAGAAAGCCGATATTTTTGTTGTGATTGGTACATCATTGGCTGTTTATCCTGCTGCAAACCTGGTAAATTATACAAAAGCACAAATTCCTATATTTGTTGTAGATCCGAACAACCCGGAAATTTATAAAAGCAATGTTGTTTTTATCCAAAAAAAAGCGAGTGTTGGGGTTAAACAATTAAAAAATGAACTTTTAAAACTTTAACATGAAAAAAATATTCGTATTCATATGTTTTGTTTTGTTCTCAACCTTCACATTTGCACAACGTTTTGATGCTGGTTTAATTGGAGGATTTAATGCTTCACAAGTTGATGGGGATTTGTACCGTGGCTATCACAAACCGGGGATAGTTCTGGGTGCTTATGTGCAAACCGATATTGCTCCTGCCATATTTGGCTCCATGGAAATTAAATATTCGCAAAAAGGTTCGCGCAACCAATACGATGAAGACAAACCCGAGGAGAATAAATATATTATGCGTTTGGGTTATATCGATATTCCGGTAATACTTGGGTTCAGGACCAGTGATAAAATAATGGTCATTGCGGGGGCTTCTGCAGGTTATTTACTCCACGGAAAAGAATTTGACGAATACGGTGAATTTTTGGAACCAGATCAGAATGCTTTTGAAGACTTTGATGTACAGGCAATTGCAGGTTTTCAATTTGATTTGCTTGATAATATCAAGCTCGATTTGCGAATGTGCTATTCTTTATTGCCAATCAGGGGATTGCCCGGCAGCACCAACTACTATTGGAACGACAATCAGTTTAACAATGTTATTTCCCTGGCTGTGCATTACCGGTTTGACCGATGAAGGTTCGGGGGCAAACATTCGTAGCTGATCTACCTATAAAATAGGCACATAAATTTCGGTGCGTAATTTTTCGGGTTTGGTTTTATCGGGAGAATTCAGGTACTTCTCAAACCCAAAAGTATCCCTTAATTGAATGTTGTTGTCCATCATCCATTTGCCATAAATGTAGCCGTACGAATCGTTCAGTTTATCATAGGACCCTTTGTGTGTAAAAATGGCGTATTTCCCCTCTTTTATTTCCTGGACCCCGATTTCACCTTCGGGTTCAACATCTTTTGACACAACCAGGCAGGCATCGTAACGTAACTTATCAGCATCTGTCACATTTGGATCGTCGTGACTAATGCCAATAAATTCCGTTTTAAAGCCAAACAATCGTTTCTTTTTTGCAAAATCACAGACTTTTTCCCATGCTTCGCCGGCGCTTTTATTGTAATTGCCAAGTGCCTGTGCATAGATCAAATTTTTTGCTTTAATTTCTTTTATTTTTGGTTCCAAACTTTTTAAATTTTCCATTGCATAAATTTTAATTCGTGTACTTTCTGCTTTTGAAAGGCTCCTGTCTTGCCTGTATTCATTGGGCGATATTCCAAATCGCTTTTTAAAAGCTTTATTAAACGAAGATGTATTCACATATCCAACCTTTAGGGCAATATCGGCAACCTGCATTAAAGAAAACTGCAACAATCCGGCTGCTGTTTCCAAACGCACCCGTACAATATATGCCCCCAATGATTCGGTTAGATAGGCCCGCATAATCCGATGAAAATGGTAGGTTGAATAATTCCCAACTTTTGCAAGTTCTGCCAAATCCAACTCTTTGTCCAAATGGTTATTGATATATTTTATAACCTTTGTAATCTTCTCATCATGATACTTTTTCGTGTTGTTTTTTACGTTCATCTTTTGCAAAAGAATAAGTGACTGCTTAAATCTTTGTAAAGGTATAAGTTCTTTTTATCCGACGCTTTTCCAATCTTGCTAAATTATGGAAGATGCAAGGGTTGCAATGCTCACTTTTATGTTTTTATGTTTCAATAGGGAAAATGCACAGGCTTCAAGTGTCGATCCGGTAGTTACGACATCATCCACCAAAAGAATATGTTTTCCTTCAAGGCTACCTGGGTCCAATACTTGAAAAATATCTTCCACATTTTCCCAGCGTTCAAACCGTGATTTCCGGGTTTGTGTGTTTGTGTGTTTCAAACGGACCAGGTTTTCAGAACTCACAGGAACATTAAGAATTTTCGCCATTCCTTTTGCAATCCATTCACTTTGGTTATAGCCCCTTTTCTTTTTCTTCTTTTTGTGCAAGGGAACCGGAACAATAACATCAATCGAATTAAAATAATTGGAATTGCTAATTTCCGAGGCAAATGATTCACCTAAAACCTCCCCCAATTCTTTTAACCCTTTATATTTCAAAAAATGAATCAAACTTTGATACCTGCTTCCTTTTCTGAAATAAAACCACGAAGTAGCTTTTTCAATCTTTACACGCCCCCAAAAAAGCTGTTCAACCTGATTACCTTCTATTTTATGAAAATTGGTGCGGGGCAGGTCATACAAACATTTCAGGCAAATATAATTTTCGCTTGCCAAAAGTTTATCTTCACAAGTGATGCATATTTCAGGAATAAACAAAGAAAGAAAATCAAATAAATAGTTGTTGAGAGTCCCCATTTTTTCGGAATTATTTTCATCAAGTTAGAAAAAATAATCCAGCCTTCAAATAGTATAAAAATTATGCCAGGCTCCTGTTTAACGATCTCTTAATTGTTTAGTAATTGTAGTTTAATAAAAGTAGCCTACCTTCGGGGTACGTTGTTACATCCAGTACGAGTTAACCTCCACAAACACGTTTCCCTTCCAAAATTGTTTCTTTAGGTTGCCTGCTCCTTCAGGGTAACCTATGGTTTTGCCAATTAAAATTGGATAAAATTTTAACCTTGAACATGGCTTGAATTTCGATGGTTTTCAATCAAACTGTATAGTCTATTCTATCGATTCCCACCATTTTGTGAAAGGCAAATCGTTTCCATAAATTATAGTTTCTCCAACTAAGGGAGTTGTGACTGTTAATTTCAATTCTTCCGATTTTTTCAACAAGCGCTGAATTGGTTCTTTCCAGGGATGCATGGCAAGGTTAAACTTCGCCCAATGGATGGGGAGAAGCACTTCACCGTTCAAATCGACATGTGCTTGTGCTGTTTCCTCCGGGAAAGAGTGGATATAAGGCCAGTTTTTGTTATAGGCACCGCATTCCAACATTGTTAAATTAAATGGACCGTATTTTTTACCAATTTCCTTGAAATGTTTCCCATAGCCCGAGTCTCCTCCAAAAAACACAGTTAATTCATCTGTTTTTAAAACCCAACTGCCCCACAAGGTCGAGAACCGGTTATTCAGCCCCCGCCCCGAAAAATGCCGGGCAGGCGTCGAGATGATTTCAATACCTTCAATGGAACTATCTGATTCCCACCAGTTTTTTTCGATGATATTTTCATTACCAACACCCCATCTGTTTAAATGGGCACCAACACCTAAAGGCACATAAAACTTTTTTGTTTTTTCCTTCAGCTTTAAAATGGTTTTATAATCCATATGGTCATAATGATCGTGCGAAAGTATAACAGCATCCAGGTTTGGAATTTCATCAACAGAAATTGGCGTTTGTTTTTGGTAGGATTTTGGTCCAAAGATCATCATCGGGGAAACTGTTTTTCGGAATACCGGATCGGTTAGAAACACCTTCCCGGCTATTTCTATCAGCAGAGTTGAATGACCTATCCATGTTACTTTTAAATCGTTTTTTGCAGCATTGCCAATATTTTGGGGATTAATTTTCTGAAATGGGATTTCCGTTTTCGGAACCCTGCCTTCGTGTTTCTTCATAAACTCCATCATTGTTCCAAGCGCTGAAGATTCCGGGCCACTCATTGGTGTAAGCTCCAAATTTTGAAAGATACCATTTTTGTAATTTGCCGATTTTTGCATCCTCAACAACCTGTCCCCTTTTGCAACAGCTCCAAATTGTGGGGCCAAACCTGTAAATGCCCACGTAAAAATTAATAAAGCAATCAGTACCGCAAGTATAATTGTCCAAACCATATATTTTATTCTTTTTTTCATGAATGAAAATCTGTTTTGAAAACAGACAAGCAAAGATTATGTTTTGTTTGAAAAAATATGTGGCTTTGCAGAATAATTTAATTAAAACCTATGATTGGGATAATATTAAACGAAAACCAAATCCATAAATAATTCTTACTTTAGTATAGCTATCCATCAATCAAAATAGTATGAAAATCATTAAGAAAATATCCCGACTGGTACTTTTTATTGTATTGCTTTGCGTAACATACCTGGCCGTTGTTATCCTTTTCGGAACTGTCACCAATTACCAACCAGATGAAAAAATCGACCTTGAAATTATAGGAAGTTCAAACAACGAAACAATTGAAAAAGATACCTTTTCCATTTTATCGTGGAATATTGGATTTTGCGGATTAGGTGCCGAAATGGACTTCTTTTACGATGGGGGAAAAATGGTTCGTCCAACTAGCGAATTGATTGAAAAATATACAAATGGGACAAGCAGTTTTCTAACTAAAAATTCGGATGCCGACTTTATTATTTTACAGGAAGTTGACCAGGAATCATCGAGGACAAAAAGGCAAAACGAAGTTGAAATTATTTCGCAGGCATTGCCCGAATATTCGTATTCGTATGCCGATAATTACCATGTCCGTTTTGTTCCCGTTCCGTTTACCAACCCCCTGGGAAAGGTAAAAGCAGGACAAATGAACCTTTCCAGAATTAAAGCAATGGAATCAAAAAGGCTTGCATTTCAATCTTCGTATGCATGGCCTAAAAACCTGTTTATGCTCGACCGCTGTTTTATTCTTTCGAGGTTTAAACTTCAAAATGGAAAAGAAATCGTGGTTTTAAATACACACAATTCGGCTTATGATACCAATGGGGAATTGCGAAATTCCGAAATGCCCCTGATCCGGAAAATGATGTTGGAAGAATATGCCAAAGGAAATTATGTGATTGCTGGTGGCGACTGGAACCAGAATCCTCCAAATTTCAATCCTGAATTTGTAAATAAAAAATATCCGGTCAAACAACAGGAATCAATTACTGAAGGATATTTCCCGAGGGATTGGAACATTGTTTACGATAGCAACTTACCAACAAACAGAAATATTGAAACACCCCTGATTAAAGGGGAAACCTTAACCACCGTTATTGACTATTTTATCCTTTCGCCCAATATTGACGTGTTAAACATTAATGTTGTTCCACAAAATTTTAAGTATTCAGACCATGAAGCGGTTTTACTAAGGTTTGTACTACAAAAAGGCTCAATTCCCGAAGATTAAATGGTTTCATGGATTTGTATCCATTAAACTTTAAGCCCTCCTGTTTTTAGCTTCTTGTATTTGAATGGAATGATTATCTTTGCCCTTCAAGAAATTTAGAGCAACATGTTAGATAAAATTAAACAACTTCAGGAAGAGTTAACAGCAATAACAGCTTCTTCTTTAGAGGAAGTGGACGAACTCAGGATTAAATACATTAGTAAAAAAGGAAAAGTTAACCAGCTTTTTTCCGAGTTTAAAAATGTGCCTGCAGATCAGAAAAAAGAAGTTGGTAATGCGATCAATGTGCTTAAAAATTTTGCCCTTGAACAGATTAACAAATTACGCGAGGAATTTGAATCATCAACAACCAGCGACGAGGGGCTGGATTTAACACGCCCGGGAGAATCAATGAAATTGGGCACCAGGCATCCACTTTCAATCGTAAAAAACGAGATCATTGATATTTTTGGAAGGCTTGGATTTACAGTTTCAGAAGGACCGGAAATTGAAGATGACTGGCACGTATTTTCTGCTTTAAATTTCCCACCTGAGCATCCGGCGCGCGATATGCAGGATACTTTTTTTATTGAAAAAGATCCGGACGTGCTTTTAAGGACACATACTTCAAGCGTACAAATCAGGGTAATGGAAAGAACACAGCCTCCTATCCGGGCAATTTTTCCTGGCAGGGTGTTCAGAAATGAAGCCATTTCTGCCCGCTCACATTGTATATTCCATCAAATTGAAGGTTTGTATGTGGACGAAAATGTGTCGTTTGCCGATTTGAAACAAACCCTGCTGCAATTTGCGAAAGAACTTTTCGGAGAAAATACAAAAATCAGGTTACGCCCATCGTACTTTCCATTTACAGAACCTTCCGCCGAAATGGACGTAAGTTGCTCAATTTGTGGTGGCAAAGGCTGCAATGTTTGTAAATATACCGGATGGCTCGAAATTTTAGGCTGTGGAATGGTAGATCCTAACGTGTTGGAAAGCTGCAATATCGATAGCCATAAATATACTGGCTTTGCCTTTGGAATGGGAATCGAAAGGATTACAATGCTCCGTTACGGAATAAAAGATATCAGGCATTTCTTTGAAAACGATGTGAGGTTCTTAAAACAATTTGAGTCGGCACTTTAGAAATTATTTAATACAAAAGACAATATATCATTGAAATCGTAGTTTTTTTTGAGATGTTATTCGCATGTCAAACATAAAAACTCAAAACGATGAAACAATTAAAAATGTTAATCCTTGGAGCATTCCTGTTAGTCAGTTATGGTTCGTTTTCTCAAAATTTCGGCGTTAAAGCAGGAACTAATTTTTCCAGATTTGATCCAAACTTATCTACAAAATTTCGATTACATAATGGCGTTCAATTTGGTTCTTTTTTTGAAAAAGATATTTCCAAAAAAATTTTTCTAAATATAGGCATCCTGTTCACTCAAAAAGGCAATAAAGTTGACAATGTTATTAATAAGGAACCACCACTAAAATCAAAATTAAATTACCTTGAACTTCCATTAAATTTATCTTACAAAATACCGTTAAAATCTTCTAAACTATTTTTCCAAACAGGTCCATATTTAGCTTATGCATTGTCTGGGGAGCAACAACTTCAGGATCTGGTGATTGATACTTCTTTTGGGGATGGTTTTGGCGATTTTAAAAGATTCGATTTTGGATTGGGATTTGGGACAGGTTTAGAGTTTAATCACCTTGTATTTGCATTAAATTTGGAAACTGGACTTACTGATATTCAAAATGTCGACAACACAACACTTAAAACCATAACTGGCTCTATTACTATTAGTTACGTGTTTCGGTCGAATATCTAAATTCTCAGTTATCAACAATAAAATGTTCATTAAAAACATTCATTTATTATCATAACTATATGGTTTTCAGATATTTCGCCATATCTTTTTTGAATAAAAGTTGCTTTGAAGTTTTAAGTCAATATTAATTCATCAAAATAATAAGGGCTGCAAACGCGTTTGTAAACAGAATAAGAAAGTAAATTCTACATTTGCAGCGCAAAAAAAGGCATATAGGTCTTTAAATTCAAGTAAGGAATACTTCAGAAAGCTGAATATTCTGTCACGAAAATTAGAAAGATGAAAACAAACAATCAAATGGAAACACAAAGTCAAATTGTTATTTCAACTTCGCGTGAGGGTGAAAAACAATTGCTACCTCTTAATGTGATTATTTCACTGGCATTGGGATTGATGGCAGGAATCGCATTTATCATTGCCCTGTTTATGGGGGCAAACTACATCGTTAACTTTTAACAATCCTGATAAAAATAAAAAAGCAGTTGGCAGTTTTTTGCCAGCTGCTTTTTGTTTATTAGGTTTTTCCAAATATTCTTTTCGATAACCCCAGTCCTTTTTATTGTAGGTGAAAAGGGATCAATTGATTAACTTGCAATAACTTTTAATGTTTGTTGATGGCAGCGTTGGCAATAATTATGAATGAAGAAGCTACTATACATATCGATTTTGATTTTAGTTAGTTGTACGATTGAGAAACCAACTGAATTTGAATCAGTTTCCTTCAAGGAATACTATTGTTATAAAATTGACAAACCTCAAAAAGAATCCAGTATTCAATATTCAAGACAAAAGATTTTCCATTCTAATTCGACTTGGTATACTGAAAGTATAATTGATTCAATATACAAATTTGAAGAGGACACAATCCGTAAATTATATTACAACCTTGTTGACACAGCTGAGTATTACATCTTTGACAGTAAAGGAGGACGTAACGAAAAAATTATTGAGCGCAATCAAAACAAAAGCCAACTAGAGTTAAAGGAAGAAAATGATTCTCTTTCATTTAAAAGAATTACTTATTCCAGACCAAAATTATCCAATGAAATTCCTTTACTAACTGACACCGTTGAGCAGTTCAATTATTTTGACTATCGTGTTTATAAGGTAGAATCCCGACAATTTAAAATTTTCTGTTTCGGGTACATTGGAATGTGCAATGACTGTGACTATTGTATTTATTTTTCAAAGGAGTTTGGAGAGATTGCATCTTATTCTATTGACTGGGATGATCTAACAATAATTGATTCAATGGAGAACAAAGAAAGATATGAGTATGTAAAAAAATTAACAGCAAAGTTGAAACTGGACACTTTATTTTTCCCTTATCCTAATAGTATTAAAAGCAATAGAAATGAAATAGAAAAAAAACTATCGGTAACAAAGTACATATTGTTGGGCAGGGTTCGGTGGTAAGCAATCCATGGAATCTTGCATCACAGTTCAGTCCTCGCGGACAGAATCATTCTTCGAAATCCGCCATAATCTCATTCCACCGTTCAATCACATTTTAAAAACCGAATCACTAACGTATCATTTCGAATCATAACGTATCAATGCAAATCGACTATTTATCGAATAAAAACGAATCATATCGTATCATAGCTGATTAAAATTGATATATTTGATTTATGGAAAATTTTGTACATACTTTTAAAATAAACCTCGACTGGAAATTAGTCGGCCTAATAAGCCAAATTGACAGATTTGACGCTTCTTGGACTTCAATAGAAAAAAAAGAAGGTCAAAGTTTGAAACAATTAAAATCGATTGCCACAGTAAGAAGTGTTGGTGCTTCGACTCGTATTGAAGGTTCCAAAATGAGTGATAAAGAGGTTGAAGTCCTTCTCAACCAAATTGATATTACGAAACTTTCAGACAGAGATTCACAGGAAGTTGTTGGCTACTTTGAAGCTTTAGACATTATCACAGAATCATTTGAAAATATTGATATTAAAGAAAGTAGCATAAAAAATCTACACAACATTTTAATGAAACACAGCCAAAAAGATGAATGGCATAAAGGCAATTACAAGCAACACACAAATGCTGTTGAAGCCAGTTATCCTGACGGAACAAAGCAAATAATTTTCCAAACAACGGAAGCTGGATTCGCGACAGAAGATGCCATGAGAGCATTGGTTGACTGGTATAAAAAAGATAAAACCACGCATCCATTGGTTAAGTGTGCATTATTCGCATATGAATTTGTAAGTATTCATCCTTTTCAGGATGGAAATGGTCGGTTAAGCAGGTTATTATCATCATTGCTTTTATTACAAAATGGATATAACTGGATTCAATATGTAAGTTTCGAACATGAAATTGAAAATAAGAAAACTGAATATTACAGGGTTTTAAGAAGTTGTCAGGCTCAAAGACCAAATGAAGATGTAACCGACTGGGTAAATTTCTTTTTTAATGCATTAAATAATATTAAAAATCAATTATTAAACAAACTGGAAAAAAGTGGTATTGAAACTCAATTATCACCAAGAGAAAAATCGATTATCACTTTTATTGGAAACAATCCTGGATGCAAATCCGGAGATATTGCTAAAAAACTCGATATTCCAAGTCCGACTGTAAAAAGGATTTTGCCTGAATTGATCAATAAAAAATTGATTGAAAAACATGGAACTGGACCCGGAACAAATTACTCAACAATATAAAAAAGGCTCTATAGCAAGGTACATATTGCGGGGCAGGGTTAGTGTGATGAGCAACTGCCAATTATCGCATCACAGTTCAGCTATAGCGTACAGGAACGCGCTCCAAAATCCCACTCCAACAACATGTACCAACCGTGTGTTTAATGGTAAAACCGCAAACGATTACAATAAGACAAATCATCAAAATTTACAATTAGTGCAAGTTTTGATAATTTAAGTTGTAACTTTGTTGAATGGGCAACTACATAAATCGAAAAGAATACATAGACAAACTGCTGTCCTACAAAGACAAAGACCTTATAAAAGTTGTAAGTGGTTTACGTCGCTCAGGAAAAAGCACTTTGCTTAAAATTTACTATGACCATTTATTAAAACAAGGCATCGGTAAGCGACAAATGCAATTTTTCAATTTTGAACTACCAGAAAATTATCTGAACAAAACATGGAGCGACATATATTTTGAAATAAAGAAAAAATTGCAACCTGATAAAACCAACTACATTTTTTTGGATGAAGTACAAAATATCCCATTCTTCGAAAAATTAGTGGACGGGCTTTTTGCCACAGAAAACACAGATATTTATATTACAGGTTCAAACGCCTTTTTGCTGAGTAGTGAATTGGCAACTTTATTGAGCGGCCGTTACATTGAAATTTCTATTTTACCTTTTTCATTTAAAGAATATTTAACAGCCCGCAATATTGACACGGGTAACAAATACCTCAATTTCGAAGCCTTATTTTTTGATTATGTAAATGAGACCTCATTGCCAAAAGGTGTAGAATTGCGTGAAAGTGGTTTTGACAAAATATACGAATACCTCGATGCCATTTACACGACGATAATTGAAAAAGACATTACTCAACGACATCAAATAAACGATAAACGTGCTTTTGCAAACATCGTAAAATTTATAGCTTCTAATATTGGAAATCAACTTTCACCAGGTAATATTTCTAAAACCCTTAAGCAAGACGGACAAAACATACATCACTCTACGGTTGAAAAGTATTTGGATTATTTGGTGACAAGTTTTGTGTTTTACAAAGTAAACCGATTCGACTTGAAAGGAAAAAAACAATTGGCCACGCAAGAAAAGTATTATTTGGTGGATGCCGGTTTACTAAATGTTTTGGCAGGCAAAGAGAGAATAACAGAAAGAGGGCACATTTTAGAAAATATTGTTTATTTAGAATTATTACGTAGAGGCAACAAAGTATGGACAGGTACTGCCCGAAATACTGAAGTGGACTTTGTTTGTAAAAATCAAACCGGCGAAATTGATTATTATCAGGTGGCTTGGCAAATGACAAATGAAAGTACCATTGAGCGTGAGTTTGGGGCATTAGAAAAAATCAAGGACAACTATCCAAAATATTTGCTCACGACTGATTCATTTACTCAGAACCGAAGCGGAATAAGGCACATAAATGTATTTAATTGGCTACTTGAAACAAACGAAAAGAAATAATAGCCACAAACCACAACGAAGTGCCATATTGCATAGCGGGGTTTGGTGGTGTTCCAGCCGCGGCTCTCTCATCATCGTTCCGTCCTCGGCGGACAGGAACGCGCTCCGAAATCCGCTACAGCAACATGCACCAACCGTTAACCTTATTTTGAAATCCGATAAAATGTTATAACTTTGTAATTACATATTTAAAAAATAAATTATGGAGATTTCAGTTATAAAAATCGGAAATTCAAAGGGGATTAGGTTGAGTAAAACCCTTCTTGACAGGTACAACATCAAAGACACTGTTGATTTAATAATGGATAAAGGACAGATTATTATAAAACCAATTTCAAAGCCCCGAAAAGGATGGGAAAAAGCTTTTGAAAAAATGGCTAAAAATGGAGATGACAATTTATTGATTAATGATGTATTTGACGATGAAAACCTGGAAGAATGGAAATAAATCAATATCAAATCATTTTAGTCAATCTCGACCCGACAATTGGGAGTGAAATTAAAAAGACAAGACCTTGCGTGGTAATTTCTCCAAATGAGATGAATAAATATTTGCGGACAGTTGTAATTGCTCCAATGACAACAAGTTCAAAAAAATATCCGACAAGGGTGAATGTTAAGCATGACAATAAAATCGGCTGGATTGTTTTAGACCAAATCCGAACAATCGACAGACAAAGAATAATAAAAGTTTTTGCAGGATTACAAGATTTTGAAATTGAAGAATTAAAATCGGTATTAAAAGAAACTTATATTGATTAAAAAAAGAAAAAAACTAAGGCTAACACATTGTATATGGCAGGCGGGGGTTTTAGCGGTCTGACAAGTCAGACCTCGTGCCCACTTTCCTGCGGGTCTGACAGGATTTCTCTTCGAAATCCCGCCCGACCACATACAAGTGACCGTGAACCCTGATGTTGAAGTCACAAATAAAATCAATTGATTAGCTATAAAAAAAATAAGATTGTAGTCCCGCGCTTTGAAGAGGCAAATGGTTTTTATACAACAAAAGAGCGTTCTGCTTTAATGAGCAAAATCAAAGCAAAGGAAACCAAACCGGAAGTTCAACTCAGAAAAGCCCTCTGGAATGTGGGAATCAGGTATCGAAAAAATGTAAAATCACTTCCGGGAAAACCGGATATTGTTATCTCAAAATTCAAACTAATCCTTTTTATTGATGGCGAATTCTGGCATGGATACGATTGGGATAAAAAGAAAAAAAGCATCAAATCAAACAAGGGATTTTGGATTCCTAAAATAGAACGGAATATGCAAAGGGATGCTGAAAATAACCAGCTCCTAAAAGAACAAGGTTGGACCGTCATGCGGTTTTGGGCACACCAAATAAACAAGGAATTTGGGGAATGCCTGAACCAAATCTTAAGCTATATTACTGAATTTGAGAAATTCCGAACTATCGGGCAACAAGATTAAGTTTCTGGCTTGATATTTTATACATGATTTTCTATTACTACGCATAAATCCCTGAGAACTTATTCCCTCAAAATTTTCTCAATAGTTGCCAATTCTTCTTCTTCAAAATAAAGGTTGCTTAATGTATCCACATTATCTTCTACTTGCTTCACCGAACTTGCTCCTATAAGTACGGAGGTAATACGTTTATCTTTTAATATCCATGCTAGTGCCATTTGAGCCAGCGATTGACCACGCCTTAATGCAATTTCATTCAATGCAACAACCTTTTTATGCACACTTTCAACCTGATCTTTCTTCAAAAAAACTTCGCGTGTTGCCCTTGAACCTTCCGGAATTCCATGAAGATATTTATTTGTAAGCAGCCCTTGGCCCAAAGGTGAAAATGGGATACAACCAATCCCTTCTTCTTCTAATACATCCAATAACCCATCTTCAACCCAACGTTCAAACATTGAATATTTCGGTTGGTGGATAAGGCAAGGCGTGCCAAGTTCCTTTAAAATTTTTGAAGCTTCTTTTGCCATCTCTGCCGGATAATTTGAGATTCCTACGTACAATGCTTTTCCTGACCTAACGGCTTGGTCCAGTGCCATCATGGTTTCTTCTAATGGAGTGTTGGGATCTGGCCGGTGAGAATAGAAAATATCTACATATTCTATCCCCATTCTTTTTAAACTCTGATCAAGACTTGCCAATAAATACTTTCTACTTCCCCAGTCACCATAGGGTCCATCCCACATTAGATAACCTGCTTTGCTCGAAATAATTAACTCATCCCTGAATGCACCAAAGTCCTGTTTCAATATCTTACCGAAATTTTCTTCTGCAGAACCTGGTGGCGGGCCATAGTTATTTGCAAGATCAAAATGGGTAATGCCTAAATCAAAAGCTTTATGAATAATTTCTCTTGCCTTTTTAAAATCATCTATTCCCCCGAAGTTGTGCCACAATCCCAATGAAATGGCAGGCAGTTTTAAGCCCCACTTTCCACAATTGTTGTAGGGCATTTTAGAATATCTTTCTTTCCTAGGGATATAACTCATTTTTATAATATGTTACGTAGTAATGGCATTTTTTTCACAGCCCAGGCAACACCA
Source organism: Prolixibacteraceae bacterium (assembly GCA_963677475.2). Lineage (GTDB taxonomy): Bacteria > Bacteroidota > Bacteroidia > Bacteroidales > Prolixibacteraceae > JABMQB01. The sequence continues at coordinate 479,408 of CAXXQD010000021.1, read as the reverse complement.
AAGCAAACTAAAAGAGCAATGGGTGCCAGCACGATAAATTTCAGCAGTTGATTGATATCCCAATGCAGGAACAATGCACTAACTCCAACAATTATTGGTGGATGTAAAAAATACACACCATAAGCTCCATCAGATAGTGCTTTTGCCAATTTTCCCTGTTTGTTGAAATATTGCTTAAAAAGTCCGAAAGTCCCAATAATTAACGAGAATCCTACCAGTTGTTCCCAAACAGCGTAACTCAAACTTTCAACATGCCAGCCCCCCATAAAAGCATCAAGCCCATTTTTGGGTGCATTTCCTATGGCAATAAAAACCAATGGGAATCCAACGAAAATTAATGCTTGTGCAAATAAAAACCAGCGTTTCGCCATTTTAAAGGTGATGGCATCAAGCCAATTGTTTTGGTAAGCAACAACACCAAAAAACAGCAAAAATACGTACTGAACGAAAAAAGGGAATTGCCAATTTGTGATAGGCATGCTCCAGCCAACCGACAGTTTTACCCGAATTAGGAATTGCATGAATGCAACAAATAATGCACTTGCCAATATGATCCATGTTTTAGGAAACCCCACTTTAATTTTGATTTTAAAATGCGTCACCAACAAATATATACAGGTAAAAACCAAAAGTGTTAGCACAAACCACATGGGACCAACGCCCCAGGCCCAACTGTTTTGTAGCAAATCAAAAAAACTGTAATCTTTGCCCTGTATCAATTTTAATTTGATGTAAATCGTAAGCGGGTTTAATATGAAAAAGAAAAATACGAGAGGCAACCCAAGTCGTATCAACCTGCCTTTTAAAAACCCGGATGAAGATTTACGTTTTAAGGAAGCAGCCGCAAAGAATGCCGAAATGAAAAAGAACATCCCCATAAAAAAAGCCTGGTTGGTAGCATTAAAAACCGATTGAAGAACCAACTCTGGCATATCTGCTTCCGATTCGCTATAATACCAATCGCCAGGTCCTCCATAAGTAATATTGAAATGCTGCAAAACCACCAGAACAATTAAAAAAATACGTAAATTATCGATGTAAAATAGCCGGGAAGGATTATTAACTGCCATAAGTTTTTTGTTTAAATTATAAATGTAGGTTATGATCCCAAAAAGTCAAAATTATTCGATTGGTAATTATTTAGTTCCTCTTAAAACAGATGCCCACATTTTTTATTCAAACGTGAATTCAAATCAAAGTATTATACCTAAATTCGATTTTTGTCAAATCATCTTGTGATGAAGTTTTGCCTAAGGCTTAAATATGACTTTAATTAATAATTCAAATTTGGTAAACATCTATTCATCATGAAAAAGAAACGCTCTCGCACAGGAAAAATTATTGTGGGATCCGTAGCATTTTTATTTTTTCTTTATGGAACCTTCCTGTGTATTTTATGGTTGGCCGGAACACCTAAACAGGCCCGAATTACAGAATTTAGAAGGGAAATGCAGGAAAGGGATGAAACAATCCGAAATAAATATACTTATGCTTATTCGTATGAGTTTGCGATTTCAGGGAAGACCTATTCAGGAAATTCAAAGAAAGTGCAAGGACCACTATTTCTTAAAAACCAAGGGAACAGCTACATAAGTGTACATTATCTTAAATGTTGCCCTGCGATTAATTGCCCAAGAGACGATTTTAAGCCCTGGTATAAAATCTTGATATATTTCGGAGTGAGTGCCGTGTTGGGAGTTTTTATTCTTAAAATGAAGTAATTTCCTGACCTAAATTTAACTGCCTAACCAAGAAGCATCGCATTGCATTTTTTACTGAGGGGTCGCTAATTCATTCTCAGTTTTTTAACCCGTAAATCAACCAACCTTTCCGACAAGGCTTTGCCTTTTGGGGTCATGAACGAAAGCTTATCTTTTTCAATGTATAACTGATAGGCTTTTTCGCATTCTTCAAGGGCTAATATTATATTCCCTTTTTGTTCGTAAACCTTACTCATTAAATCGTGGGCTTCCGGCAATTTTTCAACTAGAGACAAAGCTTTATAAGCATCTTTTTCAGCTTCTTCAATCTTATTGATTGACAGATAAGTTAATCCACGTTGTGAATAATAATATGCCAGTTTATTCTTTGGAATCCTATTTGATGTCAGATCGAGGCCTTTGTTTAAATCTTTCAACGCATTCTTATATTCACCCAACCGATAATTAAGTTCACCTCGGAACAAAAGTGCTTCCACATTTACACTATCCAATTTTAAAAGTTTATCCAGATAATAAGCTGCTTTTTCTGTCCAACCCATTTTTTCGGCTGCCAAAGCTTGTAAATAATATGCCTCTGTTTTATTGGCATCTATAGAAAATGCGTGGTTTGCCCTTCTCGCCAAACGCAAAGCCTGGTCGTAATCGCCTTTTCTGAAAGCCTGTTGTGCCATCGCAAATTCCTGTTCCGAATCCATATAAAATATGCTGACAACAGTAAGTATTGCAGCCAAAAGAAAGGTGAATATCCGAACAAATTTGATCATGGCTTTTTTGTTGAAAGTGGCATTGAAATAAGAATAAAGAAGAACATAAAAAACATATCGACCAGAGTAAGGAAGAACCAAAAACCACCACTAAAGCCTCCTGAAAAATTCTTGTGCACCACACCTCCGGTCGAAAAAATCCCAAAAACAGATTCAACGGTTTCGCCATTCCAAACACGAACAAACCAATTAAAAGGATCGAAAACCGGCTGTGCAAAGCCGAAACCAATTGCTTCGGCAAATTCAAATACGAAAAACAAAATAACTGCTATTTTAAACCTATGTGCCGACAAAATATCGTGCTGATCTTTTGCTGTTTTTTTGACTAACCATGCAATTAGCAATCCGGCAATAACTCCCTGAATTAGTATATAATATCCGATCCAATAGCGAACCCAACCAACAAGCAAACCTAAAAGCAATGCAGGTAAAAGCGCTTTTGCAATAATAATAAAGCTTCTTGTTTTTGGTTTGTCCATTTCTTCGAATACTTATTTTAAAATCGATTGGGCTTCCTAAAGTTAATATTTCCCTCTTGGTAACAGTATCAAAATAAAGTATTTTTCTAAAACTGTATCCTGTTGCTGCTTTCCTTAAACAGATAACAATCAAAAACATCGTTTGGGAAAAATATCATCCCTCCATCAGAATCAATATCCACCTCTTTTGAATTAATCATTGCATGGCGAACAAATGTTGCACAATTGTATTCACTTGTATCTTCTTTTCCTGCAAAAAAACGATAGGGTTTGTCATGGTTTGCTTGGGAAAAGTCAAGGAGTTTTTGTTTTTGAGACAATGATAAATGTGTCTTCAAAAGAAATCTTCTGCCTAAATATTTTCCACCAAAATTTTCACTTGCCTGATTTATGCCCACGTTTTTTCTTTTTTCCATTTTTGTGTGGTCGTAATACCTCGCTTCAACCACGCGGATTTTATTCAGTGAATTTGTGTTCAATTCGATTTCATCCTCTGATAGTATAATGGCCATGTGCCCTGGCAGTCCGCTATAATTGTAAAAACGACCTGATGCCAGGGAGTAAAAATATGAACGAAATAAAATATCGCCAATTTCAACCTCTACTTTCTTTTGGTCGCTTTCAAATGACTTAGCAGCAATCCGATCGGCAATTAACACACCTATTAAAAGTATGCATAGGATAGCAAAAACAATAGCCAGCTTTTTAATCATGGTTTGTAATTGTAAGCAAATATTTTTTGTGTTAAATGAACAAACCATCTATAATTTAAAATGGTCAATACGGGTAAAATAACCATAAATTCTATGGTAGAATAACGAACATTAACAATACCTGAAAAAGACCTGGCAGTTTCATGCGACAATTCATGAATATTTAAAGCCTCAACTAGCAAATAATTTAATGGAACAAATAAGATAACAACTATGATATAAACACTTAGGATGGCAAAAAACAGCTTGTTGATTTTGCGATTTATAATCTTGAATATCAAAACAATCAGAGTTCCTATGATGCACCAAAATAGAAAAACAATATAATTTAAAGCAGCATTATTCCCGAGTGGTATATTAAGCTTATGATGGTAAAACCCGGTCCAGAAAAACGCCACGATTGCCGATGAAATAATAGCAATAATAAGCTGTTTCCACTTATCAGAAAGTGAAGCTTTTTCGAAAATATGATAGGCAAAATAGCCACCTGCCATTCCCACAATAATATCCATAAACACGTCGGGTATTTTTTCGGGCATAAACAATCTCAAAATACCAATAAAAACTGTTGCTTCGAGGGCTTCAAATCCTGCCAAAATAATAAACAGGTACTTCCAGCGTTTTTTGCTATTTAATGCCGACAAGCAACCAAATGCTAAAGCCCCACTCATAAAATGTACAATGGTCCATAAATCCCAGTAAATCAGTTTATATTCAAACAACACCTTATGGAGCCAAATGGAATGTTCACGAAAAAAAATGAGAAAGTCTTTCATTAGTATCAGAACCTTAATTCTCGTGCAATTTGAACATTTGGGAGAAAGTTATGACGGCAATGGTTAATTTTTTAATCATTGAATTTGATTCTTAAGATTAAATAAATAATAGAATAAACCACCGGGATTAAATAGATGAATAGAGCAACTGTATAAATTACTGCGATTCCATGAATTAAAAAATAAGCTATTAAAACAGCTAATGCTACTGACAACAAGGAATAAATAGCAGCCCTTGATTTACATAAAAAATCTAAATCCGGATTTTTCAGGTCTCGTGAAATTATAATTAATACAAAACCAACGAGATAACAAAAAATTGCTATCTCGTCGCCTTGGTTATTTTTTATAAATGTCAGGGTTTTTGTTTCAAGATATTTCGAATATAAAGTGAAAACCTGCCACTGAAGCCATTCCGGTTTAATGCTTAGGTAAATAAAATAGAAACTGGCAACCAGCCCAGAAACCATAAAAACCCCTCCTAAAAACTTACACCAATAAGGTAAGATATTTAGTGCTTTTTTATCCGGCATACATAATTTCCCCCAATGCTAATATCCACTCATATATGAAACAGAGCCATCTTCCATAGTAACAACAGCACCCACAATCCCAAATTTATGGTTGGCAGAATACACTACTTTATTAAATCCGGGATATGGAAGGTTTTGCTCTACTTCGATTACTTTAATTAGCATTCCTCCCCAGTAGTAATCATCTTCTGTTGATTTGGATATGACCTCTCTGTTAAGTGTTTTACCACCCAATGTAGTATAGCTCCATTTGTCACCAACTTTAGCATTGTATTTTACCAGGATACTTTGATCACCATTCGCATTCACATAACCCACACCTTCTGTGCTATTAATAAATTTACCCGTAACATTTACTTCTCCATTTGAGCCAACATATGTGGATGGTATTTGTGAAACATACTGAGATGCCAATTCCCCTTCCAGTTGAATTTCAACGATCCCATCACTATTTTCAACAACCGTTGCATTAAACCCTGTTCCCAATGAAACACCATCAAGAGTTCCACGCAAAGTATAAGAATAACCTACCTGATTGGTTTCTAAATCTGTACTCCCGCCAAGTTTATTGTAGCCCTCATCGTCGTTACAGGCTGCCAAAAGCAGAAAAGCTAAAAAGCTAAATCCTAATAATTTAATTTTCATAGTGTTGTGATTTAATATTTGTAAAAATGTATTTTTAATAATAGTTCTACTTTTCCCAAATATGATTAAGTGTTAGTTTCCTGCTCATGCATGGGTCTTTAATCGATGTAAATCGAAGGTCGCCGTCTTCAATTACAAATTGAAAAACACCTTCCACATCGCTGCATTCACCTTTTGGTCCGACAAGTTTTAAGGTATTCCCAAAAACAGAATAGGTTCCGGTTTGAGTTTGTTCCCCTTCGTTCATTTTATCTTCAAATTTCCAGGTGTTATTTGTATTAAACGTCCAATAAAAATAACCTGTTTGGGGAAACCCGAACCTCCATGTTCCCACCAAAATATTGGTATGGATCACCCCTTTTTTTTGAATACTTGTTTGCGAAGCATGCCCACTATTGAGTAAAGCTCCTTCATATCCCGTTATGGTAGGGGTTGAATTAGTTGCATTTCTGTAAATACTTTCCCATTTATTTTCAACGATCCTCAGGTATTTCCGATCTTTGTCCAATTGGATCAGTGATGCTTTGTCATCCTTGATCATCTGTTCAACACGTTTTATAAATTCACCCCGTTTGGCAAGCTCAATAAAACGGGTCTTTAAATCCCGGGCATTTCCGACCTGCCCATTTGTGAACCCATCCACTATATTTACGTCAAAAAAGGTATTCACAAATTCCATGGACAATGAAACCGCTGCGTTGCCGCCCGGAATTAATAATTGCAGTTGTCTTTCGCCAACTTCAACCTGCAACTGATTAATAATTTGCATTTTTTGTTCCAGCGATTTATTCCCCATCTTTAAGGAACAGTCTGACCATTCTTTCACATTTGTTTTACATTGTTCGAAATTTGTGTTCATCAAATCCTGCAAAGGGATATTACCACTTGGATATGCCCAGGGTTGACCATATTCTTTTAGGGTTTTCGCACTTCTTTCAATCAATCGTATCCGTTCACTTTCCTCCATTTCAGGATCGGAGAGCGCTTGCTCCAATTCGCCCCTTGCTTCGAGTACCCATTGTGTTTCATGCTCACTAAGAATTTTTTGCCCTGAAACCGTTTGAACAAAAACGAACACGATGATATAAATTAAAGCCAACAATTGTTTTGTCATAATTCGCAATATTCTCTATCCAATTAAAACATTATTCACTTATTCCCATTCCATGTTCTGGTAAGTGGATCATTATTATAGCCCCATTTACCTGTAAACGAACTAAAATCGTTTGAAAAAACAAATTCAAATTTTCCTTGTTTTTTGCTTCCTTTATTGTACCAGCTTCCAGATAGTGTATTGCCAATTAATTTGCCACTAAGGGATCCACTGTTATTCTCATACAATCCAGTAACATTATTTCCATCAATTTTTAGGTTAAGAATTTTAAATGTTGTTTTATAGGCTCCCTCTATTTTAGCGTTGCCCGAAACAGTATTATTGGTTGAACTATAGACCCCGCCTGTTGGCTTCTTCCCAGACGGATTATCAGATTCGGGTTTATTTTGTTTATTGAATGACAAACCCGACATTTTTGAATTTAATGAACCAGATGGTACAGCATCATGTGTTTTTTTTCCATCCCATTTCCTTGACAGAACATCATTATTGTAGCCCCATTTACCTTTAAATTCTGAATAATCCGTATTAAATATAAACGAAAACTTCCCTTTATTTCCACTTCCCCGATTTGTCCAGTTTCCACTAAAAACATGTTCTTCAAGCACTCCTTGGAGTGAACCATTTCCATTTTCATATATCCCGGTCACATACTTGCCGTCGTTGGTTAATATCAATGTTTTAAAATCGGTTTGATAGGTTCCTGCTATTTTGATTTCCTGGATTTCCGCATTTGATTGTTCATAATCCATCCCATCAAGTGTGCTTGTCAATCCGCCACCTTTAACAATTCCTCCTATTTTTGTTCCATTCCATGATTTTGTCAAAGGATTATTTTCATAATTCCACTTTCCGGTAAATGCCGAAAAATCATCGTTGAAAACAAACTCAAATCTTCCCTTATTCCCACTGCCACTATTCACCCATGTTCCTGTAAGGGTATGGCCTTTCAAAATTCCATCAAGTTTTCCATACTTTTGCTCATAAAAACCTGAGACTTTATTCCCTTCAATTACTATTGACAGGTTATCAAAATCTGTTTTATAAACTCCTTCTATATTATTTGTTGTTATTGATTGATTTTCGGAAACATCAACTTCCGGAGCTAAGTTCTTGCCTTCAGGTATTTTTAAGGCATAGTTTGCTGTTGCTGTATGAAAATGAACGCTGCAAAAAAGAGCTAAAATAGTAACACCAATAATTTTTTTCATCGTTGCCAGTTTAAAATTTTTACTAAGCTCATATATTCATTCATTTGTATTTGTTAGGTAAAATCAAATACAATGATTGTTTAATAAAATTGTAATTTATTTTTTATGCAATTGCATGACCCTACTGTCGATTATTCGAAGTGTGTGGATCAAAGTATTAAAATAGTTGTCAACCGGGGCAATTAATATTTTACCTGTCCCGCTAAAGGTATTGACCAATCCCTCGCCTGAAATAATGGTTGAAAAAATACCCTTCGAGGCTTTGGTTACTTTTAAATCGATTCCTGAAGTACGTGCAACTGCAAATGCCCCGTCAACCACAAGTTTGTCGTTGTTCAATTCAATTTCTTCGAGTGGACCAGCCGATGTAATAACTACTTTCCCGGTTCCGGCAACCACAGTTTGAAACCATTTTTCGCCTGAAAACATGGCGCTTATGGCCCTGTTGGTATATGCACCAATTTCAATGTCCATATCAGATGCATAATAAGCTCCCCTGTCGAGTATCCATTCATCATTTTGAAGGTCAAGAATAGTAAACTCACCAAACGAAGGCTGCAAAAATACCGTGCCCGTACCCCTGATTATCGGTTTAATGATTTTCTCTTTGGTAATCATCGACTTAAACATTTTTCCCATTCCGGGGACATTGGATTCTAATTCGAGATTTCCTTTCATATAATGCATTGCACCGGCTTCATATCGAAATGCAGCATTTGTAAGTTCCACTTTTACCATGTTTAAGCGTTCACGGTTCACAACATCGAAAACAGCCTGCGCCGAAATTCCGGCATTTTGCTGAACAACCGGAGTGCCGCAACTTCCACAAAAAGCTACCGCCTGATTGATTTCTTTTCCACAATTTGAACAAAAAGCCATTGTATATATTCTTAAAGGTTAATCATCGTCATCTGCAACATCGCTGTATTGATCATCATCCCAGTCGTAGTTTGTTTTCCCTTTTTTACCGCGCATAAATAACCAACCTACAAAAAAGAAAACAGCCATAAATGCAATTCCCATTAAGGCATCGGTGAGTTTTTTACCGGCATCAGGATCAACCTGGAACCAAATTACAAGAGCAAGTACTCCAAGCAATACAAGGCCAATAATGATATTTCTAAAAATCTTCCATCCTTTTGATTTTTTTCCTTTAATCATTTTCCCGGAATAGTTGCCCGATGAGCGAATGGTTTTTGCTGAAGATGATGGTTCCTGAAAGTCTTCCTGCACACTTCCATCAAGGATAGTTCCGCAGTTGGAGCAAAATTTATTGTCAGGGTTATTTGCCCCCTTACACTTGTTGCAAATTACTTGGTTCATGAATTAAATATCTTAGATTAGTTGACCTTATAAATTTATAATTTATTCGCATAAAATTTTAATATGCTAATTATATTTTTGCTAATTAATTCTTCTTAAAACCTATCATTTGGCACAAAATTATCTGCTTATATTTATCTATCTTTTAAAACATTTGACAGTTACGTTTTTTGAGAAAATAGAAAGGAAAGAAGCAGTTTGGGCTACCTCTTTCCGATACATGTTTAATTGTATAACCGTTTTTGGGGTAAACCCGAAGGCTTAAATATGCTTATAAACCGAACAATAAGCAGAGTCCGTTAATAAAGTTGCTTTTCAATATAAGGTAGAAGATAGACAGCTTTATCCATATCCGGAGCCCCGCTTACCCCTCAGTTTATGAAATCATAAAAAGATGATCAAATGTAATCTTTGCCAGGTAAATCTATTGCTCCAATTTGTACATTTAATATTCATATTGTAAATTAGCTCTAGCTACACTCATTGAATTGGAATGCTAAAAGACCTAATTATTTACACCCCCATGTATGTAACTGCTTTTTGGGCAGTACTTTTGCTGACTTCGTTTCGGCAAAAAAACAAAACAAAATTTCTTTTGGGGATTTTTATGGTTTTGGCGTTTTTTGTTTACCTAAGCCATGCGCTTTACTTCCATCAACAAGACTATAACTTTAGGATATTCGGTCCTATATATACCTTTTCATCGTTATCGGTTTACCCATTCTATTATTGGTATATAAGAACATTGACAATTGACACAAAAATTAAATTAAAGAACCTGCTATTTCTTTTACCTGCATTCATTTTAGCATGTGCCGAATATTTAGTTTACCAACTAATGGATGCATCGGAAAGCCTTAACTTTTTTCATGGTTTTGTACATCAGAGGGAACTGATTTCCCCACCATCTTTACTTTTTCAGGTACAAAAAAACATTTATATTTTTAGCAGGATTGTTTTTTCGGTTCAAATCATTGTGTTTTTGGTTGCAGGTCATCGACTGGTGGTTCGGTATAATAAAAAGATTGCAAATTTTTATTCAGACCTAAAAAGCAAATCGCTTAACTGGGTGAACCTTTTACTATATTCCATTATACTTACTTCAATTGCCAGTACTGTCTTTAATGTGCTTGGCAGGGCTTCTTTCGAAGGTTCAGTTTATCTGCTTCTATTTCCATCGTTGATTTTCAGTATTCTGTTGTTTTTGATTGGTTTTCAGGGATTTATGCAAAACCACAACATTGTTGACCTTGAAAAAGACCTTGAGGTTCAAAATGAAGTGAATATGAAAGACTATGCCCATAATCAATTGAAAAACGAGCTAATAAAGCTGTTTGTTAATGATCAACTTTTCAAACAAAACGATTTAAAAATTACCCACGTCTGCAAACAACTAAACACCAACAGGACTTACGTTTCTAACTTAATAAACAAAGACTTTAATTGTACGTTTGTTGAATTTGTAAATAATTACAGGATTGAAGAAGCAAAAAGGCTTTTATCCGATTTATCCTTAAAAAACTATTCGCTAAACTATATTTCGGAGCTCTCCGGATTTGGTTCTCTAAACACCTTTATCCGGATATTTAAGCAGAAAGAAGGAATTACTCCTGGCCGTTTCAGGGACAAACATATTGTTAAGGGCTAATTTTAATGAAATAATTTAGAACGCGAAAAACCATCCCTGCTCTCAGAGATGGTTATTCAATCTTAAGTATAATAGAAAAATCAGGCTTGTTAATTTGATTCTATCAACTTTATATCCACCTGATTATTTTTCTCAACATTCAATTTTTCGACGTAACTTTTTTCGTATGAAATGTAAGAAGCGATTAAGTTACATTCTCCAGGATTTACATTTTTAATTACAAAATCACCGTCAAAATCTGTGTATGCTTTTGTATCTGTACCTTCAAGTGTAATTTCAACACCAACCAATGCTTCTCCGGTATTAAAATCAACCACTTTCCCTTTAATCTCAACTGATGATTCAGCTTTTGCAGGCTTTTCGGTTTTTGTGTCACTCTTTTTTGCAAAGCTTACCACTGTAAAACACGATACGATAAGTAAAACGATTAACCTTTTCATTGTATATAAATTTATTTGTTTCAAACTTTATACATCAAAGGTACGTTGTTGTTATTACGCTGTAATTAAAGAGAAATTAAAATACCATTAAAGTTTTATTACGGCTTTTTGAATTTTCTTTTAGACAAAAGCGTTCCAGAGCCATCGTATTTCTTCCAGGTCCCGATCTTTTTGCCTTTCGAATATTTCATCTCATATAGCAATTTACCATCGTTATCCCACACAAACCAATCTCCTTCCTTTTTGTCTTTTTTGTAATTAGCCTCCGCAATTTTTACACCCTCTTCATTCCAATTTATCCATGCCCCGTCTTTCAATCCTTCTTTATAAGATTTTTGTTCAGCCTGGATACCATTTTCATAATAACTAATTACTAAGCCATCTTTTAATCCATTATGGATGTACATAACCAATTTGGGTTTCCCATTTTCATAACTTTCAATATGCTTCCCTGTGTAAAGCATATCTTTTTTATAATAGTACCCGTCAATTAGTTTAATGTCCTGCGAAAAAGATTGTAATACCAAGACGCAAAGAAATGTAATTATTATGCCTGCTCTTCTCATGGATAAATTCTTAAGTACATAAAGCCCTCCAGCACTGGAGGGCTTTAATTATCTAATTTAATGTATTTTTTTATTCTATAACTTTTGTTGTACTGTTTACTGTATTTAAAGCATCTGACATCCAGCTTGGTTTTTCAATTCCGTTTCCAGCGCCGGTTGCATCTGCATTTTCACCAACAGTTAAACCTGTAATTGCTTTGTCATGATCACCAATATTATAAAACTTACAATTGGCAACTACAATTTCATTGGCATCGATCCTTGCCTGCGCATTGGCATCATCAGCATAAAAATAGGCATGTGATTTGCCATCAACCAATCCACCAATAACGATATTATCAATATTTTGTTTGCCTCCACCTTCTTTAAAATAAAATGGTTTTTCGCCCATTCCATAAACAGTTAGGTTTCTCAAAGTACAATCTGTCATTGGGGTTGCAGCACCGTCGTCACCATTGTTTGATCCTTCGATTCCTGATTTTGTTGAATTCATTGAGAACCAGTATTCTCCAGTTCCTGACCATCCATCAGCAAAGTCAATACCATCATCGTCACTATATACTGAAACCAGGTGTGACGCATTTACCGAACCTCCAAAGAATTCAATGCCATCGTCTTTTCCTTTGTACGAAACCACGTAGTCAACCTCGGTTCCGTTGCCTACACCGAAGAAAGAAACTCCATTAAATTGTTTTGTGTCGCTATAATTGAACCCAGTATATTCAACGCGTAAATATTTAATCACACCTGAATTATCGTCTACAACGTTTCCACCATAAGGTAAACCTGAAACTTCGGCACCCGAAGAAGCATCTGATTTATTTGTTGGAGCTTTACCGCAAACAACCAAACCTCCCCATGAACCAGGTGTTGGATCATCTGATGTCATTACAACAGGTGCGTCAGCAGTTCCATTTATATAAATTTTACCTCCTTGAGCCACAGCTATATATGATATCTGACCACCTTTAGCTTCAATTACAGTTCCGGCAGGAATCGTTAATGAAGCACCTGATTTTACAACCAATTCTCCATACAATTTATAATCGTTTGCAGCATTTAACTCTACATCACCTGTAATATCACCGCTTAGTGCCACTTCAACTCCTGAAACCGGATCGCCAAATACAGTTTCTGTTCCGTTTACATTGTTTAAAGCATCGGGCATCCAACTTGGTTTGTTGATTCCATTGCCAGCACCTGTTGCTGCAGGATTCTCACCAACGGTTAAACCTTCCACTGCTTTAGGTTGGCTACCATCCACAATGTTTACAAATTTTACGTTTGAAACAACAATGTCACCAGCATCGATCCTGGCTTTTGCATTATCGTCATCAGCATAGAAAATTGCTTGTGATTTTGATTCTACCAAACCACCAATTACAATATTATCAATGTTTTGGTTACCACCACCTTCTTTGAAATAAAATGGTTTTTCGCCCATTCCATAAACAGTCAAGTTTCTTAAGGTACAATTCGTCATTGGGGTTGCTGCACCATCATCACCGTTATTTGAGCCTTCGATTCCTGATTTTGTGGAATTTAGTGAAACCCAATATTCACCAGTTCCTGACCAACCATCAGCGAAGTCAATACCATCGTCATCGCTGTAAACTGATACGAGGTGAGAAGCATTTACAGATCCTCCAAAAAATTCAATACCATCGTCTTTTCCTTTGTAAGAAACTACATAATCAACCTCAGTTCCGTTACCAACACCAAAGAATGAAACTCCATTAAACTGTTTTTCTTCGTTATAATTGAATCCGGTATATTCAACACGTAAGTATTTAATAACACCAGAGTTGTCACTTACATCTGTTCCCCCATAAGGCAATCCTGAAACTTCGGCGCCTGCAGAAGCATCTGACTTGTTAGTTGGAGCTTTACCACAAATAACCAAACCTCCCCACGATCCTGGTGTTGGATCATCAGAAGTCATAATTACAGGAGCATCTGCTGTTCCATTAATAAAGATTTGAGCATCTTGAGCTACAGCAATATAAGATATTTGTCCACCAACTGCTTCAATTTTGGTTCCAGCAGGAATTGTTAAAGAGGCTCCAGCTGTTACTACCAAGCCCCCAATCAATTTATAATCTGTTGTTGCATTTAAAGTTACATCGGTTGTAATATCACCACTTAAAGCAACTTCTCCTCCTGAAGGAGCATCTCCGAATACTGTGGTTGAACCATCAACATTATTTAGTGCATCTGGCATCCAATCTGGTTTTGAAACACCATTGCCAGCTCCTGAAGCAGCAGGGTTTTCACCAATGCTTAATCCATCAACTGCTTTGGTTTGAGCACCTACAATATCAACAAACCTTGCATTTGTCACAACAACGTCTCCATTCGTGATTCTTGCTTGTGCATCTGAATCATCACTATCTGCATAGAAAATAGGTTGTTCTTTACTTTCAACCAATCCTCCAATTACAATATTGTCAACGTTTACCTGGCCAGCACCTTCTTTTAAATAAAAAGGTTTTTCGCCCATTCCATATACAGTAAGGTTTCTTAAGGTACAATTCGTCATTGGGGTTGCTGCACCATCATCACCATTGTTTGATCCTTCGATTCCTGATTTTGTGGAGTTTAATGAAACCCAGTATTCACCAGTTCCTGACCAACCATCGGCAAAGTCGATACCATCATCATCGCTACCAACCGATACAAGGTGAGAAGCATTTACAGTACCACCAAAAAATTCGATACCATCGTCTTTTCCATTGTAGGAAACCACGTAATCAACTTCAGTTCCAGATCCAACACCAAAGAAAGAAACTCCATTAAATTGCTTCTCTTCATTATAATTGAATCCAGTATATTCAACACGTAAATATTTAATTACACCAGAGTTATCATCAGCTACATCACCACCATAAGGCAAGCCTGAAACTTCTGCTCCGGCAGAAACATCTGATTTATTAGTTGGTGCATTTCCACAAATTACCAAACCTCCCCATGAACCAGGCGTTGGATCATCTGATGTCATAATAACCGGATCACTTGCTGTTCCGTTTACGTAGATTTTCGCTCCCTGAGCAACTGCTATGTATGAAATTTGTCCTCCAACTGCTTCGATTACTGTTCCGGCAGGAATTGTTAAAGAACCCCCAGTTTTTACAATTAAAGCACCGGTAAGTTTATAAGTCTCTGAAGCATCAAGAGTAACCGCATCCGTAATTTCCCCTTTTAAATCTTGGGGATCATCACCAGGAATTGGCATTGGATCATCTTTCTCGCAACTTACAAAGGCAATTGTTAAAATTGCCATCATGGCTAATACTAATTTTTTCATGATTGTTTTTTGGTTATTAATTAAAATCTTAAAATTTGTACGATAATCCGAGGCTCATTTTAATGCCTCTTTTATACGATTGAACCAGAAAATTTTGCGATAGATTTTCCTGTTCACGGTCAACGTTTTGGTTCAATAAATTTTTTGCAGTAAAGCTGATCCCAAACTTTTTCAGTTTCGTTTTCAGTACGAAATCAACCGTATGTAGATTCTTATCAACCTGGTTTCCAAATGAAGATGTTCCAATAAGGTACAACCTGTCGGATATATAGTTATACACTACCGACGATGTTATTGAATTCTCTCCATTTGCCCAATCGGTCCGATAACTCAGGCTGGCGTTTGCAATTAAAGGCGCTGCTCCCTGCAGTCCTTCTTCATCTTTATTAAAATTCACACTTATTTGGGAGTTGCCATTTTCATCTTTTGTTTCTTCCCTCACTTTTTCGCCGTTCAATTCCTGCTTGGTCTCCATTAGCGATAGGTTGGCAGCCACAGATAATTTTTTTAATCCATCATCGGTAGAAAGGGTAAACAAGTCTTTTTTGATATCAACCTCAACACCATAAACATAGGCCCAATCGCCCGTATTGGCATAGGTAAAATCATTGGAAGCCGAAGCCATTACAAATTTATTTATCGGATCTTCGATGTATTTTCCAAAGGTTGAAACAGAAAGCAATTCCCCTCTTTTAGGAAACATTTCCCATTTCAATTCAACATTATAAACATCGGATGGGTATAAATATGGGTTACCCAAGGTAGTTTCAGTGATTCCTTCAAACAGGAAAAGTGCCATTTCAGTGAACTGCGGCAATGTGTATGTTTTGCCCAATGCCAACCTTAAGTTATTTTTTTCGTTCAATCCATATTTTAAAGAGAAACTAGGCAAAATAGCAAGTTCGGTAAAATCGCCTGAGCCTCCTTCAGGAGCCAATGCAGTTACATACTCAACTTTTTGATATACGTTTTCAACACGGATGCCAGCCAATGCCATTAATTTTTCAGACAATTGGTATTCCAGCGAAAGAAATCCTGCATTTACGAACTGTGTTCCTTTGTAAGTTGCAGGCCTTATTGTATTTCCGAAGAAAGTTTTTAAATAAAAGCCATAACCATCTGCCCTTTCCAGGTTATCGTCATTTAAAAATGCATCAATATCCAATACATCCACAGTCGCATAATACCCACCTGGAGGTGGATTAAAAATGCTCCTGTTTCTGTAAATGTCGTGGTTAAACTGCGTTGATTTGAAATCCCTTACTTTGTATTTTCCTGAATATCCAGCAGTTAATTTGCCACGGGTTTTGGTATCTTCATTCAGAGGATCTCCAAATGCTTTGCTAAAACTTGCGTTTACAGCAAACTCATCCTCCACGAAATCATGAAAATACCTATAGTTATCTGATTCATTATCGTCGGTAAAATATGCTATTCCTTCGTCGTTTAACCCGTTAAGCGACAAATGTCTACGGTCAGGGATAATATTTAATACGTGGTTATAAGAAGCTCCCCAGTCGGCTTCCAGTGTTTCGCCCAATTGATGGTTTCCAAGTATTTGGTTTGCAATAATCGTGGTCCTTTCAAAATCTGACCTTCTGATTAATGCACTGTCTTCGGCAAGGTCTTTAATAAAACCTCGTAGGTTTTTTAGCTTCTGGTCCGAAGAGTTGAGAAGCATTGAATTTAAATAGAAGTTATGATTTCCAACTTCATAATTAAGGTTCAACATTGCTGTTGATTGGGTTGTATAATTAAATTCTTCCCCTTCGAGGGTCTTTCTTGGGTCATCGCTCCCATTAATTCTTCGCTGGATTAAATCGCTGTATGAATAATCATTATCGAACGATGCAGTAAAGAAGGTATTTAATTTTGAACCTGAAATTTCAAAAGATTTACCTCCCGTTAAGGAGAATCCTACATTTGGACTAATGCTTTTTAATTGGGGGTTCCACTTTGTTTCAAAATCGTATTTGCTCAAAGAAGAAGTCATGAAGAAATTATCGAACCCAAAAAAACCGGGACCATCCTGCAAATAGAAATCATCTGCATCAAAAACACTGTTGTTTATTCCGGTTTTAAGTCCAAGCTGAAGGAAACCGTTCCCGGTAAATTTTTTAGAAACGATGTCAACGTTGGCTCCTGCAAAATCGCCATAAAGGGGGGATGTGGAAACTTTCTCAACGCCGATATATTCAATAATATCCGTTGAGAAAAGTTCCAGATCTATGTTTTTATTTTCCGCATTGTTCGATGGCAAGGGGAGCCCGTTTAATGTTGTATTGTTATATCGGTCGCCAAGTCCCCTTACATTTAAGGTTTTACCACCTTCTTGTTTTGAAATACCCGTAATTTTGGTTGCTGCAGTTGCTGCATCTGAAACACCTTGGTTGGATAAAACTTCAGCCCCAATTGATTCTTTGATGGATGCAGATTGTTTTTGTTCGAGCAAGAGCATTGATTCAGATTCGCGTTTTGCCTTTGCAACAACTTCAACACCCCCAATTTCAACGACATCTTCATCTAAATTGAAATTTATTTCCGTTTCAAGCCCATCTTTAATAACAACGTTTTCCTGTATTTCGGTTTTATAGGAAATAAATGAACATTGAACGGTATATGTCCCAACCGGAATGTTCTTTAAACTGTATTTTCCATCAAAATCGGTTATTGTGCCGAGGGTTGTTCCCGGAATAACAATGGTAGTCCCTACCAATGTTTCTCCACTTTTTTTATCTTTTACTAATCCTTTTAAAGTCCCGGTTTGACTAAACAAACTCGTTTGAACCATAAAAAAACAACTAACTAATAGTAATTTGAATCTCATAAAAATAATGTTGTCTCTTCCAATCTAGTTTTCTTTAAACAAGAAAATCGGTTTCTTCAATGACCTTAAAAGTCCTCTATTACACTCTGATTTTCGCCGCTAAGCAACTCCAATATTGTTACATCATGATTAAAGTCCCATAAAGTTTTCGTTACATTTATGTAATAAATCTGTAATAACAAATCTGTTCCTAAAAGCACAACAACTATCTGTATTCTGTTGGTTATGTGAACATTATGCCGTATTTGATTTGTTTGGTTTTAGGATTAAAAAGCCCTGGAATTGCTGATAATATTTTTAAAGCCGCCGATTGTTCAGTTAACATTTAATTTATAAGCTATACCCCTGGTTCGAATGTGATATTAAACAGATAAGACTTAAGTTTTCAGGAAGCCTGTTTCATCACCATCCTCATTATCCGGCACAAAAAAAGGGATGGCCCATTGTGCCATCCCTTCAAATGTTCATTTAAGTGCTTTTAATTTTTTGCCAGTGAGAATAAAAATTCCAATCCTCCTTTGGGCAAATTCCTGGCAGAAATTTCGCCTTTGTGCAACTGTATTGCGTTCCTTACAATTGACAATCCAAGTCCGGTTCCCCCGTTCTCCCTAGTGCGTCCGGTATCAACCCGGTAAAACCTTTCAAAAATCCTTGTCAAATGTTCTTCGGGAATAGAATTACCAGTATTTGAATAAGAGAAATAATAATACTTCTCGTCCTCTAAATAATTTTTAATTTGAATGGATATTTTCTTTCCCCCGTAATTTATAGAATTTGATATTAAATTCTGGAAAACTGAAAATAACAAGGTTTCGTTTCCATGAATCAAAACTCCTTCTTCAATTTCAATATTTAATTTTGCTTTGGCATCTTCCAGCCTGTTTCCAAGGTTTTCTATAACCTCCTGGATTACTTGTTTTACCTTGACCGGTTTAAATTCATAAAGCTCACCTGCATCTTCAATGTTGTTTAATAAGGATATATCATTGATCAAATTGGACAACCTGTCGGATTGCATGAAAGCTTTTGCGATAAAATGTTTTTGTTTTTCTTCCGGAATGCCACCATTGTCAATCAATGTTTCGAGATAACCTTTTATTGAAGCCAACGGGGTTTTTAATTCATGTGCAATGTTTGAGGTGAGTTGTTGTTTCATCAGCCTCCTTTTTTCAAGTTTGGTAATATCGGTAATTATCACTTCAAAACTATGGTCATAAAATACAATACACTGAACCCGAAAATAGCGTTCGTTTTTTGAAATGGTATAGTCTAGTTGCGGAAGCTCGTGCCCCTGAATTTCTGTTTTAGAATTTAATATTTCATCCACAAAAACGTTTACTTTTTTAAATTCCTTAATGCTAAATATATAGTCGGCAGAAATGGTTGACTTTTCGGAAATTACGTTTATAAACTGGATAAATTGGCTGTTAGATAAATTCTTTTCTTTCAGAGCCGAAAAAAACGAAATTCCTTCGTTCAATACATTCAAATGGTTTAAAAGTTTTTCCTTTTCGTTTGAAAGTTCATCTTTGGCAAGTTTAAGGTTGTTATAAATTTGTATTATTTGTCGACTAATTACTCCAAGCTCATCATCCGGGAAGGTAGTTTCATTTTTTATCGGTTCATTTTTTCCGGCATTAATGGCAAAGTCCTTCAGTTTAGTTAACGATTCTCCAATTTTACCAGTAACGAAATACAAGGCAAAACCAACAATAACAAAAAGAACCACAATAAAAAAGAGAAAGACTCTTTTTGCTTTCAGGAAATTCTGTATTTCAATGTTATAGACAACCGCAGTACGTACAAAATACTTTTTATAATATTTTGCATAATAATAAAACTGCTGATTTGTTGTTGCCGACAATCTGATATTGGAGCCCTCGCCTGAGTACAATGCTTTTTGAACTTCGGCGCGTTCAAAATGATTTTCCATACTTGAATAATCGGTAACAAAACTATCGTACAAAACGATTCCTTTATCGTTGATGATCGTTAGCCTGATATTTGCATTTGGAAGTATGTCCCTGATTTGGTTAAGCGACTGAAAATCTCTGGAAATGATCAAGCCTTGTTGTTCGATATAATTGTGGGTTATTTCCGAGATATTATCCAGAGTATTTTCCAACTGTTCTGTCCTGTATTTTTTTTCCTGTCCGTACTGAAAAAAAAGCACAGATACCGTGAAAACTACAAATACAGCCAGGAAATAAAAGAATATCTTCCTTCTTATTGAATTCTGTTTCACTTTATTAGTTTTTTAATTAGTATCGTTTTCAAAACAATAGCCATAACCTGACCTGCCTTTGATGTTTTTCCCGTAATCGCCAATCTTCTTCCTCAACCTTGCAATGTTCACATCCACATTTCTTTCGGTTACAATTACATCGTCCCTCCAAATACGCTGAAGGATTTCTTCGCGGGCAATATACTGTCCTATATTTTTTACCAACAGTGTCAGGATTTCAAATTCTTTTCGAGTCAGGCTCACTTTCTCATTTGCGATGGTGGTTGTCTTTTTCTTAAGGTCGATACTTAAATCCCCTATTTCAAAAATCGAAGACGAACCGGAAACATTCTTGCCCCTTTTCAAAATAGCTTTAAGCCTTGCCACAACTTCTCGGATCGAAAAAGGTTTCGTAATAAAATCATCGGCACCTACATTAAAACCTGTGAGCACATCATTTTCAGTTTCTTTGGCTGTTAGAAATACAATTGGTGTTGATAAATTAAGTTCCTTGCGAACTGTATTGGCAAGTTTATAGCCCGACATTCCCCCCATCATAACATCAAAAAGGAAAAGGTCATACTTATCTAATGATTTTTTTAATGCTTCTTCTCCTGAATTTGCCGTATCAACTTTAAAACCTTCGCTTGCCAGGTTAAACTCGAGTATTTCACACAAGTCCTGTTCGTCGTCAACCACAAGTATTTTTGCACCTGTTTCAATCATATTAATCTTCATCAAAAGGTTGATGCCTTATATCTTTCCCTTCCAAAGAATAAATTGCTGCTTCGGCAATGTTTGTTGCATGATCTGCAATTCTTTCAATACTGGAAACCATTTCTTTAATATTTGCAAAGCTTAAAAACATTTGTTTGTTTTCATTGTCGATATGGCTCTTTTTAATGGCTTTTTTAAACATTTTTTGGTTGATCTCGTCACTGATCGTATCATTTTTTATTGTCCAAATGGCAAATTCTTTGTCGTTGTGCGTGAACGAAAGCAATGATTTTTTAACCATATTAATGCTTTGCATCAAAGTATTGGAAATTACATCCGACAATGAATCGTACACTTCCTGCTTTTTTACCATTTTCAGGAATTTGGTAATTCTTACAACAAGATCGCCAATCCTTTCAAGGTTAATAACGATCCGATAACTTGACATCAGTTTTCTTATATCAGATGCAACAGGGCTATACAAAACAATGGTGCGAATAATTTTGTCGCTTATTTTGATTTCCATTTTGTCAAGTTGGTCCTCATTCAAATCAATCTTCTTCAAAGTTTGTTCAGGTATCGCCAATTCTCCTGCGCTAACTATTTCTTCTAAAAGATCAAGTTGAAGTAGAACTAAATTTGCAAATTCTTCAAAATCTGAATTTATGCTTTCAATTGCTTTATCCTTTTTTGTAATCATTATACTTAATTATGAATTGAATTTACTAATATTACCCAAACTTTCCGGTTAAGTATTCTTCTGTCCGTCGGTCTTGCGGGTTGGTAAACATGTTTTTTGTTTTTCCGTACTCAACCAATTCACCTAAATACATAAACATGGAATAATCGGAGATCCTGGCTGCTTGTGACATATTATGGGTCACCATTAAAATGGTATAATTTTTTTTCAGTTTAATGAGCAGTTCTTCAATTTTTGAAGTTGCAATTGGGTCGAGTGCCGAAGTTGGTTCATCCAGTAAAATAACCTCTGGTTGAAAAGCCAGTGCCCTTGCAATACAAAGCCTTTGCTGCTGTCCGCCGGAAAGAAATGTACCTTTTTTGTTTAATGAGTCTTTTACCTCGTCCCACAAAGCAACATCAAGCAAAGAACGTTCAACAATTTCATCTTTTTCCGATTTTTTCATTCGGATACCATTCAGTTTATAACCTGCAATCACATTATCGTAAATGCTCATGGTGGGGAAAGGGTTTGGCCTTTGAAAAACCATCCCAGCTTCACGCCTTAATTTAATGGTTGACATTTTCATGATATCTTCCCCATTCAGGTATATGTTTCCTTCGGTTACAATGTTTTCATACAGCTCATGCATCCGGTTTATTGCCCTTAACAGTGTACTTTTCCCACATCCCGAGGGCCCCATAATAGCAGTAACCGCATTTTTTTTGATATCCACTGTCACATTTTTCACGGCATAATTTGTCTTATTATATGCAATGGAAAGGTTCTTCATTGACAGTACAGGGTTTTTAATATTTTCTTTTTCTGTGTTCATTTTATTTATTTGCTTCGTGCGGCAATCCTTTTAGAAATTAGGTTGAGGGACAATACAATAAACATAAGCAATAAGGATGAACTCCAAATCAGGTCAACCATGTTCGGATCGTTATAAAATTCCCAAATTAATAGCGGAATAGCACTTGTTGGTTTTGTAACATCCAGGTTTATTACAGAGCTGCCAAGCGCTGTAAGCATTAAAGGTGCTGTTTCTCCCAATACTCTTGAAATCCCAAGCAATATTCCTGTTAAAAGCCCACTAAACCCTGTTGGGATTAGGATCCTTAAAATAACTTTATAATAGGGTATCCCAAGTGCCAACCCAGCTTCTTTTATACTGTTAGGTATCATTTTCATGGTTTCTTCGGTTGACCGTACAATCATAGGTACCATCATTATTGAAAGTGATAAACTACCTGCAAGGGCAGAATAACCATTTGTGATATGTTTTACAACCCAGATATAGGCAATAAGCCCAAGCACAATTGATGGAACACCCTGAAGTATATCTGAAATGTTACGAATGAGGTTTGGTAAAAATTTCTCCTGGTTTTCGTATAAATAAATACCCGAAAGAATACCAACCGGAATTGCTAAAACTGCTGCTATAACCACCATAATAAGTGTTCCGACAATACCATTGGCTATACCTCCGGGAATTTTCTCTCCGCTTGCCAATGCCATCATTGCTTCAAAGGTATCGGGTGTGTTTTGAATGACAAAATTAAAGCTGATTTGCCGATACCCTTTTTCAATAAGTTTTGCTATAATTAGTACAATTGGAGATATCGTAATCACTGAAAGTGCGATCACAATTCCCAGAAAAACTTTATCCTTAACCGTTCTTCTTTTCTGGAAATCCTTTTTTTCAATGGTCAATTTTGCATCCATGATTTTACGAAAAACGTTTGATAATTAATTTTCCAATCCAATTTACAATTCCTGTTATTAAAAACAGCAAAAGGCCGATTGCGATCAGCGAACTTAATTTCAGGCCTTCAGCTTCCCCAAATTGATTGGCAATTACACTGGCCATAGAGTTACCGGCGCTAAACAATCCATTTGGGATAACATTTGCATTGCCAATTAGCATTGTAACAGCCATTGTTTCACCCAGTGCCCTCCCGAAAGATAAAATATATCCTGCCACAATTCCTGAACGGGCATTGGGCACAGTAACATTGGTTATAACTTCGAGCCTTGTTGCCCCCAATGAATATGCTGCTTCTTTTAATTCATTCGGAACCATTGAGATTATTTCGTTGCTCAATGAGGTCGCATAGGGAATAATCATTATTGCCAAAATCAGGCTTGAGGTAAAAATACCAAATCCCTGCCCGGTTGCGCCCATATTGATCAACAGGGGCCTAAGAACATAAAATCCCCATAAACCATAAACAATAGAAGGTATCCCAGCCAGCAAATCGACCATTGAACCTATAACTTTAGCAATTCTTGTATTCCTATAATATTCACCTAAAAACAAGGATGTTGAAAAGGAAAGTGGCAAACTTATTAAAAGTGCACCCAAAGAGGTCATCATTGTACCTGCAATGAAGGGCAAGGCACCATATCTTTCGCGCCCTTCGGTAGGGTCCCATTCATTCGAAATGATAAATTTTAACCCAAAGGCCTTAAATGAAGGAATGGCTCCTTCTACCAAAGAAAATACCATTCCTCCAGCCACAAGTAATATTAAAAGTGCTCCTGATAATAAAACTATTCTGGCTATTTTATCACTGTTCATTCAATAAATTATAAGTTGGGAATTTATAAAATTACTTTCCCTTCAAAGGTAACCGATTTTAATACTGCTTTCGCTTTTTCAACTGCTAACGGAGGTAGTGGTGCATAATTAACTTTTGAAGCATCACCTTGTGCATCCGCACTGATAAGCCAATCCAAAAATTCAACGGTTGCTTTTGCCTGTTCTACTGAACGTCCATCGTAAGCTTGTTCTTTATAAAGAATAATCCATGTAAACCCGCTAATCGGATATGATGCAGGATCGGATGAATTGGTAAGCATGATCCTTGTGTCGGTAGGGATATCACCTTGCGCAGCAGCACTAATTGACTCAATGCTGGCTTCGATATAAGCGCCCGAACTGTTTTGGACCTGGGCCGTTTGGATGCTTTGCGCAAATGCATATTCAGAACCAATGTAGCCAATTGCCCCTTCGGTTTGCTTAATTGTTCCGGCAACTCCTGGGTTCCCTTTGGCTCCCATGCCAACAGCCCATTTTAATGATTTGCCAGTACCAATCTGATCAGCCCATTTTGAGCTTATTTTGGTCATATAATCGCTAAAAATATAGGTTGTCCCGCTACCGTCTGACCTGTGTACAAAAAGTATTTCTTTGTCAGGAAAAACGACACCCGGATTGTTTGCCTTAATTTTAGCATCGTTCCAATTGGTAATTTCACCCAGGAAAATACCTTCTAAAAGTTCGTTTGAAAGCTTAAGTCCTTCTATTCCCGGAAGATTATAGGCAATAACAACCGCTCCAAGACAAGTTGGGATATGCACAACTTCGGCAGGCATTGCTTCCAGTTTATCGTCACTTAAAAATGCATCGGTCGCACCAAAATCAACCACCTTATCTGTAAGGCTTCTGATACCTCCACCTGAACCTATGCCTCCATAAGTTAATAAAGTTCCTTTTTCCGATGTGTACTTCTTAAAAACCATATTGTAATATGGCATTGGGAAAGTTGCACCTGCAGCTGTTAAAGCTACTTTTTTACCTTCCGTAGATTTTGCAGAACCACCCTTTTTCCCAGAATTCTGACATGCACTGAAAAGTGCCACTACCGCTAATATTGCTACTAATTTTTTCATTTTCCTAGTTTTTATTTAAAGCCTAAAATTTAACTTGTACGTTTAAGAATAAACTTGATGTAAACTTCTGGTTATCATCAGCGGGATTCCAGCCCCTGAAATTTGGTGCAACTTTTACACCTTTTGCAGGAGATAATTCAACTCCTAATAGTATTAACTGTCCATCTTTGTTAATATTCCAGGCATGGGAATCGCCGCTTAATGTATTTGATCTTAAATCGTCGAAACGACCAATTAATTTAATATTGTTACCGGGAACATAATTAATGTAGAACGATGTTCCATAAAGGTTTTCTGAATCAACCATTCCGAAATTTTTCTGATAGTTGTATTCGGCACCAACAGTGAATGTTTTGGTTTGGTAAGCCACAAAAGTTGCCAAAGAGTTTTGTTTAACATCGTCACCAATTTGGTCGATATATATTCTGGCAACCACACCCTCAATTGGTTTAACTGTAGCACCCAAAGCGGTCCTGAATAAATCATCCGATTGCAGTTTTTTATATCCTTCCCCGTTAACCACTGAAAAGTCGGCACTAATAAAATCAGTGAACTTATATTCTAGGTTAAAACCAAGATCGGCACTTGAATTAAATTTATAGGCATCCTGAAAAGATTTTTCAATATATCGGTTGCCCCAAATTTTTTCTGAAGTTTTAAATTGCGTAGTAGAAATTAAACCGAATGATGCGGTAAAATTTCCTTTTTTATATTGTAACAATGCATTTTTAAGATAAGCGGTCATTTCCAATTTACTTCCGTTTCCCGGGTCAGCAACATCTAACACAACCTTCCCTGAAAATTCTTCGCTGAAACTATACTCATAACCTAAATAAGCCCTCTGGACCTCAAAGGCAGAACTTGATTCCCCATCCGTAAAATTTGTATGAAAGTTTGAAAACACCAGAATTAAAGGTTTGCCATTCGGTTGAAACTCTTGTTTTTCATTTTGAGCAATTGATGCAATAGCAAAACCAATGATAGCTATCGCCATTAATGTAATTTTTTTCATATACTTAAGATTGTTATAAATTTCAAGGGCAAAAGTGCTGTTTAATAATTACATCATTATTAATAAAATATTACAAAACGATTAATTTATTTTTGTGCATATACAAGTTAACACAAATGCTTAACTTCTGAAAATTAAGCAAATAAAAAGCCATCAGTTTTTCAACTGATGGCTTTTCTTCAAAACTATAAATACGTTTATTTTTCTATTTCATTTTGAGAATTTATAAAGAAATCACGCTGCGCTTTTACCATATTTACCGTATGGTGCAAAAGGTTTTTTGTTTCAGAAATCAGTTTAAAATAAACCATTGAGTTTCGTGTATTAACCTCTTTGTTTTTTATTCTTTTAATCTGTGTCTTTTCTAATTTGGTTAATTTTTCGATCAGCTCATCGCGTTTTGAAATAACCTCGTCCAAGTTCTCAAAATACTTTTCTTTGACCTGGTGCAACACAAAATTAAAGAATGCATCTATTTCCGAAATAAAATGAACAAATTCATCATTCTGCTCTTTTAAAAACGGCTTATGATTATTTTCGAGATGCTCTAACAATGGAACAACGATGTAATTAATGGAGTGTGCCATTTCCCTTCTATAGTCAATTACCTGCACATAGTAGTGGCCTGAATCTACAGAATCTTGCTGAAGTTTGGCAATAGTCCCCAAAATTTTCGACTTCAGTTTCTTCGATTTTTTATTAAATTCTTTATTAAGTTCATAGGATTCATGCAAGCGCGACCTGTCTTCATTCAAAAAACTTTCAACCGAAACGGTGTAAATTTGATTTGATGAAATAATTGCTTTCACAACTTGTCCTTTACATTTATCCAATACTTCGTCGGTAACACTGGTTGTTGATATCTCTTCATCATCTTCATCGGTTTTTGCAGAACGTTTTTTAAATATAAACGATGTACGAATTACCATTAGAACAGCAATACCAGAAAAAATAAAGAACATTATGCTTCCACCAATACTAATCATCCATGCGATAAAACCTGAAACCGAAAACGCAATTATCGCTGTTAGAAACCAGCCTCCGATCACAGTAAATACGCCTGAAACCCGGTACACTGCACTTTCCCTGTCCCATGCCCTGTCGGCAAGTGAAGTTCCCATTGCTACCATAAATGTTACATAGGTTGTAGATAAAGGCAGTTTTAGCGATGTCCCAATAGAAATTAAAATACCAGCAACAATTAAATTTACAGAAGCGCGTATTTTATCAAAAGCAGGCCTGTTGGGATCTTGAAAATCCTGAGTATTAATAAATCGGTTATTAATCCTTGCCGATGAACGGCTTCCGATTATATTTATAAGCCCTTTATTAAAGTTAATTGCGTTTCGAACAACAATCCTTGAAAATGCGGAAGACCCAAACCTTTCATCTCCTTCGTCTTGTCTCGAAAGATCAACAGTTGTTGCAACCACCGAGCGCGCTTTTCTGGATAATATTAAAGTCACCGTCATGACCAATCCGGCAATTAAAAGCATATAGGTTGGTGTTACAACTTTACCACTAAGCATTGACATTTCAAAAAGATCAGGGCTTGATCCGCTGGCAATCCATGCATTATAGGAGTGAAATCCAGCCAATGGGACACCGATAAAATTTACCAAATCGTTCCCTGCAAATGCCATCGCTAAACCAAATGTTCCTACTAAAACAATTATTTTTGGAATATCGATATTAAAAATCCAGTTTAATAATTGTAATAAAATGGTCCAGCCAACAATGCTCAGTAAAATAATATTTACCATATTTGATTTAAGAAAGTTGACGGTATCGGTTGACATAAAAGAAGCGCCTTTAGCACCTTTAATAATCATAAAATATGTCATAGCAGCAATCGCCAAACCTCCAAATAAAGCACCATAATACTTTAAGGTTTTATTTAAACTGAAGGTAAAAACCAGCCTTGAAATGTACTGAACTACGGCACCAACAATAAATGCCACAAACACGGATAATAATATCCCGGAAATAATTGCAAGGGCTTTTCCTGAATTGATATAATGTGATAATTCCCCTAAGCTTTCCCCTGCCCTGTTCAGTTTGACCAGTGCTACTGCAACAGCTGATCCAAGCAATTCGAAAACAATGGATACTGTTGTTGAAGTAGGCAAACCAAAAGTGTTAAACATGTCCAGCAAAATCACATCAGTGATCATTACTGCAATAAATATGATCATGATTTCGGAGAAAAAAAACATGTCGGGGTGAAAGATTCCTTTTCTGGCAACCTCCATCATTCCACTTGAAAATGTAGCACCAACAAGTACCCCAATACCGGCCACAAGAAAAATTAACCATTTAGGAGCTGCTTTTGACCCTATGGCAGAATTAAGAAAGTTAACCGCATCATTGCTCACCCCTACGATCAAATCAGAGAAAGCCAATGCAAATAAAACAACAATGAGAATTAAATAAAAATTTTCCATTATACTTAGTTAAGATTGATGTGCCAAATATAAAACCAAATGTTATTTCAATGGTACTGCTATCATTAAATATATATTAACTAACCATCAAATTACCGTTAATAACCATCTGATATAAAATTTGTTATAATTTTGAACCTTTTACATAAAGTGAAAATACTAAAAAATGAAGAGATTATCTGCAAAACATGCCGTTTTGATTATTTCCTTTTTTACTACCATTCTATGTGTTGTTTTGGCATATATTGCATTTTTAAACATTGGGAAGGACCCTTGGATTTTAATTGCCATTCCTGCGGCATTTCTGTTATCCTATCTGTTTGTTTCTTATGTTTTTAAAAAATGTTCGCTAACTACCATACATTCTGCAACCAATTCAATTAGCTCAGTCCTTGTGCCAGAAGATTTCCATACTAACACAGAGTCGGATGATTCCGATGAAGGGGATATTTGGACAAAATCACAATTCAAAGAACTAGAAAGGTTAAAAGATTTAGAAAGGTACAGAAAAGAGTTTGTGGGCAACGTATCGCATGAACTTAAAACCCCAATTTTTAATATTCAGGGATATATCCTTACGCTCTTAGAAGGAGGAATTGACGATCCGAACATCAACAAATTGTATTTGCAAAGAACTGAAAAAAGCATTGACAGGATGATTTCAATTGTGGAAGACCTGGAGTCGATTAACAAGCTTGAATCCGGGGAACTAAAATTGCGTTACGATGTTTTTGATATTATAAAGATGGTAGAAGATGTATTTGAACTTGACCAAATGTTGGCCAACGAATTCAAGATATCCCTCCATATTAATAATACCCTTGAAAGCCCGTTAATGGTTGTTGCCGATAAAAAACGAATGATGGAAGTGGTTTCTAACCTGGTGCTGAATGCGATTAAATATGGAAAGAAAAAAGGAAATGTGATCGTATCGTTTTTCGATGCAGGTGACAAAATAAACGTTGAAGTTAAAGATGATGGAATCGGCGTTGACAATAAAGACCTTCCAAGGATTTTCGAACGCTTTTTCAGGGCTGATAAATCAAGGTCGAGGGAACAAGGTGGTACCGGTTTGGGCTTGTCAATTGTTAAACATATAATTGAAGGGCACAAGCAAAAGATTAAAGTGAAAAGTAAGCTCGGTGTTGGAACAACTTTTACCTTTACTATTGATAAAGCAAAACATTAAATATAACTTTGGCTTAACCCTATTGTAAAATATGCTTAACTTTGTCAAAAAAAGATAGATTATTTTTGACCCATAAATAATTCATTAATATTATGAATGATACAAAACCAAAAATTCTGCTTGTTGATGATGAAATAGATATCCTGGAATTCATCAGTTATAATCTGGCAAAAGAAGGTTACGAAGTTTATACTGCAACCAATGGTGTTGAAGCAATTAAAATTGCCGAAAAGAAAATTCCCAATTTAATAATACTGGATGTGATGATGCCTGAAATGGACGGTATTGCTACATGTGAAGAACTACGTAAAAACCCGGAATTTAAAAATACGGTTATCGCATTTCTTACTGCACGCGGCGAAGATTATTCGCAAATTGCCGGTTTTGAAGCTGGTGCCGACGATTATATTACAAAACCCATCCGTCCGAAAGTATTGGTAAGCCGTGTTAAGGCATTGCTTAAACGAACCACAACCAGCACTCCAACAGAAACAGTCATTCTTGACTCAAACATTATTTCGATCGGAAATTTATTGATCGATAAAGAAAGGTACCTGATAAAAATTGATGGGGAAGAAATGATCCTTCCGAGAAAGGAATTTGAACTACTCTCACTACTGGTTTCAAAACCAGGAAAAGTGTTTACAAGGGAAGAAATATATTCATCGGTTTGGGGCGTTAACGTTGTTGTTGGTGACCGTACTATTGACGTTCATATACGAAAACTTCGCGAAAAAATTGGCAACGACCACATTAAAACCTTAAAAGGGATTGGATATAAATTCATCGAATAGAATAAGCACAAAAAATAAACTCTATGAATCCTTCCATGTTTTGGGAGGATTTTTTTTGCAAACCTGTATCTGCTGAATTTGTTTTTTTAGAAGAAGAAAATTATCAGGTAAAGAACCGTGAAGCCCAAAGTAAATCCGCCAAGAACCTGTGGTATATCGTGTTTTCCCAATATCATACGGGAAGTGCCCACTAGTCCGGACAAAAATACTACACCAACAATTTCAAAAATGGGATTGATCCCCATTCGGAACGAAAGGGCAAGTATGGTACCTAAAATCCCGCCTATGGCAGCCATGTGATTGCTTATTTTCCATTTAAAGGAAATAAATAGAAGCAATATAATAAGCAAAACCGTAGCCAATAAAAAGATCCTGAACACCGGGTAAATTGGCAATCGGTACATCAGGTAATAACCCAAAAGATAGTATCCGACTGAAAACAACAAGGGCAATATTCGGTCTTTTGCCCTATCAAAGCCAATATTTATTTTTGGGTTTAAAGCCATAATGGAAAAGGTTAACATTGGCAATAATCCTGTAGAAAAGAAAACAACAAGCAATACGAATTTTTTGATTTCCCACGACAAAAGGGAAAAATAAAATCCTGAATTGAATAACAATATTATTCCTAAGGTTGGCACCAATACCGGGTGAAACAACAATGAAAATGTCTTGGCTAAGGTCTTGAGCATAAGTTGAAATTATAATTCCTTACGTAACCTGGCAACTGGAATGTCAAGCTGCTCACGGTATTTTGCGACTGTTCGGCGTGCTATGTTATAGGATTTTTCCTTTAAAATCTGTCCTAGTTTTTCGTCGGTCAAAGGCTTTTTCTTATCTTCATTTTCAATGCATTCGCCCAATATTTTTTTGATTTCCCGGGTTGAAACCTCCTGACCATCATCTTTCTGCATACCTTCCGAGAAGAAATACTTTAAGGATAATATACCAAAATTTGTTTGTATATATTTACTGTTCGAAACCCTTGAAATGGTTGATATATCCAATCCTGTCCTTTCCGCAATATCTTTCAGGATCATTGGCCTGAGTTTTGTTTCATCGCCATCCTGAAAATATTCTTTTTGATAATCGATTATTTCCGACATGGTTACCAAAAGCGTATTGTGCCGTTGTTTTAATGCTTCGATAAACCATTTGGCCGAATCCAGTTTTTGTTTTACAAAATTAACCGCTTCTTTTTGTCCTTTGCTATTTTTTTTCTTCTCGTTTAACGAGCGTAACATGCCAAGATAGGTGTCGTTAATCCTTAACTCAGGTGAATTTCTTTGGTTCAGGGTCAACTTTAATTCACCATCATCGTTTTCAAGGATAAAGTCAGGAACAATATGCTGGTTTGCTTTATTTAAAGGGTTACTATAAGAACTTCCCGGTTTGGGGTTAAGTTTCAGGATTTCTGCAATAGCATCTTTTAACTGCTCTTCATCAATATCCAATTTCTTTTGAATTTTTTCGTAATGCCTTTTGGCAAACTCATCAAAATATTTCTGAATGATAATGTATGGATACTCGCGCGGGTCAAAACCCTTGCTTTGCAATTGAAGCAATAAACTTTCACGCAAATCGCGGGCACCAACGCCCGGAGGATCAAATTTTTGAATCCTTTTTAGAATTTCCTGAAGCTCTTCTTCCGATACTTCGAGGTTAAGGTTAAAAGCCAAATCATCGCAAATTGATTCAAGGTCCCTTCTTAAATAACCATCCTCATCAATATTCCCGATGACATATTCTGCCAGTTTTCTTTTATCTTCCGAAAAATCGGTAAGTCCCAACTGTTCAAACAAACTCTCATGAAACGACTTCCCAATCGAAAAAGGGATATCTACGTTTTTATCATCGGGCGAATAATTATTGGCTGATAATTTATAGGATGGTATCTCTTCTTCGTTGAGGTAGTCATCCATCGAAAATTCTTCGTTATCCGCATCTTCCTCCGTTCTTAGTTCCTGTATTTCACCATCCTCTTCGTTCTGAGAATTATCTTCCCCAATTTCTAAAACCGGATTTTCTTCCAGTTCCTTTTTAATGCGCTGTTCAAGTTGAATGGTAGGGATCTCAAGCAGCTTTATAACCTGAATTTGCTGAGGCGAAAGCTTCTGCAATAGTTTCTGTTGTAATAATAGCTTTTGTTTCATCCCTTAATTAATAATCTTCAGTTCAAATTTAGTATTTTTTCAAAAAACTATATCAGTGTTTTTTGAATAGTAACTAAAATCTAAAATTCAGCATTCTTTGGTGTTCTGGCAAAAGGTATCACATCCCTGATATTTCCCATTCCGGTTGCAAACAAAACAAATCGCTCAAAACCAAGTCCAAAACCACTATGTGGCACTGTTCCATATCTTCTTGTATCCAAATACCAATCCATTTCATCTACAGGAACGTCCATTTCTTCCATTCTGGCTACCAACTTATCCAAATCCTCTTCACGCTGCGAGCCTCCAATTATTTCACCAATTTGCGGGAATAATACATCCATAGCCCTAACCGTTTTCCCGTCCTCGTTTAGCTTCATATAAAAAGCTTTTATTTCTTTCGGATAGTCAATCAAAATAACCGGGCATTTAAAATGTTTTTCGACCAAATACCTTTCATGTTCGCTCTGAAGGTCAACTCCCCATTCGACCGGAAACTGGAATTTCTTTTTCTTGAATGGCTTTGAATTTTTTAGGATGTCGATTGCCTCAGTATATGTACAACGAATAAAATCATTGTTTGCAACAAATTCCAGCTTTTCAATCAAATCCATCGACCTTTGGTCTTGTGGTTTGTTTTTCTCTTCCTCTTTTAACCTGCCAGCAAGAAATTGCAAATCATCCTGACAGTTTTCAAGTGCATATTTGGTTAAATACTTTAAAAACTCTTCGGCCAAATCCATATTGTCATCCAGGTCGTAAAAAGCCATTTCGGGCTCAATCATCCAAAACTCTGCCAAATGCCTTGTGGTATTCGAGTTTTCTGCCCTGAACGTTGGTCCAAAAGTGTATATTTCACCTAATGCTGTTGCCCCAAGTTCGCCTTCCAATTGCCCCGAAACAGTAAGGTTTGTTGCTTTGCCAAAAAAATCCTGTGCATAATCAACTTTCCCTTCTTCGGTCAATGGTGGATTTTTGGGATCTAATGTGGATACCCGGAACATTTGACCTGCACCTTCCGCATCGGAAGCCGTTACAATTGGTGTGTGCAAATAATAAAACCCTTTTTGGTTGAAATATTGATGTATAGCAAAGGCCATGGCATGCCTGATCCTGAATACGGCGCTAAATGTATTGGTACGAAAGCGCAAGTGCGCATTCTCCCTTAAAAATTCCAGGGTATGTCTTTTGGGCTGGATCGGGTATTTATCCGGATCTGCCAAACCAAGTACATCAATGCCAGTAGCAACAAGCTCAACACTCTGCCCACTTCCCTGTGATTGGTTAAGGGTACCTGTAACCGCCAGCGATGCACCAGTAGTTATTGTTCTGAAAGTTTCTTCATTAAAATTTTCGACAGCAGCTACAACTTGCAAATTATGAATAGTGGAGCCATCATTAAGAGCAATAAAATTAACATTCTTACTACCTCTTTTTGTTCGTGCCCACCCTTTTACTAAAATCTCTTTTCCGACTTCCGCCGATTTTAAAACGTCTTTAATTTTTTCTCTTTTCATTGCGCAGCTTTTTTGCCGTAATAAATTAACGATTGAAACTAGCTCACAAAAATACACTTTTATCCATAGAAAGTATGAATGCTATTCAATTTGATGAAATTTGTACGATTTCACAAACAGTTTGATTTCTGCTGTTTCCCCGTAAGAAGTTTATATCCTTTTTGGGACTACCGTCCCATTATGGAACTATTTTAATTTTGGCACGAATCCTAAATGGTTGATAATTAGGCGCGTGCCATTTTTGGCTTTTGCTTTGCAAGTCTTTTCGTACAATCAGCAATAAAAAGTTTGGACGCTTTTGCAGATTTTAAAAACAAAGATTTTACAAACAATTTTAATACAAAACAAAAATGAAAAAGTTAGCATTAGTATCAGCCATTATCACAATTATTTCAGCAAACACATTTGCAGTAGTATCTCCAGCAGACAAAAACACAGAAGACCACAAAGTAACCATATCGGTACCAAAAGTAGCCTTACTTGATTTGGAAGGGACAAAAGACATTACCTTAAAAATTGACGGGCCTAAAGAGGCAGGCGAAGCGGTAAGTTTTGAAAATGCAACCAACTCAGGAATTTGGGTAAACTATTCTTCAATAGCAGAGAAAAACAAAACACGTAAAGTAACCGTAGGGCTCGATAAAAACGTACCTGACGGTGTTTACTTAAAAGTATTGGCCTCAAGTTACACAGGTAGCGGAAAAGGAGCCCATGGTTCAGCAAGCGGAAAATTGACCTTGACCACAACTGCACAAGACATAGTAACAGAAGTAGGCAGCTGCTACACAGGCGACGGCGAAGACAACGGGCACAACCTTACTTACTCCTTGGAACTGACATCGGATGCAGACTATGCAAAACTATTGGAAGGCGACACAGAAATTACGGTAACATATACCCTGGTTGACGAAAACTAGGAAGTAGAAGAAAAAGGGTGAATATAGAAACAGGTCAGTAATTACTGGCCTGTTTTTTTATGCCAATATAATTAGACTATATTATTTCAAGCTAAATGTAGTGGTGCCAATATTGTTACCATCAGCAAAAATATCCACAATATATTCGCCAACCATTAATTCCGGTTCTCCAACATTATCCCAATAAATATTTACAGGCAGTTCATTTCCTTCATAATTAACCTCACGCATAGCAGAATATTGAATCTCCAGATCTTCAAACTTAAAAACATCGTTTTGGTTTTTAACCATTAAAAGCTGATCTGGCCGCATAATCCGAACAAACACATTTTTTGCCCCACGTTTTGCAGTAGTATTGCTGCTCAACGATAAACTGATACGTATTTTTTCAGCACGTCTGGCATATTTGGTCTCTTTGCTTCTTGAATTAATCGGTTCGGCAATCAAACCCCGGGCTTCAAGTGCAGCAGCTCTTTGTAAATTTTGTTGAAGCCTTTGGTTTTCCTGCCCCAGCAATTGGTTCTTATTTTCAATTTGCCTGTACTGCTCCTTCACTTCCAGGTTTTCGGCCATTAATTGCTGGTTGCGCCTGTTTAATGAGTCAACCTGAACAATATAATCCCTCATAATGCCCCTTAGAGTTGTAACCTGCTTTTGGTAAACAGCAATCCGTTGGATACTTATTTTTTTTGTTTGTTCAACCTCGGTCAATAAATCTTTCACTTTTGTTTGGGCATACATCAGCTGCACATTCATGGTATCATTATCTGTTTGCAGTGAATCGTATTTGCTGATTATTTCTGTTAACTCAAATTTCATGGAATCTTTTTCAGCCTTTAACTCATTCAGGATTACCTTATGATCCATTCTTTGAAGTACAAACAAAACGATTAGAACAACCAGGGCAATCGATAAAACAATTACCAAAATATTGTTTCTTTTTTCCTTCGATGTTTCACCGAGCCAGTGCTTCTTTTGAGTATTATCTTGTGTCATTGCGTAAAACTTTCATTCATGAAACGCAAAATTAACAATCTTTTCAAGGGCTTACAAATAATAACATGCCTGAAAACACAAATATTATATGACATTTAGATTCTTGAGTAAATTCTGGAATCTTGCTTATTTTTGTATCCGTAAGAAGTTTGTAAACGAATATGAAAAGGAGAAAACCAGAATTTGAGATATACAGCTATGGACGTTATTCGGAATGGGACCGGGAAAGCAAAGAGATTCCCAAAATACTGGAAATATGCACGCAAATAAAAGCTGAAATTGGTGTTGAATTTGGTTATGTATTGCGGATTAAAAAAGGCAAAGGGGAAAAGATTACGTTTAAAATTGACCATCCCCCATTTAAAGATTCGCAAGGTAAAATTGCAGCACCCTTTATTGGAGAGAACTACATTGGTTCAAACAATTATGAGTTTTTTCTTGGTGACTGTATATGGGAACCAGTGTATGATAAACGAGGGAAATGGGAACTCACAACCTACTTTCAGGGAAAGGTAGTTGCTAATAAATCCTTTCTTTTGGTTTAATCGCCAATTGCTTCACTCAGGTTGTCCAAAGCTTCATCAATTGATTTTGACAATTCTTTTGAAATAGCCTGATAATATTGTTTGACAAGTTTGGGATTATCTTTCCCATCAGGGTGGTTAACCCTTTTTCGAAGCTCCAAATGCTTTTCAAGGATACTGTTTGCAACACTCATAACTTTATCATGATCGGCATTTTCTTTTGTCCTGAGGATATAAAAACAGTCGTTCAATACCAACGAAAACATCCAATCAATTTCTTTTTTTAAATCCTTAACGCTTGCCATAATTATTTCAGTTTTACTTTTCCAATACCTAGGATTATTTCATCTCCCTTCATTAAATGTATGGAAATTTTATGACATCTGAAAGTCATTCTTTTTCTTGTTCTTACATCTAAATACCAGAAACAGCACAAATGCATGTAATAAACGCAATTTATGGTTTCTTTTATTCATAAATGAAATAAACCAAATAGATAGTCTTTAAGATTAATTGGATACAAAAACCGATACAAAAGATAATGTCCGATTTAGGAATTTAGAACCCGCCCCTTCCCAATGAGTTTAGCCCACCACTACTTCTTTGTGGTTGATTTTTCTTTTTTTGCTCTTCCAGCTTTTTTTGCTCTGCTTCTTTTCGTTTCTTTTCTTCTAATTCCTGGTCATATAAAACTTTCGGGCAGGTATTATCAATAGAAGCATCGAACATTTCTTTATGCTCAAAGTACGATTTAACTTTGATTACTTTTTGCATGTACTGAACCATCTCGGGCTGAATATGGTCCTGGTAACTTCCAACATCCCATTTCTCATTTTTGTTGGTATCGTAAATCACCTTTATGACGTACTTGTCTGGCTTTAGGAAGTCAAACTCAACAACTCCATCTTCGGCAATAGTTTTCTGCTTCAATACCTCTTCAGATTCATTGTTTTTTACCAATTGTACAATTAATTGCTCGCTAACATTTGTCACGCCCAAAATAATCTTACCATAATAATCCAGTTTTTGGGTCGTGAATTTCCGGATTGAATTTTTACTGGTAATCCCATAAATATTTTGTGCAGCAGCAGAATCAATTTCGAGCCTGTACTTGGTATTTTCTTCCCAGTTGTAGTTAATTCGATAACTCCTGTATTTGGCCGTATCTTTTTCCAATTTAAAAGAAAGAGGTGTTGCCGTTGTATCTTCATCGAGGTATAAATGAACCATATCATCGTAAAAATACTTCAGCGGCTCAGGGCTTTTTATTGCAATCGGAATATTTAAATCGAACCCGGTTGATTTAATGTTGTCGGTAAAGGTAAATTGAGGGACAACTACTTTCTCTTCTTCATCGTCCTTCCCTCTCCTTTTTTTCTTTTCCTCTTTTTGTTTTGTTTGTTTATATGAAAAATCGATGGTGTCTTTTTGTACATAAACATTCCCAGCCGAATCAAGCTGATTATACGCAAGTTCAAGTTCCAAGGTATCAAGTTTAGCAATTGTTGTGTCTTTTATCCAAAGGGAAATCGTATCCATGCCTTTGCTCGGTTCTAGTAAGAACCAATCATCTGCTTTTATACCAACCGGGGCAACCGTAAAAGTATCACTTACCGACTCGGCAAAAATAACAGAACACTCATATTGCGAAACCCTTTTAGTACTTACCACATATTGTTCAAAAATATCTTCTAAAAAATACCTTAGGTAAATTGGTCCCGGAGTAAATATTATATGCCCCGAAATTAATAATGAATCGGCACCACTCACAAGCGTGTCGGGCGACTCAACGAATGCTGCTTTTGGAACATATATCGAATCTATAAAAGCTATTTCTTCGGCACCTTCATCGTACAACAGATTTGAATTCGCATCGATAACAGAGAATACATGGTAACTGCCCGGGGCAATATTATCCATCATAAAAATCCCTTTTTCATCGGTTCTTGCAATATACGGAGGCCTTACCCTGTAAACTGCCGAATCATGCAAGTTACGCTGAAGTAAAACCAGTGCTTTTTCAAGTGGTTCTAAGTTAAATGCATTTAAAACTTTCCCTGCCATCCTCAGGGTATCAAGTACATCTCCTGTGCTAAACGAAAAACGAAAATTTTCGTACGGGTTACGCTCGTTGTTATCTTCAATTGAATTTTTAAAATCAATGGAATAGGTTGTGCTATCTTTCAAATCTTCGTTAAACATTAAAATCAACGATTTTGATTTCATCCTGAGTGTTGGCCTTTTCTCTAAAGGTGGGGAAACGACCAATACATCCATGGCCTTGTCATGAACCACATATTCATCAAAGGTGAAACGGAGCTCATCGTCATCAAAGTTTAAAGACTTGTATTTCGGATAAGTTTCTACTAAAACCGGAGGAAGGGAATCTTTCGGTCCGCCATCGGGCATTCCCATGTTTGCACACGAAGAGTAAAAAACCAGGTACACAAAAAAACCCAGTATAATATATGGTATTTTATTAGTCAATTTCATTTGACTACAAACATACAAATTCCTTCAAACTATTGGAGAATGGGTGGGTTAAATAACGTGAAAAATCTAAATGTAGGATTAAGTAGAATGCGGTTGATTTCCTAACAGTCTGACCAAAACTCGTTTTAATGTTATTTATATGTTTTAAATTTACTTTCAATTACTTCTTAACAAATTTAAACTGGAGTTCTTGTTTAGGCATATTTATTTTTAGAAAATAAATTCCCGGCTTTAAGTCTCCAACAAAAATCATATCAGTTAACTCAACTGATAAAACACAATCGCCCTGAATATTGTAAATATCAACACACGTGTTTTTTGAAATATTATTATCCTGTAATTGGATATATATGTAATCACCTGTTGGGTTTGGGAATAGTTTGATTTTTGCCTCTTCTGACTTTATTAAATCAATGTTATCGACCAAAGGAATACACTCCGTTATAAATTCGTTCATATAAATCAAGGTGTCATTCAGTTTTAGACACCTTAAATTGCTTGAAAGATTGGATGTTGGCATATCACCAGAAGAGAATAATAGTCCATCAAGGTTCCCAATTCCCTCTATCCATGTTACCCACTGATATCTTTCAAATGAAAACCTCTTTCTTAATTTCCCGCCTATAAAAACCGTATCTATCTTATTTACTACAAGCCCATTTTGATCCGGGAAGAAATTACCCGTTTTTAAAGTATCGCTTACTTCTAAAGAAAAATCGTAAAGAAGAATCTCATCTCCAACATATTCAAAAGGCTTAAGATGGTGAATAATTTCTCCTCTGTAATAAACTCTTTTTAGACTGTCTTCGCGAATCCCTCCAATATAAAATGCTGAATTTATATTGAAAGAAGAATCATTAAAAACATACAGTTTTTTATACATTTTCCCATTTAAAACAGTATCCTGACCAGAAATTGAATACTGTTCATAAATCATTTCTTCAGTATCACTACTCGAATGATATGACTCACTCCAAATAGCATTAACATGTGGAAAGGGAACATACTCGTATAAATCGTCCTCCGTTTTTGGTTTTACCCTTACCTCATAGGCATGGCAAGAACATGTGCAACCAAATGTATCAACCATGACAATATTATAATTTGTTGTAACTTCAGGTTTATACCAAGCGCCAATACTATCTTCATAACATAATCCATCATCCGGTTCTAAAAAAACTTCCGAATACTTGCCATTAGGTTCCATAACCGGGAAAAAGACACTGTCCCCTAATTCAATTTCAATAACAATGTATCCCGTAGCACACGCACATTGAGAAAAATCAATAATAATGCTATCGGTAGCTGATAATCCCATCTGGTCGGTTATAGATAGGTAAAAAACAATTTTGCCTAAACCTCCATTTGGTGTTATTTGTGGAGTCAGCAGTGTTGTATCGTTCAAAAAGTCACTTGCTGTAAATGTAGTATGCTGAGAAATCTTTTTATTGCATTTCCAGGTTATTTTATATGGTTCCGTTCCATTCTGGATTATTACGTTCTCGCCAAGGATTTTTGTTTCTTCATTCCCGTACCCGGCACAATAAGTAGTGTCATTCCCAGCATCAACTATCAATTGTGAATAAGCAGAAAAGATGGAGAAAATCAGAATAACTAGTGTTGCAAGAACATAATTTAAGTGTTTGAGATTTGCTTTCATTTTTGTGGCTTCGTTTGTATTCGGTTAACTTATAATAGATAAAGATCTAAAATTACTGTTCCCTGAATAAAAAAACAAACTTTAAATTTATTTCTCATTCTAAAAGAGTTTTATTTTCATCCTTCTATTTTTTCAACCTGCTGAACCTCTGATGGTTTAAAGTTTGTCTCAAAATAATTAACCCCACCGGATGGAGCTTGCATAGAAAAAATAATCCTACACGTGAGAATAATAAATGATGGTTTTTTACATGTTCATTTCATTTATCTTTTCTACCTTCATAAAAAAGTACGACAAATGGCTAAAAAGAAAAAAAGGAGAAAAGGGAAAAGAATGGATTCATTCAACAAACAGAAATTAAAACAAGCAATTCTTTCTTTTCTTTATGATGATCCTTCGAAAACAATTAATTACAAACAAGTTTCTTCGTATTTAAATATAAAAGACCAGGAAAGCCGAAGATTGGTGAACGTGGTTTTAATGGAAATGTATGAAGGGGGGACCCTCGACCAAATATCACGCGGAAAATACCGTCTGAAATCACGCGGAGGCTATATAACCGGAACGGTTGACCTGCAACCACAAGGTTTTGCCTTTGTGCTCAGCGATGAAGCCGACTCCCCGGTTTTGGTGTCTTCTAGAAACCT
Source organism: Prolixibacteraceae bacterium (assembly GCA_963677475.2). Taxonomy (GTDB): domain Bacteria; phylum Bacteroidota; class Bacteroidia; order Bacteroidales; family Prolixibacteraceae; genus JABMQB01. Next base: position 437,700 of record CAXXQD010000021.1, on the reverse strand, counting down.
CAACCACGCAATGGAAGGTGACAAGGTTAGGCTTCAATTATATGCCCGACGGAAAAAACGCGAACTGGAAGGCGAAGTGGTGGAAATATTGGAACGGGCAAAATCAAAATTTGTTGGAACCGTTAGCAAGTCAAGCAACTTTGCATTTTTAGTTCCAACCGGAAAGGTCGGCTTCGATATTTTTATCCCGCTTGAAAAATTAAACGGGGCAAAATCGGGGCAAAAAGCAATTGCCGAAATTATTGAATGGCCAGCAAAAGCAAAAAACCCTTTCGGACGAATTATCGATGTGCTGGGCGATACCGGAGACAACGATGCTGAAATGCATGCTATTTTAGCAGAATTTGAACTCCCGCACAAATACCCGGAAAACATTGAAAGGATCGCCTCAAAAATCCCGATGGAGATTTCAAATGAAGAAATCAAAAAAAGAAGGGACGTTCGCGGAATTACTACCTTCACAATTGACCCGGCAGATGCTAAAGACTTTGACGATGCCTTATCGTTACGCAAACTGGAAAACGGGCTTTGGGAAGTTGGAATCCACATTGCAGATGTAACACATTATGTGAAGCCAAACTCTGCTCTGGATGACGAAGCATACAGCAGGGCAACGTCGGTTTATTTGGTTGACAGGGTAGTTCCAATGTTGCCTGAACATTTGTCAAACGGTGTTTGTTCGCTTCGCCCAAATGAAGATAAACTTTGTTTTTCCGCAATTTTTGAAATGGACGATGAAGCAAACCTTACCAAACAGTGGTTCGGAAAAACAGTCATCCATTCCAATAGAAGGTTCAGTTATGATGAAGCCCAGGAAGTTATTGAAACCGGAACGGGCGATCTGAAAAATGAAATCCTGGTGCTTGACCAACTGGCAAAAAAACTTAGGGAAAAAAGGTTTCAAGCAGGTTCGGTGGCATTTGAACGGGTAGAAATCAAATTTAATATCGACGAAAAAGGGAAGCCACTTTCGGTTTATTTTAAAGAATCAAAAGACGCAAACCAATTGATTGAAGAGTTTATGTTGCTTGCCAATAAAAAGGTTGCCGAATTTATTGGGGTTTCGAAAGGAAATAAACCGGCAAAAACATTTGTATATCGAATTCACGACAGGCCCGACCCCGATAAGTTGGACAATTTTAACAACTTCATCCATAAATTTGGCTATGCCATTCAAACCGTAACCACAAAGCAGGTGTCGAGTTCAATAAACCAGCTATTAAAAAACGTAAAGGGCAAAAAAGAGCAAAATGTGATTGAAACGCTTGCCATTAGGGCGATGGCTAAGGCAGAATACTCGACCAGGAATATTGGGCACTATGGCTTGTCGTTTAAGTATTACTCACATTTTACATCGCCCATTAGACGATATCCCGATGTTATGGTACACCGTTTACTGGAAAAATACCTGGAGAAAGGCAGATCGGCCAATGCACAAAAATATGAAGATATGTGCAAGCATTCGTCTGACATGGAATCAAAAGCTGCCAATGCCGAGCGCGCTTCCATTAAGTATAAGCAGGTGGAATTTATGAACGATCATATTGGGGAAACTTATGACGGAACCATTTCAGGTGTAACCGATTGGGGCATTTACGTTGAACTTGAAAATAAGATTGAAGGGATGATCCTTTTAAACAACCTCGACGACGATTTTTACATTTTTGATGAAAAAAATTATGCCATTGTTGGGAGGCACACACAAAAGAAGTATCAACTGGGCGATCCGATAAAAGTCAAAGTGTGGCGAACAAACCTTGAACGCAAACAATTGGACTTCAAGCTGGTAGAAAGTTAATTTTTTTATGCTTCATTATTTTTAAAAATTTAAATTATCTTTGGGCATCATTTGTTTCAGTAAAGAATAAAAACCTATGCAGAATACCAGTGAAAACGGGTCGAAAAAAGATCTTAACAGAGAGACCATCCTCAAAATTGCACAGGAAATATTCAGCAAATATGGATATAAAAAGACCACCCTCGACGACATTGCCAATGCCGTAAGAAAAGGCAAAAGTTCGCTTTACTATTATTTCAAAAGCAAGGAAGACCTTTTTCAGGCTGTAATCATGAAAGAAGTTGATGTTTTGGGAAGGGAACTGGACAAGGTAATTAACCGGAACAGCGACCCGGTTGACAAACTTCGCGATTATATTTTAACCAAATTGACCATTTTCAGAAGCCTGGCAAATTTTTACCACGCCCTTGAAAACGATGTTGCTGCTATTGGATTTATTGAAGATATTAAACATAAATATGAGCAAAACGAAATCCGTATGATCAAACGGATTTTGATTGAGGGGGTTCGGAAAAATGAATTTGAAATTTACGATTTTAACCTTGTAGCCATCGGTTTAACCACCGCAATTAAGGGCTTGGAAATGCCTCTTTCGGCCGGATCGTACGGGAAAATTGACCTGGAAAGAAGCGTTGACATTATCCTTAAAATTATGTGCTACGGGATTATGAAGAGATAGCACCAAACTTATGATAAAACGTGAAAAGGGTTTCCTTCGGGGAGCCTTTTTTTTATGACGCCTACCACCAGTTTACCTTCCCTTGCTTCAGTGTAAAAATCCGTTCTTCGCGTCCTTCGTCCAGGTTTCGAAGCCATAAAACTGCATTTGCTGGAATATTTGCATAATGTATTGAATCGCCCGCAGCTTTTTGCTTTCCCAGCGATACCCATTCATTGTCCCAATAAAACAGTTCGTACATCATGCCCGGATAAATTCCATTTTTGTCGTTTCGTGGACAAATTTCCACATGAGTGACTGTACTTTCATTGTCCGGTTTTAAACCAATCCAAAGATCATCCTTCGGCTTTTTAAACACAAAATTACTGACCTTTAAATCGGTCTCCTTTTCGTAATTCCAAACTTGCAGGTAGGTTAAAATATCATCATCGGTCAACAAATCAATGTGGTTTTGCGATAGTTGGGGCGATGCAAAATAACTCCCTTCAATTTTATGAAAACCTTCGCCATTGCTGGAATAAAACGCAACTTCGGCAGGTCCGTCAAAAATTGAATCCATTGAATTCGGAAATTTATACCTGAAATACTTTCCTTTCTGTTCTGCCACTTTTAAAATATTCCAATTATATTTTAAAGTATCTACAATTTTGTAGATCAACTTTTCGTCTGAAAAATCTGGTTTGCTGGCAACAAAAAATTCACCTCCAATTATGGATGCCCTTCTCGGATTATAAATCCCCCACTCCGGAAACTTCCGGATAAATGTGCTCTCAATTGTTTTTGCCGATTCGGATTTATAATAGGTAATATTTCCAGTGGTATCGGTTGAAAAGGGATAAGAAACCGGTCGTAACGATTTCCCTTGAGGCACTGCTGCCAAATACATTCGTTTACCAACCCCAACGTTTTCGAACAACACTGAAGACTCTTTGTTGATTCCCTTGCATAAGACCTCCCATTTTAGGTTTCCGAAGGTACATAAATACACATCATCGTCCGGGGAGGCATTTATTTCAATAGCAAGATCATATACTTTTATTAATAATCCGGTCGCATCAGTATAAACAGTTTTGTTCTGATCTGATTTGCCGAATTCCTTCAAATACATTTTGGGCGCTACAAATTTTAGATCTTTTTTTGGCCCCGTTTCCCCAAAGTTGAAATAGTGCCACTTTCCATCAGCATCCATCATAGCTGATAGTTCATGCCCAAAACTAATATGCCCCCATTTTGGCACATGGTCGGTAGTTGCCGCGATTCCCAACGCACGTAACATACATACCCCAATCCTGGCTTGTCCATAACAACTTTCGTAAGCCATTGCATCCACATGGTTACCAATATCTAATTTAAAACCACATTTTTTGAGCGCTTCCGAAAACGATAATTCGTACCTGAATTGCTCGTTTAATAAGGTAGCGGCTTCCAATGGGTCATCCGAACCTTCAATTGAATCGGCAATCCATTTAAATGCGTTATAATATTTTTTCCGCCAAGGTCCGGGTGCTTCTGTCCCACAACGATAAGGTAAAATATATCGGCTAAAATCATCAAAAGAATATGACTTTGCCCAGGGAAACTCCCAGGCTTTAAATGCATACTCGATATTTTCGATTAAAAATTCTGCTGTCAATGATTTACTGTCGTAATACTTTTGATACCTGGGTTCACAGACTTTTCCTTCTTCAATAGCTGAGGACACAATATCATCGACCAATTTGCGCCGAAGCATTTCATATTGACTGCTAGTGTCGGGAAACGGAATGTGAATTTGCGCTGGAATTGATCGAAGGAAAGAATCCTGTTCTTCTTCATTTTTAGCTTTGTAATAATATTCCCCTTTCATGCGGTCAATCAGGAATTTGGCAGCACGAAATTTAAGGCTGTCTTTTGGTTGGCTATAAAATTCCAATACTTTTTGAAATTCCGCATGGTTGTTTCCAAGGTCCCATTTTGTGCCTTGAAACGGCCTGCTTTTGCATGCAGAAAATGCTATTGCAATAATTAACAAGTGCAGCAAATACAAGTGTCGGCATCTTTGAACTATTCTGTTTATCAAAATATGTGCTTTATAAATCTCCTTAAAGATATCAAAATATTGACTTTCACTATGTATTCCATTTGCATGTAAAAACAAAGGCCGACAAATTGCCGACCTTAAAAACTAAGCACTAAATAATCAAGGTTATTATTTCGTGAAAACCAAATAATTCCAGGGTTCAATATCAAATTTTACATTTCCGCCCAGCGGTATTTTTTCATTGCTCCAATACGCTGTATAATTGGTAAGTTCACCAAGTTCAATTTCAACACTTGCGTTATTTCTTCCGAAAGGTTCATGAACCACCAAAACCTGGCTATCATCTTTTGTTCGTTTAAAGGCAAAAACCTGTTCGGGCGCAGATGTCTCCAAAACTTCCATGTTTCCACCAAAAGAACCATTCCATAAAGCTTTATTTTCTGATTTAAGCTTTGTAAGGGATGTGTAAAAATCTTGCTTGCTCAGATTGGCCCAATCGATTTCATCCTTTTCAAAAAACTCAAGCCTTTTGTTCAATCCTGCTTCCTGCCCGCTATGAATCAAAGGAATTCCGGGAATTGTAAATGAAAATACTGCAAACGCATCGCCGGCTTTGCCCATCCGTTCTTCAATGGTTCCTGCCCAAGAATTTTCATCGTGGTTGGTAATAAATTGCATCGGAAACGACCCTTCGGCATATTTATCTTTTGCAGTAGTAAAATAGTCTTTTATATCGAGGGCTGTTTTTTCTCCTTTTGCCACCTCGTTCATAATGTGGTGTAAATTCCATGCATAGTTGGAATGAAAAGCGCTGTCTAAAAACCCCGGGTGGTCTTCATCTTCGGCAAGCATATACACAGGTTTTATGGAATCAAAAGAAGCCCGTGCAGCTTCCCAGAAATCCTGGGGCACACCCCAGGCAACATCGCAACGGAAACCATCAATATTAGCTTCTGTCAACCAAAAATCCATGGCATTAATCATTGCTTTACGCATTGGCTGCTGGTCGAAATTCAAATCGGCAACATCCGACCAGTCAGGCACAGGGGGAATAATCACACCCGTTGAATCTTTTGTGAACCATTCCGGGTGATCGTAAATCCACGGATTATCCCATCCGGTATGGTTGGCAACCCAATCAATTACAACCTTCATTCCCAAATCATGGGATTTATTGACGAGTGTTTTAAAATCATCCATTGTCCCGAATTCAGGATTTACTTTCAGATAATCGGCAACAGCATAATACGAACCCAAGGTGCCTTTTCGTTTCAGTTCGGAGATTGGGTGAATGGGCATGATCCAAAGAATATCTACACCCAGTTCATTTAACCGGGGCAAGTGCTCTGCGAACGCATTAAAGGTGCCCTCGGGCGTATATTGCCTGATGTTTACTTCATATAAAACGGCATCGTTGATCCAATCCGAAAATAATTCAGGTTCTGTATTTTGTTTGCATAAATTACAAGATAAAATACTTATCCCGACCAATAAAATCGCAAGTAGTTTAGTACTATTTTTCATGATATAATTTTAGTTTAGTTCGATTATCACTGCTGATTTTGCAGGAAGGGTAATTTCAGCAATATTTTCAAATTCTTTACCGGAAATAATATCCTTCCCATTTGATTTTCCGTTTATTATTTCTTTATAAGCTTCTGTTTTGAGTGTCGTTTCGTTTTGATTTTTATTAAGAATGATCATCACAACCTCATCATTATTGTACCTGAAATAGGTATAGATGCCATCGGCTGGTGCAAAATGCTTTAATTTTCCGTGGTGGATGACCTCTTTGTTTTTCCTCCAATTTTGGATGGTTTTTACATAGAAAAGCATGTCCTTTTGCGCTTCTGAGAGGTTTTGCCCGGTAAAAGCATTCACCTCATCGCCTGCCCATCCCCCCGGGAAATCACTACGGATAATACCGTGTTCTTCGGTTCCTGTATTTGTCATTAATGTTTCAGTTCCATAAAAAATTTGCGGTATTCCGCGTGTTGTAAGAAAAAAAGCGATTGCCATTTTAAGCAAATCAACATCATCATTCACCTGGGTTAAGAACCTTGACATGTCGTGGTTGTCTGGTAAAATCACCAGGTTAAACGGATCAGGATATTGAAAATCGTTTGCCAGCAATTCGTAGATTCTTATCAGTCCGGTTCCCCAATCTTCTTTTTCGTTAAAACCTTTACTAACAGCCTCCTGCAAAGGAAAATCCATTAAGCTCGGAAGGTCACATTTGTACCCATCTTTATTGATTTTCCCTTTTTGCCAATAGGAAACAATCGCAGGGTTCATGCTCCACTCTTCGCCAACAATGTTCAAGTTCGGATATTCTTCTAAAAGCCTTTGTACCCAGCGTGCCATCATATTTTTATCGGGATAGGGCCAAGTATCCTGTCTTACACCTTCCAAGCCTGCATATTCAATCCACCAAATGCTATTTTGGATTAAATAGGTTTCCATAAACGGATTTTTCTGGTTCAAATCGGGCATGGTTTCAACAAACCACCCATCACTCATTTCTCGTTTATCTATTTCCGATGCGTAAGGATCCTGGTTTACCGTTCTCCTGTGGTTTGCGATTTTAAAATCCGGATAATTGTTTAACCAATCGTTCATAGGCATATCTTCCATCCACCAATGCTCCGATCCGCAATGGTTAAAAACCATGTCCATAATAAGCTTCATCCCTCGTTTGTCGAGTTCGTTATTTAACTCACAATATTCTTCATTGGTTCCGTATCTTGGATCTACCCTGTAATAATCAGTACAAGCATATCCGTGGTAGGATGATTTTGTCATGTTGCTTTCAAGTACAGGATTTAACCACACTGCTGTAAATCCCAGGTCTTTTAAATAATCAAGGTTGTTTATAATTCCACGAAGGTCACCCCCATGCCTTCCCAAATGGTAGCTTCGGTTTGGTAATTCCTTCATGCATTCTACGGCATCGTTTTCAGGATTTCCGTTGGCAAAACGATCTGGTGTTATTAAATAAATGACATCGGAGGTGTTAAATCCTTCCCGTGTTGCTGATCCCGTTTCCCTTTCGTATAGACTATATAAATATTTATAAACAGATTTTCCGTTTTGCTGAAAATCAATGATAAACGAACCGGGTTTTGTTTTTTTCTTAATTTCCAAATCCAAAAACAGATAGTTGGGATTATCAACTTTTGATGTTTTTTTTAGTTTAATCCCGGGATAGGAAAATACAACATCGGTAGTAGAAACACCCTCGGCATGAACCATTAACTGAAGCGATGGATTTTGCATTCCAACCCACCAAAACGAAGGTTCAACCCTTATATTTTTTGAACTAGTTGCTGAAGCACTAAACCCAAAAATCAGGCTAACAATTACTAAATAATATTTTGCCTTAAACTTCATCCTATTCTTTTTTTGTCCTGATTAATTTTCTTGGTTTCATTTCCCCGAACCGCTAATTCTTTTCCCCAAACCATCAGGTTCACCACAACATCTGAGTGATTTTTCACAACAAATCCCTTTTGATCCAACAATAGTTCAAGGTGTGCCCCCCTGAAATCAATCCTAAACGAATACGATTTCCACTTATCTGGCAAAAACGGGTTAAATACCAACTTGCCTTCCACAGCACGTAATCCTCCAAAACCCATTACGAACGACATCCAGGTTCCACCCATGGAAGTGATGTGCAAGCCATCGTCGGTGTCGTTATTATAATCGTCCAAGTCGAGCCTGGCCGTTCTTAAATAAAACTCATACGCCTTTTGGGTGTAGCCGATTTTAGCAGCCAATATGGTATGAACGCACGAAGAAAGAGAAGATTCATGGACCGTTAAGGGCTCATAAAAATCAAAATGCCGCTGTATTGATTCAAGCGAATAATCGTTTTCTGCCCAAAGAATGCTTTGCAGAACATCGGCTTGCTTTATGTAACATGAACGTAAAATGCGGTCCCATGACCAGTGTTGATGAATTGGTAATTCCTCCGGATTTATTTTTGAAGCCGGAATAAGCTCTTTGTCCAGAAATCCATCCTGCTGCAAATAAACATTTCGTTCTTCGTCAAAAGGATAGTACATTTTTTCAATGATATCTTTCCATTTGGTGGTTTCCAAAAGTTCGTTAAACTCCCATTTTCTTGCAAGTTCCGAATAAAGGTAAGCGTGTTCTTTTTTCAGGTAATCAATTACTTCCAATGTGTATTTTAAAGTCCAAACTGCCATGTTATTGGTGTGAAAATTATTGTTCACATTGTTTTCATATTCGTTTGGTCCAGTAACGCCAAGGATTACATAACTTTGTTTTTCATTGGACCAATTGACCCTTTGACCCCAAAACCGGCTGATAGCGAGTAAAACCTCGAATCCGTAAGGAGCAAGATAGACCTTATCGCCCGTATAATTCACGTAATTCCAAATAGCATAAGCGATTGCCCCATTCCTATGGATTTCTTCGAAGGTAATTTCCCATTCGTTATGGCATTCTTCTCCATTAATTGTTACCATCGGGTATAAAGCAGCCCCATTTGTGAATCCTAGTTTCTCGGCATTTTCAATGGCTTTGCCAAGATGTTTGTAACGATAGAGCAAGAGGTTTTTTGAAACATTTTGTGGTGCAGTGCTCAGGTAAAAAGGCAGGCAATAGCCTTCGGTATCCCAATAAGTAACCCCACCATATTTTTCCCCGGTAAATCCTTTTGGACCTATGTTTAACCGGTCATCGGAGCCGGTATAGGTTTGGTTAAGCTGGAAAATGTTAAACCGGATTCCCTGCTGAGCCGCAACATCCCCTTCAACAATAATATCGCTTCTTTCCCAAATCGCATCCCATTTTTTCTGGTGTTTATTAAAAAGACTTTTATACCCTTCTTTTTCTGCCCTTTTTAATGCCTTACTTGTATTTTCTACTAAAACCTCTTTGTCCGAATTTAACGAAGTAACCTTGGCAACCAATTTTTCAAGGTGAAGTTCTTCTCCCTTTTTGATTGAACATATTAGGTTTCCGCCTACATATTTTTCTTTCGAAACAGAAGTAATCTCTTTTATGGTTTGATTGTTTTTTGTTGCAGAGAAAAGCATCCCGGTACAAACCTGAAAATTGGTCTTTAAGGTTTCAAGGGTTAGAAATCCCGAATTACCATGATTGTTCTTTGAAATTTCTTTCCAGAATTTTTCCTCGTAATTGGAGTCTTCGTTAAATACGTCTCCATCTAAATAAGGGGCAATTTGTATCGTTCCTGAAAAATTAAGTGCTTTCACTTTGTAAGAGATCGCAGCCAAATCCGGATCGTCCATACTAAGGAACCTTTCAGCCCACACTTCCACTTCGTTTCCTGAATACAAACGGGCTTTAAAATTTCGGCGTAAAAGACCATTTCTCATATCCAGTTCACGACGATATGAAAGTACTTCTGCACGGTTTAGGTCAAGCTCTTCCCCGTCAATGGAGATATCAATCCCTATCCAATTGGTAGAATTAATTACTTTGGCAAAATATTCGGGATAGCCGTTTTTCCACCATCCTACCCTCGTTTTATCCGGATAATATATTCCGGCAATATAACTTCCCCTCAGCGAATCGCCACTGTACTTTTCTTCGAAATTTGCCCGTTGCCCAAACCTTCCATTACCTATGCTGAAAATACTTTCAGATATTCTATTCCGATCAGGATCAAAACCCTCTTCAATTATTTTCCACTCATGGTGTTTTATATAATCCTTCATTTTACAAATTTTATTGGTCTAAAATTTATCCTTCTTCCGGATTGTAATATCGTCAACGTCTTTTACTTTTATTACTAATAAAGCTGCAATCAACAAGGAAATACCACTGGCAACAATGGCATAAATTGAATTTCCACCATACAGATATTTCACGATAGGGCCTCCGATAAGGGCATTAATAATTTGTGGAATCACAATAAAAAAATTAAAAATCCCCATATAAACACCCATTTTTTTTGCTGGTATTGCCCCGGCCAAAATTGCATAAGGCATTGCAAGTATGCTTGCCCATGCTATTCCAATCCCAATCATCGATAATATCAACCAGTTTTTATCGGGCATAAAATACATTGAAATTAATCCGAGCCCTCCAATAACCAGAGATAGTGCATGTGTTTTTTTGCGGCCAAATTTATAGGCAATTGCCGGCAGAAAAAATGCAAAGACTGCGGCAACAGCATTATATACCCCAAAAAGAATACCCACCCAATCGCCAGCATTTTGAAATGCTGCGGAATGTGTTTCATCAACTGCCAATCCGTAAACATGATGGGCGATTGCCGGTGTTGTAAATACCCACATCCCAAACAACCCGAACCACGAAAAAAACTGGACCCCACTTAACTGGCGCATTGTTAAGGGCATTTTCTTGAAATCGCTAAAAATGTTTAGCAAACTTGAGCTGCTCTCTTCCTCAGCTTCGTTTGAAAATTCTTTCAACTGCTGTGGTGTGTATTCTTTGGTTCCTATAACTGTAACCAAAATACTTATGACTAAAACACTAGCGCCAATAATAAACGATAGCAACAAATTATGCGGAACCCCACCAGTTGTTGAACTATTGCTAATGCCAAACCAATTAGCCAGCACATAGGGCAACCAGGAACCAATTACGGCACCCACCCCTATCAGCACGGTCTGGATACTAAATCCTAAAGTCCGTTGATCGGATGGCAACATATCGGCAACCAATGCCCTAAAGGGCTCCATGGCAACATTAAAAGAAGCATCCATGATCATTAACATTCCGGCCCCTACCCAAAGGGCAGGCATGAATGCCGTGAACATATCCGCATTTGGCATAAGCACCAATCCAACTGAAGCCAGTAAAGCCCCGGTAAGAAAATAGGGCCTACGTCTTCCGAGCCGAGTCCAGGTTCGATCACTGTAATGCCCAATTATAGGCTGAACAATTAATCCGGTTAAAGGGGCAACCAACCAAAACCATGATAGCTCGTGAACATCTGCACCGAATATTTGTAGTATTCTGCTCGCATTTGCATTTTGAAGGGCAAAACCCATTTGGATGCCTAAAAACCCAAAGCTCATGTTCCAAATTTGCCAAAAGCTAAGCGAAGGCTTCTTTTTAAATTCCATACTTTAATATTAGTAATACAATAATGGTGACGTAAATAATAAAACCCGCCTCCAGAGATTCCTGAACGCTGTGAAGAATTTTGATAACTAGCTGTGATTGCTGAAACAAATATACTATACCTTTATTATAAAAAACAAATGTACCTGCTTGTAACAGTAGGTTTTAAACTGCTCAAATTAGCCTCAAAGTACCATTTCAATCGTTTGCGAAAGGAGGGTAAAAATTTTTATTTTTCTTTATTTAAAAGATCAATTGTTGTCCTAAATATTGGATTTAACTTCATTTTGTACGAAGCGATGATCCACGAGCAATTAAATCAGTTTTTAAAACTTTGGTTTCATACGGATAATCCTTATCCTCTGAAAGTATCCGTTTAATCAACATTTCGCATGCCACCGTACCCATTTCATAGCCGTGTTGGTCGACTGATGTTAAATTAGGGTTGGTTATCCCAGAAAACCGCCCATCCGAAAACCCAACAATTGCAATATCCTCGGGGATCTTCACATTTTGCTTTTGGAGGGCTTGCATGGCACCAATTGCAGTAAGATCGTTCACTGCAAAAATCCCGTCAGGCCTTGTGCCTAAAGCAAGTGCTTTTTCGGCTGCTACATGCGCTTTCTCAAAATTATCGGCTTCAAAAACCAGTTCATCCAAAACCGGTAGGTTATATTCTTTCACGGCTTTCAGGTAACCTTCTTTTCGTTGCCTCCCAATCAAAAGGTTTTGTGGCCCGGCAAAATGGGCAATTCGTTTACATCCAACTTCAATTAAATGTTTTGTAGCTTTATACGCTGCATTAAAATCATCGATAATTACCTGATCGGCAAAAAAGCCCGGCACAATCCGATCAAAAAATACCAGCGGAATATGTTGGTCCCTAAGGTCATATAGATGCTGAAAATCAGTTGTTACTTTCGAAACAGAAACCAAAATCCCATCCACTCGATGCGCCAAAAGCGCGTTAGCATTTGCAAACTCACGGTCATACCTTTCGTTCGACTGGCAAATAATAACCGTAAACCCTGCATTGTATGCCACATCCTCAATTCCGCTAATAACCGATGAAAAGAAATAGTGCACAATCTCGGGAATAATAATTCCAATCGTGTTGCTCCTGCTTCGTTTTAAACTAAGTGCTACAGCATTTGGTTGGTACTTATATCTTTTGGCAAGTTCGTTTACGGCACGTTTGGTTTCTTCGCTAATGTCGGGGTGGTTTTTTAAGGCACGCGAAACAGTAGATGGGGAAATGCCCAATTCTTTGGCAATATCCTTTATGGTAATCTGTCCACTTTTCATTTAGGTAGTTGTTTAATATATAAAAATACGAAATTTCTTTCAAGGGAATTTACTCCTATGGTTAATAACATTCGTTAAAAATGAAAAAAAATCACCCTACCACTAACTACCTGTTTTATAACACATTCACTGCAATCGTCACCGCAAACGTTTGCGGAAATGAAATGTTAAAAAATCTAAATTTTAATTAACAAATTCTTTACATTGCCTTCAGGTTCGTAAGCAAATGTGAAGAATTACGCTTAACCAAACCGTGATTGCGCTAAACGTTTTCCCGCTGTTGGGAAAAATAAAACTGTTGAAAATCTATTAATTAATAACTTAAAACATGAGTAATATTTATAGAAACCTAAGACTTATATTGCTTTTTATTGGCTTGCTGGTTTTTTCGACCGGGTTTGCGCAGCAAAAAACAATATCAGGTAAAGTTACTGATGGAACTACCGGAGAAAATTTGCCCGGAGTTACAGTTGTTGAAGTTGGGACAACCAACGGAACAATAACCAATATTGACGGTATCTTTACAATTAGCGTAGAACAAGGAAAAACATTATCCTTTACCTATATTGGATATAGCAAGGCGCTCATCGAGGTTGGTGAATCCTCAACTATAGATGTAGCCCTGGAATTGGATGTTGAACAACTTGAGGAAGTTGTGGTAATTGGTTACGGACAGGTGCGAAAAGAAGACGCAACCGGTTCTGTTTCTTCCGTTTCTTCCTCCGATTTTAACCAGGGTACTACAAGTTCCCCACAGGATTTAATCCTTGGGAAAGTTGCCGGGGTTAATATTCAAACTGAAGGTGGGGCGCCCGGATCGGCAGCCAAAATCCGCATCAGGGGTGGTTCATCCATGTCGGCAAGTAACGACCCTTTGGTAATAATCGACGGAATGCCCCTTGATAACCGGACGATTGACGGGATGAGCAATGTGCTTACCTCAATCAATCCGAACGACATCGAAACTTTTACGGTCCTTAAAGATGCTTCCTCAACTGCAATTTACGGATCACGCGCATCTAACGGGGTAATTATTATTACCACCAAAGAAGGAACTAAAAACCAAAAACTAAAGGTTGAAATCCAATCGAAAATGTCGGTCAGTGAAATTAAAGAATATATTGATGTTTTGGATGGTGACGAGTACAGAGCCCTGATAAATCAGCGTGCACAAATTAGTTCTTCGGTTAATCCTGACCTTTTAGGAACAGCAAATACCGATTGGCAAGATGAAATATTCAGAACAGCAATCGGGCATGAGCATAACTTAAGTATATCAGGTTCTTTTAAAGAAGTACCTTATCGGGCATCCTTTGGATACACTGACCAGGATGGTATTTTGGAAACATCTACCATGGACAGAAAAACGGCTACTTTAAAAGTCACTCCAAGCCTGTTTGAAAATCATTTAAAAATCACTGCAGGTATTAAGTATATGAACATTGATAACCGTTTTGCCGAACGGGGTGCAATTGGCGGTGCATTAAGAATGGACCCAACACAATCGGTGTTTAACAAAACCGGAATTTATGGTGGCTATACAACCTGGTTAACTACTGATGGTTCAAGAAATGTTAACGGAACAAGAAACCCGGTTGCCCAACTGCAACAAAGACACGATGAATCGGACGTAAACCGTTATATTATAGACGCACAGTTAAATTATAAGTTGCACTTCTTTCCAGAAGTTACAGCAACGCTAAAGGTAGGTTTAGACAAATCAGAAAGTGATGGTTTCACCAATACCGACCTCGATGCTTCATGGGTACGGACAGCTTCATCAGGTGTTGCCCGTGATTATACGCAAGAAAGGAAAAATGAATTGCTTGATTTTTACCTAACTTATAAAAAAGACCTACCGGGTATTGAAAGCAAAATTGATGTGGTAACCGGTTACGAATGGCAACATTTCTGGTCCAATGCATCAGCTTACGAAGTTGACAGGTTCAATACAGTTATTGTTGATTCAAAAGACGAAACCGAAAACTATCTGGTATCGTTTTTTGGAAGGGCAAACTATTCCTTTAAAGATAAGTATTTGCTTACCGCAACTTTAAGGGCTGACGGTTCATCAAGGTTCCATAAAGATAACCGCTGGGGATTATATCCTTCAACAGCATTAGGATGGAGGATTATTGAAGAACCATTTATGAAAGACCTTAATACCGTGAGTAACTTAAAACTCCGTTTGGGATACGGAATCACTGGTCAACAGGAATTAAACAATGGAGACTATCCATATATGGGTATATATCAGTTAAGCGATTCCCGGACCCAATACAAACTTGGCGATCAGTATTATACTTTAATCCGTCCAAATGGATATGATCAAAGCCTGGAGTGGGAAAAAACAACCACGTATAACGTTGGTCTGGACTTCGGTTTATTCGATAACAGGATTACTGGTTCGTTGGATATTTATAAACGACAAACCAAAGACCTCCTCAATACTATTCCTGTTCCTGCCGGAACGAACTTTACCGACCGCTTATTGACCAATGTTGGCGACCTTGAAAACAATGGATTTGAGTTTTCTGTGAATGCAATACCCGTTTCCACAAAAGACCTTAATTGGGAATTAAGTTTCAATGTTACAAGAAACAAAAACGAAGTTACCAAATTAACCAACTACGACGATGAATCGTATCGTGGGGTTGAAACAGGAGGTATTAGTGGAGTTGGTGTTGGAAACAATATCCAGATCCATTCTGTAGGCCATGCCTTAAATACTTTCTTCGTTTATGAACAGGTATATGATGAAAATGGAAAGCCGATTGAAGGATTGTATGTTGACCAAAACAAAGACGGTCAAATAACCATCGATGATAAATATTATGCCGAATCACCTACCCCGGATTTGTACATGGGCTTTTCTACCATGCTAAACTATAAGGATTTCGATCTTGGATTTAATGCAAGGGCAGCTATCGGAGGCCAGATTTATAACAACGTAATTGTTGGGGCACGTTATCAGGAACTGACTGTAAATGAGTACCTGACAAATGTTCCTTCTGAAATTAACAAATCAAAATTTACAACTGCTCAACAATATTCTGATTACTTCCTTGAAGATGCTTCCTTCTTCCGGTTAGATAATGTGACTTTAGGGTATAATTTCCGAAATATACTTAAGAACTCTTTAGGCTTAAACCTAAACTTAAGGCTTTATTCTACAATCCAGAATGTGTTTGTTATTACCAATTACTCGGGATTAGATCCTGAGGTAAACAATGGTATTGACAACGATATTTATCCTCGTCCAAGAGTTTACTTGTTCGGATTAAACGTAAACTTTTAATTCTTAAACGATGACTATTATGAAAACAAAATACAGAATTACATTTTTATTGATGACAATTGTGATGTTCGTATTCACTTTTGTTTCATGTATTAACGATCTGGACACTTTGCCGCTTGATGAGGACCTGCTGACTGCCGACAAACTTACCGATGATGCATCGTATAAAGGAATGCTGGCAAAATGTTATGCAGCCTTGGTTGTTGGTGGGCAAACCGGGGTTGACGGAGATCCTGATATAAGTAGTATTGATGGAGGTTTTTCATCTTATCTGCGACAATTATGGAACCATCAGGAATTAACAACCGACGAAGCAATTTGTGCCTGGAATGATGGAAACCTTCGTGATTTGCACGACATGGACTGGACAGCCTCGAACGAGTTTGTAACTGCCATGTACTATCGTATCAATCTGGAAGTTGCTTATTGCAATAATCTAATTTCATTGACCAATGGACAGGATGAATTTAAAGCCTACAATACTGAAGCACGTTTCTTAAGGGCTTTATCCTATTGGCACTTATTGGATATGTTCGGCACAGGGCCATTCGTAACCGATGCTGACCCGGTTGGTTCTTTTTTCTTTCCGGAACAGGCAACAGCTCAGCAATTATTTGAGTTTGTTGAATCAGAACTAACTGCAATCGAAAGTGAAATGCTTACACCGGGAACAAACGAATATGGCCGAGCTGATAAAGGCGCTGCCTGGATGGTTTTATCGAAGCTCTATTTAAATGCAGAAACATATATCGGAACAGGAAAATATACGGAATGTATAACCTACACCAAAAAAATAATTGATGCAGGATACAGCCTTGAGCCCGAATACGAGAATTTATTCCTTGCTGATAACCATCTACGAACCAACGAAATCATTTTCCCGATTGTTTGCGATGGCAACCATACACAAACCTGGGGAGGAATGACATTTTTAATCCATTCAACCATTGGTGGCGATATGCCAGCAAGTGAGTCTGGAGTTGATGGTGGATGGGGAGGTAACCGTACAACAAAATCTTTCGTGGATATTTTTGAAGATATTACCGGGGAAACCGACCATCGGGCAATGTTCTGGACTGAAGGACAGGAATATGAAATTGGAGATATCTTTAATTTCAGGGACGGATATGCCTTACGTAAATTTAAAAACATCACTTCAACAGGTGTTGTTGGCAGCAATTTATCACATCCTGACACCGATTTCCCGCTATTCCGTTTTGCCGATGCACTTTTAATGTATGCAGAAGCAGTTCTACGTGGCGGTAATGGTGGCGATATGGCCACCGCCCTCACTTATATCAATAATATAAGGGAAAGGGCATACGGTGACGAATCTGGCAATATTGAAGCAACCGACCTGGATTTAGACTTTATTTTAGAAGAACGTGGGCGTGAACTTTACTGGGAATGCCATCGTAGAACCGACCTGAGGCGATTCGGAAAACTAAGCGGTGGAGAATATATATGGCCTTTTAAAGGTGCTACAGCAGCAGGAATTGCCGTTAATGCAAAATTCGATTTATTCCCGATTCCGGATTCAGACATCAATGCAAATCCGAACTTAAAAAACGATAATTATTAATCGCAATAGTTTGAACGATATGAAAAAAATAAAATATATACTAATAATGTTCCTTGCAGTGTCGCTTTTTTCCTGTGAGGACGATGATATCGTACAATTAAATAGTGCTGATTACGTACCAGCTACGAATATTCAGGGATTTGGTACTACCTTGGCAATATCAAAGGTACAAAAAACCGAAACCATTACGATATCTTATACTCCCGCATCATACGGAGTTAATATTGTTACAACGCACAAGCTACAATTGGCAACGTCAACCGATTTTACAAATCCGCTAACTTTTGATGTTAGTGCTTCTAATAATTCATTCGCATTTACTGTAGGTGCTTTTAATGAATTCCTTACAGAAGATTTATCATTACCGGTAGATGCAGAAACTACAGTTGCAGCAAGAGTAATAACTTATTCCCTCGATCAGGTTGATACACTCTATTCTGACCCGGTAAGCTTTAGCACAACTCCTTATCTGGATATACTTTTTGCTCCCAATACTTTCTACTTATATGGCGATGGAGTTGGACGAATTGCACAGAACAATAAACTGCGTTTTAAGAACGTACATTCCGAAGAAGATGTCTGGAACATTGTTTGGATGGAAGCCACCGGAACATTTAAACTGTGTTCTGACCCTGAATACAAAGGTGTTATTGGTAAAATTGGAGACCCGGTTAACGGCGAATATACATTAGGAACCGTTGATAACCGTGGTGATGACATACCTGTTCCGGGAACTGCCGGTTATTATACAGTTGGTGTAAACCTGGCAACCAATACCTTGATTGTTGAGCCTGCCAATGTTTACATCTGCGGACCAAATGTAGATGCATGGCCAACAAGTTCTGTTGTTGACGAAAACAAGTTCCAGTTGGATGCAGAAAACAAAAAATTGTACCTGACCAAAAGTTTATTGGGAGGAGAACTTAGGCTTCATGTAACCCATCCATATATTTCCGGCCCAGACTGGTGGCATGCCGAGTTCATATTCCTTGATGGTAAAATTGAATACAGGGAAGATGGCGGTGATCAGGAAAGGGTTAATCTTAATGCTGGAAGTCAGACCATTGAGCTTGACTTTATTAATCACACTGGTAAAATTAAATAGATATGAAAAATATAAGATATTTTCTAATTGCTATTCTGGCGGTATTCATATTTGCCTGCGAGGACGAATTTCCAACTCCTCCGGTAACATCAATAGTTGAAGGAACATCTCCAGTATGGGTGGCACAGCCTTCATCCGATATCGATACCGTTCTGATGAAAAAGAATGAAGGTGGAACTTTGCTTAGTTTAAGTTGGACCGCAGCTACCTATGTCGATAAAGTTGGCGTAAGGTATTTCCTTCAGGTAGCTGAAAAAGGAACTGATTTCGCTAATCCACTTGAATTTGAACGCGTTTCGGCAACCGAAATGGATGTGACTATTGGTGGCTTAAATGCGATTTTGACAGAACAATTCGCACCAGCAACTAATGTTGAAGTAGAACTACGAATCAAAGCGGTTTCAAACGAAGATTTGGCTGACCTTTTTACAAGTGCTTTTTCAATGAAAGTAACACCTTATCTGGATGTTCCAGTCCCATCAACCTTGTTAATGACAGGAACAGCAACTTCCGTTGGCTTTGATGATATGCTGGCAACAAATCCTAATGGCGATGTATTCTTCAAATACCTGAAATTAAGCAACGATGGTTTGTTCCGTTTTTCCGACAAGGCCAGCGATGGGTACATGTATAATTTTGGCAAATTTGCCACAGTTTCTTCAAATATTGTTGCCGCGGGCGACGATGATGCAAACTTCAAATTTACCGGAGAAACAGGCTGGTACGAAGTGAAAGCTGACTTTACAAACAGTGAACTTACAATTGCTCCTTATGTATTTGGCGCAGAAACATACACACACAATCCTACTGAAGTATTTTTGGTTGGTGATTATAGTGCCGATGTTCCTGCCTGGAGCCCTGACCAATCTCCTCAAATGACCGAAAAGTCGGAAGGGGTTTATTCCATTGAAGTATCCATTAAGGATGGTGCAATGCTAAAATTTGTAGGACAACCAAGTTGGGGTGACCTTGACTGGGGAAACCTTGGTGGCGATGGTTCAGACGGTATTATTGGCCCAAAAGGCACCAACGGAAACATCACTTTCGATGGTGCAGACAAAGGTTATATCGTGACCTTGGATTTGAATGCAGGTACCTACGAAATAAAAGAAGCAAAATCAAACTTGTATATTGTTGGAGCAGCAACCAGTGTTGGTTGGGATATCAATAATGCTTTGGAACTGAATATTATTGCTCCCGGAATATGGACAGGTAACTTTGTCCTAAGTGCCGGAAACGATTTCAAATTCTTCCCTGAAAAAGGAAGTTGGGAAAATGGTATTGGTTCCGATCAATTTACCAATTTTATTGGCTGTTCAGCATCTGGTGGAGACATTAAAAATGACGGTGCTGTAAATGGCAACTATTTGGTTGTTGTTGATTTAAATACAAAAACACTAACGGTTACCGAAGGCTTAAGGATTCTTGGTGGATCGGTTGTTGCCGATTGGAATCCGGGCAATTCTGTACCAATGCAAATGACATCATCCGGGGTTTATGAAACTTACCAATACATCACTGCTGGCGGTGGCGGTTTCAAATTCGTACCTCTTGCCTCTGGTTGGGATGGAGATTTTGAATTAAGTGCAGATACTCCAGCAGGTTATCTCACTCAAAACGGCGGGGATAACCTTACTGTAACAGCAGATGGCTTCTATCGTGTCCGTATTGACATGAATGATTTATCGTACACGGTTATTGAAACCAACTGGGGAATTATTGGTGATGCAACTCCCGGTGGATGGGGAGAAGATACTAATATGACCTTAAGGTCAAATACCAAAGGCGAATACACGTGGACCGCAGATATTACATTAACCGATGGCAACATAAAATTCCGTGCCAATGATGGATGGGATATAAACTTTGGGGATTACAACATGGATGGTTTTCTTGATACCGAAAATGACAACAACATTCCGGTTTCTGCAGGGAACTATCATGTTGAGCTGATTTTGAATTCAGCCACTGGATTTGCCTATACAATTACGAACAATTAATCATTGATATTTTATAAAGAGGCGCATTTAAAAGTGCGCTTCTTTTCTTTTTAAGATTAACTACTTGCATGAAATATTTTTTATTTATATCCTTTTTTCTCTCTTTCAGTATTGGCATAGCACAGGTTACCACCAATCCTGAATTTCCCCAACAAAACCAAGCGGTTAAAATAATATTTGATGCATCAAAAGGGAATGCCGGACTGGAAGGTTTTACAGGTGATGTATATGCCCACACAGGAGTTATAACCGACAAAAGCACCTCGTCATCCGATTGGAAGTACGTGGTTGCTGCATGGGGGGTAAATACGCAAAAAGCAAAATTAACAAGCAAAGGAGATAATATTTATGAGCTGGAGATGTCACCTGATATTAGAAGCTTTTATGGCGTTCCAGCAAATGAAAAGATCCAAAAAATGGCTTTTGTTTTTCGAAGTGCCGATAATTCAAAAACAGGAAGGGCAACTGGAGGAGCGGATATATTTGTTGAATTGCACGAAGGTGAATTCGATTTTCAAATTACGTCACCCGAACGAATAACCATTGCCAATAAAAATGAAAATATAAACTTTTCTGCTGCTGCCTCTTCAACAGCTAATTTGACCCTTTTTGCCAACCAACAGGAAATTACTTCCACTTCTGGAACAAGCCTGAATTACACCTTTAACTATCCTCAATCAGGGGATTATTGGCTAAAAGCAATAGCAACAACAAACGATACAAGCATTGCTGATTCTGTTTTTCTACATGTAAAAGCCGATGAAATAATTGAAACCCTGCCCTCTGATTATAATGATGGCATTCAATATCCAAACAATACAACTGCAAGACTTGTGCTTTATGCACCCGGAAAAACAGATGTTTTTGTTCTTGGCGATTTTAACAATTGGTTGCCAAAGAATAATTCCCGAATGAAAAAAGACGGGGACCGGTTTTGGATTGACATTGAAAACCTAAGCCCTTCTTTTGAATACTCTTTTCAGTATTTAGTGGATGGGAATATTTGGATTGCCGACCCTTACACCGAAAAAATATTGGATCCGTGGGATGACAAATGGATTTCGGAAACGACCTATCCAAACCTCAAATCATTCCCTGAAGAATATACCTCAACAAGGGTTTCCATTCTTCAAACAGATCCGGAAGGATACGAATGGCAAACAAACAGCTACCCTATTCCTAAAAAAGAAGACCTTGTAATTTACGAGCTGCTTATCCGAGATTTTACCGATGAACAAAGCTACAAATCGGTGATGGATACATTGGGCTATCTAAAAAAACTCGGAGTTAATGCCATTGAGTTTATGCCTTTCAACGAATTTGAAGGAAACAACAGTTGGGGCTACAATCCCAATTTTTATTTTGCCCCCGATAAAGCTTACGGAACTAAAAATGATCTGAAGAAATTGATTGACAAATGCCATGAATTAGGATTTGTGGTGATTCAGGATATCGTTCTAAACCATGCCTATAACTCCTGTCCTTTAGCAAAATTGTATTGGGATGGAACGAATAATCGTCCGGCGGCTGATAATCCGTGGTTTAATACCACATCGCCAAATCCAGTATTTGCCTGGGGATCCGATTTTAACCATGAAAGACAGACAACGAAAAACTTTGTGGACAGGGTTGTAAAATTTTGGCTGGAAGAATACAAAATTGACGGGTTCCGCTTTGATTTCACCAAAGGATTTACAAACACCCCCGGAGATGGTAGCGGCTACGATGCGGCAAGGATTGCCATTCTCAAACGAATCGCTGATAAAATTTGGACCTGAACCCCAATGCTTTTGTAATACTTGAACATTTTGCAGCAGACACCGAAGAGCGTGAATTGGTAAGCTACAATAAAGGAATGCTCGTGTGGGGAAATGCCAACTATAACTTTAGTGAAGCGGTCATGGGGTACCACGATTCGGGAAAATCAAATTTTTCAAGGGCTTCGTACCAAAACAGGGGATTTTCACAACCAGGCCTGGTAGCCTATATGGAAAGCCACGATGAAGAAAGACAACTTTTTAAAACCAAAACCTATGGAAATTCTTCGGGCAGTTATAATACCAAAACCCTGGAAACAGCATTGGATAGGTCAAAATTAGCAGCTACCTTCTTTTTGAGCCTCACCGGACCAAAAATGATTTGGCAATTTGGCGAACTTGGCTACGATTATTCCATAAACACATGCGAAAACGGAAGCATTAGCAACGAATGCCGTACAAGCCCAAAAGAGGTTCGCTGGGATTATTACCCCAGCTCCGATCGAAAAAAATTGTGGAATGTTTATGCCGGAATGATCTATTTACGTGAAAAATTTAAAGTACTAACTTCGGGCAACGAAACGCTGAATTTAAGCTCCGAATTAAAGAGCATACATCTTTCAAAAAGCGATACAAACATTGTTGTGCTTGGGAATTTTGGTTTGGTTCAAGCTGCAATCAACCCCAACTTTCAGCATTCAGGTGTTTGGTATGAATATTTCACCGGAACAGAGTATAACGTTGTTTCTGTAATTTCAGCTATTGATCTGCAACCTGGAGAATATCGATTATACTCCGACAAAGCGCTTCCTGATTTTAGTATTGTTACATCTTCTGTTGATTTCATCAATTCAAATTTAAACTGGAAAATATATCCCAATCCTGCTTCAGATCAGGTCAATATTGAGTCGGGCAAACCATTAAATAAAATACGGATATTTTCCCTTGCCGGAAATTTCGTGTTCGAAAAAAACTTTCAAAATATTAATCATACAAACATATCAACTAAGGAGTTTAAAAGGGGAGTGTATATCGTTCAAATTATTCATGATAATGGAACAGAAACACAAAAAATTATCCTAAAATAGTTGTTCGTTAAATGTAGGGGAAGGGTAAAGCTCTGGTTCTTTTGTTTGAACCGGGGCTTTTTTTAATCCTTTTTATCTTCTAACTTGTTTTCCATATAAAAAAGCAGAACTATGGCTTACGATGAACTTTTGGCAGACAGGATAAAACAAGTTTTAAACGATAGAAAAACTTCTTATGAAGAACGTAAAATGTTTGGCGGGCTTTGTTACTTGGTAGATAACAAAATGTGTGTTGGTATTGTAAAAAACAAGTTAATGGCACGTGTTGATCCTAACGATTATGAAAATTTGCTACAAGAAAAAGGGGCAGCACCAATGGATTTCACCAAACGCCCGATGAAAGGTTTTATCTATGTGAATGAAGATGGGTTCGACATGGATGAAGACCTTGAAAAATGGGTACAAATTTGCCTTGATTACAATCCGAAAACCAAATCAAGCAAGAAGAAACAATGATCCTGGGGCAGTGAACCCTGATTTGCTACCATATAAATAATCCAAACGCGTTTTTGTAATAAGGAATTGCCAAAGCGTTGTGATTTATCTTTTCAAAAGAACCATATCCCAAATCGTTTGTTAATCAAAGTGGCAAGGAAAATTCTTACTAATTCGAAAGAATCGAACGAACTAATTTGCGAAAGCATGGATAAAACAGAAGTTAAATGGGGCGATTATAGCCTGATTGGCATAGAATCAGACAAAACTGTTGAAATGGGACTGGCTGATGCCGAATGGTACCAATCGCCTATTCCGCGTGAAAAAATGCGTGAACTTCTGGAACGCAAAAACGGACCTGCCATTCGTGACACGCTTTTATGGTTTGGTTTAATACTGTGCTCAGCTTATCTGGTTTATCTATTTTGGGGCTCTTGGTTTGTTGTTTTTCCTTACATCGTTTACAGTGTGCTTTATGCTTCCACATCTGATTCGCGCTGGCACGAATCGAGCCATGGAACTGCCTTTAAATCCGACTGGATGAACAATATCCTGTACGAAATTTCATCGTTTATGGTATTGAGGCAATCAACAGTTTGGCGCTGGAGCCATGCCCGGCATCATAGCGATACCATCATTCGTGGCCGTGATCCGGAAATTGCCGTGCCCAGGCCTCCTGATATAAAAAAGTTGGTACTGGTGTTTTTTGGCATTTCAAGCGCTGTGCCTGAATTCAAAAAAATAGTACGCCATTCCATTGGCCGCATCGACCCACAGGTTGCTACTTATGTGCCTCCACAAGACCATAAAATTGTATTCTTCAAAGCCCGTATCTATATTCTGATTTTTCTCACAGTAATTGTGCTTTCAGTTGTCTTCAAATCAATACTTCCTCTCATGTATATTGGTTTGCCAACCTTATTAGGCTCGTGGTTAATGCCCGTTTACGGATTAACACAACACGCTGGTTTGCAGGAAAATGTATTGGACCATCGCTTAAATTGCCGCACTGTTTATATGAACCGGGTACACCGCTTTTTGTATTGGAACATGAATTATCACGTTGAACATCACATGTTCCCACTCGTGCCTTATCATGCCTTGCCGAAGCTTCATGAACTGATGAAAGATGATTGCCCAAAGCCTTACAATGGCATTGTCGAAACGTTTAAGGAAATTATTCCAGCCATCCTGAAACAGAGAAAAATCCCATCCTATTTTGTGGAAAGAAAATTACCGGAGAAAAAGCCAACTGAATTGACTACAAGGCACACTTTTTTCGGAAAGGAAGAAAATCTGAAAGATGGGATTATTGAGGTTTGTAATTTAGGTGAATTGCCAAAAGGAGAAATAATCCGCTTTGATTTTCAGGAAAAAACCTATGCAATCTATCACACAAAAAATGGCACTTTATATGCTACCGAAGGAAATTGCAGCCACGGAAATGCTCATCTTGCAGATGGCGTTATTATAAACGATCTGATTGAATGCCCAAAGCACAACGGTCGTTTTAGCCTAGAAAACGGATCCCCAAAACGCACCCCGGTTTGTGTTGGAATCCATACTTACAAAGTTCTTTCGGAAAATGGAAAAATATATTTAAACACAAAACCATCGAACCAAAGGGAAAGCCAGGATATTTTAAGCTACAAGGTTGTGAGTAATAACAATGTGGCTACATTTATTAAAGAATTGGTTCTTGAACCCGAGAACGATGCTTTGTTAAACTTCAAACCGGGCCAATATGCACAATTTTTAATCCCTCCACACGAAACAAAATTAAACTCCATTCAAGTAAGGCAACCATTTAACGAAACCTGGAATAAAATGCGCATTTTTGACATTATCGCCAAAAATTCGTTGAACCTGAAGCGAAATTATTCCATGGCTTCAAATCCCATTACCAAAAAACAGTTAACAGTTACGGTCCGTCTTGCACTGCCGCCAAAAGGGGAAGAATTTCCGGCTGGTGCCGGGTCATCCTATGTTTTTGCATTGAAAACCGGGGACTCCATTCAACTGACCGGACCATTTGGGGATTTTTTTATTAAACAAACGGACAAAGAAATGGTGTACATTGGAGGTGGAGCTGGTATGGCGCCAATTCGTTCACACTTGTCCTACCTGTTCGAAACTGAAAAAACGAAGCGAAAAATAAGTTTCTGGTACGGTGCCCGAACATTGAATGATTTATACTATTCCGATTACTTCAATAAAATTCAAAAAACTGCGGATAATTTTACGTTTTATCCGGCATTATCCGAACCTGAAAAAAGCGACACATGGAATGGCTTAACCGGAAATATTCACGACGTAGTTTTTAAAAAGTATCTCAAAAGCCATGAAAATATCCATGCTATTGAATTCTATTTATGTGGACCTCCGCCAATGATTAAAGCCAGTTTATCGATGTTAAAACAATTGGGTGTTAAAGCCAATAATATTGCCTTCGACGAATTTTAAATCCTCACCCTTTTTCGATAATTCCTGGGCGATACCCCCATCTTTTTTTGAAAATCTTTTGAGAAATAGTAAGGATCAGAATACCCCAATAAAAAAGCAATTTCCTTTATCTTCATTTTCGATTGATCGAGGTATTCACACGATTTTGAAATTTTTAAATGCGAAAAATAACTGATTGGGCTGTAGTTCGTTTCGTTTTTAAAAATTGTGGATAAATAGGTAACAGAATAACCTACCTCATCGGCAATTTCGTGGAGCGTGAGTTTTTTATCGATATTCTGTTCCATAAATAAAATGGTTTTTTGAACCACTGTGTTTTCTTCAATTAAAATATCGTCGCTGGTTCTTGAAGCAAAAACAAAAGTGGCCAGCAAATGAGAAAACGTAAAGTTGATGTAATGCATATTTGCATCGAGATACCCACGCGACGAATTATTAAACAACTCATCAAACAACATTTTCCGGTTAGCTACCCTGTTGTTTATCGATGGCATCAAGTCACGGACCACAGAAAATTCACGTTCAAGTATTTTGCTTTTTGCCCCGTTAAACTCACAGGTTAAAAACATGGTCGGATCCGTATTTCCAATTTTCATTTTAAACAAAAATCCTTGCGGAATAATACAAAACTGATCTTGTTTCATCGTAACTTTGTCTTCCGATATTGTAAGCTCACAATCCCCTTTCGTACAATAAATTAACAAGTGGTTTTCCAAATTTTCCTTATTATTCCAAAGTGTATTTTTACTTATTAGTAATTCATTGAGTTCGCATAAATATAAATCTGAAGTGAGGGGATCAGACTTTTGTGCCTCAATGGTTGATGGCGATAATTTTACAACCCGTTTCTGAATAATCATTTCAAACAATTTTAAATGTAATAAAGTAATATTTTCCATCTTTTTCAAAGAAAATACTATTTTTTGTGCACTTGTTTGGTCATAATTTTGTCGGCAAACTAAATTAAAGAAGATCATGAACGAATTATTGAGCCAGCTTGCAGAGTGTATTGAATTTGGAAAAGTGAACAAAGCTTCGCCATACCCACCACAAATGAAAGATAAAGATGGCGCCGATGAAATTACACGCCAGGCTCTGGACTCCGGAATTAAAGCACAGGATATACTAACCAACGGGTTAATGCCCGGAATGGAAAAAGTTGGTGTTAAATTTCGCGAAAACAAAGTTTTTGTTCCGCAGGTATTAATGTCGGCTAAAGCAATGGGCACGGCAATGGTTCACCTGAAACCATTTTTTGCATCGGGCGAAGCAAAACAAAAGGGAACATTTATTATTGGAACCGTTTTAGGCGACCTACACGACATCGGTAAAAACCTGGTTGCCATGATGGTTGAAGGTAGCGGATACAAAGTAATTGACCTTGGGGTGGATGTGAGTGCCGAGAAATTTATTGAAGCAATTAAAGAACACCCGAAAGCTGTTGTTGGCTTATCGGCATTATTGACCACAACCATGGTTAGCATGGAAAAAATTACCAAAGAAATTAAGGAGGCAGCTCCAACAACCCTGATTGCCATTGGCGGGGCACCATTGAATGAAGATTTCTGCAAAAAAATTGGGGCAGATAATTATTCTGCGGACCCACAGGGAGTGGTTGAATTTTTAAATTCAAAAATAGCATAAGGGAATATCATGAAAGGATTACAACTGCTTGAAAAAGCGTTTCGTTTGGAAAAAGTACAAAGGGCTCCATGGGTTCCTTTTGTCGGGGTACACGGTGGAGAGCTGATTGGTGTTGATGCGGAAGTTTATTTGAAATCATCTCAACATATCGTTGATGGTATTAGCAAAGCAGTTGAATTGTATCGCCCGGATGGTATTCCGGTTGCTTTCGACCTGCAAATTGAGGCAGAAATTTTAGGCTGCGACCTTGCATGGAGCAAAGAAAACCCGCCGGCAGTTGTGAGCCACCCGTTGGCAGACGGAAAGGATTTAAAATCCCTCCAAATTCCGACTAAAAACGATGGGCGTATCCCGATTGTTTTAGAAGCAGCAGCAAACCTGAAAGAAAAATACCCGGATCTTGCACTGTATGGAATCATTACCGGGCCGTTCACACTTGCTTTGCACTTGTTAGGAACCGATATTTTTATGAAGCTGTTTGAAGATACTGATTACATAGCAGAGCTCATGCAGTTTTGTGCCGAAGTTGGTATTAAACATTCTGAAATGCTGCTCGAAGCAGGGTGCGATGTGATTGCAGTTGTTGATCCAATGACCAGCCAGATTGATCCAGGTTCGTTTGAAACATTTGTTACCCCGTATGCGAAAATGATTTTTGATTTTGTTCGCATGCGTAAAAAATACAGTTCGTTCTTTGTTTGTGGCCATGCCCAGCAAAATATTGAAGTAATGTGCGATTGTAAACCCGACAATATTTCAATCGATGAAAATATTCCTTTGGATTATGTTAAAGAAGTAGCCCTTCAAAAAGGGATCAGCTTTGGCGGTAACATGAAACTAACCAGCGTATTGCTGCTTGGCGATGAACTTGATTCTAAAAAAGAAGCGGTAACATGCCTTGATTTGGGTGCTAAAAAAGGTTTTGTTCTTGCTCCCGGATGTGACCTTCCAATGAAAACACCTGTTGCCAACCTTCAGGCTGTCAGTAATTTGGTTTATGATGAATACGATCAGGAGGTTACACGAAAACTGGAACATACCTCATCATTACAAGCCCTTGAATTAGACGGGCATTGGCAAAACAATAAAGTAGTTATTGATATTATTACCCTCGATTCTGCCTCGTGTGCCCCTTGTCAATATATGGTTGAAGCCGTAAAATATGCTACTGTTGATTTTGGTGACAAGGTAATTGTGAATGAACACAAAATAAAAGATGTGGATGGTATCCGAATGATGATGGCTTTAGGTGTACAAAATGTGCCCACCACTTGCATCAATGGTAAAGTAAGTTTTATAAGTCAAATCCCACGTAAAACAGAAATTATTAAAGCGATCGAAAATGCATTAAATTAATGAGCATTCCTTTACATCTGGTAACCGGTTTTTTTGGCAGTGGAAAAACCTCCTTTCTAAAACACTATCTGAGTGTGCTTGGGAAAAGCCAGAAAATTGCCGTTATTCAAAATGAGTTTTCATCGGCAAATATGGATGGAAAGGAATTAAGTTTAACCGATAATTACCAAATACTCGAAGTTAATAATGGTTCTGTTTTTTGTGTTTGTTTATTAGGTTCCTTTATTGATTCACTGGCCGCATTTATAGATGAAATCCGACCGGAAGTGCTGATCATGGAAGCTTCAGGAATGTCAGACCCCATTGGTGTTGCACAAATTTTCCAAGCCCAAAAAATAAAAAACAAGGTATATTTAGGGCACGTTTGGTCGGTAATTGATGCACACAATTTTTTTAAAGCTACTGCCCTCAGAAACCGTATTAACCATCAAATCCGAATTGCAGATACCGTTATCTTAAACAAGGTCGATTTGCTTGAAGGCTCCGGTTCTCAAATCATCGATGAGATAAAAAAAGTAAATCCCTTTGCCCAGCTTTTAGAAAGCACTTTTGGAAAAATTGACTTGTCGAATTTAAAAAAGCGTCCCAATTTTTTTCCTGGGACAAACCAAAGCAGCGATGGTCGCCCTGACCTGAATTCGATTGTTATTAAAAGTAATCGGGAAATTGGGGAAAAGCCACTATCCGAATTTCTTAAACTTTTCGGGGATCAACTAATCCGGTGCAAAGGATTTGTAAAAGTTAAAAGCAGCAGGACCATTTTTGTTCAGGGTGTATTTGATGATCTAAAATTTGAGGAAGTACCAACAATTTCAGAACCCACTGAATTGGTTTTAATTGGTACCTTTACCGGATCAGACAATTATCAAACACGTTTTGATGAATTTTGCAAACTATGATCCACGAAATAGCCTTTTCGTTTCAAGAATTGATTATTGACCGCACACGGCTGGAAGCAACACTTGGGTTTTCAAATGGTTTGGAAGAGCCTTTCGAAACTTATCTTAACGAGGCATGGGATTTTTCAACATCATTAAAAGATATCCGGGCTGCATATGTTATTATTGAACCTATTGAATTTGTTGATTCATCAACAGAAATGCTTGCCAAAGGGTTAACATTTAATCTCGGACGAATGATCAAAAAGGAGCTTCTTGATTCATCGAAAGCGGCCTTTTTTATTTGTACAGCCGGAGAAACCATCAGTACAAAATCAAAATTATTAATGCAGGGAGATGATCCTGCGCTGGGTTATGTTTACGATGTAATGGGCTCATTTATTGTGGAAGCAGCGGGTGATAAAATGCAGGAACAACTCGCCAAAGATGCGATAAAAAAAGGCGATAAAATAACCAACCGTTATAGTCCGGGTTATTGCCAATGGCCTGTTGCCGATCAGCATAAAATCTTTTCACTCTTCCCGGAAAATTGCTGTGGGGTCAGGCTCACTCAGTCTGCATTAATGGATCCTGTTAAATCAATTAGTGGTTTGATTGGGATCGGCAAAAATGTACAGTTTCGTGATTATGTTTGCGCCCTTTGCAACAGCAAAAACTGCCCATACAGGATTTTGCGAAAAAACAGTTTGTCGATTTAGCTAATAAAACTTGGTGATGCGATTTCCATATCGCATTTTTATTGGCGAATTGGAATTCGCCACACCCGTTTAAACATTGTATTTTTATGGGTACAGCGAATTCCGATTCGCTGTTTTATTTACTTCTCTTTACTGTGGATTCGGAAATCGTCGCACCTGCTTCATATACCTTTTCTCCGGAAATCCAGGTGCTTACTACTTTTGCAGATAAAACTTCTTCAGGGGTAGCGCTCATTAAATCGGTATCCAATAGAATAAAATCTGCCCATTTGCCGGGTTCAAGGCTCCCTTTTTCATTTTCTTCGAACGAAGCTTTTGCGCCCCAAATAGTCATCGACCGAAGGGCTTGTTCCCTTGTTAGTGCTTCTTCTTTTTGCCAACCACCCTCCGGCCATCCTTTTTTGTCGATCCTAAACACCGAAGCGTAAAAAGTCAATAAAGGATCTATTTCTTCCACCGGAAAATCAGTGCCATTGGACAACCATCCGAGCTGGCTTAACAAACTTTGATAAGCATAAGCTCCTTTAATCCTTTCTCTGCCAATGCGGTCTTCTGCCCAATACATATCCGATGTGCAATGGGTAGCCTGAATAGAAGGAACGATAGAATATTTATTGAACTTTTCAAAATCATCGGGGTGGATAATTTGTGCATGTTCAATCCGCCATCGTCGGTTATTTTTTTCCTTCAGAAACTTTCCGTAAGTATCCAGGATTAACCTGTTTCCTGCATCCCCAATACAATGCGTGGCAACAATGTAATTATTATCCAACGCAAGTTGACAGATTTTATCGTAATATTCCTGATCTTCCATTTGCAATCCCCTGTTTCCGGGATCGTCCGAATAATCTTCCAATAGCAAAGCCCCCCTCGAACCAAGTGCCCCATCTGCAAAAAGTTTGATGGTATTTACATTCAATCTGTCAGTTTTGTAGCTTCCTTTTTTTACGAATTGTTCCATATTTTCCTCCGATGGACGAAGCATGGCATTGATCCTCATTTTTAAAGAAGCATTTTTTTGCAGGCTATCCATTAACAAAACCGTTTCGTAGCCAACGCCACAATCGGTAACCGATGTTAAACCAAGCGCAAAGCAGTCTGACTGAGCAGCCAAAAGAGCCTTTTGTTGCTGGGTTTTTGTCGGATCAGGAATATGTTTACTAACCAAACCTTCCGCATTGTCAATCAAAATACCTGTGGGCTCCCCATTTTTCACCAGCACTTCACCGCCCGAAATTTTTGTGCCTGCACTTATACCTGCAATTTCCATTGCTTTTGAGTTGCACCAGGCGGCGTGGCCATCCACACGAACTAAAAACACAGGGTTATCGGGGAATAACTCGTCCAGTTTAGACTTGTCAGGAAATTCTTTATGTTCCCAGTCATTTTGGTCCCAGCTCCTTCCAAGAATCCATTCACCTCCATATTTTTGATGATGATTTACGAGGATTTGATAAATTTCTTCCGGACCATTGCTTCCCCTTAAATCAGCAAATTTCAGCAAATTCATTCCATAACCACTAAAATGGCAGTGAGCATCGTTAAACCCCGGATATACATATTTCCCTTCCGCATCGAGAATGTTTTCCGAGCTGTATTTTTCAAGGATATTTTTTGATTGACCAATGGCAACTATTTTACCGTTTGAAACCGCAAAACTTTCTGCCAAACTAAATTGTTCGTTTATGGTGTAAACCTTTCCGTTTGTAACAATAAGATCAACTTTTTCTTTATCTGAACACGAGCTCATAAGTAAGAGTATTGCTATAATTAACTGAGAATATATTTTCATTTGAAACTACATTAGGATGTTAAACAAATATAGCTGGAAATTATTTCTTGCCAAATGACTTTCAATATCTTGATCTATGCTCCATAACAATAAACTAAACGCATGGAATCGCAAACTTTTAACTTAATTCGCCTGTTAAGTAATAAGGTTTTATCTTTACAAAAAATATACGAATGATAGTAGTTCCAAATAGTTTAATTGATAAATATAACGTACCCATTCCTAGGTACACAAGTTATCCTCCGGCGAATTTTTTTAATGAGTTTACCGAAGAGGATTATATAAAAGCATTGGAAGCATCGAACCATGATGAACCAAAAAACATTTCCATTTATATCCACATTCCTTTTTGTTCTAAAATATGCCACTACTGTGGGTGCAATACACAATTTACGCGCAACAGGGACCTCATGCGTACGTATGTGGATGCCCTGAAGAAGGAAATCCTAATGGTGAAAGCAAAGCTGGACGATGACCGGAAAATTTCGCAAATCCACTGGGGTGGAGGTACACCAAACTACTTGCCAATTGAGTGGATTGAAGAAATTATGCAGTTGATTCATGACAATTTTAAGTTCATCGAAAATCCGGAAATTGCCATGGAGTGCCATCCATACCACCTGAGTTTTGAATATACCGAACGGCTTATAAAAAGTAGTTTTAACCGCATCAGCCTGGGTATCCAGGACTTCGACAAAGAAGTGCTTGACATTGTAAACCGCGATGATTCTGCCCTCCCGATTGATGAATTGGTAGCTTTTATCCGAAAGTTTCCACATGTGGGCTTAAACTTTGATTTTATTTACGGGCTTCCACACCAAAACCCGGATACATTTAAGAAAACGTTGAACAAGGCAATTGAATTGTCGCCTGATCGTTTGGTTACTTTCTCGTATGCACATGTTCCATGGGTAAGGAAAGCGCAAAAAATACTGGAGGTTGAAGGGATTGCCAATGCCCAGGAAAAACTCGCCATGTTTGAAGCAGGGTATAACCTTTTGGTCGAAAGTGGCTACAATGCAATTGGTTTAGATCATTTTGCAAAAAAAGAAGACGATTTAACCGTAGCTTTGGCTAGCCGCAAATTACACCGGAATTTTCAGGGATATTGTACCCGTGAAACAACGGGCCAGGTGTATGCATTTGGGGCTTCAGGAATTAGCCAATTGGATACAACTTATGTACAGAATACGAAGAATACCAATAAATATGTTGAACTGATCAATGAGGGAAAATTTCCTGTTGAAAAAGGATACAGCTTAAGCCTTTCTGAAAAAATTGTGCGTAGGGTGATCAACGAAATTATGTGTAACCAATACATAAACTGGGAAGGACTTGCGCAGTTGTTTTCAATGGATATGGCTACCTTAAAAACACATATCCGTTATTCTGAAGAAGATTTAAAAACCTTTGAATCAGAAGGATTACTGGAATTTAATTCGGATAATTTACTGGTATCCGAAAAAGGAAAACTGTTCATGCGAAATATTGCGGGCTCTTTTGATCCCAACTTACAGTTGAGCAAGAAAAAATTCTCAAAATCACTATAAAATGCCTAAAAATTTGAATGAACCCATAGCGATTATTGGTGGCGGACTAACAGGTTTAACCACTGCATACCTCTTAAAGAAAGCGGGCGTTAATTTCCATTTATTTGAAAAAATGGACCGTTTGGGAGGAGTTATTCAATCGGTTCATGAAAATGGGTTTATGTACGAAAAAGGTCCAAACTCAGGAATTTTGTCACATCCTGAAACCGCTGAACTTCTGGAAGAGCTAAAGGGAAAGTGCGAGATTGACAATGCCGATAAAACATCGAAGGTCAGGTTAATTTGGAAAGGCAAAAAATGGCATGCTTTGCCATCCGGGTTAATTGGAGGGATCAGCACCCCGCTTTTTTCGTGGTATGATAAGTTCCGGATTTTGGGAGAACCTTTCAGGGCAAAAGGCACCAACCCTGAAGAAAGGCTGGATGCTTTGGTGAAAAGAAGGATGGGCAAAAGCTTTCTAAATTATGCCGTTGACCCTTTTATATTAGGGATTTATGCGGGTGACCCATCGTGGCTGGTACCGAAATATGCCTTGCCCAAACTTTACAACCTGGAACAAACTTATGGCAGTTTTATCGGAGGTTCAATACAGAAAAAGAAGGAAGGCAAAACCGAAAGGGATAAAAAAGCTACCCGTGAAATATTCTCTGTTAAAGGTGGTTTGTCGCAATTGATAAAGGTTTTATCCGACGAAATTGGAGAAGAAAACTATACCCTGAATTGTACTTCGCTTGAAGTAATAAAAGAAGGAGATAGAAATTTCACGATTAAAACTGGAGATAAGGAAACCAAAGGATTTGTAAACGTGGTGTGTACTGCAGGTGCACACGAATTGCCAACTATTCTACCGTTCATCGCAAAAGAGAAAATGGAGAAGATTATCCAAATGAAATACGCCAAAGTGGTTCAATTTTCTATCGGATATAAAAACTGGAAGGGGATTGCATTAAACGCATTTGGCGGATTGGTGCCTTTTAAAGAAGGGAAGGATTCTTTGGGTGTGCTTTATCTTTCCACCATATTTAAAGACCGGGCACCAAAAGGCGGAGCTTTATTTTCGGTATTTATGGGCGGTTTACGAAAACCAGAATTTTATGAAAAAAGCGACAATGAGCTTCATGCTTTACTGAAAAAAGAATTCACCGAAATGATGGGAGTGGATGAGTTTATGCCAGACCTTTTAAAGTTGCATCGATATGCACATGCAATTCCGCAATATGGCCCCGAGTCAAAAGACAAACTGGAAAGTATTGCAGAATTGGAAAAAGATAATCCGGGACTTATAATCGCCGGAAATGTGCGCGATGGAATAGGGATGTCGGACAGGATAAAGCAGGCACACAGCATCGCAGCCCAATTGCTTGGAAACAATTAATAACGAAGGGAAAGGATGAAAAATAACAAAACTGCGGTTATTCTGCTAAATGTGGGAACCCCCGATAAGCCGGAAGTAAACGCGGTGAGAAGATATCTGACCCAATTCCTTAACGATAAATATGTAATTGACATACCCTGGCTTTGGCGAAAGCTTTTGGTTAACCTGATTATTGTGCCATTCAGGGCACCAAAATCGGCAAAATTATACCAACAATTATGGACACAAAATGGATCGCCTCTGGTTATTTACGGAAATGAAGCAGTGCAAAAACTTCAAAAAAAACTTGGTGATACGTATTCCGTTTTTCTTGCCATGCGGTATGGAAATCCGGCGGTGAAAAAAATCGTTAAACAAATTAAAAACGAAGGATTTGAGAAAATTGTTTTAATCCCACTGTATCCGCAATATGCCCTTTCGACCACCGAAACCAGTGTTGTGTATGTAAAAAAACAGCTTCAGAAACTTAACTACAATCCTGAGATAAAAGTTATTACATCGTTTTACACACACCCAATGTTTCTCGATGCATTTGTTTCGCAAATTGAACAGAAAAAACCAAATGAATTTGATCACATCCTATTTTCATACCATGGTTTGCCGGTAAGGCAGGTGGAAAAATTGCATCCAGGAATTGCTTCTGAAAATTGTAGCTGCCATGAAGCATTTCCGGAACACGGCAAAGCTTGTTATAAAGCCCAGTGCTACGAAACTACACGGCTTTTAGCTTCGAAACTAAACCTACAAAAAGATGATTATAGCGTGGCTTTTCAATCCCGGCTTTCGAAAAACTGGCTCACACCTTTTACCGATGAAACCATCTCAAATTTGTTGAAAGAAGAGAAAACAAAAATTTTGGTTGTTGCTCCGGCTTTTGTGGCCGATTGCCTTGAAACCATCATTGAAATTGGGTATGAATACAAAGAAGATTTTATAAAATCAGGTGGCGAAAAATTAGAATTGGTACCCAGTTTAAACAGTGAAGATAAATGGATTGAAACCCTTGAACAGTTGGTTCTTAAATCAAATTAAAATATGCTTTTGTTTATCAGCGAAGATTTTTCATTATCCTTCTTGGCAGTTTGTATTATTACCTTTTTGTTGAATATTCCTTTTGGTTATTATCGGGGCAGGACACGTAAATTTTCGGTTCGTTGGTTTTTGTCCATCCATATCCCGGTTCCATTCCTTATTTATACCCGTCATTTATTTCAAATTGAACGAACATGGTTAACCATTCCGATTCTTCTTGTATTCTTTTTCCTGGGGCAATTTTTAGGTCAAAAAGCTTATGTATTTATCCAAAAAAAGAAAATTGGAAAAGGACAAAAGCATTAAGGTTTTAGAAAGTTATTAAGACTAAAAGTGATTCCCTTTTTCAAATATATTTTCTGTAACAATTAATCACGAATAATCACCATTAATAACACTATTTACTTCACCACCACTGTTTTAACATTCATAAATTCTTTAATCCCCTGGCTTGAAAGCTCCCTTCCATAACCACTTTCTTTTATTCCACCAAAAGGCAAACGGGGATCTGATTTTACAAAATCATTTACAAAACAAGCCCCTGCTTCCAATTTGAATTCAGCAATATCCTGTCCCCTATCCAAATCTTTTGTGAATACAGCAGCGCCAAGTCCAAAAATGGTATCGTTGGCAACTTTTATGGCTTCATCTTCATCTTTTACTTTAATAATTGCAGCCACGGGACCAAA
The DNA here is from genome assembly GCA_963677475.2 of Prolixibacteraceae bacterium. Lineage (GTDB taxonomy): Bacteria > Bacteroidota > Bacteroidia > Bacteroidales > Prolixibacteraceae > JABMQB01. The sequence goes on along the minus strand of CAXXQD010000021.1, from coordinate 400,049 downwards.
AAGTTCTTCATCATAGGCAGGCATACCGGGTTTCACATTTACCAGAATAGTAGGCGGGTAATAAGCTCCCGATCTTAAAGGTATTTCACCTCCAATAATTATCTCTGCCCCCATTTTAACAGAATCGACTACTTGTTTGTGCAACTCGTCCCTTAAATCCATTCTTGCCATTGGACCAATGGTAGTTTCTTCGAGGAAAGGATCGCCGAAATTGGCAAGGCTCATAAAATCGACCATGTGCTCTAAAAATGCAGAATAAACATCATCAAGCACAATAAACCTTTTTGCGCCAATACAACTTTGTCCGGCATTGAATAACCTCCCCTGCACACAGGTTTGTGCAGCTTTTTGAATGTCTGCATCTTCCAGTATGATATACGGATCACTTCCACCAAGTTCCAACACACACTTTTTTAAGACATTTGCCGCAAGTCCGGCAACTGCTTTCCCGGCAGGGGTACTTCCGGTTAAACTAATCCCTTTAATTGCTTTATGGTTAATCACATCCTCCACCATATCGCTTCCAATAATCAACGACCTAAATACATTCTCAGGGAAACCAGCCTCATGTACTAAATCTTCAATAGCTTTTGAACACCCCGGAACGTTGCTGGCATGTTTCAATACAGCTGTGTTTCCCGCCATTAAAACCGGAGCTAAAAAACGGAAAGTTTGCCAAAACGGAAAATTCCATGGCATTATGGACAGAATAGTTCCTAAAGGCTGATAAGAAACATAGGAGTTTGTTGCATCGGTTTCAATCTCTTCTTCCTGTAAAAAGTTTTCGGCATTTATCGCATAATAATCACATACCCAGGCACATTTTTCAATTTCAGCTTGAGCCTCCTTATAAACTTTGCCCATTTCCAAAGAAATTATCCTTGCCAATTCATCTTTTCGGCTTTTTAATAAACTTGCCAGGTTTTGCATCAACCCTGAACGATGGCTGAAGGAAGTGTTTTTCCAAGTATGCCAGGATTTATCAACCGAGTTAATAATTTTCTCTACTCCTTTTTGGGAATGTTTTTCTACAGAATAAGCTACATCTCCATTTACCGGGTTTATTGATTTCATTTAGTTAGTTTTTTGCCGAAATAAATTTTCGCTAAAATAAGAATTCATACGGCCATAAAAGAATAATTGAAATAATAATCGTGAAATTTTATATACGTGATTAATCCTTATTTGTTCTTACAATAAGTTCTTTTTTCGCTTAATAAATTGATTTTGCCAAAACATAAAAAAAGGGAACAAGTTTTTACTTATCCCCTATCCTTTTTGCACTAATATTTTTTATAATATCTGAATTTCAGTTTCCACATCCATGACTTTTTTGTAAACCGCGCTAACACCGCAATATTTTGTTTCGGATAGTTTTACCGCTTTTTCAATTTTATCCATTGGAAGGTTATCCCCTGTAAATTGATAAATAACTTTCATTTTATTGTAGTGTTTTGGATGCTCTTCGGTTAGGTCACCTTCCACAATAACATTAAATGTATCGGGAACTACTTTCATTTTTGCCAAAATCATGATAACATCGATTCCTGTACATCCGGCTAAAGCAGTCAGCATTAGTTTTTTAGGTCTTGGCCCCAGATCGCTACCCCCAACTTCTTCGGTAGCATCAATTGTAAGTTTATGCCCATCCAATTCGGTTTCAAAAGCTACTTTATTTGTCCAAGACATATTTACCACATGTTTCATCGTATCCGTTTTTTTAATAAAGTATTTGTTTTCAATTCTTTAAATCAACAAATTCCTTAAAATTATAATTTATAACATATTTAAAACAACATAAAATAAAATAATTGTCGTTTATTTTGTAATGCAAATATAATATATCTAACTATCTATATACATAGTTTTTCAAATATAATTTGAAATTGTACTTTTATATAATATACAACGTAATCAAGAACTAATGAGAAGTGTAATAAAGCGACCTACCGAGGAAGAAACAAATTTAAGTGGTTTTCAATTGTTCAAAAAATTAAACGAAGATGAATTTACACGTTTAAATTATGATAAAACATGCTCATTTTTTAAAAAGGGGACAATTGTTTACAGGGAAGGAAATAGGTTGACTGGTTTTTATTGTGTTACCAAAGGGATTGTAAAGTTGTTTAAAACGGGTGTGGATGGAAAGGAACAAATACTTCGGTTTTCGAAGCCTGGTGATATTATTGCTTACCGATCGTTGCTTAGCCAGGAATTAGCCTGCACAACAGCCAAAGTTATTGAAGAAGCTGTTCTTTGCCATATTCCCTATCAAACCCTGCTTTTTTTGATCCAAAGCAACTGGCAATTTTCGCACCATATGCTACAGATAATTTGTCGTGAGCTGAGGGAAGCCAATGATTACATAACCGATATTGCCCAAAAAACTGTTAGGGAGCGCCTTGCTGAAGTGTTATTGTTATTGAAAGACAGTTTTGACCTTGATAACCAGAACAACCTTCAAATTTCACTAACGCGCGAAGAATTAGCCAATATTGTGGGTACTGCAACCGAATCAGTTATACGCTTGTTATCCGAATTTAAACAAGATAAACTTATTGAACTCCAAGGGAGAAAAATAAAATTCTTAAATATTCCGGCACTCCGAAGGGTTGCCAATATTTAAACTTATAACCCAACAATTAATAACGTTATTCATTTTTACATCTGGTTTTTATCATACAGAAATAAATAAAATTAAATCGGGTTCAATCTTAATTTTATTACGTGTGATAAATGGAAAAGGAAATATAAATTCCACCATAAATTTTGCGAAACAATTGACCTGCCAAAAACACTAAAGCTATACTTAATGGTGTTATCTTTACACTAATTTCATCATTAATATTATCGTCATGAAACTATTTGGTATTGCTTTAAATAAACGGACCGTTGTTCGCTGGAAAATATACATTGACCGTGCAAAAATGTATCTTGGGTATATTAATTTTGCAATGATTGCATTTGTTTTCCTAAACTCAATCAACGATACTTCCATTCGGGAATTGTTAGATGAAAACAAGTTTATTACTTATCCAGCAATGATTCTTTTGTTTTTTAGTTTTTCGCTGGTTTTGGGCCGTATGGACACAAAGCTTGGTGTTAGAAAAGAGGAAATGAGAAATGCTTCATCGGAAAACCCGGTAATGATGGATGTTTTAAAAACAGTGAAGGATATACAAAAGCAAAATGAAATTTTGCTTGAAAAGCAACAAAAAGATTAGCGGGCAATCCAATTTTCAGGATCCAGTTTTTTATTTTCAAGCCAAATTTGAAATTTCAGGACCGTTTTATTGCCGTCTTTTTTATCGGTAAATACCGATCCGATAAACTGTTTGGCAAATACGAGATCTCCTTTTTTAACCGTTACTTCTTCCAAATTTGAATATACGGAAAGGTAGCTACCGTGACGGATTATCACAGCCATATTGCCGCCAGTAATGCCGAATACCCTGCTCACTTCCCCCTGAAAAACTGCCCGGGCTTTGGCTCCTTCATCGGTACTAATATCAACCCCATTGTTTTCAATGGTAATATTTTTTAATACCGGATGTTTGTGTACGCCAAAATGTTCTGTAATTATTCCTCTTTCGAGGGGCCATGGAATTCGACTTTTGTTTTGAGCAAAATTATCGCCAACCAATTTTTGTTCGGGAGTTAAAGCAAACCCCGAACCTCCGCTTTTAGCAGATTTTCGGGCCTCTTCTTCAATAATTTTTTGTATTTCCTGCGCAAGCTGCTGTTCAACCCTTCTCTGGTTTCGAAGCTTTTGACGTAATGTCCGTTGTTTGGTTTGTAAGCTTTTTATGTATGCACTTTGCTGGTTTTTTTCGGCTGCAAGTTTTTCGTTTTCCTCAACCTTTTGCGCCAACACACGTTCCTTAGCCTGCGTTTGCTCTTCCAGGTCTTTTGCCTTTTCTTTCAAAATAGATTGAATCGCATCCAGGGTTTCCGATTGTTTTTTCCGAAAGTCAGTGTATTGCTTAAGGTAAAGGTTTCTTTTATAGGCCTGGTTAAAACTTTCGGACGAAAGAAAAAAGAATATTTTATCGTAAGCCGAACGATTTTTATAGGCCAAACGGATCATTTCTGCATATTCGTTTTTAATTAAAACAAGGTCTTCGTTCAGCATTTCAACAACCATTAAGTTGTCGCCAATGAAACCTTGAATTACTTTTATTTCGGAATTATACGATGAGATAAGGTTATTCCGTTGGTTAATGTTGTTGTTTAAAAGCCTGACTTTATTTAAAGATGCTTTTTCGTCCTTTTGGGCTTCGCTTAACAATTTATTGGTGTACTGTATTTCCTGTGCTGCCTTTTCCTTTTCCTGCCGAAGATTCTCCAAAGATTGTGCATTAATACCAAGCGTATTTATTAACAACAAGAATACTATGGAAACAATAGCCTTCACACACATTAAATTACATCATTTAAAACGCAAATAAAAGCCTATTGTTGCTTCTTAATTAACAATAAGCTCTTCGTACTTTTCCGGGATTTTAAAACTTAAGGGTTTAATTTTATCTGTCGAAAAACCTGCTAAACGGATTTTTAAACTGACATTTCCCTTATCTGTTTGTAATCCAAGATTTATTTCACCCGGAAAATCATTTTTCCCGATTTTCGTATAATCACCAAAATTAAATTCAGCAAGCCTATCGTTTGATTTATCCTCGATTAACATTTTCAAAAGGTTGAATGTTTCGGGTTCAATCCAGGTTGTTTGTAAAATCAGCACCTCATCGTCCCTTTTTTTAAGCATTCGGTTTGCCTTTTTATATTTATCTTTCTCTACAATTTTTGATAGCTTCCGTTCTTTATACGATTGAATTACATATTTATCCTCTTCTACATACGAAATAAAGTTTTTATAATCCCTTTCTTTCGGATCGTTCCGATATGAAAAAATACTGTTGCTCAAAATCGCCTGAACAGTTTCAAAATCGAGGTCGATATTTAAAATACTGCTTAAATACGAATAATCATCGAGAAAGTAATTTTTATCCATGTAGTTAATGTATATAACACTATCGGGCGTTAAATACAATCTGCCTACCGAAATATTTAACTTACTTATTAACAGCAAAATACCTTTATTGTTGATTGATTTTAAATTCGCTTTGAACGATGTTCTCCCGTTCTCGTCTTCAAATAAACAGCTGATCCTTTTAATGGTCAAAAAATCATAATCAAATGCATTATCTTCTACATTTTTAATAATCCTGCCCGTACTCATCGCCTTAACTTTGGCAGTGGTAATTTTTTCGGTTGACTTGCACGAATAAAGTAAGGATAGCAAAAGAGCAGCTATGGATAGGTATTTTAAAGCAATTTTAAAGGTGTTCACTAAGCCTATTTTTCGTAATACGTTTGATCTTTAATTTTTCTTTCCAGGACTGTGGATTCATTCCCATTGTCTTTAGCTTTTTGCCAATAATCACGCGCCTCATCCAATTTTTCGAGCATAAACAAAATGTCTCCATAATGTTCGAGCAGTGTTGGATTGTCTTTTCCTCCATTTGAAAGTGCGGTTTCCATATAAAACTTGGCAAGTTGGTATTTTTTCTTTTTAAACAGCACCCATGCATGTGTATCTAAATAGGTTGCGTTGGTCGGAAAAACATCGACAACCCTACCACTCATCCTTTCGGCAACGTCCAATTTTGTACCGTTCAATGATAGGTAATATGCATAATTGTTCATTGCAATATAATTCTCTGGGTTCAATTCAATTGCTTTCTCGAAAAGCTCAAACGATTCGGAGAATTCGTTTAATTTATATTTTGCTTCTGCTTGTAATAAAATAAATTGCCCCTGTAAAGGTGGATTTTCAACAACATAGCCTAAGCCTTCTTCACAAATTTCAAGGGTTTCGTCAAATTTTTCTAGCTGAACGCATGCCACGCCATTTAAAAAATAAACCTGTGGTTGGTTTGGAAACAACTCCATGGCATTTTTGCTGTCCTCGTAAAGGGCTTCCCACTCTAACAAATCATTATCAATAAACAGAACCCTTTCCCAGATCATGTAATCGTCCGGATTTAATTCCAATACTTTTTTAAGCTGCACACGCGCTTCAGAAAGCTCTTGTTTTTGAAGCAGGTATTCCGCATAAATTGTATAAACCCTGAAGTCGTCGGGATGGGTTGTAATTAAAATATTGATCAATCCCAATATCTCTGTTTCCGTATATTTTTCAGGAGAATCCGGAGCCGAAAGCATAAGGTATAACTGTAGCTTTGTATCCAACTCAACGTTGGTGTTGGTGAATCCCAATATAATTTCCTCGTACGCTTTTGCTTTATCGCCCTGTTTCATGTAATAGTTTGACAAAGAAAAGTGCACGTAACCACTTGTTGGGTCCATTTCAAGAATTTTGTTGTAGTTCTTTAATGCATTTTCCTTATCACTCTGGTTCATATACAAATCAGCAAGCAAACCATAATATTGGCTTTCTTCCGGATCTGATTCAATAAGTTTATAAATTTCTTCAAAGGCTTCTTTCATCTTTCCCGATTCGAGGTACAATTGTTGTTTCGAAACCGAAATTTGTTCGTTTAAACCTGTTTTTTCTTCCAGTTTCTCATAGGCTTTTATTGCTTCTGCGGGCTTATCAGCGTTTGAAAGCATAATGGCATTTAAATACAGGTAATCAAGGTTTTCCGGTTCTTTTTCCAGTAATTGGGAATATATTTTGGAAGCGTCTTCAAAACGTTTTGATTGTTGGTAGATCCGTGCCAATAGCAATTTATACCATTTATTATCTGGGTTAATGGAAATGGCTTTATCGAGCAATAATGCCGCACTTGTAACATCGTTGTTTAAAGCATGGATGTTTGCCAGTTCATACATGGCAACTGCCGAGTTTGGATCAATTTCAAGGCAACTTGACAAAAGGGCAATTGCCCGTTGCGGGTTTCCAATCATTTTTTCCTTCAGAGCTTCCACAAAAAGGTATTGAAACTCTTTATCTTTCGACGTGGTTTCCTTTATTTCTTCGGTATCTTCAATACTAATTTCCGGTTCGGCTACTGTTTTTTCAACGGTTTTACATGCGAATAAAACAGTAAATGAAATCAGAAACAATATGTTTATTTTTTTCATCTTTTTATTTTTTGCCTGTGTGCCCAAATCCTCCGGCACCTCTTTGCGTATCTTCCAGGGCCCCACTCAGTTCCCATTTTACTGTTTCGTGAGCCGCAATAATCATCTGGCAGATTCGTTCTCCATGTTCAATAACAAAATCTTCCTGAGAAAGATTAATAAGGATAACACCTATTTCGCCCCGATAGTCAGCATCAATTGTGCCAGGAGTGTTTAAAACAGTAATTCCTTTTTTCAGGGCAAGTCCGCTTCTCGGCCGTATTTGCGCTTCAAACCCGGCTGGAATCTCAACAAAAAGACCTGTTGGTACCAATTTCCTCTCCATTGGTTTTAACACAATACTTTCTGTTAAGTTAGCCCTTAAATCCATCCCTGCAGATAGTTCGGTACTATATGCCGGAAGCGGATTTGTTGATTTGTTTACAATTCGGATCTTCATATTTTTAAGCTATTAATAGTCAAAACATTATTCAAAAAGAAAAACATTTTTTGAAAACGCAAAGATAGATAATTCTATAAAGATACTAAGAGGTGTTAACAATATTTAAATGTATGTAGCTGTATTGCCAGATAATAAATTGAAAATACTTTTACAAACAATGAAGATTTATCAATAGAAACAAATCAAAGATTAAACGAACACCCAAAAGTTTTTTGCGGTTTTTATGAATTATTTAAAAAGACAAAAGGGTTAGTTTTTCGTTTTGGATCGACAAATTAAGGGTTAATTTTTCGGTTTGAAACGAAATTATCACCTTAAAGCATTATGCAATCAATAGTAGAAAGTTGTATCTCTTACTCAACAAACATCAAATTTGCCATAATTTCATCGGAAATGAAGTAACCGTTACGGCTTAAAAAGTAATGTGTAGCGCTTTCCGAAATATGCCCGGAAAGAATATACTTTTGTGCGTTTTGTGCAAAATAATCTATTTTTTCCTTTCCAAATTTTTCTTGTAGTTTATTTTTGTCAATGCCCCACATTGTTCTTAAGTTGGTCAAAATATAGTCGTTATATTGTTCGCTTTCAGAAAGAATTTCATGTTCAAAATACAAACTGTTATTTTGAATGGCATCAACATATTTTTTTACACTGGCAACGTTCCATTGCCTTGATTTTACATCGAACGAATGGGCCGAAGGTCCAAGCCCAAGGTATTTTTCTCCAAACCAATAGGAAGAATTATGCTGTGAGAAATAGCCTTTCCGGGCGAAATTAGAAATTTCATAATGAACAAAACCATTTTGTTTTGCTTTGTTTATCAAACTATTAAATTGTTCGATACTCAATTCTTCCTTTATTTCTTTAAGTTTTCCTTTTTTTCTAAGGTCATAAAATTTTGTGCCTTCATGGTAAGTTAAATGATAGGCTGAAATATGTTTTACGGGAAGGCTAAATGCCAATTCAAGGTTTTCATCCCATTTTTCCGGACTTAAGCCCGGCAGCCCGTAAATAAGGTCAATACTAATGTTTTTAAAGCCTGTTTCATAGGCATTTTTTACTGCAAGTAATGCCTGGTCCGAATCGTGCCTCCTTCCCATTGATTGCAAATCGTTATTAATAAATGACTGAATACCTATGCTTAAGCGGTTTATTTTTGTTGTTTTTAGTTCGCTTAAATATTTTTTGTTCAGGTCATCGGGATTAGCTTCCAGTGTAATTTCCGCATCCTTATTAACCGGAAATAAATGTTCTATCTCATCCAGTATTTTTGTTATCTGGGTTGCTGTTAAAACCGATGGTGTTCCTCCCCCAAAATAAATAGTATCAATTTTTTCTCCTGAAAGGTAATCTTTCCTTTTCTTGAGTTCACTAATTAAGGCATTAATAAATAAAGGTTTCTGGGAAATATCTTTTGTTTTATAAAAATCACAATAAGAACATATTTTCCGACAGAATGGAATATGTATATAAATTCCCGCCATAAATGTTTTAAGCTTTGTTTGTATATTTAAACCTTGTTAAATACCGAACCTTTATAAATAATCAATGACTAAATTTATCCCGTTTTGGAAAGCTTTTTTATGCTTGATATTCATCGGATTTTTAAGCTTAATGCCTGGAGATGACCTCCCACAAAATCCGTTATTTAACCTCCCACATCAGGATAAAATTGTACATTTTGCTATGTATTTAATTTTCTGTTTGTTGTTATTCAATCCATTAAAAAAAAGAGTTAATGCATTAATTTATGCTCCTATGTTATCATTTATTACAGGTGGAATTTTTGAACTGTTGCAACATTGGCTTGTAAAAAACAGGGAAGGAAGCATTTATGACATCCTTGCAAACCTATTCGGAATTTGTATTGCATTTGTAGTTTACAAATACATCTTGCCAGAAAATATTATCCGGAAGTATCTTTAAAGTTGGATAAACTGCTCAAATTTTTTAATATCGGCACTAATGGTTTGAAGCGATGTAACCTGATAAAACTCCCTGATTTCTTTTCTGAGTTTATCGTATTTGTTATGGACCGGACACAAAGGCTTGCTGCTATCATGCGTTTTACACGCTTCCAGGCCAATGAGGCAATTTGTAAAAAATTCTTCTCCATCCACTTTTACTACAATGTCCCAAAGGGTAATATCGTCAGGATTTTTCGAAAGCGCAAAACCACCGTTGGGACCTTTTGTTGAAAGCAGTAATTTTTGTTTCACCAAATTTTGCAGTATCTTTCCTAGAAACGGAGAAGATATATTCAGGTCTTCGGAAATCTTTTTGATACCAATTTTTTTCTCTTCATTCGAAAATTTCCCTAAGTAAATGAGGGCCCTCAATGCATATTTACATGTATTTGATAACATAGTCTCTATTGTTTATTTTTCCACTGTTTACAAAACGATTGGTTTGCCAAAGGCGGCACACTTTTTTTATCTCCAAAAACATTGGAGCTTAAGTTTAAAACACGGTTTTTAGCCTTTCCTCCAAATGAATCAAGGCGCGAACGTTTGCTAAAAATATATTCAAAAGTTTTCATTCCCGTATTCCATAAAAACGATTCCTGTTTTTTGTCCACACTTATTTTACGGTTGTGTAACAATAAATCGTGCAGCGGTATTTTTACCGGACATACTTCGGAACACCTACCGCACACCGTGCAGGCATAACTCAAATGACCATAATCGTTAAATCCTTTGAAAAAAGGTGTAATAACCGATCCAATTGGTCCACTGTAAGTTGTATTATACGTATATCCTCCAACATTTTTATAGATAGGGCATGCATTTAAACATGCTCCACATCTTATACATTTTAGTGCATCGGATTGTTCTTCTTCGGCATATAATTTTGATCTTCCATTATCTAAAAGAATTACATACATTTTTTCAGGACCATCGGTTTCGTTCTTTTTACGCGGACCTAAAATTAGCGAATTGTATGCCGAAATTTGTTGCCCGGTTCCCATGGTTGCCAACAACGGAAAAAACATAGCCAGGTCTTTTATCGATGGAATTACCCGCTCAATACCGGCTATAACAATATGTATTTTGGGAAAGGAAAACGACATCATTCCGTTCCCTTCATTTTCGGTAAGGCCAACACCGCCCACATCGACAACCAAAAAATTTGCCCCCGTAACACCTATGTCCGAAGCCCTGAATTTTTTCCGGAGTTCCCTACGCACAAATTCGGTCAATTCTGCCGGATTAGCATCTTTGGGCGTTTGAAATTTTTTTGCAAACAATTCAGCCACATCTTCCTTTGATTTGTGCATCGCAGGCGTTAAAATATGGTAGGGCTTTTCCCCGGCTTCCTGAACAATAAATTCCCCAAGATCGGTTTCAATAGGTTTAATTTTAAGTTTTTCAACTTCTTCATTAAATTCTATTTCTTCCGTAACCATCGATTTACTTTTAACCAATACCGATGATGGGTTTTGAAGTATAATCTCTTTTATATGATCGATTGCTTCCTTTGAGTCTCTTGCCCATAAAACAGATGCACCATTTGATGTGCTGTTTTTTTCAAACTCTTCCAGATAATCTCCTAAATTATTTATAGAAGTATTTTTAATGTATGACGCCCGTTCTTTTGCAAGATCGAAATCAATATATCTGGTTTTACCTTTTTCTACTGCTTCATCGTATTTAGAAATATTATGCCTAATAGTCTTACGGTGCTTTAAATCAAAAGCAATTTTAGATTTTTTAAGGAATATTTCTTTTTGATTGGTCATTTAGCTAACAGGTATTTTCTTGATCCTTCTTTCGTGCCTTCCGCCTTCAAAACCGGTATTTAAGAAAGTTTTTACTATTTCAACGGCTTCATCGTCAGTTACAAACCTGCCCGGGATTGAACAAACATTTGCATCGTTATGTAATCGTGAAAGCCTGGCAATTTCTGGGCTCCAGCAAATTGCAGAACGAACTCCCTGGTGCTTATTTGCAGTGATGCTTATACCTTGTCCACTTCCACAAAATGTGAGGCCAAACTCAAACTCTCCTTTACTTATCGCATCGGCAAGTGGATGCGCAAAATCGGGATAATCACAACTTTCACTGCTATGACATCCATAATCTTTATAAGCAATGCCTCTTCCTTCCAAATATTTCAATATTGTTTGTTTTCTGTCGTACCCGGCATGATCGCTGGCAATTGCTATAACCTTTTTATTCATTTTATTAATTTAGTAATTCACAAATTTAATACTTTTAAGTATTTTTCTTTATTTCTTCTGCTTAATAATTAGTTTGCTAAGTTTTTTTCTTTCCAGAAAGAATATGACACCCGCAAAAACAATTAAAAGGAAAGTATTTATTGTGTATTTGAAAAGAGGTACACCATTTTTTGTAAAGAAGGAAAGGATATATATAAACGATGCACACATAAAGTACAATGCAATGGTTTTTAGGTCATAAGGTATTGGATAGTGTTTTTTTCCAAGAAAATAAGAGATTAATGTAATCACCAACATACTTGTCAAAAATGTTATTGCAGAACCCATGTAGCCTAGAATTGGAATCAGGATAAAATTTAAAACAATGGTTATAAACGATCCTGTTAAAGCCATATATGCGCCATATTTGGTTTTGTCGGTTAATTTATACCACAGCGAAAGGGTAAAATATATTCCGAAGAATAAATTTCCCATTAAAATGATCGGCAATACTTTTATCCCTTCCATATATTTTTCATCGAAAATAAAGGAAACCAGGTCGATATAGAACATCATTCCCAGGAAAATAAACAAGCCAAAAATGATAAAGTATTTCATAACCAAAGCATAAATTGCTTTGTCGTTACTTGAATTTTTGCGTGCAAAAAAGAAGGGCTCAAAGGCATAACGAAATGCCTGGATAAACATGTTCATTAATACCGCCATTTTAAAACTTGCCCCATAAATTCCCAATTGCTGCATCGGGTTTTCGTTTTCCGGGATTAAAAACGGGATCAAAATTTTATCGATATGCTGGCTTAAAATTCCGGCCATTCCTACAATTAATATTGGAAAAGAATAGTTTAAAATTTTTGACAATAAACTTGGATCAAACTGTATTTTTAGTTTGAAAAACTCTGGCAATAAAAGAACAAAGGTCAGGATTGAAGCCAACAAATTTGAAATAAAAACATAGCCTACACCAATATTTTCAGAATAAACAAATCTTAACCATGAGTCCGGATGGTTTTTGATATACGATGGACAAATGGAAAGAAAAAATATGTTTAGCCCGATGGCAAATCCAATATTTATAAGTTTTATTGCAACAAATTTTATTGGCCTGTTTTTTAGCCTCAACTTGGCAAATGGTATTGCAGTAAGTGCATCAATTGATACGATAATTGCAATCCAAAGTACATATTCAGCATGTTCTTTGTAATTAAGCCAACTTGCAATAGTACTTTTTAAGGGAACAACCAGCACAAGAAATAGTGCCGACGTAAATAATATGGAAATAACGGATGTTGAATAGACCTTTTCGGGATGCTCGCTTTTTGAAGCAAAACGAAAATATCCGGTTTCCATGCCATAGGTTAACAAAATCATTAAAACAGCTGCATAAGAATAAAGGTTGGTAATTATGCCATAGGTTTCGGCCTCAAAGAGAAAAACATAATACGGAACAAGCCACCAATTAAGGAACCTTCCTATTATACTACTCATTCCATAAATGGCAGTGTCGCTGGCTAATTTTTTAAATGGATTCAAAAACCGTAAATTTTAAAACAAATATATAATTCATTTTTATCCATAAAACGAATATAATCTTTATTATTTACCAGTATCTAATTGTTCTTAAAAAGATTATTTTTGTTTTGTAAGCAAACAGGAATACAAATAATTAAACAATGAAGAAATTTTTTTTCCCTATTCTCCTGCTAATTTTTATAATTATTACTTTTCTATCGTGTTCAAATACTTCCTCGAAACGCTCACGAAGACCTTTAAGTAATATTAAAATTTCCCCTGAAAAAAATGTGGTCTTTGGCGACAATATTACCTTAGATATTAAAACCAAGCTTGCAAATGGAGAAATTAACAAAATAAATATTTACCTGAACAACAATCTTTTAACTTCAACAAAAGATTTAAATTTCGAATACGTCATTGAAAATATTACATCGCTTGGAAACAATACCATTAAAGTGGAAGCTATTAAAACCGATGGTGTTAAAAATAGTAAACTGAAGAAATTTTCGGTTTTTTCAGATATCATACCAAAACAGTATACCTATAAAATCGTAAATGAATATCCGCACTCAAGAGATTTTTTTACCGAAGGATTGGTTGTGCATAACGGTTATATTTATGAAGGAACAGGTGACCATGGAACTTCCGGTATTTATAAAACCGATATAAAAACAGGAAAAGTATTGCAATCGGTCGAGCTTGAAGAGCAATATTTTGGAGAAGGAATTACCATTTTAAATGATAAAATTTACCAACTTACCTACAGATCCCAAACCGGATTTGTATACGATGTGAATGATTTTTCGGTGATAGACACTTTTAATTTTGAATCGACACAAGGTTGGGGGCTTACCAACGATGGAACGCATTTGATCATGGACGACCGTACCAATTATTTAACCTGGTTGGATCCGAACGATTTTTCGGTTGTAAAAAAAGTTGCTGTTGCAGATAATACCCAAAATATGAATGCCATTAATGAATTGGAATATATAGATGGTAAAATATGGGCAAATGTTTGGACTACCGATTATGTTGTAATAATTGACCCGATAACCGGAAGGGTTGAATCTATGATTAATTTTAGCGGTATTTTAAATGATAAAGATAAACTGCCTTCAAAACCAGTGGATGTTTTCAACGGGATTGCACATGACAAAACCACCGGAAAAATTTATGTGACCGGAAAATTTTATCCTAAATTGTATGAAATTGAGCTGGTTGAATTAAAATAAAGATGGTGAATCGCCATATTTTATTTTACCCAAATGTTTGTATGCTAATTCGGTAGCTTCCCTTCCCCTTGGTGTTCGTTTTATAAACCCTTCTTTAATTAAAAACGGTTCATAAACTTCTTCAATGGTTCCCGTGTCTTCGCTTACCGCAGTCGAAATGGTAGAAATACCAACCGGTCCACCTTTAAATTTATCGATGATGGTTGTCAATATTTTATTATCCATTTCATCTAAACCATGTTTATCAATATTTAAAGCATCTAAGGCATAACGGGTTATTTTCATATCTATTTTTCCATCGCCTTTCACCTGGGCAAAATCACGAACCCTTCGCAAAAGTGCATTGGTAATACGAGGTGTTCCCCTGCTTCGCGATGCAATTTCGTGAGCAGCATCTTTACTAATTTCAACATCTAATATATTTGCCGATCGCAACACTATCCCGGTCAGTATTTCAGCATCGTAATATTCAAGATGAGAGTTGATACCAAATCGTGCCCTAAGTGGCGATGTAAGCAGCCCTGAACGGGTTGTTGCCCCAATAAGGGTGAATTTATTCAATTCTAATTGAACCGACCGTGCACTTGGTCCTTTGTCAATCATTATATCAATCCTGAAATCTTCCATGGCCGAATACAAATATTCTTCAACTATGGGCGACAACCTATGAATTTCATCAATAAAAAGCACATCATTATCTTCCAGGTTTGTAAGTAATCCGGCTAAATCACCCGGTTTATCTAACACCGGACCCGATGTAATTTTTATACCAACACTAAGTTCGTTGGCAATAATATTTGATAAAGTGGTTTTTCCAAGCCCCGGAGGACCATGTAATAATACATGATCAAGAGATTCTCCCCTCATAACTGCTGCTTTCACAAAAACTTTCAGGTTATCAACAATTTTACTTTGACCCTGAAAATCTGAAAATCTTAATGGTCGCAGTTTTTGGTCAAAATCCTTTTCATTTTCATGAAACGAACCGTCCCTAAAATCCACCTCATTACTCATGAAACTATTGTAATTTTAAATTTTTTAGAATTTCCTCCAAGTAGCTCATTTTAAATGGCTTGCTCATGTATTCATTCATCCCGATACGGAGGCACTTTTCACGATCGTTATCCAGGGTATTTGCAGTTAAGGCAATGATTGGGGTTTCCCGTTCTTTTTTCATCTCTTTTTCAATCTCCCTTATCCTCACAGTTGCTTCTAAACCATCCATCTCCGGCATCATAATATCCATTAAGATAAAATCAAATTCATCTGAAATAAATTTATCTACTGCTTCTATTCCGTTCATTGCCGAAATAATTTCATGGTTTTCTTTAGCAAGATTAAATTTGACTATTTTTTGATTAAAGGGATTGTCTTCTACAAGTAATATTTTAAATACTTTCTTCAAAAAGCTTTTATATTATTATTATTTATAATTAAAGATATATATAAAATGATATATATAATATGCTGTTAATTGTTGTTAATAAGTATTTATCAAAAGTAATAAATACATTTATAAGTAATGCTTTCAAAGTTATAAACATCTAATAAACTATTTAAGATTTTATTTATGAATGTTTTGATGAATTATAAACATTTTATTGTTTTTAAAAATATTCTTGTTTGTTTACTTATGAACTGTTAAAATGTAGGTGAACAAAATGTACAAAAATCTAACGGTTATTATTTGTTTTTGTGTTAATTGGCTACTATTACTTTTAATAATAAATTATACAAGTTTAATTATTGTTTTATATTTAAATCTTTTGAACTTTTATATAACTCATTATTAACAAACAATATTTCTCTTAACTTGTTTAAATTTAGCGATTTGAAAAAATATGAACGATAGTTATAAAATACTTGTTGATAAGCTAAATAATTTTAGGAAACGATACTATTTATATAAACTTCTCAGAGGTTTATTAATTACTTCTTTACTTTTTATTATTGTATACGTCGTGGTTTCAATTCTTGAATATTATACGTATTCTTCTTCAAGTATTCGGAAAATAGAATTCTTTGGGATTCTATTGTTTTTTGTATTTGTGGCTTTACATTATATACTAATTCCAGTATATCAGTTATTTATAACATTAAATAAAAAAGATAGAAAGAATTTAAATGCAATAATTGTAAATCATTTCGGAGAAATAAAGGATAAGCTTATTAATATATTAGAGCTAGCTGATAGTTCAAACGAACAACATTCAAACGACTTATTATTGGCAAGTATCCATCAGAAAATTAATGATATAAAAATTTTTGATTTTAATAAAGCCATAAGGTTTTCGCAGTTAAAATATGTGCTTTTTTATTTTCTTTTTAGCGTATTCATTGTTGTAATAATTTTGATTTTTGATAAGCCTTTATTAAAAGAATCGAACCACAGAATTGTTAATTACCAACAATCATTTCAAAAGCCTGCTCCCTTCGAATTTATTTTTGAAACTGATAGTATTAAAATTATAAAAGGGGAAAGTACTATTTTAAAAGTTAGGTGTGAAGGTAGCGATATTCCAGAGGTCGTATATATTGTAATAGGAAATACCAATTTTTTAATGAACAATAAAAAAGATGGGAGTTTCGAGTATAAATTAGATGCAGTAATAAATAGTTTTGGTTTTTATTTCACTGATCTTAAATATTCTTCCAATAAATACTACTTAGAGACTCAGCCAAAACCTGCAATACAGAATTTCACTATTACGATAGATCCGCCTGATTATACAAAAGTTGGACAAAACATTGTTGAAAATATTGGGGATATTAAAGCACCAGAAGGATCAATAGTAAACTGGAAATTTAAATGCATCGATACAGATACATTAAAAATAAGTTTCAATTCTAATAAAAGCATTATTTCTAAAGCAGAAAAGAGTTGGTTTAAAGTTTCGTCTAAAATTACTGAATCATCAACATATGCCATTGATTTAGTCAATGAATATTTTAAGGATAAAAATTCAATTTTGTATTCAATTGAAGCTGTAAAAGATTTGTATCCGCAAATAAATATGGTACAGGTTAAAGATTCAACCCAATTTTCGAGGTATTATTTTAAAGGATCAATTGAGGACGATTACGGATTTTCGGCTTTGAATTTTCACTATAATATTGATAATTACGATAGTATAATTCCTGTGCGATTTGTAAAGTCTTTAAAAGAACAAGATTATTATTTTACGTTTGATTTTAATACAATAAATGCAAGCTCCGGGATAGTTAGTTATTATTTTTCTGTTGATGATAACGATGAAATCAATGGGTATAAATCAACTACATCAGAAAGTTATATTTATAATATTCCAACAACGGAAGAATTATCAGAAATGGAAAAAGAACAATTTGCCGAAATAGAAAAATTAATGAACCAGGGAAAAGATTTGGCAAACGAAATTCGAAGAAATGTTAAGCAACTTCAAATAAACACCATTAATAACAATATTTCGGAATGGGAAAAATCACAGTTTATTCAGGATATTGAACAGCAACAGAACAAATTACAGGATTTATTAAAAGATGCATACGAGCAAAACAAAGATCTTAATAACCTGATGAATTCGTTTTCAGAAGAAAATCAGGAAATAATTGAAAAACAAGAACAATTACAGGAATTATTAGACCAGGTTCTCACACAAGAATTAAAAGATTTATTAGAAGAGTTTTATAAGCTGGCAGAAGATTTTGATGAAAACAAATTAAACAAGTTATCGGATCAGCTCGACATGTCGTTCGATGATTTGTCGAAACAATTGGATAGAAACATGGAAATGCTTAAGAAAATGAAAGTTGAACAAGAATTGCAAAGCGTTACTGATCAACTTTCAAAATTGGCAATTGAGGAAGAAAAACTTGCTGAAAAACTCCATGAAAATAAAGACTATGAAAATATAGAACAAAAGGACAGCACAATAAAAAGCAAAGTTGATAATTTGAAGGAAGAGTTAAAAGATGCTTTGGAATTAAATAAAAAATTGGAAAAGCCGTTAATTTTCGATGAGTTTACAAACGAATTTGAGGATATAGATAATGGTTTTAAAAATAATAAAGAAGAATTAAAGAAAAAAAACAAGAACAAATCTTCAAAAAGTATAAAGGAAACTTCCGAACGAATGAAAAATCTTGCTTTTAATATGCACCAAATGCTGCAGACGAATACAATGCAACAAAACAAAGAAAGCATACAAAATTTAAAGCAAATACTTAGTAATCTGTTGTTTATGTCTTTTAGTCAGGAAGATATATTAAGCTCAGTTAGTGATATAAAAAAGGAGGATCCGATTTTAAATGCTTTAAAAAGGCAACAAAACGAACTTATTAATCAAAGCCTTATTGTAAAAGATTCTTTGTATGCTTTAGCAAAAAGGGTACCTCAGGTCAATAATTTGGTAAGTGGTGAATTGTTGGATTTAGAAATAAACCTCAGCAGTTCAAATGAGTTAATGGAAGAGCTTGTATTGCCAAAGGCTATGGAAAAGCAACAATATGTAATTACTTCGCTTAATAATTTAACTTTAATGTTAAACGAAATATTAGATCAGATTGAAGAACAAATGGCAAATGCAATGCCGGGCGATCAACAATGTGAAAACCCTCAGGGACAAGGAGGTGAGCAATTAAATATGCTAAAAACTGGTTCGGAAGGAATGAAACAACAGTTGCAGCAAATGATTGAAGAAATGAAAAAAGGTAACTCTAAACAGATGAGCAAAATGCTTGGAGAGTCATTAATGCAACACGAAATAATGCAAAAAATGTTACGGGACCTAATGCAAAATGGGCAGGTTGGTAGCAGTGCAATGGAGCAATTAAAACAAATTGACGACATTTTGGAACAGAATAAACATGATTTAATGAATAAAAATGTTTCTGTACAAACAGTCAACAGACATAATCAAATACTTACAAGATTATTGGAAGCGCAAAATGCTGAAATAGAAAGGGATATGGATGAAAAACGTGAATCACAAACTGCTGATGAAGAATTTTTTAGTAACCCCTTAAAATATTTTGAGTATACAAAAAACAATGTCGGGAACATAGAACAAATAGATTATGGTAATCAAAATATTAAGGCTTATTATACAAAAAAATATAAAGACTATTTAAAAACTCTTGAAGAAACAAATGTCCGAAAATAGCAATACCCTTACCATATATTCTGACACAAAAAGCTTGGTGGAAGTAGATGTTTTTTTGAAACGTATTTTGAATGAACATGGCATATCAGAAAACGTTTACAATAGATTCTATTTGTGTGTATCAGAGGCTGTTATAAATGCTATTGTACACGGAAACCACAATGATAACTCAAAAGTTGTGACGATAAGTACGAAAATTGAAAATGATTTTGCCCGAGTGAAAATCAGGGACGAAGGTAGGGGTTTTGATATTAAAAATTTATTGGATCCAACTTGCTCTGAAAATATAAGAAAAGAACATGGCAGAGGGCTATTTATTATTAAAAGTTATTCGGACGAATTAAATTTTCAAGAAAAAGGAAGTGTTATTGAATTTAAATTAAAACTGAGTGGAAAACATAGAATTTCATCATGAAGATATTTCGGAAATAGCTTTCAATAAGGAAGATATAAAAGAAAAGATTAGCAATTTAATTCAAACGGAAAATAAAATCCCTGGAGATATAAATATCATTTTTTGCTCAGATCAGTATATTTTAGAGGTCAACAAAAAATATTTAAACCACGATTATTTTACAGATATTATCACTTTCGATTATGTAGAAGGAAATACAATTAGTGGTGATTTATTTATAAGTAAAGATAGAATTTCAGAAAATGCAAATACCTTTGCAGTAGAATTTTTCGAAGAATTGAAACGGGTCATTTTTCATGGTATTTTACATTTAGTAGGATATGGGGATAAAACTCCGGATGAAAAAATAGTAATGACAGAAAAGGAAAATTTTTATTTAAAAAATGGATAGGATATGTTGCCAGAGTATGATGTTATAGTTGTTGGAGGAGGACATGCGGGTTGTGAAGCAGCAGTGGCAGCAGCAACATTGGGTTCAAAAACCTTATTAATTACAATGGATATGGGCAAATATGCCCAAATGTCATGCAATCCTGCAATGGGCGGTATTGCAAAAGGTCAAATTGTTCGTGAGATTGATGCACTTGGTGGACATTCTGGAATAATAGCAGATAAAACTACCATACAATTCAGGCTTTTGAATCGATCAAAAGGACCAGCGATGTGGAGTCCTCGTGCACAAAACGACAGAATGAAATTTTCGGAACTGTGGCGCGATACTTTGGAATCAACAGATAATTTAGACCTTTGGCAAGATGCAGTAATAAATCTTATACTCGAAGATGGTTATGTAAAAGGGGTAAGAACGAAAGTTGGGGTTGAATTTAACTCTAAAACTGTTATTCTTACAAACGGTACTTTTCTCAATGGTCTAATACACGTTGGTAGGCATCAAATGAAAGGTGGCCGGGTTGGTGAAGCTGCGTCTTATTTTATTTCAGATCAATTACGTGATGCCGGATTTAAGACAGACAGGTTAAAAACTGGTACTCCTGTGCGTATTGATGGAAGAACGATTGATTTCTCAAAATGTACTGAACAACAAGGAGAAGAAGGTCATTTTAAGTTTAGTTATTTAGAAAATACAAAATCGTTGTGCAAACGGCGGTCATGTTGGATAACCACAACAAATCCTGAAGTTCATAAAATGCTTGAATCTGGTTTCGACGATTCTCCAATGTATAACGGAACCATACAAAGTTCGGGTCCAAGATATTGTCCAAGTATTGAGTCAAAGTTAACGACCTTTTCCGAAAAAGAAAGCCATCAATTGTTTTTAGAACCGGAAGGTGAAAAAACCATTGAATATTATTTGAACGGATTTTCTTCTTCATTGCCATGGGAAGTTCAGTTTGCTGCTTTAAAATTAATTCCAGGATTAGAAAATGCTAAAATTTTCAGGCCCGGTTATGCTATCGAGTACGATTATTTTGATCCGACCCAATTGTACCACACTTTGGAAACCAAAATAATTTCCAATTTATATTTTGCAGGGCAGATTAATGGAACAACAGGATATGAGGAGGCAGGAGCACAAGGTATCATGGCTGGTATTAATGCTCACTTAAAAGCAAGCGGATCGGACAAGGAATTTGTTTTAAATCGCGATGAAGCATATATTGGTGTATTAATCGACGATTTAGTAACGAAAGGAGTTGATGAACCTTACAGGATGTTTACCAGTAGGGCTGAATACCGAATTTTACTTCGACAGGACAATGCGGACGCAAGATTAACACAAAAGTCGTTTGATATTGGACTTGCTTCTCTAGATCGATTAAATTTATTAAAGGAAAAAATAAAGCTTCGGGATGAAATTATTGAGTTTGTAAAAAACTTTAGTTTGAAGCCACAATTTGTAAATCAGTTACTTAAGGAAAAGGGAACAACAGAATTAAAGCAAGGAGTAAAATTAATTGACGTTATTTTACGCCCTCAGATTTCCATATTTGATCTCATTGAACCCATTACCCCGTTAAAAACATTTCTAAAACGGGTTCCAAAAGAAAGATGGACAGAAATTATAGAGTCTGCTGAAATTATTATAAAATATTCTGGTTACATTGATCGGGAAAAACAAGTTGCAGAAAAACTCAAAAGATTGGAGGATATTTCAATTAAAGATAAATTTGATTATGATAAACTAACAACAATATCAACAGAGGCAAGGCAAAAACTAAAAAACATACAACCAGCCACAATTGGACAAGCAAGTCGAATATCAGGAGTGTCACCATCCGATATTAATGTGTTGCTTGTACTTCTAGGCAGATAATGTTCCACGTGGAACAAAAACAAAAACTATGAATTTAAAAAACACTATCCGAGAAATTCCAGACTATCCCGAAAAAGGAATTAATTTTAAAGACATAACAACCATGCTTAAAAATCCTGAGGCGTTCAAGCTGGTTGTTGATCAAATATCCAATGCATATATTGATAAAGGTATAACAAAGGTTGTTTCTCTTGAGTCGAGAGGATTTATCGTTGGTGGTGCGTTAGCTTATCATTTAGATGCAGGTTTTGTTCCTGTACGTAAAAAAGGAAAGCTGCCAGCTGAAACATTCGGGATGGATTACGATTTGGAGTATGGAACTGATCGAATAGAAATTCATAAGGATGCACTTAATGTTGATGATGTAGTCTTGATCCATGATGATTTGTTGGCAACAGGTGGAACGGCACTAGCGGCACTGGAATTGGTAAAAATGCTCAACGTGAAAAAAGTTTATTTTAGTTTTATTTGTGACTTGTCGTTTATTGAAAACTCTAAAAAGGAAGAGTTGAGCACATACGAAACTCATGTGTTGGTAAAATATTAATTATATAAAAGTTGAAATTTTCAGCTAAAAATAAAAACCTTGAATATTTAAAAACCCTGGTTGCTGTTTTGCCTCATGCCCCTGGGGTCTATCAATTCTTCGACAACACAAAAAAAATCATATATGTTGGTAAGGCGAAGGATTTAAAAAAAAGAGTGTCTTCTTATTTTTCTAAAAACCACGATAACCGAAAAACAGCATTGCTTGTACGAAATATTGTGGAAATAAAATATATGGTTGTTGAGTCAGAAGAGGACGCTTTGTTGTTAGAAAATAACCTTATAAAGAAATATCAGCCCCGCTATAATATCCGGTTAAAAGACGATAAGACTTATCCATGGATTTGTATTAAAAAAGAGCCGTTCCCAAGGGTGTTTAAAACAAGAAATGTAATAAGGGACCAATCGGTTTATTTCGGTCCTTATACGTCTCACCATACGGTAAGTGTCTTACTTGACTTGGTAAAAAAAATGTATAAACTACGAACTTGTAATTATCATTTGTCAGAGGAAAATATCAGAAAGAAAAAATTTAAAGTTTGTTTGGAATACCATTTAGGAAATTGTTTGGGTCCATGTGAAGGACACGAAGGGGAATCGCATTATTTGGAGGGAATAGAGCAAATTAAAGATATATTAAAAGGAAATGTTAGTGGTGTAATAAAATATTTAAAGGAACTAATGCAAGGATATTCCGAGAATTTTCAGTACGAAGATGCACAGGAAATAAAGGAAAAACTTGGGGCTTTGCAAAGGTATCAAAGCAGGTCAACAGTGGTTAGTTCAACAATTACTGATGTCGATGTATTTTCAATTGACGAAACAGAAAAGGCTGCTTTTGTTAATTATTTAAAAGTAATAAAAGGTGCTATTGTACAAACGCACACACTCGAAATTGCAAAGTCGATGGATGAAAAAGCAGAGGAAATTTTACCTATGGCGATTACCGAAATACGACAAAAAATTTATAGCAATGCAAAAGAAATATTGGTTCCAATAAAAATTGATACAGCTTTAAATGGTATAAAAATAAGAGTTCCTAGCCGAGGTGATAAGAAAAAACTTCTTGACTTGTCAAGTAGAAATGCAAAATATTTCAGGATGGAAAAGGAGAAAAAACAGTTCCTTTCTGATCCTCAAACCAGATACGACAGGATATTAAAAACAATACAAAAAGACTTACATTTAAAAGAGCTACCAATTAGAATTGAATGTTTTGACAACAGTAATTTGCAAGGGTCAAATCCGGTAGCGGCTTGTGTTGTTTTTATAAACACAAAACCTGCGAAAAAAGAATATCGGCATTTTAATATAAAAACGGTAGTCGGACCAGATGATTTTGCTTCGATGGAAGAGGTGATTTACAGACGATACAAACGACAAGTTGAAGAAAAAAAGGAACTGCCTCAGTTGATTGTAATAGATGGTGGAAAGGGGCAATTGTCGGCTGCCGTTAAAGCCCTTGATAAGCTTAACCTTAGAGGTAAAATTAGCCTAATTGGTATTGCAAAAAGGTTAGAAGAAATTTATTTCCCGGGCGATTCTGTGCCTTTATATTTAAATAAAAACTCCGAATCGTTAAAGATTATTCAGCAACTTCGTGATGAAGCGCATCGTTTTGGAATAACTTTTCATAGAAATAAAAGAACATCAGATTTAATAAAAACAGAGCTAAACGATATTCAGGGAATAGGAATAAGCACCTCTCAAAAGTTGCTTAAGAAGTTTAAATCGGTTAAATCTGTCAAGGAAAAATCTCAAGAGGAATTAGCAAAGGAAATAGGGAAAAGTAAAGCAGCCACTGTTTATAGTTTTTTTCATCCTTCTGAAAAATAAAATTATTCACGGAATTCCACATCCCTAAAAATTCAAAAATTAACCACATCAATTAATTTATATTCAATAATTGTTGGATATCAAATCGAGTTTTAAAATTATTTTTTGTTAAACAGAGCGACTTTTTTGTCTAATATTTTTAGCGAAAATAAAATGTTTTTAAACTGTGAAAATAAAAATACTCAAGTGAAAAAATGTTGCGCTAAAAGCAAAGAATATTTGCAATTTATCAAAACAGTGCAAAATTTAGTTTATTTCAACATCAATCCAGAACTTAAAATATAGGTTTAAATAGCTGAATATAAACTATATATGTGAATTTTATCGACCTGAGGTTTGTGTATTTTATAGTTTAAAAGGCAGGGCGATGTTTTTCGTCAATTTCAAGCAATCCTAAATAACTAAAAAAACGACTTTCTGCAATTTTGCCTTCAACTACAGCGTCTTTAACAGCGCAACCTGGTTCATGGGTATGGGAACAATTATGGTATTGACATTTTTCAGATTCTTTGAATATTTCCGGAAAATAATGAGAAATTTCCCAAGCATCCATTTCAAGCATTCCAAAACCTTTTATTCCGGGCGTGTCGATTATGTAAGCACCAATATCTAAATGAAACATTTCAGAATAAGTCGTAGTGTGTTTGCCAGTTTGGTGGTAATCTGAAATTTCTTTGGTGACAATATTTAAACCAGTTTGGATGGTGTTTATCAAAGTCGACTTCCCCACCCCACTGTGACCATTGAATACACTAATTTTGTTCTTCATTAAATCAATCAATTGGTCGATTCCAGAACCACTTTTGGTGGAAGTTTTAATGCATTTATACCCAATATTTGAATATAAACCAATTAAAGATTCAAGTACCGAATTCTGTTCGTTACTATACCGGTCAATCTTATTAAATACTAGAACAACTGGAATTCGATAAGCTTCGGCAGAAGCAAGGAAACGATCAATAAAAGTAGGTGTAGTTACCGGGTAATTAATAGTTACAACCAGAAATGCTTGATCGATATTTGCAGCAATAATATGTGATTGTTTCGAGAGATTGGGTGATTTTCGTATAATATAGTTTTTTCGAGCTTCTATCTTGGTAATCAAACCAATAGAATCACCTCCATCCTGATCCTGAAGCACAAATTCAACATGGTCGCCCACGGCAATCGGATTAGTGCTCTTTATTCCTTTAATACGAAACTTGCCCTTTATTTTACAGTTATAAAACGCATTGTTTTCACTCTTAACGGTGTACCAACTACCTGTAGATTTTATGACCAGTCCTTTATGCAAAATGTTTACTATTGATTATGAGCTAAAAGTACTAAAAAAACTGTGGGGGATTAAAGTTTCCACGTGGAACATCTACTTTATGAAATTAACTTTTGAAAAATGTTATTCCCATTCAAGAATAATTTTTCCAGAGTTACCTTCTTCCATGATATCGAAAGCCTTTTGAAATTCGGAAAAATGGAATCTGTGTGTAATAATGGGTGAAATATCCAGCCCTGTAAGCAACATCATTTCCATGTGGTACCAGGTTTCATACATTTCCCGACCATAGATTCCCTTTAAGGTTAAGCCTTTGAAAATCAACTTACTCCAATTGATTTGGGTCGATGAGGGGAGTAATCCAAGAAGGCTGATTTTACCCCCATTATACATATTGTTAACCATGTCGTTAAATGCAACTGGTGAGCCCGAACATTCTAAACCAATATCGAATCCACCTACCATTCCAAGTTTGTTTTTCGCGTCATTAATACTTTCGGTTGTTGGATCAATAATTTTGGTTGCACCCATTTTTCTGGCAAGGTTTCTTCGGTATTTGCTAATATCTGACCCCACAATATTTCTTGCACCTGCAAACTTGGAAACTGCAATTGCCATAGCACCTATCGGGCCACCAGCGCCGGTAACCAAAACATCTTCGCCAAGCAAAGGAAACGACAATGCTGTGTGGGTTGCATTTCCTAATGGATCCATAATGGAAACAATTTCGTCCGGTATACGGGAATCGATATGTAGAACATTTTTAGCCGGAACGGAAAGATATTCGGCAAAGCCACCATCTCGGCTAACGCCAATTCCAATTGTGTTATCACATATATGCTGCCTTCCGCGTCGGCAGTTTCGGCAAAACCCGCATGCTATATGGCCTTCAACTGTAACCCTCTCCCCTATTTTTACCCTGTCGACTTCGTTGCCAATTTCAACAACTTCGCCAACATATTCATGTCCAATAACCAAAGGGGTTTTTATGGCTTGTTGCGCCCATTCGTCCCATTTATAAATATGTAAATCCGTTCCACAAACGGCAGCCTTTTTTATTTTTAACAATACATCGTTTGGTCCAACACTTGGCATAGGAACATCCTCGAACCACAATCCTTTCTGGGGTAATTTTTTAACAATTGCTTTCATTGCTTAATTTTAATTTAAGTGCAAGTTATTCATTCAAAAATATAGAAAGAATTGTAAATGTCATGAATTCAAAAAAAGAAATCAATGACTGGATTCATCCATGTATTTTCCGGAAATATAACGTATTGGATACCACGAAATAAGAAAGCCGATTAGCAGTACAACTACAAATGATAAAATTACGTCGAAGAAGTGTATTTCGACAGGATAAGCAGACACTGCAAAGGAGCCTCCACCTGCAAGTTTAACCAATCCGAACGATTGTTGCACCCAACACACCAAAATGCCTAAAATAAGCCCCAAAACAGCCCCTGTGAGCGAAATTAGCCATCCTTCAATCAAAAATATTTGTTTAACCGATGATTGTTCAGCACCCATGCTTTTTAAAATCATGATATCCTCCTTTTTATCGATGATTAACATGGACAAGCTTCCAAGAATATTAAAAGATGCAATAAGAAGTATAAAGGAAAGGATCAGGAAAATTGCCCATTTCTCAGAATTCATTACCCGATAAATAGTTTCGTGTTGTTCGTATTGGTTTTTCACGTGGAACGCACTGCCGATTATGTTTTGAATTGCATTTCTTGTTGCGTTTATATCAACACCATTTTCCAGTTTAATTTCAATTGCGCTTACATTATTAGGGGCATCAAAAAGTTCGCGGGCAAAATCGAGGGGAACCAATACATACTTTGAATCGATGCTTTCCTGAATTGAGAACGTTGCTGCAGGATACACATATTTATGGTTAAGGGCACGGGAAATATTGGCTGACATCCTTTCCCCTTTTTTAGCGGCATAAATATCAATAGGTTGTACAAAAGACAGCCCAACTCCTAATCTCATTGCAACACCGGCACCAAAAACAGCATAATTAAGGCCGTTATTTTTAAAAAATAATTCACCATGAATAAGGTGTTTATCCAAATCGGTAACATGAATATAGTCATCAGAAACACCTTTAACAATTGCAATATCTTGTTTGTTATTGTACAATAAAATGGCATTTTCTTCCAGCGTTTCTGCCCAGGATGCAACACCTTTAAGGGTTGTAACAGATTCTTTATCAATTAATAACGGATCAAATGTTTTACCTTCAACAGCAGTAATTTTTATGGAAGGGTTGAACGAGCTGAACATCGATTTAACAAGGCTATCCAAGCCATTAAAAACAGATAAAATAGTAATGAGTGCCATTGTGGTAATGGCAACTCCGGTAACAGCCACGCCCGATATTATGTTAATAATATTTTGTTTCTTTTTAGAAATAAAATATCGTTTGGCTATCAGAAAAGGGAAGTTCAAAATGTAGCTATTTATTTATTGCCCAGTATTTTATCTATATTATCAATGTAATCGTTACTATCGTCAATATAAAATTGAAGATCTGGTGTAATTCTAACTTGTTTGCCGATTTTTCGTCCAAGCCAGCCCCGGATTATTTTCGTTGATTGTTTTATGCTTCTTATAATACTTTCCGAACCTTCGGAAGGAAATATACTTACATAAACTTTTGCAAGGCTAAGGTCTTTTGTAACCC
The DNA here is from genome assembly GCA_963677475.2 of Prolixibacteraceae bacterium. Classification (GTDB taxonomy): domain Bacteria; phylum Bacteroidota; class Bacteroidia; order Bacteroidales; family Prolixibacteraceae; genus JABMQB01. Next base: position 371,392 of record CAXXQD010000021.1, on the reverse strand, counting down.
TCACGGTGGTTACACTAATGAGTTTGCCGTGGTAAAGGTTTTTGGTTTCTTTAAGAAAATAATCGGCCAGTTCTTTTTGAACCAACCTTGCCACTTTATTTTGTCTTGTGCTAAATTCTTCCATTTTTAATGTGTTATTCAGCAAAAATAAGCATTTAAAGCGAAAGCAATTTAAGGTAGGTGAAAATAGGTACGATTAGTAGATGCCAATTTTGTTTAAAGAACTGTTAACATCGAAGTATTTAAGTGCTTCCCGTAAGTCGGCATTGGGTTTTATGATATTGAAATTGCCCCAGAATTTTTCATCGTATTCTTTAATTTCATCGGTAAAAATATCGTTAATCGAAAATAATTGGCCTCTCGGAAATCGTTTGATCTGGCTTTTTTCAATATCGGTAACCAATATTTCAGATACGCTGTGAAACGTTGAATTAAGCTTTTCTTTTTTACCACGTATTTTAAATACTGCAGAAGCCCTTGCGGAGCTTAAACACCATTTGTATTTACTTTGTGTATAATCTACATGATATTCAAGGCTTTGGGTTCGGACTTTATATCCTGATGGTTTCTTTTTTATTAAGGATTTGTCGGCCGACCTTAAGCTTGATTTACCCATTCTGAAATTGATATGCATAACCACATAGGTTTCACGGTCAACATACATTTCGCCTTCATAAAAAAGCAATCCGAAACCCTTAATAGGCTTAAATTCAACAATATAAACCGGGCGGTTAAGATGCCAAAGAATTTTTCCGATTTTAAAATCATAATATCCTCTAAATACGGGGTCAAGAAACGATTCCATGGTTTTTACAAGATCCAGTTGAGTAATTGTTTTTGGTCCGCCCTGGAGTTTAAATTTCACCCACTGAAACGCTGTTTCATTGGTACTTTGCCTGTTTTTTAAAAGCCGAACTTTATCTGCTTTGAACGAGTTGCTATAGGGTGCTTTTAATACTTCAATTATTGCTTCCGAAACATTAATATAATTGTTGTCTTGCTTTAATGTTTCACGGTAAAAAGCCTTAAGGGTCATTAATTCACTGGAATAGTTCAAATTAATTTTTTCGTAAACCATGTCCATTACATAATCAGGTGTGATTGGTACAACTTTTACTTCTTCAATTTCAATAGCCGATTCGCGGAGTTGTATGAGTTCATTTTCCGATAGGTCTTTTACCGGAATTGCTTTTGGAGAATATCCAAGGCTTGAAAATAAAACCGTGTCCTCCTTTTCTTCCGGACGGATTTTTAGTATAAATTCGCCATCTAAATTTGTAATGGTGCCAAAGGTTTTTCCTACTATGGATATGTTTGCAAATGGTATTGGATCGGATTTTTTTGCATCCACAATTTTACCTGAAACACGGAGGTAATCGGATGAGTTTATCGCTTTTTCATCTACAATAATCAAGGAATCAGATACGTGGGATTTTTCAATAAGTGCAATTATGATATGGTCTTTTTTCTCTACAAACCGAAAAAGATTTTTATCAAAAATCTGGCTTAAGATTTCATAGATAGTTTGTTCACTTATTGTTAGGTTAAGTTGCCTGTCGGAAACAACTACCGACGCATCGTAAGAGAAAAAAACGCCGGATTTTGCACTGATAATATTAAGAAGTTCGCCTACGGTAAGGTCGGCTTTTTCAATGGTGATTTTTCTGTTGAACAAAGATTCGCCGCCTTGTTGCTGTCCCCATAAAACAGGGACAAACAACAAAACAAACGATAATATAAAAAGTATTTTTTTCAAACCTAAAACCATTTCTTTAACAAGAAAGTGGTGGCGTATTCTTCACCATTTCTAAGCACTTTCATTTTGATTTTTTTATCTTCTTTACTTTGGAAAAGAAGATTTATATCGTTCAAAGATAAGTTACTTAGATTAGAATTGTTCACTTTTAAGATTTGATCGTTTTCTTTTAAGCCGGCAAAATAGGCTGGTGAATTTTCGCGGACGGTTGCAACAGTAAATACTGGTAATCCGGGCATTGGGTTGATAACTTCAATTCCGCTCATGTTATAGTTAAACGGATCTTTCAGGTCGTTGGTTGGGTGAAGTGTTAAGCGTTGGTTCCGGTAATCAATGGTAACAATAAACCTTCGGAGGATTTCTGCACCAAGGGTTCCGTTTCTATCGTTTGAAGAAATTAGTTGGTCAATTAATTCAGAATTAGGGAAAGCAACAATTGGTTTTGGCAAAACCAACGGTCCTACCCAAATGCCGTCTATCCTACCCTTTTTCCCATATAAATCGCCATTTAAGCCCCTGCCCAGAAAGGTTTCAATATTGTTTGATGGGAGCGTAATTCTTTTATCAGAACTAGTTGAAAGCCAGATTGCATCGCTGGCACCAGTGTCGACTAGCAGTTTTACAGGAACTTCTGAAAGGTCTTCCATCACAATACTTGTGCGTACAAATGGTTTATTCCCTTCGAAATGAAGGGGCAAAATGATATCGTTTTTACGGTCACGATATTTGTAATATTCAGGTTTGTAGAGGGTTATTTTTTCGTTGTAATAGTCAATTTTAACAATATAATCTTTAAAAAGGTTGAACCCGATTAAACCATGTACAGGTACTCCAAGCATATGGGAAATCTGAAAGTTTTCATCGATAATCATTTGAACTTCCTGGTTGTTGGCAACCAAGCCCGGAATTTGCATTTTGTTATTGCCTGACCTATAGGCAGTAAGCCCCTCTCCTTCTCCCAATCCTTTTACCTGGACCGGCATCATATAATTAAGGTTTAGTTTGTTTATAAACGGCAGCTCGGTTATTATCGGATAACGAACACCTGTATCCAATATGAAGTTTAATGTGTCAGATTCATTGATGGTTACCGGAATAATAATCAAATTACTTGCAGTTTCAAACTTAATGGTATGTGATTTTTTTCTCGGATTCTCGAAAAAGAAACCCCTGTTTGCGGTTGAAAATTGTTTCGTTTCGTTCACATAACCAAGGCTTTCATCTAATGGCACATAGTCGCGGACTACCAGAATATTGTCTTCGATTTCAAAAATCAGGTAAAAATCTTTCATTAATTGGTCCAAAACAAACTTGATTGGTTTGTTCGAAACATTTAGGCTAATTGCTTTTCCATCAACTAATTTTGAGTTGTAGGAATAGTCAATATTAAGGTAACCGCATATTTTTTCAATAATATCAGACAGCGGTTCATCTTCTGCAAAAATGCTGATGTTCTGATCTAAAAATTGTGAGTCTTTTTGTTCTTGCGAAAACAAATTTGTTGGTGCCGAAATGCATAGGAATACTATGCTTGCACAGATTAGGCTTATTGATTTTAATTTATTCATGGCTGTGAATTTTTAATTAAAAGTTTGACTTCTTAATAAATACTTATCATCTTCAACACTTAACTCCAGGTTGAAAGTGGCCGTAATTACATCTAAAATGTAATTAACAGATTGATCATCCCTAAAATGGGCAGTTAAATTAAGCTCATTTATTTCCGGACTAATGGCTTCAATAGTAATATGGTAGGATTTGTTTAAACATGCGATTACTTTATCCATGTTTGCATTTTCAAAAATCAAATCGTGTGTAAACCAGGCATTGTAATTTGGGTTTTCGTTGATGGTTTTATGCAATTTATTATCTGGTTTAATCAATGTTCCTTTTTCGCCCGGAATTAAAATAACCTGGCTTTCTTTTGTGTTGCCATCGCGGTTTGTGACTTCTACTTTCCCGGTTTTTACAATAACTTCAACAAGGTCGTTTTCCGGGTAAGCGTTTACGTTAAACGAGGTTCCAAGTACCTTAATGCTTGCCTGCCCGGCTGTAATAATAAATGGTTTTGCAGCATTTGGCTGAATATCAAAAAAGGCTTCCCCTTTTATGGTAACTTCACGGGTATTACCTTTAAAAGCAGATGGGTAAAAAAGCGTTGAATTGCTGTTCAATGTTACAACTGAACCATCGGGCAATACTACTTCCCTCAACACTTGTTTTTCAAGCGAAACAACTTTGTTTAAATTACGCGGGCTGTTTTGGAAACCAAAATAATAAGTCAATGTCCCCAAAACGGATATTAAAACAATTGCGGCAGCATATTTGAAAACTTTGTTCATGGCTTTGAAGGCAGTCTTACTTGGTTGCTTAATTGCAATTGTTTTAACCTTATTTCTGTTTGCGTTTATTTTTTCCCAGGCTGTTGCGGTATCAAAACGTTTACTTTGATAGTATAATTTTGCTTTTTCAAGTGCTTCTTTGCTTGCTCCAAAATCGGCATTATTTTCCTTGGAAGAATTTATCCAATTTTCAACAAGTTTAGTTTCCTCTTCGTTTGCCTCATGGTTTAAATACTTTGCCAAAAGGCTCCAACTTCCATTTTCTATGTTCTTTTTTTCTTTCATCACTATTCTATTGACATTAGAAACGATTTATACCCTTATTTATCCGTAAAAAAATAAAACAAAAATATTGAGCTTCGATAGGTTTTTAATTTTTCCCTTAAAGTTTTTAAAGCCAAACCCATCTGAGCCTCAACTGTTTTGACAGAAATATTAAGTTTTTCGGCAATTTCTTTATACTTCAATCCGTCTTCTTTGCAAAGCCTGAAAATTTCCCTTCTTTTCTCTGGCAAAGAATCAATACTTTCTTCAATTTTTTTCGCCAGGTCAATTTCAAGGTAAAATTTGTCCGGGTTGATTTCTTGCTTAAAGCGTTTTTTTGTGTCATCAATATGTTGGCTTTTGATTTTTTCATGCTGGATCAGGTTCAAGCATGAATTGCGCACACTTCTGAACAAATAACTTTTCAGGGAAGATTCAATTCGAATGGTTTTTCTTTTTTCCCAGATTTTTAAAAATACTTCCTGAACAATTTCTTCTGCGGCATTGTCGTCTTTTAAGTATTGAACCGCAAAGCAACACAAGGAAGTATAATAGGTTTCAAAAATGGTTTTGAACGCTACTTCGTGTTTTTGTTCATCTTCTGAGAATAATAGGTTTTCTGTTTGGCTATTCATATAATTACCAATCAATTAGTTAATTTATTCTTTGCAAGTAAGCTGGTTTAATAATATTGTTTGAAAAATAAAGTTAAGTAAAATTTACACTGCCGAACAAATTGGCAGGGTGTAAAATGTTTATAAGCATACACTTATTTTGTTTCTAGCAATAAGCTGTTATTTTTGTAAGCGCATCAAAAAAATAATAAAATGGGAGATAAGCAAAAGCCCAATTTTCCAAGGGCATTCTGGGTAGCCAATACGGTCGAGTTGTTTGAAAGGGCGGCATATTATGGGGTGTTTATTGTAATCACATTATATCTTTCAAGAATATTGGGATTTGGCGATATTGAAGCTGCTGCCATTGCCGGTATTTTTCAAGCTCTCCTTTATTTTCTCCCCACTTTTGCCGGGGCTTATGCCGATAAAATAGGGTTTCGGAAATCGTTGATGTTGGCATTTGCATTGCTCACTTTAGGTTATGGAGGAATGGGTATTTTGCCAACATTCCTTGAGTCTTCAGGTTTGGTAGAATATGGCGATAAAACCGTTTTTACCGGATTGATAGAATCATCGAGCAAATACGCAATATTGCCTGTAATGGCACTGATAATCCTGGGTGGGTCTTTTATTAAATCGGTGATTACCGGAACAGTTGCCAAAGAAACAACGACTGAAAACAGGGCAAAGGGATATAGTATTTTTTATACCATGGTAAATATCGGGGCTTTTTCAGGTAAAACAATTGTAAAACCTTTGCGGGAAGCTATGGGTAACGAAGGGCTTATTTGGATCAGCTATTTTTCAGCGGGTGCAACCCTTCTTGGATTATTAGTGGTGTTTTTCATGTATCGAAGCAAACAAACCCAGGGCGAAGGCAAATCATTAAATGAAATCCTTAACGCCTTAGTTAAAATCATATTAAATTTCCGGCTAATAGTCCTTATTCTGATAATTACAGGTTTTTGGATGGTGCAGCACCAAATGTACGCGACAATGCCTAAATATGTGCTTCGTTTGGCCGGAGAAGGTGCTTCACCTTCATGGTATGCAAATGTGAACCCGTTGGTTGTATTTTTGTTAGTTGGTTTAGTAACGCAATTAATGCGAAAACGGACAGCATTGTTTAGCATGGCTGTTGGGATGTTTATTATGCCGGTTTCTGCGTTGTTTATGGCTTCTGGAAACCTTATGACCGAAAATATTCTTGGAATGCACCCAGTTGCATTTATGATGGTTATTGGTATTGCATTTCAAGGACTGGCAGAAACATTTATATCACCACGGTTTTTAGAATTCTTTTCGTTGCAATCACCAAAAGGAGAAGAGGGGCTTTATCTTGGATTCAGCCATTTACATTCGTTCTTATCGTCTATTTTCGGATTTATTATGTCGGGGGTATTGTTAGATAAGTTTTGTCCTGATCCACGTTTGTTCGATACACACGAATCATGGGCAGAAGCAGCAAGCAACGCGCATTATATTTGGTTTTATTTTGTTGGTATATCACTAGTTTCGGCAATTGCACTCATCGTCTACGGGAAGGTTGTAAAACGTTTGGATGCAAAAGCTCAAAAAACAGCTTAATATTTTGCTGATTCGGACGAAATAATTAGTTTTGCTCACCTGTTTATAAAAACAGTACGCCCGGATGGCGGAATTGGTAGACGCGCTGGATTCAAAATCCAGTTCTGGCAACAGAGTGTGGGTTCGATTCCCACTCCGGGTACTTAAGGGTATTGTTTTAGAGTCAAATCTTTGTAAATAAACTCTTTAAATTCAGCAAATTTTTTCTCTATGGAGAGACAAAAATGGAATTATTCAATTAATTTCAACGTGCTTCTTGTTACGGCTCCAGCACACGTGAGAAAAATTAACAATTGTAACTTTTTCGGTGGTTGTACTTTGCGCTTTTTTGCGCCATCGACCTATTGTTCAATATAAAAATAAAACATTTTTATGTATAAATTCCGTGATCTAAAAATCCAAAGCAAACTCCGGATCTTTAGTATTTTAGCTGTAAATAGCCTTCTTCTTTTAGGCATTATCTCAAATTATTTTTACAATACCGGCATTACATTAAATCTGATAATCAATGCAGAACGCGTTCATAACAATACTTTCCAGGAAGGTATAGAAGATTATTACAGGCACCTTGTTACAAAAAATGATATGTGGCTTGAGAAAGCCCTGAGTAAAATGGACCTGGCAAATGAAATGTCACACACTTTCGGAATCGTTGATCAGTTAGCACAACTTCCGAAAAACGAATTCATTGATACTTTATTTAAAACTTATGGGCAAGCCTATAATAATGACCGTGACAATGCAGTATTGATGGCAAATAGGATAAAACTATTATTAATCTTAAAGCCAGTTAAGTTGATTGAAGCCCAGGAAATAGCAATGCATGGTTATGAACTGGGAGAAAAAATAAAGGGAGAAGTGTTGCTGCATAAAGAAAACCGAACATCCGATATTGAAGCCGCAATAAATGAAGATCTCGAAAAAATGAGGGTTTTTTATGATGATTTTGCAGCAGCCATTTCAGGGTTAAATAATTACGCAAATAACCTATTGCTTGGTGGAATAATATTAATAGTACTGTTGTTAGTTGGGTCTATTGCATTCATATCAATGCTAATTTCCAGGTCAATTTCGGTTCCGGTTCATGATATGGTAAAGAAATTTGGCATAATTGCCAAAGGTAACCTTAATGCTGACATTTCAATTTATACGAAGAACGAAATAGGGGAATTGGCCAATTCATTTCGTGAGATACAGATTGGGCTTCGAAATGTAATTGACCATACCAAAAAGGTAGCAGAAGGCGATTATAGCAATCAAATCCTTCCAAGGTCTGATGAAGATGAGATGAGTATTGCCCTAAACAAGATGGTTGAAAAACTAAAAGAATCATATGATAAGTCAGAACAAGATTCGTGGTTCAAAACAGGAATAAACCTGATTAATGAAAAACTAAGAGGAGTGCAGCAGCCTGAAAAAATTGCTTCTCAGACCCTTTCCTTTTTGATGGAATTTCTGCATTCGCAATTAGGTAGCATCCACTTATATAACCAGGATCATCATTTCCTAAAATTGTTAAGCTCAACTGGTTTTGATACACAAAAATTAAAGAACAAGATAAAATTAAATGAAGGGATTATCGGGCAGGTAGCAAATAGCAAACAAATGCAGGTTTTAAGCGAAATCCCAGGTGATCTTTACCAAAGCTTTTCTTCGGCAGGATCGTTTGTCCCAAAACAAATAGTTGTAGTTCCCCTTTTATTCAATGATTTGCTAATCGGGGTTCTGGAGTTAGCTTCTGTTAAGGATTATTCCAAGCTTGAGCTTCAGTTTATGGAGGATGCTTCGAAGATTATTGCCATCAATTTAAATTCTGCTGAAAATGTATTAAGAACGAATGAGTTGCTGCAAAAAACCCAGGATCAGGCAAGTGAACTTCAGGTTCAGCAGGAAGAATTGCGCGTTGCAAATGAAGAATTGGTAGAGCATACAAAAGTACTTACCGAAAATGAGAAAAAACTTCAGGTTCAACAGGAAGAACTCAGGGTGTCAAATGAAGAACTGGAGGAGCGTACCCGACAGCTTGAAATTCAGAAAGAAGATATAAGTGTTAAAAACGAAGAACTAACAAAAACAAGGGATAAGCTTGAAACAAAAGCAAAAGAGTTACAGTTGGCAAGCCAATATAAGTCGGAATTTTTGGCAAATATGTCACACGAGTTAAGAACGCCTTTAAATAGTTTATTGATCTTGTCAAATTTGTTATCAAGCAATAAAAAAGGAAATTTAACAGACGATCAAATTCAATCAGCCAAGATTATCCACAAAAGTGGTACCGACTTGCTCCAATTAATAAATGAAGTGTTAGACCTTTCAAAAATTGAAGCAGGGAAGATGACCCTCGACATAAACCAGGTAAGTACCATAGACCTCAAAGAGGAAGTTTTGATGGGTTTTGATGCCCTTGCCCAAGATAAAGATTTAATGTTTAATGTGGAGGTTGAAAAAAGCTTTCCGCAAGCTATTACAACCGACAGGTATCGTTTAATGCAGATTTTGAAAAACCTTCTGTCAAATGCATTTAAATTTACCAGTCAGGGTTCGATATCCGTTTTATTTAAGGAAACACCACAAACAACCAAATTAAGGTCGTCAGGCCTAAATGCCGGAAACACTTGCTGCATAGAAGTTTCAGATACAGGTGTTGGGATTCCGGAAGAAAAACTCGAAGCAATTTTTGAAGCATTCCAACAAGCTGATGGCAGTATTTCGAGAAAATTTGGTGGAACTGGCTTGGGGCTGTCTATTTCTCGTGAGTTAATAAAACTGTTGGGTGGCGAAATTATGCTGGAAAGTAAGGTTAACGTTGGATCAAAATTTTATATTTATCTACCATTGAACGATAATTCTGAACAAATTGGTAGTGTTGCCCCTGAAGTTGAGCCAAAGGTTCAAAAGCTTGAAAATAAGGAAGAGGTTGCTGCAATAGATAAAGATTCTATTCCGGAGCCATTCATTGAAGATGACCGGAACGATACAATGGACAGGCAAACTGTTTTGATTATTCATTCGTCGAAGCAGGAAGCAGGGAAATTTTTACAACAAACCAGGGCTAAAAAGTTTAGTGCTATTGTTGCAGAGAACATTCAGGATGGAATTGTTCTGGCAGAAAAGTTCCAGCCTAAGGCTATAATGTTGGCTGCAGAATATACCCAAAGCAATAATGCTGGTTACAAAAAACTAAAAGATCACCAAATAATTCGGAAACTGCCAATTCACTTGATAACACCATTTGATTATAAGGAGCCTGATGAGGAAAGCGGATTGAAAACTCTGGAGACTACAAGTTTTGAGGATGCTTTGAAAACATTGGAGAATCATTTTTCAGAACCTTTCAAACGAATCCTTATTGTGGAAGATGATCAAACAACACGGACCATTATTAAAGACATGTTCCAGTCTTTAAACATTGAAACTTCGGAGGCTAAATTAGCAAGCGAGGCCTATGAAATTATGAGTGCAGAGAAATTTGATTGCATTATCCTTGATTTGGGGCTTCCAGATTATTCGGGCAAAGAATTGCTTAAAAAGCTTAAGGATAATGGTATTTCAATTCCGAAGGTGATTGTTTACACAGGAAAAGAAATGTTGACGGAAGAGGTGAATGAACTAAAGGCATTTACTGACACCATCATACTTAAAGGCATTAAATCGGACGAGAGACTTATGGACGAGGTTACTATGTTTCTTCACCAGGTTTCAAAAACAATCCCCGAAAATAAGCCAAAAGCCTCTGTAGGTTCACAAGATGTGGTTTTTAAAGGGAAAAAGATATTGGTTGTTGATGACGACATACGAAATGTATTCGCATTAGGACAAATGTTGGAGGAAAGGGAAATTGAAGTGGTGGACGCTGAAAATGGACAAGTAGCAATTGATGTGTTGAACGAAAATAGTGATATTGATCTCGTTCTTATGGACGTAATGATGCCTGTTATGGATGGGTATGAGGCAATTAATATAATTCGAAATACCCCGGAAATTAAAAACATACCAATTATTTGCTTAACCGCTAAAGCAATGAAAGAAGATCACGAAACTGCTTTAAAGAAAGGGGCGAATGATTATTTGTCGAAACCTTTAAACGAGGAGAAACTATTTTCGATGTTAAAAATATGGCTTTATAAAAACTAAATATCAATAAGATAACAAACCCATTGGAAAGAATATGAAACCAAAAATACTGATCGTTGATGATTTGATAGAAAACCTCATAAGCCTGGAAGCAATACTGGATGATTTTGATGTTGAAATCATCCGGGCATCATCCGGATTTGATGCATTAAAATTAAGCCAGAAGGAAGAATTTGCCTTGGTAATACTCGATGTGCAAATGCCGGGAATAAATGGTTATGAAACGCTTGAAATGATGCGCCAGAGAAAAAAGACACGCTACCTGCCTGTAATTTTTGTGTCGGCTATCCATCAAAGCGATTTGCATATCATTAAAGGTATTGAAACAGGTGCGGTTGATTTTATCCCAAAACCAATTATTCCGGACATTTTGAAAGGAAAAGTAAGGGTTTTTCTTGACTTATATTTACAACGTGCAAAGCTTAATGACCTGCTTGTTGAAATGGAAAAGGTAAATATGAACCTTAAAATTGCAAAAAATAGGGCGGAAGAAGCAACACGGACAAAATCAATGTTCCTGGCAAACATGTCACACGAAATTCGTACACCGCTTAACGGTGTTATCGGAATATCCAAGTTGTTGCAAAAATCGGGGCTTAACATGGAACAACAAGACCTGATTAACATAATTACCAGCTCTGGTGAAAACTTACTGATGATTATTAACGATATACTTGATTTTTCTAAAATTGAGCAGGGAAAAGTGAAATTTGAATCGATTAACTTTGAACTTCAGGAGCTGGTTGAAAATGTTTATCAACTAATGAAATTTAGGGCTATTGAGAAAGGAATTGAGTTCAACTATTCCATTGCAGAAAATGTTCCTGCCAAATTGATAGGTGACCCACTTCGGATAAATCAAATTATTTTAAATTTGGTAAATAATGCCATTAAATTTACTGAAAAGGGAAGTGTAGAATTAATTGTTGAACTGTTCTCAAAAAACGAAATTAAAACGGAATTGTTATTTAGGGTCATTGATACGGGGATTGGGATTTCTGAAAATGGACAAAAAATGTTGTTCAAAGAGTTTTCACAATCCGAGGATTTTATTTCACGCCAGTATGGTGGTACAGGACTTGGATTATCGATCTCAAAAAACCTTGTGAGCTTGATGAATGGGGAAATAAACGTGAAAAGCGAGTTAGGAAAAGGTTCCGAGTTTTGGTTTCGTTTGCCAATAAAAGAAATTGAACACAATAATAACCAAGAGAAAAAGAAATTGCCCAAAAACCTTCGGATATTGTTGGCTGAGGACAATTTGATCAACCAAAAAGTGTCTTCATTTGGACTTAAACATTTGGGCTATGATTGTGAAATTGCATCGAACGGTAAAGAAGCATACGAAATGCATAAAAAAATGGCATATGATATTATTTTAATGGATATCCAAATGCCGGTTTTAGATGGGCTGCAGGCAACAAAAATGATCCGGGAGTATGAACAAGAAGTTAACGGCAAAGAACCGGCTTATATAATTGCTGTAACGGCAAGTTCGTTAAGCGATACTAAAGACGATTGTTATAATGTTGGTATAAACAACTTTTTAAGCAAACCTTTTTCAGAAAAGGAACTTATTACTGTAATTATGGAAGCCACAAATACATAAAATAGCGTAAAACAGTGTCCAATAAAAGTACTTATGACGAGTCGAATACCGATCTGTTGAATATTGAAATCCATTTGCTTCTGGAAGCAATATATCTTAAATACGGATATGATTTCAGAAATTACAGCAAATCACATGTTCGCCGAAGGATTCTTAACCGATTGGCAATGAGTGGACTGGAAACGGTAAGCGATTTGCAAAATACCATACTTCGCGATTTAAATTCATTTAGGGAACTACTTGATGACCTCTCGATAAACGTAACAGAAATGTTTCGTGATCCGGATTTTTATAATTCGTTTCGCGAAAACATCGTCCCAAAGCTAAAAACCTATACCTTTTTTAAAATTTGGCATGCAGGCTGTTCCACTGGCGAAGAGGTGTATTCATTGGCCATTTTGCTGCAAGAAGAAGGTTTACTTCACCGGTGCCAGGTGTACGCCACCGATTTTAACAGAAAGGTATTGGAAACAGCAAAAGAGGGGGTTTACAATAAAGCCGATATTGAATTATTCGAACGTAATTACCGGTTGGCGGGAGGAAAAAATAAATTATCGGATTATTACCAGTCCATGTATGGGTCGGTAATGTTCAATAAAGAATTATCGAACCGTATTGTTTTCGCTGACCATAATCTTGTAACCGACAGTGTTTTTGCAGAAGTTAACCTGATCTTTTGCCGAAATGTACTTATCTATTTTGATAAGCAACTTCAGAACAAAGTACTAAAACTATTTAGCGAAAGCTTACCTGCTTCGGGCATTTTGTGCCTGGGAACAAAAGAGAGCATTAAATTTACCGATTTGGAGAATGAATTTGATCCGGTTGACGAAAAACAAAAGATATATAAAAAGAAGCTTATTTAATGTATAAAGCAATTGTTATAGGTACATCTTTTGGAGGTCTTGAAGCCTTAAAATTGATATTGCCAAGGTTCGAAAAAGACTTTCCTGTACCTGTAATTGTTGTATTGCACATTGGCGATCATAATAACGATGTGTTTGTTAATTTTTTAAACGACGCTTGTAAATTAAAAGTAAAAGAAGCAGAAATTAATGAAGAGATTTTAAGCGGCCATATTTATTTTGCGCCACCTAATTATCATTTACTTGTTGAGGATGATCGCACATTTTCATTGTCAACCGAGAAAAAGCTTAATTTTTCCCGCCCATCCATCGATATCTTATTTGAATCGGCAGCCTGGGTATATAAAAATGAGTTAATTGGACTGATTTTAACCGGGGCAAACTCCGATGGTGCCAATGGTTTAAAAACCATAAAAAGCTTTGGTGGCAAAACCATCATACAAAACCCGTGTCATGCGGTAGCTCCGATCATGCCCAGGTTTGCATTAAAAACAGCCAAACCCGAAATCCGGCTAAATTTAGATCAAATAGCAGACAAGTTGATTGAATTGGTATATCAACCAAAAAAATAAACTTCAGCTAAAGTTACCTTCGGATAAGCAGTGTTTTAGTCCTTTTTCTACCATTTTCAAAGAATCCCGTTATAAAATAGGTGCCGTCTTTATAAGCGGATAAATCAATCCGGGTATCGAAATTTATGTTTTTCCGATCGATTAATTGGCCAAGAATATTTCTGATTTCGATGCTTTCAGGTTTATTGAGATGGTTTATTTGCACATATAAGTTGGCAGGATTTGGGTAAATATGAAAATCAGTATTTGTGTTATCAATTTCAACTCCTGTTAATAATTCAGGATCATTAAAAACTTTGTCTAAATAAGCTAATCTATCATTTAACCATGTTTTTGTGTATGCAAGATTTTCAAAATCCAGGTATTCACAATCAGGCCAGGCAAGTACTTCCCTTTCGTAAATGCCATTCTCTAAAAGATAATTATAGTTTTCTTCCAATAATCCCAGTAAATTTTCTTCGGATAAAATGTGATTTCGAAAATTGTTCCACTTGCCGGCAAGTTTATCGATAAAGCCATTTGGACTATTATCCCGGATGAGCCTTTTATAAAAGCCATTCAGCAAAATGTCGTTTGTAATGTTTTCCTGCGACCCGTTCCAAATGGTTCCAAATGTTCCATCCAAATCCCATGGCACGTAAAAATAAACATCGTCTTTTGTATATTTTGCGAGGTAAATATTTTTTCCATAATTATCGGTTGCCCTAACCAGGTTCAGAAAAATGAAATAATCAACGGCATTTTCAATATCAAACTTATTAGGGTATTCCGAATAAAAGCCCAGGCTGTCTTCATTAACCACGAAGTTTACAAATTCATACAGCGTTTCCCAATTTGTAAAATCGTCGGGATATTCGTAATCAAAACCACTCCAATACCTATTGTTATTGTCAAAATATGGACATTCTTTAAAAGTGGATGCCCCCCAGCTCACCCCTTTGTAAAGTTCGCCGCTGAGCACATTATCTTCCGATTTAGAAAGTTTTAATTGTTTTCGGTCAATTCTTTCACTTAAGGCATAAATCCCCCGATATTCGCCATTAAAAAATAGCTCAACGTATTTTTGGCGCACACTATTTATTGCTTCCGGTTCCGATGTTGAATAATGAAGTTTATTTATTAATTGCCATAAATGAAAACTGGTTTTACTTCGAATACGTAATGGTTCGTTATACATTGCCTGTAAGTTCCAATCATCATCGTTACGCATGTTTAATAAACTAATGTTTTTGGTGTTGTTGCCATCAGTATCTTCCCAGAATTCGAATCGAAACGATTTTTTGGGTAAAGACTGGGTCCACCCTCCCCGAAACTCAATTCCTATTTTAGAACGGATACTGTCCCTGTTGTTTTCTACCATAAAAAAGTTAGCCAATACCCTGGGTTCATCTTCCACAATATTTTCAGTTTCAATATGAATGATTGGCAACTGGGAAAAGTAAAGGAGGTGAGCTTCATTTAGTTCATTGTGCACAATATATTGCTTGCCAACTTCAATTTCTGCGACTGGACTTATAAAAGTGAATACTCCGTTCAATTTTATTGCCTGGTATATAGTATTGGTTTCCAGGTTTAAACTATCAACATTTTGGTTTACCAGGATTAACTTTTTGGTGCTGTCAACTTGATACATATTATTATGGATGGCAATTGTATCGTTAACAGCCATTAATTTACTGAAAATCAGCACCAAAATTATAACCAGAAGAAGTTTTATTTTCATGTATGTTTGAGATTGTTTTATGTCAATCGCGGTTTTCTACTTTTTTATAATTAGAAGTAAATTAAGTCCTCTGTTTGTTGGGCACAAATTTAGTATTTGTGCTTCATGTGCCATCAAAAGTAATAAATGTTTGAGTTAGTTACAATGTTAGATATTTAAGGTTTGCCCGTTTAATGAAATTGATTTTAAGCACAGACCATATGCATTTCGGACAGGAATATTTTCTATAATGTCAAATGTTATTGAAGGGCAAAAATGCATTTTTATTCAGGGTGTTTTCCATACACATTTCCCACAAATGGAACCGTTATGAACACTATATGTTTATTTATTTGTAACCAACACATAATGAGTATAATATATAAACTAGTACACAGCCTGGCAATCTGAATTTTCAAGTGTATTCTTATTGAAATTTCGGTTTTTTGTCCGGTTTTCGTACAAATTGCTTCGCCATTCAATAAACTCATTCGCTTCCCTGATTCTATTAACAAAAAAGAGTTGATAAAGCGCACAGATAGTTCGTAACTATCAGATAGACAGCAATTAATGAAGATAAAGAAGATGTTAATTTGCTTTAAACAATTAACCGTTAATAAGTAGAAGCTTCTGAAAGCCTATTCCCACCATAAATAGTTGGCGTTTGCCTAATTTTAAAAGAGTCACGATAGCATTGTGGGTGAAATAAACCTAAAGGGAATGTAAAAACGTGATGCTGTAATCAAACATGGGTTAATGTTATGGTATTCAGCAGATTAAAAGCATGACTAATAAAACAACATAATTATGAAATTTCTCACGTTAATTCGACTAACATTTTTAATGGTTTTATCGCTATTGTTATTTACAACATGTAGCACATCTAAAAAAACAGCAGGTTCAAGAAATATGTTCCGAATTCCACAAAAAGTGGTTGAGGCCGATGATTTACCGGAACATTTGAGGGAAGAAACAGCAAAAACTGAGCATGTAATCCAGCTTTTCCCGGAAGAAGTATCTGAGATGGGTACAGAAACCATTACAACTGCCCCTGTGATAGAAGAGGAAAATACAATGGCAGTAGTTGAAGATGATCCGGTTGAAGAGATTGTTAAACCTTTTGTTTATGTTCCAAAAGAACAAAGGTTTTTTCATATTGTGAGTGGCAGTTTTTTAACCAAACAATATGCTGAAATGTTCGTATCATCGTTGCAGGGTAAAGGCTATGCTAATACCTATTTAAAAATGGGAGACAATGGCTTTTACCGGGTAATTGTACAAAAATATCCGAACGAAGTTGAGGCAAGGCAATATTTGCATGGTTACCGCGAAGATAATCCGAAATATGCTTCGGCTTGGTTATTTTATAAACGAAATGGAGATGGATCATTGGCATTCAACCAATATTATTAGAAACCCCGCCGTTGCAGGAAAATTTTATTCGGGTAAAAAAGAACATTTAGAAAAAGAATTAATCAATCTATTTGGAATGGCGCAGGGCCCTGAAGAGAATTCGCTTCTCCTCAGGGCTTTAATTTCACCCCATGCAGGTTATATTTATAGTGGTGAAATTGCTGCAAGTGCATTTAATCAAATACCTTCAAAAAACAGTTACAAGCGGGTTTTTATTTTGGCATCGAGCCATCAGATGTTTTTTAAAGGGGCATCGGTTTATACACGCGGAAACTACAAAACCCCGTTGGGCGAGGTAAAAGTTGATACCAGGCTTGCCAAAAAACTGGTTACAGAAAACCCGATTTTAAACGACAAAGTTGAACCACATGAGTTTGAGCACAGCCTGGAGGTGCAATTGCCTTTTCTGCAATATAAATTAGGGCGTAACTTTCTAATCGTCCCAATTATTTTGGGAACGCAATTGCCGGAAGATTGCCGGGAAATTGCAGAAGCTTTAAAACCATATTTTATCGAAGAAAACCTTTTTGTAATTAGTACCGATTTTTCACATTATCCAGAGCATCACGATGCTGTAAAAATCGATACCATTACTGCAAATGCAATTGTTTCAAATAAATCGGGTGAATTGCTCAAGACACTGAAAAGCAATAAAGAGAAGCAAATAAAAAACCTTGCGACATCGCTTTGTGGTTGGACATCGGTACTTACTTTAATGTATTTAACAGAAAACAATCCTTTTCAGTATAAGAAAATTGCTTATCAAAATTCAGGGGATGTCCCCATATATGGAGATAGCGAGCGGGTTGTCGGCTACCATGCCATTGGTGTTTATTCGAAGAATGAAGAGGTTTTTGAATTCACCGATTACGAACAACACTATTTGTTGGAAGTTGCCAGATATACGCTTGAAAAGCATCTAAAAGTCAAAAGCAAAACAGATGTGCTTGAAATTCCAGATAATGGAATAATGGGACAAAACCTTGGAGCCTTTGTTAGCTTATATGTGAATAGAGAATTAAGGGGCTGTATTGGAAATATTTTTGGGCACGAACCTTTGGTTGATGTTGTTAAAAGGATGGCTGTTGCCGCATCAAAAGATCGTAGGTTTATGAATATTACGGCAAACGAACTTCATGATTTAAACATAGAAATATCCGTTCTTTCGCCTCTGAAGCAAATTTATTCATTAGATGAAATAGAGCTTGGCAAACATGGTATTTTTATAGAAAAAGGAAATAATTCGGGGACTTTTCTTCCCCAAGTAGCCAATAAAATGAACTGGACAGTGGAAGAATTTGTTGGGCATTGCTCTAAAGACAAAGCCGGGCTCGGTTGGGATGGCTGGAAATATGCATCCATGTACACCTATGAGGCATTCGTATTTTCGGAAGAAAAAACGTAGCTAAATATTATTCGAAAACCTCTTTTAATACTTGCGTTGATTTTATTTTGCCCATGGCATCAAAGTGCAATTTATAATATTCCAGAAGTTTTAATAAGAGTGTTTCCCGCTGAGTCCTGCTAATATTTATTATTCCTAATTCATGTATTTTCTGAAACATCAGTTGTTTTAATACCGCACTAATTTCCGGGTTTATAAATTGGGAATGAGGTGGTTCATGCAATACAAAATTTCCCTTTTCCATGTCAAACCAATCGTATGTTTTTATATGGTTGGTATTTGGGTATATGCCAAGATATTCAGTAAGCCGTATCAACATAAACAGGTAAAAGTTGCTCACTCCTTCTTCCATTAGGTCAAAGTAATGCAGAACATGCTCAAGAAAATGGTATAAATCTATATTACTTTCTTCCTCTTGGATGGTTTTATAAATTATTTCTGCAATAAAAATTGCCTGGGTTGATTTTCTGATATCGAAAGGGATAGACTGGTAGGGTGCGTTTATTTTTATTTCTTTAATCCTGTGGATATTGCTCGAATGCTTTTGATATGCTACAATATCAACCATAAACAATGCTTGTAATATTCCGGCTTTGCTTTTTGATTTCTTTGAGCGGGCAGCATTTAATATATACGACTGGCGTCCAAATTTTTCGGTGAAAATGGTCGCTATTACACTGCTCTCAGAATAGTTTATGTGGTGTAATACAATTCCTTTGGTACTAACCAGCATGATTGTATTTTATTTGGTTTATTTAATGAATAAAAAGAAGCTTTGTTATACAGGTTTCTTCTCCTTCCTGATCGGAACAGAAAATCAAGTAAACCCCAGTTTTTACCCGGTTACCATTTAAATTTTTACCATCCCAGGTTGCTTGCCCGCCAAGCGAAGTTGTTGAGTAAACCAGGTTTCCGCTTATATCTGTAATTTTAAGGTCGGTGTCGTTTATCAGGCCTTCAATCACAATAGGTCCGTCATAATCTTCCCGTACAGGATTTGGATAGGCATAAACGTCTTCGAAAACGCCTCCGCCCTCGGTTGCATCTCCCATATAGGAAATTATCCCTTTATCGGTTGCAATAAATACTTCGCCCGTTTTTGAAAGAATTGCAATACTTCGGATGTTGTTGGACAACAAAGGGCTGTTTTCAGTTGTGAAATGTTGCAGCTCTGTGTCCCCATTCTCCGATACTAAATATACGCCTGAACCTTCGGTACCAAGCCATTTTCTGTTTGCCCCGTCAACGCAAATTGCGGTTACACGTGTGTTTTGCAAAAGGGGATGAAAAAGGCCATCATTCAATTCAAGGCTTGGTTGCGACGCGTAAATAAATCCTGTATCCCATAATCTGTGGGGATTTGAATATACGGCAACCCCAATTGTTGTTCCGAGCCATATTTCACCGTCTTTGTCTTCAGCAATTGAAAGTACCTCGCTCATTGGGGTTTTTATTTCAACATCGCCATTATTAAAATAGGCAATAACGCTAAGGGGCGTATCTTCACTTGCATCGTCGTTTACTACATGCAAGTTGCCATCATATACAACAATCCATTTATCGTTATTTTTGCTTACCAGCAAATGAGTAACCCATTCATTTATCAATTCGTTTAGAGTATAGGATTCCCAATCTCCATTGCTACTTCTTGAGACAAGTACATTCGTCACGTCCGAATTGGTTGCCCAAAGTGTTCCATGTGAATCAAAAGCTATTCCTCCTACGCGAATGTAATTTTCAGGGTGTGACGTTGATGGTGATGAAGTTTCAAGCGGGCTGTTATTATTGTCAAAATGATCCACAAATTGGTCGTTGTTAAATTCAATAATTCCGTTTGCCCACGATGCAGCAAAAAAGTGTTCCGGGTTATTTGGATCTGACATAACTTTAATAATATCGGTTTTTCCTTCCAACTCAGGGTATTCCTTTTCCGTAAAATAAGTCCATTGGTCGTTATTTAACCGCATGATTCCGGCAGGCCTGTTAATTTTATTCCAAATTCCGGTAACCCCCCCAGGAGCTACAAATAGATTGTTGTTATTTTCATACAGGTAAAAAACATCATTATATATTGGTCCTTCCGGGTAAATTGTTTCCGAAAGATCAGTTTTGGTGTTAATCAAACCTAAATTTTCATCGGCAGCCCAAAGTCCTGTTGTTGGCGAAAAAAATGCAGATAATGTAGAAAGATTGTTTTCTGTATTATCCTGAAAAGCAAAGGCGCTAATTTCTGCTGCTGTTTGGTTATTTTCATCAACTATATATATTTTGGTCTTTGATGCGATGGTTAAATAATTGTTTTGCACTTGCATTTCGGAAGGGGTATCGAACCTTCGAAAATAATCGCTCCAGTTACCATCGTTATTGATGTAGAAAAAATCCTTATAACATGCGATCACATGGTTGGCATGAAACACCAAATGACTAAACTTTGAATTGGAATTTGGGATATCATCTATGTGCGTCCAGTTTTTAAAATCGATAAGGTTTGGATTATTGTAATCTGCCTGATAAATTCCGGTTTCAGTTGCTGCATACAGGTATTCACCATCATATTCCATATCGTAAACCGATAGGAAACCACCATCTTGACCGATATAATACGTATCTTTTATTTCTTGTTTGTCGAGGTTTATCACTAAAATACCAAAGCCACATGATAAGTATGCCTCATTGCCAACAAAAAGGATGTTATAGATGGTTTTGTCAGCCGAAAGCATTTTTCGTTTTAAATCGGAAATATTTACCACCCGATCTTCAAAAAACAAATCGATATTGCTGTTATTGTAGGCTATTAGCAGAACATCTAGGTCATTTTGATATGCAATGGTTTTGATGCCAAAGTCCGAAAGGCCATCTGATCGGGTAACCTTGGCAACACTGTTATCAGAAGTATCGAAATAGAAAAGCCCACCATCACTTACGCAATAAATTTTATCGTCGGCCTGGGTAACTTTGTAGCAGTTTTTATACGAAAGATAGTCTTTCCATTGACCCATTTTTTGTGCAAAAAGCTGTCCTGAAACAAGGATCAAAACAAGTAGGGCAAGTAAATTTTTATTCATGTGTTTTCGATGTTAAGTAATCAACCAATTTTTTTACGGCCCTTCCCCGATGGCTAATTTGGTTTTTTATTTTCATATCCATTTCGGCAAATGTTTCTTCATATCCTTTTGGTTTAAAAATCGGGTCATAGCCAAATCCTTCAGTTCCTTTTTTCTCTGAGAGAATTAAGCCTTCCACAATTCCTTCAAATTGCTTTTCTTCCCCGTTAATTACCAAAGATATCATTGTTCTAAAACGAGCCTGACGGTTTTTTATTTTAGAGAGTTTTTCTAAAACCTTTTTCATGTTCATCTCAGGGTTCTTACTTTCGCCTGCATAACGGGCTGAATATACCCCTGGTTCGCCGTTTAAAGCATCAATTTCAAGGCCTGTATCGTCGGCGAAACAGTTGTATCCGTATTTATTGTAAACGTAAAAAGCCTTTTGTGATGCATTTCCTTCAAGCGTATCCTGGTCTTCCGGGATTTCCTCATCACAACCAATATGTTTTAGGCTAAGCAATTCAAATCGATTGCCCAATATTTCCTGAAGCTCTTTTAGTTTATGTTGATTGTTGGTGGCAAATACTAGTTTCATCTGTTTGTTTTTAATGAAAGGTAAAAGTAGTGATTTGAGACGAAATTTAGATAATCGATCCGAATTGCAATTTACAACCTACAAATATTAATGGTTGGCTAAGATCAAAAATTAAATACATGGATTTATTGTTGCAATTATTGGCAATAGTGAGGCAAAAGTTATTAAATACAAAAAGCAAGTTAACAGATTATAATTAACATATGTTTATATGGTTTAGTGTTTATTAAATCTTCACAACCTTTTTTAGAACAATAAATACGTACGTTCGGGCAATAAATCACATTGTTTCATTTAACGAATATAAATCATGAGAAAAAGATTTTATCTTTTATTTAGTGTTGTACTTGTTCCATATTTTTTATGTGCACAGGAAGAGGGTGTTGACTATCAGGTTGGTGATCTGTTTTTTGGGATTAAAACAGGAATTGATTACAATATGAATGCCTATAAAGAATTTGCTAATAATACCGGATTTGAGTTTTTTGGAGAAAGCCCCCATTATAATTTTGGTGTTGATCTGGCTTACATGGCTACTTCAAGACTACGGCCCAGGATAGAATTTAAATTTATAAAAATGAGTTATGGGCAATATTGGTCTGAAGAATATGCCTCTTTTATTAGCACAAAAACAAAAGTGAATAATATGGGAATAAATCTGCATTTAGATTATGCATTGATTCACACCAATAAGTTCAAATTTTTTCTTTCTCCTGGATTAAAATATGAATTTGCAACTGGAAGCAAGTTTGTAACAGAAAAAACAGACGGCGAAAGTACTACTTCCAAGTTTTCAAATCTCGGGGATTATTACCCGAGTAATATATTGGGTGGGGCTATGGCAACAATTTTTAAATACGATTTAAGTGAAAATATAGGCATAACCTTTTCGCCTGAATATGCGGTTTATTTCCGGGGCTATCAGCGTGACAACTCAAATTTGTATCAACGCTTAAGCGCTAATTTTGGTGTTGAGTTGCGTTTTCATTAGATCTCATTATTAAGTAGGTTTTAGATAATCCGGAGGCTGCAAACATATGTGAGAAATATACTTTTCGCAAGCGTATTTGCGGCCTCTTTCATTTGGTTTAAATTGACATATTGGCAATTATACAATGTTTAACAAACATTATTTTAAGATTATAAACTAGGGCAGTATCTTCATCCTTAATTTATGGCAATTTTTATTTGATTGATATGGAATCTTACAAACAGAAAATATTGGATACACTTTATGTTCTTTCTGATCAGGACAGGAAAGAAAAAACAAGGTATTTTGCACCAACTTCAATGGAAATTTTGGGCATTACAAATCCCATTTTAAAAGAACATATTAACCAGTGGTGTAAGGAGCTAAAACCCTGGAAACCTGACCATTTTATCGCTTTGGCTAAAAGCATTTCAGAAACAAAAATTTTGGAATGCAGGATCTTTGCTTACGAGTTTTTGTGGAAAAATAAAAATGCCCTGGGATTATTAAATATTGCAGATTTAAACGAGCTTAAAGAAGGGAATGATAACTGGGTTTGTGTCGATACATTTTGTGTTTGTGTGTCGGGATGGGTATGGCGCAATAAACAAATTTCGGACAATGATGTGCTGCGCTGGTTAAAATCGGAAAACCGATGGGAGAGGAGAACAGCAGTCGTTTCAACAGTACCGTTAAACTTAAAATCAAGGGGAGGGAAAGGCGATCCTGAACGGACTTTGATGATTTGCAGGGAAGTAATCAACGATCGTGACGATATGGTGGTAAAAGCACTTTCATGGGCTTTGCGCGAACTTTCTAAAAGCAATAAACCAGCGGTGCAAAACTTTATGGATACCTATTCATCGAAACTTGCCGGAAGGGTGGTTCGCGAAGTGAATACAAAACTAACTACAGGGAGGAAAAATAGATAATCCGGAAGAATTAATTCCATTAAGGGAGAAACAATTTTTGATCGATATTGAAGCTAATATTTATTTTGGGCCCTCACCATCATATTGGCATATCTGATACCCAATTCTCTGTACGCTTCTGAACTAAAATGGTAATTTCCGCCATCGCTTTCCAATCCGTTCGACACAACAAATTCAGAAAACGGGGTATCTTTTATTACGTCTTTGGTGCTTTTTACTATTATACTGGCCGGGCAGGTTTTCATGTCGGGGAAATACTTTTTATTTTCTTTTACAAAAAATTTTCCAAGTTCACCTGCCACAAACGGAACGTTTTCATAATCCGTCAGTTCCCTCAATCGTTTAATCAGGTCAATGAGCCGTTCTTCATACAAATAACAATCGGTTGGATTGGAGTCTTCCTCACCCTGGTGCCACAAAATACCTTTTAATTCGCCAAACTGAAGGGCATAGGCAAGCCTTTCTTTCATATTGTCCCAGGGATATGAAATGGTTTGTTGGTGCATAACCCCCGGTTGCCAGTTCGATATTGATGTTCCACCAACTGCACATGGGATTAAGCCAATAAGTTTGTCAGGATAATTTTTACGGATTTCTTCCCCAAAACTCTTTGCCAGTCCAAGGCCTGCACTAGGTTTGTCAAAATGAATCGGATCGGCTGCCTTCATCCAGATCAATTGTTCATTAAGATAATAAACACTGTCCAACGGAATTTCATCTTCTTCGCTAATCTCGCCACGACCAGCCATATTTGACTGGCCAATAAGTAAATACAGATCGTATTTTTTTGTGTTTGAAAAAGTGACCTGGCCATGGGAAATCAAATTGACCGATAATAGTAGGAGGAATATACAAACCAGGTTTCTTCTAATCATAGTTAAATTCCGAATTTGAAAGCAAGAAAGATACAAAAATCAAGCGAAAATTTTACACGATGTATTTGAAATATAGAACGTGGATCCCTTATTATTTCGAAATTTCCAACATTCGAAGAATAGGAACCTTTGCTTTCTCAATAACATCTGCAGGCAAGATAACCTCAGGTTGTTCGTGTTTTAAACAAACGTATAATTTTTGCAGGCTGTTCAATTTCATATAGGAGCAATCGTTGCAACCACAAGTCGAATCAACCGAAGGTGCTTCCATAAAAATTTTATCCGGGGCAACTTTTTTCATTTGGTGAAAAATGCCACTTTCGGTTGCTACAATATATTTTTTTGAGGTATCTGATTGAACGTATTTTAAAAGTGCAGTTGTTGACCCAATATGGCTTGCCAATAATAGAACAGGCGTTTCACATTCAGGATGGGCAATTAATTGGGCATCCGGATGTTCATCCATTAAAGCTGCAATTTTTTCTACCGAATACTGCTCATGGACCATACATGCACCATCCCAAAGTACCATTTCCCTTCCGGTTTTGGAGTTAATATAGTTGCCAAGGTTTTTATCAGGGGCAAAAATAAGTTTTTGGTCTTTCGGGAAACTTTCTACTATTTTTAACGCATTTGCCGAGGTGCAAACAACATCGGTAAGTGTTTTTAAATCTGCCGTACAGTTTATATATGACACAACTTTGTGATTGGGGTATTTAGCCTTAAACTCTGCAAATTTTTCATATGGGGCTGAATCTGCCAGCGAACAACCTGCTTTGAGGTCAGGTAAAATAACTTTTTTTGATGGATTGATGATTTTAGCTGTTTCAGCCATAAAGTGTACCCCAACAAAAACAATTATATCAGCTTCCGTTTTTTCTGCTTCCTGAGAAAGGCCAAGGCTGTCACCAACATAATCAGCAATATCTTGTAAGTCGCTCTCCACATAAAAATGACTTAGGATAACGGCATTTTTTTCTTTTTTGAGCCTTTTTATTTCATCCACAAGTTTTAAGGATGGGTCAATTGGCTCATCAATAAATCCTTGTGATTCCAACATCTCGGCTGTATGCTTCTGTTTCATTTTAAAGTAACTGTTGTTTCCAGTAAAATAGGGCTGCAAAAATACAAATTCTTGCTCTAAAAACAGCGGTGCGGGGTAATTGTTTGAAAAAGAGTAAGGGAAATATGGTTTGTCCCCTTACTCTTCTTTTAAGAATTTAGCATAATAAATCCCTTTTTTTTCAAGCCAAACTTGCAAAATATACATGCCAGGATTAAGGTTTTCAACTGAAATGTTTGCGATATTGTCCATTTTTGACAAATAAACCCTACCACTTATATCCACTATTTTTATCCCTTCAATAATATCGTTTGTTTTGATTTTTAAAATTGATGATGTCGGATTTGGATAAATATCTATGCTTTTTCGAAGACGATAGTTGTCATCGGAATTTGTGGTACTCATAAAATCATTCATATCCCTTGGCAATAGCTGGTAAACACTATTGTATTGACCAACAACACCAACTAAATCAATTTCTCCGGAAGGCAACGTTTTACCCGAAGTACGCGAATCTTGTTTTGAAAATATTACAGAGCTGCCATCCTGATTTGAAAAAGTATAGGTAGCATTACCGCCTGAAATGGTATTTCCGGCTTTCTCAAATTCAACGTTTTTAACCTTTACAAGCATTCCTTCATATTCTTCATTAATATCGGTGATGGAAACTTCTATTGGCGTAATCGGCTTGTTGTCTTTAAAATTGAAGAGATAACTTACATCGGTTAGTTCTGTTAAGTTGGAGTATTCGGTAACTTCACCCGTAATTACCAGGCTGTCGCCAATGTTTCCTGTTTGGTTTGCGCCATAAACACAAACCCCATTTCTTGGTTGATCTCCATTTTGAATATATAAAGTTCCATCGAAATTTGCACTTACCCTTCCCGAAATAGTTACAATAGTGCCTTGTAAGGGTGATGGTGCTTCGTCACCCTGAACATCTGCAATGGGAGTAAAAGTTAAGCTTTCTTTTGTTTTTGGGAGGAGAACATTTCCCCGGGTGTATTTGATATTTTCCCCTTTAACGCTTTTTATTTTAAAATAAACACGTTCTTCAGCCGAAACGTTAAGGTTTAGATTGGCAGAATATGTATTTTGATTCAATGCCATAGCCAGTTGGTTATCTTCAGAATCGTATGTGGTTCCCCAAAATATTGTCACTGTTTCGGGGGTTTCAGAATTAGAGGCTAAATTAAAGCTTATTGAAATATCATCTCCCGGGTTGGGGATTTCCGGATCGATATTCAGGTTTTCAATAACAATTCCGTTAGGGGATTCATTTCCCCATATATAATTGATAAATTCTGGATGGTCGATAAAAGGATTTCTATTTTGCTGCATATTAAAAATGCGTTCATTTCTTCTTCGCTCGAAATCGGAAGGAGGGTATTGATTGTTCCATTCCAACAACGTGGATAATTTACCGTGTTCGGGAGCCGGTGAAGTGTTTACCTTGTCAACGACTTCGAGATCTAATTCCCCATTTGTTCCTTCATATCTGGTAGCCATATAAAACAATATACGCGCAACCTGGCCTTTGGTAGCCGGGCCTGGTTCCCATGACGAACTGTTATACCAACAATCTGTTGCTTCAGGGTGTTGTGTTCCCCCAGGTTGGACATTGTCAAAATCTTTGTTGCTCCTGCTGGTATTTACAGAAGCATCGGCCGGGCGTAGGTTGAAAGCATCGCCATCCATCGGGCGTTTGTCAGCAAAAGCACCATGCGATTTAGCCCAAACATGTTCGCGGTTAATGTAATCGCCACCTGTGCCATAAAGTTCAGCACTTCTTGATTGCTGGGTATAGAACAAAATTACATTGTCCGGGTTTTCAGGGTCAGAATCTGAATAGTTGATGATGAATTTTGAATAATAGTAAGAAAAGTCAACATGGTCGTTGATAAGTTCATGTAAGGCTTCTTTTAGTTCATCCCCGCTTTTCCCGTCTATTCCATTATAATAGCCTAGTGGTTGGGCATTTGCAAAGGTTGATAAGAAGGAGAGTATTAATATGAGTTTAATTCTTTTTTTAATCATCATCATGTGTTTTTATCCAGTAAAAAAAGCGTATTAGCTAAATGAAATAAGAGGCTGCCCGGAATAGGCAACCTCTTATAAAAAATAAACAATTTATTTTATTGATAAACGTATGCTCCGCCTTCTAAAATAACATAAACGGTAGCATCGTGTGTTGATCCATCATAGATAGAATAAGTAACAGCATATTTTTGTCCTTCAGCAGCTGATGGGTTGTTTTTTAACAATACATTATTGATTGCCTCTAAAATCATGTCGGTATCCCAAGAATATCCGTTAAAGTTTCCATAGCTGGCCATGTTGGCTGTTTCAGATGGATATTTTGATCCAAGTGATTCAACAATATAATCGTAGTCTGCAGCACCAAAGGTATATTTGATTGTATTATCAGGTACCCATGAAGTTCCATCGTGAGAAAATTGCAAGGTGGTATTAATTGTTGATTCAAAACCTTTCCATGAGCCATCGGTTACCGTATATAAATTACCTCTCAACTGTGCACCTGAAGAGCTGGAATAATAGTCATAAATAACCAGTAATTCTTCTTCTTCCAACGCATAAGGGTATTTTAAATTCAGGAAAGTTGGTACGTAATCATCAGGTGATAAGGTACTTCCAAAATTATTGTAATATCCTGGTTGGTTATATTCTTCTCCCATTGAGTCAAAGTCTTCAACAGTTAATAAGTATACGCCATCTGTTGCTTCTTCCCATTCGCCACCTGAGAAGGTATAGAAAGCTTTGTCGTAAACTTTATCACCTGTAACAACATCTTCAATTATTTCATTACTCATGATTGATGTCCAGGAACTGGCCACGCGAATTCCATCAATTGTTCCTGTAGGACCGCCGCCACCTTGGCGAATGCCAACCTTTTGTACGTTTAGACCTGAATTTCCTTCATTTGTTGCTTCAGGCGTACCAGGTTCTGAAGCAACAGCAGATGTCAATACATACAAATCAGATTTTCCACTGCCTATATCGTATGATGATACAAGTAAATACGTTGTGTTCAAATCGTATGCTGTAGTACCGTAAGTCAACGTACTTGAACTTGCCCCAATGCCGAATAAAATTTTTCCAGAGCCATTATCTTTTGCACCCACTCTGGCTGTGTAACCAAATTCTTCATTCATAAAATGGAAAAAGTAAGTTCCATCGCCAACGGCACTTAAATTTACCAAAGCGCTTCCATACACTTTGCCGGAAGTAACAGGAGTAAAAGTGCGGTTAACGTCCTCAGAACCAGACCCGGATATTGTGACAGCACCGCCAACTCCAGAAGTAGGATAACCTGTCATAGACAAATTCTCTGTAACATAACCCACAGGAGCAGAACCAGAGTGATTGGTCCAATCAGTTGTAACGGTTGTAATATCGCCAGCGGTTGATCCGAAGTCAAAATTCTCTTCCAAATGGATTTTTGAGCTAATAACAACAGGTACTTCCGTATATTGGATAAATTTTACCAATTTAATGTCATCATCAGATGGAGATGATATGGATGCTGCCAATGCATCTGCTATATAATCCTTAGGATTTACATCAGGATAGTAACCAAGAACGTTACTACCGCTTAATGCGTAATCATCCATGGTTAAATTATACACATCCGCATAAGTATAATCACCCACGCCAGGAGCACTTCCTACATAAAGTTTGTACCCAACCAATACGGAAGAACCTTTACCCCAAACTGGATATTTTTCTGCTAAAAATGGAGGGAGCATTGCTTTTGCATCATCTAAATTGCTAAAGCTTCCGTAAGATAATTCCAAATCATCGTAATCTTCATCTGTAAGGGTATAGGCTTCATCACCAACAATAGGATCTACAATGGCATCCAGTTCTTTGTTGATGTCATGCATAGGGTCACAGCCCGAAGCTATCATCAAGCCAATAACTGCAAATAAATATATAATCTTTTTCATTTTTTTCGTTTATATGGATTAAAAATTAATTTTAAGACTTAGGTTGAAAGTTCTTCCAAACCCATACCAAACTAATGCCGTTGCTGCATTATTGTTTGTTCCGTTCAATGCATCAGCTACATATTCGGTGTCAAAAACATTGTTTACCCTGGCAAATAATGTAGTCTCAAAATCACCAATATAAAAACCATGCCTTATACCTGCATCAAACAAACTATAAGCCGGAACTTTCCACGGTTGTGGCCCTTCAGTTGTTCTACCAAGTGGGTTATAATCGGCATACAAATTGGCGAAATAATAATAATCAAAAGTTAGATGGGTTTTTGGTATTATTTCATAATCTAACCCTAAGGCTGCTGTTGTTTGTGCAGCATCTGATACTTTAATATCTTTAATATATAAACTATATGGGTCACCGACTGGATTTTGATCTTCGTCATAAATCTGGATGTTTTCAATGTCATTAACCCATCTCCAATCACCCAATGAAAGCATACCAGTTATATCTAAGTTGTCGGAAGCTTTATAAGTGAAATCAAATTCAATACCTTGGTGAAGTGCATTTACGCCCAATAGGTTGGCGAAGTAGGTAACATCATCTACATTAAAATAATCTGAATAAGTACGGTCATTCCACTCGGTCCTATATAGGTTCAAGTTTGCTGTAAGTTTTTGTGAAGTGTATCCATATCCTAATTCAACACTAAATATTTTTTGGTTTACGGCATCTTCATTAATGTGTTCATTGTCATATCCTTGAAAAACAGCATCGAAACCTGCAGCTTTTTCAAAATACCCAATGTTTGCAAACACGTTATGAACAGCATTGATATTATAATTTGCACCTCCTTTAATACCAAATCCCATAAAATTATATTTATCGGTTTCTTGCATTGGATCAGAATCGAGGTATTGGAAATAGTCGACCCTTTGATAAGATGTATTTGATAAAGAACCGGAAATAAATGCAGAAAGCTCGTTTTTATCGTATTCTAATTGGCCAAATAATCCTTGCCAGCCAACATTGCCATCGTTGTAGTAATTATATTTATCGCCAACCTTCAGGGTTGCATTGGGGTTATTTACATCGCTGTCATCAAGAATATATTCAGCTCCCATAAGATCGGTTACTTCATAAAAGTGGTGTCCTACGTAAGACCTGATATCTAATCCAACCACAAGGTTTAAATTGTCGTTAAGTTGTGAATTAAAAGAAGATAGTCCGCCGTACCAGCTGTGGTCATTGTGTGAAGCCCTTAACCATGAAGTTGCTCCAGAAGCACCATTTGCCCTGTTTATTTCAACGATGTTGTCAAGGTCTATTGGTTGGTCAAATCCTCCTAACCTGACATTAAACAGGCTGGCGTCACCACCCATACCACCTCCACCTCCTGTACCCCAGGAAGCATAGATTGCAGTTGAAAGGCTTGATTTGTCACTTATTGTCCAATAATGGTTCAACGAAGTTTGTGATTTGTGGTAGAAATTATCCTCAACATGGGTTACTTTTCCATTCATAATACCCCAGTCAGGGTTGAACTTAAACTCGCTTTCTGCATTTCGGTAAGTCGAAATTAAGCTTCTGTTTTGTCTTTGTCCGTGCCTTTGTGGAGCACCAAATGAGGTGATTGAAATTTTATGTTTGTCATTGATGTTTTTGGAAATATTAAAGAAATAACTATATCCTTTATATTCTGTTCCATCAACATAACCATTACCTGTTGTTTGTGAAAGCGAAACTGTTGCAGCGAACCCGTTTTCTAGAAGACCTGTTGAAATTGTTCCGCCGTATTTCAGATATCCATCGTTGCCCATTGTTGTCATAACGTTTCCACCTTGTTCAACATCGGTTGTTTTGGTAACAATGTTTGTTGTACCACCAATGGAAGGAACAGCTACTTTTGACGCTCCAAGTCCGCGTTGAACTTGCATTGTTCGGGTAACATCCGAAAGGCCTGCCCAGTTACTCCAATATACCCGGCCATTTTCCATGTCGTTCACAGGAACTCCATTAATCATAACAGCTACGTTTTCAGAGTTAAAACCACGAAGGTTTAACCTACCGTCTCCGAAACCTCCACCTGATTTTGTGGCATAAACACCAGGTGTTGACCTTAGAATTTCAGGAAATTCCTGAGACCCCAGTTTGTTTTCAATTAATTGTGCCGGAACCGAAGAAATAGCTACCGGGGTTTTTCTACTAATAGCGATAGAAGCTAAAACCATTACCTCGTTAATACCAACAGCATCTGATTTGAGTTCAATGGTACCAACATCTGTTGTTTTACCTTCAGATACTTTAACGCTCAATTCTTGAGTAATGTAACCAATATAGGAAACAGAAATTTTTTGATCTCCCGGAGAAACGGATAATGAAAAGTCCCCATTAAAATCAGAAACTGTTCCGATAGTGGTTCCTTCTACAACAACTGTCGCTCCGATTAAGGATTCATTTGATCCGGACTCTACAATTTTCCCCTTAATTGTTCCCTGTGAGAAACCTGTTAGGGATAAGAATCCAAATCCAGCTACCATTATGGCAGTGAAAATAAAGTTTTTCATAAAATAAAATGTTTAGATAAAAAATAATGCCTTTTTCCAGTAATGAAATTAGAGTATTTATTTCTTTTTATATGTGATATAAAACCCATTAATATAAAATCTTATTAACAAAAATTAACAACTTTGTTAACAATGTAGACAATTGTTTGAATATCAATTTTTTTTCGTATTCGAACATCTTGACAATTTCGTCCATTTTTATATATCCCTATAATTAAATGTAATTATTTCGACAGGGTCAAAGTAAATTTTTCCTGTAATGCATGGGGTTATTTTCCAATTAAAAGAATACTAAGTTTTTGTTAAGGGATGTAAATTGTTCTTTTGTATTCTTTAAAAATGAACCACATAGTGTAAATTATTTCCCCTCATTTCAGATTTATTTAAAGCATTATTGCGTAGTAAAATTAATCTTATTGTTAAATAGAAATAATATTTCATTTCAGGTTATAAAAAATATTTAAAAAATGTATATTTATTAATACGCAATAAATCAGGCATATACACCATTATGTAAAAAATAATTTGCAAAAATACAGTACTATGTGTTGCAAAGTACTGTGAAATGTTTGTATGTTTGTAATGCAAACAACAGTGTAAAAAAAGGTAATTTATTTAAGAAAGTTCTATATAAGTGTAACAAGAAAGAATTTAAGAAGTCATTAGAGTACGAAAGAAACAGAAAACAATAATTACAAAGCCATGAAAACAAATTTAAACAAATCAATTAGCGGATCAACAGTTCAGAAAGCAGCATTACGCACCGCAGCAGTAATTGTTAGTTTAGTATTAATAAGCTTTACGGTTACAGCGCAAGATTTTTGGAAACAATTATTAACAAACAATGGTATTAGTGATATAGCAATGGTTTTGGTCGACCATTCATCCGAAGCTGTTGTAAATGATGTAGTAGAAACTTCAGAAGAAGCCAATTCTGAGGTTTCTGCTTTTTATTATTCAGAAATAATAAACGATCCGGCACTGGATTTGGAAAATTGGATGCTGGACAAATCTTATTTCAGAAATTTCAATAGCCAGGAAATAATTAGTACCGAAATGCCTACCGAATTGGAGAACTGGATGTTCAACGAAGCTTATTTTTGCGGTGACGATACCGAAGAAGGACACTTGGAATTGGAAAGCTGGATGACAGATGATAATCACTGGAATTAATAAACAGTATTCATTTTTTCAGCAGAATAATAAAAGTAAAAATAAACCGTAGGCACTTAAAATAAGAAAGGGAAACAAAATGAATGTAGAAAACACTAAAGCACAAATGAGGAAAGGAGTACTTGAATACTGTATCCTCCTTGTCCTGGAAGGCAAGCCCTTGTATGCCAGTGATATTATCCAGGAATTAAAGGCAGCTAAAATGATTGTTGTTGAAGGTACACTTTACCCCTTGCTTACAAGGCTAAAGAATGATGGTTTACTGGCTTATCGATGGGAAGAATCAACCCAGGGGCCACCACGAAAATACTACGAGTTAACTGAAATCGGAAAAGGTTTTTTACTGGAGTTGGAAAAATCATGGACTGATTTAACCGATGCTGTAGATAAAATTAAGGCACATGCTTCATAATTATTTAAATGAAAACCAGTAAATTGATTTGAAATTCAGAAATAACCATTCAATTAAAAAGAGATGAAAAAGACATTCACAATAAATATAAGCGGCACAGTTTTCCATATTGAAGAAGATGCCTACGAAAAACTACAAAGCTATCTTTTAAAACTCAAGCAGCACTTTGGTTCAACCGATGAAGGAAAAGAAATTATTGCAGACATTGAAGCAAGGATTGCAGAGCTTTTTAACGAAAAATCAAGCGATGAAAAGAAAGTAGTGGTAACCGAATGGGTTGATGAGATTATAGAAACGATGGGTACGCCCGAAGATTTTATAGAAGAAGAAGGAGAGGAAGAAGCTCCAGCGGGTAGAGGGGCAAAACGGAAAAGGCGCCTTTATCGTGATCCCGACCACCGTGTTTTAGGTGGCGTTTGTGGTGGCCTTGGTGCATATTTTAATATGGACCCGGTTATCCTTCGAATAATTATGGTAGTCTTGTTTTTACTTAACGGAATCGGACTTTTGGCATATTTGGTTCTTTGGATTGCAGTGCCTAAAGCAAGAAATACCGCTCAGCGTTTAGAGATGAGAGGAAAAGAAGTTACCGTTTCCAATATCGAATCTTCCATAAGGGAAGAAGTAAAAGAAGTAAAAGAAAGCGTTAAAAAATTTAAGGAATCAAAATCATATAACAAGGGTAAAGAACACGTATCGGAATTTGGCGATGTGGTTTATTCGATTTTGAAAGTTGCCCTTAAAGTAATTGTAATTATCATTGGTGTAATACTTATCTTCTCCGGGTTTTTCGGATTATTAGGCATGGTTTCTACAATGATAGTTGGCCATTCCATTGTGTCGAACGTACCAATGATTTGGTCTCCCGAATTACACGTACCCGGGTTTTTAAACCATTTTGTAACACCAGGCTCGGTCACTATTGGCATGGTTTCAATAATGCTTCTTTTAGGGATTCCTTTATTGGCAATGTTGTTTATCGGTACTAAACTAGTATTCAGGTATAAAACCAATAATACGGCAATTGCCCTAAGTATGGTGGGAATTTGGTTAATTTCATTGGTGGCCATTGTGGTTGTATCGGCAAGTCAAATCGGTAACTTCAAGGACAAAACATCGTTGGCAAGCAGCGAAACAATCCAATGTGACAATTGCCAGACCATGCACCTTGAATTAGCTGAGGATAAATGGGACGAATACAGTGAATTGGATTTTGATATTGACAAATTCAAAGTGGCAGTATCCGACGGAGACGAAGTTTTACTTGGAAAACCAAAACTAGATGTAAGGGAAGCCAGTGGCGATAATTTTGTAGTTGTTGTTCGAAAATCATCACGCGGAAGCAGCCAAAGCGATGCTAAAAATAATATTGAAGAAATCGTATATAATTTCCAGAAATCGGATTCTACCTTAACTTTTGATCCATATTTTATTATTGATGAAGACGGTAAATGGAGGGATCAGGAGGTACAGATAACTGTTAAAGTCCCGGTAGGAAAAACCATATTCCTTGATGAAGAAATGATCCGGATTATTTACGATATCGAAAATGTATCTAACACATGGGATGGCGATATGGTGGATAAATACTGGACTATGATGCCCGAAGGATTGACTTTAAAAGAAAAGAACAATTAAGAAATAAGCCATGAAAAAGAACTATATATTCCTATTCGTTACCATTATTTTAGTCCCGTTTTTCGGTTTCGCTCAAAGCAAATCGTACAAAATGTACGATGTATTTACCGACAGGGAGGGGGTTACCAATTTTTCCTTTTCTAAAAATATGATTGATGCTATCGACCTTAATATTGGGGACGAAGATGAAGATGGGGAAAAAAATGTAACCGGAGATTTAAACCAGGTGAGGTTTATGTCGTACAATCCAAAGAAAGGAAAATTGTCCGGTCCTGAATTCCTGGAAAAAGCAATAGGTTTTCTTCCAAAATCAAGCTACCATAAATATAAAGATCCGGATGGTGACAACGATGCAGAAATTTGGTTGTTGGGTAAAAAGAAAAAGTATAGCGAATGCCATGTGTTCTTCAAAAACGACAATGCAGAAAGCCTGCATTTTATCGTTTCTTTCTATGGTGATTTTAAAGTATCCGACATGGAAGGAATGAAAGAACTTGGCAGGGGTTTTTCAGACTAGGCACGAATAATACATAGATAAATTTTTAAAAGGATGTACATTTTTAGGTACATCCTTTTTTGTGCAAGCTTAGCTGCAAGTTCTTCATTTTAGAAAGAAAAACGGGAAACAATTTACATGTTTCTTAAATTTCAGTAATTTCACCATCGAAAAAAGAGAAACAGAAAATGTCAATAATCAGGGTAACAAAAAGATTTCATTTTGAAATGGCACATGCCCTTCACGGGTACGACGGATTGTGTAAAAACATACATGGCCATTCTTACAACTTAGAGATTACTTTAGTTGGTCAGGTCCTAAATCAAAAAAACCATCCAAAAGACGGGATGGTCCTTGATTTTAGTGAATTAAAAAATATTGTAAAAAAACATATTGTTGCGAAGTTCGATCATGCGTTAATGATCAATACAGCAACGTCAGATGATAAAATAGAGGGCTATAAAAATCAAACCGAACGCCTTATTTTGGTTGATTTTCAGCCAACAACCGAAAATATAGTTGCGCATATTGCCGAAATTCTTCAACAACATTTGCCGATCAATGTTTCTTTATATAAAGTGCGGCTGTACGAAACCGTTACTTCGTATGCCGAATGGGTCGCGTCCGATAATGAATAAGTAAAAATTTATGTCTGAAAACAGTTCAAAAAAGTTATTCCTCCTCGATGCTTTTGCATTAATTTACCGAAGTTATTTTGCCTTTATCAGAAATCCAAGGTTTAACTCAAAAGGGTTAAATACCTCAGCAATGCTTGGGTTTACGAATACTTTAACCCAATTGTTGGAAAAAGAAAAACCAGAATTTATTGGTGTTGTTTTTGACGTTTCGAAACCAACCTTTAGGCACGAAATGTTCAAAGAATATAAAGCCAACAGGGAAGAAATGCCGGAAGACTTAAGAAAGTCAATTCCATACATCCGAAAAATTATTGAAGGCTTTAATATTCCAATTATCGAAAAGGAAGGTTTTGAGGCTGATGATGTGATCGGAACACTGGCAAAGAAAGCGGAAGTGGAAGGTTTTCAAACCTATATGATGACCCCCGATAAAGATTATGCACAATTGGTTTCTGAAAATATTGTGATGTACAAACCCGCAAAAGGAGGCAATAATCCTGAAGTTTGGGGGATAGAAGAGGTACAAGAAAACTTCGGAATTGAAAACCCTGAACAGGTAATTGATATCCTTGGATTGATGGGCGATTCGGCAGACAATATCCCGGGATGCCCGGGTATTGGTCCGAAAACTGCACAGAAATTAATTGCGCAATATGGAAGCATTGATGGGTTGTATGAACACATTTCCGATTTAAAAGGAAAACAAAAGGAAAATCTTGAAACCTTTGAAGAACAAGTTCGTTTGTCACGCAAATTAGCGGTTATTATTCAGGATGTGCCTTACGATTTTGATCCTGTTAGCCTGAAAATTGATGAACCGAACAAAGAAGTACTTAAAGATATTTTTACGGATTTGGAATTTCGGTCGCTGGCGCAAAAAATGCAACTTGGTGCTGCCCCGGTTGAAAAAGTCGAGCAAGGTCTGCTTTTTGGAACTGAAAGCCAATTTGAAGCCCCGGTTGTGGAACAGTCGGTTGAAATGGATTCGATTGAAACTGTGCCACACCAATATTACCTCGTTGATAATGAAATGAAACGAGCAAGCCTTCGCGCCGAACTTTCGGTACAAGAAGAATTTTGCTTTGATACCGAAACCACCGGATTAGATACCCATATTGCTGAACTGGTTTGTATTTCTTTTTCATTCCGGAAAAACGAAGGATATTGTGTAACGCTTCCGCGAGATAAGGCTCAAGCCACAAAAATTGTCCTTGAATTTAAAGAGGTTTTTGAGGATAAAAACGTTACTAAAATTGGGCAAAATATCAAATACGATATCCTCATGTTAAGCAATTATGGTTTGGAGGTGAAAGGAAAGCTTTTTGACACCATGATTGCCCATTACCTGATTCAACCGGATATGAAACACAACCTGGATATGCTGTGTGAGAATTACCTGAATTACCGGAAAATACCAACGGAACACTTAATTGGTAAAAAAGGGAAAAATCAACAAACAATGTTGCAGGCTGCACAGGAAGATCTTGTGAACTACGCTTGTGAAGATTCGGACCTGACTTATCAGCTGAAAGGATTGCTTGAGCCTGAACTGGAAAAAAATGAATTGATCGATTTATTCCATAAAATGGAAATGCCACTGATCCCTGTGCTGGTACATATGGAAAACGCCGGGGTGAAGTTAAATGTAGACGAACTCAAAATCTTTGCGAATCAGCTAAGGGAACAAATAATTAATTTGGAAAAAGAAATTATTGAGTTGGCTGGTGAAGAATTTAATGTCGCATCCCCTAAGCAATTGGGCGTTATATTGTTCGAAAAACTGAACATCGATCCAAATGCGAAGTTGACCAAAACCAAACAATATTCTACCAGCGAGGAGGTTTTAACACACTTGCAGGAAAGGCACCCGATCATAAACAAAGTGTTGACATTCCGTGGGTTAAAAAAACTATTGAACACCTATGTTGAAACACTGCCAACCCTGATTAATCCGAAAACGGGAAAGATCCATACGTCTTATAACCAGGCTGTGGCAGCAACTGGCCGCTTAAGTTCACAAAACCCTAACCTTCAAAATATTCCAATCCGCAATGCCGAAGGTCGTGAAATCAGGAAAGCGTTTATCCCTGAAAACGACAATAACGTATTTTTATCTGCCGACTATTCGCAAATTGAATTAAGGATAATCGCGGCTTTGAGCAAAGATCAGGAAATGATAAAAGCTTTCAGGGAAGAGAAAGATATTCATTCAATAACTGCTGCAAATATTTATGGATTAAAGCCCGATGAAGTAGAACCAGATATGAGGAGAAAGGCTAAAACTGCCAACTTCGGAATAATTTATGGAATCTCTGCTTTTGGTCTTTCGCAGCGATTGAATATTCCAAGAAGTGAAGCAAAAGAGCTGATTGACGGATATTTTGAAAGCTTCCCGGGCGTAAAAGCATTTATGAACCAGGCAATTGAAGATGCCCGAAACCTTGGCTATGTAAAAACAATTATGGGGCGAAAACGTTACTTAAAAGACATCAATTCGGCGAATGCCGTTGTGAGAGGGGTTGCCGAACGAAATGCCATTAATGCACCAATTCAGGGTTCAGCTGCAGATGTTATTAAAATCGCAATGATTAACATCTATAAAAAGTTTAAAGAACAAAGCCTAAACTCAAAAATGATTTTACAGGTGCACGATGAATTGAATTTTGATGTCTATAAACCTGAACTGGAACAGGTGAAACAAATTGTTAAAACAGAAATGGAAAACGCTGTAGATATTGGGGTTGCATTAACCGTTGAAATGAATGCAGCAGGCAATTGGTTAGACGCACATTAAAATTATTGTGGAAGAAAGGATTTACACTGAAGATGAATACCGAAGGGCTTTGGTCCGTTTTCTTGAACTTAGCGAAGCTGAAGAAGGCACGCCCGAATACCGGGAGTTTTTATGGCTCATGGAATGTATGGAGGAGTATGAAAAGGAAAATTGTTAAGTAAATTCATTGAATATTCTGTCAACTGCATTATTATATTTCCGAAGGTCTTTTGCTTTTTTAATCAGTTTAAAAGCTTTGTGAGAGGGCGCAAACGAAAAACTAAAATAGGCCCAGAACTGGGTTAACTTCATCAAAACCTGGCTATCGTCCTGAAGAATAGCTGAATATTCAGTAAAAATTTGCTCGTGAAATTTCCATAACCTTTCTGTTTTATTGGTTATTTCATTGGCTTTATTGATTATTTTTTCCGGCAAAAAAGGATCCATTAACAACCCCCTGCCTAACATCCAACGGTCAATTTTAGGAAATTTGTTTTGGAGCGCAGAGTAATCGGCTAACGTGTTTACATCTCCGTTATAAACCAATGGATTAGCGGATAAGGCATTTACTTCTTCAAATAATTCAATGTTTGCTTTCCCTTTATACAACTGTTTTGCAATTCGCGGATGGTAAATGATTTCTTTTAGTGGGAACTTATTTAACACTTTGATTACCCGTAATACATCTTTTTCGTTATCAAGGCCAGAGCGCAATTTTACAGATATTTTCACATCCAGGTTATCGAAACAAGTATTTAAAATCGATTCTATTTTTTCGGGGAATGGCAATAATCCGGCTCCTTTTCCACGCTTGGTTACCATTGGGTATGGGCATCCAAGGTTGATGTTGATCTCCCCGTATCTATATTCCTTTAATAGGGCAACTAATTGGTTTAATTCCTCTTCGTTTTTAATCAAAACCTGTGGCACAACATTATCTTGCGGATTATTCTCTGGGAGAACCTCTCTTAGGTGCTTTTTCAAACATACTCCGTTTTTAATCGAAATATATGGAATAAAATAGCTATGAACCCCACGAAAATTATCCGAATAAATTTTCCGGTAAACATAATCTGTAAATCCTTGTATCGGCGCCATAGAAATCATAGCTCAAAAATAACAAATCATGCCATGTTACGATTATCTAAATCAGTATCTTTGCATTCTGAAAAAGGTGATGGAAGAATTTGGCACATATCAACAAAGAGATACCCTTCAGTTAAAAGGCTTGTTAGATATACAAAACTTACGGCCGGCACCAATAAAACTGAAGGTAGACAGGATTCCCATTTCCGAACGGAACTTACGTCCGCTTGATTCTATTGCAAAAGAAAGACTAGTAGTTGAAGAAAAACCTAAACCTCCAACGCGGGCGCAAATAAGATATTGGTTAAGGAAGCAGGAAGAATCACTGTTGGTAGGTTCTTCCAGAACAATGAAACCTATTGATGCTAAATTATTAACCTCAGAAATTGGAACCGCAAATGATATTGTTTTGCCGGTCAGGGCATATAAAAAAACAAGTTTTGATTGGCTAACAGTTCTTTTACTACTAACCTTAATGATTTTTGCTTCCATTAAAATTCCTTATCGAAAATATCTTGCGCATTTATTTCAATCACTGGTAAATTTTTCAACGGCAACACGCATGTTCAGGGAACGTGAAATTTCGCTGGTTCATGGATCATTCAGGTTGGAAGTATATTTCTATATTACTTTTTCGGTGTTTGTTTATTTTGTGCTAACACATTTTGGTACCCGAATCCCCTTGCAGAATTTTAAGTTATATTTATTTAGTTTAGGAATAACATTAGGATATTTTCTCTTAAAAAGGATGATCTATATGGTCATTGGCAACATTGTTGAAGGAACTTCTGAAACAATGGAATATTTGTATAACCTTACGAACTACAACCGGGTGCTTGGATTATTTTTATTTCCGATTATTGCTTTTGTATTATTCTCGCCAATATTTTCCCAAAAATTCTTTATTCACATTGGGCTCGTGCTGGTCGGAATCTTCTATTTTCTTTCGCTTCAGCGTGGTATATTAATATTAATAAAGAAACAATTTTCAATATATTATCTCTTTTTATACCTTTGTACCCTTGAAATTTTACCCTTGTTGTTAATTTACAAGTTGGTGATTGGGTAAAAGGAGGGAAGTTTAATTAAATGTATAGACATTTTGAAAGTAAAGAAAGTATTGGTTTCGCAGCCAAAGCCGACAAGCGACAAGTCGCCATATTTTGAGTTGGCCGCCAAAAGCAATGTGAAGATCGACTTTAGGCCATTTATTCACGTTGAAGGAATCCCTGCAAAAGAATTCAGACAATCCAGGATTCAAATTTTAGATCACAGTGCAGTCATATTTACAAGCAGGACTGCTATCGATCATTTTTTTAGAATTGCAAAGGAACTTCGGATTGTTGTGCCCGACACAATGAAATATTTTTGTGTCTCTGAAGCTACGGCGTTTTATCTGCAAAAGTATATTGTGTACCGAAAAAGGAAAATTTTCTTTGGTAACGGGAGGTTTGCAGATTTAATGGATGTGATGAAGAAACATAAATCGGAAAAATTCCTTGTTCCGCTTTCTCATATTCATAAAGAAGAAATCCCAAATCTTTTAGAGAGTAACGGCTACGATTTTACGAAAGCAATTTTGTATAAAACCGTTAGCAGCGATCTTTCAGATTTAAGTGATATCAAATACGACGTTTTAGTGTTTTTTAGTCCATCAGGAATAAAATCATTACAACAAAATTTTCCTGATTTCAAGCAAAACGATACAAAAATTGCATCTTTTGGCCCATCTACGGCAGAAGCTGTTCGGGAAGCCGGTCTTAGGCTCGACATTGAGGCTCCAACGCCTCAGGCTCCGTCAATGACCATGGCTTTGGACCAGTACATAAAAAAAGCAAATAAGTAGAAACATACTTCAATCATAATAAGGGCTGGCTTAAAAATAGGCCAGCCTTTTTCTTTGTATCTTGGAAAAGCTTTCATTAATTTCGGTAATTATTGCACAAGGATGTTTAAACTTAAAAAAACAGAAAGGCTGCACAGCAGAAAGCTGATTGAACAACTTTTTCAAAAAGGGGATTCGATGCTGGCATATCCAATAAAGGTGGTCTATTTGAACAATATTACGCCCGAAGAATATCCTGTACAGGTTGCGTTTAGTGTAAGCAAAAGATTATTTAAAAAGGCAGTTGCAAGAAACCATTTAAAAAGAAGAATGAGGGAAGCTTACAGGCTACAGAAACCTCAGTTTTACACTGAAGTTAATGGGAATAGGATGGCACTTATGTTTATATATATTGCCAAAGATAAAATCCCGTATTCTGACATTGAGAAAGGAATGAAAAAAGCCCTTAAAAAACTAATTGCCATAAATAACCACACATAGAATTGTTTACCTTTAACAAAAAATGGTAAACCATGGATCACATCAATTCTATACTTCAATCACAGAAAATATTCTTTAACTCAGGCAAATCAAAAAAAATATCGTATCGTTTAGAACGCCTTAAGGTACTCAAAAAAGTACTTATTAAAAGGGAGAATGAAATATTACAAGCATTAAATGATGATTTAGCGAAATGTACATTTGAAGCATATACTTCGGAAATTGGGCTTGTTAAATTGGAAATCAATACGTGCTTAAAAAGGCTGAGAAAATGGGCAAAGCCTAAGAAGGCAAAAACCCCGCTTTATTTATTCCCATCACGAAGCTACGTACACAAAGAACCTTTCGGGCAAACTTTAATTGTTGGACCATTTAATTTTCCATTTCAATTGGTGATGATACCACTTGTGGGGGCAATAGCTGCCGGAAACACGGTTGTGGTAAAACCTTCGGATAAAACCCTTGCAACGAGCCGTGTTATTACAAAAATAATTGAGGATGTTTTTGATGAAGGCCATGCTGTTTGTGTGGATGGAGGTCTGGAAACCGGCAAACTGCTTTTGCAAAAAAAATGGGATTTTATTTTTTTTACCGGGAGTACCATTGTCGGTAAAATAGTAGCTGGGGCTGCAGCAAAAAACCTCACTCCGGTAGTTTTAGAGCTTGGTGGGAAAAACCCTGTTATTGTCGACAAAGATGCCAATCTAATTAACGCAGCCAGAAAAATAACCTGGGGAAAGCTCCTT
Organism: Prolixibacteraceae bacterium; assembly: GCA_963677475.2. Taxonomy (GTDB): domain Bacteria; phylum Bacteroidota; class Bacteroidia; order Bacteroidales; family Prolixibacteraceae; genus JABMQB01. Next base: position 327,825 of record CAXXQD010000021.1, on the reverse strand, counting down.
AATGCTGGTCAATCGTGCGTAGCTCCTGATACACTGTATGTACATGAATCTATTCGAGAAAGGTTTCAGGAATTGCTTATAACGGAATTTCATAAATTCATTTCAATTTCTAAGGAAAGAAACGAGTTCTCAAAAATTGTTGATGATAATAATATAAAAAGGCTACAACAATTATTAGATGGTGAGAAAATAGGATTTGGTGGGAGAGTAAATGAACAATGGTTAGAGCCAACAATTGTTTTGGATGCCGATGCCCGTTCAAATATTATGAAAGAAGAAATTTTTGGGCCAATTCTTTCGGTACAATCCTTTGAAAACCTGAACGACCTTATTCAACTTTTACAATCCAAAGAAAAACCACTGGCTTTGTATTATTTTTCCGAAAATAAACTTAACCAACAAAAGGTACTTCGGGAATTATCATCAGGCGATGCAGGCATAAATGAGGTTGTATTACATTTTGTAAACAACAACCTGCCATTTGGTGGAGTTGGTTCAAGCGGCATAGGGAAATACCACGGGAAATATAATTTTGATACTTTTTCACATTCAAAATCGGTAATAAAAAGCACAACTTTTTTTGATTTGCCATTTCGATATGTTCCATATAAAAATATGCACTACAAATTGCTACGGTTTTTAATGAAATAAAAAAAGGAGAACAACCTATTTAAGATTGATCTCCTTTTAAATTCCTTTGTGAAGAAATTAGGATTTTATTCCTCGTCCATAATTTCTGTTTGCATGCGAACTGAATCTTCGTGGATCAGCTGAAATAATATTTTTATAAATGTTTTATTTAAAGAGAGTCCGGTTCCGATTTTAACCCGGTTTTCCATTAATTCAGACCAGCGGTTTATTTGCAAAGCCGTTACATTGTTTTCTTTTTTATACTTACCGATTTGCTTGGCAATTTCCATTCTTGAAGCAAGCATTTCTAAAAGCTCTGTGTCAATTGCATCAATCCTTGAGCGCAAAAGGTCTAATTGGTTTTCGAATTGAGGATTTGTTACCGCTGAATTTCGTATGACCAGTTTATCAAGGATTTTTGAAAGTTCAGCAGGGGTAACTTGTTGATCTTTATCGCTTAGTGCACATGACGGGTCCCTGTGCGACTCAATCATTAATCCGTCCATTCCCATGTCAAATGCTTTTTGTGAGATTTCGCCAAGGAATTCCCTCTTGCCGGCAATATGGCTCGGGTCGCAAATAATAGGAAGGTTTGGAAGCAATCTTTTCAATTCAATAACAGTTTTCCAGCTAGGGTAGTTTCTGTATTTTGTGTCCCTAAAAGGTGTAAACCCGCGGTGAATAGCCACAAGGTTATTGATTCCTGCCTGGTTAATACGTTCCAGGGCACCCATCCAAAGCTGAACATCTGGGTTAACCGGATTTTTAACCATAACGATTGCATCGGTTCCTTTTAAAACATCTGCAATTTCCTGTACCACAAAAGGGCTTGCTGTCGAACGCGCCCCAACCCATAATACATCAATTCCTGCTTTTAGGGCTTCTTCGGTGTGTTGGGCATTGGCAATTTCTGTACCAACTAATAAACCCGTTTCCTTTTTCACATTTGCCAACCATTGCAATGCAACAGATCCCATTCCTTCAAACGATCCTGGGCGTGTTCTTGGTTTCCAAACCCCGCCCCTGTATACAAATACACGCTTGTCTTTTGCCAGCAATTTAGCTGTTTCCATTGCCTGCTCTTCCGACTCAAGGCTGCATGGTCCTGATATTAATAAAGGGTTATCGATTTTTGGCAACCACGTTTTTATCGGATGAATGTTTAATTGAATTCCCATAACTATTTAGTATATAATTTTACATTTGTTTCTTGATTTTTTATCAGAGATAGTCCTTCTCCATCGAGTATTTCCCGTATATTATTTGCATTTTCAATCAAAGCCAACAACTTGTCGTAGTCTTTATTTTTCATGCTATCCCTGAATTCTTTCAGGTGCTTAATATAAGCGTTAAGTGATTCAACAACGTAGTCATTGTTTTGTTGAAATATTGGATGCCACATGGTCGAAGAGCTTTTTGCCAGTCGTACGGTAGAACGAAAACCACCACTTGCAAGGTCAAAAATAATGCTGCCTTCTTCTTTATCCTGAACAGCGTTTGCAAGTGCGTATGCTGCTGCATGTGGCAAATGGGAAACAAAAGCTGTGGTATGGTCCTGTTCATCGGAAGTCATATAGGCAATGTCCATTCCAATTAGATGGAACATTTTTTCAACCAGAGCAAGGTGTTGCGGTCCACTTTGTTCCTGATCACAAATGATGGTAATTTTTCCTTTAAACAGGTTTTCGATTGCTGCCCCGGGTCCTGAATTTTCGGTTCCTGACATTGGGTGGGCAGGAATAAAACATTTTCTACGGGGATGGTTTTTAACCGATTCTACAATCATTCTTTTGGTTGACCCCATTTCAGCAACAGTTGTTCCTTCAGGAACGATATCCAAAACCATGGGAAGAACTTCCAATACTTTATCAACCGGGATGGCAATAATCACAAGATCGGCATTTTTTAAGCCTTCTTCGAAACTACAGATTTTATCGACTACGCCAAGTTTAAGTGCTTCTTTGGCATTTGCTTCGCTTTTGTCAATTCCGGTAATAGTATCTGCGAATTTTGTTCTTCGCAGGTCTTTTGCAAGCGATCCTCCAATCAAGCCAAGTCCGATTATTGTTACGTTCATGTTCTAAAAATTTAAAAATAAAAAAGGGTCCTGATTAAATCGGGACCCTTGGTATATTGTCTTTTTAAATAACAATAGAGTATTACCTGATCCCTTGTGGAGAACCAAAAAAGTAATACCAGAAATAATATAAATTGTTATTTAAAATTTTCATTTTCTCTTCTTTTCGGTAGCAAATATAGAGATATATTTTAAAAACAAAACATTTAATGATGATCAATCTTTCCATGTTAAGTTTAAATACCCTCCAATACCTATTTTTTCATCACTTTTTTTGTTTCTATTATTTGACCGTTTACAGTTAATTTCACAACATACATTCCTGAAGTTAATCCTGAAACATCTATCTTATCCGAGAAATTATTCCCGAAAGCACTTTGGTTTTTTGTTAGAACCAATTGACCATAGGAATTATAGATGTCACAAGAAAATTGATTCAAGGGCTTGTATGTAACGATAGAAACATTTAATTCATCTTTTAATGGGTTTGGATATAAATAGGCATTTTGGACGATCTCTGATGGGACAGCTTCATTGGCAGTTGGTATCTGTATCCTGATATTATCGATAGCCCAGCCCCAACCTGCAGCCATCTGGTCGGAAAATAGACGGAATCGAATTAGGATTGTGTCGCCAGCAACAAAGTTCTCGTTTTCTGTTAGTACTATATTTTTAGGTATAAACAAATCTTTTGTTCCTACTGTGGTAGAATTATCTCCGTTCATATTTTGGTTATATGCATTTTCCCATAAGGTGTTTTCCCCTGAATCGTACCCGTCAATAATTGGAAGCCAATTATTTCCCATGTCCTTACTTCCTTCTACAATTACATAGTCCCAAAAATCAGGATCACCGTAAGAATTTAGATCGGCGCCCGGTTCAACTAAAACGACTTCATCATAAGAAAAACTTCCACCATCAACAATTATTATTGGGTATTTTAATATTGCAGTGAAATTAAAACTTAATCCGGCCTCAACAGCTTCAGGGTATGGATGGGGACTGTGTAATGCATCATTATCAAATCCTGAAATGTGCCCAACAGTAAAATCACTGCTTATAAATTCCCTTTTTTCCACTAATAAATCAGATGAAAACTTGTTTACAGGCTCAAATACTTGCTCTACCCTGGTCTCAAATGGTTTCCTTACTGGTAAAAAAGTGGTGTTTTTTGAGGAAGAAGCATCAATTGCAACAAGTCTGTAATTTATTGTATCCCCATCAACAGGTCCCGGTCCACTAAAGTGGAAATTTCCGACATACTTTGTTCCTTTTTGTTTTGTTAATCCAAATGAGGGTTGTTGTACACCATTTAAAAAATGTTCAACATAAATGGTATCTATGCCCAAATTATCATCTGCATCTGCAACAATGTGAGTGTTGCTTCCTAATAAAAAATAGGGGATCTTTTCGTGTGTAATGGTTGGAAAAGAATTGTCAGGACCGATCGAGAATTCATAGGAATCTTCCGGTGCAAATGATGGTTTGGTAAATGTCCTGTCTTTATCATCTCTGGCAGAAATATAATAATTGATCTTTGAAATGCCTGAAGAGAGGGGCATTAATGCTTCAAATTTATTGGTTGATTTGTTAATGGTAAACAAACTTGAATCATATGTTGAAAATGCATCTTTTGAATAGTAAAGAAATATAGCAGCGGAATCCAGCGGGTAATCGCTATGAATCTCAGCTTCAATTTTTCTGGTTTCTGGAATCGTTTCTATATCTTTTACATTTTCATGTGTTATCTGGATAGATTTCCATCCAATATCCGCCAATATTCCTAAAGTTATTGGTCCCGGATCAAGGATTGATTCGCCCATTCCCGCAGCATGGGTCATCAATGAATTTATGGTGCCTGATGGATATGTTGCATCGTTTAAATGGTAAACACTGGATCCATCGTTCCAAGTAAAAGGAGCATATAACCTAGGTTTTGGATTAGAAGCTGAGTTTACGAAAACGGGGCTGTAAAACCATAAGCTATTCGATGTAAGTTGATTCCCAAGTTCTGAAGATGGATTCGGGAATGTATTGGTATCGGTTAATTTTTGCCCTGTTCCTGTTGCAATATAACGGTCAAAAGAAGTTGGTTCATGATCGCCAAATCCATCATAACTTCCAACTAGTCCATTTTTGTCCATAAAACCAATAAAGCCTAAACCATGGCCAATTTCATGTAATACTGTAGATATTAAATCATATTTATTGAAAGGAGGATTTCCATCTGTGCCATAATACCAATTAATTTTACTGTTAAATCGGGCAGCCATGTCAGGATCGCTTTCATTGGTAACTTCTTCTCGTAAAAGTTTTTCGACTAATGCAATCGGATAATAGGTGTCTTTTTGTAAAGCTCCTTCAAAATTATGACCGAAATAGGTTGCCCCACAACTGCCTAAAACATTGTCATCTAATGAAGAGCTCCATGTTGCCTGTATGTAAATTGGTATATCAGAATCTATTAAATATTCCCATATTTCAACTGCCGCCTGAAAAGATGCTTTAGCTTCTTGGGAAAATCCAATATAGTCTACAATGATATTGGCTGTTTTATCATTCCCGGATTTTAACCTTTTAAGATAAGCTTCAGGTGGGGGAATTGATGATTTTTCAACCAAGCCGGATGCATAACACACAATAGGATCCATTTGAACAAGATTCTTTTTATCAATTGTTTGTGCAAATGATGAAAAAAATCCCAACAACATTGCTACTGGTAATATTTTTTGAAGATATGAGACCATTGTATTCAATTTAATTATTGTCTTGCAAGATATTATTTTAAGAAATAGCAAGAAATATATTTATGCTTTTTTATAATTCGCATGTTAAACATATGTTGGTTAAATAATAATAAGCATCTACCAATCGTAATGGTTTTAAACTATTAATTATACATACAAACATCGCTGTTGACCTAATGTTTAAAGAAATTAAATGTTATTTTTGCTTTGATTTTAAGAAACTGATGCCATGAAAAGTCCGTTAAATTACATATTCATAATTTTAATTTTTGTTTTATCTACTTCTTCAAAGCCGGAGGATGAATTTTATAAGGAATTGTACAGACCTCAATTTCATTTCACCCCGGGAAAAAATTTGGTTAAAGAACCTGCTGCTATGGTTTTTTCTAACGGCAGATACCATTTATTTTATGAATATGGAGATTCAACAATATTATCAGATAAAATAGAATGGGGACATGCCGTAAGTACTGATTTGATTCATTGGGAACATCTTCCCCCTGCAATATCAATGGATAAATCTGGTTGTTCGATAAATTCAGGTAGTATTGTTTTGGATCATAACAATTCTTTCGGATTACAAAATGGAAGCACAAAAACAATGATCGCTTTTTACTCAGGCAAAGGTTGTGGTGTTTCATGTTCATATAGCAAAGACGATGGGAACACCTGGGAAAAACTTTTTGACATGCCCATCTTATCTTTTGAAGGATCGGAGGATATTGCATCTCCCAAAGTTTTTTGGCATGAAGAATCGGGCAAATGGGTGATGCTTTTATCAAGGATGCCCAAAGAAAATGGAATGCTAAAAGGCATAACATTTTATAATTCTGATAACTTAAAAGATTGGGAAGAAACAAGTCATTTCCCACTATTATCAGTAAGTCCTGATCTTTTTAAGCTCAATGTTGATAAAAGGGACAACGAAACAAAATGGATTTTGTCTGGTGATGGCGGCTCGTATTATATGGGTTCATTCGATGGAAAATCATTTACAACAGAAAGCCCTCTTTTAAAAAGCGATTTTGGTGGTAGTTTGGTAGGATCTAAAACTTGGGTTAATCTTCCAAAAACCAATAACAGAATAATTCAAATGGCAGCCTTGTCTGGAGGCGAGTATCCCGGAATGCCTTTTAATGGGCAAATGAGTTTTCCTTGTGAGTTGACTTTAAAGACCTTTAGCGATGGTGTCCATTTGCTTCGTAACCCGATTAAAGAGCTAGAGCTTTTACACGGAAAATTAAATTCATGGAAGAATAAAAATATTATTCCGGGCATTAAAAATAATATCCTTAAAAACATCAAAGGGGATTGTAAACACTTCATTTGTACTTTCGATAGTAAAACTTCAGATAATTTTGGCCTTATGGTCCGGCACTCTAAAAAAGCAGTCGGTACTGAAATATTATACGATGTAAAAAGGGGGGTACTATATTGTTTGGGAACCAATGTCCCATTAAAAACAAACGATAATAAGCTGGTATTGGAGATTTTAGTAGATAGGTCAAGTATTGAAATTTTTGCCAATAATGGGGACAAAGTTATTTCGAAGTGCTTTACTCCTGATGAGGAAAGCATTGGGTACGAAATATTTACAAATGGTGGAGAGTTGTTGATTGATCAGATGGATATTTATGACATGAATTCATCGTGGTATGAATCAAAAAATAAAATGTCTCTACCGTTTGGGAAAAACAAATAAATCTCTTTTTAAAAGAAAAAAGCTAAGAGCTGAACGATAATAATCAACAAAACCATCGCTACCGGATATACGGTTGCATATGCTACAGAAGCTGAATTTGAATCGGTCATTGAGTCTGCTGCTGCAAGCCCGGGCGTACTGGTCATACTTCCGGTAATCGCCCCCATTAAATGAAGTAAGTTCATTTTAAACAACCATTTTCCAAGCAAAGCTGTAATTAACATTGGTATGAGGGTAATAATTGCTCCAAACAAAAATAATCGAAAACCGTATTGCTGGAATGTTGCTCCAATATTTGCTCCGGCATTTGTGCCAACAGCAGCCAAAAAGAATAAAAGCCCAATTTGACGGAGCAACTGGTTCGCAGCTCCTGTCATGGTCCATAATATTGGTCCGGTTTTACCGATTCTGCTTAAAACTAGGGCAATAATCAAAACGCCACCTGTTAATCCAAGGCTAAAGGTATAGCTTCCAAAATTTAAACTAATTTTTCCTACCAGCACGCCAATGATTATCCCCAATGAAACGGGTAAAATATCGGTGTCAGACAATCTTTTGACATCATCGCCGAAGATTCGGGCAACAATTTCCATGTTTGCTTTACTACTGGCAATTACCAGTTTATCACCAAACTGTAGTTTCGAACCCGGGGTTGGTGAAATATTTATACCTGAACGCCTGATGCGCGTTATTGTAGCATTATAGGTGTTTAGGAGATTTAACTGTGCCAAGGTTTTGTTCACAACTTCTTTATTGGTAACCAGTACAGAACGAACATCAAAATTGGGATCAAGTGCAATTTCCTCTGTCGTTTCGGGGCCAACCAGCAAACTAACCCTGTTAAGGGCATCTAATGTTCCAACAGCTTTAATAAGGTCTCCTTTGTGCAATACCGTATTAACTGTGGGAGTAATTGCGGCACCATTTTGAACTACCCTTGAAACAACGGCTTTTGTCATATAACGAATTCGTAATTCACCAATGCTTTTGTCAAAAATGTTTTCGTTTTCAACTATGAAATTCTTTTTTTCAATCTCCGGGAAATCAACTTTTTCAGCCAACTTTTGCTCTTCTTCCGCTTTTTTAATGGTAACTCCCAGAAATTTTGGTAAGAATCGTACAAAAAGAATCACACCAATTACACCAAATGGGTATGCAATACCATATCCAATGGAAGCTAGCGGCGAGTTGGTATAATCAATGGCAGCGGCTAAACCAGGGGTACTGGTCATTGCCCCTGTTAATAATCCAATCCCAATGTTTTTATCGATATGGAAAACTAAAATTATAATTGCCGTAATAAGTCCCGAGGAAATAATAAGGATTCCGGCTAAGGATGCAAATGTCCGTCCGTCTTTTTTAAACGATTCGAAAAACCCCGGACCAGCCTGAATTCCAATCGTGAAGATAAAAAGTACCAAGCCTAAATATTGAAAATCTTTTGGAATTAAAACCCCAAAATGCCCAAAAACCAGTGCAATAAAAATTACAGCTGAAACATCGAGCGATAAGCCCTTTATTTTTATCCTACCTAGCAAAAAACCCAATGTAATAATCAGGAAAAGAGCTATGTAGCTATTGTTTAATAGTTCCATTTTTCAACAAATATTTGGCAAAGTTAATGATTTCAATGGTGGTATTTTGTAATTAACAGGAAGTTTATGATTAGGCACTTGTTCTTAATGTTTAGGTAAAAGAGAGTTTTTTTAAATTTGAAAACAGACTATTTTTATAGAATGATAGATGAACAATAAACGTTTTCTTTTGTCATGGAATCAGCAGGGAATAATCAATATGAAGAAGAATTGGCAAATAAAAATTGGGATTTTTTTAATGCTCTTTTCAGGAGTGTTTTTTGGGGCAACCTTTTTGATTCCCTTGCTTGACCTACCTACAAAAACAAAAATCATAGCAAGTACTACGTCATTAATATTAATGGAAGTAGTTTTTTGGTCTGGCGGATTATTGGTTGGTAAAGAATTGTTTCAGAAATATAAAGATAAATTAAATCCAAAAAAATGGTTTAACTCAAACAGAAAACAGAAAAATTTATCCGAGTAAAAAACTTAGATCGTCAATATCAGCCAGTTCTTTAGGTTCCATTCCTTTTTTCATTATTCGAGCTGTACGGTTACCAATCAGTTTCATTTTATTACCTTCAACTTTTAGCATTGTTCCTTCCCGCAAACCAACAACATCAACTTCAGGGTTAATCTCTAAAAACTCTAAGATTCTTTGTTCCCTGGTTTCCCCAGCGTGTCCATCTGGATTTGCATCCAGGTAATGAGGGTTTATTTGAAACGGGACCAGGTTTATACATTCAAAGCCAAGAGGGTCGATAATTGGCATATCGTTGGTTGTCCTTAGTGTAGGGCACGCTACGTTCGAACCAGCACTCCATCCGATGTATGGAGTTCCTGAGTTTACTTTTTCTTTGATTGCAGGCATTAAGTCTTGGTCGTGCATCATCCTTACCAGTTGCCAGGTATTTCCCCCACCAACAACAATTGCTTCCGCATCTTTTATTGCTTTTATCGGATCATTAAAAGTATGGATTCCTTTTACATGGTGTCCAATTTCCGAAAACCTTTGCTCAACTTTCGATGTATATTCATCAAACGAAAAAGTTACCGCAGCATAGGGGATAAAAACAGCGTTCATGGACTTTTCGCCCAATATTTTTTTTATTTCGTGTTTTGGATAATCTAAATATTCTTCACCAGGCATGGTGGAATTGCTGATTAAAAGTAATCTCATAACATCTTTAACTTAATAGCTGCAAAGATAGATATATGGAAAGAGAAATATATGAGATATTTCACTATTTGTTGCGCTGAACTGTAATCAAAAGCTTAATACAGTAAATCCGATGGAAAATGAATTCATTTCAGGCCCAAGATTGTCTTTAAAGAAAGAATTAAGCTCATAAGTTGCGAATAGATTAATCCATCGGTAGCCCATACGAACCATTATCCCGGTTTTAAATTTCGAAAGTGAAAAGTCGTCGGGGGTTTTGAGTTTTTCCTTTTTACCTTCTTTCCGATATTTAATTTTTGTATGGCTGTGCAACCAAAATCCACCATAAATACCTCCGGAAATATAAAACCTGTTGGCGTAATTTTTTATAGGGACCTGAAACTCTGCTAACAAGGGGACGATAAGATATGCCGATGAGAATTTTGATTTTTGATTGTCCTCAAAAATCAGGGTGTTAGGGAATATCCTGCCATTTCCGGCTTCTTCGATGGTTGTGTTTTGATTCAACCTAAAGCTTTGCAACTGCAAGCCAAGTCCGGTAACTAATCCAATTGTATTTTGATTGTGCTGTAATCCAATGCTTTGGTGAATGATGTTAATAAATAAGGAATTGGACCGAAAAAAATCGTTTTTCATAAAGTCACCAAATTCGGGAGCATAACCGGAATAACTTTTATTTAAAAATGTGTTAAAGCCAAAATCTATGCCAGCGAAGTGCCCATTAAATTCATCTTGCCAAAAATTGAAACCATCTTTGGTAATATCTTTTATGTCGGTAACATTAAGGGATTTTTGGCGGCCTATGGTGCTACTTATTATGGTGTCTGATTCTTGCGAACTTCCTTCAAATACAGGAATTAAGATAAGAAAGCCAATAATTAACTTAATCGTTATATATTTATAGGATTCCATAAAAATTACTTAATCATTTTGTAAAGGCAAAGCCCAACATTATACAAATGTAGGCTTTTCCGTTTACTCTATGCAAATAAAATTAAGGTCAAATTCTAATCTTATTGGGAGGTTAATATTATTGTTATAATCCTAAAAATTTAAAAATGAAATTCCAACCGTGAAAGGATAAAGTTCAGGCCCTTTATGATCTTTAAACAACGGGGTCATGCTATAATTGGCAAAGAAATAGAAATCTCCGAATGCCAACCTTCCGGTTAGTTCATATTTAAATTCATTCAGGTTAAAGTTTCCACGTTCTTTAAATTTATCGTGATCGTGTTTTACTTTTGTATGCGAACCAATATTAAAACTGCCAATTACCCCAGCAAGCAAATTAACATGTGAAGAGTTTAGCCTCAAAGGTGTTTTTACTTGCAACATTAAAGGAACGGTAAGATAGGCAACGTTGAGTTTTGATTTTTTCAGGTTGTCCAGGTGTGAAATATCTTCCGGAAAAATAATCCCATTTTCTTTGATCAAGGTAATGGGTTCATCAAAGCGAAAATTCATGGAACTTAATCCCATTCCGGTAACAAGCCCAAAATTGTTTCGTTCGTTTGAGAACACAAACTCTAAAAAGTTGATGTTTACCGATAATGATTTGGCTTGGTGCAAATCCATAAATTCACCAAATCCAGGGTTTCCATACATCGAATAATCGGCATCGCGGAACATGTTAACCCCAAGTTCAATACCTGCCCAATGTCCGTTCATTTTTCTTCTCCAGGGAGTTCGTTCTGTATCAACTTTTGAGAATTCAACGTGTGAGCCATCGTAGTCTTCCACAACATTAAATACATGTTTTCCGATCCTTATTTTGGTTGTATCGCCAAAGTCGTCGGTAACGACTTCAATACCCTTCTTATTCCCAATTTTTACGTTTGTGCTGTGCACACCGTCAACAACGGTCACAATATTTTTATTTAATACTTTAACTTTTGTTGAGTCTTCTTGTGCTATAAGGTTTTGACACAGAAATAGGGCAATAAATATAAACGTAAATTGTTTCATTTTTTCTTGTTTTACATCGTTTGGAGTGTGACGGGCAATGAAACAGAAAAGTTACAGCTAGTTTCTTTTTTTGTTTGGAATGGAAAAACCAAGTAGCCTTGTTTCAACCGCAAATGTTGAAATACTGCCATCTTTTTTGGTGGTATAGGATACTTTATTGTTGGAAATATTGGACGCAAAATCTAATCCTGCTTTGGTAATTTGATTAAACCGGAAACCTTTAAAACCAACCTTTTCTTTGAGTTTATCCGCTAAAAGAACTTCTCTCTCCTCGGGAAGCGGCGTATTTAAAATTTTTGTGTTCAGTAACTCGTCTATTCCCGACAAATATGCTGTAGATAATTCTTCTGAACCTATTTCAATGATAGCTGTTTTAGCAACCATCAGCGGAGGGTTAAATTGGTCACGTTGTATAATGACCTCTGCAAGGTCTTCATTTTTAGTCAGCCTTCCTTTACTTTCTTCCCGAAGGCTTTTATGCGCTTTGGGTTTATGTTTTTTTGCAGGTTGGGTTTTTTCGCTTGCTTTTGTTTCCTCGTTTTGTTTCTTTTTTTGCGGTTCAATTTTTTCAATGATATCGCTTCCTTTTGCATATAAGGCATCAGGTGCTTCCATTATATTATTTTCGTTGAACAGCGAAGAGATGGTAAAAAGAAATACTAGAATAGCAGCAACCCGACTTGCCCAGAGAACAATTTTTTTTGAGGGAGATGATTTATAAAGGTTATTTTTATGGCCAAAAACTATTCTTTCATCAGCATTTAAAAATGTATTTTTAAGGATAGTTAAATCTTTTTTCCTTTCAGGATTTTGAGCTATATGGTTAAGTAAGTTTTCCAGCCCATCAGCCGGCAGCTCATTTTCGAGCATGGCAATTGCTGCATTATCAAACTCATTGTCCGAATCGAACCTGCTTTTAAAAAGCGCTTCTTTTGCAGGAAATTCGATTGAAGCATCAGGGACTTGATGCATTTGGAAAGTTTCCAGTTCTTCTTTTAATTCAGGGTATTGTTGAAGGAATTCAATAAACTCATCTACCAAATCAACACGTAAGTTGCCTTCCAGGTAGTCGAGAAAATATATTTCATAGTTTTCTTTCGTAATCATCATGCTAAACTAAAATGTCAATTTTACGGATATAGTTTTTTAAAAATATACGGGCCCGGTAAATATATACCTTCACTTGTGATTCATTCAGGGCAACCAGGTCGCCAATTTCTTTGTAAGAGTATCCTTCATAATCGCGTAAAAGCAATACCATTTTTTGTGTCTCTGGTAATTTGTCAACTGCTTCGTTTAAAACTTCTTTTATGTCGGAGTATTGTGTTTCATGATTTTCTTCGGGAATAAAACTATCTTCTAGCGAAGAAATTCTTTTTTCTTTTCTAATTCGGTCAATTAAGGTATGATAAGCTGTTGAAAACAAATACGACCGCACTTTTTGAAAATCTACAGACTCAGCATTTTTCCATAGTTTTTCATAACTGTCCTGCACAATATCCTGAGCCTTATGCTGGTCTTTACAGTTTTTCAGCACAAACCGATAAACCCTATCGGAGTATAGGTCAACAGCTTGGTTAAATTCTTTAATTGTCATTCAATGGCTTTGAGACACTTTGTATTAAGTATGACGATCAAAGTTTTGAAACGTTACAGCTCGGAACAAAAAAAGGCTTTAACTTTTGTTAAAACCTTTTCAGATTAGTAATTGTAAATATTTTTATTCGATAATTTCAACCCAATTATGTATGTCTTCTTCGTCGCCATATTGGATTGCCCTGAGTTTGTTGTACAATTTTGTGGAAACTTGCCCAGGCTCTTCACCATATTTAAACCAATTATCGTTATCAGCGTCGTAAACTCCTTTTATGGGAGATATTACGGCTGCAGTTCCACATGCCCCAACTTCTTCGAATTCTGATAATTCTTGCCAAGGTACTTGGCGCCGTTCAACTTTAAGCCCCATTTCTTCTGCCAATATCATCAAACTTTTATTGGTAATAGATGGAAGGATTGAATCTGATTTTGGGGTTATATACGTATTGTTTTTAATTCCAAAGAAATTTGCCGGGCCACATTCGTCAATATATTTTTTTTCTTTGCTGTCGAGGTATAAAACTGCTGAAAATCCAGCTTTCTTTGCTTTTCGCCCTTCAACCATGCTTGCAGCATAATTACCTCCTACTTTATATTTTCCGGTCCCTTGTGGTGCGGCCCTGTCATACTCTCTCATAATTACCAGGTTGGTTGGTTTAAAGCCTTCTGGGAAATACGGGCCAACAGGCATTACAAATATCATAAACATATATTCGTCTGCCGGGCTTACTCCAATTTGTGGACCTGTTCCAATCAATAATGGACGGATATATAAGGAAGCGCCTGATTCGTAAGGAGGGACAAATCGTTTGTTCATTTTAACGGCCATTCTCACAGCTTCCTGAAATTTTTCAACCGGCAGTTTTTCCATTAAAATGCCGTCGCATGAACTTTGCATCCTTTTGGCATTTTCATCCATCCTGAAAACCCTGATTTTTTCATCTTTACCCCTGAATGCCTTAAGTCCCTCAAATGACTCTTGTCCATAATGCAGGCATGTAGCACTCATATGTATGTTAATGTGTTCGGATGAACTTATTTCTAATTCGCCCCATTTGCCATCACGGAAGTAACAGCGAACATTATAATCTGCTTTTTTATAACCAAAGCCAAGATTTTTCCAGTCAAGATTTTCCATTTTATTTTCCTTACTCAAAAATGTTTTATTGAACAACTATTTAGTTATTGATCGATTTAAAATCAAATTAACAAAAAATTATAGAAACAGATTAGGATAAATATCAAGCATTTTGTGAAATACAGGATGTTTTACAACTACTTAATGTAAAGTGGTATTTTCTGATTAATATTTAAAGCCAACACTGGGTTTCAAGATATTGTTTATGCCCGCAAATTCCTTTCAAATTAATAATTCACATATACATAGTACCCATTATGTTTTCGGATATTCATCACTTGCTGATCTTTAAAAATAAGATATTGCCCTTTTATGCCTGATAATATCCCCTGAATAATCGAATGTTTGTCAAAACCAACAGATTTAACTTTTTCAGGGTACATGTTAACCGGATATTCAATATTAACTACATCGTTTGTGGTGTCCTTGTATTTTTGTAATTCTAAAGGAAGCAAACTTATTGCTTTTTCCTTTTCTGCAAGCAAGTCAATATTTTCATTGATTTTGTTTTGGAGCATAGCCCTCCAATTGGTTTTATCAGTGTAATATTTTTTAAAGAATACTTCAATAATTCCTGCAATATGCCTGTTGGGGGTTTTTGCCAGTTTTATCGCATAACTTGCTCCCTGATCTATCCAACGTGTAGGTATTTGGTGCGACCGGGTTACTCCAACTTTAACTTCATTTGATACAGCGAGATATACATAGTGGTCGATAAGGTCGTTTTTTTCAGACCATTCCATATCGCGCGAAATTCCAAAATGTGCTTTTGATAGCTCGGGCCTTAAAATAGATTCACTGGCTTCTGGTGCTTTTTGTAGGCAATTGTAGCAGAATCCTTGTCCAAACGAGGTTTTTGTATTTTTCCCGCACGAAATACAATTGATTTGTCCTTTAAATTCCAGGGAAATGTTTTTGCCAAGAAGCGAATTTATGGCAACTTCCTGGTCTCCAATCCTCATGAAATATAAAACAGGTGAATTTAATTCAGCCCTCATTTTTAAGATATTGCCTTCTATTTGCATGCTAATAACAATCAGATTTTAGTTATTCTACTTCCTCAAAATCAACATAGTCACCATCATAAGTCCCATTTTGTCTTTGGGTTTTCTTTCCTTTCTCAATTGTAACTTCGCCAGATGGTTTTTGTTGTTTTTGTCGGTCCCTATATTGTTGGTTCATTTTACTTTCCATGTTCTGAACCCCCTTTTTTAACAAGTATGGAACAACATACCTGGAGAATAAACGGACGGCATAAAAAATGATCAGTATTACTAAAAGGGTTTTGATAAAATTTACGATAAAAAGGATTATGAACGCTGGCATTGTTTTTTGTTTAATTGTATGACTATGAAGGTCAAAGATAACAATAATAACAAATCGGGTTAAAACTCTTTTTTAAGGAACTCATCAAACGTGGAGGGATATTGTTCACCAAAAATTTCCAAATAATTATGAATAAACTGGTTAAAATGGAATTTTGCCAGATTTAAATTGTTATTATCAATTAAGCATTTTAACAATAATTGATTTCCTTTTTCATTAATATTGTCAATAGCCAAAATCCTTTCTGCAAGTTCTTTAATAAGGGTTGAGTCGTGTTTTGGGTTTAGCAACGAAATGAAATAGAATAAATTATCGATTATTTCATTGGTAACGTACCCCCTCAATTCGTCCAGCCATTCCCAGTGTATTTCATATAAGAACACCCCTCTTTTAACATATAAAAAGAAGAGTTGCATATCCTGGATGGTGAGTTTATGCCTTTTGTCTAGAATTGCCTGCGCTTCTTTATAATCGCAAACAAGAGGTTCTTCAAATATAGCTTTCCAATATCCATTATTGTAATGAACATCAAGTCCTTCAACCGACTCAATAATTTTACGGAGTTTATTAAATGTAACGCTTCGGTTATTTGCTGCTTTTTGTGGTTCAAAACCCGACCATATTTCATTGGTGAGTTTCTCGGTCTTAATACCTTTTTTGGTTTTTAAGGTAAACAGAACAATCAAAAGAAATAGTTCCTTGATTTTAGGTGTAAATGCTTCGGAAACATCCTCTCCATTTGAGTTAAGCAACTGGAAATCACCGAATAAATTCAGTGCATTTTTTTCAGCTTTTTTAATTTTTGTGCTATCCGGTGTTTGGGTCGACTTTTTTCTTTTATAAAAAGCGAGTAAAAACAATATGAAAGGCAGAAATAACAAATACAAATAATCCCATTTAGGTTTTACTGCTTTTACTTTCTCAACCTCAGGAATAAACTCGGAGTTGTAAAGTGCTTGTATTTCATTGTTCCCTAATGGCCTGTTCCAAATGTACAGGTCATCAATATATCCGTTGAGGTAATTATTTTGGCTTATGCTGTTTCCTATTATTAATATAGAGTCTCCAATATATGATGGATGGTTAAACGAAAACCCAACATTTTCCCCATTAACAAAAATTGCCTGTTCCCCATTGAAATAATTGTACCTGTAAACGATATGGTACCATTTCATTGGATCAATAATTTTACTTGCCCACAGGTCATTTCCATAAAAGCCAAAATATGGCCGTTTCCCCCTGACAACCAAATGCAAGCCTTTGCGAAATACATTTTCATGGCTGCCTAAAATGCTGTAGTCATCAATTTTTTCATTTTCGGTTAGCTTAACCCACGAACTGACGGTAAAGCTGTTGCTTTTTATTTCATATCTGATCGGAGTATTAATTTTAAGGTAAGCCGTATTTTGCAGCTTAACGACTTCTCCACGTTCAATGTCGGTTGTAAATTCGCCACCAACCGAGGTTCCAATGTCCTCTTCATCCATAAAGTTGACGTAACTTTTCTCAAATGGGAAATATGCTTGTAGGCCTTCTTCCATTTTTAATGGCGTTGCTTCAAAACTTATATTATTTATGGCATTTTCATTGTTAATGGTATATGATTGTGGTTCAAAACTATAGCCTGGAATAAAGGGCACTAAATTTAATTCTTCGCCCTCCATGTATGGAAAACTAAAGGTTCCGTTGGTTATGCACCTGTTTGAGTGTTTCCAATACACCTTTTCAAAGGGCCTTTCATTAATTTTTACGATCCCATCAATTGATTTATATGTAATAAACCAGTTGTTGATGAGTGAATTGATCCTTGCACCGTTTTTTGTAAAAATAAAATTTGGGCGCTTGCCAGTGTGTTTCCAACGGTTTAGTAAATAGTTGATGTAATATTGGTTTTGGTTTAAATCAAGGTTAAACCTTTTTTTAATACCAATGTCTTCGGGGAGTTGCAGGTCCCGAATCATCAGCAATTCTTTGGAAATGTTTCCATTTGGGTAAAATCCATCAAATAATGGATCCTCTATCCCCGATGAAGGGAACTCGGCAATATAGTCCCATGCATAATGGAAGAAACTGTTTCCTTCCCTTGTTTTTTGAAAAGTAAAAACGATGATCGACTTTTCTTGTTTTTTTATATCATCAATGGATGGCCATTTTTCTCCAACAGGTAAGAAATATACATATTTCGATAAACCGGATTCTGAAAAAGAATTATGCAAAATCCTGAAGGACCGTTATAATTGATAAATATTGGGATTAACTTTTCCGGGTTATTTACAATAGCCGATTTCAATAATTCAGCAAAATCAGAGAATGGCATCGAACTTGATCCGAAATCAAGGGATAGGGCTTGTGAGCTTTCTTCGTATACTAACTTGATCGAAAACCCGGTTTTTTGAATTCTCAGATCCCTGTCAATTCTTTCATTAGGATTATCGGTATTGGTTAAATCAGAAACTATAAATGTTATGTTATTTATATTTTGAGAATACAAAAGAAAAGGCTTGAAGGTAAATACACCCATAACCAACACAATTATAATGGAAATTTTCAAAGCATTATTTATGTATTTAAACCCAAACATTTTAATAAACTTTACCTGTAAATTAACATCTTAATTTTCCCTGCTCCCCCTTTTTTGTGTTAAACAACACGTTTAGTTCGTAACATTCTTATTAAGAAGAAAATAAAAACAAAATTAAGTAAAAATTAACAAGTAATTAATACCTTTTCTAATATTATATTAAGATTTATATTAATGCTACACTCGTATACTTGTGCCAGAGCTTAATTTATTGCTACAAATGAGAAGGTTAAAAAAAATTATTAGGAAGCCTAAAATGCTGTTTCTTTTGGCAGTGTTATTATGTATCCTATTGTTTTCTTCCTTTAATAAAATTTATACATATACTTCAACCGATAAGTATTGCATGTCTTGCCATGTACATCCTCATGCAGAAGTTAGCTGGAGGTTGTCAACGCACAGCAATAACCATTCAGGGGTAATTGTCCATTGTGCCGAATGCCATTTACCTCCAAAAGAAAACGGTCTTGGAGCATACACATATGCAAAAATTAAGCATGGCTCCAAAGATGTGTATGGATATTTGTTTAAAGACATTGAGGAAATAGATTGGGCTGCAAAAAAACAAGCCGAAAGAGCAGTGGATTTTGTTTATGAAGAATCCTGTATAAAATGCCATTCTAATTTTTTTCCCTCAACTTTAAGTGATAAGGGTAGCGAAGCCCACCTGAATTATTTGCTTTACCCTAAAAACAGGGCATGCATAACATGCCATATTAGTGTTGGGCATTTTGATCCGGTAGCCCATTCAAGTAACCTCGATTTTGGATTTATAGATACGGAGAATAAAAAAGTATTTACCAGTCCAACTCAGGTAAATAGTTTTATCGATTATGTAGAGAAAATTCCGGGAACGCCAGTTTCGTTTAAAATGAAAGCGATTAAAGGTGGAACTTTTGTACTAGGCAGCAAATCCAATGAAGATTATCGGCAATCAGATGAAGGGCCCCAACGCGAAGTAGAGGTTAATTCGATTTGGATGGGCGAAATAGAAGTTACATGGGATGAGTATTTAGCGTTTTTTAGTGCAACAAGTTCGCAAGGCAGGAAAGAAGCAGAAGAAACTTCCGATGAAGAAGTCGATGGTATTTCAGGGGCGACACCTCCGTGGGGGGCGCCTGACCAAGGGTGGGGAATAGGGAAACGGCCCGCGATCACCATGACGCATCATGCGGCAACTACTTATTGCAGATGGCTGAGCCAGGTTACCGGGAAAAAATACAGGCTGCCATCGGAAGCTGAATGGGAATATGCGGCACGGGGTGGAACTACGGGGGCATACTTTTTTGAAGGCGAACCAAAAGATTTTGAGAAAGAAGGCTTAATAAATAAACTTTTCGGGGCAAAAACCGAAGGCATAAGTTCGTATGCGGTTTATCAGGGAAATAGTCAGGATAAGACCCAGGAACCATCAATTGTTGAGGCAAATCCGTTTGGATTGAAAAACATGCTCGGAAATGTTGCTGAGTTTTGCCTCGATTATTACGATCCGGCCGTTTATGGAAAATACCCAAAAGGAATTGTGAAAAATCCAAGAGGACCAAGAAAAGGAACCGAACATGTGGTTCGGGGAGGTTCGTATTCAAGCACTGCAAAAGAGCTCAGGGTTGCAAACAGGGATTACACAAAAACCAAAGATTGGTTAGTAACGGATCCTCAAATCCCTAAAAGCATTTGGTGGTATTCCGACTCAAAAAATGTAGGATTTAGGGTTGTATGTGAATTTGATTTAAAGAAAGATGACCAGAAAGATTCTGAAACAAAATAAGATATCATGAAAAAGTCAAATATATCCAGAAGGAATTTCCTTGAAAAAACAGCCATATTAGGCGCTGCAGGGGTAATTGGTGTTTCTGCAATGAATTCGTGCAAAGCGAAAAAATCGTACGAAGAATTAGGATTGCCCCCATTATTGGATAAAGCACCCGATGGGAAAAGGCTAAAAGCTGGATTGGTTGGCTGTGGAAACCGGGGAACCGGGGCTGCACTTAATTTCATGGATGCCGGCAACGACCTGGAAATTGTTGCTTTGGCTGATGTTTTTGAAGATAAAGTCCAAAGTTGTTTCAAAAAGTTGAAACAATACAAAATTGAAGTTCCTACAGAAAACATGTTTTTTGGGCTCGATGCCTATAAACAACTTATGGAGCTTGACCTTGATATCGTGATATTGGCAACTCCCCCAAAGTTTCGCCCGGAGCATTTAAAAGCTTGTGTTGAGGCAAATAAACATGTATTTATGGAAAAACCTGCATGTGTTGATCCTGTTGGGGCAAGGTCAATAAATGCAACTTCGAAAAAAGCTGAAGCACTGGGATTAACTATTATAACCGGAACACAACGCAGGCATCAACGAGACTATATCGAGACTTACAAACAAATTGCAAATGGCGCTATTGGTGAAATAACTTCGGCGCGGGCATATTGGTTACAGTCTCATGTTTGGTTCAGGAGCCGCGAAGAAGGATGGAGCGATATGGAGTATATGATCAGGAATTGGAACAACTTCTGTTGGCTTTGTGGCGATCATATTTTAGATACACATGTGCATAACATTGATGTGATTAACTGGTTTGTAGGTACACACCCGAAAAACGCCATTGGATTTGGGGGCAGGGCCAGAAGGTTAACAGGTGATCAATACGACTTTTTTAGCATTGATTATAATTATGGCGGAGGTATGTTTTCGCACAGCATGTCGCGGCAGGTAGATAGTTGTGCCAACAATATGGGCGAGTTTATAATGGGCACTAAAGGTTTTACAAACTGTAAAAATACCATTTACAATCTTGATGGAACCATTAAATGGAGTTACGAATATCCGAAAGATAAGAACGGAAAAGCAACAAATAGGGTAAAAATATCACCTTACGTACAAGAACACATCCACCTGGTAACAGCTATCAGAACGAACACCCCGGTTCAGGAAGCGGAGCAAACGGCAATTTCAACCTTGTCGGCAATAATGGGAAGGACTGCAGCTTACACCGGGAAAAAGGTTACCTGGGAAGAAATGATGACTTCCAATGAAATTTTAGGGCCCAAAGAAATTGTGATGGGCGACTGTGAAGAAACATTTGAAGTTCCGGTTCCGGGTACACAACACAAATTATAAAATTGCAAGAAATGATTTCAGTAATTACACCGGTATTCAACGAAGAACTTGTGGTTCATGAGCTTATAAAAAGGATCATGAATGCGCTTGAGGCATGCGGTGAGAAATTTGAAATCGTATGTGTTGACGATGGAAGTACGGATAATACTTTGAACCATTTAATCGAACTCAAGAAAGTTTGTCCTGAATTAAAAATCATTTCCTTGTCGCGCAATTTTGGTCATCAGGCAGCGTATTCTGCCGGATTGGTTTATGCAAAAGGAGACTATATTGCCATGCTGGACGGCGATTTACAGGATCCCCCCGAATTGTTGCAAAACTTCTATTCCGTACTTAAAGAAAAAGATTGTGATTTGGTAACGGGTAGAAGGGTGAACGATCCTATAAATTCAGGCAAAAAGGTATTGACAAAATCATTTCATAAAATATTCAAGAAATTAAGCAACATTAAAGAAATAGAAAACGAAGGAAACTTTTGTTTTATGAAACGAAATGTTGCCCTTGCAATCAATTCGATGCAGGAGAAAAACAGGTATATCCCTGGCTTAAGGGCTTTTGCAGGTTACCGGAACTATTATTTTGATTATCAGAGGGAAGAGCGGGCTAAAGGTGGTCATAAAATGAGCTTGTCGAAATTATTCCTGCTTGCTTTAGATGCCATTTTTTCATTTTCAAAATGGCCCATTAAACTGTGCCTGTATTTAGGAATTATTGGGCTTATCACAGTTTTTTGTGCAGTTGTTTATATCGTTTTAAGCAAGATGTTGGGATTTGCCCCTTTGGGCTGGTCTTCAACCATGATGAGCCTTTATTTTTTAGGGGCTGTTCAGCTTACTTTCCTTGGTGTGATTGGTGAATACGTTTACAGAATATATAAAGAAACACAGAACCGTCCTTTGTTTTTTATAAGAGAAATTATTGAGTGAGAAAGGTGGGAAATTAGAAAGCCATGAAAAATAACATTCACATAGACAAAAGTTTTACCCATAAGCACTTTCTGGTGCTATCGGGTATTCTCTTTATGGGGATGTTATTTTTGGCTTCCTTTGCCGCAATTAATATTGATGAACTCATTCATAATAAATATGCCAAGGAAGTAACGAACTGGTATGTAACATTGGGCGAAGATCAATCTTGCCTTGACACCCCAAAAACAAACCTGAAATATTACGGGCAATCGATCGATAACCTGGCAGCATTTGTTAATCGAAGTTTCTCAATCGAAAATGAATACACCACTCGTCATTTTATTGGGGCAGCTTTTGCTTTTATGTTGTTGCTTACGATAGGATATACAGCCAAAGAAATCTCGGGAAGCTATTTTGCCGGGGCAATTGCTTTGCTGTTGGCCTTTATTTCACCACGCTTAATGGGGCACGCCTATGGAAACCTGAAAGATATTCCATTTGCATTTGGTTATGCTTTTAGCATTTTATTCATGATTAAACTACTTAAACAGTTGCCATCACCTCAGTGGAAAACCATATTGTGCCTGGCTTTGGGAATTGCTTTTACAAATTCAGTACGCATTGGAGGCCTGGTATTGTTTGCCTACTTCGGCTTGTTTTTTATTGTCTGGTTAATAATGAATTATCAGGATTATCAGGATATTTTGTCGCAATTAAAGTTTTGGAAAGGAATCGCTTTAAAAGCATTAGTACTTGCGCTTGTTGGTTATTTCCTGGCCTTTGTTCTTTGGCCTTATGCCCTGGCGAACCCCTTAAAAAACCCACTGGAGTCCTTATCTGTCATGGAGCATTATAAAATAAGCATCAAGCAAATATTTGAAGGGCAAGTATATTGGAGCACAAACCTGCCATGGTACTATTTGCCCAAGTGGTTGCTCATTTCTATTCCCGAAATTGTATGGATTGGTGCGCTTGCGGCTATTGTTTTTGTGTTGCTTGCTTTATCAAAAATAGATTTTAGAAAGCATTTAAATTATGGGATTGTGGTTTTTACATTTCTTTTCCCACTAATTTATGTGATCCTTATTCATTCAAACCTTTATAGCGGGTGGAGGCAAATGTATTTTATTTATGCTCCATTGGTGGTTATTTCTGCACTAGGGATTAGGCTGCTATTGTTAAAGCTTAAAGGACTTGTTTTATACGGATGCATCATAGTGCTTATTTTTTTAGCTGGATTGCCTGTTGTCCATTCATGCGAGGTTTTCCCTTCGGATTATATTTATTTCAACAGCTTTGTTGGGGGCAATAAAAATGCCTGGTCAAACTATGAATATGATTATTACTGGCACGAAATGAAAGATGCAGCTAAATGGTTGGAAAAGAATGCGGACAGGGATGAAAAGCCAGTTGCAATTGCCTCAAATTTTAATGTTATTCCGTATTTGGATGCTGAAAAATTTACACATCAGTACGTTCATTTTTACGATAAAATCTCAACAAAATGGGATTATGCCATTCTGGGGGTAAATTATGTGCACCCCTATCAACTAAAAAACAATACCTGGCAGCAGGCCAATGTTTTAAAAACATTTTATCACAAAGGAAATCCAACAGTTATTATCATAAAAGGACAGGATAGAAATGCGATAGAAGGCTTCTATAGCTTAAAAAACCAGGAATTTGAAAAAGCTGTCGAGAGTCTTAGCATGGCGTTGAAATCAGATCCAAACGATATAAATTTAAGGGTACATCTTGGTGAAGCTTATCTAGCCTTGGGGCAGCTTAAGGAATTGGACGAGCTGGTTTTTGAGGGGCAAAAAATCCACCCATATTATGAGTCCTTAAAACTATTGACCGCCAAAAAATATATCAGGCAAGAGATGTATGCAGAAGGCTTAAATGAACTCAAAAGTATCGTGGAAATTAATCCGAGGTATTTTAGTGTAATTCCCTATTTGGTTACTTGTTACGAGCAAACCGGAGAGTTTAGTAAAGCTGAAGAAATAAAGAAAAAATATAACATAAATTAATAAATACTGGGAAATGAAAAAGTTAATACAAACCATTTTAGTAGGCGCAATAATGTTATTGTTTACCATAGCAAATGTTCGCGCGCAAGACGATGTAACCTATATTGAAGAGTCGCCAGTTGACAGTTCACACATGGAACAAACCATCAATTTAGGGGAAGAACAAGTAGCAGAAAAATCAAATCAAAATTATTTTTTGTTTGGTGTATTGGCAGTAATTGTTGTTGCTGGTT
The DNA here is from genome assembly GCA_963677475.2 of Prolixibacteraceae bacterium. Classification (GTDB taxonomy): domain Bacteria; phylum Bacteroidota; class Bacteroidia; order Bacteroidales; family Prolixibacteraceae; genus JABMQB01. The sequence goes on along the minus strand of CAXXQD010000021.1, from coordinate 303,017 downwards.
TACTATTCGTTGTGAAGAAAAAGAAAAAATAAAAAACCAAACCTGGGTGTTGTGAGCCTGAAAATAAATCACTTCAAAATATTAGTATAATAAGGCCAATTTGTCGGTCAACCATACTAATTTAGACCAACTATAACTTCTCCTACTAACCTGGGAGAAGTTTTTTTATGCCTTTTATTTGGGTGCTGCGAATTCTGATTCGCAGGATTTTTAGGTAATTGAATTTCCGCAATGAGGACATACTTGTTGATTTTTATTTTCTTTTTGGGATTCGATCTTATTTATAAAACCGGCACTTATAATACCAGTTGGTAATGCAATCAAACCTATTCCAATAATAGCTATTAGACCACTAATAATTTTTCATTGCAGTAATTGGGTATATATCTCCATAACCAACTGTTGTCAAAGTTGCGATTGCCCACCAAAATGAAGCTAATATATTTGGAAATTTATCTGGTTGTGCATCGCCTTCAACAAAGAACATTAGAAATGAAGCAATAAAAAGAATCAAGAAAGCTAGAAAGCCAGTCACTGCTAATTCTGATCTTTTTTCTTTCACAACTTGCCAAATTAGGGTCAGTGAATTATTGTATCTATTAATTTTTAAGATTCTTAGGAAACGCGTTAAACGTAATGCTCTTAAAAATCTCAAATCAATTTTTATGAACATTGGCAAATAAAATGGAAGAATTGCCAATAAATCAATCAGCCCATAAATGGAAAACATAAATTTCAATGCAGATTTTATTCTATTATTTGATGGATGGGTTAAATCTGAAACATAAAGCCTTAAGAGATATTCAATTGAAAAAATTATTATCGAAAAAAGGTTGAACATGTTTAAAAGTGTTCCAAAATCATTGACTATTTCTGGTATCGATTCAAGTATAATAGATAGGACGCTTAAAATAATAAGGGTCATAATGAAATAATCGAAAGCCCGGTTTATTCGATTTCCGTGTGAACCTTTTTCTACGAGTTTGAAAATCTTGGTTTTTAACATGAGAATATGCTTTTGGGTATTTGAATATAGAGGGTGCTGCGAATTCTGATTCGCAGAATTATTTTAGTACTATGATCATGGCGATTTTTAAATCGCCACAGCCACTTCTATTCAATAAACAACTCTGCCAAATCATGAATGCCATTTAAGTTTGCCCTGCTATCGTTGGTAGTAATGGCAATTACAAGTTCATATTCAGTCATAATTACAAGGCTGCTTATTCCTCCAACTGAGCCACCTCCGTGCCCGTAATAGTTCCTGCCATGACTGTTGGTTGCAATAAACCATCCAATTCCATAGCCGGTTTCTTTTCCCGTGCTTAGCTTTTGAGTGCTTATTAGTTCATGTTTAGTTGCTTCCGAAAAAAGTTTGTTTGTTAGCATGGCATTTCCAAATTTAACCAGGTCTTCCGATGTGGACAAGAAACCTCCACCTGCCCATTTGTAACTGTTGTCAACGTATGGGGCATTGATCATTTTTCCATCCGCCATTGCATAACACCCGGCACGATAAATAATCAATGAATCCATATAATCGGCAGTTGTATTATCCATTCCAATGGGATCAAAAACAACTTTAGCCATATAGTTTAAAAAATCCATTTCAGCAGCTTTTTCAACCACTGCACTCAAAAGGTTAAATCCATAACTTGAATAGCTATAATTTGTACCGGGTTCGAACAGCAAAGTGTCGTTTTGAAATATCTCCAGGCCTTCAATAACAGATGTGTATCGTTTCGAAGAAAGAAATTCATCTCCCCTGTAGTGCCTTATTCCGGCAGTGTGGCCTCCCCTGCCTCGTGGTTAAGGTCCATCTTTTTTCGGGGAAGGATGGAACATATTCCTGAACAGGTTTATCGATATCAACTTTGCCTTCTTCCATTAAAACCCCAAGCGCGGCTGCTGATAATGGCTTGGAAATACTACCAATCCTGAATTTTGTATTTGCCGGATCGGCTGCAACTTGTTGCTCAATGTTTGCCCATCCGAAGCCTTTCGACCAAATCAGGTCCCCTTTTACCGAAACCGAAACCGTTAATCCGGGAATTTCACTTTCAGTAATCATTTTATTAATAATCGCTTCAGCTTCACTATTTTGTTCATGGGGAGAACAACATGCAGCCATTAATAGGGTACAGGCAAAAAGAATTAGTAATTGGAATTTAAAGTTGGAAAGTAACATAACTTGAAAATTTTGGTTTTCGAAAAGTTACGAACTTTTGATAAAAATTAGAATGCAATGTTCAAAAAATTAAGCAGAAAGATACAATCGATCAAACATTTAGAATATCATTTTTAGATATCAGTAGAACTTTAATAAAGGAAATAGGTGATGAAACTCCTTCATTTTTTAGCGCAAATTTCTTAATATTGAAGATTATATGTAGATATGTAGATATTTTACAGTTTACCATAGAATTAAGAAACGCTCTTTTTTAGACATGAAACCAATAAAAAACTGATCAATTCATGCATATTTGTGGCCTTTAGAATATCACTCAAGGATTGTCTTCATGATATAAACTATCCTATTTAAATTGTGTAATTTTAAATTCAAAATAAGAAGCCAAACCGCTTCGAAAAGGGGAAGAAATTTAAGTTAAGAAATAAACCAAAAAAGTTAATTTATGAGTAATTTTCTATTTTCGTCTATTGGCAGAAAATTCATGATGAGTATCACAGGTTTGTTCCTGTTGGTATTTATTGCTGTCCACCTGACGCTCAATTTATTTTTAATATTTGACGACACGGGTGCCTTGTTTAACCAGGGGGCGCATTTTATGGCAACCAACCCTGCCATCAAAATTATGGAGCCCATTTTAGCATTAGGTTTTATTGTCCACATTCTTTGGTCGATTGTGCTTACCATTCAAAACATGAAAGCAAGACCAGTGTCATACAATAGGTCAAACCTGGGAGTATCAAGTACATGGGCATCGCGCAACATGTTTGTGTTAGGAGGACTGGTATTGGTTTTCCTGGTTTTGCACATCATTCACTTTTTTGTGAAAATTAAATTTACCGGCGATCCGTTGCTTACTGAAACAATGGTAAACGGCGAGCATATGGAAAATACCTATGCATTGGTAGCAAACCTATTTAAAACCAGTTTGCTTTACTGTATAGTTTACATTGTTGGCGCAGTTTTACTGGCTATTCACTTATCACATGGTTTTTGGTCTTCGTTCCAAACCCTGGGATTGAACAATAGAAACTGGATGAAGAGGCTGCAAGTTGTAGGATACGTTTATGCAATTATTGTGGGTATTGGTTTCTCCCTTATCCCAATGTATTTCATAATTAAATTTTAACCACTTAACTGGAAGAAGATATGAGTTTATTAGAATCAAAAATACCAGAAGGGCCTCTATCAGAAAAGTGGAGTAAACACAAGGCCAATATTAAAGTTGTTAGCCCGGCTAACAAGAGAAAACTTGATGTGATTGTTGTTGGGACCGGATTGGGTGGTGCATCTGCAGCTGCTTCTCTGGCTGAGCTAGGCTACAATGTAAAAGCATTCTGTTATCAGGATAGTCCTCGCAGGGCGCACTCCATAGCAGCACAAGGAGGTATAAACGCAGCAAAAAATTACCAAAACGACAACGACTCTGTATTCAGGTTATTTTACGATACCATTAAAGGAGGGGATTACCGTTCTCGCGAAGCCAATGTTTATCGTTTGGCCGAAGTTTCCCCAAATATTATAGACCAATGCGTGGCACAAGGTGTTCCTTTCGGGCGCGAATATGGCGGTACACTTGCCAACAGATCATTTGGAGGGGTATTGGTTAGCCGTACATTCTATGCCCGGGGGCAAACTGGTCAGCAATTATTAATTGGAGCTTACCAGGCTTTGAACCGACAAATTAGCAAGGGCAATGTTGAAATGTATAACCGTCATGAGATGCTTGATGTTGTGAAAATTGACGGTAAAGCGCGAGGAATTATTGCCCGCGATTTGGTGAGTGGCGAAGTTAAACGGTTTGGGGCACACGCAGTGGTGGTTGCCAGTGGTGGTTACGGAAATGTATTCTTCCTTTCAACAAATGCAATGGGAAGTAACGGTTCGGCAGCATGGCAATGTTACAAAAAAGGGGCAATGATGTCAAATCCTTGTTTTGTACAAATTCACCCAACCTGTATTCCAGTTCACGGCGACCAGCAATCAAAATTAACCTTAATGTCGGAATCATTAAGGAACGATGGGCGTGTTTGGGTGCCAAAGAAAAAAGAAGACGCTGTTAAATTGCAAAAAGGCGAAATTGGTCCAAACGATATTGCTGAAGAAGATCGTGATTTCTATTTGGAAAGAAGGTACCCTTCATACGGAAACCTTGTTCCGAGAGATGTTGCATCAAGGGCAGCAAAAGAAAGATGTGATGCCGGATTTGGTGTAAACGGTGAAGGGAAAGCTGTATTTCTTGACTTTAAATATGCCATTGAAAGGTTAGGAAAAAATGTGATTGAAGCCCGTTATGGAAACCTTTTCCAGATGTACGAGAAAATTACAGATGCCGATCCATACAAAGTACCAATGATGATTTACCCTGCCATCCACTATTCAATGGGTGGAACCTGGGTTGATTATAATTTAATGACCAATGTTCCTGGTTTATATTCTATTGGGGAAGCGAACTTCTCTGACCATGGGGCAAACAGGCTAGGGGCTTCAGCATTGATGCAAGGTTTGGCTGACGGATATTTCATATTGCCTTATACCATTGGTGATTATTTGGCCGATGAAATTATGGTTCCAAAAATAGATATCAATGCTCCTGAGTTTGAAGAAGCGGAAAAGGCTGTAACCGGAAAATTGGAGAAACTATTCAATATAAAAGGGACAAAAACAGTTGATTATTTCCATAAAAAGTTGGGTAATACCATGTGGGATAACGTGGGCATGTCGAGAAATGAAGAAGGGCTTAAAACAGCAATCAAAGAGATCAGGGAACTGCGCGAAGAGTTCTGGAAGGATGTGAAAATCCCAGGTGAAATGAACAACCTGAACCCAGAGTTGGAAAAAGCCGGAAGACTTGCCGATTTCTTTGATATTGGTGAGCTAATGGCTATGGATGCCTTAAATAGAAACGAGTCTTGTGGGGGGCATTTCCGCGAAGAATCAGCTACTGAAGAAGGCGAGGCTAAACGTAACGATGAAGAATTTACTTACGTTTCCTGCTGGGAGTATAAAGGAGAAGGGCAAGAGCCTGAATTACATAAAGAAGATTTAGTATTTGAGAATGTGAAGCTTACGCAACGTTCTTATAAATAAATCTCAAATAATAATTCAAAATTCATAAATCATTTGATTATGGCGGATAAGATTCTTAAAAAATTAAATATAAAAGTCTGGAGGCAAAACAGTGCCAAAGAAAAAGGTCAATTTGAAACCTACCAGATTGAAAACATATCAACCGGCTCTTCCTTTCTTGAAATGATGGACATCCTGAACGATGAATTGATTCAGGCTGGAAAAGACCCGATTGCTTTTGACCACGATTGCCGTGAGGGTATTTGTGGAACGTGTAGTTTGTTTATCAATGGACGTGCACACGGACCAGATACAGAAGTGACGACTTGTCAGTTGCACATGCGTAAGTTTAAAGATGGCGAAACCATCACGATTGAGCCATGGAGGGCAGCAGCATTTCCGGTAATTAAAGATTTGGTTGTTGACCGAACTGCTTTTGATAAAATCCTTCAGGCAGGAGGTTTTGTATCGGTAAACACAGGTGGTGTTCCTGACGGAAATGCAATCCCTATTGGGTACAACGAAGCTGAAGAATCAATGGATGCAGCTTCATGTATTGGCTGTGGTGCCTGTGTTGCTGCATGTAAAAACTCATCGGCAATGTTGTTTGTATCAGCAAAGGTTTCTCATTTGGCAATGCTGCCGCAAGGAAAAGTGGAAGCAAAAGCAAGAGCAAAAAACATGATCACACAGATGGACAAACTCGGATTTGGTGGATGTACCAATACAGGTGCATGCGAGGTTGAGTGTCCTAAGAGTATTTCAATTACCAATATTGCCCGCTTGAACAGGGAGTATTTGGTATCCAGGTTTTCTGAATAAGTACGAAGATAATTTCATAATTTTAAAGCCTTTCAGTTTTCGGACTGAAGGGCTTTTTTATACAGTGATTAATAAAAAAATCGCCATCCTAATCATTTAAACTAAGGATGGCGACAAGGGATTCATTGTGTTTGGTTCTATTTAAAAAGGTCTTTTATTGCTTTGGTTATTTGCAGATTTTGAGTATTAAGTTTTGATATGTCTGCAGGAATAGTACTTTTCACAGATGGTGCAGCAATGGTTTGTGCGCCCAAATCACTTTCGAAATAAAAATTATCCCACTTTGTTTCAGAGGATTCACTATTTAATCGTATTTCGCTTATATTAAAACTTAAATCAAGATGAAGGCCTGATTCCATATTATTTAAGGTATTGTCTTTATTTAAAAGATATTCTTCGTTACACATAAGCGAAATTCTTTCATTATTGTCAATCTCAAGCTTGAAGGTACGGAATTGTGTATCCGATTGGATTTGATTTGAGAATCCTCGTCCTGTTGAACTGTCCCACATCATCCATGAACCTTGTGATGTGTAGAAGAATAGTAAGCCCCAATTATATGAATCACCGGATGGAATTATAATAATTACCATTGCAGGAACACTAGCCGAGTTTAAAGGAATCATTATACCATAAGAATCTTCACTTTCAACTTTATTTAATCCAATATCAACCTGCATATTCCATGGGATATTTTGTGAAGTACTAAAACTATGGCTGGCATAACCAATATAGGTCGAAGAAGTTGGATTTAACACAAGATGCTCATTAACGATTGAACCAGTGCAATAATTCATAGTCCAGTTATCTTTTGTTTTAAAATCATCAATAAATGCATTTTCGGAGATTACATAAATTGTGGAGCTTGAGGTATTTGTTCCGCCTTTGCCGCTTGCAGTTAAAGTTACCGTGTATGTGCCGGTATTTGAATATGAATGCGTTGGGTTTGCTGCTGTTGACGAATTTCCATCGCCAAAATTCCATTCATAATCAGTAGCATAGATCGAACTATTGGTAAATACAACATTTTCATTTTGATAAACAGTGGTTTTATTCACGGCAAACGATGCGACAGGTTCATTATAATAACTTTCAATGGTTTTGGCAACCTGGTCATTACCACCTGGTCCAGTAACAGTAAGAACCACGGAGAATGTTCCGCTTCGGTCGTAAGAATGTGTTGGATTTGTGTCAGGAGAAAGGTTTGAGCCATCGCCAAAATTCCAACTGTAAGTGCTTGCATGTTCCGAAAGATTGGTAAAAGTTACTAGCTCTCCATCAACTGCTGTTGTTTTGCTCATACTAAAGTTGGCAGTTGGTTCCGGGTAATATATTTCAATTTCTTTGGATATTTGTGCTGTGCCACCGTCTCCAATAATACTTAATGAGACATTAAAATTCCCTTCTGATTCATAGATATGCGTTGGGTTATCTTCTGATGAAGTGGTACCATCGCCAAAATTCCAATTGCAGCTGGTTGCATAGGTTGCTAAATTGGTGAACGACACGGTTTCCCCTACCGCCGCTTTGTTTTTACTCATATTAAAATCAGCGGTAGGATCTGGAGGGACAACAATCAATGTTTTAGTTAAAGAACTGCTTCCACCTTTACCTGTGGCAGTAAGCGTCACGTTCATATTTCCCCAGCTTTCATACATGTGACTGGGGTCTTTCGCTTGCGAACTGCTATTGTCACCAAAATCCCAGGAGTATTCCGATGCATCGCTTGATGTATTTGTAAATTCAATTAATACCGGGGCTTTAACGTTGTTTTGACTTAGTTCAAATGAGGCAACAGGTTCTTTTTTACAACTGCTAAATGCAATAACAAGAATCGATAATAGAAATAAAGGTTTTTTCATGGGTTTAATTATAATTGACTTTTGATTTATGATTTATATACTTGATGGTATAGTAAAGCAGAGAAGTAATCAGAAAATCAAATTATTTCATTGAGGGAAGGCTATTTAGAGTAAATCTAATTAAGAATAGCATTTATGGTAAGTTTTTAATCAAAAGTATCTCTTGCCCATCTACTTTTAAGCCTAAAAACAATGTTGATGGTAATTGCTCATTTCGAGAATCTATTTTATGGCTGAAAAGGATTGTCTCTGGAGGAATCGAACAAATTGTATTTTCAAAATGAAAGATTCCTTCAGAGTATGAATAAACATTAATTTTCTTAACGTCTTTTGAATTTATTGCTACAAATAATTCCGAAGTTTTTTGGGATAAATAAAATGGTTTTCCGGGAAAAGAAGATGGTTGAGTTAGTTCCATATTCCCTGATAACGGAATAAATGTTGTGTTTACCTGCAAGTTACTACTGGTATGCTTTCCCATTAATAGGAAATGGTTTTTGTTTGAAGAAATATGAATAGCATCAATAGGATAAAAATTATTTAACTCATATTTTAGGTCATAAAAATTATCCCTATTTATTCCGCCATAAAAAACATAGATCTGGGTCTTATTGCCGTTCCAATCAGAATTTGACCTACATAAAATATCTTCATTACCGTCCGAATTAAAATCAAAATTGAAACAATGGTAGAGAGAATTTGAACCACCTACCTGTAAACTATAATCCGGGTTTTTGAGATTAAAGTTGGCGGAGCCAAGATAAATGTAAATTCTTCCTTCCAGCATATAGTCGAACCTGGCTTCCACAACCAAATCATCGATACCATCTGCATTAAAATCAAGGCAGCTAACTTTGCTCCCGTAACTGCCATAGCACGTTTCTCCGGTTTTAAGCAAAGAATTAGTGGATGAAATACCATTTTTTGAACCCCATAATATTTCAACAAAGCCGCGATCAAGTTGTGGTTCTCCATAAAATGGATTACTCACAACCAGGTCATCGAATCCATCGTTATTAAAATCCCCGGTGGTGATTTGGTTGATCCCGGTTAAATGCCCAGGCAATTTGCATTCAATGTTTGTATAAGGTTTGTTATTAAACGAATTTTTAATCCCTGCAAAGACTGAAAAACTTCCAACTAGTTCATTTTTATTGTTGGTAGCTTTCGGGGCAATTACAACTAAATCTTGATATCCATCGGCATTAAAATCTGCCACAGCAGAATATTTTCCCCAATTGCAATCGTAATTGTATGGAGATACGATTGTATCAGTTTGTGCTGAACAGAAAAAAGAAGAGGCAATCCAAATCAGGATTGTTTCCAAACTTATTAAACAGTATTTTTGATGGATGTTCACATAACTATTTTTGACATTCCCAAATTAAATGAAAAAGATCCTAATCTTTCTGTTATTCTCATTTTTTATTTGTTTGCCTTATGTCTCAGAGGCAGATGAAGCTGGGAAATTGTTTGATAGTGCTTATAAGCATTATATAAAAAGGGAGTTTGATGATGCATTAAGCAAATTTTCTGAATTAATTGATAATGAACATGAAAGCCCTCAACCCAGGTTCATGAAGATTGCGATGTTTCATAAATCACGCGGTTCCTGTTTCAAACAACTTCGAATGTATGCCCGGGCTATCAACGAATATCAATTGGCACTTGAACTTTACGCCAAACAAAAAAAGCAAGCGCAAATTTCGAATTGCCTGATTCAACTTGCAGAATTATATTCATTGATCGGGAAACCCGAACAATCAATTATCTTTTTTGAAGAAGCATTGACAAATGTCTCTGATTTAGGGTGGTTGTCAAAAATTGAGGAAATAAATTTTCAACTCGGGAAAGTAAGTTATAATCAAGGCTACTATTCGCATGCAGAAAACTATTTTTTAAAATCGCTCCATGTAAAAAGAGATTCAGGGTATTCGTATGATGAAACGTATTTGTTCGCTGAAACGAATTATTTTTTAGCTAGGATTGCGTATTTACAGAACATGCCCGCAAAATCATTATCCCGAATTAATAATGCCGAAGATTTTTGTATCCAAAATATGGATCAGTTGGTCGGTCTGAAGAGAACATTTTTTAATTTAAATATTCTTCGTGCCAAGGTTTTTAGTAAGCAGGGCGAAAGGAATCTATTTGCTGGGCAGGTTAAAAAATGCACATCGATTGCAGAGAAATACAAACTTAGCGAAGACAAACTCAAGCTGGATTTATTATTGGTACAATTTTACGACAGGGAGATGGAATTTGAGAAAGCTGAAAAAATTTTATCAAACTATTTTATTAAGTACAACACAGATGATAATCCAATATGCTTTGAATTAGCCCCAAATTATCTTGAATTTGTCCAACAAGCCTGTATCCATTATCAAAATATCTACCAGCAAAAAAGGGATACAGTGATGTTAAAAAAGTGCTATGAATTTGCGAAAAGTAAATTGGCTCTTTTAGGGTTAAAACCTTACAGCACCCCATTCTTAAAAGACCTGAATTATTTTAATACTCAATTTAAGCCGCTATTTGATGTTTTAATTAAATCTGCTATTGAACTTTATTATCAAACCAATGAGATGAATTATCTCACAGAAGCCATAGAAATAACAGAACAATATAAAATAACAGAGCTCTATGAGAGTGATAATTGGTTAATAAAACATTCAACTGATTTGGCTGAAAACGAACAAGTTGAATTGGCAATGGTTGCATATCATATCAATGAATTGTTGGCTAATAAAAATAGCTTAAATGAAGATGGTCAAGCAAGTGTTGGTGGGCAGGATTTAATTGGATTATTGAACACATATGAGAAATCATACTCCGGGATTCAGAAAAGATTCAACATTAAAGAGCAGCATCCTTTTACAGAAAGTCAAATTGTTAAAAACCTTCAATCAAAACTGGCAGGAAAAATTGCCTATTTTAAAATGTATCATTCAGAAGAAGAGCTTTTTATGTTTTTAATAACAAACGATAACATCCATATAAAAAATTTAAAACTGAGCCATGAATTTGCCCATCATTTAAAGGAGTACACCAGTTTTATTTTAAACGATAACATTGAGAATATCACATTAAATGAGTTGAACAGGTATTTTGAATCGGCCCACTATTTATACAAGCGAATTTTTAAGCCGTTCGGAAAGTTAATCGCAAATAATACCGTAATTATTGAAAACATTAGATTGTTTAAGAATATTACGTTTGATGCTTTGCTAACCAATGAAGTAAAACAAGAAGGTATGAATATGAAAGGATTACCTTTTTTCATAAAAAGTAACAATCTTGTTTACTCGATTTCAGTCACTGAATTTCTGGAACAATCGTTAAAAAATGCCCGACAAATATCTGGCTACGTTGGCTTGGCACCTTTCTCTGATTCTCCTGAATTGATGATGGATAATTCATTGGTACATTCGGGAACTGAAATTAAAAAGGCCGCCGAATTGTTTGATGGTGATGTGTTTTTGGGAGATAAAGCAAGCAAAACAGAATTGCTAAAATATGCAAGCAATAAATCAATTATCCACATTGCAACACATGCCACAAATCATCCAATATACCCGCAATTATCAAATTTGGTAGTTGCAAATAAGAATAATGATAAGGATTCAAAACTGCATTATTTTGAGGTTCTGAATACAAAATGGAATTCCCCATTGTTAATATTGGGGGCATGTGGGTCGTCAAATGGCGATTATATTGAGAATTATGGGACAGCATCGTTAGCCAATGCATTTCAGAAATCGGGGGTTGAAGCGGTTATTGGGGCGAATTGGAAAGTGGACGATCAGGTTTCGCAGCAAATAATTTTGAATACAATGAAGTCGTTAAATGATGGAATAGAAGTTAGTGAAGCCTTAAGGAATGCCAAACTTCTGTTTCTCGAACAAAGCCCTAAAGTATTTTCGCATCCACATTTTTGGTCGGTATATTCTTATATGGGGGCGCCTAAAATTATGCAAGCCGATACAAATAAAATTAATTGGATGAAGGCATTTTTAATAATGACCGTCCTAATTTTTATTGTCTATTTTTTGTATAAGCTTTTGAGCCTTTATAAAATACTCTGATGATTTGTCAATTGAAGCAAGTGTATTTTTGGCCATGTACAAATTGTTGTTTCTTATTTGAAGCAACGAAAAATACCAAAGTGCATCGTCTGTGTAAAAATTTAATGATGCTTCTGTTATTTTTAAAAGCTGAGTTTCCGCTTCATCGAATTTCTTTAATTCAATCAATGAAATGGCAAGCAGCAAATGTGCCTGGTAGTTAGATGGATCGGTTAAAAGTATTTCCGATAGCTCATCTGCCGTTTTTTTATATTTTTTTGAATTATATGATTGAAATGCATTGCCTTGTATCGAATTGGGCTCCCGGTAGTTTGGCAATTGTTCTAACCGATATTCTTTGTAATAAGCATTGTATAAACGAACATTAAATGGTTTGGAATAATAATAAACAGTTGCTGAAATACTCAATAGGGCAAAAAACATTGCAGCAATTCTCGAAATAGAAATGATTTTTTGTTTTGGTGATTTGAAAATTGCCGATACACGATCTTCAAACTGAATTACATCCTTTTCCTTGACGGCTTTTTCAATGCGTTCAAAAAGGTCTGTTTCACGTTGTGATAGAGGGTCATTTGTTGCGCAATATTTTTCGTTTTTTTTCATAAACTCCAGTTGGTATTTCCATTTAGTTTTTTAAAACTTTCATCTGAAGATATTTGTTTTATCAATCGTTGTTTTATTCTGTAAACCTCGTTCTTGAAAACATCCACATTTTTAAAGCCAAAATCCATATAAAGTTCGCTATAACTTTTCCCGGATATGGCTGCTGTTAATATTTTTTGTTGCCTTTTCTTTAATTTGTTGAAATAATGCCTGTAAAGCTGGAATTCCTTACTTTCCAAATATAAATCTTCAATTTCCTTTTCATCCGAGATATGGTTAAAGTGTTCAACGTTTACCTCAATATAATTGTTTCCCTTGCCCTGTTTAAATGTCCAAATATATTTGCAAATTGAGATAAAATAGGTGGTGAATTGGCAGTTTAATTGTAGTTCTGATCGTTTAAGTTTTTTGAAAACGACGATCAGTGCATCCTGAAAAATTTCTTCGGCATCCTTCAGCATTCCGTTAGTTGACCTGACATATTTTAATACGAATGGGAAACATGACAGTTTCAAATGTTTAAAAATTTCTGGAGAACCAGATCTTATTCCATTTATTAGTTCATCGTTCGGTATGTTGGTCTTTGGGAAATTGGACATATTTGCCTGCCATTTAAAGCTTTGAGACAAACTCAAAATTATTGAAAATTCTTTCAACCTATCAATTCTGCTCATAATTATTTTTCTTAGTAACAAATAGTTAATATTATGTTCATTAATAGTGCTGAAGCTTTAAAAGTAAGCATCTATGGTATTTTTTTCCGGTGCAATGAAAAAAGTTTTGATTGACTTATGTTCTTTCCAAAGCAAAAGGTTTTAGGTCAATAGACGGATTTTCTTCTTCGCTTAGTTCGCACACAAGCTTACCAGTGGCGGGTGACAGCGATACCCCAAGCATTGCATGACCACTTGCAACAATGAGGTTGTTGAATTTTTTAGAACGCCCGATGAAGGGGAGGCCATCTATGGAACAAGGGCGTAAACCACTCCAAATTGATTCAACGCGCGGAAACTGAACCTCCATTTCCGGGAAGAAACTATTGATGGATTTATGCATGCCGGCAACTTTGGATAGTTTTGTTTTGTTGCCATTTTTTCCAAAAACCATTGCCCCGGCAAACCGGGTGTAATTATCGTATGGGGTCACAGCCACCCTTGATTCAACTAAAATAGCAGGGATAGATATTTTTTGCCTGGTTGATTGTGTAAAACTATACCCTTTGCCCGGTTGTAGTAAAATGTTCACTCCAAGGCCTTTTGCAAGTTTTTCGGACCATACTCCCGCTGAGATTATTATTTCATCGGCGTCAAAAACTTCAGTTAAGGTATGAACCCCAGTTACTTTATTGCTATGGGTTGCTATTTTAATCACAGTAGAATTTTTCATCAATTTCACACCAGCTTTTTCCAGATAATTAACCAAGGTTTCCATAAATTGTGCAGGAGAAATATTACCGTCATTGGGATAATAAACGGCTCCTTTTGCATTTAAACGGATTCCCGGTTGTAATTCTTGTGCTTCGGAATTTGAAATTATTTTTGCCTCAACTCCAAGTTTATTCGCATAAGCAGCAGTATGGATTTCCTCTTTTTCTACTTCGGCTGTTTGGAATAACATCATAAGCCCTTTTTGTTGAAGGTTTATTTTTAGTTCTTTATCATTGTCAAGCTGATGGTATAAATGGGTGCTTAATTGACTGATTTCATTTAATGCAACAGAAGATTTCCGAACTTTTTTTTCATTGGAATGTAAGGCAAAATTTAATCCCCATTTAATAAACGAAGGTTTTAACGAAGGCATAATTGAAAAAGGGCTTTCGGGAGAAAACATCCATTTGAACCCTTGTTTTAAAACGTTTGGTGCGGCAAGTGGGATTATATGGCTTGGGACAATCAATCCGGCATTGCCATAAGAACAACCATTTGTAAAATCCCCCTTATCAAGTACGGTAATCGAATGCCCTTTCTTTGAAAGATAATAAGCACTTACCAAACCAATAATTCCTCCGCCAATAATAACAATTTTCTTCATTATTTTACCAGTTTAAACCTGAAATCCGTGCGCATACGGATCTTCATTATCGTCAATAATAATGTTGTTATGCCCGATAATTTTTGCCCAACCTTCTATACTTGGAATTATTCCGTTAATACTGCCAACTTTCGTTTCTTCTTCCACTCTTCCAATAAACGTGCTTCCTATAATGCTTTCGTGAACATAGGTGTCGCCAACCTTAAGTTTTCCTTTGGCAACAAGCTGTGCCATTCTGGCCGATGTTCCGGTCCCACAGGGCGAACGGTCAATCGCACGATCACCATAAAAAACAGCGGCTCTCCCATCCGATTTTTTATCGATGGTGTTACCTGTCCACATAAGATGACTGACCCCTTTTATTTCCGGATTTTCAGGATGGATAAAATGGTGATTCTTATTTATCATTGACCTAAGGTTGTAGCTCCATTGTACAATTTGCTGGGCAGTGCATGTATGCAAACCTTTAAAGTTTTTTTGCGGATCAATGATGGCATAAAAATTACCACCATAAGCTACATCAAACGTTATTTTTCCCAAGGGCGGGAAATCAAGCTCTAAATCTGCTCCGGCAAGATATGAACCTACATTGGTGAGCTTTACGGATTCCACCTTATTGTTTTTCTGTTTGTAATCAATCAGGATTAATCCGGCGGGAGCTTCCATTTTAATTTTACCGGGTATCTTTGGTGCAACAAGACCTTCTTCAACAGCAACTGTTATGGTGCCGATTGTACCATGTCCGCACATTGGTAGGCAACCACTGGTTTCAATAAATAAAATTCCAAAATCGTTTTCCGGATTGGAAGGAGGAAATAAAATGCTTCCCGACATCATATCATGGCCCCGGGGTTCAAACATTAATCCCTTTCGAATCCAATCGTAGGAATCAAGGAAATGACGTCTTTTTTCAAACATATTTGAGCCCTGCAAAACAGGTCCGCCACCAGCAACAACCCTAACCGGGTTTCCACAGGTATGTGCATCTACACAAAAAAATACTTTTCTTGCCATGATTACTTAATTTTCTTCATGGTTAATTCGCCATTTACTTTTCTCCAAATTCCTAAAGGATTTTCATCTTTTAGTTCATCGGGAAGAAATTCTTGTGGTGCCGATTGGAATGCCTGTGGCCGCACAAAACGTTTGATTGCGTCGCTCCCAACCGATGTAAACCTGCTATCGGAACTTGCCGGGAAAGGGCCACCATGTTGCATTGCATGTCCCACTTCAACCCCGGTTGGTGCAGCATTAAAAATTAACCTGCCACAAATTTCCTGTAGTTCAAGGATAATTTCGTTTAGGCTTGAAACGTCTTTTGGTGTTGCGAAAACAGAAGTCGTTAATTGCCCTTTCAAAGTATTTACGACTTCTGATAATTCAGATTTGTCATTGCATTTTACAACCAGCGAAAATGGGCCAAAAACTTCCTCATGAAAGCCTGGGTTTTTGATAAATTCGGAAGCTTTCACAGTAGCAACTGCAGGCCTTCCTTCCAATTCGCTACCCTGTTTGTTTGATTGGGCAATTAAATCGGTTCCTCTTATCGATAAAAATTCTTTGCTTTTTAATGCATAGTTTTTTGCAATCGCGGGATTAAGCATGGTCGCTGGCAATATTTCGGAAATTGCTTTTTTCATTTGTAACAACAATGTGTCAAGTTCAGGACCTTCAATTGCAATTATAAGTCCGGGATTTGTGCAAAATTGACCACTTCCCAATGTAATTGAACTTGCTAAAATCCCAGCAAGCTCTTTTGCTTCGTTCTTCAATTTGTTTGGGCAAAGCAATACAGGATTGATACTTCCCATTTCAGTAAACACAGGAATGGGTTCTTCACGTTGTGAGGCAATCTCCATGATGGCTTTCCCACCTTTAAAAGAACCTGTGAATGCAACTGATTTTACCAATGGGTGACTCACCAAATTTTTTCCGAGCTTATATCCACTTCCGTTTAACGAAGAGAAAACCCCATCAGGCATTTGCGTTTTTTTAGCCGCTTTTTGAATGGCAACTGCAATTAACTGATTGGTGCCCAAATGCGATTCATGTGCTTTAACAATTACGGGGCAACCAGCAGCTAATGCGCTGGCAGTATCACCCCCGGCGGTTGAAAAAGCCAAAGGGAAATTACTGGCAGTAAAAACCACAACTGGTCCCACCGGTTTTAGCATTCTCCGTATGTCTGGACGCGGAACAGGGGTGCGGTCCGAGATTGCCGTATCGATAGCAGCATCCACCCAGGAACCATTACGTACATGTTGGGCGAACATCTTTAATTGTCCAATAGTTCTTCCACGTTCACCAATAATCCTGGCTTCGGGCAGGCCAGTTTCTCTCGATGCCCTTTGAATAAGCTCTTCTCCCAGGTTTTCTATTTCTTCGGCTATGGTATCAAGGAACAGGGCTTTTTGCTTGCCCGAAACATTTCTGTAGGCTTTAAATGCTTTTGAGCTTAATTCAACCGCCTTATTTACTTCATTGTTTGTTGCTATATAAAATTCGCCATCCAGAATTGACTGTGTTGCAGGTGCAAATGACTTAATTGTTTGTTCCCCTTCACTGGAAAGTGAGTATCCAATAATGTTTTTTCCGTGTATCATTGGGTGTGGTTTATAAATTTAAATAATTAGGTAACTGAGGTCTTGTATTTAAGGCTGTATCCAAAATGGTTAATACTTTTTCCCTTTCTTCGCCAACTAATGGAAGGCGAGGGGCACGCACTTGTTCAGTCCCAATCTTGGTGGCAACTTCGGCAAGTTTAATGTTTTGTACCAATTTGGTGGATACATCGAGTTCCAAAACAGGCAGAAACCATTGGTATATTTTCATAGCATCCTGAATCCTTCCGGCTTTTACCAACCTGTAAATAGCAACCGTTTCTCTTGGAAATGCACAAACCAATCCTGCTACCCAGCCATCGGCACCCATGAGCAGGCTTTCCAAGCCTAATGTGTCAACACCTGTGAGGATTTTTATTCGATTGCCAAAAGCATTCCTCATTCGTGTAACATTTGAAATATCACGTGTTGATTCCTTTACTGCCTGAATATTGCCGCATTCGAGCAACTCTTTAAACATATCAATCGTGACCTCAATTTTATAGTCAACAGGATTGTTATAAATAATAATTGGCAACGATGTGCTGTTTGCAATGGCTTTTAAATAAGTAACTGTTTCGCGGCTATCGGCAGCATAACGCATTGGGGGAAGCAACATTAATCCGCTTGCGCCAAGTTTTTCGGCATTTTGGGCTGCACGAATTCCGGCACTTGTGGTTTGTTCAGCAATATTTATTAGTATCGGAACTTTTTTGCCAAATTCTTTTACGGTAAATTTTACGAGTTCCTGTTTTTCATCTTCGGCCAAAGTACTTGCTTCACCAAGTGTCCCACCTAAAATAATGCCATCAACCCCGGCTTCAACCTGGGCATTTAGGTTTTTTTTAATCCAATTAAAATCTAAAGTATCGTCTTCGGTAAATTTTGTTGTTACGGCAGGATAAATCCCCTCCCAATTAATAATGTGTTTCATTCTGTTTCTTGTTTTTATTCAGTCTAAACAAAAATAGATTAAAAGCAAGAAGGGAATTGCCCATAAATTTGCTGGATATGGTACAATATTATCAACAATAAAAAAGATTTGTTGTTTATAAAGACAAAATAAGCAGAATAGCACATATGAAAGTTTTACCTTTTAAGGTTATAAAAACAGCAAAAGAATCCTTTCTTTTTCAAATTGACGATCAGAAATGGTTTTACGATTCATTGCATCAACACCCCGAAATACAGATCATGTACATTGAAAAAGGAAGAGGTTCTGTTATTGCCGGTGATTATGTTGGTAATTTTAAGGAAGGAGAATTGTATATTATTGGTTCAAACCAACCTCATGTATTTCGTTCGAATCCTGAGTATTATGATGAATCAAACGATTTGAAAGTTAAAGCCAAACATCTATTCATACATAAACAATTGTTTGGCAAAGAATTTATATTGATGCCTGAATTAAAAAAAGTCAACTATTTTTTAGATGAAAGTGATCTGGGATTTTTAGTGGAAGGAGCTTCAAAAACCATGATTATCGACTTGATAGAATCTATAGAAATTAAAGAAGGCCTTTCACGGATAATTGGATTGTTGGAAATTCTTCAACATTTATCAGATTGTGCTACCCTTAAAACCTTATCCAACCTGCGTGCAAATTATGAGAAGGGTTCTGAAGGTACCAGGATGAACAACATTTATAGTTTTACGTTCAGTGAATTTACAAGGTCAATTCAATTGGAAGAGCTTGCTTCTATTTCAAACATGACAGTTACTTCGTTTTGTAGGTATTTTAAACAAAGGACCCGAAAGAACTACTACACTTTTTTGAATGAAATTAGGATTGGGCATGCATGCAAGATGCTTTTAAAAAACGATATATCAATTGCCGATGCAGGCTTTCAATCCGGGTTTAACAACCTTTCGTATTTTAACCGGAAATTTAAGGAAATCATGCACATTACTCCGGGAGAGTATCAGAGATCGTTTTTAAAAGAAGGTTAAACAAATGGAAATTTTTGTCACTCGCTATGAAAGAAAGAATTTATGCTTTCAACACACGGTTGTTAATTAAGAAATTGCCAATACATTGATTATTCTTGTTTTTCTGGCTAGATTTGGAATGGACGAAAAAACAAACGATGCCATACAGAAGATTACCAACAACAGACCAGGCAAGGAAAAGGGCAATAACTGCAGCCCTTCGTATGGGGGAGACGATAAAACTATCAGATTTGGCATTCTCAAAGCAAAGCCTTGAATCCCTAAATGAATTTCATAATGAATTTGAAATAGCACTGCGAAGAAACAAAGAAGAGCAGGACAGGCAGCTTGAAAAAAACAAAGCTTTTAATGAATTCCAGAAAAAAGCCAGGATGTATGTTTCGCATTTTATTCAGGTGTTAAACATGGCCATTTTGCGCGATGAAATTAAGGCTGATACACGCCTTTATTTTGGGTTGGATAAAGATGAAGCTAATTTGCCGCCTTTAGGTACCGAAGATGAAATATTGGAATGGGGAGAAAAAGTTATTAAAGGGGAGCAACAAAGGATAAATGAAGGTGGAAGCCCAATCTATAACCCATCAATAGCACTTGTTAAAGTACACTTTTCTGCATTTAAGGATGTGTGCATGCTGCAAAAGGTACTCCACGATGAGAATGCCATTGTTCGGACCGGGATACATATGGCAAGGGAAAAAGCAGACAACCTTATTCGGCAGATATGGAACGAAATAGAAGATAATTTCGATCATTTATCGCCTAAAGAAAAAAGGGAAAAAGCAGCTAAGTATGGTGTGGTTTATATTTTACGCCGGAACGAATTAAAACAACAACCTAAGCAAGCTGATGAAAAAGAAGTTGTAATTCAACGCGGATTGTTTGATTTTTAGGTACCTGAAAAATTTCCCTTAACCTTAAACTGTTTCCAGATATACCAAAGTAAAAAAGCAGAAAAAGCAGTGCTTATTACTACGCCATAAAAACTTTCGGGAGAAGCCCCAAATTCTTCAACGGAAGCGTCAACTCGTCCTTGTTTAACAAACCACATTGCAATTACTGCAACCCCGTTGTTTATAAAATGCGCAAGCATTGGCAGCCACATACTTCCACTCCAGACCAACAAATAGCCAAAAATTACGCCCAAAACCATCCTGGGTAAAAACCCATAAAACTGCATATGAAGTCCACTAAACAATATTGCAGATATCCAAATTCCCCAGTGTTTGCTTTTGGTCCAGTTAATAAATATTTTCTGGATTACCCCCCTGAACAATAATTCTTCACCAATGGCTGGTAATAAAGCAATCATAAATAAATTAAAGAGCAATCCGTTTATGGTTGAAACGTCTAAAAATTTTTCGGTAAGCACAGTCGCATTGTCTTCATTGTTCCTCATCCAGTTCTCAATGCCCGACATCCATGATGGGAATGACATTTTAGAGTTGATTTCGCCCAGAAAATTAATGGATGGGGAAATTAAAATGGTAAGCAGGATAACAAGAAATAAAGCAGATGAACTTGTTCTTTTATGGAGTAAAAGGTATTCGGTAATGTTCCCATGAAACAGCCATGCCAGTATAATTGGAGGAATAATAAATAAACCGAAGGATTGAACGGTTTGTAAATATTTTAGCATTGATATATTCGATGGATTGGATATATCGGTAAAGGTTTCGATGTTACCAAGGCTCAGGTCAAATGTGGGAATTGCAACAATTATTGAAACCACCATAAAAAACAAGAATGAAATTAATACCACAAACAATGCGAAAAAAAACTGTGGTCCAGGTGACATACCCCGAAAAGCTTTAAACATCATATCTAATTTGTTTTATTTATCGAACGTATTGATACTATTTTAAGCAAATATACTTTTTTAATAGTTTTTATTTTAAGGATATTTATTCTATTCCGAAACGGATATTGGTATTCATATTTTGAGGAAGAATTGGATCTTTTAACTAAGATAAGTTCATCTTTACAAAAATGAAATAGTATAATAGGAATAAAAAGTGCTTTTAGGTATTGTATTTTGCTCATTTCAGGCTAAATTTAGAGGTCAATTTAAAACCTATGCTGTTTACCGATCCGTATTTAAAACCGCTGGTTGGGGTAGTGCATGTTCAGGCCTTGCCGGGAACTCCCTGCCATAAATACTCAATGACGGAAATAATAGAAAAAGCAATTCGCGATTCTGAATTTTATCTGAAAGAAGGTGTGGATAGCATTCTTATTGAAAATATGCATGACCGCCCATATTTAAACCGTGAAGTTGGACCAGAGATTATTGCTGGCATGACAGCAGTTTGTTCAGAACTCAGAAAACGAACAAATAAACCGCTGGGGATACAAATTTTAGCAGGGGCAAACAAAGCAGCACTGGCTGTTGCCAAGGCTTGTGATTTGCAATATATTCATGCTGAAGGATTCATTTTTTCTCATATTGCCGATGAAGGACAAATGGACAGCGATGCCGGAGAACTGTTTCGCTACAGGGCAAATATAGGTGCCAATCAAATTCAGGTATTCACCGACATTAAGAAAAAACACTCTTCGCATTCTATTACTGCCGATATAACGATTTCTGAAACAGCAAAAGCTGCCGGATTTTTTTTAAGCAATGGTGTAATTATTTCAGGGGCATCAACTGGTGTGGAGCCTGATTTGGAAGAACTGAAAAAAGTGAAAGAAAGTGTTCATCTGCCTGTAATTATTGGATCCGGAATAACGACAAATAACATCGATAAATTTTATCCTTTTGCAGATGCATTTATAGTCGGTTCTTTTTTTAAAACAAATGGGAATTGGGAGAACGATGTGGATGCAACCAGGGTAAAAGAAATGATTCAAAAAATTAACTACCTGCGTAAATTATAAAAAATGGCATTTGAAAATTGGCATATCTGGCTTTTGGCAATGATGGTTTTTGTTGTACTTGAAATATTTATCCCTTCGTTTGTGATGGCGAGTATTGGATTGGGGTGCTTTTTTGCTTTTCTGGGTGCTGCTGTTCATCTTCCTTTTCCATTTCAGATGGTCCTTTTTATTCTGGGCACTACCACCGGATTTTTAGGTATTAAACCATTAATGGAAAAATATGCTTATCGGAAAAAAAGTGTACAAACAAATGCCAGTGGTTTGGTTGGGCGAATTGGGAAAGTGATAGAAATAATTGACGAGGAATCGGGATTGGGATGTGTTGCCATTGACGGGGATATGTGGAAAGCAATTCATGCAGATGGGAATATTATACAAACTCAAGTGAAGGTCAAAGTATTGAAAGTGGATAGTATTGTTCTTACCGTTGAAGAATTAGAAACCGAACACCATCACGAGGTAGAAAAAATACCTGAAAATAAAACCGAAAAATTGAAAATCAAGGTTGGCAACCGTACCTATTTTATAGATTTTGATGAAATAAAAGGTATCTATTCAAATAATAAGATCACATATTTGGTTTCTTCTGATGATAAAAAATATATCCACGATTTTTCGCTTGAGATCCTTAGCAAATTATTACCCTCTGAAATGTTCTTCAGGGCAAACCGGCAGTTCATCGTTAATCGGGATACCATTTCAGCAACCAATCCCGGAAATAATGGGAAGATAACAGTTACACTTCAGCCGGATTGTGGTTTGCCAAAGCGCATTTCGGTAAGCAGGTTAAAGGCGCATGCATTTCGGCAATGGCTGAAATAGCCAATTATTACCTGCTGTTATTTCGTCCTGAAAAATATATCATTTCAGTAAAATAAGGATCATTTTTTTAAGGAAAAACTTGCTCCATATATAACTTTGAAAGTGCAAATTTTAAACGAATCGCGATGAATTTTGAATTTTGGCATATTTGGTTAATCATAGCACTTATATGTTTTATTATGGAAATATTTATACCCTCATTTGTTCTTTTTAATTTTGGAATTGGTGCTCTGGCCGGCTCACTTGTTGCCGGGCTCGAACTATCCATTGAATGGCAAATAATCGTTTTTTCAGCGGGCACATTATTAAGCTTTTTTACTATACGCCCGGCAATGAAAAAATTTGCATATCAACGATCAGACAACACATTGACAAATGTTCAGGCAATGATTGGAAGACAGGCAAAAGTGATTGAAACCATTAATAGCGAAAACAACCATGGCCGTGTGATGTTGGATGGCGATGAATGGAAGGCAAAATCTCTTACCAATGAACAGATACCCGCAAACAGTGTAGTGGAAATTGTTCAAATTGACAGTATTATTTTAACCGTAAAAACAATCTCATAAAAAATCAAAAAATCATGAATGCAACACTAATTATTCTCATTTTTCTTGCCCTTTTTGTAATCATTTTTGCAGCAGCAGGAATCAGGATTGTGCAACAATCGCAAACCATTCTTGTGGAAAGGCTGGGAAAGTACCACAGGACTCTTAATTCCGGGTTTAACATCATTATCCCGATTTTTGACAAACCACGAAAAATTATTTGGAGGTATGTGAAAGAAGACTACAATGGAAACAAAATTGTTCTTTTTAAATCAAGAGACAGGATTGACCTTAGGGAAACTGTGTATGATTTTCCAAGGCAAAATGTGATCACAAAAGATAATGTTGGAACAGAAATCAATGCATTGCTTTATTTTCAGATTATGGATTCAGTAAAAGCATTGTATGAAATTGAAAACCTGCCTGATGCGATTGAAAAACTCACACAAACAACCCTTAGGAACGTGATTGGTGAACTTGATCTTGACGAATGCCTCACGTCGAGGGATACGATTAATACAAAACTCCGTATTATCCTGGATGAAGCAACCAATAAATGGGGGGTAAAAGTGAACCGGGTTGAACTTCAGGATATTAATCCCCCAAGAGATATCCGCGATGCTATGGAAAAACAAATGCGTGCAGAACGTGACCGAAGGGCAAAAATACTGGAAGCTGAAGGATTAAAGCGTGCACAAATATTGGAAGCTGAAGGTTACAAAGAATCACAGATTAACCAGGCTGAAGGCGAAAAACAGGCAGAAATACTCAAAGCCGAAGGCGATGCCCAAGCCAGGATAATGAGGGCAGAAGCGGAGGCTGAAGCAATAAAAAAGGTGACCGGCGCAATTGAGAAAAACGGCGATCCGATAAATTATCTGGTGGCTATGAAATACCTTGAAACATTTGAACAAATGGTTGATGGAAAAGATAATAAAACCGTTTATATCCCATACGAAGCAAGTGGTATTTTAAGCTCAATTGGCGGAATTAAAGATCTGCTGAAAGCTTAAAATTGAGAATAGCACGTTTCTTTGATTTGAAAAGCCCCGTTGGATAAAATCCGGCGGGGCTTATTTTATATCTTTTAGCAAAGCTGCTTTTAATTGGCAGAGATTTTGGTTCCTGGGGCAAAATACCCTGCATAAACATTGTTGTTATTTACAATTTCAATTGCTCTTTGAAGTCCTTTGTCTTCTTTTAACGAAGCCCGTATTGCTCCTTTTTGGTAATAATACCTCGAAACAATTTCGTCTTCAAGCATCTCTTTTATTTCAGGTTTGAATTTTATTAAGTCAGATTTTAGGTTGGGTTGGATTTTTTCTTCCAATGCTTTAAATTCTTCTTCGGCAAAGTCAAAATACTTTTCTTTTTTTGCCGTCTCCAGCAATTCTTTAAAGCTATCTTTTGTTTGTGAATCGTATTCAAAATTATTTTCGGAAACGAAATTTGTAAATTCCTCGTAAATTTCATCTGTCACCTCAAATTCTTCCGGAGAAGGAATTGATTCAACCCTGTTTGAAAAATCTGTTGCAAAATCAAAAACTAAATATCTTGTAACTAACTCAATGGTTAAGGAACTTAGCTTCTCCGATTTGACTTTCACATCCGGAACTACGCCACCACCATCGTAAACAAACCTTCCTTTTCTGGTTTTGAATTGTGTAATCAGTGAATCAGGAATGGTTCCTACACTTCCATCATCGTTTCTGTGTGAATAATCTAAAGCCTGAATGCACCTACCGCTTGGTGTGTAATATTTTGCTGTTGTTACTTTTAATTTAGTGTTATAGCTTAAATCTCGCGTGGTTTGTACCAGTCCTTTCCCAAAAGTCCTGCTTCCCACAACAACACCCCTGTCAAGGTCTTGAATTGCCCCAGCAATAATTTCTGAAGCGGATGCCGAATTGCTGTTTGTTAATATTGCAATATTAATGCTGGTATCAATAGGGTTCGACGTAGCTTTATAGGTTTTGTCCCATTCTTTCACCTTGCCTCGTGTACTCACAATTTCTTCTCCTTTAGGCACAAACATATTCATAATCCGTACGGCTTCAATCAATAATCCGCCCGGATTTGAACGTAAATCAAGTATCAGGGAACTTGGTTTATGTTTTTCTTTCAGCTCAAGAAATGCTTCTTTTACATCGTTTGCGCATCCCTGGTTAAATTTTGACAAGCGGATATAGGCTGTATTTTCATCAACCATTCCGTAATAAGAAACAGCTTCTATACTTACTTTTTCACGGATTATATCAAGCTCAATGGGTTTCTTTGTCCCAGGCCTTTTTAACTTTAACTTAACTGGTTTGTTAACGGGCCCCTTCAATAGGTTCGAAACATCCTGGGTCGACATGGTTTTGGTATCTTTCCCTTCCACTTCCAAAAATATGTCCCCTGCTTTTAAGCCATTCTTTTGAGCGGGAAATCCTTCGTATGGCTCTGAAATTACAATGTTCCCGTTTTGGTAGCCAATTAAGGCGCCAATTCCTGCGTACTCGCCTGTTGTCATAAACCGGAAATCTTCAATTTGATCTTCCGAAATATAATTTGTGTAAGGATCCAGGGAATTTAGCATTTTGTCGATACTTGATTTTACAAGTTTGTTGGGATTTATTTCATCCACGTAAAACGTATTTAATTCCCTGAACAAGGTGTAGTAAATATCGAGGTTCTTTGAAATTTGAAAATTTTTCTGATCACTGTTGAAACTAAGTAACAATGTACCGGAAATGATAATACTTACTAAAATAATTATGTATTTTCTGGTTTTCATGCTTCTTGTGTTTATGAATTTGCAAAATTATAAAAACTCTTTATAGTTCGTATATATTGTGCGAATTCTATTACGTTAATAATGTTTAAAACTCCTTATTCAGCGGACATTTCTTTTGCATAGTGATATATTCCCAGGGTTCTAACAGTGATTTTTATAGGTGCTTTAAACCATTTTCCTTCCAACCAGTCAAACAACGCAAACGATGAAACAATTTTTCAATTTAAAATTAAAAGTCATGAAAACAAAAGCCACAAGTTTAGCAATCATATTTGTATTTGCTGTATTTACTATGTTTGCACAACAACCAGAAAGACGCCTCCAGGCGGATAAAGCCAAAGTTCATAAACTAAGGCAAATGCATGCCGAGAACAGGGGCGAAAACAATTTTTTTACGGAAGAACAAAAGGAAGCAATGAAAGCCATCAGGCTAAAAAGTGCGAAAGAAGTTAAAGCTTACAGAGACGAGCTTCGGGAGCTTGAAGCACATCATCAAACCTTAACAACCGCTGATATAGCCGATTTAAATGCCATTAATTCAAGCATCGAAAAAATAGGCAAAGTTAAAATGGAGTTGGCTAAAATAAGGGCAAAGGACCATCAGGAAGTACGTTCACTCCTTACCGAAGAGCAGCGAATGAAGTTTGATTCCAGAAGAAACAAGATGGATAATAATCGAGAAAGGCATTCTCCAGGGGAAGAGAAAATGAATATGAGAAAAGATAGAAAAACTTTTGAAAGAGGGTAAGATTGATTGCATAATTTTATGCTTAAAAGTCCGGCGATGAATTTGTCGGGCTTTTTGTTTTTTACCCCTGCTTACCGATAACTAACCCTAATTCAACGAAAATATAAATGCTTCAACCCTATTTTGTAATATCTTAACAACAGTTTAAAAACTTAGGCAGATATTCACCAAAATCAAATTGTTATGGTAAGAAACATATCCGTTGTAATAGTATTTATTCTTGCGTTATTTTTCAGTTCGTGTGTTTTTATTGGTCCCACGATAAAAGGCAACGGCAAAGTTGTTGACGAACAGAGAACGGTTGATACATTTGATAAGATAAAAGTTTCACGAGGGATGAATGTATACATTAGCCAGGGCGATGAACAGAAAGTAGTTGTGAAAGCGGATGAAAATATTCTAGAGGTTATATCTACAAAAGTAGAGAATGGTATTCTTAAAATCACAACGACTGAACGTATTAAAAGTGCAAAATCAAAAAAGGTTTATGTTCATGTTAGTGAGTTGGGAAATATTATTGCTACTGCCGGGAGCAACGTATTTTCCGAGACTGAAATAAGAAATGATATTTTGGATTTAACCTGTTCGGCAGGAAGCAATATGAGGCTTGAGATTTTTGCTGACAAGGTTTCGGCATCAGCATCAGCAGGAGCAAATTTATTTTTAAAAGGAAAAGCAAAAAAAGGCGATTTGTCAGCATCAGCAGGAGCCAATATTAAAGCTGGTGAGCTTTTAATTTTCGATTGTAATGCAAAAGCAAGAAGTGGTGCCAATGTTTGGGTAGAAGTATCGGATACCTTTTCGGGGAAGGCAAGTAGTGGTGCCAATGTATTCTTTTCTGGTGATACTAAAACCATTAATGTGAGTAGCTCTTCAGGAGGAAATGTGAAAAAGTCAAACTAAAAGTGTAACTTATTTTGCATACATGCGTCCTTTCTAAAATAATTATCCGTAAAATCTATATTCATGAATTCGATTAAAAAAATTTCCTCATTATTTTTAACAGCAATATTCTTTTTTGCAGTTTTTGCTGCATCTGCTGTAGTTGACAAAAGAAACAGAAATGTTTCTGATTTTTCTGCCATTAAAGTTTCTTCAGGCATCGATTTATACATAACAATGGGAAACACTGAAAAATGTGTGGTTGAAGCTTCTGATGACATTATTGATAAAATTATTACTGAAGTTGAAAACGGGGTTCTCAAGATTTATTTCGATGGCAAATTCAATTGGAAATGGAGGACGGAAAGAAAAGTTTATGTTACCGTGAAGGAGTTGGCTATTTTACATTGTTCTGCTGGTTCCGACGTGGAATCAGAAAACACGATTGAGAGTGATGAATTATCGGTAAAAGCGAGCAGTGGAAGCGATGTGAAACTCTCCATTAAAACCGATAAATTTACTTTAGACACAAGTAGTGGTTCGGATGCCAGAATTTCAGGGACAACCAAGGTGTTTAATGCCGAGTCAAGCAGTGGGAGCGACATTCGTGCATCAGAATTGAAATCACAAATTTGCAAGGTAAGCGTTAGCAGCGGGAGTGATGCTTCGGTATACGTATCGGAAGAGCTCTATGCCAAGGCAAGTAGTGGTGGAGACGTTAGGTATTATGGAAACCCGGTGCATAAAGACATAAAAGAATCAAGTGGCGGAGATGTAACCGCAAGATAGTATAGTAAAGTTGTAACAAAAGAAATGCGGGCTTATTTATTTAGGTCCGCATTTTTTTATGTTGTTTAATTCAACTTTCGAATTCTCACTTCCACTGAGGTTTCATCTTTAAGTAATTCAAGCAGTTCGTTGGTATTTGTAGATCCAAAATGGTATGGGTAGAGGATTTTGGGTTGAAATGCCTTTGTAGCGTCTGCAACCATTTCCGGGGTCATTGTGTAAGGTAGGTTCATCGGGAGAAAAGCTATGTCTATATCCTTTAGTGATTTCATCTCAGGTATATTTTCGGTATCTCCGGCTACATACACTTTTGTGTCGCCGCATTCAATTATGTAGCCATTTCCCCTTCCTTTTGGATGAAAAAAGGAACCATCGCCCCGTTTATGGACTAAATTGTAAGCAGGGACTGCTGAAATACTTAAGCCTGCTACGCTTGTCATATCTCCATTTTCCATTATTTCTCCTTCGGGATATTTCCCGGAACAACTTTGTGTCAAGATTACGGTTGTATTTTCCTTTTTAATTTTTGAAATAGCATTAATATCCAAATGGTCGCCATGCTCATGGGTAATTAAGATAAGATCGGCTTTGGGCATTGTAATGTAATCTGCATAATTGCCCACCGGATCGATATGAATAACTTGTTCATCGAATTCCATCATTAAAGTTCCATGCCCAATAAAAGTCATTGCCAATTCTCCTTTAGAAGTATTAAATATGTCTTTTTCAAATTCTTGCGCATTGCTAAAAAACGGTATGCAAAGGATTGTAATTAATATACTTAATCGGATTTTTTTCATGATTGTTATAATTTCATGGTTTAATTGATTCAAAAGATAAGGAAAAAACGTAAAGTATAAAACCAGGTATTTTGAAATGTTAACGGTAATGTATATTTTTGCAAACCTTTTAAAAAGAATAAGGTCCCATAGTTCAACGGATAGAATAGTAGTTTCCTAAACTATAGATCCAAGTTCGATTCTTGGTGGGACTACAAAAGAAGCCAGCAAAGGCTTCTTTTTTTTGCACCTGCTAAAACATATATTCAGGTTTCTTCTCTGTTATTGATATCTAGACAGAGATTCTTGGAGGGAACACAACCAAAAGATATTCGAATAATCTCCATATAATTTTCTATTTTAGCTGGCCTAAACCAATAACCTAAATTTGTGAAGCAAATTTTATTAATTCTCGTTTTTCTTTTTCTAGGAAATTTAATCAATGCCCAACCATCAGTACCCGCGATTAAAGTTAGCGAGCCACCAGAAATAGATGGTATGGTGAACGACAAATGCTGGGAACAAGCAGCAAAAGTTGATGAGTTTTATCAACGTGAACCGAACGAAGGCTTGCCCATAACCAAAAAAACAGAAGTTTTTATTTGTTACGATGCGAACCATATATTTTTCGGGTTTAAATGTTATGATGACCCGGAAAAAGTTACAGGAAAAGAGCTTGCCCGTGACGTTAGTTTGGCAAATGATGACAGGGTGCAGGTGATTCTCGACACGTATAACGATAAACGGAATGCATATTGGTTTCAGATTGGTCCCCGGGGTTCTATTGGCGATGCTGTTATTAGCGAAAATGGGGCTGCTTTTAATAAGCAATGGGACGGTCTATGGACCGGAAAGTCAAAAATTACAGAGAATGGGTGGCAAGCTGAAATGGCAATACCTTTTAAGACTTTAGGATTTGACAAAGAGAGCAAACAATGGGGCTTAAAATTGCTACGGTATATCGTTGATAACCTTGAATCTGGCTATTGGCCGGTTGCAAACCTTAATACCCATAAATTTCAGGTATCGGATGCAGGTGTGCTGAGCGGATTGGAAGGAATAACCCAAGGTGTTGGTTTGGATCTTTCACCTTATTTGGTGAGTGGTGTCGATTCTAAAAAGGGTGAAGAAGGCGAAGGCAAGTTAAGCGTTGGTGGGGATATTTTTTACCAGCTAACCCCGAGCCTAAAAGCATCTCTGTCGATTAATACCGATTTTGCTGAAACGGAGGTTGATGACAGGCAAATAAACTTAACCCGGTTTGATTTGCATTTTCCTGAAAAACGGGATTTCTTTTTGGATGGCGCCAATTATTTCCAATTCGGTTTGGAAGGAGACCGCGAAAGCCCGGTGGCTAATAAATTGATCCCTTTTTTTTCAAGGCAAATGGGACTTGACCAAAGTGGGGCACCAATTCCTATCAACATAGGGGCAAAACTTACCGGACAGGTCAATAATTGGAATATTGGATTGATGCACATCAACGACAGTCGGGAAGAAGGCAATTCAAATTTTTCTGTTGCGCGTATTACGCGAAATATTGGGGCACAATCTTCGATCGGGCTAATTTCAACCTTTGGAAATGCGATTGGCAACGAAAAAAATATGCTTGCAGGAGTTGATGTAAAGCTGTCAACTTCCACTTTTAAAGGGAATAAAAACGCAAGTGTATTGTTTTTTGGATTAAAATCGGCTACTGAAAATATGGAAGGAGCCGATGGAGCCTGGGGTGCCCAGTTTGTGTATCCAAATGATATGATTAGTGCAAGAATTGGGCATCATCAAATTGGTGAAAAATTTATTTCAGGAATGGGTTTTGTGCCACGAACGAACATCCGTGAAACCTACGGGGAATTGCAATTTGGACCACGCCCAAATAAATGGGGAATCATGCAAATCCAAATTGGGGGCGAATTTGATTACATCACCAATATGAAGAACGTTTTGGAAACAAGGGAAATAGAAATCCAACCCATGAGGATTCGGTTTATGTCTGGTGAAGAGCTTCAGTATTCGATTACCAATCAGTATGAAAACCTTTTCGAAGGCTTTAATATATTTGAAGATATAATTGTTCCGATGAATGAATACTCTTTTTGGTGGCAGCAAATTGAACTTGAAACCAAAGGTGCCCGAAATATTTGGGGTGAAGGATCCTACAGTTGGGGCGATTTTTTTAATGGACGTAAAAAGGATATTGAAGTAGAGCTTAATTGGAAAGTTGCCGTTCCGTTTTTTATTGGCGGAAAATTAACAAGGAGCAGTGTTGATTTGCCCGAAGGATCGTTTATTGCCAACATTTACCAGTTGAATGCAAATATCTTGTTTAGCCCTAATATCACTCTATACAATTATTTTCAATACGACAATGCTTCCAAAAGTGCTGGTTGGCAATCGCGTTTTCAATGGATTGTAAAACCCGGAAATGAAATTGTACTTGCCTGGACATCCAATTTTTTAGAGCGATCAAATAGATATCAAATAGATGAAGGTGTTTTACGCCTGAAATTGAAGTATAATATCCGTTTTTAAAAGAATTAGATGGTTACGACACTTGGCTTCTTGGAATAAGAACTATTTATTTTTTCTAAATTCAATGGTTCTCCAAATACCAGATCAAATTCTGGCGGGTTGAATAGGTACAATCCACTGCGAGGTGTAAAGGTCATTTCCCCAAAATAGATTCTTTCATTCTGAATTAAAAAATCGACCCTAACAAATGGGAAGCCATGCGATAATTTGCCTGCTAATTCTAAAAGTAAATCAAATTGTTCTGGCTTTTTAATTGCCTTACCCTGTTTATATGAAGTTTCGCAATTTAATTGTTCCCAGTTTTTAGTGTAAATCGTTCTATAATTCGTCCTGCTAGGGTAAGCAATAATAAACTCGGGAGATCCATTGTAACAAAAAAGTTTTATGTC
The DNA here is from genome assembly GCA_963677475.2 of Prolixibacteraceae bacterium. Classification (GTDB taxonomy): domain Bacteria; phylum Bacteroidota; class Bacteroidia; order Bacteroidales; family Prolixibacteraceae; genus JABMQB01. Next base: position 270,665 of record CAXXQD010000021.1, on the reverse strand, counting down.
CAAAAGATTGCCGTCGATTGGCATAAGGTTTTCTTCGCATATTATTTTTGGTGATATGTTTTTATATTGCCACTCTTTACCTGTAGAGTAATAATTGGTTTTGAGCCATTTTCGTAATTGCCTATAGACCTTATCCTTATTTAAATTTGTTTTATCGTCGGATATCATATTCCATCCCGACCCATGGGTGGCTTTTAAAATAAACCTATCTGGAAGCGAATCTAAATTGACTTCATTAATATCAGAATAAACACCTATTAAGGGAATTAAATATTCTTCTCCAATTTTGTCGCTCACAAAATTCCGTACTCTATATTTATCGGTAAGCTGGGGGAGAAGCGGATTGTGGTAATTTATTTTAAGCCATTGTATTTTTGCATTAAACCCCACAGGTTCTATGTACGAAAAGCGTTTTCCAAAGAGCACCCTGTAACTAAACTGATAGTTATATTTAACTGGCAAAACCCTTCTAATAAAAGTGTTATAAACCAATAGCTTACGAAGTTTCAGAAATACCCTCATTAATTTTTCAATCCAAACGTTTTGGCAACTTTCCTAAGTGTTGGCCAGCTAAAATAGCGAATTTTTCCCATAATGGGAATTCGCCATGATAATCCCTCACGATATACCACCCTGCACGGATGACATTTTCCACAAGGTTTTGAAAATAATGTTGGCATAAGGCAAAACCATGATTGTTTCATTATATCCAACATATTGTTTTCAATACTCCAATGGTACATGTCAAGTTTTGTAAAATCAAAAATTGGAAATCTGAATTTGCCATATATTTCAAAAGAATCTTTTCCTTTAGCCCGCTTGTTCATTTCATAATATTGGCCATAATCTGTTTGTATAAGGTCAAGTTCACTATTTATCAACCTCCTGGTTTTATTATCTTTATCTATAATTGCAGTTTCATTGCAAATTTCAATATCGCTGATTTTTTCATCGGCACAAAACCTTGCAAGCCATTCATACTGTATTGCAATGGGTTCTGTTTTTCGCAGATTTTGAAAACTTTCGGTGATAGTAGCATTCGGACGAATATCTCCCAGGTCTTTATAAATTGTTGGAAGAATTCGTTGGCGGAATATGGTTTTTTTTTGAAACAGTGCATTTTTTATGCTTGCCATAGCCCTTATTTCAAGCTGTGTTGAATTTCTGCCATGGTCGATTATATAATAGGGTTGCACGGTTTTTTCATATAAATATACCAGCTGAACTAAACGAAATGTTGAATCCCATCCTCCGGTCCATAATAATTTTACTGGTTCACTATTCATTTGGTACGTGCGAATTTGGTTTTTGATAAAATTACAACTTTTTGCATGACTTTTACAGGGTCATTTTATCTTTTAATTCCAGCCAGTTTTGCAGTTTTTCTTAAAGTTGGCCAAATATGGTACCTGATTTTCGCAGTTAAGGGCAAACGCCAATACATTTTTTCTTTATACACAACCCTGCATGGGTGGCATTTCCCGCAAGGATTCAGTTTTTTTGTTGGCATTAGGCAAAACCAGGTTTTGTCCAGAATTTCATAAAAGCCTTTGTTACGGCTATATTCGTATTTATATTGTTTGGTTAAATCAAACATGGGAAACCTGAAATTGCCAAAAGTTGTATAAGTATCTTTCCCTTTTTCTGATGCTTTTATTTGAAAATACCCTTCATAAGTTGTTTCGATTTTATCCATGTTTTCTATCAGCATATTAAAGATTTGGTTTTCATCATCATGAGTACTTTTTTCAAGGCAAATCTCCATATCATGAATCTCTTCTTCGGCACAAAAACGCGAAAGCCAGTCAAATTGAATTCCAATATCGATTATTTTTTTGATCCGTAAATAGCAGGAAGTAATTTTATGGTTTTGTGATATTCTGTGGGTTTCTTTAAAAATTGTTGGAAGGATTAAAGCCTTTGTTTCCGGGTATTTAAGAAACAATGATTTTAATATTGCTTCCATTGCCCGGATTTCAAATAAAATTGAATTTCGATTTGGATCGATTATATAATAAGGTTGAACTACTTTATTATATACTGCTGTTAATTGGATAAGCCGAAATGTTGAGTCCATTCCTCCGGTCCAAAGAAGGTTTATTGTGTGCTTGTTTTCATGCATGATTTAAAGAGAATAAACAGAATGATTTTTTTGAAAATAAAATCGTAAATATAGCCGTTTATTTAACATGGGGGAGATGATCTGAGTATTCTTGATTTTCGAATTATTTTCCAAAATTGATATTTAATCTTTGATTGAAATGGAAATCGCCACCCCATTTTTTCAAAAAATGCTGATCTGTATGGAACACATCTTCTACAAGGATTGTTCTTACAGGTTGGGGCATGGCAAAACCAGGTTTGGTTTAATATTTCAAAGAATCCTTCTTTTTACTAATATCAAACACTTCGGGTTTTGTAATATCCTACAAAACAATTTTAATATTTTCAGACAGCAATAATATGGAAGAATTGTTCGATTTAGATAAAACCAGGTAATTGCCAAAATTATCCACAACTATGTCAACTGCCCCGAACACTTTTTTTAAACGAATATTTTCGATTGGGTCAACCGACTTTTCATGGCTTAATTCCATATCAGAAATATTTCGTTGATTGCAGAACCTGGCATGCCACTCGTATTGTGCACCTAACTTATTGTTTTTTTTACCATTAAAAAGGCTACCATAATTTTTTTATCAGGCAATAAATTGCTTAAAGGTTCTAGTTCTATGGGCAATTATAGGTTCTTTATTTTCTGGAATTTTTCAAAAAGAAACCTTTTGATATTTTTCAATCTAAGCAATTCATTTTGGACCGATTTTCGGTTGTTATCGATAATATAATATGGCTGTACTTTTTTTTGGTAAATTATAATTAATTGGAGTAATCGAAATGTTGAATCCCATCCTCCTGTCCAGAAAAGGTTAATAGGTGCTGGAGTTAGTTCTTGATCCTTCCTATTTTTAGTATCCATTCATTTTAAATTAGCGAACAAGCCGATATGGCTGATTTTATTGGATAATTTGTTCCCTATCCAATTTTTTGTAAATACAATGCAATCTTATATTTTATTAATTTAAGTTCAAAATGCTAGTTATGAAGGGCAACAGGTTTTATCCGACAATTTTCTTATCAATAAAAAGTTGTGCCCATAATTCAAAGGAAAACCAATTCCAAAGGATCATTAAACCAGCCAAACTTTTAGTTTTTTGATATCGGTCCCAAAGGTTTAATATTTCGATGTAGTTTACAATTCCCCTTTGTTTGATTCCAGGTAAAAGAGAATCCTGAATTAATTCCTGCAATAACGGATCTGCGAAGTAATCATGAAGTGGTTGGTTAAAACCCATTTTACGACGATAAACAAACTCGTTTGGATAATATTTTTCAGTAACTTTTTTTAGAAGAATCTTAGTATTCTTATTATGGTTGTTATAGGATAGCGGATTAATATTACTTTTTACAAAATATTTAGATGGCAAAGAAAAAACAAATTCAACAATTTTTTTATCGGTAAAAGGCACCCTGTTTTCAATCGAATGCGCCATGGTCATTTTATCCTGGATCATTAAGGTTGCTCCAAGCCAGGCCCTCATTTCGTAATATCTCACTTGTTTTAATAGATCGGTATTCTCAGGGAAAAGTTCTTCTCTTTGATGAAAAGCCCTTTCTAAATTAATTTCAGGTCTAAAATCGGGATATCGGTTTAAAGAAGATGACCCACCCTGTCTTAAAAAAAAGTCATTTGTAGAAACGTTGGGCATATAACGCTTGCTTGCTGTTTGTCCTTTTCCCGGAATTTTCGACATGATATGAATGATTCCCTGATGTTGTTTTTTATAGGAAAGGTTATAATATCTTCTATATCCACCCATTAATTCATCGGAGCCTTCACCACTTAAAAGAACAGTAATATATTTTGACGCGTTTTTTGCCAGTTGTTTTATGCCAACAGCCTGGGGTATTAAAAGTGGTTCGTCGTAATGCCATGCTGATGCGATCAAATTTTCAGCAAAGTTCTTTGGTGTAAGTTCATATTTATGCGAGGATGCATGTGTTTTGTCAACAACCATATTTATATACTTTTCTTCAGAATATGCACTGTTTTCAAGTATAAGCGAAAAAGTATCCATATTCGATTGGAAATGTTTCCTGGCAAACGTTGTTATTAAACTTGAATCTATTCCTCCAGATAATTGACAACCAACCTTCACATCGCTAATTAATTGTGATTTTATGGCGTGCTTTATTGTTTGCTCGAGGCTTTCCTGCGCATTTTTTTTCGATATATTCCTATTCTTATTGAAGGATGGTTGATAATATTTGCATAGCTTTTCCCCATTCATTGATATTTCCATAAAGTGTCCGGGAGGAATTTTAGAAACACCAGTAAACAATGTACGATCATGGGCACAATAATTATATAGCTGATATTCATCGATATGCTGTTCACTAATTTGTGCATCGAATTCAGGATGCTGTAAAAAAGCCTTGATCTCTGAAGCAAATAGCAAGGTGTTGTTTTTTTTGAACCAATACATTGGTTTTATTCCTGCATGGTCCCTTGCAAGAAAAACTTTGTTCAACTTCAGGTCAACAATACAAAATGCGAACATCCCGTTAATCATTTCAAGCATTTTTTTGATGCCAACAAATTGATAAAGGCATAGTAAAATTTCAGTGTCGGTATTGCTTTTAAATCGAAATCCCTTGGTCTTTAGAAATCCTTTAAATCCAAACGCATTATAAACCTCACCATTATAAGCGATGGTAATTTTCCGATTTTCAGAAATCATGGGTTGATGCCCGTTCATTGATAAATCAAGGATTGAAAGCCGGTTGAACCCAATTCCTCCGTGAAATGGCAATGGTAGGTTCTTTACGTCAACATCAATTTCTTGAATTGTATGGTTTGCAAAAGAAAAACCCACGTATCCCTGGTCATCAGGCCCCCGGTGTTTTATGGATTCCGACATTGATTTGAGATATTCTAAATGAACAGGTTTCAAATCAAGATTTACTATTCCCGAAATTCCGCACATAAAAATGGAGTTAATATAATGAGCACAATTTACCAATTATTGCTTATGCCGCTATTTTGGCTAGTCTATAAAGTTTGTATTTTATTTAAAAAAGCCGTTTTTTTTTTCGCCACAATCAATTATATCTTATTTTTGTCGTTCAATTCTGAAAAATTAAAGAATTATGGCACAAGAAGATATTTTTAAAAAGTTAATTGCTCATTCCAAAGAATATGGGTATGTTTTTCAATCCAGTGAAATTTATGACGGATTGGGAGCTGTTTACGATTATGGGCAAAATGGCGTGGAGCTTAAAAACAACATTAAAAAATATTGGTGGGATAGCATGGTTCTATTGCATGAAAATGTGGTTGGCATTGATTCTGCCATATTTATGCACCCAACCATTTGGAAAGCTTCGGGCCATGTAGATGCATTTAACGACCCCTTAATTGATAATAAAGATTCGAAAAAAAGATATCGTGCAGATGTTCTAATTGAAGAAGCCCTGGCAAAGATTGAAGCCAAAATGGATAAAGAAGTAACGAAGGCAAAAATGCGTTTTGGAGATGCATTTGACGAGGTTCAGTTTCGGGAAACAAACCCAAGGGTTTTGGCTAACCAGGAAAAATGGGATGAGCTGCATAAAAGATTTTCGGATGCTTTGAACGACAATAATTTAGAAGAGCTTAAACAAATTATAATTGATCAGGGGGTTGCCTGCCCAATATCGGGTTCTAAAAACTGGACGGATGTTCGCCAGTTTAACCTGATGTTTTCAACCGAAATGGGTTCGACAGCCGAGGGTGCAAGCAAAATTTATCTCAGGCCGGAAACTGCCCAGGGAATATTTGTTAATTATTTGAATGTGCAAAAAACAGGGCGAATGAAACTTCCTTTTGGGATTGCCCAAATCGGAAAAGCATTCAGGAACGAGATTGTTGCTCGACAGTTTATTTTCAGGATGCGCGAATTTGAACAAATGGAAATGCAGTTTTTTGTGAAACCGGGCACTGAACTAGATTGGTTTGAAAAGTGGAAAGAAACCAGGATGAACTGGCACAAGGCACTTGGCTTTGGCGATGAAAACTATCGTTTCCACGAGCATGAAAAATTAGCGCATTACGCCAATGCTGCCGTTGATGTTGAATACAAATTCCCTTTTGGTTTCAAAGAAGTCGAAGGCATCCATTCGCGCACCGATTTTGACCTTTCGCAACATCAGCAATACTCAGGTAAAAAAATCCAGTATTTCGATCCGGAATTAAATAAATCGTATGTGCCATTTGTTGTTGAAACATCTATTGGGGTAGATAGAATGTTCCTTCAGGTAATGTCGGCATCGTATTGTGAAGAAGAAGTTGAAAACAATGGAAAGGTTGATACAAGGGTTGTGCTTAAACTTCCCGCACCACTTGCACCTGTGAAGTTAGCAGTAATGCCATTGGTGAAAAAAGACGGATTGCCGGAAATTGCAAGGGAAATTATTGACGCTTTAAAATTTGATTTCAATTGCCAGTACGACGAGAAAGATTCGATAGGTAAACGTTACAGGCGACAGGATGCAATTGGTACTCCGTTCTGTGTTACAGTCGATCATCAAACAACCGAAGACAAAACAGTAACACTTCGCTATAGGGACAGCATGAAACAGGAAAGGGTTTCAATTTTAGGATTACAGAAAATTATTGCGGGTGAAGTAAACCTAAAAAGACTGATGTTATAAAACGAAACGATAAAGTATAAAGAAAAAGGTGCAATTTTAATTTGTGCCTTTTTTCTTTATTAAATTATGGTTGAGATAATTTTTATACTTTTAACGATTACAAAATTTTACTAACCGTTATATTTTATGTAATCTTCAAAAAAGGATTTCACGATGACCACCAAAAAAAAGGCAAGAAATAGAAAATACTCACAAAAGAAAATTAAAACAAGAGAACAAGACCATAATTCGCTCAAAAGAATAATCGCAAGAAACATTTGGATACTCATTGTTGCTGTTGTGCTAATTTTTGTTCTAAAAGAGTATAACAAAGGATATAAATGGACTTTTAATGTTCTTATAAAAGGCAATAATGAAAGGATTGAAAAATTTTCAAAATTGGATTTCCATCAAAGATTTATTGCAAGAATGGGATTTACGGGAAATTATTTTGACTTTATAAATAAGAATACACCTAAAGATGCAATTATAATTATGCCTCCAGATAGTGTTTTTGGAACAGGAAAAGGTTCCCAGAAATTTGACAAATATATTACAAGGCCAGGCTGGGCAAATTATTTTGTTTATCCTAGAACCTTAATTTTTGATAAAGATAAAACTAAATATCCAAGTGTTTATGATAGTGCCAGGTATGTTGCCATAATTAACTATTGGGGGTATGACCTGTTAAACTACCGGGTGAAAAATAAGAGTGAATACACTGTTTTGTCCATAAAATATAAAGATCAGAAAAAATGAATGTTGTTAGTTGGTTAGTCGTTTTTGTTCTTGGTTATTCTTTGCTCTCAACATTTTCATTTAGGGAGAAAATAATTTTCAAATTTGGGTTGTCATTTCCAACGGGTATGGGTATTAATGCATTTTTGCTTTTTGTTTTTGAAATATTTCATATAAAATATAACAATTCAAGTATTATTTTGTGTAGTGATATCGTATTAATCTTAATCAACTTGGGAATTATCTTTTTGGGGCGCAAACCAAATTTTAAATTGAATTTTAAACCTAAAAAGCTAATTAAAAAATTCATGCCAATTAATCTTTCTTGGATTTTTTTAATGAGTGTAATCATATACGTAGTATTTTCAATTGTAAATAAGACGCTGTTTTGGCCAGTTACCACATACGACAGTATAAATGGATATGATTTCCTTGCAAAAGCAATTGCCAATGAAGGAACCTTTAATAATACTATTTTTAACCCTGATTATCATTTGTTTAGTGTAAGAAGTTTTTACCCACCGCTTGTTCCATTTAATTTTTCAATTGCATATATATTTGGCTCGCTTAACTCTAAAATTGTAGTAACGTTCTTTTACGTTTCGATCATAATTGCTTTTTATTATTTGTTAAAGGTTTATACTACACATACCTTAGCCGCCTTAACAACTCTTTTCTTGATTATTACGCCAGAATATGCAGCTTTTTCAGCGTTATCTTCACCAAACCCACCATGTACATTTTATTCAGCGATAGGTGTTTTAAGTTTATATACATGGTATTTGAAAAACGAAAAGCCTTTTTTTTATTTCGGATTATTATTAATCGCCTTTGCCTTATGGACCAGAACTGAAACAATTATTTTTGCAGTCGCTTCTGGTTTTATTATTCTTCTGAAAACAATAGAAAAGAAAAAATTCATTTATTTAATTGTATTTGGGATCTCATGCTTAATTGTTCTTCTTGCATGGCAATTATATCTTTATTTCGTAATCCCATTTGAAAATGAGCAACCAATAATTACACATTTATATTGGGATATAGAGAAGCTACAAAGAATGCTGGGGAAAGTAAAAAAAGTAACTTTTTCGTTACAGTATTATGGAATTGTAGTGTATATGTTCTTAGGATTGATCTTATTAAACATTAAAAATATTATTGTACATAAAGATAAATTAGTTTTATTGCTCAGTATTTTTATTCCATGGGTATTATATCTTTTTGTGTATTATCAGATTAATACCGACTATATGCCAGGTGGGGTAGGATGGATTGAAGCTGGATACAAGAGAGGCTTTTTCTATTTCCTTCCATTAATGCTTTATTATTGTTCAACAAATAAATTAGTGCTTTACATTACTAGAAATTATTTCTCTCTAATCAAATACTCTAAAAATTAGATAATATAGGTTTTATTTCGTTACTATTATTAATATAAATTTTTATGCTTTTAGATCTGGCTGGTTTATTAAATATATTTTCACCAAATAATTATTTCTTTGGCAGAACATATTCTTAAGTTTTTATATGTCGAATAATTAAAATAGTTTTAATGCATAATTAATCAACCTTTTCAAAGCATTCCATTATGAATTATAAACCCATATTGAAAAGCCTTTTGCCTCATCTTGTCGTTGTGACAGTGATGATCATAGTTTCATCTATTTATTTTTCACCTGCGTGGGAAGGAAAAACCCTACAAAGGCATGATATTGTTAAAAGTGTTGGCGGGAATCGTGATAGGATTCAGGCAAAAAAATATGAAGGAAAACAAACTTTATGGTCAGTTGCAAGGTTTTGTGGTATGCCAAATTTTTTGGATGGAAGTTATAAAAGTTCGAATCTTTTAAAAAAGATTTATTCTTTTCCACAAAAAATAGGCATACCCGGTGAAGTCTCATACCTTGCTTGGTATATGTTCAGTTTATACATTTTGCTAATAGCCTTTGGGGTAAATCCTTGGTTGGCTTTGGTTGGCTCTATAGCTTTTGGGTTAACATCCTATAACGTAATTATTATTAATGCAGGACATTTTAAGAAGGTACGCACCCTTGCCTTTATTGCACCAACCCTTGCCGGATTTTTATTGACATACCGTGGAAAATATTTAACGGGTTTTACCCTAATTGCATTTTTTCTTGCTCAACAAATTGCGCATGACCATATTCAAATGAGTTATTACCTTCTTTTAGGTATGATTTGTATGGGATTTGTTGAATTATACCAACATATTAAAGAGAAAAAAATTGTACAATTCGGAAAATCAACACTTGTTATTTTGCTTGCTGCTATGCTTGCTATAGCCCCAAATTATTCTAAATTATCTAACTTATATCGATACAATAAACAATCAATTCGAGGCAAAAGCGAATTAACATTAGGAAAGGATGGTATTAAAACCAAATCCGGTCTTGATCGTGATTATATCAATAATTGGAGTAGTGGTCGTGCTGAAGCAATGATGCTGTTTGCACCAAAAGTAAAAGGGGGAGCAAGTGCCCCAATAAATGCGAACAGGGACTTGTTAAAAAATGTAGATCCCAGATTAAGAAATACCGTGGGATCGATGAATCAATATTGGGGAAACCAACCGGGAAGTGGAGGACCTAATTCAGCTGGTCCGGTAATCGTATTTCTCTTTGTTTTGGGTTTATTTATAGTTAAGGGACCTCTAAAAAAGGGAATATTGATTTCCGTTATTCTTTTTATTTTGTTGTCGATGGGAAGGCATTTGCCTGCATTTACAAATCTCTTTATAGATTATGTTCCCTTATACAATAAATTCAGAACACCTGTCTCAATTATGGCTGTTGGGGTCATTTTCATTAGTTTCTTTGCATTTTATTCGGCTTCACAAATTATTCAAAAACCAGAACTACTTGATGAACAATCAAAGATTAAGATTGGCAAGAAACCTATGCCGTTATACTTGTTAGTAGGATTCGGGTTCATGGCTTTTTTATTAATAAATATAGCTTTCCCTTCTTTGTTTAATACTTATTTAAGTGATGGGGAGTTAGATATGTTTGCAAGTTACAGGGCGCAGGGTGCTGGGGCACAAATAGATCCTCTCATTAGTTCTATAAAGGAATTGAGGATTCAGGTATTCCGAGCCGATTTTTTTAGGTCATTTATGTTTTCAGGGGCAGTTCTTTTATCAGTATTTTTATGGAAGAAGAAAAAGATCAAACAATATTGGTTTATTGCAATTGTCGGAATCTTAGCAATTTCCGATGTTTGGAGTATAACTTCTAACTATGTAAGCAAGAAAGACTTTACCAATAGAAATTTGGTAGAAGAAGAGTACCGCCTAAGTGATATTGATAAGCAAATTTATGCATATGAAATGAGGGAAAAACCGGAATTAATGGATTCTATAAAAAATACAATTCAGAAATTTCAGGCAAAGACAGAGGTAGAACAGGAGGATGTTCAAAAATACATTATTAATAAAAATGCTTATTACCGGGTTTACAATCTTACAACAACTTCTTTTCAGGAGAACGTAACTTCTGGTTCTCATAATTCAATTGGAGGGTATAGCCCGGCTAAACTGAGAAGATATCAGGATCTAATTGAAAATCATATTGCAAAAGGAAATATGCAAGTGTTGAACATGTTAAATGCAAAATATTTCATTACTAACAAAGGCTTACAAATTAACCAAGATGTTCTTGGTCCGGCGTGGTTTGTTGATACTATCCTTTGGGCAGGTAACCCTGATGAGGAAATTATGATGCTTGATTCGTTCAATTCTGCTAAACAAATCGTAGTAAACGATAAATTTAATCAAGCTGTTGGCTCTTTTGAGCCTGCCGATTCAACAGATATTATCCGATTAGAGTCCGTTGAAGCAGACCATTTAACTTATAAGGCCTCAACAAGTGGCAATCGTATTGCAGTGTTTTCTGAAATATATTATCCGGACTGGACAGTGTTGGTGGATGGTGAACCTGCAGATTATTTCGAGGTGAATTATACATTAAGGGCAATGAATATTCCACAAGGAGAACATAAGGTTGAGTTTATATTTAGTCCAGGATATTATACCAAAGCAAATAAAATATCCCTGATATCCTATTATTTAATCCTATTAATTGTAGTTTCGTTGGTTGCTTATCAGGTATATCGGGAAATAAAAAAGCCGAATGAGTTAAAACTGGATAATGCAAATAACCAGTAAACAATTAGTACAATAACGCAGAAGAACTGATGATAAAATATACTGTAATTGTTGCAGTTTACAATCGCACTGATGAAGTTAAAGAGTTGCTTGAAAGTGCGGAAAAAATGGAATTTGACAGAGAAACATTCGAAATTCTTTTTGTAGACGATGGCTCAACAGATGGTTTTGAAGGGTTTATGAAGAATTATGGTTCAGAATCAGGATTGCAAACCAGAACCATTTTTCAGCAAAATATGGGGCCTGGCGAAGCGCGAAATAACGGAATGAGAAATGCCCTGGGCGAGTATTTTATTTATGTTGATTCTGATTGTATGTTCCCTCCTCATTGGCTAAAAACCATCGACGACAATTTAACATTGCATAAACACGAAGTATTTGGAGGACCTGACACCTGGCATGAATCGTTTAGTCCGCTTTTAAAAGCAATAAACTATTCAATGACCTCTTTCCTTGGAACCGCCGGAACACGCGGGAAAAAAAATGGTGTTGGGCGTTTTTATCCTCGAAGTTTTAATATGGGTGTACACCGAAAAGTATTTGAACAAATTGGGGGCATGAATAAATTGCGCCATGGGCAGGATATGGACTTTTCGCAACGTATTTATGATGCCGGATTTAAAGTTGGTTTAATACATGATGCCTTTGTTTATCATAAACGTAGGACAAGCTTGTCAAAGTTTTATCGGCAAATTTTCAATTGGGGAGTGGCAAGGATAAATTTAGGTAAAAACCATCCTGAGCTTTTGAAACCGGTACATTTTTTACCAATGATGGTTATTCTTGGTTTAATAGGGATTGTTGTTACCTTTTTATTCGCGCCATATTTCGGTTTGGTATTGCTAAAAATAGTAGGTATTCTTTATGCATTGATTATGATGGCGGCAATTATAGAGTCACTCATAGAATATAAAAACATAAAAGCCGCATTGCTGTCTCCGGTCACTTTAAATATTCAGGTATTTGCTTATGGCTTTGGATTAATAAAAGCGGTATGGCAAACGAAAGTGCTTGGGAAGCATGAAGCTGAAGGATTTGTAAAGAACTATTATAGCAAAAAGAAAAACGTAAGCAGATAATCTCTGCAACTTAAAGGCTCTGCGGTAAAAAACATTAAAATTAACCGCTGAGGCAGAGAGGCGCGAAGTAAACAAAATATCTTTGGCATGGTGCCTCTTCAGTGAAAGAATATTAAATGAATAAAAAAGTACTCATTATTACCTATTATTGGCCACCCAGTGGAGGACCGGGTGTACAGCGTATGCTAAAATTTGCGAAGTATTTGCCGCAAATGGGATGGGACCCGATTATTCTTACTGTGAAGGATGGGGAGTATCCCGCTATAGATGAGTCGCTTTTAAAAGATATTCCTAAAGAATGCAGGGTTTATAAAACAAAATCAATTGAACCTAACACGATCTACAGGAAATTTATCGGCATAAAAAAGAATCAACGTATTCCCGTGGCTACTTTGGCAAAAAAAGGGGGTGGTTGGAAGTCTAATCTCTCAAATTGGATTCGTTTAAACCTGTTTATCCCGGATGCGAAAATCGGATGGAAATACTATGCCATAAAAAAAGGGAAAAAAATCATACGAAATGAAAAGCCAGATTTGATCCTGTCCTCATCACCACCGCCAACGGTTCATTTAATTGCAAAAAAACTAGCATATTGGAGTGGCATAAAATGGATTGCTGATTTCCGTGACCCCTGGACCAAAATCCATTACCTACATGGGAGAAAGATAAACCCACTTTCAAGAAGTTACAATAAAAAACTGGAAAAAGAAGTTATTAAAAATTGTAGCAAAGCAATTTGTGTTAGTCAAAACTTTGTGGAGCTTTTAACCGAAACACACAGAGATAAATTTCAGGTAATTACCAATGGATTTGATGTGGAAGTAGCTTCAAAAGAGCGCACCGTAAACGATAAATTCACGATCGTTTACATCGGAGGTTTAACCTGGAACCGTTATTATGAATCGTTTTTTAGTACTTTAGGTAATTTGGCAAAAGAAGGTTTAATCGATAATGAAAGAATAAAATTTCTTTTTGCAGGGAGTATCGAACCCGATATCCAGGACAAAATTGAGAATGAACTTGCCGGATTAAAACATATCGAATTCAAAGGGTATGTTGCGCATAACAATGCTGTTGAATTGATGAATAGTGCAGATCTTTTATTGTTGTTTCTTGAAAAGGTAGAAGGATACGAAGGACATATACCAGGCAAATTATTTGAATATATTTCAACACTCAATCCGGTGTTGGGAATTGGAAATACATCGGGCGAATCAGCTGAATTATTGAGAAAAACAAATGTTGGGCAAATGGTTGATCCAGCAGACTCAGATGGAATAAAAAATGAAATTCTTAGGTCGTTTGCAAATTGGCAAAAAGGAGAAATCAGGGAGATCAATCCGGAATTAATTGGTGGATTCTCCAGAAAGCAACTTTGTAAGAAATTAGTAGAAGTTTTTGAAAACATATATTTAGAACAGACAATAAGTTGAAAGTTATGCAGTTTAGATTTACTGCGGCGAGAAGCATTAAAAACAAAACCGCAGAGGCAGAGAGACGCAGAGAATAACAGAAGAAAACTTTGCGACTTTGCGACTCAGCGGTGGAACAAATTAAATTAACCGCAAAGACGGAGAGGCGCAGAGAAAAGCACAAGAAAACTTTGCGACTCAACGGTGAAAAAAATAAACAATGAAAAAAGCTCTCTTTATGTTTAAAAAGCTTGTGGCTGATTTTAGATCACCCAAAGAGCGATATCCCATAGCATCCGATTTGCATTCGCAAACATTGGGCGATTATTATTTTGTATTTAACGAAAACCGCGTCTCAGCCGGAAAAGATCAGGCATTAATCAATAAATTCGATGAAAACGGAATCCCGATTAACAAAACATACATTGATGTTAAAGACAAAGACCATGTATATTTCCCGATTTCAATAGGTCAAATGGGTCTATCGGTATTTAACACCTACCTGCAAACGCGAGCCGAAGAGGACAAAAAACGTTTCCTGAAGTTTGCAGAATGGTTTTATGCCAATGCCCACTTATCCGACGAATTAGGAGCACGTTGGTTAACCGATGTAAAATTGCCGGCTTATCAAACCCCTGAGAATTGGCAATCGGCATTTTCGCAAAGCAGGGGCATTTCCATCCTTTTGCGCGGCTATCAGGTAAGCGGGAAAAACGAATATGCCGAGATGGCCGAAAAAGCCCTTATATCGTTTACAAAACCTGTTGAAGAGGGCGGAGTAACATCATTTACGCAGTGGGGGCCGTTTTACGAAGAATATACCTCGGAAGTACCAACCCTGGTATTAAACGGAAAAATATTTGCCATGTGCGGTATTTACGATTTTGTGCGCGTTTTCCCCGATAACCGGTTGGCACAGAAATTATATAAAGAAGGAATTGAAACCTTAAAAAACATCCTCCCGGAATACGATATGGGGTATTGGTCGCGTTATAATTTGTGTAAGGCAAGCTGGTACCCAAAAGTTGACCCGGCAACTATTTCGTACCAGAAACTGCATGTTACACAATTGAAAATGTTGTATCAATTAACCAACGAAGGGCTATTTAAAAAATACATGCTTAAATTTGACAAACAAAACTCCCTGTTTAATGCATTTCGGATGTATTTTGTGAAGTTTAGGGCTTTGAGGAAGATGGGGAGGTTGTAGCTGGGCAACAAACACTTTTTTATATCACTCTCAGATTTTTTTTTGAGATTTCTAATAAATTTGATTAAGACACATTTATTAAATTTGTGATTTCCTTAATATTTAACCACGAATACACTTTCCCTTGAGATATTTTTAAATTGTCTAAGCCTCCGTAAATAATATAATTATTATCCTCTATGTTATTAGTCAATTTGTTCCAATACTTTAAGTTCTTTAAATAATCATCTGCAAATGTCTCGCCTGCTTTTATCTCAATTGGCATCAATTTATCAGGTGTTTCAATAATTAGATCTATTTCTTTTCCGTTTTTATCTCTCCAAAAATATAATTCAGGCTCTATAACCCTATTGTAATAAAATTTCTGAAATTCATTAATAACGAAATTTTCGAACAACGCACCATATAAATAATGGGACTGGACTTGATTTTTGTCTTTTATTCCAAGCAATGAACTAACAAGACCTGTATCGTAGAAATACATTTTAGGCATTTTTACTAATCGTTTGTTATAGTTCTTATGGTGCGGTTGCAAAAAATACACGATATAACTTGCCTCAAGCACCGAAAGCCATGATTTAGCTGTGATTTGCGTAACTCCACAAGCGTTTGCCAAATCCGTGATATTAAGTAATTGTCCAACCCTGCCGGCACACATCTTTAAAAAACGAATAAATGTATTTTGATTAGAAATATTACGTATTTGCTTCACATCTCTTTCTATGTATGTTTGAATGTAAAAAGGATAGAAATCTTCTGATGGTATATTTTTATCATAAATCCGTGGATAAGCTCCTTTAAATAGTTGGGTTTTAAAATTAGTTGAAATAAGTTTAGCTTGAATAAGTTCGTGGTTACTAAATGGTAAAAGTTTTAAAATTGCTATCCTGCCTGCTAATGTTTGAGTTATATTTTCCATTAGCAGAAAATTTTGAGAGCCTGTTATAATAAACATCCCAGTTTTATTAGAACTATCCACAATGTTTTGAATATATGAAAACAGCTCTGGAACCCGTTGTATCTCGTCTATAATCATTCCATCTTCAGCATTGCCTAAAAAACCCTTAGGGTCATTTATTGCAAAGTTTCTTATATCAATATCTTCCAGGCTGAAATATCTATAGTTAGGAAATGTTTGTTTTACTATGGTTGTTTTTCCTGACTGCCTTGGTCCTGTTACGCTTACAACAGGATATAACTTTGCAAAATAGTTTAATTTTTCTGTTAGTGTTCTAAGTATCATTCAACAAATGTAATAAATAAATGGACAAAACACATAGCGAGGTATGCAAAATGTCCAAAAAATAGAGCATAAAATCGATATTACCTGTATCGCTTTAACCTTTGTACAGCCGACTGGTATCCTAAAATAGACCCTGCCCATTTCTCGCCAAGATTGCATGTAACACAATTAAAAATGTTATATCAATTGACAAACGAAGAGGTGTTTAAAAAATACATGCTAAAGTTTGACAAACAAAATACCTTCTTGAATGCTCTTCTCATGTATTTTGTTAAATTTAGGGCACTAAAAAAGTTAGGAAGATTGTAATTTAGTAAATGCATGGCAGGGACATTATTATTGATAAAAAAGGATAAGGTATCTACTGATTCTTTTCAAAATTTGAAAGACAAATTAAAAAAGAAAGTAGAAGTGGTCTTTGCTGAGCATTTCCCTATGATCAATTATAGAGAGACCGATCAATACTCTTTTTTAGTTGAATTTCGAAAGAATACGGAAGAGAAATTTTATGGGGATACGAACGGAAATTGGTTAACTTTTGAAGGTACCGTATTTGCACTGAAGGAAACAAAAGCATTGAGTGCAGAAAGTCTGTTGAAACTATATTTAAAATCTCCTGAAAAGTTCCCGAATAGCTTGGATGGTCATTTTGTGATAAAAATATTTGATTCAATACGAAATGAATACTTGATTATAAATGATTTTATTAAGAACAAGACAAATTTCCTTTGTGAAACAAAAGATTACATTTTGTTTACACCTTTTGTTTTAACCACAACTATTATTAAAAAGCCGGAGTTAGATTTGGAAGCTTTTAATGAGTTTATGTGGCGCTATTATATTCTCTCAGAAAGATCAATACTTAAAGGAGTTCAGAGGCTTGCTCCTGCTTCAAAGTATATGGTTAATGACGGAAGTTTATCACAGGAGAAATATTGGGAATGGCCAAAAGAATACAGCAAGATTTCATTTCGTGAAGCAGTAGCAAGCATGCAAAAAAGCATGAAAGAAACTGCCCGATTGATTTCGGATAAATATGGGACGCCATGTATTGATTTTACCATGGGGCAGGATTCGAGGCAGGTAATATCTTCATTTCTGAATCAGGATCTGGAAATCACTACCACCACATTTGGGAAACCCAATTTCTATGAAGTAAAAAAAATAAAAGAAATAGCAAAAAGCTTCAATATTGAGAATAAAACGATTGAGTTAGAAGAAGACTATACCGATAATCTGTGGCCACATTTTAAAAAGTCGATTTTACTTGGAAGTTGCGAAGAACCGGGTTATTTGCTCGGACGAATAATGTATATGAGAGAGCAGCAGGCGAAACTTGCCAAAGTTTCTCTTAATGGGATGGATGGGCATTTCTATAAAAATGGTCTCTGGGACGAAATGTATACTTTTAATTTTTATCGTGAACCAAAGGCATTTAATGTAAATAGCTTTCTTAAATTAAGAGCCCTAAGCAGTAAATATCCCGATACAATATTTAGTGAGGAGTTTAAAAAAGTAAAAGAAAAATCAACTGTCTATTTTAAAGAGATAGTTGATCGATCCATAAGTAACTATTTAAAAAGCCCTGTTTCAATGCAGGTCGATCGTTTTGATCTATACCATTGGTTAAACTTCACAACAGTTTCCAATAATACCGGCAATTTAACCCATAATTCCATATCTCCTTTACTTTTAAGGAGAAACCTTGAATTGGCAATTAAGCTTCCCGTGAAATGGAAATTTAACTTATCAAAGTTTCAAAGGGCTGTTGTATATGGGATGCATAAGTCATTTGCAAGGGTCAGGACCGACTTTGCTGGGGTAAATATGGTGCCTAAGAATATACTTACTATTATCCCTTTTTATATTCGTTATTTTTATTTTCAAAGTGCCCGCTTACGAAATAAAATAAAATCAAAACTTGGATTTCAGGTAACAAGTCATCTGCATGAAGCCTGGGATTATTTGCCACTCTATAAAAATCTTTTAGGGGAGATAAAACAAATGCAATTATTGGATTATGAAAATATGCACTTGGCAAGCATTATAAAAGAAGAAGAGTGGAATGCTTTTCTCCGAAAATATAGGAACACCGATGAATTAAGAATGAATGAGTATGAGTTTCTTTTTAAATTGGTGAGTATAGAAATAATTTTGAACGAAACGGAAAAATGGAGTAATATTGTTTAAACATTTTTTAAAATATTTTTTCCAAAATAATTGCTATTTCTCGTTTCTAAATATTGACATGCTTTGTTACGATCAATTCTAACCTCGATATTGCCAGATATAATTCTTCGAATAACAGCTCCAATTTTTATTGAATTAATGTTTTTTATTGCTATACCAAGAGAATAATTATCAACTTGTTTCTTTATTATCCCACTCCCGGTAGCGATTACTGGTTTTTTATAATAGGCTACGTGCGCCAAAATCCCACTAGAAGCTTGTGTTGAATCATACGGCATAACAACATAATCTGAACTTAAAAAAAAATGTGGAATTTCCCTATAGGCTAAATATCTATCAAATAATTCAACTGCATTAATGTCTCTCATTTTGATTTGATTATAAACAGCAAGGAAGGAATCTTTATCCTGCTCCAATAATTTGCCGGCAAACACTACTTTCACTTGCTTAAGTTCCTGTTCACTAAGTAAGTTTAAAGACTCCAACATTTTAAATATTCCTTTTCTCCTCGAAAGCGACCCGAATAATAAAAATACCTTCCGTTCCTGTGATTTGTAATCTACTATTGATTGATCATATAGATGCCTTAATTCTAAAACAGGATCAGAGATATATTTAAATTTATCTGTGAAATGTATTCTGTTTAACAACCTGGTAGTCCGCTTGTCAATAATAATATAAATACTTTTTATTGAAGGATTAGTGAGTATTAGTTTTATCTGAAAGTATTTACGAACATGTAATACATATTTTCTAAATGCGAAGATTCCATTCTCTGATTTGGATCCAAAAGGATGAATAAGAATACCGCTTAATGAACATCCTAATGATTTTCCAATCCTTCTTCCTAAGGCAACTTGCATAAAATTATCAAGAAGCATAAAAACACAATGGTCTATCTTTTCATTTTTTATGATTTTTTCAACTATTGAAAGTTGACGTTGATAAGAACTAAAAGTTGGAAACACTTTAAGCTCTTTATCAACAAAATACTGATCAAGAAAATGTAAGTAAATATTATTTTTTTTAAATACATCTATGTCAATTAATTCAGAGATTAAAAGTTCAAACTTTTGAGGAACGATTAAAACATACCGATATTCAATTTTTAAATCTATTTTAGATTTAATTATTTGGTACAAGTATTCCACATGGTGACCTGAAAGTAAATGATCATAAAATGCAATTGTCTTTTTTACCATAAGTAAAACATTATTTTTACGAAATAAGAAGAAACTGATATTACATTATTATAATTAAATACATTTATTATATACCATCTTTGTTTCTCTTGCTGCCTTTTCCCAAGAAAAATATGATAAACGCTCTGTCCCTTTTTTCACTAATTCTTCTCGTAAAAATTCATTCTCAAAAAGAACTTTTACGGCTTGTAATATAGATTCCTCTTTAAATGGATCAAAATAAACTGCGGCATCTTTAGCAATTTCTGGGAGACAGCTATTATTGCTACATACGATTGGACACTTGCAGGAAAATGCCTCTAAAACTGGAATTCCAAATCCCTCATATAAAGATGGGAATGCAAATAAAATAGCATTTTTATAAAGTTCAGGCAAAGATGAATCATCAAAATTAAATTGAACTACCTTATTTCTAAGATTCAGCTTGTCCAACAATTCCAGTTCTTTTTTACTAAATTTGCCACCTCCAGCGCATACAAGGTTTAACTGTGGTTTTGAAATGAGAAATGGAGCAATTGCCTTTATGAAACGATTAAAATTTTTATATCGGTATCTTGACCCAACGTATAATATATATTCATTTGGTATCCCGATAATTTTCTTGCTTTCTGATTTGTCAATCATTGAGTTTCCATGATACACAACATCAATTTTATTCTCATCGACATTCCAAATGTTTACAAGGTCTTTTTTTGTATTTTCTGATACTGTGATTATTCTTGTCGCTTTTTTTACTAAGTACTTTTTCTGTTCTGAAGTTTTATCATTGGTTGGAAGTAAATTAGGAAATAATTCCTGTGTCATATCATGAACCGTAAGAACAAATTTCTTTCCTTTTAGGTTTTTATAAAAATATGGATCGTAGTATGTTGGATGAAATAAATCAAATTGTTGATTGCGCAATTGTGCTTCGGAGTGGTTTTTATTTATCCATCTTAACATCATTTTCTTACCTTTAAACTGAATTCTTGGTATAAATTCCTTTTTAATTTCTGAATTTATTAGATAATGATTCACAGAATATAAGGCTGATAAATCAAATTCTATACCCCCCATAGTGTTAAATTCCAGAAATAACTCAACAAAGTACCTTGATACTCCACCAAACCGTTGAGTACTGAATATCTGATGATCAAATAATACTTTCATAATGCAACAAACCTTTATTTTAGCAAATTCATAATTAGGATTAATATTAACTTCTTCCTTAGGTCAAATTCTACAATACTGGTTTCTCCTCTTTCTCCTACAATTATAATATTAATTTATTCTGGTCTTGGTTACTTTTTCCATATGTGCTTCTATAATTTCTTTAACTTTTTTATTTCGGTATTCTGTCTTTTTCTGTCATTAATAAGTTCTTTAATCCGATCTGTCCCAATCTAGCAGGAGCTCTACAAATTTGGATTATTTTAAAAATAAAAAGAGACTTTGTTAAAATATTAATAGATCGAACTAATGAGTATATGAAACTGAAGGCTATAAGTTATATCAATCGAAATCTATTTAGTACCGTTTTTAATCCCCTATATAATTTTCTGGTAAGCCATTTTAAAATTGTTTTAAGATTTTTTTTATGAATGTTCAATAAATGTTTATTACCTTCAAAGTGAAATCTCATAACTTTAATTTTCGACTCAATTCCGAAATGAGATAAAACAGCAGCTCTATGTTGTCCATCTCTAATGATATCCTGTCCATTAAACAGAACCAAATATTTTTCGGAGTGAGAGTAGCCATTATTTTTTATTGATTCAACCAGTTTTAATAACCGATCTTCGTTATCCATCCCAAGATAGTTAAGTTGATTATAATTTAAAAAGCTTTTTTTATCACCTTTTAAGTATTTGTATGCAGGGGTCTCTGAAATATTAACTAACTTCTGGAGAATTAAATCACTTCTGTATTTTGTGCGAACAATACATTTTAGTTCTGAGAGTTCGATTTCCTCAATTTCAATTCTTTTCAGTTTCGGTAATAAGCAAATACAATTATTTAAAAAATGTTCATCGAAGTTCTCAATAGAATAGCCTTTCAAAAAGTCCAGCTTTAAGATTGATTTTTTTATCATTCCTGAGAACCTTAAAAATTCTTTGACACTAAAGTCAACTCTCATGTTATCTATATGAAGATGTATTGATTCGCCAATATTATCTTCAATTACAAATCTTTTAAATTTACCTTTTTTGCTACTTGCATTAGCTAATGTAATTACAGCGGGATTACTCATTTTAATATTCTTTAAATGCTATATAAAAGTTGATAATATCTTTGAACTTTTTTTGAGTCAAATAGTCCATTAGGAATGGTGTAAATTTAAAAAATATCACACTTAATTTTTCAACAACATTTTCAGTATTAATTTTTCTTATTAGTTCGTTTATTCTTTGAATATAACCGTCTTGAAACTCTTTTTTATCAAAAATAGACCGTGTTACTAAACAAATGAATTCATCCTCATAACTTAATGTCCAATATCCAAATTTATTTGATAATTGCTTAAATCTTTTATTCATCCAAGCCGACTCCTGTACAGTTTTATCTAGAGGTATCCATTGACCAGCATCAAGACTCCTTACTGCTATTTGAAAACACAAATCAAAAATTATCTTATTCTTATTATTATATATAAATTTAAAATGATCTACTCCATATAAAAAAGTATCATGCTTAAAAGGATGCTTTATAGTATGGTATTTATTTGAAGTAAAAAATTTGATAAATTCTTTTTCGTCTTTTTTTTTAATTAAAAGGTCAATATCTTTACCTACTTTTAAGTGTTTCGGGAGTTCCATATTAATATTCCTCAAAAGGATGTATGGTAACTCATTCTCATTTAACAAACGAAAAATACGGATAAGTTCGCCACTTTTTATTATGTTCATAACAACCCTTTTATTTTTTTAAGATTTTTTTCTGCAACTAAAATTGATAAAGCATATTTTATATAATCTTTTTTATCTATCTCAAAACGAAATTTATTTGACTGTATGTGTATTTGTTCATCCTGTCCTTTTATAGGAGGATGGTTTAATTCTATCTCAAAATCAGTATTTAGAAGCTTTCCTTTCTCTAATATTGTTATTTTTTCACCCATTTTATTTTCCTATTAGTTTTTTTAAAAATTTTTTAGCTTTCATCCATAATGGTAATTTTATAAAATCGTTGTAAAATTTATCTTCAGAGACAGAATCTCTTATTACGAAACTTGGATGATTTAAAGGAAACTCCATGTTATAATATTTCATGTTTGCCCTTTTTCCATTTGTTGCAGTTGTGTGGGTTGAATTTTCTCCAAAACCTAAGTTTTTAACAAGATTAATATTTGGAATAACTGTCAAGCCATTATTTATCCATCTTGTATAAACCCACTGAAAATCCCAGGTGTCAAATCCATTTTTAATACGATCAAAATCGTTTATTCTTGTTTTAACTGCATTGCTGGAATTATAACAATTTTGTATGTATTGTTTATTTTTTAATTCATTGTAATTTTTCATTTCAACACTATATTGACTCCATCGGTTTTTCCAAGACGCCCATCCCCATATAGAACCATATATTCCACCGAAATAATAACTATACTGTGCATCTCTCTTCCAG
The DNA here is from genome assembly GCA_963677475.2 of Prolixibacteraceae bacterium. Taxonomy (GTDB): domain Bacteria; phylum Bacteroidota; class Bacteroidia; order Bacteroidales; family Prolixibacteraceae; genus JABMQB01. Next base: position 247,076 of record CAXXQD010000021.1, on the reverse strand, counting down.
CCAAAATGAAAGTTATTCCCTGCAATATGCCAAACTCTTAAATCATTTTTATACTTTAACAAGAGCTCCTGACAAAAAATAAAAAAACTTTGGCTGGGCAAACAATCATCTTCTAAAATAATTCCCATTTCCTCGTTTTCAAAGAACCAGTCAATTGCTCCGCTTACGGCATATTTGCATCCAAGGTTTTCTTCGCGAAACAGAGTTTGTACCTCACAGGACCAGTTAATGTTGGTAAGCACATATTCCCTAACGGATTTTACTTTTTCATGCTCCCCATTTACATTTTCTCTGGCACCGTCGGCAGCAATATATAAACGTGGTGGCTTGGCTTTCTGAATAGCCTCAAAAACTTGTTGCGTTGTATCGAGCCGGTTAAATATTAAAAACAAAACGGGAGTTGTTAATTGATTATCCATAATTTGATTAATTATTGAATTCATTGTGTATAAAAAATACGGAATTTACAGTTTTAGCATAAAAGGAATAATTTTTTGAGTTTAAAAATTTATAAATATTATTATTAATAATCTCTTCCAAATTGTTAAAGAGCATTTCAATTATAATTATTTTGGGTGAATGTTTAGTAAAATTATTGGATTTTAAAACATCAAAATCTAAACCTTCAACATCAATAGATAAAAAATCAATCTTTTGATTTGCCGGGAGGTGGCGATCAAGAATATCTTCTAAAGTAAAGGTTCTCATTTTTTTTGTATACTTTATGAAGTATTTTTTGCCTATACGACTATTTGATAATTGTTTTGAGAATCCATTTAAAGCAGGATCATTGAATGCATAATATGTTAATGTTTGTTTTTTTCCCGCAATCGGTTTTTCAACATTAATATCTCTTTTTCTTATTTTTTTAAAAATCTTCATGCTCCCCGGCATTGCATCTATATTAATACCTTTCCACCCTTTTTTATAGAAAAAATAAGTATTTGAAAATCTTTTTGGGTGGTGCGCTCCTACATCAATATAAAAACCTGTTTGTTGTTTTCCAAATATCCGTCTTAAGATCATGTCTTCTCCTTCTTGAGAATAGGATAAATGAAAGTATATGTTCATATATTTATAAACTATTTTTTTAATTTGATTTATTTGTTTTTTCATAATAAAATATGGATTTTATATGCGTTAAACTTTTTGTGATCTGAATAAAGCTGGATCGTGTTTTTTTATAAAAAGCTAAACCAAAATACGAAGATATGGCATATGAAATAATTGTTGACCATGCAGCACCCATAATGCCTAGACTTTTAATTAAAAACAAGTTTAAAACAATATTGACAATGGCTCCTAAAGTTGTATTTATCATATAATATATTTGTAAGTTTTCGATTAGCAGCCATTTTGAGTTTGCGACACCCCAAAAAACAAATAATGCTGCCCAAATATGGACTAACAATACGTTACCCGCCAGGGCATAATCTGCCCCATAAAGAAAGTTGATTAACCAAGTACCAACAAATGTAATGGGTAGTGCAATGCCAATGGCCAGCCAGCCAACAAATGCATATAGCTGAACCAGCCGTTTTTGGTATAATCTAGCCCCTAGTTTTTTTGCTTTAATAATTGCAGGGAACAACGACGAAGAAATTACCATTGGTAAAAAGTATAAGGTTTCGCTTATTTTTACAGCAACAGCATATTGCCCCACTGCTTCGTTGTTTAACATACTTTTTATCATTACCTGGTCAATTTTCATATAAATTGAAATTACTACACTACTTAATATCAAAGGCCAACTTTCTTTTAAAAGCGTTTTGGCGAGGGTTAAGTCAAACCTCCAGCTTTTAAAAGATAATTTGTTTTTCAAGTAAAAATAGATATAACCAATCGAAAGGATAAAACTATCCCATAATACAACATAAGCAAAAGTTATAAGTGGCGCATTGTTTAATATTAGAATTACCTTTAGTATCGATGATACACCCAAGGTTATAATGTTTGAATAAACAACATAGCGGCTTAACACCTTGCTTTGGAAGTAAAAATCGATGACATTAAAACTTTGAAATAATGTAGAACTAGCAATAATAAAAATTAATAAATTTTCAAAACTGTTATTTTGTGTAAAATTTATTGCAATTGCAAGAGTCAGAAAAACGAGAAAGGATCCAATTAGCTTTAACCCAAAAGTAGTTCCAAGTAAAGGACCATTTTTTTCTTCTTTTACCAAATCACGAATTACAATGGTATTAAGCCCCAAAGTTGAAAAAGCAAGGAATAAGCCAACAAAACTTTGGGCATAGCTTAAAAGCCCAAGACGTTCTGGTCCCAAATAACGAGCCACCCAAACACCAACAAAAAAGTTTAGGCACATTCGTATAACACGCTCGGTTAATAACCAGCCAGTATTTAAAAAATACCTTTTAAAACCTTTCTGTGTTATAAAATTATATAGTTTGTTTATTATTGCTGATACCATTTTATTAGTTTGACTATACCTTCTTCTATACCAATTCGATGCTTCCAGCCAAGTTTATTTAGTTTGGCAGTATCTGTTACCTTGCGCATGGTTCCATCAGGTTTAGAGGTGTTAAACTCTAAATTTCCCTTAAATCCAACCTGTTCTTTTATTAGTTCTGCAAGTCCTTTTATGGAAATTTCTTCACCACTACCAATGTTAATGTGGGTGTTTCGGATTTCTTTCAATCCCCCCTTTCCCCCTTTAATGTAAGGGGATGAAACATCTTTAAAGTTTATGTTTTCCATTAAAAAGACGCATGCATCAGCCATGTCTTCGCTCCAAAGGAATTCGCGAAGGGGTTTGCCTGAGCCCCAGATTTCGACATTGACGATGGCACGATTTAGCGACTGACCGACAGAGCGATTCCCTTCATCATTCTTTCGTTCTTTCATTCCATCGTTCTTTCTCTCCTTCGTTATTACGCTATTCACTCCATATTTCTCCAACATCCTTTTAATTTCGTCTGGCGCACTCGTTCCATCAACTCCTTCAATAGGTCTTTTGTTTAGGTCACTCTTAATAGAATCCCAATTGTTTTCTTCCAGGTATTTTCCCAAGAGTATTTTACGCACCAGGGCGGGTAATACATGTGATTTTTCCAAATCAAAGTTATCGTTCGTACCATACAAGTTTGTTGGCATCACTGCTAGAAAATTGGTGCCATATTGTAGGTTATAACTTTCACAAAGCTTAATTCCTGCTATTTTTGCAATCGCATAGGGTTCATTGGTATATTCCAGTGGGGCTGTTAACAGTTCAGTTTCTTTTATAGGTTGTTGGGCTTCCTTGGGATAGATGCAGGTACTTCCCAAAAACAACAGTTTTTTGACTCCTGCTTTATATGAATAATGAATGACATTGTTTTGAATCATTAAATTCTCATAAATAAAATCGGCACGATAGGTATTATTTGCTACAATTCCCCCAACTTTTGCTGCAGCTAAAAAAACATATTCGGGTTTTTCCTTTTCAAAAAATAGTTTTGTTTGTTGCTGATTTGTAAGATCAAGATCTCTCCGAGTTTTAAGAACAAAATTATTGTATCCTTTTGCTTGAAGGTTTTTAAGGATCGCTGAGCCAACTAATCCTCTATGACCGGCGATGTATATCTTAGAGTCTTTGTTCATTTTTTTACAAATTTAGGATAGAACTAAATTGAAATTAAACGACAGAACGATTGATCGAAAAAACTTTAGAAAGTCCATTGTTCTGGTTTAGTTGTCATATTTGTGAGCATTGCTATAATGTGATCATATTTATCAAACAATTTGTTGTTTTCTTCTTTATTAATATAATTACATGCCAACGCATAATCCAACCAAACTTGTGTTTCTGCTGCTTCACCATCAGAGTCAGAGAGCTTAGCAATAAACGATTTTAGATATCTTCTTTTTCTCCATGCTTCTGCAATATTTCCTGAAACAGAGCGAGATGACCTTCTAATTTGATCGGTTAAAGAGTATTTTTCTTCTTTTGGGAACTTTTTGGTCAATTCAAATACATTCATCCCAGCTTCAAATGAAAGTTGATACACCCTTAAATCTGTATGTTTTCGAATCTTTTCCATTTTGATATTTCTAATTTTCTATTATTGTATTCTCGTTCTTTCGTTCCTTCGTATTATCGAATTTTACCTTCGAATTTTGATTTTTAAACTGTTTGTTATTGGTTGCTCTGAAATAAAGATAATATACCCACCTCCACCAGCACCTGATATTTTCCAGCCAAGTGCTTCATTTTTGTATTTGTTTATGGTATTTCTGATTTCACTACTGACCATATTAGGAAACATTTTTACCTGTGCTTCAAATGATTGGGTGAATGATTTTGCGAAACCAATTAAATCCTTCATTAAAATTGATTTCCAGGTATTTTCAGCGGCAACCGCTAACTGCTTGGCATTTTCTGAATTTATTTTTGTATTTGTTAAAACCCGGTAAGAAGGTATCCTGGGATTTAACGAAAGCAAATACATATGTTCTTCAATCCAGGACAAAATATCTTCATCTAAGCAACTTTCTATTTTTGATGGCCAAAAGTCGTCGTTGTAATAAAGTTTGTTCAAGCCAGGTAAAACAATTCCCAGAGAGTCTTGTGAACCGCTAATAAATTCAGATCCTGGTGGGTTTTCATAACAAAAAAGGGTTTTGGCAAGTTTCTCTTTTTCTCCTTCTGGAATTTGGTTTTGCCATAGTTCGATAGCTTTATACCTGGTGCTGGTTGCCATACCGCTTCTGTTATTAAACTCAATTTCAGGTTCTATACTTATGGTGATGACATTCCCGGGGCAAAATTTCGAAACAAATGGTTGATCCAACCAACCTCCAGCAATATCAATTCTGTATGGAATTTGACATTCTGTTCTCAAAGCCGTTGTAGATCTAGGAGGTAAATGCCCTTTTGGTTTTCTCTTGCCAACAATATACTTAATGCCATTTTGGGTGCAAAAATCTTCTTTTTGTTTCGAATGCCCGTCCTCATTAACAAAAAATATATCAGGTTTAAGATCCAATATCTCTTTCTGGAAATCAAATATTCCAGATCCTGTATTGATAAAAGCCTCTTTTACAAATTTTAATGATTGTATCATATACAATCGTTCATTTTCGGTATTGATTGGATTTCTTCCTTTTAGCTCATTAATTGTATTATCTGATCCAATACCTACATATAAATCACCAAAAGTATTTGCTTCTTCAAAAAATGCAACATGTCCGCTGTGAAGCATATCAAAACAACCACTTACAAATACTTTCTTATTCATATAAATAGTTTTTTCGCGATTTTTTATCTGAAACGCTTCTTTCAGTTTTCATTAGTTGGATATCTTTTTCCATCATGTCTTTAGCAAGGGTTTCAACAGAGTATTTTGGCTCCCATCCTAAAATAGTTTTAGCTTTTGTAGGATCTCCTAATAGAAGATCAACCTCTGTTGGGCGGAAATATTTTGGATCAATATTTATTATCTCTTTATTTTGCAGTTCTTTTGGTGGTGGAAACCCTGTATGAAGTTCAAACTTTGAAGAATCAATGGAATGGATATATCCTTTTTCCTCCAAAGCTTTTCCTTTAAATTCTATGTTCAAACCAATTGAATTTCCTGAAAGAACAATAAAATCCCGTATTGAAGTTGTTACACCTGTTGCAATAACATAGTCATCAGGAATTTCTTGTTGAAGGATTAGGTACATTGCTTTTACATAATCTTTCGCATGTCCCCAATCCCTTTTAGCTGAAAGGTTACCCATATAAATTTTATCCTGCATTCCTAAAGCTATTCGCGATAATGCACGCGTAATTTTTCTTGTAACAAATGTTTCTCCCCTAATAGGTGATTCATGATTAAAAAGGATTCCATTACTGGCATGAATGTTATATGCTTCTCTGTAGTTCACTGTAATCCAATAAGCATACAATTTCGCAACTCCATATGGACTGCGAGGATAAAACGGTGTTTTTTCAGATTGAGGGACTTCCTGCACCTTGCCATATAATTCAGATGTACTTGCCTGATATATCCTTGTCTTATTTTCAAGCCCTAACAACCTTACAGCTTCCAGTACTCTTAAAGTTCCTGTTCCATCAACGTTTGCGGTATATTCCGGAGTTTCAAAACTAACCTGTACATGGCTCATTGCACCAAGATTATAAATTTCATCGGGCTGTGTTTGTTGAATAATCCTGGTAATGTTCAAGGAGTCTGTTAAATCTCCATAATGGAGAAAAAAGCGTTGATTGTCAATGTGAGGGTCTTCATAAATATGATCAATTCTATTCGTATTTAGTAGTGAAGCTCTTCTTTTTATCCCATGTACTTCATATCCTTTATTTAGTAATAATTCCGCTAGATAAGCTCCATCCTGACCTGTTATTCCCGTTATTAGGGCAACTTTATTGTTCATGGTAATTAAGATTTGAAACAAATATATTATTAATGTTTGATGAACTCAATGAGAAATGATATTAATTGATTTTAAAGGAGATTCTTGTTAAAAAAAATGAAGAAAATTACAAACTCCAATAATTCAAATTTTTAAACCTGTTTCGGTATGCTCCTTTAACATCGGCAAATATGCCGTTAGGGGAAAGGTGCTTTTGAATGGTTTCTTCGGAATAGTTTAGGTATTCGTTATGGGAAACTGCTAATATTATTGTATCAAAAGTAGATTGCTTTGCTGTGTTAATAGGGTTCGCTGAAAGCTCACACGCGTATTCTTTCTTTACTTCTTCTGCATTAGCCTTGGGATCGCTAATAGTTACAGTGATACCAAATTCCTTTAATTCATTGGCGATATCAAATACTTTCGAATTTCGAATGTCTGATACATTCTCTTTAAAAGTTGCCCCAAGTATTAAAGCACTGGCGCCGGGAATTTTTATGCCGTTTTTAAGCATCTGTTTCACGATCTGTTTTCCGGTATATCTTCCCATCGAATCATTGACAAACCGACCGGAATTAATAATTTGTGGATGGTATTTCAATTGCTTGGCTTTATGCGCCAAATAATACGGATCAACACCAATACAATGCCCCCCGACCAAACCAGGATAAAATTTCAGGAAATTCCATTTGGTTCCGGCGGCTTCCAGTACATCATAGGTATTAATTCCAACGCGGCTAAATATGATGGATAATTCATTCATCAGAGCAATGTTCACATCGCGCTGGGTATTTTCAATTATTTTGGCGGCTTCGGCAACTTTGATGGATGGAGCTTCGAAAACTTCAGCATTCACCACTAACTTATAAACTTCTGATATTTGCTTTAAGCTTTCCGGATCGTATCCTGAAACTACTTTTACAGTATTGGAAAGGGTATGAATTTTGTCGCCCGGATTGATACGTTCAGGTGAAAAACCAACCTTAAAATCTTTACCAACACTTAACCCGGAACTTTTTTCAAGGATCGGGATACAAATATCTTCGGTAACCCCCGGATAAACAGTTGATTCAAATACCACATAATCATCTTTCGCCAGGTGTTTACCGATGGTCTCGGTGGCGGATTTTAAAATAGTTAAGTCAGGATTGTTTTGTGAATCGATTGGCGTAGGAACTGTAACAATATAAAAGCCAGCATCTTCAAGCTGTTTCTCGTTGCTTGTAAAAAGTATATCAAGGTTTTCAAAATCCTCTGATTCCAATTCGCCATTGGGATCAATTGCCTGTTGTAATTTTTCCAGTTTTCCCTCATCCACATCAAAACCAATGACCTTGGTCTTTTTTGCAAACTCTACAGCCAATGGTAATCCAACATAACCCAAGCCGATAATCGCAACTTTCGTTTGTTTCTTTACTATTTTAGAATAGATATTCATTACTTTACTTTTCTTTGTGTCTCCACGCCTTTGCGGTTAATTTAATTTGTTTTACCGCTGAGTCGCTGAGTCGCCGAGTTTCTTTAAATTTTCTTCTTCGCACCTCCCCGTCTTTGCGGTTGATTTAATTTGTTTTACCGCAGAGTCGCAGAGTCACAGAGTTTCTTTAAATTTTCTTCTTTGTGTCTCTCTGTCTTAGCGGTTAATTTTAATATTTTTTCACCGCTAAGTCGCAAAGTTGCAGAGTTTTTTTAAATTTTCTTCTTCGCGCCTCTCCGTCTTTGCGGTTAGTTTAATGTTTCTTCCAGATCTTATCCCGCTCTAAATATATTCTTTCAATGATATCCACCACTTTCATCCCTTCGTAGGCGTTGGTTGAAATATTTTTATTACTGTGCAATTTGTCCACCACATTCTGAATCACATAGTGATGGTTTTGCGCCGAACCTTTGTACAAGCCATAGTCATTTGGCGGGTTACTGGGTGCCAGTTCGGGCATCTTATAATTTTTAATATCGCAATAAACTACCTCGTTCATGTATTGTCCAGCCACTTTTATGGTTCCGTTTTTACCAATTATAGTCAGGCTACTTTCCAGGTTTTTATTGAAAACCGAAGTTGAATAAGTTAAACTACCCATTCCGCCATTCACAAAATCAAATTGAACAACTCCTGAATCTTCAAAGTCGGTAAGTTGCTGATGGTTAAAGTCTTTAAAGCTTCCTTTGATGTTAGTTATGTCCCCAAACAGCCAAAACATCATATCAATAAAATGCGAAAATTGGGTAAACAGAGTTCCCCCGTCTAAAGCATTCGTACCATGCCACGATTCGTTTGTATAATAACGTTCATCGCGGTTCCAGTAGCAGTTTATCTGTACCATAAATATCTCGCCAAGAAGCTTTTGTTCCATAACATCTTTCAGCCAAACCGATGGTGGAGAATACCTGTTCTGCATTACACAGAAAACTTTTCGGTCGGTTTTTAAAGATGCTTCCAATATTTTTTCAGCATCTGCTTTTGAGGTAGCCATAGGCTTTTCTATTACCACATGTGCGCCATACTCTATAGCTTTTATGCTCATTTCGGCATGCAAACCATTTGGTGTACAGATGTTTATCACATCAATTTGCGACTGATTTTGGAGCATTTCATCCATAGAAGGATAAAAAGAATCGCAAATACCGGAAGCGTTGCATTCCTTTTCAGATCGGATATCACAGACCGCAATTAATTCAGAGTCCTGGTTTCTCAGTATCATTTCTGCATGCCGCTTGCCGATATGTCCCATGCCAACAACTGCAAATTTTATTTTATTTTCTATCGTCATATTTTTCTTCTTCTCTGCATCTCTCCACCTTCGCGGTATTGTTTTTATGATTTTACCGCAAAGACGCTAAGTCGCAGAGTTTCTTTTAAGTTTTTCCTTTGTGCCTCTCCGTCTCTGCGGTTAGTCTTAATATTTTTCACCGCTGAGTTGCTAAGACGCAAAGTTTTTTTATTTGTTTACTAATTTCTTCTTTGCATCTCTGTGTCTCTGCGGTTCATTTTTATTGATTTTTTACCGCAAAGACGCTAAGTCGCAGAGTTTCTTTTAAGTTTTTTTCTTTGTGCCTCTCCGTCTCTGCGGTTTACTGTTTTTTTAACAGCCAAGTCGTCAGGTCGCAGAGTCAAAAATTATTTACAAATCGTTTAAATCCATCTTTTAACAATGGGACATTAAAGTTAATTAAGAATCCCAATTTCATATTTGTAAGTTTTAGATAAGAGATTATTTGTGCTTCATGAACAGACAAAATATAATCCACAGCCTTTAGCTCAATGATAATTTGTTTTGAAACCAATAAATCCAGCCTAAAATCTTTCTTTAAATCTTCTCCTTTATAAAATAATGGAACCGCCACCTGGTGCTCAACATATACATTTCTAAATTGTAATTCCTTTAACAAACATAATTCATATACTGACTCTAATAATCCTGGCCCCATTTCTTTATGCGCCGTAATTGCAGCATCAAGGATTTGCCCCGATAGTTTATTGTATGTTTGGTTATCCATATTATTTTTTCTTTGCGTCTCTCCGCCTCAGCGGTTTATTTTTATTACCGCAGAGGCGCAAAGTCGCAGAGTTTTATTTTTGTATTTTTCTTCGCGTCTCTCCGTCTTTGCGGTATAATTTATTTTGTTCTACCTCAGAGTCGCTAAGTCGCAGAGTTATATAATTTTTATAACTAATCCATTTTTTAATTCATATTTTTCACCTGAAAGCATACAAGTTGCGCGTCCTTCTTCATTAAATAGGAGCCTTGCACCCTGTTCGCTCATCCAACCTGTGTGACGTGCAGGGTTGCCAACCACTATGGCATAATTGGCAACATCTTTCGATACCACTGCCCCGGCACCAATAAATGCATATTCCCCAATCGTTGTTCCACAAATAATCGTAGCATTGGCTCCAATGCTTGCACCTTTTCTTACCAGTGTATTTTTAAATTCTGATTTTCGTTCTACAAAGCTCCTGGGGTTTATCACGTTGGTAAAAACCACTGAAGGTCCTATAAATACATGATCTTCGCAATCAACACCTTCATAAACCGAGACATTATTTTGAATTTTTACTTTGTTTCCTATTTTAACATGGTTCCCAACAAATACATTTTGCCCCAGAATGCAGTCTTCACCAAGAATGGCATTTGGCATCACATGGCTGAAATGCCAGATTTTTGTGCCTTCCCCAATTTGTGCACCTTCATCAACCAGTGATGTTGGATGTATGTAGTAATTCATAGTTAATGAGTATAAAAGCGTTTAATTGTTTCTGCAATATAATTTATTTGATCTTTTTGAAGCTCCGTGTGCATCGGCAACGACAAAACTTTCGCCGACAAACTTTTACAAACGGGGAAATCACCCGCTTTATAGCCTAGAAACTTGTATGCTTCCTGCAAATGTAGTGGTTTTGGGTAATAAACCTGGGTAGGAATATTATGGGATGCAAGAAAATCTTTAAGGGCATCACGTCTATCTGTTTGTATGGTATATTGGTTATATGTATGTGTGCAAAATGAGCTTTCTGTGGGTAGTTTTAATTCTGGAATTTCTTGGAGAAGCTTTGTATATTGAGCAGCTGCTTCTTTCCGTCTCGAAAGATAGGTTTCAAGATAGGAAAGCTTCACTTCTAAGATTGCGGCCTGCATGGCATCTAAGCGAGAGTTTATACCAATTTGACCGTAATTGTACCGTTCTTTCATACCGTGGTTTGCCAGAGATCTAATGTTATTGGCTAACTCTGTATCTTTGCAAATCACTGCTCCTCCATCACCCATTGCCCCTAGGTTTTTCGAAGGGAAAAAGGAAGTAATTCCAACTTGTCCCATGGTGCCCGATTGCTTTGTTTCACCATCGCTGAACGAATATTCTGAACCGAGCGATTGTGCTGCATCTTCAACCACAAATAGCTTATGTTTTTGCGCGATATTTAAGATTGGTTCCATGTTGGAGCATTGTCCAAATAAATGTACCGGTAGGATGGCCCTGGTCTTATTGGTTATAACTTTTTCCAACTCATTTTCATTGATATTAAAAGTCTCTGGATGGATGTCCACAAAAACCGGTTTGAGTTTTAAAAAAGCTAGCACTTCGATGGTTGACACAAATGTAAATGGGGTTGTAACCACTTCATCTCCTGGGTTAAGCCCCAAAGCCATAAATGCCAATTGAAGGGCATCTGTCCCGTTTCCGCAGGCAACAACATTTGAATCTAAATAATCGGATAGTTTTTTCTCAAAATCATTAACTTTTCCTCCTTTAATAAAAACAGAAGATGCGATGACGTCCTGAATTGCCTGGTCAATTTCTTTTTTTATATGAAGGTATTGACTGTAAAGGTCAACCATTTTTATTGGCTGCATAAAGTAGTTAAGTTTTTTTCAAAGATAATAATTAGTAATTAGCTTTATCTTTCTAATAACGATGCGAACTAAATTTCATTGTGGATGATAATTCATAAACTAAACAAAGATTTTTTTACACGGAATGTGCTAACAGTAACTTCCGAATTGCTTGGAAAAGGGTTGTGCCGAAGATTTGATGATGGTACTGTTGCGCGCTATGTGATTACTGAGGTGGAAGCCTATAATGGTACAACAGATTTGGGTTGTCATGCGAGCAAAGGAAGAACTGAACGCACGGAGATCATGTTCCATGAAGGTGGGGTGGTTTATGTTTATCTAATTTATGGCATGTATTGGCTGTTAAATTTCGTGACAGGCAGTGAAAGTGATGCTTCGGCGGTTTTAATAAGGGGCGTTCATGGAATATCCGGTCCGGGAAGGCTGGGCAGGGCATTAAAACTTGACAAGTCGTTTTATGGCGAAAACCTTTTAACATCAGATAGAATTTGGTTGGAAGATGCGCCCAAAAATACGGATTACGAAACAACACCACGAATTGGTTTGGATTCGGTTCCCGAGCCTTGGAAGTCAAAAAAATGGAGGTTTGTAATAGACTCAAATCCAAAAAAAACATAACTATTTTGGAATTCAATCTTAAATATGCTAGCTTTATGGGATGTTTATTCAGAGAGAGCTTATAAAAGAGATTGAGAAAAAGTTATTCAAAGGAAAGGTTATCATATTAACTGGACCAAGGCAAGTAGGGAAAACCACATTGATAAAAATGCTTGTTGAAAATCAAGGAGTACCTTTTATTTGGCTTAATGGAGATGAGCCAAACGTTCCGATGCTTTTTTCAGAAATAAATTCTAAGGAACTAAAACAATTATTTGGTAAAAATAAAATTGCAGTTATTGATGAAGCCCAAAGAATAAAAAATATAGGTATTATATTAAAGCTTGCAAATGATAATATACCGGATGTACAGGTAATAGCAACAGGATCATCATCCTTTGAATTGGCAAATGAGATTAATGAACCTCTTACAGGTAGAAAATATGAATATAAGCTTTATCCGATTTCATTCGGTGAATTAAACTCTTTTCATGGGCAATTGGAAGAGTCAATGTTGCTAAAGCAGAGGTTGGTTTTTGGATCTTATCCTGACGTAATAAAGAATTCTGAGGACTCCATTGAAATACTTTCAATGCTTAGTGATAGTTATTTATATAAAGATTTATTTCGCTTGGAGTCAATTAAAAAGCCAGAACTTTTAGTTAAGCTGTTACAATCTCTAGCCTGGCAGGTGGGAAGTGAAGTATCATTTAATGAATTAGCACGCACCATAGGGTCAGATCCCAAAACGGTTGAAAAATATATCAATTTGCTTGAAAAGACTTTCGTTGTTTTCAAACTTAACGCTTTAAGCCGAAACCTAAGAAATGAGATAAAAAAGTCCCGTAAAATTTATTTTTACGATAATGGAATAAGAAATGCGATTATAAATAATTATAATTCTATAAACATTAGACAAGATGTTGGTGCACTTTGGGAGAATTATTTAATTTCAGAAAGAATGAAAACTTCTGAATATCAGAGAATACTTTCTAATAAGTACTTTTGGAGAACAAAGCAGCAACAAGAAATTGATTATGTGGAAGAAAGAGATGGAAGAATGTGGGCATACGAGTTTAAATATAACATAAAGAAAACACCTAGAATGTCAAAAACCTTTGAAAGGGCATATCCTCAGAATAACTTTATGGTGGTAAATAGACAGAATTATATTGAGTTTCTTAGCTAAGTTTAACTTTTCTTTGTTCCCAAAACAAATCTATCGTACAACCAAAGCAATACCATTGCTGAAATGGCTAATCCTGAATAAAAATACCAAATATTCGATGGATGGTAATTTTGCCAGATAAAATCGGTCAACTGATCCTGGTTCATTCCCATTTTCATAGCTGCTTCGTTTAAAAAGTCATTTTTGGTAAATGTTTCCGATATATCAGGAATGGACAAGCCACGATTGATAATTTCTTTTTTAACAAGGAATACTTTATCAGAAATATGCTCATAAATATCGCCTGAGAGCCATCCTGCAAGCTGGTGGGCAGCGGCAACAGGTAAAAAAGATGTTCCCATATAAAGAGCTTTCTGATCGGCAGGAGCAATTCTTCCAACATATTCAGTAAATTTTGGGGAACTGGCCATTTCGCCCAAAGAGAAAATCAGAATCCCAAGTAAAATTAACCATCCACTTTGGTTCGAAAACATTAATCCTAACCCGCCGGCAAGAACCAAGGTACCACCCATGATTGCCCCCAATGGTTTAAACCGCATAACAAATGCAGAAACCAGAATTTGAAATGCAATAATAAAAAAGGAGTCCATACTGGTCATGCTCACCGCTGTTATTTGCCCGTTTTCACCAATGGCATTTGCCAACCAGGGCCATACCTTATGCAACCCATTGTACACCACAGTTGTGTCAATCCACTGATCGATAAATACAGGAAAAGAATAGTACAGTTGGTTAAAAGCGGTCCAGAAAAGAACCATAATGATTAAGAATAGAAGGTATTTTAAATTCTTTAGCGTTATACCAATATTGATAAATGCCTGAAGAATATTAACCCAAAGGCTGCTATTGTTATCTTTTTTAATAGGGTCACGAAAGAAGAAAAGTGTTATAAGCATATTTACGGCAATTGCTCCCATCGAAATAAAGAAAACATAGTCCCAGCTTTTATTCATTAATGCACCAGCTAAAAAAGGACCTATAAAACCACCTATATTTACCATCATATAAAAAATACCAAATCCGATGGAAGCCGTTTCATCATCCGTTGTTCGCGAGATCATAGCCGAAATAATAGGTTTAAAAAATGCCCCGCCAACGCATGTCCAAACAAAGGCAAAAAACATCCAGCCGAATGAATCAAATGTGCGGATCATATAAAATCCGGAGATATATATTACAAACGAAAGGAACAAGATTTTTTTATACCCGATTTTATCGGCAATTGAGCCAGTTATAACTGGGAGGAAATACAACAACATGGAACCGGTTCCCATAATAATTCCTTTCTGTGCTTGTGAAAACCCAAGTGCCCCTGTATCTTTTGAGTTGACCAAATAAAGTGCAAAAGCCAGATAAAACCCGTACCATGCCCACCTTTCGAAAAGTTCGATAGTATTTGAAGCCCAGAAGTTTCTGTTGTATTTTTTTAAAATTCCGATAATTCCCATCTCAATCATTTTAGGTTTAAACGCCTAAAATAATAAAAATGGGATTGCATCTTTATAACTTATGTTACCTATATGGATTTGGGCAAGAAAAACCTGTATATTTAGTAAAGCAGCGGTATTGTACCCAACTGGAAACTGAAATCGTCGGGGAAGAAAATAGCAAGGCTTAGAATTACCAGTATGATGATTATCAGCACTATAAAAAACCCAATTACGCCTATTTTATAGCCTTTCCTGATTTTTATATAGGAAGCGGTTTTAATGGCACGGTTCATTGAAGTATAAAGCTTTTTCAATGCTTTTTCGTCTTTAACAATATAGTCGAATGCTCCTTGTTTTACAATGTCTACGGCAGTTGCAATGTCTTTTTGTGAGCTTAAAAAGAAGAATTCCACAAAAGAATGTTCTCCTTTGATTTTTTTCATAATATCTAACCCATTCATGCCTTCCATGTTGTAACTGGTAATTACAATGTCAGGAATTTCCTTGGAGTAATTAATACACTCAGCACCTGAATGGAACGATCTAATATTCTTAAATCTTGCGGATTTAAGAAATTCCACAATCAGGCTATTATATATAGTATTGTCGATTACAACAAATATTAATGGATTCTTGGTGTTCTGCATAGATATTAGTTTTCAAAAATGAGTGCAGATAAAATTACTATATTATTTTAATTAATCAATTTTGATGTTCTGTTTCCTAAATAAACAGAATTAAATTAGGAATTAGTATTAAGAAGGCAATGTTGTAAACCATGTTTATTAAATAACTTGGGGAATTTATAGTTTGGGCACTTAGGGATTACTTAAGGGTATTTTCGTTAATTTAGCGGAAAAGAGAATTTATGCTACTTGCTGTTGACATTGGAAATTCGAATATTGTTTTTGGGGTACATAATAAATCAAAATGGCTAAATCATTGGAGAATACAAACAGATCGGAATAAAACATCGGATGAATATGGAGTCATATTTCGGTCATTGTTGGTCCATGAAAATTTTGAACTCGATGCCATTGATAAGATCATTATTTCTACGGTTGTTCCAACTTTGCTTAGTCCAATTTACGATATGCTGGAAGGTTTTTTTCAGGCAAAGCCAATGATATTTAATTCTGAAATTTACGGTAAGTTGCCAGTGAAAGCTTTAAACCCGAATCAGATTGGTACCGACCTGGTGGCAAATTCGGTAGCGGCTTATACAAAGTATGGAGGGAATACCATGGTGATTGATTTTGGCACCGCTTTAACATTCACGACCATTGGGGAAGATTCTGAAATAAAAGGGGTTGCCATAGCGCCTGGCTTGAAAACGGCAATTCATTCCCTGGCGAGCAATACGGCACAGTTGCCTTTTGTTCAATTGCTTGCCCCGGCTTCGGTACTTGGCGACAATACCGAGCATGCAATTCAATCGGGAGTTGTTTTAGGCTACTGTGGTTTAATTGAATCAATGATTGACCGGACTTGCAATGAACTTAACACCAAATTGAACATTGTTGCAACCGGGGGATTAAGTAAAAGTTTTATGGGTTTAACTTCAAAAATCCAATATTTCGAACCCTTGTTAACCCTTGATGGCTTATTATTATCAAGTGGATTTATGTGTCAATCCTAAGTGCTTTTAGATAGCGTGCGGGCATTTTCATGCCAAGTTCTTTTGCCTTCAAGGCATCGTTACGCGCTTTTGTAAACGACCTTGACCTGTAATGTGCATACGATCGTTTAAAGTATATGCCTCCGTTTTCTGGCTTTAATTCAATTGCTTTTGAATAATCGATAATGGCGTTTTTGTAATCTGTGGAAGCAAAATAGGCATCTCCCCTTTCTACATAATAGGGCATATTGTCTGGTCGGAAACCTATTAATTTCGACCAATCTCCAATAGCTTCATTATGTTTTTTTAATGATTTATAGGCAATAGCCCGATTCTGGTAAACATTCACAAAATTAGAATCCAGTTGGATAGCCCTTTCATAATCAATCAAGGCTTTTTCAACCTCTCCAATAGAGAAATATGCAGCTCCCCGGTTTGAGAATACTTCGGCATTAAATCCGCTGCGTTTATATTTGACATAATTGTTGAAATCGTTCACGGCATTTGCATAGTTTTGGCTGTTAAAATTATACATTGCCCTTCCATAGTATGGCTGGGGAAGTGTAGAATCACATGCAATTGCATCATTTAAATCAGCTATTGCCTTCTCGGTTTCCCCAATATTTTTATAATAATTGGCCCTGGCATTAATTACTTCAGCATTACAGCTAAACAAATCAATTACCCGGGTCCATAAAGTACCTGTGTTCTCCCAAACTTTTACCTGTTTAAATGTTAGAACTGCAAACCATATAGTAACTGCTCCGACTACCAGTAATACAAGGTTTTTGTTTTTTGAATAAAGCTTAATGGCTATAACTGTTAAAAAAAAGATTACCCCTATTAGTGGAATATATAAATACCTATCGGGCAGGAAAACTGCAGTTCCAGAGTCGGATATAGCAATGGCAGGCGATATTGTTGCCCAAAAAAACAACAAGCCCCACAGTATTTCCGGGACTTTTTTTCTTAAAAAGAAGGCCGTAAGATAAACAGCTCCAATAAGAAATGGGAAAATCAACATTCCTTTGCCAAAAAAATCAAGGATGTCTTTTTTAGGATAAATGAGCGCACATTTTATGGGGACAAAAACATGTCCCAGCCAAAATGAAAACCGCAGGAAGATAGTTACAATCCTTCGAACAAGTGGGGTGAAAAGATTAAGGGTTTCAAAATTAGATGCCTGATGGGCTTCGGCCACAAAAGTTAAACCAGCTGTATCTTTTGAGTTAAAATCAAACAACAGCCCGAACAAATGAAGGCTCACTAAAAATATTGCAAACACTGGAATTTTTTCAATAAGAAGCTTGAAGTTAATTTTTCTTTTATAAAGAATATCTGTCAGGAACAGCACAGCGATTAAGGTAATCCCCATTGATTTCGACATCATTGAAAGGAAATACAAAATTGCCGTAACCAAGAGCCAGATATATTTTTTCTTCTGTAAATATTCCAGATATGTTAACCATCCTCCTAAATAGAAAAACGAAAAAAGCACATCTTTTCGTTCAACTGCCCATGCTACCGATTCAACATGCAAGGGGTGCAGTGAAAAAAGTAAGGCAAAAATAAAAGCACCAAGCTGGATCTTTTTTCTATCTTCAAAAAATCTTTGCAATAATTTAAGCCCTATAAAAAAAACCAAAATAACATTGGCGATATGCAGCAATAAGTTGTTTAAATGGTATAGGAATGGTTTGTCCCCAACAAGCATATATTCCATTCGCCAGGTTAGGGCTGTTATGGGTTTATAATGAGCCCGGTATAAATTCCATTCTAAGCATCTTGTTATGGGAATTGAAGGATTACTTACTGCTGGATTATTTAATATAAGTTTCTGATCGTCAATATCCACAAAATCATTTCTTAACACCTGGTGGTAAGCACCAAATGTTACTAAAAGTAATAGAACCGATAAGACAATATTTTTTTTAAGAAGCTCCATTTTTTGCGTGTTAATTTGACTCAATGATCTTTAATAATTCATCAAGTTTTGGTGTTAAAATGATATCGGTGCGTCGGTTTTTTTGCCTTGCCTCAGCTGTGTTTTGTTCATCAACTGGCATATATTTGCTTCTTCCGGCAGCAATTATTTGCTTTGGGTTAACACCTGTGTTGGCGGTTAATATTTTTGCAACTGCCGTTGCGCGCATAACACTCAGGTCCCAATTATCTTTTATAGTGCCAGTACCATTCATTGGTACATTGTCGGTGTGCCCTTCAACCATTACGTTAATATCATTATTTTGAGCCAGTACATTTGCAAGTTCTTCAATGGCCTTTTTGCCGTTCGGATCAACCACCCACTGTCCGGTTTTAAAAAGCAATTGTTCTTCCAGGGAAACATATACTTTCCCGTTTTTTTCGAATACCGTAAGCCCATTGTTATTGAAGCCCACTAATGCCTGGGTAACTTTCGACTTTAATTCTTTTACCGCCTGGTCTTTTTGTGCCAATATATTTTCAAGCTCAAGTAAGCGGGCTTGTTTTGCCGAGAGTTCTTTTTCGGCTGCCAACAATTTGTCTTCCCTTGTATTTAAGCTTCCTCGAGTGGCATCAAGTTCTTCCAATAGTTTCCTGATTTCGGTTGAGCTGCCCGCTTGTATAGCATTAAGTTGGGCTGCTAATTCTTCCTTTTCTTTCTGCAAATGAGATAATTGGTTATTAAACTTCGATTTTTCATATTTGAGTTCATCGTTTTCTTTTGATAAGAGATTGTTTCTATTGCGAAGCTGTTCTGTTTCGGCGCCAAGCTCGGTATTCTTGGTTGATAAGTCCATGAGTTCTTTGTTCAAGCGCTCATTTTCTACTTTTTGGCTTTCCAGTTTTGCCGATGCTTCGTTATATTGTTTCATCGAAACACAGGAAGATAAAAACATTACAATAACTATCGAAATTATAAGTTTAATTCTATTCATGGCTCATTTTGTTTTAGATGTTTAAAGTTACTTCTTTTCACAAACAGGCAAAATATGTTTTTTTGAAAATGATAAAAATTATCCTTATTACCAGTGATAAATTCTATATTTGAAATAATTTTACAATTTAATGGAAGAGATAAAGGGAAAACTTTTAACAAGCATAAATGATCCTTCAGATCTGAAAAAGCTGGCATTGAAATCACTGCCGGGAGTATGTTCAGAATTGAGGGATTTTATTATTGATGCGGTATCAACAAATCCCGGTCATTTTGGGGCCAGCCTTGGTGTTGTGGAATTAACCGTTGCTCTCCATTATATTTTTGATTCGCCAAACGATCAGTTGATTTGGGATGTCGGGCATCAGGCTTACGCACACAAAATTCTAACAGGTCGAAGAGATGTTTTTCATACCAACCGAAAATACAAGGGTATTAGTGGTTTTCCAAAAATCTCGGAAAGCGAACACGATGCTTTTGGCGTTGGGCATTCGTCCACTTCTATTTCGGCAGCATTAGGAATGGCAATTGCAGCCAAACTTAAACAGGAAACCGAAAAAAGGATTGTTGCCGTTATTGGAGATGGCGCAATGACTGGCGGGATGGCATTTGAAGGGCTCAATCATGCCGGGGTCGAAAAGTCGAACCTGCTCATTATTTTGAACGACAACAACATGGCGATCGATCCAAGCGTTGGAGGTTTTAGCCAGTATTTACTTAATATCTCAAAATCACACACCTATAACAGGATTAAAACCGATGTGTGGGATGGACTGGGGAAAATTGATGGTATTGGGCATAAAACAAGAAGGTTTTTGCAAAAGAACCAACATGCCATGAAAAACTTTTTGTTGAAACAAAACAACCTTTTTGAGTCATTCAATTTTAGGTATTTTGGACCTATTGACGGGCATAATGTTGTTTATCTGGCGAAAGTATTAAACGATTTGAAGGATATTCCCGGACCAAAAATCTTACACATAAAAACAAAAAAGGGAAAAGGATTCAAGTATGCTGAATTAGAACAGACCAAATGGCATGCACCCGGAAAATTCAATAAAAATACAGGGGAATTACTAAGTTGTGATTGCGCAATTGATAAAGCTCCAAAGTTTCAGAATGTATTTGGTGAAACAATTGTTGAGCTTGCTGAGAATAACCCGAAAATTGTTGGGGTAACACCTGCAATGCCTTCAGGTTGTTCGCTAAATATAATGATGGAAAAAATGCCCGACCGCTCATTTGATGTGGGTATAGCCGAACAACATGCAGTGACATTTTCGGCAGGAATGGCTAAACAAGGATTGGTACCATTTTGCAATATATATTCTACATTCATGCAACGGGCATATGATCAGGTTATCCATGATGTTGCTATCCAGGATTTAAACGTAGTATTTTGCCTTGACCGGGGTGGTTTGGTTGGTGAAGATGGGGCAACCCATCATGGGGCTTATGATTTAGCCTATATGAGAAGCATTCCTAACATGGTTATTTCGTCTCCAATGGATGAAATTGAGCTTCGAAACTTAATGTACACGGCTCAATTAGATAATATGGGGCCATTTTCAATCCGTTACCCGAGAGGATGTGGTTCGTATCTAAATTGGAAGGAACCATTTGAAAAATTGGAAGTCGGAAAAGGAAGGATGCTCTCTGATGGAGATAATGTTGCAATCCTGACTATTGGAAAACCGGGAATGTTCGCTCAGCGGGCAGTCAAAAAACTCGAAAAGGAATCAATAAGTGCTGCCCATTACGACATGAGGTACCTAAAACCTATTGACGAATCAATCCTGAATGAGGTATTTAAAAAACACCAACTGGTAATTACGGTTGAAGATGGAACTGTAAAAGGAGGGTTTGGCAGTGCTGTTGCCGAATTTATGGTGGAAAACAATTATACAGCCAGATTGAAAATACTTGGAATCCCGGATAGGTTTATTGAGCAAGGTACCCCCGATGAATTGTACCGGGAATGTGGATTTGATACCAAGGGTATTTATGAAGCAGTTAAGGAACTGTTGACAAAATAATTTTTTTGTCTTTTTTTCGTTCCTTCATCATACCAAAACAAAAACTACACTATAGTGGATATCTATTTAAAGAAAAGGCGCTGGAAAATCCTCCTTCTTATTGCTGCTGTTTTAATTGGTGCAGCCTCCCTTTTATATACCAATTGGCTTACTAATAAAATGGCTCTCGAAGAACTCAAGAATGTTGAACTTTGGGCAAATGCAACCGAAGGGTTAATTGATATCCAAATTGAGTCAACGTCTGACCCGGTTAGCGCATTAGCAGCAAATTCAATTGAGATTGCAACTGCAAAAATATCGCAATTGGAAACGAAATACCTTACTTACCTAAACTTGGTAACCGCGCAAAATAAAACCACCCCGATTATTGTTACACAGGATGACAAAATAATTGTGGATGCAAATATTAAATATTCGGAGAACAGGAAGGATGCAGTTTTACAAAAGGAACTGGCAAAAATGAAAAGAAACGGAGAACCTATTGAAATTGATTTAGGCGATGGATTAAAACAATATTTATATTATCGGGATTCGTTTTTACTTCGGAATTTGCGCTTATTCCCAGTTGCACAGCTTTTTGTTATTTTTCTTTTTATAGGAATTGCATATTATGCATTTAACGCTTCGCATAAAGCCGAACAAAACCAGGTTTGGGTGGGGATGTCAAAAGAAACAGCCCATCAGCTTGGCACCCCAATTTCGTCGTTAATGGCATGGATTGAACTGCTAAAAATGAAAGATGTTGATCTTTCATTAATCAGGGAATTTGAAAATGATACACAGAGGCTGGAAAAAATTGCTGAGAGGTTTTCAAAAATTGGATCTGCACCAGAACTATTGCACACAGATGTAATCGAGACAATTATGTCGACTGTGGAATACCTTAAAAGGAGATCATCCAATAAAGTTGTATTTGATGTTAACTACGATGAGGCTGGAACTTATTTGGTTCCTCTAAACATTGCATTATTCTCGTGGGTTATTGAAAACCTGTGCAAAAACGCCATTGATGCTATGGATAATTCAGGAAATATAACCATTAGCTTAAAAGAAAAGGACGATACCGTACTGATAGATATTGCAGATACTGGGAAAGGCATTTCAAAGTCACAACATAAAACGATTTTTGAGCCCGGATTTTCCACAAAAAAAAGAGGCTGGGGCTTAGGTTTATCTTTGGCCAGGCGAATTGTTGAGAACTATCACAACGGAAAAATATTCATCAAACAAAGTGAACTAAACAAGGGAACAACTTTCCGAATAATCCTTAAAAAGTAGTTTTATTGAAACTATTCTGTTACAATACTTTATTTTTTTCAGGATTATTTTAATCGTTAAAGAAAAATTTATACTTTTGCATCACTTTTTTTAAAACCATGAGTAAGTTATCAATATATGATATTGCTTATAAGGGACTAAAGGAAGGATTACATGAATTTGAATATGTAATTGATGATAAGTTCTTTGAGCGAATAGGTGGGGATTTAATTGAGAAGGCGAATATCAAGGCAAATGTGCTTTTGGAGAAAAGGAGTTCATTGCTTAGTATGAGTATTCAATTAAATGGTACCGTAAAGCTTATGTGCGACTGGTGCCTCGAAGAGTATGAAGAGAACATTTCTTTCGAATCAAAGGTTTTTGTGAAATTTGGTTTAGGAAGGAATGAAGACAACGAAGAGGTTTTCTGGGTATCGCCTGAAGCAAACGAAATTAATATTGCCCAACTATTGTATGAGTTTTCTGTTTTAAGTTTACCGGTGATACACCGTCATCCCGAAAATGAAAAAGGAGAAAGCACATGTGATCCGGAAATGCTTAATAAAATTGAAAAATATTCGTATTCCCACGAAGAAAAAACGGATGAAAGGTGGGATGCACTAAAAAAATTAAGAAATAGTAATTAAAATTTATATAAAATGGCACATCCAAAGCATAAAATATCAAAATCAAGGAGAGATAAGCGTAGAACACACTACAAAGCTGTTGCTCCAACTTTGGCTACCTGTTCAAATTGCGGTTCTACCGTAAAATACCATACTGTATGTTCAGAGTGTGGTTATTACAGGGGAAAACAAGTAATTGAAAAAGACATAGCTGTATAGCATATGATAAATAAGCCAGGAAATCCCTGGTTTTTTTATGCAGCCGTTTAAACTTTTGAACATTTTAATTGATTGTTCTACAAGGGTTTACGGCTATTTTTGTTTCAAAATATTTTTGCTATCCCACATATTACATTTATATTCGAGCCCTGAAAATCAAGAAGGGAAATTAGGTCGTTTGCCACGATCAAAATAAAGATCATATTAAGTTCATTTAATGAAAAAAACAAGAGCTGCAATTACAGGAGTTGGTGCATTTTTGCCGGAATACAGGCTTACAAATGAAGAGATTAGTACCATGGTTGACACAAGCGATGAGTGGATAATGCAACGAATTGGTATTAAAGAAAGAAGGATAATGAAGGAAGAAGGCAAAGCCAATAGTGATATGGGTGTTGCCGCATTAGAAAACTTGATCGTAAAAACAGGAACAAACAAAGACGATATTGATCTTTTAATTTGTGCAACCATAACTCCTGATATGCCGTTTCCGGCTACCGCAAATATTATCGCTCATAAGGCAGGAATTCACAATGCCTGGAGTTTTGATTTAAATGCAGCTTGTTCAGGATTTATTTTTGCGCTTGTTACAGCTTCTCAATTTATTGAGTCCGGGCAATATAAAAAAGTAGTGGTAATTGCTTCAGATATGATGTCGGCAATTACTAATTATCACGACCGTTCTACCTGCCCGTTGTTTGGGGATGCGGGTACCGCCATTTTATTGGAACCCACTGAAGAAGATCTCGGTATTATTGATCACATACACCATGTAGATGGATTAGGCAGGCACCACTTGCACATGAAAGCTGGAGGTTCTGCGCGACCGGCATCGTATGAAACTGTAGATAACCGCGAACACTATGTTTACCAGGAAGGTAAAACAGTTTTTAAATATGCAGTATCAAGCATGGCCGATGTTTCCGTACGAATGATGGAAAAGCATAATTTAAACGCCGATAACCTGGCATGGCTTGTTCCGCACCAGGCAAATATGCGAATCATTGATGCTACGGCTAAAAGGATGCAGATTGACCCGGCTCAGGTGATGGTAAATATCCAAAAATACGGGAATACAACATCTGCGACCATCCCACTCTGCCTTTATGATTATGAGAAACAATTAAAAAAAGGCGATAACATCATACTCACTGCTTTTGGTGCCGGATTTACCTGGGGTAGCGTTTACCTGAAATGGGCTTATGATGGGGATTCGATAGAATAAAACCTTTCATCTATTGGTTTTGGAACTTATTTTCTTGAAAATGAGATTCCTTTTTTTGAAGAGCTTATATTTTTTTGTAATTTCAGCACCCCCATTGAAATAGTTGGAATACATTTCCATTACAAGCAGACAATTAATAAATTATAAGCCATGGCAAAACAAGTTTCCAGAAACTACAACGAAGCAGAAAGTCAAAGTGTTAACCTCATTAACAAAGGAACCGTAATAGTTGGTGATATAACCACCGATGGAGATATCAGGATTGACGGTGAACTCAAAGGTAATATTGATGTAAAAGGACGGCTTGTTATCGGTACAAGCGGGAAAATTGAAGGCGAAATTTCATGTAAGAATACGGAAATTTCTGGGGTAGTATTGGGAAAGATAAAGGCTACGGAACTTCTCACTATGAAAGAATCAGCAAGGATTACAGGCGATATTATTTCTGCAAAACTAACTGTTGAACCGGGATCATTGTTTACCGGAACCTGTAAAATGGGTGACAGCAGATCACAAGATGAGCCAAGCGCAAAAAAATAATAAGGATAAATTCAATTCCGGTTTTATAAGATACTCGGGCCTGGGCTTTGAAATGGCTGCAATTATAGTCTTTGGAACCTGGGCTGGTTATAAAATTGACCAATGGCTCGAAAACGAATTTAAGGCCTTTACATTTATCCTTGTGATTGTTTCGGTTATTATCTCAATAATTTATGGCGTGAAAAATCTACTGAAAAAATGAATATTTATTTAAAAAATTTTTCTATAAAATTGTTGACTGTAGCACTAGTTATGTTGGCTTTTGGAGCAATTGCTTTTAAGTTTTTTTTAAGCGTATATTATATGCCATTAATGCTTTGGGCGCTGCCGTTTTTCTTTTTGGTTACTCTCGGTGTACACGCCTATCAGTTAAAAATGGTAAAAACCAAACCGGCAAAGTTCACGAGGGTAAGTATGGTAATGACTTTTGTAAAGCTGTTAATTTACTCTCTTTTTACAATTATAAGCCTTGCCATAAGTACCCAAAATGCCATTGCTTTTGTTTTGGTTGTTATGGTATTGTACGTTGTTTTTACGGTTACGGAAGTAACGGATTTAATGAAAATAGTGCGTTCGGCCAGAAAAGATAATTAGTATGGATATTTCTTGTTAAATATTACAAGATTGTTAGGCTTTTTGTGTAGCTGATAAGAAAAAACTTATAAATTTGTGGATAGTCGAAAAATTTCAGATCTCTAAAATGTTGAAGATTTTCAAAGGATTTTTTTTATTTCTTATGTGTATGGGTTTGTTGATGAACCCAACTTTTGCACAGCATGAAGCAGAAGAAACTACTCATCACGAAACAACTCACGAAGAAGAAAAATTTAATGCGGGAAAATTTGTAATTGACCACGTTTCCGATGCTTATGATTGGCATATTCTAAGTTATAAAGAGCATCATGTAAGTATTCCCCTTCCAATTATCGTTTATAGCAAGACTAAAGGACTAAATGTATTTATGTCGTCTAAATTCCATCATGGGCACTCATCTTATAAAGGTTTTGAAATTGCACATAGTGGAGATAACGAAGGAAAAATTGTTGAACTTGATGAACATGGGCATGAAATTGGCAAACCATGGGATTTTTCGATTACTAAAACAGTTGCCGGGATTCTGGTATCGGTAATCCTTTTATTGTGGATTTTATTATCGGTCGCAAAAACTGCAAAGAAAAATACAGGGAAAGCACCAACTGGATTGCAAAACCTGCTTGAACCACTCATCCTTTTTATTAGGGACGAAATTGCAAAACCTGCAATTGGGGACAAAAAATATGAGAAGTTTATGCCGTTTTTATTGACAGTATTCTTCTTTATCCTTATAAACAATTTTATGGGATTAATACCAATCCCACCGTTTGGGGCAAACGTAACCGGGAACATTGCTGTTACAATGGTGTTGGCTTTATTTACCTTCGCAATTACCACTATTAATGGTAACAAGCATTATTGGAAAGAAATTTATAACCCGGATGTGCCATGGTGGTTAAAGTTCCCACTGCCCTTAATGCCAATTGTAGAACTTTCGGGGGTTATTACAAAGCCATTCGTATTGATGGTCCGATTGTTTGCAAACATGATGGCAGGGCACATGATCGTAACCGTATTTGTAAGCCTAATTTTCATTTTTGCAAGTTTAATGGGTGCCGGCGCCGGTTTTGGGATTAGCCCGGTATCAATTGCATTTTCTGTGTTTATTCTGTTGTTGGATGTATTAGTATCATTCATACAAGCATATGTATTTACCTTGTTGTCGGCCCTTTATTTCGGAATGGCAACATCAGATCATCATTAATTAATTAAAATTAAAAATTATGTTATCAGCAATTTTAACTGTATTGCTTCAAGCAGCCGCAGGTGCAGGGATCGGCAAAATGGGTGCAGCTTTGGGAGCAGGATTGGCTGCAATTGGAGCAGGTATGGGAATTGGTAAAATTGGTGCAAGCGCCATGGAAGCAATTGCCCGTCAACCTGAAGCAAGTGGCGATATCCGCTCAAACATGATTGTTTCTGCAGCACTTATCGAAGGTGTAGCCTTCTTTGCTGTGATCATTTGTGCTCTTGTAATTTTTGTGTAAGCAAAAGATTTTTTAAGAACAGCTTAAACCCCGGGATTGCCGGGGTTATGGTTGTTCACCAAATGTAAAATTAACAACTATGGGTTTAGTAACACCAAATCTGGGAACCATTGTTTGGATGGTCATCATCTTCGGAATTGTTTTTTTCATCTTACGAAAGTTTGCTTGGAAACCAATTCTGCAAGCCCTTAAAGATCGGGAAACATCAATTGCGGCTGCAATTAATTCGGCTGAAGAAGCACGAAATGAGGTGGCAAACCTAAAAGCTGATAACGATAAGTTTATTCTCGAAGCAAAAAAAGAAAAAGATATTATCCTGAAAGAAGCAAAAGAGATAAAAGAAAAAATTGTTGCCGAGGCGAAGGATAAAGCAAGTGCAGAAGCACAAAAAACAATTGAAAAAGCCAGGGAACAAATCCAGGCCGAAAAAGCTTCTGCTATATCAGAAATTAAAGCTCAGGTAGCTGGCCTTTCTGTTATGATTGCTGAGAAAATCATTAAAAAAGAGTTAGATAATAAAGGAGAACAGGAGGGTATGGTCAAAGATATCCTGGACGATCTAAAGTTGAATTAAACTATGAACCAGAGTAAAATATCTGTTCGTTACGCAAAAGCTTTCTTTTCACTTGCAAAAGAAAAGAATTTGTTGGACACATTAAAACAAGATATGGAAGTGGTGGCAAAAGCTGGGACCAAATCCAAAGATTTTTTGCTGTTGTTGGAGAGCCCGGTTGTAAAAACATCACAAAAGGTAAAAATATTAAACCAAATCTTCTCTGGGAAAATACACGATTTGACCTTAAAATTCATTTTGTTAATTGCTGAAAATAAACGGGAAGTTCATATTCCGGATATTTGTAGGAATTTTTTGGCTCTAACTCGTGAAGACCTTGGCATTAAATCAGCAACGATTACTTCTGCCAAGCAACTTTCGAAGGAAAGCATGGAACAGGCAAAGGAAATCCTGGAAAAGAACCTTAATTATCAAATTGAAATCACAGAAAAAGTTGATCCGGCAATTATTGGCGGGGTAATACTTCGTGTTGACGACAAACAAGTTGATGCGAGTATTGCAACTCAACTGAAAAAGATAAAATCAAAACTTCTGGAAACAGAAATCAAACAATAATTTATTGCTAAAACGTATAGAAAATGGCTGACATTAAACCTGCTGAAGTATCTCAAATACTAAAACAACAATTAGAAGGTTTCAAATCGGAAACTGATCTGCAAGAAGTAGGCACCGTATTACAAGTTGGTGATGGAATTGCCCGCATTTACGGACTTTCAAACGTTGAGGCCAACGAAATGGTGGAGTTTGATTGCGGAATTAAAGGTATCGTTTTAAACCTTGAAGAAGATAATGTTGGAGTGGTATTACTTGGTCTAACCAGTAATATTAAAGAAGGGGATACCGTAAAAAGGCTTCAGAGGATTGCATCGATTATGGTAGGCGAAGGGCTATTAGGAAGGGTTATCAATACCATTGGAGAAGGTATCGATGGAAAAGGAGCAATTGGTGGCGAACTATTCGAAATGCCTTTAGAGCGTAAAGCGCCTGGTGTTATATTTCGTCAGCCGGTAAAACAACCCTTACAAACAGGGCTAAAAGCAATTGACGCCATGATCCCTATCGGACGTGGCCAGCGCGAATTAATTATTGGGGACAGACAGACTGGTAAAACGGCCGTTGCGATTGATACAATAATCAACCAGAAAGAAAATTACGAAAAAGGAAACCCGGTATATTGTATCTATGTGGCTGTGGGGCAAAAGGGCTCAACAGTTGCGAATATTGCTGCAACATTGGAAAAAGCAGGCGCAATGCCTTATACAACTATTGTTACGGCAACAGCATCCGACCCGGCAGCTTTGCAGTATTATGCACCCTATGCAGGAGCTGCAATCGGTGAATATTTCAGGGATACCGGAAGAGATGCTTTAATTATTTACGATGATTTATCGAAACAAGCAGTTTCGTATCGTGAAGTTTCCTTATTGCTAAGACGTCCACCAGGGCGCGAAGCGTATCCGGGTGATGTGTTCTATCTTCACTCACGTTTATTGGAGAGGGCAGCAAAGGTGATCGACTCAGATGAAATTGCCGCTAAAATGAATGATCTGCCCGAATGCCTCAAAGGCAAAGTAAAAGGAGGTGGATCATTAACAGCATTGCCAATTATTGAAACACAAGGTGGTGACGTTTCAGCATATATTCCAACCAACGTTATATCAATTACCGATGGTCAGATATTCCTGGAATCAAACTTATTTAACTCAGGTGTCCGTCCTGCCATTAACGTAGGTATTTCGGTTTCGCGTGTTGGAGGTAACGCACAGGTGAAAGCAATGAAAAAAATCGCAGGCACGCTGAAGTTAGACCAGGCACAATTCCGTGAGTTGGAAGCATTCTCAAAATTCGGTTCCGACCTCGATGCTGCAACAATGCGTGTTTTGGACAAAGGACGTAAAAATGTAGAGATCTTAAAGCAAGGGCAATACGCGCCAATGAAAATTGAACATCAAATTGCAATTATTTATTGTGGGTCTAAAGAATTGTTAAAAGAGGTTCCAATTGAAAAAGTAAAAGAATTTGAAAATGATTTTCTTGAGCTGATGGAACTGCAACACCGCGATAAATTAGATCAATTGAAAGTTGGTACTTTAAATACGGATATTGAAGAAGCAATTGTAAAAATTGCTGCCGAAGTTGCCGACAGATATAAAAAATAACTTATTAAAACAGGGAAGAGTAAATAAAATTCGTTCGGATTCTGTAATAGATTTTAAAGTATGGCTGGATTAAAAGAAATAAGAACAAGAATTGCATCGGTAAAAACCACTAGGCAGGTTACAAGTGCCATGAAAATGGTTTCTGCCGCAAAGCTTAAAAAAGCCCAGGATGCAATTTTGCAGATTCGACCTTATGCTGATAAGTTACACCAGATCATCACATCTTTAAGTTCCAGCCTTGAGAATGTGGAAGAATCTGTTTACACTCAGCAACGAGAAGCTCAAAAGGTTTTGATTGTTCTACTTACATCAAACAAAGGGCTTTGTGGGGCATTCAACTCAAATATTTCGAAAAAAGCTATTGAACTTGCAAAAACAAAATATGCAAGCCAGTTTAAAAAAGGGAAAGTAAGTTTTCTTGCCATAGGAAAGCAGGGAGGACGATTGCTGAAACACGCCAATATGAATA
Source organism: Prolixibacteraceae bacterium (assembly GCA_963677475.2). Lineage (GTDB taxonomy): Bacteria > Bacteroidota > Bacteroidia > Bacteroidales > Prolixibacteraceae > JABMQB01. The sequence goes on along the minus strand of CAXXQD010000021.1, from coordinate 216,434 downwards.
TTAGTGGCAGTGATAACGAACTTTTTGATGCCCTAAACTTTGAAAATGTATCTCTTGTTGCTGCCAATATTATGAGTTCATTTGCTGATGGTACTTATGATTGTGTAGAATTGGTTTACAATCAATTTAAAAATGCAGCAGTTCAGGTTTTATCTGCTGAAAAATTTCTTCCGGTAGAAATTCAGGAAGAGGAAGAGACAAATACAAACCACGATTTTATATATGAACCTTCTAAGGAAGCAATCATTGAAGAACTTATTCCGAAATCGTTGAAAATTCAGATATACAAAGCTCTGCTTGATTCAAATGCTGCAGAGCACGGTGCCCGGATGACGGCAATGCACCAGGCTACAGATAATGCTACGGAATTGTTGAATGATCTCACCTTGCAATATAACAAAGCACGGCAAGCAACAATTACCAACGAAATACTTGAAATTACAGGTGGTGCGGAAGCGTTAAAAGGATAATATTAAATAGTAGAGAGATAAATTAAATCCTGATGGCAAATGATGCCATTGGGATTTTTAGTTAATGGTATCGACACTGAATAATAACCAGGTTCCCTTCATGGATTTTGTAAACAATCCGATGCTCGTCATTGATCCTTCTCGACCAATAATTTGTTAATGCCCCTTTTAGCTGCCTGGGATTCCCTTTCCCAGAAAACGGATTTAACAAACATTCTTTTAACAGCATGTTGAGATGATTAAAACTTTCGGCATCGGAATTCTGCCAGGTTTTATAATCCTCAATTGCATTTTTATGCCATAATATTTCCATAAACGAGGGGTTACAGTTTGCCAATTAGTTTTGCGATACCTTCAATGCTTCCTTTTTCAGTATCCATAATTCCTTCTTCCAGTTTTTCTTTATTCTGAGGGGAACTTAAAAGGTACTGTGTCTCTTTAAACGAATTGTATTCATCCATTGAAAGAACAACAACACTTCGTCCTTTTGATCTGTGTACAATCATAATTTCATGATCGTCGCTAACGGCATCCAGGTTCTTTTTGAGGGAATTTCTAAATTCAGAGTAGTTGACTGTTTTCATAAAAATACGTTTATAAGAACAAATATACGTACTTAAAAGGAGGCTTAAAAGTGCACTGCAAAAATTGTTTTTATAATTATTTTGGGAAAAATACTCCGAATTTTATAGGATTATCTCGCTTAAAAGTTTGAATTAAAAGCATAAAAACCTAAAGCAATTAAAAGAGTTGTTTATATTCAATGAGTATTCAAAGCTTGAAAACAAATTGAGTTTTGATTGTTCGGGAAAGAATATCTACTCCTGTGTATTTGTAAAGAAAGTAAACGCAAACCAGTATAACGACGTAAATATACGTATAAGAGCTTGTCAATAATGTTTTATCGCTTAAATTGGCTTACAAATTGCAACAATATTCGTTGGATTCTGAATGCCAAATTCCTTCAATCTTGTTTTAAAATCTTTTGATAATTCTTGAAAATATTCATGTTCAGGTTTGCCTTCAAGTCTCGCAATCTCGTCGTCAAACTTTTGCATCCATAAGTTACGATCATCTTCTGTTTTAATTTTATTTTCAGGGAACTTCTGCTCAAAATGAAAAACCACTTTAAAACCTTTTTTTTCAATGATGACTAAAATCTCATTTTTCTTCCAGGTTTCGTGGTGATAATCTCCTAAAATCCGATCAATTTTACTTTTCGTATGGTGATATATTTTTTGGTTTTCTTCAGCATTATTTAAGTTGTCGCTAAACATTTCTGACAATATTAAAAATCCATCAGGTTTTAATACACGTTTCATTTCCTGAAAAGATTCTGTTAAAAGTGGCAAATGATGAAGAGCTTTTGACATTGTAATAAGGTCGAATGTATTGTCTGCAAAATCCAGTTTTTGGGCATTCATTTGCCTGAATTGAATGCTATCATTTCGAAATTTTTCTTTCGCTTCTGCAAAACCATCCGATCCGGGATCTATGCCAATTATTTCTGAAACATTTATTGTGTCAAGTATTGTTTGTATAAACTGTCCGGAACCAGTGCCGATATCAAGTAGCGAAGTAAAACTTTTGCCTTCAAAAAACGAGTTAAGATTTTCCATTCCGTATAGATTAGATTAACAAAAGAAAAGCGGAAATAGCAGTAACGGCGATTACAAAGACCCGATATGTTTTCTCTGGTATTTTTTTTACGGCTTTTATACCAAGAAACGCCCCAATTCCTATAGCCGGGAGCATACAAATATCGAGTGTCAAAGTCTTCAGGTTGATGGTTTCCCAAATAAAATAATGCAAAGGGAATTTACTAATATTGATAAGAATGAAGAACCATGCCCCGGTGCCAATAAAACGGTTTTTTGGGAGGTGCATTGTCAATAAATAAACGGCGAATATAGGTCCGGCAACATTCCCAATCATGGTAGCAAAACCACCTAAAATGCCCATAAAAGCTGCAAACCACCATTTGTCAGGAAACGAATACTTTCCTTTACTTTTATCTTTCCAAAGTAAAAATCCAATGCAAATAAATACCACAATTGCAATGATCTCTTTAAACTGTTCATCGTTTACAACCTCTCCAACCCAAAGAGCGATACCAATTCCAATAAATGCCCAGGGCAAGAGCTTAAGCAAGGGTTTCCATTGTGCATGTCGGTGATAGTAGCTTACTCCAAATATATCCGCCATAATAAGCATTGGTAATAATATTCCTGTTGAGGATTTACCTCCAAAAATAAAAGCCAAAACCGGGACGACAATCATCGAAACACCTGGAACGCCTACTTTCGACATGCCTACCAACATGGCACAAAAGAACAGCAGTATCCACTGTAAAGTTGTAAAGTCTAAAGAAAACATAGAATTAATTTGGGGCTAAAATATGTAAAAAAGCCGGCTCTTAAGCCGACTTTCTTTATTAAATACAGAAACAGAAACAAAGGAAGTTCTTATTTGCCTCAGTATAAGAACCATGCTTTTTAATTTTCAAATAGCATGCCATGAATAAAAGAGGAGTGTTAAAATTTATTAAACAAACACGGATTAGGATTGTAGGTTTTCCTCAAGTTCCTTAATTTCAGACTCGTTAACCTTGTTAAACCATTCTTTAAGTTGTTCTTTGGCTTTTTTCTTCATTTCGGGAGTAATACTTGATGAAACTTCTGATAAAGCAAACATTAGTACACCCAAATCGTCAGTAAAACCAATAGCTGGCATGATGTCTGGAATGGCATCCAATGGGAAAATAAAATATCCCAGCGCCCCTATGATTGTTGCTTTTGATTTTAGGGATACACCCTTATCGGTCACGAGATAAAACAATAACAAAACGGCATAAACAACCTTTTCTCCGGCAGTTTTTGAAAACTGTTTAATTTTATCCCAAAGGTTTTGTTCTGAATAATGATTTGAATAATTCATTTCATTTATTTTAAGCTAACGTTGGTATAATCCATCAAAACACCTTTATAGGTGTCGGCAATTGTGTTTAATATTGAATGAACTTCGGTGTAGGTTTCTGCACGGAGGAGCCTTATTCTTAATTCCCTGAAATTTGGAAGCCCCGGAAAATATTTTGCAAAATGGCGTCGCATCATAAGAATGGCATTCTTTTCATTCCCTCTCCAATCTATGGTAAGTTTTAATTGTTCCATGGCAACATTCGTAACTTCCTCTACCGACATTGGTTTGGGAAGCGCACCACTTGCAAGATACTGTTTGATTTCCCTAAAAATCCAGGGCCTTCCAATTGCACCCCTTCCAACCATCAATCCATCAGCGCCAGATTGTTCCAAACATAATTTGGCTTTTTCAGGTCCATTAATATCGCCATTGCCCACAATTGGGATTTTAATTCGTTGATTATTTTTGACTTTCCCAATAAATTTCCAATCAGCTTCACCAGTATACAATTGATTTCTGGTTCGACCGTGTATCGCTAATGCTGCCAAACCTACATCCTGTAATCGTTCTGCGATTTCAACAATTGGAGTACTGGTTTCATCCCATCCCAACCTTGTTTTTGCCGTGACAGGCAAATTAACGGCTTTTACAACCTTTGCAACCATTTCCTCCATTTTAGGGATGTCTTTCAGTAAATAGGAACATGCACCATGCCGGACAATTTTTTTCATGGGGCAACCAAAATTCAGGTCAATAAAATCGGGATTCGACTCTTCCACAATTTTAGCTGCCTCAACCATTGAATCTATATTATGCCCATAGATTTGTATGGCTACCGGACGGTCAAAGTCATACAAATCCATTTTTACTTTGGTTTTCTCAATATTTCTGATCAAAGCTTCGGAAGATACAAATTCTGTGTACATCACATCTGCCCCAAAAGACTTGCAGAGGTGCCTAAATGACTTATATGTAACATCTTCCATTGGGGCTAGGAACAATGGCATGTCCCCTAAATCAATTTGTCCAATCTTCATTTCAATATACTAATTGGCACAAAAATAATCCTTTAACGCAACTTTTTGTAGTTTTATGCATCTTATGAAAGTAAATATAAACGTTTGAGCCATGAAAAGGATTGCTGTATTGTTGGTCACTTTGCTTGTTTTTTCTTGTGAAAAGAATGATCCTGAAAATCCCACTTTCAACTTCGGACAAAATATGTTATTCGGTTATGAGGTTACCTATGATGCATTAGGAGATGATATACAGATGACAGCAGCATTAATGAATGATTCACGCTGTCCTGCAAATGCAGATTGTATATGGCAGGGATCTGCTGTAGTTGCCATTGCCATTGAAACTGATCGCTTGCATCTTTTAGAATTAAATACTTATGATAATCCGGCTGATACGATTGACAATATCAGTATTGAACTTGTATCGGTAGAGCCATATCCGGTTTTGGGAGATGATGTCGAATTGAGTGAGAAGGAAATAACACTTAAGGTTGAAAGAATTAACTAAAGAACAGGTGTTCCAGTAATATTTTACCACCGATTACGATAAGAATTATTCCCCCTATTATAATGGACTGATGGCTTCTTTTTGAAGGAATATTCTTGCCAAAAAGCATTCCTAACATTGAAGCGATAAAAGTTACGCCTCCAATAATAATGACGGGCAAAATAATAGGATCGTCAAGTAAACCAAAACTTAGTCCAACCACAAGTGCATCAATGCTGGTGGCAATTGCCAGCCCAATAAGGACTAATGGCTTAAAAGGATCAAGCTTTTTTAAAGATCCATCGGGTTTTACTCCCTCCACGATCATTTTAATACCTATAAACAACAAAAGCCCAAATGCAATCCAATGGTCGGTATTTGCAATTAGGTTTTTAACGGATTTTCCAATCAGCCATCCAATAACCGGGAATATTGCTTGAAATATAGCAAGAAATGAAGCCACTTTGCATGCTTGTACAAACCTGATTTCTTTTTTTAGTAATCCACAGGAAACCGAAACAGCGAACGAATCAAAGCTTAATCCTATTCCAATAAGGATAAATGTAATAACTTGCGTAAATGGCATGTTGAAAATTTGATGCACAAAAATACATGTTTTCATGAAAATTACTAATCTCAAAAATTCTTTGTTGCTTTTGTTATAAACGCAGAAGCAAATCGTCCATACTTATAGAATGACCGCAGAAGAGTTCAAAATACAGATCATCCCTTACTCCAGAAAGCTTTATCCGTTGATAAACAGCATTTTGAAGGATGAAGAGGAAAGCAAAGATGCAATACAGGAATTAATGCTTAAACTTTGGGGTAAAAGGTTTGAACTAGAGAAAGTATCGAATATGCGGGCTTATGTGATAACGATCGCAAAAAACCATTGTTTTGATTTATTGAAAAAGAAAAAGCCCGAAAGAATTTCAGACGAACATGAACAAAACAGCATGCACGATTCAATTGAAATGCATGGGGATGCTATTGAACGTTTGGAACATGTTCGAATGATTATCGAAAAATTACCTGAAAAATACAGGGAAGTGATAAAATTAAGGGAAATAGACGGTTTTTCTTTCGATGAGATTAAGGAATTGTTGGATTTTGAAGTGCCTTATATACGGGTTATCCTTTCAAGGGCGCGGCAAATGATAAAAAGTGAATTGAATAAAATTTACGATTATGAGCAAGAAATGGAACAACCTGTTAAGCAGGTATTATAGTGGAAATACTTCGTTAGAAGAAGAGAAAAAAATTAAGGATGTTTTGTTTCAGGATGAAGGAGATTCTGCAGAAAAGGATATGTTTCGTTTTTTCGACCATGAAAGCCAGGTGCCCGAAGGCTTGGAAAGCGAATTGAATAAGCTCATAGATGGTCAAAGCAGAAAAAAGCGCTCATTAAAAGTACGTTTATACAGTTTTACCTCAGCTGCAGCGGTAATTCTTATTGTAATGAGTGTATTCCTAAATATCCGAAACAATAAAAACCGTGCAATGGAAGACCAGTTTTTTGAAATGGAAAGGGCAATGCTCCAGGTTTCGGAAAGCTTACAAGCCGAGGAACAGGAAGAAATGATGGTTCTTTGGGTAGATGAAAATGTGGAAATAATCATTAATTAATACAATCATGAAACAATTAACAATACTTTTAATCCTGTCAATTTTGACAATTCCTGTGTTTTCGCAGGACCTTTTTAAAAAACTTACCGATAAGTATTCCCAGATAGATGGTTTTAGTGCCAGCAATATTTCAAGCGATATGTTTGAGATGTACCTTAAAAAGAAAGATATCGATAAGGAATCACCGGTTTATGCTACTTTACAGGATTTGGATAATATTTTGCTGGTATCTCTGCGCGATTTTGAAGGGCGAACCGAAGAACCTACGGTTAAAACCATGTATTTGGAATTAAATGAATATTACAAGGGCTCAGGTTATTCTTTATTTAAAACCGAACGACAAATGGGTGAAGATGTAAAAGTATATTTAGAGAAAGACAATGAAGACATCAATTCTCTGGCATTGATTACGTCCTCCGAAATGTCGGTTCATTTGGTTGAATTAAGTGGATTAATTAATATGAACACACTATCACAGTTGGGAAGAGTGATGAACTTAAGGGGACTGGAGAATTTGTATAGGGTAAATAACAGCACGGCAAATAGTTTTAGGTTTGGACACGATTTTGATTTTAACTTTGACTTTGATTTCGAAGGTCTGGATACATTAGATTTTCAAGGACTATCACCCGAACAAATTGAAAAAATAGAGCAGTCTTTTGCCAATAGGCAATGGTTTGATGAGGACAGGTTGCGGGAATTGGAATTAAAAGCGCAGGAGATGGCTGAGAAAAGCGAGTATTTTAACCAGGAAAAAATTCGCCAAATGGAAGAAAAAGCCAGGCAACTTGCCGAACAACAACATGTGCTGAGCGAAAAGCAAGTACAAAAAATTGAAGAACAAGCCCGTGAAATGGCTGAGCGCCATATTAAAATGGAAGAAAAATACAGGCAAATGGCTGAAAGATACCAGAGAGAGCCAATTTTCTTAAGTGCACCTGGCGATACAAATACGGTATATTATCTGGATGGAAAAAAAGTAAAAGCTAATAAAATAAAGGATATTGATCACAACACCATTAAAACGATCGATATAACAAAAGGGGATAAAAAAGGAGAACAAACGATAATAAAAATCACGACAAAATAAGTTGGGAGGCTCACATGCCCCTTTTTTTAAATTATTGGCTGCAATTTATTGAATATGTATCGTTTGAGCCTTTTTGCCAATATGGTGGGATATTGTTGAGCTGATATTGACTGACTGTTATACAAGTTAAAGGGTTCTGTTCGCAATTAAAATAATTTAACCAGTCACAATTGCTTACATCCAAATCCGTAAGTTGATTTCTGTCACAAAATAATGTTCCTATTTGTGTGCAACTGCTTACATTTAAATTGGTAAGTTGGTTCAAGCTACATTCTAATGTCCCTAAAAGTGTACAAGCATCTATATTTATATTGGTAAGTCTATTTTGCTCGCATTCTAGTGTTGTTAATCCTGTGCAAGTGCTTAAATCCAAATTTAAGAGTAGGTTTTGGCTGCAATAAAAATGGGTTAAATTATGAAAGTCATCAATATCAATTGTAGTTAACTGATTTTGTTCGCAGTCAAGGTTATTCAGTAATTGGCAATTACTTATATTGAAACTATTAAGCCTATTCTGCTTACAATCTAATACTTCCAACTGCGTGCATAAATTTAAATCAAGGTTTGTTAGTTGGTTATTGGCGCAATTTAAATTAAGCAACGAAGGGCTGTCGTTTATGGTTAAGGCATTGAGTTGATTTTGATTGCAATGTAGAATTCTCAGATCAGAACAATTGCTAATATTTATACTTGAAAGATTGTTTTGCGAACAATTAAGTGTAACTAATTTTGACAAGTTACTAATATCTAAACTACTTAGTTCATTTTCTCTACAATCAATCAGATAAAGCTCAGAGCAATTAGACACATCCAGATTTGTTAACTCGTTATTCAAGCAATTTAAGGTAATTAATTTTGTACAGTTGCTAAGATCGATGCTCGATAACTGGTTATTACTACATTGTAATTCGGTTAAACTTATAAAACTTTCAATCCCCGTAAGGTCTGTAATTCCACGGTTGTATAATTCTAAAGAGGTTATATTTTCTATTGCTGCTGTTTTTACATAATCGTCCAATTCCGTATCATAGCGATGATCAATTAAATATTGTTCAAACTTATCATCTGGCACATACGTTTTTTGGCTTAGTGAGCAACCATGCTGATCAGCAGCTTCAGTAATTGGGGTATTCGGACATTGATCAATGTTATCCATGATTCCGTCACCATCAGAATCTTTCTGAGATGAAGAGCAACCATTCGAATCAACAATTTCGCCATAAGGTGTGTCCTGGCAATTATCAGAGTTATCCATTATACCATCTTCATCTGAATCATTTTCTTCAAAAACAACTGTTATTGATTTATTTGAATTCATTTTAACCGTTGTTGGATTCGATGTATCATAAAAATCTCCTTTGTATTCTTTAAAGATAAATCCATTGGATGGTGTGCCAATTATTGTAACCTCGGTCCCTTCCTCGAAAACGCCTCCGGTTGGAGTAACAGAACCACTGTATTCAGGCGAAATATTGACTTCTAACGAATAATTATTTTTACAACTGTTAAGTAAAAACAGAATAAAAAGTAACAATAAGGCTTTTTTCATGGTTGAAAGGTTACATCATATTTTGGAAATAAATTTACAACAATTTCTATTAATCCTAAGGATTAATACTCCGTAATTTGGGGATGACGAATATTATTTACTCAACCGTTACCGATTTTGCCAGGTTTCTGGGCTGGTCAACATTACAGCCCCGCAAAAGTGCAGTGTAATAAGAAAAAAGCTGCAATGGGATAATCGCTAAAAGAGGAGACACAGAAGGATGCGATTTTGGGATTTCAAATACATCTTCCACCATTTCTTTTAACCGTACATCGCCTTCAGTTACAACTGCAATTAAATTCCCGTTTCTTGCCTTAACCTCCTGGATATTACTTACAATTTTTTCGTAGTAATTATCTTGTGGGGCAACTACCACTACAGGTAGATTGCTGTCAACCAGTGCAATTGGTCCATGTTTCATTTCGCCTGCGGCATACCCTTCTGCATGGATATATGAGATTTCTTTGAGCTTTAAAGCGCCTTCCAACGCGACCGGGAACAAATAACCCCTTCCAAGGTATAGCGCGCTGTTTGCTTCCTGGTATTTTTTTGCGATTTCTTTTATACTTGGATGTGAAATAAGGATGGTTTTAATCTTTTCAGGAATATCGGCAAGCTCTTTAATCAATGTGGTGTATAATTCCGTTTCAATAGTTCCTTTTGTATTTGCAAGTTTTAGTGCCAACATGGACAAAACGGTTACCTGGGCAGTAAAAGCTTTTGTTGATGCTACCCCAATTTCCATCCCGGCATGTGTATAAACACCGGCATCGGTTTCCCTGGTTAAACTTGAACCAACAACATTGCAAATACCTAGAATAAGTGCCCCTTTTTGTTTTGCCATTGCAATAGCTGCCAAAGTATCGGCAGTTTCACCACTTTGGCTTATGGCGATGATCACATCTTTTTCAGTAATAACTGGTTTTCGGTACCTAAACTCAGAGGCATATTCAACTTCGACTGGAATATGGGCATATTCTTCGATCATATATTCCCCTATAAGCGCTGCATGCCACGAAGTTCCGCAACCTATAATGATAATCCTGTTGGCATCTTTAATCCTGGGAAACACATCCATAAGTCCGCCCAGAACGATTTCCGATTGATCGATATGTATCCGTCCACGAAAAGTGTCTTCAATGGTTTTTGGTTGTTCAAAAATTTCCTTGAGCATAAAATGCTCAAAATCACCTTTGTCCATTTCCCCGATATGCAAATCAACTTCTTTAATTTTTATCGGGACAGGATTGTTTTCAATATTTTTAAGGGTCAGGCTGTTTTTTTCAATAACAGCCACATCAAAATCGTTTAGGTAAACCACTTGCTTTGTATAGTCGATAATTGGAGTGGCGTCAGAGGCAATAAAATACTCGTTTTTGCCAATCCCGATTACTAACGGACTACCTTTTCTGGCTGCAATAAGTTTATCGCTTTCTTCTTTACAAATAACCACTAACCCATATGCACCAACAACTTTCGACAAAGCTAACCGAACCGCCATCTCGGCAGTAACGTTCTCATTTTGCTGGTAAAAATATTCAATTAAATTAGCCAGTACTTCCGAGTCTGTATCGCTATAAAACCTTATTCCTTGCTTCAGGAGGTCTTTTTTAATTTCATCGTAATTTTCGATAATACCATTATGGACCAATGAAAAAATACCATTCATGGAAACATGGGGGTGCGCATTTATATTGTTTGGTTCGCCGTGTGTTGCCCATCTTGTATGGCCTATTCCAATCGTACCATTAGTGTTTTTATCGGCCACAAATTCTTCCAGCCCGCTAACTTTCCCTTTTTGCTTATAGATATTTAATTGTGAATCAAAAAGTACAATTCCTGCAGAATCGTATCCTCTGTATTCCAATCTCTTTAGTCCGTTTATTAAAATAGGATAAACATTTTTATCGCCTATGTACCCAACAATTCCACACATATCATTTCGTATTTTGAACGCAAATTAACGTTTTGCCCTCATTATTTAACGGGATTAAGCCATAAAATTATTTAAAAATGTATAATTATTTTATGAAAGTAACAGATTCGGAATTATTACGAGTAAAAATGCTTTGTCAATTAATGATTTGGGTCAGAATACAAATAAAAAAGCCTTGCATATTTGCAAAGCTTAAGTATTTAAATTGAATAATTTTTTCTTTTACTAGGTAAAATTGCTGTTAAACCTTATCGTAAAATTCGTTGTAACTATCAATATATTCTTCTTTGGTTTGATAGCCAAGGAATAATTTGTCAGAATCTTGTACGTATTTTAATACATTGTCATCCACATCTTCTGAACCTTGAATAACAGCATCTGAATGGTCAATTGCAAGTTTGCTAATATTTACAAAATCAGGAGTTTTGAGAATCTCCACATCTTCCGGGGTAACACCTTCAAATAGGAGCTTGTCTTTGAAATCATTTGCCAACGGATTTGCAAATTTATCGTTATAAACAGAGTAAACTACTTTTGCATTCCTGAAAAGTGGATCATCTTTATAATATTTTTTTATGTAAAGCGGAACTAATGAAGTTAGCCATCCATTGCAATGGATAATATCGGGCACCCATCTTAACTTAATTACGGTTTCCAATACACCGCGGGCAAAAAATATGGCGCGCTCATCGTTATCCGGAAATTCAACTCCTTTGTCGTTTGTTAAAACTGCCTTTCGCTGAAAATAATCTTCATTATCAATGAAATATACTTGCATGCGCGCAGCTTGAATGGAGGCAACTTTAATAATCAGAGGGTGGTCGGTATCGTTAATAACTAAATTCATCCCTGAAAGGCGAATAACTTCGTGCAATTGATTGCGCCTTTCATTTACACATCCATACCTTGGCATAAACGTCCTGATTTCCCGGCCTCTTTCTTGAACACCTTGAGGCAAATACCTGCAAATCTCCGACATTTCAGATTCGGGCAAATAAGGCGTTATTTCTTGTGAAATGTAAAGAATTTTCATTTTTTCCATTGAACAGAATAAGATGGTAATTTAAGAGTGCAAAAATAGTAAAAATATCCCGATTTTTCAATTTGAATGAATATTAGATAAAGTTAGGCCTTTCTAAAGCTTAAAACTTGTTTTATTGGAAATTAATTTATTTACTTTGCATTCTGAATTTCAAGGCGATGGAGCTAATTAAAACAGGGTTAGAATTACAAAAAAAACTATCTCAAAAAGCTAACAATCAGTCTGTTGGATTTGTGCCTACCATGGGGGCTTTACATGAAGGGCACCTGTCTCTTGTAAAAATTGCGGGGTCAGAAAATGAGATTGTTGTGGTAAGTATCTTTGTAAATCCAACCCAGTTTAACGATAAAAATGATTTAATATCTTATCCAAGAAAACAGGAAGAGGACATTAAAATGTTGGAAAAAACGTCTTGTAATTACGTATATGCTCCTGATTTTGAGGATGTATATCCCGAACCGGATACAAGAAAATTTAATTTCGGTAGCATTGAAACTGTGATGGAAGGGAAATTCAGGCCGGGACACTTTAACGGAGTTGCCCAGGTTGTGAGCCGCTTGCTTGAGATAGTAAAGCCACGGAAGGCTTATTTTGGATGGAAAGATTTTCAGCAATTGGCGGTAATAAAAGCTTTGGTTCATAAACTTGAAATTAAAACCGAAATTATTGGATGCCCCATTGTAAGGGAAGAAAATGGTTTGGCGATGAGTTCGAGGAATGAGAGGCTTACTAAGATGGAGAAGGAAAATGCAGGCGCTATTTATAAAGCATTGAAAGATGCTACGAACTTTGCAAAAGAATTTTCCGTAGAAAGAGTGAAGCAAATGGTTGTTTCTTCAGTCAACAATATACCGGGGTTAACTGTTGAATACTTTGAAATAGTGGATGATACGAACCTTCAGTCAGTGAAGAACTGGAATGAAGATTCTGTGAAAGTAGGTTGTATTGCCGTTTTTTGTGGTAAAGTTAGATTAATTGACAATATTGTTTTTAATTGAAATAGAATTGACATGCTAATTGAAGTTTGTAAATCAAAAATTCATAAAGTAACTGTTACAGAGGCAAATTTACAGTATGTGGGAAGTATAACCATTGATGAAGACTTAATGGATGCTGTAAATATTATCGAAAACGAAAAGGTACAGGTTGTAAACATTAATAATGGAGAACGGATTGAAACCTATGTTATTAAAGGGGAAAGAGGTTCTGGTGTTATTTGCTTAAACGGTCCTGCCGCCCGAAAAGCTGCTGTTGGCGATGTGGTTATTATTATTTCTTACGCCCAAATGGATTTTGAAGAAGCTAAAACCTTCAAACCCTGGCTGGTATTCCCTGATATTGAAACAAATAAGATCGTATAAGAATTTTACATAGAAAAATCAGGCCTCGTGAGTGAATTCCCACGAGGTTTTTTTATTTTTAATGAGGAATAATTTTAGACTTCAACCTTTTTCGATGATCAATTGAGAATGAAGTCTTTTTTGCATAACAATAAGTTAGCTTTAGATTTTCAGAAAATGGGCAATCAGGAAAATATACAATCAAAAATTCATCAGGACTATGAATCTGCATGCGGAATTATTTCAGAATGGAAAAAAAACAAAGAGAAAATTGTTTTTACAAACGGGTGTTTTGACCTAATTCATCGGGGGCACATCGAATCCCTTGCCCTTTCGGCAGATAAAGGGACAAAATGCATAGTTGGTTTGAATACCGATCAGTCTGTAGCTTTGTTGAAAGGGGACGATCGTCCATTAATCGATCAGTATTCGAGGGCATTTACCCTGGCAGCCATGTCTTTTATTGATGCTATTATACTTTTCGATGAAGAAACACCTTATAAACTGATTAAAAAAATCCTTCCGGATGTTTTAATTAAAGGGAGTGATTATGAAATTGAAGAAATTGCCGGATTTGACGTGGTTTTGGCAAATGGTGGTGAAGTTGCACGAATTGAACTAGTTCCCGGGTTTTCAACTTCTTCATTAATTCATAAAATAAAGCAACTAAAAAATGGCTAAAGCTAAAACAGTATTCTCTTGTCAATCTTGTGGTGCCCAATCCCCCAAATGGATTGGCAAATGCCCATCTTGTGGCGAGTGGAATTCGTATGTGGAAGAGATTATCTCAAAAGGCATGAAGGATGGTTCATCACTTTCGCTTGTTGAAGGGAACAAACCTCTGATTTTGGATGATATTGTTGCTGCTGAAACTCCAAGAATAACAACGGAAATTAGTGAAATTAACCGAGTCCTGGGTGGAGGGATTGTACCAGGCTCTTTAGTGTTGATTGGGGGCGAGCCCGGCATCGGAAAATCAACATTGATATTACAACTTGCGTTGGGGCTAAAAGAAAAAAAAGTGTTGTATGCTTCGGGCGAAGAAAGTATGCAGCAAATTAAATTGAGGGCACAAAGACTAAATTTGAATAGCAACAATTGCCATTTTATAAGTGAAACTTCCCTGGAAAACCTCTTGGCGCAAAGCAAAAATTTTAATCCGGATATTTTAGTAGTCGATTCTATCCAAACCATGGCAACCGAGCTTATTGAATCATCGCCGGGGTCAGTTGTTCAAATAAGGGAATGTACTTCGGCAATTTTGAAATATGCCAAAAGCAATGGGATTGCCGTTTTTTTAATTGGGCATATTAACAAAGAAGGAAGCCTTGCCGGACCGAAAGTGTTGGAGCATATTGTGGATACTGTTATTCAATTCGAAGGAGATTCAAATAACATGTACAGGATTTTGCGTGCAATTAAAAACAGGTTCGGATCAACTTCTGAACTGGGTATTTTTGAGATGAGGAGCACAGGATTAATAGAAATTACCAATCCTTCCGAGCAACTTATTTCAAAAGTGAGTGAAGATGTTAGCGGCACGGCAATTTCGGCAACCGTTGAAGGGATCCGTCCATTTTTGGTTGAGATACAGGCACTGGTAAGTTCGGCGGCTTATGGCAACCCACAGCGTTCAGCAACGGGTTTCGACCTTCGACGTTTAAATATGCTGCTGGCGGTACTCGAAAAAAGGGCCGGGTTTAAGCTGCAAACCAAGGATGTCTTTCTAAATATCGCTGGAGGCTTAAAAATAAACGACCCCGCAACCGATCTGGCAGTAATTTGTGCCATCCTTTCTTCAAATATCGATATGGCCATCCATCATAAAACCTGTTTTGCCGGGGAGGTCGGATTAACTGGCGAAATAAGGGCAATTAGCCGAATCGATCAACGAATAAGTGAAGCGGCTAAATTAGGTTTTGAGAAAATTGTGGTTCCAACGCTTAATAAAGGTTACAAAAGCACAGGACTTCCAATCACCGTTGTAAAGGCGTCAAGGGTTGAAGAAGTATTTCGAAACCTGTTCAGGTAAGGTTTCTGTTTGGAATTATTAACAATCCGAAATTTGAATTGTACACTTGATATTCTATTTTTGCTAAAAATTGCATGTAATGAAGAATGGGTTTATATATTTTATTTTCTTGGCTTTTCTGCTTTTTTCCTGTGATGAAGGGTGGATCGATAAGCCTAAAAAACTTATACCTGAAGACAAAATGATTGAGATTTTGGTGGATATCCATCTGTCAAATTCATTGTATGCAACTAGGAGTTTCACGGAAGTGGATAGTATAAAACTTACTTCTAAAGATTATTATTATTCAGCTCTTGAACTCCATAATGTTACGGATACAGTGTTCGAAAAATCCTTGCTCTATTATGCAAATTTTGCCAAGGATTATGAAAAAATGTATGCTAAAGTTACCGATAAACTGAACCTGATGAAGCAGGAATATTCCAATGAAAATGATGAACCTGTGGATATTGGAAACGCTCCCCAGCATTGAGAAAAATTGCTTCAACATATATCTTCACAAAAGAAAGGAGATTCCTAAAAAACAGTTTTATTGTTCTAAATGATACAGGAACAATCGTTAAAATTGTTGATACAAAAAATAAATTGAAAGAAGAGGAAGGAATGGAACATTACAGTGGCTTACTGGTTCCGGCAGATTTTTATACCGCTTTTAATAAAATCAAGGCTAAACAATTGGCTAAACCACAATTGGTATTTTCCGAATTGACAGATATACAGGGTTTTGAGCTTGAAACGGATCCCGGAGTTTGCCTAATTTCCGGAATGGACTTGATCCATCAAAAACTTTTGCCAACCAGTACAATAAAACGCCTCGTCTAGCCTTTCAAAATTCCTATCTTTGACCAACATTTCTTATTATGGGTACTTTTTTATTTGATAAAATAATATTTGGTCCTGTTAAAAGCAGGCGATTGGGCGTGTCATTGGGAATAAACCTGCTTCCCACCGATTCAAAGGTTTGCTCCTTTAATTGCATTTATTGTGAGTGCGGGTTAAATCCGGGCAAGCATAAAAAAAAGGCGGTTTTGCCAACCAGGAAAGAGGTTAAAAGCCAGTTGTTTAAGAAATTGAACGAAATGGCTATGGAAGGTCAGTTGCCCGATGTGATTACTTTTGCTGGTAATGGGGAACCAACCTTACACCCCGACTTTGCGGGGATTATTGATGATACGGTGATGTTTAGGAACCAGTTAGCCCCCAAGGCGAGGGTAGCTGTTTTGTCCAATTCAACAAAAATCAATAAAAAAGATGTATTTGAAGCACTCTTAAAAGTTGAGGATAATATTTTGAAACTGGACTCCGCTTTTCCCGAAACTATTGAATTGTTGGACTGCCCCGTTGGCAAATTTAATTTGGATGAAACAGTCGAACAACTAACCAGGTTTAAAGGGAATGTTACTATTCAAACCATGTTTGTTAAAGGTATTTATAAGGGAAAAGAGCTGGACAATTCGGTGGACAAAGAAGTGAATGCATGGTTAGCCCTGCTAAAAATAATTAAACCCGGAATGGTAATGATTTATACCATCGAGAGGGATACGCCAAACCCTGGGCTTGAAAAAGTGAGCAAAGAAAAGCTTCAGGAAATCGCAAAAAAGGTTGAAGGCATCGGTTTAAAAGTGCAGGTTTCAGGATAAAAAAAGAGAGCTATTCTGCTCTCTTTCTTTATGTACAATATTTTGTTTCCCTTTTTTAAAAGGATAAATAATGACTTTTTATAAACTTGTTCGGCTCCAGGCAGTTTTTTTGCCAAGCCATTTTATTCCAACCACATAGCCCTTCAGTTGCAATACATCGTCACTTTCCATCCAGGCATAGCAATCGTAGGTTTTACCAGATTTCGGATCGTAAATTGTTCCGCCTCCCCATTCCTTATCATCTGCATCGAATGTAAAATCTTTCAAGATTTGCAAGCCAACAATCGGACGGTCCCTCAAAGCAGGATCAGGGTTATCATCGTCCTTTGGAGATTCACCGTTTTCATATTTTTCAGGGATCATGTATACGATGGTTCCAAAATATTTATCCCCTTCTTTCACAATCTCAATTTTTGAAGTTTTTTCATCGTTCCACCAAACACCTAATATTTTGTCGGAAGCTTGTGAGAAAGCCGACATGGCATAAAGAGCCAAAAAGGAAAGAATTAAAATTTTTTTCATAACTTTTACTTTGGTTTTCTTAATTTCGATTCATAAATATATAAAATATTGAAATTCAATTTGTGTTTCGCATGAATAATAATCAAACTGACCTTTCTAAAGAACTTATGGTAGAGTACCTTCGAAGTGAAAGGTTACGGATTTTTGCTATCCTTCTTATCTTCTTTTCCAGTATGATTATTATGCCCTTCGTACAGTTTTTTAATCCAGGTTTTTTTACCATGGCATTGGAAAAAAAAGAAGGCTTTACTGCATTTGCCATATCTGCTTCTGTTTTCTTCCTGTTCGAAATTGCTGTTTTTGGCAGGATCCAATACATGATTAAGAAGAGGATTAGCCCTCCACTAGTTTTTAAATATATTAATACAGTAATCGAATTTTCACTAATAAGTTTAGTACTGTTTTACACTGTTTATTACGATCAGTCAATATTGGTGATGGAATATGATGGATATGGTTTTTTTATATTGTTGATCATTCTGTCGATTTTGCATTTAAACTGGAAGGTAAACATCCTTGCAGGGATAATTTCCTGTTGCGGCTATGGAATTGTTGCAATCTGGGCTTTTCAAAACCTTGCTATTCCTGGTAACCCTGATCAGATAATGATGATATATGGCGCTAGAAGTTTTTCCTTAATAATTTACGGTATCATTGCTGCTGTGGTAGCCGGTCAGTTCTACAAAAAAATACAAAAAGCGATTAATTACAGGGCTCAACGCAAACAAGCGCAACAACTTTTGGGTCAACAGGTTTCCGATGAGATTGCAGGAGAATTGCTAAAATCCGGGATGAATGACAAACCTAAAATTGCAGATGCCTCGATCATGTTTATGGATATTAAGGATTTTAGCAAGTGGGCCGATTCAAACTCTCCCGAAGATGTGATGAGCTATCAGAACGCAGTTTTTTGCCCAATCATCGATATTATCCATAAAAACCATGGTTCTATCCATCAGTTTCTTGGTGATGGGTTTATGGCTTCATTTGGGATTTCAAAAAACAATGAAGAATATGTCCAGTCGGCTTTTGATGCCGGTTTAGAGATACTTGCAAAAATTGAAGAGCTGGAAAAGGCAGATATTATTCCAATAACTTTTATCCGCATTGGTTTGCACAGGGGAAATATTGTTACCGGCAATATTGGCAACGAAAGCCGTAAGCAGTTTTCATTGGCTGGCAAAAACATCATTATTGCATCGCGGCTTGAAGAGTTAAATAAAACATTAGGCACACAGTTTCTTATTTCAAAGGATATAAAAGAAAGGATCGAAGAGGGGGATTATCTACTGGAAGAATGTGGTCCGGTTAAAATGAAAGGTATTGATAAAAAAATTGAAGTTTTTAAAGTGATAAAAAATTAAAATTGGCATCATGAAAATCCTGAAAAAAGTATTATTGGTCATTCTCCTAATCATTGTTATTGCTATTATCGGAGCTTTTATTTTTCTGAATTCAATTAAAAAAGGTGCTTTGCCTGATTATAATTCCGAGGTTCAAATAGAAGGTCTTACCGGTCAGGTTGAAGTTATACGCGATTCATTGGCAATTCCGCATATTTATGCCTCCAACGAGAAAGACCTTTACACTGCCGTTGGCTATACCATGGCTCAGGACAGGCTTTGGCAAATGGATTTGCTCAGGAGGGTTACAACCGGAAGGTTATCTGAGATATTTGGCGCAGATATGGTAAATGCAGATCAATTGCTGCGGGCTTTACGTATTCCTGAAAAGTCAGAAAAAATAATTGCGCAAAGTTCACCAGAGGTGATTGATGCATTAGAAGCTTATTGCGCAGGGGTAAATCATTATATCAATACCCATCCCTTACCTCCTGAATTTAAAATACTTGGGTACAAACCAGAACAGTGGGAGCCTGCTCAATCAATCAACCTAATTGGTTATATGGCCTGGGACCTAACCATGGCTTGGGGCATTGAAGTTTTGCTTCACCAGGTTAGTGAAGAAGTTGGAAATGATAAACTTGTTGAATTGATCCCGGATTTAGCTAAAATGGAAACTGCTATTTTCCCGGACTTTCATGAGCCGGAAATAGACACAAAAGATATCCTTTTATCAGCAAATCAGCAATTACAGGAACTGGGGATTGAAATTTTTCATGGATCAAACAACTGGGCGGTTTCGGGCAAAAAAAGTAATACCGGGATGCCTTTACTTGCCAACGATATGCACCTGGGGCTAAATGCGCCTGGTATTTGGTACCAAATGCAACAGGTGGTTGAAGGGAAATTGAATGTTACTGGTTTAGTATTGCCCGGACAACCGTTCGTAATTGCAGGGCACAACGATTCAATTGCCTGGGGGATGACCAATGTGATGGTGGATGACCTGGACTTTTATTTGGAAGAATTGAGCGATGACACCACCAAATATTTGTTCAATGGTGAATGGAAAGAACTGGATGTCAGAAAAGAAAAGATTAACATTAAAGGTGGCACATCGGTCGATCGAATTAACCGCTTTAATCACCGGGGCCCAATTGTAAGCAAATTTAAAAGCATTGACCAGGCGATAAGCATGCGTTGGATTGGTAATGAAATGAGCAACGAAATAAGATCGGTTTATCACTTGAACCATGCACACAATTGGGCAGATTTTAAGGATGCCTGTTCAACATTTATTGCCGTAAGCCAGAATATTGTTTATGCCGATACGAAAGGGAATATTGGTTTGCAAACCAGTTCAGGCGTGCCAATCAGAAAAGGAAATGGCATTCAGGTGTATCCCGGACAAACTGATGAATACGACTGGACAGGCTTAGTGCCGTTTGAAGAACTTCCGTTTGAGTTTAATCCGGAACGCGGCTATGTTTCATCGGCAAATAATAAAACTGTACCCGATGATTATCCTTATTATATCAGTCATTGGTTTGCCCAAACCCACAGGATTAACCGGATTAGGCAGATGTTAGATGCTAAGCCTAAATTGGGAGTTGAGGATTTTGAGAAAATGCACAGCGATTTTAAATCCAATTTGGTGGAAAAAATACTCCCGGTTTTCCTGGAATCATTTAAAACAAAGAATGATTGGAGTGAACAGGAGATGTCGGTAATCAATAACCTGAAAGAATGGGATGGAATATTAACACGGGAAAGTATTGAAACGTCTGTTTTCGAAAACCTTTACCGAAAATTCGGGGAAAACCTGATTAAAGACGATCTAAGCAAGAACCTTTATTCATCGGTAAAAACGAACAGGTCGCTTATGGAAAACCTGATTTTAAATATTCTTTCAAACCGGGGGTCGATTTGGGTCGATGATTTATCAACAGACGCTGTCGAAAGCTTTGACGATATTGCAATACGGGCACTGCAAGAAACAATTACAGATTTAAGTACAGAATTTGGCGAAGATATATCTAAATGGAATTGGGGCAAGATGCATACCTTCACATTGGCGCACCCGATGGGAAAGGTTGAAATGCTTGACAAAGTACTTGGATTAAACCGTGGTCCTTATGAAATGCCCGGGAGCTTTCATACCATTTGTCCCTATTCTTATCCGTGGAGCGACTTGTACCATGTAAACCATGGGGCATCGCACAGGCATATTTTCGATGCTTCAAACTGGGATAATTCCAAAACCGTAATCCCAACCGGGACTTCAGGAATACCAGCCAGCGAGTATTATTGCAATCAAACCGAATTGTACATCCATAATAAGTACCATAAAGATTATTTCAGTAGAAATATGGTTGAAAACAAAGGGAAATATAAATCAATCTTAAAACCGGTTTCAGAAAAATAAAATAAGGCCAATTTTCGAACCATAAAGCAGAACTTTCCTACGCTTTTATTGGTTATAGAGGAAAGATAAATTCAATGAATACATCCAATAATAATAAGGTGCCTCCCCCAATTTATGTCGTTTCGGGCGGAAGGGGAATTGCCGGGAACAATATGGTTCAGTCCTTATTGATACAATATCCCGAAAACAATATGCCTGTTAAAATTGTGCCCCAGGTGGAAACCGAAGACCAGGTTTTCGATATTGTTATGAAAGCCAAATCGAACGGCGGGGTGATCACCCATACCATGGTCAATTCTGATTTAAGACGGAAAATGAATGATCTATGTAAAGAAATGGGGGTTAAGGTAGTCGATTTTATGGGAGGCTTGGCGGAATGCCTCGAAGATTTACTTCATATTAAACCGTTAAAAACGCCGGGTTTGTACCGGGAAATTAATTATCAATATTTTGACCGGATCGAATCCATTGAATTTACACTTTCGCAAGACGATGGTATGAGCCCACAAAGGCTTCACGATGCTGAAATTGTGTTAACTGGTGTTTCGAGGGCAGGTAAAACACCATTGAGTGTTTATTTGGCTATGTATGGGTGGAAAGTGGCAAACATCCCTTTGGTGCATGGAATTCAGCCGCCAAATGAATTGTTTGAGGTTGACCCGAACAGGGTTTTTGGCTTGCATATTGGGGCATCACAGCTTATTGCCCATCGAAAAAAGCGGCTCTCATCGTGGAACAACCATCAAAATGAAGCATACATTGATGAAAGGGCAGTTCGCGAAGAAATCCGAAATGCCATGTTTACTTTTGACAGGGGTGGGTTTACGGTGATAAATGTTTCCAATAAGCCCATCGAAAGTACGGCAAATGAAGTGCTAAGTTATATGTCGTCAAGGTTTGAGTTTGGAGGAAGAAAATTAAAATCACCTTATACTGATCCTGATGGAACAGGAGGGCTACCTGGGATTTAGCCGTTTTTATGAAAGCACATAACAGTATTTAACAAAAAAGATTTTATTCAATAGGTAAATTAAAAGTAAATTCGGAACCAACGTGAGGAGTACTTGTAACTGAAATACTTCCATTGTGTGCTTCCAGTATTTTTTTCACTATTGCCAGGCCTAACCCGGTTGATTTTTCATTGCCGGTTGATTTAACCGATGTTGTTTCATATGCGGAGAATATTCTGTTCATTTCTTCTTTTGGAATACCTTGTCCTTCGTCTTTTATTTTTGTTTGTAAATGTTTGTCTTTTACCTGAATGTTAATCCATATTTTTTTATTCTCGTGCGAATATTTTATTGCATTGCTAATCAGGTTATTTACTACTTGCTCCATTTTTTCCTTATCAAACAAACATTTTATTTGGGCAGTGTTACATTCAAATATTATTTTCTGTGATTTTTTTTTCGCAAACAGATCATTTTGCTTAATACATGATTGGACAAATTCACAATAGTCATATTCTTTAACATTAATATCTAAAATTCCCGATTCAATTTTTGAGATGTCTAAAAAACTCTCAATTAAATTTAGGGCAAAAGAACATCTTTCGTTGATGACGTTTAAAAAGCTTAGATGTTCGTTTTGTGAGAAATTGCCATAATCAGTAATTAAAAGATCAGCGAATGAAAGTGCATTCCCGATTGGATTTCTTAAATCGTGGGCAACAATTCCGATGTATTTATTTTTTTCATTATTTAATTCTATAAGATCAATATTTGCCTTTTCCAGCTCTTTGGTACGTTCTGCCACCTTTTTTTCCAAACTTAGGTTTGCTTCTTTTAACCGTTTTAACAGAACTCTGTTTTTAGTTATCAGTTCATATTTTTCGAAAGCCTCTTCAATGGCAGCATTCAGCTCCAACGGATTCCAAGGCTTTGTTAAATACCGAAATACCTGACCTTCATTAATTGCCCCTATAACCGCTTCAATATCTGAATATCCTGTTAAAATCAACTTTAATGCATCGGGGTATTTATTCTTTATTTTACTAAAAAAATCAATTCCGGTCATTCCGGGCATGCGTTGGTCAGAAAGCACAACTTGTATATGCTCTGTTTCTAAAATTTGCATGGCCATATCTGCACTGGTAGCTAAATGAACATTATACTTTCTTCTGAACTGCCTAAAAAGTGATTTTGTAATTTCTATCTCATCATCAATTACCAACAAGTTCTGGCTATATTTAATTTGAATGTCGTCTTTCATTTAGAAATCTTTTTTGGAATAATTATACGTATTGTTGTGCCCGAATTGATTGTAGATTCGACCTCAATTTTGCCTTTGTGCAAATCATGAATAATTTTATAGCTTATACTCAAACCCAATCCTGTTCCGGTTCCAATAGGTTTTGTTGTAAAAAAGGGATCAAACATTTTATTCTTGGTTTCCTCGTTCATCCCTTTGCCATTATCTTTAATAATTATATTTATGGTATCATCAACCTGGGCAATATATAATATTACTTTTCCATATTCATCAACCGCTTGGACTGCGTTAATCAAAACATTTAAAACAGCCTGATTAAGCTGGCCTGGGTAGCAATCGAGAAAAAGGCGGTCTGGTGTTTCAAAATTAAACAGAATGTTTTTATTCGATATTTCTGTTTTTATTATTGTAAGTATTGATCGAATATTTTCAACCAAATCAATATTTTTCAAATCCGCTTCATCCAATCGTGAAAATTTCCTGAGGTCTTCAACAATATTTTTGACACGTTCAACTCCGGTTTTAGAGTCTTTTATAATTTCTGAAATATCGCTGGCTAAAAATTCAATTTCATATTCTTTGCGGATATTCAACGCAGATTCTTTTAAACCTTCTAATTCACTTTGATTAATTTCCGATTCGAGAATATTGTAAGCTTTGATATATTCAAGAGTGTTTTTTTCTAATTCGTGAAGATTGTTGGTGACATAAGCTAGCGGATTATTAATTTCATGGGCAATTCCAGCAATCATCTGTCCAAGTGCATTCATTTTTTCTGAATGAACAAGCATTTGTTGTGTTTCCCTCAATGTGTTTAAGGTCTGTTGAAGTGTTCTTTTTTCCTTGATTAACTGACGTTGCAAATTGTTTATTTCTTGATTCAAGCGGCTCATTTTTCCGTTTTCATCAAATAAATGAATAACATCTGCTTCTGCAAAAATCAAATAATTATTGTTCTTTTTATATATTTTAGAATTCAAAACATAATGTATGTCTCTCTGGTTTCCAATTGTTAGTTTACCACTAAATAATAGATCAGAAACACTCTTGAATCCTTTTATTTGCTCAAAACTTGGATTGACTAATTTGTTTTGCGGTTTTAACTTAATATTGTTTGTGCCCAAAAAATAGAGCATTCCATCATTCGCATTCAAGATTTCTCCTTTTGAATTAAAAACCCCATAAGCGATTGAGCCTGAGTTTTTACACAAATCATCAATTAAAAAATCCCAATCAGTGTTTATATTCATTATGTTTTTCAATTGTTTTCTGTAGCCAAAGAAAAGCTAGTAATAATATCAAACTTATTTTAGTGAGAAGAAAGAGGGGTGTCTAATTCTTCTTCGGCAAGGCTGTTAAATAAAGGAATATTTATTTGCATCCAATTGTAATATGGATAAACCTCATGAAAACTTTTCTCGGTTAAATTATTCTTATAAATATCAATCCAGGTGTTTAATTGTGCCGCCCAATATGTAGATCTAAAATTACGCGACCGATAGGCTCTGAAAACCCATATTACTGTATCAACCAAAACCTCAGGGTTATATTTAGCCAAAACAGATTCTAAGAACCGGGCGTGGTTGGCATGGTTGTCTTTCATCATATCAACATTGTTTGCTCCAATCATATCTGTAATATCCGATCGGCTGAGCATTTTATCATTTATTAAGGTCACTAACATATCTCTTTTTAACGAGTATTCGTTAATCGTATCTTCGCTAACTTGTTCGATCTTTTTTGCGGATTGTAATAAATCAGATCTGGTCATAATATTAAGATTTAAAATTTTTAATAAAAGTTTCAAGTTCATACAAGTTTGGAAGAATAAATACCCCATTCATTTTAAGTGAATTGTCCTCAAGTATTTGTTTAAAGGCTTGTCCCCCCAAAACAATTGTTAGTTCAGGAAATTCTTCTTTTAAGGTATTGAGCATTTTTATTAGGTTTTGAAAATTAAAATAGATGCTCAGGGATATTGCTAAAACATGAGGGTTAATTACTTGTATATAAGTAACCAATTCATTTACTGGAATACCTGTGCCTAAAAAGTAGGTATCCCAACCGTTCATTTCAAAAATATCTGTCACCATTTTTATACCTACCTGGTGCATTTCATTTTCAACACATGTGAGAACTACTTTAGAGGTTTCTTTTTGCTCAGCAATAGTAAGTTTCTGGTATAGTTCGTTTAGTATTCCTTCTGTGATTGCAGTTGCAAGATGTTCTGAGGCAACGGTTATTTTATTGGTTTCCCAAAGTCGCCCTACTTCATACAAAGCTTCCTTAAATATACCTTCATAAAGATCTTTGATTGACGGGTTTTTGGTAAGAAATTCATTGGTGATTGCAGTACACTTTTGTCTATTTCCACTAAGAAGGTTTTTTAAAAAATCATTTGAACCCACATTGATAATCTCATTCATCCCAATTTTATTTTGATAACCTGCTTTAAGTTAGTGAAAAATTAGTTGATTTCAAATCAATAAAATTGTTCAGGGAATAATATAAAAAGCAAGGAAATTATAGCTTTTTAAGGATTCTACTTGTTGAGGCTGAATTCTCATCATTATAGGATTTCAGGTTATTATAATGATTATTAGCCCTTTATCGAATATATTGGGTTGAATTCATTTGAAGTAAACTGTATGATGTGTTTTTTTCTATTTTGAACGCAAGTTTTTTATAATTACCGTGTCATACCAACAAAAATTAGTTTTCACATCTAATAGTAATGGCAATGAAAAACAAATTTAGTTGGCGGGCATTTATAAGTTTTGGGTTAACGTATTCATTTGTTGTAATTTTTGTAACCGGAATAATCCTTTATGTTGCCCCTCCGGGAAGGTATGCCCATTGGGTGAACTGGAAAATTTTGGGATTGTTAAAAGAAGAATGGCAGGCAATTCACACCATTTTTTCATTTTCTTTTGTGATTTTGTCAGTATTTCATTTGTTTACCATCAATTGGAAAGCATTTCTATCCTACCTAAAGACAAAAAAAGAAAAAGGATTACATAAAAAAAGGGAATTTTATATCTCAAGTATTTTGGTTTTGCTGTTTTTTGTGGGTACGATCTTTTCGGTTCCTCCATTTAATTATGTGATGGATTTAAGCGAAACACTAACGGAATCATGGGAAAAGGAAGAAGAGATAGCACCAATTCCTCATGCCGAATTGCTGACACTTGTTGAGCTTGCCGGGCAAATGAAACTTTCTTCGACCGATGAATTGACGCGAAAGTTAGAAAGGCACGGAATTATATTTGAAAATACCGATCAAACGCTTCAGGAAATAGCGGAAATTAACAATACCACACCACAGGAAATTTATGAAGAAATCTCAAAAAAATCAGGCACTGAAAGGCAGGGAAGTGGAATCGGCAGGAAAATATTAGATGACTTTGCATCGGAAGTGGGAAAAACACCGCAAGAAGTGCTTGAAATATTAAAGGCAAATGGGATTGACGCCGAATTAGGACAAACATTGCGGGTGATTGGAGATAATAACAACATGCCACCAAGGGATATCTTTGATTTATTTTCGAAATAGAGTACCTTGGTTAAGGATATAATGAAGGAAAGCGAGCTAATATTAAAACTTCAACAAGGCGATGAACATGCCTTCCGGGAAATAGTGGACACCTATAAAAAAATGGTGGTGAATACCTGTTACCGAATGGTTTATAACCAGGAAGATGCCGAAGATATTGCCCAGGAAGTTTTTATTGAAGTTTATCGTTCGGTCCATAAATTCCGTTCCGATTCAAAACTATCCACGTGGTTATACCGGATTTCGGTCAACAGAACGCTTAACTTTATCAGGGACAATAAACGTCACAAAGGCTTTCTATCCTTTGGCGATTCCGATAAAAGCGGGCATTCGGTCGAATCAAACCTTATTAACACAAAAGTTGACACCCCGGAATTTGAATTGGAAAATAGTGAGCGCGCAAAAATGCTCCGTGAAGCAATAGACTCGTTGGCAGAAAATCAAAAGGTTGCATTTACCCTTAATAAATTTGAAGACCTTTCGTACCAACAAATTGCTGAAGTTATGGAGATTTCATTGTCCTCGGTTGAGTCGTTGATACACAGGGCAAAAAAGAACCTGCAAAAGAAATTGTATAGCTGCTACAAAAAAAAGTGTATTTGAGCGCAAGTATGGATTAAAATTAGTGTCATAACAATATAAGACGAATAAAATGAACTGTAAAAAAGCACATAAAGAAATTATCTTTTACCTGGAAGGGGACTTGCTTCCAACAAAAGAAAAGGAGATTGAAGCACATTTAAAACAATGTCCTGATTGTATGGCTTTTGCGGAAGACCTGAAACTAAGTTTGGGGATCATTTCAAACTCACCGAAAATGGAGGTCAACCCATTCTTTTATACCAGGCTTAAAGCTCGGATTGAGAATCTTGGGCAAATAAAAGTTTCACCAATGTGGGAAAGGTTTTTTGTGGTGCTTCGTCCGGTGTTTTTCTCCATTTTGTTGGCAGTTGGTATTTTCTCTGGGATAAAAATTGGTCAGAAAACTACCGATTATAATACTTCGTATTCTTCAAGCCAGGTGGAGCCAGTACCATATTTGAATGAATTGGGAATGGAGAGTTTAGAATCATTTTTAATGGAATAACATGGTCTCAAGAAAGAAATATCATATTGTACTCTGGATAATTGCAATTTTGTTTGCAACCAATGTTTCGACCATATTGTCCTTTTGGTTTCATAAAAGGGCAGAATTGAAACAAGAGCCGGAAACAGCAGTTGTAGAACTGCCAAATGAACAAAGAACACGTTTTTTCAGGGAACAGCTCAACTTAAGTTTTGACCAGGTTGATTCGTTTAGGATTTATAACAGGTCATATAACAGGGAAGCAAATCAAATTACACACGAACTGGAAATGCTTCGAAGGCAAATGGTGGAGGAAATGGGAAAGTCTCCTTTGAACGAAGGGAAACTTAACGAAATTACCCAATCAATTGGCGAGTTACATACACAATTGAAAAACAGGACAATAGATTATTATTTGCAAATGAAAAGTACCTGTACTGCAGAACAGGCTGAGAAATTAAATAACATATTTATATCGATTTTACAAAAAGATGAAAACGTAGAGCCACCCCGAAGAATGGGAAGAGGGCGGCGTTGGAATAATTAAACATTTAAATTTAATATCATGAAAACTAGTAAGTTACAAAAGCTTGCCTGGGTGTTCTTTGCCCTGGTGTTAACAAGTTCCACAACATTTGCACAAGGTTGGGGAAATAGAAACAGAGTTATCAATACGGAAAACAGACAGGTTTGCCTTGAAACAATCACCGATTTAAGCGATGATCAGAAAACAGCAATCACTGAATTGCAACAAGAACATTTAGGCAGGATGGCTGAGCTTAGGGCTCAAAGACGCAGTACCCGGAATCTGGATGAGAAAAATAAGATTGGCGAGGAAATGGACAAAGAAAAGCTTGCACATCAAAATGAAGTGAAAGACCTTTTGACCGACGATCAAAAAGCACAATACGATGCCATTCAGGCAAACGGTGGTTTGCATTTATACCAAAACAGGGGATGGAACAATTATGGACAAGGCAGAAATGCCCAAATGAACAGGGGACAACAACGAAACAATTTTAATAATCAAAATTATGCCCAACGAGGCAATTACTGTCGGGGAAACAATGCATTTCAACGCGGAAGGGGAAATGGGTTTGGACGTAGAAACGGATGCGTAAACAATTAAACAGAAAAGCATAAAAATATTACTTAAACAATAAAATTAGATGTCATGAAACGAATTAGAATAATAACGATGGTTGCTTTGGCAGGTCTGCTTACATTTTTTGTAGCCTGTTCCGAAAGCATTAACAATGCCGAAGAGAGCATTGAGAATTTGGAAGCCAAAAGTGCTGGGTCTGAAACAGATGATAGTACTCCAATTCCCGGTGATAGTTGCACATTATCAGGGACTTTAACTGAGCAGGAAATTGCCGGTTTAATGGAAATGCGCGAAGAGGAAAAACTTGCAGGAGATGTATATTCGACGTTCTACGAACAGTATGGGCAAATTGTTTTCCGGAACATCTCAAAAAGTGAAGCTGCCCATACAAGTGCTGTCTTGTATTTAATAAATGGGTACAATTTAAGCGACCCTGCAGTTGAAGGAACCGGAAATTTCACAAATCCTCTGTTTACTGAACTTTTTGAACAGTTAACTGCCCAGGGGGCAGCAAGTCTTGTGGATGCCTTAAAAGTGGGTGCATTTATCGAAGAATACGATATTAATGATTTAATGAACTTGTTGGACGAAACACAAAATGAGGATGTCAAACGTGTCTATGGAAATCTGCTAAGGGCATCTCAATTTCATCTTAGGGCATTTACAAATGTGCTAAAAAGATATGGAGAGACTTATACTCCAACTGTGATTAGTGAAGAACTGTACCTTCAAATTATTAACAGCAGCTCTTCTGAAAATGAGGACGATGTTGAGGATGATGGATGGGTTTGCCCATATATCAATAATTAAGTGGGGATAATGATAAGGTGTTTTTATGGTTAAAAAGAAAGCTCTGGAGAAATCTTCTTCAGGGCTTTTGCAATAAAAAAAGTTATGAAACGATTTGTTTTGCCCGATTTGTTAAAAGGATTTGCCGTATTTTTAATTGTACCTGTACACATTTTGGAGACCTTTATTGATTATCCGGGACGGGAAAGCCTACTTGGGGATATTTTACTCGTTTTGGGTGGCCCGATAGCAGTTCCCATTTTTATGATCGTGATGGGTTACTTTGTTGCCCGAAGCAATAAAAGCACTTCACGAAACCTGGTGCGCGGTATCGCTATTTTTATCCTTGGGCTGTTTCTGAATATTGGACTGAATTTCCATTTGTTGCTGAAAATAAAATATTCAGGGTGGCAAATCCAACCTTTGGAATATATCCTGGGTGTCGATATTTTATACCTTGCCGGAATCAGTATTATCATCTTAACTTTGATAAAAACCATATCAAAAGGGCAAAACCTGCTGCTGGTTGTATTGATTTTAACAGTTAGTATTTTAACTGCTTTTATGAATAAACAGCTTATGGTAACCGATAGGAATTACCTGCTGCCGTTTATTGCCGGGAATTACTCATGGTCTTATTTCCCAATTTTTCCCTGGCTCGTTTATCCGCTGATTGGTTTTTTATTCCAAAAAGAAGAAGCTCGAATTAAAAATTTTATGCAGAAACGAAAATCACTGCTTGCACTTGTCATTTCAATAGTTGCATTGCTGGTTGTAGTGTTTGGCAATTTTGGAATACAAACCACCATTGATTTGTCGGCATATTACCACCATACATTTTTGTATTTCCTTTGGGCGATTGGCGTGGTTTTTTTATGGATTGTATTGTGGAATTATATCCAACAAAAAATCCCAAATGCAAAAGTCCTTCGCTACTTTCGTTGGCTGGGTAAAAACATTACTGTTTTTTATGTCGTTCAATGGTTACTAATTGGAAATATTGCTACTGCAATTTACCAAACCCAGAGCCTGCAAACTTATGGATTTTGGGTTGTTGGCATTTTTACCATTACGCTTATAGTTACGCGTATTTTCGAAGTAATCCAGACTAAAAAAGAGGCATAGAATTATCTTACCACCAATTTTTTCGATACTGATCTGGTATTGCCGTATTCGATGAAGTAATGGTAGATTCCACTTTTAAACGAACTTACATCCAGTGCTAAAAAATTTGTGTGTTTATCAACGGTAAATTGATTCAACTGCCTTCCTGAATTATCAATCAGGTGTAAAATCCCGGTCGAAACATCACCGGGTAGTTCATATTCAACTTTAACGGTTTGTGATGCCGGATTTGGGAAAATATTCAGTTCAATTTCTGGGGAGCTATTTTCGACAATGGCAGTTGGTGCTCCTGAAATATTGTAAATATTGGTCCATACTGTTTCAGGAAATACCGAATAATCTAAACAATAGGCAAATAACTTATACGAATCATCAGAAGTTTTGTTGATATATAAATATTGGGCATTACTAATGGTTATCAAAGTTGATCCGTCTTCGTTGATCACTTTGCTGCCATAAGTATAATACTGTTGCGACGAATTATATTTGTAGTACGTATATGCCAATTCTATCCCTCCGTCGGTATCAAACAATTTCTCTGAAAGGAACTTAATATCGGCAAGATAATATCCGCTGGGAACACTGCAATTGATGGTTTTATAAAGCGAGTGGTCCTGGTTATAAATTCGGCACTGGGCATTGGGTACATCCATCAAATAGTATTTGTAACCTAATGTTTCAAACTTTACAATGGTGGTTGAGTAGTCGTATTTACGGTCTAAACTTATCTGGGCATGTGCGCTAAAAATGAAGAAAATAGCAATGCAGCTTAAAATTAGTGGTTTCATAATAGTTTGATTTAATGTTGATTAGTTTATTAATTGCAATCCTTCGTTTGCCGAAGCGTCGTTTGGGTTGTATAATTTCACTTTATTGAACAGCACTTTAGCCTGGTTGTAATTGCCACGAAAATAAGAGCTCCAGGCAAGCATTAGTAAGCCATCATACCCAAAAGGGTAGAGATCTACCACTTGTTTAAAAAGCCCATGGGCTTTGTCATAGTCTTTTCGCCCATAATAAACCAAGCCCAGACGATAAAGGGCAACCGTATTTCGGGGATTTACTTCAAGAATCTGGTTATATAATTCAATCACTTCATCCCATTTCCCTAGGGCAGCTTTAGGTAAAATCAGCCCAAACCGCGCTTCTTCGGAATAAGGCATAAGTTTTCGTGCAATGGAGTAAAAAATGATCGATTCGTCGAAAAGTCCGGCGTTGTAATTCAACCATCCTAAACGTAGGTTTATTTCATACGACGATTCATCATAAACCTTCTTTAGTTCTTCCATTGATGCCGAAAAGTCGCCTTTTTTTTCGTGGCCGTAACTTTTTGAAAATGCGCTTTCCAAAATTGCCTGATTTGTTTGTGCCAATGCCGGAATGGTGATAATTGCCAGCATGAACGTAATTACTATATGTTTTAAAAGTTCCATGATATTCCTGTTGTTAATGTATGTTTAATGTACTTGTATTCAATAGTGTTTGTATGTATTCCTTCGGTGTAAACCATATAATCCTCCACAATGTTCTGATGAATGTAGCGCACAACAAATTGATATTTTTTCCCGAAAGGGAAATAAATACTTGTGGATAGTTTTTGTTCAGAAGATCCCGGGAAATTTGCAACCACATATCCAGCCGATTCAATAAAATTTTTCATGTCACCATTTAAGTATTGCGAGTAAACATGCATCGGACCAATTTGTACACCCCCGGAAATACCAAAGGTGTTATATGCCAGGCTGTTGTTTTTGTCGCTCTTAAAATAAACGCGTGGTGTGAAGTAAATATTGGCATTTGAAAACGGATAAAAGATAACCCAGGTGGATAGCTGTGTAAACGAACCATCGTTAATGTTTGCCAGGTTAACCTCTGCCCCGGGTGCAAAATTGCCAAAGTGTGACCAAAGTGAAGTGGAAAATATAAAATCGGAATAGTTGATCATTTTTGTTGAAAAACCCTTATTCAAATTAGCATCCAAGCTTCCGACTTTTACTTTTGAGCTTCCCCAAACGGCATTAAGTGAAGGGGAAAAGTGCAGTTTTTTACCTAAAATTATGTATGGATTGATAAAATACTGTGATTGGTTGATTTTGATTGGGAATGAAAATGTTTCGCCCCAAAATACCTGTTCTTCACGCGTAACACCAATGTTTGTAAAGTTATGGTTCAAACTAATCCCGGGTGCTATTTGATGGCTCAGGTCTATTGATTCAAAATGATAATTTTTCAGGTAAAATGCTTCGCCGTAATCTTCGCCCGCATAAACAGGCGTTTCGGTTTCGTTGGTAAACGAGTTAAAATCAGGGTTGAAGCAAACTCCACCTTCCAAGGCAAGTCTCTTTAATTTGGCGGGTTTATAGTTGATTTTTGTTTGCATTCCTGGGCTAAATCCCGATGCCAGTTTTGTTGCTTCGGCAGCCCTTCCGCTATATAATAAGCTGTAATATACATATTCCTGAAGCCATTCCAGAGAAGGATTACCCTCCCATAATTTTAAGAACAAATTAGAGGAAGTCCTGTACTTTTTAAGGTTAAAGTATGCAATGGCAATCCGTGCCTGAA
The DNA here is from genome assembly GCA_963677475.2 of Prolixibacteraceae bacterium. Lineage (GTDB taxonomy): Bacteria > Bacteroidota > Bacteroidia > Bacteroidales > Prolixibacteraceae > JABMQB01. The sequence continues at coordinate 182,580 of CAXXQD010000021.1, read as the reverse complement.
GGTTAAAATAATTGAACCCGTGATTTTCGGCATCCAATGCATAATCAACAAGTTCATGCCACTTTTGCTGTTGGTACAAATCATACGATCTTGTATCCACTTCCGTGAAGGTCCATTTGTCCTGCGCAATTGCTGTGCTCAGGTATAGCAATAATATGCCTATAATTCCGATTCGTTTCGACATAAGATTTTAATTTTAGCTTCTTTAAAATCAATTGTTATCCGGATTTCTCCAGCCTGGCTTATTTGAAGGCCTATTTTATATCTTTTTAATTCCCTTGAAAGGATTTTCTTTATTACTAAGGCTGACATATCAATATCTCCTGAGGATAATATATCCCCGGAATCGTTCATTTTAAGTTCATAGTCGATTTTAAGGAATAGAAACAGCGGGGCTACTAAATCCTGCAAGAATTTGATAAATCCCCCAAACATCCTGTTTATGGGAATCCGGTCATGAATCACACTATTTGGCAAAAATCCGAGTGGGGTTTTAAATAGTGAAACGAAAAACCAGTGTAAAATGGAATGTTTAGGTCCGGCGTAATTGGTAAAATAGTGCATATTACCGTCGTTGTACAGATATGCCCGGGCATTTTCTTTTTCACACCGGATGTAGGTGGTATTGTAAATATCGGTTTCAACAAGCCACGAAAAATCGCCTGCAAGTTTTTTCCATTTTTCTATTTCAGATTCCACATCAACATGTATCAATAACCTTTGTCCGGGGATAAAATGCAAGGCTTTTTTGAGCTCTGGGTTTACTGTTGGGTTTGCTACAATTTGGCTGTTTCCCGGAAAATCAAAATTTTTAAGTGTGAATTGTTTTTCTTCTTTCAATAAATAATGCCCGAACGGGTAATCAAGGGTTACCGAACCAATGTAAGGGGTTGCCTGAAATTGAAAATGTAAATGTGGATATGGCGAACGCCCTGAATTTCCGCATCTCCCGATGATTTGCCCTTTTTTTACCTGATCGCCAGCTTTTACTTCAAGCGAATTAAATTTTAAATGGCAAAGTTTAGCGTATAAATAGTCGTTTTGTTTGATGATAATTGTGTTGCCCCAATTGTTTTTTGTATTGATGTCGCCAATGGTATTGTCGGGGATATTATTGACTGCTTCGATAATTGTTCCATCAAAAGGCGCCAAAATTGCTTTGTTGTAGCAAAAGTAGTCTTCGGCGAAATCTCCCGAACCTTTAAATTGTTTTCCGTTTCTATCGTTGATTATAAAATCCCATGCATGCCTCCATTCGCCTTTGTGGGTATATTCCCCATTATGCCCCTGGTTCACAGTCCATTCGCCATAAAACGGCAAGGTTGCCGCCACGGGATAAGCCGCCGGGAAACGTTTCATATTTCCGGAATATAGGTAGAGGTTTTTTTCGGGATTGCCCAACTGAACGGGCGTTTCAATGAGCTTTTTGGGCCGTTTAACACGTAGCTTTAAGGCATATAGAAACATTAAAACCACCATATTGAAAGGAAGGGAATAGGGCGATATTTTGAGAATTTCGAAAACCTGTTGAGTCCCGGTGGTAATTAAAACCACCGTTGGAAGCAACAAAATGATCCATGCATAACTAATCCTCCCGGGCACAAGATAATAACCACCCAGCGCTATAGCAGTTAAAATATAATTAAACCCAATAAAGGTGTAGCCTAATGAACTAAATTCAATACCAACAATTTGGTAAAAAACCCAGGCAACTGAGTAACCAATAATAGAGAGGACAAACGTTATCCGGGAATAAATTAGTAGCCCGATAGCAATGATAATGCCTGCCAATAAATGCATCTGAAAGAAGATTGCCCCCAAGGAGTGAAAATAGGTTTTGATGAACCTGGCTTCAATGGCATTTTCAAGGAAATGATAGAAATCAACAAACTTTTGCCCGCCCAATGCATACAATTCATTGTAGGTGAAAATTCCTCGTTGACTGATATTTAATGCCGAAAGTTCGTTGGTTGATAAGGCAATAATCCAAATAGCGAACAAAAAAGGGATGCTTAAATACGGAAGCCCATATTTTCCTAAAACGCCTTGAAATACAATTGTAATAAAGAAAGTTAAAACGGCTGAAATTGCAATTAATAGTACCACTTCAACTGATGGCTGGTAAAAGAGTCCGATACCCAGCCCCACAAGCAATGCATTAAATCCATAAAGTCCGGAGGTCACAAAATATTTGTTGTACCCTAAACCCCAGGCAAGCAGGTTGGCAACCAATACGCCAAATAATCCTCCAATTCCTGCCCCATAATCAAAAAAGCTGATCAATAACAAAAGGACAGCCAGGATTTTTGAAGTCGAAAAAAAGACCTGCGAGTAGCTGTTCAATATGGAATTTAAAAATTCTTTTGCATGTAGGCTAATGTTCCTCATTTATGCCTGTTTTTTGGGATTTAATTCAAAACTTTTCAGCGAGTTCAATTCTTCTTTTTTACGTATAATATGCATTTTCCCTTCCAAATCAATTAAAACAACATTTGGCCTGTAGGTGATAAATTGCATCCATTGGGTCATATTGTATGCCCCAACACGCTCTATGACCAGTTGGTCCCCAACTTTTGCATGAGGGATGTTGATGGCATCACGAATTACATCAATATTCATACAGAGTGGCCCATAAATGGTGGTTTCTTCGGCAAGGCTCGATTTTTCTTTGGTGTGGAAAACCCCCAGGTTATACCAGAACGATGTAAATAATAAGTTTACCCCGGCATCGATCACAGTTGTTCTTCTTCCAACTGAAGAAATTTTATTTGCAAGAACAGTTGTTAATAAATACCCGGCATCATCAATAAGTGCACGTCCGGTTTCCAGGAAAAGCACGGGTAGGTTTTCATGCGGTATTTCGGAAGAAATCAGGGCATTTGAAATGGCTTCGGCATATTCATCGAACGAAGGGCATGTTTCAGAACCTGGCATGTAAGCTCCTTTTAGGGTATTTTTCGAAGCAAATCCTCCGCCAAGGTCAATGTATTTTAACCAGTAATCAAATTTTTGATGCACCGACATATATAAAACGGAAAGTTTTCTTGCTGCCACACCGTAGGCAGCAGCAGACATAATATAGGTACCAATGTGTGTGTGCAGGCCTATTAATTCCAAATCTTCAGCCAACATTATCCGGTTAATCGCATTCCAAGCCTCACCGTTTTCATAATTAAAACCAAAGCGGTCCCACATGGGATAAATTCCGGCATCAAGGTTAATTCGAATGGCAACCCTGGCTTTTTTCTGCAGTTTCTTGGTGGTGGCAATTAGTAGGTACAGTTCATCGAAATGGTCGATATGGATACATGCATTGTTGTTAATGGCCAATTCCAAATCCTGCTCTGATTTGTCGGGTCCATTAAAAAGGATGTTTGTACCATTTACACCGAGTGCAAGTGCTTTTTCAAATTCAAAGCCTGAAACTACTTCGGCCCATGAACCTTCATCGTGAAAAATGCTACAAACCGCATCCAAATAGTTGGTTTTGTATGACCATGCAAACTGCACTTTTGGGTACCGTGTTTCAAATGCCAACTTGGCTTCATGGTAGGTGTCGCGTATTTTTTTCTCAGAGATAACAAATACTGGCGATCCATATTCTTCCATAATACTGGAAACAGGGATACCTTCAATTTCGGAAATAACTTTTTGTTTTGCCGGCAAACCAAATTTGTTGGGAACCCCGGCTGTTATTTTACTAATAATTGGTTTTTCGTATGCTAATTTTTCCATCGCTTTATGTTTTCAAATTTCTTTGTTCATTGAAATAGCTGCAAATTTTTCTAAATCCACAATCATATCGTAGGAATACCGTACAAACATTTTTCCTATTTTATAACTAGTCATTGGCTTTACTTCGTGTCCCAGTGCAAGTTTGATCAAGGCTTCCGGAATATTTTGCCCAGCACCAACAGCCAGGTAAACCCAGGCAGGAATCCTCGGGTTAATTTCTATCAGGTAGTATTCGCCATCGTTGGTTTTAATCAATTCAAGCTCCATCCCACCTTTCCATTTTGTTTTTTCGATGAGCATTCGGGTGAGTTCCATCATTTTCTCATCCGAAAGGGTAATTCCACCCCATGCTTTTCCTTTGTCGGTAATATATTGTTTGCGCATTGGAACTGCCGCTATTGTGTTTCCCTTGCCATCGCCGAGGGCAATAACATTCACTTCGGTCCCTTTTACATATTCCTGAGCAATAACCGGGAATCCCCATTTCGCTGATATTTTATGAAATGCCTGTTTTACCTGTTCTTCATTGTTGGTTTCGTATGCATCGTAAAACTGGCCTTTAAGCATTATGGGGTAATCAAATTTTTCTTCCAGCTCTTTAATTTGATTTAGATTGCCAAGATTGACACTGCCCGGAACTTTAACACCGTATTTTTCACCATAATCTGCGAGCTTGTCTTTTTCCCTTTCCTGGAATTGTTTAAGGCTGGGCAGAAAAGTATGGATTCCCTGTTCCTTCAGCCTTTGTTCATTTTTCATAAACGAAAAAAGTTCGGCGTCAAAATTTGGGATCAACACATCAATTTTTTCCTGTTGGTGTATATTTTCAATTCGTTCAATAAGCTCGTTTGATCCTGTTGAAGGGTATGGTATTTGGAAAATGCGGTCGCACAAACCTTCCATATAAATGCCGGGTTCCAGGTTTTCATACACCAAACCAATTACCCGAACATCAAAATCTTCCGATTCTTTTGCCCCACGAATCACAGGAACACCGGGGCCCGGATTATCGGTGTTGTTCAGTCCGGTTACGGCCAATGTAATTTTTTGTTTTGCCATATCCGGTTACTTAAAGTTTGTTGGATTTTCTGAAGATATGATCTGATGGTGCTTTAAAAGTGCGCAGAATTCGTAAAAATCTTTTTCGAAATTCAGTTCATCTACTTCATATTTTTCCAGCATCTCGATTTTTATCTGATCAAAATCCTTGTTGTCCTGGATTTGTTGGATGATTTCAAGTCCAAATGTGTTTAAACTAAAGGAATCTCCAGTTTTTGAATTGAAAACAAATCCGTTTTCACTTATTTTGATTTCATCTATTATTTTCATAACTCAACATATTTTTATTAAAGTTATCGACTAAAGTTCAAATTCTAAGAATTTTTGTCAAAGAATTAAGTTTCACCGATTCAATCAAAACCGGAATAGATAATCAAACCTTGCGTTTTAAATTGAACAATGATTTGACACAGCATGTTAATAAAACTTGCACCCATTGTTTTATTTTTTTGAAGAAAGACGATAAAAACCAAGTGCGACAATAACTTCGGAGGAGAAATTTTTTAAATATTTGGCATTATACTTGTTTTATCTTTTACATTCCGGGATGAAAAAGCTTGAAAATAATTAACAACTTAAATAAAAATACCATGAAAACTTTACGAGTAATACTTATACTATTCACTGCGACATTTATTATGTCATGCACAGTGAGGGACGGACGAGATGGGATCGATGGAGAAGATGGAGACGCTTTGTTGGGCTCTATTTTTGAAATTGAAGGTGATTTTACGTTTGAGAATGCTTATACTTTGATCCATGATTTTCCTCTTGATTTTGAAATTTATGATGGGGACGTTGTGTTGGTTTATATTCTTTGGGCCCAGGTTGAGCAAAACGATGGAAGCATGCTGGATATTTGGCGTGCGTTACCACAAACGCGGGTTTTTGAAGAGGGAATCCTACAATACAATTTTGATTATACACTGGTGGATGTACAGATTTTCCTGGATGGTGATATTGATTTTGAAATCCTATCAGCCGGTGATACCCATAACCAAATATTTAGGATTGCAGTTCTTCCGGCAGCATTTGCCTATGAAAAATCATTGAACATGAATAACCTAAATTCATTAATGAATAACGACGAAGTCAGGAGCAGGACTATTCAACGGACAAAAATATAATTGGGCAATTATTCTTGTAAAAGGACATCTGGGGAGGATGTCCTTTTTTGTTTAGGTATTAAAAGGAGAAATAGGTTTATTTACAAAAGAAATCCATATTGGATAGCAGCCTTTAGTGAAACAAATCATGATGGGCATGGTCCCTTTTAAACGTTTTCTTTTTACAAACCGGGCAGGTTGCTTTATTCAACCTGTGTATATTGGTCAATTTTAACCGGGTGGTTTTGCATGACGAACATCGGAAACTGCTTTTGTGGTAGGTTTTCTCTTCATCGAAGACTTTTACTTCAGCTTTGTCATATAATGTTTTACATTTTGGGCAGATATAAACCTGGAATGCAGCTTTAAGTTGCAAATCTTTGTGTTCGCTATAAAGCGAAGAAATCTTGGAATGGGTTTTATAATGAAAAAGCTTTTTCTTTTGTTTCAGGTAATCTTTTACCGTTTGAGGATGGACCAAATATCCATGTCCCTGGTTGAATTCTTCTTCATAACCACATTTTTGACATCTGTAAGCGTAAGCATCGCCCATGGTTGAAAGTTGTTGATGGAACAATGTTCTAAGTTACCTAAAAATTGCTGATAATAAAAGGATTACATTGTAGTTTTTCCGGTTTGAAGCATAGTTCTTCAAGCTTGTTATTTTGTAAAATCTTTTAACCATATTTTAGAAAACCGCGAATGCAAGTATTTTAAAGCTTCTTATTTCATTTTAACGGTTAGGATGTGTTTGTAACTTATATTTCACTTTCTTTACAGATAAGTTTTAAATATTCCTGCCATGAAAATTTTAATTTCTGTTGTATTCGTTTTTATTGGATTATCCATAAGTGCCAACGATTATTTTGTTGCAACCGATGGGAGTGATACAAATAATGGTCAAAGTATTGATGCACCTTTTAAAACAATTACCAAAGCAATTTCGGTGATTCAGCCGGGCGATGTTATTTATGTACGAGGAGGCGTTTACAGCCACTCATCTACAATTACGATTTCAAAAAGTGGTACCCCTGCCGATACCTGTTTCCTTTTAGCCTATTCAAATGAGCGGCCTGTGCTTGATTTCTCAGGGACTTCGTTTGGTTCACGAGGGATTAAACTTACCGGAAATTATTGGCACATTAAGGGATTTGATTTTATAAAAGCAGGCGATAACGGGATGCAAATTTCGGGTGGTGGAAATAACCTTATTGAGTTTTGTTCATTCTACGAAAACAAGGACACAGGATTACAAATAAGCAGTGGTGCGCACGACAATACCATTCTCAATTGTGATTCATATCACAATGCCGATCCAACTGATTATGGCGATGCTGACGGTTTTGCGCCTAAATTGGATGTTGGGACAAACAATCGGTTTATTGGCTGCAGGGCTTGGGGCAATTGCGACGATGGATGGGATGGTTACATGCGTGGGGCAACCAATGTAACAACCATTCTTGAAAATTGCTGGACCTGGGGAAACGGTTATTTAAAAGATGGAACAAACCCCGGATCACAGGCAAATGGCAATGGTTTTAAAATGGGAGGGGGCGATAACAGTAACAGCCAAAACCTTACCCATCATTTTTTCCTGAGCAATTGTGTTGCTTTTTACAACAAAGCCAAAGGTTTTGACCAAAACAACAATGTGGGGACTATGCAATTGCTGAATTGTACAGGTTATAAAAACCTGTCAGCAAATTATCGGATCAAAAAGGAATTGGTGAGTGGTGAAACATTAACAGTGAAGAATTGCGTTTCGTTCGATGGAAAAACCGAACTCGGGAGTTTTGCCGTGGAAGCAACAAATAGCTGGATGGCACCATTTTCGTTAACTGAAGACGATTTTATAACGCTGGACACAAGCGGGGTTTCGGCACCAAGAAAAGCAGATGGGAGTTTGCCTGATGTTCAGTTTGTCCACCTTGCTTCGGGAAGTGATTTGATTAACTCAGGAACCGATGTAGGGTTGCCATTTTTAGGATCAGCACCCGATTTGGGCGCTTTTGAGTATGATCCAAATACCGGTATTAATATTTCGAAATTGGATAAAGATTTGGTCGTTTACTTCTCAGGAAATAACCTGAATATTCATAACTACCAAAACGATAAAGAAGCCAAACTCAGGCTTTATAACCTGAATGGGCAGATGCTCTTCGAATCAATAATTCAAGGACAATCCGTACAACTTACTCCCGGAATATTAAACAACGGGGTTTATTTGGTTGAATTGGAAAATCAAGAAAGCAGGGTTGTTTCAAAAGTTGTAAAGAGCAGTTTTAATTAGTCGTTGCTTTCAGATAAGGCAATAATATCTTTTGGATCAAGTATTTTTTGTGGATAATCACTTGTCATTGAATTAATCATTGCCAGCCCAATTTGCGTAGTATTTACAACGGAATTTGGGGCAATTGCTTTGATGCATTTTACCAACCACATAAAATAATCGTACATAAACTGGTAACTTTTGGTGCGCGATTTTATGCCCTTTAACGGGATTATTATTCCGGGCCTGAACATAAATGCCTGTTTAAACCCAAAGCTTAATAGATCGTTTTCGGTTTTCCCCTTAACCCGGGCCCACATTACCCTGCCTTTTCCCGAAGAACCGGTTCCTGCTCCAGAAACATAATTAAAAGTTAGTTGAGGGTTTATGTCAAAGAGTGTTCTTGCCAGGGCTAAGGTAAAATCATAAGTGATTCGTTTATAATCTGGCTCTTTCATTCCAACAGAGCTAATTCCAAGGCAAAAGAAACAGGCATCGACACCCGAAAGTTGGTCTTTTATATTGGAATAATCCGTAAAATCTTTATGGATCAGTTCTTTTAATTTTGGATGCTCGATTCCAATTGGATTTCTTCCAATAACCAACACTTCATTAATTGAGGGATGGTCGAGGCATTCCAATAAAACTCCTTTGCCGACCATTCCGCTTGCTCCGGTAATTAATACTTTCTTTTGTTCCATATCACATAGGTTTAATGGTAAACAGGGCAATTTCGCTTTTTGTTCCTAAACGCATTGGCGGGCCAAAAGTTCCAGTGCCTTGCGAAACATAAATTTTAGTCCCCAAATAGTCATGAAGCCCTTTGTTGTAAGCAAAAAGCAAACGGGCAATGTAATTTATGGGGAACAATTGTCCCCCGTGCGTATGTCCGGCGAGGTATAAATCAACGCCATGTTGATGGGCATATTTAATTCCATCAGGGCTGTGATGTAATAAAATAGTAGGTTTTGATTGGTCAATTGGCAGCATTTCCAGGGTACTTTTTATGGTGGAATGATTGCCTGCCGCATGAACATCAAAAGTTTCACTGTCAGCGCGCATGTGGTTTAAGCCAATAACCTGTATGCCTTGTGCATCGGCAATTTCATTTTCCAAAACATTGATATTCAAATCACGTAAATATTTTTTTACGATTCGAATTCCCGAATACCTGTCGTGGTTTCCTTCCACAAAATACACCGGGGCTTTAAGTTCTGTCAGGGGCATCAATGTTTTTTTGTTTAGGTTTATTTTCCCATCAAACAAGTCGCCGGTTATAAAAACTACATCCACATTTTTTTGATTGGTTTTGTCCACTATTTTCTGCAAAAATCTTTTTCCACGGAAATGCCCAATATGTATATCTGAAAGATGAATTGCCCGCACTTCGTTTTTTAATCCATCAATGGCGATTTCGTGTTGTGTTAGTCGTGGATTCCAGGCGTTTAATGCTCCTCCAAGGCTTATTAAAACGGTCAGAATCAAAATTGAAAATCCATAAGTTTTAGGAGGGAAATTGGTAAATATCCGGACAATGTCAAACAATAGGGTGCTGATGAGCAAATACAACAAGACACCCATTGTTATTGCTGATATTTTATAAATCAGGCTCCCCAACAAGTTAGTGGAATTTGACAAAGGCATCACGCCAAAAAACACAAGCAATGATAAAGGAATAAAAAGTGCATAAAGCATTTTTGTTTGCTCGATGCTGAAAAACCAGTTAAAGCGTTTAACTAAATATATGTTTGCCCCAATAAAAATTCCAACCAGAAGGGATAAAAATAATAATGCCATTAGTTGTCTCATATTGTTTTCTTATTCTACCTCCTGCATTTGGCGGATTTTTTTTAACACGATTTTTTTAGGGGCAAAAGGAACCATTGCCATCATCAGCTTTTGCGCGGGCTTTAATCCGGTAACCACATCTAATTTGCCTTTCATCATTCCATTGTAGCCATCCTGGGCAACTTTGTGCGCACTGGCAGTTTTCCGGAATAATGGGGTTTTGTCCATTCCCGAAGTCCGTCCAAATTCAGACTCGGTTGCGCCGGGCATCAGGCATGTGACCGTGATATTTGTACCGCTCAATTCTTCATAAAGGGCATTGCTAAAGAAGCTAACATAAGCTTTTGAGGCGAAATAAACTGCCTGCAAGGGACCAGGAACAAAACTAGCAGTAGATGAAACGTTTAATATCCTACCGCTATTTCTTTTTACAAAATCCTGAAGAAACAAATGGGTCAACTCTGTTAAGGCGTTGATATTTAAATTAATCATTGAGTGTTGCCTGCTCCAATTAAGTTCGTGAAATTTGCCAAGCAAGCCGAATCCTGCATTATTGATCAGATAATCAACTTCTTGCTTTGTACTCTTGATTTCATCGTAAACCTGTTTTGGAGTTTCAGGCAAACTTAGGTCTTTTGCAATTACCAATACGTTTACCTGGTATTTTTCTTCCAATTCAGCTTTTAGTTGTTCCAACTTGTTTTTGCTTCGTGCAACAATAATTAAATCACCGCCTTTTTCTGCGTGGATTTTTGCGAGCTCATATCCTATTCCACTGGATGCTCCTGTTATTAATGCTGTTTTTTTGTTTTTCATGGCTTTAATATGTAAGTACTTACTTTCTTGTATGGTCAAAATTTTTTATAGATTGTATTTTCTCAAAAGGAATGTCATCATTTCATTTGCATTCAAACTTGATCCTTTCAAAACGGAGGAACCAATCCCGTCGATAAACAGGATTATTAATTGTGCCTCTAATTCTGGTGACTCGTAGCCAAGTTTCCCAAAAGCATTGCTTAATGCCATTTTTAGAGGCTCCATTTTTTTATCGCCGTTTATTTCCAATTCCCATTTTAGTTTAAATTGTAGTTTCCAGAAATCATAATCCTCAACATCGATTTTTCCTGTGAAAGTAATGGCTTTGCGGATCACTTCTTTTGGATCGGTCTCTAAAACAATATCGGCAAATAATATTTTTAAACGGTTTTCACCTTCTTCAAGAATGGCTTTTAATAAGCCTTCTTTATTTCCAAAATGCCTGAAAATCAATCCTTCGGAAACACCCGCAAGCTTGGCAACTTTACTGGTTGAAGTTGCGTGGTAACCTTCTTTTGCGAACAGTAATAAGGCCGCTTTTAATATTTGTTCTTGTTTCTCAGTCATTTTTATTGTGAGTAATCACTTACAAAAGTAATTATTATTCTGAAACCAGCAATTTTTTTTCTCTCTCACAAAAGAACTTTTTTCTATAATTATTCGCAGCCTTTCCATATAAATGCTGTTATGGATGTTTATCTTTGTAGTTAATGGCAACTAAAAACAACTAACTATCAATCATTAAATTATGAAATTTACCCGAAATTGTTGGAGGGCTTGCTTCGTCCTACTTGCTTTGGCGCAAGTTTATTCATGCCAATATAAAGACTATTCAACCATACCTGCAGAGAATACAACATTTTGGGAAGATCCAGCGGTTTTTCAAATAAATAAAATTGAACCGCATGCATATTTTATCCCTTTTGCCACTACGGAACAAGCACAAACCGAAGATAAATGGCAATCGCCAATGCTAAAATCTTTAAATGGTTTGTGGAAATTTAAACTTTCTGAAAATCCATCGCAAAGGCCTGCATGGTTTTTTAAAGACGATTTTGATACCCGTAACTGGGATGAGATAAAAGTGCCTGCAAACTGGGAATTGGAAGGTTATGATTACCCAATTTATGTAAACTCGGGCTATCCTTTTAAAAAAACTCCTCCAACCATTCAGGAACATTATAATCCGGTGGGAAGTTACAAACGTTTCTTTTCTCTTCCTGCGGAATGGGAAGATGATGAGATAATACTTCATTTTGGTGCTGTTAGCTCTGCCTTTTATGTTTGGCTTAATGGTGAATTTGTTGGTTACAGCGAAGACTCGAAAACCCCTGCTGAGTTCAACATAACAAAATACCTGAAGCCGGGAGAAAACTCTGTTTCTGCAGAGGTGTATCGCTGGAGCGATGCTTCCTATCTGGAAGATCAGGATTTTTGGAGGCTTGGCGGCATAACCCGGGATGTTTATCTCCTTGCCAGGAAAAAACAAAGTATAAAAGATTTTAGGATTGGTTCAGGTTTGGATGAAACATATACCAACGGGCTTTTTTCATTAAATGTGGAAACACAAGGGGCGGGTGAAGCAAACCTAACGATTGAAGCAACCTTAGCGGATCAAGGGGAAATTGTAAAGATAATGTCGGGAGATGTAGTTGATAATAAGGTTGTTTTGAAAGCTGATTTGCCAAACGTAAAAAGATGGACCGCCGAAACCCCAAGTCTTTATGAACTGTTAATCGCGCTTAAAAGTGGAAAAGAAGTTGTTGAAGTTATCAGGCAGGATTTGGGGTTCAGAACTGTGGAAATAAAGGATGCCAATCTATTGGTAAATGGGGAATATGTTTTCTTGAAAGGGGTTAACCTTCATGAACATAACGATATTACCGGGCATGTTCTGGACAAAGAAACTATGCTGCTGGATATTAAAACCATGAAAGAGCATAACATTAATGCCGTACGAACATCTCATTATCCGCAACCAGAGATATGGTATGAACTGTGCAATAAATATGGTTTGTATGTGGTGGATGAGGCAAATATTGAATCGCACGGCATGGGCTACGGTGCTGAATCATTGGCCAAGGATGAAGCTTGGAAAGAAGCCCATTTCTACAGGACCAAAAACATGTTTGAACGCGATAAAAACCAGCCATGTATTCTAATTTGGTCGTTGGGGAATGAGGCCGGGAATGGGATCAATTTTGAAACTACGTACAGTTATTTAAAAGAAGCTGATTCGACCAGGCCAGTACAATATGAGCAGGCACATGGCGGAAACAACACAGATATTTATTGCCCGATGTATATGACCATAGACAGAATGGAAAAATTTGCCAAAGGGAAAGCCGACAAACCTTTAATACAATGCGAATATGCACACGCTATGGGGAATAGTGTGGGAAACCTTCAGGATTATTGGGACCTGATTGAATCGTACCATGTGCTTCAGGGTGGTTTTATTTGGGATTGGGTAGATCAGGGATTGTTAACCACCACCGAAGATGGAGAAGAATTTTGGGCTTATGGTGGCGATTTTGGTCCTGACACGGTTCCTTCCGATGGAAATTTTTGCATCAACGGTTTGGTAAACCCCGACCGGAAAGTAAAGCCCCAACTTTTGGAAGTTAAAAAAGTCTATCAAAATATAGGATTTCATGCAGTTGACATGAACGCAGGAATAATTTCCATCGAAAACAAATATGCTTTTACAAATCTCTCCGAATTTAACTTTTCATGGGAAATTGCAGGTGATGGTGAATTGATTACAAAAGGGATGATCGAACCCATCAGTGTTGAGCCTGGGCAAAGCAAAGAGTTCACCTTGGATTATAACATCGATCCAAAACCCGGAGTGGAGTATTTTTTGAAAATCAGGGCAATAACAAAAGTTGAAAAGAACCTGGTTTCAGGGAACCTTGAAATTGCCAGCCAGCAATTTAAACTTCCGGTAAAGGCGGCAGCTACTACCTTGGAAATTGTTTCGATGCCAGAGCTCAAGATGAAAGAAGACAACACCAATATTTTGATTTCAGGGGAAGGTTTTGACCTTGTTTTCGATAAGAAGGAGGGTGTACTTTCGAGTTATAAAAAAGGAAACATTGAGTTCTTAAAATCAGGTCCGGTCCCAAATTTTTGGAGGGCACCAATCGACAATGATTATGGAAATGAGCTCTACCTTCGCAGCAGGGTTTGGCGAAAAGCTGGAGAGAGCCGGAAGGTAACGCATGCCTCGGTGGGTGAAAAAGGGAAAAACTGGAAAGAAGTTACCTTTAAATTTGACTTGTTAGATGACAATTCCAAACCAATTGCCAACTACCAGTCGGTTTATATGGTCTATGGTTCGGGGGATATTCTTGTTAAAAACTCCTTTAAAATGACTGCCGATAATTTGCCGGAGATTGTCAGGATGGGAATGAACCTGGTTATGCCCCGCATGTTTGACCAAATCAGTTGGTTTGGGTGCGGACCGCAGGAAAGTTATTGCGATCGAAAAACGGCCGCTTTTGTGGGGCTTTACGAAGGAAGTGTTGGCGGCCAGTATTGGGCTTATATACGTCCTCAGGAAAACGGCAACAAAACCGATGTACGATGGGCAACAATTACCGACACCAGCGGAAATGGCCTATTGTTTATTGGCCAGCCACTATTAGAAGTTAGCGCACACCATAACATCATGGAAGATTTTGAATCGCCCGAGCGTACCGATGGACGACAGGTAGTAGGAGTGCCTGTTATTAACCGCCACACAAGCGATGTAAAACCCCGCGACTTAACCTCTGTAAATATAGATTATAAGCAAATGGGCCTTGGTGGCGACAATAGCTGGGGTGCGCTTACACATCCCGAATACCGGTTAACCGAAAAAGAATATTCCTATTCGTTTAGCATGAGGGCTGTTAGTTCCGGGGAGGATATCCGCGAATTGGCAAGATTAAAAATTAAATAGCATATGAAATTATTTAATGTCATGTTTTAAATTGCCTGCTCGTAAACCTCGTTTTTCTGAATTATCAAAAATTCTTTGTGGCAAAAGTGTTTTATAATGTACCTTTAGGGCTTTTAAAATTTTAATTATTTGTCATGAAAATAGAATTCCTCACATTCTTAAGTTTTATTGCCCTGTTTTTTTCGGGATGCACAAACACTGTTGAACCCTACGAAGGTTATAAACTCTGGTACGATGAACCTGCGGAAAAATGGGTGGAAGCATTGCCTGTCGGGAATGGTCGTTTGGGAGCCATGGTTTACGGTGGAACCGAAAACGAGTTGATCCAGGTAAATGAAGAAACGGTGTGGACAGGCCAACCCCATGATTATTCGCACGAAGGAGCCTCTGAATATCTCGAAAAATTAAGGCAATTGGCCAGAGAAGGGAAACTGGATGAAGCGCATCGTTTGGGGAACGAAAAATTTATGTCAATACCACTTCGGCAGTTGTCCTATCAGTCTTTTGTTGAAATGAACCTCAAATTTCCGGGGCACAAAAATGCAACGAATTATAAGAGGGAACTTGTTTTGGGAGATGCAATAACTTCAGTGTCATACGAAGTGGATGGTACTACTTTTACAAGGGAAGTCTTCAGTTCAGCCCCCGATCAGGCTTTATTGGTTAAGATCTCAGCATCCGAAAAAGGAAAATTAAATTTTGAAACATCCTTAAGTACCCTTCATGCCAGATTCAACAATGTTGCTGAGGACGATGGGATTGTATTGTCCGGAGCTGCCAACAATTATCCCAGAGGTCGCAATCATCTTGAAACACCTTATCCTGACAGTAAAATTAAATTTGAAGCACGGTTAAAAGTACTTGAAAACGATGGCCTCTTAGCTGCCAATGATACATCACTTTTAATCAAAGAAGCGTCGGAAGTAGTTTTTGCACTGGTTGGGGCAACCAATTTTGTAAATTTTCAGGATTTAAGTGCTGTACCTTCCGAAAGGTGCGTGAATGACCTGTCACAATTGGAAAACAAGTCGTACGGTCAAATAAAACAAGCCCATATTAACGATTATCAATCCTTATATGGCAGGCTAAAAATAGATTTTGGAAAAACAGAATTATCCTCAAGAACAACCGACGAAAGGCTCTATTCTTTTAATAAAGATGAAGATCCGAACATGGTTGCATTGCTTTATCAATACGGAAGGTATCTGTTAATTTCTTCTTCAAGAAATGGAACCCAACCCGCGAATTTGCAGGGGATTTGGAACAACCAGCTTGCACCTTCATGGGACAGCAAATACACCTTGAATATTAATGCCGAGATGAACTATTGGCCGGCTGAAATCACAAATCTATCGGAATGTGCCGAACCATTCTTTAAGATGGTCGAAGATTTGTCGGTTACGGGCGAAAAAGTTGCCAAGGTTCATTATGATTTAGATGGATGGATTGTACATCATAATACGGATATTTGGCGTGGTGCCGCTCCAATTAACAATGCGAACCATGGCATTTGGATTGGCGGTGCTGCATGGCTTTGTCAGCATTTATGGTGGCATTATCAATTTAATGGCGATACTGAATTTCTAAAAAACAAAGCCTATCCTTTGATGAAGAAGGCAGCGATATTTTATTCCGGGTATTTAACACCCGATCCAAACCACCCGGAGTGGCTGATTAGCGGTCCAAGTAACAGCCCCGAGCATGGCGGATTGGTAATGGGGCCAACCATGGATCATCAGCTTATCCGGAATTTATTTGCCAATACCATAGATGCTGCAAAAATTCTAGAGGCCGACAATGAACTTGTGACTGAACTGAGTGAAAAACGGGCAAAAATTGCACCTAACCAAATTGGTCAATATGGACAGTTAATGGAATGGATGGAAGATGTGGATAATCCGATGGATGAACACAGACATGTTTCGCACATGTGGGGACTGCATCCCGGAACCGAGATTCACCCCAGTACGACTCCCGAACTAGCTGAAGCATGCAAAGTAAGCTTAACCCAAAGGGGCGATGGCGGAACAGGTTGGGCACGCGCTTGGAAAATAAACCTGTGGGCACGACTTTTGGATGGTGACCATTCATTTTTATTATTGAAAAACCTGATGGTGCCGTCTGGCGTGAAGCAAGATGGACAAAGATATGACGGAGGTTTGTATGCAAATCTGTTTGATGCTCATCCACCTTTCCAGATTGATGGAAACTTTGGGGCAACTTCAGGCATTACAGAAATGCTTTTACAGTCGCACTTGAAAGATGAAAATGAAAATTATATCCTTGATATTTTACCGGCACTGCCAACTGCTTTGGCATCCGGAACCATTGAAGGGGTTTGTGCCCGTGGTGGTTTTGAGTTAAAAATTGTTTGGACCGATGGCAAACTTGAGCATTTGGAAATCCTTTCAAAACATGGAAATTCCTGTAGTATTCGGTACAATGGTACAATCCTGTCACTTGACACTGAAAAAGGGAAAGAATACAAATTTGATGGGGAGCTAAAAACATTATAAACGTAATGAAGCCGTTCTGAAAAGAGCGGCTTTTTTTAGCTATATAATTCCGGGAATTTTTTCACATCAGTTTCCCTCATCATAGCATAAAGCTCCTCGAAAATAATTTCGACATTTGGTTTCGAAAAATACTCCCCGTCAATTCCGTAAGCAGGTCGGTGTTCTTTTGCCGATATGGTTCTTGGCGCCGTGTCAAGGTAGTTAAATGCACCCTGTTCTTCCATTACTTTTTGCAACATAAAAGCAGTTCCGCCACCCGGTACGTCTTCATCCAGAAATGCAATTTTATTGGTTTTTTTAACCGATTCAAGTATTCTGTGCTGAATATCAAATGGCATAAGGGTTTGCACATCTATTACTTCCACCGAAATCCTTTTCTTTAAAAGCAAATCGGCAGTTTTAAGTGCATGGTTTACATTCCACCCATAGGTAACCAGGGTGATGTCTGTTCCTTCATTTAAAACCTCAGGAATACCCAAAGGAATTTTAAAATCCCCATAGTTTTCAAGGTCTTTTTCTTTTTGGTTGTAGCCCTTTAAAGGCTCAATAACCAGGGCGGGATCGTTTGCCTCAAGCAAAGTGTTGTACATTCCGGCTGCCTGTGTCATATTCCTTGGGACACAAAGGTACATTCCCCTAAGCGAGCCAAGCAACAATTGCATGGGAGAACCTGCATGCCAAATTCCCTGTAATTGGTGCCCGCGGGTACGGACAATAACCGGGGCTGCCTGTTTTCCCATGGTCCGATACTGTAAACTTGCAAGGTCATCACTTAAGGTTGATTGCGCATAAATCAAATAATCGAGGTATTGGATTTCTGCAATGGGGCGGAATCCTCTCATTGCCAAACCTATTCCCTGCCCGATAATTGTGGCTTCCCGAATGCCTGTATCCGAAACCCTTTCGGCACCAAATTCCTGCTGCATGCCTTTCATTCCCTGGTTCACACCGCCAAGTTTCCCGGTGTCTTCTCCAAAGGTTACCAGATTGGGGTATTTTTTGAACAGTTCATGGAAATTTTTATTCAGGATATCCGAACCATTTATTTCATTTTCTTTCTCAACAGGTGGATCAAATTGGACGTTAAGGGCTGAGTCTGGTCCACTCCTGTAGAGTTGCTGGTTATAAAATCCGGCACTTCTTGCTTCAAAAGTACGTATCCATTTCACCAATTCTTTTCTTTCGTTTTTAGAAGTATCCTCTTGAAGGTCAAGCGCAAGCCTTTTCGCAAAGCTCAGCAATGAGCGCCTGGTTGGAAATGTTTTTTGTTCCAGTTTTTGAAGAACCTCCAACGATTCTTTTTTGCTGCTTCCCATCAATTGAGTAAGTATGTTTTTCAGGTCCTTTGTTTCTGCAATATAACTTCCCGAGTAATGTTCCCAGGCATTGTCCCTTGCATTTCTGGCCCTTTTTTTGGCTTGTTTTTCAATTTCCGACAACATGTCCATGTCTGCATAGCCATTTTCCAATATCCAGGATTTAAATTGAACAATCCCATCGTATTCTTTTTCCCAGTTGAGCCTTGCTTTGCTTTTATATCGTTCATGCGAACCGGAAGTTGAATGGCCCAGTGGCTGTGTAACTTCCTTAATATGAAACAGTATAGGGGTATGGTTATTTCGACAGTTTGTTATTCCTTTCGAAAAGGTCTTGACCAAATGCGGGTAATCCCAACCTTTGCTGGTCAAAATTTCAATGCCGTTGCTCGATTTTGTTTTCTTAAATCCCTTCAGAGCCTCTGAAATACTCGATTTTGTGGTTTGGAGTTCAATGGGTACACTAATCCCAAAACCATCATCATACACAGCAATTGCCAATGGAACCTGCATAACCCCGGCTGCATTAATGGTTTCAAAAAACAACCCTTCCGATGTGCTGGCATCCCCTATGGAGCCAAACGCCACCTCATTGCCCGTAACATTGTTATTCAGTGCCTTTTTAAGTTCCGGTTGTTTTCGCACTATTTTTGAGGCTTGTGCGAGACCAAGGAGCCTGGGCATTTGCCCACCTGTTGAAGAAATATCGGAAGCCGAATTGTACCTGTCGGCTAAATTTTTTATTTCACCATTCGCATCAATGTTTGGCGTACTAAAGTGGTTATTAAAATTCCTTCCTCCTGTCGATGGGTTGTAATCAGCATCCGTATCGCCATAAATCATCGCAAAAAATTCTTCAGGTGAAAGTAGCCCAAGGGCGAGCATAAACGTTTGGTCACGATAATATCCCGAACGCCAGTCTCCTCTCTTAAAAGTCTTGGCATAGGCAACCTGTGCCAGTTCTTTTCCATCGCCAAATATTCCAAAATGTGCCCTTCCGTTATGTACCTCACGCCTTCCTAGCAAACTTAATTGCCTGCTTAGGTTAACCAGATAGTAATCGTTAAGGATGTCTTTTATCTCTATATTTTTTTCTATTGATACGTCTGTTTTTTCTATATACATTTCTAGATATTTAAGATTATTCCCTTTGTTTTTTTGTTGGAACAATCGTGTCAATCTAACACCAATAACAGTTCTGTAAAAGGATTGTTTAAAGCACTTGAAGATGTATAATATCAAGCCTTAATTATACTTTTTATACTTGATAGGTATTATTTCGGATTTACATGTAAAACAGATTTTCTTGGAATGCAGATTATTTTTCAATCAGCTAAATAGTATTAACCGATTATAATATTGTCCGGATTTTAAAAATAGTTTTTAGGGACATTTGTCCAATATTGGGAACACAGATTTTATTTAACGCAGTGAGGTTTTATGTCCTGAAAATATGAAACAGTCAGTGTTTACTTGGATTTCGGTGCTAAGTGAATTGTGTGTCTTAGATTTTGGCTGGATAATTGGTATGTCAAATAGGTACGCATAACAAATCCTTAAAATCCCGTGAAATGACCAAGTCAGCTCAAAACAAAATGCTATTGCAGCTAAACGATGCCAGTCTTCTTAGAGAAAAGTGTGAAGATCAGGAAAACAAGACCAAACGGTTAATGAATATAATGGCGACAATATTGATACTCTCCATTGTAATATTTATTGGCTCACATTTATTTATTGATTCATCGCTCACAGACACATACAATTTAAATATGTTAAATGAATTAGCTATGGTTTCACCTTATGTTGCCTTGGTTATTGGAATTAGTTCCTTGGTTTGGCTTATAAAATATTTCTTTAAGATGATTAGCCTCGAACCTGAAACTTATAAGGCCCGCAAATTTGAAGCTTTGCTTATTGAAAGGGTATACAAAATACTAGCTATAAATTCTAATGGCGATTATAATTTTAAAATTATTGAATAAAAGGCATCCTATGTTAAATGATTCTTCAAGGTTTTAAAACGAAATTTTATGTTCTGGCCTACTAGTTGAGGCTAACCAAAACCATTTTTTTGCTTTTATAACTCTTGTTTCTTGGTTATGGGCAGTTAAACCCTACGTGATAGCTTTATTTGTCCTTAACAATAATATTTCATACATTTAATAGGCACAACCCTGTTACTCATCAAAATTATGTTGAATGAAAAATCAGGAAGACATAGATCGCAGGCAACTTATTGATGAAATTAAGATGCTCAGGGCCAACGAGGAAAAATATCGGTCAATTTTTAAAAATATGATCAATGGTGCAGCGTTGCATAAAATAGTTACCGATGAATCAGGACAAGCAATCGATTATATATTTTTAGAAGTGAACCAAGCTTTTGAGTCGTTAACAGGTTTAAAAGCAGAAGATATTATAGGGAAGAAAGTTACTGAAGTAATACCTGGTATTGAAAAGGATCCTGCCAATTGGATACAGAACTACGGGGCTGTTGCAATTAATGGGGAGAGCAGGCGTTTTGAGAATTATTCCGAGTCTTTAAAAAAGTGGTATTCAATCAATGCTTATTGCCCAACAAAAGGAAACTTTGTAAGCATATTTGAAGACATCACCCGACAAAAGAAACATTCCGAAGTTTTAGACAACACAAAGTCTTTTTATGAATCGATTCTCGAGAATGTTCAGGATGGTATTTGGGTTAGCAATAGCAAGGATGTAATCTTTTATGTAAATGATGGGATGGAAAAGATTGCCGGAATTCATAAGGAATTAATTATTGGCAAAAACGTGCTCAATGATTTCCCGAAAGAAACCACAGAAAGGTTCAATAATTTTTATACAGAGGCAAAAACCAAACTTGAACCAATTTGGTATGAAACCACTGTGGAAACTCCTGCAGGAAAAAACACCTGGCAAAACGGTTGGTTGGTTCCAATAATAAAAGACAACAAGTATGATGGTATAATTTGTACAATTCGGGATGTTACAGATATTAAACGATCACGCCTAACCATTGAGGAAAACGAAGAAAAATACAGGTCGTTATTTGAAAACATACAGGAAGGTGTTGCTTTGCACGAAATGATATTTGATAGAAAAGGTAAAGCAATCGATTTTACTTGGCTGGATGCAAACCCAACTTATGAGAAGCTTACCAATTTAAAAAAAGAGGACATTGTTGGAAAGAGAGGATTGGAAATTATTCCGAATATTGAAAGAAAGTGGATAAAAGGATATGAAGAAGTAGTTAAAAGCGGAGATCCTAAAATTATCATTGATCATTCCGATTACCTCGACAAGTACTGGGAAGTAAAAGCATTTCGTACTGCACCATCCCACTTTGCGGTGGCAATGACCGATATAACAGAAAAAATCAAATCAGAAATTGACCTAAAAATTAGTGAAGAAAAATTTCGGAGCATCTACCACAATTCTCCCGATATGTATGCATCAGTTTCTCCTAATGGTGCAAAAATCCTTGAGTGTAATAAAACATTATTAGAACAGACTGGATATTCTGCAGAAGAACTTATAGGTGCCCCAATTTATAAAATATACCACGAAGATTGCCTTGAAGACGTAAATAATACATTTAAAGAGTTTGTCCAAAAAGGAAAGATCATCAATAAAGAGTTGACCCTAAAAACAAAAAGTGGGGACAAAATATATGTTAGCCTTAATGTAGGATCGGCAAAAGATCAAAATGGGGATATACTACACTCCATTTCTTCGCTTCGTGATATTAGTGAAAGGATTCGTATCCGGAAACAATTTATTCAGGAAAAAGAAAAAACACAGAAATACCTTGATATTGCTGGCGTTATGCTTTTAGGATTGGATACAAGTGGTCATGTTCAGTTGATAAATAGAAAAGGCTGTGAAGTATTGGGTTATAGCGAAAATGAAGTGCTGAGTAAGAACTGGTTTAATAATTTTATTCCTAAAAAGCAACGTAATGAGGTAAGAGAGGTTGCAAAAAAATTATTTATTGGAGACATTGAATCAGTTGAATTTGTTGAAATGGAAATTGTTACGAAGACTGGTGAAAAAAAGCTAATAGCATGGCATAATTCATTGCTAAAAGATGAAAATGATCAGATTATTGGGACTTTAAGTTCAGGGGAAGATATTACAGAAAAGAAAAAGGCCGAATTAAGGCTTGTTGAAAATGAAGAAAGGTTTAGAAAACTAATTGAGCACCTGCCAATTGGAATTGCTGTTTACAAGGCAGTTAACCATGGAGAAGATTTTGCATTTATTGATTTTAACAAAGCAGCAGAATCCATTACCAATGTTACCAGAAAAGAGGTTCTTGGAAAAACATTATCAGAAATGTTTCCGAATATGATGCATTCCGATTTGTTCGCGGGCCTAAAAAAAGTTTTTAAAACAGGCGATTCTACTTACGTTCCTCCATTTTATTATAAAGATACTATTAGAAAAGGATGGAGGGAAAATAGTCTTTATAAATTACAGAGTGGTGAGCTTGTTGCCATATTTAGGGATGTAACGGAACTTAAAATTGCAGAAAAAAAATTAAAGGACCGAAACAAGAAACTGAAAGTAGCAAAGCGAAAAGCCGAAGAAAGCGACAGGCTAAAATCGGCATTTTTGGCGAATATGAGCCACGAGATCAGAACACCAATGAATGGAATACTTGGTTTCACAGACCTTTTAAAAGAGCCCGGGCTAACAGGAGAAAAACAACAATCTTATATCGATATCATCCAGAAAAGCGGAAACAGAATGCTTAATACGGTGAACGATATTATTGAGATTTCAAAAATTGAAACCGGGCAGGTCAGCATGGTGTTGGAAGATTACGATTTGAACGGGCAACTTAATTATCAAAGGTATTTTTTCCATTTTGAAGCCGAAAAGAAAGGGATCAAATTGTTGCTGGAAGATAAGCTTAAAGCTGACGAGGCTTATATTAAAGCCGATAAAATGAAAATCGATTCGATATTAAGCAACCTGATTAAAAATGCCATAAAATATTCCGATAGCGGCGCAATCCTGCTTTCTTGTAAAAAGAAGAAAGACAATATATTGTTTTCGGTAAAAGACCAGGGGATTGGAATACCAAAAAGCAAGCAAGAGTCCATTTTTGACCGTTTTGTGCGGGCCGACTTGAGTTTTGCAAGTGGTTACGAAGGATCTGGTTTGGGTCTGTCGATTGTTAAATCATATGTTAATATGCTTGGTGGTAAAATCTGGGTGGATTCAGAGCCCGGCAAAGGGAGTACTTTTTATTTTTCAATTAAGTATATACCCGGAACAAAGCCGCAGAATGTTGAAATTGGGCATAACCCAGAAAAAGTTGATGAAATGGAGGAAAAAAAAGTAATTCTGATTGCCGAGGACGATGATATCAGCTATGTTTTATTAGAAAGTATTTTTTGGGATGAAAACTTTCAGTTAATTCAGGCAAAGGATGGGCTTGAAGCTGTAAAACTATTTGCCCAAAACCCTGGGATTGATTTAATCCTGATGGATATCAATATGCCGGTAATGAATGGATTTGAGGCAACCAGAAAAATTCGGGAAATAAACGATAAGATACCGATTATCGCGCAAACTGCCTATGCCCTTGAAGGAGATAGGGAAAAGTCGTTGGAAGCAGGTTGTTCTGATTATATATCGAAACCAATCAAGAAAAAGGATTTGTTGGAGAAAATATTGGATGCTCTTAATAAAGCCATATAAATAGATGATTTATCCTCTTTCCCTGAAAGAAAAAATTTGCTAACTTATAGAGCATATATCTAGCGGAATTGCTGGAGTACATTGGAAGAAAATTTGGATTAATTAAAGAATAGGTTCGTATGAATTTAGTTGAAGTCTCAAGTAAATATTTAGAAAGGGCACTTATTGAGCTAAATGAAGAAGAGGCAGAAAATATTATTGTTGAAGCGACAAAAACATCTTCGCCCATTGAAACTGCCGGAGTATTAATTTCTGAAACCCTAAGTAAGATTGGGAATTCCTGGGAAATTGGAGAAGTTTCTTTGTCGCAGGTTTATATGAGCAGCTTAATTTGCGAGAAGATTATCGATAAAATCCTTCCCCCTCAGAGCCCCGTACGAAAACACCAACCCAAAACCGCCATTGGTGTATTTGAAGATTTTCATCTATTGGGGAAAAGAATTGTTTATGCCACCCTTAGGGCTAGTGGTATCGAATTGCTTGACATTGGAGGCGGCTTAACAACCGATCAGATAGTGAAAATTGTGCATCAGGAAAAAATAAAAATTTTGCTGCTCTCTGTATTAATGCTCCCATCTGCAATCCGAATAAAAGATTTGGTTCATAAGTTAAAAGAGGTCGATGTGAAAATAATTGTTGGAGGTGCACCATTTAGGTTTGATGAAAAACTTTGGCTCGAAACAGGTGCTCATTATTATGGAAAAGACTCGTCGGAGGCTCTACAAATTGTTACTCAACTAATGGATAAAGCAGTATGAAAGCAAAGGAAATGACATCGATGGAGCGGGTGCTTACAGCACTTTCGCATAAAGAGCCCGATAGGGTACCCCTTTTTTTACTCCTTTCAATGCATGGGGCGAAAGAATTAGGATTAACTATTCAGGAATACTTCTCGAAAGCTGAGTATGTTGCCAAAGGGCAAAAAATCCTAAGGAACAAGTACAGTAACGACTGTTATTATTCCTTTTTTCATGCACCAATTGAAGTTGAAGCTTTTGGCGCCAAAGTTTTTTATCGAGAAGATGGACCTCCAAATTCTGGAGAACCAATAATTAAGAACATCTCGGATATAAAAAGCATACAAGCTCCAAAAGTCAGAGAAACAAAGGTTTTACATAAAGTGTTGGAAGCAACTCAAATACTAAAAGAATTTTCTAAAGGGGAAACACCAATTATTGGGGTTGCCATGTCACCTTTTTCGTTGCCGGTAATGCAATTGGGATTTGAAAAGTATTTTGAACTAATGCATTATCATCCTGAAGAATTCAATCAATTAATGAAAATTAATGAAGCGTTTTGTGTCGATTGGAGTAATGCGCAACTTGAAGCAGGGGCAACTGCCATTTGCTATTTTGATCCAGTTTCATCCGTTTCAATGATTCCCAGGGAATTATACGTAAAAACGGGTTTTGAAATAGCAAAACGTACCATCTCAAAAATTAAAGGGCCCACGGCAACGCATTTTGCTTCGGGTAATTGTTTGCCAATCGCCGATTTGATTCCAGAAACCGGAACTGCTGTTGTTGGGGTTAGTTCTAAGGAAAATATAATTGAAGTAAAAGAAAAATTTAAAAACAAACTCACAGTACTTGGTAACCTAAATGGGGTTGAAATGAGACGTTGGACCGTTAAAGAAACCAGGGATATTGTAAAAGAAACAATTAAAAAGGGTGCAGAAGGGGGCGGTTTCATCTTATCAGATAACCACGGAGAGATTCCTTTTCAGGTAAAAGATGAAATTTTGTTGACCATTGCCGATACAGTAAAAACTGCAGGGAAATACCCTATTGCTTAGAATTTATTTTTGATGCGAAAGAAACTTACTATTTCTGCTTGTAATTTTTTAAGTCCGGAAATTGCCGAAGTAATCGGATCAGGCGGGTACCCTGATGTTAACCTCATTGGTTTTCCGGCGAATTGCACGGCTAATTCATTAACTAAGAGTATATTTGATAAAATTATTGCAAAAGCCGATTCGGAAGGTAACGACCTGATTATTTTAAGCAGTACCTGCAATTCATTGGTCAATAGTCCCGAACAATTAAATTCAAGGTGCAAAATTATAACCTTAAAGCAGTGTTTTGAAGTTATAATTAATCATGATATGCTATTGCATTATATCTCAAAAGGTTATTACATCGTAACCAACGGTTGGTTGAGATCTTATGATTATCATATAAAAAATTGGGGATTTGATAAAAATACAGCTAAAAAATTTTTTAATGAATCAATGAGCGGGATTCTCTTTTTAGACACAAAAATATCAGGAGATTATTTGCCAAAATTAAAGGCATTGTCAAATTATATGCAACTACCCTATGAGATATTGCCCATTGGATTGTCATACTGTAAAATGTATATTGATTCTCTGGTATTAAACTGGAGAAATGAGACAGAAAGAAAAGATCTAAATAAAAGAATCTCTAAAGTTGCAAAACATAGTGCAGATTATTCGGTAATTTTTAGTCAACTTGAATCCATATTTAATCTTACAAATGAAGATGAAATAATATCATCAGGATTTAATTTGTTAAATATCTTATTTGCCCCGTCAATTATTACATACACAAAATTTAATGCGGATAAAACCTCTGAAAGCATTAGTTTTACAGGGATAAGTTCCCAGATAGAATGCACAGCAGAAAATAGTTTTTCTTTTAAAATTGATTATTCAAACGAAATATTTGGGGCTTATACAGTCGAAGGTATTCAATTTTCAAAGTTTTTAACAGAATACAAGTCAATGAGTAAAAACATTGGACAGATTCTTGGGATATCCATTGCAAATGCCCGTAAATATGAAGTTATTTTAAAACAGAAATCACAGATAGAAAACTATTCCCATGAGTTACAAAAATCAAACAATACGAAGGATAAGTTTTTTTCTATTATTGCACACGATTTAAAAGGACCATTTAATGCATTGATCGGTTTTGGCGAAATATTACAACAAAAAATTGATGAATGCAATAAAGAGGAAATTGAGAAATTTGTATCAATAATAAATAAGACCCTGAACGAAACATTCAATCTATTGGTTAATCTTTTAGAATGGGCACAAAGCCAATCGAACAGGATCGAATTTAAACCTAAAAGCATAAACCTATTAGCAAGCTTAGGGGATTTGATATCTTTGATGATGGTGCAGGCTAATAAAAAAGGTATTTCAGTTGATATAAAAATACCAAATGACATCGAGGTTTTTGCGGATAAAAACATGCTCAATACAATTGTTCGTAACCTGATGTCGAACGCCATAAAATTCACAAACAAAGGAGGGCAAATTGTTCTTTCCGCAACTACAGATTATAATCAAGTTCAAATTACGGTTAAAGATAACGGAGTTGGTATTTTGCAAGAGAATATCGATAAATTATTTGTTCTTGAAACGGCAAGCAGTAAAAAAGGCACTGCCGGGGAAAAAGGCACTGGTTTGGGACTTGTTCTTTGCAAAGAATTTGTAGAAAGGCACCATGGTAGATTTTGGGTTGAAAGTGAGCCTGGAATGGGTAGCCAGTTTCATTTCACGTTACAGTACACCGAAAATAACTTGGGTTGAATGTAAGTATTGATATTCCAGTCGTTTGCTTTAGCCGTGAATTTTGAGTTGCCATATATTTTTGAGAGGTGTTGTTTTAACCTGTCTTCCGGCATTAATTGTGTGGAACCAATGTAATACCTGTCAAGTTTTTTACTGAATAAAATGTACGTATATGCTATCATAGGGGTAAAATAAAAAAAAGGGAAGGTTTTTATCCTCCCCTCTGTTTTCGGTGGCCCCACCTGCCCCGGTTCAATCGGGGTGGACCAGGGCTTTAAGGTAAAAATTTTGCTTTTATTTTATCAACTGCTTGAGGATTATCAAAAAGCCATTCCAGGTATTTTCGGTTTTTCATTTTCTTAAGGTGGGCTTCAATTTTTCTTGCAACGTGAATAGTTGGGCATTCAACAGCAAAACGTATTTTCCAATCGTTTGCTTTAGCCGTGAATTTTGAGTTGCCATATATTTTTGAGAGGTGTTGTTTTAACCTGTCTTCCGGCATTAATTGTGTGGAACCAATGTAATACCTGTCAAGTTTTTTACTGAATAAAATGTACGTATATGCTATCATAGGGGTAAAATAAAAAAAAGGGAAGGTTTTTATCCTCCCCTCTGTTTTCGGTGGCCCCACCTGCCCCGGTTCAATCGGGGTGGACCAGGGCTTTAAGGTAAAAATTTTGCTTTTATTTTATCAACTGCTTGAGGATTATCAAAAAGCCATTCCAGGTATTTTCGGTTTTTCATTTTCTTAAGGTGGGCTTCAATTTTTCTTGCAACGTGAATAGTTGGGCATTCAACAGCAAAACGTATTTTCCAATCGTTTGCTTTAGCCGTGAATTTTGAGTTGCCATATATTTTTGAGAGGTGTTGTTTTAACCTGTCTTCCGGCATTAATTGTGTGGAACCAATGTAATACCTGTCAAGTTTTTTACTGAATAAAATGTACGTATATGCTATCATAGGGGTAAAATAAAAAAAAGGGAAGGTTTTTATCCTCCCCTCTGTTTTCGGTGGCCCCACCTGCCCCGGTTCAATCGGGGTGGACCAGGGCTTTAAGGTAAAAATTTTGCTTTTATTTTATCAACTGCTTGAGGATTATCAAAAAGCCATTCCAGGTATTTTCGGTTTTTCATTTTCTTAAGGTGGGCTTCAATTTTTCTTGCAACGTGAATAGTTGGGCATTCAACAGCAAAACGTATTTTCCAATCGTTTGCTTTAGCCGTGAATTTTGAGTTGCCATATATTTTTGAGAGGTGTTGTTTTAACCTGTCTTCCGGCATTAATTGTGTGGAACCAATGTAATACCTGTCAAGTTTTTTACTGAATAAAATGTACGTATATGCTATCATAGGGGTAAAATAAAAAAAAGGGAAGGTTTTTATCCTCCCCTCTGTTTTCGGTGGGCCCACCTGGGCTTGAACCAGGGACCCCCTGATTATGAGTCAGGTGCTCTAACCAACTGAGCTATAGGCCCGAAATATGTTTTCCCTTTGAACAGGACTAAACGATTTCCCGAATTATTTATTTTCGGAGTGCAAGTTTACAACATTAAGCTAAATTACACAAGGAAAAGTTTTGAAAACCGCTGATAATTTAAAAAATAATGTAATCAATAAATGCAGAACCCAGGTTCCGCATTTATTGATTATACTTTTATTCTGGCTTTGGTTTAAAAATAATATCCACCAAATTATTTCCTGTCATTAATTCAGAAGTAAACTTTTGAACATCAGCAGTACTCATTGAATTTAAAACCGAAGCAAAATTCTCATCTGCATCCCTATTGTAACCGTGCAATAAATAAGTACTTAATGTGCCCATCCAATAGTTATTATGCTCTTTTGCCTGTTCCCTTTCTTTTAGCATATTTTTAACAACCTTATCCAGATCTTCTTCTGTTGGTCCGTTTTCAATAATTTTATCAATCTCAACGATTAATAGGTTTTTCAGGTGGTTCGCTTTTTCAGGATCTGTGTCAAATTGCATTTGTAGTGTTTTTTCGGCAACCGGGAAATGCGATGAACTGGCAGAAACCCGAACTCCGTATGTCCCGCCTTCTTTTTCCCTTATTTCTTCGGTATATCGCAACCTTAAAATTGCTTGTAATACCGAAAGTTTTAGGTTCTCAGCTGGCGAATAAGGCATTTCTTTATTGATATTAATAACCACATTTGCCTTTTTGGTTTCTAAGGGAATTTCAATTTCTTTCACTGTTTTTCCCTCCGGTCCACTTACTTTTCGGTCAATCCAGGTCTCTTCCCTCGGATTATCACTAAGCGAACCTATATATTTTTCGGCCATCGTTTTAGCCACTTCTGCTTCAATATTGCCCACAATTATGAAGGTAAAATCCCCGGCATCCTGAAAACGGTCTGTATAAAGTTTTTCAATTTTTTCGACCGATATATCATCAAATAATTCGGGTGTTACCAGTTTTGTACGCTCGTTATAATCGGTTAAGATTAATGAAAGAGAGTCTCCCATTATTTTTTGTGGGTTATTGGCCATGTTTGCAAGGTATGCCACATATCGGCTTTGTAATGCCCCGTATGCTTCAGTATCAAATCTGGGTTGCTCAAATTGCAGGTACAACAATTGCATCATCGTTTCAAAATCCTTTGGTGTACTGCTTCCAACTACCGATTCGTTTAAATCGCCAAGAGCAACGTTCACACTTGCTTTTTTACCTGTAAGTACCTTTTTTAAAGCTACTGCATCAAATTCACCCACACCAAAAGCACCTATAAACTGTGGCAACATCATTGCTGAAGACATGGCGTCCGCTTCAAATATTGAAGATCCGCCAGGACTAATTGCCCTGATGGTTACATTATCTTTTTCGTAATCGGCATGGCGATAAATTATCGTCGCATTGTTGGCAAGCTTCCATTCAATGGCATCAAGATCTTCCAATTTCTTTTCAGAAATTACTTTAGACCCTGTGAGTTCCTCACTTATTAAAGAGGTAACTTCTGCACTGTCTTCATACGGATCGATGGTAGAATCTTCAACTTCCGAAATAATGGAAAGTGCTTCGTCTTCCGTCAGGTGAATTACATCTTCGCCTTCGGGGCCCATTACAATTATTACCCTGTTGGCAGGAACAATCCAATCTTTTACTTTGGCATTTATTTCTTCTACCTCAATGGTCTCCAATATTTTTTGTCCAAATTGCCAGTCAAATTCGGCAGAGGTATAAGGTTCACCACTTAGGTAATGTTGTTGGAATCCACGAACATACCTGTCGTTACTAATTTTGTCCCTTTGTTTGTATGCGCTTTCCATGGAAGTAAGCAGGTTGGTTTTTGCCCTGCCAAGTTCCGATGCATGGAAACCATGCTGAACAATTCGTTGTGCTTCGGTATAAATTGCTTTTAAAGCGACATCTTCTTGGTTTGGATTTGCAGTTGCCGAAATAGACAGCGCATCGTAACCTCCAATAAAGCCACTAAAGCTAATTCCTCCAACAACAAAAGGTGGTGTACCTTTTTGGAGAAGCTCACTAATTCGTTCCCTAACCATGGTATTGAACAAATTATGGGTATACTGCCCCCTTAAATAACCAAGGTTTTTATCCTCTGCCTTTGTACCCTCATGCTTAATGTAGATAGAAATAGAAGATTGAGGTGCTTCTTTATCGGTAGCAACCACAAAAAGTGTTTCTTCGTGTTCTGGAATTTTGAAATCAGGACGTTCTTGGGCATCTTCAACAGCAGGGATTTTTGCGAAAAGTTCTTTCACTTTTCCTTCCACTTCGTCCACGTCAATGTCGCCAACAACTGCGATTGCCTGCAAATCACTTCGGTACCAGTCGTGGTAAAACTTACGTAAAGTTTCGTATTCGAAATTTTTAATGATGTCAAGATCGCCAATCACATCGCGTTCTGCATATTTTGATCCTTTAAATAAAACAGGGAAATAAGTTGCCCTCATTCTAAACCCGGCATTTCTGCGTGTTCTCCATTCTTCAGAAATTACGCCTCTTTCTGCATCAATTTCCTCATCTGTCAATAGAAGATAATTTGACCAGTCGTGTAAAACCAACAAACAAGTATCCACCAATCCTTCATGCAGAACAGGAACATCGCTCATGTTATAAACAGTTTCACCAAATGAGGTATAAGCGTTAATGTTTCTACCAAATGCTACACCATGTTTTTCCAGGGTATTAATAATACCTTTCCCCTCGAAATGCTCTGTTCCATTGAAGGCCATATGTTCCAAAAAGTGGGCAAGCCCATTTTGGTTATCATCTTCCAAAAGGGCCCCAACGTTTTGAATAATGTAAAAACTTGCCCTTTCTTTAGGCTCTTCATTGTGCTTGATGTAATACGTTAGGCCGTTCTCCAGTTTGCCGGTTCGTACTGTTTCATCCAATGGGACTGGCATTTCCATCATATTCTGGGAATTAGCCATAAATGGCATGAAAGTAATTGCCAGAAAAAGAATAATTAATCGTTTCATTTTTGTTTGTGAGTTAATTTTAAAATTATTTGTTGCAGTTTTCATAAATAATATTTGATATTGAACTTGTAATGTAACAGTAAAAATAATGCTTCTGTTTAAATGATATTCATAAACTTTGTTTTGTGATTTAGTATAAATAAAGCACTAATTATTACAAAAAGGGTGATGGGATGTGTAATTGTTTTAAATATTTCCCATAAATAGTTGATTTTGGGGTGTTATTTTTGATTTTATCAACATTGGAATTATTTTTGCGTCATCATCAAAATTTCTTTATGGTAGTTTTGGTTATAAAGAAGAGGGGAGAGAAAGGGCTCAAAGAACCTCTGGCAACCTGCTCAACACAAGATTAAGGTGCCAATACCCTTCCGTTTACGGAATTATAATATAAAAATGTACTTAATGAAGATTTCAACTTTTCAAAAGCAAAATACCTTATTTTTCCTCAGCGAGGCATATTTCTCTAATATGTGTATGCGATAGCTGGTGTTTTAACTTTTTGTTATTACCCAGCTACATCCGTCAATTCAAATATATAACTCCGTTTATTTCAAAAATTAAAGAATGAAACATACCAAAACATACGAACAAATAAATGAGAAATTAAAAAATGGCAGTGCTGTGGTACTTACTGCCGAGGAAGTTGCAAAGCTTGCTTTGGAAGCATCGCCCGAAGAAATTGTTGAAAAAGTGGATGTGGTTACCACTGCTACTTTTGGGGCAATGTGCTCATCGGGGGCAATTGTTAATTTTGGACATGCCGACCCGCCTATCCGAATGGAAAAAATAAGGTTAAATGGCGTACCTTGTTATGAAGGGCTTGCTGCTGTTGATACATACATTGGGGCGACAGCGTGCGATCCTGAAAATCCGGAATATGGCGGCGCGCACGTCATCCAGGATCTACTGGAAGGGAAAGACGTGGAACTGGAAGCCTGGGCAAAGGGTACCGATTGTTACCCCAGAAAGCACATAAAAACTGTTATTAATATTGATACGATAAACGAATTTACCCTTTTTAATCCCAGAAATGCATATCAGAATTACAATGTTGCAGTCAACACCACTAAAAAAATGATCCATACCTATATGGGTACCCTGCTCCCGAATTTGAGGAATGCAACTTATTCCACATCTGGTGAATTAAGCCCTTTACTCAACGATCCTGAATTTAGGACAATTGGTATTGGAACCAGGATTTTCCTTGGCGGGTCGCAAGGTTTTGTGGTTTGGCCCGGAACGCAGTTTAATACATCAAAGCCTAAAAATAATCACGGTGTGCCTGTGAGCAATGCAGCTACAATTGCGGTAATTGGCGATTTGAAACAAATGTCGCCGGAATATATACAGGCTGCTTCGTACGAAAAATATGGCGTTAGCCTTTTTGTTGGGATTGGCATACCAATACCTATTTTAGACACTGATATTGCAAAAAGGGTTTCTATAAATAATACACAAATCGAAACTTCTGTTTTGGATTACGGTTCTCCGGGAACCCCAAAACTTGGGCAGGTTTCGTACCAACAATTGCAGTCGGGCGAGATAAAAGTAAATGGAAAAAGAGTACGGACAGCTCCGGTTGCCAGCCTGTCGAAAGCCAGAAAAATTGCCGATGAACTAAAAAAAGCCTTATTGGAAGGGAATTTTGAAGTTTCAAAGCCTGTGCAATTATTCCCTCAAAACCGCTCACTAAACAGTTTGAAAGAAAGGAGTCAAGATGATTAAGAAAAGGTTTGTTTTAAATTTCCCCCCACAAAGCGGGGATAAACCGTTGAGTTATCATTTGGTAAAGGAATACGACATCCGGATCAATATTTTAAAAGCCGAAGTGTATCCGGGGAAACGTGGTAGTTTACTTTTGGAGTTGCATGGGAAAGCAGTGAATATTGACAAAGGGATTTCTTACCTGCAAAAGCATAATGTGAAATGCGATCCTTTGGATAAATGTATTACACATGAAGCAGATAAATGCATTGATTGTGGGAATTGTACGGCTGTTTGCTTTGCTGGTGCCTTATTCATGGACAAGGATTGGAAATTACAATTCGATAAGTCGAAATGTGTGGTTTGCGAGCTTTGTGTAACGGCATGTCCTTTAAAATTGTTTAAAATAGATTTTAACTAATGTAAGGTCCTTTGTACGAACCTCGGACATATCAGCATCAATTTAACACAAAAAGGTTTAAATCTTTTCAGGTGGTGCATAAAGAAACCGAACTGTGGATTGGCATTGATCCATCATCCTATAAAAAGGATATGCTAGAAGTGGCAAACAATAAAGTTGTTGAACTAAGAACAATTTTGGACGATTACTTGAGGAAACATCCTGAATTTCAAAAGAGCCTGATTCCTATAAAAGCAGAGGACGATATGCCAAAGGAGGCAAAACTTTTATGTGCCGCTTCACAAAAGGCAGGAATTGGTCCAATGTCGGCGGTGGCGGGTTTGTTTGCCCAAGCGGTTGGTGAGGAAATTTCCAAGAACTTTTCAGTAAACGAAATGGTTATTGAAAACGGCGGTGACCTCTACCTTCATGTTAAGGATGAAATTACAATTAGTGTTTATGCCGGAAGTTCACCTTTGTCACAAAAAGTTGGAATGAAATTGCCAGCAAATGAAAC
The DNA here is from genome assembly GCA_963677475.2 of Prolixibacteraceae bacterium. Classification (GTDB taxonomy): domain Bacteria; phylum Bacteroidota; class Bacteroidia; order Bacteroidales; family Prolixibacteraceae; genus JABMQB01. The sequence continues at coordinate 147,691 of CAXXQD010000021.1, read as the reverse complement.
ACCTATTGGGGTTTGTACTTCGGCGGGAACTGTGGGACCATCCTTAAGTTTCGGGAAAGCCGATGCAGTAATGGTTGCATGCAAAAATACACTTGTTGCCGATGCATTTGCCACAGCTTTGGGAAATAAAGTTAAAAGCGAAGAAGATATTTTTACGATGATTAAATCAACAGAGATGGTTGATGAAATCGAGATGGTGATCGCAATTGTTGGTGATAAAATTGGAATATGGGGTAACTTTGATGTTACATTTTTAAAATAGAGGAAGTTTTGAAATTGATTTTTCTGTCCCTCTTTTGAGAAGGTGTATACAGGTAGGGTTTTAAGAATTAAAAAGAATTTGAGTAATAAAAGATCATGAAAAAAAATATATATAAAGAATTAGAGAAACGGGTGCTTGTTATGGATGGTGCCGTAGGTTCTCTTTTACAGGAATATAAACTTACCGAAGAAGATTATCGGGGAGATTTGCTGCAAGATTTTGCCTACGATCAGAAAGGGAATAACGATATTCTTTCCATTACCAAGCCTTCCATTATTGAAGAGTTGCACCTTCGTTATTTGGATGCGGGAGCCGATATTTTGCTCACCAACACATTTAATGCAACCAGCATTTCGCAGGGAGATTACCATACCGAAGAATATGTGTATGAAATGAATAAGGCTTCTGCGCAAATTGCGAAAAAGGTTGCCGATAAATATTCTGATGATAATCCGTCAAAACCAAGGTTTGTGGCGGGTTCTATTGGACCAACCAACAAAACTTTATCTTTATCGCCCGATGTGAATGACCCGGGTTACCGCGCTGTTACTTTCGATGAGGTGAAAGCTGCCTATCGTGAACAGGTGGAAGGATTACTGGATGGAGGGGTTGACTTGTTGCTTATTGAAACCATTTTTGATACCCTGAACGGGAAAGCAGCAATTTTTGCCATCGAAGAGGCATTGGAAGAACGGGGCATAAAATTACCATTGATGGTCTCCGGAACGATTACCGATGCCAGTGGTAGGACCCTTTCCGGACAGACTTTGGAAGCATTTTTAAACTCGGTTTCGCACATCGATCTATTAAGTATAGGCTTAAATTGTTCACTTGGAGCAACCGATTTGCGACCTTACATAAAAGAACTTTCTAAAAAAGCGCCGTTTCACATCAGTGCCCACCCGAATGCAGGATTACCAAATCAATTTGGGGGATACGATGAAACCCCGAAAATGATGGCCGGGTATTTAAAAGATTATCTCGACAATAAATTTGTAAACATAATTGGAGGCTGCTGTGGCACAACACCGGCACATATTAAAGCTTTTGCCGAAATTGCAGAAAAAGCAAGCCCGCACATTAAAAATCAGCGCGATGATTTAACCCGTTTAAGTGGCTTGGAGCCTGTCACCATTACCGAAACTACCAACTTTGTGAATATTGGCGAGCGTTGCAATGTGTCTGGTTCAAGAAAATTCGCGCGACTAATCAGAGAAGAGAAATACGAAGAGGCTCTTTCAATAGCGCGCGACCAGGTTGAAAATGGCGCTCAGGTGATTGATGTGAACCTTGATGATGCCATGCTCGATGCCGAAAAGGAAATGGTTAAGTTTTTAAATTTAATCATGGCAGAGCCTGATATTTCTAAGCTTCCAATTATGATCGATTCCTCCAAATGGGCGGTCATTGAAGCAGGGCTGAAATGTTTACAGGGCAAAGCAATTGTGAATTCAATCAGCCTTAAAGAGGGTGAAGAAGAATTTTTGGGCCATGCCCGAAAGATAAAAAGATATGGGGCTGCAGTGGTTGTGATGGCTTTCGATGAAAAAGGGCAGGCAGATACGTTCGAAAGAAGAATTGAAATTACAAAACGGGCATATGGCCTTTTGACCCAAAAAATTAATTTCCCGCCACAGGATATCATTTTCGATCCAAATATTTTAACCATTGGGACCGGAATCGAAGAGCACAACAATTATGCGGTTGATTTTATCAAATCAATTCAATGGATCAAAGAAAACCTTCCGCATGCAAAAACAAGTGGTGGTGTGAGCAACGTATCATTTTCTTTCCGCGGGAACAATGTCTTAAGAGAGGCAATGCATTCGGTCTTTTTGTTCCACAGCATTAAAGCGGGTTTGGATATGGGAATTGTAAATCCCGGTATGCTTCAGATTTATGACGATATCCCAAAAGATTTGTTGGAAAAAGTAGAAGATTTAGTGCTTAACAAACGCCCTGATGCAACTGAGATATTATTGGATTTTGCCGCTCAGCTAAAATCGTCCGATACCAAAGAAGAGAAGGTAATTGAGTGGCGTGAAAAGACCTTGGAAGAACGGATCATTTACTCGCTTGTAAAAGGCTTCCCCGAATATGTGGATGCAGATATGGCTGAAGCGCTAAAAAAATACGATCCTGCTTTAAGCATTATTGAAGGACCCTTAATGGATGGAATGAATGTGGTCGGGGACTTATTCGGTTCCGGGAAAATGTTTCTCCCGCAAGTGATAAAATCAGCCCGGGTGATGAAAAAAGCGGTTGCCGTTTTATTGCCGTACATTGAAGCCGAGAAAGAAAGAAACAATACTTCAACCAGGCAGAAAAAAGTGTTGATGGCAACAGTGAAAGGCGATGTGCACGACATTGGTAAAAACATCGTTGGCGTAGTGCTTGGCTGTAATAATTATGAAATTGTGGACCTTGGCGTGATGGTACCGACCGAGAAAATTCTTGAAACAGCTATCAATGAAAAAGTAGATGTGATTGGGCTAAGTGGATTGATTACCCCGTCGCTCGAAATAATGGTTGACATTGCCAAAGAGATGCAAAAACAAAACCTGAACATTCCGCTTATGATTGGGGGGGCAACCACATCTAAAATACATACTGCCGTAAAAATAGCTCCCGAATATTCTCATCCTGTGGTACACGTTAAAGATGCTTCGCTAGCTGTAAACGTGGTTTCGAACCTGATTTCCGGCAACAAAAAATTTACCGATGCCATCCGAAAAGAATACGATGAAATTGTGGAGTTTCAGCAAAACAGAAAGCCAAAAAGTTATGTTTCGCTGGATCAAGCCCGCAAGAATAAGTTCGAGATTGACTGGGAAAATACGCCAATTTACAAGCCAAATTTCACAGGGGTAAAACATATTATAGATTATCCTTTGGAAGAATTGAGGGAATATATTGATTGGACCTTCTTTTTTATTACCTGGGGATTACGCGGGCATTATCCGCAAATATTCGAGGATGAAAAACAAGGGGAACAGGCAAAAAAATTATATGCTGAAGCGAATGAATTTCTTGATGAAATGATTGCAAAAAAAATGGTGTCGGCAAATGCTGCATTGGGAATATGGCCTGCAAATGCAGATGGTGACGACATTGTTTTGTTTGAAGATGAAAACAAAACCAACGAGCGTGGACGTTTTTATCATCTAAGGCAACAGGAAAAAAAGAAAGAGGGCATTCCGAATTACTGTTTGTCTGATTTTGTCGCCCCTTTAACATCGGGTGAAACGGATTATTGCGGGGGATTTATTACCACTGCCGGAATCGGTATTGAAAAATGGAAAGATGAATTCCGTAAGGATAACGACGATTACAAAGCAATTATGCTGGAGGCCCTTGCTGACAGGCTAAGTGAAGCTTTTGCCGAATTACTTCACCTTCAGGTGCGTAAGGAGTATTGGGGCTATGTGCCTAAAGAACAGCTTCCGATGCAGGATATCTTAAAAGTAAAATACCAGGGAATAAGGCCCGCAATCGGTTATCCGGCTTGTCCTGAACATTCTGAAAAAGAAAATTTATTTAAGCTTTTGGATGCGGATAAAATTGGGGTTACTTTAACCGAGCATTTTGCGATGTACCCAAATGCCTCGGTGAGCGGGCAGTATTTTGTCCATCCCAACTCAAAATATTTTAGCCTCGACCGCATTTCAAAAGACCAAGTGGAAGACTATGCCCGAAGAAAAGAGGTTAATACCGAGTATGTAGAAAAATTTTTACCAACCAACCTGAATTACAAATAAGGAAAGGAATTTTAATAGGATGATCTTGTATCATTAAAAAATCAATTTAATTTTCTATGACTTAAAATATTTCTTTCCGCGACGGAATTTAATAAATTTGTTTTTCAGACGAAAAAGACTAAAATGAACGTAATTGAAACCATAAATAACAGCGATAAAACATTGTTTTCGTTTGAATTGCTTCCTCCATTAAAAGGGAACGATACCAGCAGGATTTACAGAACCATTGAAAGCCTGTTGGATGTAAACCCGAGCTATATCAACATCACCACCCATCGTGATGAGTTAGAATTTAAGGAAATGCCCGATGGCTCAATTGTTAAACGAACCGTTCGTAAACGTCCCGGAACAGTGGCTATTGCTGCTTCTATCCAGCACAAATACGGGATTCCGGTAATCCCGCACATTTTGTGTGGCGGATTTTCGAAAAGCGAAACCGAGCATGTTTTAATTGACCTTAATTTTTTGGGCATTAACAATGTGCTTGCCTTGCGTGGCGACGGGGTTAAAAACCAGCACGTTTTTGTTCCCGACCCGAACGGGCACGCCAATGCGGTGGATTTGGTCCGACAAATTAATGATCTTGGCAAAGGAAAATATTTGGAAGAAGACCTTAAAAACAATACCCCACTGAACTTTTCTGTTGGGGTGGCAGGTTACCCTGAGAAACATTTCGAAGCTGCAAATATGGAACTTGATATGGAATATTTGAAGCAAAAAGTGGATGCCGGTGCCGATTATATCGTAACACAAATGTTTTTCGATAACCAGGTGTATTTCGATTTTGTAGATAAATGTAGGGAGATGGGCATAACAGTGCCAATTATTCCAGGCATTAAACCCATAAACCTTAAAAACCAATTGACCGTTTTGCCTAAGATTTTTAGCATCGATCTACCCCAGGATTTGGCAGCAGAACTGGCAAAATGCAAAAATAACGATGACGCGCGCATTATGGGAACCGAATGGGCAATTCACCAATCAAAAGAACTGGTTGAGAAAAAGGTACCCAGCTTGCACATTTATACCTATGGAATTTCTGACAATGTGAAAGAAATAATTAAAAGTGTATTTTAGGATAAAAAATTATTAACTAACTACGATTAATCATGAAGTCCAAATTTTCAACTTTCAGCAAAAGCTTTGTAATTCTTCTTTTAGCCGGAATGCTTTTTTCGTGCAGCAAACAACCAGCACAGCCGGTTTTAATCGACTCCCAAAATTTTAGTGGCACAGTCGATGGCAAAGAACTCGCATTATTTACTTTAAAAAACAGCAATGGAGTTGTAACGCAAATCACAAATTATGGCGGTCGCGTTGTAAACCTTTGGGTTCCCGACAAGGATGGAAATTTTGGCGATGTTGTGCTAGGCGATAATAGCTACGATGAATACTTAAATGCGTACACTTCCAACTTTGGGGCTTTGATCGGACGTTATGGAAACCGGATTGCCAAAGGCCAGTTTACTTTAAACGATACGGTTTATCAGTTAGCAATTAACAATGGTGTGAACCATTTGCATGGCGGATTAAAAGGGTATCAGGCAGTAATGTGGGACGCAACCCAATTGGATGGTCAAACCCTTGAGCTTAGTTACCTTTCTGAGGATATGGAAGAAGGTTATCCTGGAAACCTGCAGATGAAAGTTTTATATACCTTAACCGATGAAAATGAATTGAAAATAGAATATTGGGCAGAAACTGACAAGGCAACACCCGTGAACCTGACCAACCATTCGTATTTTAACCTGGCAGGTGAAGGCAGTGAAACTATTTTGGATCACGTCATGCAAATCAATGCGGATTATTATACACCTGTTGATGATGGGCTTATTCCTCTTGGTGAAATTGCCCCGGTTGAAAATACCCCTATGGATTTCAGGGAACCAATGGCTATAGGTTTACATGTAAACGACGATTTTGAGCAACTTAAAATAGGTAACGGTTACGATCATAACTGGGTTTTAAATGAAGATTCCAATGAATTAACCTTTGCTGCTAAAGCAGTCGAACCGGTTTCAGGACGTGTTCTTGAAGTATATACCAACGAACCAGGAATTCAGTTCTACATTGGTAATTTCTTAACAGGCGACGATATTGGGAAACAAGGCAAACCTTACAATTTCCGTTCGGCATTTTGTTTAGAAACACAGCATTATCCTGATAGTCCAAACCAGGATAATTTTCCGTCAACTATTTTAGAGCCGGGCGATGAATATTACTCCATTTGTATTTACAAATTTGGTGTTGAATAAAAAACAAAGCATTAATTGGTTTACACTATTGAGATCCGAACATGCAGCAATTGCTTGATTATATTGAAACATTTGTTAAACTGGATACCGATAGTGTAAATCAATTAAATATGTTAGCCCAAGTCGAACACTATTCGAAGAATCAGTTTATCCTTGAAGCCGGGCAGCGGTGCAATAAAATCTGGTTCTTAAAATCGGGGATGGTTCGGAAGTATTACGTGCACGATGGAAACGAAGTAAGCACCTGGATACACACCGAAAACAATACCTTTACCTCGCTACAAAGTTATGCACAACGCATTGCCTCAAACGAATTCTTGCAAGCTTGCGAGGATACTGTGGTAATTAGTATTTCACGTGAGAATAGTGAAAAGCTTGCCCAATGCCCGCCAATTGTAAAATTTACCAATGCATTAATGGAGCGTGAGTTTGTAAATGTTGATGTGCATACAAAAGAGCTCAAGCAACGCGATGCAAAAGGCAAATACCAGTATTTATGCCAAATTGCCCCTGAAATTATTAAGCGCGCCAAGCTCGGTCATATTGCTTCTATTTTAGGAATTTCACAAGAAACCTTAAGCCGGATTCGAAAGTGATTTTTTGATCCATGTCAAAATTTATTTGCACAACTATCCTGTCCTTTGCTAAAAAAATATGGCGATGGCAAGTATTTATAAATCGAAAGAAGGGAAAGCTGAAATACAGACATTTTATGAAGGTATTTTGTCCCGATGGCAACAACCATGTCAAAGGCATTTTATTCCAACCTATGTTGGAAATACTTTTGTTATTGAAAGCGGGGATAAGTCAAAACCACCAATGGTTTTGCTGCATGGCTCTGGTTCAAATTCGGCAATGTGGGCGAATGACGTAAAGACCTATGGCACAAACTTCCATGTTTTTGCCATTGATATTCCGGGAGAGTGCGGAAATAGTTCTGAAGAAAGGATCGGTTTTAAAGGCAAACATTTTTCAAATTGGCTGGAAGAAGTTTTTCGTTTCCTGAAAATACCCAGTGCCGTTCTTGTTGGTTGCTCGTTGGGGGGATGGATAGCGCTTGATTTTGCAATCCGGGTACCGAAAATGGTGAACAAACTGGTACTATTGTCAACTGCCGGAATAACGCAGATCAAGTTATCATCCATATTTTGGATTGTTTTTACATCAATTCTCGGAAACATGGGATTTAAAAAGCTTACCAGAATGGTTTATGGCGACCTTGAATTCGATGAGGCAACCATCCAATTCTCAAAAATAATCCGGAAAAACTTTTTGCCACGAACAGATATGATGCCTCTGTTTTCGGATGAAGAATTACATAAAATTCAGTCACCAACCCTGTTTATTGGTGGCGATAACGATTGTTTTTACAATTCATTTAAAACCTATGAACGAATGAAAACAAACCTGGCTGATTTTGAGGGAATTGTTTTAAAAGACACCGGTCATGTTGTTTTAAACCAGCAAGAAACAATTGAAAAATTTGCACTTTAAAAATGAGGAATTACCCGTTCACAGGAACATTAAAAATATTGATTGGCAAAGCAATCCGGGGCACTTCACAGGATATCAACGATATCATGGAAAACCTGACCGATCAATCGGATTTGGCAATGACCCGTTACGTTGATTATGCCCTTAGTTTGGTACAAAACCCGCAGGGCATTAAACAAATTGAATGGTATCTCTTTCATGGTTCGCTGATTCAACGAAACTATGCAAGTTTGTATTTTAACCGCCTGGGCGATTGGAAAATCGTTAAACAAGCCTATGACCAAGGACTGATTGACGAAATACAGGCCTATGCACGTTGAGTATAAAATGTCGGGAAAGTAGCTTAATTCACAATTATCCACCTGCTTTGGGAGCAGGTGGGCGTTTTCTTTGTTTTCAATTTTACATCAAACCACAACTCTGAGCCTAGGTTTTACGGACAAGCAAAGTTGAATATCTTTTCAATTTTACATCAAACCACAACCAAAAGTTCCATTCTACATGGCTTTAAGCGTTGAATATCTTTTCAATTTTACATCAAACCACAACTAAAAATATATCTGACTCGATTGTTCTTGTGTTGAATATCTTTTCAATTTTACATCAAACCACAACAACGCCACTTCTAGTGTTAATCCACGTTTTGTTGAATATCTTTTCAATTTTACATCAAACCACAACCCATGGAATGTTTTTATATTCTTAATGTAGGTTGAATATCTTTTCAATTTTACATCAAACCACAACCCTTTTGCTTTGTGATAAGCTGCGATTTTCGTTGAATATCTTTTCAATTTTACATCAAACCACAACCTTGTTATCTCTAACGGTGTTATATCTTTCGTTGAATATCTTTTCAATTTTACATCAAACCACAACTGTTCCTGCAGTAAATGTATTAAATGGGGTGTTGAATATCTTTTCAATTTTACATCAAACCACAACCGTAGCTTCCATCCATTCTTTTTTCTTGCAGTTGAATATCTTTTCAATTTTACATCAAACCACAACTTCGGCATGAACAATCCCTTTTGGTTCGTAGTTGAATATCTTTTCAATTTTACATCAAACCACAACAGTAGGGGTATCTATTTCTATTCCTGCTGTGTTGAATATCTTTTCAATTTTACATCAAACCACAACCGTAAAATCAACGGAATAATTTCCCTTGATGTTGAATATCTTTTCAATTTTACATCAAACCACAACAATGGATCAGAAGGCTTAAAGGCTGTGTCAGTTGAATATCTTTTCAATTTTACATCAAACCACAACGCCTGCGTGTCAGGACTGTCCTTTGCTTCTGTTGAATATCTTTTCAATTTTACATCAAACCACAACACGCGTCCCTTAATGCTTTAATGGTAAAATGTTGAATATCTTTTCAATTTTACATCAAACCACAACAGCAAGCTGGGGTCAGCCGCTAAAGCAATGGTTGAATATCTTTTCAATTTTACATCAAACCACAACATACCGCCTAATTTGATAGTGCTTCATATGGTTGAATATCTTTTCAATTTTACATCAAACCACAACCGTGAAATCAATGGCATAATTCCCTTTAATGTTGAATATCTTTTCAATTTTACATCAAACCACAACCGTCCGGTTGCGGCAAATGAATTTCCTACCGTTGAATATCTTTTCAATTTTACATCAAACCACAACCGGCAAGCCACCTGGGTTTGGCGATTTAGCGTTGAATATCTTTTCAATTTTACATCAAACCACAACCGGAAATCAACGATTATATAAGTGCAATAAGTTGAATATCTTTTCAATTTTACATCAAACCACAACTAGGCTCACTTGCTGGTTCCTGTGCAGTTGGTTGAATATCTTTTCAATTTTACATCAAACCACAACCAATGGACTTGTTGCATCGAGGTCGGTTAAGTTGAATATCTTTTCAATTTTACATCAAACCACAACCGCAGGGTATTGCATTTGAGCTGCTGTTATGTTGAATATCTTTTCAATTTTACATCAAACCACAACCCACTTAGGATCAACGTTACGTAACCAGTCGTTGAATATCTTTTCAATTTTACATCAAACCACAACATTATAGGCAGCGCCCAAATTTTTATCTAAGTTGAATATCTTTTCAATTTTACATCAAACCACAACCAATTAAAACAGCTTCTTTAAATTCAACGGTTGAATATCTTTTCAATTTTACATCAAACCACAACCTGGCGGCTTAAACCTGCCTTATTTACCGGGGTACAGGTTAATTTACCTTTGTTGTTTTTCCGGTTTTCCTACCGGGAAGTGGAATGATGCCTCATTTTTTGCTTTCTATTTTAAAAATTGATATTCGTTCAAAATATCAAAGAACGGCATACGAATTTACTGTTTTCCATTTAAACCTTCAAGGTTTTTTTAGATATGATTGGACTTGTAATACACTTAAAACATTTCAAGTTGTTTGGGGCCTTCGGGCATTGGGCTTGACTTGTTGCCCCAAATATTTACAATGTTCCCATATTGTTTGTCGGTAACCATTAATATGCTTACCTGCCCTTTTTCAGGGATAAATTGTTTTACACGTTTAATATGCACATCGGCACTTTCTTTGCTCGCACAATGTCGGTTATATACTGAAAACTGCATCATCGAAAAACCATCGTTTAGCAGGTCTTTCCTAAACCGTGTTGCCAGGCGGCGTTCTTTTTTTGTTGTCACCGGGAGGTCGAAAAAAACAAATAACCACATAATATGATAAGCATTAAGCCTGTTTTGTCCCATTCGGCAATAAATTATAAACTTGGGTTTTAGAGGATCTTTAATCGCTGTTTATTCAAAAACCGGAAATGTAATTTTACGTTGATCACCGTTAAAACACCGTGCCAACGATGCAGTTGTTTGTGATAGTGCAATCATTAACGGGCGTTTGTTTTCCCCAATCTTTACATCAATAGCCATAAGTTTCAGCAGTTCTGCTTTGTGTTCTTTTTCAAGTGTAATTGTTTCCGGGTATTTCATATCGAGTTCGTGCGCAATTTCATCAACATAGGGGCGGTATGGTTCCATAAGGTCGTCGGCCAAACAAAATGCATTGTAGAGGTTTCTGTGGTGGATGCCCAATGTTGCCAATAGGCCGGATCCTGCCAGTGCCCTTGCCACTGCCGAACGCAACAATATATAGCCATAGTTCAGGAAGTTGTTGGGGGCTTCCCCATATCGGTCGCGAATAAATTCTTTTCCGAACAAGGCAATCCAGTAAAGCCGTGCTGCAAAGCCTTCGCGGTTATCGCTATCCCCGCTTTTAATATTTTTTGCTATGGATTTCAATTGTGTGCTGTTTTTTCCCAGTTTGTCGAGAAGGCGTGCCTGGTTCCTGATTTTCGATTCGATGGTTTGTTTCCAAAGGTTCTTTTTTAAAGGTTCGGATGCCGATATTTGTGCCCGGAACAGCTCGCTCTGGATATAATGGGCATCGAGCGGCAAAAGCATGGATGAAGGCATGTGTTTGGTGTTGCAAAAAACAGTGGCTACGTTATATTCGTTGAGCTCTTCCACCAGTTTCATGGTAAAAGATATCTGGGGATGGTCGAGTACCAAAAACCCGATATCTTCAACAGGTGTGGTTTTAATTACCATGCCGCCTTTTTCAGAAATATGCAACTGTTTGTTTTTTAAGGATAAATAGTATGGGTTTGAAATAAATAGTGTTCGTTTTATCATGTTTTCTTTCGTTTTTGTTTATTAAGACGCATGTTAATTATCACCTATAAAATCAATATTCAGCTCATTAAACCTTTTTATTGACCCTGAAGAATGAAAGCTCATGTAATCGTTTTTATTGCGATACCATTCCAACACTTCGGTTCTTTTCAATTTTGTTTTTTTGGGTGACAATATCGTTAGGTATGAGCTCCAGGGATATTCAAGGAAATCTTCACAAAAACCATGGTGGATTGGGTTATGGTGAATATAATAAACCAGGTATTTTAAATGATTTTCGGAGACTACTCTTATCCTTCGGAACGGGTGCTCGAACAGGCTTCCGGTGCGATGGAAGCGCTTGTTTATGGCTTTGGTGTAGGCGTTAAATAAATGGCTGAACTGGTTTGTTGGGTTATATTTCTTTTTTGAAACACTTTCGGGTCGGTAAGACCCCAAAAGGTTTTTCCCTGACCCCGAAGTGTCTTTGAGACCTTCGGGTGTCTGAGCTTGGTCCATATATGGAATTTCATTTATTGTTTTAACTTTTATTAGTAAATGAAAATGGTTTTTCATAAGTACCCAGGCAAAGGTTTCGGCTATTGGTGAGATGTGTTTATCGTACAGGTGCAGAAAATATTCGTAGTTTTCGTTCTCCAGGAACAGGTTACAACCGTTAATCCCGCGGTTATAAATGTGAAAATACTTTCCGTATTCAAGGGGGATGGTTTTCATCTTCGCTTATTTAAAATATTTGTGCCGATAAAATTACCGAAAGCTTATATCTTGATTATGAGTAGGTTCTAATAACATTCTGTTTAATAATCCTTCAAGGTTTTAAAAACCTTGAAGGTATGCGAAGAGGAGTTAGAAATTATTCAATCCATTTTAATTCTCCGGTTGGGGTGATTTCAAAATCATATTTTTCAACTATAAAATTGAATCTAGGTGGACTTAATAGAAGTTTTGGGAACGGATTAGTAAAATCAATTAATGATTCTCCGTTTGTTAATGATTTAGGTGCTTTCTTTCCATGTTCTTTTTCATAATCAAGTTTTAGGTTTTCATCGTTTCTGGCTTCCTGATGAAATTTAAAGGTAATACGACCATCTTTGTTCATTTTTATTACTTTGTATAGTCGCTTTGTTTTATCAACTTTCTTATTTTTCAATTCGTCAGGTGATTTCTCCCAGAACATTACAAGACTGCCTGTTTTTAGAAGATATTTCAAATACAATCCTGTTTTTGGATGCTTGTCGGGGAAAGGGCTTTTTTCAAGCTTCCCGTTATAAAACTTTCCGGCCTCAAGATTATTAACGATAACAGTGCTGCGTTTTAGCTTATCATTTTTGTCTATTCCTTCATAAACGGCCATTACATAATTTCCATCGTTAACAACATTGTACTGATGTTTATATATTTTGTCAGACAAATCACGGTGCTTTTTAAAATCGGATAATGGATTGGTTACCATCGGTTGATATAACCTCACTTTTTTAATAGGAACAGGAGCTCCATTTTTATTTGGCAAACAGTATAGTTCATCGATTTGTTGCTTTAGCACGGCTATCTTATTATCAATTTCGGCTTCCTCAGTTTCTTCGGCATTTCTGCGTTGTTTAATTAGTGAATCAATCCGTTTCTGCAATTCTTTTTCTTGTTTTCGGGCATTGCTTACTATTTCCTTCACACGGTTGTCAACAATATTCTTGATGGCTGAATCCTCTAAACTATAAAGGGATTTTCTTACCACATATTTAACTTGCTTTTCGGTCTCACCTTTCTTATTTAGAACATCCCTTTCAATAGCACCATAAAATGTTTCTTTGTGAAGGCTGCCCCTAACACTATCACCTTTTAAATAAATTGGCTTTCCATTTTTACCGTATTGGATTTCTCCCCTTTTGCGAAGTTTCTTTTTACTTTGTTTTGGCAGATTATCGGGTGTATGGTGAGAAACGAGGATTTCTTTTTCAATTTCCTTGACATCTTTAGCAAATGATTGCCAGGGTTTATCTACAGGAGGGAGTTGGTCAACTCCAGCATGATGTAATTCTTCCCAATCATGATAGAATTTTGCCAAGGTTTCGTAGTTGCTTTTGTCCATGCACGCTATAGTTATTGCATCTATACAATGGTGAACATGGTTAACACGGGCTTTTTTAGTGTAAATATCCTGTAAGCCCCACATTTTACGAAAATCGGCAACAGTACTTCCTTTTACTGTGTATACTTTTGGAAAAACTGTTTTAAGGTAAAGTCGCGAGTATTTGGTAATAATGCCAATATCCACTATTTGGCTGTTTTTAAAACCTTCGGGCACTTCTTTCATTGTAAAGCGGGTGTATTTATTTCGCCAATAATTTTGCTCATACCCTAGTTGGTGGCGTTTTTGTATTGCACGGTCTTTTTGAGCTTTATCAGCCGCTCCTTTCGATTGACGAACCGCTTTTTCAATTTCCTTTTCAAGTTTCTCAATTTCTTTTTCCCAATGCTCTATGCGAACCAATATTTCAGAATGATTAGACAACTCGTAAGGAATCTTATTCTTCTTCTTACTTCGGTTAAACTTATTTTCACAAAGTGTTTTATTTTCTTGTGAATTATCGTAAGACTGACTACGTGGTATGGTGTGTTCAATATCATATTTTGGATTTGCACCAATGAAATCGTCTAGTCCAATTGTGTTTCCGGTATATAAACATATATGGTTTTGTTCCTCCCATAATTGATATTTTAAAATTTCATCGTCCGAGGGTTCGTAATCAGCGTTGAAGTGCTCCTTAATTTTAGCCACATATTCTTTGCGCTTTTTCTCCCTGTCGTCTTGCCAACGCTTTAACCCGGTTCTTTCATTGGCATTTAACAAACCTCGCGACATTTCGATATTTACTTTTGTATTAGTATCAACTTTACCCTCTTTTATCAGTTCATTTGTTACCAAACGGAGTTGATGCAGGGCACGCATTGCCATAGGATTACGTACTGATGATGTTATTGGGCTGCCAAGGTATAGCTTGTTATCGTTTCCTCTTTTGGCCGGTTTATAAGTTTCTATAGCCGAGGGATGATAAAGTTTTTTGCCATTAATATTTTCTTTTCCAAAGTTGTCTTCTAAAAATGATATAACGGCTTCATCAAGTCGTTCGGCTTTTATATGCTCTCCTTTGCCAAGGTTTTTAGGCATATGTTCAACTATCAACTGTTGAGCGTAAGTTGTAAGGCTGTGCTTCTTAGTTTCCGAAAAGCCCTCAAACTTTTTAGACCCAAAAGCATCTTTTATTTTTTTGTCCAAATCTTTAAGATAATATTGTTTTGCCGCTTCGCTCCATATTTCTTCATTACGCCTGGCATTGGTAATAAAACCATTAACGATGTTTGTTACTGTTGTATTATCGGAATGATTTTCAATTAGTTCTTTAATGGCATTCTTAATAATATGCTTGTTATCATCAATTTGCCAAATATGAGCGGGTATGGTCTCTTCCATATTGGCTAAAAAAACAGCATGCGAATAAATTAAACCTTCGCGTAAATACGGCAAAACTTTATTTATGGCTCTTAGGCTTAACGATGCAAAATCCTGTTTTAGTCGCATTTTTAGGAATATGGAACACTGCTCATCATTAAAGTTTAAACGGTTTTGGGCAAATCCTTTTAGTTTCTTGTCCGAATCGAAGGTATAAAGCGCGTGCCATGCATCAGAAATCAGTTTAGGTGTATTGTTATTTGCATCCTTCGTGTAATAATATTCATTATCAATAAATTCCGCTCCAAACAATTCTTTAAAACGGGCTGAAACCGGACAGCCACTTACTGTTGTTTTCATTGAATAGTTCAACAAATAATCTTCAGGATTTTTATTTTTATCCCTGATATGTTTGTATTGCGTTTTGGGGGCCAGTTGTTTGGCTAAATCCTCAAAATCAAAATGATCTCTCTGTAAGAAAAAGCGAGGGATAATTTTATTTCGATCTTCAGCATTGAGGAACCTTAGTTTTTCATCAGAAGGTGTTTTTATTTTGATGTTATTAATAAAACAAAGCATCCGAAATTCTTCGAACTCAGGTCGTGAAACTGCACAACGGGGCTTATTGGGTTCAAATACACATTTGCCAATCAATCCTTTTTGTGATTTTAGCGGGCGCTGATAAAAAATAGCTTTGTATAATTTATCTTTGATCTCAATAGGAATTTTTTGAAATTCACATATACGGTCAAATTCATTCAAGTAATCTTCTTCACGATGCGTATACTGATCCCTTATTTTTTCACCTTTCAGATAGCAATCTTCATAAAAGTACTGACCTAATGTCTTATCGCCTTTCTTATCCTGCAATTCCTTTATGCTACTTTTTACTTTTCCTGTTTCATTTTCAGGTGTGGAATCCAAACGGTTACTTAAAAATCCCCGACGTTGTGCCATATGGTAAAAAGACCGGCCTAGTTTGTGCCTATCTACTTCGTTGTTTAAATCTAATTGTTGGGTTATGGCAAGATACCTGAAATAATATGGATGTTTATTTAATTCATCGTCAGTAAGCCACCAGTTACGAAAACCATTATTTTTGGGGTAAATCTTTTTGTATCTCCACAAGTCCAGTTCTTCTTTTGTTAAATGCGGACAATAACCATATTCCGAAAGGACCTTAAGTGTTTCTATTTTTCGAAGTTTCCTACGGTATTTTATTCGTCTTGCACTTCGATGCTCAGTGCGTTCAGCAGCTTTTGAGCTTTCTATTCCCTTTTCAATTTTTACTCCTTCCTGAAAAATTCTCACACCTTTATCTATTAATGAAAATTTTCCATCTGCTTTTTCAACAACAGCCCATCCAATGCTGTTGGTACCGAGGTCAAGTCCTAAAATTTTTGCCATGATTTTGTGGGTTATAATTTGGAATAAAATATCTTTTCATAAATCTACTAAGAAATCCTTTAAATTTTTGTACATTGGTTCAATAATTTGGAATTCAATTTTATATCTTATCACAATAAGGCTATATGCCGAAGGAAGATATTCCTATACTCCCGCCTCGGTGGGAGTTTTTTTTAATGGTTGATGATCCTTTTTCAAGGTCTCTTCCTTTTACTTTTTTCAAGATTATCAAGTACTTATCAATTCTCGACTTTCCTGCTGGGATAAGCCCCGGGAGTATAAAAAATTCCTATATTTGTACATTTTTCGAAAAACAGCATACAATATAGATTTTTGATGAGTACTAAATTCAAAGAATACAAGCAATTAGATCTATCCCAAATTAACAAGGATATCCAGAAATGGTGGGAGAAAGACGACACGTTTCATAAAAGTATAGAAACAAGGGAAGGGAACGAAACTTTTGTTTTTTATGAAGGTCCACCATCTGCAAATGGTATGCCCGGAATTCATCACGTAATGGCACGGGCTATCAAAGATATTTTTTGCAGGTATAAAACCATGAAAGGTTACCGTGTGCACCGAAAAGCAGGATGGGATACACACGGATTGCCTGTGGAGCTTAGTGTTGAGAAATTACTTAATATTACCAAAGAAGATATTGGCAAAAGCATCACAGTTGAGGATTACAACAAAGCCTGTAGGACTGAAGTGATGAAATATACCCGTGAATGGGAAGAACTGACCAGAAAAATGGGCTATTGGGTAAATATGGACGATCCGTATATTACTTTCGATAGCAGGTATATTGAAACTTTATGGTGGTTGTTAAAACAAATTTTCGAAAAAGGGATGTTGTACAAGGGCTACACCATTCAACCATATTCGCCTGCAGCCGGAACCGGATTGAGTTCGCATGAATTAAACCAGCCTGGTTGTTACCGCGATGTAAAAGATACCACTGCCATTGCACAGTTTAAAGCTGTTCGCAATAAAAAATCGGAATTTTTGTTCGAAGGTGCCGATACCGATGTGTATTTTCTTGCATGGACAACCACCCCCTGGACTTTGCCTTCAAACACTGCACTTTGTGTAGGGCCATCGATTACCTATGTTAAGGTCCGGACATTTAATCCATATACATATGCGCCAGTGACCCTGATAATGGCCAAAGACCTGATGAATTCATTATTCAGCCCCAAAAATGCTGAATTAAGTTTGGAAGAATATCAGGAAGGCGATAAAAAGATCCCGTTTAAAGTGTTGGATGAATACAATGGGAAAGATTTAAAAGGCATTAACTACGAGCAATTAATAGAATGGGTACAACCTAAAGGAAACGCTTTTGAAGTAATTACCGGCGATTTTGTTACTACTGAAGATGGAACCGGGATCGTACACATTGCTCCAACTTTTGGTGCCGATGATGACAGGGTTGCAAAACAAAATGATATTGTCCCACTTATTGTGGAAGATTTGGAGGGTAAAATTCAGCCTTTGGTCGATAAAAAAGGAAGGTTCTTTAAACTGGAGAACATGAGCCCTGATTTTGCCAAAGAATATGTGAATGCCGATAATTATGCCGGGTTTGAGGGCAGGTTTGTGAAAAATGAATACGATGAGTCATTGAACGAAAACGATTCGACCATTGATATTGATATTTCGGTGATGCTAAAGAAGGATAATAAAGCTTTCAAGATTGAAAAGCACGAACATAGCTATCCTCACTGCTGGCGTACCGATAAACCCATCCTTTATTATCCACTTGATTCATGGTTTATAAAAACCACAGCTTATAAGGATAAACTTATTGAACTTAACAAAACCATTAATTGGAAACCACAAGCAACAGGTTCCGGGAGGTTTGGCAATTGGCTTGAGAATTTGGTGGATTGGAACTTAAGCCGTTCAAGGTTTTGGGGAACTCCGCTGCCAATTTGGGCAACCGAAGATGGTGAAGAAATAAAATGTATTGGATCTGCCGAAGAATTAATGGCGGAAATTGAAAAATCAATTGAGCAAGGATTTATGAATAAAAATCCTTACCAAGGATTTGTGGTTGGTGATAATTCAAAAGAAAATTATGCCAAAATTGATCTTCATAAACCCTTTGTCGATGAGGTTGTGTTGGTGTCAAAATCCGGTGAAAAAATGTTTCGCGAACCTGACTTAATTGACGTTTGGTTTGATTCAGGGGCAATGCCATTTGCACAGCATCATTATCCTTTCAGCCCCCTCCCAACCTCCCCCAAGGGGGGAGGAGAAAAAACTCCCAAATGGAAAACTGCTAGAGACTCAAATTATGGATTACTAAAAGACCTTGCAAAAAAGCAAAAAGAGAATCCTACAGAAGCAGAAACATTTTTGTGGAAGAACCTTAAAAGTCGACAGCTTGCGGGATATAAGTTTAGGAGGCAGCATATTATTGATCAGTTTATAACTGATTTTGTATGTCTTGAAAAACATCTGATTATTGAAGTTGATGGAGGTTACCATACTTTGCCCGATGTTCAAATTTCGGATGAACAAAGAACTGAAATGTTGTCAGAACTTGGTTTTAAAGTGATAAGATTTACAAATGAAGAAGTTCTTAACGATATAGATGCTGTTTTAGAAAAAATTAAACAGACTCTTTACTCCCTCCCCTTAGGGGAGGGTTGGGGTGGGGCTTCTCTCTTCCCTGCAGATTTTATTGCGGAGGGAGTTGATCAAACCCGTGGTTGGTTTTTTACACTGCATGCCATTGCTACCATGATTGACGAATCGGTTGCATTTAAAAATATTATCTCCAATGGACTTGTTCTTGACAAAGCTGGCAATAAAATGTCGAAAAGACTTGGAAATGCCGTTGATCCTTTCGAGACTATTGAAATTTATGGTTCCGATCCGTTGCGCTGGTACATGATAACCAATGCCCAACCTTGGGACAACCTTAAGTTTGATATTGCAGGTGTTGAAGAAGCAAAAAGGAAATTCTTTGGAACGCTCTATAATACCTATAATTTCTTTGCGCTCTATGCAAATGTTGATAAATTCAAATTTGCAGAAGAAGATGTCCCGATGGAACAACGTCCGGAGATCGATAAATGGATTATTTCACTGTTGAATTCATTGGTAAAAGAAGTAGGTGATAGTTACGAAAGTTACGAACCAACACGCGCAGGAAGGGCAATCTCTGAATTTGTAATTGAAAATCTGAGCAATTGGTTTGTACGCTTAAGCAGAAAAAGATACTGGGGTGGCGATTATTCGACCGATAAAATTTCTGCCTATCAAACCTTGTACACTTGCTTATCAACAATTGCAAAACTAATGGCGCCAATTGCCCCGTTTTTTGCCGAACAATTGTTTTCTGACCTGAATAAAGTAACAGGTAAAGAAACCGATCAAAGTGTGCATTTGGGGTTATTCCCCGATTTTGATGAATCTTTAATAAACAAAGATTTGGAGGAACGTATGGCTATTGCTCAAAAGGCATCTTCCATGATATTGGCATTGCGAAGAAAAGAGAAAATTAAAGTTCGCCAGCCTTTACAAAAAATTATGGTTCCGATCCTAAACGATCATTTTAAAGAGCAATTTGAAGCCGTTCAAGAGATTATTCTTTCCGAAGTAAACGTGAAAGAAGTTGAATACATATCGGACACTTCGAATGTGATAAAAAAGAAAATTAAACCCAATTTTAAGGCTCTGGGTCCTAAATACGGGAAATTAATGAAACAAATTGCAGGAGCAATTAATGCTTTGTCACAAGAAGATATCGTAACCTTTGAAAAAGAAGGGAAGTTTGATGTGGAAGTTGACGGGGAAAATGCAGCAATTAGCATTGAAGATGTGGAAATCATTACAGAAGATATACCTGGATGGCTGGTTGCTAATGATGGGAACATGACTGTTGCCCTTGACATCCACATTTCAGAAGAATTAAAGCAGGAAGGGATTGCCAGGGAGTTTATAAATAAAATCCAGAATATTCGGAAAGAGAACGGTTTTGAAGTGACCGACCGGATTTTGTTGAGCATCGTTAGGCAGGATTCAATTAACGATGCAGTTGAGAACTTTAAAGAGTACATTTGCACCCAAACTTTGGCGACAAAACTGAACTTAGTTGATTCAATTAAAAATGAGGGTGTTAAAACAATTGAAATAAACGATACTACCGAAGCCGAAGTTTTCGTTGAAAAATACATGCAATAATTGGCATAAGGATGTTTTACGACCTATTGGGAATTAAAAAAAAATGATAATTTTAGAAACTCGATTTGGGTCTTATAATTTGTAAACCTTAAACCTTAGGGCTATGAAAGGAAAAAATAGATATTCAGATGAAGAATTGCAAGAATTTAAAAAAATAATTCTTGAAAAATACGAGAAGGCAAAACAAGATTATGATATGTATCGTAGCTCCATAAATCAATCTGATGGTAACGACACACAAGATACTTCTCCTACGTTCAAAGTTCTGGAAGAAGGTGCTGCTACACTTTCAAAAGAAGAAGCAGGAAAATTAGCCCAAAGGCAATTAAAGTTTATCCAACATCTTCAGGCAGCCTTGGTACGTATCGAAAATAAAACCTATGGAATTTGTCGCGAAACAGGCAATCTAATCTCAAAAGAAAGGCTGAGAGCTGTGCCTCATGCGACCTTAAGTATCCAGGCAAAGAACAGTCAGGGATAAAGCTTCTGGTGAAGGAATAACAATGACTTATTATTTTTTAAATAAATGAATCTCTCTTTTCTTAAAAGGAGGGTTTCTTTTTTTTTTAGGAAATCACAACATATAAAAATTTCATGACGTGAAATTATCAAAACTTACAAAATCAATACTTGTAATAATCCTGATCCTTATTGTCGATCAGGTAGTTAAGGTTTGGATTAAAACAAATATGACGCTTGGCGAAGAAATCAAAGTATTGGGCAATTGGTTTGTTATCTTGTTTGTTGAAAACAACGGAATGGCATTTGGTGCCGAATTGTCATTTATGGGCGAATATGGTAAGATCTTTTTAACAGTTTTCCGAATCCTTGCGGTTATTGCTATTGGCTGGTATTTGGTAAAGCTGTCGAAACAAAATTTGCCAATGGGATTTTTATTCTGTATCGCATTGATTTTTGCAGGTGCACTTGGGAACATCATTGATAGTGTTTTTTATGGAATGATTTTTAACCATAGTTACGGGCAGGTAGCATCATTTATGCCCGAAGGAGGTGGTTATGCTTCCTTTTTGCACGGGAAAGTTGTTGATATGCTTTATTTCCCATTGGTTTCAGGGCATTTTCCAGAGTGGTTCCCATTTTGGAAAGGTGAAGAATTTATCTTCTTCCGACCAGTATTTAACATTGCCGATTCTTCCATAACCATTGGTATTTTTTCAATTCTAATATTTTATCGAAAACTCTTTAATTCAATAGCTATTAAAGAGAAAAAAGGAGAAGATGGCTTGGATGTAGAAAAAGAAGATTATTCTGAAGCGGCTCCTGAAACACAAAGCAATAAAGAAGAATAGTTAAGTTAGGCTTGTTTTTGAGAACATGCCCGGGATGAATTCAAGCTATTATTCTAAATAATTTTACCTTTGTTCCGAAATGAAACTTCCTTTAGCAAATGGAAAATCAATTTGTAATATACAATACTTTAACACGCAAAAAAGAGGTCTTTAAACCATTAATTCCTGGTTATGTTGGAATGTATGTTTGCGGCCCAACGGTTTATGGCAATGCCCATTTGGGGCATGCGCGCCCGGCAATTTCTTTCGACCTTCTTTTCAGATATTTGAAATATTTGAAGTATAAAGTACGCTATGTCAGGAATATTACCGATGTAGGACATTTGGTTGCCGATGCCGATGAGGGGGAAGATAAGGTGGCAAAAAAAGCAAAACTCGAAATGCTTGAACCCATGGAGGTGGTGCAAATGTATACACACGATTACCATAAAAACATGGATTTGCTTAATGTTCAACCTCCAAGTATTGAGCCGAGGGCTTCAGGGCATATCATCGAACAAATTGAAACCGTACAGAAAATTTTAGATGCAGGATATGCATACGAAAGCAATGGTTCCATTTATTTTAACGTACAGAAATTTGCTGAAAATAATGAATATGGGCAGTTGTCTGGAAGAAAAATTGAAGATTTAATTTCGAACACCCGGGAGTTGGATGGTCAGGATGAAAAGAGGTCTCCACTTGATTTTGCAATTTGGAAAAAAGCACAACCTGAGCATATTATGCGCTGGTCGTCACCATGGAGTGATGGTTTTCCGGGGTGGCACCTCGAATGTTCGGCAATGAGCACAAAATACCTTGGGAAACAGTTTGATATTCATGGTGGAGGGATGGACCTTACATTTCCGCACCACGAAGCCGAAATGGCACAATCAAAAGTTGCCAATGGCAAACCTTCTGTTCAGTATTGGATGCATAACAATATGATTACCTTGGATGGACAGAAAATGGGAAAATCATTGGGTAATGCAATTTCATTGGATCAGTTTTTTAAAGGAGACCATTCGCTCCTCGAAAAAGCATATTCGCCAATGACCATTCGTTTTTTCATGCTGCAGGCGCATTACCGTAGTACGCTGGATTTTTCGAACGCAGCACTGCAAGCAGCTGAAAAAGGCTATGCCCGTTTAATGAAGGCCATGGAAACACTGGAGAAACTTCCCTTGAGCCAAAGTTCTTCAGTCGATATTCAAGCACTTCAGGGCAAGGTATTGGCAGCAATGAACGATGACCTGAACAGTCCGATTGCCCTGGCGCATTTGTTTGATGCTGTAAAAATGATTAATTCAATCCACGATAAAACGGAAACCATATCAAACGAAGATTACACGGATCTAAAATCTTTCCTTCATACTTTTTTGTACGATGTGTTAGGATTTCAGAAAAGCATTGGTGATGCTTCTTCAGGGCAAGAAGTTTTTAACGATGTGGTTGACCTGCTTTTGAACCTAAGAATTGATGCAAAAGCAAATAAGGATTGGGCTACTGCCGATAAAATCAGAAATGAACTCACCAGCCTTGGTTTTGAAATTAAAGATACCAAAGATGGCTTTGAGTGGAAATTAAAATAAGGCCAATAGAATAGCCAAATAAAACAATCAATAGAAAATTTAGGACTATGTTTTCAGGAATTATAGAAGAATATGGAACTGTGGTTTCCATAGAAAAGGAGCAGGAGAATTATCACTTTACACTAACCTGCTCATTTGTTAATGAATTAAAAGTTGATCAGAGCCTCGCCCATAACGGTGTTTGCTTAACTGTAGTTAAAGTTGATAAGGAAAATGAAACTTACGTGGTTACCGCCATAAAAGAAACCTTATCGAAAACAAACCTTGGTACCTGGGAAGTTGGTTCAAAGGTCAATCTGGAAAGAAGCATGATGATGAATGGGCGTCTTGATGGGCATATCGTTCAGGGACATGTTGACCAAACGGCAACGTGTACAAAGGTAGAAGAAGCCGATGGAAGTTGGTACTATACTTTCGAATACGCGTTTAATAAAGAAGCCGCAAAACAAGGGTACATGACCGTTGAAAAGGGTTCGGTAACGGTTAATGGTGTAAGTTTAACGGTTGTGAATTCAAAAGACAATTCATTTCAGGTGGCAATTATTCCCTACACTCAGGAAGTCACAAATTTTCATACTTTCAAAGAAGGGACAATCGTGAACCTGGAGTTTGATATTATTGGGAAATATCTAAGTAAATTAATGACATTTAATTAGTTTATAATGCTACCCATATAATAGAAAGCCTGGATTTGATTTCCGGGCTTTTTTGTTGGCAACCAACTTGAACATTCTTAATGCATCAAGGTTTTTAGTTAGAAATTACCTATCTTTTCATTATGAATAAAACGGCTTTAATAACAGGTGCCTCAAAACGAATCGGAAAAGCAATATCAGAACATTTGGCTCATAACGGATGGAATGTTATTATTCATTATAACACGTCCGAAAAAGAAGCAATTAATTTGTCGGAAGAACTCTCAAATAAATTTCCCTTGCAATCATTTCCGCTTGTGAAAGCAGATTTATCGCAGCCGACTGAGGTTCAAAATATAATTCCGGCATTATTGAACAACATTAAGCAATTGGATTTGCTGATTAACAACGCATCGGTCTTCGATCAAGCCTATATTCATGAAACTAGTGCAGGGCTATTTGATATACAGATGAATGTGAACCTTAGGGCACCCTTTATTTTAGGAAGGGAATTTATGGTTAATTGTAAAAAAGGGAATATTATTAACCTTGTGGATACCAGAATTACCAACAATATGTCGGATTACGCCGCTTATTCACTGTCAAAAAAAGGACTGTGGGAGCTTACAAAAATGGCCGCGATCGAAATGGCTCCCGATATTCGTGTAAATGCTATTGCCCCGGGGGTGACATTGGCTCCTGAAGATAAAGATGATTCGTACCTTCTGGGTTTAGCTGAGCAAATACCAATGCAAAAGCCGGGTGGGGTTCAGCCCATTTTACAAAGCATCGATTATATTTTAGAAAATGAATATTTAACAGGTCAGCTGTTGTTCGCCGATGGTGGCGAAAATTTAGGAAAATCAATAAACAAAGGTTAAACCACAAATTCATATTCACATGGCAACAATTCGCGTTAAAAACCTACTTATACGAACCTACATTGGATTTAATCCCGAGGAACTGGCCAATAAACAGGATGTGTTGATCAATATCGAAATACAAACCGATATTCCTGAAGAAGCACTGGAGTCGGATGAACCAGACAGCATTTATAACTATAAACTGATCACCAAGAAAGTAATAGCTTTGGTACAAGAGGGACAGTTTAAGCTTCTGGAAGTATTGACTAAAAGTATTCTGGATACAGTAATGGAAGACGAACGGGTAAATTATGCCAAAGTTGAAGTGGATAAGCCGCATGCCCTACGTTTTGCAGAATCGGTATCTCTTGAAATGGAGGCTCGCAGATGATGTCAAAAAACGTTTGTATAATTGGTA
This sequence comes from Prolixibacteraceae bacterium, assembly GCA_963677475.2. Taxonomy (GTDB): domain Bacteria; phylum Bacteroidota; class Bacteroidia; order Bacteroidales; family Prolixibacteraceae; genus JABMQB01. The sequence continues at coordinate 122,380 of CAXXQD010000021.1, read as the reverse complement.
TTGGTTCCAATATCAATGCTGAAAGCAACATCCAAAAAATGTTGGAAATGCTTAAAATGGAAGTTGATGTGCTAAAGGTTTCAAATTTTTTGAAAACTGAACCCATCGGAATAAAAGACCAGCCAGAATATACCAATGGGGCTGTAAAAATTGAAACCAGCCATACAAAGAAAGAATTGAAAAAAGTGTTGAAAAACATTGAAGATCAGTTAGGCCGTGATAGGTCTGCCCCAAAGTTTGGGCCAAGAACCATGGATTTGGACATTGTTGTTTGGGATGGGGAAATCGTAGATGAAGATTATTTTACCCGTGGTTTTTTAAAAACAAGTGTGGATGAAATAAACCAATAGAATGACAAATTGCCTGTTTTTTTCGTCTAAAGCATTTAACTTTGTGCCTATGGATACTTTTAAAAAAGACTACTTAAAAAAGTACATTAATATTAAAAACCGGGATGCTTTTGGCGTCTAGTTTTCTCACCTGTTCCTCCTTGTAATTTTCCAGAGGAAATTTTTTCGTATTTATTTCATTTATTTAAACCAATCATGGAATTACCATTTGCAGAATCGTATAAAATAAAGATGGTTGAACCCATCTATAGAAGTACTAGAAAACAACGTGAAAAGTGGATTGAAGATGCCCATTATAACCTGTTTAACCTAAAAAGCGAGCAGGTGTTTATCGACCTGTTGACCGATAGTGGAACGGGTGCAATGAGCGATAACCAGTGGGCAGCAATTATGCAGGGCGACGAAAGTTATGCAGGCTCTTCTTCCTATTATCATTTAAAAGAAGTTATTAAGGACCTTTTTGGGTTTGAATATTTCCTGCCGGCGCATCAGGGTAGGGCAGCTGAAAATGTGTTGTTCTCAACTTTGCTGAAAGAAGGGGATGTGGTGCCGGGCAACTCTCATTTTGATACAACCAAAGGGCATATTGAATTTCGAAAAGCCCGTGCAATTGATTGCACCATTGATGAGGCTTTTAATACCGAAAGCGATTATCCGTTTAAAGGAAATGTTGATTTGGAAAAGCTGGAAGAGGTTTTGAAATCAGAGGTAAATATTCCACTTATTGTTATGACTCTTACCTGCAATACTTCTGGTGGGCAACCAGTATCAATGGGGAACCTTAAACAGGTAAAAGCGCTTGCCAAGAAATACGGTACCACGGTTTTGTTTGATTCGGCCAGGTTTGCCGAAAATGCTTGGTTCATCAAAAAAAGGGAACCCGAATATGCCGATAAATCGATCAAAGATATTGTCAGGGAAATGTATTCGTATGCCGACGGAATGACCATGAGCAGTAAAAAAGATGGAATCGTTAACATTGGGGGATTTCTGGCAATGAGCAGTAAAGACCTGTTTGAAAAGGCAACTACCTTTAATATTATGTTTGAAGGTTTTGTTACTTATGGAGGAATGGCCGGAAGGGATATGAATGCACTGGCAGTGGGACTAAAAGAAGTGACGCACAAAGATTATTTGGAAACCCGGATTTCGCAGGTCGAATATCTGGGGAATAAATTGATTGACTTTGGTATACCAATTCAGAAACCTATTGGTGGGCATGGCGTTTTTGTGGATGCGAAAAGGTTTTTGCCCAACGTGCCGAAAGAAGAATACATTGCTCAAACCCTGGCAATAATTTTATATCTCGAAGCCGGGGTAAGGGGTGTTGAAGTTGGAACTTTGTTGGCAGACCGCGATCCGGAAACCAAAGACAACCGATATCCAAAGCTGGAATTCTTACGTTTGGCGATTCCGCGCAGGACCTATACAAACAGCCACATGGACGTTGTTGCCACAGGTTTAAAAAATGTATATGACATGAGGGATGAGATCAGGACAGGGCTTAAAATCCATAAAGAGGCGCCAATAATGCGTCATTTTACGGTAGAATTATATAAAGCATAAGCTTATTTACCTGGAGCAATTAACGCAGAATTTGCTTTGTGGCATTAATAAAAGCCTGCCAAGTGGGATTGCCTGCTTGCATTTGGCGCAAGAACCAAAATCTTTTTGGCCAATTTGAGAAAGCATATAGTTTAGGTTATTGAGTTTCTCATTTGCTTTTCTTAATGCGGCTTCAGCTATGCTTTTATTGTTAATGGCATCCATTCTGGAAATTCTTCCAATGGCATTTTCCGGGGCAATTGGCTGGGTCATTTCCCTGTAAGTGGCAATGTTTTCCTTGGTTTTTCGGATTTCCGATTCTATTTTTTGAAGGATTTCTTTTTTTGAATTTTCATCCATAAATGAAGCTAAAATTGGTGAAAAAATTAAGGCAGCTTTTATAAAGCTGCCTCAAAGCCATGAAAACAATTAAACAATGTTCAGAAAACAGAAAACTAGAAACAATCAAATGGTCATAATATCTTGTTCCTTAGATTGTACTAAGGTATCAACTTTTTTTGAAAAATCATCGGTTAAATCCTGAACTTTTGCTTCTGCATCTTTTTCAAGATCTTCAGATAAGCCATCTTTTTGTAATTTCTTCAAACCATCATTGGCATCTTTCCTTGCCTGGCGAATGCTGATTTTAGCATTTTCACCTTCTTTATGGACTTGCTTTACCAAATCTTTTCTTCGTTCTTCGGTTAGCACCGGAATATTAATACGGATTATTTCTCCATTATTATCTGGGTTTAACCCGAGGTTAGCCACCATTATTGCTTTTTCAATCTCAGGAATTAATGATTTTTCCCAAGGTTGAATTGCAATTGTCCGTGCATCTGGTGTACTGATATTAGACACTTGGGTTAAAGGAGTTGCACTACCGTAATATTCAACCAAAACCCCATCTAGCATTGCGGGAGAAGCTTTCCCGGCCCTGATGTGAACCAGTTCTTTTTCAAGATGTACAATGGCAGTATTCATTTTCTCACCACATACTTCTATAACAAAATCAGCTTCTTCTTGCATAAATAATCAGACCTATGAGTTACTAACTAACGAATGTTAGCAAATATATGAAAAATATGAATATTTGAAAATAATTTATACCCTAAAATCTAAAAACCTTCCAATTTTCCTAGCTGTGCACAATAGTGCCTATTTTATTGCCATTAACGACTTTTAGTAAGCTTCCTTTTTGGTCCATATTGAAGACAATTACGGGCAATTTGTTCTCTTTGCACATGGTTGTCGCGGTTAGGTCCATAACTTTTAATCCTTTAGAATAAATTTCATCGAAAGAGATTGTTTCGAACTTGGTCGCCGAGGCATCTTTCTCTGGATCAGCCGTATAAATTCCATCCACCCTGGTTCCTTTTAGGAACACATCAGCCTCAATCTCAATCCCTCTTAATGAGCTTCCAGTATCGGTTGTGAAATATGGATTTCCGGTGCCAGCAGAGAAGATAGTAACATAGCCTTGGTTTAATAATTCTACAGCTTTGTCTTTCGAATAAAACTCACCAATGGGTTCCATTCGGATCGCAGTTAGTACTTTTGATCTTGCACCGATTGAACTTAACGCTGAATTTAATGCCAAACTGTTGATAACAGTTGCCAACATTCCCATTTGGTCGCCTTTCACCCGGTCAAAACCTTGTGCCGCGCCACTAAGCCCTCTGAAAATATTTCCCCCACCAATAACTATTGCAACTTGGACACCCAAATCAGCTATCTCTTTTATCTGTTCAGCATAGTCCGAAAGCCGTTGTTGGTCAATTCCATATTCCTGTGTTCCCATCAGCGATTCACCGCTTAATTTTAACAGGATTCTCTTATACTTTATCATTGGATACAATTTTGGATTTAAAAATAACCAATTCAATTTAGATTATATACAAAGATATTTTATTGCTTATTATTTTGTTGGCGAAAAGACAAAAAAAGAGCTTCCGGTATTGAAACGGGAAGCTCAAAATATTGTGAAACAAGTTTCTTAAACTGACAGGGTATACCGGTCAAATTTAGTGACTGTTAAGTCTTTGTCCGCTTGTTTTAAGAAGTCTTTGATAGAAATTTTACCATCTTTTACATAAACCTGCTCAAGTAAAGTATTTTCTTTAAAGAACTTGTTTAGAGCACCTTGTGCAATTTTGTCAAGCATATTTTCAGGTTTACCCTCCTGACGGTATTTTTCTTTTGCAATTTCCAATTCTTTTTCGACAACATCTTTTGCAACAGAGTCTTTATCGATAGCTATTGGGCTCATTGCAGCAACTTGCATTGCAACATCTTTGGCAACACTGGCATCTACTTCTGTTTTGTTAAAACCAACTGCAGTTGCTAGTTTGTTTCCTGGATGGATATAAGTTGCAACAGAATCAGATTCCAGTAGGCTATAATAAGAAAGTTCAAGTTTTTCTCCAATAACCCCTGTTTGCTCGCTTACCAGGTCTGCAACAGTTTTTCCATCAAGTTTTAAAGCTTTTACAGCCTCTAGGTCTGCAGCATTGTTTCCCAACGCAGCATCAAGTATTTGTTGTGCAAAAGCAACAAAGTTTTCGTTCTTAGCAACAAAGTCGGTTTCACAGTTAAGGACCACAATAGCTCCTTTTGTTTTGTCATCTGATACTTTTGCCAAAGCAACACCTTCAGAGGCTTCTCTGTCAGCACGTTTATTGGCAATAGCTTTTCCTTTTTCACGGATTAGTTGCAAAGCACCATCAAAATCACCATCTGATTCACCTAATGCTTTTTTGCAGTCCATCATTCCTGCACCAGTTAATTTACGTAGTTTAACTACATCTGCTGTTGTGAATGCCATAATATTTTAATTTGGGTAAATATCGTTTACCTGTTATTTATTTGTCTTTTGTTTGTACGTTTTCTTTACTTCCTGTTCTCTTTCTGGTTTTCTTTGGAGCTTCTTCTTCGCTTTCTGAATCGGAAGTTGAATCTGCAACATCTGCTTTTTCATTTTCCATTTTGCGCTCTGAAAGACCCTCTTTGATAGCGTTGGCCATAATACCTGTAATCAATTTAATAGATTGAGAGGCATCATCGTTTGCCGGAATTACAAAATCAACCAACTCAGGGTTTGAGTTTGTATCCACTATTGCAAATACAGGGATTCCTAATTTAATAGCTTCCCTGACCGCTATTTTTTCTTTCAATACATCTACTACAAACAAAGCTGCAGGTAAACGGGTTAAGTCAGAAATACTTCCTAGAATTTTTTCCAGCTTCGCCCTTTGACGGGTAATTTGAAGTTTTTCCCTTTTTGAAAGGTTATCCCAGCTAGGGTCTTTTGCAAGTTTGTCGATCGACAACATTTTTTTAACCGCTTTACGGATTGTTGGGAAGTTGGTAAGCATACCTCCTGGCCAACGTTCGGTTACGTAAGGCATATTAACATCACCAACTAAGTCGGCAACAATGTCTTTTGCTTGTTTTTTTGTGGCAACAAATAAAATTTTACGACCTGATTTTGCAATTTGTTTAATTGCAGCAGCAGCTTCGTCAATTTTTACGATTGTTTTTTGAAGATCGATGATATGGATCCCGTTTTTTTCCATGAAGATGTAAGGCTCCATGTTAGGGTTCCATTTTCTTTTGAGGTGCCCGAAATGTACACCTGCATCTAATAATTCTTGAAAATTTGTTTTTGGCATCTGTTTACTTTTTAATAAATCTTGCATAAAAGCAACCACTGAGTAGTCGGCAAACTAAATGTTTAAGAATCTCAGCAGTTTTAGATCCATATATAAATAATAATAGTTTAACGTTTTGAGAACTGGAATTTCTTACGTGCTTTTGGTTGTCCTGGTTTTTTCCTTTCAACTTCGCGAGGATCACGGGTTAGAAAACCAGCTTGTTTAAGTTTTGGCCTTGATTCGGCATCAATTTCAACAAGGGCACGTGCAATTGCAAGCCTCATTGCTTCTGCTTGTCCTTTAAAACCACCGCCATCTAAATTTACTTTAATGTCGTAGCTTTCTTTAACTTCCATTAATAATAATGGCTGTAAGGCAACAAATTGGAGTATTTCTGTTGGGAAATATTCTTTAATATCGCGTTTGTTTATTGTAACGTTTCCTTTTCCTTCGCTAACATAAATACGGGCAACAGCAGATTTTCTACGGCCTAATGTGTTTACAACTTCCATCGTACTTATTTAATAGTATTTAAATCAATAACTTTTGGTTTCTGAGCTTCATGTTTGTGCTCAGGTCCTACAACAACGTGCAGGTTTCTATATAACTGGCTTCCTAAACGGTTTTTAGGCAACATGCCTTTTACAGCTTTTTCAACAACTCTTTCAGGGAATTTTTCTAACATTTCCTGAACAGTTCTTTTACGAAGGCCACCAGGATAACCAGTATGCCTGATATATACTTTATCAGCAAACTTGTTACCTGTCAATTTGATTTTTTCGGCGTTAACTACAATCACGTAATCACCACAATCAACATGAGGCGTGAAATTAGGCTTGTATTTACCTCTTAGCATATTCGCAACTTTGCTTGCCAATCGGCCTAAAACCATGTCTGTTGCATCAACAACAACCCACTCTTTAACTGTAGTGGCTTTGTTTGCCGACACTGTTTTGTAACTTAATGTATCCACTTGTACAATATTTTTAATTTAACACTTTTTGTTATCCAAACCTGGAGTGAAAAATACTTAGCTTCGGAACTAGCTAATTATTTTTTGTTACTCTAAGTAAATCAATAATTTAAACAACTTACAAGTACGGATAATAATCGGGACTGCAAAAGTATTTTCTTTTTTCTAAAAAGCAAAAAATATTGCATTAAAAATCAATTTATTACCATAGAATAACAAACCTTTTTTGTCCGTTTAAATTTTTGGGGGATGATTTATTGTGAGTGTTACGGAATTTATGCACTATATTTTTGTAGTTTTATGTCATTGAATGTGTTGAAAAATATTTAAATCAGGTATCCAGATATGGTAAAACCAAAACCTAAAAAACTTAAAGGTAGAATAGCGACTTCATATTTTACTTCTACAATTAGCATTACAATGATTTTGTTTCTGCTTGGTTTTTTGGCATTGGTATTAATTAATGCCGGTAGGCTGTCTAACTATGTGAAGGAAAAAATTGGATTTACACTGGTTTTGCATGACAATGTGAAAGAGGTTGAAATTGCCAGGCTTCAAAAAATCCTGAATGCCACTGATTTTGTAAAAAGTACCCGATATGTCGATAAAGAAACCGCAGCACAGGAACTTCAGGAAGAACTGGGCGAAGATTTTATGGGCTTTTTAGGGTTTAATCCTTTGTTCTCATCCATCGATGTTAAGTTGTATGCTACCTATACCCATCCGGACAGTCTCACCATAATTGAAAATAAATTACTTGAATATCCTCAGATAAAAGAATTGTATTATCAGCGAAACCTGGTATCTGTTATTAACAACAATGTACAAAAGATAAGCTTGTTCCTTTTGGTTTTTAGTGGGTTAATGGCTTTTATATTTATTGCCCTTATTAATAATACCATTCGCATATCGATATATTCACACAGGTTTTTAATCAATACCATGCAGTTGGTTGGAGCCACAAGGGGGTTTATCAGAAAGCCATTTGTTCAGAAAAGTATGTATTTTGGGTTTCTGGGATCTGTAATTGCGTTTGCCCTTTTGGCGGGTTTGTTATTTTTATATAAAAACGAACTGTTAGGTGTGCTCAATGTGTTTGATGTAAAAATGATGGGGATGGTTTTTTTGTTTGTCGTTTTTCTTGGTCAGGTTATATCATGGGCTTCAACCAGGTTGGCAGTAAATAAATTCCTGAAAATGAAATTTGATGAATTGTTTTATTAACTATCTTTGTTGCTTAATTCCTATTTAAAAAGAATGTCGAAAAAACAATCAGAAATACAAGAAAACGGATTTGCATTGCGCAAAGAGAATTATCGTTTGATGGCAATAGGGTTTGCAATAATTATTTTGGGATTTATCCTAATGATAGGTGGTGGAAGTGACGATCCCAATGTTTTTAATCCTGAAATATTTAGTTTTAGGCGGATTACATTGGCTCCAGTCGTATTATTGATTGGGTTTGTGTTTGAGATTTATGCCATAATGAAATCCCCCAAAAGCGAAAAATAATCTGAATGAATGAACTTCAGGCTTTAATTCTTGGGATTTTACAAGGGTTAACAGAATTTCTTCCGGTCAGTTCAAGCGGGCATCTTGAAATTGGACATTCCCTTCTTGGAATCCATTCCGAAAACAATCTATTATTTGCTGTGGTAGTACATTGTGCTACAGTTTTAAGCACAATAGTCGTATTTAAAAACGATATTTTAGATCTGCTAAAAGGATTGTTTGAGCCAAAATGGAACGATTCCAAAAATTATATTGCAAAAATCCTTATATCCGCAATACCTGTAGTTTTCATAGGTTTATTTTTTCAGGATAACATTGAGATGTTGTACAAAAGCCAATTGAAAATGGTAGGGGGCATGTTATTGGTAACTGCGTTTCTGCTGTTTATAACAAGGTTTGTAATAGGGAAAGGTAAAAAAGTTTCGTATTTGCATTCAATCATCATTGGGATTGCACAGGCATTTGCTGTACTTCCGGGTGTTTCAAGAAGCGGGGCGACTATAGCAACCGGACTGTTATTGGGTGTCGATAAAAAAAGAATGGCGCGCTTCTCATTTTTAATGGTTTTAATACCAATTATAGGTGCTTTTTCATACGATTTGATGAAAGGGGAGTTTTCCCAAACCGGAGGAATTGGGATTGTTCCACTAGCCATTGGATTTGTAGCAGCCTTTATTTCCGGTTTATTTGCATGTAAGTGGATGATAGGAATTGTAAAAAACGGAAAGTTAATTTATTTTGCAATTTATTGTTTTATTATAGGCCTAATTGCTATCTTTGCAGCCTGATTTTTTGAAAAATTCGCACAACATTCTGCAAACTAGTTGTTTATCGATGATAGGTACATTTCCAAACTTTGACTTTATTTCTGGTGAGATCTTACTTTTCGACAAAGATTTGAATTGGTCTTCCTTTGATTTGGTAAAAAAGGTGAGAAATTCGTTGTGCAGGTCTATGGGGATTAAAAAGCTAAAAGTTGGACATGCTGGCACCTTAGATCCCTTAGCATCAGGGCTTTTAATATTGTGTACCGGAAAATCAACGAAAAAAATAGAAGAAATACAATCACATACTAAAGAATATATTGCCGAAATCAAACTTGGGGCAACAACCCCCTCGTATGACATGGAAACGGAAGAAGACCAGGTTTTTGATGTTTCGCATATTAATGAAGCATTGATCCGTGAAAAGCTTAAAAATTTTGTTGGTGAAATTGATCAAACGCCTCCAATTTTTTCTGCAGTAAAAATCGATGGTGAAAGGGCATATAACCTTGCACGAAAAGGTGATAAGCCTAAACTAAAGTCGCGAAAGGTTGTTATTGATTCCATAGAATTGTTAGCTTTTGAGTTGCCAAAAGTTTCCATAAAAGTTACATGCGGTAAGGGAACTTACATTAGGTCTTTGGCAAACGATATTGGTCAGGTTCTTCAATGCGGCGCATACCTAACCGGATTAAGGAGGACCAGGATTGGCGAATACAAGATTGAAGATGCGATTAGTGTAGATTATTTTTTAAAAAATTTAGAGAATTTTGTAACAAATTGAAAAATGTGCCGTAAAACGGGGTTCTGCATTTTCACTAAAATTATTACGATAGATTAAAAACCGAAGGATTAAGTTTATCCTTTGCTAGTTAAGCATACATAAAAAATATAGGCAAATGAAATTATCAAAATTTAGGTACACCTTACCAGATGACAAGATTGCATTACATCCTGCAGAAAATAGGGATGAATCAAAATTAATGGTTTTACACAGATCAACAGGTAAGATTGAACACAGGCTTTTTAAAGACCTTTTAGATTATTTTGATGACAAGGATTTGTTTATTTTTAACGATACAAAAGTATTTCCTGCCCGCTTGTATGGGAACAAAGAAAAAACAGGGGCCGAAATCGAAGTTTTCCTTTTAAGGGAACTAAACAGGGAGCAACGTTTATGGGACGTTCTTGTTGATCCAGCAAGAAAAATCAGGATTGGAAATAAATTATACTTTGGAGAGGACGATTTATTGGTTGCCGAAGTAATCGATAATACAACCTCAAGGGGAAGGACCCTTCGGTTTCTGTTTGATGGTCCTTACGATGAATTTAAAAAGACACTTTTCAGTTTGGGCGAAACACCACTGCCAAAATTTATAAACAGGCCAGTCCAACCGGAAGATAAAGACAGGTATCAAACAATTTTTGCAAAACATGAAGGAGCCGTTGCAGCTCCAACAGCCGGATTGCACTTTAGCAGGGAATTGCTCAAAAGACTTGAAATTAAAGGGGTTGATTTTTCGTATGTGACCCTGCACGTTGGTTTAGGCAACTTCAGAAGTGTGGATGTGGAAGATTTGACCAAGCACAAAATGGATTCAGAACAAATCTGGATAAATGAAGAAACCTGCGATATGGTGAACGAAGCAAAAACGAATAAAAAGAATGTTTGTGCTGTTGGAACAACCGTAATGAGGACAATAGAAAGCTCGGTTTCAACCCAGGGTTTCCTTAAACCTTTTGAAGGCTGGACCAATAAATTTATTTTTCCACCATATGAATTTAGTGTTGCTAACCGAATGATTACAAATTTCCACTTGCCATTGTCTACATTATTAATGATGGTCGCTGCATTTGCCGGCTACGATTTTTTAATGAAGGCATATAAAGAGGCACAAAAGAAAGACTACAGGTTTGGTACCTATGGCGATGCTATGCTTATTATTTAAGCAGATTAAATAGATTATTATTAATATATAAAAGAGACCTTGATAGATTAATTTCTATCAGGGTTTTTTTAATGCCCGGCTTTTTCTTTTCTAACCTTTTGCTTCTCTCCGGAATTTGTTCCTAAAATGGGACTACTGCCCCATTATGGAACTATTTTGATTTTGGCACGAATCCTAAATGGCTGATAATTAGGCGTGTGCCATTTTTGGCTTTTGCTTTGCAAGTCTTTTCGTACAATCAGCAATAAAAAGTTTGGACGCTTTTGCAGATTTTACAAACAAAGATTTTACAAACAATTTTAATACAAAACAAAAATGAAAAAGTTAGCATTAGTATCAGCCATTATCACAATTATTTCAGCAAACACATTTGCAGTAGTATCTCCAGCAGACAAAAACACAGAAGACCACAAAGTAACCATATCGGTACCAAAAGTAGCCTTACTTGATTTGGAAGGGACAAAAGACATTACCTTAAAAATTGACGGGCCTAAAGAGGCAGGCGAAGCGGTAAGTTTTGAAAATGCAACCAACTCAGGAATTTGGGTAAACTATTCTTCAATAGCAGAGAAAAACAAAACACGTAAAGTAACCGTAGGGCTCGATAAAAACGTACCTGACGGTGTTTACTTAAAAGTATTGGCCTCAAGTTACACAGGTAGCGGAAAAGGAGCCCATGGTTCAGCAAGCGGAAAATTGACCTTGACCACAACTGCACAAGACATAGTAACTAAAGTAGGCAGCTGCTACACAGGCGACGGCGAAGACAACGGGCACAAACCTTACTTACTCCTTGGAACTGACATCGGATGCAGACTATGCAAAACTATTGGAAGGCGACACAGAAATTACGGTAACATATACCCTGGTTGACGAAAACTAGGAAGTAGAAGAAAAAGGGTGAATATAGAAACAGGTCAGTAATTACTGGCCTGTTTTTTTAGTTTGTGGGTGATGCGTCCCAATAATTTATCGGGATCTATCCGCATTAATATTTCAGCGGATTTTATTCGCTGAATCCAAACTCTTATAATAGTATTTTCATTCCCATTGGTGATTCCCGGTAATTGTGAATGGTTTTTGCTGTGCCTAAAAGTTTCGTTTGAAGGTTACGCTATTTTAAAAAAAACAATACTCTTTATTTACAACTGTTCGAATAAACAATACCCGTATAATCCCTTGGTTTACAAGAAGGGGTTAAAACCCCGTTTTAATTTTAATAGCTCATTTTTATATTGTTAGCCCCAAAATCTCCTAAATCAAAATAAGCAGCAATGATTAGGGCAGGTCCAAAAATAGCGAACAATCTTATTTGTAAGATAACTCTAAAGAAGGGATGAATATCTCTTTTACTATTAAAAAGATAATCCAAAAAATCTAACAATTAACAAAATGAGCGAAATTTCATCAGCACAAGGAGATCATGTTAAGGCTCTCCAACAGATGTATTCAAGGGTAGAAAAATTTTTTAGAACTACAATGAAAGACACAAGCCTGTCTTGGATATTTAGTGGCATGGATCAATTTGGCAAACCAGAGCAGGAAATTGAATTTTTATTATGTAGTATCGAATATACCAACCTTGCCGGGAACATAAGGGAAGATGATTTGTACCAACCCACATGGACAAATAACACAGACGCGCAAAACACGGTTACATTTAACAAAACATATGAAGAAAGCAATCAGTCCACATTTAAAATGACCAATGGCTTAAGGTTAGGTTCTTCTCTTAAAGTAGGAGCAGAAGCCGAGGCCGGGATTCATGTCCCGGTTGTTGATGTGGCAGGTGCTAAAGCAAAGGTAAGTACCGAATTAACGGTAATGTCCGAATTCAGTTTTCAGTCGGAACTTTCTGTAACAAAAACAAAAAAAGTATCCCATTCAATAAGCGAAGTTATAAATATCCCCCCCAGGTCTAAAGTATCGGGAAGCGTATTATTGAAAACAGGAACATTTAACGCTAAGTTTAAAGCAACCTTTAAATGTACTTTTACTGATTATGCAGAGGATAAATATGGGGCGAGACTTGAGGATATGGCTCCTGGTGTCGATTTGTATTTATACACAAGCGGTTACGTTTCAGGGAATAATTCAATAAATTTAGAGGTTATTACAAACCAAAAGTCACTGGATGCAATTAATGATTCCCTCACAGATAAAGAGTCAGAATTACAAAAAAACTAACATTATTGAACGACAATAACAATGTTGTTTGCCAACTATCTATAATTTGGGGATGGACTGAGATTAAAAGTCAAAGGTTTAGGAGTTTATAAATAGTAAAAGCAGTCGGGGAATTGAACCTGGCTGCTTTTTTTTCCTGTGGATGCTATTTTCAGGTTGTTCAATTTAACCTATAGTTATAAATATTTTCGTCTTTACTTGCAACTATTAAGTTCAAGTATGACGAACCTGAAGAAATTTTCCCTATTGTAAAAGGGCTATTCCCAACCAAAGGAAATCCGTTGTGCAAGCTGCCATCAGGATTAACCAGGTATATTTTATTATCATCGGAGGTAACTATCCCTAATTTTTTGAGTTTCGATGAGAATGTATAAATATTTGGGTTGAAAGAAATGTTTGAATTGAATTCTTCCGAGAAAAGTTTTTTCCCCGTTTCGTTTAATACTGTAAGCTCTTTCCCATCTGCAAAAATAAACTCGGCTATTCCATCGCCATTAATATCATCGGCCGTAAAAAAGTGTTTGTCGCTGAACTTACCGCTTTTCTTTTTAACCGTATTTCCATTGAAATAAATGTAATATACTTCCCCTTTGTTGCTGGTAGCAATTAATTTTGCAGTTCCTTGCGTGTTTAAAACCAGTTCGTTATTTGAGTTTTCAAACGAAATGTTCACATTAACCCGTGTTTCTCCGCGTCGGTTTTGGATATATATTTTCGATTTATCTTTGAAAACAATATAATCTTTACCGCCAATTCTGAAATGTTCTATGGGATCTGTAACCAAATGGTCGGTGGTTCCAAATTTCCAACCGCTAACAATCGCCCCTTTTGAATCGTAGGCATATACCTTTTTGTCAATTCCGGCAACAAAATACCTGTATTTCCGATTGTTATCGTAATCAAAAACCGATACCCCGTTTGAGGCTTCAGACCTTAAAGTTACAGGGAACGGGGCAACATTGTTTCCATTACGGTCCAAAAGGTAAAGCTTATCCTTTGTATTAAATAAATATTGGTATTTGTTATTTCTCAGGTAATCAATTTGATGGATTTCGCCCATTATTTTCCCCTCAATTTTAACCGACCACCTGCTCCTTCCATCTTTGGTTATTTGATGTAAAACGTTGTTTTCGTCCTGAATAATAATTTCTTTGTTTTTTAGATCGTTGTGGTTAAGAACCAATTGTGGCTTGGCAATGGCGATACTCCCAATATTGCTTTGCCAGGTTGTTTTGGCATCCTCTTTTATTTCGGAAGTGTATTTTAGGTAGATATTATTGAAAAACAAATCTTTGGCATGAATTACCTGCCAGTTTATTGGGCCAAATTTTCTAAGAAACTCTTCCTTTTCTTCTAATTTTCTCGAAACTTCATTTGAGAAAAGCTCCTTATGAATGGAGTAGCCCTGGTTCGGATGAAAGTAAAAGTTAATATTGGTTTTGTTTTCAATATTCTGTTTGTATTTTAAATAATCGATATCCTTGCCCAGCGTGGCATCCAAAATAATGTCACGAATTAAAGCCTCCAAACCTTTTTTTGTATTGCAGAAAATCAGGTTATTGTCCCAAAATGCAAAATAATTGGCATCGACCAATTGAAAAGGGCCATTTAAAAGAATACCAGGAATCCTTGGGAATGGGAATTCATAAATAGAATGTTTGGTTTCTTTATCGATTACAAATTGGCTTTGAAGGTCGTTAAAGTTTAGTTTGTTATTTGATGCGTATTTTCTTAAAAATGCCAACATTTGCTCTTTTGCCACACTTTTGCCCTTGGTTGAAAGGATAAAATAACTTGTTTTTTTATCCGGATTTGAGGTGAGTTCGGGAAATGAAACGGTGATCTCATTTTCCAGAATGAACTGAAACATGGATTCAATATTTGTACCCGATTTTCGTTCGATTGCTTTCAAAGCCTCTTCACGCGAATAAAACAATTCATTATGCCGAAGGTAGTCGTTGAGTTTGTTAAAGAAATCATCCTTGTCGGAAATGCAGAAACTCAAAAACATTGCTGTTTTCTTTGGTAAATACTTGTCCGATTGAAAACGTACAGGTTCCTGCCCATTAAAAACCGATAAATAATTTTTAAGCGAATCGTTGGGGTAAGTTACGCCGTTTAATATAATCTCCTCGTCCGAAATTTGCAGATCAAGTTCGCTCCACGATGCGTAATTGCTAATTTTCTTTGCTTCCGAACTTATACTTCTTCGAACTTGTTTGCCTGCTTCATTGGTAAATTTATTGACGTCTGGATTTAACCAGTTTTGAAACGACAGCGGAAAGTATTTATGGTTGATGTAAATGGCAATTTTAGATTGAAGTGAAGCCGTTTTATTTACTTGATTGAATTCATTTTCGCTTAAAATACTTTGTGACTCAAGTTGCCTGATGGCTTGTTCAACTAAAATAGCCTTTGGGCTCGCCAAAAGCATTCCGTTGGTGTGCGCGTAATGAAATTCAGTATTGTGATTCGATGATTTATAGCTGGTAATTTTTCTTCCGTTGTACGATCTTTTAGTGCTTGTATAATTGGTGCCAAAAATCTTTTCGATAAGGTTAATTGCATTGTTTTTCTTCGAATTTGTTTCGGCTTTTAAGACCAAAAGGGGCACAAGGTTTTTTTTCCCTTCCAGGGTAAATGCAATTACCAATGGACTATTTAAAACACTGTTGCCAATATCTTTATTCCCCGATACCAGCGTGTCCAAAAATTCTGCTTTTTGAAAAACGTACGTGAAAAGCCCTGCTTTTTTTATTTCCTGGGCTATGGTTTTGCCCAATGGGAGCCCTTTAATCGATTTTAATTCCAAAAACATGGGGGCATCCATCGGAACAGCTTTGTAAATAGAAGTTTCTTTGGAAAAACTTACCCCTTCTTTCGAAAAAAAGAGGAAGTAAGCAGCAATCCCTGCAATAGCTAAAATAAGGATGATAATGACTTTCTTCATTGGAAAAGTATTTATTCAAAAGTACAAAATTGTATGTCCATCCTGCTTGCTGGTTGAGGGACAATATAAAATTCTTATCCACGGACTAGTGTGTATAAAGTACCGTACAACATGGATAATTTTAACGAACAAAGGCCTTATTTGTTGTTCCGTTTAATTTATCGGAAATGCTTATTTTATTTCGTGAAATGGGAAATATTTATCGACCCTGCCCCTTCTTTTTCTGAATAATTTTTTGGGTAAACCATTGTCAGAATCATCGTATGGCTTAAACAATGAGTAACTAATCCCGAAACTGAACTGAGAAGTAACGGATGCTGTGTGCACATGTTCATTATTATCGAACCCATCGTAGGAAAAATTAGGGACACCATTCACAATATCCGTATCAATAATCGAAATTGTTGCATCTACGTAAACCGATAGATATTCTGTGACATAATATTGAAATCCCAATCCGGTTCCGAAATAAAAAGCAGGCCATTTGGTTTGGTTCGATTGCTGTGTCCCTTTCGAGTATAAAGGAATGGCTTCCGAGCTTCCATCTCGAAGCTCCAGGTTGGTGCCAACAAACGATACACCCCCAAATACTTTTATAAAAGGCTGAAAAATTTCAATACCTAAAGGAAAGTATCGAATAGTTCCAACAAGAGAATTAATTTTCGTGGTAAATTGCAGGGCTTCCTGGCTATAAACATATTCTTCGGGCTTAAACAGCCTTTGAAAATCTGTTGATCCAAAATAATTATAATACACCGGATTATCGTTGATACCTTTGAGCGAATAACTTTCAAATTCAAGGCCAAATGCGAAAGACTCGTTTGCGGGGATTGACACCTCCATCTCAAAACCCAATTGCATTTTAGGCTTAAATTTATCTTTTCCACCCGGAACTTCTACCCCTTCAATTTCGGGGGTACGGTTTTCAAACGAATTCCTTTCTTTCAGGAATATCCCTGAAGTTGTTGCAAATCGGTATTTAAGTTTATTCTGTGAAAATCCCGTAGTGAGTACAAGAATAAAAGCGAGGGAAAGAATGAACTTTAAACACCATTTTAAATGCATAAATGTATTGTTTCAATCATCAAACACTAGATAAACGCAATTCAGGTTTATTTATTGAGCTTAACTGCGTTGATTGGCCTCGCTGGCATCAATCATTTTATAAAGTTTATCGGCCCTTCTTATTTTTTCGGGGACTTTCATCGAGAAGCTTTCCCCTTTTTCGGCCCTTGGCACAGGTTTTAACGCTACCCTGATTTCCTCCACGAATGTTTGGACAACACCAGTGGTTGGACCGGCAATAATAACCTCATCGCCAACTTCAAGAGGCCCGGTTTCCAGCTTGAATTCGGCAACCCCAAGGTTGGTAAAATAGTTAGTCGTTTTTCCAAGGTAGAATTTTCTTTTGCTTGCTTTCGATCCGTAATTACTGCTCCATTCGCCCAGGCGTTGTCCCAGGTAATAGCCATTCCAAAAGCCCCTATTGAATACTTCTTCAAGCCTGGTATTCCAGTTTTCAATTTTCTCAAGGGTGAACGTGCCGTCAATATAGGCTTGTGCAGCTTCGCTGTAGCATTGTGCCGTAGTTTTTACATATTCCGCCGACCTTGCCCTTCCTTCAATTTTCAGTACGGTCACCCCGGCATCGAGGATTTTATTTAAAAAATGGATGGTTTTAAGGTCTTTTGGCGACATGATGTATTCATTATCGATATTCAACTGTGCGCCGGTTTCTTTATCGGTCACGGTATAAGCCCTTCTGCAGGTTTGCATGCAGCTTCCCCGGTTTGCCGATGAGTTCATCTCATGTAAACTCAGGTAACATTTTCCGCTCACTGCCATACACAATGCCCCGTGAACAAACATTTCGAGCTGAACCAAATTACCTGAAGGGCCTTTAATTTGTTGTTCTTTTATTTTATCACTGATTTCTTTTACCCTTCCGAGGTTTACCTCGCGAGCAAGTACTACCACATCGGCAAATTGCGAGTAAAACTTAACGGCTTCGAAATTGGTAATATTTACCTGTGTTGAGATGTGAACTTCGAGCCCAATTGAATGTGCATATTGAATCACCGAAATATCGGAAGCAATAACAGCGGTTACACCTGAATTTTTTGCCGCCTTGACAATTTCACGAGCTTGTTCAACTTCATTGTCAAAAACTTCGGTATTTAGGGTCAGATACGTTTTTACATTGTTTTCGGTGGAAATTTTTGCAATTTTTGCGAGGTCTTCCAAACTAAAATTGTTGGATGATCGCGCCCTCATGTTTAGGTGCTCAATACCGAGATACACCGATCCTGCCCCACCTTGAATAGCAGCCATTAACGATTCATACGAACCAACGGGTGCCATTATTTCTATATCTTGTCTGTTCATTTTACCCTGTTTCTTCCCCTGGAAATTCGAGGTGCAAAATTATATTTTTCTGCCGGAATACATCGTATATTCTAATTTATTTTCAACAAGGTGAAGGGCATAGTATAATCAAATTCAAGATATTACATGGAACCCGGGCTCAAATTATTGGCTATTTCAAATTCAGGAGGTTTTTAACAGGGATTAAACCCCTATTTTTTCCCAAACCGAACAGATTTATCTGCCAGCATTTCCTGAAGTTGCTGAAGCAATGCTTGTTCGTGTCTGTCGATCACATTGTCTTCACTCGCAATATGTATGATTTGATCGTATTCTTCAGGAGTAATTATACCATCGTCAATGGCTTTTTCAATCCTATCTTTAAGGCGTTTTGCACTGTCACTAATCATAGTTGTTGTTTTAATTTAACAGGGAAATTATTAATGGGAACAATTTAGTAAAAAAACATTTACCAATTTCGCGTTCGCATGGTTGAGTTGTAGGTTTGAATTGGAATTTAATCCACCTCAGGCATTCTGTACCATATTCTTATAATTACAATGCAATAATTAACGCTTTGTAAATGGGGAGAATGTATAATTTGTGCCTCAAGAACTAGTAATTCCCTATCGTTTATCAAACAAACTTTTCGCGTTTTTGTAAATTAAATAATCCATACAGGATACAAACCAACATTCCTATCGAAAGAAAAATACGGTTTTTAACGATAATCCCAGCCCAGATTACCTCGTTAAAATTATTTGGTAAATCAAATGGGTTAAGGAATATATTCCATAAAGTTCGTTCCAACGACTCAGAAAAAATTAATAAGGCTACACCGAGCAATACCATGGTTACTGCAGTACCATTTCCGTTTTTAATGATGGTTGAGAACATAAATGACAATGAGCCAAGGAAAACAATCGGGAACATTAATTGATATGCCATTTCGAACGGGTTGATTTTATATAAAAGAATAGATGCAGACCAGGCATACAGTGCCAATACAAAAAATACCAAGACATAAATCATTACCAGCCTGATAAGCCATACTTTATATCGATAGTTCGGAATACCGAACAGGATTTCCAGCATTCTTGAATCATCATCGTTTTGGATCCCAAAAACTGTTGGATAAAAAATCAACAAAATGCCTGGGAAAAGCAACAGATTATATATAGTACCATCGTTGATTGTTTCGCCTTCCCAAACAAACTGAATGGCAAAAAATATAAAAAAACCAAAGGATGTAATCAAAAACCAGATAAACTTATTGGCAAATATAATCCTCAGGTTGTATTTTACCATTCTTGACAGAACAATAAGATTGTTCCTTATATTTAATTTTGAACTCATCTTGCGTTATTTAACAGGTTTGGTAAAATCTTTTAACAGGCACAAATAGGCATCTTCAAGGTGAGGTGAAACATTTATCGCATTGGGGTCAGGTTTTTCCTGCGCCAGGCAACGGATTTTAATGTTTTCACCATCGCGCATGTGGTGTACGATCAATTGTTTATTGGCAAAAGAATCAAATTCTTTGGCAGGTATTGAGAATTGCCAAACCAATCCTTCCCCCATACGCACCATGTCGTTTGGTGTTCCATAATATTTAAGGTCGCCCCGGTTAATTACAGCCACCTGGTTGCACGAACTTGAAATATCTTCGATAATATGTGTTGAGAAGATCACAATCCTTTCACGGCTAAGTTCCACAAGAAGGTTTCTGAAACGTATCCTTTCACGTGGGTCAAGGCCGGCGGTTGGTTCGTCAACTACCAAAATCCGAGGCAGGTTAAGCAGGATTTGTGCAATACCAATCCGTTGTTTCATTCCGCCCGAGAAAGAGCCAATTTTATGGTCTTTTTTCTCAAACATGTGAACCGATTTGAGGACATATTCAAGGCGCTCATTTCGGGTTTTTGTGTCTTTAATACCTTTTAAGATTCCCTGATAATCGAGGAATTCCCATGCCGACATGTTTTCGTAGGTTCCGAATGCCTGGGGCAGATAACCAATCAGTCCCTGAAGTTCTTCCCTGTATTTTGTGGTGTCTAAACCATTGATCCATATCTTACCATAGCTTTGCTCCAAAATACCGCAAACAATGCGCATCATGGTTGATTTCCCGGCACCGTTTGGACCGAGCAACCCAAA
Source organism: Prolixibacteraceae bacterium (assembly GCA_963677475.2). Lineage (GTDB taxonomy): Bacteria > Bacteroidota > Bacteroidia > Bacteroidales > Prolixibacteraceae > JABMQB01. The sequence continues at coordinate 101,976 of CAXXQD010000021.1, read as the reverse complement.
CATTCCGGTTTTAATTTCGAGAGTCACGCCATTAAGGGCCCTGAATGGTTTCTTCTGTTTGCCAAGCACCGGAATACTTCTGACAATATTAAAGTATGCCCGCCTGATTCCGCTAAAACGACCAGTAATCCGTGCAATATTTAGGTTTTTCGCATGAATATATTGTGATGTTGCGTATATGGTTAGAAGTAAAAACCAAATAATCCCTACGAAAATTACCATGCCCAGGTTATCCCATTTTTTGAAGAATATGAACAGGAATATAAGTGGCAATCCCCAATAGAGTATATTTTTAAGTATCTTCTTTAATTTTAAAAAGATTGGTTTGCCTGTATCTTTAAATTTATTGTCGAGAACCTGATTGAGAGGGTTCCATAAAACAAATGCAAAAAAGAAAACGAGGTGTGACATAACCCACATCCACAAATTAGAGCTCATGTAAATGAAGGTGAAATAAACAAGGAACAGGAACAATGGTATTTGCCATGTAAGATCGGCAAAATCACGTGTTTTTCTGTAGTTTCTGGTTAGTCCTGCACGTTCCCTGATTTTAATTCCTGATTTCCATTCCCTAACAAACCTGTTATCTCGATCGTAAATTTTTACAAGTTTTCTGATTTGAATCCGAATAGGCTCTTTGTCGTCGATTATTTTGGTACTTGCTTGTCTTAAACTGGTTAGTACAAAGTAAGTTACCCCCGGGACCAAAACAATCACTAAAACAAATGCTACCATTTGCCAAAGGAAGTTGCTTACCTCATAATAAATATAGATGGATGAAGCAACAAAAATTATAAGTTGCAGTGCCCTGATTCGCCAATCTAGGGTTCTCATCCAGGTTATTGAATTTTCGAGACCGGCATAAAAAGTCGGGATAAATATTAGTGTAAGAATGGTACTTAAAGCCAATCCTCCAACTACTGTGATGGCGAATGGGGCACCAATTGCGCCAACATATTCGGCTTGTCCCATTGCCAATGGAAATAAAGCAACGATGGTTGTGGTAGCTGTAATTAATATTGGACGTACCCGTGAAAGTCCTGCCATCATTAAAGCCCGTGATTTCCGATGCCCGCGTTTACGCAAAATATTGGTGTAATCAATCAGGATAATCCCGTTGTTTACGACCACACCAAGCAGGATAAGAAACCCTGTTAAAGTATTTGCATTGAACAAACTGTTGCCTGTAAAAATGAGTGCCAAAAACGAACCAATAGCGGCTAACGGCACTGAAAACATTAGAACAAAAGGAGTAGAGACCGATTCAAATACTGAAGCCAAAATCATAAGGATCAATATGAATGCTGCTGCAATAAGAAATTTAAAATCGGCAAACTGATCTTCTTCATGAATTACTTCAATGGCAACACCCGGAGGCACTTTGTAAGCCCTTACAATTTCATCGATTTCGAGCCGGTAAGCTTCTAAAAGGTCTTTTGAATCCTGTGCTTCATCCACAAAACTATAATTCAGCTTTATTTGCTTTTCCTGGTTTACACGTGTTATGTTTGGCATTCCTTCGGCATACACCATCTCGGCAATATCCTGAAGGTCGTATGTTGCACCTTGCTGATTGCTGATTTGTAGCTTTTTAAGGTCTTCCATGCTTTTTTCGGTATCTTCCTCTTCTTCACCTTCGGCAATTTTTTCTTTAATGATAATCTCATACTCTTCGGTGCCCTGGTTGAAGTTTACACCAGATGTAAATTCCCGCGAAAAAGAACCCAGCTCTGAAACAATGTTGTTTAAACTGATATTGTATTGCGTTAACAATAACTGGTTGAAATACATGTGAACCTCGGGGCGGTTGTCGGAAACACTGACATTTGCCCTGTTAATGGATTCAAGGTTTTCGATGTAATATTCAAGGTCTTCGGCAACACCTTTCATTACTTCAAAATTCTCACCTTTGATCACAATATTTTCCTGGTCGGTACCAATACCCAGGAAGGCACCAAATGCTGCCGTTCCACCACCCATGCTACCCATGCCGCCACCACGGAAACTGGCGCTCGACGTTGGGGCGGTAAGGCTTATCTCGGCACTGGAGATGTTCGATACGCGTTTTTCAACGTCCGATTTTACCTCCGCCATGCTACGGTTGTCAATCTTTTTATAGTCTTCTTTCAGGGTAATCGTAAGAATGGCTTCTTCTTCCTCAATTTTTGAAATAATGTCTTTTCGTTCGGCAATTTCAAGCAACCTGTTTTCAACTTCTCCAACAATGGCATCGGTGGCTTCGAGGGTCGATCCAGTTGGCATGGTCACATAAACCGAAAACTGGTCTTCTTCTACCTCTTCGAGGCTATTAACGCTTATGGCCAAAACAATAAAAACGGTGAGGAAGAACACTACCACAGCACCAATGATGGTGCGTGCAGGATAACGCATGCTTGATTTGAGCAGTAAGATATATATTTGTATAATCCTGTTGTTGGTCGTTACCTTTTCGTAGAAAATATTATGTTTTGACTTGCCTCTAAGCAGGAAATGTGCAGCCATTGGTATGAGCAGCAAAGCCACAAAAAGTGAAACCAATAACGTTGATATAATGGAAACTCCAACATGGTTACCCATAAGTTTAATCATATAGTTGGTTGAAAAAACAAATGGGAGAAAAACGGTAACGGTTGTTAGCGTAGCCGCTACAATCGATCGCCAAACCTCCTGTGTTCCTTGAATTACGGCATCGTCGGCATTAAACCTATTGCCCGACAAACGATAAATATTCTCCAAAACAACCACACTGTTGTCGAGCAGCATGCCAATTGCCAGCACCAAACCAACAAGGGTGAGGCTGTTGATGGAAATATTGAAAGCATAAAAGAAATTAAATGCTGTGAAAACCGAGATTGGGATTGCCAGTGCAATGAACGAAACAATACGGATGTTTTTTAGGAACATCCACAATACGAACACGGCAAGCAAACCACCGACCAGTGCTAGTTGGATCATTTGGTCGATGTTTTTCTCCATCACTTCGGCAGTATTGGTTTGAACAACAATTTCCACATCTTTCGATGCTAGTTTTCTGTTCAACTGTGCAATAATATCCTGCACATCGTGCGAAAGGTCTATCAAATTGGCTTGCGAATCGCTCACCAGGAGCATTGAAACCGCATCTTTCCCATTTACCCTGCTAATGCTTTCTTCTTCTTTTACACCAAAAAACACTTCGGCAACATCTTTCAAAAAGATTGGACCTTCGGCAACAATAATGTTTTCAATTTCCGAAACATGGTCATATTCGGCTGTAACATGCACAAAATATTGCCGTTTTGATTCGTGCAAATAGCCGGTGAACGTTCTGTTTTGCGTGCTTGAAGAAATGGCGCTGCTAATTTGCGAAGGTGTTATGTTGTAGGCTTCACAAGCTGCACGGTCGAAAAGTACTTCAATAGACTTTTCCTTTCCTCCATATACATTTGCAGAAGCAACCCCATCGATATTCTCAAGTTCCGATGTGATTTCTTCATCCACGATATTCCGGACCCTGTCGGAACCACCACTTCCCCTGATTTGCAACTCCATAAATTGATTGGTAAGCTGTTCAATATCGACTTTAGTGACCCGAACAATAAAGTTCTCATCCATGTTGTCTGTCACCTGATCAATTTTTTCCTGGAGCTTAAGGAAGGTATATTTAGAATTGCTGTTTTGTTTAAAGTTGACGGTAATTGTAGCCGATCTGTTGTTGAGGTACGACTCAATGCTTTCAATTCCTTCCATGGTGCTGATTGCCCCTTCAATTGGGATAACAGCCTGGTTTTCCATGTAGTCCGGATCTACTTCAAGCCTCGAATTTACCTGTACGAAAAGCATGGGAAGCTCGGCATTGGGCATTAGCTCTACCGGAAGTCGTTTATAGGAAATATACCCTAAAAAGGTAAGTCCTATAAATACCATGCTAATGAGTACTTTTCTATTTATTATAAATCTCATTCCTGAAATGCTGTTTAAATATTCTCTAGGCTTGCGGTTTCCTTTTTCACAAATAGGCCTTTAAAACGGTCTAAAATATCGTAGGCACACGGGATGACAACCAGTGTTAACAATGTGGAAGTTATCAACCCTCCGATTACTGCCAATGCCATTGGAGACCTCAATGAAGCACTTTCCCCAAATCCGATTGTAAGCGGTATCAAAGCTAAAATAGTCGTTAGCGTGGTCATAATTATCGGTCGGATCCGTTGTTGCCCGGCTTGTATAATTGCGGCTCTTCGGTCGATCCCGTCTTTTAATAATTGGTTGATCCGATCAACCAAAATGATAGAATCGTTAACAGCAATACCTACCAGCATAATAACCCCAATAATTGCCATAATATTGAAGGTATTCCCAAGGATAAAGAATATTAAAATACTTCCGACCACGGCTAAGGGAATCGTTAACAAGATTGTAAACGGATGGATTAAAGATTCAAATTGAGATGCCAGTACCATGTAAACCAAGACGATAGATAACAGAAGTGCAAACCCCAGGGCATTCATTGAGTCCTGCCTTTTTTCTTCTTCGCCGGTAACATTTATGCTATAGTTCGGAAGAAGGTCAATTTCTTCTGTTTTTTCGCGAATGCTTTTTGCAACGTGATCAAGTGCCAGACCTTGGTTTAACTGTGCTGTAACCTTTCCAATGCGGTTTTGGTTTCTTCGGAATATCTCTTTGGGCGAAACGCCATAATGGATGGTAGCCAGTTCGCTCAAACGATAAACTTCTGTTCCGGAATTAATAATAAAATTGGAAATCTCATTTAGGCCTTTTTCGGGGACCTTGATGGTTATGTCGCGCATTTCCCCGTCTTTTTCGAGTTGCCCGGCATTCTGTCCTTCCAATTGGCTTTCCAATTGAGAAATGATAGTGCTGAGGTCAATGTTGTACATCCCGGCTCGAACCCTGTCCACAACTATTTCTACCTCTGGGGCACCATCTTCAATTGATGTTTGGATATTGTAAAGACCGTCAACCTCGGCTATTTTATCTTTAACATTGTTAACTACCTTCTCAATTTCATCCAACTCTTCGCCCCTAATTTCAACAACCACAGGAGCTTCATCAGTTCCCAATATCGATTTTAAGGCACTTTCTTCTTGTGAAAAAGAGACCTCCAAACCTTCAATCCCCTGGGTAAATTTATCGATGGACGCAATAATTAAATTTGCAGAAAGTGTTGATGTTGAATTTAATATGACGTGTATTTCTGCCGTATTTTCACCTTCAAATACCGAACTTTCATCGGATGAAATACCAGTGGTTGGACCTGCATGCGTATATATTTTGTCCAGATTGTCTCCAATATATTCTGTTAGTACGCCCTCAATGGTTTCGACGGTAGCCTGCGTACGGCTTAATTCCGTACCTTCCTGTAGTTTAAGCTGAATAGAAAACTCATTGGTTTCGGTTTGTGGCATAAATTCGGTACCAATGAATGGAACCAACAATACGGAACCTCCAACCAGTAAAATACTTGCAAGAATAACTACCCATTTAAATTTTAAAATACGTTCCAGAAAACGACCATATCCATTAACATTCAGCGATTTGCGTTTGACAGGTGCTTTTCTTTTCCTGTAAAAGCGATGGTACATCATCGGGATCAGGAAAATTGCCACAAACAAGGAAGAAATGAGCGAGAATGCCACTGTCCAGGCCTGATCTTTAAACAATTCACCGGAAGCACCGTGCAAATAGACAATCGGGAGGAAAACAATTATTGTTGTTAAGGTAGATGCTGTTATTGCCCCTCCTACTTGCGAAGTACCAGTTATTGCTGCATCTTTCACACTCATCCCGTTTTCGTGGTTCCTGAAAATATTTTCCATCACCACAATAGCGTTATCCACCAACATGCCTGCACCAAGTGCCAGCCCTCCCAAAGTCATTATGTTTATGGTGAGGTCGTTGAAATACATCAGGTTAAAGGTGGCGATAATTGAGATCGGGATAGCAAGGCTTACAATCATTGTGGTTCCAAATCTTCGCAAGAAAAGGAAAAGGACGACAATGGCCAAAAGAATACCCAACAAGGCCGTTTGCTGCACTTCTTTAATTGCGCCACTAATGAATTTTCCCTGGTTGGTAACCTGTGTTAATTTGTATCCTGGCAAAGCTTTCTCAATGTTTACCAGTGCTTCTTTAATTTGCTCGACCGATTTAACTGTGTTGTATTTGGTTTCTTTATAAATGGACAAACCAACACAGCGCTGACCATTTATACGTACGATGTTATAAGGGTCTTTATTGCCAAACGAAACCGTTGCCACATCTTTTAAGAAAATTGGGGCACTTTCAAAAGTTGTTTGCCCCTCCACTTCTGCCTGAATGGCTTTATATCCGACAATGAGGTTTTCAAAATCTTCTTTATCATCTAAAAGACTGACCCCTTTAACGATATATTGCATGCCCAGTTCACTGATCCTTCCGCCTGAAACATTTCTGTTAAAGCTTTGTATCCGGCTGCTAATAGCATCCATGGTAAGGTTTTGTGCTTCAAGTTGATATTGATCGGTTTGAATAATAATTTCGCTTTCTTCCTGACCGGAAAGCTCTACTTCGGCAACACCTTCCAACCTGACCAGTTCGTTTCGGATATAATTCTCTGATATTTTTCGCAATTCGTTCATATCCGAGATTTCCTCATGGGTTAGCCCCGATTATCATTACTGGCGAGGTATTTGGATCGTGTTGGGTGATGTTCAGATCGTCAATTTCGAGGTTTTGTGTGAGTGTATTAAGATCTCTTTGCAAGTCAAGAAATGCTTCGTCCATATCCTTTTCCCAGTTGTATTCTAACGGTTATTTGTGCCGATCCAACTTTGGTGACCGAAGTAACCTGGACTACATCAGACTGCCTGATGGCAAGTGCCTCAATATTCTCAACATATTGTTTTTCCATCTCTTCAGGAGGTTTCTCCCCTGATTTTATTTCAATAAAAAATACGCGGCGAATTAAGGTCGGGGAACAGGTCAACCCCAAGTTTATCATAGGAAATATATCCCAATAGGATTACGCCCAAAACGACCATTAACACTGTAACCGGGTAATTAACTGAAAATTGAGTTAATTTTTTCATATTCGTTTTTTTGAATTCGTTACCAGTGGGCGTTTAGCGAATAACTTTCACTTTTGAGCCATTTCTTAATGTTTCAAATCCTTTAACTACCAAGCGGTCGTTTGCTTTAAGTCCTTCAATAATTTCAATGTTTTCCTGGTTTTCAATACCGGTCCTGATCCTTCGCTCACGGGCGGCAGTCCTTTCAACAATAAACACATATTTACCCCTGTTGCCCGAAATAATCAGGTCTTTAGGAATTACTACAGCACTGTCTTTTTGAGCAGTTATAATATCTGCTTTTACAAACATTCCCGGGCGCAGTTTTAATTTAGGGTTGTTTATTTGTACTTTTGCCGTTAAAGGTCCTTGTTTCAATACTGATAGCTGGTGAAATTTCGCTTACGGTACCAATTAAAGTATCCTCGGCAATTGTGTAGTTATTGATAAGTACTTTTTGCCCGAGTTTTACGTCTGAAATATTTTTTTCAGGAAGGTTAAATTCCATGTACATGGTTTTGTAGCTCATTAGGCTCACCATTGCCTGCCCGCTGGTTACACGCGTTCCTTCGGTATAATAAGGAAAAGCAACAATTACCCCATCAAAAGGTGCAACAACTTTCATTTTCGCCAATTGCAGTTCTGCATTGGCATAATCATATTCTGCATTGGTTTTTGAAACTTCTGAATTTCTCAGGTCATATAAAGTTACACCACCTTTTTCGTACAACGATTTTTGCTTGTCGTAATTCTGTACCGAAATTTCGAGGTTCAATTTTTTAGATTCTATGGCAATGCCATTTTCATATTCAGCATCTTCAAATTCAATAATTGTTTGCCCTTTTTTCACCTGATCCCCTAATTTAAAAGGTTTTCCGGTTGCCGGGTTTTTCGCCACATGATAAATTCCAGTCATTTCTGAGCTTAGGTCAACTTCATATTTTGATTTGGCTGTACCTGTGGTATTTATAAATTGCTGGATGGCTTGAAGTTTTACATCTTCTACTGAAACCGGAACGGCAAGGTCGGCTTCTTCGTTTTGCGTTTGGTTGTTGCAGGCAATAAACCCTGCTAAAATACTTACTAGGAAAATAGTCTTTATCTGTTTCATTTTTTCTGAATTTTCTGGTTTTTATTTGTTGGTTGAGTATAGCTCTGAAGGTATGATTGCTTCATTTTCCTCAAAGTCGAACAGCGATTGGATTTTAAGGTTTAGCAATTCGATTTTATAATTGATAAGTGCTTGCGCCCTCGAAATCTTTTTCTCGGACAACTGTGTTTGGTATAAATTTAAGTCCATCCCGGTCAGGTCACCATTTTCATACCTTTCCAGGTTTATTTCGTAGGTTAATTCAGCATTTCTTTGGTTTTGTTCTGCTATTTCAATTTGGGTAAGCTGGTTCTGGATATTTCGAACAACCTGCCTGATATCCACCACAATTTGGTTTTTCTCGGACGACAGGCTTAGTTCATTTGATTTCATGGTTGCTTCCTGTGCAGCAACCCTGGCTTTTTTCTCGCCCCAATCAAACAGTGGAATACTAAAAGAAACAGAAACCTGCGGATTAAGTGTTGGGTTATCAAATATTTGTCCGAGTTTTTCATTGTCGCCAATAATCCCGTACGACAGGTTAATATCTCCCCTGAATTCATTTTGTGATTTGGTTACGATCATATCAAACATACCATTTTCAATATCAATTTCCCGTTGCCTCAGTTCCATTCTTGAGCTTAAGCCGTATTCAATTGCCTTTTTCATGTCAACAGGTACAGGATTTGCCGCAACATTTGCCAATACCGATATATCGGTAAACAAGTCCATCCCGAGGTAAAGTTTCAATTGGTCCTTGGCATTTTCAAGTGAAACCTCACTGTTTTGAACCGATGATTTTGAAGAAGACAGGTTTAGCTCAGACTGATAAAGTTCTTCTTTTGCGGATAAGCCTGCTTCCACCTTATTTTTTATGATTTCATAGCTTTTTTGGGTATTTGCCAATTCTTCTTTGGCAATGCCCAGGTTCATTTGCGCCATATAAACATTGTAGAAATATTGGGTTACTGTTCTTTCCAGGTTAAGTCTTTGAATGGCATAACTTATATTGGCATCTTCGAAACTTAGTTCCAGCTCTTTCAATTGCATTTTTTGGCGGTTATAGGTAAAAATAGGCTGGGCAAGGTTTAAGTAAAGGTTGTTTGTAAAGGCTGTATTATCTGATAATACACCATTAAATTCAGAGTTGTTGTTTTGCCATCCAAACCGGTTGATCAACGACAAGGTTCCATCGGTTGCCAATATGGGTTGTTCAACCCTGAATGTTGAATTTGTGGCAAACGATTCATTGGTGTACCATTCAGAATAACGGGTATCAAATTGGCGGGAATTTGAATATTCGATAGGTGTTATATCTAAACTAAACCTTGATTTCAAAGCTGCTCTTTGGGCTTCCAGGTTTTTTGAAAACCTTTCGAGGTTTAACCTTGTGCGGATTAGGTCGGGGCTTCCGGTTTCTGCAATTTGCAGTGCCTTGTCGAGTGTAAGTATTTCCTGGGCTTGCGATTTATGTACTCCAAAGGCTAATATAAAAAGCAAAATAAGACGGAAAGGAAATCTTCCAAAAATAATGTTGTTCATGGTATATTTTTAATTGTTTTATAGCTTAATTAATTTCACTGCATCGGCAGTAACTGTTCCCATCTCGCTTAAGTTTGATAACTCAACAGCGGCATTCCCGGGTGAAAAATAAAAAGATCCCAATTGGTTCCAACCTTCGTCGGCGGTACTGGTTTCAAGCGTTTGTTCTTCTGTGCCGTCGTCGTGATAGATTGTAAAATGGTATTCACCTTTATCATTGCCGCGGTTTCTCCTTCCCCTTCTTGGTTTCACCAGATGATAATATACATCGTAATAACCCGGTTCTTTCACAGGAATGCTCCACTTGGCTTTTTGGGTCCCATCGCCCGATTTGATATAATATCCGGACCGTACATACTCTCCATAATAATCGGAGTTTGTGGTTAGTGTCCACTTAGTTGGTGGGTTCCATGGAACCATTCCTGAGTATTTTAATTTGTTTTCATCTTCTTTGATGATCCACTTTTTAAGCAAACTCACATGTTCTTCTTCGGTAACCGAGAAGCCCGGGTCTTCATTATCCACAATAATTTCGTTAGGGAGCAGCATCGAAACAGGTTTGTCTGATAATTTTTCCCCATCAAAAGCTTTGGCTTTTAGGTCTTCTTCAATATCCCGAAAGCCATCAGCGATTGTTTGTGGAATGTTCAGGCTTGTTAATGTGTTTATCGACAGCATCCTGGGGTCAGCATCTAAAAGGTAACTTACTTCTTTGGTTTGGTGTGCATCTAAATAAATAACTTTGTCGATGGTTTCCGGCTCACCACCTCCAGGGCCTCTGCCTCCAAAACCGCCCCTTCTGCCACCACCCAAACGGAACGATGCTTTCACGATCCCTTCTTTATCTGAAAAATTGGTGATTTTGAACGAAACCATGGTTTGTATCTGGTCTTCCGTTTTTACTTTTATGGCTTCGAACGGTGAAATTAAGTAACCTGGCAATGTTTTTTCCTGAAACCACTCGTTCATCAGGGGACTAAGTTCAATATTGAATTTGTCTTTTATTTGCGCGTCAAAATCTTCGAACCGGATATTCCTGAATTTGTTTTCGTTCAGAATTTGCCGAAGAAATGCTTCAAACTCTTCCTGTCCTGCTTTCCATTGGACCATCGAAAACAGCACATCGCCTTTGAGTTTGATGACGTTATCAATAATTTTCTTTTGTTCAGGATCGGATAATATTTCTTCAAATGTATAGTCTTGCAGGGCAATATTTGCCATCTCATCTTCACTGATCCCACTTACATCGCGCATAAAGTTTGACCTCATATCGACTGATTGTCCTTTTAAATAAGCCTCAAAAATCCGGTTAACAATTGGCCATCTATCCGATTTGATGTTGTTTTGAAAGTTATATATAAGTGGGAAAATGAAATAAGGATTTGCTTTTTCGTCAATACTAAAAGAGCCACCGCCCATTCTATTCCAGTCGGGCCTGCCTTGTTCCCTGGTAAACGTTCCAAAGAAATTATCCAATATCCTTAATTGAAGTTCGTCAGGGGTAAGGTTTTCATCTCCCCTTCTTCCGCGCCTTTCCATCCACTTCATTTGTTGCTTGAAATCGGCGTCCCTTATCAGAAAGCCTTTTTCAGGGATCAGGATTTGTTCTGGTTGTACAAGTTCCTGATTCGATGTCCAGATCCTTTCGTATGTTTTAAATTGTGCAGGGACTTCAACCAAAGAAAGTTTGTCAAAAGAGTATTCGAGGTTGTATGTGCGAGTAAAATCACTGAGCCGTTCGCTTAAGATATTGGGTATTGTATCTTTTATTTCATTTAATGCTTCCGAAAAGAAGTCATGCCCTTTAAAATACCATAACCCAAAGGTCATATTTTTACTTTGTATTTCCTTGTGTTCGTAATTCCCGATGGATAAAGAAATCTGGGTGAGTGGGTTTTTGTTCTCAAAAACAAATTGACCTTCTGTTATTTCAGTAATATCACCCTGCGAAATAGCTGTTAAACTGGGGCTTGTTTTTACTCTTAGGCTGAATTTGCTAAACTGTGGTTGGTTCCATGAAGCATCTGTTGAACTATAGGTAACACCTGGTTTTGGATACCAGTTTGCTTCTTTAGTTAGCAGAACGTACTCAGGATTGACGAAGGCGAACCTCTTATCTACGTTTATTACAAATGCACCGTGTTTTTCCTGCAATGTTTTTTCATCAATATCAAGGTAGCAAAGGGCCTCATCAATGGTTCCTTCATATTGGATGTCGAGTTTTGCTTCTTCACCGTTTGCAATTTTTGCAACATTTTCCGAAATAACAATCAGGTGGTTTTCGCGGTTGAATTTGTTTTCGGTACCATTTAATTTTAAGTGTTTAACTTTTAAACCACTGTTTAGGCTAAAAACAAGTTGTTGCAGGTTTTTTCCCGTACTGTTTTTAATTTGGATGCTTGCATCAACTGCTATTGTATTCCCATTGTGTTCGAGTGAGATCGCGTTCGAAACAATTTCAGGAACAGGCAGCGGGACGTATTTATTATTAAGTTCAACTGCTTCAGTCCTGTTATGCTCGTTTAATTTAAACCGTTGTATGTGGGAATAACCTAGATATCCTCCTGCTCCAATAAAAAGTACACTCAGGAACAGGGAAATATAGGTCATTGTTTCTGATTGGGGCAACCTTTTGAGCATAAAAATTGCCAGAAAAATAAATCCCAGTCCCAAACTAAAATAGATGCCTCGATGTCCTAGAATTACTTCGAGGTTACCAAATCCCACAATTCCTGAATTTAGCATTGGGATGTTAAATGCCATGTAGTCAAACAAATAGTAGAATTTTGCCTGAACCAGAAAAAGGGTAATGCCTATGTAGCCCAGGATAACAACAAAGGTGATTGCCTGGTTTCTGATTATGCTCATTAAGAGAAAGGCAAGTCCCATAATAAATACCAGGGTCGGAATACTGATTAAGACAATATAAATGGCATAAGATGCAAAATCGATGGCCGTTCCCTGAGATAGCATGTTAAAAATGAGCGCCATAACAACCACAAGAATGTTAAGCACCAGAAATACCTGAAGGTTTCCCCAGGTTTTTCCGATAACGTACTCCCCGTTGGTCATCGAACGCATATAAATAACTTCTGTTGTATCCAGTTTCTTATCGCGTTTTAAAAAATCGGATGCCAGGAATACGGCGATAATTGCCTGGGCAACATTTAAAATAAGTATATTAAAATAAGGTATTGCGGAGGGGATACTCCTTACAGCCCATCCTTCACCGCCGCCACCTTCAATGATCATCCCGAAATTCATTCCGAACAAGACCAATAGTGACAGGATACTAAATATTCTGAAAAACCATGAACGCAACAATGTTTTTCTTTCGTATTTGGCGATGGATAAAATATTGTGAAATGATATCATTGTTTGGCTTATTAAGAGTTAGTCCATTTGTTCAATTTGTTTTCCATAAAATGGACATAGGCATGTTCAAGGTTTGCCTCGATTCGTCGGCCAAAATATCCATTTATTTCATTGGCAACTACTTGTATTTCCCAGCCGCCGTCAGCGGGGATGGTTGAAATCACCGGGAATTTTTCGTTGATCTCCAAATACTCAGCTTCTGTAGCTTCGATGAGCCAAACATGGCCTTCAGCTTCTTTAATCAAGCCTTCGGGTGATCCGGCAAATGCGAGCTGACCGTTGTTCAGTAGCGCCATGTTGTCGCAGGTGCTTGAGATATCACCTACGATATGGGTGGAAAGGATAATAATTACATCTTTTGAACTGATTGTTGAAAGCAGGTTTCTAAACCGTATCCTTTCTTCAGGGTCCAAACCGGTAGTTGGTTCGTCAACGATAATAATTTTTGGGTCGTTAATAAGTGCTTGTGCAATTCCTAACCTTCGTTTCATCCCTCCCGAAAGTTTATTGGCATTTCGGTCGCGGGCTTCAAACAAACCTACTTCTTCGAGCATTTGATCAACCGCTGACTTTCGTTTCGAAGCGTTCTTCATGCCAGCCAGCCGGGCAGCGTAATCAAGAAATTCGTAGGTTTTTAATTTTGAGAAGAAACTGAAATCCTGGGGAAGGTAGCCAAGCATTGCACGGATTTCTTTCCGGTTTTTAAGTAAATCCAAGCCATTAAAAGTAACTTGTCCGCTACTTGGTTTCATAAGGGTAACCAAAATCCTCATCAGGGTTGATTTTCCGGCACCGTTAGGTCCCAACAGCCCAAACATTCCATTTGGGATTTCAAGATTAATGTTTCGTACGGCGTGGTTGCCGTTTTTATATACCTTATTAAGGTTTTTGATTGATATTTCCACCGTCTGGATATCTTTTCGTTTTACATGCTTATATAGAATAGAAAACTTGCTTAAGGTTTAATCCGTAACAATTCTATATTTGACTTAAAGACCGGGCTTTTAGTTACAATTTAACGAATATTTTTTTAACGGAAGGAATGATTCAAAAGGAAGGGTTCTGTAAATCTCTGAATGTTTGATGATTGGGGGATTATCGAAAAAAAAGGCTGAATATCATTTGATATTCAGCCTCCATAATTAGCCTACCTTTTCTGACCAAATTTATTTTTTAAAATTATAGCCAAAGCTTTCGTCTTTCGTATTTAAAACCAGATAGTAATCGCCATAATCCAGGCCTGAAAGATCAAAACCTTTGGTTAGTGAAAAATCTTTACCCAATTCTGATTCATAAATAGCTTCCCCTTCGTTGTAAATTTTTAAAGAAACAGCATTTTCTGCAAAGTTCAGGTAAGAAACTTTAAGTACATTCCCTTCATAAGAGAAGAATGGGTCAAAAGTCACTTCTGCTTTGTTAATTTTGAACTCGCCGTTTTCAATTTCGATGTTCCTTTTAATTTTTGTGTCGTTTACTTTTAATGAAATAACATATTCCCCATCTTCAACGGCCGCAAAATCATACACCTTTCTGTAATCCATGATTTTTGTTTTTGAAAGGTTGTAATAAACAGTACTGCCGCTTTTGTCTGAAATGTTGATTTCAAATTGCGCAGGGTTGTTGTTATAAAAAGCAACTACAGCTTTGTTAGCTTCAAGAGGAATGACGTTCATTTTTGGTTTTTCAACTGCGGTTGCTAATGCTACAAAAGCAATTGCAGTAATTGTGAGTAATGTTCTAATTGTTTTCATGTCTTTAATTTTTAATTGTTATTAAACACAGTACAAACATAGCATGTTTTACAACATTATGCTGCACAACATAGGTTAATTGTATATTAAATAATTATTATTGGAAAATCACTATCTGTTAACATTCGAACTTTGGCAGCTTAAATAGCAGATATATAGACATATAAGAGCATATCGATTTCGGATATCAAATATAGTGCCATAAAATATGTTTATTAAGCATTTAATTTTTTGTTTACATTCAACAAAAAAAGAAAATGAAGATTGAAATACTGCAACTGATTGAAGGAGCGAGAGTTGCGAAAGGTTTGGTTGTAATAATCGATGTTTTTAGGGCTTTTTCAACCGCATGTTATGCTTTTGATAAAGGAATACAAACAATTATTCCGGTGGGCAGTATCGATAAGGCTTATGAGCTAAAAGAAAACCATCCTGATTATATATTGGCTGGGGAGCGGGATGAGGTGCGCCCGCCCGGATTTGACTTTGGAAATTCACCGACACACATTCAGGAAGCTGAATTAATGGGTAAAACCATGGTGCATACAACTAGTTCAGGTACACAAGGAATTGCAAATGCCAGCAATGCCGACGAGATTATTACCGGGGCATTTGTGAACCTTGGGGCGATAGTGAGGTATATTCAAAAGCAAAACCCATCACATGTGTCTTTAGTATGCATGGGTTATGCCTGTGAGTTTCCGACGGATGAAGACACATTCTGTGCAAATTATATAAAAGGTGAGCTTGAAGGGGAAACCTGGGATTTTCAAAAAATGATTGCTAAACTTCGTCTGGGGGCCGGTGCCCGTTTTTTTGATCCCGAAAAACAAAGCTGGTCGCCATCAGCCGATTTTGACCTTTGCCTAAAATTGTCAAAATTTGATTTTGTACTGAAAGTTGAAAACAAGGGGGGATTAAATTACCTTCGGAAAATCCAATGTTAAACATCTTGCACATTTATTAGTTTAGTTAGTATTCTGAATACGTAAATATTTTTGGACACCCATGATTTCGGTTTATGAAGAAGTATAATTTTGATGAAATAGTTAATCGGGAAGGCACCAATAGTTTGAAGTACGATGCGCGCGCAAAGTTTTTTAATTCTGAAGAAGTATTGCCTTTATGGGTTGCCGATATGGATTTTAAAACCCCCGATTTTATTGTAGATGCCATTAAGAAGCGCACAGAACATGAAATCTTTGGTTATACGTTTCGGTCGGATGAATATTACCAGGCAATTATTGACTGGATGCGACGAAGGCATAGCTGGACGGTTCAAAAAGAATGGATATCGTTTAGCCCGGGAGTAGTTGCAGGATTATCGCTTGCCGTTGAAACCTTTTCAAAACCCGGAGATAGTATTATCGTGCAACCACCCGTATATTTCCCCTTTTTTGATGTGGTGAAAGGCAGCAAAAGAAAGATGATTGAGAATCCCCTAAAAATCGAAAATGGCAGATATACCTTCGATTTGGAAGATTTGAAGGCAAAAATCGATGACAACACAAAAATGCTCTTGCTTTGTAACCCTCAAAACCCTGGGGGAATGGTATGGACCAAAGAAGAGCTGGTGGCCTTGGGGAACATCTGCCTTGAAAATAATATACTGGTAGTGTCCGACGAAATACATTCTGATTTGATCTTAGATGGGAACAAACACCTGCCATTTGCAAATATTTCGGATGAATTTGCCAAAAATTCTGTGGTTTGTATGGCCCCAAGTAAAACGTTTAATGTGGCTGGGTTTTCTTCTTCACTTATTATTATTCCTGATAAAAATAAGCTTGCCAGGTACGAACGAACCCTTGGAATAGGGCATTTGGGGATGGGGAACATTTTTGGGACCATTGCAATGCAGGCCGCTTATACGCATGGGGACGAATGGCTTGGGCAATTGCTCACATATCTGCAGGGAAACTATAATTATTTGGAAAAGTATATCACCCAAAAATTGCCAAAAGTGAATGTTATGAAACCTGAAGCCACCTATTTAATATGGCTTGATTTCAGGGAATACGGCATGAGCGATACCGAGCTTTCGAAATTTGCGACAAATGAGGCAAAAGTTGCGTTGAATAATGGTGGCAGGTTTGGTGCTGGTGGCGATGGGTGGCTAAGGATCAATATTGGATGCCCGAGATCAATTTTAATGGAAGCCCTCGAAAGGTTAGCTAAAGCTTTTGGTTCGTTGGATGTTTAGTCAGTAATTCCAAGCGAAGTAACATATTGAATCGCTTCGTAAGAATTTGAAACGTTTAATTTTTCCAAAATTCGTTGCCTGTGCGTGTTAACTGTATGGATGCTGATAAATAGTTTTTCCGCAATTTCTTTGCTCATCAAACCGTCTTTAATCATTCCTAATACCTGGCTTTCACGTTTACTGAGTGGGTTTTCTCGCGTCAACGACTTACTGATTTTTGAAAATGGCACCAGTTCGCGAGTTCTGAAGTTGTAAATTTGTGACTTTACCCCAAGGCTCATATCTTGTTCAGGCGAAATATCAACAGTACTTAACGCTGTCCAGATATTTCCATGTTTATCCAACTCTAAAACCTGTTGCTGTTCAATTATTCGGATATAATTTCCATTCCCGTTTATTACCCTGTATTCCGATATTAGTTTATAATCTTTTCGGTGTTCAATGGGGATGTTGAAGGAGAACTTAAGGAGCTCGATACCATTTCTTAGGTTCACAAGGAAATCATCCGGGTGTACTTTCCGGTCAAAAAATGCATTTCCTTCATCTTCAATTAGCGATAAATCATAGCCCAGCATTTTATAATAATTGGAAGAAACATAAATATGTTCTTTTTTATACATATCAAATATGGAGAGTGAACTGCTGTCTAGAACATCCATTTGTTTTAAAAACGAAATGTGTTTGTCCAGAAGCTCGTAATCAAGGGCTTCCTCTGTAAATATTTGTTGTTCAAGTAAATTGTGGTATTCCTGGTATAATTTGTTTATCTCGTCCATCACAATAAAATAATGATTTATCAGTATTGTTATAAAAAGAAAGATACTAAATCTTTGCTTAAATAATCAAAGCCAAATTTATTGACAAGTATGAAAACGATTAAATTATTCATTTTATTCTTTTGGATAACGAACAGTTATTCTTTTGGGCAGGAACAAGCCCAAAACATTAAAGGCATGGTAACCGATAAATCAACTGGGGCACCTATCCCGTTTGCCAATGTGGTTGTAAAAAACACAAATCCTTTATTAGGGACAATATCAGATATGGATGGGAATTTTATTCTTGTACGGGTACCAGTCGGAAGGTACGATTTGGAGGTTAGCTACCTGGGATATGAACCAGCATTGGTTCGTGAGGTATTGGTTGCCACAGGAAAAGAAGTGGTTGTAAAAGTCCAGTTGCGCGAGTCGCTAATTTCGTTGGATGAAATTAAAGTGAAACCAAAAACGAACAAAGAAGAAGCTTTAAACACTATGGCTATGGTGAGTTCCCGAATGTTGAGTGTGGAAGAAGCCCAAAGGTATGCAGGAGGTTTTGATGATCCGGCACGTTTGGCATCTTCTTTTGCAGGAGTGGCCAGTAACCTTGGCGATAACGGGATTGTAATCCGGGGGAACGCTCCACAAATGCTTTCGTGGAGGATGGAAGGGGTCGAAATTCCCAATCCGAACCACTTTGCCGACCTTACTGCCTTTGGTGCTGGTGGGTTAACAGCACTTAGCAGCCAAATGTTGGCAAACTCCGATTTTTATACCGGGGCTTTTCCAGCCGAATATGGCAATGCAACTTCGGGTGTTTTTGATATTTTTATGAGGACCGGAAATAATTCGAAACACGAACATACTTTTCAAATTGGAGGGATTGGCATTGACCTTTCTTCTGAAGGACCTTTTAAAAAAGGTGCTAAATCCACCTATCTCTTTAATTACCGATATTCCACTTTATCGTTGCTCACACCATTGTTGCCGGAGGATGCAGGAGGGACAAACTATCAGGATTTGGCGTTCAAACTGAATTTCCCGACTAAAAAAGCCGGAACATTTTCGTTCTGGGGAATAGGTCTTTTAGATGGTTCGGGGACAAATGCCGAAAAAAGCCTAGAGGATTGGGTATATACGCAGGATAAGGAGGAAAGTGATGCATCGCAGTATATGGGTGCAACAGGATTGACTCACAAAATATATCTTGGGGACAATACATACCTGCGCTCGTCATTGGCTGCTGCCGGAAATGGATTGGATTATTTTGTGGATGAAATGGATGAAGAAATGGTGCTGCAACATAGGGAAAAGATAAAAAACACCAATTGGAATTTAGTTTTGTCGAGTTATGTGAACCACAAATTTGGAAAGCAACATACCAACCGGACAGGGTTTATTATAACCAACCAAAACTATGACATGTCAATAAAGAGTGCTTCGCAACCTGGGCAAGCTCTGCAAACGTATGTACAAAGTAAAGGGAATACTTATTTGGTTTCTGCTTATTCTGGCTCAAAAATTAGGCTATCTCAAAACCTTAGCACTACCCTTGGGGTACATTTCCAATATTTTACATTAAATAATAATTCAACTTTTGAACCTAGAATCGCTTTTAATTGGCAATTTATACCAAGCCAGTCGTTTGGTTTCGCGTATGGTTTACACAGCCGCCTCGAAAGGGTCAATGTATATTTTGCTAAAAATGAAACCGGGGAACTTATCAATAAAAACCTGGATCTTATGCAATCGAACCATTTGGTTTTTAATTATAACTGCTCGCTTGGCGAAAATGCCCGTTTAAAAGTGGAGCCTTACTATCAGTGGCTAAGTAATGTTCCGGTTGAAGATGGCACATATTTTTCAACTATTAATGTAAAAGATAACTGGTTTATAAATACTCCTTTGATTAATGGAGGCAAGGCAAAAAATGTCGGAGTAGATATCACCCTCGAAAGGTTTTTACAAAGGGGGTATTATTATATGCTCACTGCTTCCATTTTTAATTCAGAGTATAAAGGAGGGGATGGCATTTGGAGAAATACAAGGTATAATAGGGAATTCCTGATCAATTTGCTTGCCGGGAAAGAATGGCAACTTGGACGCGAAAAACAAAACTTATTGAATATTAACGGGAAGATTGCTTACCAGGGAGGAGATCGCTACATTCCGGTTGATTATTCTGCTTCAGGCAATTCTGGTGAAATTATATACAATTATAACAAAGCTTTTAATGAATCCTTGGACCCAACATTGTTTGTTCATTTTACCTTAAATTATAAAATCAACAAAACCAAACATGCTTCCACGTGGTCCATTAATGTAATCAATGCGACCGGGGTAAAAGAGTTTTATGGATTTAGAAGAAACCTTCAAACAGGTAATATTGAAAAAGAACTGGAAGCAATTGTTATTCCGAATATTAGTTATAAGATTGAATTCTAAGCATTTTAAATTTGAAATAAACGAGAAGTCCCGGTATTTTTTATCGGGACTTTTTTTATAGGTTTTTTTCTCCATTTACCGATAAAAACTTGATATTTAAAGGTTTTTGAGGTTTTTGCTTACGAAATCGTCCCACCTTTACGACAATTAATTTATTATTTACAAATGAAAAGCAACCTTTGTTTTTTTCTCCTGTCAGTAGATAAGTAATTAAAGCCATGAAAACTATTAAACAATTTTTAAATGAAACAAATTTGTCTTTTATTATTTTTATTATTGCCTGCAATTCAGGGTATTAGTCAAAACAGTTCTTTGAGCGGGTATATTAAAGATAGTTCAAACGGGGAAGTCCTCATTGGGGCTACCGTTTATATCTCCGAATTAAAAACAGGGGGTATTTCAAATCCTTATGGATATTATTCAATTTCTGCCCCTTCGGCAAAGTATGAAATTACGTTTTCCTACATCGGATACGATAGCCAAACCATTCAAGTGGATTTGTCTTCCAATCAAAAACAAAATATTTTGTTGAAAGAAACCAGTCGCGATATTGGAGAAGTTACTGTGTCCGCCGAAAAGCGGGATAACAATGTGGAAAGCATTGCCATGAGTATGGAAAAAATGCAGGTGAAACTGGTGAAAAAGCTTCCTTCGTTTTTCGGAGAGGTCGATGTTTTGAAAAGTATTACCCTTTTGCCAGGAATACAAAGTGGTGGTGAAGGAAGTTCCGGATTGTATGTGCGTGGTGGTGGTCCTGATGAGAACCTGCTGCTATTGGATGAAGCCCCGGTTTATAATGCCTCCCATTTAATGGGTTTCTTTTCGGTGTTTAATTCCGATGCAATTAAAGATATCCAGGTTTATAAAGGGGGAATTCCTGCAATGTACGGAGGGAAAGCTTCATCGGTTATCGATATTCGTATGAAAGACGGGAACTCAAAAAATTTGCAGGGAAGTGGAGGTATTGGAAATATTTCGAGCCGCTTAACGTTGGAAGGGCCGATTATTAAAGATAAGTGGAGCTTTATTGTTTCCGGAAGGCGTACTTATGCCGATTTTATTGGGAAACTGGCTGGTTTGGAATCGCTGAAAGAAAACAAATTGTACTTCTACGACCTTAACCTAAAAACAAATATTCAATTTAGCGATAAGGACAGGATCTATATTTCTGCATACACTGGTGATGATTATTTTAGTTTAGGTGAATCGCTTTATATGAATTGGGGAAATATTACCGGAACTGTAAGATGGAACCATTTATACAGCGACGATCTTTTTGCCAATACTTCGGTAATTTATAGTAAGTACGATTATAACCTGGGTATTCCCGGTAGCGGTGCCGATCAATTTGACTGGAGTTCAACCATCAGGGATTTCAATTTCAAGGAAGATTTTACCTATTATCTGAATTCAAGAAATAAAATTAAATATGGGTTAAACTTTTCCTATCATCATTTCGAACCAGGAAAGATTGAAACAGGTGACAACTCGTATTTCTCTGATATAGAGTTAACCAACTACAATGCTTTGGAAGGTGCTTTTTATGCCTCGAATGAACAGGAAGTTGCAAATGCACTTACTTTAAAATATGGGTTCAGGCTTTCAGTGTTTCAACAGGTTGGAAGAGGAAAGGTGAGGGAATATTTGAATCCGGATGCACCCAATGCAGATGAAATTATTGGCGAAAAAGAATATAAAAAATGGGATAAAATAGGAAAACCATTTATTCACTTTGAACCAAGGTTGTCGCTAAAGTATTCGTTGGATGAAAACAGCTCTGTAAAAGCGTCATACAACCGTATGGTTCAAAACCTGCACCTGATTTCGAACACAAATTCGCCAACTCCATTAGATATTTGGTTACCAAGTAATAAATATATCAAACCTCTTATTGCCGACCAGGTTGCGCTGGGTTATTTCAGAAATTTCGCAAACAATATGATCGAGACTTCTGTGGAAACCTATTACAAAAACATGCAAAATGTAATCGATTATAAAGACGGTGCCGAACTTTTTCTGAACGAAGACCTTGAAACCGAGTTGTTACGCGGATCGGGTTATTCGTATGGGCTTGAGATGATGGTTAAAAAGCAGGAAGGTGATTTTACGGGCTGGTTAAGTTACACCCTTGCAAGAACCATGAGGGAAATCCCTGGGATTAATGATGGGAAAGCATACCCGTCGAATTACGACCGGACACACGATGTTTCACTTGTATTAAACTACGAACTTTCGGAACGATGGAACTTTTCAACCAGTTGGCTTTATGCCACCGGAAATGCGACGTCATATCCTGCCTTAAAATACGATGTACAGGGCAATTCAATTTATTACTATTCAAGTCGGAACAGTAACCGGATACCAGCCTACCACAGGCTCGACCTTTCGGTGAATTATGATTTTAAAAAGAATAAAAACAGAAAGTTTAAACAATCACTCAACCTTTCGCTGTACAATGTCTATGGAAGAAGGAATGCTTATTCGGTTACCTTTAAACAAAACGAAGATAACCCGAATATTTCGGAAGCTACCAGGCTTTCTATTATTGGGTCTGTTATCCCATCAATCACCTATAACTTTACCTTTTAATTGAATAAAAATGAAACAGTTAAGATATATTTTTCCGGCAATAATCGTTTTGCTTTTTACTGCGTGTGAAGACGTAATAGATGTCAAATTAAATGATGAAGACATTGAACTTTATGCCGTTTCGGCAAAAATCACCACAGAGGATGAACCTTATGTTTATCTCTATAAAGGAATGCCTGTTAACAACGACAATGGATTTACAGGTGTAAGTGGTGCAGTTGTGACCATAAGCGACAATCAGGAACCTCAAAACAGCGTGGTTTTAACCGATAGCAATGGGGAAAGTGGTTTTTATGAAGTGCCTGAAGGTATTGACTATTACGGTGTTCAAGGAGTTGAATACACAATGACCATCGAAATTGGGGAACTCACATTTACAGCTACCGAATACCTGGCACCTGTCGTTGCAATCGATTCAATTCAGGTGAGGCCATCGCTCAGGGGCGACAAAAGGTTTTTAGGCGTATTTACGTATGGTCCTGAAACCCCAGGTCTTGGCGACTATTACAAATGGGATCTTTATATAAACAACGAACTGCTTAATGATGCCGAGTACATCATATTGGCAAGCGACGAATTCGTGGATGGTAATTATGTGGATGGATTAGAGATTTTTACGGACTTTCATGATCCTGAAGAAACCGACGAAAGATTGATAAAATTTATGGACGAAGTTCAGGTAAAGCAAACATCGATATCTGAGTTTGCCTATAACTTTTATTACCAGATGTATGAGCAAAACCAAACGGGATTTTTGTTTAGCGTACCACCTGCAAATATTAAAGGAAACATTACTTCAAGCGATGGGAAAGAAGTGCTGGGCTTGTTTACCGCGCACGACATTTCAAGTTCGAATGTTGTATTGGTTGATGAAAGTATAGAGAGTGGATTGGACGAAAGGCCTTAATTATGCTTTTGGTAATTTTGATATATACTCTGTGGCGGATTTTAATCCGCCGCAATTTTAAAGTTTGCATCCACCCATTCGCAAACTTCTTTCGTTGAAATGTCCAACATACATTTAAAATGCTTTTTGGGGCATTTGTCGTAACCAAGCTTGGAACAAGGTCGGCATTTTAAGCCTTCTATTTGCATTATTTTCGATGCCGGATCAGCCTGGTATGGATACATGCCTAAAGCAGGAACAGTATTTCCCCAGAACGATAATATCTTCTTTTTGAAAGCCGCTGCAACATGCATTAATCCGGTATCGTTGCTTAATACAATGTTTGATTTCTCAATGATCTGTGCCGACTCATTTAAGCTTGTTTTTCCGCACAAGTCAAGAATACGGCCTGAACTAAAACTGCTAATTTGAGAAGCATTTCCAACTTCGCTTTTCCCTCCTAAAAGCACGATTGGTTTATCAATTTTGTTGCATATTTCGATAACCTTTTCAACAGGAAGGCATTTGGTATAATAGGTTCCGGCAATTACAAAAGCAACGTAGCCACTTTTAAAATCATCGGGCCATGTTTTGAAACCGTAAGGTTGGCTTTTATCCACAAAAAAGTCCAGCCCCTGATTGTCGTTTTTAATATTGAATGCCGAAAGGGTATCCAGGTAACGGTCAACAATATGCAAATCGGGCAGGGTATTTATGTTCAAATTAACCAGCAACCATTTTTTGTAGTTCAGTTTTTCAAAGGTGAAAGCCTGTGCTTTTAAGCGGCTTTTTATACGATTGCTACGAATGTTTTGGTGGAGGTCAATTACATAATCAAATCCTTCTTCTTCAAGTTCATCCAACAACGTAGATAGCTTATCGTTAAATAAATGAACTTTTGTAACATAGGGATTTGAATTTAGCAGGCAAGCATGTTTCTCTTTTGTAATGAAATGAATTTCAGCCCCTTCCACCTGTTGTTTGAGGCAGCGGATCACTGGTGAGGTAAGAACAATATCACCAATTGAGCTGAATCTTATGATTAGAAATTTCACTTTCAAGTTTAAAAATAATACCCTAAAGATACAAAGAACTTTAGGGTATAAACTATATTGTTACTTAAGAATTATGCAGATTCAACCAACACAATAATTTTATTTCCTTTGTTTTCAATAACTCCACCATCGGTTTCAAATAATTTTTCCGATCCATCTTCCAAAACAATCTTAATGGTTCCTTTGGTCAGGGTTGAAATTATCGGGGCATGGTTTTTTAATATTTCGAAAGCACCTTTACTCCCCGGAAGTTGAACTAAATTAACTTCCCCGGTAAAAACTTTTTTGTCAGGTGTTATTATTTCAAGAAACATAAGCGTTTGTATATCTTTAGTTTGAAGAAAAGATTATTTGCCTGCAAGTAACCTTTCTCCCTTTTCAATTGCCTGTTCAATGGTACCAACAAGGTTAAATGCCGCTTCCGGATACTTGTCAACTTCTCCGTCCATGATCATGTTAAATCCTTTAATGGTATCTTCAATCGATACAAGTTCTCCTTTTAATCCGGTAAATTGCTCGGCAACAAAGAATGGTTGAGACAAGAAACGTTGTACCCTTCTTGCACGGTGAACAACCAGTTTATCTTCTTCCGAAAGTTCATCCATACCCAAAATTGCGATAATATCCTGAAGTTCTTTATACCTCTGAAGAAGCATTTTTACTTTCTGTGCACAGTTATAATGTTCATCACCAACAACTTCTGGAGATAATATCCTGGAAGTTGAATCAAGTGGGTCAACTGCAGGGTAAATTCCAAGTTCCGAAATTTTCCGGCTTAAAACTGTTGTAGCATCCAGGTGGGCAAATGTGGTTGCAGGGGCAGGGTCTGTTAAGTCATCTGCAGGCACATAAACAGCCTGAACCGATGTGATTGACCCGTTTTTTGTAGAAGTAATCCGTTCCTGCATTTCACCCATTTCGGTTGCCAAAGTTGGCTGATAACCAACCGCTGAAGGCATCCTTCCTAGAAGTGCGGATACCTCTGACCCGGCTTGTGTAAAACGGAAAATATTATCAACGAAGAACAAAATATCTTTTCCACTTCCGGCGGTTCCATCACCGTCACGAAGGCTTTCAGCAATGGTCAATCCGGACAAAGCAACACGTGCACGTGCACCGGGTGGTTCGTTCATCTGCCCGAATACCATGGCAAGTTTTGAATTCTCAATAGATTTGCTGTCAACAGTTGATAAATCCCAGTCGCCTTTTTCCATGGATTCCTTAAATTTTTCTCCATAGTCAACGATGTTGGCTTCAATCATTTCCCTTAGCAAGTCATTTCCTTCACGCGTACGTTCGCCAACTCCGGCAAAAACTGAAAGGCCACTATGTGCCAATGCAATGTTGTTGATCAATTCCTGAATAAGTACAGTTTTTCCAACACCTGCTCCTCCGAACAATCCGATTTTTCCTCCTTTTGCATAAGGTTCAATCAGGTCAATAACTTTTATTCCGGTAAAAAGAACTTCGGTTTCTGTAGTAAGTTCTTCATATTTAGGTGGTTCGTTGTGAATGCTTAATCCTTCCTTTGGAAGATCTTCCAGTCCGTCGATTGCATTTCCGGTTACATTTAATAACCTGCCAAGGGCAACTTCTCCTTTGGGCATAATAATCGGGTTACCCGTTGGGATAACGTCCATCCCACGTTTTAGTCCATCAGTTGCATCCAATGCGATGCATCGAACGGTATTTTCTCCAACGTGTTGTTGGCACTCAATAATTAAATTTGCCTCATTTTGCCTGACAATCTCCAGGGCATCGTGAATACTCGGAAGCTCGGTTCCTTCCTGGTCGAAACTTACATCAACAACAGGTCCAATCACCTGTAAAACTTTACCTGTATTTTTAGCCATCTATCTTTGAGTTTTTGATCGGGAATAGTAATACTTTCCGGAAAATTTTAGCTTAACAAATTTAGTATTGTTTTGCATTTATGCAATAAAAAAAGCCTTTTTTAGTGCCTGAATTAAATGCTTCTTAAATTTAACTTGAAAGAATCAATAACTTGAGGGTAGATAATATCCAAAAATCAGTAACAGGCAATACAAAGGCACTGAATTGAACCAACGACAGTATAATTTGCTCAGTTAATCCTATTGAGAAGTATTTCGGATAAGTGCCGAAGTTGTTTTTTTTGCTCTGACGATAACCTTAATTTTTTAATGTTTTCAGATGCTGCTTCAAAATAAAAGTCAATTTTATTTTGTGTAATTTCTTTGATATTTAGTTGATTGAATATCTTGGTGACAGCCCTGATTTTTTCTTTATCATTCGCATCTTTTTGCCACATCCAGGAGAGTAATTCTTTTTTCTGGTTGTTATCAGCCAGTTCCATTGCCTTAATGGCAAGATAGGTCTTTTTATTTGCAACAATATCGCCCCCGATTTTTTTGCCGAAGGTATTTTCGTTTCCAAATGTGTCCAATAAATCGTCCTGAAGCTGGAATGCCAAACCAAGGTTTATCCCTAAATTATAAAGTTCATCGGCACGCTTCCCTTTAACGTTTGCCAGAAGTGCCCCGATTTTAAGCGAACACCCCAGCAATACTGCAGTTTTAAGCTGGATCATCCGTAGATATTCCCCTTCTTTCACATCGATGCGGCCTTCAAAATCCATGTCAAATTGTTGTCCTTCACAAACTTCAACAGCAGTTTTCGAAAATAATTTAAGGATGTCGGAGAGGTGGTTTGATGCGCTTTTTAATAAGTATTGAAAGGAAATAAATGACATTGCATCCCCAGATAGGATTGCAGCATTTTCACTGAATTTTTGATAAACCGTGGCCTGGTTTCTCCGTAACTCAGCCTTATCCATAATATCGTCGTGCAGAAGGGTAAAATTATGGAAAACCTCAATGGCAATTGCACCTGGAATGGCATTTTCGATTTTATTGGAGAACAATTCATGCACCAGCAATAGCATTACCGGGCGTATCCTTTTGCCTCCCATGTCTAGAGCATATTTTATTGGGATGTACAAATTTTCGGGATTGGTCTGTGTCAGAGCCTCCAGTTCTTTGCGAAGTTCGTGGTTAAAAAAAGTTTGAAGTTCAGAGATAGTGCGCATAGCTTTATTTCTTTATGACCAGGTCTTCCAGTTCAATGTCTTCTTCTTCATCATAAATATGAAGCAAAGGTTCTTTAAATGCTTTTGTTGTAGATAATCTTTCCAAACCTGAGAGTAGCGAAGGAAGCAATATTAAATTTGATGTGACCGCGATCAATAGAGTTAAAGATACTAGTATTCCTAACGATTGAGTACCTCCAAAACTGGAAATACTAAATATTCCAAATCCAAAGAATAACACAACTGATGTGTAGAGCATACTTACCCCTGTTTCACGAAGTGCCAGAATAACCGATTGCCTGATGTCCCAGTTTGTAACGAGTAGTTCCTGTCGGTACTTTGCTAAAAAGTGTATGGTGTTGTCAACCGAGATCCCAAACGCAATACTAAAAACCAAAATTGTTGAAGCTTTTATGGGGATACCTGTAAACCCCATGATGGCAGCGGTAAATATCAATGGGATAATATTTGGGGTCAGAGACAAAATGACCATCCTCCACGAAGAGAACATAAGCGCCATGAAAAGTGAAATAAGGATGATTGCCAGGCCAAGGCTTGAGAATAAATTTTTCAGGAGGTATTGTGTACCCTTAAAAAAAGTGATGCTTGATCCGGTAACGGTAACATCGTAATTCTCAGCTGGGAAAATAGAATCAAGGTCTGCCGTAAACTGGGTATGTATTTCTTCCATCTTTTTTGTGCCAACATCTTTCATTCGGATACTTAAGCGTGTGGTTTGCTTGGCACTATCTAAAAACGAATGTAGTAAATTAGCATTCTCTTCTCCTTTTGCTGCATATTGAAGGATAAAATTCTGCTCGCGGTTATTTGGTATTTTGTAGAAACTTTGTTTCCCATTGTAAAATGCCTGTTTCGAAAATTTAAACAAATTAAGCATGGATAAAGGTGCCGATAAATCAGGATAACCCAGAAGCGTTTCTTCCAGTTGATCAATTTTTTTGAAAACATTCAGTTGCATCACACCATTTGGCCGTTTGGTATCCACCATTATTTCCATTGGCATCAGGCCATTAAAGTTGTTTTCAAAATATTTTAAATCTTTGTAAATAGGGTCACTTTCAGGAATATCGTCAACCATAAAACCAGAACTTTTTATCAAACTAATACCATAAATACCGATGCCAATAATAACAATGGTTGTAATATAAACGGTCCTCCTGTGGTTCCTTGTGATTTTAATGAGCGTATTTATGATCCGGGTTACGAAATTATTCTCCAGGTGCTTAATGTGCTTAGCCGAGGGTGGTTCAATAAAACTGAATATGATGGGAATTAATAACAACGATAGTACAAACAAACTCATAATATTCAGGGAGGCAACAATCCCAAATTGTTTAAGGATATCGCTTTTGGTGATCACAAAGGTTGCAAAACCTGAGGCTGTTGTAAGGTTTGTTAAAAAGGTTGCATTCCCAATTTTTATAATTACCCTTTGTAAGGCCTTTACCTTGTTTCCATGCCGGGCAAATTCGCTGTGGAATTTATTGAGCATATATATGCTGTTGGGGATTCCGATTACGATCAGTAAAGGCGGGATCATTCCCGAAAGGAGTGTTATTTTATAACCGAACAGCGAGAGCATTCCCAATGCCCAAATTACCCCGGTAATAACAATTACCACTGGAAAAAATACAGCTTTAAACGACCTGAAAAAGAGGAAAAGGACAATGATGCAAATTAGCAATGCCAATCCACTGAAAAGGTAGAGCTCTTTGCGAATTTTAACCGAGTTTACAACCCTGATATAGGGCAATCCCGAATAATGGAGCTTAATATCCCGCTGATCTTCAAAACGCTTGCATTCTTTTTGGATAGCTTTTACCAATTGCTCCCGTTCCTTCGAAATCATCTTTTCATTACTGACCGTAATTCCCAACAGGTAAACATTGGTTTCCTCGTTATAAACCAGGTTTTTATAAAAGGGCAAACCGGCAAAAACGGCGTGCAAACTATCCAAATGTTGCTGGTCACGGATTTCTTCAGGGAAGATATTTTCAATTTCAAACTTTCGTTCAGTAGAATTCTTTTTTAGGTTGTAGGTGTTCGAAACCGAAAGCAGGTTCTCAACCCCTTCTATTGTATTTAGGTTTTTACATAGGTTCCGCCATTGCTCAAAATTTTCGTAGTTGAAAAAAGCAGTGTCGGTTATTCCAACAACAATCAGGTTTCCTTCTTCTCCAAACTTTTGCTTAAAACTTTGATAGTCTTGATATGCCTTGTCTTTTTTTGATAACAGGGATGCATATTCATACGACATTTCAACCTGTTTTGCATGGTAGCCCATGAATATAGTTATCCCGGCTAATAGAATTAGAAGAAGGATTTTATTTCGTAAAATAAAGCCGGATACCTTAAGCCACATAATTAACCTGTCGAACAAAATGCAACGCGAAAATAAGATAAATTCTCGGATTTATGAAAATCACAGCCTTTTAAACCGAAGAGTTAACAATACAAGTGGGATACAAAAAGAATGGCTGAAAAAGATGTTAAGATAACGTCTGTAAATAAGAAATACACCTAAGTGAAAGGGATTCCTGTATAGGATAAATTAAAGATCTTATCCATTTACAATTTTTAACCTTTTTTGTTGAATGTAGTTATATTTGTATCCAAACGAACTATTCATGATACTTCAAGATCAACTAGACCAATTAAAATCCCAACTATCCGGCGATTTATTCACCGATAATGTTCATCGTGTGCTATATTCTACCGATGCTTCGCAATACAAAGAAATGCCATTGGCAGTTACGAAACCTAAAAACAAAGAGGACATTAAAAAGATAATTGCCTTTGCCAGGGAAAACAGGACTTCCATAATTCCAAGGGGTGCTGGGACTTCTTTGGCCGGGCAGGTGGTTGGAAGCGGTATTGTGGTTGACATTTCGAAATATATGAACCGTGTTTTGGAATTCAACAAAGAAAAAAAGTGTGTGGTGGTTGAACCGGGTGTGAATTTGGCTGAGTTAAACCTGTTCCTGGCCCCTCATGGTTTGCAATTTGGACCTGAAACCTCAACAGCTAACCGCTGTGTTATTGGAGGGATGCTTGGTAACAACTCTTGCGGGTTACACTCGCTGGCCTATGGAAGCGTTCGTGAACATATTTTAGAGGTGGAGGCTATTTTGGCAGATGGTTCGGAAGTAACTTTTAAGGAATTAAATCATAAGGAGTTACGGCAAAAAATAGAAAACAATCCCAATAAATTGGAACAAACAATTTATAAAAACACCTTTGAAATCTTATCTGACCCAATAAACCAAAAAGAAATAAGGGAGAAGTTCCCCGATCCAGAATTGACCAGGCGCAATATGGGCTATGCCATTGATGTGTTATTGAATTCTGAAATTTTTACAGAGGGGGGAGAGCCCTTTAATTTTTGTAAACTCTTGGCCGGGTCGGAAGGAACCCTGGCTTTTTCGCACCGCATTAAGTTAAACCTGATTCCGTTGCCGCCAAAACACAAAGGTCTGGTGTGTGCCCATTTTGAAACCCTGGAAGAAGCAATTTTAGGCAATTTGGTGGCTTTAAAACACAATCCCACTGCCATTGAGTTGATGGACGATACAATCATGCAATGCACCAAACAAAATATCGAACAAAATAAAAACCGGTTTTTTATTCAGGGCGATCCCGGGGCATTGCTAATGATCGAGTTCTCGTTTGAAACAGAAAAAGAACTAAATGCCAAGGCTGAAGAGTTGGAAGAAGATTTCAGAAAGACGGGGCTGGGTTATCACTTTCCTCTGGTTACGGGTGCCGATAACATCAAAAGGGTTTGGGCGTTGCGTACTGCAGGGCTTGGTTTACTGGCAAACATTCCGGGCGATAGAAAAGGTGTTCCGGGAATTGAAGATACCGCTGTTCATCCTAAATATTTGCCAAATTATGTGGCAGATTTAAAGGTTGTACTTAAGAAGTTGGGATTGGAAAGTATTTACTATGCGCACATTGCAACTGGTGAGATACACTTCAGGCCCTTAATAAATTTTAAAGATCCCGCCGATGTCGAGCTATTTGACCGCTTGATGGATGAAGTTGCTGCCTTGGTTAAAAAATACCGTGGCTCAATGAGTGGCGAACATGGCGATGGAAGGGTGCGTGGAAAATTTATTCCCTTTATGCTTGGCGAACGTAATTATCAATTGATAAAACAGGTTAAGAAAACCTGGGACCCGGAAACTATTTTTAATCCCGGTAAAATAGTCGATACGCCGCCAATAACGGAAAACTTACGCGTAATTCCGGGAAAGGAAACACCTGAATTTGACACTATTTTTGACTTTTCAAAGCAAGGTGGGTTTTTCCGAAGTATTGAAAAATGCAATGGCTCGGGCGATTGCCGAAAAAGTGAAATAGTGGGGGGAACCCTTTGCCCGACTTTTATGGCTTCGCGCGATGAGGATAAAAGTACACGCGGAAGGGCAAATATTTTGAGGGAATTTATTTACAACAACAAAATAGAAAATGCCTTTGCCCATCACGAAATATACGACATCCTAAGTCTTTGTATCTCATGCAAGGCCTGCAAAAGTGAGTGCCCATCAAATGTAGACATGGCTAAACTTAAAGCCGAGTTTTTGCAGCATTATTACGATGTTCACGGTATTCCGCTGCGTTCCAGAATAATTGCTTATTTGCCAAGTCTCAACAAACTGGCAGTTGTTTTCAGACCGATATCCAATTTTATGATGGATACTTCATTGGTGAAAAAGGCGCTGGGGTTCTCTTCAAAAAGGGGTGTCCCGCCATTATCGAAACTCACTTTAAAAAGATGGGTGGGCAAAGGGGTTCCGTTGCCTGAAACATCAAAAGGGACAGTGTTTCTATTTAACGATGAGTTTACCAATTACAACGAAAGCGATATAGGGATAAAAGCGATTTTGCTTCTTACAAAACTGGGTTACGAGGTTAAAATCCCGACCCACGTTGAAAGCGGAAGGACATTTTTATCCAAAGGATTGGTGCGGACTTCACGGAAAATTGCCATTCGAAATGTTAATCTTTTAAAAAATATCATTACTAAACAAACCCCATTAATTGGCATCGAACCTTCGGCAATATTGGCATTTCGCGATGAGTATCCCGAACTGGTTGACAAGGATTTGCGAGAAGAAGCAAATAAGCTCGCTGAAAATTCTTTGCTTTTCGAAGAGTTTTTTGTGCAGGAAATCGAAAAAGGGAATATCTCGGAAGATGATTTTACAACCGAAGAAAAACATATTCTTTTGCATGGGCATTGCCAACAAAAAGCGATTGCTTCAACCGCACCAACTAAAACAATGCTGTCGTTGCCTAAAAATTATCATGTGAAAGAAATCCCTTCGGGGTGTTGTGGCATGGCCGGATCGTTTGGATACGAAAAAGAACATTACGACCTGTCCATGAAAATTGGGGGAATGGTATTATTTCCTGCAGTAAACAATGCTGATGAGATGACAATAATCTCTGCACCCGGGACCTCGTGCAGGCACCACATCAAAGATGGAACAGGGAAAGCGGCTTTTCACCCTGTCGAGGTTTTATATAATGCGATAAATAAAAGTTAGCTTAAACATTTACTGCTTATTTGCTTTATAGTTAAAAGAACGATTGTTATTATAAATGTGAGAAGATGAAAAAATACACCGTATTAATTATCAGTATAATCCTGACCATTCTTAGTTTGTTTATTAAGCCAATTCTGGAACATTTTTATAAAGATATTTCCGGAATAATGAAGATAATTTACGAGCAGGCACATATTGTTGTAATAATATTTGTTTCGTGGAGCCTTATTGAAGTTTTGAGGACATTAAAACGGATATTCCTAAGCAAGTTTGATATTTCCAAAGAAGACAATCTTACCTCCCGAAAAGTTTATACCCAAGTGAATATTCTCGAAAAGGTAATTATTTTTGTCATTATTCTTTTTGCATTAGGAATGATATTATTGTCGTTCGAAAGCATCAGGAAGATAGGTATTGGGATTTTTGCTTCGGCAGGTGTTGCAGGTATAATTATTGGTTTATCGGCACAAAAGGTGGTTGGTGCTTTGCTTGCAGGTATCCAGATTGCCATTACCCAACCATTTAGGATTGACGATGCTGTGGTCGTTGAGAATGAATGGGGATGGATTGAAGAAATCAACCTAACCTATGTAGTTGTAAGGATTTGGGATAAAAGAAGGTTGGTTTTACCTTCGACCTATTTTTTGGAAAAGCCTTTTCAGAATTGGACCCGGACAACGGCCGAAATTCTTGGGACAGTATTTATTTATACCGACTATACCATCCCGTTTCAGCCTTTGCGTGACGAGCTCACAAGATTATTGAGCGAAAGCGATTTGTGGGACCAAAAAGTAAATGTATTGCAGGTAACGGATTCAACAGAATCGACCGTTGAAATCAGAATTTTAGTGAGTGCAAAAAATTCGCCAACAGCATGGGATTTACGGGTTTATATAAGGGAAAAAATGATTGAATTCATTCAAAAGAATTATCCCCAAAGTTTACCAAAAACGAGGGTCGAATTTAAAAAGCAAGGTGAATTATAGGCAGTAAATAGAAATGATTA
Organism: Prolixibacteraceae bacterium; assembly: GCA_963677475.2. GTDB lineage: Bacteria > Bacteroidota > Bacteroidia > Bacteroidales > Prolixibacteraceae > JABMQB01. The sequence goes on along the minus strand of CAXXQD010000021.1, from coordinate 67,587 downwards.
AATGGAAGAACTAAATAAATTATTACAGTTTGAACTCATAGATATTACAGACCATAAAATTACGGTTTATACCTTGATTGTTGCGTTAATCATTGTTATTACAACGAAACTACTTTTATGGTTTGTAAAAAAAGCATTGTTCCGGAGGAACAAATCTTCGCAGCATGAAAATGGGAATACCTATGCCTTGTTTCAGATTATTAAATACATTGTATGGATTATTGCAATTAGCCTTTTGCTAGAAACAATTGGAATAAAGGTTACCGTACTGGTAGCAGGTTCCGCCGCATTGCTTGTGGGTATTGGAATGGGTTTGCAACAAACGTTTAACGACATTGTGTCGGGGATAATCTTGCTTTCTGAGAGATCAATTAAGATTAACGATGTGCTTGAAATTGACGGAGATGTGGTGAAAATTCAGAGCATAGGATTGAGAACCTCAAAGGGTTTAAACCGGGATGATATTTCCATAATTATTCCTAATTCGCTGATTACTACCAGTAAGGTTATCAATTGGAGCCACCAGTCGGAAAAGACCCGGTTTCGGATTGAAGTTGGTGTTGCCTATGGTAGCGATGTTGATTTGGTAATTAAAACATTGCAGGATAGTGCAATGGAACATCCTGAAATACTAGATAAAAAATTAGTTGAAGCCCGATTGGTAAATTTTGGAAACTCTTCACTCGATTTTGAACTGCTGTTTTTTAGTGAAAATATTTTTCGGATCCGAAAAGTAAAAAGCGATGTTCGTCGCATTATACATCGAAAACTTAAGGAAAACAACATTACAATTCCATTCCCTCAAATGGATTTGCACTTGAAGTCCGATGAAACTAAAAAAACATGATAAAACCCATGTTCAGTGGTGAACCGTGGAAGTTGAATGTATATTTCTGCCAAACAAAATTGTAAAATTGCCTGAAAACTGCATTTTATTTCAGATATTGGAAAAGCATTAATAAAATGATCGGATGAAAGTTATAGGTAGGGTCGATAAAGCCGATTTTCCGGAATTGTCGCTGTCAAATATTAATATTAAAATGGATACCGGAGCTTATACTTCTTCTATTCATAGCCACCACATTGTTGAAATAGAGGAAAACGGTGAAAATCATATTGTGTTTCAGGTTTTAGATCCATCGCATCCGCAGTATCTGAATAAAGAGTACAAAACAAAACGTTTCAAGAAGAAAATTATAAAGAATTCGTTTGGGATAACAGAGAACAGGTTTATTGTAAAAACATGCATTGTACTTTTTGGGGAGGAATTCCCAATTGAGCTGTCGTTAAGTGAAAGAAGCAAAATGAAATACCCCATTTTAATTGGAAGAAAACTATTGAACAAACGCTTTGTGGTTGACACATCTAAAAAGAATTTGTCGTTTAAAGAAAAAAATAAAATCATTAAATAATAAAGAATAGTAGTATATGAAAATTGCAATATTGTCGAGAAACCCAAAATTGTATTCAACTAAAAGGCTGGTAGAGGCAGCTGAAACAAAAGGTCACGAAGTAATTGTTGTTGACCATTTAAAATGTATTATTGAGATTGAAAAAAAGAAACCAAGAATATATTACAACGGAATTTATTTGAATGATATTGATGCGGTTATCCCCCGAATTGGAGCGTCTGTAACGTTTTATGGGACAGCGGTGGTTCGGCAGTTTGAAATGATGAAGGTTTTCACTGCTATTGAATCACAGGCATTGGTTCGTTCAAGGGACAAACTCAGAAGCTTGCAAGTAATGTCGAGGGCAGGGGTTGGTTTGCCAAGAACGGTTTTTACCAATTATGCTAAAGATGTGAACCATGTAATTGACTCTGTTGGTGGTGCACCGCTTATACTTAAGCTTTTGGAAGGAACCCAGGGTTTGGGGGTTGTTTTGGCAGAAACCCGAAATGCTGCATCTTCGGTTATTGAGGCATTTAATGGATTAAAAGCCCGTGTGATTGCACAGCAATTTATTAAAGAATCAAAAGGAACCGATATACGCGCATTTGTGGTTGATGGAGTTGTGGTTGGAGCCATGAAACGGCAGGGAAAACCTGGCGAATTCCGCTCTAATTTACACCGTGGGGGTAGTGCATCGATAATTGAACTAACCGATGAAGAAGACCGTACGGCATTAAAGGCAGCACGTGCAATGGGGCTTGGCATTGCAGGTGTTGATATGCTTCAATCGGAAAACGGGCCTTTGGTTTTGGAGGTGAATTCTTCACCGGGGCTGGAAGGCATTGAAGCGGCTACCGGCAAAGACATAGCCCGGGAAATAATCAGATACGTAGAAAGAAATGTCGACTAAACGGTTTTCAATTCTTGGCAGGGAAATTCAAAGGGGGGAAAGCGTTACCATTGAATTAGAAGTTGCGAAACAGCATACCCGCAGTAGCATTACAATTCCCATAATTATTGAAAGGGCAGAGCTTGATGGACCAACTTTATTGCTTATGGGCGGGGTGCATGGAGATGAAACAAATGGTGTTGCCATTGTTCGTGACATCATCCGAAATGATTATAATATCCCAAACCGTGGTGCCGTTATTTGTATCCCAATCCTCAATGTTTTTGGTTATCTGAACATTTCACGTGAATTCCCTGATGGGAGGGACTTAAATCGCGTTTTTCCGGGATCGCCAACCGGTTCGTTGACCAGCCAATTTGCCCATAAATTCACAAAAGAAATCGCCCCTTTGGCAGATTATATCATCGATTTCCATACCGGGGGCGAACACAGGGAAAATTTTCCGAACATCCGATGTGTCATTGACCAGGAAAAAGAATTGGAATTGGCGAAAGTGTTTGGTGTTCCTTTTATTGTGCACTCCAATTACCTTCAAAACTCAATTCGCTCAACCATTTCGAAAATGGGAAAAACAATGCTTTTGTTTGAGGGCGGAAAATCGAACAGTCTGGATGCCAGTGTGATCCGTTATGGGGTTGAAGGGGCGTTAAATATTATGAAGCATTTAAAAATCAGGGATGGACGGATCAATAAAAAGGCAAAGCCTGTAATTATTGATAATAGCAAATGGTTACGAGCCCCGCATTCGGGTATGTTTCAATTTTATATCAAAAACGGGACGTTTGTGCACAAAAGGGCACTTATTGGAAAAATATTAGACCCTTACGGCGAATTTGAGAAAAAAATTACCGCACCTTTTGATTGTTACATTTATGGAATAAATACAGCTCCGCTTGTTCACAAAGGGGATGCGCTTTTTCATGTAAGTACAAGCATCCTTTCGGTATAGCAAAAAAAGTGGCCATTAAATTGCTTTAATGACCACTCAAACTGTATGAAATTTCTATACTTCTAGTTGGTTTAAGTTACTATGATAACCGGTCGAATTATAGTCTTTTTGCTCTTGGTTGTAAATGTGTTAACGATCCTATTTTTACTGCTTGCCCGGTTTCAATACTGTTTCGTGCAGCAATACCCACAAGGCATGACATGGCACCATCGCGTGTTCCGGCCATGTGTTTATAAATATCTTCTTTTTCGGGGTGCAGGAATATCTGATCGTGCAAACGGACATCGCCACCACCATGGCCTCCCCTGCTAAACGGAACATGAATGATTTCCTGCTCTTTTTCCCAAAGTTTATGCGAGATAACCGGCTTCATTTCAACATCTTTCCCGGCATCCTGGTTCATTTCAGCTGCATGCATTTCTTCTTCCGAAATATTTTTTGAATCCAAGTAAGGAACATCTAAAAACGCTTCCAGCCTTCCTTTTGTACCATTAAAAGCAACCCGCCATCCTTCCCATGGCGAATAGGTGGTTAGCATATAATTTACATATACATTGTTGGCATATTTAATATTTACATTCATTTTATCGTAAATATTTATATCCGGGCGGAAAAGGCAATTGTCTCGTATATACCCATCCACATGCTCGTGTTTCACATAGCGTTCATAGTCTCTTTTGCTTTTGGTAATATCCCAAAAGAATTTGCAGGTATCTTTTTCGTTGCAATTTCTACAATTAACACCCTTTTTCTCTGGGTTCCTGCCATAAAATTCAAGATCGCCATAGGCAAACACTTCTTCGGGATCCGAATCAAGCCACCAGTTAATTAGGTCAAAATGGTGTGTTGATTTATGTACCAATAGAGAACCGCTCCATTCGCGTTGTCCATGCCAGCGCCTGAAATAAGAAGCTCCGTGACTGGTATTTAACATCCACGAGAAGTCAACCGAAACAATATCCCCAATGGTTTTATTGGTTAAAAGTTCTTTGATTTTTGTATTGTAAGGGCTCCAACGGTAATTAAAGGTTACAATTACTTTCCGTTTGTATTTTATTTCGGCATCCAGTATTTCCTGCACCTTATCTTCATCAGTGGTCATTGGTTTTTCTGTAAGCACGTCAATGCCGGCTTCTAAAGCTTTAATAATATACGTGTGATGTGTTGCGTCGGGTGTGGTTACCATAACCAAATCGGGTGTTTGATTTGCAACCATATCTTCGAAGGTGGTGTACAAACCACAATTTTTACCAACTCCGACAAAATCGGCAGAGTATTTTAGGCGGCTTTCGTTATGGTCAACCAATGCTACAAACTCTAAAATATCGCTGTATGAGTCTTGCAATCTTTTTCCCCAAAATCCGGTACCGCGAACTCCGGTTCCAACCAAAACTACTTTTAATTTTTCCCCTGATGCAGAAATTGCTGCTCTAAGTGGGTTTGAAATTGCTGCTCCGGCTGCGATTGTTCCAACAGTCGCTAAAAATTTTCTTCGTCCTAACATGTCGATTTTGTTATTGATTTATGTTTGTTTTTAGTTATTGTTAAATGTTGTTTTTTTAGTCAAGATTTTTGAAATTATAGTACTTTCAACAGAGTACAAATAATTTTTCTTGATATATTGTAAAAAAGGGGTTAAGTTTGCATTTAACAAAACTCATTATCAATCGTTTAATGTCAGAAAGGCAACATATAAATACCTTCTTAAAAAAAGTCCTCCAAAGCAATACATTTTCCAAATCGGTGATCAATAAAGAGTTGTTAAAATATTTGGTAAACCAATCGCGAAAAGGTGAAGTACCCAAGGAGTACCAGATTGCCGAAGAAATGTTTGGGAACAAGAACGGTTCAAATGAAGATAAAAACGTCCGGGTATATGTTCTTAACCTTCGGAAAAAGTTGGCGGAGTATTACAAAACTGAAGGGAACAGCGATGCCGTTAAGTTTGGCTTGCCAAAGGGAGGATATGAGATAACGTTTAAGTTCAATAAGATAGCATTATTTAAAGATCGGCTTTATAAAAACAGTTTGGTTATCCTTTCTGTAAGTTTTGTTTTCATAATCTTGTCTGTATTGGTCTTTTTCAATAAGAATTCTCATAAAGTTGCAAAAAGTTTTATTTGGAAAGATATTGTCAAATCTGGTTATCCTTCGTTGATTGTGCTTGGCGACCATTATTTTTTCAGGGAACGGAATATATTTGGAGATTTCTCTGCAGCTCGTGTAACCGATATAAATTCAGATGAAGATCTTGATTTAAGGATCAGCGAAAACCCTGAATTGGCAAACGATATACTTAAAACAGAACAAACATATATAAATAAACAGGCTCCTTTTGGCCTCTATAAGATCATGAGTTTTTTAGGTGGCGGGCAAACAGAAATTGAACTTCAATACTCAAGCAACCTGCAATGGGAACATGTTGATCAACGAAATGTGATTTTTATAGGTTCATATAAAACACAGAATATTCTTCGCGATATTCATCATAAACTGGGGATTGATTATAAGATTGACATAGCAACCCTATATTATCAGGCAGGCGATAGTATTTTCGAATTTGGTTTGAACATTACCGGAAATTTCGTGACTGAATATGCTTCTTTCTCTCGTTTTATTACCGAGGATGGCAGAAACATTCTTTCATTTATGTGTAATAGCGATGTTGGTAATATTGCTGTGTTAAAATATATGAGTGATCCCGATAACCTGCAACAATTAGAACAGCTTTCAAAAGAATTAGAATCTCCGAATTTTAAAATTGTGTTTGAAGTAAGAGGTCAGGGAAATACCGATTTTCAAATTTCGTTGAAACGTATTGATCCAATTACAGCTCCAATTGATGAAATCTGGCCATAAAAATTGGGGGCAGCCTTCAAATAAAAAATTACTCGGTTTGTTTAACCAGCTTAAAGGCTTTCACTTTATTATCGAAGAAAGTTGGGACAAACAAGAGGTTCTTTTCTATCGAATAATCAATATCGGCAGTGTAAATTCCATCCTTTTCGGTATCCATAAGCTTGGTGGAAACCCCGTCTTTTGAGACGTAAAAAATAGCTCCTAACCAACTTGTGATTATGTAACCTCCATCACCAACAGGGGCAATGCCATCGCCATGTCCCATGTTTTCTGAAATGACCTTTACTTCTTTGTTTGCATGGTTGATTTCCTTAAACTGACTGGTTGCGCTGGTGGCCAATAACATCCTGTCTTTTTCCCAATACAATCCGTTGTAACGTTCACCTTCATCCCCAACCTGGAATACCTCCAGTTTTCCGTCCACGAGTTTATAAATTGTGCTCGATCCTGACCCGGAAACAAATACAGTTCCATCTTCGGAAACAGTAACATCGTTTAATTGCGGATTTCCTTCAACTGCATACGATTGAAGCACCTTGCCCGATTCAATGTCAGCCTGAACCAAAACATCAATATCGGCAATGTACAGGTTGTTGCCACTAATTCCCATTCCTTTTGGGGCATTAATTCCTTCAATCCATTTCAGGTCAACAATTTTTCCTTCGAGATCCATTTTCGTGATAAAACCGTTCCCATCTTTTCCCCACGGTTCCATATTAATGTTTGAAACATATAGAATATCCCGGTTTCGGTCGTACAAAACAGATTCAGGTGTTTTTACAACTGTGTCTGATTCCCAAACCAGTTCAAGGCTGTATGTAGTGATTGCTTCTTTTTCTTCAGAGGCACTTTTTTTCGTATTGGAGGAACAGGAAATAATTGCAAAGAGGAGAATGATTAAGGTTAGATTTTTCATAATATATTATTTGAAATTAAAATAAAAACCTGTGATACACATATTTATGAGCCCTAAATTACTACTTCCAATGCAGAACCTAAAACAGAGATTAATATTTTTTAAAATTAGGACTTATCTACTTGTCTTCGTACCCTAAAATCTTAAACATTTCTTCTGCTGATTGTTCATTCCGATATACATAATCGATAATATTCCCGGTTTCATCCCGGTCAATAATTACATGCTTTGGTGAAGGTATCAGGCAGTGTTTGATGCCACCGTAACCACTAATTGCATCCTGATAGGCACCCGTATGAAAAAAACCCAGATAAAGTGGTTCTTTTTCATCGTCAGAGTATGACGGAAGCAGTACTTCCTGGTTAAAGTCTTCCGAATTGTAATAATCTGAGTGGTCGCAACTAATTCCTCCAATATTTACACGTTTGTATTCGTGGTCCCATTTATTGATGGGCAACAAAATAAATTTCTCGAAAATTGACCAGGCATCTGGGATGGTGTTCATCAGGCTGTTATTAATCATGTACCAGCTTTCGGTGTCGTTTTGCTGCTTTTGCTCCAGCACTTCGAATATTATTGCGCCACTTTCTCCAACCGTATATTTACCAAATTCGGTATAAATGTTAGGGTCCGGAAGGTTCTCATTGGAACAAGCCTCTTTGATATTCGATACTATTTCGTTAATAATATATTCATAGTTATATTCGAACCCAAGGTGGTTCCTAATTGGGAAACCCCCTCCCAGGTTAAAGGAATCTAAAGAAGTGCAGTCTTTTTTAAGGTCGACATATAGTTTTAAGGCTTTTTGGAATTCGCCCCAAAAATAAAGACTGTCTTTAATTCCGGCATCCACAAAAAAATGAAGCATTTTCAGTTCAATGTTTTCTTTGCCTTTTATGTTTTCCCTATAAAAGTCTAAAATTTGGGTATGTCGAATACCAAGCCGTGAGGTATAATACGATGATTGTGGCTCTTCATTGATCGCCATCCTTATACCAATCTTTAATTTTGTATTCCCGGATAATTTTTCTATCCTTTTTAATTCATTGATACTATCAAGGACTATAATATTGTTTTGAAAACCGATTTCCTGAAGGGAAAGGATTTTTCTTAAATAATCATCGGTTTTATATCCGTTATGAACAATAATCCTTTTTTTGTCTATCTTTTTATCTTTGAGTAGATTGAGAATCAGGTCGATATCAAAAGAAGAAGATGTTTCAAGGTTTACATTGTGTTTTAATGCCTCTGTTATTACGTGGGCAAAGTGGTTGCATTTTGTACAGTAACAGTAAAAGTATTTTCCTTTATAGTTGTTCTTTTTGATGGCTTTATTGAACAGGTTTCGGGATTTTTTAATTTGATCTCCAATTTTTGGAAGATAAATAAAACGGAATGGGGTTCCGTATTTTTTAATCAGATGTTTTAAAGAAATACCATGAAAGGTTAAATTGTTATTTCTTAAATCAAAGCCTTCTTGTGGGAAATAATAGCTTTGCTCAATCAAATCAAAATAAGTATTCTTCATTTAGGTAATCATAAATTTTTTTGGATTGTTTCTATATTTTTTCAGTTGGCAAATAAAAACAATTTTTTTGAAATTTTGCTACCTGTAAATGTAATAAAAACGATCTAAAAAATGGCTTTAAATTTTCCCTTGCGATTTGCCCATTAAATTACAAAGTTTATAGCTTATTCTTGCACCAACATTTGCATCCCAATCCTGGTTCCCTGTTTCACACAAATCGAAACCAATGACTGTACGTCCACTTTCCACAATTTTATTGAAAAGGTAAATAACTTCCGTAAATTCTAACCCACCCGGAACAGGGGTGCCTGTATTGGGGCAAAGTTTCGGGTCTAACCCATCAATATCGAAACTTATATATACTTTTTCAGGAAGCCTGTCAATTATCATGGCACATTGCTGGTCCCAGTGTATTCCATTAAACCTGTTTTCTTTCAACTGCTTATCGTAAAATACCGAAATCCTGTTTTTTTCAGCTTCAGCTTTCTTGACTTCCTCATGGCAATAATCCCTTATCCCAACCTGAACCAGTTTGGTAATTTCTTTTAATTGAAGGGCATTGTAAAAAATCGAGGCATGTGAATACGAAAAGCCTTCATAGCTTTTTCTTAAATCATGGTGGGCATCAATTTGTAAAATACCAAATTCAGGATGTTTTTCGGACAGTGCTTTTAAATATCCCAGGGGCACGCTGTGGTCTCCTCCGATCAGTCCTACCAATTTATTAGCATTTAAAAGACTTAAAGACTGACTGTAAACCAGACTGTTAAGGTTTGCGCAAGCATCGTTAATATCATTTAAGGTCGCTTTCATTTTTGAGTTGCTTGCTAATTCCCCATCATTCTCAAGAAATGAAATATATTCGTTGGCTTTTGGGCGTAAAAGATTTCTTTCTGTCAATATTTTCTCGTTAGCCGAAGCCATAAAAATACCTAGTTTCCAGGCATCGGGCACATCCGGATCGTATAAATCAAGTTGTGAAGATGCATCCAATATTGCCTTTGGGGCAAGCGCCGTACCTTCACCATAAGAAACAGTTACATCCCATGGAACTGGTAAAAGTATTACATTGGCAGATTCTTCATCAAACGGCAATCCAATAAAATTGCCATTTTTTAACCCGATGCCATTGGGATTAAAATCTTCTTTTTGCTTTATGTCATTCATGAAAAAAATGCTTAATTTGCTTTGTTATCTGAAAGTAGGTATTTTTTAAGAAAAACCACTTTTGAAAAACAAAAATTAAACGAATAATAGATAATTTCAAATTTAACGTAATGAGTAAGGTATTAATTATTGGAGCCGGGGGTGTAGGACGTGTTGTGGCAAGCAAATGTGCCGATAATCCGGATGTGTTTTCTGAAATATTGTTGGCCAGCAGGACCCTATCAAAATGTGATGTCATTGCCAAAGAAGTTGGCAAAGGGCGAATAAAAACTGCAAAAATTGATGCCGATAACGTTCCTGAACTGGTTGCGTTAATCAATGATTTTAAACCCGAATTGGTTGTAAACGTTGCGCTTCCATATCAAGATCTGCCAATTATGGATGCTTGTCTTGAGACCGGGGTAAACTACCTTGACACCGCTAACTATGAACCCAAGGATGAAGCAAAATTTGAATACAGTTGGCAATGGGCTTACCACGACAGGTTTAAAGAAAAGGGGATTATGGCTGTTCTAGGCTGTGGGTTTGATCCAGGCGTAACCAGCATATATACAGCACATGCAGCAAAACATCAGTTTGATGAAATCCAATACCTGGATATTGTTGACTGCAACGGCGGGGACCATGGAAAAGCATTTGCAACAAATTTTAACCCGGAAATAAATATCCGTGAAATTACCCAAAAGGGAAGGTATTGGAAAGATGGCAAATGGGTGGAAACAGAGCCATTTGAGATTAAAAAAGCATTGACGTATCCGGGCATTGGCGCACGAAATTCGTACGTGCTTTATCATGAAGAATTGGAATCGTTGGTGAAAAATTTCCCAAGCATAAAACAAGCCCGCTTCTGGATGACTTTTGGCGATGAATACCTTACCCACTTGCGGGTAATCCAGAACATCGGCATGTCAAGAATTGATCCAGTAAAATATAAAGGTGTAGATATTATACCTTTGGAATTTTTAAAAGAAGTATTGCCAAATCCTGGTGACCTGGGAGAAAATTATACCGGTGAAACTTCCATTGGATGCAGGATAAAAGGGTTGAAAGACGGAAGAGAGAAGACTTATTATATTTGGAACAACTGCAGCCATCAGGTGGCGTTTGATGAAACCGGAACGCAGGGTGTTTCTTATACCACAGGGGTTCCGGCAATGTTGGGCGCAATGATGGTGCTCACCGGAAAATGGTCGGGGAAAGGTGTGTTTAATGTGGAAGAATTTGACCCGGACCCATTCATGGAAAGAATAGGTGAATTTGGCCTCCCATGGAATGAAGTGTTGAATACGGATCTTGAAGTTGACTAGTGGACTATTCAAAAATTATTTCACCTGCTTTTGTTTTGGATAAGAAACTCCTCCGAAAAAACCTTGAATTGTTGCGTGAAGTTCAACAAAAAGCCGGGATTGAGATCATTCTTGCTTTTAAAGGTTTTGCAATGTGGAGTGCCTTCCCAATGGTTAGGGAATATTTAAGCGGTGCAACGGCCAGCTCTTTATATGAAGCCAGGTTGTGTTTCGAAGAAATGAAAAGCCTGGCGCATGTTTATTCCCCTGTTTATTTTGAAAATGAAATCGGTGAGCTCCTGAATTATGCAAGCCATATTGTATTCAATTCACTGCAACAATTTCATAAGTTTTACTCAATAACCCAAGAAACCGAACATCCTGTTTCTTGCGGCATTCGTGTGAACCCGGAATATTCGGATGTTGAAACCGACCTTTATAACCCAAGTGCGCCGGGTTCAAGGCTGGGTGTCGGGAATACTGAATTTCCGGATGAGTTGCCCGAGGGGATTGAAGGCATCCATTTTCATGTGCTTTGCGAATCTGATTCGTATAGCCTCGAAAACGTATTGAAAAACCTTGAAGAAAAATACGGGAAGCATCTTCATAAAGTAAAATGGGTTAACATGGGTGGTGGCCATTTAATGACCCGTGAAGGTTACGACCATAAGCATCTAATTGGTTTGCTCAAACGTTTTAAAGAAAAATACAATGTGAAAGTGATCCTTGAGCCCGGAAGTGCAATTGCCTGGGACACGGGTGTGCTGGTTTCAGAGGTTATGGATATTGTGGAACACAAAGGTGTAAAAACTGCCATTTTAGATGTTTCGTTTACTGCACACATGCCCGATACACTTGAAATGCCATACCGCCCGAAAATTGTTGGGGCAAAAGACCCTGATCAAGATAGCAAATTCATCTACCGGCTTGGCGGGGTAAGTTGCCTGGCAGGCGACTTTATGGAAGCGTATGATTTTGGGAAGGAACTAAAAATTGGGGATCAGGTTATTTTTAAAGATATGATTCATTATACTATGGTCAAAACAACCATGTTCAATGGAGTAAACCACCCGGATATTGCAATTTGGACCGAAAACGACCAACTAAAAATTGTGCGGAAATTTAATTACGATGATTTTAAAGCAAGGTTGTCGTGATCAAATCATAATATTTTTAAAGAGCAAGAACATACCTGTCTTTAGTGGTTGAGTCTTGCACAAATCCCATCTTTTTAAGGTATTTAACCTGTTGGGGCATGGCTGATTTTGCCGATATGGTTTTATACTTTGTTGCTTTCAGGGTATTTCTGAAATGTTCGAACAGGAATACCCCGTTTTTATAGTCCCGATAGGGTGGAGTAACATAATCCAATTCAACTTCGAGCAAATCCCCTTTTTTTTCGGCAATAAAAAGCCCCGCCAGGTTCATGTCCCTCACAATCATTAAAACCAAAAACTGATTGGTTGTTTCAGGTTTGAATTCAGGAAAATATTTATGAATGTCTTTTTGATGATGCCGAAGAAATTTTCGCACATATTCCTGACCGCTTTGCGCCTCAATTACTTCAAATATTTCATTACGAGAATAAAGCTTTCTTAGGTAAAAAATGTTTGTTAAAACAATAATTAAATTCATTATTCCAACAGGTAGCGAGCCAATAAGAAAACCATATGCCGAAAAAACAATTGAGCCCAGCAGGTTCACAACCCTTAAACGAACGATGGAAGATAAACTCAGGGAAACAAGTACAAGAACGGATGCAAGATATCCGATCCATTCGACCATAGAAACACCAAACCAAACAATTTCTTTCATAAATTAAAAGTATCAAATATGCGAGAACGAGACCAAAAATTACCTGTTTTATTGCAATATGGGCCCAATTATTTTTTCCGAACCTGTGAAGGGCTTACCCCAAAGCGTTCTTTGTAGCATTTGCTAAAATATCCGGCATCGGTAAACCCTGACATAATGGAAGTTTCACTAACGTTATATAACCCCGATTGAAGCAGGTCTTGCGCTTTGTATAGCTGATATTCTTTTACAAAATCGATCGGGGATAAACCCGTCAATCCTTTAATTTTGCTGTAAAATTTACTTCTGCCCATCCCGACCCGTTTGTAAAAGTTCATGATTTTAAAATCATCGTTTGTAAGGTTCTCTTCAATAATTTCCCTGACCTGGTTTAAAAATACAGCATCTTTATCGGTCACCGTAATGGGCGGTTTTTCGGTTTGTACGCCTTGTTTGGCAAAACTTTCGCGAAGCAACAGGCGTTGGCCCATAAGGTTGGTGAGTTGTGCTTTTAGCTGTTCGGTATGGAATGGCTTTGTTAAATAGGCATCGGCACCATATTTCAAGCCCTCAATTTTGTTTGCAACCGACGATTTTGCTGTTAACAGGACAACCGGAATGTGGCTCGTTTCAAAATTGGTTTTAATCTTGTCCAACAATTCAATTCCGTCCATTTCAGGCATCATCACATCGGAGAGAATAATATCTGGCTGATATTTTAAGGCTTTGATCAAACCTTCCTTTCCATCAGCTGCTTCCTTAACCACATAATCTTTATCTAACTGAAGGTGTAGGAATTTACGCAATTCGAAATTATCTTCCACAATCAGAACAATGGGCGAATCACTATTAACAGGATCATCATCTTTGTCCTTTGTTGAAATTGTTTTATTCGGTGGTTGGCTTTTTGATGAGCTTATTTCAACCACTTCTTCTTCCGAATGGACTAACTGGTGGAAAAGTGGTAGTTTGGAATTTAATTGAATAGTGAAAATTGCCCCTCCGCTTTCCGACTTTCGATAAATAAGCTCGCCATCGTGCAGTTGAACCAGTTCTTTTGAAAGCACAAGTCCTATTCCCGTTCCTGAATATTTTTTATGGCTGGAATCATCGTGATTGGCAAAAACCTTAAAGAGCGATTTTTCTTTTTCTTTAGTAATTCCAACACCAGTATCAATTATTTCAATTAGCACATTTTTTCTATCTTCCGATTCACGAATGTAAACATTTATGGTGCGGTCTTCGGGTGTAAATTTAAAGGCATTCGATAGTAAATTAAAAATAACGATGTCCATTTTTTCTTCATCAATCATCGCAAAGATTCCTTCACTACTGGTCTGAACAGAAAATTGTATGTTTTTTTCAAGAGCAAGATCGTTAAAGTTTTCACAAACCTTTTTGGTGAATGAAACCAGGTTTACTTCTTTAAGTGCCAGTTCCATTTTCCCGCTTTGAATTTTTCGGAAGTCAAGCAATTGGTTTACCAAACGTAGCAAACGTTCTGCATTTTTCTCAATCAATTTAGCATACGTTTGCCCTTTTTCGCCCAATTCTTCAATGCTTTTAAGCTCCTTTGCCGGACCAAGTATTAATGTTAAAGGTGTTCGGAGTTCATGCGAAATGTTGGTAAAAAAGTTCAGTTTAATATCCGTCATTTCTTTTTCAATGACCACTTTGTTCCGAAGGCGGAGCATTGTAGTTAATATTCGACGTGCAATTTCGATCAATGCGATGATAAAAAGAACATAAGAGATGTAGGCCCATATGGTTTTCCAAAATGGGGGTTGTACTTTTATTGTCAATGATTTTTCGTGGTTAAACCCCTGATATTCCGTATTTCTGAATTTTACTTTAAAAACGTAATTTCCTGGTGGCAACTTGTTATAAGAAGCCTGGTTTTGTATTGATGAATAATGCCAGTTGTTATCGTAACCTTCAAGTTTGTATGCATAAATAATTTTGTTTTGTAATTTATAGTCGAGGCTTGCCCAGGTAATATCGAACACATTTTGGTTGTATTTAAGTTGAATAAAATCACACTCGGTTATTGATTTTTTAAGGACTGATTCCGGTCCCGGACTTACATTTTTGCCCATCAACCGAAATTCGGTAAACACAATATCCGTGAGCTTGTGTTCTGAACTAAATGCTTTTGGTGAAAAGCTATATATCCCCTGATTGGTGCCAAAACAAATACTACTGTCGGCACGGATTGCAATGGAGCCTTCGGAGAAGTCCGAATTTTCAATTCCATCGTAGCGCCCAAAACTTTTCACAAAATTTTTGGATGGATTATAAAACGCAATCCCATTTTCAGTCGACATCCATAAATTATTGTTTGAATCGCTTGTTATTGTAAAGATTACGTCGCTGGATAAACCTTCCTCGATTCCTTTTACAGTGAAATCAAGGGCACTTTCTCCGTCTGGATAATTGTTTAATTTCGCCAGGCCACCGCCAAGCGAAGCTACCCAGGTTGTTTCGTTGGGATCGCAATAAATCCAAAGGACATCGTTTCCTTTTAAGCCAATTGTGTTGCCTATGTCCTTGCTGTATAATTTGTATGAGAAGGTTAACGAGTTTGAATTTTCGGGATGGATAAATACAAGCCCATCAGTTGTGCCTAACCAAATGTTTCCTTTCTTATCTTCAGAAATATGGCGAACTTTTTCACCAAATCCTGGAGGGAATTTTTTTAGCAAATGAGAGGTATGGATAAAACGTCCATTCTCAAAAATATTAATTCCTCCGCCATAGGTTCCAACCCAAATCCGGCCATTTCTGTCTTCTAAGAGCGAATAAATATTATTGTCAGATAGTGATGAATGGTCATTAGGATTATGAAGGTAATGTTTTACGTTAAATTCAAGCGATCCTTTCCTGCTTAGCTGGAACAATCCGTTTCCCTTTGTGCCCAGGTATATCGTTCCGTCCGAACTTTCCATGATGGTATACACCCTTCCGATGTTTTTATTGTTCAGGGCACTGATTTTTTTCACGAGGACGTAGTTCTTATCAAGGATGTATATTTCCTCATTTTTGGTGGCAATCCAGAGTAAACCCTGCGAATCTTCAAGAAGGGCCCGCACTTCGTTAGCGATACTTAAGTTTTGTTGGGGCGAGGGTTGTGTAAACCTGAATTTAGGCTGAACAAAGGTTATTTTTTCAATGCCTTTAAAATAGGTACTAAGCCATAATACACCCGAAGGATCTTTATAAAAGCATGTAACAAAGTTTGAAATTTTGCTTTCCGGATCACCTGGTTTATTATAAAAATATTCTATTTCATCGTTTTTGTCGTTGTAGTAACCAAACCCACCTCCTTTAAGGGTTAGCCACAATGTGTTTTGTTCATCTTCCATTATCCCGCATTGAGCTGATGGGCGAACATCACTATTCACATCAAGTTTTTGTTGGTAATGTTTGTAATCCCCTGAATTTAAATTGATTTTTGATATTCCGGCTTTGGTCGATTCAACCCATAACATGCCCTTTTTATCGGCATACATTTTTAGTACGCTTTTGATATTGTTATGCTTGAAATGCCGTTCAATTTGACGAAGTTTTGGTTGAAATTCGAATATCCCGTTTCCATTGGTGCCTAAATAAAGTAAACCATCAGAGGAACTGGCAATATTAGTGATTGGTGAGTTGTTTCGGAATATGATTTTATGCAACTTTTGGTCTGAATGGTTAAATACAAGGAGGTTCCCCTTTTGTGTCCCAAAATAACTATTCGCGCTGTCGTTATAACAGCAGAGGATTTTATGGTAAGGAAAAAGCCTGCTAGTTTGAGAGGCAAATTCCTTTTTTGTCAATTCTTCTGAATCAGACTTTTTCTCTAAACAAATAATTCCATTGTTGGTATTGATCCAGATATTGCCGCGCTCGTCTTCGGCTACAAATAAGGCCTCATTCCCGGGCAAGGGCAGGGTACTTTTTTCGTGGTAGTGATATTCGCTGAAATTATTGTTTTCAGGATTGCTAACAATTCGAAAAGCGCCAACATTTTTAGTTAGTATCCAAACATCGCCGTTTGAAGCCGGGAATATAGAGCTTACAACTGTGGATGCTGCTTCATTTTGGTTTCCTGGTATTTGATCAAACTTTTCGGAAAGGCGGTTGAGGCGAAATACTTTTGCATCAAAATTGGTGACCCAAATATTTCCAATCACATCTTCTTTTATTGATTGGATTCGGTTCGAAGCAAAATTGGTATTTTCATCGTTGCCGGGTTTATATGTTTTAAAGTTGTGCCCATCATAGCGGTTAATGCCGTCCCAGGTTGCAAACCACATAAAACCGCGGTTATCTTTAAGCATTCCGGAAACACTCCCATGCGACAATCCGTTTTCGGTTGATAAGTGCTCAAATATGCAATCAAACTCTGCCCTTCCATTCTTTAAGATAAAAAATAAGAAGAGAATAAGAACAATGGCTTTACACTTTAATCGCATCAGAATTCCATTTGATTTTTTCAAAAGTACATAATATAGTTAATTCTCAAAACCATAGAACAACTGAAATAAACAACAAATTCTATTTCCCGATTCGAGGAAAAGTATTTCGCCTGTTTGATTAAACTAGCACGAATAGGATTTAATACGTTTTGTGGTAATCTACTATCAATAAATCCGTTTTTCGGCAATTATTACTAATTCTTCGGCAAATATTCCATGTCAAAATAAATCGTGCACAATAGATTTGTTTGTATCAAACGTATTCAAATATCTAACTTTTACTAATTCGAATAAAATGAAAAGATTTTACCTGTTAATTTTTGCATTTGTTGTCGGGCTTACATGTGCAAGTGGTCAACTCCCGGGTACTTTTACCTACGATTTTACCGATGGAACTATTATTGCCAATGGTCAGAGTACCGATGGAACACTGACTTTGAGCGGAACTTACAACCACCACAGTACAAATTATGGATTGGATATGAAAGCCAATAGCGAAATCAATATCGCGGTTACTGGCAGCAGAACCTTTCGTTTCCTTGGCTCAGCCTATTCTTCTTTAAACATGGTTGGTACCGGATCGGTTGCAGGCGATTTGGGAACACAGAACAGTAAAGTTGCAAATGACCTCATTGATACCTATGATTTTGTTTATGGAGGAGGTACTGCAACCTTAAATTTTAAAGCACAGGGCGGAGGCAGTGATATTTATCTTCCTTCAATTGAAGTAATTCCTGCCCAGCCTGGATCTGACACCACCAGTCCGGTAGAAAATATTGTTTATTATTTTGATTTGCGTGATGGGAGCATTATCCCAAACGAGACTAGTTTTAATGGGAATTATACCATTGAAAAAGGTTTGTTTAAAGTTGAAAGTGGACCCAGCAATGCTTATAAATTTAACGATCCTCAGCATGGGGCTGCTTTAAAAACCGGAAATAAAATAACATTAAAGGTGGGCGGGAATGCCTATATAAAAATAGGTGGAAGCATTTATTCGTCCGGAACAATTACTGCATCAAGCATAAGCGGTAATTTCAATGTTACATCGCAGGCATCGCAAACTTCGGGCAACTACGGGAACGATGGTTCAACAGTCGATTTTTTGTATGCAGGTACTGCCGGAACAGTTGTTTTGGAATTTGAGGGAACCAATTACATCCCTTATATTGAAGTGGTTCCTGTACCATACGATGTGGAACTTGAAGAGTGGGTTAAAAAGGCAGGAACAATTACTGTTAATGGCGTTGAAATTGGCTTTACTGCAGCAGACGATGCATCAGGCAACCCAACAGTAACAGTAAGCGAAGGAACAGTAAACAGTGCTACACCTGAATCAGCTTCCATCCGAATTAACCTTGGAGGCAATCCTCTTGACAGCTTTACCCCTACCTTTACAGGGGATATTGCATCGGTCGTAGTTAACCAGGATTCCCTTAAAATTGGTTTTTCAGGAGAGGCAAGCAATCCAAAATCCTATAGTATTCTTGTAACTGACAATAGTGCTGAGGCTCAGGCAGAAGCTGGAAGAACATACACTTATAATTTTGCAGATGGAAGCGAAATGCCCCAAAATACGGTGACAAAATATCAAACGTTTTTCACTGCAGATGCATTGGTAAGCATAAACAACAATGCTGGCGATGAATTTTGGTACCACGATGCAACCCATGGAGTGGTCATTTACAATGGAAATTCATTTGACATTCATGTTGCCGGTAATGCCACCATCACCTTTGTAACCTGTAAATACAGTGCCGATAATGCCATTTTTAGGTTTACCGATGAAAGCAGCGCAGAATTGGGCACGATTGCAGCAGAAAACAACGGTGGAGATGATGCATTTGCCAGCAGTTTTACTTATACAGGACCTGCAGGGGTTATTACTGCAACATTGGAAGCGGCAGGTGCGGTTTATATGCATGGCTTAACCATTGAAAATGCGGCAGCCATTGAAGATTCAAATGGAAAGATTGATGTTTGGGATTTTGGTGCCGTTCAATTGGATACAGCCATATATAAAAATAATTTAAATGAAGATATAATCAATTCGTGGTATGATGCCTCCATTATCGTGGGAAGCAGTGGCAATGTATTGCCAAGTTTCACTTCCGGGGTTTTGAGCTGGATTGGAGGAAGCAATGACCGTTTAAGAACAACCAACACCAACCTGACCCGCTACGATGAAAATATTTCAGGTGTAACCGGATATACAGGGCGCGTTTATGTAAATTCTGCCGCAGCCACTGGCCGTTATATGAGCTTAACTTTAAGTGAAGACGATGAGGTGACAATAATTGCCCTTTCTCAAAATGGCGATGGACAGGTTAATTTTCAATATGTAGCTGATCCTGATGCTCAAACAGATGTTCTGTCGGCGGGTTCTGAAGCGGATTCATTGAAATTTGTGGCAAAAGAAGATGGGACTTACCATATATTCGACACACAGGGAAAACCCAGTTATTACCGAATCTACAGAAAAGATGCAAGCTATGTTACTTTAACGGGAACGGTTGATGAGAGTCAGGCAAACGCATTGCCTGAAGGATATGGGATTGTATTTACCAATGAAGCTGGCAAGTCATGGGTTTCAGTGGTTGAAAGCGGGAATTATAGTTTGACCCTTCCTGCGGGAAGCACATACAAACTTAGCCTGGCTGATGCCAATGGCTTTATTATCAGCAATGGAAATTCACTGGAAGTTAGCGAATCAACAACAAGCTATAATATTACAATACAAAAAGTAGAACTCTATACCGTAAGTGGCTCTATTGTTGGATTGACAGAAGGAATTGAAAACCTTCAATTAGTTTATACAGCAGATACTGCGGCAAATAAAATATTTATGCCTGAGCCGGTTGTCAATCCTGATTCAGCAACATATTCGGTTGAATTGGAACCAAATTGTTTGTATTCGATCAGTGCTTTGGGAATAAACGATTTCTATCTTCCGGTCGATACAATTCTTATTGGGCAGGCAGATGTTTTTGCAGATCTGGTTTTCGAAGCGAAAGAAAAATACAGTGTTACAATAAATGCTTCAGGGCTTAGCAATGATCAACTTGCCAAGCTTGCATTGGCTTTTACAAACCTCAATGAGGAAGGCTACTCCTATTCTTTCAATACTTTGGATAATATTTCGCTACGAAACGGGACTTATACAATTGATTATAGTGGTTTAGATGAATTTCCGGTAAAAATGGGATTGACATCGAATTTAAAAGTTGATGGAAGTGCTGTTACTAAAACATTGCTTTTCGAAGCAATTACAAACTGGTCTTTCGATGATAAAGTTATTTCCAGTGGAGATACTGCATACAATGGACTGTTGTTTACAGGGAACATTAAAAATGAAATTGCAAAAGGCCATTTGTCTGCCGGCGAAGGATCAACAATCCAGGTACCTGTTCATGCAGGGGAGAAGATCCGGGTGAGTTTTTATTATTCTGCAGATTTTTCAATTGCGGGAGGTAGCTCTTTGGGGACATCAAGCGGAAGTACCAGTGTTATAGAATATGCAGATTATACGTACCCTGGCACTGAAGATGGTTTTGTTACACTAACAATGGGTGCAGGGACAAGCTATTTTACCAATATATCGGTTGGTGCAGCGGTTGATTATCAAGCAGGAATATATGTTGGTGCCGACAAAGAGTATAAAACCATTAATGAGGCACTTGCGGCAATTTCAAATATGGTCCGTGAAAATGATGAGCGGGTAACTATTCTGATCGATCCGGGGAATTATGAAGAAATGTTGGTGATTAACCTGCCTAATGTATCCATAAAAAACGCTTCGTTAACGCCAAGTATCGCCCTTCAAAACAAAGGTGTTGATATTGATGCCAACGCCGTTCGGATTACCTCGTATTATGGGCATGGATACAATTATTACAGTATGAACAACCAGAAATGGGATGCTGATGTATTAAGGGTTAATAAAGAAAATGGTTATTTATCATACGAAAACAAAGGTGCCGGAACAACTAATGGTTCGTATTGGAATGCAACTGTTGTGGTTAGTGCCAATGGGTTTATCGCTGAAGATATTATTTTCGAAAATTCGTTTAACCAGTATATTTCACAAAAAGAATCGGAAGATGTTTTGGTGTTGTGGGAATCAGGAAATAAAGGAGTAAGGCCTACTGATTATGGCAATATTGATGTTCAGGATCGGAGCTTTGTTGAACGCGCTGCCGCAATTGCAACTGTGGGAGGTGACAAAATAATTTTGAATAATTGCCGTGTAATTGGCCGTCAGGATTCATTTTATGGTGGCTCCGGAAGGGTTGTGGTTTATAAAGGGGCCATGATGGGCGCTGTTGATTACCTGTTTGGTGCAATGACAACCGTGTTTTATAAAACCGATTTGGTTATGAATACAAGTGATTCAGGTAGCGATAAATCATATTTAACCGCTGCCCAGCAAAGTAGCGGAAGGGGATATTTGATGTATGAGTGTACTGTAAAATCAGCTGAACCGGGAACAGAGACTGCATCGGCATATCCATCAAAACCAGGATACTTTGGCAGGCCTTGGCAGGCAACAACCAGCGAAGTGGTATTTTATAATACAACCATCGAAGCTTCCACCTTTCCGGGAAGTGAAGGTAAATCGTTGATAGAACCTGAAGGATGGACCAGCTCATTGGGTGGGGAATCCACCAAAATGTATGAATTTGGAACCATTGAAAATTCAGGTGAAGATAACCAATCAAGCCGTGCCCCATGGTCAACAGTTTTAAGCGAACCAACATTAACAGATGGCACAGCAATTACAACGTTTAATTTCACAAAAGGCAATGATGATTGGGACCCATTGCCTGCATTAATAGCCCAGGACCCGCTTGGTATAACTGCCAGTAAGCTATTATCATCGGTAAAAGTATATGCCTATGGTGACCGAATTTATATTTCGAATGTGAATTCATCAACCTTAGTAAATATTTACAATTTAAATGGCTCACTGGTTAAAGCTTTCGAAACTGATGTAAATACAAACTTTAATTTTGACAGAGGTTTCTGGATTGTTAAAGTTAGTTCGACAGATGGATATAAAGCTGTAAAAGTGTGTACAAATTAATAAACCTGTTTTGAAATTTGAAAGAGGGTATCTGTTTCAGGTATCCTCTTTTTTAGTTCAGTTATATCAATTGGCACTTTTTAAGGTGAAATAGAAGGTAGTCCCTCGGTTTAAATCACTCTCAACACTTATTTCGCCTCCATTTTTTTCAACGAATTCTTTGCAGATCAATAATCCAAGTCCGGTACCAGATTCCCCAGATGTACCTGCCCTCGAAATGGATTTGTCAATTTTAAATAAATTCTTCATATCGGCTTCAGTAATTCCAATTCCCGAGTCTTTAATAGCAACCCTGACAATTGATTCCATCTTTTCTGCACTTATACTGACTTCTCCTTTTGCCGGGGTAAATTTTATGGCATTTGAAATAATATTCCTTAAAATGGTTTCCGTCATATTTTTATCAGCATTCACTTGAATGGAACTGTTCACTTCATTTCGAACAAAAATACTCTTATTGCCTGAGTTGTTGCTTAAAAGTTCAATGGTTTGATTTACTTCTTCCCTCAAATTGAAAACCATTGGATCGCTTTCAATTTTAGAGGTTTGTGATTGTGACCAGGTTAGAAGGTTTGTTAATAAATTAAAAATGTTTTGTGCCGAATTTGAAATGTAACCAATATATGTTTGCCTGGTTTCGTCTTTGGTGCTATGGTATTCATTTTCAAGCACCGATGTAAAGCCTAACAGGGCCTGAAATGGACTTTTAAGGTCGTGCGCTATAATTGAAAAGAATTTGTCTTTCATCAAATTAAGTTCTTGCAAAGCTTCTTTTTGCTGGATCAATTCTTCTTGCTGCTTTTCAATAAAAAGTTGCCGGTTTACCAATTCCGTATTCATTTCGCTCAACACCTTTGTCTGGTTAGACAAGGCTGCATAGGTATTTGAGTTTGATAATGCAATGGCTACGTAATAGCTGAGTGTTTGAAGGAGGGTAATATGCTTCTCATTAAAAGTTGAACGTTTTTCATTAAAAACGGTAAGTACACCAATTTTTTCATTTTCAACGGTTAACGGGATACAAATTAAAGAACCCGGGGCTATATTAGATACTTTCTTGATTGTTTCGATTAATTCAGGATAATCAGTAGGAATATTATTGCTGTAGATGGGTGCTTGTTTATTCAGGCAATCAACTGCACAATTATCTTTTTCATTTAATGAAATAGAAAAGCTTTCGTAATCTTTATCACCCATACGTGTGGATGGATAAATAATTTTCTGCTTATTAAGATCGACCTTCCCAATTCCCAGATAATCAACATTAATTAAAACATTAACATATTCACTTACCATTGACAGAATACTTTTTTGATCAAGTGTCGAGGTGATTTTATTTCCAAAATCACTTAAAAGCATAAACCTTTGGTAGTCATCTTCAATTAGCGTTTTGCTTTTACGGACTTCTTCGGTCCTTGCCGAAACCTCGTTCTCCAGAACCGAGCTATATCGTTTTAATGCTGTTATCCGGTATAAATAGTAGGAGACAATAACCAACACCAATAGGAGTATTGACATGAGGATAAACCATGGCGTTTGCCAAAACGGAGGGGATACTTTAATGGAAAGTTTTAACTGGTCTTTGCTCCAGAATCCATCACTATTGGCTGCCTCAACCTCAAATGTATAGTCACCGCCATCTAAATTCGTATAGGTAGCATCGGATCGTTCTGCCGTGGTGTAGTTCCAGTCTTTTTCAAGTGGGCTGAGTTTATAACGATAAATATTTTGCTTTGGATTGGCATAATGAAGCGCAACAAAGTCGAAAGTAACTACCCGGTGTTTATAAGAAAGGTCAATGTTTTGGGTTTCATCCAAAGGTTTGGTAAGAATTACTTTACCTTCAATTTCCTGCCCTACCTGAACTGGTTTATTAAAAAGTTTTAATCCTGTAAAAGCAAGTTTTGGAGGAATATTGTTTTCTTTTATTTGTTCCGGATAAAATACGTTAAATCCGTTTATGCCACCAAAAAACAGTTCGTTTTTCGTACTTTTTAAATATGAATATGGATAAAATTGGTTGCTCTGGATCCCATCGGCGAGAGAATATTTACGAAAGCTTAAATTGCTGGGTTGTGAAATTGCCCCTTCACATTTTAGTAATCCCGAAGAAGTGCTCACCCATAAATTTTTTTGTTCGTCCTCCTGGATTCCCATTATAAGGTTGGTCGGGAGTCCGTTAAGTGTAGAATAATAATAAGAAGTGCTGTCAGTGGTATTTACAAATACGATCCCTTTATTACCTCCTGACCATAGGTTGTTTTCCGAATCAATCAGCATTGAACGTACAGAGGAATTGATAAACTCTCCAAAAAAGGATTCAAAGGCATCGGTTAGGGTATTATAGTAATAGATTCCATTCCCCGACATTCCTGCCCATAACCTTCCATCTATACTTTGGTATAAAAAATCAATTGCTCCAACATATTTGTGCTGGAAAATAGTTTGTCCATGTGGCAGAAAATCAATTCCGGTACTGGATGCAATCCATAAATTTTGATCCTTGTCAACTACCAGGCTGTTTATGTTATTATTGTTTATTGAGCTTGGGTCATCGGGATCGTGCATAAAATATTTAAAGGTCTGTGTATTCGGGTTGAAATAATTTAATCCACCCGCGCTTGTTGCAATCCATATATTTCCCGAGACTTCGCCTATAATTGCATTTATGCCATCATTGCTAATTGAATTTGGATCGTTGCTATTATGAACATAATAGGTAAACTCCTCTTTTTCCCTATTTAAATAATTCAACCCTCCACTATCGGTCCCTATATAAATATTGCCATTTTTATCTTCATAAAAACACGATATAATATTATTGCTCAAAAAATTTGGTCCTTTTTGTTGAGCCGAAAAATGTCCAAATGGTTTTCGTTTTAGGTTGGCATAATTTACACCACCAGAGAAAGTTCCGAGCCAAATACTTTGGTCTTTATCAATAAAAATATCATAGATTGAGTTGCTGGAAAGTTTTGAATATGGGTGGTTACTTTCGGCGCATAATTTTATCTCGTTTGAGTTAGCTTCCTGAACAAATAATCCGCCCCTACTTCCGATCCAAATATTTCCATCGGTATTTTTCAAAATGTCCCTGATCCGGTTGCTTATATCATATTCGGAAACCAGGTAGAGGTGGTCAACTTGATTGTCTTCCAGGTTAATTTTAAAAATCCCATTGTTATTGGTGCCAGCCCAAATGGTTCCGTTTTCTTCAAACAGGCATAGGGCGATATTTTTGTTCTGTATATCATAAAATGGAAGGAATTGGCTAAACTTTTTCTCTTTCACATCAAACCATAGCATTCCAAGGTTCCTTGTCCCAATTAAAAGGGAATCGCCCAATGGAAGAATGGAGTTAATGTCGATAGACCCTGACTGTGTATATGGATAGAAAAGCAGAGAATCTTTATCGCTTGCTTCAATGGAATACAATCCGGTTTGGTCTCCTATCCAAATCGTATTTTTTTCGTCCTTTTCCATTGTCCTTATACGTTTCAAAGGAACAGTTTCATTTCGGAAAGGGTAATTTTCAAACTTATCACTAAGCTTATTGTAATAGAACAACGAATATGCACCAACAAGGATTTTGCCTTCATCGATCATAATTTTATTCACAAGGCCTGTTCTGACCTGGTTTGCGGAAAGTGAATAGTCGGTAAGGCTGTACGATTTTACTTCCAGCCCGTCAAAGCGTGCTATCCCGTCATTCGTGGCTACCCAAACAAATCCCCGATCGTCCATGTTTATGGAGTTAACCTTATTGTTAGGAAGTCCTTCCTCAATGGTAAGGTAATTAAACATCAACCTTGATGATGGGTTTTGCCCAAATACAGTAAAAAAAACAAATTGGAAAATCAGATAAATAAAAATCCGCATATAATTTTTATAGTTCATTTCATTCAAACTATTCTATTGGTTTAAGTCTTATTTTTTAAAGGTAAAAAAAAAAGTTGTACCGGATGGCGTTGTGTTTTACAATATAATTTGAAGTAATGGGACAATATGGTAATCAATGCAAATATAAAGGAAGACATTGACTTTAATGGCAAAGGGTATTTCCAGAAAAACAGCTATGTTTAATTGATTATTGTCCGTTAAAAAACATTTCGTCCCTTCAGGACTTCTTTCTGAAATATGTGACTCCTATTCTCCCAAAATCTTGCCCCTCTGGGGTTATTCCGTAAGCAACTCAATATGGGAAGGAATAAGTACGGGTCCCAATACCAGAAAGTTCCATAGGAAAGCACTAAATTCATGAGTACAGGAATAATTGTAAAATTTTATCGGTCATCTACGCTTAAGTATAGTAACGAATTAATTACACGATAGGTAAGCCTGCGAATTTTGTTTGGGTTTTGAAAGACGAGGGGCGCAATGATTTTTAATCAAACAGGGTTACTGTTTGCCGTATATTTTTTTAAGTGCTTAAAATCCTAAATAATAAACTTTTTTTGAAGCTGAGCTTCCATTTGAAAAACGGGTAACAATCAAATTCATTCCTTTTCGAGGAGCTTTAAGTTGCCTGCCATCGATTGAGTAATAAAGTTTTTCCACTATTTTAAGAGTTGCATTTTCATGGGATATAGAAGTGTACACGCTAAAGCTGTCAGAGCGTTTCCCCAATCCACCCATTTCGTTCACAGCACAAATTGAATAGCTTGCCTCATCTTCTATTTCATTGGGAATCGTAAAGTTATTTTCATGCGTAAAAGTTTCAAAAGCACCATTCTTAAAAATGGCCCAACATAAGGCATAGTCGTGATCGTTCCAAAAAAGCGTGTTGCCTTCTTTAAAAACGACTGGTGCCGGAATTTGTGCAGTAAATAGTTGAGGTTTCCAGTTGTCAGATCCTGACAAAACATTTCGAACAGTATATTTCACTGCTTCGTCATCGCTTAATACCGGGTTAAGGGTTACTGTTTGGTCATTTTTCGTATAGCTTGTTCTCCTCGAACTTAAATCAACCGGTGTTCCCCCGGCTGTCATACTATTATATTCTGCGAAAACCGCTGGCACTACATTCATTGGGTTGCCCCAGCCTCCATCTTCGGGGAATTTTTTCATAATTGTATTGATGTAAACACACTTTGGGGAATTACTCCATGGGCGCCCCAGACGATAGGCCTTATTTGTGATTGGGAAGCCATCGATCGTACAATCCATAAATACGTAGCCCCATTTTCCGTTGCTGGCAGGAGCTGCAATCACAGGGCCCGACTTTTCTTCTAAATATATTAAACACTTATTAAAAAAAATATCCCCTCCTCCACAAATAAAATCAGTAGTGCCATGAATATCGCAAGTCTCAAAATAGCTTCTGTCATTTCCTGAATAGTAGGTATCCTGGTTACTGAGAAGTTTCACGTTTTTGTAGATGTTTTTCTTGCCTTTGTCCATTAATGCTGCAGCCCTGCCTTTTAATTCGCCCGTACGATAATCCATTCGGTTTAGCAGGGTAATGTCTTGCATATACATATTGCTGGCAGAACTTCTAAAATAAAGGGTTGCTGTACTGCTAATTGATTCCTGTATTGCCTTGTTATACAAAACAACGCCGCCAGGACTTTCTCCAATTAAAGAAATGTTGGGTGTTGATATGCTTGTCATTTGGTTATCTTCTCCGGTCAATTCCCCAATATTGTATTCTCCGTTTGGGAAAAAAATATAAAATCTTTCTCCTGGTATTTGAGCTTGTGCCGCTAAAAGTGCATCCTTAAAATTACCGTTGGCTCCAACAATAAAATCAAAGGTTTTCTTTTGAACCTTCTCACGGTCTATGGTTTGGAAACTAAACTCAATGGGTTCTGCAAAAACATTATTGGTTTCGTCAATTACCGAATTAGCCGGAAGCTTAAATGTATGTTGGCTGTTATAACTCAAATCAGAATAGGGAAATTGGATTGAATTGCCAAAAATGCTTGCATCTTTTAATTCTTCATTATCCAATAAGGCACAAATGCCCTCTTTTAGTTTTATTTTTTCATTGAAACTTAGGATTATTTTTCCGAATGGGAGTATATTGTTTTCATCGGGGCTTGGTGCTGAACCTAAATATGTAGGGGGATTCCCGTCGTTATGGATGTTGCCCAAAACAATAATATCACTGATAGAGGTGCCCAGGCTATATCCGTTCTGGATAAGCGTTGAATTATTATCGGCTTTAAACCTTACCCATACCGAGTCACATTGGTTGGCATCATCGGGCAGCGAAAATATTCCTTCGTACCAAACAGAATCTTTTTCGATATTAAATGATCCAACCTTATAAAAACTGTTCCCATCCAATGAATACTCAACGTTTTGTGACAGATAATAGGTTTTAAGCCCTAGCATATTTGCTTTAATACGAATGTTTTCATATTTCTTTGTATTAAAACATACCTGAAAGAAGTATTCTCCGGCTGCCGATTTGCTTTTCTGGATGCTTGCAGCATTTTTACCAAATAATTTACTATTGGCCGCATATAATAAGAATGATGTGCTTGTTCCGTTTTTGTGAAGCAGTTGTAAACTTGAGCTTTTATTCTCATTTGAAGAATAATAATCAGCTGAGCGGTCCTTATTTCCATTGGAATATAAATCCCATGCAACAACATAATTTATTTGTGAATAATTTGCTGTAAGTTCCATATCGTTTTGGATGCTTACTTGCTTTGTATTACTTGTGTCCCCGTCGCTCCAGTTGTTGAAGGTGGAAATTGCATCAGAGTTTGCAGTAATGGTAACCAAAGTGCCTTTAGGATAAGTGCGAAAACCATTTTCTATTGTACCATTAGGGAAAATTTCTATCAAATCGGGCCTCACCTTTGTATTGGTGTAAACTGCCAATGAATAATTGTCTGAATTTGATTCCCGATTCGTGCTTAAGCCAGCCCAAGAATGAATTGAGAAGCCTGTCATGAAAGCTAAAATTATTATCAGTTTATTTTTATTTGGTATCCGCTCCATTGTCCTTTTTAAAGAAATTATTCTGCATATATATAATCAGGCTTGTTATAATAAAGTAATACGTCCTGATTCTACCCGCCCATTGTAATCAAATCGGATTAAATATATTCCCTTATGCAAGTTATTTAACGAAATTTCTTTGGTGTTTAAAAGGTTAATTTTTGTAGAAATCAGAATTTGTCCATTCAGGTTATAAATCCTTACATGAAGATCCTGTATATGGTCAGCAGCAAGAATAAGTTCCTTTTGTTCATTGTTGCAATAATATCGGATTAATTGTTTTTGTCTAATTAGATTTACTGAAGTGCTTGTGGTGTCCTCCATAAAGTAGGCGTACAAATTCACATCATTTTCAAGGGTAAAAATCAAAGGATTGGCAGTACCTCTATAATATCCCGACCAACGTTCGAAAATCCAACCTTCATCGGGAATTGCCGTGACTGATATTTCAGCCCCAATGTCAAAATCCTGATTGTCAGGAATAATCGCACCTTTTCCTTTTAATATCCTTGTGTTAACGCTTCCTCTAACTTGTTTGAAAACAGCTGTAATAGTTAGGTCCTCCGAAAAAGTAATGGTTTCAGGATTGGTATTTCCGGAAAGGCCTCCTTCCCAATGATCAAATATCCAGTTATCATTTGGGATTGCAGTTATTATTGCTTGTTGTCCAATATCGTATTGACCGTTTGGCGGGTCAACAGTTCCTTTTCCTTGCACCTTTGTTGTAATAGTTCCCCAAATTTGTCGAAAACAAGCTTTAACGGTTGTATTTTTTGTGATCTGGATGCTTGTTGGGTTTTCTTGTCCTTCAAGATCACCTTCCCAATGGTCAAATACCCAACCTTCATCTGGTGTTGCTTTTATGGTAACTTCTTCACCTATTTGATAAATAGAGCCTTTTGGGTCAACCGTTCCTTTTCCTTCAACAGAGGTTACCAACTCATATTGAGCCACCCTAAAATGAGCAATTAGGTTCATTGAATCGGAAACAATAATTGTTGCCGGATTTGTATCTCCAAATTGATCGATATTCCAATGGTCGAATTGATATCCATCAACGGGAATTGCCGTAATAGTTACACGCCCGCCCTCTTCAACAGTAGTTACTTCGGGCTGTAAACTTCCATAGGGGGATGTTGTTGAAGCAGAAACAGTATAGTTTACAATCGGCGAATTGGTGTATTGTTTGCCAATAAAAGCATGTGGTCCTGCCCCTGTAGCAGCAATTGTTCTCACTTCTTCCACTGGGTCGAGTGTGTAATTGTAATAGGATAACAGATCGTACGGCATTTCTGAAACATTCCCTGATTGACTACCGTAGCAGTTTTCAAATAAATTATTTGAGGAAAATAATTCTGCTTCATCATCGACCGATACAGGAGAACTTGCATTCTCATAAAAGCTGTTTTCAATGATAACCTTTGCAATACCTCTCGCCAGGTTGCCATATGCATCTATGTTGCTCAGATAATTATTATATAAGTGGCCATAACCGTTTCCAAAACTTGGATTTCTTCTCCATGTATTATCAAACCAACAATGGTGGATACCAATCCTATAATCCATTTGATCGGTCCAGCCAATTCCAAATGCTTTGTTATGGTTGCTTAAATGGGTCCATGATACTGTAACATAATCACATTCAAATCTTAAATCGATAAGTCCATCGAAACAATGGCTAAAATGGCAATGGTCAATCCATATATGATGGCACGCATCTGCCTGGAGCCCGTCACAATCAGACATTTCTGCCCAACCATTATCACGAACTGTAAGATTCCGGATAATTATATTTTTTACATTAATTAAGTGCAATTCGATATTGACCAAGGTTGCACTGTCTCCAATTCCAACAATGGTTTTGTGTGATGCAATATCAATTTCCGTAAAATTTGGCTGTTCAATTGTACCTTCAACCAGAATGATATACGGTGTCACTGATTCTGCATATTTTTTTAGGTCTGCAAAGTTCGAAACAGTTACTTTTTCCCCTCCTTCCCCTCCGGTTGTTGTGTCAAGCCCCTTTCCACTCAGTACCGCAAAGCTATCGGGTTTGTCCTGTGCAACAATTGAAAATGAAATTTGCACAAAGATTAAAAAACAAAGAATTTTATTCATTTCAAGGGGCATTTATTGTTTTATAAATTTGACCGATTTTGTTGAATCAGAATTTCTTGCATTTATAAAATATACACCCGAAGCAAGGTTTGTAAGATCAATAGTCATTAAGTCATTACTTTTACTAATGTATGATTGCTCGGTTTTAATTATGTTTCCAGAAATATCCGAAATTGTTATAGTTGCCATTGATTGATTGTTTGAACCTATTATTACGTTAAGGGTATTGTTTGCCGGATTCGGATAAACAGAAAGCTGAAGGTTCTCCCACTGGTTTTTCAGTTCATTCGAAGCAGTGTTTTTTCCAACAATAACCTCTTCTGTTAGTGCGCGGTCTTTAAAATATAAATATTCAAAAGCTTCATTACCCGGAATGCTTCCTGTAAAAACCCCTATTTTTTGTGTCATTTCAGTTCCATCAGCATCAACCACAGTGAACTCAAAACCAGCCATGCCTTCCGCACTTGGTGTAAAGTTTACCATTGAGTTTCCAGTAAGGCTTGCTACACCGTTTTCAGCATTAAAAACGCTAAACACAGGGTTGTTGGTAAATCCACGGGTATAGTCACTTAAATTAATAGTAAGGCTTTCGCCAGTGTTCATAAAATAATGTGGTTTCGACATCCAATGAAGGTATTCTTCCAGGTTTGTATATCCATTCATGTCATTATCAGCATTACTATCTGCAAAGCTTCCAGCTGCCGAGTTTGGATTGGTTTGACGCGCCGTTTCCCACCAATTTGGCAGCCCGTCGAGATCCGAATCCCAATCGGCCGAGCGGGTATATCCGGGGTAGGCTTCCCATGCATTTACATCGTCCTCGTGGTCGGGCAAACCAGGTTTATTGGTTTTACTGCCATTGCAGGAATATGTGCCATGAAGTGTTTCCTCCACCATACGGATATCGTGGTTGTCAAATACAGGTTGTGTGCAGCCCACATTACTTAATACCTTCTTAAAAGCATCAGTTGCCGATTCTGTATTTACAAAAGAAGGGAAGAATGGTTCATCAACCCAAAGCTCCCAGTCAAGAATTTGTGTGCTGGCTTTTTGATAGTTTCGTGCGCAGGTATTGTCTGTCCCATCGCAAGCAAATGATCCATCTAAATTTTGAAGAACATTCCCTTCATAAAAATAACTTTGCGATCCTTTTCCAACCCCTTCTAGCTGAGCAGTCAGCATCATGACGTTGTCTACTGCGGCTCCTTTTTTGTAGAAGTTGTTGACAAAATTTACTTCATGAGCACCTCCATCTGTAGTTCTTCCATCCCAGTTGTACACAATATTATTGGTAATATCGAGTCGTCCTGAATAATAGCCGTCACCATCCAGTCCGCCTGCAAGGCTCCAATTCCTTCCTGCACAATGCGCCAATAAATTATGGTGGAACGAACCAACATCGCCACCTATACTAGCGGCAAAACCATGTCTTTTACCAGCACTATAATTTGAATGGCCGGCTTCATTTAATGCTTCTGAAATGAGGGTTCGTTGCAGGGTAATGTTATGGGCACCTCGCGAGCTAAATGCCTCATCAATGGTCCAACTGATTGAGCAATGGTCAACAATGCTATGGTCTGCCCCGGTTAAACCCATTCCATCGTAAGTAATCCCGATTCCCAGGCGTACCCTCAAATGTTGTACAATCAAATCATCACCGATTACTCCAACTGGTGCCCATCGGAAGCAAATACCTTTTCCTGGCGCAGTTTGCCCGGCAACGGTAATAAAATCATCATTGATGACAAGCCTTGAATTTAAGGTAATTAAGCCCGATACGGCAAATAAAATTGTTCGCGGTCCATTGTAATTTTCAACTGCATTGCGGAAACTACCTGGACCAGAATCATCAAGGTTTGTTACATAAACAACCTGCCCGCCTCTTCCTCCGATGGCAAACCTGCCATAACCTTCGGCATCGGGAAATGCAAGGTGCCTTGGGCGAAAATGCCAGATTTTCCCTTTGGTTACTTGTCCTTCAGAATCGGTTTCATCAACACGCCAATAATAGGTATTCATTGAGTATAATCCACTCAGTTCATATGTTGTTGTGGTGACTGGATAATTACCCTTACATACATCTGCATTCCATTTTGTTGCATTTGCAACGGTAGCAGAATCAGTTCCTACGAATAGAGTATGGGTTTGCGTAAGGTTATTCAACGAAGCTTGCCACTGAAGCTCAACACTTCCGTTATCTGCATCCACATGCATGTCACCATCTACGGGTATTGGTTCGCGCGATTCTTTTGTCAAATCGCTTGTGTTTAGTTCAAAGCCATTGATGCAGACATTGATATCGGTAGGTTTTGCCGGATTGATATCAAATTCCTTTACAGCTTCCATTTTTAAGACCATTTCCTGACCTGCTTCGGTAATATTTAGCAATGTTAACAACACGGTTGCTTCCGATTTATTCTCGACTTTCATTGACCGATAAATATTTTCATGGATCAATTCATCATTCAGGTAAACATTAATAGGGCTTCTGTTCGTTTTGCTTGTATCCTGCCAAAGGTTGTGGTAAGTTTGTATGGAATGGCTACCAACCGGTAATCCCTGGATATGGAGTTCGATTTCGGCCCCCATGTCGGGATAAGCCAATAAGCTGTCGTTGTCAATTTTTACACCATCGTTTACGAGCCTCATATAATATGGCGATTGAACCAATGCTTTTGACCAACTGCAACGCATGGTTGTATGATCTTTAGGCGCCGTTGCTTTTATAATAAAAGTTACATCGGAAACCACAAGGGTATCACTCGATACCCTGGGAATGTACCAGGGGGTATATCCCGGTTCATTTACTTCTGTTGTGCTCCGGCCCTCCATGTTAATATCGACTTTCGCGGCAGGCAATTGTGCCATGCCATAAGAATTAAATAACAGAATGGTTATTAAAAGGGAAAGTAATTTTAGGAATGTAAAATTGTTTGTTTGATTCATTGATTAAGTAGTTATTTGGTTAATTTATTCAATACTAAATGGGGCATCATAATGGATATCTTAGACCTGTTCGATATAATTGTGTTTTCTATAATTGTACTTATTTGTTTAGCAACTTATCTAACTTTTAAGCTTTTTGAGGCAACAGGTCAAGCATTAAAAAAACCTTTCAAAGGTATAAAGGAGAGAATGATTAAATGAGTAATAATTGTTTTAAAACAAAGACATTTGTATCAAGAATAGTGACTTATCACTTTGTGTAGATTCAGAAAGGTTCAAAATGCTGATTTCAAAGGTTAGGATTGCTGATTTTTTAAACTCTCGCCTAAGTAAATACCTTTTTAGCCACTTTTTTTTTACTTTTATTAAGTTGGAAGGGGAAGATAAGATTCTTCAATAAAATAGGGTGTAATTTTATATAATAATCAAATGCCACAGTTTTTTAGGGGGCTAATTAAGCTATTGAACTTCTAATTCAAATTGGAACGCGTATTTTAAGAAACAAGGGATTTTGATTTAAGTGTAAATACGATGGCAATTAATTCCGGATGCATTTGGTTCATAATTTGATTTTCATTGTCTTTCCAACAATGTAATATTTAAGAAATTAGAATACTCTTGTATTGAAAGCCTAACAGGATTTTTTAAGATTAATAAATGAATCATTTAGAAACCATAGTAGACAACTTAAATGCAATTATTTTTTCATTTGATAAAAATGGCATTTTTACTTTATCGAAAGGGAGAGGGCTTGAATTATTAGGGTTGAAGCCAGGCGAGATTGTGGGGATGTCGGTATTTGATATTTATAAAGACGAACCTTTAATTCTGGAGGCTTGTAAAAAGGCACTGGATGGAAAAGCATCGCGATCAACTGTATTTGTTGGGGATTTAGCCTTTGATAGCTCATTTAGCCCGGTATTTGATTCGGAAGGCAAACTTGAGTTGGTCACCGGGATTTCGGTCAATATTACGAGGTTTGTTGAAACAGAGGCGGAATTGAACAAACAAAAAGATAGGATTACCCGCATTCTTGAAGCCTCAAATACTGGAATTTGGGAATGGGGCCTTAAAAAAAATGAGCTGTATTATTCTCCCCGTTGGAAAGCAATCTTAGGATATACCGATGAAGAATTGCCAAATACATTTAAAACATTTGAAGATAACCTGCATCCAGAAGATAAGGACAGGATGCTCAAAAATGTACAAGAATATCTTCAAAAACCTATTGGAAGTTTTGAGCATGAGTTTCGCATGAAGCATAAAAACGGAGAGTTTGTCTGGATTCTTAACCGTTCAGCAGTAACCTTGGCAGATGACGGATCTCCTATTTATATGTCCGGATCTCATTTAGATATTACGAAACAAGTTCGCAAAGAAAAGGAATTGCAAGAACTAAAGGAAAACCTTGAAGCGGAGAAAGTTTTGATGGATAATTTAATGGAAAACATTCCGGACACCATATATTTTAAAGATAAAAAAAGCCGGTTTGTCCGAATTAGTGCCTCCATGAAAAGAAAGTTTCAAGCAGAAACTATGGAAGAAATAATTGGTAAAACCGATTTTGATTTTCAAACAAAGGAGAGTGCCACAAAGTTTTTTGAAGACGAAAACCAAATTATTGAATCACAGGTTCCATTGGTTAATGATGTTGTTCACGTAAAAACTAAATCAGGGGAGGAAATTTGGGAGGCAACCACCAAAATGCCCTTATATGATAAAAACAATCAAATTGTCGGGACTTTTGGTTTTACGAAGGATGTAACTGCTATAAAAAACAGTGAGGAAAAATTCAGGAGTTTGTTTCAATCTTCAACCATCCCGCTTTGTAATGTTGACAATGAAGGAAGTCTTATTTTGATTAACAATCAATTTGTAAAAACCTTCGGTTATACTTTAAATGATGTTCCTACCCTCGATGTATGGTGGCAGAAAGCATATCCTGATGAAGCATACAGAAATTGGGTGCTGCAAACCTGGGGAGATGCTCTGGAAAATGCAAGTTTAAAGAATATTGATATAAGGCCAGAGGAATACAAAGTGACATGTAAAAATGGCGAAACAAGGATTGTGATAATTGGCGGGATAACCCTAAAAGATGGATTCCTGGCTACTTTTATTGATGTAACCGAAAGAAAAATGATGGAGGAGAAACTTCTAAAGTCAAATCAGGAACTTGAACAATTTGCCTACATAGCCTCCCATGATTTACAAGAACCTCTGCGAAAAATAAAAAGCTACTCCGAATTGCTTGAATTTAAGTACAAAGATCAATTAGATGAAAAGGCATCAAAGTATTTGGATATAATTACCTCAGGTACTGAGCGGATGCAAAAGCTAATCGACGACTTGCTTTCATACTCCCGCGTAACAACCAAAGCCAACGACTTTGAACCTGTATCATTGACCGAAATTGTTAATGAAACAAAAGAAATACTTGAAATTCAAATAAAGGAACATAATGCAATTATAAATTTTAATAAGTTGCCTATTGTAAATGGAGACCCAAGGCAACTGGTGCAAGTAATGCAAAACCTAATTACAAACGCCATAAAATTTAAAGGAGAAAATAGTCCGGTAATAAATATTTCTGCAGATGAAAAGAATAATTTCTGGCTCATAAAAGTAGAAGATAATGGGATTGGATTTGATTCAGTATATGCTGAAAGGATTTTTATAATTTTTCAGCGCTTGCACGCACGAAACGAATATGCGGGAACAGGCATTGGATTATCGATTTGTAAAAAAATAGTGGAGAGGCACGGAGGTAAAATATGGGCAAAATCAGAACCAGGGGAAGGCTCTGTTTTTTACATCAAACTTCCTAGATAGAAGAAGATTATATTTACGGATGCTTCAAAAATGGTTATAAAGTTTTTTTATAAAAATTAATAATATCAGCATGGAAGACTTAAAACTCATAAACGTATTGCTGGTCGATGATGACCAGGAAGACCTTGATTTGACCCTCGAAGTTCTGGAAATGACCAAAATGAAATTAAATATTGAAATTGCTCGTGACGGTGTTGAAGCAGTTGAATTTCTGAATAAAGTTTACGATGAAGAAAAAAGAAAATTACCAGACCTTATTCTGTTGGATTTAAATATGCCCCGAATGAGCGGGCACGAAGTCCTTCAATACATTAAAGGGGATGAAAGGTTTCGAACAATACCCGTGGTGGTTTTAACCACTTCAAAATCAGAAACCGATATTGCTAATTCATATGCTGCCGGGGTAAGTTGTTTTGTTACCAAGCCGGTTGGGTTAAAGGAATTTCAAACTGTTGTTGAAGCCGTTAATAATTTCTGGTTCACTGTGGTTAAATTTCCTGAGAAGTAAAAAGGTTGATTTCTCGGGATGAAATTGTTCAAAAAAGTTTGTTATGAGAGAAGGAAATAAATATCTGGCACTTCTAATTGAAGATGACCTTGAGGATGCTGACCTATATCACGAATACTTTTTGTTGCTTACAAATTTTAAAATTGAGGTAATTCATGTAACAACATTAAATGAAGGGATCTTAAAGTTAGGGGACAAGAGCTTTGATATTATATTGACCGATTTAAACTTACCGGACTCTTTTGGACTGGACACTTTAAAAAAGCTAATCGAAACAACCGTTCAAATCCCTATAATTGTAATGACCGGGTTAAAAGACAATGGGACCGGTTTAGAAGCAGTGAACCTTGGCGCACAGGATTTCTTGGTTAAAGGAAGGTTTAACGAAACCCAATTGTTGCATTCAATCCAATATGCCATTAGCCGCAGCAGAATTGATGAGCATTTAAGGACAGATCAAAACCTATTGTTCAAGATCTTTAACCATACGCCGGTCGTTTTGTTTCTGGTTGATAGAGACCGAAATATCGTTAAAATCAACAATGCAGGCGTATCGGCAATCCGAAAATCAGAAAAGGAAATTATCGGGCTCCGTGGCGGGGAAGTGTTAAATTGCATACACCATTTACAAAGCCCTGATGGTTGTGGATATGCTGAAAAGTGCCAGGTTTGCCCAATTCGGAATACCATAGATAAAAGCTTGTCAACAAAAAAAAGTTTTCAAAATATAAAAGCTACGCTGCCAATTGTGGTAAATGATAAAATAATTGAAAAGCATTTTCTTCTTTCAGCAGCATTCATTGAAGCGAAGCAAAGTGAAATGGTATTGCTTGGATTAAATGACATTACCGAGCTGGAACAAGCAAAAGAGCAGATTGACAGCAATAACAAAAGACTAGAAACCCAGTTGAAAATATTGGAATTTAAACCTGAGGGCAAAGATGAATTGCTTAATTACAGCCTTGAACAAGCACTTTTGCTAACAAAAAGTGACCTTGGTTTTATTGCGCTTTATAATGAAGAAACACAGGTTTTTAATATACATTCGTGGTCAGAGACTGCAATGAAAGAATGTGAAATTAAAAACAGGTCGTATGAATTTAAATTGCAAGATACCGGTTGCTGGACCGAAAGTGTTCGCAGGAGAAAAACATTCTTTATCAATGATTTTGAAAAGGAAAATTCATTGCTAAAAGGAATCCCAGCGGGGCATGTTAAATTGCACAATTACCTTTCGGTACCTTATTTTTCAGGCGATAAAATTATCGCTGTTGTAAGTGTTGCAAACAAAAAATCAGACTATGATAATAGCGATGGCCAACAACTATCGTTATTGATGGAAAGCATCTGGCGGAGCATGGAAAGGGAAGGCCTGATTGCTGAATTAAAAGTTGCAAAGGAACAAGCAGAAGAAAGCGATCGCTTAAAATCAGCTTTTCTGGCCAACATGAGCCACGAAATCCGTACCCCGATGAACAGCATTCTGGGTTTTGTAAATATTTTGCAGGAACAACAGGATTTATCGAATGAAAGCCGGGAAAACTTTCTGGATATTGTTCAACAAAGCAGTGTCAGGCTTCTTGATACAATCAATGATATCATCGAAGTTTCAAAAATTGAATCAGGGCATTTACAGCTAAACCCTTCAAATGTTAATATATCAGAAGTATTGGGTTATATAAGAAATGTATTTGCTCCTGAGGCTGAAAAAAAAGGGATTGGTTTTTCAGTTGTCTCTCCTGAATCTATACAAAACACCAAGATCGAAACAGATAAAAACAAGGTAGAGTCAATTTTGGTCAATTTAATTAAAAATGCGATTAAATTTACCAACACAGGATTTGTTGAAGTGGGGTGCAACTTAAATAAGAACACAATTTCATTTTATGTAAAAGATACCGGAATTGGCATTCCACAAGATAAAATTGACCTGATATTTGAACGTTTTGGGCAGGTAGATGCAGCTTATTCCAGGTCGTATGAGGGCTCTGGCTTGGGCTTGTCAATTGTTAATGCTTATGCTAAATTATTGGGTGGGATGGTGACCGTTGAATCACAGTTTGGCGTTGGCAGTACATTCTCTTTCCATTTAGAAAATAAAACCCTAAGCAAGTCGCCAAGAGAACGTATAAGCATAAGCAGTTCCGAATTATCTAATAAAACACTTGCAAAAGTTAAGATACTTATTGCCGAAGATGAAGAGGTTAATTATTTGCTTATGGAGCAAATATTAAGTAGCAATGAGAGGAACCTATTGTGGGCAAAGAACGGATTAGAAGCTGTGGAACTATATGAAAAAAACCGCGACATTGAGTTTATTTTTATGGATATTAAAATGCCTGTTATGGATGGAATAGAAGCAACCAGAAAAATAAGGTCTGTAAATAAAGATGTCCCGATTGTTGCACTTACTGCTTATGCACTTTCAGGCGATGCCGAAAGGTTTATTGCCGAGGGTTGTAACGATTATTTAGCAAAGCCCGTGAAAAGTATGGATATTAAAAATATGATCAATAAATACGTCCGATAAAACGAACTTTAAGTGTATAACCAACCTTATTTCCACTTTCTTTATCGTTAATTTCAACCTTAAACCCTATAATCTGTTATTTGGTTAGCAAATAGTTTAACATGTATTGTGTACCAGTGTTTTGTGTTAATGAATTAGAAATTCATTAATTTTAATCTATTTTAAAAGTATGACACAGCTTGAAACCATCAAAAAAGAATTAGGCAAACCTTATCATGATTTGGAATTCATGTTGCATTGCTTCAAAGAGGTACTGATTGAAAACAACGAAGAGGAATTGGCATCATGCATACCCTGGTTTTGCAACCATTATGATTTAGGTGTTACAAAATTCACCCAAAAGCATTTTCACTTGTTTTCAGTATGTTTTCAATTATTAAACCTTGCCGAAACCAATGGGGCAGTTCAAAACCGGAGAAAGGTCGAAGACAAAAATGCCTTGAATTCAATCAACGGATTATGGGCCAATTCCTTCAAAATTTTGAAAAATGAAGGTATAAAGCCATCGAAAATCCTCGAAACATTTTCTGAAATTGAAGTTGAACCTGTGTTGACAGCCCACCCAACAGAAGCGAAAAGGCCTGTAATTTTAAAAAAATACCGCGAATTGTACCTTCTATTGGTTAAAAGGGAAAATTCGATGTACAATTCTTATGAAATTAATGAGAACAGGAACGAAATAAAAAGGGTAATTTCTTCTATTTGGAATATCGATGAGTATTACATTGAAAAGCCAACGGTTGAAACGGAGTTGGATAATGTAATCCACTACCTTAAAAATGTTTTTCCGGAAATTGTACATTTATTAAATCGAAGGTTATACCAGGCTTGGGAATTTGCAGGCTTCGACTCTGATAAATTGTTGGAAGGAAATGGTCTTCCGCAGCTAAAATTTGGCACTTGGATTGGCGGTGACCGCGACGGGCACCCTCTGGTTTCTTCACTTGTAACAAAAAACACCCTTTTAAAACTTCGGTTGAATGCCTTTCTGATTTTAAAAGATGAGCTGTTAAAACTTTCGGAAGACCTTAGCTTTTATTTCAACATAAATGATCTTCCACAACATATACATAAACGATATAAAGCCTTAACCCGTGAAATCGGTAAAAGTTCGAAGTCGGTACTTGAGTCTTCAGTCAATGAGGCATTTAAGGGTTTTGTCTTGTTATTGATCAATAAATTGCCTGTGAAAATAAGCAAGTCACAATCATTCGAATTGCTTGACAAACAGGGGACTTATAGCGAATCAAGTCAATTGGTTGCCGACCTGCAGATTTTAAAGGATGGGTTGGTATTGGTAAATAAAAAGTCCTTGTATATTCATTCAGTTGCACGTACTATTCAATTGGTAAGGGCTTTTGGTTTTCATTTGGCCACACTCGATGTTCGGCAAAACAGCACATACTACGAAAAGGCACTTATTCAAATCGTTCGATCCACGAAAACCATTGAATCAGCTTTCAATTCAGAAAATAAACAGGAAAAGCTCCTTTCAATCGAACATGAACTAAAATCAAACCGCCCTTTTATCCGTGACTGGAACAATTTGCCTGAAGAATCAAGAAATGTTCTGGACTGCTTTTCTGTTCTGCAAGAACACATATCACTTTACCGGGCAAATGCGTTGGGATCGTTAATAGTTAGCATGACGCGGCATGTCAGCGATTTGTTAACAATTTATATCCTTGCAAGGGAAACGGGATTAGCGTTTTTTGATCAAACCCTGATATTAAAATTGCATGTTGTTCCGCTTTTTGAAACCATTGATGATCTTATTTCAAGCCCACAAATACTAGAATCGTATTTTTCCTACCCCGAAGTACAAAACAGCCTTGAATATCAGCGGGTACAAAAGAAACTGCCCTATAAAATTCAGGAAGTGATGATTGGCTACAGCGATAGCAATAAAGATGGGGGAATTTTAGCAAGTACCTGGTATTTGTACAAAGCTCAAAAGGAAATTTCGGAAGTTGCAAAAAAGTACGGTATTAGAATTAAATTTTTCCATGGAAAAGGAGGTACAATTAGCCGGGGAGCTGGCCCTGTGCATTGGTTTTTACGTTCGTTGCCCAATGGCACGCTCTCAGGCAAACTAAAAATTACCGAACAAGGTGAAAGTATTGAAAAAAAATATGCCAATAAAATAAATGCAGCATATAACCTTGAATTGTTGCTCGCTGGTGCAACACTAAACACTTTGCTTCACCAAAATACACAGGTCAACAACAATGAAGTTCTGGATATTTTGGAATACATGGGTAAAAAAGGCAATGAGTTTTATGCAAAATTACTTCAGCACAAAGATTTTCTCGAATTTTATTCGCAAGCAACACCAATTGATGTGATTGAAGAAAGTAAGATAGGGTCACGTCCTGCACGCCGTACAGGCAAGAGGACTTTTGACGATTTAAGGGCAATTCCGTGGGTATTTAGCTGGGGGCAGGCAAGGTTTCATATAACAAGTTGGTATGGTGTAGGTTCCACACTTGAACAGTTAAGCAAAGAATATCCTGATAAATATGAAAAGCTTAAACGGTTGTTTAATGAAAGCCAGTTTGTGCGATATGTTTTTACAAATATTGATACCAGCCTGGCAAGCACCGATGAAAATATAATGAAAATGTATGCATCATTGGTTGTAAATGAGAGTGTGAGGGAATCGATCATGAATTTGATATTGAACGAACTTGAAAAAACCCGCAGGTTAATGGGCGAAC
Source organism: Prolixibacteraceae bacterium (assembly GCA_963677475.2). GTDB lineage: Bacteria > Bacteroidota > Bacteroidia > Bacteroidales > Prolixibacteraceae > JABMQB01. Next base: position 24,639 of record CAXXQD010000021.1, on the reverse strand, counting down.
TTCTTGGGGTGCCCATAAATGAACGTCGCAAAAACCATTATTATTCAACTATTTTGAGGGCCGAAGCGCTTCAAATCCTTCATAAAAACCAAATAAACTATTTAAAAGAATGGCGACGTTTAAGTTTCAATGAACCGGAGAAAAAAGCAGCCCTGCTAAACCAACTGCTAATCTCGGTAAATGCCATTGCCAATGCAATGGGTACAACCGGATGATATAGTGCAATCCTATTTTAATACTTGATATTTTGTTGAACCCTTCCATCATTACGAATATGTATTGGGTTTCTGATATATAACATATTGCTAAGTATGCAATGAGAAAATATTGTAAATTGCTTTTAATAGAAATTGGATAGTTATGGGGAAAAAGGGGGATTCAAAAAGCGATAATTCTTTTTTGGGCAGGCTGTCTAAATTGCAGACAGGGAATGAAGATACGAATAAAGTCATTTCAGAATCAGATGTAAAAGCACTCATTCAAAGGCTTGAAAATCAAAATTCTGAGCTTGAGGAAACAAAAGAAAAATTATCTAATGTAGAACAAATGCTTTTGGATACTCAACAAAGTGCTCACATTGGATATTGGTGGCATGATATACTTACTGATGAAATAATTTGGTCGGATGAGTTTTTCAATATTTTAGGTATTGATCCACAAACGCCCACATTCGAACTTATAAAGAAAGTTATTCATCCCGATGATTTGAATATATTGACCCGTGCAATGGAGGAATCAGCTTCTGGGAAGGAATACCACGAACAAGAGTTTCGTATTATCAGGACAGATGGGGAAATTCGTTGGATACACAACCGGTGGAAAAGGATCAATGATAAGAACGGCAGAGAAATTAAACGTGTAGGAACTCACCAAGATATTACAGAAAACAAAAAAGCAGCTCAGGAGCAGCATAATTATGTTCGCTTCTTGGAAAACATGCGAAAAATTAACCATGCAATTCAGGAGGCGGATAATCTGGATAAAATGATGAGCGACGTTTTAAATGTTGTCTTGTCAATTTTCAGTTGCGATAGGGCATCATTAACGTACCCATGTAATCCAAAAGCAGAATATTGGTCGGTTCCGATGGAATGCACCAATCCTGATTATCCAGGAGTTTTTTCCAAGAAGCTTGAAATCGAAATGGATAAATCGATTGCCGAGGCATTTAAGATACAGCTTGAAACGGATGGTCCAATTATATATAATTCTGAATCGGGACAACCTTTGCCCCAAAAAGTTTCAGATCATTTTGGCATAAAAAGCGCGATGGCAATGGCACTGTACCCCAAGGTTGGGGATCCTTGGCAATTTGGAATTCATTAATGTTCGTATCTCAGGAAATGGGACAAAGAGGATGAAAAGCTTTTTCAGGAAATAGGCAGGCGGCTCGAAGTTGCATTAACCGGATTATTAATAAGCCGGGACTTAAAAAAAAGTGAAGAACGATTCCGTAGGTTAGCCGAGAATGCCCAGGATGTAGTATATAGAATGTCTATCACAGATGGGAAATATGAGTATATAAGTCCAGCTGCAAATTCTATTCTTGGGTATGGGCTAATGAGTGGTATGCAAATCCATTGTTAATTAGAGAAATACTGCATCCCGATTGGATTCCGTATTTTGAGGAACAGTGGGCAAACCTTTTAAAAGGTGAAATGCCTCCTACTTACGAATATCAGATCGTTCATAAATCAGGTGAAGTCCGATGGTTAAACCAGCGAAATTTTTTAATCCGTGGCAAGGAAGATAAGCCAATAGCCATTGAAGGGATAATAACCGATATTACGCAACGCAAACAAACAGAAGAGGATCAACGGGAAGTAAATGATTTTCTTCAAACTGTGATAAAAGCAGCACCTATTGCCATAATAGGTTTGGATTTAGATGGGAAAGTTCACAGCGTTTGGAACCCGGCGGCAGAAAAAATGCTGGGTTGGTCGTTTGAAGAGGCGGCTGGCAATTACCTTCCAAGTGTTCCCATGGATAAAAAAGAAGAGTTTAAGAAATTTCGCGATGCAATCAGAACAGGTAAGTCAATAAATGGGGTTGAGGTGAAACGGCAAAGGCGTAATGGGTCGTTTATTGATTATAGCATATATGCATCTTCATTAAAGGACACTGATGGAACTATTACCGGGAACGTGGCTATGCTGGTTGATATTACGGACAAAAAGGCTTCGGAAACCTTAATATCGGAAAAAAACAAGGAGTTGCAAGAATTGGTGGAGCAACTTGAACAATCACAAAGTATGCTGCAACTTATTATTGAGTCCATACCAATCCGCGTATTTTGGAAAGACAAAGATTTTCGCTATTTGGGGTGCAACTCCCTGTTTGCACGAGATGCCGGACTTGAAACCCCACAACAGATTATTGGCAAAGATGATTTTGAACTTGGTTGGAGGGATCAGGCTGAACTATACAGAGATGATGACAGAAAGGTAATGAATACCAACACCCCAAAACTAAATATAGTTGAGCCACAAACAACACCATCGGGTACAACAATCTGGCTTCGTACTAATAAGACTTCATTAACCGGAACAGATGGGAAGGTGTTTGGTTTGCTTGGGGTTTATGAAGATATTACCGAACAAAAACAAGCAAAAGATAATTTGTTGGTGAGCGAAGAGCGATATCGAATGGCGCAGGCTATTAGCCATGTCGGTAATTGGGAATACAACATAAAAGAGGGCACATTTTGGGGATCGGATGAGGCAAAACGTATCTATGGATTTGATCCTGAGAAAGACAATTTTACAACAGAAGAAGTTGAAAATTGTATCCCCGAGAAGGAAAGGGTACATCAGGCATTAATTGACCTGATTGAAAAAGGGAAACCTTACGATTTGGAATTTGAAATTATGCCTTTACATTCTGATAAACCAAAAACAATAGCATCGATAGCCGAACTAGTTTATGGTAATGACGATGACCCTTTTGTGGTTGTTGGCGTAATTCAAGACATTAGTGAACGTAAATCCGCAGAAAAAGAACTCAAAAAATATAAAGAACACCTTGAAGAACTGGTGCTTGAACGAACAAAAGATTTAGAGGATAAAAATAGGGAACTTGAAAACTTTAATGAGTTATTTGTGGGGCGGGAATTCAGGATAAAAGAATTGAAAGAGAAAGTAAGAGAGTTGGAAGAAAAAATTCGCGAAAAGGATCAGTAGAGGTGTTGCACTCAAACTCAATTCCTAACGTTTTCGACTTAGTCATCCTTTTTAGATAGGATTAAACCCAATGTGTAAACATTTAAACTGTTGGTTTTATGAATAATTTTTCTTTCTTCAACTTATTCCTGGCAAATAGATAAATCTTGAAAACAATTTAAAAATTAATCCTTAAATGCTGATTTACAGATATTAAATGTAGGCTATACCCTGTTGCAAGTAAAATATTATGTTTATCTTAGCTATAGTTACTATGGTTAAGTGATGAATGGAATTAAAAGTATTTTTGTGCTATTAATACTTTGTTTTAAGTTATTCTGTGCGGCACAGGTTAACGAAAGTATTAATGGAAGGTACAACTACTCGCTAAAAGAACTTGCTGGCATTCAAATAACTACCGGGTCGATTAGAGCCGAAAATAGAAAGAATGCCCCATCAAATGTTATTATTATTACCAGGCAAATGATCGAAGAACGCGGTTACCAAACCATGGTAGATGTTTGTCAGGATATCCCGGGATTTGACTTTATGATGTTCAATGATGGCAGTGGAGAATACTCAACCTACAGCATGAACAGGGGCTTAGGCGAAGTTGGTAACCCCGAAGTTTTGGTGATGGTTGATGGGATTATCCAAAACCAAATAAGCTTTAACTGGTCTTTACTTTGGACATACGAAAACATGCTGATCGATATTGAGCGAATCGAAATTATACAAGGGCCCGGGTCAGTTATGTATGGGGCCCAGGCATATACTGGAATAATCCATTTAATTACAAAAAACAAATTTTCAGGGGTAAGTGCAAAATCATCCATAGGTTCCAATAATGCTTCCGCATTCGACATCCATTTAGGAACACAAATTGGAGAAGATGCCCACGCTTCGGTTACTTTCCATAAATACAGGACTTCTGGCGATGGCGGCATAGACAGGTATGACCCCGGTGGCTATTTTAAAGACAATAAATACCCGGAAAACATACTTGCTGATTACGATGCAAATGGGAATTTTGTGGAGAATATTCCCAATAGCCTGGTAGGGAAAAATATCCCTAACGGATTTAACAACGAGAACGATAGTTATGCACTAAGGGCAAAAGTGGCATACAAAAATTGGGAAATTGGTGTGTTTTATTCAGAGTTTATACGTGGTTACTCATCAGCAAATGTTCAGTACGAATACAATATTTTTAGCGAAGATTGCAAGGCACATTATAAATCGTACCATACCTACTTTTCTAATAGCAAGAAACTTTCAGAAAAATGGAACCTTAAATCGGACCTTGTTTTCAGGTCAACAAATATCCTTCCTGATGAAGGCTTCAAGTATCTCTACCGTTTTCCCGATCTAAAAAAAAATTATGCAGCTTATTCATACCAGACTTATCTCGAAGAGAAGTTGTTATACCAATGCAGTCCCAACGACCTGTTTTATTTTGGATTCAAGGCAACCTTAAGTCAAAAAAGCGAGCGTATTGTTTCATTAGGTAATTATTCCGGCTCACATAGTGTTTCCGTTTCTTCATGGGATATCGCCGAAAAGGGTAATGGGCTTAATCAAAAAAGGGAATATCCAATATTCTATCAAAAAGAGCTTGCATTTTATGCCTTATACGATAAAGAATGGTTTGCTAAGTTGTCAAGTTCTTTTGGTTTGCGTTACGATTATAGCACAGAATTTGGCAATGTTCTGAATCCAAGGTTTGCAATAGATTTTAAGCCAAAATCCTCTTGGGGGGTGAAATTCATGAACGGCAGTGCATTTCGGCAGCCGGGCATATTTGAATTAACCAGTGAATTCAGGGGAAACCCAAACTTAAAACCAGAAAGGATACGGACCAGTGAATTTGAATTCAATAGTTTACTATTTAATGACAGAGTATCGGTAAAAGCAAATGTATTTTATTCAAAAGTAAAACAGTTTATTGGAAAAGTACCTGATGCAAACAAACCTTCTGGTGAACGTTATGAGAACCTCGGTGAGTTTAGGGTTTCCGGGCTTTCGGTTTATTTTAAAAGCCAGCTTAAAGAAAATATATTGTTCTATTCAAATTATGGTTGTTTGGTAGGTATCGACCAAGATAACAACATTTACGAAATTGAACGGACCGCAAAATACAAATTGAATGCAGGAGTAAACCTGAAATTGTTCTCAAATAAAATAACTGCTGATTTAAGGGCAAATTATGTTGGGAAGCGTAAAGCACAGGAAACAAATCTGTGGATTCAAACCTATGAAAATGGGTTCGCACCATCTTACTTCAAAGCTAACCTGGTTTTATCGTACCGCTTTGCACAACATTTCACTGCTCAGTTAATTGCAAACAATGTATTTAACGAGAAATATTATGGCATAGGTAGGGAAACAGGTTCAGGATTTATTGATGATTACGATTACCAAAATAACATTAATCCTGATGGGCTTTTACCTGCGTATCATCCGCAACCCGGCAGAACAATTTTAATAAACCTATTGATAAAGTTATACGATTAGTAAAAATGGGTAGATCAAAGTTCATATTACTTTTATTGTTAACATTTTCTGTTTTTTGTTGCCCGGTAATTGGTTTATCGCAAACCGATTCGGCATCTTATTATTCGCAAAGCTTATACGAATTATCGCAATTAAATATTGCATCGGAGAAGAAAACCGTTCAAACCATTGAAAATGCAACCAACACAATTAGGGTAATCACAAAAGAGCAAATTGAAGCTGGGGCATATTTTACCATTGAAGATGCTTTGGCAGAATTGCCTGGATTTCAGTTCCGGAATATTATGGGCTTGAACAGCTATTCATTTATGCGCGGATTGCCACGACAAAACAATGCAATACTTATTTACATTGATGGTGTACAAATTAATGAATTAAACTCGGGCGGGTTTTATGGCGGAGGGCAATATAACTTAGCGAATGTTGAACGCATTGAAGTTATGTATGGCCCGGCATCTGTGATTTATGGCACAAATGCGATTTCCGGGGTAATTAACATTATTACCAAAAGCCCGGAGCCCGGAAACAGGCTTGTTGCCAATATGGGCGCAGGATCGTTTAATACGTATCAAACCGATCTAAGTTATTCGCACGATGGTGAGAAACTCGGACTGCAAATTTCGGCAATGTATAAAACCTCCGGGAAGGCTGATCTCAGCAATGAAAAAAACGATAACTACTGGGATGAAAATCTGGAAATCTATGAAACAGACTATGCTTTTGATGCTAAATTAATAGCCAAGAATTTAACATTTGGGGTGAATTATCAAAACCGGCGTAGTTCGACTACAACATATAACCCATCCGAAAATACTGACCATAAAGGATTTGGGACCCTATGGAATTTACAGCTAATAAATTCATACGTAAAACATCAAAAAAGATTCTCGGACAAAACCAGCCTGAATACAATATTGTATAACCGCAATGCAACAGTACTCGGAAACTCAGTTAAGGAAGTTACCGATACCGGTCGAATTGCTTATTTCCGCCCGAACAATATGCTTGGTTTCGAAAGCATACTGGAAATTAAACCATTAGTTAATTTCAATATTGTTACGGGTGTATTGGGGCAATATGAAAGCCTTTCCAAAGGATATTCAACCACACGTAGTAACGAGTATTACCTTCAACCGCCGAAGCCAAAATCGCCCCCCAAAACCAATGATTTTATGGCTGGCTCATTCCTTCAGTTTGACTTTGGGTTCCTCGAATTTTGGCAACTTGCGCTGGGTGCGCGCTTTGAATACAGTTTGAGTTACAAGGGGGTATTAACACCAAGGGCATCGCTTCTCTATAATAAAAAACGATACGGGGCAAAACTAATTTTTGCCCAGGCGTTCAGGGCACCAAAACCCTGGGATTTTACAGATGGTGTTGGCAATCCCAATTTAGATCCGGAGAAATTTAAATCTTTCGAAATTTCAAACACTTATTATTTTACCGAGAATTTTAAAACAGAACTTCAAGTTTATTATAACAACCTTTATAATGCAATTGTAAAAGAGTTTAATGCAGATAATTCAGCATTTTATTGGGGCAATAAGGGCAATAGCATTACAAAAGGTGTAGAATTAAGCTCGAAACTGGTAAAAAACAATTTCAATTTTTTCGGGAGTTATACTAATACTTTATCTGAAGATAACGATGGCCAGGAAATGGCAGAAATTGCTCCGCACACTGGAATATTGGGGATTAACTATTCGTTTATGAAGCATGTAAACATGGGCTTGAAAACTTTTTATTTTGGGAAACGTAAAAACCCGAAAATTATTCAGGCTACCAATAGTGAATATATTGATCCGGCAGTAGTTGTTGATTTCAATGTTTCAGTTTTGAATTATAAAAATAAGAACATACAATTTCTTGTTAAAAACCTAACCAATACTAAATACTACCATACTTCAAATTTAATACCTGACCGGATTAGGCAACCACAACGATCCTTCTTGTTTAAGTTAACATATAAAATAGGGGAACTATGATTAAAACTAGATATATTACTTTTATATCCTTTATCGCAATACTTTTTTTGAATGCATTTAATACCTGCGCGCAAATTGATCGTAGCCAGGCTATTGGTGCATACGTTTATAATTTTGCCAAGTTATCTTCTTCACCAAAACAAAAATCATTGACAACATTCAACATGGTTTTGGTTTCGGAGGATGAAAAAATTATCCGGGAATTTATGAATATGGCAAATAATGTGAAAGTTGAGGGGAGAAATATCCGTGTGGACAATATTCCTAACGGACAAAATATCGATTATAAAAATGCCTGCTTGGTTTTCGTTGGGAATGACAAAGTTTCGTTATACCCCAATATATTTGTTGAAAGTAAAGATTTTGAGGTGCTTTTGGTAAGCGAAAATGTGGAGGAGAAAAGCAAAATTTTGCTCAACTTGTATGAAACAGACGAAGGCAAAATGCTTTTTGAAATGAACAAGGGGAATATTTATAACCGGCAAATTGAAATTAACGATGAAATATTGTTGTCTGGTGGGACAGAAATTGATCTGGTTGAATTATACCTCAGTTCGCAAAGAAAACTCGATAGTGCAGAACAGCAACTTGAGGTGACCGAGGGGCAACTTAAAGAAATGACTTCTAATTTAAATTTATTGAACCAGAAAGTAAAAGATGCTGAGCAATTGATTTCGCAGCATAAGAATGAAATTACTAAACAACAAGGACTAATTGAATTGCAAAAAAACGAACGTTTAAAATTAACCACAGATATTGAGGGTTATAAACTGCAAACCGACCTTCAAAAGACATCTTTGACAGAAACCGAACAGGAATTGCAATTATTCAACGACAGTCTTTTAAACGCTCAAAATAAGTTGATTGAATACCAGGGTGAGATCAACAAAAGCAAATCATACCTGAAAGAACAGAGTGCTGAAATTGCACAACAAGAAGAATCGTTGACCGAAAAAGATGTAGTGATAGAAAAACAACGTTATGTGGTTGCATTTTTTACTATAGGAGCCATTATTACCACTTTGCTTTTATTGCTTTTGTTTAAAAGCTATCACGATAAAAAAAAGAAAAATATTTTGCTTGAGATACAACAAAAAGAAATATCAATTCAAAACAAAGAACTTGAAAACAGTAAAAACACCATTCTTGAAATAAATAAAGAATTGAATGAAAAAAATCAGGAACTTACAGCGACACTGAAAGAAATTAAAGAAATCCAACATCAATTGGTAGAATCGAAAAAAATGGCTTCACTGGGGGTACTTTCGGCTGGAATTGCCCATGAAATAAATAACCCGATTAATTTCGTTTATGCTGGAATTAATAGTTTGTTGCGTGATTTTGAAGACATTCAGCCAGTTATTCATGAGGTGAGTAACCTCGACCCCCAAAAGGACAACCTGGAAGAGAAAATTAAAAAGATTCAACAGCTTAAAGAAGAAAATTACTTTGACGATGCAGTGGAAGCAATACCAGAAATTATAAATGACATAAAACTTGGGGCCGATCGAACAGCCGAAATTGTTAAAGGTTTGAGGAATTTTTCAAGGTTGGACAAAAGCCATGCAGAGCCCCTTAATATCAATGAAAGTCTTGATACATCGTTATTGTTGCTCAAGAACAAATACAAAAACCATATCGAGATATTCAAGGATTACAACAATGAAATCCCGGATTTAAATTGCTCGCCGGGCAAAATAAACCAGGCATTTTTAAATATCCTTTCCAATGCGATTGATGCTATTACCGACTCGGGGAAAATCTGGATAAAAACTTCCATACTGAAAAATGAAATTATTATTTCAATTAAAGATAGTGGATCAGGTATTTCAAAAGAATTGATTGGAAAAATATTTGATCCCTTTTTTACTACGAAGCCCGTTGGCAAAGGAACCGGGCTGGGCTTGTCTATTACTTATGGCATTATTAACGACCATAAAGGTAATATTATGGTAAACTCTGAACCCGATAAAGGCACCGAGTTTATTATTTCGCTACCCATTGTTTAATTTAATAAAATAACCACTAACACTTGCGCACATGAAATACAAAATACTCTATGTTGACGATGAATCAAGTAATTTGAGGATTTTTAAGGATTCATTTAGAAGGGATTATGAAGTTTTTCTTGCAGCTTCAGGTTTCGAAGCACTTGAACTATTGAAAAAGCAAATGGTAGATTTGGTAATTACTGACCAGCGAATGCCCGGAATGACCGGAGTTGAGCTTTTAAAGGAGATTACGGACAAATACGACGATATTCCCCCAAACAGGGTAATTTTGTCAGGCTACGCCGAAGATGATGAAATAAAAAAAGCGTTTACCCAGTACCGTCTATCAAAATTTATTTCAAAACCTTGGGAATATGAAAAATTAAAAAAGATCATAAAATCCTCAATTGAAAAATAAAAGTGTTAATTTTAATAGAGATTTACGCAACAATATTGATAAAACACAAAATTACACATTAACTCCGATGGAAAAATTCAATATACTCTACGTTGACGACGAACCAAGTAACCTGCGGGTTTTCAAAGATACTTACCGACGAAAATTTAATGTATTTACTGCAAGTTCAGCAAAAGAAGGGATAAAGTTGCTGGAGAAACAACGGATTGACTTGATCCTGAGCGACCAACGAATGCCCGAAATGACCGGGATTGAATTATTAAAATATTCCCTGGAACGGTTTCCAAATATTAACCGGATTCTTATTACCGGCTATTCTGATATAGATGCAGTTGAAAATGCCATTAATGAAGCAAAGGTATTTCAATACATCCAAAAACCCTGGAATGAGAAATCTTTATCAGAGGTTATTGATGGTGCCTTGAGGATTTATCAACTTGAGAAGGATAATATCCGGCAACAAATGGAACTACAGGAGGCCAAAGAAAAAGCCGAAGAAAACGATATGCTAAAGACAGAATTCCTTCATAACCTTTCGCATGAAATCCGCACACCTTTAAATGGTATTTATGGCTTTGCACAATTGCTCGGGAATGAAGATATATCTTGGGAAAAGAGAAAAGAATACGTTAAAATAATTCAAAATTCATCTGTTCAACTTGTTAACACTGTTAGTACTATTCTGGATTTCTCAAAACTCATTACCCAACAGGTGGATGTCGAGAAACAGGAAATATCGTTAAACGGTTTGTTAAGGGAACTTTACAAGGTTTTCGAACTAATAGCAAAGAAGAAAAAGATAGAATTTAAATTTGACCTTGCATTAGGTGACAATGAAAGCTTTATATACACAGACCGAACCAGATTGTACCAGATATTGAGCAATATACTCGATAATGCATTTAAATATACCGAAACCGGGCTTGTTAAATTTGGGTATGAATTAGAAAATGATAAAATCAAAGTTCATATTGAAGACTCTGGAGTTGGGATCCATCCAGACAACCAACATCTTATTTTTGACAGGTTTACAAGGGAAGAAAAACATTTATCGAATAATAGCAGTGGTTTAGGATTGGGATTGTCCATATCGCAGGAAAATGCAAAATTAATTGATGCGCTTATTTCTTTCGAATCGGAGAAAGATAAAGGATCGGTTTTTTATGTGGAGTTGCCCTTTAAGCCAACAAAATCAAGTAAGGGGCCAAATGCTTCAGAATTATTTTCTTCCCTTTTGGCAAATCGGACAAAGAAACTTAAAGTACTTATTGTGGAAGATGAAGAGGTCAATTTGTATTTCTTGGATATTTTAATAAAAAAAATAACTGCGCCTCATGATATAACTATTTTGCATGCATATAATGGCAAAGAAGCGATTAATACTTGTAAAGCAAATGTTGATTTAGACATGATTCTTATGGATATTAAAATGCCAATATTGGATGGTTATGAGGCGACTCGGAGAATCAAAGAATTTATGCCCAAAACTCCGGTGATTGCGCAAACAGCATATTCCACCACTGAAGATAAAGAAAAGGCTGCTGATGCCGGATGTGATAGTTTTATTGCAAAACCAATTGATAAACATAAGCTGGAGAAAATCATTTCAGTGCACTTGTTAGAGAAATAGGCATAATACCTTGATAAAGATAAAAGATAGTATATTTCAAGTTACTTGCCCATAATACTAATAAGTTATTCCCAAATTTTTTGTTCCATGATACATTTTTTAATTATTTAAAAGCTAATGTATCAGTGATTGCGTTCGATTCAGGATATGTGGTAGCGTTTGGCGTTGATAGGACAAGTGTGGCGTTTGTTTCTAATTTCGAATTAATTTTTCTTCTTAAAAAGACAACAACTCACACTATAATGTGGTTTTTAAGAATTACATTAACTAATACCTCATGATATTTACTTCATAATCACATTAAAATGTGAATATGCTTGTTTTTATCTGTTAAAACAAGTAATTTTACCTCAAAATCACATTATAATGACATCATCAGAAATAGGAGAGCAAATAAAGGAACGGAGAAAGGTACTTCACATTACCCAGCCTGACCTTGCTGAGATGGCCGGTATCAGCATAAATACATTGTATAAAATTGAACGCGGGCAAGCGAATCCAACTGTTCAGATACTTAACAAGATTGCTGATATTCTGGGGGTGGAATTAAAACTTGAAGTAAAACAACCAAAGCTGTAAGCGATGCGAAAAGCGAATGTTTATAGAAATGGTGAACTGGTTGGAGTACTCTCCCAAATTTCAACCAACAATTACGAGTTCAAATACGATGATAGTTGGTTTGCCAACGGAGAACACCCTCCAATTAGCCTTACCATGCCGAAAAGCAAACAGGTTTACAAGTCGGAATATTTGTTCCCGTTTTTCTTTAATATGTTGTCAGAGGGTGTGAACAGGCAGTTACAAACACGTCATTTAAAGATTGACGAAAAAGACTATTTCAGCCTGCTGCTGGCTACAGCTAAAACGGATACTATTGGAGCAATAACCATTTTAGAAATTAAAGAATGAGTTTACCAGAAATAAAATACTGTCCGGGGACATTAGCAGAAGGGTTCGATACTTACAGTACAGCCTGTTTAAGAAGGGTCTTTGAAGGACGAAAAGTGAGTCATGTATTGCCTTATGCCCCACCACAAAGCAATGAAGAAGATGCTGAAAAATTTATCGAAAACCGGAAACGGATTTCCATATCCGGCGTACAGGAGAAGTTATCGCTCCTGCTTGACAAAAATAAATTACGCCTGACCGAAGCAGGTGAAAAGGGAACTTACATATTAAAACCTATTCCCAGGGATGTGAAAAGTGTTGACCAAGTTCCGGCAAACGAGCATCTGACCATGCAGATTGCACGACAAGTATATGGTTTACAAACAGCCGAAAATGCACTGATTTTTTTTAGCAGTGGAGAACCTGCTTACATCACCAAGCGGTTTGATGTAAAAGAAGATGGCTTGAAATGGGGGAAGGAAGATTTTGCTACACTGACGGGGAAAACAGAAGAAAATGCAGGATACAACTTCAAATACAATTACAGCTATGAGGCATTAGGAGAATTACTGAAAAAATATGTTCCTGCCTGGAGGGTGGAAATCGAAAAGTTGTATTCGTTGATTGTTTTTAACTTCCTGTTTTCAAACGGGGATGCACACCTGAAAAACTTTTCACTTTTAGAAACACCAAGCGGAGATTATGTGCTAAGTCCGGCTTATGACCTGCTTAATACAAGAATCCACGTAGATGATTCGGTTTTTGCTTTGGATGAAGGATTATTCGTTGATGGCTTCAAATCGGAGGAGATGAAAAAAAGCAACTATCCCGGATTGCACGATTTTCAGGAACTGGCAGGAAGATTCGGAATAAATGAAAAACGGAGGGATAAAATCCTTGCCCCCTATTTGCAAAGACAACAGACGGTTGAGGAATTGATCAGTCGTTCTTTTTTGAATGACAAAACAAAACGTACTTATTTATTGCATTATCAAACCAAAAGAAATTATTTAAATAAATTTGACTCATAACGTTAAATTTTGAACAAAGGATATATCTCAGGATACTTTTTCAAATTTTGAATGTAAATCTTACTTTTCATTCTTTTAATGTGTTTCTCAATAAGTATGGCCTGTTTCCGGCTTGTACATTCTATTTTAAAGTATAACTTCCAGTCAGAAGCTTTTTTAGTTTCAGTTTTATGGTAAACATGATTGTTTTGCTCTTCAATCCTTTTTTCAATGTCAACAGATTGACCAATATAAAATGAGTCTCTAAATTTTAAAAAGAGGATATAAACAAAAAACATGGCGGATAAATTTGGGATGAAAGCTAAAGATATAAAAAAAGGCCAACCATAAATGATTGACCTTTTGGCTCCCCAGGTAGTTCCGATAGCTATCGGAATTGAACCTACAAATATTTTCTCAAAAGTTTTTCTGTCATCTCAGGATACTTTTTTAAATTTTGAAGGTAGATCTTACTTTTCATGCTTTTAATGTGTTTCTCAATAAGTATGGCCTGTTTCCGGTTTGTGCATTCTATCTTAAAGTATAACTTCCAGTCAGAAGCTTTTTTAGTTTCAGCTTTATGGTAAACATGATTGTTATGCTCTTCAATCCTTTTTTCAAAGTCAATAGTTTGACCGATATAAAAAGAGTCGCTCAGTTTTGAATAAAGGATATAAACAACAAACATTGCCGTAGAAAAATTGGGTTGAAAGTTAAATATACAAAAAAAAGCCAACCATAACTGATTGACCTTTTAGCTCCCCAGGTAGTTCCGATAGCTATCGGAATTGAACCTACAAATATTTTCTCAAAAGTTTTTCTGTCATCTCAGGATACTTTTTTAAATTTTGAAGGTAGATCTTACTTTTCATGCTTTTAATGTGTTTCTCAATAAGTATGGCCTGTTTCCGGTTTGTGCATTCTATCTTAAAGTATAACTTCCAGTCAGAAGCTTTTTTAGTTTCAGCTTTATGGTAAACATGATTGTTATGCTCTTCAATCCTTTTTTCAAAGTCAATAGTTTGACCGATATAAAAAGAGTCGCTCAGTTTTGAATAAAGGATATAAACAACAAACATTGCCGTAGAAAAATTGGGTTGAAAGTTAAATATACAAAAAAAAGCCAACCATAACTGATTGACCTTTTAGCTCCCCAGGTAGTTCCGATAGCTATCGGAATTGAACCTACAAATATTTTCTCAAAAGTTTTTCTGTCATCTCAGGATACTTTTTTAAATTTTGAAGGTAGATCTTACTTTTCATGCTTTTAATGTGTTTCTCAATAAGTATGGCCTGTTTCCGGTTTGTGCATTCTATCTTAAAGTATAACTTCCAGTCAGAAGCTTTTTTAGTTTCAGCTTTATGGTAAACATGATTGTTATGCTCTTCAATCCTTTTTTCAAAGTCAATAGTTTGACCGATATAAAAAGAGTCGCTCAGTTTTGAATAAAGGATATAAACAACAAACATTGCCGTAGAAAAATTGGGTTGAAAGTTAAATATACAAAAAAAAGCCAACCATAACTGATTGACCTTTTAGCTCCCCAGGTAGGAAACGAACTATTTTATTAAACGTATTGTATTACAGCTAATTACACGCCCTTAAAATAAGCATGTAATGATTTGGTAACGACAAAAATAATTGCTCTTTTGTCTCATGATGTCATAGAACCTTCTGTTAGAACTTATAGGTTCAAATATACAAAAAAATGAACCTTTTATGAAGCATTTTTGGGATATAATACAAAGTAATTATAGAAGATTTTAGTTGTCATAAATCAATCTTAAATCATTTCTAAGAGTAGTCGCCGGTTACCTTTGCTTTAAAAAACAAAAAGCCAACTACCTCATAATCTTTTCAATATGGAATTTCATCAAAAAAAGCATACCCAACTTGGTAACAACTTGTCAAATAAGAATTTTCCATAGCTCCATTTTTGCTAAAACAAAATTTAGGAAATATGGAACTGATAACATTTGAAAGTAAAGCATACCACGAACTTGTTGGTAAAATCGACAAAATAGCAGGATATATCGCCAAATGTGAAACCTCTGCTTCAATTGAGGAGAAGGAAATTTGGCTGGACAGTAATGAGTTGGCTGAATTGCTAAAAATAAGCACGAGAACGTTGCAACGGCTGCGAAAAGATAACTTAATTAGTTATTCCATGCTTCGGGGAAAATGTCTTTACCGACTATCTGATGTTGAAAAATCCCTTCGGGAAAGATTAATTCCAAGTGACCCAAAAACACTCGAGGATTTCCGAAAAAGATACATGCTCCAAAGTTCTAAACCATTTTAAACCTACAAATCATGATGATATACATAGACAAAGAATTATTTGAAGCCTGGATGGAGCGTTTATTGGAAAGAATTGAAATACTTGACAAAAAAATGGAAAAACTTAATAATACCAAAAACCAACTTAATGGGGAGAATCTTTTGGACAATCAGGATTTATGCCTGTTATTAAAAGTAGCTAACCGCACTCTTCAGCGATACAGAAGTTCTGGCATTCTTCCTTACAGACGCATCCAACAAAAAGTCTATTACCTGGAATCTGACGTCCACAAATTTATCAGTCAGGAGTTTGTATATAAAAATAAAAAATGAAGGTTAGTTAGCTCCAATTGCTATGGAGCTAACTAACCTTAAATCTCTGTTCTACCTTTGTCGCAATTTCGGCATTCTGCCCAAAACCAGAATTATTATTTAATTGAATTACATCCTTTTCTTCATGTTCAGAACTCTTATCTCTCAACGATAACTGAATCCTCCTCTCCAAGCCGGAAAGGTCAACTTTAAGTTTTCGAAGTTCATCTTCCTTTCTCCACTCACTGTTAACTACCTCCTTTAATACCGGCAAATCTATAGCCGCTTTTTCTGCATACGACTTATGATTTTCAATCAAAGAAGGAATCCGCTCCAAAGCTTTCAAAAAGCTACTTGCTGCCAATTTTGGGTCTTTGGCAATATGACCATTGTTATACGTATATTTTATTCCTCCTTTACCTTCAACAAAAAAGCGGTTCTCCTTAAAATCAAAACCATCTTTCATACTGGCTTCTGTTTTTACAAGGATATTAAAGCCATACAACGTTCCAATTTTTAGGTAGTCTCTATGCGTTCGGGCATTTTCATTTATCTCGTTTAGTTTTATTCCAACTACTTTTTGGTCTGAGCCATTTACGCCTTGAAGTAGCACAGGATTTTGGTAGTTGCCTATTTCGTCAATTTGTATTTTGCCAGATAAAGATTCCCAGTCTGTTCGCATACGGGCAATCATATTGGTGTGCCCATCAATACTTTGTTTGATATCATCTAATCGGTATTGGGCAGTCCATTTACTACGGTTAAAAGCCTGCCGTTCGCTTTCCAATGCTGTTATTTGTTTTTCCAACTTTGCTTTTTCCAATAAATCGGTATTGCCAGAAAGAATGGCTACATATTCCGAAAAATTCATGCCCGATTTTTCATCCAAACTACCTTCGTCGATGGTTCGTTTGCCCAGATTATTGGTTTTTAACTGCTGAATAAAAGCTGCTTATTATGCAGCAAATTGAATTTATAAGAATCAAGGCTTTTCTCAACTGCGTAAATAATTACATCCACTTTATTGTCTGCACAAAATTTAGCAATCTCATTACCTTTACGGATTGCCCTGCCCTCTCGCTGTTCCAAATCTGATGGTCGCCAGGGTGAATCTAAATGGTGAAGTGCAACAGCTCTTTTTTGTGCATTTACTCCAGTTCCCAACATATCGGTTGAGCCAAACAGAACCCGAATTCTTCCTTCGTTCATTGCAGCAATAATAGATTTTCTTGCCTGCTCCGTTTTTGCTTCCTGTATAAAACGTATTTCATGTGACGGGATATGATGGTCTTCAACCAACTTCCGTTTTATCTCACTGTACGGTGTCCACTGTCCAGGCTTGTATGTTCCTAAATCGGAAAATACAAACTGAGTTCCTTTGTATTCATCATACTTACGATAATATTCCGATATTTTGGCAGCACAGTGCGAAGCTTTATTATCAATATGGTCATCGTAATGCGGACTAATCATCCGCATATCCAATGACATTTTACGGGCGTAGTTTGTGGCAATCAGCATTTTTGCTTTTTCTTCCCGCTCCGAAAGCGGCGGTCTGCCCAACAGTGTCGCATCCCCGTTTTTGGCAAAGGTAACTAGTTTCTGAATAAAGACTTCCTGTTGTGGTGTTGGTGGAATATTATAAAGGATTTCATTCTTTTCAGGTCGGTCTATTCCGATATCTTTTGCCGTTCTGAAATCAGTTATTTCATTATAAAATGACGCCAGTTCAGGAACTTTAATAAAATACCGGAAACGTTCTTTTTGCACAATTTCGTTGGTCACTGAAAACTCATAATCGGTAGTTTTCTTGGCATAAACCGCTGCCCAGGCATCAAAAGTTTTAATCTGCTGACGCTCCATTTCTTTTGGTCGGAGGTATTTAAACAGCAAAAACAATTCGGTTAGCGAATTGGAGATGGTTGTACCCGACAAAAAAGTTGCTCCCAAATCTTTTCCTGTTCGTTCCTGAATGGTTCGAATTGCAAAAAGCATATTTAATGCCCGTTGGCTTCCCTGCGGATTTCCCATTCCTGCAACCCTGTCATGACGCGTATTAAACATCAGGTTTTTAAACCGGTGACTCTCATCCACAAAAAGATGGTCAATTCCCAACATTTTAAAATCCACTACATTATCTTTTCTGTGTTCAATATCATGGGCTATGGTCTTTAGCTTTACCTCCAAATTTTGTTGCCGCTTAATCAATCCCTTTAACATCCCTCGCGAAACTTCCCCTCCTTGCTGTCGGACAACATTCAGGTTTTCTTCAACGCTATCCAGTTCTGCCTGCAGAATCTGTTTCTGAATTTCGGGTGATTGCGGTATCATTCCAAATTGCTCATGTGTAAGAATTACTGCATCCCATGAATTATTTTTAATGTCGTGGAAAATCTTCATCCGTTTTGAAGGGGTAAAATCCTGCTTCCCCGGATAAAGAACTTTTGCATAAGGATAGGCTGTTCTGAAAGTCTTTGCAATTTCATGGATGTTTGCTTTCAGCCCAACAATCATAGGTTTATTTGCCAGCTTTAAGCGTTTCATTTCATAGGCTCCGCAACACATTACCAATGTCTTTCCTGAACCTACCTCATGGTCGCAAATGCCACCCCCGTTTTGTTTCAACATCCAAACTGCATCTTTCTGGCTTGAATATAAATTTGGTATCCCCAACGCTTTTATATCAAGGCCGGGTAAGGTTTGATGAGAACCATCGTATTTAGGGCGCACATAGCAATTGTAAGTTGAATTGTATAAGTTGGTCAGCCGGTCTTTAAACTGTGGGGATTGCTCACTTAACCAATCTGAAAAACCATTTCTTATTTCATCAATTTTGCTGTTTGCCAGTTGAATGGCTTCGGCATCCCTTACCTTTACCTCTTTATCGCCAATACTTATCTTTTTTGTGATGTTGGGCGTTGTATTTACCAAAGCATGTTTCATCAGAGCCACTCCATCAAACAAACGGCTTTGCGATTTAATGGCGTACTTCTCGTAAATATTGGCATTTGTTAACCGGGCTTTTACCGAAAACTCATCGACCGATGGCGAGAAATGAATATTTGTTTCTGTCTTGAATAAATGCGTGGCATACTGGCTATAGATGTGTCCCGGAATCCATCTTTCCCCAAAATTAAAATCCAATTCATCGAAAGGGATGGCTTGTGGTTTTGCATTTTGCAGCGCTTTTAACGATTCCTGTGCCGGAATATCATTAGAGTGTATCTTTAAATAGTCACCAATCCTCTCTGCTTTTTCAACCACATTACCTGCAATAAACTTGTCTGCCACTTCATAATTCTGAACCAATGGATTATAATAAATTCGGGCATGAAGTTCCTCAACCAATTCTTCTAGGCTTTTTCCATCCAAAAGCGAAAGCATGTAGGCAGTATTTACTTCCCCAAATTTGTTTAAGGATGCAGCAAGAGCTTCTTCCGAAGTTTCAACCTGTTCAAGTTGATTGGATTAAATGCAACGGATGATTAAAAATATCTGCTTTTACCAATTCTCCGTTAGTACCTCTTTCCAAAGCCAGAATTTCATTAGCTCCGGCATCCATCTTTAATAGCCCGAGATTCTTAGCATCATTCAGCTTTCCATACTTTTCAATAAAACTATCGTAGTAGGAATTCAATAACATGCGGCTGGTACTATCTTCCTTTAAGTCGTTGGCTTCATTGATATACAATTCCTGGTACGTGTCTCTAATTTTCACGTAAAGAAGTGCTTTAGATTGTTGGGTTGGATTTAATATCAACTGCTTAAAAGTTGCCCGCTCTCCATCCAATTCTTTTAAAAAACCGACTTGCCCGTTGTCCTGAACCAAACTTCCTTCCTTGTGGTGTTCTTTTAAATTTCCGGTAAATCTTCTTGTCTCCGGTAATTGTGGTTTTTTATTAATCGTTTCTTTTCCGTTTACATTTCGGGGTTGAGAAAACAGATTTAGTTGTTTGCCTCTCGTTTTTAGTAACTGACGTTTCCTTATCGGTTTATGTTGGGTTCGCTCTTCGGGGCTAAAATCAAACAAATCGTATAATGAAAGCGAGGGCTGTTGTTTGTTCACGAGCTTAGGTTTTGCAATATTTTTTTGAGAATGGGTTGGTTCATTTATTGGTTTGTTTTGCTGGAATAAGTTAAGGTCGAGGTAAGCAGCCAAATCTGCTTGAAGCATTTTTTTGAGGTCGGCTGCCATTCCAACAATCCCTCCTTTATGAATAAAAATCTGCGCTGGTTTCCCATAGGGGTCGGTATCTATAAATCCTTCGGTATGCACTACTCTTTGAAAATCGTTGTAATAGTTATTGTTGTAGATGCCGGTGTTATACTCCTCACTTTTTATAAAATCCTTTTCTTTGCTTTGAAGTTGATTTTTATTACTGTTTTTCTGTAAAATAATCAGGTCGCTTCCCACTTCCGTCCCTGCATATTCAGGGAACAAGTTATTGGGCAAACGAATGGATGAAACCAGATTGCTGTTTTCCATTAACCACCTACGGACGGGTTCATTCTTTGGAGAATTCATTACTCCCTGAGAAGTAATAAAAGCAAGTATTCCTCCTTCGCGAAGACTATCCATTCCTTTTAAAAAGAAGTAATTGTGAATACTCCTGCAAGCCTGTTGTTTTACTTTGTCCTTGCTTTTTGAAAAGGAGATATCAAAAGCTGCTACATCACCAAAAGGAATATTGGACGAAATCACATCGAAGTGATTGTTGTAACGGTTTTCAATTTCTTCAAAACCCATTACCCGCATTTTGTCATTGGGATGGAGATGTGAGAGTAATTTGCCCGTGAGTAAATCCTTTTCTATACCTGTTACCTGTGCTAAATTGTCCTGACTTCTAAACGCTGAAATAAATTCACCCATTCCAGCAGAGGGGTCGAGAAACCTTGTTGGAGAGATACCATTTTCGTGTAGCGATTCGGCTAAAACCTGAGCGATTTCAGGGGGAGTATAAAAAGCAGTTAGAATGGAATTTTTCAGGCTTCCAATGTATTGTTTGTACTGCTGTTCTGATGTTGAATTCTCCTTCAGCAAATCGTGTAATTCAGCCACCAAAGGGAACAATTCCACTTCTGAATTTGGCCAGTGCGCTATATCCGAAAGATTGTCAACCGGATTCAGGATACATTTTAAAGCCCCAAAACCAGCATACTGTTTTAGGGCTTCTGTCTCTTCTTTAGTTGGGCTTCTCTTCTCTTTATCCAGTTGAAAACAGAGTTTTATGGCATCAATATTTGCCCTGAAGTGTTTCTCTTTATTGAAGCTCATTTTCTTCCAAATAAATAGACAGGGCTCCGGTCAGTTCTGTGTAAAGACTGGTAAAGTCTGTGCTGTAAGCAAACTCATCGTTTATGGGATACCTTGAAAATACAGTCTCAAATTCTGGAAGTACTTTTATGGCAAAGTCTTTTGCTTCACCCATTGCGATTACTCCTGAAAACTCATTCCAGATAATTGTAACCAATGTATCGTGCTTCGAAAAATGAAGTCCACTAAATAGAACTTCATTGGCTAATTCTTTCGCTTCCTGATGGTTGTGACCGTTTGCAATAGCTTCTGCATAGGTTTCGGCAGTTGAGTCGCCACGGGTATTTATAAAATTGGTATCTTCTGTTAATTCAGGATGGCTCTCGTAAAGAAATTGGAGCAAGGACAATTTAAACCAGGATAGTTCTTTTTGTGTATTGTTCATGATTTTGATTCTAATATATGTTTAAGAAAAAATATGCTCAGGGGGTAAAAAAGTCCGGAATTGCCCCCGGACGTCCTGCTAAAATCGAGCAAAAACTTAATGCTTGTGAATTACATTGAATGTGATTTCGAACGATTGCGTTTGGTTGTTTGCTGTTGTTCCGATGGTTTTACCTGCTCTTTTTTAAGCGGCTCTTTAACATCTTTGGTTGCCTCATTGGT
Source organism: Prolixibacteraceae bacterium (assembly GCA_963677475.2). Classification (GTDB taxonomy): domain Bacteria; phylum Bacteroidota; class Bacteroidia; order Bacteroidales; family Prolixibacteraceae; genus JABMQB01. Next base: position 2,532 of record CAXXQD010000021.1, on the reverse strand, counting down.
TTTACCCTCCGAGTTTACAGCTACCTGTGTTTTGCTTTTATTATCGGGGGTTACCTCTGCACCTTTTGCCTGTGCTTTATTGGGGTTCCATTTATAAAAATCAAGTTTCCCTTTTTCATCATTCACCTTGATGTAAGCATTAAAATCCTCTCCTTTTTTATCCTTCATACCTGTCACGTAAATGGTTTCCCGCTTTTCCAGTTTTTGTTGCTGCTCCTGGGTCAGCTCTTTTCCAAGTAAGGAATTTGGAATTCGAACCTGACGTTGTTCGTTTGCTTTCTGTCCTTGCTGTTGTTGCTGGTCAAAACGAAAACCAATTCCTCGTTTATCGGCATCAATTTGCAAGTGGGCATTGAATTCTTTTCCGCTTTTTGCAGTCATCCCTTCCACAAAAACAGATTTACCTTCTGCCAGTTCTTTCTTCTGATTTTCATCCAACTGAACTCCTTTTATGTTATCCGGAATTTTAATTTTATCGGCACGCGCTGCAACCAATTCATTGGTTAGTTTATCGATGGAAAGAAATACTGGTGTTGTTTTTCCTTCTTTGTATTGAGGTTGAATAATTCGTCCGGCATTACCCGTTTTCAAGAGGTTGTTTTTGTCCTCATCAGTTAGGGTTACACCAAAATATGGTCTGTTCAATTCCGGTTTGTTGCGAACCGCATGAACCGCAACTTTGAAATTATCATCACCATCTTTGCGAAAAGCAAGCCGTGCATCGGTTCGGATGGTAAGGTCATCGGTTTTTAAAATGATTGGGATAAGTCCTGGAGACTTTTGATAGTTGAGCATGGCATCCAGATTTTTAGTATTCTTCAGGAAATCTTTTGACACACCCAACTGCTCCAATTGTTTCCAGTCAATTTTGCTCTCGTCAATAAGCGGAACATCCTGTTTCTTTTCTTCTTTTTTTGAAAATTGTTCCGGCTTGACTTCGTGTTTATCCAGCATTTCTTTGTTGGAAGGTGTGTCTGGACTTTTCAGCATTTTGTCCAAAACAGTCGCTGTTTTTTCCACCAGATTGGCAGGCACTCTGAAAAATTTGAAATCGGTAGGATTTTTATACTGCCTCTGGAAATTGGTAAAGAAATTTTCCAAAGGATTCCCATGCCTATCGATTTTCAAAAAACTGGCTGTGTTGTCTTGTTTTGGTAGTTCTGTTTTTAGTTTCCCATCTTCACCAAAACCACTTACTACTTTTAATTTGCTCTCGTTTTTTTCTTTGACCAATAATACGTCCTGTTCTTTTAATTTTTGTTCCATAATACATTTATTTTAATGTTAATAATTTAAATGTATTGGAGTTTTTTCTTAAAATATTGGTTTCCAGGAGATGTGGCAGTATGTGACTTTAAGACCGTAATATCTGTCTTAAAAAACATAAAAATTGGTCTGAAATAAAATATGTCATGTTCATTTTTTTTCCTAATTTGTTGGAGAATGAAACTGAATAATTAAAATTGCACATCACAATCATTTAAAGAAATAAAGCTTAATTATTCTGCTAAACATTTCTTTTAGAAAGTCCTTATTTGGGACAATTATCTTTAATAGTGGTATAAATATTGTGCGATATTGACTTCAATTTAGTTGTGCTCCTACTGTCGATTAATGGTTCTGACAACATACTCTTAACCCAATTATCAATACAGTCTATTATCTAGATTTTTAACAAAATCCTTTGCTATAAGTGATTTATAACTTTTTAAATAGTATTCAAACCCAACGGCTTCATGAGGAAACTCTCAAATACGAGATTTTTTCAGGTTCTGGTGTATTCTTCAGAACCCGAAGTCGATATGGAAAAAATTGAGGAATTTTATAACGATTTTGTAAAAGCCCTGTTTCAGGAAAGTAAGAATCCAGATGATTTAATCGATTTTTATAATCAACAGTGCTATGTGCGGGTTGAGTTAAAGGATTTAATTAATGACATTGACTACATTGACCAACATCTGCAAAAAAATAAGTGTATAAAAAAAGCTCTTGAACTGTTGGATTTACAATTAAACTTGACAGAAAATAGATTAAAACATAGTATTGAGAACCATTCAAATAAAGCCTCAAATTATCAAAATAATTCGGCAAGTGCAGAATGGACTGGCTATACCACCGAACTGATAGAATTGGGTTATGCACTTCAAGCCTCAGATAGAATTAATAATGGTAATGCTAATATCAAAACAATAATGGAACTTTTAGGTAAAACCTTTAATACTCAAATCAAAGACTACTACCATGTTTACCATAACATGAAATATCGTTCAGGAGACCAAACAAATTTTCTCGACGAATTAAAAAGCCGATTGATGAAAAAAATAAAAGATGACCTGAAATAACAATCGCTTTTGTTATTGCTTACCGTTCCTTTTTCATTAAATGCGCCAATCCAGGGTCATTCTTAATCCTCTCCATTTCATCTAAAACCATCTGCTTCGTTTCCTCTTTTATGCGATGGTAATTATCTTCAATCTGTGCCTTCATTTGGCTGTTGCCAAACTCGTCAATAAAATTGGTAATTACCGGTAT
>CAXXQD010000020.1:0-54504 GCA_963677475.2 Prolixibacteraceae bacterium | reverse complement strand
TAATACTTTAACATGCAAAAATGCAAATGTGTCTGTTTCTCCTTGATCCCATATATAATCTTGCTCGGAAGGTAATATTATTTGAGCTGATTTGTTCTCATTAGAATCTAACGCAGTGGAGACTGAATAAATTTTTGTTAACCCACTTTTTAATCCAACAGGCTCTTCAATTTGAATATCATCTTCCTCACTCTCCGACAAATTATCTTTGTTACAGCCAAATAAAAAAGAAATTAATAAAAGTACAATGGAAATTTGAAATTTAAATAAACGCATTTTATCATGTATTTAAGAGTAAAAAAAGATGTTATTTTGAAAAATAAAAATACATTTTTAAAACAAATTGAACAAATGTTATGAATTTATATTTGCAATTCAAATGCATTGCTCCAAATTATCGCTCTAATCCATCGTAAAATATTTTATTACGAAATATTCTTCAAATATGAGGAAACATTCCAGTGCTCAAACTTTAGTTTCTGTGGCGATTTGGAAATCACCACACCCGAAAAAAAGCATCGAAATATAATATTCAAACGTACAAGAATAAATCATTTTCCCTTTTAAGTGGCGATTTGGAAATCGCTACACCCGCGGTTTGAAACAATACAACCACCTTTGGGAGAATTGTATTTCGGTTATCTGGCTAAACACATTTTGCGCTTGCCCTGTTTCCTGCTTCATCAACTGTTGCAAGCTCAAGGGCAGACCAATCCCGATCTTCAAGTTCTAAAACAAAAGGTTTTTTCTTTTGTGTTTGTGGCTTGTGCTTTACCTCCCCGATTTTGACACCATTGTTTAAAACCTCGTAGTGCGATATAGGATAATCACCTGCAAAAGCCGTATGCCAGCTTAAACTTACTTTTCCCTGCTCATTTGAAAGCAATAATTCGCGTGGCGGGGTAAGCCCGACTTTGTCGATCTGGAAATAATTGGTAAGCCCTTCCTTAACACTGCCCGCCATCTGTTCAACTTTTGCCCTTTCATCGCTGGTTAAACCATCCGGTTTAATTTGAGCAGCATAAAGGTTCTGCACCAACTGGCATTTCATGGGATCTTCGTTGATTTCACCAATTCCTATTATTAGGGTGTGGACACCTGAAGTTGTAAGTGAATATTCGATTAATGGGCGGCTGGGGATTTCAGGGGTGCCAACTTTTCGATATACATCATCAGGATTTCGCGACCAACGTGCATCTTTATGGTACATGGCCGCATCGGCGAAAACTTTCATGCCTATAATCCCCATTTTCTTTGCCTGCGCAACAGGTAGCACATTGTGTTGCATACTGTATTTTTTCTTGTCATTGGCATTGATGGCAACCAGCATTGCCTCCAAAATCCCGAATTCATCGCGCTGTATCATATCAACCATGACCGGAGGATTGGCATGCCCCGAAAAACCAATATGCTTTACCAGCTTTTCCTTTTCAGGGTTCATTCCTGTTAGGTTTGTTCCATCGCGAAAATCCCTCAAAGCAATCAAAGCCCCGAAGTTACTGTCTGGATCAAGAGGTGTTTCGAGCCCTTGGTACAAAACATCAATCTCTGTAAAATTCGTCAGGTTATGAATCAAAATCATGTCCAGGTATGCACCTTTAGGATAATAGGCTTTCCCCAACGCATGTGCGTTTTGCTGGTCAACCAGATTGATTTTCGTAAGCCTTCATCGTAGTTCTCTCGGTCCGGAATGAGGTTTGCCCTTTCAAAGGCCTTATGATAATTCATTTGACTGGGACCATAATAGTTGGACGTATCGAAATAATTTATGCCAAGGTTCAATGCTTTTACGATAATTGAAGCCGGATCAACATCTTCGGGTGTCCATTGCAGCGACGACTGACCACCAAGTCCCATGGTCGTTACCTTAAAATCAAAATTCCCGAACGATCGTTTCATCAATGCAGGTACCCTGTCAAGTTTACATCCCTCCAATGAAAGGAATGCCAATCCGGTGGCTGTTGCTGCCGAAGTTTTGATAAAATTCCTTCTTGAAACCTGGTATTTCGATTTAGTGTTCATATTACAATTATTAATGGTTACAGATATTATTCAAAATCGGCACCCCAACTTTGATGGAGGGAACCGCTTAACTGCCTTATTAGTTCTTTGTTTTCTTCCTGATCTGCAATATTCTCAATTTCAATTGGATCTACGGCATGATCGTAGAGCATTGTAGCAAATATACTATCCGAGGTTTTACTCCATTCCGTATAAAAATAATTGTTTTGAATAAAAGTCATTCCATTTTTCCATTTGGCAATGGCACATTCATCCCATATCTCCGATGGATTTTTTAATAGCCTAACCATGCTTCGACCCTCTAAATGACCGGGAAGTTCCAGCCCACACAATTCACATAATGTTGGGTAAATATCTAAAAGTTCAACTACCGATTGGTTTTTAGCATTGCCTATATAGCCGGGGGCTTTAATTATCAGCGGCGTCCTCAACGAAGTCTCAAAGTTGGTTTGTTTGCCCCAAAGCCTGTGTTCACCAAGGGTCCAACCATGATCGCCCCACAATACCACAATTGTGTTGGTGCTTAACCCGAGCGTTTCCAGCTCATTCAATACTTTCCCGATTTGGGCATCGACATAGCTTACACATGCATAGTACCCATGGATCATTTTTTTCGCCACACTGTCCGGGATTAAACCTTTAATGGGGACGTCCGAATGTTTTCTGACCTCGCCCGAATTGTTTTCAAAAGCTATTTCAGGCACATCTTCAGGGCGGAGATAACTTTCAGGTAGTTGAATGTTATTTTCAGAATAGATTTCCCAATATTTTGTTGGTGCATTAAACGGCAAATGTGGCTTCAAAAAACCTACCCCAAGAAAGAAAGGTTTTCCCATTTCTTTTAATCGGCTCAAATCCAGGATTGTTTTTTCGGCAATCCTACCATCAAAATAGGCATTATCGGGAACATCAGCCATTTCACATACCGGTCCTCTCCCATAATTCTTTTCAATACTATCGTTTTCAGGTACCTGGTAATCCCTCCACGAATAAGTGACAATCTTTGGTCTCCACTCTTCATCCCAGCTTCCAACACCATCGTTGGCATGGTGAGCTATTTTTGAATTCCCAATGGTGTAATAGCCATTTTGGCGAAAGTATTCAGGTAAAGTGGGAACATCTGGATTGTCTTTATCAATCCACGTACTATAATTCTTAAACCTGGCACGGGTTGGTCTTGTGCCGGTAAGCAAACTTGCACGGGAAGCTCCACAAACTGGAACATTGCAATATGCGCGTTTAAATACAAGCCCTTCAGATGCCAAACGGTCAATATTTGGTGAAATGATCTGGGTTTCTCCAAAACAATTTAGCTCAGGCCGCAAATCATCCACAGCAATAAATAGTACATTGGGTTTTGTTTTAGGTCCTTCATTATTGCATGAAACCGTTCCTATAATTAGAATCAATATTGTAACAATTAAAATTGGATTAAATTCCCTATTCATCTTGCATTTTTGTTTTAAGGTAATTGTCTAAAAATAGTTTTAAATCGACGGTACCCACCGGCGCCACCATTTTTTCCATTGCGAAAAGGCTAAATTCATTTTTCGATACAATTCCAACTAAGTAACCATCTTCGTCGACAACCGGACCTCCACTCAAGCCACCCATAAGATCAGGAATTATTAGTTTCTTTAAAAGATGATGTTTGCCTTTTGTTTTATAATATTTAAATTCATAAACACGTTGTTTGCCTTCTTTCATGTGCCGTGTCCATCCAACAGCATAGAGTTTCTCCCCTTTAACCAATGGTTTTTCCCGAAATACGAGCGGAACTACATTTGCTTTATTTTCTTTTATTGAAAAAACCAACCAATCTTTGTCATGAAGTGTCTTTGATTTTAAGCTTTCCTTCTTATCCTCGTTTAATAGTTTGTCCATTAAAACCACCTCATCTTCGTTGTCTAGTGGACTCATTGTCCATTTATTAATAAAATTATCCAAAGTAAGGTTATAATCGCTATGCGGTTTAAGCACTGCGAGGATATGTTTGGCAGTAATTGCAAACGTATCTTCTTTGTATTTTAATAAAAAAGCAGTTCCCAATTGATTGAATTTATGCTCACCTTCACAATATTCGTAATGGTTTACCAGGCTCATTGGGGGAAATTGCATATCAGAAACAGAAATTTTTGCTTTTGAACAAGCAGTAATTGCTAGAATTATAAAGAAATACTGTAGGATTTTTTTCATAATATTCAATTGTGATTTTAATATAGATTAGATTTATTTTTGGTTCTTACTGGTCATAGATTTCCTGAATTCATTGATTGCTTACGGTCTTTTTAATTTGGCGCAATACGTTATCTTGTTTCAATTACCTTTTCAAGGATTGGAGGTGGTCCATCGGGCAAAATTGCTTTGTAAACCACATCGCCTTTTCTTTCCTCAAATTCTTTTCTAATAGAATCAACCAAATCCGGATTTTTAAACAAATCTACCATGGTCATACCTAAAGCTTTCGATGCAAAGAGCATTCCTTTGTGCCCAATCGACATTCCTCCACAAGCCACAACAGCCCATGAATGCCATGGAACACCAGTTGGTGCAGTTGTGGCATACAGCGTTATTTCGGGAACATTCCAGCTTACATCGCCAACATCTGATGAGCCTCCCAGGGGCTCTTTTTCTGTTGCCCTTAACTGATTAATTTTTCCATTCAATCCGTTGGTATTTTTTTGCGCTTCGCGCTGAACTTCTTTTGCAAATTCAATTTCCTGCCGGGAATAATTAATTGGTCCCAATGCGTCAAGATTTTTTTGTAGTGCCGCTGCACCTGACCTGTTTACCAACAGTTCATACATTCCTGAAACCAACTCAACAGAATATTCAGCACCTGTCATCAGGGCAGCTCCTTCAGCTATTTTCTGAATTCTTTCATAAACAGTGTACATTCCCTCCCGATGGCTATCCCTAACCCTTGTCCAGATCATAGCCTTATCGGGAACAACATTTACCACTCCACCAGTATTTTCCATTAAATAATGAATGCGCACGGTTGGACGGACATGTTCACGTAAATAATTAATGCCTGTGGTATATAATTCCATTGCATCTACAGCGCTAATACCGTTCCACGGATCCACAGCCGCATGGGCAGCTTTCCCTATAAACTTCACCCTAAAATCGATCATTGCCTGTTTGCTTTGGGCATTTGCTTCAATACTGGTTGAAGGATGCCAATCCAGACAAACATCGAGATCGTTGAACAAACCTTCCCTGGCTATATACGTTTTCCCGCCAAGGGTCTCTTCGGCAGGGGTACCATAAAAGCGGATTGTGCCTTTAAGTTTTCCCTGTTCAATAAGCTCTTTCACAGCCAAGGCAGCCCCAAAACTCCCAACCCCCAATAAGTTATGCCCACAGCCATGCCCGGCTTCTCCTTCATGCAATGGCTCTTTGGTAGGAATTGTTTTTTGCGAAAGCCCCGGTAAGGCATCATATTCGCCCAGTATCCCGATTATTGGCTTCCCTGCGCCATAAGTGGCAATAAATGCCGTTGGTAAGCCGGCAATGTTCCGCTCAACTAAAAATCCTTGCTGTTCTGCATAATTTGATAAAACTTCTGCGGATTGATATTCCTCCAAAGCTGTTTCTGCAAACTTCCAAATACTATCGCTTAAAGAAATTAACTCATTCGAATGATTTTCAACAGAAGCCACCAGTTCCTCTTTTAAGCTTGCCAACTTATCCTTCGCTATTCCCTGAATCGAAACAAAAATCAGAACAAAAATCAGAACAGGGCAAATTATTTTTTGGTTTTTTCGGCACATACAGAAGGCTTTTTATTTCTAATTAATGTTTGTTGACCAAGGCTTTGTTAAAAAACTTCAAAACATTTTTTTTCACAGTTTCATCGACAAAACCACCATGTCCTGCACCCGGATAAACTGTGAGCTCCGAATCCTGTCCATTGGCAATTAAAGCTGCCTGTAACAAAACACTTTGATGGCATGATACCGTACAATCAGCATCGCCATGGTGGATACTAAAAGGAGGTTCATTCCCATCGATATAGGTAATAGGATTGGCCATTGCAACCTTTTCAGGGCATTCTTGAATCCAGCAACCCAACAAGTTTGACTCCCTTGATTTTGGGGCACTATGGATTTGCGGGTCTTCGCAAAAAGCCGGGATATATCCATCCATTTCGAGAAAATTGGTTGGACCGTAGAAATCGGCAACAGCATGAACATTGCTTGATACTTTTGTGCTTCCCAAATGCAAGCCTTCGAGGCTTTTTACACCATTTGATGTGCCAAGCAAAGCCACCAAATGACCACCTGCAGATGTACCGGTAACACCAATATTGCAGGTGTCAATCATATATTCACGCGCATGGGTTTTAATAAAGCGAATGGCTGTTTTACAATCGTATATTTGTGCTGGAAATATGCTGTCCTGGCTTAACCTGTAATTAATCGATACTATCACATAGTTGGCTTTGAAAAGCTCGCTGCAAAACCCAAAAGGTGAATCCTTTGATCCTTTTGCCCAAGCTCCCCCGTGAATATAAACCACTGTTTTTGCGGGTTTGGTAATACCATCGGGGATGTAAACATCCAGCAAATGTTTTAGATCGCCATCTCCAACATAATCTACATCTTTAAAATCCGGGGTTTGAGCAAAAATGCTGGAAACTATTAGGCTGGCAATAAGTAGTGTCAGTATTTTTTTCATTGTTAATGAATATTGTATTTAAATTTAATGTTGTTGGTAAAGTAAGTTTAAAGCCTCTTTTACCACGAGGTCTGCAGCTTCGGGCCCAAATGGGCTAATAAACACTTCATAGCCCCTTTCCTTATAGAATTCTTTTGGAGAAAGATAACCCGAACTCCCATTGCAATGGGTGATGATAAAATTATATTTAAAGGGCGATGCATCTTTAATTGCCATGCCAATCTCAACTGCTGCTTCACAACTTAAGCCAATAATAGCCACTTCCCCAATAGATGCCACTGTGACATTTAAACCTACTTTTGGAAGGCTGTCGTTGGTAATATATTCATCGTATTTTCTGGCAGGGAGCTTCATTTCCGATATCGCAGTTTTGATGCTGTTGGGGTTAATTTGTGAGCCCTCGGAGCGATACCTTGTGATTACTTCCTGTCCGAGCATCGCCCCCATTAATTCTGTTTCCGGCGTCCAATAGTTTTCTGTATTAAATCCGGTGGTTACACAATATGGGTCGATATCTCCCGATGCACCCGCAAAAGCAGATGCAACCATATCTTCGCCAATAATTTTTTCAATAAGTTGTTCGGAAACCCCAAAAAAATCGCTCGATATCATTTTGTTTTTCGCATTCAACGATCGGTTATGACATGAATAATTGAACAGGCAGGCATCATTTCCATTTTCGTTTGTCATTTTCAACACAAGAAATTCGTTATCGGTCAAGCCCTGAGAATTTCGGCCCATTTTTACTAATCCCCCATCATGGGGCCAGCGATCGGGACTAAAAACCAAGATCCGACGATTAACCCCAATCGGGGCATATGCATTGTTCATCTCCAGTGAGCCGGGACTTGCAACAGCCATAGCTTTATTCGCCGCTTCTATAAAATGATTTTTCAGCTTTTGAGTGTACTTGTAATTATTGGTGTTTTTATATTCTTCATCTGAAGTAATAACCGGACCGCTATGCGTATGTGTACAACTTAAAAAAACCTCATCAGCTTTTAATCCGGTGTTTTCCATGATTGCATCCCTGAAAAATTCGTATGTGGTGTAGTTGCCAATCAAATCAGAAGAAATTAACAAAACCTTGTCATCCCCTATTTTTAGGAATGTTGCCCTGCAATACAAGCTATCGTGGATTCCTTCGGATACCCTTTTGGATTGCATCCACCCCGGATATCCGGCAAGAATTACAGGTTCATCAGGAGTTATATTCACTTTAGCAGTCCCTACCAATAATTTCGATGAATCCTTGCATGCCCCATTGCCAATTATTAAGAACATGGCAAATAAAAAAGTTATAATTTTCATGGTTTAATAGTTTAAGTATTGCATATAAATTTCGATTTTTTAATCCTTTTTGATAAAGCTTTCCACTTTTAATTATGTTATCAATTATTTTGTTACATAGCAGTTTTATCACAATAATTTCCTATTTTTTCTTGTCTCTGTACAGAAGTTATAAGGATAAAGCCCACCCAGAAAGTTCTGGGCAGGCAATATGCTAAATAACCCTAATAACCAGGATTCTGATCTTCTAAATCAATTCCTTCATTTAATGTTATGGCATCTTCAGGTATTGGCCTTAATTTATACGTATCATAATCAAGCGTTGCCAATTGTTTAATATCATAATTGTACTTTTCCAACATGTATTTCAACATTCCGGTGCGTCGTAACTCAGGCCAACGTCCGTAGTATTCACCAATTAGTTCTTTCCCCGTTTCGATGAGATAAGCTTCAAGGGCTTCATTCTGAGAAGAAACGCCTGTAAGTGCATTCTCCAGAATACCTGTTTTTGCATTTCCAGGTCTGTCTAATACCTTTTGTACATATGTTGTGGCAGTTGAAAAATCGTTTAACCCGATGCAAGCCTCGGCATATAAAAAATACGTTTCGGCAAGGCGGGCAAGTACAATATCACGCACGCTGGAAGATGAATTTACTGAGCCATTCAACCTGGTTGATGGGCAATCGAATTTACGCAATGTTGGGGTATAAAAGTCCTGTTGAAAATCTTCTACATAAGCATCTTCGTCTTCCAAGAATGGATAAAAGTTAAAAGCTTCCAAGGTGTCATGAGTCTGCTTCCAATCATTCAAATCATCACTGGTATAATCGCGTCCCCACACCCTTGGGTAATATGCCCGTACTTTTAGGCTTGACAAGTCGGCTACATCGTAAAAGTCAAAATAGTTTTCATAGATGGTCAACATAAATGAAGCATCATAACGTGCATCGTTTTCGTCATACCACATATGCAGGCTCCATGCAGGAATTATTTGCGTTACCATAAGTTTTTGGTTTGTTTCGGACCCTCCCAAATAAGGGCCAAAAAGTGCTTGTTGGTTATTCCCGGAACTTGTGCTTGCAATGGAATTTTCATCGTATTGAACCGCAAACAGTATTTCCGAATTATTCTCGTTGTCAGGACTCCAAACCTCTTCATAGGTCAATGTAACATCTCCCCTGCTGTCGAATACTTTTTGAGCGTACGATTTAGCAGTTGTAAAATCGTTTTGATTATTTAGGTCCCAGGCCCGTGTAAGGTATACCTTTGCAAGGTAATGGTTAACCACATCTTTATTGATTTTTGCTACAGTGCTGGTTTCAAGACCTAAAATACAATCTTCCATTTCACTGATAATAAATTCGTAGCAATCTTCTAAGGTATTGCGGGGCATATTTGTCCTTGGCGATAGGGTAATTTCGTCGTTGATGGTAATTCCCCCAAATTGTTCCAACAATAAAAAATGGTAATATGCCCTTAGGAAACGCATTTCTGACTTATACTTTTCCCGGTCACTGTCACTCATGTCAGTTGGGGTATCGTTGTAATACAGTGCTGTGTTTATGGTTTGAATTGCAGCATAGCAGTTCGAATAAAATTCAGCAACGTAGGTATCACTTGGATACAGGCTTTCATATTCGTAAAGGCTTGTTGGATAATTCAAACGTGATTTTACATAGATATCTGTTCCAGCCAATAATAACCACGGTGTATCTCCATAAATAGTGCGAAGACTTGCATAAGATGCAGTAATTAAAGTACTATAACCCACAGAGGTCTGATAAAATTCTTCATTCGGAATTCCCCCTTTGTTATCTTCGGTCAGAACATCGCAGCTTGCCCAAATAAGAGCCATCGATAGTATATATATTATCTTTTTCATTTTCTTCTTCATTTAAAATTAAAACAGGACGTTCACACCAGATTGTACTGTAATATTGCTTGGTCCGTTACCATCAACAAGGTCGGTTGCAGCATATTCAGGATCCCATCCTAAGTAATCGGAAAAAACAAAAGGATTTAAAATATTGGTATAAACGCGTAGTTTGCTCATTCCAATTTTTTTAATCAAATCTTTATTGAATGTGTAACCAAGTGTAATGTTCTTCACTTTTACGAATGATGCATCCTGATAATATCCATTATCGCCATAATATGCACCTCGGCTGTTTGAATAAATCGGATATTTTGAGTTTTCATGCCCTTCACCCGAATCTCCCCATTGAACCGTTGCATTTCCATCGGCATCGACCTGAAAATTATTCCAATCTGGTAGCGGAACATTGGGTGGTAAGTAATAATCAAATTTAACTTTCGCCCTTCCTCGACCACCACCGTAACCGTAGGTTCTCATAAACTGATCATCGAGAAAAACACCTTGTTTGGTATAAATATTAATGCCAAAATCCCAGTTTTTATATTGAAGTGACGATGTAAAACTTCCTGTCCAACTAGGATCGGATGAACCAAGAATAACCCTGTCTTCGGAACTTAGTTCCCCATCTCCTGAAGCATCCAATGTTTTAGCCTCACCAGCATGGGCAATATATTCACCAGTTACCGATTCACCGGCATCGTATTCAGCCTGGGTCCAAACTCCGAGAATTTTATAATCGTAGATCACATTTATTGGCTCCCCGATGAACCGGGCTTCACCAACAACATCTTCTTTTTTACCGTATAGTGAAACAATGGAGTTTTTGTTTTTTGCGAAGGTAAAGCTAGTTGACCAATACAGGTTTTCGCCTTTAATATTGATGGTATTCAGTGATAATTCGATACCCTTGTTCCTTACTGAACCAATATTGTCGATCATGCTTTCAACACCACTTTCCATGGTCAATGAACGGGACATAAGCAGTCCTTCCGAAAGTTTATTGTACCAATCTATTGTTCCACTTATGCGTCCATCAAAAAATCCATAGTCGGCACCAAGGTTAATTTCACGTGTCTTTTCCCAAGTTAGGTTCTGATTAACAGGTGTACCTGGGGCAAAACCTGAAACTACCGTGCCATCGTAATCATAATAGATATTGGAACTGGTAACAGGGGTAACTTGCGTCCCGTAAGCCCTTACTCCATTATTGTTGCCCGAATATCCAAAACTAAACCTTGCTTTTAAATTGGATAACCAGTCTTTCTGAAGGAATTCTTCTTCCGATGCCCTCCAGCCAAGAGCAAACGACGGAAATGCTTTCCATTTTTTTGCTAATTTGGAACTACCATCGTAACGGATGGTTGCAGTTGCCAGATATTTCCCGTTATAATCGTAATTAACACGCCCTGCATAGGAAACCATGGCAGTTTCGGCATATGATGAACTACAGTCTTCATCGACCAAAGTACCACTGTAAATATTGTACCAATAAGATTTATAGGGCAGATTCTCAGCAGCCACGTTTACTTCCTCAAAACGTGTATGGTACAAACTATGAATAAAAGTTGCATTAAGCCTGTGTGGCCCAAACAATTTGTTGTATGAAACCTGATTGTCCCATGTAAAGTCGTAGCTTTCTGCATTTTCAGTTGAAGCATAATCAACGCTCCTGTTTCCCTGTACAACACCATAATAACTGCCAATACGGGTACGGTTATAACGAGGTGATATGGTTGTTTTAATGTTTAAACCATCAATTGGGGTGAGTTGCGCAAAAAAACTTGCAATGATATCGTAACGCCTGTTTTCCTGTGTTCCTGCTTCAATTTCGAGCAATGGGTTGGGAGAACTGGTAAAATTGCCCGTTCCATTTAATGAAGCTGCCGTTCCAGGCTGGTCTATAATATTCCCATCAGAATCATAGGCATGCAAAATACTAGGCATACGCATCATATCGCGATAACCATATTGGCTACCCGAATCAAAAGTTGTTTGCGAGATATTTGCCGTGGCACCCGATTGAAAATATTTTGACGGAGTGTGGTTTACGCTAATTTTTAAATTGTACCGATCAAGGTATTCCTGGATCAGGTTTCCATCTTCATTTTGATAACCCAGACCAATGTTGTATGAAATATCTTTTGCCGATCCTGAAATATTGATATAATGGTTTTGTTGTTGTCCATTTTGTGTGCCAAGTGCCAACCAATCTTCATAATCTTCGTTGTACAAGTTTTGATTCACAATAGTACTCCCACGTAAAACACCTCCCTGGTTTCCTTCGGTTAAAATATTAACACCATTTGTTGCATCCCATGAATAGTGTGCGCTTGTCCGGTATTCGATCCACTCACGGCCATCCATCCATTCCGGTGTATGGGCAATCCGGCGTAAGCCGAAATATCCATCGTAACTGACCTGCATTTTTGAACCTTTGACTGATCCTGCATTTTTGGTTTGTACAATCACCACCCCGTTAGAACCGCGGGAACCATAAATTGCGGTTGAAGAAGCATCTTTTAGAATATCTACTTTCTCAATATCAGAAGGATTTAAAAAGTTAATATCGTTTGTAATTACGCCATCCACAACATAAAGTGGTTCTCCGTCTTCAATGGAATTTTGCCCTCGGATTTGTATGGAAAAACCGCCGCCAGGTTTTACCGAAGAAGTTGTAATATCAACACCTGGGATTGTTCCCTGCAATGCCGCTAAAACCGATGTTGTTCCTTTTGAAACAAGCTCATCGGAAGAAACCATCCCAATGGAACCAGTAAGGTCGCTCCTTTTCATTGAGCCATATCCAATGGCAACAACTTCGTCTAAACCAATACTTTCTTCCTCCAGTGTAACCGACACATGTGTTTTCCCGTCCAATGCCAACTCCTGTGATTTCATCCCCACAAATGAAAATACCAGTACGGCATTGCTTTCAATTTCAGGCAAAACAAAAGTTCCATCAACACTGGTAACAGTCCCGGTTGTTGTTCCTTTTACAAGTACCGTAACCCCGGGTAATGGCACCCCGGATTGATCGCTTACTGTTCCGGTTATTTTATTATCCTGAGTTATTGGTTTTTTAAGATTTCCCGGCTTTGACTTAATTAATATGTGCCGATCTAAAATTTCGTAAGATGTGTTCGTTCCAGAAAATATATCGTCAAGGATTTTTTCAATCCTTTCCCCATTTTCTTTTACGTTTATTTTCTGCTCAAGGTCAAGCAAGTCGTTATCGTAAAAAAACCTGAACTCGCTTTGTTCTTCAATTTGCTCAAACAATTGTGAGATCGTGACATTTCTTAAATTTAAGGTTAAACGGGCATTTTGTGAATAGCTATTGGCCGTCACCTGAAGTAGTCCCGCAAACAACAATATAAAAGTCACTTTTGCCATTAATAACATTTTTTTTAGCGGAGGAAAAGGTTGCCTATCCCCTCCATATTCATTTTTTTTCATAAATTTGAACTGATTAAATAAATACTTAGCCATTTGGCTGGTGTTTTAAAAGGGGGCAGTCGCAATGCTCCCTTTTTATTTGCAGTTAAAGAACTGCCCTGATCCTCATTAATTTTTACTTATTTCCCATACTCGTTTTATTAGTTATATAAATATTATTTCCCTCTAGATTATAATCTAATGGAACAGTACTGGTCCTTTTTATTGCTTCTAAAAAAGTAAATATATTATCGTCCATTCGAATGGTACCGGTAAATGATTTTTCACGAAGTACATTGTCCTCAAAAATGAGCGTAAGGTTATAAAAACGGTCAATTTTACTTGCCAGGCTACCAAGGGTTTCGTCATTAAATTCATAAACGCCATCAAACCAGTACTTGGTAATTTCCGTGTTAATTTTTGTGCTTACAATTTTATTTTCGTCTATCAAATAGGTAATCTGATCTCCGGGAACCATATCATGCTCCCTTTCACCATCAATGCTTCTGGAAGTTACAAACCTGATTTTGCCATCAATCAACGATGTTTCAAGATAGCGGTCTTCGGGATAAGCATGTACCGAAAATTTTGTTCCAAGGACTTTTATTTTTTCAGTTCCTGCGCAAACAACAAACGGACGATTGCTATCGTGCTTAACTTCAAAATAGCCTTCCCCAAGTATTTCCACTTCCCTTTTATCCTTGCTAAAATTGGATGGATAAATCAGTTTTGACCCATTTCCAATCCAGACCTTTGTACCATCAGACAAGGTGATAGAGGTACGGTTCCCTTTGGGAACTTTTATCTCATTTAAAACCAATTCGGGGGTATCGGTTGCACGAAAATAATGGAACGCAAAAAATGCCAGTGAAACGACCAAAATAAATATGGCTGCTGTGGAAATAGCCCTTTTATAAATAGATAACCTGGTGCTCCTTTGATGAAATAAGCGAATTCGTTGCTGCACTTTACGGTAAATCTCAGGGTGTTCTTGCGCATTTTCAGGACGAAAGTTTTGAACCTCTTCCAGGTATTTATAAAGGGTTTTATTTTTTTTATCCGTTCCGAGCCATTCTTTGATTTCCTTTTCAGAAGTTTCAGTGATTTCACCAAAAAACTTCCTGCTCAGATGAACCCAAATACTTTGCTTTTCCATTCGTTCTGTTTTTATTTCGTGTTTTGAGAGAAACTGTTATAAATGTAACATCCTCGTTTAATTAAAAGGAAGCTGTGTCAATGACATAACGATACCGTGCTTCTTTATTAACAACTGCTTCCCATGCTTTATTTATTTGTTCGGCAGATATAATCTGAATTTCAGGACGCACACCATAATCAGCACAGTAGTGAACAACTTCCTGCGTTTCCGGAATTCCCCCAATTAGTGAAGAATTAAAATTAACACGTGAAACTGCCAAGGCAATATTGCTAACGTCAATTTGGAACTTTTCAGGCATTCCTACATAAGTGAAATTCCCAAAAGGTTTCACGCAAGCAATATACGGAGCGGTATTAAACTGGTAGGGAATGGTACAAATCATATAATCCAGCTTTTTGTTGTACGGCTTCAAATTGCTCAATTTTTCGTTTACAACAATAACTTCTTTCGCTCCCCATGATTTAATACTTTCAACCTTATCGGGCGACGTGGTAAAAGCATATACTTCGGCACCTTTTGAAATGGCCAATTTGACAGCCATGTGCCCCAATCCTCCAATTCCGGCTACTCCAACTTTATCTCCGATTTTAAAATTTTCTTTCATTAACGGGGAATACGTTGTAATCCCAGCACATAATAAGGGTGCCGCTTCCTGAAGGCTGATATGGTCAGGAATATGAACTACAAAATGATCTCTGACAACAATATTTGTAGAATAACCACCCTGGGTAATGCCTGTAGGTGATTTTTTATCGCGACTACCGTATGTATATAATGTTTTCCCGTTTTCACAGTATTGCTCTTCACCATGCTTGCAACTATCACATTCTAAGCAACTGTTAACCATACAACCCACCCCTGCGCGATCACCAATCTTAAACTTAGTTACGTTTTTTCCTACTTCAGCCACAATTCCGGTAATTTCATGACCAGGCACTTGCGGGTATTTTTGCGGTCTCCAGTGCCCTTTCATATGGTGGATATCTGAATGGCAAATACTTGCATATTTGATATCAATAAGAATATCATTATCTCCAACAGGACGGCGTTCAAACTCCCATGGTTTTAATATTCCCGATGTGTCGAAAGCTGCATACCCTTTCGATTTAATGTTTTGCATTATTTCCCCAACATTGCTGTTATTGCTTAATCCAAACATATTCAATGGATTGCTTAGCAAAACACTGGTTCCAACGCTGGCCATAACTGATTTCTGAATAAAATCCCTCCTTGTTTGTTTTCCGTTTGCTTGTTTTTTGTTCATGAATAAATCCTTCCTTAAAATTTTAGTACAAACCACTGCCTTCAAAATGAATGAAATACAGAACTTCAATCTTTTATTTTTGATTCTTGGCAACTGTTGCTTAAACAAGCTTTAATTAAATTTCCCCTAAGCGCGAACGCATTTTTTTATTTCAGCACAAAAATTTGAAAAAGTGTCGTGAATTTATTTCCCTCAGAATTTGATTCCAAATACGATTTAATCTCGGTCCCAATCTTCTTTAATGCCAGCGATAGTTGATGATCAATGGTCTTGACCGATATTTCCAACAAAGAAGCAATATCCTTATATTTCATGCCTTCCACTTTGGCAAGGTTGTATATCAGCTTGCATCTGGGTGGAAGATTATTAATTGCTGATTCAATCCGAAGCTTTAATTCTTTCGAGATTAATTCCGATTCGGGACAAATGGAATCTATTGCAAAATCAAAGGTAATCTGATCCAATGAAACGGCTTTTTTCCGGTTTTCGGAATCCAAATAGTTCAGGGAGGTATTTCTGGTTGCAGTGTAGAGGTAGGATTTAATATTTTCAATATCTGCCAGTCTTTCCCGTTTCAACCATACATTAAAAAAAACATCGGATACAGCCTCTTCGGCAAGTTCTTTATTTTTTAGAAATGAAAAAGCAAAATGGAACAAACGATCTGAGTAAAAATTAACAAATTCCCGAAACGTTTTTTCATCCATTTCTACAGGAGTTATAGGTTGCCGGATTCTATGGTTGGGTTGCTTCTTCAAGTCAGGTTAGCTAAAATTCGTTTCAAATGTAAAAAAATTATGGTCTAGTCAATACTTATTATGTCATATAAACAGTTATTTCCCATACCAAAGACAGTTCATTATCATAAAAATATTAATTACTTATGTTCAAACAAAAGCATTTCAATTAGAGCTTTCTACAATTTAATACAAGCTTATTTGAATTTGCTTGACCAGTGAACCAAATATGTATAACTTACACATTAAAAATCAGCCAAAATGAACTACGAGCAGGTTATCATTTATTTTTTCTCGGGCACGGGAAATGCGAAACGGGCAGCATCGTGGATCAAAGAAATAGCACAGGGAAAAGGGATTCCGGTACAACTTATAAAAATTGAAAAAGGGAAAAGCTATGATTACCCCGATTCTGATAAGAAAACGCTTGTTGGTATTTGCTCACCTACCCATGGTTTTAATTTGCCGCCGCTTGTGCTAAAATTCCTGAGAAGGTTTCCGACAACTAAAAATGCAGATGCATTTATCTTAAATACACGTGCCGGGATGAAATTGCATAAAATTTTTCTTCCGGGCTTAAGCGGGCTGGCGCAAATTTTCCCGGCATTATTATTAAAAATTAAAGGGTATAAAATTGTGGGCATGCAACCACTTGACTTACCTTCCAACTGGATTCTTTTGCATCCCGGATTAAGGGAAAAAGTCGTAGATTCGATATTCAAACGCTGCAAAAAGATAGTGGATCGTTTTGCCGTTGATATTCTTTCCGGAAAACACAGATATAAAGCATTGTTGTCGCTTCCAATCGACTTGTTGGTTATTCCTATCGCTTTGGCGTATTACTTTTTGGGGCGCTTCTTCCTCGCCAAAACTTTAATAGCTACCAATGCATGTGACGGGTGTAATATTTGCATCAACACCTGTCCGGTTAAAGCAATCAAAACTGTTGACAAAAGGCCATTCTGGACTTATAAATGTGAAAGCTGTATGCATTGCATTAATACCTGTCCACAACGGGCAATTGAAACTGCCCATGGATTCTTAACGATTATTATTCTGGTTTTTTCGATGCTAGTTTCCCCTTTATTACTGAAAATATTAAAGGCAACGAATTTGTACGCATTCTTTTTTCAATCGTGGGTTACAGAACGATTACTAATAATTATTGATGCTGCATTATTTCTTGCGCTAATTTTTATTAGCTATGGAATATTGCACATACTCCTGAAAAACAAATGGATCAACCGGATTACAGCATATTCATCCTTAAGCAAATACCAATTTTGGAGGCGCTACAAAGCACCAAAAATTAGGAAATAAAATGTTGAGTTAAATTCAATCCGAGAGATTGACCTTACCCCAACATTTTACACTAACAACCTGTTTTTTAAAGAAACTTTTTTATATCCCAAACATAATTTTCACTCCTATTCTCAGGTAATTTGCCCCTCCAATTGTATAACGAAGTTCAGGAGAAATTGCCATTGTTTCGCTTATTTCTTTTTCAAGCCCAATTCCCAGATTTAAGCCTGCATCAGATCCGGTTAACGAATCGCTTAAATCTCCATAAGCTCCCAAATCCATTTCGTATTTAATTTTGAAAAAGGTCATATTTAAGCCGCCGATTGCATATAATTTCCCTAAATTCTCAATCTCTTTGAAATTATAATTTGCATCTAAATCAAGTGACGACCAATTAACATAATTTTTTTTCAGAAAATAGGTAAATGATGGAGCAGCACTCCACGTTTCGTTAATTACATATTTGCCATTCGCACTAATCCCAATATTATTAATATCGGTTCCGTAAACAATTCCACCACCAACACTTATTTGCGCACTGGCTTCAGTAAGTGCAAAAAACAACATCACTACTGTAAAGATTTTGACTAAATTTTTCATTTTTTGAGTTTTAATTCCTATAATTCTTGATTAACTTTTCAGGTATAATTATTTTATTTCATTTAATTCATAGATATAATAATGTCCAAACATGCCGGGCTTATCTTCTATTATTCGGGCATAAACCCCTGGCTTATCATCAATCATCCAGGCTTTTAAGCAAACATCAGAATGCCAAATTATTTCGACAATGGTGCAATCGAAGGTGCCAGATGCTGTGATAATCTGTTCTTTATCCAGTACTCTAAATAAATTATCTTCTAATGGATATAAAGGATTTGTAAATTCTTTATTTGGAGGCAAGTCTGCATCCTCGGGCAGGTTATATTTATCGTACCCATAGAATATAAAATCGATACTTAAGGTGTAGTTTTCTAAATCAGAATAAACATCGGCAGTAAGAATTTTGGTTTTAAACTCGTTTGTTCCTTCAACCAGAGTTGAATGTTCATAAACCAAATGCCTGACTTCCTCCAGGCTTTTAAGCATTGCCATATGATCTTTCCAAGGCAATTTTTCCTCGTCAGCTTCATATTTAAAGTCTCCATTTTCGTCGAAAAAATCTGCTTCTGTAAATTGAAGCCTAACAACTTTTTTGATATTTTTCGAAATTGCATTCACATGGATAATCCCAAACAATAAAGAAAGTACAGCTACAAGTAAAATTGTTTTTTTCATTTTAAGGATTTATATTACTTTATATATATCAGACTCTACATATCCGCTAAAAGTATGGACCTCAGATGATCCTAGCTCACTACAGGTTCCTTCGAAAGTGATTTTACTACCCGAAGTTCTTTTTACTGTTCCACTAACGGAGAAATACATTTCTCCTGCTCCATCGTCTAAAAGATTCTTGCCGGTTATTGAAACGGAACATGCTGCGTCGGCCCCTTCAATTTGAGCTGTTTCACCAGTAGTAACGGGAACTCCAACAATTAAAACCCCAAAATCTTCGCCTACAGATATCGAAACAGCATTACCGACCATTCCTACCTCTTCGGTTTTGCCATCGGCTACAGTGTTTCCATCAATTATTAAATGATATTTACCTTCAATATGCGGCGTTGGATCATCATCCTTGTTACATGAAGTAATTAGAATACTCAAAAAGCTAAAAAGAACGGCAAAGATTAAAATCAATTTTTTCATATATATTTCTTTTAAAATTGTTTAGTACCATGTCTATTATCCGATCTTAAATCGAATTACGAAGGTGAATTTACGATGCTACAATTACTTTATGATATCAGATTTGAAACTGCAAGGATCGGCTTTGAAAACGTTACATACTTTGCAATATTTGCAACAATTCTCTTCGTTTTCGAGATGACGTTGGAACATTACTCGCATCGCTCATCTGTAAACAATAACCATTTTGTTTGTCAACTTTTCGGATATGGTCGATATTGACAAGATAAGATTGGTGAGGCCTGAAAAACCGATAACGACACAGTTATTTCTCAAACTCTTTTATGTTTTTGGAAATGATTATGGGTTCTTGGTCGGTTAAGTAAAATGTGGTGTAACTGTTGTCGCTTTTACAATATAGGATATTTTCAATGCAAATAAGATGGACCGAATTTATTGTATTGAGAACTAATTTATGAATATCTGACTTCGTCATTTGGTTCAAAAATAAAGCTCTGGTAAAACACGATTTCATGATTTTTGAAAGTGTTAGCTTTGGTTTTGAATGTGATCAGATTTTTACTGAAAAAGATTCTATAGCCTATCCAGACTTTTAATAATCGACTTTTTTTGACGAATTGAAACCGGAATTTCTTTTTTATTTTTCAAGATTATAAAACCGCCATCTGTTTTATCTATCTTTTTTACATAATTTAGGTTTACCAGATAAGATTGATGTGGGCGAAGAAAACCATATTCACATAACAGTTCATCGTATTCCTTGATGCTTTTAGAAACCATGATATGCTCCCCATCCGAAGTATAAAACGTGGTATAACTATTATCACTTTTACAGTATATAATTTCCGAAATATTGAGGATATGCATTGAATCATTTGTTCTAAGAACGAGTTTTTTATGTTGGTTTTCTTTATTAAATGAATCCAATAAAACGTTTGATTGCAGTTGAGAATTCGTATCGTTGTTTATTTGCTCAATAGCTCGTTGAATGGCAATTTGAAATTCAGGCTCATCAACAGGTTTTAGAATATAATCAAGGGCACTAAATTTTATTGCTTTGATAGCGTAATCATTAAAACCAGTAATAAAAACGAGCTTAAAATTATAGGGCCGAAGCTTTTCCAGCACTTGAAACCCCGTTCCATCTTTTAATTCAATATCCAACAATACCAAATCAGGCTTTGTTTCTTTTATCAGGTCAATTGCATTACCAATAGAACCTGCGCAACCTACCACTTCAATTTCCTTAAAGTGTTTTGCCAAATAGGTTTTATTTACTTGTTGCATTGCAGGTTCATCATCAATTACTACAGCTTTTATCATAGATGTAAAATAGGTAAATTAACTTTTATCAACACCCCGGAGAGATCAGGATTTACGTCATGTCGATTAATTATTTCGTATTTAAACTCTTTTTTGATTTTTTTCTGAATCAACTTTCTTCTCTCGATGAAAATATTCATTGCCATTGACTGGTGATGGGCTGTTTCTTTTTTCTTACCACCTAATCCAACTCCATTGTCTTCAATTATAAATTCAATGGATTCTTCATTTTCTACTACTTTAATAGTCAATTCTCCACTTTTTTTTGAGTTCTGAAATCCATGTTTAATGGCATTTTCCAGAAATGGCTGAATCATCATTGGTGGGATTTGTATAAATTCCGATTCGAGCGTATCATCCATTTCAAACTTATACCTAAACTTTTCGGGGTCTCTAATTCTCTCTAATTCAACATAATTTTTCAACATTTGGATTTCATCGGCAAGGCTAATGGTTTCGGAAGTAGAATATTGAAGTGTTGAACGTATTAATGATGCAAAATTTGCTAAATATCCGGCAGCTTTCTTTATGTCGCTTTCTATCATAAAGTTCTGAATAGAACCTAAAACATTAAATATAAAATGTGGATTCATCTGTGCTCTAAGAACTTGTTGCTGAAGATCATTTTGTTTTAACCTTGCCTGATTTTTTCGAATTCGGAGAACATACAATATCGTTGCAATTAACAACATTAAAAAAATAACCAGTATTGCTCCTAATTTAAGTCGCTCATTTTTTATTCTATTTTCTGCCTCTAAAAGTTCAATTTGTTTTTCCTTTTTTTCGGTTTGATAGCTTATTTCTAAATCTAATATTTGAGTGCGGATTTCTTTATCTCGAATAGAGTCTGAAAGTTGTTTAAAGTTCTCGTTCCAAAACAATGCGTTTTCAAAATTCCCATTCCTTTTTTCTATTTCATATAGACTTTTATAAGCTCTCACTTTCTCTTCAGGGTTATAATCGATTGATTTGTGATTAACAGCCTGCAAAGCATATTTCAAGGCATTTGTTTTATTTCCTTTAGCAAGGTATAATTCAGATAAAAGATTATTATCATATATTTCTGCATATCCTTTTTTCTGTATATATTCTTTCGATTTTAGCACAGAGTTCAGTGCTCTATCAATGTTTCCCTGTTGTTTGAAAATGCTTGCACTGTTTCCTAATGCAATACCTATTGCCAGCGGATAATCATTCTTTTCCCCAATTTGTATTAATGTGTCGTAGTATAAAAGTGCTTGCTCAGGCTCGCCATGTCCCTCGGCAATTCCCCCAAGGTCGTTATAAATAGCAGCATTAGCTTTTATAGAAGTGTAATTTTCGTTGCCTACTAGTTTATATGCTTTCCAAATATACTTTTCCCACTTCTCTTTTTCTCCAGCCTGTTTATATATTTCACCTAACTTTTGATAAAAAAAAGCCAGGTTTGAAGAGTCTTGTATGTGCTCTTTTATACGGATCGCAGAAATTGCATAATTTGCTGCGTTTATAAATTCTCCCCTGCTGGCATATTCATCGCCTAAATTCATGAGTATAATTGGTAACCTGGAGCTATCTCCATACTCAACACCTGCCTTTAATGCAAGGCTATAATATGCTATTGAAGAATCGGACTGCCCTTGCTGACTATAGTTTGATGCCAGATAATTGGCAACAACTGCAATACCTTTATGGTTGTGAATACTTTGCGCAAAAATAAGTGCTTGTGCAAGCGAATGGTTGCTTTCTTCCCAATGTCCATTTTTATCATGAAAAATCCCTAATTTATACCAACTACGCGATAATTCAAGCGTATCGTTTTTTTGCTCTGCGAATTTTATTGCCCGCTCCAACTCAATTAAATCCTGGGAATAACAAACCGATCCGAAAAGAAACAATTTAACTAATAGTAAAAGGGAAAAACGTTGTATGTGCGCGTATAACATTCAGGCAAAGCTAACATAAAATGCACGAATACGGTGTTTCGAGAACATGTACAAGGAAAATATATTGAATATATGTTTACTATAAAACACAAAACCAGGTGAAAACAATGTTGTTTAACCAACGGTTCAACTCAAATTTTCATACAGATATTATTTAAGTTTAACTGTCTGCGCCACATAATAAGTATTCCGGTAACGGGTACTTAAAACGGCAATTATGGTTACACTCTTTTTATTTGAGGTATGCGGAATTGTCAATTCGCCAACGCCACTTTTTGTCAGCAAGGGAACAATATTTTTGGTTACATATTTGCCATTCAAAAGGGTGCCTTCATAAAACTTGACATTTTTCGCATTGTTTGACATGCTAGCACTAAGGTAGGTCTGGTGATTGATAACTTCTTTACTGACATTTAGTTTAGGTAGGTTTACCGGATCGCCCGAATCTTTCCATTCTTTTAGGTCCACTGCAGGAAATCCCTCGTAATATTCATATTCTGCCTGAATCTTTCCATTTTTATGGTAGCGCTTGCAAATCCCGCTTAATTTCCCGTTTACATATGGTTGTTCTTTCCAAACCTTTGGTTCTGCTCCTTTATATTCCGGGTAATAAGTATATGCCATTCCGGATTTCTTGCCGTCCTTGTAATTAATTTTCGAATATACACTCCCATGATCGTAAAAAC
Organism: Prolixibacteraceae bacterium; assembly: GCA_963677475.2. GTDB lineage: Bacteria > Bacteroidota > Bacteroidia > Bacteroidales > Prolixibacteraceae > JABMQB01. The sequence continues at coordinate 31,049 of CAXXQD010000020.1, read as the reverse complement.
GCGTTTGGATACCGTGCTTTATTTTGGTGCCTTTTTTTACAGATACCTCATATTCAACCTTGTTCCTGTTGTTCTTAAATGGTGCCTTTAAAATTTCTGTGGTATCGTTAACACTCACATCATTCCCCGAAGCTGTTTTCTTTTTTTCGGATGGATTAAAACACGAAGCTGTAATTAGTAAAGAGATAATACTTAGGACAAGAATATTGGCTTTTGCTTTCATGGTTATAAAAATTGTTTGTTTCTGGTTTTTGATAAAAACAAAGATAAAAATATACCTTTCAATATGAAATGATGGTCATCCTTTATTTTGTAGATAACTATTTCCTAACTTCTTCGTTTTATGAAAACTTTTACATATGAAAATATGTAGTAACTTTGCCAAATAGATAAACACAATTGAAGGATATATTATGAAACAAGCTGAAATTCATACAAGTAAGGGGGTAATGAAAGTGAACTTTTATGAAGAGGATGCCCCAGGAACCGTTGAGAATTTCATAAAACTGGCAAAAGATGGTTTTTATGACGGATTAACCTTCCACAGGGTAATACCTGATTTTGTAATTCAGGGAGGTTGCCCCGATGGTACAGGAGCAGGTGGACCTGGCTATACCATTAAATGTGAACTGGATGGAAATAACCAATACCACGACCGAGGTGTTCTTTCAATGGCACATGCCGGAAGGAATACAGGAGGTTCACAATTCTTTATTTGCCACAGCAGAACAAATACTGCACACCTCGACAGAAACCATACATGCTTTGGGAAAGTATTCGAAGGTTTGGATGTGATTGACGATATCAGGCAAAACGATGAGATTGAAAAAATAGTTGTTATCGAAGGTTAAATTATTGCGATGGATGATTGGTAATTCATCCCTGGATTGCCAATCATTTTTCTGTTTAATTTGGTTCATGCCTCCGAAACAAAACCTTTACTGACAAATACGTGTTTTTGATTCATTTGTGCAATGGAAATTTTGATTGGAATACTGGTGGTGATTTTTATTTTTGTGGCAGGCGGTACTTTTCTGGCCTCAAAATACAGAAAAGCTGATTCTCATGCAGATGAGGTTGTTGCCCCTCCTTCAGACTGTTGTGGTGCGCATGAGGTTTGTGAACTTGACCTCCAAAAGAAACTTTCGGACGAAATTGTATATTTTGATGATGAAGAGCTGGATCGTTTTAAAGAGAAAACCCCGTCGAACTATACCGATGAAGAAATAGAAGAAATAAGGGATGTGCTTTATACCTTACAACCAAACGATATAAAACCATGGCTCGAAAGCATTGATAAAAGGCACATTTGCATGCCTGAAATCCTTCAACAAGAAGCCCGGCAATTGCTTTCGGAGGCTTCGTAACAAAGCATCCTCTTTCGTTAATTCTTCAAATAAATATATAAATTAAGTGATGTTGCCACCAAAAGCCAAAGCACATAAGGCACAATCAAAATTGAAATAGCCTTGAGCCTGTCAAAATAAGCAAGCAGAAAATAGATTACCAGAATTGTTAAAGCTGTAATGACTACCAATGCCGGCAATACATGGTGATATTTAAAAAATACCGGGTTCCAAAGTACATTCAATACCCACTGAAGGGCATAAAGCCCAAGCAATAAGTTCCGGTTTTCAACTGTTCTCCATGCAAATGCCATATAAATGGAAAAACAAATCATGATGGTAGTCCATGCTGCACCAAAAACCCAACCAGGTGGTGTCCACGGAGCTTTCGCAAGCTGCTGGTACCAGTCGGAAGGGACACCTGCGCCGGTAAACCGGCTACCAATTGCAAGCGCCCCAAAATTCAGGACTAAAAAAAGTGCTATTCTTATGTACATGGTTCCGTGTTGTTATATAAATTTTAGAACAATATAGTTGGGCTTTAGTTGCAGGAACGACTATTAAATATTCCCTGGAGTTAAGCTTTCTATTGAACTTGTTTCTTCAGGCAACAGGATATATCCGTCACCGAACTGCCCTAAAAATTCGATGCTAAACGCCCTGAAGGTATAAGTTACAGGAAGAAGTATTATGGCGCCTACAACGGGTATGACCAGCAACAACAAACCTATACAGCATGTTGCCAGAGCAAAGAATATGATGGTAATAGCCACGCCAATACTTAAAACAAAAATAAAAAGCCCATAAACAATAAATGGCCCTAAATTTTTACCAAATAAAGAAAGAAATTTTAACCATGCTTTGCCAACCGATAGTTTATGTTTATACATTATCGGGACAACAAAATCTTTTAAAAAGAGCGAGATATAGCCAAAAAAGATCAGAAAAAACAGAAAGGCCAAAACCATGCTAACAATGGTTGAAATCTTTACGGCATCGGGAACTCCTCCAAAATACATTTTTTTGAATGATAAAAACCCGAAAATAAAGAACCCGATAACTATAAAAAAAATAATCCAGGAATAAAAAAACTGCCAAACAAACAAAGAGTTTCCTTGCTTCTTAAAATCTGCCCAGGGTTTTCGTACTTCGTCTTTATCATTTACAACATTGTAAAGGAACATAAACTTACCGCGCGAGCTAAGCCACATTAAAACGGTTGTGAGTACAATTAACAAAACCACACCCACAACAATAAGGCTAAACCAGAGTGTATGATCGTTGAGCCATTGCCAGGCAGTTTGCGGAAAATCAAAGAACTCTCCAAAATCCTGTTTGTTTCCAATGTTCGAATTATTGCTTCCACTACTCCCATTACAATCGGTAAAAGTAGCTAGCCAGGCTGTAAAACCAACATTTACCCATTTGTTTAAATTAAAAGGTTTGAAAAGGGCCTTTTTCATTCGTGCCCATGCCCGCGATAAGGGATCGGAATAACTTATGTTCATGGCGGTTATAATTTTTTGTTTCGGGAAGTTACAAAAAAGTGAAATGCAAATTGAAATTTTCAGATAAATTGTACATTAACTTTCGCGTTTATATAAACGTAACTTGTTTCCTTGAAAAGTCCGGTCCAAAAAATAGTCTTCTTCCAACAGGTCCTCTACTATTTTAAACTTATCCTTCACCAACACATATTTGGGTTTTTGATCCATAATACGCTTTATTTCTTCCTTATTATCTATACCAAAAACTTTGTAAAGATCGGTGCTTAATATCGAAGAATGTACATATTTTGTTGGCGATTCTGTTTTTGTGAGGTAATAGATAATTTGGTCTGAGTTGGACGTATAAATAATATCGTCGGGTTCCAGATCTTCCATAATATAATCGGCAACAAGTTGGTGCTTATCTTCCTGTAAATAATTTTCCATAAAACTTGCCGTTTCAGAGGCAGCAATAAATAGGATCAGAAATATCAATCCGGCTTTTTTATTGAGTATTAAATTCACAAAAGGCCTATCTTTTAATTCGGGGCTAAAAAACAGCCCGGCGACAAAACTGAATGGTACCATAAGCTGTATGGAATAATGGCTAAACCCTTTGCCAGGAAGGAACATTGCAATTAAAACTCCAATTATCCAAACAATGAAGAAGGTTTTATGCCAACTCTCAAATGCCCTGTTTTTAGTGAACAGCACGTAAAATACCAAAATTGTAAATGGGAAAAAACGCAACAGAAAATCAAAAACCATTTTAAAATAAGCCCACAATTCTGACTGATTCCCGTATGATCCGGGAATTGAGTAGGTTATAAAATAAAAATCGCTGAAATTTGCTCCGGAATAAAAAAACAGGTTTACACACATAAAGGGCAAAACAAAACCCAGCCCTGCCAGGGCAAAATGAGAAAAATATCGCCAGTTAAAGCTCTTGGTTTTGTATATCTCCAAAATAAAAAAGAACAAGGTAATGGCAACAAAATCGAGCAAAACCAAATATTTAACCATAAAACCCAAACCAAACAACAATCCACCTGTGAAATAGGTAAATCCGTTTTTTTGTACTAAAAAAAGGAGCCCAGCAATGGTAAAGAAATTAAAAAATACTTCGGCATTGGGCGACAATCCGAAATATCCCCAAATGGATATATACAAAATATATAGCCCCCCAGACCAAAGTGCTACTTTTTTATCGGCAAAGAATTGTTTGGAAATAAGATAAATAAAATGAGCAGAAGCCCCAATAAGTGCAGCCACAAAAAGCCGCTTTAAAAATATGGAATAACCAAATATGGCGTGTAAAAATGCATAAATTATAAAAATCCCGACAGGCTTGGTGTCAGTTACATCCGAATATAAAAGCTTTCCATTAAGAATATCCCTGCCAATAACCATGTAAGTCGATTCATCGTGGTCCAGGGTACTCGGATAAAAACTGAAAAAGCGCAGCAGAACCGATATCCCGATGTAAACAAAAAATATAGTGGTGCTCTTATTTAACCTCATCAAATGCACAAAAAGCTGCTAATATAAGGCCTTTAATGGTTATCTCATCATTATTAAATAAAAAACCAGTTGGTTTTTACATTCTGGGGATCATTGAACACAAAAATTAGGCATAATTTTAAAATGCAAGCTAATATGCTCTCTCACTTTCTTTTATATAAATGGATCTTATCGTGGTGAAAACTTTTGTCGAGAAAATAATCGTTTCTAATTAAATCTTCAACAATTTCAAATTCATTTTTGATGATCACATATTTTGGTTCCTTGTCAATTATTTTTTTTATTTCAATTTTCGGATCGACACCATAGATTTTATGAAGATCAGAACTTAAAATTGACCGATGGATATATTTCGTAGGTGCTTCTGATTTTGTTAGGTAATACATTATTTGCCCGAAGTTAGAAGGATAAATCTGTTCTCCCGGGTTCAAATCCGGATTAATGTAGTTAGCGACTTCCTTATACCGATCTTTACGAAGAACATTTTTTCCAAAACTTGCCAATTCTAATCCAACAATAAAAGTGATCCCAATAATCATTGCGAATTTTTTATTTAGGATAATTTTTACAAATTTTTGCCCTTTTATTTCGGGATGAAAGAACAAACCAGCAATTAAACTCAAGGGAACCATTAGCTGAATTGTATAATGATTAAATCCCTTCCCCGGCAAATAAATTGCAAACAACACGGCAGCAAGCCAAGCTACAAAAAAGGCTTTGTGCCATTTCTTCAGTGCTTTATTTTTTGCAAGTAGAACATAGGCAGTTAAAATATGAAGCGGAGCAAACCAGATTGCGAAGTTTACCAGCATCTTGACAAATTTCTCTAACGACGGATTGCCAGCATACGATTTTGGGATCACGTACATAGCCGAGTAGAAATCAGAAAAATTTTCGCCAAACCAGAAAACTAAATTTACACCAATTATTGGAATTAAAAATCCGACAACGGAAAATATCACATTAGAAAATATATGCCAATTGAGCCTTTTGCTTTGAATCATTTCAAGAACCATGAGAAACAAAACGAGAAACAAAAAGTCAAACATAACCAGGTATTTTATCAAAAAACCCAGCCCAAAAAGCAGCCCGCCAACAAAAGAAGTTAATTTTTTACTTTGGATTAAAAATAGCAAACCACAAATGGTGAAGAAATTAAAAAATACTTCGGTATTAGGTGACAAACCATAATAAATGCGCAGCGAACTAAAAAGGATATATACCGTACCCGACCAGAATGCGACTTTATTATCCTTAAATAAGTTTTTTGAAACCCGAAGAATAAAAAATGCCGAAATACCCACAAGCAGCGAAACAAAAAGCCGCTTTAGAAAAATGGAATACCCAAAAACGGAGTGCAAAATTGCATAGATAATAAAAATCCCAATCGGCTTATTGTCTGTAACATCCGTGTACAAAATTTTCCCTTGAAGGATATCTCTGCCAATAACCATATAGGTTGATTCATCGTGGTCAAGTACACTTGGGAAAAAACTAAAAAAACGAAGCATAATGGATAAGCCAATAAAAAACAAGAATGCATAAGATGATTTGTATATTCTCATACCATTAAATTAGGTTTTTATGCTATATGACTTTTTCTCCACTCTCATAAAGTGTTTTCATGGCAAAATCAGCAAGCTTAAATTTCTGTGCCCGGCTCATGTCTGCAGTCGGAAATTCTTCCACAAAGAAGATGTATTTCGGGATTTTAATAGTGGCAATTTTATTTTTACAGAACTCTTGCACTTCTTCTTCCGAAAGTGATTCACCCTTTTTCAAAATTATAAATGCACCAACCTGTTCGCCGTATTTCGGGCTTGGGATTCCAGCAACCTCCACACTTTCAATTTGCGGCATTTTTAGCAAAAACTCTTCAATTGGTTTCGGATGGATGCTTTCCCCTCCGCGTAATATGGTTTCTTTAATCCGCCCGGTTATCTTATAAAATCCATCTTCGTTTTTTACTGCCAGGTCGCCCGATAACAACCATCCGTCTATATTAAAAGCCTTTTTGCTTGCCTTCTCATTTTGGTAATAACCCTTCATAAGGTTATAGCCTTTGCAGCATATTTCCCCTTCTTCGCCAATGGCACATTCTTCTCCGTTATCAGGATTAATGATTTTTACCTCCACATTTGGCAGCTCAAAACCAATGGTTGACGACCTTAGTTCAGCTGAATTATGGCACCTTGTTGCAGTCATTGCCGGCGACGCTTCCGTTAATCCGTAAACAATGATAATATCCCTGCAATGCATCTGCCCCATTACTTTGTTCATCAATTCGATAGGACAAGGAGCACCTGACATGATCCCCGTTCTTAACGAACTGAGGTTAAACACATCAAACATTGGTGATTCTAATATTTCAATAAACATGGTTGGCACGCCATAAATAGCTGTACACTTTTCTTTCTGAATAGAAGCCAGTACCAAAAGCGGATCGAATTGTTCGGTAATTACCAAGGTGGCACCGTGGGTAACAATCGAGCAAACGCCCAGCACACTTCCAAAACTATTGAATAACGGAACGCATAATAATAATTTCTCACTGGAAGAGAATTTCATGCATTCGCCCACCGAGTAACCGTTGTTTAAAATATTATAGTGAGAAAGCATTACTCCTTTGGGGCTTCCTGTAGTTCCCGAAGTATATTGCATTAGAACCACATCATGGCAGGTCAATGATTCCCTTATACTTTCAAGCTCAATATTATCAATATGTTCGCCCAAAAGCATTAGTTCCTGTATGCTAAACATACCTTTATGCTTTTGTTGCCCAATGTAAATTACACTTGTTAGGTAGGGCAATTTCTCCGATAACAATTCTCCCCTTGGGTGAAGTTTTATTTCAGGAACCAAATCAAGCAACTGTGGTACAAAAGAATGATCTTTATGCCCTTCGGCAACACAAAGAACCTTTATGTCGGCATCTTTCAGGATAAACTCCAACTCTGAAGATTTAAACCCAGTATTAATTGGAACTAAAACAGCCCCAATTTTAGCTGTTGCAAACATAAAAGTAGTCCAGTCGGGAACATTTTTTGCCAATATTCCAACCTTGTCCCCTTTGTTTACACCAATATAGAGAAGTCCCTTTGCCAGCCTATCAACACGTTCGTTAAATGCAAAATAACTAAAACGTAAACTTCGGTCTGGATAAGCAATAAATTCTTTTTCGGGAGTATTAATCGCCCATTTTTCAAGTGCTTCACCCAATGTATAATCCAGCAATTCCATAATTGGCTTTTTAGTGGTTTTATTTAGGCAGGAATATAAATTACAGCAAGCATTTTTGCACTTTGGTTTTGGTAGGCATGCACATTATGGGCAACGATGGAATCAAGGTAAATGCTGTCCCCTTTTTTTAAATGGTACAGCTCTTTCCCGTAATTAATTTCAATTTCGCCATCCAGCACATAAATAAATTCCTCACCCTCGTGCGATGATAACTTGTAGTTGGATTCGTTGTTTGCTTCAATGTCAATAATAAAAGGCTCCATGTGCCTTCCGGTTTTATCGTGTGCCAACGAAAAGAAATTAAGATGCTCACGTGTTCCGATGTTTTGCGAAGCAAAGCTTATGGTATCATGCTCATCTCCAGCCCTAACCAGCACTGGGCCAATTTGATCGGAATCGTCTAAAAATGTTCCGAGGCGGGTTCCCAATCCCCTGGCAATTTTAATGAGAGGCCCCATGGAAGGGATTTCCTGTTTATCTTCAATTTTAGTTATTTGCTCCATGTCTAAACCCGAACGTTCAGACAATTCGTTCCTTGTAATTTGCAAGGATTCCCTGTATTGTTTGATTTTGCTGCCAATATCTCTTTTACCTTCCATAGCCCTGTAGTTAAGTTCCAATACAAATGTAAAAGGACTTAAGCAAAGAACAAAGAATATATATTAGGAAGTGACAAGAAGAATATCCTACATAATAAAAATATAATACAGAAAGAAATTTGGATTAAACTACTTAGATTAAATTGTTGGTATGAATTAAACATTAATCCGGTAAAATAATAAGTTACCTACAACAATTGCGATGACATCTCAGTCCTTATTATCTGCTAAGTTGGGGCTTTGCCCCAATCCCCATTTCATTTCTTTTCCTTAGATGAAAAGAAACGAAACAAAGAAAAATCAAGTCAAAATTAAACTTTACAGTTTTTCATGGCAATGAATTAGCCCGCTTCACGTAATTTTGACATGCACGCATACAAATCTAACCTATTATTTTTCAGTAATTTGAATCCTCTTTTGCATTAACCCAATCATTGATCACCACCCTGTAGGATAAAAAAGGGCGAACATCAAAACTGAGTCCGCCCTTTAGAAATATTAGTGTTAATAAATCAAATCCATTTTATGTATTTAAACTCCTGTGCATGTGGAAGGTTCTCGTTTTTAGGGAATAACCTCATACCATACGAATATGATCCTGAATAATCGAGGTGCATATCGAGAAGGTAACAACAAATGTTGTTTTCAAAACTTTCAACCCTGAATTGCATTTTCTCAACCAATTCTGGTTGGCTATCTTCCCCATTTTCGGTAACAACCATTTCCAGTCCAACCTCATCAGCCGAAAGGCCTTTTAAATCAACCAAAACCCTAACCGGATAGTCTTTACCCACTTTCAGAACATTTGTGATTCCATCTAAAACCTGTACGTCCTTCACTACAATTTCGTCCCACTTAGAACTTATCCAATGTTTCCAGGCAGCAAGGTCACGGGCAATTTTAAAGTCGTCTTTTTTGATTTTGCTGGTCCGCTCAAACTGTTGGTTGTAATACCTGTCCTGATAATCTTTTATCATACGGGCAGTAGTAAAATTTGGTGCTACCTGGGCAAGTGTATTTTTAATATACCCGACCCACTTTTCCGGAATTCCATCTTTATCCCTATCATAGAAGCTTTCAATTATTTCATCTTCCAGGATGTTATAAATAGTTTCCGCATCCAACTCATCCTGATAGTCCTGAACATCATAAGCCCTTTCAAGTGGCAATGCCCATCCGGCATCTTTTTTATACCCTTCTACCCACCATCCATCTAGAACAGAGAAATGAAGCGTACCGTTCATAACACCTTTTTCGCCACTTGTACCTGAAGCTTCCAAGGGCCGCGTTGGTGTATTTAGCCACACATCAACACCCTGAAGCAACATTTTGGCTAGGTTCATATCGTAATTCTGCACAAACAGGATTTTTCCCCTAAATTCTGGCCGTTTAGAAATCTCTACAATATGTTTGATCAAATCCTGCCCAGCTTTATCAGCAGGGTGTGCTTTCCCTGCAAATAGGAATTGCACCGGACGTTCTTCATTATTCAAAAGTTCTGAGAGCCTTTCCAGGTTATTGAAAAGCAAGTGTGCACGCTTGTAGGTTGCAAACCTTCGGGCAAAACCTATGGTTAACGCATTAGGATTTAAACCTCCCATTATTTCTGTGATCAATTTTGGATTTTCGTGCCTTTTGATCCATGCATCAGAAAAACGTTGTTTGATATAATCGATGAGTTTAAGTCTGAGTTTTTGCCTCAGTGCCCAAATATCTTTGTCCGGAACTTTGTAAATTTTATCCCATAAGTCAAAATCCAATTGGTTGTCGGGGAAACCGCCCCCAAAATATTTTTCATGAATTTCCCGCCATTCTTTGGCAACCCATGTGCCATAATGAACCCCATTGGTTACATAGCCAATTTCCAATTCTTCTTCCAGGAAACCGGGATATAAATCTTTTAAAATTGTTTTGCTAACATCGCCATGCAACATACTAACACCGTTAATACCATGCGAAAAATGACATGCCAGGTAACTCATATTAAAATGGTCTTCATGGGCATTTGCTTTTCCGAATTGTATAAACTCATCCCAACTAATGTTCAGGTTTTGGGTAAACGAACCCATGTATGCTTTAAACATATCGTCGTGAAATGAATCATGACCTGCAGGTACTGGTGTATGAGTTGTGAAAAGTGTGGATGCGGTAACCGCTTCTTTCGCTTCGGCAAAAGTAAGCCCATTGGCATTAATCAGCTCGGCAACACGTTCTAAAACAATGAATGCGGCATGCCCTTCATTACAATGATAGATATCGGAATTGTAGCCTAATTTTCGTAAGGCCCTGATTCCCCCTAATCCGAGCACCATTTCCTGTTTAAGCCGGTTTTCGTTATCGCCACCATACAAATGATGGGTAATGCTTCGGTCTTGCTCCTGGTTGTCTTCGTAATCGGTATCTAATAAATACAACCTGGCTGCCCCAATAAACACTTCCCAAACCCTGGCTTTTACTATTCTGCCCGGAAAAGTAATATCCACAACTACCCAGCTCCCATCAGAATCGTAAGCAGGTTGAACCGGAATAGTTGAAAAGCGTTGCGCTTCATAGTTTGCCATTTGTTCACCGTGCAGATTTAAAACCTGCTTGAAATACCCATAGCGGTAAAGTAAGCCAATACCAACAATATCGACCTTTGAGTCGCTGGCTTCTTTCATATAATCGCCGGCAAGGATTCCTAATCCACCGGAGAAAATCTTCAAACTATCGTGTAAGCCATATTCCATACTGAAATAAGCAATGGAAGGGCCAGATTTTTCGGTTCTGGCTGCCAGGTACTCGTTTAACAGCTTGTGTGTATCCTCCATTTTACCAAGGAATACTTCATCATTTTCAAGCTCCTTTAACCTACTGAAACTCACTTTTTCCAAAAGAAGGATTGGGTTATGTTCGCATTCTTCCCAAACTTCAATATCGATGCTTTGAAATAGTTCACGTGCCTCGGGACTCCACACCCACCAAAGGTTTTTAGCGATTTCACGAAGAGGTGCCAGCTTCTCCGGCAAATTTGATTCTACGATGAATTTCTTCCAGGAAGGCTCTGCAACATTGGGCTTCCTGATATATCTTACTCTGTCAATGCTCATAGTAAATAATTTTATCTTTCTAATCCATTTTAAATAGCTGGCAAATGTATATCCTTCTTGTTTAATTTTACACTATGGGTTCACATTTGACCAAATAAAGTACCATGAATTAATAAATACTTTACTCAAATAACTGAATTGCCTACACTACTTTCTTTCCTTCTTTTTTGATTTATTTTTAAGGTTTTCCAACTGCTTCTCCATTTTCAATAATTGGGCATTTTTATCTTCAATAATTTTACTAAGTGATGCAATCTCCCGCTGCTCTTTACTTTCTGGGACCAAGGCATCTAAACGGATTTTAAAATCACTTAAAACATTCATGTAGTTGATAAAAGCTTCGTAAGGAGAATCATATGGGTTGAAATATTTCTGCCCTTCCCTTGACGAGAAAAACTTTGTCGACATATAGTAAAAATGGTCGCTAATTTGTAAATGGTTCCAATCCTTTTTTAGCTCTTCATCTTTACTTTTCAGAACTCTGGCTTTTAACCCATACAGGTTATTAAAAGCTTCATTTTGCATTTCATTTCCCATCCAGGGTGTAAGGTCCCTTTCTTCATCGGCCCATGAAATTGCATATGGCACACTAACAATCGATACCGGTTGTACGTTTTCTACAATTTCGGTTGGTGTTGAGAATTTTATTTCTTTTGTTTTTAGTGCTTCTTTTGGTAATTCACTCAAAAACTCAAATATACCTGTATCGTAACGTTGGTATCCCCCAAAGGTTTCATAATCTAGAAATATATTGAAAATTTCTTCTATTTGACCGGATTCTACAATCCAGGAAATATATTTTTTTGTTGTTAAAGGATACTCTGCCCAGTTTTTATCACCAAAACGGAATGCCAAATCATCGCTTAGCCTAAAATTCCGCATCATTACTTTTAGCCTGGGATTTATTGCATTGACGTAAAGAAAATTTGGGCTTTTCCACCCAAGCACATGCTTGGCCCCTTCTGTGAGCATTCCTTTGTAGCCCATGTTTTCTACCATGGCTCCAATTTCATCGGAATAAATCATTTCCGTATTTTTGAAAACCTTCGGTTGTTGTCCGAATAATTCCTGAATTTTTTCAGTGTGTAACTTCACCTGTTCTTCAAAAATATCCTGATTTTGAAGGGATGCCAGCGAATGTGAATAGGTTTCGGCAAGAAATTCAACATAACCGGTTTCTGCTAATGCCTTAAAGGAATCGATAACTTCAGGGGCATAGATTTCAAATTGTTCGAGTGCCACACCTGTTATAGAAAAGGAGATTTTAAATTTCCCCTTGTTTGCATTCAATATCTGAAGCAAAAGATGATTGGCAGGCAAATAGCAGCTTTCCGCTATTTTTTGTATAAAACTTTCGTTGGCATAATCATCGTAATAATAATGGTCGTTACCGATATCGAAAAAACGGTAACGTCTGTATCTTAATGGCTGATGTACCTGAAAAAACAAACAAATTGACTTCATACAGATTCTTTTAATATTCTAATTTCAAATCCTGCTTGTATCAAATGACTACAAAGCAGAGTAATAAACGTTTCTCACATTTTGCGCCGAATTTTTCCACTTTAAATTTTCCACTTCGGTTTTTCCTTCGGATTTAAACAGCCCGGAAAGTGCCGGATAATTTATCAGGGCATAAATAGCATCTGCCATGGCATTAATATTCCAAAAATCAATTTTTATGGCGTATTTTAAGATTTCGGCAACCCCAGATTGTTTTGATATAATAACCGGAACATTTGATTGCATGGCTTCCAGCGGAACAATTCCGAACGGTTCAGAAACAGATGGCATAACCAGGACATCGCTCATCTGGAACATCTGCAACACATCGTCGCCTTTTAAAAACCCGGTAAAATGAAATTTGCCGGAAATTTTAAGCTGGGCAACCCTATCCACCATTTTATTCATCATATCGCCACTACCCGCCATCACAAACCTAACATTGTCCATTTTTTGCAGGACCTGATGAGCAGCTTCCACAAAATACTCCGGACCTTTCTGCATGGTAATCCGCCCAAGAAAAGTCACAATCTTTTCATCCACACCCTTAGATAGCGAAATTTTATCCCCCTCATCGGCAGGCTCCACGGCATTATAAACGGTGGTTATTTTTGCAGGATCAATCCCATATTTTTCAATAACTATATTTCTGGTAAGGTTACTTACAGTAATAATCTTATCGGCAGCTTCCATCCCTTCACGTTCAATTGCATACACGGTTGGATTTACATTTCCGCCCGAGCGGTCGAAATCGGTGGCATGAACGTGTATTACCAAAGGTTTTCCCGATATGTTTTTTGCAGCAATACCTGCCGGATAAGCCAACCAGTCGTGGGCATGGATAATATCTATCTCATTATCGCGGGCAATAATTTCGGCAACAAGGGCATAATTTCGTATTTCCTGATGAAGGCTATCCCCATACTTCCCGGTAAAATTGATCTTGAATCCCTCATTGGTTTCCACAAATTTTGCATTTTTTGAATATCGTTCGCTTTTTAGTTTCCAGAATTCATCGGGGTCGCAATAGGGAATTATTTCAGAACTAACTTCATAATACGCCATTTTTTTCTTGAAGTTATCGAACGAGATATGTTTTTGGGTGACAGGAACCTGATTGGCACCAATAAGTTTCATGGAGCTTTGGTCTTCGTCGCCAAAGGCTTTAGGCACTACAAATGTTACGTCCATATCGTCAAACCCTGACAAGCCTTTTGTTAGTCCATAACAAGCTGTTCCGAGCCCTCCTGAGATATGTGGTGGAAATTCCCACCCGAACATAAGTACCTTCATAATATTTTCCTTTATCGTTTACTCAAAATCCTGTACCATTTTATATGCTTTTACAACACCTGCCACATTCCATGCTTGCGAAATTGCCCCTTTTGCACTGTGTGGCGGATTTCCATTGTACGTTTCAGAGATTGTCCCTATACTATGTTGAGCCAATTCTTCTTCAAATCCGTCCATCACTTTTTTCACAAAGGGCAAACCTCCACGCTTGTGTATTTTCAGATAGCCCTCCACAAAAAACATAATCAACCAAGGCATAACAGCCCCCAAATGTGTTGCCAGTTCCCTTTCCTGAGGGGCTCCTTCGATTACTCCCTTATAATCTGAATCTTCCGGCGACAAGGTTCTTAGCCCCCGTGGGGTTAAAAGTTGCTTTTTAGCAACACTTAAAACAGCTTTCTGAATTTCTTTTGTTACAGGCGAATAATCAAGTGCTGCAGCAATTATCATGCTTGGGCGCACCGACCAATCTTTTTTATCGCCTTGGACATTATCTGCCAAATAGCCTTTTTCTTCGTCCCAAAAAACATCCTTAAATGAATCCCGGATTTGTTGGGGCACCATTTCCCAGGTATTTACAAAACTCGTGTCTTTCTCCCTTCTCGCCAAATCAAGCGAAAAGTTTATTGCATTGTACCACAGGGCATTAATTTCGACCACATACCCATTTCGGTTCACTGCCGGAATACCATTGTAATAAGAATCCATCCAGGTTAGTGCCCGTTCTTTGTCAAAACTCCAGATAAGCCCATTATCATGCATTTTTACGCTTTCCCCAATTCCATATTTAAAGGCGCTTAAAATACTTTTAAAAGCCCTTCCATATTTTTTCCAGAGCCCTCGAACCCCTGTTTCTTTGTCATATTCCTGTACGGCCCAGATAAACCAAAGCGAGGTATCAATACCATCATAAGCAAATGGCGTTGAATCAATATTATTCGGAAATAATCCCTGGTTGACATATTTCAAATAGGTATCTACAACTTTTTCGAACAAATCAAAACTTCCTATGGATTTACACAATCCGGGCAGAGCAATAAAAGTTTGCCTCGAAATACTTCCATACCACGGATAACCTGCAATAATATCCGCTTCCTTGCCATTTAACGAAAAAAACTGACCTGCAGAATTTTGTAAAAATCCCAGGAAATCGTCCTTCCCAGGCCTTTTATTAAACTCGCGGGTAAACCTTTGTTTAAAAATTTTTGGATTGGTATCCTCCGTCCCTGCAGCAAAAATGATGCTTTCCCCTTTTTCTATAGCGACTTCAAAATATCCGGGAACGTATAAATCCTCGAGATATTCATAACCTCTTGCCTTTTCCTTCATGTATTCCACATCGTAATACCAATCGGGAACGGGTACAAATTCACCTTCTTTACTCAGTTGCATGTGCAGATAAGGATATCCTTCGTACAATTTCATTTTAATGCCGTTGCGGATATTCTCAAATTTTGTGTTCACATTCATATTAGCTTTGCTTAATTTATGAATGTGCCTAAAAGCAAGAAATGGCTTAAACCGTAGAATGGTTGGTGAATTCGCTTCTTCCAGTGTATATTTTATCAGGACCTGCTGCTCTTTTTCTACTAAAATACGCTCTTTGCTGAGAACCACACCCCCTACCCTGTAGGTGGTTTTCGGTATTTTAGCGAACGTAAGGTTGCGAATATATTTATGGCCTTTAGGCTCATAATTTTCATTTTTGTATTTTCTTATTCCAAGGTTAAACTCTGCCCCATGTTGAATTACCGAAACATCAAGAGAAGATAAAAGCACATGCTTTTCCCCGTTCATTTCATCAATTGGGCTAACCAACAATCCATGGTATTTCCGTGTATTACAATCGTTAATTGTAGTACAGATATAGGATCCGGCCTTATTCGTTCTCAAAATCTCTTTATGAAGCGAATATTCGAGATTGACCAATTGCCCTTTGTCGAATTTTAGGTAACTCATAACAAACAGGAATTAAATACCAGCAGATTTGAGGCAGAATAGTTAGGTGGAGTACACATCAAAAATAACTGGAATAATTTAGAATTCATTCAAATAAGCTTTAATTGTTTGGTGAAGGACTCTATTTCTAACTTTAAGTTAATATAGGCATATTTGTCTTCCAGCTCTTCACATTTCTGTAAATAAGATGATAAAAACTTGCGGTGGTTTTCGGTTTTAGGATTAAAAGGCCGATGGTTTTTAGCCCTTATAATTTTGTCTATTTCCTTTTTTAAGGATAACGTTTCGGGACTCACAAAAGCCTGTTCAAACCTCTCCCAAATATGCTTGGTTGCCAAATCTGAAATATGCAACATATCTTCTGCGTAAAACCTGTAATCGCGCAATTCATCCATCACAATCTCATAAGACGGGAAATAGGAACAAGCTTCATTTCCACTCCGGTTCACAATCGAATTAATTGCCAACAGTAATGTAGCTTTGCTGATTTGATTTTGGTTAGCCCCATCTTTCCAGTGCCTGATTGGGCTTACGGTGAATACTACTTTCAAATGAGGATTAAATTGAAATAACTCTTTTAACAGATGGTTATACCTGGCCACAATTTCGTCAACACCCAAACGGTACCTCGTAAATTCAGAGTTGGGAATTTTATGGCAATTTGACACTATCTGTTCTGTTTTTTTATGCTCATAAACCCATGCTGTTCCAAAGGTTACAAACAAGGTATCGGCTGTTTTAAGAAAGTTCGATGCTGCTTTTATCCTGGAGTTTATTTTCCTTAATGCTTCCGTTTTATCTTCATGTGAAAACCTGCTATGATGAAAAAAGCTATGCCATAAGCCATCGTGACTTATGAGTTCTTCTTCCTTCATTTTTTTATTCTGGATCAGCATTCGAAGGCTATTCTCCACTGAAACGGGATTATACAAAATCCCAAAAGGATTTATATCAGTATTGAATTTAGAGTCTTTTAATTTTGATCCTATGTTTTCGGCAAAACATGAACCCACAAACATATTTGATGACTGATAACCAATTTCCCATCCGAATTTTGGGATTTCTACGATGGTTTGAAATTTACTCATTACTGTATTTTCAAGATTCCAGGTTTAACACCTATTTCACTTTTTAAGTTAGAAGCGCTCTAACACAATTGCCGTGCGGGCCGGAAGGTATTGCATTAAATAATGCTGGCTATTTTTCCCCGCACCAGGCAAGGTAAAGTGGGTAATTTCTTCATCTACCCTATCCTGTCCTCCGTAATACCCCGAATCGGTACTTAAAACCACTTTATATTTGCCTGCACCTAGCGGTATTCCATAATCGGAAAACGATTGGTTTGGATTAAAATTGAATATAAACAGGTACTGTCCGCGATGGAATGCAAATACTTTGTCGGGTTTGTTTTCAAACACCAGGTCAACCGAAGGGTGCGACAATAGCTTGACCTTTGAGACGAAGTTTACCAAATCTTTGTCGAAATCGTAGAGCCAATGAAATTTAAGCTCGGGATCATCGGCAATACTCCAAATGCGCCGTGCATGTTTGTACGACCATCCATTTCCTTCACGTGGGAAATCTATCCATTCGGGATGCCCAAACTCATTGCCCATAAAATTAAGATAAGCCCCTCCGGCAGAAGCCAGGGTTGCCAGGCGGATCATTTTATGAAGTGCGATTCCCCTCTCGACAATTAAGTTCGGCTGGTCTTTTCGCATGCTAAAATACATTTCCTTGTCAATCAGCCTAAAAATGATTGTTTTGTCGCCCACCATTGCCTGATCGTGCGATTCGCAATAACTAACCACTTTTTCATCCAAACGCTTCGAAGTGAGTTCGTAAAAAATAGTACCCACGTCCCAGTCGTCGTCCGACAATTCTTTGATTATTTTTATCCAATAATCCGGCACGCCCATTGCCATCCGGTAATCAAATCCAAGCCCGCCATTTTTAATACTTGATGCTAAACCCGGCATCCCGCTCATGTCCTCAGCTATAGAAATTGCATTAGGTTTCAATTCATGGATAAGTTCATTGGCAAGTATAAAATAAGTGGTTGCCTCTTCGTCCACATTTTCATTAAAATAATCGCTGTATTGTGTAAAAGCCTTCCCCAATCCATGATCGAAATACAACATGCTGGTGACCCCATCAAAGCGGAAACCATCGAATTTAAATTCATCGATCCAATATTTTATGTTCGATAATAAAAAATGAATTACCTGGGGTTTGCTGTAATTAAAACAATACGAATCCCAAGCCGGATGCTCGCCTTTTGGTCCATCGTGAAAAAACTGGTAACGTGTTCCGTCATAATTTCCGAGCCCTTCAATTTCGTTTCGAACAGCGTGGGAATGTACAAGGTCCATAATTACGGCAATGCCCATTCCATGTGCTTCATCGATTAATTGCTTCAGTTCTTCGGGAGTCCCGAACCTAGAAGAAGGGGCAAAAAAACTGGATACATGATAGCCAAAACTCCCGTAATACGGATGTTCCGGGATTGCCATCAACTGAATTGTATTGTACCCATTTTCTTTTATTTTGGGAAGTATCTGCTCCCTGAATTCGTTATAGGTATGTACACATTCTTCTTCTCCGGCCATGCCCACATGGGCTTCGTAAATTAATCGTGGTTCGTTGCTTACCGAAAAGCCGGGGTTCTCCCATTTGTAGGCTTTTTCAGGGACCCAAACCTGGGCATTAAAAATATGGGTGTCAGCATCCTGAACTGCGCGGGTAGCCCATGCTGGTATCCTTTTTCCATACCCTCCGTTCCAATGCACCGACAGGGCATATAAATCTTCGTGTTTGATCTGGTCCCTATCAAGAAACAATTCCCAATTGCCATTTCCAATTGCCAAAAACTCATAAGCTTCTTCTTCCTGCCAATTATTGAATACCCCAACCAAATATATTTTAGTGGCATTTGGCGCCCATTCTCGAACAACCCATCCGTTTTTTGTTTGATGCAAACCAAAATATAAGTGACCACTGGCAAAATCGGTCAAACTTCCGGTAAACAATTCTTCCTTTTTCAGCGCCGCTTTTTCCTGCCTGCGGTTTATTATTTCTGTAAATGGTTCAAGCCAAGTGTCATTGGCTACTATTCCTGGTATCTTCATTCGTTTCATTTTTTATAAAGATAAAAATTAGGGATTGAACAAACTTTGAATTGTGTTAAAAAATTTTGTTGATTTTGTTAAGTATAGAACACTGAACCATCTTATTTTTCAAATAATTACGGATGAAAATCCTTCGATATCAGTTGAATCCGGATTATCTGTGTTCCTTTTAGTTGAAACTCTTTGCTACAAGCCAACGTGGAATTAGCTCACCGGAATTCAAATAGTTGGAATACATATTAGAAATTTTTAGCCTTCAATCAAACTTTTTAAAGGATCCTTCTGAGATTTCTATGTTTTTATTATTCCTGAATCACACTTCTAATTCGATCCCAACCGGACAATGGTCCGAACCAAAAACATCGTTCAGGATAAAAGCATCGGCTAGTGATGAAACAAAAGGTTCGCTCACCAAAAAATAATCGATTCTCCAGCCTACGTTCTTCGCCCTGGCTCCTGCCCTGTAGCTCCACCATGTGTATTTATTCTCCAAATCAGGATAAAAGTGTCGAAAAGAATCGACCAGCCTGTTGCCAGTATATGCATCCATCCCATCGATTTCCTCCTGCATATACCCGGCTGATTTGTTGTAGTTTGGTTTTGGACGTGCCAGATCAATGGCTTTGTGCGCCACATTAAAATCTCCACAAACGACTACAGGTTTTGTCTTTTCCAGATTTTTCAGGTAGGCTAAAAAAGCCTTGTCCCAATCCTGCCGATAATCAAGTCGACGAAGGTCATTACCGGAATTCGGCACATATACATTGATTAAAAAGAAGGTTGGATATTCGAGGCATAAAACGCGTCCTTCGTTATCGTGAATTTCAACACCAATATCGCGCGAAACGCTCAAGGGTTCCTTTTTAGAAATGATCGCCGTTCCCGAATAACCCTTCTTTTCTGCCGAGTTGGAATAGATAAAATAATCGTTGAGTGTTGACAGGGTTTCAGCAACCTGGTCGTCCTGGGCTTTAGTTTCCTGTAAGCACAGAATATCCGGGCCCATTTGTTTAAAATCCTCAAAAAAATCTTTTTTAGCAACTGCACGTATTCCGTTTACATTCCACGATATTATTTTCATTGTTTATGTTTTAGATTTAAGATTCAAGAACAAAGACTCAAGATACAAGTAGCAAGACTTAAAATTCTTTTTCATGTAAGGATTCATCTGCCCTGAATGTTTACTATTGTTTAACTATTTTGTCTTATATTCTCATCGACTTATAGCGACAATATAATCAATACAAATTATTTTGAGTTCTATTTTGGTGGATATTATGGTGATAAATTAATTTTATTTGCTGCCGCACGATTGTATCTCCGCTGGCGCAAATTTGCAATTTATGTCTTTCCAAATTTAATACTTTGTGGTATGCCAATCTTAACAGATGCCTTTTTGACACATTACAAATGTTAAAACAAACAACCCCTCGTCACCAAAGACGAGGGGCAGTTGAAGTTAAATCATTTTACTTCGCTCCAATTTATCGAACCTAATAAGTAATATGAGTATATTAAGCTTACAATTATTAAAGCTGTCAATAATATAACCACAATAATTCCAAGGGTATCTGTTTTCCTTTCCAAACTTTTAAACTGTACTATTTTTCTTTTCCATTTATCCTTATACAAAAAGGAATAATAGTTAATACCAAAGATGAATATTGCAGCTATGATTGGCAATAATCTTGTTTCTGGGATTAGATTCCATTTCGTTTTAATCATAATAAAGTTAGAAATGGTAGTAAATAGGAAAACAAGGAAGAAGCATATTGTAATTATAGCTTTCCACTCACTCCACCATCGTGATGGGGCTTTCTCCCAGAACCTGTAATAAGTATAAAACAAATAATTGTAAATCATAAAATTTATTGCTTGTTAAAATAATTATACCAAGGATATTGCATCATTCCTTGTTCTGCCTCAGTAGCTGCTTCAGAAGCCCCTCTAAAACCACCAGGATAAAATAGCTCATAACCAAAATAAATTGGACTTGCTGCAGGATTCCCTTGCTGCCGCACGATTGTATCGTGTGGTATTATATAACTACAATAACATTACCTAAAATACCTTTTTCGCCGGCATAATCAGCAGCACTACTATATAAGTACTCTTCTGCCCTAAAAACCAAGCCCTCCTTAACTGGATTATTATGGATGTAATTAATTTTCTCATCAATTACTTGGTTACTCCATAATTCTATCGGGTTATTATCATGTCTCCAAAATTGATACTTGTTAACATTTGAAGATTTAGCTCCAGCTTTTAGAAATTGTTCAAGCAACCAATCTTTCCGACTCTCTCGGGGATTGTTAATAATTGCTTTGACTATTTCTTTACTGGTGAATCGTTTAAAGTCTCCAAGAAGCAATTCTGGTTTCTGCCCATTTTTACTTCTAAAAATCAAATGTATATGGTTTGTCATTATGCACCATGCAAATATTTCCATTCCTTTATTTTTTTGGCAATAATGCAAGCTATCAATGACAATATTTTTATACTCATTTCTAGTAAAAACATCCAGCCATTCTACAACTGCAAATGAAACAAAATTAACACCTTCAGGATTATGAAACTCGTAATTTCGGCTCATGAAGCAATAAGTTCTTCGTACAAAGCTATAAAGTTAAGCAATAACCAGAATCTAAACTCCAAACCACATGATACAATCGCGCGGGAGCGGGATTTTATGCCAAAATTTTAAACTCTTTAATATTTACTATTTATACTACAACTCTTACATTTGCCAAACAATTCATCTAAAACGTTGTTGCTTACAAAAAATAGAATACCCATGAAAAAAACCGGATTTACGACCAAAGCCCTGCATACAAATTTCGCGAAAAAAGATCCGCCCTCGCTGGCGCAAATTTGTACCTTAAATCCGCAAGTAACAGTTAATAAAAGCTGTAAAACTTTCAAAGAGTGAGTTTTACAGCTTTGGTATTATCACCTAAATTGGTGTTGCTAAACAATACCAATATGAAAATACTAAATTCAATGCCAATTTCGCCATATGGAGGGTTAAACTTTGTCCTGGAAGAATTTGACAAGCTTAAAATCAACGATTTATTCATTAGTAATTTACCTAAGCTATCAGCAAATAGTCATTACCAATGGAAAGATATCCTTTATTCTTTTTGGTCAATCTATTTCTGTGGGGGCAGTTGTATCGAAGACATTGGGGCAAACTTCAACGATTTCTTAAAAGATAACCCATTTGTGAAAGTCCCAAGCCCCGATAGGATACTTTCCAGGTTTAAAGGGCTTTCAACCCCTAAATACTTGATAAAAACACCACGTGGCAATGCGATCAACGAGTTCAACCAAAATTCAGTCTTAGATTTACTCAATATCAGGCTACTAAAAAAAACAAATCCGGATAAATATTATAGCGAAGGATTAATTCTGGACTATGATAATACAATCATTTACACCGAGAAATCAGATGCAAAAATGACTTATAAAAAGGAATTTGGCTATCAGCCCGGAGTTGCATTTATCGGTAGCGATATTGTTGGGATTCAAAACAGGAATGGCAATAGCGTTGCCCATGCACTGCAAGAAGAAACATTAAAAATCATTTTTGAAAACCTTAAATCCGAAGGTGTCAAAATAAAAACGTTCAGGGCAGATGGCGCTTCGTATAAATTTGAAGTCTTAAATGTTGTAAATCAATATGTCGATAATATTTATGTCCGTGTAAAAATGAGGCAGGGCATCTACGAAGCCATAAATAAAATTGATAATTGGAAAGAAATAAAAGCAGGCGATGGAAGAACTTTATTTCGAGGGTCTTCCAAATTTACGCCGTTTAAAAGAACTGCCCGGGACCAAAAGAAAAAAGACTTGTTGAAAGAATATAGGATTGTGGTTACCAAAGAACAAAACCTCGATGGACAAATAAATATGTTTACAAACGAGGCTTGTGTATATGGCTGTATCATGACAAATAATTTTGAACAGTCTGACGACGAGGTCGTATTCTTCTATAATCAAAGGGGAAAAACCGAAAGGGAATTTGATGTATTAAAGAATGATTTTGGTTGGGATAGAATGCCATTTTCGAAACTAGAACAAAATACCGTATTCTTATTATTTACAGCAATGTGCCGAAATTTATACAATTACATTATTCATCGGTTTTCGGGTATTTACAAGCATTTGAATGCCAATTTCAGGATCAAGAAATTTATATTCCGGTTTATTTGTGTCCCTGCCAAATGGATAAAACATGCAAGGGGAATACATTTGCGGTTGTATGGCAACATTGCATTTAAGACATAACAATCCTTAGTAAGAACAAAACGCCCCCTCAAAATATATAACGTGATGTGATACGGCAATTTATTGAAATTGTTGTAAGTAAAAGCATTGTCCAATACTTACAGCAATAACTATAATTATCCGGTTTTCTGTTCAAATTAAAATCTACAGACATCCTTACAGGTGTTTGTAATGCAAACCCCGCAGTAAAAGCATCGTTTGTGTGTCAGTTTTATTCACTTGCGGATTTAAGGTTGTAATTTGTGCTTTTTCAAATACAATACTTTGTGGTATGCCAATTTTATTTGATGCCGTTTTGATACATTACAAATGTTAAAACAAACAACCCCTCGTCACCAAAGACGAGGGGCAGTTGAGGATTAAAAATTACTACCTGTCAATTTACTTTACAAGTATTCCTTCAATGTTTGGTACAATATATACAAACAGTATCCAAATTGTTATTACTATATATAATATTACACCCAGAGTACCAAATAACTTTAAAGCTTTAGACTCATTAGAAAACTTCTTAAGAATTTTGACATACCTCTTTTTATATAAAAAACTGTAATAGTGAACTATAATTATAATGAATGATAATAATATTCCAAATACTTTATTGTAGGTATTCAGACCTATCCCAAAATAAATGTTTAGCAAACTATAACCGGTAAAAAAGTTGAAAAGAAATAACCAAGATAAAGCCATCATGGCTAAAAAGCCTGGCATGCTTGGATTTAATTCTCGGAAAAACAGGTAAAGCTTGTAAAAAAAATAATCGTATATTTTCATTTCATTTTAATAACGGTAAGAATCTCTATAATAATCAGGATCATAATTAGCAGGATTGGTCATCTCTTGCATGCCTTGATAAATCCACTGACCTCCAGGACCTTCCCAGAAAATTCTATTTATATCAAAATAAAGCTGAGTTCCCTCCCATATTAACAATCCAGCACCAATCTCAGGATAAACCAATGTTGACAAACCAATTGCAGAATTAGTTTTGAATTGTCCCATGGAAATCTTTCCCCCTTGCTGCCGCACGATTGTATCGTGTGGTTTTATAGAACCACAATAACATTATCTAAAATACCTTTTTCTCCTGCATAATCAACAGCACTGCTATATAAATAATCCTCTGCCCTGAAAACCAAACCCTCCTCAACAGGATTATTATGGATGTAATTAATTTTTTCATCTATTACTTTGTTGCTCCATAATTCTATTGGTTTATTGTCGTGTCTCCAAAATTGATATTTTTTTACATTTGAAGATTTATTTCCAGCTTTCAAAAATTGTTCAAGTAACCAATCTTTCCTGCTCTCCCTTGGATTATCAATAATTGCTTTAACTATTTCCTTACTGGTAAATCGTTTAAGATCTCCTATAAGCAATTCTGGTTTCTGCTCATTTTTACTCCTAAAAATCAAATGTACATGGTTTGTCATTATGCACCATGCAAATATTTCCATCCCTTTTTCTTTTTGGCAATAATGCAAACTATCAATGACAATTGTTTTATATTCATTTCTTGTAAAAACATCAAGCCATTCTACAACTGCAAATGAAATAAAATAAACGCCTTCAGAATTATGAAACTTGTAATTTCGGCTCATGCAACAAAAGTTTCTTAGTACAAAGCTATAAAATTAAGAAATAACCGGAATCTAAACCACACGATGCAATCGTGCGGTAGCGGGGCTTACGACAAATAACCTAGAATGGAAAAATGGATAACTAAATACTACACACTGATACTTATTGTATTTGTAGGGATACTATTTCTACCTTAAATCCGCAAGTAACAGTTAATAAAAGCTGTAAAACTTTCAAAGAGTGAGTTTTACAGCTTTGGTATTATCACCTAAATTGGTGTTGCTAAACAATACCAATATGAAAATACTAAATTCAATGCCAATTTCGCCATATGGAGGGTTAAACTTTGTCCTGGAAGAATTTGACAAGCTTAAAATCAACGATTTATTCATTAGTAATTTACCTAAGCTATCAGCAAATAGTCATTACCAATGGAAAGATATCCTTTATTCTTTTTGGTCAATCTATTTCTGTGGGGGCAGTTGTATCGAAGACATTGGGGCAAACTTCAACGATTTCTTAAAAGATAACCCATTTGTGAAAGTCCCAAGCCCCGATAGGATACTTTCCAGGTTTAAAGAGCTTTCAACCCCTAAATACTTGATAAAAACACCACGAGGCAATGCGATCAACGAGTTCAACAAAAATTCAGTCTTAGATTTACTCAATATCAGGCTACTAAAAAAAACAAATCCGGATAAATATTATAGCGAAGGATTAATTCTGGACTATGATAATACAATCATTTACACCGAGAAATCAGATGCAAAAATGACTTATAAAAAGGAATTTGGCTATCAGCCCGGAGTTGCATTTATCGGTAGCGATATTGTTGGGATTCAAAACAGGAATGGCAATAGCGTTGCCCATGCACTGCAAGAAGAAACATTAAAAATCATTTTTGAAAACCTTAAATCCGAAGGTGTCAAAATAAAAACGTTCAGGGCAGATGGCGCTTCGTATAAATTTGAAGTCTTAAATGTTGTAAATCAATATGTCGATAATATTTATGTCCGTGTAAAAATGAGGCAGGGCATCTACGAAGCCATAAATAAAATTGATAATTGGAAAGAAATAAAAGCAGGCGATGGAAGAACTTTATTTCGAGGGTCTTCCAAATTTACGCCGTTTAAAAGAACTGCCCGGGACCAAAAGAAAAAAGACTTGTTGAAAGAATATAGGATTGTGGTTACCAAAGAACAAAACCTCGATGGACAAATAAATATGTTTACAAACGAGGCTTGTGTATATGGCTGTATCATGACAAATAATTTTGAACAGTCTGACGACGAGGTCGTATTCTTCTATAATCAAAGGGGAAAAACCGAAAGGGAATTTGATGTATTAAAGAATGATTTTGGTTGGGATAGAATGCCATTTTCGAAACTAGAACAAAATACCGTATTCTTATTATTTACAGCAATGTGCCGAAATTTATACAATTACATTATTCATCGGTTTTCGGGTATTTACAAGCATTTGAATGCCAATTTCAGGATCAAGAAATTTATATTCCGGTTTATTTGTGTCCCTGCCAAATGGATAAAACATGCAAGGGGAATACATTTGCGGTTGTATGGCAACATTGCATTTAAGACATAACAATCCTTAGTAAGAACAAAACGCCCCCTCAAAATATATAACGTGATGTGATACGGCAATTTATTGAAATTGTTGTAAGTAAAAGCATTGTCCGATACTTACAGCAATAACTATAATTATCCGGTTTTCTGTTCAAATTAAAATCTACAGACATCCTTACAGGTGTTTGTAATGCAAACCCCGCAGTAAAAGCATCGTTTGTGTGTCAGTTTTATTCACTTGCGGATTTAAGGTTATAATTTGTGCCTTTTCAAATATAATACTTTATGGTATGCCAATCTTAACAGATGCCTTTTTGATACATTACAAATGTCAAGACAAACAACCCCTCGTCACCAAAGACGAGGGGAAGATGAGACGAGGGGAAGCTGTGAATATCAAATTACAATTTAGCTTTTCGATTTGTTTCTAAAATCAACAACCCTAGTTCTTGAAAAATTATCATGCCACATTATTCTATCTTCACTAAAAAAAATTGAAAATGGTTCAAATGGGATAAAACGCGCCAAAGTTCTTTTTAGAATCTGAATCATCCGGATTAGTCCTTTATTTTCGCTAATTCCTTCAACTTTCATTTGGAATAACATCTTTCCAATTGTTCTTTTGAATAGAAACTCGAAAATTGAATAATATAGTATCATAGAAACAATTTCTAATTTTAGCCAATAATTTGCGCTAGGGCCTTCTATTTGACTAATTGAATTCCCTAATAATAGGGAATAACTTACATATAATATAACATTAAAAATTGCAATAAGTAATGCATCAAAATAAGCTGATCCAAATCTTCTAATAAGATATACCATCTTTATTCTTTTTTAATTGTTTATAACCAATATTAATATCAAAGCTAAATCCTACAATAACAGATAAATCAGCACCAAATCCCCAATAATATTTATTGGCAATAACATTTCCATTTTTATCAAAAGTACTATTAATGTTAATACCAACTAAACTTATATTTTCTGATTCTAATTTTCCGAAATGAAACATTTCTCTTCTACTATCATAGGTTCTGGAAGCTCCTCCACCAAGCTTCCCTGACCAACTATTACGAATGGGATCCAAAACATTTCCGTATCCATATTTAGGAGAAGAATATTCTTCAAAATAAAATCTATCACTAAATCCTGTATTTAACTGAACAATTGGAACTGTATTGTTCTGATAACCAGTTCCTATACCTGCTCCTAAAACTTTTCCTTCAAGACTTGCTTGTAATCCATAATCCATTCTAAATTCAATATCTAAAAAAATATGTTCTGATAACCAATCACCAACTTTTCTTCCCATACCGCTAAATCCTGCAATTTGATTACTTATCCCCTGCTGCCCTGAAGCTATTTTATTCTCCAACCCAGGATAAATATTTCCACTATTGTTTATGTAATGAAATTGCCCAAAATTGGTGTTATACCCTGCGCCAAAAGCTGGTATTTTTGCATCGACCATAGCCTGCCTTAATTTAGGAGTCTTATCATTTACCCATTGCATAATATTATCTAAATAATGGAAAGGATTAAGTATGGTCCAATCCCATTTATCACCACTTGGATCATTATACTTTAATGGGTTGTTTAAACAATAGGAGTAGCGGTTAAAGCTTTGCGAGTTGCCTGGGTCTTGCACATAAGGATCGGGACTTAAGAACCTGCCCACCACAGGGTCGTACAAGCGTCCATTCATATTGATAAGTTTAAAATCCTCAAGGTGCTCATGTGCCGTAAAACCACGTTCGGCAAACAAGGCTGGTTCGTCGCTTAAGGAATAGCTCCAGGTATCTTTATCGCGCCTTCGCCCCCATGCATCAAAACTATATTCGTTAATGGTGCTTCCGGTTTTCAGGTGCGTAATGGTTCCCAAATGGTCGCGGAATATGTTGTAAACAGTCCAGGCGCCTGTTCCCACTTTTTTTGCAACTGCCACAGCAGTGTAGGCATCGCCACCAATCCAAATGTATTGGGTAGTGGTGCTTCCCACCACTTCGCGTTCGCAACTGCCCCCAAAATAATATTTGGTTTTGGTTGTTGAGCCACTGGTTTTTAGTTCCATTTTTATTCGTTGGTGGTCGGCATTGTACAAAAGTCGGCAGTTTTTGTGCCTTCGGTAATTTTCTTCACTTTTTCAAACGAATAATAATCGATGTCCTGTGTTGTTGACGAAATATTTTGCGCATTGGTAATCCCACTAACGGCAAACGGGTTCCCCGAAGAATGATTGTATGCAAAGGTTCCGGCATCACTTTTATAACTAATGTTTCCCGAGCCCTGGTAAGTTAATGTCACATTTTGTGGTCCTGTGACCGAAACCAGTTTTTCAAGGGTTGAAGTATCGTAGCCAAAACTTTCGCTTAAGCTTTTAAGGT
Source organism: Prolixibacteraceae bacterium (assembly GCA_963677475.2). Lineage (GTDB taxonomy): Bacteria > Bacteroidota > Bacteroidia > Bacteroidales > Prolixibacteraceae > JABMQB01. The sequence goes on along the minus strand of CAXXQD010000020.1, from coordinate 2,046 downwards.
CGTTCTCACGTGAATTTAGGTTGCCAGTATTCACATTAAAGGAATAATCGTAATCCATTACCCCTGAAGAATAAATTTGCGAAAGCATTTTATTGCTGTCAAAACTCCAGGAACATGTATTTGATCCAATTGTAGCCTGTGTTATACGACCGTATTCATCCATAGAACTTAATTGCCAAACGGTGGAACCATTAAATTTTATACGATAAAGATAACCATTTGAATAATCATATTGCTCATAGTCGGTAGAACCATTGAAATATTTTCGGTAAAGCCTTCCTTTACTATCGTAATTAAAAGTCACAACATTGGAAACCGACCCAATGGATTCCGTAATTGTTGCCACCCTCCGCTGGCGCAAATTTGCAATTTGTGACTTTCCAAAAATAATACTTTGTGGTATGCCAATTTTATTTAATGCCTTTTTGACACATTACAAATGTTAAAACAAACAACCCCTCGGCACCAAAGACGAGGGGCAGTTAAGTCTATCAATATCCCATTAATTTAAAAAATATTACAACCAAAACACCTATCCCCATCGATAAAAATATTAATACAAATCTTCGATTTAAATAGCGTGTTTGCTCCTCACTAAAGCGAGAATTATTCGGGTTAATATATTGAGGTCTATATTTACCATCGTTCAAAATATCTTTCAAGTCAATTCTTTTATATTTTGTATACAAGGCATACCACTTGTATATAAAAAGCATAGCACTAAGAATACAGATGACAACAAGAACTATTAATGCAACTTTAACCATAATCTACATCTTATATTTAGATTTACTTTAATGTTTAAAACCTTCTAATTGTAGGATAACTTCCTGTTAAGTATAATATGACTCAGAATAATCAGATAGCACATTGAGTAGTTTGCCAAAATTAAAGGTAAGACTACCTTTGCTACTGCACGATTGTATCGTGTGGTCTTAAAGTACTACAATAGCTCGCCGGCGAAAATTTGCAATTTGTGTCTTTTCAAATATAATACTTTGTAATATACTAATTTTATTTAATGCCTTTTTGATACATTACAAATGTCAAAACAAACAACCCCTCGTCACCAAAGACGAGGGGCAGTTGAGTTACTTCTTGTTTATGAAACTTCCTAACTCAAAGAAATATTCTTTATCAGTTTTATACACTATAAGTGTGTCTGATCCAGATTTTTTCTTTACCAATATGCCTTCATCTAAAACCATGTCTAAATATACCTCTTCATATAAAAAATTAGCTGAAGTTTTAAAGAATACTTTTGATGAGTCGATTGTAACAAAACAAGCTCCTTTAGTAACATATAAATCAGTTATAATACCGTCTATTTGATCTCCCTTTTGAACTGATTTATATTCATTGTGCAATTCTTTTATTTTCCTGGAGTCCTGTTTTGTAAAATAAAATGATAAAATAATAACTAACATTATAGATAATATGATTCCTGCTTTTTTCATTAATAATAAATATGTGTGATTTGTTTTGTTATTTGTCCAGATATTGCAGTTGGTCCAATTCCTACTCCAATCCCAGCACCAACCCCAATTAAATATTCTACCGGAACAAAATTAACACCTTCAGGATTATGAAACTCGTAATTTCGGCTCATGAAGCAATAAGTTCTTCGTACAAAGCTATAAAGTTAAGAAATAACCAGAATCTAAACTTCTAAACCACACGATGAAATTGTGCAAACCACGCGATAAAAAATCGCGCGGGAGCGGAATTTTATACCAAAAATTTAAACTCTTTAATATTTACTATTTATACTACAACTCTTACATTTGCCAAACAATTCATCTAAATCGTTGTTGCTTACAAAAAATAGAATACCCATGAAAGAACCAGGATTTACAACTAAAGCCCTGCATACAAATTTCGCAAAAAAAGATCCACACAATGCATTACAAATGCCTGTTTATGGCACTGTTGCTTATGAATTTGACAGTGCTGAACAAATCATGGCAAATTTTAAAGGGGAATATCAGGCGCATGTATATTCCAGGACTTCAAACCCCACAGTTGAGTATTTTGAACTAAAACTTC
>CAXXQD010000019.1:0-8770 GCA_963677475.2 Prolixibacteraceae bacterium | reverse complement strand
AAGGATGGCAAAAAGCAAGGTATTGTTACCGGCATAAACCTTTCAATGTCGCAAGAAAATATGCAAACGCTTGATGATGTGGATGATCAGGACTTAACGGCATTAAATGCGAATATTAAAAAAACAGGGAAAACAAAAACAATACTGGGGTATAAATGCAGCGAATATAAATACAAAGACGAAGAGGTGGAATCAACCTTTTGGATGACCAAAGATAAGGTTTGGAAAGTTAACAACATGATGTCGGCAATTTATAAAAGTTCCCAATATTCAAGCGGGTTTCCGGCAGGTTTTATGATGGAAATGGAAAGTAACAACCTACAGACCAAAGAAAAAAATATCCTTAAAGTAACGGAAGTAAACGAGCACATTAAAAAAACAGTTTCACTGTCGGATTATGAAGTTATGAATATGGGGTCCATAAATATGGAAGGAATGGAATAGACCTTTTATTGTTATGAAAAAAGACCTCAGGTTAAAAAGCCTGAGGTCTTTTTGTATGGACGGTTACCATCTAATAATTAAATATCTAGTGGCTATGCCCGTGGTCATCTTCATGGAAATAGACATGTTCAAATTCATGAACAGAATCGTATAATTTTTCAATTATTTGCACATCTGTTGACTGTTTGCTTTTCATGGAAAATACCAGAATATGATGTAGAAGTTCCAACTGTATTTGGTATTTTTTGTAGGCAACTTTATCCTCGGGATCGGCAAACTTTACCCTTTGATGTAGGAAATACTGGCTAACAATGTCCTGGATTTTTTTTGCATGTTCTTCTTTATTTACCACCCAGCGCACGAGCATATTATAATCGGGGTTTTCGCTTGCCGAAAGCTCATTGATTTTAAGCATCGACTTCTCGACAGTTGAAATATGTTCTTTAATTAGTGCAATACGAATTGAATCGCCATATATCCCACAAGGAATTTCACAATGTGCATACGAATTTAAACCAGTAAAAGAAAGCACTCCCAAAAGAAATGCAATGATTGTAATTTTTGAATATTTTTCATTGGTTTCTGTTTTAAATAATAATTTACCTATGTAACAAGAAACCTCACAATTAGTTTTGAGCAATACCAATCAGAAACACAAAAAACAGATAAAGTTGTTTAGATTTTGAGGTTCAAATATTACGATTTAATAAGCTGAAAGCCCGGTGCTAGAAGTTCAGGGTTCCTTTAATGTTTTTATAACCCGACTTACTAACTTTTAATTTGGTTTTATCCTGAAGAATAACAATGTAAGATTCCTTTTCATATTGCTGTATTTCAGCAATTTCAGCGACCCTTACAATATAAGACCTGTGTATGCGGATAAATTCATTGGGGTTTAAAGCGGATTCAAAAAACTTCATTGTTTTCTGTTTTATATGCCTGCCTTCGTTGGTGTAAATCATAACATAATCATCCATCGACTCGAAATACCTGATCTGGTCAACCGGAATGATATTGATTTTGTTCCTGTCTTTAACCACAATTCGATCCAGGTATTCATCTTTTGGAAATGATGATACTTTATCTGCCATTTCCGAAGGGACTGATTTATTTCCGATTTTCTTCGTCACATTTGCGAGAGCTTCCTCAAGCCTGCTCTTCGAATATGGTTTAAGAAGGTAATCGGCAGCATGGAAATCAAATGCTTTTAATGCATATTGATCGTAAGCCGTAGTGAAAATTATTTCAGGTTTATGATCCAGCAATTCCAGCATTTCGAAACCTGTAATTTTGGGCATTTGAATATCCAGAAAAATCAAATCAGGTTTTAATTCATTGATCATTTTAACACCATCAAAACCATTTTCGCATTCGTGGATAAGTTCGATAGATTCTTGATCTTTTAAATACGATTTTAATAAATTACGGGCTAACTCTTCATCTTCAACGATTAGTGTTCTAATTTTATCAGTCATAATTACTTTTCTTGAGGAATAGACAAAGTTACAGTAAATTTTCCATTGACATTAACAGTCTTTATCAAACCTGGGTTTTCATAGAGTATTTGCAGCCGCTCACGGATATTTCGAAGACCAATTCCCTCCCCTTTTTTACTAATCACATTTGGGTCGAAGGTGTTTTCAATTGTTATTACCAAAAAATCGCCATGTTTTATGCAAGTGGTGATGATATCGACTGGTTTTGTTGTTTCATATACCCCGTATTTAATTGCATTTTCATACAAGGGTTGCAATATCATATTTGGGATTCGCGCCCTTAGGCATGATTCACTTACATCAAATATCGCGTTCATTTTTGATCCAAATCGTACTTTTTCGATCTCCAAATAATGCTTACTGTTATCCAATTCCTCTTTAAACGGAACCAAATCAATTTGGTCATGCTTCAACGAATACCTCATCAACGATGAGAGGTTAATTACCATCTCCTGTGCCCTTGATGGGTCCGACATCGTTAAAGATGAGATGCTATTAAGACTGTTAAATAAAAAATGTGGGTTGATTTGCGATTTTAATGCATGCAATTCAGCTTCCTTTACCAATGACCTTAATTCCCCTTCTTTCCTTATTTTATCCTTTAGGTTCATATAATAGGTGAGTGCCATATATGAAATTACAAATACTATATAAATCAGGTAACCTCCAAAAATCCAATATGGTATGGAGTTACTGACATATTCTTCTACCGGCAAACCAATTATTTTTACTAAAACCGATGAAATATATAACCATATTACATTGATGATGGTCGCTGTAATTGCGTGCGCCGATAAAAAACGCACTGTGGAATCTTCTTCAAACGAAATATACTGATTGATAAACCAAATGCTTGTACCAATTACGGCGAAGGAAAAATAAAAAACGACATTAAAAATCAAGGCAACAACAAATGAAATATCGTTCCAATGCCATTGAATAACGGAATTGATTAAGGCTACACCCACCCAGAATGCAGCGTAAACAATCCCGAGCCTGGGGAAAGTTATAAACGGATGCTCTCATTAATTATGATTTATACAAGCTTAACTTCAATACCTCCAAATGCCGAAAACCCTTTTATGATTAGCGTTTTTGACGGGTCGGTTGTGTCTTCATGAAAAGTTGCCCCCCGCTTATCGGCAAATGCACCAAACACGGTGGTTACTTCATTTTTGACTGTCCATGTAGGTGGTATTTTAAAGGTGCAACCCCCAAACAAAGTTACGCAATCAACCACTGCTCCGTTGGACGATAAAACCGAACGCCTCATATCGTACTCTGTCCCACCAAAAATAGAGGTTGTTTTACCTCCAATCAATCCCTGTGAATTGACAAATATTTCGCGCCCCACCAAAAATTACAAAGTCATCAAATACATCCATATTGGGTGTACTTGACCCAAATACAGGATCATTTTTTTTGGGATTCCTGATAAGTAAAACCACACCAACGCCGACCAACAAAATAGGCCAGCCAATTTTTCTCAATTCATGAGATATATCAAAAACTTCAGGAATCAAAAAGAAAGTACCAATTAAAATTAGTATCAACCCAGGGGTACGGTTACCTCCGATAATTGAAAATACGCCGATCCCGATTAAAAGCATCTGCCAGGATATAATTATATCATCAATAATGTTTGGAATTATGTCCAGCCTTTCGAGAATCCAGATGCCCCCTAAAGCAATTAAAAATAATCCAAAATATAACCTTTTATTCGCCCTATTATCATGTTCCATCACACGTGGTATTTATCTTTAACAAATATAACTTTTATATCGCCCCATATTGTCCGAAACAAATAAAAACCGGACATTTCGGGCAAATTAGTTCTTCTAGTGTTTCCTGACTACCATTGATATCCCGATTGCAATTAAAACTACCGGTAATACTATTGAAATAGTTATCCCCGGCACGAAAAATATCCGGGGCAAAAGAAATATTCCACCTATTACAATTAATACAACCCCCGACCTTCGGTTTCCTGCCATAAGTATTAATCCGATAATAATTAATAAGGAAGGCCAGCTAAAAATAATGTGCCCAAAATTTTTAAACAGGGAATGAATAGGATAAAATATATGTTCGAAATGTATTTTGGGAAAGTTGAAATGAACACCGATTTGGGAGAGTAACCATAGCATACCAATTGCGATTAATATAATAGCCAGGATGCCTTTTGACGTATTACTTGATTCTTTTCTCATTTCGACTCTTTTTATCAATTTCAAAACCAAATGTATAACATCCAAGCAAATAAGCCATTTTAAACTCGGCTAAAGAGGGGTTACTATCGGTAAAAACAGATATAAACAAAAAAAAGCGGAAAAATCCGCTTTTAACTCTTGTCTTATTTATTTTTTTGCTTTGCCCAGGTGTCCCTCAACTGAACGGTTCGGTTAAAAACCAACTTTTCGCTGGTTGAATCCGGATCAACATTGAAATACCCAAGTCGTTCAAACTGAAACTGATCCAATGCTTTTGAACCTTTTACAAATGGGTTCAAGGTAACAGTCTGAAAGTATTTCTAACTAGTCTTTATTCATAAACTCTTTAAAATCGACATCTTTATGCGCCTGCGGATCTTCATCGGTAAACAAGCGGTCGTAAAGCCTTACTTCCGATTTAACGGCGTGTTGGGCAGAAACCCAGTGCAAGGTAGCTTTTACTTTTCTTCCATCGGGCGAGTTGCCCCCTTTTTGATGCAGGATCATAAGTGCAGTGTAATTCAATTATTTCACCATTTTCATCCTTAATTACATCGTTACAAGTAATAAAATAGGCATATCGCAAGCGCACTTCACGTCCCGGTCCTAATCTGAAAAATTTACGTGGAGGATCCTCCATAAAATCTTCCTTCTCAATATAAAGTACTTTCGAGAATGGTACTTTTCGCTTACCCATGCTTTCATCCTCCGGATTGTTTACGGCATCCAGCTCTTCTTCCTGCTCATCAGGATAATTGGTAATAACCACTTTTAACGGGCCTAAAACACCCATCACCCTTTGTGCCGTTTTATTCAGATGTTCTTTTACACTATGCTCAAGCAATGTAACGTCAATCATGCCATCCACCTTGGTAATACCAATCCTTTCGGCAAAATTCCGGATAGATTCAGGTGAATATCCCCTTCTTCTTAGTCCTGAAATAGTGGGCATCCTCGGATCATCCCAACCATTTACATGCTTATCTTTTACCAGCTCCAGAAGTTTTCTTTTGCTCATTACCGTATAGCTCAAGTTTAAGCGCGCAAACTCAATCTGCCTTGGGCGGTAATCCGTTTCCTGTAATTGGTCAACAAACCAATCGTATAGGGGGCGGTGCACTTCAAATTCCAAGGTGCAAATTGAATGGGTAATCCCTTCCCAATAATCGCTTTGCCCGTGTGCAAAATCATACATCGGGTAAATACACCATTTATCACCTGTACGATGATGAGGCGCCTTCATAATCCTGTAAATAATCGGATCGCGCATGTGCATATTCGGCGATGCCATATCTATTTTAGCGCGAAGTACTCTTGCGCCTTCGTCAAACTCCCCGGCTTTCATCCGCACGAATAAATCTTTATTTTCCTCCACAGTCCTATTTCTGAAAGGGCTTTCTATTCCTGCCCTTGTGGGGGTTCCCTTTTGCTCGCTTATTTTCTCCGAACTTTGATCATCAACATAAGCCTTTCCGTCTTCAATCAGCTTTAACGCAAATTCATACAATTGGTCGAAATAATCTGAAGCATAAAATAAACGGTCTTCCCAATCGAAACCTAACCAACGTACATCTGCCATAATAGAATCAACATATTCAGTTTCTTCTTTTGATGGATTTGTATCGTCAAAACGGAGGTTTGTTTTTCCTCCATATTTTTGTGCAGTACCAAAATTTAAGCATATCGACTTTGCATGCCCAATATGTAAATATCCATTTGGCTCGGGTGGAAACCGGGTGTGAACCCTGCTATCGTTTTTCCCTTCAGTCAAATCCTTATCAATTTGAAGGTCAATAAAGTTCTTCTTAACAGGTGCGTCTGCTTCTTTCATATTATTCTCTGCCATATACTCTTAAGCCTTAGTGAAATTATTTACAAAAGTATAAAATGATTTGAGCCAAAATATAATTGCACTTGAGAAATGTTTATTTGTGGAAGATTTTTTAATGAATCACTGCATTCCTTGCAAGTTTCCCAATTCCCTGGTTGGGATTATGAACAACATAATTGTAAAATAAATTGAGATTTGATTTTTGATATTGGTAATTTTAAAGCATATTTAAGCTATACTTCAGGCTATAACTGAGTTCGTGGGTTCAACAATAAATTGAGGCGGAAAATGGGATTAATTGAAATTGAAGGAATGGAATTTTATGCCTATCACGGGCATTTTGAAGCAGAGCAGATTGTTGGGAATACATTCTTATTGGATATTTCCCTTGTTACCGATTGTTCTGCCGCTGCTCAATCGGATAATTTAAATGATGCCCTGAATTACCAATCGGTTTATGAATTGATCAAAGAGGAAATGAAGATAAATTCTGCCTTGCTTGAGAATGTTGCCCAACGTATCCTCGACAGTTTATACAAACAATTTCCGGCGATTCAAAAAGCCACACTCAAAATATCAAAAATGAACCCTCCAATGGGTGGGCAAATTAAAAAAGTAAGTGTAACTTTAAGCAAATAAGGTGCGGCAAAATAAGCCCTTCAACAAAATATAAACTAAAGCTACTATTCAATCCTATGAACCTTGTTGCAAGAATATTTTTAAGTGTTTTTTTATTTATTAACCTGATTGTCTGCTATCCATCATTTTCTGAATTACCAGATACAAATCCTACAGAACAGCTTCAAAATTCGGAACTCGAAGAATCTATTATTGAAAACAACCAATCGATCATTAAGCTCCAGAAAAATTTTATTTATTTCACTATTGCTTTGCTTATACTTATAATAATTATAACTTTTTTAGTTTATAAAGGGCTGAGGTCCAACAAAAAGCTAGTTGCAGAACTTCGCTTGTCGAACCAGTCGATTACCGAAAAAAACCAGCAGTTGGAGAAGTTGGTTGCCGTGAAGGATAAAATATTCTCTATTATTTCACACGATTTAAAATCGCCGATTGTGTCGTTAAACAACTCATTGCTTGTTTTGAAAAACGATGCCGTAAAAAAAGAGTTAAAGAATAAGGCACTCGAATCGTCGAAACAACAATTGGACAACACCATTGCCCTTTTAAACAATTTGCTTGATTGGGCAAAAACCCAAATGGAAGATATTAAACCGCAAATCGTAAAGGTAAATATTTGCGAATCGATCACGAAAAACGTAAAACTAATCGCCCCTATGGTATCCAGGAAAGAAATAGAAATTGACGTTGATTGCGATTCAAAATTAATGGCAAATGCCGATGTTGAGTTAATCAACCTGGTTTTACGAAACCTTCTTTCGAATGCTGTTAAGTTTACTCCTCAAAAGGGAACCATAAAAGTGGATGCATGGTCCAATAACGGAACAATCAATATTTCGGTCACCGATTCGGGTATTGGCATTTCAAAAGACGACCAGAAAAAAATCCTAAGCCCCGATACGTTTATAAAAAAATATGGTACCGATTTTGAAACCGGAAGTGGTATTGGATTAAAACTCTGCCTTGACTACATTAAATATATGGATGGGGAACTTACCATAACAAGTGAACCTGAAAAAGGAAGTACTTTTTCATTCACACTCCCATCGAATTAATCGCTTTTTACACTGGCTATATGATGTAAATGTAAATTTACGGTTGAAAACCAAATCGACACTCTTGCTAACATTTTGATCATCAATTCATTAGATAACAAATGCCCTAAAACATTAAAATTTTCAAACAAATATTTCCTATATTCGAAAAGTTGATTTACAAATAGGAAAACCATGTTTTTATCGTTGATAGGATTAAATGAAGGCGCTTCGGAAAAAACCAATGAAGAGGCAAAGAAGATGGAGCTAAAAGAAGGATGTAATCCAAAGTCAGGGATGTGCAAACCAACTGCACAGGGTTGGCAGTCAAACCGAAACCAGTCGCTCGTAAATTCAAACTGGGAAAAACTCCGCAGATAAAGAATCTACTCCTGAAAAGAGCAGGTCAGAAGGTTGTTGTTCATTTCTCGGATAATGCCAGGTTCATACCATCACGGATGAGATTAACATTAATGTATTGTCTTTTCGTCTATGAAACAATTGTCCATTTCTTTTTTGGATGAAAACTATTGTGAATACTACAATTTTTCTTAGATTTGCACTCCGAAATAACAAAATGGTCTCTTGGCCGAGTGGCTAGGCAGTGGTCTGCAAAACCATGTACGGCGGTTCGAATCCGCCAGAGACCTCAAAGCAAGCCCATCTATAAAATTATAGATGGGTTTTTTTATTGTATCTAATCCAAAAATTATATATGAACCTATAATTAGAACAAATGTGGCGATTTGGAAATCACCACACCCGAAAACAAAGCATCGAAATATAGTATTCAAACGTACAAGAATAAATCATTTTCCCTTTTAAGTGGCGATTTGAAAATCGCTACACCCGCGGTTTGAAACAATACAACCACCTTTGGGAGAATTGTATTTCGGTTATCTGGCTAAACAAATTTTGCGCTTGCCCTGTTTCCTGCTTCATCAACCGTGGTAACCTCAAGCGCAGACAAATCCCGATCTTCCACTACATAAACAAAAGGTTTTTTCTTTTGCGTTTGTGGCTTGTGTTTTACCTCCCCTATTCTTATACCATTGTTTAAGACCTCGTAGTGCGATATGGGATAATCACCTGCAAACGCCATGTGCCAGCTTA
>CAXXQD010000018.1:0-279584 GCA_963677475.2 Prolixibacteraceae bacterium | reverse complement strand
AAATGGAAGACTTGACAGTTAGCGAAATAATCCCCGGAATTGTCAACAACATTACCAAATTTGGTGCTTTTGTTGATTTGGGCATTAAAGAATCCGGATTAATACACATATCGGAACTTGCCGATAAATTTATTTCCGATCCAAATGAAATCGTAAAACTGCACCAGCATGTAAAGGTTAAAATTATTCAAGTGGATATTCCAAGAAAAAGGATCCAACTATCGTTAAAAGGAGTTGAGCAAAACTAGTACCTGGTTTTTTTATTCTTCAGGGGTAATAGCCCAAAGAATAATATAGACCAATGTGCCCGGGAAACCTGCCGAAACCAATGATAAAACGACGTATAATATCCGAACGATGGTTGGGTCAAGGTTGATGTACTTTGCGAATCCACCCAATACGCCTCCAAGTACCCTATCCCTCGATCGGTACATCCTTTTTTTATTGTACTGATTATTCATAAAGCATTAATTTTCACCAATTTCTTTATCGTAAAGATCTTCCTGGTTCTCAAATTCATCGTCTAAAAACCTTTCCGCGTCTTCAAGAAGCTGCTCAATAAGGTCTTCATTTTGTGGGTCTTCACCTAACCAATGAATGTGTTGATTACTCCAGAAATCCTCAATGTCGCTTTCTACAATAAATCTAGGTTCTTCACAGTGTACCACAAAAATGGTATCGGGTGTTTCCTGTGAATTGTCGGCCAATAGAAATTTAGGTAACATAACGTACAGTTTTTATTTACCAACAAAGATACGGAAATATTGAATCGAGGTATAAAATAATGAGGTATTTTATATTAAAAAAGCTCTATATGTCAACGTTTCCAAGCATCCTGAATTATCTATTTTTTATCCTTTTTCTTAAAAATATCCTTTATTTTTTCCCACACTTTTTTCTCGGTTTTAGGCTCTTGTTGTTTTGGAACTTTGGGTTTTTCATCCTTATTATTTTTTCCAAATATTTTCCCTAAATCGAACCATTTCTTTTCTATATTCAAAGCCTCTTTGTATTGTGGAATATCAATTTTGGCAAGTAATTCTTCTGATGGAGGATCGAACATCAAGGATTTCCAGTCCTTAAATTTAGCATCGCGATAAAGTTTATGATAATACTTTCCAACGATTGGAAGGGCCATATAACCACCTTGCCCATAGGTGATTGTCCGGAAATGAATGGAAGGATCTTCGGCACCAACCCAAACACCAGTGACCAGATTTGGAGACATTCCGACAAACCAACCGTCCGATTGATTTTGCGTGGTTCCGGTCTTGCCCGCAAAATCTGAATCGATCCCATAAATTGAACTTATAATGCTCCCTGTCCCTGTTCTTACAACCGATTTTAGCATGTGCGTAATTAATTTGCAGTTTTCAGAATCCATAACGGGTTCAGTATCCTGCCCATTGGTAAAGGACTCTAAAACGTTTCCATTTTCATCGGATATGGAAACCAAATAGTAAGGCATGATCCTTCTTCCAGAGTTTGCAAAAGCTGCATATGCACATACCATTTCCTCCAACGAAATGGAAGCAACCCCTAAAGCCAAACTTGGGTATTTGGGTAGATCGGAACTTATCCCTAAATCCCTGGCAACATTGATTACATCCCTAATTCCGGTTTGCATCAAAACATCCACTGCAATCGTGTTTAAGGATTCAGATAAAGCACCTTCCATCGAATAAAAACCACCATAACTGTCGTGTGAGTTTCTTGGCGACCAATCATCATACGCACCATATACCTTTTGTTCATTCGGGAAATAGGTATCCGGGGCTATTCCATCTTCAAGCGCAGCCAGGTAAACAATTGGTTTAAAAGTTGACCCAACCTGTCTTTTTGATACCGTATGGTCGTATTTAAAATACCTGAAATCTATGCCACCTACATAGGCTTTTACTTCCCCGGAAAACGGGTCTAATGAAAGCAATCCGGTATTCAGCAATTTCAGGTAATGTTTGATTGAATCTAAAGGGCTCATTTCCTTTTGCTGGATTCCGTCCCATGTGAAAACAGACATGGTATTTTTCAATTTAAATTCAGCATCAATTTGTTCTTTGCTTACACCTTTTGCAGCCAATGATTTGTACCGTTCGCTTCTGCTTATTGCCCTTGTGAGTGTCCCTATATTTGATCCCCAGAGTGTTCTGCCTTTCCAATGGGTATCGAATACCCTTTGCAATTGTTTCATATGCTCATCAACAGCAATGTTGGCATAACGTTGCAAGTCATAGTTGATGGTTGTTTGAATTTTTAATCCATCGGTATAAAGGTTATAGGGCGTTCCATCTGCCTTTGAATTTTCTTCGCACCATTTAACCAATTGCGGCCTTAGTTTTTCAATAAAATATGGAGCTGGTCCCTGATTATAGGTAATAACCTTGTATTTAACACGTAAGGGTTCTGCCTTGTAAAAATCGCCTTCGGCTTTTGTCAGGTAACTATATTTAACCATTTGCTCAATAACAACATTTCTTCTTTCGAGTGCCCTTTCGGGATGTGTCCTTGGATTATACGTTGTATTTGCCTTAAGCATTCCAACAATGGCAGCTGCTTCGTTTACTTTTAACTGCGAAGGTTTCTTACTAAAAAAACGTTCAGAAGCAGTTTCTATCCCAAAGGTATTTTCGGCAAAGGGAACAGTGTTCAGGTAAAAAGTGAGGATCTCATCCTTCGAATAAATCTTTTCGAGGCGATAGGCGATTATTGCTTCCCGAAGTTTATTAACGGGCATGGTAAAAATGCTGAAGTTTTTTCTGGGATAAAGGTTTTTTGCTATTTGCTGGCTTAATGTACTCCCCCCACCGGCATTTCTATTTTGCAGCAAAATTGATTTAACCAAAACTCGTAACAATGCCAATTCATCAATGCCCTTGTGCTCATAAAACCTTGCATCTTCAGTGGCAATCAAAGCATTTACTACATTCGGTGATATCTCATCAAAAGTTACATTGCTCCTGTTTTGTATATAATACCTACCCAATATTATTCCATCTTCTGAGAATACTTCGGAGGCAACAGGATTTGTTATATTTTGCAGTTGGCCTTTCGTTGGAACCGGACCTGTAACCCCCAGATAAACGATTGTGAAAAACAAAATGGATAACAGTAAACATATAAGGGCTGCTTTCAATAAAAACCTGCCGATCTTTTTGAAAACACTTCTTTCCTTTTGGTTGGTTTTCTTTTTGGCTGCAGATGTCTTAGGTGATGATTTCCCTTTTACGGAAGAATTTCTTTTAACAGAACTTCTTTTAGCAGTTGTACCGGTATTTTTTATTGGACTTTTTTTGGTCATGTATTCTTCGTTTATCAAAACTAAATGATTGCCCATTTAAGCACAAATTATATAACGTACGTTTCCTCTGATTTATGCACATTTAGTTGTCAATATTTTAAACACATAATTCCAATGCAAAAGATTTTTCATAATTTATATCTAACTTGATGGCTTAAATCTATTAAAATGAAGATTGCAATAAGTGGGGCAAATGGTTTTATTGGCAAATCATTAGTAAGCAAATTAAAAGCATCCGGATATGAAGTTATCCCAATTCAACGGAGTTTGTTATATGCTGATGCTACCAAACTTGCTTCCTATATTTCAGGGAAAGAGGCAATTATACATTTGGCTGGCTCGCCTATTTTAAAGCGATGGACAAATAAATCAAAAAAGGCAATTTTTGACAGCCGGGTTCAAACAACCAAAAATCTGGTAGAGGCAATTTCATTATTAGGAGGAAACAATAGACCCAAAATATTTTTATCCGCTTCGGCAATTGGAATTTACAAAGCTGGGCTTGCCCACACGGAAGAAAGTCTTGTTTTTTCAGAAGGCTTTATGTATAATGTTGTTTCTTCATGGGAAGAAGCATCTGCATTATTGCCTAAAAATGTGGGAAGGGTAATTTTAAGGTTGGGGATTGTAATTGGGAAAGAATCGCAAACCATAAAGATGATGAAACCTATATTTAACATGGGTTTGGGCGCAACGATTGGAAATGGTAAACAAGCATTTCCATTTATTCATATTAAAGATCTAACGAATGCCATCGTGTGGAGCCTTGAAAACAGCGAAGCAACGGGAATTTACAATCTTGCTTCACCTGAAAATATTACCAATAAAGATTTTACCCTTGAATTTGCCAGGGTTTTGAAAAGAAGGGCATTTTTAAAAATCCCTAAAGTTCTGTTGAAAATAGCTTTTGGAAAGGCTTCGATGATATTAACTGAAAGCCCTCAGGTAGTTCCGAAAAAATTATTGGATCAAGGATTTGAGTTTACGTATCCAAGTATTCAAAAGAGCATGGCTGAGATTACTCAAAAAAAAACCTCCAGTCCATAGACTGAAGGTTTTTACTATCATTAATAAGTAGTTATTAGTCAATTTGAGGACCAGCAGCAACCAAAGCTTTTCCTTCTTCGTTATCCGTATATTTAACGAAGTTTTTGATGAAACGTCCACCAAGGTCTTGAGCTTTTTCATTCCACTCAGCAACATCAGCATAAGTGTCGCGTGGGTCAAGAACTTTTGTATCAACACCTTTCAATTCGGTAGGAATTTCAAGGTTGAATACAGGTAAGTTTTTAGTTGGTGCATTTTCAATAGAACCATCAAGAATTGCAGTAATAATACCACGTGTATCTTGAATAGAAATACGTTTTCCTGTTCCGTTCCAACCAGTGTTTACCAAATAAGCTTCAGCTCCATGCTCTTCCATTTTTTTCACTAACTCTTGCCCGTATTTAGTTGGGTGAAGAGAAAGGAAAGCAGCACCAAAACAAGCTGAGAAAGTAGGCTGAGGAGTAGTAACACCACGCTCAGTACCCGCTAATTTAGCAGTAAATCCTGAAAGGAAGTGGTATTGAGTTTGCTCTGGAGTTAATTTAGCAACCGGAGGCAACACACCAAAAGCATCAGCAGTTAAGAAAATAACTTTGTTTGCATGGCCAGCTTTAGAAACTGGCTTAACAATATTTTCGATGTGATGAATAGGATAAGAAACACGAGTATTTGCTGGTCCTGAATTAAAATCTATTTTACCGTTTTCGTCAACAGTAACATTTTCAAGAAGAGCATCACGTTTAATAGCTCCGAAAATTTCCGGCTCAGCTTCTTTATCTAAGTTGATAGTTTTTGCATAACATCCTCCTTCGAAGTTGAATACACCATCATCATCCCAACCGTGCTCGTCGTCACCAATTAACTGGCGATTTGGGTCAGTTGAAAGTGTTGTTTTACCTGTTCCTGAAAGACCGAAGAAGATAGCTACGTCGCCATCTTTACCAACGTTAGCAGAACAGTGCATTGAAGCCATACCAGCTTTTGGCAAGTAGTAGTTCATCATAGCGAACATACCTTTTTTCATCTCACCACCATACCAGCTACCACCGATAACTTGCATTTTTTCTCTAAGGTTAAATACGGTATAAACTTCAGAGTTCATGCCAAATTCTTCCCAACGTTTGTTTGATGTTTTTGAACCATTCATTGCAACAAAATCAGGCTCTCCGTAGTTTTCCAATTCTTCAGCAGTTGGACGGATGAACATGTTTGTTACAAAGTGTGCTTGCCATGCAACTTCCATGATGAAACGAATTTTCAAACGAGAATTTTCGTTAGCACCAAGAAAAGTATCAACGACATACAATTTTTTACCTGAAAGTTGTTTTGTTGTAATTTCTTTTAAATGTGACCAAGCTTCTTCTGAAACTTTTTTATTATCGTTTGGAGACTCAGGAGAAGTCCACCAAATATCACTTGATTCTTCGTTATCAACGATAAATTTGTCCTTAGGAGAACGTCCGGTAAATTCACCTGTCATCACGTTAACTGCATCCAACTCAGTTAACTGACCTTTTTCAAAACCTTCCAGTGAAGGGTTCATTTCTTCTTCGAATAGTTGCTCGTATGAAGGATTGTATACAATTTCATTTACATCAACAATTCCGTACTTGCTTAAATCTAAATTTTTCATAACTACTTAATAATTAACTTTTTAATGCGACATGATTCAAATTTACTCGGGCACAAAAATAATTTTTTTTTCTTATTGGGTAGGCTAAATCGGACATATACGAACTTATTTCATTACAATTAAACATTCTCTTAACACATAAACATAATGTATTGTTTTTACGGGCAAACATTATTGCCTACGCCATAAAAATAGAAATGTTGCAAACACGATTTTGCTTGCAACATTCATAGAGATTATTATTGTCAAATAAAATTATGACCTTGGATGAAATTGGTTAATAGTTGATTTCAGGTAATCCCTGTCCAGATGTGTATAAATTTCAGTTGTCAGTATAGATTCATGCCCAAGCATTTCCTGAACGGCCCTTAAATCGGCACCTCCGTTTACCAGATGGGTAGCAAATGAATGCCTAAACGTATGTGGGCTGATTTTTTTATCCAATCCTACTTTAGCAGCAACATTTTTAATAATTGTAAAAACCATCACCCTGCTCAATCGTTTCCCTCTCCTATTCAGGAACAATACATTTTCGCTCTCTTTACTTACTTTCAGTAATTTTCGCTTTTCGCTAAGGTACTTGTTAATTTCAACAATCGCACTTTTACTTATTGGAACAAGCCTTTCCTTTTCCCCTTTTCCTTCCACTTTTACAAAACCCTGTTCAAAAAACAAGTTTGTTAATTTTAAATTCACCAATTCAGAAACACGCAAGCCACAACTGTACAAAGTTTCCAGCATGGCTTTGTTTCGCTGCCCCTCGGGTTTCGACAAATCAATACTGCCAATAATACTATCAATTTCTTCCATTGAAAGTACAACAGGAAGTTTTCGCCCAATTTTAGGTGCTTCAAGTAACGATGTGGGGTCACTATCCACTTTTTCCTCAATCAAAAGGTATTTAAAAAATGACTTGATTCCAGAAATCGTTCGTGCCTGGGTTCTTGGACTAACACCGTTATTATTTAAATATTCCAGAAAACTTTTAAGATGCGTAAGTTTCACATTTTCCGGGGACATTGTTTTATAGTTATCTTCCAGAAAAAGGGCCAACTTGGTAATATCATTAATATATGCAGCAACAGAGTTCTGCGATAATGATTTTTCTAATTTGAGATAATTTTCATATCCCTTTTTGCTGTCATCCCATTTCATAACAATTGTTTTAACTTTGTTTAGTAAACACTTTTGTATACTTTTGGTTGAATAAAGCCAAACTATTACTTTGCTATTTATCTAGTAATATGCACAATACATAGTTAAATTACATAATTTTTACTACGTATCAAAAAATAAATGGTTATAATAAAACAATTAAATTCCCTAAAATATAAATTATGTTTATCAACGGTATAATCTAATTTGAAATAATATTTTACAATGAAGCTATTAATCATCAATGGACCAAACTTGAATTTGCTGGGCAAAAGGGAGAAAAACATATACGGCGACAAAAGTTTCGAAGAATTCTTTTCTTTGCTCCAATCAGAATATCCTGAAATTGGATTAACCTACTTTCAATCCAATATCGAAGGTGAATTATTGGACAAAATCCATGAAAATGGTTTTGATATCGACGGCATTATAATTAATGCAGGTGCATATACACATACCTCTGTTGCACTTCGCGATGCTATTGCCGGGGTAAGTACCAAGGTAATCGAGGTTCACATATCAAATACGTTGACTCGGGAAGAATTTAGGCACAAATCAATTATTGGCCCTGTATGTACTGGTTGTATTATGGGTTTCGGCTTATTATCGTATAAACTTGCAATTGAAGCATTTATAAACATGAAAGCAAAATAATGCTCCTAAAGAATATCTTGCCAAGCAACTGTTTTTCAGTACTTTCCAAATGATCGTTTAGCAATATTTTTTGGGCTTTCAGTAAACTAAACGTTAAGGATAAAAGGCATATCAATAAGCTTAACAATTAATTTCTGTTCCGATAAAAAAATAAAATAGCTTTGCGCCGCGAAATAAAAATAGATATATGAGACTTACAAAAATAGTAGCTACCATATCAGATCAAAGGTGCGATATTGACTTTATCAAATCTTTGTATGATGCAGGCATGAATGTTGCAAGAATCAACACGGCCCATATTAATAAAGAAAGTGGTAAGAAAGTAGTGGATAATATTCGGAGCGTATCCAAAGATATTGCCATATTAATCGATACCAAGGGACCGGAGATCAGGACCATAAATTTAGATTCAAACCTGGAGGTTAAAGAAGGAGATCTTATTACTATTTCCGGTGAAAATTTCTCATCAAAGCTACATCAATTACATGTTTCCTACCCTGATTTTGCAAAAAGTATCCCAATTGGGAGCAAAATATTAATCGATGATGGTGACATTGAATTAGAGGTACAAGAAAAAAAAGACGATTATCTTTCCTGCCTGGTATTAAACAATGGAACAATTAAGAATAAGAAAAGTATAAATGTTCCGGGGGTAACCATTAACCTTCCTTCACTTTCTGAAAAAGACAAGGATTTTATCCTATTTGCGATTGAAAATGACCTGGATTTTATTGCCCACTCGTTTGTTCGGAACAAAGAGGATGTACTTTCTGTGAAAGACATATTAAACCAGCATTCGAGCACCATTGAAATAGTTTCAAAAATTGAAGACCTTGATGGTGTAAACAATATCGATGAAATTTTGGAATATTCTGACGGTATTATGGTTGCTCGGGGCGATCTTGGTATAGAAATCCCCGCTGAAAAAATTCCAGGCATTCAGCGATTATTGATCAGAAAAGCCGTTCAACAAAAAAAGCCGGTAATTATTGCGACCCAAATGCTTCACAGCATGATTGAACATCCAAGACCAACCAGGGCAGAAGTTAGCGATGTGGCAAATGCTATTTATTCGCGAACCGATGCAATTATGCTTAGTGGTGAAACTGCTAACGGCAAATATCCTGTTGAAGCAGTAAAAACAATGGATAAAATAGCGCGTGAGTCGGAAAAAGGAAAAGACAAAAGGAACGATTTCACCATTCCGGCAACGCATCAGGAAATACCAACGTATTTGGCGCAATCGGCAATAAGGGCTGCCAAGGAACTTAAACCAAAGGCAATTATTACCACAACAACGACAGGAAGAACAGCCAGGTATTTGGCAGCATACCGTTCAGACGTTCCGGTTTTTGCAAAATGCCACTCATCATATGTAGTAAGGCAAATGGCTTTGTCCTATGGAATATTCCCGAGCTATTTACCCATGAAAAAGAATAAGTTCAGGATTGAGAAAGCTGCCATAAAATCATTGATTGAAGATCAAAAAATTGAGAAAGACGATTTAATAATCTATGTTGGAGGCAGATTTGGGGAAGATTGTGGGGCAACTTTTCTTGAAATTTCGAAAGCAGGACAACTAAGCAAAGGGCATCGCCCGAAAAAGGAAACCGACTACAAAGATATTTAGACACAAAAATGATATAAAAAGATCCCTGCCAAAAATTTAACATTTTAGCAGGGATTTTTTATTACCTGAAATCGATGATTTCTATATCATGGTAATTTGATGTACTAAAAACAAATGTGGATTCAGCCATTGGTTTATTGGTTTCCATTTTTGTTATTTCCAAAATGTAAACATTGCCTTCGTGCCCATAAGTAATTGCTTTTTTTATCAGCATGGTACTTTTATCGATACACATTGTAATTTTTGTGAAATCCTGATCATCGGTTTGCGGAATAAGGTCGATATAATAGATTGATTGCCCTTTTTCCTTCTTTTCTTCAATAAACTCGCAATCAAATCCCTCTTCGTATATCTGGAAAATTTTTGCCGGATCCATCAGGTCATCTTCGCTATCTTCCCTATTCGAAATACTCACCTGGTTCCCATCTTCCTGATATGCCCAAATAGTTTGCCCATCGGAATAATATTGGATACCAATATCAGGCAATAACAAGCGGTATTTGTCTCCTTTTAATTTTAAAGAATACGTACTTTTCTCTGAAATTTTCTCTTCCTTATTTTCCAGGGTATATGCTATTTCAGCAGATATGGTCTCATAAGACTTAACTTTTTCACTCACCTGATCTAAGATATCTTTTGCCTTTTTATCTTGCTGTGCAAATGCAATTGTGGTGAACAATAAAAGTAGTATTGTTCCTAAATTCTTCTTCATTCTTAATTTTTTAATTCAAGCCATTCAATATTTGTTCCAAACTATATTCGTCTTGTACATGTACCTGCCTAGCTTTGCTTCCTTCGCTCGGTCCAACAATTCCCGCAGCTTCCATTTGGTCCATAATTCGTCCCGCACGGTTATAGCCAATCGATAATTTTCGCTGGATCATGGAAGTCGATCCCATCTGGTTCAGCACAATTAACCTTGCTGCTTCCTCAAAAAGCTCGTCCACATTATTTAGGTCGGCTTCAACACCTTCCTCGCCTTCACCAACGTATTCAGGCAATAGGTACGGATGAGGGTATGCTTGTTGCCCGGCAATGTATTCACATATTTTTTCCACTTCCGGTGTATCAATAAATGCACACTGCACCCTTGTTAGGTTACTACCATTGGCAATTAACATGTCACCTTTCCCGATCAACTGGTTAGCGCCCGGAGTATCAAGGATTGTCCTTGAATCGATCATCGAAGCTACTTTAAAAGCAATCCTTGCCGGGAAATTGGCTTTTATCACCCCGGTAATAATATTCGTTGACGGGCGTTGTGTTGCAATGATCATATGTATTCCGACTGCCCTTGCAAGCTGTGCAATCCGGGCAATTGGCAACTCAATTTCTTTGCCCGCAGTCATAATTAAATCGGCAAATTCGTCCACCACAACCACAATGTAAGGCAGAAAATGATGCCCTTTTTCCGGGTTTAAACGTCGGCTGATAAATTTCTTGTTATATTCTTTTATATTCCTGGCATGTGCACTTTTCAACAAATCATACCGGGTGTCCATCTCAATATTAATTGAATTAAGAGTATTCTTCACTTTCTGGATATCGGTAATTATTGAATCATCCTCACCCGGCAATTTCGCCAGAAAATGATTTTCGATGGAAGAATAAATACTTAATTCAACCTTTTTAGGATCGATAAATACAAATTTTAATTGCGATGGATGCTTCTTGTACATCAACGATGTGATCATCACATTTAAACCTACCGATTTACCTTGCCCGGTAGCCCCTGCAACCAAAATATGCGGCATTTTCACCAAATCAAACATGTAAGTTTCGTTTGAAATAGTTTTCCCAAGCACCATGGGCAATTCCCCAGTCGATTCCTGGAACCTTTTGGAACTGATAATTGACTTCATTGAAACCACTTCCGGGTTTTGGTTTGGTACCTCAATCCCAATCGTCCCCCTTCCAGGAATAGGCGCAATAATCCTGATTCCAAGTGCTGCAAGGCTTAAGGCAATATCGTCCTCCAGGTTTTTTATTTTTGCAATTCGAATACCAGGTGCGGGCACAATCTCGTACAGGGTAATTGTGGGACCTATGGTTGCACGAATCTTGGTGATTTCTATTTTATAATGCCTTAGTGTTTCAACAATTTTGTTTTTATTGGAAATCAATTCTTCGTTGCTTACCTCCGCATTTCCAAACTGGTGATCGATCAATAACTCAATAGTCGGGATTTTGTAATTCGACAATTCCAGTGTCGGATCAAAATCTTCCATTACGGTTTCAACCTGACTTCCCTCTTCTTCTTCAAGCTTTTCCTCTACCGTTAATTCCGGATCGGCTACATCATTATTATTCGCAACAGCTTGCTCCTCTATTTCCAATTCAGTTTCATCCTCTTCTTTGTCGATAGGAATTTCGATTTCATCCTCTTCTTCGTCGGGGTCAAAAATTGCCTTTACAATATCATCATCGTCAATTACTTTACTAATTGATTCATCAAATATCATTTCACCTTCAGGATCCATTTCATCATCTACTTCTTCCGACAACCCTTCTTCTTTTGGTTTTCGTTCGAAACGCTTTTTAATCCATGGCAAGGTATTCTCGAAACTAACAACGGCAACAATTAAGGCACTTAAGAACAATAACAATACTGTCCCGGTTTTTCCCAACATGGAACTTAACCAAACCGACATTATAAATCCATATTGCCCACCAATAAATGCATAGCTTCCACCACTATTGTTCATGAAAACCAAACCAAGAAATATGGATATCCATATAATTGAAAGAAGCGATAAAAGGATGGATTTTCGAAGCTTAGGAAGTTTCCTGCCCAATACTTTTAATCCAAATAGAAATAAAATGTAAATAAAAATAAAAGAAGCAATCCCAAAACCTTTATTGATAATTAAATCAGAAACATAAGCACCTGTTTTTCCTGCTTTGTTTTGCACATTTATGCTATAATTAAAGACAAGCTCTTTTGCATTAATATCCAACTTGCTATGATCGGCTGCCCCAAAAAATAAAAACGAAATAAACGATATCAATAAATAAGAAGCAACAATGAGAATTAGAATCCCGATAATAAAATAAAATCGATCATCTTTATAAAAAGGAATACCGCTTGCCTTGTTTTTATTTCTTTTCGGAACCTTTCTTTTACTTCTCTTTTTTATCGCCATTCTTTGTGGTATCTGAAAAATGATATTGCATGCAAATTTAATCAAAAATATTCAGTCATCCTTTGTTATAAATAATTTCAGGATTTAGTATTCAACCTTACACCGTTAATAAACATTATGGGAAACAATTATCTATTTGTATTCCGCTGGTATTTAATTCATACTTCAAGCCTGAAATAGAAAACAACTAAAATTTCTTACAAATCAGAGTCCAACAAATCTAAAAAAAAACAAATATGAACAATTAAATGTATGAAAATAAAAGTTTAATATTTCCTAACTTAAACAACTGTTTAATAATAGAATACGTGAAATGCTCCAAGTTATTGTAATACACTATATTTAATGCATTATTTTAATCAAAAAATATGAAAAAGCTTGCGGTGGTTGCGCTAGGTGGAAATGCGTTGCTTAGGGGCGATGAACATGGCACCATTGAAGAACAGGAAAAAAACACAACGGAAACCCTAGAAAACCTTATATTCCTTATACGTGATAATTACGACCTTATTATTACGCATGGAAATGGTCCGCAAGTTGGGAATATCCTTTTAAGAAATGATGCTGGGAATGAGTTGTACGGTATTGCACCAATGCCCCTGGATATTTGTGTTGCCGATTCGCAGGGCGGCATAGGTTATATGATTGAACGAATGATCCGTAATGTTTTGAACAAATACGGATTAACAAAGAATGTTATTACCATGGGCACAATGGTGGAGGTGGATCCCGCTGACCCTGCTTTTCAAAACCCGACAAAAAGGATTGGCAAGTTATATTCTCAAAACGAAGCCGAAAAACTACAGAAAGAGAAAGGATGGATTTTTAAGTCGAGTGCCAAAGCGGGCGGAGGCTTTCGAAGGGTTGTTCCGTCGCCTAAACCAAAAGACATTATCAATAAAGAAACCATCGAAATGTTAGCCAGGCAGGGAAATATAGTTATTGCTGCAGGAGGTGGAGGCATACCTATTTATTTTGATAACAATCAAGATGTCAGAACAATGGATGCCGTAATTGATAAAGACATGGCTTCAAGCCTTTTGGCGATAAATGTAAAAGCAGATGAACTCTATATTTTAACTGATGTCCCTTTTATTTACAAAAATTATGGAAAGCCTAACCAGGAAAAATTGGAGTTTTTAGATTTTAAGGATGCCAAGAAGCATCTTGACGAAGGTGCTTTTGGCGATGGAACCATGGCCCCAAAAATTGAAGCTTGCCTCTATTTTGTAAAAAATGGGGGTACTAAAAGCGTTATTACCGAAGCAACCAAGCTGGAAGATAAATCTTTCGGATCGAAAATTACCATGGAATATGAGTAATGAATGTGTAAATGAGAAAATGCATAGATGAGTGAATGCGTTAATGAGTGAATGAATAAATTAAGAAATACAAGATGATGGACTTAAAAAACAAAAACTTTTTGAAACTTCTGGATTTTGCCCCAGAGGAAATTACATATTTACTCCAGCTTTCAAAAGACCTTAAAAAAGCAAAATCTGAAGGAAATGAAAAGCAGTATCTATTGGGAAAGAACATTGCGCTTATATTTGAGAAAAGCTCCACCCGGACCCGATGCGCCTTTGAAGTAGCTGCATACGACCAGGGTGCACACGTAACCTATTTAGGTCCTTCGGGTTCACAAATTGGCACGAAAGAAACCATGAAAGATACAGCCCGGGTTTTGGGAAGGATGTACGATGGTATTGAATACAGGGGCTTCGGGCAAGATGTGGTTGAAATACTTGGCGAATATGCAGGAGTGCCCGTATGGAATGGCTTAACCAACGAGTTTCATCCGACCCAAATATTAGCCGATTTCCTGACCATGATGGAGACAAGCAATAAACCTTTATCCGAAATAAAGTTTTGTTACCTTGGCGATGCCAGGAACAATATGGGAAATTCGTTGATGGTTGGAGCAGCAAAATTAGGAATGGATTTCAGGGCAGCCGCACCCGTTGAATGCCAACCTGCACCCGAACTGGTTAATGAATGCCGCGAAATAGCAAAAAATACCGACGCTAAAATCACCATTTCAAGCCAGGTGGATGAAGTAGTAAAAGATTGTGACTTTTTATACACGGATGTATGGGTTTCGATGGGAGAACCAGATGATGTATGGGCGAAACGGATCGAATTGCTACTTCCTTTTCAGGTAAATGATAAAGTGATGGAGCAAACCGGAAATCCTGTTGTCAAATTCCTGCATTGCTTACCAGCATTTCACAACCGGGACACTAAAATCGGAGAAGAAATATATCAAAAATTTGAGATCGAAGCGATGGAGGTGAGCGAAGAAGTTTTTGAAAGTGCTGCGTCTGTTGTATTCCAACAAGCCGAAAACAGAATGCATACCATAAAGGCGGTTATGGTTGCCACACTTGGGGATAAGCAAATCATCCATGAGAAATAAAAATCCTCTCAACTTTTAATTAGAATAGCTGAGAGGATTTTTTCATAAAAGATTATTCAACTATTTTAATGGTTTTTAACCAATCGTAAAACAGATCTGGCCATTGGTCTGATGGCATGTTTTGTTTTGTAATTCCAAACCCATGGCCTCCATCTTGAAAAATATGCATTTCAGCCGGAATATCGTGTTTTTTTAAGGCCAGATAAAACTCAATGGCATGCCTCGGATTCACGGATTTGTCGTTATCGGCAAGCACTAAAAATGTGGGAGGTGTATTTGCAGTCACGTTTCGCTCTGACGAATATTTTTGAATGGTTTCCCAGCCATCGTCTTCGCTAAAAAGCCTGCTTCTTCTTCCTTGTTGCACATCTTCTTCTCGAATAAAAATAAAAGGATAAAGCAAAAGATTAAAATCAGGACGGCAGCTAAACACTTCTGCAGGATCAGTAGCATCCGGGTTTCCAAGATCAAAAGTTGTTCCAGCCATCGAAGCCAAATGTCCTCCGGCAGATGCCCCGCCTACCCCAACTTTGTTTGGATCGATTCCCCATTCCTTGGCATGTTGGCGAACAAAGCGCACAGCACGGTTCGCATCTTCCAATGGCACCTGATGATGGCCATAGTTTGGCAAGCGGTATTTTAACACGATTCCGGCAACACCTTTGCTTTTTAGCCACTCTCCAACTTCATATCCTTCGTGCGACATGGCTTCCCTTCTGTATCCTCCACCCGGCATAAGAATTACAGCTGCACCTGTATTGATTTCTTTTTCCGGTAAATAAACATAAAGTTTTGCCACTGAAATATTAGACACGCGGTTATTGCCCTCATCTACTTCCGGACCTGATAAACCATTATCAGAAGGTGCACCGTTTGGCCAAAGGTCCAAGACCTTGTCCTGTGCATTCAAAGTAAGAGCAAAAAAGGTTAGGGTAATTAGGTTAATTAATGTTTTCATTGATTTGGTTTTTTGTAAAAAATTAAGAATTAATAATTATAAATGACATGCAGTTTTCACAAAACCCCTAAAAAATACAAATAAAAATCCTGACAAATGTTAATTAAAATCATTTTCAACAGTGTTAAAGAAAATGATAACATAACAAAAAAGAAGGCTGCCCAAAAGCAGCCTTCACCAAAACCAAACTATAAGGAGATAATATTCCATTATACCTTATATAGGTACAGAAAACAATATTATCAATCATGGGTTACCACACCCAGTCCTTCTATATTTTTATGTACATGAGGATGACCTAAATATTTAACTTTGCCCAAGCCTTCTATTTTAGCATCTAAATTATCAACTGCGTAAACGCTGGCTGTACCAACGCCTTCAATTTTAATATCAACATCATTGGCTTTTAAATCCCGGGCATTGATATGCCCTGCCCCCGATATTTTTGCTTTAAATTGTTTTGTTACACCTTCCAAATCAAATAATATACCGCCTTCTCCTTCTACACTCAGATAGTCGGCCTTTATATCCATTTCTATTTTTGCACCACCTTCAATATGAATAAAAACATCCTTTAAATCAACATACCCATTGGTATTCAATTTTACGCCGCCTTCAACATAAATTTCCTCTAAATCAACGAAAGTAATATATAGGGTAATTGGTTTAAACTGAAACCAATCTTCGGAAATGGTCAACCTTAATGATTCCCCATCGTCATCGATGTCAAGTTCATGAAAAACATCTGGATTGGTGCTTTCTATTTTTAATTCAGGTGCATCTCCCTGTCGAAGGAAAACCTTGTAACTACCCTCAATATGAAGTTTTGTAAAGTTGGATATATCGTATGTTTTGGTATCCCAGTCGTCGTGGTTAGTAGCGCTCGCAGAATAGGAACACTGAGCAAGTAAAAAACCAATCAGGAAGCCAATAGAAGTAAATTTCATGATTTTCATAGCAGTTCGTTTTTAATACACCTAAAATTAAGATATACAAGCACGAAGCAGTGAACAAATTCGATAAACAGGTGAATATTTTAGATAAACAAAACGATTACGGCTTATTGTTCAGAACCATCGTCGCGATTTTTTTCTGAAATACCTGCAACTAAGCTTTTGTAAAAAACCAATCCATAAAATAATAAAAGGTAAAATATAGATGTAAAAACCACATCCAGAATTTGAAGCCCGTTAACCTTTAAAAAGTGATTGATCATATATAGAAGCGATCCGAATGCCAAAACAATAAGAACCTGTATAAATTGCCCTGTTCTTTTTTTCATTAAAGAAAGTGCAATACTTATCCAAATTATGCCAGATAAAAGAATAATAACAGGTTCTAAAATCTCCCCCTTTAAAATTCCCAAAACGCCAAAAACAATTGGGATTGCACCAACCAAAACAAATGCCCTTGCAAGGCTTTTAATAATTTTTACTTTAAGCTCAAGCTTATCAACTTTGGGAAAAAGTTGCCCTTTCATCGGCTGCACCCTATATTTTTCGTGCAATAAATCTTGCTCCGAATGAATCATCCCACGCTTTATCGCCTCTTCAACAGCAAGTTGCGCTGCGGTTTTATTGTAATGGTTCCTTTTTTTTAGGATTTTAACAATTTCCTCATTAGGATAACTATTTAGCTTTGTTTTAAATTCTGCTACAAATTCATCGTCTTCAAAATAATCATGCATCGCATCAATTTTTTCCAAAAATCAAGCTTTTCCTTATGATTTCCAAAACTTGAGGTTAAATTGATATGCACATTAAAATATATTGTTATTTAATAAACCCATTTAAAAACAAACTATTTGTATTTTAGCAATTCTAAACCATAAAAATATAAACATGTACAACTTCGAATATAAAAACCCTGTAAAAATTATTTTTGGAAAAGGTGAAATCGCAAAACTAAGCTCCGAAGTACCAAAAAACAGCAAAGTACTTTTAATCTACGGAGGTGGGAGCATTAAAAGAAACGGCGTTTACGACCAGGTCAAAAAAGCATTGGCAAATTATGAGATTTTAGAATTTGGGGGGATTGAAGCCAATCCACATTTTGAAACCTGCATGAAAGCTGTTGAACTTATCAAAAAAGAAAAAATTGACTATTTGCTTTCCGTTGGTGGCGGGTCGGTGTTAGATGCAACTAAATTTATTGCTGCAGCTGTATATTTTGAGGGTGGCGATCCTTGGGATATACTAGCAAAAAAGGCTTTTATCCATAAAGCAATGCCTCTGGCAGATGTTTTAACACTTCCGGCGACAGGCTCCGAAATGAATGGTAATTCGGTTATCACAAAAAATGAAACGAAAGAGAAACTCGCATTTTCATCGCCTTTGGTAATGCCTCAATTTTCGATCCTCGACCCGGAAACCATTTTTTCGTTGCCCGATAAGCAGGTTGCCAACGGCATAGTTGATGCTTTTGTGCACGTAATGGAGCAATACCTCACCTTTCCGGTGAATTCGCCTATTCAAGATCGGTTTGCAGAGAGCATTCTGACCACTCTTGTGGAAGAAGGACCAAAGTGTTTGGCAAATCGGAAAGATTATGACTCTGCTGCAAACTTTATGTGGGCAGCAACAATGGCACTGAATGGATTAATTGGTGTTGGGGTAGCCCAAGACTGGTCAACGCACATGATTGGGCATGAACTAACCGCTTTTCACGGAATTGACCATGCGCGGACTTTAGCGATTGTATTGCCTGGGGCAATGAAAGTAAATAGTGAAAGTAAAAAAGAAAAAATACTTCAATACGCTGAAAGGATATGGGGGATTACTGATGGTGACGACAACACAAAAATTGCTGCTGCAATACAAAAAACGATTGATTTTTTTGAATCGTTATCGGTACCAACCACTTTAAATGCCTATAAACTTGGAAGAGATACCATTGTAAAAATTGTGAACCGATTTGTTGACCGTGGATATAACCTCGGCGAGAAAAACGATATTAATCCCTCTAAAATCCAACAAATTTTGGAAGACCGATTATAAAACACTACAGAAATATTTTATAAGGATCAATAGATAAACAAATTCGGTCATGATGCGTTTGTTTGGAATAATCATTGTTTATGGTGCAATAATGCTGAACCTCGCTGCATTTGGGCAAGGTTCAGTTCACCAACGCATAGCATCACCTTACCAATCCGACAGCACCAATATCCGTATTTTACTTCCTGAAAAAATGAAGGAAGGGAAAAAATACAAAGTGCTTTATGTTTTGCCAGTCCGCCCTTTTGATACCCGCCCATTTGGCGATGGATTGCTCGAAATTCAGAAATACAATTACCACAATAAATACGATGTAATTTGTGTTGCACCTGAATTTACTTCAATACCGTGGATTGCAGATAATGATTCGATTGCCGATAAACAAAACGAAAGCCATTTTATAAAAACGGTCATTCCATTTGTAGAGCAAAATTTTCCGGCACAAAAAAACACCGAAGGAAGGCTTTTAATTGGTTTTAGCAAATCAGGTGTGGGGGCATTTACCTTATTGCTGAGGCACCCCGATTTGTTTGCCAAAGCAGCAGGATGGGATATAGGAAATGATATTGATACAGGGTTCATGCTGCCCGACAAAAAGAAAAGGGAAATTAGGTCGCGCTACGGTAGCGATTCCAATTTTGAAAATTACCGGATAAGCTCGCTAATCAAGAGTAATGGCAGCAAACTTGGCCCCCAAACAAGGTTATTCCTTTACAATTCTGTGAGTAGTCGGGAAAAAGCTTGCGTTGAGCTTCATCAAATCATGGTTGATTATCGTATCAACCACAGGTGCCTTTATGAACCTGCACGCATTCACCGATGGGACAGTGGTTGGATGCCCGAAGCTGTCCGTTTTTTGATGGATGATTTAATTACGAATTAAGGTTTTGAACAGGACATTCTATGAAACAAAACCAAAAGTTTACAGCTTTCTGGCATCCAAATATTCCTGAATTAATTGATCATATCGGGACTTAAGTTGTAGGTAGGTCTCATTTTCTTGTTGAAAGAACCTTGTTTCAACGTTTTTTACGGACAAAACTTTTGGAGAAGTCCCAGTCAGGAAAACGGAATCACAGTTTTCAAGGTCATTTAATGCAAAAGCTTCCTCTTTTAAATTATATCCAAGAGCTTGTATTAGCTGAATTACTTTTTGTCGGGTAATGCCAGGCAAAACATGCGAAGCGGGAGGGGTAAGAATAGTTTCCCCAAGGATAAAAAACACGTTTGAGCGGCTTCCTTCTGAAATATAACCGCTTGAATCAACCAAAAGTACTTCGTAAAGACCCTGTTTTTGAATCAACTCATTTGCCTTGCCCCAAACATTTTGCTGAACAGTTTTAATCATTGGATTTACCCGTTCCATATGCAAAATTCCAACCGGAACCCCAATATTATAATCCTCTTCAATGGGATATTTATGTGGAATAAAGAAAAATTTCCAGGTCAGTTTAAATTCCCGGTAACAAAACAATAATTTGATGTTTCCGGTTAATAATCGATTGGATTCTATGAGATTTTTTAAATCCTTTTCAATTGTATCAATATAATTCTTTACGGAAATCCCTGTTAGTTGACATGAAACCAGAAAACGTTGCAGATGATCTTCCCAAAAAAGCGGGACCCCATTCATCAAACGAAGCACTTCATAAATAAGGATACCATCCGTAGGGTTATATTCAGTAAGTTCATCTCTTGGATGAAGCTTGCCACATTCAATATAATATTTTCCGATTTGATCTTCCATTGCGACTAATTATGCCCTCGTAAAATTAGCAAAAAAGGGATAGGCTTATCAAATGCATAAGGCCATATTCTTTGTTTTGCAACTTACAATGTACCTACCTGTTTTGAAGTACAATCTTTTTTGTGACCTCGTCGGTTCCCGCATTAATCCGTATGTAATATATTCCACTTGCGTACTCCGACATATCCAATTTAACTCCTTTTTCAAGGTCCAATTCTTTGAACAAGACCAGGAGTCCAGTTTCATTATACACAGTCACTTTAATTTCGTTCTTATGTGCATTGACGATTTTCAGGTTAACCTCCCCTTTCGTTGGATTGGGAAAAACAAATGCATTAAATTCATTTTCCACATCCAGAACATCCGTTATCAAACCATTGTTAACCCAGATTGTAAAATTTATGTTGCCAACTTCGGGCTGCTCTTCGGTTAATGTAATTATTACTGTTGTGTCCTGTGTGAAAAACTGTACACTCACAATAATTTCATAAGTACCAAGCGCCATATTTGTAAATCGGTAATAGCCGTCCGAATCGGTATAAACGGTATCCACATTTTCGGTGCCGGATTTAAGGATCATTTTTACTTCCTGAGCTGGATCACCAATCGCCTGACTGCTTAGGGATATGGATTTATTTGGTGGCGTACCTGTGTTTAAAACCACTCTTCCGGAGATGGAACTAACCATGTTTACGGTAATTTCAAATTCATCGCTCACGGTTTCAGCATCCAAATCGCTTGCAGTCACTTTTATAGCTGTGGTTCCAATGTGGTTCAGGCTGTCAGGATTAATTAACAAACTGGTTTCACTTTCGTTGAACCTTATCCAGCCTGGCAAATCGCCTCCATCAACTAAGGTTGCAGAAAAAGAAAGTTCATCATCAATATCTATATCCGAAAAATATTGGTTCAGTTGAACGGTCTTTGTTTCGTACAATCCCATTACGAAATCCGGAATTTGAACCTCAACAACGGGAGGGTCATTTACGGGGGTAACCTGAACAAAAACCGTATCGTTAGCACATGCAATCCCCGGAACTCCCGAGTCGCAAACTGATACTACAATTTTATCATTGCCATAATAGTCAGAATCGGGAACATACGAATAAGTCCCATCAGACAATACTGTAAACTCTCCGTGTGAGGGCTCAAGAATAAATACTGAAGAAGCTGTAAGTACTGTTCCGTCAGGATCGAAATCTCCGGAATCAGTTAAATCACCCTCCCCGGTTTGGTCTTCAGCAATGCTAATTGTATCGTTGTCAATAATTGGTACATCATTCACCGGCTGCACTGTAATTAACAAAGTATCATTTCCACAATTGCTAATTGGCTGGTCTTCATCACAAACACTTAAAACCGCCATATCCGATCCATAATAATTGGCATCTGGAACATAGGTATAAATTCCATCAGCTGAAATTTCCAGTGCACCATGTTCAGGTCTGAAAACCCAGGTGGTTACTTTTAATTGCGTTAAGTCCGGATCATAATCGTTTTCATTTAGCAAGATCCCCCCGGCAGTTTCATCTTCGTTGAGAATTAAAGTATCATTGCTTACAATTGGAATATCATTAACTGGTGCAACAGTAATGAAAACTGTATCATACGCACACTCGCCAACCGGAATGCCAGCATCGCAAACTTCAACAACAACCGTATCGAAACCAAAATAATTCAAATCCGGAATGTAGGTAAAATCCCCGTCCATATTTATCGTAAAAATTCCATGTACAGGACCTTGTTCCAATATCTCCGTTGCAATTAAATCGTCTCCTTCTTCATCGTAATCATCCCCAAGAAATA
Source organism: Prolixibacteraceae bacterium (assembly GCA_963677475.2). Classification (GTDB taxonomy): domain Bacteria; phylum Bacteroidota; class Bacteroidia; order Bacteroidales; family Prolixibacteraceae; genus JABMQB01. Next base: position 257,101 of record CAXXQD010000018.1, on the reverse strand, counting down.
TTGTCCCATTAATAGTATTATCCTCAGGCACTTCAATCCTTTCATTTGCCAAAACCGGAACATCGTTTACCGGAACAACAGTCATAAATATTTTCGCTGAATCGACAAACCCATTGTCATCCCATACCTTATATTTCAAAGTGTCGTACCCGTTATAATTTTCATTTGTAAAATAAGTTAGGGTTGCATTCACATGGTCCAATTCAATGGTGCCATTTGAAAAACTATCTATGATGGTAAATGTAGAAGGATCAATGTCATTATCGCAATCCAAATCGTTTGATAGTGGCAATATAGCTACTCCCTGATCTTCATTTACAGTAATATAATCGTTTCGTGCGAGCAAACTGGTGTAGGTGGTAACCGTTTGCACACAAGTGGTTTTATTGCCATCCATATCGGTAACCATCCAGGTAATGTTGGTTAGCCCCGTATTGAATTTTTCGATGAGATCACCAATTCCTGAACGTGTGGTTGCACCTGACAATGTATAGGAAATGGTTGTATTTGAACAATTATCTTCCACATCCGGAGCTTTAATATTGAGGGTTGTATCACATGTATTTTTATTTGCCTGAACAATAATATTGTAAGGACAGGAAATTTTAGGTTTAATATTGTCCCTAACAGTAACAATTGCCTCGCAGGAGTCCATGTTTCCACTGGAATCATAGGCGTAAAGAAATACACTATTTGCCCCAGTATCAACGCATGTAAATTGATGCTTTTTTATATATGCGGTATCAACGGCACAATTATCGTAAACAGTTGATAATACAAAACCAATCTCTATAAATGCCAAACCATCTTCATTTAAATAAATTGTTGTATCATTGCATATAACCACCGGATTACTCGTGTCTATGACAACAACCTCTGCCTCGCAAGTATTACTTAATCCCCAATGGTCAAATACGGTTAAGGCAACAGTATCGGTTCCAAGATCGCCACAACCGAATTCCCACTTATTTAAGTACATTGAATCAATCCAGCAATTGTCCATGCTTCCGGCATCAACAGAATCTGATACTAACAATGCGTTTCCAGCATCGTCTAAATAGATTGTTTTTGTTTTACAAGAAGCCACAGGGGCAATCGTATCTTTTACCAAAACATAGGCTTCAACAGAATCTTTATTTCCGCTTGCGTCCATCACATATGCCCATCCCTGGTTGATTGAACTATCCGGACAGGTAATGGTGTCCTGGCTTAACCAAACGGAATCAATCGAACAATTATCGTATGTAATTATTCCAAAATCAGAGGTGTCAAAATCGGCAAAACCAAATTCATTTAAATAAACACGGGCTGTGTCATTCACTTGTATTGTTGGTTTTATGGTATCTTGCAGTGCTAATTCCACCCACAATGAGTCTATATTTCCGGCAGAATCAATGGCATTAATCTTCACATCAAGTGATGCAACAGAACAATCAATAGTATCCGGAACTACCCAAACAGAATCAATACCACCACAATTATCCGAGATATTAGCGGAGAAAAGTGACGTATCTATTTTAACACCTCCAGAATTGTCAAGATAGGCAAGCCCATTGCTTGCATTAATCACAGGAGGTGTAGTGTCGGCAACTAGTACATAAAAACTACAAGTTGCACTATAATCTAACCCAACTGTATCCCAAACTGTGATTTTTATTTGAGTTGAATCTGCATAAAACATCGCTCCAGAGCCTGTACCTGTTCCTTCTTGTGAAACAATCCCGCCAACTAAAAATGAAAAGCTGATGCTATCAATAGTTTCAAAGCCTGAAGTTGCCATGGTATCGAATACGGCTAGTCCTGAATCACATTCATTTATAATAATATTTCCCGGGCAATTAACCGTTTGCGAATAAGCAATATTAGACAACAAAATGTTGAGTATGCCAAGCAATATGTACACTGGTTTCATAAGCACTGAAATTTAATATGATGAAGAAATCCTAAAGCCATATCAGGTCAAAAATATAATAATATACATTACCAGCAAGATTAGAAGGTTCGTGTAAAGTTATTAAACCCTTTTTAATTGATACAATTATTCAATAAAAAAGGATTCTACCCATCAATCGACGGACAGAATCCTCGTAGTCCAAACCATAAAGTAGAGTAAAATGGTTCACCTTTCGGTATCTTTCACCAAGAATTATTGAACATGCTCAAACATATCCTTGGTTTTTAATTTTAATACAAAATAACCAACAAATCCAATAATTTGCGGTGCTTAGAATTTAATATAAGAGAAATTTGCGTCGCGATAAAGGTACAAAAAAAAAATATCCAAATGCAAGCTGTTTATCCAAAAAAAATCATGACCTAAATTGAGCCCTGATTTTAATGGTATATTTAATTGAACTTATCCATAAACTAAAATAAATATATTTATCTTCGATCCAGGATTATCTTTCTAACTATCTCTACATCATCTATTTTAATCTTAACAAAATACATCCCGCTAACGTGCTTGCTCATATCAACCTGCATTTGTTCACGTGGATTAAATGTTTTTCGAAGGACTTCTTTTCCCGCTAAATTAAGTACCCTAACTTCTATTTCTGAAACTTGTCGGCCTTTAATTTCGATGGTAACGATACTTTTTGTTGGATTTGGGTATAAAGCAAGCTCAAAACCTGAACCCATCTCCTCTGTTCCGGTTGGCCAATCGATCACACAAATTTTAAAGTTATCGCTGGCATTAGCACCAGAAGCATCGGACGCAGTTGCCCTTAATTCATAACAGCCAATCATGTTTCGGGTTGGACTCGCTGTTAAGGTATCGTTCGAATAATCCATCCAAGCTGGTAATGGATTTCCATTGGCTAAGGCGAGCCCAATAGTTAAATTATTATCGTCAATATCATCAAATTGCACGCCCAATTCAGAACTAATTACTTTTTTCAGGATATGGTCCGCAATAAGCACTTCATCGGGTATAGTATCTACAACAAAAGGAGAATCGTTGAGTGGATTGACCGTTACTGTAAATTCTTTGATCGTTGTATCTTCCCCCCCATTATCAGTTCCGCCATTGTCCATTACCTGAACAGAAATTATTGCTGTACCACTTTTATTCGGGGCAATATCCAGTAATAGTGTTGCTGTCGCATCTCCTTGTAAATAATTTAAAGAAATATCTTTAATTAAAACATTGTTATTTGATATTACACTAACCGAACTTACCATTTGTGGTGCACAATCACCCCCCGGACCTATCCCGCTTAAATGAACGGTAAGTACCCCTGGGTCTTCATTAACAACAATATCTTGAATCGTATTTAATTCAGGTGCGGCATTATATGTGGAAATATTTACTTTAAAACTTAATGTATCCCAATTTCCCGATCTGTCTTTGGCGATCCACGTTTCGTTAAATACCCCAAGTGGATAAACCGTATCTTGCCCAAAACCTTCCAATAAATAATACCTGAATATGCCACAAACATCCATTGCCTGGATTTGAGGATAAGTAAGGAAAGTATCGCAAATACCTGGTTCAAGTACAATATGGACGTCCTCCACAGGATCAAATACAGGCGCAATAATATCCACTACCTCCACAACCGAAGTACATGTTTGGATGTTACCGGCAAGGTCTGATATAGAAAGTGTTACTTCATTATAGCCCAGATTGGTACAATAATAAACGTGTTTATCGATAGCCAATTCCACAGTACCTGCACCATCAAAGCTCCCATTATCAACATCATCTTCCATTAACAAAGCTTCGCCAAATTTATTAAGCACAAGCTGAACTGTATCCATGCAAATTGCGACTGGTTTTACCGTGTCAACACTTGTAATGGTAAAAGTACACGAATTGGTATTTCCAACTTCATCTTCCGCAACAATTAGAATGGTGCTTGATTCTCCATACTCAGTTAGGGTTTCATTTCCGAGGATACTTTGTTTAAGATTCACCGAATCACAATTATCAAATGCAGTTGCCCAATATGTCATGTCACCAATCAGGTATTCTCCATTAAGGTCTAAATATACGGTTGTATCAGAACCACATGTTATGCTTGGACCAATATGATCTTCGGCAATGATGGCAAAGCTGCACGATTTGGTATTGCCATTTCCATCGTCGGCGGTGATGGTAACCAGCTCGGAATCACCTTCTCCGATAAATTTCGTGCCAAATGCAACAGATTGAGTAATGGTATCAACCCCGCAATTATCAGTTGCCGTTGCACGGAACCGTAAATCGCCAATGGAATATTCACAATTGGAATCCAAATAAACCATAGTATCAGCATTGCATGTAATAACAGGGCTTATGGTATCGTCGGCGGTGATGGTAAAACTGCACGATTTGGTATTGCCATTGCCATCGTCGGCAGTAATGGTTACCAGCTCAGAATCGCCTTCTCCAATTAGTTTTGTACCAAATACAATAGATTGCGTTATCGTATCTACGCCACAATTGTCAGTTGCTGCTGCTCGGAAACGCAAATCGCCGATGGAATATTCACAATTCGAATCCAAATAAAATGTAGTATCTCCATTACATGTAATAACAGGGCTTATGGTATCATCAGCGGTGACCGTGAAACTGCACGAGTTGGTATTGCCATTGCCATCGTCGGCAGTGATAGTAACCAGCTCTGAATCGCCTTCACTACTTAGTTTTGTGCCAATTACGGCAGACTGTGTAATGGTATCAATCCCACAATTATCAGTTGCCGTTGCACGGAACCGTAAATCGCCAATGGAATATTCACAATTGGAATCTAAATAAACTGTGGTATCAGCATTACATGTAATAACAGGGCTTATGGTATCATCGGCAGTAACGGTAAAACTGCACGATTTGGTATTGCCATTGCCATCGTCGGCGGTGATGGTAACCAGCTCTGAATCGCCTTCACTACTTAGTTTTGTACCAATTACGACAGACTGTGTAATGGTATCAATCCCACAATTATCAGTTGCCGTTGCGCGGAAACGTAAATCGCCGATGGAATATTCACAATTGGAATCCAAATAAACCGTGGTATCGCCATTACATGTAATAACCGGGCTTATGGTATCGTCGGCAGTGATCGTGAAACTGCACGAATTGGTATTGCCATTGCCATCATCGGCGGTGATGGTAACCAGCTCTGAATCGCCTTCGCCAGTTAATTTTGTACCAAATACAATAGATTGCGTTATCGTATCTACGCCACAATTGTCAGTTGCTGCTGCTCGGAAACGCAAATCGCCGATGGAATATTCACAATTGGAATCTAAATAAACTGTGGTATCAGCATTACATGTAATAACCGGGCTTATGGTATCGTCGGCAGTGATTGTAAAACTGCACGATTTGGTATTGCCATTGCCATCATCGGCAGTAATGGTTACCAATTCAGAATCGCCTTCACTACTTAGTTTTGTGCCAATTACAACAGATTGGGTAATGGTATCGACACCGCAGTTATCGCTAGCCGATGCACGGAACCGTAAATCACCAATGCTATATTCACAATTAGAATCTAAATATACAGTTGTATCTCCATTACATGTGATGGAAGGGGAAACCGTATCAATAACAGTCAAGGTTGCTGTACATGTTGCAAAACTATTGCTTTCATCAGTAACCGTTAAGGTCACAATATTTTTTCCCAAATGGTTACAATTAAATGCTGTTTGCGATAAGCTAAATGAAACATCGCCACAATCACTACTACTGCCATTATCCAGAGAATCAGCAATAGCTGTGGCAGCACCGGAAACATCCAAATAAACCGACGAATCCCTACAAAGAGCATTCACGGTACAAGATTGTCCCTGAATCCTGAAATTGTATGTTGATTCGTTCGGATCGTCATTTGAAATTGAAACGTCAGCAATACGTAATCCAATAGCAGTCGGCTCAAAGGTTATTTCAAATTCTAAACTATCTAAAGAAGCAATAGATGAGGCTGATGGCTGCATTGTAACTGTAAAATCGGAAGCATTGGTTCCTGAAATTTCAACCAATGGACTGCCTGACAGTGCAAGACTGCCAGAACCGGAATTTTTTATCCAAAATGAATTAATATTTGTGCTTCCTGTTAACGGAACGCTTCCAAAATCAGTAGAGTCAATAGTGCTTGGAATTGTATCTCCATCTGAAATTTCAATAAAATTACCTAAAACAAGGATTTCAGGTGCAGTTGTTCCGTTGCCCGCAACACTAAAATTATATGGATTTTCATCGGGATCATCATTTTCAATGCTAACTTCTGCAGTTTTTGCCCCAGCCGTCGAAGGGTCAAACACCAGCTGAAAAGTTGTAATACTGTCTGGGGCAAGTAAAGTATCCGGATCAAGCAAAACTGAAAAATCAGAGGCATCTGTGCCCGTAATCGAAACGATGGTTGAGCCATTTAGCATCAAAGTGTCATGTCCAACATTCTCAATTGTAAAAGTTCTGGTAACAGATCCAGAGAAGATCTCAGCATCCCCAAAATCGGTAAAGTCGGCAGTTTGGGGTGAATCATCGCCATCCACTATTTCAATAGAATTGCCCAAAACTTTCATGTCCTGATTGCTGTTTAATGCCCGTAATGTTGGAAAATCAGGGGCATAAGTAGAAGTAATCCTTTGGCCACCAGAACCATTTGGCAACCTTTGTAATGAACGAATATCGCCTAGTGCTATGCCATTTTCGTTGACCTGGGGCTGCCCAGGGGTAAGAGTATCAATTAATGTTGTATTATCTGAATCATCGGTATCGTAAACAATCGCATCTACCAAATTATAAGAAGTTACAGGGGTATTATCAGGAAAGATGGTATCGCTAGCGACATAGAGTGCAATAGCATCAGTACCATTTTGTAAATTATTATCGGTAAATACAATATCTGGACTTACAGAAGAGTTTCCAAGAATAAAAAAACCATTTGCATCAGTGGAATAACCATCCAGATCAATTCCGTTTGTATGTCCACCCAGATCATAGGAATTATTGTCAGAACCATTAAAAGTTACCAAAACCAAGCCATCCAATGGTGTATTCCCGGTTCCGCCATCATAGAGTTCGATAAACTCTGCATCATCTCCTGTACCAGGGGTATCTGCGTCAATTTCGTTTATTAGTATAGATTTCATTTGTTGATTTGCAGGATTACCACTTGCACCCGAAGTCATATATTTTTCGGTTAACGGATCACCATTGTATTCGCAAACCATAATCCTGTAGGTACTGTCAGGCATTAAGCCTTCTGCAGTTACCGAAGTGCCGGTACCATTATAAATACAATACCAGCCTGATGTGCCAATTTGGTCACCATCCCTGAAAAATGCATTTGCAACATAGGTTGTTTTATCGATAGGAGATGCAGTACCCGAAGCCTGTTTAGCAATAAAAACAGTACGTTTAGCACCATTCCCATTTGTCCAACTTAAATTTATTTGTGTGGCACCAACATTTGAGAATACCAAAGTACTAGCTTGCGTGGATGGTGGTGAAACAACTGTAATGGTTACTGTTGAAACAATGGATAATCCATCGTTTAAGCTGTCATTTGACCCGGTCGAGCTTCCTGTATCGCTCAAAGAGATAATTGTAACAACCCGGCTGCTTGTATTTGGTGAACTTGAAGTGTTTTTATAGGCAAGGGTATTAATAAGGGTGTTCATCGTTGAAACCGTAATCCCCCCAGCTTTAAATATTGTAACAGTTGCTGTTGTTCCGGATAATGAAACCGATGCAGTCATTGAATTTGTAGAAGTGGTTTCAGAATTAGAATCGGTCAGTTCCACATCGGTACCATCGATCGATAATATTTCATTCGAACCATCATTTACATTGGTAATTCTTAGAATCAATGTATCAAGGTTTTGTAACGATTCGATCGCTGAAGTATTCGCGCTGGAATACAATACCTGGGCAGGTAGGCCATCGGTGTAAGTTGGATCAGTACCGGATGCTGTTAAGGTAGGCTCATCGTTTACTCCGGCTACAGTAATGGTTACATCGTTATTTGATGAAGTTCCACCATCTCCATCATTTACGGTTACCCTTACATTTCTTGCCCCGGTTGTCGGTTCATTGGTGTCTGTATCCTCATAGGTAATTTCCCTGGCAAGGGTCTGCATATTTGATATTGTTGAATTCGAATTTAAGTTGACCACCAAGTCGTTCCCTGCAGAAATATTATTTGCCAATGTACCCACCACTGTTCCGGAAACAGATACATTGCTCCCTGCAGTTGAACCAGCAAGAGAAACAGAACCTGATGTGTTTAAAGAAAGGACATCTTCTGCAGCATCCTCCCCTGAACTAATTGTAACAGTTAAGTTACCTCCACCCAAATCACTTGGACTATCAGCATCGGTAATGGTCAATGCAGTTCCCTGATCAATATTTGTTTGTCCATCCCCTTCATAATATGTGTATGAATCTCCATTCAAGTTACTTATTACCGGGGCTGAATTAGATCCATAAACAAGGTTATCAACATGAAAGAAAATATCCGTAGCAATAATCCTAATCTCATCAATATCAGAAAAATCACTGTTAGCAGAATAATTAGTAGATCCATCAAAATTAATAGTTACAGGTGTTCCAACCTGGCTACCATCTTTATATGCCGTAATAGTACCTTCCGTTGAAGCACCTACCCCTCCTTCCTGCAAATAAAGACTTATTAACTGGAATTCACTGCCATCAGACGTTTTTATTATCCACATCCTAACACCACCAACATCAACATTATCATCTTTTAAACCACTGGTTCCATTTTGAATTGATGCATCAAAAATGATATCATCTCCAGTACCAGCAGGATCAGATGGATCTGTTCCTCCATGAATTGAAAATGTAAAGCCATCGATTGTAACTACGCTTGTCAAATTTTCATTGTCACTATAGCCTGTACTTTCAAAATCAATAGTTGTTTGTGAGAAAACAGAACCAATATAAGATACACTCAAAAAGATAAGAAGTAATCCTTTAAAACAATTTGAATTAATCATGATTTGGAAGAATATTAGAAATGAATAAAATTGAAAAATGAAAAAAGCTGAAGCCAGGATTACCCCTGGCTTCATAAAGCTTACACTATTTTAAACTTAATTCCTTGAAGGGAATATTCCTTGCATACAAATTATATATCGTATAACTGTGTATGGGGCCATGTTATTTACCTGTTGATTACCTCCGGTATTTCCAAGTGTTACTCCAACAGCATTTGATGCCAAGGATGTATTATTTGCAGTAGAATATACATTTGTAGCCTTTTTATCATCACGGGCAAGAGCTGTTTCCGCTTTTGCAAGGTAAGCGCCCGTTGGATCAGGTGTTGTACCAACGGCACTTGATACTTTAGTTGTAACAGCAACACTATGTGAATGGCTTGGCATATTATACACGGTTAATACATTGTATTCTGCACCAGCACCAGGTCCCTGCCTCCTATCTGACAGCCCCGGTCCATGACCTGCACCAATAGCATTACGCCCTCTTAGGTCTGGCAAAGCAAAGGTAGTACGCCCATCGCCACCATACATGGTTCCTAATAAGGAAAACAACGCCGTATTTTGGCTAATCGGCAACAATTGCCCTTCGCATAAAGCCCAACCTCGCGGGGCAAAGTTTCCTGCAAACATTCTTATTTCCCCTAAATATGCCTCCTGGGCATTTGACATTCCCAATCCTGCAAAAAATAAAAGGGTGATTAAACTTAGATTTAGCAATCTTTTTTTGAAAGTTACTTTTTTCATTGTGTGTTTGTTTTAAATGAATAATAAATAATAAATCGACCAAAAAATATATTGGTACATCGCTGAGTTAATCATTAGTTATTCCAAAACAATTCATCCATAAAAAAGGTTTACCACCTAAAATATTTGATGAATCTTTTATCGTTCGACGATCAAGTTACAATTTAAAACTTAATAATTCAAATAGATCGGTGTTATATAAATGTGAAAACATTATGACAAACATAAGTTATAGCAAAGGTCATTATGCAACTTTTTATCGTTGAAAGAATTATTTATTTACCTCTGTCAGTCTACCGACAGACATCTCCCCTTCAAGGGGAGAATAAAAGAAAACCTCGTGGCAAGCCATGAGGAATTTATATGACTTAAAACTAATCCCCGCTATTTTCAATCTAAAATTAATTTCTTCACTACTTCTTTTCCGTCCATATTTAATTTCACGAAATACAATCCGCTAGCCTGGTGACCTAAATCGAACTCGACATTGTTGGTATTTTTAAATATCTTTTTAAGTACTCTGTTTCCTAAGATATCTGAAACAAGCAATTCAGTGTTTGATACGTTTTTTCCAATAATTTCAAGAGTAACCTTATCTTTGGCAGGGTTAGGATACATGGTTACTTTATTCATTCCATTTAAATAATCTTTTGTATCAGTGCATAGCTGAACCTCCAATTTGAAGGTGTCACTTGCTGTTAATCCTCCAGAATCGGTCGCAATTACCTTTAAACTATATACCCCTGTATCGGTCATGCCCGGATTGAATGTTAATTTGTTGTTTTCAAAATTTCCCCAATCAGGCAATGCCGAACCATCTTCCAAAGATACGTTTAGGGAAATATTTTCATCATCTACATCGTAAAACATTTCACCAATGGTATTCGGGATTTCTATTTGGAATAAATCAAAAGCGCACGATACCTGGTCTGCCAATTGTTTTAAACACACTGGAGGATCGTTTACCGGGGTAACAGTTACTTTTAATTGTTCGACCGAAGTATCCGTCCCACCATTGTCCGTCCCACCGTCGTCTTTCACTCGAACTGAGATGTTTGCTATTCCGCTTTTATCGGGCGCTATATGCAGGATTATATTACCTTCTGGATTTCCAAATGAATAGTCAATTTTCACACTTTTTACCAAATCGGAATTATCGGTTGATGCCGTTAAGGAAACAATCCTTTGCGCTTTGCAATCGCTACCTGTACCTATCCCGGAAATTGGCACAGTCACCAAAGACGAATCTTCGGCAACAACAATTTCCGGATCAAGCTCTAAGGTTGGCGGATCATTTGGAGATATTAAAGTCACGGTAAAATTAAGGGTATCCTTATTCCCCGCTATATCTTCTGCTATCCAGGTTTCCAAAGTAGCACCCAATGGAAATTCACTTCCGGTGCCCAAACCATTTAACTGGGAATACACAACTTCACATGCATCAGGAGCAAATATATTTGGATAATTATCAAGGATTTTGGAGCAATTTCCTGGCTCAAGTACTTCAATAACATCTTCCACATTCTGAAAAACAGGAGGGATATTATCAACAACCCAAACTTTTGATCGGCACCAATCTTTATTCCCGACAGCATCGTAAACGGAAACTTTCACACTATTTTCGCCCAAATCGTTGCACGAAAACCGATTTGTATCTAATTCAATAGATACGATTTCGCAATTATCAAAGGATTCTTCCTCTAAAATAAGGTCTGAAGAATAGACAAGGGCAATCCCTGAAGAATCCAGGTTCACTGTAAAATCGCTGCACTTGACCACCGGTTTATAGTCATCATCCAATTCAACTCGTGAAAAACAGACTGCAATATTTCCAGATTCATCCATTACTTCAATCCGTACCGTATCCGGATTATTCAGATATGAGCAATCGAAAGATATATTTGAATAGGAAAAGTTCAGGTTCTCCAATGAAGAACAATTATCAGCTGTTCCTTCTATCATTTCAGCCAGGTTTTCCTTACCTAAAACAAGTTCCCCGCTTTCCCAAAGGTTTACTTTAATATTATGGCAATGAAGTTGAGGGGCCAAAGTATCGTAAACTTCCACATCGGAGGAACAAAATGCAGTATTTCCGCTAATATCTTCTGTGGCCATATTCACGGTAATTTCCCCAAGATTATTGCAAGTAATTTTTGTTATATCTAACCACGATTTATTTATTTCGCAGTTATCAAACGATCCACCATCAACCATCGAAGGATAAATGCCAGCTTCCCCATTTTCATCTAAATACACTATTATGTCCAAGCAGACCGGAGTTGGTGCAACCGAATCCTTAATTACTACTTCTGAACTACAACTATCAACGTTGCCATAAATATCCTCCGCATAAGCTGTTATTGAAATAAAATCCGTTATTTCAATTTGCTGGTTTGCGTTGAGCAATCCGGGCGAATCCTCCAGCGGGCCATCCCAGTTAAATTGATTTGATCTGGAGCCATTCCCTGTTTTTTGCAATGAATACCCAATTTGTGTCGATGAGCTTTCAATACACAATATTTTATCGGCATACAGTCCAAGTGCAGGACCATTAGTGGCAAGAAGTTCATCTTCGTAACTTATAAAATCAACGATGTATTTATTTTTATCGACCAATGCAATTCCATCAGGACCATTTTGGATATCGGCAATCGGGAAAGCCAATGCACCATAACCATTGGATTCGTTTGGAAGCGTTCCCGAAACTTGAATACTATCGTAAAATTCACCATTCGACCCATTGTATAAAAATAAATAAAACCCATCCAGGCTAAGCCCAGCTGTTCCCGCAATTTCAACAAATTCATTCACATCGTCCGATGCATTGTCGTAATGAAACTCATTAATCCAGAGTGCTTCAATTGGGGTAATCTGATCGCATTCGAATAGTGTATCCCCAATACTAACCGATGCATGTCCACAGGCATCGCTTGCATGGCTAACAAGGCTTTCGGGTTCAATTGTTACCTTTCCTTCTGCATTGAGGTAGGCATTAATATTTTTGCATTCAATTTCAGGTGCTGTTACATCCAAAACATTCACAAAAGCCAGGCAACTATCTATATTTCCAGCAACATCTTCTGCAATAAGGTACACAGGCATTCCAACTTTTGCCGATATGGACTGACCATCGTTAATTTGGCCTAGGCTGGCAGCCGAAGGAGACTTCCATATAAAATCCCTGGCAGAAGAACCATTTCCCTCTTTTTGGAGAGAAAACCCTACTGGCGTTGAACCATCCTCTGCAACACCAATATCAACGGAAGTTTGCCCCGAAGCTATTCCGTCTGTTGCTGTAATTGTTCCTTCATAACTAATAAATTCAATCACTTTACCTCCTTTAACCAAGGCAATGGCATCGGGACCATTTTGCAATACTTTTTCAAAACTCAATGCACCAAAACCATTTCCTTCATCGGGCAATACTCCAGACAAAGTAATACTTCCATATTCTTCTGAATCGCCACCGTTGTACAATAATATTTCATAATCCGAAAGGTCAATCCCTGCTGTTCCGGCAAGTTCAACAAACTCACCCACATCGCCACTTACGTTATCGTAATGGAATTCGTTGATCCATATTTCAGATATTCCTGAATTATTGGATATATCGCTACATTGAAAATCTGTTTTGCTTACATACAAATTTGCCAAACCATTTAAATCGGATGTTCCATTATCCAAATCATCTACCCTTATTGATGCATTGCCGTTAGAGTTTAAATGTACTTCCATATCCAAACAATCTATATCAGGAGCTGTATTATCCACAATAAATGTTTCGCTCGGGCCCGCTTCCGGGCATAAATCCCCATTGGAATTTTGGGCACTTCCTGCTGCAACGGAAATACCCAAAGTACCATCGCCAGTGATATTGGAAATTACGATTGACCGGCTGGTATCTGACAAAACATTGATATGATATTCTCCAACTGCTGTCCCACTACTATTTATAAAGATGTCTGTGCTATCAAGGGTTACCGAAGACACATTTGTGTACGAAACGATATATGTCACACTATCCGCGCTTGTGATTTCCTTTGAAGGTCCGCTAATAAGTATTTCCGGTTCGGGAATAATCACATCGTCATCCAAAATTGTACATGCTATTTGTTGCGCCCCATCTTCTAACCCATTTACAACACTGGCGATGTCAATTACCACTTCTTCATTCCCTTCTTCATCGATATCATCAATGGAGTATAAAGCAACCATTCCAATTGTATCTCCCGTCTGAATGCCAATAGTTAAAGAGGAAATCCCAAAATCAGTTCCCGAAGCAGTGCTTGCAGCATTTACTTCCAGGTTTATCGTAACATCATCGCAGGCGATATGGCTAAGATGAGCGATTATTGTATCGGTTCCACCATTTTCTTCTATGGATAAATCGGTCTGGCTCAAACTTACTGATGGCAGGTCAGGGAATCCTTGATTTGTATTTAATAATCCCGGGGAGCTTTGTGAAGGATCAGTCCAGGAAAAATTATCCGGATCACAGACTATACCAGTTTTTTGTATGGAATATCCAATCAACGTACTCCCTGTTTCAGAAACACCAACATCTGATGAAAGCATGCCATTTGCAGCACCTTCTGTTGCAGTAAATACTCCTTCATAGCTAATAAATTCCAATACCTCAGATACGTTGTTTACTAATGCAATTCCTTCGGTGCTATTCTGAAATCCGAAATGTGAAAATGAAAGTGCCCCATACCCATTCCCTTCATCGGGAATAGTACCGCTTAAATTTATGGTAAACGTAATTCCCCCATCGGAACCATTATAGTGTATGATTGCACATTGATCAAGTTTAGTACCTGCAGGCCCGGCTACTTCGACAAATTCGCCTGTATCGCCTCCGTCATTATCATAATGAAACTCATTAATCCAAATATCGGTAATCGGTGTACCAAGCATAGCATGGCCAAAACCGGGTTCCTCAATGTTGTTCCAATCCTTACTTATTTCAGTTACGAAAGGATTCTTCCCAAACCCAAGAAATGGATTTAGAAAAAAAATAAAAAGACTAAACAATGCAATAATTAATCGAATTCGGATAGAATAGAAAGAAGTTAACAAGGGCACAGAATAATTCATAAATAGCAGACTTAAAGGAAATTAGAAGTAACAATTACACTATCAGGCAAAAACCTGCCAACTAATTTACAAATTATTCAACGGAAAACAGAACTGAAAGTATTAATTTTTTATTTCATTAAATTGAACATAGTTTCTTAAAAGGAACGTCATTCTAAAATGCTCATAAAAAGAAAAAATATCACTTTTATACTTTATGCAAGCTAAGATATAAGGCAATTGATTAATTCAGAAATAACATAAATAATTTAATATAAATCCTTTCTGCCCTCCAAAAAGAAGCAAAAGGGATTTATAATTAAATTTTAATTGCTTACAACTCCTTTTAAATTAAGGCTTCCGAGAACAGCATTCTTATAACTTCTGCCAATTGGCAATTCTTTGCCCGGAACCTCGATACTGGAAGCCGTAAATGCTTCAATTTTCCTTAAAGAAACAATAAATGACTTATGAATGCGCATAAAATCATCGCTTGGTAATTTTTCCATCATGTAAGTCATACTTGTTTTTGTAACAATTTTTCGTTTCTCGGTATAAATCTGGATGTATTCACTAAGCCCTTCAATATAAAGGATTTCGTTTAACAAAACCTTCACAACCTTTTTGTTCTCTTTAACATAAATGAATGCTTCCTCCGAAGCAATTCCCTGGTTTCCCGAAGAAATAACAGATGAATCGCCAGGGATAACCATATAGTATTTATTAATAGCCTTTAAAAACCGTTCGAAGGTGATGGGCTTAAGCAAATAATCGACCACATCAAGTTCAAACCCATCAAGGGCATATTCACGATAGGCGGTCGTAATTATAACTTTGGGTGGGTGTTTAAGTGTTTTAAGAAATTCAATACCAGTAATTTGAGGCATTTGAATATCCATAAAAATAAGGTCAATTTTTTTCTCGCGCAGTATTTGTAAAGCTTTCATTGCATCCCCACACTCATCAGCTATTTCAAAATTTTCGAGTTTTTGAACATGGCTTCGCATCAGGTCACGCGCAAGAGGTTCGTCATCGACAATGAGACATTTCGTTTTCATAGTTAATCGTTTTCTTATTTGTTGTTTACTGGCTTTTTTATATGTAGCGTTTTCTTCTCATAAATTACTCCAGCTATTTAAATATTTCAATACTTACTTCCCTGAAGTTTGCATCTTCGTTTTCTATTATCCGGTGTTTTCCATTGTAATTGTATTCTAATCGTTTTTTTGTCAACTCAATATTTGAGTCATTTTTTAGGGTAAAATCAGTTTCGCTCCATACCGTGAACGAAAATAAAATGTATTTCTTTTCTATTTTTATGACCAAGGTTGTTTCAAATTCATTAGTATTATTATGTATTTCGCGAAAAGCAATATTCAGAAACGGAAAAATCAGCAATGGTGGGATAACAGAAAGCATAATTTCTCCATTTACCACCAAGGTTGACCTAAGCCTATTCCCAATCGCCAATTCCTGAATGTCAATAAAATCTTTAATCAGTTTTATTTCCGTTTTAATCGGAATTAATTCGGCATTCGCTTCGTAAAACAAGCTATTGAGAAAGTCAGAGATTTTAACGATCATTTCCGGGGTATGTTCCGATTTCTTTTTAGCCATTTTTTCGAGTTCCTCGATCAACGAATGAACAAATTTTGGCCTTAATTGAAACCTGAATATTTCTAATTCTGTTTCTAAGGTTTGAAGTGCAAGCTCTTCTTTTTGGTTTTTTGCCCCATGCCATGATTTAATTGCCCTAATGGCTATAAAAACCAGTATTATGTAATGGTTGCCCACACCACTTGCAAAAATATTTTTCACGTTAAGATACCCAGGATCAAAAACCTTTAACGGATCAAAAAGCTTAAATACCAATTCATTACTTACTATCAATTCAAGAATTGAGAAAAAAAACAAGAAGCTAATAATAGCAAGGATAAAGCGAAGAAAGTCGCGTTTAAAAAAGAATTTCGGGACTAACCAATAGGCAACCAAATAGGTGTGCGCGATAAAAATGGGTAATGTTATTAAATAATAAGCTATCCAAACATTCATTTCGGCAATCCCTTTTCCCAGGCTTTGAATCGCGGTAAAACACAAAATCCACGCCGCCCAAAACAAAAAATGGAAGATAATGAGTTTAATAGGAATATGTTTACCCATTAATTGCATCTAGATACTTTTAATTTTTAGTTGCGCAATAAAGCTGTCATCGAGGCATTTTGTATGAAAAAAATAATCGTCTCCATACAGCAAACCGAGCCTTGTTTTCAGGTTGCTCAAACTAGAACCGTTATTTTCGGAGGCAATTCCTTTTTTGAACCCTTTAGGTTTGCTATTCTCAGTGGTAAAATGAACTTTGCCTTTTTTTTGTGTAAGAAGCAACTTAATCCATGGCTTGCCTGCATCAAGGCTACTCCCGTGTTTAAAGCAGTTCTCGACCAAAACAAAGAGTACCATTGGTGGAATTTTCACATTTGTATAATCTCCTTCGATGATAAACTCCACTTCAAGTCTGTCGCCATATCGAAGTTGTTCTAATTTGATGTAATTGTCTAAAAGTTCAAGTTCTTCGTTAATATTTACATATTTTTTTTGGCTTTCGTCGATAATAAACGACATCATTGTTTTTATCCGGGCAATTACCATTAAAGTCTTTTCCGGGTCAAGCAACGAAAGTGCATATAGGTTATTTATGGTGTTAAACAAGAAATGCGAATCAAATTGCGCTTGTAAAAGTTTGTTTTGCGCCTCGAGGTACTGACTTTTTAATTTTCTTCTTAAATTATCATCGCGCAAATAATCTTTGGCATATTTTGCCACACAAAACAATGCCACAATAAAGGACATATCTTTAGTGTTAACCAAAATAAACCTCAGGTTGATGTGCCCTGTTCTTTCAATATTTTCAGGTGAAAGCGAGGCATAAAATATAAAATCGGAAAATAAAAGCTTAATAACCGAAAGCCCAACACCAACAAGGGCAAATAAAAGAATAAACCAAAAAATCCTATTTTTTAGGAGCAATTCGGGGATTAGCCCGAAGATGGTTATATATGCATATCCGAAAAAGAAAAAAGCATTGGTTAAAACCATTAAAAAGGTTTGAAACAAACCATGTTCGTGCTTCTGATTAAATAAAAACAGGGTAAAGAGCAATACAGTGGTCAAAAAAAAGAATAGATGCCTTGAAGCCCTGTACTTAAAATCAGTATAAAATAGAAACTTACTCATGCCTGGCATGTTGAATTCTAAGCACAGCTAAAAAAGATTCATGCCCTTCTTTAAAAATTAGCTTGTTTCTTCCTGGATATAATAGTTTCAACCTTCGTTTCACATTCGACAATCCGATTCCTTCTTTTATATTTGTGATAACCTCTTCTGTGGTATCCGGATTTTTCTTCGGAATGCTATTATGAGCTTTAAACTCTATGTCCCCATTGCCCACGGTTAAAACTATTTTTATCCACGGATTACCAGAATCTTTGCTGCTTCCATGCTTAAAACAATTTTCTACAAAGGTAAACAAAAGCATCGGTGCAATGCGGTAACTTTCAACATCGCCATTCACCTCGAAATCAACAATTAACCGATTGTTATAGCGCATTTTTTCAAGCTCAATAAAATTCGTAATTAACGAAATTTCTTTCTCTAAATCAATTTCGGCATCGTTGCACTCGTATAAAACAGAACGTAATAAATCCGCAATTTTAGCTATCCCTTCCGAAGTTTTCGATGATTTCTCTAACGAAAGCGTGTATAAATTATTCAAGGTATTGAACAAAAAATGTGGCTGCAATTGTGCTTTCAACTGGTTCAATTCGTTCAACAAATTTTTCTTTTCTGCTTCGTGTTTTTCATTTTGTTGTTCAAACCATTTTTTTGTCATTTTTATGGCAATGGCACTTCCCACCATAAGGCTGGTTTCAAGCAATAAATAGACATATGCCACATCGAACATTGAATCAAAAGTTACTTCCAGGGAATTAAGGGTCCTGATAAATACCCGTTCGCCCAATGTTGCAATAAACAAGGTCAAAAACAGCAAGAACAAAGCAGGAATTATCCTTCGTTTCCTTATATAAAATGGCAGGTAAACATAAATAGTCATGTATGTGGCAAACATTATAAAAGGCAACATGCAAGTTGTCTCTAATAAATACCATCCATAATTATTTCCGTATTTTCCATAAACCATCCCAAAAAAAAGGACATAGGATAACCAGAAAAGAATATGGAATAAGATTCGGTTATTTAAGATTTTAAACAATTTAGTTGCCGTCTGAATATTATATTTCATTAAAGATAAAATATATTCGCTGCCCGTAAAATACCAGAAGCCCAAAATTGGCCTTATTACATCTAATTAATAGGGCAATACAGCCCTTTAACAGGCTAAATTTTGTCGTTTGCCGGTACTTTTTGGTCGTTAATTGAATAGCCCCGTATCTGAGTGATACAGGGCATAAAATTGAAATTCAGGCTCTACGGCTCCTCAACCGATTGAGTTTATTTTTGTTAATTCACAACTTATATCAAAAGAAAAGCCCCATCCTCTGATGGGGAATTTCAATTTGATTTTCATAATCTCTATGAAAAATTTGCGCTATTTGTGAATTAAAATGTTCCTTGGTATTCGTCTTTGATTAGGTTCGGGAAGTAACATGCTATTAAACCCAGCAGTTCACCCTCGGTTTTTGGCTTTTGTGAAATTACCCTTTGTGTAAAATAACCTTCCTTATCAAGTACTGCTTCGTTCATGTCTTTTGGGATTTCCTGATAAGCTTTCCTTATTTTTTTCACCCCAAACACACCGTTTTTACACACATATTCAACTTCAAATGTTTTGGCTTTAAGAATAAAGCTTGTACATTTCTTTTCAGGGATTACCCCGATCCGGATATCTTGTTCAGAGTTTGAATATTCCAATTGATATGTTTTAAGTTCAACTCCGTCCAAAACCAAAGGATTATTGCATTTTGCTACTTTATAATCTCCAAAATCGGATAGCGATTTGCCTGTGATAGTTGACGCATAATTCGTATGTACTTTCGTTTTTGTTTTCGTTTTGCTTGCTTCTGCATTCATGAGTACAAGTGCCAAGCAAATGGTCATGATAAATAGTTTAATCTTCATAGCTTTAATTTTTAATTGTTTAAACATTGGCTTTATTTTTCTATTTCAAATATATGTAACAATCTAATAGCTACATATTTATTTCAACTAAGTACCATTTAGTTCCTGTGAATGATTGATTATTCCTGTTAAGGTTAATTATATGTAGTTCGCAGATAAAAATGTGCATTTCACACGTATATGAAGTTTTGAGCACCAATTTTATATGGTTTGATCAGGAATATAGTTTCTGTTTATAGAATTAATATTGAAAAAACATTCATGATTTATAGGAATCACTAACAGAAATGAAAATCGAGCCATAAGAATTTGGGTGCAGCGAATTTTATTCGCTGAAGAATAATGCGGATAGAATCCGCATCACCCGAAGACTTTCAGAAAAAAAGGCTGTTCCACTAATGTGACACAGCCTCTTGCAGTTATTTTGCGAAGTTCAAAACCCAAACTCCTTAAAACTTAGTAATTCTTCGTGATCAGACTCGTTAATATAATCGTTCAAAAGTTCCGGACGTATGGAACCCTTGATATAAACCAAAGCGTTATCATCACCACCCACCAGTACAACCATTTCTTTAATTATCCCTTCCTTCGTGATTTTACCAACAATTGTAGCCGATTGGTCATCGCTTTTAACAACAAGCAATTCCTCGTATTCGTTTTGTTGGATCAATTCAGCAAACTCTTCATGGAAATTTACGGAAGCATTTATTCGATCATCGTCAACAGCTAAAACTTTAACCCGGTCAATACTTGCGAGCAATTCTTCTTCCCTTTCATCTAAATCGGCAATCAGGGAAGCAATCCGGATGGCAAATCCAGGAACAGTAATAGCAATGATTCCGTTTTCATTCCTGTATTTCGAGAACGCTTTTGATACCCCTTCGTTATATGTACATGACGAAACAATCAGGGAGGTGAACAGCAGGGCAATGGATAATTTTTTCATGGCAAATCAATTTGTTTTTATTTATGACGTTTGCCCTGAATTTATGTTACATCACCCTTGGGAAAAATATTTTTTAATTGAAAATTATGTTTAATCCCTCCACTACATAAGCTCAATGTCCAGAATATTTTTGCCTACCAGTAATAATCTACAAATTAATATCCCAGTTTTTTTCCCTTATCAACAGCCTGAATTCCTTTCTCCATCCACTCAGGTGCCTCCTCGCCTTTTAAATAATGGTTGAAAAACTGAAACATTCTTTTTGAAAGGTCTACCCTATTTGCCCAGCTTTCGGCTTTCAGGTTATGAGGTTCGCCATTGTAAGTTAGCAACCACGCTGGTTTGTCTAAACGCCGAAGTGCCACAAACAACTCAATGCCCTGGTACCAGGGAACTGCTCCATCGTTATCGTTATGCATCATCAGCAATGGCGTATTTATTTTAGGTGCATTAAACAAAGGGGAGTTTTCTATATAAATAAAAGGCCTTTCCCAAAGGGTTCCTCCCAATCGGCTTTGTGTATGCTCATATTGAAACATCCTACTCATACCAGATGCCCAGCGGATTCCCCCATAGGCACTGGTCATATTGCTAACCGGGGCTCCAGCCATAGCAGCCTTAAACATATCGGTTTCGGTTACTAAAAATGCAGTTTGATATCCTCCCCAACTTTGTCCTTGCAGCCCAATATTTTCTTTATCAATAAAAGGTCTGGTAATTATCAGGTTATTTACCCCGCTTACGATTGCATTGTAGGCACTTTGCCCCGGATAACCATCTTTGTAGGTGATATCAGGAACAAACACACAGTAACCGTTGCTAGCATAAAATGTTTTATTTATGGTTGAACGGCTTGGGTAAGGAAAATAATGCCTGTTTTTAGTATGGACACTTCTTTCGTAAAAATATACGACCATCGGATATTTTTTCTTTGGATTTAAGTTTTCCGGGGTATATAAAAGCCCTCGCAAATTTTCGCCAGTGAAGGAGGTCCACTCAACTACTTCCACCTTTGCCCAATTGAACTTACTTTGCTGCGGATTGGCTGAAGAAAGTTTTTCGGCATGTTGAAAATGCAAATTACTGCTCCAAAGATCGGGGAATACTTCTACATTTTGTTTCGTCCAAATTATTTTATCTGCATCTTTTGCTTTCGCAATATTGTCAAACATGTAGTGATCCATCATTTCCAGTTTTGGATCTTTTGCATTATCCAATATCGCACTGAAATAACCCGAAGCCATTGTTCTTTCGTCGAATGCACTTAAAAATATCCGCTCATCGGAAGGAATAAATTGTTCTTCCTTATCCAGCTTCACATATTTTAAACGCGTTTTATTCCGTCGTCCAAAAGCATGTGTAGCATTTACCGGAACCCGGTATCCGGCAGGATCGATTTTCCAGATATCGTACCGGTCATAAATAAAAACAAATTTGTCATTTTCGCTCCAACCTGCTATACCATAAGGTCTTGGATCGATGGGCATATCGTTGGTTTCTTCATAAAAGTTCACCGGGATAGCCTTTGTTAGCGCTACTTCTTTGAGTTCGCCCAGAACGGTTGACTGGCAATAATAACTGCTATCAGCGGGTTCGTACCAAACTATATATTTTCCCGTTGGCGACAACCACACACGTTCTTTTTCTCTCAGCACCTGCCTTTTTATTCCTGAAGGAATATCCACTAAATAATAATCGGCACTCCCCTTTCCGGTCCAGCTTGTTTCGCGTTGATATGGTTTGGTGTCTCTTCCAAGTGCAACATCACCGTTTTGTTTTTGGATAAAACGCAGGTTATTTACGTTCAAATCTTCCAATTGAACAAACTTCCCTTTCTCGATATGGAATACCCCTTTATAAGTCCGTTCTTTTTCTTTGGATGCTTCTACTTTTTGCTGCGGCTGAATTTTTAAATCCTTCCAGTTCCAAATATCCAGTTTTGGTTTTTCTTCTTCAAGCAACGAATCTTCCGGTTCCGGTTTTGGGGTACTTGCCATCCCGACAAACAACTTGCTACCATTTTCAGAGAACGAAACATTCCCATTTTCACTCGGCGACCACCCTAATGGTACCCCCGGCATATTTGCCTCAACAACTACTTCCGGATTACCGGTTTCGGTAAGGGTATAGTACATTTTATACACTTTTTTTTCAATGGTATCTGCTGAATGTAAAAATGCCACTTGCCCAGCTAGTTCGTCGGCAGTTATTTTTTTCACCCAGCCTTCACTACTAAATAGTTTCTTTGATTTGTTCGTTTCTGTACTAAAAAAATGTACTGTTGAATATGTACTTATCGAGTCTTTTGCCTGCGATACAAAAACAATCCCGTTTCCTTTTTTGGCGTAAAAATATTCCGTCACATAATGGAAAAGAAAGGTATCTGCATTAGCAACATTAAATAAAACGAGGTCATCACCTTCTGGTTCATCTTTCTTATCCTTTTTCGCTTCTTTTTTTTCTTTCACTTCAGATTCTTCACCTTCTTCTTTTGAAACTTTTTTCTTTTCTTTTTTGGCGGTAAAAGCAATCCAACTGGCATTCTCTTTTGGCAGTTTATAGGATTTTACATTGGGGAATAGTACTGCTGAATCGTGTTCAAACACATATATACCTAAACTATCGCCCGGCATTTTATCCTTTTTAACTTTGTCCTTTTTTGCTTTCCGAATGGTTGATAATGGCTGTTTTATATGATAGATGATAAAATCATTGTCCGAACCGATTTGAGCCTTATATCCCCTTGGCAAGATGAATTCTTGCTTGTGGTTATGTACTACTAATTTCCCATCACCTTTTTGGGGATTAATTTCGTAGGCAATAACTTTCCCATCGTTCGAAATTATCGGGTTTTTAAGTGTATTCCAGGATGCATAATTTTCCATTGCCAGCACCTTTTTTGCAGGCTGTTGTGAAAATCCAAACAAGGGAAGTAATACAAATAATAGAAGTATGTATTTATTCATAAGATTATCATTTAGCTTATTCAAATGCGATTAATAGTAAAATGGTCATTTTAAAAACCTCTTAAAACTACAAATTATGTTATTCTGATCCATAAAATTCTATTGGTTATTTTTTAAAGTATAGAATTACACCTTCGCTGTTTTTGCCTTAATCAGAAACAAACAAAAAGCCCTTCCCGTTATGGAAAGAGCTCTTATTTAATCATTTATATTTTTCGATTATTCTTTGGTGTGTGTATGCAAGCCGCATTCTTTTCCGGTATTGTTTTCCCACCACCAGCGTCCGGCACGAAAATCATCGCCCGGCTGGATTGCCCTTGTGCAGGGTTCGCAACCAATGCTCACAAACCCACGATCGTGAAGCGAATTATAAGGCACATTATGCTCTTTTATATATGCTTTGACATCCACAAGACTCCAGTTCAGTAATGGGTTGTATTTAACCAATTTAAATCCCGGGTCATATACAAAATGTTCAAGGGTGCCCCTTCCGCTGGATTGATCTGCCCTAAGTCCGGTAATCCAGCATTCTTTTTTATCCAATGCAATTTGCAATGGCTTGACTTTTCGAATGTGGCAACATTCCTTTCTGTTTTCAATCGAATTATAAAAACTTATGGGACCTTTTTCGTTTAAAAGTTTCTCAACATCATCGGCTTCCGGAAAATATACTTTGATAGATTTTCCATATTTATCCAAGGTCTTATTGTAAACTTTGTAGGTTTCTTCAAACATCCTTCCCGTATCGAGTGTAATCACCTCAATGTCAAGATTATTTCTAAATATCATATCCGTGATCACCTGGTCTTCGTACCCAAAACTGCTGGTAAAAACAATCTTGCCGGCATATTTTGATGCAACAAAACCAAGTGTTTCTTCCAAAGACTTTTCGTAAACTTCTTCGTTGAGTAGTTTAACAATGTTTTCGCTTGTCATAATTTAAGGAAATTTAAGGTGTTATTATTCTACATACAAAACCAAGCCTTTCAGGTATTCCCCTTCAGGATGATAAATATTTACCGGGTGATCGGCAGGCTGAGTCATTTGATGCAATATGCTCACTTTACGACCAGCAATTGCCGCCCCCGAAAATACAGCTTCCCTAAACTTGTCTTTCGAAACCACCTGAGAGCAGGAAAATGTGAATACAATACCCCCGGGGCGAATTTGCTCGAATGCCCTGGCATTAAGCCTCTTGTAACCTAACAAGGCACGATGCAAAGAATCCCTGTGTTTTGCGAAAGCTGGAGGATCTAAAATTATGAGATTGTATGTATCTTTTATATCTTTTAAATAATCAAAGGCATCAACGGCAAATGCTTTGTGCCGATCATCGTTTTCAAAATTCAAAGCTACGTTTTCGTTGGTAAGGTCAATTGCCTTAGCCGATGAATCAACCGAATGTACCAGGTTTGCGCCTCCTCGCATCGCAAAAAAGGAGAACCCGCCAGTGTAGCAAAACATATTCAATACATCACGTCCTTTTGCGTAGGTCTCAACCAATTTCCGATTTTCGCGCTGATCAATAAAAAACCCAGTTTTCTGACCGCTTTCCCAATCTACATTAAACTTTAACCCATATTCAGAAACCTGTTTTGCTGTTTCTTTTCCAAATAGGTAGCCATCTTTAAATTCAATTTTTGATTTAAACGGCAAAGTCTTTTCACTTTTATCGTACACTGCAGTAAGCTTATCTCCCAAAACCTCTACCAGGGCATCTCTCAATTGCTCCCGAATAAGGTACATCCCGATAGAATGCATCTGTAAAACTGCAACTCCGTTGTAATAATCGATGATCAATCCGGGCATTCCATCGCCTTCGGCATTTACCAAACGAAAAACATTTGTTTCCGAATTATCTGCTAAAAATATTTTTTCACGAAGTGTATATGCAGATTGTATTTTTTGCTTCCAAAAACCATAATCGGGCATAATCTCTTTAAAAGAAAAAATCCGGATAGCAATGGAACCAATTTGATAATGGCCTATTCCAAGAAATTCATCTTTATTGGAATAAACAGCCACCACATCCCCTTCGTTAACTGGTCCTTTTATTTTTTTAATTGCACCTGAAAAAACCCAGGGATGAAACCTTTTTAACGATTGATCTTTCCCTGATTTTAAAACAACACTTGTAAACTGGCTGTCCATAAATAACTAATTGGTATATAAATTTTGATAGATTTTTAAAGCCGCCCAGGCATCGGTGGCAGCATATATTTGCTGGGCTTCGGTAAGCATTTCTGCTTCCCAGTTCGAAAGTTGTTGTGCCTTCGAAATCCTGCATCCCAATACGATACCCATTAATTTTTTTAAACTAAAATTCTGGATCCCAAATTCCTGTACCTGGTCTTGTAGTTCTACGAATCCGTTTGGCGAAAATTTCTTAATGCTTTGTAAAACTTTAATATCGTCCCTAATAGCAACCCCGGCTTTAATAATATCTTTTGATTTCAAAATATCGACAATCCGGTTTGGTAAACCAATTTTATTAAGGCGAAATAAAAAAGCTTGATCGTTTGTTGAAAGCTGGAGCAAAGCCACCTGGTTTACATTCCCTTTTTTAAAGGAGGGCCTTGTTTCCGTGTCGAAACCAATTATCTTTTGTTTTGTTAAATATCCTGCAATTGGGCCAATCTGGTTCATGTCCTCAACAATGGTAATTGTTCCATCAAACTGAACCAAAGGCAATTCCGCCAATTCTTCTTTTGTTATACTTTCTTTAAACATACCTATATTTAAATTTCACCATCCCTGAACTGATCAAAAAAACCATCTACCCAATCGGTTTCACTGTTGGTACTTTCATCTGAAGAATTTCCATCTTCCTCTGAGATTTCATCCAAATCTTTACCACTAACCAATAAAGCATGAATAGCACGCAGCACATTTACCAGGTTTTGCCCCCAATACTGTTCAAAACTTAAGATACACTCGCTTAGCGAATCGTTCATTACTTCTTCGTTGCCAAGACTAAAAGATGTCACAAATTCCTTTAAATCCTGGTAAATATCCATTAGGTTTTCAGAGATTGTATTTTCGATTGCTTCTTCGCTAAATTCCATTCCTGCCACAAAAACTTCTTTAAATGCATCGTGTTCCCCCAACATTTTCATCCATTTTTGCAATAACATATTGTAATCCAGTTCCGATACAAATTTTTCTAATTCCTCATCCAAAACCAGCTCAACTTTCGGAAGCAAAGAAGCTTTTAAATAAACCAGTGGAAGTATCTTCTGAAGCTTGCCCAACATAACAGACAAAGGTTCATTCCCTTTGCCTTCGACCATGTTGCAATATTCGTTTGCAACCGTTACAAACTCAATTACATTTTTCGAATAAACAATATGTCCTAATGTACCCTCACTCATGGTAAATTACTTTCAACACGCAAAAGTAACAAGTTTTTTTGATGTGCTAAGAAGAAAGCCAAAAAGCTCCAAACAGATTAATGTTAATATGATTTAATTATATGTTGGTGATGAAACTGATTTTCAGGCCTTGGCATGTTGTTCCTGAATTTTCTAAACCGATTACAAATATCCATTACCTCATACTCACCATTCCTTTATCCTTAATAATTAATCCTTTATCTTTTTATCTTTTATCCTTATTCTTTCCATTCCAATTTTTTATCAATCCTGTAAATGATTTTTTCATTATCGATCAACCAACGAAGCACATCCATTATTTCGTCCTGGTTTCCTTTGAGTTTCATAACCAATTCATCGTAAGTAATCGGATCCTGCAGGAATGATTTTACCTGGCTACTAATTTGGTCAAACTCAAACTGGCTAAGTTCAAGGGTATTTTTCGATTGGCAAACATCGCACTGCCCGCATCGGTTCGATCCGGTTTCCCCAAAATAAGAAAGCAATATTTGGCTTCTGCATTTATTTTTTGATGTTGCATAATCAATTACTGCCTCGATTCTTTTATGGAAGTCATCTTTCCGGATATCGTAATTATCTTTGGAAATAGTTACACGTGATAAGCTTAATCTCTCTTTCGAAAAAAAAATATAGGGAGTCCTTTTCCTTGGGATATAATCTATTATTTTGTTGGTATTAAGCTGTTTCAAATATTTGTAGGTCACATCAGGCGAAATATTTGCACGCTTCGAAAGCAAATCTTCATCAATTTGAACGTACCCCGTGAACAAACCAGTGTACGACCTAAGAATTAACTTAATAAATCCATCGAAAGAAGCATTGGCTACCTGAAATTTGTACAAATCATCACGGCTAGCAACAAACAAAACTCGTGAGGGGCTGTCCACTTCATCGGTGTATTCAATAAACCCCTGGCGTTGCAACAATTTCAAACTACTATAAACACTTGCTATCTGAAACTTGTACGATTCGCAAAACAACGCAAGGTTAAATTCGAAAATTTGGTTCTTGCCAAACCCTTCTGCGACTTGCAAATAATTACAAAGTGCCTCATAGACCCTTTTAATTGTGTCCATAGGCGGAAATGTTGTGCTTACATATTTTTTAAGTTTTACTTTATCAGCATTATTATACAAAAGCACAGCTGCCGCTTTGTTTCCATCGCGCCCTGCCCTTCCGGCTTCCTGGAAATAGGCTTCCAATGAGTCCGGTGGATCAAAATGAATTACAAAACGGACATTTGCCTTGTCAATCCCCATTCCAAAAGCATTGGTTGAAACTATGACACGCGTTTTGCCCTGTTTCCAGTTTTCCTGCTTTTGGCTTCTGGTTTTCGAAACCAATCCTGCATGGTAATAATCAGCCGATATATTTGCACGTTGCAGCAATTCAGCCAACTCGCGAGAGGTTTTTCTGCTTCGTACATACACTATTCCAGTACCTTTCACTTTTTGTATAACTTGTGTAATGTACTTGTGTTTATCTTCTTTTTCGCGAACAAGGTATTTTAGGTTTGCGCGGGTAAAACCAGACTGAAGAACGTTCTCTTTTTTAAAACCAAGTTTGTTTTGGATATCTCCCACAACCTTTGGCGTAGCAGTTGCGGTAAGTGCCAAAATTGGCACATCGGCAATAAACTCTTTTAACTCAGGAATTTTC
This sequence comes from Prolixibacteraceae bacterium, assembly GCA_963677475.2. Taxonomy (GTDB): domain Bacteria; phylum Bacteroidota; class Bacteroidia; order Bacteroidales; family Prolixibacteraceae; genus JABMQB01. The sequence continues at coordinate 228,233 of CAXXQD010000018.1, read as the reverse complement.
AGATAACTTGGCCTGAAATCGTAGCCCCATTGTGAAATGCAATGCGCTTCATCCACGGCTATCAAATTAATATTAATGTCCTTTACCCTTTCCCGAAAACGTTCTGTACTAATCCTTTCCGGCGAGATGTATAAAAACTTATAATCCCCCCATACCACATTGTCCATGGCAATCTTTATTTCCATGGGAGACATCCCACTATGAATCGCTAAAGCTTTTACCCCCTTCTTTTGAAGGTTTTCAACCTGATCCTTCATCAACGCTATTAATGGCGTAACAACAAGGCAAACGCCATCGCGCGATAATGAATAAACCTGAAAAGTAATGGACTTACCCCCACCGGTTGGCAACAACCCAAGGGTATCCTTTCCGGCATCAACCGATTGAATGATTTCAAGTTGCAAAGGCCTAAATTTAGGATAGCCCCAATATTTAGTTAATATTTTAGTGAACTTTTCTGCCATGTATTTTTTAAGAATTCATTTCAACCTTTAACAATTTTTATACCCGAAATGCCTATTCAGGTTAAAATAAAAAACAAGAAGTATCTATTATTTTTTGTAGTTTTGCCGTTTAAATAAAAATATAAAAATACAAACAAATGTCGTTTCTATCAGAAAAAATATTAACAGAAGGTTTGACCTTTGATGATGTACTATTACTTCCTTCATATTCAGAGGTTTTACCCAGGGATGTTGAGTTAAAAACGAAATTTACCCGATCAATTGTTTTAAACACTCCCATTGTTTCAGCAGCTATGGATACTGTTACCGAGTCAAAACTGGCCATTTCAATTGCTAGGGAAGGTGGCATCGGCGTTATTCATAAAAACATGAGCATTGATGAACAGGCAAAACAAGTAATGATAGTAAAACGGGCAGAAAACGGGATGATTTACGATCCGATTACGATAGCCAAAGAAAAAAACGTTCAGGATGCGTTAACCATCATGGCAAATTTTAAAATTGGTGGCATCCCGGTTGTAACCGAAGACAATTATTTGGTGGGCATCGTGACCAATCGCGACCTTCGGTTTGAAAGAAACATGAAACGTCCGATTTCTGAGGTTATGACTTCCAGTAATCTGGTAACAACAACTGAATCAACTGACTTGGAGCGTGCTGCTCAAATCCTACAAAAACATAAAATTGAAAAACTGCCCGTTGTTAATACAGACAATAAACTTATCGGGCTGGTTACCTATAAAGATATCACCAAGGCAAAAGACAAACCTTTTGCATGTAAAGATGAAAAAGGAAGGTTACGGGTTGCCGCTGCTGTTGGCATTGGCGCCGATACCCTCGAAAGGGTTGACGAATTGGTAAAAGCGCAGGTTGATGCCATTGTTATTGATACTGCACATGGCCATTCAATTGGTGTACTTGAAATGCTTAAAAAAGTAAAGGCAAAATACCCTGAAAAAGATGTTGTTGTTGGAAACATTGCGACTGCCGAAGCTGCAACCGATCTTGTATTGGCAGGTGCTGATGCAGTTAAAGTCGGAATTGGCCCCGGATCAATTTGTACAACCCGTGTTATTGCGGGTGTGGGAATGCCACAACTATCTGCAATTTATAATGTTGCCAAAGCCATTAAAGATTCAGGTGTTCCGGTTATTGCCGATGGTGGAATTCGTTATTCAGGAGATGTGGTGAAAGCTCTTGCTGCGGGGGCTCACTCCGTTATGGCTGGTGGATTGTTTGCCGGTGTGGAAGAATCACCAGGCGAGACTATTTTATTCCAGGGAAGGAAATTCAAATCATACCGCGGTATGGGTTCTGTTGAAGCCATGCAAAAGGGGTCAAAAGACAGGTATTTCCAGGATATGGAAGACGATATTAAAAAATTAGTCCCTGAAGGGATCGCTGCTCGGGTTCCATTTAAAGGCTTGCTTTACGAAGTCCTGTTCCAGATTATTGGAGGGCTAAGAGCCGGAATGGGTTATTGCGGGGCTAAAAACATACAGGCACTTCAACATGCCAAATTTGTACGTATCTCGAATGCCGGGGTACAAGAAAGCCATCCGCATGATGTTACAATTACCCGTGAAGCACCAAATTATAGCGTACGCTAAATTTCGTTGAATTACATTAACCTTAAATAGTAGAATATTCTGATTATGCCAAACTTAAAAATTGTTGCAAATTTACTAATAGCCATTACCCTGTTCTATGGGACTGCAATGGGCAAGAGAGATAAAGGAGTGCTTTTAAAAATTAACGATAAGCCAATCTCAACCGAAGAATTTGTCCGTATTTATGAAAAAAACAACAAAAACCTGTTTGATGAATCGAAAAAGCTGACGCCAAAAGAATATTTGGAATTATTCGTCAACTTTAAACTTAAGGTTGAAGAGGCCCAGGCGCTTGGATTAGATACTGTAAAAACTTTTCTGGATGAATTAAACGGCTATAGAAAAGACCTGGCATCCACCTATCTTACCGACATCTCCTTCAACGAAAAAATGGTGGAAGAGATGTACCGGAGAAAAACGCTGGAGGTAAATGCCAGCCACATTCTTATCAGGCTCGACAAAAATGCCACAGGAAAGGATACATTGGATGCATATAATAAAATCAATGCTATTAGGAACAGGATTGTTGAAGGAGGGGCAAATTTCGAAAAACTAGCTTTTGAAAATTCTGAAGATCCATCTGCAAAATCCAACAAAGGAAAGCTTGGTTATTTTTCAGCATTTCAAATGGTGTATCCGTTTGAAGAAGCTGCTTTTACTACCCCTATTGGAGAAATAAGTAAACCTGTTAGAACTGACTATGGTTACCATATCTTAAGAGTGAATTCTATCCGCCCGGCAAAAGGACAAATTAAATGTGCCCATATTATGAAGTCGTTTCCGGAAAATTCGACAACAGAGCAAAGGAACAAATTGAAAAACACCATTGATTCTGTGCATGCGCTGCTTGAAAATGGCCGGGATTTTGCCGAGCTTGCAAAGCAATTTTCTGATGATAAGCGTTCTGCAAAAAATGGTGGCGAAATTCCATGGTTTTCTACCTCGAACATGATCGCATCGTTTAGTGAAGCAGCTTTTGCGCTTGAAAAAGATGGTGACTTTACCGATGCTGTTGTTACATCTTATGGATATCATATTATCAAACGTTTGGATTACAAACCAATACCCCCATTTGAAGAAGTAAAAGGGGAAATCGAGCAAAAAATCAGAAAAGATGCAGACCGCTCAAACCGGAACAAAGCCGCGTTTATTGCAAAGATGAAAAAAGAATACCAATTTCAAGAAAATAAGGAAAACATGAAATCTTTTTACCAGCAAATTGGTTCTTCTGCGAATATGGAAGATTTAAAAAACGAAGGCCCGATTGGGCTCTTTATGCTGGATAGTGTTTCTTATACTTCCGACAGTTTCCAAAAATACATTGAATCACATCAATTGCAACTGTCAAATATAAGCGAGTCGGTATTTAAGCAAATTTTCAAAAGCTGGGCTGAAACCAAGATCACCAATTATGAAGACAGTAAGTTGGAAGAAAAATATCCTGATTTTAAATATTTACTGAAAGAATACCACGATGGTATTTTGTTATTCAACCTTTCGGAACAAAAAATCTGGAATTTTGCAGCAACCGATACTACCGGACTGGAAGCACATTACAATGTGAACAAAGATAAATACTTCTGGGGGGATCGTTTTAAAGGACTCATTATCACATGCAAAAATCAAGAAACGCGCGATAAGGTTGATTCTTACTTTGAAAGCAACGTGCCTGTACAGGAAATATTAGACATAATAAACACTGATGACCAACTGGTTACCATTGAAGATGGAGCCTGGGAACAAGGAGCCAACCCAATCGTTGATTACTATGTTTGGGAAATGGAAAAACCAAAAAATATCGATGAGAACCTGGTTTATATCCGGGGCGATAAGGTAGGCAGTGAAGCAAAAACCCTGAATGAAGCCAGGGGAATGTACATATCCGATTATCAAAACCATTTGGAAAAGAAATGGGTAGAAATTCTTCGGGATAAATACAAAGTAAAGGTTTATAAAAGCGTACTTAAAAAAATTAAAGAAGTATAGTGTACAAGCACTTCGTATATATCATTTTCGCAATGGTGGTATTCGGTTGCGACACACATACCGAAGATGTGAAATTGGCAAGTGTTGAAGAAAGGGTATTATACCTTTCCGATTTAACTGTATTTTTGCCAGATAATTTATCGGCAGAAGACAGTGCTGCCATGGCACAAGACTTTATACGGAACTGGGTACGAAAGGAACTTGTATTAAATAAAGCAGAAGAAAACTTAAGCGAAAACAATAAGAACGTTCAAAAAGAGTTGGAGGAATACCGACAGTCGCTAATTACCTATAAATACAAAAAGGAACTGGTGCGGCAAAAAATGGATACAACTGTCACTGAGGAGCAAATATTGGATTATTACACTAAAAACCAGTCAAACTTTTTACTGCGCAATAACATAGTAAAAGCTGTTTTTATAAAAATACCGAACGAATTTGCAGAACCTGACCGCTTAAAATCGCTGTGTAACGAAAACACTGAAGAAAGCCTAAATGAACTAAATGATTTTTGTATCCGGTATGCAAAATCCTACGATATTTTTGATAACAGATGGGTGAATTTTAATGTGGTTAGTACAAATATCCCGGAAGAAATTACCAATCCTGAAAGGTATTTGGCACGAAACAAGGTAATTGAAACCCGGGATTCGAGCTACTATTACCTGGCATATATTAACGATTTCAAATTAACCGGACAAACTGCACCAGTTGAGCACGTTAGCGAAAACATTAAAAACCTGATACTTAATATCAGAAAAATTGATTTTCTAAAAGATACTGAAGAAGAGATTTATCAGGAAGGGATCAGATCAAAAAAATTTAAAATACATAATTTTGAAAATTAGAGCCATGCGGAAGAGATTAAACAGAAAGATTGTGGTAATGGTCTTGTTACTATCGCCATTTTTCACACTTGCACAAGACAAGGTTATTGACCAAATAGTTGCTGTTGTTGGGGGAAATATTATTCTGAAGTCCGATATTGAACAGATGTACATGCAAAATCAGGCATCCGGAATAACTTCTGATGGCGACATGAAATGCGAAGTTTTGGAAAGTTTGCTCATCGATAAATTATTGCTTGCAGAAGCCGAACTGGATACCTTAATTGAAGCAACTCCAAGCCAAATCAACCAACAGTTGGATGGCCAAATTCAGCAGTACCTTGATTATTTTGGATCGGAAGCTGCAGTGGTTGAATATTTTAAAAAACCATTGGCACTAATTAAAGCCGATATGCAGGAAATGATAAAAAACCGATTGCTCACCCAGCAGATGCAGAGTAAAATTGTGGAGAATGTTACAGTCACTCCTGCCGAAGTAAGGGCATTTTTCCGAAAAATGGCCCCGGAAGATATTCCGGTGATCCCGACACAATATGAATATGCACAAATTACATTGCAACCAAAAGTGGAACAAAGCGAAGAGAACCGGATTAAATCAAAACTTAGGGAATACAAAAAAAGGATTGAAGAAGGAACCAGTTTTGCAACCATGGCTGTAATGTATTCCGAAGGACCTTCAGCATCGGTTGGTGGCGTTATTGGTTATTCAGGCCGTGCGCAACTTGACCCTGCCTATGCAGCTGTTGCATTTAACCTAAAACCCGATAAAGTTTCTAACGTGGTTAAAAGTGAATTTGGCTACCATATTATTCAATTGGTGGATAGAAAAGGTGAAAAAATTAATACACGGCACATTCTGATGACCCCGAAAATTGCTCCCGAAGCAATGGAAGAAGCTTCAAATGCATTAGATACCCTTGCAAATGCGATCCGCAAAGAAGACATTAGTTTTGGTGAAGCTGCCGCCCGTTATTCGTTTGATAAACAAAGTAGGAATAACGCTGGTATGGTTATCAATCCAAATACAATGTCATCAAAATTTAAAATTGAAGACCTTGATCCGGATGTAAGTAAAGTGATCACAAAACTGCATATCAACGAAATTTCGGAACCATTTAAAACCGAGGACCCAAATAGCAGGCAGTCGGTATATAAAGTTGTGAAACTTCTTAAAAAAGTGGAAGAGCACAAAGCAAATATTCAAGAAGATTACCAGGCAATTGCCAATGCTTTTTTGGCATCAAAAAAAGAAGAAGTAATGCAGGAATGGATTTCAAAACAACAAGCTGATAATTACATCCATATTGATGAAACCTACGGAAACTGCAACTTCAATTATAAAAATTGGTTAAAATAAATAGATTCCAATGAAGTATAAAAACGATGTGGAAGCCCTGGACGCCCTGAAATCAAAATTTGATCTTTTAAAAGCAGAAATTCAAAAAGTCATTTATGGGCAGGACGAGATAATAAACCAGGTTTTAATTTCCTTATTTAGTCGCGGCCACTGTTTATTGATTGGAGTTCCCGGGCTGGCAAAAACTTTGCTGGTTACCTCAATCGGAAAAGTATTAGGACTGAAATACAACCGCATCCAATTTACGCCAGACCTAATGCCTTCGGATATTACAGGAACTGAAATACTGGATAAAGAGCGTCAGTTCAAATTCATTCAGGGACCAATTTTTACAAATATCCTGTTAGCTGATGAGATTAACAGGACCCCTCCAAAAACCCAATCGGCACTTTTGGAAGCGATGCAGGAAAGGGCAATTACTGCCGCCGGCCAACGTTTCGAACTAGACAAGCCATTTTTTGTTTTGGCAACCCAAAACCCGATTGAGCAGGAAGGGACCTACCCTCTTCCCGAAGCACAACTCGACCGATTTATGTTCTCCATTTGGCTCGACTATCCTGCTTTGGAAGATGAACTTACCATTGTAAGAAATACGACTTCAACCTTCAACATGGAGATCAGCCCTGTAATTTCAGGGGAAGAAATCCGCTTTTTCCAGGAATTGGTACGGAAAATACCAATTAACGATAACGTGCTGAGATATGCCGTTGGACTGGCAGCAAAAACCCGCCCAGGCACCAAAGAAGCATCGGAAGTTGCCAACCAGTACCTGAAGTGGGGAGCAGGGCCAAGGGCTTCACAATACCTGGTTTTGGGCGCAAAAACACATGCAGCAATCCATGGAAAATATTCACCCGACATTGAAGATGTGAAAGCAATAGCAGCCACAATATTACGCCATCGGATTATTAAAAATTATAAGGCGGAGGCTGAAAACATCCACGTGGATGAAATAATCAATAAATTGTTGTAATGAAGGAAATCTTTCCTGATAGAACATTTTTAAAATTTAACCAGTGCCTCATTGCTGGAATGGTAATGCTTGCCTCATTGTTTTCTGGTTCTTTATTGGCACAAGAAAAAAAACGGGTGGAGATTATCCATGCCGATGAATTGATTCAGAAAGATGACTTAAAAGACGCACAACGACTTGTGGGGCACGTTGAACTGATGCACAAAGGAGCATTAATGTTTTGCGATAGTTCGTATGTATACAATACCAGCAATAACATGGATGCTTACGGGAATGTTACGATAAACCAGGGAGATACAGTGCTACTTCACTCGAACTACTTGTTTTATAACGGGAACTTGCGCCAGGCAATTGCAGTGGGAAATGTTCGGCTAATTAATATAAGGCAGGGAACAACTCTTACTTCAGACACTCTAAATTACGATTTGGAAAACAACATTGCCTACTATCAGGATTATGGACAAATTGTGGACAGTACCAATACCCTAACAAGCATTATTGGGCAATATTTTATGAACCAGGATTTGGCTTACTTTTATAAGGATGTGAAGGTACAAAACGAGGATTTTACCCTTTTGAGTGACACTTTGATTTATAACACCAGCACCAATATTATTAGTATTGAAGGGCCAACAACTATCTGGGATTCGGTAACCACTATCTATGCCGAAGACGGCTGGTACAATTCAATTACAGGGGAATCGGAACTGATTAAAAATACCTTTATCCAAAACAAAGAACAATCGATTAGGGGCGATACCATCGAATATTTTAAAAAAGCCGGTAAAGGCCATGCCTACGGCTCAGTTGAACTCTACGACCAGGAAAAGCAAATTAAAGTGAACGGCAATTTTGTTGTTTACGACGATAACCTGAATATGTCGTTAGTCACCGATTCAGCCCTTCTAACATTGTACAGCAAAGAAGATACTTTATATTTACATGCCGACACCTTAACCTCAATACCCGATACCGTGATGGATGAAAAAATAGTGAAAGCATACCATTCGGTCCGTTTTTTCAGGAACGATATTCAGGGCAATTGCGATTCACTGGTTTATTATACAAAAGACTCGACCATTTTTTTACATACTAATCCAATTTTATGGTCTGGGATACGTCAAATGACTGCTGACCTGATTGAGATGAAATCGTATGAGAATGCCCCAAACCAAGTACACATGAATAACAATTCATTTATTATCTCGAAACGGGATACCATTATGTTTGACCAGATAAAAGGAAAAAAAATGGTGGGTTACGTGCAGGATGGAACCCTCCAAAAAATTGACGTGGAGGGAAACGGGCAAACCTTATATTATGCTGTTGATAAGAATGAAACAGTTGGATTAAACGGTGCGGAAAGTAGCAAAATTCAAATAATTTTTAAGGAAGGAGCTGTTCATCGGATTAAGTTTCTTTCAAATCCTGAAGGAGTGCTAAATCCATTAGGACAATTAGAAGATGGACAACGAAGGTTAAACGGTTTCGGATGGCATGCCGACAGGCGCCCTCTCACCAAAGACGATGTGTTTAAAACAACTCCACCTGCAAAAAATCCCTAATAAAACATTTACCGAGAATACTTAATCTTTGAATCGAACGCATGCCGAAGGTAAGTTTGATAAAATTGAAGTTTTTTTGCTGGAAAGAAATTCGAAAGCGGAGGAAAAACATTCAACCATTTACTTCCTGACTTCGGTCTTCAAGCTTCGGTCATTTTTAAAATGGCACAAAAAAAGCAGGACTATAAATCCTGCTCTTAAGTCTATCGTAGAATAATTTTAATATTCATCTTCGTTAAAGAAAAAATCATCCTTACTCGGATAATCTGGCCAAATGTCTTCTATATTTTCATATATTTCCCCTTCATCTTCAATCTCCTGCAGATTTTCAATCACCTCCAATGGTGCTCCCGAACGAATACCATAATCAATCAATTCATCTTTAGTCGCTGGCCAAGGGGCATCTTCCAGATTCTGTGCTAATTCTAATGTCCAATACATTGCAATTAATTTTAGAGGTTATACAACCAATTTTTAAATTTTTGCGAATATAAAAAATTAATCGAAAAAACAACTTCTTTTTATAAAATTATTTGCCGCCCCAAGGGGTTTCTTTCAGATTGTTATCAAAAGCGAATTTTCGTGCCATAATAAACAGCAAATCGGACAATCGGTTTACAAATAGTTTAATATTCACAGAAACAGGTTCTTGCTCTGAAAGTTCCACAATTTTTCGTTCAGCCCTTCGGCAAACTGTTCGCGAAACATGGCAAAAACCAACCAGTTGGTTTCCTACCGGAAGTATAAAATTGGAAAGCTCGGGAAGGTTTTCTTCAAAACGGTCAATCGATTTCTCTAACCTCTGGATATCCTCTTTTTCAATCGACAAATGACTGGTCACCTTTTCCCCTCTTTCATCGGATGCAAGCTTCGAACCAATCGTGAATAACTTATGCTGTATAAATTGGATTAAATCTTTCACTTCTTGTTCCATATCAAACGAATGGACCAGGCCCAAATATGAATTCAGCTCATCAATAGTTCCGTAGGCTTCCAAACGAATATGGTATTTTTTTACCCTTGTGCCGCCAACCAATCCTGTACTTCCGTCATCGCCGGTTTTGGTATAAATCTTAAACTCTTTTGCCATTTTTAATAAATCGGATTTTCATTCACCTCATCTGTTGCAACTTCACCGTCTTTCAAACGGATGATCCTGTGTGCATGGTGGGCAATATCTTCTTCGTGGGTAACCATTATGAGCGTATTTCCTTTTTTATGGATTTCTGCAAATAGCTTCATAATTTCTTCCGAAATTTTCGAATCAAGGTTTCCGGTTGGTTCATCGGCAAGTAATATGGTAGGGTTATTCACCAATGCACGCGCGATTGCTACCCTTTGCCTCTGCCCTCCCGAAAGTTCATTCGGACGGTGTTCCATACGGTCTTCCAATCCTACTTCGGTAAGTGTTGCAACGGCCTGTTCATGCCTGGCTTGTTTTTTTGTTCCTGCATAAACCAAAGGCAACATCACATTCTCCAGGGCTGTGTTTCGGGGCAATAGGTTAAAAGTTTGAAAAACAAAACCGATTTCCGTATTTCGGATTTCCGCCAAATCATCGTCCGAGAGGCTGCTTACATCCTTATTATTCAATATATACTTTCCGCTTGTCGGCGTATCCAAACAACCTATAACATTCATAAGCGTTGATTTGCCCGAACCCGATGCCCCCATAATAGCAACATACTCTCCCCGATGGATATCTAGGGATACTGATCGTAATGCGTGAACTTCCTGGGTTCCAACTTTATAATTTTTCACAATTGATTCTAACTGAATTATTCTTTCCATGGTGAAAGTTTCTGTTTTTATGGTTATTTGTAATGCGTGCTAATGATTAATTACATAATTCTGCTTCTGAAATTTGCTGTTAGCTATGGCAATCCCAAAAGTTTGGAATTCGATACAAACCGAAATCTCTTTTTTATCCTGAAAATATTCAAATAGTTTTTTCATTTGAAGGTCTTTGAGCTTCCTGAAAACAATGATTATTGGTTCATTGCCTACAAAATTAAAGTTTTCGTTATCACAATAATTATTCCAGATTATAAATGTATTGCCTTCAAGCGGATTAAATATAATTTCTTGCGGTTTTTTAACACAAAATAACCCGGTTACTTCCACATCAGGAAGGACCAGGCTGCAAATTTGCTCAATTTTAGGGTCGTGTTCTCCATATAACTTAATTTGTTTTGGCTGAAAATAGTTCAGTATGCGGAACAGCACTTCCAATTCTTCTTTTTCCTGCCTTGAAGCGGATATTTTTTTTATCTCATCAAAAGCATAAAACGGATACCGGGAAAAAATAATCTCGGTGACCAGCCTGTAAACAAAGGGTGAGTGAATTCCTTTGCCCCACTTGTTGCTTTTGATTGTGTTCCCTTTCATAATTTAATATTCGATCGTTTTATTTATCAACAAAAATCAGAAATTTTAGGACATTTCTATCCTGCAATGTATATTTAATTCTTGAAACGGTGGTTTACAATTTTCAGAACGTATTTTCATGTACAGTATTTTAAATCAGGAGATAAAATTTTTATCAGGTGTCGGTCCCAAAAGAGCTGAAATTTTGGAAAAAGAATTGGGAATTAAAACCTATAATGACCTGATTTATTATTATCCATACAAATATATCGACCGTACCAAATTCCATAAAATTTCTGAAATCAATGCCCAAATGCCTTTTATCCAGGTGAAAGGAAAAATTATTTCTTTCGAAACCATTGGAAACGGGAACAAACAACGCCTGATTGCATTATTTAAAGACGAAACAGGCGTTATGGAGCTACTTTGGTTCAAAGGTGTAAAATTCCAAAAAGAATCGTTGAAGACCAATGTTAGCTACATCGTTTTCGGTAAACCTTCGGAGTTTAACCGCAAAATAAACGTTGTGCACCCCGAAATGGAACTGGAAGATGGGCAGCAATTAAAACCTTCGGGCTTGTTCCAGGCATTTTACAACACATCGGAAGGAATGAAAAAAAAGTTTATCACATCCAAAGTGATGAACAAATTGCAACTTTTGCTGCTCGAAAAAGTGAAAGGTAAAATTCAGGAAACCATGCCTGAATATATTATACAAAAGGTGAAACTCACTTCGCTGGAAAACGCACTTACCAATATTCACAAACCACAAAATACACTTGAATTACGAAAAGCCCGGTTCAGGCTAAAATTTGAAGAATTGTTTTTTGTGCAGTTAAAAATTCTGAGCCTCAAACACCAACGCGACAATAAATTCAAAGGTTTTCAATTCGAAAAAGTTGGCCATAACTTCAATACATTTTATAAAAAATATTTGCCCTTTGAGCTTACCGATGCCCAAAAACGGGTGATTAAAGAAATTCGCAGAAATGTAGGCGGCACTCACCAAATGAACAGGTTGATACAGGGCGATGTGGGAAGTGGGAAAACGCTGGTTGCACTGATGAGCATGTTGCTTGCAATAGATAACGGTTTTCAGACAGCCCTGATGGCACCAACCGAAATACTCGCCCAGCAGCATTACAACTCCATATCTGCCCTGCTTGATGGAATGGGCCTGAACGTAGCATTGCTTACCGGAACCAGCAAAACTTCCGAACGAAAAACCCTGCACGAACAATTGCTAAACGGCGAAGTACATATCCTCATTGGCACTCATGCTTTAATTGAAGATACAGTAAATTTCCAAAAACTCGGATTGGTAATTATCGATGAGCAACACCGTTTTGGCGTTGCCCAAAGGGCTAAACTTTGGAAGAAAAACCAGCTGATCCCGCCACATGTTTTGGTGATGACCGCAACCCCTATTCCGCGAACCCTTTCGATGACCATGTATGGCGATTTGGATATTTCGGTTATTGATGAACTCCCACCTGGCAGAAAACCCATACAAACCATTCATTTTTATGAAAATAACCGCGCAAAAGTCTATGATTTTATTCGCAAACAGGTAAACGACGGGCGGCAGGTGTACATTGTTTATCCTTTGATTAGCGAATCGGAAAAAATGGACTACAAAAATGTGGAAGAAGGATACCGGATGGCTGTGGAAACGTTTCCCGATATAAAAATCAGCATGGTACACGGACGGATGAAACCTGCCTTAAAAGAACACGAAATGCAACGCTTTAAAAACCATGAAACACAAATTATGGTTGCCACAACCGTAATTGAAGTGGGCGTTGATGTTCCCAATGCTTCGGTAATGGTAATTGAAAGTGCCGAGCGCTTTGGCTTATCTCAATTGCACCAGCTCAGGGGACGTGTGGGGCGAGGTGCCGAGCAATCGTATTGTGTGCTGATGACTTCGTACAAACTGGGACTTGAAACGCGCAAACGCATTGAAACCATGGTGCGTACCAACGATGGTTTTGAAATTGCCGAAGTGGACATGAAACTGCGCGGTCCGGGCGATTTGGAAGGAACCCAACAAAGTGGGCTGGGCTTCGACCTTAAAATTGCCAACCTGGTGAAAGACGGCGAAATTTTACAATTAGCGAGGGATACTGCCGCCGAAATTTTAGACGATGATCCGCTTCTGGAAAAAGAACAAAACAAACTTTTACTTGCCTACATTTTAAACAGCAAAAACACAGAATTTAACTGGGGAGTGATTAGTTAGAGTTTCAAGTAGCAAGCTCCGTGTCCCGAGTTGCGAGTTGCGAGTTGCGAGAAATAAAAAACATCCAAACCCTGACATTCTTGTCATCTCGAACGTAGTGAGAGATCCTTTTCTAGCTGCAAGCTCCGAGTTACGTGTCCCGAGTTGCGAGTTGCGAGTTGCGAGAAATAAAAAACATCCAAACCCTGACATTCTTGTCATCTCGAACGCAGTGAGAGATCTGTTTCTAGCTGCAAGCTCCGAGTTACGTGTCCCGAGTTACGAGTTGCGAGTTGCGAGAAATAAAAAACATCCAAACCCTGACATTCTTGTCATCTCGAACGCAGTGAGAGATCTGTTTCTAACTGCAAGCTCCGAGTTGCGAGTTGCGAGTGTCTTGAGACTTGCGACTCGCTACTCGTGGCTCGTGGCTCGTGGCTCGTGGCTCGTAACTCGGGACTCGTGGCTCGTGACTATTTAAACCCGCTCTAAAGAACCCACCCATATTGATAATCGAAAAATATATGTTTACCTTGCAAGTGCTACGGAACCCGGCAACGCACAAGAAAGCACAGAAGAGGAGAACCTGTAATAGGTATATACGCAACCCCCGGATTTCCACCAGCATTTTAGATTAGAATTCGAGAGTTAAACGTTTGATGTTGAATATATCATTGATATTAAAACAGATATACGTTTAGATAAATAATCTAATTATTGAATTACACATACGTTAACGCCAATACTGAAAAAAAGACCTTAGTATGAAAGAACTCAAGATTTTTCATTCCAGATTTCTCCGAGCATTAGTGGTTGGAATTGCAATTTTTGCTGTTTTTATTGGCAAAGATGTTCTTACTAGTTTAGATTTATATTTTCAGAATGAATTCTGGATTAATGTTATTAGTAAAATTGCTGTTTCGTCGGGTTTATATTCTATTTTATATTTTGGAGGAGAGTATTTAATTAAAAATCATCTTTGGAAGTTAATAAAGAGAAAATTGAATTATTCAGGTAAATGGTTAGGGATAACATATTATACAGAATTAAAAATTCCTTCATCAAAAGTCACTTTTAAAAACTTTCAAAAATTTTCATCTACACACGATGTTGTTATTTCGCAAAATAGTTTAACCATCAAAATAGATGGTTCGCTTGGAAATGATTATGCGGGATGGAAATCTATTGCCATGGATATTGACGAGGAAGGTATCCTAAAATTTGTTTATCAAGTGGACTACGAAGAAAAGTCAAAGGATGATAAAAGTTTAATTGGTACATCTATAGGTTACGAATATATGAGACCTGTCAAAAGAGGTTTTTTAGGGATTCCAATCTTACTAAGTGGTAAATTTTATCATTGTGCAACTGATAAAAAGCCAATTTATAGTGGTAGTACAATTTTTGTAAGACAGAATTATTTTGATAAAATAAGCGAACCCGACTTGCCTGGCTTTGGTAAAGAATTTATAGAAGATATAATACAATATATAAATGAATAATACAATTTATTTAATAACAGGTGCAAATTCAGATATTGGATACTTTCTTATAAAGCATCTCATTTCACAAAATATCCGAGCCATTGCTACATGTCGCAAAGATACAAGAGGATTGCACCAAATTACAGACAGCAATTTTGAGCTAATAAGTAATATTGATTTTGAAATGGAAGAAAGTCTGCGGGGACTAAAAGAAATCTTAGAACAAAAAGGAAACATTCACTATAAAGTAATTCATTGCGTTGGGAACTTTTGGTATCATAAATCTATACCTTCAACCAAGCATTTGGAAGCAAAAGGTTTGATATTGAGTCATTATTTGACAACGTTTAATCTGCTAAAACTGATGTTACCAATAATGAAACAAAATTCTGGAGGTCGGTTTTTAACTTTTAGTTGTAATTCCGTTTTATATACTTATCCTGAGATGGCGGCATTTACATCATCGAAAGCTGCTGTTGAGACTCTTGTAAGGTGCACTGCTAATGAGAATTCCCAATACGGTATTGTAATAAATGCACTCGCATTATCTACTATAAAAACTGAAAAGGTAATTGAATCAAAAAGAGAGAAATACCATGACCAATATTTAACACTTGACGAATTAATGGATTCAATTATGCACACAATTAATGCTCCGATTCATATTAATGGAAATATTATTAAACTATTAAAATATAGCAATTATTTTTATCACGAGAGTTACTATGATAGAAATGAGATTTTGAACTAAGTACTGTGCCCAACATTTTGTATAAGCAATGGTAGGCGTTATGGTAAATTCAAGGTTTGTAATCCGCTCAAACTTCGTTGCGATTTGACAGGAATCTTCCACGCAATCTGCCAATACTCATACAATTTACCGCGAGACAATAGCGTTAAAAAAGACCTTAAAAGCTAAAAATTTAACTAATAAAACACAAAATAAGATGATAACCAATGCGCAAAGGTATAAGTTTTATAGATCGCTGCTCAGCCTTCTCTACACTTCCACACACTTGCTCCCTTTGCTTAGACTCAATTTTTAACCGTTTATTTTTATATTGCAAATAATTAAACATTTAGAATGCCACAGACCTTTTTGCAGATTGCAGAGATAATACTTAGAGAGACAAGAAAACCTCTTACACCTCAGGAAATTTTTAGAAAAGCTGAGGAGCAGAAACTACTACAATCTAAAGGAAAAACGCCTGAATTCTCTATGAAAGCAAGAATATCAACCGATATTAGAAACAATGGATTCAATTCTAAATTTATGCGAGTTGGTCCTAATAGATTTGCTTTAAGAGAATTTGGATTAAAAGAGCATATTTCCCAGCCATTTAAAAAGAGTATACCTAAAGAAATTATTACATGTGTTAAACATAATAAACTCGACAGTATAAAATCCAATTTTGGATTATTTACCGATTTGGATAATCTTTATGAGATTATTGATAAAAAAAATTTAACACCCTTAGAAAGAAAAGTTGCTGAAAACTCTTTAGAGTATAAACAACTTATTTCATATGTTATATTAACAAATGAAAAAGGTGAAGTTTTAATTTACAGAAGAGGGGCATATTCTAATGCCCATGAAATGCTTAAAGGCTCTGCATGTCTAGGATTTGGTGGGCATGTTCAAAATATTGATACAGAACGATTATTTAAAGGATTTGCCGGTGTTTTTCATACAGCCGAAAGAGAGGTTTCAGAAGAACTCAAAGGTGTAATTCCTACTGATCTTGAAATTGTTGGTTATATAAATGATGATTCTTCACCAGAGGGAGTCAAACATTTAGGTGTGGTTCTTCAAGGAAAAATACCTAAGGAATTTGATATTATTAATGTTGGAAAAGAGTTGTCTGTAAATGGTTTGAAATTTATGACACCAACTGAACTTTATGATCATTTTTATGATTTTGAGTTTTGGTCTCAATTAGTTATTAAACAGTTTTATAAAGTTCCTGACAGCTTCAACCCTGTTGTTATAAGACCAAAGAGATTTAATATAAATTCAAACCTTATTTTATTTGTTGGAGAAATTGCTACTGGTAAGACTATAATTTGCGAACTACTTTCTGAACGTCATGGATTTCATTATGTATCAACGAGAAAGTGTGTTGCGAGATTAATTGAAATGAGAGATTTTGGAACTAAAGATCGTACCCAATTTCAAAAAAAAGCTGAAAAATTTATTTCTGAAAAAGATGGCCCTTTTATTCTAGCTCAAGAAATTAAAAAGGAAATTGAAAAAAGTACTGATTTTACAGTTGTTGATGGTATTCGACACCTTGCAACAGTGAAAGAATTAAGAAAGCTTTATCCTGAATTAACTCTTATTTATATTGATTCTTCAAGAAATGATTCTTTTAGAAATTATAGTAATAGAAGTAAAGGAAAAGCAAATTTGGATCAATTTAGAGAGGTTCGTTTCCATCCTGTTGAAAAAGAGATTAGATTAATAAAATGGGAAGCTGATGCCTATATTTTTAACGGTGGTGATAGGGATCAATTGTTTGATACATTTATTGACTGGTTTAATACAAATAAAAAATGAAAGATGGCGGTTATGACATAGGTTACAAAACTTGTCAAAGTTTTTGGGGTGATACCCCTGGTAGCCTAATATTAAAACTCGATGATATAGTAAAAAATTATAATGGTTTAAAAGCCCTTGATTTAGGGTGTGGTGAAGCTAAAAATTCAATATACTTAGCTAAAAAAGGCTGTGTTATTGACGCATTTGATATCTCAGAGTATGCTATTTCAAATGCTAAAACAAAATTAGTTGATTCACTTCGTATAAACCTTGAACAATGTGATGTAAAAAGTATAAATTATATCCCCAACAATTATGATATTATAATTTCTTATGGTCTTTTTCATTGTTTTGAAAACAAAAATCAAGTGGGAAAAATAATTGATAGTTGTTTAAATTCTTTAGTCGATGGAGGTTTTTTAATCCTTTGCGCATTTAATTCGAGAAAACATAATTTATCTGCCCATCCAGGTTTTAATCCATTACTTTTAAATCATAGTGACTATATAACTTATTTCAAAGATCACCAAATAGTCTTTGAATCTGATGAAGATTTATTTGAGACTCATCCTCATAATAATATACCTCATATGCATTCAATGACAAGATTAATTATTAAGAAAAATGAGCTTTCCTAATGAATTAAAAACGGTCTATCGACAAGGTAGACTTCTTCCTTTTATCGGAGCTGGTGTTTCAATGTCAGTCAATTGGACTAATGGCAAAGAAACAAAACGAGGCCCATCTTGGACAGAATTAGTCAATAAAGCTGCTCAATTAATTGATTTCAAAGAGCCAGATTTATTAAGAGCAAGGGGAACTGATTTGCAAATATTGGAATACTTCCGTCTCGTTAAAAATAACAATACATCTGAATTGACAAATTGGTTATTACGTGAAGTTTATCCGCCCGAAGATGCTTTGAAAAATTCCATTATTCATCAAAATCTTATGGAATTAGAAAATTGTAAAACTTTTTATACTACAAATTTCGATACATTTCTTGAAGATGCTTTCAAATTATTAGGAAGAGACAACAAAGTAATTGTCAAAGAACATGATATGTGCCAGAATGTTAACGGTGAATGTGAAATTATTAAATTTCATGGAGACCTTAATAACACGGACATGTTGGTGCTTTCCGAAGCTGATTATGAAAAACGGCTTTCTTTATCAACTGAATTAGATTATAGATTTAAATCTGATTTATTAAACAGAACGGTGTTATTTGTAGGTTATAGTTTTCGAGATCCAAATGTGGCATATTTATTTCGGTCAATTACCGAACAATTTAAAAAGAATAATGGAATTACAATACCGAGGGCATATATTGTAGTCAAACATCCATCACAGTTTGAGAAAAAACTATTTAGGGCAAGAGATATTGAAATCATTTCTGCTGAGACAGATGACCTAACAACTTTTATTTCCGATTTACTTAAACATATAAAAAGTTAAATTATGATTAACGTAAATTACGTCACAAGTAGCGATTTTAAAATAGAAGAAAACAAAGTGTTTCTTGATAATTGTAAATTACCAGATAAATCAAAGGTAAAAGACCAATTTAATTTCAATTTAAAACAATTGAATATACCTGAAAGATTAGAAGTTGATATTGAAAAAATGGTAGTCCATGAAGTTCGTGAAGCATATAATATATTAAAAATCCCCTGCATAGTAGAACATGCTGGTTTAATCTTTAATAAATATAGTGCTAGAAATTATCCAGGAGGTTTGACAAAACCACTTTGGAATACATTGGGTGATGATTTTCTAACTGAAACAAATTCACAAGGATTGCAAGTTGTAGCAAAAGCAGTTATTGCGTATTGTAATGGCAAAGAGGTAAAAACCTTCACAGGTGAAACTTCTGGAATTTTATCAGATACTCCAAAGGGTAATCGCAAATTTTATTGGGATACGATTTTTATACCAGATTCAACATTAAATCTCACATATGCTGAGATAGTTGAACAAAAGGGATTAGATTATAAATTAATACACTATTCTCAATCAGCAAAGGCAATGATTAAATTTCTAGAATTTATAAAGTCGAAACCAATTGATGAATTTTGGAGTTAATTATGGTAGGTGAAAGAAAAAATATTGAACCTTTTTTAAGATGGGCTGGTGGAAAAAACTGGTTGAAAAATCATATTAAAACAATTATAAGAATTGAAGATTATAATAATTATCATGAACCCTTTTTAGGAGGTGCTTCAATCTTTTTTAACCTGACACCATCAAATACATCATTTTTATCGGACTCAAATTCAAATTTGATAGAAACCTATTCAGCAATAAAAGAAAATTATTTAACTGTAATTCAAGAATTAAAACAATTTAGTAATACAGAAATTGATTATTATAGAATTAGAAAACTGAAATTTGAGGATAAGTTTAAAAGAGCCGCTCAGTTTATCTATTTGAATCAAACTTCATTTAATGGTATTTACAGAGTAAATTTAAATGGTGAGTATAATGTGCCTTATGGCTTCCGTTCTAAGAAAGTTTTTAATGAAGATCATCTGAGGCAGAGTATGGAAGCTTTGCAAAATAGCATTCTTTTTTCAGGCGATTTTGAGCGTATTTTAGATAATGTCCAAAGAAATGATTTTGTTTTTTTAGATCCACCATATACAGTTTCTCACAATAAGAATGGTTTTATTAAGTATAATAAAAAATTATTTTCTCTTAGTGACCAATATAGACTTAAGGAAGTAATAGATTGTATTGATAAAATTGGAGCATTTTACGTTTTAACTAATGCAGCGCATGAAAAAATATTTGAGATTTTTAACCAAGATTCATATGTTGTTGAATTGACTAGAGGTTCATCAATCGGTGGATTAAAAGCAAAAAGAGGCAGAGTAAATGAATTCTTATTTTCTAATATTGCTACCATTTATTCGTTACAAAAATCATTCGCTAATTCCACAAAGACAACAAACAAGCAAGTTTTTGCTAAAAAGCATTAAGCCTCAATATATAAATATGAATATATCTAGCATGATTTCATTAAAAAATTAACGCTGTTACCTAACATTTTTTATTCCATAGGGATTTCAATGGGTTGTGAGTTTTGGTACTTTTACCCAGTTCAGAGGTCCAAACGACAGGCTAGAGGTTCCAAATTCCCTAACGTTACTTATAGTTTTTCGTTCAGAAATCAATAAAATGACAAAACAAGAAACCAAATATTTTACAAGCAGACAGGAATGGAGAAAATGGCTCGAAAACAATTTTGAGACAAGGGATGATATTTGGTTGGAATACCCAAAAAAAGAAACAGGAAAAAAGAGGATTTTGTACAACGATTCAGTGGAGGAAGCCTTGTGTTTTGGATGGATTGACACCACAATTAAATCACTCAATAAGGAAACGTCCATACAACGCTTCTGTAAAAGAAGAAAAAACTCCACTTATTCCCAGCCCAATAAAGAACGTCTTAAATGGTTGTTGGGAAATAACCTGGTTCACAAGTCTGTAGTTAAACACGTAGAAAAAATAGCGAATGAAGAATTTGTTTTTCCGGGAGATATTATTGAGAAATTAAAAGCAGATAAAAATACCTGGGAAAATTACCAGAAAATGTCTGAACCCTATAAACGGATCAGGGTTGCATATATCGAAAGTGCCAGAAAAAGGCCGGAGGAATTTGAGAAACGCCTGAATAATTTCATTAGCAAAACCAAAGAGAACAAAATGATAAAAGGCTTTGGGGGAATTGAAAAATATTATTGAAAAAACCACTATTAACTTGAAATACATAGTTTTTAGGAATCCGAGTGAAATTCGATAATTAAAATTATGATTTGCGGGAAGATAGAAGCCTGAAGACGGAAGAAAAGCATAACCTGCTCCGAATGCAATTCGGAGGTTCTAACCATCAGTAGAAAACAAAGCCAAATTTCATGAGAATAGAAAAAATTACCAATAACAAAAAGCAGTTCCTTGACCTATTGCTATTGGCAGACGAGTCAGAAGAAATGATTGACAAGTATTTGGATAATGGCGATTTGTTTGCCTTATTTGATAATGACCTGAAAACCACATGTGTGGTCGCAGCAATAGACGGCGATACCTGTGAATTAAAGAACATAGCAACCTACGAGAAATACCAGGGACAAGGATATGCCAGCGCACTCATTAAGTATATTTCAGATTATTACAAAAACAACTTTAAAACGATGCTCGTAGGAACAGGAGAAACCCCGGCAATAATCTCATTTTATGAAAATTGTGGCTTTGAAAAATCCCATATCATCAAGAATTTCTTCACAGATAATTACGACCACCCAATGTTTGAAGATGGAATTCAACTGATTGACATGATTTATCTAAAGAAAAACTTATAAATCCCGCAATTACGCAGCAAGCCAAATCGAAAAATCAAATTAATTTGTAAATTCAGCTTTTCACAGTTTCCAAAGAATTTACACAGATCATGAGAATATTTAAGACCTTAATTTTTATTGCGCTATTTATTTTTGCCATTAGTTGCACAAATTCCGTAAAAAAGACTTTTAACTATTCCCCTCCTGAATCAAAGGGATATTCGTCAGCAAAACTCGATACATTAAAAGCTTTTTTAGAAAAAAGCGGTACTTCATCGTTGCTTATTTTAGTGGATGGTGAACTTATTTTTGAATATGGGAATACGGCAAAAAAGCGCCTCATCCATTCCGTTCGAAAATGCTTGTTAAATTCGTTAATCGGGATTGCGGTTGAACAAGGTAAAATAGATACTTCCATGACTATGAAAGAAATGGGAATCCAGGATGTATCTTTACTTTCTAACCTTGAACAAAATGCACGAATTGCTGATTTGCTAAAATCGCAATCGGGGATTTACCATCCGGCCGCAGCAATGTCGCAAGGCATGATCAACAGCCTTCCACCAAGAAATTCATCGAATCCAGGTGAGCAATACTACTATAACAATTGGGACTTTAATACCCTGGGAGCAATCCTCGAACAACAAACCGGAGAAAGTATTTACGACCTCTTTCTAAATGAAATTGCGTTACCAATCGGAATGTCAGACTACAAAGGGAACTATGTAAAAATTGACGGTGAGGCAGAAAATGTTGAACTACCTAAAACAGATGGATTTTATCAATACGAAAAAAGTAAATCAAACTATCCGGCCTACCATTTTAGGATGTCGACCAGGGATTTAGCACTTTATGGACAACTATATTTAAATAAAGGGAAATGGAACGGTAAACAGATTATTCCCCAAGACTGGATTGAAGCAAGCACTTCACCAACTGCCATTTACGATGATGACTATAATTTGGGATATGGAATGCTATGGAAACTCAGGTTATCGGATGATAAAAAAAAGGTAGTGTCTTTCTATCACACAGGGGTTGGAATTCATTTACTGGCAATTTATCCGGCACGTAACATGGTCTTGGTACATCGTGTTGATACCGAAAAAGAGTATACATATGAAAAAAGTGATTTCTATAAAATGATAGGTCTTTTAATGAACTCAAAAATTGAGAAATGATCTATCCCAGCTTAGAATTCGATAAAAAAAACATACCGTACTGTTTATGTTCCAAAATTATCAACCTGCTTTACAAATTTAGGATTGACCTAAACAAAGAAAAAATATGCAAAAAAAAACGATCGTTTTAATCCTTATAAGTATTCTCCTGAATAATGTATTTACCATTGCCCAATCAAAAAGTAAATTATGGTATAAACAACCGGCAGCTTGTTTTGAAGAAAGTTTGGTACTGGGTAATGGCAAAATGGGGGCGTCGGTATTTGGCGGTGTTAATTCTGATAAAATATATTTGAACGATGCCACACTCTGGTCGGGCGAACCCGAAGATCCAAACATGAACCCTGAAGCTTATAAAAGTATCCCACTGGTTCGCGAAGCATTGAAAAACCACGATTATCAGTTAGCGGATGTCCTCAACAAAAAAACAAGGGGCGTTTTTTCAGAATCGTTTGCACCGCTCGGAACGTTGACTTTTAAGTTTAAACACCAGGGAGATTATCAGGAATACTATCGTGATCTGGATATTACAAATGCCATTTCAACAATCAGTTACAAAGTAGATGGCATCAAATTTATACGGGAATATTTTGTTTCTCATCCTGACCAAATAATGGCAATTCGTTTAAGCAGTTCTAAAAAACAAGCTATTAACGGTTCCATTGGATTTGAAAGCCTATTAAAATACCAAACAACAACTTCCGATCAAACCCTTGTGGTAAACGGGTATGCACCATACCATGCCGAACCCAACTATATGGGCGATATTCCCGATGCCGTGTTGTTCGACAAAGAACGGGGAACCCGTTTTACCTCATTGATCCAAATTAAAAATATAGACGGAAACATTGCCTACACTGATAGTACAATTGAATTATCAGGCTGTAGCAAAGTGGTGCTTTTGGTTTCGATTGCCACAAGTTTTAACGGATACGACAAAAACCCGGCAACCGAAGGGAAAAACAACGAAGAAATTGCTCTTAAACAATTAAACCATGCGGCGAAAAGCAGTTATGAGGAATTAAAACAAAAGCACATTGAAGATTATCAATCGTTCTTTAACAGGGTAAACTTTGACCTTGGAGAAACCACCACCCCGGATTTGCCCACCGATGAACGTTTAAAACGTTATGCTAAGGGATTGGAAGATAAAAACCTTGAAATATTGTATTTCCAGTTTGGGCGCTACCTGCTTATTTCAAGCTCAAGAACGCCTAACGTTCCAGCCAACTTGCAAGGTATTTGGAACCCTCATTTGCGCCCACCATGGAGCAGCAACTACACCATGAATATCAATGTTGAGGAAAATTACTGGTTGGCGGAAATCGCAAACTTAACAGAGATGCACCAACCATTGCTTGGTTTTATTGAAGGACTTGCCGAAACCGGTAAAATAACCGCGCGTACCTTTTACGGGGTTGGAGGCTGGGCAGCTTGCCACAATTCTGACATTTGGGCAATGAGCAACCAGGTGGGGGATTTTGGCAACAACGACCCAAATACGGTTATATGGAATATGGGTGGAGTTTGGCTTTCAACCCATTTGTGGGAACACTATCAGTTTACCAAAGACCAACAATTCCTAAAAAATAAAGCTTACCCCTTAATGAAAGGTGCTGCCCAATTTTGCCTCGAATGGATGGTAAAAGATGAGCATGGAAAATGGATTACCTCACCGGGAACCTCTCCTGAAAATTTATTCCTAACTCCAGGTGGCTACGCAGGTGCAACTTCCTATGGTTGTACATCTGATTTGGCAATGATTCGGGAACTGTTCAATGATGTGCTTCTCGCTTCAGAAATCCTTGGCATTCACGATGAATTCGTTCAGCAAATTCATAAAACAAGTCAGGACCTTCATCCATATAATATCGGAAAAAAAGGAAACCTGCAGGAATGGTATTACGATTGGGAAGATGCCGATCCGCTGCACAGGCACCAATCACACCTATTCGGTTTATATCCGGGACATCACATAAATTCAATGGAAACGCCTGATTTGGCAAAGGCTTGTAAAACTTCGCTCGAAATGAAAGGGGATGAAACCACAGGATGGTCGAAAGGATGGAGAATAAACCTTTGGGCACGGCTTCGTGATGGTAACCGCGCCCATAAAATGTACCGCGAATTATTGCAGTATGTGGAGCCAAATGGATTAACAACTTCGTATGACGGAGGCGGAGGTACCTACCCTAACCTGCTCGATGCACATCCTCCATTTCAGATTGACGGAAACTTTGGAGGTGCAGCTGCTGTGGTTGAAATGTTGATGCAATCGAACAACGAAAAAATATATTTATTGCCCGCATTGCCCGATGCCTGGGAAAGTGGCTCAGTGAAAGGAATTTGTGCCCGCGGTGGTTTTGAACTTTCATTTAAATGGAACAAAAAAAAAGTAACCAGCACTGAAGTATTGGCAAGGTCAGCTGGGAAAGTAACTTTGATCAATGGCGATAAGCAAAAGTTAATTGACTTAAAAAAGGGGCAACAAACAATAATTAATTGGGAAGAATAATAAGAAATGAATCCAAGAATTGAAATTTTAAAGGAGAAAAAATTAGTTGGCAAACGATTAAAAATGAGCCTAAACGACAATAAAACTGGCGAATTATGGAAAAGTTTTATGCCACAAAAAAACGAAATCCAAAATATGCTTTCCGATGATTTTATTTCGATGCAAATCTATAAACCTGATTATTTTTCGAACTTTAACCCAATGAACGAGTTTGAAAAGTGGGCAACAATGGAAGTTGCAGATTTTGAAAATGTTCCTTCCAATATTGAAACATATGTATTACCAGGCGGGTTGTATGCGGTTTTTGATTATAAAGGCTTAAGCAGCGACACCCGAATATTTCAATATATTTTCAATACCTGGCTTCCAAACTCAGAGTTTGAGTTAGATGACAGGCCTCATTTTGAAGTATTGGGCAAGAAATATAAAAACAACGACCCTGATTCAGAAGAAGAAATCTGGATTCCCATTAAAAACAAAGGATAAAGAAATGAATAACACAATAAAATATGTTCACACAAATATTATAGCCAAAGACTGGAAAAAGCTGGCGCAATTTTATATCGTAGTATTTGGCTGTGAACCTTTATACCCCGAAAGGGATTTATCGGGGGAATGGATGGATAAATTGACAAGTATTTCAGGGGTGAGAGTGAAAGGTATTCATTTAAAACTGCCCGGTTATAATAATGGACCCACATTGGAGATATTTAGCTATGAGCCGGCTTCGGACATGGATGCACCTAAAATGATAAACGGATTTGGATTTGGCCACATTGCATTTCATGTAGAAGATGTTGAAGGTACCTTAAATAAGATATTGGCAAACGGGGGAAATTTCTACGGTGAGTCCATTGAAAAAGTAATTCCGGGCTTAGGTGTCCTGAAAGCAGTTTATGCCGTCGATCCTGAAGAAAATATCGTTGAAATCCAAAATTGGTCAAAAGAATAAGCCAACCCTTTGATAATTTTCATTGCAAATCATTTGAAATCAATATTGCTTTTTAAGTTTGTGTTAAACTTTATAGTCTGTCAATAAAATTTTCTATTTAGTTGCCACGGAAACTAAAATACATTTATCTTTGTTGCCATGGAAACTAAAAGTCAACAAAAAACAAACGAGAACGATTTTCCGTCAATTATTATCGGAAAATTAATGAATATCAGTGGTATCCTTCAACGTGAAGGAAATCGCCTGCTTCTACCCTACCAGCTTAACCAGCAACAATTCTCAATCCTGTTTGAAATTGCAAAAGCCAAACAGGTGCAGCAAAAAAACATGGTTAACCGCCTAATGCTCGAAAAAGCACACGTTTCGAAAGTTGTAAAAAAGCTGCAAGCGATGGGATTAATTGAACTAACACCCGTGCCCAAAGATAAACGATCAGCATTTTTATCGATGACCGAAAAGGGGCAAAAAGTAGTAAACGAATGCCGCGCCGTTTTCCAGGATTGGAACAAAAAACAATTTCAAACCATTACCCCAACAGAAATGTCCCGGATTTTAGAAAGCGTTGACAAACTGCAAAAAGTTTTCTTAAACAAAAATTTTCAGGCAAACAACGAATAACCAAGCCCCTATTTTTATAACAATTATAAACGAAACAGCATGAATATCGAATCTATAAATTTGGTTTATTTCTCCCCAACAGGAACCACAAAAAAGGTACTTCAGGCAATTGCACAAGGAATTGGGAATAAAAATGTAAAGCTTACGGATATTACCAAGCCAGGCAATAGGGAAAAAGTATTGCAACCCTCAGAAAATGAATTGCTAATTGTTGGAGTACCAGTTTATATGGGACGGGTACCAGCGCTTATTGGCGATTGGCTCAACCAAATAAAAGCGAACAAAACCCCTGTGGTTTGTGTGGCTGTTTATGGCAACCGTGAATTTGAGGATGCCCTTTTAGAGCTTAAAAACACATTAACACAACAGGGCTGTTTGCCAATTGCAGGTGCAGCATTTATCGGCGAACATTCATTTTCCAGTACGGAGTTGCCCACTGCTGCAAACCGCCCTGATATGGACGATATAAAAAAGGCAGAAGTTTTCGGCAAAAACATAGCCCAAAAGTTGGAACTATTTCCTACTGGTCAAATACCTGAATTAAATGTACCGGGGAATTATCCTTACGGCGGGATTACCCAACTTTGGGATGTGGACTTTCTGGACGTTAGTGAAGAATGTAAACAATGCGGAATTTGCGCAAGTTCGTGCCCAACAGGAGCAATCAATACTGAAAACAGCTCTTTAATTGATATTAAAAAGTGTATTACCTGCTGTGCCTGCATAAAAATTTGCCCAAAAAATGCCCGATCAATGAAAGACAGTCGTTTAAAAGATACTGCCATCAGGTTAAACAAAAATTTTGGAGGGAAAGCCAGAAAAGAGCCGGAAGTTTTTTATGCGTAAAACAAAAAAGCCATAACAATTCGATATAAACTGGTGGCACAAATAATCAAAATGTGGCACCTTGTTTTCCTCGAACCAATGAATATTCCGTAAATTGTGCCCTTTTAATCAATTGATAATTTAAATGATTCAAGATATACATCCGCATACATTCAGCAACCAGTTTAAAACCATTACAAGCATCCAGAAAAACGATTATATTTTTCATTTTAAGAACGATTCACTTCTTTTAAAACAAGTTGGCGAAGAATTGGAAATTCCTAAAAAGAAATATTTTAAACAATGTAGTGAAGAAGGTATTTTTTTATTTACACTCAACAATATCAATTGTTTTCTGATTTGGGATTGCCAAATTGATGAAACAAGCGGTTTGCTCTATCACGAATTCAATTATTTCCGAACCATAAACCAAAAGGAAATAGAATGGAGCAGCGTGCTCGCGTACCAATTAATGAATTGGTATTCCAACAACAAGTTTTGTGGCAAATGTGGATCGAAAACCGAATTAAGTAAAACCGAACGTGCAATTAACTGCCCAACGTGCCAAACCAACTTGTTCCCCCCTATTGCACCGGCCATAATCGTAGCAATTCTTTCGAAAGACAAAATTTTGCTTGCACGCGGAGTAAACTTTCGAAACAATATGTACTCATTGGTTGCCGGATATGTTGACATTGGCGAAACTATTGAAGAAACCGTTGTTCGTGAAGTAAAAGAAGAAATTGGGATAGATGTAACTAACATCCGGTACTACAAAAGCCAACCCTGGCCATTTTCCGGATCGATGATGATTGCCTTTATAGCTGATGGCGATGAAACCCAAGCCATTAACATCGATAAAAATGAAATTGCCGATGCAGCATGGTTCAACAAAACGAACTTACCCAACTACCCTACCGAAAGAAGTATAGCAGGTGAAATTATTGAGAAATTTATCCGAGGGGAGCTTTGAAAAGCTTCGGTTAGTTTAACCAGGTCAATTCCAACCAGCTTCTTTTCGGAAAAGCAAAAAAGCGAGGATATACAACGTTCCTGCAATTAGTAATGCCGCATTAAATCCCCAGGAAAAAACAACAAACATAATTGCAGTTGATCCAATCACAGATGCAATTCCATTAACTGCAAATCCCCAATCTATAAGTTCTTTAACGCGCAATCCACCGCGAGGGAAAGGCATTCCCATGTAAAAACCAAGAGGAAAAATGACAATAGCTGTAAGCACTGCACGCCAAAATACTGGGATTCCTCCAAAAAGATTTACAAGTGGGTTAAAGCATAGAATAATCAATAGTAACAAGCCAATAATACGTATAAAAATGCAAGGGGCTTTTACCTTTTCGGCGAAACGGCTTCCGATACCCGAAGCTACCAGCATAGTAAATAAAACGGTTGCAATGCTATAAAACGAAGCACCTATAAAAAGTGAAAACTTTTGCATCAAAACAATTTCAATAATGATATAAGCCAGGCCCAACAGAAAGAAATAGAGCCAGGGTTTGGTTCTCAGCTTTTCCTTGCTTGTAAAATAAGGGACAAGAAGAAATGGGATTACAAAAACTACAATAATTGCCAAAATACCAATCAGCAATGATTTTGTTAATGGGAAACCACTAAAATCAGAAATAACCGATATCTGTTTTAAGCGTTCAAATCTGAAATTTTTCATCCTACCCAATTGCGCTACAAAAGGTTTATTGTCGGTTGTTGGGCTTATATTAATCCGTGCCGAATCCAACTCAGTTTTCCAACCATTCATAACTATTTTATGAATAAGGTTGTTCTTTGCCGTATCGGCTTTCGGATATAAAGGTTCTTTGGCGCTGCGTTGACCATTGGCTAACAATCCATAGGCACTATCTATCAAATCTTGTGTTACAGGCTGCTTTGATAACAATAATAGGTTTCTTCGAAGTCCCGGAATGTTGTAAACCACAAAATATTGTTCCGGATTGTCAACTTGAACCTCCTCCAAAGCTTCTATTAAAGTACTGACCAAACGGGGCATATACATTTGATGTTCCATCGAAAGAAAGCCTTTTTCCGATAATGCATTCCAATAATCAATAAAAGCCTCTTTGGTAAACAGGTAGTTTTCAGCAAAAGCAAACGATCCGGAACCAAGGGCAGCCCAGGTGTTGGAACTAACAGAGTAAATAACATCGAATTTATTTTTAAACTTTCGAATATAGGTTCTGCCATCTTCCGAAATTACTTTTACACGCCGATCGTTGTACAAATTTCCGGTGAAATCGTTGCAGGTAATAACGTTGAATTCGTCTTTATTATCTATGCTATCCGGGATTATGTATCCGGAAACATCCCCTTTTGTTAGCATTTTATTGATGTGCGGGTTCACTTCAACGGCATGGACTTCGGCAGCCCCATAGGTTAAAGCCTGCAGAACATCCATTCCGCCACCGGCCCCCAACGATAAAAAAGTACATCGATCAAACCTATTTATAAGGTTTTTAACATCAATATCCCAATTCTGAAGTTCCGGATTTTCAAAATTGCCATCGAATGCCACAACACCCGAATTGGCAATATTATCGATATTCAAGCCCCTGTAAGTTTCACCATAATCGTATAACTTTAGCTTTGACATTGCATCCCAATGTTTATAAATCACTGGAGCCCGCTCTTTTCTCCCTGATTCTATCAAAGAATCTGCCTTTCCTATAAAAAAAGCAAAAAATAAAATCGGGAATATCGTTACGTATTTTTTTCCGGGCGCAAAAAATGCAGCAATAATCAATGGCAACGAAATTAAAAAAGTGGCAGGTTGTGTTCCAAAAACATTCATTAAAATAATAGTTAGAACAACGCATAAACCTGCACCTACCAGGTCAGCCATGTATAACCGGGGAAGGTCTTCAGAGTTTGTTTTGAAAAGAATTGCCAATGACATACCTCCAAAAAAGAACGAAGAACTTAATAAAAATATAGAGAAAAGAAATTTAAACGCTGTTTTTATATCTGTAAATAAAGTAGAAAATTGAAGGTCCAATTTAAAAATGATTACGGGTCCTGCCAGCGCAAAAATAGCAGCAATGGCAATGTAACTACTTACAAATTTCAGGTTACTAAGTTTGTTGAATAATCGGACAAAAAGGCTTCCCATTCCAAGCCCCATTATAGCCAGGGAAAGAATTAAAAATGAAAACGTATAATAAAACTCTGCTGAATATATCCGGGTCCAAATAAGTTCAAGTCCAATTAATGATGCCGAAAGAAGTGCAACTGTTAAATACCTACGAAGATTCATAATTTTGATTTAAAGATTCGTTTTTTTCTTTTAACCAAATAGCGCAGATGTAAGATGAATTATTTGTTTACAACCGAGCCAAATAATTACAAGCTCCAAATTTTTTTTACTCTTGTCCATTTATTTTCAATCAATATCTTTTAGTCAATGTTTACTTCATCCGGAATAAGTAAGATTATTTCAGATCATCATTAACTAAAACTTTCTCTGCCCACAAACAAAATATTAACTTTACGCACCGGCTAATCCTGGAATAAGCCATATACGAATTTTGAATAATATATTATGCCAAAAAAGATAATCACGTACATTATTTTCATTCTTGTTTCTTCACAAATAAATGCACAACAGGCATCAATAGTTGAATCGGGCGCCTGGTTTGATTCTGTTTACGTCAAATGGCAAGCACAGGAAGGGATTGACAGCTTCCATGTTTACCTGAATGGGGAAGAATATAACGATCTGAAAATCGATGATCCTTTGATCCGTAATTATGGAAGCTATTATCGGGCTGATGTTCCAGGACTTCACCCGGGAATCTATTCTTTGCGAGTAGTGCCAATTATTTCGAATTCGGAAGGTGAAGCTACTTCCAGTCCTTCATTGGTTGTGGAAAACCATGATCGTAGTGGTTTTGCATTTTCAAATAACCGCGTTCCTGGTGCTTATAACGTTGATGGTAGCCCGAAAGATAATGCGGTAATTTTATACATTACAGAAAATACAAAAAACACAATTTCCCTTGAAGTGACAGGAGCCAATTCTAATCCATGCGTGGGATTGCAAAACATTTTAGATGGCTTTAAAAAAGGGAAAGATACTCGTCCGTTAATAATTCGGTTAGTTGGACAAATTACAGATCCTGAATATTTAAACAAAGGTGATATTGTGATCGAGAACGACCTGAACCCAAACAGTTCTATTACTTTTGAAGGTATTGGGAATGATGCAGTTGCCGATGGTTGGGGAATACGAATAAAAAATGCTGCCAATGTCGAAATCAGGAATATTGGGACCATGAATACCAATAGCGATGAAGGTGACAACATTGGACTACAACAAAACAACGAATACATTTGGGTCCACCATTGTGATTTCTTTTATGGCAATGCCGGGGGCGATTCTGACCAGGCAAAGGGCGATGGAGCTTTAGACTGTAAACGATCGACCTACGTTACTTTTTCGTACAATCATTTTTGGGATTCCGGCAAATGTAACCTTCTGGGATTAAGCGAAGAAAGTACCGAAGGGTTGTTCATCACCTATCACCATAATTGGTACGATCATTCCGACTCCAGACATCCGCGGGTTCGATACTATTCTGCCCACGTTTATAACAATTATTACGATGGGAATGCAAAATATGGCGTTGGAGCTACCAATGGTTCATCTGTATTTGTCGAAGCGAATTATTTCAGGAACTGTAAATACCCAATCTTAATTTCCATGCAGGGTTCTGACGTTTGGGATGAATCAACCCAAAGCAATGATTATTCCGATATGCCAACCTTCTCGAAAGAAGACGGGGGTAGCATTAAAGCATTTAATAATTATATGAGCGGGCAAAAACGTTTTGTTCCCTATGGTTCTTCATCATTCCCAAATCCTACGGTGGATTTTGATGCGTTTGTTGCAGACAACCGGAACGATGAAATGAGCAATACCATTGTTTCATACCGCGGCGCTTATGCCTACAATAATTTCGACACCAATTCAGAGATTATGTATGCCTACACACCTGACTCGCCGCAAGAAGCAAAAGAAAAAGTGGTCAATTTTGCCGGAAGAACGAATGGCGGCGACTTTCAATGGTCATTCAATAACGAAGTTGACGATGTTTTATACGATGTAAATTCAGCATTAAAAAATGCGTTAAATTCGTACAAAACTAGCCTGGTTTCTATTCAGGGAGATGGAAAAGTTACCAATGGAAACGGAAATGGCAACGAAGGTGGAGGGACTGCTGAAGACCGGGTACATAACTTTACGGAATCCGGAAAAACCAGTACCTTCTATAATATTTCCGGAAACCTTTCCGACTCCAAAGGAACGGTAATTTATAATGGATTAACGCTCAAACAATGCCTGAAAATTGAATCGAGTACCAACATTTCTTTCACAACAAGCCAGGAGGCAATTCTTACCCTTGTGTTCAATGATAATTTTTCGGGTGAAATAAAAATTAACGGCGAAAGGCATTCTGCAACTGCCGGTATATTAGTCCTCACCATACCTGCAGGCGATTACCAAATTACCAAAGGGGATGTTGCCAATTTGTATTATATGAGCATTGAATATACCACAGCAATTAAAGATATGGATGATGCTGAACTGGTTTTATATCCGAATCCTGTAAAAAACACCTTGTTTGTTTCCCATACCACACAAATTGAAAAAATTGAGCTATACACCTCGATGGGATCACTAATTAGAACAGAAGCAAATTCCAGGAATATTGATGTAAGCCATCTTCACAGTGGAAGCTATTTAGTAAAAATTATTACTCCAGATGGAATTTTTAAACGGACAATCGTAAAAAATTAACCCAAGGACTTTTCAGTTTTGATAACCGTAATACGAATTTGTGAACAGAGAGATTGAATTACTTGCACCTGGTGGAGATATTGATGCGATTAAAGCTGCAATTATTGCAGGTGCAAATGCAATTTATTGTGGCCTTGAAAGATTTAATGCCCGAAATAGAGCAGAAAATATATCGTTCGAAGAGTTAAACTGCATTTTATACCTCGCTCATAAAAGCGACTGCAAAATTTTCATAACCCTTAATATCTTGATTCTGGAAAGTGAAATCCCCTCACTTTTTATACTTCTGAACAAACTATCAAATACCACAATTGATGGGGTAATTGTTCAAGACTTAGGTATGCTTTATTTGCTTAACTGCCACTTCAATACGCTTAAAATTCATGCATCGACACAACTCACAACACACAATGCAGGACAAATTGGTTTTTTGAAAGAGCTGAAGGTCGAAAGAATTAATCTTTCGCGTGAACTTAATCACTATGAAGTAAAAAAACTTAGTGAATATGCGCATAAAAACGATATGCAAAGTGAAGTCTTTGTGCATGGTTCCCATTGTATTTCTTTTTCGGGTCAATGTTATATGAGCTCTGTTCATGGCGGTAATTCGGGCAATAGGGGCAGGTGCAGTCAACCGTGTCGCAATCAGTACAAACCATCACCTTTGGGAAATATATATCCTTTAAACTTGAAGGACAATTCGCTATACACGGATGTAAAAACCCTTGTAGAAGCCGGAGTTGATTCATTTAAAATTGAAGGAAGGATTAAGAAATCTCCCTATGTATATGCGATTGTGAGAGCATGGAAAGATCAATTAAAAAATTACCAACAAGGCGAAGTAAATAAAGACAATCGTATTCTTTATAATGCATTCAATCGTGATTTTAGCAACTCCTATTTTAGCGGCAATTTGCATAAAAATATGTTCATTGATAATCCGCGTGATCATTCAGCTATCTATCTGTCAAAAGCTAGAGGAGGAACAAATATCGAAAATATTGAGAAGGCAAAAGCTATTATATTCAACGAGAGAAAAGAGTATGCACAATATGTTCAAGATAAAGTTAATCGCTTTAATGTTGAAAAAATCCCGGTTCAAATCTATATATCCGGGGCCTTGGGAAAACATTTATCCCTCGGTATTACAACTAACGGGAAAAACTTCTCTCTTTTTTCAAAAACCGTATTAGAAAGAAGGGACTCAGAACCCCTTAACATTGACATTTTTTTAAAACGATTTAAGATAATAAACGAATCTGCTTTTTTTATTGAACGCATCGATCTTTCCGATCTGGAAGATGGGCTATTTATTTCCTTCAAAGAATTAACTTCCCTCAAAAAGAAGTTGTGGTTCGTGCTTCACAATAAGGAATACAAGGAACCGGTAAAGCTTCCCGGGTTAAATAGGGGAAGTCCAACCGTTGCATTACCTACACTTTCTGTACTAATTTCAACACCAAACGACCTGGACTTTTATGAGCAGGGTTCTGCAATGGTATATTATCAAATTCCCAATGGAGTGCAAGATTCTTTCTATGAATTAAAGCGTATTTTTCTGAAATACAAGGATCTAATTCCATATTTTCCTTCAATCTTAATTGAAAAAAACTACCTGGCTGCCCTTAGGTTTATCGACGATATTAAACCAAAACTGCTTGTATCTAATAACACAGGAATTGCATTTTATGCCTATAAAAAAGGAATTAAGTGGATCGCCGGTCCACAGATGAACCTCGTAAATTCATATAGCCTGATAAACCTGAGAGAGAACTTTAATTGTTCTGGAGCTTACCTTTCTAATGAACTAAACAATCAACAGATAAAGGCAATTCAAAAACCAACAAATTTTAAGCTCTATTTTAACCTTCTAAATCCTTGTGTACTAATGACCAGTCGCTTATGCTTGTTCCAACAGATAAAGTCATGTGGGAAAGAACAAATGGATGATAACTGCCTCCGCCAATGTGAGAATTCAGCCCGCATAACAAACCTAAAAAACACATCATTTGTTATTCATAAATCAAAAGGCAATTATACCAGCATTTATAACAATTGTTATTACTTAAATACTGAAATTTATGCAGACGTACCATGCACCTTTGATGGTTTTTGCATCGATTTAAGGGGAATTAAAACCAATACAAATTTTCAAATAGACAATACAAAACTCATCACAATGTTCGAAAA
Organism: Prolixibacteraceae bacterium; assembly: GCA_963677475.2. Classification (GTDB taxonomy): domain Bacteria; phylum Bacteroidota; class Bacteroidia; order Bacteroidales; family Prolixibacteraceae; genus JABMQB01. The sequence goes on along the minus strand of CAXXQD010000018.1, from coordinate 192,368 downwards.
TTACCTTGCAGGCGATCCGAATGTTGCTGAAAAAATAAAGAGCGCAATTTATCCTACCACACAAAGCTCTTATGTGAAGGGAATCTGACCTTTGTTGTATTTAAATTTCTTTTTGATACATGGTTTATATGCTTGTAGAAATAAGTTATTTTTGTGCACATGGTTTCCGAGATCAATATTGAAGACATATCTAAACTTGCCTATCCCGTAATCGATGTCCGTTCGCCAGGGGAATTCAAAAAAGGGCATATCCCGGGGGCAATAAACATTCCTTTATTTACTAACGATGAGAGGGCACATGTTGGAACTGTTTACAAACAACAATCAAAAGATGCTGCAATTGCATTAGGATATAAATTTGTTACTCCAAAACTTGAGGACTTTATTACTTTTTCCCTAAAAATTGCCCCCGATAAAAACGTGATAATCCATTGCTGGCGAGGGGGAATGCGCAGCCGTTCGTTTGCAAAACACCTCAGTGATAATGGTTTTAACGATGTGCGCATAATTATTGGAGGGTATAAATCCTTTAGAAACCATGTTCTTAACCAACTGGGGAGAAAAACCCCCATCAAGGTATTGGGAGGGTACACCGGTAGTGGAAAAACATATATCCTGAAAGAGCTGCAAAAACTAGGAGAACAAATTATTGACCTGGAAGGATTGGCCCACCACAAGGGTTCAGCATTTGGTGCCATTGGCGAAAAGGAACAACCCAGTGTTGAACAATTTGAAAACAACCTTTATGAGCAATGGCAAAAACTGGACCTGGGCAAACCTGTTTGGGTGGAAGATGAAAGCCATAATATCGGATCTGTTAAAATTCCAATGCCTTTTTATAAACAAATCAGAAGTTCCAGGTTATTTTTTATTGATATCCCAAAAAACGAACGGGCCAAACATCTTGTTTCAGAATATGCCAATTGCGATGATGTTGAGCTTGCAAATTCATTGGAGCGGATTTCAAAACGCATTGGTGGTTTAAATTGGAACAATTCCCTGGAACTATTAAAGCAGAAAAAGTATGTTGATGTAGCTATGACTGCCCTCCATTATTACGATAAAGCTTATTTGAAAGGCATGAACAAACGTGATGGGGCTATGGTCGTAAGAATACCACAAAACAGCGTGAACCACGCGAATAATGCATTCTTAATAAAAAAAATTACCAAACAATATGAATAAAATCAAACTTACGCAATACAGCCATGGTGCCGGTTGCGGTTGTAAAATTTCACCTAAGGTTTTAAGCACTATTTTAAAAACAAACCATATTGCCCCGGTCGATTCAAAGTTGCTGGTTGGGAACGATAGCCGTGATGATGCAGCAGTGTACGACATGGGCAATGGTACAGCAATTATAAGCACCACTGATTTTTTTATGCCCATTGTGGATGATCCCTTTACTTTTGGAAAAATTGCGGCATGTAATGCGATCAGCGATATATATGCCATGGGCGGAAGCCCGCTTTTGGCAATTGCAATTTTAGGCTGGCCCATCAATAAAATTGAGGCAGTGGTTGCTCAAAAAGTATTGGAAGGAGGCAGGCAAGCCTGCTTTGAAGCTGGAATAACGTTGGCTGGCGGTCATAGTATCGATAGCCCTGAGCCAATTTTTGGACTTGCCGTGACCGGAAAAGTTGAAATCAACAATCTTAAAAGAAACGATACTGCCACCGAAGGATGCAGGCTTTATTTAACCAAACCGCTTGGGGTCGGTGTTTTTACTACCGCACAAAAACAAGGAAAATTAGCTCCGGAACATCAGAATATTGCCCCGGATTCGATGGCAACTTTAAATAAAATCGGCGAAAAATTGGCGACTGTTGATGGAATAAAAGCAATGACCGATGTAACCGGTTTTGGCTTGCTGGGGCACCTTACTGAAATGTGCGAAGGCAGCCACCTTTCGGCTGAAATCGAATGGGCAAAAATCCCAATATTTGAAAGTACACCTGAATATATTGAAAAAGGATGCATTCCGGGCGGTACGCATCGAAATTGGGAAAGTTATGGGCAGCAAATTAAGCTAAAAGAAGACAACCAAAAACTAATCTTATGTGACCCTCAAACCAGCGGGGGATTGCTGATTGCCGTTGAAGAAAATTCGTGTGATGAGGTTGAAAAATTATTGCAGGAAAATAACCTTAATGCAAAACCTTTCGGTAAACTAGTTGCTTCTTCCGAAAAGCTAATTATGGTTATTTAATGGGCGAGCAGAATCTAAAGCCATAAAAGCAACCAACAATTTAACATGCGTATTATTTCCTTAAATATAAGGGCTTTGTAAACTTTACGGAACATTGATTGTTGAAGGTTATGACAGGGTCACTGCCCGTAAATTGACAATAGGAAATTGCATCACAATTAATTACGTACCTTTGCCCCCTTAATTATTTACCATCCTGAATGAATTTACCCCAACAGTTGTTCTGGATTAACAATTTATGTTTCATGCGATTTAACGATTTAAAACTTATAACGCCAATATTAAAAGCACTTGGCGAAGAAAATTATGTACAGCCTACCAAAATCCAGGAAAAAGCAATTCCTTTGATATTAAAAGGAAAAGATGTTTTGGGAAGTGCGCAAACAGGAACCGGAAAAACAGCTGCTTTTGCTATTCCAATTTTGCAGCATCTAGTGCTTGATAGGAAACAAAGAACCAATAAACGCCAAATTCGGAGCCTTATTATAACCCCCACACGGGAATTGGCAATTCAAATTGATGAAAGTTTTAGTACCTATGGGAAGTACACAGGAATTAAAAACACGGTTATTTTTGGCGGGGTATCGCAAGGAAAACAAGTTTCGGCAGTGCGTCAGGGAATTGATGTTTTGGTTGCTACACCAGGCAGGTTGATAGATTTGATGGATCAGGGTTTTATTCGCTTAAATGGCATTGAATACTTTGTACTTGATGAGGCAGACAGAATGCTTGACATGGGTTTTATCAATGATATCCGTAAAATAATAGCAAAATTACCAGAAGCAAGACAATCCTTGTTTTTTTCGGCGACTATGCCAAAGAATATTGTAGACTTATCAAAAAAAATCCTCAAAGATCCGGTAAAAGTGGAAGTAAACCCGGTATCTTCAACGGCAAACACAATCCAACAATACATCTATTACACCAACAAATCAAGTAAGAACAAACTACTTATCCACATCCTTAAGGACCAAAGCATCCGTCAGGTACTTTTATTCTCACGAACAAAACACGGTGCCGATAGAATTGTACGAAACCTAAAAAAAGAAAGAATAAAGGCAGCTGCCATACATGGCGATAAGGCTCAAAATCAAAGACAAAAGGCTTTGGCCCAGTTTAAAGATGGGAAAATAAGGATATTGGTTGCCACTGACATTGCTGCGCGAGGAATCGATATTGACAAGTTAAAACATGTGATTAACTATGATATCCCTAATATTGCCGAAACCTATGTTCACAGAATTGGCAGGTCAGGCAGGGCCGGGGAAGAAGGCATTGCAATTTCGATTTGTGAACCTGAAGAAAATATCTTTATTAAAGACATTGAAAAATTAATAAAAAAAGAGATTCGGCAAGTGGAAGATAACCCATACCCACAAACAGATAAAACAATGACCAAAGCCGAGAAAAAGGATTGGGAAAAAGAAAAGATACTCAGAAAACAAGCTTTTTTTGCAGCCAGGAATAGCAAGAAAAACAAAACGGGTCCATCCAAATCGTTTCGGAAAAGGTAATTATGGTGAACCAGCTTTAATTATAAAACAACATGTGATGCCCTCAGCTTTTCGCCAAGAAAAAAACCGGCACGTTCTTCAAAGGTATCTACCGATTCGGTAGTATAATATTGTGTGGTTTGGTTCTTTGAACATCGTATTTCCATTTCAGGATGCCTTTGTAGGTAATCCATTAGTTTTTCACCGATAACCGAACCTTGTGATACAATGTTAACATATTTCGGTATATACTTTTTAATTGTTTCTAACAAAAATGGATAATGTGTGCATCCGAGCACCAATGTATCAAGTTTGGGGTCTTTTTTTAGGATATTACTTAAGTTTTTTTTGATAAAGTAATCTGCCCCTTCGGTACCGATTTCATTGTTTTCAACAATTGGGACCCACATCGGGCATGCCTCCTGAACAACTGATATCTCGGCTTTCACGGTATGTTTAAACTCCATCACATACGATTCGGAATTTACAGTTCCAATGGTACCTAAAACCCCTACCCTTCCGTTTTGGGTAATTTCAGCAACCTTTTCAACGCTTGGCCTGATAACCCCCAACACTCTTTTGGTTGGGTCAATTGTTGGCAAATCGAGTTGTTGAATATTACGCAGTGCTTTTGCCGATGCCGTGTTACATGCCACAATAACCAGGTTGCAACCCAGCTCAAACAATTTTTTGACCGCCTCCAGGGTATATTGATATACCATTTCGAAAGAACGGGTACCATAAGGATTTCTGGCGTTGTCGCCCAGATAAATATAGTCATATTCAGGAAGTTGTTTTTTTAGCTCTTTTAGAACTGTTAAACCTCCGTAACCCGAATCAAAAACCCCTATTGGTGAATATTGTTTGCCCATATTATAAAATCGTGCACAATATAATCAAAAAAGCCATCTTCAAATTAAATTGAAAATGGCCTTTCATAAATTGTATCTTGTTTCTTATTGAATTCCAAGTTTTGTTTTTACCAAAGGAAGTATATCCATACTGTCGTTTGATTTATAGATCAATACCCTTGTCCCTACATCAAAAACATACAGGAGGCCTTGTTCTTTTCCAACAGCCTGAACTGCATCTTCAGCTTTTTTGAATATTGGTGCAAGCAATTCATTTTGTTTTGTTTGCATTTGCGTTTGTGCAACCTGGTTAAAATTCTGGATTCTTTGTGTTAGGTCCTGAAGGTCGGAAGCAAGTGCATTCTTTATAAAATCAGAAACAGAATCTTGTTTTGCCTGAAATTCTTCCAGTTTTTTGGAGTATTCTTCCTGCATCACATCCATTTGCCCCTGCAATTCGTCCTGGAACTTTTTAAACTCTGCCTCAGATTTTGCTCTTTCAGGCATAATTTGAATAAGGGCTTGCAGGTCAATGTGCCCGAATTTTGGAGCTTGTGCACTCGCAAAACTTACTGTAGCAACCACAAAAAGTGCTATAAGTAGTGTCTTTAATAAATGTCTCATAATCAAGTTGAGTTTAAATTTTTGGTCAAATATAGAAATTAATTTTTATATCCAAGTTTTTGTAAAACCTGATCGCTAAGATCGTATTTTGGATTGGTATAAAGCATCGAAACGCCGCCTGCTTTATCAAAAATAACAGCGTAGCTTCCATCGTTTGCCAATTCGGAAACGGCATTAAAAATATCGTCTTGAATTGGCTTCACCAAACTTTGCCGTTTTTTATACAAATCGCCATCTTGTCCAAAATATTTACGTTGCAATTGTTTGTATTCTTTCTCTTTCGAGATAATAACATCTTCCCGTTTTCTTTTCATATCTTCCGAAAGCAAAACGCTTTCTGCCTGAAAATCCTGATACATTTGTTCCACTTCGGCATGCATCGTTTCAAGTTCTTTTTGGTATTGCCTCGACAATTGATTCAATTGATCCTGTGCTGCTTTATATGCCGGAATATTTTCCAAAATATATTCGGTATCCACATATGCATACTTCTGGGCAAATCCGGTTCCAATTGCAAAAACCAAAATTAAAAGTATTAAACCTATTTTCTTCATGACTTATTATTTTAATTGAACGTTAACCAATATTCAAATACCGAGCCAAATCCGTAACTACTAGAACTGCTGGCCGATAACAAAATGGAATTGGCTTCCACTGGCATCAGGCTGCCCCACAATATCGTCAAATCCATACCCCCAATCAATTCCCATCAAACCAAACATTGGAAGATAAATCCTCACGCCTATTCCGGCAGACCTTTTCAACTTAAATGGGTTATAATCCCTAAAACTTGTTTCAGCATTACCAGCCTCCAAAAATGCAAGTCCGTAAATGGTTGCACTTGGTTTCAGTGTAACCGGGTACCGCAATTCCATTGTAAATTTAGAATACATACTTGAACCGTTACTCGGGCTCAGGCTATAATCTTTATATCCACGTAATGCAACGTAATCGGTACCATAAATATTATATCCAGACATACCTGATCCACCAACAATAAACCCTTCGAAGGGAGAACGTCGGTTTTCATCGTAATATCCTAAAAATCCAAATTCATACGCCGTTTTAAGCACCAGGTTCCGATTTTTCGAAACAGAATTATAGTGTTGTCCTTTTAAGAGCCATTTATGGTATTCAATCCATTTAAATTTATCCGCATTTGATACATCGTCCCGACTGGCATCAATACCATCAAACCACGAGAATGGCGGGGTAATTTTCATGGAAAGTGATACATTCGAACCACTTCTTGAATACAAAGGATTGTCAACAGAATTACGGCCGAAAGCAGTTTTAAAACTTAAGTTGTTAAATGTTCCGTTCACTTCGCCATTATCGTCAGCAAGAAAATAGAAATAACTTCCCATGTTTTGAAGGTTGTAATGCTCCATTGATAATTCATGGTACACGGTAAAATAATCATCTGGCCAGGATAACCTGTATCCATACCCCAAGGCTAAAGCTGAGGTAGCCCAAATTTGATCGTCTGATGGATCGGTATCCTCCGTGTATCCATAATTTCCATAACCGTAGCCGCCATAACCGCCGTAACCATAACCACCGTAACCACCATAGCCACCATAACCTCCATAACCACCGTAACCACCATAGCCACCATAACCGCCGTAGCCACCGTAGCCACCATAGTTAGAGTTATATCGGTTGGCACTATAGTTAATTTTTGAATACGACAGGATACAGATAAGCTATTGGGTTTTTTGCCCCCTAACCAAGGTTCGGTAAACGAAAGGCTTACTGTTTTATAGTATTTTCCACTGGTTTGATACCGTAAACTTAATGTTTGCCCATCACCTGTTGGCAATGGTCTCCATGCTTCTTTATTAAAAATATTCCGTACAGAGAAGTTTGCGAACTTAAGCCCAACCGAACCGACAAACATACCGGCTCCCCAACCACCTGAAAGTTCAATCTGATCATTCGCCTTTTCTTGCAATTGATAGTTAATATCCACTGTCCCATCTTCCGGGTGCGGAATTACATCGGGATTAATTGCTTCCGGGTCAAAATGCCCAAGCTGCGATAATTCCCTGTAGGAACGCATAATATTACTTTTGCTAAAAAGATCTCCCGGATAAGTTCTTAACTCCCTACGAGCAACATGTTCATGGGTTTTTGTGTTTCCACTAATCAAAACCCGGTTAATTGTTGCCTGTTTCCCTTCAAACATCCTCATCTCAAAGTCGATGGAATCGGAGGTGACATTTACCTCAATCGGATCAAGTGAGAAAAACAAATAGCCGTTATCGAGGTATTGGTTATTAACACCGTCTTCATCTTCACTTAACCTTTTGGTCAATAATTTCTGGTCAAAAACATCGCCTTTTTTAATCCCAAGTACTGCCCCGAGATAATCGCTTGGGTAAACCGTATTTCCAACCCACTTAATATCCCTGAAATAGTACTTATTGCCTTCTTCGACCCAAAGTTCGATGTCCACACGATTATCCTCTGCCTTTTTTACAGAATCCTCAATTATAATTGCATCCCGATAACCTTTCTCGTTGTATTTTTTTATCAGGTTAATTTTATCTTCTTCAAATTTCTCTGCTAAAAACTTTTTGGAGCTAAAGAAGTTCTTTATTTTCTTAGCTTTTGTTTTTTTCATGGAACGTTCGAGTAATCCACTCTTTACATTTTCATTTCCATGGATAATAATATCGTTGATTTTAACTTTCTCTTTCTTATCCACATAAATATCCAGGATTATACTGTTGTTCTTGGTGGTATCATCGCGCTGAATAATATTTACCTCTGTATTTAAGAATCCTTTTTCGTGAAAAATACCATTGATAATCCTTTCGGCATTATTTACCTGATTATCAGTGACTTGAGACCCCACTAACAATAATACTTTCTCGGTAATATCATCTTTCTCACTTTTCGACACTCCAAAGAAATTAGCTGCAGACAGACGCGGACGTTCCTGTAAATAAATTTCGATCCAGATTTGGTTACCTTCAATCCGACTTGCAGAAATAGCTACATCAGAAAATAAACCCTGTCCCCATAATTTTTTAATGGCATTGGTTATTTTCTCTCCGGGAACTACTATATCTTCCCCTTTTTTTAATCCTGATAATTGAACCAGGACTTCTTTATCCAGGTATTTAATTCCGGTGATTGTAACATCTGCAATAGTATATGTTTTTGGACTATCGTAGTAGATTGAAAAAATTAGTGTTTTCCGTATCCTGTCCTACTGCACCAATAACTGTAATCGCCAAACAAAACAAAAGTATAATTGTTTTCCGCATCCTTTTCAAATTAATTTGCCTCTATTTGTTCACTTGTTTTACCAAATCTTCTTTCTCTTCCCTGAAAATTAAGGATTGCTTCAAACAGGTCTTCTTTCCTGAATTCGGGCCATAATTTATCCACAAAACATAATTCGGAATAAGCAATCTGCCAAAGCAAGAAATTGCTTATCCTGCATTCGCCGCTCGTTCTGATTAACAATTCCGGATCGGGAATTCCTTTGGTTGACAAGTAAGTATCAAATAATTCTTTATTTATATTTTCAGGTTGGATTATCCCTTCTTTAACATCAACAGCAATGCTACGAACAGCTTCTGTTATTTCCCATTTTGAGCTATAACTTAATGCTAAAATAAGGTTCAACCCTGTGTTTGATTCTAATTTTTCGATGCACCTAAACAATTTTGCCCGAACATCTTCCGGAAATTGATTGGTATCGCCAATTACGCCCAATTTTACGTTATTCTTGTCCAGGTCTTCGCTCTCCTGTTCAATTGCATGCACAAGCAAAGCCATCAACGCATTTACTTCGTCTTTTGGGCGTGCCCAGTTCTCGGTCGAAAAGGCATACAAAGTTAAATGCTTAACCCCAACTTCGCCGGCACCTTCCACCACCGACCGCACTGACTGAACGCCATGTTCATGCCCGTAAACCCTGGCTTTTCCGTGCTTTGAAGCCCATCGCCCATTACCATCCATGATAATGGCAATATGTTCAGGTATCTGGTTTTTATTTAGTTTATCTTTTATCGACACTCGGCTTATTTTTTACTATCGTAAACAGGACATACCTGGTTTGTAAGGTTAATGGAATAGGTTAAGTTGATACCTACAAAAGGTACATAATCGTTGTTATGCCACTTATCAGCATATCTATATTCTGTTATCACTGGGTCCCCTCCATCAGTTGCAGGTACAGATACTCCATACGCAAAAGGATCATCCAGGTCATCCAATCTGTCGTCCATTAGTTTTCGAAACTGGACTTCGAGCCCAACTCCCAATTTTTTTCCAAAAGTATATTTAATTCCCATCCCAAATGGAATAGACATTTCAAAAGCGGGATCATCTGCATTAACATTTTCAACCAGGGTATTTGGATTTACGTTTATAATGTTATTATATAAATCTTCCGTGATACTGTAGTCATATCCGGTAAAACCCAATCCAGCCATAATATAAGGTGTAAAAGGCGTGTTTTTTGCCCCTAGAATATAATTTAAATAGTTAATTTCTATCATCATACTCATGTCTTGTACTGATTTTTCAAACATCCATGGTGTATTTTCAATATCGCCAACTGCACCTACTTTTCCACTTAAAAAGCTTGTTCTGAGTGCTACCCTTTTGTTAAAATTATACCTAAAAAACGCACCAAACACTGGGTTTATCGATTCACCATAATTAACTGTGGTCATATCCCCCCAATAAGACGATGCCCCAATCCAAATCCCAATATCTGCTGTTTTTTGAGCAAATCCTGAAAACGATAAAAAAACTGCTACAATAATCAATAACTTTTTCATCAATGCTATTATTTGTTTTACAAACTTTAGTCTCAGGCATTAAAACGCTACTTTAAAATAAATTACTTTTAAGCTAAAAACCTCATGAAGAATTAATAAAAAAAGGGGCAATTTAAGTGTTAATTTTTTGCTTCCCCCACCTCACAAAACTCTACATAAAGCTCTAATAATCAATGAACATAGGTCTTAATACTTGTCAACATAACAGCTTTCAAGAGCTACAAAAGTAATATAATTCTAAAAATAACATACCTGATAGTTATTATAAAACCCAAACAAAGATTAAAAATTGTTAAGCCTAATAAGTTTTTTAGTTCCTCTTATCCGCGCCCCACATGAGTTTGTTGCGAAGAGTGCTTAGAAATGAATGCCCTTTTAGGGACAATGTTTTTAATTTGAAATCCGCTTTTTTCACCCTAATAATCGTGCTGATTTCGACACTAGTAGAATTTGAATCGAGGGACGTTAAAAAGTGGCTTCCCCTCCCCGATACTTTTAACACTACTTCCTGTGTATCTGGCACAACCAAAGGTCTTACTGTGAGGTTATGCGGAGCAATTGGTGTAATTACAAAATTCATGGCATCGGGTGTTAGCACGGGTCCGCCAACACTTAATGAATAGGCTGTCGATCCGGTGGGCGTTGCAATTATCAAACCATCGGCCCAATAATTATTCAGGAATTCACCATCAAGATATGCTTTAATATTGATCATCGAAGACGAGTCGGTTTTTAGGACAGTCATTTCATTCAAAGCGTAATTGAAATCAAGCTGTGCAGTTTCACCCTCCAGTTTTACATCAATTAACGATCGCTCAATTATATCAAACTGTCCATTAAAAATGGCAGCCAGGGCATCTTCAACTTCGTCTTCGGCAATATCAGCCAAAAAACCAAGCCTTCCGCTGTTTAATCCAACCATCGGTATATCGTAATGCTGTATGCATTGAAGGGTTTGTAAAAAGGTACCATCTCCGCCAATACTGAAAATAAAAGAATTGGTAAGGTCAAAATCGGTATGGGAATGAAAAAAAGTAGTGTAAAATGGTGTGAAATCCAGGTTATTGATTAAATGATTATAAAAAGGTTTATACAACTGGATTTCGATATTGTTCTGCTTAAAAAAACGAAAAAACTTATCCAGGACTGGCTTAAAACCTGAATCAACAGAATTTCCAAAAACAGCAACCTTCATAATATTTATTTAAAAATTCATGTATTTCATAAATTGTTCAAACCTGTCGTCGTATAAATCATCGAGGGTCGAATCATCCATATAAACTGCTTTTATATTATAATCATACCTGATTAAAGTCTGCTGAACAGCGGATAAATCAATCGAATTTAGCTTAATGGTTACCTGCAAATTTTTTGTTCCTGGAATCCTATTAATAAATGAACTTAGTATTTTCACATTGTTGCTTTCAACAATCTGTGCAATTTTTGCCATTGAATAATTGTGGATATTCATTTCCAATAAAATAACACCTCCCGGCTCATGTACAGAATACAAATTAGAAAAGCGCCGGGCAAGGTCATAAAGTGTGATAACACCCAAAAATGCATGCTCTTCGTCCAAAACAGGAACCACACTCAGTTTTAATTTATACATGATAGAGGCAACCTCAAAAATATGTTGCGAAAAATGAACGTGAGGTGTAGTTAAATTCAGGTCCTGATCGAATAATACCACATCTGCCAAATCCAAATCATAAATCATCTTATCGGAAATAATTCCAACATACCTGCTTTCATCAACAAGCGGCAAATGCGATACCCTGAAAACATCCATCCAGTTCAGTGCTTTTTGCCCTTTATCATTTTTCCGCAAGGCAGGCACCACGTCCGATATAAGGTTTTTGGCGATCAAAACTTCTTGTCTAAATTTTACCAGTTCATTTCTTAGTTGTAACTTGCACCACTAAATTGTTTTACAATGACCAGATTAAGTGTAAATATAAATAAAATTGCAACATTAAGAAACTCAAGGGGAGGAATTCACCCAAGCGTTACTGAAGCTGCAATTAAATGCCAAGAATTTGGTGCTCAGGGAATTACAATTCACCCAAGACCCGATGAAAGACATATTACCAGGCAAGATGTGTTTAATTTAAAACCCTTGATTAACACAGAATTAAATATTGAAGGCTATCCAAGCGAGGATTTCCTGCAAATGGTTATTAAGGTTGAAGCCGACCAGGTTACACTGGTTCCCGACCTGCCAGGGCAACTAACCAGTGACCATGGTTGGGACACCCTGAAGAACAAAAGTTTTCTGATAGATGTGATTTCGCGATTGCAAGAAAACAGTATCCGTACATCCATATTTGTCGATCCGGACTTGAAAATGGTGGATGGGGCAAAAGAAGTTGGAACTGACCGAATTGAATTATATACCGAACCCTATGCAAAGTTTTATCCGGAAAGCCCTGAAAAAGCAATAAAAGACTTTGTTGATGCTGCAAAGCAAGCAGAATTACATGGAATTGGCGTAAATGCCGGGCACGACCTCAGCCTTGAAAACCTTCGTTACATGCATTTGCACATCCCCAATTTGCTGGAAGTATCCATCGGTCATGCTTTAATTGCCGATGCTTTATATATGGGACTTGAAACTACAATTCAGAAATACCTTGACTGCTTAAAATAATATGGAATTGTTTTACCGGAAAACAGGAAACGGAGATCCATTTATCATCGTTCATGGCCTATACGGAGCATCGGATAACTGGCTGACAATTGGTAAAAAGTTGGGCAAGAAACACACCGTATATATGCTCGACCAGCGAAACCACGGGCAATCACCCCATCATGACGAACATTCGTATGAATGCATGAAACAAGACCTTGCCGAGTTTATGTACCAACATAAAATTGAAAAAGCAGTACTGCTCGGACATAGCATGGGGGGCAAAGTCGCGATGAACTTTGCTTCAGATTACCCTGAAAAAATTGAGCGGCTAATTATCGCAGATATAGCACCAAAAGATTACCTGCTATTAAATGAAAACAGCCAATATTTCCTTCATCGGAATATCCTTTTGGCAATGATTGAAATTGACTTTACACAAATGGAATCGCGGGAAGATATTCTAAACTACTTAGCTGAAAAAATTGATGATAGCCGTATTACGCAGTTCCTTCTTAAAAATGTAGCAAAGGATAAATCTTCGAAACTGTTTAAATGGCGCTTAAATCCGGAAGCTCTGTACAATTATCTGGATGAAATTGTTGGAGGGGTAAATAAACACTGGTTATCAGAAGTTATTCCTATTACCAACTATCCTGTAAAATTCATAAAAGGGGCTAATTCAAATTACATTCAGGAAGAGGATTTTGCGTTGATCAAAGAAATTTACCCGGATGCCAACATTGTTACAATTCCTGATGCGGGGCATTGGTTGCACGCCGAACAGCCCAAATTATTCCTGAAAGCCATTACAGAATATTGGTAAAATTTGGAAATTTGGAAATATTCCAAACTTGATGCTGCATATTTGAAAGGGATTTCTCACAACGTTCTAAATGACAGGGAATATATAGTAATTGCTCTAGCTTTTAGCCGAAAGCCTCAAGATAAGTCATTTACTTGTTTCTCGTGACTCGTGACTCAAGACTCAAAAAAGATTTCTCACTGCGTTCGAATTAACAGGGAATACAAATTATTTGCTCAAGTTTTTGCTTTTAGTTGCTTCTTACTACTTGCTACTTGAGGCTCGGGACTCGGAACTCAAGGCTCGAAATCAGACTGACTTGCGGCTTGAAGCTAGGAGCTAGAAACTTTTCTTACCTGTTGTATATTTTAGTAATATTTTTCAGAAACAAGGCATGTTTTTGTTTCAGCTGTTTCCATTGAAACCTCCAAGCCCAATTCCCGCTTGCAGTACCAGGAACATTCATTCTTGCTTCTTCGTTGAGCTCCAGCAAATCCTGCATAGGGATAATTGCCATTTGAGCAGTTGAAGCCCAAACGGAACGGATAAGTGCCTGAACGATCTTGCGACTTCCAATCTGATAATATTTTTTTACAATACTTTTTTCATTTGGTGTCAATGAAGAATACCACCCTTTTGTAGTATTGTTATCGTGCGTTCCGGTATAGGCAATAAAAGCATGTGAATAATTATGTGGCAGATGTTCATTGGTTTCATCAGAGGCAAAGCCAAATTGCAAGACTTTCATTCCTGGCAAATCGAAATCGTCCCGAAGGTTTTTCACATGGTCGTCAATTTCACCAAGGTCTTCAGCAATAAGCGGTAAATAGCCAATCTGTTCTTGAAGCTTTTGGAGGAGCCCGTATCCATAAGCTTCGACCCATCTCCCGTTTTTAGCAGTTTCTTCATTCGCATCGATCGACCAATAAGACGAAAGCCCACGAAAATGATCTATTCGAACCAAGTCAAACAGATTCAGGTTAAAATGTAACCGCGCCAACCACCAACTGTAGTTTTGCTTTTTCATTTCCTCCCAATTAAAAACAGGATTTCCCCACAATTGCCCATCATCGCTAAAATAATCGGGAGGTACGCCCCCAACCTGTGTTGGTTTTAATTCTTCTTCTAAATGAAAAAGTGATGGATTTGCCCAAACATCGGCGCTGTCGGTAGAAACATATAATGGCACATCACCAATTATTTTTATGCCTTTTGAATTTGCGTATCCTTTAAGCTCGGTCCATTGTTTAAAAAACAGGAACTGTATAAATTTCTGAAAGTTGATTTCTTCCTTTAATTCTTTTGCGTATTTGGCAAGGGTTTTTTTATCCCTGAATTTTAAACCATGTTCCCATTCATTCCATATAAGATCATTGAATTGTTGCTTACACGCCATAAATAGGGCATAATCATGTAGCCACCATGAATTATTTTCGAGAAAAGCCTGGTATTCATTTAGTAAAAGACCATTTTTTTTGAAGGTAAAAAAAGCTTGTTTAAGAATGGGCAATTTCCAAGTTTTAATCAAATCAAATAGCACTTCGTCCTTCTTAAATCGAGGCGGACTGCTTAGTTCTTCAGAAGAGATGAAACCATATTTTTGCAACTTATATAAATCGATGAGCATTTCATTCCCAGCAAAAGCAGAATAACATTGATATGGGGAATCACCATAGCCAACCGGCCCCAATGGCAAAATTTGCCATACTTTTTGATTTGTATTAGCAAGAAAATCGACAAATAAAAATGCATTGTTTCCCAATGTTCCAATTCCTTCGCTTCCAGGCAATGAGGTAATATGTGTTAAAATGCCACTTGTTCGGTTATTCATTTATTCAGCAACTTTAAGCTGTAAAAATAAATTAATATTTGAATATAGAGAGAACACATAAAAACTTGCCCACCATTATTTAATCACCTACGTTTGATTCCTTTTGGGACAGATCTCTAAAAATATCCTGCGCAAAATTTGCAGTTCTTGAATAATTTATCGTACATTGGCTATGCAATTCAATTTCCTTCCAAAAAATCTATCTGTTTCATATTTAAGTAGTTCCTTTAATGTAGGAACAAAAAGTAAAATTATTGTAATTGAATGGACGCAATTAACAAATTACTTTACAGCAGGGTTCCAAAAAATTGGGGTTATGGCAAGAGGCGCGAATTTAAACTCATTAATGGTTTATTTATTCTTTTTGGAACAATTGCCATACTGTTCATTTTCATCAGTTTGAATATGAATGCCTATTTTGCTGCGGTTTTTCATGGGATAATAGCTTTAGGCTATATTTTTGGATATTTAAACCTTATGAGATTAAGTACAAAACAGGTGCGCTTGTTTTTGCTTTACAGTTTTATTGTCCCTGTTTTTATTTATTCGTTATGGATTTATTATCCGGTTGAAAGCTCAATTATTTCCTATTATTCGCCACTAATTATCTTATACATTGTTTTCCCGGTAATTGCTGCCCTGTTTGAGTTATCCATCCCAAAACACTTTTTAATCACTTTCGGGCTTTTAGTTTTGAACCTACTAGTGCTTCAATATGTGCCGGGCAGCGTTTTTGATGTACTGCCAATGTATTACGACAAAGTGCTGGTTATTATAGCTTGTCCTGTTTTTGCCATAACCATGGTAGGAATTCTTACCAACGAAATAAACGTTAAACATAAAATATACGAAGCCAATGAAAAACAACAATCGGAGAAAGTGAACCTAATATTAACTGACCTAAGCAAATCACTCAACAAATTAAAAGCACAAAAAATCCAAATTGAATTGCAATCAAAGGAGCTTCAGAAATTAAATAATTCAAAGGACAAATTGTTTTCAATTATCTCGCATGATTTGAGAGGGCCTTTTAATTCGATACTTGGTTTTATTGATTTATTAAAAATCAATAACTATTCAAAGGAAGAACAAGTCCGTATTATCCACCTTCTTCACGAAAGTGCAAATAATGTTTATACTCTAATAAACAACCTTTTCGCCTGGTCGAGGTCGCAAATGGGAAAAATACAGGTGCAGCCAACAACAATTGATATCAACGATACCATGAATGAATGCATCCAAATTTATTCGATCATTTCAAAAAACAAAAATGTACAAATTACCCATTCCTCTGTAAACAATTTAACGGTTTTTGCCGATCCGAATATATTAATTACTGTTTGCCGGAATATCCTTAGCAATGCCATAAAATATACCCATCCCAATGGGGAAATTCATATAAACGTTGAAGGGCAAAACAAAGGAATAAAAATCAGTATCGGTGATAACGGGATTGGTATTGATCCAAAAGATATCCCTTCACTTTTTTCATACGATGGCAATATTAGCAAACCTGGAACCGAAAATGAACAAGGAACCGGTTTAGGCCTCCCAATTTGTAACGAATTAATCAGAAAAATAAACGGTAGAATTGAGGTCGAAAGCACTTTGGGAAAAGGTACAGTTTTCCATGTGTTTGTTCCACATTCTTCAAAAAACAAAGGAGTTAACCGACCGGTTAAAGAACGCACTAAACTTTATATTTAATTGATTTTCAGAACAAATGATAACGAAAATTGCTATAAAAAAAGACGATAAAATATCGTCCTTTTATGCTTAGCAGAAATTGTAATCTAACTAAACCAAACGTATGAAAAAACTACCTGTCTATAACTGAATATATTTTAAAAATTCTTCACGAATGCTTTTATCCTTAAATTTCCCAGAGTATTCTGCCGTAACAGTACTGCTGCTTTCATCCTGAATTCCCCTGGAGGAAACACACATGTGTTTGGCGTCAATTAAAACCGCAACGTCGTCTGTTTCAAGAATCGTTTTAAGTTCATTGGCTATTTGAATGGTCAATCGTTCCTGCACCTGTGGCCTTCTGGCAAAATAGTCAACAATCCGGTTTATTTTTGACAATCCAATAACCTTTCCGTTCGAAAAATAGGCTACATGGGCTTTCCCAACAATTGGTAAAAAATGATGCTCACAGGTAGAGTTCATATTTATATTCTTTTCTACCAGCATTTCACCATAATTAAATTTATTTTCAAACAACGATATTTTAGGTTTATTTTCAGGATTTAGCCCGTTAAATATTTCTTTCACAAACATTTTGGCAACCCTGTGTGGCGTACCGTTCAAACTATCGTCTCGTAAATCAAGTCCCATGATATTCATAATATCCCTAAACTTATCTTCGATTAAGCCAACCTTTTCATCGTCATTTAAAACAAAAGCATCATCTCTTAATGGAGTTTCAACAGAGGTTGCAATGTGGTTATCCCCAATTATATCATGTCCGTTTTGATCATCCAGAGTAATATGTATTTTCCCATTTCTTGTTCCGCTAACAGGCTGGAATGCTATATTTTCTTTCATCGTTACTTTTTTTAAATCAATTTTCAACTCTAATAACAGACAAAAAGGTATTTTGTTTAATTTATTTTTCATTTATGTAAACAAAACGCATTCAAACAAGACAAGAATAGACTCATACAAGCATAATACACTATATATCAACAACCTAAAATTAAATCTTTTACTGTTAGAAATATTTTCTTTGAATTACAATATCAAGCCAAGGTGGCAACATTTTTAATTATTTGTGGTATATTTATATACCTGAATAAAACACACAATAAGAAATGAATCCGTTTTTGTATAATACCCACGATAGTTTTCCCTTATCAATTAAAAACAATATCTATCATTATTCATTAAATTGTGTTTTTAGTTCTATAATTCCCATCAATTTAAAACCTGATTTACTTGTTCTTTCTCCCAGATATGAGTCGATAATCATTTAGTTTTCAATTCTATACCCATTAATCACTAAGCTTTATTACTATGAAAAAACTTACTTTAATCTTAATTACATTTTCTCTCGCAATAAATGTATTGGCATATTCAGGAGGAAATGGCACCATCAGTGACCCACATTGGATACATCTTGCTCAAGATTTAGAAGAATTAATGCAAACACCATCCGATTGGAATAAGCATTTTATTCAACTAAAATCTATTGATTGCTCTGGAATAAATATTGCCTCAATTGGAAATAAAACAACTTATTTTTCTGGTACCTACATTGGTAATGGAAATGACATTTTAAATCTCACCTATCACAAACCCTATAATGATTGTCTTGGCCTATTTGGTTATATTGATTCTACAGGGGAAGTTTCCCTGATAAATTTAGTTAATGCCAATGTATTAGGCAGAAGCCATATAGCGTGTTTTTGCGGCAATAATAAAGGAAAAATTACAGATTGTACCGTTGAAAATGGAATTGCAAATGGAAAAAACAACCTGGGTGGTTTTGTTGGCTACAATACGGGGACAATTACCTCTTGTTATTGCCAATGTACTATAGAATCAGCAACAACCGGACAACATGCTTCGAGGTATGGAGGATTTGTTGGGTGCAATGCAAATGGAAATATTCACGCATGTTCATCAAAAGCAAATGTGGTTTGTTTGGGTGGAGAAAACGCTGGGGGATTTTGTGGATTAAACTATCAAAACTCTGTCATTGAAAATTCTCAATGCAAAGGAACAATCGAAACCAAAAGTTATTCAGGGGGATTCTGTGGGAATAACAAAGAAAGTAAAATCCAGCATTGCCATTCAAGCACAAATATATGTGCCAATTCATATTCAGGCGGTTTTGTAGGAATAAACGATTCTTCTTCCGTAATTTCTAATAGCAGTGCATCGGGCAATACAATTATTGATATGAATAATAGCATGGCTGGTGGATTTGTTGGCTTAAACAGGGATGCTGAACTTGTAAACTGTATTGCAAGTGGAGATGTTAGTGGTGATAATAATATAGGTGGATTTATTGGCGCAAGCGTATCGGGTAATGTTCGAAATTGTACTGCCTATGGAAATTTTTCCGGCAACTCCAAAACCGGACCTTTTATTGGCTTTTACAAACACAATTACCAGGAAACAAATTCAAGAGGATTAGGTACCCTAATATCCCCGATAAATTGTCCCAATTAACCACGTAAAGAACAAACCACAAGCATACAAATACAGGGAAGCCGAAAACTGCAGAGAGTAGGCATTATTAAAAAACAAAACTATGATTCAAATAGCACAAGGAATTACTTCGGCAAATGACTGGGTAGATTATCACCAAAGAGGAATTTATGTGGATGTTGACACATCCCAGGCAAATTTTACTTCCACTCCTCATTATATTGTTTCACTTGAAGGAGATGGGTACCATTGGTGTGCAAATGGCACAACGTCTATTTACGAGCCAACACCTACAGGATTCAGGGTATATTTGAGGTGGACCGATGACAAGGGACACTATAACCACCATAATCCGCTGCGGGCAGATTTTGCCAAACAAAAAAACTGGCACTTAAAGTGGACAGGCATTTTAACTTAAAAAATGGTTGAATATTCCCTCTAAAATTGTTAGGGGAATATTTCAGTTATAAGGAACATTATGAAGGCAAATAATTACAGTTCACAATCAAGATTTTCATTTTTAAACCTGTCTATTTTCACAACTATTTTCATCGCACTTCAATTTTTAATCTTGTCGAAGATTAGTTATGCAAGCGAAGCAAGGCATATTATTCCACCAGACAGCTTGCATCCGATTGAACTTTCCATAAGTTTACATATCAACAACATATATAATATAAACACCTTGCACGAAACTTATCAGGTGGATGGCTATCTGGTTTATACCTGGTTCGATAGCCGGATGAAATTTGATCCAACAAATGCTATTTGCAATCCCGAGGTTTATATCAACGAACGTGCTTCCGACCTTATTTCAAATGCCATTTGGTTTCCAAGCTGCGAATTTGTAAATGTGCAGGGCAGCCGGGCCAGCCCAAACATACGGATCGAAATAAATTCTGACGGTACAATCTTATATACCGAGCGCTTTTTTGAAACATTCATCGCAAATATGAACTACAAAAGCTTTCCTTTTGATACACAATTTTTCAATATTATTGTTGAACCATGGGGCTATAACAACCAAAAAGTGGTCCTCACTAATCCAAAATTATACCCCAAATTAATTGAAAGCAATCAGGTTATCGACAAATGGCAAATAGATACAATGTACGCCCAAACCGATGAGAAAGTTTATGACCACCTAGGTACAACCGAACTAAATAGCAGGACATGGTCGCGCGCCATATTTGAAATAAAAGCCAAACGAATGTCAGGCTATTTTATCTGGCAGGTACTTTTCCCATTGATTATAATTATTATGGCCTCCTTTGTAATTTTCTGGATTACCGACTTTGCCATCCAAATCGGCATCGGTTTTTCTTTGATGTTAACCGTTGTGGCATTTAACTTTTACTCAGCATCTATTTTGCCCAAACTCCCATACAATACATATATCGAATCGGTAATAATTGTCGGATATGTTTTTATTTTTTTGGGTATTATAGCTGTAACCATAAATTATCGGCTTAATAAATTCAAAAACAAGACTGATAAAAATAAACTATTGAAACTTTTTAGAATAGTCTTTCCTATCGCATATCTTATAACGATGTGTTTAACCTACCTGCGTTTTAATTGCTAAACAGAGGAAAAATACTTGTTCAAAACTCTCCGAGGATTTATATATGTTCAATCGCAAAATGTTTAAAACAGATACAGGTTCACATAAAAACAGATACAAGCTTTTTAGGAATCATTCTTAACTTTGGGAAGACATAAACCGTTAATACCGACTGAAAATGAAACATCTACTTTCAATTGTACTAATCCTTTACTTAAATTTCACCCTCGTTTTTTCACAATCTAATTATCAACCAAGCGAAAAAAACCTCGAAAACCGGGAATGGTTCCAGGATGCAAAATTTGGAATGTTTGTCCACTGGGGGGTATATAGTGTACTTGCCGGCGGTGGCGAAGTCGGAATAGCAGAATGGGTTATGAACAAAAGGGAAATCCCGATTAAACAGTACGAAAAACTACCATCTTTTTTTAATCCCACTGCCTTTGATCCTGCAGAATGGGTTTCATTAGTAAAAAAAGCGGGAATGAAATACATAACCATCACCAGCAAGCACCACGATGGATTTGCCATGTATGATTCTAAGATTAGCGATTACGACATTGTTGATCGAACCCCTTATGGTAAAGATGTGTTAAAATTGTTAAAAGAAGAATGTGACAAACAGGGCATAAAACTGTTTTTCTATTATTCACAACTCGATTGGCATCACCCTGATTATTACCCGCGTGGAAGAACAGGACAGGAATACACCGGAAGACCGGAACATGGTAATTGGGATGCATATATTAATTATATGAATTCACAGCTCTCCGAACTTCTTACCAATTATGGAGAAATTGGAGGTATTTGGTTCGATGGTATGTGGGATAAAAAAGATGCGCCCTGGCAGTTAGAAAAAACATATAAATTAATTCACGAGCACCAACCGGGGGCATTAGTTGGTAGTAACCACCACTTAGATCCGTACCCGGGTGAAGATTTTCAAATGTTTGAACGCGATCTGCCCGGTGAAAATACAATGGGATTTAATGTAACAAAAAAAATATCAACTCTGCCATTGGAAATGTGCGAAACAATGAACGGTTCATGGGGTTTTAACCTCTCTGACCAGGATTACAAGCCAACAAAAACATTGATTCAAACCATGGTAAAATCAGCTGGTTATGGTGCAAATTTTCTGTTAAATACCGGACCAATGCCCAATGGTAAAATACAACCTGAAAATATTTCTACTTTGCTCGAGATTGGGAAATGGATGGAGAAATATGGGGAAACAATTTATGAAACAAGAAAAGGACCCATTTACCCGGGCGATTGGGGAGCTTCAACTATTACAAAAGATGGGAAAATATACTTACATGTTTTACAGGTAAAAGGAGAAAACCTGCTTCTTCCAAAAATTGAAAAAGAAATTCATTCCATTTATTATTATGGAAGCAAAGTCGAAGTGGAATATGAAATTACGAACTATGGTATTATTTTACACATTCCAATACATATGCAAGATGATATTGACACCATTTTGGTAATTGGATAAACGATAATAATCCTCTGCTCAAAAGCTTAGTAAGACCCATTCTAAATAAGAAAACTTCTTTATTTATACCAATATTATTTCTATTTTTCATAATCATATTCATCTATATAGATACTTGAAAATATCTATGTGAATTTAAATGAAAAAAATTGAAACTTTTAAGGAAAAAACTTGTTATAAACAACGACTCCTAAAAGTAAATTCAGAAATTAAATTTATACATATGTTTGATTTAGACCTGGTAAAGGAAATTTATTCAAAACTGCCAACGAGATTAGATAATGCAAGAAAAGTTTTAGGAAGGCCTTTAACTTATGCAGAAAAAATTCTTTACACCCATCTTTTTAATAAAGAAGAAGTAAAAAACTTTAAAAGGGCGAGTGATTATGTTGATTTTGCCCCAGACAGGGTAGCCATGCAAGATGCAACGGCACAAATGGCTCTACTGCAATTCATTAACTCAGGAAAGGTATCAACTGCCGTTCCTTCAACTGTTCATTGTGACCATTTAATACAGGCACAAGTAAATGGGTTAAAAGATTTGGGTGTTGCAAAAAACATCAACAAAGAAGTTTATGACTTTCTTGAATCGGTTTCCAACAAATATGGAATTGGTTTTTGGAAACCAGGCGCAGGGATTATTCATCAGGTTGTACTTGAAAATTATGCTTTCCCCGGTGGAATGATGATCGGGACCGATTCTCATACTCCCAACGCTGGAGGACTCGGAATGGTTGCCATTGGAGTTGGAGGAGCAGACGCTGTGGATGTTATGGCTGGAATGGCATGGGAGCTTAAAATGCCAAAACTAATTGGCGTGAGGCTTACGGGAAAACTAAATGGCTGGTCATCGCCAAAAGATATTATCTTAAAAGTTGCAGGAATTCTTACCGTTAAAGGTGGAACAGGTGCAATTATTGAATATTTTGGAGATGGTGCAGAAGCCATTTCTGCAACCGGTAAAGGAACGATATGTAACATGGGTGCCGAAGTTGGTGCAACCACTTCGCTCTTTGCCTACGACGAAAGTATGGAAAGATACCTGAATGCAACTGGGAGGAAAGAAATCTCAGATTTGGCAAATACGATTAAAGGGCACTTAAAAGCCGATCCTGAGGTTTATGAAAACCCGGAAATTTATTACGACGAATTAATAGATATTAATCTATCGGAACTCGAACCACATATCAATGGTCCATTTACCCCTGACAGGGCTACACCTATTTCTAAAATGGGCAAAACAGCCAAAGAAAACGGTTGGCCAACCGATGTTTCTGTTGGATTGATCGGTAGTTGTACAAACTCATCTTACGAAGATATTTCACGGGCAGCTTCAATTGCAGCACAAGCTGTTGAAAAAGGATTGACAGCAAAATCAGAATTTACAATAACGCCTGGTTCAGAGCAGGTAAGGTACACTATCGAGCGCGATGGTTTCATCGAAACCTTTGAAACCATGGGCGCCAGTGTTTTTGCAAATGCCTGTGGCCCATGTATCGGTCAATGGGCCCGACCGGGTGCCGAAAAAGGCGAAAAAAATACGATTGTGCACTCTTTCAACCGTAACTTCTCAAAACGCGCCGATGGAAACCCAAATACCCATGCATTTGTAACTTCTCCTGAAATGGTAACAGCATTGGCAATAGCTGGAAAATTGGATTTTAATCCAATAACCGATTCGCTGGTAAACAACAAGGGCGAAAAGGTAAAACTTGATCCTCCAACCGGATTCGAACTTCCCATTAAAGGATTTGACGTTGAAGATGCCGGTTATCAGGCTCCGGCAAAAGATGGATCACACGTGCAGGTAAATGTGGCAGATGATTCGAACAGGTTGCAATTGCTTACTCCATTTAAACCGTGGGACGGAAAAAACATTGAAGGTGCAAAATTACTGATCAAAGCTCTAGGAAAATGCACGACCGACCATATATCAATGGCAGGTCCATGGTTAAGGTTCAGGGGGCATCTCGATAATATTTCGAACAACATGCTAATTGGCGCTGTGAATGCATTTAGCAGTGAAACAAATAAGGTAAAAAACCAATTATCGGGAGAATATGGTGAAGTACCTAAAGTACAAAGGGCATATAAAGAAAAAGGCATTCCAACAGTTGTTATAGGCGATCACAATTATGGGGAAGGATCATCGCGCGAACATGCTGCCATGGAACCACGTCATTTAGGTGTTGTGGCTGTAATTGTTAAATCGTTTGCCCGTATTCATGAAACCAACCTTAAAAAACAAGGCATGCTTGGTTTAACATTCGTAAAGGAATCTGATTATGACCTCATTCAGGAAGATGATACCTTTAACTTTTTAAACCTGGTAGAATTCGAACCCGGAAAAACGGTTCAGGTAGAAATAGTCCACGCCGATAATACAAAAGATATTATTGAACTGAACCACACCTACAATGCGCAACAAATAGCTTGGTTTAGGGCAGGTTCAGCATTAAATTTAATTAAAGGGAAAGCATAAATATTACTATTCATTTATAAACCAATATATCTTAATTAATTCATTTAAAATGTCAAAAATTAAAGTAGCAAATCCTGTCGTTGAGCTTGATGGGGATGAAATGACCCGGGTAATCTGGGATTTTATTAAACAAAAACTGATTTTACCATACCTGGATATTGATTTGAAATATTACGATTTAGGAATGGAAAACCGCGATGCAACTGATGACCAGGTGACCATTGATTCAGCAAATGCAATCAAAAAATATGGAGTTGGCGTAAAGTGTGCAACCATCACACCTGACGAGGCAAGGGTTGAAGAATTCGGGTTAAAAACCATGTGGAAATCGCCCAATGGAACCATAAGGAATATTTTGGGTGGAACAGTTTTTCGCGAACCAATAATGATAAACAATGTGCCAAGGTTAGTGCCCGGTTGGAAAAAACCAATTTGTATCGGAAGACATGCTTTTGGCGATCAATATAGGGCTACCGATTTCCTTACTAAAGGAAAAGGAAAACTCACCATTACCTTCACCCCCGAAGACGGCAGTGAAGTCATTTCGCACGAAGTTTATGATTTTGAAGGCGACGGATTGGCAATGGCAATGTACAATACCGATGAATCGATCAAAGGATTTGCACGTTCATGTATGAACCAGGCCCTTGACAAAAAATGGCCTTTATACATGTCAACTAAAAACACGATCCTAAAAAAATACGATGGCAGGTTTAAAGACCTGTTTCAGGAAATTTATGATAACGAGTTTGCCGATAAATTTGAAGCGGCTGGTATAACATACGAACACAGATTAATAGATGATATGGTTGCCGCCGCATTAAAATGGGATGGTGGCTTTGTTTGGGCATGTAAAAATTACGATGGCGATGTGCAGAGCGATACTGTTGCACAAGGATTTGGATCCTTAGGTTTGATGACCTCTACACTGGTAACACCAGATGGAAAAACCATGGAAGCAGAAGCCGCACACGGAACTGTGACACGACATTACAGACAGCACCAACAAGGGAAACCTACTTCAACAAATCCAATTGCTTCCATCTTTGCATGGACCAGGGGCTTGGCTTTCAGGGGAAAACTGGATAATAACCAGGAACTCACAAATTTTGCAAACAGCCTGGAACAAGTTTGCATCGAAACTGTTGAAAGTGGTAAAATGACTAAAGACCTGGCATTAATTATACATGGCAAAGATTTAAAAGAAGAACATTATCTGACAACAGAAGGTTTCCTTGCCGCAATCGACGAGAATTTAAAGGCTAAATTGAACTAATATTTTTTGGCTGAATAGCCTGATAAATTCAGCTTTTTACTTTAACTTTATTGGGATTCAGGAATATAAATAAGAAATATCCTAAAAAACCAATAATTGACAGTACAGATTAGATGACGAATAAAATTACAATTGACAACAAAAAAATAGTAGTTCCTGATAAGCCAATTATTCCGTTTATTGAAGGCGATGGCATAGGGAAAGATATTTCCATAGAATCACAAAAAGTGATCGATGCTGCGGTTGACAAAGCCTACGGAAATTCAAAAAAAATAATTTGGAAAGAAGTACTTGCCGGCGAAAAGGCTTTCAAAGAAACCGGAGAATACCTCCCGCAGGCAACAATCGATGCTTTTAAAGAATATTTAGTTGGCATAAAAGGTCCCTTGCAAACACCTGTTGGTGAAGGAATCCGGTCATTGAATGTGGCTTTAAGGCAAACACTTGATTTATTTGTTTGCCTTCGTCCAATCAGGTGGTTTAAAGGTGTACCCTCTCCTATTCGCTATCCTTCATTGGTTGATATGCATATTTTTCGTGAGAATACCGAAGATATTTATGCTGGTATTGAATACATGGCGGGTGGCGTTGATGCAGACAAACTGAGGGATTTCCTGATAAAAGAGATGGGCGTTGACCAGATTCGCTTTCCTGAATCATCATCCTTCGGGATTAAACCCGTTTCAAAAGAAGGATCTGAAAGGCTTATTAGGGCAGCTTTTAAATATGCAATTAAGAGGGAATTACCCTCGGTCACCCTGGTGCATAAAGGCAACATCATGAAATTTACGGAAGGTGCTTTTAAAAACTGGGGCTATGACCTTGCCGAGAACGAATTTGCCAATCAAATGTTTACCTGGCGACAATACGATCAAATCAAAACCAAAGAAGGTGAAGATGCTGCTAAACTAGCCTTGAACAATGCTAAAAAAGCCGGAAAAGTTATCGTTAAAGATGTTATCACAGATGCGTTCTTACAGGAATCGCTGTTAAAACCGTTTGACCATTCAGTAATCGCAACCATGAACCTGAACGGTGATTATATCTCAGATCAACTTGCAGCAATGGTTGGTGGTATTGGAATTTCACCCGGGGCAAATATCAATTATAAACAAGGCTATGCAATTTTTGAAGCAACACATGGCACTGCGCCTAATATTGCCGGAACGGGAAAAGCGAATCCAAGTTCATTGATCTTATCAGGAGTTATGCTCCTTGAATATTTGGGTTGGAACGAGGCCGCCGAGCATGTGTACGACGCAATGGAACATACCTTTGCCAAGCGAAGGGTAACTGAAGATCTTTATGCTCAAATGGAAGGGGCAACCCTGTTAACCACAACCGAATTTGCGGACGAAATAATTAGAAATATGCACTAAAAAGAAGATAGAAGTCGGAAGATAGAAGTAAAAAAATGTCCATCCCTGATATAGGTTGACCACATTATTAAGTATTTATGAGGTCAAAGGTTACAAGAATTAAGAGACGACGGATTTATTCTGAGGAATTCAAACGAAAAATTGTATTGGATTATGAAAAGGGTATTTTTACAGTCAAGGAATTAAGTAAGTTATATGAAATTCAAGATGCAGTTATCTACAGGTGGATTTATAGGTTTTCAACTTACAATAAAAAATCCGTTCATATTGTAGAAATGAAAGAGAGCAGTACAAAAAAGATTAAGGATCTGGAGGATAGGATAAAAGAATTGGAAAGGGCTGTAGGTCAAAAGCAACTTTATATCGACTATATGGAAAAGATGGTAGAAATTGCAAAAGATGACCTTGGGGTTGATATTAAAAAAAACTACAACACCCCACAATTAACTGGTTCAGGGAAAACCAAGAAAAAATGAATAGCTCAATGAATGAACTTTATAAGGCTGTAGGAATTAGTAAACAAGCAGTCTACCAGTACCAAAAGCGCCAGCTTGGTTTTGATGAGAAACTTATGGGCTTAATGGTTGAAGCTGACGAATTACGTTCTGAGCACCCTGGTTGTGGGGTTGAAAAGATGTATTATACATTAAAACCAGATTTTATAGGAAGGGATAGGTTTATAGAAGCCTTTATGGAATTGGGGTATAGGGTTAAACGCATAAAAAATTATCATAAGACTACAATCCCAGCATCACACAAATACCCTAATCTAATTGAAGGGCTTGTTGTTAAGGGCAAGAATACGGTTTGGCAATCTGATATTACCTATTATCAAGTAAAAGGAAAGTTCTACTATATTGTTTTCATTATTGATGTTTACACACGTCAAATAGTAGGATATGCAGTATCTGACAATTTACGTGTAGAAGCTAATGCCAGGGCATTAAAAATGGCTATTAAAAGCCATGGGGCACCCAAAATACACCATTCAGATAGGGGAAGCCAATATATTGCCAAACAGTATGTAAGGCTATTAATAGAGAATGGTGTGAATATTAGTATGGGAATATGTGCCCAGGATAATGCTTATGCTGAACGTATAAATGGGACTATAAAAAATGATTATTTAAAACACTGGGAAATCAATTCATTCTGGATGTTGAAAACCAAAGTCAATAAGGCGGTAAAACATTACAATACAAAAAGGATACATGACTCATTGCCTATAAGAATAGCACCAAATCAATTTAATGAACTGACAAATAAAATAGGTTTTGTTGAGGAAATTTATGCACCAAACCGCATCACTCCAACTGAAAGTACTTTCAGTTGGAGTGATGAAATAAAAGAAAATGAATTATTTTGTATGATTAATTAATTTAAAAAATCGGTCAACTCTATATAGGGAAGGTCAAAAAACGATTTTGATAGTATGGAATTTAAATTTGAAAATTTGACTATCTGGCAAAAAGCAATGGATTTAGGAGAAGAAATAAACAAGCTTTCATCTGATTTTCCCGAAAAGGAAAAATACAACCTTTCTTCTCAAATTTGTAGAGCAGTCGATTCTATTGCCCTGAATATTTCAGAGGGATCAATTGGTCAAAGTAATCCTGAATACAAAAGATTTATTGGATATGCTATAAGATCTTTAGCTGAAGTTGTAACATGTCTTCACAAAGCTAAAAGAAGAAATTACATTTCAGATAATGACTTTAGGTCATATTATGCTTCTTCATATGATTTAATGAATATGATGTTATCCTTTAGAAAAAAGATAAAATAAGAAAATTTTGGACTTTGGTCTTCAGGCTTCGGACTTCGGACTTATAAAATAATAAAAAACAATATACTATTATGGAATACATTAAGTACAGGTTTTATCAAAAGGCAAACAAATGTGCCAAAGAGTTTCAAAGACTCAAAAAAGAACATGCTAATGTTGTACTTGGAGAAGTTACTTTAGGACAAGTACTAACAGGAATGAAAGGTATACCCCTGTTGGTTACCGATACTTCGAAATTAGATCCTGCAGAAGGAATCCGTTTTAAAGGATACACAATTCCCGAATTAAGGGAGCTGCTGCCAAAAATTAATCCCGATGGAGAACCAATTCCTGAAGGTCTTTTATATTTAATGCTAATTGGTGAAATCCCATCACAAGAAGATGCATTAAACTTATCAAGGGATTTGGCCACACGCGCTCACGTGCCTCAACATACTTTCGATGTAATTGATGCGATGCCAAAGAATTCAAAACCCATGACTCAGTTTAGTGCGGCCATATTATCAATGGCAACTGAATCCACATTCCAAAAAGCCTACCGTGCAGGAGTGAGCAAAAAGTATTATTGGGATGCAACTTACGAAGATGCGATGAACCTAATTGCCCGTTTGCCGCATATTGCAGCCTATATTTACCGCCGACAGTTTCATAATGAAAAACATATTGATCCGAACCCACGCTTAGACTGGGCCGGTAACTTGGCACATATGATGGGCTTCGACTCAGAAGATATTCGTCGGTTGTTCCGTCTATATATGATTATTCATGCCGACCACGAAGGTGGTAATGTATCGGCACACACTGCCCACCTTGTTGGATCCGCACTAAGCAATCCATATTATTGTTATGCTGCTGCAATGACCGGTTTGGCTGGTCCTTTGCATGGCCTTGCAAATCAAGATGTTATTTTCTGGATGTTTGAAATGATTGAAGAGCTTGACACAGATACACCAAGTGATGAACAGGTTGCTGAATATGTAAAAAAGACTTTAGAAGAAGGCCGTGTAGTTCCGGGTTACGGACATGCTGTATTACGTAAAACTGATCCCAGGTTTACGGCTCAGGAAGAATTTGCCAATAAATACATAAAAGACGATAAAATGGTAAATTTAGCTAATCAGCTTTACCGGGTTGTTCCACCCATTTTAGGATCAATTGGAAAAATTAAAAATCCATGGCCCAATGTAGATGCATACAGTGGTTCGTTGCTCTATCATTACGGAATTAAAGAGTATTCCTTCTATACAGTTATGTTTGGTGTTTCACGTGCTTTAGGAGTTTTAGCATCCTTGGTAAACGACCGAATTTACGGTATGCCAATCGAGCGTCCAACATCACACCCTCTTAGCTGGTTTAAAGAACAAGCTGAAGGAAAAGGTTCCGATTGTTAATCAATAAAAAAATACAAGTATATTATAAGCCGGTTCAAAGCCGGCTTTTTTATTATTTCGATATTGTTTAAACATAATAAAATTTTTGCGTTCTTATGTAACATCTACGCTATTTTGGATCTATTCTTCAGAAAACCAAATTTAATGAAACAACTAACAACCATAGTTATTCTATTAATTGCAAGTTTTCTTCATAAAGCTTTTCTTTTTAAACAGGCACATGGAAACTGACATGCCTTAAAATCCAATTGAAAACCTTACACCCGGATAAGCACCTTTTTTCCCAAGATATAATTCAGGATTTATACTGATAACATTATTAATCCGTTTTGTAAATCCGAATTTAAATGTGTTTTTCTCAAAAAAATCACCATTCCTGTCCACTAAATACCCAAACGATAGTCCAATCCAATTTTCTTTTTCCGGATTTGAGGACATATTATGCTCCCACCCTAACGAAAGAAAACTATTGGTTTGAAAAGGCTTATCGGATGTACCAGCAGAAAAATCGTACATTAATTCATATTTAGTGAAATAAACATTTCGTAGCATTGCCTTTTTTCCAAATGCCAAACCTACCCTTGCATGTAGGTCGGTAACAAAAGTGTTTTTTATCCAACCCGAACCAATGCCTCCCGAAAGTTCCAACATATCGGAGGTGATTGATGAAGTTTCATCTAAAAAATACGGTAAAAAGTTTTTGTTTTCATCCAGAATTAACCATCCGTTTGTGAGTTTTCTGTTTTGTGGGATGTTTGCATCTGCCTGATTTAGTTGTTCCTCTAAACCGGGCTCCAGTAATTTGCTGGCATCTTCTAATTTATCAAGAAAAATACTTATTAAATAATTTTGGTTCTCAATTACCAATACATAATTTGAATTCCCTTTTAGCAACTTTTGCCCTTGGAACAATACTGCTTCACTTTTAGTGACCAACTGCTTTTCAAACTCAAGGGTTTGATACGCACTTTCCCCATAACTATAACGATCTTCAACTTTAATCACGACCCTTTCGTTTGGTTTTGCTTCTGTAATTTCCACATTTTCGAGCTCTTTTAACAAGGCTTTTACCTTATCGGGAATATGGGCGCTCTGAATGGTGTTTACTTTTAAGTCGAAGGCCGAAACCTCAAGCATTATCCCATCCAATTGTATTCGGATGGTATCGCCTTTAAAATTTTCCTGTGCGGTAACAAAATGTCCGATAAGGATTAAAATAATTGTAATAAGTACTGTTGTAATTGTTTTCATGGCTTTTGATTTTATCATCTATTGTTCATAATCGATGTATTTGCATCTATTTTACTGTTTTTCATTGCGTTATTAAACAGTTTTAATTCAATCTTCGGTGTTTCCACCTTAATATTATTTTTCATTTGCTCATCCGTCAATTCGGGCTTTAGTACAAATGGCGGTCTGTTATTGGCTGAATCCTGCGCTTGTTTGTTTTTTAATGCAATTGCCTTTTCATTTTCCAATTGGGCGACTTGTTGTTTCAATGCATCCACATCCTGTTTATATTGCTCTATAATCTCTTCCAAACTAGTTTTTAACTCGTTCAATGCTTGGCTATTTGTTGCTTCGATGGTATTTGCACCTGCTTCACGAACAGTCTCTTTTACATAAACGACACGCTCCTTTTCAACAACTTCAATCTCTTTGACAACCTTGGGGTCTAATTCCAAAAGTGAATCTATTTTTGCCTGAAGGCATTGATTGGCTAATTTCAAATCCTCCTTCTCATTGTTTGTTTTTGTTCTATAAAATATACCTGCAAACACTCCGCTGAATAAAAAGAATGCTAAAAACACAGCAGCAATTTTCCAGATAAACGGAACTACACGTTTCGGATGCCTGGCTGCGTTAAGCTGTTGCCACAAATCTTCTTTGTTTTGAAAATTTGACTGACCATCGTTTTTTTGTATTATTTCTGCAATTTTATGATCCAAATGCCCTTCCATAACTGTTGCCTAATTGTTTTTGTAAAATCTTTCGTGCTTTAAAATATTGGGATCGTGAAGTGCTTTCCCCGATCTCTAAGGCCTGCGCTATTTCTCTATGCGAAAAACCATCAACCACAAACATTAAAAACACTGTTTTATATCCGTCCGGGAGATTATTTACAGCTTCCAATAGTTCTTCATCTTCAGGTTCTGCTTCCATTACTTCTGCTTGCAATGGAACATCATCTATATTCTCCACCTTAAACAGGGTACGTAGTTCTTTCCGTTTTTCCATCAATGCTTCGTTTATTACAATCTTTTTTAACCACCCGACCAACGATGCCTCATTGATGTACATAAAATCAGGAAGCGCAGTAAATATCTTCAAGAAAGCTTTTAAAAGAATGTTTTGGGCTTCGTCATTATTTGCTGTATACCTGCGAACCACGGCAAACAAAAGGTCAACGAATTTATCGTAGAAAATTTTTTCAGCCCTACGATCGCCTTTTTGACATTTCTGTATTAGAATTTCTGTATCCACAAATGTATTTTAGTCTCCTTTACCCAGATAAATGCAATTTACAACAGAAACGTTGCCTGGACAGATTAAAAAATGTGATAAAACCTGAAAAAAATTTAATAAAGCTTTCCTTACAATTTAGAATATGCAACAGATAGGATGGATTTGATCGAAAAAAGAGGATTATAAAACATTCTCACAAAAATAATTCATAATTCCCTGAAATCACCAATAGGAATAATTAACAAACTCTATGAGTTTGGGTGCAGCGAATTTTATTCGCTGAAAAAATAATGCGGATAGAATCCGCATCACCCGGAACTTTCAGAAAAAAGCCACTCCCATCGAACGATGAAAATGGCTCTCCATAAATTTTGTATTTAATTTATTCTATTTCAAGGACTTTTCCGCTCACTTTAAATCTCGTTGATTTTAAATTGTTCGATTCCTGTCCATCCAAACCGGGTTGTTTTCCCCCAACATAAACCGTAAACCAGCCTGGTTCTATTACTCGCTTTTCCTTTTTATCAATCATCGACAACTGGCGGGCATCTACTTTAAAAGACACCTCTTTTGATTCACCAACTGCAAGATGAATTCTTTTAAAACCTTCCAATTGATGGATTGGACGCGGCGTGGATGCTTTTTCATCTTTCAGGTATAACTGCACCACTTCATCACCGTCCATTTTGCCCGTATTGGTAACTGTAACACTCACTGAAATTTTATCGCCGGTATTGATTTTTTCGGAAACCCGCAAACCACTGTACGTAAAGTTTGTATAGCTAAGTCCAAACCCAAACGGATAAAGCGGTGTATCTGTAAAATATCGGTATGTCCTGCCTGCCATGTCGTAGTTTTCAAAATCCGGTAACTGATCAACCGATTTATAATAGGTAACCGGCAACCTTCCGGCAGGGTTATAATCGCCAAATAGCACATCGGCAATGGCATTTCCTCCCTCTTGCCCGGCATATCCGGCTGACAAGATTGCCCCTAAATGATCGTTTGCCCAATTTATTGCCAAAGCGCTTCCATTTAACAACACCAGAATGGTGGGTGTACCTGTGGCTTCAACCGCCTTCATTAGCTCCACTTGTGTTGCCGGAAGCTTCAAGCTTGTTCTGTCACCACCATTAAAACCTTCCACTTTAATGCTCATTTCTTCCCCTTCCAATCGTTGCGACAAGCCAAGAACGAGTACCACAGCATCGGCTGATTCTGCAAGGTCAACAGCATCATTCAACCTATTTTTATTAGGAACCTGCCACAATAGTTTTGCATCGGAATCGCCATACCAGTTTTTAAATTCATACACAAAAGCATATTTCTTCCCCGCTTCCAGATCAACCGTATATTCTTTATAAAAAGCGTGGTGTTCACTTCGCTTATTAATGATTTCTTTACCATCTAAAGTTAATTTCAGCTCAGGCATTGCCCAGGCACCAATTTGATATGTTCCGCTAACAGGAGCCAGTATTTCACCAGTCCAGCGAATGCTAAAATCGTTGATTGGCAGCCTTGGGTCAGGTGCGCCCAATTCCCAATAAAAATCGATATTGTCGTCGATTCTCGTAAACAAGGGTTCACCCTGGAAATTGTTGTTTGCAAAATATTCACCTTTCACACCTTGTTTGCCATCTGGTGTAGTTAAATAAATAGATGGTATGGGCAGCATATTATGAATTCCATCCGCCAAATCAGCACCCTCTGCATATTTCACCTTCACTTGCGGCTCAACTTTATTTTTAATCCCTTGCAGCACAGTTACCGGGTTTTTGGGTATTCCGTTGTAATTACCCACAAGTGCTTCCCAATTGTCCGCATTGGGACCAATAACGGCAATCGATTTTAAGTTTTTTGAAAGCGGCAAAGTATTGTTCGAATTTTTGAGTAAAACAATACTTTTTTGCGAAGCTTCACGTGCGAGTGTAGAGTGAATATCAGAAGCATTCACGTTAATTGGGATTTGTGCGTATGGCACCATATTGTCAGGATCAAACATCCCCAGTTTAAAA
The DNA here is from genome assembly GCA_963677475.2 of Prolixibacteraceae bacterium. Classification (GTDB taxonomy): domain Bacteria; phylum Bacteroidota; class Bacteroidia; order Bacteroidales; family Prolixibacteraceae; genus JABMQB01. The sequence goes on along the minus strand of CAXXQD010000018.1, from coordinate 157,112 downwards.
CGTGCCGTGAATAACCTTTCTACTGCTTTATCAATATCTTTTTCGGTAATAATACCACGTTCAATGGCTTCTTTTAGTGCCGGATAAGTGCTTCCACAATTAAGTTCTGTTCCACCTATAACTGCTGCTGCAGCAGCTTCGGCAGCATCTTTCGAATAGTTTTGGTGCCTGTAGAAATCACTTATTGCCCCACAATCCGAAACCACATAACCTTCAAATCCCCATTCGCTTCGAAGAATGCCATCCAGAATAGGGTTTGCACAACATGGATAACCCCTAAACTGATTATAGGCTCCCATAACCGAATAAACATTAGCATCTTTCACCAAGGTTCTAAAGGCAGGCAAATAAGTTTCATGTAAATCCCGCTCACTAACTACAGCGTTAAATTTGTGCCTCCCAGGTTCAGGACCAGAGTGAACCGCATAATGTTTTGCTGTTGCAACCACCTTTAAATAGTCAGGATTATCGCCCTGTAAACCTTTTACAAATTGAGCTCCCAATTGCCCTGTAAGAAAAGGGTCCTCACCGTAAGTTTCATGGCCCCTGCCCCACCTCGGATCACGGAAAATATTAATGTTCGGCGACCAAAACGTTAGTCCCTGGTACATTCCCCTTAACCCTAGCCGCTGGTATTCATGGTACTTTGCCCTGGCTTCGTCCGAAATAGCAGTTGACACCCTGAACAATAAATCATTGTCCCAGGAAGCTGCAATAGAAATGGACTGTGGAAAAACGGTTGCATAACCCGACCTTGCAACACCATGCAGGCACTCGTTCCACCAATTATATGCCGGAACTCCCAAGCGCTCAATTTCAGGTGCCCTGTACACCATTTGGTCAATTTTTTCTTCCAGCGTCATTTCCGATACCAAAGACTGTACACGCTCTTCGATAGGCAAACTATAATCCTGATAAATAAATTTGTAGTTATCCTGTGCCTGAACAGCAAGGATTGCTGATAGTAATAAAGTTGTTAAGATTAGTTTCATAGGTTTATATTTAAATAGTATCTGTTCTGTTCTGTTATGGTACAAATATAATAAATTTAAGATTGAATTTCAATACCCTTTATTTCAAGGGATATTTTTTATTTTTGGCTTCTTGAAGGTACTTATATGATAACAAAACCACATACGATTTTAGAACAATATTACCAACTGAGAACAATTTTGGATAAGAAAATTGATGCCTTGTTCCAAACGCATCAAAAAAATGTTGCATGCAATAAGGGATGCGACCTTTGTTGCATGGATTACAAAATTTTTCCAATTGAGTTTTTTGCCATAAAAAAAGAATTGGACAAGGCACTGATTGAACAAAATAATAGCTCCAAGAATCCGGATGCTTGTATTTTCCTGAAAAAACATGAATGTACCATTTACCTGTACAGGCCTTTTATTTGCAGAACACATGGACTGCCCCTGATATTTGTGAACGAAGAAGATGAATGGCAATTGTCAACCTGTGAGCTGAATTTCAAAGACTTTGATTTTGGCAAATTTACCCTGGACAATACCTTCGAACAGGATAAATTAAATAGTCAATTGTATCAATTGAATAAAAAATTTATTGAAGCGCTAGCGGATAAAAAATATGCTGAAACAGATTTGATCTCTATCAGAAATCTCAAAACATGATCGCGATTTATTGATAAAGATATAATTCAAAATGCATAAATCCCCAAACAAATAGAATAACACAGAAAACCCAAACCATCAAAACAGACGATTCTGAACCCGCAACTATAAATTGGCTCTTTCGGCAAATTTAAGGAGCATAAAGTGGTTTCCATGAAATCCCAGGTTCCGAAAAAATCATTATAACCATTAAAACTTCCCTTATTTATAACTTGATTGTTTCTAAATTATGCTAAAAACCAAGTCCTTTATAATAAACATATGACAAATAATTTCAATAGGAATAATTTTAGCAAAACCTTATAACACATACAAATAAAGAGCTACAAGGATCCCCACTCCAGAAATAACACTATATCATATCTTTAAATTACATTTTTCAATATGATTATGTACATATGTACACTTTTACATTATCCAATATTTCAATAAATAAATCGTTTTTTGTTTAACTTTACTTTAGACATAAAAATTACAACGAAATATATACGTAAATGTCAAAAACCATCCATAACATATATCTTTTTATTCTTACATTGATTGTGGTCGTCGTGTTTATCTATCTAATGATTAAAGGAATAAATTACTATTCTACCTCATTTCACGAACGCTTTTATCACGCTCAACATGAAGTGCTTAAACCAAGTGGTTATTTAGGGCACGGTTTGGGAATAATTGGTTCTGGTCTTTTATTGGCCGGTGTTTTTGGATATATGGCACGTAAAAGGATGCGCATATTCTCCAGGATTGGATACCTTAGATATTGGCTTGAATTCCATATTTTTCTTTGTTCTCTGGGACCAGTATTAATACTCTACCATACCGCATTTAAGTTTGGAGGAATTGTTGCCATAAGTTTCTGGAGCATGGCTGCAGTAGTAATCAGTGGTATTATCGGAAGGTTCATTTATCTCCAAATTCCCAGGACCATTGAAGGCCATGAAATGAGTATGAATGAAATAAACGAGAATAAATCAGATTTAAGGTCCAAACTGAGCGAAACTTTTGGTTTAAAAAATGAAACGCTCGAAAAAATTACCACAACCATTAATCAGGAAAATAGCCAAAAATCAGGAAACGAATTTATTCAGTTTCTTGCCAGCTTCAGACAAGAGAATATTGTTTTAAAGGAAATAAAGCTCGAATTAAAAACACAAAACATTTCGAAAAAAAGCCAACGAAAAATAATTGTCCTGATAAAAAAAGAGTTGGTACTTCAACGAAGGATCAAATGGTTGATTTCGATGCAAAACCTATTGAGATATTGGCATGTTGCCCATCTTCCATTTGCCCTTATTATGCTGGTGATTATGATTGTGCATGTAATTATTGCCGTTACATTCGGATATAAATGGATTTTATAATTGACATTATGCTACTAGAAAACATACTTATTTATGGTTCGGTTGGGCTCTTCCTAATTGGTGTTTTTTACGTCTATTTCCGGAAACTTAGCAAAGAGTCAAAAATAGTCGGTGAAAAAATTGAAAACGCAAAAAAAGACGGATTGTTTGAGCCGGTTTCTTTACACCCGGTAATCGATCCAAATTCATGCATAAAAAGTGGTGCCTGCGTTACTGCGTGCCCCGAAAAAGATGTATTAGGAATTCGCAATGGCAGGGCAACCACCATCAATGCCAGCAGGTGTATCGGGCATGGGGCTTGTTTTCATGCCTGCCCGGTCCAGGCAATTACACTTTGTATTGGAACTGAAAAACGTGGCGTTGACCTTCCAAATGTAAACCAATCGTTCGAATCGAATGTGCGAGGGCTTTTTATTTCTGGCGAAATGGGTGGAATGGGGCTTATTAAAAATGCTGTTGAGCAAGGCAAACAAGCCATGGAAAACATTGCCAAAAGCATCGACCATAAGTTGGAAGCCGATTACGATGTTATTATTGTTGGTGCCGGCCCTGCAGGAATCTCTGCTTCGCTAACCGCTAAAAAACACAAACTGAAATTCCTGACCCTCGAACAAGATTCGTTGGGTGGAACTGTTTACACCTTCCCCAGGTCAAAAATTATAATGACCGCCCCTATGGATTTGCCTTTACACGGGAAAGTAAAATTGTATGAAACGAGTAAAGACGAGCTTTTAACTTTATGGAATGAAGTATTAGGTAAAAACGGAATCACCATCCAGGAACATAAAAAAGTAGATGCAGTAATTGAAGGCGAAGGGCGTTTTATTGTAGAAACTTCGGATGGTGGACACTATATTACAAAAAAAATACTGCTGGCAATTGGACGACGTGGAACACCCAGAAAATTAAATATCCCGGGGGAAATAAGTACAAAGGTTGCTTATCGTTTGTTGGAACCTGAGATGATTCAATCCAAGCAAATTATTGTTGTTGGTGGTGGCGATTCTGCTGTTGAAGCTGCATTGTTGCTCGCCGGGCAAAACAATGTTACCCTATCGTACCGGGGCGGGGCATTTGCCCGCATAAAATCCAAAAATAAAGAGAAATTGGAAACAGCAATTTCAGAAAAGAAGATAGATATATTGTTGAATTCCAATTTAAAATCAATACAAAAAGAAAGCGTAAATATCTTGCTTAAAGAACCAACTGAAGAACGAACACTTCCAAACGATTTGGTTTACATTTTTGCAGGTGGCGAGCTTCCTACCGAATTCCTGAAAAGTGCAGGAATAAAAATATCACGGAAATTTGGGGAAGCCCTTCTAAAACATGGATAAAACGGAGTAGTGCAGATGAGGCAATTGTTCACATATGGTTTTATTTTTATTTTGCTCGGATTTCAGCAATTAAGTGCCCAAATATCCCCAGGGGATTTATCAAAAGCACATGCCCATCTTGAGGGAATTTCAAATTGCACAAAATGCCATGTTCTGGGTGAAAAAGAAACCACTTCGAAATGTTTGGAATGTCACAAAGAAATTCAAAACTTAATCAACAATAAAAAAGGGTACCATGCCTCAACTGAAGTAAAAGATACCAAATGTGCCAAATGCCATGGCGAACATTTTGGAAGGGAATTTAAGCTCACCAAATTTGATACACTTGCGTTCATGCACAAGCTAACCGGGTTTGATTTAATCGAAAAGCATGGGGAACTTACTTGCGAAAAATGTCATAATCCGGTGTTGATCGAAAACAAGGTTTCTCAAAAAGAAGGACATACTTATCTGGGCTTGGGAACAAGCTGCCTTTCTTGCCACGATGATTACCATCAAAATACATTGTCCAGGGATTGTTCTTCTTGCCATAACCAAACGAAATTCAAACCAGCCCCATATTTCAATCACGAAAAAACCGAATTCCAATTGCTTGGAAAGCATAAGAATGTGGATTGCGAAAAATGTCATAAAATAAAAAATACCAATGGAATTAAATTCCAGCAATTTGCCGATGTCAAACATGATAATTGCACCGACTGCCACGAAGATGTCCATAAAAACAAGTTCGGGCAAAACTGCACGAAATGCCATTCAGTCGAATCTTTTCATGAAGTCAACAAGCTTACCGATTTCGATCATTCAAAAACGAATTACCCACTTCTTGGGAAACATATAAATCTGGATTGCACAAAATGCCATAAAGGTAGCTACACCAAATCCATCAAACACGAATTGTGCTCCGATTGCCATGAGGACTATCATAAGGGACAACTTAAAAGCGACGGACGAAATCCGGATTGTGCCGATTGCCACACCAATGAAAGCTTCACCCAAACAACCTATACCATTGACAAGCACAACCAATCGGAGTTTATTTTAAAAGGAAGCCATCTTGCAACACCATGTGCCCAATGCCATAAAAAAGAAGAAACATGGCTATTCAAAGAAATTGGAAAAGAATGTACTGCTTGCCATGAAAATATCCATAAAAACCATATCAGCAATAAATATCTGGTTAATGGAACTTGTTTAAACTGCCATACCGAGGAAAACTGGAAATCGATAAATTTTGACCATGCCTCCACCAACTTTAAATTACTTGGGAAACATAAAGACCTTGATTGTAAACAATGTCACTTCCCTGTTGAAAATGAAATTATTACGCAAATTTTTAATGGACTTGATCAAAACTGCTATACCTGTCATGACGATAAACACCATAAACAATTTGAAGAGAACAAGCATACAAATTGTGAAAAATGCCATACAAGCAACAATTGGAACCCGGAGAAATTCAACCATGACAATACCCGTTTTAAATTAGATGGTGCACATGTAAAAGTGGATTGCATCAAATGCCATTATGTGAATAAGGAGATTGGAGATTTTGTTGTTTATAAATTTAAAGATATATCATGCAAAAGTTGCCATTCATAGCGTTACTAGTAGTTTTTGCACAACTGGTTTTTGCCCAATCGCCACATGGTGAAGGGTTAAAAATTAATTGCAGCGATTGCCATACGACCAATAGTTGGACCTTTTCAAGCGATTCCGCACGCTTTAACCATAACCAGCAAACCCAATTTTTACTTGAAGGGCAACATCAATACACAGATTGTAATAACTGCCATGTATCTCTTGTATTTTCAGATGTTACTGGCTCATGTGTGAGTTGCCATAACGACATGCACAACACAACACTTGGGAGCGACTGTGCGCGTTGCCACGATGCAAATTCCTGGATCATTGAAAATATTACAGAACTACACCAAAATAGTCGTTTCCCTTTGTTCGGTGCGCACAATTCTGCCGATTGTTCCGATTGCCATACCTCCGTTTCTTTATTAGAATTTGAACCTTTGGGAGTTGAATGTATTGATTGTCACCGACAAAATTATTTAGAGACAAACAATCCTAACCATATTCAAGCCGGATTATCGGAAAACTGTATAGAATGCCATAATATTAATGCCCGGGAATGGTCATCATCGGGCTTCAACCATAGTTTCTTTCCATTGGAAAAAGGACATGAAATTGCGGATTGTGCACAATGTCACGGCAATAATATTTTTGATCCGCTTTCGAACGAATGCAGCTCATGTCATTTAGCTGATTATTCAAATGCTAATAATCCTTCTCATCAGAGCACCGCTTTTTCTACTTCTTGCGAAGAATGTCATACGATAGATCCGGATTGGAAACCTGCAAAATTTGAAGTGCATGACCAGTTTTATTTCCCCATTTACTCTGGTAAACATCAAGGAGAATGGGATAATTGCTCGGATTGCCACACACAAGCGGATAATTATACAGTATTTAGTTGTACCGATTGCCACGAACATGAAATATCCAAAATGAACCGTGATCATGACGATGTGGGCGGATATTCATCCAATAGTAATGCTTGTTATGCTTGTCATCCGCAAGGAAGAGAGGATGGTGCATTTAATCATAGCAATACAGGGTTTCCCCTAACCGGGGCCCATATTGCCAATGATTGCCTTGACTGTCATTCACAGGGTTATTCCGGAACCTCTTCCGAATGTATTTCCTGCCACACCGAAAATTACAACCTGGCTGCCGAGCCAAACCACACTGCTGCGGGGATTGCTTCAACTTGTGAAGATTGCCACACTACCAATGCATGGAAACCTTCTTCGTTTGACCATGCCGGAACTGGCTTCCAACTCGATGGTGCACATGCCGGGCGACAGTGTTCAGATTGCCACGCCGGGACAACCGTTGGCGCAGGGCCCGGTTGTTATGATTGCCACCAGCAGAACTATACAAATGCCGAAAACCATGTACAATCGGCTTACCCGCACGACTGTACACAATGCCACAATACGACCAACTGGGAAGATGCAACTTTTGACCACGATGCAACCAATTTCCCTTTGACAGGGGCGCACATTGCCACAGAATGCCAAAGCTGCCATACTTCGGGTTATGCCGGAACGCCAACAAATTGTTCGGCTTGCCACACCGAAAATTACAACCTGGCTGCCGAGCCAAACCACACTGCTGCGGGGATTGCTTCAACTTGTGAAGATTGCCACTCAACCAATGCTTGGAAACCTTCTTCGTTTGACCATGCTGGCACAGGGTTCCAACTCGACGGCGCACATGCAGGGCGCCAGTGTTCCGATTGCCACGCCGGGACAACCGTTGGCGCAGGGCCCGGTTGTTATGATTGCCACCAGCAGAACTATACAAATGCCGAAAACCATGTACAATCGGCTTACCCGCACGACTGTACACAATGCCACAATACGACCAACTGGGAAGATGCAACTTTTGACCACGATGCAACCAATTTCCCTTTGACAGGGGCGCACATTGCCACAGAATGCCAAAGCTGCCATACTTCGGGTTATGCCGGAACGCCAACAAATTGTTCGGCTTGCCACACCGAAAATTACAACCTGGCTGCCGAGCCAAACCACACTGCTGCGGGGATTGCTTCAACTTGTGAAGATTGCCACTCAACCAATGCTTGGAAACCTTCTTCGTTTGACCATGCTGGCACAGGGTTCCAACTCGACGGCGCACATGCAGGGCGCCAGTGTTCCGATTGCCATGCCGGGACAACCATCGGCGCAGGGCCCGGTTGTTATGATTGCCACCAGCAGAACTATACAAATGCTGAAAACCATGTACAATCGGCATACCCGCACGACTGCACACAATGCCACAATACCACCAACTGGGAAGATGCAACTTTTGACCACGATGCAACCAACTTCCCATTAACAGGGGCACACATAGCCACAGAATGCCAAAGTTGCCATACTTCGGGTTACGCCGGGACTCCAACAAACTGTTCGGCTTGCCACACAGACAATTACAACCTGGCTGCCGAGCCAAACCACACTGCTGCAGGGATTGCATCAACATGTGAAGATTGCCACTCAACCAATGCTTGGAAACCTTCTTCGTTTGACCATGCTGGCACAGGGTTCCAACTCGACGGCGCACATGCAGGGCGCCAGTGTTCCGATTGCCATGCCGGGACAACCATCGGCGCAGGGCCCGGTTGTTATGATTGCCACCAACAGAACTATACAAATGCTGAAAACCATGTACAATCGGCATACCCGCACGACTGCACACAATGCCACAATACCACCAACTGGGAAGATGCAACCTTTGACCACGATGCAACCAACTTCCCATTGACTGGGGCACACATAGCAACAGAATGCCAAAGTTGCCATACTTCGGGTTATGCCGGGACTCCAACAAACTGTTCGGCTTGCCACACAGACAATTACAACCTGGCTGCCGAGCCAAACCACACTGCTGCAGGGATTGCATCAACATGTGAAGATTGCCACACTACCAATGCATGGAAACCTTCTTCGTTTGACCATGCTGGCACAGGGTTCCAACTCGACGGCGCACATGCAGGGCGCCAGTGTTCCGATTGCCATGCCGGGACAACTGTTGGCGCAGGGCCCGGTTGCTACGATTGCCACCAGCAGAACTATACAAATGCCGAAAACCATGTACAATCGGCTTACCCGCACGACTGTACACAATGCCACAATACGACCAACTGGGAAGATGCAACTTTTGACCACGATGCAACCAATTTCCCTTTGACAGGGGCGCACATTGCCACAGAATGCCAAAGCTGCCATACTTCGGGTTATGCCGGGACGCCAACAAATTGTTCGGCTTGCCACACCGAAAATTACAACCTGGCTGCCGAGCCAAACCACACTACTGCAGGGATTGCGTCAACTTGTGAAGATTGCCACACTACCAATGCATGGAAACCTTCTTCATTTGACCATGCTGGTACTGGCTTCCAACTCGATGGTGCACATGCCGGGCGACAGTGTTCCGATTGCCATGCCGGGACAACTGTTGGCGCAGGGCCCGATTGCTACGATTGCCACCAGCAGAACTATACTAATGCCGAAAACCATGTACAATCGGCATACCCGCACGACTGCACGCAATGCCACAATACCACCAACTGGGAAGATGCAACTTTTGACCACGATGCAACCAACTTCCCATTGACCGGGGCGCACATTGCCACAGAATGCCAAAGCTGCCATACTTCGGGCTATGCAGGGACACCGACAAACTGTTCGGCTTGCCACACCGAAAATTACAACCTGGCTGCCGAGCCAAGCCACACTGCTGCAGGGATTGCGTCAACTTGTGAGGATTGCCACACTACCAATGCTTGGAAACCTTCTTCGTTTAACCATGCTGGTACTGGCTTCCAACTCGATGGTGCACATGCCGGGCGACAGTGTTCCGATTGCCACGCCGGGACAACCGTGGGCGCAGGGCCCGGTTGCTACGATTGCCACCAGCAAAACTATACAAATGCAGAAAACCATGTACAATCGGCATACCCGCACGACTGTACACAATGCCACAATACGACCAACTGGGAAGATGCAACTTTTGACCACGATGCAACCAATTTCCCTTTGACAGGGGCGCACATTGCCACAGAATGCCAAAGCTGCCATACTTCGGGCTATGCAGGAACACCGACAAACTGTTCGGCTTGCCACACCGAAAATTACAACCTGGCTGCCGAGCCAAGCCACACTGCTGCAGGGATTGCGTCAACTTGTGAGGATTGCCACACTACCAATGCATGGAAACCTTCTTCATTTGACCATGCCGGAACTGGCTTCCAACTCGATGGTGCACATGCCGGGCGACAGTGTTCCGATTGCCACGCCGGGACAACCGTGGGCGCAGGGCCCGGTTGTTACGATTGCCACCAGCAAAACTATACAAATGCAGAAAACCATGTGCAATCGGCATACCCGCACGACTGTACACAATGCCACAATACGACCAACTGGGAAGATGCAACTTTTGACCACGATGCAACCAATTTCCCTTTGACAGGGGCGCACATTGCCACAGAATGCCAAAGCTGCCATACTTCGGGCTATGCAGGAACACCGACAAACTGTTCGGCTTGCCACACCGAAGATTATAATAGTACCGGTAATCCTAATCATGCCAATCTTGGATTATCGCTTACTTGCGACAACTGCCATACAACCAACACTGGCTGGGAGCCAGCACAATTCCCTGATCATCAAAGTTTTTATGCACTAAATGGAGCACATGCAAGTATTGCAAACAACTGTTTCTTGTGCCATGAAGGCAATTACACAAATACACCAACCACTTGTTTTGCATGTCACACATCGGATTACAATAGTGCTAATGATCCTAACCATTTAGCCGCTCAATTCCCTATCGATTGCGAAGCTTGCCATACAGAGAATGCATGGGAACCTTCAACATTTGATCATGATGGGCAATATTTCCCAATCTACAGCGGCAAACACAGAGGTGAATGGAATAGCTGTGCAGATTGCCATACTACCGCATCAAACTATGCCCTCTTTTCGTGTACAGATTGTCATGAGCACAACAAATCAGAAATGGATAGTGAACACCAGGGCGTAAATAATTACGTTTACAACAGTATTAATTGTTATGCATGCCATCCGCAAGGTAGCGAAGATGATTAAAAAAGGATTTATGGCTAAAATGAATAAGCATATTAAATACCTCATTTTATTTCTGTCATTGGTTGGCGTTAATGCATTTAACAATCACGTTTCGGCGCAAGTAAATACCCAAGTTTTAGAAGGTGCGGTTTCATTTAAGACCGGGAATAACATCTATGTAAAGTTTGCTTCAACTTCTGGCATCGAAAATGGGGATACTTTGTTTAGGAGAATCGATGATATATTAAAACCTGTATTAACGGTACAACATCATTCTTCTATCTCCTGCCTTTGTTCATATATCGAAGAACAGAAATTGGAAGTTGGTGATAAGATTTATGCGAAAACACCTTTCCATGAAAAGCCAAGACCCGATTTAGATGAACCCGAAAATAATCCTGAAATCGATTTGCACGAACAAGTTCTAAAAAGCGAAAATTCAAGACCTGTGAATGAGCAATACAAGGAAGACATTTCAGGCAGATTATCAATAGCCTCTTATTCAAATATTTACAAAACGCAAGATAATAGTCAACGATTCCGCTATACCTTGTCCTTCAAAGGAAACCATATTTCGGACTCCAGATTTTCGTTGGAAAGCTACATCGCCTTTACCCATAAGCTAAATGAATGGGATGAAGTGAAAGAAAACCTGAACAACGCGCTAAAAATATACAGCCTGGCATTAAACTATTCATTCAATAAAAACACTGATTTATGGATAGGTCGAAAAATAAACCCGAACCTTGCCAATATTGGTGCCATGGATGGTCTTCAGGTGCAACACACATTAGGCAACTTTTATTTGGGATTGGCGGTTGGCTCCCGACCCGATTACTCGGATTATGGACTTAACCTGAATTTATTGGAGCTTGGCGCTTATTTCGGTCATTCTTTGAAATCGAAAACCGGACAAATGAAAAGTTCGATTGCCTTTTTCGAACAGACCAATCATTCGAAAACCGATCGAAGGTTTCTATATTTTCAACACAACAATTCGCTGATCCCAAAGGTAAACCTCTTTTCTTCCGTTGAAATTGATTTGTTTAAAATCGAAAATGAAAAGGCAAAATCAACCTTTAGTTTAACTGGCATGTACCTTTCTTTGAATTACAGGCTCTCAAGAAAATTATCGATGTCGGCTTCCTACGACGCACGAAAAAATGTAATTTATTACGAAACCTATAAAGACTATGCAAATTTAACAGCATTGGAAGCAGCGAGACAAGGCATCAGGCTTCGATTGAATTACCGCCCTTTCAACTATGTGAGTTTTGGTCTAAATGGGGGTACACGCTTTATGAAAAACGATGCCAGAAGAACCAATACATTAAGAGGAAATGCCACGTTCAGTAAAGTTCCATGGTTAGATGCTTCGCTCACTTTATCGGGCAATTTTATGCAAACAAGCTATCTCGATGGCGAAATTTATGGAGCAAGGCTCACAAAAAACTTCCTTCATGGCAAATTAAATACAACGGGAAATTACCGATTCGTAAATTTCCGATACTTAAATACCAACTCAGATCTCAAACAACATATTGGCGAAATAAATTTATCGTGGCAACAAAACAAAAAGTTATACCTTTCTGTTAACTTTGAAACCACGTTTCAGCCAAGCGATAGCTACACGAGGGTATATCTGAACGTGCGGAAAAAGTTTTAAATTAGTATTCACTGAATCAAAATAAAAAGAAATGAAAGTACTTTCGATAATTGTTCTAAGCCTCCTTGTTTTATCGTGTGTGAAAAACAAAAATTATAAAAATTCGGAACCTGAAATACAAACACAGGCACATCCGGATATGCCGGGACCAATGGCCTCGAACCACGTTGTAAAAGTTGAAGAGGTTATACATGGAAGTACCTATACCTATTTGCTGGTTTCTGAAAAAAATCAAAAAAACTGGCTTGCCATTAGCAAAATGGAAATTGAAGTTGGAGATGATTGTTATTATGAAAAAGCCTTAAAGATGGAAAATTTTACAAGCAAAGAGCTTGACAAAACATTTGATGTGATCTACTTTGTTAGTCAGCTCAGTAAAGATCCATTAATGGTGAATAGCAGTCCTGCCGTTTCGGGGCACATGGGAAAAGCCCCGTCAACCGAAAAAGAATCGATCTCCATAGAAAAACCGGAGGGTGAACATACCATCGCCGAACTGTTTATAAACAAAGATTCCTTTGCTGGAAAAACAGTTAAAATAACCGGAAAACTGGTAAAGATTAACACCGGGATCATGGACCGAAACTGGCTTCATTTGCAGGACGGAACCAGCGACAATGGTAATTTTGATTTGACAATTACTAGCCAGGATATTGCTGTGGTTGGCGAAATTATCACAGTAAAAGGCACACTTGCTGTTGATAAGGACTTTGGAGCAGGTTATTCCTACAATTTGATCATCGAAAATGCTACAATAGAAACTTCTGGAAAAGAAATTTAATACCAGGTTCCTAGCTAAACTTTTATTTATTGAAATACAATTGATATAATAAACGGCATGTGAAGTCACAGAAATTTAGTTGATATCTCATTTTTAGCTGTCTTTTAAAACTGGGACTTTTGCTTTATTAAAGGTTCAAATAGAACCCTTATTTATGTTTTACATATCTTAGAGAACGGTTCTCCTGCTAAATATGACATACCCAAACGACACCAACAATTAGCTTTCCTTCTCGTAAAAAAAATCTATAAGATTTAAAGTAATTTAAGGTCTTAATCGTCTACCTTATTATATGGTAGAAATAAGTACAATATCGCCCATGGCAAAAGAGCAAAAAATCCTTGATGCCGTTCAGGAATACGGAAAACGCTTGTTTGTATTTATCAGAAGCAGGGTGCAGAGCCATGAAGATGCTGAAGATATTTTGCAGGATGTTTGGTATTATTTCAGTGCGGCTATGGATTTGGAACCAATCAGCCAAATAAGTGCATGGTTGTACAGGGCAAGCCGCAACCGGATTATCGACAAGCAACGGAAGCATGAACCTCAATTGATTGATAACCTGGCTTATGAAAACGAAGATGGGGAATTTTATAATCCGGGATCTTTATTGTCTGATGAAAATACCCCGGAGTCGGAATTGGAGCAACAATATATCATGGAGCAAATGCTTGAAGCCCTTCAGGAACTACCCGACAAACAACGCGATGTCTTTATCTGGAATGAATTGGAGGATTTCACCCTTCAACAAATTGCAGACAAAACTGGTGATAATATTAAAACGATTATCTCGAGAAAACGCTATGCCGTGGCGCATCTGAGAAATCGGTTAGAGAATTTATACAAGGAATAGAAATCATAAAAAATAGAAATCATGATGTGGGAAAACAGAAAACGTACAACTAAATTTTGGATAAAAGCGGTAATTTTTATTCCACTGGCAATTGCAGCAGGCATAATCATTTTTGGGGGCATTGTGATGCTTCTTTGGAATGCGCTTATACCAAACATTTTTGGCTTAAGTGCCATTACTTTCTGGCAAGCGTTGGGGATACTTGTTCTTGCACGGATACTTTTCGGTGGATTTGGGAAAAGCCATCACAGTAAAAGCAAAAGCAGGTTCGACCACAGGACATGGATGAAATTAAGTCCTGAAGAACGTGAAGAAATGAAAAAGAGATGGAGAGAACGATGCAACCCCGTGAAAACCGCCGAGGAATAATTAATTGGTGCGCACCACTTTTAGTGGCATAAAATACCCCAAAACATTATATGCCACGACCTGTTATTAACTACAAGGATATGACCAATTAATCAAACTCTTATGTTTTTAACCATCGTCAATTCATTTTTACGGTTCCTACTTGAACTAACAGCATTATTTAGTTTTGGTTTATGGGCATGGTCGCAAAACACGGGACCGAAACAATACCTGTTTGCGATCGGTATTCCTGTGTTTGTAGCCGCACTTTGGGGCATATTCGCCGTTAAAAACGATCCAAGCCGATCAGGAAAAACAGTCGTCCCCACACCGGGTCCAATTCGATTTTTGTTCGAACTATTGGTTTTTGGAAGTGCTTCAGTAATCTTGTTCCTTTTATCCTTCAAAATACAGGCACTTGTATTTTCAGGATTTGTGGTTTTCCATTATACACTTGCCTATGAACGGGTCCGATGGTTATTTCAACAAAAATAGGCTCAACTGCAAGGAAGAAATTATTTTCGTTTGTGTGTAACTAACGATCACATCTACATAGCCCTACCCTTTTCTAGGACTTACCTGATAATTCAGGTATTTAATCCATTTGTCTATCCAATCATTTGTTAAATCGAATAAATTCGCATTCAATCAAAATTCAACTTTTAAAACTATGAAAAACAAAGAAAACATCTATGAAACATTAACAGGCAAAGACCGTGATAAAATACCTGATATTGCCTTTAAAGTGATGACCTTCATCATGAAATTATTCGACTTTTTTGGCAACCATTCCAATAAAAAATTTAAAACCCTTGGACTAAAGGAGGGGCAAACAGTGGTTGATTACGGCTGTGGACCTGCCCGTTACATTAAAAATGCATCGGAATGCGTGGGCGACAAGGGCAAAGTTCTAGCCGTGGATGTCCATCCACTTGCCATCGAAAATGTTCAACATAAAATAAAAAACTACAACCTTCAAAACGTAGAAGCAGTGCTTGCCAATGGTTATTCCACCTCCATTGACAGTAACACTGCTGATATGGTTTATGCCCTCGATATGTTCCATATGGTCGAAAAACCAAGCCTTTTACTTCAGGAACTTCACCGTATTGTAAAACCTGATGGGGTAATCCTTATTGAAGATGGTCATCAGTCACGAACAAAGACCCTTCAAAAAATCAATGATTTTGGATTGCTAACAATTACCGAAAGCAATAAATACCACGTTAAATGTAAAAAAGCATAGCTTATTTATTCCCTTGGGAAAATCCACTCAAAGGCATCTTTAAAACTTGGTGTTGACGATACTTCGCCATGAGGCAAACCTTCATAAACTTTATGTTTAAATTGAAAAGAAGGATAGTTCCGGCTTTCAAGATTGCTTATAAGTGTATGGTATGATTGAACCCATTCGGGACGATCTGCACCTCCAATTCCAAGGTAAAAATTCAAAGGAAGATCACTAACAGCATCTGCCAGTGCCTGCTCAGCTTCCACATAATCGGCGATCTGTGCAACTGCAAATTGGTTTTTAAACGGAAATCCTGAATTTTCACGATATCGGAGAAGTGTCCCAGATGTAAACATTCCTCCCAAGGAGTTACCAATCAAAGTATTGTTATCCACCTGAGTTCGATATTCAGAATTTATAAAAGGGATAATATTATCGTTTAAAAAATTAAATAAAACATCGGGGTAACGTGCAAGGTCCCTGCCCCTGAACTTGCGAATATCGCTAATAATATATTCCTCGGGATAGGTAATTCCAACTGTGATTAAATCTGCAATTTTACCCTTTGCTGCAGCATCTGCTAACTCACCATACTGGTTATGGTTAAAAAAGCCACCATCGGTAATGTAAACTACCGGATATTTTTTATCGGTATTTTGCTCGTAACTTTCCGGCAAACCAATTAACAACCTGAAATTGCCTTCGATACCGCTACAATATTTTTCAACTTCCCTCAATTTCTGTCCACAGGTAAACGACCAACCAGTTTTACTCACTACACATGAGCTGTCACTAAAAGCATTCGATGAAAAATTAACATAGTATTTCTTGCCTATCTCCAAATCCTTTTTCGGATTAAAAATTACCCGCGTCGATTTCTTCTCAAGCATACAATCCCCATCCAATTTAATTTCTTCGAAAACGGAACCGTCTTCATTAAAAATCGTTATTGCCTCTTCAGGATTTATCTCTGCATCAGATTTAAAATGTATAAAAAACAGCTCGTTGCTTACAGCCTTCGTGCATCCCGGAGAAGGTGTAAATAAAGCAATATTTTCAATTGAATCTTTTTCTTTTGCACAAGCTACGAGCAGTGCCAACATAAAAACAGTAAGTAGTTGTTTCATTTTATTGGTTTTTTGGTTTAGTTATAAATAATTCTACGATGAAAGTAAGCATTAATTTTAAAATTAGCTTTAAACAAAGTTGTCCTTTTTAATGGTCATGCTAAGCATGAATACCATTTTAACTTCGCGTTAACAACCCGACCGATGTAAATTATTAATTTTGTGTCCAATAGATTTCCAGCGCGCAAAGGAGAAGGCACCGAGAGGAGATACTGCAAATCCGGAATTCTTTACAAATAAAAACCAAAACAAATTTCCCATGAAAAAATTTAATTTTATCACGGCTATTTTTATTTTCACCATGCTCCTAAATAGCTCGTGTAAAGAAGATTTCGCGCAATGGCGCGGAATAAACAGAGACGGTATCTACCAGGAAACCAAATTGCTGGATCAATGGCCCGAAAACGGACCTGAAGAAATCTGGGCGACAGAAATCGTTGGTACAGGTTACGCATCACCAACCGTTACAAACGACAAACTTTTTGTGAACGGCGAAATCGATAGCATGAGTTATTTATTTGCCTTTAACCTAAATGGTGAACTTTTGTGGAAAACACCCAACGGCAAAGAATTCTTTGGAAATGGGTTTTCGGCAACATATCCGGGTGCAAGATCGGCCCCAACAGTTGTTGGCAATCTCGTTTATTCATGCTCAAGCCTCGGAAGGATTTTATGCTGCGAAGTAGCCACGGGAAAAGAAGTTTGGGCAGTTGAAATGGTCAAAGACCTTGGTGGCTACGAGAACATGTTCGGATTTTCGGAATCACTGGTTGTTGAAGACGGAAAAGTATATTGTTTCCCGGGTGGTGTTGAAACTAATTTTGCTGCCCTGGATATGCATACCGGAAAACCTGTTTGGACTTCAAAAGCCCTGAGCGATACAAACGCCTATTGTTCCCCAATTACCATAAACCTTCCTGAAAAGAAAGTACTGGTAATGTCAACACGCCATAACCTGCTAACTGTTGATTGCAATTCTGGTGAATTGCTTGGCTCTTATCCTATTGTTTATAAATACGACGGGGAACATTGCAACACCCCAATTTATCAGGACGGACATATTTATTTCGTCACCATGGATAAAGGCGCTTGTGGTGCTGTTAAGCTTAAATTGTCCGACGATGGAACACAACTCACCGAAATTTGGAGAAACGAAAAAGTGAAAAATGATTTTAGCGGGTTCATGGTTTTAAACAATAAGTTTTATACCACCATTAAAGGCAATTGGCTAAAAGCCCTGGACCTTGAAACAGGACAAGTGGTCGATTCACTACAAAATGCATATGGAAGTATTATTTATGCTGATAATAAATTTATCACTTACGGAAGAAACGGAACGGTTAGTTTACTTTCTGAAAAAGAAAATAAGCTGGTCGAAAACAGTTCTTTTAAAGTTCAAAAAGGAAACAGGCAGCACTTTTCACATCCTGTACTAGCCAAAGGCATTATGTACATCAGGCATGGAAAAGCTTTGATGGCCTATAAAATTAAATAGTCTATCTAGTTCTTGTTCCACGCTTTGAAGTTTAGGTAAAACTTTATAAAGTAAAAGAAGCTCCGATCTAAATCCGGGGCTTCTTTTATTTTAGTAGTTCGTTGTACAATAGAATAGCATAATACCCCAAAAATAAATGGGAATAACATTTAGTTTATGCCCAATATACTTATGGCTTCGGTTTCCCTCAAAACTTCCAATAATATTGCTTTCCCAAAAAATGCCACTTCGTTTTAATAAGGATATTTGCCTGATTAACACTAATTCAAATCACAAAAATTTAATCTTCCAGGAATTAACCTCGCACATTTTAACAATTGTAAATGACTGGTTTTCAACAACTGCCAATAGGCATTAAAAATTGGCACTCCTGTATTAATAATTCTTACCGACTATTTTTTCCTTTACACAACAAGATTTAGAATAACACCTGTTAGTTCAGAGTAAAATTACCTGCCAAACAAATGGTTTTATTCAAATCAATATCCCGGACAAAGCAATAGGATTTTTAACAAAGGCTAATTAGTAAAAACAATACCAAATAAATTATTAACCTATTAAAACAAAAACTATGATTAAAAAATTAGTATTTCCAACAATTATGTTTTTCAGCCTCTGCTTTAACGCTTTAGGGCAAGATGACATTGATGATACAGGAACAGGATGGGGAAATCTTTTCCCATCGGAACAATTAGTATTAAATGAAAATTTCATGGGATTTGACTTCTTTCATAGTGATTCCAATCCTAGCTCCGGAAACAGTGATAATGTCACCGATCCGGTTTCAGGCGATCCGATATACGGATTTAAAGACGATTCCATGTATGTGAATTTTCTGGGTTCGAGTGATCAGGCCAGATATATTTTTCACCAGTGTGCTTTTGCCCCGGAATGGGAAACAGCCTATGCTAATCATGAAGATAAAACGCCTACCCCGAATGTATCCGATGGTTTTGTTGAGATAAGCAGGACCTACCCGGCAAGTGGCGGAAACCTACCAATGGTACATGGTGAATTTATCCTTGATTTAAGACAACTTAGTTATGTGGAAGTCGTGGAGTGGTCACACTCAAGTTGCGGAGGTAACAAACGTGGAGTAATGCTTGAATTTAGCCTTGATGATGGTGCAACATGGGACACCTTACGTTATCAGCCCGGACAAGCACAATTTCAAACAAGTTTCACCAAAGATGTTACGTCGCGTGAAAAAACTGACAATGAATATAGCTGTCAGGAATCCGCCTTGGGAATGACATGGGAAGAAGGTATTTACACCGACCAACCTCTTATGTTGCGCTTTGGAGAATGTAACGGGCAAACCCCTCGCATCCATGATGTAAGGGTTTATGGAGTTCCACTGCATACTGCAGCTGAGCAAATAAACCTTAATAAACTGAAAATTCACTGCTACAATAATATTCTTCGTATTTCAAAGTTAGCTGATGCTAAGATTTACGACCTGTCAGGTAAATTATTGTTGTCAGCTGAAAACACCAATTACATCAACCTGGACAATTTTCAAAAGGGGGTTTACCTTGTGAAAGTTCAAAGCGGCAATGCTTATGGAACCTCAAAAATCTTATTGAATTAGTTCAGCACATATTAAATCATATTCAAAACAGGAATGATCTATCAGCTCTGGATCCATACATAAACATGATCATAACTAGATGATTTACAGGATGTGCCATTTCAAATTAAGGTTTGGCACACCTGTATTTCAGAATCTTTCAATGACTTCTTTTGAAACAATAATTTTCAACTATAGGAATAAGGGAATTCGTCTATTGCAAATAAACTGAGAATAAACTAAAAACCGATTTTAATCATACATAAAAACAATCCCTCCAAAGCCAACTTACAACGATGAATACTTAAATACTAGACAACTTTATTTAACTAACTTTTAAACAATTTTCATGAAAATTAAACAATTCTTTCCTGCACCAGGAGCACCTTTCTTTAGAACTTTATTTAAGGAAAAGAATTACCTTTTATTTGTTCTTGTCCAGCTCTTGTTTACTTCTTCCCTATTTTCGCAGGTCAATCAATCCACGAATGTTTCCGGATATGTTACAGATGATAAAGGAGAAACTATGGTTGGGGTTAACGTGGTTATTACCAACACTACCAAGGGTACAATAACCGATATCGACGGTCATTATTCCATTATGGTAAGCCCCAACGATACCCTCATGATCTCATTTATTGGCTTTGATGTACAGAAAATCCCGGTGAACAACAGAAGTATTATTAATATCAAACTCAATGAAACAATCAACGATCTTGACGAAGTGGTTGTGGTTGGCTACGGCGAAGTAAAACGGGCAAACATGCTTGGTTCTGTTTCCAGTCTTTCGGCAAAAGAAATTGAAGACTTTCCAGCCCCAAACCTTACCAGTTTACTGGATGGAAGAATGGCGGGTGTTTCGGTTTCCCCTGCCCAACCTACAGGTATGCCTGGAGCTTCTACAAGAGTCCGCATCAGGGCCGAAACTACCTTTGGCAACTCCGGGGAAGGTGCAAAAGATCCTGCCCCTCTTTATATTGTCGATGGTTTTCAGGTTTCGCAGGCGACTTATGATATGCTTAGCCCTTCCGATATCGAGAGTTTTTCAGTATTAAAAGATGCATCAGCAGCGGTTTACGGAAGCAAAGGTGCCAACGGTGTTGTGTTGGTAAAAACAAAACGGGGCAAAAAAGGAAAACTGAGAATTAGCTATTCAGGCAGTTACGGACTTATGGATGCTACAACCCAAACCGAAATGATGAGTGCTTATGATCATGCCAGGGCAATCAATGCACGTTATCCTAGCGATTCAACCAGGTATATTTATCCAGTTGAGCTGGAGGCAATGAAAAATCAAAATTATAACTGGTTGGACGAAGCCTGGCAAAGGTCTTCTGTGACCCGTCACACCATCAATGTTTCTGGTGGATCCGACAAAGTAAGCTATTATGCCGGAGGAAGTTATATGTACACCGAAGGAAACTTCGCCCAGATGGGAATTGGTCAATATTCGTACAGGATTGGACTGGATGCACAGGTAACCGATGCAATAAAAATATCTGCAACAGTCTCGCTTGACAATCGCGATTTTACAAGGCCTTATGTATCTGGAGCAGGATCAAACACCATGGAGGATTTATTTGAAGTCCTCCTTCAAACCCCAAAATGGACGCCTCCTTATATTAATGGTTATCCTGTTGGAAACAATTTATCGTTTAATCCCCTATATTTATTTGAATCAGAAAGTTATCGAAGAAATGTTACAAAAGGCAATACATTAAATCTAAGCGCCTCATACGATTTCCAAAAAATAAAAGGCTTAAAAGCAACCGCATCATTTAGCCGGAGGGAATCAAACAATTATTCTAAAGACTACATGGTACCATATGATTTATACCTCTTTGGATTTCCTTCAGAAGATTATAAATACATATTAAACAATGAAATACAAACCATACGAACTGTAAGCAACAACGACCGGATCTCAGAAACCTATGGTTTTGGTTCAAGCTACCAGTTAAACCTGAGTTTAAACTATGCAAAAACCATTGGGAAGCATAGCTTTTCTTCCTTCCTGACTTATGAACAAACAGAAGGCTATGGCTATAGCTTTAATGCTTTGACTGAAGGTATTCAAACCTATGGACTGGAACTTCAGGATGCATTTTTAACACCATCAACAAGTGGAGGAATGTCAGAAAGTGGTGATTTGGGTGGTGTATTTCGTTTAAATTACGGATATGCAGATAAATACCTTATTGAATCGACGGTTAGGTATGAAACTACAACCCTGTTTTCGCCAGGAGAAAGGGAAGGTATATTTCCGGCAGTTTCATTAGGCTGGGTTACCTCGGAGGAAAAGTTTGCGAAAGATAAGCTTTCATTTATCGATTACATGAAAATAAGGTTCTCCATGGGATTATCGGGATACAGTTCGGTATCACCCTATGAATATACCATAAAATATTCACTTTCTGATGGTCATCATCTGTTAGGTACCGATGTTCCTTTGATCGGATTGGGCATTGGAGGAAAAACAGATGTGGCAAGTATAGGCGTTTCATGGGAAAAATCGTTGATGCATAATTTAGGGCTCGACCTGAGGTTTTTAGATAACCGGTTAAGTGTTACCCTAGATGCCTATTATACCTATCAATACGACATTTTAGACAAGAGAACTGTTGAATTTGCTGTAACTGCCGGATTGGGTGAAATGCCCGGTGAAAACCTTGGCCGTTTAGAAGCTTGGGGATTTGATGGTCAAATTGGATACAGAGGAAAAATAAACAACGATATTTACTGGAACATAAGCGGTAATTTCTCGTTTGCTACGAACAGAATTATTGAAAGGCCAACCGAGTACCCTGAAAATGATTTTAGGTACCCTATCGGACAAAGTACTTCAGCTGCCGGCAGAGAAGAAGGATTTATTTGTAATGGCATTATCAGGACACAAGAGCAACTAGATGCAATTAATGCCGAATATATGGAAACATGGGGACATGATTATTTGATCAATGGTGCCCCTGCAGGATTGGGAAGCTTTTATTTTGAGGACATCGGGCGCCCAGGGAATACCAGTAATGGAGAACCAAGAACCATGTTTGAACCCGATGGGGATATCAACGACTACGATAAGAAATATGTGGAAAGAATTGGGGATCAGCTAACCTGGAAGCATTTACTTCCTAGAAACATATCCATGGGAGGTGGATGGAAAGACCTTAGGGTAAGCATGTTATGGTCGATGGCTTATGGCATTAGCAACCAAGCTGTTGATAAACTTGCACGTACAGTTCCAACAGCAACCGAAAATTCCCCCGCATTTTGGAGCGATTTCTGGACACCTGAAAATCCCAATGCCAAATACCCAAGTCCTTTTTATGCCGGCTCAAACCAATGGGTATCAACATTCTGGATGAAAGACATTTATCAACTAAGGTTAAAAAACCTGAATATATCCTACAGTGTACCTCAAAAAATTTCTAAAAACTGGGGAATAGGCGAACTTAGGATTTTCTTTGCAGGAACCAACTTATGGTCTCCTATTACAACATTTAAGTATAAGGAAGATGCAATAGCACGTTATAATACTTATCCTTTGCTGAAAACATTCAGTTTTGGTCTCAACCTCAGGCTATAACAGAAATCAGGTTATGAAATCAAATCACAAGATTATTAAAATGAAACGAACATGAATTTTCATCATTCTAAATTCACACAATAGGATGATTAAAATTTATGTGAGTTCCTGAATGTATTCTCCCGATAATTATCGGGATTGAGCATTCAGAAATCAAAAAATTTTAAACAGATGAAAAATAAAATAAAACAAATGAAACCCTATTCTTATATACTTATTGGAATAGTTTCAATATTCTTTTTCTCGTGTCAGGATGTATTGGACAAGCATGATTTAACCACATTGGATAATCGAATTTGGGAAGACGAAACCCAGATTAAATTGTATATCAACAATTTGAATTTAAACAATATGCCAGGTGCATCTTTCGGGGGCAATAGTCCATACAGCGACGAAACCTATTCTTCAGGGACTCAATACACCAACCTTTTATATGGATTTACGACTCCGAGTTCTATTAATACCATGACTGTTTTCCATAAAGATATGTACAACCTAATTCGCCGCATTAATATTGGTCTTGAAGGAATCGAAAATTCATCGGTCCCTGACAGTCTTAAAGGTGAGCTAGCGGGACAAGCACTTTTTTTAAGGGCCTACCGGTATTGGCAATTGGTTAGCTTATACGGTGGGGTTCCCATTGTAAAAGAAGTACAAGACCCTTATGAAGGCTCAGAAGCCTTAGATGTGCCACGGAGCAAAACAAAAGATGCAATTGAAGAGATTATTGAAGATTTGGATTTGGCCATAGAAGGCCTTCCAATTGATTGGACACAAATTGCAGACAAAGGGCGTATTACCAGCGGAGCTGCAGCAGCTTTTAAAGGCAGGGTGCTATTAGCCTGGGCTAGCCCGATGTTCAATCCCAACAACGACCAGGATAGATGGCAGAGAGCTTACGATGCCAATAAACAAGCAGTTGTCCTTTTATCCCAAATGGCTGTTCCTAGGGCATTACACCCCGATTTTGCATCCATTTTTACAGCAAACGTAACTGAAAATCCTGAAGCCATTATTTTCCAAAGGTATAGCTTGAGTGCCGGTTCTGCTTATACCCATGGTTGGGAAGGCAGCGTTCGTCCATATTCTGCTGGTGGCTCTTCTGCATTCAGCCCTACCTGGGAGCTGGTTAAAGCCTTTCCAATGGCAAATGGTAAATTAATCAGCGAAGAAGGTTCTGGATATGACTCAACCTACTTCTGGCAAAACCGTGATCCAAGGTTTTATGCTACTGTTGCTTATAATGGCTCGCAATGGGAAATGAGTGGTCGGGATATTAGTAATGTTTGGACATTCCGGAATTCAGTGGAAGGAAACCGGGCACCTGCAACGGGTTTTTACAATAAAAAAGCCACTGACCCAACAATTACAAGGGAAGATATTTCGCAAACAAGTACAGCATGGATCGAACTTCGTTATGCTGAAGTATTGTTAAACCTCGCAGAATGTGCAAATGAAATTGGGCTAAAAAGCGAAGCATTGGAATATGTTCGTGCCATACGTGAACGTGCCAGAATTGAATCTGGAGGCGGAGAATTCGGGATATCAAATTCGATCTCACAAGAATTCCTGCGTGAAGTAATTATGATTGAACGTCAAGTAGAATTTGCATTCGAAAACAAAAGAGTTTGGGATTTAAGAAGGCGTAAAATGTATCGGGAAGATTTAGGAGAGCATGTTAAAAAACTAAACGGAACCCAAAGGCACGGTTTATCTTACCGGGCGCTTGGAAGTTGGGGCCGACCAATTACCGATGTATCTTCGCCATACAATGGATGGTTGAGAATTGATACAGCTCTCTATTTTGGACATCTCGATTTAAACGATGCAAACAACTTTAGTCAATATTTTACGGCATCGCTTCGAAATCTGGATACTTATGGAGGGCAAGAACAGCCGATTGACTATCTGGAATTGTACGATTTCTTTGCTGTTCCTTCATCAGTAATAGAGAAAAGTCCTGCGGTTGAGCAAACTTTAGGCTGGATCAACGGAACATTCGATCCTTTAGCTGAATAGTAATAGGTCCTAATTGTATAGAAATTTATTTGGTCAAATTGTGGAAATATGACAAAAGGATAGGCAATGTAGTAAATAAAAAGCCTATCCTTTAAACAATTAAAAAAATCATATTATTTAAGATGAATAAAGCTTCGTATAAAACTATTTTTTATGCCCTGTTAATTACCTTCTCAATTTCCGCGCAAGCCCAATGGTATCAATGGAGAGGTGAAGATCGGAACGGGATTTGCCAGGAAACAAATTTGTTCAAAAGTTGGCCCGAAGATGGCCCGCAACTTGTTTGGGCTAAAGATTCGCTTGGTGATGGTTTCTCGTCAACAATCGCCACCAACAAAACCCTATACACCATGGGTAAGATCGATTCACTTGAAATTTTAAGCGCCCTCGATTATAAAGGGAAAGTCCTTTGGCAAACTGTTGTTGGAAGGGCAAAAAAAGGAAATTCATGGCCTCAAAGCCGTTGTACACCAACCTTTAATAACAATAGAATTTATACTATCACTGTAAATGGAGATGTGGCTTGTGTTGACGCAAAAACAGGTAAAATTAACTGGCAAACCTCCTATGAAGATTTTGGCAGCATTGGTTTCGACCTGGAGAATTTTGGGATAACTGAATCTCCACTTATTGTTGATGAGAAACTAATTCTAACACCATGTGGCAATAAGACAACTATTGTTGCACTTGACAAAACTACCGGAGATGTAATTTGGCAATCGGAAAGCCTGAACGACTCCACTTCATTTACTTCGCCTGTGCTTATATCTGCAAAAAGTAAAAAAGCAATTTTCGCATCGAGTTACAAACATGACTTATTAGTTGATTGCAAAGACGGTAAAATTTTATGGAAAGATTCCCATAATAGCTGTATGGTCCCTCAGGTTATAGATAATAAAATCTATCTGACTGGTGGCTATCATCACTACGGAAAGATGCTTCAATGGAACGATATCAATGAAAAACCGGAAATAATATGGACCGACAGTATCAAAGCCAACGAACTGGGCGGGTCAATTTTATATAAAGATATGTTGATTGTTTCAGGAAATTCGAAGGGCGTGTTTTGCCTCGATTCGAAAACAGGTAAAACTTTATCCTCCGTCAACAGTATGAACTCATGTAACTTTATGGTTGCCGATGAGATGCTTTATTGTTACGAAAGTAAAGGAAACCGGGTAAGGCTGCTAAAAGCGAATGACAATGTATTGGAATCAGTCGGATCATTTAGGACAAGTGCCGGAAAAGGCCCGACAATTGCCCATTTATCGATTGCGGATGGATTATTGTTGGTCAGACGTGGTAACGTATTAATGGCATACAACATCAAAAAATCTTAAAAATAATTTAGTTTAGTAGTTATAAACCAAAAACGGATGGAACGTTCAATAAAAACGATTGTAACTTGGATTCTAACTTCGGCTGTTTTATTTATTTTTAATATAACCGAAGGGCAAAATCTATCTAACGGGAATCTCCATCTCACACCGTCAAAATTAGATAAAATCGAAAAACTTATGCAAGGGAAAATTCAGGACAATTCCCTCGCAGGTGTCGAATATATCCTTGCCAATAAGCATGGGATAATTGACCATAAAGCAATCGGTTATTTAAATCTTGACAATAGGGATACCTTGAAAAAGAGGAGTTTATTTCGGATTTATTGTACTGCACATCCGTTTAAGGTAGCTGCTACACTACTATTGGTTGATAGAGGACTTTTATCAATAGATGATCCACTTTCTAAGTATATCCCTGAATATAAAAACATGAAAGTTTTGTCGGACGACAGTGCGCAAAAACCTGTTCCGGCTAAAAGGGAAATTACAATTTATGACTTATTAACCGGGCAATCGGGTATTGGCACCGATCCTGATTTTTTTAAAATGCATGGTATTTACAGAGACTCAAGCTTAAAACACGATGTGCTTAAAATCGCAGAAATGCCGCTTCAAAAACAACCGGGCGAAGGTTTTCAATATGGCACTTCATTAAATGTGCTAACTTATCTTATCGAGCTTATTAGTGAAACCCCTTATCACGAATTTCTTAGGAATAACCTGTTATTGCCCCTTGAAATGTACGATACTGATTTTTTTATCCCTGCAGAAAAAACCCATCGTTTTGGATCAATGTACACCTACGACCGAAAAGAAAAGAAATTAAAGCTTTATGAAGATTGGAAAAACAGTGATTTTATAAAGGAACCTGAGGTTTACAACGGAAATGCACATATTGTTTCCACGCCCTCGGACTACCTTAATTTCGCAGAAATGATGCTCAACAACGGAATGTTTCACGGGAAAAAGATACTCCGTCCAAAATACATTGATATGATGATTACAAACCACCTTCCCGACAGTATTATTGGCAGCAACTGGCATATTCGCGATCGGGGCTGGGGAATGGGCGGCTGGGTCGATAAAAATGGAAGGTATGGCAAAATGGGCGGCGATAATATTTCCCTGTTTTGGTTGGATAAAAAAAATGAAATCATTGGCATTATTTTCCATAACACCGGAGGCAACTATTCCATCTTTAATGATTTTATGGATGAGGTGTATAAAAAGGATTGAATCTTTTCTATCGGATAACAGGATCAATTTTCCTGAATATTTAGGAACTTTTTGAGCGAGAAACGGGGATCGAACCCGCGACCCTCAGCTTGGGAAGCTGATGCTCTACCACTGAGCTACTCTCGCTTGACATCCCAACTTTAAATTTTTACAAATAAAAGCATTTTTTGGCAAATTTACACCTTTGGCAACTGCCATTTATCGCGATACGAAACTTTTATTAGTTCGTTGGCTGCTTCTTCTTTAAACTTCTTGGCATTATCATCCCAATGGATGACTTCTCCTACCCTGTAGGCGATATTTCCCATCTCTGAAATAATCGCTACTTTGGCCCCAACATCCACTGATGCGTTTGGCGTACCACCTTTACGAATGCACTTTAAAAAGTTTTTTACATGCAATTGCAATCCATCTTCGGTACCCTCTTTTTTTACGGCTTTCATCCATGGTTCACCGCTGGCATTGTCCTTGTCCGGGAATATTTGCCATCCGTTCCTTGTCAATATCAATGTACCTTTGGTTCCCACAAAAGCAACACCATGCCCATTGCCATAAGGACCAATTCCCGGGTTTAGCCCACACTCCCACAGCATGGTATGCGTTGGGTAATTGTAGATTGCCTGTTGAATATCCGGTGTTTCAATCACCCCTTTTTCATGCATGAACATCCCTCCTCCCGGTGAAATTTTATCCGGGTAACCGGCATTCATTGCGTAAACAGCAAAGTCGATAAGGTGAACCCCCCAGTCGGTCATAGCACCGCCTGCATAATCCCAATACCAGCGGAAATTATAGTGAAACCTGTTTTTATTAAACGTTCTGGCTGGTACGGGACCTAACCACATGTCATAATCCACATTAGCCGGGACTTCAGCGTCCGGAGCTGCTTTGTAAGGTTCATCGTAGCCTTTGTAAATCCATGCTTTTACTAGGTTCACATCACCCAGTTCGCCCGACTGTACCACCTCCGAAGCATCGAACCAATGTTTGGCACTTCGTTGCCACATACCAACCTGCACAACCGAATTGGGATATTTTTCGGCAGCTTTAACCATGGCATTGCACTCTTCAATACTGTGTCCCATCGGTTTTTCCACATACACATGTTTTCCGGCTTCCAATGCCATCATCATCATGATAGCGTGCCAATGGTCCGGAGTTCCTATTATTACGGTATTAATATCCTGGTTATCTAAAACATGCCTGAAATCGGAATAGGTAATCGGACGTTTTTCCGTTAGCTTTTCAACTTCGGCAGCTCTTTCTTCTAATATAGTCGAATCAACATCGCACAAGGCGAGGCACTCCACATTTTTTTCTTTTAGGAACGCTTTCAGGTTGCTAAAACCCATTGACCGGCATCCGATTAGCGCAACTGTTATTTTATCGTTCGCTCCGTTGCAGGCACTTAATATTGAAGGCGCTACGCCAATTCCGGCAGCTACCACAACTGAATTTTTCAAAAAATTACGTCTGTCTGATTTCATGCTATTAGTTGATTTTAGTATGGTTTAGAATTAAATTCAAATATAACAATTAATAGTTTTTTACCTATTTAAACAAGTTATTTTTCCAAATCACTTAAACGGAAAAAGACAAAACCTTAAAATTAACCGATCGGTCATTATTAACATTTTTTTAACACAAAATACACTGCTAATTAGAAAACAAGCTCTTATTTTTGACCAACCGTTCAGTCATAATTTTTAATATATGTCACCAAGAACAAGCGAACAGTTTGATAAAATAAGGCAGGAAAAGAAAAAACTTATCCTTGAAACTTCCCTGGAGCTTTTTGCAGAGAAAGGTTTTCATGCCACATCCATAAGCCAGATAGCGAAAAAAGCTAAAATTTCGAAAGGACTGGTTTACAACTATTTTGAAAGTAAAAACGATATTTTGCAGGAAATTTCAAAAGAAGGTTTTCACGTTATTTTTTCCAATTTCGACCTGAACCACGATGGGATTCTAACTGAAGAAGAATTTTATTATTTCATCCGTAAAAGTTTTAAACTAGTCACCGACAACCACAAATTTTGGAAGCTTTATTTCTCATTGATGGTACAGCCCTCCATATCTGAAAATTTCCACAAAGAATACGAAGAAAAAGCCGGTCCTATGTTTAAAATGATGCATGATTTTATTGTATCCAAAGGCAGTAGCGATCCGCAAGGCGATTTAATGACCATTAGTGCATTGATTGAAGGAGCAATGTTATACATTATTGTTGCACCCGAGATTTTTCCTGCTGAAATAATGGAGGAAAAAGTAATCAACGGAATATCAAAATTAATAACAACAAAATAAATACCTCATAGCCATGAAACGAAAAATCATTTTTATCCTGTTAAACCTGCTTGCTTTCGCATCATTTGCACAAGACATAAAAGCAATTATTAAGGAAGCCGATGAAAAATTCCGTGGTACATCGAGTACCGGAGAATATACCATGATTATTGAACGCCCCTCGTGGTCGCGAGAAGTAAGCATGAAAATGTGGAGCCTTGGAAACGAATTCAGCCTTATCTATATCTCGGCCCCTGCCAA
This sequence comes from Prolixibacteraceae bacterium, assembly GCA_963677475.2. Lineage (GTDB taxonomy): Bacteria > Bacteroidota > Bacteroidia > Bacteroidales > Prolixibacteraceae > JABMQB01. Next base: position 126,310 of record CAXXQD010000018.1, on the reverse strand, counting down.
AGAAAAAGGACAGGTCTTCCTGAAAAGGCACAACGAAATGTGGAATTGGGTACCATCAATCGAGCGGATGATAAAAATACCTCCTTCAATGATGATGCAATCATGGATGGGATCAGATTTTACAAACGACGATTTGGTTCGTGAATCGTCACTGGTTAAAGACTACACACATAATTTAGTGGGCGAAGAAAACATTCAGGGGTACGACTGCTACAAAGCTGAGCTGATCCCACATGAAGATGCCCCAGTGGTTTGGGGGAAAATTGTTATGTGGGTTTCGAAAAAAGAACATTATTGGTTACAGGCTGAGTATTACGATGAAGATAATTATTTGGTGAACACCGAAATACTGACCGAGATTCAAAAAATGGATGACAGGATGATGCCAACCCGCCTGGAAATGATCCCTGAAGATGAAGAAGGGCATAAAACAATCTTGATTTTCAAAAATATGAAATTCAATGTTAACCTTAAAGAATCGTTCTTCTCGCAACAGAATATGAAAAGGGTAAGATAAACTAAACGAGTGAGTGAGTGAATGAATGAATGAATGAATGAATGACAGAATGAAAGAAAAAAACAGATTTCTCACTTCGTTCGAAATGACAAGTAATCATCTCATAGTTCAATCTTTCAAAAATTCATTCAGTCAGAAATTCAATCTAATCAGTAATTAATAAAAATATGTTTACAAATTTAAAACTAGCCTGGAGGAATGTTTGGCGCAATCGCCGAAGAACATTTATTGCCATTTCTTCCATAGTTTTTAGCGTATTGCTTGCTTCGTGGATGCGTTCTATGCAGGAAGGTTCCTATACCAGCATGATCGACAATGTTGTGAAATTTTATTCCGGATATTTGCAAGTGCAGGATTCGGCTTACTGGAATGAACGTACGCTTGACAATGGTTTTGAAGCATCCGAGGAGCTAATCTCAAAAATCGAATCGGTTGACCAGGTAACGCTGGTATCACAACGCGTTGAATCCTTTGCACTGGCTGCCAACAAAATGTTCAGTAAACCAGCATTGGTGATGGGCATTGAACCCGAGGCAGAAAACAAAATCACGAACATCTCAAAGAAAATAAAAACCGGGGAATTCTTATCCTCAGGCGATAAAGGGGTAGTGCTTGGAAGCGGATTGGCAAAATACCTTGAACTTGGCGTTGGCGATACCCTGATTATGATCAGCCAGGGCTATCACGGCATAAGTGCCAACGGTCTTTTTAGGGTAAAGGGTATTATGAAACACCCAAACCCTGAGTTCGATAAGCGCCTGGTGTTTATGGATATTCACCAAGCCAGGGAATTTTACTCGGCGTATGGAATTTCAACATCACTAGTGGTTATGACCGACGACAGCTACCAGGTTAACTTTATTAAAAAAGATATAAAAGCTCTGATCCCTGAAAAAAACAGTGTGATGACCTGGATTGAGATGCAGCCTGAAATTGAACAACTGATACAAAGCGACCGTGGCAGTGGCATCATCATGCTAGCCATACTTTACATGGTAATTGCATTTGGAATGTTCAGTGTAATTATGATGATGGTGAAGGAACGAAAACGCGAATTTGGGGTCATACATGCTGTGGGAATGAAAAAAACCAAAATATCGATTATAGTGTTTCTCGAAACCTTAATAATTGGCATGATTGGATCTAGTATCGGGCTATTAATCAGCTTTATTTTCTGTTATGTTTTTTACGAAAACCCGATTCCATTAACCGGAGAACTGGCAACAGCAACCGAACAGTACGGAATGGAGCCTTACATGTTTTTTTCTTTAAAAAGCTCCTTGTTTTATAGCCAGATGATCCTTGTTTTCCTGATCAGTTTGTTCATCTCTATTTTCCCAATTATTAATATTCATCGATTAAAAATAACCAAAGCTATGCGCGCATAGTGAATAAAACGAAACAATATGATATGGTCAATAGCATGGCGTAACGTATGGCGCAATAAATCAAGAAGCATAATTATGATTGTTGCCATTGCCCTTGGGCTTTTTGCAGGGGTATTTACTATGGCATTTATGGGAGGCGCAGTGGCTACCCGAATCGAAGCTGCCACTAAATTAGAACTCGCCCATTTACAAATTCATGCACCACGTTTTTTAGAAAACAACAATTGCGAATTCTATCTGAAAGACTCTGACTCTTTAATGCATGCCCTTGAAGCAAACGATTCGGTTGTTGCTGTAAGCCGCAGGTTAATTGCCGAACCGTTCATCAATACTGCACACGGTGCCGGAGGCGGAAAGTTACTTGGAATCGAACCGGAAAGGGAAAAACAAGTTACCGACATTTGGAAACATTTGGTGGATGGAACCTATTTAGAAAAATCGGGAAGGATTCCTCCTATTTTGATCGGTCAAAAACTTGCCACAAAACTAAAACTCAAAGTACGTTCGAAAATCAATGTTCAAATGGTCGATATGAGCGGGCATCTTTCATCAAAAGCATATAGGATTTCAGGAATTTACAAAACCTCTAACACCGGGTTTGATGAAATAAGCATGTTTGTTCTTTACGACGATTTAAGGGCCCAATTGGCAATGCCCGAAAACACTGCCCACGAAATTGCATTGCTGATTGAAAATGGTGATGAAGCCCCGATCGTAAAACAATCAATTGAAAAAAAAGCAGGAGAAAACGAAGTAAAAACCTGGAAAGAAATTAGCCCCGAGATGGCACTTCTCACTGATTCAATGGACCAATATATGTATGTGTTTATACTGATCATTTTATTAGCCCTTTGTTTTGGGATTATCAATACCATGCTCATGGCTGTACTCGAAAGGACAAAGGAAATAGGAATGCTAATGGCTGTAGGGATGAATAAAAGCCGGATCTTTATTATGATAATTGTTGAATCGGTGATGCTAACACTTTCAGGTGGGATTTTCGGTATTATTCTTGGTTCGGTTGTTTGTTCCTACTTTGAAACCAGGGGTATTGACTTATCTATGTTTGCTGAAGGTTTAGAAAAATACGGATATGCAACACAAATCTATCCTGCATTGAAATCAGATACATTAGTTACACTTACAATTTTGGTAATTATTACAGGAATAATTTCAGCCATTTATCCAGCACGAAAGGCCCTAAAGCTTAATCCCGCTGAGGCAACAAGGTCGGAGTAAAAGAATGCGAAAATGAGGAAATGCTAGAATGAGGAAATGCTAGAATGAGGAAATGCTAGAATGAGGAAATTTGATTATACGAAAATAGAATATTATAAATTTCAGCATTAAGGCATTATAGCATTCAAGCATTATGGCATTATAGCATTCAAGCATTTTGAAAGTATGATATAAAACCAAACACATGAATGAAAAAGAAATTTTTATTGAAAACCTTAAAATAAGAACTAGAAAATTTGGAGTAGACATCATTTTATTTTGCGATTCTTTGAAAAAATGTAAAGCTTCATCTGTGATAACCTACCAATTGGTTAAATCAGCTACATCTACAGGAGCAAATTATCGAGCAGCCTGCAGAGGAAGGTCTCAACCAGAGTTCTTTAGCAAAATATGTATCGTGGTTGAAGAAGCAGACGAATCAAATTTTTGGTTGGAAGTTATTAAAGAAGCGGAATTATCAAAGGATGAGCCGGAATTAAAAAGACTATTACAGGAAAGTATCGAAATTGTAAAAATAATGACAAAGACAAAGGATACTTCTTATAAGAGAATGAGAAAGTGAGAAAATAAAAGAATGCGAAAATGAGAGAATACAGAAATGAGAGAATGAGGAAATGCTAGAATGGTAAAATTTGATTACACGAAAATAAAATAGTATAAATTCATGCATTTAAGCATTCAAGCATTAAGGCATTAAGGCATTATAGCATTCAAGCATTAGACTAATAAAAAAGATCGATATAAATTTTATACATTAAACACCATAAAAAATGAACATTATTGAAATCAAAAACCTGCACAAAATTTACAACGACGACTCTGTGTCTGTCCATGCTGTAAATGATGTAACTGTGGATATCCAGGAAGGTGGTTTTACTGCAATTGTCGGTCCTTCAGGATCCGGAAAAACAACGTTGCTGAATATTATTGGAGGACTGGATGATGCCACCCAGGGAAGTGTAAAAATTGGGGATACGGTAATTACCGACCTTTCTTCCAAAAAATTAACCAACTTCAGAATGGAAAATATTGGCTTTGTTTTTCAGGCGTATAACCTGATTCCTGTACTAACAGCCAAAGAAAACGTGGAATTTATTATGCACCTACAGGGTAAAAACAAAACAGACCGCGACAAAAGGACCACGGAACTCTTGCAAGCCGTCGGATTAGGCGAAATGATGGAAAGAAGGCCATCGAAACTTTCAGGAGGACAGCAACAGCGGGTTGCAGTCGCAAGGGCTTTGGCATCGAAACCAAAATTTGTATTAGCCGATGAGCCAACAGCAAACCTGGACTCAAAATCAACTGAAAACCTGCTAAATATTATGCAGAAACTAAATAAAGATGAAAATATTACGTTTATTTTTTCAACACACGACCAACGAGTGGTGAACAAGGCCAAAAGGGTCATCACCCTTGAGGATGGTAAAATAATTAGTGATATCCGAAAAGATTAAAACATGCTGAAGGAGGTAAAAAAAATACGTATTATTCTGCTGTTGGTTCTTTTGTGTTCCACGGTTTTCGGGACTGAAAACGAAAATTTCTGGAAACGAAAGGGATTAAACACAGCCGAAAATATTTCTTACCTCACTACTCTCGAAAAAGAAGTGGTTCATGAAATCAACAAATTAAGGTTTGACCCGGCAAAATATGCCAGTGATTTTATTGAGCCGCTGAGTAAAAACTACAAAGGAAAATTGTTCTATTACCCGGGCGACCAGGCATTAAATACAAAAGAAGGCCTAAAAGCCCTGCAAGAATGTGTCAGGGAACTTAAAAGACAATCGCCTTTGCCAATTATTGTTCCAGACAAAGGGCTTTCGTATGCCGCGCGCCACCACGTAAAAGACCAATCGAAAACGGGAAAAACCGGGCATGCAAGCAGCGATAAAAAAAGCTTCAGGCAACGGATTGAAATGTTTGGCGACTGGCATGTCAGGATTGCTGAAAACATTGCTTATGGAAATATCACAGCCAAACAAATTGTTATTTACCTCCTGATTGACGATGGAATTTATAACCGTGGGCACCGAAAAAATTTCCTGAATAAAGATTTTCAAAAAGTTGGTGTTGCCGTTGGCTCTCATCCTTATTACGAAAAAATGTGTGTCATGGACTTTGCTGGTTCATTTCAAATGATTACAAAAGAATGAAAACAATAATCACTGGAAATAAAATTTTATATCCAGCCTTCATCATACTTCTTTGCCTGGTTTATACTTCCGGCTTTTCACAAAATAAATTGAATGCAAACGGATATGTAAAGTATTTGACCATGTATTACCACCCGAAGGTGGATATTCCGGGAATTGAGCAAGATTACCTATTTGCTAATTACATCCATAACCGCCTGAATTTTAGATGGTATGCCTCAAACGAGTTAACATTTGCATTGGAGTCGAGAAACAGGTTGATATTTGGGCAAATGGTGAAAGAATATCCGGATTACAAAAGTACGGTGGATATTGATAGCGGTTTTGTTGACCTGAGCACAACACTTGCTTCCGGAAATGGCTGGTTTCTGCATGCATTTATTGACAGGGCATGGATGGATTACAGCAAAGGAAATTTTCAGGCACGAATAGGCCGCCAACGGATTAATTGGGGAATAACCACAGTTTGGAACCCCAACGATATTTTTAATACCTTTTCGTATTTCGATTTTGATTATGAAGAACGCCCTGGCACCGATGCCATAAAACTTCAATATTACACGGGAACAACATCATCGGCGCAACTGGTTTATAAATTTGGGGGAAATTCGGATGATATGGCACTTGCAGGCATGTACCGGTTCTCGAAATGGGAATACGACATTCAGCTTTTCGCAGGTTGGGTAGGCAGCGATTATGTTGCCGGAACAGGCTGGTCGGGCGATATTGAAGGTGCCGGGTTCAGGGGCGAGGTTTCGTGGTTCACGCCAAGGGATAATAGTTCTCAAAGCCAGGAAGCACTGGTAGCAACACTATCGGCTGATTATTCCTTTAAAAACAGCCTTTATATTTCAGGTGCCTTTCTTTTTAACAGCATCGGTACTTCCGGGAAAGCTGGTGGTAGGGACCTTTTCGTGCAGGATATATCGGCAAAAATGTTGTCCTTTGCCAAGTATTCTACTTTTGCACAAGTCTCCTTTCCTATCACACCAATTTTTTCTGCCAGTTTTAGTGGCATGTTTAACCCTTCCGACAAATCGTGTTACTTTGGACCTGCCTTCACCTACTCGCTCGGAAACAATTTGGAGCTAATGGCTACCGGACAGTTGTTTTTCGGTGATTCAGGAACTGAATTTGGCGACTATGGACAGGTTTTATACGGCAGGCTTAAATGGGCTTTTTAATAAAACTTATTTTTTCGCAACGTTTTGCCGCATATTAAATAGCACGAAAAAGAAATACTTGCATTATATACTCAAATGATATACTTTTGTAATATCAAAAGCATAAATTATGAAAACAGTATCATTAAAAATTGACGATTCAATTTTTGGAGAAACCGAAAAAATTCTTTCAAAAATTAAGAAACCAAGAAACAGATATATAAATGAAGCAATAGAATATTATAATAGATTGCAAAGACGTGCCCTCTTGGAAAAAAAACTAAAAAAGGAATCTGATTTAGTAAAAAAAGATTCAATGGCAGCACTAAAAGATTTTGAGGAGATTGATTATGTCGATTAATCAATACGAAATCTGGATTGCAGATTTAAATCCGCAAATAGGAACAGAACCTGGAAAAACAAGACCAGTTCTTACAATCCAAACAAATCTATTAAATCAAATTCCGCATCCATCAACAATAGTTTGTCCAATAACGACAAATGTTAACAAGGACTCTGAAATATTGCGAGTTCACATAAAAAAAGGAGAAGCAAATCTACATCAAAACTGCGATGTTATGATTGACCAAATTAGAGCAATTGATAATAAAAGACTTGTTAAAAAAGTTGGAAACTTACCTCAAAACCTTATAGAAAAAGTAAAAGAAAACTTACTAATAATTATTGATTTAGAATAGAAATTGAATTATTAAATTTAACAAAAACAAAAAATCAATTTTCCTGAAAACAATACCACTACCCTTCAAGCACATTCAGCTAAATCTTATTTTTGCCCTCATTTCCGGCATAATCGAAAGGGGTAATCCAAAATTCCAACACCAGACTTCCTGCTTCTCCATGTTTAAACTGATAGTCGTAGGCAGCATTAGCATAGGGCAATTCTTTAATCCAAGGCTGGCAACCCCACACCAGAGTCCAATCCTTTCCTTCAGCTGGGGTAAAAATATGCTAATTCTGCGCAAAGGTTTGGGTTGGAGGTATCTGAATATTTGTGTTTTTTACAATCGTCCCATAACTGGTCAATCCCAATAATATAATCATCCTGAACAATATCCCAGTCCACTGGTCACCATCGATACATGGAATCATATTGGATGGGAACTGGAATATTTTGAAACTTCTGTTCTCCTGTGCAATTATTATCAGGCAACGACAAAATAGGTGCACCTTTTTGCCTTTAAATTAGCAAATTTTGCACATTCCCAATTGCAACATCTGCGCAAACTTTTCAATTTTGCTGGCAATATGACCTACACCAATTGCACAATGGTGGGCAGGTCCTTGTTTCGACCATTCATCTATAAAACGTTTGGCTCCAATTGAAAAACAATAACGACTATTTGTGTTTCCAATTTGTAATGTTGGTCCATCCACAGCTTCTCCTTCAGCAGCAAGCAGAAATACCTTATCTCTCCTTTCTACAACCGAGAGCAGGGTCACAGGACCATTTTTAACATTCATTTGTATTGATAAACCTTTCCCTGGCTTTCCATGATAAATTGGAAGTGGGACCAATTTTACTTTTTCTTCGGCAATTGCAAAATGAGCAGGACCATCGTGCCCTAAATAAACTACATCATCTTTAAAATCCATCAAATAAAATTCAGAAAATGATCCACCTGCACCAAATCCAGCCATTATCTTCATTGCCTGAGCATTTTTAACTTCACATTCGCCTGCAATTGGTATGTTGTTACCCGTGAGCAAGGTGTTCCCGGCAATAACAGACGTTACTATATTCTCATATTCAGTGCCTGTTTCACCTTCGTAATAATATGCCATTGAACCTAAAGCATGCTGTTCAATTAATTTGTCCAAAGCCACCGAAGTAATCGCTGCACGTCTAATTTCCTCTGTTTCGCATTCAGGTAATATTTCGAAGACGTCAACGAATTCTGTGATTTTCATTTGTACTTCATCCTCACTCACCTCATCCCTTATTTTCTTCAACTCACACATTTCCAGCAATTCCATATGTGTTCCAAATACAGCCGATTGTTTCGTTATATCCGTATAAACATCTAACATTCCATTGTAATAATGACCGAGTATTCCCAAGCGATTATTTTTCATCGAATGTGATACAAATGCAGCCTCTGCCCACTCCTCAATTTCTTGCCATGCTTCCTTTTCATCCAGGTAACCGCTGACAATATTATAGTTAATTCCTGCCTGGTTAAAAACATTTGCAATTTCGGGTACCGAGCATGCCTGACAGTTTTCAAGCCATAATCCGGTCATTTTTCCTCGGTCACCCAATGCATTAAATGCATCATAATCCAACTGTGCAACAGGTTGAAGGTTCAAAAGAATTACCGGAACTTTAAGGTTCTGGGCAATTGGCAAGACAGTTGACGATAATGCATAGGTAGAAACATATAAAAATACGATTTCCACATCTTTTGATTTCAAATATTTTGCTGCTTTCTTTGCCTTAAAAGGGTTATCCACCATTCCTGCATCCACAACTTCTACTCTGTATTCACTAAGTTTATTTTTGATTTGTTCCTGGTAACAGCACAAATTATCTAGTAAACCATCGAACTGTTCCCAATATGTATCCAATCCAATTCCAAATAATCCAACTTTAACTTGTTCTTTTTTCATACTATGATTTGATAATTTTATTTAATAGTTTTATATCCAAATAAAGCTTAAATATCTGTGAATACAAATAGAGAATCTGACATTAATACACCACTTTTTGACATTAATACCCAACTCGCCTACAAAAAATACCTTCCGATATCGTTGCTTGATTTAAAATGGGGCTTTATTATCAATGACCTTGGTTATAATCGTATTCCTGCAGATTCGGATTATCCGACCAAAGGACATCCCGGAAGGTACATGTTTTCGTGGGATACAGGAAGAGTTTTAGAGGAATACCATTTTGTACTTATTACAGAAGGGGAAGGGTTTTTTGAAAGCGAATCAGCAGGCAAAAACATCATTCATAAAGGCGATGGCTTTATTCTTTTTCCTGATGAATGGCACAGATATAAACCCAGAGCAGAAATAGGATGGACTGAAATCTGGATAGGATTCTCAGGAAAAATAGCGGAAAACATATTACAAGAACCATTTTTCAGCAAAAAAAAGCCTGTTATTCAGAAATGCGCCACCATGTTAATCAAAAATCTTATCGAATCGTTCTTTCAGGTAGTTAGGGAAGAAACTTTTGGCTATCAAAGAACTGCATCGGGAATTTGTGTTCAATTACTTGCAGAACTTTACAATATTCAAAATGGATCTTTGCACAATAAACGCGCTGAAAACATTATATCTAATGCTAAATACCTTATGTTTCAAAAAATTGATAAAAACATTCACTTTCAATCATTTTGCACAAACCAAGGAATTAGCTATTCTAAATTCAGGAAAGATTTTAAGGATATTACCGGATTTTCCCCGCAACAATTTTTTCTTTTAATGAAGGTTGAAAAAGCCAAAGAGCTATTGAAAAATACAAATCTAAGATCAACACAGATTTCCAATGTACTGGGCTTTAAAACCGATCATTATTTTTCCAGGATATTTAAACAAAAGGTCGGAATGACTCCTTGTGAATTTCGATCAAAAAATAAAGCTAAAACTCAATAAGCAATGATATTCCAATTTAATCTCCTACTTCAATTTTTTTATTGAAAAAATTAAGATTGTCATCATTATTATAATTTATTAATCAAAAATTTTTGCTTACTCAAAAAAATATCGGGAAATATCCAATATCTTTTCAAGTAAGCGAATAAATGAACTATTTGATTTCCACAGTTACCTCCGTAGCCAGTTGATTGCTTAAGTCAATTAAATAATCCTGGAAATAAACTGGATCGATGAAACGCTCATCGCTTAATTCCCAGCATGCAACTGCATAATAATCAATTGGTTTTTCATTCTCTATTTTCAATTTCGCTAAAAATGTGGTGGTAATTTGTCCTGTTTCAGGCGCTTTGGTATTACCAATATAAAGGTCTTTCGGTAAAATCAGTGCCAAACCAAGCCACCAGACTTTATCGTAGGTTTGTTTGTCGTGCGTATAAAGAACTACGTATTTATCATTCTCAGTTAACACGGTAATATCGTTTTCGGTATTGATATTCACAAGCCCAACCATCAATGCTTCATCGCCCTGAATACCAGACACCTTCACAGAATTTTGATAACCATACATTCCAGGCCAAATAGAAGTATTTTCTTCCACAGAATAGGTGCGACCATTTGCATCCCAATTTTTATATTGATAGTTAAGTACTGATTTCACCGGACCTTCAGCCAAAATATTAAAACTGGTTTCTTCCACATTATTTACCGAATCATCAACCGTAACCCCCAATCGAACCAAATCATCCCCAATTTGCAGGGCATAACCTCCAATACCCAGCGAGCTTCCAACTGCCAGCACATCGCGTCCCCAGTCTTCCATTACATGGTAATTATCTTCTACTGCACCTTCTGCATTGATCCCAACCGTTTCAGGCGAAATTTCAGCGACTTTTTTCCCAAATAAATCTTTGGCATTTCGTCCATCAAAATAATGCCTAAAGCCTACCATGTCATTTTCCCATGACGGGCCATCGGTTTGATAAGGCTGATAACCCAAAGTTTTTGGTAAATCGTGCGCCATTAAAACATCACTTACAGCCGCTTGAACGGGCGTTGTTGCGGAAGACCTCTTTCCAAAACGTGCACTGGTACGCTTTACAAATTCAGGAAGGGTATCAACCCATTTGAATTCAAAGGTTTCGCTTGAACCTGCCTGAAGTGACACAACAAAAAACAATTCATCCCATTTCTGGTCACCATCCAAGTCGTTTAATTGGGCAGGTATGGTATCGCCTTTTTGACTGGTAATCAATGGTAAATATTCTCCATCTTCTGCGCATTTTATATCCGATCGTTTTATAGAAATAGCTTTATCTTGTAAATCAAACATTGATGAATTGCCAAGAACAATTTGTTGTACATCGGTGGCTTTATTCTGGCTGCAGGATAAAAGACCGATAATAAATAAAACAGGTAAAAAGTTTGGTACTAATTTTTTCATAATTTATAATTTTAATAAAACCCAAAAATATTGAAGTTGAGCTTCTTTTTTTAATTCTTTTGAAATCTTGGGGGAAAGCATAATATTGCTTCATGCACTGTTATCCTGGCGTTTTTCAAGTACATCCACCTTCAAAGGTATCACTGATTACGATACCTAAGAAATCGCCAATTTATTAATGATGATCCCTCACCCCATCTTCTTCCATATAAAAAATTGCTGCTTTGGTATTAACTTTTTCTTTATAAAATAAAAGGGCGCTGTCGTTCATTTTAGCGGTTTGGTTTTTCAGCAGGTGGCACATTTCTGCCCCGGCAAAAATCATTGGGCCATAGCCATGGGCAGCCGCTGTATTCACCGGGCGATAATAATAAAATGCCGGATCATATCCCATTCCTGTGCCAACACAAGTTCCTTCAATTGCCCCTTGTTCATTAACTTTGGTTGATATGCCATGCCATCCGAGCATCGTTTGCGAGCCGTACGCAAGCATATCGATCCAACCTTCGTTGATAGCCTTTGCCATGCAATAAACATAAATTGCGCTTGCCGATGTTTCCAGATACGAGTCATTCCGGTCTAAAAGCTGGTGCCACAAACCTTCGCTGGACTGCAATGCACAAAGTCCCTGAATATGGGCTTGCAGCAATGCCAATACTTTATCGCGCCCAGGATAACCTTCAGGAATTGCATCCAATACTTCCACTTTTGTTAAGAGGGCCCATCCATTTGCCCTTCCCCAATGAAAGGCAGGGTGTGGGTCCATTGCTTCGACCCAACCATGGCGGTACAAACCTTTTTCAGGCATAAACATCCGGCCGGCAAAAAGCATAACCTGTTTGATTGCTTCATCGAAATATTTTGTTTCGCCCGTTAGTTTGCCCATGTTGGCAATTGCAGGTATTCCCATAAACATATCGTCGAGCCATACGGTGTTTTTTTGTGGCCGGTTGCGGGCAAAAATCCCGTCAGGGAGTCGATACTCTTTATGGATGATATGGTCAAAATAACGATCAATTATTGTTTGACCTTCAAAATCAATATTTTCCATTTTGGCTTTGATCATTGCCGAACACATGGCCCCTGCATCGTCTAAAGCTTCGGGACGTAACAGCTGCCTCATTTGAGGATCAGCCTCGCTATTTTCTTTTGGCAAGACAGCAGCAAAATATGGCGCCACTTCTGATAAAAATTGGAATCGGTCGGCCACATAATTTTTATATCGGGCATCTCCGGTTATTCTGTATGCATTTAACATGGATGCATAAGTTACGCCCCACATATAATTAGTAATGCTAAATGTACCCTGATGTATAATCGAATTTCTATCTATTTTCTTGTAATCGGTAATTGGCTCTTTTGTATTTTTATCAAGGACCCCGATTGGGGTTGACTCTTCCAAATAGTTCAGGATGCGGTCCATTACAGATTTTACTTGTTCAGGGTTTATTTCGCCGTATGGGGTTTTATAGCCGGGCTTTGCCAGATATAATTTTGTTGCAGCATCTACTTTTTTTGTTTCCACATATTGGGCATTTGTACCAATCACTACTACAAGTAAATTAAATACCAGGAGTATTAAATAGATTTTATTCATTTGGTTTTATTAGTGTTAGATCAGATTTTTTATTTTAATGTTATTATGGTTTAACTAAGGGGTTTCTTGTTTAACTTCCGTGTACCAATCCTGCCACGCTTTTTTCATTACCTCTAGTTCTTCAGCTTTTTCTTGTGACAAATCGTTTGTCTCATTTGGTTTTTCTGACATATCGTGCAATTCCCATTTGTCTTCCCAAAAAACCGCTTTCATATTACCATTTCGCACAGCCCCACCAAATTTCCACTGCCAGAACAAAGGTTTATTGCGTTCTAATTTTTTCCCTTCAAGTGCTGGCATTAAGTTAACTCCCTGCATGGGTATTATTTCTCTTCCTTCGAATGTTTTCGGGTATTCGGCGCCAGTTAATTCAATAATGGTTGGCATAACATCAATCAGGTGTCCGTATTCAGTACAGATTCCATTTGCATTTTTTAAACGATCAGGCCAACTGACAATAAATGGTGTGCGGATACCTCCTTCATGGCTGTAATTTTTCCAATAGCGAAGCGGGGTATTTTGCACTGTAGCCCAGTTTTCGCCAACCTCTTCGTAACTTGCAACATTACCAAAGTCTTCCAGTTTATCGGATTTAACTTTTGCACCCGACAGTTCGGCACACCCCCCGTTATCCGAAGAAAACATAATGATTGTATTTTGCAGCTTTCCCTGTTGTTCGAGCTTGTTTAAAATCTTTCCAATATTTTGGTCGGCCCGGTCGAGCATTGCCGCATATATTTCCATTCGCCTGATTTCTTTCTCAAGTTCTATCCCCGATAGTTTGCCCCAACCTTCGCTATCCATCTCAATATATGGGTTCTTACTTTCATCGATCAAACCCATGTCAACCATACGACGGTAACGTTCTTTCCGTATTGATTTGTAGCCCTGGTCATATTTCCCCTTATATTTTGCAATATCTTCGGGCCATGCATGCAATGGATAATGAGGTGCCTGATATGCAACATACAGAAAAAAGGGCTGGTTCGCCAATTCATCTTCATCCAACCATTCCATTGCTTTATTTGTATAAACATCGGTTGTATAAAACTTTTTGTCTTCGGGTGTGTATGGAGCGTAGGTAATTGAATCGTCACACCAATAACGAATTCTTCCTTTGCTGCCAGGGATTTCCTCGCCTTCTCTTTGTTCCCCAGGATTCCAATAATTACATGCTCCGTCCCTCAACCCATAATAATGGTCGAATCCCCTATCGTATAAATTTTCCGTCCCATGGTGTTTGCCAGCTGCAAAGGTTCGATATCCTGCTTTTTTTAGCACTTCACCAAGGGTTACTGAATTTGTCATTGCAACAGGATTTTCGTCCATCCCACATTGCTGTGCATAAAGCCCTGTTAACAAACAGGCCCTGGAGGTCATACATTTTGCAGTATTGTAAAACTGCGAAAAGCGGATGCCACTTTCAGCGATTTTGTCAATATTTGGTGTTTGTATTTCTCCACCATAACATCCAAGATCGGAATATCCCATGTCGTCAACCATAATGTACAGGATATTGGGTTTTGGGGATTCGCTTTTCTCTATGCTGCATGCAAAAAGAAATAAACAAATGATTATCAACAACTTATTCATAAGATTAATTTAAAAAGTTCCTTAGCAAGTTTATCTACAGATTTAAACCAGAAGAATATCAAATTTGATTGTTCAAGTTCAAACTATAATTGTTAAAATTAAAAATTAACTTTTAATTTCCCTTTAGAATAGATACAATTCGACTATTGCAATTGAATTGGATTCAAAAAAAGAAGTAAAAGACGAGAGTCTTAAGAAATAAAAACCATTTTAGATGAAAGACCGAAGCACGAAGAAGACTTGCTGGCGTTTAGGAAAAAGATCAAGTTCTTTTCGGTTACTTCCAAAATTTATTGATGAAACTAAAGTAGCTGCAATAATCACGATGGCTATCGGGAGCAAGGTTTTAGCCATTATCTTAAAAAAAATCAAAACTATTTGGGGGATTGCTATATGTATATTTCTTATGCGTTCTTAGTTCTGCAAACTTATGTTTCCTTTTGCTACAACTACATTTGTTTTATTATCTGAGCGAAAAATACATTCTGATTTCATTAAAAGATTATTAATAAGGTAGATTTCTGAATTTTTCATCCCTTCAAGTTTAACAAAGCAAGATGAATTTCCGTTAACTGCCGAATTTCTTATCTGGATATCATGGTTTTCTTTCAAAAAGATATTTGCATCATTTCCTTCATAACTTTGAATTTGCATAGTATTGAAAGTGCTTTTTTGTACATCATTTAAATATAGGGCAGGACGAAGATCCTTTTCCATTGTTGAGAACTGAACACCACTAAAAGTAATATTACTCGCATGGCTTATATAAAAACCATAAGCAGGTAATGTACCAAACATTGTAGCCTCCGGATAATCTTTAGGTTTATCTTCCATCGTTTTGTGAAGGTCATCCAGGGTTCCACCTCCAGCAAATTCTAGAACGATATTACTTAAATGTATATTTTTTACCGGAAATCCGGGTTGACCGGTAATGGAGCACCCATATTTACCTGTATTTTTTGCCCGAATATTACAAATGGAAATATTGCCCAAAGCACCAATATGATCAATCAGCATATCTTTCTGATAAGGTCTTGCACGGTTAGCCAGACGTATAAATATAGGTGATTCTGTACCATCAACCTGAATGTTAGAGATTGATATTCCTTCCATTAGCCCACCATCCACAATTTCGAGTGATATAGCCGATGTTCCTATTTCTTCCCCAAAAAAAGTAGGTTCTTTTATCTCAGATGGTTTAACCACACAGTTTGAGATACTTATATTCTTAAAACCACCATTGGACTCGGTACCCATTTTAATCGCATTACAACGACTGCTTATGATACAATTTGTAATGCTGATATTTTCGCAGGAACGCGGCGAGGTGCTTTTTAAGGTTATCCCATCATCATCGGAATCGGAAATAAAATCGGAAACCGTAACGTTATGGCATCCATCCAAATCAAGACCATCATTATTAAAATTGTTTCTGTTAAATACCTGTACACCTCTTAATTGTACTTTATCGCAAGCCAAATAATGTTGCATCCAGCAGCCCGAATTCCGAAGGGTGATATTTTCTATAACTATATTTTCGCAGGTTATAAACCTAAGTAAATGTGGGCGAGTAATCCCTTCGTCGTTCCAATTTAGTTTTTTAAACCCACTTCCCTGCCCATCAATCTCTCCATGTCCTGTTATACTCACATTGTGGGCATTTTCGGCATAGATTAATTGAATGGTTGCTTCCTGGGTACGAAGTGAAATATAAGACGGCTTAACTTTTATATAATCCTTTAAATCACGGCTTCCAAACAATATTGCACCATTCTCTACGTAAAGATTTACATTACTCTTTAAAAATAGTGAACCTGTTTTAAATTTCCCGGCAGGAATTGTAACTTTCCCTCCACCACTAAGTTCACATTGATCAATAGCTGCTTGAATAGCTGTAGTGCTAAGAATATTTGTATCAGAGACAGCGCCGAAGTCAATGATATTGTATTCTTTTGCATACCCAAATATGGGAATTAATAAAATAGCAAGCAGGCACATTGTTCGTACATTATTTCTCATAATTTGTTAGTTGTTTATTAATACGTTTATATCTTTAATTTACAAATTATCCGCTTTGTGCAACCAATTTAGGTTAAATACCTTACAATTTCCCCTAATTTGGGTAGGTTTTTCAAGGCTATAAGTTGGTATTTGTACCTTTATCAGGTGGAGCTGGCATGCGTAGAAAACTCCAATTATCCGTAATGCTTAATAATACATCAGGAATTATTTCCATATTATCCGTCTGAATAATTCCTTCCCATTTTCCTTCTTGATCCTTTTTTAGAACGACATCTAAACGTTTTTCCAACTCAATTGTAAAGTTTTTGATTTTAAAATATTTTAGACTGCTTGCCGCTAAAGCTTGAAGGGTGCCTTGGTCATTTAATCGTATACCAACCACTCCTATTGCATCAATAGAAACATCAAAACCATTAATCATAAAATCAGATTTAATTGGATCGCCACTAATGCTATTGGTTCCGGCAACCATAATATGTGTGCCGTCAATAAGCTTTGAGAATCCTGTGTTTGGAGGAAAATAGGAAATATGCCCGTATCCCCTGAGTTTAAAATAATTGGTATCCAGTAAAGCAGTTGCGCGTGTTTGTTTTGCAATGTTATTTTTTGTTAGGATATCATAAACCCTTGAAAATGCCGTTTGATAATCTTCCATTTCAAGCATATTTTTTGGCAAGAGTTTATTACTGTTTACTGATTGCCCAACAAAATTATGGGTCCAATCGCCAATTTTAAACAAAGCCGTTTTACCATTGCTTGCCTGGTTAAAAAATATTGATGTGGATTCTTTTTCAAATTCGGGATGGTACAAAACTACAGCCGAATACTTCTGTGCGCCATAATAAATCCAACCATCTTCATCCACTTTTAAACTTCCATTTTCTATTTCACTGCTAGGAATTAAATCAGTCGGATAGCCCTGATTCCAAAGGGTATCAACCAATTCCATCCCAACATCATTAAAATTACTATCCGCCCAATTCATGGCAGCAGTATGCCCAAATATTACCGCCACCTGGCAATCCAACGGACTTTTACTTATATAATTCAGAAGTCTTATCCGGTTTTCAGCACGCATAATTTCTTTGTCGAACAAGGAATGGAAACCAAGGTAGTTTATCCTTCCACCAGCAAGGGCTGAACCCCACACCTGATCGTGCAAATTTGCCGTATAATACATGTTATACCAAACCGGGCTTCCCCATTTTTTACACAGTGCTGTCCTGACCCCAAAAGGAGTTAACTCATCGGTTTGCGCCCAATCCCTTTTAGATGCCCACCAATCGAGTCCGTTTTTTTTAAACTCATTAAAGTCGGGATATGGCCACCAGGTAGAGTGCACTGTAACAGCTGCATCAGCGCCCCAGAAGTTTTTAACTGTCTGATAAAAGTCGTTTTCAATTTCAACATTCCGGTCATACGCCATTTTCCTGAAATGATTAATTGCTACCTGACGTTCAAGCTCTTTTCCTTTTACTTCAAATGCCATCAATAAACAATCAGCTAATAATTCTCTTCCTCCAGTTCTATCAGCATAGTGCATAGCACGGTGTTTTGAATACCAAAAATCATAACTTCCTTCAGTATAAAACCTTGGATAATAAGGAGGGAAACCCCATTCATCTTTGCATGCCCCCAACAAAGGAAGTTCGGCATACTGGTTTAAAATTTCACGCTGAAATTCAAGTAAATGAGGACCGAAAACATCAGGATAAAACAGAGTAAAAGAAACCATCACACACGCATGAGTTGCAACATTTCCAGAAGTTACAGGAAGTGTTATTTGAACAGAATCATTGCTTAAGAACAATGCTGTGCTCTCTTTTGTAATATCCTGAATAGAATTGGCGTCAATTCCTTCTTCCGTTTTTTTATAGGTATAAATACGCTGAAGCGAACTTGTTATGGGATTGTATTTTGGTATAGCTCCTCCCGAATAATGATCGTTTAAATCTTTTATACTTGTAACTAATGTTTCTGCCATTCCATTTTCAGAAAGTGTTACTTCCTTTAACCTAAGCATTTGTTGCTGTTCTCCGGGGTATTTTTTATTAAATGCCCTTCGGGCAGAACGGACATCCAGGTCGGGCAATAAGCCAATATTATTTTTTACTGCATATTCCGATGCCAGTTTTACTTGTTGAAATACGTCATTATCCACCACTTCTTTATCCGGGAATCGAAGGAAAGGGACAATTAAATTGAAAGGTGAATTTTTGCTTAAGTGGTCAATTGTTTTTTTATACCCTTCAGGTTTCAGGTTTTCCTGATTCCATACCCATACCCCAATGACAGGCATAAACCCATTTGAAAGTTGATTGGAAAATTTTTCCTGATCTGTAAAGGATTGAATGCTTGGATATTTTACCTGTGCCCCAACAGACAGGACTAAATAACAAGCAATTACAAAAGTTAATATTCGAATCATGGTGTGTTGGTTGTAGATTAGATCACCTCAAACAATTAAGCCGGTACCATATATTAGAGGTTTTGCTTTGTTTAAAGTGTTGTTATTATTAGTTAAAATCATATTGAAATGAATCAAAAATGGCACTTCCTCCATTTCTTAATTCATTGAAGCTAAACAGTCCAACTTTGGGCCCCTTCCAATGTCCGAAACGAATCTGGAATTTTCTCCCAATAGATATAAATTCACTGTTATTAATACTATAAAGAAACTCATTTTGATTTCTTTCTGTTGATAAAATCACTTTTAGATAGACCTTTGGAGATGTGAGCTTTTCCTTATGAACAGAACCTTCAATTTCAGAGTATAAATAGAACTGTCCGTTTTCTTTTTTAAGCCCCAGAAGTGCGAAGGCCTTTGCCATAACACATAATCCGGCTTGCTGACCATCTTCCATTTGTTCGCCATCGAGCACAACATTTACTTCCCCTTTATAGCCCATTATTTTTTGCGTCAGCGTATTTTTGGAATTCAAAAAGTCGTGCGCTTGTAAAGCATGTAAGGTTAATTTGTCGGGATTTTGTTTTAAAGACCATGCGTTATCAACGGGATTATGGTTCCAAGCCCACTGCAAACCTAATTCTGTTGAATCAAAATTATCTGAAGTTTGTGGTTTAAAAATACTGTCTGTGTTTAATATGTCTGGCTTTTCCCAAACATAAACTGGTTCACCTATACCGTTTCTGTCCAAATCAATTCCGATAAGTGGCCAATCATTTTCCCATTTCATAGGTTGAAGATGAACAACTCTTCCTAGCGCAGGAACCATTTGAAAATGAAAAAACCACCACTCACCATTAGGCGTATTGACCATTGCCCCTTGATGAGGCCCATTAATTCTGGTTGATCCTGTTTCGAGCACAACCCGTTTTTCGTAAGGGCCATAAATATTTTTCGAACGAAGTATAGTTTGCCAACCTTCTCCAACCCCACCTTCCGGAATACTTATGTAATAATATCCGTTTCTTTTGTAAAACTTAGGACCTTCGGCAACTGGACCGTTATAAACAGTAAAACCATCGTCCAATAAGGTTTTTCCATCTTCGCTTAATTTATGAACAATAATTGGACCTGCACCATGTTTACTACGAACCAGATAGGCTTGTCCGTTGTCATCCCAAAAAGGGCATGGATCTTCCCATTTGGGCACTTTTACAACTTGTGTTAGTGGTTCCCATGGACCTTCAGGTTTATCGGCTGTCGACATAAACAAACCTTCATCGGGAGTACAAAAATATACCCAGAATTTGTTGTCATGAAAACGAATGGATGGCGCCCAGCTGCCTCCGGCATACCTTTCATTTGTATTATAAGCTGGATCAAATTCCAAACGATCATAAATCCGTCCAATTATACGCCAGTTTACCATATCCTTTGAATGCAATACAGGCATTCCCATAAAATGAAACTCTGAACAAACCATGTAAAAATTATCATCAACCCGGACAACATCAGGATCCGAATAATCGGCATTTAATATCGGATTTATGAAGGTTCCATTTCCCTGATCTCCCCAAAGGCTTATTACTGATTTTTGCTGCTGGGAAAAAGAAGAAAAAACATTCATAAATAGTAAACACAAAAAAAGTAAGTATTTAAAGCTTGTTCTCATAAGAATAAAAGTTTAAAGTTTACTATTTATTTAAAATTAAACGGGAGGCTATTTACCAACAGCCTCCCGTTATTAGGCTTAATTGTATCCTGGATTTTGATCTAAAGAACCAAGGCTTCTGTCGATTTCTTCACGTGGGATAGGCAATAAATTATATTTGTCATTCCACGACCGTGAAATTAAATTTACATTGCTGTAGGTTTTTGTTCCATCCCCTTCTTTTGTTATGGCAATCCCAATAATATCTTTGGTTTCTGTTTGATTTACAATTTGCCATCTGCGAACATCAAAATAACGATGCCCTTCAAAAACCAATTCTATTCTACGTTCATGCTGGATACGGCTTTTTAACGCATCACCACTTTCTGTTATATCCGGCATATTTACCCCATTTCTGCTTCGAACCTTATTGATGTATTCTCTGGCAACATCTTCGTGCCCAAGCATAAATTCAGCTTCTGCATAATTCAGTAATATTTCAGCATAACGAAATATTATCCATGGAGAAGTAGGATAAATAGAACCTCCAACAGGTGGGATATCTTCTGGTACAAATTTTTGAGATAATACCCTGACATAGATCCGTTCCATGCTGCAACAGGTCCTGACCTGGAATCTAATCCACCTTCAAAGGTTTCAGTTTCCCGCCCCATCCATGGAGAACCATCGTGTAGTATAGATGCATCGAATCTAGGATCGCGGTTAATGTAGGGATTGTTCGGATCAAAACCTGATGCTGTATTTACTGATCCATCAGCCGTATATGGCATTTCTCCATTTATCATTTCGTAAGCGTTAACCAGATTTTGTGTTGGAGAATCAGAGCCCCAGCCATTATCTCCATTACGCCCAGTCTGCCGGCTTAAGTCAAGCTCGTTGGCCTGTGTATGGTATTTGGCAAAAATAATTTCATCGTTCTGATTCAGAAATAAGCCTTGATAGTCATCGTTTAGTACGTACCTGGTATTAATCAATGATTTCGCAGCATCAGACGCTTGTTGCCATTTTGATTGGTCGTTAGATGCATTATTTAACGGGCTTGCTGCATATAACAGGACTCTTGATTTGAGTGCTTTTGCAGCATCCGCAGATGCTTTTCCCAAGTCGGCTCCAGTTTGTTGATTGGGAAGCAAAGAAATTGCCTCATCTATTTCTCCAATTATGAAAGTAACACATTCATCATAGGATTTTCTTGCAACTGAATATTCATCGTTCAAACCAAAAACTTCTTCAATTATAGGGACTCCACCATATCTCCAAATTAATTGGGAATATAAAAATGCCCGCATAAATTTCATTTCTCCTTTCATCTCATTTTTCACATCTTCCGTGATGGGAGCGTCCTCAATCTTATCAAAAAAGATATTGACATTGCGGATTAAAGCATAAGCTTCAGACCAGTTGTTCAGATAAGAATTTAAGGTGGTCACATTATCTGCTGTCAATTCTCCCCTGGTTATGATTTTATAGTACACAGAGCCTTTGATACTATGTAATTCATCTGTTGCATGACCTATTTGAGTGTTTCTGAATAAACCTTGTACATAGCTGTTGGTATAACAAGCATTTATATAGAGCCGTACGAGAGTTTCATCATTCCATACATCATTTTCAGAGATTTTGTCTTGTGGCGTAATCTCAAAAATATCCTTGCAAGAAAATAATGTAAATAATGCCACTATAATAATTAATAACTTATTTTTCATAATTCCTTAGTTTAAAAAGTTAGGTTTATACCAACATTAAATGTTCGCTGTTGCGGATAGTACCAGAAGTCAGAAGTTTCTGGATCAAAACCAATATCCTTCATGTGGTCATAAATAATCATTAGATTATTTCCACTTATGTACGCACGTACACCGTTTAACCCAATTTTCTTGCACAAATTGGATGGTATTGTATATCCAAGCTCTAAATTTTTTAATCTTAAAAATCCAGCGTCCATTAACCAATGAGTACTTTGAAGTGTATTATTATTAAAATTATCTATAGAACCGCGTGGTTGTGTTGCATTAGTATTTTCAGG
The DNA here is from genome assembly GCA_963677475.2 of Prolixibacteraceae bacterium. GTDB lineage: Bacteria > Bacteroidota > Bacteroidia > Bacteroidales > Prolixibacteraceae > JABMQB01. The sequence goes on along the minus strand of CAXXQD010000018.1, from coordinate 103,462 downwards.
CGACCAACGATCGTTTGCGCGCCAATCGAGAAAATTACCCAGGTTATAACTCATCACTGCAAAATACGGACGATAATCTTCTGCATCCTTTTCTTTCACAAATGTCTGGGCATTCTCTTGCCCCTGAAACATGAAAGAAAAGTCAAAATTTTTGTATTCAAGTGATCCATGTATGCTATAAACAATTTCAGGAGTTGCTGTTTGATCTACTCTGATCATGTCCCTTGAATTAATTTCGCTATCTCCGTTCACATCCCTGTAAATAATATCTCCTGCCACTGCTCCAGGCAAATGTGCAGAGGCATCTACTTCTGCCTGATTGCTATAAATCCCGATTGCATCGTAAAACAGCTCTGCTCCAATTGGTCTTCCCGTTGCCAGTTGGTAGTCTTCTGCTGCAGGTGCTTCATCCGCAAAAATTACTTTATTCCGTGCATACGAAATATTTCCGTTGATGGAGTACCTAAGATTATTCAAACTCTTTCTGTGTGATAGCTGCAATTCAAATCCTTTATTTTCAACAATCCCTATGTTTTCGTCTGGTAACATTAAGCCTGTATAATCAGGCACTATCGCATTTCGGGTAGTTAATATATTTGAACGTTTTGTCTTAAACATATCAAATTCAACACCTAATCCACCTTCCCACAATGTGGCATCAAAACCAAGGTTGGTTGACTTTGCAACTTCCCAGGTAATATTTGGATTTGGCACACCACTTTGTACTAAACCAATAACATCACTATTCCCAATAACATAATTATCATCGTAAGCATAGCTTGTTAAATACTGGAATGGATTAACAGCATCGTTTCCCATCTCACCATACGACCCCCTGATTTTCAGGTTATCAAGAAAGGTAACATCGCTCATGAATGCTTCTTCTGAAAGCCTCCACCCCAATGATACTCCTGGAAAAAACCCCCATCTGTTATCTTCCGGAAAATTTGGAGATCCATCGTATCTGAAAATTAATTGAGCCAAATATTTACCTGCATAATCATAAGATGCCCTACCAAAATAATTTTGTCGCGAAGTTTTAGACGAAGAGCCATCGTTGCCTTGTTTGGTTTTATCACTGCTCCCTGCAAATAGTTCAGGAATTGCAATGGAAGGATAATCGCTACGATATGCTTCCAGATAATTGTCATCGTATTCCATTTGCTCATAACCCAGCAAGACATCAATTTTATGTTTATCGAAAGTATTGGTATAATTAACCGTTGAATTTAACGTCAAAGTTGAACTTTGCTCAAATCGTTCTTCTAAATTAGCCAAATCGGATCCAGAACCTGACCTCCCTCTTGTGTAGGTATTCGAATCGGCATCTTTATAATAAACATAATTAGGTAAATTAAAGTATTTCAAGAAGTTATATCCCAAATCATAATTAGCACTTCCTGAAACCGATAAGCCTTTAACTCCAGGAATATCAATATTAAAATGTAGTTTAGATTCCAGTGCCTTATAGTCATCATCTTGGTAACCACCACTGTCGCTAACCCAATTAATAAGGCTTTCACTGTCCCTATTAGGCCTTATATATTCAGTACCTGGCCAGTAAAGAGTCCAATTAGGCTGATATAAATACATATGGCTATAAATACCACGACTATCAGGATTACCAGGATAATGTTTATCGTCCAACCTTCCGGAAATATCTAATCCAATTTTTATATAATCGGTGGCTTTAACGGTTAAATTTGAACGAAAGTTGTACCTGTCAACTTTCGTCGATCCATGATTAAAGTGTCCCTTTTGCCCCATTTTCCCGATTGACACGAAGTAGTCCAATGCATTGGTCCCTCCTGATACAGATAAATTTGCCTGGTATTGTGGAGTTAGTGACTTTGTCATTTCACTGTACCAATCAGTTGTTGTGTATCCAACTTCAGTTCCAGCCTTAAATTTTTGAAGCTCGCCATCAGAATATTTTGCTGTACGCCCTTCTGCAATTTCAATCTCGTTATACACCTGGGCGAATGTATAAGAATCAGCCATTTGGGGATTTCTTGTTGGTTGAGAAAATCCCTGGTTATAAGTGAAGTTGAATACAGGAGCGCCCTTCTGTCCTCTTTTTGTTGTTACCAATACCACACCGTTTGCAGCTCTTGCACCATAAATTGCCGCTGAAGCATCCTTAAGTACAGATACGCTTTCAACGTCGTTTGGATTTATCTTTCCAAAATCGGAACGTTCAACTCCATCAATCAAAATCAAAGGACTGGTTGTTCCAGTCGTACTTCTTCCTCGAATAAATATCTCCGGATTATCTTTTCCCGGTTCACCTGATCGGTTATTAATTATTACACCGGGCAAAAGACCTGCAATTGAATTTAATACATTAGGAGTTTGGCTTTTCACAAGATCTGCACCTTTTGTTGAAACAACCGAACCTGTTACAGTAACCTTTGATTGAGTTCCATAACCAATAGCCACAACCTCCTCTATTCCAATTGCATCTTCTTCTAAAACCACATTTATAGTAGTCCTTCCTTCAGTTATAATCTCCTGAGTTTTCATTCCTACAAAAGAAAAAACGATAGTGGCCTCGACTGGTACTTCAGAAATTGAATAATTACCATCCATGTTTGTAATTACACCATTGTTTGTGCCTTTAATCAAAACAGTTACACCGGGAATTGATTCTCCCGTAGTGTTAGTCACGGTTCCATTTATTGTTACCTCTCCTTGTTGTGAAGCAACTAATACAATTACGGAATTATCCAGGATTTTATAACTAAAACTACCTTGTTTTGATAGCTCAGTAAGTATAACCTCGATATTGGCATTCGAAATATTTAAATCTACTTTCTGATTTTGTTCAATGTTATCTGCCTGGTAAAGAAAAGAAAACTCTGTTTTTTCTTCGATCTCAAGAAGTACATCCTTTAGAGTAGTGTTTGATACGTTCAAACTTAGGTTTGTTTTTTGAGAATATACAGTTCCATAAACCGTAAAAATATTCAACAAAAACATGATTACTGTTAGTTTCATAATCAATAAAATAAATTGTGGACGTTTTTTATTTAAAAAGTCCAGCCAACAACATTTTTTTTTCATAAACTTGTATGATTTTTAGTTAGACAAAGAAGTAATTGCAAAATTTCTTGGTGGAAATAATTACTTCACGTTTAGCAAAACTTAGATACCGGGATTTGCATTTGCTTTTCCCGGTTTTTTTAGTACTATTTCATAGGCATTCTCAATTTTGTAATCTTTTACTTATTAGGATTTCATTGTCGTTTATTGCAAAATCAAAAGAAGTTGCAATTTGAAGTGCTTTTATAGTTTGCTCAATTGATATCTTTTTAATGGTACCTGTATATCTGAATTGTTTTAATTCTTCATTGTCAATCCGAATTTTCACGCCATAATATCTCTCCAGCCTTTTTGCTATGTCTTCCAGTTTTTCATTCTCAAACATTAGCTTTCCTTCTTTCCATGATGTGGTAATTTCCGTATCGACTGGTTTTGAAATAAGAATTTTACGGACTTTCAAGGGTTCTGGAATGTCTTTTTTCAAAGCCTCGGTAACATAGGCATCTTTTGTTTTAAAATAAACGGCCTTATGATCGGGTTCCAACGACATTTCATCCCCCAACTTCCTTCCTGTTTCTGATATTTTCTGCAAAAGCACTTTCCCTTCGATTAGGGTTGTTTCAATAAGGTCTTCATCGTGGTAGGCACGCACATTAAACGTGGTTCCCAATACTTTTATATTGATATCGGAAGTGTGCACAATAAATGGCTTATGGGTATTTTTTGTTACGTCAAAAAAAGCTTCCCCTTCAAGCCACACATCCCGGTTATTTGATGCAAATGTATTTGGCAAACGCAAGGTACTTCCAGCATTGATCCAGACTTTTGTTCCATCAATTAAATTTACTTCAGACTTTTGACCTGCAGGTACAACAAATTCATAATATTGATCGGTTAGCTTCGTATTTTGATTTGTATTGATAAGGTAAAAGGTTGCTCCAAGAGCCAGAATTATAGTAACAGAAGCTGCGATTCTGAATATTAAGGAAGAAAATACATTATGACGGGTTGACTCTGAATTCTTAAGCTGTAAAATCCTTTTTTCGATTATCTCCCAGTCTTTGTTCACATCAAGTTTTGCCAATGATTGATAATCATCTATTGAAAGCAAAGCTGTTTTTACTTTTTTGAAATAAGATTTGTTTCTGGAATTTGCCTGTAACCACTCTTCGACTTTAACGCTCTCTTCTGCTGTCGACAATCCATCGAGATATCGGATAATTATGTCTAAATTCATATACTTTTCACCTAAAATATTACCTACATACCTTAGAGTATAAAACCACCTTATACCCTAATAGGAAATATGTATTTTTTTAAAAAAAAGTTGAAAAGAACAGAATCACAGCTAAAAAATATTCATCGATTGTTTCATGAAGGGCTTTTAAAGCCTTGGAAATGTGGGCTTCTACAGTTTTTGGGGAAATATTTAATTTCTCTGAAATTTTTTTGTAGGATAAAGAGTCAAACCTGCTAAGCTTAAAAATAGTCCGGCTCTGTTTTGGTAAAGACTCAATGCAGTTATAAATGGCTTCCTTTAATTCCGATAACTCTATTTCATCCTTAAAATCGTTTATCAATAAATTTTCAGGTATATTATCGAGAACAATCTTAAGATTCTGATCTTTTGCCCTGCGAATGCTATTAAATTTAATTGCAGCATGAAAATAAGAGCGAATAGATTTAACTTTTTGGAATTTATCTTTATGCTCCCAAAAATATACAAACATGTCTTGAACCACCTCACGTGCTAAATCAAAATCATTGGTGTATTTATTTGCAAATAAGCACAGCTGAGGATAATGAACTTTAAATACCAATTCGAATGACTTCAAGTCTCCCTGCTTCAGATTCTCCCAAAGAGATGAATCATTTGCCATAGATTCTGTTTGTTGTATTAGTTAATTACTTTAAGCTAATATATTAAAAATACTTAAGCCACTATTCTTTGGGTGAACATTAAAATATTAAATCTTGGTTTATTCGATCTCTAACATTGTGGTTATTCCTTATCAATACCACATTGCCGTAATAGCCAATCGTTTGATTTTTTATCGGAATCACCAAAACGCCAATGTCCCGAGATTGGTGTGACCACAATCTTTTTAGGCGCGGTAATCACATTTATGGCTGACAAAACAGATGTAGGTGGACAGGTAAAATCATTGTATCCAAAGGAGTAAAAACCTGGAACCCAAATTTTCCGTGCAAAATTCACCACATCGAAATAAGAGGCTGTATTTATTTTTTCTGGAGTCGCATTTATTTTTTGGTATTTGTCCTGAAACATGTGTGGCCAGCCTCCTGCACGCCCGTACAAATATCCGGAAATATCGCATAAAGCAGGATAAAATGCAGCCAAACAGCTTACCCGTTTATCTAAACCAGCGGTTACAATTGATAATGCACCACCCTGGCTACCTCCTTTCACCAACACGTTTTTACCATCAAATTCGGGCAATCCAGTCAAAAAGTCTATTGAACGTACACATCCTACATACACACTTTTGTAATAATAGTTGGCCTTGTCATCCAATTTATCTAACCAATAGTCACCAAATGCATTTCGAATATCCGTGTAATCTTCCTTCGAAATTTCGGGTGACAGTCCATGAACCTCGATGGTTAAACTGATAAACCCCATATCTGCAAAATATGTGCTTGGCACTATGTTTTTTACACCAGCTCCCGGAGGGTGGAACAAAACCGGATATTTCCCTTCTGCTTTTGGTTTGCACAAATAACCATAAAGCCGCTTTCCTATTTTGTAATTCTGAAGACTGACTAGATAAACATCGACATTAGATGTTGAATATTCGGGTTTATGGGTCACAATTGCGTCTATCGGGATTTTAGCATTTGCTTCAAGGGCTTGCTTCCAATAGGCATCAAAATCATCCGGAAGTTTCACCGTTGGTTCAATTTGTGCAGGCGCAAATGCAACTTTAATTGCGTCTCGATATTCCGTATCATTATCTGTTGCCTTTACTATTAACTGCTTAAAACCAGGCTCTTTGAGTGTCCCGATATTTATTTTTGCTGAACCATCTTTTAGTTTTATTACACCTTTTTTTTCCGCAGGCATCATTTCAGGACCAAATTCATATTCAATTTCTACATCGTTTAAAACGATCCCAAATTTTGTTATCGAAACATTTATACTTGCATTTTCTTTTAACTCATAATTCCAATCGCTATGGTCTGGGCTTAAAAGGAATTGCACCATTTTTAAGGGTGCCGGACGCACCTGCGACGTGGATACAAAAACTAAGGCTATCAGTGTGCTTGTTAGTAATAATTTAAACTTCTTCATTTTATATTTTATTTCTGGTTTTTGTTGGATAGTTTTTAAAGATATTGAATTTATTGAAAGTTAAATTGCTTTTGAATAAAAACACCGGCACGGGTAGCTACATTAAGTTCTTTCCCTACAAAATCATTATCCAGGGCAAATCCAAGTTCCCAGGTTTTAAATTTTATCCCGGCCCGGGTTCCGGTCCGGGTGTAATAATGTTTCCAATAGCCGCTTACAATATATGGTTGAAAGCGTATGAAGTAATCAATTTTAGCAGTTAAAGAATGGAAATATTCTATCCTGAAAAAGGTTAGGTTTACCACCGGATCGTGCAAAATAAAAATAGGGTAAACTACACCTTTAAAATGCTGTGTTGACCAAATATATTGAAATGAAACTGATGGGTTCCATTTTAATGAATTTGTATAAAATGTCCCAAGTAAAGTGTGAAATTGAGGCTTTATGGCATAACCCATAGCAGCTATTACCATATTCTTTCCTTTTTCACCATATAATTGATCCATTTGGTACAAGCCAGAAAGGCTTAACTTATGCTTATCATCAAGAGTTGTTCGAAACGAGGTGTTCAGTATCCATTTATTATTTAATATGGATATACCTGTATTTAGTGATTGAGAAAACCCGTTTTTAATTCCAACTAACGCCACAAATACAAATGTTAACCTGATAATCTTTTTGAATTTAACCATCTATTTAAAGAACTAATCCATAATTCAATTGAGCACAAAAATAAGCCCCTTTAGCCTGTGGTTTTTCAAATAACAAAATCCGCTAAAGAAGCTTAAATAGTTGTGTTTATTAATACTTACTTATTCTTTATCCAGCACCCAGGTTTCTTTCATGTCGCCATAACCTGAGGTATATGAAGATTCAACTTTCAGGGCCCCTCCTTCGAGAGAATAGATTTGTATGGAAGTCATATCTGCGCCGCCAATTTTATTCTTTATGGTTAATGAAGTTTGATCATCATTCCAGGTTGCGGTCGAATATTTTTTACTTCCCTGATAGCCATCGTTGATGCATTCGGCACCATCAAGCGTAACTTTTTCAACAATATCCATGTTTGATCCTTGCATATTAATGGTTCGTTCAACCGTAATAGAATTAGCTTCCTGGGTAATGGTAAGCGTTTGCGGCGCAAAACTATATTGGGCGCTAAGCTTACTTTTTGAAGAATTTAGTTTCCACTTTCCTGAAAAATCAGGAGTTCCTGCGATTACACTTACACCAGCAAATAAAAGCACCATAACGATCAAGGTGCTTTTCATTAAGTTTTGAGAAAAATTTTTCATGTTTGATTTTTTATTAATATTTAGTAATCAGTTAATTATACGTGAAACAACGCACGTTTTATTTTTCTATTTGATAAAAATCCCTTCGATTTCTTTTACATCTTTAAAAGCATTTTGAGGAACCTGGATTCCTTCTTTTGAAAATACGAGCATATCTTCCCTGCTTTGAAGTTTTACAAATGATTCATCGATTGTGCCGTCTTTAACGGTAATGTTTTCTAAAATTAAATTCAAATGTTTGGCAAAAAACCGATAAACAGCTTGTCTTTTCGACGGTCCGTTATCGTGATTTTCATTCGGCAAATGAACATTTTCAAGATTATTTTCCGCATTGTATAAACCATATATTTTTGAAAGGTAGGGAAGCTCAATCTCAGGAACATTCGCCGTCCAATCTCCTCCGTCAGAAACTACCAGCATAGGACGTGGTGCAGCCATTGCTGCAATTTCAGCATTGTTTGTTCCCCAATCGCCACAGGCATGGATTGGCATGCCGCTTTCGCAAGCACAGCCGCCGTAAAACCACGATGAAACCATTACAACCGGCGCACTAACTTTAATGCGATCATCTAAAGCAGTGAGCAAAAACGTTTGTGTTCCTCCACCGGAAGGACCAGTCATTCCAATTCGGGTTGTATCAACTTGATCGATTGAACATACAAAATCAAGCGCCCTGATACTATTAATTGTTTGGATACTTTGAGCGAATTCTGAACGATGATTTTCGAAACCAACAGGAACTGTTGATTCTCCCAAAGCAAACATATCATAACTAAAAACAATAGCCCCCATTTTTGCAAGAACGGCAGATAATTTTTGAGAACTTTCGGCATAGCGTTGAACTAAGGAGTGTCCCTGAGCCATTAGTACAGCCGGATTTTTTTTAGCTAATTTCTCTGGTTTATATAGGCTCCCGAACAAATAAATCCCGGGATAACTTTCAATTGCTACTTGCTGAACGTTGTAACCATCCATTTTAACAATGTCTGTACTTATCGACTTTACAGGAGTATCTATTATTAATGGACCAATTTTCAATGCAGAATAAATGCATTCCTTAAGATTATCCTTTCTCTGTTCCCATTGGTCCTTTGTTTTGCTAAAACTAAGCAATCGTGCTAAGTGCTTTTCCCCTTCATTAACCGAGCGAACATAGTACCGAAAATTATTTATTTGGTACGATCCATCTTCATTTTTTGAAAATACCATATCCAGCGGAGCTAAAACACTGTATAATGTTGGTTCTAATTCTGATTGAAAACGCCATTGGGCATATTCTACTTCCAATGGCCCGACCAACTTGTCGGAATAATTAAGTTGAACGCCAAATCTATTTTCAATCTTAATGAGAACATCTTTTAATGGTTCTTTAAAATTGTTTGCGATCGACTGCGAATTCCCTTGCATGATTAAAAAAAAGAATGCGAGGATTAATAAGTAATGTTTCATCATTAATTTTTTTAGAAACTACCTGTTTGGTCAAAAGACCGCCCAGGTAGCTCATTTACTTATAACTACTAAACTTACCAACTTTGGGAAATTTCATGACCAGGTCAGCGTATTTCCATTATTTTATTATTAGGTTCTACTTAATTATAGGATTATGCAGCCTATTCTAATGCCAGCATAATTTCATTACTGGAAACGCTTCCAGCACTGTTCGTTATTTTCACGCTATAATGACCTACATTTAGTGCATCGAAAGAATCGATCTTGAGTTCAGGCTGTGTTTCTCCTTCCAGTAATTTCCCATCAAAAATCCATTGATAACTTGCTTCCGGTATGGCGGCAACTTCCAGCTTAATTTCCACGTTCTCTCCAATTTTTGCCCTAATTTCAGTTGGCTGGGATAAGATTATTGGTGCCATTTCTGGGCTCCAGCCATTAAGGACATAAGCAGGGTCACTATAATTGGCGATAATTTCAGAATCCTCTTCCATTGTTAATTGCCTTGAAACCGGGTGCCTTTTACTAACATCCACTGGTTTTCCATCGCTAAGGTTAACACTATTATACTCCCAATAATGGATGTTTGAAGTTGCATTACCCTGAACGCCCCACCCTTCGGGACGGATTCCATGCAGCTTACAGTTTAAAAGAACAGCTTCACAATACGGATATCCTTTACCATTATTACTCGTGGTCCTTGCAATTGTTGTTTCCAGATCACCCAGCATGCGCATGGTACAATTTAAAAATACGTTGCCATGGTTTTCTTTGGTATTACGGATCCACATATGAGGGCCGTAAAAAGAAATTAGTTCTGAATTTTTAAAAAAGGAAGGTCCGCGCCCCAGCACATTATCGCCAAATCCGGTCATCTGAATATTTTCAAGATACACTGATCCATTAATCTGTAATGCATCACCAGAACCAAAAATGGATACGTTGCTCACAATATTTTCTTTGCCCATTAACAACAATCCTTCAGCCTGAGCGGGTTTTTCATTTATTGATCTAATTGTAAGGTTCACCAAATGGATACCACTACAATTATCGCCTGCAAATGCGGCTCGGCGCGAAGGGAACGTACCAGGCCATTCGTTGGTTGCAATATTTTCAGGATGTGGATTAAACACTTCGTTGTTCCTATAACAAATCAGGGTTTGTTCGCGGTCTTCCCCCAGAAATGTAACATTGGTTTTGTTCCTGAAATAGACTATTTCTTCGTACCTGCCATTTTTAATAAAAATTGTAACCCGATCATTATTATGATCAGGAATAAAATCGATTGCACCTTGAACGGTATTAAAATCACCCGACCCATCGGCAGCAACAGTAAGTTTTCTTGCATTGGCAGGTGGTGGTGTTTTTTTTGTTGAAAATACCCAATCTGCCTTATTTGTTATACCGGAAAAGCTGCTGTCGGCTGTTGTTAATACTCCCGGATCAATCGTAACATAATACGTTTTATCGTATTCAAGCATGTTGTTATGAGGGTAAATCGTAGCTGTTGAATCATTTATAATTACCGGATAAAAATGAAACGCATCGGTAAAACCACCTATAATAGTGAGCTGGTATTTATCTGAATTTGGGATTGCCCCACCCGACGGTGTCCCGGGTTTGGTGTTTTTATTGGTAAAATTCCCTGAAACATATTCATAGGGCGATTGTATGTATGGAACACGTACCCTGTTCCGTTCTGTTGGCCCGGGTGGAATGCTTAGGTCTAAAGAATCAATCAGTTGATCATTTTTTGCATCGTAAATTCGGATCTTACCCGAATCACCTAATACAGGGATTCCTGAAAATGTTAATTTTAAATGCGTATCCGGATTAACTTCTTTTGCCTTATTTAGTGGAAATTTCGTTACCTGATCTGGTATTTTCTGAGAACATGAAGTGGTCAAAATTATCGAGACCAAGATTGCCATTCCTATGCGTATGCATTGATCTAGGCTTTTTTGAATTGAATTGAACATGTTTTTCATTGGTAGTTTAATTATTTGATTTTGACAGATAAAATATTTGTCTATTTTATTTCACGCACAACTTTTGCTTAGTCCATTTTCAAGCTAACTACTTCACTGTTAACACTTCCCGCCTCATTTTGAATTACTACATGGTAAAGCCCTTCGTTCTTTTTACTAATGTTGGCAATTGTAAGCACTTCGCTTTTTTCTCCACGAATGGGTTCATTATTGAAATACCATTGATAATTTGCATCAGGAATGGCAGTAAGCCGAACTTTAAATATGGTACTTTCTCCGGGTTTCGAAATAACAGAGGAAGGTTGAACAATTATTATAGGAACGAATTTCGGTTCCCATCCATTAAGAATATAAGACGGACTGCTATAATCTTTAATAAGTTCTTCATCATTCTCCATAGTTAATTGCCTGGAATAATGCACCCTTTGACTAACATCAGCAGGTTTCCCATCACTGAGGTTAACGGTGTTGTATTCCCAGCAACGTGCATTGGGACATAAAGAATCGGTAAGCCCCCAACCTTCTGGCTTTAAGCCCTCAACAGCACAATTTATTAAAACAGCTTCGGTATATGGAAAACTATAATGCTCTTTCACAGGTGCCCTCGCATAGGTGGCTTCTACATCCCCTTCGGTATATAGTTTACAATTAACCAACACATTGCCATGATTTTCGGAAGTATTCCGTGCCCATAGGTGAGGTCCATACGTGGAAATAAAATCGCAATTTTTAAAGAATACAGCTCCATAACCGAGTACATTATCCCCAAAACCTTTTATGCTGGTATTTTCCATATAAATATTTCCGCTTGCTTGTAGGGCATCTCCGGACGCATCAATGGTAACATTATTCACAATATTCCTCTCTCCTTTTATCAAAAGCCCTTCGTTTTGTGCGGGTGCCACTCCTATCGATAAAATTGTAAGGTTGATGAGATGAATATCGTTCGCATTGTCAACAGCAAAAATTGACCTTCGGTTTCGGAACCGTTTAATCATTTCAATTCGGTCGCCTGTAGGCCGCGGATTAAAAAAACCATTGTTTGGATAAGCAATAATAACCTGTTCCCGATCTTCACCAACTACCGTGATTTTGTTTTTATTCCTGAAATATACCATTTCATGGTACCGTCCATTTCTTACAAAAATTGTTTTATGGCTTTCATTATTCTCTTGAATAAAGTCCAAAGCACCTTGTACGGTATTAAAATCGCATGTGCCATCAGCAGAAACAATGAATTTTCCGGAATTGATATCTAGGGATGTTTTTTTAGTTGTGAAAGTCCATTGATCTTCTTTATCGATTGAAAATAGGGTGCTGTCGGAAAATGAAAGAACTCCCGGATCTATTTGCACATAGTACTCTTTGCCATATTCTAATGTTCGGTGCAAAGTAATTATTGCTTCATTATTATAGATCAGGACCGGATAAAAATGATATACATCTGATTCCAAATTTCCACCAATATACTTATGTTGGTATTGGTCTTCAAGAGGGGGAAGCACCTTTGGCCGGTTAGCACGATTATATCCATTAGCGGCATCCCACGGATCTGATGCATATACCATTTTATCGTATGGTGCCGGGGTCCTTGTATTTTTCGGGCCCGGTGGAATACTCATATCCAAAGAATCTACCAATCGATTATTTTCGGCATCGTATATTCGAATAAACCCGGATTGACCGATAATTGGCCGCTCTGCAAAAGTAATTTTAAGGGGCGTATCTGGATTAACATTTTTTGCATTGTTAGATGGAAATAACAATACCGATCCTAAATCTTTGCTTTGTGATCCAAGTGCTGTAAAAGCCACGATAAATATAAGGATGAAAATTTTTAATGTTTTGATTTTTACACCATCAAAATAATCCGTTGGTTTTGCTTGAATTCTATTTTTCATTCTTTAATAGATAAAATTATTTGATAATATTTTCATTAAAAAGGCAGTTTTCATTGCTTGCTATTTTTATTCAGGTGTGTTGTTTACAACTAAAGTTACAACATTGCCTCTATCATTCCCAAGTTCATTTTCAATTTCCACGCTATAAACCCCACCATCACTGGCAGTTACCGGATCAATTATTAAAACGGAAGATTCCTGTCCTTCCATAAGGATTCCATTTTTGAACCACTGGTAGGTTGGAATTGGTGCTGCGGCAACCTCAGCCATTAATTTGGTTTTCGCCCCTTCTGATACTTCAATTATAGTTGGTTTTGATAGAATTTTGGGATAATACTGAGGTTTCCAACCCTTAAGAAAAAATTCAGGATTGCTGTAATTTGCAATGATCTGGGAATCATTTTCCATGGATAATTGGCGCGAATATGGAACCCGTTGGCTAATATCCGCCGGAGATCCATCCTTCAAATTAACTGAATTGTACTCCCAGCAGTGCGAACCAACACACGGATCGGTTGATTCGCCCCACCCGCCTGGCGGAATATCATCAATGGCGCAATTAAGCAAAATTGTTTCGGTAAAGGGGAAGCTGTAATTCGATTTAATTGGTGCCCTTGCAAATGTTGAAACAATTGCTTCACCATCCCCTTCTTTCCATAAGCGGCAATTATTTAAAACATACCCGGGATTCCCTTTGCTGTTTCGTGCCCATAAGTGAGGCCCGTAAGTTGTAATAAAATCACATTGGTTAAAGAAAATCCCAGCCCCTAGGACATTGTCGCCATACCCTTTTATGCTTGAATGCGACATAAAGACTGTACCGCCAGCCTGTACGGCATCCCCCGAGCCAATTACCGTTACATTATGCACCTGGTTCCGATTTCCTTTAATACAAAGCCCTTCGGCCTGCGCCGGAGCATCACCTACAGAAATGGTGGAAAAATTAACCAGATTAATATCGTTACAACCATGAATCGTAAATTCATAGCGGCGATAGTTAAAAACCCCATTATTGGGATAGCGTATGATAGTATTATCCCTGTCTTCGCCCAAAATAGTTAAATTGTGTTTTGACTTTAATACCACCATTTCCTCATAAATCCCATTTTTAATAACTATTGTTTTATGGTCGGTATTATTGTCGGGGATAAAATCAAAAGCCCCCTGTACCGTATTAAAATCGCCACTACCATCGGCAGCAACCACCAGATAATCATTATAGTTAGAAGGAGGTGTGGCTTTTGTGGCAAACACCCAGGTTGTTTTGTCACTTATTCCGGGGAAACTCCCGTCTTTCAGCGGAAAAACCTCGGGATCAATATTTACATAATAGGTTTTATTGTATTTAAGGTGATTGTTATGGAGGGTAATTGTAGCTGTTCTATCGTTTATCAGCACAGGGAAAAAGTGGCAAGCATCGTAGAATTCATTACCGCCAATATAATTTAATTGGTAGATGTGTGAAGTATCCCTATCCGGTTTATTTACCGTATAGGTAACATCAGGAACGCCCAGGTATTTCAAAGTATCATAAGGTGAAGGGGTACGGGTATTCCTGGGACCGGGAGGGATGCTCATGTCCAGGCTGTCAACAAGTATGTTGGTTAATGCATCGTAGATCCGTATTTTTCCTTTATTCCCAAAAACAATTGAGGTATTGAATGTGATTTTTAATTGTGCGTCAGGATTTACATCAGTAGCATTGTTTTTGGGGAACAATGTTAAGTTATTTTGACTTTGAGCATTGTGTGCACAAATGCAAAAACTTAGGATCAATAATAGGGAGATTAGTTTCATTGTTTTTATTACTTGGAAATTCAATTAAGTATAAATCTATTTTATAGCTTCTGTAAATACCCCCGGGGATTTCCCCGGGGGATCTCACAAATTAAATACTTATCCTCTTATGAGGATATTTTCTTAGAGCCCGATCCTCCAGCGAGGATCACCAGCATCCCCTTTTCCCATAAAACCAGAATCTTTGATATTAAAATCATTATTAGCAGGATCGACCCACAAATCGTTGATCGTTCCGTCATAAACTGCACCCGGAAAACCGGAAACACCAAGAGAGGCATACTGTAATGAGAAATCGTTTGTAACATAATTATTGGTGGCGGTCCATGAAGCAGAGACTTTATAGAAAACCCCTAACAAGGCATGGTTGTCGCCTCCGGTCAAGTCCCATCCACGGCCCCAAATACAATTCGAAATTACGGCATCGTTAATGGTTGTTCCTCCAAAACCATAAAATAAGATAGTACCGTTTTTCGGACAATCATTTCCGGTACAGCCATCAACTAAAACAGTATTAATATTGCTCATTGTTGCAACAAAACGCTCTGCCCTGCTTATGGTAGAGTTTTGCACAACAATGTTATTGCAAACCCATGTATTAACCACATCTATTGATAACAGGCCAGATGCTGATATGCTATCAATCAAACAATCATCAATGGTATATTTATTCAAAACTCCTGTTCCTTCTTTTGCCCTGGTAATTCCCTTTAAGTGGTGGATTTTGCAAGATTCAAATTTGATTTCTTCAATCGATCCGCTTTTATCAATATTGAAAACATATTTGCTTTCGAAACCACCAGGGGCGGTCAATTCGATTTGTTTGAAATGCACAGCCCCAATACTGCTCCCATCTGCCAAATTGAAATTTTCGGAACAATCGATCACAGGCAAAGCCGGAGTAAAACTATAACCACTCATAAAAGTTAAGGATTTATCGAAGGCATATCCTCCGGCAAGATAAGTTTTCCCTCCTTCCAGAACTACAATTCCACCATCAACTGCACCACTTAACGCATCTGCAAGGTTAACTTCTGTGCTTATTCCGGTTAGGTCAATTACGTTGTCGCCTGAGATGAAAGCTTCACGGGTAGTATATACTTCCCATCCACGGATTTGATCACCGCTAAAAATTGCAACCTGGTATGACGTACTGGGTTCCAAACCATTAATTATTGCTTCCGTTTGGTTTTCACCAGCGACATCAAACTCCAGTAGAGGGCTGGTTAACCGGATATCATCCATGGCAAATACTTTTATATTTGTAATTGTTGCCCCTGAAGGAATCCAAAATACACGTGCCCTGGTATCTAAAACATCAAACATTGTTGGAACACCCATATTTGATGGGAATTTTTGCGTACGAACACTTCCCAGTTGAGTGGTGTAGCTATTATACTGTGGGTCTTCAGAAATAGCGGTTGCCTGCACCTGATAAATGGTAAACCAGAGTAACTCTTCACCTGTTAGTGCTTCATCAATTACAAAATAATTGGTATCTACCTGAAAAGAATAATCGACCGTTTTGAACGAATCACGGCTTACTTCAATCGCGTAGCCATTTGCCCTTTTCATTTTACCCATATTAACAATTATCGAATTATTTACGGAAGACAATTCTTCGTTTAATACGGGTTGGAACAATCGGAATTCAACAGAAGTATCCTCATCCTCTTTACAGGAATAGGCAATAACCAACCCCAGAACAAAGAGCAACAAAATTCCTTTGAATTTATTATTTATTAGTTTCATAATTTTCAATTTTAAGTATTCAACAACAGGTTAAAATCCAAATCCGTATCCATCATTCTTCAGCAAACCTTTACTGTTATCAATTCCGATGGTAGGTATTGGAAAAACATATCTAACAACACCATCAGGTACTCCGATATTTGACCCGTTAATATAATTCGCCCAATCAAGGGTAATCCATGAGGCATAACCATCATCTGTAGCATCGCTGTGCATTGAAATCAACCAGGGACTTCTTGTCCAAGTTTCATCAGGTGCAACCTGAACCTTTTCGAACAAGTTATAAACCATAAAATCGCCGCTGGCATCAAGTTTTGTGTAGATATAATCAGGAAGGTTTCCTGTACCGTTAAATGCATCGTCGGCTAATTTCTTTAACCCTTCAACGGTTTCATTCATTTTATCGTAATAAAGGTTCCAACGGATCAATTCATATTTACGGATCATTTCACCTCCAAATTCCCATGCACGTTCATCAACAATTGCATTAAAAAAGTCATCTTTGCTTCCACTTATTTGAGCCACATACTGATCAACTTTTTCGCCCCAATCGGCTTCATCAAAAGCGCGTTGGCGCACTCTTTTAAACGCTGCAATGGCACCTGCAGTTGGACCACTCAATTCATTTTCGGCTTCGGCAAACATCAATAATACATCGGAATACCTCATCATTGGCCAATTAATACCTGTTCCTTTAGAGGTTGATGGTCCCGGTGGATTGTCTAAATACGCACGGCTCCATTTGCCTTGTGCAATATTCATGTTTGCGGTGTTTACCAATGTCTGGATAAAATCTTTGTCCCAGTAATGAATGGCACAAGTTACTGGCAAGCGTTTATCATCTGGATCGAACGAATACATATAGGTTGGTGGCATAGCCATATAATTGTTGCCCTGCCCATATGAATGGCTTCCGGCATATACCGTAATCCCGATATTCCAGCCAACATCGCCAGCGCCAACCGGAAACGGGACTTCAAACAAGATATCGCTATTTACAGGGGAAATAAATTTACACTGGTTCATAAAAACTTGCTTGAAATCACTCGGTAGTTCGCGGTCCTTCAAGTCCATTAGTTTTTTAGAGTAATCCCTGGCAATTTTGTAATAATCCTGATAATCGGATTCCCTTGCCATTGTCAGATCAGGTTTTAAATACCAACCACCACGTTGCAAGGATAAGCGCGCAATCATACCAATAGTATATTCCCGGTTTACCTGTTCAATTCCGAATTGTAATTGATCAGCCCATTTCATTTTAGCCTCAATATCAATTAGGTTTTGAATCAATGACGATAATATTACGTTGCGGTCTTCCTTTGGTAAATTTAGTTCGACATCAACGGAAGGTGCATTTTGCAAAAATGGTACATCCCCAAAGAAATAAATTAGCATGCTGTACCAATATGCCCTTAAGGTATAAGCCTCACCAAGAAGATGGTACATTTCATTCGACACAGCTGCATCTTCTGAATCAAGCGCTTCGCTTGCCAAAATCCCATCGATTGCAATATTTGTATTCCGAATTGCCTGGTAGCCATAATTCCACACATAGCCAAGGTCGTTATTGTTTTCACGGGCGTGAATGGCCCAAATATCGTATCTACCACCATTGCCGTCTAAACCAGGACCATGTTCAATATCTGTATTTCCGGTCATATTATTGGAAAGCCTCGACCTGAATGCATCGTAATTAAACTGTACATACATTGCATTCACAGCTTTTCTGGCGTCATCAACATTTGAAAACATATAATTAATGTCAAATGTAGAAAGTGACTCAGGTTCTAAATTATCTTTACACGCAGTTAACCCTAAGATCACTGCTATCGCGAATATTTTAATTTTTACTTTCATCTCTTACTATTTTTTTGGTTAGAAGGTAAGATTAACACCGAATGTAAATGTTCGGGACCTCGGATATGAAGAATAATCAAGGCCAGGAGTTAGTGCAGAATAAGCACTGCTTCGAGAGGTGCTAACTTCAGGGTCATAGCCTGAATATTTTGTCCACAACTTCAAGTTGTATCCTGAAGCATAAACCCTAAGTTTTGAAATCCCTATTTTAGAGCTCCAATTTTCAGGGAGGGTATATCCTAAGGTTACGTTGCTTAAGCGGAGGTAAGAACCATCTTCAATTGCCCAATCGCTCACAACTGCCGAAGCATAACTAAATGAATTGCTTCCACTCCAGTTTTCTTTGCCCTCGTTCATTTGCCTGAGTTGTTCCAAATCGGTTACAACTTCACCAGGAGTACCTGTATAAGTTCCATCCACATCAATGTAGGTAAACCTGTTATCCATGCTCATTGAGGTAAGCATATTTCCGTATGAAGTACGGTACCGTGAGTTGTAGCTTATTTTTCCGGTATTATAAACATCATTGCCAATTGACCAATTGAAGAATACAGATGCATCGAAACCTTTAAAACTTGCGTCAAGGCCGAAACCACCTGTGGCATCGGGCAATGCGCTACCAATAACAGTGCGGTCCTGGCTATCGATAATTCCATCAGGTTCGCCATCTGGTCCCGAAATATCTTTTAATTTCATGTACCCTGGCCGAACACTGCTAACACCAATTTTATTTTTATCGTCTGGAATACCTTCTTTTAAAACATACCTGTTTTTGCTTTCATCGTAACTTTCAAAATCATCAACAGTGTACATTCCATCATTGAGGTATCCATAAATTAAACCAACAGTTTCACCAACTTTCAGGAAATAGTCATCACGGTCCGAGAGATCGGTACTTGCCCAGTTTGATTGGAAGAAACGCTCATCGGTACCATCCAACTCATCAATCTTTGACTTATTCATACCCATGTTCATGTTGACCGAAAGCATAAAATCATCCCGGTTGAAAAGTATACCGTTTAAAGCCAATTCAACCCCTTTATTGGATGTACTTCCGATATTGTTCCATTGGGTACTAAACCCTGATATAGGTGAGATAGCAGACCTAAGCAAAAGGTCTTTGGTTGTATTTTGATATACATCAACATTACCTTTTATCCGACCATTGAAAAACACAAAATCTATCCCGGCATTTCGATTGATTGTAGTTTCCCAAACAAGGTTAGGATTGTAAAGTGTTGAACCTTCGGGAGTATAATAGGCGTTATAATCGTTGGTTCCCATTCCCGGACCATAAGTTGTTGTGGCCGCAAACAAAAATTTAGTAGCATTTGCAGATATCCTGTCATTTCCGGTTTGACCATAACTTACCCTAAGTTTAAGTTCATTAACGTTTCTAAATCCTGCCATAAAAGCTTCTTCGTTAATTTTCCAACCCAGCGCCACTGCAGGGAAAATACCGACACGGTTTTCTTTTGAGAACTTGCTTGATGCATCGGAACGAACCGTTGCGGTTAGCATGTATTTTTCTTTATAATTGTAATTAGCCCGTCCAAAAAAGGAGATCCTGAATTCTTCGGTCGATTGTGTACTGGAATAAGAATCAAAAGATCCTAAAGCCATATTTGCAAACATTTCTTCGGGTTGGATAGACTCACGGAAATTTTCAACCCTAACGTTAGTGCTTTTACCATTGGTTGAATAAATTTCGTGCCCGGCCAATAAATCCAGGTTATGATCTCCCATATCCATAAATTTGTAGTTGGCAGTATTTACCCACCTGTAGGCATTTGATATAGAATTGTTTGCAATTCCGAGTGGAAGGCTGTTCCCGTTTTGCGAAGATTCGTAGGTCAATGGACCATAATAGGTTAAATATTCCGCATACCGTTTACTATTTGTATAGGCAGTTTTTAGGGTGAGGTTTTTAATTGGATTCCATGTTAATCCGCCTTGCAACACATAATTCTGATCTGTTCTTCTGCGCCAAAATTGTTCTGCCAATTGTACCGGATTAATCAGGTTCAACAAAAATGATTGATAATCGTCCCCAGTATCAACGGATGTAAGATCAATGTCCAACTCATCAGCAATTCCGTTAACAGGTCTTGCTTTCACGATTCGGCTAATACTGATTTGCGAACCACCGGAAGTTCCACCTCCATCAACCTGTGTATCCGTTAATCTGAAATTTCCCTCAAAACTCAGTTTATCTGAAATATTCTGAACCAATTTAAAGTTAAGCGCATTGCGTTCAAATCCATTACCAACCATAATTCCTTCATCTTTATTGTTGGTAAGGCTCAGGCTCAGTTTTGTTTTATCTGTTCCTCCACTTAATGAGAGGTTGTGGGATTGCGAAACCGTTTTCTTCCCAAAAATTTCGTCCTGCCAATCGGTTGGGGTTATGTATTTGTACAACTCAAGATCTTCGTATTTTCCATAGTACTTTTCGAAGGATCGTATTTCGGAATCTGAAAATGTTAATTTTGCTTGTTCATAATGCATCATTACAAACTCATACGGATCAAGCACCTCGTATTTCCTATCCTGTGGTAATCCTTTAAATTGCACATATCCGTTATAATTTACCTGGGTTTTTCCTGCAACAGGGCTTTTGGTGGTAATTAAGATCACACCATTGGCAGCCTGTGCCCCATAAATTG
This sequence comes from Prolixibacteraceae bacterium, assembly GCA_963677475.2. Lineage (GTDB taxonomy): Bacteria > Bacteroidota > Bacteroidia > Bacteroidales > Prolixibacteraceae > JABMQB01. Next base: position 82,405 of record CAXXQD010000018.1, on the reverse strand, counting down.
CAGTAGCAGCAGCATCTTTTAATACATTTATGCTGGTTATATCTGTTGGAGGGATATCGCGGATACTACTAACGATAAACCCATCAACTACATATAAAGGAGAATTGTCCTGAGTAACAGATCCTCCACCACGAACACGGATTACAATCTCGGCATCGGGCGAACCATCGGTTGAAGTAATATTTACTCCTGGAAGTTTACCTTTAATTGCTTCTGCAGCATTAGCAATTGGTACTTTACGGAGCTCTTCACCTGAAATTGAAGCTACTGAGCCGGTCAAGTCCCTTCGGCGTGCAGTACCGTAACCAATGGCTACCACCTCGTCTAACCCAATGGATTCTTCTTCCATTGTAACATTAATTACACTTTGGTTGGATACCGGAACTTCTGTTGTTTTCATCCCAATGAAAGAAAACATCAAGACATCGTCTGCCGAAATACCTGATATTGTATAATTTCCATCAACATCGGTAACCGTTCCATTAGTTGTTTCTTTTACAACCACCGTTACACCTGGCAGGGCTACCCCGCCAGCATCGGTAACTTTTCCACTAACCTTCTTGTTTTGCTGAATTGGCAAATCGGTTGCCATACTAATAAATGAAGAAAGAAGGACCAAGGCCATGACTAGTTTTATCCGCCTTAGGTTTAGATAAAGAAATGGTACAATACCACTTCCACATCGTTTTTTTTTCATAATTTTACGTTTTAAGATGAGTAATTTAATACCTTTTAAGTTGTTCATTTCCAAAAGGTAGGATGGTGAGAGATCCTACCTTTTACTTTTTTCTCAAGCGGTAATACAGCTTGAATTTGATTCAGAAGTCTATGTCATAGGCATAATTCATTAATAAGTTTATTACTATTTAAGTTTTTTATTCCCACTCTGCTTTTATTGAATTAATCATCGTAGGTGCACCTCCGGCATATCGAATTCCGATGCCGCCAAATGTTCCCGGATTGATTTCGGTTTCAATATTAACCTCTTTTACCAGGTTAGGATCGCCGAATTTATAATCATTATTATCGGTTCGTGCCTGTGCTTTGAGCTTTTTCCCAACCACTTCAATCGAAATATGGCAAGGAGTCCGATAACAGGTTGTTGAAACCGGATCACTTATTGGCTCCACCTGTCCGTTGGTATATTTTACGAAAAAACAATCGACGGCATTATGGTATTTTGTTGTTCGGATAAACCTCAAACCATATCCGGAAAGTGTTTTTGCATCGAATTGTATAAGCACATCCATGTATAAATGCGCAATACTAAATCCCTGTCCGGCTGTCTTATATGGAGATACTTCCATTGAAAAACAGATATCACCATTCGAATCATTGACTGGCGTATAAAAAAGGCTTGCATTTTGTGCCTGGAGCAAACCTTGCATATTTGCCGCACCGTCCCTCCCTTCACCATAATACCATGCATCTTTTTCTTTATCCGCCGGCCTTATCCGTCCAATAATTTCAGGATTGAAACTGTCCAGTGTCCAAAATCCGGGAATAACATTTGCCTGATCATCAGTCGGGAAACTTCGAAAATCGGTTTTCAGACGATTATTATCTGATTTTACATCGTTTTTGGAAATCTCTCTTTTAAACATAACGTTTACAGGCTTGCCAGCATCGCAACGTATATGTTTCGGGGAAATAGATGCCATTATAAAATACCCAATATCCCCAGCATTTAATTCATAATCAAATAAAGGCTTATTGAACCTCGATACTGCAACTTTTATAGGATTACTGCCATCTGCATCGGTACAGCGATACCAGGAAATAAGTGATTGGTCTTCGTACTTGCTATCAAGTTGATAATCCACACTAAGAAACCCATTTTTGCTAGTTGTTATTTCCGGAATCGTAACAATACGGGGAGGGTCGAGTTTTGAAGGGAGAACGGTCAGCACGCTTGCTGCTTCCAATCCCGATGTGGTAGTTGCAACTACAATTACTTCGATAGGATTATCCGTATTATTGGCAGGGACTACAGTACAATTATACCCACCGTCACTAATTTTTAACTCAACCATTCCTTTCATTTCGGGAGCGACCTTCCAATTGATTATATCTTTTTTTATTGGAAAATTCCCAAACCTGTTTAAAGTCGCAGTGAGGCTTGCCTGATCTTTACCGGTTTCAATTGTAACACCACTCGGTTCAATTAGTAATTGGGTCGGAATTCCAGAGTATGAAGTGCCATTTTCTTTTTCGGCTTTCAATACAATTGGTTTAATTCCCATTGGGTCCCAATCATCGTTTCCTTGCAAGAGGTTATAGGTGTTGTAAACCACTTTCCCTTGATAGTTAAACCGATACGCATCCAGAAGTTTCTTTTCATCCATTGTTACGGTTGCATCCGGATCGTTGGTTCCAATAAACACAGGTTGGCTGTTTAAGGAAATGTTGTATTGGTAATTTCGCATTTCAGGTGGTGGCACACTTTGCCAACCCAAATAGGTCAACGATTCTGATTTAATCCGAGTATCGAGTAAAGCAAGTTGCCCATTGGCTTTTGTAAAATACTGTTCGCCCCTTGTATAGGATGTAATATCACAATTAAGAAATACGGAGCCCGTCCCCCTAGTCCAATAAAATGGTTTGGAACTGTAAAAATCAAAGGTACTATTTAAATAAACGCCTGTACCACAAAGTGCATCGTCGGTTGATTCGAAATGGCAGCGATCGAAAAGCACCCGTTTGCCACCCACAAATGGGCACAAATTCAGGCGGCTGACAAAGCGCGTATTTCGGGCGACAATTTTATCGCCATTGCAATGAATAAGTTGTGCCTGAACAATTGCCGAAGCCCTTTTCTCGCGGTTTAATTCAGGTTTAAGGGGAAACTCCAAATCGATGTTACAATAATTACCAAACGTAATATTTTCGGAACTTGTTCCCTCTCCAACAAATTTGAATAAGGTAAAGTTACCCCTTGATCCGATTGTTTGACCACGGTTGCAAGCTAAAACCACATTGGATGCATTTTCCGAAAGCCCATAAAATGTTAACCATTCACACTCAATGACCAATCCATAGGGAGCCCGGTCGTTTTTCGGAACCCGGATTGCCGGATCATCAGGATCGTCGATCCAATATACATAGGGTGCAAGGTAAAGCACCATGGGCGATTCTTCCGAACCATCGATAAGATGTTCTGCCGCTTCATTTACCGAATTAAAAACGTACGGATAAGGAGCTACCTGTTCATCAGTCAATTGTCCATCAATAAAAAATGCCTTTGGACCCAATGGAATTGTATCATTCTGATAAACAATATAATCACCTTTTAAAATGATTGGATCATTCTGATCTAAAGAATGATAATCTTCAATTTTTTGCGCATTAACAAAGCTTACTACAAAAAGTAATACGCTATTAAGAAATACTTTAATCATTTTGTATTTGTTTTTGATTTGCCAAATCTTTTAATCCTGAATAAACCAACCGGGCTACCTCAACTCCCCCTTCGGTTTGAAAATGAGTGTTGTCTTTCAATCCATTAGGTATAGATTTTAATTTACCTTCAGGAATATTCATAAAATAGTTTTCGGTGACATAATCAACCCCTTTTGATGTAAAAAAGTCTATCGAAAGCTGATTGAGGTCAATAAAAAGAACATCCAGTTCCTCAACCACTGTTTTTACACTTTTGGGGAAGTCACCGTGAACATTCTTTAATGTATCGTTTTCCCAGGGATAATTACGTGCCACAGGAGTTAAGAGGATTGGAGTTCCTCCTTTTTCGCGCGTTTCGTTGACATAAAACCTCAAATATTCTTTATATCCCTGGTCAACAAATTCGGGATAGCCCCTTGATGCATATTTTTCAGGCACCCGTATTCCGGCATCGTTGTGCCCAAACTGAATAAGGACAAAATCGCCCGGTTGGATCGAGTCGTATACAGCTTTCCATTTCCCTTCTTCAAAAAACGATCGTGTAGTACGGCCGCCAACTGCCCGGTCGTCAACTACAACACTGTCAGCACCTACAAAATCCTTGATTTCTTTTAAATGCCCGCCGCTCATAAATGGTTGAAATACCTGCCCCCATCCGGTTATGGGGTTATCGCTTTCAGCATACCGAGGGTATTTCCTGTAATCAGCCATGGTTGAATCACCTATGAGCCAAAATTTAATGATTTGCCTTTTCTCAGTTGTATCTTTTTTTGTACCAATACCGGAACAAGCAGTGATTAAAACAACCAGAATTAAGGCGGTAATATTTTTTACCATGATTTCAAGAATTTATTGTTATTAAATAGGTTCTTTTTTAGTTACTAAAGCTCATTGTCATCAATAAAACCGACCAATGAATCAACATAAAGTTTTGGCATGTAACCAGCCATAATTGCCGTATTATGGGATTTCCCTGGTAACACCACATGCTTCATATTTTTTATTTCACGTAGCATACGGTGCGATTTTTTAACAGCGCTATCAAATTCTCCCAGAAGTGTCATTACCGGGAATTCAATTTTTGTTAGGTCAATCTCTAATGGTGGTGGTAATATTCGTGGACGGTTCTGACGTGGTGCATTTATCAAGTCCTGGGTTTCTTTTTCACTCATCCCCCTACTTTTTGCATAGGCTTGTAACAACTTAAGGTATGCTTCTTTGGCTTGAGTATCATAACCTTTGCTTTCTGCAGGAACTTTTGCAATCCACTCGGGATCGGTTTCCTGGATTCCGTAACCACCCATACTGGCCGTAATAATCCTTTCTGGGGCCTGTGCCATCATTTGCCCAACAATTGCCCCACCCATTGAATAGCCATGCAAATGCGCTTTCTCAATGTTTAAGTGGTCCATAAGCTCTATAACTTCCAACTCAGAACCCCATGAAAGCTCACCCGCCGGATTATCGCTCAAACCATGGTTACGGCAGTCGATAGCTACTACCAGATGGTTCTTAGCCAGAGAATCGGCAACACCATTTGGGAACCAATTGCCATAAGCCGTCCCCGACAAACCGTGAATCAGGATCACAGGCGTTCCCTCACCCTTTGTTAAGTAGTGAATCCGAACACTATCCGATGTTACAAAGAAGCCATCTTCCGGACTGTTCATTTTTGCCGGTTCAGAAATATCCAAACCATGTTTGGCTGCCCATTTTTCATAGTCAGTTTGTAGCCCTTCGCCCCATGCCCCATACCAGGCATATCCTGTACGGCGCTCCTGGTCAATTTCAGACATTTTGTATTTTTTGATTCCATCGCGGCCATAAAATACCGGCTGATTTGTTTCAATTTCGTAATACCTTGCCCATAAAATATTGCCCGGTTCGGGCACAACAACACGGTCAATCCCTTTTGCTTTATAGGTTGAATCGGGAATAGTAATCACTTTTATACCTTCAATTTTTGATTCCTCAACCCACTTAACCGCACATTCAATGGCTTTTTTAACTTTCGGCGAAGGGTTCTCAATATCCATCAAAAGTTTAATGATCCCAATACTTTCCGATCCACTAATCGCTGCCGGTTCAAAAGTTCTTCCACTGCGCGGCAGGTAGTTTTTTTCATCGTGTTGCTGGCACCAGGCAGTTAATTTGCCATTGGTAACAATCTGGCTTTTCAGGATACAATCGATACCAAGGTTATAACGTTCGTTAACCATAGCCATTTGTGACGAATCTAAAAAGGCGTAGGTATCATTCTCCTGCATTTCTTTTAAGAGAAACATTATATTCTCCATGGCACCATCGTTAAAGGTATTGTGCTTTTTATAATCGTCGCCAACCAATGGGTATGCTTTGGGCCAACCTCCGGTTTGTGTTTGAGCTTCGAAAATATAATGCAATCCAATAAGCACCGATTGTTTATACTTTTCTTCGCCAGTAGCCTGAAAAATACGAGACAGAAACTTTATTTCGTTGGTGGTTGCATGAATAAATGTGCCGTGCCGCCCCCATGGGCTTAAAGCACTTTCGTCGTCAGAACTGGATTCATTGGTGGTATTCATTAACGGCCAACCTCCTTCAGGGGTTTGCCAGCTAATGATATTGTTTGCTATGTTTTTAGCCTTATCACTTTTAAACCATGCAAGGTCTTTTTCACTATAATCGCCCCACCAGTCACATGGAAAATTCCGGTATTTACTAAACACAGATGCCTTTGCATTTGCGGTTTGTGTAGATTGTGCATCCACCCTCGACACACCCAGACAGATTACCAGTAAAAGTATCACAAACTTATATTGCACCATTTTACTACCTATGGATTGTTTTTCATTTTTTAGTATGTTCATTTCTTTCTTTATTAATTAGTTGATTTAATTGTTTGTTTTACTCGTTCGGGAATCCATAACTATTTGAGATATTCCCACCGGAATAGGTAATGGTTGTTGCCGGTATAGGAATTAAATAGCGTGGAGGATAATTGGATAGATAATCGGAAGGCAAGTACCCCCCAAAGATTCCTTTCACGTTTGCCCCCCAGGCTTCGTTAATGAGGTCTATGCCCCAGTTTGTTTGTTTATAACCAGCTTCAATAAGATCGGTTTTTTCCGAATCATTCAAGGATTCAAAAAGCCCTTCTATTCCCACAATAATATTTAATAATTTTGTTCCCGATGATGTATTGTAATCTGTAAATGTTCCGCGCCATCCCGGATACAATAGTGGATACAGTGGATCGTTTTTACCTACCATACAAGTGCTTGTAAGGATATTATCCAAACCAGATTCTTCTTTTTTGATTTCTTTTGTATAAATGTATGTCGAAAGAATATTTCCATTTTCAAAACGATAATGGCCTTCTGACTGCAAAGCATTTATAAGTGCCGTCATTTCTGATTGGAGCTTATAAATTTTATCGCCCAATATTCCCCAGCGAACCAAATCATATCTTCGTTGGCCTTCACCTGCAAGTTCTAATGCACGTTCGTTTTGAATTGCCTCTACTAATTCATCACCAGATTTGCTGTTTATATAATTCACTGTTAGGTTGGCAAAATCCGGATCGTTTGGGTTGAAAGCACGTTCACGGATTTTTAAAAGTTCAATTTTTGCACTTCCCTCATCGCCTAAAACAGCATAGGTCTCTGCCAACAAGAGGATCATATCATCCAGACGCATGTAGGGCGCATTAATACCTGTTTGGCGTTGAATAAAAGCATATTGTTTATCGATTAAGCGGCTATAATCCCATTTATTCAGTGCCAGGCCTCCGTTACTTTTATTGCCTTTTTTAAAGGTCAGCATTTTTTCGTTGGCAGCGCCACCTAATGCCGTAACCGTAACGGTCACATCGCGGCGCAGGTCTTTTGGATGAAACATTCCGTAATAAAAAGTTGGATAAAAACGGACCTGCCCATAGGCTTTTGGGGGATAAGCGTAATAGCCTCCATCTGACGGACGGCCAAAAGCATAAGGCCTTTCTGTAAATTCTCCGGTTTTGTGGCTTACCTCAAAAATTGATTCCGAACTTATTTGATAATCCATACCGTTCTGAAACACCCATTGAAAAGGATTATTATATTTTTCGGCAGGCATTCTTGGATCGCTTGTTACGAGGGTTGCATTTCCTTCATATACAAGTTTTTTTAAGTATGTATTGGCTAACTTATAGTATTCAAGATAATCGGTACGCCTCACCATTTTTCCCCATTGGGGATGTGATTGAATGATTTCCCCATCTCCTGAATAATCAGCAGGCCTTAATGCAAATCCACCTCGTATCAATGCCAGACGGGCTATTAAACCATGAACAAATTCTTTGGTCATCCGAATAGCAGATTTACTATGCCCTCCCGAGTTTAATTGAAACATCATTGGTTCGACTTCCATTAAATGTGCGATCTCTTTTTCCTGAATCAGGTTTCGATCGTTTACGATTGCCCCCACATAATCTTCTTTCGTTGCAATTGGCCTGGTGTTATAAATTACATCGCCCCAGTTTCGGGTCAATTCATAATATAAACACGCCCTCATGGCAACCGCTTCAGCATATAAATGTGTTATTTCCGAAGGTTGGTTTTTATCTGCTTCAATAAACGATTTATTGTTCTCAAAAGCATCAATAATAACATTGCATCGGTTTATGGTCTGATAAATCCCATCCCACCCATAAACGGTCGGGACATCAGATAACTGAGGTGGTTGAGCATAACAATTTTCGATATTGTAACGCCCTCCAAAACTTGGTGCTTCTGGTCCCAATTCTATATCAGAACCAACGGCAATGGCATCATAAAATAAACCATGCGAATGAACTCCGGTGTATTCGTAAAATAATTGGTACAAACCAAGTATGGCTTTATCAGCCTCATACTCTGATTGAAAGACAAATTCGCTGTCAAATTTTGAATCGGAAGCAACATCCAGGTAGTTATCACAAGAAGCAGCCACGAATGATGCAACAAGCATCAGGGTAAACAAGCGATATTTTATTCTTTCAGTCATTAACTACTATCTATCGGTTAAAAATTTATGGTTAATCCAAATGTAAATGCCCTGGCCCTGGGATAAGCCCCAAAGTCCATTCCCGGTGTAGGATAAGTCTCATTCCTTCCGTTACCTGCATCAATTTCCGGATCGTACCCAGAATAGTTTGTCCATGTAAATACATTGGTAATTGTGGCATACACCCTCATTTTCTGCACCCATAATTTTTGAGTACTTTTTGCGGGCAAAGTATATCCAAATGTTACATTGTTTAAGCGAAGGAAAGAACCATCTTCTATACCTTTGGTATGCACTACTGCAAATTCGTGGAATGGCATTGGTTGCCTGGCATTTTCGTTGATGGAAGCCAGCTCATCTGGATTAAATACGCGAACCAAATCGCCACTTGCATCAATCTTAAATAAGCTATACCAACCAGAAACCGATTCGGAGAAATTACGGAATGGAAGTTTTATTCCATAAGAATTTACAAGTTTGTTGGCATTGTAAATGTCATTACCATATGACCAGTTAAACCCAAGCAACAAATCAAAATTTTTGTATGCCACACTCAAATTTAATCCTCCGGTATGTTTTGGATTTGTATCCCCAATAATCGAAACATCATCGGGTTCATTAATATTCGTGGCATGTGTTGTGGTAGCAAGTTTTTTAAGTTTCAACATGCCCGGATATACACCGGAAGGAACATTTGGAAAGACGCCAAGGGCAGGCCGTGAGTTTGCTATACCATCTTTTAAACTATACTCCTTTGTTTCCGTATTGTAATTAAAATCATCGGTTGTATAAAAACCATCATAAGTATATCCACGAATAAGTCCAATCGGGTTTCCAACCATAAATCCATAATCGAATTGAGGTGTGGTTGCATTTGAGCCCCAATTGCTGGTATAATAAAAATGTTCCATTTCCTGCGACAAAGCATCAACATTGTTTTTGTTATGGGCAATATTAATGTTGGCTGAAATTTTAAGCTCTTTAGTTCGAACAACATCACTCCCAATGGAAAATTCAAAACCTTTGTTGCTGGTTTGCCCAACGTTTGCCATTTGTGTATTGTACCCGGTATATGCCGGAATTTGATTGACCATCAACAGGTCTTTTGTTGTATTCCAATAGGTATCGATATGCCCATAAATCCGATTCTTTAAAAATGCATAATCAAGACCAATATTGCGGGTTATGGTAGTTTCCCATCTCAAACCAGGGTTCACCAACATGGTAGAAGCTGGTACATAATATGAGTTTCCAATATTGTTGTACGGATAACCATTTGCTTTTGCCGCCCATTCCTCTTTCCATAAACCGGAAGATATCCGGTCATTGCCTACTTCCCCATAACTAATTCGGAATTTGAGGTTATCAATATAATTTATTCTTTTAAATGCTTTTTCTTCGGAAATCCGCCATGCCAAAGCCACTGCCGGAAAATACCCCCAACGGTTAGCAGGGGCAAAATTGCTTGAGCCATCAGCACGTAAAGTTAGTGTCAATAAATATCTCTCCTTAAAAGTATAATTAAGACGCCCGAAAAAAGATGCCATCCTTGCTGGTTCACTCATGGTATTGGATATGCTTACTTCTGACTGATCTCCGTACTGGTTCATCATTGCAAATGCCTTTTTGTAATCAAAAGAAATTGGATACCGTGTTCCCTCAATCCTTGAAATTTCGCCTTTGCTTCCGGTAATTTCTTGTCCAACAAGCAAATCCAAATGATGATCCCCTAAAAATTCATTTAAATTATAATTAATAGTATTGACCAATCGGTATTTGCTGGTTTGTGATTTTGTGAGCGTTGCATCGCCACCCTCAACCCCAACGGTATTTTTATACACCGCCCCCAAATACAAGTAATTGCTTCCAAAAGTAGTTGAGGTTCCATACTCTGTACGTAAGGTCACCCCTTCTAAAATAGTTGCAGAAAGGCTGGCATTAACACGGTACAATTGCCTTTCGGTTTTATCGTAAATATCGTTAATCCGGTTAATGGGGTCGTATTGCTCCCGAACGTAATTATCGTAAAGCCCCAACTGGCTATTATTGCTGCTAATATCACCAAGCGGGGTAACCGGAGTAAAACGAACAGATTGTGTTAATCTTGAACCTACGGTGTTGATTTGTGCTTCATTACCAAATACCTCTTGTTTGCTGGCATATGCGTCAACATTTAAAATAAATCCTTTTGCAAGTTCATTCTGAAGTTTAGCCAATAAGTTTGTTCTTTTATACCATGATTGTATTTTAAGTCCATCGTCATCGAGATGGTCAATGGAAATGCTAAATTTTGATTTTTCGCTCCCGCCACTTAGCGTTAAATTATGGTTTTGCATAAAAGATTTCCCAATAGCTTCTTTTTCAATATTTCTAAAAGGCGCTATTTTATAGCTTTCGATGCCACCAGGGTTCAGGTATCTGTATTTTGATCCCAGGCCAAAAGCCATTTCCCATGCATCGCCATAACCAAACAAGGTTCCAAATTCCCAATTTAACCGGGCAAACTCATATCCGTTAAGCACCCCAAGATATTTTGACGGTGTTTTAACTTGAACCTTTCCATCGTATGCCACCGATATTTTCTCTCCTTTAGGAAATTTTGTAGTTATAAGAACCACTCCATTGGCCCCACGTGAGCCATATATTGCAGTTGAAGAAGCATCTTTAAGTATATTGATGCTTTCAATCTGCGATGCAGCTATATCGTTGATGCTACCCACCGGAAAACCATCGACCATAAACAAAGGATCGTTGCTCTGTGTTATAGACCCTCCGCCCCTAACCCTGATTGTAACTTTTGCATCGGGGCGTCCATCTATTGAAACGATAGTTACACCTGGAATTTTACCTTGCAATGCCTGTGCTGCACTTGATACCGGATAAGAAATAATCTCACTGCCTTTAATACTTGCAACAGTGCCTGTCAAATCGCTTTTTTTCATTGACCCATAACCAATGGCTATTACTTCGTCAAGGCCAAAGGTTAAATCCTCCAATACTATATTTATGTTCGGGTTGGAATAAACCACTACCTCCTTTGTTTTCATACCGATGAAAGAAAAAACAAGCGTTGCCCCTGTTTCAACACCTTGTAGGCTATAATTCCCTTCCACATCCGAGATTGTACCTTTAGTCTTACCTTTAACCATAATGGTTACCCCGGGGAGGGATTGACCGTTTTTATCCACAACCCTACCCCGTATGTCTTTTATTTCAATACTATTGGATTCGCTTTGGGGACTTTCAGGACCAATAACAATATATCGGTCAACAATTTTATAGTTTAAATTGGTGCCTGCCAGTATTTGACCTAAAATACGTTCTATCGATTCGTTCTGAAATTGTGCATTCACTTTATTTGCCTGTCTGATTTCATCGTTTTTATAAAAGAAGTAATAATCGCTTTGCTGTTCAATTGCAAATAATACATCAACGATTTCCACATCTTTTAGATTTAAGGTTAATCGTGCCTGTTGTGCATAACTCTCTGAAAATACAGCTAGTAATACAATTAGAAAATACAAGGCCTTTAATTTCATTCCTTCTATTAAATTTTGCAACCAACGATTAAGATTGCAGCTTTCCTTATTAATATCTGTAACGATCCACTCCTATCGTAGAGGAACTATTTGACCGCTTTACTGTCCAGTTTTTTTAATATAATTTCATTTTTATCCTGAAAATTCATTTCAGTGCTGTAATCAATTGGTGATGAATGTTTCATGATTTGTAACACCTGATCGAGGGGTTTATATTTTAATATAGTTCCTGAAAAACGATAGGTTTTAATTTCTTCATTAGCAAATGTAAAGTCAACGTTATACCATCGTTCGAGCTTTTGAACAATGCCTTCGAGTGGTTCATTAAAGAAAGTCATTTTCCCGTCTTTCCATGTGGAATAGAATCGCGTATCAACATCTGACACCTCGATTTTTCTCACATTTCCATCGAATTTTGCCAATTGACCTGGAAACATTTCCGTGATTTTTGCATCTTCATTAGTTAAAATTTCGACCTTCCCTTCTACCAAGGTTGTTTCTGTATAATTATTAGAATCAAAAGCATCGATATTAAAACTGGTTCCCAAAACTTTTACCTTCATTTTGGAGGTTTCAACGATAAACGGATTTTTTTCGTCGCTTGCAACTTTAAAAAAGGCCTCTCCATTAAGTTGTACGATACGGTTTTTACTGCTGAAATTGGATGGATAGGTTAGTTTTGAACCCGCATTTAGCCAAACTTTGGTGCCATCGGAAAGAAGCAATTCAGATATTTGTCCTGCAGGACTGTACAACTCATTAGTTAATTCAACGGAATCGTTAGATGCTGTTCTGTATTTATCCTGAACAAAAACAGATAACCCTACAGTAACGACTACGATTGCTGCATATTTAATTATTTCTAGAATGTAGCGCTTGCGTTTCAAACCAGCGGCATTTTGAAACCTTAGGTATTCCTGGTCTAAATCGGTTTTTCTGTTACTTATCCTGCTTAAGGCATAAACATTTTTAATTTGAGAATAGGCTTTTTTATTCTTTTCAGAGGAATTTATCCAATTTCTGATCGTTTCTTTTTCTGAAGGATCATCAATCTGATTTGTTATGTATTGAATGATTTTATCTTGCTCCATGTTATGATATGCTTACAGAGCTATAACAACGAGAGCCCGGTTTACCCTACCTTACTATTTAAAAAAATTGAAAATACAGAATAAAAACCCTAGGATTCAGAGGTTGACCGTCCTGAAATCAATAAATAAAGTAAAAAACCGGAAGGGAAATTATCCTCTAATTGAGATTTGAGTTGTTTAAGTGCTTTTGAGATATGCCCTTCCACAGCTTTAATTGAAATATTCAATTGTTCGGCTATTTTTCGGTTTTTATATCCCTCAAATCGGCTTAGTTCAAAAACCTCGCGGCATTTTGGGGGTAGATTGCTAATCGATTCATTTAACTTATCAGAAAGTTCCTGAAAGGTTACTTTATCAAAATTGAGTTGGGAAAGAGCTTCATAATTAAGCAGTAAATCGTTGTAAGAATCCTGCATCCTGTTTTCATAGGTTTCCTTTACTTTCAAATGTTTGAGATAATTCAAACAATTGTTTTTGGTTGCCTGGTACAGATATGCTTTTAAATTTAGATTTTCAGGTAATGTCGCCCTCTTTTTCCAAAGTTTGTAAAACACGTCTTGCACCATATCTTTGGCAACATCACCATCCACAACATAAGCCTTAGCAAATACTTCCAATGAGTTGAAATATGCATAAAAAACAGTACGGAACTTTAACTCTTTTCCGTGTCTGATTGAATTGACCAGCTCTTTATTTAACTCTAAGTCGTTCAAATTAAAAATTTTGCAAAGTAGACAAGCCTCCAAAAGATGAATAGGCTATTGTAACTGTAATATTAAAATAATAAATAGAAAAAGGAAACAGAATAGTTCAAATTTCGATGTACTGAATTAATTTGTAGAAAGATATTTATTTCAATGACATCAAAAAGATTCACCAAAAGCAATATAAAACCCGCTTTGTCCATCGCTCCCGATAGCATAATTCAGGCGAAGGTTAATCGATTCCGATTTATCGATTAGATAACGTAGCCCGATTCCAAAGTTGGGTTTTATTGTTTGATTTAAATTATCGAAGTCACCATAAATTGCGCTTACGCCCCCGAAAGCTGCAAAGCCAACATTTTTATAAACCGGAATTCTGGTTTCCACTTGCACCAGGCCCATGTTTTTATCGCGATACCTCCCGTAAGAAATACCGCGTGCAAAATAATCGCCACCAGCCAACGAATAATCAAAAAATGGGGGCGTTCCAATGGTTAATGAATTATAACAGCGAAATGCCAACGAAAATTGCTTGTTAAAGGTGCTGTAATTGCGGTAATCCAGAATTAGTTTTGAATAATTCTGATTGCTTAAATAGTATCCAAAACTGGCAGCAAAATAGCTCCCTTCGCTTGGGTTAAGTATGTTGTTTCTTTGGTCGTTCAATAATCGAATAGCGGGACCAATAGTTGTAGCATTTGTTAATTCTGCATATTCATTCGCCGAATTATTCATAGCAACTTTGTTGTAATCCTGAAAGCTAAACCCCAAACCAATGAACACTTTTTTTCCGACATTTTTTAACACATTTATATCAAAAACGCTTCGGTTGCTGTCGAACAATACCTTTTGCGATTCCGTAGAATTTGCCCCAAGTCCGTAATATGAGTCAGGGTATTTTGAATAATGGATTTTCCCTTGCGTAAACCAACGTTCCTGTTTAAAATAATAGTTCCAGGTGCTTTCAAGGATAACTTGTTTGTTCCAGGTATAATTGAATTCAAAATCGGCATTTGACACCCTGGTAACAGAATCGGCATACAAGTTAAAGGTAAAAAGCGTAACCGCTCCAAGATACGTGCTGGTTTCCGGTGCATACCCAAAAGCAGGTACAGGCAAAATCCCAATTTTCTTTTTATCCTTCCCCGAAAGACCTAATATAGTGCCACCCAAAATGAATAACAGTAGAATTTTTTTTATCATTTGAGCTATTTCGTTCTTAAAAATACATTAAAAATAATTCGGGCACTGAACTTAACAACAAGATGTACAAACCCACTTTTACCCAATTTTGTGATTTTATGAGATGCGGAAAATACAAAATAAATGGAATTAAGATTCCTACGATTACGGTGGATAGTAAAAAATAATTTTGTGGTTCAGCTTGTAAATTCACCCACGAAATTTCGATAGGAAATCCTGCATACCAGGTAATTACCAGCTTCGAGAAATACAAATATGCCTTAAAAAATACGGCATAAAACAGATACTTCCCGGCATTTGCAGGAAATCTTTTTCCGTATGCCAATAAGCAGATAACCATTCCTGTGAGAAATAAAGAATAGACAATCAATATGGGATCGATCGATGAGTAGTGCTTCCCATTTGCAACACCAAACTCAATTTGAAAAAGGACAACCACGAAAAGGCACAGCATAAACAGAATAGAATTGCGTTTTGCATCTGTGTATTTCCAAATGGTTTTTTCAATCCCAAAAAACAGTAGAACCAGCACCAATAGCCAGTCGAATAAATGTGGAAATTTGTAGGATTGAAAAAAAACAAAAAGCGCTAATCCAGAACTAAAAAACAAGGCTAAATCAAGATAACGAAATTTGCATTGACTCAAATCCCACTTCGAGCGGACTGTAAATCCTAAACGACGAAAAAGGGATAAGCCAATGCTTAGGTTAAAAATCAATACCAATATTTTCTCTACATATTCCACTTAAAACTTTGCTTATGGTTATTTTGTCATATTCCTTAAAAGCAGATACGATGGTCCATTTTGCATCCAGTGGTTAGCCAGTTGATCTTGCTGGTTTGGGATCATAATCGAGTAGGATCCGAGAATAATATCTTTGTCGCCATCCTTGTCCAAATCGCCAATATCAAAAGTTATCCAGCGTCCTTCAAGGTGCTGAGGGAAGGTCATAGCCTTAAAATTATCGTTTCCATCATTTTCAAGGTAAACGAACGATTCTTTGGAATGATTAAAATAATCGGGGAAGTAGGAAATGGCAGCGAAATCCAGGTCTCCATCCAAATCAAAATCTTCGCATGCTGAACGATAAGCCCCGTAAATGGGGAAGAATTTATATTCTTCGAATTTATTTTTTCCATCGTTTAAATAAATCCGCACCCCATGGTATGGTTTGGGCGCTTCACTAAAGTCGGCATTGTCGCCTGCAACATGCACAATGTCAAGAAATCCATCCTTATTATAATCTACCATTTCGAAGAAGTTTGACCCCCAGGCAGGTGGAAAACGTAGCACACGGTCTTCCTCAAATGTTCCATCACCATTGTTGTAGTAGTAAAACAGGCTTTCGTCGCCCTGGGCAAAAAGCGCAGCAACATCGGGCAAGCCATCTCCGTTAAGGTCGTTTACATAGGCCATAATTGCCCCTGGAATTTTACGCAAAATAGTTTCTTTAAATTTCCTTTCGCCCTGATTTGTAAAAAGCGAAAGCCTCCCGGTTCGATGCCCGTACTGGCAAATTAAAAAATCAGGGTTTCCATCACTGTTAAAGTCAGCAATTCGGGTACAAACCGGACGTTGTAAACTATCTAAAATGGTTGTTATACCCGTATATTTATCTTGCCCGGGGGTTTTATACATAAATGAAACTTTGCCTAATGGGTCATCGGTCGGAAAAAGCTGTCCCATGCTTGTAATAAACAAGCCATTTTTATTGTTGTACATATCGACCACTGCCTGTGGAACTACCATCCGGTCTATTTCTTTTCCATTCCGTTGGAAAAATACCATTTGACTTTTGTCGAATTTATGGTCGGCAATAATATATTGGCTCATTTCTTCATCAATCCTGGTCAGTGATGTCATTGGAGGCTTCATACTGGAAGGAGCATAATATGCTTTAAACCTTGGTAAGTCAACTTTAATATCCAGGTTTTCATTCCTGACCATCTCGTCGGGTGCAGCACTAAGGTAATAGTCCCTTATTTTTTGTAATTTTTCGATGGCAATAATTGGTTTTTCCGGATAAATATTTGCCCCTTCAACCAAACGCCCTCCATAATTTTTCTCGATTAAACCCTGCCTTACTTCTTCAGGATCGGTCGAAAATTCCCTCTTTTCTTTCAAACCCAACCTTTCCGAAGTTTCATCGTAGGCGCATGCTGCCCTTTGTGCAAATTCACTGTCGTAATATCCAAGAAATGTCTCCATGGAAGGAAGAATTTGTTTTTCCCAGTATATTTTACTCCATAAATCGGGCTCGGGATATTTATGGCACATCTGGCAATAAATTTCAGAAAGCTGTTTGCCATTCATATCGTCTCCTGTTTCGGGCAACTGCTTAAAATAAGGATTTTCAACTGAAACCACATCAGCTTGTTTGGTGCCTGTTTTCCCTTTATTCTGACAACTTAAAAGTGCAAGGAACGGTATTCCAATTAAGAGTAATTTTTTCATATCATCTAGATTTTTTCTGATTCATCATTTTCTATTTTAATGTTTTATCTAAGTCTATTCTATTGAAAAATATCCACCTGCAATGAATTCAAATAATGAATAATTTTCCATCGTTCTTCCATGGTTAAAATGGATTTATATTGCCCCATGTAATTTTTTCCCAAACTAATGCTAACAAACATTTCACCTGAAGTTAAATCTTTCAGTTCTTTATTAAAAGAAGGTGGCGGAGGAAATTTTTTTAATTCTACCAAGATGCCCCTTCCATCGCCTTTTCCATGGCATTGAGAGCAGAAATTTGCAAAGAGGTTTTTCCCTTCTTCAACAATGTCTGGTGAAAAAGGAACGGGATTTTGCAATTCTTTGATTTGTTCCTTACTCAAGGTATCTAAAAATCCTTCCGTAGAATAAAATCCAATTGGGCTGCCCTCTGGTGCGGGCAGTAAACCATTTTGTGAGAAAGAACATAAAGGTTCGCTGTGGGATTTTGGTGCAAGGGAATAAACCATTTCAGGAGCATATTCCCATCCACGAAAGTTCTTATTTACATATTTAAAGTATATATAAACCAAGACAAGCAAAACCGGCAATCCTATTTTAAGTGCTTTTTTTAGCATTCAATAATTTTAATTTCTTTAAAAGTTTTCAAAATATATTGCTTTTCATCTTCATCTTTTATGTTTAAAAAACAGTAATACGCATTGGGAAAAATTTCAATTGGATCATCTTCTTCCTTTTTCGAAATACTGCGCATAAACCGGAATATGTAAATAAATGCCGCAAACAAAATGGTAATTTCAAAAATAACCGGCAGCCAACCAATTATTCCCGAAAGGTTTTGTGGTTTATTTCCAACCTGATGTTCCCAAAAAGAATTGATAGCTATTATAAAAAGAGTGCCCAAAACAATTCCTATTAGAATCACGCCAAAAAGTAAAAAACGGGGAATTGCCCCCTCATTCCCAAGAGCAAAATAACCCGGAGTCCTGGTTTTTACAATGGTAATATTTGAAGCTTTTAATTGCTCCACAACTGCATTAAATTCAACTTTATTTTCACTTTCAACAATCAACATTCTTTTTACATTTTTTCGTATTCAGGAATTAATGGAATATGTTTTTTAATAAATCGGTACATCCATAGAAAAAGTCCGAGAGTACCTGCAAATAAACTTACATCAACAAGTGTAGGGGCAAATAGGAAAGCGGGCTGGTTTTTAATGCCAATTTCCACTGTTTTTATTACAATCCAATACCTTTCGAGCCACATTCCAATTAAGATCCCGAGGGAAACAACAACTCCAACTGTGCGCTTGCTCTCTAACTTTTTGTGCCATAAAAGCAAGGGGAAAATCAAGTTCAAAAAGATCATCGACCCAAAAATTATTACCGAATTTCGACCAAACATTTTATAAGACAATAGTGCTGTTTCTGTTTCATCTCCAAACTTAAATGCCTGATAAATTTCCATAAAATAGAAGATAGCCATGCCCGCCGAACAAATCCGAATTAAACGATTTATTTTTGATCGTAATTCATTTGTATATATTTCTGCAATTTTCTTATTCGAAGAAAGGAAAAACAGGATGATCTGAATCATTGCCAGCCCTGAAAAAATGGCACCCAAAACAAAGTAGGGCGGAAAAAGAGTATTGTGCCAACCTTTCACTGAGGTAACTGCAAAGTCGAGGCTAACAATACTATGCACCGATATTACCAATGCCGTCACCAAACCAGCAATAGTCAATGATACAGAATGGTGGATTTGCCATTGCCGGTTGGTTCCGCTCCAGTTGAAAGTTAATCGTTTAAAAAAACTTGTCTTAAAGGAATTCTTATTCCGACATTTTTGTAAATACAAATCGGGCACAAGCCCAATGTAAAGGAATAATACGGAAACGGTGAAATAGGTCCCGATGGCAAAAAAATCCCAAATTAAGGGCGAATAAAAGTTAATGCCCAAACCACCGAGCCTGCCTGTAAATGGAACAAACCAATTAAGCAACCACGGGCGCCCCATGTGGATTAGGGGAAAAAATGCTGCACAAATCAACGAAAAAATGGTCATCAATTCTGCGATTCTTGAAACCGATTTTCGCCAGTTTTGGTTAAATATTAAAAGTATTGCCGAGATGAGTGTTCCCGAATGCCCAATGCCAATCCACCAAACAAAGTTGGTAATGGCGAGCCCCCAATTAATTTGATTGTTGTTTCCCCATGCGCCAATTCCAATATTTAACGTTTGAAATATTCCCCAGATGCCAAATCCAATGAGGAGAATAATCAAAAGATTGATCATTCTTTTTGATTTTATGGAGTTGGTCGATATGTTTATTTTATCATTCACGCTTTCAGCCTGTTGCTCATATAAATTACACTTGGATTGGCATTGTAATGTTTAAAAAGCTGGTACTTCGGTTTGCTCTCATTTATAACGAATCCTGCACCTTCTTTCGAATTTAAATTGATTAAACGAATTGCTTTGGCAGGGCATGAACTTGCGCAGGCAGGCTGGGCATTTTCCACATTCATTTTTCTACCTTCCAATTTTGCATTTTCACGTTCTTCCTGAATCCGGTGCTGGCAAAAATTGCATTTTTCCATGATCCCTTTTGTGCGTAGCGTTACGTCCGGATTTAGCATTAAATTACTAAATTTTGATTCGCTGGAGTTCAATTTATCAAAAGGAGGTTTTCGGTAATCCGACCAGTTGAACTTACGCACATTATACACACAATTAGCGGCGCAATAACGCGTACCTACACAGCGGTTATACACCATTTGGTTTAATCCATCGGAACTATGGGTAGTTGCCAAAACCGGACAAACACTTTCGCAAGGCGCATTGTCACAATGCTGGCACATTAGCGGAAGATGCAGGATTTGACCGTTTTCCAGTTCATAACGTTCAATCTTCAACCAGTCGATATCCCGTTTTTTTAAGATTTCACTTTTGCCAACCAGTGGGATGTTATTTTCGGCCCGGCAAGCCACCACGCACGAACTGCAGCCTGTGCATAAATCCATATCGATTAGCATTAACCATTTTTCGAATTTCGAAAATTTATCTGCCTTGTTTAAAATCTCCGCTTCATTTATTTCTGTTAAATAATCAGAGGGCAGTTTTGTGGTTTGATGAATTACCGCCAGTTCTGAGTTCCCATCAATTAGTTTTACCTGTTCAACCCTCCAATGCTTCTTCCATTTATTGTCGGAAAAGATAGCAGGGTATGCGTTCATTCCACAGGAATTATTTGAAGTTCCATATCCTAAAGCAAAACCAATGGTGTTTTTCGCCTGGTCACGAACAGAAATCGCCGGAGCCTTTAAAACAGTATTATTAAAATGAACCTCCAAAAGTGGATGTTTTTTTTCTGATTTTCCATTCGCGATACGATTTAAATCATCGGGGTTTAGCGTAAAATAATTATCCCAGCTAACCTTCGTTATCGGATCAGCGAGTTCGTGCAAAAAGTTGTTATCCAGGTTTTCGGCAATTCCCATTTTTGAATCGTAAAAGAATTGAAGGACAAACTCATTTTGGGCTTCGATTTCAGGATAACTTGCCTCAGATAAAACAACCTTTTTAGAAATCGAGCTTTCTTGTTTAATTTTAAGCTTGCCTTTTGTCTTAACTTCATTCCAAACCAGCTGTGTATTGTTTTCGGCTAATGGAATAATATTCTCAAACCAGTTTGCTTTTAGGTAATCTCTCCACTCTTTCGGGTTTTCGCTCCAGCGTAGTAAATTTTCGCCAGCAGTGCGAGTGTTAAAGATGGAATTGAAAACTGGTTGCCCCAGGCAAAACGTGTCCTTATCAATTTGTGCATCCGACCACGATTCATAATGATGATGGGAAGAAGCGAGAATTGTACATTCTTTCGAGGTTTCATTTTCGGTATCAAATATCCCAATACGATTCGGAATTTCGAGTATCTTTTTAGCAAGTTCTCCTTCCCTATCCAAGAAATAAAAAGGGTTTGTTTTATAAAAAATTATGGTTTCGGCAGAGTTCTCCAAAATGCTTTGAAACTGGTTTACTTCAGAATTGGAACAATACAATAAATCCGGATGATTTGACAAAACCGTATTATCAATGTTTTTAAAATAGGAGTTTAATTCAAGTACCAATTGATGAATAAGCGCATCATCGCCGCCATATAATAATAAACTTTGCTGAGGATAATTTTCCAGAAGAATCAGTAATTCATCAACCCTTTCCTTATTTTCTTCAACTAAAATTTGATAATTATTTCTAAAACAACGTGCATGTAACCCTGCAATTAAATCATTGGTTTCGTTTATATTTAAAGGTGTTCGTTGAGTTGCATTCGATCCTGTTACTGAAAATAATGATTCGAATTGAATATGGATAAATTCACTTCCATGCTGCTTTTTTGCCTTCGAATATTGTGTGGTATTTTTGATTCCATTTAACCAGTTTCCTAAGAAATCGCATTGAAAACCAACAATACATCTTGCTTTGTCAAATGCAAAACTTGGGATGAAATTATTCCCGGTTAGTTTTTGGTTGGCAAAAGCCAGAGCGGAATAATTTTGAGGTGCAAAAATAATTTCTTCGCAGTTTTTCCAGTGGTTTTTAAACTCTTTTATTGCCTTTTTCTCGGTAGGGCTAATCAAATATGGAAGTACTATAAGTACCCTGTTATTTTCTTTTTGATTTTTCTTCAAAAGCGAAACAACCTTACGATCAAGATCTTCCCACGATATTGTTTGTTTATTAAAGGAAGGCTCTTTCAATCGGTTTGGATGGTAAAAATTAAATAGAGACGCTTGAATACGGGCATTTAATCCTCCCATGTTAATTTCGGAATTAGGATTCCCTTCCAGTTTAATTGG
This sequence comes from Prolixibacteraceae bacterium, assembly GCA_963677475.2. Classification (GTDB taxonomy): domain Bacteria; phylum Bacteroidota; class Bacteroidia; order Bacteroidales; family Prolixibacteraceae; genus JABMQB01. Next base: position 60,151 of record CAXXQD010000018.1, on the reverse strand, counting down.
ACGATTATCGATATTCGAAACAACAACTTCGGCAAAATCAGAATGGTCGTAGAAAAAAGTGCGGTATTTTTGTTTTTTACCGGGCACATAATTTTCCGGCTGGTTAAGAAATGGAATTAATTTTTCCACCTTTGCCTGACAAGCGGGCAAAAGTGCCCCACCAGTCAAAACACCTGTCCATTTCAGAAAATTTCTACGGTTTTGTTTCATTCTTTCTGTTCTCAATTATGGCATTTATAGCAATCCAGTCCACCCATATTTTTGTATGCTTTATAAACAGTATCGGAGCGTAAGGTAAAATTTGCCCTTTCATCGGCACTCATCGCCTTAAAATTGTTTGTTTCTTCTTCAGAATAATACCCAACCAAAGGAACGTTGCTTTTTGTATGACAATCAACGCACCATTTCATAGTAAGTGATGTCGCCTGTCTTATTTCCTTCATTTCTTCCACATTACCGTGACATTTGTTACAGGAGATATTTGCATTTGTGTGGATATGGTGATTAAATCGTGCATGGTCGGGAAGGTTATACACTTTTACCCACCCCAATGGCATTTGTTCTCTATTGTACTCTTTTGTTTTAAAATCGAATCCTGCCCAATCGTACAATTTAGCAATTTCAAGCGTATCTGTTAAAGTGCCTTTGTTTACATATTTGTGGCAATTCATACAAGTTGAAAGAGGCGGGATTCCGCCATGCTGCCCTTTGTAAGCTTCGTAATGGCAATACCTGCAGGTAATCTTGTTTTGAGTACAATGCACTTCATGGGAAAAAAGAATGGGCTGTTTGGGTTGATAACCTGTAAAAATGCCGATGTGGTTTATTTCGATTAAGACAGCGATTATTACGATTAAAATACCAATACTTTTCCATCGTTTTGCCACTAGTTTTGTAATGGGGATTTTATTTGAAATAGTTTCAAAATATTTATAAAGCCATTTTCTTTTAAGAATTACAAACGAAACCAAAAGTATTAACAGAAGTAAATAGATTATCCAAGTTTGTGAGGTTTTAACTTTAGGTACAGGTGCTATATATTCGAAATATGCATTGCCTTCAAATGTTTGAATGAATTGCCAAATAGAATCTATCTCAATATTCGACAAACTATGTTCAGGCATTATCGTTTCATCGTAATCCTCATAAACAGAAACGGCAACTGAATCACCAGATTTAATAACTGCCTGAGAGCTTTTCACAAAAGCCTGAAAATATTCTAACGATCTGATTTTCTGAATATTTTTCAGATCTGGGCCAATTAATTTTCCTTTTCCGATGGTGTGGCAAATAGCACAGTTTTCAATAAAAAGAGATTTTCCGTCATTACCAAAACCAGGCAATTGATTTGCAATTAGGACGCAAAATAAAAGGATATTTTTAAGGTTACATTTCATAAACAAATCCAATTGCCGTACCTCATTTTAAAGTTTTTCGATACTTATAAATATACTTTAATTAAGGGAAAAACCTGCATAGACGTTCTATTTCTCATTATCTGTTTTGCAATTTGGAATCGTTCCAATTGAACCAGTTTTTTGTAAAAAACAATTGAGCTATATTGATCAACAATATAACCCAATTGTGTTTACTATTTAGATTATTATATCTGGATTACATCCAGTAATTTCAACCTGCTAATTTGACGGATAACCTGGGTTTTGTTGCAAATTAGGATTTTTATCTGTAGCATCCTGCGGGAAAGGCCACAATACATTGTGTGCATCTAACTCAAAAAGGTTCAACTGAGGTTGATATAATGCTATCCTGTCCAATTGTGTTTGTGTTGGTGTAAGTACATTGCCATCATCATCAAGCATTGGAGGAATTGTATATGTGCACGAAGCAATTTTTTCGGAAAGTAATCTTCCCGTCCTTACTAACTCTTCATAATCCTGTCCTTCGTAACATAGTTCCCGTCTGAACTCTAAATAAATTGAATCCCTAAGAGCATCCTTGCTTATGCTGGTTGGCAAGTCAGGTATTCCAGCCCTGAACCTTACCCTGTTAATATATTGCACGGCATTTGCCGGGCCTTCACTTTCATTCGTTGCTTCAGCGGCAACCAAAAGAACATCGGCAAAACGTAAAACGCGAATATTGTTTTCATTTCCACTAAAGTGTTCTGGTTCCCTATACTTGGCAACATGGGGCGAAGGATAAGTGAATTGGTACCAATGTACGGTTTCTCCAGTAGTTCTATTTGGATGTTGAATATAGAACGTGGTAGCTTTTCGTTTATCGGTATCGCTGAATTTGCCATAAAAATACATGTTTGCATGAATACTTCCCCAGTTGCCTGGTCCCCAACCGTTACCATTGGCTTCGAAATTCTGACTTACAGAATGATTATTAGGGGAAACACCATTATACTGAACCTCAAATAAACTTTCTTTATTATTATCGTGATCACTGCTTTCCCACCAGAGATCCTTTGGGTCCTGCATTAAATCAATGCCACTGGAGTTGTTTACAACTGCAACAGCATTTGTTTTGGCATCTGACCATTTCTGCTGGTATAATTGTACTTTTGCCAAAAGCCCCTGTGCTGCTTCTTCACAAGCACGTCCAATATCTGAGCTTGAATACTCGCTTTTTTTAGGTAAAGCAGCAATTGCATCTGTTAAGTCCTGTTCTATTTGCGCATAAACTTCAGTTGCACTATTCTTGGGCAATTGTAATTCAGACAAAATTGAAGTATTCGTTTCATTCAGTACAATAGGTACACCACCCCATCTTCTTACCATATTAAAGTAGCTTAATGCCCTTAAAAATTTGGCTTCACCAATAATTTGTGCCTGAAGAGTTGCATCCATATCAATATTCGGGACATTATCTATCACTGCATTGGCATCGTTTACTGCCTTCCAGGTTTGATTCCAAAGGTTACGGTTATACCTGGAATTGGTAATCATACGTGCATCGTATAACATTGCAATATCCATCCTGTCTGAACTAGGAGCAGTTAAGCGTGTAAAAACAGCTTCACCCGTATGAGCACTTGCTGTAATCTGGTAGCGTCCATAATAATTATCGGTTGCTATTGCCGCATAAGCTGCATTTACTGCTGCCTTTGCATCATCTGCAGTTTTATAAAAATTAGCAGGAGAGATGGAACTTTTTGGAACTTCTTCAAGAAATTCTTCACAACCGGTTCCAAAAATGAAAACGCTTACTAATAATATATATAAATATTTTCTCATTTTAATTAAGTTTTAAAATTAAAAGTTAAGTTTTACTCCCAGAATAAAAGCCTTTGCAAGAGGATAAGAACTAACATCGTATCCAAATGCCCCCTGAGTTCCAACACGTCCATTCGTATCCGGATTATAACCTGTATAATCGGTAATAGTAAATAGATTTTGTCCTGTTAGATATATAGAGCCATTAAACGCCCCGAATAAGTTTTCAGGAAGGAAATAACTAAGGGTTACTTCTCTCATTCTCAGATAAGATGCATCTTCAAGATAAAAATCGGATTCGCCCCTGGCGCCAGCTCCTCCAACATTAGGAGCATTTATACTGTAAGGTTTAGGATATTTTGCATCTGTATTAGTTGTTGTCCAATAATCTGTCATTTCTGCCAACATGTTCTGGCCACGGCCCAAATTGGTATTGAAAGAACGCATCATATTAAATACTTTTCCACCTTGCTGTCCCTGAAGGAACATCCTCAACTCAAATTTTTTATACTTAATGTTTGTACTAATTCCATATATAAAATCAGGGTGAGGGCTACCTATTTCGGTCCTGTCGGCAGATGTAAGGGAACCATCTTCACTTACATCAACATATTTTGCAAATCCTGGCTGAATACCTGGCTGCATTGATTGCAATGCGTCTGCTTCTTCTTGTGAGCTAACCAAACCATCGTATTTATATCCATAGAATACACCAATTGGTTGACCAACTTTTACATATGAATTAATTACCTGCCCTGCAAAGGTAAGGCGACTGGTTTCAAATGAAAGGTCTCCAACTTCATCCTCATTACCTAATGAGGTAATTTCATTTTTATTGGCTGAGATGTTGACTCCAAGAGTCCATGAAAAATCATTAGTGCTTATGATACGTCCATCTACAGCAAATTCCCATCCTTTGTTTTCCATTTCACCAATATTCTGAATAGAAGGTTCGGTAATACCAGAAGATTCAGGAAGTTGTACTTCCAGCAAAAGATCTTTTGTTTTCTTAACATAGTAATCACCTGTAACATTAATCCTGCTATCCAATAGTGAAAGATCCAATCCAACATTTACCTGATTGGTTGTTTCCCATGTAAGGTTAGGCACGGCTACACGAAATGGGCCAAAAGCATTAACGAGGTTCCCGTTAAAAACATAGGTAGTACCTTGTAACAAGGCAAGAGATCCATAAGGTGCTAACTCCTGGTTTCCAACAACACCATAACCTACCCTTAATTTCAGGTTATTAATGACATCAGCATCAGCCATAAAGCTCTCATTATTAATTCTCCATGCAACGGAAGCAGATGGGAATGTAGCCCACTGTTTACCTTTTGCAAATTTTGAAGATCCGTCTCTCCTAAGTGTTGCTGTAATGAGATACCTGTCATCATAGTTGTAATTTACCCTTCCAAGAAATGAGGCGATGGCAAAATCAGCATAATTTGAATTGATTTGTGGAACCAGAGACCCATTACCTAAGTCATGTGAAGTAGTAGCATTTGAAGCAAAACCTGAACCAATAATCTGCTGGTATTCTTCAGTCTCTTTTTGAATTGTGAACCCAGCTAAAGCACCTAGTGTATGTTGCCCGAAGTTTTTATTATAATTCAAGGTATTTTCATTCAAATAAGAACTCCTGTGAACCATACTTACTGTAGCCCTGTTATAGTTAGTAGATCTACCAATTTTATCAGTTGTAAATACGTGCCTCTTTCTTTCTTCGATATCAGCACCAACACTTACCCTGAATTTTAAGTCATTGGTAATTGAATACTCGCCAAATAATGATCCCAAAATCCTTGTTGTTACAGCTTCGTCACTACGTTCATTTATGGAAGCAACCGGGTTATTATCGCCCTGGGCATCAGGTACCTGCCAGGCATCCATATCACGGTTGGCCGAATAAGTTACACCATCAGCCATATAAACATCTAGCAGAGGAGACATTTGCAATGCTTGTGATGTTACACCATTAGTTGCTTCACCCTCAACATTAGCAGCATTGTTAATTGACCTTGAAACCGTAAGAGAGTTACCTATTTTTAATTTCTGACCAACTTGAATATCCAGATTACTCCTTAAAGAATACCTGTCGAATCCAGAGCCTTTAATAACACCATCCTGATTAAAATAACTGCCCGAAATATTGTATTGGACAGCTTCGCTTCCTCCACTTACACTTAATTGGTAGTTAGTCATTATGGCTTGCCTGAAAATCTCATCCTGCCAATCTGTATCAAAAGGAGCTGAACCAGTGAATAATGCAGGTTGACCAGAATTTGCAGCACCAGCATTCCAGATATCCATATATTCTTCAGCATTCATCATGTCTATTTTATTGGCACTTTGTACACCAACATAAGAACTAAATGAAACTTGCGGTTTTCCTACTTTTCCCCTTTTTGTCGTGATCAATACAACTCCGTTTGCACCACGTACACCATAGATAGCACATGCAGAAGCATCTTTAAGTACTTCAATTGAGGCAATATCTGCCGGGTTGAGAGAAGCTAAAGGGTTTTGCGCCACTGTTGCCCCACTTTCCCCCATTGAACTACCGCTCTCAACCAAACCTGTACCCTGAGAGGTATTAAATTGCGATTCTCCTGTAATAGGGAAACCATCAATTACATACAGAGGTTCACTTCCATTTAGGATAGAAGTGTTACCACGAATTTTCACACTAATACCTCCACCAGGGGCACTTGAATTCGAAGTAACTGCTACTCCAGCTAACCTTCCTTGCAATCCTTGAGATACGGAAGTTACAGGAATAGAGTTTAGCTCTTCTGCAGATACAACCCCAACTGAACCTGTAAGGTCGCTTTTTTTCATTGTACCATAGCCAATAGCTACAACCTCATCAAGCCCAATACTTGAATCTTCCATTACAACGTTAAAAACAGTATTTTCGCCAATTGGAATAATCTTGGTAAGCATACCAACAAATGAACATTGAAGGGTTTCTGCATTTGCAGGAGCATTTAAGACAAATTTTCCTTCCGAATCAGTTACTGTACCAACAGTTGTGCCTTCAACAATTACACTAACCCCTGGAATTGGTTGACCATCGGAGCCAACAATTGTTCCAGATAGCTCTTTGTTTTGTTGTGCAACATCACCCCCGTAATTTCCTTCCGTATTCTTTTTGATCACAACAATGCGATCATCAATTTCATACGTAAACCCGTAGGGAGAAATGACCTGATCCAAAACTTGCTCAACCTTTGCATCTCTGATATCCATAGATACATTAGGCAAATCTTTAAGGAAGTCGGACCTGTAGAGAAAATAGAAGTTACTTTGTTCTTCAATAGCGCGAAACACTTCTTCAACCTTGGCATCTTTCAATTTTAAAGCTAAAGAAGTTTGCTGAGAATAAACACTTGCGGAAACCTGAACCAGGCTTACAAACAAGAAAAACAATACAATTCTTGCCATGAGAAATAGTTTTTTACATCCCTTCAAGGGAATAGTAACAAATCGTTTTTTTTTCATAAATTTGCAAAGTTTTAGTAAAACATTTAGTTAACTGTAACTGAGTGTAGTGTGGGAAATGGTGCGAACATTTCCCACTTTTTACAATATGGTTATTCTTTCATTTTCAATAATAAATTCTACTTCATTTGTTTTTCCTATTTTATATAATACATCTTCAAAGTTTGAATACCGAGGCAAATTCCCGGTGAAACGCATATTTTTCTTTTCAATATCTTGAAATACAACTTCAACATCGTACCACATACTTAAGGTTTTCATGATATCAGAAAGAACTTTATCCTGAAAAACAAACCTTCCGTCTTTCCAGGCGGTTAATGCATACACATCTACCAGTTTCTTTTCGATGAAATTATTCCCTTTTTCAATGGTGCTCTGTTCGTTCGGATATAAAATCTTTTTTATTTCAGGATTGTTTTTAAGCGATACCTCCACTTCACCATTAACAAGCGTGGTATAAATAAATGGATCGTTTTTATAGGACATAACATTGAACTGTGTACCCAAAACTTTTATAACCTGATTATCTGAAGAAACCAGGAAAGGAGATTTTGCATTATGTTCAACCTCGAAATAGGCTTCACCAATTAATTCAACCTTACGTTCATTATACGGAAAAAATACAGGATATCGCAAAGTTGTTTCTGAGTTCAACCACACTTTGGTGCCATCGGACAGTACCAAATAAAATTCGCCACCACGTGGCACTTTCAAAGTGTTGTACTTTAGTTCTTTTTTTTCTTCATGCTGGCCAACATATTCAATTTTATCCCCAGTGCTCTTAATAGTTGAAGCACCTTCTTTTAGGAAAAATTCCTTTTGATTTGAAAGATCATGAACCGTACCATCATCTAAGATAAGGACTGCTTTATCAGTTCCGGGCTTGATGACTTGTTTATTTTGAACAATTGATTGATTAAAAAATTCCTTGTTTGTAAAATAAAACAATGAAAAGATAATAATAACTGAAGCGGCGGCTGTTGATACAACAGTTACGAAACGTGATATGCCAGCTCTGCGGTTTTCTGAATGTTTAGAAACAATTTTCCAAGATTTTTTCAACTCAACAGGAATGTTTTCAAATTGACTACCTTTCTCGTAATACTGTTCTGCGCTCTTAAAAAAACGTTGATGTTTTGGCGATTCGCTCAGCCATTTATTTAAGTATAACTCTTCCTCCTCAGAAATTGCTTTATTAATTTTTTTCCAGATTATTTCAAAATCAATAATATTTCTACTATTCTTCATATTAAAATAATAAAGTTGTTAGTATGACACACCAAAATCTATTTTGGGTGACAGATTTATAAAAAATAATTTAAGTGACTTGTTTTAAGTAGTTGCGCCCTAAGTTTTCTTTTGGCCCTTTTAAGTTGGGTTTTAACCGTATTTTCAGAAATATTGTTCAATTCCGCAATTTCCTTGTATTTTTTGCCATGCAGGTATTTCAACTTAAATACTTCTGCCATTTGCGGAGGTAAATTGTCGATTGATTCTTTAATCAATTGAATACTTTTAACGTCGATCCACTCCGGGTCATCGTCATTCAACCTTGCTTCGAGATACAAAATCCTATGTTTATCTTTTATTTGAAGTTCCCTCAAATAATTTAAACAGCGATTTTTTATCGACTTATATAAATATGCTTTGATTGAATCTGTGATTTCAAGTTTATTGCTATTTTCCCAAAAATAAATAAACAAGTTTTGAACGATATCCTGGCAAGCCGTTTTGTCAAAAATAAATCCTTCGGTATATTTTATCAAATGAGGATAATATTCGTGAAATAAAGCCTTAAAAACCTCACGGTTTTGCTTTTGTATTTCATTGAGCAATATTTTATCCTCAATTTTCATTTGATAAGTTAGTTAGTTATTGAATCATTTGCATCCGGTATGCTTCAACAAGTATTAAACAAGCATATCCATATGCAACATATTTTCATTTCAAAATTACATAATTTTCAACGAAGATTAAAATTGAAATAATTTTCTATTAAAAATACATTTTAAAGAAACAATCTTGATCACTGATTTTCTACAAATAAATCTTAACTAATTATTTTAAACGATGACCAACTTTATTAAACTTATTTAAATTCTCGGTGTTTCTTTTCGCTTTTATATAGTCGGCTTATACTTTTATTAATTGATTCCACGACTACCCTTGGAGAAAAATTGTTTTGTATTACGATTGCTTCTTTAACTTGACCTGATACTGTAATTTTTACCAACGTGTCCAGTTTAACCTAATGAAATCTTATAGGTTATAATCCTATTCCCTTTTAAATCTGGAATAATTATTAGGTTCTTTTCTTCAACATACTCAAAATCGGCAATGCTAATATTTTCATTCCTGACATTAAGAATCTCTGAGCATACTCCCTTATTATCAACCAAATAAATGCTTCCTTCAAGGTGAGAAACCAAATAACCTTTACTGCATTTTTTTACGCCATCGATTATTCCCGGTCCAACATTGCCCAGCACCTTTATTTCTTTTGTAGATATGTTTATGGATTTTAAGCAATTGTCTCCATTAATGCCAACAATCAAATTTTCCTGCTCATAAATAATCCCGTTTACCCGATAAATCTCATCGGTTTTTAACCACTCTTCCACCACACCATTTTTTATCCTGTAAATCCGGTTTCTATTGCTAACGGTTACAAATATCGATGTATCGGACGACACGGCAACGTCATTCAGAAAGCCATCCTGAGGAAGATAATAAGTTCTTTCAACCTCATCCATATCAAGGTTAAATTCAACAATTCCAAAGCGTTCAACAATAAAAAGTTTATTTTTAAAAATGCAAATACCTGTAGGTGTGGTTAGATTATTGATCCACTTTTTTTCAACGAATTCTCCGTTTAAGTCCGATTTGGAAATAAAATGTCTTCCATATTCCTCCCCGGTTTTTACATTCCTGTTGTAATTTGATGCGTAAATAAACCCCCTTTCAGAATCAAAAACTAATGACTCAGGACCTTCATATATATTTCTTGAGCTCCATAATTTTGAAAGTTGTGCTTTGCTTAAATTAGGTGCATTGCATTTAATATCAGTCCTTACTTGAGAACTGATGTTTAAGAAACCTCCCAAGGTTGTCCAAATGAACACACTTATAAAAACTAAATTTTTCATATCGCCAAAAACCTAAAATTACACATTTATCATGGCAATTTTTGCATGTTTTCAACTTTCACTTTCCAAGTCCCATCTTGCGGAAATCCCGGGGCATTTATATCAGGTGCGCCATCCCATCCGGCTGCCATCAAACCAATTGCCGCTAGAAATGAGCTATTTACAGGAAGATAGGCAGGACAGACCAATCCTTCTTTTGGGCGCATCACATAACCACTTTTATTAAATCTTGCTTTTGGGGCATCGTTGCAAACTATATCAATGGCCTTTTGTTGCTCACCCAAACGTGCAGCCGTAAGCGCACCTTTACCGAGGCTCCAGCTTACAAAACTTGGTAAACCGTTTCGTTCATATATGGCATTAAACGTATTGCGCATAATATCTTCATCGATCATTGGGGTTTTGGGAAGGTAACCCAGCGCCATAAGCATTGCCGATGAAAAGTTCCGGCTTCTGGAATACATAGTTGGATCAGACTCAAGCTCTACATATTTTCCATCCTGAACAGTTGGGCGTGCCAGTTTTTGTAATATATCGTCCCATTTCGGATCCCTTTCCATGCCAAGCCTTTCGCGCCAGTCCTGGGCAACTTTTAATCCGTGGTACCATTGGGTTAATTCGAAACTTGGGTTTTTGGTTTCATTTTCCTCGGTACTTTCATTTACACTTTTTATAGGTGGCCCTAAAATATAACGGTCGGTAGCAGCATCGTAATAGGCATACGAAGCCAGGAATTTTGCCGATTCGAAGACAATATCCTGGTATTTCTCCAGTGTTTCTATGGTAGGATGTGCACGATAAACCAATTCAGATAAATAGATTGGGTTCGGTTGGTTCCAAATAATAAAAGGATTGATGTCACCGGGGCTTGGCCTTCCGTTAATTCCCGCCATTTTGGGCCAGCGTGAACCTTCAAAACCTTTCCTTTTCGCATCAGCCATCGCCACAGGCAATATTTTTCGGTACCATTGCAGCCCTTTTTCCAATAAATCGGTATGGTTCCACTGATAAAACTGGGCTGCATGTATCCAATAAACTTCAGAGTTATGCTTCCCATACCAACTGATATGGGCGAGCCCTGTTTCTTGTGGCGGAAACGCTCCTGAATAATTTACTTTAACGAGGTATTGCGATAGGACTATCCGTCGCTCTAGTTCTTTTGCCCTTGGATCGGTGCATCCAGATAAATCAACGGCACCTCCTTCGGTCCAATATTTTTCCCATGCCCGGGCGCTTGCTTCCATTGTTTCATCGAAAGATGATAATTCTTTTTCCAATTGATTAGATGAAAATTCACAAACAAGTATTAAACTGTCTGTACCATTTGGTTCAAGGCTGAATGAATGGTTTCCGTTCTTTTTCCAAACGGCATTGCCTTTCCAATTTATATTTACAAAATACCGTGCAGAATCAATCATACGCTCTATTTCAACACTATTTACGTCACTATTCGTGACTATGCTCTGATGCGCATCTTGTTTGCCCCAATCAAATGGAGGCTTATTTTTTATGGACAAATCGTAGGAATATGGAAATTTAAATGCAGGGTTCAATTTGCCGGACAAAAGCAAAGGCGATTTAATTTTAAAGGCCACCATGCTTTGTTCCGGATGGCAAACTGTTTCAACATGTACTGGTATTCCTTCTATTTCATAGGAACTTGTGATTACCCCTTTCCATAAATCTAATTTTTGATGGATATTTTGGATGGCTTCCATTTTAAGAGGCTGGTTATATTCATCACACAAACTAATCTGCCCCAATGGAATTGGATGCGGGTTTTTACGAAAATAATCTCCGGCTTCGCTGTGCTGATCGCTTGGGTAATATATCTCACGGTCATGAAATTTGTTGGGTTTCATGGCATCTCGAAGTTTTAGTTTTTTGACATTTGGAAATGAATGCCACGCCCAGCCACATTGTGTTTCAAGTGGTATGCCATTGGTATAATAATACTCCTCAAAAGTTTGCATCCCGGTTACATCGGCGGTAAACGCAAAATCACCATTGCCCAACGATAATGGCGCTAAAGGATCTATTTCATCTAGTATTACATTATGACGATTCACTAATGCAAACCGATCAATTGAATTTTTAGATTTTAAAGGTTGATTGCCACGGTTACAACCGGACAAAACAACCGAAAAAACTATAAAGAATCCATAAAATATTGCTGTACGTGTTTTCATTGTTCATCGTTTTAATTCATTTGGTTTACCAGAAAGGTATATTCTTCTTAGGGGTTTAGTTTTCCAATACGTTATTATCAGGTGCCCATTTTTTTTGCCACTCAGAATACGCATCTAAAACTGCTTGAGGTGCATAGGTATACCAACGATAACCACTTCGACGTTCCCTGCCCAAATCACTCATATTGTAAAGGATTTCGCCACTCCGGTCACAAAATAAAGGGCGTCCTGTTTTTAGCTCCGAATATCGGGTCCAGATCAGTGGGGCATTCAAATCGTGCACGATCCGTCTGTCGTATTTATGCTCCTTATATTTTGACACATACTTTGGTGCCGTGGGATCATCAATGCAACGTGTGTAAAGGATTTTCGCATCGTTGAACCATTTCACAGCTCCCTGAACCGAGGCAATCGCAGCATCGTCAGGATTATTAAGGCTCATCAATAATAAAACGATTGGAGCACTTTCATCGTTTCCTAAACTTGGTGGTTCGAATGTTCTGGCCCAAGCCGGCAATAGTGTAACTTCATCGTGTTGTTGGCACCAAACTTTTAAAACACCATCTTCTTTAATTTGCGTTTTTAAAATACAGTCCAAGCCTTTATCAAAAGCAGCTTTCGCCTTTTTTCGCCGATTATTATCCAGAAAAGAAAAGAACGGTTTGTTATCATTGATTGCTTTCAGAACGTTCATAATCCCCACATAACCTTCATCATTAAAAGTTATATGTTTGCTATACTCGTTGTTCTCGGCAAGTGGCGGGTAATACTGGGGCCATCCTCCATTCTCATATTGGGCTGAAAGGATGAAATCAAGGCCTTTCAAACAACCTTGTTTATATTTTTCGATATTGGTTATTGAATATGCTTTTGCAAGGTAAATAACCTGTGGGTGTGTTGTCGAATTATCGAATGTGGTGCTAAGGATTGGTTTTACCGCACGTAATTTTTCTTTTTGCTCTTCGCTAAGAACAGCCTGCATGTCGTAGTTTTTTGGCCAACCTCCGTTATCACGCTGAAATAGCAGGATATTATCGGCAATCTGTGTTATTTCCGTTTCTTCATGCTGAGGTTTTCCGGGTAAGGGACTAATTACCGATGAATTTGAAAAAAAATCATACCAATGATTTGTGCTGTTTGAAAACGGGCTCATATCGATCTTTTCTTTTCCATTATTAATCGGCTCATCCTGAGCAAGCACATTGAAACTAGTAAAAAATAATAAGACGATAATTTTGAATAATAAAGAATACTTACCACTCATAATATGTAGAATTTAGATTAGTTATACTGCAAAATTAAAATATCAATTGCCCAACTAAAAGCTGTCCCTGTAATTGGCAAAATCGGGTTTCAACCCCGATAAAAAATATGTTCAGACCAAATCAGTCTGTACGTAACAAACTAATATTCAGACGAAAATTTATAATCGCCCGAACCAAGTTCAAATAAAGCCCTATTACCTTCCTTTTTTATTAGCTTCACACCATCAGCATTATCAATCTTTTTACCGCTTTCGGTAACGTTCATTTTTGAGTTTACCGGAATGTAAACATGCGCTTTAGTGTTTGCGGGAATATTAATTGACCAAGTAAAGGTTGAAGCGTCTTTTTTCCACTCACTCTTTATTTTTCCGTAAGGTGATTCATACGAAGCATTTATGAAATCCAAGCCATCGGGCAATTCGGGTTTCATAATTATTGTTTTGAACCCGGGATTTTCAGGATCGGATTTTATTCCGGCAAGGTTCTCATAATACCAGGTTATCAGATCGCCCAGTAACATGGTATGGTTATATGAATTCATGTTGGGGGCGGCTGTATTCCCATTCCATAATTCCCAAATTGTGGTTGCCCCATTTTCAACCATATAACCCCAACTCGGATAGGTGGTGTTGGTTGCAATTTTATAGGCTAAATCTGCTCTTCCATAATTGGTTAAACCACGCATTAACCATTGTGCCCCAATTAATCCGGTGCTTAAATGCCCTTGGTTTGTTACCTCAATGGTGTGAACAATATTATCAAATACTTTATCGATATGCTCTTCAGGAATTAAGCCAAAATAAAGAGGTAAAAGGTTATCTGTTAGTTTGTTGTTCCCATAAAACGAATTCTCTCGGTCAAAAAAACTGGTATTAAAGCTCTCTTTAATTTTTTTGCCCAGTTCAGCATATCCGGCAATATCTTCTTCGTTCCCGGTTTGTTTAGCAAAGTCTTGCATCATTTGCATAAAATAATAGTAATAGGCCGTAGATATAAGGCTGCTGGGCCTTTTTACATCTCCGCTTTTACCCCGCCCTGCTTCGATTGAAACCGGAGGAACACACCAGTCGCCATAACTATCTTTGGTAACAATATATTCATTGGTCATATATCGATCGCGCATATACTGAAGCCATTTTTTCATATAAGGGTAATGCTTTTCAATTGGTTTTTTGTCGCCGAATTGTTCGTATAGCATGTTGGCAATGATCAGATAAGTTCCCGGCCAGGTCATATTATCGCTATAATATCTCCAAAATGCCGGGGCAACATCACAAATTGCACCATCTGCTTTTTGTGAGTATTTAATATCATCCAACCATTTGGCATACAGTTTTCCGTTGTCAAAAACGAAACTTTCACCCCGTGAACCAATTGCCCTGTCACCCAACCAGGGTTGCCTTTCGTTACGCTGGGGGCAATCAACTGGCATTCCTTTGTAATTTCCAAGAATTCCCCAATACGCATTCTTATAAATCTGATTGGTGACTTTATTGGAAGTTTCAAATGTCCCTTTGGTATCAATGGAATCGTAAACTACCCTTCCCTGGAAGTTCTCAATTTTCGGTTTGCCAGGAAAGCCTGTTATTTCCACATAACGAAATCCATGGTAAATAAACGATGGTTCCCAAACTTCTTCTGAGCTTCCATTAAGTGTATAAATGTCGGTAACCTTTGCATCGCGGAGATTTGCCATTGCAAGTTCACCTTCATCGTTCAATATTTCGGCAAAGCGCAATTTCACCTGATCGCCTGACTTGCCTTTTACATTCATTTTTATCCATCCCACCATATTCTGTCCCATATCCATGATGAATGTATCCGGCTTTATTTCAGTAATTGAAATTGGTTCAAGTTCCATCATCACCTTCATATTTTCATTCATTTGAGCCTCGAAATCGCCCCGTGGCTCCTGCACATATTCGGCACGTAACCAATTGCTGTCATCAAAACCAACCGTATTCCAACCGGGCATCTCCTTTCGTGCATCGTATTCTTCCCCATCGTATTCATTGTTGCTTCGTATTGGCCCATCTGCAGTACCTTTCCACGAATCATCGGTTTTGATGCGCTGAGAAGTTCCATCAGCGTATTCAATTTCCAATTGAAGTAGCATTTTGGGGAAACCAAAGTTTTTGATTTTATAAGGTTTGTAATGTTGCCGCATGGTGTAATATCTTCCATTTCCCAAAACTACGCCCAGGGCATTTTTCCCGGATTGAAGATTATTGGTTACATCGAAGGTATTATACTTCACATTTTTAGTATAATCGGTGGGAGTTGGTGCCAAAACCTGATCGCCAATTTTCTCGCCATTGATATATAATTCATACAAACCAAGGCCAATAATACTTAAAGTTGCTTGTTTGATTTCTTTATCACTACCGAATTCTTTTCGGAAATACCGAGCCGATAAACGGGCATGAAATGAATCTTCATCCCATGGGAATGGACGATCGAAACCAATCCAGCGACCACTCCAGTCTTTATAATACAATAGGCCCATACTCCAAAAAGCAGGTTCACTCCAGTCACTTTCAGTATTCCCAGACCACACTTTTACTTTCCAATAGCATTTGTCGCGACTATTTAATTCACGACCGTTATACCCAACCAAATGGGATTGATCAGAACCAACGATTCCTGAATCCCAAATGTCGCCCTGATTATTTTCAAGTTTATCAGGTGATGAAGCAACCAAAATGTGAAAAGAAGTTTGAACAATGCCCCTTTCTTCGCTGCTCAGTTGCCAACTTAACCTGGGTTCAACAACATCTATCCCAATGGGATTAACCAACATTTCGGTACGCAGATTACTAACTTTTAACCTATTCGGTTCGTTGCTTTTTACGGAATATGTAAACAGGGTTAATATCGTAAGAATAAAAAAAGTTGTAATCTTCCTCATCGTAATTTGTCTTCTTAAGTTGTTAAAATAATTTGATGCATTCGATTACGCTAATTCAATGCAGAACAAGCAACATCTACATCAAATGCAGGTTTCAGGACAAATATAATTTTTTCAATCCGAATCCCTTACAAAAAAGACCATGCTTTCATGAATACGAACTAGCCTTCATCACAAAACTAAGCCTTGATTACTTCGTGCTTATCAATAAAATCAGGATCAAAAACAATCCCCATGCCCGGTCCGGTTGGAACTTTAACCACCCCTTCGTTTGGCAACAAACTTGAACTATCGCATTCAAACGACATGTCTTTATTGAATGGTGTCTTTAGTTCGTGATATGGACCGGCATTTGGGATGGCAGAAACAAAGTGCAAGGTATAAACATAGCCAATTCCAGAAACATGCGGCACATGGGTTTTCCCTAAGGCATGCGCCATCCTGGCAACTTTCACTGACCGGATAAGTCCACCAAAATAAAACATATCAGCCTGAACAATTTGCAAGGCATCGTTTGCTATCAACCACCTGAAGTTTCGCATGCTTGGTTCTTGCTCGCCACCCGATATCGGAATGCTTAAAGCATCAGCCACTTGTTTGGTTTCTTCGTACCAATCAAATGGAACAGGCTCTTCATAAAATGCATAATTATGCTCCTGCATAATTTTTCCGATTTTTATTGCTTCGGCAACATCGTACGACCCGTTTGAATCGGCACAAATAAACATCTCATCGCCAAATGTTTTACGCGCCAGCGGAATAAGCTTTTCTGACCTTCCAACAGGAATCTCCGGATGGCTCATTCGCCCGCCAAGCTTAAACTTTAATGCTTTTGCCTGTGATTTTTCCAACTGTTGTTTTAAATGGTCGATGGTTTCTTCCGGAGTAATATAACGTTCGCTATTTGCCTGGTAAAGGTTGATTTCCGGATTGTAAATTTTATCGCTGATCAGCAAACCCATCGGAAGGTTTGCCATTCTTCCCAACATGTCGAGAATGGCAAATTCGATGGTAGCAAGCGGCACCCAAAGTGCAACACTTTGTAACTTATAATTACTTTGATACACATAAACCTCATCTAACAAAGCTTCTAAATCGAGTGCATTTTTACCGATAAAAAAAGGCTGTAAGCGATTTAGGAAAACCGGGTATAACGTATCGAGTCCGCCGTGCGCAAATGCAAAACCTTCGATTCCATCGGTTGAGCGCACCCTGCAGATAAAGTTCTTTTTATATTTTAGCAACTCAAGTGATTCAATGATCACCGGAGATGAAAACAAGTTTGTCCTTAAAACCGGGCGTTTGAAGGCTTCATCGATTTTAAGATAATTATCGATGTTTGCTTCGGAGCTGCAAGCAGATAAGGGCAATGAAGCTGCCAAACCACCAGCAACGGAAGCTGAAATAAATCTTCTTCGATTAATCGCCATAATCAATACTTTTATCGTTTAAATTACTGCTGATATTTCTTGATGACCAGATATTTAAGCTCGGTATCTCCAATATTGCTAATTCCGTGCTCGATATTCGCCGGACAGTAAAAACTTGTGAGTGGCCCACCCGTAGTGGTTTTGCCATCTAAATAAAACTTTGCCGTACCTTCCAAAACAAAAAAGAACTCGTCTTCAATATGTTTATGAGGTGCATGTGTTGCCTGATGTGGTGCAACTACACTCATTTTTAAGGTTCTTCCATCGATAAAATCTTTATCAGCAAACCAATACTGATACCCAACGTTTGTTTTGACTGATTTTTCCACATCGAACTTATTGACACAATTCTCAATGTTAAATTCCTTTTTCATCGGATCCTTGGTCCCTTTTTTATCTTGCGCTACGCCCGAAAATGGCAGTATAAACACAAAAAGCGCAACTAAACCACCAAACATTTTTGACTTTTTCATTGCTATTTATTTAAGGTTATCGGAATTACTTCCATTCAATTACCAAATTTTTAATAAGGGTCGCTCCACTGCCTACTGTTCCCGTATGTTGAAATTCAAGACCGCCAAAATCATTCGGATCAATTTTGCATTCAATATCTAAAATCTGCACCACTTCAGGGCGATTAGGTTCAATATAATACTCAGCATTTGTTTCGGCATACGCCTCTTATTTTGTTCCCGACAGTTTCAACGTGTAATAAAACAAGGTGTTCGATAACAACTTGTTGACACAGGTTCGCTAATGGCTACAGCATTTCCATTTGTATATTTAACAAAGAAGCAATCAATTGCATCGTGGAATTTGGTTGTACGGATTAACCGTAAACCATAACCATTAAGTGTTTTTGTATCGAATTTCAGGCAAATATCCATGTACTGTGCGCGAGCACTGCTAAAACCTTGCCCTGCAGTTTTCGATGGCACTGCGGTAAAGCTTATTTTCATATCACCGAACTTTTTCCCAACCGGAGTGTACCTCAGGCGCGCCCCTTTGCTGGCCTGTACAAATCCGGTGTCGTTGGCTGCCCCATTAATTCCTGGACCATAGTACCAGGGATCACCACTGTTATCGGCTTCCCAATTAAAGTCGTGTGTATCTTCGGGAGCGAAACAATCCATTGTCCAGAAACCGGGAATTACCTCAGGTTGGTATTTTGCCGACATACTTTTTAAATCGGCAAGCAAAACAGATGCACCTTTTTTAACATCATCCGCTGATATTTCGTGACTAAAAACAGTAGAAACTGCATCTCCAGCGTCACAACGTATATGTTTAGGTTGAACTTTTGCCATGATATAATAGCCAATATCACCTTTGGAAAGTTCGTACGTATATTTTGGCGAATTTTCCCTTGAAACAGCAATTTCAATTGGATTGTTGCCATTTTTATCTGAACAGCGGAACCAGCTTATCAACGACTGGTCATCGAAACGCATATCCAATTTATAGTTGACGTTCAGCATTCCATCTAATTTATTAATGACTGGTTTTGATAGAAAATCGGGTGCATCTAAAAACGAAGGTGCAATATAAAGTACGCTTGCCGATTCTAATCCATCAGAAGTACTGGCAACAATAATTACTTCTTTTGTGTCGTCCATATTATTGGTTGGAATCACCTCACAAGTTCCATCAGAATTAAGTTTTAGCTTGGCAAATTTTTGAAATTCGGGAGCTATCGACCAAGTTATGCCAGTTTCCTTAATTTCGAAATTACCGTATTTTTTCACAGTGGTGGTCAATAAAATGGTTTCTTTGCCGGTTTCGATGGTTTTACGAGTCGGCAAAACTGTAAGTTGTGTAGGCAAATCAATATATTTTTTTCCATTTGCTTCTTGCGCTTTTAAAACCAAATCTTTCATGTTCATCGGATCCCAATCATCATCGCCGCGCAATAAATTATAAATGTTATAAACAACATTATTATCGTATTCAAACCGATAGGCATTTAATACGTTCTTACCACCCATTTCAACGGTTGCGTATGGGTGATGCGTATCAATAAATACTTTTTCGCCATTTAGTTGGTTTTGGTATTGATAATGCCGTTCCTCAAGCGGGGTTTTTTCCTTCCACCCCCAATAGGATGAGTGTTCACCTTCCATGCGAGAATCTAACACAGCAATTGGTCCCCGGCTTTTAATCAAATATTGCTCGCCACGTGTGAATGATTTAATATCGCAATTTAAAAATACAGCGCCTGTTTCTGAGGTTCCACCAAAAGGCTTGGAAGCATAAAACTCAAAAGTACAGTTCAAATAAACTCCGGTTGCCAGCGCATCATCGGTTGATTCAAAGTGGCAACGGTCAAAGAAAGTACGCCCACCACCAATTAGTGGGCAAAGGTTTAAGCGGCTTACAAAATGACTATTTCGGGCAAATATTTTATCGCCACGGCAAAATGCCAACTGTGCCTGCACAATGGCTGACCCGCGTTTTTCTCTGTTGAGTTCAGGCTTTAAAGGATATTCAAGATCGATGTTACAATAATTTCCGAATGTTACATTTTCAGTACTTGTTCCATTGCCAACAATATTAAACATGGTAAAATTACCTTTTGATCCCATGGTTTGTCCCCGGTTACAAGCTAAAACCACGTTTTGAGGATCATCTGAAAGGCCATGGAATTTTAGCCATTCACAATCTATCTCTAAACCAAAAGGTGCCCCGCCAATACCTTTGGGCATTCGGATTGCAGGATCATCAGGGTTATCGATCCAATAAACCCAAGGAGCAATATAAAGAACCATTGGTGTGGCTTCGGTACCATCGGTCAATTGCCCTGAGGCTTTGTTCACCGAATTAAACACATATTTATATTTAGCGACTTCCTCATCGCTCATTTGTCCATCAATAAAAAATGCATTCGGTCCTAACTCTATCTTTTCCCCATTATAAACTATATGATCTCCGTTGAATATTAGATTCTGGTATAACTCTCCTTTATACGCTTGTGAGAACGCAGAAAATTGCAGGACTAATAATGTGAAAATTATAGTTAGTGATATGCTTATCTTATTCTTCATTTGAGTTTTTTTTGAGTTCTTTTTTATTAAAATTTTACTGAAAAATTATCTCCTTAAAAATCCAGCAAAATTCATGTAATCGTTACAAGTCAGAGAAAAATAAACAACCTGTTTTTCAAGTAATAAAATCCAGGTATTATCTCCACTCGACTGATTTCTGGGTATCGTCCGAAGATTGAATTGAACGAAGATAATCCAGAAGAACCTTCATATTTCGTATATACAATCCGGTAGAAATAAATTCCTGATCGGTTTCGTTCAAATATGGGGAAGTGTCGGTTTCATCGCCAACCCTGGTTGTAGCATATTTATCGGTTAATTCTGTTTTAACCCCTTCACCAATATATGGATTACTAATAAACACTCTTTTGGTTAACCAACGGTTTTGACTGTCAAGCGATTTAATAATATCTTCGACTCCCTTTTCATCCACATCCCTGAAAAAGTTGTACCTGTTCAGGTCGTAATAAGTTTGTGGAGAACCAGTGCCTTCAAATTTTCCCGGTTTCAATGGTGAATCTTTGGTAGCTTCTTCAGGAGTGAGAGCAGATACCCTTTCATATTCCTCTTTTAATTGATCAATTGGCACCCGGCCTTTTCCATAATAATGACCAAGCAAATTCTTGTCGTTTTCATCGGTATAATAGGTTCCATGGGTAACATTTGAACCTTTTCTGTGCACATAAATTGGTTTATTTGTTCCAGGATCCACAAAGGTTGGATGCGTACGCCAACCTTCCACCTGATCTTCTGGAAGTTTAACTTCTTCTAACCATTTAATTGCTTCAGGCACGTGTGCCAAATATTTCTTGTCGCCCGTAAGTTCATAAAACTTCAGGCATAGCATTGCATTTTCGAAAGTTGCACCTGGAAGAAATGCTGCAGGCTCATAGGTTCTGGCACCGGCAACTTCAAGGTTCAGGTTTAATTGCTGCCCCCAAGCCCCACATCCATCCTGGGAAATTATATAAAAGTTCATTCCGCGTTGAATTGGTTCAAGAAACCTTTCTTCGCCCAAAGACAAATAACACTGAATTAAAAAATGGGTGTTTTCCCAAATTACATCATCATTGAAGGTATAAAATGAAGTATAATCAGGAAATCCATCTTTACTGTGATCATATTTTAAAGGATACCTTTGAGGCCAGCCTCCCAAAGGATATTGACTTTTCAGCACGAAATCAATTGCTTTGTCCAAAGCCGGCTTATACGCTGGGTCCATTTTTTCAAGGTACATACGAAGCAGGAACCTTGCAGCGTCAGAAGTAATATCATCATCGAAGGTTGAGTTTCCGTAGTAATGTTGGAATTCTTCCAAGCGCCAACCGTTTTTACCAATAGTACTATACCACTGTTTTAAAGATCGGTCGCCTGCAAAATCAATCATATAATTCCAGCCGCCCTCATTACTTTGTCCCCAAATGATTGCATTTGCTGCTTTTTCGGCAGCCTTGTAATAATATTCATTGTTGGTTGCCCGATAAGCATCAAGAAATAAGTGCCCCATACTAATGGTACCCGGATGCTGCAACCAAATCATTGTTTTATATGCTTCCATTTCACCCCACTGGCGCGAAAAATCAGGCATATAACTCCATACGTACCCACCATTGGTTGAAACATCTTCTACCATAAAACGGGTAGCTTTTAACATCGTTTCCTTAATTTCTTCCTGGATTTTTGAATTATCTTTTGCAAAATTTGAATTGCATATGAGCATGAATATCCCAAAGGATAATAAAATAGATAGCTTGTTCATTGGTTTAAATTAATTTATCTGGTTATTTCTTATCTGTCTTAGACTTCTGTTTATTAGGTAAAGTTTAACATAAATTGTCCTTAATGGACAAAGGACGGGGCGTTTGCCTGATCGCCAATAATTATATTGCTAAAAATAATGTTATCTGTATCGGTCATGCTCATGGCATTCATAACCGAATCGATGCGAATGTTTTTAAAATATATATCTGATATCTTCTTTTCGGGAAATCCTTGAATAACAATTCCACCAGCAGTTGCCTTTTTACAGCTAATGTTTTCGAAATACACATCCTCTATAGTGGTAACATGTCCTTCTCCTTCGTTGTGGTAAAAAGAAGTTATATAAATACAATCTTGTACCTCACCAAGGTCAATGTTTTTTAAATAAATATTTTTCATAAAACCACCTCTGTCAGGATTTGATTTCAGGTAAATACCCCTTTTTAGTTTTCCGGCAAAGCCACAGTTCTCCACAAAAACATTTTGCACCCCGGCCGACATTTCGCTACCTATAACAAGTGCATGAAGCCCCATAAACTTACAATTACGTACCACAATATTTTCAGACCTGACTTTTGAAGCCCTTCCTTCATTATCACGACCAGCCTTGATTGCTACATTGTCATCAGAATTATTAAATATTACATCTTCGATCAATACATTTTTCGAATATTCAGGATCAATACCATCGTTATTTTTATTTTGTGCGTCGTAACGAACCGCCCTTACAATAACATTTTCACACCTCAAAAGATGCAGGCACCAAAACGGTGAATCAATCATTTTCACACCTTCGACCTTTACATTTTGGCAATCAAAAAATTGAACCAGGTGTGGCCTTAGGTAATGCCCTTCACCAAATACGCGATCAGAAATAGGCACATTCGCGTGGTTCATTTCGCGGCTCAAAAGTTGATCGGCACTTTGCTGGTCGCGCCATTGTGCCCAGGTTTTTGATGCATTACCATCGATTATCCCTTTACCTGTAATTGCAATATTTTTGCAATCTTTTGCATAAATAAATGGGCTGTAATTATAAAGGAAAGTGCCCTCCCAACTGGTGCTCACCACCGGCAAATAATCCAATGGATTCGATCCAAATTTTAACCTTACCCCTTCCTCTAAGTGAAGGTTCATATTGCTTTTAAGGTGAACCGGTCCATTTAACAAATAGCATCCGCTTGGAACAATGAAGAGTCCCTCCTCCTTTTTTATGTAAGTTCTTCAATGGCATTTTGAAAAGCAAATTCATTATCCGTTACAGAATCGCTTACAGCACCAAAATCCATAACATTGAGCGAAAACTCAGGGATTATTGGTTCACTGATCTGTTCGATGATGCTTTTTGCCGTAACAAGCTGTGTATTTTCTTCAACAGTTGTGGTGTACTACATGAATATAAAATCCCTGATGCAGAATAAAATGATGGTACAATATCTTAAACATATTTTATATTGATTTAGTCTGATGTTTTTAGGTTTCCTTAGTATTATCTAAAAAGAAATTTATTGCTTACAATTTTAATAATGAATTAGCTAGCTTCTATTCCTAATCACGCTTTTCAATAAATGCAACTTATCGATTAATCGTTTTAATCATCGAAGTATATAGAAACCAGAAATTCTTCCATAAGATAATTTCAGAACTATGATTTATTTCTTCATAAATTCTTCTGGTGCCAATGCTCCTGACGAAATACGGACCTTGTAAATTTTCCCTTTGTACCACGACACTTTATTTTGGCGTACGCCAATTGAACTTATTCCACCTTTGATAGGCAAGAATGAATAATCAGTACTTAATTCCTTTTGTCCGTTTACAAACGTTGTCATACTTTTTGAGTCAACAACCAGGGCAACATGGTGCCACTGACCAAGGGGATGGATCAATGTTTCATCGATTAATGCAGTTTTATTATTGCCTGAAGCAACAAAGCCATCAAAGTACCAATTTGATTCCACAGCCCTAATTTCCAGCAGCATCCGGTCAACGGTAATTCCCCCAACATGAACAACGCGCTGTTCGAAAGGCGCATCCATATCAGGATGAAAAATCATTTCTACAGTGAATGCCCCTAATCCTTCCAAAGGCATCTCAGGGAATTGTATGGCATCGTCAATACCATCAAAATATACCGCCTCGTCCATACTTGGAATCCACAACTTTAGGCTCACCTAATATTTGGTAGGAAGGGTTATTTGAATTTAACATTTCTGCGGGTTTCCACTCCTTTACTACCTTATTTTCAGATTTTACTGATTCTGCAGAATTTACACGTGAAGAACAAAATGCACACAATAGTACAATTAAAGAAAGAATCTTATACATTATTGTTGGTTTTAGATTAAATAGTAAATATACAATTTAATTGTATATCGCCTAAAGTAAAGATAACGAAATAACCCGTCACAAAACTGTGACGGGTTATAAATAAATTACTTATTAAATATAATTTAATTGACTAAAATTATTCAGAAGCGTGGCCATAACCTTGAGTTATCATACCATTTGACCTTGAAAGTGTTTCATAAGGAATAGCTCTGATATAACGAGGTGGCTGTTGTTGCGTATAATATGCATCGGGATATCCTCTGAAAATATCTTCAGTATATTGACTCTTATTGGCAACAATGTTTTCTCCCCATGGAGACTTTTCATAACCATCAGCTTCAAGTGCTGCAGCAACAGGACCATCTGGATCGATATATTCGTACATTCCACGTATTGCCAAGGTTAACCTTATCACTGCTTAATGTTGCAATATAATCAGTCCATAAATCACTGGTTCCCCTCCAACCTGGTACTAATACCGGGTAAGTTGGATCATCAGTTGTAATACCTGCAGGAGTTTGAGTAGTTAATAAATTCAAAGAAGGATCAATATCTTCTTTAATGTTTACAAACTTCGTCCAAATCCAACGAGAAATAGTCATTCCTGTTTCGGCAAATGTATAATAACCATCAGTTTCTAATCCAGCAACCATTTCTCTTTGCCTATCACGTAGTTTTTGAATCCTTTCCGGCATAGTTCCGTAAAGGGTCATATCCCAACGGGTTTTACCTTCAGCACCTAATTCCAAGTTTACGTTCGAAAGCTATTGCCTCGACTAAATCCTGTCCTGAAAGAGCATTCACATAAGCAGTAACTTTTTCAGCTTGATCTTCAGCTGAGAATGCACGGCTACGAACTTTGGTTAAATATGTTTTTGCAGTGCTTGCATCACCTGTAGTAGCTGCTGCATAAGCAAGGTCTAACATAACATCACCCATACGTACTTGTTGCCAGTTACAACCTGATTGACGTTGCCTTGTTGTATAAGGATCAGCAAAACGAGACTCATCTAATTTATTATGTGCCAAACCACCTTTTTCACGACTACCTGGTTGGAAGTTGATCAGTTTTTCTGATGCTGCCCCAGAGTTAGCTGTTACACAGGCAGTAACGTCACGACGTTTGTCACCTGGTATAAAATCACCATAATAATAGCTGGCATACAAACGGCTTTGTCCGTAGTTTTTGCATGGATAAGCATTAGAACCACCACCACCTGAAGGACGGCCAAATGAGTAAGGGAAATCTGAGTTTTGAGTTCTGGTATAACCAGTTTCAAAAATTGATTCCGGGCTGATTTGTAAGTCCATTAAATATTGGAAGTTACGTTGGAATGGGTTGTCAAATCCTGCACCTCTTTCATCAGACTCAATTAAATATGCGGAACCTGGGTTATTTACCACTTTCAAATAGTATTCTTTTGCAGTGTTCATATAAGTAGCCCAATCACTACGCCTAACATATTTAGCTTGCCAGGTTGTATTATCAACTCCCCATTGGTCAAAAGAAACACTTCCGTAATCAAGGTCTGTACGACGTAATTGATACCCAGCAGCATCAAATGCCAATCTTGCGATTAAGTAATCACCATAAGTACCTGAAAAACGCTCAGCATTCACTCCACCTTCACCTAAACGATACATTAATGGAACTGCTTTTTTAAGGGCAGCTATTTCATTATCATAAATAATGTCACGTGAAGTTAAGCCCAAAGAATCTGTTTGCGCAGTTGTTCTGATTGGATAGTCAAAATAAGGTGCATCTCCAAAGTAGCGGATTAATAACTTATAACAGGTAGCACGAGCTGCAACAGCTTCACCGTACACCTGGGTCCATTCACTTGGAACACCTGCAGCAACAGCTTCCTGATAACCTTCTTTGCTTTCAAAGGCTTCAATCATAATGTTGCAACGATTAATAATAATGAAACACTCCCTCCACTCTGTTGCAGAGTTACCATCGTTGATATTATACTCTGATTCGAATAATCCTTCCGGAATATGACGACCTTGAGAAGCATAATTTTCAGGGTGGCATTCACTATCTGAACCTACGACCTCAGTTTCGTAAAACATTAATCGATCAAGATCGTGCCACAGGTCATAAATACCAGCTAATACTTTTTGTGCTTCGCCCGGAGTTGCAAATACGAAATCTTCATCAACGCTCGACGGCGCTTGCACATCTAAAAAATCTTTTTCACATGCCGTAAATCCTAATACAAATACGGCAAGCATACTATATAATAACTTTTTCATAATTTACGAATTGTTAAAAATTAAAAATCAATATTAACCCCTAAAGTAAATGTACGCGCCCTAGGATATGAATTATAATCCAATCCAGGTGTCGGATAGAAAGAACTACTTTCTTCATTAACGTTTACTTCCGGGTCGAAACCGGAGTATTTTGTAAATGTTAAGGCATTGTAGATTGAACCATAAATACGGAACTTATTGATACCAATTTTTGATAGCACACTATTAGGTAATGTGTATCCTAAAGTTACAGTGTTAAGCCTTAAGAATGAACCATCTTCAACACCAAATGTTGAGAATACAGCACTTTCAGGATAAGGCAAATAGGTAGTTGCATTGGCATTTAGAGCATCCAATGCAGCTGGATCAACCACTTTAGTTAACTGACCTCCAACAATATCGTAGATTTTATAGTGACCTGCTTGTTCCTGGTATCTATTTCTGAACAAACCAGATTCTTTGTTACCCAAGTATGTTTCAACATGAGCAGCATTGTAAATATCGTTGCCATAACTCCAGTTAAAGTCTAAACCAAAGTCAAAGTTTTTATAGTTACCACTAATGCTAAATCCACCTGTATGAGCAGGGTTAGTATCCCCAATAACACCAAGGTCATAATCATCAACTACTCCGTCAGGGACTCCGTCAGGACCACTAATATCTTTTAGTTTTTGAACACCAGGATATGCTGTTTGAGATCCAGGTTTGTTTTCAAATGTTCCATAAATATTTGGAAGTACTCCACTAGCCGGATCAGCAATACCATCTTTTAATGTATATATCTGAGTAGCTGCATCGTAATTAAAGTCAGAAGTTGTGTACCATCCTTCATGAACATAACCACGAAGAAGGCCAACAGGTTCTCCAACTGTCAAATAATAGTCGTTACGAGGATTTAAACGAACGCCACCAAAACCTGAACTATATTCGCCATTAATACTTTCAGCAAGTTCATCCACATTATTCCTATTCATATTGATATTTATGCTTGCACGGAGGTTAAAGTCCTGAGAGCGGACAATTTCAGCAGATAAGGCAAGTTCGATACCTTTGTTGCTTGTTGCTCCAATATTCTCCTGAGTGAACTGGAATCCAGTAAGATCAGATACAGGAGTTACTAACAGCAAGTCTTTTACTGTATTTTTATATAATTCCAATGAACCTGATAGTTTGCTATTGAATAGTGCAAAATCAAACCCAAGGTTCCTTGTTATGGTTGTTTCCCATTTCAAATCAGGATTCGCAATTAAGTTAGAAGCGGGAGTATAACTAGGCTGTCTAACTTCGTCAATTGACCATCTGGTTGTTCCTGATGCCCAACTTTGTTTCCATAATTCTGCACTAATTGCATCGCTACCTACACTACCATAGGATACCCTCATTTTTAAGTTATCCAACCAATCTGCATCTTGTAAGAAAGATTCTTCTGACATACGCCATGCAAGGGCGCCTGCTGGGAAATATCCCCAACGATTACTTGGTGCGAACCTTGAAGAACCATCTGCACGGAATGTTCCGGTGAATAAATACTTGCTTTTATAGGTGTAATTTACACGACCGAAATACGACTGCAAACGATTTGCAATACCTGTATTAGATGCAATAGTAA
This sequence comes from Prolixibacteraceae bacterium, assembly GCA_963677475.2. Lineage (GTDB taxonomy): Bacteria > Bacteroidota > Bacteroidia > Bacteroidales > Prolixibacteraceae > JABMQB01. The sequence continues at coordinate 31,526 of CAXXQD010000018.1, read as the reverse complement.
AGTTTTCACTATCCCTTCTTAAGAAGTCGTTCATATTTGCATAAGCACGATCTCCATCGTAGGAAGCAGGGAATTCATTGGCCCTAACATCAAGATATTCTGATCCAGAATCTGCGACCTCCATACCAGCTAAGAAATTCAACGCATGATCATCGCCTAAACCTTGTACTTCGTAATTAACGGTGTTTACCCAACGTAAGTTCCATCCTTCAGATGACCTGATTTGTGCATCCCCTGAATATAAAGCGGTACCAGTTCCATCTAAATAATTTCTAGAAATAGCACCCCACCAACGGTTTCTTTTTGACCAACTGGCACTTAAACCTAAGTCGGTTTTAGCAACCAAACCTTTAACAATTTCCCAACTTAAAGCTGTATTTGCCACTATTGACCTGCTTTTTGTTACATCTTCTGTATCATCAATAATTGAAACAGGATTGTAAACGTCTTGTAATAGTGCGTTATAGTCTCCTAACTGGGTATTGCTTGTAACATCCATATCTCCTAGTACATCTTCTGTTGCAATCGGACGGAACCAATAACCTTGGGAGTTACCAGAGTTATTTCCGGTTTCAACATTAGTGTAACGGGTATTAATGGTTAAATCAAGATTTTCACCTAACTTCTGGTCTAATTTGAATTGAACGTTGGTCCTTTTGTAGTAAGATCCAACTTTCATCCCGTCCTGATCCATGTGGTTAATCGCAAACAAATACTTAGAAGTTTCTGTTCCGCTGGTAATATTAAAATTGTGGTTGTGTGCAAAAGAACTGTTATACAATTCTTTATTAAAGTCACGGCTAGCTACATTTTTATAATAATCAATACCACGAGAGTTGCTACCTTCAAAACGTCCAATTGCCCATAATCTTTCCCAAGCGTCAGCATATTGATCACCAATTGCAGCAGCATAAGCCCAGTTAAATGCAATATAATCATAACCTTCCATTACAGGAAGGTACTCAGGTACAGTGTTTGCCTGAACATAGCCATCATAAGTAACTTTGGTTTTACCAACAGAACCGCTTTTAGTTGTTACGATAATTACACCATTCGCACCACGAGCTCCATAGATTGCAGTTGAGGAAGCATCTTTCAAAACATCAATGCTTTGAATTTGGTTTGATGGAATATTGCTTATAGAGCTCACTGGAAATCCGTCAACAATGAACAGAGGGTCGTTGCTTTGTGAAATAGAACCACCACCACGCACACGGATAGAAACATCGGCACCAGGACGACCGTCTTGGGAAACAACGTTTACACCAGCCAGTTTACCTTTCAACGCTTGAGTTACATCTGCTACAGGAGCAGCTGTAAGTTGTTCTGTTGAAACAGAAGCAACAGCACCGGTAATATCTTTTCTTCTTGCAGTACCATAACCAATGGCAACTACTTCAGATAAACCAATTGTTTCTTCTTCCATTGTAACTGTGAACGTAGAATTAGCACCAATTGCTACTTCTTGTGATCTCATTCCAACAAATGAAAACAACAAGGTTTTTGCATCTTCAGCAACACTAATTTGGAAATTACCGTCAATATCGGTTATTGTTCCATTAGTAGTACCAGCTTCGATAATAGTAACTCCCGGAATTGGTTGTCCATCAGGTCCAGATACAGTACCAGACAGCTGTTTTTGTTGCTGCACAGCATTTGCATTGTTGATGGCAATTAAGTTATTTTCAAAAATTTTGTATGTAAAATCTTCTTCTGAAAAAATCTCATTCAAGATTGTCTCAATGTTGGCATCTTTTACATCCAGGTTAATAACTCGATTAACATCGATTGCTTCGTTACGGTAAAGAAACTTGAAATCGGAGTTTTGCTCAATTTCATATAATACTTCACCAATTGTCGCATTCTTTTGAGAAATACTAAGCTTTGCTTGCTGCGAATATACAGACGCAGAAACATGCAGTATTGACAAAAGCATAGAAAAACATAATAATCTAAACATAAACAATAACTTTTTAATTCTCCACTTTTCCACAAAGGGAGAAATTCGATTTTTTTTCATAGTTTTGATTTGAATTAAGTATTATTAATTTATGATCTCGTGAACCGGTTAATTTCTGCAACAAATTGCCGGTTCTTTTTTTATTTTTTTATGGTTATTAAATCTTGGTCAACTTCAAATTTAAATGATGATGCAAACTGTAATGCATTAAGTGCCTGATCAATACTAATTTCTTCAAAGGCACCTGAGAACCTATATTTTTTCACTTCTTTATCCTGGAACTTAATTTTTGCCCCATATCTTCTTTCCAGTTCAACAGCTATGCTTTCAAAAGTTTCGTTCACAAAAATCATTTTATTGTCTTTCCAGGCAACCAATCTTTCAGCTTCTACATTTTCGTCAATAATCAACTTTTCCTTTGTACGTTGTTTTATCTGATTAGTTGGGATTTCGGCAGCAAATATTTCATCTGCTAACAAACGTCCTTCTTTTTTAATAAATGTTGCTTTTTGACTAGGTTTCAGTTTAAGGATTTCCTTTTCTTCTTCGTTATTGTTCAGCTTATTTAAAGTAATTTCGCCTTCGATTAATGTGGTCTCAATCAATCCTTCTTCGGGGTATGATTTCACATTAAATGTTGTACCCAGCACATCGATACTTAAATCAGATGTTTTAACAGTAAAAGGACATGTTTTGTCTTTGGAAACAACAAAATAACCTTCGCCTTCTAACTGTACAATCCTTTGGTCTCTTTCAAAATGGGTTGGATACGTTAATTTACTATTTGCATTTAACCAGATTTTTGTTCCATCTTCGAGGGTTACAATGCTTTTTGCCCCCGCCGGGGTTTCGATGGTTTGTGAAGTTGATGCTAAAGCAACTGGAGTAACTTCTTTATTAATAAGATAGTTTTGTGTTACTAAGGTTAAACCAACTGTAATTACAACAGAAGCAGCATAACCAGCAACACGTTTAACAATTCGTCTACGGAAAGAAATTACTTTATTATTTAATATTGAATTGATTTCAGAATATACGGTTGAAGCATTATAGTTATCCGGATTTAGGTTAATCTCTGTGGTATTAAAAGCAATTTCAATTTCTTTATAAAACTGACGGTTTTTAGTATTTTGCTTTTTCCAGGTAAGAATCTCCCGGGCTTCTTCATCAGTAGCATTTCCGGACAAATAACGAATAATAGCTTCTTCCATTAAAGATTTCATAGTTAGGTTCTACATTAGTAAGACAATATAAATCGCCTTGTCAGTTAAAAAAATGTTAAATTATTTTAAAAAAAATAGCCAATAAGCATCAAAATAATTGAAATATAATGCTTTAGCATCTCCTTTATTTTTAATATTCCTATTGAAATTTGTCGTTGAACTGTATTTGTTGACACATTAAGCTTATCCGCAATTTGTTTTATGGTCAAACAATCTTTTCTGCTCAAAAGAAAAATTTCCTTGCATTTTTTTGGGAGATCGTTAATTGCCAGATCAATTTTTTGTTCCAGCTCATTAGCAAGTAAGGCAGATGCGCCATTTTCTTCGGTGATCAATGAAAACAACTCTGCATTTTTGATTTTTTGGGCATATTCCTCCTTATTTTTTGCCGTCAGGCTTTTCTTTTTAAGGAAATTTAGGCTTTCATTTTTGACAGATTGGTATAAGTATGCAGAAATAGATTTCTCAACAATCAAGGAATCCTTCTTTTCCCACAATTTTATGAATACCTTCTGGACAACTTCCTCAGAATCGGAATAATTTAGATTATGCTTTTGGGCAAAATAACAAAGGGGCACAAAATAAATTTTAAATAAATCCTTATAGCTTTTCTCTTCCAACACTAACCTACAGAGTTATATTAATACTAAAGATATGACTTATTTTTGTTACAAATTTGAAATTTATTTTATTGATTTCATCTTTTTTAAACGAATAATTGTACTTTTTTTTTCGTTTACACAAAGCCTCAATTTGCTTGGCTTATCTGAAAAAAGAAATAACAACAAGATAATAACAAAATTACTATTGAAATCCCTTAAACAATATGTTTAATAATGCTAATAATTTATAGGTCGCCCCAACTACTATTGCATTTACTAAAACGAATAGTTTTCAGTTATAATGGATTATAAATAAAATTATCAAATACTACTTTTCCATTTCCAAAAGCATACAATCCGATGCGCAAGCTAAGAAATTCAGCAAAAACATTGTGGTTATAACCAGTAGCATCAATGCTTCTTTCAACACGGCTCCATTTTTCACCATCAGCACTAAAGTAAAAACTAACCTCGTTTTCATCGTTAAGTATTCTCAGGTAACCATGGTTTCCAATGGTGTTTTCTTCGGAAATTTTTCTGGCTCTTTGAACAAAAACTTTAAATGAATTCTTATCCGCCTCAAGACGTGCATTTCCCACCGTATTGTAATAAGTACTTAAACCAATGGTTACATCATCATCCAAAGTAAATTCAACCTGAACTTCGTATTTTCTATCGGAAGCATTTACCAACAGTAAATTGGAACTGCCAAATGAATTACCAGTTGCATCCATGATCATAGTACCGTTTTCAAAATGCACTAATTCAGGGGTGTATTTTTTAAAGAATTGCCATTGAAGTCCAAGTTCATTTGCGGAAAAATCATCGGACAGAGAAACATCTTTAACAGAAGCTTTCCCTGCCGGGCTTTGTAAGATTTCTCCACTATTAACTCCTTCCGGAACCCTGAACCAATTATCGTCGGTCCATTCAATTGGCATCATTAATGTTTGGCGCCCTAGTGTATGGAAGCCTTTTTCGTATCCGTGATACATCATCCAGTAATTGCCTTCCACATCATCCACCAAAGTTCCGTGCCCCTGGCTCCACCACCTTTCTGCGCGGTTTTCTGTATGTATTATTGGATTAAAAGGTGAATTTTCCCAAGGTCCATAAGGTGATTTTGATCGTGCTGAAACCACCATATGCGATGTTGCAGGCCCTGCCGTTCCTCCCTCTGCTGATGTTAAATAGAAATAGCCATCTTTAACCGTCGATTTTGGCGATTCAAGGCAAAAACATTCTGTGCTCCATTCCACCGGGAAAACCCAACCATCGTAATTAAATACGGGCTCACCAACACGGACAACCCATCATCAGATAATGGAACTGTATAGCCCTTCGATAAATACAAATGGCGCTTGCCCTCCATGTCAACAACATGTCCGGGATCAATAAACCCAGGAAGTTGTAAATCAACTGGATCGCTCCAGGGACCTTCTGGAGAATCAGCAGTAACTACCCAGTTTGTTCCTCCAGCTGGAAAATATATATAATATTTATCGTTGTGCATAATTAAGTCAGGTGCCCAAACCGAACCAACATAGGTATGAAGGGCATGGCAAACCCGCTCCCAATTCACCAAATCGGTTGAATGCCAAATAAGCAATCCCGGGTAATACTCAAACGAGGAATGTGTCATATAAAAATCTTCTCCTACCCTTAAAACTGATGGATCAGGATAATCGCCTCCCAGCACAGGATTTTGATAGGTATTTGCTTGATCATTCACAACGGTTTTTTCTGCATTATTCTTACCCGAACCACAAGATTCGAGTAGCCCTAAACATGCAATAACAACTATGGATATTTGGGTTATTTTTTTCACGTCTATTTTTTTCATATTGTTGATTTAAATAAATGATGCCTTCTTGAAAATAATGCTATCGTCTACATTCGGTTAATAAATTAGTTCAAAAAATCGCGGCAAATATAGTTTAATTATACACATATAAGATATTGAAATAGTTAATCTGAAAAGCGGATGCGGTTCTCTCCCGATAATTTCATTAGATCTTGCAAATCATAATATTTTAAAACCCCATATAATACATTCGAGTAAACATCGCGCTGTAAAGGATTGTCCAGATACTCCTTAAATGATTTTGCGGATCTTGAAATTTCTGCCCGTCCTATTCTCTCATCAAGATAGGTTGCATGAACCACAGTTGGTCCATACAAACCATTTGCGATAAGCTCAACGTTCCGGTCTTTCAGTATCGGATCGGTTTCAATAAAATCAAGAACCGACATAATATCAATTATCCGTTGCCCCATAATTGGTTTACCTATGTGCATGCTAATCATTGCATTTCGATACTCTTTGTTCCAAAACTTTGTATCGTTCAGTCTTAATGGGTCTAATGTCTCCCCAAAACCACGTAAATCGGGCACTACTAAAATTGTATTTTGATTGATATACGAAGAAACGGTGTGATCATCGCCTACCAATTCTGATTTCCCAGCTTCGTTAAGATAGATAAGCACTGAACTTTCAGGTTCAACATTTTCAGGTATGAGTACAATACAAGGTACCGGCATTTGCCCTACCCTCACAATCTGGTATTTTAACAAATCGTAATTACGCAATTTCATTGCCCCTGTCTGCTCAGGCCTGATTTTAACTTCCGGGATTGTTAAACCAAGAAGCTCGATTACTTTGGCGCGAACCACTTCTTTATCCTGCTGCACAAACTCAGCCCTTTGAGGTGCATAATCTTCAGCCAGTGCCAAGTTATAATCAGGAAACGGGATCGCATCCTGGATAGAGGTATTTACCTGCCCGGTTTGTGTGCACTGAAGTTCATCGGTTGGTACTGAAATCCTTGGTCCCTCTTGAACAGGCGTTGGATCATCCAATAACCACCGGCGAAACCAGGTTGTTAATTGCTCACGGGTTTCCTTTGGGATTTCGTGCCCACGTTCGGTAACGTAAATGTTTGCTTTCTCAGGATTTCCGAACAAACCATAGGCTTCTTCCAACTCCCGAAATGCATTTTTCACACCCCAATAATCGGCATTGTTATCGTATCGCGATGCCATTATTAAAACTGGTTTTGGGGCCATCATAAGAACAAAGTCGGCTAATTCCAATTGTTCTTTCCCTTCGTTTGGAATATGCTGGCAACCATCAGCCGGGCCATACAATTCAAGCATCCGTTCGCGCTGCGTAAAATACACGCCTATCGCGGCTACTTTAATGCGTTCGTCCAGCCCAAGCATATAAACCGTTTGGGTACCTCCACCCGAACTTCCATAAACTCCAATTTTCGTCGGGTCAATATCATTTCGTGTAAGCAGGTAATCAATGGCACGGTGGTTATCCCAATATTCATAAGCAGCTACACTAGAGCCAAGCAGGTTTGCCCCTGAATTTAAAATGGTATGTCCGGTAGTCGCACCACGGGTTAAAGACTGACTATCTTTGTCAAGAAATTGTATCCGTTCACCTTGCCCAACCGGATCAACTACCATTACAGCAATTCCGTTTAATGCAAACTGAATTGCACTTGTTGATGCAGGTATCTTCCCCCTTAATCCGTGGCCACATAGTTGTAATGAAGCCGGGAAAGGACCATCACCATCAGGGATGTATAGATTGGCAGTAACGTACCGTTTGGGCGAACTCTCGAAAATAATTTTTTCTATTCGGAACCCTTCTTTTTGCGACACTCCAACAATTTGGCCGTTCAAATCACCAATTGGAGGAAATTCACCAACAATTTTTTTGTATCGCGCAATAATGTCCTGTTGGTAATCAAGAAAGTTTTCTTTTGAAGACAATGCCTCTGTAAATTTTTCCTGACGATCGGCATATTGTTGGTGAACTTCGCGCAATAAGTATTTATTATAAGCTGAGCTTATCCTCCAGCTTAAAGCATTTGTGTTTTGCTGGGCTTCTGCCGGCATAAAGCATACACATAAGAACAATACGGGGATTGAACAAAGGAGTTTTTTTAGTTGATTTTTCATTGGTTGGTTGTTGTATTAATTATTCGGAAATTAATTTAAATATTCACACAATTAGTATAATTTCCGCAGTTTAGCGATCCTAAAATACGTAATTTAAATATATCTCCATTAGAATCCTTGTCAAAATTCGACAAAAAAGCAATCGATTGCATATGAACTCCAAATCCGATTCCTTTTTACATAAAAAATGCCCTGCATAACTGCAAGGCATTTAAACAAATCCGGGGGCAAATATTATTTATTGTTTTTTCCAAGCATAAGGATTGAGCTTACCAAAACTTCAGTAATATATTGCGTTTCTCCATTTTTACCTTCAAACGATCTGTTTTTAAGCTTTCCTTCAATGGCTATTTCCGAACCTTTTACAAGATAGTTTTCTGCAATTTCTGCCTGCTTGCCCCAGGCAACCAATTTGTGCCAGGTTGTTTCCGATTGTTTATTTCCATTCTCATCTTTGTAAATTTCGTTGGTTGCTATCGAAAAATTAGCAACTGTTTTTCCACTGTCCAACTTTTTTATTTTAGGGGCATCCCCTAAATTTCCAATAAGCCTAACACTATTCCTTAAAGCATTCATAATAAATTATTTAAATTAATAAAAACGAAATTATTACTTCAAATTTAGGTGGCTCTTAAAAGCTGATTCGGTAGATAAACATTTGTAAGTGCTTACAAACGTTTTTAAACGTTTGCAAACGGATATGTATTTGTTTATCTTTGATTTACGAATTAACAAAATCAACCTAAAATTTAAATTTCCCCAAATGGAAGAAAAAAAATGCCTTGATTGCGGAGAAAAGCTTGTTGGAAGGATCGATAAGAAGTTTTGCAACGATTCTTGCAGGAATTCTTATAACAACAAACAGGCTGGCCGTTCCAGTAATCTGGTTAGAAGAATAAACAGGATTTTAAAAGTTAACCTTCGGGTATTAGAGGAATTAAACCCAAATGGCAAAACCACCACAACTAAAGATAAAATGCTTCAAAGCGGTTTTAATTTTAACTATTATACAAATACCTATATAACCCGGGAAGGAAGGATTTATTATTTCTGCTATAATATGGGCTACAGTGAACTTGACAACGGGCGGGTTGTCTTAGTAAGGAACAAAGAGCAATAAAAGAGGTTAGGTATTTACAACAAATATTTCGAACATGAAAAAAGTTACAGGAGTTGGGGGGATTTTCTTCAAATCAAAAGACCCGGAAAAAAGCCGCGAATGGTATCGTAAAAACCTGGGTTTGGTTACCAATGAATATGGATCGTTGTTTGAGTTCCGGGATTCAGATATTCCCGAGAAAAAAGGATATCTACAGTGGAGCCCATTCCCAAATAACAGTACTTACATGCAACCTTCGGACAAAGAATTTATGATCAATTTCAGGGTAGAGAACCTGGAAAAATTATTGATTGAGTTGAAAAAAAGCGGAGTTGAAATTTTAGATGATATTGAAACCTACGAATACGGGAAATTTGTTCATATTATGGATCCGGACGGTGTGAAAATTGAGCTTTGGGAGCCTATTGATTCTATTTTTACAAAAATGTATGAAGGAAAAACCACAAAATAAGCAGTGAACTTTATTGTTCCAGGATTAATTTTTTAATTACTTCAACCCCATCAATTTTTAATTTAATAAAGTACATTCCAGCAATGCAATTATCAAGGCTAAATTGAATTATGTTGGTTATTGAATATTCGTTTCGATAGACTTCTTTTCCTGAGATATTTAGTACGCTAACTTCGACTCCCGAATGGTAATTTCCATTAATTTCGATATTTACCATACTTCTTGTGGGATTAGGATATAGCTTTAAAAATACAAACTTCTCCAATTCATCGATCCCTGTTGATTCCTGGATAATTTGAATTTTGAATACATCGGTTGCAACCAAACCTCCCACATCTTTAGCAGTCACTAAAATGTTATAAAGGCCTGTATCGGCTTCCAAAGGGGTTACCCTAAGCAATTCACCTGAAAAATATCCCCATGGGGGCAATTCTTCCCCGCTTTCGAGCGAAACGCTTATTTCCATTTGGTCATTATCAACATCATCGAAAATTTCGCCCAAGGCAGAAGGAATATCCATTTCCAGGGTTTTTCCTACGTTAACCTCTTTATCTTCAATCGGGTTCAGAACATACGGCGGATGGTTTACATCTTCAATAACCACTTTAAATTCTTTGATCAAAGAATCTACTCCCCCATTTTCAGTGCCCCCATTGTCTTTAACCAATAATTTAACATTCACGGTTCCCCAAGAATATTCCACAAAATCTATGACGATACTGCCAACTGTATCACCAGGGATAAAATTAACAGTGAGCTGCCCAACCAAATCGGTATTATCAAATGTGCAAATGATGGTATCAATTAGTTGTTCCTCACAGTCCTTCCCTGTACTTATGCCTGTAATTGGAATGGTAATCGATTCGTTTTCTTTTCCCACTATTTCTTCAATATTATCCATTGAAGGAGGTGAATTTACAGGTTCAACAATTACATTAAAACTTATTGTATCGGAATTGCCTGCAATATCTGTTGCAATCCAGGTTTCGGTGGTTTCGCCCAAAGGAAATTCCCCTGACCTGCCCAATGCATCAATTGAATCATAGGTAATACCGCAATCTTCTGGCACATTAATATCAGGGTAATCTGCCAACGTTACCGAGCACTTTCCTGAATCCGCTAAAACATATATATCTTCAATTGTATCTATAACCGGTGGCACGGTATCTATAATATTAATGGTAAAACTCATGGTATCGGTGTTGCCACTTGCATCAGTTGCTACCCAGGCTTCCACATTTGAACCCAGCGGGTATTGCCCGGCTTCACCTATTCCTGCAACTTTATGATAAACTACACTGCACGCATCCGAGGCATAAATTTCAGGATAATCAACAAGCGTTGCACTACAACTAGCTTTATCTACAGGGATTGTAATATCCTGAACCAGGCTAAAAACAGGGGGCTCGGAATAAAATCCAATTGTTCCACTTTCAACAATAGAATCCGAACCATTTATAATTTTTACATCGAAATTTCTGTCTTCAACACGCCCACACTTATTCTCATAAGTAATATGCTCGATCACCGACTTCAAGATTATAGCGTCTGGTTCAACATAATTATGTGGTTTTAAATAAATATCGTCGATGTATAAATCGCAACCAACTTTAAAGCCAGCCCTGTAATCATATGAACCATTCAAAAACCAAAAACGCAAATTGTCGCCCGTTAAATTCAATTCTTCCCGACGGTTAATCCATTCATCGGTTGCCGGACCGAAATCGCGAAACAATTGTTGGGGAAATTCTCCTTCATCCCATTTTGCATTATTATTCGCATCGATAAAAACAAAACCAAAAATATCTTTATAATCGTCTGTCCGAACCGTATTTGCGGCATTGTACCACAAACTTATTGAATCGCCTGCCTGTCCAAAAAATGGAGCGCTAACCACCGAAGGTGAATGAATTGTTCCGTATCCATATTCCGACCCGAGATCGTTATACGAAAATATCCTTCCACTCATATCGAGCCGTAATCCATATTTTCCACTATGGCGGGCTTCTTCTGTAACCTTTGCGTTTGATGACCCGGGAAAAAGATTATAAGGTTTATGATCGTCAACGGTCGCGTTGGTATCGGTTTCGAAACCTGGTGGCGGCCCCTGAGCCCATGATTGCCCAATCATTTGGTTCATTGTAGTATCGACATGCCACGAAGTTAAATCGCCTGATTCAAAATCTGCATAAGGGATTAAAGTATTTCCTTGAAAAATAATTTGAAGGGCTTTCCCGTTTAAGCCATTATTTATATGGTTGATGGTTCCTATCCTTGCATCATTCCAAAGCAGTGCATTCCCGGCTTTGGAAAGCCGACCCCCATCCTCAATATCTAAAAAATCCAGTGAATCAGGATTGGTAATTCTTATTTCTAAAGTAGCCCCGGCAAAATTAAAACCATTTTGCTCAATCCCAATATTTGAATCAATCCGAAGAGGTATATCGCCTTCATGATAATCCTCACCATTCAGATTATTAATGGATTGTGCATACGTGTTTGTGAGAATAATAAAAGAAAACAGTAAAGTGTTGACCACTTTAAAAATACATCTCATAAGAAAGATAACGTTTGACCCTTTAGTTTTATTGGGCAATAAAGCTACTAAACATTCCATGAAATTTGAAGTAAAATTTCAATTATTTAGATCGCCAACTTAATCCAATTCCCAAAGCCTCTAAAAGTCCCACAAATTCAGGGCTACAAAAAAGGGCCCTTCAAAGAAGAGCCCACTTTAATAAATAAAATATCCTTGTTTTTTAGTTTCTGTTTAAAATGAGTTTTTTAAAGGATTCTTTGCCATCCATTTTCACTTTAACGAAATACATACCTCCGACATGGTTGCCCATATCAAACTGAATTGGATCCTTGGTGTTGAATTTCTGACGGTAAACTTCTTTTCCTGAAATATCCATCACCATAACTTCAACATCGGAATTGTAATCCCCTTTAATAGCAAGGGTTACCCAATTTCTTGTTGGATTTGGGTACATATCAACATCCAATTGGTTTTCCAATTCGTTAAATCCGGTTGGCCAATCAAGTATGCATAAATTAAAGGAGGTTTTTGCAAACATTCCGCCCGAATCGGTTGCTTTTACATCCAATACATAACAACCGGTATCAGCCCGCAACGGGGTAATGGTTAAAACATCGTCCTTGTACTCGCCCCACGATGGTAATGGATAACCATCGTCTAAGCGTATGCTAATTGTTAAAGTTTCATCATCGATATCGCCAAATAAATCCCCTGAAGCCGAACTGATATCAATATTGAGGACCCTGCCTGCAACCACTTCCTGATCTTCAATTGTTCCGATTACATAAGGACCATCATTTACAGGATTAACAATAACCGAGAAGGTTTTACTTATCGTATCAATGCCTCCATTTTCGGTTCCTCCATTGTCCTTTGCTGTTACGGTAATTAAAGCTTCCCCGTTCATTTCAGGATCAATGTTCATTTTAATACCACAAATTGCATCTCCCGGAACATAAACCAATGAACTGATTTTAACCAGACTGGTGTCGCCCGATGTTGCTTCCACTGTGGTTACCATTTGATCCGAACAATCATCCCCAATACCAATTCCGGTAACCAATACTGTAACTTCATCTTCACCCTCTTCCACAACCAGGTTGTCGATATCGTTAAAAACCGGGGCATCGTTATAAGAATTAATAGTCACGGTAAAACTTAAAGTATCTGTATTTTCTCCGGCATCGCTTACAACCCATGTTTCGGTGCTGATGCCAACCGGGAATTTCGCTTCGCTTCCAAGTCCGTTGATGAGCGTATAAGTTAATTCACCACAATTATCTACAGCAACAATAGCCGGGTAAATAATTTCATTTTCGCAATTTCCTGGTTCAACATCCTTTACAATGTCGGTTACATTTCCAAAAACTGGCTTGCTATTATCAATAATATTCACCTGAGTTGTGCAATATGCAGAATTACCATGAACATCGACAACCGTTAACTGTACATTCTCGGTCCCAACATCGGCACAATCAAACGAATCTTTTGATATCTGAAGCGATTCAATTCCACATGCATCATAGCTGCCCCCATTTAAAGCCCCATATGGGATCGCCCACTCCGGAATCGTATCTGCATTACCAACATCGTTCAACATCAATGCGGTAATAACCGCCAAGCCTGAATCATCTAAAACAACATCCAATTCATTTTTACAAACTGCAACGGGTTCGGTTGTATCAATAACATTTACGGGGCAATAAGTCCATGTTGAATTCCCATTCGTATCGATAGTTGAGATCATGATCTGAATAGGGACCGTATCAACATCGGCACAACTTAATGAATGTGTATCAAAAGAGAAATATTTATACGGAATGGAATCTAAACAATTGTCCCATGAATTTTCGACCAAAGCCATTTTTATTGAATCAACCAAAATAAATTCGTTTTCGTCGATAAGACTAACTGTTAAAGGAGAACATACGATCCGGGGATCGAAATAATCCAACACAAGAACATCGGCATCACAGGTAGCCGTATTGCCTCCGATATCTGTTACCAAAACATCAATAGTAATTGTATCGCCCAAATCGGCACATGTTAAGGTATCCCTTGAATAAGTGAAAGAATACGAACAATTATCGTATACGGTATCAAGCAGCAATTCAGGGGTCATAACAGCATTCCCATCTTGGTCAAGGTAGGCCACGGTGGAATAAACGCAATCGATAAACGGATCAATATCATCATCAAGATTTACCAATGCAGAACAAGTTCCAATGTTTGAGTTTATATCCTGCACAAATAGGTTAACCCTTAAAGTTCCTGTATCGGTGCAATGAAACGCATAAGTATCGAGCCACATGGTATCAATTCCGCACTCATCCGTTGAATGATCGTTTATATCGGATGCAGAAACGCTAGCCTTTCCATAATCGTCAAGTTGCGCTATATAATCTTTACAAATGGCATGTGGAAGAAGCGTATCCAATATTGTAACATTTGAAATACAGGTACTGCTTAAACCTCCAATATCGGTAACTGTTACTGTATCTTTTATTGTTCCAACATCGCTGCATTGAAAATCATATTGGGTCAATATCGTGTCGCCCAAACTGCAATTATCCGTTAAACTTTTTATTAAACTTGCCTTGCCAATTGATGCCTGGCCACTATTGTCCAAATACAAGGTGAGGTCGCGGCATTTTAAATTGGGGTGAATGGTATCTAAAACAGCAACAGTCGCATCACAGGTGGCTGAATTTCCTGATTGATCGGTGGCTGTAACCTCTACCAAAACCGTGCTACCTGTTTCGGCACAGGATAAGCTTTTATGGGAATAGCTAAGAGTGTAATCACAGTTATCTGAAACCCTGTCTAAAAGCAAAGCATTTGTCATTGCAACTGTATCTACCAAATTGATATAAACAAACGTATCGTAAACACAATCAATCTCCGGATCCAGATTGTCTTTCACATGAATGGTCGTCTGGCAAATTCCCACATTCGAGCTTCCATCAGTTACTGATATCGTTACGCTGGTATCGCCTAACATTGAGCAGTTTAAATATAAGGATGACAGGTTATTAATTACAGTATCAGCAATGGAACAATTTTCAACAACCGAATCTAAAACATTCAGATAACTAACCGTTACATCACCATTCGAATCAAGAAAAACAGTATCCGGTGAACAATAAACTTTTGGTTTAATTGAATCAGCCACCGTAACCGATGCAATACACGATGCTGTAGAATCCACCTGGTCTTTAACCAAAACAGTAATCAAAGTATCTGAACCCAGATGGTTACAGTTCAGGTTGATGGCTTGTACCGTATTTAACAAAGTATCGCTTAAGGTACAATTGTCACTTGCTGATTCTAAAACATGCTGCCAGGTAACAATTGCCTCGGCATTGGCATCCAAATAAACCGTTGTATCGTTGCAATAAACTTCTGGCACACTTGTATCTGCAATAGTAATATCAAAGCTACAAGTATCGTTATCGGTACCAGCCGTTGTATCGTAAGCAACTATTTCTAACGTGGTGGTTCCATAAGCAAACAAACTATCCGATCCGGTTCCAATTCCGCTCCCGGTTGTTACTCCCGTAAATTCAAACCTTACTGAATCGGTATTGATGTAATCAATGGAATAACTTACAATTGTAGCTGAACAAGCATTAACAATAGTATCGCTATGACAGGTAATTGTTGGAGAAGGCCCAATATCAGATACCACCTGTAATGCACGGCTCTTAACGGATTTAATGGATTGCTTCGGAATTACCGAATTATCAGCAAAGGTATATGTCGCCGATACTAATAAAACTAGGATTAGGCAATTCTTCAAAAAAAATAATACGGAATTGGTTCTCATGGTAAACTTTTTAGATGATATGGTTTTTTTATTCTATTAACTAAACAATGTAAATCGTGCATTCATCCTGACACAAACGCTTTTAATCCCCTTATTACAAGGAATTTACAATGGTCTGATTCGGCGGTTATATTCAAAACAATGTTGAGATTACAGGGTACAATTAATTTTAGAAAACTAAAGATAATAGAAAACAATATTGGAACAAATTTTTGCCCTAATTATATGATTAATATAGAATCTGTTTAAAGCTATTTGTCATTGGAAGATTACATTGGAAGTATCTTCTCAATTACATAAAATATTTTTAAAACTTCGATTAAATAATTTGTAGTGGAACTCTAATCAACATTTTACACAAAAAACATTCATGATTCCCGGGAATCACCAACAGAAATGAAAATCGAACCATAAGAATTTGGGTGCAGCGAATTTTATTCGCTGAAGAATAATGCGGATAGAATCCACATCACCTTAAGACTTTTCAAAAAAAGCAGGGGTTTTTGCCCCTGCTTTTTCGTTATATATGTTTGTATTGTTTTGTTCTTTTACCTACGGTCGAGGATTAGTTTCTTAACGATTTCCCTTCCATCAACATTCACCCTGACAAAGTACATCCCGCTTACCTGTCCGCCCATGTCGAAACGGATCTGGTTGTTTTGCATAAATTCTTTCCTCAGTACTTCTTTTCCCGAGATGTCCATCACAACAACTTCAAGTTCGGTATTGGCACCTGTTACGTCGAGGTTCACCATACCCTTGGCAGGGTTTGGGTACATCTTCACGTCAAGCGGGGCTTCAAAGGTTGCTACGCCTGTTACCCAGTTTAAGATGCACACATTAAAGCTGGTCGTTGCAGACAAGCCATCGGAATCGGTTGCCGTTACCAATATCTCCACACATCCGGTGTCCCTGCGGGTTGGGGTTATGGTCAATACATCGTTGGCATAGTGCCCCCACGATGGAAGTTCAGAGCCATCGGCAAGCGTTACTTTTATGCTTAAGGTTTCGTCGTCACGGTCGTCGAACAGGTCACCGCACCGGCAACTGATGCCTACTTCCAGTTCGTGGTCGGCAACAACTTCATAATCGATAATTTCACTTACAAGGTATGGTGCCTTGTTATATGGGTCGACTACCACAAGGAAGCTTTCCTCAAACGTGTCAACACCGCCATTGTCCGTTCCGCCATTGTCTTGTACCCTTACCGTTACCATGGTACTGCCCGACATGCCAGGGGCAATGCCCAAAATAAGTTCCCCTTCGCTGTCCCCTGGGGCATATACTACTTCGGTGCTGGTGAGCAACAATGTGTCGGCTGCACGGGCACTCACTATTGTGGCCATTTGCCCCCCACAGTCAATCCCTGCACCAATACCAGTCAATGCTACCGATATTTGTGCCGTATCCTTATCGATGTGCACAGTCCCTAAAGGATCGATTACAGGGGCAGCATTGTATGTGCTTACCAGTACACTAAAGCTTAAGGTGTCGGTATTTCCGCTTTTGTCCGTAACAAGCCATTTCTCTACGCCCCCACCTATTGGGAACACGCCGTCAGGGCCTTGCCCTTCCAGTAAAGTATAGCTTAGCCCACCGCACTGGTCAACTGCAATTACCTCTGGGTATTCAACCTCTGCCGTGCAAACGCCCGGTTCCAATTCTACTACTATATCGCTGACCGGTTCAAACTCCGGTGCCACTGCATCCACAACATGCACCACCGATTCGCAGCTACCTGTGTTCCCATGTGGGTCCGATACGGTCAATGTGACTGTTTTAAACCCTATATCGGCACAGCCAAACAGGTTTTGTGACACCTCCATCGCTGCAATACCACAGGCATCGTAACTGCCCCCTTCCAAGTCGTTGTACGTGCGTGCCCAGGCTGGGGTGCTCTCCGTATCGCTACCATCGTTAATGTCGCTTGCTGATACTATTTTGCTTCCTGTGCCGTCAAGGGTGACCATTACCGTATCTATACAGTTTGCCGTTGGGGCGATTAAGTCAACTACTTCTACAGGGCAAACCGCTGTGGCAATGTTACCTTGCCCATCACTTGCCGTTACAGTAATTGTGCTTCCCCCGTTCAGTACATCCACACATTCAAAGGATACTGCACCAAGGCTTATGCTGTCCATTGGCAAGATGCCTGCACTGTTGTCCCAGGTGCCTGCCAACAAGGTTTGTTTATCCGTTCCGTCTACCACATATTCCCCGTTTTCCCATAACACAAAGGTGGTTTCGTTGCACACAACCACTGGGGCAATGGTGTCCAGTACCGTTACCGTTGATTCGCAGGTGGACTGGTTGCCGCTTGCATCTGATACGGTCATGGTTATAAGGTTATCCCCAAGTTCTTCCGCCCCAAATACTCTTTTTGAAAGGCTGAGTTCAAAGCCGCAGTTGTCTGAACTGCCATTGTCTATTTGGGCTGCACCTATGGTGCCCGATCCAACCGAATCAAGGTAAACCTCTATATCCTGGCACAAGGCTATTGGTGAAATAGTGTCCAGTACCGTCATTGTGGCCATCGATGTGGAAACGTTCCCCTTATTGTCAACAACCGTTAATTCAACATAATTCCCCGTGCCCAGGTTTTCGCAACTAAAACTGTCTTTATCTATAAACATTGTATCAATGCCACAATAATCAAAACTACCATTGTTTACCTGTCCTGCCGTAAGGGTTGCCCCTCCGTTACTATCAAGGTACAGGTCTAAATTATGGCTTGCAGCCATTGGCGAAACCGTATCTAAAACCTCAATGGATGCCGTCTCGCGGGTTATGTTCCCACTGTTGTCTTTGGCGTAAAGGCCCACTTCGCGCATTCCCAAATCATCGCAGTCAAAACCTTCCAGGTCTGTCCACACAGAATCAACCGAGCAATTGTCCCATACGCCCCCGTTGAAACCTTCGGCACTGACCGCTAGTTCGCCCTCTTCATTTAGGTATAAAGTTGCTTCGTTTATCGTTATCACAGGGGATATGGTATCACGTACGTTAATTATCGCTGACACTGAATCCAGGTTCTTGCCTGCATCTTCACCATATAGGTAAATGGTGTTTAAGCCAAGGTCCTCACAGCTAAAGGTGTCCCTGCCAAGCCAAGTGCTTTCAAGCCCGCAATTGTCGCTGCTGCCGTTATCTACATCACTAACCTCCAATAAAACTTCCCCATTGCTGTCAAGGAAAACATCTATGTTTTTTGCCTGCATAACCGGGTTAACAGTATCGGAAACCGTTACAAGCGCTACTTCAGAACCGGTATTGCCACTGGCGTCTTTCGCATAAAGCCTTACGCTGTTAACACCTACATCGCTGCAACCAAAGCTTGACTGGCTGAGCCACATCGTATCGATCCCGCAATTGTCCGTAGAACCATTGTTAATGTCCATCGTGTCAATTGTGGCATTCCCTGAACCGTCAAGGTAAATGCTAATATTGTTTGCCTGCACAACAGGCGTGGTTGTATCTGATATGCTTATGGATACCGTGTCAACAGAGATATTCCCACTGCCGTCTTCGCCATACAAATACAGCGTTACGGTGCCAAGGTCGCTGCTGTCAAATCCTGACTGGCTGAGCCACATCGTATCGATGCCGCAATTGTCATAGGAACCTGCATCTACTTCCAAAGTGGATACTTCCCTTGTACCACCAGCACCAAGCCAGACACTTAAGTCCTGGCCCGTTACCGTTGGGCGGATATTGTCTTCTATGCTTACCGTAAGTTCCTGTTGCCCTATGTTCCCTGAAAGGTCTTTGGCATAAAACGTTACGGTATTGTTGCCAAGGTTGCCACAGCCAAAGCTTTCCTGGCTGAGCCAAATGCTATCTATTGTACAGTTGTCGGTGCTGCCGCTGTTTACTTCTGCGGCACTGACTCCGGCATGGCCGTTTTCGTCAAGTTCTATAGTGGTATTGATGGCAACAACATCAGGACGCGTGCTGTCCTGCAGGTTGATGCGCACCTGGCAGTTCAGGATATTGTCTGCCTCGTCAGTAACATATAATTGTACCGGGTACGTTCCCCCTCCGTAAAGAAGGCCTTCACAACCGTATTCCGGGGTTACAAAATTAACCTCCAGGTTATCGCCCAAGGTACAGTTCTCCAATACTTTTGACTTCACAAGGTTAAGCGCCGCAGCAACTGTGTCTACTTCAACCGCACCATTGCCGTCAAGGTAAACATCCAAGGTACTGTTGCAGATACCCATGTCACGCGGTTTCTCGTCATCGGTCACCGTCAGCCAAAAATCATCGTACGATTCATTGCCTGATTCATCCGTAACGGTATAATAAATATGTGTTTGCCCAAGGTTAAAGCCCTGGCTGTAATAGCCAACCTGGCCTTTGCCTGACCCTGTGGTCGCACCTTCCATCTCCCAGGCCAATACTGCATCCGGGCAATTGTCGGTAAATGGCAAAAACGGTACGTTGTAAGCCGCCTTGCAATCTGAATCAATATCATGCGAGGTACCAATTGACTGGTCGTGAGATGGTGTGATGATTGGGTACTCATCGTCCAAAACCTCTACGTACATTACATCCTGCCTCCAGTTGCCTGAAGCATCTGTCGCGGTATAGGTAATGGTGGTAACTCCTTTATAAAATACATATGTGCCGATCTGACCGCTTCCGCTGGCTTCTACCGCACCTGTCATCTCCCAGGTGAGCCCTACTGTACAGTTGTCATCGTAATAAGCATCAGGGATTGCCCTGCTTGTTGAACAGTTGCCCATACCATCGTAAGACGTTACCGTGGAAATGTCGCTGGCAGCAACAACCACAGGATGGATGGTGTCCAGCACCAATACTTGTGAAACCCGTTGGGTACTTAGCCCGTTTACATCATTCAAGGTAACCGTTACCGAAACCTCTGTATCCGCATCATCGCAATCGAATGTATATATATTGAGGGTAGTATCTTCGATCCCGCAATTGTCGGAGGCACTGCTTACAAGTTCCCCTTCGGTGATCGATGCACTGCCCATGCTATTTAAATAAACCGTATCGTTCACCACGCTCAATACCGGCGGGGCAACATCTTCTACAGTAAGGGTAAACACTTCGCTATCTGTTTGCCCATCGGCATCTGTTACGGTTACCGTAATATCACTGTAACCTTGTTGGTTGGTTGCCGGGCTCAACGTAATTGTCCTTGAACCCTCGGAACCGCCAAAAACTATATTTGACCCAGGTATAACTGACTGGTTGGAAGATGTTGCGCTTACGCTCATCTGTCCCCAGGTAGATTCGTTGTCCGCAATGGTAAAACTTATTGCTGATGTAGGCGTATTTGGACAGATTGTGACATCATTAAAGGCAGTTATGGTTGGCGGGGTGCTGGCTGCACGTGAACAGCAGTACTCTGAGATATCCACCCGCTGGAGGTTCTTGCACCCTCCGGTGGCAGCCGTAAATCCCCAATATACATTACTATTGTTATTAAATACACTGCTTGTAAGGTCTATGTTTACATTGAAAAGAACACTTCCTTCGAATGTTACCTTAAAATACTTGGTCGTGGCATTCCACTCGAAAATAGCATCGTGCCAGTTCCCGTCTTCAAGGTTGCTTCTTGCTGAGTATGGGGACTGGGCAGCGATGCTTCCTTCCCCGTTTTTAACAATGGCAATATGATCAGCACTAGTTGGGTCGGCGCCCTCATTGTAATAGGTGTCAAACTCTACGGCATACGACGGGCTGATCCCCTGGTAGCCCATACCACCACCTGAACTACCTGCATTGCTTGATAGTGGCTGAAGAACAAACGCTATTCCATCGGCACCACCATCATCGGTCCCAAGGTAAATCGATGAGGTCACTTTAAAGTCATAGTCCAGGTTGATCCGCATCTTCCCCCAAACAGAACCATTTTGGCCCAGTGCATCAGGGGTCAAGGTAACAATGTCACCTGAAAGGCTCGCATTGTTGTTCAGTACAAAATCGGATGCGGTTATATTGTAGCAGGTCATCGGGGTTGTCCAAAATGACTTTTCTTCGCCATAAATAGTTCCCAAACTGTTGGTGGAATAGCTCCGGTAATAATACCTTGTCCCTGGCTCAAGCCCTTCAAGGTACTTGCTAAAACTATGTGTGCTGCTGGTAGAACCTTCGTTGGTCTTGGTTGTGAGGGCTGTTGTTGGGTTTGATGATGTGCCCCAGACCAATCCATGCGCAGTGGGCGTTGGGTTGCCAACAGTTGTTAGGCTCCCGCTTATTGAGGCTGAAGAGCTTGCAACAATCGTTGCATCGCTGGTGCCCAACACCGGAGGGGTGTAAACAGTAAAGGCTTGTACACCTCCATAGCTTGTTCCCTGGCTATTGGTTGCATACGCCCGGTAATAATACGTTGCTCCGCTTGATAAGGAATTTATCGTTTCGCCAAAACTGCCTGTACCATTACCATTGACATCTTTGGTTACACCGCCCTCGCCTATGGTCGGGCTTGCATCTGTCGTTGAGTAAACTACCCCACGCTCACTAACGCTCGCACCGCCATCGCTCGTCACTGTACCGCCTAAATAGGCACCCGTGTAACTTATACCACTTGCAACAGAGGTTGATACAGAAGGTGTTGTGATTGCAGATACATTTAATGTAGTTGTTGTATATAAATTCACCTCGGGATCTCCTGAAGTACCTCCATATTCTACAACATAGCCCATTTCTGAAGATGCAAACAAATCGTTCCATTTACCTGCACTTAAACCAGAACCAGATGAATATATTTGTAAATATGGCTCACCAGGGTAAGCGTTATTTGGCTCGCCACTGTTCCAGTTTGCAAAAGTTTGAACACCACCCGTGCTGGTCCAGAAAGTGGTTCCCGTTTCAGGACCTGTACGCCATGACCAAACCCCCTCATTGCCTAAATCCGAACCTCCCAGCCAACCATCAGCAGCTAGTTTTTGTCTAATAAAATCATTTTCTGATTGAGTCGTAACAGTAGCAAGGTATCCTTTTATACCGTACAAATTTTTGCCTGCTGCACCACTTACTGCCTGACCCCATGTGAATTCACCAGTAACATATTCATAATAATGACCATTAGCTGTATTATAAGCCGACTGACTTAATGAAATAGTTAATACTCTTTGATCCTCACTTGGCGTAGAAGAATTATTGGTATAGGTAATGCTTCGGATTGCTGTTTCATAGGTTGAAGCAGAAGCTGATCCTGTGAGGGTAAGCATACCTGTTGATTTTACGAAAGAACCAGAAATTCCATTCTGAACAGTAAACCACAAATTATCCTGATCGTTATGATGTCCGGAACTAAAATAAATCTTCATACCTTCAATATTCGAAGAAGAAGTAATCGTAAAATTCGGAAATAAGATCAGAGGAGATGCACCCGTAGTATATGTGGGAGACGTATCGTTACCGTTCAAAACAGGAGCACTTTGTGCATGCAGATTATAACTAATTATAATACTGACAAATAATAATAGGAGATTCCGCTTCATTGGTTTTATTTTTTTGATTTAATTTTTTTATTCTTGGCGAAACAAAGTTCAATACTTAAAATGAAAATTTTATCCTAACAATTACTAACAAATGTACATATTGGGAACTATGTCCCAAATAGGGAAATCCCCTATTCCTATGGGAATTATTAACTATATCTACTTAATTAATTCCATTAATATTCAACAATTATAAGATTATATATTTCTCTAAATAACTTTCCAATCAGCAAGTTACAGTTATGAACATAAGATTATTAAAAACAAGATTAGAGTAAAAAGGGAATATATAGCACACTCAATACTGAACATAATATCAAGCTCTGGTTTGACTCTTACACTGCACTTCCATACACGGTAAAAACAGTAATCATCGTTCCGATGATCAATTAACTTTTAAAGGAAATAAATATCGGATGCAATAAAAAGGGTGAAAAACTGAATTTTATCTTCTAGATCACTGATTTTTATTCAGCAAATTTGAAATTGAGGATTATACAATTAAGTATCATTTAGAAACTATAAAACTAATTTTCAATAAAATTTTATCTGCGATTAAGTATCAATTTCCTGGTTATTTCGTTTTCGTTAATAATTATTTTGACGAAGTAAAAACCACTTACCTGGTCTCTCAAATCCAGCTTTATTTGTTTTAAAGATAGGTATTCCTGAAAGAGGATCTCTTCCCCAATAACGTTGGTTACCCTGACTTCCACAATTTCATTAAGAGTTGCCTCCAAATCAATTAGCACTGTTCCACTACTTGGGTTCGGGTAAACACGAATCCCAAAACCATTTTCATTCTCTCCAAATCCAACTGGCCAATCCAAAACACATAACTGGAATTGATCGGTGGCGGTAGCACTTGAAGAATCCGTGGCAGTAACCAAAATTTCGTAACATCCTATATCTTCACGAAAGGGGGTTACCTTTAAGGTATCATTTATATATTCGGCAAAATCCGGCAAAGCGCTGCCATCTTCCAAAGTTACTAATAGGTCAATTGATGGGTCATCCTCATCATCAAACACTTCGCCTAAAACCGGACTAATTGGAAGCTTAAGAACTTTATCTGCGTTAATTTCCTGGTTTGGTATTGGATTTACCAGTACCGGTGGTTTATTTGTGTGTTCAATTGTTATTAACTGCATGCAATCCGAAAAATTTCCACAATTATCTTCTGCCCTATATGTTCTTATAATCACCTCTGAATTAGCATTATTAGCTAACACATCACTTACAAGTGAAACAACAACATTTCCACAATCATCGGATGCTGCAATTCCTTCAATATTAACCGAAGGTACCTGATCAATACTTTGCACAGTAGTATCATTAAAACATAATATAGAAGGAGGTGTAAAATCGTTTATTGAAATTAATTGATAAACATGAATAGAATTACCGCAGTGATCTGTTATGGAGTAAGTTCGGGTAATTTTTTCCTGACAGTAATTCCCATCAGATACATCAGAAACAAAAGCTACAACAGGAATCCCACAATTATCTGCCTCATCGGTCACAACCGAAATATCCGGGTCTGGAAGGTCTTCTTTACACTCAAAAACTAAGGGAGCAGGATTAGAAGCCGTTGGGTCGGTAATATCGTCTATTGTAATTGTTTGTACCACATTGATCGAGTTGCCACAAAAGTCTGTAACAGAGTAAGTACGGATTATTGTTTCCGGGCAAGAGCCTCCATATGAAACATCAGAAACAAAAGCTACAACAGGAACACCACAATTATCTGCTTCATCCGTAACTACGCTAATGTCCGGGGCAGGAAGTTCTTCTTTACACTCGATAACTATGGGAGCTGGATTGGAGGCCGTTGGGGCAATATTATCGTTTATAGTAATAAGTTGCTCTACGTTTACAAAATTGTCACAAGAGTCTGTTATGGAGTAGGTTCGGGTTATTATTTCCGGGCAAGAGCCTCCATCCGAAACATCAGAAACAAAAGCTACAACAGGAACACCACAATTATCTGCCTCATCGGTCACTACTGTAATGTCCGGGTCTGGGAGGCCTTCTTTGCACTCAATAATTATGGGAGCAGGATTGGAAGCCGTTGGGGAAATGGTATCTTTAATTGTAATAAGTTGGGTACAAGAGTAAGAGTTTCCACATTCATCGGTTGCCTCATAGGTGCGATAAACAGTCCCCATACAAGTCATCGGATCGTAGATATCTCCAATATGGGTTTTATTGACACTCCCGCAATAATCAAAGGCCTCCAAACTTTCAGTAACGGCAAAAGGGACATCATCCAAACATTGGACCATAGTATCTGGGGGACAAGTGATCATCGGATCCGTAGTATCCCTTATTATTATATTTTGAGTAATTTCCTTTACATTTTTACATTCATCCTCAATTCGATAATGCCTGACAATCTTATCTGTACAACCAAAAGAGACGCCAGAATCCCAAATAACCACAACATATACATCTCCGCAATTGTCATTTTTCCCTGTCACCATATAAGGATCTCGTGCGGGTATCTCAGAATAGCACTCAAAGGGCCCAAGATCGGGTAAGGTGTCAGCGGTTGGGCTGGTCGTATCGGGCAATACATTAAATGTGACTGATACTTCAACAGAATTTCCACATGCATCTGTTGCAGTCCAAAAGTAAGTGATTGCGTACCCGGCACATAAATCAACTGTATAAGGTGCCACAGAAAAGGTAACGGTTACCCCGGAATTATTATCTGAGGCAGTTATAACTTCCTGTACAGGCAATGGGTCACTGCAGTTTATATCCGAAATTGGATCAGGCATTTTATCAAACACCGGGGCAATTGTATCGATTATGGTATATGTGTAAGTCCAGTCTGTTGTTGTGGTCCCATCACACGCAATATATCTATACGTCCAAACGATGGTTCCAACGCAAGGTACTGGATCTGGAATTTGGGTAGATCCTACAAGCACTGCGGACACAGTTCTTCCGCATCCATCGGTAATATCTGCAGGAGCACCCGGATCGATAGCATCGGCAAAACATGAAACTTTAGAAGACTGGTTTTCCGGAGGGGTTAAAGATCCAAAGTGGTCAATGGTATATGTATACGTCCAATCGTGGCTGTTGCCAGCGCAATCTGTGTAAGTGAATACCCACGCCATGTCTCCTTCGCACGGAATATATGCCGGGGTTGATATCAGTATTGGTGTTATTTGGTTCCCACAGAAATCGTAAACTTCCGGAGGTGTTGGCTCCACCTGAGCATCGGCAAGGCAGTTTACGGTAGCTGACGCATCGGCCGGTGGCGTAAAGTCCGGGATATTGATGGTATAAGTATATGTCCAATTGTGGCTGTTGGCAGCGCAATCAGTATAGGTGAAAACCCAAGCCATTTCACCTTCGCAAGAGATGTCTGCCGGGGTTGAAGTCAGTATTGGTGTTATTTGGTTCATACAAAAGTCGTAAAGTACCGGAGGTGTTGGCTGCACCTGTGCATCCGCCAGGCAGTTTACGGTTGCTGACGCATCGTCCAGCGGTGTAAAGTCCGGGATATTGATGGTGTAGATATAAGTCCAATCGTGGCTGTTGCCAGCGCAATCTGTGTAAGTAAATACCCAAGCCATATCACCTTCGCAAGAGATGTCTGCCGGGGTTGAAGTCAGTATTGGTGTTATTTGGTTCATACAAAAGTCGTAAACTACCGGAGGTGTTGGCTGCACCTGTGCATCCGCCAGGCAGTTTACGGTAGCTGACGCATCGGCCGGTGGTGTAAAGTCCGGGATATTGATGGTATAAGTATATGTCCAATTGTGGCTGTTGGCAGCGCAATCAGTATAGGTGAAAACCCAAGCCATTTCACCTTCGCAAGGGATGTCTGCCGGTGTTGAAGTCAGCGTTGGTGTAATTTGGTTCATACAAAAGTCGTAAACTACCGGAGGTGTTGGCTGCACCTGTGCATCCGCCAGGCAGTTTACGGTTGCTGACACATCGTCCGGCGTTGTAAAGTCCGGGATATTGATGGTATAGATATAAGTCCAATCGTGGCTGTTGCCAGCGCAATCTGTGTAATTAAATACCCACGCCATATCTCCTTCGCACGGAATATATGCCGGGGTTGATATCAGTATTGGTGTTATCCGGTTCCCACAGAAGTCGTAAACTACCGGAGGTGTTGGCTGCACCTGAGCATCCGCCAGGCAGTTTACAGTGGCAGCCTGGTCCGGAGGCATTACAAAGTCAATAAGTTCTATAGTTACAGTATGCACATAATCGCTTGAATTCCCTGCACAATCAATGTAGGTCCAGGTGTATACAACATCCCCTTCACAAGCAGGAAAATAGCTTTCCACCGGTCCGGTTGGGGTAAGTTCATTCCCACAATTATCAACAACAGGAGGAGGTGTTGGAAGCACAATATCCACATAACAATCTACAATATCGCTTGTTGGTGCCGGAGCTGCAAATTCTTTCGCATTAATATCAAAGGTTTGGGAAACTACTGTTGTATTGTTACAATTGTCGGCAACCTCATAAAACCTAACAACCGATCCAGTACAGTCGTCCCCAACCAGAGAGTCTTTAACAAAAGTAACCGTTGTGCTTCCACAGTTATCTGCTTCGTCGGTTACCACAGAAACATCCGGGGAAGGAATATCTCCAAAACATTCAACGATAACCGAAGCTGGATTCGATGCTGTTGGGGCTATAGTATCTCGTATTTCAATCGTAAATGAACAAGAAGCATCATTTCCTCCTCCACTTTCATCATGGGCAGTTACCTCCACTAAGGTTTCTCCACAATTAAACGCCTCACCAGAGCCTGTTCCACTACCACTACCGCTAGTAGCTCCTGAAAATGAATAAGAGATTGTGCTGGTATTGGATATTTCAACATCATAATTAATGGTTGTACCTGAACAACCAAATAATAAGGTATCATTGGGGCACATAATTAAAGGACTCATTGATAATTTAACAGTCCAGTAATCATAAACACCATGAAATCCCGTTACATCTCCATCGTCTGAACTAGTATGTCCGGTAATGATATATCCTCGATCACTAGTTTGATGAACATCATAGGCTTTATCACTTAATGTACCTCCCAATGTCTTAGTCCATATTATGTCTCCCACAGAGTTTATTTTAATTAATAAACAATCAACAATACCTTTATTATCAAAAACATCAAAATCATCTGATTGTGTTTCTCCTGCAATAATATATCCTCCATCAACAGTGCTACTAATAGAATGAGATTGATCATATGAAGATCCTCCAAATGTTTTCTGCCAAGTGATTAATCCAGCCGAAGTCAATTTGATGACCCAAAAATCACTTTTGCCATTATTGTTTGTTACATCTCCATCACTAGAATATGTGTGCCCTGCGACTATATAACCACCATCACTAGTTTGGATTATAGATTTCCCAATTTCAGACAAAGTCCCTCCATAAGTTTTTGACCATAAAACATTCCCGTCAGTATTCAATTTTAATACCCATACATCTCCTCCTCCATTATTTTCAGATATGTCCCCATCATTGGAAGCCGTATATCCTAAAATGATAAAGTTGCCATCACTATCTTGCTGAACAGAATTCGCTGCTTCCATCGACATTCCACCAAATGTTCTTGTCCAAATTGTATCTCCGACACTGTTTATTTTTATTATCCACATATCACTTCGTCCTCCAGGTTGATGTCCGTGTACATCTCCATCTTCTGAAAAAGATTCGCCCACAATAATATAGTTACCATTGTTGGTCTGGTCAACACAATAGCCGGATTCCCATTCTGAGCCTCCCAATGTTTTAGTCCATGAGATATCACCAAAACTATTTAGCTTAACTATCCATAAATCTCCACCTCCATGATTTGAAGAAACATCTCCATCACTTGAATAAGTATGACCAACAGCAATAAATCCACCATCACTCGTTTGCTTGATATCATAAGCGGAATCCAAATTAGAGCCACCATATGTCTTTTCCCATGAGATATTTCCAGAACTATTTAACTTCACTATCCAAAAATCATAATTTCCATTACTATTGGAAACATCTCCATTGTTTGAATATGTTTCTCCTGCTACAATAAAATCTCTATCACTAGTTTCTTTAATCGAGCGGGAAAAATCACTACTGGAACCACCAAAACACTTCTGCCATTCAATAGTTGGCTGAGAAAATGAAATAATATTAAAGAATAAGAAGAAGATTGAGAGTTGGAGATTTTTCATTGTTTGGGCTATATAAGTTTTAAATTGCTATTTGAGAAATCAAACAAATCTAGTAAACATAAGATCAATATAAAAATTAGCACCAAAGTTTTTCACAAGAAAAAATCATTTTCTTTCGCTTACAAACAAAAAAGCAGAAACCACTTGGGCTCTGCTTTTCATATCATATTATTTCTACTCTTAGCTTAAAGCTTGAAACTCGTGGCTCTCCGCTTTTTATACCATCGGATATTTTTTAAATACTTCTTCCGATTTCATAAGTATGTCCACATATTGTGCACGCTGGTAGGTGAATGGGTCTTTCATATTTTTACGGGATAATTTGCCCCTAAAATCAGCCAGGCTTTTGTATTCTTTCTTTTCCATCCATTCGTTTAACCCGGTCAGGATGTCGGTAACCACCGATGGTGAATTTTTATAAATGGTACTCACCACCTGCACTGCATCGGCACCCGCGAGGATCATTTTTATAACATCTTCCGAAGAATGGATTCCACGGCTTGCGCATATACTACCATCGAGGTTGCCGTATAAAAGTCCGGCAAAACGCAATGCCATCATATAATCTTTTTCGCCACTCAATTCCCAGGGATAAAAATATTCTTCTTTATCAATATCAATTTCGGGCTGAAAAAAGCGGTTGAACAACACATAGGCATCCGCCCCTGCTTCGTCAATCTTTTTAATAAAATTCAAGGGATTGGTATAATACAGGCTTACTTTCACGCTCACAGGAATGTTAACAGCTTTTTTAATAGCTTTTACAATTTGAACCTGCTTGTCTTCAATCGACTGCCCTTTTACCTCGAAATAGCCTGGAACGGCATATAAGTTAATTTCCAAACCATCAACACCTGTTGCTTCCAACTCCTTTGCATAATCGACCCATGTTGGCTCATAAATCGCATTTAAGCTTGCAAATACCGGAACATCCACACTTTCTTTTAGCTTTTTCACATTGTAAATGTGTTCTTTCGGCCCTGCATGTTCCAAACCCGGAAATAGGTTTGTCATTTCTGCATTCCGGTTTTCATATTCCGCTAAATCTTCATCCATTTGAAGGCTTTCCAACTGGATTTGTTCTTCAAATAACGATTTGTATACGATGGCCCCAATTCCTGCATCTACGACTTCTTTTATGCTTTCGGGTTTTGTTACTAAATTACTGGCACCTAAAATTAAAGGATTTTTTAACTTGATGCCCATGTAGGTGGTTGATAAATTTGCCATAACGCTGATTTTTTTCTTGTTTAAATTTCTATCTATTAAACTTACAATCCAAACATTTTGTTCAACAACATGCCGAAAAAAATTCTACAGAATTTCAATTTACGAAACAACCATTAATTTCAGGGCAAAATATTTAAGTATTTGGGGACGACATTAAAAAATTGAAAGTTATCGTTGGGAGATAGAAGACAAATTATTTACCCCTTTGTCTGTCTATCAACAGACATCTCCCCTTAAACTAATCTTTATACACATCTTTTATTGCAATTTCATAGCCTTTGGCTAATATATTAAAGGCAGCCAGTCCATTCTTGATTGTTATATAGCCTGGTGGTCCATGTGAACTATATCCACTCCAATTATCTAAGCGAGCAAGAATCCAAGCAGCCCATGCCATACTGTTTCTATAATAAGGATTCTTTTGCTTTGTGGTTTTACCTTCAACTTGTAAAAGCAACATTGAAAGGAGCTTTAATTCTGCATTTGTAAATTGGGCACTTGCATTAATATTTAAGTCAGGCTGATCGATTGCATGCTTTAAGTTCATTAACGATATGGCTATCTGAAGAGACAAGACTGTCAGCTTTTTTAATGCTGATCCAGAACCCATTTGAGCGGATTCAACCTCCAAACCTTTGGTTTTCATAACTCTAAAAAGCTCTTCAATAAGCCACCTGTCTTTGTACCATTTAATACATGAGATTGCATCAGCTGGCCCTTGTATTGAATGAGTTTGTTAATAGCCTCCACAATATCGGTCCTTCTCCTTCCGGGATTGATGTAGGGACTTCTCTAGCTTCAATAGCCCAAAGTTCCACATGACCGGGGTATTTTTTTACAATCACACTTTGAAGGCCTAAGAAGTTTTAACATTAGCATATCTAACCTCAATTGATATGTTCCTTGACTTTCTTTTATT
>CAXXQD010000017.1:0-141695 GCA_963677475.2 Prolixibacteraceae bacterium | reverse complement strand
GAACAAATGAATTCTGGTATTCAGTTCCGAAGCGAAAGCAAAACCGATTATATGAATGGTAGGGTACATGGTTACCAATGTGAGGTAGACCCATCCGAACGTGCATGGAGTGGCGGTATTTACGATGAAGCCCGGCGAGGCTGGTTATACACTGGAACATACAATCCGGAAGGGCAAAAAGCCTTTAAGCATGGAGAATGGAATAAATACAGGATCGAGTGCGTTGGTAATAATATCCGTACCTGGATAAATGGTGTTCCTATTGCTCATTTGATTGATGAGATGACCGACGAAGGTTTTATCAGTTTACAGGTACATTCAATTGGCAAAAAAGAGGAAGTAGGAAGGCAAATTCGATGGAAAAATATCCGTATTAAAACTGAAAATATTGAGCCAACTCTAAGCAATGATGTGTTTGTTGTAAACATGCTGCCAAATAACCTTTCGGAAGCAGAAAAAGCAGGCGGTTGGAAATTGTTGTTTGATGGAAAAACATCTAAGGGTTGGAAAAGTGTTTCCGGAGATATATTTCCTGAAAAGGGCTGGGAGGTAAAAGACGGGATTTTATCTGTTTTGTCAAGTGCGAACGATTCATCCTTAAAAGGAGGGGATATTCATACCATTGAAAAATATTCTGCCTTCGATCTTCAGTTTGAGTTTAACCTAACCAAGGGGGCGAATAGTGGGGTTAAGTATTTTACGCTGGACGATAAACCATCCATTGGGCTCGAATATCAGGTATTAGACGATGACAACCATCCGGATGCCCTTAATGGAGTTGTCGGAAACCGTAAAATGGCATCATTGTACGACCTGATCCCCTCGGAAACAAATTCGCGCTTTGTAAAAAAAACGGGCGAGTGGAACCGTGGACGAATTGTTGTTTTCCCGGATGGAAAAATCCAACATTGGCTGAATGGTGTATTGGTAGTTGAATATCAAAAAGATAGCAATATTTTTCGAGCTTTGGTTGCGCGAAGCAAATATGCTAAACATCCTGATTTTGCAAGCTCGAAAGAATTTCGGATACTCTTACAGGACCATAATAATACCGTACATTTTCGTAGCATGAAAATTAAAAACTTGTAAGCATGGGATTAACCTTTGCCCTAAGTTTGGTTTTTGTTCTTTAACTGTGGCTTGAAAATATTAAAGTGTTCCAATGTAGTTGAACCCGATAAAACCAAGTTTGAAAGAAAGGTGATGATCCATTTGCAGGAAGGGCTAAATCAATTGGTTTTATTCGCGGAATGCTTAAAACCATGAACTAATCAATCTAAACAAATTAATATGACAGACAGAAGAAATTTCATAAAAAAAACAGCGATCGGAGCCGCTGGAATTACCATCGGGGGTATCGGCATGTCGGCAAAAAGTTATGGCAATATTCAGGGTTCGAACGATAAAATAAAAGTGGCAATCCTTGGATTTTCAAACCGCTTTAAAAGTTCATTGGGGAAATCATTTTTAAAATATGCCGATGAAATGAATTTTGAATTTGTAAACATTTGCGATTTGTGGAGCAGGCGAAGAAAAGAAGGGCAGGAGTGGTACAAAGAAATGACCGGGAAAGATATAGCTACATCGCGAAATACCGATGAACTTTGGGAGCAGGATATTGATGCAGTAATTATCAGTACTGCCGATTTTCAACATGCTTTGCTCCTCGCCGAGGCAGTAAATGCCGGGTGCCATGTGTATTGCGAAAAGCCATTTGCTGAAACCATGGACGATGCAATAGTTGGGTTAAAAGCTGCAAAAACAACCGGAAAAGTAATACAGATTGGATCACAGCGGCGAAGTGGCCCAAACTACCATGCAGCCCATGATTATATTCAATCGGGAAAATTTGGGAAAATAAATATGGTTGAAATGACCTGGAACGTCAATCAGCCCGGAAGGTGGCGGTTGCCAAAATTAATTACCGAAATAAAAGAGTCGGAGACCGATTGGAAACGATATTTAATGAACCGTCCGTTTGAAGAATGGGACCCTCGTAAATATTTGGAGTATCGTTTGTTCTGGCCATATTCTTCAGGGATTCCCGGGCAATGGATGGCACACCAAATTGATACGGTGCACTGGTTCTCGCATTTGCCACACCCGCGTTCGGCAGTTGCCAATGGCGGAATTTATACGTGGAAAGACGGTCGCAGTAATTTTGATACCATGACCGCTGTGTTTGATTACGGTCCTTTAGATAATCCGGAAGAAGGGTTCCAGGTTCAATATTCATCGCGACAAACAAATTCATC
This sequence comes from Prolixibacteraceae bacterium, assembly GCA_963677475.2. Lineage (GTDB taxonomy): Bacteria > Bacteroidota > Bacteroidia > Bacteroidales > Prolixibacteraceae > JABMQB01. Next base: position 139,440 of record CAXXQD010000017.1, on the reverse strand, counting down.
GGGTGGAACAAAAGAATGGTATTTTTCAAATGGTGGGAAACTGGATTTGGATACCAACATGGTTACAAGCGACGGTGGATTGAACGAAAGGCATGCTTCGGCAATGAATATGAAGCCATTTTTGTTGGAAGAGTTTAAATTGCCGCAATTGAAAGTGGAGTCGGAAGCCAATACCGGATCTGACCCTTTAACAAATGCACACATGAAAAACTGGATGGAATGTGTACGCAATAATAACGTAAAAACAAATGCACCTGTTGAGGCAGGTTATCAGCATTCAATCGCAAATATTATGGTTACTGCTGCTTTGCGCACAGGGCAAAGGGCTACCTTCGACGCAAAAACGCAACAGGTAATTGCAGGAGGAAAACCGTTTAAATATTAAAACACAAAGCGTAAGGAAATCAAACCTGTTTTTTGATCTATGAACATCGTTTGCAGATTAAGAGACAGGTTTTTTATGCTAAAAGCATAAGAAAAAGTATATTTAAGCAATCAATAAAAGTGATCACCAAAAAGATATGCCATGAAAATTTATTTCATTAGCCTCATTTTTATATTAAGTTGTTTGGGAGTAAATGCTCAGATAAGGATGCAAAAGCAGGATGACGGAATTGTAATTCGCGAGAAAAACGACGATGTTTTATATTTCCATACAGATCCAAATAATAAAGATGGAATGGGAGGAAGAAATAACTATATCCACCCATTGTGGGGGCTCGATAATAAAATATTGACTGAAGATGCACCCGACGACCATTTACACCACCGGGGAATATTTTGGGCATGGCATCAGATTTGGATTGACGGACTCCGGATTGGCGATGGTTGGATGTTGGAAGATTTTGAGCAAGACATTACCAATATAGAGTTTATTTCAACAAAAGAAGGGGTTGGGATACTCAATACTTCTGTGGATTGGAAGTCAGAAAAATGGATGGAAGGATCGCTTAAAGTTCCATTCTTGCAGGAAAAAAGTCAGATAAAAGTTTATCCAAAGGCAAAAAAATACCGTCGGATTGACTTTGAAATAGAACTGCTGGCTTTGGCAGAAAAAATGAGTATTGGAGGTTCGGAAGATGCGAAAGGTTATGGAGGATTTTCCGTTCGTTTAGCCTTGCCTGATGATGTTGCTTTTTCGGGCCCACATGGTGAAATTACCCCGCAAAACCTGGCGGTTGAATCAAATGGTTATGTAAATATTTCAGGGGCTTTTGGTGCAAAAGGAAAGGATGGGGGAGTAGTAATTATCGATCATGCGGACAATCCCATGTACCCGCAAAACTGGATACTTCGTAGCAAAAACAGCATGCAGAATATCGTTTATCCGGGCGAAAAAGCTGTGGGATTATCCACTAAGGAGCCAACTATACTTAAATATACCTTGTTGATTTATAATGGGAAATTGACTGATAGCAATATTCAGAAAATTATTTCAGGTTTTTAGTAGCCATCGCCTATATTGATGATCTTTTTGTTTCGTAGAATATTTATGATCACATCTACAATTTGATCATCTTCCATTTTGGCGTAATTAAAAATGACATCAAAATCATCGTTTGTTGGTTTACGTCCACTTATTTTCTGAATGAAACTGCATCTTTGTTCATCGGCTTTTTGCACATAGGTTTCAGCTTCGGCAAGGCTGCTGTTTTGTATTTGCATGATTCGGTGCACGCGCCAATCAAACGAGGCTTCTAATTTCACACTAAGTTTGTTGGGTAAATCCTTTAGAATAATGTTGGATGCCCTTCCAACAATAATATATCTTCCATCAACCGCTAGTTTACAAACCACATTTTTAATGGTTTCGATAATACTCGGATCGCTAATGTGCCCGACAGATTCTTTTGAAAATGCTTTGGTTACAGCTTTTAAGTGATTCTTAAATTCATCGTTGTAATTTGCACTTACTTTGGAAACTTCAGTATGCATTTCTTTAATGGCATTCGCAACAATTTCTTTATTTACCCAATTCCACTCAGCTTCGGTTTTGGTCTCCGACATATAACTGTAACCGGTTAAAATTTTACTTAACTTGATGGCAATCCGTTGTGCAGAACAACCAGCCATTCTTGAAATAGTTACAACCGGACCCGGGAAATCACCTGTTTCTAAGTGGCTCCCTGAAACATACTTTAGGTAATTGTTAATAAAGGTTTTCATTGAGAATGCTGTTTTTGATTACACTAAATGTACAATCTAATTATGGTAAATAGAACGAAAGGTGTTGCACAATAGTTAATTTAAAGGATGTTGTTCAGCAACATACGTTTTGTTTAATTTAGAATGCCTGCCGATTCCAGCCTCGAAGGTTTTGTGGTTTTTAGTATATTTAAAACTTTATTAAACCAATTAAATAGTATTCATGAGTAAGATTAAAACAGCCATTGCTTCTTTTGGAATGTCGGGGGAAGTATTTCACGGGCCATTATTAAAAGTAAACGATACCTTCGAAGTGGCAATGGTACTTGAACGCACAAAAAATAATTCTAAAAACCTATTCCCGAATGCCAAAATTGTTCGGGATTATTCCGAGATTTTAAATGACTCAACTATCGATCTGATAATAGTGAACACACCTGACCATGTGCATTATGAAATGGCGAAACAGGCGCTTGATGCTGGTAAACATGTGGTTGTTGAAAAACCTTTCACGAAAACCCTGGCAGAAGCTGAAGAATTAATTGCACTGGCAAAATCGAAAGGATTGAAAATTACTTCGTACCAAAACCGAAGGTTAGACAGTGGTTTTTTAACGGTGAAAGAAGTTATAAAAAGTGGGAAACTTGGGCGTTTGGTCGAGTTTGAAAGCCATTATGACCGCTACCGAAATATTATCCCTGAAAATACTTGGAAAGAAGCCGAAGGAAATTATACCGGATCGTTAACTAATCTTGGTGCCCACATGATTGACCAGGCACTTAGTTTGTTTGGGAAACCAAATTCGGTTACAGCGCATTTGGATACGCTTCGAACAGGGGGTAAAATCCTTGATTATTACGATGTGCGGCTTCAGTACGATCGTTTTGCAGCTTTGCTAAAATCATCGTTGTTGGTGAAAACAAACGGACCGCGCTACATTATTCATGGCGAGCAGGGCACGTTCCGTAAATTCGGGATTGATCCTCAGGAAGAATTACTAAAAACAGGGGCATTGCCTAATGCAAAAAATTGGGGTGAGGAGCCTGAATTGGATTGGGGAAAACTGGAATTTGAAAAAGATGGGGCTGATTTTTCTGAGGTAGTTCCTTCGGTATCGGGGGATTATAAGTTGTTTTATGAAAACCTTGCAGATGCCATTTTAGCGGGCAAAGAGCTATTGGTAAAACCAGATGGAATTGTGTTGTTAATGAAAGTGTTGGAGGCATGCATTGAAAGCAATTCCCTCAAAAAAACGATTATGATTTAATGCATGCTCAAAAAATATTTAAGATTCCCTTGAATCACCAACAGGAATGAAAATCAAACGATAAGAGTTTTGGGTTCAGCAAATTTTATTTGCTGAAATAAGAATGCGGATAGAATCCACATTACCCAAGGAATTTTTTTAAAAAGTCCGGTAACACAAATGTTGTATGCAAGTGTGGAGAACCACCGATACGAAAAATTGAAACGATATAAGAAAATTGAGGTAAATAAAAAAGCGGATTGTCTGGATTAGTACTCAGTTGATAGGGCGGTGCAGTTTGAGAGGAATTTATTTTGTTTTTTCTTCCCCCCGAGCAAAGAAAGAGGAAACCCCGCCCACAACCGTATAATTGGAACCTATGAACTTTATTCTATAATTCATAAATTATAAACATAAAAACACTGAATTTATGACACTTACACAATATGCCGTATAAATGCCGTATGAATTGATTGGTAATTGTCGCCAGCTGCACTTGTTAAGTTATACTTTTGAAAGAAAAAAAAGATGAAACGATCTGAACTTGGAATGATAATTAATGAAGTCAGAAAAGAGAAAGGAATAACTCAAAAGGAACTGGCTGAAGCATGCAATATTGATATTCGTACAGTGCAACGTATAATTGCAGGAGAAGTAAATCCTAGATTCTCAACACTTAAGTTGATGTCAGAATTTCTTCAATATGATTTTATTAAAAATATTGAAACAGAAGAGACTGGCAATAAAACTTCAAGCTTAATACTGATTGCATTTATCTCAGGAATAATTCATCTTCTATCATATTTAATAAAGAGTCCTCTTTTCCCATGGTTATTAAGCCCATCAAATGAAGGCTTTTTATTTGGAATTTCGATTATGTACTTAATAACAGGTAGTATCTTTTACTATGGAATTTATACCTGTGCAAAAAGTTATAAAAACAGAACCTTACAGGTTGCAATATTTATTTCTTTATCACTAATGATATTATTCGGAATTATTGAGTATATGAATATCAGCGACCTTTCCTTATTAAATCATATAAGATTAGCACTTACAATTGTACTGGGATTAAACTGTATTGTTTTTGGTATTGGGTTATTAAATAGCAAGAATCAAAACTCACTATTATATCGTGTAGCTGGGTTATTACAACTAATTACCAGTCCCTTTTTTATACTACCTGTTCCAATATTGAATTTTATCGGTATATGGCTTTCTTTACCTTTTATGATTTTACTATTGGGCATCGTTTTTTCTGAATATCGAAATAGTACTTCCAAACAAAATCAATAACCCAAAAATTACCCGATATGAATTTCAGAAATATAATCTCGGCTATTTCAATTCTTACAATTCTTTATGGCTGTTCTCATAAAGCAGATAGCAACAAAAACATATACAGCCCAAAAGAACTGAGAAAAGATTTAAAAGTGTTAAAAGATGTGCTGGAAGAAAGCCATCATGGGTTATACATGTATACATCAAAAGAAAGGTTTAATGCTGTTTTCGACTCATTACAAAATGTTTTAACCAATTCCATGTCCGATACAGATTTTTATCGTTTGGTTACATTAACATTAACCGATAAAATCCAATGTGGACATACAGGTATTTTCCCGCCTCGTGGTAAATTAACAAAACTTATCCCTATGGATATTTTTGTTGTAAATGATGAAATTTACATCAACTGTATTTATGATTCAGTTATAAATACCAAAGGAATATACAAACTTGAATCGATAAACGGGATTGATGCAAATAGCATTTTTACAACATTAAGAAAAGGCATCCCTGCTGATGGAAACAATGTCAATTTCAAGGATAGGATTATGGAAATTGACTTCCCAATGTATTTTACACTATTGGTTGAAGAAGCTGATACCTATAAAATACAATTAACTGAAATGTATCATTCAAAAGACACCACATTTATTGTAGATGCATTTAATTGGGATAAACTGAATAAAGCAAGGTCAAACTACCCAATAAAGAGAGATAACAAATTGGAGTTTAAAATTATGGACAGCTTAAAAACTGCATATCTAAAAATTGGTTCGTTTGAAGGTTTTAGGCTTGAGCAACAAGGTTTTTATTATGATAGATATATTTCACAAGCTTTTGACAGTATTCAAAAATTTGACATTGAAAACCTCATTATAGATTTAAGATGGAATATGGGAGGAGATACAGATAAAGGTGCCAAATTATTATCTTATCTATATGACAAGCAATTTCAATTTTACGATAAGGTTATAGCATCTTCAAATCATTATAAGCATCTAAAGTACACTGATAAAGATTGGAAATGGAACTTTGATATTAGGCATGACCATAAAAAGAATGATATAGGGGAATATGTTATTTTGGGCATGGATAACATAAATAATCCACAACCAGAAGTATTTAATGGCACAGTATATTTTTTAATAAATGGTTGTTCGCATTCCACAGCTTCTTCTGTTCCAGCATTGGCACAATATCTAAAAATTGGTAATCTTATAGGTGAAATACCATCAGGAGCATATCATGGATATAATGGAGGAAATTGGATTGGACTAACACTACCAAATACGAAGATTTATGCGTCTATTCCAATAAGAAGTTTCCATAATGCAATCGATAATTCCTTTTATAATACAACATTTATTCAACCTGATTATTTGGTAAATTATAAGATTGAGGATAAAATAAATAACATGGATTTAGAACTAAAGAAAGCCATTGAAATTATTGGGCTAACTATTGATAAAATAAAAGATTAGACTTATGATAATTTGTAGCAGACTGACTTTGAACAACAAACACCAGCATACAATATTTAGTATAAGTAATGGCAGGCAATGTGACAAATATCAAGGTTTGTAGCCCGCTCAAACTACATAGTAATTTGACAGGAAACTATCACTCAATATACTACTACTCATACAATTTACTGAAACCGGACTTATATTCTTTATTTTAGCTCTTTAGCCAAAGCACCCTTTAACTTCTCAAACTCTTCTTCCGTGTAACCAATGGCAGAATAAGCAATTTTCCCTTCCTTATCGATAATAAAATTCCGGGGTATGCTTTGCGTTGCAAATTTCGAAAATATTTTCCGGTTTAAATCCGGATAAAAAGGCATTGTGAAATTATTATCTTCCTTAAATTCATCAATGGTTTTCCAGTTTTGTTCCCTTCCGAAAATGAGCAAAACAAAGTCTTCATTATCTTTATAAACGTCGAAAATTTCCTTTTGTAGTTGTGGCAATTCTTTTCTGCACGGAGGGCACCAGGTTGCAAAAAAGTTGATAAAAACCACTTTACCCTTTAAGTCAGAAAGGCTTTTTCTGACACCATTCCCCGCATCGTACGTAAATTCCGGAGCATTATCCCCAATTTTAACCAGTGTGCTTTCATCTTGTGCAAACAAGGAGATAGATAGGGTAAGAATAATTGATAAGAGTAATATCTTGTTCATAATCAAAGATTTTATTTGGAAAACAATATAGGATTAGTTTTTTGAATTTAATAAAAAGGGGTAATTAAAGATTGTATTTTCGGTTTCAAATTGTAGTTTTTCTGCTTTGTTTAAATATTGTGGAATAAAAACCCAACCCGTTATGTTACTTTCTGATGTTACAACTTTTCTATTATAATCGACAATAAAGCCTTTTTTAAATTTTCCTTTCTTAAAGGTTTCCTGTAAAAGTAACTTTCCATCAATATATAACTCCCACTTACCTTCTTTTCCATTATTTAGCAATTCACCTTTGATATTAAAATCTTTTTCCTCTGCGGTTTTAAATTTAAGGTCGAACAAACCCGTGCCTTTCGGAATACAATTGGTTCCATCCTTTTTATTGATAAATACCAAATTCATATCACCATTTTCCATTTTTACCTTGAACCAGGGAGAACCATCTTCATAATAAAAGTCCCAAATTCCGATGGGTACACCAAGTTTAAATTCACCCTTTACAGCAATTTGTCCATTTTGATAATACTTTATGAATTCTTTATCCAAAAACCTTTTATTGTAGGTTCCTTTTGCAAGAATACTATCATTGATATAATAATCGGAAAAGCTGCCGGCATAGAAATCGAGTTTTGGGGACCAAATAACATCTCGATAATAGGATGCATTTTTTTCATCCGTGATTTCCCATAGACCGTTATAATAGATTTTTTTTCGTATGCTTGGATTTGGAAGGTTAAATACTTGCTGGTGGGTTTTAAGCTGAGAATAATCTTTCAACATTGGGGCGAGGTTTGCATCTATTGCTTTTTCGTTCGAAGGAATCTTCAACCTTGTATCTTTTACATCAGCACAATCGGGGCATAAACTGCTTAAAATGTTGTAAGGAACAGCCTCACCATATACATATGCAAGTTTAAGGTTATTGCATGATTGTTTCATGCTATCTGTCATAAAATAAGCAAGTCCTAGTTTTACATAAAAATTTGATTTGTCAGGGAATGTTTTTGTTATCCAATTAAAATGTGCAATTGCTGAGTCAAAATTGTTCTTTTCATAATTTACATTCCCCAAAAATTGGTGCATGTATGAAAGTTTTGTTTTGCTAAATTCCTCGTCTGTAAGTTTTATGGCATGTTCAAACATTTTGCAAGTCTTTGAAGTATCAAGCATGTTCTTATAAATATTCCCAAGCGCATAATAAGCCTCACCATTAACCGAATCCAGTTTAATATTGTACTGGTAATCAGAAATTGCACCAATGGTATCCTTTAAATTTAGTTTGCACAATGCCCTGTTCTGATAAACAAAATAAGCTTCAGGGTCTTGTTCTATTGCAAGGTTAAATAATTCAAGCGCTTCTTTATATTTATTGTCTTGCAATAAAATATATCCTTCATAGTTTTTTTGCGCAACTTCGCGATTTACGTATTTTATTTGTCCATTGACAGAACAAAAAAGAAAAGTACAGCAGATTAAAGCAACGATTTTTTTCATCCAGGGGAATTATATGGTGGCTGTTCTAAAAAAACAACCACCAAATTGAATATTAATTTTTTTTCAGGAATTCACTTACATTCTTTTCAATCCTTGCGGGAATATCCGACAAATCGGATTTCACAAATTTATCACCGGTAATATTTTCATACAGTTCGATGTACCGTTCAGAAACAGAGGTGACAAATTCTTCGTTCATCTCAGGGATTTGCTGTCCTTCTTTACCCTGGAAACCGTTTTCGATTAACCATTGGCGGACAAATTCCTTGGATAATTGCTTTTGATTTTCACCTTTATTAAGCCTCTCTTCGTAACCATCTGCATAAAAATACCTCGAAGAATCGGGCGTATGTATTTCATCAATCAGGTAAATCTTTCCGTCTTTTTTCCCAAATTCATATTTGGTATCTACCAAAATCAATCCCATTTCGGCAGCGATTTCAGTACCGCGCTGAAAAAGTTTTCTGGTGTAGTCTTCCAGCATTTCATATTCCTCAAGAGAGACCAATCCGTTTTTAATGATATCTTCTTTTGAGATATCTTCATCGTGCCCCACATCTGCTTTGGTAGTCGGGGTTAAAATAGGTTCTGCAAATTTTTGGTTCTCAACCATCCCATCAGGCATTGGAACACCACAAAGGCTTCTTTTTCCATCCCTGTATTCGCGCCATGCATGACCGGTAAGGTAGCCCCTGATCACCATTTCAACTTTATATTGTTCGCAATGGTGGCCAACTGTAACATTCGGATCGGGTGTTGCAATTTTCCAGTTTGGAACAATATCGGCAGTGGCATCCAGAAATTTTTCTGCAATTTGGTTCAGTACTTGTCCTTTGTATGGTATGCCTTCGGGCAAAACCACGTCAAAAGCCGAAATTCTGTCGGAAACGACCATTACCAATAACTCATCGTTAATGTTATACACATCCCTGACTTTGCCATGGTAAACACTTTTCTGTCCTTCAAAATTAAAATCTGTTTTTGTTAATGCCTTGCTCATATTATTCTTTTTTAGTTTCGATATTCTCTTTATTCATGTCTCTTTCAGCATAAAATTTATCGTATGCTTTTACGATATCACGAACAATTTTATGCCTTAAAATATCGTTGGTGTCAAATTTTATTATTGCGATTGATTTTATCCCTTTTAGGATTTTCATTGCCTGCACCAGCCCCGAGTTGCTTTTGTTTGGCAGGTCAATCTGGGTGACGTCACCGGTTATAATGAATTTGGTGTTAAGCCCCATCCTTGTGAGGAACATTTTTATTTGGTTCACGGTTGTGTTTTGTGCTTCATCAAGAATCACAAAAGCATTGCTTAAAGTCCGGCCCCTCATAAATGCCAATGGGGCAATCTGGATGGTGCCGTCTTTCATAAACTCTTCCACTTTCTTCGCGGGGATCATATCTAAAAGTGCATCGTAAAGAGGTTGCAGGTAGGGATCGATTTTTTCCTTTAAATCGCCCGGAAGAAACCCTAAATTTTCACCAGCTTCAACGGCTGGCCTGCTCAAAATAATCCTTCTGATTTCCCGGTTTTTTAATGCCCTTACGGCCAGTGCAATTGCCGTATAGGTTTTCCCCGATCCTGCCGGACCGATGGCAAAAAGCAAATCATTCTTTTGTGCTTGTTCAACTAACTTTCGTTGGTTAGCTGTTCTTGCCCTTACTGGTTTGCCGTTATTTCCAAAAACTAGAATATCTTTCTCAAGATTACCGCCTCCGTTAATTTCATCCAGTTCATTCATCATTATCTGTCGGATAATTTCAGATGTCAGGATATTAAACTGGTAATAATGATCAAGGATCAGGGCAAACTTTTTATCAAAGTTTTTTATTTCAAGGTCATCGCCCTGTACATAAACAGAGTTGCCTCTTGCAACGATTTTAAGTTTTGGGAAATAGGTTTTTATCAGGTCAAATTTCGCATTATTAACCCCATAAAACTCAAGTGGGTCAATTCCTTCAAGGTATATTTCTTTTTCCAAGTATACTATTTTTTGTTCCCTACAAAAATAAGCACTTTTTATTAGAATAAAATTAAACTGAACTTTTTTGATTAGGCGTGTACCGTCAAAGAAAATATGAACAATAAATCAGTAGTTTTTATTAGTGGTTGGAGCGTGTTTTTGCTATCGTTTTTAGTTTATATAATTACCCTTGAACCAACAACCAGTTTTTGGGATTGCAGCGAATTTATCCTTTCCGCATCCGGTTTGCAGGTAAATCATCCATCAGGGGCGCCATTATTTATGCTTATAGGCCGTTTGTTTTCATTATTATCGTTCGGAGATCCACAAAAAATTGCCTGGGCAGTAAATCTTAGTTCGGCATTTTTTAGTGCACTCACCGTATATTTTCTTTTTCATATTATTTATCTTTTTTCAAAAAAACTGGAATCAAATCTTTTCTTATGTATTGGAAGTGCTTTGCTGGGCTCTTTAACTTATGCATTCACCGATTCGTTTTGGTTCTCAGCAGTAGAAAGTGAAGTATATGCCTTGTCCATGTTTTTTCTTGTGTTTGCATTTTGGGGGATTCTAAAATGGGACGAAAATTATGGGTCACCCCGAAATAGCAAATGGCTTTTGTTTATTGCATTGATAAGTGGTTTAGGACTTGGCGTGCATCTGTTAAACCTGCTAATCATTCCAACTATAGTTATGCTGATTATTATAAAGCAAAAAGGTTTTTCGTATAAAATACTTTTACTTTCTGCAGTCACCGGTTTTTTGGCATTGATTTTCATTCTTTATATGCTTACCCCTTTGTACTTGTCGTATTTATCGTATTTCGATTTGGTTTTTGTAAATAGTTTTCATTTACCTGTCAACTCCGGATTAATTGCCGGAATTGGGCTTCTAGCTATTGTTTCCATAATTATTATCCGATTTTTTGAAAGAAAAAACAAACAATTTTTGCTGATTGGTTTTCAATCCATAGTATTAATCCTGGTCGGTTTTTCAGTTTATGCAGTAACGCTTATCCGCTCACAGGCAGGTACACCTGTTAATTTTGGTGAACCAAACAATATTTTTTCGTTGGTTGATTATCTGAACCGCGAACAGTACCCTAAGCGTCCATTAATTAAAGGGGAAAACTTTAATTCGGTGATTGTAGGGCTTGAAAACCGAACGACCAAAAAACTATTTGATGGTAAATACAAAGAAATTGAACTTCCGGCAAGCTATACTTATTCGCCTGAAACAATTGGGTTATTCCCAAGAATGTACAGTAATTCACCGGAGCATATTAGGGCGTACAAAGATTGGGTAAACATAAAAGGCAAACCGGTTCGGGTAAATGAAAGAGGGGAAAATAAGGTGGTCAGGATTCCAACTTTTCGTGAGAACCTACAGTTTTTCTTCCGATTTCAGCTCAACCAAATGTATGTGCGTTATTTTATGTGGAATTTTGTGGGCAGGCAAAACGATGATCTGGGACGGGGCGAAATTACCCGTGGAAACTGGCTTAGTGGCATAAACTTTTTGGATTCAATCAGGCTGGGTAATCAGGATTTATTATCGGATCAAACCGATAATAAATCAAAAAATACCTACTTCTTTTTACCTTTTTTAATTGGTTTAATCGGTATGGCTTACCATTATTTTAATCGCAAATCCGACTTTTATTATATTCTTGTCCTTTTTATTATGGCCGGGATTGGGTTGGTTGTGTATATTAACGAGATTCCCATTGTTCCGCGTGAAAGGGATTATGTTTTTGTTGGCTCCTTTCTGGCTTTTTGCATTTGGATTGGTTTAAGTTATCTTGGCTTGCACAAGCTTCTTTCTAAAAAAATATCCGCAGGCTATATTTCCTATGTTTTGTTGTTAATCCTAATGCTGTGCAGTCCGGTCTTACTAATAAGTCAGAATTACGATGACCATGATCGTTCGGACCGTTTTGCTGCCAGCGACTTTGCTGCCAATATTTTAAATTCATGCCCTGAAGATGCTATCTTGTTCACCAGCGGCGATAACGATACCTATCCATTATTATATTGCCAGGAAGTGGAAAAGATACGAAGGGACGTGCGGATAGTTATAATGCCATTTCTGGGAGCCAATTGGTTTATCGATCAGTTGAAAGATAAAAAATACGATGATGAAGGTTTAAAAATGATGCTTCCGCAGAAAAAGATGGATGAAGATGCTTTGGCTTATGTCCCGGTTTTGCCTGAAATTAAAAGGGCAACAAGTTTTGAGAGTGTCTTAAAGTTTGTTGCATCGGATAACGAAAAATCGAAAAGGCGCACAAGCGAAGGGCAAACCATTGATTTTATACCCGCAAACGAACTTTATATTAGTGTCGCAGCGGACAGTTTAGTTGGGAATGTTCCAATTACAATCAAATCAAAAAAACACATGTATAAGCATGAATTGGCATTTTGGGATATTATTTCATCGAATGCTCAGTCGCGCCCAATTTGTTTCGTTTCAAAAATGGAAGCTTATAAACACGATTTGCTAAATTATACGCGTTTAGAAGGTCTGGTTTGCAGGTTGGTTCCTCAAAACAATTCGCTCAAACATTGGGGTGAAGACCTGCCTTGCGATACTGAAAAACTTTATTCCCAACTGATGGATTCGTTTTCATGGGGAAATGTGAACGGTCCAAAAGTGTTTGTGGATTATAATACTATTTACAACGCCAGCGTATTTCAATTGCGAAGTACTTTTAACCTTCTTGCCAAAAATTTGATTCAGCAAGGGGATTTACAAAGGGCTGAGATCGTGATTGATAAATGCGTCGAAATGTTGCCTGTACGTGTGATTCCCCTCGACCTTTCATATGTAAATACCATTGAACTAATGTTTGGGGCTGGTATGCAAAAAAAAGCGGCAGAACAATTGGAACTTATAGTTGAACCAATAATGCAGAAATTTGACTATTATAATGCTTTGAGTGATGTTCAGGCTGTAAGTGCCTATCAGGATATTCGGGAGGATTTATATTTTCTGGAGAAGTTTACTAAAATAATTGATAAAAACAGACTACAGGAACAGTTTCCAAAAGTGAAAAGTGCCTTTGCCGAAAACCTGTCAGTGATGCAACAAAAAGGGGTTTTGAGTTTATAAATTTTTCATCGTAAAACAACTATCTCCATAAAATGGAAGAACGTTTGCCGAATCCAACGAATATGGATAGATTACTTTGCAGGTATCGGTTAAGGGGCTAATTTGCGTATCTCCATCTTTTTGAAAGTTCAAAAATGAAACAATTATTAATACTGAAACAAACGCAGCTTTAATCGAGATATGTTTCAACGAAAATAAGCTTGCAAAACCTCCAAATATAGAATTTTGGTGGATTTTATTTTGGCTATTTTTAAGCATAAACGCATAATTAAGCCTCGATTCAATTGATGGGTCGGCTTGACAGTTTAGCCTGTCTTCTGCAAAAATGTTTTGCAACTCGTTATCACTTAATTCTTTCATAATTATGCAAATTTATTTTTGATTTTATGTTTTGACAATGCCTTTGATAATTCGATCCTGGCATAATGAAGCCGTGATTTAATAGTACCTTCATTGAGTTCCAGTATTTCAGCAATTTCTTTTAAACTGAAATTTTCACGGTATTTAAGTAGCAGTATTTCTTTCGATTTTGGTTTTAATTGATCAATCGCTTCAAAAGCAAGGGAAATAATTTTAGTGCTGTCTTTTGGTGCAAAATGTTCATCAATATATCGGTCAGGGTTTTCTTCCTGGAGCATTACTTTTCGTACTTCCCTTTTCCGGTATTCATTTTTACACATATTGTGCGCAACCGAAAAAATCCACTTTTTAAAAGGATAAGATGGATTGTACATTTCGGGCTTGTCAATTATCTTAAAAAACAAATCTTGCAAAAAATCATTGGACAGTTCTTCGCACGATCCCAGCATCCGGTAGAAATAATAGAACAATCGGTCTTTGTACCTTCTGTACAATTCATTAAACGACGGTTGGTCTCCCATACAAATATTTTGCATGAGCTTTTCATCGCTGGCATTTTTTATGTTTTTTCTCGAAAAGTTCACTTTTTGCTAAAAATCAGAAAAACCATATAAGTGTAAGATACTAAAATAATTAACGGTGCAATTGTTACCCTTGTTAAACTAAATATCGCTTCGTTAAATTCATGCGGATTTTTATCTGGTCCCGACAAACAAATAAAACCAATGAACAATACTAACATAACTCCAATCCAATGAATATATTTCTTTTGTTGGTTAATTTTCATCATGATTCTTTATTCTTTTTACATGTACTGTACACTTTAAATTTAAAAGGTTCAATAAAAGCGATATTTTTTTGGTTGACAAGTTTGAATAACTTTTGGTATTAGGGAACATTCCACTTTTCATTTATGTTTACTTTTACAAATTGAATCTCTTTAAATACCAGGTATGCAGGAAAAACTAGATGCTTTTCGGGAGTTGTTGGATATTATGGATGAGCTTAGGGAAAAGTGCCCCTGGGACAGTAAACAAACATTGGAATCATTGAGAAAACTAACCATTGAGGAAACGTATGAATTGACCGATGCCATATTAAAAAACGACCTTCAGGAAATTAAGAAGGAACTGGGTGATTTAATGCTGCACATTGTTTTTTATGCGAAAATTGGCGAAGAAAAAGGTGCATTTAATATGGCGGATATTTTAAATGAGATCAATAAAAAGTTGATTTACAGGCATCCACATATATTTGGTGACGTTGAAGTTGAAAATGCACGTGAAGTGGAACAAAATTGGGAAGCCCTTAAATTAAAAGAAAAGGGTGGAAACAAAAGGGTGCTTGAAGGTGTTCCAATAGCATTGCCATCGTTGGTAAAAGCAAACAGGATTCAGGAAAAGGTAAGTGGTGTTGGTTTCGATTGGGAATACAAAGAGCAGGTTTGGGATAAAGTGCAGGAGGAGATCAGTGAACTGAAAGAAGAAATTGAAAAGGTGGATAAAGACAAAATGGAAGCTGAATTCGGCGATTTGTTTTTTGCCATGGTGAATGCCGCAAGGCTTTATGGGGTTGACCCTGAAACAGCCCTTGAGCGAACAAACCTTAAATTTATGAAACGGTTTCAATATCTCGAAAACGAAACCTTACAAAAAGGAATTGATTTAAAAAATATGTCATTGGCCGAAATGGATAAGATTTGGGAAAAATCAAAAGAAAATGATTAATTTGATCTATTCTTGGGAGTAAGTTTAAATGCTTTATACTTCGAAATATGGATTCATAATGTTGGTTTTGTGAAAAAAATTCTGTTAGTTGTTTTATTTCCTTTTGCCCTCACTTTGAACGGATATGCTCAAATTGATTCGCTAAAACTTAATTCCACATACTTTAAACATTACTATACCGATGCCAGGGACATGGTTATTTCGCCCATAAAATGGAAGGGTAGGGATTGGGCAAAATTTGGTGTTATTGCCGGCACTACAACCGCACTCTTTTTTCTGGATGAACCAATCCAGGATTACATACAAGATAATTATAACAAGAATATTGGAAAATTTACCCATAATTTTTTAGATCCTTTAGGCAGTAGGTATTCCATTGGTTTTGCAGCTTCTTTTTACTTTGGTGGCCTTGCTTTTAATAATCCCAAAGCCGAATCAACAGGTTTAATGGCTGTTGAAAGTTATGTTTTGAGTGGGTTATTTGTTTGGGTTCCCAAAAAACTTTTTGGAAGAAAAAGACCGGATACTTGGAATGTTACCGGGGCTTTTGATTTTGGTGGTCCGGGCAATGGACGGAGTTTCCCGTCGGGACATACAATTTCTGCTTTTTCGGTTGCAACGATTTTTGCCCTTCAATATAAGGATACGGGGTGGGTGCCTTATGCTGCATACGGTTTGGCTGGCTTGGCTGGTATTTCCAGGATTTACGATAACAGGCATTGGGCCAGTGATGTTTTTATGGGTGCAACATTGGGCATTGCCATCGGTACTTTGGTTTATAAATCCCATGAAAATGATCATATAACGTTTAGTCCTTGTTTTCAAGATGGAACCCTCGGTGGGTATCTTTCATTTACATTTTAAAACTATCACGAATGAAAAAAACGATCTTTTTAATTTTGCCGGTTTTAGTTCTATTTGCTTGTTCAACCGGTAAAAAGGCTATGGAAAAAGGGGATTATTTTTCGGCTGTTTCAAAGGCTGTTCAGCGTCTTCAATCCAATCCCAAAAGTAAAAATGCACAGTCGGTGGTTAAAGAAAGTTACCCCTTGGCAATTCAATGGTCTCAAGATGAAATTGATTTGTTGTTGTCTGGAAATGAAGATTTTAAATGGGATAAAACATATCAATTAATGCAAAAAGTCAACAACATTGCCAGCGAAATAAGGTTATCCCCTGTGGCTTATTCCATCATTTCTGATCCGAAAATATATACAAGCGAATTGGATATGGCAAAAAATAAAGCTGCAGAAGAAAGATATGTTTTTGGGATAGCTCAGTTGGACGAAAATACATTGGAGTCGGCAAGAAAGGCCTATCGGAATTTTCAGAGGGTAGGGGAACTGGTTTCGGGCTACAAAGATGTGGCAGAAAAGATTGAGTTGTCCAAGCAAATGGGAACCTTAAAAGTAATCCTTGAGGCGATTCCGGTACATACAAAACGGTATCAACTTTCATCAGAGTTTTTTTATGGAGAAGTTTTTAAATACCTGAACGACACGTATCCTCCAAAATCTTTTGTTAACGTATTTTCTCCAGATCAGGCAGAAAGATTGGGTATTGAATATCCTGATTTTGTTGCTAACCTTCAGTTTTACGATTTTGAAGTTGGACGAAGCGAGCATTCCGAAAAGGAAGAAACGCTTACAAAAAGGGTGAAAGTTGAAAACCGCGATACGAGCAAAGTAAGTTATCATACCTATAAAGCCAAATTAAAAACATTAACCGACAAGGCTAAATCAAGAGGGATTTTAGAAGTCCAAGTCATTGATTTTGAAAATGGAGAAGTTGTGATGAATGAAAGAATCCCGGGCGAATTTATTTGGATGAATACCTATGCGATTTATGTTGGTGATGAAAAAGCTTTAACCAATGAACAATTGAAATTGACCAAAGGGAAAGTACTGCCATTGCCTTCCACCCAGGATATGTTTGTTGAATTCACAAAACCAATTTATGACCAACTAACCCAAAAACTGAGGCGGTTTTTTAATAAATACGATTGATTAAAGTTGGGGCAGGACTTCTTAAATTATTAGCATTTAGGCATTGCAGAGTACCTCGCAAGCCCGCCAATTGATGTTTCACGGTATTGGGCTTGAATATCTTTCCCGGTGTTATACATGGTTTCCACCACCTCGTCGAAACTAATTCGGTGCCTCCCGTCCGACATGAGCGCGTAAGTATTATGCCCAAGTGCCCTTTCGGCAGCAAAGGCATTTCTCTCGATACAAGGAATTTGCACCAGTCCTGCAACGGGGTCACATGTAAGTCCAAGATGGTGCTCAATACCCATCTCCGCCGAATATTCAATTTGCCCAATGGCACCACCCATCAGTTGTGTTGCTGCTCCCGATGCCATGGCACAAGCGGTACCAACTTCGCCCTGGCAGCCCACCTCTGCGCCTGAAATAGAAGCGTTGGTTTTTACCAGGTTCCCAATTAATCCTGCTGTGGCGAGGGCTTTCAAAATATCCTCTTTACTTACCTTATAGACCTTTTTAAAATAATGAAGAACACCTGGAATTACACCGCTTGCACCGCAGGTTGGGGCGGTTACCACGGTTCCTCCGGCAGCATTTTCTTCAGAGGCTGCCAAAGCATATGCAAATACTTGTGACCTTCGTTTAAATGGTCCCGAAAAATTTGCTGCCTGTAGCTTGAATGATCCGGCTTTTCTTGCCAGTTTTATTTCGCCAGGCAAAACTCCCTGCTTGCTTAAACCTTTTTTTACACAAGTCTGCATTACATCCCAAACTTCTTTCAGATAATCCCATATTTCAGGTCCCTCAAATTCTTCAACATATTCCCAAATCTGGATGCCATTTTCGTTGCAATAATCCAGGATATCTTCCATTTTGCGATGAGGATATATTGTTTGTGTTTCAAATGAAGTGTTGTCATCTATAATACTTCCTCCACCAATGCTATAGGCTATCCAGTCATTAATAAGGACACCGTTTTTGTCGAAAGCTTCAAATTTCATCGCATTTGGATGACGGGGCAAAAAAGTATCTTTCTTCCATAGGATTTCTATTGTTTTTCCCTCAAAAACGTTCAGTATTGCCTTGTCTGTCAGGTGGCCTTTTCCGGTTAATGCCAAACTCCCATATAAAGTAATAATGTAATTTTCAGCATCAGGATACAATCCTAAGAACTTTTTTGAAGCCTTTACAGGTCCCATGGTATGACTGCTTGAAGGCCCCTGCCCAATAATATATATTTCTTTGATGGATTCCATACGTTAGATACTTTTATGCAAATTTGAAACATTTATTTGAATTGAAACACATTGTCATTGAAATAGTACTTTTCTTTTTGCATATTTGATGATTCTTGCAAAAAACTATTTGTGCAATAGTGTGTTTGAATAACAAATAAATAGTCACGAAAAGAAATAAATATGTCAGTGTTAGCAAAATTAGAACCTCAACCAGTTTGGAATTATTTTGAAGAAATTTGTCAGGTACCAAGGCCATCGAAAAAAGAGGAGAAAATAATTCAATATTTACTTGATTTTGCTACAAAAAATAAATTGGAGGCAAAGACAGATGCTATTGGCAATGTGCTGATTTGTAAACCTGCGAGTGCAGGGATGGAAAATGCTCCCACGGTAGTTTTGCAATCGCACATGGATATGGTTTGCGAAAAGAACAGCGATAAAGTCCATGATTTTGATACCGACCCTATTGTTCCATTAGTTGATGGAGATTGGGTTACCGCAGATGGTACAACACTTGGTGCTGATTGCGGAATAGGCATGGCTGCTTCGATGGCAGTGCTCACATCGAATGAGATAAAACATGGTCCGATTGAATGTTTAATAACTGTGGATGAAGAAACAGGATTGTCTGGTGCATTTGCCCTTCAACCTGGATTTTTAAGTGGTAATATATTATTGAACCTTGATTCGGAAGATGAAGGGGAAATATTTATTGGTTGTGCAGGGGGAATCGATACAGTTGCAAAGTTACCTTATAAAAAAGAAAGCGTGCCTAAAGGTTCGTTTGCTTTAAAATTATCAGTTACAGGTCTTTTGGGAGGTCACTCAGGGGATGATATCCACAAACTTCGGGGGAATGCCAATAAAATACTTGCCCGGTTTTTATGGAAGGCTTCGCAGAAATATGCATTAAAACTCGTCGATTTTAAAGGTGGGAATCTTCGAAACGCAATTGCCCGGGAAGCTTTTGCTGTGGTAGTAATACCAAATGCCGATAAAGAGAACTTGGTGGCTGATTTTAATATCTATTCTGCAGAAATGGATGTAGAGTATAAGCTGACCGAACCTAATATAAAATTGTCGCATGGATCTACTGATGTGCCGAATCAGGTTATTGATGATAAAAGCTGCACTAATTTTCTAAATGCCATTTATGCCTGTCCGCACGGGATACTTGAAATGAGTAGCCGCATGGAAGGAATGGTGGAAACATCCACAAACCTGGCTGCCATTAAATTTGAAGATGGGCATATACTTATTACAACCAGTCAGCGCAGTGAAATTGAAAGCAGAAAATATTTTGCGGCTGAGATGGTTGAGTCGGTTTTTTTATTGGCAAGTGCCAAAGTAGAGCACACGGATGGTTATCCGGGATGGACTCCGAATATGGACTCCGAAATTGTGAAAATTACCGTTGATTCCTATGAAAGATTATTTGGGGAAACGCCCATCGTAAGGTCGATTCATGCAGGATTAGAATGCGGATTATTCCTGGAGAAGTATCCTGCTTTGGATATGGTTTCGTTTGGTCCAACCATAAAAGGGGCACATTCACCCGATGAAAGGATAAATATTGAAACTACCCGGAAATTCTGGGATCATTTAGTGGATGTTTTGCAATCCATTAAATAATCTGTTAATCGTCGTCAAAATCTGCATCTTCCCCAATATCATCAGAGATGCTGTTTAGGTCCGTGTATTTATCGGAATATTCTTCTTTTGCGTCGGTTTTTAATTCACCTTCGTCATCGTAGTCATCATCGTCTTCCACAATTTGGATGGCCTGCGAAACAGTCATCCTCACCAAATAATATTTCTCTTCTGTTTCGAATGGCAGGGCGCTTACCAAATTACCATCTTTGTTCGGGAATGTGATCAAATCATCGGCAAATCCGTACGGAAATGCTAATTTAATTTGTTCCTGAATTTCTTTATCCAGCTTGCTGAAGTCCTTGATTACCCTTGGTTTGTTTATGTTCATTTTAGTTTAAAAATTTAATAAAACCCTACTTCTTTTGGTTCGGAAATATAATTAATTTATTCAAAACACAAACGAAATAAATCTTTATAAGTTTTTGCTAAATAAGTAAAAAAAATGAATGCAGAAAACTAAAAAAAATATGTTGCAGAATAGAAATTTTAATCTTGCCGTCCGTCAATTATTCTGTAATTAAGCTGGCTCAAAAAATTGTTGCTGAATACATTTAACATGAGGGAATTATTCAAAATGGTTACGCATCAATTAACTTCTTGCCAAATGGGGCCAAAGCCAGAGAAAGCAATTTAAAATGTTGTTTTCCCCATGGTATGCCGATAATTGTTATACTGAGGAGTATCCCAAAAAATAAATGCGTAAGTGCAATCCAAATTCCACCAATAAAAAACCAGATAATATTCATAATGGTTGATAAACACCCTGGAGCATAATCCATATATTCAATGGTTTGGTTGAAAGGCCATAATGCCAAAACTGCCAGTTTAAATGATTGAATACCAAACGGGATACCTACGATTGTTATACAGAGCAATAAGCCCGCAATAATGTATTCCAAAAAGATTGCGAATCCACCAAAAATCAACCAGATTAAATTCCCTAATAATTTCATTGTTTAAGTTTTTTAGTCAATATAAATAGCTTTTTGTTTAAGGTCGTTTATAAAATCAGCCCTCATCCAGTAAATATTTGAGTTGCCGTTTTCGGGCGAATTGTGCATTTTTTTTAACGATGAAAAAGTAAATTTTCCTTTCGATTCAGGATTCGTTCTGGTGGACATAAAAAAGAAGTACTCCCCATCAGGCGAAAAACTTGCGGCATATTGCTGTCCGGTTGTTGTATTTATTTTATCGCCCATATTGATAAGCTTACTCCAACCTTTTTCAGTATCCCAAAACGAAATGTAATAATCAACCGATCCAAAACTGTCTTCTAATCCAATAACCGGAACAATAATGAAACTTTCATCGGCGGCAATAGTGGCATTAAACCTTGCCCTGCCTGCATTAATGGTTTCCGGTAGTATTTCCGGGGTTTGGTATTTTCCATTTACGAATTCCGATTTAAAAATAGATTCACCTTCGCCAGGAATTTCCCTGGTGAAATATAAATTTCCATTTTTAGCAATCGAAGGAAAATATTCCGGCTGAACCGAATTTATTACTGAGTCAAGTTTATAAGGCATATTCCAATTTCCGTTTTGTTTTTCCGAAACCCAAATATCAGATTGGGCCCTTCTGCCATTTGTAAATTTATTTCCTTTGTTGGACACAAAAAATAATTTATCGCCAAGAGGCGAAAAACAAGGTTCGAGAAAAGAATAACGAGGGTCGTTAGCGAAATGGATAACTTCGGGGCTTGTCCAATCATCATTTTCAAGCCTGGAATGTAATATTGTTGAATACGAGAAATTTCCGATATTAACACCAAAGAATGCTTCCTTTCCGTCGGGAGAAAAAGTTATATCCCTTGTTGGTATCCCAGTATTTACAACACCTGGTGCAAATAATTCCGGGGAATCACCCGGTAGGGATTGGTTAAAATATAAGCCTTCCGAACTTTTACTTTTTTGATTTTGGCAACTAATTAAAATAAAAACTAAAATAAAGGTTTGGTATGTTTTTTTCATTTTTCAGTAGGTTTTAAAAGAATCCTTTTTACGATAAACACTTGGGTAGAATTAAGTACCATAGTGCTTATCGTAAGATAGGTAAATTCAGGGATTTATTAATAACCGCAAAAGTGAAAAATTAAACCTCTTTTGTTTTCCACTTTCCTTTTTTGAAATAATACAAACCTGCTAATGCCAACAAGCTTTCGGCAATGATTATTGAAAGACAGGCACCTAGCAAACCCATATTAAGCGTAATGGCCATCACATAAGCTAATGGGATTTCCACTAACCAAAAACAAACGAAATTAATTTTGGTTGGTGTAACAGTGTCCCCGCTTCCATTTAGTCCTTGAACCATTACCATTCCCATGGCATAAAAAAGGAATCCAAGACTTATGATACGAAGGCTAAGTATCCCACTTTTTACCACTTCCGGGTCATTAATAAAAAGGCGAATAAAAAATTCAGGAAAAACTGCGGTTATTATTCCCACTAATCCAAGCAATACCATATTCACATAACTTGTTATCCAAACTGCCTTTTCGGCCCTGTCAGGTTGGTTTGCACCCAAATTCTGACCAACCAATGTTGAAGCTGCGTTGCTAAGTCCCCAAGCAGGAAGCAAGGCAAAAAGGATGATCCGGATGGCAATGGTATAACCAGCAATTGCCGAAGCCCCAAAAACAGTAATGATACGAATAAGTAATATCCAACTGGAGGTGGCAATCAAATTTTGCATTATTCCTCCTGCCGAAAGTTTTAAAAGTTGTCCCATCACTTTCGGGATAAATCGTATGCTGCTTGCAAATAACTGGATCCTGCGATTGCCGAAAAAAAGAAGGTACAATTGGTACAAAACAGCTATTCCACGTCCAATGTTGGTGGCAATTGCCGCACCTTTAATTCCCAGCTCAGGGAAGGGGCCAATCCCAAATATAAGCACAGGATCGAGTATTAAATTGATAATATTGGCAATCCAGATTACGCGCATAGAAATGGCAGCATCGCCCGAACTACGAAAAACCGCGTTGATAATAAAAAGTAACATGATTACAACATTCCCACTGAACATTATAGCCGGGTACCAAAAACCTGATTCTGCCATTTCGTTTGTTGCTCCCATCAAAAGCAAAAAAGGTTTGGCTAAAATATATCCGGGAATGGCAATAAAAAAGGAAATGATTATGGCAACCAAAATAGCCTGAAATGCTGCAACTCCTGCTTCTTTTGGCTTCTTCTGCCCAATCCGCCTTGAAACCATTGCAGTGGTGGCAACACTAAATCCAACTCCAATTGCATAAACAATGGTCATCGCTGATTCGGTAATCCCAACAGTAGCAACTGCATCAGCCCCTAATCTGGAAACAAAAAAGATATCGACAACAGCAAATATGGATTCCATTATCATTTCAAGAACCATTGGTACTGCAAGAATAAATATGGCTTTTCCTAATTTTGAATCTGTAAAGTCCCGTTCAGTTCCTCCAATAGCTTCCTTGATATCTTGAAATAAAGATTTATAATTGATTTTAGTTAAGTTCTTAAAAGACAAAAACTTATTGTCAGACATAATATAAAGGTGTTAAAAAAGAAAATAAAAATGGATGATTAAAACATGAAAAAGTAAATCGTAGACTTTATCTACCAAATACAATCGGTCGCGGGGACCTTGGGAAGCGTTAAATTTTTCATGATTTAAGGTATTATCGTCATGCGTGTACAAATATATACATTTTTATTTTGTAAATTGGTTTTACATTTTTAAAATAAAATCAGCTAATTATGTCACTTCCGTATATCACTGTTGATCAAATGAGAAAAGTTGATCAATTGATGGAAACCAAATATCAAATTTCATTGTCTCAAATGATGGAAAATGCAGGAAGGAACCTTGCGCTTGTGGCCAAGCGAAATTTCTTCAAAGATAACTGCAAAGGAAAGGCCGTGGTAATTCTTACTGGACCAGGGGGAAATGGAGGTGGAGCAATGGTTGCTGCCCGAAACTTAAAAAATTGGGGGGCAAATGTGGATGTGGTCATTGTTAAAGAGCAACAAAAATATTCCGGGATTGCCAGGCAACAGCTAAAAATCCTGGAAAGCATGGGCATAGATTTATGTTATAATTGTGAGTTTGAGCACCGAAAATATGATTTGATTATTGATGGATTGCTTGGATATAGCCTTAATGGGCGTCCAAAGGGTTGTGCCAGGGATTTAATTGATTGGGCAAATTCACAACCATTTCCGGTACTATCATTGGATATCCCTTCAGGGATGGACGGTACAACAGGCGAAATATTTGAACCTTGCATTCGGGCATATGCTACATTAACAATTGCCTTGCCCAAAACTGGTTTTTTGGAAAGAAGGAGTAAGTTTTATACTGGTGAACTTTTCTTATGTGATATCTCGGTTCCACAGAACCTTTATGAAGAACTTGGTATTGAGCTGCCTGAAGATCCGGTTTTTTCGCAAGATGAAATTGTAAAAATATATTAAGGTTTTCCTACCATTAAATCAGTGAGACTATGATTTTGTTTTCAAAATCATTCAGCCGAACTGATCCAGAGGGATAGACGAGGGATCGGATCTCATGGGTTTTATTCTCCGCACCTTGGTGCTAATAAGATAATGATTTTCCGATATGATACCTCGTCAGCTTGCTGCGAGGAGTTTCATTTACCTATTTAAGAACTTTCTTTTTAAATGAACTGAATACCGTTTTATATGTTTGAATGTGTAATTACCATTCACCTATTGTTTGTAATATGAAGTATTCTAAGGTTGTCCTCATTTTAATGGTGTTGTTTTACTCATGTAGTATGGGCAAAATGAAGCAGCCACAAAAGGCTTTTGAATCGGTGCCCGATAAAATAACCTTAAACAAAACCACTCAAAATGATTCGGGAAGCTCGAAGATGTATGGTTTGCTTACGATAGATTCGTTAAAAAATGCTTCGTTTTTATCCAACTGCGATTCCATTATAGTTTACCTTGACATGTATAATAGCAATGGTAAAAAGCAAAATCTTCTGCAGGGGATAGATCTTTGGAGGAATGCAAAAAAATATCTTGAGTCTGATTCATTAAAGATTAATCATCGTTCAATGCAACCTGCTTTAACTAAATGGTTTGCTTTAACTACTGAATTACTAAAAGTAACCGGGAATCCTGTTTATGCAGACCAGTTGGAGGGACTTAATGTACACCTGATTGATCCTGAATTATTGAAGCATGTGGTTTATACAATGGATACTGACAATATATATGTTAATTTGTTTGAACCGTCGGCCCTAAGCTTTGGGCATAGCTTGGGTGGATCGGTTGAAATTGAACAACAGGTTGAATTATCGGCACATAAATATGTCCAGCTTCAACTTAAAATGGAAATTAAACGGTATATGGAAGTGTACATTCGTATTCCTAGCTGGGCTGAAGGCGCTGAAGTTGAGGTAAAGAAAGTTAAGTATCTGGCTATTCCGGGAAGCTACTGTAAAATTGCAAAAAAATGGAAGGAAGGAGATATAATTGATATTCGTTTGCCAATGAAACAAGGTTAAATCATTAAGCAGAACTGATCCCGAGCTTGCTGCGAGGCGTTTCATGATCATATAATTTTTGGTATAGCCTATGTGCTTATTAAAAAAACCTCCACAAATTCTCATTCAGGGCCAAAGCTTCCAATTATCTTTATTAAATTTATTGCGCACAACAGAATATAAATAGCCATGAAAAAATATATTCTTATTGGAATTTTTACCATTGTTTTTTACTCAGCTTTTGCTCAAACCTATTCAATTTCGGGGATTAAACCAATGGATAGTAACCCATCGTTTTGGAAATATAAAGGACAACCAATCCTATTATTCGGAGGGAGTTCAAACGACAATTTGTTTCAAAATCCAGATGTATATAAAGAATTGGATTTGTTGGTTTCGGTAGGAGGGAACTATGTTCGGAATACCATGTGTAGTGATGATGAGGGCAATGAGAAGCCATTCTGGAGGTCGGGTGAAAGATACAACCTTGATAAATTTAATAATGAGTATTGGGGGGCTCTTGATAATTTCTTGAGACTTACAGTAGATCGAAATATTATTGTGCAGTTAGAAATTTGGAGTTACGATGAGCTTATAAACGATTGGGATAAAAGTCCATGGAACCCCATTAACAATAATGTGCTAGCTTATATTAATGATTCTGGTACCGGAATAAATCAAAAAGGCGACGACTTCTTTTTATCCATACAGGAAAACAGTAACGATTCACTTTTATTAAAATACCAAAAATTATTTGTGGATAAATTGCTAAGCATAAGTTTAGCGTATGGACATGTAATTTATTCCATCTCAGGTTTTAATTCAAACCAACAACTTAGTGAATGGAATTTGTTTTGGGCAAATTATATTCGGGAAAAAGCA
Organism: Prolixibacteraceae bacterium; assembly: GCA_963677475.2. Lineage (GTDB taxonomy): Bacteria > Bacteroidota > Bacteroidia > Bacteroidales > Prolixibacteraceae > JABMQB01. The sequence goes on along the minus strand of CAXXQD010000017.1, from coordinate 112,672 downwards.
AAAGAAAAAACTATCGAAATTGGGAATTCTGATATTGCTCTTGAAAGTGTGGATATGGATAAACAAAGCGATAGTTATACCTATCTCGATTTTTCGGGGAACTCGTTGGAGGTTAATGAAAGTCACTGGAAAAATCTGTGTTCCATAAAAAAAATTATTGCCGATAATCCTGCGCCTTTAAATAATGTATCGGTTGTTGGTGGACAATTGGGGGATTGGACTTCCGGACCAGCGCATGCCGTAGAAAGGTTTTGGCAAAACCTGGTAGGAGGTGCATCATCTATACGATTTGAGGCAGAACCTTTTGGTATGGGATTGTCAGAGAGGGCACAAATGCATTTGAAAAGTGCCCGAATGTTGATCTCTGAATACGATTTTTTTACCAGTGTCCCGGATGAAAAGTCATCGTTAATACTTGAGCGGGAAGAAGATGAAGCTTATTTAGCTCGGAATGCAAATCGTGATGTGCTTGTTTATTTTACCGATGGCGGACAGATTGTGTTGGATTTTACTGATTTTGAAGGTACTTATTCGCTCAAATGGCTTAACCTGGAAGGTGCAAATTGGTACCAGGAATCGATGCTTGAAGGTGGTGGTATTTTGGAGCTGACTTCGCCATATGCAGGTAACTGGGTGGCACTTTTATCGAAATCTGAGCTTACAGAATAACGTCAGTCCGATCATAAGGTTACCAGACAGTTTTAGTTAACCCGCCATCAATAACCAGGCTTGATCCTGTGATGTATGATGCAGCATCAGACAGTAAAAATGCTCCTGCTTTGCCAAATTCCTCAATTGTTCCATAGCGTCCCAGGGATATTTGTGACTGGGTTGCTGCCTGGGCTTCTTGCAAAGAAATACCTTCTTTTTTGGCAATTATTGTATCCAAAGCTTTTAACCTTTCCGTATTAATTCGTCCCGGGATTAGATTGTTCACCCTAATATGGTATTTTGCCAAATCTTTCGATAGGCTTTTTACCAGGCTTGTAACGCCCGAACGAAAAACATTGGATAAAAGCAAAACATCAATTGGTTCTTTAACAGCAGTGGAAGTTACGGTTAAAATAGAGCCTCCGCCGCTCTTTTTCATTGGTTCCAACACTTCTCTGATCAAACGCACGGCACTCATTAAAGTAAGTTCGAACCCTTTAAGCCAGTCTTCGTCCGAAAGCTCTTCAAACATTCCTTTGGGTGGGCCTCCGGCATTAACAAGCAAACCATCAATCCTTCCATACTTATTATAAACATCGTTCACCCAACTTATAATTGAAGATGTACTGGTAGCATCAAATATGGAGGCATAAACCTCGTTTCCTGTTTCTTTCCGAAGTTGTTTTGCTGCTTCCTCAATATCTTTCTTGGTCCTTGATGCAATGCAGGTTATCGCACCATTTTTTGAAAGTTCACGCGCAACGCCAAATCCTAAACCACTGCTTGAAGCAGCAACTAAAAATACTTTGTTTTTTATATGTAAATCCATTCCGGTTCTTTTTGAAAATAGAACACCTAGTTACGAAAAAAGTTGTTAGGAATCTTTGATTCGTGCAACGAAAAAAATTAGAAATTGCCCCGACGTATTTTATCACCAAATGAGAAATTTCTTTATTGAGGAAGTTTGGGTTGATAATGGCGCTTTAACCAACTTGCCAATCCGTCAAGACCTGGGAATAATACCCTTTCGGTGATATTTGCCTGATCAAGCTTGTCCCTGATTTCCCACTTTAATTCTTTAGGGATAATAATCCTTCGATAGATGTGTTGATGTTTTGCCAACCAGGAATCAAAAATTGCGATTGGGTTTGACATTACGGAGAACAAAGCATACTGGTTTACAATCCTATCATCAAGCGAAGGAGGCTCGAAGAAAACAGCCTGGTCATTCCCAAAAACCTCGTCAAACTTTTGAAGGTTTGTAAAATGCATCTCTAACATTTCGGCAGTGAACGCATTGCATTTTTCCGAAGTCAGCAAACCTTTCAAGGGCTCAGGCGATAATTGGTTCACTTTTACAAAATCGACCATCCATATCACTCCGTCTATATCGTATTTTTCGGTATTTGCTGTAGCAAAATGCATGGCTATAAAGGGTGAAAAAGTCCAATCTAACAAGCGTGTCGGAAGCCCATGGTGTTGCGACAATATCATTGTATGCCATTGGGAACTAATGGTATTAAAGTTGGAAGTTCGCGCATACTTTCTGAAATTTCGCAATAGGTGGTATTCCAATTCCGGTTTATTTCCGCAATTTCTCAAAAAGCTGGTTTTTAGCTCATACGTACAATCGCTTAAGCCACGAAAGGCATAGTCACTCCTGTACCTGCTCAAACCAAGCTTCCAGGAGTCTCCATAAACTTCTTCAACCAATTGATTCCAACTGGTAACTACAATGTCATTATTGGTGATTGTGCATTTCATTGGATGAATTTAAGTTCATTTAAAAATTGCCTGTTAAAGTTATAATTTGATTTTCATTTGAGCGAAATTGAAATAAAAAAAGCGGAAAATAAATTTTCCGCCTATAATCCGTCCTTAAGGACAGTTTTAAGAATAATTTTTCTATGTGCGTTTTAATTATTCTTCAACTTTTGGAGCAAGTGCCTGGTTACTTCCAGAAGCACTTGTTGAATCGGGTTCTGATGGAACCGCTTTTAATTCTTTTGAATAAGTTGTATTTTTTGTTTCATCCTTTTGAACAACAGGTTGTTCCATTGTGATTGGTTCAACAGTGCCATGATTTTTAAATATATCAACAGTATTGCTGATCTTTAAACCCAAAAGGTAAAAAATTGAGGAGACTAAGATTAATGCTTTCATGTTTTATGGCTTATTTTGCACTTTACTTTTAGAATGAACCTAGGCAAAGCAGATTTTAAAAAATCAAAATCAGCTGTAAATTACGCTTATCCTTTCTGAAATGGAAATTATATCTGTGAAATGCAGTATATTATCTGCCAAACGAATAAAAACTACTGCAAATGATTTGCGGAATTGTTAAATTCAGCTAGCAGGTAACTTGTTATTCAGTTTGCAAATAGTAAACATTGCCTATTCTTATCTGTTAAAATAAACTCATGGTATAAATGCAAATTAAAAGTAGTTTCTTTGCAATGGTTTTGAATAAAGAAAAATGACAAAGAAGAAAGTAAACATAGTAACGATGGGTTGTTCTAAGAATTTGGTGGATTCTGAAGTATTGCTCAGTCAATTAGAACATAGCGATTTTGAAGTCCTACATGATTCAAACGAAACAGATTTTGATGCAGTTGTGATTAATACCTGTGGTTTTATTGAAGATGCAAAACAAGAATCAATTGATACAATCTTGAGTTATGTGGATTCAAAAAAACAGGGATCGATTAAGAAATTGTATGTTATGGGATGCTTGTCGCAACGGTATAAAACCGAACTTATCGACGAAATCCCGGAAGTTGACAGGTATTTCGGGAAATTTGATATGAAGGCGATCACTACCGAATTAAAAGCAACCTACAAACCAGAGTATATTTACGAACGAAAACTTACCACTCCATCTCATTTTGCATATCTGAAAATTTCGGAAGGCTGCAACCGTACATGTTCTTTTTGTGCTATTCCGGCAATGACCGGAAAACATAAGTCAAAGTCGAAAGAAGATTTAATTCGAGAAGCTACTTACCTTTCAAAAAATGGGGTAAAAGAATTGCTCGTGATTGCACAGGATTTATCCTATTATGGGATTGACTTATATGGGAAAAACCAATTAGGGGAATTATTAGCATCGTTGGCAGAAATAGAAGGAATTGAGTGGATTAGGTTACATTATTTATATCCAACCAAGTTTCCTTTCGATATTTTACCAGTAGTCAACAATAACCCTAAGGTTTGTAAATACCTTGATCTGCCTTTACAGCATTATAGTAATCCTGTTTTAAAGAGGATGCTAAGAAATGTAACCAGCGAAGAAATTGACCTATTGATTGCACGAATTAAAAAAGAAGTTCCTGGTGTGGCACTTCGAACCACAATGCTTGTTGGATTTCCGGGTGAAACTGAAGAGGATTTTGAAGAATTATTGGCTTTTGTTAAAGCGATAAAGTTTGAGCGTTTAGGTGTATTTACCTATTCACATGAGGATGGAACTTACGCTGCAAAAAAATTCCAGGATGATGTGCCGGAAGAAGTAAAACAAGACCGTTTGAACAGGTTAATGGAAGTGCAGCAGCAAATTAGTGCCGAACGAAATGCTGAGAAAATTGGTTCCGTAATGAAAGTACTAATTGATAGGATAGAAGGGGAGTTTAGTATCGGAAGAACAGAGTTTGACTCATCAGAAGTGGATGGTGAAGTGCTCATTTCATCCGAAGAATATTTAAAGATTGGGGAGTTTTACAATGTTAAAATTACAGGTGCCAATGATTATGATTTATATGCAGCAATCTGATTGGCATTCCTCCTTCTAGAATAAAGATTGATCTTTTTCCTCAAGTTCCTGGTATTGGTGTTCTTTTGTGGCTTCAGGAATATTTCCAATGGCATTCTTCCCATGGATTCTTTTAACTGTATGGGATTTTAAAACTTCCTCGGGAAAAGGAAGTAGCAATTCTTTTAGTTCATTTTCTTCAACATTTGCAGTTAACCATTTATCAACATTTTCTTCGGGAAGTATTACAGGCATCCTTGGCTCAGCGAGTTTTGGGTTATTATGGATTTTTGCCATCATCGGATTGGCAACTATTGTTAATATTGTAAATGTATTTAAAACAATACCATTCGGGGATTCATGTTCGTTGTAGAGTGCAGCAATTGCAAACGGTTCTTCATCTTCGCGCTGAATAAAATAAGGATATGTTTTTTTTCGATAATGATAATGTTCGAAAAAGCCATTAACATACACAACACAGCGGCGCAAATTTGCCGATTCTTCAAATGTTTCTAATTGAAAAATGCTTTCACTTCTGGCATTATAATGGTTTCGGTTGTACGAGCTGTAACCCCAGGTTGCAGCTTTTGCCTCTATCGAGTTCGGAAGGGTAAAGATTGGTAGCCTTGGTTGTTCAAATGCCGATACATGGTGATAATCCTTGATTTCCAATTCACGGATTATTTCTTTCAGCTTATCAAGGATTGCCTCTTTCTCTGAATCCCAGTGCTTTGCCCTTTTGTAATGTGCAAGCAATTGCGATTTTATATCAAAACACATTTGTCGGAATCTTTAAAACTTCCTTCAAATTTAAATAATAAATTGAAATAGAAGGGATTGTATTTTTCTAAAATAGGAGAGGACGATAGGTTAAAGTTATTTGCCCTTACGTAAGCCTTTTAATACTGCTTGTTGTGAAAATACTTTTTTGTTCACAAATTTTACATCTTCAATTGAATAAAAGGCATTTGGGTTATGTGCCGATACGATTTTTTCAACTTTGTGCAAGTCTTTTCTATTAATAATGCTGTAAATTATACTTACATTTTGGTTGGCCCCTTTCGCATCCTGATGGGTAATGCCATATCCCGCTTCGATTAATACTTCGATTAATTTTTTAGCTTCTTTACGGGTAATAATTTGTATTTTAACCAGTCCGACAGCCAGCTTTTCTTCCAGTTTTAATCCGATGTAATTCCCAGTTGCGAAACCTGCAGCATAGGTAAAATAACATAGCCAATTGTCGATATTTTCAAATATCTTGCTCATGGCAATAAGCCAGATAAGTACTTCAAAAAAACCAAGAAAAGGTGCCCATAATTTTTGTCCTTTCGAAACCATGACAATTCGAATTGTGCCAATGGTTACATCCATAATCCTGGATATAAAAATAAGTAGTGGTAAAACCAGGTAAGTGAATAAATCCCCTTCGTAAAATGTGTTTAGTAATGTCATCGCTTTTAGGTTTTTATAAAACTACAAAAAAAGCAAAAAGTATGTATTAAATCGGAATTAAAATTCGGATGTAAAGTGAAATTTCACATTTTTAAATTCATCTTGCGCCATTTGTAAAATAAACGAAGAATCTGCCATAAAAACATCACGTCCCCTTTTGTCTTTTGCCATTTTTTGATGCTTTCTTAGTTTAAACTCTTTCAGTTCTGCCGGGTTGCTGCATTCAATCCAACATGCTTTGTGCATTTGTAATGGTTCGAACCTACATTTGGCACCATACTCATGTTGGAGCCTGTATTGAATCACCTCAAATTGTAGTTGGCCAACAGTGCCAATTATCTTTCGACCATTAAACTGGCTTGTAAATAATTGGGCGACACCTTCATCCATCAACTGGTCAATGCCTTTTGCCAATTGTTTTGATTTCATCGGGTCTGCATTTTCAACATAACGAAACATTTCTGGTGAGAAACTTGGCAAACCTTTAAAATGTATGTCTTCACCTTCGGTCAAGGTATCTCCTATAACAAAATTGCCAGTATCGGGCAAGCCCACAATATCGCCAGGATAGGCATATTCAACAATTTCTTTTTGCGATGCCATAAAAGCTGTAGGGCTCGAAATCCGGATTGACTTTCCGGTCCGTATATGTTTATATACTTTATTTCGCTCGAAACAGCCTGAACATACTTTCACAAAAGCAATCCTACTGCGATGGTTAGGGTCAATGTTAGCGTGAATTTTAAAAATGAATCCGCTAAATTTTTCTTCTTGTGGTTCAATAATCCTTTCTTCAGTCTGGCTATTTTGCGGAGGTGGGGCAATTTCTACAAATGCGTCCAATAGCTCGTTTACCCCGAAATTATATAATGCGCTTCCAAAAAATACAGGAGCCAATTCGCCTTTGTAATATTCTTCCACATCAAACTCAGGATAAACACCATCCACCAATTCCAATTCTTCCCGAAGTACAACTGCATCGTCTTTTATATGCTTTTCAAGTTCGGGATTTTGGATATCTTCAAAAAGGATCCCGTCTTCAATTCCCTGAATGTTCGGATCAAAAAGATTCAGGCTTTTTGTGAAAATATTATATACCCCTTTAAAATCGGGGCCACTATTAATTGGCCAGCTCAGCGGACGAACTTTAATTTTAAGTTGTTCTTCAATTTCATCCATTAAACTGAATGAATCTTGTGCCGGCCTGTCCAGTTTATTTACAAACACTATAACAGGGGTTTTTCTCATCCGGCAAACATTCATTAGCTTTTCTGTTTGTGGCTCAACACCTTTAGCTGCATCAATTACAATAATAACGCTGTCAACAGCAGTTAATGTCCGAAATGTATCTTCCTGGAAATCCTGGTGCCCCGGCGTATCCAAAATATTGATTTTATAGCCGTTATATTCAAAACCCATTACGGATGTTGCAACCGAAATCCCTCTTTGGCGCTCAATCTCCATAAAGTCGGAGGTTGCACCTTTTTTTATTTTATTGTTTTTTACGGCACCTGCAACACGTATTGCACCTCCGAACAATAGCAATTTTTCGGTCAATGTTGTTTTACCGGCATCCGGGTGACTGACAATCCCGAAGGTTCTTCTCCTTTTAATTTCTTCTTTAAGGCCCATTTCTTTCTAATTGAGGCGCAAAAGTAGTCATTTAGTGTGAATCGTAAAATATTAGATCAACACTTTTATTAGGATTTTAAAGTTCAAAAGAAAATTATGTGGCAATGCAATGTGTACTGGCTAATGTGAATGGTTACAAGGACATCAATAAAAGGTTTTGTAAACTATGGGATGTGGGTTAGGTGTCTGACAATCAGTGGACTATTGGCGATTTAAAAAATCAAAACCCAGGGCTGTGTAAGAAACTTTGTGCCCCGGGTTTATTTAGAAACTGAGAACCTCAGAAAAGTATGATTATTTTTCCTAGTATGTTACTCTTCTACAACTTCTTCTATTCTTTCTAAATGGAATATTACGGGGCGGTACCCATCAGTACAGCACACAACCCTTTGTGACTGCCCTCCATAAATTTGCTGGATAAATGGTCTTATATCCGCCCATGCCCAATTGCAAAATCCTTCCGGGCAATCCCATTTGTTTTTGGTTACAAATTCTTGCCCAAGGTCTAAAAGGGGGCAGGGCTTGCCATCCTTCCCTGTGTATTTCTGATAAAGCTCTTTGCTGTATTCTTTTTTAAGAACCGTTATTTTGCACCTGACTTTGGTTTTTTTACTTTGTTTGGTACCTGAAACCCCGGCAATTGCAGAAGTTCCTCCAACGGTAAATGCTGATCCTGCTGCAATGGTTGCAGCCAAAAATTTTCTTCGTTGCATGTATTATTATTTAAAGGTTGTTGTTTACTGTTCGAATTGGCCGACAGTTGTATTTAATTTTTGGTTTCCTTTGAAAAAATTGGATAGATGCACGCAAGTTTATTCTGGCTTGCCAGCTTTAGTAATGTAAGCTGAACAACAAAATAAATTCACCAGAGACTTAAATCATTTTGTAAAACAACAATGGTATATGCCGAATTGTAAATATCCGAATGCAAGTTTATTGAATATTAAACTTTTATGCTGTCAACGGCTTGTTAAACTGGCGTTAATGTTTTGTAAATATTTTGGCTATTTGTAAAAAGTAGCTTTGTACAAAGATGCGTTATTTTTCTGGTCGATAACTTCAAGTTGTAGGGAATGTTGTTGTTTGAAGCTGATTTTTGCGGGATCGAATGTATATGTAATCAGGCTGTTTTTTGCATCGTATTCAAATAAAACCCATTTCCCGTCAATGGTTCCCCTGTACGATTTTATTCCTGAAAGGGAATCGTTAATTTTAAACCTTATCCTGCCTGGTTCAACCAGGGTTTTATGTGCCCTAATGCTAAGCGGGCGGATTTCCGGGGGAACTGTGTCAATCGTAACAACATAGTCACCAAAATATCGGATCTTTGATGAAACCCAACCATTCTCCATGCTGCCACCAACGGAAGATAGCCTGCCATTTTTTTTGTTCATTTTCGCTATCAGAGCCTTATCTTCCAGTTCTTTTGGAATGTTTTCGGCTTTTAACGATAATTGAATTGGTTTTTGAATTGGCGTTAAATTGGAATGGAATTGATGGATTTTTGAGAATAATAATGGATTATCGAGTTCCTGAAAGTTATCGTAAGTAAAATCAATATCGGTATAGAAAGTGCCGGCTTCACCTGAAATTTCCAGGTCTTCTGTTTCGTATTTTATTGGATTCTCATAGCCAAAATGAATAGCATCTTCGGTTATCATTGGTGGCAAATCTTTCTTTTTTGCATGTACATTGAAACTCAGGCTGGACTCTTTACCGTTTGAATCGCTAATTTTTATCAGGACTGCATGTTCCCCGGTTGTGAAATCATAAATACCATCGTTAGTACCATAAATAGTTAATTTATTGCCAGGGTCTTTCCAGGTTTTTTGAAACCTTCGCGAAGTGTTTATGTATTCACTGTAATCAATATGGCTGTTAATGTACCGGGTATGGTCGAATGAAAATTTCTGGAGCTCCCATGAAAACTCTTCTTGGCCATCAATTAATAGGATTAGGGAATTTATTCCACACTTACTCCAGGTGCCATCAACATAATCAACTGTTTCAATGGCAAATCCAATTTTGCCATAAACCGGAATTAGCGGGTTGTTTTTAATGTGGAATTGCCCGCCGTAAAAAACGATAGGATACTTCTTCGGAATGCGTCCATAATTCACATGGGAATTAGTGTCCAGTGGATAAATTTTTAATTGAAGGAACCTTGGTGGGGTTGTGTCTTTAATATAAAAACCATACTCAATTGGGTTTACTGGCTTTTGGGTTTCTGTATCCCTGATCTCAAAATGAAGGTGCGGACCACCCGAACCTCCTGTATTGCCCGAATAGGCAATTAATTCCCCTTTTGAAACTTTGAATTTATCAGGATCAGGATTAATATCGGTTTTAAAATGTTCATTTTTATATTGTATTTCCTTAATAAACTCTGTAATATCTTTTCTGAACCGTGATAAATGCCCATAAACAGAAGTGGTACCATTGGGATGATCTATATAAATTGCATTCCCGAATCCGTTTGGGGATACTACAATCCTTGAAATAAAACCTTCAGCAGTTGCATATACTTCCAACCCTGTCCTGCCTTCGGTTTTCAGGTCGATACCCGAATGAAAATGGTTACTTCTTAACTCTGCAAAACTACCTGTAACCAATAAAGGGATTTTTAATGGTTCTGAATAATATCTTTCCTGCGCCTGTAATCCTAACCCTAAAATCAATAAAATACTACTCAAAAATGACTTCATAAAAATTCCTAGTTTGCGTTTTTGTTCGCGTTGGGTGCAAATATAAACGATACAATTGTATTTATTTTATGATTAAGATGAAATTAGATTTCTTACAAAAGCTAAAAATATTAACTTTGTTTTCGAAATGCAGCATTTATGAACGAGGAAAATCGTTTAATTGTTAGGGAGTTCAAGGGGAAAATTGCTAAATTAATGAACCAATATAATTTGTTGGAAAATGAAATGGAGCAATTGAAAACGGAAAACCTTGGATTACGAGAGCAGATTAAAGAGCTTGAACAAGTGGAGGTTAACCTTGTTAATGAATTAGAAAATTTAAAAATTGCAAAAATATTTGCATCTGGTTATGGCGATAATCAGGAGGCAAAGCAAAAGATAAATAAACTTTTGCGGGAAATTGATAATTGTATTGCATTACTTAACAGGTAATGTTAGAATATGAAAGACAAACTTTCAATAAATATAAAGATTGCCAGTCGGATTTATCCTTTGACGATCAATCGTGAAGAAGAAGAGAAATACAGGCTTGCTGCAAAATTGTTTAATGAGGTGGTGAATACCTACCGAAAGAATTTTAGTAAAAGTGACACACAGGACATATTGGCAATGGCTGCTTTTCAATTTGTTTTAGAACGTGTGGAAACTGACAAGCAAAGCAAAAATGAATCTCTTTTGGAAGTGATTAAAGATGTAACAGACGATATTGATGATTTTTTAAAAGAAAAAGATCAGCAATAGTGAAAAATATATTATCAGAAACCGCAACTTGATTGGGCTAACCCGGGCTACTGCCCGGAAAGTCGGTAAGTATGCGGCTTTTTTTATTAACTAATATTGAATAATATGATAGATTATATAATTGGTGGCTTAGCGGGTTTCATTGGAGGAGGTTTTGTTGCCTACTTCATATGGGACAAAGCTATTAACAAGAAGAAAAAGAACATTTTAGCGGAAGCTGAAAAAGAAGGGGAAGTAATTCGAAAAGATAAAATCCTTCAGGCAAAAGAAAAGTTCATTCAATTAAAAAGTGACCACGAAAAGTATATAAACGACAAGAATAGCCACATTGCCAGTCATGAAAACAGGCTAAAGCAAAGGGAAAGTTCCATTAATCAAAACAGGGAAGAACTTCACCGAAAAGTAAAAGAATTTGAAACTACGAAAAAAGAAGTAGAGGTTATTCGGGAGAACATGAATTCGCAGTTGCGCGTTATCGATTCAAAAAATGAAGAATTGGACCGTTTGCACCGCGAACAGGTTGAGAAGTTGGAGAACCTTTCAGGAATGTCGGCAGAAGAAGCAAAAGCCCAATTAATGGAGTCGTTGAAGGAAGAAGCAAAAACGGAGGCTATGTCGTATGTAAATGAAATAGTTGAAGAGTCGAAACTTACTGCCAATAAGGAAGCTAAAAAGATTGTAATTAAAAGTATACAGCGAGTTGCTACCGAGACTGCCATTGAAAATGCAGTTACTATTTTCCACATCGAGAGTGATGAAATTAAAGGCCGAATAATTGGCCGTGAAGGAAGGAATATTCGTGCATTGGAAGCTGCTACAGGCGTTGAAATTATTGTGGATGATACGCCGGAAGCCATTGTACTTTCAGCATTTGATCCGGTGAGAAGGGAAATTGCCAGATTGGCATTGCACCAATTGGTGACTGATGGAAGGATCCACCCTGCAAGGATTGAAGAAGTGGTTGCTAAAGTTAAAAAGCAAATTGAAGAGGAAATAATTGAAACCGGTAAACGGACTACCATCGACCTTGGAATTCATGGCTTGCATCCTGAATTGGTGAGGTTGTTAGGTAAAATGAAATATCGTTCGTCATACGGACAAAACCTGTTACAACACTCCAGAGAGGTTGCTAACCTTTGTGCTGTTATGGCTTCTGAGCTAGGACTGAACCCTAAAATTGCCAAGCGTGCAGGATTGCTCCACGATATTGGAAAAGTACCAGACGATGAGCCAGAATTGCCACACGCAGTACTTGGTATGAAGCTGGCTGAAAAATATAAAGAGAAACCAGATATTTGCAATGCTATAGGGGCACACCACGATGAGGTGGAAATGCAAACTTTAATTGCACCAATTGTTCAGGTTTGCGATGCTATTTCTGGGGCACGCCCGGGAGCAAGAAGGGAAGTGGTTGAATCTTATATCAAAAGGTTGAAAGATTTAGAAGATTTAGCTTTATCTTACCCTGGAGTGATGAAAACATATGCAATTCAAGCAGGTCGAGAGCTTAGGGTAATTGCTGGTGCTGAAAAGCTTTCGGACAAAGATGCAGATCAGTTATCATACGATATTGCGAAAAGGATACAAGACGAAATGACTTATCCAGGACAAATAAAGATTACAGTTATTAGGGAAACCAGGGCTGTAAGTTATGCGAAATAGTACAAAATAAAATATAAAAAAATGCCGTGAAATACACGGCATTTTTTGTTTACAGGCATTTCTTATTCATTGTACCAATTTATTCTTCGGGTAAAGAACATGGTTAGCATCAATACAATAAATAGTCCGAAGCTACCTACCAATAATGCATACGATTCAAGTTGCATTAAAATATAGATAAATCCGAATGAAAAAGTTAGGATCATGGTCAGCAACAATGAATTACTCCATTTTGATAAAAAGGTCCGTGAGTAAAAGAATACTAAAAGTATAACTGATAAGGATGCAATAAGGTATGCCAAATCGAATCCTAGATGTTCTGAAATGGAAAGAAGGAGCAGATAAAATATCAGCACAGCAGAACCCACAAGAATATATTGAAAAGGATGGATTTTTTCTTTGGTAATTACTTCATTCAGGAAAAAGGAAATAAACGTAAACAGTATTATCAGGATGCAATATTTTGCGCTTCTGGTGTTTTTTTGATAATGGTCGGTGAGGGTAATAAGTTGAACACCAAAGTCTGATCCGGAAATATCGTATTGGTTTTCTTTCCATTGTTGAGGGAAATTACGGTTAAAATGCAAAACCTTCCATATAACATTAAATCCATTTTCCGAAATATTCGGTTCTTCGGGAAGGAAATTTCCAATGAAACCTGGATCTTTCCAGGTGGATTGGATCTGCACATGTGTTGTTTCCCCTAAAGGAGAAAAACGTAAGGATCTTGAGCCTTTTAATTTTAATACGCAGTGAAAATTAAGAGGGGTATTTTGCTCAATGGAAACAGGAACCTGGACTGAAATCCCTGATGAGCGCATTTCATTTGTGCCAATTCCGGGAGAAAATTCATACGCTTTGTTGTTCCATGTAAGTTTAGCCAATTCCCTGATTCCACGAAGGTCATCCAATATAAATGAAATTTCAGATTTATCCCAAAGTAAATCCTGTTGGTGTAGTTGGAGCAATTCAAGGTTTGGTATTTCAAAACTGCCAGAAACCGCTATATCCGATTCAAATACAATTACTTTGTATATACTTCGATAACGTTCCTGAGGCACAATCTCACCGTTTATCCTTAGGTCTTTTGGAAGGAAATAACAGTTTTTTATTTCTTCGACGAAGGCTTTTTCAACCGCATCGTATTTCCGTTCCAAGTATGGAATTGTCAATACCGGTCCTCTGACCGTATTTAACTTTGACCATTGCTGCATAATTTCATTTTCCGTTGTACTTGCTGTTGCTTTCCTTTCCTGGATTAAGTCTATTAGCATAAACTTTGGAATTAGAAGAATTAATGTCAGAAACCCGATGGTTGCTACTTTCAGTGTCATTCTCCAGTTGAATGTTTTTGTTTTTTCTTTTAAATAATTTGTTGTTTCCATGTTAAATTGATTTATTATTGCAAAGAACTTTGAAAAGCAAAGTGAATTGCCAAAAAAATTAGTTTTGTTTTACTATTTTTTCCAGTGCGTCTAAATGTTCTTTAAAAGCTATGATCCCTTTTTCACTTATTCTGTATGTTGTAACTGGTTTTCTTTTTGAGAAACTTTTGAATACTTCAATATAATTCAATTCTTCAAGCTTTTTCATGTGACTGGCAAGGTTACCATCTGTGACATCCAGAAATTCTTTTAGTTCATTAAATGAGGCTTTTCCGTTTGCGCTTATCACCGACATAATTCCTAAGCGAACTTTGTTCTCAAATGCTTTATTTAGTTGTTGAAATAAATTTCTCACCTTTTATTTTACTTTGTGGTCGTATCTAAAATGCATTATCAAACCGTACATAATATGTATAATTCCAAATCCAAACGCCCATAAAAATAAGCTGTAACCAGGGAAAAATGCGGCAATTAGCCCAATTACAATTTGGCACATTCCCATATAGAATATCTCGGTGCGTGTAAATTTAGCTGCATTGATAAGCGCTAATCCATAAAACAATAAACACCCGGGCGACGCAACTTCATATACCCCACGGTTCAATAGGATCAATATAAAAACACCACCAGCAATTATTGGTATAAAAAGATGCAGAAGCATCCATTTTGTACCCTTCACCATTTTCCTTTTGCCATGTTGTTTGGCTTTTATACTTGTTAAAATAACTATTGTCAGGATCGACAATATCAGTATTACCACTGCAAGTATCAATAGTTTACTTAGCACATTATTTGCATATTCCTGACGAAATTCGAACGATTTTGGAATGTATAAAAGCCTGTAGGCTATATATGCCCCGACCAACGCGTATACGCCAACCAATACTCCGGATATTCCGCTCAACGATAGAAACTTACTGGATTGTTCCATCATTTGTTTAATATCCTTTATGTCATCTAGATATGAATTACTGTTTTTCATTAAAAAGTACTTTGAAAAACAAAGTTATGTATTATTTTAAAATTATAGTGAAGTTTTGGGTTTTTTTTAAGTTTTCCGGGAAAAATGTTACGCAAGCATCCGATTGGATTTCTGGTTGTATGGAAACTAATAAAAGATTTAAGAATAATTATTGGGTTCAGTTTGGGAATAAAAAAAGAAATGCCGTGCAATTTGCACGGCAATTTCCTTATCAACTCTACTCGATATTTTGGGTAAGGACTGTCTTTAATTGTAGTATTTCATTTGCCTTATCTTTATAACCAAGGCTGTCGAAAGCGGCTTGTAATGAACTGATCAGTTTTAAAATAAATAGTTTATCGTTTCCGCGTTCAAAATATTTTTTTTCCGATTTGTATTTCATTTTCTTAAGGTAGTATTCCAGCTCTTTCCTTCCGGTAATTGATCCTTTGTTAGATGGATTAATATAAAAAAGAATATCGGAATCTATGCTAATTCCATGAGCCTTAATGGCAATGTGTTTGTCGAAGTAACCCAACAATGGGTTTTTCGGGAAATTTACAAAGAACACAGGTAATTCAAGCCTTCGTGCAATTATGGTATAAAGTATTGCCAAAGAAACCGGGTTTCCTTTTTTTGTTTCCAATATTTGATCTAAAAAATAATTTTGCGGCGATGAAGGATTGGTATGGTTAATCGAGAATCCATGAACTTCAAAAAAGATATGGTTCAAAACGGTTATTTTCTCCAATGAAGTAAGGGAATTGCTCAACTCAAGCCATACATCTTTCCTGATTTGCTCAATTTTCATCTCGGTTTTCACCGAATTCAAATCAGGGTATTGGTAAAGGTTTACCAGACTGAATCCTTCCAAAAGGTCAGGTTTTTTGAGCTTTACCCAATCCACCATGCCTTTTTTTATTTCTTTGAACTGTAAATTTTTAATTATATGTTCAATTCGTTGCTGGCTTATTTCATCAAGGCTCATTTCCCACATTTCTTCCAGTGCAGGAATAATATGAACATCTTCTTTTAATAATTGCCTGGTGGCTTCTTCATATACCGTCCTGTCCGGATCTTCAAGCAAGTTGAGCAGTGCTTCTATTTTCTTTTCCTGTTTCAAAACCGTATGTATTATGTTGTTATTTTTTCAAGTACTTTTTTTACAAGGATTTCCATATTCCCGTGGTAATTCTCGTTTGCTTCACCAGTAACCCGGTTTGCAATAATGGCACAAACACACAATGCATGGTGCCCTAAGAGTTTTGAAAGCCCGTAAATGGCGGAGCTTTCCATTTCGAAATTCGTAATCTTTAAACCATTAAACTCAAATTCTTCAATCTGATGGTTTAATTCAGGATTGGATAGTGGTAAACGCAGTACCCTGCCCTGGGGGCCATAAAATCCGGGAGCAGAAATGGTTACTCCTTTTTGAAATTCGTCGTTGTCAAATTTTGAGAGCAATTCTTCCGATGCGTCGATCACATATGGGGTAGGTAGCGAAACATCCCATTTGGTATATTCCTTGAAGCTTTTTTCGAAAGATAAATCAGATACATTCTCCCGATTGGCATAATAGTTAAGCATGCCATCAAAACCAATTGATTTGCGGGAAACCACATAGGAATCAACAGCTGTATCTTTTTGCAAAGCACCTGAAGTCCCAATTCGTATAAAACTTAAGGATTTATGCTGTTTGTTTATTTGTCGTGTGTTAAGGTCAATATTTGCAAGCGCATCCAATTCGTTTATAACGATATCAATATTATCTGTGCCGATTCCGGTAGATATAACACTCAACCTTTCACCATTAAGCCAACCTGTTTTGGTGACAAATTCCCTATTCGATACTTTAAAGTCCACTTTGTCAAAATATGATGCAACCAAATCAACCCTGGCCGGATCCCCAACAAGGATTATTTTATCTGAAACCTGATCTGGTTTCAGATGTAAATGGAAAATTGTTCCATCGTTGTTAACTATTAATTCGGACTCTTTTATCATTGTTTGTTCATTTGTTGCGTTTTCAAAACTATTTAAAAGACATCTAATAGTCAATTAGTTAGGGCTTAAGATATCAACAGTTAAAAAATATTTTCAGATTCGCTATGTTAATAATTCGGAAAATGGGGATTAATCTGCTACCTTTGCTTGAGCTTTTTTAGGAAGAAAAACTACAAGGAATAATTGTATCGTTTCATGGATGATGATTCTTTGTAAAGCATTAATAATTAAAAACATATACAATGAAGTTTAATTTAAAAAATTCTTACATTATAATTGGGGTTGCAGTAGTTCTTGTATTGTTGCTTTTTGGCAACAGAATGTTTGTGATTCTTGACCCAGGAGAGAGGGGTGTTATTTTCCGGCCATATTCTTCAGGATTGGATAAAGACAATGTTTATGTGGAAGGATTTCACATAATTGCACCTTGGAATGAAATGTTTGTATACAATGTAAAAGAACAACAAAGGGAGGAAACCATGGACGTGTTGGATAAAAATGGCCTTTCCATAAGTATGGATGTTACGGTACGTTTTAATCCAACTTATTTAAATATCGGTTTTCTTCACGAACGGTTCGGCGTTAATTTTATAAATACATTGGTCGTGCCGGAAGTACGATCTTCAGTTCGTCAGGTTGCAGGGCGTTATACTGCCGAAGAAATTTATTCAACCAAAAGAAGTGAAGTCGAGACTTCTATTATTACGGAAACAAAAGAAGTATTAAGCGAAAATTTCATCGATATGAAGGCTTTGCTTATTCGTTCGATTAACCTGCCCCCACAGATAAAAGGTGCAATTGAAGATAAGTTAAAGACGGAACAGGAAGCATTGGCTTATAAATTCCGTTTGGACCGTGAGAAATCGGAAGCAGAACGTAAAAGATTGGAAGCACAGGGGATTTCTGATTTTAATAAGATTATCAGTGCAAGTTTAACAGATAAAATATTAAAACAACGCGGAATTGAAGCTACGTTGGATTTAGCAAAATCACCAAATTCAAAAGTAGTTGTGGTTGGGGCAGGAAAAGATGGCTTGCCTTTGATCCTTGGAAATAACTAAATGTAATAATGTATAATTGAGCCTGCCTTTAAAATTTAAGGGCGGGCTTTTTATTTTTATTTGTGATGAAAAAAATAATTAATCCATTCGTTGAATTTCCGCAAGAAGACTACCACTGTATTGGATGTTCGCCTCATAACAAAAGCGGATTAAACCTGCAGTTTTTCGATAATGGTGGAGGATTAGAAACTTATTGGAGCCCTGAGAATAAGTATATGGGCTATAAAAATGTGTTGCATGGAGGCATGCAAGCCTTATTGATGGATGAAATAGGTGGCTGGGTAGTGTACACAAAATGCTTCACCACGGGCGTAACATCCGAGCTAAATGTGAAATACCTTAAACCATTATATATTTCAAGCGGAGAAGTAAAAATAACAGGAAAGCTTATTAGATTTGAAGGGAATTTTGCCAAAATTGAGTGTAGTATCTATAATTCTGATGGGAAAAAATGCTCAACGGCAGAAGTAATCTATTACTGCTTCCCCGAGAAAATATCGGTTAAAAAATACCACTATCCAGGTATTGAGGCATTTTACGAAAAGGAGTAAAAAAATCTAATAAACCTTGGTGACTATAAAATATTTAAACGTTTTGGGGGTTACATTAATGAAATTAGAACTTATTCCTCTTCATTATAGTCATCTTCATCATAGTCGCCATCATCAAAGTCATCACGTTCATACGTAAAATCATCATAATTTTCATCTTCGTAATCATCATAAATTGACAACCTTCTTTTTGAACTTCTGTCTTTTTTTGGTGCTACCGTGCTTTTTCTGTCAATTTTGTCGACTTTTGAAACATGTTCCTTTTTGTTATTTCCTTTAGATTTCATTTTAAAATTTATACTAAACTGTTGATAATAGTAAAACTATTGCATATAAATAAAAACAAAAATTTACGCGCTCAAAATAGGGAATTATTGGAAAAATACATATAGCTACCCCTATTTTTTTCATTTTTTTGAATAATTTTGGTTTAGCACCTTAACTTTTCTGTATAAAATATAACGAATTTATATCCGTTTTGGCATAAACATTAATGTACAAAGCCTTGGTTAATAGAAATAAAATAGGAGTTGTTTTAAGCTGGATGCTTTTTTTCTTTATTGTTGCTGGAATGTTTGTTTTTCGCAGGCGCACAAAAGGAATCAGAAATTATTTGAGAAGGCAGAACAGGCTTATCGCACTGGACAGGTAAGTCAGGCAATACAATTTGCCGAAGAGCTTATATTTCAGGATAGTAGTTTTACCAATGCTTATTTATTCCTTGCTGACATTTATGCAAAAATTGATTCAACTTTGCTCGAAATAAAATATTTGTATTCTGCAAGTGGGCATGAAGCACGAAATAGGGCGCTCATAAATTACAGGCTTGGGGAAGCATATTTCTCCATTGGGGATTATGCTAAGGCGCAAATGGCATATGATGAATGTATTAATAAACCAGAAGCTTCTTTAAATCTTAAATTAGCAGCAACAAAAAAGTTTGAGCAATGTAATTTTGCCATAAATGAAGAGAAAAATCCCAAAGCAACTGATGTGACGGCATTAAATCCCGATATTAATACGCCATATAACGAATATTGGCCCAGCAGGACAGTGGACGGGAAACAGTTGGTCTTTACGCAGGTTGGTTCCGGATAGTTTAAGGGGCAACCGCATGCAGGAAGATTTCTATATTGCTGATTTTTCAAAGGGGCAGTGGGGATCCGTTCGACCAATCGTAGAAATTAATACACCTGAAAACGAGGGGGCACAAAGCTTATCGGCCGATGGGAAACTTTTGTTTTTTAGTGCATGTAATCGTCAGGATGGCTATGGTAGTTGCGATATTTACGTGTCTGTTATGAAAGAAGGGAAATGGCAAATGCCAGAAAATGCGGGGTACAAGTTAAATTCGCGCAAATGGGAAGCTCAACCCTCGCTATCCCCTAATTCTGATTACCTCTATTTTTCTAGTAATCGAGAGGGTGGCTTTGGAAACAAAGATATTTGGAGGATCAAGATTAATGGGTTCAATCCAGATGGTCTGCCTGTCTGGGGACAGGTTGAGAATCTTGGCGATAGTATAAATACATCTGGGGTAGAGTCTTCTCCCTTTATTCATTTCAACAATAAAACCCTTTATTTTTCATCAGATGGTTGGCTGGGAATGGGGAAAAGCGATATTTTCTATTCTACATTAAAACAGAACAATATATGGTCAAAGCCAGTGAATATTGGTTATCCGATAAATACGCAAAACAATGAGAATGGATTTGTTGTAGACGCAGGCGGAACAATTGCTTTTTTTTCTTCCGAAAGGGATAAAAACAAGGGAATTGACCTTTATAGTGCCCGGCTGACCGGGAAATCAAAAACTGCTCCGGTTACCTATGTAAAAGGAAAGATTATCGATTCTGAATCGAAACAAGCCCTTGTAGGTAACATTGAAATTACAAATTTTATGGATCCGAAAAACGGGTCGTTCTCCAGGGAATCAAGGACAAATGGTGAATTTTTAGTTTGCCTTCCACTTGGAGAAAATTATGCATTTAATATCACGAAAAAAGGCTATTTGTTTTATTCCCAATCCATTCATTTAGATTCCCTTTATTCAAGTGTACAACCAATGAACTTAATGATTGAATTGGTTCCAGTAAAAACAGGGAACCAATTGGTTATGCGAAATTTGTATTTCGAAACCGATTCTTTTCGCCTTCTTAAAGAATCTTTCCCTGAGCTGAAAAAACTCTACGATTTATTGGTTCAAAATCCAACAATTATAGTGGAAATAGGCGGACATACCGACAATGTTGGCAGCGAAGGATATAATAAGTTATTATCTGAAAAAAGGGCAATCGAAGTAAAAACTTATTTGACTGACAAGGGAATTAATGCAAAGAGGATAGAAACAAAGGGTTACGGAATATCAATGCCAGTTGATACAAATGATACGCCCGAAGGTAGGGCGCTAAACCGAAGAACGGAAATTACGATATTGTGATAAAAACAAAACAGCTACCTAATTTGATAGCTGTTTCCCCTTCTCCTACTTTTCCTACAATTGCCCCCGGCAGGGAGCATTATTTTTCAACCTATCCCCAATTTTAAAAAAACTCTTTCAATATTGGTTTCAATTTGTTCTTTGGGATTGAATGCTGGATGTCGCTTTTACAACCTCCCCGTTTTTATAATACATTACAAACGGTAAGCCCATAAAACCATTACATTCCGGCGCATTTCTAATTACTTCGGCATCGGGAATGTCAAATTCCATATCCGCAAACTTAACGTTTGGATATTGCTCCTTTAATTCAGTCATTGCAGCATAAACAGGTATACACATTGGTCCCATTCTTCCACAACAAATCATTACGTTCTCATTGTCCTTCCAAAACTTCTTTGTGACCATCTTTCGATAATACGTGATGTAAATTTGGTATGTAACATATGTCAAAATTTAAAATATAATATTGAAACATCTACATAACTAAATACATGCCAGAAATTGTATTTTGCCAATGTGGCAGTTATTAATTAAATAGAAATAAAATTGCAATACAGAAAAGCATTAATCCGTGCTTTAATCCTGGTATTATTCTATTACTATTCGAAAAGAAATGGGTTTTGTAAAATATTTGTTTTATTTGTTTGTCAAAATCCGCATCTTATGAAATTTGTTTTGCTTTTTGTTATATGTTCCTGCTTGTTAATTAATGTCTCCGTTGCGCAAAAAAAATCAGTGAAGAATGAAGATGGGTTATTGGGGATAGCAATTCCGGACCCTTTAAAACTATTAAATGGTAAAAAAATCAGGAATACCAGGAAATGGGAAAAATTTGCAAGGCCAGAACTTTTAATGTTGTTTGAAAATAATGTTTATGGTAAGGTCCCCGGATCCTTAACTTATGCCTCGTTTGACCTAATTGAGGAAAACAGCGCCGCATTGGACAACAGGGCAAAGCGAAAGCAAATACAATTGAACTTTAAAAAAGATTCCTTAGAGTTTCCGGTCAATGTTTTAATATACTTGCCAAAAACCGATCGCAAAGTTCCGGTTTTTTTAGCTTATAATTTTAATGGTAACCATTCTGTTATTTACGATAGTGAAATTGTTCTGACAGAAGCCTGGGTAAGGGATAATCCATCGCTCGGGATAATTAATAACCAAATTACCGAGCAATCAAGAGGAGTTCAGTCTGAAAACTGGCCGATTGAGAAAATATTGGAAAATGGCTATGGTCTTGTAACGGTTTATTATGGTGAGATTGATCCGGATAAGGATGATTTTACAGATGGAATTCATCCATTTTTTTATTCAAAATACCAAAATCGCCCCAGAAGTGGGGAATGGGGATCTATTTCAGCCTGGGCGTGGGGGCTAAGCAGGGTACTAGATTATTTGTATGAAGATCCGGATGTAGATGAAAATAAAGTCATAGTTATGGGGCATTCGAGGCTAGGGAAAGCAGCATTGTGGGCTGGGGCGCAGGATGAACGTTTTTCCATAATTATTTCAAATAATTCTGGTTGTGGCGGTGCAGCTTTGTTCAAAAGAAAGAAGGGGGAAACAGTAAAAGTTATCAATAAGAATTTTCCGCATTGGTTCTCATCCAATTTTAAATATTTCAATTATAACGAAGAAGAGTTACCTGTCGACCAGCATGAACTAATCGCTTTAATCGCCCCCCGGCCTGTTTATGTGGCAAGTGCCGAAGAAGATTTATGGTCTGATCCCGAAGGGGAATATTTATCGGCATATTATGCTTCAAAAGTATATGAGCTTTATGGTAGGTTTGGATTGAAAAGCCCAACAATGCCGGAAGTAAATCATCCGATAATGAATCAAATTGGCTATCATATCCGATCGGGTGCCCACGATATTAAAGAATACGATTGGGAGCAGTACATTAAATTTGCTGATATGCACTTAAAACAGTCAATAGTACAGGAGGAATAATCACTTGTAATTTAGTGAGAAAGAATTTTATCCTATTCAAAATCATTGTTTCCTTGTAATTCCTTCATTAGCTTTAAAGACCTATGCATAACCATTAAATCTAATCCTTATGAAGGCAACAAAAAGCTTGAAGATCAACCGTTTATTTTTATTCGCTATTTTATTTCTCACTGTTACTTCTGCTTTTGCTCAGAAAGTTATTAGCAAAACAGATCCGGGCAAGAGACTTGAAATGTACCAAAAACATACAGAAATGGTTAAGAATTCTATGTATAAGAATTTGCCATTTCAGTTTGTTGGCCCAACAAATATTAGTGGAAGAATGACGGATGTTGAAGTCGTTTCACCCAAAGGTGAAAATTATACCATTTATGTTGCAGGAGCTTCGGGGGGAATATGGAAAACAGAAAATGAAGGGATCATCTGGGAGCCAATTTTTGAGCATGCCATGTCAACCGCAATTGGCGATTTGGCACTTGATCCGCAAAATCAAAATATATTATGGGCGGGAACAGGTGAAGCCAATATTTTTAGGAGTTCGCAAGCAGGTGCAGGTATCTATAGGTCAAAAGATGCCGGAAAAACCTGGGAACATCTTGGTTTGATCAACACTAATACCATATCACGGATTATTGTCCATCCTAAAAATTCCGATGTCGTTTATGTTGCAGCGGGGGGGCATGAGTGGACAGATAATGAAGACCGGGGGATTTTTAAAACCACCGATGGCGGAAAAACCTGGGAAAAGATACTTTTTGTGGATGAAAAAACGGGCGCAAACGATTTAATAATGGATCCTTTAAATCCGGATATTATGTATGCTTCCATGTGGCAACGCATTCGTAATAAGTGGAACGATCCAAGAAATGAAGAGGATTATGCAGGCAGCGGAATTTTAAAGACAATAGATGGCGGGGAAACGTGGGAAGAAGTAAATAGCGGCCTACCTAAAGCCTCATATAGGGGACGGATTGGGATTGATTTGTGCAAGGCAAAGCCCAATGTGCTTTATGCCTTTGTCGATAATTATCAAAAATTAAAAGAAGACGGTGAAGGTGAAGTGGATTCTTATGGCAGGCCAAGCAGTGGGAGGATTAAAGGTGCGACTGTTTACCGATCAAATAATGCCGGGGAGTCATGGGAACAGGTGAGCCAGGAAAACAATTATATGGAACGGATGTCGGGAACCTATGGTTGGGTTTTTAGCCAGATCAGGGTTGATCCGGTTGATGAAGATAAGATATATGTGATGGGTTTGTACCTTAATGTGTCTGAAGATGGAGGCAAAACTTTTCATGAACTTCCCGGTATGCATATGGACCATCATGGATTATGGATCGATCCGGAAAATACAGACTATTTGGTGAACGTGAACGATGGGGGTGTGGCAATTTCTTACGATGGAAAAAACTTCAGGACATTTTATGACAATTTGCCACTGGTGCAGTTTTTTAACGTAGGTATTGATATGTCAGAACCATTCTTACGTTTACGGTTCCATACAGGACCATGGGAGTTTTAAAGGGAAGGTTGATTTAAGCAGGGGACGGAGCCGGATTTCACCAGTTGAATTTGAGTATGCCCCGGGAGGCGAAGGAAGCAATCATGTAATCGATCCAACAAATACGAACATGGTTTATTCTGCCGGGTTTTATGGAAGTTTAAACCGAACTGACCTGGCAACAGGTGAGGATAAATCAATTATGCCGCCAGTACCTGAAGGTGTGGAAAGTTTGAGAGGGCAGTGGATGGCGCCGTTTATTATTTCGCCACACAATCCGCGGATTATTTACCACGGAACACAATTTATACATCGCTCAATGAATATGGGGGAATCATGGGAGAAAATAAGTCCCGATTTAACCTATAATGTTCCTGAAAAGAAGGGCGATATTCCTTATCAAACTATATTCTCGATTAGTGAATCGCCTTTTGAGTTTGGATTGATTTATGCTGGCACCGATGACGGAAGGGTTTGGATTACAAATGATAGTGGAAAGAATTGGGAGGAAATAAATAAAGGACTGCCCAAAGGTAAATGGGTAAGTGAACTCGTTGCATCACAGTACAATAAATCAACGGTTTATATGACGCAAAATGGGAAGCGCGACGATGACATGCTGCCTTATGTTTGGAAGTCAGATGATTTTGGAAAAACCTGGGTGGATATTTCAAAACAAATCCCATCTGGACCAGTGAATGTTATTAAGGAAGATCCGTTCGATGAAAATATATTGTATGTTGGAACAGATTATGGGGTATATATTTCAATGGATAAAGGTGAAAGTTGGGAAAGCCTTGCCGGAAACCTTCCAACAACCTATGTGCATGATTTGGTAATCCACCCCAGGGATGAGGTGATGGTTATAGGTACACATGGCCGTGGGGTTTGGGCACTCGATTTACAGCCAATTCATAAGATTTCAAAATTGGATCACGATGTGAAATGCAAAATCCTTGCAACAGAAGATGCAATTGTACCTCCAGGTGAGAATGCATATTTCAGAAGGTTTTCCAAAGATTTTGTGCTTACCTATTATCTTCAAAAATCAAATTCAGTGATCGTTGAAATTCTTGATTCTGAAGGTGAAGTATTAAAACAGCTGCCTGCAACAACTGATAAGGGAATTAATATGTTTCAATGGAACCTTAACCTTGCAAACGATGGGGAAGAGCATAAGTTTATTGATCCAGGAACCTACAAAATACGAGTTAAAGGCAATGGCTTTGAGGAAATTTCAGAATTTAAGGTAGAGAAAATGAAATGGGATTGATTAGAGTTTCATTTTTAAAGGGAAAAATAACCGATAATACTAAAAAAGGGGCGCTCCTAAAACGCCCCTTTACCTATCTTGATTGATTTAGAAGAATATTAATCCGTTAGGTTTTCTTCAATAAACTTTCCAAATTTAGTATAGGACTCGTATAATTTTTTGTATTTCTCTACATTTTCAGGAATTGGATGGTATTCCGATTCAATACCACCACCCATTTTTGATTGGGCTACCGAAATATTCGGATAAACGCCAGCTGCAACTGCAGCAGCCATTGCTGTTCCAAGCGCGCAAGCCTGTTCCGATCTTGCAACTTTTATGGGCATGTTCAGCACATCGGCAACAATTTGCATCACGAAAGGCGATTTTTTTGCAACGCCACCCAATGCAATTACTCCATCAATTCGGATTCCTTCTGAAATAAAACGATCGTTGATTGCTTTTGAACCAAATGCAGTAGCTTCAACCAGTGCCCTGAAAATCCGGGGTGCATCTGATCCTAAACTAAGGCCTGCAATTGCTCCTTTCAATGCCTGATTGGCATCCGGGGTGCGACGGCCATTCATCCAGTCAAGTGCAACAATCCCGCTTTCTGCAATTGGAACTTCAGCTGCTTTTTCACTTAATTTGGCAATTAATTTATCCGAAGTCTCTTTAATTACCTTTTGCTTTGTTTCCTCATCGATAAGTTCCGATTCCGCTAAAACATTGGTGAGAGGCCATTCAATTACCTTTTTAAACCAGGCATAAATGTCGCCAAAAGCCGACTGCCCGGCTTCAAGACCCAACATGCCCGGAACAATCGATCCGTCAACCTGTCCGCATATTCCATTCACCAATTTGTCACCAACTTCTTCCATTGGGGCGATTAGCATATCGCAGGTAGATGTACCCATAACTTTTGAAACATAGTATGGTTCAATTTCGGCGCCGACAGCTCCTAAGTGCGCATCGAAAGCCCCAACGCCAACAACAACGTCGGTTGAAAGCCCTAATTTTGATGCCCATTCTTCGGTCAAATTTCCGGCTGCAATATCGCAAGTGAAGGTTTCTTTAAACAAACGGTCTTTTAATCCTGACAATATAGGGTCAAGCTCAGTCAAAAATTCTTCGGATGGCAACCCGCCGAATGCCTCGTGCCACATAGCTTTATGCCCGGCAGCACAACGGCTTCTTTTCAGTGTTTTTGGATTGGTATTTCCCGTTAATAGGGCAGGTATCCAGTCGCAATGTTCAACCCATGAATAAGCTGAACGCAATACCCCTACATCTGTGCGAAGAACATGCAACACTTTTGCCCAGAACCATTCGGAAGAATAAATCCCGCCTTCAAATTTTGTATAATCAATATCCCATTTTCTTGCCAAGGTGTTAATTTCTTCTGCTTCTTTTACTCCGGTATGGTCTTTCCAAAGAACAAACATGGCATTCGGATTTTCTTCAAACCCGGCAGTCAATGAAAGAGGAACCCCCTTTTCATCCACGGCAACCGGGGTTGATCCCGTTGTATCCACAGAAATACCAACCACGTTTTGAGCGACACCTTCGGGAGCTTGTTTTAATGCTTGGGTTACGGTGTATTCCAGTCCTTCTAAATAATCTTTTGGATGTTGGCGAAACTGATTGTTTTGAGGATCGCAGTACATTCCTTTTTCCCAACGCGGGTAATTAAAAACCGCACTGGCGATTTCTTCTCCGGTATCCACATTAACAATTAATGATCGGACCGAATCTGAACCATAATCTAATCCTATTGTGTATTTTGAACTCATTCTTTTTGTTTTATTGTCCGTAGTAAGCATCTTTTCCATGCTTACGTAAATAATGTTTGTCAAGTAAAAATTGATCTATCTCTGCATTTGGATTTAACTGCAAGCTTCTAAATGCCATTTTGGAAACTTCTTCCAATACTTTTGCATTATGAACGGCATTGCCCGCATCTTTACCCCAGGCAAATGGTCCGTGATTATTTACAATCACACCCGGAATTGCCAATGGATCCAGCTTTTCAAATGTCTCCACAATGACATTGCCTGTTTCAACCTCATAAGCTGTTTTTACCTCTTCTTCCGTAAGTTTCCGTGTACAAGGTATCGGTCCGTAAAAGTAATCGGCATGTGTTGTTCCAAGTGCAGGAATACTTTTTCCGGCTTGCGCCCAACTGGTTGCCCAACTTGAATGGGTATGAACTACTCCGCCAATTCCTTTAAAAGCTTTGTATAAAATTAAATGGGTAGCAGTATCGCTTGAAGGTTTTAGTTTTCCTTCCACCACATTCCCCTCTAAATCAACAACGACCATATCACTAACCTGCATGTCTTCATATGAAACACCACTGGGTTTAATAACCACCAGGTTTTTTTCCCTGTCAATTGCACTTACGTTGCCCCAGGTGTAAACAACCAATTCCTGTTGCACTAACGCGAGGTTCGCATCAAATACTTGTTTTTTTAAATCCTCCAACATAATATTTTTCTCGTAAATAGTTAAATGTCTCAATTCTACTGAGGCAACTTAAGTTTCTATAAATATACGAATGGGTTTAATGCTATCAAAAGCACAATGATATGAGTAATACGTATTTGTAATTTTATTTAGTAACTACCCATATCTATTAACTTAATTATTTGAACCGCATATTACCTCAGGCACTGGAAATAATTTCTACCAGAAATAAATATAGAAAACAACGGTTATGCCTATAATTATTGCTGAGTGGAAAACATCCCATCCGTTCCAACTGGCGCGGGTTGCTGCCTTTTGCTCTGAGGTGGCAGAAGAAAAGGTCAAACCTACCAACTGCTCTGCTGGTGCGGATGCTGTAAATTTACTGACAATCAACACAACTATCATACTGAATATTAGCATTCCACCACTGAAGAATAACCAGTTGACATCGTAAAATAAGGTATAGAAAATATTACTTACCCCATTTTCTGCTGCCCATACCTTTACATCCGAATAACCGGCATTACCGGCGATTGTTGTATAGAGGACCTTTGCTCCAAGACGCATAATTCCAATTACAAATCCGGCAATCATTCCCCACATACCTCCTTTTGGAGTTGGTTTTGATGACAATACCCCGAGAAGGAATGCTGCTGCAATACCCGGTGCTAAAACAGACTGAACATCTTGTAGATAAGTATATAAAACATCTCCGATTTTCCTCATCACGGGGATCCAAAGAATACCAAGAACTACAATAACAACCGTGGCAATACGGCCAACGCTTAATAATTTCTTCTCTGTTGCTGTTGGTTTAAACTTTTTATAGAAATCAATAGTAAACAACATTGCAGAGGAGTTAAATAACGATGCTAAAGAACTCATCAATGCAGCCAAAATACCACAAACGACCAATCCTTTTACTCCAGCAGGTAACAACTTAGCAACCAGGGTTGGGAAAGCTGCATCGGCATTATGTGCCCCATTTTCCAGTAAAGGAAGGAAAGTTCCTGTTTTTTGGTGTAATGCAAAAGCAATCATTCCTGGTATCATAAATAAAAATACAGGAGTAAGTTTTAGGTAAGCACCGAAAATAGTTCCGCGTCGCGCCTGGGTTTCATCTTTTCCTGAAAGAACCCTTTGAACAATAAACTGGTCGGTACACCAATACCAGAAACCAATTACAGCAGAACCAATAAATACTCCCAACCAAGGGAAGTCTGAATCGCGATTACTTCTTATTAGGTTTGTCATGCTATCGCCATGCTCATTTACAGGAACTGCGCTGGTAATACGGATCAACTCGTCCCAACCACCAAGCTCTTTTAATCCTAATACAAGGATTATTATTGAACCAAGCAAAAGAATTGGAGTTTGAAGTACCGATGTATATAAAACTGATTTCATTCCCCCGATAACCGTATACAAGGCGGTAAGGAGTACCAGACCGATTGCCGATATCCAAAAGAAATCAATTCCCCACAAGGTTTCAATTCCAAATACCTGTTGAAATACCAAGCCTCCGGCATAAACCGTTACGGCAACTTTCGTAAGAACATAACTGACCAAAGAAATTACAGAGAGAATAGAACGTGATTCTTTGTTGTAACGTCTTTCCAAAAATTCAGGCATTGTTGTTACCATACTTCTGGAATAAAACGGGACAAACACCCATCCCAGGATAAGAATCATCCAGCCTTGAATCTCCCAGTGCGCCATTGCCATTCCACTTGAAGCACCGGCTCCTGCCAATCCAATCAAGTGTTCCGATCCAATATTCGACGCAAAAATAGAAGCTCCAATGGCAATCCATGTTGCATCTCTACCAGCTAAAAAATAATCTCCAGAACTTTGTTGTTTCTGGCGGAAAACCCAGACAATAATTCCGATAAGCAGAACTGCAAAAATTGCAATTACAATCCAATCTAATGTAGCCATTTTGTTAATTTAGTTATTTTAGTTTTTATAGACCTTTTGCCAAATGATAATAGATGTCGTTCCAGCGCAATTCCTTTTTGAATTCAGATACCTTTGTGTCTTTATCGATAAGCACATATTCCACATCCGCATATTCGGCAAATGTTTCAATATAATCAGGCGTTAAGGCAAGTGTGAATGCCGAATGGTGTGTTCCTCCTGCATAAATCCATGCTTTTGCCCCTTCTTCTAAATTTGGATGTGCTTTCCAAAATGCTGATGCGACAGGTAGTTTAGGCATTGCTTCCAATGGTTCGATAACATCAAGTGTGTTAACAATAATACGAAAGCGGTTTCCCATATCAATAAGTGTAACGTTCATTGCATCGCCTGTAGCACTTTCAAAAATTAACCGTGCCGGGGCATCTTTACCACCAATTCCCAGAGGATGTACTTCCAATCGGGGTTTTGCCGCTGCAATCGATGGGCAAATTTCCAACATATGAGCACCCAGAACTGCCTCGTTTGCCGGATCTAAATGATAGGTGTAATCTTCCATAAACGAACTTCCACCTTCCATACCTTCCGACATGGTTTTTAAAATCCTTAATAATCCGGCTTGTTTCCAATCGCCTTCGCCACCAAAACCATAACCTGCAGCCATTAACCTTTGCGATGCCAAACCTGGCAACTGTGCCAATCCCGTCAGGTTTTCAAAATTCGATGTAAATGCGCCAAAATCGCCATCCACCATAAACCTTTTCAACGCAATTTCATAACGTGCCTGTTCCCTTACATTTTCATGGTAAACCTGTCCGGGTTTGCAATTATCAGCTACCTGGTATATAGTTTCATATTCTGCATAAAGCGCATCCACTTCTTCTTCAGTCACTTTATCAATATACTCCACTAAATCACCAACACCATATGCAGCTATTTGCCATCCGAATTTGATTTGAGCTTCCACTTTATCGCCCTCAGTCACGGCAACCTCTCTCATATTATCACCAAAACGGGCAATTTTTAAGCCCTGTGATTCATTCCAGCCAATGGCTGTTCTGCACCAAGCTGATACCTGGTCTTGTATTTTTTCATCTTGCCAATGTCCAACTACAACCTTGCGGTTTTTGCGCATTCTTGCACTAATAAAACCATATTCGCGACCGCCGTGCGCACTTTGGTGAAGGTTCATATAATCCATGTCAATTTCTTTCCATGGCAGATCGCGGTTAAATTGTGTATGCAAATGCATATAAGGTTTTGTGAGAGCTTTTAAGCCCGCAATCCACATTTTGGCAGGCGAAAAGGTATGCATCCAGGTGATAATTCCGATGCAGTTTTTATCGGAACTTGCCTGAACACAAATATCAAGAATTTCATTTGGTGTTTTTACAACTGGTTTAAATACAATGGTTACAGGAAATTTTCCGGAAGCATTAAATTCTTCCACAATTTTAGATGAATCGGCATCCACCTGTTGTAACGTTTTTGGACCATATAAATGCTGGCTTCCCGTAATAAACCAGACTTCCAGGTTTTTTTTCGTGTTATTCATGTGACTAGATTTTATTATTTAGTGTTTTAAACAATTTTATTTGCTCGTTTATAATTTGACAATCCTATCTGTTTCATGCTCCCTTTCAGTTCCTTTGCATTTGTAATAGTAGGATCCTTTTTTTGATTCCATTGAATCTTTAATATCCAAACGTTCCAAAGCATTTAACGACAATATCTTTTTTCTGAAATTTCCGGGATCAAATTGCCTTTGGAAAATAGCTTCGTACAATGTCCGAAGTTGTTTCAGTGTAAACATTTCAGGTAGTAATTCTTTTCCAACAAGGCTATAACCCGATTTTTGCTGTAATTTAACCAGTGCCTTTTCTGCTATTGTGCTGTGGTCAAATACCATGGTTGGCAAATTGGTAATTGGCCACCAATGCGCCCCATGTTCCCGAACTTTATTTTCATCATGCTCGTCAATTCTTATCAGGGCATAATATCCAATACTTATAACCCTTGCTTCCGGGTCACGGTTGGGATCAGAAAATGTTTCCACTTGTTCCATGAAAATATCATCCAGTCCGGTGGTGCGGTTCAGAACACGTTTCGCGGCCTTGTCTGCCGATTCCTTGTCCTGTACAAATCCACCCATTAACGACCAGCTCCCTTGCGATGGCTCAAAACTACGGGGATAAAGTAGTAAGCAAAGTTCTTCTTTGCGGTAGCCGAAAATAACGCAATCGACCGCTATATGATGTTTTGGATGTATTTTATAGTGCTGCATAGAATTTTCTTGGTTCACAAATATATAAAAGTAATTAGTACTTTTAATATCAATCCCCCTTTATTTTTTTAGATTGCTTTTCATCTTTTTTCAGGTAGTTTTATTGTTTCCTGAATTAATTAAGCGTCCATTTGGAACTCGAGAAAAATAGCAACGCATAATTTCATAATAATCGATTGCAAGAAAGAAAAAAATAGCCAGAAAAAAGAACTAATACTTGAATTTAACTTTCATGAAATCAATGTTTAATAGATTTTAGTTTGAAGTATAAAATAATGACCAGTATATCTTATGATTTGGGTCATAATTCGGATGTTTTTCCATGTTTTTTAGTTGTATTTGCCATAGCGCGGTCGTTTATGTACAAAAAATGAGTTTTGCTTGTGAGATTATTTATTATGTTAACGCCAAAAGTACTTCGTACTTTTTATGTGCAAAAAATCGAAATGGGCATTTTAATAAAAGTGAAAAACAAAAAAGATATGCAATATAGATTTAAATTGGGAAAACAACCCCCGTCATTTGTTACAATTAAGCGATTAACAACTCGTGATATCAGTACCTTTGAGTTTTTAAATCTAATTTTATGAGAATTATATCGTTTGTTACCGTATTTGTTTTTATCCTCGGGTGCAGCCAGCAAAAAAGTGAAGAAAGAGGGCATGAAAACCTATTTTGGGCGGTTCAGTTTGCTGATGGTGTTATGCATCGTTCAGATAGTATGATTTATTATTTAAGGGACATCCCCAAATACGAGTATGACTATGCCTTTCTAGGATCAGCAGTAGCTAAACTTGATAGTATTGATGAAAAGTTTTCTGATTATAATAAGGCATATATCGATTTCTTTGTACAATACGATGGAACAATTCATGGGCATAAAATGTCGGATTACAACATTGACCGTGTTCGTCCTGGGCTAAATATGTTGGATTTGTACCAACAAACCAAAGAAGAAAAATATAAAATTGCCATTGAAACATTGGTAACTCAGATGGAGGGGCAGCCAAGGACGAATGCAGGTGGCTTTTGGCATAAAAATATATATCCATATCAGATGTGGCTCGACGGTTTGTATATGGCATCGCCTTTTCTGGCTAAATATGCGCAAGATTTTGATCAGCCCAAATGGTTCGGTGAAGTTACTTTTCAGCTTCAGGAAGCTTATAACAGAACGCTTGATCCAACAACTGGTTTGTTATATCATGCCTGGGACGAAAGCAAGCAACAACGTTGGTGTAATCCTGAGAATGGGCAATCAAAACATTTTTGGAGCCGGGCTACAGGATGGTATTTTATGGCCTTGGTAGATGTGCTGGATTATTTGCCAAAAGATTATGTGGAGAGGGCTTCATTAATTAGTATATTACAAAAATTAAGCGAAGCCACGCTTGCAGTTCGGGATGAAGACACAGGTTTGTGGTACCAAGTGCTCGACCAGGGGGGAAGGGAAGGTAATTATTTGGAGGCATCGGGATCGGCAATGTTTATTTATGCTTTTGCAAAAGGTGCAAAAAAAGGTTACCTCGATGAAAAGTATTTAAAAATTGCGGATGAAAGTTTTGATAGTTTGCTAAAGAACCTAGTGGAGATGGGTGAGGATGGTTACCCAATATTAAAAAATACTTGTGGGGCATGTGGTTTGGGGGGCAACCCTTATCGTGAAGCCGATTATGATTATTATATTTCGGAGGAAAAAGTGGACAATGACCAAAAAGGTGTTGCCCCGGTAATACTTGCAGCGATAGAATTAAATAAATAAAAACTAACAACCAAAATTATTAACGATGAGAAAATCAATTTTTAGCATAATTGCTATCCTTTTTGTTCTGGTATCCTGTACAACAACCACAAAAAAGACTTCGAACAGTGATGTTGAGAAAAGCGCTGTGGAAAGAAAAACACAAGCGTATCTGGGTTTAAAAGAAGGTGGCGAATGGAAATTTGTAACCAAAGCGAATGGAAATGAGCAGTATGAATATCAAGGAGGAACCTTTAAATCGGTTGAATCCTTAAAAATGGATGAAAAACATACAGACCATTCATTTGATATTCAATTTGAGGGCCCTGGATGGGAATCAGATAAAATTGGCTACCGTTTGTACCTTGACTGGCGCAATGCAACCGACATTTTTGGGAAAAAAGTTGATACCCTGGTTTTGCACAAAGTAGGATTAGATGGATTCGATTCGTACCATGAAATGTGCGATTGGGGTGTTGATGTGTTAAAGGTTGGTTCATCTCTCGGAATTGGTGCCCTTGGATTTTGGGATGGAGAGAAAGCTACCCGTGTTGAAAAAACGGATAGTATTTTTTGTTCAGTAGAAAGTGGCGATAACAGTTCAAGCGTTCAGGTACAATACCATGGCTGGGAAATTGCCGATGTAAAAACCGATTTGTCAACAGCCCTGTCTATTGAAACTGGAAGCTATCTAACTAAATATGATGTATCATTAAGTAATGAAATTCCAAATATTGCAACTGGGATTGTTAAAAATCCGGATATTGAACTTGTAAAATTTGATGATATAAAAGAAGGGTGGGGGTGCATCGCAACTTTTGGCGTGCAAACTTTGCAAAGTGATAATCTTGGCATGTGCGTTTTTTATAGAATGGACCAGTTGGTTGAAGTTGCCGAGGATAAATACAGCCATGTGGTTGTTTTAAAGCCAGAAAATAATCAACTTACTTATTATTTTGGAGCAGCCTGGGAACAGGATGCCTCTAAAGTAAAAACCATTGATGAGTTTAAAGAATTGCTGAAAGAGCAGGCTCAGTATATTAAATAGGAAAAGAATCCTAAATAAAATTACACCAAAAGGTTTGGGTGGATTAATGGTGGTTTATTGCTAATGGTTTAAGGTTCGTTGTCAAGTAGGAATCTTAGATTAGAGTAATAGGCCACCTTTTGTTTTAAAACCAAAACTTTATTGAGAAGGGCACTACTATAAAATGTTCTGTTTTTATTAATCGCTGGGATTAATTCGAAGAAATTAATTTGGCTTGATGTAGGGATAATCCGTATACTAAAATTGATGCATTTGGTTCTTGGATAATTTCGTGACTATGTAACCTACTTCTTTCACTTTAATCAATGTAAAACCCTACACTTTCTCAGAACTTTCTGTCAAAGGCAAAAATATTGTTGCCATTCTTTGTTTCTGGGAAAAATAACCCGCTTTCTGGTACTTTTTGTCCATCGCTGGTATTTTTGCCTGCCTTTAATGGGAAAAGCCAAGTGTTTAATTACGAGTAATTTGAATATTTTGTATTGCATATCAATAATTACAAATTAAATATTTAGCTTATGAAAAATTTTACTTTGAAAGGATTATTTATTGCTTGTTTAGTGCTGTTTATGACGCATGCACGCGGACAGGAATGGAATATTAGTAGTGCTAGTTTCAATGCACTTGGCGAAGTTTCTACAACCACTACCGTGGATGGACTTACCATTTACGCCAATTCTGAGAAAACTGTTACTATCGACGATAATAATAAATCATTGGATGGAATGGACTTCACCAGCAGGCTTAAGCTTGGAGGAAGTGGCCAGTTTGACGAAGGTGGTCAGCCTTTAGGCAGGGTGTTGGCATTTGATGTAACAGGAAATACCACAATTACCATTATGTGTATGTCTTCTTCCAGCAGTTCTGACAGGGAATTGGTTGTAGCTGTAGGGGATCAAGATACAGAATTGGCCCGTATGCCTGCAATGGGTAGCGAGTTAACAAAAGGGATTTATAATTATGTTGGAGGGGCAACCACTATTTACCTTTTCTCTCCTTCTAGTGGTGTTAATGTCTATTACGTAAAAGCTGAAGGTGAAACACCTCCTGCAGCTGAAGGAAAAGAATGGAACATTAGTAGTGCAGACTTTAATGCCTTGGGTGAAATTTCGGCAACAACTACAGTGAATGACCTAACAATTTATGCCAATTCTGAAAAAACCGTTACAATAGATGATAATAATAAATCATTGGATGGAATGGATTTCACCAGTAGGCTTAAACTTGGTGGTAGTGGCCAATTTGACGAAAGTGGGCTTCCTTTGGGTAGGGTACTTGCGTTTGACGTTACCGGAGATACGAAAATTACTATTATGTGTATGTCTTCTTCCAGTAGCTCGGACAGGGAGTTAGTGGTCGCTGTTGGAGATAAAGACACAGAGTTGGCACGCATGCCCGCAATGGGAAGCGAATTGACAAAAGGAGAGTATGATTATGTTGGTGGGGCAACTACTATCTATTTATTTTCTCCATCAAGTGGAGTTAATGTTTATTATATAAAAACTGAGCCCGCTGCAACAACTACACCTGAGACAAAAGAGTGGAATATTAGTGCTGAAACGTTCAATGCTTTAGGGGAACTTTCAGCAACTACTACCGTTGATGATTTAACAATTTATGCGAATTCGGAGAAAACAGTTACCATTGATGCCAATAATAAGTCGTTGGACGGAATGGATTTCACACATCGTTTAAAATTAGGTGGAAGCGGTGCGTTTGACGAAGGCGGACTTCCTTTGGGAAGGGTACTTGCGTTTGACGTTGCCGGAGATACGAAAATAACCATCATGTGCATGTCTTCTTCCAGTAGCTCAGACAGGGAGTTAGTGGTCGCTGTTGGAGATAAAGATACTGAATTAGCACGCATGCCCGCAATGGGAAGCGAGTTAACAAAAGGGGAATATACATATACTGGTGGTGCAACTACAATTTACTTGTATTCTCCTTCCAGTGGTGTAAATGTTTATTACATAAAAAGCGAACCAAATCCTACAGATGCGAAACAAGTATTCTTAGGTAAAATGGATGTGAAAGTTTATCCTAATCCTGCAAGCGAAAAAGTATTTGTGGATGTACAACGTGCTATGGATGTTGCAATTTACAATGTAGCCGGAAGTTTACTAAAGGTTAAAAGGATTGAAAGCAAAAATGATTTTATGGATATAAGCGACCTGAATGAAGGTGTTTATATCATCAAATCATATGGAAGCAACAAATTTGCAAAGAAATTAATCGTTAGGTAATTTAGTTGTTTATAAATGAAAAAGGGTTGTCGTTTGAAATGACAACCCTTTGTTTTTATCTGGAATTTTGTAATTCTCCTTTTCAGAAATAAGTAAGTATAACTAAAAGTCTCTTAATTTACTGCCACTTTTTTAGCAAACATTTTATTGGTTCTGTCCAATACCTTAACTATATAAACTCCATGTTGTAGGTTTGAAATTCCCATTCGAACAGACTTCGTATCGTAAGAATTATTTACCAATAATTTCCCGGTGATGCTATAAATAGAAACTTGTTTTATGCTTTGGTCGTGGTTTATAATGATTTCGTTTGCCTGTGAATTAAAGTATAATTTAATCTCGTTGGCATTTGATTTGAAATGACTGGTGGCGGTGTATAAATATTCGCTGTTTTGATCTTCGATAATTGAACTGACCAAACTATTTAGGTAAACCTCAAGGTTTGGATAGCTGCCATCGACAGATGTAAGTTGTGCATCTCCATCACTTCCTGGGTTAAGGTTATTAGCTGTTTCCCATTCATCTGGCATTCCATCATTGTCGGAATCAACAGGTGCATCTGCAGTTTGTAATACGGGCCATCCACCTACTGCGCTTTGGCTATCGATTAACCCATTTTTACTTCCATTGCCACCATCCATGTAGGTGGCTGTTCCACTGGTTACATCATTAATAATCCGAATGTCGACAGCATCACGTTTAAAACTGGCACCGCAATAATTTACAACCTTTTCGTAAGCTTTTTCAGCCGAGTGTGTTGTTATTGGGGCATGGGTAAATTCTGTATCTGATTTCAGGTCGTTTAAGGTTACCCCCGGTGCCCTTGATGAAAACGAGCTATGCATGTTAACGCCCTGCCAGTTATTATTGGTAACTGTGGTACTGGCTGTCATATAATTGCCATCAATGTAAAATTTTCCGTAGATACCCATAGGTTGTTGGTTTTTTCCATCATCGGCATAAGGCTGAATGATCCGAGATTTATTGGATGATGCAGGACCGGCTTTGTAGTAATTGTTAATTAAATTGTAAGTACCTCCTTCAGCAGCATAAATTGTGTTGGCTCCCCAATTATATAAAACATTATTTCGGAAATCTACTATTTCATCATCTGGGCGGTTGGTGTATCTGCTGCCACAAAACCTGGGATTGCGACTGTCGTGATGGGCTAACAAATTGTGGTGGAACGATGCTTTTTCACCTCCCCATATGCCACCATAGCCATGTTTCCCTTTGCCATGCACCGAAATTCGAAGGCTTTCGGAAGCCAGGCACCACTGCATGGTAAAATTTTCGTTTCCATAGAAAGATACACATTCATCGGTTGACCAGCTCATCGAGCAATGATCGATAATTATATCCTGATAATTACGTCCTCCAAGGGCATCTGCTTCCTGCTTTGTTTCATCGCCCATCCGAAAGCGCATAAAACGTATAATTACGTTATTTGCTTTAACCTCAACCTGGTAAT
Organism: Prolixibacteraceae bacterium; assembly: GCA_963677475.2. Taxonomy (GTDB): domain Bacteria; phylum Bacteroidota; class Bacteroidia; order Bacteroidales; family Prolixibacteraceae; genus JABMQB01. The sequence goes on along the minus strand of CAXXQD010000017.1, from coordinate 73,794 downwards.
CACGAATGGTTATCCCATCGCCTGGTGCGGTTTGACCTGCTATGGTAACATCGCCTTTTGAAATTGACAAACGGCTTTTTAACTGAATCGTTCCTCCAACTTTGAACATTATAATTCGTGGACCGGATTGATTGATAGCATATCTTAAACTTCCTACACTGCTGTTATCTTCGAGTGTAGTTACATAAATTACCCGACCACCTCGGCCTCCTGTCACATATTTGCCACTCCCTTCTGCTCCCGGAAATGCCGGCAATCCTTCTTGTGCAAATCCTGAAACTATTGCAATAGCAAAAGCAATCAGGCTTAATCCAATTCTTCTCCTCATTTTATAAATCTCTTATTAATTTTCTAATTATGAATTATTTCCCTGTTAATTATTATTTGGATGTAATAAATCTAAATGGGTATTTGTTGATTATGCTTTATGGATGTAACGAATGAATATCTCAATAAATTTATCTTTTGATTATCTTTTTAGAATAAACAGCATCGTTCTTGTTACGGATGGCAACGATATAAATTCCACCTTTTAAAAAGGATGTATTCAAATCAATTTTTCTCTGATTAAATAAACTCTGCATCATTAGCTGTCCTGTTATGCTGTATATATGAACCTCATTAATAATGTCTTCCGATTCTATTGCCAAATTCTGGTTGCTGTTAAAATAAACTTTTAACAACCTATTGGCTTCTGCAATTTCTTGTTTATAGGTTGGTACACCTTCCTCGTTTTGGGCTTCTATAATAGAGCTTACAAGGCTGTTAATATAAACTTCGATATTCGGATAAACCCCATCAACGGTGGTTAGTTGGGCATCGTTTTCATCGTTTTCATTTAAACCATTGTTGTTTTCCCAATCATCGGGCATGCCATCGTTATCACTATCTACTGGAGCTTCTTCCGTGTTTAACACAGGCCAGCCTCCTACCGCTCCCTGGGTGTCAATAATTCCTTTGGTGCTGCCATTTCCACCAGTCATGTAGGTAGCAGTTCCTGTTGTTACATCGCTAATAATCCTTACATCAACTGCGTCTTTTTTTAAACTTGCTCCACAGTATTCCAAAATTTTCTCGTAAGCTTTTTCTGCCGTATGCGTGGTAACTTCACCGGTAGTGTGTGGTGTATCTATCCTCATGGAATTTTTATCTGCTTGGGATACTGTTCCATAACTGCTGTGGAATTGGTTATAAACACCATAGGTCCAATTGTCGTTGGTAGCTCTTGAAGAGGCAGTTAATACATTCCCATCAATGTAAAATTTCCCCCAAATCCCAAAAATTGGTGATCCTGAAACTTTATTCCTGTCAATCGAGATAATCCGTTCTGTTTTTGTTGTGGCTGGTCCGGGTTTATAATAACAATTCACAATGTTGGCATTCATGCCTTCGCCCCCGTAGCAGCTATTTCCCTGCCAGTTGTAAATGACATTGTTTCTTAGGTCAACATTGTCGGTTAATGCATACACATCGTTAGCAGATTCACCTAATCGGGGATTTCTGCTATCATGGTGGGCAAGCAAATTGTGATGGAACGATGCATTTTTTCCTCCCCAAATACCACCATATCCGTGAGCACCTTTTCCATGAACCGAATTACGAAGGCTTTCTGAAACAATGCACCATTGTAAAGTGAAGTTTTCATTTACATAAAACGACACACATTCATCGGTACTCCAACTCATAGAGCAATGGTCGACTATAATATTTTTATGGAACCTGCCACCGAGGGCGTCATCTTCCTGATTGGCTTCATCGCCCATCCGAAAGCGCATAAATCGGATGATAACATTGTCGGCATCTACATGAACCCCATAATCGCGAAGGGTAATTCCATCGCCTGGGGCTGTTTGTCCGGCAATGGTTACATCTCCTTTTGAAATGCTCAATTTCGATTTTAATTGGATAGTTCCGGAAACTTTGAACAAAATGATGCGCGCCCCTGATTGATTCAACGCATAACGTAAGGAGCCGGGATTTAAATCATCTTCAAGATTTGTGACATAAATAACACGGCCACCGCGTCCTCCAGTTGTATATTTTCCATGGCCTTCTGCGCCCGGGAAAGCCGCTAATTTATTGGGTTCAGGATCAGGAATTGAACCTGTTCCCCCAACAGTTAATATACCAGTTCCTTCATATAATTCCGGATTGGTAGTTGCTGAATATTTACCTGTATCAACGGGTGAGCCGTTTAAAATATAATGTTTTACTTCTAAATTTGAGTTTAGTACAGCTTTTGCCGATTCGCTTAAGGTTAGTTCCAGCGTATCGCCGGCAGCCTTCTTGTGGCTAAATACAACTTTATTTTCAAGGCCAATTTGAATGGAACCCTTTCCAAATGCATTTTCACTATCACCTTCGATAAGGGTAATGTAACCAGGATCTGAAGGATGTTTGGTACTATATTGTGTTGCATCCCATACGCCTGTGAAACCAGAATTATCTCCACTTAAAAGAAGTGTGCCCGTATTTACGTTGCCTTTTCCGTTATTTAATGCTGTAATTTTTGCTTCACCGGAAACTGGCCCTAACAAACCAAGCGTGCTTCCATCAGAATTCCCACTTTCCATTATCATGCTCACATCACCTTCAAATACAACTGGAGCATTAAGAGACATGCCTGTTCCGCTGGTATTGTACTTGAAATTTGTACCTTCTTTCATATAAATGGTACCTGTACACGTATGGGCTCCACGCATTCTTAGATTTCCTGTATTCTGAATAATAATATCTGCTTCAAATACTGTGGAAGTTGTTTCCATTTCAGCTTCGCAGATAACCGTTTCACCGGCGAGAGGTAGTAAGGCAGGAGTGTAATTTGCAGGATTATCCCAATTTCCGTTTCCACTGCGATGAAATACAAAAGTATCGGGGCGCCCAACAACGATTTTTCCTGATCCACTTATTAAACCGGGGTTTGTGGTTGCCGTATATTCGCCAATATTTTGCATAACACCATCTATAAAAAATTGGCTGGTGGTTACATCCGCATTTAATTGGAGGTTTGCACCAGTTTCAATTTCCAATTTTGATTTGGCGTAGAATGCATTGCTATTCCCAACAATCAGGTTTGCACCGGCGGCGACCATTAAGTCACCTTTTCCCAAAGAACCAGCTATTGCTCCATCCAGGGTTCCGAATTGTAAACTAATATTGCCTGAAAAATTTGAATTGTCAGCATTTAATGTGGTTTTTCCTAGGCTATTGTGAATTAAGCTATTGACCCCGCTAATTGGTGCATTTACAGTTAAGGTTCCATCGGGAATAAATGTTAAGGTATCTTTAGTTGCAATTTTTCCATTCAGTGAGACATCGGATGATGCACCAATTTTTGCATTTGCAACAGAGATATAATTTGCTACACAAGCACTTGTAATTGTGATGGTTGCTCCGTTTTTCAGGGTAAGATCGGCTAAAAAAGTATCGCTTGCACTTATTGTAAATGAACTATCAATTGTGGCTGATTCGCCACTCGCTGGTATTCCAACCGGGTTCCAGTTGTCGGGAAGCAGCCAGTTGTTGTTTGCTCCGTTTCCTGTCCATTCATAATTCTGTACCAATGGTGCTTCAGCTGTAGGATCCCAGCCGTCGTTCCCGGCCATTACTTTCTGGATGGTGTATTCCTGTGCTTCTGTTTCTGTTAGCTCTTTTATTCCTGCCCAATTTGACCGTCCGCTCATGTCTGCACCGGGACCGGTATTGTTATATTCATATAAATGAAGTTCTTCACTCGTTGCGGCATAACTCATATTCCATGTATCTCCCCAGCCTTGTGGATGGATATACTCTGTCATTTCACAGTTTAACCAGGCTACTTTTGGGTAATTATGCCATGGACGTCCTAAACGGACCAATTGACCATCGCTCCCTCCCGGACTATTTGTTCCATAGGTGAGGTTACATTCATTAAAAACAAACCCATAATCCTGATTTTGTGGTGTTGATGGCGCGGTAATCCAACCGCCGCCCCAACTTCTGATTTCACATTCCTGAAAATAGACGATTGCCCCTCCATAAATGTAATCGGTCCGGCCAACAATCAAACAGCCTTCAAAATAGCATCGTTTGCCTTCGCTCCAAAAGTACATGGTGTCCTGGTAACCATAAAAGTCGACATTTATGAACACGCATTTATCGGACCGCACAGTAATTGCCTGTGCCTGTCCGACTGGTCCAGCTGTGTTTTGTATGGTCATGTTTTCGGCCCTGAACCCATCCGCATGAATGGTAAGGGTCGCCGATGTACGGATATTGTCACCGCTCCAAAGTGCGGCATCATCATTTGGGCATTTCCCGCTTGCACAATCGTATATGTGATAGCTGATTACTGTTTCTTCGCGGCTTTCGCCAATAAGACTTAAGTTAATTTTATCCTCGGGGACAAATAATTTTTCGGTGTTATACAATCCTCTTTTTATGTATATAACTGTCCTTCGATCACTGTTGGCTGGCACGGCATCAATAGCGGCCTGAAGAGTTGTAAAATTACCACTTCCGTCAGCAGCAACAACTATATCAGCATCCAATGGATTGTCAACCGAATACCCTAAAAATGAAATACATAATAAGAGGGTAGCTGTAATTAAGGTGTAAATTAACTTCATCTTATGGTTATAAATTCTATTTAATTCTATTGGCGAGTTTTAGTTTCTGGTCTTTAATTTCACTGATAGCCAGTTGCGCAACCATGTTGGCCCCTTTCACGGAAAGATGTGTATCGTCTTTTCTTTCTTTGGGGAACGTTTCTGTTGCAGGAAGCCAGAGGTACATTTCTTTTGATGGTTCATCGCCTAATAAATTCACCCAATCTTCTGTAAGTTTCTGAAGATCGATCAAAGGGATTTGGTGTTTCGATGCCATCTCCCTGGTAGCCACCGGGTAATCACCGTGAGTATCGGTCAATTTGCCGTCATCACCAAATTTTCTTCTTACTAATGATGTGAACAAAATTGGATTTGCCCCTTTTGCCTGGGTTTCCAATATGAAGCGTTCCAAATTTGCTGAATAGGTTCCGAAAGGTGTTGTATATCTGGTTGAATCATATGCTTTTTGGTCGTTATGCCCAAACTGGATAAATACATAATCGCCTGCTTTTATGCTATCAAGCACTGCTTGCCAAAGCCCTTCATCAATAAAACTTTTTGAGCTTCGTCCGTTACGGGCATGGTTGCTTACGGTTACCGATTCATCAAAATAATTTTCGAGCACCTGGCACCAGCCATTTTCAGGATATACTTCTGGTTTTTTATCGGCCATTGTTGAATCACCTATTGCATAAATCGTAAATGGTCCTTCGGGGGCCTGGCACCCGATTAATAAAACGAATGCCAGGATTATTATGAATAAAACGTTTTTCATTTTTTACAATTGTACAGCTCCTTGAGGAACATTGGTACCAATTTTAGTGCTTTTGGAAAAATCAACTTTTTCAGATGATTTTAATTCAATTTTATCACAAAGGGAACCATTAATGCTTACTGCATTTTCTGAATTAGACTTAAATTCGATATTGCTTAATTCCATATTTTTTGAATTAAGGATGGAGAACACGTTGCTATTTTCAGTTTCAATTTTAATATTGTTGATTTTTACCTGATCGGCATCAATAATGATAAAGCCATTTTTGCTGGTTGCAGTTAAATTGCTGATTTCAACATTTTCAAGGTTCATCTCAGGAAGCCCCTGAAGAAATACAGCCTGGCTTGCTCCTTTAATAAGGATATTTTTAATGCTGATATTTTTAAATTGTGGGGTTTCTTCGGTAACCGGATATTTTTCTGAAGTAGTTTTTGGTCCACCATCCGCCATCATTTCAGAAACGGATTGGCCACCATAATATAAATTGAATGAAATGGCATTTGTAGGAATGTCTGTCATCCAAATGTCAGATATAAAAATGTTTTCGACGACACCACCGCGACCGCGTTTGCTTTTAAAACGCAAGCCAACATCGGTTCCCATAAAGGTGCAGTTTGAAACATGCATATTTCTTACACCCCCTGACATTTCGCTTCCAACGGTAACGCCACCGTGGCCATGATAAACAATATTGTTCCTTATCACCAGGTTTTCACATGGTTTGCCAACTTCACGACCATCTTCATCTTTACCTGATTTTATACAAATGGCATCGTCGCCTACATCGAAGCTACAGTTTTCAACCAATACATTTTTACAGGCATCGATATCAATGCCGTCGCCGTTTTGTGAGAACCAAGGGTTACGAACAGAGACATTACGAACGATTAAATCTTCAACATAAAGTGGATGTATGTTCCATGCAGGGGAATTTTGAAATACAGGACCATCTAACATAACCCTTTTACAATTCTGTATACTAACCATTACAGGGCGAAGGAAATCACGAATTGATTCAAAATCTTCTTTTGTTTTTAGATCTTTTCGCACATTTAGTTCTGCATTTTCAGAGGCGTTTTTAAATTGCTCGGATGGGTACCAAACCCTTTCGCGTGAATCAACAACTCCGCCTGAAGCAACCAATTCCCTCCATTTTCCGGCAGTTAGTTTTTCCCTTTTAACCTGGCGCCAGGCTTCACCTGTTCCATCCCATACACCACTACCTGTGAATGCTATATTTTCAAGGTCTTTTCCATAAATTGGGGATAGACAACGAAAAGTTTTTAATCCTTCGAAGTTTGTTTCGATAACTGGATACAAATCTTTGTCGCCTGAGAATTTGATTAAAGCTCCGTTTTCGGCATGCAATTCAAGGTTACTTTTTAAAATTACCGGACCAGTGAGCCAGATACCGGGAGGAATAATAACCTTGCCGCCTCCTTTTTCCGAAACGGCTTCAATGGCATCGGCAAAGGCTTTTGTATTGATTACCTGTCCGCCTGGGATTGCACCAAAGTCTTTTATGTTTACTGAATAATCGGGAATTACTGGTTCATTAACCTGGGCCATTTCAAATTCAATTCCTTCGATCATTTTACTTGAATTGTTGAGCTCTTTTTTGGGTTGCGTTGTGCAACTTGCAATTAAAAATGCAGATACTGCAATTAGTGATGCGATACGATTTGTGTTCATTTTTTATTATGTATTTTATTTTTATTTAAAAAGTGTTGGATCTTCAATCCAGCTTCCCAGAATATTTAATAGTGTATATTTTTCCATTTCTGCTTTTGAAAGCTGATGGCTCCATTTTACGCGTTTTGATTGATTGTTCTTTCCTGAATTTTCATATTCAGCAAAGTATGCTGTTTCTTCAGCTTCCTTGTTGTTCCAATTGTGCCATCCTTCAGGTTTTATATGGTCGCCAAGTTCACATTTGATAAAAACTGACTTGCCATATGGCCGCCAAGGCCTTCCTAAATAAAAGGATGCTTTCGGGGCATCTCCGGTGATTTTACAGTTTAAGAAGACAAAACCAAATTTGGTATTTTGCGTTGTTGATGGAGCTGTGATATAACCGTGATCTTTACAGAAAATGGTGCAGGAATCAAATACGGCGGTTGACCATCCAAAAATAAAGTCTACAGTACCTTCAATATAGCAGTTTTTATAGTATTGGCGGCTATTTTCCCCATGAGGGTAAAGAGTATCCTGAAAACCAAGAAAACGGCAATTTTTAAAGGCAACTTTATCTCCATCAATACGGACTGCCACAGCTTGCCCAATTGGACCTGCTGAATTTTCAAATGTGATATTTTCAGCTGTGAAATTTTCGGCGAATATATAAAATGATGTCGATCCTGTAGTACCAACCGACTCTCCAAAGCTATTCTTTTTCGATGCATAATCATCGTACGTAAGAATGGTTCTTTCCAGGGTTTCTCCAATAAACGAAACATTGGTTTTGCTTGCCGGTAGTATTAGCTTTTCTTTATAGGTTCCTTCTTTAATAAAAATCCTTGTTTTGTTTTTACGAAAATCAGGGACTGCATTGATGGCTTCCTGCACTGTTACAAAATCCCCGCTACCGTCTTTGGCCACTATAAAATCATAATCGTTTCCTAATACATTTGAGAGGGATAATAAACTTATCAGTGCGCTTAAAAATATTTTCATTTATTCTTTTTCAATTTTGAACCAATCAATATCTACTGTGCCTGAGTCGTTGGTAATACCTTCGCAAAGGGCAAAGTAACCTATTTTCGCTCCGATCCATCTTCCTGGCTTAGATTCCAGTTTTTCAGTAATTTCTTTATACTTTTTTCCATTGGTGCTATAAGCAAAGCTGCAAATGGCGCCTTTTTCTACTTTTATTTTGAAATAGACATCGCTTCCATCAAATTCTTCCGAGAATAATTCTGTTTCTTTTCCACCCAATCGTGCATTTTTACATTGTACAGCTCGCACATACATTTTATTATTTATTCTTTTTAAGGAAATGTATTGATAATCTTCTCCCATGACCATAAAACCAGCCTCTTCATTATCGGTTCTGGCATTAAATGTAAATTTGGTACTAGCGGTAAATTCTTCGGCAGGGAATTTCTGTAACAAAAGGTTAGGGATGTTCCAGAGTCCTTCACTATTTTCAGGACGTACAATACAATTAAGCCTGTAAAAACCCAGGTTTCCACTAGGGAATCCATAGGAGATATCCGGATTTGCATGCCATTGCCACTGTAAACCTAAAGTTGAGGTGTTAAATTCATCACCCTCCGGGGGTGTTGTTACCGGGTATGTTTGTCCAACATTTGGTTTTTTATGTGTTAGTACTGGTTCCCCAATACCATCGTTATCCTCATCGTTGCCAATTACTGGCCAATCGTTTTTCCAAACCATTGGTTGCAAGTGGACAATTCTACCATAGGCTTCTTTATCCTGAAAATGAATAAACCAGTCTTCACCTGATTTTGTGTCAATCCATGCGCCCTGGTGAGGACCGTTAATGTCTGTATTGCCCTGGTGCATAACAATCTTTTCTTCATAAGGTCCATATACATTTTTCGACCTTAAAACCAACTGCCAACCTGTGGATACACCACCTGCAGGGGCAAAAATGTAATAATACCCATTCCGTTTATAAAATTTAGGGCCTTCAACGGTTGGATGTGCTTTATGTCCATCAAAAACCATCACATCATCGCTGATGGGGGCAGTACCTTCGCTATTCAATTCACTTACTACCAGGATGGTTTTAATCCTGAAACGGCTTCCTGCAAAGGCATGGGTGAGATAAACTTTGCCATCATCGTCCCAAAGCGGGGAGGGGTCAATTAATCCTTTTCCTGCTTTCACCAAAATGGGGTTTGACCATGGTCCTGCTGGATTAGTAGCTTTGGTTAAATAAATACCAAAATCAGGATCGGGATAGTATATGTAAAATTCGTTGTTATGGTAGCGAATGCAAGGAGCCCAGACACCATTTCCGTGTTGGGGTACATCAAATACATCGAACGGAGGTTGTTTTTTTAACGCATATGCGATCAATTCCCAGTTAACCAAATCTTTTGAATGCAAAACCGGGAGTCCGGGAACGCAGTTAAACGAAGAAGAAGTCATGTAATAATCATCGTTTACACGAACCACATCCGGGTCAGAATAGTCTGCATGCAAAATTGGGTTTGTATATGTTCCATTGCCATTATCGGCAATCCATACTTTGGATGTGAAGTTTTGACCAAAGCTGGTTTGGTAAATAAAAGTTGTGCCCAAAAAGGCGATTAAAAAGAATAGTTTAAGATTTGGTGTTCGTCGCATAATTTTTAGTAGTTAATTGTTCATAATGTTTTAAAGTTGAATTGTATATATTGTACGATTAAACAATATCGCACAAAAGGGAAATATTGCCTTTTACTCCTATTCGCAGAAAAAAATTGCCTGAAAATAAGTTTAGGTAAGTCCCAGAATCCACAAAGATAAAAAAGGACGTTAAAAACTTGTAAAAACCCTGGAAATTCATTCCGAAAAATGAACCTCACAGAGTTTTACTAAACTAACCAACTTTAATAACAATTATACTAAACCTAAAACTTTAATACATAATAACTTATAAACCTATTCTCCATCGTGGATCACCTGAATTTCCTTTCCCTGCGAATCCTGTATCTTTAAAACTAAAATCAGCATTATCAGGATCGTTCCATAAGTCATAGATTGTTCCTGTGTAATTAAATGATGGGAATCCAGGAATTTCATCTTTATTGGCACCATATACAAAATCCCCGGTCGTGTATGTGTTTACAACATTCCAGTTTGTATTTGCCAGCCCATCAAAACCATCAACGCCATAATCAGTTTCACCTACTGTCATATTCCATCCATGCCCCCAAATAGTATTAATAATGCTGATACCATTTGTAACTTCATCTTGGCCTGATTCTCTCCAGCGGAACATTTGCCTTCCTTTTTCAGGTGCTTCATTAATCGTACACCCATCAATAACAACTGAATTAGAGTTATTACGGCTTACCAGGAAGTATTGACATTTTGATATAGTAGAGTTTTCCAGGAGGATATTATTACACATCCATGTGTTTTTATCAATTGATATTACAGCATAACCATTTATACTGTCCACCTGGCAATCGCTTAATGTATATTTATCAAGCACGCCTTCACCGCCTTTCATTCTGCAGATACCCCTTAGAGTGCGGATAATACAAGATTCAAATTTAATTTCACCAATGGTTGAACTTTTGTCGATATTAAATACGTACCTACCACCAAATCCATCAGGTGCGGTCAATTTAATATCTTTAAACGTTACATACCCAACACTTGCACCTTCAAGCATATTGAAGTTTGTTGAACAATCAATTACAGGTAATGCAGGAGTAAAGCTGTACCCTGCTACAAATGAAATGGATTTTTCGAATGCGTAGCCACCTGCCAGGTATGTTTTTCCTCCTCCAAGCACAACGATTGATCCGTCGGCTAAATCAGGAAGGACATTTGCCAAGTTAACATCTCCGGTATCAACACTTGATAAATCGAGGACATTGTCCCCGGAAATAAATGCTTCCCTGGTAGAATATATTTCCCATCCTCTTAAAGTAGCATCACTATAAATTGCAATTTGATAGGCTGTTTCGGCAGTAAGTCCGGAAATGATTTTTTCTGAAGCTGCTTGTTCTTCAGGAGTTAAGGTATACTCAGCAAGTGGAGTAGTTAACCTTTCATCGTTCCCGGCAAAAACTTTTATGCCAGTTATCGGTGCACCTGAAGGAGTCCAGGTTACCCTGGCCCTTGTATCTAAGATATCAAAAAATGTAGGTGTGGTCATATTTGACGGATATTTCTCGGTCCTAACACTTCCTAAATCAGAAGGTAAACTGTTGTATTGTGCTTCATCGGCATGGGCTGTTACCTTGACCTGGTAAATTGTGAACCACAATAATTCTTCACCAATGGTTTCTTCATTAATTACAAAGTAACTTTGATCGGTTTGAAATGTATATAATACCGTTGCAAACGAGTCTCGACTAACCTCAACTGTATAACTTAGAGCTTCTTTCATTACTCCTAGATCAACAATAATTGTATTGTTAACTGCTTCAAGATCCTCATTCAGGACCGGTTGAAATAAACGGGTCCTGGGATATACTTTTTCATCTTCGCAGGCCATAAAAGTCATAACCCCCGCAATTAAGAGAAAAATAAGTGCTTTTATATTTAATTTGTATATTTTCATTTTATAAGTATTTAGCATTTATTTAATGGAATTAAAATCCAAATCCATACCCATCATTCTTTAATAATCCCTTGCTATTGTCAATACCAATGGTTGGTATTGGGAATATATAGCGAATTACTCCGCTTGGAACGCCAATGTTGGACGGATTTACATAGTTATTATAATCACTGGTTATCCACGAAGCATAACCATCATCTTGTGTTTCATCATACATATTTATGAGCCATGATTGACGCTCCCAGGTATCGTCAGGAGCTGCGATTACTTTTTCGAAGGTATTATAGATTAATAAATCACCATTTGCATCCAATTTAGTGTATAAATAATCAGGTAACGTACCGGTTCCATTAAACGCTTCTTCTGCCATTTTTTTACATCCTTCAACAGTTTCATTAATTTTTTCTGAATATAAATTCCAACGTATAAGTTCATATTTTCGGATCATTTCACCTCCAAACTCCCAAGCACGTTCATCAACAATCGCATCAAAAAAGTCTTCTTTACTTCCGGATACACTGGCAACATACTGATCAACTTTGGCAGACCAGTCTTCTTCTTCAAACGCACGCTGACGAACTCTTTTCAAAGCATTTTGTGCATCTGCTGTAGGTCCGCTTAATTCATTTTCAGCTTCTGCGTACATAAGAATAACATCAGAATAACGTAGCATTGGCCAATTAATGCCCGTGCCTTTTGCTGTAGAAGGTCCGGGAGGATTATCTAAAAATGCACGGCTCCATTTACCCTGTGAAATATTCATATTTCCGGTGCTCACCAATTGTTGGATAAAATCGGTATCAATGGTATATAAACCACAGGTTACAGGAAAACGCTTGTCTGCCTGATCAAATGAATAAGCATAGGTTGGCGGCATTGCCATATAATTGGACCCGCTTCCATAAGAATGTGTTCCTCCGTCAACCCTAATTCCGATATTCCAACCCACATCGCCTTCGCCAATTGCAAATGGCACTTCAAATAATATATCGCTGTTCGTGGGAGAAATGAATTTGCACTGATTCATAAATACTTGTTTGAAATCGGCAGGTAGTTCACGATCTTTTAAAGTCATGAGTTTTTTTGTATAATCGCGGGCAATGACATAATAATCCTGATAATCAGACTCTCGCGCCATTGTAAGGTCGGGCTTTAAATAATATCCTCCACGTTGTAAAGCCAAGCGTGCAATCATACCTAAGGTATATTCCCTGTTAATTTGCTCAATTCCGAATTGAACTTCATCAGCCCATTGCATTTTTTCCTCAATATCAATCATGTCCTGAATTACTGTAGATAAGATAACGTTTCGGTCTTCTTTTGGAAGGTTAAACTCCACATCAACCGAAGGTGCGTTTACTGAAAATGGAACATCGCCAAAATAGTAAATCAACATGCTATACCAATAGGCACGCATAGTGTATGCTTCTCCTAAGAGATGATTCATAGCTCTTGAAAGTGCAACATCATCTGATGTTAAAGCTTCACTTGCCAATATTCCTTCGATACTAATATTAGCATCACGAATAGCCTGGTATCCAATGTCCCATACATATCTTAAATCGCCGTTATTTTCTTGTGCATCAAGCCTCCAAATTTGGTATCGTGCACCATCACTTGTGCCTCCGGCATGCTCAATATCTGTATTCCCGGTCATATTATTGGATAACCTTGAACGGAAACCATCATGACTAAAGTGAACATACATAGCATTCACTGCCTTACGGGCGTCATCCGCATTGGAAAAAATCAATTTGCTATCGAAAGTGGATAAAGACTCTGGCTCGAGGAAGTCTTTACAGGCAGTAAATGATAACATTACGGCCAATGTATATATTAAATATTTTATTTTCATAATTGTAAAATTAATATTCATGGTTTATTAAAATGTTACATTTACCCCAATGGTTAAAGAACGGCTTCTTGGGAAAGAAGAATAGTCAACACCGGGAGTTAAAGCAGGGTAACCACTACTTCTGGATGTACTAACTTCCGGATCGTATCCAGAATACTTCGTCCATAACCAAAGGTTGTATCCAGAGGCATATATCCTTAAATTAGAGACCCCAATTGTAGAACTTACATTTTTCGGCAGGGTATAGCCCAACGTTACCGTGCTCAGTCGAAGGAATGAACCATCTTCAACAGCCCAGTCATGAATTACGGCAGTAGCTTGTCCAAATGAATTACTACCACTCCATATTTCTTTATCTTTATTTAATTGGCCAAGTTGAGCAAGATCAGTAACCACACCACCTGCGGTGCCAGTTATTGATCCATCTACATCAATATATGTAAAACGTTTATCTGAGCTCATGGATGTCAACATGTTTCCGTAGGATGTTCTATATAATTGATTATAATCAATTTTACCTGTATTGTACACATCGTTTCCAATTGACCAGCTAAACAGAACTGATGCGTCAAATCCTTTAAAAGTTGCATCAATTCCAAATCCACCAGTGGCATCAGGAAGGGCGCTTCCAATGACTTCGCGGTCAAGGCTATTTATTTCACCATCAGGGGTTCCGTTCGGACCTGAAATGTCTTTCAATTTCATGTATCCAGGGCGTACATCGCTTACACCTAAAGTGTTTCTATTATCAGGGACACCATCTTTTAAAATATATTGATCTGAAACTTCATCGTATCCTGAAAAATCGTCAACCGTGTACATGCCATCGTTACGATAACCATAAATAAGGCCAACAGTATTTCCTACACTTAGGTAGTAATCATCACGGTCTTTAAGGTCAGTACTGGCCCAATTTGATTGATAGAAACGTTCATCTGTTCCATCTAATTCATCAATGTTTGCCTTGTTAATACCAAAGTTAAGGTTTGCAGAAAGAGAGAAGTCATTACTTCGGATAATATCTGTTCTTAAAGATAATTCAATCCCCTTATTGGATGTGCTACCGATGTTGTTCCACTGTGTACTAAATCCTGAAATAGGCGATATTGCAGAAGCAAGAAGCAAATCTTTAGTGGTATTTTTATATAAATCCAAACTTCCCTGAATACCCCCTCTAAATAGCATGAAATCTAATCCAACATTTCGATTTGTGGTGGTTTCCCATACTAAATTTGGGTTGTAAAGTGTTGATCCTTCAGGTGAATAATAGGCGTTATATCCGTTGGTACCCATTCCCGGACCATTATTGGTATCAGCGCTAAATAAGAATTGAGTTGCATTTGCAGAAATCCTATCATTTCCTGTTTGCCCATAACTTACACGAAGTTTTAGTTCATCTATGTAACTTAGACTTTGTAAAAAGGCTTCTTCATTCATTTTCCATCCTAAAGCAACAGCAGGAAAAATACCAAGTCTATTATCTTTTGAAAATTTGCTGGATGCATCAGAGCGAACTGTTGCCGTAACCAAATATTTTTCCAGGAACTGATAATTCACACGCCCAAAGAAGGACATACGATTTTGTTCTGTTGATTCATAGGTTGAATAACTATCTAGCGTACCAAGAGCCATGTTCGCAAACATTTCTTCAGGTTGCATCGATTCTCTAAAATTCTCTGCACGAACATTGCTTCCTTTTCCTCCATTCGAGTAAACTTCTTGTCCTATAAGTACATCTAATTGGTGATCGCCCATGTCTTTAAATACATAGTTGGCTGTATTTAACCACCGAAATGATGTATTATGCCTTTTGCTAATGGTACCTAAAGGTAAACTATTACCTTCTTGTCTTGACTGGCTTGTTAAAGGGCCATAATACCTCAAGCTTTCGTCGTAGGTATTGCTGCTGGTTACAGCGGTCTTTAAGATTAAATTCTCCATTGGGTTCCATGTTAAACCTGCCTGGAGAACATAGTTCGCTGTATTTCGTTGTCTCCAATCTTGTTTCGCCAACTCAACCGGGCTTCTAAAACTAAGCAGGAAGTTATCGTAGTCATCGGATTCATCCAAACTTGAATAATCAATGTCCAGTTCATCCGCAATTCCATTAACTGGGCGAGATAATAGAACATCTTTAATGCGAAGCTGAGAACTTCCTGAAGTTCCGGCACCATCAACTTTAGTATCGGTAATTCTTGCCGATGATTCGAATGTTAATGATTCAGATATTTTATGGTTTAATTTAAAATTGATTACGTTTCGTCTGTAACCATTTCCAATCATAATTCCATCATCTGTATTGTTGGTCAGACTTAGGCTAACTTTAGTTGATACTGTTCCTCCGCTAATACTTATGTTATGCGATTGTGATATTTTGGTTTCCCCAAAAAGTTCATCTTGCCAATTTGTAGGCTCTTTGTCTTTATACAATTCAAGGTCAGAATATTTGCCATAAAACCTTTCGAAATTTTGCAAGTCAGATTCCGAACGAAGTATAGCTCTTTCATATTGCATGAAAACAAATTCATACGGATCAAGTACTTCGTAAGCTCTGTCTTTCGGATTGGTTTTAAACTGCGCATATCCATTGTAACTAACTTGCGTTTTTCCGGCTACCGGGCTTTTAGTTGTTATCAGGATTACTCCATTAGAAGCTTGCGCACCATAAATAGCGGTCGCAGCAGCATCTTTTAGAA
The DNA here is from genome assembly GCA_963677475.2 of Prolixibacteraceae bacterium. Taxonomy (GTDB): domain Bacteria; phylum Bacteroidota; class Bacteroidia; order Bacteroidales; family Prolixibacteraceae; genus JABMQB01. The sequence continues at coordinate 57,635 of CAXXQD010000017.1, read as the reverse complement.
CATTGATGCTTTCAATATCATTTGGAGATACATCTCTGATGCTTCCTACTATAAATCCATCAACAACATATAATGGCGAATTATCCTGGGTTACAGAACCTCCTCCACGCACACGGATTACTATTTCTGCATCAGGAGAACCGTCAGTAGTGATAATGTTTACACCGGGTAGGCGTCCTTTTATGGCTTCAGCAGCATTTGAAATTGGGATTTTTTCTAATTCGGTACTGGTCATTGTAGCCATCGATCCGGTTAAATCCCGTTTTCTTACGCTACCATAACCAACCGCAATAATTTCATCCAGGTTTGTTGTTTCAATTTCCAGTGAAACATTAATTACTGATTTCCCTTCCACTGGGATTTCCTGCATTTTATAACCAATAAATGAAAATAGGAGTGTTGCGTTCGTTGCAGGAACATCGATTTTGTATGTTCCGTCAATCATCGTAATAGTTCCCTGGGTTGTACCTTTTAAAACTACATTAACCCCGGGAAGCAATTCTCCGGATTGAGAGTCGGTTATCGTTCCACTTACAGATTTTGTTTGCGCATATGCTGTGAGTGATAATGATAACTGAACGATTAAAAGAAAAACCATGTTACGGAATAAATATTTCCATAATGGTTTTGTCGTTTTTCTTGTAAATTTAGTCATACTTTGTTTCATAAGATTTAAGTAAATGATTTGTGATAATCTTGTTTAATTTACATTATATATAAAATTTAATAACCTGTTAAGTTGTTTTATAATAGTATGTTGAGCAGTATGATGATCACAATAAGCAAGATCATTACAGAAATGATGATTTTGCTGTTGGTTTTCTTCAATTTCTTCAAGGTGTTCATGCTGTCCAACGCGATGTTTAAATAAAAACAGCAATTTATAGGAATAAACAGGGAGGTATGTTAGAAAAATTCCCAAAACAAAGCGTTGAAATTCCCGCCCAGGGTAAATTCTTCCCAAAAAGCGGGTTTATTTTAACGTTATTCAAAAGAGTTTCGATATAGTAGTGGCGTAAGTATCACTGTGGTAATTGGTTATAGTGATTGTCTTATTCCCGTTCTATTAGGTGTATATTAACAGGCTAAATAAATAATTATAAGAATAAATCGTACCGATAAAAATGCTAAAAAAATGTATCTTAAAATTCGTAGTTAGATTAATTAGCTGTACTGCCATGTTTTTAGCCATTACTAGAAATATGTGCATATTTATTTTATGAGCTGAAAGCGGGAGTGTGGGCAAATACCAGCCACTAGTGCCGATAAACAAAGTCTTATTTAAATATACTCGATTTGTTTGCAGCAAAGAACTTTATAAAAAAATCTTTTCTAAAAAATTGACCATGATTTTTATAGTTGGGTCAAACCAAGGGTGCATCAACCAAAATGGGTGCACGTTGATATCGAATTTGTGGACTTCATTGTATATACCCAACTCGTTAAGCATTCCAACCATTTCATCTTGCCCGGCATGGAACCGAAAAATCCCGCTATTAATAAATAATATGGGTGCAGAATTATTATCGATCCATGAATTTGGCGATGCATCCCTCCAAACCATTGGATCTTTTTGGAAGGAAACATTGAGCCATGGATGAATAGGGTCGGTTTTTTGCAAACATTGGTTAATGTGGACGGGTGCCAAGAAATCAAGCATCCCGTCGATGTCGATGACTGCATGTACTTTGCTGGAATTAGTTAATCCGCCTACATTTCCTTCAAATTGTTTGTTATCGCCTGTGGTGCCCATAAATGCAGCCATCATTCCCCCAACCGAATTTCCTTCAATGGCTATTTGTGATGTATCCATCCCATATTCATTGGAATTTGCCCGTACCCACCGAATTGCTGCCTTTATATCGTGAATTGCTGCCGGATATTTTTTTTCGGGGGTTAAGCGGTATTCAACAGGGATGCAAACGTAACCGTGTGACGCCATTTGCATGGCCATTGGGGCTTCCATTGATTTATTTCCTGAAGCCCAACCGCCGCCATGAATCAGCAATAACACCGGATAAACCTGATCGGTTTTTGGTCGGAAAACGTCCAAATGTAAATCCCGTTTTCCATAGGGTGTATTTTCAATTGTTGCATACGTCAGATTGTAATTCGCCTTCACATTTTTGGGAAGTTCAGCCTTAACGACCCTTGAATCCGGATATTGATCCTTGACTTTTTGCCAAGCCTGATTTGGGGTGAAAGAGGAGTCTTTGGGTACCCCATTTTCAATATAGCTTTGAGCAAATACGGATAATCCCAAAAATATAAAACAAACGCTCCCGATGAAATGCTTTTTCATGTCCATCTAATCTAATAATGGTTGCAGTTTATAATGTTTTGAAGGAATAATATATTCTATTGATCGTGGCTAACGCCATTAATCATCAGTTTGTTAAAATGGATGTCTTTTACCTGTCCTTCAATAAAATTACCTTCAGCAACACCATCAAATTTACAATTGCTCACATTGATGTTTGAAACATTCACTTGTTCTTTCAATGCGTTTATATAAACTCCATAACGGCTTTTTTGTGAAGTCACGTTCTCCATATAAATATTTCTAACAGTTGGCAGGAAACCCCTTTCACCAATTTCCCTGGGTTCGTACAACAAATTGATGCTAAGCACTGCACGTTTGCATTCACCTACTTTAATATTCCGAACAAATATATCTTCGATAGTACCTCCCCGGCATGTACTTGTTTTAATACGAATCACGCGATCGAGCAGGGGGCTGTCCATATTGCAGTTTTCAACAAAGAGGTTCTTATATCCCCCGGAAATTTCACTACCAATAACTACACCGCCGTGTCCGTTTTTCATCTCACAATTGCGTACAATAATGTTTTCACTTGGGATCGACCACAAACGACCGTCGTTATTCCTTCCTGATTTTATGGCGATACAATCATCTCCGGTATTAAAAAAACAGTTTTCGATCAATACATTTTTGCATGATTCGGGATCGCAGCCATCGCCGTTTGGACCGTCATTTTCAATATTAACCCCTTTAACCGTCAGGTTTTCACACATTAAGGGATGAATCACCCAAAATGGGGAACGCAATAAAGTGATGCCTTCAATTAAAACATTTTTACATAGATATAGATTGATCAACTGTGGCCTCATTCCGTCTTCAGCGGTTAAAACGCGCTCGGTTAATGGTACTTTGTCATTTGCCCATTGCAATAATTTGGGGCGGCCGGTACGCTGCGAAATATCACCTTGTTTCCATCCGTAGTGGGGGGCACCACATTTTTTCCACCAGTTTTCCTTTTCTGCAGCACCATCGATTGTGCCTTTGCCCGTAATGGCAATATTTTTCTCTCCGTATGCATAAACCAGTGGTTGCAAGTTATAGCAATCAAGTCCTTCCCAGCGTGTTAGTACCGTTTGGAAATATTTGGTGTTAGTTGTAAATAAAAGCACAGCCCCTTCGCTTAAATACAGGTTTACATCGCTTTTTAACGTTATAGGCGCCGTGTGCCATGTTCCTTTGGGAACAATAACCCTTCCTCCACCGTTAATTGAGCAACTTGCAATTGCCCGGTTAATTGCTTCGTGGTTTAAAATTTTAGGATTGTTGGGCACTGCCCCAAAATCAAGGATGTTATAATTCTGGTTTTTAAATGTTGGCGTTTGAATTGATTTTTCAATTTCAGGATAAATGGTAGTCCATGCCTTGGCAGCATCCTGAGCGAAAATATTTCCTGCAAAGAGGATAATAATTGCGATAAAAGCTATTTTTTTCATTCTTTTTTATTTAGTTGATAAAGATTTTTTTGTTCAATGTTTATTGTAATTGTTTGACGATTTCTTCCGCCATTTGACGTTGCGCCGATTCTTTTAGATGGACACCATCAGAAGTTTTAGAAGAAAAGTCGACTTTTAAAGCATCGTATGTATTAATAAAAAGTACATTGTGTTTTGCAGCCAACAGTTTGAATTGTTCGTTATTTTTTTGGACCCTTTCGTCACCACCACCGTATTTTTCTTTTTTTGCCTTTTGTTCATCCATAGGAGCTGGCGTAATAAACCCAATTTTTGTGCCCGGTTTTTGATTCTTGGTCAAGTATTTTTTTATTGCTCCAATCATGGTAACAAAATTCGCATAAACTTCGTGCTGGCGTTCGTTAAATACAACTTTTGTATCGTTGGTGCCAAGGTTTATTAAAATATAATCGAAATTATTATTTGCACCGATTTCCTGATAAGATTCGTCTAAATAGCGAAGAATATTTTTGAGGGTATTCAAATCCTCCCTGCCGTTGTTGTCAAAGCCAATTGTATTTCCTGAAATAGACCTGTTTACTATTGTGGAATTGGGAATAAGTTTTGCCAGTTGTTTTGGCCAACTATATTCAAATGTCCCATTTGAGTCGCCAATTGTCATGATTTTTAAGCCATTGGTATTATTTGTTTCGGGTTTAGCAATGCTTTGGAGACACATTAAAGTGCCAATAATTAAGAAAACGAATACTCTTTTCATCGGATATAGCTATTAATAAATTATCTACATTTTTACTATAGAATTCAAATATACTTCTAAGTTGGTATAATTTGCATCTAAATTGAAATTATTGCTATCTGGATTTTTAGGATCGAGTCCGTTTTGTTTTTCCCAAATATCTGGAATTCCATCAGAATCAGAGTCGATTGGAGGCTCTGCTGATTTAAGCTCGGGCCATGAACCAACCTGCTCTTGCGAATCAATTATGCCATTGCCTCCACCATCGAACCACTCGCCATACGTACCTTTGCCAAATATTACCTCATTCACAATACGTCGGTCAACCGTATCGCGGTGAAGGTTTGTCCCGGCTTGTTTCAATACCAAGTTGTACGCTTCCTGAGCAATCTGCTCATTGATTGGTTCATATTCAAATGGTTCTGTTGCTTTAGATCTCAAAAGTAATTCATGATCTGAACTATCCATTTTATCTGTTTCACCTTTGCTAATTACTATACCATTCCAATTGTTTTTACTGACGTCAGGGTTTCCTTCCAAAACATTGCCATCTACATAAAAAGAACCATATCCCTGGGTCGTGTTTTTTGTTATTTGCAACAACCTGTTTTTTACGTTTTCTTGCGTGGCCGGACCAGGTTTATAATAATTTCCTACATAATTTTGTTCGCCGCCTTCACCTCCATATACATTGTTATACCCCCAATTGTAAACCACATTATTCCTAAAATCCATGTTCTCACTTTCAACCAGGTTGCCAAAGCGTGGGGTTCGGCTGCAATGGTGGGCTAGCAGGTTGTGGTGGAAAGTCGCCTTAATTCCGCCCCAAATCCCACCAAAACCATGCGGTCCTTTTTGGTGTATGGTATTTGCCAGGCTTTCAGAAATGATGCACCATTGCAGCGTGAAATTTTCATTCCCATAAAAGGAGGCACATTCATCGGTTGACCAGCTCATTGAGCAGTGGTCGATGATTATATTTTTATTTCGCAGGCTACCCAGTGCGTCACCTTCAATTTTATTAATATCGCCCATTCGAAACCGCATAAACCGGATAATAACATTATCTGCTTTGATATTCACATCGGCCCCGGCAATACAAATCCCCTCGCCAGGGGCAGATTGCCCGGCAATAGTAAGGTTACCCTGTGTAATATTCAGTGTCTTTTTAAGAAAAATAGTTCCCGAAACACGAAAAAGAATGGTTCTTGCACTTTGTTGCAAACATGCTTCACGAAAGCTGCCCGGCCCCCCAGGGTTCAGGTTTGTTACATAAATCACGGAGCCACCCCGTCCTCCGCTGGTGTTCTTGCCAAACCCTTCGGCACCAGGAAAAGCAAGAGGTTGAGAAAATATATTACCAGTACATAGCAGGATAATAATCAGATAGAACAGTCTGTATTTCATAATGTTGGTTTAGGTGAATATTTTAGTCTTCGGCTATTAGTGCTTTCACGTATTTTTAGATTTTGCCACATATTCGGAAGCACTCATGCCATATTCCTGCTTGAAACATTTCCTGAAATGTGACAGGTCTTTAAATCCAACCTCGTAAGCAATTTCAGAAATGTTAAGTTTCTTTTGAACAAGAAGCTGGGTTGCCCTTTTTAATCGAATGTGGCGAATAAATTCTTTAACAGTCATGTCAGTCAGGGCATGTAATTTCCGGTATAATTGCATACGGCTAACCCCCACCAGTGTAGCAAAGGACTCAATGTCTAAATCGCTGTCGGAAATGTTTGATTCAATAACTTCGATTGCATTTCGGAGGAAACGTTCATCGGGCGATGCAAGAACGACGTTTGTTGGTTCCAGTACTACCGTCGAAGAATATTTGTTCCTTAATGATTCCCGGATCGAAAGCAGGTTTTCTACTTTTGCCTGAATGACGGAAAGGTCAAATGGTTTTGTTATATAATCATCAGCACCAATATTAAGCCCCTTCAATTCATGTTCTTTTGAGTGCATTGCGGTGAGTAGCAATATAGGGATATGTGAAGTCCTTACATCGTTTTTAAGCTTTTTGCACAACTCATAACCATCCATTTTAGGCATAATTATGTCACTAATGATGATATCTGGTACTACTTTTAATGCAAATTCCCAGCCTTCTTTGCCGTTTGGAGCCTGGTAGATTTTATATGTAGAGTTAAAATGGCTTGCAATGAATTGACGCACGTCGGTATTATCTTCAATGATCAACATGATTTTTGAGAGCATTTCACTGGAATCCATCAACTCGGTTGGTTCAGGTTCTGCTTTTACTGTTTCTTTTTTATTGGCTTGGTTAATTGTTTCTGCTTTTTTGAATGTTTCCAGCGGTATCCGTATGGTAAACTTGGAGCCTTTACCTGGTTTGCTTGCTACGTTAATTGTGCCTTTATGGAGGTCAACCAATTCTTTTACCAATGAAAGTCCAATACCTGCACCCGGATTTCTGTTTCCTTCATCGGTTTGGAAAAAACGCATAAAAATTTTGCTTAAATGCTTTGTGGCAATTCCTTCACCAGTATCTTTTATTATTAATTCAACATATTGTTTTTCAACATCCTGATTTGAAAAATCATTTGTATCGGATGCAAAAATAACAGAAAGGTTAACTTTGATCTCGCCCCCTGGATCGGTATATTTAAATGCATTCGATAATAAATTATTCAGGATTTTTTCGATTTTATCCGGATCAAATGAAATAAACAGCCTTTTTTTAAGGGTATTGAAAGTGAGGTTAATATTTTTCTCTTGCGCATAATCGTTAAAAGAAACCACAATGTTCCTAACAAAAGAAACAATATCAGCATCTGTGAGGTTTAGTTTAAGGTTCCCGGATTGAAGTTTTCTAAAATCGAGCAGTTGGTTGATAAGCCGGTCAAGGTTTTTGGCATTTCGGTGCATGATTTGAAGGTTGCCCTGCAATTCTTCATCGCTAAGTTTTTTGCCAAGCATTTTTTCGAGTGGCGCAATAATAAGCGTAAGCGGGGTCCTTATTTCATGCGAAATATTTGTAAAGAACCTTAATTTCATCATATCAACTTCATGCAACTTCCTGGCATTTACCCTTTCCAATACCAATTGGCTTTTAATTTTTTCACGATTTATAAAAAAGCGTACAAGGATAGAAATCAAGAAAAGGATAATCATGTAGATGATCAGTAAAAACCAGTTTGTTTTCCAAAACGGCGGACGGATGGTGATTCTTAGTTTACATTCACTTCCAATAATTTTGTTTCCGGGAGTGACTTTTCTGATCCGAAGCGTGTATTCACCTGGGTTTAAGTTGGTATAAGTTGCGCTTCTTGCTTTACTAGGTTCGGTCCATTCATCGGTGAAGCCTTCCAACAAATAGGAGTATAGGTTACTTTCGCTATTTACGAAATTTAGTGCCGCAAATTCAACGGTAAAAAGGTCCTGGTCGTAATCGAGGATTAAATGGTCGGTTTCAGAGATACTTTTTGTAAGTATTGACTTTGGATCATCAGAAATTGAAACTGTTTTGTTAAATACTTTCAGTCCGGTCAAGACTATCGGCACCTGGTTGTTTACAGGAATAACTTCTTTGGGATCAAACATGTTAAATCCTGAAATTGATCCAAATAACAATTCGCCATTTTTATTTTTATATGCTGCACCATAGCAAAACTGATTGTTGTTTAATCCGTCTTTGCTTGTGAAATTTTGAAAGGATTCATCTTTAGGATTAAATTTTGAAAGTCCATTCGAAGTGCTAATCCATAAGTTTGCATCATTATCTTCAAGAATACACAAAGCCCGGTTGTTGGACAAACCATTGTTTTCGGTATAGTATTTTAATGGTCCTTTGTTGGCAGAATAATTTGCAATCCCTTTATCAGAAGTTGTTATCCAAATTTCACTTTTTGAGGTTTCGAACATTCCGCGCGAGTGTTCATAAAAGCGGTTTATTGTATTTCTATTCTTGTTAAAAACAACAATTTCATCGCTGCCCCCAATCCATATATTGCCATTTGAATCGGGTTCAATCCAATATGCATCTTCACTTCCAAGCAGTTGAATATAATGTTCAAATTTGTTGGTTTCTGGAATGTATTTGTTTACCCCAAGCGATGTTCCGATCCAAATCTCACCATCCTTGTCCATACAAATATCCCAAACAATATTGTTTGCGAGGCTTCCAGGTTGCTCCGGGTCATGCTTAAAATGGCTAATGTTTTTTGTTTGCAGGTCAATTACGTCGATTCCACCAAGATAGGTGCCTACCCATAATCGGTCCTGTTTGTCTTTTAAAAAGGTTTTAATACAATTCCTGGAAATTGAATTGCGACGATTTTCATCTACCATTAAATAGTCATATTTTTTGGTAGCAGGATTGTATATGTTAATTCCACCATCTTCGGTACCAACCCAAATCTTTTCACTATCATCTATCCAAAAGCAATACACCATGCTACTGTTCAGGTAATTATTATCGCCCGGCATGGCGTTAAAATTCCGAAAAGCCTGTTTGCTCTTAGCCAAAAGGTTTAGGCCTCCACGGGTACCTATCCAAACTTCGCCATTGGAATCATGATGCAAGGAAAGGATGGAATTGTTGGATAAACTGTTTGGTTCGCGGGTTTTGTTAATATAATAAGCGATTATCCCCTCCGGTTTCGAATAAACATACAAACCTCCGCGGGTTCCGATCCAATAATCATCCATACAACCTTTCGAAATTGTTCGGACCGTTTCAGACCGTGACACATCGGGACTTAGTTCAATTGACTTAACTTTATTTGTTGCCGGATCTATTATAAATGCGCCAGACGAATAGGTGCCAATCCATATAGAGCCATCATCATCGATGAATATCTCCCAGATTTCGTTGTTATAATCTTTTCCAAACCGAAGATCGAAAGGGTGCATTTCGTTGGTTTCCGGATTGTATTTAAAAAGTCCATTGTTTGTTCCAATCCATAATATGCCCTTTTTATCAAATTTTAATTTACGAATAAAATTGCCGATGAATGGTTGCTCGGATTCCATCATATCAGGAGTTATGGACACAAGTTTCATAGATGAATCTATTCGCATAAGATTAAAATCGGTACCAATCCATAAGTTACCATTGGCATCTTCTTCAATAGCGTTCACCGAAACATCCCTGTATTTAAATTCAGGATGGTTTTTATAGGGTTGGGTAAATCGTTCTGTATTGCGGTCATAAAAGTTTAGTCCGCCGCTCTCGGTGCCAACAAATAAATTCCCTTTGCTATCTTCTTTAATTACCCGGATTAAAGTTCCTTCAATACTAAATGTGTCTTTTGGGCTTGGGAAGAAGTTACGAAACGAGTATCCATCAAAACGGCTTAGCCCGTGGCTGGTGCCAATCCACATCCATCCTTTCGAATCCTGATAAATACTTTGAACCTGGTTGTTTGGCAATCCATCCTCCTGGAGAAATACCTCAAAATTCAGGTCCGAATTAACCGCGTTAGATTGATTTGGGCAATAAGACAGAATAAGTACAAGGGTAATTAAAACTATACTATATATATGTATCGATTTTCTCACAATCGGGCTTCTTGTTTAATTAATTCGGTTAAGATACAAATTTATGTATTATTGAAATGGTACAAAAACCCTCATCAATAAAAGAATAATAAAAAATAATCCCCAATTAAAAGGGAATGGCTAGTTGTGCGATTGTAATACTTAAAAATGGATTAGCCGATTGGCAAGGTGAACCAAAAACTTGAGCCTTTACCAACTTCGCTATCTACCTTAAAAGTTCCCTTGTTGTTTTCAATCAGCTCTTTGCATAGGATAAGTCCTAGGCCGGTTCCTTTTTCATTGTTTGTGCCAGGGGTACTTTTTGTCGATTCAAGTTTGAAAAGCTCGCTTAGCCTCTCATTGCTCATACCAATTCCATTATCTTTTACAAGGCACTTAACAAAACTATTGCTCCAATTAGCTTCCACCTTGACTTCACCGCCCGGGTTGCTATATTTGATGGCATTTGAGATGAGGTTTCTAAAAATGGTGCTCAAAATATTTTTATCAGCCTGTATGTTAAAGTCTTCAGAAGTAAGGTTTATTAAAACAATATTCTTTTTATCAGCCTGGGGTTTTAATAGCCTGAAGTTTTCAAGGATAAGGTCATTGATATTAAATATCTCGGGACGATAGACTATAGCATTTGTTTGCGACCTTGACCAGTCCAGCAGATTAATTATAAAATCGTAAGTGTTATTAATAGTTGTATGCAGTATCGTGCTGAATTTTTTAATGTTTGCTTTGTTATTACTTTTTATTTCTTCTAACAGCAAATCACTGAACCCAATTAAAGAATTAAATGGCCCTTTTAAGTCATGAGCAATGATCGAAAAGAACTTGTCTTTGGTATCGTTGCTTAGTTTTAATGATTTTAAAGCTTCGTTTTTTAAGAACCTGTTTTTTGCAAGGCTCCCCGACATAAATAATAAACTTATGCTAAATAGACCAAGGATGATAGATATTAACTTACGTCGATGATTTTGTTCTTCATAAAGTACTTCGTTTGGCACAAATGACACAATTTTCCAGTAATATTTCTTTGATTGTAAAAGTTGGCCTTCCTTAAATTCTGTAGTATACAGATCGTGAATGTATTTTAGTCCAACCTGTGCCGGGTAAATTGTTTTTGATGTAAATAGCCCGCATTTAGTTTCAAATTGTATCGTTTCGTTGTTAGTAATATTATCCCATGCATCGGAATAATAATTTGAAAAATAAATGTCTTTTTTATTTTCAAACATAAATCCCCATTCATGTTCCTTAACTGGACTTTTTAGCCAATAGCCATCAGAATTTAAGACCATTATCTGATTTTGTAACATGGTGTTTTTATATGCTTCCATTTGCAGCAAAAAGTCTTCTGCTAGAAAATTAAAAAGTAAAATTCCTTTATTTTTATTGCTTTTATTAAAAATTGGCGTGCCTATTCGTATCATTGGCTTAAACGGTTTCTCAACTTCACCATTTTCAATATTTAGATCGAGGGGGGAGATATATACTTCGTTTTCGGATAATTTTATGGTTTCCTGAAAATAGTACCGATTTCTCTTATTTTGAAGACTGGAATCTGGTACAATATATGGGTTGCCGTTATTGAAATTTATACGTATTACTTCTATGCCTTTTTCATTGATAAACCTGCACTGGTCGTAAGATCTTTGATGCATTGCTATATTCAGAAAGTCCTCACTGAGTTCATTCGCCAAATTTGGATCGTTATCATTGATATATTGGTTAAATAAACTATTCGATTTTAATGTGAACAGATCATGAAGGACGTGGTTTAGTTCAGTTTCAATAGATTTTAGTTTGACATCAACAATACTATATTCTGCATCAGAATATACCTGTTTTTCCATTTTTTCTTGTCGGTCTAATATTAATATTGTAATGGTTAAAATTATCAGGAACACAGGTATGAATAAAAGCAAGGTATTGCCGATAATAATTATTCTTTTCTTTCCATCTTCATTAAATATGCGTGATTTTGATTTTTGATCCATCTGAAATACTGTATTGTACACTACAATATAAAATTTTTCAGCCGGATTAAAAACATGCATATCTAAAACTTGTCATCTGTTTTAGCTATTTATGTGGGCTTTGTTAAATACAATATGGAATTTTTTCTTTCAGAAATGAATCTTTTTTATAAAAAAAGACGAAATGGAAAAACCTAAATCGTCTCTTCAATTGTCGGGATGACACGATTTAATTTCATTGAACCTTAAGTGGGAGGGATGCTCAAAGCCAAAAGCTTAGTTCACTTCGTTCACCAGTCATTTCCGTTTCGGATTTCATTAGAAAATAAATATTCGTTTCCATCCAAAACAGAAAAGCCTTCTGCAATAGCAAAAGGCTTTTGTCTTTGTCGGGATGACAAGATTTGAACTTGCGACCCCTCGCCCCCCAGACGAGTACGCTACCAGACTGCGCCACATCCCGAATAAGTAATCTCGTAATTACAAATGAATTCTTGAAATTTACAAAATTCTTGGCGAAAATAGTTCTTTTTTCAAAACCAGCAAAAAAGGTTTTCTAATAATTATTTGATTATTCTAAATTTGTGAATTGGCAAGGTATTTAAAGGAATATTTTAAGGCTACCACCAAATTTGTTTCCCATTTTTCAAAGTAAAAATACGTTCTTCTTTTCCCTCGTCTAAATTTCGTAGCCAAAGCACAGCATTTGCCGGTATCCCGTTAAACTGAACCGTGTCGCTCTTTGCAGTTTTCATGCCCAACGATTTCCATTCGTCGTCCCAATAGAACAATTCATAGCGCATTCCCGGGTAGATTCCATTTTTATCGTTTCTTGGGCATATGCTAACATGGGTTACCACTGTTGGCGTGTCTAATTCCATGGCAATCCAGATGGGTTGTTTGTCCTTTCTTAAAACAAACCTTCCGGTTTCAATATCCACACTATCATCGCAGTCCCATACTTCAACATAGGTGAGCATATTGTCGTCCGTCATTAAATTTATATGCTCTTGCGAGAGCTGGGGGGATGCATAATATTTTCCTTCTAGTTTTTTCAGGGTATCACCTTGCGTTGTGTAAAATGCAATCTCAGCCGGGCCATCAAATTTTGACCACGATGACATGGGAAAGTCATACCGAAGGAATTTTCCTTCTTTTTCTTTACATTTTATCAAATTGTTGTCGTAGCTCAATAGTGTATCCACCTGGTACAATATTTCTTTATTTGCAAAATCATTACTTTCTGAGGTCGAAAAGTACCCGCCAATTAAGGCATTCAACCGTTCCGTGTGCTTGCCGAACAAAGGATATTTGCGGGCTAGGGAACAGCCTGTTTGATTAGAAAAATCAGGTTTGTAATAACTTACATTCCCTTGATTGTCGATGGAAAATGCTTTTGAAACTGGTTTAATTTTTTTCTTTGTTTTAATTGCTGCGAGAAACATGTTGCTAATTTGCCCAATATTTTTAAAAAGGACTTTTGTTCCCTTATTTTCCCCTTCCCATAAAGGGTCCCACTCCCGGTCCCCAAACACGCATAATGTTATTTCGTCATTTTTTTTAGCATTCTTCATCAAATCTACTTCAATATCCACCACGTCCATTAGCACACCTGAGCCGTCTTCCAATTCAAGTTCGAAATTTCCCATGTTATGAAAATTTTCAAAGAAATTCTTGGGATTTGTAAACGTCCGGTGATCGTAATTTCCACTGCTTCCGAAATTTATCCTTCGCCACTCCTTATTCCCATCCAAAAAAGCAACCATTGAATGCCCTGTGCTTCTGTCGCCATGTTTCAAGCACGACACAATTGATGCAGGGATGCCAATCGAGCGCAAAATACAAACTCCCAAGCCACTTTGGTCGTGGCAGCTTGCAAATAGCATTGCATCCATTTGGTTAAATAAGCTAAGTTTGATGCCATTTTTGCCCAGATTGTCGCTTAATTCCAATTTTTGAGATATGGGACCACTTAGAATCGTTATTGGTGTAATTGGATCATTAATGTCATTGGTATATTTGTTTATTTCAAGGTTGGTCGACTTGCATATATGGCGTAAAACTGGAATTGAACCGTGCAGATTTTTAATTGAATCTAAAACCAAACTGTATTTCTCAAAAAAAGTTTTTCTCCATGGTTCAAGGGTTTCATTTCCATATCGGTATGGTAAAATATATTTGCAAAATTCATCAAACGAATATGCTCGCGACCAGGGAAGTTCCCATGCTTTAAATGCATAATCAATATTCTCAATTAAGTATTCCTCCGTAATTGTACTCGCATCGTACTGTTTTGTATATTCTGGTTTTTTCAAAGTTCCATCTGCCAGGCCTTTCGAAATTTCGATATTTATTATTTCACGTTTCAATACTTTGTATAAATTATCTTTTTTTAAGAATAATGGCGATACCTTTTCGTCCATGCTTTGAAAGAATTCTTCAAACCCATATTCATTTTTAGGGACATAACCGTAATGCCCTTTCATATTCTCAATAAGATACTTTGCAGCTTTTAATTTAAGGCTGTCTTCAGGGGAAGAATAGTGTTGTAGCACTTTTTTAAATTCTTTTTTATTCTTCCCGAATGGCCAAAGCGAAGGTGGGATTTGTTTGTGATTGCAAGAAGCAAAAATTATCAGGAGCGATATAGAAGCAAAAATATTTAATTTCATGTTTAGTTTTCCTGAATCGGGTTTTAAATACATACCTTAATTTAAGTTCTTCAAGATAACAATTTTCTTTTGTGTCGAATGAATTGCATTTATATCATTTCATAGAATTAACGATACAAATAAAACAAAAGTGTAAAAATCTATCCTTATGGAGATGAAAGGTTTAGGATTAAAAGAAGATATTGTTATGCAAGAAATAAAAGATGTGGATTTCAAACTTTGAATTGGGGTAATAGTATTAATCTATCCCGTGTTAATTATTATTGATAGATATACTATTGTATATACTTAGATGTTTTATACTTTTGTTCATCACAAAAAAAATAAAAGTCATGTTTAAAACTTTAGATACGAACGATAAAGGGGATAACAACCCAGTTCAACCCACAGAGGTTGAAAAAGTAAAGTGTTTAATTATAGGTTCGGGACCTGCCGGATATACTGCTGCAATATATGCTGCACGCGCAAACCTAAACCCGGTTATGTATGAAGGATTACAACCCGGAGGTCAGTTAACAACAACTACGGAAGTAGAAAACTATCCAGGCTATCCTGAGGGGGTTACTGGTCCGGTAATGATGGAAGACCTTAAAAAACAGGCTGAACGGTTTGGTACCGATATCCGTTGGGGAATGGCCACAAAAGTGGAATTCACGAACAATATTCATAAAGTTTGGATTGACAATTCGAAAGTTATTGAAGCCGAAACCGTGATTATTGCCACTGGTGCTACTGCCAAATATTTGGGTTTGGAAGACGAAAAAAAATATGCAGGAGGAGGCGTTTCTGCTTGTGCCACATGTGATGGGTTTTTCTATCGCGGAAAAGATGTTGCTGTTGTTGGAGGTGGTGACACTGCAGCCGAAGAAGCTATGTACCTTGCTGGCTTGGTAAACAAAGTTTACCTGATTGTTCGCAGGGATGAACTGAGGGCCTCTAAAGTGATGGCCGAAAGGGTAATGAAAACTCCAAATGTTGAAATTTTATGGAAACATCAAACCAAAGGATTATTTGGCGATGGAGTAGTAGAAGGAGCCACTTTGGTGAAAAACCTTGGTGAAGCTGACGAAGAAGAAGTTAAGATAAAAATAGATGGTTTTTTCCTTGCCATTGGGCACAAACCAAATTCTGATATTTTCAAGGAGTACCTTGATACCGATGAGGTTGGTTATATAAATACTATTCCCGGGACTTCCAAAACAAATATTTCCGGGGTTTTTGCTTGCGGCGATGTTCAGGATTCACATTACAGGCAAGCAGTAACTGCTGCCGGATCAGGATGTATGGCCGCCATCGATGCCGAAAGATATCTATCCGAAAAGAATGCATAAAGATTCTGGAAACGATTATAGGAAAGTCCTTTTATGAAAATAAAGGGACTTTTTTTTTGAACTGCATTAAAGTACAATTGTTTGACAGGATATTATTAAATTAGTATTCTCAAAAACAACAAATCTAACAATATGAAATCCTTTTATTACTTCCTTTTGTTAATTCTCACGATTGTATCTTCATGCAAAGTTAACGAATCCGAACCCGCGCAAGTGCCACTTAAACTTTGGTACGAAAGTCCGGCAGAGAACTGGAATGAGGCATTGCCAATAGGTAATGGTAGCCTTGGTGCCATGATTTATGGAATTCCCGAAAAGGAAAAGATCGTTCTCAATGAAGAAACCATTTGGACGGGGCATAAAATCTACGACCGTGATAAAAAAGATGGGCATAAATATATCCGAAAAGTTCAGTCATTATTAATGGATGGCAAATATGTTGAAGCAGAAAAACTAGCAAGGGAAAAAATACTTACGGACCGGTTAGAATCAGGTATGATGACAAATCAAATGCTCGCCAATTTTTTTATTGAAATGGTGGGAGTTGAGGGATATACCAATTACAAGCGCGAATTAGACCTTAATAATTCAATTGCAACTGTGAGTTTCGAAAAGGAAGGAATTCATTATTTCAGGGAAGCTTTTTCAAGTTACCCGGATAAAGTAATGGTATTTCGTTTTGGAGCCGATAAGCCAAGGAAAATAAACCTAAAAGCATGGATTGAAAGAACAGAGAATACCAAAATTGAAATAATTGACAACAGTATTGTTTTTTCAGAACATGTAGGAAATGGTGATGGGGTGAAGTTTGCCTCGGTCTTAAATTTTGAGGTAAGTGGTGGAAAATTGTCGGAAGACGACGGAAAAATTAAAATTGAAAATGCCAGCCAGGTGATTGTTCGGGTGGTTGCAGCAAGCGATTACCGTGAAGGCGAACCCATGGCGATATGTGGGGAAAGGTTGAAAACCGTTATGTCGGTCACTTATGATAAGTTACTCCGTTTTCATGTGGATGATTATAAGAAATTATTCGACCGTGTGAAATTTCAAATCACCGAAAATGATGGAAATGATTTGCCAACAAACCTTAGGCTTGATAATGTAAAAAACGGATCGGAAGATGATTACCTTACTCAACTTCTTTACCAGTACGGAAGGTATTTGCTCATAAGTAGTTCCCGACCGGGCAGCCTTCCGGCAAACTTGCAGGGAATATGGGTCGATGGCTTTGATCCACCATGGAATGCCGATTACCATATAAATATCAATATTCAAATGAATTATTGGTTATCGGAACTAACCAATTTAACCGAATGCCACGTTCCTTTTCTTGAATTTATTGGAACCTTGCGTGAAATGGGGCGGTTAACGGCAAAAGAAACATATGGTTGTAAAGGATTTGTGGCTCACCACACAACCGACCCTTGGGGAATGACGGCTTGTTTTGGTGACCCTCAATACGGAATGTGGCCTTTGGGGGCAGCCTGGTCTTGCCAACATTTGTTTACACATTATGAATTTACGGGAGACAAAAAGTTTTTAGGTGAATATGCTTACCCGATTATGAAAGAAGCCGCTGAATTTTTTGTAGACCTCATGGTTGTTGACCCAAAAAGCGGAATGCTTCTATCAGGTCCATCCATTTCTCCCGAAAACAGGTTTATTACAAAAGATGGACAAGTTGCTACAATGAATATGGCTCCATCAATGGACAGGGAAATTATTACAGACCTTTTTCAGAATTGTATAAGTGCATGCGAGATTTTGGGCATCGATGAGGAATTTAAACAAGACCTTCAAAATAAGCTGACAAAAATTCCCCCATTGGTAGTTGCTTCTGATGGTAGGTTGATGGAATGGGTCGAAGAGTTTAAAGAAGAAGATCCAGGGCACAGGCATGTTTCGCACTTGTTTGGTTTGCATCCATCCAATCAAATAACCCAACAACACACGCCGCTGCTTTTTGAAGCTGCCAAAAAAACCTTAGAACACCGTTTGGCGAATGGCGGTGGGCATACAGGGTGGAGCAGGGCTTGGATGATTAGTTTTTGGGCACGCTTAAAAGAAACAGAAAAAGCTTATGGCAACTTGTTGGTTTTACAACAAAAATGTTTGTTGGGAAATTTATTTGATACACATCCGCCTTTCCAAATTGACGGAAACTTTGGATATGTTTCCGGGGTCACGGAAATGTTGATTCAAAGCCACGCTGGTGAAATCGAGTTGTTACCAACATTACCATCAGCATGGAAAGATGGGGAAATAAAAGGGATCAAAGCCAAGGGAGGTTTCGAGATCGGAATGAAATGGGAAAACGGAACTTTATCTCAGGTAGAAATAACTTCTTTATTGGGAAATCCATGTAAAATCCGGTACAAAAATGAAATAAAGGAGTTTCAAACAGAAGTGGGCAAGGTACTTCAATTAAATTCTGAACTTGTCGAGATATAGAAAAATCTGTTGTTGTAAAATATTTAGGCAAAAAAAAGACAAGCTACATTTGAAGCTTGTCTTTTTTCTTAATTAAGTTTATGTGTTATAATTCAACCTGAACATTTGCCATTTCAGTTTTTGAATATTCACCGTTTTCAAGTTTGCTACGCACCTTTTTAAATGCTTCCAGCGTAACTTCTACATCTTCAAGTGTATGCATTGCTGTTGGGATAAGCCTTAAAATTAATTCTCCTTTAGGAATAACAGGATAAACAACCATTGAACAGAAAACCCCATGGTTTTCACGCAAATCCTGAACTAAATTAGTTGCTTCAGGAACACCACCTTTCATATATACTGGTGTAACCTGGGTATTTGTTTTTCCAAGGTCAAAACCGGCTTCTTTTAGTCCTGCTTGAAGCGCATTTACAATTGTCCAGAGTTTTTCACGTAATTCAGGTTGGGTACGGATCATATCCAAACGTTTCAATGCACCAATTGTCATTGCCATTGGCAGTGATTTTGCATAAGTTTGAGAACGCATGTTGTAACGCAGATAGTAACAAATTTCTTTATCGCAGGCAACAAATCCACCAATTCCGGCCATGGCCTTTGCAAAAGTCCCAAAATGAATGTCAACACCGTCGCTCACATTAAAATGCTCAGGAGCTCCGGCACCTGTTTTGCCCATAGTTCCAAAACCATGTGCATCGTCGACCAATAAACGGAAATCAAATTCTTTTTTTAATGCAACAATCTCGTCAAGTTTCCCAACCTGTCCGGTCATTCCAAAAACACCTTCAGTAATTACCAAAATACCGCCACCAGTTTCTGCAGCACGTTTTTTTGCAAAGCCTAGCATTTTCCGGCATTTATCGATATCGTTATGAGAATATACAAAACTTTTCCCGCCTTTTGCTTTATGAAGGAATACCCCATCCATAATACACGCATGCGATTCCGAATCATATACAATTACATCATTGCGACCTGCAATAGCATCAATTATCGAAACCATTCCCTGATAACCGTAATTGAGTAAGAAAGCATCTGGTTTGCCAACGAATTCTGCCAATTCACGTTCCAATTGTTCATGCTTAACAGTTTGTCCAGACATCATTCGCGCTCCCATTGGGTACGCCATTCCGTACTGTTTTGCCGCTTCTGCATCCGCTTCTCTTACATCGGGGTGGTTGCCCAATCCCAAATAATTGTTCAAACTCCAGGTTAAAACTTTTTTACCCCTAAAAGTCATATGAGCACTAATTTCCCCTTCAAGTTTTGGAAAACTGAAATAACCATGCGAGTGCTTCATGAATTTACCAATATCGCCCTGGTTTTGTTTGAATTTTGAAAATATATCCACGATTTTAGTTTTTAATTTGACACGCAAAAGTAAGCATTTTATGGATTTCCGCAAATGTGTTAAATATTACTAAAGTGTTTTACATTGGAATAAAAGATTGCTAATTTCGTTATCAGTTTATAAAAAAAGTATATTTTTGCGCCATGTTTATGAAAATGAGAATATTTGGTATCGGATTAGTGCTGTTTGTGAGCATTTTAACTTCGTGCGGTGAATTTAACAAAATTGTAAAAAGCACCGACTATGAATTTAAATACAAAAAAGCCATTGAATTGTACGAAGAGGGTGAATTTGTTAAATCAGGTACTTTGTTTCGTGAACTGATAAGCATATACAGAGGAACTAACAAAGCAGATAAGATTTATTATTATTTTGCAAAGAGTATGTTAGGGCAGAAAGATTATTTAATGGCCGGTCATTATTTTAATTCTATGGTGAAGGAATTCCCGAACAGCGATTATGTAGAAGAAGCTCAATATATGGTTGGCTATTGTTATTATTTAATGTCGCCAAAACCACGGCTCGACCAGGAAATAACGCAGAAAGCAATCGATGCACTTCAGCTTTACATTAACCTTTACCCATTTAACGAGCGTGTTGAAGAGGCGAACAGGCTAATTGGGGAATTACAGGATAAACTGGTAATGAAATCGTATTATTCAGCTAAGCTATATTTTGATTCTGAGAATTATAAACCTGCGGTTGTTGCATTAAACAATGCCCTTAAAGATTATCCCGATAGCAGATACCGGGAAGAATTAATGTATATGTTATTGAAATCGAGGTACTTATTGGCTGTTGGAAGTGTTGAAGAGAAGAAATTGGATAGGTTGACACTTGCTTTAGATGAATATTTTGCGTTTATTGATGAATTTCCGGATAGTAAGTATGCCAAGGAAATTGAAAAGTACCACGAAACAACTGCAAAGTTGTTGAATTATGAAGATGAACTAGAGATAAATTAATTAGATAATGGATTATAAAAAGACGAAAGCATCTACTACCACGATTCCTCGCGACTTACAATTACTGTCAGAGGAAACAGGTAATGTTTATGAAACAGTTATGACCCTTGCCAAAAGGGCCAATCAAATTGCTTCTGAACTGAAAGAAGAACTGAACCAGAAACTACAGGAATTTGCTTCATATACCGATAATTTAGAAGAAATCTTTGAAAATAGGGAGCAAATTGAAATCTCAAAGTTCTATGAGAGGTTGCCAAAACCAACTTTGATTGCCTATCAGGAACTAATGGAGAATCAAATTTATCATCGAAATCCTTCCAGGGAAAGTAAAAAAGGAAGATAAAATTAGGCCTGCGGATGAGGCTTAAAGATAAAAATATAATATTAGGAATTACCGGAAGCATAGCTGCCTACAAGGCGGCTATGCTTTTAAGGTTATTGGTGAAAGAAGGCGCCCAGGTTCAAGTGGTAATTACACCTTCAGGTAAAGAATTCATAACGCCCGTAACCTTATCTGCATTATCCCAGAAACCGGTTATCAGTGAGTTTTTTGGTGCCAATGATGGAACATGGAACAGCCATGTTGATCTTGGCTTGTGGGCAGATCTGATGTTGGTTGCACCAGCTACTGCAGCCAGTATTGGTAAAATGGCAAATGGCATTGCCGATAATATGCTCATTACCACTTACCTGTCGGCAAAGTGTACTGTATTTATTGCCCCGGCAATGGACTTAGACATGTTTTTGCACCCATCAACCAGTCGGAACCTTGAGGTACTCAAATCGTACGGGAACCATATAATTGAACCCGGAACGGGTGAACTTGCCAGTGGCCTTGAAGGGAAGGGGAGAATGGAAGAGCCGGAAAAAATTGTAGAAATTATCGTAGGGTTTTTGCAGTCAAAAAAAAAACTTCTGAATAAAACATTTCTGGTAACAGCTGGTCCCACTTTTGAGAAAATCGACCCGGTTCGATTCATTAGTAATTTCTCCACCGGAAAAATGGGCTATGCAATTGCCGAGTCTTTGGCAAACCATGGGGCAAAAGTTAAATTAATATCCGGTCCTGTTGGGATTCAAGCCAATCATTCAAATATCGAATTGACCAAAGTTGAAAGTGCTTCAGAAATGTATGATGCATGCATGGAAGTATTCCCCGATTGTGATGGGGCAATTATGTCGGCAGCTGTAGCCGATTATACCCCTAAATCAATGGAAAAAAGTAAGGTGAAACGGGTTTCTAATGAATGGAACTTAGAATTAAGCTCAACAAAGGATATTGCTGCAAAACTGGGCAAAATTAAGCGTTCAAATCAGGTTTTGATAGGATTTGCTTTAGAAACGAATAACGAATTGGAGAATGCCACCAAAAAACTTAAATCGAAAAACCTTGATTTTATAGTTTTAAATTCTTTAAACGACAAGGGTGCAGGTTTTGGGGGCGATACAAATAAAATTACCATAGTTGATAAAAACAATAATACCGAAGTTTTTGAGTTAAAATCTAAGAAAATGGTTGCCAACGATATTGTAGAAAAACTAATATCAATGTTGGGTGAATCGGAATCTGTATCAAAAAAATAGTATTTTTATTGACTTGAAATTGCCGTATGAAAAGAATTGTTTTAACCATATTAATTATCATTTTCGTTTTACCGGTTTCTTTTGCGCAGGAATTTAGGTGCAGGGTAAGTGTTCAGTCGCAACAAATTAAGGGCGCAAACCGGAATTTATTCCGTACGATGCAGCAGGATATCAATAACTTTATGAATAACCGGAAATGGACTAACCATGTTTATTCTATGAACGAAAGGATTGAATGCAATTTTTTTATCCGTTTGGACAAGCAAATTTCCTCGGATGAGTTTGAAGGGAGCATTCAGGTGCAGGTGAAACGGCCTACTTTTAATTCAACCTACGAAACGGTATTATTGAACATTAAAGACAATGATTTTCGTTGCAAGTATGTTGAATTTCAGCCGCTTATTTTTAATGAAACATCAAACCGGGATAACCTGACCAATATTCTGGCTTATTATGCCTATATCATTCTCGGTTTCGAATACGATTCGTTTTCCCCGGAGGGTGGCACAGAGTTTTTTGCCAAAGCACAAAATATTGTGAATAATTCGCAAAATGCAGTTGAAACAGGCTGGAAATCTTTTGAAAGCGAAAGGAACAGGTATTGGCTGGTCGAAAATATCTTAAATAAATCGTATGCCAGTTATCGCGAGTGTATTTACAATTATCATCGGCAGGGTATGGATTTGATGGCTGATAAACCAGAGGAAGGGAGGGCTCAAATTGCGGAATCGCTGAGGGCGCTTCAAAAGGTATTTAGGCGTAGGCCATCTTTATATATTCTACAGATATTCTTTGATGCTAAATCAGATGAATTGGTCAATGTCTTTTCCAAATCATTCCCGGATGAAAGAAACAGGGTTGTTACAATCCTGAATGAAATTGACCCTTCAAATGGTTCTAAGTACGATAAGATTACCAAATCGGAAAGTTTCTAAAACATAATAGAATGCTGACATCCTTAACCATTAAAAATTATGCCTTAATTGACATGTTAAAGGTTAATTTTGATGGCGCTTTTAATATTATTACAGGAGAGACCGGAGCTGGTAAATCAATTATTTTGGGCGCTCTTGAATTAATGCTCGGGAAAAGGGCAGATTTAAGTTTATTGCGCAATAAAACCCAAAAGTGTGTTGTCGAAGGGATTTTTAATGTTGAAAGTTATAGGTTAGCTGAATATTTTGAAAAATTTGACCTCGATTATGAACACGTTTCAATCTTTAGGAGGGAAATAACACCAAGTGGAAAATCGAGGGCTTTTATTAACGATACCCCGGTTAACCTGACAGTCATGCAGCAAATGGCTTCAAGGTTAATCGATATTCATTCCCAACACCAGAGCCTTGATTTGGGCAACCAGATTTTTCAACTCCGACTTGTCGATATAGTTGCGGGTGTGGAAAAAGAACTGAAAAGCTACAGAGATGTTTTTGTCGAATTTAACAACGCCAAAACTAAATTAGATCAACTTAAAGAAAAGGCAGAGAAGGAAAAGTCGGAACTGGACTATCTAGAATTTCAATGGAACCAATTGGAAGAATCGAAACTTGTTGATGGTGAGCAGGAACAATTGGAAGAAGAGCAGGAGTTTTTGTCGCATGCTGAAGAAATAAAAAGTATATTTTCAAACCTGCAAGAAATATTAGAAGGTAATGAACGTTCTTTACTTTCAGAATTGAAAAGCGGGATCGGGTTACTCAATAAGGCAGGAACATATTTGAAAGATGCAGAGGCTTTGGCTGATCGCCTTGAGAGTTCATATCTGGAATTAAAAGATATCTCAGAGGATGTGGAACGTATTTCGGAAAATACAGATGTTAATCCGCAACAATTAGAATTTGTTAAGGACCGGCTTGATTTGTTATATAGTTTACAGCAAAAACACCATGTTTCATCCATTAGAGAACTTATTGATTTAAAGAATAATTTTGAAAAGCAGATCGGAAATATTGCCGAATACGATGATGAAATATCAAAACTTGAAAAAAGACAAACCCAACTTAATGAACAGTTGCATGGTGCTGCTCAAAAATTAACCCAAAAAAGGCAAAATTCATTTCAAAAAATCAATAAGGATGTAAAAGATACCCTGCAACAATTGGGAATGCCACATGCAAGGTTTCAAATTGAATTGAGCGAAAAAACCGATTTCTCACCAACAGGAAAAGATGAGATAAGCTTTCTGTTTTCGGCAAACCGGGGTGGGGAAATGGACGAAATTTCAAAGGTAGCATCAGGAGGAGAAACATCAAGACTAATGCTTGCGTTAAAAGCAATTATAGCAACAAAAAATGAGTTGCCAACCATTATTTTTGATGAAATAGATTCGGGGATATCAGGCGAGATTGCCCTGAAGATGGGGAATATATTAAAGGAATTTTCCAAACATACCCAAATCATAAATATAACGCACTTGCCACAGATTGCCGGAAAAGGAGATGCCCACTTTGTGGTGTATAAAGAAGAACGAAGTTCCGAAACTTTTACTTCCATTCGGAGGCTAAATGACGATGAAAGGGTTGTTGAAATTGCATCCTTATTAAGTGGCGAAAACCCTTCAGAATCAGCATTGCATGCTGCAAAAGAATTAATCAGTAATTAGTAGCTGGCATCATTCTTTTTTTACGCTCAAAATAAAAACCGAGAGCAACTATTAGAAAGATTGCAGTAATTGTAAGTACTATCGATCCTTCAAAACCAAATTTGCCACCAGTTACTATTTCGTTTCCTGAATACTTGACCATGCATGCTGGGTGATAAATTTCGTTTCCGCTAACATTTGATCCAACTATTGGCCCAAGAAAAAAGTTCCAGCTAAAATGCAAGCCAATTGAGAACCATAACGAATTGGTATAAATATATGGCAAACCCAATAAAATACCGGCAATTAAAATGTTTAGCTTACCCATTAGGTTAATATTTGGATTAAAAAAATGGGCGAGGGAAAATAATAGGGCAACAATGAATACGGCAACATATTTATTCATTAACCTCGAAAGATTTCCTAGCAAAAATCCCCGCGATACCAATTCTTCGTTAAATGCGACCAATAAGAATAGAAATAGATAGTACTTCAGATATTGCCATTGGATGCCTATATAATTTATTTTTACGTTTCCGGTTAATAGCAGAACAAACACAATTAATGCAATAAGTATTATTCCAGTTAAGAAACCCCAAAAACCATTTTTAAAATCGTTAAACGAACACTTTAAGCCGATTTCTTTAAATTTGCGTTTTTGTATTAACGTCCAGAACAAAAACGTGGTTCCAACACCACTAAAAAGCATAGCGATTTGTATAAAAAGGAGCCTTGAAATTGCCAAACTACTTGTTGCTGGCAATAGGTCAATGTCAGAATCTAAAAGGAATTGGTTAATTTGTAAAGCAAGTAGTTGAAATATTCCTGTTACAAGCAGCCAGGTTGGGATAAACAGAAGTGTAGAAGTCCATTTCGCCCATTTTTTAGTATCTCTATGTGTTTCTTTTTTCATAAAAATGATGCATTAAAGCCTTAATGTTTTTTTGAGATAATAAGAAATTATGTTCAAAATATTAATATATTATTTCTATTTTTATTGGATATGGTCATGCTGTTTTATAACATGTATTCAGTTCTGAAAAATACATAAAAATGACATTTGTCATGATTATTACGTGACAAATGTCACGAATAACCAGAGATTGAGCTTCGCAAAAATACGTATTATCATTTGTTATCTTATTTATTAACAGTAATTAACGCATGTTGACCTTGACGCATGCTTACATTTTTTAACATTTTTTTACATATTTTCGACTTAAGAGAAAAAAAATTCCTATTTTGCTTTGCGTTTGTGAATGAATCTATGTGCGTTAATAAGTGAGTTATAAATCTTAATTTTTTAATCTATGAAAAAATTTGCGCTATTACTTTTGTGTATTGCCTTTGTGGGAATACATATTGTGAATGCCCAGGTAAAAAGTATTTCAGGAACGGTTACTAGTTCGGAAGATGGAAGTACGATACCTGGAGCGTCCGTAATTGTAAAAGGTACAACGATTGGTACAACCACTAATATTGATGGTCAATATCAGTTGCAAGTACCTAATGATGCCAGTTTGCTGGTTGTCAGTTTTGTGGGTATGGAGGCCCAAGAAGTTCCTATTACTTCTGACAAGATTGATGTTGTTTTAGGACAAGCAAATGTGGGAATTAACGAAGTTGTTATTGTTGCTTATGGTACGCAAACTAAAAAGTCTTTAACCGGATCGCAAGCTGCGATAAAAGGTGAAGAACTTCAAAAAATCCAAGTTTCAAATGTTTCTCGTGCATTAGAAGGGAGTGTAGCAGGTGTTCAAACTGCAACAAGTTCAGGACAACCGGGTAGTGGTTCTTCGGTTCGTATTCGCGGAATGGGTTCATTATCTGCAAGTAGTAGTCCCCTATATGTTGTTGATGGTATGCCGTATGAAGGAAGTGTGAATAACATTAGTCAGGCAGATATTGAGTCAATGACCGTTTTAAAAGATGCTTCTGCAACGTCATTGTATGGTGCACGTGCTGCAAACGGTGTTATTTTAATTACAACAAAAAGAGGAAATAGCTCCAAACCTAAAGTTGTAATTGACAGTAAGTTCGGGGTCAATACAAAAGCATATAAAAACTACGATGTAATGACCGATCCAGGAGCGTATTACGAAATGTATTGGGAAGCTTTACGTAACAATAGGTATTATCTGGCTGATAGTCCTTTATCCTGGATTCAAGCAGGGAAATATGCTTCTGAACGACTGATAAAATATACAAATCCTAGTTCCGGTGCAGTTGAATGGGGTCTTGGTTATAATAACTATGATGTAGCCGATAATTTGCTTATTGATCCGCTAACAGGGAAACTTAACCCATCTGCGAATCTATTATACCATGAAGATTGGGCCGATGAAATTTATGAAGATGGTTTACGTCAGGAACATTCTGTTTCGATTAGTGGGAACACTTCAGGAACAAATTATTTCCTTTCTTTTAACTACCTTGATGATACTGGTTATACACCAAATAGTGGTTTTGAAAGGTACACTTCCAGGCTTAAATTAAATCAGGATATCACCGATTGGCTTAAGATAGGAAGCAATATTTCTTATATCCATACCAGTACAGAGAACCCTACATCTACTGGAACCAGTTCTGCGAATATTTTTTATGTAGCAGCTGTTGTCGCCCCAATTTATCCTTTATACCAACATAATCTTGACGGTAGTTTCGTTTATGACAATAATGGAAATAAACAATATGATTTTGGTACAAGGGCCGATATGAAAAGGCCTGTGATGACTTTGGCTAATCCAGCTGGAACACAAAAACTAAATATTGAAGAAACAGCACTTGACAGGGTTAATATTAGTGCTAATGCAGAAGTGAGTTTTACAAATGAATTAAAACTAATTTTGAACCTTGGTGTTGACAATATACAGGAAAACCGTTTGAGTGTTGATAATAACCAAATTGGACAATTTGCAGAAGTGGGAGGTTCTATTTATAAAAATAGCACAATCCAACGAAGTATTAACTCTAACCAAATTTTGTCATACGACAAAACCATAAATTCGGACCATAAAATAACTGCAAAAGTTGGTCACGAATTGTATAAATGGACATATTCAAGGAATTATGGAACGAAACAGAATTTCTTATTCCCTGAAATAACCGAAATGGATTGGGCCGTTGTTACAAGTAGCGTAGGATCTTATGGCTACGATTATTCTTTGGAGAGTTATTTTGGACATTTAAACTATGGTTTCCAGGAAAAATATTTCTTTGATGCAAGTGCCCGTTATGATGGTTCTTCCCGCTTCCATCCGGATAATAGGTGGGGAACGTTTTGGTCTGCAGGAGCTTCATGGATTATTAGTGATGAAGATTTTATTCAAGATGCATCCTTCGTTGATTTGTTAAAACTTCGTGTTAGTTACGGAAGCATTGGTAATGATAATTTAGGAGGAACATATTATTATTATGCCTATGAAGATCAATACGATGTGGTTAATAATGATGGAGAAATTGGGTTGAAATTTGCTTTTAAAGGAAATCCTGATCTAAAATGGGAGAGTAATAAGTCATTATCCCTTGGATTAGATTTTGGATTCCTGGACAGGATTACGGGTAATTTAGATTATTTTAAAAGAACTAGTAGTGATCTGCTGTTTAAGTTGCCTCAAGCTCCTTCATCTGGTATTTCAACCATTCCTTTTAATCTTGGAGAATTAGATAATGCCGGGGTAGAGTTAGAGCTTAAAGCTGAAGTTATTAAACAAAATGACTTCAATTTTTCTGTTTCATTCAATGCAACTCATGTAAAGACTACCATTACAGAATTGCCAGATATCTATAAAGAAGATGGTTTGATTCGTGGAACCCAAAAATGGCTTGAAGGAGGTTCTCCTTTTGATTTCTTTATGAGAAGATATGCAGGCGTAGATAAAACCAATGGGCAAGCTTTATGGGATATGGATGTGGTAGATGCTGAAGGAAATGTAACAGGAATAGAAACCACAGCAGATTATACAAAAGCTACACGCTATATTGTAAATAAAAGTGCGATTCCTGATGTTTTTGGAGGAGCAGCTTTGTACTTTGATTTTAAAGGAATTGACTTAACAGTGCAAACAGCATATCAAATGGGAGGTTGGGCATACGATGGTATTTATGCAACCTTTATGCATGCTGCAGGGTCAAATGATGTTGGTACGAACTGGCACAAAGACATTCATAAAAGATGGACTCCACAAAATACCGATACCGATGTTCCACGAGTTGATGGATATTTAAATACCAACGGTACAAGTGACCGTTTCCTTATTGAGTCAGATTATTTTGCCATTAAAAACGTTGTGTTAGGGTACACATTGCCTCAACGTTTAACCAAAGAAGTTGGAATAGAAAGCCTTAGGTTTTATGTAGCTGGTGATAATCTTCTATTAATTTCAAAACGACAAGGTCTCGATCCCAGACAATATTTTGATGGAGTGATTGGTGGTGGAAATATGAACTATTCCCCAATTAAGACTGTATCAGTCGGATTGAATCTTACATTTTAATTATTAAAACATATTTCGTTATGAAAAGATTCTATAAATTTTTACTTATATTAAGTATTGCCTCACTGGTATTTACTTCATGCGAAGATGCTCTTGATACAGAACCATCATCTACTGTATCTCAATCTCAGATTACTGAATTGGCAAGTTCAGATCCTGAAGCACTAGCTTTAATTTTAGAACCAATGCTTGCTGGAATGTATGCTCATCTCTCAGCGTATAATTTTTTGAGTACTGGACAGCATGATGACTATGGAATAAACAGTATTTTACATATTTGTGATATGATGGGAGAAGATGTGGTTCAAACATCAGGATCTTATGGTTGGTACTGGTATGATTACCTTTTGGATAGTCGAAATGATAATTATCGTCACCCTGATTATATTTGGAAATTCTTTTACAGGAATATTAAAATGGCCAATGATATTATTGTCCAGGTTCCTGAAGATGTTGATGATGCCCAACTAAAAGCATATAGGGGGCAAGCATTAGCTACAAGGGCTTATAGTTATCATTATTTGGTACAAGTATACCAAAAAACTTACGTTGGGCACGAAAACGATCCTGCAGTTCCTTTAGTTACTGAAGTTGCTAGTGAGAATGGTTATCCCAGGGCTTCAATGACCGAGATTTATACACAAATGGTTGATGACCTGAAAGAAGCTGTAACTTTGTTAGATGGATACAACAGGCCAGGAAAAGGATTTATCAACAAAAGTGTTACTAATGGATTCTTAGCCCGTGTTTATCTTTCAATGGAAGAATGGAGTTTAGCAGCAAGTGCAGCAAATGCTGCGCGTCAGGGATACGCCCCAATGTCTGGAGAGCAATATCTTGATGGCTTTAAATATATTAGTAATCCTGAATGGATGTTTGGGACACCTGTTAATGGGGAACTTGACATTGTTAAATCAGGAATTGTTAATTTCCCATCGTTTATGTCAAGTATGAGCTATGGATATGCAGCTTTAACAGGAATGCTTAAGGCTATTGATAAAAGGTTGTACGATCATATGAGTAGTACCGATGTTCGTAAAAGTGCATATCAATCACCTGATGGATCAACATTCCCGAATGGGGGATATAATGGTACAACACTTCCTGCCTATGTAAATGGTAAGTTTGGGGCAAGCGATGACGGTGCTGATAATACACAAGATTTAGTTTATATGAGGGCTGCTGAAATGTACTTGATCGAAGCGGAGGCTTTAGCAGAACAAGGTCAAACTTCGCAAGCTGCCAACCTGCTGAATGAGCTAATACAGACCCGTGATCCTAATTTCGTTGCCCCTTCTGATTTGTTGGCTGAAATTCGTATGCAAAGAAGGATTGAGTTATGGGGAGAATTGGGAATTGCTTTATTTGATGTTAAACGATTGAAACTTGGGATTAACAGGGATTATGCGGGTAGTAACCATCCAGACGCAGGAAAATTAGTTGTTCCAGCAGAAGATTGGAAGTTTACATATCAGTTGCCAATTAGTGAGACGGATAATAATCCGGATATTGAAGAAAACAATCCTTAGTATTTGATTCTTAAGTACATTAATATGAAAATTATGAATACAACTATAAAATTATTAATAGCAATATTCTTTCTGGGAGCTGTTTTTGTTTCTTGTCAGGAAGAATTAACCGATGCTGCTGATTATGATATAATCTATGATGCATCGTTGGCGCCCACTGTATCTACTGATGATCCAGCCAAGGTGAGTGCGAGTTATTCTATTTTAGAAGGAACATCACAAAATGGTGATATCGATAAAGGTTTCTTTATTTCTACTTCGCAAGACTTTAGTTCTTATGATGTGGTTCCTTCAGATGATAGTTCTGATGGGGTTTTTAGTGCGCGTGTTTCCGAATTAACACCAAAAACTACTTATTATTACAAAGCATACGCTTCAAACCTCCAAGGTGGAACTAAAGTCGGTGATGTAAAAAGTTTTGTTACAAAAGAAGGATTTGATGCATATGAAATTAATTATGCAACCAACTCTGTTGCAGATTGGGTAGATGGGGGATTTTCTACCATTGATAAAGATGGAGATGGAAATGACTGGGGACTTACGTATTACGATGAAGAAGCCGGGCAAGTTGCTTTTGCTTCTTATTCATGGTATGGTTCACCTTTAACTCCGGAAAACTATCTTTTGTTTCCTGAATTGGCTTTCGATGGGGTTGATGGGGCGATTACAGTAACAGTACAAGCTGCTGATCCGGATTGGTATGCGGAAAAATTTAAGATTGTTGTTTCGAATGCTCCAATTACCATTGATAATTGTAGAGATGCTGAAGTAATACTTACAAAAGAACTGACTAGTGGAACTATTACTGCGGTAACGGCGGACATACCTGCAAGCTATGAAGGGAATAGCATTTATTTAGCTGTTGTTCATGCAGATGTTACAGACAATTATGCTATCCTGTTTCTGGGAGCAAAATTTAGCTACGCAAAATAAAAATTGTTAGATATTTAATTAAAAAGGGAGAATGAGTTCTCCCTTTTTTTGTGCTTTAACTATGAGATATCGCCTACAATTATTGGATCTTTAAAATAATTCTACTGTATTAAAATTATTAACCATATTGCTTTGCGAACTTTGTTTAGTTTAAATCAAACATATAAGAACATCCAATACGATACTTCAAAATTAAGGGATTTTATTTTAATTCTTGAATATCTTGCTTGGATTCACTTTAACAACTTTTGCAATTGTTTCCAGTTTATCCATATCAATCAGTTTTTTATTTCCTACAATGGCTATGGTAATTGGTTGATTTGATATATTATCTTGATAAAAGCTTTTAATATCCTCAAACGATAAGTTTATATATTGGGGGATTAAGTATTGGTTTGGATCGATGGTGTATCCTTTTATTTTCCAGTTTTCAACAGTTTGGCTAAGGTTTCTGAATCCAGGTTTACTTGCTTGAGACGATTGAACAAGGTAATTTTCAATGTTGTTAATGCGCTCTGGTTTTTCAGGCATCTCTTTTATTATTTTTACAAATTCAGAAACAGCGTCCGCTGTTTTATCAGCTTGAGTTCCTATTGTACCTATAAAAAACATATTTTCCTCAGGTATCGTAGGCGTTGCAAATCGGGCACTGGCAGTATATGCAAATGATCTTTTTTCACGAAGCTCTTGAAGAACTAATCCATTAAACCCTCCACCAAAATATTGATTAAAAGCATCAACCGTAGCTTGATCTTCCATTTTATAGACAGGGCCATTAATTAGTATTGATATTTCACTTTGCCTTGCGTCTGGGTTGTTTAGGAATAATATGGTTTCTTTATTCCTTTCTGTAATTTTTCTAATGTAAGGAGATTCAGAATCTTCCAGATTTGCTGGTAAAACCAAGTTGTTTCGTAAAATCTCCGTTGTTTTATTAAAAGGTAATTTGCCAACGTAATGAATACTTGCTTCATAATGTGTAGCTGAGATAAAATCCCCAGTTAAATCAGAAATAGTTAGCTCTTGAATTTCACTATCTGATAATCTATTTAATTCGGGTGAATTATCTCCATATAGTAAATATTCAAACAATGCGCTAGCTTGAGATGATTTATCTGTTTTTTCTATTCTTCTTGAACCAAGAACTCCACCAATAACATTTTTCATTTGTTTTTCATCTAACTCAGGCATTAAAAATGTTCTGGATAATAATTGACATGCTGTTCCAAGGTTTTCTTCATCTCCAAGCATTGAAATATATAAATAACTTTCCGAACTATAGAAGTTTACCGTACAGCCCAATTTACTGTATGCATTTTTTAGTTCTTGGGGTTTGTATTGTGCTAAAACACCGGCATAGTTCATTAGTTGTGTTGCCATCCCTAAGCTTGGTATTTTACCTGTCCCCACACCAAATTTGATGGTTAAGGAGAAAATATCGTTTTTCGGGTTCTGGGTATAGTTCAATTTTACTTTGTCCGCCAAATAAATTTCCTGTACATCTTTATCGAAATTAACAAAATCTTCTTTTACCTCAGATAATGGCAATTGCTCAAGATACTTTGCATAGTCTGATTTCTTGCCGGGTATAGGTTCAATTGGCGAATAATCGGGTTTGTTTATATCTTCTTTTTTGGGGTTGCCAATATCTGATAGGTATGTTAATTTATTTTCAGTAAAATAATCATTCGCCACTCTTAAGATATCCTCTTTAGTGATCGATTCAATCTTGTTTTTATAATTCAGAAAATTATTAATATCTATGTTATATGCATAATTTTGCATTAATACATACCCCATGTTCGAAGGTGATTCAAATAACATATCATATTCTTGGGCTAATTCTTTTTTAAATGCATCAATTAACCAATCGTCAAATTCTCCTTTTTTTAGCTTTTCAATTTCTTTTTCAATTTCTTTTTCCACAACAGAAAGGGAAACGTACTTCATTTGACTCACATCAAATGTAGGAACAGCCTGTATCATAACCATCCCATCATATTTAAATTGCTGAAAACTTGCGTTTGCAAATAAAAAATCTCCTTCAAGCACAAGTTTATCTAATAATCCCGTTCTATTTTTATTCGATAGCAAACGTGTGCAGAACTCAAAAGTATATTTGTCCGCATTATTGACAGATACAGCAGGATACCCTAAAATAAGCATTGGGTATGGGGTTTGTTTTGTTTTGACTTTGATGGGCTCAGAAAAACGGATACTTTCTGGTTCTTTTGCCGCAGCAGTCAATTCTCTTTTTTCCCATTTGCCAAATGTGGCTTCAATCATAGGTTTTAATGTTTCCGGGTTTATGTCGCCCGATAAGACTAAAGCCATATTTGAAGGGACATAAAAATCATTGTAAAACTCAATTATTCTCTTTATTGATGGATTCTTTAAATGTTCTGTTTTTCCCAATATTAACCTTCCGTATGGGTTGTCCTCTCCAAAATAGCTATTTAGGAAATCGTTCTGTACAGCGCGGCTTGGGTTATCAGAATACATATTTTTCTCTTCATATACAGTTTCCAACTCAGATTGAAATCCGCGAAAAACAGGATTGATAAACCGATGAGCATACAAGTCTAACCATCTGCGGATTTGAAATGGAGGAAATGAATTATGGTACATAGTGTAATCATAGCCTGTCCCTGCATTTAACCCGGTTTCACCCATTGCCTGTGTTAAATTGGAAAATTCGTTTGGTATTGCATATTTCCCAGCGGCTAATGACTGTTGGTTTATTTGATTATTTATTTCCTTTTTCTTCTCAGGATCTTCCGTTTTTCGCAATTCTTCGTACAGTTCAATAATTTTTTCATAATGTGGCTTTTCAGACCCCCAGTCATATGTCCCCAAATCCTGTGTCCCTTTAAACATCACATGTTCCATATAATGTGCCAGTCCAGTTGCATCATCCGGATCGTCTTTTGATCCAGCCCTCACGGCTACGCACCCAAACACGCTTGGTTGCGAATGGTCTTCATTTAAAATAATAGTAAGCCCGTTTTCTAATTTGTAAGTAGAAATTTCAATGTCCTGCGCAACGACCGATATGAATGCATAGAATGTTAATAACGGGAGGAACAATAATTTTTTCATAATAATTAATTTTTCCATAAATAATGGAGTTAAACCTGATTTCAATTTTATGTATATAAACAATTTTAGTGTATTGGTAATTCTGTGTATAAAAAAATTACATATTTGGTTTTTGGGGATGCTAAAGTTAAAATAGCTTTTGAATAAATTATTCTTTATTGTGTATATAATAATTTAAACTACTGATCACACGGATTCCCCCTTTTCCTTTGGATACGCAATTCTTACATGATAAACATTGATAAGTTTATTGACCAGGATATTTTTGATATTATTGATGTCGCGAAAGGTTAATTTTGAGTTGTCGAGTTGATGCTCGTTTACCTTTTGGTTCACCATGTTATTCACCAATTCACGGAGGTTTTCTTCGGTTTTGTCTTTCATGCTTCGTGATGCGGCTTCTATCCCGTCAACAAGCATAACTACTGCTGCCTCTTTTGATGTAGGGAGCGGTCCCGGGTATGAAAACGCATCTTTGTCCACTTGCTTGTTTGGAAAATCTTCCTGTTGCTTTAAATAAAAATATTTAGCTTTGGTTGTACCATGGTGGGTTGCAATAAACTCAATTAACTTTTCTGGTAAATTATTCCTTCTTGCCAGTTTAATGCCATTGTTCACATGATCAACAATTATTTTTGCACTTTCGGTATAAGGCAATTGGTTGTGTGGATTCTGGATTCCGAACTGATTCTCCGTAAAATGGTCTGCTTTTGCAATTTTGCCAATGTCGTGGTACAAAGCCCCGGCGCGCACAAGAAATGGGTTCCCGCCAATTTTTAGGATCACTTCTTCTGCCAAATTTGCTATTTGCATTGAATGCTGAAAAGTCCCTGGTGCTTCATCAGCCAATTTTCGGAGCAAAGGCTGGTTGGTGTCCGATAATTCAATTAAAGTTACATCGGATATAAAACCAAATAGTTTTTCGAAAACGTAAATTAATGGATAAACGGCAAAGATAAAAACACTATTAATGGCAAACCATCTAAGCATTCTAAAATCAACATCTAAAATATTTCCCCCTTGAATGAGATTAATGGCAATATAAACAAGTGAGTATGCTAGCATTACCCATATAGACGCCATAATAAGGTGCGACCTTCGGTGCATTTTGGCAAGACTGAAAACTACCAATACTCCTGCTGTGATCTGCAACAATACATATTCGTAGTTGTTTGGGGCATATAAGCCTATAATCAAGGTGGTTATTACCAAACAAAAAATCGCTGTCCTTGAGTCGAAGAATGTTCGCACCACTATTGGAAGGATTGCCAATGGAACGATATAAATGTGCAAGCCTTCGTAAGAATTGGCAAATACCGACAAAAAAACCATTGTGATTATCAATGACAATAAAAATGCAAGTCTTCGAAAATGCTCCAAAATATCGTACCTGTAAAAAAGAAGAAATACAAAAATAAGTGAAAGGAAAATAATGATCAACATTAATTTTCCTGTTAAAATAAGTTTACTGTTAATGCCGTCACCACGTTTTTTTGCATAGCTGTTTTTAAGCGACTCAAGGGTCAGGAACTTATTGTTGTCCACAATTTCACCATTTAAAATGATTCTTTCGCCCGCCTGTACCATTCCAAACGTAGGCGATATGGCCGCCAATGCTTCATCAATTTCTTTTTGTGTAGTTGTACCATCAAACGATAAATTTGATTTAATAAAAGTGCTTGTTTCAATGGGCGAGAGCTTGTTGTATAAAATGGGGTTGCCTGCTATGGTTGCAAGCACATATTCGCTTAATTCGTTGTAAGCTGTTTTTTCAGAGAACAAACTTTCAATTGGAACTTTTTCCGAAATATTCCCGGTAATTTTAGAAACTTCCTTTTTACCTTCAAGATTTAAATAAGACTCGGGCGATCGTTCCAGAATCCCGGATGCATATATTTCACGAAGTTTGCTTAGGAGGTTGTTCATTACAATGGATGTTGAAACCAATGATGTATCGAGCACCTCGCGAAGTTCGTCGCGAAATTTCCCTGCAAATTGGTTTGTAACCATTGTGTCGATCACAAAATAAGGGACAATCGAGCTTTCAACCACTTTTTTCTCTTGTTCAAGCTGATTGTTCGATTTAAATATTGCAAAATCGAATGGAGCTACCAGGTTTTCATGTTTCCAGGGAGATCCTTTTAGGTATTCGTATTTAAACTTTGGTTCACCGGGGAGGATGAGTTGTAGCGCGAATGCTGCCAATACAAACAGGAAAATCCAATATATTGATTTGTAAAACTTCTTTGTTTTGTGTCGATAACTTTTCATAATTTATCCGTGTATGATGTATTCCCTGAGCTTGCTTATATCAAATAATTTTATCTTTGGTATAAAATAAACATCCTGAAATCAAAAGGTGTCCTTGTTAGTAAGGTAAAGAACAAGTTAGTTTGTTTATTGTGTTTAACAAAATTAATAAATATAATGAAACAAGCATCTGATCAATGACCATACAAGAGTGCACAATTGAATTAATTGACAGGTTTAGTTATCAATGCTAAAATCAGACAGATGAATTATGGTATTTCAAACCTGAGCCTTATTCCCGTAAGGAAGGAGCCTTCAGAAAAAAGTGAGATGGTCACGCAGGTTTTGTATGGAGAGCATTTTGAAATCATGGAAATAATGATGGGCTGGTGCCACATAAAACTTGCTTTCGACGGCTACGATGGATGGGTTGATCAAAAAATGATAACACCTTTGAGCCAAAGGGCATACAACAAAATTGAAAATTCGAATTCGGCGATCACTAAAGATGTATTTACCATTATTCCTGTTAATGAAGAGCAAAACATAATGCTTGTGGCGGGAAGTACCTTGCCCGTTTGGCGGCCTTATTTAAAAGAGTTCAGAATGGGCAAAGATATCTATTCAATGCCTGGTGAAGTAACGTATGGGGAGCAGGCAAATCCCCGTGCAATAATTATTTCCCAATCTTTAAAGTATTTTAATGCCCCGTATCTTTGGGGCGGAAGATCACCTTTTGGTATCGATTGTAGCGGTTTTACGCAAATCATTTATAAAACAGCAGGCTTAAAAATACCAAGGGATGCGAGTGAACAAGTCCTTTTAGGAACAGCATTGAGTTTTGTTGATGAAGCTCAACCTGGCGACCTCGCTTTTTTTGATGATGAAGAAGGAAACATTATCCATGTGGGGATTATTTGGAAAAGGAATAAAATTATTCACGCTTCGGGTAAGGTGAGGATTGACAATGTGGACCAGTTTGGGATTTTCAATGTGGATTTGAAACGTTATACCCACAAAATGCGTGTAATGAAAAGAATTATCGAATAGAATAATGGAACATACCATTTTACTTATATTGCTAATAGTATTGGTTATTGCACTTTATTTGGTGTATAAATATTGGAATGTTGGAAGGAAATAACAATCATGTATAGTTACAAATACCCGAGAATGGCATTAACGGTTGATGCGCTTGTTATTGCTAATAAAAACTCAAAACCACACTTGTTATTAATTGAACGCGGAATTGAGCCATTTAAAGGAATGTGGGCTTTGCCGGGCGGCTTTGTTAATATGGATGAAACACTTGAAGATGCTTGTGTCCGTGAGCTCAATGAAGAAACGGGTATTGTAGTAGGCGAGATGAAACAGTTTAAGGCATTTGATGCCGTGAACCGTGACCCGCGACATAGAACAATATCGGTTGTTCATTACGTTATCTTGGATGAATTAACCGAGGCAAAAGGAGGGGATGATGCAAAACAAGCCAAGTGGTTTTTATTGGAACAATTGCCTTCCCTGGCATTCGATCATCGCCATGTAATTGAATCGTTTAAAGCAAGTGGATTGGTTTCTTTTACCTAAGCCTTGGAGATACTGTTTTCAAGTATTGTGTAACTGTTCGGCCCTTCATTGAACAATAAATCGAGGATGCTTAAATTTGGTTGAAACCCGAATCTTTCACTAAAAACCTGGGTGTAGGGGATAGGCGAGAATGAATGATCTTGCTCCTTGTTTTTAGGGCTGATTTTATCCCTGAAATTCTGAATGCCCGGATCATCTTCCATGTAATTATCTGTGAGTATTATCGAACAATCAATTTCAAGTTCCCCTAAAAGCCAGTTGGTTGTTTTAAGGTTAAAATCGAGTAAATATTTCCAGGGCTTATCATAGATTTCTTTAAGCGATTCCCTGTAAAACTCAAAATATGGGGAAGAATTATAAGCGGAAAAAATCGATCGCCAGTGGTTTCTTTGCCAGGCTTGCACGTTATGTATTTTGATATCCTTCATTTTTATTTTCCTGTTCCGTGCTTTTTCAACAGGAACAACCAAGGATATAGGACCATTGGCTGCAGCAATAACACATCGGTTCCTATAGGTTTGTTTTTGAAAATTTTCATGTTGCTCGATAAGAACATTATCCGATGAAATAATTTTTGAAAAATATTGAATAGGGGCGTGGTAAGCTAAACTTAAAAGGATTTGACCGGGCATTGTTGCACTTTTGCTTAATCGTTAAAAAATGAGCTCTCTTCCGAATCGTCCAGTTCATCCCCTTCGGGATCTTTATATTCGTATGGTTCTTTTTCTTTATGCTTCTCAGGATGGTTCATTTGATGCAGCTCTTTTAGCTCTTCATTAAATTTAATCATCTGGTTGTATTCGCGTTTTAATTTCCAAAGTTTTGGGTAT
Source organism: Prolixibacteraceae bacterium (assembly GCA_963677475.2). Taxonomy (GTDB): domain Bacteria; phylum Bacteroidota; class Bacteroidia; order Bacteroidales; family Prolixibacteraceae; genus JABMQB01. Next base: position 18,018 of record CAXXQD010000017.1, on the reverse strand, counting down.
AAATACAACAATGCAATAAGATATCCTAATGCAATACAGCTTATTAGCACCAATACCAATGGTGCATTTGGTAATTCCCAAAAGAATAATTGTAGGGTGATTTCTACCGAATTTTGCAAAGTGAAAATTACGAGTAAAACGGCAACGATTAATAGTATAATTATTATAGCTTGCATATAAAGATCAAATATATGAAAAAAGGATAATGATGCTCATTACCCTTTTCAACGTATAATATTGGCGTATTATTATTTTAGTGCACCGATTTGAAGAACCTGTTCCATCGGATTTTATTAAACAAACTTTTTTCTTTATCTAGCGACAGCCATATTAGCAGTGCTTTTCCAACCACATGGTCTTCGGGAACAAAGCCCCAATAGCGTGAGTCGGCCGAATTGTTCCGGTTGTCGCCCATCATCCAATAGTAATCCATTTTGAAGGTGTATGAATCAACCGTTTCTCCATTGATTTTTATTGTCGATCCGTCAATTTCAAGTTTATTACCTTCATAAACTGAAATTAAGCGTTTGTACAAAGCAATATTTTCGATCGAAATAGGAACGCTTACACCTTTTTTGGGAACAGTAATCGGACCAAAATTATCCACATTCCATTTAAAATGCTTATCCGATGGGAATATTATCTGATCCCATGCGGTTTCATCTTCCAATATTTTATCAACCGAAACCACATTGGAGAATCCTTTTAGTTCCGTAACTTTTTCATCGGTTAATGGAAGTACATAACGTTGTGTACTAAAGCGTTCTATGTCGGCTTTAGCAATTTTAAGACGTTCAAGTGCTTTTGGGTTAATGGAAGTACCATTCGTAGTTATAGTATAATCGTATTGCATTCCATCAAAGCGCTCCTGTTCTTTTCCATTCACATACAAAACGCCTTTTTTTAATTGTAACTCATCGCCCGGAATTCCGACACATCGTTTGATATAATTTTCCCTTTTATCAACCGGATGGACAGTGATATCGCCAAAATTCCTTTTATCTGACCAAACACGGTCACGACCATAGGTTTTTACAAGCTGGTAGTAACTTTGTGTTGGAAAATTCAACGCTACTGTATCACCTTCAGGGAAGTGGAATACTACAACATCGTTATTTTTAATTTTAGAGAACCCTGCCATTCTTCTATAAGGTGTTTTAATCCACTCTACATACGATTTAGTTGATTTTGTAAGTGGTAATTTGTTGTGTACAAATGGGAACGATAATGGGGTGTTTGGAACTTTAGGTCCATAAGCGGTTTTGCTCACAAAAAGATAATCACCTACCAACATCGATTTTTCCATGGAAGATGTTGGGATGGTATATGCCTCAATAAAAAACATACGGATAAAAGAAGCAGCTATGACCGCAAAAATAATGGCATCAATCCACTCAACAACTTTGGTTTGTTTGCCGTTAGGTGGGTTTTTCTTCTTCCAAAATGCCCAATGTACCTTTTGGGTTACATAAATATCAAAAATCATTGCAAGCCCGAAAAACCACCAATAGTTTCCAAGCCAGATAACCCATAAAAAATAGATGCCTCCGACTAAAACAAATTTAACCCATTTGTTGCTAAGAATATCTTTCATTATACTATGTTGAGAATTATAAATTTAATAAATTTTTCATTGTTAAAACCCCGGTTTTCCCTTTGCTATATTCGGCTGCCAAGACTGCGCCAAAAGCAAAACCTTTTCGGCTTTTTGCACTATGTGTGATTTCAATATAGTCCACTTCCGATTCATATTTTATGGTATGGATTCCCGGAACATCACCCCTTCTTTCAGAAATAATTCCAAGTTCATTTGTCGATTCAGTTAATTGGTTTACCCACGATTCAACGGAAGGTAATTCTTCAATTAAATCTTCGGCTAACGAAATAGCGGTTCCACTTGGTGCATCTAATTTTTGGGTGTGGTGGACTTCAAGCATTTCAGCGGTGTAATCTTTTTGTGGCGCCATTAACTTTGCAAGTTGTTTGTTCAACTCAAAAAACAGGTTCACTCCAACCGAAAAATTACTGGCATAAAAAAAAGTGCCGTTGTTTTGTTTGCACTTATCAAAAATAAACTCTTTTTGGTTAAGCCAACCGGTTGTTCCACTAACCACTGGAATGCCTGCTTCAAAACATTTCATGTAATTTGAAATTGCTGACGATGGTATGGTAAATTCAATGGCAACGTCACACTTTTGAAGGTTTTCAACCGTTAATTCTTCCGGATTATCAATGTCGATAATTAATGGGGTTTTGTGGCCTCGGGAATGTGCAATTTTTTCAATCTCTTTGCCCATTTTTCCGTATCCAATAAGTGCTATATTCATGTTTGTAATTTCGTAATTGACGACAAAGATACAATAATCGTTTAAATGTAATAAACCTTCTTTTGAACACCTTTGATTTTTCGACCAACATTCCGGTTTTGCTGGTAAACTCTTCGTCACATCGAGATACATATTGCTATCATGAAGTATTAAGCGGGCGTTATTTCTAAGTTACCATTCTTAAAATATAGTTTGTTCCGAATAATATGTTTCTTATTTTAAGGCAAAATAAATATTGAATGATCAAACTTGTAGCAACCGATTTAGATGGGACTTTCCTGAAAAATGATCAGAGCATTAGCTCAACCGATTTGAACACATTGCATGCTTTGAAAGATAAAGGAATCCATCGGGTTATTGCCACTGGCCGGAACCTGAAAAAGGTCCGCGCTGTGATGCCGCCCGAAATACCTTTTGATTTTATTATTTATTCATCGGGTGCCGGTATTTTTGATTGTGCGAGAAAAGAAAATGTTTATTGCAAGAACCTGTCCAATAAATCAGGTCAAGATATTGCCGAATTTTTATGCCAAAACGAAATAAGTTTTAATGCTTATCACGCGGTTCCAGAAAACCATCAATTATGGTATTATAGAACAAGAAGTGCAATTAAAGAATTCGATGATTATTTTAAAATTTATAATTCACACGCTGTCCCGTTTCCTGATAAAGGTTATTTCTCGTCTGAACTTTGCCAATTTTTAATAATGTTGCCAAATGATGAGGTTCTTTTTTATGATCTCAAACAGCGATTAATGGCGAATTTTGAGGATATTGGGATCATACGTACAAGTTCCCCTTTACTTTCGGGGAATATTTGGATGGAAATATTCCATCAATCGGTTTCGAAGGGGAATGCTGTAAATTGGTTATGCGAGTTTGTAGGCATCAGTCAAAATGAAACCCTGGGCATTGGGAATGATTACAATGACATTGAATTGTTGGATTATACCAATTTTTCGTATTTGGCTGCCAATGGTCCGGAAGAATTAAAATCAGATTATTTTGCCGCCCCAACTAACGAAGAAGATGCGTTTACATTTGCTGTTGACCGACATTTAATTTAACGATTAACCTCTTCTTTTTCTCGAATTAATAATTTTGCTAGTGTACCTTGTTTGTTAACCCATGTTGTTTAATTTTGCTTTTATGGAACCACGATATAAAAAGGTATTATTTTTTGTTTTTCGCTTTTGCATATATTTCGCAGCAATGGTGGCTTTGAACCTGGTTTTTATGTACGATGCCAGTCATGAAACTGCAACCGCCAAATTCGGGGAAATATCAATGACCGAGACGATTCAGCCAATTATTCTGCTTATCATAAGTTTTGGCTTTGTTTGGTTTGGGAGAAAAGTAAAATCTATGGCATTTTTTTCTTATCTGGCTTCTTTGTTTTTTTTCATGTCGTTTATTCGTGAGTTTAACGAATACCTTGAGCATTGGTTTTACTTCGTACTTCCGTTTTTTATTGCTTCCGTGTATCTGTTGATAAGGTATTTTAGAAAAATTGTAGATGGATTGAGCATTTTTATCGGAACCATATCTTCCGCCATATTTTTAATTGGCTTTTTAATTACCTATGTTTTTAGCCGTTTTTTTGGCCGTGCAACTTTCTGGAAAACCCTTATGGAAGATGGTTACATGCGCATGGTTAAGGCAACAGCCGAAGAAGGCACAGAATTGTTGGGATATACCATCATGTTGATTGCTATGATTGAATTATTGGTTGTTATACCCAAATTGATTGAAAAACTGGAGAATTAAGTTTTTAAAAGTCTTGAAGCTTCGTCAAGTTGACCGGGTTTGCCTATGTCTATCCAAATTTCAGAATTGTCGATAAAACCCATAATTTTTCTGGTTTTGGCAAGCTCCAAATACGTATCAATAATTGAAAACTTTCCTTCGCCCGAAATAAGGTTAAAAAGCTCGGGTTCGATGATGTGTATCCCACTAAAGGCATAAGGTTTTGCATCGTAATAAAGCCCGGGCTTAGAAATTCGTTCCTCTAATGTTTTGAAATTTTTCCAGCCAGCTAAAGCATTATTATCGCCAATCATAAAATATCTTTGCGTAATTCGATCCCGAACAACTAAAGTGGCAAGTGCTTTATTTTGTTGGTGATAAGTTGATAGTTCAGAAATGTCCAAATTGCTTACAACATCCACATTGTATAAAAGAATAGGATCATTGCCTTTAAAAGATTCTGAGGCATTTTTTAGACCGCCCCCGGTATCCAATAGTTGTTTGCTTTCATCGGAGATATGAATTGTTATGCCAAAATTATTATGCTGGGCTAAAAAGTCAATTACCTGTTGGTGAAAATGGTGCACATTTACAACCACTTCGGTAATTTGAAACGATATCAATTTTTCGATAATATGTTGTAGCATTGGTTTCCCATTTAAAGGAACCAGTGCCTTTGGAATTGTATCGGTGATAGGCTTTAAACGGGTGCCGTAGCCTGCGGCGAATATCATAGCCTTCATAAGCGAATAGGCTTTATTTTATCGAATCCTGTCCATGCTTTTAACGAGCGCTTCGTCTTTGCCAATTGCCCTGATGGCAAGGATATCTAATATAATTGCAGCCAGAGGGAAAGCCGTGGTTGCTTTAAAAGCAATTGCCTGCTCCTCAAAACTTGCGTATCCGAAATAGTAGAAAATACCAAACAATCCAAGCATTAACACAATTGTGAACACAAGTATCCTCATTTGCCTGATCCTTTTCTTATAAAGGAAAATAACCACTATGTGCAGCAAAAGGATAATCCCGAGCAAAACCATCAATGGCAAGCCGTTAATAACCATTTCATCGGCGTTAAAAACTCCTGTTGCTTTCATAAGAAAAACTTCACCATTTGAAGCAATCTCAGCAATAGGAAAGGCAAAAACCAAGGCAATAAAAATTTCTGCTATTAAAATAAATATGGTCTGTATTCTTTGGATCATCGTATAAAATTTTGTGCAAATTTAAGATTTTTTGTGGCACATTCATAGCGCACATATTTTTTCAACCTTATTTGTTTTGAGGTACCACAAATAAGCGCTCACATTTTTTAAACCCGCTTCTTTTAATGACCATGCATAGTTTTTAACCTGTTTTTCGTAGGCTTGTTTTTCTAAACTTCCTGTTTTATAGTCTACTACAATTGCTTCGTCTGCAGAAATCATAATTCGGTCGGGGCGGAAACTGCTTTTCCCGGATAGAAGGGATCGTTCGTTTAATATTTGATATTTGCCTGAAAACCAATCTTTTATATCCTTGTTTTTGATAAGTTCAGATAACCAATTCTGGAGCTTTACATTTTCGCTTTCTGTGATTATCCGCTTTTTGAAAGCATTGTCACATGCATTCTTAATATCACCGCTTGAGTTAATACTTGCCAAAATCTCGTGTACAATAGTCCCCAGGTTTCGGTTTGAGTTATGGTATTCGTCCGAAAAATATTCCTTATTAATCGTTCGGATTTTTAATTTGGAGTTAAAGTCGTTGAAATAATACTTTCCAAAAGGAATGATGGATTTATCTTTAAGGTTTTTGCGATCTGGTATGTTTATTTTTCCAAAACCATAACTTGACAATTCATCTGATTCTTCCACATCAAACAAGGTGTCTTTAATGGTGTGGACAGCATCATATAGCAACTGGCTTACTGAATTCTTATCTGGTTTCTCAAACAAAGGGGCATTGACCATTAATACAGATTTCGCCCTCGTAAAAGCCACATAAATCAGGTTCAAATTGTCGATGTAATTATTTAGGATTTCATTCATGTATTCGCCCCAAAAGTGCGATTCGGCCATGTCTTTATTTGCCTTTATCGGTACCAATGGCAAAGCGTCGAATGGTTTGTGTTGCGTTTTGCACCAGATGGTTGGTGTGGTGTTGCCCCTCCATGTAGTTTCCCAGTTGAAGAATGGAATCAAAACAACTTTAAATTCCAATCCTTTCGATTTGTGAATGGTGGTTAAGCGGATGGCGTTGGCATCGTCGTTTACATTCACCGATTGTTTGTGGCCTTTATCGTCCCACCATTTGATAAAATTGGAAAGATCGTTGGTTAATTTTGATTTTATTTGTGCTGCCTGATCTATTAGTGCCTGAATGAACGGGACATCTTCTTCCAAGTCGAATAAATTGAATGCTTCACATATCCGAATGATTGCTTCATCAACCGAAGCATTTAACAGCTCTTTGTTGAGATTGCTTAAAAGCGGTGCGAAAAATGAATCAAATTCAGTGTCAAAATCCTCGGACAATAAGTATTCCAAGGGTGCAGAAAACAAAATTTCCTGTTGTCCCCATGTAGGGATTTCCGCAAATATTTTTTCCTTTCCGATTTTTTTCAAAGGGGAAAGGATATAATTTTTATAATCGTTCAGAATAATTCCTTTTAATATACGGTCGGAGGGGTCCAATAAATGTTTAATTATTTGCAAGATAAAATTTACACTTTTCGATGAGCTTAAAAACAAGGATTCATTGGAAATGATTTCGAAATTGTAATTTTGGTTTTCGGGCAATTCGCCAGCTTCGAGAAATTTTTGAATTATGGGCAATCCATCGCTGTTTTTTCTAACAATTATGGCAATGTCTCCTGCCTCGTACCCTTGGTTTTGAAGTTCTTTAACCTGACCGAGCATCAAATTCAGTGATTTTTCCTGAAAATCATCCTTCGATCCGGTAGGCACAAAATTTAATCTGGTATGGCCTTTGCCCTGTAGTTCCGAATTCCCGGGGATCTGAACTATATCGTTGTAAACTTCTTGTATTGCTTCGTGAATATTCAGGTCAATTCCCGGTTTTTCATTTGCTATTTTTTCCTGAAAAGCGGAAACAAATACATCTTTTAATTTCCCGAAAATGGAATTATTAAACTGGATGATATTCCCATCGCTTCGCCAGTTTTGGCTTAGATTGACTGGCTGAACGCGAAAATTTTTAAAATCACTTTCAATTTGATGCGCGAGGATTTTCCAATCGCTGTTTCTCCATCGGTATATTGATTGTTTTACATCGCCAACCGCCAAATTAAAATTTCCTTCCGATAACGAATTGTGGACCAGTGGCTTAAAATTATCCCACTGCATTCCCGAAGTATCCTGGAATTCATCGAGCATAAAGTGTGAAAAAATATTTCCGATTTTTTCGTAAATAAAGGGAGAATCGCTGTTTCCAATTATTTTTTTTAGCAGGAGGTTCGAATCCGAAATTGGCAAAATCCCTTTTTCATACCGAATGGCATCAATTTCCTCCTGTAAATCATGCAAAATACCCAATGTATAGTAATTAGCAAGAATTTTCTTTGCAGTTACATAATCTGTTTTTTTCTTGTCAATAAAATTCAGGATTTCGTTAAGCAAGGGCAGCAATTTGGATTCTACCAAACTATGGATGGCATTTTTATCGATATTCTTATTTGCTTTTGAATACCATTTTTCAGCATCCTCGGCTGCTGATTTTACATATGAATTTGGTTCTGGAAGCTCATTTTCTGCTAATTTCTGGAAATAGCCGACAACCCCTCGTTGCTTTTGGGTAAAATCATCCACGGTAAATCCATTTTCTGAAATCAAAACCATTGCTCCTTTTCCTTGCTTTTTCAAGAAGGATTCAAAAGAGAATATAATAGATGAAAGCTCTTTGTTGTATTTCGTAAGGGTTTCCCTGCTGTATAAATCCTTATCCTTCGAACTAAAATATTCCTGAAAATTTTCTTTGAACAATTCATTGCCCAGTGCCAATATTTCATTTTTAATCCGAAAGTTGCTCCCGTTCCTGATCTTCTCTTCGCCGAGTTCGGTTAACCATTTTAAGAGGTCTTTTTTTTCATTTACTTTCAGGATTAGCCTGTCGGTTGCTTCCTGTAATATAATTTCATTGTCTAATTCTAAAACATAACCCGGACTAATTCCCAATTCCCGGTTAAATGCTTTTAATACCCTTTGTGTGAATTTGTCAATTGTGCTGATTGAAAACCGGTTATAATCGTGCAAGATGTTTCTTAAGGAATTTTTTGCCCTTTCCTGAATACCGGTAAATGGGATATTCAATTCTTTTTGAAGAATATCCGAATACGCATTTTTTGAGCCCGAAGCCAGTTCAAAGAGTTGACTAATAACCCTTTCTTTCATCTCGGCAGTGGCTTTATTGGTAAAAGTTACTGCCAGTATATGCCTGTAATTATTCTCATTTTGCAATACCAGTTTTAGGTATTCAAGCACTAACCTAAAGGTTTTTCCTGAACCTGCCGATGCTTTATAGATTGTTAACATAGGTATTTATAGGGCTGAAATTAATTAATGGTGCGTGACGCTTACGCCAGCTTCAATTTTAATATTTTTAGAAACTTTATACTGAATAAACATGGAAGCCCCTTTAAAATCGTAATTGTTTTGCCCATTGGCAGGGAGCGGGCTGCTAAATATGGAGTTTGCCCCAAAACTGTTCCCTCCAAAAGTTACTTTGTCCGAAATTTTATAGGCTGCCTGGTTAAAAATTGCACCGGAATGTAAAAATGGAGAATTGCTGTTCTGGTAAAATAGGAATTGGGAAGAAAAATCGCGGTTTATATAAAATGAATTGTCTTGTTGCCATTTCCTAAATAGGGCAGTGCTAAAATCAAATTTTGGTAATTGAAATGTTTTGGTCTCAATCAACGGGAAATATGTGCCATTTTCCAACAATGGATATGTATATGCCGGGCTCAATTCAACCATGTTTTCATTGGCACTACTATCTACCTGCATTATTGGCGTTTCCATCAAACCCTGGGCAAATAATTGTGCTGCGATCAACATAAATAATAGGCTATAAAGTAATTTCCCCATTGTGCTTTTTTATTGACGTATCTCAAAAATAGCAACAATTTGTTGGAATTTTGGTGTATGATGGTTTTTTAATATGCTAATTATCAAAATAGGGGCATCGGCATATTTATATTATTTTGGTAAATGTCTAAATAAAATACAATGGTTATTGATATATTCCACGGAATTAAAGTTCTTGCAGCCAGGATAAAACATCGTTCCACATGGTTGCATTTACTTCATGGGCTACATCGTATATTTTGAGTTCTATTTTGAACTTGCCCTGCGGATTCGTATCCGTATCCTTTAATTTGTCATAGAATTCAATGACCCTGGCGACATCAAAATGAGTGTCGTTTTTACCAATGAGCCCTAAAATATTGTGATCCACTATTTTGTTGATATGAGTTGCAGGACTTTTCAGGTTTGAGTATTCCTTAAGTTCTTTAATGGATTCCGGTGTCCGAAGAAAAATTGGATTCTCAGGAATATCGTCCCAAAAAGGAGTACTAATTAATGGGACTGCAAACGAAATTCGCTCATCGTTTACAAGACTTGTATAAGTAATATATCCACCCAGCGAAATGCCTATCATCCCTATTTCTTCAAATTTTAGTGGCTTCTTTTGCATAAAATAATCTATCAGGACAGAAACATCAGAGGCGGTTTCGCTGATCAGTTTTCTTAAAGAAACAACATCGATCAAGCCTTCTTTGGTCATTACTTTTTCTTCCAACGAAATGTCTTTCCTTTCCCCATGGTACCTGTTGTCAAATGCAACCGTATAATATCCCTTTTGGGCAAGCACTTCCATTTTGTCGTTCCAGTTTTCTTTTGATCCGTTAAACCCGTGGCTAAGTATTAATAAGGTATTTTGGGCGCATTCGTTACTGTAACAAACTGTTACTGGAATATCTTTAATAGAAAAATTTTCTTTTATTATTTTATTACTTGTGCAAAAAGCTTTCGCTGAAAAACTTATGAAAGTGGCTAAAACAATGGCAATTCCTAATCTAAATGTTCTCATGTGGTTTCGTTTTAATGTCTAATTAAATGCAGGGTTTTGTGAATGAAATAATAGACTTTAGATCAACCCCTTTTATTATATATCTGCAAAGAAAAAAAATTGCCCGATAGAATTCATTTACATTTGTTGATAAAGGAGTGGGATTATAAGTTGAGTATTGACAATACGATATTTTTCAATACGCAAATCAATTTGAAAAGGGTGTTCAGAATTAAAAAGTTCTGGAATTTCTGTTAGAAAATTAATATGCAGGTTCTACCCATTTTTCGGTTGGGGAATAACGGCTTTCGCTGCTCCAGATTATTCCGCGTTTAAGGATCTCCCAAACTTCTGGCACTTCAAAATCAGCGGCAACATGCCCAAGCGATGAGTAGAATACCCTTCCTTTTCCGTATGTTTTCTTCCATACAACCGGAATAATGCAGCCATCAATCCAGGGATCATATTCTTCGTTAAATTGTGTGCTTGCAAGCACCTGTATATTTGGATCGACATGCATGTAGTATTGCTCGCTATGCATTTGAAAATCGCTTATGCCCCGCATTATTTGATCCTTAGGTTTTCTTATGTTTACCGTGTAATCGATCATTCCTCCCGGGTGTGCTACCCATTGGCCTCCAATCATATATTGATATTTCGGGTTATTCCGAAATGAATCGCCTAAGCCGCCATGCCATCCTGCAATACCAGCACCATTTTTTACAGCCGTAAGCAAACCTTGTTCTTGTTCTTTGTTTATTGTTGAGGTGGTAATGGTTTGAATGATCAAATCAACACTTTCCATATAATTAGTATCCGCATAAATATCGAGCGATGAAAATGTATCAACAAGGGCTCCTTCCGATTTTAACCAGGGAAGCAGGATTTCCACACATTGTTTAGGCTGATGTGTCTTATTGCCACCATAAGTTATTAAAACCTTTTTGTTATTTAAGGGACCCTTCGTTTGGGCATTGCATGAGCTTGCAAAAAGAATAATAAAAGCCAGGACATAATTAAGTGGTTTCATATAGGTTAATTTTAAGTACGCTAAAAATGCAAAAAAAATAGACACTAATTGTTGTCCAATTCTAATATCAGATACTTTTTTATAAAAGTAACACGAAGAAATTGTATTTGTCAAACTAATGTGGTAATTTGAAAATGATTTTCAACGGAAAATCCTAATGTGGCCCTACTCCTTTATCGAGTGCTTCTAAAATATTTAACCTTTATATTAACTAATAACCCTATTGTTTACTACTAATCCAAATACACAATGAAAGAGGAAGAAGCGTTAAAACCAATTTCTCATCCAATTAAGAAAAGACTGTTACAAGAAAATATTGCCATGATCAAATATCTGGCATCTGAGGGGAAAACCATACCTCCTTTAACAGAGAAAATCCTTGATAACAATATTGAGAATCCTGTTGAATTAAACCTTTCAAATGCTGAGATATTAACCCTGCATAACCAGCTTTCACAAAAACTTCTTCCGGCAAAACCGATGAGTATTTTGTTGTTGTACAACGAAGCCAGAAAAGAAAAATGGTACACTTTTTTAGGTCCCGTGTGGCTGGTTCGTAGGCTTGTAATTGTTACTATTATTAGTTTGATTGCTTTTATTGGTATTAGTTTGTCACCTTGTGTAAATGCCGAATCGCTGGCTGAAGGAATATTGAAAAGCTCAGGGTGGAAATTATTGATTAATTTGGTTTTTATCCTCACAGCAGCTGCCCTTGGCGGATGTTTTAGTGCTTTGTTTCAGGTGAATACCTATTTAAACAATGGTACTTACGATCCTAAGTTTGAGACCTCTTACTGGATCAGGTTGTTGCTGGGGATTATTGCAGGATTAATGATGGCAGTGGTACTTACAGAGGCGATAGATTTTAAGCCTGCCGGCGATTCAGGATTAAAACTGACGATCCCATTACTCGCCATGCTTGGTGGCTTTTCAGCAGCGCTGGTATATCGAATCCTTACAAGGCTGGTGTTTGCCGTTGAGTCAATATTTATCGGGAAGCAGGAAGATGTTCTGAATCAGAAACTTACTAATTTGCAAGCCTTGCACGAAAAAGAAAACCTTTCAGCAAAACAGGCTTTTATACAAAACCTTACTAAAGTGAAATCGGAACTTTCTTCAAATAAGCCGATTGAAGATGTTCAAAAATCAATTGATGATATCCTAAATAATGTATTCAATGAGAGCTAATTTTTTTAAAGGATTTATTATAGTCTTATTCTCCCTAAATGTTGGATGTATTTCAATCCCGAAGCAAGCACCTGTTTTATCGGAAGAAATAGGACAGCGCGTAGCAAGTGTCGAACAATCGCATATTAATTTATTGCACGTGTTTTTTAATGAAAAGAGAAGCGAATTAGATGATTTAATTACGGAAACATGGATTCCCGAATTTGCCAATAATGTATTTAAAAACCCTACAGTGGAATCAAAATGGAATGAGATTGTAAGTTCAAATGACATTCAACAACGAATGAGCTTCATTATACAGTTAGGTACGGGCATGCAAGAAAAAATTAATGCGAAACGCCTCGAACTGGTTCTGCCTTTAAACGAAATTGAGCAGAAGTTGGAGCAAGAAATCAGGGATAGCTATACCTCTATAAAAAGTGCGAACAATGCCATTACTAGTTATTTGAATTCTGCTGTTAAAGTGGATGAGAACAGGAAAAAGTATTTGAGCATGTTTGGAATAAGCGATGATAAAATTAACAACACAATCGATAAAGTTGACAGCTTTGTTTCTGGCCTGGCAGGTAAAGCTGAAACCTTACAACAAAAAGAAGAAAAGGTGGAGGAATACCTTCAGAAACTCAAAGAACTAAAATCAAAAATTTAAACAACTTAAAACACATAATATTATGGTTTTCGATCCAAACGACTTAGATAATATCTTGAACGATGCTGCCGATGCAACAGACAAAAAATACGCAACTCAAATCGAGCAAAAAACAACCTTGTCAAATGATATTATTGCTGCTGTTTGTCCTGAAAAAGGAGATACAGCCACACTAAACGAGCTAATTGATATTGTACAATCGGCAGAAAGCACTAATAACAAGATCAACTCCATCTTTTCCAATTCTGAAAAATTTGGAAAAATTTTGGTGACCCTGGTTTCAAAACTTCTATAAATAATTCCCCATGACACACTATGATATCCATTGCCACGTATTTAACAAAAACGTTGTTGTTCGCAAACTTGTAAACATTATCCAATCTTTACTTACCATCGAAGAAATTCTCGACGATGATTTACCTTCCGATAAATTAAAATATAAAATAGAAGGGATTAGCAAAGTATTGGACGATGTAACGCAATCGAGCGAAGATGTTTTTGAAGTACTAAATAATGCGTATAACAAAGAGTTGGTTGTTACACCTCTGATGTTTGATTTAACCTATGTTGATGACAACGATGGGAACGAATCTAAAAATAACCGCTACAGAAGGCGCATAAAAAGGATTTTCTGGGTAATATGCAAAATCCTGCCCATTGTTAAAGGTAAAATACGGCGTAAGTTTAAAGACGAACCGGATCTGCTTCAGATAATTGATAAATTGAAGGACAATATCGAAAAACTTGAAAAAAGCTTTAAGAAAAAGAAGGATAACGAAGTTAATTTTTTTGACGATGCCAATTATACACAACAAATTAATGACCTGGAATATTTAGCCGGAAAATATTCGAACATTATGCCGTTTTTTAGTGTTGACCCGAGGCGTGAGAATAAGGGAAAAGTAGCGATTGTTAAAAAACTGGAAGAGAAATTGTTGGGGGATAACCCTAAGTTTTTTGGCGTAAAACTTTACGCTCCTGCGGGATTTTCTCCAACCGATCCGGTTTTAATGGGAAACAATGGGGTTTATGCCTTTTGTGAAGCAAATAATATCCCGATTACGGTGCATAATTCAAATGCCGGTTTTGCATGCTTTTCATCAAACCTCGCAATTAGGGGGCATGTGTTTATGAATGAGCAGGTTGTCAGGATACGTAAAACCATTAAATTTCAGAACAAGTTTTTTAGTTTGAAAGTGAGCGATGCCATAAAAGAAAGGGCACGAATGCTCAACCACCCAAAACTTTGGGAATTGGTATTGAAAAAATATAAAAACCTGCACATCAATTTTGCACACTTTGGAGGAAGTGGGCAAATAATGGACTATCTCAATTATAAATTCCCGAAAACTAAATTTGAAACCGAAGATTTAGAAGAACTAATAAGCCATTTATCACCAAAGCAGCAGAGGATTATTTTGTCGGGGTTTATAAAAAAGAGAAAGTTTATGTATTTGAGGGAAGACCTAACCTACCGGGAAAGGGCGGTAATGTGGAATGCCCTTTATTACGGCGGATTAATTGATAACTGGGCGAAAGAAATTTTTGACTTGGTCCGCAATGAAGCTTATCCAAATGCATACACCGATTTATCTTGTTTTTCAGAAGGGAAATTGATTCATTCGCCTGGAAAGGATAAGCTAATATTTACGATTAAAGAAAATTTGGAAACATTCAAAAAAAGCTTTTTTAACAAGCTATCTGAATATGAAAAGTCTAAATTATTATACGGATCTGATTTTTTTCTGGCACAGTTCTTCGGGCCAACTATAGAGCAGTATTACACCGATTTTAAAACTGCCTTTGGTAGCGATTTTGATCGTATTGCCGGGGAAAATCCAAGACGTTTTTTGGGTATCAATTAGAGGGGAGAACTCAATTTCCGTACATGAAAAATCCCGAGAAATCGGGATTTTTTTATGCTTAAGCTGGTTCTTGTTGAACCTCAATAACGTCGTAATCTTTATTAACAATCAAATGGGCTTTGGGTTTTAATTCCAACATGCTTTGGTGTTCGCGTTCAAGCACCTGAAACCTGAATTCGTCATTGTCTTCTTTGCCCCTACTGCCCCTGTTTTTTTTTCGTATCGTGGTAGGTTAGGTCGATATAAACTTTTAAATCAACCTTTTTTAATTTAATGGCATATAAACCATCCACAACAAGAACTTCAATATCGGAAAAATCAGTAATTAATTTGTCAATTTGTTTCGAAACAATATCAACACAAGGCATAAGAGCTTCCCTGCCTTCTTTAAATTCACGGATGTTCCTGTCTAAAAGTTTCCAATCATATTCGGTTGTCCCGACATGTTTTAACCCTCTTGATTGCCTCCAGGCATTACGTTCGTTGGGGGCAATTTTATAATAATTATCGGTGTGAAGGATTTTAACCCTTTGGTTTTCCTTTTTCAGGAGCAAAGCCAATGAATGGGAAAGTTCAGATTTCCCGGCACCCGATTCCCCTGAAATGGCCACAATAAACCGATACCCTTTCTTTTTTTTGCTAACTTCTTTTAACAGATAATCATAAATTGATTTTGCTGCTTTTTTATGAAAGTCATTAATTAAAAGCACGTCCCCCAGCATACAACACTACATTAAAAAATTAATAATTCAGTTTTACTTGCTTATTGGTTGGCAAAATTATTTTTTTATTTGATACCACAACCCCAACCTCCTTAGAAATCTCACTATTTACAATTATTTTAATTTCGGAAGAAGTAATATGTAATTCATATAAATTGTTTTTAAAAGCGAGCTTAAATTTGAGTGATTTCCATTTTTTAGGCAATGAAGGATTAATATGTAACAGCTCTTTTTTTAGGTTAATTCCCCCATACGAAGTAAAAGCCATTAATACAGTTCCTCCCATTACCCCGGCATGGATTCCTTCTGCAGTAGTTCCTCCCTGAATATCAGTGTAATCGCTTGCCAAAGCATCAAAATACAATTCATTGGCTAGCTCTTTATCACCAAAAATATTTGCAAGATAGGCATGTACTACCCGGCTTAAAGTAGAACCATGTGATGTCCTTTCGAGGTAATAATGGTAGTTTTTTTCTAGATAATCATTACTGATGGAAGCTCCTGAGTTTTGAAGGATTTGGCTTATGTCTTCTTCATCAATATTATAAAAGGTCATTAAGGTATCTGCCTGCTTTGCCAGTTTGTAGTCGTCTGGTGATATGCCTTCGGCTTTTAATATCCGATCGAGTCGGTAAATATTTTTATATTTTTCTCTGTAAGCATCCCAATCCAATTCTTTTAGGTCGAAATATCCATCAAATTGTTCGATAATACTTTCTTTCGAAACAGGAATATTCAGGCGTTTGGCAATGTTGCTCCACTCAACAATTTCATTTGGCGTAAGGTTTATTTTTGATGTTATTGCAGTGGCAGAACTTTCCGGTATTTTTTTCAATAATCCTTCTGCCTTGCTAAACAGCCACGCTACCATAATATTGGTGTATGCGTTATCTTTAACCCCGCCGCCTGCACTGTTTTTATGTTCTTCATGAAATTCATCGGGGCCCATTACCTTGGAAATAGAGTACTTCCCGGTTTCAATACCCAGTTTGCTTTTGCTCGCCCAGAACCTGCATATTTCAAGAAACATTTCTGCTCCACCCTCCTCTAAAAATTTAAAATCGTTGGTTACCTGAACGTAATACCAGGTGTTATATGCAATTGCGATAGAAATATGCCTTTGCAACGAACTGTAATCGTCGCCCCATTTGCCCGAGATCGGGTTTAAATGGATTGTCTGGGTTTCTTCTCGTCCATCGCTACCACTTTGCCAGGGGTACATTGCACCCTTATATCCATGTTCTTTTGCATATGCCCTCGCTTTTTCAATTCTTTTCACCCTGTAGTTCAGCACCGATTTAGCAACTTTCGGAAAGAAAATATTGTATAATGGGAGGATATATAATTCATCCCAGAAAATATGTCCACGATAGGCTTCTCCATGTAAGCCTCGCGCAGCAATTCCGGCATCAATATTCACATTGTTAGGTGAGGCTGCAACCATTAAATGATACAAATGAAGCCTAATTAACATCTGTGATTTTACATCCCCTTTAATTTGAATGTCGATTGTATCCCAAATTTCCCCCCAGGCTTTTTCGCTTAATTTTAGTTCAGAATCAAAGTCGCCAATTTTTTCAATTATTTCCTTGCTTTTTGACAAAGGATCCGGTACATCATCGGGTTTTGATGTATGAATTGCAACAATTTTTTCAAATACAAATTCTTGTCCTACTTTTAAATCAATAGAAAAATGTGTGGTGCTTTCTCCAGGTTTTGAGCTACTTTCGATTTGTGTTGGTTTGCCTATAATGGAATGCTTTGCGGCAACTGCAATTTCAATGGCTGATTGGGTAGTTTCAACACTTATCCAGGAATGTTTCCCATTAGTTCCTTCGGTTTTAGCCTGGAGATGCTTTTGGTTCAGGTCGTTATACCTTGCAACTCCACTGTTTATAATGTTGCCATCAAGCTGTGACTTAATATTAATTGATCCTGAATAATTAATTGGTTGGATAGAATATTTTAATCCTGCAACATGCTGGTTAAACATACTTGCGAAACGCGTACTCTTGATTTTGGTCTTATTGCCTTTTGAATCTTGTACAATCAATTCTTTTGCTAGTGTTCCGTTTTTAAAATTCAATTCCCGATTGATGGAGAGAATTTTAAATGAACCTTCCGAAAACCAATTTTCCCCATCAAGGTTGAAGTCAACAAACATCCAATTTGGGGTATTCACGAAGTCTTCGTTTTCAATATCCCTGTCCGCAACTTTAGAGACCAAGCGGTTGTATAATCCGGCAATGTATGTCCCGGGATAATTTGTTTGGCAAGCCTTGAATTCTTCCAGGGCACCCCGAATGCCCATGTATCCGTTTCCTATTGTTAATAATGATTCTCTTGATTTTTCTTTCTCTGTAACATAATCGTCGTAAACCAACGACCATTCTTTGAATATTTTATTATCCGGTTTTTG
>CAXXQD010000016.1:0-416003 GCA_963677475.2 Prolixibacteraceae bacterium | reverse complement strand
TAATTAATTGGTTGGATAGAATATTTTAATCCTGCAACATGCTGGTTAAACATACTTGCGAAACGCGTACTCTTGATTTTGGTCTTATTGCCTTTTGAATCTTGTACAATCAATTCTTTTGCTAGTGTTCCGTTTTTAAAATTCAATTCCCGATTGATGGAGAGAATTTTAAATGAACCTTCCGAAAACCAATTTTCCCCATCAAGGTTGAAGTCAACAAACATCCAATTTGGGGTATTCACGAAGTCTTCGTTTTCAATATCCCTGTCCGCAACTTTAGAGACCAAGCGGTTGTATAATCCGGCAATGTATGTCCCGGGATAATTTGTTTGGCAAGCCTTGAATTCTTCCAGGGCACCCCGAATGCCCATGTATCCGTTTCCTATTGTTAATAATGATTCTCTTGATTTTTCTTTCTCTGTAACATAATCGTCGTAAACCAACGACCATTCTTTGAATATTTTATTATCCGGTTTTTGTTGCATAAATATATTTTAACGTTTACTTCTTGTTTTTTAAGAATATGGCATTTAGCTCTTCCAGTCCCTTTATTTCTTCCAGGTCTTCCACTACTATGTCTGCTCCTCCTTCTTCCAGTTCTTTCCGGTTGTTTTCACGGGCAATTCCTATTGTAAGCCCAAAATTTCCTGCTGCACCTGCCTGCACTCCTGATACTGCATCTTCCACAACAATTGAATTTGCATACGTTGCACCAACAATGTCACAAGCAGTGGTGAAAATATCGGGTTCTGGTTTTCCATTCAATCCCATTTCAGCAGAAACAACCCCATCAACCCTTGCATCAAATATATTCAGTAGGTTTACTGCCTCCAACACAGGTTTGCAGTTTTTGCTTGATGAGGCCACCCCAAGTTTAATGCCGGCATTTTTAAGTTGTTTCAACAATGTAACTGTTGAAGGATAAACCTGTACCCCTTCTTTTTCAAGCACAAGGTTAAATGCTTCGTTTTTCATGTTCCCCAATCCACAAACGGTTTCCATATCTGTTGTGTCTGACGGGTCGCCAAAAGGGATATTAATACCCCGTGATTCAAGAAAAGAAGCTACACCTTTATAACGTGGTTTGCCGTCAACATAAGGAAGATAATCACCTGCATGCGTAAATTCAATAAACTTTTCGCCGTGTTCAACTTCCCTTCTTTTAAGGTAATCGTCAAACATCTTCTTCCATGCTGCTGCATGCGTTAATGCTGTTTTTGTGATTACTCCGTCCATGTCGAAAATGACCGCCTCAAATGCTGGTTTCTCTTGCATAATATATAGTTTTATTAGTATAACATCTTTAGGTTATATCTGTTTAATCTATTTCTAGAATATAACCGAATTATTTGGAACTGCTTAAAAAAAGCTTATATTAATGGAAAATCACTAAGTTAATGAACATACTTAGTAATAATTAATAAATAGTTCATTAATATTTCGTATGACATTGAATTGTTAATTTATCCAAAGAAAAATTATTCATGAAAAGATTATTTATGATAGCCAACAATTTACCACTGAAAGTTTCAGAGGTAGATGGCAAAAAAGAGTTGATACCCGTTTCAGTTGATTTAGATTCAGGGCTTAAAGGTTTTTATGCATCTTATGATATTAAATGGATAGGAAGGGCAGGGGTTAATATTGATGAAATAAGTGAGAATGAAAAAATGGAATTGGATAATAAATTCAGGATGGATAATTGTATCCCAATTTATTTGAACAAAGATTTAAGGACCGATTTTCTGGAAGGTTTTTGTGATAATACCATTTGGCCATCATTCAATTATTTTACACAAAATATAAAATACGATCCGGTTTATTGGGAAGCATACCTAAAAGTAAACCAGTTATATGCCGAAGTTATTTCAAAGTATTTAACCCAAGACGATATCCTTTGGGTGCATGATTATCATTTAATGTTGGTGCCCCAGCTTATCCGGCAAAAATTCCCAAATGTTTCTATCGGATATTTCCAACACATTCCTTTTCCATCGTTTGAAATTTTCAGGCTATTGCCATGGAGGATGGAACTGTTAGAGGGTATTCTTGGCGCAGACCTAATAGGTTTTCATACTTACGATTACCAAAGGCACTTTATGAGTTGCGTACGGAGGTTGTTGGGGAACGAAACCTTTTTCAACAATATAAGGCTTGATGAAAGAATTGCCAAAATAGATGCCTTCCCCAAAGGGATCGATTTTGAATTTTTTAATACAACCGCTAAAAAACTTAAAAAAAGCAATGATAATGAAGGATCAGAGTTTCATAAAGAGTTAAAAGATTTTTTAAATAACAATAAAGACCGAAAGATAATTTTGTCCATCGACCGATTGGATTATACAAAAGGAATCCCTGAACGGATTAAAGCATTTGAGAAATTCCTGAAAATGTATCCTGAATATTTGGAGAAAGTAAGTTTATTCCTTTTTGTTGGCCCCTCCAGAGAAAATGTTTCGGATTACCAGGAATTGAAAAAACAGACCGATGAATTGGTTGGCCGCGTGAATGGTAGCTATGGAACCATTAACTGGATGCCAATTTGGTACATTTATAAAGCCTTGGACCGATTGGAATCAATAGAATTATACAGTAATGCTGATATTGCCCTCATTACGCCAACCAGGGATGGGATGAACCTCAATGCAAAAGAGTATATTGCATGTAAAACGGATAAAAAGGGAGTGCTTATAATTAGTGAAATGGCAGGTGCTTCAAAGGAACTAGGCGAATCAGTAATCGTTAACCCGAATAATAGGGGTGAAGTTGCCAGAGCCATATATCAAGCGATAAATATGACTGTTAAAGAGCAGATACAAAGAAATACTGTTTTGCAAAAAAGATTGAAAATTTATAACGAGGAGAGGTGGGCTAACGATTTCATTAATAGTCTTGATGGAGTAAAAAAGATTCAAGAGTCTAATTTTACCAGAAAAGTAAATACCCGGATCGTGAATAATTTGGTGGAGAAATATAACGCAGCTAAACGTCGTATTATATTTCTTGATTACGATGGAACGCTCACCGGTTTTCATAACGATCCTCAGATGGCTATGCCCAATAAAGAGCTTTATTCGATTATGGACAAGCTATTAAAGCCCAAGGAAAATACTATTGTTGTTATCAGTGGGAGGGACAAAGAAACCCTTTCCAATTGGTTTGAGAAATATGACCGCCTTGCATTTATTGCAGAACATGGTGTTTGGAACAAAAATCCCAATGCTGAGTGGAAAATGACCGATCAGATTGAAAAAGATTGGATGAAAACCATTGAACCAGTTTTGCAAAATTTTGTGGACCGCACACCCCGTTCGTTTATCGAATATAAAAACTATTCGTTGGTGTGGCACTATCGTCATGCCGATCCCGATATGGGGCAACAAAGGGCATGGGAGTTAAAAGACGACCTTAAAAACTATATTGCCAACCTGAACCTGGAAATAATGGATGGGGATAAAGTGATCGAAATTAAAAATGCCGGGATTAATAAAGGTAGGGCAGCTCTTAATAAACTGGGAAACACAGATTTTGATTTTATACTTGCACTTGGGGATGACTGGACAGATGAATATACTTTTAACGCACTGCCTGAAGAAGCAATAACCATTAAAGTTGGAACAAAATCTACCGCAGCAAAATATTATTTAAATGGGGTTGCTGAAGTTAGGGACTTATTAAAGCAATTGGAAGATTAACACATTATTTAATTTGTTTGATCAACCAGTTACTTATTTCGTTAAGGGCAATTGGTGAAAAGGTTTGCTCAATGCTTCCATATTCGGCTGGCATACCTATTTTGCATTCCTGGAAAAGATGGTTTAATCCGGGTATTTCAACAGTCTTTACTTGAGAATTTCCTCCTTTGTGAAGCGAATTCTTTATCCCTTCTAAATTTATTTTTGAAGGTACTTGCAAGTCTTTTTCGCCGTTAATTGCTAATACCGGGCATGATACCTTTTCAAGATAAGTGGCAGGGTCAAATTTCAAAAAATATACCATCCAGGGGCTGGTGATTCGGTCAAGCTGTAATTTAATAAGCTGTTCTTTGTCCATTCCATCTGGGATATCTTCATCAGGGGTTTCTTCAAATTTTTGCGTTAAAAATGCTTGAAGGTCTTTTTTTAAAACCTCATTGGAGGTTGAATTTAGTACAATATCAAATATTTGCTTATTGGTGATTTGTGATTCCTGGATTTTAGCCTCGTCAATTTGCATTGCTTCAGCAATTAGTTTTTGTTGGAGTAGTAATACTTCATGCCCCGGTTTGCCAGGTCCCGCCATCAAAACAACAAAACTAATATCGTTGTCAGTTTCTGCGGCAATCATCGGGGCAATCATTGCCCCCTCGCTGTGCCCTATAAGCCCAATCTGGCTATCGTCAATTTCGGTCCTTGTTTTTAGAAAAGCCAGTGCAGCTTTCACATCACATGCAAAATCGGCTGAAGTTGCGGTCTTAAAATCTCCTTCTGATCCGGCAGTCCCCCTGTCATCGTATCTTAATACTGCAAATCCTTTTTTAGTTAAATGGTCTGCCAATACCAGAAATGGTTTGTGCCCGAACAATTCTTCATCCCGGTTTTGCGGGCCACTTCCGCTTATTAAAATCACTGCAGGAAATTTCCCGTCTTTTTTAGGGATTGATAAGGTTCCTGCCAAACTTATTCCTGCCTGCTTGTTTTTAAAAACAACATCTTCGGTATAATATGCATATGGTTTTTGGGGAAGTTGAGGTCTTTTTGGGCCTTCAACTTTCTCCGTATTTTTTGTAAATTTTATTGGAAAATCTTGCCCTCCCTGCGAAAATGTTCCATCCAGCTCGGTTTCGCTAATTAGGTTGCCTTCATAGGTAATTCCTGCATTGGCAACTTTTAATACGACTTTTTTCCCATCAAAACTTGTGCTGGTAACCGGAATTCCTTTTGCCCCCTGGTCAGGGCTGTCCATGGTAGATTTGTATCCATCATCCGTTTCCGAAATATGGAATACAATTCTGAGTTGCATTCCCTGAAATTTTAAAACCCCATTCCATTGACCATTAATTTCCTGGCAGTAAGAAACTATGGATAAAAATATAAGTGTGAATAAGAGAAATGCTTTTTTCATGGTTTATTAATTTTTGGTTGAAAACTATAAACCATAAGTAGCCTGTGCAATGAAATTATTACACAGGCTAAAATTTATCTTATGAACATGTATTTTATTTTATTCAAAAAACGCTGATAAGGTTTAGATGTCACTTTCATCTCCAAGATTGAAGTCGATGAAGTTTTCTCCCCACTCTTTTCTGAAAATCTCCAACGCAAGATCACCTGTACAGTGAGATGCAGCCAGGTTTTTTACTCCAAGTTTCTTAAGGTCATTTGAAATCTCAACGAGTTCTGGCTCATTTTTGTTCCTTAAGTGAAAGCCTCCCATAACTTGTTCCATTTTAAGTTTTGGATATGAACTGGTAACATGATCAACCATGTCAACAATTCCGGAATGAGAGCAACCCGTCATTAAATAAACCGATTTTTCCTTATGCACTACAACCGATAGTTCATGTACTTCATTTCTTGGGTTAACAAGTTGCGCTGTTGTGCTAATGCTTGGCGTTAATTTGACCGGGGTTTCAACTCCGATAATTTTTGCCTTCGGGTGCTTGATTTTGTAATCTTCCAAATCATGCATTGCCACATACACTTCCGGCTTGTAATCAGATTTTTCAAGTACTCCAATCAAGCCATCTGTGTGGTCTTTATGATTGTGGGACAATACAATTTTTGAAAGTCGGCTAAAGTCAATGTCTGTTTTTGCCAGGTTGTCCATCAGGATTCTAGGATTACCACCAGTATCAAATAATACGGCTTCATCTTTGTCTTCTATCCATATGGATAATCCCCAGTCGTTTTCCATAGTATCGGAATCCCCGATATTATTGTACAGCATGGTAACTTTCATAATTTCTTTGTTTGCTTTTGCAAATACGCTTAATGGGTTCAAAAGTACAATTCCAGAAGAGGAAATTGCGAATTGAACAAATGTTCTTCTTTTCATTTTGGTTTTTGTTGGTATTGCTGTAAAAATAGCATAATTTATTTGCAAAAAAAACGACTGGTTGAAAAAATATAACTCGGATTGATGTCATTAAATTGAATTTTGTTATTGTTCATTTCAAAATCGGATTATGATTTTTTTAAACAGCATCTTTTGAGTTTATTAATTATTATAGAGCGCGCTAACTTGTTAGTAGAAATAGTAATAAGCGCTAATTTGTCAGGAATAAAATATGCGAAAAGCTATTAACCAATAGTGTGATTTTTTGCTATTGCAATATTAACTTTATCTAAACTCTTTCTAAATAAGTTTGGCAAATAAATTTTTCCTTCTATATTTGTTCCAACAAAAAAATGAGATTATAATGAACCACGGTATTAAAAATACATTCGAAAATGCAACAAGCCCTTCTTGCTGTAATGGTTCTATTATGCTCGTTATTTCTATGTGTATGCGCTAGCCTTCATTCAGTGGATACCATTGTGTGAAGGCATTCAGCCGAAAATAATCAATTTGTTTTTTAATTTAAATTTTGCAGATCATGCTAAATAAAAACGTTATACGTTTTGGTGGCAATAATCTTGGTAACCATACATCAATTAATAATCTGGCTGATTATCTTAAGCAGTCAAAAAGCATAAATTTTATAGTAGTATCATCTTCTACTGCAATTTATGATCTTCTGCACGAGCAGTTAACCCATATTTTCAGGATTGGGGTAAATACTGCATATCTGAGAAAAGAACTGGAGGCAGAGTATCTGAAATTTGTCGAAAAAGAATGCTCTGAAATTTACAATGGGTACATAACACAGGTTTTGCAATTGTTGGAGGGAATAACATTAACGGGCGATTTTTCAAATGCTTTGAAAGATCAGGTTTTAAGTTATAGTGAAAAGCTTTTCAGCGTTATTTTCCAAGAATTATTGTTGGGCAAACAAATCGAATCAGAAATTCTTCTTCCGGAAGATCATGATTTTAAGGTTTCGGAAGATTATGGAAATGCTACCCACTTATCATTCGGTTTTAAAGAAGCACAAACAATTAAAAACTTTATTGTTCCTGGATCGTATGGTATTACCGGGAATGGGAAGATTGCCCGCACAGGATATTCTGCTGCCGATTATACTGCTGCCGCAATTACCGCGTGGGTTAATGCACCGAAGCTAATTTTATGGGGCCTTGATAATGAATTTACAAGTGCCGATCCTAAAATCGTGGAAAACACCAATAAAATACAACGGTTGACTTATGCTGAAGCAAGTGAACTGGCATATTTCGATCATTATTCAATTCATCCACGCGCTGTTGAACCTCTAGAATCGCTTCATGTTCCTATTCATGTTGTATCAGGAAGAAAAGAAGGTACGGTTGAAACAATTATTAATACCGAAACCTTTATCTCAGAAAACATTGTGAAAGGGGTAGCACATTCCGACGATGTTGCTTTGTTGAAACTGGATGGTGCGGGAGTTGGTTTGAAACCCGGTATTTTGGCGAAAGTAACCTCCACTTTACATGAAGCTGGAATCAATATTAAATCGGTAATTACAGCACAAACATCCATTAATTTTATCCTTTCGGAAAAAGATGGTGAAAAAGCCCTGGATCTTGTTAATAACCTTGGATTTAATTCGGTAAAGGAAATCTCGATAGTATCCGATATATCGTTAATTGGTATAATTGGGTATGGTTTGCAACAGAATTATGGGATTTTCGCAAAGTTGTTTGGTGCAATTGCCGGGAGTGAAATAAATGTTTTATTGAGCGGTTCTGGTGCATCTGATCTGGTTAGCTACCTGGTTGTTAAACAAAAAGATAGGAACAACGTGGTTAAAGTAATCCACGATGCATTTTTTAAAACCGCTTCGTTCAAAGAAAGGAAAAAAGAAATTAATTAGTAACCCAAAAATTTACATAAAATGTCAAAA
Organism: Prolixibacteraceae bacterium; assembly: GCA_963677475.2. Classification (GTDB taxonomy): domain Bacteria; phylum Bacteroidota; class Bacteroidia; order Bacteroidales; family Prolixibacteraceae; genus JABMQB01. The sequence continues at coordinate 408,037 of CAXXQD010000016.1, read as the reverse complement.
AAAGAATTAAATTTTGAAACCCTTCAAATACATGCCGGGCACCAACCCGATGAAACAACCCTATCAAGGGCAGTACCAATTTATCAATCAAGTTCGTATGTTTTTAAGGACTCAGAACATGCTGCAAATTTATTTGGTTTAAAAGAATTTGGTAATATTTATACACGAATCGGTAATCCCACAAGCGATGTGTTTGAACAACGAATTGCTGCACTGGAAGGTGGAGCGGCAGCTTTAGCTGTATCTTCAGGGCATGCAGCACAATTTCTGGTTTTTAATACCATTCTTGGAATAGGTGATAATTTTGTAAGTTCTCCATATTTATATGGTGGTTCATACAACCAGTTTAAAGTCTCGTTTAAAAAATTGGGAATTGAAGCGCGTTTTGCCAAAGATTTGGAAGTAAGTTCCTTTGAAAAGCTAATTGATGAAAACACTAAGGGGATTTATTTGGAAACTATTGGGAATCCAGGATTTAACATTCCCGATTTTGAAGCATTCGGGGCACTGGCAAAAAAATACGATATTCCTTTTATTGTGGATAATACTTTTGCTGCAGGTGGTTACCTGTTCCGTCCGATTGATTTTGGGGCGAACATTGTTGTGGAATCGGCAACCAAATGGATAGGTGGCCACGGGACTTCCATCGGTGGAGTTATTGTTGACGCCGGAAACTACAACTGGGGAAATGGTAAATTTCCTGGGTTCACCGAACCATCGGAAGGATATCATGGCTTAAAATATTGGGATGTGTTTAATTTCGATGGACCATTTGGTAACATTGCATTTATTATAAAAGCCCGTGTGGAAGGCTTGCGCGATTTTGGTCCGGCACTCAGCCCTTTCAATTCGTTCTTGTTGTTGCAAGGGCTTGAAACGCTATCGTTGAGGGTTGACCGCCATGTAGAAAATACCCTGAGCCTTGCAAAATGGTTGCAAAACCATCCAAAAGTTGAGGAAGTAAATTATCCCGGTTTGGAAGGAAACCATTCGTACGAAAATGCTAAAAAATATTTGCCAAAGGGTGCTGGCGGGGTTTTATCGTTCGAAGTAAAAGGTGGAAAAGAGAATGCTACAAAAGTTGTGGACAGTTTGAACTTGGTAAGCCATTTAGCTAATGTTGGCGATGCAAAAACTTTAATTATTCAACCATCGGCAACCACGCACCAACAATTGCCAGAAGAAGCCCAATTGGCAGCTGGTGTTAAACCTGCATCGTTGCGGGTTAGTGTTGGAATTGAACACATCAACGATATTATTGCCGATTTTGAGCAAGCATTGGATAAAATATAATAAAGAGTTTTAAATTCCGGGGAGTAAATTTTTGCTTCCCGGGATAGTTAATTTAATCGAACATATTATGCCACTTAATTTACCGGATACATTACCAGCTATTGAGCTTTTGTTGGAAGAGAATATTTTTGTGTTGGATGAGACAAGGGCATCTCATCAGGATATCAGACCGTTAAAGTTGTTGATTTTAAACCTGATGCCATTAAAAGTTGCAACCGAAACCGATTTGTTCAGGTTATTATCTAATTCCCCTTTGCAAATTGAAATTGATTTATTAAAAATAAAAGGGCATACACCAAAAAATACGCCGCAAGAGCACATGAAATCTTTTTACAAAGATTTTGATGAACTGCGTAAAAACAAATACGATGGTATGATTATTACAGGTGCGCCAGTTGAAACACTTCCATTTGAAAAAGTAGATTATTGGAATGAAATGAAGGAAATTTTGGATTGGGCAACACATAATGTGACTTCCTCCTTATTTATTTGTTGGGCAGCCCAGGCTGCATTGTTTCATTATTATGGAGTTCCAAAACATCCCTTAGAGAAGAAACAATTTGGGGTTTTTAAGCATACCTTTACCGATTGGAGATTGCCCATATTCAGGGGTTTTGATGATGAATTCTATGTGCCGCACTCAAGGCATACCGAAGTGAGGGAAGAAGATATTAAAAAAGTAAAAGAACTTGAAATAATTGCCCATTCGAAAGATGCAGGTGTAAATATGGTGATCGCTCATGGTGGAAGGCAATTTTTTGTTACAGGCCATTCAGAATATTCCAGGTTGACATTAGAAAATGAGTATAAACGGGATTTATCAAGAAACCTGCCAATCGAAGTTCCTTTAAACTATTATCCTGATGATAATCCTGAAAAAGAACCGGTCATGAAATGGAGGTCGGCTGCCAACTTAATGTTTTCTAACTGGTTAAACTACTATGTTTACCAACAAACACCTTATAATCTGGACGAAATTAAATAGTAACAAGCGGTAATCCGTTACGTGTTAAGTTCTTTTAATATTTTTGTTGTTCTTTCGACGTAGTTATCAATTTCATCGCAAGTTTCGAACCCGATAATGGCGGAATTAACGGTCCCCAAGCCCATAACAAAGCGCAACGTATCATTTATTTTTTTGTCATCGTTTTTAAATTTGCCGTTGCCGATAAGTTTCATCCCGATAACACCTTTCCCGGCATCATGCAGTTGTTTTATTACCTCAACTACCTTCAATGGATCGGGGTTATCCATTGCAATTCCATAAGGATTTATACGGACATGGATTACATCCACCCAGGGATTGGTTACAGCTGCTTTCATTGCTTCAAGCGAATGCACAGAAACCCCATGTGCCCTTATTATTCCTTTCGATTTTAAGGTATCCAAAATTTCCATTTGATACTTTAACTTATCATCCCAGTTGTCCTCAACCATGCAATGAATCTGTACTAAATCAATATAATCCGTATCCAATTCTTTCCGGAAACGCTCAACAACAACATCGGCATCCTGCCTCTCAAATTCAGGAATTCCTCCTTCGAGGACCCAAATTTTAGAGGTTAAGGTAATTTTGTCCCGATCCATGTGTTGAAGTGCTTTTGCCATTAGCCCGTGAGTTCCATACGAATCGGCACAGTCAAATAAACGAAAGCCTTTATCGTATGCATAACGTAACAATTGGATACTTTTTTGTGGGTCCTGCCTGGTTAAAAAGCTTGATCGCATAGTAGCTGAAATTCCAGTACCGACCCCTAATAGAGTTGTTCGTAGCTTGGAATTGCCTAAAAGTAAAATTTGAAACGGATTATATGGAATGGAACTGTTCGAAGCCAGGGAAGCACTTCCCAATAACAGGTGTGCAGTTCCGGCTGAAAGTGCGGCAAGAAATTTTCTTCGGTTCATTCCTGCGTTTGTTTTGTATTCCATGACACGATTTTTTCAATGTTAAATTAAGGAACAGTTGCCAAAACTTAAAATGAAACGCACCTCCTTTAGTGCTTGATTCATTAAAAATAAATCAATTATTAGAATTTTTTACGATTGCTTTCGAGGATTCAAAGATAAGGCATAAGCACTTAAAATAAATTATTGAATCCTATTCCGTTCGAATGCAAGTTATAAGCCGAGTAGTGCTAATCAGATAAATTTATTCATGGATTTATCTGTGTCAAAATTCTTGTTTATTAGGTTTCTGTTTCTTAAATTATTGAAATTGTTTCTGATCAGGATATGATCAAAAAAATATTTTAACTAATTAAAAGAGAATTAACTATGAACGTAAAAAGATTTCTATTGGCTGCATTGGCAGTATTCGTAACTTTTCAGGTTACTGATTTTGTAATCCATGGACTAATCTTAGGGGATTTCTACCAAGCAAACCCGGATCTTTGGCGCCCAGATATGATGGACAAAATGTATATCATGTATATAACAGGGGCTGTTTTATCCATAATGTTTACTTACATTTTTGCAAAGGGATATCAAGGTAAAGGCATTATGGAAGGAGCACGATATGGACTTGTGATTGGGCTGCTAATGGTATTGGTCGGGAACTTTAATCAATATGCTGTTTATCCTTTGCCTTATCATTTGGTGCTGCAGTGGTTCCTCTATGGAATGGTGCAATTTATTATTGCCGGTGTGGTGGTGTCATTAATTTATAAACCTAAAGCTTAAAAATAATCCATAAAATAAAGAATTTATAAAGCTGTGCTTCTTTCGAAGGCAGCTTTTTTTCTGAAAATTAAATTATAACAGCATCTTCTGTTTCAGAATAATTTGAAATAGGCTAAATTTGATAGTCAAAATAAATTGTAATAATCATGGCAAAAAAAATAGCTGTAGTTTTATCTGGTTGTGGGGTATACGATGGTGCTGAAATTCACGAAGCAACACTTACCATGTTAGCGATTTCGCAACAGTGTGCAGAATATAAAATATTTGCACCAAATATTGACCAGGCTCATGTTATTAACCATTTAACCGGGAAAGTTAGCAATGAAAGCCGTAATGTATTGGTTGAATCGGCCAGGATTGCACGGGGAAATATTCAGGCATTAAGTGAGTTTAAAGCATCCGATTTTGATGCGATTATTTTACCGGGAGGTTTTGGAGCCGCAAAAAACCTGAGCACATTTGCTTTTGATGGTGAAAACTGTACCATAAACAAAGAAGTTGAAGCTGCAATTGCTGCAATGATTGAAGCAAAAAAGCCGATTGGGGCACTTTGCATTGCACCTGTAATTTTGGCAAAATTAATTCCGGATATAAAGGTTACGATCGGACAAGAGGAAGGTGCTGCTAACGCCATAGAACTTATGGGGGCAAAGCATATAAAATCAAACCATGGGGAAGTTGTTATTGACGAAATCAATAAAATTGCGACAACTCCATGCTATATGTTGGATGCAACAATTGTCCAAATTGCTGATGGTGCCAATAATATTGTAAAAGCAATCCTGGAATTATCGGATCAAGCATAAATTAGGAATGGATTTTATAGATATCCACACGCATAATCAATTGGGTAACGAAGGAATTGTAAAAATTCACAACATATACCCCGGTGATGGATTTGCAGCTTTTTCTGGGCGTAATTATTATTCGGTTGGTTTGCATCCGTGGCACATCAAATCTTCTGAAGAGAACCAGGTTGCTATAAACTTCGTAGAAAAGGCAATGTCGTTTGAACATGTTATTGCAATTGGGGAATGTGGCCTGGATAAAATTGCCACGACCAATTATGAAGATCAAAAAGAGGTGTTTTTACAGCAGGTAAATTTATCGGAAAAATATAATAAGCCACTTGTAATTCATAACGTAAAGGCAATAGACGATTTACTAAATCAAAAAAAACTCATAGGGGCATCACAACCGTGGATTATTCATGGTTATAACAGCAGCAAAGAAACCGCATTTCAATTGATTAAGAACGGTTTTTATCTATCGTTTGGCAGCAGGTTGTTTCAAGAGGAATCAAAAGCAGTTGCTTCGTTTAAGGCAGTCCCTTTAAATTATGCCTTTCTTGAGACGGATGAACACGATGGTACTGTAGCCCAAATTTATGAAAGGGCTGCCGAACTGCGGGAAATCAATCTTCAAGAACTTAAAAGACAAATAGCTCAGAATTTTAAAAATGTATTTGGGAAAGAATGAACTGGAAAGATAGGACAAACCTACTGCTGGGGGAGGAGAAGCTTCGTAACTTGAGCAATGCCAATGTGCTTGTTGTAGGCTTAGGTGGTGTTGGGGCGTATGCCGCCGAAATGATTTGTAGGGCAGGAGTTGGAAAAATGACCATTGTTGATGGCGACGTTGTGGAAGAAACAAACAGGAACCGACAATTGGTTGCCCTAATTAGTACACAAGGTAGGCCCAAAGCAGAAATTTTAAAAGAACGCTTTGTTGATATAAATCCAGAAATACAACTTGCAGTAATCAACGAGTACCTCACTGAAGATAAAATGGGAGAGTTGCTGGATGCGCAAAACTATGATTATGTGGTGGATGCCATTGATACTTTAGCACCTAAGATTGAACTGATTGTACAGAGCTATGCACGAAACCTGAAGATAATAAGTTCGATGGGGGCAGGCGGTAAAAAGAATCCATCGATGGTGCAAGTTGCTGATATTTCAAAGTCCCATAATTGTCGTTTGGCAAGACAAATTCGAAAAAGGTTGGTAAAGCTGCATATCAAAAAAGGGATCAAAGTTGTTTTTTCTTCGGAAGATATTCAAAAAGAAAGCGTACGTGAAGAAATAGGAAGAAATAAAAAATCAACTGTGGGGACAATTTCTTATATGCCACCTTTATTTGGCTGTTTTATAGCAAGTGAAGTAATCAAAGATTTAGGAGAAATAAGCATCCCGGATCCAGCCTGAACCCGGGAATGAGACTATTAATCATTTATATTTTACTTACTTTTTCATACGCTTCATCGTAATAACCCCTCAGGTGGCGCCAGCCAAATTGCTGAGAAGCTTCTTCCGACCTGTATCGAAGGGCAATTCGTTCCCTTCTGTTGAGTTTCGTAAATTCAAATAAGGTGTTGGCAAGGTCTTCAGCTGCATCGTGAAAACTTTTAGCCTTCCTCTTCACAATAAACATCCCTTGTTCTTCGTGGTTTGGAATATTGTTCATCACAAAATCACCAAATCCGGCCAAATCACTGGTAACTGAAGGAATACCACTGGCAAGGCATTCTAAAGGTGTATAACCCCATGGCTCATAATAACTTGGGAATATCCCTAAATGGCACCCCCTGACAAATTGCCCATAGTCCATTTTAAATAGCGGATTTGCAGCCGAAATAAAATCCGGGTGGTAAACGATTTTTACTTTGTCCTCTTTATTATTCACCATCCCCGAAGTACGAAGGAAATTAAGAATATCGTCTTTCGCATCGTCTTTCAGGTTATGTGTTACAACTGATGGCAAATTACTTGACTTCCATCCTTGAATAAACCTTCGGAGCTTAAGTAGGTTATAATCTTCAGCCAGTGAATTCAGGTCGGGGAATTTATATGGACCGTTGTTCGATGTAATATTGGAATAGAGGGCTTTCCCAACTTGTTCCTGAATATCTTCGCACACATTTCTGATTTCTTCCATTTGAGCCCGCGATTCCAAAACTTTGGGATTAAAGGAGTAATATGGTTGTCGGGTTACAAAAAACATTACCACTGTACAATCCATATTGGCTTGTTTTAATTTCCAGTTAAGTTTAGCAAGCGCTTCCAGGGTCAGGTCATAGCCCTTGTTGTGATACTCATATCGGCCCGAAGTAAACATATATATGGTATTATCCAGATCGAATGAATAACTCTGGAAAAAATGTCCCATTACAAATTCGTTGATTTGTTCTTTATAATCTATATGCAGGGTTTGTACATGGTGCAAAGCTTCAAATCGTTTAATATTAATTCCGTTTGGCAGCAGTTGGTCAACTTTCCTTCCCAATAAGTGTTCGCATTCGGCAGCGGTCACCTGGCTAACTGTTGTAAAAATATGAGACCCATGGGCTGCAGCACGTTCCAGTTGAACCAAGGGAAGGATATTAAATTTAATTGCTTCTGTTTCCCAATTATAAAATGGCAAATGGTCATAAAATTCAACATCGTTCATTGCCAAATACCTTCCCAACATTGTGGCGTGGGTTGTAAACACAATCTTTATATTTAAGTTTTCCCGTCTCAATTCAGGTATCGGAACTCCAGCCATCCATTCATGAAAATGGGCAATTATGTTATAGTCAAAGTTTTCCCGATGAGCAATTAGTTTAAAAAATTCTTCCATCATAAAACCAAAACTTACAACCTGGTCTAAAAGTTGGTCATTGGCAGGAATCGAAATACCATGATGTTCCCAAATCTTGTATTTGATATCAGCAAGCCTTTGCATTGCGGATTTTGGATTAAAAAGAACTACCCTTGGTCGCCCGGATATGATCCATTTGCCATAATGAACATCCAAGCCATTCTCCCGCATAATATTGACAACCTCCAAAATAGGATCAGATTCATCTGTTATTGGGTCAAAAACCGCAGTGGCTTCTTCCTCAAACCATGGACCCAGCAGACAGTAATTCTCGCAACTCCATTTGTTAATAACAGAGGGGACTTTTGACCGAATGACCGTATAAATCCCACCTACCTGGTTACAGACTTCCCAGGCACACTCAAATAGAAATTGATCTTTATTTTTTTCACTTATTGTTGAATTTGTTGCTTTTGTTTTCTTTACCATTGTTCCTCCCTTTTTACAATCGTTAGAACCTAAATATATAAGGAATTGTAATGGGAAGCAATTAAAATTCGCTGTTTTAAAAAAGATAATTCTTTGATTTTTTTTTGGGGATTACATGCCCGAACGAAATGACATTTATCTTAAATGCTAGGTTAGGCAAGTTATGTTTGCCAATACGCTGTGAAATAATTGAATAGGAATTTTGATGGCTAATTAACGAATGCAATCGATTTAGAAACAGAACTTTTTTATAAAAAAAGGAAGTGGGAGATTTTTCCCCCCACTTCCCTCTATAGAATGTTTGTTATTTAAAATCTGAAATTTTTAAGCCAGATATTTTTTATTCAATAATATGACCGCCCCTTATTGTTTCAATTATAACAACTCCGTTGGCTCCGTTGGCTCCGTAGGTTGCTGCAGAACCATCTTTAATAATGTTGACACTTTTAATCGTTGCAGTAGGGATATTTTCTAAATCAGAAGAGGGGACTTCAAGCCCGTCTAAAATGACCAATGCCGCATTATTTCCGTTATATGATCTAACTCCCCTAACAAGAATGTCGGTTCCTTCAACTGCTACACCAGGGAATCTGCCTTCAATTATCTCAAAAACAGTGTTGTACGAACCAAAGTCCACATCGCTTTCACGTAATGCAACAATTGCATTTAGTTTTTCAGCATCTTTCACGTGTCCATATCCAATGGCAATTTCTGTGGATTTTTCTGATGCTTTAAGTTTAAGGTCAACATGTAAAAATTCAACGTCATCACCAATTTTCATGTTGCTACTTAAGAATCCATTGCAGGAAACTTTTATTTTGTCTGAAGAGCTACATTTAACTGTGAAATTTCCGAGAGTATCGGTTAATACAGTTTCTTTTGTGCTTTTTACATAAACTTCGGCTTTGATAAGAGGGATGCTGTCAAATGTTGTGACAATTCCGGTAAGGGTCTTCTCTTGTGCAATTGATGGTAGGCTTAAAAAAGAAGCCAAAATAAAGATAATAAGTGTGTTTTTGGTTTTCATTGAGCTTTGTTTTTGTGAGTATTAAATAAATAATTATGCTATTAATTATTTTTACATATAATAAGAAGAAATAATAAATAGAATTTGCGAGTTATACAGTTTTAAATTAAATAATAATACTACAAATATAGCACCAATCGTAAAAATAAAGTAAAAATGACTTTTATTTTAACCCAGATTAACATTTAAGATTTAAATTAGCTAATCCTAATGTAAATAAACATGATCGTAATTTCCAAGCTATTATCAAGAACAATGCACACAAGTGATGTTTGAATCAATGGTACAACGTTTAATAATTGGTCTGTTTGAGAGTTCGTAAAAGATATCCGTTTGGATTTAATCTCCTCCTCTTTTTGTTTCAATAATGACAACGCCATTTGCCCCACGAACCCCATAAATTGCAGCAGAACCATCTTTTAAAATGTTGATGCTTTTTATGTTTGATGGGACAATACTGCCCAATGCAGAAGAAGAAATTGGCATGTCATCAACAATAACCAAGGCTGCATTGCTGGAGATAAAAGAGCTTTTCCCCCTAATAATTATGTCATTGCCTTCCACTGTAACACCAGAGAACCTTCCCCTGATAACGTCATAAACATCTTTATACATAGAAAAATCAACATCTTTGTTTTTTAATGCTTCAACGGCACTAAGCTTTTCTCCATCTTTTACATGTCCATAACCAATGGCTATTTCTTTTGCATCGTCTGATGATTTTAGTTTAAGGTTTACCAATACGAATTTAATACTTTCGTCAACTTTGACATTGCGGGGAATAAACCCATTGGCAGAAACTTTTATTTTATCAGGCGTGTTGCAATAAATCTTAAAAGCGCCAATAGAATCGGTTAATACTTTTTCTTTTGTGCTTTTAATATATACGGATGCATTAATAAGGGGGATACTGTCAAATGTAGTTACCATGCCCCTTAATAACCTGTTTTGACCATGTGCAAATGAAGATGTGAGCACAAAAAAAATGATTGATAATCCTAGTAATAAATTTTTCATGTAAGAAAGACTTTTGGTTAATATGACATATGACAGGCTATAATCAAATTACCCTTAGTATTATTTTCGATATATCCAGAAATTTACTTGCCTTAAATCAACCCAGTATTGGATGCACCATTTTATTCATCTTTTGTGGGCACAACCTTTTTTATCCGATAAGGCTTTTTATTTTGAGATTCAAAATAGGTTCTCATTTGGAGCTCGGCAATTATCCCAATGGTGAAAAATTGAATTCCTCCCATTACCAGTAATATCCCAAGAAGTAGGAGGGGCTTTCCCCATATATCGTGTCCCGTAAATTTTAAAATCAACATGTATATATTAATAAGGATGCCTATGCCCAAAGTTACAATTCCCAATGCCCCAAAAAAGTGCATTGGTTTTTGAAGGTACTTTTTAAAAAAGACCATAAGCAGAAGATCGCTAATAACTTTTGTGGTACGGCTTAAATTGTATTTTGATTTACCAAATTCCCGGGACCTGTGGTTTACATCAACCTGTGTAATACGCGTTGCACCTTCTAACGATGCCAACACTGGTATATATCTGTGAAGTTCACCATAAATATGGATACTTTTGGCGGTATCGTATGTAAATATTTTTAGTGTACAACCAAGGTCTTTTATTTTAGTTCCAGTAGATTGACGGATAACATAATTGGCAATTTTACTGGGCACTTTTCGTAAAAACATACCATCTTTCCGGTTAGCCCTGGTACCAGCAACCAAATCCCAATCTTCTTTTTTTGCCATTTTCAACATCATTGGAATATCAGCAGGATCATTTTGTAAATCCCCATCCAAAAGTGCAATATATTCACCCTGTGCCAAATCAATACCTGCCTGAAGGGCCGTGCTTTGCCCGTAATTCATTTTCAGGTCTAACAAAGTAAAGTTTTCGTGGTTGATTTTAAGTATTTCCGATTTGGTTTTATCGGAAGATCCATCATTTACAAAAATTGCTTCGTAATCGAATCCCTCTAGGGCTTCCATAATCTGCCTGCTTAAAGGGGCAATATTTTCTTCCTCGTTATAAACACAAATTACTACCGATAATTCCTTCATGTCTTCTGTCTAATTTATTGTGCGAATTTAATAAAATCATTTGCATTATTGGTAAGCAAGTGGTGTCCCTTTTGATAACTTGAGGGAAAAGAATACCTAGTGTTTTGAAGCTTTATTAATTTTTTCATTTTTTTTAAGCAAGGTCAGAATATTGGTATTAAACCATTCTTTTTGGTTCAACTTAAGTTTTGAATCTAATATCCAGGTGCTTATATATAATGAGACAGCGCCAAATATTGCACCAACATATACATCCATAAAAAAATGTTGAAGCAGGTACATACGGGAAATACCTACCAATAGTGCCAGTATGAAAAACAATAAGCACAAAAATTTATTATGAATCAAATAGGCCAAAACAGCACAAAACCCAAATATGGTCATGGTATGTCCTGATGGAAATGAATTGTAATAAATTAAAGGGGCGTCGTGTAAAAAGCGGGGGAAGTCATCGTACAAAAAATGATGGAACGGCCGGGATGTGCCTGGGAATAGGATTCTTTTAAACAGATTTGTAAAAATACCTACCCAGAACAGGTTAACGAGTACAAGCAATCCCCATCTAATCCTGTAGAACAGAAATAGTATCCCAACAACAGCTACAAAATTTCCTAATCCAATATTTGTTACAAATAAAAAAAATGTGTCGAGGGCTGGAGTTGAATACGTATTGATAAATAAAACAATGCTTCCTTTATCGGTTAGTGAGACTATTAAAGCACCAACAATAAGTAATCCAATGAATGGATACAAAAACCAACGAAAACTTTTATGGTATAAATTCATGTTGCTTGTTGCTTTTAATCAATGCCTTTAAAATGCCAGATAAACGACACCCTGAATGTGTCGTATTCCCAATCTTTGATTCCGTGAATGTATTGTAATTTTAAACTCTTTTTGCCTATCCTTCGTTGCAGGTTCAGGTTAAAAACCAATGGCTGGTCTTTTTCATTTTTATACCCGGCGTATCCCGATAACGAGGTACTGGCAGTCCATGCATTTTTTAGTAATTCCAGTCCAATTCCATACATCAGGGCATCGTTTTGCAGGTTTAGTTCATCATTGGTTTGCCAACTGTAAAATCCGGCAGAGGCAAACGGACGCCAGGAAAGCAAGGTTGGAGATTGAAAGTCTTTTGAAAAACTAAGGTCAAAGAAATATCCAGGACTGTCGGAGTAACGGGCAGCATAATACGCTCCTCCCGAGGTGGTTTTACATGCCATTCGGAATAGGGTATTGGGGAATTTTCTGTTTTTTGATAATTGGATAAGTGTGCTAAAATAAAGGTCGCCGGTTGTAATCCCGTTACCATCCCGTTCCCTTGCTATTCGTTCGTCCCTAATTTCGTCCGACATTTGGTATTTTTCAAAGATAACCCCATAGGCTTCAATGGCAATTTTCCCCTTGGCAAACGGAAGCATAAAATAACCTGAAATATCCTGCGTATTATCCCCATCCCTGAAATGAAAAGAGCTACTGATTTGCAGCTCGGTTTCCGATTTAATTAATCCGTTTAGTTGTTCAGGAACAGGCAAGGCATTAGGTCCCAGATAACCCGGGCTAATAACCAGCCACATCCTCCAACCAGGCATCCCGGGTTCCCAACCGTGTAGGTTATTCCACCAATCGGAGTCTGATTCCTGCGAAATTGATTGCCATGGGAAACAAAGGATTAGAAAGAACATCAAACGTAAAATCTTTCTAAATCTGGTATTTTTCTTTGAAACTGCCATCTGCTCTTGCTTTGAAACTCTCAGTTAAGCTCGATTCAAAGATAAAAAAACCTTCCAGAATTAACTGAAAGGCTTTGTCCTTATAAGTGTAACTTTTCTTTTATATGCTGCGGAATTGCATCTTTATGAACCATGATGCACGTTGATTTATATTTTACATAAGGCTTCGAAGCGTAAAAATACCCTTTGTATTTGTTGTATTCGCCCCACGAGTTTTTTACTTTATAATAGGTTTTCCCATTTTGGTCAGTAGACATGCCTACAATGTGCATTCCATGATCATCGGTTGTTTGGAAATTATCAAAAGCTTCCTGTCTTAGTTCCTGTGTAACTTCTTTTTCTTTAAATGGTTGGTTAAGCTTAAATATTTCTTTTTCCTTTTCTTTATCTGAAAGTTTCTCCCATTTTGTAATTTCTGCATCGTCCATTTCCTCGATATTTATTTCAGGTAAAACCGCTAAGCCTTTATTGCTGGTAAGGAAACCTTTTTCGCTAACATCGGCAGCCCATGCAACTGTGTAACCATTATTTAGTGAATTGTCAATAATTTCTTCCAGCTCGTTAATTGGCACATTGTACATGGCATCCCACGACCAGTTGTCTGGTACTTCCAATATAAATTTTTCGTAAAACGGATGGTGCGAATAAGAGGATATTTCCACATAATTGTCCATATCCAGTCCTACAAAATCCCTGGAGAAACTTTGTGGGGTAAATTCTTCGCCTTGATATTCAAATTTTTCTGGAATTTCACCCAAATAAGTATTCAGTGTGGCTTCCATAGATTCATGCCAAACAGTCGTAAGCTTTTTGTTTTTATTTTCGATAACGGCATCTACATGCTGTTTTAAAACCCTGTCCATTTCTCCATGAACGTGCTTTTCTTCCCCGTATTTCAGCCCATCGTACACTTCTTCAGGAACGATGCCATATTTACGTATCATATTGGTAACATCATGGAAAGCACCTCCGGCGGCAAAATTTAAATTACCATGTAACCTGACATGTTTTACCGACTTTTCGGAATAAGTATGCCAGACAATAAACATTTCTGAAAGGTCAACTTCCCTATGGCTGATTCTCAGGATTTCAGATTCCAGAAATGATAATCCCGAAAACGACCAACATGTTCCTGATCGGTACTGGTCTTTAACTGAAGTTGCAGGTAGTAATTTTATATCTTCAAACTCAAGATCGTTCGTCTTGTCCTTCTTATTCTCATTATTTGCATTTGCCGTTAGTGATAAAACAAATAATAGAACCACAAATAACTTCACATTTTTCATAAATCGTACAAAAGCGTTGTATTTAGAAGCCACTAAATTAGGAAATATCTAGATTTAACAAAACGTTAATAGTTACATAACTGTCTGGCAACATGTGTATTCAACATAATAATACGACAATTCTGATTGATTGTGGAAGGTAAGGCAAACAATCCCAATATATTAGCATCCTTATTTAGAATAAAAAAAAATGTATTCTATTTAATATTTTTTAACTCGGAATACCTGAAGCACGATCGGATATGATCGTTTACCATTCCGGTTGCTTGCATGTGCGAATATACAACTGTGGATCCCATAAACTTAAATCCCCTCTTTTTAAGGTCTTTTGAAATTGCATCGGAAAGCTCGGTTTTTGCTGGTATTTTTTCTAATGTTTTAAAGTTATTTGCAATGGGCTTGTTATCCACAAAACTCCAGATATACTTATGAAATCTCCCAAATTCTTTTTGAATTTCGAGAAACCTCTGGGCGTTATTGATACAAGCCCTTATCTTTAATTTATTTCGCACAATCCCTTCATTATTGAGTAAGCATTCCACATCATTCTCATCGAACTGTGCAACTTTCTCAGGTACAAAGTTGGCAAAAGCTTTTCTGAAATTGTCGCGCTTTTTTAGAATTAAATGCCAGCTTAATCCTGCCTGAAAGCTTTCCAGCGTTAAAAACTCAAATAGTTTTGTGTCGTCACGTAAAGGAACTCCCCATTCTTGGTCATGGTATTTTATGTACAAATCATCTTTTGTTTCCCAGCCACACCTGTTTTTCATGTTGTAAATATTTATTTCCAAAAGTTAAATAAAATTAATCAGGCTGAACGCATCAACCTTAAATTGTTATTTTTGAAAATTAAATTGAAAATCTTGGGATGAAGAAGGCATTAGTAATTCTTTTGATGTTGGTGGTTGGAATATCAGCGGAGGCTCAACTAAACATCAATCATTATATAAAAGTTGGACGGACACGGATTTCGATCGGGAATTATGTAGGGGCGATTGAATATTTCAACATTGTTATAAAATTCAAACCCCATTTGCCCGAGCCATATTTTTATCGTGGTGTTGCCAAACAACAGTTGGAAGATTTCAGGGGTGCAATTAAAGATTATGACAAGGCAATCCAGATTAAGCCTTACTATCCGGATGCTTTTATTCAGCGGGGAATGGCTTACCATAACCTGAAAGAATTTGAAAATGCCATTCGCGATTATAACCGGGCGCTTGATTTTGACGATGAAAATGAGTTGATTTATAACAACCGTGGGATCGCAAAAATATCGTTGCGCGATGTGGATGGCGCTATTGCAGACTATACCAGGGCACTTGAAATAAACCCGAAATCAACCAATTCATTGATGAACAGGAGCAATGCCAGGATTATTAAAGGTGATATACGGGGAGCAATTAAAGATTTAAATTCTGCGATTATCATTCGCCCGCATTTTGCAGGTGCATATTTAAACCGCGGGCTTGCACGCTTCGAGTTGGACGATTACGCTGCAGCTTTGCGCGATTATGACCAATGCATACAATTTGATTCAAAAAATGCACTCGCATATAACAACCGTGGGATCGTGAAACATAAGCTGGAAGATTTTGCAGGAGCAATTATGGACTACGATTTGGCGCTGAGCCTTGACCCACAAATGGCAACCGCATATTTTAACCGTGCGATGGCCAAAGAAATTTTAGGACGACAAGGTTTTGAACGGGATTATCAGGTTGCTGCCATTCTGAACCCGAAATACGACCTGAACAGGTACAATGTGGATGCCGAAGCACTGGCGCAAAACAAACAGGGCAGTTCTTCGAATTCAACGAATAAAAACAATACCCAAAATTCAAATCAGGCTTCGCAAAACCAATCGGCAAATACGAATACAACTGCAACAACAAACAACTCTCAAACCAAGGTCGATGACGATAAAGAAGAAGAGCAACGGCAACGGGCAGAAGAGGCAAAACGAAGGAGACGGGCAAACCTGATTGTTGCGGATACGCGAAACTTGCCCGAGGAGGAAGAGGAAGATGACGGACGGGTCCAGAATAAAAATATTGATATCGATTTGCAGCCAATCTTTTTTATTTCGGCATTCGAAAAGGAGGATGTGGATTACGATCAGTTGCAATATTATAACCGGGAAATTGAATCGTTGAACCGGGAAAACAATTACAATCCTTTATTGACGATCACAAACATGGTTAACGAAGAGGACGTTGCTATGTACAGCAATTTTATTCTTTATTTCAATGAAAAAATTAAAATTATTGAGAACAGCCATAACTTTGTAAACAGAGGAATATTTTTCAGTTTAAAAGGAGATTACGACAATGCACTTGCCGATTTGAACAAGGCAATTGAAATGAAAGAGCAGAACGGAATTGCTTATTTCACAAGGGCAAATAGCAGGCTGAAAATGTTGGAACAAATTGAAGCTTTACCAGTGCCAGGCGAAACATATTCTGTAGGATTAACAAAAACAAGTAACTATCAGAAAGCAAGCGATGAGGGAATGATTTCTAATAGTGAGTATGAAAGTATTTTGGACGATTACGGCTTGACCCTTTACCTTAATCCAAGATTTTTCTTTGGTTATTATAATAGGGCCTATGTAAAGTTGAAAATGAAAAACTATTATGGGGCGATGGAAGACCTTAACAAGGCAATTGAACTGGAACCGGAATTTGCCGAAGCCTATTTTAATCGTGGGCTAACAAAAATCTATCAGGATGATCTGGAAGGTGGTGCAATGGATTTGAGTAGGGCAGGAGAGCTTGGAATTCACGGCGCATATAATATTATTAAACGATATTGTAATTTATAATCATTGATATGAGCAGCATACAACCATTGGCAGAGCGCCTAAGACCTTATACACTTGACGATTATATCGGCCAGGAGCATTTGGTTGGAGAAACTGCTGTCTTGCGGAAGATGATTGAATCCGGAAATATTTCATCCATTATCCTTTGGGGACCGCCCGGGGTTGGAAAAACAACACTTGCAAAAATTATTGCCAATACCCTCGAAAGGCCGTTTTATACCTTGAGTGCGATAAGCTCGGGGGTGAAAGATGTAAGGGAGGTGATCGAAAAAGCAAAAAAGCAACAATTTTTTAATCGACCAAACCCAATACTTTTTATTGATGAAATCCACCGTTTTAGTAAGTCACAACAGGACTCTTTATTGGGTGCTGTTGAACAAGGGGTAATCACATTGATTGGGGCTACCACCGAAAACCCGTCGTTTGAAGTAATTTCACCGCTTTTATCACGCTGTCAGGTATATGTGCTGAGGCATTTAGAACGAAAAGACCTTGAGAAGTTGATAAATATTGCCCTTACCAAAGATGCAAACCTGAAAACAAAAAACATAAAAATTAAAGAATCGGAATCAATGTTGCGCTTTTCGGGTGGCGATGCACGAAAATTATTGAATGTTTTGGAGTTGGTTGTGAATGCCGAAGAAGGGGATAAAATTGTAATTACCAACGAGAAAGTGACCAACAGGCTCCAGGAAAACCTGACCATGTACGATAAAAATGGAGAGATGCATTACGACATTATTTCCGCTTTTATAAAAAGTATTCGTGGAAGCGATCCCGATGCTGCTGTATATTATCTGGCACGCATGATAGAAGGAGGGGAAGATGTAAAATTTATTTCAAGGAGGTTGGTCATTTTGGCTGCCGAAGATATTGGCCTTGCAAATCCAAATGCCTTGCTATTGGCACAAACAACTTTCGATGCTGTGCACAAAATCGGGCATCCGGAGTCACGGATAATTTTATCGGAATGTACCATATATTTAGCAACTTCGCCCAAAAGCAACTCTGCATATGAAGCCATAAACAGTGCGTTGGCAGAAGTGAAAGCAAGCGGAAACCTATCAATTCCATTGGCAATTCGCAATGCACCAACCAAATTAATGAAGCAACTTGGCTACGGGAAAGAATATAAATATTCGCACTCGTACAAAGGTAATTTTGCCGAGCAGGATTTTCTCCCACAAGAAATAAAAAATTCCAGGTTTTATTTCCCACAGGAAAACCCACAAGAGAAAAATATCAAGGAACGTTTAATCAGATGGTGGGGGAAGAGGTTTAATACAGAATAATATTGAAAACATGAATTCATCCTGTTCTGTATTAACCTCTAATATAAAATTTAGCTAAAACCAAACACCTAGAAAAATATCCATTCGGGAAGCATTAAAATTGTTTGAACCATTATTTAAAGATCTTACGTATTCCATCCCTCCATAAATAAATGAGTTGCTCCTTACTTGTGCCGTAATATTTAAAAATCCCGGACTTGGATAAGAGCCACTTTTAATCATATCTGGAAAATCATTTATTTTTTTCGAGAATGCATACGATCCCTCCAGGTGCAAAACAGCAGTATTGGCAAGGTTAACATCTAACATTGTTGCAGGGCCTAATGCCCCATACCAACCCGCGGGCTCTATTGCAGATCCGTAATTATTATAAGTTCGGTTGTAGGGTTCATATCCAAGAAAATAGTCGCCCCAGTGCAAGCCTGCCGAGAGCGCTATGTTATCAGTATAAACGACATTCCATGTATGGTTATGCCAACCTAAAATAAAGTCTCCAATGTAGGTTGATGTTGTTTTTTGCCCCCAATCAAAATCACCGCCATCAAGAGCATCTATTACAGCAAGGGTGAAAGTTTCAAAAATAAATGCCCATCGATGGCTGGTATTGTAGCCACCAACATCAGGGCTGATCCTGTCTAATTCCAGAGGCCTAATTAATATGCCATTAACATCGTTCACAGAATCTTTGGATACACCAGTTGTTTGAATTGCCCCATAGCGAACGCTGAATTTCACTTTGGTGTCGTTATTAAAATCAAACGAAGACAGTTGCGCGTTTGTACTCAAACTGGAAATTATAATTAGGGATGGTAAAATGAATTTAATTTTGATAGTCATAACCATTTTTTTAGAAATCGTTGAGATTATTATACTTCCTAATTTGATTTATAACGATTCTTTCAAGCCAGCAACAATATCCTTTTGAAGATTACTTATAATTGAGCTTAACTCATTTAAATACGCATCAGAGTTGGCAATTATGGCATAATCTGCTGATCGTGCCAATCCGAAGAAATCAGCAGCCCCTTGGTTGTCTTTTGTTTTACCCATTTCTTTCACCCAGGTGTCACTGCCCCAAACATCATCTTTATATGCGATTTGACCTCCACCTTTCGCATTTATTAATCCAATGGTGGCTTTTACTGCAATAGCAGGTTTTGTATCCAATTTTACGCTTTTGTAGCCTTTGCCTCCATCAAAATACGCAAAGGTGATTTTAAAGTTTACAAATAGTAAATTGCACGCTTCACTTTCTACCAATTTTTGATAAAAGTTGCCATAAACCAATTTGCTGGTTGCATATATATTTGTATTTGTTGCGGGAAAACTAAGGTCTCTTATGATGGTCCCGGTTGGATATCCTAAGATAGTTCCATCCTTTATTTTCCTTTTGCCTTCATACGAAGGATTTGCTCCTGTTGAACCAATAAAAATTTTATCGTCACCTTTTGCAAGTTGCTTTTGGGCATACGCTGAAGCAATAATTTCATCGCCATTGGTAATGTTTAAACCTACTGTTTTTAGCTCTTTAACAAGGCTTTGGTAAAGCTTGTCAACCATTTGCTGGTAGTCTTCACGATTAATTCCTCCAAGTTCCGCTTCTGCAAATACCGATTTCATGTTACCCGATTGCAATGCCGATGAAGTCTCAGATCCTTTCATCTCTGTGGCTTGACTTATCGTATAGCCAGCAATAAATGTTTTGTTCTTTGCTAATAGTTTTGCAGGTCCGCCTTTAATATTGACATTTCTTTTGTACTCTTTTGAGAAATTTACCTTGCTCCAATCTTTTTGGGCAGTAACCTGTAACGATAACGCAATTGTTATCAGTGCAATAAAAGATAATTTTAAAATTTTCATACTAGTTATTTTTAAAAGATTTAGATGCATAATTTTATTTATTAGCAAAGTTGGGGCTATGTGTTGAATCCATCAATACGAAGAATTGCGTATTTGTTCGTTAACCTTCTTTTCCGAAATTTGTTATTAAATTTTAGATGATGATAAAAATAGGTATTGCAGAAGATATCCCTCAGTTGGCAGCTGCTTTAAAAGAAAAAGTTGAACTGGCCCCTGAAATTAAGGTGAAACACATAGCAGCTAATGGAGATGAGATTGTAAAGCTTTTACAAAGCGACCATAACATTGATGTAATTTTAATGGACATTAATATGCCCCTACTTGATGGTATTGCTGCAACAGAGATAATTGCGCAGCGTTGGCCCCACATAAAAATAGTAATGAGTACCGTGTTTTCGGATGAACAATATTTGTTTGATGCAATCATGGTAGGGGCAACAGGGTACTTATTAAAAGATGAACCTCCTGCAATGATCCATAAAGCAATTTATGAGGCGATTGAAGGTGGAGCGCCTATGAGTAAAGAAATGGCCAGGAAATCATTAAAACTAATTCGAAACAATAAGAGTGATATTGAAAAAAATATTGCAGAAGAACACAATTTAACACCACGGGAAATTGAAATACTTGAACATTTAAGTAAAGGAAACAGTTATGAACAAATTGCCGATAATTTGTTTATTAGCTATGGAACCGTGCGTAAGCATGTTGAAAATTGTTACAGGAAGTTGCGCGTGCACAATAAGCTGGAAGCAATTAATAAATTAAACAGGGGCTAATAATTTGTAAAGACAATTTATTTCAATTTCCAAACGATAAAAATAACGTAACATGCAACAATTTTACTTAAGGATTTATTTTGTAATTGCCCTTGTTGTTTGCAGCATTCAATCTTTCCCTCAGCAAAAAGAAATCGACAGCCTTAAATTTGCCCTTATAGCGCAAAAGGGTATTGACCGGGTTCACTCTTTAAATGAATTATCATGGTATTATAAAAATATTGATATCGATAGTGCTTTTCTTTTTTCAAAACAGGCAATTAACGAAGCAACTGGTATTAACGATAAAAAAGGAATATTATCGGCTTATAATGCGCTGGCAAATGTATACGATGGGGTAGGCATGTTGGATTCTTCAGAATATTTCCATAAGCTGTCTTTAGAAATAGCCCTTGAACTGAATGATTCTACAAATATTGCATCAAGCTATAACAACCTTGGGATCGTATATGACCTAAAGGGGCATAACGAAATGGCTTTGGAGGTTTATTTTAAAGCTTTGACCATACACGAGTCTTTAAATACCGATCCATACAGCATTGCCATGGTATTAGGGAATATAGGTGTTGTATATAAAAAGCAAAAACAATATGCCAGTACATTGGAATTTTACCAACGTGCCTTAGCAATTTATCAGGAAGTCAATTCTGCTTTTGGGATTATGGTTACGCAGGGAAATATTGGGTCAGTATTAATTCATCTAAAGCAATATCAGGAGTCCATTTTGATCTCGAACCAGGCACTTGAAGGATATACGAATGCAGGGTATGCCAGATATGTTCCATATATTGAGCATAACCTGGCAGTTGCGCACGATAGTCTTGGACAATCAAAAGTTGCCGAAGAATTGTATAAATCAGCAATTAAAAAGCATTCTGAGGCGCAGAATTTTAATGAAGTAGCACTTACATGTATAAGCTATTGCGATTATTTATACCGACTGAAAGATTTTGAAAAGGGATTGGAAATTGCTCAACAAGCTAATAAAAATGCTATGATTGCAGACGCGGTTGAATTGGAAATTGATGCAATAAAATACCTTGCAAAATTCAATTTTAAGTTAGGTAATAATCAACTGGCTTACCTCCTTTTGGAAAAATATACAATTAGAAAAGACAGCTTGTTGGAAGAAAACAGTATGAAGCAAATACTTGAGCTTCAAACAAAATATAAAACAGCACAACAGGAACGAAAATTATTGACACAAACACTTGAACTGGAAAAAAAGGGGGATGCAATAAAGCTGCAGATAATGTTGATTGTTGTCCTTTTTCTGGTGTTATTAATTGTAGTTTGGTGGTTTCAAGCAAGAAGGAAACGGCAAAAAATAATGTCACATTTGGCAATGAATTTAGAGCGCAACCGAATTGCCATGGATTTGCATGACCACGTTGGTGCAGAGTTAACTTTGGTGAGTTCGAAAATCGATGTTCGCACATATAAGGCGAAGGAAAACCTTGAAAAGGAAGAGCTAATGGCTATTTCAGATCAAATCAGAAATGTTAATGCTACTCTTCGCGAAACAGTTTGGTCGATACAACACGAAACTATTTTAGTGAAAGAACTGCTTGACCGGGTTGAAACTTATGTTTTTAGCCTTTTCGATAAGGAAACTTTATTTTTTCAGGGAACATCTAATTTTCCAGGGTTTCAGCTCTCACCTCAGATTGCTTTAAACCTATATCGAATTTCACAGGAAGCAGTAACCAATTGTTTTAAATATTCAGAGGCTTCCAAACTGAATGTTGAGCTAACCATTGAAAAAAGTAATCTTCAACTTCAAATCTCAGATAATGGGAAGGGTTTTGACCGGGAGCAAAAAACAGAAAGTTTTGGGTTGAAAAATATGAAACAGAGGGCTTTGGCATTGCATGGAAATCTGGAAATTTCTGCAGCGGAAGGTGAAGGGGTAGCCATACAGCTCCAAATTCCATTAAAAGAGAATAATTAGTTTGGAGCTAGTTGTTATTTTCTTCACAGACATTTACAAATCCCTTTGCCAATTGTTATTTTCCTTCCTATTTTTGTAGCTTAAAATTTATTGATATGCTTCCAAAACTAGAACAATTAAAATATTCCGATACCAAAAACTTCTTCTTATTGGCAGGTCCTTGTGCCATCGAAGGGGAAACCATGGCAATGGAAATAGCAGAAACAATTACCAAAATTTCTGACAAACTTAAAATACCGTTTGTTTTTAAAGGTTCGTACCGAAAAGCAAACCGTTCGCGGTTGGATTCCTTCTCAGGGATTGGTGATCAAAAGGCTTTAAAAATACTTGATAAAGTAAGGAGGGAATTTAACATTCCGGTAGTAACAGATATCCATACTGCAGAGGAAGCAGCAATGGCTGCAGAATATGTCGATGTACTGCAAATCCCTGCATTTTTGTGCCGGCAAACCGATCTGTTAGTTGCTGCTGCCGAAACCGGGAAAGTTGTAAATATTAAAAAAGGGCAATTCCTGTCGGCCGAAGCAATGAAATTTGCGGTTGGCAAAGTTCGTGATGCTGGAAATAATCAAGTAATGTTAACCGAAAGGGGAACAACGTTTGGTTACCAGGATTTGTTGGTTGATTTTCGCGGGATCCCAGTGTTGCAGGAGAATAAATGCCCGGTGGTTTTAGACATTACCCATTCGTTGCAACAACCAAACCAGGCAAGTGGCGTTACCGGAGGAAAGCCGGGATTGATTGAAACCCTTGCCAAAGCCGGGATTGCTGTTGGCGTTGATGGACTGTTTATTGAAACACACCCAAATCCAGCAATTGCGAAATCGGATGGTGCCAATATGCTAGCACTTGATAAACTCGAAAGCTTGCTGCAAAAGCTCGTGCAATTAAGGCAGGTTATCGCTACTTTTAATTAAAATCATAAGATATTAGGATTTTTCCGCCCTTAGTTGTTAGTATCTTTATAATTCAAAATTTTCTGAATGAACAAAAAGTTTCCTATTACTGCCTCTACGCGTATGGCGGATGTAATTCATCTGGATTTTCAACTAATCCCTGTTGTCGGAAGGTTCGGGATTGAATTCGGGTTTGGCAATAAAACAGTAGAAGAAGTTTGTAACGACAATAATATAAACGTTTATTTTTTTCTTGAAATAGTTAATTCCTACCAGAATAAAAACTATTTCCCGACCGAACAATTGCAAAAATTTTCCGCAAAATTGCTGGTTGATTATCTCTACAATACACACAGGTTTTATATTGAAACCAAAATTCCCGAAATAGAAGAGTTGCTGGGAGCATTGATTGAAAAAGAAAACGGGCTTGAATTGGAGAATATAAAACTATTGAAAGAGTTTTTCCAAAAATATAAGGATGAGTTAATCAAACATCTTCGAACAGAAGAAGAGGTCGTATTTCCATATATCGATCAGTTGGAGCGGGCGCTTGTTGATCCTTCTTTTTTGCAAGAAATGGTAAAAAGAGTGGATACGGAACGCACTGAAAATTTTGAGAGAGACCACGACAAATTAGAGGAAAAACTTTACGATTTAAAGAACCTGATCATTAAATACCTTCCCCCGCTTAAAAATAAAAGCCAGTGCCAAAAATTATTAACGGAGTTATATCGGTTGGAAAAAGACCTGGAGAACCATTCAGGAATAGAGGATAATGTGTTAAAACCGAAAATTGTATCTCTTGAAAAACAGCTAATTGCAAAAAGTGGAAAGTAAATCTCAAAATATTGGGAAGGTTTTTATAATTGCCGAACAATTTCTATTGCGTTTGGGCATAAAAACCATTATTAATGTATTGGGCATAAAACCTGAGGTACATGAAGTATCTGCCTTAAGCGAAATAAAGGAAATTCCGGTCGGAACGGCATTTATCATTATCGATTCTGAATGTATTTTGAATGAAAAGGACATTAACCTGAATAATTTGAAAGAACATTTTCCTAATTGCAGGGTTTTGGTGCTTGAAAAGTATGCCACAAATCCTTCACATGATATAATTTCTGTTGCTGATAGCCAACAGGAAATCCTTGATAAATTCCAGCGTTTCTTTTTTGAGGAACCAGACAACGATGATCCCCAAAATGAGTCTTCGGTTTTAAGTGATCGTGAAATTGACGTACTAAAGGAAGTATCAAAGGGGTATTCCAATAAAGAAATTGCCGATAGGTTATTTATAAGTATTAATACCGTAATTACGCATCGAAAAAATATAACCGAAAAACTTGAGATTAAAACCATTGCCGGATTAACTGTGTATGCACTTATGAACAAGCTTATCCGTCCTGAAGACTCGCAAAAATAACAGATACTTGATTTTTTCTTGTTTTATCATAATATATTGGGATTGCATAGTATTAAAATCTCCTTACTTTTGCAGCATACATTTTAAAACAAATGTTCGGCACTTAGGCAATGAGAAAGCTTCAAACCATACAAAACATATTTATTGCATTCAGTATATTCCTTTTGGGATTAACGGTTGTCAATAAATCGGTTTTTATGCATAGCCACCAATTAGTTGATGGAACCATTGTTGTGCATTCTCATCCGTACAATAAAAAAAGCGATAATCAGCCGTATAAAACACACCACCATTCAATAGCATTATTGAACCTGGTTGATAGTTTGGATTTGTTTGTATTTGCGGTATCTGTTTTTAGTTTTCTGTTTCTTCAGAACGTTGTTAAAGCAAACCATCTGTTAAACCATAGCTTAATTCCTATTCCGATATTCAAATCAAATTCAGGAAGGGCACCCCCAAGTCATTAGGCTAATATTCCGCATTGCCAGGTTTATGCTGGCTCCTCTATTTATTAACACCAAAAATCACCTTTATTATTTTTAGAATGAAGAAATTACTCGTATGTATTTCCTTCATGGGATTGTTGTCCCATGTATTATTTGCACAGAAAGTTAAATCAGATGCCAATATTGTGGGGCATGTGGTATGTAAGAACGAGCATATTCCATTTGCCCATGTATATGTAAAAGGTACGACCATTGGGATAACTACCGATGAAACAGGCCATTTCCAATTGTTAAACCTGCCAGTTGGTGAGCACACCGTTTCGGTTAAAATGCTGGGGTATAAACCAAGTGATCGAACTATTTCAATATCGAAAGGGGAAACAAAAGAAATTAAATTTGAAATTGAAGAAGATGTTCTTGGCTTGGATGAAATAGTCGTGACAGGCGATCGTAATGAAAAAAGCAGAAAAGAATCTTCCGTAATTGTAAATACCATCTCGGCACAATTGTTCGAAACTACGCAATCTTCAACCCTAAATGAAGGTTTAAATTTTAGTCCCGGCCTTCGGATGGAATACAATTGCCAGAATTGTGGGTTTAGCCAGGTCCGTATGAATGGATTGGAAGGTCCGTATTCTCAAATTCTAATAAACAGCCGCCCTATTTTTAGTGGTTTGGCAGGAGTTTACGGCTTAGAATTAATCCCTTCGAGCATGGTTGAACGAATTGAGGTTATCCGTGGTGGTGGTTCAGCTCTTTATGGAAGCAATGCCATTGCCGGAACTATCAACTTAATATTAAAAGACCCAATTTCAAGTTCGTACGAATTTGGGGCAAGCTCAGGACTCAGCGGAATTGGATTGGATGGTGCAGATGATCCGGCTGAAGATTATAACGTTCATTTTAATGCTTCACTGATTTCAGCCGACAACAAAACCGGACTGGCAATTTATGGCTACTATCGCGACCGTTCGCCGTTTGATGCAAATAATGATTCTTTTTCCGAATTAACAGAACTAAAAAACACAACTGTTGGCTCCAGGTTTTTCCATCGTTTTGGCTATCGAAGCAAGGTAACGGTCGATTTTTTTCATATTGAAGAAGACCGTAGGGGAGGAGATCGTTTTGATTATCCCGTACATGAAGCTTTTATTGCCGAAGCTGTACAACATGGCATTACAACCGGGGCAATAACCTATGAACAGTTTTTTAGGGATACCGATTTATGGTCGGTTTTTGCTTCTGCCCAGAAAGTCAACAGAGGATCGTATTATGGGGCAAACCAGTCATTGAAAGATTATGGCGATACGAAAGGCCTTACAAGTACTATTGGAACCCAATATGTGTTTCACGGCAAGAAAGGAAGCGGGGTAATCGGATTGGAAAACCGGCATGATCAATTGCTGGATAAAAAACTTGGTTATTTGGATTTTGAGAATGCCACCTTGCAAGAGGGAGAATGGATTGTTCCGCACACCGAAAATACCACGGTTGCCGATCAGGTTTTGAATACATTTGGTGCATTTGCCCAATACGAAATGACATTTGGAAAACTAAATGTATCGGCAGGTGCCCGGTTCGACATGTATAATGTGAAAGATAAAGAGAATGGTTCTGAAGATAAAAACGGTCAGGTAATCAGTCCAAGGTTGACCCTTAAATACGATATTTTCCCAGACCTGCAATTCAGGGCCAGTTATTCACAAGGATACAGGGCGCCTCAAATTTTCGATGAAGATTTGCACATACTAACCTCAGGATCACGAAAAGTAGTACATGAAAACGATCCGGATTTAAAACAGGAAACAAGCCATAGTTTTATGGGATCGTTTGATTATAAAACCCACCTGGCAAATACAATCGTGTCTTTCTTAGCGGAAGGATTTTATACTAAATTGGTGGATGCTTTTGCAAATGAGTATGGCGACCCTGATGAAATGGGGACGGTTGTTTATACCAGGGTAAATGCCGATGGCGGAGCGATTGTTAAGGGAGTAAATTTTGAATTGAATGTTTCACCGGCAAATACTTTTTATGTGAAATCAGGGTTTACGTTTCAGAAAAGCACTTATGAAGAGGTACAGGAGTTTGATGAGAAGAAATTCTTCAGGACCCCGGAAACTTACGGTTATATTGCACTTGATTGGGATTTTGCCAAAGGCTTTTGCTGGTCGGTTTCTGGCAATTATACTGGAAAAATGCTGAACCCATATTTTGGTGTTGAAATGGAAGAGTTAAGGGAATCAGACCCGTTTTTCGATTTTGGATCAAAAATAAGCTATACAACAAAACTTAATGGCGCCAGTATCCAGTTCTATACGGGTGTGAAAAACATTTTTAATTCGTATCAGGATGATTTTGATAGCGGTATCGATCGTGATCCTGGTTATGTTTATGGTCCCGGATTGCCAAGAACAATTTATGTCGGTTTTAAAATTGGAAACTTGTTATAAGGTCCGCAAATATTTAACATTTCGTGGAAGGGTGTCTGTAATTTCAGATGCCCTTTTTTGATAAAGAATGTATTAAAAGGTGCGGGTTTTAATGGAAAAACAAGTATGCCATAAAAATAGCGGCGATAATTCCTGCAAAATCCGCGATTAAACCACAAACCACTGCATATCTTGTGTTCTTAATACCAACGGCGCCAAAGTAAACTGCTAAAATGTAAAAAGTGGTATCGGTTGCTCCTTGTACAGTGCTCGCTACTTTCCCTACAAAAGAGTCAGCACCATGGGTAGTCATGGCATCAACCATCATTCCGCGTGCGCCACTACCGCTTAAGGGTTTCATTAAAGCAGTTGGCAAAGCTTCGATAAAATCGGTATTTACTCCGGCAAATTCAAGTATGGAAGCAACACCGGCTGTAAACCAGTCCATTGCACCTGAGGTGCGGAAAACACCAATTGCAACCAAAATTGCGATTAGGTATGGGATTATCTTGACCGCTGTTTTAAACCCATCCACGGCCCCTTCAATAAAAGCTTCATAAACATTTATCCTTTTTCTAATCCCCAATACTATAAATGCAATTATTACCGAAAATAATATGAGATTGCTAATAACACTTGAAATTTGGGTAATTTGTTCTTTCTCCAGGGTCGAAAAATACCATATCAGTGCGGCAATAAAAAGTGTAAGTCCCCCCAAATAGGAAATAACAACACGGTTAAGAAGGTTTATTTTCTGATAAAAAGCAACAGCCAAAAGGCCAACAATGGTCGAGAAATAGGTTGCCAATAAAATTGGAATAAAAATGTCGGATGGATTCGCAGCGCCCAGTTGGGCACGATAAACCATTATGCTTATGGGAATAATTGTTAGCCCAGATGTGTTCAGTACCAAAAACATGATCTGAGAATTAGAGGCAGTGCTTTTATTAGGATTGCTTTCCTGCATTTCTTTCATTGCTTTTAGCCCCATGGGTGTTGCGGCATTATCAAGGTTAAGCATGTTAGCGGCAATATTCATCATGATCGGTCCATGTGCTGGGTGGTCTTTCCCAAGTTCCGGGAAAATTTTTTGAAACAAAGGTCCCAACAAGCGCGAAAATATTTTTACAACACCGCCTTTTTCCCCAATCTTCATAATTCCCATCCATAAGGTGAGTACCCCGGTAAGGCCTAATGAAATTTCGAACCCGGTTTTAGCCATATCAAAGGTGGAATTCATCATGGCAGGAAAAACTTCCAAATCGCCAAAAAAGATCAATTTCACCAATCCGATAATAAATGCAACTAAAAAGAAAAATATCCAGATATAATTTAGAGCCATAATACTGAGTTCCGATAATTCGATTAAAGATAAATAAAAAACTCTGTTATCAATTTTCTTCGTCCGAAAGCCTTAATTTAGTTCGGTTAATTAAACCGCTATGTACAGGAAGGACATAGGTTTATGATTGAATGCCTGCCTGTTCGGCAGACAGGAATTTCTATAATTAGAATAATAATTGGGAGGAAGGCAGAAGTCAGAAGAAGGAATAAAGCAAACTCAACTTTGTAATTAACTTCGGGCTTCGGACTTCAAACTTCAGACTTTCGTCATAAAAATTGAAATTTATAGAAACTAAAGTTTTAACGATTAACTAGAAAATGATTGGACATTTTGTAACCTTTTCGCTTAGGCTTGCATCAAAGAAGAAACAATTAAAAAACATATAGATGAACAATTTAGATTTAGCATTGGTTTGGCTGGGCTTTTTTGCCGCCATATTTTTAGGTTGGTACTTTTACCTGCAAGCCCGAAACAAAGAACGCATGGCGCTAATTGAAAGGGACAAAGATGTATCAGAGATTTATTCGAAGCAAGAGTTTAAGTTTCGCTTTCCCTGGTTAAAACTGGGATTAATGATTACAGGGATTGGTTTAGGTATAGGCATAGTAACCATTTTTCTTATAGATGGTTTAGATAAGATAAGAATTGGTTATTTTGACGCTTTATTAATTTTTACTTCAGCAATGTTCTTTGGAGGATTAGGTCTTGTATTAGGATATTTCTTAGAAAAACCAAAGAACAAATAAATATTGCATGGATGACCTTTATATAAAAAAGGTTTTGAACGGGGAAACGGAAGAATTCAGGTACTTTATCCGGATTTATAAAGACATGGCTTTTTCGGTTGCCCTTTCCGTGCTTAAAGAGGAAAGCCTGGCTGCCGATGTGGTACAGGAAGCATTTATCAGGGCATATCAAAAGTTGTCTTCTTTTAAAGGAAATTCAAAATTTAGCACTTGGTTTTATCGCATTGTGGTGAATGAAGCCATAAAAGAGTTAAGAAAGACAGGTGCAAAACACGAAGGATTGGAAAGTGTCAAAGAATCCCAATCTGACCTCCAGTCTTCAGAAGAAATGGATGTACACAAAGAAGGGCAAAGGTCTTTTTATATTAACGAAGCCTTAAAAAGAATTGCCGGGAATGAAAGTTTGGTGTTAAAGCTGTATTACCTCAACGAGAACAGCATTAAGGAAATTTGCGATATCACTTCCTGGAGTGAAACAAAAGTGAAAGTATTAATGCACCGTGGGCGGAAAAACATGGAAAAAGAATTGCAGGCATTGACGTGTGCCCAGGCAAAAACATTATTGTAGCATGGAAGAAAAGGAATTTAAACAATGGATGCAACATTCAACGCTGGAAATTAAGTTTCCTGATTTTGAAGATTCGGTAATGAACGAAATCCATAAAAAAGAAGCCGCTAAAAAATCTGTTTGGAAAGATATTCGGCTTTCCTGGATATTTATGGTTTTAGGAATGATATTAGGACTGGTTGCTACAAATTACCTGACAAATATTGAACTAAAATATTTTGGGCAGCATTCAAATCTGGTTTTGTTGGTCATTGAAGCACTGGTCGTTCTTCTGGTTATCTCTCAATTTGACAATCTTTTCGGTATTACTTTTAAGCGGGGGGATAAATAGGGTTAATTCTAAATTTTTTGTTGATAACAATCCCGCCAGCAATGAAGCTGAGTTTTTCGTTGTGTGATAAAACATATCCGGTTCCCATCCATTTTCATCGAAAAGTATTTATACTTGTAGATCATAAAACTTTCTCCTATGAAAAATGTGTTTGTGTGGATATTGGGAATTGTTATTACACTTGGTGCAGCAGTTTATCAGAGAACAACAGGACCTACCTATGAAAAAACAACAGAAGTCAGCATTGAAGATGTTGCTTATTCGTTTGAACTCCCCAGGTCGCACGGTGGTTTAAGCAACTGCCCAATTGAACTTACAATTGACGATCAGGATATTTCAGGAAACATTTATTTTAGAAAATATCCGACAAACAATGAATGGTCAACTATTCCTATGGACAGAACCGGAAATATACTTAAAGGAGAATTGCCACATCAGCCCCCAGCAGGGAAACTTCAATACAAAACAGAGTTGCTAAAAGATGGTCAATCCTATGTTTTAAATGATGGTAAACCAGTAGTAATCCGGTTTAAAGGAGCAGTTCCGGCAGCTGTGCTAATTCCGCACATTCTTTTTATCTTTTTTGCAATGATGCTGGCAAATGTTACCGGGTTAATGGCTGTTTTTGGTAAAAGGCAATATCGAACCTACACGAAAATTACCTTGTTATTATTGGTTCTTGGTGGATTGATCTTTGGGCCGTGGGTGCAGTGGTATGCATTTGGCGAAGCCTGGGCCGGGATTCCGTTTGGATGGGACCTCACCGACAATAAAACCCTGATTGCATTTGTGTTTTGGCTTCTTGCTTTGCTTGTTAATATTAAAAAGGAACGACCTGCTTATGTTGTTTTGGCTTCGCTGGTCATGCTCATAATTTTTGCCATACCACACAGTATGTTCGGCTCACAACTCGATCCAGAAACAGGAGAAATTATTCAAGGGTGGATCCGTTTGTTTTGATTTTTTTAAGCGCTTTGGTCAGAAAGGAAACTATTGCTCTTCGTCTTTTGAAAGCTTTTTCCTGATCCGGCTTAAAGATTGGGGCGCAATCCCTAAAAATCCGGAAAGGTATTTAAGGGGGATTTTATCAATGAGTTCCGGGTAACTATTTTTGATTGACAGGTATCTCTCTTCCGAATTTTTCGCCTTAATATCCATTAATAAACGTTCAATATGGCTTTGAACCTCATTTACAAAATTCCGGGTAAATGTATTCCACGATTTCAATTCCAGCAATTGGTTTGCCTGTTCATGTGTTATTTGCCAGGCAATACATTTTTCAAGCGCCTGTATATTTTCCAACGCAGGCTTTTGAGGCCTGAAACTATCCCTCGAAGTAAAACAATAAGGGGCTACCGTAAAAAATTTGGAAATGTCTTCTCCGTCTATCAAGTTGTAAAACCGAACCATTCCTTTTTCGAGGAAATAAAAATACCTGCAAATTTTCCCTTCTTCAAGGATAATCTCATTTTTCGTAAATTCATTTCTGGTAAAAGCATTGCTAATAATTTGCCAATCGGATTCAGGGATGGAGGTATAGTTTTCAAGGAATTTTTTAAAGCGTCCATATCATCCATTTCTTCCTTTCTAAAATCGTGTAAGCCTGTTTTTTCTATACTTCTGAGTCCAGGGGCATAATGCCAGGCATCTAATGCAGGTAGTACATTTGGATACATCCACTAAATGTTCGCGGGCTTTCCCATATTCCCACATATTTCCGGCAATTGCATTTTCATCGCATGCGTCAACACAAACGATACATTCACCACATTCAGAAACTATGTTTTCAGAACGAGATGTTTCAAGCGGGGCATTTGTTAAAACGCTGCACATGCTTATGGCACTGCCATACTTTTTAGTTACTAGTAAATTGTGCTTGCCAATCCATCCCAACCCAGCCAATAGGGCAATAGTTTTATGGGGCAGGGGAGTTTGCTTTTTTTCTTCGTCATAAAAACCAGTGGCAAAAATATTTTGTTCGGATTGAGAATAGGCAGAATAACCTTTGGAAATAATAAATTCAGAAAGTGTATCGGCAAGTTGGTCGGTTTCTTTTTCCAGTTTATGAAATTCATCCGATTCAATTTGCTTGTTTTGGATCATCTCTTTTACATAAAAAGGATTGTCTGTAATTGTTTGTATGAATTCAGGGCTTAAAAGTTTACCAAACAATATTGCTCCCGGCAATCCCTTGTTTTGGAACTTTTCCAACGCAGAAATATCAACAAAATGCACAAATTCAGCACCTGAATTGCGAAGCAATGTTTCTATTTCTTTTTGGATAAGCATTCGAATAAAATCAGTTATTTTTCGGAATATGAAACTGCAAATATAATGCTTTAAAGGAACAGATGCCTTGTTGATACATAGATTTGGCAGGGATTGTTATTGGTAACAGAAGCTTGTGCCAATAATTTGTTTCCATAAAAAGAATTATTTCCAGTCAGCGCTTGCCAATACCACGGAAGTTTCTACTTGCCTTTCCGGAATCGACCAATAGGTTTTAAGCAAACGGTTTTTTTCTTCTTCCGAAACCAAACGAAAACTATGTTTAATATAAAATCCAATAGCCCAATTAGCGTCGGCCCAGGTGCCAATTAAAACAGGGGTTTCACTCATTTGAATCAAATGCATTAGCAGTTTTGTGCCGATGCCTTTGCCCCGTGATGTGGTTCGTACATAAGCATGGCGAATTAGCGTAACTTCATTTTTATTTTGAATGCCCATAACTCCAAGTATTTCATTATTTTCCGAATAATTCCAAAATTGAACGCCCTCGTTTAGTTGAACCTTTAATTCTTCCTCGGGCATATAAGGTTCCTGCCATCTGTCTTCAGGGATAATGCCTTTGTATGCAATGGCAGCATCGTTAATTATTTCGTGAATTGTTTGAAAGTCTTGCTCAATGTTTGCTTTGGTAATCATTTCTGTAGTTAATTAATTGTTTTTGGCTAATAAACAGGTGTTTAATGTTCGTTTGCGACCCAAGGAATTTTTAGCTGGGATGCAGGTTGGTTAAGCTATAATTTTTTACTTATTTAATTAAAAATACAGTCGTTGATTTAACCCAAAGTTCACATTTGATAAGTTTAAAAAGTGTTAGGTGATTATCTAAGCGTTTACTGATTGAGGTTGAATTGCTATAGAAAGAATTATATAAAAAAAGAAGCCCCAAAGAATGAGGCTTCTAGAATTCTATGCTTGTTTTTCTTATTTATCTGGCCATTCACTTTTTAACAGGTAGTGAAAAGTACTGTTGCGTGCATTAATTCTGGCTATTTGTACTTCAATTTTATCATTTTGAAGTAAGCGGATCATTTCAGCACCAGCGTATAATACCGGGCCATATCCGTGTGTGGCATAAATACTTTTACCTCTGTGGTAATAATAGGTATTATCGTGGGCGAATGTGGTCCCCTCGCAGGTTCCATCCACTGCTCCATTTTCGAGCACACGCGATTTGATGGCATTCCATCCAGTTAGTGCAACCGGACCGTAAACATGGTTGATCCATCCTTCGTTGATTCCTTTCGCCACTGCAAATGTAAACATGGCAGTACACGATGTTTCAAGGTAGGTATCGGTTTTGTCGAGCATATTATGCCAAAATCCTGTCCCATCCTGCAATCCGGCAAGACTTCGGATCATTGAGCGGTACAAATGCATTACTTCGTCTCTTCCAGGGTAATCTTCGGGCACAATGCTCAAAACTTCCACCATCGACATAAGTGTCCATCCGTTTGCGCGCCCCCAGTAAAAACGTGGGTCGTAATCACCCGAAGTGACATTCCAACCATGGTCAAACAACTCTTTGTTAGGGATATACAAGCGATCGGCCATTTGCAATATTTGTTTGATCGCATCATCGAAATACTTGTTGTCGCCACTTAACACGCCCATGTTTACAAGAAATGGCACACTCATATAAATATCGTCGGCCCAAATCGATTGGTATTGTGGGCGGTGACGGGCAAGTGTACCATCATCCAGGCGAAATTGGTTGTTGGAAATATGGTCTTCGGTTTGGCTAATTAGTTCCAAATAAGCTTCGTTTTTTGTTTTTAGGTAGGTTTTAATCATTGCTGCACCAATAGAGCCACAATCATCAAGCGCATGAAAATTGAGAATTCTTCCCCATGCTCCAATTTTTTCCTGCTTTATATTGTCTTTATACTTTTTAAAATAGGGAAGGTTGTTCGTAACAAAATCGTAGAATTTGATGTTGTCGTTGAAAAACCTTTTATCACCAGTTACGTCATCAATATATTCAAAAGCAGAAAGGACAACACCATGTGTATATGACCATTCGCTGGAAAAACCTCCTGAAACGCTGGCATTTTCATTGAAACTTGAAAAATCAGTAATTTCTTTACCGGTTTCAGCATCAACAATTTGTTGAACGCTTGTTGATTCGTAATACGTACGGATTCGGTTTAAAACCTCCATAATTCCTTCCTCCGTTGGAAATTCATAAGGGATTTCATAAACCGGTACCCTGCCAGGATAATCTTCCTGTGCACTTAGTGGTACCACAAATAATATTGCCAAAAAAAGGATTAAGACAAAACGGTACTTCATGATTCGTGTTTTCATTGATTTAGATTTTAATTAAGTATTTAATTTTTACTACAAGGTTGTGTTTAAGCAACCATATTATTTAGGTTATAAAATTAATACATTTATTTAAGCCAGTCCCAACGTTTAGCCCAGTCCAATAAAAATTCTTCCCGGTATTTCGAAACAGTTTTAGCTCCTTGTTGCACGCCAAGGTATAATTCTGGTTCTGTACGATCGCCATACCAATTTTGCCCAAGTTGATAATCGTCTGCGCCAGGCTTGCCGGGCCATGGGTTAATACTCACATATTCACCTTGTAACCCGTTTAACTCTGGAATATTGCTGGCAGTGGTATATGCAGCTTGTTCAGGTCGTTTAGGCGAATAGCGTACGCCATATTTACCTTCGCCCAGGTAATAACCCGGCCACACTTGTCCGTTAATGTCGAATGTAAAACATGTAGAATCCAGTGGGATGTCTAAATTTGGCCCATCAAATATCCATTCTAATACAGCATAGGCTGCAACCGTATCTTTTATACTTGAGTTGCCCTTGAAAATTGTTCTTGAACTTCGGGTAATTGGAGTAAAACTTCCTCCCCAGCTTTCGCCTTCCGGATCGTTGGGGTCACCGTTTAAAACATACATTAGAGAGGGGGTATCGCCCATTTTAATTTCTCCATTGTAATGATTTTTGAAATTTTTCCCCATAGCCCCCCTTGCTTGAATAAAGTTGTCGTAATACTTATCGCCTTTAATATTTTCTGGAGAATCTTCATCGATAAACCAACCCCTGTACGTTGCATTTGCTTCAATCATCCATAAATCAGGATGGTTTTCTGCAATGTAGGCATAGGCGTTAACACCCCATTTTTTATTTGGTCCGCCAATCCAATAAACCCGTATGTTTTCTTTTATTTCAGGGGCATCGTGCAAAGCCTGGGCGACATCTTCGATTCCTCCCCAAACTAAAACCCAAAGTGGTTGGTCACTTGGTTTTTTCGCACATTTAATAATCCATTCTGAACCTTCTGTTGCTTCACTGTAGCCTTTATATGGTGCATTGGAAATTGCTCCTTGATTGCACAATGAGCGTAGTTTTTCTGGATCGGTTAACTCTGTATTGTGTTTTCTAAGTTGAGGTAGGTCTTCTTCATACAAATCAATCATATCCAGAAAATGCTCTTTTCTGCCATTTCCATAGGGCGATGCAACCAAACCTTCAATTTGAATGGCATCTGAATACATAAGCAAATGTATTGCTGATTGAAAATCATCAGGATCGGTTCCACCTATGTCACTACTTATCAACACACGGGGTTTCAATTTGGGTTCTTTGGTTGTGCTGCACTGAACAAATGCAAAAATAAGCATGCCGCTAATAGCAATGCCAAACCAATTCATCGTCTTTTTAAATTGCATAATCCTTAAGTTTTAGAATAATTATTTGATTTGTTTATTTGTTATAATTTTCGTAAAAATACAAAAAAGAAAATAAACGAAAATAAAAATAATAAAACGTAAATTAGGTTTTGTAAATTTGCTTTAATTAACGAAAAAAATGTTTAAAATGGATTAATTGCTCTTATAATGGGAATTTTGACTCCTTGTTTTGGGAATATTTTCATCTATTGAGAAAATATATAACTCTACTTTTATGCAATATAAACTAACCGTCTATAATTTACTTCCTAATTAATAAAGTAACAAGCAAGATCGTAACTGGAATTGGGGCATTTTAGCCTGGTTAATTATGTAAGGATAAATCAATCAAAGTATTTAAATAAAAACCAATTAAAATTAATCAAATGAAAAAATTAGTGTTTATCGTTTTTTTTATCAGTGTAATGTTCCCGGTTTTTGCTCAAACCACAAGCATAAAAATATGGCCTGGCTTGGCTCCGGGTACCGAACAACGAGAAGATAATGAACTTTGGACTGGCAAAAAAGAAGTTACCAATATATACCAACCAGATTTAACCGTTTTTTTACCAGAGAAAAAAGCAGAAGCCTCTTCAGCAATCCTGATTTTTCCAGGTGGTGGCTATAGAAATTTGGCTATTGAGAAAGAGGGTTACAAAATTGCACGTTGGTTTAATGAGCAAGGAATTACGGCATTTGTCTTAAAATATCGTTTAGATCGGACAGAGGCTTTACAGGATGCGCAAAGGGCAATGAAGGTTATCCGTCAAAATGCCGACAAATATGGTATTGATAAAAATAAAATTGGGGTGATTGGATTCTCAGCTGGAGGACATCTTGCAGGCAATTTGGTTGAAAACAACCAAAGCTTTAAGGCTATTGATGATATTGACAAAATATCGGAAAGACCGGATTATTTTATTGGTGTTTACGGTGTGTTTGGTGATGTTGAAATGGTAAATGGTGTTAGAAACTACAAAAAACTTGAGGCACACTCGAATATTCCACCAACTTTTCTGGTTCACGCAGTCGATGATCCAAAAGTTGATGTAAAACAAAGCATTGATCTATATAATTTGTTAAGGGAAAAAGAAGTTCCTGTGGAATTACATGTGTATGAAAAAGGAAAGCATGGTTTTGCCCTGGAAACCAATCGGGGAACTGAAATTACCAGTACGGTTAATAGCTGGTCAACGCGCTGTTTGGAATGGTTGAGGTTAAAAGCATTTTTATAAACAATTAATGGAAGTATTATGAGGGACAGGATAATTAGATTGCTCGCAAACGTGTTACTTGTATGGCTGATGTGTACAAATCCGTTTAGTGTTTATAGCCAGAAACAACTTGCATTTCCTGGCGCAGAAGGATTTGGGGCATATTCTAAAGGAGGAAGGGGAGGAGCTGTTTTGTTCGTTACGAATTTGAACGACAGTGGTCCCGGGAGTTTACGTTGGGCAGTTGAGCAAAAAGGACCGCGTACGATTATTTTCAAAACCTCCGGTACAATTGTTCTTGAAAAAAGACTGGATATTGAAAATCCATTTATTACTATTGCGGGGCAAACTGCTCCCGGCGATGGGATTTGCCTCAAAGGAGAAACAGTACGAATTGCAACACACGATGTGATTGTTCGTTACCTTCGTGTTCGTTTGGGTGATGGGTTGCACGGAAAAGGTAGCCTTCAGGGGAAAGATGCAATAAGTATATCAATAGGTGAAGATATTATTGTTGACCATTGCTCTGCCAGTTGGAGCCTCGATGAAATATTATCTACATCAACCTACAGACCGACCTTAACCAGGGTAACGGTTCAATGGTGTTATATTACAGAAGCGCTTAATCCTGACCGCCATGGGTATGGATCATTAATTCGTGGAACCGGAGGTGCAAAATACAGCTATTTGTATAACCTTTATGCGCATAATCGCGGTCGTAACCCTCGTCCGGGAAATTATGACTCAAATCCTTATGATAAAGACCCTGAAGGTTTGTTGCTTGATTTCAGTAACAATGTGATTTATAATTGGGGTGGGGGGCATGCCGGATATAATCAGGACAAAAAAAGTGTCACCCGTTTAAATTATGTCGGGAACTATCTGATTCCGGGAACCGATTCTGACGATAATGGAATTGCCTACTCAACGGGTTCGAAGTATAATAAAGGATATTTTAATGGGAACTACTATTCCGAAAAGTTGCCAGATAATCAGTGGGATCTTGTGAAATTCCCAAAAGATTGGACGGAACAGAATATTGCAGATTACAAACAAGATAAACCTTTTGAAAGTGGTTTAGTCAAAAACCTCGATGCGCAAGATGCATTTAATAAGGTATTGCAAAATGGCGGGGCAATTTTACCAAAACGAGATAGGATTGATGAACGCATTGTTGCAGACGTTAAAAACCGAACAGGGAAAATTATAAAAAGCCAGGAAGACATGGGCGGATGGCCTGTGCTGTATTCTGGGAAAGTACCTATTGACACAGATTTGGATGGCATGCCTGATAGTTGGGAATTGGAGAACGGACTTAACCCTAATGATGCGGGTGATAGAAATACTTTTACAAAAGATAGCTATACTATGTTGGAAAAATACTTAAATTCCATAAATTAGCACAAAATGAATAGAAGATAGACGCAATGGATTCAGTTGATATGGCTTAAGTTCATTTGTTAAAAAAGGAATTTTTCATTTTAGTCGCGATGTGACAGGCTGATCCATAGTAAGTTGAGTTGACAATTCTAAATTTGAATTGTCCGTTCTGATTAAAATTTATTCTTAAACCAATAAACCTAAATTAAATGAAACGATCGTTCAAGTTGGTCTTCGTGTTTCTGTTTGTTGCATATTTCGGATATGCGAATGGATTGACGAAAAAATCTGAGACATCACTCCAAAAAGCTGTTTCCTATTTTTATTCTTTAAATTCTCACGGAGGTTATGTTTATTATGTAACCCCTGATTTGTCGTTGCGTTGGGGAGAAGGGCCGAAAGATGCAGAAACCATTGAAGTACAACCTCCGGGAACCCCTGCTGTTGGGCAATCATTTTTGCGGATTTATAAAGCAACCGGAAATAAGGAAGCTTTGAAAGCCGCTAAAGATGCCGCATATGCATTAATAAAAGGACAGAATATACACGGGGGATGGAACCATACCATCAATTTTGCAGATTTAAGTGACGAAACTGTTAGTTTAGACGATAACCAAAGCCAGTCGGCGATAAGTTTCCTGATTGCAATGGATAAAGAAATCAAAGACAGTCTTTTGTCGGTTGCAACACGCCGTGCCGTTGATATGATGATGAAAATCCAGCTCAGCAATGGGGGGTGGCCACATATGTACCCGGAGCAAGGTAATTACCATGATTATGCAACTTTTAACGATGGTGGTATCAACGATTGTATTCGGGTAATGCTGGAGGCGAAGGAACACTACAAAGGCGATAAATCGATTGAAAAAAGTATTCGGAAAGCTGCAAGGTTTCTAAATATTTCGCAATTGCCGCCACCACAACCGGGATGGGCGCAGCAGTATAACGAATTTCTTCAACCTGCATGGGCACGAACATTTGAACCGCCTGCTGTTTGTCCTGCAGTAACCATTAAAAACATTAATACCTTAATCGATTTGTATATTAATTTGGGTGATGAAACCCTTTTGGAGCCAATACCCGATGCTTTAAGATGGTTGCAGGAAATACGCATGGAGAATGGGAAATGGGCACGATTTGTTGAAATAGGCACCAATAAAGCATTGTATTATGACCGTCCGCGAATCAGGGTAGAAAAAATGGATGACCTGCATCCGGAGCGACGCACTGGATATGGGTACGAAATTAATATTGAAACTCCACTGAAAGAAGGTGCTTTGCGTTATAAAAAAGCAATCGAACTGGGCAACAAAGGATTATGGAGTGATGAAAATCCGGTTTTGTCAAAAGAAGATATTTTAAAACGGATGGATGAATTAGCGGAGATGGTTGGTCAAATCATCGACAATCAGGAAACTTCAGGAGCTTGGATATCAAAAAACAGCCGGTTTAAAACTGCCATGCCCAAAGGTGTTCGCTGGAATGGTCAATTTTCGGAAATGGACCGTGTGAGCAGTTGGGTATTCAACCATCATGTGGGTGTCCTATGTGAATACATAGAACTAAGTAAAAAACTAAATAACTAACTTTAATACAATTTAAACAATGAGAAAAAAAATACTGTTTTTCTGTTTCCTGGCTTCCATAGTTTTTGTGCAGGCAAAAGATGTGAAAAAAATCAATGACCAGGTTTTATTGGAGAGCATGAAAAAAGCTTCAGCCTATATGGCAAATGAAGTTTCATGCAATGGAGGGTACCTTTGGTATTATAAAGAAGATTTAAGCGAACAATTTGGTGAGATTCCTGCACGAAAATCACAAGTTTGGGTACAGGGGAGTGGGACACCTGAAATGGGGCATACCTTTTTAGACATGTACGAAGCGACCAAAGAACCAGACTTCTTAACATATGCCAAAAAAGTTGCTGATGCATTGATCTATGGGCAGCATCCAACGGGGGGATGGCATTATTTTATTGATTTTAATAAAGTAGGGCTCGAAGAGTGGTATACCGACACAGCCTCTCAATTTATTGTGGGTTGGGAAGAATATAGGCATTATTATGGGAATTGTACCTATGACGATGATGTAACCCAAGGTGCTACAAGATATTTAATGCGTTTGTATGCCGCTACCCGTGAGGCTGTTTATTTGGAACCTTTACGGAAAGCATTGAATTTTATGCTTATATCACAATATCCGAATGGAGGTTGGCCACAACGTTTTCCTTTGCGGTACGAATATGCGCACGATGGATTTCCCGACTATACATCGTATTACACATTGAACGATAATGCAATGAACGATATAATTGATGTCTTGATTGATGCGTATGAACTATTGGGAGATGAAAGGTACTTAGAGGCCGCCAGGCGTGGAGCCGATTTTTTCCTAATTTCGCAAGGGCCTGAGGGGCATGCCGGATGGACCGATCAGTTTGATATGGATTTAAAACCTGCTGCTGCACGTACACATGAGCCGGCTTCATATCAGGTTCGATATACACTATCAACCATTCGTGAACTTGAAAAAATGTTCCTGTTGACAGGAGACCGTCGTTACTTAAGGCCAATACCAATGGCATTGGAATGGATGGAATCTTCCGTTTTGGAAATCGATGAGAATGGACGGCCTAAATTTGCTACTTTCTATGATCCGTGTACCAACCTGCCAATTATCCGAAATATCTTGCCAGAGTTTACGCCCGAAGGATATATGAAATACCAATATTCACTGGATACCACAGCTAGCTATATTGCCTTAACTGAAAAATTGCCTATCCGTGAAGAATATGAAAAAATAAAGGACCTGAAACCAGAAAAATACAGGGAAATGTATGAAGAAATGCGCAGGGACAGAAGGCGCCGGTCAAGGAACCTGACCGAAGAAGATATCCTGAAATTGGTAAACTCAATGGATGAGAAAGGCGCATGGATTGAAAGTTTTACCGTTCACGATATCTCACATACCATGGACAAAAATTACGATTCTGTTAAAAAGAATGGGGCATATGATTACGCAATAAAAGAATTACAAGGCATTTCAACCCGCACATTTATTAGAAATATGCAGCAATTTATTGCTTATATGAAAAAGTAACTGATTTGTTGCCATAAATTTGATTCATATAATTTTAGTGTAAGCAGCAGGATTTTTGGTTCTGCTGCTTTTTTCTGAAATTCTTCGGGTGATGCGGATTTTATCCGCATTATTTTTCAACGAATAAAATTCGCTGCACCCAAATTCTTATGGTTCGATTTTCGATTCCCGTGAATCAAGAATATTTTTTGTTGCCTGATCTTAAGGTTCAACTTTTTCAAAACCCTGAATTGGATAACAATAAATTTTATTCCCGATCACACAAAAGATTGCATCAGCTCCTGAGCCAAACCTTCCGTAAGCAATCGTTTTTTTATGCTCTTTTCGATCCTGAAATGGTTTATTTTTAACGGTTAAATATTCAGACTGCATATTTTCTTGGACTCTTAAAAATTCCGATTGGGTTCCTTTGCCAAGCATGGTCAGGTAAATATTACCTTCCAAATCTTTGGTTAAATATTGTCCCCATTTCGAAGGGTAGGTTTTTGATTCTTTTTCATAATCAGGATTCTTAAATGGCACTGCCAATAGTTGTTGCCCATTACAGTCGCCAATAAAAAGGTAGTTTTCTTCTTTGTCAAATTCAATTCCAACAGCCCATTTAATTGCTGGATCAAATTTATTTCCATCCACCACAATTGTTTTGTTCCACTGTGAGTCATAACAAGTTACCGTATTGCCATACACAGCATATATATTTCCTGATTTATCGAACCTAACATCTGAAACCCCGGCAGGACCATCGAAATTTTCCTTTATTACGGTTGTAAGTTTTCCTGTTTTTGCAAGTTTTACAATCCTGTCTTTGGCGGCGATAAATAAATCATTGTCCGTATTAAAATCCATTGCCCAAATAATAGTTTTATCTGTTGTGTCGGTTAAGCTCGCAATATGTACAATTTCTTTATTGGAATTAATTCGGTAAATGTCCTGGCAACCTGCAATATATAATTCGCCTTTATGGTCAAAGGCAATGGCATGTATGCACTTGCCAACATCTAAAAACAGATAGGCAGAGTCTGTGTTTTCAATTGAGTCGTTCAATGTAAAATTAGGTCTTGAATTTGCCAGGGAAATGTAAACGGTTAAAATAGCAAAAAGGATAAAGATTGTCTTTTTCATGGTTGTAGGTTTTGGTTTTTCGTAAATTTATTAGAATACAACCACTTTAAAGAAAGAGAACAAATGTTTAACAAGAAATTAACACGTTTTTGGGGTTTGAGACTGAAAAATGTTTTAAATGAATGCTTTACAGCTAAGGCAATAATTACGATGAACAGATAGACCAGCTCCACATACAGAGCACTTCCATCTGATTTCTTCTACAATAAGGAAATCATCAAGTCCTTTTAGTTGGATATGTTCCAGATTACCAAGCATGCTCATTCTGTAGTTTGTTTTATACCGTGAATCCAATTTTTTTAGCCTTATGCAAGGAAATTTTTCACATTCAAAGCAAAATCCGGATTTCGATGATTTAAGATGCTCACAATTAACGATGCTACAACTTCTGCATACTTTGGGTTTATTTTTATCGTCTTTTGTAAAACATCCACCACAAGGATTCTTATCCCGTAAATGTCCGATACAAAGTCCGCAATTCATTCCACATGCGGCAATAAGCCCTTTGTATTTACTTGTTGTTGTCAATTTCAGTATGTTTTCTTAGCAATATAACTATAAAAAGCTCTTGATAATTGTTGTCTGGAGATTATTTGTTTACTTTATTCTGGAACAAAAAAAAGTCCAGGCAATAAGATAATAGCCTGGACTTTTAATTGCACTATATGCTTACGCTAATCTATGTTGTTTTAATTATTGTTTCATCTGGCGACGTCCCAGTTAGTCTAATTTGGTATGGCCATTGTTCTTCTTTGGGATCATCTTCCTTTGGAGGCCCCCATCTAAAAATAACAGGCCAATGACCGGTAGGTGCGCCGCTTACCACCAACCATAAAT
This sequence comes from Prolixibacteraceae bacterium, assembly GCA_963677475.2. Classification (GTDB taxonomy): domain Bacteria; phylum Bacteroidota; class Bacteroidia; order Bacteroidales; family Prolixibacteraceae; genus JABMQB01. The sequence continues at coordinate 363,341 of CAXXQD010000016.1, read as the reverse complement.
ATTCGGTATTTCCGGGTACTTCGAATGATGTTGTACCTTCACTATCTTGGTTCATGGCACCATATACACGGCTTCCATCCTTTAACGATGCTAAAAACCCATAGCGCCAACCAGCTTTGTCAATTTGCACAGAGGCATAATCCGGGTCACCCGCAATTCCTTTAAATTCTAAGGTCACATTTGTGCCTGCCTGGGGTACCTTTAGCTTTATGCCATTGTATCCATAATTCTGTGGGCAAAAAGCAGAATCTATTTTAAACCACCCATTTCCGGCACCTATAAGTGAGGTGGTATGCTGATTGGCATATTGATGTGCAACATCTTTTATACGTTTTAAATCCCAGGTGATGAAACGGCTTGCCGCATCGTAAATTTCATTGTTAAACGCTTCCTGGCTCAGGTTGTTCAAACGTTTATAGGTCATCACCGGGTCTTCTTTTTCCATTGTTGAGCGGCTTAATTCGCCAAAAAATTCTTCTCCGTGTTTTTCCGACCAATACTCTAAAATGTAAGGAGAATGGTACATATTTGCCGGATGTAAAAATGCCAGATGGGTAGCTTTCATAAAAGCATCTAAGTGGTATTTTTCAAAAGTCATCCATTCCGGATAAACCTGCCAAAGCATATATTGCGCCGACATTTCCATGATAGGCCCCATTGGTCCGGTTCCATAATCTGCCCTGCTCAAATATTGAAACGAATGTGCCATTTCATGAGCCAGTGCCCCAAACGGTTCTTTGTTGATCCGTACTGCCGGAGTCCATAACATTCCAACGTTTTCTTCGCCACCACCAAAAGCAGTTGCTTCGTCTCCTCCAAAAACATAAATAAGTAATTTGAATGTGTCGGAAACGGAACTACCTTTTTCGACCATCTTTAATTTGTTTACATAATAATCATAAAACCTTTCGCATTCATTCAATGCCCGTTGCGGGTCAAAACGGCGTGTTGGGTCAGAGTTTCCCATCGGATTATCACCGTATTCTTTATGCCAGAACAAAGCCAGATTATCTGATTGTAATGAGCGTTTAAAACAAAAGTCGCTTTCTTCGTTGTTGTAATCATTGCCTTCAGGTACTTTGGCAATTTCTGCCGGGAAGTATAATTTTTTTTCGGGCATGTTTTGCTTCGACTCGTTGTCTTTTAGGTTGCAAGAGCTTAATAAAACAAAAAGGGGCAGAAACAAACGGGTGCAAAATAAAACTGTTTTTTTCATGACATTAATTGACGGTGAATACTTTCTTTGAATAAAGTTTTTGAAACAATGGTATAAAATTACAGGATTCAATTTTTAGCTTACCCTATCTAAGTCATAATTTGAAAAAACATTTGCATTTTTTATTACCCATTCAGGTGAACTAAAATTTAGGAAAGTAAATGTTGCGGGCATAAAAAAAGGAGGCTGAAGTGCCCCCTTTTATTTTGGTAATATGAGTTGATTAATAACCAGTGTTTTGAGATAAATTTGGGTTAGCATTCCTTTGTGATTGAGGAATTGGATAAACGTTTCGGAAACTTGGGGAATCGGCATCTTTAAATGTCCATCTTCCGGTAGTAAAATCACCAAAACGAATCTGGTCGTTACGACGCCAGGCTTCTCCTGCGAATTCCCAGCCGCGTTCAGCTAATAGTGCTTCCATGGTTAAGGTTGCAAGAGTATATAATTGTCCATCGGTATCTTCAAAAGCACGGCTTCGAACTGAATTTACCAGGGTAACAGCTTCAGCAGTTGCATTTCCACCATTTTTGCGCATAAGTGCTTCCGCTTTCATAAGGAGTACATCTGCATACCTGAGTACAGCATAATCACACGAAACGGTATAGTTTTTTGCACCTGTATAATCGTACTTTGCTAATCGTGCACCTTCATCTTCAAACGAACCTGTTAGTGAAGTTACATCAATAGTATAAGATAAAGGTTTGCCAGCCAGTTCCTGATTACAATATACTACTTCACCCGTTATTGAATATTGTGGTCCAACTACCCAGATATTTCTCCTTAGGTCATTTTCATCGTACGATCTATAGAACGATGGCATTGCACAGAAACCGTTCCATCCTCCAGCTTCCATACCAAAGGTTTTGTTGGCCGTGAAATGAAGTGTCCAGTATTGGAATTGGTTCATATACCCCCATGATTTGGTATAAGTATCGTCAAACGGGATTACAAAAATATTTTCGGACGACCCTTCATTTTTAATAGCATAATTGGAGAAGTAATCTGACTCCAGGGAGTATTCGCCTGAACTGATAATCGCATCGCATGCTGAAATACACTGATCTAACATTGATTGACCAACATAAACATCTGCATTTAAATATAATTTTGCAAGCAATGCCTGAGCTGCGTAATAATGCATTCTACCATAAGTTGTCAAGTCGGTCTTTTGACTTAACACCTCCAAACTGCTTTCGAGATCGTCTTTTACAAAATTAAAGACATCGGTGCGGTTAGTGTTTGTTGGCGCATAACCTTCTTCTACATCAAACCTATCAACAATAGGTATCTTCCCGAATGCATCAAGGCCAACAAAATATGCAAATGCACGAACTGCTTTTAGCTCGTTCATAATGCTGATTAAGGCTTCGCTTTTATCCTCAATAAGGTCGAACTGATAAAGCATTCGGTTGCAGTTTGAAGCTGTTTTATAAACAAAATTCCAAGAATCGTTAAAAATGGCTTCTTCTGAGGTCCATGTGTGTGTTGCTAACCTCTTGTACATTCCTCCATTGTCCCAGTGAATTCCTCGTTTGGGCAATACTGCTTCGTCCGATGAAAAACAGTTTATTCCCCAAACACCATGTACCTGAACAAATCCGCGCAGTTCATTATAGGCAGGTCCGGCAGCGGCCAATACTTGTTTCTCTGTTTGGTAAAAATTTTCATTTACAATCGTATCGAATACTTCTTCATCAAGGTCGGTGCATGACCAAAACCCGAAAAGTGCAAATAATATAATTAGTTTTTTCATGATACTTTTCTTTTAAAATTTAAGATTAAAACCAAATGTATATGTCCTGGTGCTTGGATAATCGCTCCGAGAGTCTACCCCTGGGGTTAAACCGCCAATTGATCCTTCAGGGTCTATTCCTTTGTATCCGGTAATTACGAATAAATTAGATCCGGTAAAGAATATGCGGCCTGATTTTAACCATTTTGTATCCTTCAAAGGAATGTTGTATCCGATCGTAAGGTTGTCTAATTTTACGAAGTCACCTTTTTCAACATAATAACTGGAGAAGTTTTGTGTGTCCCAAATTTCAGAATCCATTGCTGATTTTAAAATATTTAACGGTAGCATGATTGGATTTTCATAGAATATCCTTTTATGGTTAATAATATCATGGCCAAACATTCCACGCAGCATCATCGACAAATCCCAGTTTTTATATTTGAAGGTATTGGTTAATCCGGCATAAAATTTTGGGATTCCATTACCTATATCGGTACGATCTTCAATGGTGATCCCATCAACACCATCCATGTCTTTAAAAATCCATTTTCCTTCAGAATCAATTCCTTCATATACAAATCCATGAATATTCCCTATTGACCCTCCTTCGTAGTAACGATGGGTCCATGCATCAACCCCAGGTGATCCAATTTCACCAACGTTGCGATATTCTAAAGAATAATATTCATTGGAGAGGGACAATAATTCATTTTTCCTAAAATCGGCATTGAAATCTATATTCCATTGGAAGTCAGAATTTTTAACGGGTATGGCACTTACCGTAAATTCCATCCCTGTATTTCGCATGGAGCCAACATTTGCCATGGTTTGCTCATAGAGGTTTGGTGGAACCGGTACATCGTAAAGGTGCAATAAATCTTTAGTATCCCGAACATAATAGTCAACCGTACCACCAAGGCGGCCATGGCTCATTGACCAGTCAATACCAATATTATATTCATGTTTTGTTTCCCATTTCAGGTTTGGGTTTGGGTTGCTGTCGGGACCATAACCCGGGATAAATTCGCCGTTGAAAAAGAAGTAACCTGACTCTGCCATCCGTGGCAATGAAAGGTAAGAATCAATTCCCTGGTTTCCGGTTACACCATATCCTACACGTAGTTTTAAAAGGTCAAGTTTTGAATCAGACAAGAATCCTTCTTTGGTTAAATCCCAGGCACCTGATACTGCAGGGAATGTTCCCCATTTATTGTTTGCCCCAAACATGGACGAACCTTCACGACGGACACTGGCGGATAAAAAATATTTTCCGTTGTAATTATATGCAGCCCTTGCGAAGAAACCGACCAGACGGTTTTTGTTTTTATAGGAACTCATACTGGCATCACCGGTTTTTATTTTTGTACCCGATCCCAGGTTGTTGTACAATAAGTCATCCGAAATGAAATTGGTGTTTTCTGCTTCAAAACCTTCATTGACAAATTCCTGAAATGAATAACCAGCAGTTGCGCTAAAGGTATGCTCATCGATGGTTTTGTTGAAATCAATGGTAGTTTCCAGGGTTTTGGTATCGCTTGTGCTTGCAACACGGCTTGCTGTTCCCGAGGTTCCTGCCATTTCCTGTGTGTGTGCATAACTTGGCTCATAATATCCATCCAATGAGCGATATTTCTGAATGCCACCAACTACACCTGCTTTTAGCCAATCGGTGATAAAAAGCTCAGCACCTAAATTTGCAAATAAATGGGATGAACTATCGTCACGATACCTTTCATTTAATAAGCCAACTGGGTTTTCGTATTGCCAGCCGTCAATTTCAAATAAACTGCCATCGGTATTGTAAACTGGCTCTGTAGGATTTCTTTTAATTGCCTGACGGAAAGCATCGTAGTTTACAGGATTTTCGGCCCGGTCAGATAAACCAAGTTGTACGGTAAACTGGAGTTTGTCGTTTAATGCCAACTGCCTTAAATTGAGGTTTGCCCGGTATTCTTCCATTTGTGAATTAAGCATTACGCCTTCCTGATCGGTATAATAAAGCGACAAACGATAAGTTGTTTTGTTTGCACCTCCGCTAAGGGCCAAGTGTTGAACATGGCTAAATGGGGTTCGTGTAATTTCATCGAACCAATCTGTATCATACCCATAATCAACCATACCTGAAGCAACTTCAGGATGCGTGCTTTGAAGTTTTGTCTTCATCTCACGATATTCATCGGCACTTAGAACCTCCAAAGTATTTAGGATGGATTGTGCTGTGAATTTAGAAGCAAATTCAACTTGCATAGCTCCCTGAACACCTCTTTTGGTGGTAACCAATATTACACCGTTTGTACCACGCGTACCATAAATAGCTGCAGCCGAACCATCTTTCAAAATATCCATCGATTCGATATCTTCAGGTGCGATAGAATTCAGGTTTCCTCCCGGAATACCATCCACAACAACAAGTGGTTCTTGTCCTGCACTGATACTGGAAGATCCGCGCAAGCGAATTTCAAATCCGGCAGTTGGGTCGCCACCATTTGTGCGGGTTATGCTTAAACCTGCAACTTTTCCCTGGATAAGCTGCATCGCATCGGATGAAGCAACCACATTAAAATCTTCTGATTTAACAGAAGACACAGATCCTGTTAATTCCCTTTTCTTAACCGTTCCATAACCAATGGCAACTACCTCTTCCAACCCAATTGCATCGTCCAATAAAGTGACATTAATTACCGCATTTCCTCCAACAAGTATTTCCTGAGATTTCATACCTACGAAGGAAAAAACGAGTGTGGCTTCTTTGGGAATATCGGTAATTATATAGTCCCCATTGATGCCAGTTACAGCTCCTGTTGTTGTACCTTTTACAATTACTGTTACGCCGGGCAGTGGAGCCCCGCTTTGATCGCTCACTTTACCCGAAACGGAGGTTTGCTGACCAGAATTGTTCAAGCCCGATTCTTTAGATACGTTTGTTAATACAATCTGACGTTCGCTAATGGTGTAGTTAATTTCAGAATCTTTAAATAATTCACTTAAAATTTCATCAATAGTAACTGCTTTCACATCCAGGCTAACAGACTTGTCGGTGTCAACATATTCCTGGTTGTAAAGGAAATAGAACTCACTTTGGTTTTCGATAACATTTAGAACGTTTTCTAAGCGGGTTTCTTCAAATTTAAGTGTTAGCCTGGTTTGTTGTGCATAACTGTCGGTTGCAACTACCTGAATAACACTTAGGAAAAAGAAAAATACACTCCATTTCATCATGGTTAAGCATTTTTTAAGGGTACCATTATGGAATACCCCAGGTTTACGATTTTTTTTCATAGTTTTACATTTGTAGTGTTTTTAAAAATTTAACGGTTTTAATCTCTACGTTTATGTCAGGAAAGTACTCGCAATACTTTCCTGATTTTTTTTTGTACAAGTGGTTATTGTCTTTTTCTTACAATAGTAATTTCACGTTTGTTAAACACCCCGTCGGTACTCATTTTCCGTCGATTAAATGAATATTCGATGGGTACTGTTAAGGATATTAACCGGATTACTTCTTCCAACTGTTCTTCCTGAAATGTTGCCCGATATTTCATTTTTTCCAAATACGGATCATTCAGTACAATATCAACATTGTACCAACGTCCGATACGTTTTAATACATCGGATAATGGTTCGCTCCTGAAAATTAATAATCCATCTTTCCATGCGCTAAGCTGTTCAGCATTTACTTTTTGAATGTTACCCTTTTGTTTGTCAATAATATACGAGTATTTCTCGTCAGGTTTCATTGCATATTCAAACAGTTTATCTAATCCATGAACTTTTACTTTTCCTTGTTGAAGAACAACATCTGTTGTTTCATCTTCTGAATAAGCAGCAACACTAAATTGCGTGCCCAGATCCTCAATTTGAAGGTGTTTGGTATACACGTTAAAAGGATTATTATCCTGATGAGTCACATCAAACCAGGCTTCTCCGGTTAAATGAACACTTCGTTCGTGCAAAAAACCTGTTTCGTAACTTAGGGTTGATCCACTGTTCAAGCATCCTTTTGTTCCATCAGGAAGCTCAAAATTTGTGCGTGCCCCCAAAGGTGAAACAATCTCAACAGAAGAATAAAGCTTTGGGGCTGCCTTAAAAAACGCCGAGTAAGTGGAGTAAAGCAACAAAGGAATGAGCAACACTGCGGCGGCCCTGAAATAATATTTTTTAATTTTTATTCGTAGTTTATTCTGCGGAGTTTCATCAGCAATTTTTTGCTTGATTTCATTAAATACGGAACTCAGGTCTTTATTATGTTCTGTGTCTTCGTTAGCAAATTGTTCCCAATGCTGCTGAATAGCAATTTTTAATTCGGTTTCATTGTTTTTATTTTCAAACCAGTGCCTGATCAATAAAAACTCTTTTAAGGAATATTTACCCGATACAAATTTTTGGAGAATATTATGGTCAATGTGTTGTTTCATAAACGATTACTAAGCGTACTAATTCTATTCTGTAATCATTATATCCCAATAATTGAAAAACCCCTATGTTAGAAATAGATTATTATTGAGTAAAATTTAACTCCAAGGGATAATATAATAAGGCACTAGCAATATACGTATAGGAACAATAAGCCTGAGAATTTATCCTGTGAAAATTCTTTTCTCAAAAAGTTCATCGCTTCAGTGATCTGGTTTTCAACAGTTTTTGGAGATATGAAAAGTTCGTTGGCAATTTCACGTATTGATTTGCCCTCTTTTTTACGCTTAATGAAAATTTCCTTTCGGCGTTCAGGCATCTTTTCAATCAACTGATCTAATTTTAAAAGAAGCACTTCGAAATTTATTTTGCTTTCGATAGCTGAACTCTCTGCGGCAAGTAATTCCAAAATTTCTGTTTGGAAATTTACTTTTTTCGATTTTGCATTGAAATGCTTTCGGATGGAATTAAAGGCAATTGTAAACAAATAAGATTTAAAAGAAGTATCGTTTTTAATCCTTTCCCTTTTCTCCCAAATTTTGATAAATACTTCCTGTACAATTTCTTCGGCTTCAACTTCATTTTTTAGGTAAGAAAGGGTAAACCGATATAATTTTTGGCTGTAAGTATAAAATAAACATTCAAATGCGTATTGCGAACCGCTTTGTAATAAGGTTATTAACTCCTGTTCGGTATGGTGCCTTCGCCTATCCAAATGTTAGTTTAATCAAGTAATTGAGGTAAAAATAAGTTTTTTCGCGAATCAAAAATAAAGCTGATATTAACGAAACCTTCTGATCTTACCAAATCATTGCATATTGTTAGCTTGTTTTATAACTACACATAACAATCTAAAAATCCCTAGTATTGTTAATGAACATACATTGTAATAGCGAGTTGTATTATTAAAAATTATTGGTTATAATTTAACCGTAATGTTCTGATAAAAAATGTTAACGAGATTATTAACTTAGAGAAATAATTTACCATAAAGGTTAATATGTTGTAGCAAAGTTAAACTAAATTGGAATTCCAAAGTTATTCAATGAGATAACCATATGATATGGCAAAACAAATAAAAAAAATATTGGTGCTTTTTGCACATCCGGCATTTCATAAGTCAAAAGTTCATGCTTTGCTTACAAAAAGCATAGAAGATCTGGATGGTGTTACCCTTCATAATTTGTATGAAACTTATCCTGATTTTTTTATCGATGTAAAAAAAGAACAAACACTATTGTTGGAACATGATATTATTGTTTGGCAGCATCCGTTTTATTGGTACAGTTCACCTGCTCTACTTAAAGAATGGATTGATTTGGTATTGGAGCATGGCTTTGCTTATGGCAAAAATGCCAGTGCATTAGAAGGGAAATCCGTTTTTTCTGCAATTTCAACCGGGGGGAGTAAAGAAGTTTATTGCAGTGAAGGGAGGAATAAATATACAATTCAGGAATTTCTAATCCCGTTTCAGCAAACTGCGGCATTGTGCAAAATGAACTATTTGCCTCCCTTTGTTGTTCATGGCACTTATGTGCGCGATAAAGACACAATACGTGCAATTGCTGTGGAATACCGTAAACTGATCATTGGCTTACGTGATAATTTGTATTCTAGCGAGGACATTGAGAATACTTCTTATTTAAATACAATTATTGCATAATATGCACGGACAAGATATATTTATCCAGGTTTTAGTTTATCTAATGGCGGCAGTGATTTCGGTTCCGCTTGCCAAAAAATTAGGTTTTGGTTCTGTATTAGGCTATTTGCTAGCCGGAATCTTAATTGGTCCATTTGTGATGGGACTTGTTGGTAATGAGGGGACTGATATCATGCATTTTGCTGAGTTTGGTGTAGTTCTAATGCTTTTTTTAATTGGATTGGAACTAGAGCCGGCCAAGCTTTGGAAAATGCGACGGTCCATATTTGGGCTTGGCGGTATGCAGGTTTTATTTACTGCAATTTTATTGGGTACTGTTGCCGTGTTGTTCAAATTTAAAATAAACCAGGCGATTGGTTTAGGCTTAATTTTGGCCTTGTCATCCACAGCAATTGTTTTACAAACATTATCAGAAAAAGGCTTGCTGAAAAACCAGGCAGGAAAATCGGCTTTTTCTGTATTGCTGTTTCAGGATATTTCGGTGATCCCAATTTTAGCAATCATTCCAATACTTGCTGCCTGGAACCCATTAAGCACCGATCATGCTACAGTACATCCTGGAGGTGAGCACATTGCCAATGTTTCATCCATCCCGGGCTGGTTGCAATTGTTATTGATTATTGCTTTGGTGAGTGGGATTATTATTGCCGGTAAATTTATTTCAAGATATATTTTCAGGTACATTGCCGAAACCGGGTTGAGGGAAGTGTTCACGGCAACAGCATTATTGTTGGTGGTAGGAATTTCATTAGCAATGGTTGAGGTTGGCTTGTCACCTGCCCTTGGAAGTTTTTTGGCAGGAGTGGTATTGGCCGATAGCGAGTACAGGCACGAATTGGAAACAACCATTGATCCTTTTAAAGGAATTTTACTGGGATTGTTTTTTATTTCGGTGGGATCGAGTATCGATTTTAATTTGTTGATAGAAAACCCACTGGAGATTATTTTTTATGTTTTTCTGTTGATTGTTATCAAATTTATTGTACTTGTTGTTCTGGGAAAGGTATTTAAACTTAGAAGGGGAATAGAAATGCTGTTTGCATTTTCGCTGGCCCAGGCCAGTGAGTTTGGCTTTGTTTTAATTTCTTTTTCCGAGCAAAGCGGTCTATTCGCAAAGTATGAGTCGGGTTTGTTAATGATTGTGGTAGCTATGTCGATGGTTATATCTCCCTTGCTTTTGATTTTTAACGATAAGCTTGTGCAGCCAATATTTTTTAAGAAAAATAATCATCTGGATGACGATGTTTCAGATGATGAAAACCCTGTAATTATTGCAGGTTTTGGACGATTTGGATTAACCATTGGACGCTTATTGATTGCGAACGATTATAAGGTCACTATCCTGGATAGCAATCCAACAAATATTGAGTTCTTGCGAAAATATGGATTCAAAGTTTATTATGGAGATGTGTCGAGGCCTGCTATGTTGGAAGCTGCAGGAATTAAAAATGCAAAGGTCTTGATTTTGAGCATGGCTGAATATGATGTTGCGCTTCAATTGGCAGGTCACGTTTCGAAAAATTACCCAGATGTAAAAATTTTGGCTCGTGCCAGGGATATATTCCATGTTTTTGACTTCTTAAAACTTGAAATAGATTCAGTTCAGCAGGAAACCTTTAACTCGGCTCTGGAACTGGGTTTAAAAGTACTTGTTAAGCTTGGTTTTAAGAACCACCAAGCGTACAGGGCAGTTAAAATATTTAAGAAACATGATCAGGAAATAACTTTTGACCTTTACAAACATTGGCAGGAAGGGGAAAATCATTTTATACAGGAAACACGGAGGTTCTCTGAAGAGTTAAGAGATACGCTACAATCTGAAAAAGAGCATCCAATACACGAGGAAGACGATGCCTGGGATATTGAAACCCTTAAGGAAGAGGTTAAGCAAATTGTTTCCAATAAAAATAACTAAACAACTATGGATTGAAATTCCATAGGTTTTAAGAATTCGAATGAAATTCGATAATTAAAATGATAATTGGCGGGAAGGCAGAAGTCAGAAGACGCAAAAAATCACAACGAACACCGGATTTAACTTCGTGCTTCGTGCTTCAGACTTCCATCATAAAAAGAAATTTATAGAAACTAAAGTTTTAACCTTTAACTTGAAAATATAAGAGGCTATTTAAGATTTGTGATTTACCTAAACAACCTCTAATATTTCCTTTACGATTAAAATACTAACTAAAATTTATTCCGGTTTCGGTCTTTTTTAAATCGTTTTACCATTTTTCCAAAATCCTTGTCTTTTTTTCGGCTTTCGGCAAGAGTTGAATCAAAATGAGCCTTTTCCCTTTCCAGTTTCATGTAATTTTCATAGTAGCTCTTTTCTATTTCGCCCGAATCTATTGCGTGCAATACTGCACAACCGGATTCACTGGTATGGGAGCAATCTTTAAACCTGCAATCTTCCGAAAGGGCATGGATCTTCTCAAATGTGGTTTCAAGCCCATCGGCAGTATCGGCAATTCCAACTTCGCGCATTCCAGGATTGTCAATTAATATCCCGCCGCTTTCAAGAACAATCAATTCCCGGTGACTTGATACATGCCTTCCTTTATTCGTGCTCTCACTAATGCTATTGGTTGCCATGATCTCCCTTCCGGCAAGCTTGTTCAACAGGGTTGATTTTCCAACACCCGATGAGCCCAGCAAACAATATGTTTTTCCATGCTCAAGCTGTTTCCTGATCACTTCATGCCCATCTCCGGTTTGGTTACTAATATCGTAAACAGGAACATTGTTAATTCTCTGCCCAATTTTAGCTTTTAGGTCTTCCACTTCTTGTTTCGATACCAAATCAGTTTTTGTGAGCAAGATAATTGGTGCCACTTTCGAGGTGTTGCAAATGGTCAGGTACCTTTCCATCCTGTTAATATTAAAATCACGATCAACAGACTGGACAATAAATGCATAATCGATATTGACAGCAATAATTTGTATGCCCCCAAAATGACCAACTGCTTGTCTTTTTATGATCGAAAAGCGGGGCAAAATTGAATGGATTATCGCTAGCCCTGAATCGTAATTTGAACAGGCAACCCAGTCGCCAACTGCCGGAAAGTCTTCACGGTTTCTGGCAGTAAAGCGCATATTTCCTGTAATTTCTGCATCAAATTCCCCTGATTCAGTTTTAATAACGTATCGTTCTTTATGTTCAGAAACAATCCTGCCAATTTCAAATCCGCTAAGGTTTTGTTCTTTTCTGAACTCATTAAAACTTTTTTTATATCCTAATTCTTCTAATTTCATTGTAACTATTTTTTTCTTGTAAACTAAATGTGAATTTTAATTTTTGGATCGCCTTTTTCCTTTTTAGGAAAACGCTTTTCAAATTCACCAAATTCATCATTATTGATTTCAAAGGCAGGATCTTCAAAGAACCGTCCTTTTATATCTGTTAACGCTCCGGGATATAATTCCAAAACCATAAATGCATCAAAGTTATGGCCATCTTTTGTTGTAATGCCAAATTCTTTTGCATTTTTAAACCCAAAACGCTGATAGTAGTTCGGATTGCCAAATAATACCATTGCCGCAAATCCGGCTATATTAGCTTGATCGATTAAATGGTTTAAAAGCTGCGATCCGATTCCCTGGTTCTGGTGGTTGTTTGCAATGGCAAAAGGACCGACACATAAGACTTCATGTTTTTGGTTTTTATCACTTAAAACGATGGCTTTTGTTGAAATAATATGCCCAATAATTTCTTCGTTTTGCTTTATGCAAAGATCCAAATTTTCGATATAACTTTTACTATTACGCAAATTGTGGAGAATCAAATGATCTGTACATCCAGAATTGTAAAGGTTCCAAAATATTTCCCTTGTCAGGTTTTCTGTTGTGTAATATTCTGATGGTTTTGTTTTATGTATGTGCAATTTCATAACAAATTTGATTTATGAGTATTAATAACGCCCTGGCTAAAGCAAATTACAGTATCTGTTTTTTCTTTATTGGATATTATGCCTGAATCAACTTTCAGATAATCTATCATTTACATAGAAAATAACAGCGTAATACTACTTCAATATGGATAATAAATGATTGGCTCAGAAGAAATTCTGAGAATTAGATGCTGATAGTCAAAAAGAATAATGACTATCTATTTTACAATGTCCAGGTTTTCGTAAATAAACTTCTTACACATAAATTTTAATAAGGCTTCAAAAATAGTTAAATCCTTTTTAGATGAGCACTTAAAATGGAATATTTTAATATTTAATTTAAATTGATTATCCGTTTTGTGTTGATGTTCAGTTATATGCCTAATTCGTGAGTCCGAGATTTATCCTTTTGGAACCTTTTCATTGGGAAACCTGGTTGCATATTCTTTCCAGAAGCTTTTAACCTCCGATTTCATTTCTTTTGAAAGTGCAAGAATCCCGAACAAGTTTGGAATGGTCATTAAGGCAATGGTAATTCCTGAAAATATCCAAACGATGGTTGTATCCATAAATGAGGCGAAGAAAAATGCAATTACATAAACAATCCTAAAGTAAATTACCCCTTTAGATCCCACAAGAAATGTGATAGCCCTGTCTCCGTAGTACGACCAACTAATTGCCGTTGAAAAAGCAAACAGCAACAGCCCAATCGATACGATATAACTTCCATATTGTCCAAACCAGCTTCTGGTAAATGCTTCGGTTGTAAGTGGTGCACTGTGTACCAGGGATTTACCTGTAATGGTAATTCCTTCATCCATGGCTATTTTACCATCTTCCACCACAATTTCTCCGGTGTAAGCATCCTTTCCTGACCAAACTTTTACATCTTCGGCAACAGACCTTGCATGAAGGATTGTTGGTGAATAAAGGATGGTTCCCTCGTTTACCGAAAGTGTTCCGTTAAACAAATTAAGCTCTTCATTTCCGGCAATGAAATTGAACAGTTTCTCTTTGCTGGCTTTATTTTCTTCATAAACATCCGATAAAACAACCATGTCAGTTCCCTGGAACTGGTTTTCGAATTTCTCGGTCCAAACACCTGAAGAAAGCAATACCAATCCGGTTAACGAACAAATAATTATGGTATCGATAAATGGTTCTAAAAGCGCAACCAAACCTTCCGAAACGGGTTCGTGTGCCCTTGCAGCTGCGTGTGCAATTGGTGCCGATCCTTGTCCGGCTTCGTTCGAAAACAATCCCCTGTTTACTCCCCTGTTAAAAGCAAATGCCAGGCTTGCCCCTAAAAAACCTCCTGTTGCAGCGGTGCCACTAAAAATGTCGCCAATAATTGACCTAATGGAAGGAATAATATTTTCGTAATTATAGGCAATCACGGCAATAGCCCCAATAAAATAAATGATTGCCATTAAGGGTACCAGGGTTGATGTTACTTTCGCAATTCGTTTGATGCCCCCGATAATTACAAAGCCAAGCAATACGGCAAGCACAGCACCGGTTAGCATGTGGTTAATACCAAAGGTGGCAAAAATAGAATTTGAAATGCTGTTTATTTGTGGTAAGCTGCCCGTTCCGAAGGATGAAAAAACTGTTGCAATGGCAAATATCACTGCCAGCCATTTTAGGTTCAGCCGGTTTTTCATGTAGTACATCGGACCTCCGGAAATGGTTCCATCCTGTGCAGTTTCACGGTATTTATGTGAGAGTGTAACCTCCACAAATTTAGTGGTCATACCCACGGTTGCTGTCACAAGCATCCAAAAAAGCGCTGCTGGTCCTCCAAGGTGGATTGCCAATGCAACTCCGGCAATATTTCCTGTTCCAACGGTTCCCGATAAAGCAGTGGTTAATGCCTGAAAATGGGACGTGTCCCCTTTATCGCCATCCTGGTCGTATTTACCACGAACAATACGGAGTGAATGTTTTAAATATCGGAATTGTGGAAATTTGAGGTAGATGGTAAAAAAAACACCTGTTCCCAACAGAAATAAAACGAACCATTGTGAACCACCAATATACCCGTCAATAAGGGAAAGAATACCACTAAGCTTGTCCATGTTGCTTTTTTTGAATTCGAAAGAATCCTAAAAATAGCATTTCCTGCCTAACATACACTATGATTTTTGCTGTAAAAGCAAAAATATTCTTTTTGATAAGGTGATGGGATATTATATAAATAATCAATAGCTTTTAATGCTTGGAAATTGATAACTTCAACATCCGGATGATGCGATTTCTAATTGCATAAATGGAAGCTAACCTTCATTGATAACGCAATTTTTTATCGCATAAAAAACGCCATCACCCAAAAGGATAACGGCGTTTGAAATATTGGTCGAATATCTTAGTCTGCGAAAAGAGGGAAGTCTTTCATTATTGAATTTACCTTGCCTTTAACTTTATCCAATATGGAGGCATCATCAACATTTGAGATTACATCGTCAATTAACTGGACAATTTCCGGCATCAAATCTTCTTTTACTCCACGCGTTGTAATTGCTGGTGTACCAACCCTTAAACCCGAAGTTTGGAAAGGTGAACGGCTATCGAACGGAACCATGTTTTTGTTTACTGTAATATCGGCCTTTACTAATGTGTTTTCAACTACTTTACCTGTAATTTCAGGGAATTTAGTTCGCAAATCAATCAACATGGAATGGTTATCGGTTCCATCGGAAATTACTTTGTAACCCAGGTCGATAAATGCTTTTGCCATCACATTGGCATTCTTTTTTACCTGTTGTTGATATGCTTTGAATTCAGGAGTCAGTGCTTCGCCAAAAGCCACAGCTTTCGCTGCTATGACATGCTCAAGCGGACCACCTTGTTGTCCGGGAAAAACAGCCGAATCAAACAAGGAAGAAAGTTTTCTGACTTCCCCTTTTTTAGTTGCGATTCCCCATGGGTTGTCAATGTCTTTTCCAATAAGAATAATCCCACCTCTTGGGCCTCTTAATGTTTTATGTGTAGTAGAAGTTACTACATGTGCATATTCAAGTGGGTTATTTAGCAAGTCAGCAGCAATAAGCCCGGCAGGGTGCGCCATATCGATCATTAACAATGCTCCAACCTGATCTGCGATTTTACGCATTTTGGCATAATCCCAATCGCGGCTGTATGCTGACGCGCCACCAATGATTAATTTTGGTTTGTGTTCCAAAGCCAGGGCTTCCATTTCATCGTAATCTACCAAACCGGTATCTTCTTTTACTTTATATCCTAAAGGCTTATATAAAATTCCTGAAGAGTTTACCAACGATCCGTGTGAAAGGTGCCCTCCGTGCGAAAGGTCAAGTCCAAGAAAAGTATCACCAGGGTTTAATATAACGCTTAATACAGCTGCATTTGCCTGCGCTCCGGAGTGCGGTTGAACGTTTGCCCATTCAGCCCCGTACAATTCCTTAATCCGATCGATGGCCAGGGTTTCTGTCATATCAACAAATTGGCAACCACCATAATATCGCTTGCCTGGATAACCTTCTGCGTATTTATTGGTCATTACTGATCCCATAGCTTCCATCACTTGGTCGCTGACAAAGTTCTCTGAAGCAATTAGCTCAATACCACTTAACTGGCGTTCGCGCTCTTTTTTAATGATGTCAAAAACAACTGTATCTCTATTCATTTGCTTTATAATTAAATATAGGTTTTAAGTCCGTACCGTTTCTTTTAAAGAAGCTCCAAAGTTAATATTTTTTAAACCAGGGTAAAATCAACGAAGATCAGAAAAACTGATTATTTTTGAAATATTAATACATGAAAATGAAAACAACAGAACGTAGCCCATTTTTATCGGCACTTTGCATTTTAACATTTATAGGAAGTGGAATTGGATTTTTGGGCTACTTTTATTTGTCCTTATTTTTTGAAAAAGCATCAGAATTGATCGTTTCAATTGGGAATATTCAATCGATGGATAAGGTCACTCCCTGGTATTTTTTAATTTTAATGGTGCTTTATGCTTTATCATTGACAGGCGCAATCAGAATGTGGAAGTTACATCGTGATGGTTATTTTCTGTATGTTGCAGCACAACTCTTAGTTCTATTTCTTCCGGTTTTCCAATTGGGGTGGGCAGCTTTCTATTTTACGAATGCCATATTTACAATAGTATTTGTTTTGGGGTATTCCCTCAATTATAAATTTTTCAAGCGCTAGTTGATGTGAATTTTCAGGTAAATACCCGAAGCTTGAGAATTTGTATATGGAACAAACGATAATTTCCGATCTTTTTTCTTATGCAGTTCTGGAACCAGAATCCCGGATGCAGCCCCAAATATAGTTCCTGCAATAATATCCGTCGGGAAATGTTTTCCGGCACGATAGCGATAATATCCAACAACAGCAGGGGGAATTGATGCTGCCGCATAAAACATCCATTTGTTTTTTATTTCAGGGTGGTAGTCAAGAAATACTTTTGCCATAAAAAATGTGGAAGTGGCAGCCATTCCGGCGTGGCCTGAGAAAAAGGAATTTGTTGTGGTCCCTCCGGTTTTCCGTTCTTCCGATTCCCTTGGGTTGTACATAAGCGGGCGATACCTTTTTACGGGAATGGCAGCAGCCAGGTACGATGTTGCATGTATGGCATGCGCTTCGATATATAAGGTGCCAATATCAAACCAGTAGTCGTTAATTTTTCCGTCGATAAATAAAAAGAAGGGGGCAATTTTTAATGCCCTTACCCATCGGTCTGACCTGGTCATTGAAATTGAAGCAATAGCCGGGTCTTGTTTTGCAGCACCACGATCGAACCACCAAATATCTTCAGGAGTAAAAGTAGCCACAAGGTCTAAATCTGCTTTACGATCGCGCAAATAGTCTGTTCCATATTTGCTGGCAATTAAACCAAGGGTGGTAATTGGGGCATCAATAAAATAGTTAACATGATAAATTTTGGGAGGCTTCTCTTTTTTTTCTTTTGGATGACGAGCGCTGGATGTTGTGTGTGAAATCAGCAATATGCAACTGAGAAGTATGTACGAAACTGGTTTTATCATTCCTATGTAGATCCAAATGTATTTATATTCAACTTATTTTGAAAGCATAAATTGCAAAGATACGGCAGTGGAGGTTAAAAAGCAATTAGGCTATTCCTGGGAAACGTCTTGCAGGGTTTGTCGGTAGTTGGTAAATACTTTTGACCTCGAAATAAAACCAAGGTATTTGCCATTGTCCAGAACAGCAAGGTTGAAACGTCCTGAACTGTCGAATTTCTCAGCAACCTGGGTCATACTGTCGGTAGGGGAAATAAAGTGTTCGGGCATATACATAAGGTCACAAATTTTTACTTTATCGTACAATTCGCGCTCAAAAATATAACCCCTAATTTCGCTAAGTTTTACCATTCCCTTCATAATTCCTTCTTCATCGACAACAGGAAAAAGGTTTCGTTTCGAATTGCCCACCGCATGAACCAAATCGCGTAATGTGGCATCGGGAGAAAGAATGGCAAAGTCTTTTTCAATTAGTGGTTTTAGCAGCATAAGCTGCAAAACGGCCTTGTCTTTATGGTGGGTTATTAGTTCACCACGTTGTGCCAACCTTTTGGTATAAATCGAATGTTTTTCAAAAATCATGATGGTTAGGTACGACACGGTTGCTACAATAATAAGTGGCATTAACAGCCCGAACCCCCCGGTAATTTCGGCAATGAGGAAAATTGCTGTTAAAGGGGCATGCATAACTGCTGCCATTACTCCTGCCATTCCTGCCAAAGCAAAATTATCTTCAGGAAGCCCAAGTCCGTACAGAACATTGAGCAAACGGGCAAGGAAAAAGCCCGAAATTGCACCCATAAACAATGATGGGGCAAAAATACCACCAACACCTCCGGCCCCTGTGGTGCTGGCCATGGCAATCACTTTAAAAACCAGGATTCCGCCAAGCAACAGCAAAAGCAAAGTACTGCTTTGCATTTTACCATGAAAAATTGGATTGTTCAACAATTCGGAATCCCTTCCATTAAATATGGCGTCAATGCTTACATATCCTTCTCCCCAAAGCGATGGGAACATAAAAATGATCAATCCCAATATCGATCCGCCAACCAACATTTTAAGCCAGATGTTTTTAATTTGGCTATATAACTTCTCTACAAACATTGCAACACGCGTAAAATACAAGGATACTAATCCTGCAAATACCCCAAGCAAAATGTAATAGGCAATATTGTTGATGGCAAAAGGGGTGGTTTGAGTGAATTTTAGCAAGACAGAAGACCCCATAAAAAAATAGGATAGGGCTGCGGCACTGATGGCAGAAATAAGCAGAGGTAATAAATATGCCATTGTAAGGTCAAGCATTAAAACCTCAAGTGTGAAAACAATCCCTGCGATTGGTGCATTAAAAATGCCCGCGATTGCCCCTGCTGCCCCGCATCCAATCATTAAAGTTACATAACTGTATTTGAGTTTAAAAATACGGGCAAGGTTTGAACCAATGGAAGCCCCGGTTAAAACAATAGGTGCTTCAGCTCCAACCGAACCTCCAAAACCAATGGTTAATGAGCTTGCCATCATAGAAGTCCATGTATTGTGTTTTTTTAATCGTCCGCTTTTTCGTGAAATGGAATATAAAATTTTTGAAACACCGTGCCCGATATTGTCTTTCACTACATATTTTACAAATAAAACGGTACAAACAATCCCGATAAACGGATAGGCCAATAACAAATAGGCGGGCGTGTCTTCGGGCATTAATTCCTGAAGGTGGATGGCAAGAAAATGGATGAAGTTCTTTAATATCAATGCAGCCATTCCGCTAAAAATTCCAATAATCAAGCTAAGGAGATAAATAAATTGTTTCTCCGGAATTTTTGCAACTTGCCAGGCAACTAACTTATTCCAAAATCCTATTTTTTGTTCCATTTGTTGTATCCTTATACATGTGAAACATCAATCATTTGTTTCCTGTAGGTGGTGAAAACTTTTGCCCTTGAGATAAAACCAATGTATTTACCGTTTTCAATTACAGCAAGGTTAAACCTTCCTGATTTTTCAAATTTCTCGGCAACCACGTCCATTGAGTCTTCAGGCGAAATATGGGAAGATGGCATATACATAAGGTCTCTAATATAAACCGAATCGTACAAATCTTGCTGGAATATCAGGTGGCGAACATCATCCATTTTTACCATGCCATGCAATTTCCCATCCTTATCCACTACAGGGAAAAGGTTGCGGTGATTTCTTGATATGGCAATCGTTAAGTCTCTTAGTGTAGCATCTGGCGACACGATTTCAAAATCTGTTTCAATGAGCTTTCGCACTTCCATCAATTGCAGAATATTGGCATCTTTATCGTGAGTGAGGAGCTCTTTTCTTCGTGCCAATTGAATGTGGTAAACCGAATTTGGCGTGAATGTTCTTACAATTAGGTACGCAAAAGTTGCTGTAATCATAAGTGGGACAAATAGTCTATATCCGCCCGAAATATCGGCTATAAGAAATATTCCAGTTAAGGGGGCATGTAAAACCCCAGCTATTAAACCTGCCATTCCGATCAAGGCAAAGTTGTTGGAGTTCATTTGCTTTAACCCCAGCATATTAACGATGGTTGCAAACAACATTCCCGTATTTACGCCCATAAACAAAGTGGGTGCGAAAATACCCCCCACGCCACCGGCGCCAAAGGTCAAGGAGGTGGCAATAATTTTAAACAAAATGACCGAGGCAAGCAATACCAAAGCAACCCAAAATTCGTCTCTCAGATCATAAAAAATGCTGTTGTTAAAAAGATAATCGAGGTTGCCTTCGAGGCATGAATTGATGGATTCGTAACCTTCACCATACAGCGAAGGGAAAAGAAAAATGAGTGCCCCAAGCCCGATTCCGCCAAAAACCAGTCGGGTTCTTCCATTTTTTAATTTGTCAAAAATACCGACAAAAAACATGTACATTTTTGAAAAATAGACCGATACAAATCCGGCAAAAATTCCAAGCCCGATATAGTAGGGAAGGTCTCCCAATTCAAAAGACTGAGTGACTTCGAATGGGTAAAGTGCATCCTGCCCCAAAAAGAAGAATGAGGTAAGCACAGCCGAGGCAGAAGCCAAAAGAAGAGGTACTAAAGATAAAACTGTAAGGTCGATCATAATTACCTCAACTGCAAAAACAATGGCGGCAATTGGTGCTTTAAAAATGGCTGCCATTGCACCGGCACTGGCACATGCCAACATCAAAATAGTGTTTTTATAACTCAACCTGAAAAATTTGGATAGCCAGGAACCCCATGCTGCACCTGTGGCAACGGTTGGCCCTTCAAGTCCCACCGATCCACCAAAACCTACGGTTAGTGAACTGGTCACTACCGAAGAAAACAGATTATGGTTGCTTAATACTCCTTTCCGTTGCGATATGCTGTGAAGTACGTTTGGTATCCCGTGCCTGACAGGATTTCTAATAATGTATTTAATGATTAAAACAGCCAATAATATTCCGATAAAAGGAAGTGCGAAATAAATGTAATTATGGACTTCCTGCGAAATAATAGTATCGATAACCGTTTTTGTTAGCCTCACAGCATTTTTAATAATGACAGCTGCAAAACCTGCAATAATTCCAATCACAATGCTCAATAATGTGATGAAACCTCTTTCGCTCAGATGCTTAAGCCTCCATCTGTGAAATCTGACAATGAGTGGTAAGTTACTTTTCATATCCGTTACGCGAAGGTAGTAAAAGCTTTGCAACAATGTAATAAAATCATTACTTGTGTTTTTATGTTACTGGGATGTTAATCTTCTTATTTTTAGCTTTTATTATTTCAAAAAATTTCGGATTAAATCCAAAGCTTAAAGCAAACATTTAAATTTGCTACATTTAACAAAACTAAAGCAGGAGGGATAAAATGGAATTGTACATGGTTTTTGCCGTAATTGGAATTGGCTTTGTAGCCGGGTTTATTAATACCCTGGCAGGAGGAGGTTCATCGCTTACCTTGCCTTTGCTTATGTTTCTGGGCTTGCCCGCCAATGTTGCCAATGGTACAAACCGTGTAGCCATACTTATGCAAAATATTGTAGCCGTTAATTCTTTCCGAAGGAAAAAGGTTTTTAATTACAAAACAGATTATAAATTGGCAATCCCGACCCTGTTTGGGTCAATTGTTGGCGCTTTAATCGCGGTTGAAATAAACGAAGCGCTTTTAGAAAAAGTTATTGGAGTAGTCATGGTTCTGATGCTCTTCGTTGTTTTGTTTAACCCTAATGCCTGGGTGAAGGAAAAGGTTGGTGAAGTAAACCCAAAACCAAGTATATGGCAATATATTTTGTTTTTCATCATAGGTATTTACGGAGGTTTTATTCATCTGGGCGTAGGTTTTATGTTTATTGCAGCGTTGGTGCTTGGGTGTGGCTACGATTTAGTGAAGACCAATGCCATTAAATTGTTTATTGTATTGGTTTACGGCGTTTTTACGCTTGCGATTTTTATATTTAACCAGCAGGTTGATTTATTGATTGGTGTAATCCTTGGGATTGGAAATATGCTTGGGGCTTTTGTTGGGGTGCATTTCACCGTAAAAGGAGGCGCAAAATTTGTTCGGATATTCTTGATGATAGCCCTTTTATTAATAATCTTAAAACTATTTGGTGCATTTGATTTTATTCTTCCATAAACCAACTATCGTTTGAATGACATTCGTAAAATACCAGTAACGTTGATTTCCGGTTTTTTGGGCGCCGGAAAAACGACTTTTATTAATGCTTTATTGCAGAAATTCCCTGAGATAAAATTTGCACTGGTTGAAAATGAATTTGGCGAAGTGGGCATCGACTCAAAATTGATAAAAGGAATGGATGCCAGCCAGATGTTTGAATTAAAAAATGGTTGTGTTTGCTGTACCATTTCCGATGAATTTGAGCTGGTATTAAAGGAACTTCATGAAAAATTTGGAAATATTGACCACTTAATAATAGAAACAACAGGAGTTGCCGACCCGGCATCTATCGTACAAACCATTTTGGGCAACCATGACCTAAAAAATATGTATCATTTAAACGGTACAATTTGTCTTATCGACGGATTAAATTTTAATTTAAATTTGGAGAAAGATGTTGCTATCAAACAAATCGTGGTCGCTGATTTATTGGTTTTAAACAAAAGTGAAAGCCTTGAGTCTTTTAAGTTGGAAATGATTCAGGATGAATTGAAAAAAATAAACCCTTTTGCTTCCGTTCAATCTGCTTCTTTTGGGAATGTCGAGGATTTAAATCAGTTGGAATTAGAAAGAAAATTAAACTTTAGAATTGATGCCGATTTAACTAATCAAAAGCACTTAAACATTCAAACCAAAAGCCTGTATTTTAATCAACCAATTGAAAAAGAACGTTTCATGAATTGGCTTGAATACACCATGGATATTAATAAAAAAGAAATATACCGGGTGAAAGGTGTGTTGCAATTCAAAAATGAGCCCTTTGAATTTATTGTTCAAGGCGTTGGGGGCAGGTTTGAACTTGAGGAAGGGGATATTATATTGGACTCAAAACCAGGAGTATTGGTTTTTATTGGGCAACTTGAAAATATTGACCTCTCCTTTGAATCGTAGATGAATGTTAGAATTTTGAAATATTATTGAAGTTATGATCTAACTGCCTAATCCTTCATCCTTCATCCTTCATCCTTTTTTAGTATAAGCATCAGAGTTTTGTTTATTGATAGTATCTTAGGTATTGGCACCCAAATCATCAATTAACTATTGTCCTGTAATCATAATCCACCAGGGTAGGGTAATTACCGATAAAGTGGTTGTCATTACCACAAGCCGGGCAACAAATTTATCTTCCAACTTATACCTCGAAGCTAAAACATAAGATGTGATTCCCACGGGCATTGCAGCATCAATTATGGTTGCATAATTATGCAGTGAATGAGATCCGAATTGGTTTAAGCACAAGAACAAAATCGCCGGAAGAACAAGTATGATGAGCAGTGCAAAAATAAAGATTCGAAACCATTCTTTAATGTTGCCAATTTTCTGAAAGCCCAGAAACATGCCAAGCGAAAACAACACCAAAGCGGTAACCGATTGTGCAAATAATTGGATGCTTTTTTCGATCACCTGTGGTATTTCTATTTTAAAGCTTATAATCA
The DNA here is from genome assembly GCA_963677475.2 of Prolixibacteraceae bacterium. Classification (GTDB taxonomy): domain Bacteria; phylum Bacteroidota; class Bacteroidia; order Bacteroidales; family Prolixibacteraceae; genus JABMQB01. The sequence goes on along the minus strand of CAXXQD010000016.1, from coordinate 339,307 downwards.
GAATGCTAACTAAAACGGCTAATAATAGAGGGTTTTTTAATAGGTTGATTATTATTTTTGCTGGCTGAAACTTTTTTGTTTCATGAATTTCAATCAATCCAATAGCCAGGGTAAACATCCAAAATAAATACACGGCTGCTATGATAGCAGCAATGGGCAGGGCAGGGTTTCCGAATACATTGTGCAAGACAGGCATTCCCAAATAAGCAACGTTTCCGAATGCAAATACCAATATTAAGCTTGAACGCATTTTTGTTGAAAACCTAAATATTTTAGAAATGGGATAAACCAGCAAAATGCTGCAAACGATGTATGCAGAATTGATTATAATCAAATTTGTATAGGTATTGTCGCTTACTTTTAATTTCATTAGTGAGGCAATAATAAGTGCCGGGAAACCAATCCAAAGGGCATAGTTGTTTAAAACATCAATCCACTTTGGCGAAGCGGATTTGGTTTTTGAAAATAAAATACCAAGCAGAATAATGATAAACAGGGGGAGTACACTTTTTGATGCAATAAGAAATGTTCCCATAGGTTAAAAATAGGTAAACGGTTCTAAACAAAAACAAAAGATTGGTTCAACCCGAAAGGTTTACTGCCAGTTCCCATAATTTATAAACGGACGAATATCGGTGACCATCATGCCCCCGGTTTTGGCTGCTTCAATGCCAAGGTCTCCGTCTTCAAATACCTGGCAATATTCAGGTGCAACGTTCATTAACGATGCGCATTTCAGAAAAGTATGTGGTTCCGGCTTATGGTTTTCCACATCATCGGCCGAAACAATGGCGTCGAAAACATCCATAATATTTAATGTGGTTAATTGCATTACCGCGCTTCTTTTGCTGGCGCCTGTTCCTACCGCCATCGGGAGCTTCCCTTTATAGGCATTTACAATATCCATTACTTCCTTAACCGGCTCTACTTTATGCACCATTTCATGAAACGATTCTTGTTTCAATTTAACCAGATTTTCGGGTGAGATTGTCAAATTGTGTTCTTTTACCAGCCTTTTTGCAAATTCGATGGTTGGCCTGCCGGTCATTTCATAAATAATCTTCTCGTCGAATTTAAAACCAACTTTTTCGCCCACCACGTTCCAGGTTGCTACATGTACGGGCAGGGAATTGGAAAGAGTGCCATCCAGGTCAAATATTAAAGCTTTTGCTTTTGGGTTTACGCTTATGCTCATGCCTATAAATTTTGTGCAAAAGTAAAAAAGCTTCTATAATATGCCTCTGGCACAATATTAATTCTAAGCTAACAATAGGGATTTGACAGTTATTCGAACACCTATTTTTTGCAAAATTTAAATGTGTAAAAAGAATCTTGTTGAATTACTTTTGCCAGGTAAATGCCTGTTGTTAATGAGTTTAGGTTTAGCGATGTTTTATTACCCATATTTTTACCAAACAGTTTTTTTCCTTCCAGAGAGTATATTTCAATATACAAATCAGGGAATGCTTGTGTTAAGTAAAGATTATCTGTGACCGGGTTTGGATAAAACTGAATATTGTTTTTCTCACTCAATGGAACAGATGTAGGCAAGCTTAATTCCTCAATCCTGATATCGTCTAAATATACTGGATTGATTGAAGTTCCAAGGTCAAAAACCATTCTCGAATTTAAATCGGTCGTGTCCATGGTAAAATAATAGGCATATTCTTCCATGGAACCGCTCAGGTGAAATCCGTTGTAGTTTGAATACGCTTGCCAGGGCGATGATGCTTTTCCAATATATGTGTCGATACCCAGCAAGCCTTCTGATTTAGCCTTGAACGAGACCCTGTAAAATTTATCCGGGTATAATTGAAGTCCATATTTTAATACCTGAATATGCCATTCTTCTGTTCCACTGTTTTCAATAGTTAATTCTAATTCGTTGTTTGTGTTTATTAGTGTTGAAGAGGCTTCTTCAAAATTAGAAACCACCCATCCATCCATATTCGTATCGAAATTAAAGTTGTAAACCTCATTTCTTTCATAGACGGTTGGCTCAGGCATTGTATTGTTCAAAAGGGCATCAACCAAATATTCATAGAAAGTTTTGGTATTTGGATTATAAATTCCGAATCCGGCACTAAATTCCCAATATGCCCAGCTAAAACCTAGTTCTTCGGCATATCGGGCAATAAATGTTGTCCATTTCTCCCTCGATTCTAAGGAGCCGGTGTGGTAAGAACCAAACTCGCCCAAATGAACAGGAATTAGATGGTTCTGACTGAAATCTACTATGGCTTTAAAATCATTTTGTATTTTTTCCCTTTCAACATCGGTATCCTTCCATTCTGTGCCCAACCATTGGTTAGCACCTTCAATCCAGTCAGCTCCCTGGTGTGTAAATTCATAAGGGTCATAATAATGAACTGTAAGGATTATATTACTATCAGTAGGGAGTTGAAGGTCTTCCAATCCTTCGATTCCTCCCCAATCAGCAGTGCCAATCAATACAATTCTTTCGGGATTTTCTGTTCTGATTTCCACCAAAGCTTCCTTAAATAGGATATTCCATTTGTTTGCATCTAAATTACCATTGGGCTCATTGAGGATCTCAAAAAGAAGGCTGTCTGAATAGTCCTTAAAATAAGTGCCAATTTGTTGCCACTGGGCAAGAAAACGGTCTTTTTGTTCATCGGGCGATTCGATTAATTCGTTGTGATGGTGCATATTAATGATCACATACAAACCATTTTCCAGAGCCTCATCCACCACCTGTTTAATGCGGGTAAAAAATGAGCTGTAAATCTCATAAGGTGGGATGGAGGAACTTCGTTCATCGGTTTCCCACCGAATAGGAATCCTAACATGTGTAAATCCCAGTTGTGATATGATTGGAAAATATTCTGAACTATAAGGGTTTTCCCAGATGGTCTCATTTGGGGCTTCAAACATGCTTCCCATGTTGATTCCCCTTCCTAAATTTTCATTGATATCAAACGCTTTGTTTTGTGCAAAACAATTGCTGGATATGAAAAACGCTATAACAATTAGTTTTAAAGGGTTTTTGCTCATTGTAGATTTAGATTAATAGCCAACGGCCTGACCGTCTTTTCTGGATTCGGAGGCACCAAAATACACCTTATTTTTATTATCCCACATAATTGCCTGGTAACCACCATAAATCCCCAGTTCAAATTGGATTTTATGCCCTTTTCGCATTAATTCATTGATAGTTTCCTGTGAGAATCCACTTTCGAGATGGACAATTCCTCCGTCTTCCATGACTTCTCCCGTTGGCTGACTTGATCCAGAATGGCTAATCCGTGGGGCATCGCCGGCTTCCTGAATATTCATGCCAAAATCAATAATGTTGCAAACAACCTGTGCATGCCCTTGAGGCTGCATGGCACCGCCCATCAGCCCGAAACTCATAAAGGGCATACCGTCTTTGGTAATAAATGCAGGGATTATGGTGTGGAAAGGCCGCTTGTGTGGTTCATAAACATTCATATGCCCTTCTTTCAATGCAAACAGTTCGCCACGGTCTTGTAAAATAAACCCCAGTTTTCCGGGAGTCATTCCTGATCCCATGCCCCGATAGTTGCTCTGAATTAAAGAAACCATGTTTCCATCTTTGTCGGCAACGGTAAGGTAAATTGTATTTCCTTTTTCAGTTCACCCGCAGGATAGCTCCTGGCAGCCCGATTTTTTATAAGTTCAGACCGTTTTTTTGCATACGTTTCCGAAATTAATTCCTGGACTGGCAAATCGTTGAAATCAGGATCGGAATAATACTTTGCCCGATCTTCGAATGCCAATTTTTTAGCTTCCACAAAATGATGCACATATTCCGCCGAACCAAAGCCCATTTTAGAAATATCGTAGTTTTCAAGGATGTTCAGTATTTGAAGGGCAGCAGTTCCCTGTCCGTTAGGGGGAAGCTCCCATATATCGTAACCTCTGTAATTGCATGAAATTGGCTCAACCCATTCCGATGTATGCCCCTCGAAATCGCGCATGGAAAGGAACCCGCCATTTTCACGGATATAATCAACAATCTTTTCTGCAATTTCGCCTTTGTAAAAAATATCCCGTCCACCTTCGGCAATCTTTTTAAAAGTTTCAGCCAGATATGGATTTCTAAAAACTTCACCTTTAGAAGGCGCTTTTCCATTGATGGTGAAAATCTCTTCAAATCCGGGGAACTGTTTTAAAACCGGTACACTTCGTTGCCAATAATATGCGATTAGCTCACTAACCGGAAACCCATCGCTTGCATAATGAATAGCTGGTTTCAATATATCTGACATTGGCATGCTGCCAAACTTTTCGTGCAACTCAAACCACCCATCAACACACCCTGGAACCGAAACAGGTAGCGGACCGAGTGCGGGTATTTTGTCGTAGCCATTTTCCTTAAAATACTCCAATGTTAAATCATAGGGAGATCTTCCGCTGGCATTTAGCCCGTACAGCTTTTTGGATTTGGCATCCCAAACAATGGCAAACAAATCGCCGCCCATTCCGTTGCCTGTAGGTTCGACCAATCCCAGCATTGCATTTGCAGCAATAGCTGCGTCAATGGCATTTCCTCCGGCTTTTAATATGTCTAACCCTGCTTGAGAAGCAAGAGGCTGACTTGTACAAACCATCCCGTTTGGGGCAATCACTTCCGAACGTGTAGCAAAGTTAAAGCCGGTAATCCGGTCCTGTGCTTGTGCTTCAACGATTAAACTGATTAGGACAAAAAATAAAATGACTCTTTTCATAGCTTTTCCCTATATCTGATTGAACTTCGAGGAGCTTAAAAATAGTAAAAATTCTTGCGCGGAATCATGGTAGCTGTGCTATTGAATTGTTATCTTCGGCATAAAATGATCCTATAATGAAGTTTCTTGAATCGGTAGCAGAATATATACTTGAAAAGCATGCGATAGACTTATACAAAATATGCCTGGTTTTTCCCAATCGGCGTTCAGGTTCATTTTTTACTTCTTATTTACAGGACAGGCTTTCCAATACAATTATCAGCCCTGAAATTGCAACCATAAATGAGGTGTTACATGGTTTTTCAAATAAGGAACAAGCCGATAAACTCAAATTGGTTTCCATTCTTTATGAAGTATTTGTTAAACATTCAAAAACAAAAGAATCGTTCGATGATTTTTATTATTGGGGAGAAATTTTATTGGCTGACTTTAACGATGTTGACAAATACCTGGTTGATCCTGTCGATCTTTTTCGGAACATTGCTGATTTGAAAGAAGTCGATTATGACTTTTCATATTTGGAAGAAGGGCAAAAAGAGGTTCTGCGAAAATTTTGGGGAAGCTTAGGCAAATGGGACGAGTATAAGAATAAGGAAGAATTTCTTAAAACCTGGAAGTTATTGTTGCCTGTTTTCAATGATTTTAAAACCAGGTTGGAACAACTGGGGCTTGCTTATGACGGCATGGTTTTGCGTGAACTTGCCTATAAGGTTGAAGATGGAGGTGATTTAGATACGCCTTTTGACACTTATTATTTTATCGGTTTAAATGCCCTTAATAAGTGTGAAAAGAAATTTTTGAATTTTCTGAAGATCAATAAAAAAGCCAATTTTTTCTGGGATTATGATAAAGCATATTTAAAAGATGAAAAACAAGAAGCAGGATTATTTTTGCGAGAGAATATTTCCTTGTTTCCTCCCCCCAACGACTTTAGTTTTACCGACAATGCTTTTGATTCAGCAAAAAACATTGAATTTATTGCAGTGCCCACATCACAGGGGCAATCGCAGGTGGTGCCAATGGCACTTAAATCATTTAAGGATAAATTCGAAAAAAAGTTTGATAATACGGCTATTGTTTTAGCCGATGAGTCTTTGTTGTTCCCGGTGTTGGGAGCGATCCCCAAATCGGTCGATTCGGTGAACATAACAATGGGATATCCCATTCGCAATTCCAGTATTTTTGGTTTGGTTAGCATTATTGCTTCCTTGTTAAAAAATACGAAAACCACTCAAGCCAGCATAAAAAGGTTTTATTATCCGTTTGTTTTTGATATTCTCAATCATCAATTGTTGGCAGGGATTGAAAATGAAAAAGTAAAGGCATTTATCGCAAATGCCAAACGCGATAACCGTATTTATATTGAACAGGAGCAGCTGTATTTTTCCGCATTTCATGCCCTGATTTTTCAATTGCCACTGGAAAATGAAAGTATTGCTGATTATCTGCTTAAAATAATCAGAAACCTACACCAGCATTTAGAAAAGGAACAGCTTGGGGGTGACCTGATGAAAGAAATACTCGTGGTTATCTATCAGGCAATTGAGCAAATTGGGCTGACCATTCTGGATGTTGAGAACCAAACCAGGCAAACCATCAGTACCGCTATTTTTCTTCGATTGTTGTTTCAGCACCTTAGTCAGTTAAGTGTATCATACGAAGGGGAACCTTTAAAAGGATTGCAGGTGATGGGAATACTTGAAACCAGGTTGCTTGATTTTAACAATGTGGTTGTTTTGGGATTAAACGAAGATTATTGGCCTAAATCGTCCAATTCACCTTCATTCATTCCTCAAAATTTAAGGTATGCATTTGGCTTGCCATCCATCGATCAGAAAGATGCGCTTTATGCCTATTATTTTTATCGGTTGATACAGCGAGCAAATAATGTGACGGCAACATACAGTACAGTAAAAGAAAGCCTGAACAGAGGTGAGTTAAGCCGGTTTGGCTTTCAGCTAATTTACGATTCGGCACATGAAATAACACAGAAAAATATTGGTTTTCAATTCAAAAGCAACAAGGAAAAAAGGTTAGTGGTGAAAGGTTCCTCATCCTTAAGCAAAAGGATGTTGCAGCTTTATGAAGAAAAACCTTTATCGCCAAGTGCATTAAATATCTACCTCACGTGCAAGTACAGGTATTATCTCAGGTATATTGTTGGATTGCCCGATAAGGATGAGATTAAAGAGGAAGTGGACGGGCAGATGTTTGGGAATATATTTCATACAAGTGTGGAATATTTGTACGAAGAAATTATTGGCATTGAAACTTCACCAGAATGGTTCCTTCAAAAGATAAAAGATACAAAGTTTATTGACCGCATCATCCGGCAAGCTATTACTGAGGAATATTTTAAAAAAGATGCTTATGAAATTGACAACCTTGAATTGGAAGGAAATGTGAGGTTGATTTATGAATATATTAAAACCTATATAAAGCAACTGCTAAAGGTAGATGCGGGATTTGCACCACTTACCATAGAATCATGCGAAAATGATTATTCCGGAGAAATAGAATTTGACAGCAATGGCGCTAAAAACAAGATTTTAATTGGTGGGAAAATTGACCGCTTAGACTGGGTCAATGGTCAAATACGGATTATTGATTACAAAACCGGAAACGTAAAGGGTCTGGGGTTTAATGATTTGAAGGACGTTTTCAATAGCGATCAAAAAGACCCTAAAAAGGAAATTTTTCAGGCGCTTTATTATAGTTACATCATAAAAAAATATTACCTGGGCAACGATGCAATCAGTGCCGGGGTTTACGATCTTAAGCAATTGTTTAGCGATAAATTCGATCCGCTAATTAAGTACAATCGGAAACCTTTGTTGTTTAATTCGATGGTAGAAACTTACGAACTTGAGCTGAAGGGCTTGTTGTCTGAAATGTTTTCGACGGATAATGAATTTGGGCAAACCGAACACCTGGATCATTGTCGGCAGTGCCCATATAAATCAATTTGTCACCGTTAAGCTTTAATAGTTTTATCCTTCTTCACCCGTGTATTTTTTATATAGATCAGGGCGAAGCTCTTTAGTGCGCGTAAGGGCTTGTTGGTGTTTCCATTCATCAACCTTTTTATCGTCACCACTCAGCAATACTTCCGGAACTATCCAACCTTTATAATCGGCTGGTCGCGTATAAACCGGAGGGCTCAAAAGGTGGTCCTGAAAAGTGTCTGTTAATGCCGAGGTTTCATCGGAAATTACACCAGGCAGCAATCTTATTACACTATCGGAAATAACCGCTGCAGCTAATTCCCCGCCAGTTAAAACATAATCGCCAATCGAATATTCTCTGGTAATAAAATGTTCCCTCACGCGTTGGTCAACACCTTTATAATGCCCGCAAAGGATAATAATGTTTTTTTTAAGCGAAAGGCTGTTTGCCTCTTGTTGGTTAAATTGGCACCCATCGGGCGATGTGTAAATTATTTCATCGTAAACCCGTTCGCTTTTCAATTTTTCAATTGCCGCTTCAATTGGCTGGATGGTCATAACCATGCCCGCTCCTTTGCTAAATGAATAATCATCTACCTTATGGTGTTTATCCTTCGAGTAGTCACGTAGGTTATGAATATAAATCTCTGCCAGTCCTTTGGTTTTTGCCCTTTTTATGATCGAATGGTTAAATGGGCTCTCAAGCAATTCCGGTAAGACTGTAATAATATCGATCCTCATGGTGTAATTTTTTGCAAAAGTAATGATAATCTGTGAAGCACCCGAAAAGTATACTAATATCCTTCAATTGAATAAGGGTTAATATTTTGTTTCTATGAATTGTGTCCAAAAGCAAGCATTTATTTTTATTATTTATGCGAAGTTGATTAAGGATGTGCTCTTTAATTATTGGATTTGCATATAAAATATCTATCGAATGTGTTCCGGTGAGCAGGAGGAGCGGAAATAATGACATGTAGAATTGATTAAAACAAGCACAAACAAGCAATAATGACATGCTCTGGCAGGAAAATCGAATTTTTTCTAAATGGTCTGTGTTTTGCTAAAAAGGAAGTCAAAGAACAAAAATTTAAAAAATAGTTTAATTTATTTATAGGAGGAAAAGTCATGAATTTAGTAAAATTTCAAAATCCAAGGTACAGTGTAAACCGTAATTTAGTTGATGAGTTATTTAATAACTTTTTAGTGAACGATTCACAGCCAAGTTCATTTTCACATAGTCCGGCAGCGAATGTTTATGAGACTGAAAAAGATTTCAACATTGAGTTGGTCCTTCCCGGATTTGACAAAGAAGAAGTGGAGTTGAAATTTCACAACGATATTTTAACTATTTCGGCAAAGCACAGGGAAGACAAAGAAGAGAAAGAACTCAAGTATGTGCGCAGGGAGTTTGGAACAAAAAATTACACCAAACGTTACGAATTGCCCGAAACCGCAGATGTTGAAAAAATTGCCGCAGCTTTTAAAAATGGAATTCTTACAATCACAATTCCTAAAAAAGAAGAAGCGGTTGAGAAAGCACCAATAGAAATTAAGATTTCATAAGTTGATTTGATAGTTAGTTTAGTTAGATTAGGTTTGTTTTATTTGGCAGGGAGCCCATCTTGGGCTCCTTGTTTTTTTATAGGCCTTATCTACATAAGGAAACTTAGTTGAAATGCTGCACTAAAATAAGTTTTAAGTAAATTCGTATGAATTTACAACTTGATATTCCCATTAAAGAATGAATTTACCAATCCATATAAAAAAGATGGCAGGATTGTCGGCTGCCGATGAGAAGGATATTGCTTTGGTTTTCAACAAACAAACCCTGGAAAAAGGAACAGTGCTTTTTGATGTTGGAGAAACTTGCAGGCATATTTACTTTGTGGAGAAAGGATTGGTCAGGTCGTATTACAGCCTGCAAAATGGAAAAGAAATTACGGCGTGGTTTTCTCCCGAACAGTCGTTTTTTACGGCAATTGATACTTTTTATAAACAAAAACCAACAAATCTCACGAGTGAACTCGTTGAGGATTCTGAGATATATTCGATTACCTTTTCCCAATTGGACGAGATGCTTAATAAAAACCATGCAATGGCAAAGTTTGCATTTCATACCATTTTGGATGTTACCCAAAAAAAATCAGAATATACCTTTAACCTGAAGTTTCAAACTGCCCAGGAACGCTATGAAGCTTTATTGGCTGAATATCCACAAATATTCCAACGGGTCCAGCTTAAGCACATTGCTTCATTTCTGGGCATTACCCCAGAAACACTCAGTAGGTTGAGGGCAGTATAAAGTCCGATTTAACTTTTTTTATCCCTATTTCATTTCTTGATCTGTATCAAGTGTGGGCTAACGGAATATCTCCAATTTTGTGGCTGAAAACAATTAAAAAAAAGCGATGAAAACTTGGAAATATTTTTTGATTTTGTTGATCCTATTTGGATCGTTTAATGAAGCATTTTCCCAAATAAAGTTTGGAGGAAATGTTGCCTACGGATTTGCCACACAATCAGATTTGGGGAATTTATGTAAAAATACCGATGTGATTGGTAGCTATACTTTTGGGGTACAGGCCCTACAGCCATTTAACGAATGGTTTGCTTTGAAAGCTGCCTTAAATTATGGGCAAAAAGGCAGGGAGTGTGATGTGTTGACCAATGGTCAGGATGCTGAGCAAACCGAAAAATTTGCTTATCTGACAGTCCCAATTAAGGCGCAGTTTATGGCTCCAATAAAGAAAAATTCTTTTTTCGTTGCAGCTGGCCCTTATGTGGGGTTTTTATTGGATGCCAATCAGGAACTTGATGGCTTAGATACCGACATTAAAGACGAAACAAATTCAACCGATTTGGGCCTTGCACTGGAAGTTGGAATGTTGTTTCCGAAAGAGAAGTATGATATTTCGGTTTCTATGAATTACGAAATGGGGTTAAAAGAAGTGGTTGATTATGATGAGGATATTAGAAACAAAGCCCTTACTTTCAACGTTGGGGTTTTCTTCTAATGGGAATAAGTGATAAGTTGTAAAAGCCAGAAGTGAGTTATTGCTTTTGGCTTTTTACTTGTCTTTCACCCGCTTATATTTAAACAGTTTGAGCATCCAATTTGGAAGCGGGTGGTTGCCACGTTTCCTGAAATCGAGGTACCAGCCAATTTTTTCGACCAAAGGGATTTTATGGGTTTCCACAAATTCGATAAGTGTTCCCTCTGGAGCCTGGATGTAAGCAAAACTTCCCGCCGCATCGCCCATGTCGAAAGTTTCCAAAGCACGGGCACTGTCAACCGTGAAAGGATAACCGATACCTTTTACTTTTTCGCGGAATGAATCGATGTTGTTAATGTCGAAACAAAGGTGAATAAACCCTGGGTCACCCCAAATACGTTCCTTAAAAATATCAACCGGATCGCGGTCCATAACCTGCACAAGTTCAATTACAGAGCTTCCAAAGAATGGACTGAATGCCCCATTTTTCACATCAGAATGTTTTAAAAGTACCCTGCGGAATTTGTTGTCTCCACCCGGAAGTCCTTTAAAATCTTCAAATATGCCTGTTTCATCGTAAACAACTTCGTCATATTCGAGCACATCCTGATAAATTTTTAGGCTTTCTTCTATTTTTTTGACGCCGATTACCACGCCAAAAACCCCGCCACTTACCGATTTCTCTTTTTTCCGGAACACACTTGCTTCATTTTTGACTTCCCAAATATTCCCAAAAATATCTTTTAGGTAAAAATGATCGTTTCCTACCGGGTCTTTTGTTATTCCCGTTAACAGGTCTAAGCCTGATTCTTTAAACCTGTTATAGGCTACATAGATATCGTTTGCCTTTATTTTTCCGATGGAAATACCCAGATCGCCAAGTTGAATTTCAAAATCAGGAAGTTTTGGCTTTTTACCAGTGTGCTGCCAAATTTCAAAGCCTCCGCCTCCTCGCATATTCAAGGCCAAAACTGCATGCCTTTTCCTTGGTTTGCCGTCGGTATGCGCCAGCATTAGTTCAGCTGTGGCTTCTTCTTCAAACATACAAATATCCATTGCAAAATGCTCCCTGTACCATTTCCAGGCTACATGTACATCTTCTACTCCAACGCCCAATTGCTGAATTCCGTTAATTTTTCTTGGCATGATCCAAATTTTATTCGATTATAAAGGTTCTACTTTTGAGGCAAGTTTATAGTACAAAGCCGGGAGAAACCTTCGGATATGTACCATCATAATTTCTTTACCTCCAACAAGAATCTCTTTTTTTTCTTTCTTTAAATTATTACAGATTATTTGCGCGCACTTTTCTGCCGACATGCCCTGAGCCTGCCCATCGTCCATTTTATTATGCGCATTCCCATCCCTATCAAGTGCATTTACCGAGATTTGGGTTTTAACCCTTCCGGGGATTATGATGGATACTTTAATATTATTGGCAACATTTTCTGCCCTTAAACTTTCAAAAAAACCATGAAGTGCATGCTTTGAGGCAGAATATGCAGAACGGTACGGGAAGCCGAATTTACCGACAACACTTGATGTAACCGCCAGGTAACCCCCGCCGTTTTTTATCATTGTTGGAAGAACTGCTTTTACAAGGGCAATTGTTCCAAAGAAATTAATTTCCATGATTTTACGATCTACTTCAAGGCTGGTGTCTTCAACAAAAGATCGTTGGCTAATGCCTCCAACCTGATATAAACAATCAATTTTATGGTTTGATTTTAAGGCGGTTTGAGCTGCATGTTCTACCGATTTGGAATCGGACAGATCAAAAGGGATTACCTGTACTTTGCTTCCTTTATTTTCGCATATTGTTGCAACTACTTTTAAAGAGTCAAGGTTTCTTCCAGAAAGAATCAGGCTAACACCTTGGTTAGCAATGTGCAAAGCCATTGCTTTGCCAATGCCAGACGTAGCTCCTGTTATCCAGATAGTTTTACCATTGAACTCCATAATCCTCCCCAAATTTTAAGACCTACGAAATTAGCAATTATATTTAATGTTAAAAGCCTTGAATAAAATCTATAATGAATCTATGGAACAAAAAGGATGATGGAATACGCAATGAGATCAATCATTAACGCATGTTATAAAACTTGGCTTGCAATTTATAAACACCATTCGTTGAGTAAAAAAATGTTGGACTCACGGAGGAGACTAATTTAAAGTTTAAAGCCTTGATCCGTTGAATCCAACATTGTGATAGCGCATTAAAAAAATGCAATAATATTTGTTTAACCTACCATTCTACAATCGTATTTTTTCTGGATATTTGTTGTGTTTCCTTCTTAGGGTCGATTTCCACACAACCGTTTTTCAGGTCAGTACCTTCGGGGATTGATATGATTATTTCAATCCAACGTGGTTTTAGGTCCAATGGTGCTTCCAATGGAGGAACTGGAGCACTTGCAACCAGGTTTCCTGCGGCATCTTTTAGTTCGATGGTTGTAGCTGGAGTAGCAACAGCCCCCAAGCTATGTACTTTTACAATTACCTCATTATTTTTTATTTGAACATCATCGGTACCAATACCAAGGTCAGGTCGCTCCCAATAACCCTTAGCTGCTGATTCTATCAATTCAAGGCTAATTATCTTATAGGCCCGCGAAGAAAATTTAATATCAACAGCTTCACCACGTTCTAAATCAACAATGCGCTCGTTTAGTTCACTATCAATTATTTGGTCATCGTTGGTGTCAATACCTTCCCTTACCATCCATTTACCGGGTGTAATGTCCCAAACAGTCATTGCAGCATCAATTGGATTAGTATCAAGGTTGTAAGCAATAATGCCAATGCTGTCGGGCATTGCTTTGTTTACAAAAATTGCCACATCGTCGTAATCCTCTGGTTTATTAAAATTCCAGCTAACTATATTCAGAGGGAGCAGGTTACGCAAACGCATCAATGCGATTCCTCCAAGGCGGTCTTTCTGTATAATTGAATTTAAATAAGTGGTTCTGTCGATCCAAGTGCTTCCTTCCGTATTAATATATTCGAAAATACCCATATTGCTTATTTCTTCTTTATAGCGATTGGCTATTCGGTCCTTATCAAAAAACCTAATTGATGGATCATTGTCTGATACATATTTTAAGTAGTTTTTATCTCCGGAAATTTGATAAGCGGAATGAAACACGGATTCTGGAATAGCACCACCCATCCTTCCGGATGCTTTATCTTCATCGGTTTCGAAATTAATTTGGGTGTTCATTTTGCCGTCTTTTATGTGTTCAATTAACCCATCGGCAATTTCCAGGATCATTTTTTGCAGTTTCGGGTTGCCATTGTACCTGGATGTTAAAAACGAAGTCTGCAAAACATTGTAGGAACGGGGTACCGACCATTGCCAGGGATCTTCAGTTGCAATTCGGGTTCCGCTATAAAAACGCGTGCAAAAATGCCTGTGCCCTTTGGGGTTAATTTTGGTAATATCCTTTAGCATGCGTGAAGCTGTGTGCATTCCCCTTTCGATGTGCAATGGGTTGCCATAGTCAAGTATTTCCATTGCGCCCACTACCTGCATCCCGTCTTCAACGGCGTGTAGTTCGTCCGTAAAAATTGTTGCCAATCCGTTGGTGAAAAGCGGTAAGCTTCGTTGGCGTAATGGCGCATCGTATGCCGGGCGGTCATTGTCGTAATAGGCATCCATGTGAAGTTGTAAGGATTTTAATATTTTATCCGGTTCGATCCCAAGAAATGAAACAGCTGGCCAAAGGTTGAGCAAATCCCCATCATCGGATAATCCACCCCCAAATTCGCCATTTGATATTTGACGTTTATCAATATAATACATTATGAAACGATTGACTTGACGTAGGTATTCTGTTTGAAGGAAAGCCCATTCGGGAATACCCTCAGGGCATTTGGGGATTTCAAAATCAGGTTTGTTGCGTCTTGTGATCGCATAGTTATATATTTTACCTAATTGATTATCAGGATTTACACTTAAAAGGTCATTCAGGTCGGCGGTTAATCGGTTGTACACATTTAAGCGCGAAAATCTTGGCCTTTCTTCTACCATATGTGCATAGAGGTCGCGCACTTGAGTGAGCCTGTCTATTTCATGCTCGGGACGCGAATTTTCTTTTGATTCGTAAACCAAGCGTACCTGGGTTCCTTCTAGCAACTCCGGGGTAAGGTCTGCACCAGCACCTGCAATGGTAATGTATAAAGCATGTTCTTTGGGCAAAACCCGGTTGCGTGTGTCAATCCAAAGGGTGGGGGATTCACCCGGTTTAACAGAGAAACTAAAGTCTGTCAAGTCCCTGGCTTCCCACAGTGGATCTTTTACACGAATATTTAGTGGGAAAACACCTTCATGAGTAGGCTTAACATTCATTGGCGGAAATTTGATTTCTATTCCGTCAAGACCAGCATTGTTTTGATCAGAATAGGGAATCAAAATATGAATAAACGGATATGGGAACTTTGTTTTATTCGCTTTTTTAGCGGATTTGGTTTTACTTCCTTCCGGGATTCCTAGCATCATGGTGCGCTCATCGGCAGGATATCTCCCGCAAACAAAGGAAGCCAGTTTTTCGATGGATTTATCGTTAAATGTTGCCGGGGCTGAAGTGAGTGTAAAACTTTCGGTTACTGAACCTTTGGGCGCACTTCCTTTGTCAACATTATAAACCTCAAATGAACCAATTGGTTCTTCAATCAAAGCGTTATCGAAACGGATTGTACCGCCACGTTTTGTTGTATTTAAGCGATTGTATGATTTGATTTGTTTTTGCGTACGAACTGCAAAGGTTGTGTCCCTGAGCAATTTATCTTCGAGGGTTAATTGCCCCCATGCTTTGCCCCACATTTCAACATGGTTCCAGGGTTCGTCGGGCAAATTGAACCGAATTGATTGCCCTGATCCTGAGTAACAGTCCCAATCGGGCAACACAAAATAATCGTATCTGCCTGGCAGCCGAGACATGTTATAAACTCCCGGCCAGGTAGTTTCTCGGATACCATCGTTGGCTTTCCAGTACCAACGTTTGATATCCACAGCATCGTGAATCTCAATTTTTCGTATACTGGTTTGAGATGAAGGCAATGTTGGAGGTGCTGGGTTCGGTAAGTTCCAACCATGTCGCATCCACCAGGCATCGCGCCAACGGCGTTCGCTGAGGTTACGCTCAAGTGGTGCAAGGTCCTCCGTGGTTCTTCCATTTGCCAAATCAGCAATAAAATTATCTGGAAGCATCCGGTCATAGATTTTTAGTTCATCAAGATCGCCACCCCGCATAAAACAATATGCACTTTGTACCTGGTATGGACTGATGATCCGGGAATGTGGACCAAACTGGTCAAGTCCGGTATCGTATATATTCCCGACGATCGATTTTTTTTCGGCCAGTTGCCCGTTTACATAAAACCTGATTCCTTCGGTTTCATCCCACGAAAGTGAAAGGTGCACCCATTCGTCAGGTTCCGGAAATTTATCCATTGAATAGGATACCCTTGTTCTTGTTAAGCCAATATCGGTGACAAACGCATCGAAACCTGAGCCGTTGTAGTCGATTCGGAGCCAAACCATGTCCCAACTTGAATGGTCGGCATAAGAAACACGGAATATGGGGAACGGAGTGGGACCGACAGGGTAGCGAGATCGCCAAAAAAACGAAATATTGCCCCGTTGTGCATAGATGTTACCCGGTGCCCAATAAGTCATTAACTGGCTGTCATCAGCACTGAAACCTTTTCCAATTGCCCCATCAGGAATCATGGTAACATCTTTCAAAAAGTTGGGTTCTACCTGCCCTCCGTTGGCAAAATCGGCTGTGAAATCGTTTTTGCCAGATAAATAAAATAATAGGCCGTTTCCCTGGTTATCTTCACGAACGCATGCCTGCCCTGCCATAAATCCACTTGGTGGTTCTGAACTTTGTTGGGCAAATAATGGCTGTATTGAATTTGAGGATATTAACAATAATAAGGTAAGAAAGAAAATATTTCTCTTTTTTTGGAATAGGTTTTTCATGGTGAATTATTGATTTGTTGGTTTATTTTGGTTATTGATTTTTAATTAAGAAATAAATTTAACGTTTATTTTCAAATCTTAATGGGCAAATGTTATTTACTTGCAGGATTCAGGGAAAAATCGGGGTTTTAAGATGAAGTTAAGCTTTTGCCTGGTATGTCTATATTTGACAATAAACGGTTATTCATTCTTTAAAATTTCACCTTCCAACCAATTTTTAAAGGCTTTGACTTTTTCCCGGGCTACCAAAAAATCATCGTCGTTGGGTTGCAGTACTTTCAACTTTAACCTTGAATTGCTGTACGACACAACATCTTTAATGCAGGGAAGAGCAAGGATATATTTTCGGTTAATTCTGAAAAAATGTGTAGGATCAAGCATTTCTTCCATAACTTCGAGGCTATAATCTAAAAGGTAGTCTTTGCCATCTTTTAGTTTTACATAGGTTCCTTTCTGCAAGCTGTAAAAATAAAGTATGTCAGCAATTTCAACGATTCGAAGGTGGGCCCCCACTTTTACCAGAAACCTCTTTTTATAATTTTTTTGTGTAAAAGTTGCGACAATATCTTCCAGTATTTCCGGAGTAAGTTTATTCCTTTTGTGACTAGTTAAGTTCTCAAATTTTTCTAATGCTTTGCCCAATTCGTGGCGTTCGATTGGTTTTAGCAGGTAATCGATACTATTCACCTTAAATGCCTGAATGGCATATTGATCGAATGCTGTGATGAATACAACCGGGCAGGAGAATGTAACCTTTTCAAATATTTCAAAACTTAAACCATCCCCCAAATGAATATCAAAAAAAGCGAGGTCGGGCTCATCGTTATTTTGAAACCATTTTACGGCTGATTTTATGGTGTCGCATACCCCCAGAATTTGAGCATTGGGTCTTAATGCGGTTAGGTGTGATGCTAATTGAGCAGCAGCTAATGGTTCATCTTCGATTATTAATATTTTCATCTTAAACCTCCATTAGTATAAGGGGCAAATTCACCCTAAAATATTTTTCCGTCCTTGTAATTTCCACTTTTTTCCCGGTTAAAAACTCATATCTACCCGCAAGGTTGCTAAGGCCTGTACTGCTCGTTTTTTCATTCGAACTTTTGGGCTGGAGGTTATTTTCAACGATCAGTTTATGGTCATCTGTAATTCCGATTACAATTTTAAGCGGGTTTGCAATGGATATTTCGTTGTGTTTGATACAATTTTCGACGAGTGCTTGAAGTGATAGGGGAATCACTTTTCCATCCACTTTATCGTTCGGGATAATGTCAACAGCCAATGCCTCCCCAAACCTTATCTGCTGCAGGTAAACGTATTTCTTTACAAATTCAACTTCTTCTTTTAAACCAATAATATCTTCGTCTTTAAATAGCAACAAATCCCTGTAAAACTGTGCAAGCTTCTGGTTGTACACCTTTGCTTTTGCCGTATCTAAATCAATCAGCGAGCCTAGTGTGTTTAAGCTGTTAAACAAAAAGTGAGGGCTAACCTGATCTTGCAAAACCTTATATTTAAGTGCAAGTGATTCGCTTTTTATTTTTTCCTTTTCTTCCAGGGCAAATTTCCATGCCTTAAAAAAATTGATTGCATAAATAATCGACGCAACGACCACAAAAACAATATATTCACTTATTATCGTTGCTTTGTTGTGCTGCCAAAAAATATCCCAACTGCTGTTCGGAATCCGTACAAACCAAATCCAATTAACCCCCAGAATTACAATGCTGGAGTAGGTAAAATGCAGGAGCATGGCACTAAAAATACTTTGTAAAGGCTTCTTTATCCAGTCGATGTATCTTTTTGCATACCATTCGAATAGAAATCCATTGGCAAAAAGTGGCAATCCAATACATAAGGAATAACCCATATTAAGTAGGATATCTTTGATTGGCCTGTTAAAACCACCAAAAACCAGTAAGAAGGAAAATCCAATTAAAATAGATACCAGAACTGCAATCAGGAATTGTTTTATAAGCTTTATTTTTTTCACAGATCAATTCGTTAAAAGGTACGTTTGTATGTAGAATATCAAAAATAAGAAAGATTAATTTATGAACGGACATAAATATAAAACCAATCTTACTATAAGACTGATTTTATATTTCTGAAAAATAAATGTTATTCATTGCATTGGCCTAGCAGTTCACTGTTATGGAATGGTCCCCAAGAAGGTTCGAATATACTTTCAGGTTGATGGCTCTTGAACATTTCGTCGGCTTTTTGCAGGTATGGTTTGGCTTTATCGGCACCGCCACCAAATGCTTTCGGGGTATGAAAAATATTACTCCCCCTCAGATAATAAATCCTCGGATTGTTGGCGTTAAGGGTTTCAGCAACTACCAATGATTCGCTCGCCATTTTAGAGTACTTATACCCTTTTGACATATCTGTAATCCGGAGCTGGTAAACCAACGCCTGTAAAGTATGGATTTCGGATTCTTTGCTATTGGTTTTTATTATTTGATCAATAAATTTCTGGGCATTGTCCAATTGTATATGAATATCATCAGAACCCATTTTGCCAAACAAGGTTGACCGGACATAGCAATAGGCAGCATAATAAGCAGGTTCCCATTTGTCTTGTTCTGCGTTGGAAATCCGCTCGAATTGGTTGGCTAAATTAATCAGCTCGTCCGATTCGGTGAGTGTGTACAGTTTTTGGATGTTTGCTGACATGATTTCCTCGTATTCGGAAGAAAAAACGGTGCTTGTAAAAGCAGCGAGTAAAATTGTAATTAAAATAGTTTTCATTGTTTTTAAATTTAAGTGATGGTTCAAATATCTCGTTGTTTTATATGTTTTGAAAAATAATATTGCTGAATTGTTGAATAAAAGGGATCAACTGTAGGCAACTAAAAGCTTAAGAACAAGCCTACGAACACCATTCTTTTTAAATCCCTTTTAACAGGTGTGAGTTCATAGTGGCCTTGCGAATCGTTTATGCTTGAAGCCCGGTAACTAAGTGCATTGTTGTTTCCAAGGATGTTGTTTACCGACATGTAGAGAACAGAATATTGGTTGCCGATATAAAAAATATGGCTGAAGTTTAAACTTAGGTCGGAATAAGTACCTGTCCTTTCTCCCATAAAACTGTCGGAATTTGGATCATTATATGGTCGGCCAGTTGCAGTTGTATAAGCAAAACCAACCTGTGTACTGATTTTATTGATCCAGTATTTTCCAACCACCGAAAAATTATGGTCGGAGATAAACTCGGGAGTTGCTTTGTCTGGATAATTTTTATATTTCCGTTTGGTGTCGATATAAGAGTAGGTTATCCAATAGTCAAAGCCTTTTATGGTTTTTTTATCCCTCCAGAAAATGTCTATACCACCCGCATAACCGTCACCATTGTTTGATATTTGATCTGGTTGTTCAAAATCGTTATAACTATAGGTAACCAATTTGTTATAAGATTTATAATACGTTTCAGCCCTGAACAACCTTGTTGCGATATCTCCTTTTTGGTAACTTAAAACATAGTGAATTGCATTTTCAAAATCTAGTTCGCTGGTATATTTAAGATAATCAGCTTGTGGTGTTTGGTGGTATAATCCAAATGCTGCCGAAAGCTGTGAAGTTTCCCCGGTTTTGAATGCAAGGGCAAACCTGGGGTCAATATTCGCCTTGTTCAGGATTGAAGAATATTCAACTCGAATTCCCGGACGGATAGCAATATTTTTGCTGAATTTAATTTCGCTTTCTACAAATCCACCGAGTAAATTATCCGTAAAATCAGAGGTGTATGTTTTATCCGTTTCTTCACGATAATCCTGTGAGTACTTATTGGTTGTTTCATTCATTCCCCAACTAAGTTTTATTCCTTCCGCAACATCGTGAATTACGGTAACCCTTCCTTCAATAATCATCTCTTTTGTATCCACTTTATCGTTCCCCAAGCCTAACTTGTTATTTTGCCAGGTACCTGAAACTCCAGCTTTGTAGCATGACTTTTCTGAAAAGCAATCTTTGTATGCCACATTTGAATAGAATGTTGTCCCGGTACTGCTTATTTTCATTTTGTGATTTGCCCCGTTTGGAACATAGTAGGAAAGATCGCCCCAATCGGTGGTCACATATGCTTTTAACAAACCATTGCTTTTGGTTTTATGGCGGTAGATTGCAGTTCCGTTAATTGCCTCCACCGGTTTTTTCCAATCAATGGCGCTATTAAAAATTTTGCGGTATGGTTCAAAATTCAAATAACTTCCCGATAAACTCAATGAAGTGTTGTCCCAGCGTTTTGTTTTACTGATTTCACCACCAATCGACATAAGTGACAGTCCGGTAACATCTTCCGCAGCCAAATCATTGGTATTTAATACCAAAACGGAGGAAAGCGCCTGCCCATATTCTGCCGAATAACCTCCCGAATTAAACGCAACCCCATTAAACAAAGAAGGAGCAAACCTTCCCCGGGTAGCAACGTCTGGTGTTTTCGAATAATAAGGTTTTGCTGCTATTAATCCATCCATGTAGGTTTGGGTTTCGTAGGCATCGCCACCCCGAACCAGCAATCTTCCATCGTCGGTTGCAGCCTGAGTGCCGGGCATGGTGCGCATGGCAGCCATTACATCGCCATTGGCACTGGCTGTGGTGTAAATATCAATTGGGTTCATAATGGAAGCCCTGCTTTCGTCGGCAGCGGCAAAACTTCCGGCTGTAATGGTTACAGCATCCAGGGTATTTATACTTTCGCTTAAAACGATGTGCTCGTTTACCGGGCTGTCTAATTTGATTTCTTTCTCCCAGGCTTTAAAACCAATAAAGGTGGCTTTTATGATTTGGGCTCCTGTTTTTGAGGTCGTAAATTTAAAACTTCCATGTGCATCGGAACTCGCCCCATCATAACTTCCTTCAATATAAATATTAACGCCGGGCAAGGTGTCGCCTGCAGAGGATATTACAGTGCCGGAAATGCTTGTTTGAGAGACAGCTGTAACCGCAAATAGTGTGAAAAGTGAAAGTAGAATTGTTTTCATGTATGTGTGTTTTGTTGCAAAATTCTTTAATAGTCCAAGGTTTTGTTTGTCATTTCTTGCGAATTTTTATGCAACAAAGATTTCCTGAAAAAAGGAGGGGTAAAATTTAATGCTACCGAATTGTCGGATTTGATGGATGGGGTGTTAATGCCAGAAATTAATGAGTAATCAGAACTATAATTTTATGTGTATGATTTTGTTGTTGGGGGAATAAGGCTGGTTAGTTCTTCTTTTCAGGGAATAACAAACTAAATAAAATTGCCATTGCCAATGCAATCAAATAACTCGATAACCTTTCAGATATTCCGGTTATATCCACCAAAAAGGTTTTCCAAATCACTGCGCTCAAAGTGCCTGTGATTAAACTTGCATAGACCCCCGCTCGTGAAAACTTCTTCCAGAAAATCAGCAAGATAATTGCAGGGCCGAAGGAAGCACCAATGCCGCTCCAGGCATAAGAAACCAATCCATAAACGGTTTCTTTCATCGATATTGCAAGCAAGAACCCCATAAGTCCTACAGCCAGGGTAAGTATTTTGTTGAGGAACAACATTTTCTTTTCTTCTACTTTTTTCTTTGTTAATTGGAGGAATAAATCTTCTGTCATTGAAGAGGAAACCACCATTAATTGGGACGAAGCAGTTGACATCATTGCAGAAACTGCACCTGAAAGCAATATCCCAGCTAAAATCGGGTTGAGAAGGGTCATTACCATAATGGGCATAATTTTTTCAGCATCGTTACTTATGGCACTTGCAGCCTCGCCAAGAGCACCTGCCTGAACCAGTTTGTACCCGATTATCCCAATCAAAAATGCACCAGCATAAGACAGCAATGTCCAGGCTACTGCCAACCATCTCGATTGGCGGGTTTCTTTCTTATTCCGCATGGCCATCATCCGGGTCAATAGCTGTGGTTGCCCGGTATAACCAAAAGCCCAGCTAAAACCATTCAATATTAATAAACCGCCAGTAGCCTGTTTTGCCGATTCCATATCTAAAGGGATTGTATAACTCGCATGGGCAATGGTTTCCGCAATATGGATATTGTAAGTTGCTGCTATTCCGAGTGCAATAATTGGGAGCACAACACATGTTACAACCATTAAAACCGCCTGAAATGCATCGGTGGCGACAACTGTAATAAATCCGCCCAACATGGTATATGCTGTTACCAGAACCGATCCAATTACCATTCCCCAAAATGGATTGATATTAAATGTATCGTTAAAGATTTTCCCGGCACCGCTGAATTGAGCTGCAATGTAAAGCACAAAAAAGAATATGATGATTACGGAAGATAAAATCCCAAAGCTTTTGCCATTGCCTTTAAATTTGGCAGAGAATAAGCCGGGTACCGTTAATGCCCCTGTTTTTTCTGTGAGATTTTGTAGTGGTTCGGCCAAAAACACCCATAAAAACAAAATCCCGGATACACAGCCCAGCGCAACCCAAATGGCTGCCATGCCCTCCGAGTATGCTAATCCTGTTAATCCCAGCAGTAACCAAGCCGATTCTCCTGTTGCCCTTTCCGAAAGGGCTAATGAGAAACCAGAGATCTTTTTTCC
Source organism: Prolixibacteraceae bacterium (assembly GCA_963677475.2). GTDB lineage: Bacteria > Bacteroidota > Bacteroidia > Bacteroidales > Prolixibacteraceae > JABMQB01. The sequence goes on along the minus strand of CAXXQD010000016.1, from coordinate 316,116 downwards.
CCCAAGAACAAAGTCGTTGTTTGTTTTTGACCTTCGTGCTGAATACGCAACAATCACAATTAACACCACGATGTATAAAATAAAAACAGGAATCATATCTTTAAATTTCTCAGGATCAACCAAAAATAGGAAACATAATTCTTATATGTCAAAACATCATCGTGAAAATGATCAATCTGCTAAATTATGTGTTGTATTTTGTGAAGAAGCATTAATTTTAAGAAATCGAAACGGAAAATATGCATATACCTTTATTGGATTTAAAATATAAGGGAAAAAAAGTTGGCTTTGCTATTAAAACAATGGAGGAAATCGACCTTCAGAACAAAGGTATCAACGATGTTCCCCACAGGCATAATTATTATACGGTGCTGTGGGCAAGAAAAGCTTGTGGAACGCATCATATTGATTATAAAGAACATCCAATCCAGCCAAATATTGTGTTTTTTGTTGGTCCCGGACAAGTTCATAAAGTGGAGACAAAACCTGAACCAGTGGGGTGGGTGATCCTTTTTACAAAGGAATTTTTGCAGGAGAATTATATTCCAGAAAGTTTTATAAAAAACCTTGGTTTGTTTTCTGATATTACAGATACCCCACCTTTAACAATCGATAAGAAAACGGAAGAAAAGCTTGCCGACATAACCTCGCATTTACAACAGGCATTTGAAGAAGATAATCCGTTTAAGGATACTGTTTTAGGAGCTTATCTTAAGCTGTTTCTAATAGAATGTAACCGTTTGACCGATTCAAAACAAAAGGAAATCAGCCATTCGGTACAGTCTGGGAAAAGTATTGTGCTGAATTTTAAAGAACTTCTTGAAAGCAATTTCCATACATGGCATCAGGTTTCGAAGTATGCTGAAGATTTGGCTATTTCACCAGATTATTTAAACAATGTGATAAAAACATCGACCGGGAAAAACGCGAAGGAATTTATCCAGGAAAGGATTTTATTGGAAGCAAAGAGGCTGGGGGTGCATACCGATTTATCATCAAAACAAATTGCCTACCAGCTTGGATTCGACGATCCTTCCTATTTCAGTAAGTTTTATAAAAACATAGAAGGGATTTCTTTTACTGAATTCAGGAACAAGCTGGAGAAAGAAATCATTGGTAGCAGTAAATAAGTATAATATTTCATTCATTGCATTTATTATATTTGGAAATAAGATATTTGTAAATGTCAAAACATAAAATTTTAAGGAAGAAAGAAGTCACCGTCTTATCATTAAGGATAAAGCTAAGCTTGGCTCTAATCTTGATGATATTAGGGGGACTGTTTTTTTTCAAGGCTGCATATTTTCTAAGTAAAAATAAACCTGTTCGGGGGGAGATACTTGTGCTTGATGGACAAATCGCTGATTACGCCGTTCAGGAAGCCATACGTTTATTCTCAGATTACAATTATCAATTGATTGTTACAACAGGAGGAAATTTACCTTCGGGATATTTTTTGTCAGAATATCACTCAATGGCAGAAATGACTTATGCAACGTTTATTGCCCTTGGATTTGATTCAACCAAGCTTGTCGCAATTCCGGGAGGCGAAGTTACAATAAACCGGACTTATAATTCAGCCCTTACCCTGAAATTGTGGATGGATAAAAATTGTATTAGTGCTGATAGTATAGATATATTGACCATTGGTTGTCATTCGCGACGGAGCCAAATGCTTTTTCAAAAAGCCGTGGGCGATTCCTGCAAAGTTGGTGTTTATTCAATACCAGATAAAACATTCGAACCCAACAAATGGTGGGCTTCAAGCAGGGGGGCAAGAACTGTTATTAGCGAATCAATAGCATATTTATATGCACTTGTTAATCTTTAATTTTTATTTGTTTTTGCTAAAAGCACCATAACCCCTCATAATAAAGCAGTAAGTTGGCAAATACATTTTTTGAGTAATTTAATAGATATTCGTTTTTTTTCATATATTGCATGTTCAAATTTCCTCTTAATAAATCTATCAGTTTTTCGAACATTAGGAATGCCCGAACCGTAAAGGTTTTTGGTAAATATGTTTGTGGATTAATTATTTGATGAATAAAAATCATATTTCAGCAATGATTAAAGATAGAGAATTCTAATCATGTAAGTTTTTAATGAACAAATGATTACGTTCGTTGGTTTGTAAGATTGACAACAGAGCTTTTAAACTATTGGTAAAACAAAGTTGCATTGATTGTTGGGTGTCGTACGAATTATTAAAAGATGAAGGCTGTATTTAAATATTTGGCATTACTGTTTTTAGGTTTTAGTATGTCTCAGTGTTTGAATAGCACAGACGATATTATAGAAGGAGTTGGGAGTGAAGTGTTGAACAAGCTTGTTATCCCCGATGGTTTTGATTTTAGCACAACAAAAAGCGTTGATGTAGATTTGAATGTTCCGGAATTTTTGCTTGGATCAGTTTTCGATATTTGTTACACTTCTTCAGATTCAGTAGTTGTGCAAGTTGCCGAAGGCACATTTACTGCTAATGGAACCTACAATTCACTTTTAAGTGTCCCTGCCTATGTTGATTCAATTCAAGTATTTTCAAGGTCATTTGGGTTAGAAAAAGAACTTAACATAGCTATTGAAGATGGATCAATTATGTATGATTATTCGTCTCATTATACTGCCGTACGTGAAAATGAAAGTACACGTGTTTCAACCAGCACAAAATCGGCTCAGGTAGGGGGATTTACATATTTAGGAAACTATACAGCCAATGGCTATCCAAATTATTTATATAAGGTAAATGACCATGCGTGGGAATCATTGCTTCGAAACCTTAACCAAACTTTGCCGGAAGGTGTATCGGTTGCTCAAACCCGGCCCGAAATAATATCGGAAAGCTCGCAAACCAATTTAAAATTGAAACAGCGGTCGAAAGTTTATGTGACATTTGCTGGTGAAGGTACAAGTAGGGAAAGTGCATTGGGCTATTTTATTTACAATGGAAACAAACCTACTGATTCTGAACATATAATTATTTTTCCGAATGCTTCTATGCCCGGAAGTGGTGGCTCATTGCACAGTGGCGACCAGGTGTATTTAGGCGAGTTTGCTGCAAATACCACCCTTGGTTGGTTCCTGGTTCCCGATGGTTGGAGTAAAAAAGAAAATAAGGTCTTGGACGCTCACGGAATTTACTATTCAGTTGCTTCATTCAATACCGAAAGCAATGTGAATAACCGGAACCACATGGTATTGTTAAAAGATATTCAAAATGAAGTGATTGTTTTCGGTTTTGAAGACGATTTACGAGACAATAGCACTACCGATCATGATTTTAACGATGCCGTTTTTTATATCACATTGGATAATTTAAATGCAGCCGATTTTACAAATGTTGGAGCGACCACCTCACCGGTTGATACGGATGGCGATGGAGTATTGGATATAAACGATGCATATCCAACAGATGCATCGTTGGCGTTTAACAACAATACAGTTAGCGGATCATCAGGTTCATTGGTCTTTGAAGATCTTTGGCCGGGAATAGGCGATTTTGATTTTAATGACCTTGTAGTTGATTACAGTTTTAATACAATTACCAATTCTGTCAACATGATTAAAATATTGGACATCACAATAAATGTCAGGCACGTTGGAGCCTCCTATCAAAATGGGTTTGCTTTTGAAATGCCCATAGCTGCTTCTTCAATTGAAAGTATAGAAGGGTCGATATTCTCAAGAAACTATGTCAATCTAAACCCAAATGGAACAGAAGCAGGGCTTAGTAATGCGGTCGTGTTTTGTTTTGACGACGGTTGGAATGTTAAAGGGCAAACATTTACGGTCCGTGTCACATTTACCAATCCATTAAGTGCAACAGAGCTGGGCAATTTCCCATTTAATCCGTTTATAGTTGTTGATGGGGACAGGGGAAGGGAAATACACCTTGCAGACAAAGCGCCTACCCCTAAAGCTAATTATGATCTGTTTGGGCAATACTCTGATTTCTCTAGACCTTCGTCTGGTCGCTATTATCGTACAAAAAACAACCTTCCATGGGCAATCAATATTTCAGGGCAGTATGCAATCCCAAAAGAAAAAGTCAGTATAAATAAAGGGCATCTGAAATTTGTTCCATGGGCTGAGTCAGCAGGAATAGATTTCCCGGATTGGTATTCGGATTTAACAGGTTATCGTGATTATTCTTACTTGTATTAAAAATGTACATCGTAGCATGTTGTTTCAATTAATAATTTTCAAAACATATTTAATGGTTTCACAAATAAATTTGTTCTATATTTAAGAAACAAGCACGTATGATTAATGATAAAGATGAGATAGTACCTTCCAATAAAGAAGAAATTCAAAAACAAATGAGCTAAAGTTACTACTATGAAAAAAGTTTTAATCGTCGATGATAAGCCATCAATAAGTAAATTAATTGTACAGTTCTTAAGTAGAAAATATGATGTAGTTACCAGAGAAGATGGTTTGCAGGCCTTAGCCTGGTTGCATGAAGGGAATTTGCCGGACATAATTGTGACAGACCTTAACATGCCCAACATGGATGGTTTTGAGTTTATAATTAGGGTAAAAGAAAGTGGTTACTTCTCTGAAATACCTATAATTGTTTTGAGTAGTAAAGAAAGTAGCAGCGACCGTGTAAAATGCCTGAAACTTGGTGCCGAGGATTATATCATGAAACCATTTAATCCGGAAGAATTAGAAATAAGAATCGAAAGGGCACTCAAAAACTGAAAGTATGGAAAAAGGTGCAAAAGGGGACTTCTTCATTCTTTATATTGGATCCGATAAGGAATTGATCAATCATTTTCTGAAAATTGAAAACAAATTAAGTTTTGTTCATCAACCAAATGCCTTGAAAGCCACTGAATGGCTCGAAAAAAATGAAAATGTTGAGGGGATAATCTGTGAAAATGATCTCCCTGGGAAATTGGGCATTGACTATCATAAAATTATGCTTGAAAAGTTCATCCCAGGCAAACCTGTTCCTTTCATACTTCTTACAGATAATAAAAAAGCCGAGGTAATCAAACAGGCATTTGAGCAAAAGGTTGATGATGTGTATGAAAAACCGGTAGATGCCAACTTGTTGCTCGAACGTATAAAATTCTTAAAGGTTTTTAAAGCACAGGCCGCTTTAATCAGCCATGAAAAACAACAAGAAGAAATACAAATATACAAAACCCCATTTTTTAAACGGTTATTTGATATCATTGTTGCCGGCACTGCTTTAATTTGTGCATCACCGTTCTTGCTTTTGTTTGTGCTTGCTATCCGCATTGAATCAAAAGGCAAAGTATATTATATTTCCAAAAGGGTAGGTACCGGCTATAAAATTTTCAATTTCCTTAAATTAAGGTCGATGTACCCTGATGCAGATAAACGGCTGAAAGAGTTTCAACATTTAAACCAATATGCAGGAACAAAAACATCCGTTGAGAATGAACCCGGCCTTGAATTGGAAACAAAAACTGGCCAGCCGGCTAAACAAAGTGGGACTGTTTTGTTTGGCGATGATATTAAAATTGATGAATCAACCCACATAAACTCTCTGCGTAGCAAGCAGGAAAGCGCTTTTGTCAAGTTCGAAAACGATCCTCGGATCACGAAGGTTGGACATATTATCCGAAAATTAAGTATCGATGAGCTGCCACAATTAATCAATGTAATAAAAGGGGACATGTCGATAGTTGGGAACCGACCATTGCCGCTCTACGAAGCCGAATTATTAACAACAGATGACTGGACCGACCGTTTTAACGGACCAGCGGGAATTACTGGTCTTTGGCAGGTTGAGGCTCGTGGGAAATCATCGAAAATGTCGCCGGAAGAACGAAAATCATTGGATAATAAATACGTGGAAATTTCTAATAGTAAATTCTCTTTTTGGAAAGATATCTGGATTATTTTACGAACAATCCCCGCAGTTTTTCAGAAAGAAAATGTATAGTTATGAGAAAAACCTTGATACCATATTTATTCGTCGGAACTTTGTTTTTTGTCACAATTACAACATTTTCGCAAACCTACGATGCCTTGCTTTCAGTTACGCCTTTGGGGAAAGATATAACAGAACAACTCCCTCCATTGGCAGAGCTTCAGGCTAAAGCCATTCAGAATTCGCCCCTATTTAAAATACTCGATACCGATGTTACAATTGGTGAATACAGAGTGAAGGAAGAACAAAGGGAATGGATGAATTCACTTGGATTTGAAGGAGGTGCCAGATATGGATTGTTCGACAACCTTATTATTACCCAGGATTTAGACATGATCGAAAGCAATCCTCAGAAAACTGAGCAAACCCGTTATTATTTTGGGGCATTTATAAAAATCCCTCTTTCGGCAGTTTTCGATAAAAGCAATGTTCGTGCTGCAAAGGCCGAAAAAGATAAGTTACGCTATCAGCGTGAAGCACGGATTCAGGAACTGCGACAATTAATCATCGTCAGATATAATGAGGTAATTAAACAAAACAGGGGACTGGTTATTAAAAGCAATGCTGTAGAAAATTACCGTGTTCAAATGCTAAGGGCCGAAATTGACCTGAAAAATAATCAAATAAGTTTTGCTGATTATGCACGATTAAGCGATATGCTTACAAAAGCTGTACTTGAACAGGAAGAGGCAAAACTCGATTTTGCTACAGCTTTTCAAATATTGGAAGAAACTGTTGGAACTAAAATAAACTTAAAAAAATAACGTGAACCTACTATTTTTTGTACGCTTATTTTTAAAGCACTTCGTTTTATTACTGTTTATGCCAATAATATTGGCTGCTATGGTTGTGTTGTTAACCCAAAACCAACCGAAAGTATATAATTCAAGCACACGTATTTACACTGGGATTACAACCGGATCATCCATCGTATCGCTTGAAGCATCAAAAGTAGATTTGTTTGCTACACGAACAGCATTCGATAATTTGATCAATATTATTAACTCGCGCAGCACTATGGAGGAAGTAAGTTTACGTTTACTTGCAACCCATCTGATGCTTGAAAAGCCCATTCCCGAAATTATTTCAGAAAAATCGTATGCCAGTTTAATGGAGATTGTACCGGAGGAAGTAAAAAAATTGGTTGTGAATAACAATATGGAACTTACCCTGGCAAATTTAAAAACATATAAAGAAAGCAATTATTCGAATTTTATTTATAAGCTGGTAAATTACGACCACCCACACTATAGCAGCAATAAAATTAACTCCCATATTAAGGTACGGAGGATTCAATCTAGTGATATCGTTGAAATAACCTCCGAATCTAATGACCCCGGGATATGCAAAAATACCCTTGAAATACTTACCGATGTGTTTATACATGAATACACAAACATTAAAGTAAACCAATCGGATGCTGTGGTTAAATACTTTGAATCACAAATTGAGCATTCAATTGCTAAATTAGACGATGCCGAGATTGAATTGTTGGAGTTTAACAGGCGGAACATTATCATTAATTATTATGAGCAAACCAAGCATATAGCAGCCGAGAAAGAACTTTTTAATATGAGGTTTCTCGAGATTAAGTTTCAAAATGCAGGTGCTGAATCGGTTTTAAAAGCACTCGAAAAAAAGATGTCGGAACGTGAAAAACAATTGGTTCTGAACGACACTATATCATCATTACGACAGGAACTTACAAAAGTTAACCTGGATATTGCCATGAAATCATTTGAAGCAAAAACCGACTCGGCAAGCGAAAGGAACCTGATCAGGGAAATTGCAGAACAGCGAACAAAAGCATTTAAAATTGAGAAAGAATTGAAAAATATAGTGAATGCACAATACTATATGCAAAACGGACGCGATGGGGTTTCGTCAGAATCAATTTTGAGGGATTGGATCGAAAAAGTAATTGAACTGGAATCGACAACTGCACAGCTAAAAGTTGCTGAATTGCAAAGTCAGCAATTCGATCGCTTGTTCGAAAGCTATGCACCTCTGGGCGCTACAATGAAACGTCTTGAACGCAAAATTGATGTGGCTGAACGTGAGTATCTTTCATTGTTGCACAGCTTAAGTTTAGCAAAACTAAATCAGCAAAATATTGAACTAAATTCAAATCTTAAGGTAGTTACAGAAGCCCTTTTCCCGATTGTAGCCCAGCCAAGTAAAAGGAAATTTCTAGTGATCATTGCTTTCATGATTGGGTTTGTGATTCCTTTATTTGTGATTATTTTACTTGAGTTTTTAGATCAAAATATAAAAACGGCACCACGCGCAACCGAATTTATAGGATTAAATGTTGCTGCCATATTTCCAAGAATTGGAAACATTAATAAAAAACTGGATGTTGAATTCATTACTAAACGCGGATTGGATGCCATAGCACGTCGATTAATCCTTAACACCGAACAACAGAACAATAACAAAAAACCAGATACAAATCTTCTTTTTAGTATCCAGGATGTTGAAGGAAAAACAATGCTTGCTACCTTATTGCTCGAAAAGCTTTCGGATGTGGGGTACAAAACCCTATTCATCACCAACCAAATTAATGAAGAAATTAAAGGTGTTGACATTCTGAAATATACTATAAACAATGCCTTTCACCGAATTCAAACCATCAATGATTTCGAGGCAGAATTTGATGGATTGACTTTAGAATCTTATGACTATATCTTTATTGAAATCCCCGGTATCCTTAATCATACTTATCCAATTAATTTATTCAAGCACATAGGCCATTCATTTTTGGTAACACGTGCAAACCGCGCTTGGGGAAAAGCTGATTCCTTTGCCCTTAATGATATCATTGAATTTACGAAAGACAACAAACCACAAATATTGTTAAATGGTGTTGAGATGAACGAGATGGAAAACCTAATTGGGGATCTTCCGAAAAGAAGGTCAAGGTTTAGGCGCTTTGTGAAAAAAACCATCAATATGGAATTTTTTTCAAAGAATAAATTTTCAAGTTCCCAAAGGGGTTCATAAAAATAATATAGGTATTTGTCAATATTTGAAGCCAATCTAACAATTATTTGAGATGGGTTTATAAATACTCAAAGTATAAATAAGAGACGAAAATTTCATGAAAGTTAATCAATTAAAGGCGGGCGCAATTCTCTCTTATGTAGTTATGGGATTAAGTAACCTGGTAGGGTTATTATACACCCCATATATGCTTCGGATGATGGGACAAAGTGAATATGGTATGTATTCGCTGGTGGTTTCGGTGGTTGCTTATCTCACTATTCTCGATTTAGGATTTGGAAACACAATTATTCGATATACCGCCAAATACAGGGCAGAAGGAAAAACAGAAGAGCAAAAATCGATGTTTGGAATGTTTATCGTTTTGTATTCAGCAATTGGTGTCATCGCATTCATACTTGGATTGGTACTTTATTTTAATATCGATTCAATTTATGGAAATTCATTAACGACCGAAGAATTGAGAAAAACCCATATCTTAATTCTCTTAATGGTATTTAACCTCGCATTTACTTTCCCCTTGAGCATTTTTGGTTCGATAGTTACTGCCTACGAAAAGTTTGTATTTCAAAAAGTTGTTCAAATCCTCCGTATTGTCTTAAACACGCTTATTATGATTGTCCTGCTTGAGTTTGGTTATCGGGCAATAGGGATGGTTGTGTTAATTACCATATTAAATATGGCAACCCTATTTACAAATTTTTGGTATTGTAAATACAAAATTAAGATACAAATCAGGTTTGGTAATTTCAGTTGGAAATTCTTTAAAGAACTAGCCGGATATTCATTTTACATATTTTTAGGGGCTATTATCGATCGGCTTTATTGGAGTTCAGGGCAACTGGTTCTGGGAGCCTATGTTGGCACAGCTGCTGTTGCAATATTTGCAGTAGGAATTCAGTTGGAACAAATGTATATGGGATTTTCAACCGCTATTTCCGGTGTCTTTTTGCCCAAAATTACGGCCATGGCAACTAAAGAAAAATCAGAGAAAGAAATATCTGATTTATTTGTTCGGACCGGACGGATACAATTTATTGTGATGGCATTTATATTAACAGGGTTTATTTTGTTTGGGCATCAGTTTATTTTGCTTTGGGCAGGAGAAGCCTATAACGATACCTATATTATAGCACTTCTGTTCTTTATACCGCTTACAATCCCACTGATCCAAAATTTAGGGATAACCATTTTGCAGGCACGAAACCAAATCAAGTTCAGGGCACTTTTATACATCGCTATTGCTGTTTTAAGTCTCGTGATGCAGTTTTTTCTGGTTGAAAAATATGGGGGAATCGGTTGTGCCGCTGCAATTGGTGGCGCATTGGTAATTGGGCATGTTCTGGTAATGAATATTTATTACTATAAAAAACAAAGCATTGATATTCCAAAATTCTGGAAAGAGATCGGGAAAATGGCGATCATGCCACTTAGTATTGGGATGCTTACCTACATAATATTATGGTATGTGAAATTAGATACAGTTCTGAGCCTTGCCCTTGGAATTCTATTGTTTTCAGTAATATATATTCCACTTTTTTGGAGGAATTCTATGAACAACTATGAACGTGATTTATTGTACAAGCCTGTTCAGAAATTAGTTGCAAAAGTGTTTGCCAAATAAAATATGGTAATGATTGATGTGATTCGTTAAAATATAAAACATGGAATCTGTAAAAAACAAAATACGAAACTTGCTTCCTAAGTCAATACTTTTTAGGTATTATCTCAGATCGGCAAAAAAAGCCTGCTTGCCCGATTTAAAAAGAAGGGTGCACGATAAGGTATATAACGATTCAAAAGTTGAAAAAGTGAAGCGGAACTTAACTCTAGCATACCATATTGTTGAAAAGGGACTAACAATGCCTGAACCTAGGCCTGGTTTTGGGAAAGAGGTGGTTAAAGGTTTGGTACATACAATTTTGGAGTACGATAAATTAAACTTGTCTCATGATGAGCTTGAATTCAGGCAATCTGTTTCAGTACTTAAAGAATATATCAGCTTCCATTGCGAAATTGCTTATAAATTAGATGAAGATGTGGATGAATTATTAAAAATTGTCCAAACCAACTATAGCGATATAGATGGGATGAAGCAGATAAAAACCACACGTGATGAGTATTTTAAAAATATCGACAAATCATTTGATGTTTTTTGCAGGTCTCGTTATTCCGTGCGCAATTATACGAAAGAAGAAATACCGGTTTCGGTTTTGATGGAGTGTATTGACCTGGCACAGAAATCACCTTCGTTTTGCAACCGTCAGCCCACACGTGTCCATATCGTTAAATCGGAGGAGAAAAAAGAGCAAATACTCGCAATCCAAAATGGAAACAGGGGCTTTGGACACCTGGCAGAGACCTTGTTGGTATTAACCTCGGTTATATCGACTACAAAAGATATTCATGAAAGAAATGAAAACCATTTGAATGGAGGGATGTTTGCAATGACCCTGTTAAATGCTTTGCACCTGAATAAAATAGCTGCATGTTCTTTAAACTGGAGTGTGTCAAACGACAAGGATGAAAAGTTGAGGCAAATTTTAGCGATACCTGAAAACGAAGTGGCACTTTTAGTAATTTCATGTGGCTATGTGCCCGAAAGCTTTGCTATTGCTTCTTCGCCACGAAAACAGGCAATTGAAATAACAACCCAACACCTTTAAAAAAACAACAATGAAAATAGGGATCGTAACATTACCGTTTAACTGGAATTATGGAGGCATTTTGCAGACCTATGCATTACAATCGGTTTTAAAAAAACTTGGGCATGAACCCATAACCATTAACCGCGACACGGTTGTTATGCCCCTAAAAATGAAAATATTCTCGTTTCTTCGCCGGTTGTTTTTACGGGTAATATTTCGTAAAAAAGTAGTGGTTCGCACGTGGGCTTACAAATCGGAGGAAAAACTCATTAGGCAGCATACCGATCGCTTTATCCGGGAAAATATAAAAACTACTGATTTGTTTGCTTCGGAAAAAGATTTTAAATCAATAAATCAATACAAATTTGATGCTTTCATTGTTGGGAGCGACCAGGTGTGGCGCCCAAAATATTCCCCAAGTTTAAAAAATCATTTTCTTGGCTTTTTATCTGCAAACGACAAATCATTGCGAATAGCCTATGCAGCTTCGTTTGGCGTTGAAAATTGGGAATACAATGACCAACAAACCAAAAGATGCAGTTTGTACGCAAAAAAATTCAGCGCGATTTCGGTACGTGAAAATTCAGCAATTAGCCTGTGCAAAGACTATCTGGGTGTTAATTCAACGCATGTGCTAGATCCAACAATGCTGATCCCCAAAGAAGAGTACATTGAATTGGTTCATAACGATAAGATACCTTCACACGATGGAAAATTGTTTAATTATGTATTGGATTCATCGCCCGATATAAAGAAAATAATTGATCTTATTGCATCAGAATTGTCGTTGAAACCCTTCTCTTCAACCGCACGGGGATCATTTCGCGATTTAGGGCAGAAGCATATAAGCGACTGTGTTTTTCCTCCAATAACAGCCTGGATTAGAGGATTTATGGACGCTGATTTTGTGGTTACCGATTCATTTCATGGAACTGCAATGTCCATTGTTTTTAACAAGCCATTTTTATCCATTGGCAATAGAAAACGTGGTATAACAAGGTTCAAATCCTTATTAAGTTTATTTGGGATCGAAAATCGCCTGGTGTATGAATTTGACCAAACGATCGAGACTATTATTCAAACACCGATTGATTATTTAACGGTAAATAAAAAAATGGAACAAATGAAACAGCATTCAATTTTATTCTTGCAAAATGCATTAAATAGCTAGTTGGCTTGATGTTATGGCAGAAGGTTTTGAAAAAAAATATGGTAGCGACTTGTTAAAGAAACCAAGTTATTTGGCAGCCTTGATTGCTTTGATGCTGGCAATTGGTTATATGACAGCTCAAGGTGGTGTTGTTACTGCCATGGGGTTTTTAATACTACCGGTACTAGTATCATACATTTACATGATATTCATGGTGCCCCGTTCAGGGTTGATTTCAATATACATCCTGAATTTTGTCATTATTGGTATTACGCGCTACCTACAAGGTATTCCACTTGGGTTAGGGATAGATGCCAATTTCATGTTAATTTATGTAGCCTTGTTTTTTTCCGCTTTTTTTAAAAAAATTCCCTGGGCAAATGCAAAAAACAACCTGGTTCTTTTGGCTGTCATTTGGTATGCCTATACGCTTTTTCAATTAGTAAACCCTGAAGCTTTGAGTAGGGTCGCCTGGTTTTACGCAATGCGGGGAGTTTCATTATACATGTTAATGACTATTCCCCTGGTATTTATACTTTTTCATAAAAAGCGTGACCTTGAGCACCTTTTGAAGATTTGGGCAATTCTCTCGATTATTGCAACCTTAAAAGGTATCATGCAAAAGGTTTTTGGTGTAGATGCATATGAGCAAGCCTGGCTCGATGCCGGAAATGCGAGTACCCATTTATTGTTCGGGAAACTTAGGGTCTTTTCTTTTTATTCGGATGCTGGCCAGTTTGGCGCTGCACAGGGGCATGCCGGGGTAGTATTCATTATTCTTGCTTTAAATGAAAAAAGGTCTGTTCGCTTAAAACTGTTTTATATCCTAGCCGGAGTATTGGGGTTATACGGTTTAATGATATCGGGCACACGGGGGGCAATTGCTGTTCCGGCAATGGGTTTTGCCCTTTATATAATTTTAAGAAAGAATTTTAAAGTAATGCTTATTGGCGCAATTCTGGGTATAGGAATCCTGGTGTTTTTTAAATATACAACAATTGCACAGGGCAATTACACTGTGCGAAGAATGCGGACCGCATTTAATCCAACGGAAGATGCCTCATATCAGGTGCGTATGGCAAACCGGAATAAACTTAAGGCATACATGGCATCAAGGCCATTTGGAGGTGGAATAGGTTCCGCAGGAAACTGGGGGCTCAGGTTCACTCCAAATTCGTTTCTGGCAAACACCCCAACCGATGGGTGGTATGTTATGATATGGGCTGAACAAGGAATTGTTGGGCTCTATCTGCACCTTTTTATCCTCTTCTATATTTTATTTAAAAGCATTTATATAATCATGTTTAAACTGAAAGACGAAGAAATAAAAGCAATTATGAGTGCATTGGTTTCGGGGTTTTTTGGAATAATGGTGGCATCGTACGGAAATGGTGTTTTGGGGCAAATGCCCACAGGCATATTGATTTATTCAAGTATGGCATTTTTATTTTTGGCGCCTAAACTTGAAAAGGAAAAACAAGAAAGCTTAAGAAATACAATGAAGATTTGATCTATTAAACCAGTTAAAAAATAAGGACTTAAGAGTTGTATTTCTTATATTTACATATAGCAAACCATCAGAAAAATAAATAAAACCAATTGTTATGTATTACAGAAATATATCTGATCTAAATCAGATCATATTGAAAAGGTTAAACGTAGTACCGCGCGATTTTGATCTAATTGTTGGAATTCCAAGAAGCGGAATGCTGCCTGCCAATTTACTTGCACTTTATTTAAACCGGCCATACACCGATATCGACTCGTTTTTAAATGGCCATATTTATAAGGCAGGGGAGCGCGGACAGTTTTTCGACATCAAAAGCTTTAAGAAAGTTCTGGTAGTTGACGATAGCATTGCTTCAGGTTCTGCAATCGTTAAAGCCAAAGAACGTTTAAAAGATGTTGCAAAAAATTTCGACCTGAAATTTTGCGCTATATATGTGGTGCCTGGTAAAGAAAAAATGGTTGACTTTTTTTTCGAAGCCGTACCATTGCCAAGATACTTTCAGTGGAACGTATTTAACCATACCAGCCTCGAAAAAGCTTGCTTTGATATTGATGGTGTATTGTGTATTGATCCAACAGAGGAACAAAACGATGATGGTGAGCATTATACCGACTTTGTACTTAATGCACCACCGTTATATATTCCCGGTGCAAAAATTGGGGCCATTGTAACCTCACGCCTCGAAAAATATAGAAAAGAAACGGAGATATGGCTTGATAAAAACAATGTAAAATACAACGATTTGGTGATGATCGACCTGCCAAATATGGAGGCAAGGCAAAAAGCCAACAACCATGCATCGCACAAAGCAAAAATATACATATCGAAGCCGTATGTGTTGTTTATTGAAAGTTCGCTTCACCAAGCATTGGAAATTAACCGGATCACAAAAAAACCTGTGCTGTGCACCGAAAATTTTGAAATGATATTCAATTCACAATCAATGGCTTATAATATTAAAAGTGGAAAGTATTTTCCATTTCTAAGAAAAATAGCCCTGAAAATAAGGGATAAATTAAGGGCAATGAAAGGCTAAATTAGTTGATTGGCAGCTCAAAACATACAAAGCAAACCAAGTAAAACCAGTATCGTTTCAAAGCATTTGTATCCAATAAATTAAAGTTAACATGGCAAAACATAAAAATATAGTTTGCATTTCGAACACAACCTGGGAAGGATTTTATACAAAATCAACAGTGCAACTTATGTCATTACTGGCAAAATCAAATAGTGTACTTTTTGTGGAATATCCTTTTACAATTAAAGATTTGATTTTAACTGCATTGGGAAAAGCAAGGGCGCCAATTGCCCGAATGCTTGGTGTAAAAAAGAGACTGGTGCCACAAAAGAGTTCTTTCGAAACAGATGTACACCAATTGATTGTCCCGCCAATGTTGCCTTTTGCTTTTTCGAAATCTGAAAAACTGTATAATTTTCTGCTCTCAATCAATACATTCATTTATGCGCGCTCTGTAAAAAGGGCACTGAGGAAATTGAAAATGAATGATCCAGTTTGCATCAATGCATACAATGCAATATATGGCAACAAACTCATGGGCAAATTAAATGAACAGCTTCATTTGTTTTATTGTTACGACGGACCAGATACCAGACGATATGGCCAACGGGCTACGATTGCTGATCAGCAATTAGCAGAGAATGCTGATGGTGTAATTGTCACTTCAGATTTTTTAAAGGCTTCGATGCAACACCTAAATGATAATATTGATGTTGTTAAAAATGGTGTTGATTTTGACATGTTCAATAAATATGCAAAATCACAAATAATAAAAAGCCCTAAAAAGAAAGTGGGATATATTGGAAGCATTGATCATCGCTTCGATCTTGAAACAGTTGAATTCAGCATTAAAAACCTACCTGATTATGAATTTGAATTTGTAGGTGATCAGATGAATAAAGCAGTATCACAACAGCTTGAGAAATACAATAACGTTACTTTTCTGCCACCGGTTAAACCATACGAAGTTCCTGAACTGCTTAGCAAATGTGATATTGGTTTAATACCGTACTTGTGTACCGAATACACAAAAAATATCTATCCACTTAAAATAAATGAATATCTGTCGGTAGGGGTACCTGTAGTGTTGACTCCTTTTGCAAATTTGCCCGAGTTTGAAAATGTGGTAGTTTTTGCTGCCGATAAGGAAAAATTCTGTGCTGCAATAGTTGAAGAAATTGAAACCGATAATGAAGTAAAAATAAAACAACGGATTGCATTTGCAGAACAAACTTCATGGCAAAACCGGGCAATTCAGTTTAACAGTATTATTGAACGATATTTAAGCTAAGTTTTTTAATAAAACAATGAAATTCACTAGCGATGGAGCTTATAAGACTTATTATACATATTATTGAATTCCTTTTGTTTATTTATTTTGGATTTGCTGCAATTTATGTGTTTGTGTTTGCATTTGCGGGAATTTTCCCTCGCAAACAAAATGCACTTGAGAATATCGCCGAAAGAAAAGTCGCAGTTTTAATTCCTGGATATAAAGAAGATGCTGTGATAGTTGATGTTGCAGAAGATGCCTTGAAGCAGGAATATTCACCAGAAAATTACGATGTGGTGGTTATTGCCGATTCATTTGAACCTGAAACATTGGAGCAACTTCATGCGCTACCCATAAAAGTAGTGGAAGTTTCATTTGATGTAAGTACAAAGTCGAAAGCTTTAAACAAGGCAATGGGGGAAATAGGTGATAATTACGATATTGCCCTAATTCTTGATGCGGATAACTTAATGGCACCCGATTTTATTTCGGAAATTAACATGGCTTTCGAAAATGGCTATAGGGTTGTACAGGGGCATCGGGTGGCAAAAAATACGAACACATCTTTTGCAATTTTAGATGCAATTAGCGAAGAAGTAAATAACCATATCTTTCGTAAAGGGCATCGTGTTTTAGGATTCTCATCGGCCCTGATTGGCTCCGGAATGGCTTTCCAATATTCCTTGTTTAAAGAAACAATGGCTGAAGTAAAAGCCATTGGTGGATTCGACAAAGAATTGGAACTGACACTTTTAAGGGATAAAATAAAAATTGAATATTTGCATAATGCCCTGGTTTTTGACGAAAAAGTACAAAAGTCGGACGTTTTTGAAAATCAACGTAAGCGATGGTTATCGGCACAATTTATATATTTCGGCCGTTATTTCTTTTCAGGTGTTAAGCATTTATTCTTTGAACTAAATGTTGATTTTTTCGATAAAGTATATCAAATGGTTTCGCCGCCAAGGGTATTGCTGGTTGGAATTGTAAGTATTTTAACAATTACATACGCTCTTTTGCATTTCTTTTTGCCACAAACTACGGTTTTTATATTCTCAATTATCGATTGGTTACCAATTTTTGCATTAGTCGTGTGCGCATTTTTGCTAAGTATTCCCTTGAAATATTATAAGCTTAAAACTCTCGTGGCTGTTTTTACTTTACCGAAAGCATTCTTTTTAATGTTTGCCTCGCTATTTAAACTCAAGGGTGCTAATAAAAAATTTATACATACTGAACATGGGGTTCCTAAGAAAAATGAATAAAAAGCTAAAGAGCAGGGATTAATGTAAAAAAGGTTAAAATAAAACAGGGAATCAATAAATAACTAAACTCAAAAAAGATGAAAATTGGAATTGAAGGACAGAGGCTTTATCGGACTAAAAAACATGGTATGGATATGGTTGCCCTGGAGCTCATTAAAAATCTTCAGGTCATTGATCAAACGAATGAATATGTTGTATTTGTGAAGCCCGATGAAGACAATACCTGCATCCCGAAAGCCGATAATTTTAAGATTGTTGAACTAAAGGGAGGCCCATATCCAACCTGGGAACAATTTGCTTTGCCAAAGGCTGCCAAAGCTGAAGGATGCGATATATTACATTGCACCAGTAATACAGGTCCCGTTAGGACTACAATACCATTAATTACAATTTTACACGATATTATCTACCTTGAAAGCATTAGTATTTTCAAAAAAGCCGGAACATGGTACCAGAAAATTGGGAATATGTATAGGCGATGGGTGGTGCCTGTCGTTGTAAGGCGCAGTAAAAGAGTAGTTACCGTTTCAAATTTTGAAAAAGAAAGAATAAAAAAAATTATGGGGCTGGGGGATAACCTGGTTGCTATTTATAATGGGGTAGGTGAGCATTTTAAAAAAATCGAGGATAAAACAGTGCTCGAAGCCGCAAAGAAAAAATACCATCTGCCTGATAATTTTATGTTTTTTTTAGGCAATACAGATCCCAAAAAAAATACACCTAATGTCTTAAAAGCATTTGCCGATTTTAACCAGCAGAGCACTCAAAAATTTAAATTGGTAATGCTCGATTATGAGGAGAATGCGTTACAAAACATCCTGAACTCAATCGGGCACCCTGAATTACGCAGTGACATATTTCTGACAGGATATGTGCCCAATAAAGATTTGCCGGCAATTATTAACCAGTGTAAGGTCTTTTTGTACCCTTCTTTGCGCGAAAGCTTTGGGATACCGATTCTCGAAGGAATGGCCTGTGGGGTTCCGGTAATAACATCAAATACATCCTCAATGCCCGAAATTGCCGGGGATGCTGCCTTTATTGTTGATCCTCACAAACCTTCAGAGATCACAAGTGCATTGCAACAAATTGTTTCTGACAGTGGCCTTTACAATGCATTATGCCTTAAAGGTATCGAGCGGTCGAAAAAATTTTCATGGAGAATAATGGCAGAGCAAAACCTGAAACTGTATCAGGAAGTTTACAAAGAAATTAAAAGCAGTAAATCGAATTAGTAATGATATAACAACCATCTAAAACAAGTAAAAATGAACACATTGGAAATTCTATTTTTGGGCTCCCTTTTTATTATCTTCTATTCGTACCTAGGTTATGGAATGTTGTTGTATCTAATTATTAAAGTCAAAAGAATATTGGGGCTGTCAAAAAAAATTGAAGGGAACGATGATTTTGAGCCCGAAGTTACATTATTTGTAGCCGCATACAACGAAAAAGATTACATTGATGAAAAGGTAAAGAACTCAAAGGAGTTAAATTATCCACAAGAAAAAATCCAACATTTATGGGTAACCGATGGTTCTGACGATGGAACACCACAACTATTAAAACAATACGAAGGCATAGAAGTGCAACATGAAGATGCACGGGGAGGTAAAATAGGAGCTATGAACCGCGGGATAAAATTTGTGAAGGCACCAATCGTTATTTTTTCAGATGGCAATACAACACTTGGGAAAGAATCTATACGCGAAATAGTTAACTTATTTAAGAATCCCAAAGTTGGTTGTGTATCTGGCGAAAAACGGATAATTAATAAGGATGCCGATGCAGCAGCCGGGGCTGGTGAAGGCATTTACTGGAAGTATGAATCGACATTGAAAAAATGGGATGCCGAGCTTTATTCGGTAGTCGGGGCCGCAGGTGAATTATTTGCAATCCGCACTGAACTGTGGCAGGAGGTTGAGAAAGATACACTTCTGGATGATTTTATTATTTCTTTGCGAGTGGCAATGTCGGGCTATACAATTCAATATAACCCGGCTGCTTATGCAATCGAAACAGCATCGGCCAACGTTAAAGAAGAATTAAAACGAAAAATCAGGATTTCCGCCGGAGGCATACAATCGGTAGTTCGTTTGCGCGCATTATTGAATATATTTAAATACCGCACTTTGTCATTTCAATATATCTCGCACCGGGTATTACGGTGGACATTAACCCCTCTTTTGCTTTTGTGTATTATACCGATTAACTTTTTTCTGGCATTGAAAAACGGCTTCGGTTTTTATAATATTTATACGCTTTTGTTCTTTGGTCAAATACTGTTTTATTTATCTGCATTGTTGGGATGGTTTTTTGAAAACCGAAAAATAAAAGTGAAAGTTTTATTTATTCCCTATTATTTTTTCATCATGAATTTATCAGTATATCTAGGGTTTAAGCGCTATATAAAAGGTAGCCAAACTGTAAATTGGGTGCGTGCCAAGAGAGGGTAGTTTTTTTATTTACAGTTTTAAGAACCGGCAAATAATTGGAGTCTTGGCATAAGCTATTCCTCAAAGCATATCCCCCGATTTTATAATATGCAGAAAATTCAGGGAAATCCCCCTTGAATATCAGAGTTTTCAGCGGCTTGGTTTATTTATTAATTGACTAAGTTTGAATGATTGACAAATTGAAATTCTTTTATTCAAATATTACGCAAATGCCTGAAAAATTCACAACGAAAAAAACCTCAAAAAACACGGTTTATCGGATGTTGGTTTATATCCTGGTAATTTGTTCAAATACTTTCTTATCAAATGCTTCCGATTCAAAAAAGTATATCATCGATGAAAATTCGTCATACTATGTGAACCCTGAAACCTGGGATGAAGCTCCCTCAGGTGGTGATACCGTTTTTATTTCAAGTAAGAGGACAAAACCTTTAAGGTTTCAATTTATCGAAGGTAACGCAATTAACCCTGTTGTTGTAATTAATTACGGAGGGCAGGTAAAAATTGATGGTCCTAATACTTGGGGGGCAATTACATTTGAAAATTGCAGGTACATAAAAATTACAGGAACAGGTGATTCAAATTATCGGTATGGGTTTGATCTCGCTGCAAAAGATTGTGGTTTGGCATTTTGTGAATTAAGTTCGGATTGTGAAGCCGGGAACATAAAAATTGACCATGAAGGTTTTTTTGGCATTATGGCGAAAAAAGATTATGGAGGAAATCCACCTTCACCGGCACCTGTATTTTCTAACCTTATTATACACGACTGTTTGATATTAAATGTTACCGAAGGCATGTACCTTGGCGAAACAAAAAGTCCGGGAATGGAATTCAAACATGTAAGGGTTTTCGACAATATTGTAAAAAACACTGGACGGGAATCTATACAAATTGCAAATATGACCGAAGATATTGAAATTTATAACAATACTTTGTTAAATGCTGGCAGGGATGGTGAAGACCAACAAAACAATATTCTTCAAATTGGCGATAACTCGGTGGCTAAAGTTTATAACAATATAATGATGGATGCACCTGGTTGTGGAATTATCTCATTCGGTATGGGAAATAATTTTTATACCAATAATTATATTGCTTCATGTAAAGGTATTTTTCTTGACGACCGCAAGTTTACCGATGAAAAAAGCCCGATTTTAATTGCCGATAATTATTTTGTGCAGAATAAAGATATGGGCTGGATAATACGGAATATGAACCAGTTTAATTATTTAACTATAGCTGATAATGTTTGGGACAGCGATATAAATTTCTATAAAAATGACTCGCGGAACGATAGTAATTTTGTGCTAAATAATAATACCCCAAAAGCAATTGAGCAAATAAAATTCATTGATCCTGAAATAAATAATTTTGCCTTAGCCGAAAACAACCCAATTGAATATTCTAGTTTAGGAGCCAAAGGTGGCCCTGAATATTTGGGAAACGCAGTTAATGATGACAAAAACACACCTGAACCATTGCAAATAATCCTCAGTCCGAATATGCTTATTGATGAAGTTAGCGGGGGCAGCCTGTATTCAGCCGGCTATTTGGTTGATGAACAAGTTTTGACACCCGAAAACCAGGGGCATCCTGTTAGCCAGTCGTGGAAACCTTTTTGGAATATGACCAACGGACCGTACCATGTTATTATTGATTTGGGAGAAGTTTATCAATTAACCACGATCGCTTTGCACGATATGCATAATACGCAAAACCTTGAAATTTCAGTTGGAGTACCTGGTAAATGGGAACCTTTGTTTACTGAGAATTGTGATAAATATAAAACATGGAAAGAACACGAAATCAATGTATCATCAAGATATATCCGTTTAAGCATGAACGAAAGTGTGTATGCTGCCATTAATGAAATTGTATTGTTTGGATACTCGAAAGATATGGCAAAAAGTACAAAAGTTGCTTCAGATGTATTGACTGATGTTGAAATAGAAAATGGTATTTCCGATGATTTATGTCTCGTGCAAAATCCTGTTCAGAATAAATTGATGTTGAATCTTCCAAATAATCAGGCTGATGAATTCAAAATTGAGATTTTTAATTTAAGCGGGATACGCGTTTTTTCAAAAAATTACCTGGATTCATTTGCTTCTAAATTGATGATCGACATTTCAGGCCATTGCACAAAAAACGGAATGTATATTCTTCGTTATTCAAGTAGTTCAGGAATTAAAGAAAGCTTGAAGTTCCTTAAAAAGAATCTTTAGGGTAGCTCCACATTTTGATTGGTTGGGAATAACCTAGTTGCCCATTATTTGGACATAAAAACATGAACCTTTACCAACTTCACTTTCCACCCATATTTTACCATCTAATTTTTCAATAAAGTTTTTACACAGTTTTAAGCCGATCCCACTTCCTACTTCATTGTTGGTCCCAAACGTGGTAATATGGCTCTTTTCATCGAAAAGTTTTGCAGCAGTGTCTGAATCAATACCAACCCCATTATCATTTACTTCGATGGTGTTTAAACCATTTTCGCTAGTTGCAGAAATACTAATCTTTCCTCCATTTGGTGTAAATTTTATGGCATTTGATACCAAATTCCGCAGAACTGTTTTAAGGATATACATATCGGCAAAAACAATAAAACCGTCTTCAATTATTTCTGTATATTGAATATCTTTCATCATTAATTGACCTTTCAACAATAAAAAATTGCTTTGAAGTATCTCTTTTAGGTTCAGTCTTTCCGGAACAACCGAAAGAGTCCCACTTTGTGACTTTGCCCAGCCCAACAGGTTGTCGAGTAAATTAACGACTTCGTCGGTTGAGTGCAGCAAAGTCTTTATCATTTCCTGAAAATCATTGCTTTTACAATCAATGATACCCATTGTGAGCAGTTCCAACGATAATTTAACACTGCCCAAAGGAGACCGCAAATCATGGCCAATCACCGAAAATAGTTTGTCTTTAAGTGCATTCAGTTCTCGTAAGTTATTGGTAGTTTCAATGAGCTGGTCTCTTGTGAACTTTAGTTCAAGGTGCGTATTTATACGGCTTATTAATTCTTCTTTGTTAAACGGTTTTGTAATATAATCAACGCCTCCAATTTCAAATCCTTTTACAAGGTTTGCTTTATCGCCTAATGCCGTTAAAAATATGATGGGCAAATTCTTATTTCCCTCATCTTTTTTTATGATCTGGCTGGCTTCAAATCCATCCATGCCTGGCATCATAACGTCCATTAAAATCAGGTCGGGATTGACTCTTTTTGCCAAATCGATTGCCGATGCCCCATTTGTTGCAATTGCAATTTTATAATTCAGTTCCCTTAGTAGAAGGGCAATAATTTTCACATTGTTTGAATTATCATCAACCACTAGTATGGTAGGGTTAAACGACTGTAAATTTGTGTTCATGTTCAATCAGGTTAAGTTGCATTAATTTACATACATTCTCAAACTTGAAATGCAAGTACACATGAAGCTATCGATGTTCGTATTTTATTTGCCTGAAGCTAGAAGCTTGTCGAAATAATCAATGGTTTTTGTCAATCCTTCACGTAAGGTTATTTTGGGTTCCCAGTTATCCAGTTTTTCTTTTGCCAGTGTAATGTCAGGTTTTCGTTGGGTTGGGTCGTCGGCAGGCAATGGAAGATAGATCAATTTTGATTTAGATCCCGTTAGATCTATAATATTTTCAGCAAGTTCGAGCATTGTAAATTCGCCCGGATTGCCAATATTTACGGGACCCGTAAAATCATCACTGGTGCCCATCATTCGAACCATTCCTTCCACCAAATCACTGACATATTGAAAGCTTCTGGTTTGTAAACCATTGCCGAAAATTGTGATGTTTTGATTCTGTAGGGCTTGTACTATAAAATTTGACACAACCCTTCCGTCATCTGGTTCCATCTTGGGGCCATACGTATTAAAAATTCGAATGATTTTAATTTTAACGCTGTTTTGTGAATGATAATTGGTAAACAATGACTCGGCGCAACGTTTACCTTCATCATAACATGAACGGATTCCAATTGGATTTACATTTCCCCAATAATCTTCGGTTTGGGGGTGAATTTCCGGATCTCCATAAACTTCGCTGGTTGAAGCTTGTAATATCTTGGCTTTAACCCTTTTCGCAAGGCCAAGCATATTAATTGCCCCCATTACAGAAGTTTTTATTGTCTTAATTGGATTGTATTGATAATGAACGGGTGATGCTGGACATGCCAAATTATAAATTTCATCTACTTCAATAAAATAGGGCATTGTAACATCATGCCTCACAAGTTCAAAATAACGGTTGTCGAGCAGATGAACTATTTTTTCTTTTTTTCCGGTAAAATAATTGTCTAAACAAACCACTTCATTCCCCTGGTTCAATAAATACTCACATAAATGAGAACCAACAAATCCTGCTCCACCGGTCACTAAAATTCGCTTCATAATAATTTTATTTTACAACAATGTCTTTTCTTCCAATACTATAATAACTATATCCATTTTCTTCCATTTCCTGAGGATCGTATATGTTTCGTCCATCAAAAATGACTTTTTCCAGAAGAAGTTTTTCCATTACTTTAAAGTTAGGCATTCTGAATTCGGGCCATTCGGTCACCACAATTAATGCGTTAGTATCTATTAACGCTTCGTATTCATCTTTTACATATTTTATTTTGTCCCCTAAAATACGTGTCGCTTCATGCATTGCAACCGGATCGTAGGCAATTATCTCTGCCCCCTCTTTCAATAAAAGATCGATAATAACGAGCGACGGAGCTTCTCTCATATCATCTGTTTTAGGCTTAAATGCCAATCCCCACATGGCAAATTTCTTTCCCTTTATGTTTCCGTTAAAATGCCTGAGGATTTTTGCTACCAGCACCGACTTTTGCCTATAATTGACACTTTCTACGGCTTTTAATATATCCAGTGAATGGCCATATTCGTCTGAAGTTCTGATCAGGGCTTGAACATCTTTTGGAAAGCATGATCCACCGTATCCGGTTCCAGCGTAAATAAACTTATTTCCAATTCTTGAATCTGATCCAATACCTTTTCTTACCGATCCTACATCGGCACCAACCAATTCGCACAGGTTGGCAATGTCGTTCATGAAACTAATTTTTGTTGCAAGCATTGAATTTGCTGCATACTTGGTCATTTCAGATGACGTTATATCCATAAACAAAATCGGGTGCCCGTTTAAAAGGAAGGGTTTATACAATTTTTTGAGCATTTTTTCGGCTTTGGCTGACTCTGTGCCGCAAACAATTCGGTCAGGTTTTAGAAAATCGTCAACAGCGCTACCTTCCTTTAAAAACTCAGGATTTGAGGCAACATCAAAAGGAACATTTTCGCCTCGTTCGTTTAGGGCATCAGCAACGGCTTTTTTTACCTTTATCGAGGTTCCAACAGGAACCGTACTTTTGGTAACAATAACCATATAATGGTCAATATAACTTCCAATTTCTTTGGCTACACCTAAAACATATTTTAAATCGGCACTTCCGTCTTCATCGGGCGGGGTACCAACAGCTATAAAAACGATGTCAGAATCAATAAGGCTTTCTTTTAAATTAGTGGTAAATAACAATCGTCCTTTTTCAACATTTTTTTTGTAAATATATTCTAATCCAGGTTCGTAAATGGGTATTTGTCCATTATTAAGCATCTCAATCTTTTTCTTGTCCACATCAACGCAAACCACATTAATTCCGGTTTCAGCAAAGCATGTACCTGATACTAAGCCAACATAACCAGTTCCGATTACAGATATTTTCATTTTATAAGTTTTATAGGGTTTCTTACTTTTATTCTAATTAAGGTATATTAAATGTAATTTATACAATTCAAAGTACATTCGCAATGAATTTTCTTTCAAAAGCTGCAAAACATACATAAATACAAGCATCAGACTGTAGTTAGTAGTTAAATTATTTATAAGTCATTTTGATGGTTTAATATGATGGGTAATAGAGCGATGTATTTCTTTTCTAGTATGTTTGAATAATTGGATCATGTTCATTAATTTAATGCAATAATACAGAAGGTTTGTTTATAAGCCGCACATAATTTAAACTAAGCTTATTAAGGTATGAAGGGGATAATATTTAGAGAGTTTTTAGAAATGGTCGAAGAGCAATTTGGCTATAAAACAGTAGATACAATCATTGAAAATTCAAACCTTGCAAGCAAAGGTATTTATACATCTGTAGGTACCTATCCGCATCAGGAAATGTTTTCATTGGTAAAAGAGTTGAGTGCACTTACCAATATTTCAGTCCCCGAACTGTTAATAGCTTACGGGGAACATGTGTTTACCGTATTTGTTAATTCTTACGGAGAAATGATTAACGGATATAGCAACGCTTTTGATTTTTTAAGTAGGGTAGAAGATACCATTCACGTTGAAGTTTTAAAATTATATCCTGAAGCAGAATTGCCACGTGTGTTAGTACATAAAAGAGAGCAGAATGAAATGCAATTAATATACCAGTCGCAACGAATGCTTGGTGATTTTGCTGAGGGTTTACTAAAAGGCTGTATGCAGCACTTTAATGAAAACACTATTATTGAAAAGCATCTATTGAATGAGCGTGGTTCTGAAGTTTTATTCAAAATAAAAAAACATGAATGATGATTTTGATTTAATACAAAAGAAACTTCTTCGAGAACGTGCTGCCAGAAAAGAAGCAGAAATGCTTTTGGAGGTAAAGTCACGTGAACTTTACGACTCGAATCAAAAATTGAAGGTGTTAAATTCGAACCTTGAGGGACTTGTGGAGGAACGAACACGTAAGCTGGTAGATGCAGAACAAGAATATCACGTATTGGTTGAAAGTATAACCGATCTAATTTGTAAAATTGATCTGAGCAAAAAAATAATTTTTGCAAACCAGATTGCGACTAAATTGCTGGGGAAAGAAAAAACTGAACTGATTGGTACCAACGTATTTGAGTTTATTCCTAAACATCTACAAAAAAAGGTATTCATTTACTTTGCTAGGCAGTTTATAAAACGAAATTGCATAAGCTCAATGGAAATACCCATAACGGTTGCTTCAGGAAAAGAGATGTGGATGTTTTTAAACGTACAGTTTTCGGAGGAAAGATGTAGTACATGCAGTTTTAAACAAGAATTCCTGGTTGGCAAGTCATCAACAGTTTGTGCAAGCTCTGTATGCAAATTTAACGAAGTAATCATCGTAGCACATGACATTACTGATCAAAAACTTGGACAGTTAGAACTTGAAAAAAGTGAAAAACGATATCGTGAATTAACCGAATCGCTTCCTGAGTTAATTTGCGAAGTTGACAAGAAAGGCATTGTTACTTATGCAAACCAGTATGCAATCGATAAATTCGGTTATGAAAAAGAAGAAATAGTTGGAAATGCATTTTCAATATTTCGGGTTTTCAATAAGAGATATTGGAACCTGATTGTCAAAAATATCTCAAAAATATTGGAAGATGGTACCACTTTTTCCAATGAATACATGGCAATGAAAAAAAACGGTGATGAATTTCCGGTTATCGTTTATTCATCACCAATGTATAGTAAAGAACAAATTGTTGGGATTAGGGGAGTGATGGTTGATATTACAGACCGGAAAAAGAGTGAACTTGAAATTGCCAAAAATCTGAGGCAGCAGGAAATTTTGTCGGCTATATCCGTTAATTATAATTCGTTGGACGATTTCAGAAATAAAACCAACGAAACATTACGCATAATTGGTGAGCATACCGACGTGAGCCGAGCTTACATATTTGAAAACAGTTCCGATGGGACTCTAACAAGCAATACCTATGAATGGTGTAATAAAGGTATTGAGCCGCAAATAGAAGAATTGCAGGATATTCCCTATTCGATGATACCATCATGGAAAAAAATCCTTTTAAAAAAAGGAATTGTTTATTCAGAGAACATAAAAAAAATGCCCAAAGATATCCGGGATATACTTGAACCTCAGGGCATACATTCAATTATAGTTTTGCCTTTATTTGTCTCTAGGGAATTTTTTGGGTTTATAGGTTTCGATGAATGCAATGAACAACGCAAGTGGACCAAATCGGAATTAGAATTATTGCGGACAATAAGCAATATCATTTCGAATGCATATATGCGAAATGCCATTCAGAGCAAGCTGGTCGAAAGTGTAAAGGAAAACAAAGGGATTATAGATTCAATTCCCGATGAAATTATTCGACTAAACCAAAAAGGAAAAATTATCGCGTATAAATCAAAACAAAAAAAGGGGATTTTTTCAAAATTAAATGAAGGTGACAATTATATCCAGGAAATTTTAGATCTGGAATTAAGCAAGTCTTTTTTAAGTGGGGCAATTGATTGTTTAAATAATGAATCCTCAAAATTCGATTTCCATAAACTGATTTGGGATGAAATTGAGTATTTCGAAGCAAGAATGGTGAAACTTAGCGGAGAGGAGGTATTGGTTATTGTCCGGAATGTGACTGAAATAAAAGAAAATGAACGACAGTTGAACATGGCCAGGGAAAAGGCGGAGGAAGCATCAAAAGCAAAATCTGAATTCCTGGCAAATGTATCGCACGAAATAAGGACTCCGATGAATGCAATTATCGGTTTTAGCGAGTGGCTTTACGACAATGTTGAAAATCCACAACATAAAAACTACCTGCACACCATACTTTCAAGCGGGCGTAACTTACTGGCATTAATCAATGATATCCTGGATTTATCGAAAATTGAATCAGGAAAATTAAATATTGAAATGAGCCCGGTTAGGGTTGAGATTATATTAGACGAAATAAAAAATGTATTTAAGCAAAAACTTGAAATAAAAAACCTGGCTTTTAAAATTAATATCGATCCATTACTGTTAAATTATATTTATTTGGACGAAGTAAGGTTTTACCAGATTTTGTATAACCTTGTTGGAAATTCGATAAAGTTTACGTCAAAAGGATACATATATGTGACAGCTTTTGCAAGAAAAAAACTAGCGGATAATTTAATCGACCTGGTTATTAATGTAGAAGATACCGGAATAGGAATTGGCGAAGACCAACAGGAAAAGATTTTTAATGCATTTGTGCAAACCAGCGGACAAAGCAACAGGTATCATGAAGGAACAGGCCTGGGACTGACAATTATCAGTGGCTTATTAAAAAAACTCAATGGGGAAATCTCCCTTAAAAGTAAAATTGGGAAAGGCTCAACATTTAGTGTAACGCTAAAAGATGTTCGGCTTGCCGAATATATTGAGGATAAGAATTCAGAAGCAAACCATACCCAATTGGGATTTGAACCATTCAAAGTGCTTATTATTGATGATTTGGAATTTAATATCCTTGTACTTAAAAAAATGATCGAATTTGAAAATGTAACGTTCATTGAAGCAAGTACTGCGGAACAGGGCCTTGAACTTATCCAGATTGATGAACCTGATATTATTTTTATGGATATCCGACTTCCGGGAATGAGCGGATATGCTGCTACCGAAATACTTAAAAACAATCAGAAACTGAAACATATACCGGTAGTAGCGTTCACTGCCTCAATTATGCAGAATGAAATCGATAAGATTCATACGCTTTTCGATGGTTTTCTACAAAAGCCGGTTTTCAGGAAAGACGTGGTCTCTATGCTTAAAAAGTTTATCCCATATAACTATAACCAATCGATAGCTATTGAGAATAAAGAAGAAATATCTGATTTAGCTGAATTTTGTAAAGAGCAGTTGCCCGATATTATTTCTAAATTAGAAACTGCTTTCTTGCCCGAATGGGAAACCATTAAAAATGATTTAATAATATATGATATTGAAGCATTTAGCACTCGTTTAACTGATTTTGCTATGGACATGCGTTGTGAAGGATTAAAGCAGTATTGTCGTGAACTGAATATGGGCATTCAGTCATTTGATATTGAAGTGATAGAAAAAAAAATAAATGATTTTGGGCCATTACTGGAAAAAATGAAGGATCAAATATGATATCTCAATACGTTTAAAAACAATTATATCCTCAAAATAATTCTTTATAGGTGTTAATTTTTTTATTAATATCGGATAATTACATCTTTTATTCTGAAAAATACCTTGACCAGCCTTTGTTTTCATTCTAATTTTGTACTATAAATTATAAGTCATGAAAACAATTATTCATAGGTCAGATTCGAGAGGTTCGTTCAACCACGGTTGGTTACAGGCAAAACACTCTTTTAGTTTTGGTAGGTGGTATGATCCACAAAAGGTGAATTTTGGGGCCTTAAGGGTTTTAAACGACGATATTATTCAGCCTTCAACCGGATTTGGTTTGCACCCGCACGACAATATGGAAATTATTTCAGTGATTCTTCATGGCGCTATCAAACATGCCGATTCAATGGGGCACGAGCAGGTTATCAAAGAAAACGAGGTACAGGTTATGAGTGCCGGAACAGGTATTTTTCATTCCGAACACAATGCCAGTTCCAGCGATGAACTCAATTTATTACAAATTTGGATAATGCCCAATAAGAAAAATATTGAGCCAGTTTATGATCAAAAGTATTTCGATGTAACTGGTGCACAAAATAAATGGCAGGTTTTGGTGTCAGGAGATGGTACTGCACCCCTCACCATTCAACAAAATGCTTTTATTTCCCGATCCTTTTTATCGGCCGGAAAAGAAATTCAATATTCAGTCCATAACGGCAGTTTTGGAACTTATCTGTTTGTAATTAAAGGCGAGATTGAAATTGATAAGAATAAATTGTATGAGAGGGATGCAATTGGAATCATTGATTCCGGTGAATTTAAAGTAAAGGCTACTGCAGATTCGCAGTTAATATGTATTGAAATACCTAGTATGAATTAATTAAAAATAATAAAAATGAAAACAATGAAGTACTTATTTACAGTGGTTTTAGCAGTTGTGGTAACTGCAACTTTTGGAAAGGGTTTGACAGTAGATGTTGAAAAATCTACTGCAAAGTGGACAGGCAAAAAAGTAACAGGCGAACATTTCGGAAATGTGAGCATTAAAAGCGGAAACCTTGAGCTTAATGATGGAAAAATTATGGGCGGAGAGTTTGTACTGGATATGAATTCTATTACCAACATCGACCTAGAAGGAGAGTGGGCAGATAAATTGATTGGGCACCTTAAATCAGATGATTTTTTTGGTGTAGACAAATACCCGCTTGCAACTCTAAAGATTGTTGAAAGTGGGGCATTTGTAAATGGTGAAGCAGAAATTAATGGGCATTTAACAATTAAAGGCATTACAGAGCCAATTTCATTTACGGTAAAAAAACAAGATGGCGGATTTAGCTCAACTTTAGTGGTTGACCGGACCAAATATGGCGCTAAATTCAGATCAGGGAAATTTTTTCAAGATTTAGGGGATAAGTTAATATATGACGATTTTACTGTTGAGGTAAATCTTGTAACCTTATAGATTTTTGTGGGGAAGGGAAAAATGATTGATCATTTTTGAGGAGGGCTTTTATCCCTCCTTTTTTTGTGGCCTTTTCAAAGAATTTGGCGTTTAAACCTTAGGCGACGTTTGTTTTACTTTTAATACTCAATCATTCGTTCATTATATATTTAAAAATATTCTATTATATGGTAAGTGCACTGAATTTCTTACTATATTTCATTATTCGAAATATAATCGCCGACCTGGGAAATCGGGATTTTATTAGTGCAGGAATTACATTTTAGTAACTTTCGAAGTTAAAAAAACGTAGCGAAAAGCATGCGTTAGTAGGGAAGAAGTCACGGATTTAAAAGGGTATAAAATGAAAAAGGAAAGAATAATTCAGGGCCCTGAAAATAGTTTGAAGGGAAGCAACTTATCTAAAAATAGTAGGCAAGGCTTTTTTAAAGAAATCTTTGATGAAACCACAGCAGCATTGGCAATAGTCGATTCCAATGGGATGATCACTTTAGTCAACAATTCATTTTGTGCCCTAATGGGCTATGAAAAGGATGAACTAATTGGTACAAATTGGACGAAAACCTTGCCGGTTGATGAGGCAGAAAGGTTGTTGAATAATAGTCATAAGCGTCAGCAAAACCCTTTATCGGTACCCGATAAATATGAAATCAGGTATTATAAAAAAGATGGAGAACTTAGATATGGGATGCTTTCCGTAGCGATAATCGAACACAGCAAAAAATCAATTGCATCCCTTGTTGATATTACCGAGCGTAAACGTGCTGAAGAAATAGTACGCATAAGCAAAGAACAGTACAAGTCGATGGTTGAATTTGCAAATGATATTGTTTATTCCGTCGATGTTAATGGGAATTTTACGTATGTGTCACCAAATTGGAAAGATAAACTGGGGCACAGCATTGAAGAAATTATAGGAATGCCCTTTGCGCCTTTGGTTCATCCTGAAGACCTCCCCAGATTAATGGAAATTGTACAACAGAACTTCGAACGGGGAATAAAAACAACCGGAATTGAATATCGGGTGAAACACAAGGATGGGAGTTGGAAATGGCATTCCAGTAGTACATCACCTATTCTGAATAAAAGGGGTGAAGTAATTTCGTCAATCGGAATTGCACATGATATTTCGAAAAGAAAAGAAATTGAAGAAGCATTAGAGGAAAGTATTTTCTTTTTTATGGAATCGCAGCGCGCTGCGTTTATTGGATCTTACAAAGCCGATTTAAGTACCGGTACCTGGGAATCATCAGAAATAATGGACTTAATTTTTGGGATCGATGAAAACTATGAAAAAACAGTTAATGGTTGGATTGATATAATTCACCCCAAGGATCAGGCTTATATGAGAAATCACCTGGAGGAAGAAGTACTTAAACAAAAGAGACCGTTTAATGCTGAATATAGGATTGTTCGCAAAACCGATGGTAAAACACGCTGGGTTCATGGTTTAGGGAAAACCATTTTGGATGACAATAACAATGTGAAAATTTTAATAGGAACGATACAGGATATAACAGAAAGAAAGCTTACTGAACAAATTATTAGCGAACACCAGACAAAACTTGATATTGCATTGAAAATTGCACATTTAGGTCCATGGGAATACGATGTTGCAGAAGAATTATTTCATTTTAACGATACTTTTTTTGCCATTTTCGGAACCAATACTGTTGAAATTGGATCGCATTCGATGAGCCCATTTGAATACGCTAAAAGGTTTGTGCACCCTGATGA
This sequence comes from Prolixibacteraceae bacterium, assembly GCA_963677475.2. Lineage (GTDB taxonomy): Bacteria > Bacteroidota > Bacteroidia > Bacteroidales > Prolixibacteraceae > JABMQB01. Next base: position 282,755 of record CAXXQD010000016.1, on the reverse strand, counting down.
TATTGAAGTTGTAAAAAAAGAAATTAAAAAAGCATTGGAAACTTCCGATCCAAAATACACCCGGCAATTGGAGCATCGAATGATTTATGCCAATGGAGAACAGGGCTACCTGACAGTGCGGTTTTCAATCGTTAAAGATTCAAATGGGAAGACGATCAAACTTTACGGTATTAATCAGGATATTACAGCAATAAAAAAAAGCAGAAGATGAATTGCGCAAAAGGGCTGTGCGCCTGCGTGAACTAAATGTAATGAAAGATAAATTCTTTTCGATCATTGCTCACGATTTAAAAAGCCCGTTTAATTCAATTTTAGGACTAAGCGAAATCCTTCACGAGAAAACCAAAGAAGGTAATTTTAGCCGGGTGGGCGAATTTACCGCACGGATTTTGGAATCATCGAAAAAGGCGATGGAATTACTAACAAACCTGATTGAGTGGTCGCAATCGGCTACTGGAAGGATCAAATACATGCCAGCTAAATTGGAGCTAAAAGGCTTGGTAGGCGAATTAACCGGCTTGTTTGAAGAAATAGCTGCGCAGAAAAAAATAAGTATTTCGGCTCAGGTACCTGAAAATATCTGTGTTTTTGCCGATTTGGCAATGATCAGTACCGTATTCAGGAATTTAATTTCAAATGCCATAAAGTTTACACCCTTAGGGGGAAATATTGGTATAGGAGTCCAAGAAAATGATGATGAAGTACTTGTTCAAATATCGGACAATGGTATTGGTATCCCACAAAATGCTGTAGATAAACTTTTCCGAATGGATGAAAGTTACTCAACCTCTGGGACCAACGATGAAAAAGGTACCGGGTTGGGATTGATCTTGTGTAAAGAATTCATTGATAAACATGGGAAAAAAATAGGGGTTGACAGTACACCAGGCGAAGGTTCTACTTTTTATTTTACCCTGAAAACTTGTCTTGCCAATTAAGATATTGGAGTCTAATGGGTGTTGTATTCCGCAACAAAGCTCAGATATGTAGGAAAACAATATCGGGTGAAATGCATCCTAAATGTTTCACCCGAAATGTTTTACCCTAATTAATTTTTAATAAATTGCCCGGCAATCAACTTACTTTATGCTTTGCACTGGAACATCTTCAATGTTGTTATTGTCGTAACTAAAACCGCCACGTCCGTTCCAGTCATCGTCAATGGCCATGTGTGCCGAAAACTGTGCCAGGTAAGTCCCGATTGCCGGAGGCTGTACCGAAACAAGGTATTCGCCTTTAAGGGCAACCACTTTGGTAACTTTTCCATAACCGGTTGCACGGATAATGCCGCTTACCTCTTTAATAACAATGCTTGGGTATTCGGGTCCCAGTGCCTGGGTAATCTCCACCGAACCTGATACCGTATTGGTTGACGGGACAACCACCAGTGAGAAATGCATTATTGGTGCGCCCGGCATTCCAATATTGCCCATTAATCCTTTTGCCAAGTATGCCCCAACAAGGGTTTTGGCTTGTGCTTCTTTTGTTTTCATCCGATTTTGTGTGTTTAAGTTTTTCCTACTCGTAAGGCTTTTCGGAATACGCCTCTAAAAGTTAATCTTTAGAAAATTATTGGGTGTAAATTCAATCGAAAGAATTATATTTTCCACAAAATTAGGGGTTTGCGATGTTTTTTTTGAACGTAGTTCTACCCGTTTTCCAGAATCAAGTAATATTACTTATTGCTTAGTTAACGATAATCCTCTAACTTGTATGAGCTTTGAAACCTGAAAACGCACAAAAAGGAATGTGAAATAGAACCTATTTAACTAAAGGCAAAAGTCTGCAATTCTCAGATTTTTTAAGCAATACACTTTTTTCAATGAACTACTAAATAATTAATGTTTGTGGTTTGGTGAGTGGTTGGTAAGTAGTGAATAATTGAAAAAGTAAAAAGTATGCATATAAATACGTTAGCCAAATTAGGATGCAAGCAAGAAATTACATTACTAAATATTTTATTAATGTTTTGTTAGTGAAAAATTATGACTTGACCAATATTTTTAACTAAAACTAATATTCTATGTTCACAAAAGAATCCAATTCAGCATTATTAAAGTACATTTCTTCAGATGACATGTATCAATCTTTCCTAACAAAAAAAGTAACAAACAGAGAGTTAAAATCTACAGCTCTTACAGAAGAAGACGGAGAGATAAAAAAGTATTATACGCTAAATCAGACTGGTAATATTATGATTTCATCGACTGTTGAAAATGAATCTGATATATCAGATGATGTAAAATCAGTTTTTCAAAAGGTTATAGTTTTCTTCGGTGCCTGGACTTCAGCACTTAGTAAAGCAGGAAAGACCCTTTATGATGCTGATGCAATAACATCAATAATTGAAAAATCTGGATATTTTGTTAGAGTTCATCAAGAAGAAAGGACATTCGATTATTCATCAACTCAAGGAACTTTGAATACAGCAATAATTAGTAATATATTGAGTGGTTTCAGTGCTATGGGCTCAGCTTTACAAATAGCTCAGTCTGTAGTGGGAGCAATGGGGAATGAAATATCAGTAGCAGTTTCAAAAGGTGAAAAGACTAAAAAAATAGGACACTTGCTATTCATATGTGAAAATTTAATGGGGATGCCTATAATAAATGTTTCTTTATTAAATACAACGGCAAAAGAATCTGAAACAGTTACTAAATCAAATTGTCATTCGACAGTTCAAAAGAAACTAAATATGACTTATCGACAAGATTCATTTTTGTTTGTAGACCCATCATACATTAATAAATTCACTGAAGATTTTGAATCAAATCCTGATTATGATGCATTAATTGATAAATTGGCTGGTTATGTCGAACAATAAATAACTTTGCCTAGCACACGTGTATTCATAATATGAGTTTCGGTGGTTTTCAGGACATAGTAACACTGCTAGCACAAATTTACACTAGCAGTGTTTGCGATGTTTTTTTTGAACGTAGTTCTACCCGTTTTCCAGAATCAAGTAATACTACTTATTGATATTGTGGTAATTACTTAAAGTTAGAATTGTTTCAAGTTTCAAGTCTCAAGTCTCGTGTCTCGAGTAGCAAGAAGTATGACAATTATTTCGAACAAAGTGAGAAATCCCTATCAGAAGGCTCAAGCAACAAGCTTCAAGTTGTAAAAGTTTAACTTCCAACTCCAAATTTAAGTGCAAAGCTATTGCCTGCCACAAGTTATATTATTAACTTGCGGATGCTTCGAAACCTGAAAACGCACAAGAAAGGAATGTGAAACGGAACCTAGTTATAGTCATAAGTCTGCAATTCTCAGATTTTTTAAGCAATATATGTGTTTTGAAAGAACCACTCAATTATTAATTTGTGTTGGCTGTGGTTGGCAATTTATGGATTTATACAAAGGCAATAACGAAAAGTACGTTAATCATTATATGGCATTTTGATATAAAAAGCAAAAAAATCTAACAGCGAAGCCGAAAACTGAATAGAGTAGGCATAATTTATAAATTAAATATTATGGCAACTACAGAAAACAAAAGCTCAGAATTAGAGATGTTTTTAACAGAGTTTACTCAATTACCAAAGCAAATAATTGAAGGTGTAAAGAAATCTACAACAGATGAAGACTATCGAGCTGTGTCAACAAATTTTTTAATTCCACTTCAAGAACAATTTAATGGAATTGCAAGCTTTTTAAGAGAAAATATAGAAAATGAATCAGAAAACACGAAATCAGAAATAAATCAATTGATAATTAAATCTTCTGGAATTTCAATGACCAAAAGTGCTCAAAAAATTTCACTTAACTTAAAGTCAATTTTTTCAAAACTTGGACTAAACAGAATTATAAAGGAAATTAAAAAATTAATTTTTTTCATTTTTGACCTTATTAATGCTCCAAAATGGATTAGAAAAATACTCTTAATTATTGATCAAATACTGAACGACTTATTGGGTTGGGATTTACCCGAGACAGAAAAAGAAGTACTATCAATGTACGAACAAGCTTTCTATAAAGAATTAGCAGCTCAGAATATTTATCTAAATACAATTCAAAGGGATGAAAATGAAAAATAATAAAATGAGGGGATCTTAATTTTTATGGCGAATTGGGAAGGTCTATTGGAGTGCATCTATAGATTATTATTTTATGAATTCTGACTAACGTAAAGTACTTGGACTGGGGTTCAAAGGATTACCGAGGCCAACATCTTCGGGTTTTAAGTCAAATTTAGCGATTTGTTTTTTAATTCTTTTGGCTATTCCCATCTTTCTTTTCTGGTCTAAGAATAAATACTCTGTTGGAGGTTTATAAGGAATCTTTTTAGTGACCATATTCCAAATAATCACACCTAGTTTTCTTGCTGTAGCACTAACTGCAGCTTGCCTTCCTTTGCGGTATGCAACCCTTTTAAAAAAGTCTGAGAGGTGTGTATCTTTTAAATTGCCAATTGCATTTGCAGCCTGCCTTAATGCAATTTTTAATTTATTGCTTCCCTTTGGGATTTTGCTGCTCAGGATTTTTCCACCGGATATTTTATTATTTGGAGCAAGGCGGAGCCATGAAACAAATTGTTTAGAACTAGGGAACTTTTGAAACCCACTGGGTCCAATTTCGCTGATTATTGAAAGTACTGTGGCATGGCTTAGCCCTTCAATAGCCATTAAATCGACCCCGCCGAAGTATTGGTAAGCTACTTGGTTGAAGTTTTTGATTGAAGGTGCATTTTTGTTTATCCGTTTATAAGGTTTTTCGGTTGTTCTCAATTTCAGTTTTTCAGGTTGTAGCTTCAATTCGGTTTTAATAAAATTATTGATTTTCCTTTCGCATTGCCTTATTTGTTTTTGATAAAATTGGTAACACATAAATTCTTGTTTTAGCCCAAACAAGAAATCTTCCCTGTTATTCCCGTGCAATGCTTTTGCAATTTCTTCCTTGGGTTTCCTGCAGTTATAGTGCCTGTGTTCAGCTAAGGAATAGGGGTCAAGGTTTCCATTGCAGATATCTTCGATTATTTTCATTCCAGTGAGCCCACATACATCCTTTACCACAACATCTAAGCGAAAGTTTAGGAATTTCAAATACTTTTGCATTTTACGTGAAGCCCCTGCCGCCAATGATATGATATTGCTTCTTTGGCGGCAGTATGTCCTTAGTTTTTCAGTTGTTTCATCAGGGAGGAAGCTACTTGTAAGTAAGCCAAGGGCATGGAGTTTTTGTATGTGCCTGCAATCTTTCACATCGGTCTTTTTCCCTTTCGCATGTTTGGTAAATTTTCCATTGCATAAAATCACATCAAAACCATATTTTATAAGTTCTGCAAATAGGTTTTGCCAATAGTCCCCTGTCGATTCCATTGCTACCGATGTAATGCCATAAGATACAAGCCATTCACAAAGCCCGGCTAAGTCTTCTGCATAAACCCCAAATTCTTTCACATCCTCCAGCGATTGCCCCACAGCAACATAGTGTGACCTACTACCAATATCAATTCCAGCTGCATTGTGGTTAATAATGTCTAGTTCCATTTTCTTTTTCCTTGCCATAATAATTCAATTAAAGTTGTTTTAAAATGACCCTAAGGAAATGTACCTTTGAATTGAGAATTATTCTGAACGGGGTTACTGACAATAAATGTCAGTACCACCACTGAAATTATCAACAAGCCTCGGAAACTCAACTTTCGAGGCTTTTACATTCCAACCAGAATGAACGCACGGACTTTAATAGTACCATTGCTAGAAACGGCCTTGCGTAGGGTCAATCCAAAAATACATGGAAATATTGTTCAGGGCACTTTTTATCGTTAGCTGGAGAAATTAATTGGTTTTTCTAATGTGGGGAATGAACTATAACGAGAATAAACATGTGGCACGTTAGCCCCCGCTAGCCCAAATTTGTAATTTTTGCTGAACATTGAATAGTGTTAAAAAAAACGCACCATTTGCAACAAATATTAAAAAATGTAACAAAGAAGATAATTATTAGATATTGAGTTAACTAACTAAATTTTAAAAAAATGAATGAAAATCAAATAACAATTTGGGTCACGCAACTTAATCAAGCTGATGATGTATTCTTTCTCAGACAAAGAATTTTTCTCTACCACTCAGGTAAATTAGTTACAGATTCGTGGAGAAACCAAGCTTATGTTGATGATTGTTTTCGCAAAGGAGTTGAACCAGAAATTCTGCCCCCTTCTTATCTTAAATGGAAACTATTTCATGTAAGAAAATCTATTCTGCTAGATGAAGAATTAACAATTCAAATGCTTGATATACAAGAAGGCGATGTCTTTGTTCTTACAGATATAAATCAGGACATTATTAACACAATTATTCAAAACAAGGGAATTCCAGAGATAATTAAGCCAAAGGATTTTCCTTATGGAGAGCGAGTTTCAATTAAAGAATTGGCCATTCAAACTACTAAACATAAGGCCTCAAACAATCCATGGATTTCTGGAACATTTTACCTTCTTGTAGCTGTTGTTATTTTAACTGCATTAGCGGTAATATCTACTCTGATTCCATAGCAAATTTTACCAATAATATTAATCGCATGTATTTTAATTATAGGCGTGATAGGTGCACTTCAACTGCGTAATGATGAATTAATTGATGAAAAAAACTTTATGAAACTTATGGTTGAAACATATAAAAGATTACCTCTAATAAGAGGGGAAAAATAACAGTTGCCAACATGGTATAAGGAATGGTCGGGGTGTTCTTGCCGCTAGCACAAATTGTAATTTGGCCCCGCTAGCGCAAATTTGTATTTTGCGCTGAACATAGAATAGTGCCCAATAACTTACCAAACTTAATATATATCATGAATAAACACACATTGTCTTTTTTATTGCTGATGATTTCACTGGGATTATCGGCTCAGGTTCAGAAAAACTTCCTTTTGTTTGAAGCAGGAATAAACCTCGGAGAAAATACTGGATTTTTAGGTACAAGTGGAATTTCATTTGAATCAAAGGACTTTTATACAAAAGAATATCAAAGTGGGATTATTCAAAGTTATAAGGTTCATGATTATTTTGGTTATTCTTTGGCTCCAAGAATTGGTTATACAATTTTCAATAATTGTATTGTGGGAGCTGATCTGAACTATCGTAAAAAATTCTACAAACTTGACAATTATGGCATAACTAAGAATAGATACAGATCGGTTTTGTCAGGGATTTTTATTCGACAATATTTAGGGAAAGGGAAATTACTGCCCTTTATTGATGCTGGTCTTGGATTTGGGGAGTCTAAAAGTGTTAATGATGAATCCTCGCCAGGGGGGGCTAAGTATGAGGATGTTGAGCATCGAAATTTATTCTATTATTCGGGTGCGGCGGGTGTTTCATATTCGGCGGGTTCAAAAATCAACATTAATCTTTTTGTGAAAAGTCAACGAACCAAAGAGAAGCCAATCAACACAGAAACCAGTCACTTTGGCAATTACAAAATAATTGATTTTGATACGGCGGTTGTTTTATCATTTAGCTTTTTCTTCAGAAAAGAACTGAAAAGTGAGATAGAAAATATGAATATATCTAAACCTGGCATTTAGTTATTTGCTCACTTGCTCCGCTAGCATAAATTTGTAATTTGTGCTGAATTAGTAGATATTCTACTATATGTAAAATAATACCTTTACACTTTAAATATTTTTCTGCTGTGAATAGAGGTAAATAAGCAAATACAACAACTGAAAATTTACATTGTTACAATCCCTATAAGCTACTTCCCTAAATAAAACCACTTAGTTTTTTATTTCTTCTTTTTTTATGATATTTGTGGCATTCTAATAAAAAATTAATCTATGTCAACGAAACACAACTATCTTAAAATTTATTTCCCTCTGTTTTTAGTATTGATGACGTTCACTTCGCTTCAAGCTGCTGAATTTCATTCCGACACCCTTTATTCACGTTGGATTATCAACTCCCGCATGGGCGATTTTCGGAATAAATCGGCAACCACGCATTTTAAAACCGCCAACACCGAACGAAATATTGAATGGGACTATGTGCCCGGATTGGTAGCAAAAGCCATTCTGATGACCTGGGAGCATTACCAGGATCAGGCATGGAGCACTGCTTGTTACAGTGCTGTTGAGGACTATGCCGACCATATTAAAATGAGGTTTGGCGAAAGCAATATCGATGACCTGAATGCCGGAAAGATATTCTTTGAACTCTATCGTGGGGCGAAAGCAAAAGGACAGAAGGATAAAGCCGCAACCTATAAAAAGAATGCAACTATTTGTCGAAATAAGTTAATAAACGAGCAAATCCGTATCGCAAAACCACTGCCCGGTGCCGGAGGATTTTGGCACAAAAAGAAGTATGTGAACCAAATGTGGCTCGACGGATTGTATATGGGGCCTGCATTGTACGCCGAATGGCAGGGGAACTTTGGTTTGGAAGAAGGGATAAAGTCAAATAGTAAAGCGTGGGATGATATTGCCATGCAATTTGATACCATTTTTGCCTATACCTGGGACCCGGTGAAAAAGTTAAATTACCACGCATGGTCGGCTGAGCCTAAAAACGATGCTTCATCGTATTGGGCAGATCCCGTAACCGGACGTTCACTTGAATTTTGGGGCCGTGGTATGGGCTGGTTCTTTGCCGCTTTGGTCGATGCCCTTGAGAATATGCCCAATGAACATGCTGCACGTCCTCGCTTGGTAAAATATGTGAATATGGTAGCCGATGGCTTAAAAGCCCGCCAGGATGTAACATCGGGATGCTGGTACCAACTTTTACAGTATGACGACAGTAAAACAAGTTCATGCGGCATCAACAACTATTTGGAGTCTTCGGCTTCTTCCATGTTTACTTATGCATATTTTAAAGGCATACGTTTGGGTGTTCTCGATGCCAAAACTTACATGCCCGTTGCCCAAAAAGCTTACAAAGGATTGGTTGAGCAATTTATTGTGGAAGAGCCGGATGGTAAAATAAAAATTATTCAAAGTTGCGAATCGGCTGGTTTGAGCGGTGACCGTAAAGGCGATGCCGATTATTACCTGTGTGGTGGCGATGTTACTATTAACAACAATACCGAAGGAAAAGTACTCGGTCCGTTTATTATGGCGAGCCTTGAATTTGAGAAATCAAAAAAATAATTCTTTTTCTGGAGTATATATTCCGAAGAAGGAAATAAAAATCATAACGAAACCTATTGGCAGCAACGTCGATAGGTTTTTGTTTTTTTATGCATAAGCAATTAAAGTTTCAACAAAAAACAGTTTCCTGACTTCGATTATACTTTTATGTTTCGCGTTTACCTACCTTTATTTATTCATTTTCTAAAGCATTATCAATATAGTTTCTTAAGAAAATAAGTGGATGATATGGGATATTACATTGAACTGGAAAATATTTCGTTAGAACAATATCGTTCAAAACTGGAGAAAGCTTATCTGCCACCAAGCCGAAGTATTTTAAACGAAAGGCTGGGGGAGAGGTTTGCTTATTTTCAAAAGATAGGGATTGCTAACTTAGTAGAGTTGATGCAGTTGTTGAAAAAGAAAGACCGGCTTTTAGAATTGCAAAAAGAAGAATGTTTATCGGGCGATTATTTGAAGATTTTGCTTCGTGAGCTAAATAGTATGGTTCCAAAACCCAATAAGTTAAAAGATTTTCCCGGATTGCCGGATGGAGTGTCAGATAGCCTTGAAAAGATTGGAATTAAAAACACCTTTAAACTTTACGATCGGGTTTTAACGCCCGATAAAAGAGCTAACCTTGCAAAAGAAACAGGAATAGATGCAGCAAAGATATTGGAACTGACCGGGTTGTGCGATTTATCGAGGATTAAGTGGGTTGGTGTTACTTATGCCACAATTTTGTACGATCTTGGAATTGTCTCGGTGGAAAAAGCCACAAAGGCTGATCCGATTGAATTGCATAAACAAATTAATCAGTTAAACCTGGAAAGAAGCATTTTTAAGGGGCATATTGGTTTAAACGATGTACGCATTTTGGTGGAAGTGGCAAAAGAAGTTCCATTGGAAATTGAATATTAGTAACTATTCCGAAAATAATATTATTGGTCTCAATCATAAAAAATATACGCATGAAGTTTTTGTTTTTAAGTTTTGTTTTATTCCTTGGTTTTACCTGCAATGTAAGTGCTCAAAATGTACAAATTGAAAAGGTTCTATCTGAATTGCCGGGTGTTACTTTTAAGGAATTGGAAACGAAGGGTAATTTTGAAAAAGGCTACGAGTTAAAAATCAAACAACCTTTGGATCACCAAAATCCTGAAAAAGGGTATTTCTATCAACGTGTGTTTTTATCGCACAAAGGATTCGATAAGCCAATGGTGATGTATATTTCGGGCTATAGTCAGCACAGGGCTTATGAAACAGAGCTAAGCAAATTGTTGGATGGAAATCAATTATCGATTGAGCATCGTTTTTTTGGGACAAGCGTACCTGATAGCCTGGATTATAGTTACCTGAATATAGAACAGGCAACCGCGGACTTACACTATATAAATCAACTTTTTAAGCTTATCTACAAAAATAAGTGGGTAAGCACAGGGATTAGCAAAGGAGGAGCGACCACTATTTTTTACAAATATTTCTACCCGGAGGATGTGGATGCGGGCGTGCCTTATGTGGCTCCAATTAATACCGGATTTGAGGAAAAACGCTTAACGGCCTTTTTAGATACCATTGGTTCGGATGAATGCCGTGAAAAAATACTTTCGTTTCAGAAGCGAATCTTCCGGCAAAGGGAGATGGTTTTGCCTTTGTTAAAAAAGTTTTGCAACGATGCTGGTTTATCATTTAAATACCTGGGTTTCGAAGGAGCGTTTGAGTACAGCGTATTAGAGTATCCATTTGCATTTTGGCAATACGGATCATCCTGTGAAGAAATCCCTTGTGACACTGCTTCCCTTCAGGATGCTGTGGATTATTTAATGAAAGTAAGCAGCATGAAATTATTTAGCGACCGTGACATCGACTATTTTTTGCCCCATTATTACCAATCGGCAACACAATTGGGATATTATGGTTACGACACGGAGAACTTCAAAGACGATTTAAAAGTGCTGCCTGTGTATCCCCATCCTCATGCGGCCCTTGTACCAAAGCATATTCCCGTTAAATTCGATGGTAGTGTTTTAAACAAAGTTAACCGCTGGCTTCAGACCGATGGAAACCAACTGATGTACATTTATGGGGCAACCGATACCTGGACCGCAGCGGCAGTGCCTCCTTCCAAAAATGTTGATGCTGTTTGGTTCTTTATGAAGGGAAAAGACCATGGATCTGCCCGGTATTCAAATATGACAGATGAAGATAAGGCTTTATTTGTTTCTACATTAGAACGATGGTTGGGAATGGATTTAAAACAGGATTTTTAAAACGTTTATTCGTACATATTCACATACTTTTCACGGTTTCTGATAAAGTCATCGTACACCATAAAATGTTCCGTTTTCTCATATTCGGTTGTTGAAATTGGCGATGCATTAAAATTGTAGATTTTTGCCTGTGGGCACGCCAATAAAATGGGCGAGTGCGTCGCAACAATAAATTGTGCATGACCACCCTTTGCATTTTCGTTCAATAGTTTCAACAATTCCAATTGGCTCGATGGGGAAAGGGCGGTTTCTGGTTCATCAAGCAAATATAATCCTTTGAGTTTGTATCGGGTTTTAAAAAATGCCATTAACGATTGTCCGTGCGATTGGGTAACCAACGATTTCCCGCCAAATAATTCCAATTGTGCAGGATCGGTTGAAGCCCACTCATCTAAAATAGAGGCAAAATCTTTGAAAATCTGGGCGCCAAAAAACGATCCGGGAACGCTGCCATTTGTCCAGTGTACTTTTAAGTAGCGATGAAGAGATGCTGCATAGCGGTTTACCGTTACACTCGAATAACTTTCCTTTCGCCAAATGTAAATGCCACACGCCACTGCAATGGCTTCAAGCAATGTCGATTTCCCTGAGCCATTTTCCCCAACAAACATGGTAATTGGGGTTGAAAAATCAAGGCTCTCGGTTTCCGAAAACAAAGGCAAATTAAACGGGTAATGTTCTTTGGTTGGATATTTTTCAGGGTACAAAGTAATTCCGGACAAATGATTGGGCATGGTAATGTGATTTTTTATCAAACATAATAAATAATTTTCACTAATCAGTTCAAGAAATCTTTAGAATTATTATTAGAAGGATGGCACAATCACTGTTGACTTTGTTTCAATTAGTTTTTTGAAAGATATTTTCTTAAGCTTGATTTAATAAAATGATAAGTCCGATGCATCCTTACTTTTCAAATAAATAATCCAGTAAATTATTTAATACTTTTAGGGAATAAATAAAAACAAAGGAACCATGATCACTATAAGGGAAGCAAAAGAACAGGATATTGATATGATTTACAGTTGCATCCGTGGATTGGCAGAGCATGTCAACCAATTGGAGCTTGTAACGGCAAAAAAGGAAGACCTATTGCAGGAATTTTTTTCGCCCAACAGCCATGTGTTGGTGTTAATTGCTGAGAATGAAAAAAATGAGGTGACCGGGTTTTCCTTGTTCTTTAAAACCTTTTCGACCTTTAAAGCTAAAACCAATCTATTTATTGAAGATCTATTTGTATTTCCTGAATTCCGTAGCAAGGGTATTGGCAAAATGCTTCTCAACCGTATATGTGAATATGCCAAAAGTTTAGGTGCAGCCAAAGTTGAATGGTATGTGAATAACGCTAATAAAGGTGCCATAAATTTTTACAATAGCTATGGCGCAAAACAGTTGGATTATAAATCAATATTTTACAGGGAAGTTTAGTTGAGTTCTGATAAAAATATGTCGTTAATATATTGTTATTTATAGTTATGTGTTATTTGTTTCCCTTTGCTGGAGAACAGAGATCCTTTGAATCGATATCCGCTTTTTTAGCCATCGGGAAATACTTTTTTTGAAACCACAGTGCCACATTTACCAGGGAAATCAACACGGGAACTTCAACCAATGGACCAATCACAGCAGCAAAAGCTTCACCCGAATTGATGCCAAATACGGCAACGGCAACAGCAATAGCCAATTCAAAATTGTTGCTGGCGGCAGTAAAAGCAATTGACGTTGTTTTTGAATAGTTGGCACCCACCTTTTTGCCCATAAAAAAGGATACCAAAAACATAATAACAAAATAGATTACTAGAGGTATCGCAATCCTTACCACGTCCAACGGGATTTTGATAATGTATTCACCTTTGAGCGAGAACATTACAAATATGGTGAAAAGCAAAGCGATCAAAGTTAATGGACTAATTTTTGGAATAAACCTGGTTTCGTACCATTCCTTTGATTTTATTCGGATGAGAAAGTAACGTGTAAAAAATCCGGCAATGAAAGGTATGCCCAAATAGATAAATACACTTTTGGCAATTTCGGCTATGGTGATATTAACTTCAAAAGATTGTATTCCAATTAAATCGGGCAGAACAGTCAGGAATACCCATGCATAAAGCGAAAAGAACAAAACCTGGAAGATGGAGTTAAAAGCAACCAATCCTGCTGCATACTCCGTATCGCCTTTGGCAAGTTCATTCCAAACAATAACCATGGCTATGCATCGTGCCAATCCAATTAGGATTAATCCTGCCATGTAGTGCGGATAATCGTGCAAAAATAAAATTGCCAGCCCGAACATAAGCAGTGGTCCTATAAACCAGTTTTGCACCAACGATAAGCCAAGTATTTTTACATTCTTGAAAACATCTTTTAGCTCCTCGTACTTGACTTTTGCCAGGGGAGGGTACATCATCAAAATCAATCCAATAGCAATTGGAATATTGGTTGTCCCCGATTGAAACTGGTTCCAAAAACCACTAATTTCTTTGAAGAAGTATCCAGCAGCTACTCCGGCTGCCATTACCAAAAAAATCCAAAGGGTGAGGTAACGATCAGTGAACGATAGCTTTTTGGTCAATGACTGTGTCATAGTTGTGGCTTAATATCTTCGATGTAAAGCTTGTAAAACCGTTCTTTTATTTCGTCGCGAACGCGGTGGAATTCGCTCCAGATAAATTCATCCGATCCAACTGCATGCGAGGGATCATCAAAGCCTATATGAAGCCTGTTTTTTACTTTTCCAATAAACATTGGGCAAGCTTCGTTTGCACCACCACAAACCGTAATTACATAATCCCATTCGTCGTTAAGGTACTTTTCAACAGGGTCAGAAGTGTGCCTGCTAATATCAATTCCTATTTCTGACATTACTTTCACAGCTTGTTGGTTTAACTTCCCGGAGGCTTCGGTCCCTGCCGATTCCACCTGAAGTGATGGATCAAATGATTTTAAAAATCCATGTGCCATTTGACTGCGGCAACTATTTCCGGTACAAAGAATAAGTATTTTCATTTCGTTTATTTATTTTCAAGTTAATGGTTAAAACCTCTGAATTGTATTCGGAGCAGAACCTGCTACTTTAGTTTCTATAAATTTTCATTTAAAATGAAGTTGGCTTGAGAACTGAGTTTTGAGTATTGAGAATTATTTTGTTTTTTCTCTTTACTCATTACTTAATACTCTTGTCTGCTTTGTTCATTATTTTTTGAATTTCATTCAATCTTAAACCTATGTATTTCCAATGCAAAGTGGTTTAGTTAATTACGATTCACATGCCTTTTTATCCATCGCCTGTACTTCTTTAAAGAAGAAATAAGTCAACTTGTGCAGGGTATTTATATTATCAATGTTTAAGCAATAATTCACTTTAGTGCCTTCAACACTTCCTTTAATTAATCCGGCACTTTTTAACTCATTAAGATGTTGGTTTACCGTTGTACGGCTCAGTGGCAAAACATCCGATATATTTCCTGACATGCAGGTTTTTGTTTCAGCGAGGTACTTGATAATAGCTAACCTTGCCGGATGGGCAAGAGCCTTAAATAGTACGGAAGCTTCCCTGAGTTCTTTGTCAAACAATTGTGTTTTTGCGCTTACCATCGTTTTTTGATTTTAGTTATAACGTAAAAATACGTCATTATTTTTGAAGTGACGTAAAAATACGTTAATAAAATATTAAAGTTTTGTTGCATATGTGTATGTTGGTTGTAAATTAGGGGTTTTCTATATGCATATTCACTCAGTAATGTTATGCAAATGTGCCTGCCTAAATAAAAATGAGGTAATTGAAAAGAATCCCCACTATAATAATGCCCAAGGCAACCACACCTACGAAAACCGCAATCAACTGCCATTTTAATACTTTCTTTAGTATGATTACTTCAGGAAGAGATAAACCAATAACCGACATCATAAATGCCAGGGCAGTACCAAGGGTAACCCCTTTTTCGATTAAAACACTAACAATTGGAATGATACCTGCCGCATTTGAGTATAGGGGAACGCCGATTAGTATTGCAAGGGGAATGGCATACCAACTTTCATTTCCCAAAATCCTTGATAGGTAGTCATCGGGAACAAAACCATGTGCCCCTGCGCCAACCGCAATGCCCAGGAGAATGTAAATCCAAATTTTACCAACTATTTCTTTGACTGTTTGCAAGCCCGTATCAATCCTTTGGAGAAAACTTAATTTTTTTTCTTCCAATGCCTGCCCGTTTGACTTCACTTGAAACACCCAATCGGCAACATATTTCTGGAGTTTTAGTTTTTCGATAACATAACCTGAGAATATGGCAATTAATAATCCGGTGAGCACATAAATAATTGCCACTTTCCAGCCAAACATACTTACAAGTAAAACCAAGGCAACTTCATTAATCATTGGTGCTGCAATTAAAAATGAAAAGGTCACGCCCACCGGAATGCCTGCTTCAACAAAACCCAGGAACAATGGAATTGCCGAACACGAGCAAAACGGAGTAACAATACCTAAAGTTGCTGCCATTGAATTTCCTGCGAATAATGATTTACCTTCGAGCGCTTTACGGGTTTTTTCGGGCGAAAACCACGAACGAATAATGCCAACCAAAAAAACAATCAATACTAGCAATAGCATGACCTTGGGTACTTCAAAAACAAAAAAGCGCACAGATTCGGTGAAATGTTTTTCCCTTTCCATCGACAGCAAATCATACACTATGAATTTGGATATTAATTCCAGGTTCATATATAAAGCAATCCAGGCAATACCTGCAATAAGAAGAGTTAAATATTTTTTGGTCGGCGCATTCATTTTGATTATGTTGTGTTCGTAATTCGTAAAAACACGAACAGTTCTTGTAAATTTTTTAGAAAAACAGAAGAATAATATAATAGGTTCCAACTCCAATAAATACCAGTGCAATAATCCTCCGGAACCAGAGTTCAAAGCCTTTAATTTTATTGTACACCTTGCCAATTCCCGAAACTGCGTTTGCGATAATCCAAGCAAAAATTATTACCGGGATACTTGTGCCAATTGCAAAAACAATAGGCAATGCCAATCCGCCTGAACTTGAAATAGTCAGTGGTATCAGCATTCCAAAAAACAATACCCCGCTATATGGGCAAAATGCAAGTGCAAAAACAACACCCAATATCAGGATGCTTAAAAAAGTTTGCTTGTTTCTTTTTTCAAATTTCTCAGAGATTGCATTTAAACCGGGGAATTTTATAGGGATAAAATCAAGCATTAATAGTCCTATTACAATTAGGAAAGGCCCGATTATTTTTTCTCCGTGTACCTGGAAAAACCCGGCTATTTGAAATTGATCGGCACCCAAGTAGAAAACCGCCGCCAGCCCAAAATAGCCAAGTGCCCGTCCCAAGGTATAAATAAGCCCATTGATTATAACTTTCCTGCTTTTTTCAAGGTCTTTACTGATGAATCCTATCGCAGTAATATTGGTTGCCATAGGGCAGGGGCTAATGGCAGTCATAAGCCCCAACAGAAAAGCAGAAAATAAGGGGAAACTTGTGTTCTCAAAAATGGTTTGCAAATACTCCATTCTGCTTAAAGCATACTGTTAACAGTTTCCTTAACTTTATCTTTTAATTTGTTAGGCTTGGTCAGTGCATTCATAAAGCCTGCGGTGGTTAAATCGGTTTTTTTATCGCCCGATACAAAAAGCAATGTTTGACCATTCACTTCCAGTTTTTTTGCAGCAATTTTGCCATCTTCTTCTTCCAGGTTCAACGATTGAAAAGTAATTACACCATCGGCAACCTGCTGGGGAAATTGGGTTTTTAAGGCTTCTTTAGTCACACTTTCCACTGCATTGCAGGTTGCACAGCGTCTGGTATTGTGAAAATAATAAACCTGGATTTTCGAGTTGCCTTCTTTTGAAACCATTGGTTTTGCTTCCGCGAAAGGAGCAATTAAACAGATTATTGCGGCGACAATGAAACTTAATTTTAGTGTTTTCATGATGGATTGATTTTTTTGATTCTCGGTTAATAGTTTTATAAATGTGAATTTAAAAGTGCTTTTAATTCATCGCGCGATGGGAGCGATCCGGAGTGCACAACTTTTTCGTTAATAACCAATGCAGGCGTTCGCATTACGCCATATTGCATTATTTTAAACATGTCTTCTTCTTTTACAACGGTTGCTTTAATGCTCAGTTCTTCAACCATTTTATTGGTAAGTTTCTCAAGCATTTTGCATTTCTGACATCCGGTTCCTAATACTTTGATTTCCATTATTATTGATCGGTTATAATTGAAACAATTCTTTAAACAAGCTTTTGGCTTCTTCAAAATTAGCCTTATTGATGCAATATTTGATTCTTGGCGCATCAATTTCACCTTGAATCAAACCTGCATCCTTTAATTCTTTCAAATGTTGTGACAATGTAGATTTTGCAATTGGTAATATCTCTGAAAGATCGCCTGAATAGCAGCAACTTTGCTTCGAAAGTAAATTCAAAACATAAATTCGTACCGGGTGCCCAAGTGCTTTACCATAGCGGGCAAGTTTATACTCGTTTTCGGTAAATATTATTTCTGGTTTGTCCATGTTCGTAATATTACGAACAAATGTAAATTGAATTTTTGAAAACCAAAATGTTTTTCTCGGTATTTTTTAAAATTCGATAAATTTATTTTTACATTTGTGCCTCCATCGGGGTATAGCGCAGCCCGGTAGCGCGCGTCGTTCGGGACGACGAGGTCGTCGGTTCGAATCCGGCTACCCCGACTTAAAAGTGCGGACCATATTAATTAGTTCGCATTTTTATTTTCCAGTTAATGGTTAAAACCCTGCTCCCGATTCAATCGGGATTATTGCAGCTACTTTTAGTTTCTATAAACTTGTTGGTTTTTGACAGAAGTCCGAAGCCCGGAGACCGAAGTTTAAAAATTGTCCATCCCTGATATAGGTTGACCACATTATTAAGTATTTATGAGGTCAAAGGTTACAAGAATTAAGAGACGACGGATTTATTCTGAGGAATTCAAACGAAAAATTGTATTGGATTATGAAAAGGGTATTTTTACAGTCAAGGAATTAAGTAAGTTATATGAAATTCAAGATGCAGTTATCTACAGGTGGATTTATAGGTTTTCAACTTACAATAAAAAATCCGTTCATATTGTAGAAATGAAAGAGAGCAGTACAAAAAAGATTAAGGATCTGGAGGATAGGATAAAAGAATTGGAAAGGGCTGTAGGTCAAAAGCAACTTTATATCGACTATATGGAAAAGATGGTAGAAATTGCAAAAGATGACCTTGGGGTTGATATTAAAAAAAACTACAACACCCCACAATTAACTGGTTCAGGGAAAACCAAGAAAAAATGAATAGCTCAATGAATGAACTTTATAAGGCTGTAGGAATTAGTAAACAAGCAGTCTACCAGTACCAAAAGCGCCAGCTTGGTTTTGATGAGAAACTTATGGGCTTAATGGTTGAAGCTGACGAATTACGTTCTGAGCACCCTGGTTGTGGGGTTGAAAAGATGTATTATACATTAAAACCAGATTTTATAGGAAGGGATAGGTTTATAGAAGCCTTTATGGAATTGGGGTATAGGGTTAAACGCATAAAAAATTATCATAAGACTACAATCCCAGCATCACACAAATACCCTAATCTAATTGAAGGGCTTGTTGTTAAGGGCAAGAATACGGTTTGGCAATCTGATATTACCTATTATCAAGTAAAAGGAAAGTTCTACTATATTGTTTTCATTATTGATGTTTACACACGTCAAATAGTAGGATATGCAGTATCTGACAATTTACGTGTAGAAGCTAATGCCAGGGCATTAAAAATGGCTATTAAAAGCCATGGGGCACCCAAAATACACCATTCAGATAGGGGAAGCCAATATATTGCCAAACAGTATGTAAGGCTATTAATAGAGAATGGTGTGAATATTAGTATGGGAATATGTGCCCAGGATAATGCTTATGCTGAACGTATAAATGGGACTATAAAAAATGATTATTTAAAACACTGGGAAATCAATTCATTCTGGATGTTGAAAACCAAAGTCAATAAGGCGGTAAAACATTACAATACAAAAAGGATACATGACTCATTGCCTATAAGAATAGCACCAAATCAATTTAATGAACTGACAAATAAAATAGGTTTTGTTGAGGAAATTTATGCACCAAACCGCATCACTCCAACTGAAAGTACTTTCAGTTGGAGTGATGAAATAAAAGAAAATGAATTATTTTGTATGATTAATTAATTTAAAAAATCGGTCAACTCTATATAGGGAAGGTCAAATTCGATCGATTGTCTTCCGACATCTGTCTTCCGTCCGATTATAGTCTATTATTTGAATTTCATTCAATTTTAAACCTATGTACTTCCAGTGCAAGATAAGCCAAATAAATGCATGTTGTTTACAATCAGTATTCTACAATGTTATTCGAATTGGCAATAGAAAAAAAACAAACTTCAGCATAAACCAGCAATTCAAGAATTATTACATTTGCTTCAAACTAATCTTGTTTTGTCTAAACAAACAAATCATAAAGAAGAATTATTCATAGTTCAAAAAATGATTGAAGGTGATATGGATGCTTTCAAATATTTTTTTGAGAAATACTATGCTGACTTATGTAATTTTGTAAATATTTATGTGAATGACCGAATCCTTGCCGAAGAAATTGTTCAGGATATATTTGTTTATTTTTGGGAAAACAAGGCACAATTAAGATTAAACCATTCGGTGAAAGCATATTTGTTCAATGCTTCAAAATACCGAAGTTTAAACGAAATCAGGAATAAAAACACAAGAGATAGAATTCATACTGAGCTTGCAAAATCAAACTTTTATAATGTGAGCGAAGACAATGATAATTTTTTTGATCCTGAAAAATTCCAGGAGACATTGTCAAAAGCGCTCGAACAATTGCCAGCGAAATGCAAGGAAATATTTATTTTGAGTAAGCATGAGAATTTAAGTAACAAGGATATAGCCTTAAAATTAAATATTTCCATTAAAACAGTTGAAAATCAAATGACAATTGCTTTTAAAAAGCTTAGGGCTTTCCTTGAGCCGTATCGCGGTAAAATATTTGTTTTATTTCTGTTGTATCTGTTTTCATAAATTATTTGTCACAAAATATCTTCATTTTTTTCTCCACCCTTTTAGGGGGGTAAAAAAGTTACGTTACTTTAAAGTATAATTTATTAAGTATGGAACATCAAATCCCATGGGACCTATTATTAAGAACTTTTCAAAATCCAACTGAAGAAGACTTTAATGAGCTTGATTTATGGATTTTGGAAAATAAAGAAAATCAGAAAATTTACGATGAATTAAAGGTAATCTATGAAATTAATGGATCAGTACCTGCATATTATAAGCCTGATATGAATATTGGTTGGCGAAATATTGAAAAGCGGGTATCAGCATCAGGTGGAAGGGAAAAAATTCTTCGTTTATTCTCACGGGTGGCAGCTGCAGTTGTCATGTTAATTGTCGGAGCAGGTTCTTATTGGGCTATTGATCAACATTTGAGTGAAGATAAATATGCAGAAGTGTATTCTCCTTACGGGCATAAAACGATGGTACTACTCCCAGACAGCTCTAAAGTTTGGCTAAATGGCGATTCAAAATTAAGGTACAATACAAATTTCTCTAACGAACGCAGTCTCGAACTTGAAGGCGAAGCAATGTTCGATGTGAAGAAAGATCCCGATAAGATGTTTTCTGTAAAATCAAATAAATTACGGGTCGAAGTTTATGGTACAACCTTTAATTTTCGAACCTACAACAATGATGAAGAGGCAGAAGTTGCACTGCTAAAAGGAAGTGTCGGGATTTTTAAAGAAAAACAATACTTAAAAACAATGGCGGCAGGCGAAGTGGTTACTTATTTGGTTGCTCAAAATAAGCTGATTTCAACAAAGAATTGCGACTTACAACAAATCACATCTTGGAACAGCGACCAATTGGTTATTGAGAATATGCCAATCCCTGAAATTTTTAAATACTTAGAACGGTGGTATGGTGTGCACATTGATTACAATGGATTAGACGATACCAACCAAAAATTAAGCTTCAAGGTGAAGACAGAAAGCCTCCGTGAAATATTGTCAATTATTAATATCGTGTATCCTTTTTCTTATAAAATTGATGGAAAGAATGTGGTAATTACAAATTTATAAACAAAAAAAGGTTCGTCTAAAGACAAACCTTCCTTACTAATAATTATTGTTCAACCGGGGAAAGTCAGCGATAGGATTGGTACTCTGAATCACTGTCAAACCTCATGTAAAACATTACAAATTTATGAAAAAAAACTCAAAGAATGGGAGGGGGGCATTTAAGTATTCCTTCTGGCTAAAAAGACTATTAATTATGAAAACGATCGTGATTTTCATGTGTCTTTTCGGATTAATGAGCAGTTTCGCTGAAACCGATGCTCAAAATTCAAGATTAGACTTTCAAATTGAAAAAGGAACTGTTAAAGATGTATTGGAAGTAATTGAAAACCAAACTGGTTTGTCATTTATGTATGACAACCAGATTTTGGACGTAAACAGGATTGTAACTTTAAAAGCAAACAACCAGAGCGTTGAAGAAGTATTACAATCTTTGCTGTTGGAAGAAAACCTGAAATACGAGCGGGTAAACAGGTATATTATTATTTCCGCAAACAATCCCAATGCAGGGCAGCAAGTTGAAAACATCACTGGTACTGTTATTGATAAACAAGGGGCTCCGCTGCCAGGTGTAACTGTAATCATAAAAGGAACCACAAATGGAACAGTTACCAACGTAGATGGTAAATATGTTATTTCGGATGTACCTGAAAATGCTACCCTGGTTTTTTCTTTTGTTGGTATGAAACCACAGGAAATATTGGTTGGTAGCCAAAGTATTATTGATGTTACCCTGGCTGATGAAACAATCGGTTTAGACGAAGTAATCGCCATTGGTTACGGTACACAAAAAAAGAGGGATGTAACTGGTTCTGTTCAGTCCATAAGTTCAAAGGAACTTGAGAATATTCCAGTGGCTCAGATTGCCCAAAAACTTCAAGGAAAAACTGCCGGGGTTGAAATTCTTCAAACAACGGGTATTCCGGGACAAGGAATGTCAATACGTGTCCGGGGTGCTGCCTCCATCAATGCAAGTAGTAATCCATTGTATGTTGTTGATGGTTTCCCAATTGTGGGAGATATCAGCGTTATCAACCCCGATGAAATAGAAAGCATTTCTATATTAAAAGATGCCTCAGCTACTTCATTATATGGATCTAGGGCTGCAAACGGGGTGGTTTTAATAAAAACAAAACAAGGAAGTTTAGGGAAAACCCAAATTTCTTTTAATGCCTATTACGGAGTTCAAACGGTTCCTCAAAAAGGGCGCCCTGACTTGATGAATGCACGTGAATTTGCGCAATTTCAGAAAGAAATCAGGGAAGAAAAAGCGGAATATACCGGGTCAACACCAAACATCCCGGAAGAGTACCAGAACCCAAGCCAATATGGTAAAGGTACCGACTGGTACAACGTATTGTTAAGAAACGCCCCAATCCAAAGCTATAATTTAACCGTTACTGCCAATAAAGATAAGCTGAGAACCTCTGTTGTTGGTGGGTATTTACAACAAGATGGGGTTTTGATTAACTCAAGCTTCTCAAGGTTCTCTTTGCGTATAAATACCGAATACGATATCAATGAGCGTATTAAGTTGGCTGTTAATGTAGCCCCAAGCCATAGTATTAGCGCTACCCCAAATTCTGATGGAAGCTTATGGGGAGGAGGAATTCTTGAAGCAGCAATCTTAACTTCTCCCTTAGCAGAAGCTGAAAACGAGGATGGGAGCCTGCCTTTATTGGCAAACGGAACAGGTCTTTTCCCAAATCCCAACTGGTACCGGGTTGCACAGGAAATTAAAAACGATACCAAAGAAACACGTTTATTGGCAAATGCCTATTTGGATGTTGAGCTTCTAGACGGTTTACATTTCAAAACGAGTGCAAACATCGACTTAGATAATAAACAATTATTGTATTTCTTCCCGTCAACATCCGGTGGGGTTTTTGCACCTCCACCGCAAAAAACCAAGGCAGCCATTACAACCAGTTCTTATTATTCATGGCTTACAGAAAATACATTAACATACACCAAAACCATCAAAGAAGATCATCATTTTGATGCATTACTTGGATACACGGCGCAGCGTTTTCGTTACGATTATAGCAAACTTTCAGGAACTGATTTCCCGGACGACCAGGTAACAACATTGAATGCTGCTGCCACAACCACAGGAACCAGTAATATCAACGAATGGTCGATGCTTTCGTGGGTGAGCCGTTTAAATTATAATTATAAAGGAAGATATTTATTGTCATTGTCTATGCGTAGTGATGGATCTTCCCGTTTTGGCTCGGATAACCGATGGGGAAATTTCCCTTCTGTTTCGGCTGGATGGATTGCAAGCGATGAAAATTTCCTGAGTTCGGCTACGAAACTTTCCTATTTGAAATTTCGCGGGAGTTACGGTATAACTGGGAATAATAATATTGGGAACTATAGTTATTATGCTGCTGTAAATTCGGCAAATTACGTATTCAATAATGTTTTGGGAAGTGGAAAAGCAACTACAAGTTTATCGAACTCAGAATTAGGATGGGAAAGAACCAGCCAACTAGATTTAGGTATAGACATTGGCTTGTTTAAAGACCGTGTTTTTCTTCAATACGATTATTTTAGGAAGTACACTACAGATATGTTGTATTCCCTTTCTGTTCCACAAGCTTCTGGTTTCGATGATTTTACGACCAATGCTGGTGAATTTGAATTCTGGGGGCATGAATTTGTTGTATCAACTAAAAACATGGTCAATGAATTTAAATGGAATACCGATTTTAATATCAGCTTCATCAGAAACAAGGTTATTGACCTTGGTCCGGATATTGATTTTATTGGAGGCTTGACAGGTAATCCGCATATCACAAGGGTTGGCGAACCAATCGGAATGTTTATTGGCTACGTTTTTGACGGGATTTATAATAACCAGGCTGAATTGGATGCGGCACCGAAACATTCTACCTCAATGGTCGGTACGGTAAGAATGAAGGACACAAGTAAAGATGGTGTTATTAACGATGACGACCGCACCATTATCGGAAATCCAAACCCAAAATTTATCTTCGGATTAACAAACAGCTTTCAGTATAAAAACTTTGATTTAAACCTTGTTGTATCTGGTGCAGTTGGAAACAAAATCATGAACCGTTCTTTAGAGTCGCTTAACAACCTCGACGGTGTATTTAATGTTACCAAAGATGTGGCTAACAGATGGCGATCTCCTGAAAATCCTGGTGATGGCCAACATCCACGAGTTGCTTATGGAACTGCTTTGGCCCGTTCAATGAATTCACGTTGGGTGAGCGACGGAAGTTATGCTACCATTAAAAATATCACTTTAGGTTACACGGTCAATACTCTTGAGAAATTGAAATACTTTAAAAGTATTCGTCTTTATACCTCTATTCAGCAAGCTTTGGTTATTACCAAATATAATGGAAGTAACCCAGAAGTTAGCTATAATGGTAGTGATGCACTTGGACAAGGAATTGATTGGAGCGCTTATCCGGTACCCCGGACAATATCCTTCGGACTAAATTTAAACTTTTAGGATAATCATTTAAAAATTATTAATACATAGAAATGAAAAAGATAAAATTAAATATAGTTATCCTCGTAATAGTACTATTCATCGTTAATTCATGCTCAGAGGATTTTTTAGGCGTACCACCTAAAACTTTTGTCAGTTCTGCCGAATTTTATGCTTCCGAGGAAAATTTTACGCAGGCTTTAAATGGTGCATACGAAAGTTTGCACGGGATTTTTGCTACCGCTTATGTAGCTGGGGAAATGCGTTCAGACAATACGCATTATATTTATAAAGACAATGATCGAGGTCGCCAGAACGTTGAAAGAGAAGATATTGATGGTTTTGTCAATGATCCTTTAAATGCATACACCAAACAAAAATACATTCAATGTTACGAAGGAATTTCGAGAACCAACGTCATTCTTAGCAGGATTGATGAAGCCGATTTTGATGAAACTGCAAAAATCAGGATTATAGGTGAGGCAAAATTTCTAAGGGCTTATTATTACTTTGAATTGGTTCAGTATTTTGGAGGTGTACCTTTACATATTACCGAAGTTACAACAAGGGATCAAACTGCTTTGCCCCGCTCAACCAAAGACGAGGTTTATACTCAGGTTATTGCAGATGTAAAAGATGCTATCGAGAAACTTCCTGTTACACAGTCTGACAAAGGACGGGTAACAAAAGGTTCTGCAAATACTTTGCTTGCTTATGTTTATATGACTTTGAAAGACTTTGGCGAAGCTGAAACCTATTTGCGCGCGGTTGTTACTTCAGGTACTTATAGTTTAATGCCTGACTATGCAGCAATTTTCAATCCAAGCAATAAAAACAATACTGAATCGATTTTCGAGATTCAGTACCATCAAGGCGATCAAGGATTGCAAAGCAGTTGGACCTATCAGTTCATTCCGGCCTTAACAAATACCGAAGTGATAACTGGTGTGGTTGGTAACAACGGGATAATTGGTGGATGGAACACCCCAACCGAAGACCTGATTGATTCATACGAAGATGGTGATCTAAGAAAAGCAGCATCCATTGCCGATGGCTATACCAATGAGAATGGTGAGTTCGTTGAACAACCTTTTGTGATTAAATACCTTCACGACCACGAAAACTATAACAATACCGATGATGATTGGATGGTTTATCGATATGCCGATGTATTATTATTGCTGGCAGAATGCCTCAATAATCAAGGACAGCCATCGCAGGCACTGCCTTATTTAAACGACGTGCGGAAAAGGGCAGGATTGGCTGATGTTACTACTACCGACCAAAGCCAGCTAAGCGATATTATTGCCCATGAACGCAGGGTAGAATTGGCTTTTGAAAACCATCGTTGGTTAGACTTGGTAAGAACCGACAAAGCAATTGAAGTAATGAATGCTTTTGGTGTAAAAATGAAAGCAAAATATTCATATCTGCTTGATAGGGCCTATCAGGTGAACGAGGATAAATTAATCCTTCCGATTCCTCAAACCGAATTGACTTTGAACGATCAACTGGATCAGAATCCAGGATATAACGATTAATAATCACCCTTGTAATTTCCCTTGTACTTTTAAAGTACAGGGGAAATTTTTGCTTTAGAAAGACCATATATTTTTAGCTGATAAAACGAACAATTAGTTAGATGTCAAGGGTGTATTATTTGTAAGCCAATTTAAACATAAACAAACAATGAATCGGGAAAACAAAAACAATAGAAGCATATTGAATTTCATAAATTTGCGGAGTGTCGGTTTGGTAATTTTATTCGGAAGTATTTTATGGGGCTGTTCCCTCAAAAAACCAATTCTGGTAATTGAAAAAACAGATTGTAATAAAACAGAAAATCCTTTGGGGATCGAAACCAATGTCCCTCAGTTTAGCTGGGTGGTTAAATCAAATCTAAATGGTGCCCAACAATCTGCATATCGAATTTTAGTTTCTGACAATCAAGAAGTATTATCAGAAAATTCGGGAAATTTTTGGGATTCAGGTAAAAAGAAATCAAATCAAAGCATTGGTATTGCATATGGAGGGGATAAATTACAATCTGAAACAAAGTACTACTGGAAAGCGAAGGTTTGGGACCAAAACGGTAATGAATCGGAATGGAGTAAAATCTCTTTCATGCAATTGGGATTATTATCTGCCGATGATTGGGAACATGCCGAATGGATTGGTTATGAAGAACTCGATTCTTTAAAACTGTTGGTTGATGGTGTTTCCGGGTATGGCGACATATCAATGGATAAAGTAGAAGACCCTGCTATTGTCCCGCTTTTCAGAAAGGAATTTGAATTAAGCAACGAAATTGACTATGCAACCCTATCAATAAGCGGACTTGGGCATTATGAAGCTTCGATAAATGGACAAAAAATAAGCAATAACTTTTTGGCACCTGGTTGGACGGATTACGAAAAAACTGTACTGTACAATTCCTACGATGTCACCCAACAATTAAACGAGGGTTTAAATTGTATCGGTGTTATGGTTGGAAACGGGTTTTACTATAACAACCGCGAACGTTACCGCAAGCTGATAATAGCATATGGCTTTCCAAAATTGATCGGTAAGCTAAAAGTTCATTATAAAAACGGGACCAGCAAAACAATCGTAAGCGATGCAAGTTGGAAAACTTTGAAATCGCCTATTACCTATTCAAGCATCTATGGCGGAGAAGATTACGATGCCCGAATGGAACAAAAAGGCTGGGACAATCAAGGGTTTGATGCTGAAAATTGGGAACCTGTAACCATGGTTACACCACCTTCAGGGAAGCTGGTTTCTGATCTCAATACTCCTGTTAAAGTTATGCAATCAATTGAACCAGTATCTTTTACACAAATCAACGATAGTGTGGTCGTGTATGATTTTGGGCAAAATTTATCAGGGATCATCGACCTGAAAATAAAGGGTGAACAAGGACAAAAAGTAATTTTGCATCCGGCTGAAGTCTTAAAAGAAAATGGAACAGTTAACCAACGTGGCTCAGGTTCACCATATTATTTTACTTATACCTTAAAAGGAGATGCGGAAGAAAACTGGCGGCCACGTTTTACTTATTATGGATTCCGTTACGTTCAGGTAACATATCCTTCTTCGAACCAATCAGGGAATAAAACAAGCGATAATCCTAAAATAATATCTTTAAAATCATTGCATACAAGGAATTCAGCC
This sequence comes from Prolixibacteraceae bacterium, assembly GCA_963677475.2. Classification (GTDB taxonomy): domain Bacteria; phylum Bacteroidota; class Bacteroidia; order Bacteroidales; family Prolixibacteraceae; genus JABMQB01. The sequence goes on along the minus strand of CAXXQD010000016.1, from coordinate 254,604 downwards.
CCTACGGTTGGGACTTTTTCCTGCTCAAATGAACTCTTCAATCAAATTAATAAAATGATTAATTGGGCTATTGCCAGTAATACCCAAAGTGTGAGTACCGATTGCCCGACCCGCGAAAAACTTGGATGGCTCGAACAAACACACTTAATGGGGGAGAGTATGCATTTTCGTTTAGATGTATATCATTTGTTCCAGAAATTAGTAAACGACATGATGGATGCCCAAACTGAAGACGGATTGGTTCCGAACATCGTTCCTGAATATATCAATTTTGACTATTTCGATGCTTCGTTTCGTGACTCTCCCGAATGGGGAATTGCAACCATTATGGTACCATGGACGATGTATAAATGGTATGGTGATAAACAAGTTTTGGAAACTGCCTGGCCAATGATGGAACAATATCTCGGATATTTAAGCAAAAAGTCGGATAATTTTATCCTTTCACATGGTTTGGGCGACTGGTACGATATCGGACCAGAACCTCCGGGTTATGCACAACTTACCCCGGTTTCATTAGTTGCAACAGCTACTTATTATTACGATGCCCTTTTAATGGCTAAAATGGCTGATGTCCTAAATAAACCAACTAAAAAGAAGGATTACATGGATTTATCGGGTAAAATTTTCACGGCATTTAACGATCAATTTTACAACGAAGAAAAATGTACCTATTCAACCGGAAGCCAAACTGCTTTGGCAATGCCTATAAGTTTGGGATTAGTACCCGAAGAGAATAAAGAAAAAGTCATACAAAATTTATTTAAGATACTAGAAGAAAATGCTTTTGCAAATACAACCGGGGATATTGGGTTTTATTATTTAATGGATGCCCTGGCAAAAAATAACGGTTCCGAAATCATTTACAAAATGAACAACCGGGATGATGTGCCGGGTTATGGATACCAACTAAAAAAAGGGATGACTGCTTTGACTGAATCGTGGATGGCTTTAGACGTGAAGTCGTTGAACCATTTGATGCTCGGGCATATTATGGAGTGGTTTTACAGTGGGTTAGGTGGAATCCGTCAAGTGGAAACATCTGTGGCTTATAAAAACATTATTATTCATCCTGAAATTGTTGAGGATATCAGCTTTGTGGATGTAAGTTTTGATTCCCCATATGGAACGATAAGAAGCAATTGGGAAAAAACGGACGCAAATTTTAATTTAAAAATTGAAATTCCGTTTAATACCACCGCAAAAATATATCTTCCGGTGATTGGAGATGTGCAGTTTACCTCGGATAAAAACTCTGTCCCAAAATTTATTGGAGAAGAAAATGGGCGATTGGTTTATGAGACAGGTTCTGGTAACTATGAATTTAATGTTCGAAAGTCAAATTAATATATTCTCTTTTAGAGTAAATATTCCGAGTAGAAATCATACAGTAATAAGATTTGGATAAAGGTGTTGTGGTACTATGCCAAATGCCGTTTCATTGATTGCCCCAAGATATGGTGAGATAGGATAAAAGGGTTATTCTATCTCATTATATTTTATATTTGCAGGGGAATGAAACGAAACCAAAAGTCCATAACATTCGAAGGGGAAGACTATTCAAACCTTGTTACAAACAATGGTGAACTTTTCCTAAAGTACTTTTTCGACAAGTATTACCTTGAATTTTGCAAACTTTCTTTTAAATATGTCGGGCGCTTGGATATTGCTGAAGATATTGTACAAAATGTGTTTATTCATATTTGGAATAAAAGGTTTGAAATTAATTGCAATGGAAGCGTTAAGCCTTATTTCACAAAGTCTGTTGTGAATGCATCCTTAAATTATCTGAAAAGCAAATTCAATCAACAGCACTCGTCCGATGATGATAAATTCAAAGAAGAATTAACCGGATTTGACCAAATGGACGAACTGGCGGGACAAGAGTTATATCGCTTATTAAAAGTCGCAATTGGACAACTTCCCGATAAGTGCCGGGCAGTTTTTATGCTTAGCCGATATTCTAACTTTTCCTACAAAGAAATTGCAAAAGAGCTAAATATTTCAGAAAAAACAGTGGAAGCTCAAATACGAATAGCACTTCAAAAAATCCGTCGATTTCTGACAAAATATGGCTATATTTTCCTGTTTCTACTACTATACTAATGGGTTCTAAAATAATTTAAGTCCATTCCCTTGTACTTCTGCGGATTAAAATCCCGGCATTAAAATTTTTTCATTTTCTTTTAAGGGCAGTACCCGAATATGTTGTTCTATAATAAAACGCATGAACATGGAATTGGATCAACTAATAAAGTACCTCAAAAAAGAGTGCAATGAAGCTGAAAGAAATACCATTAAAGATTGGATCAAAGCTTCGGATGAAAATAAAAAGACTTATGGAGGTATAAAACAGGTTTGGGAGGACTCAGGAAAAGTTCCGGATAGTATTGACCCTGATTTTGAGAAAGCCTGGGATAATATTAAATCAAATACGGGAATAACAGGCTTGCCTAAGAAAAGTCCGAATAAAGTATTCATCAAACAATTTATTAAGGTTGCTGCTGTATTGCTATTTTTAGTTGGTATTGGAGCGGTATTAAATAAGGTGTTTTTAAGTGATATCGAGATCCGAACAGAAACTTCAGCGGGCATTGTTGGGAAAGAAGTCAACTTGCCCGATGGATCAACCATTTATTTAAATCGCAACTCAGAAGTATCATTCCCGGAAAAATTTAAGGGCGCAACCCGTGAAGTTGAGTTATCGGGCGAAGCCTTTTTTAGCATTTCAAAAGATAAGAACCACCCATTTATGGTTCATGCCAATGGGACGGTTGTCAAAGTATTGGGAACTTCGTTCAATATTAAAGCGGATAATTCATCACATGTTCTTGTATCTGTAGTTACGGGTAAAGTCGCATTTAGCCCTGAAGGAGATGAAACGCAATTGCTTCATCTCGAAAAAGGACAGTGTGGAAGTTATGATAAGGTTAATAGACAACTTATTAAATCAGATTTGTCGGATGAAAACTTTCTGTCCTGGAAAACCGGGGTGCTTAATTTTAATGATTCAAGTTTAGGTGAGACAGTTAAAGTATTGTCAGGATATTATTCAAAAACGATTGAAGTTGACCCAAGTCTTAAAGACCGATTGGTAACCGTATCATTCGATAACCAGCCTTTGGATGAAGTATTAAAAATATTGGAGATAACCTTTCGTATTGAAGTTGAAGAGAGTGCAGAAAAAATATTGTTAAAACCCCAATCAACGAAATAAAAGCCCTTTATGAAACTTATATTCTTCACTTATTTTCTGGTTGTTTCAAGCATTTGTATCGCCCAAACAAATCAGGATATATTAACTGAAAAAGTTACTCTGAGTACAGAAAAAGCTACTGTTCAAAGCGTATTGAATGAACTTTCAAAAAAATACCGTATTCGTTTTTCGTACGAGCCCACGAAGATCCCTTTGCAAAAGCAGATAACATTGCCACAAAAGGAAATGCCGCTAAAAGATGTATTAATAACTGTTTTTAAGGATACTGAAATAGAATATACGGTTCATGCGCAAGTCATTATACTCACAAAGCGATTATTGCCATCCACTGGGGGAAGTGTAAAAAAAAATGAGTTTTATGCCTTAAAAGGATTGGTTGTAGAGAAATCAACCGGGACACCATTGCCTTTTGTAAATGTTTATATGCCTGGCATTGGGAAAGGCACTATTTCAGATTCGAATGGGATTTACCAGATATCAAATATTGCCCCGGGCGATTACGAGATAAAATTTAGTTTTATTGGCTATAAAGGCGTAGAAAAATTTTTATCACTCACTTCGGATGTGGAATTAAATATATTTATGGAAGGTACCTTTACGGAGCTTCAGGCAGTGACGGTGACACCAGGTACTTACAGCATTACCAGTGCCGAACCAACCATGAATACTTTAAGCTCAAAAGAAATCCTTCTGTCCCCTAATTTCTCGAAAGATATTAACAGAACGCTTCGGGTTATTCCGGGATATGCCAATAGTGATGTTTCCGCCAAACCAAGGATACGTGGTGGACATTGGAACGAAACGGCAACTTTTATCGATAATTTTCAAATATATGAACCTTACCATTTTGAGGAAACCGACGGATTAGCAAGTATTTTTAATACCGATAATGCCAGGGATATTAAAATATCGACCGGTGGGTATTCTGCAAAATATACGGATAAAATGTCGGGAATTATTGAAGTTAAAACACCTGATTATGTGGATAATGACGAGCATACTGCTTCCATTGATTTTCTTAGTGCAGCCCTGTACGGAAAGGTTCGGATAAATGATAAAACCAGCGTTCTTTATGGATTGAGGAGGGGATATCTTGACTTAATGACAAAGGGCCTTAATTCCGATATTTCTCCCATTTATTACGACATTTGGTGTAAGGTAAATTATCAATTGAACGATAAAAATTCATTTTCGCTGAACCTGTTAAAGGCGAAAAACGATTTTAAATTGACCGTTGATGAAAACCTATATCAGAACTTGTATTTCCACAACGTCAAGAACAATAATTATGCATGGGCAAATTGGAAATTCCTGCCTGGTAAGAATTATTATATAAATACAACAGCAGGGTTTCAGGATTTGTATGCCAATTCCGATAATTATTTTATACAAAGTATAACTCCGGAAAATATTGATAAAAAAGAAGGGGGCATTTTTATCTTAAACCAAAACCATTTGTGGAACATCAACCCAAACCACAGTCTCGAATTTGGCTTTGAATGGAAAAAATTTAGGGAAGATTACAGGTTTAGTGAGACCCGATATGATTTGTACAATTCGACCCTGGATAACATTCTTATCGATACGATTAATGTGGATTCACATTTAAAAGGCAATACTTTTGCGGCATATATCCAGCATACATGGTCGTTGGCAGAATGGTTTAATTTCCATTATGGTGTAAGGCTTTCCAACCAAAGTTATACCGATAAAATGTATGTGGCTCCACGGGTTGCAGCTAAAATCCAGTTCACAAATAACCTTTCTACGAAGTTGGCTTATGGAGTTTATTACCAACCCGATGATTTTGAAAAACTGAAAAGTTTCCAGGGGCAGTCGGAACCCTTAGATGAGAATCAGAAATGTACCCATTATATCATGAACGTTGGGTATAAGATGGCAAATACTGTTTTTGATCTTAATGTCTATCATAAAGATTATCAACGTTTGAACGATGATTTTCGCTACGATGTTTACAACAGGATTCCTTTTATTATAGATATTGATTTCGATACACAAAGTGGGAAATCTTCTGGTCTTGAATTTCAGGTGCGGCATAAATACGGGAAAGACAATATTGTTTCCTTAAGTTATGCATACGCGAAAAATACCATTAAAAATTCATTGGGGCAGGAAACATACCGGAATTTTGACCGAAGAAATTCCATCATCTTAAACAGCGTTCAAAATTTTGGACGAAACTGGACATTTAGTTGTTTATGGCTGTTCCATACCGGAGAACCATATACACCTTATGATATTGCATTTATTGGCATCAACGATAGCGATCAAAATATGTTTTTTTATGATACAGAGAAAAAAAATAGCGGAAGGGTTTCAGATTACAGTACCGTAGATATACGGTTTTCGAAGACCTGGCTGTTTAAAAAGTCGAGGTTGAATGTATATTTAAATATTGTAAACCTGTTTAACCGAGATAATATTTCGGGTTGCTGGTGGGAATCGTGGCAAAACCCAAATGGAAAGTGGATTGTAATAAAAGAAAGCCAATCGCTTAATATTCCAATGTTTGTTTCACCGGGAGTATCCATCACTTTTTAATTAAATAATGGTTACATTCCTTAAAAACACAGATATGTTCAAAGTTTACCATCAAAATATAAAAAGTTTACGGGTTGCATTGATCCTTGTATTTTTACTTTGTTTCCTTAATTCCTGTGAAGATGATCCTTTCACGAAGGTTACCAAACAAGTGCCTGTTGTAAACCTGCTGGATCCGTATCAGGAATTGTCTAATTATCAATTCACTGTAAGCAGTGCAACATTAAAAGGCATTTATGTGGCCAATGGAATTAACGATCCTGAATTGTATATAAAAAATGCCGTTTCGTATCATCGTATTGTTTACACTACCGTTTATAAGGGAGAGGAAATTACTGTTTCCGGGGCAATGATTATTCCAATAAAGCCAGAGCATACGCCTTCAATCGTTAGTTTTCAGCACGGAACCATGTTTGCGGATAGTTCAGCACCATCGAATGCTGAAACTGCAAATGAAATAGTACCAATATTTAATGAGTATATTGTTTTTATGCCCGATTATATTGGTTATGGCGAATCGGTTGATATTGTGCATCCTTACTATCTGTATGAGCCAACTGTCCGGTCTGTAATAGATATGATCAAGGCAGGGAAAAAATATTTGGATGACAACAACATTGAATATGATCCTCGTTTATTTCTTACAGGTCATTCGGAAGGTGGTTACGTAACAGTTGCTACCCAAAAAGAGTTGAAAGCAACTCCTGTGGATGGATTGGATCTGGTTGCATCGGCACCAAGTGCGGGGCCTTATGACATGGAAGAAACCGGAAATATCATTTTTGGAAATGACACCTATATTTCACCAGCATACCTAATCCTTGTTTTAACGGCTTATAATATTGGCTATTGGGAGAGGCCTTTAACCGATTACTTTCAGAACTTATATGCCTCAAGGATTAATCAGTTGTTGGGTGGAAGTTATAACGAAGATGAAATCAATCAACGTTTAACAAGTGATTTGACAAAGCTTATGAACCCGGTTTTTTTAGAAAATTTCAGGAACGATGGGGAAGAAGCATTTAAAAACGCATTGAAAGATAACAGCGTTTACAATTGGAAGCCGGAAATCCGAACACGTTTGTACCATGGCACGAACGACCCGATTGTACCCTATGAAATTGCCCAGAAAACTTATGAATCGTTTATTTCCAATGGTTCTGATCCTTCAAAAATAAAACTGGTTCCCCTTCAGGGAGTTGGGCACGATTTTTTTTCCTCTTACAAACTTATTCTTGAATGGTTTGATTCACTAAAATAAATTGTTGGTAATACAGAAGGAGATTAATCAGAGCATACATGATTTAAATTTTGAAAGATTGGTTTTAACCAGTTAATCTAGTACAAAACGATAGGTTATAGTTCCTGTTTGATATGCGGGGGCACTATTGTCCAGATTAAATTTTGCTTTTAGTGCTGCTTTTTGCGCTGCTGCCAGTAGACTGTTGTTCATTGTATTCGAACCCCTAACACCTGCAGTTGCTTTGGTTACATTTCCATTTCTGTCAACCGTAACCTGAACAACAACAACCCCTTCTTCATTGCCTGGGTATTGTGGTTTTGGCAAGGATGTAGCGGATCGGCCTGCAAGGGCATAAGAAGGACCAGACCCTTTATTGCCAGAGCCGCTTCCGCCAGGTCCATAAGTATTTGAATTTGAAGAACCGGTTGGTACACCTTGGTTTCCTCCTTTATAGGTTACCCCCTGGCTTTCACCATCATCTTTTCCAACACCGCCAGTGCCTGAACCACTATTATCAAAGGCATTTTTAGTGCGTGAGTTAATTTCGTTTATTTTTTGTTCTTCCGCTTCCTTACGCTTGCGTTCGGCTTCAGCTATTCGTTGCCGTTCAAGTTCCTCCTGTCGTATCCTTTCTATTTCGGCAAGTCTCTGCCTTTCAATTTCTTCTTGTTTTTTGCGCTCAATCTCCTCAGCTTCTTTTCTTTTTCTTTCTTCCTCCAGTTGTTCCCTTTTTTTTCGGTCTTCTTCTGCTTTTTTCTTTTTTGCTGCTTCAATAGCTGCTGTTTCTTCGTAGGTTTGTGTTAATGCCTCTTCTTTAGCAGGTTCAGGCTCTGTTTTTGGAATATTGGTTTTTGGAGGAGGGGGAGTTGTTTTAACTTCTTCAACCACCTTTTCTTCTTCCCTTTTTACAGGGGGGGGAGGCGTCGTTTTCTTTTTAGGGCTGGGTTCACGCAGACCTTCTCCGGTTGAAGAATTTCCAAAGTTTACCAAAATTCCTTCTTCACCCGGCAATGGTAGTGGGGTGAAAAATCCCAGCCATATTAATAAAATGAGTATGATCAGATGAAATATGCCTGATCCCCAAATACCTCTTTTATGTTTTTTATAGAAAGTCATTAATTAGTTTGCCTGAGTCGCTAATATCATTTTAAATTCATGTTTGCGGGCAATGTTCATAATTTTTACAACCTCTTCAATAGGGACCGATTTCTCGGCGTGTAAGCTAATAAATATATCTTTTTTATCCCCGAATTGCTTAACAAGGGTTGGTTCTATTTCATTAAAAGATACTCTTTTAACATTCCCAGCATCATTTACGTAATATTGTAGGTTTTTTGTAATAGATACTGTAGTCTGTGCCTTTGCAGCCGTTTGGTTATTGCTTTGTGGCAGCATCAATTTTAATGCATTGGGTGCAATTAATGTTGACGTTACCATAAAAAAGATCAACAGCAAAAATACAATGTCGGTCATTGAAGACATGCTAAATGCTGCATTCACTTTATTTCGTCTTTTTAATGCCATGCTGTTTAAATTTAAGCAGGTTCATTTAATAAGTCCATAAATTCGGAAGTGGTTGCTTCCATCGTAAACACGACTTTTTCAACATTACTAACCAAAATGTTGTATGCAAAGTAGCCTACAATTCCGACAATTAACCCTGCAACTGTAGTTACCATTGCCTGGTATATTCCAGTGGATAATAAGGTTACGTCGATGTTGTTTCCTGCAGCCGACATATCGTAAAAGGCTTGTATCATTCCCATCACAGTTCCGAGGAAGCCAATCATTGGGGCACCACCTGCAACCGAAGCCAACACCGGCAAACCTTTTTCAAGTTTTGATATTTCAAGGTTCCCGACATTCTCAATTGCGGAATTTACATCTGCCTGAGGCCGTCCAATCCGGCTTATCCCTTTTTCAATCATTCTGGCAGCCGGTGTATTGTTGCTCTTTGTTAGCGCAAGGGCAGCATCAATCTTACCAGCCATGATATAGGCTTTCACTTTATCCATTAGTGAAATGTCAACTCTACCGGCTTTTTTTATGGCAAAATAGCGGTCAAAAAAGATATAAACAGCAATGAATGACAAGAGAACAATTGGAATCATAATCCAGCCACCTTTCATTGCAAGGCTGATAAATTTGGTTGAAATTCCTTCAGCACCTTCTAATGCTTCTGCATCGGCACCGTTCAGATTAGCCTGAAAAAGTATAAAATTTAATAGATTCATTTTTATAATAATTTCTGAGTTGACTACATAAAAAACGAGGTATAATACATTTTATTATACCCCGTAAAATTACTTAATAATATCTTACACTTTTAAGTTCGTAAGCCCAGTGATTGTTGAGTTATGAACAAAGCAGTGTTTAATTTCATTACATTCCAAACATTAGATAATAGGTTGCAGCACCAGCAAGGTAGCCAATTAAGGCAAGCAGAGAAATCTTTTTAACGTACCAGATAAAATCGATTTTTTCAAGTCCCATTGCGGCAACACCTGCTGCTGAGCCAATGATTAAAATACTACCTCCTGTTCCGGCACAATAAGCAAGGAATTCCCAGAATTTGCCGTTCACTACAAAATCGGCAAGGAAACCAGTGGTTCCTGGATCAACAATAGGGTACATTCCCATTGCTCCGGCAACGAGCGGCACATTGTCAACAATAGCTGAAAGAACACCAATGATCAGGTTGATGATATAAATGTTCTGGAAATTATCCTCCAATACTTTTGCCAGTACATTCAGATGGCCAATAGATTGCAATGCTGCTACAGCTGATAATATACCAAGGAAGAAGAAAATTGTAGGGACATCCACTTTTTGGAGTACCCCAATAACGGAAAGTTTTCGTTTGTCCTTTAAAGGTTTATTTCTATGCAATAATTCAGTAACTAACCATATTATGCCTAATCCGAAAAGCATTCCCATGTACGGGGGGAGATGTGTAACAGTTTTAAAGACAGGCACAAATAATAATGCAGATACTCCCAGGACAAGCATTAATTTCCTTTCAAACCCTGTCGTAAATTCTGCCGATTCCCCTTTGCTAAGGTTTGGTCTGGTTATATCCCCTTTAACCGTAAATGATACAATTACCAAAGGAACTACCATTGTCATTAAGCTTGGCAGAAAAACATCTCTAATAATGTGCATTGCAGTTACCTGCCCGCCAATCCATAACATAATGGTTGTTACATCACCAATAGGGGACCATGCACCTCCAGCATTTGCTGCTAGTACTACCATACTGGCAAAAAACCACCTTGTTTTTTGATCGTCGATCAGCTTTCTCAACAATGCAACCAAAACAATGGTTGTTGTTAGGTTGTCAAGGGCAGCCGACATGAAAAAGGTTAAAATGCTTAAAATCCAAAGAAGCTTTACTTTATTGGTTGTTTTAATTTTGTCGGTAATTAATTTAAAACCTTGGTGTTGATCAACTGTTTCTACAATGGTCATTGCGCCCAGAAGGAAGAATAATATTTCTGCAATTTCAACTAAGTGATGCTCAAGATCATGTTTAACAAATTCGCTTTGATTATTTGCAATATCCACGGTTGAGCCCCAAAGACTATTAAAATGCATTGGGTCAACATTGGGTTTGACAAAACTGATAACGTCGTTTGCTGCCCCGGTGATATGATGCCACGCAGGGCTTAAGTCTAATTCTAATAATCCATGATGGTTTAAGGCATAAATAGCCCATAACAATGTTCCAGTAATTAGAGCAGATGCAGCTTTGTCAATTTTTAGTGGATGTTCAAGAGCAATAGCTGTGTACCCTAAAACAAATATAATCACCATTAATGCAAACATAATTTTGATTTAAGTTAAAATTTAAGTGTGCTAAATTATAATTTTATGATTAAAAAATATGGTCAAAAAGATATGTGGATTCAAGAATTAACATATTTCTATAATAATTTATTGATAAACTGTTGGAGAGCATATTTTCGAAGAATAAATTGACTGATTATTGTCTTTTGTTGCTTTTGAAAAGGCTAATAAATTTGTCTAATAACTCCTCCATGGTATTAAATTCTTCTTTATAGGTAAAACCTAATCCTTGTGTATATGGAGCGGTTTCGTAAATCAGATTATTGTTAGAGCGGTTATATGCTTTAAGTTGCAGTTTTCCATTATCGGTAAGTTTAACTTTTAAGTCAAAATCGCCTACCAGCTGACTGTTATTGTTGTCGGTAGGGTTGGCATTGTTTCCGACATTCCCGTTAATTGTTACCCTGTCGTTAAAAATCTGGGTGCTTAATGCCAGTTCAACTTCATCGTTGGTAAGTTGTGTACTTGGGCGATAGTTTAAGCCAATGTCCCAATTATTACTAATTTGTGATAACCATTTACTTAGCTGGTTTGAAAACAGCTCGCTTGCAGTTGTACCAATTACGTTTGTAGATGAAGCTTCATAGGTGCCGCGCATATATTCAGGGGTATAAAACTGCCCCAAAACCAATAACGACAAAATTTGCCTGTTCATTTCTTCTTCCGTATTGAAAAATTGTTGTAGTTCATCAACAATCCGATCTTCTGCTGTTGGAAATTCAATGTCAAATTTTATGGTTGGGTTAATCAAATCATCCGTAAGGATAATCTTGCTATCCACCGGAATCCTTTGTGTGTAGTCAATATTCTCATATGAATTTACAAATAACTCATATAATGATGCTTTTAGTTTATAAACAGCATTGATGTCGATGGTTGCATTATATGGATCGCCTGTCCACACAATAGAACTTCCTTCACCTATTGTAAATTTTTTATTGATAATATTTTGTAATGTAAATAAATAATCTCCTTTGGCGATTCTATAATCCCCATAGAGTTCAATATTCCCATCTTTATCCATTGCGAATCGCATTACCCCGTCACCTTCTGCTTTAATAATATCTCCCAATTGTGAGTTGTATATTATTTGGACTTTGGCATCTGGTGTGGCGTTTATGGTTAGGTTCATATCAAAAGAATTATCTTCTTTGGTGAGAAAGAGTTCCTCTTTTTCTTCTAAAAACGATTCATGCTTTACAAATTGGATAAAGTCGTATGTCTCGGCATCTTCGCCATATTCCAGTGAAATATTAACATTTGTTCCCGTTAGTGTTGTTGCACTTCCATCAAGACGGACTTTTGATTTATTGCCTGTTACCGATAATTCACCATTACCATAAACACGGCCATAAAATATCTCATTGTCTTTTGGGGAAGTATTCAGCGCCATAATTTTTGGAGACGAAACTTCTATATCGTATCTCATGTTTCTGAAATTATCCTGCGTTATGTATCCGTTAAGTTGTCCCCAATTGTTTTCAATGTCATGAATCTGAATATGGTCAAATATGATCGAATCTTTTGAAAAGATGACTGAATCGGAAAAGTGGTAGTTTACTTGAGTGTTGTCGATTGTTACGCCTGCGTTTTCAGCCATTACAATACCATCCATCATAATTTTTTGTGGGTTTCCATAAACATGCATTTTCCCAATTGCATCGCCTTGGAAATTTGAAAAGTTGTTTCGAATTAGCTTTTCAAGGAAAACCAAAGACAAATGGTCAAATCTGGCATCGAAATTTAAATAATTATTTGCCGGATCGTAATATCCTAATGCCGAGAGCTGTTCGCTTTGGTTATTTTCAATCTTTAAATTGGTGTTTACCACATTTTGTTCATTGTTCCATTCATTCACAAATGATAGTTTCCCAAGCGATTGGTTCCGGAAGAATAAATCGCTTATTGTTGCATCTGAACTGAGAAAAGTTTGCCCATAAACATCGGAAACACCAATTGAACCGTTTAATATTCCGTCCACTTCTGTTTCCACCTGGAGGTATTTGTCCAACTGTTTTAAACCTATATTATTAAAATAGAGAAGCAATTTGTCCGATTTGTTTTCGGAAATTTTTCCATTGCCTTCAAAAAGCTGGTCTTGATGATGGAACCTAAGGTTATCAAAACCAATGGAGGTTGAATCAATCGTAATTCTGGCTTCATCAATATGCCATAAAGTATCGGCAATGTAAACTTTTGATGGGCTTACATTTATGATTGCTTTGGGTATAATACTATTGTTGCTCTTCTGAAATGTTACTTCGGTATTTATGCCTCCGCTGTAGGTTAACTTATGGTAATTATTCCAGGTCAGGTTTGCGCTGGTTTTATTTGAATTGGTTTCTGTAATCAAGGCTACATTGTAAAGGCTAAGCCCGTTTTCAGTATGAAACTCGCCTAGTTTGACGCTTGAATTTAAAGATTTATCGGCATCGGCAAATATAGAGATATCCCTCAAAACCATATTTTTATAATTAATCCCCGGTATATTTCCCGAAATATTAAATTTATCGTTGACCGAATTGATATTCCCTTCGATGGCAAATGGTTTTATAATTGTTAATTCAGGTTTAAACAAGGAAACGATTTTTCCAAGGTCTTTCCCGTCAAACTGATATTCAAAATTATTGGGTTTGGTATTTTCACCCGGATGGTATTTGTATGCAGGGATCTCGGAATGTACTATTTTTAATATGCTGTTTTTTAATGAAATAAAATCGTAGTCACCAGCTATGGATATGTCGGCATATTCCGAAAAGAATTGCAGTTTTTCAAATTCGTCCGAATTAACACTCTGTAGCGTTGCCCCGCTCAGTGGCAAGTCGCCATTTTCATTTCTGTAATTTCCGTTTTCAATTTTAATGGATCCAACAAGGTTATCGATACTGTTGCCTATAAAATTTGCCTTCATTTGAAAAGCCAGGTCCGATATTTCGTTATACGTATCAATGTGGAGAGCCTTAAGGTCTGCGTTGTATAAAAACAGGTCAAAGTCAAATTGTGGAATTGCTGGTTTTAAATTAAGTATTCCTTGAAAATCAAGGCGTAGATTGGGGTCGTCAATGGACAAATACCCGTCGAATTTTTTATCGAAGAAACCACCATCCAAACGTATGTTTTTATAAATATAGTTGTTAATATCAATTGAATTGATTAGCCCTTGAAATGTACCGTTGAAAATTCCAGATTGGCTATCGTACACGCCATAGGTGTCGCCCGAGAAGGTTATTTCCCCAAGCCTGTTGTATGCAAACAGTAGCCCGGCTTTAAATTTATTTGTGGCAAGTTCCCCATTTAATACAATCTTGCCCTCTTCGTTTGGCACAATGGAAATATCCGTGGTAATATCCCCCATTTTACTTTTTAGCTTGCCATAGGAAACAAAGTCATTTATAAAGCCAGTGAAGTTCCCTTCATAGGTGACAAGCCCTGCATCTAGCACTTGCCTTGGAAATACAAGGTTTTGTGTTTTTGCTTTGGCGGGCAGTTTAATTTTGCCTAAATCGTTAAAATCGACTTGTGTGTTTTTAATATCCAGGAAGATAAACATATCCTTTAAAGAAGACATGTCGTTTAAGGAAAAATTGCAATCTAAATAGGTGCTGTCGCCAACAGTCAACAAAACATCGTGTCCTTTTAAATTGTTAAAGCTTCCGCTAAAATTTCCTGATAGTGAAGTTTTTAAATCCATACCTTTTAAAGCTGGAACGAATGATGCCAAATCTTCAAGGCTAATTTCTGACGCATTTAAATCGAGGTTCAGTTTTTCGTTGCGAAAGCCCTCAATACTGTCTTTTTCCCATTTAAGTTCAAATTCAGCTTCTTCAATATTTGAGTACTGCGTTAACACGGATAAATTGGAAAGCGATACTTTTCCATCCATGTAAAGGGCATTTGTGGTTAGTTTTTCCAGATGGAATGAACCGGGCTCAATGAACGATAAGTCTTTAATTATACATGATATCTTTTGATTTTTAAAAGATAGCTTGCTAACTTCTATATTAAAATCAGTTAGTTGCAAATCTCTAGCCGTAGCTTTGGATGCATCACTATACGCAAATTCTGACTTGGAAAGTTGAATGCTGTTACAAGTAATAATCCAAGGTTGTTGGGTATTTTTTGGTTGCTTTTTTAAAGCATCAATTAAAAATTGAAAATTGTATGTGTTGCTTGTATCCTTTTGGATATTAAATTTCGCCTGTTTGAATTGTATTTGTTTAAGTGCCGCCTTTTTTCCTTTGTAATTGAAGGAGTCTATTTTTGAACTAATTGATTTTGCATATAAAAGGGTATCAGTTTTGGCGTCGAGGATAGCAATTTCCTCAAGAATTACTTTATTGAAAAATGCGATTCTTACTTTACCAATGCTAATTTTTGCCGATGTGTTTTTGGTAAATGTGTTAGCAATCTTTTGTATGATAAAAGTTTGGGCAATTTCACTGTTTAATATAATGAGTGAACTTGCCGTAATTAAACCAATTACAGCAAAAATTATTATCGTTATTTTCCAGCCTTTTTTGATAACTTTGTGGTGTTTTTTGCAAAAGTATACAAAATGCATGCAACTATTAACGTGTATTTCTTATAAAAACGTTTTTTTGAATTAATTAATATGTTGGCTGTTAAAGAGAAGGGGATTGTTATCCTAGGGATAGAGTCATCTTGCGATGATACATCGGCTGCAATCATAAAAGATGGTATTATACTTTCAAATGTGGTTGCTAGCCAAAAAGTACATGAAGAGTATGGAGGGGTTGTTCCCGAGCTGGCTTCGCGGGCACATCAGCAAAATATAATCCCCGTGGTTCATCAGGCTATTAAAAAGGCGAGAATTGAAATGCCTGAAATAAGTGCTATCGCTTTTACAAGGGGACCAGGATTATTGGGATCGTTACTGGTGGGAACGTCGTTTGCAAAAGGATTTGCTTTAGCTTCTGATATTCCATTAATAGAAGTTAACCACTTGCAAGGCCATGTTCTTGCTTTGTTTATCCGGGAAAAAGATGTTCCTTATAATCCTCCAGAATTTCCGTTTTTATGTTTGTTGGTTTCCGGAGGAAATTCTCAAATAATATTGGTTGAAGACTATTTACATATGAAGGTTATTGGTCAAACCATTGACGATGCGGCAGGTGAGGCTTTTGATAAATGTGCAAAAGTTATGGGATTGCCATATCCCGGGGGGCCGCATGTCGATAAATTGGCTAAACTCGGTGATCCGTTTAAATTTGAATTCTCCAGGCCAAAAATCAAAGGCTTGGACTATAGTTTTTCAGGACTGAAGACCAACTTTCTTTATTTTTTACGCGATAGGATAAAAGAAAACCCTGATTTTATTGAGGAAAATAAAGAAGATTTATGTGCATCCCTTCAATATACGATAATTGATATTTTGTTGGGAAAATTAAAAAGAGCGGTTAAAGAAACCGGAATACAGGAAGTTACTGTCGCTGGTGGTGTTTCTGCAAATTCAGGTTTAAGGGATGCGCTTCATTCGGAGGCAAAAAAAAGAAAATGGAATTTGTACATACCTAAGTTCGAATATACAATGGACAATGCAGCGATGATTGCTATAACCGGATATTATAAATATATCAACAAGGAATTCGTTGACCAGAATGTGGTTCCTTTTGCCAGGACTCAACTCTAATAAGTGTAGGCGAAATCAAATAGCTCAATTTTTAATTTTGAATTGCGGGGAATAAGATGTATTTTTGATTAATTGGCAATCATAAATTGCGCCAATAATATAATCAATAGTTTTTATGGATTTTGCATCGAATATTAAATTTCTAAGGAAAAGGAAAAAACGGACGCAAGATGAAGTTGCGGTAGCCTTAGGAATGAAAAGGTCGACCCTAAGTGGCTATGAAAATGAAGTTGCAATGCCCGGAATTTCAGCACTGCTTTTATTCTCAAAATATTATAATATTTCTGTTGATACTATGTTAAAGGTTGATTTGAGCAAATTAACCCAGCAACAATTATATATGCTTGAAAATGGCGAAGATGTTTATTTAAAAGGGGCGAAGATCCGGATATTGGCAACTACCGTTGATGAAAGCAATCATGAAAATATTGAACTTGTGCCTGAAAAGGCAAAAGCTGGCTATACACAAGGATTTTATGATCCTGAATTTATAAGTGAATTGCCTAAATTTCAACTGCCATTTTTATCAAAAGATAAAAAGTATCGAACCTTTCAGATAAAAGGAGATTCTATGTTGCCAATTCCTGATAAAGCATGGGTTACGGGCGAATTTGTTCAAGACTGGCTCTCGGTGAAGGATGGCGAAGCATACATTATTTTAACCCTTGACGATGGAATTGTTTTTAAATTGGTTGAAAATAAGTTGCGAAGGTATGGAAAACTTAAATTAATTTCCATTAATACAGAGTATGATGCATATGAAATTCCAATTTCAGAAGTGAAAGAAATCTGGCGTTTTGTACATTTTATTAGTGAAGAGTTGCCGGAAGGAATTAATTCTAATGAAATGATAAGCAAGTCGTTAAAGAGCATTCAATCGGACATCAAGCACATTCGAAAAAAAATCGGAAAGAAAGCGGCTAAAGCATGAAGTTTAAAGAAAAATTGGTTCATGGTAATTTAATTCGAAGATATAAGCGCTTTTTGGCTGACATAAAACTTGATAATGGCGAAATTGTTGTAGCGCATTGTACCAATTCCGGTTCTATGAAGTCCTGTATTGTTGAAGGGGCTGAGGTTTTTTTAACGCCGGTTAATGACCCAAAAAGGAAAACCAGGTTTACCTGGGAGATGATTAAAATCAATGAATCCTGGGTAGGGATCAAAACCCATAATCCGAATACTTTAGTTTATGAAGAAATCAAAGCAGGGAATTTGCCTGGGTTGGAAGGGTATGATTTTGTTCAAAGGGAAGTTAAATTCGGTGAAAGCCGCTTTGATGTGTACGCTGAAAATAGCCGTGAAAAATGTTTCGTTGAAGTAAAAAATGTTACGTATAAAAATGGAAATTTTGCATTGTTCCCTGATGCGGTAACCAGCCGCGGATTAAAACATTTATTGACTTTAAAAAAAGTAAAGGAAGAAGGCCTTAGGGCTGTAATGGTTTATGTAATTCAACGAACAGACGTTACGGAATTTGCACCAGCAAAACAAATCGACCCGAAATACGCACAGGCCTTAAAAGAGGTATTCAATGTTGGTGTTGAAATTATTCCATTGCAAGTTTTAGTGACTCCTGAAGAAATAAAAATCCATAAGATTATCCCTTTTCAATTATCAATCTAACCTTCTGGCTTTTCAATAAAGCCGGAGTATTGTATGGTTTGTTTTTTATTGCACGATATATGTAACGTTGCATAACCAGATTTTGAAATGGATACTGCACAATTGTATTGGTCTTTGGGGCTATTAACTGTAAATGAGATGTTATGTATCCCTTTTTTTATGTTCATCTTGTAATTAGACATCGGCTCATTAAATTTTATTCCGCCATCTCTTTCCATATATTCTGCCTGGTAGGCTACCCCATAAAATGGGAGGTGAGCTTTTGCCGAATCCGCTGTTAAAATCAGGTGATAATCTGACGTTAAATTTATTGATGGACCTGACATTGGTATTGCCTGCTGTGCCGTAAACATAAAATTTTTGTTGTCGATTAAGCTTGCTACTTCTTTTGCCTTTGCTTCTTTTCTCTCTTTTTTCCGTTCTTTTCTGCTAAGGTCTCCAATATTTTGAGCTGCAACAGTTGAAAGTAAAACTAATCCGATTGCAAAAAATAAGATGATTTTCCTCATAACTTTTTATACTTGGAAAATAACTTCTAAAATAAAAAAGTACTTTTAGTTTTTATAAAAACTATCGTGATAAAATACGATAAAATTAATCCCTTTCTCATTCGTAGCTTTAAACGGGAATTTTTATTAATTGTTTGTATTTTGTATAACCTTTTGATAGCCCGCATTAATATGTTAAAAGCTTAATAGGGAAGTGGGTTGCTTATCTTTAAATAATTAGTTTTTTAATTCATGAATGAATGAAAGAATTGGTATACCTAAATGGAGAATTTATTCAAAGAGAAGAAGCAAGGATTTCACCGGACGACAGGGGGTTTATTTTTGCTGATGGGGTGTATGAGGTAGTTAAGTATTACCATGGAATGCCTTTTTGCATGGAAGAGCATCTTGAACGTTTAAAAAACAGCCTTGCGCAAATTTATATTCCGTTTAAAAATATTGACGATTTAAAAGGGATAATGTCGAGCTTAATAAAAGATAATAAACTAAATAACGATGAAGCTGGGGTGTATTTGCAGATTACAAGGGGCGCAGGCAAAAGGACCCACTTTTTAAGCACAGAATCTGAACCAACAATTTATATGTTTACTTTTCAGCTTCCAACAAATAAGCAGAATGTAAATCATGGAATCCAGGTTTTAAAAGAGAAGGATATACGTTGGCAGAGGTGCGATATTAAATCCGTCTCTTTACTTCCAAATACCATGTTGTTTGATAAAGCTTATAAAAAAGGGGCAGGGGAAACTATTTTAATCCGGGATGGATTTGTTACAGAAGCCACACATTCAAGCGTGTTTGGTGTTATCGATGGCATAGTTTATACACATCCATTATCCAATAATATTTTGCCGGGCATCACCAGAAAAGTTGTCCTGGCTATATGTCGGGAAGAAGGCATTAAAGTTTTGGAAGAAGCAATGTCGGAGGATATGCTTGAATATTTAGATGAGCTGTTTATTACCGGGACCGGAAGTGAGATAACTCCGGTTATTCGTATTAATAGCATAGTTGTAAGTGATGGCAAGCCGGGCAAAATAACCAAAAAGCTGCAAAAGTTATTTTATTCGAACGTGATGGGTAGCAACGATTAAACAAATTATTTGAGAAATAGCTGTAATTGTTTTGAACCTATGTAAACTAATTGTTTAGTTTTATATATGGCAAGTTCAGACATAAGGCAAAACGAAAATGCATTAAATTATAATTTCATTTAATATGAGAAAACTATTATCACTGGGGATATTGCTCCTAATGGTCACTATTTTACAGGCACAAACAGAAATAGAAAAAGGTCTGGCAACAATTAACGAAGAGTCAGTAAAAGGTCAACTTGAGTTTTTGGCATCCGATTGGACAGAAGGTAGGGGAGTTGGCACAAAAGGTGCATATTTAGCAGCAGACTATATTTCTTCGGTATTTAAAATGTACGGAGTTGAAGCTTTTGGCGATGAAATAACAATATGGCCAAGTAGTGCTGAACGAATGGCAGGCAAAAAGCCGAGTGTTGAAAAAACATATTATCAAAACTTTAGTCTTGTAGAATATGAACCTGGTGAAGAACAGTCATTTTCGGTATTGTCCAATAATGTAGGTAGTGAAAGTTCGGTAGATTTTGGGTATCAAACAGATTTTTCGGTCCGGACAGGTTCTATAGGGTTTTCTGCAAAAGCACCGTTGGTTTTTGTTGGTTATGGTTATTCCAATGATGATAAAGGATACAATGATTTGAAGAAAATAGATTTGAAAGGGAAAATAGCAGTTGTTTTAAGAGGGTTTCCAGGGCATAATGATCCGGAATCAGAAGCCTATGAAAAGTGTGCCCCTGAAGGTCGTTATGCTATTTATCGCTTGGAAAGGAACAAAATTGAAGACCTCGAAAAAGAAGGTGTAGTTGCGATAATCCAGGTTAATCCAGGTTTTGATCCTACATTATCATGGTCGCAAAATTCCATATATCAAGCAAAAGGAAGTTATTACGAAGCAGATAAAAGATTGTCATCTTATTACGATAAAAGAATGGCATTGCCAGAGGAAAACCTTGGTGGAAATATTCCAATATTTACAGTTACTGAACGAGTGGCAAACGAAATAATCAAAGGCACCGGGATTGACTTTGAAAAGTTTGAAGAAGTGGCTGCAAAAGAAATGAAGCCGGCATCGCAAGATTTAACCGGCAAATGGGTTGGGTTTAAAACAACCGTAAACTCTAAAATAGTGAAAGCCAGAAATGTATTGGGTTATATTGAAGGAGAAGATACAACTAATGTAATTGTTGTTGGAGGGCATTACGACCATTTGGGGAAATACGATGGTTGGATATGGAATGGCGCAGACGATAATGCATCAGGCACTGTTGGGGTAATGAGCATTGCAAGGGCAATTAAAGCAACTGGCAAGAAACCTAAAAAATCGATCGTTTTTGCTGCATGGACAGGTGAAGAAAAAGGATTGTTTGGTTCTAAATACTTTGTGAAGAATGTTCCCCATAAAAGAAATGTTGTATTGAACTTAAACTATGACATGATTGGTAGGGACACAGAAGAAGATTCGTTGAAAAATATGGCTTCAATGGTTTACACAAAAGCAAATTCAAAAATACAGGATGTAACAGCGAAAAATGTAGATGCTAGCAATCTGAACCTTGACCTTAAATACCGCGCTTCGGAAACACCAAGTGGAGGTAGTGACCATGCTCCATTTGCTGAGGCAGGCATACCTGTTTTTTATTTTATGGCAGCTATGCATCCTGATTACCATCAGCCTTCAGATGAAATTGATAAAATTAATTGGGAGAAAATGACCAACATAATTAAAATCGGGTTTCTTAACATTTGGGAATTTGCCAACGATGACTCATATTTGATAACCGATGAAAAACCGGAAGGTAATAAGTAAATTTTATAGATACCTACATAGGGCGCTCCGTTTCAAGGGCGCCTTTTTTTATTCCTCAATTTTTTGAAGCATCTCAATGGTTTGATTACCCAGTTTGGTTTTCCTTTTGATGTGGTCTAAAATTTCGGTTACAAAGGTATTTTTCTCGAATGTGCCCCGCACACTTTCAAAGTCTTGCTCTTTGGTTTTTTCGTCGCCATCAATTCCAAAGCCGGTTTTTGCCGATAAGGTGAATTCCTTCTTCGCATCGTTATATAAATATTCATCCAGAGTTACAACACTCTTAATCCAATCCATAATGAGTTGTACAAGGTCATCAATTTTTATTTCTTTTATTGGTTTGCCAACACGGTTTTCAAATATATTGGCAGCCCAAGTCCACTCATAATTATAATAGTTTATGTACAAATTCTTAAAATAGTGTTCAATTTGATCTAAAGTAGAAATTTTATTTGCCTCAATTTCCGAGATCATCTTACTTACCAGGTTTTTAGGGGCAATTAAACCAGCCAGGTCAATCCAGTCCCCTGAACCGTCATTATCCGTTGGTTCCAGGCATAACCTTACATCATGAAGGGTTTTCAGGTTTTTGCATTGAAGCAGTTTGGAGATAACAGAATTACCAAGAAATTTAGTAATAGCCAATTCGTATAACTTTATCCCACGTTCAAGCGAAGATTTACTTATTAAGGTAGTTTGCCAATTATAGGTTTCGGTCGAATTCCCAGAGTATTTTTTTAAGTTTAATAGAAGTTCTTGCCCGTTAATCATTCGCTGAATGGAGTAGGGGCTGAGCAAATTATAATTTACATGGTCCAATAATACCGGGTCTTTTCGGTTGTCCCTACGGGGCCATTTCATGGCATCACGTATTGTACCTACACTTTGAAGGTTAATTGCCGGAACCAACCAGCTTTCATCTTTATTCTCGATTAAATATGAAAAGGGCAGGTTTGTTGTATCCGAGTTTTTGTAATGCCTTCCCATTACAAGTGTGAATGCCCCAATTTTTGCAGGCCATAAAATGTAGGAGTCGCTTGTTGTTTTTGATCCTCTTTCAATTATTCCATGATGAATCGGACCAAGCTTATACATGTGGTTACTTTGGTTCGATCCACTTCCTGCATTCAAAAATGAAAACATGCCGGCAATCAATAAAGTTGATTTATGGTGTGTAACAGTAAAAGGGCCAGCAAAAATAGAACAAGCCTCGCCATTAAATCCCTGGCAATTTGAAAAGAAAAGTGAATGAATTGCCGAATAATGTTTGCTTAATATACAGCCTTGCCCAACAAAACAATTGCTAATAACAGCACCATCCGAGACTTCCGATCCGGAAGAAATAATAAAATTATCAGCCACAACCCCGGGACCAACTTCCACCGGACTTGAAGAATTGCTGTTTATTGTTCCGTTTTTTAGCCTGCTTGCCCCGGTAATTATTGAACTTTCGCCAATCCAAACATTTCGTATTTGCTTGCAATTAAATATTTTCGAATTGTCGCCAATATAACCAGTACTTGAATACTTTGTTTTACTATAGGCGAGTATCATCCCTTCAATTTTGCTTATTAATTCGGGCTGATGTTTGTAAAATGCCAAAATATATGCTGTATGCGCCGATAGTTTATCATAAATTGGAATTTTCCTGCCACCTGTTTCATCCATCACATCCACCGTGGTGTTGTTTCCAAAGGTTGTTTTTTTCTCTACGGCAATTAACTCCGTATTTTCAATAACAACATTTGCCCCTATTTTATAATTAGCGATATAGTTTTTAATATTATTGATTAGGGAGTTGTTGCCCACCGAACAGTTATGCAAAATGGCATTATAAATTCCGGTATGCTTTTTAATGCCACCAATAAATTCAATACGTTGATTAAAAAAACCAAGGGTAATATCTCCTGAAAAAGTAACATTTTGGACGTACTTTGGATCAAATTCATTTGCAACTTTGATTAGTTCCCAGTCTTCGCATTTGCAATTTTGGGAAGCAAGTACATCAATTTCCTGATTTGATAAGCTCCTGAATTTCTGCATACCTATTCAGCTAAATATTTTTATGTGTTAGCTTGGCAAGGTAATCAAAATGATCGCCATCTGCCAGTTTTTCACATTTTAATGCATATTTTGAAGCAATATCAGATAAATTATCAAAATCAACAAATAGCCATTTAAAAGGACTACTTGTAACATTTTTATAGGTTGCCTGGTATTCCATTTCCCCATAATAGTTTTCGGAACTTATATCCAGCCAAATAGAACCATCTTCTTCTTCAAAAAGATACTTAATGTCGGAAGAGTCCAAAAGTATCTGTCCATCAGGATTGAGTAATTTTTTTAAAGTGCCAAATAGTTCATGAAGTCCATGCATATCACCTGCAATGCCAATACCGTTCATTAGTAAAAGTATGGTATCGAATTGCTGTTCATTATAATCATTAATGTTGCAATTTTCAACATTGGAAATCCCTCGGGCTTTTAAAACTTCACATGAAAGTGGTGATTGCTCAAGCGCGGTAACCTCAAATCCTTGCTTCTGCAAAATGATAGAATGTGGTCCTGCTCCGGCCCCTACATCTAAAATTTTGCCTCGGCACAGCTCTATGGCACGTTTTTCAAGAAATGGCATTTCCTTTTTTGTTCGAAAAAAATAGGAAGGAACAATTTCTTCTCCTTCAGTGAGGTTACTGTTAATGATTATACTTTCTGTTGGCTTTTTAAACTGATGGTCATGAATTGCCATTCCAATGGGATCTTTCATAAAAAAACCACCCTTAGGTGGCCGGATTTAATTGTACGTTTACTAATTGAGGTGAGTACCTATAACAAGTTTTAACTTTATGGGAATATATATAAAATCCCATGTGCTCACCTTCTTTAATTATCACTATTCTTGGATCTGGCATTTCTAAAGAAATTTCTTTGATCATTTCTAACTGAATATGGTTATTTTGCAGCCATATGGAAGTTTCCAGTTCTCCCATCCGGATCCTTCTTCCAGCCTTTTCCTCCCGCTCAAAATTTGTTAGCGAATTGTTGTAATCTATTTTAGAAAACAGTGTCATCAGGGTTTGTTTTCAGTTTTATCAAATTTATTACTAAATGAAATACCAGTCAATGTTTCGATGCTTTATATTTTGTTTTGTTGATAAAACGCGCAGATATCAAATATCTTATAAAAAAGGCATTATTTTTACGAATAATGCCCTTTAATATGATATGTAAATCTGGTTTAAAATTTAAAACCAATCGTTAATAATATTTTAGATTTGGTATTTTCAAGTTCTACCTTTTCTATATTCGGTTGTATATTGTAAACCAAATAGGAGCTGTTTGCTTGAGTGTAGGCAATATCCGTGAAGAATTTACCAGTTGTATAACCTAATCCGAAAGAGAGGATAGAGCTATCATCATTTAACATCGTAAACTCTTCAGTTTGTGAAACATCAAACGGGTTTGCGTATGTTTCGTAACCAGCTCTCAGGCTTACCTGCGGAGTTAATTTATACTCGCCACCAACTTTAACATTAAAGACGCTTTTGTACGAGCCTTCAATTTTGGAATTCACATCACTGAAATCATCAGATTCGTTTACCCCACCGTTTTTAAATTTCATATTTGAATAATCCTGATATTCACCATCAACACTTAGTATTGCTTTTTTTCCGAATACAAATGAACCACTCATTATAACCTTTGAAGGAGTCCTGAAATCATAATCATAGATATTACGGGCTTCATCATAATATTCTTCGTACAGTCTGGAATTCATTGCTAAGATATTTTCTTCTGTAAGCATGTAATAGGTAGGGGTATGGTAAGCCAATCCAAGCCTTAAAGAGTTTGTCGGTTTGAAAATTGCCCCCAATTTAAAATTATACCCTTCACTTTCAATGTATAAATCATCGTAATAGGTAAACGAATTATCGTCTTCTAAATATTCCGTATAAGCTGTTAATTGATTGATATTTACATCATGTATCCCAACACTTGCCCCAAGGTATAACTTATGGTTAATATTAAGTCCACCACTTAATACAAACTCATTAATTCCTCCGCTTTGCTCATAAACTTTAACCTGGTCAACTTTTTCATCGTCATATAAAATACTTATGTATTCGCCTTCAACTTCATTGTTATGGTCATCAACAAATGGATCCATTAAATAGGTTTCCCAAGCCAACTTTGCAGGCCAATCACGAAATTCAACATTGTTATAATTACTTCCAAGATAATCCCAGGACAAAGCTTCAGAACTTGCCCAGTTTACAATCCCATCTAAAAATGATATTGGTGATTGGTTGTTCTCAACGAAAAAATCATTGTCGTAATCCATAATATTGTTGTACCCGATACCGAAATTGAAACTTACAATACCAGAACCCTGGTTTTTGCTAGAGTACGTGCCTACAAAACCAATATTGTTTAGTTTAAATTTTGTGTTGTTATCAGAGAATTTTGATCCGACCAAATTCATCTCTGATGAGCTGATATTTAAAGTGGGCGTAAAAACCAATTCATTGCTTCTATATACGGCAATACCCGCTGGGTTTATGGATAGGGAAGTAAAATCACCACCAAGAGAACCAAAGGCATTTCCCATACTTGCTGCCCTGGCCGTTCCATTTATTTGATGCGAAGAGAGTCGGTACGCATCAATTATTCCCTGGGAGAATCCAATAGTTGGAATTGCAATCACCAGAAGAATTATAGTTATTAAATGTTTCATTTGGTATTAAATTTTTGTTTAATGTTTTCAATATATATAAAACCTTCAACCAGGGTATAGTTTTCCTGAGAATTTAAAGGTTTTCTAGGCTTCAAGTCAATTAATTACCTTCTGCTTCTTGATGAACTGGAAGAACTTCTTGAACTGCTTCCTCCTGAACTCCTTGAACTACTTCCTCCAGAACTTCTGGAAACCGAACCTGAGCTTCTTGATCCGCCTCCGGAAGAATAGCTTCCTGATGATCTTGACCCGGAATAAGAACTACTGCTTGGAGTGTAACTTCTTGAAGAGCTACCTGACCTGGAAGAGGTAGTGTAACTTCTTCCTGAATTTGTTGAATTGGACTTGCTTCTGTTATATGTAGAGCTTGACCTGTAGCTGTTGGAATAGCTACGTGTTGTTGTGGTATTACTAGATTTTGTATTAACTGAAGAATTACTATTCACAACTCTTGGCCTGGTGTATACATTTGAAGAAGTTGAAGTATTTGATCTGTTATAACTTGACCTGTTTGATGTTTGTGGCCTGCTATAACTTGGATTGTAAGTTCTGGTTGTAGATGAATTGGAATAACTTGTCCTTCTACTTGAAGTTGGACGCGTTGCCACGGTATTGGTATTTCTGGTTTGTCCATTATTTACCGCGCTCCTGTAACTAGAACCCGAATCTGTTCCCCGTCTTCTTTCTAATAATACAGCATTTGATGTAGTTGTCCTTCTATTGTCTGCAGAAGTTTGCCTAACGCTTGACTGTCCATTTCTTACAGATCGTCCATTAGTGCTACTGCTTGATCTCCTGGTGTCCTGAAGCGTTGCACTTTTATTGGATGCAACCGACCTGCTCGAATAATCCGAATAATTGTTCAGGCTTGTCCTTCTGCCGTAATTTACAGCACCATTTGAACGATTATTGTAGGCATAGCCTCCATAATATCCACCATGTCCGTAATATCCTCCATATCCATAGTGGTGATGCCCATAATAATGAGGGTATCCAAAACCATATAAACCAAATCCGAACCCGAAATAAGGATTTCCCCAGTAGCTATAGTATGGACTGTAATATCCATATCCATAACCGAAACTTCCATAATATGGATATCCGTATCCATAAAATGGATCGTAGTAAGTCCATGAATCCCAGTAAAATGGGTCGTAAAAATATGGACGATGGAATCGTCTTATGCGATAGGCATAATCCATATTATTATCGTCGTAATAATTATTGATAATGTATTTGATATCCATACTGTCCTGAAGAATGGTTGTATCACTTTCCATCAATTCCATCTCTTCCAAATTATAGGTATGGGCATCAATATAAGAATCATTATTTGCCTCAAATATGTGATTGTTCATCACATTCGAACCATCTTCAGTTTGACTCATTTGGCTCATTATATAAAGGTCTTCAGAAGACTTGATCTGTTTGTCAGCAGATGGATTGTTATTTTCAGCTACATAGGTTGGAGGTGGAATATCTCCGGGGGTGAAATATATATCATCCTGATATGAACCGGCGACATAAGTGCCGGTAGAACATGCATTAAATAAGAATGCAACTGCCGCGAATAATAATAATTTAGTTTTCATTACGTGTCCTCCCTGTATATTTAATGTCAATAATATTTACTTTATTTGTACCGAAATTACGATACTAAGAACGCAAATTCTATACCAAATTTAGTAAAATGGCTAAAGAATTAACATCAAGAGAAGAAAATTATTCGCAATGGTACCAAGATTTGGTAATTAAAGCCGACTTGGCCGAAAATTCAGCTGTAAGGGGTTGTATGGTTATAAAGCCCTATGGCTATGCAATATGGGAGAAAATGCAAGCTCAGCTCGATAGCATGTTTAAAGAAACCGGGCATGTTAATGCTTATTTCCCCTTATTTATTCCAAAATCCTTTTTTAGTAAGGAAGCTGACCATGTAGAAGGTTTTGCCAAGGAATGCGCTGTGGTTACTCATTATAGATTAAAAAATGATCCTGATGGTAATGGGGTAGTGGTGGACGACGATGCAAAGCTTGAAGAAGAGCTTATTGTGCGACCTACTTCGGAAACAATTATTTGGAATACCTACAAAAATTGGATTCAATCATATAGGGATTTGCCATTGCTTATTAATCAATGGGCAAATGTTGTTCGATGGGAAATGAGAACAAGGTTGTTTCTCCGTACAGCCGAGTTTTTATGGCAGGAAGGCCATACTGCACATGCAACAAAAAACGAAGCTATTGAAGAGACCGAAAAAATAATTAACCTCTATGGTGAATTTGCAGAAAAATACATGGCAGTTCCGGTAATTAAAGGAATTAAATCAGCCAATGAAAGGTTTGCGGGAGCATTGGAAACGTATACAATTGAGGCATTAATGCAAGACGGTAAGGCATTACAATCAGGTACGTCGCATTTTCTTGGGCAGAATTTTGCAAAAGCGTTTGATGTTAAGTTTGCCAGCAAAGAAGGAAAAGAAGAATATGTTTGGGCTACCTCATGGGGAGTTTCAACAAGGCTTATGGGAGCGTTAATTATGGCACATTCCGACGATAATGGTTTAGTCCTTCCACCTAAATTAGCTCCTTATCAAGTGGTCATTGTTCCTATTTATCGAAAAGAAGAACAGCTTAACAGTATTTCCGAAAAGGTAAATGAAGTTACCGGGAAACTTAAAGCGCGCGGGATTTCTTTTAAATACGATGATAGCGATAACAGAAAACCAGGATGGAAATTTGCAGAATACGAATTAAAAGGTGTTCCAGTCAGGATTGCCATTGGACCACGTGATTTGGAAAATGGAACCTGTGAGGTGGCAAGGCGTGACACGCTTGCCAAAGAAGTTGTTCCGTTAGAGGATATTGATCAATACATTGAAAATTTATTGAATGAAATACAAGAAAACATATTTAATAAGGCTTTGGTGTATCGTGATTCAATGGTAACAAAAGTGGACAGTTACGGTGAGTTTAAAGAAGTTTTATCAAAAAAAGGCGGGTTTGTTTCTGCGCATTGGGATGGAACTTCGGAGACGGAACAAAAAATTAAGGAAGAGACCAAAGCAACTATTCGTTGTTTGCCTTTGGATTATGAAGAGGAAAAAGGAAAGTGTATTTATTCTGGAGAACCGTCGCAACGCCGGGTTTTATTTGCATTATCTTATTAAAAGAAAAAAATATGAATTTGGAAAGCAGCTCTTTGGGCTGCTTTTCTTTTTTATGTACTTTTAATTCTCAAAATAATTTCTGATGAGCGAAGAAAAGGAATTCCGAAATAGTGTTGTGGAAGCTTTTATTTTAAAGTCTTCCGTAAAACACGAAGTATATGAAAATACCAAGCTTTCGTTTTTGATTTTAAAAAAAGTTTTAAAACAGCTCGAACGCGATTATGTAAAATTATTAAAAGGAAAAGTTGAAGATAAAAACCTACCGAAATTTAAAGATCGTGGAGATTTTGAAGCCGAATTTATGGTGGGTGGCGATGTGCTGATTTTTAGTATGCATACCAATGTTTTTGAATTTGATAACCAGCATCCTATCTGGAAAATGAAGTATATAAAAGAAGATGTGTTGAGAAGTTATTGTGGGGTTATTAATATTTATAACTTTTTGAGCGATTCGTTTAAGTATGATCGACGAAACGATTTGGGGTATTTGGTTGCACGGATTTTTATTAATAAGGAAAAACATTTTTTTGTGGAAGGCAAAAGGCAATCGGATGAGCTGTTAAAAGATTTTAAAGTCGATACCATATCGCCCGGGGTATTGAGGCAAATTATTGAAATTGCGATTCAATATTGTGTCCAGTTTGACCTTTTGGTGCCCCCATATGAACAAGTAAAAGTTGCAACTGTTGATCAGATGATACAAAAAATGCACCTTTCAAAAATGAAAACAGGAAAAAGATTGGGATTTAGTTTTAATGCAGATGATGTTTAAGTTATGGAAAAAGTTGTTGATAGGTTTATAAAATATGTGAAAGAGCATACTACATCTGATCCGGAAAGTAATTCGTTCCCAAGTACAGGCCGACAGTTGGATTTTGCTGAAAAAATTGTAGCTGAATTAAAGTCGATTGGGGTGGAGAATGTTGAACTTGATCAGAATGGGTATGTTACAGGAAGTATAAGTTCAAATATTGCTAGGAAATGCCCGGTTGTTGGTTTTATTGCCCATATGGATACTAGTCCGGATTTTAGCGGGAAAGACGTTAAACCGCAAATAATATCGTCTTATGATGGGAAAACCTTGGTATTGAATAAAGAAAATAATGTTAGCATCGATCCAAAAGAGTTTCCTGAAATATTGAATTATGTGGGAGAGGATGTTATTATAACCGATGGGACAACTTTGCTAGGTGCGGACGATAAAGCCGGAGTGGCGGAGATTATTACTGCTGCAGATTACATTATTAAACATCCGGAAATTAAGCATGGTGAAATAAAAATATGTTTTACCCCTGATGAAGAAATTGGCAAAGGTGCCGATAAGTTTGATGTCGAAAAATTTGGTGCCGATTTCGCTTATACCCTTGATGGCGGGGAAATTGGCGAATTAGAGTTTGAGAATTTTAACGCTGCTTTTGCCAAAATTACAATTAAAGGCAGGAGTGTACATCCGGGAGCGGCAAAAAATAAAATGATCAATGCAATAATTGTTGGGCAAAAACTCCTGGCAATGCTTCCATCTTCCCAAAGACCTGAACATACCGATAAATACGAAGGCTTTTACCATATACTTTCCTTTAATGGTTCTGTTGAAAAAGTTGAGATACAATGCTTAATTAGAGATCATGATGCAACGAAATTTAAGTCGAAGAAAGAACTATTAGGCGATATTGTTAAAATGATCAATCTTGAATTTGGCAACAAAGTCATTCACCTGGATATGAAGGATCAGTATTATAATATGCGCGAAAAAATAGAACCGGTAATGGAAATCGTTGAATTGGCTCAGAAGGCAATGGAGAAAGCAGGCGTGATTCCAAAGGTCAAAGCAATCAGAGGAGGAACGGATGGTGCAAGGCTTTCTTATATGGGGTTACCGTGCCCTAATATTTTTGCAGGTGGGCATAATTTCCACGGCCCATTCGAATTTGTTCCCATAAACTCAATGAAAAAAGCGGTTGAGGTAATTGTAAATATTTGCTCGATGGTACCAGAAATGAAAAACTAATGCTGACTGGCTTTCTAAAAAATATTAGTGTTCATAATTTATTCGGGGAGGATCAAAAAATTCTTCTTGGGGTGAGTGGTGGCATAGACTCTATGGTCCTTTTGCATTTGTTCCATGAATCGGGGTACAAGTTTGGCGTTGTGCACTGTAATTTTAATTTGCGGGGCGACGAATCTGATAACGATGAGAAATTCGTCATGGAGTATATTCAAAGCCATGGGATTGAATATTGTTTTGAAAGCTTTGATACAGAGGAATATGCTAAAATAAATGGTGTGTCAATAGAGATGGCTGCCCGAGAATTACGATATACTTTTTTTGAAAAAATTAGGAGCGAAAATAACTTCGATTTCATTGCAACTGCCCATCATCAGGACGATGTGATCGAAACCTTTTTTATAAACCTGGTCAGGAAAACAGGCATTAAAGGTCTTACCGGCATCAAACCAAAGATGGGAAAAATAATCCGGCCATTATTGTTTGCTTCACGAAAAGAAATTGAGAAGTATGCCGCGGAAGAGGAAATAAACTATCGGGAAGATTCATCCAACCACTTGTTGGTGTTTAAGAGGAACTTTATCCGACATGAAATTTTGCCCAAATTTGATGAATTATCAATAGCATCGCGTGCCAATATTCTTGCAAGTATTGGTCATTTAAAAGAAGTTGAACAGGTTTATCGTGATGTCATTGAGTCGGAAAAGAAAAACGTTGTTTTTGAAAAGGAGTCTTCGATTGAGGTAAGTATCTCAAATTTATTAAAGTCAAAGCATTCGAAAGTATTATTGTTTGAGATATTGTACCGATATCATTTTAATGCAACCGTGGTTCGGGAGGTTTACGATAGCCTAAAGGAAGAAACATCTGGGAAAGTGTTTTATTCATGGGATTACCGGCTGGTTAAAGACCGTAAAAAACTCATTCTTGAACAACTGGGCAAGAAGGGAACAGGTAATTTTTATATCGAAAAAGAGGATGAAGAAATAATAGAGCCCTTGGAACTTAGAGTTAGAAAAATCCCCGTCGAAGGTTTTAAAATTCCGGCGTCTGAGCGAATTGCATGTTTAGATTATGAAAAGCTTGATTTTCCGTTGCTCCTCAAAAAGTGGCAAAAAGGAGAGTATTTTCAACCATTGGGAATGGAGGGGTTTAAAAAAGTAAGCGATTTTTTTATCGATGAAAAAATGTCGATACCAGAAAAAGAAAATACATTTATTCTTTATAGTGGCGATAAAATAGTTTGGATTATCGGAAAAAGAATTGATAACAGGTTCAAGGTAACCACGAAAACAAAAAACATTTATCAGATCGAATTAGGGTAAAAAAAATGTCAGATCCTCCCACAAGAACCTGACATAAACAACCTTCAACTACTAACCGATTTTTATAACCCAAAAATCTCAGCAAATAAATTTTGAGTAAATTCATTTCGCTGTTACAAATGAATAAATTCTTCAAAACCTGGTCTGTAACAAAAGTCACAGAAGTCCTGAATAATCAATAAAATTTCTTGCAAGCTTCACACGGTTATCTTTTTCAAGCTTTTTAAGCAATCGAGAAACCACTTCCCGTGACGTATTTAGTTGGAATGCTAAATCCTGATGGCTCCCATGGTAAGTATTTAATCCAGTCAATTGATGTCTGTCTTTGAGGTGTTTGATCAGCCTTTCATCCATCCTAAGAAAAGCAATGCTATCCACAACTTCAATTAATTCCTGAAAACGTGATTGAACAGACCGCATAACAAATTGTTTCCAGGTGGGGAACCTGCTCATCCATTCTTCCAACAATGAGGTTTTTAAAAGAATAACCTGGCATTCTTGTTCGGCAATTGCATGAACACTGCTTTTAGTCTGGCTTAAGCAACAGGTGAGCGACATAGAGCAAACCTCTTTTTCTTTCAAATAATAAAGAAGTAGCTCGTTTCCATCTTCGTTTTGCCTGCTTATTTTTACCAATCCTGAAAGCACCAAAGGGAAACTTTTAATAAATTGCCCTTCGCGTATTAATTCTTCTCCTTCTTCAATAATTTTATATACGCCCTCTTGTTCAATTTGATCAATTAAGGTTTGTTCAAAGAATGGAAAATTCTCTTTTAAGCTGTGAGATATGCTCGTAAAATTATCCACGTGTATTGTTGTATGATTCATAATCCAACTAACAATATACAACATACTATTGTTTTTAAATTATTGGCTTACTAAAAAATCATAAGAAATGATGATTAGGAATTTGTTTTGAAGATTTATGTTTGCAGAATAATTGTTATTTAGTTTAAATTAAAATAAAATGAAGGGGATTTTACTGAGTTGTTTGGCAATAATCTTTTTTTCTGCAGTCAGTTATTCACAGAATACAAGCGAAAAATTTATAAGTTCTGATTCAAAAGAAAAGGTTCAAATTGGAGGGTATGGACAAATTGATTTTAACCAAAAATTAAGTTCGGATAGTTATTATAATGGCAATTTAGATGTTCACAGGCTTGTGCTTTTATTTGGATATAGGTTTAACGAGAAAGTAAATTTTATTACAGAGGTTGAATTTGAGCATGTTAAAGAGGTTTATGTGGAGCAAGCATTTATAAATTATCAACTAGCAGATTGGATTAATTTTCGGGGAGGTTTGGTTTTAATACCAATGGGGATTATTAATGAATATCATGAGCCAGCTACGTTTAATGGTGTTGAACGCCCTAATGTCGATAAAAATATTGTACCAACAACATGGCGCGAAATAGGGGCTGGTTTTACTGGTACTTTAAGTTCGGCATCGTTAAAATATCAATTTTACATTGTGAACGGTTTTAATGGCTATAATGGTTCAGGTACATTTCGGGGATCTGATGCTTTTCGAAAAGGTCGCCAAAAAGGAGCGGAATCGTTTAGCTCATCTCCAAATTTTTCGGCTAAAGTTGATTATTACGGAATTCCGGGTTTCAAAGTTGGCTTAAGCGGATATTTCGGTAATTCGCAGTCTTCATTATATAATGGCTTGGATAAGGATGATCATGTAGGCATTGCAAAAGCAGACTCATCAGTTGTTGGTATTTCAGTGATTGGTTTGGATGGGCGGTTTAATAAAAAAGGTCTTGAGCTGAAAGGCCAAGTGATTCTTTCTTCGATCAAAAACACCGATGAATATAATGCCTTCACTGGCAGTGACCTTGGAAGCAGTTTAAACGGTTGGTATTTGGAAGCAGGCTACGATTTATTTGCATTGACGAACAAAACAGAGACTGGTAAATTGGTTCCCTTTGTGAGGTATGAAAATTACAATACACATGCGAAAACCACAGGCGGTTTAGTGAAAAACAAGGCTTACGAAAGGAATGAAACCACTTTTGGCATTGGTTGGTGGTTGGCATCGGGTGCCGTCTTAAAAGCTGATATGCAGTGGTTCAATAATTCGGCAAGCGATAAAGCAATTTCACAACTGAATTTAGGTGTCGGAATATGGTTCTAGCCAGGTGCATATTGATATACACGCTCGTTAATCTTTTTTCGGAAGGAATTGCACAAGAATTTTATCCGATGGATATTGCCCTGAAAAAAACACAAAAAATAATGGGCGAAAAGGATATTTTTTTAACCGGGATCCCTTATAATGTAGAGGGGGGACCGGTTGAAAATACCCATAGGAAAATTTCAATTTATAAAATCACTGCAGCAAAATCAAAATTAAACGGAAAGTATGTATTATTTACATCTGCAAAAGGAAGGTTTGAATATTTTGATTATGCAATGATTGTTAGCCAGGGTGGAGAAGTTGAGCAAGTAAAAATTATTGTGTACCGATCAGAACATGGTTCTGAAGTGACATCAAAAAAATGGCTTCAACAGTTTGTTGGCTACAAAGGCGAAAAATTAGAATATGGGAAAGACATTCAGGCAATATCAGGCGCAACAAAGTCAGCCAGCTCGTTAACACGAGATATTCCAGTTGCCTTGAGTATTTTTCGAAACTCGATGAAATAATTAATCTTCAATTTCACTTAACTCCAGCCACCTCAATTCTTTTTCGTCTAATTGCGATTTTAATTGGGCAAGTTGCTCCGACTTTGTGTATAATTCATCGTGCGGTAGCTTCCCCGAGTTTATTTCTTCTTCAATGCTTTTTCTTAGGTCTTCAAGTTCCGGGATTTCTTTTTCTAAAATTTCAAATTCCCGTTTTTCTTTAAATGAAAGCCTTCTTTTTGAGGATGTTTGACCTACTGCCTTTTTAATTTTTGGTTTAGCGGTTTTTTCAACCTTTTGCTTTTGGTTATCCATCTCCAACTTCTCGCGATAGATCGAATAATTTCCCGGAAAATCTTTAATTTTTCCCTTTCCGTCGAATACAAACAGGTGGTCAACAATCTTGTCCATGAAAAACCTGTCATGCGAAACGATGATCACACATCCTGTAAAATTAACCAAATATTCTTCCAGTACGTTTAAGGTCATAATATCCAGGTCGTTGGTTGGCTCGTCCAGAATCAGAAAATTTGGGTTGTTCATCAATACTGTGCACAAATATAACCTTCGTTGTTCTCCACCACTAAGTTTCTCTATAAATGAATGCTGAGTTTCGGGAGGGAATAAAAAACGGTTAAGCAATTGGGAACATGTTAACTTATTACCATTGTCAAATTCAATATATTCTGCAATTTTTGTAACTGCATCAATTACCTTTTCCTTCGGGTCGAATTGTATTCCTTCTTGGCGATAATAACCAAAATTAATGGTTTGCCCAATTTCAATATTCCCTTTGTCTGCTTGCAGCGATCCTGTTATTAAATTCAAGAAAGTAGATTTGCCCGTTCCGTTATCGCCAATCAATCCAATCTTTTCGTTTCTTGAAAATATATAGCTAAAATCTTTTATCAAATGCTTGTTGTCAAATGATTTGTAAAGCCCTTCAATTTCAATGATTTTTTTTCCTAACCGTGAAGAACCAATGCTTAGGTTTATTGCATCTTCTTTCAAGCTTTGACTTGCTTTTTCTTTTAGTTCATAAAATGCATCGATTCTCGACTTGGCTTTAGTACCCCTGGCTTTTGGCATTCTTCGCATCCATTCAAGCTCTGTTTTAAGCAGGTTTCGGGCTTTTTCAACGGAGCTTTGAAACGACTGTATCCGTTCTTCCCTTTTTTCAAGGTAATACGAATAATTTCCCGTGTACCTATATATTTGGTTGTTGTCCATTTCAATGATTTCGTTGCAAACACGGTCAAGGAAATAACGGTCATGGGTAACCATCAACAGTGTTGATTTTGACCTTTTTAAATAAATTTCCAACCATTCTATCATATCCAGGTCTAAATGGTTGGTGGGTTCGTCCATGATCAATAAATCAGGCTCATTAATCAATACTTTGGCAAGGGCTAGTCTTTTCTGTTGACCACCGCTTAATGTTCCAACACTTGCATCTAAATCAGTAATTTTTAATTTACTGAGAATCTGTTTAATACTTACTTCAATATCCCATGCTCCCAATAAATCGATTTTAGAAGAATAATTTGAAATATCTTCCTGCCGGTTGTTTGCAACTGCAATTTCAAACTCACGAATTACTTGAAGTTTCTCATTGTCCGATTGAAATATTTCATCTGATACGGTATGCTGTGGATTAAACCTCTGAACTTGCTCCAAGTAGCCAATTTTGACATTGTTTGTTAGCGTTATTAGTCCTTCTTCTGCAGTATCCTTCGAAGCAAGAATTTCCAAAAGTGTGGTTTTTCCAGTGCCGTTTTTAGCAATTAGCGCAACTTTTTGATCTTGAAATATGGTAAACGAAATATTTTCAAATAATAAAAGATCGCCAAATCGTTTCGATAAATTTTCAGCTTGTATATATGGAATCATTGATATCAAAATTTAAAAACTCAAAAGTAGGTAATTGTTATGGGGATAAAAAATAATAAAGACCGGTCAACACCGGCCTTTAAGTCTGTTTAATTGTCTTAATTAAAAACCATTTCTTTATAGAGGGGAGAAATGGAATAATCTCAATTACATCATATGTCAATTAAGTTCATAAAATGTTACACTGGTATTACAATTATCTTGCCATTTACCCCTATTTTTGAAGCAAGAACAGAACGAAAATTATGCAAAAGAAAGAATTATTTAGGCATGTGATAAATTACTTCCAAAAGGAGATGCCAATTGCAGAAACCGAGTTGGAATATGATAATCCATTTGGATTGCTTGTTGCCGTCATTTTATCTGCGCAGTGTACTGATAAACGAGTGAACGTAATTACTCCAGAATTGTTAAAAAGGTTCCCAACTCCCCAAAAGATGGCAGAAGTAGATCCAATGGAAGTTTTTGAGTATATCAAAAGTTGTTCGTACCCAAATAATAAAGCAAAACATTTGGTAGGTATGGCAAATAAGCTTTTAGAGCTATTTGATGGAATAGTCCCTGGTGATATCGATGATTTACAAAAGTTGCCAGGGGTTGGCCGAAAAACTGCAAATGTTATTGCTTCGGTTGTGTATAACAAACCAGCCATGGCTGTTGATACGCATGTTTTTCGGGTGGCTGCAAGAATTGGATTGAGCACCAATGCTAAAACACCATTGGCTACCGAGAATCAATTAATGAAATATATACCATTGGATCTAGTTCCTAAAGCACACCATTGGTTAATTTTACATGGCAGATATGTATGCCTGGCAAGAAAACCAAAATGCAAAAAGTGTGGGCTTACCGAATGGTGCAAATATTTTAAGAAACAATCGTAAAGTAACTTCTTAGTTAGCTGGAACTAGATTAATTCAATATTAAGTGTTTGGGAATATTGTAAAAGTCAGAAATTCAGTAAGATATGGAAGCTGTTGATATGTGGCGGCAAATTATTTAAAATTGAACTTTGATTTTATTTGAATCTTTGTACATTTGCTTTCACGAATATGTTAAATTTTAAAAATACTACGTTATGGCATATGTAATTTCTGATGAGTGTATAGCATGCGGAACTTGTATTGATGAATGTCCGGTTGAAGCTATTGCTGAAGGTGATATTTATACAATCGATGCTGATTTATGTACAGATTGTGGTTCTTGCGCTGAAGTTTGCCCGGTTGAGGCAATTTCTGCTGAATAGTTATACACATCAGTATAAAGATTTTGCCCGCCTTGTAATAAGGTGGGCTTTTTTTTGCTCAAAATCCATTTAGATTCATGGTTACTGTCGGAATAAGTAATAGTAACCCGATAATAATTAGCATTAAGATAAATGGTGCTGCCCATTTAAACCATTTATCGTAAGGGATTTTTGCAATTCCCAGTACCCCAATCAATATTCCTGAAGTTGGCGTAATCATATTGGTGAAACCATCGCCAAATTGAAAGGCACAAACAACTGCTTGACGCGATATTCCTGCAATATCGGCAAATTGTGACATAATTGGCATGGTAAGCGCTGCTTGTCCTGAGCCGGAAGGAATAAAAATATTTAAGGTGGTTTGAATAAAATACATCGCAATGATGGTCCCGACCTTACCAAAATCACTTAGCCCTTCCGAAACATAAAATAAAATAGTGTCCAGAATATGCCCGTCCTTTAAAATAACAATGATACCACCTGCCAGCCCAACAACCATTGCTGCCGGGAGTATATCTTTTGCCCCGTCGAGAAACAGTTTTGTGATTTCATTGGCTGATTTGCGTAATGCAACTCCGGAAATAAGTCCTAATGCCATAAATATTGTGGCTATTTCAAGGATATACCAACCATAGCCCATTACCCCGGTTATTAAAAAGCCAACCGTAAAAAGTAGCATATTTATAATGAAATAATGAACCGATTTTCGCAATGAAAGAAAACTTGTAAGAATAAAGAGTCCCGTTAAAACAGGCAGTGCAGGTAATGTGAAAATACTATTACCTATTTTTAAGGTGGTCGATAAGCGATCTATACAATATAGAACCAATACCAAGGTAGTCAATGCAAAAACGATCCATGCCCTTCCTGGTTTTATCTTTTTTGTTTCAAATAAATCGGCACTTACATTTTTTCTCCAATAGCTGTCGTTTTCATAAACCACCGATGATTGTGGATTTTTTTTAACCTTATTGGCATATATTAAGATATAAGTAAACCCGGCTGCATTAATCACAATCCAGCTAAAAAGCCGGTATTCAATACCTGAAAACAGAGGGATGTCGGAGAGGCCCTGTGCAATTCCAACCGTAAATGGGTTTAGCATTGCTCCCGCAAATCCAAGGGCTGCTGCCACAAAACATAAAGAAACGCCCACAATTGAATCGTAACCCATTGAAACTGCCAACGGTACAAAAATAATGGTAAACGCAATGGTTTCCTCACTCATACCAAATACGGCACCAAAAGTGCTGAAAATTAGCATGGTGGACAATAAGATGATATTGTCAATACCAAGTTTCTTAAAGAGTTTGTATTTTTCAAGTTTGTGTGATTTGTTTAAAAAGGAATAAATACCAATGTCAATCGCCCTGCTATCGTTGATAATCCAAAAGGCGCCACCAATCATTAAAATAAGGACAATAATGTTGGATGTATTTAAAAAACCATCGAAAAAGGCCGAGAATATTTGCCACGATTGTGGCTCGCTTTCAATAAAATGAAAGGATTGATTGTCTACTACTTCCCGTTCAACCCCATTGACATTTACCAGGTTTCTAGAGTATTCACCTCCCGGTAAAACATGGGTTAGGAGTGCTGCAAATACAATTAAACTGAAAATTATTACATACGTATGTGGTACTTTTTTTAACATTTTGAGATATCTCTTAAACTTCTAAAATAGTAAAATAAATGGAGGCAGAAGATTACTTCATAAATCATAGCGCGAAAAATAATTGCTGATTTTTAACATTGAAATAGTTGATTTAGTTTCATTTCTTAGCAATGTATTTATAATAACCGGGTTTTATACTTAATTTTCAGGTACAATCAAAACAGAATGAATAAACTTCTAATCAATATAAAGGAACTGGTTCAGGTCGAAGACAAGCCTTTGAAAAATAAAAAAGGTGCAGAAATGTCTGACTTAAAAACCATAAAGGATGCCTATATATTTATATCCGGAGATCGGATTGTTAAATATGGGCAAATGCGTGATTTAGATCATTCTAAATTGGAGGATGATGTTTTAATGGAAATTGATTGTTCC
Source organism: Prolixibacteraceae bacterium (assembly GCA_963677475.2). Taxonomy (GTDB): domain Bacteria; phylum Bacteroidota; class Bacteroidia; order Bacteroidales; family Prolixibacteraceae; genus JABMQB01. Next base: position 214,008 of record CAXXQD010000016.1, on the reverse strand, counting down.
GGGCGATTGGTTTTTCCCAGTTATTGCGATTCCCATACACATATAGTCTATGCAGGGTCGCGTGAAGGGGAGTTTGTCGATAAAATAAAAGGTTTGGGTTACGAGGAAATTGCCAGACGGGGTGGGGGAATTTTAAATTCAGCCCGGCTTCTGCACGAAACTTCAGAGGATGAACTTTATGAGCAAGCTTTAGAAAGGATTTTTGAGATTATAAAACTTGGAACAGGTGCTGTAGAGATTAAAAGCGGGTATGGTTTAAATACCGTGGATGAACTAAAAATATTGCGTGTAATAAAGAGGTTAAAAGAAACGACTCCACTGACGATTAAGTCAACGTTTCTTGGGGCGCATTCCATTCCTTTGAACTATAAAAATAACCCTTCGAAATATGTGGATTTGGTCATAAATGAAATGATTCCACAAGTTGTGAAAGAAGGGCTGGCCGATTATATCGATGTGTTTTGCGACAGGGGATTTTTTACCCCGGAAGACACTGATCGTATTTTAAAAGCTGGTTTGAAATTTGGATTAATTGGGAAAATCCATGCCAACGAGTTGGATTTTTCAGGAGGCGTTCAGGTTGGAGTAAAAAATAATGCATTATCGGTTGATCATCTTGAGTTTATTGGTGATGCAGAAATTGTAGCACTTAAAAATTCGCAAACCATGCCAACCATTTTACCCGGTGCCGCATTTTTTCTGGGAATGCAATTATCTCCCGCCCGAAAAATGATCGATGCAGGGTTGCCAATTGCTTTGGCTTCAGATTTTAATCCGGGTTCTTCGCCTTCCGGGAATATGAACTTTATTACCTCTTTTGGATGCATAAAATATAAAATGTTGCCAGAAGAAGTTATTAATGCAACAACAATTAATACGGCATATGCAATGGGGGTAGATGACATACTAGGGACGATTACCAAAGGAAAAATTGCAAATTTATTTATTACCCAAAAAATTCCATCATATTCGTATTTGCCATATATGTTCGGATCAAATTTAATTGATACGGTTATTTTAAATGGCGAAATCCAATCCCTTTAATTTAAATGAAAGAGAAATGAAAAAAATAATTGAATGTGTGCCTAACTTTTCAGAGGGGAACAACCTGGAAATAATACGGCAAATTACAGATGAAATAGAGGGTGTTTCCGGAATTAAATTATTGGATGTAGATCCTGGTAAAGCAACCAACCGAACTGTTGTTACATTTGTGGGCGAACCCGATGCGGTTATTGAAGCAGCCTTTTTAGCTATCAAAAAAGCTGCTGCTTTAATCGACATGTCGAAACATAAAGGAGAACATCCGCGTTTTGGGGCAACCGATGTTTGCCCATTGGTTCCGGTTGCAAATATTAGCATGGAAGAAACAGTTGTTTATGCGCATAAATTGGCAAAAAGGGTAGGTGAAGAGCTCGGAATACCTGTTTATTGTTATGAATTTGCTGCCCAAAAAGAAGAACGGAAAAGCCTTGCGACCTGTAGGTCTGGAGAATATGAAGCGCTGCCCGAAAGAATAATATCAGAGAAATGGAAACCTGACTTTGGTGCTTCAAGCTGGAACAATATTGTTGCGAAAGCAGGTGCAACTGCTATTGGGGCTAGAAACTTTTTAGTTGCCTATAATATTAATCTCAATACAACATCTACAAGAAGGGCAAATGCCATTGCTTTTGATGTTCGTGAAGCAGGACGGGTATTGCGTGAAGGAAATCAGGTTACCGGAAAAGCTGTATTAGATAAAAATGGTGAGCCGGTCAGGATTCCGGGATCGTTAAAAAAAGTACGGGCCATAGGTTGGTATATTAAAGAATACGGTGTTGCACAAATATCGATGAACTTGACCGATATTACGATTACTCCCGTTCATAAGGCATTTGACGAAGTTTGTGAGAAAGCCAGGGCAAGGGGAATCAGGGTAACTGGTTCTGAACTGGTTGGAGTTGTACCATTAAATGCCATGTTAGAAGCAGGTAAATATTTTCTGCGGAAACAGGAAAGGTCAACGGGTATTTCAGATATGGAAATTATTAAAATTGCCGTAAAATCATTGGGCTTGGATGAATTGACAGATTTTGACCCCAAAAAGAAAATTATTGAATACCTGATGGATAACCCTAATCCTGAAAAGCTTGTCGAAAGAAACTTAACCGCATTTGCTGATGAAACGGCTTCTGAAAGTCCTGCCCCTGGAGGGGGTTCCATTTCTGCCTACGTTGGTTCAATGGGTGCTGCTTTGGGCAATATGGTTGCAAACCTGTCGGCTCATAAAAGAGGTTGGGATGATCGTTGGGAGGAGTTCTCCCAATGGGCAGAAAAAGCAAAATACTTTTATACCGAACTCTTAAAATGTGTGGATGAAGACACCAATGCTTTTAACCAAATAATGGAAGCTTTTGCTTTGCCAAAAGCTTCCGAATCCGAAAAAACGATCCGAATAAAATCTATTGATGAAGCTACTAAAAATGCAGTGCTGGTTCCACTTAAAGTTATGAAATTGGCATATGGTTCAATGGAAGTTATGAAAGCAATGGCAGAAATAGGGAATCCAAATTCTGTTTCTGACGCAGGGGTGGGAGCACTATGTGCTAGAACTGCCGTTGAAGGTGCTTTCCTAAATGTAAAAATCAATCTTGCTGGTTATAAGGACGAAGAATTTAAAAAGAAAATTAACGAAGAAGCTACTGGCATTTGTAATGAAGCAAGTGTGTTAGAGAAAGAAATCCTTAAGAAAGTGAACGAAGTAATTGAGACGAATTAGTCATCGTAGATGGTAAAAACCAATGTTGTTTGGTAATCGTCTGCTGGTATAAGCACCGAAATATTTTTCACTTTAAAGTCAACTGTTATTCCTGTCCAGCTGCCTGCACCTTTAATAAATTGGCTTGGTGTATTATTTACAGTTACCCAGTTTGAACCACTGTTTATATTTCCCCAGATACTTCTTTTTTGCCCATTCGATGATTTTTTTATTTGAATGGAAAGTTCCTGGTTCCATAGTACATCGTTCCTTAATACATTTACCTTCCATCGGAAATAAGAAAAATAATTATCCCAGAAATTTCCTGACGATATGTTTAAATACCCGGAAGTGTTGCTGGTAACATCTTGAGAAAAATCATCTCCAGCTTCACTTAACTCAAAGCTTGAATAAGGGAATGATGGACCACCAGATGTCGTAACAGTTAGTGGCTGGGCAAAGCCATTAGCAGAAACAAAGAAAAAAACGATATATAAATAAATTAGTGGTCTCATAAAATCTTAATTGTCACTTATGGTATATGCGATTTGCAAATCAGAAGCTTCATTATATTCCAGTTTTGAATAATCCGAAATTTCAATGGAATATATTAATCGATGTCCCTTGTTTTTTCCATTTCCCGAATAACACCTGCCTATGTTTGAAATAATTGTTTTTGGCGAATTCGAAACTTCAACGGTGCCGGTTGGGCTACCCATTTCCCCTTTGCCGTTGCCATTGTATTGCGATGCAGAAACTGTCAGGGCAATTCCGGGAGGCACAATTCCATCAATAACCTGCACATAAATTGACCTTCCGAGGTGAGTGCTGCTTAGCGAAGATGTATAATTAATCCAGATGCTATTATCTTCACCTTCATCTATTTCAATAGCATTACCTGCAACCCTGGTTTCCTTTAACGATAATTGAACGTGAGTATTGTTCGATTCAATATCCACCAAGGCTAGCTCGGGCAACGAAAAAAGAACGTCAATATAACCGTCTTCGGTTTGTGCATTAAGTTTGCAGATGCAAACAAAATAGATGCTTAAACTTAAAACGATATAAATAATTTTAGTTCTCATAAATCCAGGTTTTACTTTTTCCCTCCAGAAGACAAGTTAACACTATTATTCATAAATATTATTTTTCGTTGCTTTTTTCTAATTTTTATTACCAATTCTTCGACATCACCTGGTTCAAAATTAAATTCAAAAAGTTCTTTTTCAAGTACATATTGTTTGTCAATCCCGCTTTTATAAACTTTTAAAAACCATTTTCCGGGCCGTACATATGGAAATGTGAAGGATCCGTCGGGATTCGAAATAATCCGGTATGATTCGTTTTCTTTATTTAACTCCAATACAATTTGCCCCAATGAAATATCTTCTGATTCTAAAAGCTTTGTAGTTGAACTTGATTTTGTTATTTCAAACCTCCCAGATAGTTTTGCAGCTTTCGTAATTGCCAGGTTCAGCTTAGTATCTTGGCTACCGACAACCTCAATTTCGATGGGCGTAATAACACTAACAATGTCGTCCATCATGAGCAACGAACGGTCTATCATGACATTGTATTTCCCGGGCTTAATATTTTTGAAAGAAAAGTTGCCATCTTTATCGGTAATTGCCGTCATGCCATTTAAATAAACAATAATCCCCTTTGTGCTTTTTTGATCTTCGCTAACTATTCTTCCAGAGACGCTTCCTGCCTCTGCAATTTGTTTTAAAGGAATACCGAATTTATACGCATAATTTAGGGTTACAGTTAAATCGGGATCATCGACCTGGTGCTGGAATATTGTATAATAGCTGCTTATGGAAATGTTGTGTTTCTTTTTATACAAATATCCAAGCGAAAATTGTAGTAAGTTTCTGTTCCGATAATATTCTTCAATGGAGTAACTGTTTTGCACGTGTATGCTTGTACTTAAATTTTTAATTGGCTGAGCAGTAGCATTAATACCAAATATGAAATCATTTTGATTTTCCGAAATAAAAGAATTAACGTTTGAATAAGAACCATGCAACTGAATGCTGTATTCATCCCTCGGACGGTAACCAAAATTCATGTTGGCTCCAAAAGTATTTTTTTCCCTCAAATTGTCTTCCTGAAGAAAATTGGTGGTTTTACCATAGCTACCCCCAAGCCTCACATTGTATTTACGGGCACTGTGTGAAATATTGGTGTTGTACGAACGAATTTCATAATGGAATTTTTTTGTTGGCAAACGGTCTTCACGTTCGTTGGTACGTACTGTTGCCTTAAAAAACGACCTGGGGCCAATTTTTAGGTTTAAACCTGCTTGCAAAGACCTTGAATAAGGTGCTGTTGAAAACAAAGTATCTAATTGGGCGTTCGAGAAGTCCCTTCTGGCATTAACGCTGAGCGAAACAGATTTTAACAGTTGGTAATTCACAAACCCGGAATAGAAACTAGAATTGGTATAGTAACCCGGAAAATCTTTCCCGGTATAAAAATAGAACGATGAAACGGAGAACTTAGATAGTTGAGAATTTAAACTTACCCGAAATGCATTATCGCTCTTACTTTCTTCTTTTCCCCGCGCCAATTCTATCTCAACATGGGTTTTGTCCATTAATTTAACATTCGACAATAAACTTATGATATTGACACTGTTGTCTGCCTGAAGGTTTTTACGTAATAAATTTAGTTGTAGGTTATTGTCTTCCGAAAATTCCCTTTTTGCATAAAGTGCATATTCGCTTTTTATTTCATTTATAAATTTAGGGCTAACGTAAAAGAATCCGGCTGCAGTTCTGTTGTCTATTTGGTAAATGGCTTCAACTCCGGTACCGTACCTGGCTTGTTCGGTTAAAGGGCTCAAACTGAATGATTTGTCGCCAATAGCTAATTGTGCCCGGTCATTTTTATAAGAAATAAAATACTGGTCGTATAACCCTAAGTGTGAAACGTTAAATTGATTTGGGCCCCGTGCAAGAAATTCAATTTCGTGTTTTCCTTCCGGGTCAATGCTTCCTTTACCGCTTATTTCAATTTGATATCCGGTACTTGTATTTCCATTGCCCGATTTGCTTAAAATCCGGGTGGATATATTTACCGGAAACCTGTGGAACAAGTCATCTGCTTCTTGCGATTTAGGTAAAATCTGAATGCGGTTATATGCCTGTTTTTCTATTCCATCATCCGATTTAACTTTCAGGTAATAACCAACTATTTCCACGCTTTGAAGCTCTTTGCTGGTTTTTATGGAAGTGTTTATTATTGCCGAAGCATTGGGTGCCAATGTTACTTTGCCCGGATCATCGATGGTACAATTGGATGGAATTAAGGAAAAACTTTGCTCGCTATTTCCATCATTTCTTAAAATAAACGATGCTTTTATTTCATCGCCAGCCATGGCATTTGGTGGGGCTTCAACCAAACTGACCGAAAAGTTTGTCATCTTTTCTACAAATACTTCAGATTGGTATGAAAATAGAGCTTTGTCAGTTTCGCTGCTTTCTTTCAGGACAAAAGTGATAGTTTGGGCACCAACTTTAAACTGCGAAGGTATGTTTACACTTACAATCTGTATTTGCAGACCGTTAGGTCTTATCGACAAAGATTTTAATCCTGTAATTTGTTTCCACCCTGAGGGGATTTGAAGCTCCGGGAAAACCTCAAATGTTTCCGGTGAATTATTTCTAATCTTATAAACAAATGTATGTATTTTGCCAGGCTGAAGGCTTTTCTTTTCGCCGGCAAGGCTTATTTCAAGCTCATTTCCATTTTGCGAAAAAGTAATGAATGATTGTAATAAAAAGAGTAGTAGTATTAAACAATGTTTATTCATTCTTGATTTCAAGATTCAGATTGGTTCCAAACACGTGGTCTTCGTCGCAATCAGCAATTAAAATTCCGGAATAATCTCCCGGTTTCAAGGTCGATAAATCAATAACAATATTTGCTGAGGTTCCGGGGTATAATTTCCTTCTGTCAGCTTTAATCATTCCCATTGATTCCCCTTCCATATTGTAAACTTCAATTCCCAGTTCGGGCCTTAATAACCTTTCTCCTGTATTTCCAACCGCAACAGAAAGGGTAGTATTTCCATCTGCATTATCCAAATTGAATTGTAAAAATTCCAGGTTTCTTGTACCAGAATCGCCAATATTTGAAATAATTTGCACGGCATACCTAACAACAGTATTTATTCGCATCCCTCCAGTATTGGCAGTTGTATCCGGAGGGGTAATTCCTTCAACCATAATAACACTCCAGTAAGATCCAGTTAAAGTATCCACTTCTGGAATCAATAATTCATACTCAATATTTGCTGTCTCATCTGGCTTCAAAGTAATAAATAGAGGGTTTATACTTAACCATTTTGCATTTGAGCGGGTAAGGCTACCAGGTTCATCGTGTTTGCTTTCACCAGTGTGCCAGTACCAGTAATCTTTTTGATAAATCTGAACAGATTGTTCGGTTTCGGCTGTATTTTTAATTTCAATTGTACCTCTTAAAGTTTCACCTTGCGATCCTTGGTGTTCGTGGGTTAAACCATTCATTATTAATATTTTTGCAGAAGTGTTTCCTGAAAATAAGACTGAGGTTAAAATAACAACAAGTGTAATAAATGATTTAAATTGCATGGTAGACTTTTTACGTTTTTAGCTCTTTTTTGACAATGTAATTTTAGATAATAACGAAGTATAATCAAGCAAAAAGCCGAAAAAGATTTAAACAAGGGAATGTGTAAAAGGTTAGTGTTTGAGCACTTAGTTAATATCTGTCAGGGTATAGGTAACAGTTAAGGTATTTGACTTGTCAAAATCCAGTAATCTATAGTCTTCATCGCTGATCAATTCTAAGGAATACGTTAATTGGTGTCCTTTGTTTGGTCCGTTTCCGGTGTAGCAACTTCCAATACTGCTAATTAGCTCTGTTGGCGTTGTGGTAAGAATTAATTCCCCGGTTGGCGAGCCAAATTTTCCATTTCCATTTCCGGAATATTCCGAAGCATAAACTTTCAGGTTTACTCCCGGAGGAACTTCATCAGAAAGCGATACAACAACATTTCTGGTTTGTTCGGAGGCGGAACCAACAATGGAAGAATAATTTACCCAAACTGAATTATCGTTAATGTTATCAAAATCAATCGGAGCCCCGGCTTCGTTGCTCACCACAGGTGAAAGGACAATATCCTTTGTTCCATTCGATTCTAAATCAAGCATTGCAACCTCCGGGATACTAATACGGACACGGTGTCCTTTTGCCATTGTTTTGGGAATAAACATCCTGGGCGATTAGTATGAGTACAATGATAATATGAATGTAAAACTTATTCATGTGTCGAATCAGAATATTTCCTTTTTATCTTTCCTTACAAACATACCAATAGTTGCATGTGATTATAATAGGGGGATATCTGATATTGGTTAAGGGAAATCCTTAGTAGGTTTAATTTGTTTCGGTGAGGGTATATACAACAGTAACCATTGTTTCGTTATCAAATTCCAACAATGAGTATGAATCATTTTCTTTAAGATCAATTGAATAGCTTACCAGATGACCATTTTGTGGTCCGTTACCAGTGAAGCAGCTGCCAATGTTTTTAAGGATTGGTTGAGCCTGGTTTGATAACAGGATATTATTTAGGGGAATTCCCATTTTTCCGGCACCTTGTCCAGCGTCAGAAGAAACATTCAGTTTTAGTTTTAATCCTTTCGGAAGGTTTCCTTCAACAAAAGCAGTAACCTCTCTATTTCTATGGGTTTTATTGCCAACAATAGAAGAATAATTGATCCAAAACCGAAGAGTTTTCAGCATTTGTAAAATCTAAGGATGCACCCGCTTCTGTTGGTGAATTAGGGCTTAATATGATGGTGGAAGAATTATCGTATTCAAGATCAAGCAAGGCAACTTCAGGGATGCTTATGTTAATATTGGTAGAAGCATAGTTTGTTATCCTGGGCAATACCGTGGATGCAAACAAAATAAAGGAATAACACCAATAATTGTATCTTAAAATATCTTTTCAAAATTGAATATTCGATGTATAACTTCCTTCAAATTAGGGAATTTAACTCAGAATAAAAAATATTTTTTTATTAAAGACCAAGGGAATTATGACTTGAAAAGCATATAATGGCTGGTAAGTACAGTCTCATAATTTTCTTTAAATGCCTTTTCAATTTGGGACAAACCAACCAATAATGGGAGAAAATATGGAATAATCAAGGTGCTGAGAATAGTAACAAAAAAGAATATTTCGTTAAATAAAAAATTACATTTTCCAAATCATGCTTTATTGGAGATATCTTAAATACAAAAAAAATTCTGGTTCTGTTTTTCACAAATTACACTTTGTTAAGGCGGCATGTTTGATTTTTGTATTTGTGTAACGTGCAGTGTGTGAGTATGATGTGCAGTGTGTATTTGTGTGTTGGGTTTTTGTTTGTAGTTTATGGGCACGATAATCAAAAAAAGTGTATTAAAGATATTAGCAATATAAATTTTTTCTGATAGAATGTTTTTGCGATTCAAATCGGTGGTTTAAAAAGATAGGCAGAGAAATCAAAGTGCCTTAAAGGCTTAATTTTTGCGCTTTGTGGCACAGCATTTATTAAAATGCCCCTTATTGATGATTTATTAAACAACAAGTTTTGTAATTTCAAATTCTAATTTTGACGCAATTATTGAAATTTCAGAACAGCGGACAAAACAACCAAAGAAAGCAGAAAATAGCATTTTGGCGGCAAATTAGAGCCGGTTATATTAATACAGAAAGACGTATGTTTCAAAAGAAGAGCATAAAACGAAGTTTAATCCTATGGTTTCTATTCATTGGAATAGTTCCCATGGCTTTAAGTATTGCTTTTCTATATATCCAGAAAAATAATTTACTTAAAAACAATGCTTACGATAAGCTGCTTTCAATTCGGGATTTGAAGGTCGAGCTTATTAATAACTGGCTATTACAAACGGAGTCTGATACCCGTACACTAACTGAAAACAATAGGTTTGAAAACCTTGGCTCCTTGTTTCGGGATGAATTTGACATTAATGAAACACGGTTAGCATACGCAGAGATCAAAAATATTCTGAAAGATTTTTTAGAATTAAACCCTATCTATTCCGATGCATTTATTATCAATCCAATTTCGGGAAAGGTAGCTGTTTCTGCAAATTTTGATTGGTTTGGCAATGACTTATCTACTGATGTATTATACAGCGAGCCAATAAAAACCGGTAAGTATTTTATAAAAGATATTCATTTGAATGAAAATTCAGAAGAAATAAATATGGCATTTGCAATGCCAATTTTCGAAGATGAATATTTATATGCCGGAAAACACGTCGCAGGAGTTTTGGTCACTATTGCCAATTTGGACAATACAATTTTTCCTTTATTGGAAGATCGGAAAGGTTTAGGCAAGAGCGGTGAATCCTATATTGTAAATTCAGATGGAGTAGCATTGAGCAACCTGAAAAACATTCCCAATGCCGCATTAAATTACAGGTTTGGAACATCTGCATCTGTTAAGGCTGTTTCCGGTGAAAGTGGAATTACCGAGCAAGAAGATTATTCAGGGAATAAGGTGTTGGCAGCTTATGCCCCAATATCATCTGTTAATTGGGGATTTATTGTTAAGCAGGATGTGTCAGAATTATTTCCCGACGTAAAACAAATGTATCTCCCGTATGCTATTTCGTTTCTAGTATTATTAATTGTTATTGTTATAATCGCTATACTGGTGAGCAGGTCAATCCTTAACCCGGTACGAAAAATCACAAGGGTTTCTGAAGCAATTGAGAATGGTAATTTTTCGGCAAGGATTACGGGAATCCCAATGAATGAATTTGGTAAATTGTCAAAATCCTTTAACAGGATGGCAATGGAAATATCTTCCAACTTTGAGGTTTGGGAAAATGTAATGGATATTTCGAAAACCATTATGGGTATTTCTGTAGCTAAAGAATTTGGCGAGAAACTTCTCCAGAAATTAATTTGGATCACAAAAGCAAATATTGGACTGTTCCATATTTATAATAACGAAGAAGGTCAATTTGACCCTTTTGTTTCGGTGGGAGCAGAAGAGGATATTTTAATTTCTTATCCATTGTCGAATATTCTTGGCGAATTTGGGGACGTGGTTTCGTCCGATCGGATTGCATTTATAAAAAGGGTAGACTCAAGTACTAAATACAAATTTGCAACCACTGCAGGGTTAATACCTCCCAAGGAAATAATATGTTTGCCAATTACATATGAAGATAAAGTTATTGGTATTATTTCCCTTGTAAATATTCATCCATTCCCTGAAAACACACTGGATTACATTGGATCATTCCAGGTTAAACATAAATTATTTGTATTCAACAATTATTGCTAATGAGAAAAGCGATAATTTATCGGATAATTTATCAGTTGTTAATAAGCAACTGGAGGTGCAAACCCAGGAACTGATCCATAAAAAAGAAGAGCTTCAGAAGTATACACTTGAATTAAATGAGCAGAATAAGGAGTTGAATAAACAACGGCAACATGTAGAAGAAGCTAACAGGCTGAAAAGTGGAGTTTGTTTCGAATATGAGCCATGAATTGAGGGACTCCGCTTAACTCGATCCTTGCTTTTATCAAGCGTTCTCATCATGAAGTCGAAAGATCGTTTAACTTCTGAAGAGCAAGAATATTTGAAAATTGTGGAGCGAAATGGAAAACAGTTGCTCAGTTTAATTAATGATATTCTTGACTCTGTCGAAAATTGAAGCCGGGAAAATTGAATTAAATACCGGAAGGGTGTCATTAGTTTCTTTGTTAAATACCATTTTAGATAATATAAGGCCTTTAGCTGTTAAAAAGGGACTTGATCTAAATCTGAAAGTAAGTGGTGAAATACCTGTTGTTGAGTCAAACGAGCACAAACTAACCCAGGTATTCCAAAATATTATTGGTAATTCCATCAAATTTACAAACGAAGGTGGCGTGAACATTAAGGCTGAATTAACCAAAGAAGATCAAGTATCGGTTACTGTTTACGATACAGGGATTGGAATTCCTGAGAAGGATTTACCACATATTTTTGAAGAGTTCAGGCAAGTTGATGGAACAACCTCCAGAAAATATGAAGGCACAGGATTGGGGCTTGCAATTGCAAAAAAAACCATTGAACTGTTGGGCGGTACGATAACGGCTAAAAGCCAGTTGGGGATTGGTTCAACCTTTATAATAACCTTGCCTGTTGAAGCGCAGCACGATAGTAAACCTAAACAGGTTACCTATTACAAGCCAGGTAATAAGCAACATGGTAATAAAGAAATATTAATTGTTGATGATGACCAATCAATTGCTTCAACAATTAACGGGTATCTGGTTGATGAAGGCTATGATACACTAATAGCGACATCGGGGGTAGAAGCCCTTATGTTGGCTGAAAAATTTCAACCGGCGGTAATTACCCTTGATATTGTAATGCCTGAGATGGATGGTTGGGAAGTTCTGCAAGAATTAAAGAAGAATCCTAAAACTAAAAATATACCTGTTATTGTGGTTTCCGTATCGGAAGACCTAAAAACAGGTTTGGCACTTGGCGCTATCGGGCATCTTCGAAAGCCAATTATTAAAGATGTGCTTCTGAATAAAGTTGACAGCATTTTCAGGACTTTTAGCTCTTTATTATTGGTAGATGATAACGACCTTGATCTTCAGTTGATGTCTTATAAGCTAAAATCTGAGAAGTGGAATGTAAACACTGCAAGTGGCGGCAAAGATGCGCTGGTGCAGATTGACCAGGACGTACCTGATTTATTGATTTTAGATTTATTAATGCCAGAAGTAGACGGTTTTCAGGTGTTGGAGCAAATAAGAAATCAGGAAAAAACAAAGGATTTACCTGTTATTATAATTACGGCAAAAAACCTTACCGAAGAAGACCAGAAAAAGCTTAACGGAAAAGTATCGAAAGTATTGGTCAAAAGTCAAACTTCGCTGCATGAACTGCACGGAGAAATTAATACTATTCTCGGCGATATGGCACAGATGGCAGAGCAAGAGGAACAAACAATTGAAAAAGTAAAACAAAAACTGTTATTGATTAAAAACTCTGGAGATAACGTTGAAAATATTATTGCGGCATTATCGAACGAAGACATTGATTTAATGGTGGTTGAAGGAATTGGTGGTGCTATTCTGGAAACAAAAGATTCTGTTCCTGATGGCATTATTTTAAACCTGGGAGTAGTACTTAAAGAAGATATGCGCATCCTGTATAATTTGCAGCGTATTAAAGAATTGGATGACATTCCAACCCTTATAATAACATCCAATGAACTTAATGAGAACAGTTTCCCGCAAGGTTCAACAAAATACATTCAGTATCTTACTAATGCTGGGATAAAAACCAACGAATTGCTCCATAAAATTAAAAGTCTTACATCGGGAGAAGGTGCTGATGAAGAACAAGCAGGTATAAATCCAGAACCAAAACGTGTTGCTGCCAGCTCATATGTTCAACCAACTCCTGACCCATTTATGGATTTAGACGAACCAGTACGTCAACGAAATTTTGAAAAAGAACGGGAGGAAAAGGTTGTAAATTATTTTTCAAAAGATAGCAGTTTTGATAGTGAAAATAATAGTCTGGAGAAACCAGTAGGAAGAAAAAAAGTCCTGATTATTGAAGATAACGATGATAGTAGGGTTGCAGTGAATGCAATATTAAAAGATAGCTATGATATTGTTAATTCAAGTGATGGTATTGACGGGCTAAATAAAGCAAAATTTGATAAACCGGATATTATTTTGTTGGATATTTCGCTTCCCTTAATGGACGGTTTAGAAGTTGTCCGAATTCTAAAAAGTAATGACGATACCAGTCATATTCCGGTGATAGCTGTAACAGCAAATGCCATGAAAAACGACCGTGAAAATTGCTTGGCAAATGGTTGTAATGAATATGTTACGAAACCAGTTGATCCAGAAGAGTTACAGGAAAAAATGTTAAAAGCATTATCGTAAAGCGATTGTTAAATATGATCGTCTTATATTTCCTTTAATTAAAAATTCAGGATAATATATTCCGAATTTTATTATTCCGAAGTTATTACCAATTTACTCTCTAAAAAGGGTTAAATCAACAATTTTAATTGGAACCACTTTGATCAAACTAATGGCATTTTCGCTTTCGCGGATGAACATAATGGATCATTCTCATAAAAAATAAGGAGTGATCGTTTGTTATATGATATATATCATATTTAATTAGTTTCATATATATGTTTGTTAATGTGCAAATAATTAGATAGTTATGTTTGAATTTATTCTTTGTGTATACAAAAATGCCATTTTGTATTAAAAAATTAGCACGATAATTTTGCCAAATTAGATATAATATATACATTTGAACTGTTGAGCATTCTGCTCAATGTGTTTGGGGGTTAACATTTAAAAAGGAGCAGAGGCTCCTTTTTTTTTGCTCTTTCTTTTTACTCCTTGCTTTAAAGAAAATATTGTATGTATAAAATAACCCTATATTTGCACAAAATTAAATCAAATGACAAACGACTGGAAAGATAGGTTAGGAACTGTTTATTCAACAAATCCTGATTTTGATTATTCATACGATGGGAATGATGAAATAAACACTTTGCCTCCAGGGAAACAAAACCTAAAAGTAAGTCTTGACCGAAAAAAACGAAAAGGGAAATCAGTGACTCTTATCACTGGATTCGTTGGCACAAACTATGATTTAAAGGCTCTTGGGAAAATTTTAAAAAGCAAGTGTGGGGTAGGAGGAACGGCAAAAGACGGTGAAATATTAATTCAGGGCGATTTTTGTGCAAAAGTAATGGATTTATTAAGAAATGAAGGATACAAAGTTAAGCGGGTAGGGGGCTAAAACTTTGGTTTTGATTGATTTTTTGCATTCTTTAAAAGCATTAGTTATGTTAGATATTGGAAAAATAAATAATCTCAGGATTGTCAAAGAAGTTGATTTCGGTTTGTACTTGGATGGTGGTGAAATGGGAGAAATACTGATCCCAAAACGTTATGTTCCTGAAAACTTTGAGATAGATTCTTTTATAGATGTTTTTATTTATTTGGATTCGGAGGACCGCATAATAGCAACCACCGAAACCCCGCTTGCCATGGTTGGGCAGTTTGCTGTATTAGAAGTTGCTTCGGTTACCCGGTTTGGTGCATTTCTTCATTGGGGCTTGCCAAAAGATTTGTTGGTGCCTTTCAGGGAACAGAACCAAAAAATGGAAGTTGGGAAATCTTATCCTGTTTATGTGTACTTGGATCTGGAGTCGCAAAGAATTGTAGCCTCGTCGAAGGTGGAGAAATTCCTGAACAATATCCCGGTCGAATACGAAATTGGCGAAGAAGTTGACTTAATTATTTATGGTAAAAGCGAACTGGGTTTCAAGGCAATTGTTGACGATGCAAGTACAGGTATCCTTTATAAGAACGAGGTTTTCCAGAAACTAAAAATAGGGGACAAACTGAAAGGCTATATTAAAAAAGTGAGGGAGGATGAAAAATTAGACCTTACATTGGAAAAGCCAGGAATTGAAAGATTTGACATAAATACCGAAAAAGTATATACATACCTTAAAGAACATGGCGGGAGCATTTCAATAACCGATAAAAGTGCGCCCGAAATTATTTACGAAACTTTTGGGATGAGATGGTAGATGTAGAGACTTCAAAACCGTAAAGTTCACGGACTTGTTCTTCAATATCACTATTGCTCATCCCTTTGGCAAAAAAAATTATAAAAAAGCTTTGGGAGCATTATACAAGAAGAAATTAATTGTACTTAATAAAGAACTAATAAAATTAGCAGAATAGCTTTCACTATCCTGCTAATCAATTTTTTAATCTGTAAGTTTTCTGTACTTTATCCTTTTCGGGGTGATATCTCCCAAGCGTTTTTTCTTATTTTCTTCGTATTCAGTGTATGAACCTTCAAAATAAACAACTTGTGAATCACCTTCAAAAGCGATGATATGCGTAGCAACCCTATCGAGGAACCAACGATCGTGAGAAATAACAACTGCACAGCCGGCAAAATTCTCCAGCCCTTCTTCCAGTGCACGTAGTGTATTTACATCAATATCATTTGTTGGCTCATCAAGAAGGATAACATTCCCCTCTTTCTTTAAAGCCATTGCTAAATGTAACCTGTTTCTTTCACCACCGGATAATGCCCCACATTTTTTTGTCTGGTCGCTGCCCGAAAAATTAAAGCGCGAAACATAGGCGCGTGCATTAATTTGCTTACCGCCCATACTAATTAATTCACTGTTTTGAGATATGACATCATACACGGTTTTTTCAGGATCAATATCCTTATGGTCTTGATCTACATAAGCAATTTTTACAGTTTCCCCAACTTCGAAACTACCTTTGTCCGCCTTTTCAAGCTCCATAATTAATTTGAACAAGGTTGTTTTTCCTGCTCCATTGGGCCCAATAATTCCAACTATCCCGTTTGGAGGGAGTCTGAATTCCAGGTTTTCGAAAAGCAACTTGTCTCCGTATGATTTTGCCACTTCTGTCGCATTAATTACATTGTTTCCGAGCCGGGGACCGTTGGGGATGAATATTTCTAAATTTTCCTCTTTTTGTTTCACGTCTTCATTAAGCAATTTATCATAGGCCGATAACCGGGCTTTTGATTTTGCTTGTTTTGCTTTTGGCGACATGCGTACCCATTCCAATTCGCGCTCCAATGTGCGTTGCCTCTTGGTGTTTTGTTTTTGTTCCTGGGCAAGCCTTTTTGACTTTTGTTCCAGCCACGATGAATAATTTCCTTTCCAGGGAATCCCTTCTCCACGGTCCAATTCCAAGATCCAACCAGCGGCATTGTCCAGGAAATATCGGTCGTGCGTTATGCAAATTACGGTTCCTTTGTATTGTTGAAGGTGCATTTCAAGCCATTGGACCGATTCTGCATCTAAATGGTTGGTAGGCTCATCCAAAAGAAGGATACTTGGTTCTTTTAATAATAAACGGCATAACGCAACCCGTCGTTTTTCCCCTCCCGAAAGTGTTTCAACCAATTGTTCTCCTGGAGGGCACCTCAAAGCATCCATTGCTCTTTCCAGTTTGGGATTTAAGTTCCAGGCATCTAAACGGTCGATTTCCTCCTGAAGCCGCGCCTGTTCATTAATTAGTTTTTCCATTTTGTCCGCGTCTTCCATAACTTCAGGATCCATAAACTTGTTGTTTA
Source organism: Prolixibacteraceae bacterium (assembly GCA_963677475.2). Taxonomy (GTDB): domain Bacteria; phylum Bacteroidota; class Bacteroidia; order Bacteroidales; family Prolixibacteraceae; genus JABMQB01. The sequence continues at coordinate 197,064 of CAXXQD010000016.1, read as the reverse complement.
CTTCTTCATAGGAATTCAGTACATCAACCGTTTCCTGAACTCCTTCCTGAACAATTTCCATAACGGTTTTTTTCTCGTCCATTTCGGGTTCCTGCGACAAAAGTCCAACGGTATATCCCGGCGAAAAAACAACTTCGCCCTGGTAATTTTTTTCAATTCCCGCGATAATCCGTAAAAGGGTAGATTTTCCGGAACCGTTTAGTCCGATAATACCAATTTTTGCCCCCAGAAAAAACGAAAGGGATATATCTTTAATAACAGGTTTGTTGGGCTCAAATGCCTTACTAACCTTATACATTGAAAAAATGATTTGCTTGTCTTCACTCATAGTTATGTTTTCAAGAAATAAAAAACAAAAGTAATTCAAATATGCTTTCGAACTGTGCCAAACAGATGATTTTCTGAAATTGAATAATTGAATTGAGAATGGTCTGTTGATTAAACTACAAAAGAACACGAATCCAGGATTAAAGAATGCTTATAAAACACAAATGGGAACCAATCTGTTACGATTAGTTCCCATTCACAATAGAATTCCGAAGATTTCTATGTGCCAGGCTACGGTTATTATAGCTGGCTGTTTCTTCACTCTTCCGAATGCTTCTCAGCCTTTACATTCCGGTTACACGTGTTACCGCTTAACCTTTCTGCTGTCCTTTCGATATTCGCGCTTATCTTCCGGGACGAAGTGCTTTCATAAGGCTTTTTCTTTTCCCTCCTCTTGCGATTCGTTCTTTTCCAAAGCAAGCAATTCTGGTTTTATCCTTCGTTGCTTTGCAGTGCGGCTTTCCAAAACCGAAGTTTTTTCCTGCCTTCTGCCCTTAAGCTCAACTTTTGAATGAACGTCTGGTTTCTTCTTTAATTGAAAGAGCTTTGATTTCCAGACTATCAAGCCCTAACTTCAACTTATCCAATATGCAAACCCGAAGGTTCGAAAGAAATGTTTCCGGTTTCAACTAAGTAACTTTCTGCATCTCCATATTTTCAAAGTGGCTTTTTATCGCTCACCTGATAAATCAAATTTAAGGAATTGAATACATTCAAGTCAATAGTTTTACCTCTTTTTATATTAACGATGTATGAACAGGGATATGAACAACTTTATTAACAATTGTTGATAAGTTAAAAGGTGCTGTACTTCAGTAGTTTATTTGTATTTCTTTTAAAAATAGAGGTTTTCTTGTGTTATTTAGAATGGTTTTTAACAAGTTGTTTTTTTGTGTTTTTAACAAAAAAGTTATAGTTATGGTAGTTTTTAGTAGAAAAAAAATAGTCGAATAAGTCAGTTTTTTGTTTTTATGAAAATAAAAGCATGGTAATAATTGATTCTTATTTTTGTTAAAAAAAATTATTTTTAGCTGTTTTGTTAGATTAAAGCCATTGAAAAAAATGGGTATGATGATGAAAATATATTGTTTGCTATTCATAATATTTATAGCGTTTTCCGGTGTTTCGTGCCAGGATAAAAAGGTAGCAATCCTTTTCCAAAAAGAAGGGTATGTTTTTCCCTATGATTTGAATAACCCTGCTAAATTGGAGTTGTCAAAAGAATTGGACGAGATATCGGGATTATCTTTTTATAAAAAAAACAAGCTGTTTTGTATTGACGATGAAAAAGGGGATGTTTTTAAATTAGACTTTGCATCGGGTGACCGAAAGAAATATCCGTTTGGCAAAGACAGGGATTATGAGGGAATTGAAATGGTTGGAGATAATATTTGGGTTGTAAAAAGCAACGGGACTTTACTTCGGATCAAAATATATAAAAGCAATGATCCATCGGTAAAAGAATATAAATCGGACCTGGAAATGGAAAATGATGTGGAAGGATTGGCTTACGATGTTGCTGAAAACAGGCTTTTGTTGGCATGCAAAGGTTATCCATTTATCGATAAAAAAGGCGGTAAAAAATATAAGGCAATCTATTCATTCGATTTAGAGAAAAAGAAATTATTAGAGGAGCCTGCATTTATAATTCCTTTGGACGATATAAAAACATTTAAAAAGTATCGCAAATTTCAATTGCTGGGCAGCGAGTTTTTTTCGGAACTGAACCCTTCGAAAGGTGATGAATCTTTTCAACCATCAGGTATAGCTGTACACCCCAAAACCGGTAATATTTATATAATTGCATCCACCGGAAAGTTGCTTGTAGTTTTAGACAGGAAAGGCAATTACTTATATGTTCAGCAATTGGATCCGCTTTTGTTCAGGCAGCCCGAAGGCATATGTTTCGATGAGAAGGCAAATCTTTTTATGTCGAACGAAGCAAAAGGATTGAAAGCAAATATCTTAAAATTTTCCGCAATAGCCGTTAAATGATCTTACAGGTTTGCTGTTTGATATTTTTCCGGTTTTTCCAATAATATTTTATCCCCAGCACTAAGACCGTTTAACACAACAATATTGTTATCATCTTCAGCTCCGGTTTGTATTTTTTTTCTGATTATTTTCGAACCAGACTTGACGAATACAAACGTAGTATCCTTTTCGCGGTAAACAGATTCGATTGGAGCCAATACAACCTCTTCAAACTTATTTACAAGGATATGGCATTCGCACGACATTCCAGGCTTTAAATCTTTATCGGCATTGTCGAACCTTACCATTACTCTAAAAACTTTCATGTCAAAATTTTTGTGGTCTTCACCAATGGTTGCAATATGGTAAATATGGCCTGTGAAATGTTTGTCGGGAAGGGCATCAATTACAATATTTACACTGTCGCCATTCCTAACTTTTGATATTTCGATTTCTTTTACATAGGTTTCCACAATAGCCGACGACATATCAGGAAGTGTGGCAATTTTGGGATTCCATAAACTTACTTCACTATCTTTTGTTAATTTTTTGCCCATCCAATCTTTTGCAAAAATTATGATCCCTTCTCCTGGGGAAGTTATTCGGGTTGATCTTAACGCCATTTGATATTTTCCAATTTCTTCATCAAGTTCTTTTACATCGTTTTCATAGCGTTGCACCCGAACCTTTTGTTTGTTTTGCTCCAGAAGATATGCTCTTTTTTTGCGGTCAAGTTCAATTTGTGCTTTTTGATAACTCATTTTTGCTTTCCGCTGTGCTGTACCTGAATCATAAATCGATTGGTCCAAATCAATTTTTTTATATTCCAGGTCAAGTTGGGCATTGATAATATCCTCACGTTTTTGTGTCAATGTAACCGTACTGTCAATATGGGCATTTTTTAATGAAGCATCTTTTTGTTCTTTTTCCTTCATTTTTTCCCTCATTGGGTTCAAAATTTCCATGTTATCAAGTTGTGCAACATAATCCCCTTTTTTCACAGACTTTCCTTCGGCAATCATGTCAACAATTTTAAGTCCCCAAATCCGCATTTCGCGGTCGCATAATTCTTCGGGCAGGTTAATTTCAATTGCTTTTTCACCTTGAACTTCGCCCATGCACTGGACACTTGTTTCCAACGAACCTAATTTTACGATTGCCGTGTTGTGTGTGGTGGTTATTTGTGAGTATGCAATGGCAATTGATGCTATGACTACAATTGCAAAGGCAAGAATAAAATATTTATTTTTTAGAAAACGCATGGCACTTATTTTTGTAACAATTTGTCGTATTCAGCAGATAAGGTTTCATTGTTAATGAAATCGTATAACGTATTGATCCGAATGGCATAATAATATCCCCAATAACTACGGATCGAACTAATATAAGCCTTTTTATAACTTTCCAAATCCGTGCGGGCCTGGTTAAGGTTAATCACATCAACTTTCCCGATTAAAAAACGTTGAAGCGTAACTTCGTATCCGGTTTGGGCAACAGTGTCGGCAAGGTTTGCATTTTTTACCTGTTCAGCCTGTAGGTTAAAATCAATTATATCCTGGTAAATTTCCTGCTCAAAATCTATCCGGTCTTGTTCAATACTGGCTTTTTCAGCTTCCCGGGCATATTCTGCCATTTGATAACGCCCCTTACGTTTACCCCAGTCTACCAAAGGTATTTGAAGTCCAACGCTAAATCGCTGACTGTTATCTGGTTCTTTATAGGCGTCTTTAAAATCGAGTGAAGATTGATCTAATCCATACAGGGCGAAAATGCTGGTATTAAAACCTGCTTCTGCTTTGGTCATAGCTACTCTTTGGTTTGCTTCCAGTATTCGTTGTTTTAGGTTGATCATTTCAGGATTGTTTTCAATGGCCCTTTCAATTGCTTCATTGGCATTTATTTGAAGGTCTGGTATATCTGATGGTATGATGCAATTTACTCTCATATCCTTGTCAAACGTTAAAAACGAATTTAATTCGGATTGGTAACGTTGTACCATCGACCTGGCTTTATTTAAAGATTGTTTGGCATTCAGAAAATTGAGTTCGAGTTTTAACAGGGCGTCTCGGGTTACTGTTCCAACCTGAAACCGGCCTTTACCGATAGTGTACAAAGTATCGTCTTTTGCAAGTCGGTTCTCGGCAATTTTAAGGTCAACTTGTGCTTCTGCCAAATTAAAGAAATGAGTCGCAGCTTTCCATGCCAAAACTTCGTTTGATTGAATGAGTTGTTTTTTTGCTTTTTCGAATTTCAGAGGCTCAATTTTGCTTTTCCACTTCATTGCATTATACCCATTTAAATCCTGGGAATAACCAATACTAATTGGAGTAGTCCTGAATTGCGTATTGTTGTCGCCTCCTAGGTTTTCTATTCGTTCCAGGTCAGATCGTAGATATAACCTTCCTCCAGTAAGGGCAATATTTTGTTGCAACGAAATCCCAACTTCTGAGCCCAATGATTCAACAAGGGCAAATTCTTCTTCCTGGGTTTGAAAATTATAATCTTTGTACCGATATCGGTTAAAATTAAATGGTGTTGCATCCAATGTTAAGGATGGCAATAAGTCAGCTTTGTAATATCGGTATTCCCAATAACTTGAGCGGTACATATTTTTGTTCCGGAATGCATCAAGTGATTTTTCAAGGGCAATGCTTATGGTTTCGTCGATAGTTAATGTTTTGGCTTCGGTTTGTGCTATTCCACTTAAATGAAGCAGAAATGCAATTGTTAAGGTTGTAAATATATATTTCATGCTTGTTTTATTAATGACGTAAAGATTCAACGGGATCTTTTTCTGCCGCTTTTTTTGCAGGAAGGTAACCAAAGGTTATCCCAACCATGGCCGAAACCCCAAAGGCTATAAATACACTAAAAAGGGAAATAACCGTTTTAATGTCAAATGCAACTGTAATTATTTTTGAGAGGGCAATCCCTAAAAATATCCCAATTAATCCGCCACTTAAACTGATCAGGGTTGATTCAGATAAAAATTGAGCGATAATATCTTTTCTGGAGGCGCCAACTGCTTGCCGGACCCCAATTTCCCGAATCCTTTCCATTACCGAAGCCAACATAATGTTCATAATACCGATTCCACCTACTATTAATGATATTCCGGCGATGGCTCCCAATACGATATTAAAAATGTTCTTTGTTTTTTGCTGCTGTTTAAGCAAAAGCTCGGGTATGGTGACTTCAAAATCGTATAAACCAGAATGCCTTCGCAATAAAATCCGTTTAATTATAGCTGCAGAAGAACTCAATTGTTCGGTTTCTTTCACTTGTACAATAATTTTATTGAGTTGATTGATGTTTGGATCAGAGTCGCTTGCGGCGTCTTCTTCAGCATCGCTCATACCTCCTATAATGATCATTCCACCACCACCTGATTTAGAATTTGCTTTTTCAACTTCATCAGACCTGATCAGAGACCGGTTTTTAAATCGCATTAATACTGTCTGCACCGGGGCAAATATTTTATTGTCAGAACTGCTAATTCCCAATTCATCAGATGCAGAAGCAGTAAAATCCCTTCGTTCAACTACGCCAATAACGGTCAGCCAAACCTGACCACATTTAATTTGTTTCCCAATTGGGTTTTCCTGATTGAAGAAAGTAGTTTTTATATTGTTCCCAATTATGCAAACGGGTTGACCGTTGATACTTTGTGCATGATTAAAAATGTTTCCGGATTCAAGGTTCAGGTTAAAAAGTGAGAAATAGTCAGAGCTTACTCCTTCAAGAACAATAGGTTTGCTTTTACCGTCAAGCACTGCATAATAGTTGAATGAACTAACGGGACTAATTTTATCTACCGATGGCAATATCTCTGTTATTGCCTGTGCATCAAGAAGCGTAAGGCCTTTTGAAAATTTTTCGCCACCGGGGCTTTCTTTGCCTTCATCGTTGCCGCCTTTTTCCGAACCAATTGAAATATCGGAAGGTGTTATAATTATATTGTTGACACCAACCATTTTTATCTGGTCAAGGATTTCCTGTTCAGCACCGTTACCAATGGCCATCATGCTAATTACAGCTGCTACGCCAAAAATAATTCCCAGTGCAGTTAGCATTGATTTTACTTTATTGGCAATAATTGCTTCTAAAGCAATACCAATATCATGAAAATATTTTTTTGAAATCATTGTTGAAGGATTAGTAAAATTATTTGCTAATTACCACCGAACCCATTTGGGGCATACTGCCCATCTTCATTTTTGGCTTGTTTTTATCAAGTTGAAATTGCCTTGCAGCTTCTTCTGCATTTTGATTTGCAATTTCCTTATCCCTTTTTATGTTTGCATAAATTTCAAAACCAGTTAAATCCCATTTTTCTTCATCTTCGGGAATATTAAGGCAAATTTCATCGCCTTCGGTTAATCCCTCCTTAACTAAAATAAAGTTCTCATTGGCATCTCCCAGTGCAACAATTTGCTTTTTCCGCTTTCCGTTAACATAAACAAACTGAACACTGTCGTTTTCAAAAACAGCATCGGATGGTATAAATAATGTATCGCTTGAATTTGACGCAACTATTGTATTACTGGTGGTCATAGCGGGCTTAAGAACAGGATCTTCGCCAAATACTTTAATTTTTACTTCAAATACTTTTGCATCACTGTTGGGCATTGCCTGCCCGATGTTGGCAATTGTTACAACTTCTCCGCTTAACTCTTTTTTTGGGAAAGCATCAATACCGATTTTTACTTTTTGTCCAACTTTAACTTTTGAGATATCTATTTCGTTAATGAAAGTTTTAGAGGTCATGTTCGACATGTCGGGGATGGTAGCTATGATCGGATTATAAGGATTTATTTTTGAACCTGTTTTAACAATACCTCCCCAACGATATTTTTTATAGGTAATAATTCCTTCCTTGGGCGAGTACACTTCCAAGGCATTGTACAATTCTTCAATATCTTCCATACGGTCTTTTTGTTGCCGGTAATCAATAAATTTCCTTTTGACCTTATTTTCTTCCTGCTGCTTTTTTAGTTCGTATGCCTTTACTTCCTGCTCATATTTCCGCTCAGCCTTGTTTAAATCCATTTGAGCCTTCTTTTGAACCGATGGCGATTCATAAATGCTTTCTTCAACCACAATTCTTTTTTCGGCAAGGTCTAAGGATGCATTCATTATTTGATCGCGTTGATTGCTAAGGTTCAAACTTGAATCAACCATGGCATCTTGCATTTCCGAATAGGTTTTCTCCATTTCATCCTGCACCGATTTTAACTGCTCTTCTACCTCTTTTTTGTCAAGGGTTGCCACATAATCTCCTGAATCGACACGGGTTCCTTCCGTCACCAGATCGGTAATTGTCAATTCCCGTATCCGTAAATTCCTGTCCTGGAATTTTTTAGGGGCCATAATGTCTGTTGAATTTTCTGATTCAAGTTCACCGGTCGAATAAACCAGTACTTCAAATGCGCCCTTTTTCACTTTAAAAACGAGCATGCCATCGGCAGTATCTTTTTTTCTGAAAACAAATGCCAGGCTGATAATCGCGATCAAGGCGATGGAAAGGTAAATAATTCGGGTTTTACTCATAACTTCTAGTTTGAAGGTAATTGGTATTGGATTTCATATTAACGCAAATTTTCGCTCAAAATTATATTTTGACAACTAAAGTTGTAGTTAATTAAGACTAAAGTTTAATAAAAATATCTTAAAACTGTTAAAACATGAATTAAACAAGGGCATTGACAATCAATTACCATGCCATTATGGACATACAATTTATTTAAGTGAAACCTGTACTGAAATAGTTTGTTTGATGTCTAGTTTCTGAAATCTGTTATGAATCTATTTAGCATTTTGTGTCCAGGTTTGTTATTGTGATATTTGATTAAATTTCGTACTTTTAAAATTCTGTGTTTCATTGGTTAATAATAAAATGATGAAAAATAAAAGGTTAATGAGCTGTTCTTTAATGGCAATAACAATGTTCCTTTTCTTTTCATCAATTGCCAACCAGGCTGATTTCTTATTTAACCAACTTTCGTTAGAACAACGGTTGCCAGGTGCGAGTGTCCATAGTGTATTCCAGGATCATAAAGGTTTAATGTGGTTTGCGATTGAATCAGTGGGGCTGTGTAAGTTCGATGGTGAGAATTATACTGTTTATGAGAGATCGCTTAACGATTCCAATAGTATTTCAAATAATTTTCCCCTTTGTATTGTTGAGGATAAAGAAGGAAATATTTGGGTTGGGACCACCGAAGGACTAAATAAATTTGACCGGGAAAAGGGTACCTGGCATAGATATTTTCATGATCCCGGTTCCGCCAACAGTATTCCTGATAATTATATCACCAGTTTGTTTATTGACCGTTTAGATAACCTTTGGATTTCGACCAGGGAAGGTGCCAGTAAGTATATTCCAAAAGATGACAAATTTTGTAATTTCCTGCTTGGGGAAGGTGAATATACGGATGGAATACCTGGTTGGATATCATGTTTTTACGAAGATGAAATAGGTAATATTTGGGTTGGATCTTATTCCAGTGGCTTATTTTTAGTTGATCATGTTTCAAATGAGGAGCAAACAAAAAACAGCCAATTAAAAGTAGAGGTTGACAAGCACTGGTTCCCGATCGAAGAGAATGAACCTAACAATAATTATGCTATTCAACAAATATGCAGGTACGATGAAAACACATTGCTTTTAGGTAAAGTTGATGGATTGCATTTATTTGATCTTCAAACCGAAGAATTCTCAAAATTCCATGTAACTGTTAATAGGCAATTAAATAATAGCACAACAAGTGCATTGCTTAAAGATGAATTAGGGCGAATTTGGATCGGGTATGCGACTAAGGGCTTGCTTCTTATTAAACCTGATACCAACGACCAGTATTTTTTCGATGCCAATAATTATAATCCTAAGGGAATAAGGAGCAATTCAATCCGTGATATCTATGAAGATGAATCGGGCTTAATTTGGATTGCTACTAAATTCCAGGGAATACACACCTACGATAAAAGGCAGGAAGTATTTACAAGTCACCCATACAATAAGGTGTTAAGTAATGACTTATCCAATACATTTATTTTGAGCATTATCGAGGATTCAAAAAAGAACCTTTGGATTGGAACTAAAAATAATGGATTATATATGTTCAACCCTTCGGATCGAAGTATCATACAATTTTCATCGCAAAATAAAAATCCAAACCTATATATTAATGATAATAGGATTGAAAGTATTATCGAAGACACTAATGGCTCAATTTGGATTGGGACAGAAAAGGGGATAAACAAAAAAGTTGGAAACAAATTTATTCCGGTAACTGATTGCGATTATTTTGTTAGGTGTTTGGCATCAGATAAAAACGGAAATATTTGGATTGGAACAAATTCATCAGGTGTTTTTTATTACGATGTGAACGAAGGAGAAACCATCCGATATAACTCTAAAAGCAATTATGATTTTTTTGATAATAACACATTCGAAACAAGATCGGTCGATATTATTTCAGATTCTTTGTTATGGGTTTCAACATTCGAAAAAGGACTTTATAAATATAATTTGATTGAAGATAAACTTACCCATTATTTGAACGATCCGGGAAATACATCGAGCATAAGCGGGAATATGGTCAGGAAAGTCGTTCGTTTACAGAATGGTGAAATATGGATTGCCACAAAATCAAATGGTTTAAACATTTATAATCCTCAAATGGACAATTTTAGCAAATTAAGTTCCATAAATAACCTTCCTCCAAATACGATTTATAATATACTGGAAGATAAAAACAACAACCTATGGATGGGAAGCCATGAGGGAATTTTTAATATGAATAGTTCTGGAGGGAACTATGTTTTATATAATACAACATATGGGTTAAAAAATAGTATTTATGAGGTAAATGCTGCTTGTAGGACCTCAGACGGGGTAATGTTATTTGGTGGTAGTGAAGGGCTAAATGCATTCTTCCCGGAAAATGTGCATAAGACAATATATAATGCTCCGCTTCTTCTTACCAGCTTAAATGTGTATGATCGAATCGTTGATGAAGATATTGATGGAGGTTCAGATTTTTCTTTTGATTTTTCAGATAAATATATTTCGATCGGTTTTGCATTAATGGATTTCTCAAATCCCTTGCAAACAAGATATAAATATAAACTTGAAAATTTTGATAAAGATTGGGTGGATAACGGAAACCGAAATTATGCGACTTATACATCCCTTCCGCCTGGAAACTATGTTTTTAAAGTAACTGCGTCAAAGCCAGATAATGTTTGGATGGATCAACCACTTGCTATAAAATTAAGTATTGAAAGGCCATTTTGGTTAAAACCTTCATTTATTGTTGCCTGCATTGTTTTATTGGTTGTAAGTATATTAAGTTTATATAGGATGAGGATACGCTTTGTTCGGCGCAATGAAAAACGGCTAAAAGAATTGGTTGAGGTTAAAACTGCCGATTTGCTAAATTTGACCGGGAAATTAAAAGAAGCGAAGGATAAAGCTGAAGAAAGTGATCGTTTAAAGTCAGCATTCCTTGCTAATATGAGCCATGAAATAAGAACACCCATGAACGGTATCCTTGGATTTACAGACCTGCTAAAAGAACCCAGTTTAAGTGGAGAAAAACAAATTGAATATATCGGAATTATTCAAAGAAGTGGGGCACGCATGCTCAATATTATTAACGATATTATCGATATCTCAAAAATTGAGGCGGGGCTAATGAGCATAAATAATCGTGAATCAAATATTAATGAACAAATAAGGTACGTGCATGCTTTTTTTACCCCTGAGATTAAAAGAAAAGGGTTGAAACTATTGTTGGAACTTGGATTATCAGACAATGAAGCAGTGGTTATGATTGATAGGGAAAAGCTATTTGCAATAATTACCAATCTGGTAAAGAATGCTATAAAATTTACGAATTCAGGTGAAATAATAATAGGTTATTGTTTAAAGTCAAATAGAGCACAAAAAGAAATTGAATTTTATGTTAAAGATACCGGGGTTGGAATACAAAAAGGACGGCAGAAGGCTATTTTTCAACGATTTATTCAGGCCGACATCGCAAATAAAATGGCTCAACAAGGCGCAGGCTTGGGTTTAGCTATTGCAAAAGCTTATGTTAACATGATGGGGGGCAAAATCTGGGTAGAAAGTGAATTAGAAAGTGGTTCCACATTTTTCTTTATAGTGCCATATATTTTAAAAGCTAAGGAAACAAATATTCAGGGAGAAAAAAACATGTTTAAAATTGAAAAAACTACAAATCCGGAAATTAATAAGATAAAGGCCCTGATTGCTGAGGATGACCAGTCATCTGAGATGCTGTTAACCATTTTTATGGAAAAATTTAGTAAGAAGATTATTAAAGCAAAAAATGGAATAGATGCGATCGAATTATCCCGTGAAAATCCGGATTTGGATTTGATTTTAATGGATATTCAAATGCCAGGGATTAATGGCTTTGAAGCAACACAAAATATTCGGAAATTTAACAAAGATGTGATTATTATTGCGCAAACGGCATATGGATTAGAAGGTGACAGGCAAAAATCAATAGACTCTGGTTGCAATGATTACATTTCAAAACCCATTGATCAAGAGAAATTACATGCTTTAATTTATAAGCACTTTGGCGATAATACACAACGCGCCCATTAGTTTTCTATTGAACACAACTGTTATTCATCAATTATTATGGGATTTACATGGTTTTCATTAAAAGAAATAAGAAGCTAGGCAAAAAAAATACACATAACTAAATTCATAATTACGCCCTAAAATTAGTATCAAAAAAAGCTTATTTTCGTTCAGTATTGCGCGGTTAAATGTGCCAATTCAAATACAGTTTCAAATATTATTTAATACAATGCATTTTAGGCGAATAAGCTTACCACAAAAAGAATTATGCGGACTTCCGGTGGAATTGTCGAAATCACAGGCTTTAAACTTTCAAATTATCTCAAAACATTGGAAAGCCTTTAATTATTTAATCGGAGAGAAGGGGAGAACTCAATCGACAAACTGGGAAAAGTATGCGATAACATTTAAAACAAACAACCAATATTTTTACATGCCGGCATTATCGGTTTTCGATGATCCGGATTTTGTGAAAGAAGACATTGTAGCAGGAGAATACCTGGTTTTTCAACACAAGGGAAGCATGAAAAAACTTAAAGATACCTATTCAGAAATTTATCGGAAGGCCATACCAACAAGCGATTATTCATTAGACCTTCAAAGGCAATTTTTACATTTTGAAAAATACGATCATCGTTTTAATTGGAACAACCCGGATTCTATTATTGAAATATATATTCCGATTGTAAATAAGGACTGATCGTGTAACTTTGTCGGAAGTGAAGAATAAGATACCCAATAGTGCAATAATCCCCCAATATGGAAATGCTTTGCGTAACGGATCAGCCCATGCAATCGTTGATCTAAGCAAGTCGGTAAGGTTTGATTTTAACTTTCAATTGCAGGGTATTGCAGATATGATTACTGAATTTAACGGGGAAATGCCGCCAAACAGAATGCCGCATTATATTCTAGCAATAATAGTGGAAGGTTCAGGTACTAAAAACATAGGAAATTATACTTTTCAAATAGAACCCGGATTGGCAATGGTTTTTCCTAAAAATGTGATCCATTCATCACAAAATTGGTCCTTGAATACAAAAGGATTCATGCTCACTTTTGATGAATCACTTTTTAGCGAATTTCATTTTCCGCTTTCGTTTATTGATTTACCAAAACTTTTTAAATACAGTATTAAGCCATACCAAAAAGTTGAGAAAAGTGACTTGGATAGTATAGTTTCCTGTTTTCTTGAACTGGATAAATTAAAAGACAATTTAACCGGGGCAAATTGTAAACTTTTTATTTTAAAATTGACTGAATTAATTAGTATTTACGAAAAAATAATTATCGAAGAACAAAGCCGGGACAATTGTAATGGTGTACATATTGATCGCTTTTTAGAACTGTTGGAACTTAATTTTAGCAAGCATCATAATGTTCGGTTTTATGCCGATAAACTCGGGAAACATCCTAATTACCTCAATAGTCTTGTAAAATCACAATTTAATTTGACGGTAAGAGATTATATTCACCAACGGGTCTTTCTGGAAGCAAAATATCTATTAAGCACTACGCAGCTTACAATTAAAGAAGTAGCCTTTGAAATAGGCTTTAACGATTCCAATTATTTTTGCCGCCAGTTTAAAAAAGCATTCGGGGTTAGCCCGGGGGTGTATAAAAAACAAAATAGTTGATCTGTGCTGTTTTTTGTTTGACTTCACTATTGAACAGTATTTCAAAAGGTATTTGATTTGTATTTTAATCAACAAAAATTAGAACCTTATGAAATTTACTGAGAACATCCATGTTTTACCAATTCAGTTTAAAATTCGAATATCTTCCGAGATCATGTTACCTCGATTTGTCAATGTTATTTTGGTTTTTGGCGACAAAATCACGTTAATTGATACTGGGGTAAAAGGTAGTGAAAATTTAATTTTTGACTACCTGAAAAAACACAATCGAAATCCAGAGGAAATTGAAAACCTAATTTTATCCCATTCACATCCCGATCATATTGGAAGTGCCGCTGCAATTAAGAAACAAACCAATTGTAGTGTATATACCCATCAATTGGAAAAAGATTGGATAGAAGACATTGAACTTCAAAATCGGCATCGTCCGGTTCCGGGTTTTATTAGTTTGGTTGATACCCCTGTAAAGGTGGACCAATTCATAACCAATGGACAGATATTGAATCAACAAAATGGAATTCCGATGCGAATAATTGAAGCTCCAGGTCATTCGCCTGGTTCGGTAAATATCTTGTTCGAAAATGAGAAAGTTTTATTTACTGCCGACTCAATACCATTAAAAAACGATATTCCCAATTACGATAATTATCCGAAGCTAATGAAATCGCTCGGAAAAATTAAAAGCCTTGCCAAACGCACAATTGTGTTAACTTCATGGACAGAGCCAACTTCAGATAATAAGAAGATTGATTTGCTAATTAGTGAAGGTGAAGAATATTTGAAACAAATTGATAGGTTTGTAAAAGAAACCTACCAAAACAGGAGTAATACTTCATTGAACTTTTGCCGCTTGGTTGTTGAAAAGCTTGGTTTGCCTCCATATTTGGTCAATCCGCTAATCGACAAAGCATTTCGAAGCCATTTGAAGAGTTGATCAGTACTTTTTAATAAAAAGAAAAAATAAATGTAACATTTCAGGCCTTGCTTATCTAAATTAGCAAACAAAAAGTTGTAGCCTTGAAAAAAGAAGATCGATTTAATAAAATTGTAGAGGAAAACGGCGAAAGGATCCAACGAATATGCCGTTACTACAATGCAAATACCGAAGACCAAAAAGACATGTACCAGGAGGTGCTGGTAAACATTTGGAAGAGCCTCGACAATTTTCGTGGCGACTCGGCTATCAGCACCTGGATATATCGAATTGCGGTTAATACATCGCTGGGATTCACCGGAAAAAGTTATAAGCAAATGAAATTGATGGTTGATGCGGATACCCAAAACCTGAATTCCATTCTCGATGACGAAAATTTAAAAGAAAAACAAAAACTTGACGCACAACTAGATCGGCTACAGAATGAGTTAAACCAGTTGTCGGTGATCGATAAGGCAATTATTTCACTGGTTTTAGAAGGGCTTAACCTGAAAGAAATTGCCGGAATCATTGGAATCACTGAACCTAATGTTCGGGTAAAAGTTCATCGGATTAAAGCTCAACTTAAATCAAACCTGAAAGGAGGAAACCATGAAAACTAATAATAACAATAATTTAGATTTTGAGCAGTTGCTCGGAAAACTAAAAAAAGAAGATACCAATTATTCAAGTTTAAGTAAGGCACTACTGATTATTTATCTGATAATGATTCCTTTATATATTGTGATTACTGCATTGGAATATTTTGAAACCAAGGATGTTTTTCAAATTGTGGGCGGAGCATGTTTTGTAATATCATTCTCTGTATTCGCCATATTCTTTCGAATATATTACAAGGAATACAAGTATGTTGATTATTCGTTGCCAACCATTCAAATGCTCAAAAAAGCGGCTTACCGATATAAGCCTTTTCAGTTACGAACTCTTTGGATTTTACCTGCATTGGTACTGATGGATCTTGGATTATATTTTACTTCATCGTTCGATATTATTGGAATTAAAGCACATCTTTACTTTATTGCATTAATGTTCTTATCAATTATAGCCGGAATAATTGTTTGGTATATAAAGTACAAGCCAATCAGGGATAATGCTTTGAAATTGATCAAGGAATTGGAAGGGGAATAAGCTTGGATTTAAATATGCATTTCATCTGTTTAAAATTTTTTGATGTCTGAATGTTCAATCCCGATAATTATCGGGAGAATACATTCAGGAACTCACATAAATTTCAATCATCCTTTTGTGTGAATTTAGAATGATGAAAATTCATGTTCGTTTCATATGTGAAAAAACTGAGAATAAATTTGGAAACAATTCTATTTTTTAAAATAATAGAATTGTTAGTTTGCTGAATAATCTTTCCAACAAATAAAATGTTTACATAACTGGGTTAATACCAATGGTTGTTTGTAAATTGCAACCTAAGGAATAGTTTCGATAAACGGATGATTCCATAAAAACATTAACAATGAATTTAAACCTAGCAGTATTAATAGATGGAGATAATATTCCTTCAGCTTATGTAAAAGAAATGATGGAAGAGATTGCGAAATATGGAAATCCAACCATTAAGCGAATTTATGGTGATTGGACGAAGCCTCATTTGTCAAAGTGGAAAAATATGTTGTTGGAGAATGCAATCACACCCATTCAGCAATATGGTTACACCACAGGCAAAAATGCAACAGATTCTGCCATGATTATTGATGCCATGGATATTCTATATTCTGAAAAAGTAAATGGTTTCTGTCTGGTTTCGAGCGATAGCGATTTTACAAGGTTGGCAACCCGATTGCGTGAGGCAGGATTGCAAGTTATTGGAATTGGGGAGAAAAAAACACCGAATCCATTTATTGTAGCGTGCGATAAATTTATTTATATCGAAATTCTGAAAAATAAATCAAAAGAAGCGGAATCGGAAAGTGAGGCAGAAAAAGATGAGACAAAAGATTCTGTGGATAAAATTACTGGTAAGGAAATAAAGTTGATCTCTACAACCATCAACGATTTATCGGATGACGATGGTTGGGCATTTCTTGGCGATGTGGGAAGTTTGTTGCAAAAGAAACAACCAAATTTTGATCCTCGAAATTATGGCTTTCAGAAATTAACACCCCTTATTAAGTCTATTGGCAGGTTCGATATTGAGCAACGTGAAAGTACCAAAAGCAAGCACAAACTGATTTTCGTAAAAAACAAGGAAAACAGAAAATCTCGTTCCAGAAAATAACCACACTGGATTAAAAAAATGATTAAAAATTCTGTAAATAAATTAAAACGTGCCCGTGTTATTTGGCTGATTTTGAATGGCACCTTGATGATACTTAATTATTTAACTCATTCTATTATCCACTACGATTTGTTCCGTTTAAAATACTTGTTTCAATTTAACAATGAATTTCAAAAAGGCTTAGCACTTACCATTTGTATTGGAATACCATTGGTCGGATTTTTATTCGGTCTTTTAATAAGTTTATTCCCTTTTCGAAAAATGACATATCTAATGAAATGTGTGACCGTTGCTTTACTAAGTACAGCTTTATTACAGTTTATTTATTTGTCGCTTGGATTGCTTGGACAAATAGTTTGATGACTTCTCTGCATAAATTATAGCCTAATGACTATTAGTATTTCCCAATTTAACGAGGGGGGGATTCCTTATTTTTACACCATATTTGATATTAGAGAGATTAACTGACAAATCTCAAACCTTTATTTCCAAAGAAATACTATTTTGTAAGCTTCATTCTAAAGAAAACATTCATGAAAAAAATTGCACTGTTAACTTTCGCATTTGTGTTTGGTATTGCTGCGTTTGCACAAAAAAACACCAGTATTGGAAAAGTAAAAACCTACGATAAAGGTAAAGGATATTATTATGAGTCCATTTTAAAAGATGTGAGCGAAGTGGATGAGAAACTAAACGAAAAGGAGCCATATATACGTTTTGATATGGATCAATCAGGTTTGGATCTCCCCAATGACCGGAATTTATATACTACGGTTTGGTGTCAACCAACCGAGTCGCAGGGAAATGGTGGTACCTGTTGGAGTTTTTCAACAAGCTCATTTTACGAATCGGAAGTTTACCGTATCCATGGTAAAAAAGTGGAAATATCTGAAATCTATACCGCCTATTGGGAATATGTTGAAAAAGCACGCAGGTTTATCGAAAAGCGTGGTAATTCATTATTTGCCGAGGGATCAGAAGGGAATGCTGTTGCAAGGATTATGAAAAAATACGGTGCAGTACCAATGAGCGAATATACAGGAAAACTGCACGGTCGAAAGTTTCATACCCATGCTGAAATGATGAAAGAAATGAGTGCCTATTTAAATTCACTCAAAGAATCGAATGCCTGGAATGTTGAGGCCGGGATTGCCACAATCAAAGCAATTATGAACCATCATATTGGTGTTCCTCCAACCGAATTTGTGGTGGAGGGTAAAACCTATACGCCAACAAGCTACTTAAACGATTACCTACAGATTAACCCGGATGATTTTGTGGAAATCCTTTCGTACAAACAAGAGCCATATTGGCAACAAGTTGAATACAAAGTACCTGACAACTGGTGGCATAACGCCGATTATTATAATGTTCCGCTCAATGATTTTATGGCTGCATTAAAAAAGGCTGTTAAATCGGGTTATTCGGTAAGTATTGGTGGGGATGTTTCCGAAACCGGGTTTAGCCGCGAAACCAATTGTGCCATGATCCCTGATTATGATATCCCTTCGGAGTATATCAACGAGGATGCGCGACAGTTCCGATTTTCAAATGAAACCACAACCGATGACCATGGAATGCACCTGATTGGGATTTTAGAGAATTATAAAGGTTCAGGTAAAGACTGGTATCTTATCAAAGATTCAAGTTCAGGATCGCGAAACGTAGGGGAAGAAAGCCCGAACTTTGGGTATTATTTTTTCCATGAAGATTATATTAAGCTAAAAATGATGGGCTTTACCGTTCATAAAGATGCGGTGAAGGATATTTTGGAAAAATGTAAATAACCCGTCTATTAAAAATAATATGAAATCGTTTTTATAAGATATAGAAACGGTTTTTTATAAACAATCCATTATTTTATTGTACTAGCTGTACAATATTTACTCCCGATTTTGCTAATATAAAAATAGTGATTGTTATAATCAAAGCTAAAAATAGAATAAATAAGATTAATCCAAATACATAGGTCAATATACTCCCCATAAGCGATTTAAAAACAGAGCATTTAAACGTTTGTTGGTATGCATAAGCTAAATAGCTTATTACGGTTATTGCCGAAATAATTTCGAAATATCGCGCCACGGAAGGGAAAATTAATACCAATGGCATTAATACAATGGTGATAAAAAAAGCATGCCCATAAGCATAGCTATTAATAATTAAATGTTCGCCGTAAAAAAGCTTTGCAGATTTAAAAAAGCGCCGTGAAACCAAACTTGAAAATGGGATGACCATAAGTGGAATAAAGTTTATAAACTGCTTGACTAATTCGAGCCATTTTTGCTGAAAAGCAATAACAGCTGGATTTTCTGTTACAGAATCGTTGTAAAGCATTTCATTTAATTCGTTCGTTGCCTCTACACTATGATCAAATATTTTTAACCATAAAACAAAAAATGCATAGATCGCTGTAGCCAGAATGATATATTTTAATGGATTGTAATAGGATTTTGTTTTCCCGGAAATATAATCGTTAATAACCACCCCTGGTTTGGTCAATAACATTTTAAAGGTGTAAAACAGTCCTCTTTCGAGATTAAACGTATCTAAAATGGCAATAAAAAAGAATTTAACGGAGAATCTTTTTTCGATTATTTTTTGACCGCAGTTGCAACAGTAATTTTCGATTTGTTCCGATCCGCAATTTTTACATGTTTGACTTATGGACAGGGAATTCATAGTTTGAAATTTGGTTGTAAAACAGGCTTGAAGATATAAAAAACTTAGTTATTAATTCTCATTGCCCATTAACAACTCTAAATAACCAACTCCTGGAATACCATTTTCAGATATTCCCTCAAGTTTTATCAACATGGGAGCTGTATCGTCGCTGGTATAAAACGAAAATCCAGCGGTTCCTGTAGAATCGGTTACTACTGATGGATTCCAATAAAGTGTTGCCCGGTGGTCAGGAATTTCCGCTTCCGTATTAATATAATTTGGGCTATAAAATTCTTTCGCTTTTTGATAGCCTCTTAATTTATCTGTCAAGATCCCTTTATAATAAGTTTCATCGGTATTTATTTTCCCGCGTTTTGTAAAAATGGCAATAACCCCATTAGCACCTTTTGATCCAAATGCCGCAAGCTTTGTGGCTGTTTTTAGTATTTCAATTTTGTCAATTTCAGTAATAGGAACTGTTTCAATCAAATCTGCATCTGCGGGCATACCATCCAAAACAAAGAGCGGTTCTACTTTTGTTCTATAGGACATTGCTCCACTGAAGACAATTTTAGTTCCTTCAACATGCACACCTGGTACTTGACCATCCAGTATTTCATAAATACTGGAATAGGTACTAAACAGATCATCCATTTTTATAACATTATCTGCTTGTCCATATATCCTGTAATGCCCATCATTTTTTTCTTCTTCAGGTATTAATCTTTCCTCTATGGTAATCTCCCCAAGTAATATCTCATACTTTTCTGGATGGTAAGCTTTGTCAATCATTCTTCTTTTGTAAGCCATTTTTGCAAATTGATCTTCTTGTTGTGAATTGAATACCTGCGAATCCATTTTCTTGAAACCCACTGGGGCTGGAGGTGAAAGTGTTGATACATCTACAATCTCGGCATTGTTTTTATTTCGCTTGTTAAACGCTTGAATAAATACTTTTGATGAATCAAGAAATATAGCTGGAGGGAAATAAAAGTATCCACTGTCGTTGGTACTTATTTCCGTGAAGCATTGCATGGTGTTATTTGAATTCACCATCATGGAAACTTTACCATCTTCGATACCTTTTTCCCAGAGAGGTCGTTTTACCCTTCCTTTAACCATTATGCCTTTTTCTTTCTCATAAAGAATTGTTGGAGGCTGATTGCCCAAATCGTTCCATACATAACTACGCCAGCCATGTGTGAGCATTAACAGGTCCAGTTTCATTTGGGTAGAACTACTATCATCTTTAAAGTAATAGGATGGATTTTTGATTTTTCCTTTTAATTCAGAATCCAATAACAAATAGGAGAGGATGTTTTGTGGATATTCCTCGGTATCTGTAACTTGATATGCATTAATAACACTCGCCGATAGGTTTGAAAGTGATGGCTTTGAATTTGTGGTAGAGTGAATTAAAACATCCACTTTATCCCTTATTGAATATTTGGTTTTATCTGATTTAATTTCGATTAAAAGAGGAGTATTTTTCTTAATAAAAATTAGTCTTTCTGCCAAGGGCTTCATATTACTGTCAGTAATTGTTATTTGATTTATACCATTCATAAACTCCCTTTTGGGCAGATGTATTTTAGTTTGGTGATTTAATACATTCGCCTCATAACTATTATAAATAATACCATTCGATGACAAGGCAATAAATAGTTTAGCTGTGCTATTGTGATCTTTTCTTAGTTTTATTGTTAAAGGTATATGGTCATTTCTTTCGGTAGAAACCGAAAGTTGGGCATCCCCTGAAGTTTTTGGCAACTTGAGGTTTAAACTGGGATAACCTTCTACTTTAGCCACATATGTTTTTCCTTCTTTAGGTCGGATTATAAATTTTCCCATACCATCATGGATGCTTTTAAAATCGAAAATTTTATTTCCATCTTTATCTTCAATATATCCCGAAATATTAATTGGCTTGCCCCATGCATTATTACAAATAAATGCAACGATATTATCTATTCCGGCTAAAAATGTTCCCCTTTCTGGTAAAAATTGGAGATCGATTGTTTCAGCATGTTTTGTCTGAGACAAGGTATCGCTTTCTTGAAGTTCCGTGAATACATTCAATGGTTTTAAAGGAATACCCTTAATACGAATCTCCTTTGAAAAGAGGAATTCATCTCCAAAATTTCGTTGGTATTGGGTATATGATCTGATCTGATAATTACCTTCGGAAAGTTTAAGCTTATTCAGGTTCAACAAACCATGGACAAAACCATTAAGAGAAGCTACTAGATCCCTTTTTACAATATTGTTCGAACTATTTATCAGCTCAACATAAACATTCTGAATTCCTGGGACAGGAATATTAGTCCCCGCCTTGGTAAGATAAATTTTGAACCAAATACTGTCATCTACCGAATAGATGTCCCGATCCGTATGCATATACAATTTCTCTGCCGGATATTCCATTAAAAGGCGGGTCAGTTTATCTTTAAAAGAGAATTCTGAATTCTGGGCATCAGCACTTATGTTTATAGAGAAGAATACTAGTAATATTAATGCAAGTTTGTGTGTTGTTGTTTTCACTTGGTTGCTAAAATTATTTGAATACAAAGTAGGAAGCTAGAGATTATTATGTGGAATTAATTTTAATTGGAGGTAAATTTAAACAAATATCCGGGTTAAGTCTGTTGAGTTAATAAACTATTGTTTTTGATCGTATGAATATTGTAATTATTTAATAACAGCCACAAAATATTAAATTCGCATATAAGAATTTTGGATACGATGAATTTTAAGGACCTAAGCCTATATAAACCACAAATGGAATATCGGAGATTTGGAAAAACCAATAAAGAAATTAGTGTAATTACCCTCGGAGGAATGCGCTTCAAGCATGGCTGGGACAATCCACGTGATGTAATTCCTGATGATACTTTGGAGCAATGTAAGTTTTCAGTTGAAAAAGCATTTGAACAG
Source organism: Prolixibacteraceae bacterium (assembly GCA_963677475.2). Classification (GTDB taxonomy): domain Bacteria; phylum Bacteroidota; class Bacteroidia; order Bacteroidales; family Prolixibacteraceae; genus JABMQB01. The sequence continues at coordinate 174,742 of CAXXQD010000016.1, read as the reverse complement.
GGAATAAACCACATCGAAACTGCATATGGATATACCAAGAGCGAACATGCTTATGGAATTGTTCTAAACGATGTGCTAAAAACAAAACGCGATTCGTATTATCTGATGACCAAAGGGCATCCGAAAACTGCCAGGGATATGCGGGCAATGGTGGAAGAACAATTAAAAGCCTTAAAAACTAATTATATTGATTTTTATGCCTGGCATGGTATCAATAATCATGAGATTTTAAATAAAGTGTGTGCTAAAGGTGGCCCGGTTGAGGAGCTGCACAAAATGAAAGCCGAAGGTTTGATTAAGCATATTGGATTTAGTACGCATGGTTCCCTTGAAACAATCATCAGCACGATCCAAACGGATATGTTTGAGTTTGTGAACCTTCATTATTACTACTTTTTTCAGCGAAATAAGGGTGCAATTGACCTTGCACAGTCAAAAGATATGGGTGTATTTATTATCTCGCCGAACGATAAAGGGGGACAATTATTTAAGCCATCTCAAAAACTCTCTGAGCTTTGTGCCCCGGTTTCGCCATTGGAGTGGAATTCCCGGTTTTGTTTAAGCAACCCTGCCATTCACACCTTAAGTTTTGGCTTGCCGTTTACAGAAACAAGTAACCAAGTAGATGGAATTTTTCCGATTTCTGTTCCACTTTCACCAAGGGATGCAAAAATTAAATTGGAATTAGATAGCCAGGTTTTATTGGATCCGTATGCAGATTTTGATGGATTTTCGATGGAGAACGATCCTTCAGGCATAAATATTCCCGAAATACTTCGTTTTAGAAAGCTCTTAAAATGCTATGAAATGGAATCTTTTGGCAAATACAGGTACAACATGATGCAGCCAAACGACCATTGGTATGGTGGTAAATTCCCGACAGAAGAAAACCTTGCTAAAATTGATATGGGCAAATGCCCTAACGGAATTCCGCTAAAAGAAATGCTTCGGGAAACACATCAGGCATTGTATAAGCAAAAAAGTAACAAGTAGTAAGACACAAGTAAAAAGTCTCAAGTAACGAGTCGCGAGACACGAGTCAACGAGCAAAATCTCGAAACTCGAAACTCTCAGCTTTTAGCTCGCAGCTAAAAAATTACCACCCCAAAAACTGCATACCAACTCCGGCAAATAGAATAACAACTCCGGCTGCAAGGTGCATATATTTTTCAAGTGCTTTTAGTCTTATAAACGATGAACCCAGGTGCCCGAGATAAACAATAACCATCATGGTTAAGATTGTTGTTATCCCAAAAAATATGGAAACAGAGGCAACACCAAGTGCATCTTTCTCAGCAGCAGGAAAAATAAGCATCGGAATTAAAACCTCACACGGACCAAACACAAAAATGATAAATAATATCCATGGGGTAAGTTTAGTATTATCCTGTTTGCCTTCCAAGCCGTGATCTACCTCATGTTTCATTTTGCGGATGGATTTTGGTAGTAAAAATTCAGGAATGTGGTGATGCCCTCCGTTTTTTAGGTACTTAAAAATGCCGTAAACGGAATAGGCAAGTCCAAAGGCAATTAGCATCCAGCCAACAATTTCACCTCTGAATGATTCTATAAATTCAAGCTTGTTGAGGCTTATACCAAGGGCAATTCCCACAACTCCAATTACAACAGAGCCTCCAACATGTCCGATCCCTGAAATAAAAGTAATCCACATGGTTTTTGAAACAGTCCACTTTCTAGCCCTGCTCAACACAATAAACGGTAAATAGTGGTCAGGACCAAGAACTGTGTGTATAAATCCTAAGGATGCAGCCGTTAGGCATAGTAATATAAGTTCGTTCATTTTATTATAATTTATTTATTAATGAAGCCTGGCATGCAGCCCCAAAACCATTATCAATATTTACAACTGAAACACCACTTGCACAACTGTTTAACATCGAGAGTAATGCCGAAAGTCCTTGGAAATTAGCTCCATACCCTATGCTGGTTGGTACACCAATCACTGGTTTGTCAACCAAGCCACCAACAACGCTTGCCAGTGCCCCTTCCATTCCGGCAACAACAATTATCACACGGGCGTTCCTTATTAGCTCGGCTTTACTAAACAAGCGGTGAATACCAGCCACGCCAACATCATAAATAGTTTCGACTTTATTATTTAAAAACCTGGCGGTTTCGGCAGCTTCTTCGGCAACGGGCATGTCTGAAGTGCCCGCGGCTACAACGGCGATGTAACCTTTTTCGTTCAAAGTTTCTTTTTGTTTGTAGGAAAGGGTTCGTGCAATGGCATTGTATTTTATTTCGGGGATGAATTCTTTCAAGGCTAAATACATCGATTCGTTGATGCGCGTTGCCAAAATATCAATCCCGCTTTCATACATCCTTTTGGCAATTAAAACAACCTGTTCGGTTGTTTTTCCTTCTCCATAAATCATCTCGGGGAGCCCTGTCCTTTTTAGCCTATCGGTATCGATGTTTGCAAACCCCATATCAATCATGCCTTTATCATTTATTTTTGATAAGGCTTTGCTGATTTCAATTTCCCCTTTTTTGTACTGTTCAAGAATGGCACTTATATCCATTATTTTAAATCTTTTTCAATTCTTTTTTCAACTTCGGCTAAGTTTAAGCCATGTTTGTTTGCCAGATTAGTAAGATCATCAAGTTCAGGTTTTACACGGACAAGCTCTCCTTTGTAATAACTGTATTTGACCCTGACTTTCCCAAGCTCTGTTTTAATTTCTTTTTCCTCGCGTTTTAATACGGTTTTTGCAACCGGATATTCTCTTATGCCAATGGTTGTTGAATTATTAAATAGTATGTCTTTTAAAAGGTCAACTTTGTCAGGCATGCATAATACAGACAGCATGTTTGCCGGTCTTGATTTTTTCATCACGATAGGGGTGAGGAACACATCGCTTGCCCCGGAATCGAATAACTTGTTGAATAGCAGTTCGTACCATTCAGGATTCATATCATCAATGTTGCATTCCAGCATTATTGCATCTTCTTTTTTTGTATCCTGATTTTCCGTTGCATCATCCGAAAGGTATACACGTAGTACATTTGGAACTTCAGAAACATCCCGTTGCCCAATTCCATAAGCTAACTTTGTGATAGGAAAATCGATTCTTTCAGTAAACTCATCGACCGTAGCGACCAAAATTGCTGCGCCGGTTGGTGTTGTAGCTTCGTGGTTTACCAGTCCAGTTTTTACAGGTATATTTTTCACAATCTCGGTGGTGGCAGGTGCCGGAACAGGCATTATTCCATGGGCACACTTAACAGTTCCTCCGCCAAGCTGTATGGGTGCCGATAAAATTTTGTCCACTTTTAAATAATCGATACAAATAGCCGCCCCAACAATGTCTGCGATTGAATCTAAAGCTCCAACTTCATGAAAATGAACTTGTTGTTTTGTGATTCCATGAACTTTTGCTTCAGCAACTGCAATTAAATCAAATATTTTTAGCGATAGTTTTTTAACCTTTTCGGAGAGTGAGCTATTGTTTACCAGCTCTTCCACATGGCGCAGATGTCGGTGTTTTTCATTGTCCGGATTTTCAATCACAACCGTTGCTTTTGTACCTGTGATTCCCCGTCGAATATCTTTATTAACTTCCAGGTGAAAACCTTCGATATTTAATTTTTCTAATTCCGATTTTAGGTAATTTTCATCCACCCCAAGGTCAATCATTGCACCCAGGTGCATATCGCCACTTATTCCTGCAAAGCAGTCGTAATATAATGTTCTCATTGGTTTAGTTTTATTGTTCCGATTTAATAACGCGGTTTAACTTGCCCGAAACCAGCCCTTCCATGTCGATTTCAACTTTGGCAAAGCCAGTATTTATTATCTTGGTGATTACTTCATCTTTCATAGATAACAATTTGGTCAAATCCTCATTTTTAACTTCAATTTTGCCTAAAGTCCCGTAATGACGGACCCTGACATCTTCAAATCCCAGACTGTTAAGAATATCTTCAGCTTCTTCAACTTGTGAAAGTTTTAATACTGTAACATCCTGATTGTATGGTATTCGCGAACTCAGGCAAGGACTTGCTGGTTTATTCCAGTTAGGTAGTTCAAAATGTTTTGCCATTTCCCGCAACTCTGATTTGGTTATTTTGCATTCCACCAAAGGTGACAAAACCAGGTTCTTTTTTGCAGCATCAATTCCAGGACGATAATCACCCAAGTCATCAAAATTTGTTCCGCTTAAAACCTCAAAATCAGGATAGTCTTTTTTTAGCTCCTGTAAATCATTAAATAAATGATCTTTACAATAAAAGCATCTGTTTATTGGATTCTTGCTGTACCTGACATCGTTCAGCTCATTGGTTTTAATAACGTGCAGTTGTATATCGAATTCTTCACAAAAGGATTTTGCCAGTTGGAAATCTTTCTTTTTTAAGCTTTCTGAGTTTGAAATAACCCCCAATACATTTTCTTTTCCTTGAAATTTACGTGCAAGAAACAAAACAAAAGTGGAATCGATGCCCCCTGAAAATGCAACAATTGAGCCATTTCTTTTCGAAAACCAATCCTCTAACGCCTTTAATTTATTCTCAAGTTCGTGACTAAGCCTATTCATAAAATATGGACTAAGTTTTATATAAATTTAAACGGGTAACACGAATTAACAAAAAAGTGTTACCCTGTAAATCTAAATAATTTCAGGGTAATTCCAAGTATATTCGTGAAAACTTAGTTGTATGAACTATAAAACTTAATACAGTGAAATGAGCTTAACTAAACGATGGAGTTGTTAAGTTATATGAAATTATTGCTTGATTATTTTACGGCAAATCTTTTCATTGTTTGCTTCGATATTTATGAAATAAACTCCAGGATAAAGCCCGGCCATGCTTAGTGTAAAAGAGGAATTAATTTGACCACTTTTAATTTTTGTTCCGTGGATATTTCGCAGTTCATAGTTGGTTTTGGCACTTGATGAATTGTCAAGCTGAATATTTAACTGGTTTTTGGTGGGGTTTGGTCCTATTTTAATGGATTTGTCAAGCTTATTTGAACCAATTCCGGTGGGAATATCAATTTGAAGCCGCATAATAAATGCATCGTTATAACCTCCGGGAGAAGTTTTAAATAAAGCATCGGAACTTGTGTTTAAATCTTTTGAGGAAGTAAAACTACATAAGTAAATCGTGCAATTGTCGTTGGTAAATATGTCTAGGTGAGAACCTTCATCACCACTGCTTCCAATATAAGATGTGTAAATATTTTCTTTTGTGTCGAGGTTCAATTTTGAAATTAAAATATCTCCATAGGTGCTTCCTCCGGCATAATCAGGATCGAAAGCATTGACAGTTACAGGCAGGTTCGTTGATTGTGTATTGCTTGCAAAAATAATGGTAGAATTATCGACCAATTTTATCACCGGACTATTCAATCTTCCGTAATCAGAGTTGCTTCCACCAAAGTAGGAAGCATAATTGAGTTCGTTGCCCAGTGCACTAACTTTGATAATAAAAAAATCCTCTCCTCCAATACGGTTGGAATAAAATGCGTTCTCAGAGCAATATAAACCTGAAGATTTGGTACCACCAATTATATATGCCTCATTGTTATCGTTTACGGCTATTGCGCTTAATCCGTCAGCGCCATTTCCACCAAAAAATGAAGAGTATATTATGTCTTTTCCATCAACGCTAAGTTTGGTAATAAAACCATCTGTATTTCCTTTATAGTTTAGTTGGAACCCGTTTTTTACCGGAAAGTTTGAGGAAGGGGTCTCGCCTGTAACATATACATTTTGATCTTTATCAACAGCAAGGCCATAGGCAACTTCATTTCCCGATCCGCCTAAGTAAGTTGAAAAAATTAGCTCATTGTTCGCAAGATCAAATTTCATGGCGTAAGCATCTCCTGAATATCCGTATAATCCACCATCTCCTCCATTATAGGTATCGGAATATGCAGATTTAACAGGAAAGTCGGTTGAGTTGGTAAAACCCGCACAGTAAAGGTTCAAGGCGTCATCAATATGGAAACCGTGGACTTTTTCCCTTCCACTTCCGCCAAAACAAGTTCCATAAAGTAACTCTCCCTGAGGGTCTAGCTTCAATATTAAAATATCTTCATTACCGTTATAGGTTTTATCATATGCATTATCGGTATGTGGAAAATCGGCTGATTCAGTTGAGCCTATTGCATATAAATTATTATCCTTATCGACGTACAAGTTATTAATAACGCCCTCAACGTAGGTGCAATAGATAATTTGAGTCATATCTGGCGAGAGCTTTGTGATAAAGCCATTTCCTGCTGAACTTAGTGTATGGTTTATCGGCAAATCAGTTGAATTTATGCGGCCAGAAAAATAAACACAGCCCGAATTGTCAACAGCAATTGCTTCTCCCCATTCGGTGTCGCTTCCTCCGAAATAACTTAAATAATAATTATCGGAAATGCTTTGCGCACTTGTGTTTTGAGAGATTAACAGAACAATAACTAAAATATAGATAGATAGAATTTCCTTTTTGATCATTGCAAGAATTTTAATAAGATTAATTGTTTGCAATGATAGGCACTAAAAATGCTATTGAATTGTATATTCCAACCAACGGCAAAATAATCCAACCAACGGTAATTATGCTTTAAATTTGTCGTAAAATTCTTTCCCGATCCGTCTGCTCATCTGGATTGGGTTGTCATAATCTTTTAGATAAATATTAAAGGTTTGGTTGGGATTCTTTTTTATGGATTCAATAAAATTAATATTTACAATAAACGATTTGTGGATGCGGACAAAATTTTCAGGAGGCAAAATATCTTCCCACTTTTTTAAAGATTGGTTTTTTGAAAATTTAAGGTTATCACTTGTAACAATGATCGATAAATATGTGTCAGCTTGTATAAATTTTATGGATGGATATTCAACCAATCGATGTCCGCTTTTACCTTGAAGGAACAATTTCTGATTGGTGGGTTTATCCTCAAGTTGATTTTTTTTAACTGATTCTAAAAGTTCAGTATTTTGTTGTCTTTGGATTTTTAAATCGTACCAAAAATCAAATGCAAAGCAGGAAAAGTTCAAAGTGAAAAACACCAACCAATAGTTATACCCGGCCAGAACAAAATGTCCAATACTGTTTGAATGAAAAGGTTGGTACCAAATGTATGTAAAAAGAATGCCTGACAGATAAAAATATATAATAAAGGAAGCAGTAAAATTGATGAATAAAATTAAAACCTTTGAATACCAGTTTTTTGCACTGTTTTTTGATAGCAGGTATAGCAGAATGATGATGATACTGGTAAGAAGGCTTGGGAAAAGAAATTGCAGTATTTTTTCATTTAAAATGGAGAAATCTCCAGCCTTATACCAATTAAAAAATACTTCAATAGTCCTGTAAACAAACCAGATAAATGTATGAATCAAAAAAAGGGAAATAAATTTCTTTTGTTTATTCATAATTAGTCGGGTATCGAATCAATTTTTGCCGTATTAAACGGTAGCTAACTTTTTGATTTATATGCCTAAGATATTATTAATCAATGATAAAGCCTGCCGTGGTTAACTATTATTTTGCGTTTATATCTACCAGTACTTGTTGTATATCAACCCAATATACTCTAACATAAGATGCGTTAGCCCATTTGTCGCGCCGATAAAAAAGCAGGTATTTTCCATCAGATGTTATGGTTGGACTCAATTCAATCATTTCCGTATTTACCTTGGGGCCAAGATTTATGGGTTTTCCCCATTGCCCGTTGTTGTTGAAGCTAATATATAAATCGCACAAGCCATATCCACCATCCCTCGATGAAACAAAAATGATGAAGGACTCATTGCGCGCAATTGCAGGATCGCCTGCGTCGCCAATTTCGCTCAGTATGTCTATTTTCTGGCGATCGATAAATTTCCCGTCTTTATATTTCGAGAAATAGACCGCATTTTCATAGGGCGTTTTTTCCCATGAGTGGTAATATAAAGTGTTGTTTTCAGAAATAGTTGGATGCCCTTCGTGCCAATCGGTATTTATAGGTTTTTCTAATTTTACCGGATTGCACCATTTATCCTCCATCAGGCTCATTTTCCAAATATTTCCCGATGCCGCGAAATACATTTCCTGCATATCGTACGAAATCCAGGGTTCAGCACAATAACTTACGGAATCTATGTCGTGCGAACTAATAATTGTATCAACCTTAAAACTGCCTGATTCCTGATCTTTTTGTAAGCGTAGAATGTCTTTACAAAATCCGGGACCACAACTTTGGAAATAGACGGTTGCCATGTCTTGCGCAATAAATACACATTTGTTATACACCATAGGTGCAAAAACTGAGTCGGCAAAAAGTTTAGGCTCCGATCCGGGGAAACCGGTATCGATGTATGTACCCTGAACATTTGGCTTTGAACAGGAATTCATTAGTAAGATCAGAAAAAATAATAAAATGTGTGTTGACCGCATGGAGTAGATTGTTTTTGTGAAAGTTCGTTTATTTGTCAAAGATATCCATAATCGGAAAGTTATTTAGAAATATAACTTGTTTCATCAATATCTTGGTTGATCTTTGATTTCCATGTAATAATTTTCAACACCTATCTCTTTCATTCGAAGGTTAATTTGAACAGATCGTTTTTCAAGGTGTTCGTCAAAGCCGGTATTGCTGCATGGAAATTTTGGGCATTCAAAGCAAAAGTCCACAGCCATTTTTTCAGAACATTCCCTGACTTTGCAAGCTGTAAATAGTTTGCATTTTTCCTTTCGGCAACCACTGCACTGGGGAGATGAGAAGTAGTCAAGCATTTCTTTAAATTTGGGATAATTACCAAAAACAGGCTCGTCGATTAATTCCACAAAGCGTTCGGCATATACGCTAAAATTCCCCAATTCGATGCTTAGTTTCTGACTTAATTCGCCAATTGCACCATCTTTAAATGCAAAACATTTCCCGCAATGTAAACCACAGGGAGCAACACGTTCTTTTATTTGTTGGATATCCATTGTTATATTTTTTTACATTATTGTTCGTTAAATTATATTTCGTCCCTACAGGACTTCCTTCTGAAATATGTAACTCCTATTCTACCAACATTCTGCCCCTCTGGGGCTGTTCCGTTAGGAACTTAATATGTGTAGATATAAAATTCAAGCCCCAATACCTTACAGTTCCGTAGGAACGTAATAAAATCATAAGTGCAGGGATAATTGGAGAATTTTAACGGACACCAATGATTTTTTCAGGATTATCATGGGTGAATTCATTTCGAATATTGCCGGTGTTTAAAACCGAATCAGGTTCAAATAATAATAAGTGCGCTTCTTCCTCGGCAATTGGTCTGTGTTCGATCCCCCTTGGCACGATGATAAATTCCCCTTCGTTGATATCCACAAGTTTGTGCCCATAGTCCATTTTAAAGCTACCGTTTATAACAAGGAACATTTCATCTTCGTTATCGTGGTGGTGCATTACAAATTCACCCTTTATTTTTACAAGCCTGATTTGTTGATTGTTAAGTTCGCCAACAATGATTGGTTTCCAAAAATCTTTAAGAAGACCTAGTTTTTCACTGATATTTACTTTTTCCATCATTAAGAATTGTATAAGTTGAAAATATGAATTTGTTATTAGTTAAAACGCAACTTCCGAATCAAATCATGAGTATTGCAGCTACTTTCAGTTGCTATAAATATCATTTTTATGACGGAAGTCTGAAGCCTGAAGTTAATTTCTATATCAGGTTATGCTTTTCTTCCGTCTTCTGACTTCTGTCTTCCCGCCAATTATCATTTTAATTATAGAATTTCATTCGAATTCTTAAAATCTATATATTTTCAATGCATAATATTTATTTTACAATTAGCAATATGTCTTCATCTGTAGCTCCCAATGTTGAGATTATTTTGCCCTGGTCGTCCCAAAAGGCACTTTTACCTCCGCCTTCCAGGTCCCAGCATGGTCCTGTAAAATTAGACATTAAAACATGCATGGAATATTGATTGGCATACGCGGAAAGTTGCCTGTATGCTTTTTGCATGTCTTCAGGTTCGAAAAATATACTTGCCAGATAGATTGTGGTTCTTGCTTTACTGGCGTTTTCAGGGTGCTTGGGATTATTTATATCGGCGCAAATTGCCAGTGAAATGCGCTCACCTTTGATATCAATAATCGGATTGTAATCAAACGAAGAATCAAAATAAACTTCTTCACCCGTATGTAGAAACTGTTTTGTATAGTGCGAAATACTATTGTCTGGTTTTAAAATGAATGATCCGATGTACATTTTATCTTTTATGACTAAAGGTGCCCCGACAATTATAACCATATCATGTTCTATGGATAGCCTTCGTAATTTGTTTAATCTGCTATCATGTTCGGTAAATGCCAAATCTTTTGCTTTTTCCCTTTCGTAGCCACTCAACGACAATTCCGGGAAAACTAGTAAGTCCGCGCCTTTTTTTGCTGCCCGTGCGACCATTTCATAATGCTTTTCCAGGTTTGCATTAATATCTCCCCTTTTGATTTTTATTTGTGCCGATGCCAGGATCATGTTTTCAATTTAAGTTTTTTGTTTTTGTAATTATTTTCAGAGTTGTAATTTTTTTTGTCTAATAAAATCTCAGTGTGGTCAATCATCCAATACTTTTTGGTATGCAACTACATCAATTATTCGATCGAATTTTTCACCAACTTTCTTAAAATGTGCGCATTTCTCAAACCCACATTTTTCAAATAATTTGATGCTTGAAAGGTTTTCACCTGCAATAATCCCAACTAATACACGAATTCCATTGTCCGATGCAATTGCCTCAAGCGATTTCAGGGTTTCATTGCCAATACCTTTTCCTGAGCATTCCGGTTTTAAATAGATGGTTATCTCGGCAGTCCTGTCGTATGCCTGTCTTTTTTTATATTGCGAGATGTAGCAAAAACCACAGGGTTCATCCTTATAATTGATTAAAAAGGACTTGTATTTTGGATGTGCGATCAGAATTGTACTTTTTAACTCTTCAATGGATATTAAATCCGTATGAAAGGTTGCAGTCGAATTTAATATATAATGGTCATATATTTCTTTGACGGTTTTAAGATCAGATTCTTTTAATTCAACAAGTTTAATCGTTGCTTTTTTCATAAACATGTTAATGTTCATTGTTATAATAATCAAGTACATTCATGGCAAAACGAGCCGATGCTGTTCCCGGACCGCCACTCATTTCGATGCCTACTTCAATGGCTTCAATAATTTCATTTTCCGATGCGCCGTCATCAATAGCTTGTTTAATATGCCACTCCATGCATGATTCACAGTTAATTACCACCGAAATTCCAATGGCGATAAGTTCTTTTTGTTTTTTGCTTAAACTGCCATCTTTGTAAGTATTTTGCTCCATATCAACAAATGATCGGTACACTTCCGACTTTTTTGAATAGTATGTATGCGCCTTTTTCCTGGTTTTAATTATTTGTTCAATTCTGTCTTTGTCTAAGTTTTTCATCTTAATTGTTTTTTGGATTGGCTTTGAAAAATTCCCACAAAACATCGGTGGCATTAAATCCGGCTTTTGACGTAGTACACCAGCTATGTCTTCCTTCTTTCGACAGGTACAATACATTTCCTGAAGTTGGCCATTGTTTAATTAAATAATCATCGTTTTCAAAAGTTGTGTCAGGCGATTGGTTACAATTGTCCCAATTATTCCAGATGCAGAGAACATTATCAACCGAAGATTCAGAGTAAGAAACTATTCCGTCGCCCAAACCATGAATATGTATTATTGGAACTTTACAATCAGGAGCACTGTTAATATTAAAACTTAAAATCCCTGAATGAGGTGCAATTGCTGCAATTTTACACGATAATTCGTATCCAATTTTATAGCTCATATGCCCACCATTCGAAAATCCTGTGGCGAAGATTCTGTCCTCGTCGATGGCGTAATACTTACTTATTAAATCGATCATTTTACTAATAAAACCAACATCGTCGGTGTTACCGGTAAGGTCTTTATAATAATCATTGGCATTCCAATACTGTGTACTGTTGTTATCTTTGGGGTAGTCTTTCCCGTTCGGATAGGCAACAATAAAACCTTCCTGGTCTGATTTTTCACTCAGGTTCGATGTCGCTTCCATTTCTTCAGCCGTATTTCCATATCCATGAAACGCGATAATTAAGGCTGTTTTATTGTTTTCGGAATAGGAATCCGGGACATGAAGCTTAAAAGTTCGCAAATCGCCATCATGAACAATGGAATCTATTTGGTTTGCCTTTGGATAGTACTCAATCGTCTCATTATTATATACATCTTTTTTTGTACATGCGTATATTACAAAGTTGGATAAACCTAAAAGAAGTATTAAAATTTTGAAGCTTTTCATTGTTCAGAAAGTTGAAAGTCAAATTTAGTTATTGTTATCTAATAACCAGTTGTAAAAATTGTTTTTCCATAAATTTGCAGAATTCCCGGCATCGTTTCCAAGTCCCATTCCGTGCCTTCCTTTTGAATACACGTGCATTTCAGAGTGATCAACTTCTGAAATAACAATGTCGTAATATTCGCGTAACACAGGATTGTTAATGGAAGAATCATCGCGCCCATAAGCAATAAAAATCGGTGGGAGTTTACTTTTGTCGGTAATTTTATCGAGCGATTCAGGACCGTCACCTCCGTAAATAAGAATGTATTAAGTTTTGACGCAATTTAAATCCTTATTTCTTGCCAATGAATCCATGGTTCAATTGCGGTTATTGTATCAATATCTTTTTGCTAATAAATTCATTATTTACGTTCAGGTTGAGGATGTAAAATCCTTCCTTTAAGGGCGAAACATCTATTGAATTGCTGGTAACGTTACCGCTTTGCAGGTTCTTTCCTGTCAAATCAGATATGGAATAATTCGCAACATCCTGAATAAAGTATGAGTTGCTGATGTGAATCTGATTATTTGCAGGATTTGGATAAATCTTAAAGTTTCCCCCTTGCTTTATATCCGAGCTACCCGTTGGATTGTCAATTCTCAGTTGGATCAGATACGAATCTAATCCACCATTAAAATTTTGGTCGAATGAATTTTCCGTAACCGGAAAATCTTGTAGGTTCGTAACTGAACTGATAAAAATGTTTCCATTTGCACCGATACTTGCACAACCCCATGAACCCTGTTTTTTGGTGACCATTCCACAAGCATATGAAGCATATTCTACTTTTGCCAGGTCAGGACTAAATACAGTAACAAACCTTTCTTTTTCATCGCCGGGAATTCCATCAAAACCATGATAAACTTTATTTAAGGCATTGTTGGTGCAGGGAAATGCAGTTGAAGTGGTTACACCATATATGATTGGCCTGTTTTTATCATCTATTAGTAAATTATCAACTAAATAGACCCCATCCCCAAATACTGCGGACGATGATAGGGTTCCCTGATTAATATCTACGCATGCAACAAAGCCATTTGAGGAATTTATGGCTAAGTTTGTACCATCTGTAACCGGGAAGTCATTGGATTTTGTAATTCCGGCAATGAATAATTGTCCGCTACTATTGAAAGCTGAAGTATAGCTTGTGAACCCTGACAATTTCTCATCCCCTGTTCCACCTAAATACGAAGCATATAAAATTGTGTCTAAATTAGGGTTCAGCTTCATGATATAAATATCATTTCCACCATTGTAGCTACTGTCAAAGGCATTTTCAGTTACAGGAAGGTTGTTTTTTGTGGTCAGACCAATAATACATAGGTTGCCAAGGTCATCTATGCACATATTGACATTAGAAAGCTGTGCAATATGAATTTTATCAATTACATTAAAATTTTGGTCGAATACCAGGATAAAAAAGCGCCCTCCATTTTCGGGTTGTCCATAAATGTTTCTGGCATCTGTTAAAAAATCGGTTGATTCTTTATTATTTGAAAAAAAACTTGGTGCATCACAAGTAATACCAACGTAAGTTCTTCCTGAGCCATTTGTAAGCACGCTTGCCCAGTCGTTGCCTTGCCCACCAAGGTGTGTGGAATATATCAGGTTAGAACCATCGGCACTAAGCTTGCAAAAAATCCCTTCGGCATGGGTCATATTAGGACCATTAAATTTATTTTGAAAAGCATTCGCAGTGCGCGGGAAGTTTGAATAACCCTGCCCTGCAATCAATACACAACCATCATCATCTACAGTTGCTGTCCACGGAAAATCGGGACCAGCACCTCCAATATATGTGCAATAAATAACTTCATCCATTTGAGGTGTAAGCTTCATTACAAACATGTCTTCATCCCCCTGGGATGTGCCAGAACCCCTGGTGAGATCATAAGCGCCTTCGGTAACGGGAAGATTGGTTGAATTTGTGAACCCTGTTAAATAAACATATCCATCATTGTCTGTTAAAATGTTTGTAATTACATCCTTGCTTCCATTTCCCCCAATGAAGGAGGAATAAATAATTTCCTGGGAAAGAACTTGTGTAGTGGTTAATACAAATGCTACTAAAATCAAGGTTGTTTTTATCATAATTTGGTTGTGTTTATTCAATGAGTAATTAAAATGGATTTTGAGAAACTGAATTTTGTCAGCACAGAAAAGAATGATTAAGCTTTTGGTAATAATTTTCATAGTTTATTGTATTAATATTTTATGACTAAATGCGTGTTTAATTTATTGGATATTAAGAATATAAATTCCTTATCGTGTGTTGTGATTTTACTGGCGTAATGCCAACTTGCTCTATTGTCGATTACAAAGAAAATAGGAAGGGTATAAAGCCATTAACGCTAAAATGCCAATTCTTAATGCTAATGGGCATTGGTTGGTAATCAGTTGTTTGTAAATTGTATAATGTTACTTTGCACCTGGTTGATTTTAAATAAATATTGTTTTTATTCCCGGAATTAGGTACGATTACTGAATTATTATTTTTCTGGTGACAGTGCCAGCGTCCTTGGTTATTTTAATGAAATAAACACCCGGTTTTAAATTAGAAGTATCAATAGAATTGTTGTATAGTTTGCCAACTAAAACTTCCTTACCTAAAGAATTTGATATGCTGAATATGACAGGATGTGTATTAATCTCCGGGCTATCAATAAAAAGCCTGTCTTGCGTAGGATTTGGATATATTCTCACATCCATATTTTGCTTGTTTGAAATTGTCGGTATTGTATAAGCAATACAAACAAAAATACAAGTTCCAGAGGTCGAAATGTCTTTATTTGTTGTGTAAGATGATTCGGTTGCAGTGAAGTGTTCAAACTCTTCTGCATTGTCAATGTTATACCTGTTCGTTTTTATGTCGCTTAATTGGTGAAACCTGAGAAGTGTGTACTTTTTGCCAACCGTTAGCGAGTCGATTTTAATTCTGCCTGAAATGGAAGAGCTTGTGGAGTTTTCAACATAAAAATGCAAGGGGTATGATTTGGTATTGTTTTTCTTAAAGCCTTTAATTGCTATTCCCAAGTATTTCTTATATGAATTTTCGATGGAGATTCCGGTTGTGCTTGTGGATGATAGTGCATCAAAGCTTTTTTCTTCTTCATAACCCCAGTTTGTATTGTATATTAATGAAGTTTCAGTGTAACCTTTTGCAATCATAAAATGGTCTAAGAACCATTCGGGATGGTATGTTGGGTATATTTTTGCACCAAAAAATATCGGATAATCGTTATCGATATTCTGAGTCATCCAATCGAAAAACTGATGGATGTTGTTGTTCGAATAGCTCCATTTTTCGTATTCTATTTGCAATGCATCCAGTGTTCCCGGAATTTCATAGGCATACAGGTCCGGATGATCGGGATTTGTAAGGTGATGGATAAAGTATTGTTTGAAAAATGCCCCGTAGTAAAGTGATGCCATTTGAATGGAGGCTTCACCACACCATCCCTCCGGAGGTGCTTCAGCTGCATGCCTTCTGTCCGGAATTAACAAAACAGTATCTGAGCCAAATGAATACGGAATAAAACAAGTGCAAATTAATAATCCTAAAATAAGTGCAGTTTTCATAATTAGTAAATAAATAGGTATTTCAATGTGATTTAAAATTATACTCCCGAAACAAATTTGCTCCGGGAGTAAAGGAAGAATTATTAATTGGGAAAAATTAATACAATAGTGCCAAATGTTGACTTATATTGGAAACATTGGATAATTCGTTTTTCTGTTTGTTCCATAAGGGTTAGTTACATTTTATAATCCTAACGATTGCTCAAATTTTTCAGCCAAACTTTTGTTATTCATAAAATCATATAGGGTGATACTTCGCATGTAATAAAAGTAATTCCAATATTGACGTATGCGGCTATAATAGCTTCGTAGCGCATTATCCCGTTCATTTCGGGCGGCATAAAGGGTTTCAAGGTTCACTTTTCCCAATAAAAAGCGCTCTTCAACCGTATTATATGTTTTCCCCGAAATTGCATTTGCTTTCTTAGAGTTATCTAATTGAGATTCGAGCATATTAAATTGGATGGTACTCATTAGAACATCTTGTTCGAAACTAATTTGTTGCATTTCGACGGTTGCCACGGTCACTTTTTTATTTGATTTGGCAATTTCACGCCTACCACGGCTCATGCCCCAATCAACAATAGGGATATATAAACTTACGGAAACGCCACGATCCCTGTCAAAATCCTGATATGCTTCTTGCATAGTGCCTCCTGATTTACTCCATCCAATGTTCACATCCAAATTGGAACTTATTCCGTTGTTGCCCTTTGCCTGCGCAATTTGTCTATCTGCTTCAATTAATTTTTGTTTGAATCCTAAAATGTCAGGATTATTGTTGGTTGCCTTGCTTAATGCTTCCTGAGGATTAATTTTCAATCGCGGAATACTATCTGGTACCACCAAACTAACATCCTTATTTTCCGGGATTCGCAAGTAATTTCTTAAGTTGAATTTGCTTCTTTCAAGATTTAATTGTGATTGTTCAAATGAGGTCTGCGAATTGAGCATGTTTAGCTCTAAACGTTGAAGGTCCATGTATGCAATTGCCCCGTTTTCGTAGCGTCCCATGCTTTTAATATAAAGACTATCCGCTGAGATTTTATTCAACTCGGCAATTTTGTAAGCTTGCTCGGCATCCAATAAATTGAAAAAATATTTGATGGCTTGCATTGCAATTTCTTCGGCTGATTTTATGTATTCTTTTTTTGCAATTTCGAATTTTAAGGGTGCAATTTTCTTTTCCCATTTAAACGAATTGTATTGAAACAAGGGTTGTGATAATCCCAAAGAAATAGGTGTCGATCCAAAATAAATATTGTTGTCGGAGAAGTTTTTAAGCCTGCTTAAATTTGAATAAATGGATATATCACCTCCGGTAAGCATTATATTTTGAGAAAGTGATAAAGTTCCATTCGATGAAAATTTTTCAGACCTGTTAAGAAATGATCCTGTTTTATCGGTTACCACTTCAATTGAGTTTGAATATTGCGCAGGATTAGAGCTTAGTTCTAACCAGGGACGTTTTTGCGCTTTAAAAGCTTTGTATTCCCACTGGCTCGATAAATACATGTTTTCGTTGATAAAAGCTTCCAGGGATTGCTGCTGAGCCAGTTCAATTACCTGTTCAAGTGATAATTGCAGCTTCTCCTGTGCCGATGTTGAACCTGTCCTGCCAACAATTAATGTGGCAAGAATAATAAGTAAAATTTTATAGTTCATGCCAATTTATTTTAAGATTAGTTTATCGGCATCGCCATAATTGTCATAACCGGAAACAATGACTTTTTCGCCCGGATTTAAACCTTCCAATACTTCAAAGTATTCGTTGTTTTTCCTTCCAATTCGAATTGCCCTTTTTTCGGCAAAAGTTCCGGTTTCATCCACCACAAATATCCATTGTCCTCCAGTACTTTGGAAAAACCCACCCTGGGGGATCAAAATTCCAACTTTTGACTCCCCCAGTTGCAGCTTGATATGATATGTTTGTCCAACCCTGATTTTATCCGGCATTTCATCGGCAAAAAGTAATTCCGTTTCAAAACGGCCTTCAATAACCTCTAACGAAACTTTGTCAACGTATAATTCAAATTCTTTATCATCTACCGAGAATGTACCCATTAGGTTGGGAGACAATCGACGAGAGTAATACTCATCAACATTGGCAAGTAACTTCAGGCTCGATAGGTCGCGGATGTACCCAATCCCTGCATTTTTACCCAGTTGTCCACCAAGTTCAACAGTTTGCAATGAACTTAACCTTCCGGCAACAGGGGCTTTTACGTTCAGGTCGTCAAGCTTTCGTTTCTCAATCAAAAACTTTGCTTCGTTACGCTTAAGGTTGTTTTCAAGGCTTTTAAGGCTTAAATCACTGAGCATCGAATCCCTTTTTAAGTTTTCAATCAACCTGTCTTTTTTCTCCAGTGTATATTCATACGATTCTTTGGCCATTAAATAGGTGTTTTTAGGGATCATCCCTTTGTCGTATTCATATTGTTTTTCCTCAAATGCCCTTCGTTCGTTGTTAATCGTAAAGTCCATATCCCTGATCTGGCTTTTAAAACCTGCCCTTGTTTTTTCCTCATTAATTCTGCTTTGCCTGAGATTAATGCGTTGTTGTTCAAGTTCTGCATCCAAATCAATAATCATTTGTTCCAGTTCAGGATTGGTCATGGTTAAAATAACATCACCGACTTTTACCTCATCGCCTTCTTCTTTTATTTTTTCTTTTACCTGTCCTCCCACCAAAGGATGCAGGGCTACTGTTCGTATCGGTTCGGTAATACCTTGCAAGCTGATGTAGTCTTTAAACGTATCTTTGACAACTTCACCCATTGATATCTTATCTGTTTCTACAGTAAATTTTGAACTATGATCGGCAAAAACAACTTTTATCAGTACAAAAGCAATGAATGCAGTGCCTAACAGTACAGAGATATAATTTTTTCTTAGCCAACTCTTTTTTTTAATTTGTCTGTCCATTCCCATTTTAAATCCTTTAAATTGTTTACGGCATCGCAATGCCAATTAATATGCCATTGGGTTAATATGCAGATATACAGTTAAATATAATTTGCAATAAAAGCAAGATGTGTAAAAATACTTTACAGAACTGTATCAATAATTTACGCTTTTCGGATTAAATCGATTAAGAAAGGAAGCGGAATGAAGGAATACAAAAAGGAAATATTATTTGTATTCGGATGGGCGTTTTTGGAATGCGTCTTTAAAACATTTGGTAAAATAGGATAGGTTCTCAAATCCAGTTTGATATGCGACTTCGCTTACCGAACCTGCCTTTTGTTTGAGCAGTTGGGCAGCACGCTTCAAGCGGATAATTCGTATAAACTCGCTTGGGCTCATACCCGTTAATGCTTTTAACTTCCGGAACAGGTTTCGTCTGGAAATTCCTGCTTCGGTGCAAAGTTGTTCGATATTAAAATCAGAATTGGATATGTTATCCTCAACAATTGAGGTAATTTTCGACAATATTTTTTCATCGATCGAAGACACAGTAATATCTCCAGCCTTAGTTTGGAGGTTACTTTTGAACTTAGTTTGGAGGTTCTTCCTGGTGGCTAAAATATTTTGGACTTTTAATTCCAGTTCTTTTTCATCAAATGGCTTTTCGATATAATCATCGGCACCAATTTTATATCCTGAAATTTTATCAGCCTGCCTGGCTTTTGCTGTAAGCAGGATAATTGGAATGTGGCTTGTTTCAATAGATGACTTAAGGTCTTTGGTCATTTCATATCCGTCATACACGGGCATCATTACATCCGAAATAATAAGGTCAATATCTTCGTCCGAAGCCATTTCTTTGCCTTCTTTCCCGTTTTTTGCAAGCAATACGTTATAACTGGCCTGGAATAGTTGCGAAAGGTATTCCCTTAAATCGTAGTTGTCTTCAACAACCAAAAGGGTATCGAGATTTTTGTTAAAATGTTTTTTCCCTGGAATCAATGATTCATTGTATATTGACTCATATTCATCCGCCTCTATATTTATACCTGAATGTATATTCTCTTCGTTTATTTCAGGAATTGGAATGCGTACAATAAATTCGCTACCAAATCCAGGTTCACTTTTTAAGGTGATCGTACCATCATGCAATTCAACATATTCTTTGGCAATTGTCAATCCTAAACCTGTTCCCTCATAACTACTATTTGCCTGGTAGAAGCGTTTGAAAATTTTCCCCTGTTCTTCATACGGGATACCCGGTCCGGAGTCTTTTACGGAAATAATCAAATTATTGTTTTTGCTGTTGAGAGAAATGTTTATATTGCCTCCTTCGTTGGTGTATTTAAACGCATTTGCCAAAAGATTTGTAATGACATGTTCCATCCTGGATTTGTCAAAACTAAATACCAATTTTTTATTGTAGCCCTTAATTGTATACTTGATATTTTGCGTGTCGGCAATAGAACTGAACATGCTAGAGGTAACAATAAAAAAGTGGCTAAAATCGTTGATGTGTTTTTCGAGCTTGACATTGTCATTTTCAGATTTTTCAACATCTAATTGCTGATTAACAAGGCCTTTTAATTTTTTTGCATTCTTCAATATTACGCTTAATTCGTTTTTTTCTTTTTCACCGTTTAAAGAATTTATTATTCGTTCAAGTGGCGAAATAATTAAAGTTAGCGGCGTCCTGAATTCATGCGATAGATTGGTGAAAAACTGGAGTTTAGCTTTATCGGATTCATGTATTTTTTTTGACATGCTTTCAACAAGCATTTTTTGCTTCTTTTTTCGGTTGTAGGCAAGATAAAGAAGAATAAGGATGATTATCGTAAGCACCAGGCCAACAAAATAGAATTTAGATTTTGTCCGCTCGTAAGTATTTTGCGCTTCTAAATTGATGAAATCGAACCAAGTTTCAAGGTTTGCATGCCTGTCTGCGATGTTCATTTTATTGATACTGTCGGATAAGGCATTCGAAACTTCCAAGAACTTGTATGCCTGCAAATCGTCTTTTTGGTCAATAAATATTCGCGAAAGCCTGAGAGAATTGTCCCTTTGCCCTTCCAAATAAAAAATTTGATGGCTAAACTTATATGCTTTTTTGAAATATTCAATGGCATTTACTTTGTCACCGAATGCAAGGCTTAGATTACCAAAGGCCTGGTAAGAACGTACTACAGCCCTAAAATTAACCCTGTTATCAATTGCGGAATAGCCGTTCCGTATATGCGTATATGCCTTCTCATATTTTTTATGTTTGAAATAATACTCCCCCAGATTGGTCTGTGCTTCATGATAGAGCACATTGAAATATTTTTCGGCATAATCATCTTCGTCCAACTGAATAAACTTATCCCCAATATGTTCTTGTTCATTGTTTTTAGTTTTGTTTAAATCTTCGGGGAAGTATTTTTCAGGAACCGAGGAATAACATGCAATTGCTTTTTCATGTTGGTTTTTGGAGGCATAAAAATCGCCTAGTTGGACATAAGCAGCTGCTACAGCCTGCATATTGTTTTGTAATTTACCCCGGGCAATACATTTGTCGATATAGTTCATGGCAAGGCTATCGTTGCCCATTAAACGATGTAAGCGTGCAATGTCGAGGTAAACATACCCATATTTGTTAATTGTATTATCCGCTTGTTCAAATTCGATTGTATTCAAATAATAACGCAGCGCCATCGGGTAATTCTTCTGGATTTCAGTGAAATAGTAAGCTGTTTGATAATAGGATTTCATTAGCGAAAAATCATCCTTTGCCTGAAGGGCAAGATCCATCGCTTTGTAAATATTATTCATTGCTTCTTTCCTATTTCCATAGGCATTATGCAAACTCGAATAGTAGAAATAATAGCTTGTCTTTGAGGATTCAAATTCTCTATTCGAAATCGATCTTTGAACATCGTTAATAAGTTTTTTAAAAGCTTGATCTGAAACTACAGAAATATTGTCCTCAGGTAATTTTTTAGATATAATTTGAAATAGGGAGTTAAATCCCAATTCCAAATAAATATTTGCTTCAATAATATACCCCTGGTTCAATGAGATATTAAATAATTGGTAACTGCTCCATGCAATTAGAGACGGTGATTTTGTATACATACCTATTCCATATGCTGACTTATATAGATTCTTGGCCTGTTGTAGGTTTCCCTTTATCTGGTAGCCCAAGGCTCCTGCAAAATTGGCCCATCCAATAGCTGCCCGATCAGAAATTTCTTTGGAAAGTTGAAGGCTTTGTTGCCCATAATTAAAGGCATCGTTTTTAAACTTGTACCACGAAGAAAAAACCAACGAATTAAGGATATTAACACTGTCGGTTTTCGTATCGCAATAACTCAATTCCCTTTTTAGGCTGTCAAGTTTTTGGGTTTGTGCAATTGATGTCGCATGAATGGCCATAATGAGGAACAATATGAGGAATCCGATTCGATGCATATCACTTATCTTAATTATTGGGTATAGCAAATGTACAACATGAAATACATATATAACCTTGGGTATTGAAAATGAATCATCCAGGCTGGCTGATGTTCATTGTGAATTAACCAACCTGAATGTAAAACCAAACTAGTTTTTTAAAGGAATCCATACGGTCATTTCAGACTTTCCACGGTTATCCCACGCAAAATAAGGCACAAGCTTCAGTTTTGTTACTAGTGCATCTTCCTCTGGTATCTCGCGGTATAAAGCATTGTTCCATGGTGCTGTAGGTTCTTTATAAAAATCGCCTTCCAGCGAAACAAGGTTTGATCCGGCAAAGTTATCTTTGATCGGTGTGAAGTTGATATTTGATGGTATTTTGTAATCAAATATCCGCGACCCATCGGGTATATCAGGCGATTCAAGGCAATAAACCACTGGTCCGCGTTGAACTGCAACTTGGTTTCTCGTTTCTTCAACCAAAGGATTTGCCGCCATCAGTGCAGGTTCCATTTCCATTTTTAGTTCAATAACATCCCCGCTGTTCCAAACTTTAGATAACTCTGCATAAGTTCCGGCAGCAGTGTTTATATTTTCAGTTGTACCATTGTAACTAATTGAAGCGTTTTTTGCCCATGAAGGTATCCTAAGATATAATTTGCTTTGTTTTGGAAATTTCCCTAAAGTTATTTTTATGTCGCCATTCCAGGGGTAATTGGTTTCCTGTGAAAGTTCAATGGTTCCTTTATTGCTATGCGTTTTTAATTGATTACTTCCATAAAAATTAATGTAAAGTCCATTGTCCGATTTTGAATAAACATATTCCTGAATTTGGGCTATGGTGCGAATGGTATTTGGCGGGCAGCAATTGCAGTATGAAATATATTCTTCACGGTGTTTCGACCAGCGTAAATCATCACTAATTTCGTGTGCAACACAAAGCGGGTTGGTATAAAAATAACCTTTGCCATCTAAACTAACACCAGCCAAAAGGCTGTTATACATTACTGTTTCCATTATATCGGCATATGACGGATCAGCCGTAATTTGGAGCATGCGCCAGTTCCAAAGCAAATTTCCAATGTTAGCACATGATTCGTTGTGTGCAGTTGTGTTCGGAAGTTGATATTTTTCACCGTATGCCTGGTGCACTTGTTGAATGGAAGGCTGGTCATAAGTTGTGGCATTTGGCGATACGCCATCGTAAAGAGCCCCGCAGCCACCTGTAATGTACATTTTGTGCATGACCAAATCGTTCCAAATATTGTTGAGCGTGATCAATAATGAATCATCACCTGTTTCGGCATAAACATCGGCAACACCTGCATACAGGTAATTTGCCCGAACGGCATGGCCAATGGCTTCGGTTTGCTGGTTAAAAGGAATTCGGTCCTGGTTGTGGTCGCTGCCATTTTCAACCAAACTCCTAATCTCGACCAGGCTTTTTGCCAATTCCAGGTATTTGGGATTGCGTGTAGTCCTGTACATCTCAACCACACCCATGTAATGCGAGGGGCAGATAGCATTTCGGGCAAGTTCGGCACTTGCAGTTTGGTAAAAATTATAGAGAAAATCTGTAGCTTTTATTGCCACATCCAATAGTTTTTTACTGCCTGTGATCCTATGATGAATACAAGCAGCCGTCATTAAATGACCTAAGTTGTAGGTTTCAAAATCCATCCGTTCGGCAAATTCATGCTTTTTAGTCGGGTCGTTTTTCTCTTTGATTGAAACCGGGGTGTGGATGTAGCCGTCTTTTCGTTGTGCTTTGATAATAACATCGATAATACGATCAATTTCGGCTTCCAGCTTTTTATCTTTAGTGGATGCATACACCATTATTTCGGCTTCCAGCATTTTGTAGAAATCACCATCGTGAAATGGAGGTCCTATATGTTTTCCTTCATCTAATCCGGCAGCAATTTCAAAATTTTTAAAGGCATGGCTTATGGAGTCGTTCAGATAGTTGCCCATCATGTGCGGAACCATCGAGTTTTTACACACTTCAAACCGTTCTGCCCAAAATCCATTGGTCCAATGTACATCGCCAATATTTACACCCCTTAGTTTTACAAAAGGACTTTTCTCATTATTGACCAGGCTTTTTTCCTGTGCCCCAAGAATCCACGAGCTAAGAATAAAAAAGGTTACTACGAATAGTTTTACGGTGTATTTCAATTTAATACTCATTATCGTCTAATTTAAGGTTGATGTAAACTGATAGCTTCCAGAGCCTGCTTCTAAAAGATAGTAGTTCTTTTCCCATCCAATGGTACGAATTCCTTCCACGTTTTCAAGAACCGTTCCATTTTCCAAAATTTCGGAATTCTTCGATGAGGGGATATATATTTTAGCTTTTGTATTTGCCGGGATTGTTACAGAAAAGTTTAAAGTATTGTCTTTTGATTCCCATTTTGATTTAATTTCCCCATGCATGGATTGGAAACTTGCCCCGGCAAAACTTAATTTATCGGTCAATAAAGGTTTAATGGTAATTTCTTTATATCCCGGATTTAATTCATTGTTTTGAATTCCTGCAACCTGCGTGTATAGCCAGTTTCCAATGGCACCGTAGGCATAATGGTTAAACGAATTCATGCCAACATCCTGAAATGAGCCATCGGGTTTAATCCCGTCCCAGCGTTCCCAAATGGTAGTTGCTCCCATGGTAATGGCGTATAACCACGATGGATATCTGTCGTTAAATAGCAGTTTGAAAGCTAATTCCGGATATCCCGCTGTTGTAAGGGCATCGCATAAAACAGGTGTTCCAAGAAATCCTGTGGTGAGGTGTTGAAAGTGGTTGACATTTTCAGCAAGTTTCGCCGATGCTATTTCAATATACTCATCAGGAATAATCCCAAATGCAAGTGCAATTGCATAGGCCGCTTGTGTATTTGAAATTAATCGTCCGTTTGGTGTAATGAATTCGTTTTTAAATGCTTCCTTGATTTTTGGTAAAAGTGCGGCATACTTGGCTGCATCATCTTTTTCGCCAATCAACTCAGCAGTTTTTTTCATTAATGAAGTGGTGTAATAGAAATATGCAGTTGCAATTAGATCCTTTTCGGTATGTGCCCCAGCAAAACCATAATCGGGGGCATTGTAAATGTAACTGGAATATTCGGCAAACGACAACCAGTCGCCAAAATGGAAACCAGTATTGTACAAATGCGTATCGCCCGATTCTTTAATCATAAATTCCTCCCAGGCACGCATCGAGTGGTATTGCTCTTTTAATATCCGAAGGTCGCCATATTTTTGATAAATGGTCCAGGGGATAATAACGGCAACATCGGCCCAGCCTGTGCCACCATAACCATCTGACCAACCTGTACCACCACCGTTTTCAATGGTCATTGGGACTACCCAAGGAACGTTCCCATCTTCACGTTGGTCGGCTTCCACATCTTTCATCCATTTTGAAAAGAATGGGGCAGCATTCACATTAAAGCACGCCGTTGGGGCAAACACCTGGGCATCGCCAGTCCATCCCATACGCTCGTCACGCTGCGGGCAATCGGTCGGGACATCTACAAAATTGCCTCTCAGTCCCCATTGTATATTCGACTGAAGTTGATTGATCATTTGATCAGAACATTCAAAATTACCTGTGAATTCCATGTCGGAATGGATAACCCGTCCGGTAAAATCATCAAGTTTGAATTCATTGGAATAGTTTTCGATTTTTATGTACCGAAAACCCATAAAGGTAAAATGAGGCTCGTATGTTTCAATGCCTTCGCCTTTGAAAGTGTATTCAATGCGTTGTTTGGCTGGCCTTAAATTTGCAATGTAAAAATTTCCATCCTTATCTAAAACCTCCGCATGTTTGATGCTTATTTTTTCGCCTTTTTCGCCTTTTAACCGAAATTGAATGCGCCCAACCATATTTTGACCAAAGTCGAGCACTGTTTCCCCTTTTGGGGTCAGTATTTTTTCGATGGGTTTGATTTCTTTGGTGACCTTCACCGGATAACCAATAGAAGCAACAAGGTTTTTATAGCCATATTTTTCAATAGAGACGGTATTCCAATCGGAATCGATATATCCGGCTTTGTCCCAGCCTGTTTTTTCAAGGCGGGCATCGTACACTTCGCCATGGTAAATTTCCGACTCAAGGATTGGTCCTGTTGATGCTTTCCAATTACTATCGGAAATAATTACTTCTTTGGTCCCATCTGTATAGCTAATTTCCAATTGGCAAAGTAGCGCAGATTTTTCGCCATACAGGTTCTTTTTGCCCTGCCATCCGAAGAAGCCACGGTACCAACCATCCCCTAATATCGAACCAATGGTATTTTCGCCTGTATGTAATTCCTTTGTAACATCGTAAACCTGATATTGCAGGCGGTTATGGTAACTCGTCCAACCGGGGGTCAGTTCCTGGTCACCTACTTTTTGTCCGTTTAAATTTAGTTGGAACAAACCATGGGAAGTGGCATAAATCCTTGCGTTTTTTACTTCCTTATTTAGCATAAAACCTTTTCGGAGTAGCTGGCAAGGATTGGATTTATCCAAATTTTCTTTTAAGTTGGGAGTGATCCACTCGGCATTCCAGTCCGACTCTTCGAGCAAACCCATTTCCCAATAGGAATGTTGGCTCCATTCTGGTTGAATTCCAAAATTGGTTTCAACTTGAACCTTCCAATAAACACGCTGACGCGAAGCCAACGTGTTCCCTTTATACTCTATCTGAATTGATTGATCTGACTGTATAACCCCGGTATCCCATAAAAGATTTATTTCCTTGTCTAAATCTTCTTTGTTGCCTGCACAAATAACCCGATAAGTGGTTTGAAATGTATTTCTCTTATTACTTTTTATTTTCCAACTCAGCCGGGGGGATTTGGTTTCAATACCAATTGGATTTATTTTGTATTCTGTTCTTACGTCAAAAATTTCCACTATTGTTCGTATTTCTATTCTGATAAAAAAAGGAGACCGCACAACCGCATAATGATCTAAACCATTACCGTTTTTTAACCCCACATTGTAAAACTCTTTTCCTTATTTATTCTTCAACCTCGTCCAATGATTTGCTTTTCATCCAAAACGGCGATGTGGAAAACCATAAAACCATTCCAACAACCATCATCCAATAATGGCTTTGCAATTCGATGACATTATTTAACACCAATATTGAAGGAACAATTGTGAACAACAAGCCAAGGTATGATATAACAATTAATATCTTTTTCATGATAATCCTCCTTCTTTTATTAGTTGAGTGTTTTTACCTGTTTTTTGTTGAATATAGCTAAATGCAACATATAATAATGCCGCAATGATCCATTCGGGGCCGACCAAAAAAGTAATGTCCAGTTTTAGGTTTTGCATCCATAACGGAAGTTTCCCGTCAACCATCCGTTGTAGGAATGGGAAATTATCTTTTCCATAAAAGAATAGGGAAATAAAAAATGGAATAAACCATGCCAATGCTGATGGCCAACTAAATGTCTTTCTTGATTTTTCGGTAAAATCGCTGATCAGGTTCAATTTATTGAAAAGCCAAACATCCATAATTATAAATGCACCAAGAGGCACAAAGAATAAACCGTAGTAAGCAACAATCCTGTCGAGGTTGGCATTAACCGCCGGAATACAAGCTGTAATAATCATAAATACGCCTGCTGCGAATGTTACTTTCCATCTTTTCCAGTTTGGGGTAATAACCTGAATTGCCAGCCCGGCACGGTATAAGGTTGGGTTGGCAGTAGTCCATCCGGCAATTACCACGCTAATTGCACCTGCAATTCCGGCACCATAAAGTGCAATTGAACCAGGTTGAGGGTTCACGAAACCTTCAGATAAATAGGCAGCACACAAAATCCCGGAAGCAACCCATGCACCAAAGTGCCCAATAAACATTCCGAATGCAGAAGCAAATCCTTGTGTCCAGCTTTTTGCATATCGGAAAATTGTTACATCCGACATACCAAGGTGTTGCGTTGCATTACAAAGCCAGGCAAAGCCCGCAACGTGCCAAAATGTGTATTTCGAATTATTTCCGATGGGTTCCCCGGTAAATATCCGTTCACTCATTATTTGCCAGAATCCTTCGTCGGGGGTAGCAGCTTTAAGTTTTGCCAATATTGCAATTCCTGCAGCAAAAAATACCAGGACCATCCATGGGGCACAAATTTTCGAAAACTGCGCTATTTTTTCAAACCCAAGAACTGCCAGGGCAGCAATTACAATTCCAACAATAAGTGCAATCAGCATCCAATTAAATGAAGGAATGACATCTCCTGCCACATAATCAGGGTTTGGAATATTAAATGGTATAGATATGGCGGTTACGGCAACATTTACCATTGCCCCTGCAAGCAAACACAAAATAATTGCATAAAATGCGCTGTAAGCTATGGTTAAATATGGCCCAATAATTTTCTTCAATTGCCAATAAATTGTAAGCCTTGTTTTAACAGCAACTGGTGATGTAAGTAAAGCCCAGCTTAATACCGCTAAAGTATTACCTACTAACAATCCCCACAAAAAATCTTTGGCCGATACACCATGCATTACCATTAAAGGACCTAAGATAAACTCGGTTCCTGCCACATGCTCTCCGGCAAACATAGCTATAAAGGTTTTCCAACCATGAAGTTTCTTCTCCGAAACCGGTTCCCGGTCATATTCATATAAAGCATCCAGCCTGTCAATGATGGATTCTTTATTTGCTGCTGTTTGATTCATTTATTGTTATTTAATTTGGTTTTGAAATCAGGTATATCTTTCCGTAAAGATATGTGTATTTTCATTTTATTTTGAGATAGCTGCAAATCTAAGTTGTATTTTTGTTTTTTCCAATAAAATACTTGCGTTAATTTACGTTAGTTTTCGTAAATTTGCGTTTTGTAAAAAGAATGGCTTATTTGAAAGTAAGCGAAAATATTGTCCTTGCTTTTTTCAAATTTTGACGTTTAAATAAATGCCAATTTTTAGACAACTGAATTAACCAATCATGAAAAAAAACTTCATCTGTTTTATTATACCATTGCTTTTATTTGCGTGCACATCAGAACAACAGAAACTTAAACTTAATGGCTTGCAATGCAATTATTTGTCAAATCCTATGGGGATTGAAGAATCAACTCCATTGTTAAGCTGGAAAATATCTTCTGAAAACTCAAATGTAAATCAAGATGCATATCGTATTCTTGTTTCTGACAACGAACAACAGTTGGAAGAAGGAACAGGTGATGTTTGGGACTCAGGGAAAGTGGGTGACCATACATCATTGATGATCAAGTACAGTGGGTCGGATCTGGAAGCCGGGAAAACATATTATTGGAAGGTAAAGGTTTGGGACCAAAAAGGCGAAGAGTCCAATTGGAGTGAAGTTTCAAGTTGGCAAATGGCCATCGGTAATGAAAACATAGCAAAAGCAAAATGGATTGGGTATGAAGAATTTGATGAAAACCAACGTTTGGTGCCTGGAATTCCGGGATATGGATATAAACTGGAAAAGGAGATTAATCATCCGGTTGTTCCCTTGTTCAGAAAAAGCTTTGAAGTTAAAGAAGGAATAAAATCTGCTATTTTATCGCTTAGTGGAATTGGGCATTATGAAGCAAGTATTAATGGGAAAAAATTAGGCGATAGCTTTTTAGCTCCTGGGTGGACGGACTTTGATAAGCGAATATTGTACAATACCTACGATGTTGCCAGCGGGCTTAAACAAGGCGAAAACGTGCTTGGCGTACTCGTTGGAAAAGGATTTATTAATAACACCAAAGAAAGGTACCGGAAATTGATCATTTCCTATGGAAACCCAAAAGTGATAGCCCATTTAATATTGACATATGAAGACGGCACCGAAGAAACAATTTATTCGGATGAAACCTGGAAAACTGCGCTTTCGCCGATTACCTTCTCAAATATTTATGGAGGTGAAGATTACGATGCTAGGTTAGAACAAAAAGGATGGAATAACGTAGGTTTCAACGATTCGGATTGGAAGCAAGCCTTATTGGTTAAGCCAAACACCGGAGAGCTGGCATCGGAACTTGGGCATCCGGTGAAGGTGATGGAAACATTTGATCCGGTTTCGATAAATAAAATGGACGATGAAAATTTCGTATATGATTTTGGTCAAAATATTGCTGGAATTGTTGAAATACAGGTTGAAGGGGAAAAAGGACAGCAGGTAAAAATCTGGCCATGCGAATTAACCAACGAAGATGGGTCGTACACCCAGAAATGGACAGGCCACCCACATTATTATTCTTACACTTTGAAGGGGGAAGGTATTGAAACCTGGCGACCTCGTTTTGCATATTACGGTTTCCGATATGCGCAAGTTGAAGGGGCAGTTCCCGATACTTCTTCAAATATTAAGAAACTTCCGGTAGTTAAAAAACTTACTTCATTGCATACCCGAAATTCTATGCCGTCTAACGGAACTTTTCAGTGCAGCAACGAATTGTTTAACCGTATTTATAACTTGATAAACTGGGGCATTAAAAATAACCTACAAAGTATGATGACCGACTGCCCACACCGTGAAAAGCTGGGTTGGATCGAGCAGGCATACCTGATGGGAGAGAGTGTACACTACAACTGGGATACCTATCATTTATACAAAAATATCCTGTATAACATGATGGCTGGGCAATATGAGAATGGGCTAGTCCCGAATTTCCTGCCTGAATATGTATATTTTGGAGGTGCATTTACCGATTCACCGGAATGGGGCAGTGCCTGTATTATTTTGCCTTGGATGCTTTATAAGTGGTATGGTGATTTTGAAATCGTTAAAGAATCCTGGTCAATGATACAAAAATATATTAATTACCTTGAGTCTAAATCGGAAGGGGACATCCTGATGCATGGATTGGGAGATTGGTATGATATTGGGCCCGAATTGCCGGGGTTTTCCCAACTTACACCTATGGGGCTTACTGCAACAGCAACTTACTATTATGACTTAGAATTATTGGCAGAGATTTCCGGGTTAATGGGAGATGAAGAAAAAAAACAACATTTTATAAACCAGGCTGGAAATGTGAAGGATGCGTTTAATAATAAATTTTTCAATAAGGATAATTCGGTTTATGGAACCGGAAGCCAAACTTGCCAGGCAATGCCATTGGTGGTAGGTTTGGTAGAAGAACAATACCGCGATAAAGTCTTGGAAAATTTGGTGGATTCGATCCGTGCGAATAATAAAATGATTACTGCCGGCGATATAGGCTTCCATTATTTGGTATCTGCATTAGTGGAAGGCGGACAAGGGCAATTGCTTTTTGAGATGAACAATCGGGTTGACGTTCCGGGTTATGGTTACCAACTGGAAAAAGGGGCAACAGCTTTGGCCGAGTCATGGGAGGCTTTGGCAAGAAAATCGAACAACCATTTAATGCTTGGGCATGTTATGGAGTGGTTCTATTCAGGGATAGCAGGTATTCAGCAAACCGAAAGCTCTATTGCATACAAAGAACTTTTAATCAAACCACAAATTGTAGGTGATATTCAATCGGCAAAAGCAACCTTTAATTCACCTTATGGCGAAGTTGTAAGCGATTGGAAAATAATTGATAATACATATTATTTAAACGTAAATATTCCCGCAAACTCTTGTGCATTGGTATCAATGCCAGGAACTGGAAAAGTTACTATTGATGGTCCCCAAAACGACCAATTGAAGGAATTGGAGAATAATGGAAAGATAGAGAATGGAAGGACCATTTTTAAAATTGGTTCCGGCAAATATGGTTTTAAAATGGAAATGGGGAAATAAAGGTTCCATTGGAATATGTTTTTATTATCCGTTTTGTATTTGTTTATTGCTCAAATGATTGGAAGGATGATTGTATAAATTGATCCGATTTAAATTTGATGGGGAAAATAATTCATAAATGGGTTAATGAATTGAAAGCAGGCAGTTACGAAGCTTTTAATATGCTTTATAAAGAGTATAGTAAGCGTTTGTATGGATTTGCTATGTTCTATTTAAAAAATGAATCGGAAGTTGAGGAAATTGTTCAGGAAATATTTTTGAAATTGTGGAAAAACCGGGAGGATTTAAAGGAAGATTGCACATTTGAATCTTATTTGTTCACCATTGCCAAAAATGCCATCCTCAATACCATTCGAAGCAAAAAATATAAAAATGCTTATTTAAACTATAAACAGGCATTTCCTACCAAAAATACCCTGTTGGATGAAGAATTGGATTTTAACGAATTACAAAAAGCCTATTTGTCGGTCATCAGTTCCTTATCCCCCCGCAAAAAAGAGGTCTATTTATTAAGCCGCGAAAAAATGCTTTCGTATAATGAAATAGGGGAACAACTTGGCATTTCTGTAAAAACTGTTGAAAATCATATGACTTCAGCACTAGCAGAAATACGTATGAAAATCAGTTCTTTAGGTTTTTCCGGGATACTATTTTTACTTTTTTTTCTATAAAATTAAAATTAACATAGGGGGAATTAATCCTACATGTGTATAACTCTCGTAATTCAAAAATTATCATGGAATTATTAACTAAAAAAGCAATAGCAGAATTGGCTCGTAAGATGACAGATTATTTGCTCTCCGATTCGGAATATGAGGAGTTGCAAAAATGGATTATCGAAGGAAACCAAAAAACAGAGCTAACTCAATTGATGGAAAAGCATTGGCAAAAAATATCGGCAAACAATGCGAATGTTAGTGACGAAAAAATTGACAAAATATATAAACGTATATTAGAAAAGCTCGACCAGGAAGAAATTCAAACAAGAAAAAAAGCCCGCGTTATTCACTGGGGACGTTTGTTTCAGAAGGTGGCTGCAATACTTATCCTACCTTTGTTGGCAACTACATTTTATTTGTACATTCAACAAAACCCATTGGTCAATTTTCAATCAAATTCAGGTTCTGGCGTTATTCAAACTGTCGAGGTTGCACCTGGTGTGCGTTCGCATTTTTATTTGCCCGATAGCACCGAGGTTTGGTTGAATTCACAAAGTAAGCTCAAGTTTTCAACCAATATGGTTAACGAGAAAACGAGGACACTTAAATTGGAAGGACAGGCATATTTTAATGTCCAGAAAGACAGAAGGCACCCGTTTATTATTGAAACTGATAAATTGAATGTGAAGGTTGTTGGAACAAGTTTTGACTTGTCGGCATATGCAAACGACAATTTTGTTGCCACAACTTTGGAAGAAGGAAACGTGGAAATATGGAGCGATACAAGTGAAAAACTTATGTCGCTTACACCTGGCCAACAAGCGTATTTAGATACCCATCAACAAAGATTATGGGCAAAGCAGGTTGAAACTTCGTTGTATACCAGTTGGAAAGACGGGTTTTTGGTATTCCGCGAAACCCCAATTAACCAGGTAAGCAAACAACTTGAAAGATGGTTTAACTGCAAGGTCATTTTATCCGATGAAATAACAAATTCAGGATTCACATACACCGCAACTATTAACGACGAGGTACTTGAAGAAGTACTAAAAATGATTCAACTAACTACCCCAATTAAATATTCAATTAAAAACCGAAAAGTAGAAATATGGTAAAAAAATACCGGATAAGAGTTGGAGCCTCTTACCCGGTTTCGAACTAAATAAATTAATTTTTAATTCTTAAGACAGTCAAAATTATGAAAAAAAATGTGTTTTTGATTTGCTGTAGGCATTTATTTGCACATGGCACTAAAATCTTTAAGATTATGCGGATAAGTATTTTTCTTCTCTTCCTGACTATCCTTCAAACCTATGCGGCGGATAATTATGCTCAGGATAAAAAATTGGACATTAAGGCCGAAAATGCAACAATTGCAGATGTATTGGGGCAAATTGAGGATCAAAGTGATTTTTATTTCTTTTACAACAACAAAACCGTGCAAACCGACGATGTTGTTAGTGTAAGTTTTTCCAATAAAAATATTTTTGAAGTATTGGATGCTTTATTTGAAGGCAAAGAAATTGACTACACTGTAAATAAACGCCAAATTATCCTTATGGGTAAAGGTGAAGCAGGCAATTTGCTTCAAATGAAAAAAGCAGTAACTGGTACGGTAACCGATGAAGATGGAATGCCTCTTCCGGGTGTTGCAGTAATCGTTAAAGGTACCAATGCTGGTGTAACTACCGATGTGGATGGAAAATTCAGCCTTGAAGTTCCTGCTGGTTCAAATATTTTATTGTTCTCATTTGTTGGAATGAAATCAATGGAAGTTGATGTAAGCAAGCAAACATTATTGAATGTTGTAATGGTTCCTGATATGATTGGTATTGAAGAAGTTGTGGCCATTGGTTATGGTACAATGAAAAAAAGTGATTTAACTGGTTCTGTAACCCAGGTAAAAGCTGAGGATATTGTTAGTGTTGCAGCTGCTAACCCAATTGAAGCATTGCAAGGACGTGCTTCTGGTGTTGCTGTTGTAAACGACGATGCATCTCCTGGTGGTTCACCTAAAATAAGGATCAGGGGGGTTGGTTCCATTAGTGCAGGCAACGAACCTTTAATTGTTGTTGATGGATTTCCTTTGGTTAATAGCAACCTAAACGATATTAGCTCCAACGATATTGAATCAATGGAAATTTTAAAGGACGCATCTTCTGCTGCTATCTACGGTTCAAGGGGTGCGAATGGTGTTATCCTTATTACCACAAAGCAAGGTGCCAAAGGACAAAATAACCTTGAAGTTACAGGTACTTTTGGTGTTGCAACACCAGCCAGGTTACCTGAAATGTTAGGTAGGGATGATTTCCTTAATTTTATCAATGAAGCCTATACATATTCTAATGGTACTCCGGTTTATTCATCATCAAACCCGGCTCCTGCGTATGATACTGATTGGCAGGACGAAGTAATTCGTAACTCTTCTACTGTGCAAAATTATTCAGTTGCATTCCGAGGTGGAAAAGATAAAACTACCTACATGATTTCCGGTAATATTTATGATCAGGGTGGTATGCTTGATGCTTCAGGATTTAACAAATTATCGGTAAGGACCAACCTTGATCATGAGTTCAGTTCCTGGTTAACTATTGGTACTCACCTTCAGGTGGGAAGGTCTCAACGTGATATCAGGGAAAATGCAACTGGTAATATTTTCCGTTATGGATGGCCAACTGTTCCTGTGAAAAATGCAGATGGAAGCTGGTATTATGCAACAGAAGATCCATCTATAAGTTCTTACTTTGAAGGTACATGGAACCCGGTTTCAAATGCTTCAGAAATTACCAATGAACTTACAACCGACCGTATTCTTGGCGATGTTTATGCAATTATTACACCGATTAAAAATGTAACTTTTAAAACAAATTTTGGTGTTGATATTGCCAACGAAAAACAATACGAATATTATACTTCAAAATCTACTGCAGGTATCGGATCAGGAAGTACCGGAAAAGGTGCTCAAACCTATCGCAGAAAGACCAGTCGTCTTACCGATAACATCCTGACTTATTCAAATACATGGGACAAACATCGTTTAACTGCAACAGGAGTTTATTCTTGGCAGGAATATGTTTACGAAGATTTGGAAACAAGTGGATCCGGATTCTTAAATGATGCAACCGGGGCAAACGATATGTCGTATGCCAGTATTGAGAGTATTTCAATTGCTTCTGATAAATATTCAAACCGCCTTATTTCATGGACTGCCCGTGCAGCCTATTCTTACGATGATAAATATCTTTTAACTGCTACCGGAAGGTACGATGGTTCTTCCCGTTTCGGAGAAAACAATAAATGGGGTTTCTTTCCATCTTTAGGTTTTGGTTGGAGAATTGATCAGGAATCGTTTATGCAGGATGTGACTGCAGTTACCAACTTAAAGCTAAGAACAAGTTACGGTGTGACCGGTAACCAGGAAATTGGTAATTATCAGTCTTTATCATCCTTAAGTACTGCATATTATGTGTTTGATGGAGTTCCAATTCTTGGATTTGCCGAAACAATTGGGAACCCTGACTTGAAATGGGAGCGTAACATTCAATACAATGTTGGGGTCGACGTAAGTTTATGGAACCGTCTTGATTTAAGCATGGACTATTATAGCCGTCAAACAACTGACTTGTTGTACAACGTGCCTATTCCTACTACTTCAGGATATTCAAGTATGTTGAAAAATATTGGTGAGGTTAAAAACGTTGGTGTTGAATTTACAGCACATGCACGTATTATCGATACCGAATTGAAGTGGGATGTAACAGCGAACGTATCAAAGAATAAAAATGAAGTTGTTGAATTGTACGGCGACGTAGATAAAATTAACCTGGGCTCATCAACCGCAGGAATTTCAAGGTATTTAATTGTTGGCGAACCAGTAAACAGTCTGTGGGCACGTGAGTCAGCTGGTATTATCACCACACAGGAGCAATTAACAGCTTATCAGGAAATTCGTTCTTCTGCCCAACTTGGAGAAGAAATGTATGTTGACCATACCCCTGACAAATCAATTAATTCAGACGATTATATTAATATTGGTTCTACCGAGCCTGATTTCTTCTACGGAATTTCAACCAGCCTGGCTTATAAAAATTTCACATTGGATATTTATGGCCAGGGAGCTACCGGAATTGCTGCACAAGATGATAATAATACTGGTTATTTGACTTATGGTGAAAACCAGATCAATAATAGGAATTACTTACCAACCGTTTATGCATATGAACGTATGTGGAGCGAAAGCAATACAAATGGTACATTCCCTCGTGCCGGTGCACAGGAAGGCTATTTGTCTGATAGGACTAATGGTGGCTGGAAGTATTTTGTTCTTAAAAACGTTAAGTTTGGATACGATTTCTCATCTGTTATTAAAAATATGGACTGGGTTAGTGAATTAAATCTTTACATTAATGCGCAAAATTATTTTAACTCAGCTAATCACAGAGGTTACAACCCTGAAAATGGACGTTGTGATTTCCCTTATGCGAAAACAATGTTGTTTGGAATTCGCGCAAAATTTTAATCTTTAAACTTTAAAAACAATGAAATTAATAAGATATATAATTTTGAGCTGTACAGTATTAATGTTCGCTCAATGTACGGACTTAACCGAAGTACCTTATACCTTTTTATCTCCAAATAATTATTATAACAATGCAGATGAGTTGGGGCGTGCCTTAACAGGTGTTTATGATGGTTATCAAAGAGAATTTAACGGATATTATAAATATATCATGTATATGGAGGTTAGAACAGAGTTTGGATCGCCTGCATATGCAAAAGATAACATGCACCTTTGGAATGTTTGGAACGATGTAAACAATGCCGATAAAATGGTAATTACAAATTGGGACGATGCGTATGACATTATTAATCGTTGCAATTTGGTACTAGGTCGTGGCGAAGATGTAGAAATGGACGAAAGCCTGAAAACGCGGTTCTATGCCGAAGCAAGGTTTCTAAGGGCAGCAACTTATTTCAACCTGGTTCGTTTATACGGCGGGCTTCCCATTCCTGAAACGTATACCGCAGGATTGGAAGGACTTGAAATACCAAGAAAAACATTTGACGAAACATACGACTATATTATTACAGATTTGGAATTTGCAGTACAAAACCTGCCAAAAAAATCAGAATATGACGCAGGTGATATCTGGAGGGCTTCACAAGGGGCAGCTCAATCATTATTAGGCGATGTTTATCTTACACGTGGCGATATGTCAGGTGATGCATCCTATTATACAAAAGCAAAAGAAGCTTTAAGTGCTGTTATGCAGTCACAGGTATATCAACTTGAGCCTGATTTTAAAGACCTATGGTTCTGGTGGAATACCAACAATAAAAATGGAGTTGAATCAGTTTTCGAAATCCAATATGGTGGGGTTGACAAAGAATACAATAATACCCATACAATGTTTGGTGTTAACATTACCGAATATACGCTTGGATGTTATATGTACCGTCGTTTTGGACCTTCTATTCAGCACTATTTGACTTATAGCGATACGGATGCCAGAAAAGAAGGTAGTTTCTTAACCCGTTTTTATACAACCGAAAAAGGAAATCCAAGCAACATTTTAGATACCTTGGTTTTTGTTCCTGAAGACAAAGGTTTTTATCCTGGTTCACGTGGATGGAAAACTGCTGGTCCTGGAAACTTGAAATTCTACGATCGTACACCTGAATCTGCAACTTTGAAAAAACCTCAGGCAACTTCGTATGTGATTCGTTATGCAGATGTATTGTTAAACTATGCTGAAGTAGAAAATAACCTTAATGGCCCAACAGCTTCGGCTTATGCAGCTGTTAACGATGTACGTAACCGTGCCAATTTGGGAGACTTGCCAACAGGGCTAAGTAAAGACGAATTTGCTGATGCGATATACCGCGAGAGAGGTTGGGAGCTTGTTGGGGAAGGATACTTGTACTTCGATGAAATTCGTACCGACCGTATTGGTGAAAACGTAAAAAAACACGTTCAATATGGGAATGATGAGGGAATTTATATGTATGTAAATACCCCATTAGAGTTTGTACCTTCAAGAGACTTCTTGTTTAAAATACCAAAATACGATTTCGATTCTAACCCTGCTTTGGTTCAGAATCCGGATAATGTTTCTGCAGAGTAATTTTTAAGTTGGAATGATGGAAGTATTTTTTATGCTTCCATCATTTTTTTTGCCATATATTCAACCCTTTTAATTAATAGTATTATTAAAATCTTTTTCTTTACAAATAATCAGAACGGTATGATTTCGTTCTAAACAATGAATTAGTCCAGAAAAACAAAATCCAATGAATCGAATTGAAACTTTCCCCGTAATTTTAGCTTTATTACTTTTATTTGTTTCAGCGTGCCAAACAAGCAATCATGGTTCCGAAAACGATCAAATCGTCGTGAATGTTAATACCGATTCACCCGGTATAACTATCCCCGATGGGGCCATTGGATTGAGCTATGAAACCAAACAATTATTGCCTGATACTAACGGTAACCATTATTTTAGCCCAGATAATGCTGCTTTGCTAAAAATGTTTGAGACATTGGGAGTAAAAAACCTCAGGATTGGCGGTAATTCAGTTGACGCAGCATCAATTGGAATCCCAAACGAAGAAGATATTCATTCGTTTTTCCAATTTGCAAAAGCTGCTAATGTTAAGGTGATATATTCGGTTCGTTTGCAAAATGGTGAACCTCAAAGTGCCAAAAGAATTGCAAAAATAATTTATGAAAATTACAAAGAATTATTGGAGAGCTTTGCAATTGGCAATGAACCAAGATATTACGAAGATTATGAGTTGTATGTTTCTAAATGGACGCCAATCCGTGATGCTATTGTAGAAGTTTACCCGGATGCCGTTTTTTGTGGTCCCGACCAAAACCCGGATGCCGAAAGGCTAAGGTTACTTGTCAGTGATTTTGGATATCCAAAAGGAAAGTTAGTGCAGGCAGCACAGCATAATTACCCATTTGGTTGTTCCTATACGAATTTTCGGGAACGAGATGTTACAAAATTAATTCCATTTGATGCAGAACAAGCCAGGGCAACTATGCTGAAAGATTCTGCATATACAATTTATCAGGATATTTTAGATGGAATGAAAGAAGCTGTTAATGGAACGCCGGTCACTTTTCGTATGACCGAGACCAATAGTTTTTGGTACAGTGGACTAAAGGGTGCAAGTGATAGTTATGCTTCTGCACTGTGGTCATTGGATTATCTTCATTGGTGGACTTCGCATGGAGCTGCAGGTTTAAATTTTCATACAGGGGATATTACAGGTGGGGAAATTACCTTGCCTTGTCAGTATGCCTCTTTTGTTTCTGCAGAAAGTGGATATCTCGCCCGCCCATTGGCTTATGGTATGAAATTGTTCAGTCAGGGAGCAATAGGGCAATCGCTTGCCGTTGATGTAAATGCTTACTCAGCGTCTAACGTGGTTGCATATGCAACTATTGATCAAGAGAAAAATGTTTACGTAACGATCATTAATAAAGAATTTCAGGATGCTACAGACCGGGAAATATGCATACAATTAGATGTTATTATTCAATCTGAAGTTCGAAAGATTACACTAAATGCAATTAACAATGATATTTCAGCTGAGGCTTCTGAGGTTTTTCTGGGCGATGCTCAAATCCTGAGCGATGGCACATGGAATGGAAAATGGGAAGTATTGCCTGATTCAGATGTAAAGGATAAGCAAATAACACTTTCAATAGCTCCTTCCAGTGCAGTGGTATTAAAAGCAAAAATTAACTAAACTATGATACATTGAAAATACATATGTTTTTAGAATTCGAATGAAATTCGATAATTAAAATGATAATTGGCGGGAAGGCAGAAGTCAGAAGACGGAAAAAATCATAACGAACTCTGGATTTAACTTCGGGCTTCGTGCTTCAAACTTCCATCATAAAAAGAAATTTATAGAAACTAAAGTAGCTGCAATGATCCCGATTGAATTCGGGAGCAGAGCCTGCTCCGAATGCAATTCGGAGGTTTTAACCATTAACTAGAAAATAAAGATCTAATCAATCAATTCAAGTACAATAAACTAACCTAATCATGAAGCTAATTGTATCATTACTTCTTGTATGTTTTTTATTTTCTTGCCAGAACGGAAAGAAAACAAAAGAAGAAATTTACCAACCAACATGGGAATCGTTAAGTAAACATAATGCTGCCCCTGAGTGGTTTAGGGATGCAAAGTTCGGAATCTATTTTCACTGGGGCGTATATACTGTGCCAGCCTATGGTTTCGAATGGTATCCGCGTTTAATGCACCTGGAAAACGATAAATATTTTGGGAGCGATATCTACAACTATCATTTAAAAACTTATGGCCATCCATCGGAATTTGGTTATCATGATTTTGTTCCGATGTTTAAAGCTGAACAATTTGATCCTGACGAATGGGCACAGTTGTTTAAAGCGGCTGGGGCAAAATTTGCTGGTCCGGTTGCCGAGCACAGCGATGGCTTTGCCATGTGGGACAGTGAAGTCACACCTTGGAATGCAATGGACAAAGGTCCCAAACGGGATATTGTTGGGGAACTTGCCGTTGCAATTAAAAAGCAAAACATGCCCTTCATAACAAGTTTTCATAACGGTGTTAATTTGCAGCGCTATAAAGATAAACCGGAAGAAAAAGACTTTCGCTTTAGTTATTATGCCTACATAAAAGGGATGCCACCTACTTCTGACGATCCTGAATTAAAATATTTATATGGAAATATCCCTGAACCTCAATGGTTGGAAGAGGTTTGGATAGGAAAACTTACAGAGGTTATTCAAAAATACGATCCTGATATTTTATGGTTTGACTCTGGTTTAGATTTGATACCTGAAAACTATCGACAGGAAATGTCCGCATTTTATTTAAACCATGCCAAAGAAACCGGTAAAGAGGTTGTCATTGTTCGAAAGCAAGAAGACCTGCCTTTGGAAATGAGCGTGAACGACCTTGAAAAATCGAGGATGAACCGAATGGGCGATCAAGCATGGATGACCGATGAAACAATAAGCACAGGAAGTTGGTGTTATACACAGAATTTGAAATTAAAACCTGCGAAAGACTTGATCCATGTGTTAATCGACATCGTTAGTAAAAATGGGGTGTTGCTTTTAAATATCTCACCAAAATCGGATGGTACAATCCCCGAAAACCAAAGAAGTGTGTTGCTGGAAATTGGAGAGTGGTTAAAATCCAATGGAGAAGCGATTTATAATACTCGTCCATGGTTTACTTTTGGAGAAGGGCCGACACAACAGCCAGAGGGGGATTTTAAAAACCACAGCGATTTTAAGCATATCAAATATTCCGAAAAAGATATCCGATATACACGAAATGGAAATTCGATTTATGCCATAACATTGGGCAATCCTTCAGCCTTGAAAAAAATCCAGTTAAAGGCATTTGCAAAGGATAATTTCGACCATAAGATAACTGTAAAAAGTGTACATTTGTTGGGCTGTGATAAAACAATCGACTTTGAACTTAGGGAAGAAGGGCTTTGGATTGTTTCGCCTGATATAGTAGCACAGGAGATCGCAGCCACTTTCAAAATAGTATTGGAAGAATAAAGCTCCATGTAGTTTTCAATCAAATTTTATTGGAATTTGTAGCAAAGTGGCGAAGTCGATATTTTTCTGACAAACTTAAATAATATAAAACAATTAAATCGATTCAATGAAACCTGTAATTTTTTATTTAGCGGTAATTTTAACAATTGCAGCTTTTCAATCGCAAGCACAAAACCAAGAGGGGCAATATGAACCCAATTGGGAGTCGTTATACAAACATAATCCGGTTCCGGAGTGGCTTCGCGATGCAAAATTTGGTATTTATACGCATTGGGGTGTCTATTCTGT
The DNA here is from genome assembly GCA_963677475.2 of Prolixibacteraceae bacterium. Taxonomy (GTDB): domain Bacteria; phylum Bacteroidota; class Bacteroidia; order Bacteroidales; family Prolixibacteraceae; genus JABMQB01. Next base: position 132,192 of record CAXXQD010000016.1, on the reverse strand, counting down.
CCCGGCCTACAACAATGAGCATTATTACCGTACTATGCACCATTCAACGGGCTATAGCAAACACGGTACTTATCAGCGGCATAAAGCTTTATATGGCGATTTAAATAAGTTCGGGTACCACGATTTTATACCGATGTTTAAAGGGGAAAAGTTTAATGCCAATGAATGGGCAGACCTTTACATTAAAAGTGGAGCCCGTTTTGCCGGATTGGTTGCCGAACACCACGATGGTTTTGCCATGTGGAACAGTCAGTTTACACCTTTTAATTCATTGGATATGGGACCACACCGCGATGTGGTTGGCGAATTGGAAAAAGCAATTAAAAGCCGCGGTATGAAATTTTTTACTTCGCTACACCATTCATTTAACTATACCGCTCTTAAAATTGAAAAAGGCTGGGCTGCCGATGATCCTAAATACGAGAAACTTTATGGATCGATGATGGATCGCAACGAGTGGCTTGACATGTGGCTCAATAAATGTAATGAGGTAGCTAAACTCTACCATCCCGATATCATGTACTTTGATGCCTGGTTGGATGATATCCCTGAAGACTATATTAAAAAATATCTGGCGTTTTATTTAAACGAAGCTGCCGCAAATAATCAGGAAGTTGCTGTTACGTACAAAGACGATGACCTGCCTACGGAAGTTGGAATGCTTGATCATGAGAATAAAAACCCGGATGAAATTATGGAACAGCCATGGTTGTGTGATTATTCAATCGGAACCGGAATATCGTATGCGTGGGGATATACCGAAGGAATGGAATGTCGTACTCCACAACAAATAGTTCATACCCTGATTGATGTGGTAAGTAAAAATGGGCAAATGTTACTTAACTTATCTCCGATGGAAGACGGAACCATTCCGCAAAACCAGAAAGATATTGTTCATAGGGTAGGAAGATGGGTTTGGTCACACGGAGAAGCAATTTTCGAAACACGCCCCTTTGCTGTTCCACATGAAATTACCGATGATGGCCTCGATGTTTTTTATACAAAAAAGGAAAAAGCAGTTTATGCCATGTTCTATGAATGGCCGGGCTTGTATAAACCAATAAATTTAAAACAAATCACGCCGGGAAGAATTAATGGCGAAATAAAAAAAGTAACCATGCTTGGTTTGAAGCAATTGGATGATTGTAGTTTTGACCTGGACGAAGATGGCTTGACCTTCACAATTCCAAAAGCTCGGATACCAGACGATTTGGCTATTGTTTTCAGAATTGAACTCGAATAAATAAAAATTGGAATGATGATAAATATGGACTTAATAACAGCTTATATATCGCGGGTAGCTATAAAAAAAACAAGCATAATAGTTATTTTTTTAGGTGTATTCGTTTTTTGCTCTGCCACTGTAACAAAAGCTTCAAATACTACAGATACATTAAAAATGATCTCATGCCATTATGGTCCGGTTATTGGGCCTGATCATCCCGATGTGCTAAAAAGCAACAACGTTTCTGGTTTTGAAACTGGTCAGGTTGTTAAACTTAATGGGGGTTACCACATGTTTGTGAACGAGATGTTTATTCGCCCGCATCGTGATTTACGTGTTTCTTATTGGACCAGTACCAACGCCGTTAATTGGTCCCGTCAGTCCACAATTGTTGAAAGTATTCCTGAAAGGTCACCTACCAATCCAAAATCAGAAGTTTGGCTAACTGGCGTTGAATTCAACGAGGATGAAAATGCATGGAATATATTTTATGTTGCTTACCGCTCAGGTGATAAGGAAAAAGGCGAACAGCAACAGTCTGATTACGAAGGCCGCATTTGGCGTGCAAAGTCGGTAAAACCTGGATTGGAAGGAATTGCGGGTCCCTATGCCGATATGGAAATTGTGTTGAAACCCGATGGAAATTCACAGGCTTGGGAAGGGCAACAGGCGGTGGCAAGTTTTAATCCATGGAAAGTGGGCGATACCTGGTATGCTTTTTACGATGGGCATAACCACATCCCCAAAGGTGGATGGCCAACAGGCTTGGCAACTGCAAAAAATCTTAACGGACCATGGGAACGAATGCCGGAGAAATACAATCCGGTGCCAATCGTTGATGAGTTTATGGAAAACCCGGTGGTTTCTAAATTAAAGAGCGGAAAATATTTGGCTGTTTTCGATTCTTTTGGCGATCAGGAAATTGGCTACAGTATTTCGGATGATGGCATTAATTGGGGGAAAGAGGTTCGTGTGAAAGTACAAACGAAAGAGGATTTGTGGGGCATGGAAGGCGACCATGCCATGCGAACACCATTATGTGCAATTGAAGAAGATGATGGTACATTCACAGTAATTTACACCTGTCTTATGAATAACAAGGACAAAAAATTCTACGCTATTGGCAAATGTACCTTGGCTTGGAAATAAAAATAATTAAATTTGTGGAGGCAAATGAATCACATTTCTTAGGTCAATTCCTCCACTGTCAAATCAAAAAAATATAAAAGGCTTGAAAAAGCATATTAGTCCGTAGTTTAGTTTAGTAATATAAATCAATTGAAAATGACGAGCTTTAAATTCATATTGTTAATCAGTACAATACTTTTTATAAACAGTACTGTTTTACATGCCCAATCTACCCAAATCCAATACTTATCGGGCACCGGGTCCGACAATACCGTTGATTGGGAATTCTTTTGTACTGATGGAAGTAATTCAGGAACTTGGACAACCATTCCCGTTCCCTCCAATTGGGAGTTACAAGGATTTGGAAAATATAATTATGGCCATGCAAAAGATGAAGAGCGTGGAAAAGAATCAGGTTTGTATAAATACCGTTTCAATGTTCCTTCGGATTGGAAAGGAAAACATGTCGAAATTGTTTTTGACGGATCTATGACGGATACAGAGGTTAAAATAAACGGCAAGTTGGCAGGACAAATTCATCAAGGGGCATATTATAGGTTTAAATACACCATATCGCCCTTGTTAAAATACGGCAAAGAAAATCTATTGGAAGTAAAAGTTGATAAACATTCTTCAAACAATTCAATAAATAAGGCGGAGCGTTATTCCGATTTTTGGATATTTGGCGGAATTTATCGTCCGGTATGGCTCGAAGCGAAACCCATGGAAAATATCCAACGGGCAGCAATCGATGCCAAAGCCGATGGTTTATTTTCAGCACAAGTATTCCTGAGCAATATTAAGGGAGCTGACCAGGTAAGTGCGCAGGTTCTGACACTCGACGGTGAAACTGTTGGTGAAAGTTTTTCTATCCCGATTTCAAAAGCCCAGGAAAGTGTTATCCTTGAAAATAAAGTGGAAAATATTGAAGCCTGGAACCCGGAATATCCTAACCTTTACAAGGTGAAATTCCAATTGACAAAAAAAGGACAAGTTATTCATGAATTTGTCGAGCGATTTGGATTTAGGACAATTGAAGTGCGTAAAAGGGATGGGATCTATGTAAATGGGGTTAAAATAAAGATTAAAGGTGTAAACCGCCATACTTTTTGGCCCACAACCGGACGTGCATCAAGCAAAGCGCGTAGCATTGAAGATGTATTGACCATTAAAGATATGAACATGAATGGTGTGCGTATGGCGCATTACCCTCCGGATTCACATTTTTTGGATGTTTGCGATTCGCTTGGCTTGTTCGTTGTAAACGAATTAACGGGCTGGCATGATGCTTACGAAACCGAAATAGGAGCTAAACTTGTAAAAGAAATGATTCTACGCGATGTGAACCATCCTTCCATTATTTTATGGGATAATGGAAACGAAGGGGGACATAACGAAGAACTTCTTCCATACTACCCAAAATACGACTATCAAAAAAGGGAAGTAATGCAACCATGGCAATCTTTTAATGGTATTTCAACCGAGCATTACCGTGGATATGATTACGGAGTTGGCACCTTCTGGCATGGTCGGAATATTGTATTGCCAACCGAGTTTTTACACGGAATGCACGATGGTGGGCAAGGTTCAGCCCTTTACGATTATTGGGAGTTGATTTGGAAAATACCTGTTGCAGCGGGCGGTTTTATTTGGGATTTTGCCGACCAGGGTGTTGTAAGGGTCGATGAAGATGGAAAACTGGATACCTACAACTCAAAAGGAGCTGACGGAATTATGGGACCTTTCCATGAAAAGGAGGGGAGCTATTTTGCCATCAAGGAAATTTGGTCACCGGTTCAATTCGAAGATCGAAACCTGACTCCTGAGTTTGACGGCAAACTGTACCTCGAAAACCGTTATTTATACACCAATCTGAAAGAGTGCAAGTTTAGCTGGAGAATGGACAAACTGGAATTGCCGAATTCTATGGATGAGGAAATAACTTGGGGGAAATGTGAAGCACCAGATCTTGAACCCCGTCAAAAAGGGCATATCAATATCGAATTGCCTGAAGATTGGCTAAGCTACGATGTACTTTATGTAAAAGCAACCGATCAGTACGGGCAGGAACTTTATACGTGGAGTTGGCCCATATCATTGCCGAAAGATATCATCGGGGAAATAAAACAGGAAAAGACAGATGCGCCCAAAGTAAGTTATTCGGAAACTGAAACTGCTTATGAAATTAAGGCTGGTGATATTCAATATAGCATAGGAAAAACCGACGGATTGCTAAAAAAAGTTGTAAACCCTAAAGGGGAAATCCCATTCAACAATGGTCCGATAATTTGTGCCGGAAAAACCATTTTTAAAGATATTTCTGCTCAAATGGAGCAAGACACCCTTCGTATCTTGTGCACTTTCGAAAAAGATTCCAGAATGAAAGAATTTACCTGGTCTTTTTACCCATCTGGTTGGGCAAGGCTTGATATTTCTTATTTGGGAGAAGTTTACGATGTGCCTTTCGATTATTTGGGCGTTAATTTCTCTTACCCGGAAGAACTGGTTGAAGGTGTAAAATGGATGGGGCATGGTCCTTATCGGGTTTGGAAAAACAGAACACAAGGTATGGAGCTGGGAATCCACGAAAAGGATTATAATACAACAATGACAGGTGTTCCACCCGTGATATATCCTGAATTTAAAGGCTATCATTCTAATTTTTACTGGGCTAAAATTAAAAGCAAAGAACAATCTTTTATGGTGGCTACCGCAACGGAAGATGTTTTTCTGCGACTTTATACACCAGATCAGCCTGAACCGCTCGAACCTCGTTTGGCGCCTGCTTTCCCTGATGGTGATATTTCATTTATGCAGGGAATTTCGGCGATGGGAAGCAAAACCAATGACTCGTTCAACATGGGGCCTTCCGGACAAAAAAACAATTTTTTTGATTTTGGGCCTTACGACCATTGGAGAAGAAGGTGCAAAACATTGACACTTTATTTTAATTTTTCAGGGGAATAAAGAACTGTTATACGTATATAAACAGTTTAAACGTTTACATAGAATCTTATCTTACAGAATAAGTTTTGCCTATTTAATAATGTTTTAAATAGTGTAAACGTTTACATGTTTTCCTTTATTTTTATATTTTTGGAATCGATAAAATTATCTAAATCATTATGAACAAAATATATAACTTAAGCCTACTAACCCTGCTGTTTTTACTTGTAATCTCCTGTAGTCAAAAGGGGAATGTTTTGATTGTTTCGGAACAATCCTCCTCCAGGGAAACCTTTGCTGTAGAAAAAGCTACAACAATATTGGAAGAAAATGGCTATGAGGTTCAGCATTCAACTCAGAATATAGATTCTGAAGATCGTAAAATTGTTGTGGGTACAATTGGCAGCAATTTATTGTCAGCTTCACCACTGGATTCAAAAAGTTCAATCGGGAAAGAAGGATTTGCAATTCAATCCGAAGGAAAAACAATTTATGTGGGCGGTGCAGACCAAAGTGGGGTACTGTATGCTTGCATCGAATTAGGGGATCAAATAAAAAGTGAAGGTGGTTTGCCCGATGAAATAAAATTGGTTGACCAGCCGGAAATGGTACTGCGCGGTACATGTATAGGTTTACAAAAAACTACTTACTTACCGGGAAGGCATGTATATGAATATCCTTACACCCCAGAAAATTTCCCTTGGTTTTACGATAAAGAGCATTGGATTGAGTACCTCGACATGATGGTAGAAAACCGATATAATTCATTGTATTTATGGAATGGACACCCGTTTGCATCATTGGTAAAACTTGAGGATTATCCGTATGCGGTTGAAGTGGACGATGAAACTTTCAAACTGAATGAAGAAATGTTTGGATTTATTACCGAAGAGGCGAATAAACGTGGGATATGGGTAATTCAAATGTTTTACAATATTATACTTTCCAAACCATTTGCAGAGCACCACAATTTGCAAACCCAAAACCGTAGCCGCCCAATTACACCACTAATTGCTGATTATACACGGAAATCGGTGGCAGCATTTATCGAGAAATATCCTAATGTTGGGTTACTTGTTTGTTTGGGTGAAGCAATGCACACCATTGAAGATGATGTGGAATGGTTTACAAAAACCATTATTCCGGGTGTACAGGATGGATTAACTGAGCTTGGGCTTACCGAAGAACCTCCAATTGTTTTACGTGGACATGATACCGACGGGGCGAAAGTAATGGAAGCGGCATTACCTATCTACAAAAACCTTTACACCATGTCGAAATACAATGGGGAATCGCTTACGACCTACGAACCTCGTGATTCATGGGAAACAATTCCTAAAAGCATGAGCGAGCTGGGTTCAATTCATATTTCAAATGTGCACATTCTTGCGAACCTTGAACCATTTAGATATGGCTCACCTGACTTTATCCAAAAAAGTACACAGGCGATGCACAATATCCAGGGCGCTAACGGATTACACCTTTATCCACAAACTTCGTATTGGGACTGGCCATACACTGCCGATAAAGCAACTCCAAGAATTAAGCAAGTTGACCGTGATTGGATTTGGTATAAAACATGGGGGCGTTATGCCTGGAATTGCAAAAGGGACCGTTCTGAAGAAATACAGTATTGGTCAGATGAACTTGCTGCATATTATGGCTGTGGTTCGGACGGCAAAAATATATTGGAAGCTTACGAACAAGCAGGGGAAATTGCACCTAAACTTTTGAGAACGTTTGGTATTTCGGATGGCAATCGTCAAACACTTTTATTGGGGATGTTTATGGGACAATTGGTAAACCCACATAAGTATAATGTGTATTCTAATTTCTGGACATCTAGCGGTCCATTAAAAGAAGTTTTGGAAGTATATACAGAAAAAGAATACAAAGGCGAGGAGCACATTGGCGAAACTCCGGTAGATATTATTTCAGAGGTTGTAGAGCATGGGCAGAAAGCTGTTCAGGCGATTGATGCTGCTTCTTCAAAAGTTTCTGAAAATAACGAAGAATTTGCACGTTTAAGCAACGACATGCATTGTTACAACGCATTTGCAAATTTCTTTGCCGAAAAAGTGGAGGCTGCATTGTTGGTGTATAAATACAAATACACGAATAATGTGGATGATCTGGAAGGAGTCATCCCGCATTTGGAGAAGAGTTTGGAACATTATCAAAAATTGGTGGAATTGACCAAAGACTCGTATTTATACGCAAACAGTATGCAAACCCAGCAACGCAGGATTCCAATTTCAGGAGCAGGAGGAAAGAATAAAACCTGGGAAGAATTACTTCCCCAATACCAGTCTGAGCTCGATAATTTTAAACGTAACCTTGAAATGCTAAAATCAAACGAAGGAGTTGTTGCTTCTGAGCTTGAGGTTATTGAGCCTGCTGATGTTACAATTATAAATGAGAATATTAAACGCTTTCCATTAAAAGCTGGCGAAAAAGTATATGCCGATAATCGTGCACTTATTGAAGAAGTAGCACCGGAATTACAAAAAATGTCAGGGCTATTATTATCTGACCGTGATCAGCAACGAAATGGTACCGTTTTAAAGTTTAAAAATGAACAGCCCATAAAAATCTTGGTTGGGTATTTTAATACCAATAGTTATTCAATACTAAACCCTCCAACCCTTGAAACCAATGCAAATGCAAACGACAGGGGGCAGGCAGATATTAAAATAGCAAATGCCATCAAATTAAACGGTTTGTATCCGGTAAATGTTTATACTTATAAGTATGAACCAGGAGAAAACGAATTGGTACTTGGCAAAGGCCGGGTTCTAATCCTTGGCTTTATGGATGGCAATAAAAGTATTCCGATTCATGATGCTGGCTTAGGAGCCGATGAAAATGGGGTTCCTGTTGATTGGTTGTTCTATTAAATCGTTTTTCAATGGAGAATAAAAAGAAACCTGGCAATAATTTCCCCAAACTCCCTGTTGATATTGTACTTGCGCCTGAATGGTGGTTCCATAACGAAAAAATTACCTTCGACGAAGATTTTTTCTATCACCCAAAAAGAAGGGTAGAAGTGGAACAACAAATGGAAAAAGCCCTGTATGAACGTTGGGGGAAATTTGGTCTCGGAAATCATCGTGATCAAAAGCGACCGGAAATTGGGGCAGTGCATCTGGCGGCGGGTTATCTTTTATCCGAAATGTTGGGTTGTGAGGTTCAATATTCTGAGTCGCATCCTCCAGCGGTCATTCCACTGCATTCCGATAAATTGGAAATTGATGTCGAAAATGCTTTTAAATCTAAAGCTTTTAAGAAAACAACGGCTTTGTGGGAACAACTTAAGTCGGAACATGGATATTTATGTGGAGATATCAATTGGGGTGGTATTCTTAATCTGGCCATGGATTTGCGGGGCGAAAACATTTTTATGGATATGATGATGGAGCCTGATGCAGTAAACAGGTTTTTTACACAAATAGCAGATGTAATTCGGAAGTTTACAACATTAATATTTGAGCAAACTGGATCGACCTCAATTTCAGTAAATCGCGTGGTTCGCTATTTTGAAACCCCGGTTTATCTACATTCCGAATGTTCACATACCATGATTTCAGCCGAAGATTATGAAAATTTCCTGCTGCCTTTCGATAAGAAATTCAGTCAGGAAAATGCATCATTTGGCATTCATTATTGTGGTCCCGATCCGCATCGAATGGCAAAACAGTTTGCTCAAATTCAAAACCTTGATTTTTTAGATGTAGGCTGGGGGGGCGATATGGCCAGTTTAAGGGAAAACCTACCCGATACATTCCTGAATATAAGGCTTAGCCCGGTTGAAATGATCAAACAAAGCACTGATGACATAAGATCAGATATTCATCGTTTGGTTTCTCAATCAGGCGATTTGAACCTCACGGGTGTATGTTGCATCAACATTGATGAAAAAGTTTCGGACGATAAAATTACAACCATTTTTGAAACTGTTGATCAAATAAAGAAGGAGGCGTAACCCATGAAAAAATTTGATACAAGTAAATCGGATTCACAAGCGGTTGAAGTTACCCCACTAAAACCAGAAGATTTTGATATAGATTCGTATGTTGCTTATTCAGAAGGATTAAACAAGGTTTGTGAACGCTTTTGGAACGCTGGTTCGGGTGTTGTTGTTTATCGGCGGATGCGCGTTGCCGAATGCTTTTCCTTCGGAAGCCGCGATATGAAACGATCACTTGAACTGCAATTGGGATCGCTCGAAAAAAGCAAATTGTTTAAAGCTGATGTGCCAAATTTTTTGGAACCCTGGTACGGGATTGGAACAATTGCAAGTGCCTATGGCTCTGAATACGAATGGCCTGCAGGAAATGCCCCGGCAATTAAACCAAAGTTTTCTTCCATCGATGAAATTCTAAATTATCAACCCGTTCCGGTCGCGCAAACTTCCATAGGCAAGCATACGTTGGATATGATCGAATACTTTCTGGAGAAAACCAGGGGAAAAATCCCAATGTCGTTTACCGATTCACAATCACCTTTAAATATAATTGCAAACCTTATTCCGCTCGATCAGTTTTTTATTGAGGTGCTAATGGAGCCGGAGAAGGTAAAAAAGCTGTTTCATATCCTTGGCGGGTTATCGCTTGAATTTAATAAAAAGCAATCCGAATTAATTGGCAATTCGCTGGTTCTTCCGGGGCATGGATTTGCTTCGTCCACCAAATGGAAAGGCTTAGGCCTGAGCGATGATAATGCTATCATGATTTCTCCCGAAGACTATACGAATATTGCAATTCCTTCAGTGAAAGAAGTTTGCGATCCTTTTGGCGGGGCAGTCTTTCATTCATGTGGCGACTGGTCAGGTTGGATTGATGCAGTTTTGGGAGTTGAAGGATTACAAATGACTGATGCAGCCCTGTCGCCCCAAACCGATCCGGGTGCAACAGATAACTTGGAAGCCTTCCATAAATTTGCTGGAACGGGAGTGGTTCTAAATGCCAGAATTGTAGGGGATTTAGAAACCATAGAAGAACAGGTAAAAAGGTTGTGGGTTCCGGGAATGAAACTGGTGGTGGTAACCTATTGCGAAACGCCTCATGAACAAGATGTAGCATACCAGAAAATACACGAAATCTGTAGATAAAACCAAATAAAAACTCAACTTATGAACGCTATCAAACAAAAAATTGGGAATTACAGGTGGAGAATAGTTGTTTTATTGTTTTTTGCCACAACAATCAACTATATCGACCGACAGGTTTTGGGAATATTGGCACCTGAGCTGCAAAATACCTTTAACTGGTCGGAGTCTGATTATGGGTTTATTATCATGGCATTTCAAATTGCGTATGCCATTGGCTTGATTACCATGGGAGGACTGTTGGATAAAATTGGCACCAAGCTTGGTTTTTCAATTGCAATCGTAATTTGGAGCATCGCAGGAATGGCACATGCAGCTGCACGTAGCGTTTTCTCTTTTGCGCTGTCACGTTTTGCGCTCGGAATCGGAGAATCGGCAAATTTTCCGGCAGCCATTAAAACTGTCGCCGAGTGGTTCCCGAAAAAAGAAAGGGCTTTGGCTACCGGGATTTTTAATACCGGACCAAATATTGGGGCAATTTTAACGCCTCTGGTAATTCCTCTTATTGCCCTAAACTGGGGCTGGAAATGGGCTTTTATCAGTACTGGCGCTCTTGGTTTTATTTGGTTGATATTTTGGATGTTATACTACAAACGGCCAGAGGTAAATGAAAAATTAAGCGATAGCGAACGGGAATATATTCTTCAGGATGAGAAAGAACCTGAAGTTGAAAAAATACCTTGGCGAAAAATTGTTGGGCACAAACAAACATTGGGAATTTGTATTGCCAGGTTCGTAACCGACCCAATTTGGTGGTTTTTCCTGTACTGGCTTCCTAAATTTTTAAATTCAAATTATAACATTGATTTGTCGAACATTGGATTGCCATTAATCATTATTTACATCGTATCCATGGGAGGCTCTATAACCGGGGGGTGGTTATCTTCCAATTTTATAAACAAAGGAATGGGCCCTGTTGCTGCACGAAAGTTAACCATACTCATCATGTCTTTGTTGGTGCTACCAATATTTTTTGCTTCTTCGGTTTCTAATGTTTGGATTGCTGTGGCACTTATTTCAATGGCAACATTCGCGCATCAAGGCTTTGCGGCAAATATATTTACGATTGTATCTGATATTTTCCCAAAGGCTGCGGTTGGTTCTGTAGTTGGTTTATCAGGCTTTGCAGGTGCTATTGGCGGTGTTTTGTTTTCTGCGGCTGTAGGTCTTATACTTGAATATACAGGCAATTATTACATCGTATTTGCCATTGCAAGCGCTGCCTATTTAATTAGTTGGGTTTCGCTAAAACTATTTGTGTCAGATAACGACAAGGTTGTGTTTAGTTCATAAGAAACTGAAAAACCTGATAAAATAAGAATCGTGTTGATGAATAGAGAAATAAAACAAATGTTTTCAAATAAGATATCGTTGTTCTTTGCTTTACTGTTGATGCTTTCTTTTGGATGTACATCCGAAAAACCCATGAGGATAGATATTGATTTAAATAAAGGATGGGTAAGCATTGCAAACGATACCAATCAATTTGCATACCAAGGATTTGAAGTAGAAGGATATAATACCGAAGCTTGGCAAAATGTAGATGTGCCTCACAATTGGGATGATTATGGTGGTTACCGTCGATTAACGCACGGAAACCGTCATGGTTATGCATGGTATAAAAAGACCTTCAGTGTTGATATGGAGGCGTCAGACAATAAAAGGTATTTCCTTTTTTTCGAAGGGGTAGGTTCATATGCAACAGTTTGGGTAAATGGGAAAGAAGTTGGAGAACATGCAGGAGGAAGGACAACTTTTACTTTGGATATTACCGATGCCATACGTTTAGATGGCGAAAATACTTTATCGGTTCGTGCCGACCATCCAGCAGATATACGAGATTTACCCTGGGTATGCGGAGGATGTAGTCCTGAATGGGGTTTCTCGGAAGGAAGTCAGCCGATGGGGATTTTCAGACCCGTTCATTTGATTATTTCCAATGAAGTGCGGGTTGAACCTTTTGGAGTTCATATCTGGAACGATGAAAATATTTCTTCGGAAAGAGCTCTTTTACATATCAATACCGAAGTTAAAAACTATGGCGATAAGGATAAAACAGTAATTGTTTCCAACATACTTATGGATCAACAAGGAAAAATAGTTGCTGAAATTGAACAGGACATAACGATAAAAGCTGGAAAAACCGATACTTTAAAACAACAGTTTGAAGAAATTATAAATCCAAATCTTTGGTCTATCGATAATCCTTATTTATACAAAGTTAAAACGGAGATTTTAGAAAATGGAAAGGTTTTAGACCGAACTAAAACTTCTTACGGAATCCGTTGGATTAAATGGGATATCCATACAGAAAACAGTACAAACCGGTTTTATCTGAATGGCGAGCCTGTTTTTATAAACGGTACAGCCGAATACGAACATATTTTGGGGCAAAGCCATGCATTTTCCGATGATCAAATAAATGCGCGGGTAGAACAAATACGTGCCATGGGGTTCAATACTTTTCGTGATGGACATCAACCGCATAATTTCAGGTACCATGAAGCATGGGATAGTTTGGGCATGTTGTGGTGGACACAAATGGCTGCCCACATTTGGTTCGACAATCCTGAATTTAAGCGCAATTTTAAAACCCTTTTGCACGATTGGGTAAAAGAACGAAGGAATAGTCCATCCATAATTTTGTGGGGATTGGAAAACGAAAGCACACTTCCAACCGACTTTGCCGAAGAGTGTGCGAATATCATCAGAGAAATGGACCCCACATGCTCTTCGCAAAGACTGGTCACGACTTGTAACGGTGGAACAGGTACCGACTGGAATGTGATCCAAAACTGGTCTGGAACCTATGGCGGCATTCCGGAAAACTACGATAAAGAAATTTCGGAACAGTTACTCAATGGCGAATATGGAGCCTGGCGAAGTATCGACTTGCATACCGAAGGTGAGTTTAAAGCAAATGGAATTTTGAGTGAAGATCGGGCATGTTTGCTAATGGAATCTAAAATCCGTTTGGCAGAAAAAGCACGGGATAAATGCTGTGGACAGTTTCATTGGTTGTTTAATTCGCACGACAATCCTGGGCGAACCCAGGCAGGAGAAGGGTTAAGGGATATTGACAGATTAGGACCTATTAATTACAAAGGCACGGTTACTATTTGGGGCGAACCATTGGATTTATTTTATATGTTCCGCTCCAATTATGCCGCCAAGCAAAAAGAACCAATGGTTTACATTGTTTCGCACACATGGCCAAGCAGATGGACAAAACCCGGTATTAAAAATGGCATCCGTGTATTTTCAAATTGCGACGAAGTAGAGCTGTTCAATGGAATTGGGGAAAATTCATTTGGCAGGCAGAAGCATAAAGGAATAGGTACTCATTTTGTATTTGACAATACCAATATTCAAACCAACGTGCTTAAAGCGGTTGGTTACGTGGATGGAAAAGAAGTAGCAAGCGATGTTATTGTATTAAACCATTTGCCCAAAGATAGCGGATTGGAAACACTTCAGGGAACAATACAACCTCTACAGGCATCTGATAAAAATGTTATTTACAGGGTAAATTGCGGTGGTGGAAATTATACAGATAAACAGGGAAATCTTTGGATGGCAGATGTGCGCAGAAACGATGATTCTACCTGGGGGTCAATGTCATGGACTGATGATTATGAGGGAATGCCGGCATTTTATGGCAGTCAGCGCCAAACTTTCGACCCGATTGAAGGTACCGATGAATGGCCTCTGATCCAAACCTATCGATATGGGCGGCATAAATTAAATTACCAGTTTCCTTTGCCCGATGGAAAATACCAGCTTGAATTATATTTTATAGAAGCCTGGTATGGAACCGGAGGTGGAATGGATTGCGAAGGCTGGAGGCTGTTTGACGTTGCAGTGAACGACAAGGTTGTGCTAAATGATGTGGATATCTGGAAAGAAGCCGGGCACGATAAACTATTAAAAAAGACCATCGATGTAACCATTACTGGAGGTTTGTTAAAAGTATCATTTCCTGAAGTAAAATCAGGACAGGCAGTGATTTCTGCAATTGCAGTTTCCTCTAAAAACAATCACATAAAACCTGTACCATCTGTTTCTTCGATAATCAACAACCTTGAAGTTAACTCAATGGGAAACTGGTCAACCGAAACCTGGATGAACATTGGCGAAAAATCGTTTTCAGATTCAGATGTTGAATTTGTAGCACTTCCTCCGGTTCTACATGGTGCCGAGTGGATTAAAACCCCTCGCCAGATAGTTCCAAAAGATAATTCTGAGCTTGCTTTATTTCGAATAAATGAGGATGCTGATATTTATTTGGGCGTGGATGCTTCACTTGAAAATACTCCAGAATGGCTCACATTGTTTGTGCCTTTAAAACAAAAAATCGTAACGACCGAACCAGATAAAGAATATCGCATCTATCAAAAAACGTTCAGTAAAGATGAAATTGTAAAATTAATGCCAACGGATATTTCAAAAGAGCATGGTATGTATTTTATTGCTGCTGTTCCGGTCACATCATTGGATGATCCAATTGATTTACGTACGTCAGTGAGGTATGAAGCCGAAGACGGAAACATTTCTGGCAATTCAAAGATGACTAATTTTATGGGCAAAACATGTATCCATGTTCCAAATAAAAATAGTAGTATTGCCTTTAAGTTCCAGGTAGGATTGGCATCCAAGTATGGACTTGAATTCCGGTACATGAATATGGGCGACCATGCAATTGAAGCAGATGTTGAAATCCGTGCGGCTGATAACCGCTTGATGTGGAGCGGAATTTGGTCATTCCTACCTGCAAATGTTAAATGGCAAAGTTTACGGACCGATACGCAAACGACCATCAATGCTGGGGAATACACTATAAAAATAACACCAAAAGAAAACGAATCATTTTATTTTGATTGGTTGAAAGTAAAGTGATAGATTTGGCGCGGGCAAGGGAAGGAATGTGGGAGGAAGCATTAAATTTGCTTGCCCTGATAGTTATCAAGGTTGTTTCGTCCCGATGGCTATCGGGATGAAAGCACGTCCGGCAGGACACTATAAGTTTTATAAAACAATGAAAACATTAAAATATGAAAACATTTCTAATTCTATTTTCATTAATTGCATTAATTTCCTGTAACCCAAATAATAAAGAACTGCCAAAAACAGTTTCTCCTGAAAAAATGCAGGAAATATACGAAGAAGTAAAAACGCCTTTTAAATATGGTTTGGTGATGGTTCCCGAAGACCAGTCAAAAAAAATGGACTGCCCAACCGTATTTCAAAAAGACGGCAAATGGTACATGACCTATTTTGTGTTTGATGGGAGAGGATATGAAACCTGGCTTGCACAAAGCGATGACTTGTTAAATTGGGAAAATATGGGGCTTGTGATGGCTTTTTCGGACAGCACCGATTGGGATCAAAACCAAAAAGCTGGTTACCCAAGCCTTCAGGACCCAACCTGGGAAGGGAGTTATGAACTCAACCAATTTGACGGCAAATACTGGATGCCTTATTTTGGCGGAAACTCAGAGGGATACGAAAGTGGGCTGTTGTCAATAAGTATGGCTTATACCGACAAAAATCCGTCAACGGTACATCTTTGGGACCGTGTTGGGAAACCTCTTTTAATGGCAACCGATGAAGATGCACGTTGGTGGGAAAACAATACGATTTATAAAACATGGGTTTTGTTGGATGAAACCGAAACAACCGGATACCCTTTTGTAATGTATTACAACGCACGTGGCGACAGTATCAATCCTGCGCGTGGTGCCGAAAGAATTGGAATGGCTGTTTCTGACGATATGCTAAATTGGAAACGTTTTGCGAACGATCCGGTGATTAACCACCACAAAGGTATTTCGGGCGATGCCGTTATTCAAAAAATCGGGGATGTTTGGGTTATGTTTTATTTTGGCGCGTTTTGGGCAGATCGCAAAGACCACGATGCCTTTAACCGGTTTGCCTGCTCCTACGACTTGGTGAACTGGACCGACTGGAACGGAGTTGACCTGGTTGCCCCTTCAGAGCCTTACGACAACTGGTTTGCACACAAATCTTGTGTGGTAAAACACGATGGTATTGTTTATCATTTTTATTGTGCAGTAAATAAACAACAGGATAGGGGGATTGCAGTTGCTACTTCAAAAGATATTGGAAAAAGTCAATTAAACTTTAATAGCGAAAATTAAGGGAAATATTAAAAAATATTTATTTGTCAAGAATTTACTAACTGATTTACATTTAGTGTTTTGTGATTCATGGGGTTGACTATTTTTATTCATTCCTGGTAAATTGTATTTTGTTTGAAAAATCTATTATGATCAGTTTTCATAGTAAAACTATTGCCCCAATTATTTCATTTTATTTAAATTATTCGCTTTTTTTACGAAACTTAACTAAAAACAGACTTACTTCTTTATGAGCAGGGAAGGTAAAGAATTGAATGTAAATCTGGTTTGGAATAACATGAAGTCTGGCGATGAAAAGTCTTTGACTCAATTGTTTAAGTTGTTCTATTCCGATTTATATCGATACGGAATAAAAATTTTCAACCTCCCCGACTTGGTAAAGGATTCTATCCAGGATGTTTTTATGCGTATTTGGGAAAAGCGTTTAACTCTTGGAAATGTTAAAAACCCCAAAGCCTACCTGATCACCTCTTTCCGAAGGACCATGTTCTCAAACAAAGATTCATTAATGTCAGAAATGTCGGATGAATTGCTAAGCAAAGAAGAACAAAAGATTTTTTCATTTGATAATTCTGAATTCATAGAGGTACAGGAAGTTACCAGTAATTTGCGAAAAGTTCTGGTGAAAACCATTAACGCATTGCCCGAGCGGCAGAGGGAACTGATTTACCTACGGTTTTATTTCAACTTGTCGTATGCCGAAATTGCC
This sequence comes from Prolixibacteraceae bacterium, assembly GCA_963677475.2. Taxonomy (GTDB): domain Bacteria; phylum Bacteroidota; class Bacteroidia; order Bacteroidales; family Prolixibacteraceae; genus JABMQB01. The sequence goes on along the minus strand of CAXXQD010000016.1, from coordinate 114,919 downwards.
CCAATCATGGAGGTTAACGAACAAACCGTTCGAAACCTTATGCAACGCGCAATGGTTAATCTTCGAAAAAAAATCCACCGCGACCTTATGGAAGGAATTGAGGATTTAGATAATCTTTTAATTCTTTTTTTCATGTTTTTCAAAAAAAAATAAAATTACCCTAGTACATTTTTTAAAAACTTCTCTCTATGTAATTAAAAGAGGAAGTTTTTTTCAATGAATAAAATAGAAAAATTAAGCCAGTTGCTTGCAGATGAGAAATTCCAGGACGATATAAAATCCTTTGGAAATGCTTCAATTGCTGAGCAGGAAAAAGTATTAAAAAAATACTCCATCACACAAAGCGAACTTATTTATGCCCGACGCCTTTTGGCAGGTTTGTCTTTTAAAACAGATAAGTTAAACTCTGAAGAAATTGCTTATTCTGCCAATAAAATGGCCAGTGTTATTTCAGATAACTCAAGACAACCCCAGCAGGTTAATACGCAGAGGAAAATTTTCAGGTTGATTGCAAAAGTTGCAGCAATCCTGTCAATTCCCTTGTTGGTTTCAACAATATACCTGTTTGAAAGGTTGAAAAATACAGATGCACTTTACATATCCCAATTAAATAAAACCGATTTAATAAATACCGTTGAATCACCGGCAGGTTCAAAAACCCAGGTTGTTTTGCCCGATGGTTCGTTGGTTTGGCTAAATGCCGGAAGTAGTTTAAGCTACCCGGTAGTGTTTAGTGGCGAAAGCAGGAACGTTGAACTAAAAGGCGAAGCATTTTTTGATGTGGTAAAAAATAAAAAAGTACCATTGCTACTTACTGCCGGAAACGTAAAAGTAAAAGTGTATGGTACCCAATTTAATGTGGATGCTTACGCAGATAAAAAAATCGTAGAAACAACCTTGGTGGAAGGAGTTGTCACCTTGTTGCACGGGGATAATACCAACGAAGTAAAATTAAAACCAGGCTATACCGCCATTTGTTCGGATTCGGATTCCGAAATGCAAATTGTTAAAGTAAGCGATATGGACATGTACACTGGCTGGAAAGATGGGAAGCTGGTTTTCAGGAACAATACATTTGCAACTATAATTGGCGATTTGGAACGATGGTTTAATGTAGATATCCAACTAGATAATGCCGATTTGGGCAAATATACTTTGCATGCCACATTCTACGATGAGAGTATTGAACAAGTCCTCGACATTTTTTCAAGTTCTATTCCAATACGGGTTGAATATCCCAAAAGGGTAAAACAAGCTGATGGAAGGTATTCAAAACGTCAGATTATAATCAATCAGGACGAATCAAAAATTATGGTATCGAAATAAATTATTATAAACGAAACTAATCAAAATCTAAAACTTAAAATGCCTATGAGATGAGAAAAAGAAAACAGGAAAAAGCTGCCACTTCTTCCTGTTCCAAATTTAAATTGAAATCTGTGATTCATTAAGTTACTAACAAATCAATTCAAAAGTATGAAAAAAAGTAAACGGTTAAATACCGGAATACGAAATTTTATGGGTTCCGGTGAAATCTTATTGAAAATGAAACTAACGTCGTTGTTCATATTATTGGGAATTGTTCAGGTGCTCGCTTTCGACACCTATGCCCAGTCTACTAAACTTACCATCGATTTAAATAATGTGTCCGTTGAAGATGCTTTACGTACAATCGAAGATCAAAGTGAATTCTATTTTGTGTACAATAAAGAAGCCATTAACGTTAATCGTAAGGTTAACCTGGATGTTAAAAATCAAACAGTTGATCAAATTCTGGATAATCTGTTTGAAAATACCAATGTTAACTATGAGATTAAATCAAGGCATATTATCTTATCCACGCTTCAGCAAAACCAACCGGAGAAAACAGTAACAGGAAAGGTTACCAACAAAGATGGTGAGCCTATTCCCGGCGTAACGGTTGTTGTTAAAGGTACAGTTCAAGGTACAATTACCAACATGGAAGGTAGCTATACTATTGCAAAAGTTGCCGAAGATGCAACACTTCTTTTTTCATTTGTGGGAATGATCCCTCAGGAAATGGCTGTCGCCGGAACAAATGTTATCAACGTTGAAATGGAAGAAGAAATGATTGGGATTGGCGAAGTCGTTGCCATTGGTTATGGTACTACAACCGTAAAAGATGCAACTGGAGCTATTTCTTCCGTATCATCCGACGATTTTAACAAAGGGATGGTTGCTTCTCCCGAACAATTGATTCAGGGACGTTCAGCCGGTGTTCAGATCACATCTGGTAGTGGAGAACCTGGTTCAAGCATTAATATCAATATCCGGGGTACTTCTTCTGTTCGTAGTGGTAACAATCCTCTGTATGTTGTTGACGGTGTTCCGTTAAGTGGCGATAATGTTTCACCCGAGGGCGCCAACGTAAGTTTTGGATCAAGTACTGCAAAAAACCCATTGAACTTCTTAAACCCAGACGATATTAAAGATATAAGTATCTTGAAAGATGCATCGGCTACTGCAATTTATGGTTCCCGTGGAGCAAATGGTGTTGTAATTATTACGACTAAAAGCGGAAAAGGCGCGGGTAGCTCAATTGAGTATTCATCAATGATTGGTATTAGTAACATTACCAAAAAATATGATGTGTTGAACCGTGATGAATATTTAAGTGCAGTTGCTAATTTAGGTAGCGATCCAACCTTATTGGATGCTGGAAAAGATACCGATTGGCAAGACCAGATTTTCAGGACAGGGATTTCGCAAAGCCATAATATTTCTTTTGGAAACTCCGACGAAAGTGGCAATTATCGGGTATCAATGGGGTATTTCGATCAGGAAGGTATTATCAAAGAAAGTGGAATGAAACGTTATACGGTTCGCGTGAACGGTAACCGCAATTTTTTCGATGATAAATTAAAACTTGGAAGCCAGTTAACCGTTTCAAGTATTGATGATATGGGCGTACCAATTGGGAATACTCCAAACCATTATGGCGACCTTATTGCATCAGCATTGTACATGAACCCAACCGAACCTGTAATGATTGGCGATGAGTACAACCAGCCTTCACAGGAACGCTTAAACCCTGCTGCTATGTTGGCATACAGTGCCGATAATACAAGCACTTTCAGGGCCCTTGCAAGTTTGTCAGCCGAATATCAGATTAGAGAAAACTTATCATTTAAAACTATTTATGGGTACGATATTTCAAAATCTGACAGGACATATGCATACTCACCTTTATTATATGCAAACTACATCTATGAAAACGGTAAAGCCGGGGTAAGCACCATCTCCATGAATAATAGTTTATGGGAAAATTTTATCAATTATAAAAAAGAATTCGGCAATGTTCGTTTTACTGGTTTGCTTGGTTATTCTTACCAATCATATACTTCTAAAACATCGTCCTTAAATGCTGGTAAATTCCGGTTCGATGATATTGACCTTATGATGAACAATATTGCTGCCGGTGAATCGATTGTTGGAAACAGTTCCTACGAAAAAGATGAACTGCAATCGTATTTCGCAAGAGTAAATTTTGTTGCAAACGATAAGTTTTTATTTACAGCTACAATGCGTGCCGATGGTTCGACCAAATTTGGTGGAAACAATAAATATGGCTACTTCCCATCTATGGCATTAGGCTATCGTCTTTCTGAAGAAGATTTTATACCTGAAGCATTTAGTAATTTAAAACTTCGTTTAGGCTGGGGGGTTACCGGTAACCAGGAAATCCCTCATAACTTATATTCACAAAGAAAACGCTATGGTTCATCATCAATTGATGGTAGTGGAAATATAAGTACAGGATCATTGGGTGATGTTACATTCGCAAATCCTGATTTAAAGTGGGAGACTACAAGTCAGTTCAATGCTGGTATTGATTTCGGGTTTGTGAACAACCGTGTAAGAGGTACATTGGATGTGTATCAAAAGAAAACAACCGACCTTCTTCTAAGGTTAAGCAGTGCACAACCTGCACCACAATCATTCTATTGGTCAAATCTCGATGGGAATATATACAACAGCGGAGTAGAGCTTTCATTGACTACTGATATTGTTGCAAAATCAGATTTCGATTGGAGTGTAACTGGTAATGTTAGCTACAACAAAAACATTGTGAAGGATTTATTCACTAATATCGAAACAGGTGGTTTGGATGGTCAGGGACTTTCAGGTGTTACCATTCAAAGGATTACCAATGATTATCCGATGTACACCTATTACATTAGGGTATTCGAAGGTTTTGATGCCGACGGTATTGCAATTTATGATGGCGATAACCCACAATATACAGGCGACAGCCCTATACCTAAAGTTACAGCTGGTTTAACAAGTACAATCAGGTATAAAAACTTTGATTTTAATGTGTATTTCAATGCGCAAATGGGGCATAAAATATACAGCAATACTGCAAATGCTTTCTTCTATGCAGGAAACCTTGCCATAGGCAAGAACGTAACAAAAGACATCGTTGGAAACGGGGAAGCTGCAATTAACACCGCAGATCCATCCACCAGGTTCCTGGAAGATGGTTCATTTGTTCGCCTTCAAGACGTAACATTGGGTTATACAATTCCTTTTAAATCAAGTGCAATATCCAATGTACGCTTGTTCGTAACCGGACAGAATTTATTTGTGATTACAGGCTATAGCGGTCAGGATCCGGAAGTGAACGTAAACAAAGATGTTGGTGGTGTTCCTTCCATGGGTATTGACTACACAACATACCCACGGTCCAGGACAATACTTATGGGAATTAAAGTGAAATTTTAAAATTTAAAATCTGGATACGATGAAAAGAAATTATAGATATATATGGATTATTTTATTGGTAACAGCCGGATTTTTTATGCCTGCTTGTACCGATTTGGAAGTGGAGTTCAAAGATTCATTTAGCGTAGAGCAAACCAACGATGGTTTTGTGGCAGTGGATGTTCCTGAAGTATTATATTCAGCTTACGGTAAATTGAATGACGTAACAGGAAGCTCATATTCAGGGGTTAGCGGATTAAATGAAGTTACTTCAGATGAAATGATTATCCCAACAAGGGCAACCGACTGGGGTAACGGTGGTGTTTTTAGATTATTGCACACACATACCTGGGATGCTGCGCATGCCGATTTAATAAATGTTTGGGATGATTTGAACCAGGGGGTTTATCGCTGTACACAGGTTTTGGCCTCAAATCCTGCACCTGGAGAAGCAGCAGAAGCCAAAGCATTGAGGGCATTTTATATGTTCCACATTATAGACCTTTACGGACAAGTTCCATTTAGGACTGTTGATCAGGGTGTTGATGAATATCCGGAAGTATGGACCCGCACGCAGGCAGTTGATTTTGCCATAAGTGAATTGGTCGCTGCCCTTCCTGATCTGGTAGATGGTGGACCAACAACGCCTGATCCTACTAAAATGACCAAAGCATTTGCAAATGCATTACTCGCACGTTTTTATTTGAATAAAGCGGTTTATACTGCAGCAAATCCTGCCGGTCCTTATTCTTTCGATGCTGGCGATATGAACAAAGTAATTGAATATTGCGATGCAGTTGACAATTTCGGTTTTGAGTATGAAGCAGACTATTTCACTAATTTTAGTGGCAATGGAGGTAATGAGCATATTTTAACTTTTACAAGGTGGTGGAATGGAATGTGGATATGGCCTCAGTTACATAACAGCCAGGGCGGTTGGAATGGAGCTTGCGCAATTGGTAGTTTCTATGATCTGTTTGATGCAAACGATCAGCGTATTGGTTATGTGCCTGCAGCAGGTAGAGGCCGTGGTTTCTTAATTGGCCAACAATACGGAAGCGACGGGGCTCCATTATCAAATCGTTCAGGCGGACCTCTTGTGTTTACACGTGAAGTTAAACTTTCAGGGAATACCGATTATTCCGGAATTAGGGTATTAAAATATGATCCGAATAATGATGGAGGTTTTGTGCTAATGCGTTATGCAGATGTGCGTTTAATGAAAGCTGAAGCCATTTTACGCGGAGGTACTGCTACCAAAGGCGAAACAGCTCAAAGTATTGTTGATGAACTTAGGGCAGTAAGGGGCGCAAGCAGTATTCCTGTTAGCCTGGATATGATGTTGGCTGAAAGAGGACGCGAACTTTACTGGGAAGGTATCCGAAGGATTGATCAGGTGCGTTTCGAAACTTTTACCAAAACTACCTGGGAATACAAAACACTTAACGACGATAATAAAGTTATTTTCCCGATTCCGCAAAGGGCAATGGATTCAAATCCAAACTTTACACAGAATGCCGGGTATAAGTAATAGTTTAGTTAGATTATTAAATTAATAAAGTTAAAGGAATCTCTGTTTTTACAGGGATTCCTTAATTTTATAGAATTATTTTTAACTCTGAATTTAAAAAATCAATGCCATGCAAATAAAGCCAATTAAACCAGCTTTGCTAATTTTTTTAATGACAGTTATTCTATTGTCAGCTTATTCTCAAAAGGTTCTCCATGTTGCTCCAGCCACCCTTAAAAATGGGAATGGCACCTTAAAGTCACCGTTCAATTCCATTCATGAAGCCAAAAAAGTGGTGGCAGGTATGAACCGCAATATGAAGGAAGATATTATTATCTATTTACATGAAGGCGTTTATAATTTGACAAACCCAATAATATTTAAGGAAGAAGATTCAGGAACTAACGGTTTCAATGTTATTTACAAAGCATATGATAATGAAACCCCTATTATTAGTGGAGGTAAACAAATTACGGGCTGGGAAAAAGTGGATGGCAACATTTACAAGGCAAAATTAGACAGAGAAGACAAGTTACGGACCCTGTTTGTTAATGGAAAAAGAATGCGGATGGCAGGAACCGATGTACCGGTTGACGGACTAGGCGATTGGGGAACATTTCATATTACAGGAAACGAGGACTGGGCTTTTGGCCCGGGATCTGCAATCGATGGAATAAAATTTAAATCCGAAGATGTAGGCATATATAAAAATCCGGAAGACATTGAGTTGGTCCAGTTTAATGTATGGACTGAAAAAATACTATGCGCCCGTGAAATTGAACGGATTGCTGATACAACTGTAGTTAAATTGCAGCAACCCTATGGTGCTATTGCAACTTCAATGGCATGGGCAGGACGGATTAATTACCTGAAAAGTTTCGTTATCCGAAATGCCATGGAGTTGTTGGATTCACCCGGAGAGTTCTATTTTAACCGAAAAACAAAATCTATCTATTATTATAGCAATGGCGAAGATATGTCAACTGCCGAGGTTATTGCCCCGGTTTCGGAAGGATTGATGCAAATCAAAGGAACGTCGAAAACCTCAAGGGTAAAAAACATCCGGTTTGAAGGGCTAACTTTTTCATACGACCACTGGGGTTTAATGGAAGTTGCCGGATCTCATGGTTTTGCAGGAATTCAATGCCTGGGCCTTGCTACAAAATATATCCCGGATGGCAACTGGCACCCTTCGGAATATAACAGCACGGATATTCCAAGAGGGACAATACAAATTCAAAATGCAGAGAATATCACCTTCGAAAGGAATAAATTTGAAAGGCTTGGTTCTGCAACAGCCATCAATCTTGTAAATGATGTGCAAAACAGCACTGTTAATGGAAACTACTTTAACGACTTGCTTGGCAATTCGGTCAATATTGGCCATTCACAGCATTATAAAATAGGGGATGGTCCTATTTCTGAGGAAACGAAACCTTCAGAATTTAAAAGTACGGATGTACCCAAAGGGGCATTTGAACTTAGCAAAAATCAGGATATTACAATTGAAAATGATATTTCTGAAAATAGCCTGGATTCAGAGGCTTCAGAAAGTGAGACAGACGGAATTAATATAAACTCCACTGAAAAAGATACGGAAGATAATGGTGTTGTATCAACCTATAAACCTGGCGATGGAGCTGTGTTTTCGGTTGGTGTTGAAGGCCTATGCGAATACAATAAAGTAAGCAACAATTATTTACGCAATGTGAGCTTGGATTTTAGGCAAGTGGAAGGGATTACCTCCTTTTTTGTTGCAAACACAATTATTGAGCACAACGATATTGAAGGTACTCCCTATGGTGCAATAACTTGTGGCTGGTGGTGGGGAAATGCCGGAATTCCACCTTCTGAAGTGGCAAAAAACAACCTAATCCGTTACAATAGGGCGGGCAATACCCATCAGGTTCTCGATGATGGAGGGATTATTTATATGCTGGGCGAACAGCCAGGCTCGGTTGTCGAAGAAAATTATGTTTTTAATGGGCCCAGGTGTATTTATCCCGATGATGGTTCGGCATATTTGACCATTAGAAGAAATGTGGTTTACAATCCAAGTTACAAGTGGATGTGGTTGCATTTTTGGACAAAAAGGTGCCATGACAATGTTGTTTACGAGAATTATGTGAAAAACAATTTATTGATGGACAATGGCACGAACAATAAAATCGAAAGAACTTATTCGTTTAGGGATGAAGAAGAGTTCTCGCCGGAAGCATTGAAAATTATCGAAAAAGCTGGGGTTCAGGAGGCATACAAAAATATTATCCCAAAAGAAGAACCTGCAAAGATTTTAATACATCCCGAAGGGTTCAAAGAAGGCGATGTCTTCCATTAGGATTTGATGTGCCCAAAAGGACTAAGATTTTCTAAATTTTCCGGGACCAATCCCGATCCGGTTCGAAAAAGTGGATGTAAAATGCTGGAGCGAAGAAAAACCGCTCATGTAAGCAATATCAGATAAATTGGCTTGGGTTTCACGAAGCATTTCAATTGATCGGTCAATTCTTAAATTTATAATGAAACTGGCGGGCGGATAGCCTGTCAGTTTTTTTACTTCTTCCGTAAATTTTGTTTTGCCCATCCCGAAATTTTGGGATAAGTCTTCAATCATCCATTTTTTTGTCAGGTCCTTCGTAATAATTTGGGTTAGCTCTTCAATAAAATTATAGTCTTTTTCAATTTTCATTTGCCGGTTCGAAAGATGCCGGTACAAATCAATAAAAAAATTGTCAATCAGGTTACTCGCAATAATCTCATACCCAACCTGTTGGTTGCAGAGCTCATTTTTTAGTTCCAGAAAATACTTTTTTAGCTTTCTTGCGTTGCGCAATACAATAGTATCTTCCCTGGTTAGAAGTAATCCAAATTCTTCCTGAAATTTATCCGGTAGCTGTGTCCATGGACCTAGTTTTAACGGTATGTTCACTGCAAATACCTTAGGCTTTATCACCATCCAGGTATATTCCCCAATCTCGGTTTTCCCGTATGGGCTTCCATATAGTTGCCAGGGATTAATAATAGATAAATCATCAGGAAGCAATTCTATTTCCTTTCCTTCAACTGTCCATTTAAATTTACCACTATGGATAAAACGTATCCCTATTCCGGGATGCATGTGTGGGTACATTGTATAGTCCATTCTCACTTTATCAAAGCGCATGCTCCCAAACTGTAATACAAATGGAAGCGATTCTAACGGACCTCTTTTTTCAGGACGCCACCAAACACCTTGCCCTTCTATAAAAGGTTTTATGTTGTGCTTTTCCAAATTATTGTTCTTTAAATGGTTAGTGTAAATTTGTTTTGAGGAAATTTGCAACAAATATAATAAATTATAAGATCGACCGCCGAATAAATATAACACAAAATTCATGTAAAAATACCCATATTTACCTTAATGGAAATAGTTCCAAGGTAATTGGGCTAGATCTGAAAATTAATAAACCAAAATTTCTGAATATGAAAAAAATTAACTTGATTTTATCTCTGTTAATTGCAATTGGAATGTTCTCGTGCAGCAATTGCCAAAAAGAGAAAAATGAAAACGTTTACATGGAAAAGAAAACGGAAAATGTAATGAGGCAGGGAATGGTTATTGGCGTAAATCCTGAAAAACTGGAAGAGTATAAAAAGTTGCATGCTAATCCTTGGCAGGAAGTAGATTCTATGCTAAAAGTAGCGAACATCCAGAATTATTCAATTTACCTTAAAGACAACCTTCTTTTTGGTTACTGGGAATATACCGGTACTGATTATGATGCTGATATGAAAATGCTTGGAGAACACCCAAAAGTAAAAGAGTGGCTTACTCTCACTGACCCTTGTCAAGTACCATTGGAAAGCCGGAATGAAGGCGAGTGGTGGTCTATGATGGAAGAAGTTTATCATTTAGATTAAAACTGGTTCTGATTCGTCTGAATTGCTTAAAAATATTGGGTAAAGCTTAGGGGTTTTTGAAAAAACAAGGTACAATAGTAAAGTACCATGATAAAGAGATCAATTTTTATGTTTGGATTTTAATTATTTCGTTCTTCTTTTAAAAATTTTTTATGAGAGTTCAGGAATATAATATAAATTGCATCGTGAAAACGTTTACATAAATATTCCATTCTTTTTTGACATGGTTTTACTTGAATAAATGTTTTACAAAAAACAAAAAATGCCTAATGAAATTACGACTAATGAAACGCCAAAATTTACTTCTCATTTTAATTGTATTATTGTCTTTTGCATGTTCTAAAGAAGATCAGAAGGGCAGGGAGCGAACAAGTTTTAACAATAATTGGAAATTTGTACTTGCTGACGACACCATTTTTAAGAGCATAGAATTTGACGATATTGATTGGAGAAAGCTCAATTTGCCACACGATTGGAGTATTGAAGGGGAATTTAGTGAGGCTAATCCTGCAAGGGTTTCTGGAGGTGCATTGCCTGGTGGTGTTGCCTGGTATCGAAAATCATTCCAATTGACTGATGCTGATAAAGGAGCCCAGATTTATATAGATTTTGATGGTGTATTTCAAAACAGTGAAGTGTGGATTAACGGGCAATATCTGGGTAAAAGGCCATACGGCTATAGCTCATTCCGATATGACCTCACTTCCTATCTTAATTTTGGGGAGCTTGAAAACATTATTTCAGTGAGGGTGGATAATTCGCTTCAACCAAATTCACGCTGGTACACAGGGTCAGGTATTTATAGGAATGTATGGCTTGTGAAAACAGGAAAAACCCATGTGGCACATTGGGGAACTTTTGTGACTACACCCGAAGTTTCAGAAGAAAAAGCAATAGTCGAAATTCAAATTGACGTTGATAATTTGGCTTTAAATATTCAATCAATTCAGGTTAAAACAGAAATCTTTGATTCAGGCAATAATCCGTTGGCTGATAAAACAATCACCGTGAACGCATCTGAGTCCCGGGTTTCTGTTTTGCAATCATTCGAAATTAATAATCCGCAATTGTGGTCAGTTGATAGTCCTGCATTGTATTCTGCAAAAACTACGGTCTTTGCCGATGGTAAAGTTAGTGATACCTACGAAACCGTATTTGGGATCCGTTATTTTAACTTCGATTCCGAAAAAGGTTTTTTCCTGAACGGAAAGCCACTGAAAATATTTGGTGCAAATCAGCACCACGATTTGGGCGCATTGGGTGCAGCTGTAAATAGCAGGGCAATTGAGAGACAGCTTGAAATATTGAAGGAGATGGGATGCAATGCTATTCGGACTGCGCATAACCCGCCAGCACCTGAACTGCTCGATTTATGCGACAAAATGGGCTTTCTGGTTGTGGACGAAGCTTTTGACATGTGGGCAAAAAAGAAAAATGATTTTGACTACCACATGTTTTGGGATGAATGGCACGAAAGAGACCTTGCTGACTTAATTTTGCGCGACAGGAATCACCCATCTATAATTTCATGGTCGATTGGAAATGAAATACCTGAACAGTTTGACAGCACCGGAACCCGGATTGCAAAAGAATTAGTTGATATCGTTAAAAAATACGATGCCACACGCTACGTTACCTGTGGGTTAACAGAACAAAATCCGGAATTAAATTTCATTTATCAGTCAAAAGCATTGGACTTGATTAGCTTCAATTATAAGCATTTGGAATACCTGAATTTCCCTAAAAATTTCCCTGGTGAAAAAATGGTGGCTTCCGAAAATATGTCTGCATTTTCAACGCGTGGTCACTACGATATGCCTTCCGATGAAGTGAGGATATGGCCTCCGGCTTATCAGGCACCATTCGACGGGAACGATGATTTCACTTGTTCTTCTTACGATAATGTACATGCGTATTGGGGGGCTACCCATGAAGATACCTGGAATGTAATTTCTTCGAATGATTTTATTTCGGGAATGTTTATTTGGTCAGGATTCGATTATTTGGGCGAGCCCGATCCTTACCTGTGGCCAGCCAGAAGTTCATACCTGGGGATTATTGATTTATGCGGTTTCCCAAAAGATATGTACTACATGTACCAGAGTTTATGGACCGATAAACCTGTATTGCACGTATTCCCGTATTGGAACTGGACAGAGGGCCAGGAAGTGGATATTTGGGCGTTTTATAACAATGCCGATGAAGTTGAATTGTTTTTAAATGGAGAATCGTTGGGCACAAAATCAAAACCAGAAGGAAGTTACCATGTTATGTGGCGCATTAAATTTCTGCCGGGAACCTTAAAAGCGGTATCCCGAAAAAACGGGGAAGTTGTGCTGGAGCGTGAAATCCATACTGCAGGCGCTGCTGCAAAGATTGAATTAACTGCCGACAGGGAAACAATTCAGGCAGATGGCAAAGATTTAACCTTTATTACCGTGAAAATTACTGACGAAAACGGGATTATGGTTCCGGATGCCGATAATCTGGTGAATTTTGATGTACAGGGTGAAGGAACAATAGTAGGTGTCGATAATGGTTACCAGGCAAGTATGGAGTCTTTTAAAGCACCATTCCGAAAGGCATACAATGGCATGTGTTTATTAATTGTACAGTCAACCGAAAATGCAGGGACAATCGTAATTACAGCGAATTCAGACGCTATTGAATCAGATGAAATAACGATTAATTCAAATTAAGGATTGATAATAATCCAATACATTTTTAAAAAATGCGGATTCCGTATTAGGATTTCCGATTAAATTATATGAAAAGAACGAACTACCAATTATATGACTTTTTGGATTTTGAAACTGAGGAGCTGGGGAATGAGTTTTTATGGAAAGCTTGTTCTCCTAAAGAAATAGCTCAGGATGGAACAGATATAGTTGTTACCATCCCTTTTCAAAAACAAAAGCTGGCAAATGATATACAGCCTGATTTAGATATCCCCCGAAAGGAATATCAGTTAAGATTAAGGGCTTACGGCGATAAAATACTTCGGGTTGCGCTTGGCTTTAGTGGGGAGTGCATGCCGGATTCTGAAATGCTTGAAATTCATGAAAGCTTACAAATTATCCCTTTATCGTTTCAAAAAAACGAAAATCAATGGGTAATCTCTGACTCCAAAGGTGTAAATAGGGCAGTGTTTAACTTTGAAGAAACCATACTTGATTATTGGAGCGATTTGTTGCCTCCGCCGAACGAAACTGCGGCGCTGAGTTTCTTTCCGGATGGAAAAAAAGAAGTAAAAATAAGCGCATATGACCAGTTTTTTCCAGCACGCCACGATGCACATGCTCTGGCTTTTGTAGAAAATGAAGGTCAGGTTAACCGATCTACCATTTCATTCCATGCCAAATCTGATGAGATTTTTACAGGAACAGGTGAACGTTTCACAAAAATGGATTTATCGGGTCAAACCTTTCAATTAAAAAACCAGGATGGTCAGGGTGTAAACAATCGCAGGACCTATAAAAATATTCCTTTTTATTTGTCGAACCAGATGTATGGCTGCTTTTTGCATACCTCCGCGTATTCTAAATTTTCTTTAGCCGACCATTCAAACCGTTCTGTCCAAATTTTGGCTGAAGAAGCAAACCTGGATTTGTTTTTGTTTGGTGGCGATTCACTGGAGGAAATACTAAAAAGCTATCGGGGAATTACGGGTTTCCCAACCATGCCCCCATTATGGAGTTTCGGGACATGGATGAGCCGGATGACCTACTTCTCAGCGGAAGAAGTAGAAGGGATTTGCGACCGTTTGCGAAAAGAAGATTATCCATGCGATGTGATCCATCTTGATACAGGATGGTTTAAAACCGATTGGCTGTGCGAATGGAAATTTAATCCCGAAAGGTTTCCTGATCCAAAAGGATTTGTTACGAAGCTCAGGGATAATGGCTACAAAGTGAGTTTGTGGCAAATGCCCTATGTCGCTAAAGAAGCGGAACAATTGGAAGAAGCAGTTGAGAATGACTATATCAGCAAGCAAAAAGAAGCCAAGCAGCAGGGAGGTTCCAATTTTAGTGCACTCGATTATGCAGGAACCATTGATTTTACCTACCCCAAGGCCGTTGAGTGGTACAAAGGACTACTAAAAGACCTTCTGGATATGGGGGTGGTTTGTATAAAAACTGATTTTGGCGAAGACATTCACATGGATGCGGATTACCACGCAATGAAGCCAGAGTTGTTGAATAATCTTTACGCACTTCTGTACCAAAAGGCTGCCTATGAAATAACCAAAGAGGTAACAGGCGATGGAATTATATGGGCACGTGCCGGATGGGCTGGGTGCCAGCGTTATCCGTTGCATTGGGGAGGCGATGCCGCTTGTTCATGGGACGGGATGGCAAGCTCCTTAAAAGGCGGATTGCACCTAGGGATGTCCGGATTTGCATTCTGGAGCCACGATGTGCCAGGATTTCATAGTGTCCCTGATTTTATGAATTCCATCGTGCCGGATGATTTATACGTTCGCTGGACACAATTTGGAGTGTTCTCTTCGCATATCCGTTACCATGGAACCTCAAAACGGGAGCCTTATTCTTTCCCAAATATATCAGACATCGTGCGGAAATGGTGGAAACTGAGGTATGCCTTAATTCCATATATTGTTGAACAGAGTGAAAAGGCAATAAAATCGGGAATGCCAATATTACAGGCATTGGTTTTGCAAAATGCCGATGATAAAATGTGCTGGCACATCGACGATCAATATTACTTTGGGGATGATTTTCTTGTTGCCCCGGTAATGGATTCAGAAAACAAAAGAGATGTGTATTTGCCCAATGGAAAGTGGGTAAACCTGTTTTCTGGAGAAATAATAGAAGGTGGTAAATGGTTGAATAACCTGGAAGTGCCGATGGACGAAATGCCTGTATGGGCAAAATATGGTGCTGAAATTCCGATGTACCCGGAGAATGTTGATAGCACAGATGATATGGATTTTGAAAAGAATATCCGTATTGTTTTTGATGAGTCTTTTAAAGGGATAAAAAATCATAACCTGAATTCTATATTCGGTTTTTAAAAATGAAGTTGTTTTCAAAATATTGAATACAATTGATAGTAAAAGTTAGATAATTAAGAAATGAATACTTGGAAAAATAATTGGGAAGAATCCAAAAAACGATATGTCGATTGGTGGAATCAAAAAGGGATTGTGCTTACCATGTGGGAGCACTTGGAGAAAGATGGAAATCCACACGAAATAGTAAGTGCGCCTATTGCACCACCAAATTTGCAACAACAATGGTTTGATCCGAAATGGCGTGCCCAAAGCATGCATTATCAGTTGTCAAAAAGCTCTTTTAAGGCGGATGTCCTTCCTGTAGCAAATACACACCTGGGACCCGGTTCGTTGGCAGCTTGTTTGGGTGCAGAATTGGATGGTGGAGAAGATACAATTTGGATCAAGCACGATCCAAATTTCAGTGGTGATATTGTTCTTAACGAAGACAACAAAGGTTGGCTTCTGCACCAGGAATTGCTTCAGGAAAGTAAAAAACTTTCCAATGGTAAATACTATGTTGGCTGCCCCGATCTAATTGAAGGGCTTGATACCTTGGCTGGCTTAAGGGGCACTGATACCGTGTTAATGGATATTATGATCCAGCCCGAAGAGTTGGAAGAGCAACTTAGGAAAGTAAACGAAATTTATTTCCGTGTTTTTGACCGGATTTATGACATTATACGTGTAGGCGATGAAATGGCATTTTGTTACTTCTCTATTTGGGGGCCTGGCAAAGTTGCAAAATTACAAAGCGATATTTCGGTGATGATTTCCGAAGATGATTACAGGCGTTTTGCTTTGCCATTCTTAAGGGAGCAAACCGAGAAAATAGATTACACTTTATACCATTTGGATGGTGTGGATGCAATTCGGCATTTGGACGCTGTTTTGGAAATGGAGCAGTTAAACGCTATTCAATGGACACCGGGAGTCGGAGAACCACAAGGTGGAGATCCTCGCTGGTATGATTTGTATAAAAGGATGTTAGCCGGTGGTAAATCTATAATGGCAAACTGGGTAACCCTTGATGAAATAGAACCACTTCTGGATAATATTGGAAACCAGGGGGTACATTTAAATATTGATTTTAAAACAGAAAAAGATATTGATACAGCGTTAAAGATTGTAGAAAAATACAGATAAAATTTAAACAGATTCTAAGTTAAAAAACCAATTAGAAACTTTAAGGTACCAAAATTTAAATTTCTAAGAGTTTATATTTTTAACTTAAAATGAATAAAATGAGTACGATTATTTCAAAAGAACAAATTGCACAATTTGAACGTGATGGTTTTGTAATTCTTCGAAATGTTATTTCGCAGGAAATGATCCGTAAAATACAGGATGAATGCGAACGTTTCATCAAGGAAAAAGATGCTGAAATGGATGCCAAAGGGGTAGAAGTGGACGAAATAAACCACAAGGGCAAGCGTTATTTTATAGCGATGAAAAATAAGGATAGCCAGCCCATGCAGGAGCTTCTGTTCGGGAAAGAAATGGAAACAATCACACGAAGCATTTTGGGCGATAATGTTTATCTGTTTTTAGAGCAATTTGTGGTAAAAGCTGCCGATAAAGGAATGAAATTCTCCTGGCACCAGGATTCCGGGTATTTATCGTTCGATCATAAGCCTTACCTGTCATGCTGGATGCCCCTCGATGATGTGACCGAAGAAAACGGTACAGTATATTTATTGCCCTACAGCGAAGCCGGCACCACAACACGTATCGATCACACCCTTGAAGAAGGGACGAACGATAAAGTGGGGTATTTTGGCGACAATCCGGGAATACCGGCAATTTGTAAAAAAGGAGATATCGCGCTGTTTTCAAGCGTTTGTTTCCACCGAAGTGGTTCGAACAATACAAACAAGTCGCGACGAGTATTATTAATGCAGTACTCTGTGGAGCCGATTACTATTGAAGGAGGCAAGCCACTTTACCTTGCCGAGCCTTTTGTGGTTAATGGTGAATTGAAAAAATAATTGGTATTGAAATCAAAGGAATAAATGATGATTAAAAATACCAACGATGGAACAAAAAATCCCCCTTACCTTAGATTGGATATAAATATCGGAAATTGCAACGATCTTCCTGTATTTTCATCCGGTCCGAAGGGGGATTTGGAAGAAAAACATAAGGCAATTAAAAGTGCAGGTTACAGTGGGGTGCAGGATGGAGATCCAAAACTTTGCAGTGATTTGGAACTCGAATTAACGGCTCATGCCCGCATAAATAAAGTCGGGGAGCTGGATGAGCTTGTTCCAAAATGGAAAGCAGAAAACTATAATTGCGCTACTTTGCATGTGGGATGGGGAATGGAAAGCGATCAGGAAATAGACGATTTGCTTTCGTATATTATTTCAATGTCGGAATCGTATGATTTCCCTTTGTATATTGAAACGCACCGTTCAACCATAACGCAGGATATGCAGCGAACAGTTGAAATGACCAAACGTTTTCCTGAAATCCGGTTTAACGGTGATTTTTCGCATTATTACACCGGACAGGAAATGGTTTATGGCGGAATTGAAAATAAATGGGAATTTATTTCCCCAATATTTGATCGGGTACGTTTTGTGCACGCCCGGATTGGCAATCCCGGAAGTATTCAGGTGGATATTGCAGATGGGAAAAACCAGGTATATGTCGATCATTTCAGGGAAATGTGGACACGGGCTTTTGCCGGTTTTTTGAAATCAGCAGGCCCGGGGGATTATTTGTGTTTTACGGTTGAATTGCTTCAATCGGATATATTTTATGCCCGCTTAATCAAAAATGAATTGGGCGAACTTGTTGAAGAAGGTGACCGCTGGCAACAAGCATTGTTATACACTCAAATTGCAAAGGAATGTTGGGAAGAAGCTAAAAAACGAATTAAACACTAAAAAATAAGACTAAAAAGAAAACCTAACTATGGAAAATATTTATGAACTATTGAAGCCAATCGATTTTGTCGTGGTTGGTATCTATTTACTTGTATTAATTGGAATTGGCTATTGGGTTAGCTTCGTGAAATCAAGGGGAAAAGACGAAAATTTGTTCCTCGCCGGAAACTCGCTCGGATGGTCAAGCATCGGATTAACCATGTGGGGAACCAATGTGGGGCCTTCAATGTTAATTGCTTCTGCAAGTATTGGGTACACAACCGGAATTGTTGCAGGTAACTTTGCCTGGTATGCATTTCCATTTATTTTCCTGTTAGCTGTTGTATTTGCGCCACGTTACCTTGGAGCAAAAGTTCTTACACTTCCCGAATTTATGGGCAAACGTTTTGGTCAATCAACCCGAAATATTTTGGCTTGGTATTCTATCTTGACCATTTTGATTTCATGGCTTGCATTAACTTTGTTTGCCGGAGGTATATTGGTTGGGCAAATCCTAAACCTGCCTTTATGGCTTTCGGTAATTGTTTTGGTACTGATAGCCGCATTTTTTACCATTGCAGGAGGTTTAAAAGCCATTGCATACACCAATGTTTTTCAGATGTTGCTTTTAATAGCAGTATCTCTAATTTTAACGATAGTTGGAGTGAATAAAGCTGGTGGTATTATGGCAGTGTATGAGAATACGCCTTCTGATTATTGGAACCTGCTGCGCCCAATGGGTGATCCTAATTACCCTTGGTTGGCAATCGTTTTGGGATATCCAATAATGGGAGTATGGTTTTGGTGTACCGACCAATCAATGGTGCAGTCGGTTTTAGGGGCAAAAAACCTGAAGCAAGGGCAAATGGGAGCTAACCTTACCGGATGGTTGAAGATATTGGATGTTGCCCTGTTTATTATTCCCGGAATAGTTTGTTTTATCCTTTTCCCAAACCTGGATAATCCGGATGAAGCTTATATGACTATGGTTACACGCTTATTCCCTGCCGGAATGACCGGACTGGTAATGGCTGTATTAATTGCCGCTTTGGTTAGTACCATTGATTCTGCCTTAAACTCTTTGAGCACGGTATTCACAATGGATATTTATGTGAAAAAATTCCGACCAGATGCCAGCCAAAAACAAATTGTTAGCGTAGGAAGGATTGTAACTTTTGTCGGGGCAATCATTGCTATTTTATTGACATTGGCAATCGACAGCATCAAAGGATTAAACTTATTTGACGTTTTCCAGGCAGTATTAGGGTTTATAGCTCCACCAATGTCGGTTGTATTCTTATTTGGCGTACTCTGGAAAAGGACAACCACAAGGGCTGCAAACTTTGCTTTGTTTTTCGGAACAATTTTTAGCTTGGGAACCGGGATTACCTATTTGTTCATTATTCCGGAATGGGCTTATTGGCCGCATTTTTTACTCCTGTCATTTTTTATCTTTGTAATTCTGGCTGTATTAACATGGCTTGTTGTTGTAACCGATAAAAATTCAAAACAAGAGCAGAAAGAAGCAATTATATTTGGAAAGCTTACAAAACCAGACCGTAAAGTTTGGATTGTATGGATTGCATTAATTGTGGTAATGATCGGAATGTATATCCTTTTTAACGGACATTAATAGTAGTAACAAAATAATATAATGATAGAAGAACTTTGGCATAAAAAATTAGGATTAAACTCAATAAAATAGATTTTTTCTTGAGTCTTGGATCTTGTGACTTGATACTTGATACTTGATACTTGATACTTGATACTTGATACTTGATACTTGATACTTGATACTTGAGTCTTATTTCTTTTATCTTGATTCTAAATAAATATAGATGAAACATATTGATCGTTTTTTAGCAACAATTTCCAATGCCCCGGTTGATCGGCCAGCATCATGGCTGGGGCTCCCGGTCCCTTCAGCCGAACCTGAATTAAAGAGGTATTTTGGGGTAAATTCTATGGACGAATTAAAATTGGTTATTGATGATGATATTTATCCCATCGAGGTTCCATACAATTATGCCCCGTCAAATCATATTGCTTGTGCATTTGATTTCGCAAAAGTCGAGCATTTGGATACTCCCGATGAGCGCACTTTAACAGCCCCCGGCTTTTTTGAAGATTATGAGAATCCTGTTGATGTGGATAAATTCCTGTGGCCCGATCCTGAAAAATATTTGGATACGGAAGAGTCGAAACGAAGGGCTGCTGCTATTAACAAGGATTATGCGCGCATGGGGATTATGTGGAGTGCACATTTTCAAGACGCCTGTTCTGCATTTGGGATGGAACATGCACTGATGACCATGCTGATGAACCCGGATATGTTTCAGGCAGTGATTGATCGGATTACAAAATTTTATTTGAAGGCAAATGAATTGTTTTACGAAGCAACAAAAGGAAACCTTGACGCTGTGTTGATTGGGAATGATTTCGGCAGCCAGACCGGCTTGATGCTCGATCCCGAATTAATAAGGCAGTATGTGCTTCCCGGAACAAAACAATTGATTGATCAGGCAAAAAGTTATGGGCTGAAAGTTATGCACCATTCGTGTGGTTCTATTTTTCCTATCATTAAGGATTTAAGCGATGTTGGAGCAGATATTATTCATCCTATTCAGGCTTTGGCAACCGATATGAGCGTTGAAAACGTTAAACAACATTTCGGTGGTAAAACGGCATTTTGTGGTGGGATAGATGCACAATATCTTTTGGTAAATGGAAAGCCTGAAGATGTTTCCAAAAGGGTGAAAGAGGTTAAAAAAATATTCCCGACCGGGTTGATTGTATCCCCTAGCCATGAGGCGGTTTTGCCTGATATTCCTCCTGCCAATATTGAAGCATTATTTAAAACCTTGAACAACAACAACTAATATGAAACGATTCGGACAAACCATATTCTTAAAACCCGAATGTGCTGATGAGTACGTTAAACAGCACAAATCTGTATGGCCGGGGGTTTTATCAAAAATAAAAGAATGTAATCTTTCCAATTATTCAATTTATAAAAAAGATAACACGCTATTTGCTTATTTTGAATACACAGGGAACGATTTTGTTTCGGATATGGAAAAGATGGCCGCCCACGAAGAAACCCAACAATGGTGGGATGTTGTAAAACCTCTAATGCAGCCTATAGAAACTGCAGGGCCTGATGAATTTTGGGCAGATATGGAAGAAATTTTTCATTTGGAATAACTTATTTGATTAACTCGCTTCTCGCAGCTAGAAGCTAATAGCTAGTAACTCGTAACTAACAACTCAATTCTTAACTATGATAACACCAAATCCAATAATCGGTACAGGATTACACGCCATTGGCGGCATATCTGCTTCTACGTGTTATGTGCCTTTTCAGAAAGTAAAAAAATGGTCGTGGGGATCATACTGGTTAGTTCAATCATTTATTGCATGGATTGTCATGCCAATTTTGATTGGATGGATCACCGTACCTCATTTTTTCGAAATCCTGCTTCATTCACCTAAAGATGTATTATGGGGCGCATTTTTGCTTGGAGCAGTTTATGGTTTTGGCGGAATGTCATTCGGCTTGTCGATTAAACATATTGGGTATTCGCTAACTTATACAATTGCCATTGGAATATCTGCTGTGCTTGGAACGGTTGTTCCGCTTCTGGTGTATGGCGGATTAATTGAATATTTCACTGCTCCAGGTGGAATGGTTGTTTTATTTGGCATGGTCATGGCGGTTATTGGTGTTGGACTTAGTGGCTGGGCAGGGTTCCTTAAAGAAAAAGACCTGTTGGCATTGGAAGGAAAGAATTTAAATTTCAATATGAAAATTGGACTGATTTTGGTATTGATTGCCGGAGTGCTTTCTGCCGTATTTAATATTTCGTTGGAACATGGGCAACCAATTTCTGATATGGCTGCTGAGAAAGGCGCCGGACAATTTGAAGGAAATGCCAAATACATTGTTTCAACGGCGGGTTGTTTCGTAGTAAACTTTGTTTGGTTCATGGTGTTGGGCATCCGACAAAAAACATTAAAAGAATTTACCCGTAAATCAGGTTTAAAAACGAGAGGTCAGATCAAAAATTTATTGTGGTCTTCTTTGTCAGGAATGCTATGGTTCGGACAATTCTTTTTTTATGGAATGGCACATGTTAAGATGGGAAAATTTCAGTTTGTGAGCTGGGTTTTGCACATGTCAATGCTGATATTTTTTAGTTATATAGTCGGGGTTATTTTAAAAGAATGGAAGAATGTATCTAAAAAAACATTCCGGTTATTGGTGGTCGCACTTGCTGTGCTGGTGATGTCATTTGTAATTATTTCTTACGGAAGTACCTTGGGTTAAAATTATATTGAAAATGAATTTTAAATTACTCGTTCTTATTGTTTTAGTTTTTAGTTCGTCATTTTTGGCTGCACAAACGGTTACCGGCGAAAAGGCCGGCATCCCGCCAAAACCTCAGGTTTATGCAACCGAGCCGTGGGAAGATCCTTTGGTCTGCAGCATTAATCGTGATGCTGCAAGGGCAACAGCCTATTCTTTTGAGAACATTGAAGATGCATTAACTTGTGATCGGGAAAATACTACGCGGATAAAAATGCTGAATGGCGAATGGGATTTTAATTTTGTAATGAAACCCGATGATGCCCCAAAAGATTTTTACAAATCCAAAGTTTCCGGTTGGGACAAAATAGAAGTTCCTTCAAACTGGGAAATGAAAGGCTACGATATTCCGATTTACAAAAGTGCGGTTTATCCTTTTCGTCCGGTAAACCCTCCTTATGTTCCTCGCGATTATAACCCTGTAGGTTCTTATCAGCGTTCATTCACTGTGCCCAAGAATTGGGCTGACATGAACATAACCCTTCATTTTGGGGGTGTTAATTCGGCTTTTAAAGTGTGGGTGAATGGCAAATTCCTGGGCTATGGCGAAGATGGTTGTTTGCCTTCCGAATTTAATGTTACACCTTATTTGCAAAATGGGGAAAATTTGCTTTCGGTTCAGGTAATCCGTTGGAGCGATGCATCCTATCTTCAGGATCAGGACCATTGGCGAATGAGTGGGATTCACCGTGAAGTTATGCTATTGGCTGAACCAAAACTAAGGATTGCCGATTTTCATTGGAAAGCTAAACTCAACAAAGATTATAAAGATGCTGTTTTGAGCATTCGTCCGCGAATTGAAAACCTTACAGGCGATAGTGTAACTGGTTATGTGGTGAAATCACAGTTATATGATGAGTTGGGAAAACCGGTTATTGAAGATGGTTTAACAATCGATGCCGATGAACTTATCAATGAAAGTTATCCGCGTTTGGATAATGTCATATTCGGAATTTTGGAGGCAAAAATTGAAAATCCAAAAAAATGGAGTGACGAAGAGCCTAATTTATACACCCTTGTAATTTCGTTGGAAAATAGTTCTGGTGAAATTCAGGAAGTAAAAAGCTGCAAGGTCGGCTTTAGGAGCATCGAATTTTCGAAAGACGATAGCAAACTGTTGATAAACGGGAAAGTTACTTATATCTATGGGGTAAACCGCCATGATCATGATCCAATAAAAGGAAAAGCCTTATCGCGCGAGGACATTCGAAAAGATGTGGAACAAATCAAACGCTTCAATTTCAACTGCATCCGAACTTCACATTACCCGAACGATCCATATTTTTACGATTTGTGCGATGAATATGGAATTTTGGTGATGGACGAAGCAAACCTTGAAACCCATGGAATTGGTGGGAAGTTGAGCAACGACCCAAGTTGGGCATACGCGCATTTGGAACGTATGACCCGAATGGTTTACCGCGACAAAAACCATCCTTCCATCATTATTTGGAGTTTAGGGAATGAGGCTGGTAGCGGACCAAACCATGCTGCTATGGCTGCCTGGACCCGCGATTTTGACCGTACGCGCCCAATTCATTATGAACCTGCTCAAGGCGATCCAAATGAGGAAGGATACCTTGATTTATCGGCTTTGCCAAACACCGGACGATTGCCAAATCCGGTTGACCAGTATTATGTAGATATGGTGAGCCGCTTTTATCCATCCATGGAGTTCATAAAGCAAATGGTTGACCATCCCGGGGATAAGCGTCCAATTATCTTTGTGGAATATGCGCATTCGATGGGCAACTCAACCGGCAATATGAAAGAATTATGGGATTTGTTCCGCTCTGAACCAAGGATTATTGGTGGGTGCATTTGGGATTACAAAGACCAGGGATTGCTTAAAACCGATTCCTCCGGAGTAGAATATTATGCTTATGGTGGTGATTTCGGTGAGAAGTTGCACGATAGTAATTTTTGTATCAATGGAATAGTTGCTGCCGATGGAAGGCCAAAAGCAGCAATGTACGAATGCAAACGGATTTATCAACCTGTTTGGAGTGAATTACAAGATGGATCAACCATTAAAATTATTAACAGGCATGCATCAAAATCTTTGTCGGGATACGATATTTTCTTAACCGTTCTTGAAAATGGCTACGAAATTTCATCGGTAAAACTTCCGGATTTACAACTGGAAGCGGGAAAAGATACTCTTCTCGATATTCGCCAATATTTGCCAAAAATTAAAAATGAGAACGAATATTTTGCAAACATTAAATTCTGCCTGAAAGAGCCTACACAATGGGCACCAAAAGGTTTTGAAATAGCATCGAACCAATTTTCATTAAGTTCTCTTCCTACTAAAAAATTACGTGGTGCTAAATCCAATGAATTGGATATAATGCCTAACAACCTCGAAATTCTTATTCAGGGTAAAGGTTTTATGTTGGAATTCAATAAAAGCAATGGTGCTTTAGCCTCCTATAAACTAAAAGGGACCGAACAGATATTTAGCCCTTTACTGCCATCATTTTCAAGGCCTTTAACCGATAACGATGATCGGTGTTGGAAAAAGGAATCAGGGATTCAACAATGGTATGATGCAGAATTTGTCCTGACCGATATGGAGGTGCAAAAAATTTCGGAAACTATGGTGCAGGTGAAAAGCTCTTATTCATACCTAAAAGATAAAGCTAAGGTTGAAGTGATCTATCACATAAATGGAAACGGTGTTTTAAAAGTGGATTATTCTTTAGATGCTGATTCTGATTTGCCGGATATTCCAAAAGTTGGTATGACTTGCGGAATAAAAGACGATTATCGCAGCATTACCTGGTATGGGCGTGGATTGTTGGAAAATTATATCGACAGGCGAGAAGGTTTCGATGTGGCTGTTTATTCGCAAGCAATTGATGAGTTTATGGAACCTTACATTTTGCCTCAGGAAAATGCAAACCGTACCGACGTGCGATGGATGTTTCTTAAAAACGGCGAAAATGAAGGAATGTTGGTTGTTGCCGACAGTTTATTATCAATGAATGCCTGGCCATATACCAAGCAAAACATCGACCAAGCAAAACATACCAATGAATTGCAAGAAGCTGGATTTATTACCTTAAATATTGACTTGATACAGATGGGTGTTGGAGGAAATGATTCCTGGTCGCCGGTTGGCAGGGCTTTGGAACAATATCGTATTCCTGCAAAAAACTACACCTATTCTTTTTATCTCGTACCGCAAAAGATCAAAAAAGAAAATTTGAAAAAAGTACCGTATTCCATTAAATTTTAATGCCATCAAATGCGAATTTTAAAAAAACATATTGTAGTTATATTCATAAGCTTGATCCTACTTGCTTGTGGAAACAATCAAAATCCAAAAATTGACAAAACGGATAACTCTATTACAGTTGAAGATGGTAAGCCATGGGTTTACTGGTTTTTAACCGATGCCAGCATCACAAAAAAAGGAATTACAACTGATTTGGAAGCAATGAAAGAGAATGGGATTGGTGGCGCCCTGATGTTTACGGTGCGTGGACCTGCCGACCCACCTTTTACCGAACCTCCTGTTGTACAATTAACGCCCGAGTGGTGGGATATGATGAAATTTATGGTAAACGAGGCACATAGGCTGGGTTTGAAACTCGGTATTCATCCCTGTGACGGTTTTACCGCGGCAGGTGGCCCTTGGATCACGCCCGAACTTTCAATGCAAAAAGTGGTTTGGAAGGATACAATTGTGGAAGGGAACCAGCACTTTAAGGATGTTTTGCCACAGCCGGAAAAAATTGAGGGTTATTACGAAGACATTGCTGTTTATGCCTACCCAGCTTATGAAGGTGTTGGAAATTCAACCTACAACATAATTCCAAAAGTAAGTACCAACGTCAAAGGCAAAGATGCTTCTTTTCTGGTAGTTAAGGGAAACGAAAGAAGGTTTACCAGTGATGATCCTTGCTGGATACAGTACTCTTTTAATGAGCCGTTTTTATGTCGTTCAATTACCTTGCAATCAGGATGGAATAATTACCAGGCAAACAGGATGTTTATTGAAACCAGCACAGATGGAAAAACATTTAAAAAGCACGGAAGGCTTGACGATTATCGCCACGGTTGGGACGACCGAGGTGCAACAGTTACACATCTGATTGAACCGGTTTCCTCAAAATATTTCCGTTTTGTGTTCGATCCATCAGGCACGGAACCCGGGGCAGAAGATCTGGACGATGCCAAATGGAGTCCCGAGTTAAAAGTGTCGGGAATTGAATTGTCGGGCGATGCGAAAATCCATCATTTTGAAGGAAAATCTGCAGCAGCCTGGAGGGTTAGCAAGCATTCGAATGATCATTGCCTGCCTGAATCGGTTTGTGTTGATCCCGATAAACTTGTAAATATTTCTTCCTTTTTAGATAAAGATGGACAATTGGAATGGGAAGTTCCAGATGGGAAATGGGTTATCCTTCGTATGGGGCACACTTCAACTGGATTGACCAATTATATTGGAGGTGGAGGCATGGGGCTTGAATGTGATAAACTAAATCCTGAAGCAGTTGAACTCCAGTTTAGAAATTGGTTCGAAGCCTTTTATGACAATGCCGGAAAAGAAATTTCAAAGAATGTGATCACGGAATTGTATAACGATAGTTGGGAATGTGGCAGTCAAAATTGGTCGCCCATATTTCTCGAGGAATTTGCGAAACGCAGGGGCTATGATTTGTTGGCATATTTGCCTGTGATGGCTGGAGTTCCAATAAAAAATGCTGATTTGTCGGATCGTGTGTTGTACGACATAAGGGAAACCGTTGCCGAATTGTTGGTCGATAATTACCATGGCACCATGAATAAACTGGCACACGAAAAAGGCTGTCGTTACAGCACCGAATGCGTTGCTCCTGTTTTTGTAAGCGATGGGATGTTGCATTATCGTGAATCGGCGGCTCCTACAGGCGAGTTCTGGTTCAGAAGCCCCTCGCACGATAAACCCAATGATATTTTAGACGCTGTTTCTGCAGCCCATATTTACGGCAAAAAATTGGTTAGGGCCGAAAGCGGGACAGAATTACGACTAGATTGGGATGAGCATCCCGGAATGTTAAAAACCCTCTTCGACCGAAATTTTGCAATTGGTATTAACAAAGTCATATTCCATGTGTTTGCTCACGATCCGTGGACCGATAGAAAGCCGGGAAAAACGGTAGGTGTTGTTGGAATCTTTTTTCAGCCAAACCAAACCTGGTGGAAACCTGGCAAAGCCTGGGTTGCCTACATTAACAATTGCCATAATCAGTTGCAACAGGGAGTACCAGTGGTTGATATTGCTGTCTTCACCGGAGAAGAAATTCCGAGGCGGGCAATACTGCCTGATCGTTTAGTGCCAGTTTTACCGGGTATTTTTGGAAATGAAAAGGTGGAATCGGAAAAAATACGTTTGGAAAATACAGGACAACCAACGCGCCAAAAACCCAGAGGCGTTACTACCTTAAAAAACCTTGCTGATCCTGTAGATTGGATTGATCCCTTAAATGGTTATAAATACGACTCGTTTAACCCGGATGCTTTGCTTCGCCTTGCCGAAGTGCAGGATGGTAGAATTGTTTTACCCGGTGGGGCAAGTTATAAACTTCTGATAATTCCGGGCACAATGAAAATGAATCCCAACAAAGGTTTAATGAGTGTGGAAGTTGCTCAAAAACTGCTTGACTTGGCAGAAGCAGGTGCAACTATTATGATGCTGGATAAACCATTTAAAACACCGGGGTTTGAGAACTCTCCAGAAACGGATAATACTTTAAAATCAATTATCGATCAACTTTACGATGGTAAGAAAGAAAAATATAGCGATGCCGAAGGTTCTTTTATTTATTGGAAAAAAGGAAAAGGGCGTATTATTCAGGGACCCTATTTGGCAAACTCATTCGTAGGAGCTGGGATCGATAAAGACTTTACAGCTACCAATAAAAATAGACAGCCGGCAAAAGATGTTGCCTGGAATCATAGGAAAACCAATGATAAGGACATTTATTTTGTTTCAAACCAAATGGACGAAAAAAGGGAACTTTCACTATCGTTTCGGACTTCTGGAAAATCACCACACTTTTATTTCCCGGTTACCGGAGATACGGTTTCATGCAATGAATGGAAGGAGCAGGATGGAAAAACAATAGTTCCTTTTCGTTTTGAAGCCAATGAATCGGTATTTGTCATTTTTGGCGATGATAAAGTTGGATCGCAGCCAAAGCATCAAAAAAATTGGCCAGATTTTGCCCTTGTTCATGAAATAAATGCAAATTGGGAGGTGAAATTCAAGGAAGAATTGGGAGGTCCCAAAGAAACTGTTATTTTCGAAAATCTTACAGATTGGAGCACAAGCAATAATCCGGAAATAAAATATTATTCTGGAACAGCTGTTTATTCTACCCATTTTGCTTTAGAAAAGCAGGATAAGGAATACTGGATTGATTTGGGC
Source organism: Prolixibacteraceae bacterium (assembly GCA_963677475.2). Lineage (GTDB taxonomy): Bacteria > Bacteroidota > Bacteroidia > Bacteroidales > Prolixibacteraceae > JABMQB01. The sequence goes on along the minus strand of CAXXQD010000016.1, from coordinate 86,116 downwards.
GAAATAGCCAATATTGCTGAAGTTAAATTAAACGGGGTAGAATGTGGTACGATTTGGACTGCTCCTTTCAGGGTAAACATTTCGGAGGCTTTGGTAGCTGGTGAAAATGTTTTGGAAATAGCAGTCACAAATACCTGGGCAAACAGGCTTAAGGGAGATCATGAATTGCCCAAAGAACAACAAATTACCTGGACGAATGCTCCATATAGATTGGAAGGAAAACCATTGTTGAACGCGGGTTTAATTGGTCCTGTACAAATAATAATTACAAACAACTAATTACATAATAATACGAACAAAAACTAAAAATAAACATGTTTAAAAAGGATTAATAAAGATCACCTACCTTGTTTTTATAGTATTGGTAGGATTATCAATATCTAATGTTTCTGCTGAAGTTAAAATGCCAGCTCTATTTGCAAACAACATGGTTTTGCAACAAAATGCCGAAGTTGCTGTTTGGGGGTGGAGTTCGCCAAAAACAACAGTAACGGTTACGGGTTCTTGGGCAAATAAGAGTGTAGAAGTAAAATCAGATAAGGATGGTAAGTGGAAATTGAAGATTCAAACTCCAGGAGCAGGTGGCCCTTATCAATTAACCATCAGCGATGGAACCCCGCTAACCATAGAAAATGTAATGATTGGTGAAGTCTGGATTTGTTCAGGACAATCAAATATGGAAATGCCAATGAAAGGGTTTCCCGGACAACCTGTTGTTGGAGCCAATATGGATATCCTTAAATCACATAATGAGCAAATCCGTGTGTTAACTGTTCCCAGAAACTCAAAAACAATTCCTCAGGAAGAATTTACTGCAAAATGGAAAGTTGCCGATCCCGCTGCCATACGCAATTTTAGTGCTACAGGATATCATTTCGGGAAATTATTATACGAAATGTTGGATGTCCCGATTGGATTGATCGAAGTGAGCTATGGCGGGTCTTGTATCCAGGCATGGATGAGCTCTGAAACTGCTGTTTCATTTGAAGACAAAGTGGTACCTGGTCCGGGCGATTCAATCCCGGTTGCAAATCGGACGCCCACAGTACTTTTTAATGGTATGCTAAATCCGGTGATCGGATACGGAATTAAAGGCTGTATTTGGTATCAGGGAGAAACCAATTATCAGGAACCGGAAAGATATCTGGAATTGTTTCCAACAATGGTTGCCGAATGGAGAGAGTTGTGGGGAATAGGGGAATTCCCATTTTATTATGCACAAATTGCCCCATTTGATTATGCAGTTTTCAAACCAAACAAAGCAAAGGCAAATTCTGCCTACCTTCGCGAAGCACAATTAAAGGCAATGGATAAAATCCCAAATAGCGGGATGGCAGTTTTAATGGATGTTGGAGAAGAAACAAGTATCCATCCGATGAATAAAAAAGAAGGTGGTGAACGCCTGGCTCTTTGGGCACTGGGACAAACCTATGGAGTTCGTGATTTTAGTTACAAAAGCCCTTCTTTTAATACAATAGAAATTAAAGGGAATCAGATAATTATATCGTTTAACAACGCTTCCAATGGTCTTACAACTTTTGGCAAAGAACTTACTGGTTTTGAAATTGCGGGAGAGGACAAGGTATTTTATAAGGCGGATACATATTTAAGGGCAAAATCTGTCGTGGTTTCTTCGCCTCGCGTAGAAAAACCAGTGGCAGTGCGTTATGCATTTAAAGATTTTACTGTTGGTTCTTTGTTTGGAACGGATGGATTGCCTGTATCATCTTTCCGCAGCGACGATTGGTAAAAATATAAATTTAATAAGACTGTTTTTAGGAACAGATTTGAAAAGGATATAGAGATGACGGAACGAATTAAGCATTTAACAAAAATGGCCACTCAATTGCGCCGCGATGTGGTAAATACGGTTTATTTTGCCGGAGATGGGCATCCCGGACCATGTATGTCTATTGCGGATATATTGGCAATTTTATATTTTGATATTATGAGGTTGGACCCTGAAAATCCGAATTGGAATGGGAGGGACCGTTTTATTTTGTCAAAAGGGCATGCCTGCCCGGTGTATTATGCTGCTTTGGCAAGGCGTGGTTACTTTCCACCAGCCGAATTAAAAACTTTACGCTCCCTTGGTTCACGTTTGCAGGGGCATCCGGTGCAGAAATTGACTCCGGGTGTTGATGCAACCTCTGGTTCACTTGGACATGGTTTGCCTCAGGGAACGGGTATGGCATTGGCTGCACGACGTCGGGGCGATGATACGCTAACGTTTGTTTTAACGGGCGATGGCGAATTAAATGAAGGGCTTGTGTGGGAAGCAGCAATGAATATTGCAAAAAATAAATTGCATAATTTGATTGCGATTATTGATAACAATGGCAAGCAGAGTGGGGGAACCGTTGAAGAAATAAGTGGCCTGGTTAACCTTCCTGAGAAGTGGAGGGCATTCGGTTGGTACACGGTTGAAATTGACGGGCACGATATGGAAAAGCTGACCCTTGCCCTTGAAAATGCCGCTAAACGCGGACGTACTAAATCAAGGGAAGAGAGGCAAGGAATGATTATTTTACCGGAGCTGGATGCACCAAATCCGGATCAACCTGTGGTTTTTGTGGCAAAGACCTTAAAAGGGAAAGGCGTGCCTTTTATGGAAGGAAATAATGCCTGGCATAAACGAGTGCCAACCGATGAAGAACGTGAATTAGCAATGTCAATTGTAGGAGGACTGGATCTTGAGTAAAATAGAAAGCACCCGAATAGGGTTCATGCAGGGCTTAGATGCCTTAGCTGAAAAAGACGATAAAATAATGTTGGTTTGTGCCGATAGCTTATTGGCAATGCGGGCAACCGAATTTGTGGAAAAATACCCGGATCAATATGTGGAAGTTGGTATTGCTGAACAAAATGCTGCCGCAACATCTGCCGGGCTTGCACTGGAGGGATTGACCCCGTTTTTTGCAACCTACGCAGGTTTTATTACCATGCGTGCCTGCGAACAGATTCGTACATTTATTGCCTACCCGAATTTAAATGTGAAACTGGCAGGTGTGAACGGTGGAATTGCAGGAGGCGAGCGCGAAGGTACAACACACCAGTTTTTCGAAGATATTGGGATACTTCGAACAATTCCTAACATGACGATTATTGTTCCAGCCGATGCCGATCAGTCAAGACAAGCGGCAATTGCAGCGGCATCTATACCAGGTCCAGTTTATATCCGCTTGGGAAGTGGACGCGATCCGGTGGTATTTGAAAAAGATACGCCTTTTGTTCCAGGGAAGATCAATATCTTACAACAAAATGGCAATGACATTGCCCTGTTTGGAAATGGAATTTTGCTTCCAAGGCTTATGGAAGCCAGCGAGCTTTTGGCAAAAAAAGAAGTTGGTGTCACACTTGTGGAAGTACATACCGTAAAACCCATTGATGTGGAAGGGGTGACCAAAGTTTTAAAAGATTGTGGAGCAGCCGTTACCGCTGAAGACCATAATATTATAAACGGATTGGGAAGTGCAATTATGGAAGTAGCTGCCGAAAATTGTCCGGTTCCGATCTCACGCATTGGCCTATTATGAAATGAGTGTGAAAGATATTGTAAAAGCTCGCGATAAGTTCCCTGGCTCAGGATTGCCACAAGAGCTATTGGATTATTATGAAATGAGTGTGGAAGATATTGTGAAAGCTGCAGAAAAAACAATTGCAAAAAAGTAAATTAAAATATGAAATTTTGAGGTGCCATAAATTCCATTACATAGATTACTTGGATTTTGAATTCTATATCTTTTAGGGAATCATGGCGATATGTTAACTATTTCCCCTCAATTTTTAAATTTTTACCCGAAAGATAATTTAATGTTAGGTGTCAGTTATGATTATTTTGGAGAAAAAAATGAGGTTCATTTTTATTATTGGGATGATAGTTATCAAATATTTCATGAGTTGTTTAAGTGCATTTTGCCTGAGGGATTTTGGCTTGAAAATTTTTTCATGAATAATATTCATGAAATTTTTATTAAAGCGAAATACAATGAGAATAATAGCGAGAATGATATGTATATTGTAAGATAGTGCAGATAAATTAAGATAAAACTTTGGCTTCGTCCATCTAAATCATAAGAAAAAACCAAAATATATGTTAACATTAGCTGATTCATTTAAAAACGGGGTTACTTCTTCTCCAATCAGGAGAATCATGGAAATGGCAAGTCCGGCAAACCTGGTAAAGATGGGCTTAGACCCAAACGATGTTATTTCTTTTGCCGGAGGTTGGGTTAATCATCTTGCCCCGGAAGAATTACGACAGGAATACGTCGATATTGCCCAGCGATAAGGATTTGTTCCATAAAACCGGGGCTTATAGTCCTTCCGACGGAAGCCCGGAGATGAAAAAAGCAATCCTTGCATTTAACGAGGAGTTTTTTGGGGTTAAATCTTCCAGCGAAGAAAACATCATTATTGGGGCGAACTCTACCCAGTTGGCACTTTCCCTGTTCAAAGTATTATTGAACCCTCACGATAAAATTGCATTGCTTGATCCGGCTTATGCAAATTATCCCGAACAGATTGAAATGAGCGTTAATTGTGAAACGGTGCATTTCCCTGTTTTTGATGCCGAAAAATGGACGTATGCAGAAGATGAAGTAAAATTGGCTGCCAATTTCGATTTGTTCCTTGAAAAAGAACGGCCAAAATTGGTATTGTTTTCCAGTCCCGATAATCCAACCGGAAAAATGTTACCAGACTTTTTTGTGAAGCGAATGCTCGAAAGTGCACTTAAATACGATTGTTTTGTGGCGATTGATTTTGCCTACAATACTTTTATTTATGGTAATGAAATCCCTGAATATTTTTCATATACCCCAAATGATTATCCAAACCTTGTGAAGTTGTATTCCAACTCAAAATGGTGCAGGGGCTTGGGCCGTCGTTTAGGCTGGCTCGAAGCAACGCCAAATATTGTTGAAGCTTTGAAAGTTGTGCAACAAAGCGTGGTTCTTTGTCCGGATACCATTCATCAAATGACTTTGACAAATTATATCAATGAAGGATTGAAAAGCGGTGCCCTAAGGCAATACATCGAAAAAATTAACGATGATTACCAGAATGCATCCAGGTTTTTATGCCAATGCATCGAAAAATACCTTTCTTCAAGATATACCGTTCCTGAAGGAGGTTTATATTCTGTAGTGGATGTTGGCATGGATGGCGACGAGTTTGTATCCAATGTTTTAAAAAAGACCGGGGTTGTATTTGTTCCTGGTGGAGGATTTGGTGATTCATTGAAGAATGGAATTCGCATTTCGTTTGGTCCATTAGTGTATGATATGGGAAAAATTGAAGAAGGCTTTAAACGTGTTGCCAAAGTGCACAAAAGGCATTGTTAGAGTTTAATCTTAGCGTATTCTTTGCGGACTTTGCGCTCAATATGGCTTTTAGGAAATTCCTTAAACGCAAAGGACGCAAGGTTAAATCGCAAAGACAGCAATGAAAATTAAATGCAGAATATGACCGAAAATGAAATTTCTAAAATAGTTTTTGATTGTGCCTTGAAAGTTCATAAAGCTTTAGGTCCTGGATTATTGGAAAGTGCATATGAAGAATGCTTATTTTTCGAATTAAAAAAGTACGGCTTAAAAGTTGAAAAGCAGAAGGCACTTCCATTGGTTTATGAGGAAGTAAAGCTTGAAATAGGTTATAGGTTGGATATTATTGTAGATGACAAAGTAATAATTGAAATAAAATCAGTTGAAGCATTAAATGATGTTCATTTGGCTCAAGTTTTAACATATTTGAAGTTGTCAGATTGTAAATTAGGAATGTTGATAAACTTCAATGTTGCACTAATAAAAAATGGGATTAAGCGAATAGTCAATAACTTATAATTGTTAATAGCGATCTTTGCGTATTCATTGCGGACCTTGCGGTTAAATAAATAGTGCAAAATGAACATGAAATCAATCGATATGAAATATTACATTTTAATATTATCTATATTTTTCGGTAAAGTTGTACTGTCCCAAATTCCAAATCTGGATGATTATAACATCGTTTGGGATACCCAAAGCCAGAATTCTTCCGAATCAATGCCTTGTGGAGGTGGCGATATTGGCTTAAATGTGTGGGTGGAGAATGGTGACCTTATGTTTTATATGGCACGTAGCGGCACCTTCGACGAGAACAATACCATGTTGAAGCTTGGCAGGGTTCGCGTTAAATTATCACCAAATCCATTCGAAAATGGGAGTTTTAAGCAGGAACTGGACTTAAAAGAAGGCTGTGTAAAAATTTCCGGAAGTAAGGGAAACCATTCTGTTGATGTTTTGTGCTGGGTTGATGTATTTTCTCCTGTAATTCATTTGGAAATTGCTGGAAGCCAAAAATCAAGCATGGATGTTTCCTATGAAAATTGGCGCTCCGATGACCGAGTCCTCCAACAAAATGAAAGTTTTGGGAATTCCTATAAATGGGCACCACCAAAGGGGCTTCAAATAAAAAAAGACAGTGTTGCATTTACAGACAATGCCATTACTTTTTATCATCGGAACAAGGGCGAGACCATATTTGACGTAAGTGTTCATCAACAAAAACTGGATGCGGTTAAAGACCAAATGTTCGATCCGTTAAAAAACCTGACTTTTGGTGGAAAAATAATAGGTGATAACCTGGTTGCCAATGGCATGTCTGAAGGGAAATACCTTTCAACGAACTTTAAGGCGTGGATGCTAAAAAGCAAATCCCCATCCAAAAAACACAAGCTCGAAGTTTATCTTCATACTGATAAAACAGAAAGCAGCACTTCCTGGATTTCCGGTTTGGAAAGTTTTATCGAAGCATATCCAGATAAACAGGCACGAAACAATACCTTGAAATGGTGGGAGGACTATTGGAAAAGGAGCTATATCAGTATTGATCCTGAAAAAACAGAAGAAAATTCGCCAGAATGGCAGGTAGGACGTAACTATCAGTTGTTTAGGTATATGCTTGGGTGCAATGCCTTTGGAGAATACCCCACAAAATTTAATGGCGGATTGTTTACTTACGATCCTGAATTTACCAATAAGGACAGGGCATTTACCCCCGATTTTAGGAACTGGGGTGGAGGGACTTTTACGGCTCAGAACCAGCGTTTGGTTTATTTCCCCATGCTTAAATCAGGTGATTTTGACCTAATGAAAACCCAGTTGGATTTTTATAAACGAATAGTACGAAATGCAGAATTAAGGAGCGAGTACTATTGGGGGCATAAAGGGGCGTGTTTTACCGAACAGATCGAAAATTTTGGTCTTCCAAACCCCAGTGAATACGGATGGTACCGCCCGGAAGATTTTGATCCGGGAATGACCTACAATGCCTGGCTGGAATACCAATGGGATACATCTTTGGAGTTTTGCTGGATGGCGCTTCAATTGCATGCATATCAGGGGGTAGAAATCTCTGAATACATCCCATTTATTGAAAGTTGCCTCACTTTTTTTGATGAACATTATACTTGGCTTGCTAAAAAGCGTGGGATTAAAACCCTGGATCAGAATGGGCATTTGGTGTTTTATCCCGGTTCATCTTGTGAAACTTATAAAATGGCATATAATGCCACATCTACGATCGTCGCATTGAAAAGGGTAACAGAAGGTCTGCTGCAACTGCCTGAAGAATATTTAAACCAGGATAAGCGAAATAAATGGGAAACATTTCTTGCTAAAATCCCACCTATAAGTTTTACCGAACATAAAGGGCATAAAACCATCGCCCCGGCACAAGTTTGGGAACGACTTAACAATACCGAAGCCCCACAGTTATACCCTGTATTCCCTTGGAATATTTATGGTGTTGGGAAACCGGATTTGGAAATTGCCCAAAATACTTACCTCTATGATCCGGATGTGATTAAGTTTAAGAGCCATGAGGGATGGAAGCAATACAATATTTTTGCTGCGCGCTTGGGGCTTATTGATGAAGCTACAGGTTTAACTGTGCTAAAACTTCAGGATTCGGGTAGGAGGTTCCCTGCATTTTGGGGACCTGGCATGGATTGGGTACCCGACCACAATTGGGGAGGCTCAGGAATGATCGGTATTCAGGAAATGCTCCTGCAAACCATTGGTAATAAAATCCTTCTTTTTCCAACTTGGCCAAAAGCCTGGGATGTGCAATTTAAATTAAACGCACCCGGAAATACAACAATTGAAGCAAAAATGACGAATGGAAAAGTGGAACTCTTATCGGTTTATCCGGAGTCCAGAAAAAACGATATCGAGTTTATGATGGATTATTAAAAGATGGACTTTTAAGGTTCCTATTCTAAACAAATTAAAATTAAACAGACAAAAAAATAAAACTAAAGACTATGGCTAAAACACTTGGACTAATTCATACATCGGCAACACTTGTGCCTGTATTTCAGGGCTTAATCGATAAATACCTTTCGGATAAAAATTTAAAAGTATTTAATATTGTTGACGACAGCCTGATCAAAAACACCATTGAACGTGGTGAAATGACCCCGGATACTTCGCGTAGGGTAGTGGACTATGTTGGGTCGGCGGAGGCAGCCGGAGCCGACTTTATTTTAGTTACGTGCTCATCCATTGGGGCGGCGGTTGAAAGTTCAGCTTCGCTCACAAAAGTGCCTGTATTGCGCGTTGACCAACCAATGGCCGATAAAGCTGTCCAAATGGGTACAAAAATTGGTGTAGTGGCAACCTTGCCAACAACACTTGAACCAACCAGCGACTTGGTAAGAAGAAGGGCTATTGTTGCAGGAAAAGAAATTGAACTTACCTCGAAATTATGCGAAGGGGCTTTTGATGCATTGATGGGTGGAAAACCAGAAATACACGATAAAAAAGTAGCTGCAGCATTGAAAGAATTATCACAAAAGGTGGATGTTATTTTATTGGCACAGGCATCCATGGCAAGGGTGGTGGACCAACTTGCAGAAGAAGACAAAAAAGTACCGATTTTAACCAGTCCGGAGCTTGCAATGGAGTATCTCGTAAATATTTTGTAGGTGATGGAAAAATACCAAAAATATGTTTTAGCACTCGGATTCGCTTCTGTTGTTTTGCTTCTGGTATCGTTTGTATTTAATTTAAACGACTTTGTAAAGCCTTTGGCAGTGGTAGCTGCAGTTACATTAACAATAGGGATAAGATCGGTTTCTGCACTTAAAAACTATCAATATACTGCCTGGATAATTGTGACTATTGTTTGTGGTATGATTTATCCATCGGCATTTTTATCATGGGGCAATTTCGACCTCCGTAATAAATGGGTAATCCTTTTTGTCGTTCAATTGGTTATGTTTGGAATGGGTACCCAAATGAGTATCCGCGATTTTTTAAATATTAAAACAATGGGGCGAGGCGTTCTTGTAGGTATTATATGCCAATTTTCAATAATGCCAATAGTTGGCTACATTTTAACAAGGATATTTGACTTTGAGCCGGAGATAGCTGCAGGAATTATTTTAATAGGTTCTTGTTCCAGCGGATTGGCTTCAAACGTGATGGTCTATCTTGCCAAAGCAAACCTTCCTCTTTCAGTCACTCTTACCGCCGTTGCAACCTTGTTTGCGCCGGTTATGACCCCTTTTCTTATGAAAATGCTAGCGGGTACCTATGTGGAGGTGAATTTTCTTGATATGTGTATTCAAATCATTAAAATCGTTATAGTTCCAATTGGTGCAGCCATGCTTTATGATGTGTACAAATTAGAATTGAATTCGTGGATCAAAAAGATCAATGTAGCGTTTATTATTGCTATTGTTTGGTTATTGGTACAGGTTTTCGGGCTTTGGAAAGTGATGGATGCAAATTTGTCGGATGGGCTAATGGTAGCCATTCAACTTTCAAGCTTTTTATCAGGCGCGGTAATCATCGGGAAACTATATTACCATGCTACAGAATTATTTCCAAAAATACGCGGTTTCATGCCTAAAGTGTCGATGTTTGGCATTGTTTATTTTACGGTAGTAACCACTGCCGCCAGTCGCGAGAATATAATGGCTATTGGCTTGTTCATGTTGTTGGCATCCATCATGCATAATTCATTGGGCTATACTTTTGGCTATTGGATCAGTAGGGCTTTAGGCTTGGATAAAAATTCGTGCAGAACGGTTGCCCTTGAAGTTGGGCTTCAAAATGGAGGAATGGCTTCAGGATTGGCTGGTGTAATGGGAAAACTGGCAACGCTCGGTCTGGCAGCCGCGGTATTTAGCCCCTGGATGAATATTTCCGGTTCTATTCTCGGGAATTACTGGAGAAAACGAAAGGTAGAAGATTAATTTAGTTTTGCTTTAAAAGCTAAGATTTTAAGATAGGATAAAATGAAAAACGAGCCTGAAATTAATTTCAGAGCTCGTTTTTTTATTTATCAAGTTGGAGATATTAATGTCGTAAGATTTTTCCAAAGAAATGCTTGTCGTTAAACTTTATTTTGTAAAGGAATAAACCACGTTCATTGGATTGTGGATTCCAATCTACAGTATTGTAACCACTTGGCATAAATCCATCATAAATATTACTGATTATCCTGCCATCAATACCAATGATATCAATCTGTACATCGCCTTCGGTTGGAAGCGTGAAGAATATCTTTGTAGTTTCTTTGAACGGATTTGGGTAATTGCCTGCAAATAAGTCAGTTTGTTTCTCAATAACCGGACTAGCTGTTGGGAACCCAATTTTGAATTTGGCAACTGCCATTGGTGACCACTGACTACCTGATTTTGTGCGCGCTTTAACGGTTACATCTTCGTTAATTGCGATTAATCCACTATAAAGTTGAGCGAGGGATGCAATGTTTGAAGTAATTTCTTCGCGCGGATCTGATTTATCCAGGGTATAATAAATAGTACCCTCTTCGCTTGTAATTCCTAAATTAAAACCTGAAGCGAGCGTGCCACTGTCATGTGTAAAAACAGGCGCAGCCAGATCAGGGAAATAACCCTTGTTTTTGAGCTGTTGAATAACTATATCAGTCCTGTTTGGGAAATAACTATTTATTAATTCCTCTTTTCTTGGGATCCAGTCCCCATTTTTGGTATAAAGTTTACGGACTTCGTCAGATGGGGCAACATCTTTTCTGTAATCCCCCCAGCGTGCTGATTCTGCAATAATTGGCATGTCAACTTCATCTGCAAGTGCCTGGTACCTTTTGATTGCTTCTTCAGGCGTAAGTGCACCACCTTTGGTAATCATGTGCTTTTGAATGCGGTCGGAAAGCATGACCTTAAAATCGTTATTTCTTGTTAAATATCTGATAAATGACATTGGGTTTCTATTATCACCATCTTCCGAGACTAAATCTTTTTGGAGATCGGTCATCGCTGTTTCAACATCCCAACAAACAAATCGAAATCCAGCTTCGTTAGAAACACGGTTTCTGGCCATCACCCAATTGTTTTTGTTCCAATCGCCATTTCCCACATAATAATTTATAAGCATATAATCAATGTAATTATCCAAATCCAATAAATTGGAATACGATGTATTTACCGATCCATCCGGGTTTTTGCCCTGAAGTCTTTGATAATTTGCATTGTTGGACAAATTATTGTTCATCTGGGAAATAAGGTTATTAAAAGCATTGATATTCCCCGATGTTACTACTTGTTTTTCCTTTACAATATCAAAATCTTCTTCATCACCCTTCATGTACGATTCAAAGAAATCATTGGTATATTTCTCGGCAAGGTTATACATCCCCCAATACAATCCATTAATATATAAGTGAACAAATTTTTCATGTCCCGATGTTTTCCCCATATCTAACTGGGTTTGTTTCGCCCAAGGATCTTGTAGCCCCTGTGCATCAGCGCGCTGCGTAGGATTGTTTTTTATCCAGGTATAATTGTAACCTCCCCTTAATACCAGGTTGTTAAACTCATTGGTGGCACCTTTCTCATCGAAAAGATTAAAATTTAGTTTTGAAGGACCATAGGAAGAACTGAACGTTAATTCGAATCCATGTTTTGGGCTATTTCCCGGATTTCTACTATTTCCACCATGGAGCTTTAAGCGGCAGTTTATTTGAAACTCCTGTCCATTTTGCGGATCGTAATATTCCACCGAGGTAGGGCGAACCCAGTTAGCTCCAGTGCCATTTGGTTTACCGGTATAAATATAAATGCCTCCATTATTTGCATCGTTTTCATCGTTAAACAGATAATCTATTGTGGTAACAATATTCATTGAAGGTATGGTGGTCATTGCTTCTTCCATTTGGTTTTTATATTCGGAAGATTCACATATTTCTTGATCCATTTCATAATCTGCCGGAATGGATGCTGAACTCGAAGCCATTTTCCAATCTGATGGATATCCTACAGGCGAGTTGGATTGTTTTAAAATATCTTCCAAAAACCAATAAGATTGTGTTATTATTTCGCTGCTAACGTTCGATGAGTTTATGGTTGCAACACTAAGCGGGGTAGTTTTTGTAATATGGATTGGACCGCTATAAACAGTTCCAGTGGTTTTTGTTGGACGGGTTCCGTCGAGGGTATAATAAATGGTTCCACTATTTCCCGGAGCAGATAGTGAAACATCGATTGGCGATTCGTAGAAACCACGGGTCATGCTAAAATTTGGAGCAAATGGAAGGCTTCCAAAGGTGTTTTCTGATCCCGGGGTAGGGCTGGAGAAAAACACTTCCTGTCCTTGATATAAGCCGTATGATACATCCTGCCGTTGTGCCGGAAACGCTGGGCTATACGAATGTGATATTGTACCATCGGGTTCACATATTGCTAAAAATTCACCTGATCCGGACAGCTTGAAATTCGTATGCAAATTTTTTGAGGGGTCATTTTTGTCTTTGTCGGATGCAAAAATGACCATATATGCATGTGAATTGATACTAATGGCAGGGAATTCCCATTTTTTTAGGTCATCATCCTTATCTGTTAAAAACCATCCGTCAAGGTTTACGCTGTTATCTCCCGGATTATAAATTTCTATCCAATCAGGGTGTTCACCATCTTCATCGGCAAGTATATTTGAATTGATTGCCATAAATTCGGTGATCATGATTGTGTTACTATCAGCAAAAATATTGTTTGCTGAAATAAATAAAAAAAGAAAAAAGAATTTCTTTAGTAGGTTAGAATAAGTCATCATAAAAGTAGGTTATTTAGTTTATCTGTCAAGTTCTATTGCAGCCAAAATAAAAGGGGCAACGCCTTTACTGTCGTTTGTGACGATTCGTTCGTTGATGTAATACTCGTATGAACCATCCCGGTAAGGATTTCCACCCAACCCACACGATCCACATATGTTTTTCATGCTTGGGAGCCCATCATCACCAGATATAATAAAAGTCTTTAGCATGCCATCAAAGGCAGAGTTGGCTACGTCAAAATAAGAAGCATCCAAATATCCCTTCTTAGCCCCTTTTGCAAAGGCATATGTATACATGGCAGATCCTGAACCTTCCAGGTAATTGCCTTCCATGCCCCCCATGTCTAAAATTTGGTGCCAAACGCCACTTTTTTCATTTCTTGCGTTTTTAAGGGCTTCAGCAGTTTTCTGAAATATATGAACAATTTTATTTCGTTTTGGGTGATCCTCAGGGAAATAATCAAGAACGTCAACAATTGCCATCATGTACCAACCTATTGCCCGACTCCAAAAATGGGGTGACTGCCCGGTTTCCGGGTTGCTCCACTTTTGTTCTCTGCTTTCGTCCCATGCATGGTACAAAAGCTCTGTTTTGGGATCTAAAGTCTTTTCATAGATCAAAATGATTTGATGCGAAACCACATCGAACCACTCAGGTTGATTATAAATTTTTGCATACTGGGCAAGAAATGGGGATCCCATATAAATCCCATCTAACCACATTTGCCAGGTGTACCTTTTTTTATGCCAATATCCTCCAGATTCCGTTTTTGGGTGGTTTTCCATCTGTTTGATAAACTGAGGTAGTGCCAACTCGTATTTTTTATCTCCTGTGCGCTGTGCCAAGGTCAATAGGTTCGTTGCAGGCCGGATAAGGTCAATATTATAATTCTCCATGTTGTAACGTTCAATATTGCCCGTACTATCCACCAGCATATCCATAAATTCCTGCATATACAAAGAATATTTCGGATCTACATTGCCTAATTTGTCGATTGCAGAGCCAAGTAATGCAACATCGTAAGACCAGCCCGCCCTGGTTCTTCCGTTGTAAAATGCAAGCTTTTCATAGCGGCTCATTACTGCGTCCGCCATTTTTATGCTCCATTTTTTTTCTGAAGTCTTTTGGGTATTGTCACAGTTGCTGAATCCAACAATCAAAATAAGTAAGATTATCGGTGTAAGATATTTCCTCATAAGTGTAAATTGTTTCTTAGGTTTCCTGATCAATCAGGTTCAGACTCCAAAAATAGAAAGAAATTTACTAAAAATGTAAACGTTTCCAATTTATTGTACTTATTTATATCGAAAGCTTTATTGATTTTGTTTGTCTGCCACTCAAAAGATTTTAACTTTACAAGTTTGTCGAGAGCGTTAAAATGCCTAAAACTAGGTGCTACGTTTGTTTTGTATTTTTAGGTTAGTGTTGGTTGTCTCTGGAAAATATTGTTTTTTAATTTTGAAATCGTTTACATTTATAGGTGCTTTCTGATAACATTACTATTAATTAATATGTATTTATTATACTATCGTAGTACCTTTTACTAAGAATGGATATTGTCGTATGGGTATAAAGAGATTTGTATTTATAATTAGTTTATTCCTGATTTCTTTTTTCAAGGGAAACACGCAACCTATATGTAGCGTAAAAGAATATTCTTTTATCGAAGGATTTTCTCAAAGTGCTGTAACCGATATTTTGCAGGATAGAAATGGGCTAATTTGGATTAGTTCAAGAGATGGACTTACCCGGTTTGATGGATATAAATTCATTAACTATAAATCGTACCCTGGAGATGGAAGTACGATGAAATACAGCCGTATTAATTGGATCAGTGAAAATTCTGAAGGCGATATCTGGTGCTTAAGCCAAGATGAAAGGGCTTATTTGTTTGACCGGGAATCAGAAACCTTTATCGATGTTTTACTATTTGTTGCAGAAGCTGATGAGTGCATTGTCTCTAAAATTATCCCATTAAAAAATGGCATTACTTGGATTATATGTAAAAACGCACATTTTTACAGGATAGATGACAGGAATTGCAAAAAAGGGGAGGGCATTGAAACACAACACATAGAAGCAAATGAGGTTAATAATGTACATTTAGATAAAGAAGGTAATGAATGGGTTTTAACAAACAAAGGTGTTGTTTTTATTGGAAGCCCAAAATTCAATTCAAAAATTCCCTACGCATCAATTGTTGAAGATCAAGATAATGTTTGGCTTTGCGCGCAAAACGGGCATTTTGCCAATTACAATTCAACAACGGGCAAACTGAGCGAAATTGCTCTTCCTGAATCTGTGATGAATGTTTATACCCTTTCAAAATTAAAGGATGGCTCAATTGTGCTTGGAACCGATGCAGGATTATTAATCTATAATCAAACAAACGGCAATATTCAGCAAGTAACTGTAAATGTAAATTCTTCAACGAGAAATGAGGTCTACTCCATTTATGAAGACAAATACGGAGATTTGTGGATGTCGAATAACAACAAGGGCGTTATTTATTATCAGAGGAGCGAAGACCAATTAGAGGTATTGTACTCCCCAAAAAATGAATCTTTAAATTATGAAAGCCCCAATAAATTCTTGATAAACGAAGATTGCCAGGGGAATTTATGGGTCATTCCAAAAGAAGAAAATCTCTGTTATTTTGATCGTGAAACTAAAGAATTGAAATACTATTTCGCTGAATTTGGAAATATAGAATCAATTATTTCGCCCTTTATCAGGCCATATTGCCTCGATAAACAAGGAAACATTTGGTATGGAAACCCTCAGAGTTTTGGCAAGCTTTCCTTTTTTGAAAAAGATTTCACAATTGTCAGGAAAGACAAAGATAATTTGGAAATACGTGCATTATTGTTGGATCAAAATAATAATCTCTGGATTGGATCAAAGGGTGGCGGTCTGAAAATAATAGATGAATCACAAAAATGCTTGGGCTACATTACAAAAAGCGGAGAACTTACAAATGAACCACATTCTTTTCCGGGCGATGTGTATTGTCTAATGGAGGATGATAATGGTAATATTTGGGTGGGGACCAAAGGAAAAGGGATTTATTTATTTGAACCAATCGGGCCTGGAAAGTTATCTTTTAAAGCTTATAACTATAGGTTTTCATCGGCGGACAAATATTCCCTTCATAGTAATTATGTTTATTCTATATTTCAGGATAGTAAAAAAAGAGTTTGGATTGGAAGTTACGGTGGGGGATTGAATCTGGTTGAAAAAAATGAACATGGCGAAATAAGATTTTTAAACAATAAAAACCTATTGAAAGCATTGCCAACCGAAATGTCGGGTAGGGTAAGGTATATCACCGAAACAAATGATCAAGTAATTTTAGCATGTACAATGGATGGGTTAATTAGCTTTTCCAGCAAATTTGAAGATTATAGAGACATAGAATTTTACCAAAATACCAGAAAATCCAGTCAACAGGGTTCATTGAGCAATAACGATGTTATGTACGCTTATTGCGACAAATCAGGAAATATTTATGTGTTAACACAAAATGGCGGGATAAACAAAATCATTTCCAGCAACCTTCTTTCAAATGAAATACAATTTGAATCTTATACCGAGAAAGACGGGCTGTTTTCAGATATGGTTTTATCAATGATTGAAGACAAATCGCTTGGTTTATGGGTGGTTACAAAAAAAGCTATTCTCAAGTATAACACTGCAAGATCGCAGGTGCTTCCATACGGAAGTTATAGATCGCGACAAAATATTACTTATTCGGAAGGGGCAATTGCTTTAAATGCATCAGGGAATGTGGTTCTTGGTACAGATAAAGGCGTTTTGGGATTTGACCAGAACAGTCTGCTGCAACCGGAGTATGTACCTCCAATAATTTTTACCCAACTCTCCGTTCAGGGCTTGCCATATAAAGGTGCAATTGAAGGTTTGGGCACATTAGTATTGAATCCTAAACAACGCAATTTGTCAATTGAATATGCAGCACTGGATTTTAAGAACCCTAAAGAAATCCAATATGCTTATATGTTGGAAGGAATCGATACGGATTGGCATTATGTTAATTTTGACCGAACTGCTACGTATATAAATATTCCGCACGGTGATTATCGCTTTAGTGTAAAATCAACTAATAGTGATGGTGTTTGGAGCGAGAACATGTCCAGTCTGTCAATTGAAGTTAAACCAAAGTTTAGCGAAACAATTTGGGCATGGCTTCTTTATGCAATGCTATTTGTTGCTACAACATTTGTTGTTATATATGTGGTATTTACAATTTATCGATTGCGGCATAAAGTTGAAATGGAGCATAAGTTGAGCAATGCAAAATTGGCATTCTTTACAAATGCATCGCACGAATTAAGAACCCCCCTTACTTTAATATCAAGCCCTGTTTCTGAAATTCTTGAAAACGAAAACCTTTCGAAAACGGCAAAGGCACATTTGTCGATTGTGAAAAGGAATATTGAAAGGATGCTCCATCTTGTAAATCAGATACTTGATTTGAGAAAGATACAAAACAACAAAATGAACCTTTTTGTTGAAGAAGTTGATATTGTGCAGTTTATTCCGGAAATAATGTTGAGCTTTAAACTGGAAGCCTCGCGAAAAAATATTTCTTTTGATTTTATTTGTAGAGAAGATCAGCTGAATTTGTGGCTTGATAAGGATAAGTTTGAAAAAATAATTTTTAACCTGCTTTCAAATGCATTTAAACATACACCAAGTGGCAAGTCAATATCAATTTTGGCAAAAGAAATCCAGGATACAGTTGAAATTTCTGTAATAGATACAGGAAACGGGATAGAAGAACAAAAAATGAATACACTTTTCCAACGTTTCGATACTTTGGCGAGCAAGGATGTCAGCCATTTATCCTCGGGAATTGGTTTGTCAATGGTAAAAGAGTTGGTTGAACTTCATCAAGGCACAATAAAGGTTAATAGCAAAGTTAATTCAGGCAGCACATTTATTGTTAGCTTAATGAAAGGAGCGAATCATTTTGAAGGAAACCATAACACAACAATAATTGATAGTGAAAACAAGCATAAAAATAGCCAACTCTCGTTGAAAGATTCTCTTACGGATACTTATTTAATTGATGTTGAAAGAAATAACTTTAAGAACGGTTCAGAAAATTCTAAGCTACAGGTTAACCTAAATGAAGAAAACACAAGCCCCGATTCAGCCAAGACAAAGAAAAGTACAATTCTTATTGTAGAGGATAACCAGGAACTGCAAGAATACCTTTACTCAACGCTTAATATTGAATATAATGTTCTTGCTGCACAAAACGGGAAAGATGGATTAAACAGTGCTTCGAAATATATGCCTGACCTTATTTTAAGTGATATAATGATGCCAGTTATGGATGGTATACAGATGGTTAAAGCAATTAAAAATGATAAGATTATTTGTCATATCCCTATTGTGTTGCTTTCTGCGAAATCATGCTTGGGAGATCGGATTTCTGGTTTGGAAGAAGGTATCGATGACTATATTACAAAACCATTTAGTTCGGCTTACCTCAAAGCCCGTATTCGCTCATTAATTCGCCAACGGGAGGAATTGCAAAAATGGTATATGTCTCTTTTGGTAGTTGGCCCTAAAGAAACTTCTTATGAAAAACTAAACCCGTCAATACCTAAGTTTACTTC
Source organism: Prolixibacteraceae bacterium (assembly GCA_963677475.2). GTDB lineage: Bacteria > Bacteroidota > Bacteroidia > Bacteroidales > Prolixibacteraceae > JABMQB01. The sequence continues at coordinate 67,391 of CAXXQD010000016.1, read as the reverse complement.
CCAAGATGAATTATTTATCAAACAACTAATGCAAATTATGGAGGAAAACATGGATAATACTTCATTCTCCGTAAACGATTTTGCTGATAATATGTCGATGAGCCGTACCGTTTTTTATAAAAAAGTAAAGTCGATGTTGGGAATTAGCCCAGTCGATTTTATAAAAGATATTCGGGTAAAAAGGGCTGTCCAATTAATTGATTCCGGCATAACTTCCTTAACCGAAGTGGCATATAAGTGCGGATTTAACGATCCAAATTATTTTGCGAAGTGTTTTAAAAAACAAACCGGAATTACGCCTTCGGAGTATAAGAGAACAAAAAGTTAGTACAATATTCTTGGTATTTGACCAATAATTACTCCTAAAAAAACAAGAATGCATTTAATTTTATACCGAAATTATTTAAAAGCCCAAAAGATATGTTAATAATGCAATAAAATAAAACTATTTTTTAAAACCCAATGAATACTAAACAACTGATATTTGTTTTTCTTGGCTTACTTATTAATATGAATATGTTTGGTCAAGATACCGGGACAGGAATGGAGTGGGGCGCAACTTTTACGCCTTATGAACAACTACTTATAAATGAAAATTTTATGGGATTTGACTTTTATTTTAATGGTCAAAATGTAAACGATGGTAATAGTAAGAACGAAATTGACCCAGTTTCAGGGGAGATGATTTATGGATATAAGGACGATTCTCTGGATATACATATCCCTGGAAGTGAATCTGGCACAATTCGCTACATCTACAAACAATGTGCTTTTGCTCCCGAATGGAAAACGGTTAGGGCTGAATTTACCGGTGGTGAGAATACGGAAAATGTATCGGATGGTTTTGTAGAGATTAGCAGGCCTGATACTAAATATTCTACTGTTCCAACCTTAAAAGGGCATTTTATTGTTGATTTGCGGGAAGTTAGTTTTGTGGAAGGAATGTATTGGTCGCATTCCAGCACAGGTAATGGCAAACGTGGTGCAATGTGCGAAATAAGTGTTGATGATGGTATAACCTGGGATACTTTGCGTTATCAACCTGGAGAAAACAGTTATGCAAAAAGTTTTCATAAAGATATTTCTACAGGTGAAAAAACCTATAATATATATCGATGTGACCAAGCAGCCTTTGGGATGACATGGGAAGATGAGATATTCGCAGAAAATGTAATGCTCCGGTTCGTTTGTGCAGGAGAACAAACTATTCAGACCTTAAGATTACATGATTTAAAGATCTATGGACTTTATGTTCCTCCAACTTTTGCAGAAACAGTTAAGGGAAAGAATCTAGAAATTATCCAATTAAAACAGAGGATAAAAATTTCTGAATTGTCCAATGTCGAAATATACGACCTTACAGGTAAAGTTTTATATCGGGAACAAAACACAAAAGAGATACCTTTAGATATTATCCCAAAAGGCACATATATTGTTAGGGCGAGCAATGGCAAATTGGCAGCGACGCAAAAAATAGTTAATCAATTTTAATGGTTTTGAATAGAATATGAAGTTTTATTTTATTCTGAACCAAACATTAAAATAACAGATAAGTTGTAAATTCCCCTAAATTGTTTGATCACTCTGGAAATGTTTATTCATTTAATTTTGAAATTAAAATGAAAACGTTTACATTGCGCTTTCTATAATGTAACTAGGTTCAATTAATCTTTTACGATCAAAAATAGTAAGTGCATATGGTCAGTATGAATGATGTTGCAAAGAAAGCTGGTGTTTCCATTGCCACAGTATCAAGGGTGTTAAATAATAATGGGAACGTCAATGAAGCAACACGTGTGAAAATATTAAAAGCAATAAAAGATTTAAAATACCAGCCCAGCAGGGTTGCAAAACGCTTGCGTTCAAAAAGTGTTTCTAGTAATTTATTTGGTGTTCTGATACCCGATATTGAAAACCCATTTTATGTAGATGTATTACGGGGAATTGAGGAACTGGCATATAATAATAATTCTGCAATAATAATGTGTAATTTTGGGCAGGATGAAAAAAAGGAAAAATTATACCTTGATATATTACAATCTGAAGCAATTGATGGACTAATTGCAGCCCCTGCAAGGGAAGATGACCCACAGCTAAAAAGAATGCTTAAAGGTGGATTGCCTGTTGTTTGTGTTGATAGGGGCTTAAGTGGCATTGATGTAGATGTAGTGTTGGTGGATAATAGAACAGGTGCATTCAATGCTGTTGATTATCTGATAAAATCAGGATACAAAAGAATTGCATACATTGCGGGATTGCCAGAAATCCCTTCAAGTAGATTGAGGGAAGTGGGTTATAAAGATGCACTTGCCGAAAATGGGATCCCTTTTTCTAAAGAATTGGTAAAATTTGGGAACTCAAAACATGAAAGTGGGATAAAACTATGTGGTGAATTATTAGATTTGCCTAATCCGCCAGACGCTATTTTTACAGGTAATAACCTGATAACTTTAGGAGCTTTGGAAACCATTCATAATAGAAAATTGAAAATTCCAGAAGATATAGCCATAGTCGGTTTTGATGACATGTATTGGTCTAGTTCGTTGAATCCACCATTAACTGCCGTTAGGCAGCCGGCATATGAAATTGGAAAGCGAGCTGTCGAACTTTTGATCCAAAGAATACAAGATCCCGATAGGTCATGTATTCAAATGACTTTAAATACCGAATTAATGAAGCGAAGTTCTGCTTAACTTTAACATTTATGATTTTTAAAATCTAATATATTTTGTAAATTTGTGAAAACGTTATCATAAAATAATAACAAAGTTGAGTGCAACTACTTGAAAATGAATATTTAATGCAGTGTAAACGATACTTAATAACTAATAATAATTAAATTTTTGTCCAACTTAAAATTATATGTATGAAAAATTTTACTCTAAAAATGTTAATGATGGCTTGCATTGTTCTTGTTGCAGGCTATTCAAATGCTCAAGTTAAATTTGGCGATAAGTCATCTTTTGGGCAAACTTTTGCAAAAGATGCCGAGACAGGTCTTGCAATTTTAACTACAAATTTTAATACTGATAGGGGCAATAGTACTTGGGAGCAGGTTGACGATACAACCATTAATGTATCCTGGTCTAAATGTCAAACCTACAAAGGATTCGAAACCCGTGTGAACGATACTACTGGAAGTAGGGTTTATAATGGTGACTTTAAGTTAAAAAGTTACCGTAGTTACGATAACCCAGTACGTATTGCAAGCATTGATTCATTAAAAGCATTAATGGAAGCTTGGGCTTTAAAAACTGCCGGGACAGCTGATACTTCAAAAAATACTATAAATAATGCTTCAGCCTGTTTGTTTGATTTAAATGAAGAAGGTACAGACCAGGCTCTTGGTGTGCATCCTGGACAATGGAAAAGTGTTGCATATAACTTCTATTATAAATTTAGTGGTTATAAGTTATCAACCGACTTGTCGTTTACCATTGATACATACGATGAAGGTAATACCGGGCAAACTGCAAGTTATACTCTTCACGTTAGGGCTGATGGCGGATTAGATACAACTATTGCAGACTTTTATATTACCGGTAGTGGTAAAAAAGCTGTAAATCTTGCTGAAGTGGCAGGAGTTGATAAATCTGCTTTCGATGGAAAAAATGTTTACTTTGAATTATTTACAGAAGGCACTGGAACAGCAGTAGCAGAAGGATCGTTTGACCCTACAATTGTTTTTGATGATTTTACCGTTTCTTTCGGTATCCCAATTTGGATTGAACCTGCTGCAGGTGTTGAGTCAAATGTGACATATAAGAACGAAGAAACTCCATATGAGCTTGAAAAAGGTGTACAGTCTATGATTTCCATACCTTTAAAAACGAAAGGTCGTGAAGGTCAGTTTACCATTGAGTATGATATGGTTGACAAAGCATTCCAGAAATTTATCTTCCCTAGCGAAGGAGCATTAAAAGGAAACGATGGAGAAGGCAATTATACCGTAGATATTCCTTATACAATTAACGAAGCTGTTTACAATGAAGATAACGGTCAATGGTCAAAAGCAAAAATAACAGTTGCTGCCCCTGAAACAGGTAAAGCTGACGATGATATGATGTTCAACTTCCTTGTTACAGCTAATTCTTTTAATACAACCTATGATAGGTTAGAACTTGATTGTGGAGCACGTATTTGGATTTGGCCTTATTACAAAGCTCAGGAAAAAGTGTTGGTATTTGGAGCTACAGCTCCTGAGTCAATTCTTCCAAGTGATTCAGTAATTGTTGCAACTTTAGAAGCTGCTGGTATTGCTACTGTATATATGGATGACAATGATGCTACAGCTGAATTTGATTATTCTCCTTATGCAGCAGTTGTGTTTGGCGAATCTTGTAGTTCAAGTAAAGTAGTACCTTTTGGAACTGATTCAGAATATCCTATACCTTCAGTAATGTTTGAGCCATTAGGGCCTCGTTACAATAAATGGGGTTGGTGGACTGAAGCTGTTGATGCTGCAACCTATAAAGAAGATAAAAGTGGAACTCCTAATTGGAAATATCTTCAGGTGAAAGATGATCATTACATTACAGAAACAATAGGTCTTGGAAAAACATTCCAGTTTGCAACTCCAGATTCAAACTTAACCGACATTCGTACCTATGGCGTAGATCTTAAGTCTGTTGTGCCTCAGGCAATGTTATTAGCTGGCAACCCTAGTTTTGATAGCAACATGGGAACTCTTTGGGCTATTCCGAAAGGCGCTACTTTAGGAGCAACTGGCTTAAGTTCAAAATCAAGAATGGTTTACTTCCCAATTTTTGCCGGAACTATGGCTAACGATGACGATGATTCTCCAACATTTGGTGCTGATTATACTACATCCGATATGAAAAAGGCTATTGTTGGTTCTGTAGAATGGGTATTAGGGCGTGGCGATGTTAAAGGTAAATTTGATCCTTCAGACGAAGAAATCCTTTATTTGACAAGTAATAACCCAGAGAAAATTGATGCTCCAATTATTGCACAATTAGAAGCTGAAGGTTTCTCTGTCACACAAATGGATAGAACAGTAATTAATCTTTGGTTCCTTGAAGGCGTTCGTTTTGATTATTCACCATTTGCGGCAATCATATTTAGCCCGGGTGCTGGTTCTTCCGATGTAAAACCATATGCGCAAGATGATTATCCTATTCCTTCAGTTTGTATGAAAGTTGATGGGGTTAAACATGATAAGTGGGGATGGATCAACGGAAAAGATGCTACATTATATTCTAAGAAAAAACTTAGGGATTACATTGCTGCTGAAGAAGATCGTACCGATGGATTAAAAATGGTTGTTACCGATGATTCACATTTCATTACCAACGATATGGTTACAGGACAAAAAATTACATGGACTGGTGTTAATCCAACAACTGAAGATTTTGGCAATGTTACATTAGATGCATGTGATTTAAGTTCAATTGGTGGAGTTCCATTGACAACATATGCTGGTATTCCAACATCTGGATTGGCAAATACATGGGCTGTTGAAAGAGGCGTAACCGTTAATTCATTAAGGTTAGACAATAGTTATGCTCCAATAGAATTGGCAAGTCGTGTTGTTCTTTTGGCTGTAAATTCTGACGCAACTTCACTTGTTAACGATAACTTTGGAGGTTTGTTGGCTCTGTCTGTTGATTGGGTATTAGGTGCTAATATTACAGCTGCTGATGATATAGCATTAGATAATGATGTTGTACTATATCCAAATCCTGCTTCAAGTTTTGCAAAAATTAAATTTACATTAGACCAAGCGTCTGAAGTATCATTAAGCATTGTAAACCTTGTAGGTCAATCAATGAATATTGGCTCAAGACAATATTTCGAAAGAGGGGTTAATGAAATCTCAATTGATACAAATTCTTTAAAAGAAGGTATTTATATTTATCAACTGAAAGTTGGAAACAACGCTTTTACTGGTAAATTTAGTGTAACGAAATAATATTTTAATCAATATTTTATAGAGGTGGGTTGTTATGCAACCCACCTTTTTATGCTTATAACTGTAGCTTATCGGTATTAATGAACATATCAGAATAAATCCTTTTCTGAATGTTAATTTTCGCTTGTTAATCGAAGTAAATCAACTGTTAATAATTAAAAACAATAGGTAACCAATGTTTAAGGAGATTTGTTGGTCTGGTTTAAATTTATAGTTATAGATAATCACTTTTTAATTGTGTGAAAAATGGTAATAAAACGTTTACATTAAAAAAATATTTATAAATTTGTAAGTATTGCTTTTATAGACGATTTAAAAGTGTAAACGATTACACGAATTGTAAAAAAAAGTCGAATAGAGATAGATTATATGAGCGTTGAAAATTATACGATAGTGGAACAAACGGCGGGAAAAACTGAAGAGAATGCATTGCTAAACAAAATAGTATTTAGGCATCCTGGGCAAATCGTGTTTGGTGAGGGAAGTTTTAATCAGTTTGTTGAAGATTTTACCCGGTTAGGTTTTAAAAAATTATATATACTTGCCATACCTGTTTTAAAAGAATCGTTAGGTGAAAACATGTCAAAATTCGAGGAGGCAGGAATTTCAGTTGAAATTAATTACGAAATTGATAAAGAACCATCATTTGAAGACTTTCAAAAGGTTCTAAAGCAGGCAAAAAGATTTGGCGCAGACAGTATTGCGGGAATTGGTGGTGGTAGTGTTTTGGATACGGCAAAGTTGTTAGCTGCAATGATTGACAATGAGCAAGGGCTAGCTGAAATTGTAGGCAATGGCTTGTTAAACAAACGAAAGGTATATCTTGCTTGTTTGCCAACTACTTCGGGAACTGGAAGTGAAGTTTCACCCAATGCAATTTTCTTTGATACAGTTAATAACGATAAAAAAGGAGTTATAAGCGGTTCGTTGGTACCTGATGCAACATATGTGGATCCAATGCTAACGGTTGCTTTGCCTCCTGCAATAACTGCCTATACTGCACTTGACGCGTTGACCCACTGTTTGGAAGCTTATGTAAATAACTTCTCACACCCGATGTGTGATGTATTGGCATTGGAAGGCATTCGTTTAATTAGTGAGAACTTGTTAGTTGCCGTAAAAAATGGCGAAGATATGAATGCACGTGCTAACCTTGCGTTAGGAAGTGTTTACGGAGGTATGTGCCTGGGGCCGGTTAATACGGCAGCAGTTCATGCTTTGGCATATCCGTTAGGAAGTAAGTATAAAATTCCGCATGGTTTGGCAAATGCAATTTTATTGCCGCACGTAATGGAGTTTAATTTGTCGGCTGCACCAAAAAAGTATGCAAAAGTTGCGCAAGCCCTGGGAGTTGCAAATTTGGGTGACCTTGAACTAATGGCAAAGGAAGGAATTAACGTGATTAAAGAATTAATTCGTCAGTGTTCTATTCCAAGTAAATTGTCGGAACTAAAAATAGAAAAGGATGCGATTGAAGATATGGCTCATTCAGCGCTTAAGGTTCAACGCTTATTAAAAAATAATGTAAAGGAAGTTACTTTATTAAATGCAATTTACATTTACATGAATGCTTATTAAAAAATGGGAGTGAAAAAGAAATATAGCGGGGTAGTTGTACCAATGATAAGCCCATTCAAAGATGATTTGTCAATTGATGAGAAATCTGTCGAAAAAATTATCCTGAAATTTAAAGAAGCTGGTGTTGCACCTTTCGTTTTGGGAACAACAGGAGAATCAGAGTCAATGAGTCTCGAACAAAAGGAAAAATTGGTAAAAGTAACTTCAGGAATAGTAAACGGAAAGAGTATATTATATGCCGGCGTTTCTGATACTTCATTGCAAACTTCAATTGACCAGGCAAATAAATATGCTCGATTGGGTGTTGATGTTGTAGTCGCAACTGTACCTTATTACTACCCGGTAAATGATGATCAAATACAAAGGTATTTTACGGATTTAGCCGATTCCATTGCGTGTCCGTTGATAATATACAATATGCCATCAACAACCGGTGTGTCGCTTTCATTGGAAGTTCTTGATAAACTCAGCCTTCATCGTAATATTGTTGGGTTAAAAGATTCGGAAAGATCGGTTGAAAGATTGGATGCTTCGCTGAAATTATGGAAGGACAGAGATGATTTTAGCTTTTTAATAGGATGGGCTGCAATGTCGGTGTATGGATTACAAAATGGTGCGAATGGAATAGTTCCCAGTACTGGTAATTTCTGTCCCGAATTGTACCAAAACCTATACAATGAAGCTGTAAGGTCAAATATTAAAGAAGCTGAAGAGCTGCAGGAGAAAACAAATTCGTTATCTCTTTTATACCAAAAAAACAGGGATTTAAGCCATTCTTTACCAGCATTAAAACTTTTAATGTCGGGAATGGGCTTGTGTTTGCCAAATGTACTTCCCCCAATGTACCGCATGCAAGAAACAGAAGAATTATCGTATAAAGAATATTTAAAAAAGGAATTTCAAGAATTCGAGGGGATGGAAATTAATGGATAATACGAAAAAACCTATATTAGCAATTACTATGGGCGATCCGGCAGGAGTAGGTCCTGAGATTGCCTTAAAAGCGTTTTCAGATTACAGGGTTTATGATATTTGTAAGCCTATGTTAGTTGGAAATGCGAAAATCATGAATAATATTATATCGAAACTCAATTTCGATTTAAAAATACAAGCAATAAAAGATGTTAAGGAAGCCAGGTTCCACCCCGGACATATAGATGTTTTTGATCTGGATGTGAAAGAACCGGATAAGATTGAATTTGGTCAAATTTCAGCTGTTGCGGGAGATATTGCTTTTCGATCAATTGTAAAAGCAATTGAATTAGCAAAAAGTGGCGATGTTGACGGAACAGTTACTTGCCCAATTCATAAAAAAGCTATACACGATGCCGGGCATCTTTTTTCTGGGCATACCGAAATTTATGCGCATTACACAAATACACCAAAATATGCTATGCTTTTAGCAGATGAAAAACTAAAAGTTATTCATGTGAGCACACATGTTTCGTTGCGTAAAGCTTGTGATTTGGTGCAAAAAGAAAGAATACTGGATGTAATCCATATAATGGATGCCGGCTTAAAAAAATTGGGGATTAAGTCACCCAAAATTGGGGTTGCCGGATTAAACCCACATGCAGGCGATGAAGGCCTGTTTGGCGATGAAGAAATTAAAGAAATCATTCCTGCAGTTAATACTGCAAAGAAAGATGGCTATTTGGTTGAAGGACCAATCCCGCCAGATACTTTATATGCCTTGGCTGCTGGTGGCAGGTATGATGGATGTGTTGCCATGTACCACGATCAAGGGCATATCCCATTTAAATTGACCGGGTTTGTATGGGACGAAAAAACCGGTAAAATGAAAAGTGTTAAAGGTGTGAATATAACATTGGGGTTACCAATTATAAGAACATCAGTTGATCACGGAACTGCTTTTGAAATCGCCGGAAAAGGTATTGCAAGCCCTGAAGCATTGCAATATGCGATTGAATATGCAGTGAAACTTTTTAAGAACTAATTTGGAGGTTAATTTATTATGATTGCAGTTATTGCAGATGACTTTACTGGTGCTGCCGAGATTGGTGGAATTGGATTAAAATACGGATTAAAGGTAATTATAGAAACCGAAGTTAATGGGGTTACCGATGCCGAATTATTAATTATTGCAACCGATACCCGGTCAATGATAGCTAGTGAAGCTTCGCTGGAAATTGAAAAAATAACGCAAAAGCTATTACAATTAAAGCCGGAATATATTTATAAAAAACTGGATTCAGTTCTTCGCGGAAACATTGCTGCAGAATTGGTTGCGCAAATAAAAGCCTCCAGGAAAAAACGGGCGGTTATAGTTGCCGGGAATCCAGTGTTTGACCGTTTGATAGAAAAAGGAATATATACAATTAAAGGTATTCCTATTTCCGAAACCCATTTTTCCAATGATCCGGACTTCCCAATAAGGACATCTTCAGTGGTGTCGATTATCGATAGCGGAATATGTAGTGTCGAGTCTAAAAAAGTAGACGAAGTGCACTCAGCTGAAGGATTAGTAATCGGGGATGTGAAGAATTTAGAGGATATGCAGAATTGGGCATCTAAAATAGATGAAACTACAATTGCTGCTGGTGGTGCCGGTTTCTTCGATGTGATCTTAAACTCAGGTCATAAAGAAATCAAAGATTTAAAAAAGGAAACTGTACTGCCTGATAACCGTTCACTATTTGTATTCGGAAGTGCATTTCCTAAAAGTAATGGAATACTTAAACGTTTGGATAATTCTTCCGTAATAAAGAAGAATATGCCAGAAGATGTTTATTGTAGGTCCGATTATGAGCAAAGTACATTTGATCAATGGGTAGATGATGTGGTTGATTGCTTAAATAAGAATTTAAAAACAATTGTTTCAGTCGATTTCGAATTTAATAATGAGGAAGGACTGGCAGTTCGAATTAAAAATACAATTGCCGAATTAGTGAAAAATGTAATGCAAAGGGTTCAGTTAGATAGTTTATTCATTGAAGGGGGGGCAACCACTTCAGAAATTTTAAATTCGCTTAAAATAGAAAAATTGTACCCCTTTAAAGAACTCGATCTTGGGATCATTCAAATGAAGGTAGATGAATATCCAAATCTGTGCATTACCACCAAGCCGGGAAGCTATTCCTGGCCCAAAAACATCAATTTTGAAAATGCTGAAGTAAATCTAATTTAAATGGAAAACGCGGTTTCGATACATATTATAGATTACATTATTATTGTAGCAACATTTATTGTTTCGATAGTTGTTGGATTGCGGTTTTCAAAACGGCAAAAAAACACAAATAATTATTTTACCGCTGGAGGCAAAATTCCTTCCTGGGCAATCGGGATGTCTATTCTTGCAACATTAATCAGCAGCGTAACATTCCTGGCATATCCGGGTGAGGGATATTCAACCAACTGGATTCGTCTTGTACAAGGACTAATGGTTCCTTTGGTGCTTATTTTTATTGTTGGAATAATTGTGCCTTTATTTAGAAAAGTTATTCGATTGAGTGCATATGAATATTTTGAACGAAGATTTGGTTTTGGTGCACGCTTATATACTTCTTTAGGATTTGTTTTAAACCACTTCGCTAAAATGGGTACTGTTTTTTACCTAATTTCAATGGCATTGTCAAATATGACAGGGATAAGTACAACTTATATTATTTTTATTATTGGTGTAATTGTGATTCTTATTACCATGATTGGCGGGATTGAGGCTGTGATCTGGCTTGATGTAATCCAGGGGTTCATGCTTATAGGAGGAGGAATCGTTTCACTAATTATACTTTTATTTTCAGTTGAAGGCGGGCCATCTCAAATTTGGCAGGTTGCTATGGATAATGGTCGAATCGGGTTTGGTCCATTCGATCTCGAGTTTGTCAACCTGACCTTCTGGGTAATGGCTTTAAATGGTGTATTTTATGCTATTCAAAAATATGGAACCGACCAAACAATTGTTCAACGATATTTAACAGCTAAATCAGATAAAGACGCAGTTAAAGCTTCCTTGTTTGGGGTTTTAATGAGTGTGCCTGTATGGGCCTTGTTTATGTTTATCGGAACAGCTCTTTTTTCATATTATAAAATTACTGGAGTTCAATTGCCGGCAGATATCAGGCCTGACGATATCTTCCCAATATTCATAATGTCTAATTTGCCTGTAGGGGTAATCGGATTAATCTTATCAGCATTGATCGCTGCAGCATTTTCGAGCCTTGATTCTGATTTAAATTGTTTGTCTGCGATTTGTTTGGAGGACTATTACCTGAGATGGAAACCCAATACGCCAGAAAAGAAACAAATGATTTTAAGCAGGACCTTTATTGCTTTGGCAGGAATAGGGGCAATTTCAGTAGCGTTATTTTATGTAAAAGCTGGGGGAGAAGGTGTTTTAGGAATTATTTTTACCCTCTACGCTATTTTCTCTGGTGGGATTGCCGGAATGTTTATTCTTGGCATTTTTAGCAAAAGGACTAATAAAAAAGGAATATATGTTGGGATTTTTGCAAGCATTCTTTTTACTATTTATGCTTTACTAACATCAAAACCAATTGGCCTTGAGGGGAATAAAGGCCTCTTGCTTGATTTGGGGAGTTGGAATTTTAACCAGCATAAATATATGATTGGTGTATATAGCCACATTGTTTTGATGCTATTTGCTTATATCGCCAGTCTAATTTTTAAAACTCAACCTGCTGATGATTCGTTAACGTATTATGGGTGGGCTAAATTGAAACGAGAACGAAAGAAAATTCGTTAATTTTTATTTTTTATAACTACTAAATTAATTTATCATGTATGGAAAACTTTTTACTTTAATTTTAGCCGTATTTGGCTTGTGTTTAACTTCTTATTCCCAGGTTGATGACGGGACAGGTACTGGTTGGGGAGATTTAAACCCAACAGAATCACTAGTATTAAATGACAACTTTCAGAGTTATGACTTCTTTCATTCAGACGAGAATCCTGCTGATGGGAGTAGCGAAAACTCAATTGATCCGGTTACCAGTGAAGTCGTATATGGTTATACCAATCGTGTTTTTGATGTACCATTTTTAGGAGCCGAGGCTACAAAGGCGACATACGATTGTTACCAGTGTGCTTTTGCTCCTGAATGGCAAACAGCTTATGGGTATGATAATGCCACAGAAAATACAACTAATGTTTCTGATGGCTTTATTGAAGTGAGTAGGACCTATGGCAGTAACCCCGGTCAAATTCAAGGATATTTTATTGTTGACTTGAGGGAATTGGACTACGTTGAAGTTGTACAGTATACCCATTCAAGTTGCGGTGGTAATAAACGAGGAATACTTTTGGAATATAGTCTTGATGATAGTTTAACTTGGGATACGTTGCGAATGCAGTTAAGCGATGGAAGAACAGGATCTTACAATACTACTGATGTTTATGGTCCAGTAAGAACTGAGAATACGTATAATTGTCAGCCTTCTGGATATGGTATGGTTTGGGAAGATGGAATTTGGGCATCGAATGTAATGCTACGTTTTAGTATATCTCCAAATCAAGTGCCTAGAATCCATGACCTTAAAGTTTATGGGGTTCTTCGGGATCCTGGTGATCCAAACTCTGCGGAAGATATAAACAAAAACCTGTTACGGATACATAGCTATGATAAAATGATACGTATTTCGGAACCTGCTGATGTGAAAGTGTATAATATTGCAGGAAAACTTGTAAGGACAGTTGAGAATTCAAATGTTGTGGCAATGAACGATTTAACTGAAGGAGTTTATATTGTAAAAGCTCAGGCTGGAAACCGTTTAAAAACAACAAAAGTTTTTGTTAAATAAGAATAATGTGAAATAAGGGGTGACAGGAAAAGTATTGATCAAGGATTGTTCATAATATTTATAATGAAAATTGATATCATTGAAGACTAATGTTTTATTAATAATATTCTAAACAAAATCTTTCTTGGATACTTTTTCTTTCATGCCGGTTATTTTTTGAGGATTTAAAATTAGGTTAAGAATTTGTCTGGTTTTACAAAAGCTATATAAATTTTTGGCTTTATAATTGACTCACCGCTTTTAGGTGAATCTTGCTAAAGAGAAACTTAGATTGAAATTGATGTTCATTCGTGGGTGGTTATTTTTGCTGCATTTTGACATTATGATTAGGTTGCCGATAACTTCGTTGATTATTTCTTCTAATTAGAGAAAGTTATCTTGGAGAATTCTCAAACTTTTGGCGGTTGTGCATATTAATCTAAGTATTGCGTTTAAAATTGAATAGATTCATATTCATTTATATGTATAAAATAAAGCTATGAAAAACAAAGCATCTTTTTTAGTAATTCTTTTTATAGTAGTTTTTAGCTATTTGGCTAAAAGTCAAGATATAACCACAGGGACAGGATGGGGAAATCTATTCTCGAGTGAAGCGTTAGTATTAAATGAAAACTTTATGGGATTTGATAAATTCCATACCGATTCAAATCCAAATGATGGTAATAGTGATAATTCCGCTGATCCTATTACGGGAGATCCAATTTATGGATTCAAAAACGACTCAATTGAGGTGCAATTTATGGGATCAAGTGATAAGGCTACTTATATTTTCAGAAACTGTGCTTTTGCCCCCGAATGGCAAACAGCTTATGCCTATGCTAATTCAACGGATAACACCCAAAATGTATCCGATGGTTTTGTTGAAATAAGTAGGGATTACGAGGCTGCACAAGGATACCTTCCAATGATTCATGGAGAATTTATATTGGATCTTAGAAAACTAAGTTATGTTGATATTATTCAATGGTCACATTCAAGTACAGGAGGAAATAAAAGAGGAGTAATGCTTGAAATCAGTACTGATGATGGTGCAACTTGGGATACAATTAGGTACCAACCCGGAGGTGCTGCTTATGCATTAAGTTTTACAAAAGAAATAGCAACGGGAATAAAAACCCAGAATATTTTCAATTGTCAGCCTAGCGCATACGGAATGACTTGGGAAGATGGTATATGGTCAGAAAATGTTATGTTGCGTTTTGCCGAATGTGGGGAACAAACTCCAAGAATTCATGATGTTAAAATTTATGGTGTTGTCACTCCAAATTCCACATCAAATATTCCGGAGATAGATAAACTAAAGATATACAGCTATGATAAAACTATCCGCATTTCGAAACCTGCCGATGTCGCTGTTTATGACTTATCGGGCAAAACTGTTATTTCTAAAAAAAATACCAATATTATATTAATGAATGATTTTCAGGAAGGTATTTATTTGGTGAAAGCCCAGCTTAATGGTTCTGTAAAAACAACCAAAATTGTTCTGTAAACAATCAAATTTGTGAGCTGAATGTAATGTTGTATACCAAATGAAACAATGTTTGAATAGAAGAAAATAAATCAATTCTAAATTATATAAAAGTATTTTTTATCGGATTAAATTAATCTAGCAAATATTTTAAACAACTTAATTAATTAATATTTAAACCTAAATTCATGAAAATAGAACAATTCTTCGGACGATGGGAAATGAGCATTTTCAGGACTATGCGTAACATAAGAAAATTCCTTTTGTTAATAATAGTTCAAACTTTGATTGTTTCCTCCCTGTTCGCCCAGGGAAATCAGCCCTCAAACGTATCGGGATATGTAACCGATGAAAGAGGTGAAACAATGGTTGGTGTTAACGTAGTAATAAAAAATACTACTCAGGGAACCATTACCGATATTGATGGGCGTTATTCCATAATGGTATCCCCTAATGATACCTTGATGATATCTTTTATTGGTTTTAATGTGCAAAATATCCCAGTTAATGGGAAAAGTATTATTAATGTAACACTTCGTGAAAATATCACCGACCTCGATGAAGTTGTAGTGGTAGGATATGGAGAAGTTAAACGGGCAAATTTATTGGGATCTGTCTCCAGTATTTCAGCAAAGGAAATAGAAGACTTTCCTGTACAAAGCCTTAGTAACTTGCTAGATGGTAGAATGCCTGGAGTTTCTGTGTCACCTGCCCAACCAACAGGTAATCCCGGCGCGCAAACCCGGATTCGGATTCGTGCAGAAACAACTTTCGGAACTGCAGGTGGTGGTGCAAAAGATCCGTCACCATTATATATTGTAGATGGATTTGAAACAAGTCAGGAGGCTTATGACATGTTGGATCCATCGGATATTGAAAGTTTTTCGGTGTTAAAGGATGCTTCCGCTGCAGTTTATGGCAGTAAAGGAGCGAATGGTGTAATACTTGTTAAGACAAAACGCGGGAAAGAAGGAAAATTAAGAATTAGTTATTCTGGCAGCTATGGTATTATGGATGCAACACAACAAACAGAGATGTTAAGTGCTTATGATCAAGCTAGAATGATCAATGCTCGGTATCCAGATGATACTGATATACTTATGTCAGATGAGGAGTTAAATGCCATGAAAAACTATGATTATAATTGGTTGGATGAAGCTTGGCAAAGGTCAATGGTAACTAGGCATACCATCAATTTTTCAGGAGGTTCCGATAAGGTTCAGTATTATGCTGGTGGTAATTATCGCTACACAGAAGGGAACTTTCCTGGATTAGGTATTGGCCAATATTCTTACAGATTAGGTTTGGATGCTAGTATTACTGAAGCATTAAAAGTTTCTGCAACAGTTTCTTTAGATAACCGTGACTATAAACGTCCATATATATCTGGAGCTGGTTCAAATACCATGGAAGACTTATTCCAGGAACTATTGCAGGCTCCCAAATGGACTCCACCATATATTGATGGAAAGCCAGTTAGTAATAATTTAGATTTTAACCCATTGTATTTGTTTGAATCTGAAAGCTATAGAAGATCGGTTGACAAAAGTAATACCCTTAATCTACGAGTATCATACGATTTTCAAAAAATTAAAGGATTAAAAGCTTCAGCTACTTATAGCAGAAGAGAATCACATGGATATGGTAAAGATTATATGATACCTTACAATTTATATCAATTTAATCTAGCCGGAAATGAATATAAATATATATTAGGTAATGAAATTAATGAGGTAAACGAGGTTACTAATAAAAACAGGATTTCTGAATCGTATTCTTTTGGCGAAAGTTATCAGTTAAACCTTAACTTAAATTACAATAGAACTTTTGGTAAGCATACTGTTTCATCTTTTTTAACGTATGAGCAATCCGAAGGAAAAGGATATAGCTTTCAGGCTGTAACTGAAGATATGCAAACGCCAGGTTTAGAACTTCAAGATGCATTTTTAGTACCTACCACAAGTGGTAGCATGTATGAAAGCGGTGATTATGCCGGTGTGTTTCGTTTAAATTATTCCTACGCAGATAAATACCTTATTGAATCGACATTTAGATATGAGTCAACTACAAAATTTTCACCGGGAGAACGTGAAGGTTTGTTCCCAGCTGTTTCAATTGGTTGGGTAGCTTCACAAGAAGATTTCTGGAAAGACAAAGTACCTTTTGTTGATTTTGCTAAAATAAGGTTCTCCATGGGATTGTCAGGATATGATCCTGTAGGAAGTTATGAATATTTGCGAAAATATACACTTTCTGATGCCCAATATTTGTTTGGATCGGATATTCCAGTTATTGGTATAGGAGTAGGCGGAAAAACAGATGTTGTAAGTTCAGGTGTGACTTGGGAAAAATCCTTGATGCATAATCTTGGGTTAGACCTTAAATTTTTAGATAATCGCTTAAGTGTAACATTTGATGGATACTATACATACCAATTCGATATATTAGATAAACGAACTGTTGAGTTTGCAGAAACTGCTGGTCTTGGAGAAATGCCAAGTGAAAACCTCGGACGATTGGAAGCATGGGGATTTGACGGACAAATTGGATATAGAGGAAAAATTAATAAAGATATATTTTGGACTATTAGCGGTAATTTCTCGTATGCAACAAACCGTATTATTGAACGACCTACCCAATATACACCAGACGATTTCAGGTACCCTATTGGACAAAGTACCTATGCCGAAGGCAGGGAAGAAGGATTTATAAGTAATGGGATTATTAGGACTCAAGAACAATTGGATGCAATTAATGCTGAATGGATGGAGAGATGGGGACATGGATATTTAATTAACGGAACTCCAATAACACAACCAGGTAGCTATTATTTTGAAGATATAGGCAGACAAGGTGATGTGCAAGGTGGTGAACCAAACACAGTTTTCGAACCAGATGGGAATATTACGGATAGTGATAAAAAGTATGTTGAAAGAGTTGGGGATGTGCTATCTTGGAAACATTTCCTGCCAACAAATATATCAATGAGCGCTGGGTGGAAAGATTTAAGGGTAAGCATGCTTTGGTCTATGGCTTATGGAATTAATAATAAAGTAGTTGACAAATTGGCTCGAACGGTTCCAAGAACATCTGAGTCCAATGGTGAATTAGTATCAACAAATTCACCGGCATTTTGGAGCGATTTCTGGACACCTGAAAATACAAATGCTAAATATCCAAGTCCGTTTTATGCCAGCTCAAATCAGTGGGTTTCTACATTCTGGATGAAAGACATTTATCAGCTAAGATTGAAAAATGTGAACATATCCTATAATGTCCCTAAAAATATTACAAAGAATTGGGGAATTGGAAATTTGAGGGTCTTCCTAGTTGGAACCAATCTTTGGTCCCCGATTACTACATTTAAGTATAAAGAAGATGCCATCGCAAGGTACAATACATACCCATTATTACGTACATTTAGCTTAGGGGTCAACCTAAGTCTATAAAGAGCTATTTTTATTAATGGATATAAGATTTTATGAAAATGAAAAATAAATTAAATAGCATGAGACAAATAAAATATATAAGTATAATGTTGTTGCCGATATTTCTGTTTTCATGTCAGGACGTATTGGACAAACAAGATTTAACAACTCTAGATGAGAGAATTTGGGAAGATGAAACACAGATTGAACTCTATATAAATAATTTGTATAACTCGAATATGCCGGGAGCATCATTTGGGGCAAATTCAACCAATTGTGATGAAAGCTATTCGTCAAGTGGAATCGAATTATTGTATGGATTTACATCAGAAAGTGACATTGGTGCTGAAAATGAATTTCACAAAGATAACTATCGTCTTATTCGTTTGATTAATATTGGATTAGAAGGAATTGAAAGCTCGCCAATAGATGAAAATCTCAAAGCTCCGCTTCGTGGACAAGCTTTATTCCTGCGGGCATTACGTTACTGGAGGCTAGTTAGGTTATACGGAGGGGTACCTATCATTAAGGAAGTTCAAGATCCATTTGAAGGATCAGAAGCATTAGATGTTCCACGTAGCAAGACTACTGTGTCGATTGACGAAATTATTGCAGATTTGGATGAAGCGATTGCAGACTTACCGGTTGAATGGACACAAACTGATGATAAAGGTAGAATAACCAGTGGTGCAGCTGCAGCTTTTAAAGGCCGTATTTTACTTGCATGGGCTAGTCCAATGTTTAATCCAAACAATGATCAGTCAAGGTGGCAAAGAGCTTACGATGCTAATAAACAAGCGATAGATCTTCTTGCACAAATGTCTGTTCCAAGGGCTTTATACCCAGATTTTGCAACAATTTTTACTACGAATGTACTCGATAATCCTGAAGCAATTATCTTCAAACGATATAGCTTAAGTGCTGGAAGTTCTTATACACATGGATGGGAAGGCGATGTGCGACCTTATTCAGGAGGAGGAAGTGGAAGTTTTTCTCCAACTTTGCAGTTGGTAAATGCATTTCCTATGGCAAATGGAAAGTCAATCAGCGATCCTGAATCGGGGTATAGTGAAACTAAATTTTGGGAAAATCGTGATCCCCGTTTTTATGCAACAGTAGCCTACCATGGATCAGAATGGTTTATGAGTGGAAGGGATATTACTGTTGTTTTTGCACATCGCAATTCAACCGAAGGTAATAGGACTCCTGCGACAGGTTTTTATAATAAAAAGGCTACAAATCCTGATATCACCAGAACTGACATTAATCAAACCAGTACTGCCTGGATTGAATTAAGATATGCAGAAGTATTATTAAACTTTGCAGAGTGTGCCAACGAACTTGGCATTCAAAATGAAGCCTTAGAAAATGTACGGGCAATACGGGCTCGAGCCGGTATTGAACAAGGGGATGGTAGTTATGGAATACCGAGTTCAGTTTCAAAGGAAGAATTACGTGAGTATATTATGATTGAGCGGCAAATTGAATTTGCCTTTGAGAATAAAAGGTATTGGGATATGCGGCGTAGGCTTATGTTCAGGGAAGATTTAGGAAATAAAGTTACTAAATTAAATGGAACTCAAAGGCAAGGATTGCTATATAGACTTAAATACCCTTGGAGTTCAACAATTAGAGATAAAGAATCACCATATTATCAAATGTATCATTTTGATACCGCTTATCAATTTGGACATGTTGATCCATTAGATCCTGCAGATATAAATAAATATTGGACAATAAGCATAAGAAACTTGGACACTTATAATGGTCAAAACGTGGTTATTGATTATAGAGAATTATATGATTTCTTTGGTGTGCCTCAATCGATTATAACAAAAAGTATTGCCGTTGAACAAACCTTAGGATGGATCAATGGTACATTTGATCCGCTTGCCGAATAGATGAAAAGAATTCAAAGGGAACCGTTCTCTTCAAAAAGAACGGTTCTTTTTGTTTATAGATAGTACTAAATGAGAATTGAAATAAGTATTTAAAATAACAAAAATGGTTGGTCGAAAATTAACTTTATTAGGGATGGCAATTGCTCTGGTCCTAGGCGTAAATGCACAACAGACAGCATTTCCGGGAGCACAGGGTTATGGAAAATATGCCTCCGGGGGACGAGGAAATGGGCAAAACGGAAAATTAGCCATTGTTACAAACCTCGAAGATGACCTTGACAATCCTCCTGAAGGGAGCTTTCGTTGGGCACTTGCACAGGGTAGGGAAACGATAAACGATCCAATTCTTGGGAGTTACACAGTTCAACGGCCATTAACTATTGTATTTCAGGTTGGAGGTGTAATTAACTTAAAAGGCGAACTTAGGGCAAAGCGCCACAATATGACAATTGCTGGGCAAACAGCACCTGGCGATGGGATATGTTTTCGTGGGGCAACGGTAAATTTCGGAGGTTCACAAAATGTGATTATCCGATATATCCGGTTCCGTCCCGGCGATGAACTAGGGGCAGAAACCTCAGCACTTAGAATCGAAAACGGCGCTAATTTTATTATCGATCATTGCTCAATGAGTTGGGGGATTGAAGAAACTACGCACTTCTCAAGCAATGATAATACAACCGTTCAGTGGTGTATTTTAAGTGAATCCTTGTACAATTCCATTCATAAAAAAGGAGAAAGAGGTTATGCTGCGCAATGGGGAGGTGAATATGCATCGTACCATCATAATTTGTTGGCACATAACAGGTCCAGGATGCCTCGTATAAACGGATCCAATTCAAATGATGTAGAAGCATTGGTCGATTATCGTAATAATGTGAACTACAATTGGGGCGGTTTAATTTATGGCGGAGAATTTGAAGGTACCCCTAACTGCACGGGTTTTAGTCATGTAAACTTGGTTAACAATTACTTTATTCCGGGTCCGGCTTCAGAGGAAAATTCTTTTGCATCTCCTTCTACAAACAGGGGAGGAGTTACACTTTGTGGATATGCAAAGTGGTATGTGAACGGTAATTTTATGTTGGGGTCAGAACAAAAAACCAGCGATAACTGGTTAGGAATAAAACATAGTAATAAAGATAGCATTCGTTCAGATATAGAGCATGTTCAATCCGATGGTGTATTAGAAAATTACGATTATTATACGCAAAGTGCTGAAGATGCTTATAATTCAGTAATCAACAATGTTGGGGCAACACTTCCAAAACGTGATGTAATTGACGAAAGGGTAATTAACGAAGTTATTGGCGATTTGGAAATTGTGCGTTATGCCTATGAAATTGAAGGTCAAAATACGCCAATAAAAGGTGTAGGATCAGGGATAATTGATACACAAAAGAACCTTGTACCAAATAATTCACCTGAAGGCACAACTGCCTGGGATGTTTATTCAAGTTCAACCGATGCGCCTTTAGATACTGATAATGATGGTATGCCCGATGATTGGGAAGATGCAAATGGCCTTAACAAAGAAGATAATTCGGATTTTAAATTAATCGCCGATAATGGATACAGCAACCTTGAAAATTACCTCAATTCTAACGATATTATTTCGGCTATCGATGCAGAAGTATTAAATGAGCAGGAGTTCAGGGTATATCCTAACCCCTCTAAAAACTGGGTTCGTTTTAGCAGTTTAAATAATATCGATAAAATTGAAATTTACAACTTTTCAGGAAAATTAATTGATTCGATAAGAGAGTCTGATACTCATAAAAAATATTCCGTACATAAACTCAAACCGGGAATTTACCTTGTAAAAGCAACTTTTAACAATAATCAATTTGCTTATCATAAAATAGTAAAGCAATAATTCAGATTTCAAATTGAATTAAATGAATATAAAATCAAGTATTCTCTCGTTCTTAGTGATAACTTTCCTTTTCTCTCTAGGATTAAATGCCCAACAACTTGCATTTCCTGGTGCCGAGGGATATGGCAAATATGTTTCGGGAGGAAGAGGGGATGGCGAAAATGGAAAATTGGCCATTGTTACCAATCTTGAAGACGATCCGGAAAATCCGCCAGAGGGTAGCTTTCGGTGGGCTTTGAGGCAAGGAATGGAAGTTAAAACTGATCCAATTCTTGGCACCTATAGCGTTCAACGTCCGTTAACTATTGTATTCAAGATAGGTGGAGTAATTCATTTAAAAGATGAATTGCGTGCAAAACGAAATAATCTGACCATTGCCGGGCAAACAGCACCAGGAGATGGGATTGTGATACGTGGGCATACCGTGAACCTGGGAGGCTCCTATAATGTTATTGTTCGTTATATCCGCTTTCGTCCGGGCGATGAAGAAGGAGCGGAAACTTCGGCTTTAAGAATTGAAAATGGAGGTAATTTTATCATCGACCATTGTTCAAACAGTTGGGCTATTGAAGAAACACAGCATTTCTCGCACAGTGCAAATTTCACTGTCCAATGGAATATCATAAGTGAATCTTTATATAATTCATTCCATAAAAAAGGGGCACGTGGCTATGGTTCGCAATGGGGCGGACAATATGCCAGCTATCATCATAATTTAATGGCGCACCATAACTCGCGAATGCCAAGAATAAATGGTTCAAATGAAGACGATGTGGAAGCGTTGATCGATTACAGAAATAATGTGAATTACAACTGGGGCAGTAAAGGTGCTTTTTATGGTGGTGAATGGATGAAAACAGGTGGAATAGGGTTTGCTCATACAAACGTTGTAAACAATTATTTTATCCCGGGTCCTGCCACTTCTTCCGAGCAAAATTTTGCACGGCCAAGTCAAGGAGACCTGGGGTATGCCAAATGGTTTTTTCATGGAAATATAATGCAGGGAGATGATGCAAAAAGCCATGACAACTGGCTAGGTGTGAGTGCCGATTACGTCGGCAGCCTTGATAGCATTCGTTCGGATGAAGAATTTATACAATCGGATGGCGTGATTGAGGATTACGAAAATTATACGGAACATGCAATCGGTGCATTTAACTCGGTAATGAAATATGCCGGGGCAATATTGCCCAAAAGAGATACAATCGATGCGCGGGTTATTGCAGAAGCTAAAGGTGAAATCCCAATTGTAAGATTTGCTTATGTTGATACTGCAGGACAGGAATCCCCAATTAAAGGACTAGGTTCTGGTTTAATTGATACCCAAAGAAACCTTGTTCCAGATGACGCATCCGAGGGAACCACGCCATGGGATGTGTATACTTATTCTAATGAAGCCCCTATAGATTCAGATAACGATGGAATGCCCGATTTGTGGGAGTTGGATCATAACCTTAATCCAAATGATTTTAACGACTTTAAGCTGATTGCTGACAATGGTTACACAAACCTTGAAAACTACCTTAATTCGGTGGACGTGGTTATAACGGCTAGTCGCGAATTAAAAAATGAAATAGGTTTTAGTATTTATCCAAATCCTGTTAAAGATAAAATATGGATTAAAAGCCTTAATCCGGTAACAAACGTAAGTGTTTACGATATGTCAGGTAATATTCTTGTGTCTGTTAAAAATCCTGCTGGTATAAAATCCATACCAACCAATAATCTTGGAAGTGGTATTTATTTAATGAAAGCGGTTTCAAACTCAAATCAAATCTTTATTGAAAAGATGATAAAATAACTGTAAAATAATGAGATTTAATACGACTTTTTACTTTCTCGCAATATGTTTGCTATTCCTAAATTTCGAAGGAAAACCACAGGTATTTGACATTATTGTTGACATGAATGGAAGTGGCGATTTTACTACCTTGCAAGCAGCAATTAATTCGGTGCCTGATAATTCGGGCGAGAAAACCCTCGTATTTGTAAAGCAGGGAGTGTACAAGGAAAAAATCGTATTGTCATCAACCAAAACTAACCTTAGTATTATAGGTGAGGACCCTGAAACCGTAATCTTTTCCTGGGACGATTACCAGGGCAGAAATGGAATTTCTGGTGCCGATAGTTACACTCTTTTGGCTGAATCTCCTGGGCTGTATATGGAAAATATTACCATTGAAAATACAGCAGGTAAAGTTGGGCAAGCTGTTGCTATCCGAACCACCGGAGATACCATGGCATTTAAAAATTGTCGGTTTATTGGCTTTCAGGATACCTATTATGCACATAAGCGCAGACAGTATAATCATAAGTGCTATGTGGAAGGCGGTACTGATTTTATTTATGGCGATGCCACGGCTGTTTTTGATAGCTGCACGATCAACTGTGTGAAAGGAGGGCAATACATAACAGCTCCGGCAGATTCAAAGTTTGTAACCCAGTTATCAACAGGGAAGTTTATTCATGGACTATTGTTCCGGAATAGCGAAATAACAGCTGACAATGATGTGGAAGCAAATAGCTATTATTTGGGAAGGCCCTGGCAACCCAATGCTTCATCGGTATATTACGATTGTATTTTAGGTCCACATATTAAACCCGAAGGTTGGTCAACATGGGGAAACGATAACCATGAAAGTTCGGTGTTTGCAGAGCACGAAAGCAGGAACCCGGATGGCTCGCTGGTTGATATATCACAACGGGTTCCGTGGAGTTATCAATTAAATAATGAATTGGATACTTTACTTTATGCTTTAAATTTCTTTTTACGTAAAGACTGGGTGGTTTGGGATGTTGACAAAGTAGTTAAAGCCTTGCCTGCACCCAAGAATGTTGTATTTAATGAAAATGTGTTAACCTGGGACCCGGTCGAAAGTGCAATTGGTTATTTGGTTCTTGCCAATGATTCGGTAATCGAAATTAGTAGCAGTACTTCATATAATATAAGTGCTGAAATGCAAGCTAATACCGTATTTGATGTAAAATCAGTAAGTTCTAATGGAAACCTAAGTATAAAATCATCGGAAATTCCAACGGCTGTTTATAAGCTAAATTCGATTATTGAAGAAATTAAAATAGAACTATTTAAAAATCAGCTAAAGTTTTCGGAAGACGTTAATTATGAGGTTTTTACAATTTCTGGAAAACGATTAATAAGTGGTAATGGAAATAATATAAGCCTTAGTAATACATTAAAAGGAATTTATATTATCAAAGCAGTAAATAGTCAAGGTAAATATATAACTCAAAAAATATTTTTATAATTTAACTCGAAGCTTGTTTAACAAATGAATAAAATTCTGCCTTTTCTGTTTTTCTTTATAATTTCTAATTTATATGCGCAACAGCCCAGTGTAAAAATCGACCTTGATATGCAGGGACGTAGAACAAGTGAAGTAACCGAACCTGGTTATCAATCCTGGGTAGTTAGCGCAAATTCAAATACAAAAACAATCTCCGGAGTATCATTTGTATTGAAAGGCAATTCAATTAAAACAAGCTGGTCAAAAGCGATGGTTCAAACACCTTATTTTGCCCGATTGGTAAATGATGGGGTTATGGTTGAAGAAGAAAACAACGCTGGGTTGGAATTAAGGATTAGCGGGCTTCCTGTTGGTATCCATACTTTACAAACCTACCACAACATCTGGCAGAATAATAAGGGGAAAAGCTTCAGCCCAATCAATGTCTTTCTTAACAATAAATTGGTGCATAGCAATATTGAACGTACTGTGCAGGCTTCAAAAAGTATTGAATCGACTATATTATTTACCAAATTGGATGTAAGGAAAGAAGGCGAGGAGATGGTTTTGTTGGTACAACCGGTCAATGACTTTAAGCCTGAACCCGGCAAAACAGCCGTGTTTAATATTTGCCTGAATGCCATCGAATTAAATACTGTTGATGCCACAAAACAGGCACAAGATCCATTTCCGATAGATAAAGACGTACATGCAAATGCAGATGATGGTTCGGTTGTATTAAAATGGAAACCATCGCTAAAAGGAAATGTGAAAGCACACACATTATATTTTGGAGATGATTCTTTATCTGTAGCCACGGCAAAACAGAACGATAAAGAATATTTTAAAGGAACATTTAACGCACAACAAAGCGAATACAAAGTGGAAGGTTTAACAAACCACAAAACCTATTATTGGCGGATTGATGAAACAAATAGTTCTGGAGAAACAAGCCCTGGGAAAGTTTGGAGTTTCCGACCGAGGCACTTGGCATTCCGTGGAGCTGAAGGTTATGGGCGCTTTGCAATAGGTGGTAGGGGAGGCAAGATAGTTGAAGTTACAAATTTAAACGACGATGGTCCGGGAAGTTTCAGGGAGGCAATTACAAAGAATATTGGTCCGCGCACAATTATTTTTAGTGTTTCAGGTATAATTACCTTGAAATCAAGGTTAGTGGTAAAAGATAAGTATGTTACAATTGCAGGGCAAACAGCTCCTGGAAAAGGCATTTGCTTACGATCAGCTCCACTGGGCATCGGTAGTGAAACAATCTGCCGTTTTATACGATCAAGGCTTGGGGCAGGTAAAACATACGATGGATTGGGAATGGCAGGTGCAAACCATAGCATTGTCGATCATTGTTCAATAAGCTGGACAATTGATGAAGCCTTTAGTTCTCGTAATGGAAAAAATTTCACACTTCAGCATTGTTTAATTTCCGAAGCTTTAAATATTGCAGGGCATAAAAATTACAGGGAAGGTTCAGGTCATGGATATGCTGCAACCATTGGGGGCGACATAGGTTCTTTTCATCATAACTTATTGGCACACTGCTCAGGTCGCAACTGGAGCCTTGGGGGCGGACTGGATGGCAATGGTTATTATGCCGGGAAATTGGATATTTTTAACAATGTTGTATATAACTGGGGAACCCGTGCTACTGATGGCGGGGCCCATCAGGTTAATTTTGTTAATAATTATTACAAAGCCGGGGCTGCAACCACCTTATTCCTGACACTTAGGGCGCAGTTGGAAGGGGTCGGAAAAGGTACGCAGAGCTATTACTACTCTGGCAACATACTTCAAAATCCTGATGGAACTTTCGCCTGCGATGGAACAAACGATAATTGTGGAAGAACTTATGTTGCAAGTCGCGGCCAGGTGGTCGATTGGGAAGTATTTGTAGAAGAACCATTTTTTACTTCGTATGCTGAAATTGAGCCAGCCAAAGATGCTTTTAAGTCTGTTCTGTCCGATGTGGGGTGCAACTTACCTATAATTGACGACCATGATAAGCGAATTATTGGTGAAACCCTAAATGGCACCTATACTTATATGGGCAGTAAATCCCAAAAAGGAGGAATAATTGATCATCAGGACGAAGCTGGCGGATATGAACCATATCCTGAAGAAAAGCGCCCGGATAATTTTGATACAGACCATGATGGATTGCCTAATTGGTGGGAAAACCTGCATGGTTCCAATCCAAATTCCCCAATTGGCGATTTCTCTGATTCGAATGCCGATAAAAACCACGATGGTTATACCAGCCTTGAGGATTATTTAGAATGGATGGCGGTGCCACACTACTTCGTTAAACAATCAGAAAAAGTGCATATTGATCTTAGTAGCTATTTACTTGGTTACAAAAATCCGATCTGCAGTTATCGAATTGGCAATTATCAATCGGATACTTTTAAGTCAGAAATCAATATTCCAACTGATTCTATAAAAAAGGGAATAAATTATCTGAAAATTTTGGCAAGCGATCAGGAAAAAACGCAAAAAGTTTTGATAATAGGGGTGTGTTTGAAATAGCATAAAATATACCTTCTGTCATTAAACTTATTTGTTAATTATTAGTCTAATCTATTTTTATCGTTCATTTTTTGAAAAGTTGCAACCTAAAAGTAAAACGTTTACATATAACCGATATGACATTGCAAACAAACAACCTGTTTTTATCGGATTTGTTAATGTAAACGATTACATCTTGTGACATTTTATTACATTATTTTTTATATTTTTACAGACCAAATATTGGCTGAATAACATTGCGATTGATTTAAAACTATGAGCTTGAGTAAAAATCCACTTTCCATAAAATACTACCGAATATTTGTTTGATGCGTATTTTCATTTGAAAAATGCGCTTGGGATATATATGGAAAGAGTCTTGGGGAGAATAGCAACTCAGTTTTTAATCAATTTTTTATAACATAAACCTAGACTTAAATTAAGGCTAAACTTAATAAGTAAAATAAATTGATATTATCTAAAAAATAATCAAATTATCATGAGACATTTAAAAATCACAGGATTACTACTAGTGACATTATTCTTCTGTATCACCGGATTTGCGCAATACCCTAAAATCCAGGAAGCCGATCAAAAGAAAGAAAGGGAATTAATGCAGGCAGCCAGAGAACATTCTAATGCTGCGTGGGAAAAAGCATTGCCAATTATTGAAAAAGAAGCTGCTGAAGGGAAACCATATATTCCATGGGCAAAGCGCCCTTACGATTTGCCACAGGCCGAAATTCCTGCGTTCCCTGGTGCAGAAGGTGGCGGTATGTACACATTTGGCGGACGTGGTGGTAAAGTTATTACGGTTACCAGTTTGGAAGACGATGGGCCAGGTACCCTTAGGGAAGCTTGCGAAATGGGAGGTGCAAGAATTGTTGTATTTAATGTTTCAGGTATTATCCGTTTAAAATCTCCGCTATCAGTTAAAGCACCTTATATTACCATTGCCGGACAAACGGCTCCTGGAGACGGAATATGCATTGCTGGTGAAACTTTCTGGGTTGATACACACGATGTAATCATAAGGCATATGCGTTTTCGAAGGGGTGAAACCTGGGTCGGTCGCCGCGATGATGCCATTGGTGGAAATCCAATTGGAAACGTAATGCTCGACCATATTTCAGCAAGTTGGGGTTTGGATGAAAACATGTCAATGTACCGTCATATGTATAATTCCGATCCCAGAAAAAGCGCTGAAAAAATGGGGACTGTAAATATAACCATTCAAAATTCCATTTTTTCAGAAGCCCTTGATACATGGAACCATGCTTTTGGAAGTACTTTGGGGGGTGAAAATTGTTCGTTTATTCGAAACCTTTGGGCAAATAATGCTGGAAGAAATCCCTCAATAGGATGGAACGGAATTTTTAATTTTACCAACAATGTTGTTTTTAACTGGGTTCACCGCTCGGTGGATGGTGGTGATCATACTTCAAGGTACAATATCATCAATAATTATTATAAACCTGGTCCGTTAACACCAGTTGACAGGGCAGTAGGCCATAGAATCTTAAAACCAGAATCAAGGAAAACGATGAACGGACGCAAAGTGTATGGTTCTGTTTATGTTAGTGGGAATATTGTTGAAGGCAACGATCATGTCACTAAAGACAACTGGAACGGTGGCGTTCAGATTGAGGACATGGAAGATGCAGGTGAATTTACCAAATATATTAGGAACGATAAACCTGCACCTATGCCTTATATGACTATTCTTCCTGCCAATGAAGCATTCGATTTTGTATTGAAAAATGCAGGGGCATTACTTCCAAAACGTGATGCAGTTGATCAGAGAATTAGCCGTACCGTAAAAACAGGAATTCCTGAATATGCTGAAAATGTTGATTTAACTGGTGTTCCAAAATTCGAGCACCGTCGATTGCCGGAAGATTCATACAAAAACGGAATTATTACTGATATTAGCCAGGTTGGTGGTTATCCTGAATACAAAGGAACGCCTTATGTGGATTCAGACAAAGATGGTATGCCCGACGAATGGGAAAAGAAATACGCCCATTTAGGCCTAAATCCAAACAATCCAAAAGATGCATCTTTTGACTGTAACGGTGATGGATATACAAATATTGAGAAATATATCAACGGGATCGATCCAACTAAAAAAGTGGATTGGAAAAACCTGGAAAACAACCGTGATACTCTTGTAAAATAAAAATATTGAGTTCGATTTTAGTAACTTTCATATTGATTAAGTGCGAAAATGAGAAATGGGTAATAAATATAATTTGCCCATTTCTTAGTACTTATTGAAGATTAAAATGAGTATCTGATTTATAAATTAAAGCAACTGCCAATTAATTGCATGATAATAAACTAAAGAGTAATAAAATGAATAAACTACCTGCAAGCATTTATATGCTGTTAATAATTGTATTTGTAAACTTTGCTGCATGCGCACAGCCAAAGGGAGAAGTTGTTGACGAATATACCAAAGTAATAACCGGACGCGCTGATAAAATAGTAAGTTCAATGACTTTTGATTCGGAAGATATAAAGATAAAAGTCCGCGATATTATTGTTGACCACTATCGTTTTCTCAATGATGCAGAAGAAGCACGGGATGCCGATGTTGCCAAAATCAGGGAAGAATACGCCGAAAACAAGGAACTTCGTAACGCTAAAATTGATCTTCGTAAATTAGGGCAGGAAACAAAAATACGCGACCATCATTTTGCGTTTTATGCACAGTTGAAACAAATAATCCCAGAAAAACAAATTGACGAAGTAAAGGATGGCTTAACATACAATGTGCTGAATGTAACTTATGTAGCCTTCTGTGAAATGATTCCAAGTTTAACCGACGAAGAAAAAGAACAGATATCAATCTGGTTGGTTGAAGCACGCGAACATGCCATCGACGGTGGATCGTCGAAAGAAAAACATGGATGGTTTGGAAAATACAAAGGCAAAATAAATAACTATCTTTCGAAAAGAGGCTATAACCTGACCGAGGAAAGAGAAAAGTGGAATGAAAGGGTAAAAGCAAAAAATGAATAGGTGCTCAAATATTTAATAAATCTATTTAGCTATGAATCAACTCATATCAATGGTTAAAAATAAGCTGCAATTCGAAGAACTTCGATTGTTAATCCGGGTTATTGCGGTTGCTTTTTTTGCATTTTTATTGCTCTCGCTTTGTGCGCCTAAAAAAGAAAGCGCACCTGTGCCTGTTAGGCAGGGGCCAGAAGGTAAATTAGTCTATCATTCTGATGAGTTAGGAAATCGCATTCCTGATTTTTCTTATTGTGGATATAAAGCATCGAACAAATTCATTCCGCATGTTCCGGTAAAAGTTATCGTTCCTGCAAAAAGTGGTGATCAAACAGAAAGAATTCAAAAAGCCATTGATTTTGTATCTTCTTTGCCTCTCAATGAAAATGGGTTCAGAGGGGCTGTGCTGCTTGAGAAAGGAGTATATAAACTTGAAGGACGTCTTAAAATAGAGCGTTCAGGAGTTGTATTGCGAGGTAGTGGGGCTTCAGAAAATGGAACCACAATTATTGCAGATGGCGTAAGCCGGGAAACCCTTATAAAAGTTTCTGGTTTGCCAGTTCATGAAACTAGTGGAGAATTGGAAATTACGGATGATTTTATTCCGGTTAATGCAACTACTTTTTCAGTTAAAGGTGTTTCTGAATTGAAGGTTGGAGATCATATTTTCATTCGCCGCCCTTCTACACAAGAATGGTTTGATTTACTCAAAATGAACACTTTTGGTGGTAAGTCTGATTGGTTAAAGTGGCAAATCAGTAACCTCAATATTGTTTGGGATAGAACAATTACTGCAATCGAAGGCAATACTGTTACAATAGACGTTCCACTTACTACAGCGTTAGAACAAAAATTTGGTGGCGGATTTATTTCAAAATACAAATGGGAAGACCGCATTAAAAACATTGGAATAGAAAACCTAAATTTAATTTCTGCTTACAATTCAGAAAATATAAAGGATGAAGATCATTGCTGGATGGCAATAACTATGGAAAATGTTCGGGATGCCTGGGTTCGGCAAATGACCTTTAAAAACTTTGCCGGATCAGCAGTGGCGCTTTACGAAACGGCATCCAGGGTAACTGTAGAAGATTGTAAGTCGTTTGAGCCAATTTCTGAAATTGCAGAATTTAGGAGAAATACATTTTTTACTTCGGGGCAACAAACTTTATTTCAACGTTTATATTCCGAGTATGGATACCACGATTTTGGTGTCGGTGAACGTGCTCCTGGCCCCAATGCATTTGTCCAATGCGAGTCCTATTCTTCAACAAGTTTTAGTGGAGCAATTGATTGTTGGTCTTCAGGAAACCTTTTTGATATCGTGAATATTGATGGACATAAATTGAGCTACGCAAATCGTGGCCAGGATGGTCATGGGGCAGGTTGGACTGCAGCCAATTCCGTGTTGTGGCAATGTACTGCAGCAAAAGTAGAATGCCAAAAACCACCTGGTGCACAAAACTGGGCATTTGGTATTTGGGCTCAATTTGCAGGCGATGGCTATTGGAACAACTCCAATAACCACATTCGTCCACGCAGTCTTTTTTATGCTCAGCTTGCCGACAGGATAGGCAATGATGCTATTCCTGTAAAACCGGTTCAGATAATTTCAACGAACCCAACATCCAGCCCTTCAGTTGAACTTGCCGCTGAATTGGCAAAAGAATTATTGGTTTCTCCACAAACATTATTGGAGTTCATCGATGAAAAAATAGAGGCTAATCCAATTTCACTGGAATCAAATAATGCAATTTTTGTAGATAATCTTGATTTAAATACGGAGTCTGGAGAGAATACAGTTATCCAACCAATGAACATTAAAAATGGATGGTTAGCATGTAACCAAACAATCCTTACAGGAACTCGTTTCAAAGTTCCCTGGTGGAGTGGTAGTATTCGTCCAAGAGGAATTGGAAGGGCAAAACCAGCAATTACGCGATATGTACCCGGGCGTGAAGGCCACGGTTTTACGGATAACCTTGAGGATGTCACCAATATGATGGTGCAATTCGGTGCTGTTGCTATGGAGCAACATTATGCATTATGGTACGATCGGCGCCGTGACGACCATGAAAGGATTCGTAGAATGGATGGAGATGCATGGGCTCCTTTTTATGAGCTCCCATTTGCCAGAAGCGGAAAAGAACTGGCTTGGGATGGTTTAAGTAAATACGATTTAACAAAATACAATTCATGGTATTGGAACCGATTGAAAAAATTTGCTGATTTAGCCGATGAGAAAAACCTTATTCTAATCCATCAAAATTATTTTCAGCACAACATTCTCGAAGCTGGTGCACATTGGGTGGATTCCCCTTGGCGTACGGTAAATAATATTAACAATACAGGATTTCCGGAACCACCGCCATTTGCAGGTGATAAGCGTATCTTTATTGCCGATCATTTTTATGATGTAACCCATCCAGTCAGAAGGGAATTGCACCGTTTATACATCAGGCAATGTCTGGAGAATTTTAAAAACAACAGCAATGTTATTCAGTTAACCAGCGAAGAATATACCGGACCGCTTCATTTCGTTCAATTCTGGATCGATGTGATTAAAGAATGGCAGGAAGAAACGGGAATTGATCCTACAATCGGGTTGAGTGCAACAAAGGATGTGCAAGATGCAATACTGGAAGATCCTGTTCGATCTAAATATGTAGACATTATTGATATTCGTTATTGGAGTTCTCGAAGAGATGGTTCGTTATTTGCACCTAAGGGAGGACAAAATTTAGCAATGCGACAACATAAAAGACAGGGTGGCCCAGGAAGCCGTTCCATAGAACAGGTTTACTCAGATGTATTATATTACACAGAAAAATTTCCTGATAAAGCTGTGATATATTCAGAAACACAAGCGAGAAGCCTGGCATGGGGTGTATTTATGGCCGGTGGGTCACTGGCTCCAATTCCGAACATTGAAGCAGAAGGTTTTTTAGAAAATGCTTCAAGCATGAGACCTGTTGAAAGCAATTTGGAAGGCGTATGGATACTTGAGAACAATAAGGGTGAACGCATCTATTATTGCAGGGAAAATTCTAGTTTGGATATTGATTTAGAAAAGATA
Organism: Prolixibacteraceae bacterium; assembly: GCA_963677475.2. Lineage (GTDB taxonomy): Bacteria > Bacteroidota > Bacteroidia > Bacteroidales > Prolixibacteraceae > JABMQB01. Next base: position 33,572 of record CAXXQD010000016.1, on the reverse strand, counting down.
AGTGGTAAATTTGAACTTGTCGAAATAAATCCTCTTGGAAAGTTAGTGGCCACACATGAAACCATTATTAAGGGTGGTGAAAAAACGCAAATAGCCTTAAAATCTGGAGGAGATTCAATTATTTGGCTAAAAAAAATATAATTAATTAAACATTCTAAAGACAATTTCTAAAATGAAAAATTTTCTTATTTGTTCATTCGTGCTGCTGATATTATTCAGCATTGGAGCTTGCACAGTTAAAGTGGAAACTCAGGATTCCACATTGCCTTTTTTAAAAGTTTCTGAAAACCATCGTTATTTTATGGATGAAAATGGTGATCCATTCTTTTGGCTTGGAGATACTGGTTGGTTGTTATTTTCAAAACTTAACCGCGAAGAGGCTGAAACATATCTTAATAACAGGGCAGAGAAAGGATTTAATGTTATTCAGGTAATGGTTGCCCACGGATTAAGGGTTAAAAACTTTTATGGTGATTCATCTTTTGTAAAAGGAGATGTTTCCCAGCCGAATATTACTCCTGGTAATTCTTTTGAAAATGAAGAGGAGTACGATTTTTGGGACCATGTAGATTATATCATTAACCTCGCTGAAAGCAAAGGTATCTATATGGCATTGGTGCCAGTTTGGGGATCCAATGTAAAAAGTGGCGGTGTTAGCCGCGAACAGGCAGATAAATATTCAATGTTTTTAGCTGAACGTTATGCCCATCGTTCAAATATTATTTGGTTAAATGGAGGTGATATATTAGGAAGCGATTCAACTGCGACATGGAATATTATAGGAAATAACCTTAAAAAAGTTTCACCCGAGCAGTTGGTAACTTTCCACCCATTTGGCAGGACCCAATCCTCAATATGGTTCCACAACGAACCTTGGCTTGATTTTAATATGTTCCAATCTGGGCACCGTCGTTACGATCAGGACGATACTGAAAAAGGTTATGGGCAAGATAATTATAAATATGTACAGGACGATTTAGCAATGGTACCTACCAAACCTACCGTCGATGGAGAACCTTCCTACGAGGGAATTCCCCAGGGCTTACACGATCCGGCAGAACCATTCTGGAACGATGCCGATTTGAGAAGATATGCTTATTGGTCGGTATTTGCAGGCGCATTTGGTTTTACTTATGGAAATAGTGCGGTAATGCAAATGCACAAACCTGAAAACAAAACTGCTGCTTATGGGGCAAGGGAATATTGGACAGAAGGAATTGACATGCCTGGTGCCGGACAAATGCAGTACATGAAAGATCTCATCCTTTCTAAATCTTATTTTGACCGGGTTCCTGACCAATCATTAATTGCCGGAGAAAACGGCGAAAAATATGAATACCAAATTGCCACAAATGGAAATAATTATGCTCTCATTTATGCGTACTTAGGTGATGAAATAGATGTAAATATGGGAGTAATTGCAGGGGAAGAAGTAGAAGTAAGTTGGTTCAATCCCCGTAATGGAGAAATTTCATCCATTGGCAAATTCGAGAATAAAGGGGAGAAATCTTTCGATCCTCCGGGTGAAGCTGGCGAAGGGAACGATTGGGTACTTGTCTTGGATTCGGTTGAATAAAATAAATGCAAAAATAAATCTGTCATTTCGAATGAGGCAAGAACAAACAGTTTAAACATTTGATTTTATTGCACGTACGAAATGACAGTAATAAGAAAGAAATAAAAAAAGCAAAATGGCACAAAGAATATTTTTATTTATATCAGCACTTATTCTTTTTTGTTCCTGTTCGCAGGAAAAAGAAGTGTATATGTTCAGCACATTTCGTGAACCAGCCGATGAAGGTTTATATTTGGCATATAGTTACGATGGGTATAACTGGGAAGATTTGGGAGGTTCGTGGTTAAAGCCTGAAATCGGAAACCAAAAAGTAATGCGCGACCCATCGGTGGTAGTCGGTCCCGATGGAACTTTTCACATGGTATGGACCTCCTCATGGAGAGGTGATTACGGATTTGGTTATGCCAGCTCAACCGATTTAATCAATTGGTCGGAACAACAATACATTGAAACAATGGCTTTCGATACATCAACTGTAAATGTTTGGGCACCTGAATTGTTTTATGACGATGAAAAAGATGAATTTATCATTTTTTGGGCATCTACAATCCCTTATAAATTTGAAAAAGGAATTGAAGAAGAGCGAAACAACCATCGCATGTATTATACAACAACCAAAGATTTTAAGACCTTCACGGAAACAAAACTTTTCCTCGATCCTAAGTTTAGTGTAATCGATTGTGTAATAGTGAAACGCGCCAGCAATGATTATGTATTGGTTTTAAAAGACAATACCCGTCCAATGCGGAATATTATGGTTGCTTTTGGCAATACACCTCTTGGTCCATGGCACGATATTTCAGAACCTTTTACTGAGCAATTTACCGAGGGTCCTACGGTAGCAAAAGTAGGAGAGGATTATCTGATCTTTTATGATGCCTATCGTAAAAAAACGTATGAAGCAAGTAAAACATCAGATTTTAAAACATTTGTTGACATATCGGATCAGGTTAGTTTGCCGGAAGGACATAAGCATGGTACGATTTTTAAAGCAAAAGAAAGTGTTTTGAAAAACTTAATTCAGAACTCGAAAGCAGAAAAATAAATAATAATGAAGAGAATTGCGAAAAGTGTATTGGGGGTAATCTTGTTGTTTGCTTTTTATGGTGCGCAAGCCGAAGATACAGCCCGTTATGTGGGAAAAACACTGGTAAATATTGATTATCATCATGGTCAGTTAAGCCCGGCATTGGGTGTGCACAATATTCAAATAATGCGCGCCAATCGTGAGTTCCCCGAAACGGCAGAAGGATTGGGATGGACATACAATCATGCACCCAATCTGGCGTATTGGAACAATAAATTTTATTACCATTATTTAAATGATCCGGTAGGTGAACATATTCCTCCCGGACGTACCATGCTGACCACATCAGAAGACGGGTACAATTGGTCGGAGATTGTTACACTTTTCCCGGAGTATAAAATTCCGGACGGAAGCTCAAAGGAAGGGGTGGCTGACGTTGCAAAAAATATGGTTGCTGTAATGCACCAGCGTATGGGATTTTATGTTTCGGGCGACAACCGCTTACTTTCTCTTGCTTATTACGGCATTTCTCTTAATAAAAAAGATAGTCCCAATGATGGGAACGGAATTGGCCGTGTTGTCCGTGAAATATATAAGAACGGTACTTTTGGGCCGATTTATTTTATCCGTTATAACCATGGGTGGAACAAAAAGAATACTTCCTTCCCTTTTTATGAAAAAAGCAAGGACAAAGGATTTGTTGCTGCCTGTAACGAATTACTATCCGATCCGCTAATGATGCAACAATGGGTAGAAGAAGCGGATCGCGATGACCCACTTATTCCTGTTAAAGAGCAATATAAAGCCTTGAGTTTTTACCATTTGCCCAATGGAAATGTTGTTGGTTTATGGAAACATGCCCTTACAGCAATTAGTAAAGACGAAGGCAAAACATGGTCGCAGCCATCAAGGGCTCCTGGTTTTGTAAACTCAAATGCTAAAATATGGGGGCAAAAAACCTCAGACGGGAAATATGCCACCGTTTATAATCCTTCGGAAATGAGATGGCCACTTGCACTTTCTGTTAGCGATGATGGCCTTAATTACGACAAATTGTTGTTGGTGAATGGAGAAATCACTACCATGCGTTATGGTGGTAATTACAAATCATACGGTCCTCAATACGTTCATGGAATACAGGAAGGAAACGGTATTCCTGCAGATAAAAACCTGTGGGTTGCCTATAGCATGAATAAAGAAGACATGTGGATTTCCAGAATTAAAGTTCCAATTTTAGATAAAGAAGTCAACCAGGTAAACGAGGTGTTTTCTGAAATGAAAGCAGGAGACGAACTTGACCGTTGGAATATTTTTAGCCCGGTTTGGGCACCTGTTAAAATTGAGGAAAACGAAGGTGAATCATGGCTTAGCCTAAAAGACAAGGACGAATTTGATTATGCAAAAGCAGAGCGAATCTTTCCGGAAACAGAAACAGCTTCTGTTGAGTTTGAGATAAAAGCAGGTCAGAACAATACCGGGTTATTGCATGTTGAATTGCAGGATAAAAAAGGCACTCCGGCAATACGTTTGATCTTTGATAACGATGGGTATTTAAAATGCAAAGTAGGTTACCGGATTAAAAACATTCAAAAATATGAGGCTGGTGAGACCTACAAAATTAAGATTGATGCAAATGCCAAAAGCAGGATTTATGAAGTAATTATCAATGATAGAAGGGCTACCCGGAATATATTATTTGCCCCGGTGCATAAGTTTCAACGCATAATGTTCCGTACCGGTGAAGTGCGTCGTTTCCCCAATGCAGATACACCTACCGATCAGGACTTTGATGTGCCTCAAACCGGAAAACCAGTTCCTGAAGCAGCCTTTTATATCAAAAGTTTAAAAACATTTAAAACCAATCGAAGTGCGGCTGTTTTAAATGTAAATAACTTTAAACACTATGTGGATTATTTCAACAACATGGAAGACGAAAACATTGTGCAGGCAATTTCCAACGCCGAATCATGGGATTGGATGAAAAACAACATTCCTTTGTTTGAATGCCCACAAAGCAACTTCGAAGAAATGTTTTATTACCGATGGTGGACCCTTCGCAAGCATATTAAAGAAACACCTTCGGGATATGCATTTACCGAATTTTTGGTACAACGCTCATATTCCGATAAATACAACCTGATTGCTTGTGCAATTGGGCACCATGTTTACGAATCAAGATGGTTGCACGATTCAGCCTATCTAAAAGATTACCTGAAAGTTTGGTATCGCGGTAATGAGGGGAAGCCCTTAAGCAAACTGAATAAATTTAGCAGTTGGACTTCAGATGCTGTTTATAATTATTATCTGCTAACCAAAGACAAAGATTTTGTGGGAGATATGTTGCCCGACCTTGAAGCCGATTACCGGGTTTGGGAAAATATTCGCCGTAAACCAACGGGGATTTTTTGGCAGGAAGATGTAAAAGATGGCATGGAAGAACAAATTTCAGGCGGGAGACGTGTGAAAAACGAACGTCCAACCATCAATAGTTATATGTACGGTAATGCAGTAGCATTGTCGAAAATGGCTGAATTAACAGGCAATAAAGAATGGGTTGAAACATACAGCTTAAAAGCAGACACCTTGAGAAAATTGGTTCCTGAAGTTCTTTGGAATCCTGAAAGTAATTTTTTCGAAACGGTGAAAGAAAAAGGTGGATTTGCAAATGTTCGCGAACAAATCGGTTATATTCCATGGTATTTTAATTTGCCTTCTTCGGGGTATGAAACAGCCTGGGAACAGATAATGGATACAGATGGCTTTAATGCCCCATTTGGAATTACTACTGCTGAACGTCGCCATCCTGATTTTCGCACTCATGGATGCTGCAAATGCGAGTGGGACGGTGCAGTGTGGCTATTCTCTACATCACAAACACTTACCGGAATGGCAAACCTCCTGAATAATTATGAGCAGGATGTAGTCAACGATTCCGTTTACTTTGACCTGCTCGAAACGTATGTTGAATCACAATATTACAGGGGACGCCCATACATTGGCGAATACCTGGATGAAAGCACTGGTTATTGGTTGAAAGGCGATCAGGAACGAAGCAGGTATTATAACCACTCAACTTTCAATGACTTGGTAATTAATGGTTTGGTAGGTTTACGCCCAAGAGCCGATAATGTTGTGGAAGTGAACCCTCTGGTTCCAGACGAAAAGTGGGATTGGTTTTGCCTTGACAATGTTCTTTATCACGGAAAAATAGTTACAATAATTTGGGATAAAGATGGATCAAAATACGGATATGGTGCCGGGCTGATTGTTTTGGTTGATGGAGTTGAAGTAGGACGCAGTGCGAAGCTGTCAAAACTATTCTGTAAAATTTAAGATTAAATAATCGAGCATACATTTTATGAACACAAAAAACATACTCTTGTCAATAGGCTTGTTTTTGACTTTTTTTGTTGTAAAAGCAGAGCGTGTTGATATGCAAAAAGCAGGTGCAAACCCTTCAGGAAAAGAATTAAATACAGAGTTAATAAACCAAACAATTACCCGCTTAAATGCGAACGGTGGAGGAACCCTTTTTTTCCCAGCCGGTAATTATTTGACAGGAGCAATTCACCTAAAAAGTAATATAACTATTGAGTTGGAAGCAGGCGCGGTATTAACGTTTTCCGATAATTTCGACGATTATTTGCCATTCGTTGATATGCGCTACGAAGGTGTTGTTATGAAAAGTTTCTCACCTTTAATTTATGCTGTTGATGCTGAGAATATTACCATAAAAGGGGAAGGAAAAATAGATGGGCAAGGAAAAAAATGGTGGGACGAATTATTTCGGGTAATGATTGACCTGAGAGACAACGGTCCCCGCGATATAAATAAATATCAGCCAATGTGGGACGAAGCAAACGATGTAGATGCTTTATATGCCGAAACAAACGCCGATTATGAAAGAACTTTGCAGCGGAGGTTTTTCCGTCCACCATTTATTCAGCCAATCAGGTGCTCAAATTTTAAGGTCATTGGCATAACCATTGTGAACTCGCCATTTTGGACTGTGAATCCTGAGTTTTGCGAAAATGTGACCATCGATAAAGTTACGATTTACAATCCGCCTTCGCCAAATACCGATGGAATAAATCCTGAATCATGTAAATATGTGCATATTTCAAATTGCCATATTTCTGTTGGCGACGATTGTATTACCCTTAAAAGTGGTCGCGATTTGCAAGGGCGGAAATATGCCGCACCCAATCAAAATATTACCATTACTAATTGTACGATGTTAGCCGGTCATGGTGGTGTGGTTATAGGTAGTGAAATGAGCGGCGGTGTTAAAAAAGTTGCAATTAGCAATTGTGTATTTGACGGTACCGATCGCGGAATACGTATAAAATCAACCCGTGGAAGGGGAGGCGTTGTGGAAGACATTCAGGTGAATAACATTATTATGCGTAACATCCAGAAAGAAGCAATCATGCTTAATATGCTTTATTCTAGAATGCCAGTTGAGCCTTTAAGTGAACGAACTCCCGTTTTCCGAAACATTAACATTAGCAATATGACTTGTACCGATGTGCAAACACCTATAAAAATGATTGGATTGGAAGAATCTCCTATTCGCGATGTTTCATTATCAAATATTAATATCGTCAATGGGAAGGAAGAGTGTCGGTTCGAAAATGTTGAAGGACTAAAAATTAGGGAAGTATTTGTAAATGGAAAAGAAATTAACATTGAATAATATGGATATTAAAAAAGCTTCATTTCTTATATTAATCTTGCTTGCGGTAATTTTAGCCAAAGCACAGACCTATGAAGATCAATTTTCAAAACCACTCGGGAGCGTTTTGGATGAAATTGGACAACGTTTTAACATCACAATAAAATACGATGTTGACACAACGAACAAAACAGTTACCTACGCCGATTTTCGTGTACGTCCTTATTCATTAGAAGAAACATTTACAAATATTCTCACGCTTTTCGATTATAAAGCTGTAAAACAAGGTGAGGATGTTTATAAAATAAAAAGATTCGAATATCCGCGCCGAACACCGGCAGATGGGAAAAAAGCCTTGGCTTATTTAAATACCCTTTATTCAAATACCACTGAATGGGATAAGCGGAAAGAATGTTTACGGAAAGAAGTTAGGGATCTTTTTAAAATAGACGAAGTACTTTTCAAGCGGGTAAAACCAGAACCAGTTTTTTCTAAATTTCGGAAGTTTGATGGATATACGGTTCAAAACTTTTATCTCGAAACCCTTCCTGGATTGTATGTTTGCGGTTCTGTTTATTCACCGAAGAAAAAAGGAAAGCATCCGTTAATTTTATGTCCGAACGGGCATTGGGGTGATGGACGTTACAGTTCAGATTTACAAATACGTTTTGGTACCCTAGCACGAATGGGGGCAATTGCAGTATCCTACGACCTATTCGGATGGGGTGAATCGGAATTGCAGGTAACAGGTGCGGCACATCGCACATCTGAAGCCCACATTATTCAGATAATGAATGGTTTATCAATCTTAGACTATATGCTCACCCGCTCAGATGTTGATCCTGAACGCGTTGCAGCAAATGGTGGCTCAGGTGGCGGGGCACAAACGGTATTACTCACTGTTTTAGATGATCGTTTTGTTGCTGCATGCCCAACGGTGAGCCTTGCATCTCATTTCGATGGAGGTTGCCCGTGCGAAAGTGGTATGCCAATTCAGTTGGCTTGTGGAGGTACCAATAATGCTGAATTAATGGCAATGTTTGCACCAAAACCATTACGGGTTATTTCTGATGGTAACGATTGGACAGCATCTGTGCCCGAACTTGAATATCCATATTTGCAAAGGATATATCAGTTTTACAATGCTGAATCCAAAGTGTCGAATGTACATTTGCCCGAAGAAGGACATTCTTTTGGGATAAACAAACGAAATGCTGTTTACGGTTTTTTCATGGATGTTTTTGATCTCGATGCAAAATTGCTTGATGAAAGCAAAGTTGTAGTTGAACCAAAAACCGACCTCTTAAGTTTTGGGAAAAACGGAGAAAATATGCCGGATAATGCTATTCGGGAATTCAATAAACTTTATAAATATTTCAATAAAAAAAGAGATGTTCGTATTGAAGCTAAAATTGAATCGGCAAAGCGTGCAAAACAGTACGTTAAAGAATTGCAGCTAAATGACCCTGAGAAAGAATTGCGTATTGAAGCTGTTCTGTTCAAACATATAAGGGCAGTTCGCGACTGGGATTTAGATCATCCATATACAACAGTTCCAGAAGGAATAAACCCATTGGATGGCAAGCCATTGTCCCAGCTTTATCGTGAAATGATTGCAAGTTCTTCAAAACCAAAATCTATCCATGAGGATTTAATGTCCGGGCTTAAAAACGACTTAACTGAAGAACAGGTTGAACAAATTCTGGATAAATACACCATCGGGAAAGTTGCATTTACAATGAAGGCTTATAAAGAAATTGTTCCGAATATGACCGAAGAGGAAGCAAATACTATTATGGCAAACCTTAAAGAAGCGCGTGAAATAGCAATTGACTACAGGACAATGAAGCAGATTTCTGCAATTTTTGAGATTTATAAAACAAAAAACGAGCAATACCTAAATTCCAACGGAAGAAGCTGGCGGCAAATGTATAAGGATTATGTGAAAGCTGCCAGGGCAAAAAAAGCATCCAAAAAATAAAAGAACATGATAAAAAGAACCTTTTTACTAATTATTCTAACGATAACAATTTTAAGTGTTAATTCATTTGCACAAATACCCTGGTGGAAACATGGAATTATAGTAGATGAATTTATCTATAAAGAAGCACCATACCCATCTTGCCATGCATCAACAATAGCCGAAACCCCTGCAGGAATGGTTGCTGCCTGGTTTGGAGGTACCAGGGAACGAAATCCGGATGTTGGCATTTGGGTTAGCCGATTGATCGATGGAAAGTGGACACCCTCGGTTGAAGTTGTGAATGGTGTTCAAAACGACACACTTCGGTATCCTACATGGAATCCTGTATTATTTCAAATCCCCGATGGTGAATTATTAATGTTTTATAAAGTTGGACCAAGTCCTTCTTCCTGGTGGGGAATGCTTATGCGTTCATCCGACAATGGCTTAACATGGTCAGAACCCGAAGCCTTGCCTGAAGGTTATGTCGGTCCCGTAAAGAATAAACCGGTATTATTGAAAGATGGCACATTAATTTGCCCGACCAGTACAGAAGGGGATGAAGGCTGGCGCGTACACATGGAAATGACCAAAGATTTCGGAAAAACTTGGACCAAAACCGGACCAATCAACGATGGGAAAAGCCAGTCTTTTAATGGTTATGTATTAAGGGCTATCCAACCAAGTATATTGACTTATCCGGATGGAAGGTTGCAAATTTTGTGTCGTACCAGAAATCGTGCTATTGGCGAGTCATGGTCGGAAGATGGAGGGCATACCTGGTCTCAAATGCAAATGGCAAATTTGCCCAATAACAATTCGGGTACCGATGCCGTAACCCTTGCTGATGGAAGGCAATTGTTGGTGTACAATCACGTATTGCCGGAAGGAACAAAATTTAAAGGTTTAAGAACCCCTTTAAATGTGGCAATTTCTGAAGATGGGATTAATTGGAGTGCAGCTTTAATATTGGAAGATTCACCAATAAGTCAATATTCATATCCGGCAGTCATTCAGGCGTCTGATGGAATGGTACACTTTGTTTATACCTGGCGCCGCGAAACCATTAAACATGTGGTTGTTGACCCATCAAAACTCACCCTTAAAAAAATTGAGAATGGCATTTGGCCATTATAAAATCCGCATAAAAAAACAAAATCAATCAGCACTATGAACTTTAAAAACAAACTTAAGCAAATATTAATCTTAGCAATCTTCGTATCAGGTTTAATTTTCACATCCTGCACCAATACTGCGAAGAAGAAACAAAGTGAAGAAGAGGTTAAAGGTCCACAATATAAAATCGCGGTATGCGATTGGATGATTTTAAAACGCCAAAAGCTGGGGGCATTTGAACGCACAAAAGAAATTGGTGCCGATGGTTTGGAATTGGATATGGGAAGTTTGGGGAAACGTCCAACTTTTGAGAATAAATTATTGGATCCGGCTGAACGAAAAATCTTCCTGGATAAATCAAAAGAAACAGGAATTGAAATAGCTTCTATGGCCATGTCAGGCTTTTATGCACAGGATTTAGCGGTAAGGGAAACTGTTCCCCAAATGATCGATGATTGTATCAAAACAATGCAATTAATGGGCACTAAAGTGGCATTTCTGCCTTTGGGTGTTCAAGGTGATCTTAATTTACATCCAGAAAAAAGGGAAGCCATTGTTGAACGACTGAAAATAGCTGGTGCTAAAGCAGAAGCTGCAGGTGTAGTTATTGGTATTGAAACATCGCTTGATGCCGCAGGGGATATTGAATTGCTGGAAGAAATTGGTTCACCTGGGATTAAAATTTACTTTAACTTCCAGAATCCACTGGAAGCAGGAAGGGATTTATGTGAAGAATTAAAATTACTTGGAAAAGACCGAATTTGCCAAATCCATTGCACTGATACCGACGGTGTTTGGCTAGAGAATAATACGCGTTTGGATATGCCAAAAGTTAAGAAAACCCTTGATGAAATGGGGTGGTCAGGCTGGCTGGTTATCGAACGTTCTCGTGATGCCTCAAATACCCGCGATGTAGTTGGAAATTTTGGTGCCAATACCCGCTATCTGAAATCCATTTTTCAGGCGAAATCATAATTCATAACTTCAACATAGGGGGATTGAACAGGATAATTGTATTGCTCCCAAAATAACAATAAGAATATGGTGAAAAAAATAAAAATACTTGGGCTAGTTATCTTGTTTGCATTGTCGGTTTTTACGGGAAATGCCAAAGAAATATGGGTGTCAACAAATGGTAATGACAACAACCCTGGTACACAGGACAAACCGATGGCAACCCTTCTGATGGCGCAGCGAAAAGCACGTGAATTACGAAGGCTTAAAGATCCTACCATAAATGAAGGTATTCAGATAATTCTAAAAGGGGGAACTTATTTCCTTGAAGAAACATTGTTTTTCCGCCCCGAAGATTCTGGAAACCATTCAAGTATTACAACCATTCAGGCAGCGCCTGATGAAAGACCTGTTTTGAGTAGCGGGGTGCAAATGAAAGGATGGAGCAAAGCCAAATATGTGAAAGATTTGCCAATGGCATCAAAAGGAAAGGTTTGGGTTTGCGACGCCCCAAGGGTTGGAGGCAGATATTTAGAATTTAGGCAGCTTTGGGTTAATGGGGTAAAAGCAAACAGGGCATCCACAATTGGAGATGGACTATTGCCCCGAATATTATCGGTTGATAAAGCAAACGAAGAATTGCGGATTCCGAAGCCTAATTTTACAATGGATGAAATAAAACAATTGGAATTTGTAATCCATCAATGGTGGGCGATAGCAAATTTGAGGGTGAAAAGTATTCGTGAAGCTGGCGATAGTGCTTTTGTTTCGTTTCACCAACCTGAAAGCAGGATTGAATTTGAACATCCCTGGCCAGCACCTTTTATTGATGTTGAAAAGAATCAAAACGGCAATTCTGCATTTTATTTCATAAATGCAATCCAACTATTAAACCAGCCCGGTGAATGGTACGAAGATATTGATAACGGAAAAGTATATTACTGGCCGCGTGAAGGTGAAAACCTTTCAACAGCATCTGTAATAGCACCAAGTCTTGAAACACTTGTGCGCATTGACGGGACTTTGGATAATCCGGCATCTTACATAGCATTTAAGGATATTGCGTTTGAGCACACCACCTGGATGCGACCATCGCGTGCCGGTCATGTACCGTTGCAGGCAGGATTTTATTTGTTAGATGCCTACGGATTAAAAATTCCGGGCACTCCAGATAAAGCCAGCCTTGAAAACCAGGCATGGTTAGGCCGTCAACCTGCTGGTGTAAGTGTATCCGATGCCACAAAAATCAAGTTTGAAGGTTGCAGTTTCAAACACATGGCTGCAACCGGGCTCGATTTTGTTTCGGGGGCAAGCTATTGTAAAGTTGAAGCTTGTATTTTTAAGGATATTAGCGGAACCGGTGTGCAAAGTGGATTTTTCGGCGATAACGCTTTTGAAGCACATTTGCCTTATAATCCGAGCGATGAACGTGAAGTTTGTCACCATATCCTAATCTCAAATAATTTCATTACCGATTGTACAAACGAAGACTGGGGATGTGTTGGTATTGGTATCGGGTTTGCATCCGATATTCACATTCTGCACAACGAAATCAGTGATATAAACTATTCTGGAATTTCCGTAGGGTGGGGATGGACCCCGACACTTTCAGTTCAGCGGAATAACAAGGTTGATGGCAATTATATACATCATTTTGCGAAAAATATGTATGATGTTGGCGGTGTTTATACCTTGTCGCTGCAACCCAAAATGGAAATTACAAACAACCGCATTGAAGACCTTGAGAAAGCGCCATATACGCACGATCCCAACCATTACCAATACGTTTATCTCGACGAAAGGTCATCGTATGTGAAAATTAAAGACAATTGGACAGAAAAGGATAAATTTTTCTCCAATACGCCTGGTCCCGGAAATGAATGGATAAACAATGGGCCACAGGTTTCAGACTCAATTAAAAATGCCGCAGGGATTGAACCTGAATTTAAAGATATCATTGATCGGATCGAAAATAAAAAAGTAAAACCTAAAAAAGAGCATTATTAAATGCAATTGATCCAAACAAAAGGCTTCGCAAATAAATTAAAAAAATGCGAAGCTTTTTGTATTTTGGACGCTTTAATAAATTATGAAAAGCAACAAGTCAAATACAGAACTTCTCCAACTAATAAGGGAAGATAATATGGTTGCATTTTATAATTTATACGAAAGGTACAGCAAAAGACTATTCGGATTTGTGCTTAAGTACCTTAAACAGGAATCAGATGCGGAAGAAATTGTGCAGGAGGTGTTTATTAAAATTTGGGAAAACCGTGCCAGTATCGATATTTTCTCTTCATTCGAATCATTCCTCTTCACCATTGCATACAATAAAACCATAAGCTTGTTTCGACAACGTACAACCGAAAATAAGTATTTGGAGCATCTAAAATCTATCCAGCAAGTTGACGAAGAACCTGTAATAATTGATGAAATCTATTACACAGAACTTAAGGATAAAATCCAGTCCCTTTTAGATGAATTAAGTCCACGTCAAAAAGAAATATTTCAATTAAGCCGCGAGCAGGGATTAACCCATCAGGAAATTGCAGCCAAACTCAACATCTCTGTTAATACAGTAAAAAAGCATATGGTAAATACACTTGCATTTTTAAAATTAAATATTGGTAATGGCAACATTGTCAGTGTTTTATTCGTGTATTTATTTTTATAATAAAAAAAGTCATTTTTTTTATACTCCCATCTTAAACGTTTCGCGTATAACTTATGAAACTTACCTAAACAGGGGTGTTTTAAGTTTCAAAAGAATAGGTTTAAATAAAGCCCTCCTTGTGGGGGCTTATTAAGAACTAAAAAATGAAGAAAGAAATCCTTATCAAGTTTTTGAATAACCAATGTGATAAACATGAACTGGATGAAATAATTCAATGGGCAAATAATTATGCATTGAATAATGAAAGTAAAGGCTGGGGAAAGGAAATCTGGGATAACTCCCAGGAAAATAACCAGTACATAGAAGATGAAAAATTAGATATCCTATTTGAAAAAATACAAAGTAAAATTAGGAAGAATACACCAACCCGAAAAGTAAATACGCCTGTCAAAGAAGCAGCAAGGTATATTACTTGGTTTACAAAAGTTGCTGCCATATTGATTTTCCCCATATTGGGGCTTCTATTATACACAATGTCAGAAAACTACAAAGAATCAGCACATTATTCAAACTTAATGGTTGACTCTTTGGAAATTGTTGCCCCCATTGGCTCCAGAACGGTTGTACAGTTATCAGATGGTTCCGAAGTTCATCTCAATTATGGAAGTAGCCTAAAATACCCGCAGTTCTTTACTGGTAATAGCAGGGAAGTGATTCTTTCGGGCGAAGGGTATTTTGATGTTGCCCACAATCCTAAAAAACCTTTTATTGTAAAAACCGGAAAATTAAATGTCAAAGCACTTGGAACCGCATTTAATGTTACCGCTTATCCTGATGAACAATTGATAGAAACAACATTGGTGAACGGGAAAGTTGTTTTAATTGAGAACTCAAACCATAAATTAAAAACCATTGGGGCAATGGTTCCTGGCCAACATGTCGATTTTAATACACAATCAGGAGAAGTGTACAGCACTGAAGGGGATGTCGAGAAATATATATCATGGACCCAGGGAAAGCAGATATTTGAAGATGCCCCTATCTCATATGTAACGCAAAGGCTAAGCCGTATGTATAATGTTGATTTTGCTATCGCAGAAAATGTTAAAGACTACATCTATACCGTGACATTTGTAGATGAACCGCTTTATCAAATACTCGATCTTATGACCATAGCAACACCAATTAAATACAATATTGTTGCCCGAAATAAATTAATTGATGGTTCCTTTTCAAAACAAAAAATAGTAATCGAAAAAAAATAAACCTAACGTAAATTTTGTGCCTATGATATAACAGAATAGAAAAACAACAGGGAAATGCGCCAACACTTCCCTGTAGAGAGTAAATAAAAACCCTGTATGACCACAGGGATATTCATAAACTAATCATAACAAAAGTATGAAAAAAATTACTGCTTTGTCGGGGTATTTAAAAATTCCTTCGACAAAAAAAATATTTCGGATTATGAAACTAACCAGCTTTTTTCTTTTGATCTCTGTTTTAAGTGTATTTGCCGGCAAAACGTATTCTCAAAGCAAAATGCTAAGCCTTACGATGGAAAAGGCAAGTTTAAAAGAAGTTCTTGCTGAAATTGAAGAACAAAGCGAGTTTTATTTTATGTACAGTGGCAAGGTGATCAATGTTGACCGGGAAGTGTCAGTTGCTGTAAACAATCAAAAGATTGAACATGTATTAAATTCCCTTTTTGCGGGAACCGATGTGACCTACACCATTAAGGATCGCATCATTGTACTTTCTACTTCGGGCGATGAAAATGGGGAAATGTTTTCACGCATGCAACAATTTGCTGTAACAGGGAAAGTGGTCGATGAGAAAGGAATTCCTCTTCCCGGGGTTACCATTGTTAAAAAAGGTACAACAAAAGGAACCGTTACCGATGCCGATGGTAATTATTCACTAATGGATGTGGCAACAAATGATATCCTCTTATTTTCCTTCGTTGGAATGACACCTCAGGAGGTAATTGTAGGAACGCAAAATGAAATTAATATTGTTCTGCAAAGTTCCTCCATTGGAATAGAGGAAATTATCGCTGTTGGCTACGGTACGGTATCGAAAAGGGACATTACAGGTGCTGTATCTTCCATGGGAAAAGAAGAATTGGTAGCTGTAGGTTCTACAAGCCCGGTGCAGGCTTTGCAAGCGCACACAGCCGGTGTGAACATCAGCCAAAAAACCGGATCAGTTGGTAGCGATTTTGATGTGCAAATCAGGGGTGCCAATTCATTAACAGGTGGAGCTCCTCTTTACGTTGTTGATGGTGTAATGACCGACAATATCAATTTTCTTAACACCAACGACATCAAACGGATTGATATCTTAAAAGATGCTTCTTCGACCGCTATTTATGGTTCGCGGGGTTCTAATGGAGTTGTAATTGTCAGCACTCAATCTGCCGAAGGCCTAAAAAACATGAAACCATCGATTACCTATTCCGGATTTGTCGGTGTCAGAAATACAGCTAATATGCCTGATTTCCTTAATTCCTATGATGAAAGTATATTATGGCAAAAAGACAGGCAGGTGGCCCGTGATTTGGTTCAGGGAAAAACAATTGTAAATTCCCTTACCTATGGTTTCCCTACAATAATAGATGAAAATGGAGTGGATTATTGGGCGGATGCATTTACAAACCGTAATGGTACTGATTGGTTAGACGAGTTCCTAAAACCAAGCATACAGCAAAACCACTTTATTTCGGCCAGTGGTGGAACAAAAGATATTAGTTATGTAGTTGGGTTTGGATACCAGGGAGATAATGGAAATGCAGAAGGGCAATACTATAATAAGTACAACTTTAAAACGAGTGTTGACGCAAAAATTAGCGAGAAGTTTTCAGTAGGCTCTAACATAAACTTAGCTTATTCCAATCAGGAACTTGTATCAAAACAAGGATATACTCAGCAGTTATTTAGGATGCCAAGTTATGCGCCTTCTCACGATAAAGATGGCAATGTAATTCAAACGCCAATGCTTGGAATATCTGGAAATGTAAGTCCTTATACTTTCCTTGATGACAACTCAAACTGGAACGTTGATCAATTTCACGTAATATCAAACTTCTATCTTAAGTTTAGTCCGATTGAGAATTTGAGCTTCAAATCTACATTCTCACCAAATGCTAAGTTTGAGCGCCAGGGAGAGTATAAAGACAGGTTTGCAACCAAATCGATTTCAGTTGCCCGTATGTGGCATAACAACCGTCTTTCCTATGTTTGGGACAACCAGGTTAATTTTAATAAAGACTGGGGCGCACATAGCTTATCCTACGATCTTATCCAGTCGGCGCAGTTAGATAGGTTGGAAATGGCGTATGCATATGGTAGAAATGTACCATTTAAATCATTGTGGTATAATACCCAAAGTGCACCTGACAACTACTCATCAACAGGCTATGAAAAAAGTAGCTTGCTTTCATTTACGAACCGATTCAATTATTCTTATGCTGATAAGTACCTCGTTACAGCAACTATGCGTTGGGATGGCTCATCGAAACTGGCAGAAGGAAATAAGTGGGCTGCATTCCCGTCAGCTGCTATTGCCTGGCGCATGAAAGAAGAGACATTTTTGCAGAACGTTTCTCAGATTGACAATTTAAAAGTCCGCTTAAGCTTTGGTTACACAGGGAATAACAATATTTCGCCATATACAACCCAGTCCGCGCTGAATACCCAACGTTATTATGATTGGGACGGAACATCTGCAGATGGTTTTATCCCGGGAGCACTTTCAAATTCTAAATTAACATGGGAACGTACGAGGGAATGGAACCTTGGTGCTGATTTTGGATTGTTTGGAAACCGTGTTTCAGGTGAATTAAATGTGTATGACAGGTTATCCCTTGATTTAATAATGCCGCGTAAACTGGCCATGCCAACAGGTTGGGCAGTAATGATGGACAACGTTGGTTCAGTAAGTAATAAAGGGCTTGAGATAACTTTAAGGACCATCAATGTTAAAACAGAAGATTTTTCATGGGAAACCAACTTTGTTTTTTCAAAAAACACCAATAAAATTGTTGAGTTGTATGGTGAGAAAGAAGACGATGTCCCGAACCGATGGTTTATTGGACAGCCTGTAAATGTTATTTATGCGATGGTATTTGATGGGGTTTGGCAAAAAGATGAACTTGCCCCTGAAGACCTGCAGGCACTTGAAGGTACCGCAAAAGTGAAAGATTTAAACGACGATGGTAAAATTGATATCGACAATGATATGACCGTACTCGGATCACCAGACCCGGATTGGATTGGCACCTTTTCAACTACATTGAGGTATAAAAACTGGGATCTTTCAGCATCTGTTTATACAAAACAAGGCGTATTGCAATACAGTCCTTTCCATACCGAGTTTACCGACTTTAATAGCAAAGTAATACTCGATGTTCCCTATTACGTTCGAGAAAACCCTGTAACACAAGCAAGATATTCGAATACTTACCCACAAGCCAGTTACCAGGGCGAATACTGGGGCGAAGATGCTGAAGATTATGGTTATCCAGGCTTTAACAAAGATGCATCGTTTGTACGTGTTCAAAACATCACTCTGGGTTATAATTTCAGTGAGAATATCCTTTCAAAAATTGGGCTTGCTGGAGTTCGCTTGTATGTGAATGCTTTAAATCCATTTACATTCACAAAATACGAAGGATTTGATCCTGAATGGGCAGGTGCCAGCATGAGTGGTATTGATGCAAACAATACCTCTTATTCGATTTATCAAATAGGTGCTAACATTAAATTTTAAGTTATGAAAAGTATAAAAACAATACTATCGATAATTTTTGCAGGTCTTGTGTTGGCAGGTTGTTCTGACTTTCTTGTGGAAGAAAACCTGGGTAATACCACTGCAGAAAACCATTATGTTACTAAAAGTGGTTATGAGGGACTTGTAAATTCGACCTATTCATCCATTCGCGATGTATTTGAGCCAACTCCTTATATCTTTTGTGCCGGAACCGATTTGTTTTTCAGTGCACATCAGGAAGTTCCATTAGGATTAGCTACATATCAGACATTAACTCCTGGGAACAGTCAGGTTGAATATTTGTTTCAAACATTGTATGAGAGCATACAGATAGCAAATATGGCTTTTCATTATTCAACAAGTACAGAAGAATTTGCTGAGCTTACCACTCGAATTGCGGAAGTAAAAACCATAAGGGCATATTTTTATTTCCTTTTGGTCCAAAATTTTGGCGATGTTTCTTTGGTGAAAGACTTGATTCAAGAGCCAATTACGCATTTTGAGCGTACACCAGCCAGTGAAGTTTATGAGTTTATTATTTCTGAATTGCAAGAAGCTATAACCGATCTTCCAGCCAATCAAGACAATTTTGGAAGGGTTACAAAGCGCACAGCACAACATATTTTAGCAAAAGTGTATTTGACACGGGGATATGAATCCTTTGGTTCTGATTCTGATTTTAGTAATGCTGCATCAATGGCTGATGCTGCAATTAATGGCCAAGGCTTAAACCTCACTTTTAATGAGCTGTTTGCTTATGAGAACGACAATAACGAAGAAGTTTTATGGTCGATCCAATATTCACCTAATTCAACCCAAAATGGGGGAGAGCATAACTGGGATTACCCGTGGGGACCATTGGTGCAAGGAAGCGATGATGGTGTGAACAAAAAGAATGCTCTGCACCCAACAGAATATTTCTTTACGCTTTTTGAAGATGATGATACCCGGTTTGAGGGTACTTTCTTGAATGTTAAAACCGGACCATTCTCAGGCTGGATATTAGATCCAAATAACAGCCCCGTTTCGTATTATTACCCAAGAACAGGCGCTCAGATTGCAGATACTGCCAATTGGCGTAGCAGTTCACCAATGAATGCCAATGCGATTATTTCTCCGATCGATCCTCATTGGTGGGATGGCAACAATCAGGTTGATTATCCATCACTTCGGAAATTTGATAGGGTACAAACGGCTTCAATACAGTACACCCACGATTTATATTTGGCAAGGTTGGGAGAAACGTATCTAGTTGCTGCCGAAGCATACTTCAAGTCAGGCAATACAGGGAATGCCCTTGCCAGGGTAAATACTGTAAGACAAAGAGCCGGAGCTGATATGGCTTCTTCAGTTGACCTTGATTTTATTCTGGAAGAAAGGGCACGTGAATTGGCAGGGGAAGGATTTCGTTGGTTAGATCTTAAGCGGACAGGGAAACTAGTGGATTATACCAAAGTTAGAAATCCGGATATTAAAACATTGTTCGATGGTGGCACAGATCCATTTGTTGGAACAGGGGGCAACCTTAAAATATTAAGGCCTATTCCTCTATCTGCAATTTCACTGGATTCAGAGAACTATCCTCAAAATCCGGCTTATGAATAAATAAAAACTTGCTTTGTAAAGAGCGAAGTAAATTTCCATACATTAATTTAAGTTAACGAACAATGCACCTGTTTTATAGGGTGCATTGTTTTCTTATACCTATTCGAGTTTGCTTAAGAAAGTATATGTAAATGGTTTCGTATATTTATCTTTCAAAGCAAAATCGGATGGAAAACAGAGAAAAAGCAATCGAAATATTCCATAGTGGGGTTGAAGCCGTAAAACCAAACAAATTGATTCCCCAATTTCTTTCTGTCGATAAAAATATTCTTCAGATAGGCGATTTAAAATTAAAAGCAGAAGACTACAAACACGTCTTCGTAATAGGATTTGGCAAGGCAAGTGCATCAATGGCACAGAGTGTTGAAGAAATCCTTGGTGATGAAATTACAGACGGGCATGTCATTACGAAGTATCACCATTCGGTATCTCTTAAAACAATAAAAATTACTGAAGCCGGGCACCCACTTCCTGACGAAAAGGGAATAGAGGGCACAAAAGCAATAATATCGATCTTAAATAAAGCTGGCGAAAACGATCTGGTTATTTGTTTAATTTCAGGAGGAGGATCCTCTTTATTGGTTGATGTTCCCAAAGGATCGAATTTGAAAGAAATAGAAATTGTAAACAATTGTCTACTGAAATCGGGTGCTGATATTCATGAGATTAATTGTGTTCGCAAACAATTATCTGAAGTAAAAGGGGGAGGTTTGGCGAAAAAAGCATTCCCAGCAACACTTGTAAGTTTAATTGTCTCAGATGTAATTGGCGACAATATAGGTTCCATTGCTTCAGGACCAACTGTGGCTGAACAAACCTCAATAGAAGATACCTTGGCAATAATCAAAAAGTATAAGTTGAACGATCAAATTCCTAAAAATATTCTTAATCATCTATATCTAAAAATGAATAACCAGGGAAATAATCTTTTGCAGGAAGACACAGAAATATTTTCTAAAACCAAGAATATCATTGTTGGGAATAATATCACAGCTCTCGATCATGCAAAAGAAAAAGCAGAATGGTATGGTTATATCACAGAAATAATAAGTAATTCATTGCAAGGTGATATTCGGCAAATTGCGAATTATATACTTCGGGTGGCAAGGCAAGCAAAAAATGAAAAGCCGAACAATAAAATTTGCTTTTTATTTGGAGGTGAACCCACCGTTCAGGTTGCAGGTAGTGGTAGTGGTTGTGGAGGAAGAAACCAACATTTGGCGCTTCTTATTGCTAGTCAACTATACGACACTGAAGAAATTACATTTTTATCAGCGGGTACGGATGGGACAGATGGAACGACCGAAGCGGCTGGAGCTGTTGTGGATTCAAATACCATCCAGAATGCAAAAAACATGAATTTATCCATGGATAATTATCTCGCCGAATTTAATTCATACAACTTCTTCAAGCAGGTTGGAGGTTTAATTAACACGGATCCAACGCTTACAAATGTTATGGACCTAATGGTGGTATTAATTAATTAATTAATTAATCTTGGATTAAAATCAGTTTAAGAGATAAAAAATCCCTGTCTGACCCCAAGGATCGTAGGCAGGGAAGCCTAATAAATACTAACTTTTTGAATAGATTTTAAATATGTGAAGCCCGATATCTCCCGATTCATATCGGGATCATCGGGATAAACTTCTCCTCCAAATAAGTTAAAAAAAAGCCACTTGTGAACCACGAATAGCTTAATGTTTTTTTGCGTGGAGCTGAGGGGAGTCGAACCCCTGTCCAAACGCGGAAGCAATATGCTTTCTACATGTTTATCCCCGATTTAGTTTTCGAATAATTGCCGGATCAAGGCCACCAACAATTACCTTATCCCTTTAATTTCGCTGAGGTGCCAGGGCCTCACTTCAACTAGCTTCGATTTACTTGCACCGCCGGTTCGGACCGCTTCAAAGCAATAGCATCCGGGCGATGTCCCGTTCCAGCACCTAGTGCCGGAATTAAGTGTAACCTACTTGATTCGGTTACGCAGCAAGAGCGTAATTATTTTCGCCAATTATAGTTGTGATTATTATTTTTTGCGGGTCAACAAACAAAACCCGACATGCTTACATACCTCCTCTACACGCTGTCAAAACCAGTCAGCCCCATTATAGAAGGACGACAAAATTAAACAAATTGAGCGATAATTCAAGTGTTATAAGATGAATTCTTTATAACATTGTTTAAGCAACAAAAAAGCCCACTTTCATGAAGGTGGGCTTTCAAAATTTTCTTATAATCCAAATTAAATTTGGCGGGCTGTTTCCCCATGTGTTGAAATATCCAATCCTTTGAATTCTTCGTTAACAGTTACTTTAACTTTGATAAACTTGTTGATTAGTATAAGCATCCCGTAGGTAAACAAAGAAGCCCAAACAATTGCGATTCCCAATGCTGCAACTTCTTTTAACAATAACGTAAAACCACCACCATAAAACAGTCCATCGGGCGCTGAAGGATTTATTGCTTTGCTGGCAAATAAGCCAAGGAACAATGTCCCAAATACACCTCCCATTCCGTGAACTCCCCAAACGTCCAGGGCATCGTCCCATCCGCGTTTGTCTTTAAACTTGACGGCAGCAAAACAACCAATGGCAGCTAAAATACCAATGCATGCAGCGATAGGCATTGAAACAAATCCGGCGGCTGGGGTAATAGTAGCTAATCCTGCGACAGCCCCAGTCATTAATCCGATAAATGTTGGTTTCCGATCTCCGGTCGTCCATTCTATTATTAGCCAGGTAACTGCCGCAAACGATGCTGATAGATCCGTATTTACAAAAGCTGCAACTGTAATTTCGTTCACATCCAGCTCACTTCCGGCATTAAAACCGTACCATCCAAACCAAAGAAGGGAGGTTCCAATGGCCACCAAAGGAATATTATTTGGTTCGGTTACCCAAACCTGGCGTTTTCCTACGTAAATAACTGCAGCAAGCGCTGCAAATCCGGCAGTGGCATGTACCACAATCCCCCCGGCAAAGTCGAGAACGCCCCATTCTCCAAGAATGCCGCCTCCCCAAACCATGTGAACAAAAGGGTAGTAAACAAAAATTTGCCAGAAAACCAGAAAAAACACATACGATTTGAAAGTCACCCGATTGATAAATGCACCTGTAATAAGGGCAGGTGTAATAATAGCAAACATCATTTGATACATTACAAAAACCAACTCGGGAAAATCGTGCCCGGGGTACATTGTGTGTAAGTTTAAACCATTAAAAAAAGCTTTGTCTAAATTACCGACAATTCCCCAAAAGTCGGTTCCTTCGGCCATGTTGCCACTAAAGCAAAGAGAGTAGCCAAAAGCAAACCATAAAATGGTTGTAATACCAAGCGATACAAAACTTTGCATCATAATGTTTAGGATGTTCTTCTTATTTCCTAAACCTCCATAAAAAAAAGCCAAACCAGGAGTCATGAGCATAACAAGACTGGTGGCTAAAATCATAAACGTAGTTAATCCTTTATCCATAAAGCTGTCTGTAAAAAATGTAATCTTTTAAGTCGCCCAAAAATAAATATTTCACTTTCCCCCATTCATTGAACAGCGAAATATATGACAAAGCTCATGTTTTGTTAATGTTAATTTGATTTTGGTGGTAAAAATCCCAAATAGCCCTACTTGGACATAGGGGATGGTTGCAAAAAAAAGACTTAAATTGTTTACAGGCCATCGAAAATATGAATACCAATAGCTATTTATGGTTATATAATGTGATTAATAATGATTGTTAAATAGTTATTTGAATATTAAGAATTTCAACCTAAGATTGAATATTGATTCCGTTTTGGTTTAATTCATTATATAATATCTAGCTTTGCACCTAAAGTTGTGGTTTTCATTCTTTTATAATGAAGAAGGATAAAATATCAATCATTTTTATTGTTGCTTTTTTAGGATTATTTGTTCAAAATCCTGAAAATGTAATTGATAAGAAAGCTTTCAAAACCTCCGTTTCTTCGATAAATATTTGTTCAGGTATTGATCAATTTGACATTTGCCAGGATTTAATTTTTGATGAAGTAGAGGAAGATTCGCAAGACCATTCTAAATATTTTGCCAGGGAAATCATCAATAAGATTCAAAAAAAGCACCTGGTTGATGCAAAGAACATAAAAGAGAGACCATATCTTTACATTACATGCAGGCTGCATACACCCTGGCTCTATAAAATTCCGCCACCAATATCCTAAGGACTTAGATACCCCCTGATTTTTATTTTTTTCTCATTTTTTTATTGGATATGAATCAACAGAGGTTGTTTTTAAAAATATATTTATTTGCAATTATATTATTGTTTGAAAGCTTCTTTATGAGCTGGGCAGTACTTATTTCCTTATTCCAGGGCGAAGAGATAATAATGCCAATGTTTAAGGCATTCATCATTACGTTTTTTATAGGAATAAGCTGTTTTTTGGTTTCTTACAAACATAAAAGGGCAAAAGCCACTAAAAAAGATTACATGTTTATTGTGGTTGTTTCGTGGCTCATTTTGGCATTTTTTGGTACGTTCCCATACATTTTCTCAGGAGCAATCCCCAATTTTGTGGATGCATTTTTTGAATCGATGTCGGGATTTTCAACAACAGGTTCTTCCATTCTCACCGATATAGAATCCTTACCAAAGAGTATATTGTTTTGGAGAAGTCTTACCCACTGGATTGGAGGAATGGGGATAATAGTACTTGTGCTGGCAATTGTTCCATTTCAAAATATAAACTACAGGCAAATGTTTCAATCGGAAACTTCGGTTTTTGTGGAAGATAAAATGTCGTACCAGATTAAATATATTGCCCGGAATATATGGCTGATTTACGTAGGATTAACTGTGCTTGAGACCATCTTTCTGCTTTTTGGGGGAATGGAGTTGTTTGATGCAGTTTGTCATTCATTTGGAACCATAGCGACAGGAGGTTTTTCTACCAAAAACGATAGTATTGCCGGCTTTTCCCCATATATCCAATATGTTATTATAGTGTTTATGCTAATTGCCGGAATTAATTTCAACCTGCATATCTTGGTGCGTTTAGGAAAACTTATACCGGTATTAAGAAACGAAGAATTAAGGTTGTATTTTAAAATTATCGGAATTGTTGGCATAGCTTTAACACTTATCCTGCATTTTCAGAAAAACCTGCAGTGGGAACAAGCATTTCGTGATTCGTTTTTTCAGGTTTCTTCCATAATAACCGCAACCGGATTTGCTTCGGCCGATTATCTTGCATGGCCAATTCAGGGAATATTGCTAATTATGTTTCTAATGTTGATAGGAGCCTGTGCGGGCTCAACCGGAGGAGGTGTAAAGGTTATCCGCTATTTATTTGTGATTAAAAAGATTAAAGAGGTATTTCGAAAAATTACCAATCCAAATGCAATATGCGAGATTCGATATAACCACCATACCATGAAATCAGAAGTGGTTTCTTCCATTTTGTCTTTTATACTTATTTATTATATGGTAATTGCTTTTGGCACCTTGTTTTTACGCTTAACGGGATTAGACCTTGCAAGTGCCTTTGGTGCTACAATTACTACGTTAGGCGGCATAGGGCCAGGATTCGGGAGTGTAGGCCCGGTTTCAAATTTTGCGCATCTTTCTGATTTGGCTAAAATGTTCTTAACCTTTAATATGCTTGCCGGAAGGTTGGAAATTTATGCTTTATTGTTGATGTTCAGTCCTGGCTTCTGGAAAAGTTAAATCCAGTTTTTACGTTTAAACAGAAGAATCCCAAACAGGGTTAAGATGGCTGAGATTACCAAGATCGCATAAAAAGCATAAGGCGAATTCTCAAAATGGTTTGACACATTCATGCCGTATAAACTGGCAATAAGTGTTGGTATCATCAAAACAATGGTAACCGAAGTCAATTGTTTCATAACAACGTTCAGGTTATTGGATATTATGGATGAAAATGCATTCATCATTTCCTTTTGTATATCGCTATAAACCTTAGCCATTTCCAAAGCCTGTTTTACTTCAATGGCAACATCCTCCATCAAATCAATGTTGAAATTGGTTAACGGTGGGTTTTTTTTTGTCCTTATTTTTTCCAGGATCATTTCATTTCCTTTTAGGGAAGTAATGAAATAAACCAGGCATTTTTCCATGCGCAATAAGCGATGTAGTTCTTCATTTTTAGTTGCGTATTCCAGGTCTTTTTCAATATGTGTTGTTTGAGAATTTATCTCTTTTAGGAACTGCAAATACCACGATGCAGAAATAAAAAATAAGCGCAATATGTCGTCAACTGTTGTGCCCAGTTGTATCTTTTTTACTGTTGCCATTTTAAACAATTGGGATATGACCTCGTTTCGCTGAGAACAGATTGTAACGGTTGCATTTGGTGTTATTGCAATCCCCAAAGGAACAGTGACATATGGAACACCATTGTTTGGATTACTTAGGGGCACACGCAATATAACATACGAATTCTCAACGTTGGTTTCAATTCTGGGCACTTCGTCAATATCGAGAACATCGTGGATAAAATCTTCTGGAATATTTAAACTGGATTTTAGATAATCAATTTCTTCTTGGTTTGGAACTTTTACGTTTACCCAGCATCCGGGTTTAAAGGAATCTATTTTTGAAACGTTATTTTCTATCTCCCAAAATGTAATCATAGCCATTTGTTTATTGAAAAACAAATGAATATAACTTCAGTTTGTTTCTCAGGTTAATAATTAGGGTATTTTCCCGAATGATAGTCGTCCATGTCTTTTTTTATTTAAGATTCAAAGATAGCTTATTATTCTATAAGTAGCCCTGTTTTAAAAATTAAGAAGAAATCTTTTTACAATTAATATTATAAGTATCTTTCCTTGAAATATGAATTTATGAAGGCTTTTAAAATTGGAATATTAAGGGAAACCAGACGTTGGAAAGATCGTAGGGCAGCAATAACTCCTGAGAGTGCAAAACAAATATTGGAAAAATGGAATCAGGTAGAAATAGTAGTTCAGCCATCCGAAATTCGTATTTTCAAAGATGATGAATACAAGAAGGTTGGGGTTAAAATACGGGAAGACCTTTCAGATTGCGACCTGCTAATTGGTGTAAAAGAAGTTGCAGAAGAAGCATTAATAGAAGGCAAAATGTATTTTATGTTTGCGCATGTTGCAAAAAAACAAAAGCACAACCAAAGTTTTTTCAAAGAAATGGCAAAGAAGAGAATTACACTTCTCGACTATGAATATTTCACCGATGAAAATAATTCCAGGCTGGTTGCATTTGGTCATTGGGCAGGGGTAGTTGGTGCCTATTATGCCATAATGGGTATGATGAAACGGTACCTTAATACAGACATTCCACACCCTTCAAATTTCTACGATGTGGATGAACTATTTAAATTTTTAAAAACGTTTAAAATACCACCTTTAAAAATAGTCATTACTGGCGACGGAAGGGTAGGGCAGGGCGCTGCATTAACCCTTCGCGCCCATGGAGTAAGGGAAATGAAAAAAGACGAGTTTCTTAAAGAAAACTTTAAGGAAGCTGTATATTGCATGCTGCCTTTTGAAGATTATGTAAAACCAAA
This sequence comes from Prolixibacteraceae bacterium, assembly GCA_963677475.2. Taxonomy (GTDB): domain Bacteria; phylum Bacteroidota; class Bacteroidia; order Bacteroidales; family Prolixibacteraceae; genus JABMQB01. Next base: position 5,730 of record CAXXQD010000016.1, on the reverse strand, counting down.
GGCAAATTCCAAGGTGAAAATGGAAGATTTTTTTGATGCCCCGGAGGATTTTGAATCGGCATTTAAACCTTTTACAAATATTACAGATGTATATATTCCTTGCCACTTTTGGAACCCAAAATCTCCTGTATTTTTCTCATTAGATGACATACAGGCAGATGATTTTCGGATTAAAATAATTTCAGATGTAAGTTGTGATGTTCCGGGACCGGTGCCAACTACTATTCGCACATCGGAGCATGAAAGCTCATTTTACGATATCAACCCTCAGACATTGGCTGAAGAGCCTCCCTATTCAGGAATAAACAATATTTTGGTTACAGCAGTAGATAATTTGCCAACTGCATTGCCAATTAATGCATCTAATACGTTCGCCGATGCATTGTTGGAACACGTAATCCCGGCATTTTTCGATCAAGATTCAAAAGGAATATTAAACAGGGCAACCATACTTAAAAATGGGCAGTTAACAGAACAGTATGCATATCTTGAGGATTTTCTAAATTCGTAGTTATTCGTTATTTGAGAGGAATTCTGTCATTCCTGGTTTTAAGCCAAGCTTTCGTACATCGAAGGTATTAATTTGTACATATTCGTCTTTTTCCGGATTGTAGGTAGTGCCAAAATACACATTGTAATTTACCCCTAAAGGAACTAATATTTTACATTTTTCTTCAGGTGGTATCCTGATATCCATAAAATCACAATAATCTTCGTTATCCCATGTTGCATCGGTGAGCATATTCACAAACATTGTATCTTTTGTATTATTGACCAGTTTGAAATTTTTAAACTCTTGCCCGGCAGGAAAATAATCAACATTTACATCTAACGATTCAGAAAGTATTACAGAACCAATGGTGAGGAATATATCCGCTGCAACGTTGCCTGATCGGCTTGAGCGAAGTTCTTTTTGCCGCTTATTGCTGGATGGATCATGAATATATTTTGAAGACGTACAAGAAATGAGGGAAATAATGATAAGCAAGGCAGCCAGAGTTGATTTTGTTTTCATGCGGATTTAGAAGCAATAATTATACCAATATGACCATTAAATTTTGCTTTAAAGGATGACATCTCCCTTAAAGAAATGCCATCCCAAAATAATATATTTAATAGTTAGAACAATCTAAAGTTTTACTTTAGTGCTAATATCTTTTGCTTTTCGCGAAATATAATCGATTGCAATTTCACCTTTTCCTTCCACCAAAAACTGATAATCAACCTTGCCATAGCTTGGTACAATTAAAAATTGAACATCAGGTTTATGCTTCTTGTATTTTACCGTATTTTGGTAAATGTTGGTTAATTCGCCACCGGCAATTACTTTTGCACCTGAAACTTTAAGGATATCTTTGGTATAAAGCTTATTGCGTGCAGCTAAATACGACATCGATGGGATTGCATTTTCATTGGATAAGCGAACCGTAACCTGATGTAATTTTTTTCCAACTTTTTTAACTTCCACAATATCCATACTAATTTCTGGTGTATTTTCTGCTGAAAATAACACCCCTGCAGCGTTTCTGTGCACCAATTCGGGCAGCATAAAGGGGTGGGGTAGCCTTGAGCTCATTTTAACATAGCCACCAATTTCAATATCTCCATACATCGGATGTTTGTAAGGAGTCCAATCTTTATACAATTCCCCCATTCCGAGATGGTCGTTAAATTTAATCCGTTCCCTGTTTTCTTCGGTCGATTTTGCCCTTCGAGCAACATCCGGATCATCGCTTTGAAGCGCAGGTGTTGGTTTGGTAATATCTTTCCGATAGGTTTCATCGGAACTCATAAACAGTTCCCCTGTGAACGAAAATGCACCATTAAGATTAAAAAGATGTGAATCAAAATCGCCATAAGTTGGATATAAATCATGGGATGGTTTATAAACATATCCAGGGGTCATATTTTGGGCATTTTTACCAAGAATATCAAACACGGCAATATCTTTCCGATCCATTTTTTCGGTCTTGGCAGAAGGTGGGCGCAGCCACATGCCTCCTGAGTTATGAAATGCGAATCCAACAATAATATTGGGTTTGGAGTCAATAAACTCGGCAATGGATTTTAACCCAATTCCTGACAAAGGAAATTTTCCTGCGCCTCGTTGCACATAATCGGGCATCCAGTTGTAACCCCAATTCCGGTTTGGATCTAAATACCCTTCACCATCTTCGTTTATCCTTCCATCTCCGTCGTTGTCAATTCCTTCGTATCCCAGAACCGTCCATTCGCCTTTTTCGCCTGGTTTCACACGCACCATTAAACGCGGATCTTCCGGATCGGTTTTCATATTTCCAAAAGGGTCTTTGATTCGCATTTGACAGATACTTCCATCACCATCCAGATCATCAGAATTATCCTCGTCAAAAAGTCCATCGTTGTCATCATCGTTTGCAATTCGAATGCTCCGGTTTGAATGCGGAGTATTGCCATCCTCAAAAAAATGGGCGCGCCCATCGACATTTACAACCGGAATAATGTAGTGGGTATTTCTGTCCAATGTCTTGGTGATTTTGTCGTTTTTACCGTATTTAGTCAAAAGCGTGTTGGCATAATACAGGCAAACTTCCCCGGCTTGAATTTCATTGCCATGAATATTGCCGTCGAGATAAACTCCCGGTTTATCCAGTTCATCGCCCGTTTCCGGGTTATTTATCGTAAGTGCATAAATTGCCCTTCCTTCTTCGCTTTTTCCAATTACATCCAACTTTGTAAGCTTCGGAAACTCTTTATTAATCGACTTTAACGCACTAACGACATCTTCGTAATTATAGTAGCGGTCGAATCGCAAAGGCACTTCAATTTTCGATTTATTTGCACTGAACGCAGTAGAGGCAATCGCAATGACTAAGGTTAATATATATGTAATTTTCTTCATGATTAACCTCCTATTTCTATTAGTTTAACATCATTTCCTTTACCCTTTGATTCAATTGTGGCAGTAACTTTCACAGGTTTTTCGGTTTTAATAAGCCATCGAAGTTTTTTAACCTGATTTCCTCCAATACTGCCTAGTGGGGTACGGCTTTTCCCTTGCAGGAATTCCACATTTCCTTCCAGAATTATCACAACCGGTGCTGGTTCCCTGTTTCTTTGTCCCATCGAAATTGGGTAAGGAAGCTCACCACTATTTTCAACGAAAACTTCTAATTCGTAAATCCCTGCCCCAAGGTTTTTGATTTTAGATTCCATTAAAGTTATTTGCGGCAATTTTTCACTCAATTTAATTAACCATGGAATTTGATCTTTACATAAGTTTTCAATTTCAGTAGCCTGGGGGGTTGAAGATAAGAAAGGAACGTAACCTCCAATTTCTACTTCTCCAAGGGTAGGGTGGTTGTAGGTTGTCCAGTTAACAAAACCATCACCGTTATTTTGATCGTCGATATATGCCAACAATGCTTTGTCTTTCTCCCCAAGGTCGCCTTCCTTTTTTGGCTTAGGCATTTTTTCAATCATTTCTGCAATTTTTGAAGGTTCGGTTTTCCCTTCTTCTACCATCTTTTTCACGCCAGAAGCCGTCATTCTCTCCGGGACACTGTTCTCCTTATGGAAGGTTGTTAACACTTCATCATCAAGGGCAATAAAATCAGCATTGCTCATGGTTTTCAATGAATCCAGGGTTAATCTGTTTGCGCCATCCGCTTTTTCCTTTTGTACTTTTTGGACCGTAAACAAATTCATGCTGAAAGACGGAACCCCAAGATGATAATATGCCCACAATTCGAACGAACCATCTTTCGCTTTCCCTGCATCAAGTCTTTCGATTGTGAAATTATTTTCTTTTAAAAATCCCTTATATTCTTCGGCGTACTTTTTATAAAAAAGCAGGTCGTCTTTTAAAGGATTAACGGCTGCACCAAGTCCCAACATGCCAGCAATCATTGAAGGTGTAACCTCCATTCCGGGAGGGACGATTGTTTTTGCCATGGCAATCACTTCATCCATGGTGTAAGTTTTCTCGGTATCGGCACCAAGCATATTGGCATATCGCCTTGGAACTTTAATCGCGTTCATATTTGCTTCCCCTTTTCTTCCATCCTTTGGTTCAGACCTACAAAAATCAGATGTGCCGAGTGTAAATACCATGGATATTTCAGGGTGGGAATAGATAAACTTCATGATCCCGTAAACTTCAGGGCTGTATCCAGACCACAATCCGGATTCTTTGTTGTAAGTATCAAATAAATGTGGGAAGCTAATCCCAACGTTTATGCCGCCTTTGGGATCTTCATTGTATTCCCCGTCGTTATCATTGTCCAGTCCCTCTGAATAAATTTTATATGCACCCCGCTCTCCTTTTTTGATATTGGCTTTTTCCATGATGCGTTCGTCCTTCGAAGAAATTATGTACGATCCTGTAGGATCTTTTACCCGCATTTGTGTGATAAACCCATCTCCATTTAAATCATCAAAACCATCTTCATCACTTGCTTCGTCAACATCGTTATTAACAGCCAAAGAATTGTATGAATTTTCCACTTTTATCTTTGAGAAGAAAGTCTCGGAAGCATCAGGGTTTGGCAAAGGCATGATATACCAGGTTACCTCTTTTTCAGCTTGGTTATTCAAGATCATATTTGCCAGATATAGTGCCCCTTCCGTTGAAATTGGGGTAATACCTTCAAAATTCGCCCCAACCACAATTGCAGGGACTTCTTGTTTCCCACTTCCAATTTGAAGGATGGTTACATTCTTTCCTCCCGACTTTGGGCAATGGTTAATAACTTGGTTTTTTCCGGTTTCGTGGCTGCCAATTTTTTTAGGTCCGCTTGAACTTCCTGATAATTATGGTATTTGTCGAAAACCAATTTGTTTTGTGCAATAACCGGATAGCTGGTTGAAACCAGCAGGAAAGCCAGAATTGCATTTAGATAGCGATTTTTCATAGATATTATATGTATTAAGAATCCTAAATTCATCTTAAATGTGGGAAATTTGTGCGAAACATTAAAATAATAGCTAATTAATACAAGAATTTGTAAGTAAAGTTGCTGTATTATTACAAAAAAAGATGGGGAAGATGCTTTGATAATTATTTGCGATAATTTAGGGCATAAAAAAGGCCGCACCCAATTGAATGCGACCTTCCAATATATATAAACGGTTTTTATTCTTCTGCTGTTTCTGCCTGAGAATAATCCATTGCAGCCTGACGTAGATATGAGTTGTACCTCCATTTTGCATTCTTTCTGATTCAGCAAACAATTCATCTGCTGCTTCAGGGAATGATTTTTTCAAGGAAGTATATCTCACTTCACCAGCAAGGAAGTCCTGGAATAAACTCCAATCCGGTTCTTTTGAGTCAAGAGTAAACGGATTCTTTCCTTCCTCTTCCAATAGCGGATTGTACCTAAACAATGTCCAATATCCTGACTGAACAGCTTTTTTCTCTTCCTCTGGGTTTTGCCCATTCCTGCCCTTAACCCGTGGTTGATACATGGTGCATAAGCAATGATTATGGATGGTCCAGGATAAGCCTCTGCTTCTTTTAATGCTTTCAGGTATTGGCCCTGATTAGCTCCAAGGGCTACCTGTGCAACATACACATAACCGTATGACATCATCATAACACCAAGGTCTTTTTTACGGATTTTTTTACCGGAAGCTGCAAATTTAGCAACAGCTCCAACAGGAGTTGATTTAGACGATTGTCCTCCAGTGTTCGAGTAAACTTCGGTATCCATTACCAATACGTTTACGTCTTCGCCTGAAGCCATCACGTGG
>CAXXQD010000015.1:0-562633 GCA_963677475.2 Prolixibacteraceae bacterium | reverse complement strand
TAATTCTGCATTTGTAAATTGGGCACTTGCATTAATATTTAAGTCAGGCTGATCGATTGCATGCTTTAAGTTCATTAACGATATGGCTATCTGAAGAGACAAGACTGTCAGCTTTTTTAATGCTGATCCAGAACCCATTTGAGCGGATTCAACCTCCAAACCTTTGGTTTTCATAACTCTAAAAAGCTCTTCAATAAGCCACCTGTCTTTGTACCATTTAATACATGAGATTGCATCAGCTGGCCCTTGTATTGAATGAGTTGTTAATAGCCTCCACAATATCGGTCCTTCTCCTTCCGGGATTGATGTAGGGACTTCTCTAGCTTCAATAGCCCAAAGTTCCACATGACCGGGTATTTTTTTACATCACACTTTGAAGGCCTAAGAAGTTTTACATTAGCATATCTAACCTCAATTGATATGTTCCTTGACTTTCTTTTATTATTACCTTTAAGACTCAGGCTGTATTGGCATTCAACATTTTTTGAGCCAGAGTTTTATAAAGTTTTTCTTCAGATTTGTAAAGTTTTCGGTCGGATCGGGATCTAACTAAAATATGAGTTTTATGATCCGGAATATCTACAAACTCTTCATATATATCAGATTCCCTATCGCCAATAATTGTTACCATAGGAGCTTTAGATAGGACTTCCTTGCTTTTCATTGCAGACTCAATCCATCGGTATGATTCTTTTTCTGTAATGGGTAAGCATTGATAGTTTCGTTCATGTTTATTCTTGCCTCCTTTTTCTCTATTCCATATATGAACATTTGAAAAACCTAATAGAGTGCGGGACGCAGCATCTACTGCCAATGATGGGTGGCAAAAGAAACCATTCTGATATTTTAATCTAACCGGGCCAATATCTTTATCATCAGCATCAATGCGCCCTGTAAGCCCAGCATAGTTTATTTCAGTGGTATCCTGAATAGACAGTACGTGCTTGCATTCCAAATTTGCTTTGCAAGTATTGTATAATCCCAAAGAAAGGTCTTCATAACTATAGCTTTTATTGTTAAGCATCCTATAGGCTCCTATTTTATCTGATAGTGTCGAACTAAATTTATTGACAACTGCTTTTCCAAAGTTAAACATATCAACCATGATTTTATCCGCTCTTTTTTCAAGTCTTGAATCTGGCAAAAAACCATTAAAAACACCCTCTATATCTCTGATTACCACACCTTTAATATACAAAAATAAAATTGAACCAGCAAGCATATGATGTTGATAATCAGGCTTTTATGTTGTTTTTTTCTTTTGTCTGATATTTGTGTATAAAGATTAGCTTAAAGGGGAGAACAATAGGAATCCCAGTGGCAAGCCGGGAAGATTTATACGATTAATACTTCGACCTCTCAAATACAAGATTTTATGAAACTAAAGTTATTGATTGAGTGATAGCCTGATGAGCAGTATTTAATTCTTTAAAGAAAAAGTAATTCTTTTTCTCCTATCAACTCATCCTGATTGCGACTACGTCACAATCTTCCCTCTCTACGCATAGAGAGGGACAAATAAAGAGCCAGGAGGATTTGCTTATGGCATATTTATATTTAAAACAACTTTAGATGCAGCGCATAAAAAAAGCCCTGAAGCAAAACTCCAGGGCCTTGAAATATAATAAGTTGTCTTTCCTAAAAGGATTTTCTTACATTAAGCTTAATGTTACTGTTAATCCGGCCATAACCACTGAAACCATGGTCATCAGTTTAATAAGGATGTTTAATGAAGGACCAGAAGTATCTTTAAAAAGGATCACCAACAGTATCACCAACTACACCAGCTTTGTGAGCTTCGCTACCTTTACCACCGTAATTACCTTTTTCGATGAATTTTTTAGCATTGTCCCACGCACCACCAGCGTTGTTCATAAACACAGCCAATGTGAAACCTGCAGTTAAGCCACCAGCCAAAAGGCCAATTACACCTGCTACACCCATTGATGCTCCAACAATAACAGGAACAATAATTGCGACCAATGATGGTACCAACATTTCTTTTTGCGCACCCTTCGTTGAAATCTCAACACATTTAGCATATTCAGGGGTAGCTGTACCTTCAAGGATACCTTTAATCTCGCGGAACTGACGACGAACTTCGTCTACCATAGCACCTGCAGCACGACCTACAGCTTTCATGGTCATTGCACTAAATAAAAATGCCATCATCGAGCCCAGGAACAAACCTCCCAGGAACAATGGATTAAAAAGTGTTACGTCGTAAGCAGCAGTAAAATCTTTTACAGAAGCGGTAGAAATTTTAATTGCTTGCATTCCATCCTGCACAGCAGGAGCAACATCGTTATAGAATACGTAAGATCCTTTTGTAACAAATCCTTCTCCTGCTTTAGCGATTTTACCAAACCATAACCTGATTTCTTCCATATATGCTGAAATAAGGGCCATTGCTGTTAATGCAGCTGAACCAATTGCAAATCCTTTTCCAGTTGCGGCAGTTGTATTTCCTAACATATCCAAAGCATCGGTTCTTTCACGTACTTCTGAAGGAAGTTCTGCCATTTCGGCATTTCCACCAGCATTATCAGCGATCGGGCCAAATGCATCGGTTGCCAAAGTAATACCCAGAGTTGAAAGCATACCTACAGCGGCAAAACCAATACCGTAAACTCCCATTGCAAAGTGAGTTGCACCACCTGCAGCCCAGAATGAACCCATAATACCAAGAACAATGGTTACAACAGGAATCCAGGTAGAATACATACCTACCGCTAAACCATCAATAATGGTAGTTGCTGGTCCTTGTTGCGCTTGTTCTGCGATACCTTTTGTAGGTTTATATTCATCAGAGGTAAAATATTCTGTTGCCTGCCCAATAATAACACCGGCAGCCAAACCAATAATAACAGCCCAAAATACACCCCAGGTTACCCAACCAAGGTATGCCATTCCGGCCATCGCCATTAAGATCAATACAGAGCTTCCACCGGTTCCAATCAGAAGCGCATTCAATAAGTTTTTCTGTGTTGCTGATTCTTTTGTGCGAACCATAAAAATACCAACAATTGAAAGAATAATACCAATTGCTGCAACAATCATTGGTGCAGTAACTGCCTTAATCGGGTCGATACCTGTTTCTGATAAAACAATTGCAGGAAGAGCAGCACCCAGAGCAGCGGTTGCAAGAATAGATCCTGCATAAGACTCATAAAGATCAGCACCCATACCGGCAACATCACCAACATTATCACCTACGTTATCTGCAATAGTTGCAGGGTTACGTGGATCATCTTCAGGAATACCAGCTTCCACTTTACCAACAAGGTCGGCACCAACATCGGCTGCTTTTGTATATATACCACCACCAACACGGGCAAAAAGTGCCTGAGTAGAAGCACCCATTCCGAAGGTAAGCATGGTTACTGTAATTTCAATTAATTTAACTCTTTGTCCAGCTTCAGTAATCACTCCATTTGCTACATAATCAGCACTACCGTGCACAAAATGAAGTCCAAGGAAATCTAATCCAGTAGCCAAATGTTCAGGAGTAAAAATAACGGAACTTAGGAACCAGTACCAGGCAGCAATATCCAACAAAGCAAAACCTACTACGATTAATCCCATTACAGCACCACTTCGAAAAGCTACCTGCAGCCCTTTATTTAAAGATTTAGAAGCACCATGTGCAGTCCTTGCTGATGCAAAGGTTGCAGTCTTCATTCCAAGGAATCCACATAAACCGGAAAAGAATCCGCCAGTTAGGAACGCTATTGGAACAAATGGGTTTTGAACCCCAAAATATGCCATTATGGTTAATAGAATAAATAGGATTACAAATACAATTCCTACCACTTTGTACTGACGTTTGAGATATGCCATTGCACCTTCGCGCACATATTGTGCAATCTCTTTCATTCGGTCGGTTCCCTCCGAATTTTTCATCATCGATTTAAAAAAGAACCATGCAAATACCAATGCCAATATAGAGGCAAATGGTACCAATAAGAAAATGTTACTCATAAGGTTATAGATTTTATGCAACGAATGTTGCTGTTTGATATATAATAATTATTGATCAAATCAATCATAAGTAATGACCAGCTTGGTTATAGTTTTATTTTGGTTTGAAAAAAAATTTTCCAGTAAACAAAGATAATTTTTATAACGGAAATCGAAAGTTTTGGACTAGGGAATGCTTTTAGATTGAAAATAACTTAACATTACGGTTTTAAAGGCGAAATGATTATCTCGTAATTTATTGATCCCTTTATTTTTACTTGATTATTACGTGCCTTTTCCATTTTCCGGAGAAATAATAAACCAACAAAACACATAAGCCAATAGCCCATGAAACAGGGAGTGCCCACCATATTCCGGTTACCCCGATCTTCTCCGACCACCAAATACTAATTGGCAACCTGACCACCCAAAGTGCCACTACCGTTGTAACCATCGGGATAAAGGTTGCCCCGGCACCCCGCATCATTCCCATTAAACTGAACATTACAGAAAACAGGATGTAAAACGAAGAAACAATAACCAGGTATTCCCTCCCGATTTTAATAACCTCCGGATCATTAATAAAAAGGGTCATTAACTGATGCCCGAGTAAAACAATCAAAATGGTTATAAATATGCTGTACCCCCCGGAAATATATAAGGTAGAAACCAGACCTTTTTTAGCCCTCTTTTCTTCAAATGCCCCCAGGTTTTGCCCCACAAAGGTTGAGAGTGCCGAAGAAAATGTAATGGAAGGCATCTTGGCAAAAGAATCAATACGTAATGCAACAGTATAAGCTGCTATTGCAGCCGTTCCAAAACCATTAACAATGCCCATAATAGCCATCATTCCAATGGCAACAAAGGATTGTTGAAACCCTGTAGGTAATCCAATTCTGGCGCACGACTTGAAAATTTCCCGGTCAAATTTCAAATTTTTTATGGAGAAATGTATCACAGGATGTGTTTTGTTTAAATACCAGATTGCGCCAAAAAACGCGAATCCGTGCGCCATCACCGTTGCAATAGCTACACTGGCAATTCCCCACTTAAAAACCAGCACAAAAAGTAAATCTAGCATTGTATTTAACAGTGCAGCAATCACAATAAAATACAAAGGGGTTTTTGAATCCCCTAAGCCCCTGAGAATCGATGTAGTCCCGTTAAAACCAAACAACAATACCATTCCTGAAAGGTAAATATTCATATAGAGCTTTGCATCCGGGATAATTTCTTCAGGCAACCTGATTAACCTTAAAATTGATTCACTAAATGCAATCCCGATGATTGAAACCAGCACCGATGCCCCAAAAAAGAAAATATAAATGGTATCGATTGTTTTTACGACATTCTTGTTGTCTTTTGCCCCAAAATATTGAGAGACCACCGTGCTGGCACCACTGCCTATCCCTACGATGAGCGATATCAATGTCCATAAAACTGGAAACGATGCCCCAACAGCTGCAAGTGCTTCTTTTCCGAGCACATTGCCCACCACAATACTGTCAATTACATTATACAAATTCTGAAAAATGCTTGCCAACACCAGTGGCCCGGAAAACTGAAGGATTTGTTTGGTTACGTTTCCTGTTGTAAAATCTCTCATCCGAAAATAATTGTGTGCAAGCTTACTAAATAATTTGCTTTTTCAAAAATAGAAACACTTTATGGTTCAATTATGAAGGCGATAATTAATAAAACACCTGTTTTGTATAGATGTTTAATTCATCTAAACTTTTCAAATCTTAATTCTTTTTTATGAAATAAAAAGCCCATTTGGTAAGATTTCTTAATCCTAAATATTCAGCTACTTTTATAAAAAAATATTGTATGAAAAAGAAGGTACTTTTTGTTTGTTTGGGAAATATTTGCCGATCGCCTAGTGCAGAAGCTGTTTTTTTAAGCCTTATTAAAAAGGAAGGAATTGCGGATAATTACGTGGTTGATTCTGCTGGAACTTCAGGTTGGCATGTGGGGGAAAGGGCCGATGCCAGAATGAGGAAACATGCAGCAAACAGGGGGATCAATCTGCTCAGCCGTTCCCGAAAATTTGATCCGGCATTTGATTTCGACGATTTTGATTATATCATTGGAATGGACGACAGCAACATCTCTAATTTAAATGCGGTTGCCAGAAGTAAGGATGATATTTCGAAGATTTATAAAATGACCGATTTCTGTAAAGACTTTACTTATAACGAAGTTCCAGATCCTTACTACGGAGGCGATTCAGGTTTTGAACTGGTATTAGACCTTTTGCAGGATGCTTGCGAAGGTTTACTTGATGCAATTGAAAAGGAATGAAAAGTGAATTACTGAGTTACTGAATGATTGAATGCAAGAATGATAAAATGTTAAAATGATTAAGTGCATGAATAGTTTTTTAAAAAGTACAACGTTCAGGGCAATATTGGCTTGTATGCTTTGGTCAACCGCCTTTGTTGGGGTCAAAATCGGTTTGAGATACCATACCCCGCTCCAGTTTGCCGGAATTAGGTTTTTCATCTCCGGGCTAATGATTTTGCTCTTTTTAGGAAAGTTTCGCTTATTTCTTTCCGACCTGAAAACCTATTGGCGACTGATTTTAAAACTATCAATTGTCCAGGTATTTTTTATTTATGCGTTTTTTTATTCTGGTATCAATCTTGTTCCCAGTTCATTGGCAGCAATGATTATTGGGTCGCAACCTTTATTTATTGCCATAGTTTCACATTTTTCGTTTAAAAACGATAAAATGACCCCATTAAAAACATCGAGTATTTTGATTGGTGTTGTCGGCATTGCAATTATTACCCTTGGAAGGCAAAAGGTTGAATTTAAAGGTGAAATGGAATTATTGGGCATTGCATTACTCTTGATCAACAATATTATCTCAGGATTTGCAAATATTATCGTATCTAAAAGCCCGGCTAAAATTTCGCCGATGGTTTTAAGCTCCAGCTCATTAATGATCGGGGGACTTATGCTATTTATTGTATCCATCCCGATTGAAGGATTGTCTTTTGGTCCTTTTCCCCCAACTTATTATTATGCTCTTGCCTGGTTAAGTTTCCTTTCGGCTGCAGCTATAACCATTTGGTATGCATTGCTAAAAAGGCCCGGGGTTAAAGTTTCGATTTTAAATGTATGGAAATTCCTGATCCCGGTTTTGGGGGCAATTTTAGGGTGGATAATGATGGAGGATGAAAACCCGGATTTGATTTCAATTCTTGGAATGATTGCCATTTCAATATCGTTGCTGCTTTTGAATTATTCAAACCGAAAAAAAACGGCAAAAAAATAGGACCGAACTAAATGTTAAGTCCTATTCTTAAAAGCTCTGTATTTTACCAAATTACAGGTCTTTGTTCCACGGTACGGTATAGTTTATCACCTTCCGTAATATTAAAGGCTTCGTAAAATTCGGGTACATTAAACATGGCTCCGTTAACACGGAATTCGCCCCATGGGTGCACATCTTCCTGAACCAAGCGTAACAAGGCTTTATCCCTGATAACACCTTTCCAAAGCTGGGCATATGCCATGAAAAAACGCTGGACATCGGTAAATCCGTCGATTGGTTTTGGCGTTGGTTTTCCTTCCAAACTCAATTTATAGGCCGCTAACGAAACAGTTAACCCTCCAAAATCAGCGATATTTTCACCCAATGATAACTCCCCATTCACATGAACATTATCTAAAGCAACAAAACCATTGTACTGATCAACCAGTAATTGGGTCCTTTTCTTAAATTCTTCACTGTCTTTGGCTGTCCACCAATCAATCATGTTCCCGTCTTTATCGAAATTTCTGCCCTGATCGTCGAAACCATGGGTCATTTCATGACCAATTGCCATCCCGATTGCGCCATAATTCACTGCATCATCGGCATTGGCATAAAAAAACGGAGGTTGTAAAATTGCAGCCGGGAACGTGATGTCGTTCATGAGCGGATGATACCCTGCATTGACTGTTTGAGGGTTCATTCCCCATTTTTCTTTATCCACTGGTTTCCCAAACTTGTCGAGGTTTTCGTAGTAGGCAAATTTGTTAGCTCTACGCATATTCATCACATAAGAATCGGTACCAATTTCAAGTTTTGAGAAATCGTCCCACTTATCGGGATAACCAATTTTAACTCCAACAAGTTCAAGTTTGGCAAGAGCGGCCTCTTTGGTCGAATCACTCATCCATTCAAGGTTTTCAATGCTATGCCTGAGGGACATTTTGAGGTAGCCCACCAGTTCTTCCATTTTCGCCTTCGACTCGGGAGGGAAATATTTTGCCACGTATAATTGCCCCAGTGGCTGTCCTAACGATCCATTTGTCATATCAACTACCCTCTCCCATCGTGGTTTGTTCGTTTTGCTTCCGGATAAAAATCCGGAGTAAAAGGCAAAATCCTGGTTCACAAAATCGGAACTTAAAAATTCGGCAGAACGGTTGATCAAATTCCATGTTAGGTAAACCTTCCAATCTTCCACAGAAACTTCTTCAACAATCTTTCCAACCTCCTCAAAAAACAAGGGCATGGCAACAATTACATCGCCAAAATCGGTATCGCAAATGTTTTTAAAATAGTTTTCCCAGTTAAATCCTGGTGCCAATTCCGACAATTGGGCAAGGCTCATTTTATTGTACCATCCGGGAAGGTCGCGCATTTCAAGATTGGTCTTTGACTTTTCAGCCAACCTGGTTTCGATGCCCATAACAATATCTGCATTTGCACTTGCGGTTACAGTATCGTCACCTTTAAGTTCAAACATTTTTGCCACGTGTTTCACATATTCGGTCCTAATTTCTTCCGAGCGCTCATCGTCATTTGTATAATAATCCCTGTCAGGAAGGCCAATTCCCGCCTGCATCAAGTAGAATTTATAAATCTTGCTGTTCATCAGGTCTTGTTCAATACCCCCATTAAACAAAGGATCGAGCCCATGAATATGGAAATGGGCAATTAAATCCTGAAAATCGTCCTTGGTTTTAATATCGGCAATCAAGTCGAGTTCGGATTGTAAAGACGAGATCCCGGCATTTTCAATTTTTACAGAATCCATTCCTTCTGCATAAAAATCCCTGATTTTTTGGGTGATTGTCCCTTTTTCAGCATCCGTATTTTTCGCAACTTCCTCTAAAAGAGAACGAACATCGGCATCCCTTTTTTTCCGAACGATGTCAAACGATCCATAACGCGAACGATCGTCAGGTATCTCTGTGTTTTTAATCCAGTTTCCATTTGCGTAACGGAAAAAATCATCCCCAGGCTTAATGCTAACGTCCATATAATCGGTTTTTATCGCTGGTTCCGCCTGTTTTTTCGTACATCCACTATAACCGAACAAAACTAAAACTAGAATGCCGCCAAATGCAACAACGGGTAAAATCCTGTTTATTTTTTTCATAATATCTTTTTTTATTCAACAGTTACAACTGAATATGTGTTATATAAAGACAAATAATTACATTTTAGCTTAGGTGCAAAGAAAAACAACCATTTGTACCTAATAATAAAAAAATAAAGAATTAATTGATTAAATTTAGAAGCATCTAATTTAACGTTTAAAGTATGAAACCTATTATCACAGCAGTCATTTGGGTATTGTTCATCGGATTGTGCAATTCACAGGAAAAAATTGAGGTTCTTATTGAACCGGTTGAAATGTCGCAGGGGGTTCAAACATCGTTTACAGTTCTAATTCCTGAAGCGAGTATGGAATTGGTGGAAAAAGAATGGAAAAAATTCTTAAATGACCGGCCATTATGTGAAATTTTAAAAAAGGGAGGAGCCAGGACTTTTGAAAATGCTTATAACAGTATTGTAAATATATTTTCGAAAGAAAAAAAACAAAGCGACATTACTTCCTTAAAAGTAATCAAGGAAAACGATGAGTTTGTTGCGATGAATATTGTGCATGACCATGTATCACAAATTCCTATGGATATTTATGGTAAATTCAACATTAAAGAAAACGGTATTGAAGTGCAAAATTTTTATCGTTATACCGACTCGTTATTTATAGCCAAAGATGAAAATAATGATGACCTTATTACTTCATTAAGCCTTTATACAAAAATGTTTGGCATTGAAGCGTACCGGGCTGTTTATGACAATTATATCCGTGATGAGAGAAAAATCCTGAAAAAGGAACTGGCAACACTGAAAGGACTGGAGAACAAGAATAAAAATATCCATAAGAACATTTCGAAACTTGAAAGTGGGATTGAAGATTACCAAAATGAAATTGAATTTAAAACCGAAAATCTTGGGAAAATCAAAAAGAAAATTTCGGAGACTAAGGATAAGATGTATAAATTACCAAAAAAATCGCTTGAGTATGAGTCGATGAACGGGCTAAAGAAAGAATATGAAAGTGAATACAAGAAAACCAGGGGGCAAATAAAAAAGGATAAAAAGAAAATTAAGAACAACCAAAATAAAATAGTAAAACTGAATACCGAGATTTTAAACAACGAAGCTGAACAAGAACAGCAACAAGCAGTTATTGATGCCCAGGAGGCTGTAATTGACGCACTAATTGTGAAACAGGAAAATATAAAATAACCAAACTAGCTGTCAGTGTGCTGCCTTTTTACAGGAAACGGAAATTTCTTTCCACCTGCTTTTTTCAGGTATTTCTTTAAAGGGTAATTTTGAATTTTACCATCCACCCTACCTTTATTTTCAACAATGGAAATTTCTGCGATTGTAACCAGTTCTTTACTGCCCACAAACTCGGAACCAAAAGTTGGGACCATCCCATTTCCATTCCCATTTTTTATTCTGGATATTTTCAGGATATGGCATCCGGCAACGTTTGAAAAAATAATTGAGCTGTTTTTCTCATTATAAGCTGCCTTAACACTATTTCGGTATTTTTTGTAAAGCTTTCTTGATGTTTTTATTTCAGATAAAAATTCCTTCTCTTCATCAATCAATACTTTTAAATAATAGGTGCCTTCCGGTATTTTAGAAAACGAAAAATGTCCTTTCTGGTTGGTAATTTCCCTAAAAACCAAATCGTTTTCGACAGATGCTTCCAGAATAATTTCAACACCCCAAATTGGTTCTCCGGCATTCGAAAACTGAAATGAAAATATGAATGTAAAAATGATGATAATGATCTTTTTCATTGTAATGGTTATTTTGGTTTATCAATTGGGCCGAGTCCTCTGCGACGTCTTATTTTTGTTTATATAACTCCTTTCCTGCTTTTTACAAAATGTGGATAACAGAGTTTCAATATCCACTACAAACAATAAGTTTACTTTGCTTGAAAGGTACAAAAAAGATGCGTATGACAAACTTCAAATAATTACCAATTGCATCTTATAAATACGAATACCTATTTATATTTTTCGGACATCTCCTTTTTTTCCAATCGCTCATAGGCATTAAACAGGGCCTGCTTAACTTGTTTGCTTGGAGATATTTTGTAAGCTTGCTCCAGGTATTTCACAGCAATGTTGTATGAATCCCACGATTTAACCTTTTCCTTACGGTAATTACTGTAATCAACCCTGTCTGGGTTTTTAAGCTTATTATAATTGTTAACCGAAGAATCATAAATCGTTGTTGCTTCACGGTAATGCAATAAACCCAACTGAGTAATTGCCTTTATATTCTCTGGCTCTGCATTTAAAACTTCCTCGAAAACACCTTTTGCTTCTTTGTTATCCCCTCCCATTGCCAAAGCCATCGCTTTCATATACAATACTTTTGAATCTTGGGGTTTATAACCCAAAATTACATCGGCCATGTTTTTTGCCTTTTCGTAGGCCTTTGAATTGTAATAAAAATACAGGAGTTTTGAATCGTACCTTGATTGTTGGTCAGGAAAGCGCTGTTTGCATTCTAAATAAACTTTTTCAAGTTGTTCATTATCTTTTGATTCGTTTGCAAGTTCGATCAAACGCTCAATTACATCAGCATCCTGAGATTGATAATCAAAGGCAATGGTATAAAATTTTTGGGCATTTGTTTTATCTTTTAATTCATAGGCGCAAACCCCTGCCAAGGTCGCACACCATCTCATCTTTGTTGTATCGTCGGAACCTATTTCAATTGCTTTTGAAAATTGCTGAAGAGCTTCTTGAAGATTATTGTTTTCGATGGCAGCATTCCCTTTGTCGGCATAAGATTCAAAGGTTTCCTGCGCAATAATATTTGTGGTACTAAGTATAATAAAAAGGATAATAATAACTGGTTTCATGATATTGATTTTTAAAAGTCCGGTAAAAATAAAGAAAATATTTTTTCGAGTTGCAAAAATCAAGCCTAAGCAGAAATAATCTATAATTTTCACCAAATGGTTAAATTGTTTAGTTAAATCTTTGGTGAAATATAATTTTTGCCTATTTTTGACCAGTTGGTTAAATCAATTAGTTAAATTTATATAATGAACGATCTAAAAAAAGACAATACCGAACAAAAAATTTTGGAAGCTGCAAATGAAGTATTCATTCAAAAAGGCATGGATGGGGCCAGGATGCAGGAAATAGCCGACACGGCGGGAATTAACAAAGCGCTCTTGCATTATTACTTTCGAACAAAGCAAAAACTTTTTGATGCCATCTTTGCAAAAGCTTTCGCCAGTGCATTTCCAAGGATTTCGAAAATAATGCTATCGAATATTTCTATTAAAGAGAAATTATCGAAATTTATTGACAGCTATATCGATTTGCTTTCGAAAAACCCATTCCTGCCAACTTTTATTTTGAAAGAAATAAACCGCGATCCTGAAGCCCTTGCCAATATTATAAGAAATGCGGGGGTCGATCCTTCTGTTATTTTAGGTATGCTCCAGAACGAAATGGATAAAGGCAACCTCAAGCAGATGGATCCCCGGGAATTGGTTATTAATGTGATTGCCTTGAGCGTGTTCCCATTTGCGGGCAAGCCTTTGCTCACTGCAATACTTTATGATGGCGATAAAAAAGCCTTTGCCGCTTTTCTAAAAAACAGGAAAAGTACTTTGCAAGAATTCATTTTTAATTCAATACTATTGAAATGAGGAAATTACTTCTAATATTACTTATTCCGTTTCAGGTTTACGCCACCGAAACGATTACTTTAAAAGATTGTCAGAGCTGGGCAAGGCAAAACTATCCGTCATTAAAGAATATGGATATCTGGGAAAAAGTTTCGACACTAAACATCGAAAACATCCATACAAACTATTTGCCCGGAATTAACCTAAATGGACAGGCAAGTTACCAATCTGCTGTAACAAATGTACCAATAAACATTCCTGGCATAAACATTCCTGAAGTTTCAAAAAACCAATACAAAGTATATCTTGACTTTAAACAAACGATTTGGGATGGAGGACTAACAGCTGCACAAAAAGAGCTTGAAAATGCCGTTTTAAGCAAAAACTTAAACTCGGTTGAGACAGAACTTTATCAATTAAACGAAAAAATAAGCAAACTCTGGTTTTCTGTGTTGTTCACAAAGAACAATAAACAAGTAATCGAGACACAGGTTGCTACTCTTAATGAAAAGGCAAAGGTCATCGAATCGGGCATTAAAAACGGAATACTGGAGCCCTATAACCTGGATATAATTACCGCCGAAATAATTGGGCTAAAACAGAATATTACGGAAATGGAAACTGGTATAGAGGCTTCGTTAAAAGTGCTTTCCATCCTTACGGGAAAAGAAATAAATTCAGCCGAAAATTTTGAACTTACGAATACCGAATTAGCATTAAACAACGACTTAAACCGCCCGGAACTTGGCTTGTTCAACAGTCAATCGGAACTGCTTGATGTACAATCGGGACTGCTGGATAAAATCAGAAAACCAAAGGTATTTGGATTTGGACAAGCCGGGTACGGCAAACCAGGCTTAAACATGTTAAGCGATGATTTCGATCCTTATTATCTGGTCGGAGTTGGCCTCAATTGGAAAGTTTCCGACTGGAAAAAAAGCAAAAGGGACAAGCAATTGCTCGAACTTCAAAAAGAATTTATACAAACACAAGAAGAGGTTTTTCTTCAAAACCTGTCCATTCTTTTGGAACAACAGGAATTAGCCATAAAAAAAATCAAGGCTTTGATTCTCTCCGACCAGCAAATCCTGAAACTTAGGGAAAAAATAACTACCAGCTCTGCATCGAAACTTGCAAATGGGAATATTACCTCAACAGACTATTTACAGGATATGCAAGCCGAAACCATCGCCAAAATAAAACTAGAAACACATAAAATTCAGTTGGTGGAAGCAAAAACAAATTATCAAATACTAAAAGGACTTTAAAATGAAACGAACATGAATTTTCATCCTGCCAAATTCACACAAAAGGATGATTAAAAATTATGTGAGTTCCTGAATTAAAAAATTTAAACAGATGAAATATTTACTATCAATCGCACTCGTAACACTTGTTTTTATTTCCTGTAAAAACACAGAAAACCAATCAGATGCCTTTGGCAATTTTGAATCTGAATCGACTATCGTGTCGGCTGAAATTGCCGGAAAAATACTTGAACTTCAACTTGAGGAAGGGCAAACAATTAAAAAAGGGGAAACCTGCGTTGTTATTGATACGACCCAGGCTGTTTTATCAGTTGCCCAAATCAAGGCAAAAACCGAATCAGTCAAGGCTAAAAAAACAAACATTCTTTCGCAGGTTTCAATATTTGAAGAACAAAAAAAGGTATTGGAAGTTGAAAAAAATAGAATTGAACTATTAATTGCAGATGGCGCTTCAACTCAACAAAAACTGGACAATATTAACGGGCAAATCAGTGTAATTGAGAAGCAAATTGAAAGTGCCAAAACACAATATACTTTGGTTAACAAAGAATTGGATGTTCTCTCAACTCAAATGGATATTGCCAGGGAACAACTTCAAAAGTCATTTATTAGTAGCCCTATAAGTGGAACTGTTTTAAACACTTATGCCGAAGAGGGTGAATTGATTATGCCGGGGAAAGCGATTTTCAAAGTTGTTGACCTAAGCGAACTTACCCTGAAAGTATACATCAGTGGGGCGATGCTTCCATCTGTAAAAATTGGGCAAGAGGTAGATGTTATTATTGATGCCGATAAAGACTCCAACCAAACCCTTAAAGGGAATGTTTCCTGGATTTCTTCAGAAGCAGAATTCACGCCTAAAATTATCCAAACAAAAGAAGAGCGGGTAAAACTGGTTTATGCCGTAAAAGTGAAGGTAAAAAACGATGGCAGGTTAAAAATAGGTATGCCCGGGGAAATAAAATTATAAAAAGCCCCACCTAACCTCCCCATAAGGGAGGAACACTTAATAGATTCTATGATGAACGAACCAAATAAACAAATAGATTTTCCCCCTTTGGGGGAAATACCCGAAAGGGAATGGGGGCTTACGATTAACAACATATCAAAATCGTACAATGACGTAAAGGCGCTCAACGACATTTCCCTTTCCATTTCTAAAAATGAATTGTTTGGGCTCATTGGTCCCGATGGTGCCGGAAAAACCACCTTAATGCGCATAATCACCACCTTACTTTTGCCCGATAAAGGTTTCATAAATATGAATGGAATGGATGTGGTTAAAAACTACAAGAGCATCCGTAAAGCAGTTGGGTATATGCCAGGTAGGTTTTCGTTGTACCAGGATTTAAGCGTGGAAGAAAACCTTCAGTTTTTTGCTACAGTATTTAATACAAGCATCGAAGAAAACTACGATTTGGTGAAAGATATTTACAAGCAAATTGAACCATTCAAGCACCGATTGGCAGGTCAATTATCGGGTGGAATGAAACAAAAACTTGCCTTATCGTGCGCCCTGATACACAAACCCGATATGTTGATTTTAGATGAACCAACCACTGGTGTGGATGCCGTTTCGAGAAAAGAATTTTGGGAAATGCTTAAAAACCTGCAGGAAAAAGACATCACAATATTGGTTTCTACCCCATATATGGACGAGGCAGATTTATGCGACAGGATCGCCCTCATCCAGGATGGAAAAATATTGGATGTGGATTCACCAAAATCGATGGTGAGGCGTTATGAACGCAAAATCTTGGCGATAAAATCAGAGGACATGTACCGATTGATAAACGATTTAAGGGCATTCCATAAAACAGAATCGGCCTATGCTTTTGGCCAGTTTATTCATTATACTGCCATAGATGACGATGTTGAAGTTTCCGAAATGGAAGCATTCGTAAACGAAAAAAAACATAAGAACATCGTGGTCGAACAAATAGAACCAGGAATTGAAGATGTATTTATGGGACTTATGAAAAACGAGAAGCCCCTCCCAACCTCCCCAAAAGGGAGGAGTTAAAGAAAAAATAAAACCATGGAACATAATAATACTTTTCCCCCATTGGGGGAAATACCCGAAAGGGAAAGGGGGCTTGAAAAAATAATAACAGTAGAAAACCTGGTAAAAAAATACGGTAATTTTTATGCCAACGACCATTTGACATTCGATGTGTATAAAGGTGAAATATTTGGCTTTCTGGGAGCGAATGGCGCCGGAAAAACTACCGCAATCCGAATTTTATGCGGATTATCCTCTCCTACCTCTGGCATTATAAAGGTTGCCGGATTTGATATTTATAAAGAGACCGAGAAAGTAAAAAAGAATATCGGATACATGAGCCAGAAATTCTCTTTATACGAAGATTTAACCGTTTCTGAAAACATTACCTTTTATGGCGGAATTTACGGATTGAGCAAAAAGCAAATTAAAAGCAAGGAAAAAGCTTTATTGAGTAAACTAGACCTGAAGTCGGCTAAAAACAAACTAATTTCGGATTTGCCACTGGGCTGGAAACAAAAATTGGCATTCTCTATTGCCATTTTACACGATCCGAAAATAGTGTTTCTCGATGAACCAACTGGCGGGGTTGACCCAATCACCCGAAGAAAGTTTTGGGACCTGATTTACGAAGCAGCAAACGAGGGCATCACCATTTTTGTTACCACACACTATATGGATGAAGCTGAATACTGCCACCGGGTATCAATAATGGATGCCGGTAAAATTGAAGCATTGGACACGCCCGACAATTTAAAAGCCAAATACAAAGTCAAAAATATGGATGAGGTATTTGTGAAGATTGCACGCTAGTTTCTAGTTACTAGTCACGAGCCACGAGCGATAAAATATAAAAAAGATAAATAATAAAAATGATACTAGAATCTCAAAATTTCAAACTCCAAACACATGACCTGACAATCGTGATTTACAACTCGCAACTCGCAACTAAAAACTCATGACTCAACTAAGATCATTCATAAAAAAAGAATTCTTCCACATTTTCAGGGATGTGCGTACCATGGTAATCTTATTTGGAATACCAATTGCCCAGTTATTGATTTTCGGAACGGTAATAAAAAGTGAAATCAGCGATGTGAAAATTGCTATTTACGACCAATCGAAAGACGACATAACCCAGCGGATTACCAACAAATTACTTTCATCGGGATATTTTATTCTGGAAGAATATTTGGAAAGCACCAACGATGTGGAAGCGATTTTCCGAAAAGGAAAAGTAAAAGAAGTTATTGTCTTTGAAAGTGGATTTGCAGAGGCTTTTATAAAAGAAGGAAAAGCAAAAGTGCAACTTATTGCCGATGCATCGGATCCGAACCTGGGCAGGCTCGCTATTAATTACACAAAAGGGATCATTAACGATTTTGTACAAAAAGAATTTCCTGACATAAAAATGCCCTATGAGATCGAAACCAACCTGCGAATGTATTACAACGAAAACCTAAACAGTGTTTACATGTTCGTTCCCGGAACAATGGCAATGATCCTGATGCTTATTTCTGCCATGATGACTTCCATTTCAATTACCCGCGAAAAAGAAATGGGAACCATGGAAATATTGTTGGTTTCGCCACTAAAACCAATTCATATTATTCTTGGGAAAGTCGCTCCCTACCTGCTTCTATCTATAGTGAATGCAATTGTGATCCTCTTCATCGGGCACTTTGTTTTTGGCGTTCCCATTATTGGCAGCCCCATACTTTTAATGGCTGAAACAATATTGTTTATAATGATGGCGCTGTGCCTCGGCATATTGATTTCAACGGCCGCTAAAAACCAAATGGTAGCCATGTTTATTTCCATGGTGGCATTAATGCTCCCTACGATCCTGCTTTCCGGGTTTATATTTCAGATCGATAATATGCCACTTCCTCTCCAGTACCTCAGTAATATCATGCCGGCACGTTGGTTTATACAAATTTTGAGGGATATAATGCTGAAAGGTTCGGGGTTCATTTTTATTTGGAAGGAAACCGCAATCCTGACCGGAATGATGGTATTTTTTATCGCCGTAAGTGTGAAGAAATTTAAGATAAGATTAGAGTAGCTAGCAATTAGTTACGAGTTGCGAGTTGCGAGTTGCGAGTTGCGAGTTGCGAGGAGAATGAATGTTTAACCAAAATAATGCACAATGAAAGATTTTAAGAAACTAATTGTTTGGCAAAAGAGTATGGAACTAGTGAAAGTAATTTATCAAAATACAAAGACATTCCCAACTGAAGAACAGTTCGGACTAACAAGCCAAATAAAACGCTGTGCTATATCCATTCCTTCTAACATTGCAGAAGGCTCAGGTCGTGGTTCAAAAAAAGAAATGGCCTACTTTTTGAATATCGCATTAGGATCAGCATATGAATTAGAAACACAATTAATTATTTCAAAAGAAATAAACTATTTGTCAAATGAAAATTTCGAAATATCCAATTCAATATTAGACGAAATTCAAAAAATGATATTTGGATTAAAAAAGTCACTTGATAAATAATCTCGAAACTCGTAACTCATATCTCGTAGCTAAAAAATATGAAAACAATAAAATACATCTTACAAAAAGAATTTAAGCAGATTTTTCGGAACAAAACCATGTTGCCCATGATTTTTGTGATTCCGATTTTGCAAATGCTAATTCTGGTATTTGCTGCCAATCTTAACTTGCAAAAAATAGACATGGTGGTGGTTGACAACGATCTTTCTGAAAGTTCGCGCCAGCTTGTTTCCAAATTTGATGGAATCCCGTTTTACCACCTTAATAAAACTACTTTTTCGGTCCGATTGGCAGAAAATGATTTAAAAACCGATGATGCGGATATTGTTATGATTATTCCCAATGACTTTGAACGGGATCTAATGCGCGAAAACAAAGTTGGTGTACAATTGCTCATCAATGCAATTGATGGAAATGCAGCGCAACTTACCTACGGCTATTGTAATGCTATTATTGCGGATTTTAATAAAAACCTGGTTACCAACTGGAAAGGGATTGCTGAATTTACCCCGCCAGTTTCGGTTGACATCACCGAAAATTACTGGTTTAATAAAGAGTTGGATTACAAATGGTATATGGCTCCCGGTATTTTAGCGGTATTGGTAACTATTATCGGGATGTTTCTTTCGGGGATGAACCTGGTTCGTGAAAAGGAAATCGGGACCATTGAACAGTTAAACGTTACCCCTATTAAAAAATACCAGTTTATTATTGGCAAGCTGGTGCCCTTTTGGGTAATCGCCCTTTTCGATTTGGCACTGGGCTTAATCATTGCAAGGCTTGTTTTCGACCTGCCAATTGTGGGCAGCATACCGCTTCTTTTTGGTTTTGCCGGATTATACCTGATCAGCGTTTTAGGATTGGGCTTGTTCATTTCAACGGTTTCAAACACCCAACAACAGGTTATGTACATCAGCTTTTTCTTTATGATGCTCTTTATACTTATGGGCGGAATTTTTACCCCTGTGGAGAGTATGCCCCACTGGGCACAAATGGTCGACAGGGTGAACCCAATCTACTATTTTATGCGAATTATGCGAATGGTAGTACTTAAAGGCTCAGGATTTTTCGACCTGTTAACAGAGTTTTTCTCCCTCTTAGGTTTGGGCATATTCTTTATTAGCCTCGCCATTTGGAAATACCGGAAAACAGCCTAAAACAATGATTGAATTACTGAATGATTGAATGATTGAAAAAGATAAATTAACTAATTTGAATCTAGCGTTTTTAAAAACGCCCCCAATTTAGTATCAACTTTGGCTGTATGGTTTAAAAACCAGTCCACCAGAAATTCTATAAGCTTTTTAGCATCAATATATTGCACATCAAAAAAGCCTATTTTCTCACTTAATCCGGTGAGGAGTTTATCATGTTCTTCTTTATGGGTTTTAAAATCCGGATAATGTGCTAATTTCATCAGGTTTTCTTCACTAATAAAATGAAAGTCAGCATATTTATACAATTCCCTTAATAAAGACAGTATATAATCTTTGGGCTGCTTTTCGGTGAATGCGTGATCAATTTTCTGGATGATTTTTAGAAAAATCTTGTGCTCGGTGTCAATTTCAAAATTACCTATTTCATATTCCTTTTTCCAAATCAATTCTTGGTTCATGGCGATAATTTTCCATACAAGTTAGGTAAAAAGTACATGAAATGCACAATTTCGCCCTGGAAAATCTTACAAAGTATTTCTTTAATTCGCCTAATATGAGCGATTTAGCTATACGTGCTGGTCTATTAGGATTGTATTTCCATCCGGGTCGAAAAAAACCAGGCTTGCGGGTCCCGATGTGGTTTCATCTGCTTCCCTTTCGAACTTTACGCCCTTGTTTTTAAGTTCTTTTTGGATTGCCCGAACATCGTCATACTCTTCGAGCAACTGTGCATTTTCATCCCAGCCCGGATTAAAGGTCAGGATATTATTTTCAAACATGCCCTGAAAAAGGCCAATCAATGCATTGCCATTTTTCATAATCAACCAATTCTGTTCGATATCGCCCGCAAAAACAGAAAACCCAAGATTCTCATAAAATTGTTTGGATGCGCGAATATCCTTCACACTTAAACTTGTAGAAAAAGCACCTAATTTCATAATTGTAATTTTTTAAATCATAACTACATTGTCATTTCGACGAATGAATGAGGAGAAATCCCTTTATGCGTTGAGATCTCTCACCCTTCGGGATTCGAGATGACACATTAATTATTTCCAAAACTGAAGGAGTAAGCCAAAAACAATAAATAAGATTAATTGGTAGCCTCCCTGGATTAAAAAACGTGACCACTTTAATTTTCCCGACTGGTTGGTCCACATAACAGCCCCTGCAAGGGTTGGAATGATAAAGGCAGCCCAAATCCATAATGACCTTTCCAAACCACCCACACGCTGGGTATCCGCGATTAAGTGTGCCAGCACCAACACCTGGAAAAGGGTCAAAATAAACTGAACAAAATATAAGGGACCAGCCGATTTCTGCATTTTCTTATGGTTTTCCAGATCACTTGGATCAACTCCAATTATTTCCATCCATTTTTTACCAAAAATAGGTCCGTACCAAATTGCGCCAAGCACCATTGAAAAGACTGCCCCTGCTCCAATTGCCCAATAATTTACTTCGATTGCTTCCATTGCTTGTTTATTTAGTGAATTAACAGCCAAACAAATGAAGCTAAAAAAGTGTTCAATTCTACTCATTTACATTACCCATGCTGCACACGTTGACTCGTGACTCGCAACTCGTAACTCACAGCTAGAAAAGGATTTCTCACTTCGTTCGAAATGACCTCTTGCGGCATTCGGTTTAAATCTTGAAGCTTGAAGCTAAAGGCTTGTAGCTTTTCAAGCCCCTAAAACCTTCCGGTTCATTTTTCGGTACATTAAAGGGCTCATTTGGGTAATTTTATGGAACGCCTTATTAAAATTGGAATAATTTCCATACCCAACCTCGCTGCTAATAAATTCGATACTCTCATTGGTGGTTACTAATTTCTGACAGGCATTTTTAATGCGAATCTCCAATAAATAATTCCCAACAGTTTTACCGGTACCGGCCTTAAAAAAACGACAGAATGCATTTTTATTCATATGAATAAGTCTGGAAAGGTCGTCAAGGCTTATGCTTCGATTAGAATTTTTAAGCATATATTCCACCACTGAATTAATGCGCGGATCAACGTTTTTTATCTTTTCCATTACGGCCATATATGCAGGGCTCGATAATAAAGCAATTTCATCCGAAGCTGCTATTTGATCCAAAATTTCAAGCAATCCAATGATTTGAGTTGATCCTTGCTTCAATGGAAATTCCTGAACCTTCGAAGTAATAAGTTCTTTTAATCTACCCGTTATCTTTATTCCTCGATCGGATGTTTTATAGAGCAGGTGTTTGATATCAACCATTTCTTTTGTATCCATTATATCCCCGGCAAAATCCTGCCTGAATTTTATGACCACAGCTTTTGTTTCCAAGGTACTATCTGGTTCGTAAAAGCTGGGGGCACTTTTCCAAATATGAGGAAGGTTACTTCCAACCATAACCAAATCGCCTTCCGAAAAATTTTCAATGGAGTCACCAATAATGCGTTGCCCAAATCCTTTTTGTACAAAAGTCAGTTCAATTTCGCGATGATAATGCAATGGATTGTAAAAATATGGAATGCTTTCATTTTTGCAATCGATTGCCTTTTCGAAGCTTGTATTGGATGAAATTAACAACGGCTTCATAGAATAATGCTAATATTTGACACAAAATAGCAAAAATGAACCATAATCAAGGTATGTATTACATATACTTTTGTAAAAATTAACAACATCATTATGAAACCAGCTAGATATTTAATCTCTCTTTCCTTACTTTTTCTGGTTTTTCAGGCCTGCACTGTGAAACCACAAAATAAATCCAAAAATGAGGCAATTTCCACCATGAAAAAGGCAAGCACTTTTATGGTAGAAAAAGTGAGTTATAAGGGTGGTTATGTTTGGAATTACACCCCCGATTTATCGCGAAGATGGGGTGAAATGGAAGCAAAACCAAGCATGATATGGACACAGGCACCTGGAACACCTACCATGGGAAATGTTTTTCTGGAAGCCTATTTTGCAACAGGCGATGAATATTATTATAATGCTGCAGAAAAAGTTGCCGATGCATTAATTTCAGGACAACTGCCTTGTGGCGGATGGAATTATATCATTGATTTTGACGGAGAGGAATCATTAAAAGACTGGTATGAAACCATTGGGGAAAATGGCTGGAGGTTAGAAGAATTCCAGCATTATTATGGCAATGCAACGTTCGACGATGAAGCTACATACGGACCTGCTTTGTTTCTATTGCGCATGTACAACCAAAAACCTAAACCAAAATTGAAACATGCCCTGGAAAGTGCCATCCAGTTTGTGTTGGAGAGCCAATATCCTTCAGGAGGTTGGCCCCAACGCTACCCCCTAAAATTCGACTATTCGAAAAATAATCGCCCTGATTACAGTTCATTTATTACACTAAACGATGATGTACACAGAAACAATGTCCGGTTTTTATTGATGTGCTACCTTGTGTTAAAGGAAGAAAGGTTTTTAGAACCAATTAACCGGGCAATGAACTGTATTTTGCAATTACAACAAAAAAAACCGCAGGCAGGATGGTCATGGCAATTTACTACGGATATGAAACCAGCAGGTGCCCGGACTTATGAACCCGAAGGGCTTTATTCAAACGCTACCTACTCGTGCATTAACATGTTAATGGATTATTATGAAATCACTGGTGAACAAAAATTTATGGACGCCATACCCCCCGCCATTGATTTTTTAAAATCTATTGCCCTTTCGGATGAAATGACAAAATATTACCCGCGAAACCTGGCACCAGGACAAAAGTTATACCCTTCGTGCACCGAAGTTGGAACCAACAAGGCGGTTTATGTGCACCGACGTGGCTCGAACGCTACCAATGGAGAATATTATTCAGATTACAATCCCGCATACCAGTGGATGCCAACATTCTCAATGAGGGCATTGAATGTTTCAGTTTTGGAAGATCGTTTTGAATCTTTGAAAAAAATATCGACTGATGAACTGTTAGAAAAATCACCCCTAAACTCAAAACCTTCACTTGAAAGCTTTTTGCCCCGAAGGAAATTTAAAACCAATGAACAGGAAATTGAGCGGATTATTTCAGATCTTATTAAAAAAGACTACTGGGAAGGTGTTTATGCCAACTCAAACCCTTATATTGGGAATGGTCCTAAAAAACCAACTGAAGGAGATTATCGATGCACCCAGGTGGGCGACAAATATGACACTTCACCCTATCGATTGGGAGAAGACCAAAAGGGCATTACAACCATGCAGTATGTAATCAATATGTCAAAACTTATAGAATTTGTAAATTCACAAAAAGAAAATTAAACCGACTTTAAATGAAAAAAACAATCTTATACCTTACATTTCTGGCTATATCTGCAGGCGCCTTTGCCCAAACAGGCAAATGGTATACCCAGGGCGATTTCGAACCTCAAATGCGCTTACAATACACCATCGAGAATACCCTTGATTTTGACAGGGAAAACAGCCCTGTGGTAATCCCACGAGAAGAATTTCCTATGCCTGATATTCACGAAATGTGGATAACTATTGTTGACCCGTTACTTGAACCATCACCCGCGCCATCGGCTGAATTATTAGACCGCCAGGGGGGACATCAACTAAAAGAAGAAAGCAATGGACATGCCATATTCCATCAGTTGGACGATTTGGACAAGGACGGCATTTGGGACGAATTGTTTTTTCAATTGAACTTAAAAGCCAAAGAAAAAAGAACCATTTATATATATATTGGAGAAAATATCCGTGGATGGAACCCACACCGCACGCACGCAAATATTGGAAGTTATTGCCGTCATCAAATGCCATTCTGGGAAAGCGAAAACATAGGATGGAAAATATGGTTTGCCAATTGCGTGGATGTTTTCGGGAAACGTAAACCTGTTTTAATGTCTAACCAATTGTACATGAAAAACCTGGATGGGTATGGCGTTGCCTATGAAAATGAAGATTTTGGCAGCGATATTCAAAGTGTGGATGTTAGTTTTGGGGGTGGTGCTGTTTGCTTGTTCGAATTTAAGGATAAACCTGAAATTAGCAGCCGTCCACGTTTTACACCTGTTCATTATGAAAAGGTTCCTACAGCGATGTGGAACGCAGGGCAAATCTCAGATACCCGGTATGCCTACGAGGTTATTTGCAATGGTCCTCTTAGGTCAACAATACGTATTAAAACCATGAACTGGAACACTGGAAATGGTTTTTATGAATACAACCAGTATTATACTGCATATGCTGGTCAAAGTTATTGCACATCGAAAGTTACCTATACCACATTCGCCCCAAAACAAGCAGGGGTTTTGTTGGGATGTGGTGTCCGGAAAAAACCAAGGGAAGATAATTTTGTACAAAAAGGAGGAATACTTATTTCTTCCGGGCCAGAAAACATTAAAGATCCTGAAAACATTGATGATCGCGATATTTGGCAAATCCCTTTTATTGGTGTTGGATTAGTGGTTAAAGACAAATACAATCCTAAATATCAATTTATTGATGAATTTAATGGAAACCATGCCTTTAGGATTGAACCCGATGCAAACCATAGCTACGAATACATGATGCTTGCCGGTTGGTCGGAAGGTGTTGTTTATAACAATAAGGAAAGCTTTAGCGCTTACGTTGAAAAATGTGCTAGAGAGTATAATACTCCTATACAATGTAATTTTATTAAAACAGAAGAACAATAATAAAAATGAGATTTTAAGTAAATGGTAGGTGTCTAAGAATAAGTCAATGATGGCGGAATAAAGAAATTTTCATTGTTCTGCCTGTTTATTCTTCACCAAACAACTGACACAAACCAACAAAAACCATTTTCAACTAACTTATTACCAACTATATACTATGAAACCTTTAGTATTATTCCTTGCAATAATATGCATATTTACGACTAGCTATTCCACTGAAAAAGAAGATATTGAGCCAGCAGTATTATCCGGATTGGCACGTATGGAATTTGGTTCGCAGTCGCTTAGCAACGGATTCGATATTAGCAATAATAAACCAGTACATCGCCCATTAATATTCTTTGACTTATTCCAAACTGGTTTTGAATTATTGTCCTGGGGATCATTTCCAATTGATCGTTCCATGAAAATAAATGATCTAATCGAATTTAGTTTTCGTTACACGGAAGATAAACTGACCGGGCAAGCATTTCAATTTAATTTTCATGGTTTTATTTGTTACAGCTTTGCGCCCAATAACCACCAGTACTCATATACACCTTATCCTGATTCGGAAGATCCTTTTGCACCCTGGATCGAGCCCTTAGGATTAAAACAACTTTGGAAACTTAATATGGGAATATCTTTTGAGAAACTAATTCCCCTTTCTAATTCTTACCTCGTACCAAGTATCGATATGTATAATATTATGCCTGCTGGCGACGCATTTTTTACAAAAGGCTGCGTATTTAATTTCGGTTTGAAATATGATAATTCCATCAATGATAAACTTGACTATGGATTTAATTTCATAGCCATATACTTTGACAAAGTGCGCAACTATCATACCTGGGGGGCGTTTGTTTTCACCAATAACTGGAACTATAAAGTCAACAAAAAACTGGCTTTACAGGCAAGGTTAAACTATCAGGTTTCGCCGGATTCAAGAATTAACACCGATAATGAATTTTGGATGAATGCCGGAATCGAAGTTTCATTTTAACAAGCAATAAACAATGCAATCATTACATATAAATAACGTTTTGAGAGAATATTTCAACCGTTAAATAGGAAGATTTATTTGTATAATTCACAAAATAATTTGAAAAAAATTGAGTGTTCATAAAAAATGAGTTTCTTTTTTAAGTTGGGGGAATGCGTTTATCGGAATTATTCCCTCCAACTTTTTTTTATGCCCACCACAAAAAACCTTATAATTCTGGAATATGAAAACTTAGGCATTTTTCTTTTCCCCAACTAAATATGCCAGAGGGAAACGTCCTTTAATCAGTTCATTTTTTTGAATACCAAAACCGTTTTGAATTATTTGCTGCTCAAAGCCCTTTAGGCTCCATCGGTTTATAATTTTAAAACCACCAACTAATCCGGCAAATTTCGCGAATAGTATATCTTTTCTGGTTTCCCCCATACAAAAAGTTGGGGCTATAATAATCCCGCCGCTTTTTAATAGCCTTTTAGCTTCCTGAAATGCCCTGTCGGGTTCGTAGAGAAGGTGTAATACATTGGTAGCAATCACCACATCAAATGACTTATCAGGGAAATTAAGTTGGTATGAATCCTGCACCTGAAAATCAATATTGTTAATTCCTTGTTCTGTTTGTTTTTGTTTGGCAACTTCGATCATTTCAGGCGAAATATCGGTTGCGGTGATAAATTCCACGTTTGAACAAATTGCAAAAGTAACCAGCCCTGTTCCGGCACCAATTTCCAAAACCTTGTGACTACTTTTTAAATCCTCTTTCATGCTTTTCAGGAGGCTCACATAGGTAGCATCCAGGGTTCGTTTCATATACGAATCGTACCTCCTGGCAAACTTATCCCAGAATTTTTTCTCCTGGCGTTGACGGTTTTTCATTTTTTGCTTACAAATTATATTAGGAAACCCAAGGTACAAAGCTTTCCTTAATAATCCAGCTATTATTTTCTTTCACCAAATAAACCATATTGGCATCAGCACCCAAACTGGCATAAGAATTCACAAACTCTAAATAAGCTTGAGTCCTATCTTCGTTATAAGCAATCCTTGTAAATTGTAAAATTCCACTGACATCTTCATACTTCTCATAAAAGGCATACCAACCTCCGTTAATAGCATCGTCTTCCTCACCCTTCGAAAAAATATAGGAAATTTCCTCGTTGGATACGACCTTAATTTGATTGCTTCCGCTAGTAAAATTATCACCGAATAATATAGTAGAACTATTAACCGAGCTCATAACAGTTAATAAGGTTTGGTCAAATTCAGGATAGTTTTCGTTTAGGGATGCGATAAAATTAGAATTTTCTCGTTCTACATGAAACGAAACATTGGTAATTGATTTTTGTTTTACCACATAATTTTGTTGGTGATAAATTTCATTGACAACGTAAGAATAAATTGCATAATCTTCATCTGCAATCTGATCGGCTTGTTCCAAATTAAAAACTGGTTCTTCAATGGTATCTTTATCGCAACTGACTATTAAAAAACTTGCTAAAATAAAAAGGATGGTGGTTACATTTTTTAGGTTCATAATTTTTGGTTTTCATTTATGGATGCAGAGTTCTGCTAAAGGTTGCGTTGAGCAAAAAAATAACGATTATGTTTAATAAATATTGTCAGGAAATGGAATTTGCGTCAATTAAAGTTACGCTTCAACAACCTGTGACTTTCCCAAATTAGCATCTGTTGTAAATGAACAAAAGCCGACAATCAATATTGCAACCATTTTAGGGCTGCTTCTTCGGTTGAAAATACTTTTACGATAAAGCCCACTTCCCTATACACCTTATTTTCGAAAAGCATGGAGCCTGCCACCGAATATGGATCATCAACAATAAGTGCCTGTTTCTTCCCCTTAACGATGGGTTCAATGGCTTTCATATAATCAATAATCATTGAAATATCCTCCAACTGCATTTTAAATGTTCCGCCGCGATAATCGGAAAGTAAATTATAATGTGAATGTGTAAACTCCGGAATTGCCAGAAATTTGCTCCAGGCATCTTCAATTTCCTCGGCGTAAATTAATCCAGAATGCCGGTAACGGATTATTTTTAAGGTGTGGTCTAAATGAATTGAGTACTTCATCTTTTAACTTATTGTATGAATGAGGTTAGTATTTAAACGATAAAATCAAGAAATAGTTCAATATATTTGGCAAATCACCAGCTACTATACCAAAGACCAATAAAACCCTAGATCAATTTATTTCAAACAATCCTTGTCACCAAAAATACATCTACCTATTGGTCAATAACGATAAATCAATGTTTTTATATCATTCTCTTATCTGTACTCCCCTTGTAATAAAAGATAATCCTTGTTGTCCATAAGTTGAAATCATTACTGCTTCAAACAATGGTGGATTTTTACCATTTAAAGTTGCCCAGTCAAAAACAAAATTTGCTCCTGATCCTCCCTCGATATCTTGTTCTTCTATTACTATTTCCAAAGTTTCTAATGGGCATAAATAGATAGGTCTATCAATATATTGTCGTATATTTTCCCCAATGGTATTAAAATAATCAGCTTTTAGAATATAGACAGTATCATTAGGCAATACATTCCGAATGCTAATAGTAATTGTAAGATCAAATGACTTATGTTCATGATCATGATAAATATGGGAATAAATTGGTAGGTAGGTTTTTCCTTGTGAATAGCCATCAGGGTCATCAATTTGAGTTTGTTTGTTTTTCCAATCTGCCTGTTGAACCGGATATTTATTGGTTTCTTTTACGTTGCAGGCACTTATAATCAACCCAAAAATCAATATTTTCAACACATTTCTCATTATTCAGGATTTCATTATTCGATTATAAATTTACAATAAATTATGCATTGCCTGGAGTTGGTCTTGTTTATTTTCATTCGGTACGGAACATCTGTAGAGCGTATCAATATAAATAGTTAGTTGAATAATACAATTTTTGTCCAAATTGCCTGGTCCATGCTGTGATGTCCTCTTCGTTCCAGTTATCATATCGAAACTCACCTTTTCTCCGAACTTTGCCACCAAACACCATTTTGTCGAACCAATCAATTTTGTATTTATTGGTGTATTTTTGAATGTACTTTTCAATCCCTTCGTTGATTGCCTCTTCTTTCGTAATTCCGTATTTTTTTGCCTTATTCATCGTTCCGCCGGCGGTAACAACAACTATTAAACGTTTATTTGCTTTTCGTAGCGACTTTAGCACCCTTCGGCATTTGCTTACCCAACGCCCCGAAACTATGGATGTACCAATAACCATGTTATCAAAGTCTTTCAAACGTTTTTTTTATTCGAAAAAGATTTAATGTTTACAACTTCCACATGGTGCAAAAATTCATCCTTCAGCACCTGCGCAATTACCTGGCATGTTTCTGTGGTGGTCCCTTTTCTGGTACCAAATACTATCAATGTTTTCTGTTTCATGGCTACTCTTTTTTCTTTAATGAACTAACCAGACAAAGCTCGGGAATCTATCCATTGCTAGCGCAGATTTGCAATCTGTGCTTTTTATTGGCATGGATTACAACCTTAAATCCGCAAGTAACAGTTAATAAAAGCTGTAAAACTTTCAAAGAGTGAGTTTTACAGCTTTGGTATTATCACCTAAATTGGTGTTGCTAAACAATACCAATATGAAAATACTAAATTCAATGCCAATTTCGCCATATGGAGGGTTAAACTTTGTCCTGGAAGAATTTGACAAGCTTAAAATCAACGATTTATTCATTAGTAATTTACCTAAGCTATCAGCAAATAGTCATTACCAATGGAAAGATATCCTTTATTCTTTTTGGTCAATCTATTTCTGTGGGGGCAGTTGTATCGAAGACATTGGGGCAAACTTCAACGATTTCTTAAAAGATAACCCATTTGTGAAAGTCCCAAGCCCCGATAGGATACTTTCCAGGTTTAAAGGGCTTTCAACCCCTAAATACTTGATAAAAACACCACGAGGCAATGCGATCAACGAGTTCAACAAAAATTCAGTCTTAGATTTACTCAATATCAGGCTACTAAAAAAAACAAATCCGGATAAATATTATAGCGAAGGATTAATTCTGGACTATGATAATACAATCATTTACACCGAGAAATCAGATGCAAAAATGACTTATAAAAAGGAATTTGGCTATCAGCCCGGGGTTGCATTTATCGGTAGCGATATTGTTGGGATTCAAAACAGGAATGGCAATAGCGTTGCCCATGCACTGCAAGAAGAAACATTAAAAATCATTTTTGAAAACCTTAAATCCGAAGGTGTCAAAATAAAAACGTTCAGGGCAGATGGCGCTTCGTATAAATTTGAAGTCTTAAATGTTGTAAATCAATATGTCGATAATATTTATGTCCGTGTAAAAATGAGGCAGGGCATCTACGAAGCCATAAATAAAATTGATAATTGGAAAGAAATAAAAGCAGGCGATGGAAGAACTTTATTTCGAGGGTCTTCCAAATTTACGCCGTTTAAAAGAACTGCCCGGGACCAAAAGAAAAAAGACTTGTTGAAAGAATATAGGATTGTGGTTACCAAAGAACAAAACCTCGATGGACAAATAAATATGTTTACAAACGAGGCTTGTGTATATGGCTGTATCATGACAAATAATTTTGAACAGTCTGACGACGAGGTCGTATTCTTCTATAATCAAAGGGGAAAAACCGAAAGGGAATTTGATGTATTAAAGAATGATTTTGGTTGGGATAGAATGCCATTTTCGAAACTAGAACAAAATACCGTATTCTTATTATTTACAGCAATGTGCCGAAATTTATACAATTACATTATTCATCGGTTTTCGGGTATTTACAAGCATTTGAATGCCAATTTCAGGATCAAGAAATTTATATTCCGGTTTATTTGTGTCCCTGCCAAATGGATAAAACATGCAAGGGGAATACATTTGCGGTTGTATGGCAACATTGCATTTAAGACATAACAATCCTTAGTAAGAACAAAACGCCCCCTCAAAATATATAACGTGATGTGATACGGCAATTTATTGAAATTGTTGTAAGTAAAAGCATTGTCCGATACTTACAGCAATAACTATAATTATCCGGTTTTCTGTTCAAATTAAAATCTACAGACATCCTTACAGGTGTTTGTAATGCAAACCTCGCAGTAAAAGCATCGTTTGTGTGTCAGTTTTATTCACTTGCGGATTTAAGGTATAAATTCGCGCCAGCATTGTAACTTATATAGAACCTCATCCTACTTGCAAGGATAGATTTACCAAGTCACCAAACAATTGAATCTTGTGGTTTTATAATGGCACAGACTTGCAAGAAGCTATCTAAAAAGTACTATTAATATTCATTTTACTTACAATTTTAAAATTACATTTAAAATAGAACTCTGATTTTGAATATTTCGCAGATAATTACGGATACAAATCCGCGTAAACCAGTTGAATCTGCGTTATCGGTGTTCCATTGATTTTAAATTGTAGGTTAATCCTACGAATTTTGCTTTTTAGACAGCCTCCATTACTTATTATTTTTCCATTACAGGGAATTTAAACTTCAATCTCTCAATTTTATATTCTTTATTTTAATAGATTTTAAACTGGCAGATTTATCACCAACGCTCCAGTCAAAATAACGAAGAGTTCCTTTATAAAATCCGGTAATTCTTTTACCATTCTCACTCGTACAGTCAATTGTTATCGTATATTCATTTCCACTTTTTGAAACGCTAACAGTTCCTCCGGCAAAATCAAAATCCTCTTCATCAGAATTTTCTTCTTGCTCTGAATCATAATTAATTGTACAACCTCCATCGTCAAAAGTTCCAATTGGGCAAGGCTCGGTTAAAGTAAATACATAATCTTCAGTATCAAGGGCATTTCCGGTTGTTGAGAACAACTCGAAATAAATACCATGCCCTTCACCAACCAATTCCCAATCATCGTCTTCAGCTTGCAAGGTTAAACCTTCTGAATAGAGCGTTAAATCAGTATTAAAGCCATAGTGCCAACTATTATTATCGTCGGTTCCATAATTTTCTAAAATTCCTGCGGATAAATCATATTCCGTATCACCAACTTTGAAATAATTTTTGGTTTTAGAATTATTGTCGTCGTCTTTTTTACATCCTA
The DNA here is from genome assembly GCA_963677475.2 of Prolixibacteraceae bacterium. Classification (GTDB taxonomy): domain Bacteria; phylum Bacteroidota; class Bacteroidia; order Bacteroidales; family Prolixibacteraceae; genus JABMQB01. The sequence continues at coordinate 530,061 of CAXXQD010000015.1, read as the reverse complement.
GTAATAATGTGGCAGCTAGTAACACCCCTGTTAACAGTTTCATCGTTTTTTTCATTTTAAAAATTAATTTGTTAATAATTTGGTTTTTACATTTTGTATACCTGTTTATACTTGTGTTGAATATCTATAACATAACCTCATTGCTCGTGCAGCTATTACAGATTTCCAATCTGTGCTTTTTTCAGCATGGATCATAAATCCGCGTCAGCATTCGAAATTTATAGTTTCAGCTCATTGTCTTTTAGTATAAAAGATTTTAGTATAAAATGGATTCTAAGTTATTTTTTCTCCCTTCACACGATACAATCGTGCGAGAGTGATTTAATAAAATTGATATTTAAAAGAGAAATCCGGGGGTTGCAGTTCTTTTCTGAATCGCTCTTGCTGTGTGCAGCCGGGTTTCAAACAATTTGCCTAAAAGTAAAAATAATAACAGGAAATAACAATTGTATCCCTCTTTATTTTGTTTCTAAAAAATAGTGCCTAAATTTAGTTCTCCAACTAAATTACTCATCTTATGAAAGCAAAATTTAAACTATCATCCCCAATCTTTGTACAATTATTATTAAGCTTGTTCCTTATCCTTCCCTTTTCGCAAACTGCTTTTTGTCAGGGGCCACGAACCGAGATTGCCGGCATTCCGGTGAACTACGATGAAAGCAAAGTGCCAGAATACTCACTGCCCGATGTCCTGCAACTGGAAAACGGGGACAAGGTTAAAGATGCTGAAACCTGGGTTTCGCAACGAAGACCGGAGCTTATCCGCCTATTTGAGAATGAACAATTTGGCAAAATGCCCGATCGTAGCCATGTGCATTTTAAAGTCCATGAAGCTGGCACCTCTGTGCTTCAAGGCGCTGCCATTCGAAAACAGGTGACCATCTATTTCACAGAAGATACCTCGAATTACAAAGCCGATTTGCTTATTTACCTGCCTGCGCAAACCAAATCTGCCCCTTTGTTTTTATCCATCAACTTTGCACCGAATTCATTATCGGTTGAAGACCCGGGTGTTCTCGAAGGAATGATGTGGAACCGTGAAGGCAAGCGCATCCCAACTTCCGAAGGACGGAAATTCGGGACCATGAACGTACAAAAGTTTATTACGGAAGGAATTGGGGTGGCTTGTATTTATTACGGCGACATTGAACCTGATTTTGCAGATGGCTTAAAATACGGCATCATTGGGCACTACTTAAAAGAAGGCGAAACATCGCCGAAATCCGATGAGTGGGGGGCAATTTCTGCATGGGCATGGGGACTGAGCTGTGCCATGGACTACTTGCAAAGCGATCAGCAAATCGATTCCAATAAAATTGCCCTTTACGGTGTATCCCGTTTGGGGAAAACTGCTTTATGGACAGGTGCCCACGATGAACGTTTTGCCTTGGTAATTGCCAGTTGCTCAGGCGAAGGTGGGGCAGCTATTTCGCGCCGCCAGTATGGGGAAACCATTAAACACATGATTGATTCAACGCGCTATTTTTATCAGTTTTGTGCCAACCGCGCCAAATATGGTGATCATCCAAATACTTGTCCGGTTGATGCGCACATGTTGGTTGCCTTGGTCGCTCCGCGGCCTCTCTTGCTGCAAACTGGAAACACCGACTATTGGTCAGATCCCAAAGGCGAATTTGTGTCGGCTGTGGCTGCCGGACCGGTTTATAATTTGTTTGGTAAAAAAGGACTGGAAACCAATGAATGGCCGGCTGCCGGCACCCCGATATTAAATGACCTGGGGTATTTTATGCACGATGGGGGGCACGGTCCAATACCAAGTGATTACGATATTTATATCGAATTTTTAAAGAAGCACTTTTTAAACCAGTAACTAACACATAAATTTTCAATACCTAAACCATGAAAACCTTACCCGTAATTCTTTTGCTTGGTATTTTGCTTTCAACAGTGAATGCCCAGGCACAATTGCCCCCCGTATTTGGATCGGAATATAAAGGGAAAACCCAAAACGATGAACTGACGCGTACCTACATTTCGCCTTTGAGAGTTGTGTGGAAATCGGACACAACGGGGGAATTTATAAAAAACAGCGAGGTACTTTTAAAAATGGGCAACAGTCAATCGGATATGAGCCGTCAAACCCGATTCTGTAATATACAATCTACCGAAACCGATACGGCAAGCATTTTACTGGACTATGGCAAAGAATTGCACGGCGGGCTCCAGTTGGTTATGGGCGGCTCATCGCGACGTGAACCTTCACTGGTGCGCATCCGTTTTGGCGAATCGATTGGCGAAGCAAACAGCAATACCTACAATTCCGACTGGCTTATGGGATTCTCAACCGACGACCATGCCAAACGCGATATTATTGTGGAAATACCCAGAACAGGCTTGTTTGAAATTGGGAATACCGGATTTCGTTTTGTGCGTATTGACTTGCTTCAGCCCAATACAAGGATCAACCTGAAAGAAGCCCGGGCAATATTACGCTACCGCGACATTCCCTATCTTGGTTCGTTTAAGTGCAGCGATGCCCGTCTTGATTCTATCTGGCTAACAGGGGCTTACACAACCCATCTTAATATGCAGGAATATCTTTGGGACGGAATAAAACGCGACCGTTTGGTTTGGTTGGGCGATTTTCACCCCGAGCTGGTAACCATCACCAAAGTTTTTGGCTATAACGAAGTGGTTCCCAAAAGCCTTGACCTTGCCTGCGAGCAATATCCGCTCCCTAATTGGATGAACGGAATGAGTTCGTATTCAATGTGGTATTTAATTATACACCATGATTGGTACCAGCAAAACGGGGATTTGGATTTTCTAAAAAAGCATCAAAACTATATCGCGGGTTTAATTGATCAAATTGACTCAGAAATAAGCGAAGATGGAACAGAAGATTTAAGCAAATTCCGGTTTTTAGACTGGCCATCAAGCCCAAACCAGGAAGGTGTTGAAGCAGGTTACCGTGCACTTTTGGTGTGGGCGCTTAAAGATGCTAAAATACTGTGCGAGGTGCTTGGCGAAAAAGCGGCTGCCCAAAAATGTGTTTCGGCTATCAATAAATTAAATAAAAAAGTAATGGGACATAACAACCTGAAACAAGCTGCTGCTTTAATGGCAGTTGCTGGTATTCTGGATGCAGACAAGGCATGCAACGATGTTATTGCCATAAACGGTGCAGCAGGTTTCTCCACATTTTATGGTTTATACATGCTAGATGCCCTTTCGATGGCAGGAATGCACAACGAAGCATTGGATATTATTGATGCCTATTGGGGTGGAATGCTCGATATGGGTGCCACCACCTTTTGGGAAGATTTTAATATCGAATGGATGGAAAACTCTGCCCGTTTGGATGAATTTACACCTGAAGGGAAAAACGACATCCATGGTTCGTTTGGTGCCTATTGTTACCCGAGCTATCGCCATAGTTTATGCCATGGCTGGTCGTCGGGGGTAACCGCCTGGCTCACCGAAAATGTGCTTGGGATTACCATTGCCGAAGCAGGTTGCAAAAGCATAAAGATTGAACCTCACCTCGGCAAACTTGATTGGGCAGAAGGAAGTTTCCCTACCCCCTTTGGAATAGTAAAAGTGAAACACACAAAACTTCCGAATGGTGAAATAGAAACAAAAGTTGATGCACCAGAGGGGATTACTGTTTTATAAGTCAAATACTTGCTAATAGCTTAAAGAACCGTTTCTTTAATAATTTGAAAAGAAGGAACGGTTCTCTTTTTGCCCTTTAAATGGCTAATACTAATTTATTGCCCTACTTTAGGGTTATTTCAATAAATTCCAAACAACAAATTTTAATTGTTACTTTTGCGGCAAATTAAAAAATACTGTTGTGGAAAATTTTAAGGAACTTGGAATCGGAAAAAATTTCGTCAAAGGATTAAATGAATTGAACATTGTTACCCCAACTGAAATTCAAAGGCAGGTAATTCCATTGCTGTTGGAAGCGGATACAGACTTGGTAGGACAAGCCCAAACCGGGACTGGAAAAACCGCTGCCTACGGATTACCAATGCTCCATAGGATTGATCCACAACAAAAAGTTGTTCAAGGGCTGGTATTGTGCCCTACACGTGAACTGGGGCAACAAATAGCCAAGCAATTTTTTAAATACACCAAATACACCACTAAAATTTTCACAGAAGCGGTTTATGGGGGCAAACAAATTGAATGGCACATAAACGCTTTGAAAAAGCCTACCCATATTGTTGTAGCAACACCCGGAAGGTTGATCGACCTGGTAAAACGCGAAGCAGTTGACCTGAGCAATGTTAAAATGGTGGTTTTAGACGAAGCCGACGAAATGCTAAGCATGGGTTTTAAAGAGGAACTGAATGAGATACTCGGATATTTATCATCGGTGAAAAATAAGTGGCTATTTTCTGCTACAATGCCCGATGGTATCCAGAATATGGTAGAACAACACCTTTCGCCCGATGCCCACCGAATTGAAGTTAGCGGTAAAAGTGTGATCAATAAAAACATTGAACACCAGTTTGTTATTTGTGATGAGAATGAAAAAACACAGGTATTGGTTCAATTTTTAAAATCGCAGCATAAAAACCGCGGCGTGGTATTCTGTAAAACCAAAAGCATTGCGCAAAATCTGGCTAAACAGTTAAAAGCCCGAAACATCGCGACCGATGCTATTCACGGTGATCTACTGCAAAAAGAACGTGATAAAGTGATGCGAGCTTTTAAGAACCAAAGCCTGCAAATACTGGTTGCCACCGATTTGGCAGCACGCGGACTGGATATTGAAGCACTGGCATTTGTGGTACATTACCAATTGCCCGATAAAGACGAATATTATACGCACCGAAGCGGAAGGACTGCCCGTGCAGGAAGGGACGGAATTTCGTTGAGTATTGTTACCAATTTTGAGCTGAAACAAATCAGGTATTACGAAAAACTATTGGGTATTCACTTTAACCAGATCAGGCAAGTGAAATAGCAGACTGGTTACTGGTTGCTGGTTAGTCTTGAGACTTGAGACTGGCTACTTGTTACTTGAAGCTTAAAGCTTAAAGCTAGTTCCAGCTAAACCATTCATCAAACTGTAGCTCATCCATTGGGGTTGGAATGGCAATATCGTGGTTCCATTTGATAGTCTCAACGTCTTTTTTAAATTCACTGTTCGAATAAAAATCAAAAAAATCCTTATACATCACTCTCCTCCTTAAAAATTACTTGAACTTCTTCTTTTCCTTCTTCTGATGTCAATTTATAATCGGTGGATATGGACAGCTTTAACGCTTCTTTTGCTGCCAGACTGACCAATTTTTCGCCTAAATTTGCTTTAGATTCCTGGTCACAATCTTCGTTAAAATGAACCATTACCAGATTTGAGTCATGCTCATGAAAACGAAATAAAAATGCTGTATGGTTCACAAATACCAAATCTTCGTATTGATATTCCAACTGGTAACCTGAACTCTCAATCAGGTTCATTAATTTTCCTAGTGGCCTTAATGCAATATTTTGTTCCATAATTTCCTCTTTAACTTGTAACAAGCATTACATATGCCTGTTTTACTTGTTTTAAAATATTGTGGTCAACCTCATCAGCACATTTTACAACCTGTAAATTAAATGCTTCTTCAAACTCCTCGTCCGTAAACTCAAGGTCCAGTTCTTTTAAATATGCGCGAACCTCATCCGCCGATCCTAAACCGGCCAGATATTGACGAAGCTTATCTTCCGCTTTGTAAATTTCTGTGAAATAGATAGCATTTTGTATCGACATCGCATATATTTTTATACAAACATCGAAATTATACAATTAAATATATCTTTTTGATAGTTTAATTATTCGACATTAAACAATTTGTTTACATACGGGTAATTTTACAAGAAGAATGTTTGTTGTAATCAAAACGCTTAGGTTTTATAAATAATTTACATTACCACCCGTATTGAAAATTACCTTAAAAAACCTATAAACAACTGATATATTACAAGTTAAAATAGATGAATTACGCCAGTAATTTGCCACAAAGACACCAAGACACCAAGGGGCACAAAGTCTATTTATTTAAAACCTCTGGGCATTAAAAGCATGCAGGATTAAAATGGATTCAATAAAAAGCAATATTTAAACAAAAATATGTGTAATAAGATTTTCAAAAATCTAAGTACTTAATACTTTCATCTTGATACTTAATTTTATATGGCACTTTTTAGAATAATGTCGCCTTCGTTTACGCCTAGCTCCTTTGCAATAATATGGCACTTAGCCTTAAGAAGAAAAAATACCGGCTTATCGGTACCCGACAACCCCTCGAAATTGCCCTGCCCCTTGCTAATAATCATATCAGCTTCGTTGAATTTCGAAAGGAACCTTTTATTGCACAATTTTAAAATCGTAGCCGGAGCCGTTGAGCCGGAAGAGATAATATCAGCGACTTTTTCAATACCCGAATCAATTGCATCTTGTTTGGTCACATCATTAATAACCGGAATACCCCTCACCACAAAATTCACGGGTTTTCTAAGCTCTTCAATGAGTACTTTGTCAAAAACCGATTCCCCGGCATTATCACCCAGGTACAAAACAGAGCGTGCTTTTTGCAGGGCAGTTTTAAATTTGAGATAATCGAAAATGGCAAATTCCTGGTTAAGGGAGCGAACCAAATTTTTATAGATATTGAATTTTTTATTGACCCCCATATCAATAATATTTCCAGCAATTGCAATGCGAATGGCGGTTAATAGTTTATCCTCGGAATACTCCACTGTTTCTTTTAGTTCGGGATATAAAGAAAGGCTTTCGCGGATATGCTGCTGTTTTAGGTCTTTGTACGGATCGATTTGCCCAATTGTTTTCCTAATTTCTTTATAGATAATATTTGCCATTTCCGGAGGGTTATTTTGCATTTTAAAGTGCTTAATTTTAGCTCCAATGATATCTAACAATGCTTTTATCTGAACATCTTCCATGCCTGCTGCCCTGCCAGTGTTCAGTGCCTGCTGCATAAAACAAGGAATACAATCTAGGTATGTTTTCATGGTTAAAGTTGGTTTATCCAATTACAAAAAAGGATGCCAAAACCTGTTTGAAATGCCGCATTAAACAACAAAGCAGGAAATGGCATCGGGATATAGAATTGTTAATTTTTATTCGCTTGCAATAATTTCATGGAAGCGTTTTCAGCAGCTTTTAAAAGTGGATAACCCGCTGGCGAGGCCGTTAATAAAGGATGGGTACCAATCTGCGCAGTAAGCAGTGAATTAATACTCATCCTGTTTTGAATGATAAAGCCAATAAGGTTGGTAAGTTCACCCACCGAAAGGCCTCCAAATACTTCGCCACCAAGGATAATTCCGGCTTCCCTGCCCACAATCAGTTTTACAAACTGCTGATGTGTATCTTCCAAAGATCCGGGATGCCTGTCAATTCCTTCGGCAATTCCTGTTACAATATCAAAACCTGCATCTTTAGCCATGGTTTCTGTTAACCCCGCAACACCAAAACCTGAACCTCCAAGTGCTGTTGCAAATATTGAAATGGTCCCGCTAAAGGTTTTTATGGCTGATAACTTGAAAAGGTTCATTCCGGCAACCCTGGCTTCAGCACAAGCAGTTGACGCAAGCATTACAGCACTTGGCTGGCGTGTAAGAAAGTCACGTTTCTCGGCACAATCGCCAATGGCAAAAATATCGGTATCATCGGTGCGCATGTATTCATCCACTTTAATAAAACCTTTGTTGCTGATTGGAATATGCGATGCAGCAGCAAGTGTTGTATTTGGGCGGTAGCCCATCGCCAAAATCACTGCATCGGCTTCCAGGGTTTTATCGTTATCAAGCACTACCGAATTGACTTTTTCTTTGCCTCTAATTTCTTTTACACCAGTTCCGGCGAGTACCTGCACGCCGCGATCGTCAAGCATCGTTCGTACCCTTGACGATATGTCTTCATCAAATGCCAAACCTAAAATCCTTGGAAGCTTCTCAATCAGGATAACTTCTTTACCGCACTTTTTCAATTCATCCGATATTTCAACACCTATAAATCCGGCACCAATAACAATTATTTTTTGGCAGCTTTCCAGTTTCTGCTGCATTCCATCCAAATAATTTTTATCCTTCGGAACGGTAAATACATTTTCCAGATCAACTCCAGGAAGCCATTCCGGTTTGTAGGGCAAAGACCCGGTCCCGATTACCAATTTATCAAAAACAATGTCTTCGCTGTTTTTTAAGGAAACGGTTTTATCCTTTCTATTGATACTAAACACCTCGTCATAAATAAATTTTATGCCGTTTGACTCAAACATTTTTTGAGCCGGAAGAATATTTTTATCGGTACAACCAACAGACCCAAAAACATAGGGTATGCCACATGGGATCAGGGTTTTATCGTTCATTGAAACCACTACAAACTCCTTTTCCGGATAAATTCTTTTTCCGGTGGTAGCAGCCACCAAACCAGCGGCACTACTTCCAATAATCAGTACATCAGCTTTCATATTTTTATATTTTGACGGATTGGGACGAAACCAAAACTATTCCTTTGATTGCCATCCTTTTTACTATTAATTAATACTTGTAAGTTCTTCGAGTTTTTGGTTTTTGTAGGCCTCGAAAGCCTGTTTTGTAGTCATAGAACCTGCCCCCACAAATATTTTAATGTTGGCGCTTTCCAACACTCTTGCAGCATTTTGTCCCGGTCCATTTCCGGTGATCAGAACGTCGGCTTTCAGGTCAAATAACTTTTTAGCGGTTATTGGACCGGCCCCATGGTCTTGTTGTGCTATTTCACTGTTACCAACACAGCTAAACTCATTCTTCTCTTCATCGAACAGGCTAATGTATTCAGTCCTCCCAAAACGCGGATCGATTGCCGAATCCCAATCCTCTCCTTTCGTTGTAAATGCAATTTTCATACGAACACTTTTAAATAGTTTCTATTAATAGATTTATTTTCTCCCAGCTATTTTCAATCTTTTCGCTTAGTTGTTCATCGCCAAATTCCAGAATTGTTTTCCCCTCGATTATTGCTTTTGAAAATGAATCACTGTAAACAATATTGGAAATATGTGTAATTCCTTCATTTTCAAGAAACTCTTCTATTTCCCTGGCTTTAAGAAAGTTTAAATCGTATTTATTGATGATGCATGCACTTGGGATATTAAATTTCTTTACCAAAGCATACACCCGTTTTAAGTCGTGAAGCCCTGAAACGGTAGGCTCGGTAACCAACACAACTAAACTTGCTCCCGTAAGGCTTGAAACAACAGGGCACCCAATACCTGGGGGACCATCAACTATGATCAGGTTTCTCTGCTGATTTTCTGCAATTTCCCGAGCCATTTTTCGGACTTTCGCAACCAGCTTGCCCGAATTACCGGCACCAATATTTAAGACAGCATGTACCATTTTACATCCATCCCCAATATCCGAGGTATAGGTCTTTCCAACCATATCATCCTTCATGGCAATGGCACTTGCCGGACAAATTCGGGCACAAAAACCGCATCCTTCACAAGAAATGTTATCTACAACATACTCCCCGTTTTTATAGGCAATTGCCCCGAACTTGCATTTTTGCGCACATACCCCACAATTTGTGCAACTTTCATTACTTATTTGTGCCTTATACCCGCTATAAAAATCCTGTTCATTTCTAAAATCGGGATGAAGAAGCAAGTGCATATCGGCTGCATCCACATCACAATCGGCTGCAACAACATTGTTTTTTGCCAATTGAATAAAGGATGCTGTGAGGGAAGTTTTTCCTGTCCCTCCTTTGCCTGAGATAATTACAATTTCTTTCATATTACCCCCATATTTTTACGATGAAGGACATCATCTGCAATCTTTGTAAATTCATTTTCAATTTCCGGGAATTGTTTATAAATGAGTTTCCCTTCGGAATATAATTTTGCTACAGTTCTGTGGTTAGGGATTTTAGAAATTATGGGTATTTGGTTACCGTCACAATATTCCTCAACAGCCTTATTCCCTATTCCGTAACGATTAATAACCACGCCAAATGCTTTCCCGAGAAGCTTCACAGTTTCAACTGCCAGCTTCAGGTCGTGCAAACCAAATGGAGTTGGTTCGGTTACCAGGATAACATAATCGGCATGTTTAACAGCCTCAATAACAGGGCATGATGTGCCTGGTGGCGCATCAAAAAGGATGAGTGTTTCTTCCGGAAAATTTTTGTCGAGATATTCTTTGGTTTGTGCAATAAGGGAAGTGGATTGCTCCTGCCCTACTTTCAATCTGCTTTCAATAAAAGAGAGATTGCCGTTTTCAAAATGTTTTATACCTCCTAATTTTTGTGGTACCATTGGCAAAGCTTCTTCCGGGCATAGCTCGGAACAGGCGAAGCAACTGTGACAAAGTTCGGGAAACACCATGATTTTTTTTCCCAATTGAACGATAGCATTAAAATTACAATGTTGCTGGCACTTGCCGCAGCTCGTACATTTTTTTTCATCCCAAACAGGAACCATTGAATATTTATCTTCCTCTCTGGCCAATTCTGCATCAATAAACAAACCCGAATTAGGCTCCTCCACGTCCAAATCAACCAAAACTACCTTCTGGAAAGAACTGATAAAAGATGCCAGGTTGGTTGAAACTGTAGTTTTTCCGGTCCCTCCTTTTCCACTTGCAATAGCAACAATCATCCAACTAGATTTTATTTAATACCCTAAAAGATTATCCGGTAAGTCCTGAATAATTAAGAATAAACAATAAGCTTTTTTATTGAATTCCAACCATTAATGCGTACATTGATTACCACCTGTAACCAATGCTTCATCCATATATTTTTGAACCAATTTTTTGGGAGAATCAGGCTCTACACCAACGCAAACCTGAATATTGTTTTGTGTGAAAAGATCTTGGGCCTTTTGGCCCATTCCTCCAGCAATTACAACCTGAACACCCAGTTCCGATAAAAACTTTGGATAAACCCCGGGTTGATGCACCGGTGGGGTAATCCATTCCTCGCCGATAATAATCCCGTTTTCGGTAGCAACCAATGCGAAACTTTCGCAGTGCCCAAAATGTTGGGTTAATTGCCCATTTAATGCGGGTATTGCAAATATCTTCTTCATTTTTGTTTCATTTATTTGTTGTTGTTTTCTAGAAATTCAATTTGATCTTTTAATCGGTTGATTTCATCGCGGATTTTCTCAATCTCAGAATTAGAAACTTCCACATTTAATTGCCTGCCCCTACCCCTCCATCCAAATGTGTTTCGAAGCCCGCTTCTGTTCCCTCTTCCAAAGTTTCTATTTAGACCGGGTTCCCGCTCTAAGTTACCTGAACACCAACCCATTTGTTTCCCTGTTCGTGATCCGTTTCCCATTGGACCTGTTTTATCTTTTCCTGGCATAACTTGATTTTTTCATGATTCAACCATGCAAATATAGTGAACTTATGTTCTTTTTAAAAATAAAATATAATTTTATTCAGAAATCAAAGAATAATTGTTTAAAGGGTTTTGTGTGTAAATATTAATATACGCAACATTAGTTCTTCAACTGCAGTTCAGAAATATTTAAAATTCTAATTGCAGTACTTTAAGAATCTGTAATTTTGATTTTGAAATAGGAAACTTATAAGTTACCTTTGTTCCATGACAAAAGTTAGAGAGGTAATTGCTTATCGGAATTATTTTGAAGATTTTCTAAAAAAGCAACCAGTTAAGATTCAAGACAAAATCTTCAAGGTTATTGAGATTATTGAATCTTACGAGAGAATTCCGACCCAATACCTCAAATATATTTCAGGAACACCTGGACTTTTTGAAGCAAGAATTAAATTAGGCTCAAATATTTGGAGAGTTTTTTGCTTTTTTGATGAGGGGAAACTTGTAATCCTATTAAATGGATTTCAAAAGAAGACTCAAAAAACTCCTAAAAAGGAGATTGACAAAGCAACACGATTGATGTCTGAATATTTTGCCGAAAAACAAAAGGAGGACAAAAAATGAGTACAACAAGTTGGAGTGAAATAAAAGACAGAGTTTACGGTGAAAAAGGAACAGAAAGACGTGACGAATTAGAACGAGACTTTGAAGCTTTTCAAATCGGATTAAAACTAAGAGAGGCACGAGAACAAAAAAATATGACTCAAAGTCAATTAGCAGAGAAACTTGAAAAAAAAAGAACTTATATTTCTCGGGTTGAGAATAATGGAAGCAATTTGACCCTAAAAACACTTTATGACATTGTTGAGAAAGGACTTGGCGGTAAAGTCAATATTTCAATTGAAATCTAAAAATACATTATTGAAATATCACCCAAATTACATTTGTGAGTAAAATTCGCCTCGATTTCGGAAAATTGAGATTCATAAAGGAATCAATACAATATTTATTAAAACGTTTCAACAAGTAAATTAACTGACTCTAAAATTGAACAATTATTAGAGTCTTTATTTATGAAATATGTTTTGTCAGACGATGAAATTGTAAATTCATTTTTAAGAAAAAACTCAACTGATTTTTTTGATTATAAAAAAGTGATGAGTTTATCTAAAGAAAACTATTATGACAATAACCAAAAACTGAGGATTAATTATATGTCGAGCAGCAGTGGCGTGGCTATTCCTTTTTCATTACCTTAATAAACAATCCAGACCAAAACTAAACTAACTAAACAACTATGAATTGTAAATCCATAAGTGCAAAAAACAAGCACAATGATAACTATCTTATACCATTTTCTATTAAGACTATTTTAAACCCAACAATAAACCATGCTCGATTCGAAATTCCGCAGATTCGCGGGAACCTGTTTTTAATGCAGCTTTGAAACCCTCGTTCATCATCCTCCCAGCTTGTAGGGGAAAAGCCAAGAGGTTCACAATGCTATCTTCCTTCTCAGGTTCATTGTAAAATTTCTTGCAACTGGCGACACTCATTGACAAATAGATCCTGCAAGCCATTGGGCGGGCTTCGTACGCAGAACAGGCACCATCGATCAATAAAGGACATGGTGACTTATAATTTAGCATTTCGCTGGTACTAAGTTTTCCCACCTTGTCATTCTTTGCTTTTGTCTTTTCTAAAATCTGGCTAATCTGATCTTTATCGAAATTATTAGCAATAAAATTGGTCAGGTAATGAATTTCGTGCGACACAGCAAAAATTGGCTGATGGCAACACCACGCACATCCTTTTTTGCAATCAATATTAATTTTTTGCGCTTTGGCATAGTTCAAAAGCGAATCAATCAAACTATCAATCTCGGAATATAGATTGGACACAGCTTGCAAAATATCCGAATCTTTTAGTCCGTTTTCAACTGCCAACGAACCAAGTTTGTAGCCATCGGAATAAAAGGCTTTATCTTGTTCTGAATATTTTCCGTTCTCCATTGCTTTCGATCTTCCCCGCTAAAAGTAAGCCCAAAAATCAGAGCATGCAAAAATCTAACTAAAAATCTACCATCATGTTAATTTGAAAAACATACCCTGGATTTTTATATTATTGTATCAGCATTGTAATAAACGTTTAAATTTGCCGACTAACAGTTCTACTTAAAACGGAACACTGATTCAAATTTATGGACCAAATAAATACCTCACTAAAGCTTTTATTTTTCATGGCTTTTATTTTTAGCCAGCTTTCTTTGTTATCACAAAATGGCCCCAAAGAATGGACAGATAATGATGGACAGGTAAATTATAGTTCAATGGATTTTTGGTATGCAAGAAACCTGATTGAATCGAAACTGCTCAGTGGGGATACTATCCATTTGTTTGAAGTAGGGATTGTAGATACAGTGTCGGGTTCTTTTGATCTGAAATTAAAAGACCCAAGTTCGCCCTGGGGAACATCAAACGTATTTACCAAAATGATGTTTGATATTGGGAACACAAGGGTATTTCCCGAGAAAAGGGGAAATGGCTATTGCTGTCGTTTGGAAACAAAAATGAGAAACGACAACCTCATCGGGTTCAAAGTTGATGTGTTGCTATCTGGCACCCTTTTTCTTGGCGAATTAATTGAACCCGTTCGCGGAATTAAAGACCCAATTAAAAATGTAAGTCAGGGAATTTCGTTCAATCTAAAACCAAAAGCTGTTAAATTTGATTATAAATACCATGTAGGAAAAACCCGGATAAAAGCTGCAAACAATATCTCAGAAGCTGAAGGCGAAGATAAAGCCGAATTTTGTGTAATCCTGCAAAAGCGTTGGGAAGACAAAGACGGAAACGTATTTGCCACCCGTATTGGAGGTGCACGTGAATTTTATTCGGATAGCCAAAATGAATGGGTTAATGGTGCCACCTATCCTGTTTTTTATGGCGATGCTTCGAAACTTGAACAATACGACCCAAATACCATGGGACTGATCCCATCGGTCGGAAAAGTTTATGTGAAAAATTCTAAAGGTAAAATGGTGCAAATGACCGAAACCGGATGGGGGAATCCGGAAGATATGCCAACACACATGATTTTATATTTTACCTCAAGTTACCAGGGAATTGAATATATTGGTTCAACCGAATCGGTCTTTTGGGTAGATAACATTGAATTTGTATATTAAATTTCATTGGTGTTCGGTAAAATTTTTCAATTATCTCTGCACTTATAATTTTATTACGTTCCTACAGAACTGTAAGGTATTGGGGCTTGTATTTTATTTCTACACATATTGAGTTCCTAACGGAACAGCCCCAGAGGGGCAAAATGCTGGTAGAATAGGAGTTACATATTTCAGAAGGAAGTCCTGTAGGGACGAAATATATATTATCGGACAATGATTAAATTTACTTGTTCACGTTTTTCCCCTGCTTTAAACGTTCAAAATAATCCAAAGCTGCTTTTCTTACTTTTGGTGCCAATAAAAGCGATGCCAATACTGTTGGAAAAGCCATCAACGCAAACGAAATATCAATAAGACCAATAATTACATCCAGTTTAGCAACCGCTCCAATAACCACAACAATTACAAATGCATAGTTATAGAAATGTTGGTATTTTGCCCCGGCGACAAAGCCAAGGCATTTGGTTCCGTAATACGGAAAAGCAAATAAGGTGGACATGGCAAAGAAACTCACGCACAAAGTAAGTATGTATTTCCCTAAACCGGGAATACTTGCATCGAATGCATTGGCAGTAAGCGTTATTCCATCGGCTGAGGGATTTTTCCATGCCCCGGTAATGATCAGCGCTAAGGCAGTCATTGTACAAATTATGATTGTATCGATAATTGGTCCCAGCATAGCAACCAAACCTTCCCGAACAGGCTCACTGGTTTTAGCTGCCCCATGGGCCATAGGCGCGGTTCCCAATCCGGCTTCGTTGCTAAATGCCGCTCTCCTAACACCGGTTATTATGATCGCTCCAAGCGACCCGCCAAGAACAGCATTACCGGTGAAGGCATCGTGTAAAATTTCTTTAAATGCAGGAATTATTTCTTTGGAATTGGACAAAATGATGAACAAAACGGTTATGATATAAACTGCAACCATAAAGGGCACAACTTTTCCGGTTACGCTCCCAATCCTTTTAATTCCCCCGATTATTACAATGCCCACAATAAGAGCGATTATAAAACCTACAATCAGGTTATTCTGAACCGAAGCCTCCACACCATTTGGAACTAAAACCACATCACGGATTACCTGAACCAGTTGATTTGCCTGAAACAAAGGCGACACCCCAATCATTCCAACAAAAGAGAAAAACACTGCCAAGGGTTTCCAATTTTTGCCAAGGCCTTCAGTAATGAAATACATTGGACCACCCTGAATCACCCCGTTACTATCTTTACCACGGTACATAACAGCCAGTGTACAGGTAAAAAATTTAGTGCTCACCCCAAGGAATGCCGAAACCCACATCCAGAAAATTGCACCTGGACCTCCCATAGTAATTGCCACGGCAACCCCGCTTACATTTCCCATCCCAACTGTTCCGGCAAGTGCTGTTGAGAGTGCCTGATAATGCCTTAACTGTCCGGGTTCGTTTGGATCATCGTATTTGCCACTAAGAATACCCAGGGCATGCCCGATATATCTGAATGGGATTAGTTTGGAATATAACAGGAAAAATAAACCTCCGCCAAGAAGTAAGATAAGAACAGGCGTTCCCCAAATCCAATCAGCAGTTTTAATAATTAATTCACCAATATTGCTATGCATATCATTAAAGAAACAGCAAAAAAACGAAATTTCAAAAAGTATGGCCTGTTGTGCTTATGAAATTATCCTTCGTTGCCTTTATCCTTATTTTCATATGCCTTAAGCTTTTCTTTTAATTCTTTTATTCTAAATTCCCTTCCAACGAATAGCTCGTTATATTTTTCAAGTTCTTCGTTTTTGGTTTGTAACTCTAAAGTGCGAGCATTCACCATTTCCTCAAGGTTCTCTCGATAATTATTCAATTCTTTTTCTGCTATAACCTGTTTGGTAATATCCATTATCAATCCTTCGACATAAAGTAATTTATTGTCTATGGAAAAATGGCCGTTCCCCTTTTCCCAAACCCATTTAATTTCTTTATCCCCCGTAACAATTCTGTATTTTACTTCGTAGTTTTTGTGGTTATCTAAACCCTTTTGAACTTGTTCGTTCACTTTTTCGCGATCGTCAGGATAAATTAATTGATTGTACGAAACCACTTTGTTTCCAATTATCTCATCCGCTTTATAGGCTGTTAGTTCAAAGCAGTTTTCGTTTAGGTATTCCATTGTCCAGTTTTCATCGTTTTTGCACCTAAAAATCATTCCAGGCAGATGTTGAATTAGCGATGCCAACATGTTTTCGCTGTCCCTTAATTCATTTTCCATCTCTTTAATTAAGGAAATCTGTTTTTTAAGTTTTATGTTTAAACGAAAATAAAATATTGAAATACCGCCTACAATGATCAATAAAAGGGATAGTACCCCGAGAACCTTCCAAGGTATTTTTATATGTTTTTGCTGATAGTTTTTATAAAATAGACCTCTTAAAGTTGACTCATTTTTCAGTAATGATGTTCGTTTATAAATTTCGACAATACTCTCCCACCTTCCCGGATTTGAATAACCAATTTCGAGTACATCCGGCATTATAAGTTTTCGGGTATGTACTGCTTCATATTGTAAATGTTCAATTGAATGTCGTTTTGAATACTTATTGAAGATAATTTGAACTAATTCATCGGTATTATCCAGGGCATAACTCCAACCTTTTAAACTTGCTGTAATAAATGCCTTTACCATTTCAGGGTTCGCCCTTAAAAACCTTTCGGAACAAAATAGCAGGTCGCCATAAAAGTCGATACCTCCCATTTGCGGTGTTATAATGCGATAATCAAATCCATTTTGATCCAGCAAAAAAGGCTCATCGCTCAAGTACCCTGTGATGGCATCAACATCGCCATTAATTAATTGGTCGGGACTGAAATAGTGGTTTAGGATTGTGCATTGCTCAAGCTCAACACCTTCATCGTTCATAAAAGCGATTAAGTCGGCAGCATGAGGTTCGAGGGCAATTTTTTTACCAATAAGCTGCTGCATATTCTCAATTCCGGAAGCGGTTGACGTAATCAAAACCTGGGCTGAGTGTTGAAATATTGTCGCCAAAATTACTGGATCGTAGCCTTCTTCGCGCATTAAAACAACATCGGATGTGGAAATTCCAAAATCTGCTTTCCCATTAAAAACCGACAAGCCTGGCTGTTCCCCTGTCACAGCTTCAATCAATTCAACCTGCAAACCTTGTTCTTTATAATAGCCTTTTTCAATTGCTGCAATATAACCGGCAAACTGAAACTGATGTTTCCATTTCAATTGCAAGCGAACTTTTTTTAGGTTATCATTTGCCTGGTTAGTGGCAAATGCTGCAAAAGAAAACAGAACAACCATTAGTAAAGTCGCGATTAAAATAAAGCTTTTTCTCATCTGGATTTATTTTGATTCTAACATTAAAAACTTACAAGCTAAATCAAACAGGATTTTGTGATTATAAAGGGAAGAAGAAATAACGTTCATTAAGATAACACAATGAAAGCAAAAATTCAAGTAACTTGTTCATGATTGCACAAATAAAAACCTCAACAGAGAGAATAAAATACCATTTTCTCATATCAATTCATCTGAAAAATGGTTACATTTGGGAGTGTTGAATAAGGTAGGAATAGACAATCATTTATTTAGTGTGCCAGATGTAAACAAGGATTTGTAAAAATGAAAGATTACAAAAAATATTATATCCTGAATGCAGAACCTTCGGATGTTTATAATGCATTAACGAATAAAGAAATGCTTGAAATATGGACGGGAGAAAGTGCGCAAATGGAGCCTGTTGCCAATACAGAGTTTTCATTATGGGAAGGGAGTATTTCGGGACTGAACCTGGAGTTTGTACCGAACGAAAAAATTGTACAACAATGGTTTTTTGAAGGACAGGAGGAAGACTCAATTGTCACCTTTAAATTATTTCCCCATAAAAAAGGAACCAGCTTACAGCTCATCCAAACCAATATTCCGGATGAAGCTTATGAAAATATAACCACTGGTTGGGACAGCGATTTTTTTGCAGCTTTAAACGAACTTTTTTACTAATGTATTCAGCACACTACCTTAAAGAAAAACTACAGCTTCAACAACATCCCGAGGGAGGTTGGTTTAAAGAAGTTTACCGTTCAGAAGGCTCATTTCCTACATCAATTTTATCGGGCGACTATTCGGGCGAACGGGATTATTGTACTTCCATCTATTACCTCTTAAATGGCGACGAGTTCAGTTTGTTCCACAAAATCAAATCCGATGAAGTATGGCACTACTATACCGGCAATTCGGAGATTGAGATCGTACTCTTAAAAGACGGTACGCTTGATAAAAAAATAATTGGGAACGGAACAGAATTTCAAGTAGTGATTCCGAAAAACACCTGGTTTGCAGCTCATTTAAAATACACCTCTGGATATGCCCTGGTCGGCTGTACGGTTAGCCCGGGATTCCATTTTGATGATTTTGAGCTGGGAAACAGGGAAAGCCTTTTGGAACAATTCCCGTTTGCAAAAAAAGAAATCCTGCTTTACACAAATTCTTAGCAGGAACCAACAATGTGCATGGCAGCTTTTATCCCGTCGGCGGCGCTGGATATAATTCCACCCGCGTAACCACTGCCTTCGCCAACAATATATAAATTTTCGAATCCTGATACTTGTCCGTTTTGTTCCCTGACAACTTGAACGGGTGACGATGTTTTGCTCTCAAGTCCGAGTAAATTGCCAGTTTCAAATCCTTTCATTTTTCTGGAAAAATCAAGCAATCCTTCTTGCATCGAGTTAACTATTTTTTGGGGAAGCATCTCCCAAAGGGGTGCCTCAACCAGTCCAAGCGGATAACTGCTTTCCTTTGACTTATTCGAACTACTTCGCTGCAAAAAATCAGGAATGCTACAAATTGGTGACTTATAACTTCGGGAATATTCAAAAAACTGTTCTTCCAGGTTTTGAAGCCAATCCAACATTTCCAAGGGCGATGTTTCTTTGCCAAGCAGTTCATCCGGATGAATGCCAGCAACACAAGCTGCATTTGCAAATTGGCCATCGCGCTTATAATAACTCATCCCATTTACAATATTCAGTGATTCATAGGGCGTTGCCGGCACTATCATGCCCCCCGGGCACATACAAAAAGTGAATACCGGGAGCCTACCATTTCTATTGGATGTTAAACGGTATTCGGCGGCTTTCACTCCGGCCAGCTTTTTTACCCCCCACTGCGCCTGGTTAATTACTTCCTGTCGATGTTCCATTCGCGCACCTAAGGCAAAATTTTTCGTTCTGAATGGAATTCCACGCCTAATCATCATTTTATAGGTTTCGACGGCAGAATGCCCTGTAGCAAGAACAAAATAATCCGCCTCTAGCACTCCCGAAGAAGTGCTAACAGAATCTATATAGGATTTATTGATTTTGATATCTTCAAGCATGGTTTCGAATAGGATCGTTCCCCCAAGTTCCTGAAAACTCGCGCGAAGATTTTTGGTAATTATCTTTAGATTATCGGTCCCTAAATGTGGATGGGTTAAGTACAGTATTTCTTCAGGTGCCCCGGCTTTTACGTAATTCTCCAGGATAAACTGTTTCTCCAGGGATATCCTTTTAGACCGGGATGTTAATTTCCCATCGGAAAAAGTGCCCGCACCACCTTCGCCAAATGCATAATTGCATATCGGGTTAAATATTCCTGATTGCTCAAACGCCTGAATTCCTTTTTCGCGCTTATCGACATCGGCACCACGTTCAATAAGTGTTGTTTTTATTCCGGCTTGTTGCAAAACCAAGGCAGAAAATATTCCTGCAGGACCGCTACCCACTACAATTGCTTTTTTACCAGATTGGCATTTCGGGATTTCCAAGGTTTTCTTTGCAGGCAACTCCCCTTGAAGTTGTTTTGAAAATACAGCTAATCTTAACTGCCAGTGAATGGCAGTTTTATTCCGGGCATCGAGGCTTTTCCCTAGAATTTGATAGCTAAATTCAGATAATTTTAATTCTTTACGTATCCGGTTTTTCAATTCCTCATCCGAATAAGAACATGCCATTTTTATGTTTATTTCCTGATAGCCCATACCTGCATTAGAAATTCAAATGTAAGCAAAAAGAAGAAATGTTAATCAATTAACTCGACAGCCTACTTATCGCCTTTTTTGTAAGCGTTAAGTAGGATTTTCTGCACTAATCCCGGAGCAATCCGGTTAACGCACGCATTGAGTTTTCCGAGGGTTGTAAATGTTGAAAATGACTTTCTTTTCTCCACCATTTTCATAATCCTCCGTGCAACCTTGTCGGCAGGCTCCTGTTTCATTTTTTCGCGCGAAGGCAGCGGAGTTTCGACACCATCTTTATTTAAAAATGTTTTTCCCGGATCGTTTTCGGTAAAGCCAACATAGGCAATACCAACATGAATACCAGTATCGTACAATTCAATTTTTAGAGATTCGACCAATGCCCGGAGTGCCATTTTCGTGCCACTGTATGCAGCAAAAGCGCCAAGCCCATGGATACCGGCAAGACTGCCCAAATACATGATGCTGCCTTTTGTTTCTTTAATAAATGGAATGGTTGCTTTGGTCATGTAAACCGATCCCAAATAGTTTATATCAACTACCTTTTTGAATACATCCGGGCTGATTTCTTCGAGTGTACCTTGTGATGCAATCCCGGCATTATTAATTAGTACATCAATTTTTCCAAATTTCGACAAACTGTGATTAACCAGTTTATCGCAATCTTCATATTTTGAGATATCTCCTGCGCAGGATGTTACATCAAACCCTTCCGATTTAAGTTGCGTTTTAGCGAATTCCAGACGTTCACTATTTCTGGCATTTAATACCACTTTTCCACCTTTTTTTGCGATTTCCCTCGCCAAATTGTACCCAATCCCAACACTCGATCCGGTAATAATTACAGCCTTATCTTTCCACATAGTATTCAATCAATTAACAATATTTGTTTTCCTGAAACCACTGATAACATTCTGATACGGCTTCTTTAATTGGTGTTTGTGGCATTTTTAATTCATTTACAGCATCGGAACTATCCACAAATTGGTTTTCACATGAAATCCGGGCCATCGGATAAGTTATCAAGGGTTCTTTTTTCGTCACCGAACCAATTGTTGTTCCGGCATATCCTATTGATTTTACAATCCAATCGGGAATCTTTATTTTTGGAGCCGGCCTGTTTACAATCCCGGCAACCTTGCCAAAAAAGTCTTTGTACGACAAGTTTTCATTGCCTGCAATATAATACTTCCCAATTGTGCCAATTTCAAGTGCATTGACAATGGCTGTGGCAACGTCACGCACATGCACAAAATTTCGTCCACCGCCGGTATAAATTTTCAATTTGCCTTTGGCAATCGCAACAATCATTTTCCCCGAGCTGGGAAGCGAATCAAATGGACCAATCATGTAGGTTGGTAGAATCGCAATAGCCGGAAGGTTCTTGCTTTTTGCAGAATCAAGAACATAATTTAATGCATGGTATTTAGAATCAATATAGTCCAGCTTAAACTTTTCCCCAGGGTAGGTATATTTCGAACCTGGCTCAACATTAGCATTAACCGAACTCCCTGAGCCAATATAAATAAACCTGGAAATTTTGTTTTTCAATACGAAGTCAATCACATTTTTCGTACCCTGAATGTTTACTTCGCAAACTTTTGTGGAGCGTGCTGGCCAAATGGAAGTACTTGCTGCTGCATGAATTACAGCATCCACATTATTAGCAAAAGCATCTTCCATGCTATCCGGAATAAGAATATCGCCAGCAAATTTTTGAATTGATAAGTTGCTAAGTGTGTTTGAGCGAGAAGATGGATGCAAAAAAACACTCACTTTATGTTTTCTTTCCAGAAGCAGCCTAACCAGGTTGCTTCCGAGCAGTCCGTCTGCCCCGGTTACCAGTACATGCATGAATTGATTTGTTTAAAGTCAGATTTAACAGATTTTAAAAGTATAAAAAACTTTCGAACTTTTTATTTTTTTGATAGATCGACACAAATCAACTCCTTATCGTTCCGAATAAAAACGTGGTTGTTTGCCATTGCGGGGTGCGACCACGTAACACCTCTACCGAGTTGTTTTTTTGTGGGTTCAATTAATTGAGCACGACTGATTTCTTCGTACCCAACCGGGCTAAGTTTAGAGATGATCAATTCGCCCTGTTCGTTAAACATCCAGGTTTTTGTTTCGGATTGCATGAAATGTATATTTGCCCATCTGTTTCTTTTTACTGCCGTTTGATCTTCCCAAATCCGGTTTCCGGTTAATAGCTGAAGGCATCGTAATTCACCATAACTGTCCACGCCATAAATATAATCCTCTAGAATCAGTGGTGTATTCATAACGCAGTGCAAAGCATCGGTATTTCGTTCATTTTCGCCTTCCCGTTGCCAAACGATGGACGCAGAAGTTAGATCATCATTCAGTTTAACCAGCATTGATCCATTATAAAAACAACTTACAAACAGGTAGTTATTATGAAAAACAGGAGTAGAAATTGCCATTCCGGATCGTAAATTCCAGGGAATTTGCCATACTATCTCACCCGTGTTACTATTTAATCCCGATAAACTGTTTTCGGTCCAAAAAACAACAATTTTGTTTTCATCTTTCCCTATTACAATGGGAGCGGAATATCCGGACATATCATTCAGGTTTCGCCAAACCTCTTTGCCTGTATTTTTATCCAATGCCAAAGCACAAGCGTTGTAGCTTCCACTTATTTGCAAAATTATTTTTTCACCTAGAATTAACGGAGTTGCTGAAATTCCCCAGATTGGCATTCTTATTTTATATTCTTTATTTAAATCTTTTTCCCAAATAAGTTCACCGGTGTTTGCATTTAAACAAAATAAATTCCCCATGGTGCCAAGCGCATAGGCTCTATTGTTTTCAATAACAACCGATGCTCGTGGCCCGGCGGGGTAACCTACCCCACTGTATTCACAATCATAGCTGTATTCCCATACTTTGGTTCCTGTAAATTCGTCGAAACAAAGTATTCTTTCCGCTTCCGTAGGTGCCTCTAACCTATCCGTAATATACACTTTCCCGTTTGCCACTGTCGGACCCGAATAACCCGCACTAATTGGTACTTTCCATTTCGGTTTCAATTGAGAAGTAACAAATTCATCAAGCATTTCAATATCATCGAAAACTGCATCGCGATTTACCCCTCGCCAATCTGGCCAATCCTGTGCTGCAGAAGAAAGCGTTAAAAGTATAATAATGAATAAAACGAATGTAGATTTCATAGATGATCGTTTTAATTAATAAAATGGAATCGTTAATTTCTACTGCTATTTTTCAAAATCAATCATAGCTTTCATCACCCCATCGCCATAAGCTGCGACCAGGTCGAAAGCAGCTTTTGTTTCGTTGAAACCAAAATGATGTGTGGCCATTGGTTTAACATCTACCAGTTGATTGGCGATCATATCTAAGGTTTCCTTTACACTTTCGTTTTGCCGGCGCACATTTTGGATACAGATTTCCTTACGCCTTATTTTATCGGCACTCAATGCCCAGCGATCGAATTCAGGAATCCCGATCAACATGATCTTACCTCCAGGCTTTACCATGTCAACGGCATTGTCCATGGCTTCCTGCTGCCCGCAACATTCGAAAACAATATCCAGCAATTCGGGAACCTCTTTTTGCGCTGAATCTGCCACATCTGTTTTATCGGGATTTGCTGTCCATGATGCCCCATTCCCTTTTGCAATGGCAAGCCTTCCGTCAATTTTATCGGTAACAAAAGTTGTTTTTACCCCTTTGGCAACTGCTGCAAACAGGACACTCATCCCGATGGGACCAAAACCTAAAATCCCTATCTTAGCATCCTTCACTTTTTCTGCCAGTTTAACGGCATAAACCCCAATTGCCAATGGTTCAGAAATTGCTGCTTCGTCGTACGACATGGAATCCGGAATTTTAAAACAACTGGTTTCGGGCATTACAATATATTCCGACAGGCAACCATCTGCTTGTCCCGGGCATCCTAAAAATGTCAGGTTTCGGCATGTATTGTGCCTTCCGGCAAGGCACTGGTCACACTCCCAGCAAGGCATGGCAGGTTCAATGGCGATCCTATCCCCAACTTTTACATTGGTAACTTTTGAGCCCACAGCTTCAACCATTCCGGCACCTTCATGACCAACCGGGAAAGGGTACTGAACAACCTGGCTGCCTATTTTTCCGGTGGTATAATAATGTATATCGGAGCCACAAACGCCCAATACTTTCATTTTTATCAATACATCGGTATCACTGGTCAGCATTGGTTTTGGAACCTCTTTCATTTCCATTTGCCGAATCCCGGTCAAAAATATTGTCTTCATTTGATCTTATTTGATTTTTAATGCTTTTACAAACATACAATCGAATGAACAAAAACAACAATAATGATTCTTTTAAATATCGTTTACTAGAAAAACTTCATAATAAAGGGTAATAAATCGGGAATATGATATCTTAAAAATCTTAATAATTTAAATTACAACATATTGAATATTGGGATCAAAAAGGGAAAATCGGCTATCTTAAACAAGACATAAATATTAGGAAGTATTATTTAATTTCCCTTCTGTTGGGGTAGCAGGATTCGAACCTGCGACCCTTCCGCTTTAGCGGAATACACTAACCTCTTACTTCTTCCAGGTATCGACCTATCCCTCGTTTCTTGATTTGCCGTTCCAATTGAACAGCTTCGCTCCGGCTTGAAAATTCTTGATAATATATTAAATTCCACGGTGCACCATGTCTCGTATATTTATTGCGACCAGAATTATGGCGCAGCATCCTGTCTTTCAAATCAGAAGTCTGTCCACAGTAATACTTCCCTGTTATTTGGCTCTTTAGAATATATACACTAAACATAGGCATAACAAAAAAGGGAAGCCTTTTTTGACTTCCCTTCTGTCGGGGTAGCAGGATTCGAACCTGCGACCCTTCCGCTTTAGCGGAATACACTAACCTCTTACTTCTTCCAGGTATCGACCTATCCCTCGTTTCTTGATTTGCCGTTCCAATTGAACAGCTTCGCTCCGGCTTGAAAATTCTTGATAATATATTAAATTCCACGGTGCACCATGTCTCGTATATTTATTGCGACCGGAATTATGGCGCAGCATCCTGTCTTTCAAATCAGAAGTCTGTCCACAGTAATACTTCCCTGTTATTTGGCTCTTTAAAATATATACACTAAACATAGGAATAACAAAAAAGGGAAGCCTTTTTTGACTTCCCTTCTGTCGGGGTAGCAGGATGCACTCCCCTACCCGCAAATATTTATATATCAGTGTTTTATGACAACCTATTTTTTATAGGTCACTGGATAGTTCTAATAGTTAAAGAACGTATTTGATACAATTTGGTATCAATGTTTGATAAAGTAAAGATACAAAATTTGGATTAAAAAGGCAACAATAAAGTTTAAACTAGTACAAATTAATTTTCAGAATATTTATTTTTATTGTCTATTTTTATACCCGATTAGGTATAATTCATCTCTTTTAGAAATAATTATACCCGATTGGGTACAATATACATATTTATTACTATATTTATACCCTTTAAGGTATATTACGATGAAACATTTAGTTAAGTTTGTGAAGGAACGGCGAAAATTGCTGGGACTCACTCAGCAAGATTTAGCAGAAAGAGCTGGTGTGGGACTCCGTTTTATCCGTGAAATGGAACAAGGGAAATTATCCCTCCGGCTTGATAAAGTCAACCAAGTGCTTCAGTTATTTGGTCATATAATGGTACCAATAGATAAAAAATTAATTGAAAACGATGAGCCGCAAAGCTAAAGTAATGTATAAGGATGAATGGGCTGGCATTTTATCTGAAACAGAAAGCGGGTATGAATTTAAATACCTTGAAAGCTATATGGAAGATGAAAAAGCTATTGGTATTAGCCTTACTTTACCGTTAAGAGAACAGTCATTTACCAGCCAGGTAATGTTCCCTTTTTTTG
This sequence comes from Prolixibacteraceae bacterium, assembly GCA_963677475.2. Classification (GTDB taxonomy): domain Bacteria; phylum Bacteroidota; class Bacteroidia; order Bacteroidales; family Prolixibacteraceae; genus JABMQB01. Next base: position 503,612 of record CAXXQD010000015.1, on the reverse strand, counting down.
ATGGGCTAATCCCAGAAGGTTGGTTATTGGAAATCGCATATAAACATTGGAAAATTGATAACCGTGACCGTATGGGTCTGCTTTTAACATGTTGTAAAGATTGTATTGGAGCTGTAAGTTTAATCCCAATTTCGAATGATGAGTAATTGTTTAATTTGCTATAAACCACTAAAACCAGGGCAGGAAGACTACCACCCTACTTGTGTGAAAAAGTTTTACCTGAGTGTTGAGGCTCCAGTACTGCCTTACTCACTAAAAGAAATGGAAGAACTCGCACTGAAGGTACTTGGCAGAAGTGTTGCCGTTCCGGGAGTTCAGGCAAAACTTTCATTAAGCCTGCAAAGAAAAAAGGAACAACCGAACCGACTTACATTAGTTGGTTTATGGGGAGATTTTATCCTAAAACCTCCAACTTTCCAATACCCTCAATTGCCGGAAAATGAGTCACTCACAATGAAGCTTGCTGACTTGTATAGGATTCCAACTGTCCCTAATGGACTAATAAGATTAGAATCCGGAGAATTGGCATACATAACCAGAAGGATTGACCGCTATAGCAAAAAACAAAAATTGCACATGGAAGATATGTGTCAGCTAACTGGTCGATTAACTGAAGATAAATACAAAGGATCTATGGAGCAAATTGGGAAAGCCATATTAAAATATTCATCTAACCCAGTATTTGATGCATTGGCTTTTTTCGACCTTGCCCTATTTTCTTTTATAACAGGTAATGCGGATATGCACTTAAAAAACTTTTCCTTGCTATACCAGGAGAATGGGATGATTACATTAGCCCCAGCATATGACTTGCTTTCAACCAGGCTTGTAATCCCTGAAAAAGAAGATCAAGAGGAAATGGCATTAAACCTAAATGGGAAGAAAAGAAAATTGACCAGAAAGGATTTCGAAGAATTTGGATTAACACTGACTTTAAATGAGAAGCAAATAAAGAATAGTTTAACCCGTTTTAAAAATGCCTTTACCAATTCGCAATCATTGATCGAAAGCAGTTTCCTTGAGAAATCCTTAAAAATAGATTATGTTGAACTTCTTAAAGAAAGGATGGATCGGATATTTTAGGAGTAATTTTTACCATGAAAAATAACTTCTATTAAAAAGTCAAGGCTAATAAACCCTTTTTTCATTAAATAATCAAGGCAAACCATCCATCAATATTCTGAAGCCAATTAAATATTAATGAGGCTAAATTTTATGTTTTGATAATATATTTGGTCGAAATCTTATTGAGATAATATCCTATTATATCAATCCTGAATATATCTATTCACCTCCTTTTCATTTAATCCGGTATAATCACAAAATTCTTTGATGGTTACTAATTGATGTGGTTCCTTGCCAAGTTTTGACTTGATTGCCTGGATCACCTTCCTTCCATACCTTTCACTTTTGCCTGTGAGGCATTGAATATCTTTTGGGTATATACAAATCCGATTAAGCTTCATCATACTCTATCTATACTTTATCTACGCTTTGTCTATGTAGTTCCTATAGGAAAACAAAGATAAATCAAAGCAATAACATGGATATTTTGGCATAATTACCCCATTGCTTGCCTATGCGGAATCAGCTATATGAAAGATTGAAAAAGCCGATTTAAATTAGTCTTGAATTTAATTTTTTGATTATGGCAAAACAGAAGGGGATTATCAAGTTGGAAGGAGCCATTGGAGATATTTCCTTTTACAAAAGTAAAGGGAAATATTTTGCCAGGGGCAAAGGCGGAGTTGATGGGGACCGCATTAAAAATGATCCGGCATTTGAACGTACCCGTGAAAACGGGTCTGAATTTGGGCGCGCAGGAAAAGCAAGCAAGCTTCTACGCAATGCACTGAGGGAAGTTATCCTCAACAGTAAGGACAGCAGGATGTCAAGTAGGTTAACCAAAGACATGTTAGTGGCTGTACAGGCTGATACGACTAATAACCGTGGTGAAAGGACTATTACTGATGGTGATATTTCTTTATTGTCAGGTTTTGAATTTAACAAGGATGCTAAGCTGGGCAATACGGTATTTATGCCGTACAATCCAACAGTTGACCGGGTTGCCGGGGAATTGAAGGTTACCATACCTGCATTTATTCCAGCTAATACCATTGCTGCACCTTCAGGTGCAACGCATGCTATTATTTGCCTTGGTGGTGCTGAGCTTGATTTTGATGCTGAAAGTTTTGTGGCTAATGCCCAAAAGAGTGCACCTGTTGCATTAACTGCTGCAGAACAGGCTGAGGTTGTACTGACCTCCAATGTGACAGCTGACAGTGATAAACCGTTATTTATTGCGTTTGGGGTTGAATTCTACCAGGAAGTAAATGGGGCAAGGTACCCTTTGAAAAGCGGCTCATACAATGCAATGGCATTGGTATCCATTAGTAAAGTTTAATCTAAAATCATTGCTTTATGAATGTTATTAAGCGCATTAAGGCACCTGTACCTAAGTTCTTCAGGATTTTAAGGACTGTAGGATTAGCACTGGCTGCAGCAGGAGCTGCTATTGTAGCTTCTCCAATTGCATTACCGGCTGCTATTGCAACAGTTGGAGGTTACCTTATAGCCGGAGGTACTGTGATGACAGCAATCAGCCAAACTACAGTAGATGAAAAGCTGTTGGAGGATAACGAAGAAGGTGGCTAATCAAAACTTGAACATTGAAACTACCGGTGGGGTCTTAGGTGGATCTTTATCAAGTATCCTGGGGAGCTTAACTATTAGGGACATAACCAATACGATCATCCTGGGGACAGTAGGAACAATAGTGAGTTTTTTTGTTTCAATGTTATTAAAAAAGCTTTTAAAGCAGAAAAATAGTAAGTAGCAATTTGGGGGAATTGTTAGGGGTTGTTCGAAAAGGGGTAAGCTAGACAAAAGCTTGCCTCTTTTTTTGTGAAAAAATCTAAGCTATTTCCTCAGATAATATTCGTCAATTTAAATTGCATGGTTAGGCTTAATTGAACGCTTAGGCACCCAAAAGAAAAAGGGGATGAAACAGGCAAAAGGAATCGGAATAAATGTCACGGGATGGGCTTTGTGGGTTTATGCCGAAGTCTTTTTCCTGTTTCAGACCTATGGCTTAAATTTGCATTGGCGTGCAATTTATTCTTTAATCTTAAAGACATTTTTCGTAACTTGTAAGACAACCTTAAAATACACAATATGAAACAATACACACATGCCTGGCTAGCCATGATGGCTATCAAAAGGTTAGAAAAAACCTACCTCTCAAAAAATTACCGAAAAAATGCAGACAGTTTAGTAGCCTGGTTTAAGAATAACCGGGATTTTGTAGTGCAAGGAGCCTGGTATCCAGATGCAGTTATAAAAGATATGGCTACCAGTCACATCCTGAAATATAAACCTGATCCTACTTCAAAAGATAAAACTTTTAAAAAGTTGCCAAGTACGTACATGCTCTATAAGATTGGTAAAGAAAGTGGACTACACAATAAGCCCTATACTATTGAAAAAGGCAATTTGGCTGATAGGTGCGAATCGCTTGCGCATAGTATCATTGATAATTTGAAGATGCAGGAAAGCGAGGATAAAGGATCACCGATTAGTCCAACAGATAATCATGTTGCCACGATATTTTTTATGCTTAGCCATTATATAGCTGATGCCCATAGGCCTCTGCATTGCGATAGCAGACCTTTTTCGGATGAGGATAATATTCACGCACGCATTGAACATGAATGGGACGAGACTATAAGAGATAGCTATTCTATTGATTTTGATAATGAAAGATTTTTTTATAATCCTGAGGGATACCCTTTTAAAATTAATGACAATCCAGTAGTTGATTGGCTGGAACAAGAGATTATAGACAGGGAGTTTAGTATTAGTTGGGGAACAGGAAATGGGAACACCTGGGATTTTATGGCTGCAATAACTCAATATTCATATTTAACTGCATACAAGATGATCCCCGGTAATTTTACACCTGCAAATTTAGATTGGGATACTTTTAAAGGTTTGAATACAGGTTATAGTTTTGAGAATTATAGTAAATATTTACTTATAGATTCTATTGATTCAATTGCAAAAGTTTGGTTACGAGTTTGGAATAGATATCAAAAGTGGATTAACCGGTGATACTTTGGGGTGAGTAATTCGCAGGGGAAATAAACTTAATGCTGAGTTAGATGGGGAAAGGCAAAGGTGGTGATTGAAGGAATGTAGCAATTTGGGTTGGCATGAGTGAAGCAGAATATGCCTGTTTTATTGGATCGTTTTTCTATTTGAAATAGCACAAATAACTTTAAAGAGGTAATTAATTTACTATACAAGGGTTAAAACAGGCGTTCTGGTGAATGAATTTTGCGTGGGCATTGCGGAATGACTGAATGAACCACTTTTGTGTGGGGTGATGAAGCTTGTGAGGTGAAAGAATGAATGAGGAAGGAATGGAATGGATTCCGATTGAATGAATGAAGCGACCAGGCTGCAAGAACATGGGTTTATCTATTCCATATATTCAACTATTTCTATTCTCCATATTAAATGCTGAACATGAAAAGTTTATTTTTCCTGCACCTTTGAAAGGGAGGTCGGGGAAATGTGGAAAGAGTGATGAAAAAAGCAGCATATATGAATTTAACGGTGTGTGGGCTCGTGCGTGCTATTTTACATAATGCCCTTATAGGGTGAAACGCGACCCATAAAGGAGGCGCTTAAGCCGAGAGAGAGGAGGAACGACGAACGGAGGGGAGCCGACTGCATGGGACTATAAGATGGGATTATGTTACAATAGCTGTGCGATTACTTATTTCTCATTTTACCTAGATGGTGAAGGAAACTAAAAATTGTCACCATTTGACCGTGCAAGTTGGAGTCTTGCTCTGAGACCTGCTACCTTCATAATCCTTGCTACTTTTGGACGTGATACCTGAAAACCTTGTGGCTGTAGTTCCTCTGTGATTTTTGGACTTCCATAAGTTTTTAAATTGTAGTCAAAAATGGTATTTATCCGAACTAGCAGCTCTTCATTTTCAAGTCAACGCTTTGAAGGACCGCTTTTGAGCCAGTGGCAATAACTACTTTTCCCTATTTTAAATACTCAGCACATCATCTCAATAGAAAATCGGGTACGGTGATTACTTATGAATTGGTAGATTTCCCATCGCTCACGGAGAAGATACTGATCGCCTTTTTTAGTATCTCTCGCTCCAAATCTGTTATTTTCGGTGTTCCATGACTTGGAAAACTATTCCCTTCATATTTTCAAAACTCTTTTCTCCATCGATAATGACGTCCTTGACCCATGCCCAACTCATCCACAATTTCTGTGGCATTGCCCCTTGTATATGAAAGTTCAACATCTTTTTGCTTTAACTCCTTGTCATACTTTTTTCGGTTATGTTTCATAATTGTAAGTTAATGCTTTTGTAGCTTAACTTACCGTAGAGTCAAATGTAGCACTTTCCCTTTTAAATTTAAGTATAACCGTTATCCTTCATTCCCCACATCAGAGAAACGATTAATTTCTCAAGCTAACGAAAAAAGGGAATTTAGTAGAAAAATGAATAAATTGAAAAATGATAAAACACTGAATATCAACAATAAATTTTAACGTTAGTCACAATTGAACGAATAATTAGGCACTTATTCATTTGTAATTTTGATAAAGGTCACCCAATATTGTGAAGAAATAATTTCAACAATACATGTTAAATACACTTCATCCATTAAGGGTAAAGAATAACCCCTATCATTGTTACTCCACGGTAACCGATTTAGCCAGATTTCGCGGTTGATCGATATCGCATCCACGCATCACGGCAATGTAATATGAGAATAGTTGCAATGGGATAATGGCTAATAGAGGTGAAACTAACGGATGCGATATGGGAATTTCAAACAGATCGTTCACCATATCCTTCAGCATGTCATCGCCTTCAGTAACTACTGCAATAATGTTTCCTTTCCTTGCTTTTACCTCTTGAATATTACTAACAATCTTTACATAGTACTGATCCTTGGCTGCAACTACTATCACAGGTAAGTTATCATCAACCAATGCAATGGCTCCATGTTTCATTTCTCCTGCAGCAAATCCTTCAGCATGGATGTAAGAAATTTCCTTCAGTTTCAAAGCACCTTCTAAAGCTACCGGAAAAAAGACACCTCTTCCAAGGTAAAGGGCGTTTATCGCATCTTTATATTTAGTTGCAACCTCTTTTATAAGTGCCTGTTTTTCAAGTATTGATTTTACTTTTTTAGGAATATTTGTCAGTTCTGAAATTAAGTCTAAATACAATATTGATGAAATTTTGCCTTTTTCTTTAGCAAGTTTCAAGGCAAAAAGAGTCAAAACCGTTACTTGTGCGGTAAATGCTTTGGTTGATGCTACTCCGATTTCGACACCTGCATGAGTATAAACACCGGCGTCAGTTTCGCGTGCAATGCTTGATCCCACTACGTTGCATATGCCCAGAACAGTGGCACCTTTTTCCTTAGCCATTCGTAAAGCTGCCAGTGTATCAGCAGTTTCGCCGCTCTGACTAATGGCAATCACCACATCCTCACTTGTTAGGACTGGATTTCGGTAACGAAACTCTGATGAATACTCAACTTCAACCGGAATCCGAGCATATTCTTCAATCATGTATTCTCCTATCAAAGCGGCATGCCATGAAGTTCCACATCCGATGATAACAATGCGTTTGGCTTGAATTATTTTGGGAAAAATATCATGCAATCCGCCGAGAACTATATCCGAATGATCAAGGGTAATACGACCTCTGAAAGTATCTTCAATAATTTTTGGTTGTTCGAAAATTTCTTTTAACATGAAATGTTCAAAATTTCCTTTTTCATGATCGCCGATATTCATATCAACCTTTGTGATTTTGAAAGCTACCGGTAAATTTTCAACCGTTTTCAGTACCAGGCTATCTTTATTTATGATGGCAACTTCATGGTCATTTAGATAAATAATACTATCAGTATAATTAACAATTGGAGTAGTATCAGATGCAATAAAATATTCGCCCCTTCCGATGCCTATAACCAAAGGACTTCCTTTGCGAGCGGCAATAAGCTGATCTTCTTCGTTTTTACATATAACTACAATCCCATACGCTCCAACTACTTTTGAAAGAGCAAATCTTATAGCAATTTCAGCATTGGCATTATCAATATTTCTATAAAAATATTCCATTAAATTAACCAGAACTTCAGAATCGGTATCTGATTGGAAAGTATATCCTTTTTTCAGAAGATCTGATTTTAGCTCCGAATAATTTTCAATAATACCATTGTGAACTAAAACAAAATCTCCATTCATTGACAGATGGGGATGGGCATTTTGATCATTAGGTTCACCATGAGTTGCCCATCGGGTATGTCCAATTCCTATATGCCCGCTAATGTCTTGTGTTGAGATGTGAACCTCCAAATCAGAAACTCGTCCCATACATTTATATACATTTAAAAATTCGCTATAAATAGCTACTCCTGCAGAATCATATCCACGATATTCGAGACGTTGAAGACCTTGAATTAATATCGGATATGCCTCTTTATTACCTATATAACCTACTATACCACACATATTTAATGTTTTTATGAGTTAATAAAATTACCGTAATTCCCAATACCAAATATCGAAAACAAATCTGTCAGAATTATTTATCAAAAGCATCTAACAATAAGCTTATTAAAAATTAACAACAGCTTTTATAACACCATCTATGTAACCTTCAACCATATCAAAAGCTTTAGGTGTTTCTTCAAGCGTGAAATGATGGGTTACCATTTTATCGACATTAACTTTCCCTGATTTTACAAGACGGATTGCTTCATCAACACAATGATTTTGTCTTCTAACGTTGATGATAATAATTTCTTTACGCCTCATAATATCCATATTGAATTTAAACTCTGCAGAAGATGGTATCCCTATAAGGACGAGTTTCCCACCCGGTTTTAAAATTCTAGCTGCATTTTCAATCGCCTCCTGCTCACCGCTTGCTTCAAAAACCACATCAATATAATTTTCCTCTTCGTTTTTCACCCTTTTTGCAACATCTTCATGAGTTGGATTTATTATATAGTGGGTACCTATTTCGTCTGCTTTTTTCAACCTGTAGTCTAAAGGATCAACCATTCCGACATTAGTGATATTATCTACCAATAGTTTTAGTAAAACACTTAATCCGATTGGTCCTGCCCCAAAAATACAAACGGCTAATGACGAATTTGAAATTTCGGCAAGTCTTACTGCGTAGATACCAATGGAAAGCGGTTCTATAAGAGCAGCCTGAACAGGTGTTAAATATCCTGTTACTTCCAAACAATTTGATTCAGGCATAACAATATAATCTGAAAAACATCCACTTAATTGACCAGGACATCCCAAAAACTTTACATTTCTACAAGTATGAGGTCTGCCTGCTAAGCATTGATCACATACACCACATGCAACCGATGGTTCAATAACAACCAAATTACCAATTTTTAAATTTTGTACATCACGACCGACTTCAACAACTTCAGCGGAACATTCGTGACCAACGATAAAAGGAAAACTGACAACCTGTGATCCAATTTTCCCATCGCTGTAATAATGGACATCAGAGCCACAAACTCCAACCGATTTTACCTTTAATAGAACCTCATTTCCGTTCTTTATCTTGGGCATATCAGCTATTGCTAATTCCATTTGCTTAATTCTTACAAGTTGCACTATTCTCATTATGTTTTTTGTGTTGGTTATCTACGCTTATTCATGTGAGAAAGTCACTTTATATAGCAATATTTTTTAATCCAAATTATACTACTTTTCATCTGATTATGCATCTTTTATATGGAATCACTATTCAAGAACAAACATGAATTAACAATTTTATCGCAGACACGCCTCTTTCATGCAACCATTTATCTTCCTAGATAACTATCTGTTCATAAAAAATAAATAATGAATATGGTAAAAGTCTTGTATTCCCATTTCACGTTTAACTAACCCAAATTACACTCATCTAAACCAATCGTTGCAAAATGAAATTCTCAACTCGAATTTTTCAAAATATATGAATAATTTTCGCATCATATTAATCTTTGTTAATTAAGTTTAATAATTTCTGAGGATAATTGGTGCAAATTGCATACATATTTTGACTAAGAAACCAATTCATTTGTTCTTCTGTGTCTGCATTATAAGTACTCACTTTAATTCCCTTGTCTTTATATGTTTGAATCAGTGATTGATTTCCGTAAAATTTGGAAACTTTGAAATTTGCCCAGGTGTATCCTTTTGAATAAAAAGTGGCAGCAGAAGCATCCACGTTCATATAGCCACATTCCCATTCTCCATGGGTTGCTTCAATACATTTCATAAGTACAACATCACGGCCTACTATAAATTTTACAAAATTTTTGGCATGTTTGTCTCTTATGATGTCAGCGGCAGCCTGCCCTGCTAAAATTGAGTATTCATCGCCGCCATAGGTGTCGTCCATTGATTTGACATCAATCCAAAGAATTGTCTTCTTTGCGTTCAATACAACGTCGATGAAGTCTTCTAACAGAGGAAGTTGCTCTCCGTTTGACAGAGTCCCTGCAGCACTTAATTGCGCATAGGTTGCATTCTTGAAAACTAATCCTTTGAATGTATCATCGTGAAATACGACTACTTTTCCATCCTTGGTAATATGAATGTCGCACTCAGACGCAAAGCACCCTAATGAAATGGTATTTTTTAATGCAGCTATTGAATTGTCGGGATAACCATTTTCTTTCGATCCTCCACGGTGAGCAACAACATTATTGTCAGCTGGCGCAGGTTTTGGATAGTTTGGCGTTTCAGTCCCTGGATCTGGATCAAAAGGGTCATCGCCCTTCGAACATGAAACTAGGGTATTGAATAAAATAGCAAAAACGATGATTAAAAGCTTAAAAAAATTCATAGACAAAGTATTACAGATTTATAACCTCAAATTTACTATTTAATAATATTCCTATTTCCTATTTTCTTTTTTTTAGTAGAAATAATATACCCTGCATTCCATGTGAGAGCAAAAAACAGCACAGCAGCCACACCAGCGCCGATGAAGGTTAGAAAAGCTGTGTCCCAGCCGCTGTGTGTTACAATATAACCGATTCCCCAGCCGGAAAAAATGGTACTTAAATAAGCAAAAAAACCAGTAAGTCCGATTGCCGTTGCTGCTGCTTTCTTACTGACCAAGTTAGCCACAATTATTCCCACCAGGGCCTGTGGTCCGTAGATAAAAAACCCTATAATACAAAGAAGGACGCCGTAAAAGAATGGACTTTCGTCAGGCAGGCGCCAAAACAGAAAAACTGCCACGGTACAAATCAACATATAAATCACCGCAGCCCGTCCGCCACGACCTTTAAAAATGTGATCCATCATCCAGCCGCTGGAAAGCATGCCCAGTATGCCAAATCCTTCGTAACCGGCTACCAGCCAGCCAGCCTTTTGCAGATCAATTCCTTTCATCTCAGTCAGGAAAGTTGGACCCCAGTCGAGCATCGCATACCGGATGGCATATACCGAAAACTGAGCCAAACAAAGAATCCAGATCATTGGGTTGGCAAATACTTTTCTGCGTACGAACTTTTTAAAATCAAAATCTTCTCCATTTTCTATTTTTTCCGATTCAAGTGTCTCTCCTTTGTATGTTTCAACCGGAGGTAACCCCAGGCTTTCTGGTTTATCCCGTAAGCGGTTCAGAATAAATATGCCTCCGAGAATGGCCAGTATCCCGGGAACAAAAAAGCACAAGCGCCAGTTATATACAACCAGAAAACTGTTCAGTATAAGGATTAATGCTGCCCCTATAGAATGAGAAGAGTTCCACAGTGCAAACTTAACCCCCCTTTCACCAGGCGAAAACCAGTTGGTTATCGAATTGGCACAGGGGGGGAAGCCCATCCCCTGGAACCAGCCATTAGCCATCCAAATTAAACCAAAGGTCAATACTCCGCTGCTAAGGCCAAAGAAAAAACTCATAACTGCTGACATGATAAGCCCGATAGCCATAAAATAACGGGGGTTAGTCTGATCTCCCAAAAATCCGTTTAAAAATTTGGAAACCCCGTATATTAACCCGTGAAGGGTCAAAAATAACCCTAACTCGGCTTTTGATATCCCCAACTCTGCTTCGATAGCAGGCATAGCTATGGACAAATTTTTCCGGACAAAATAGAAAAGAGAATAACCGATAATAGTGGTATACATAATCCGGCTTCGCCAGTATTTATATTTTTTATTCAACTCCTCCGGTCCTACATCTACTTGTTCTATATCCGGAGCCGGTTTTAAAAAATCAAAAATTTTTGTAATGTTCATCTTCATATTTTGTTTCTAGACAATGCTTTCCGAAGCATTAGTTATCAATTTTATTGGGTTTATGCAGTTTGTCGTTTATTGTGTTTGCAGGTATCCCCCTTTTTCAAGTATTTCTTTCCATCTCAGGTAACCATTGAGGTTCAGGTGTAGCCCGTCATAGGAAAGACCGGCATCAAGAACATCTGCCTGCCCTGTAAAACCGGAATACAAATCAATATAAGTCAGGTTGTTCTCTTTAGCAATCTGCTTTAGCTGCCGGTTCATAGCGATGATCCTTTCCCCCTTACCAATAATGCTCTTATGCTGTGGAAACGATTCATTGACCGGCAAAATACTCTGGAGATAAATCGCGGTCCGGGGAGAGCCTTCTTTTATCCGGGCTATCATTTTATTGTAGTTTGCGATAATGTATTGATCCGGCACGTTGCGCAAAATATCGTTTACCCCGATCATAATAAACAATTTGGCCGGTTTCCCGTCAATGATCTCCTGTAAACGTTCCAATACCCCGAATGTCATATCTCCCGAGATACCCCTGTTGCGGGCTTGTGGTATTTGTAGCAGTTCGTACCAGTCAACACCAAAGGTGATGCTGTTGCCCAGAAAAACAATATCGCTCGAGCTGTGCTTAAAACTCTTAAACTGTTCGGTCAACAACGGGTAGGTCCGGGGACGATAGGTGCTGTCCCATTTTGCCGGCTGGCTTTGGGCAACTGCCCATACTGATAACAGCGTGAAAAAACAACTGATTAAAATAGTCCGTTTCATAATTATTTCGTTTATAATTTAGTTGTCAATTTTATTTTTGTTTTCTTCCAACAAGGCATGAACTTCTGCTATTGTAGCTTTTTGATAGATCTTTGCTGCCAGTTCTCTGCCTCTATTCATGTCGGTTTTTCTAATAATTTGTTTGATTTCAGGGACCGTAACAAATGAGAGGCTCAGGCTATCTATCCCCATGCCTACAAGGATTTGTGTTGCCCCTGTGTCTCCTGCCAGCTCTCCACACAAACTAACAGGCCGCTGGTATTTGGCGGCTGCTTCAACGATCATTTTCACACTGCGCACTACTGCAGGGTGGAAAGCATTGCCTAAATGGGAAACACGACGGTTGGTACGGTCTACCGCCAGGGTATACTGTACTAAATCATTGGTCCCTATACTGAAAAAATCAACCTCGCCGGCCAGCTCTTCTGCAAGCATAACCGCGGCAGGTGTTTCAATCATCACCCCTGTTTCCATCGTTTTATCATAGCCGATGCCTTCCCTGTCAAGTTCCTGTTTGCAGTCTTCCAACAGCCCTTTGGCTGCCCTTAACTCTTCCATGGAGATAACCATCGGGAACATAATCTTAAGCCTGCCAAAAGCACTGGCACGAAGTAAGGCACGCAACTGAACCTTGAAAACTTCTTTCTTATCCAGGCAAAAACGGATACCCCGCCAGCCCAAAAAAGGGTTATCTTCTTTTTCCACCGGGTAGTAGGGAAGGGATTTGTCCCCTCCTATATCAAGGGTCCGGATCGTTATACTTTTCCCTTTACATGCTTCTATCGCTTTCCGGTATGCTGTAAACTGGGTATCTTCCCCGGGAAATGAATCCTTGCTTTGCATAAAAAGAAGCTCGCTGCGGAACAGACCTATCCCGTCGGCACCATACTCCATGGCCTGAACCACTTCATCTACCGACCCGGCATTGGCCATCACATGGATTTGCTTCCCGTCCCTGGTCCTTGCAGGTTCCCCGGACTCTTTTAATACACCTGCCCGTTTTCGGGCATACCCGGAGGCTTTATCCCGGTACTGATTGATGAGGGATTCGTCCGGGTTGATGATCAGCTCGTTGTTGAGGGCATCCATGATAACAAAATCACCGTGGCTGAGTATCGGGTACTTATCGCCAATGCCCAGGGCGGCAGGGATACCCCTGCTTCGCGAGATAATGCCCACGTGGCTGGTGGGGCCACCATATCGGGTTATTAAGCCTATTACCCTGCCCAAATCCATCTGCACCGTGTCTGATGGGAACAAGTCTTCCGCCAATACAATGGCCCCTTTTTCAAGCCCGTCAAACGGGTTGTCACTAAGCCCTGTCATCTCCCTCATGATACGGGAACATACATCTTTTATATCTGTTGTGCGCCCTTTCAGGTAATCGTCTTCAATACCCTGAAAAAGTGAACATATCTCTTCCTGCGCCTCTTGCAGGGATAGTTCTGCATTTTTGTTTTCTCCCTCTATCTTTGAAAATACACTTTCCGTTAAAGCCGGGTCTTTCAGTATCTCAAGGTGGGCGGCAAATATCTGATTACCTACTGCCAATTGTTGTAAACTAACAGACAGGTTCTCTACTGCTTCTGTAAAACGTTTTTTTTCCCTCTCTTTTTCCTGATCAGGGATGATGTACCCTTGAGGTGCAATATTTGCCCGCTTCACCTGGTATAGCTTGCCCAGTGCAATTCCTTCTGCTGATATATGGAATGAAAACTTTTCCATTAACCCTTACTTTTTTAACCCGGCAAACAACGACGGGTAGTCGGTTTCTATAATATCAGGCCCTGAGGCCAGTTCCCTGAGGTAGGCTTCCTTCCTTGCTTCCATCGGCTTAACCCTGTCCGAAGTAGGGTGGATGGAGCTCATGCACATTACCCCGTGAGAATGCAACAGTTCGTATACTTCTTTTTGCTCCGGATCCATCGTGTAGCCCACATAGGCCATGATCCGGTTCCAGGGGATACCTGATTCTTTGTATTTGTGATAATCATCCATATCAAATATGGCGACACACAGGATTACATTATCTACCCGCTGGTAATAATAAAGTGCTTCTTCCAACGAACGTACGCTTAGCATGATATGGGGCCAGTTGTGCTGTTTAAGCAGGTCAACGTACATCTGCCAGGGTACTTTTTTGTTGTCCAAGTTAAAAATGGTCTTACCCCGCCCCCAGTCGAGCATCTCTACAAGGGTCGGTATTTTGTACGGCGTTACATGACCTTCCCGGTCTTTAAGGTTAAACTGTTTTAACTCTTCATAGGTGTAATCCGACACTTTCCCCTTGCCATTGGTGGTGCGGTCGATGGTAGCATCGTGCATCAATACCAACACGCTGTCCTTGGTCAACCGGGGGTCGATCTCGAAGAACGATTCCATCAGGCTGAGTGTTTTCTCACACGACTCGATACAGTTCTCCGGGTAACCGGTCATCATTCCCCCACGATGCCCGCTGATTATTACCGGCCGATCTGCACGGTAAGTGAAATAGTCCTGTAACTGGGACATTGTCTCTACTTTTATCGTATGTAGTTGCACTTCTTTTTTCGACGGACCTGTACAGCAATAAAGGAATATTACCAGTAGCAGTATCAGCAGTGTGTAAATTCTATTTTGTTTCATAATCGTATTGTTTTATGTGTTGCCTTTTTTATTTCCCAAGGTAAACCGGGGTTTACTAATCTTCCAGTGTATTAAAAAAACCGGTTATCGCTTTTAATGCTTCTGTTTCATCTTCTCCTTCTACAAAAATCTCCAGCTCGCTTTCATACTTTAACCCCAGGGCAAGGATGTTAATGATACTGGTCCCCCTGGCTCTCCGGCTTTGGTGTAAAAGGGTTACTTCACTTTTATATTCTTTGACCAATGACACCAGCTGTGATGCGGGACGTGCATGAAGGCCTGTTTTCGACCGGATTGTTATTTCTTCGGATACCATCGTGTTTATTTTAGTCTATCAATTACTGATTCATACGCTTTACTAATCTCGTCAAGCAAAGTATCCCTAGCATCAATACCGCTAATACCGGATACTGCTGCTTTTAGCCCTTTGGCTTTTATGAGTTGCTGCATCTCCTGACTTTGGGGATCGTCCCCGTTGTTGTAATGAAGTGCGGCACCAATACCCAAAAGAAGGTTGTCTGTACTCAACCCGTATGAACGGCACATCAATAGGGGTTTTACAAGGCGGTCTTCCGGGGATAACTTCCTTATAGGTTCCCGGCATACCCGGGAAAGCTCGTCTTGCAAATGAGGGTCTCTAAGCCGGTTGATAACTTTATCGACATACCCGAAATGGGAATCCTGGTCAAAACCGTACTTGCTGACCAGAGCCATACCCGACTCCTGCATAGCCCTTCTTACAATCCCGTATATAACAGGGTCGGAGATCCCCTGGTCTATGGTATGGTAATTTTTTAAATACCCTAGGTAACCGGTAATGGCATGTCCTGTATTGAGCGTGAAAAGTTTTCGTTCGATATAGGCGATCAGGTTATCGGCAAGGTTCATCCCCGCGATATCCGGCACCCTCCCTTTAAAGGATGCTTTCTCTACGTTCCACTCGTAAAAGCTTTCGACTACCACATCAATAAAATTTTCACTCTTTACCGGAGGGACGATCCGGTCAACGGAACAGTCCGGGAAACCGATAAACTCTTCAACGTATGCTTTTTCTTCCCCTGTCAGGTATTTTAATACTTCGGCTTTTAACTGGCTGCTGGCACGTATGCCGTTTTCACAGGCTATTATATTTAAGGGGGATTGGTTCCCTTTTTCTTTACGAAGACGGATTCCCCTGGCAATAACAGGGGCTATCCGGGGCAGGATGGCAAGCCCCACGGCTGTGGTGATCAACTCGGCATTCTGTATCTCTTCCAACAGGCTCTCTGTATTTATGCCGATACCGCTTATATTGGTTACTTTCTGATCCATATCAATTACCTGTTTGGCTTACTTCCTGCGGGGTATTATCCTTATCCCCATCCATAACATGTACTGTGTAACAATGGTCATCGTTTATCTTATCGATGATCTCCTGGTTGATGTCGGCAAATACTACGTGGTAGCCCGACTGTTCCAAAACAAGGCCGATGAATCCGCGGCCTATATTACCTGCTCCTATTTGTATTACTTTTTTCATTTTAATTTTCATTTTTTGTGTTTAACCCAAAGGTTTCCAGTATGAACCTTTTGTCCGGGGTGGTGAACAGCTCCTCCAATACTGCTTCATCTTCCAGCGAGCCACTGAGCCGGGCAAGGATATCAATATGCCTGTCGCCAGATGCGGCAATGCCTATGACAAGCCTTGCTTTTTCTTCTCCGAAAAGTACCCCTTCCGGGTACTGCATCACCACGACCCCTGTTTGGATAATCTCATTTTTTGCTTCTGATGTCCCGTGGGGGATGGCCACCCCCATGCCCAAATAGGTGGTGACCAGTTCTTCCCTTTCTAGCATTGCCCCCACATAACCGGGCTTTACATATCCCCTTGCCTGTAACAACTCTCCTGCCCGGCGGATGGCTTCTTGCTTACTGGTGCTCCGTAAGCCTGTGACTATATTTTCGGGGGTTAATATGGAATTATCTGTAGTATCTTTTTCCCCCGGGAAAAGTTCTTCTCTGTTGTCTAACTGCGGCTGGTCACTGAGACGGGCAAAAAGATTGTCCAGTGCCGGGTCGCTGAGAAAGTTTTTGATCACTATCAGCTCTGACAAGGGGGAGGATTGCTGTGCCCGATGGCTTAGCTCTGACTGGCAAACAACCACATCTGTCCCTGCCGGGATATGGTCTACCGAGCTGTTTGTTACGTTGATGTGGACACCTGACTTTTCAAGCTTACGCCTTAGCCTGGTGGCTCCCATAGCACTCGATCCCATACCTGCATCGCAGGCAAAAACCACCCTACGGATAGTTGATTGTTCTGTATGCAAATGCCCTTTATCCTGAACTGAAGTCGTATCGTCCTCTTCTTTCTCCGATGTCTTTTTAATAACTGCCCAGGAAATCAAAAAGGATACAACTGTCGCAGTAAGTACACCCAATATAACAACTCCTGCCCCTGATTTGGGGGACATGGCCATTAGCGAAATGATACTGCCAGGGGAAGCCGGGACTACCAGCCCTCCCCCGAAAATGGAATAAACCAAAATGGCAGAGGCTGAACCCAGCATGGGTGCTATTATTAAAAAAGGCCTGGCTAATATATAAGGGAAATAGATTTCATGTATGCCCCCCAAAAAATGGATAACAATGGCCCCCGGGGCTGAGCTTTGCATGCTCCCTTTGGAAAAAATCCAGTAAGCCGTTAAAACACCAAGGCCTGAACCTGGATTGGCTTCCAACAGGAACATGATTGAAGAACCTGCTGCCTGGGATTGTTCCAGCCCGATAGGGGTTAAAATACCATGGTTAATGGCATTGTTTAAAAACAATACCTTCGCCGGCTCTATAAAAAATGACACAAAGGGCAATAAACTCCGGGACATGATTATCTCCACCCCGCTGCTTAGCATATGGGTCAAAAAGGCTACTACAGGGCTAATGGTATAAAAACCGATAATGGCACAAAGCATGCCCAGGATACCAACTGAGAAGTTATTGGTCAGCATCTCGAATCCGGCAGGTATCTTTCCTTCAACTAACTGGTCGAAACGTTTGATCACCCAGCCCGATAGCGGGCCAATGGCCATCGCACCAATGAACATCGGGATATCGCTGCCTGTGATAACACCCATGGTTGCGATTGCACCCATAATGCCCCCCTTGTCGCCGTAAACCATCTTGCCCCCACTATAGGCTATCAACAAGGGCAACAGGTAACGTAGCATTGGGGAAACCAACAGCGCAAGCTTTTCGTTGGGAAGCCAGCCCGAAGGAATGAACAATGCCGTGATAAATCCCCAGGCAATGAATGCACCTATGTTGGGCATGATCATTCCACTTAAAAATTTACCAAAACGTTGTACCTGTACGCGCATATCCTACCAAAGCTTTTTTGTGAAGTATCTATCTTGTCCTATCAGACAATTTGTGAATGCTATATCAGTTCCCGAAGGAATATCAATACGAAGGGTCTTATTTGCAAACAAAGGAATTGAATACATGTATCTGCCAAAGCGTATCTGGTAAGTTATATCAGACTTATTGCATATCTCAATGGTATTCTTCTTTGGATTTACAATTTTTACATCAATTGACTTTTCAATGATTTCTTTTATGTATTCTTCTTTCCCTGCAAGGTGATTGTCAAAATAAGCAAGTGTACGGCCTGCAAATAAGGCTTCTTTGATCCCTTCCACCGAATGTTCTTTTACAAAAACCAGTGTCATCGGGCGTTGTAATTTTTCCCAATAAGAGTCTGCGCTTGTATAGTGCAGGTCTGTGTTTGAAAATATTCCAAGTTGATACTCTTTAATCCAGTTCAGCGCTTTTGGGTACTGTTCATCCCCATTAAAAACTTCGATTCCTCTTAATTTCCCTTCAGCAACTAATTTTTTATGAACCGGATAAAAAGTACTGGTATCATTGGGCCAGCCCGGATGGTTCAAAAACAAATAAGCTCCCTGCCTGACAGCCTCATCAATGGCATCAAGTTCATTGGGAACCTTGATCTTATTCACATCCTTAATAAACAAGGCATTAATATGTCCTAACGGTTTTTTACGGGTAATTTCTGCACCCGGAATAACTAACATACCTAATTGCACTCCCCGCTCCTGAGCAATCTCATTAGAACGATTCAGGTCGCTATAATCAACCTCTTTTAGTTTATGAACTTCAACATGATCTGTTAATGCAATAGCATCCAAGCCCGCATTCCAGGCTTCATCTACACGCATAGCAGGCCAAACCCGTCCGTCTGAAAAAACTGAATGAATATGAAAATCACATTTTAAGGTCTCAAAACCATCAAGGTCAGGAATATTGATATTAACGCGGTAATTACGCTGGTTGAGCCCCGGATGCTTATAAACATCTGAATTCTGAATTTGGGCTTTTAATTTTATCGAACTGCCGATTACGATCAATAGGATAGTAAAAACAATACTTGCGTATATTCTTTTCATATTTTCTGAATTAGTTGGCTTTGTTTTAGGGAATAAGACCCCAATGCAGCAGAAAAACTGAGCATTAAATTGCGTATTAAAAAAAAATGAAATCTAAAGGAGAGGGCTATAAAGCGTCCCTCTCCTTATTTCAGATTCTTCTTTAGAATTCCAACTTGTTTCCTGATCTAGCTAATCTTTTGGAACATATACTAATCGGAATCCCAAGTAGGCACGGGTAAAGCTATCAGTATTAGAGCCCCGGTAGGTAACAGCTTCACTGTATTTGCTGTGATAAGCACTACCACCTCTCAATATACGTTTTGACCCTTCACCGACTGGATCAGTAACTGGTGTAGAAGGATAAGTACCGTATTTATCGCTACACCACTCATATACATTACCACTCATATCGTAAATTCCTAATTCATTAGGAGCTTTAGTTCCAACTTCGCTGGTTTCGTATGTTTTTCCTTGTCCGTAAACCGCAACATCGTCAACTGTATTACTACCACTATAAAGGAATCCCATACTCCTGTTTCCTCCTCTTGCTGCATATTCCCATTCAGCCTCAGTTGGCAAACGGAAAGTCTCTCCTGTTGCAGTATTTAGTGCCGATATGAAATCCATTGTTGCAGTAAAATCAACCATTTCAACAGGGTTGTTCGGATTCTTGAACGTAGAAGGATTAGACCCCATGATATTCTCATATTGTTCCTGAGTTAACTCATATCTGCCGATAAAATAATCTTTAGAAATGGTTACACTGTGTACCGGTGCTTGATTTGAGTTTGCATCCGGATAATAATTAGGAAGTGTCGGATCTTCGGATTGTGCTCCTTGTAAGAAAGTACCGGCCTCTACTAAAACAAATTCAATTCCATTAACTGAAATGTAATACTTACTAGCCTGGAGTACATTGATTGTAGCAGTAGCAGTATGTCCTTCAGGGCCTGCTGTCAGGGTAATTGTTGCTGTACGGGAGTCTAAATCCGGATTTTCCGGGGCACTTACAGTCAGCGTATTCCCATTTATTACCAGTTCACACCATGATTCAGAAGACACGGCTTCCCATGTATCCCAATTGGTAATAATATTAACAGCAACAGGTGCTCCATCTTTAGCTAAATCAACACTTAATGGGTCTGACGACATGGTTGGCTCTTCCAAAGCTGTTTCTTGAGTAACAGTAAAGGTATTAGTTGCAGTATTACTGCCGGAACCAGCAGTAATAGTAATAGTTGCAGTCCTGCTAAAACCGGTATTGGTAGTTGCACTCACTTCCAGGGCCTGTTCCAGTTTCCCATACTCAGTGGTTGTAGTTTTTGTAACTGTACACCATGTTTCCGTTGAAGTTGCAGTCCATTCAGAGCCAGTAGGGTTGGTTGTAACAACCATTATTTGTTTTGTTCCATTAACGTCTATATCTAACTGGGATAACATAGAAGCAACCCTAACGTTTTGGTTCGAGACGTCAACTTTATCTATTTCATCGATTTCATTACATGCATTGAAGGTCAATACTATCGATGCAATAAGTAATATAATCTGTTTTGTTTTCATCATTATATCTAATTTCATTTTTTATACTTTTTTTATCTCTTATTCCCAACCTGCTGTTTGTCCGCCCAGATTCGGGTTATCATTAATTGAGTTATCACTCAATGGCCAAAGAAGTATATTCGTATCATTTTCACGTCCAGCCAAGTAAGGATTCATTTCAAAGGCAACCCCAAGGCGGATAAAATCCCACCAAAGTTTTCCTTCCGCCGGGAATTCTTTCATCCTTTCTTTCACAATAGCATCTTTCAGTTCTGTGGCCGTTAAAGTTGTCGGATAATAATTATCCACGCCATAAGCTCTTTTTGCTATTTGATTTAACGAAGCTACTGCCCCGGGAATATCTGATTCTGCTTTAATCTCTGCATCCATCATATAGGCATCGGCTAAACGATAAACAACCATGTCAGCATCTAAAACAAGCGTACCATTTACCCATGATCCTTTGTATTTATCTGTCCAATGATAGGTCTGCTTCATAATGTCATCATAAAATACCAGGTAATTTGTATTTAAACGACTATCTGTAGCAACTTCGGTAAGCACCGATACATAAGCATCGGTATAGAAACACCATTGCTGACGAGTTCCAACAGCTACCGGATTAAAATGATATTTAGAAGATACAGTTGCTGAATTAAATTGATAATCATTGGGATAACCACTAGTGTATTCATCCAAAGTATATTTCCATGCATAAATAACTTCACTGCCTGATTCTGTTGCTGATGCGAAAATTGCACCATAATCACTTTGCAAATGATACGATGAATTTGATAATACTGCATTAACTGCAGTGGAAGCAGCGGTTAATGCAGCAGAACCTGCATTACGAACTTTATACATCCAAAGGTTGTAATCAGCTTTCAACATATTGATTGATGCAGGAGATGCCGTACTTTTCGAATTCACCGTTGTTGGCATTAATTCTAAAGCCATGTCAATATCCTCTCCGACCTGCGCGAAAATTTCTGCCACAGGAGTCCGTGGAGGATAAAGTTCCTGAGATGTTGATTCATAGCCTTCTATTGCCAAAGGCGCATCACCCCATATGCGGGCAATCCAGTAATAGGAAAAAGCCCTTATGTAATAAGCATTAGCCAGAACTTCATTTTTTGTATCTTCATTTCCAAATGATAAATCCGGAGTGTACTTAAGAATCAAGTTAGTCATGTTTATTGTTCCGTAAATGCCTTCCCAATCGACATATGCATTGGTATTAGACATGGTACTTTGGTAAATCTCGTCGCGGTCGGTTTGACTTAAGCTATTGTGGTTTCCTGGACCCCAAAGACCAGTACGATATTCGCCCCAAAAGGCTAGCCCTTTATTAAATGCTGCACGAAACTTTTGATGTGCTCCATACATAGCAGCGATTGCATCCCCTTCTTCTGTCCACATAGAAGAAGCAGACAATTGACTTGTCTGGACAATGTCCAGGTCATCATGGCACGAGCTTATAATAAATAAACACGCACACAGTAATATAATGATTTTATTTGTTTTCATAATTTTATATTCAAGTTCCATTCTTAATTAATTTTTTAGAAAGTTACTTTTACACCAACAGCATATTTTCTGGTAGCAGGATATGAAGAGTAATCAGTGTTGTAGGTTGACGTAACTCCGGTTTCAGGAGGAACACCTGTAACTGCTGTGAAATAATAAAGGTTATTCCCTGAAACATAAAATGACACATTTTGCATACCCAGAGGTTTGATGAGACGAGTAGGCATCTTATATGAAAGAGTAACTTCACGAACGCAAAGGAAGTCGCCTTTTTGGCTAAAAATATTTGAATGGCGGGAATAGTTTTTATTACCATCATCAGCGTCATTCGCGAAGAATTTTGCATATTTTGTATTATCGCCTGATTGTGTCCATGCCTTTTTCACTTCATTTGTCAGGTTGTAATTGTAATTAAATGTCCCCATGAAATAACGTTCCTGGAGATAATTCTGGACAGTATGTCCCAATTGGTAATCCATAAATACGTAAAGTGAAAAATTCTTGTAGTTGAAAGAATTACCAATCCCTCCGGTTGAGTGAGGAACGGTATAGCCCGCAAGGAATCGGTCTTCTGAGTTAATTTGGTCTTCCCCGTTTCTTTGAGTACTACCAGGACGGTTCACCCATTCGTAGTCTCCCACATCTTTACGGCCTTTGATTGCTTGTCCGTCAGAAAAACGAAATCCGTTTGAATTTGCATCATACATGGCGGCATATGCTTCACCTTCTGTTTCAAGAATACGATCAACTTTGTAGGTGTAAATACGATACAGCCTTTCCCCTTCAGCAGTTCCTCCAAACTCTGTTCCATCACCAACAGCCCTTCCTCCAATACGATTTCTATCATGTCCGTTGTCTGGAAGTTCCAAAACTTTATTCATCACATAACTGTAAGTAAAATCAGTTGTCCACGAAAAGTCTCCGGTTTTGATATTTTCAGATGAGAATTCAACGTCGAATCCATAAAACTTAACTTTACCAATGTTGGTTATTATTGAAGTATAACCTGAAGTATTAGGTAGAGGGTTGCTAAAAATAAGGTCATTGGTTATTTTGTTGAAATAGTCAACATTCAGCTTTATTTTATCTCTGAACAATCCCATATCAAAACCAATGTCTAACTGGTTAGTCGTTTCCCATTTCAGGTTTAAGTTTGGAATAGTTGAAGTAACAATAGTTGCATTTCCATCATAAATTCCACTGGTGCTGTATTTTCCATATGAATCATAAAGGCCAATAGAGTTATTCCCTGTTTGTCCGTAACTTGCACGGAGTTTTAAATTACTTAGTTGTCCAATTCCTGCCATAAAATCTTCTTCAGTGATAATCCAGCCAATTGAAGCAGCAGGAAAATATCCCCAACGGGTATCCTGTCCAAATTTTGAAGATCCATCCGTACGCATGGTCGCCGAAAACAAATATTTTCCTTTGAAATCGTAGTTAAGACGACCGAAATAACTAATCAGTAGTTCCTCATTTCTGGAACTGGTTGGGAATCCAGGTGTTGAACCAGCGCTAAGTGTAGGTACTTTGTCGGAACTGGCACCAGTCACTGAAGCATCGAAAGAGTTTAATTTATCTTTCATGTAGTCGGTTCCTACAGTTGCGTTTATATTATGGGTATAATTATTTAAATGTTTACTATAGCTTAAATATGCTTGAAGATCTAACCGTTGTGTTTCGCTAAATCCTTCGTATGTTTCACGCAACCCATTGTATTCATTTGCTTTAACAAAACTATAAGAACGTGTGTGCCGATTGAAATTAGTAGCCATTGCTACTGCTTTTAAATCTGCGTTTATACGATAAGTCAATTGGCCAAAAACAGTGGAACGTTTCGTGGTACGTCCCCGGTCATAATAGTATTCGTACCAGTCAGGAGTAGGAGTTGACCCATTGATTCCTTTTTCCGGACGACCTGTTTTTGTGTTGTATAATTTATGTGTAAACGGAGTAGAAAGACCTCGATGAATGATGTTACGTTTGTTATCAGAATAGTCTTCCATCTCTGCCTGAGAGTAATCAAAACCAGTTGCAAAAGATAATTTCTCGTTGATTTTAAAATCAGTATTACCTTTCATTGTAAAACGTGTGAAACCGGTACCAATACCTATACCACCGTCATCAGTATATCCAATACTTGCAGCATATTTTACATTCTCGGTGCCACCGTTAGCTCCCAAATAATAATTTTGCCATGTTGAAGGTTTGAAAAAACGTTTCTGAAAATCATTGTCTTGAAAAACAATTGTTTTGGTATTATCCAGAGGATCAACCATTGATTTGTATCCTTCAGGAACACTTTCTCCATCCAACAGATAGCGGGTTGTCCACATCGAATTTTCATCATTTACTGTACTGGCAGAATATCCATTTGAATAATTTCTTGAAGGGTATTTACCCCTTGCAATAGCATTACGCATATAATATATATAATCTTCTGCATTCATCAGGTCAAATTGTTGTGCCGGTTCCTGATAAGCTCCACTAGCTTCAAATAAAATACTTGGTTCTTTAGAGATAGAGCCTTTTTTGGTGGTAATAAGGATAATACCGTTAGAAGCTTTTGCGCCATATATAGCAGCAGAAGCAGCATCTTTTAATACTTCGATTGATTCAATATCATTAGGATTGATACCCGAAATTTCCCGAACAACGCCATCAACAACGGTTACCGGTTCATTGCTTTTGTTGATGGAAGATCCGCCGCGAATACGAAAAGTTGGATTTTCTCCCGGTTGAAAATCTGTGGTGTACATTCGCAAACCCGCTACTTTCCCTTTTAGCCCATCCCCAAGCGAGTTAATTGGCATGCTCTCCAGCTTTGTGCCATCAAATTTGGAAACAGCAGAAGTAACAGTCCTTCGCGATTGAGTACCATAACCAACAGCAACAACTTCTTCAATTCCGATGGTTTCTTTTGCCATAGTTACATTGATTTGGTTTTTCCCGGCAACAAGGATTTCCTGAGTTTTCATTCCTATAAATGAAAGAACCAGTGTGGCATCAGATGAAACATTAGCAAGTGAATAGTTGCCATCCGTATCAGTTATTGTTCCCTGAGTGGTGCCTTTAATAATAACTGTAACACCGGGAATAGGTAAGCCTGAGTTTTCGGTTACTTTTCCAGTAATGGTAATTTGCTGACCGGCATCCGATAAATAATCAGGAAACAGTATAATTTTCCTGTCTGTGATAGTATAGACTATGTCTGTGCCTGAAAATAATTCATTAAGAATATCTTGAATATTGGTGTTCTTCACAGAAATGTCTATTTCTCGATTGGTATCAATAAATTTTTCGTTGTACAGGAAATAAAACTCTGAAAGTTGTTCTATCTCGTCTAGTACATCCACCAATTTTGTTTTCGAAAAATCAAGTGAAAGCATGGTTTTTTGAGAATATGAGTCTATTGCGAAGGTTTGAAGAATAAAAGCGAGTAATAGGAATGCTGTAATTCGCATGATTCTGAATGTTTTCGTAACACAATAAAAATCATATTCATAAAAAAGTTTAAATTTTTTCATAAATTTGTAATATTAAAAGTTAAAAAATTTTTAGAAGTTTTTTGAGGAAATCGTTGCTGCGATTTCCTTTTTTTTTGTCTCGTTAAGATCCGTTATTTTGCTTCATTTTGTCAGGTTTTAGTTTAATTGAAATTGTTATCACTTTTTGTATAGAAGTACTTTTTTCTTTTGTAATGTCCCATCGGCAAGTGTGTTTCTGTCCAGAATCCGGTAATCCATTGGCGTTGTCATTTTCAGATATTTAAAAACCTCTTCCAGCGAATCGTCCTGAAAGGTTCCCCTGATAATATATTTCTCCAATTCTTTGTCAACCAACTCCACTTCAACATTGTACCATCTTTCAATACGCCGGGCAACTTCAGCCATTGGGTCGCTCCTAAACACAAGTTTGCCCTCTACCCAAGCAGCATACTTTGCAGGATCTGTTATATCAATATTAATAGCACCATCTGTAAAAACCAATCGTTCATTCGGTTTCATCACAACTCCAGAGGAAAGTCCTGATGTAAAAAAATCAACCCTTCCTTCTTGCAAAACCACTTCCATGTATTTTTCTTCGGGATAGGCATTAAGGTTAAATTTTGTTCCCAGCACCTTCACTTTTGAATCGCCGATGGTAATTTCAAACGGGTGGTTATCATCGTGAGCTATATCGAACCAGGCTTCACCTAGGACAGCAACTTGCCTGTTATTGCTAAAAGGAAGTTGATATTCCAGTGAAGATCCACTGTTCAACCAGCCTTTGGTACCGTCGGGCAGAGAAAAACTGATTCGAGATCCCATTGGTGCAAATAAAGTGTAGGTTACCGGAGCTTCCGTCATCATGGATTCTTCCTGATTTTGCTCTGTAACCCAAATAATACCCGCTATTAATATTGGAATGAGCAACAAAGCTGCTGCTACTGAATACCATCTGTAAATTTTTTTTACAACCGTGTGTGTTTTCTTATTTTCATTTTTATGGATGGTATGATGAATGCGATCGAGTAAATACAAAAGATTATAGTCTTCCTCATGATTGTTTTTAATGTATTCATTAAATTCCTTTAGAACATGTTGTTTGAATTCATCGTTCTCTTCATTCCCGGAAAACAAAGAATAAATGTATTGTGCTTCATTAGCATTTGAAAGCCCTTTACTGTAGAGTTCCAGTTTTTCTATATCGGATCGATAGATCATTTATTTTATTTTTTTAAATCCTCCTATATTTCAAAGAGGATTTTTTAACTAACTAAACTAAGGTATAAAACAATCGTTGGTTTTCCTTATAATAGTAATAGCCACAACGAAATAAAATCTCACGAAAAAAATATCGTTTTTTTCATTTCTTTTTATCATTGCCTCTCAAATCCCTTATTACAAGAGTTTTAAAAAATGTCTTTTTATTGAATAAATACAGCAAAAAATAATAAAAGTAAGAAATTGTTTTCGGACAAATTTTTACGCAAGAATTTTATGGCTGCCGAAATCTGGTTATCTACCGTTCCTGGTGCAAGATTCATTTCATCAGCAATATCCTTGGTACTTTTACCTTCTTTCCGACTTTTAATAAATATTATTTTTTGCTTTTCTGGTAATTTCTCGATCAGTTGGTCCACCTGTTCAAGTGTTGCCTTGTATTCCAACTTTTCTTCCAGATTAATTGAAGTATTTTCAGAAAAACCCATTTCTTCCAAAAATTTTTCATGTATATTTTTTTTTCTGAAAATTCGGCACATATTATGGTAGGCGATAGTAAAAAGATAGGATTTCAGCGAAGATTCTTTTTTTAGGTTTTTCCTATTTTCCCAAATCTTTAGAAAAACATCCTGGACAAGCCCTTCTGTTTCCTCTTTTGATTTTAAGTATTTTAATGCAAATCCGAACAACTTGTCTCCATACTTTGTAAAGATCTGGTCAAATGCCTCCATATCTCCCTTTTGGAGCTTTTCAACCAATTCAAGGTCTGAAACTGGTTCGTTTATTTTCATTTAAGGTTTAATTTTGACGCAAATATAAGAAACAATTATTATAAGCGAAATTTCAGTAGTTGGGTTGTAAATTAAAAAGCATAAACAATCGCCATTCTACAAAACACACCATGTCAGATTGATTTAATACTCCAAAATTGCTGTTTTTACTATCAGATACAATTAAATAAAAAAATAAAGTAAAGAGAGACTTTACCGAGAACAAAAAAATTCCACTTCAGTAAAATGTTGATTTAAAGCGCATAATAAATTCCAGAATGTTCTTGTTCTGGGCACACCCTTTCAAGAATGATTATGAATACAAACACTTAAGAAATAATATGAGGATAGAGAAAGATTCTGAAGGGAGCATAAAATGAGGTGTGGATAATCTCATTGACTTCTAATGAAACAATATTTCAAAGAACTTCCCTTACTACCCTTAATCTACGGTTGAAGTTTTTTCTTGAAGAGCACAGGAGTCGATTTGGACAGCCCCCCTCTGTTTCTATCAGAACCTATTGTAGGTAATTGAGCTGACCCCTCCCTCTGCCATTCGGCAGAGTACTCCCCTTTCCCGTTACATTGCAATTCCATGTGACGGATCGGTGGCATTCGCCAGCCAACAGCAGGAGTAGAATTGTTTTAATAGTCAATTTGCTGGATTTGAGCTGACCCCCTCGTCCGCCATTCGGCGGACACTCCCCCTAATTTTAGGGGGAGATTTATCCTGCACACGAAGGCGTTTTCGTTTTAGGATGATGGTGGAGGTGATGAGGTCGGGTTTTTGGCGGAAGGATTTTCCGTTGTGAACCACAAATAAATGTGCCTCATCGGGGAATGAGTACCTTAGTGCATAGATAAAAGTGTCAGGTAATTCCATATCCAAGTATTGTTTGTGGACTGTTAAATACCCGGCTTTTATTGCAGCTGATTTGTACTTTGAAATGGTTGAGTGATCTAATTCTAGAACCTTAGCGAGGTATCTGTTGGGTAATTCATACATCTGCTGGCAGCAACTCTTCCTGGAACGCCCTTTTATTCGTCCCGGTTGCTTTTCCTTCGAGAATTTGTACTTCATGCACCAGGTGATAACTGTCGCATAGATAAATGGTCGGAATTGGTTTAAATCGTTTAATATAAAATCAACTGCAGAGCTTGTGAAGAATGGTATCTTCCTTTGTAATTTGTTGTAGCTAGCAATTCTGCAATTTTTTGTTTTTGAATTGTAGGTAAGCCATTTTTTTCGGGCTAACCAATTTAAATTTGCTTTGAATGTTTTAGTAGACATCCATCCTAATTCCTTCGTAATTTGTTCTATGGTCTCATTGGTCAATTTAATGTGACCGCTGGCTGCGTATTTAAGAAAAAGGTAGAGTTTTAATTGGTTTATTTTTTTCTTTCTTAAAACGTAGATTATTATTGGGATCGGAATGGTCATTTTTTAGTAGTAAGTCGTAAGTATTGAGTCGTAAGATTTATAAGTCAATTGTCATTAGTGGATAAATTGGCTTGACTCCCTTTGTCAAGAGCCAGTGCTTATATCCTAAGGGATTTCATCCCTTCAACCCAGACTTCATTTCTTTTCCTTAGATGAAAAGAAACGAAGCAAAGAAAAATCAAGCCAAAGTCATCCTTCCACCCACTTTCCATCCCCAGCCCGGGCTACTTTGGCAGGCTATCGCACTTTTTCTAAGTTCTAAAAATTGTTAGGTATTATTTATTGGTTGGGCTTCTTGTTGCATCCTGGAGGGATTTTAGGGGAAAGGCTGGTCCGGGGTCAACTTTTCCTGAGAGGCTTACATCTGAGTGACCAACCAAGTATTTGATTGAATAGTGCTGGTTGAGCAATATGCAGACTTCGCGGGTTACTTTTAGTTGTTTTAATGTGTAGGAATGCCAATAAGATGGTTCTCCGGTTTTGGGGTGAGGGTGTTGCTCCACAAGTTTATCGCTCACCTGTTTGCCAAACCAAGTGACATACTTACCTCCTTTAAGTTTTAAATAGCCCGGATTCTCCAATTCGATTCCAATGGAAAAGCTATTGACATGTTCCCGGTAATTTAATCGGCTTTGTCCAGCATGCCAAGCCTGGGTTTCGAAATCGACCAGCTGATAGATTTTACCGTTTCGTGCTATTACTAAATGGGCTGAGGCTCGAGAGTCCTCCTTAGCTAAGAATTGTGCTGAACTTAATGCACTGCCTCCAGCTGTATAGTGGATTACAATTGTGTCGATGGTTACTAGCGGTGTTTTGTTCTTTTTAGACCATAAATAGTCTACGTCGCCTCCAACGAGGTTGTGATTGTGGATGTACATATATTATATATTAGCAGTGAGTAATGAGTAAATAGTAGTGAGTATTTAGTAAGTAAAAAGTCGTAAGATTAATGGGCATTGGTGGTTAAACGAGCAGACCCCCTTGTCCAACATCCAGTGCTAAATACTTACGCTGCTGGACATTCCCCCCAAGTGGGGAAATGGATAAGGTATCTCCTATTTTATGGGAAATGGGATCTTGTTTGGTTTTGTTGGATCATTTTTTGGATATCGCTGTGATCGTAGAAGATGATCCCGCCTATTTTAGTATAGGGCAGGGTTCCATTAAACCTTAGGTTTTGGAGGGTACCGGGTGATATTCCCAAAAGCTTTTTGACTTCATGGGATTTGAGCCATTTTTTGGTTGGTGCTCCGGAATGTTCCTTTAACAGGTTTTTGAATTCGTTTAGTAATTCTGATTTGAATTGGATCAAATCTTCGGTTGTTACAATTTGTGCTGGCATTTTTGTTGATTTAAAATGATTCTCTGCAAAGCACGGATAAAAAGAAAAGCAAAAACAGTCACTGGGGTCCTGGGACCCCAGATAACTTATTGCTATTCAGGGATTAAATAAATAAAAATAATTATTTTTTAACTCAGGGTTAATAATTTCTATTCATTTTTAACTCTCAAAATTAATGTCTTCCTGTTTTAATAAACAAAGGATTTGAGTATCTTTATGGCAGTAAAATATTGTAGCGAAAGCTATTTTCTTGGTGTCCTAAAAACCGCCAAAATTTTTAAGATTTACACACGATAAGCTGTTCGCTCACGCTATGGCGTGGGCTCAGTTTATCGTGTGTAAATCGGGAAAGGCGGTTCCTATGGACACCGGTAATTGATAACCCACGCTTTTTTTCTAAAAGAGGGATGGCTAGTAAAGAACCTGAGTTATGACTAAAATTCTTAAGACACCTATTAAAAATATACCTTCCAGTAAGGAATTCAAGGAGATTTGTGAATCGAATAGATTTACTACTTTACAAGATATTCTCAATATCACAGTGGAGAAATTGGAGTATGAGTTTGGATTTTCAAAACGTATGATTGTGGAATTTATGGGAATAGCCAAGAAATACGGTGTTGAGGAGATGGTGAAGGAAGGGGATTTTTTATAGTTTGTTTATTTGGTTGAGGAGTTGGATGATTAAGTTTTTAACTTCCTGACGGGCAGATTCTTCGATATTATAAAATTTTGTACGTAAACTTTCGGCTGAAATGTTTTCCTGCCTTTTGGATTGGAATAGCATAGCAGAAAAATTGATGAGTTCTTTTTTATTTTTGTTTTTAATTATTCCTGATTCGACCAGCAAGCGGATGAAACAGGCAATCTGAGGTACTGAGAGACAGGTAATTAGTTTAAAATTTGGATCTAATAATTGAGGATTATTGCCATACGGACTGGATAACAACAGTTTTTTCTCCAGGAAAATTATTTCTTCTATAATCCAATCAGTAATAAATTCTTTAATCCCCTTTTGGGCTGGATTAAAAATATAACCGGGCTTTACATGTGTTTGATTTAGATTCTTCAAGTACCAGTATAATTTCTCCACCTGCCCTTTAGTTGAATCCATCTCTGAAATTTCATTTTTTATCTCGGTTATCAAATAATTAAGGAAGCTGATGGAATTGAAATTAATATGGATGAGACGTTGCTTGAGTAAACTTTCATCATATTCAATAGCTGTTTTTTTTGTTTGAATCTCTATAATATTGACTATTTTATACAAATAAGAAGCTTGGTAGAATGTAATTTTTTCTTTATGGTTAACCATCATCCTTTTAAAGGGAACCAGAGCTATATTAACCAGATGATTATGGATAATTGAGTTGTTTTTAGAAATTCCATGGATTTTTTTGTATAAGAGCTTTTCCCTTGCCAAGGAAATTCTTTGTTTTTTTATCGCAGTATTGCGGGAAAAATTTCCATATAAAATGAATTAATCCTTCAATATTTAGTGAAACAACTTTTTTCACGCCTAACACGGTATTATCCAAGCCTTTATTTTTCCCCGGGAAACTATGGATATCTAACAAAAGTTGATTACTCAAATACACAAGGTTAGCCTGGTGATTCCTGACATATATTTTTTTAGATTCGTCATCTTTTAAGGATAAAATATGGGTTTTAATTCCTCTTTTAATTTTATCAGCTTCAACCTGTGCAATTAAAAGCCATCCTTCTAAAATATCATCATTAACAGGAATATCTGAGAATGATGTATCCATCTGAAGTGAAATTAAATCATTTAATATTTTTAGGAGGTCAAGCATTCAAGGGTAACAATGTTCAATTATTATGTTTATTTAACCAATGGGCGACTTTATTGCTCTTTGCCAATTGATAAAAGCGAAAAGTACTACCTTGATAAACAGCATTAATTACACTATAAGCGATCAAAAGCACATAGTGCAAGATCATCAAACAAATATAATTAAAAATATATTAAATGGATAACCTGATTTACGTTAAGGACATACGCTATAATTCGAATTCTAATTTGAAGTTAATTCACCTTCCATTCTTTGATGAATAATATATGTTTATAGTAGAGAATTATGTCCACATTAATAAGCCCAAGGATTTTGGGACAAATGCATAACACTTGACGGATTTAATCCTTTTTGAAATTGCAAATAGGCAATATTTTTAGTATTTTTATAGTATCAAAACGACTCATATAAAGTCAAGAATTATGTGAGTAAAACGGTGAGTCAGATTGAAGTTGTTCTTTTTAAAACATTGATTATATTATACTTACAGGATATAGTTCGAGACCTGACAGGAACATTCAATTCTGAATAAAATTTCCTTCTATATATAATAATTTACTTCCAAGATTACATGGTTACTCTTTTTTTATTTTTTTCTTGTGGATAGAGTTTAGACTTAAGCTCCTTCATATCTTGACTTAGTTTACGCTCCACAACTTTTGCATAAATCTGGGTTGTCCTTATGCTAGTGTGCCCAAGCATTTTACTAACTGACTCAATTGGTACCCCATTGGAAAGTGTAACTGTTGTTGCAAATGTGTGTCTGGCTATGTGGAATGTTAGATTTTTCTTTATCTCGCATAAATTTGCAATCTCCTTTAAATAATCATTCATTTTTTGATTTGAAATGTTAGGGAATACTGTCTCATTTGACAATGAAACCGGATGAAATTTATATTTCTCAATAATCTCAATTGCTTTAGGTAAAAGAGGTATCCTAACTATGGTATCTGTTTTTTTTCTATTAGTAAATATCCAATATTCCCTGTCAATGCCAATACTAATATTTTCAGGTTTTAGATTTACCAGATCAATGTATGATAACCCAGTATAACAACTAAAGACAAACAAATCTCTTACATTTAGTAATTTATCCGAAAAGAGTTCCTTTTGTTCTAGAGCCTCAAGTTCGGCTTCAGACAAAAAACCTCTTTCCACTTTAAGGAATTTAGCCTTATAGGCTGCAAATGGATCTTTTGGTATCCATTCATATTTGACAGCCATATTAACCATTTTCCTTAGCCTCTCAATATGCTTCATGATGGTATTGTTTCCCATGGGATTGATTAATTCTAATGGATTAGTAGTTCTTAAATAATATTCAAAATCACTTATAAACTTGTAATTTAGTTCGGATAAGTATTTATCAGAAGTCCTATACATATCCCTCAGAAATACCTCAATATATTTTTTAGTAGTAAAATAGTTCTTTAATGTACCCCATTCCAATGTTTCTTTCATTTTTGTATTGTGGTAATCTGCTAATGCAATTAATGTCATGTCCGTTTGTTCAATTCC
The DNA here is from genome assembly GCA_963677475.2 of Prolixibacteraceae bacterium. Classification (GTDB taxonomy): domain Bacteria; phylum Bacteroidota; class Bacteroidia; order Bacteroidales; family Prolixibacteraceae; genus JABMQB01. Next base: position 469,806 of record CAXXQD010000015.1, on the reverse strand, counting down.
GAGGAATTTATTTTTAATAGCTATGGGAGTAATAACCTGCTTGCTTATAACTAATTCCTGATAATATTCAACCAACTGTGACCGAACTTGCTCAAGGAATGAATTGAGTTTTAGGTTCTCGGGGAGGCTGGGTTTTGCTAATCCTTTACCGTGGTTCCAAAGAGATAGGATGATTTTCTGTTTTACAGAAATTTCGCATACCCGTTTATTGACTGTAATCCGAGCATATATAGGAACTTTGCCATCTTTTAGCTTGCTCCTTTTAATGAAGAAATGGATTCCAAATGTGTTCGTGGTTTTCATGTTAATTCAGTTGTTTTGTTACTATTTGCAAAAAAGGTCACTGGTCAATACAAAAAACCAGTTTGAATTAAACTAAACAGCAACAAATAAAATGATCTTATCTTTTTGTATATCTGATACTTAACCGACAATACCAGATCAAATATATAAAAAAATATAGGTCACTGGATAGGTCACATAACAACTGAATTAATATGGTTTGGATTGATATGCTAAAAAAGATAAAGCCCACAAATCCAAGGATTTGCGGGCTTTTGATTTCATTTGATTTTCAAATTGTCGGGGTAGCAGGATTCGAACCTGCGACCCCCTGCTCCCAAAGCAGGTACACTAACCGGACTGTGCTATACCCCGAAAATATTTTAATGCGGTGAGGGCGGGATTCGAACCCGCGGTACAGTGTTACCCGTACGCTGGTTTAGCAAACCAGTGGTTTCAGCCACTCACCCACCTCACCTGAAATATTTTTTTGAGTTGGTTTTGCATCCCGTAATTATGGTTATGCAACTCCCCTCACTTTTATTAACCTCTAAAGAACTGTAAAAATCACTACCATCGATAAACTCTGAATGAGCAAAGGCAGATGACCTTTTTTTTACGTGCGTGCAAATGTATTAATTGTTTTTACATTGGCAAAATCTTTTCAAAAAATATTCAGGTTTTAATGCACTTTTTTAGGGAATGCCCTTAATCCCATCAATTAGTATAAGCCACTGTTATTCGCTTTTAGATTCATTAATTTAGAAATCATTTTAATAATCAAATATATTTCACTGATAATAAGGTTACAAAATTTAGGCTGTTTCTAAACAAGAATTTTAATTTGCGAATGATTCTAAGAAAATATACATTTGGATCATACAAAACAGTTCATTCAAATAACAAGATATTAGTCCGCATTGGTTCTTAGTTGGTAAACTCAACATTTTATTGAAACCGAGAAAGCTTAAGATTGTGAAGGCAGGCCTTGTACCTTCGATTTATCGTTGGGAGTCGAAAGACCGGTGGAAGTTTGATCAATTTGGCACTCAAATCCTGTTTACAGGGGTTTTACAAACAGAATTGATGCGGATTCTTTTTTTTATTCCTTTCGGTTTCTTAACCAATTCGAAACAAAATACAACAATAATAGTACGCTCATGAATACCGCCACACGAGAAATATAGTCTCCGTATTTCACGTAAAAAGTAAGGTGTTTATTTGTCTTGAGGGTTCCTTTAATTGTTGCTTCTTCCCACCAATTTGTTGCTTGAGATATATCCCCTCTTTGGTTAATAAAGCATGATATTCCGGTATTTGCCGACCTCGCGATACTTCTTCGGGTTTCAATTGCCCTTAAGCTTGAAAAAGAAAGATGTTGCTTGTAACCTGGTGTGTTTTTCCACCAACCGTCGTTGGTAATCACAAATATCAATTCTGCCCCTTTTTGCACAAATTCAGAAATATATTCGCCAAACACCGATTCGTAACATACAATGGCTGCAACAGGAGTACCATCTAGAGCCACCAAATTTGTAGGCTCATCCTGTTTGCCAAGCGTTCCTGTTGTTCCACCCAGGTTAATGATTAATTTCTCCATGATTTTCATTAATCCCCGAAAAGGCATTTTTTCGACACCAGGCACAAGAATCGACTTGTGGTAACTTTGGACTTTTCCCTCGCTATTGATCATTAAAGCGGTATTATAAGCATCGAAACGGGTTCCATCGTTCATGGTTCGTGCGGTCGATGAAAGTTCTTCCCCCTCTTCATAAATTTTGTAGGTTGAAGCACCAATCACAAAATTTAAGTTTGTTCTGGATGTTGCAAGTACCTCAAGCCGCTGAAATTGCAGATAATCTTTTATTCTTTCTTCTATCCATTGTTGTTCCAATACGGTTTCAGGTCCCACTAAAAATTCAATAGAATCGTTTAAAACCTGATTTGCCAGGTTAATAAACTTACTCACCTTTTCGTTGTTTGCCTGCGCATTGTGACTTTCTGAATACGGATCGATATTTGGCTGGACAATGGCAATCGTTTTTTCATTTCCATTTTCTTCGTACCTGGCATAACGCAATTTGGAAATGACCATTGGCACCAGAATAATTAAAACCAGGGTGACAATAGCTATTAAATGTGGTTTTGCCGACTTGCATGCCACCACTTTTTTAAGAATTTGGAAGAATAGCAAATTTATTATGAGCACCCAAAGCGATCCGCCCTGAACACCTGTAAACTCATACCATTGAATTAATTGAATAGTATTGGCAAAGCCATTGCCGAGTTGAAGCCATGGCCATTCAATTTGCCAGTGGTAATGAAAATATTCGAACGACAGCCAGAATACGATCAGCGCCAGATAACCTAATCTTGAAGGAAGCACTGTTCTGACTTTATAGGCCAACCACCAAATAGCCGACATCAAAAGCGAATTTACGAACACTGCAACCATTGCCCCAAGTACCGTTGCATGCATCACCCACCAGGTAGTTAACAAATTCCAAACAATAAATGCCAGGTAGGCATGTCCCCAAAACGAAATGCTTAAAAAATCCTTTTTGTTATTCTGAAAATAATCTTCTAATAATAATAGTGGAAGGAAGGCTACAAATAATATCCATCCGGGAAATCCGAGCCAGGCTAAACTTAACAATACCCCAGAAATAATGGACAGCAAAAAACGGAGACTTCGTTTCATGAAAACTACTGATTTATTTTATTTGCAAAAATAGCGGATTTCTTATTGGTTTGGTTTTCGAATATAAAATCGATTCGTCCGAGCATTAAACCACCCCACCAAGCCTGGTTTACAACAACCATTTCGCCTTGTTTATTTTTAATTTGAAGTGGTGCCTCCATATAGGTATGGGTATGGCCTCCGATAATCAAATCGGTATGTTTGGTATTCTGGGCAATAACAATGTCACTAATCGTTTCAGTATCGTACGAATGCCCTAAATGCGACAGACAAATAATCAAATCACAATTCTTCTCTTTTTCAAGAAATTTTTCCATTTCGAGGGCAACCTTTAAGGGATCGTTATATATTGTTTCGCCATAATGGCTTTCACTCACCAATCCTTTTAACTCAACCCCCAAACCATATAAACCAATCTTTAGCCCCGATTTTTCAAAAACTTTATATCTGGGGAATTTATCTTTTAATATGGTATTGTTGAAATCATAATTGGAACATATCAACGGAAATTGGGCATATCCTATGGAATTATAAATCCCTTCAAGTTTGTTGTCGAACTCGTGGTTACCAATGGTACCGGCATCGTACCCTGCATGGTTCATTGCTTTAAGAATAACTTCCCCTTTGAAATAATTAAAATAGGGCGTTCCCTGAAACATGTCGCCTGCATCAAGCAAGAGGGTGTTTGGATTTTGTGCCTTTACCAATTTTGAATATTGCGATATTCTTGCCAATCCGCCCTTTCCATTATATTTATCGCTGGAGCCCGAAAATGGCTCAATGTGGCAATGCAAATCGTTGGTATGCAATATTGAAATAACGGTCAACTCTTTATTTGCCAATAGTTCAAAAGGTAAGGAGGAAAGGTAAAATCCGGTTCCCCCGGCTAATATATTTTTAACAAACCTGCGCCTATTCATTGTAAATCCTCCCATCCAGTTTTGATTGAATTATTTCGCCATTCTGGTATTTTTCCGATAAATTGTTGATGATGATTTCACGAAGTAATTGTTCGCTATCCAAAAAATCAACTCGGTCGTTTTTTAGCACCTCCATTTTATCCCCGCCTCCGGCAACATAATCGTTGGTAACAATCCAATACTCTTTTTCAGCGCTTAGTTTTTCCAAACCAATTAGAATATTTGTTGCCTTGCTTTCTTTTATCCCGAATTTAAGCCCCGCAACCCCATCGCCGCCATTGGCAGCAAGTTGATTTAGAAACTCCTTCATTTTTAACCCATTGAGTTTCACAAAAACCATTTTATTTTCGAAAGGCATCAATTCAAAAACATTTCTAACGGTTATTTTCCCTTTGGGGAGTGAAGCCCTGATTCCTCCATAATTTACATATGCCATATCCGGCAAAAAAATTAAATTGTTCTGCTTACAATACCTCTTTCCTTCTTCCAACAACAAATCCCCCATAAAATTTGACAACAAACTTTCAGGTTTCTTTTTATCCATTTCAAATTCAGATATTCCGATCACAGTCGACATATCTTTCTCCAAACTGTCTTTATACGATTTAATAACATTTGCAAATGAACTATCAGGTGCTATTAGTTCAGAGGTATTTGCCAAATTACTGGTTTCTACCTTAAATGCATCATACTTTGTGCGGCAAGAAAAAGCGACAACAGTAATTATTAACAGCAATTTGTATAAAACTAATCTCTTCATAAACTGATTATCATTAAAAATCTTTCTATAATTAAAGACTATTTGGTTTGTTATTTGTTTACAAACAATTATTAAAAAATTTTAATTGAATGAATTATTCAAACTTACATATAAAAAGATGGAAGAGTGTTATTTTAATGCTACTAATTTCCCATCTTTTTTTAATTTCTAATGCCCAAACCGAATATAAGGAAGTTATAGCAAAAAGTGGTGATGGGATTTATATATTATTAAGAAGGTACGACCTTCCTCCTGCAAGCTATTTAAAAGAATTTGTAGAATTAAACAAAGCAAACCTGGGAAAGAACAACACCCTGATTGCCGGCAAGAAATATAAATTACCAGTAAAAACAAATTCAGAGAACCAAACAGGTGCTACCTATCCTATTTTTGGAAAGAAATACGAAACGATAAGCCCGCAAAGTACCAACTTGAAAGGAGCAGTATATTATTTGGTTGGAGGACACGGCGGTCCTGATCCTGGCGCCATTGGAAAACTCAACAACAAAACCTTGTGTGAAGATGAATATGCATACGATGTAACCATTCGCTTAGCCAAAAATTTACTGGAACACGGGGCGACAGTTTATATGATTACCCGCGATCCCAATGACGGAATACGTGACGAAAGCTATTTAAGCCCTGATAAAGATGAAGTGTGTTACCCGAACCTGAAAATACCATTAAACCAAACCAAAAGGCTGAGGCAACGAAAAGATGCGGTTAATAAATTGTACTTAAAACACAAGGGGCAATACCAACGAATGATTGCAATCCATGTGGATGCGAGAAGCAAAGGAGACAATATCGATGTTTTCTTTTACTACGATAAAAGAAGCCAACCGGGAAAAGATTGTGCTTTAGTCCTGCAAAAAACTTTTCAGGATAAGTACAATGAATTTCAACCGAACCGTGGATACCATGGTACCGTTTCGCCACGAAATTTATATGTGCTTAAATATACCTATCCGGTAGCGGTTTATATTGAACTTGGAAACATTAACCACCACCGTGACCAGCAACGGTTTATTCCGTCCGATAACCGCCAGGCCCTTGCAAAGTGGTTAACCGAAGGTTTGATTAAGGATTACAAAAAATAGAAATATTCAACTTAACTAAATCACCTTACTGATTACAATAATCAAATTGTTCGTAGTTGCATTTTTCCTGATCGCCCGGTATAATGGTGTGCCTGGAAGTTCCGTTTTCATTTACGGCATACTCAAAACAAAATGTAACAATATCATCGAAATAAAGCTTCATTGGTGTTCCGGCAACCTCATGGGCACCGCCGCAAACGGTATAAAGCCAACAAGGAACATCCAGTTCATTTAGCTTGTCTGCTATTGTTTTTCCACCATGAAGGATCAAATACCCTGCATCGTTTTTATTACAATAATGATGTGGTGCAGTAGCATAAGAAACCAGGTTGTCGCAAGTTCCGTGGAACAAGAGTGAAGGAATTGCCGAGCCATCGTAAATCACTGAAGTATCGGGAATTGCACCAGCCATTGAAATGACGCCCGCATAAGAAACAGGACCCGAAGGCAAATCGTAACAATTTTCAGGGGTATAGCCAGCATTTAACACAGATTCAGCACCAGCACTGCCCCCCATTAATATGATTTTATGCGGATCGATACCAAACTCCTCACGGTTATTTATCAAAAAATAGGTGGCATCCTGAATGTCTTCAACTGCCGCCGAAAAGGTATTCAATTTATCTTGTGCCAAACAATCGCAACCAAACTCGGTTTTTTCCCCTTTCCGGGTTAACCTATATGACATTGATGCAGAGGCATAGCCCAATTTTGACATTTCTTTGCAGAATACTTTTATGTTCTCAGCATCACGATTTCCATGCATAAAACCACCTCCATGAACAAAAAGCAGCAAAGGTTTATGGTCTTCAGCATCAAACTCCGGAAGGTAAACATCGATTTTTAAGTCCAATCCATCTTTTATCACATAAGTGTAGGTATTTTTACTAACCGTATCGGTAACTTCTTCCACGTAGCGCTTTTGGGCAAGCAAGGAAATACTAAAAACTAATCCAATAACGATGAATAATAATCTGACCATAACTTTCTTCTTTGATTTAGGCAATGTGATTTTTTCCTGCCCTGAAAGATAAAAATAATTTAGTACAAATAATCCTGGTGGTATTCTAAAACAAAGTTTTGCCTTTGGTCAGCGATTGCTCATGAAGCAACAGCCACCGTTTATTTTCAATCCCCCCGGCATATCCGGTCAATTTACCATTGGTTCCAATAATCCTATGACAGGGAATAATTATTGGAATTGTATTTTTCCCATTTGCCAAACCAACAGCACGCGTGTATGTTTTCCCCCCTGACTTCATGGCAATATCCAGATAGCTAAGGGTTTCCCCAAATGGAACCTTTGCAACCTCATTCCACACATCCCTTTGGAATTCTGTTCCTTCCGGAGCAAGGTTAAGATCAAATTCCTTTAGTTTCCCCGCAAAATATAACTGAAGCTGGCGCTCTGCATCCTTTAGGATTTCGGGGATAACTTCCGAATCCGGATTTTCTGTTGGAGAAAACGAAATGGAACAAAGTGCTTCATTATTACCTTCCAGTGCCAAAGGCCCAATGGGCGTACGAATGGTTTTAACAAAAGTGTCTTCCATGATGAAAAATAAAAAGACCGAAGGCTTTATTTAACTATGCTTTTCCAATCCAAATAAATCAAAAGGCGGTTTGCTGAAAATATCGTTCATAAAAACTACCAGCAGTGCCATAAATAAAATAAAAAGCACAACAATAATTATTTGAGACCACGATGTTTTTTGGATATCGTGCCTTGATTTTATATCGCAAACCTCACCCGGGCAATATTGCACTTTATCTTTAAAAAACAGTGGATAAAACTTACAACCAAGGCAAATTCCGAATACCGATTCGAAAAACAAAAAGATCAGGCAGATAAAACAAATCAATCCGGTAATCGGGCTAAATGAATTCACCAAAACAATCAAGATAAACATGGTTCCTGCAAGTGCAATCCCGATTTTCCAGGCAAACTTTTTTTGGCGCGCCCCTACATATTCAGGGGTTTGGTTTCGAACAATCAGGCGACCGATAATAAGCGTTGGTGCAAATTTAGGATTGATTAAAACCCGAATTAAAATATCTACCAAGAAGCCTATTACCGCGTATTTCAACATTGTAAAATCGCCACCAGCCGCTTGCTGAATAGAAATAAACATGAACAAGAAAAGTATTCCGGCAGCAGCCCGAATTTCCCTTTCATTTAATACAGGAATATCATATCCCTCCACATTTTCACCAAACTGAATAATTTTTTTCATTCCTTAATTTTTTATTGACAATTAATAACCACGTCTCCTTTTTTATGCCCTTTCTCAACATAAGCGTGGGCATCTGCAATTTGTTCCATGGAATAAACCCTGTCGATTACCGGCTTAATAATTTCCTGCTCCACAAGTTCTTTGATAAGGTACAAATCTTTTTTCTGTTTTTTGGCTTTTCGCAAACCAGTTGCTGCAAACCTTGCAGTTTTACTTTCTGATGATCCTGCAATTTTATGTATTAAACTAATAAGTGTTGGAAAGGTTGTCAGATAAACACCATTTTTGGTTAAAACATGCTTGATTTTCGAAAAAGATAATTTTCCAACCGTATCAAAAATAACATCCCAGGTTTCGTCAATTTCTGTAAAATCTGTTGTTCGGTAATCAATTACAGCATCTGCCCCCAAAGCTTTCACGCGCTCAAGGTTTGTTGAGCTACAAACCCCTGTAACCTTTGTTTCAAAATATTTTGCAAATTGTACGGCAGAGGAACCAACCGTTCCGGATGCCCCATAGACCAATACTTTCTGACCTTTTTTTATTAATGCTGTATCCCTAAAAAAGGGTAAGGCAGTTAATGCACCATTTGGAATTGCTGCAGCTTCCTGATAATTTAAATTTACCGGCATTAAAGCCAGTGCTGCTTTTTCGGGCAAACAAATATACTGTGCATTTGCCCCTAACCGGAGCCCGGTAGAACCATACACCTTATCGTTGGGCTTAAATTCCTTTACTCCGTCACCGACCGCCTCAACTTCACCTGCCAAATACCATCCCGGCGTGGGATTCTTGGGTTTAAAAATACCGTTCAAACCCGGATGCTTTCTCAACGAAGGGTCTTCGGCAGCAACTGTTGATGCATTAACCCGGATTAAAACTTCATTTTCCTTTGGCTTTGGCTTCACAATTTCCTGAACACATAAAACCTCGGGTGGTCCGAACTTTTTATAAACTACTGCTTTCATTGCTTTTGGGATTGAGGATCATCGTTTGGCTCATACATAAACACCTCCTCTAAAGGGGTATTAAATGTATGTGCAATGCGAAAAGCCAATTCCAACGAAGGCGAATACTTTCCTTTTTCAATGGCAACAATGGTTTGCCTTGAAGCACCTACCCGGTCGGCAAGGTCTTGTTGAGTCATTTCATTGGCGTGAAAGCGTAATGTTCGAATAGTATTTTTAATTGTTGTTTTTTTCATCTTAAACGCCTTTTCGGTAATAATAAATTTGTGAAACGTTATCAATAATCTCGGAAATAACCCCACTCACAACAAAGGCGATAAAAAGCCCATAAACCGGCATCCCAATGGCAAGTCCGATAATGCTTAGCATAAATCCGGCTGAAAACACCCAATGAGAATTACGGATTGCTTTTAATTTGATTAATTTATCCCTTTCGTCTTCTTTCGGAATATCGTCTTCACGGGTTGCAATTGCATTGAAAATATGGAAGATAATGTAAATCACAATTCGGGCAATAATCGAAACCCCGACAAACACGAGGAATACAATTCCCCAGGAACGAAAATCTTCTTCTAAATTAATCCTTCCATCTAAATGCCTTTGATAAACCATCCATGCATATACCAATGTGATAAATAAGGAACTAAAAATGTTCACGATGTTTTCTTTTTCTCTGTACGACATGACTTCTAGCTTTATAATAAATTTTACATTATGAATATATAATTTGACACAAAGATATATTTATTTTACATTTTGTCTAATTTATTTTACATTTATTTTTATAAACTACTTGATAAAAGCTATCAAAAAGATTAAAAGCAAGGTAAAAACCGCACTTAAACAATTTAAGATTAAGCTTTTAAATGATATTTTTTGATTTGACCATTTTTTTTCGGAAATTGTATTGATCTGATCTTACACTGTATTTTAGTTTAAATACAAACATTGAAACAATGTATAAGCTAATGTTACCCGGGAAATAAAAACCGTAAATTTACACCTGTCTCAAATCAACTTTGGTAAATATCCAACACACATGAAAAATTGCACTGCAATTCATTGGTTCGCACCGAACAGAAATTTCAATATTAACAATTAGACACTTTTAGCATGTATGAATATAAGGCAATGTTAGACCGCGTAATTGATGGTGATACCATTGATGTAATTATAGATTTGGGTTTTAAAATGACCACCAACCAACGAATCCGCTTCCTCGATATTGATACGGATGAAATTCATAGCATCAGTCACAATTCCGAAGAATATAAAAGAGGGCAACTTGCTAAGCAATTTGTAGAAAAACGTTTTTCCGAGAATAACAATGAACTAATTGTTCGAACCAGAAAAGGTCGTGCCACGGGCAAATATGGACGTTATCTGGGTGATATTGTTTTAGCTGATAGTCCTTTAACATTAAACGAAGAATTGAAAAAAGAAGGTTTTGAAAAAAAACATCCATAAACAAACCAAAATATTATCCGATGGACCTTGAAGTAACGTATGAAATTAAAGAAAACATTTACAACGATGATGGTGATGTTATAGGTGTAAGTGGTACACAAACCCTGAAGTACACTAAATCAGATGGATCGCAAATAATTGAAATTGTTGATGTGAACTGGGAAGAAGACGCCACAGTTGAAGGACCTCTTTCCTATGAATTCCCGGCACAACCGGAAGAATTCGATATTATCGAAGCAAGTGAAAGTGCCAGATACGACGTAACAACAACACATTCAGAAACTGGAATTTCCATCCATCCCTATTATCGTGGCAGGTCGGAAGGCTGTATTTTGAGCGATGAAATATCTGCCGACCTTCAAACCCGTCTCGAAAATGGCGATGAACTCAGAGGGGAAATACTTGAAGTTATTGACTCACGGTCATATGAAGAAAAAAATGAGGCAGAAATCCCCTATCCTACTACACGTAGCATTTATAACCAAATGATAGATGAATTAAAAGCCCTTATTGAAGCATGCATGGAATTTATTGAAATTGACTTAAACCTACCATCCCCTCCGGGATATTCACCTGAAAGCGGAAGTTCACAATGAAAAAGACACCACAAAATTATTCCAAAAAGCTTCCTTCATTTATTAATGAAGCCAACAAGTTACCAAACACCAACTGCGTCAAGATTTTTGATCGGTTGAATGAAACCGACATGGTTAGCAAAACAAGTGATACTCAAGTAAATTCACCGAACGAAGCACTTCAAGCTTTAAGCTATATTTCAGCCAAACGGCAGGAATTGGAAGAAAAAAGTGCAAAAATCCAGGCATTCAATTCCGCATTATCGGGGATGCTTGCCGAAGTGGAAGAGCAATTGGTAATCCAGGAGTCTGAGATGGAAGCATCAGCAGACGATAAAGAGCTGGATTTCGGTGCTTTTTTAGCACAACACAAACCCAGGATCGGGGAAAGCAATGATGCCTTAAATTCTTGTTTAGCAATGCTTGAAAGGCTAGATGAAACCGAAAACCAAATCAACAACATATTGGAGGAAGGATTATGAAAAAAACATATCAACTACCTTTATTTCAGGGAGAAGTACTTCGCTTAGACGATAGCGATTACTATTTTTTCGCCATTGAATCAATTCGAAAAGCTACCAAACGAATATTAGTGGTCATGTTTATTATCGATTTGGAAGAAGACCAAAATAAAAGGGTTACCTCGATTATTGATGCTTGTCGCGAAGCTTCATGGAAAAACCTCGATGTTAGGGTTATTATCGGGAATTCTAAAAAATCCAAAAATATTGAGTTTATTGATGGAAGGGCATTTACCTATATCCAAAACAAGGGTATTGACATCCGTTATGGAGACCCTGCCGATGATGCCAGTCTCCATAGCAAATACATTATTGTGGATGAAGGCTTGGTAATATTAGGAAGCCACAATTGGGCAGACCTTGCTTTTTCTAAAAGCAAACAGACCTCTGTGGCAATTAAATCAGAAGACAACAACCATTATTTCACAACTGAATTTGAATGGTTATGGAGCACTTCAGCAAACAAGGCAGAAGTTGAAGCGAATACCAGCTTTAACCAAAATTAATGAGGAGGATGAATCATGAACAAAACAATTGATAATTACACTGAGAAACTAGCCAATGAACTCCCCGAAGTGAACTGGACAGAAGCTGAAAAAGAAGCAATCAAAAATTGCTTGAAAGCACTGGTTGCAAAATGCAGCAGTATTGTTTATCCCCGTGAACCAATAAGCGAAGCTTCCCAGAATTTTCTAGAAAATTATATTTTGGCTGCGATACTCACCAAACATTTAAACAAGGAGGCTTCTGTCATCAAAATTCCAATTCCGGAATTTGGTTTACAGGAAACCAAGGAGCAAGAAATTGCTTTATCCAAGCTTTTCAAACCTTCTGAATTTGTAGAAAAAAGTGATCTAAACAGCCTCCCGGAAACAGAATTGAAAAGCTTATCAGGTATCTCAAAAAAAACTGCCGAGCAAATTGCCCGATATAAAAACAAACACGGGTACATCACCTCGATGCAAAAAATGCAAACAGAATTGGAGCTTGATGAAGAAGAATTTAAAACCCTGCAAGAAGCCGCAACGGTTCATAGTACGCGTCCAAACCGATTGCTGGTTACTTCCGAATCTTATGAGTTTAAATCCAATACGACCATTTTTATCTATTTAAAAGCCCTCTATGAAAATTCTAAGAACGTTGATGATTATAAAGCAAACCTTCTTGAAGCCTTGCTGGATACTTTCGCACATATGGAAGGAAATACTCAAAAATTATTCGGGTCTTTGATTCTGCATCCCAATGAAATAGAAAAGCGATTCGAGGAAAACCAAAAATACCTTACACTGGATAAACAATGGACAAAGAGTGACGGAATAGCTCCCATTAACGATTCACAGTACATTTATTTTATCGACAGGTTAATGAAAGAAGCAAAAGAAAGCATTCGGATTGTTATGTTTTTTATGCGAAGCGAACCGGAGATTAAATATCCGACCGATACTTTGTTTGAAACCATTGTAGAAGCAAAAGAACGCGGGGTAAAAGTCCAGGTTATCCTCGACAAAGATGTGGAAGGTGATGTTTACAAATCGCGCCTGATCAATAAAAACGCGTACGATTTTTTTGTTAAAAACAATATTGACGTTACTTACGATAATCCGGAAGAATTGACGCATTCGAAAATGGTAATTGTTGATGGCAAACATGTTGTAATTGGGAGCCACAACTGGACTGCTGGCTCATTTTATGTGTACGATGATAAAAGTGTGTACATCCAATCCGATGAATTCGGGGAAAAAGCAACAGAAAAATTTCAAAAACTTTGGAAACGTTATAAAACCGAACCAGCTTAAAACAAAGCAGTAAGACACATTGCAGATTCGGCTATTTTATCCTTTTAATGATCGTGGAATTATAATCCAATCCTGCCGCTTTTTTTGTGTGCACACGAAATTCTTTAGGATCGAGGTAACATTCAATAAACGGTAAGGCAGGCGCATAATAAAAACTTCCGCCCACTTTTAAGGATTTCAAAATCTCCATATATTTTTTCCCGTAAGCCAGATAATTTCCATCATCGCGTAAATTGTGGTGGATAAAATGATTGGAAAAACCGAGGTTACTAATGATCGTTCCCCAATGATTATTTCCATATTCATATTCCAGCCAGTCTGCAGTGAGAAGGTTACTTTCAGTAAACGAAAAACGATCGATGCCAACAATCGAAAAACCCTGATAAGATAAATATTTTACGAGCAATCCTTTTTTTCCACAACCAACGTCCAATATTGGCTCCATCAAATTTCCGGTTTCGATGCCCAGAACATCAATTTGCAACTGCGGACTGTATTCAGAACATGCCACAGGATCGATTATTTCCCCCGCACCTGAATACAATTTCCGGGCAAATGCATTGTTCTTATCCAACCACAATTGTAAGTTTTGATAATGCTTCGCCGAAATATTTTCTAAATCGGTATCACTGGTTTTAAATGCTTCGAACAGGTTTCGATAAATTTCTTTCAATTCCTCTTTCGCCTGGGTATTAAACGAATAATATTGATTGATCCTACAAAACTCATTCAGAACCTTGTCGGAAGTATATTCAATCAAAAAGCTTTCCGATTCTGTATCAAGCGCCCCAATTCCGGCAATTGCCTGAATGGTTTCGGCAACAAATTTAAATTCTGTTTCCCCGCTTTCACGGAACAGGTTTTTTCCTTTGTTGTATTTTAGTTGATTTTCAATGCTCTTTATGAGTATATCCATTGTATTAATATCTTCGAAAAACAGTTTCAAAGGTAATAGAATTGATTGTTACGCATTCAAAAAGCTGTCGTTGTATTTGATTAATTACTCGTTACCCACCAAATCGTACAAAGTATTGTAAATTACTTTTCCGTTGTTTATCACAAATTCTATTTGTTTTTCAGATACTTCCCTGCCATGGATCGCTGCATTACAAATAGCCAGTACATCCCTGGTAAGCCCGATAATATCCCTGTCGAGCAAGTCAATGTCGCGCAAATCGTTTAGCATTCGCGTTGGACTCACCACACGGTTCTTTTGCGAAAAATATTCGTTGTAATTATTCCATATTTTGGTAATCAGTTCTTCCAGGTTAAACCTGATTTGAAACAGTTGCATGGAAACTTCAGGTGTGTCGAATTTTTGTTTTAGCCCGGTAATATTTAGCTGCCCAGGACCAAAGAAAGAAGCATTGGGGTCTATGGAACTTTTATCCGAATTATACTTTTTCTTCAGTTCTTCAATCTCCTTTTCCAGTATCGGGATTTTTGAATCGGAAGGTGGAGGTCCGTATCCAGGAAGGATAACCTGCTGGTTATTGGTATTCTTCACCTCCAGTTTTAACGACTGGATTTCACCTTTTACATCTTCCTTAAAATCCTGCATTTCCTTTTTTAGTTTGATCCCGAGGAATTCGATCTCCACAAATAAGGGCATTAACAGAAGACAAACCCATAGTGCAAAAACCGCATAGAAAAAGCCTTCTTCCAGCCCCGATATGATCCCAAAATACATCAGCACCAATATCAGGGTAAAGAAAATCAGTAAGCCCAGCCAATAATTGGTTTTATTAATTGGTTTCATTTTTTTATTGATTTAAGGTTTTAACATTGCATTAGGAAGCCAGGCTTCCATTTCGCTTCTTCTTTATTGCAAAAATAATTGTTTCATTTTCAAATTATTCCAACTATGCTTTAATCTTTTATTGGAGATCGTTACCAATGCTTAGTTTCTTAATTGTATGAAATCCATAAAATGGTTCAATTAGTTCATTTACTTTATAGCCTAAATTTACCCCGATTCCTTTTACTCCCTCAGAAGCATTTACCAATGAATTTCCATCATCTTTAAACCTTCTGTCATCGTAATGACCAAATCTTATAATTATTGGTCATTATGTTGCCCTTTACATTATAATTCTATGTGTGTACATAACGGTTTATGTAAGTGGAGTGCGGGATTAAAAGTGATGAACTTTCAAAATCGCACGGAGCCAATTCGTTTATTCATTATTTCAAATTTCCGTCAAGTCGTCAAAGACGGATTGGCGGTGTTGCAACTACGAGCCGCAGCCCAATTACCCGCTAAAACCCGCATTACATTTACATTTTGTTATAGCCTGACCTTTTTTCTTTTATTGATTTACAGCTATCTTAGTTAATTTATTTGCAGTTTCTCTATTTACCGTGAATCCTTTTTCTTTAAGCTCTTCAACTATTGATTCTTTAAATTCAAGTTTGTCAATTAAATGTTTGTGACGATTATCAAAGGTTTTGAAAACATCATCCCATGTCATTGCGTAAATTTCATAATTTTGAACTGCCTCCACTAAATATCTTTTCCCTTTTAGCTTTTGTGATTCGTACTTATTTTCAATAAATGAATCAACTTTTTTCCCCACCAATATAAATTTCCACTTTCTTAACTGGCTATTAAATCTTGCTTCATCTTTAATGAAAATTAAATAGTCTTCAACTTGTGAATACTGTTCTTTTCCAATTATTACAGAAGGTCTTTTAAGTTCAACAATAATATTTTCTTCGATTGTGTATTCATTACCAGTAGAATCTGGAATATCAGTTTGCCTGCAAATGAATATGTCAGGACGTTTTAATTTTTTCTTGTTGTTTATTTTCTCTGGAATTTTTTCACCTTTTTCAAGGTAATACAAGTAGTTGTTTAAAGCTGTTTCGAAATTTTTATCAGCTGATGCCAAATGGTATTGTTCTCCGAAAAGCCAATAGTTTTTTTCTATTACTTTTTGAATATGGTCTCTTTCATTAGAGAATTTTTCTAATTCAAAAACTAAAGATTTAATTATTTCAATTACCTCAAAACGGTTTTCAAGTAATTTAATAAGCTTTGTTATTTGAGAAAAATTAGTCTTTTTTAGTGACTTAGCAAGTCCTTCTCTTTCTTCATCCGTAAGGGTTATTACATTTTCGATGATTTCAAGAACATGTTCTCTTTGTTCTGTGTCTAAAAGTAAATTTAAGAATCCTACTATTGTTTTACTTTGTGTTTCTTTTAATCCTTGAAATATATTTGGTTGAATACAATATAATTCCCTAATTACATTTTCTAAATCTTTTTGACGATATTTTTCATATGAATTATTTCTAAATTTTGGGAATATGTTTTTTGAATGATATTTGATTATTAGCTTTTCGGCTTGCGACTCTCTTACAAATTGCCTTTCCTTTTCAAATACAAAATTGTTTAAGTTTCTAATCAATTTTTTAAAAATTGGATTTGTTTGATTTTTTTCGCTAAAATCTAAAACTCCAACATCTTCTTTAGTTTGGACAAATTCATTAAAAAAATCTGATTCAATATAAACTGAATGATGAAAATCAATGGCTTTATTGTTAAAGGAAGTATGTTTCCTGGATTTCTCCTTTTTTTCATCGTTTAGAAAATAATAGAAATATTTATCACCAATTTTTTTTCTCCACCTTAGAAAACTTACTTGAAATTTATTTTCCTCAATTACTTCTTCGAATTCCTCAAAATCGTCAATTATGCTCCAATAGTCAATGTTTTCTCCATTTATTTTAATTGAATACTCAAATTGTTTGTTTAGGAAAAGAAACCATCCAAACTCAGCACATAGGAAATTCTCAAATTCTACATCCTCAAGTAAATCAGCAGTAAGAGAATGAAAATCTTCGAAAACAACTTTTGTTCCGGTTTGAGTTTTCTTAGATATTGCTTTATTATCAATGTTGAAACTATTCCGAGAATTTTTATTGATTACAATATCATACCCAAAGATTCTATTTTCTTTAGTTAAGTAATTTGTTCGCCAAATAGCTTTATTCGAAAATACACTAAATGCAAATCTACCTTTTCCTTTTTTCCCTTTTACAAAACCTTCATTATCAAATGTTGATACTTTTTGTGAGTCAAGAAAATGACCAAATGTTTCATCTATATTTTCAAGATTAATGCCATCTCCATTATCAGTAATTGATAAATTGAAAATATATCCTGTTTCATTCGCATCGAAGTCTATTTCAATTTTTGTGGCATTTGCATCAAATCCATTCCAAATGTATTCAGCAATGGCTTTTTTGTAGTCAGTTGGCAGTCCACTTTGTTC
This sequence comes from Prolixibacteraceae bacterium, assembly GCA_963677475.2. Taxonomy (GTDB): domain Bacteria; phylum Bacteroidota; class Bacteroidia; order Bacteroidales; family Prolixibacteraceae; genus JABMQB01. The sequence goes on along the minus strand of CAXXQD010000015.1, from coordinate 452,205 downwards.
AATACTTTTCGATGTTATTTTGGTCGTGTGCTTTTCCATTGTCGTTTTTTTTAGGTTTGGCTATAACGTGTATATAACCCAACATTTTTCTTAACAAAAAAATCCTATTACCATCACAGCCCAAACTAAACTTTGTAAACTCAAGGATTTTATAAATCGTAAACGGATAAATTTTATCGTAAGATTGTGTGCCAAGGTGTTGTTTTTTATACGTCACCTAAAGTAGCAAAAGTTTGGAATTATTACAAATCAATAAACATAAACAATGCTTGTTCCCATCTTTATGCAAATTATTCTAAACCAACACAAAAGAGCCCAAGAAAATTCTTGATTCCCGGAAATCAAGAACAGAAAAAAAGTCAAACTAAAAGGTTTTAGATGCAGCAAATTTTATACGTGAAAAAATAATGCGGATAGATCCTGATCAAATCGGGACGCATCACCCGAATTTTCACAAAAAAGCCCGGCTAAAATTACCGGGCTTAGAATTGTTATTCGCTGATTAGTAACGTTCGCGTTTGGTGTATTTCGTGTGCAACAGATGGTGTGAAACTTCGCCAAGTGGTTCTTTTAAGAAGTCTTTGTAAAGTTTCAATACTTCCGGGTTTTCGTGCGACTTACGGATAGGCATTCCATCGTCTTCGGCATAAATTGCTTCCATCCGTTTTTGCCTGATTTCGGGGTTGGTCGGAATTGGTTGTCCACCACCTCCCAGGCAACCGCCCGGACAAGCCATAAATTCGATAAAATGATAATCGGCCGTGCCTTTTTTAACGGCGTCCATCACTTTCTTGGCGTTCACCAATCCGTGTGCTATGGCGCATTTTAACTCTACCCCATCCAGGAATGCCCAATCTTTCACCGGGTTTTCAATTTTCACTGAGGCTTCTTTCACGCCTTCCATTCCCCTCACCGGGGTAATGTTCAGGTTTTCGAATGGCACTTCGCGCCCGGTAACAATCTCGTAGGCAGTTCTCAGGGCTGCTTCCATTACTCCTCCGGTAGCCCCAAAAATAACTGCTGCCCCGGTTGATTCGCCCATTAAACGATCGTACTTGGTATCTTCCAGTTTCTCAAAATCGAGCCCAGCCTGTTTGATTAGAATTGCCAACTCGCGGGTAGTTAACACATAATCAACATCGCGGTGCCCGCTGTCGTGCATCTCAGGACGGTAAGCCTCAAATTTTTTGGCAGTACATGGCATTATCGATACCGAAACAATATCTTCCGGCTCCAGGTTCCTTGCTTTTGCATAGTAGGTTTTCACCAAAGCCCCAAACATTTGTTGCGGCGACTTACAAGTGGAAAGGTTATCCAAATGTTCCGGGTACATGTGTTCAATGTACTTGATCCAACCCGGTGAACAAGAAGTTGCCATTGGTAATGCAACTGTTTCGTCTTTATCAACCAAGGCTTTTTTCAAGCGTGTAAGCAATTCGGTCCCTTCTTCCATAATAGTCAAGTCGGCAGTAAAATCGGTGTCCAGTACCGAATCAAAACCCAAACGTTTTAAGGCAGCCACCATTTTCCCGGTAATTCTTGTTCCAGGTGGGTAACCAAGTTCTTCGCCCAATCCAACCCGAACAGCAGGGGCAGTTTGCACAACCACGTGTTTTTTAGGATCGGCAATTGCTTCCCAAACCTGCTCAATGTAATTTTTCTCAACCAATGCACCTGTTGGGCAGTGATTAATACACTGGCCACAATTGGTACACACAACTTCGCGCATTGCTTTGCTAAAGAAGGTCGAAATTTTCATTTGGTCGCCCTTGTGGGCACAGGTTAAAGCATTCACCCCTTGCAACTCGGCACAAGTGCGCACGCATCGCTGACAGCGGATACATTTGCTATCGTCCTTGATAATAGACGGGGAAAAAGAATCGATGGTATAGTTTTTAAAAGGCACAAGCTCAATAAAATCCTGTGTCATTATTTTATATTCTGATGCCAGTTCCTGCAATTCGCAATTTCCATTTCTGTAACATTTGGTGCAATCTGCATTATGCTCCGACAACAGAAGTTCAATGATGTGCTTCCTTGAGTTACGGACTTTTAAACTGTTCGTAAGTATTTCCATTCCCTCTTCACAAGGGGTTGCACAGGCAGCCGATAAGCGTTTTTGCCCGGCAACTTCTACAACACAAACCCTGCAATTACCTGCAATACATAAATCTTTATGGTAACAAAGTGTAGGTATGGTTATTCCCAATTCTTTCGCTGCATCCAGAATAGTGGTATTCCTTGCAACTTCAATTTGGAATCCATTGATCGATAAATTTACTTTTTTAGACATATCTTTCTCTATTTTTCAGGTTTGTAATTAATAGATCATTTCCTCACGGAAATTTTCAACAATAGAAGAGAAGGAGTTTGCCACCGATTGCCCCAGGCCACATTTAGCGGTATATTGCATGGTTTCGGTTAAGCGCAGCAGTTTTTCCAGATATGAAGCTGGTTTTTCGCCACGTTTTACTGCCTTAATCCCCATTAATAGTTGCTGGCAGCCTACCCGGCAAGGGGTACACTGTCCGCATGATTCTTCCCTAAAGAATTCGAGATAGTTGTCTAACACATTAAACATTGACCGGGAGCTATTAAAAAGCATCATTGATCCACCTGTTGGCAACGATATTCCGGTAAGTTTCCCCTGGAAACCAATGGCGGCATCTTTAAAGCTTTTGCGCGGGACCAAAAATCCGGATGCCCCGCCAACCTGTACGGCTTTGGTATCGCCATCGCCAAATTCATATACAAAATCCTGAAGGCTCATCCCAAGCTCCAACTCATAAATACCAGGTTTTGGTGTATCCCCTGATACAGAGAACAATTTGGTTCCCCTGGAATATTGTACGCCCAGATCGTAGAATTTTTTAGCCCCATATTTTAAAATGGTAAAAGCATGTGCCAAGGTTTCCACATTGTTTATGACTGTTGGTTTGCCCATATATCCTGCACTGGTTGGAAATGGAGGTTTATTTCTTGGTTCCCCTCTCTTTCCTTCCATTGATTCCATTAAAGCGGTTTCTTCACCACAAATGTAAGCGCCGCTTCCCATGAATATTTCAATGTCGAAATCCAGCTTGATTTCGTTGCAGTAATATTTAAACTCCTCAATTGCTTTGTTTAATTCCTCTTTCAGGAATTTATATTCACCACGAAGGTAAATAAACCCTTTTTGTGCACCGGTTACATAAGCACAAACGGCCATTGCCGTTAATACTTTGTACGGCACTTTTGAAAGTATTTCGCGATCCTTAAACGTTCCGGGTTCGCCTTCGTCGGCATTACAAATAATATATTTTATATCGCTTTTAGCTTCCGAAGTAAGTTTCCATTTCAATCCGGTTGGGAAACCTGCCCCGCCCCGGCCTTTTAATTCGGAGCTAATTAGTTCATTCAGGATTTCCTGCTTATCGCGCTGAAGCGTTTTACTTAAAACCTTCTCGTAATCATTCTCATTCCTGAAAATAAAATCTGCACGTTTTAATTGATGTGTACTTGCCATAATTACCTCCTGTTTTTAGTCTTGATTTTTTTTCATATACGCCGTAAGGACTTCCCTAACCTTTTCAGGGGTAAGCTCGGTATATACTTCATCGTTAATTAACATTGCAGGAGCTTTGTGGCACCATCCCAGACAATTTGTTTCAAGCAGTGAAAAACGGCCATCTGGTGTGGTTTCCCCGATTTTTACTTTTAACATGTCTTGAATGGCAAAAATCACCTGGTTTTTTCCTTTCATCGCGCATGTAATGGTTTTACACACCCGGATAACATACTTACCCATTTTCTTTGCTTCCAGAAATGAGTAAAAAGTAGCAGTTCCATAGACATCGGCGGCCGGAATATCAATTTCCCTGGCGATTTCTACCATGGAGTATTCCGAAAGGTACTTTTCCTGTTCTACAACGCCTTGCAGAATGGGCAGTAGGCTTTCCCTTTTTCGGCCATGTTTTTCTGCTAAATCTTTGATTAGAGATTGTGTGGGATTCATGTGAAATTTTGAAAATTAGTTGTTTATCTGTATCGGTTATTGAAGTAAATATTTATTAACTAAGAGCGCCAATTAAGGCCGGGCCATGTAGCTAAAAAAATACCTTTATGAGGTATAAGTTTCGGTTGATGCAAACAAAAATAGTCAGTAAAGTTTTTTAAAACGAACACTTTAGTCAATGTTTATTCTGTTCTTCAACATACTATACTGAACATAAGACAGAACAATTCTAAACAAGGTTGAAAACATGATTTTTGTCAAACCATTTTTGCGTTTTTAACTTTCGTTCTTTTGACGTGAAAATATTTTCTAAACAAAATAATCTGGGAAGATTGTTCGTTTTGAAAATAAATGTTGAACTAAAAGCAACCCTTTTACATTCGGTTTGTCTCTATAATAAAAGCCATAAAAAAACGTCCAAATTTTTGTTCTTGCCAAACAAAACCCGGACAAAGCCATAAAAACAATTAGAATTTTAAAATGATTAAACAATGTTCAGAAAAATCTTACTCCTCGACATCCTTTTTTTATTGATCCTTGTTTCTCCAACAAGTTACGGCCAGTTGTTGGTCGTTAATGGTTATATTTTGAATTCCACTTCAGGTGAAAAAATGAAAAACGTTAGCGTATTCGAAAAAAACACCAAAATTGGGACTATCAGCAATGAAGAAGGATATTTTCAATTGGTTCTTCCATCAGGAGATATCGATATAACTTTTACCGACAATTCGTTCTTCCCACAGGAAACGCAATTGGAATTGGTATCTGACACAATCATTAATGTTCAGATGAATTTGCTAAAATCGCCCAAAAACCAGCCCAATAAACAAAACATACTACTTGACAAGCAAACTGCTTCGCTTGGTTTTCTTAAAAACAATAAAAAGCGCAACGCCGTTAATTAGTAAGTTCTTCCATGATTTGCCCGCGGCACCTGTCAGGTACCGGGATACCTATAATATCGCACAGTGTTGGTACTAAATCAATTGCCGTTTTTCTGGCTTTAACATTTTTAGTTTGAAATCTGCTCCCGTAAAAGACCAATGGTATATGTGTTTGATCGGTATAATTTACCTTTTGGAATTTATAACTTGGCTGCCATCCCTCTTCAAGGATATATGAAAAATCACCCGAACGGTTTTTGCTGTATGAATTATAAACAGTTGCATTTGCATTGTTGCCACTACCTCCTTTTTCAAGCTCATAGGAAGGGATAACAATTTTAACTCCCTCAAATTGGTTAATAAATGTCGATGCCTTCTCAATCATTTCCCGCTGATCGATATTCTTTTCATCAATAAGCTTATGGTTTAGGTATATTTGCTGACCGGAAACCTGCTCAATCCATTTGCCTTCGCCATAAGTGATGTTTAAAACATTGGTCAAAAGTGCCAATGCTTTTTCCGGGAAAAACTCGCCGACTGCAATATTAAATTCTTCTTTTAAATAAGCCACAGGGTACGATGCCGAGGTATTTGATGTAAGGTAAATCACCAAGTCTTCTTTCGCATATTTATTTTCAAGCAAATCAATCAAACTGCCAATTTGCTGGTCGAGCCGAAGGTAGGTATCCTCCATTTCCATGGATGTTGGTCCAAAAGAATTGTTCATATAATCCATGGAAGAGAAAATTACTGTGAGCAAATCGGTATAATTATCGCTACCCAAGTCTTCACTTTTTAAAAGTTCGGAAGTAAAATCACCAATGATTGTATTTGCAAATGGCGTGGTTTTTAATGGCTTAAAATTCCCAGCCCGGTTCACATATTTTGAAACAGTATGTGGAAAAGTGTTCCATTTGTCGTAATAACCACTTTCCAAAATGTATTCATCCTCCAGGCTTTCGGTATATTGCTCTTGGGGAAGGAGCGTTACCCAGTTTCGATAACTGTACTTATTGGCAAAACCATCGGAATTAAACAAGCGGACCCAATCAGGAAACGTATTCAGGTAAAACGAACTTGATACCATTCTTCCGGTAACCTCATCGAACCAATAGGCTGCATCTGCAGCGTGGCCTGCCGAGAAAATAGATGACACGTCGTTCATGGCAACACTAAAAACCTTCGATTTCCCCATGGTGAAAATTTTCAGGTTATCGCCAATGGTACTTGCCATTAATTTATTTGGGGAAGAGTTTCCTGCCTTCGTATCCGATCCGACGGTAAAATAATAATCATCTTCCACACAATTTACTTCCTTTTCGGTTAACCTGTCGTACCACGAATTAGCAATAATCCCATGCGTTGCGGCATATACCCCGGTAAATAAAGTTGCTGTTCCGGTTGAATAACTCTGAATATGTTGCTCCATTTTGAAATTTGAAAAAACGGTGCCTTTCGAATACAATTTCTTAAAACCGTTTTCCCCAAATTTATTCCAGTACCTGTCGATATAATCCGGACGCATATTTTCAACAATAATCCCCACTGCGAGTTTTGGTGTCCCTTCCCCGTTATTCCTCAATAGTTGCGCATGTAATTGGAAGCTCATAAACACCCCCAATACGACATAAACTGCTTTAAAAAACCGATACTTCATCTTCATTTATTTATAGAATATCAAATGTAAAAAAACAAAACGGCAAGTCAAATACATATTGAAGCTTAGTTAAACTTAACGGCTATACACGCAGGATATTTTACTTATATATTCGATGAAATGAAAAAGATATGAGTATAAAGTAGTGAGCAAAGAGAGAAGAAAAAAAGAAATAAGTTTCTCAATACTAAAATCTCTGTACTAAAAACGACATTCAAAAATAGAAAAGTTTAGAAAACTTAAAGTAGCTGCTCCCGAATACAATTCAGAGGTTTTAACCATTAACAAGAAAATAAAAGTAGGGTAAATCAATTGTCGTTCGGTATAAGGGTAAATCAATCATAAAAACAAAAATTTATAGTCATGAAAAATTATTTTGGAATTTTAGCACTGGCAATAATCGTAAGTTTATTTTCTTGCAACAAAGAAAATACTGACGCCCTTAGTAACTCAAGCGAAATATCTACCAAATCGGTTCAGATTGCCGCCAATGAATCGGTTGCAGAAAATGCAGTTGCCGAATCGAATTATGAAGCAGATTTTTATTTAAACGCCGAAAAAGCCCTCACAAAAAGGTATGGATTGGGAAATAAATGGAAATGGATGCCCAACATGCGTTATAAAATGGGACAATGCCCTGATGTAACAATCGACACAACCGAAACCGGATATCCGAAAACAATCACGCTGAATTATGGAGACAGTACTGTATTACGAAATGGCCGCGTAATTAGTGGTATTATTGAAATTTATATCTCTGCAGAAAAACACACGGATGGTGCATACCGGGAAATCACCTACGATAATTTTAAAGTTGACACCATCGCAATTGCCGGAACATCAAGAAGTACATTTATTGGCGATAACGTAAGCACAAGGTTATCGGAAATGACAAGCAGCCTTGTTTTTACATTTGACAATGGTTTGGTGATTACCAGAACCGCTGAAAAAACAAGGGAATGGATAGAAGGAATTGATACAGACACCGATCAATCGGACGATAAAATACAGATTACAGGCTTTGTTAATGCCTCTACCTCGGAAGGGGATGTGTATGAAAAAGTAATTGTTACGCCATTGATTAAAATTGGCGATTGCAGGTACATTGTAGAAGGTGTGGTTGAAATTACAGAAAACAGCACCGTGTTTTCATCCATTGATTATGGCTATGGCGAATGCGACAGTGTTGCAACATTAACTCAAAATGGTGAAAGCGTTGAAATTGAATTAAAAGGAGGCAAAAACAAGCATAAAGGAAACAACGGGGGGAATGGCAATAAATAGTCAGATTTGATAAGAAACTACCCGGATAATTGTAAAATATTATTCTGGGTAGTTCTTTAAAAATCACTAATTTTCAGTTCTCTATTTATTGAAAAAAAATAAACATTGACAAAAGAGGAATTTAAAAATCTATTTGATTCGTATTTTGATGAAGTTAGGCGTTATCTTCTTTATCGCTCAGGAGACGAAGACCTTGCGACCGACATTGCCCAGGATACTTTTATGAAGGTTTGGGAAAAGCGAATAAAAACAGATAATCAGACCAAAGGACTGCTCTTTAAAATGGCCAATGATTTATTTATTACGCGATACAGAAGGGATAAACTTGAATTTAACTATTTTAAGCACCTGCAAATAAACAACAATTCTAATTCTCCGGAAGAAATATTGCAATTTGAACAAACAAAAAAGAAATACAAGTATGCGCTTCGCGAAATGCCGGAGAAACAACGAACCGTGTTTTTATTAAGCCGTCATGAAGAATTAAGGTACAATGAAATTGCAATGCAAACCGGGGTGAGTGTAAAAGCTGTAGAAAAAAGAATGAAAAATGCCTTGGAATATCTGAGAAAAAAGCTTCAATACCATGGATAATAAAAAACAACATAAAATAAATACCCAAATTGACCGTGAAAGCAAAACATTGTTTTCACAGGGTGATGTTGTTTGGAAAAAACCTAAGGAGGAAGTTTGGGAAGATACATTTGCGAACCTGGAGGAAAAGCGCACTAAACAAATTTATTTTAGCAACCAGGTTAAACAACTTTCTATAGCTGCTACCATTGCTGTTTTAATTGGAACCGTTGCTTTTTTCTGGTTCCACACAAAAACCATTAATTGCCCGTCCGGTAAGCATTTGGCAGTAGCTTTGCCCGATGGCTCAAAGGTCCACCTTAATGCCAGCTCGCAGGTTTCTTATAAACCATTTACTTATTACTTAAAAAGGGAATTGCATTTTGAAGGGGAAGCGTTTTTTGAAGTTGAAAAAGGAAAGAAATTTATCGTAAAATCAGAAAAAGCAAGCACGCAGGTTCTTGGAACCACATTCAATATTTTTACCCGCGATGGCGAATATAAAATTACCTGTTTAACGGGCAAAGTTAAGGTTAGCTCTTCGGTAAACAATTCGGTAATTCTTTTACCCCGCGACTATGCCGAAGTGAACAATAACGGAGTAATCCAAATTACCAACAATTATAATTCTTCCAGGGAAATTGCCTGGCAAAATAACGAGTTCTTTTTTACCGGGATTGCTCTTTCAAAAGTATTACAGGAAATAGAACGGCAATATGGCGTAAAAATAAAATTAGCCCCTGAGCTAGATTACAGCGTAAGTTTGAATTTGAGTACTAAACACAATATAGAAGACGTTTTGGAATATGTATGTATGCCACGTTTGCTTACCTTTACCAAAGAAGCAGATGGCACTTACAATATTGTCCAAAACAATTGATGAGTGAGAATAAAAAAGTTACTTTTTATTATAGCAATTCTTAGTAGTTTGATGCAGGTGGTGGCCCAACCACAAAACAAACTAAAAATAGAGGTTGACCATCAGCCTCTAAATGTGTTTTTATTGGAATTACGGGAGAAGCATCAATTCCAACTCGTTTACGATGAAAACCTGGTTTCCAATTACTTTGTTTCCTTTTCGGGCGAGTTTAAAAACCAGGAAGCACTGATCAGCAAAGCTTTAAAGGGATTAAAGCTGGAGTATAAAAAATCAGGAGAAGTATTTATTATCTATCCAAAGTCTAAAAATATTGCGAAAAACGATACTCTTCATCGGCACAAAATCCAGGGACAGGTTTTAGAAGCGAGCACATACGAACCACTGCCATATTCAAATATACTGGTAAATAACAAGATGGTTGAGTCCGACCAAAAAGGCTATTTCTCATATGTCGCCTCCAACGACTCAAGCTTTTCATTAAAAATCTCACACCTGGGATATTATATATACGACACGATTATTACGAGGGATTTGAACAGGACATTTTTTCTTCATCCTTCGTTAAAACAACTTGGGGAAATTACCGTCACAAATAATATTATTGAAAAATCAACCCTTATTGGCGACAAGCCCGGAAACATAACCATAAACCACAATATTGCCCCTTTCCTTCCGGGATATGGCGATAATTCGGTATTCAACCTCGTGCGTTTAATGCCCGGGATACTGGCTGCCGGGGAACAATCGTCGGACTTAATGATATGGGGAAGTTACGAAGGACAAAGCAAAATCAGCTTCGATGGTTATACAGTATTCGGTTTAAAAAACTACAACGATAATATTGGGGTTGTAAATCCATTAATAATTAAAAATATCGATGTTTATAAAGGCGGGTACGATGCCAGCTTTGGCGACAGGGTTGGAGGAATTGTAAACATTAGCGGAAAAGATGGTAACCGAAAAAATGCAGGTTTAAATTTATGTATTAACAACTCCACCATTAATGCCTTGCTTGAGCTTCCTGTGCTAAAAAAATCGACTTTAACGGCAGCAGTTCGAAAAACCTATTACGAACTATACGATCCGGTTAAGCAAAACATCAACAGAAAAAGAAACGATAACGGAAACAAAAATGGGAGTATTAATTATTCGGTTGACCTGAATGCGTTGCCTGACTATAATTTCTCAGATTTCAATTTAAAATATTCATTGTCTGGCAACAACGGCGACCTTTTTTACATTAGTTATTATTACGGTGGCGACGACTTTAATTATGAATTAGAGGGCGATGTTGCGAATACAAGGATTTTTCGGACAGAAACAGAAAAAAACCAGCAGACAGGGGGATCGGCTTTTTACAGCAAAAATTGGGGGAATGGAAATACAAGCAACATCATCTTTGCATATTCAAGCCTTGAGAATAATTCCTTCGAAGAAAACAAGACCGAAAACTTAAGAAACGGCAAACAAAAGACACAAAAATACGGAACTATTGATAACCAAATCTCAGAATCGTACATCGAACTGAAAAACCGGGTTGTGTTCCCAAAAGGGCAAAACATGGAGCTTGGATTTGGCTACATCAAAAACAAAAGTAAATTACTCAGTACCTCATTTGAAAGTACGGTTTTAAACCAGGACCTGGTTTCCAAAAGATTCTATGGTTTCGTTCAGGACAATGTTCCTCTGGGCAAGTATTTTCAATTTAAAGGCGGCATGCGTGCCACTTACTCAAGCGATTTTAACAAACTATATATTGAACCAAAAATTTCGTTTGCACTGCATATTGACGAAACCTGGAAAATAAATGCTGCCTGGGGAATATACAACCAATATATAGCCAAAGTATCACAGGTAGATAGCGTTTATAATTACAGTTATTTCTGGACCATCCCTGATAGGGAAAACATTCCTGTTTTGCATGGGGAACACTTTGTTGGAGGGTTGAAATATTTTAAAAACGACCTCACTATTTGCCTGGAAGGATTTTACAAAACAACCACCGGACTTGCCCGTTTCCATAGGGGAAACAATAGAATTGAAAGGGGGTTTTACGATGGCGAAGGACGAAGCAAAGGGCTTGACTTTTACATCAAAAAAGAGTATAAGAATAATTTGATCTGGCTGGCATATACATTAAGCAAAACAGAAGAAAGGTTTACTTTCCAACGAATTTATGAGTATAGTCCGGCATTGCACGATCAGCGGCACGAACTAAAAATCGCGGGAATAGTAAACATCAAATCGTTTTACCTGTCGGCAAATTATGTATTTGGGTCGGGATTTGAAAAAACAAAGGAAACTTTGGAAGAAGGTGAAACGGATATCCCGGTTTATAAACGCATGGACGCATCGCTTGTGTATAGGTTCACACCCAAGAAATTTAATATGGAAGCCGGGCTCTCCATCCTAAATATCCTCAACTATGAAAACCTTAAATTCTCTAATTTAAGCAGGGTATCAACAGGTGCACTAAGTTCCGTAAACGTCTATGCAGAAGCTGTTCCTTTCTCTCCTTCCCTTTTCCTGAAATTAAAATTTTAGAAAAAGGGACTAAATCAAGCAACCAAACTTCTCCAATACCATCTTCTCCATAATATCGATGAAATAAATTGATCAATGGCAATACGAAAAGAAATCCCTTCAGATATTCCAATAATTTATAAGTTATACGAATTTGCGTTTGAACAGGCAAACGAGGCGGAATTGGTGAACCGGATCCGTACCGGAAAAAGTTTCATTCCCGATTTATCGCTTGTAAACCAGGACGATAATCAAATTACCGGACATATTTTGTTCTCTAAAATAAAAATTGGTGAAGACGATTGCCTGTCGCTGGCGCCAATGGCAGTTCTGCCTTCACGGCAAAAACAAGGAATCGGAAGCAAACTCATTACCAGGGGCTTGCGGATTGCCAAAACCATGGGGTTTCGTTCGGTCATTGTTGTGGGCGATGAAAACTATTACCTGAGGTTTGGTTTTCAGAAAGCAAATAAATGGGGCATTAATTTTCCTTTTGAGGTGCCCGAAGAAGCATTTATGGCATTGGAACTAAAAGAAGGTGCCCTCAAAGGGAAATGTGGCAAAGTTGTTACATACCCGGTAGAGTTTGGAATTTAAACTTGAACTATTAACTAAACCACTATGCTTTGAAATACATAAATATTAAAAATTCAAATGAAATTGGATAATTAAAATAATTGATGTGAAGGCAGAAGGCAGAAGACGGAAGGAAAGCATAACCAACTCAAAAATTAACTTCGGACTTCGTGCTTCAGACTTTCGTAATAAAAATGAAATTTATAGAAACTTAAGTGCAGTACTAATACCGATGGAAATCGATTTTAATCATTAACTCTAAATAAAAACAGATAGCTATGAGAAATACATTTTTAATTGTGATTTTGCTTGTGTTGGGGAACCAGGTCCTCGGTCAAACTAAGAATTTTATTGATCTTCCTTATATGGAGGTTACGGGCACTGCAGAACTTGAAATTGCACCCAACAAAATTAGCATTGACATTACCCTTAACGAATCTGACACCAAAGGGAAAGTTTCCATTGAAAGCCTGGAAAAAGATTTGCTTAAAATCTTAAAGTCATTGGAAATTGATGCTAAAAAAGATCTTAAATTAAAAGACTATTCCAGTAATTTTCGATTCTACAAATTGAAAAAAGACGATATCCACAAATCGAAAGAGTACGAGTTGCTTTTATATGACTCGAAAAAAATAGGTGCGCTTTTTTACAAGCTTGAGCAGGCAGGAATTTCAAATACCAATATTTCAAACCTGGATCATTCGGAACTGGAGAGCTTCAAACTTCAGGTTAAAACCAATGCCATTAAAGCGGCAAAAGAAAAAGCCTCGGCTCTCGCCAATGCCATCGGTCAGGAAATCGGGAAAGCAATTTATGTACAGGAATATGAACAGTTTAACAATTTCAAGGAGGCTAATTCTGTTATAAGACTACGGGGAGTTAGCAGTATTGTTGCAGATGACCTTCCGGCAATTGAATTTGAAAACATCACCCTAAAAGCACAAATGCTTTGCAGGTTCGAACTTAAATAAACCACTTTGCATTGGAAATACATTGGTTTAATTCTCATATGAAATTCGAAAAAGAATATCTTGGATGGAAGACAGAAGTCCGAAGTCCGAAGTCGGAAGGAGAACAAATTACTTTCTGACTTCGGGCTTCGGTCAAAAAAATTATAGAGACTGAAGCACTGCAATAATCCCGATCAGTATCGGAAGCAGATTCTGCTCCGAATACAATTCGGAGGTTCCAAACAATTAACTTAAAAAGAAACAGTCAATTAACTGATTAAAAAAACCTTATTCACCCGCCATACTCAAGGCATAAATCGCAAAGGAAGCAAGCCAATGTTCGCCCATATAATCACCATCGATAATATTTGGCAATGAAAACTGAATATGCTCAACAGCAATTTGTTGCAAATGGGCATATTCTTCTAAGTCCGATGCAATTCCGAAAAGGCACCAGGCCCTACTAAAGTTCAGCCCATCTAAATGTACCATTTTGCCATCGCTCCGGTCCGACACTTTGCCTTGCTCCCATGAGAAATTGGGATCAGTGAGTTGGGGCAAAAAAGCCGCAAGCCATGTTCTGTATTCGTCTTTAGGCAATACCCTTCGCATGATATCGGCTTCCTCTAAACATGGGGATAAAAAATCATACCCACCGGGCTCCCATGTTAACGGACAACCAGCATCGGCTAAATAAAAATCTTTTGCCCGTTTTTCAATCATTTCTTTTAAGGGGGCATTTCCAACAGTGTTGCAATAATCCCAGGCAAAAGCCATCCCAAATGCAGTATTGGTATGCTCGCCCACCCTGATTGGGTAATTTAATCGTGGCAGGTAATCCAAATACTTTTCAATAATTAAATTGGTTAGCGGTTGCAGGTTGGCTTCCAGTTCACGGGCTAAATCCGAGTCCCAGGTGTGCAATTCTTCTGCCAGCTTTAGCAGCCATGCCCAGCCATAAGTGCGTTCGTACGATTTTTCACTTTCCCTATGAAAATAGGCAACTTCGCCCTGAATATTTTGTGTGCTTAAATTTGATACCAATCGATCGATAATTTCTTCTTTCCCATCCAGATTTGGAAACATCTTTAGCAATTTCACCAACATCCAATGCCCATGTACCGATGAGTGCCAGTCGAAACAGCCGTAAAATGCAGGATGCAATTCTTTGGGCGCTCCCAGTTCATCTTTTGTCCCCAGGGTTTGGCTCAGTTTATTGGGAAACTCCTGCTGCATGCACTTCAATGGTAGTTTTACCAAGCGGTTTGCCTGATCAATGTTTAATGAAATAGTTTCATACATTAACTTCTTTGATTCTTCAGAATTGTCAACAGGTTTATTATTGAATGTACAAGCTACTATAAGGAATAAAAATAAGAATGAGACTATTTTTTGCATTGCTATATTTTTAAATGATTTGAAGATTAAAAATACACTTTTTCACCCTTTAAAGGCAGCCAATTAAATGAAAAGATCGTACATTCATTCCTCACAACAATTGAAAAGACAGAATATGAATATTGCGATAATTGGAACAGGCGGGGTCGGAGGATATTTCGGCGGGCAACTTGCCAAAGCAGAAAACCAGGTGAGTTTTGTTGCCCGGGGCGAACACTTAAAAGCAATAAAGGATAAGGGACTTCAGGTGAAAAGTGAAAAGGGTAGTTTTACGGTTCATCCGGCAATGGCAACTTCTCAAATATCTGACCTGAAAACTCCGGATTTGGTTATTGTTTCGGTAAAAGCATGGCAGGTGAAGGAAGTCGCTGTGCAATTGAAATCAATCATAGGTAAAAATACGGTTGTGTTACCATTGCAGAATGGCGTATTGGCTGCCCACGAAATTGCGGAAATTGTTGGCAAAGAACATGTTTTAAATGGTCTATGCAGGATCATCAGCAAAATTGAAGTGCCTGGAATTATCCACCATATAAGTGTTGAACCAACCATCGTTTTTGGGGAATTTGATAATCAAAAAACGACAAGGGTACAAAACATCGCGAATACTTTTGATGAAGCAGGCATAACCAACATAATTGCCCGCGATATTGATGTGGAAGTCTGGAAAAAATTCCTGGGTATTTGTATCAGTGGGTTAATTGGTTTAACTCGGTCTTCATACGGCGCAGTTTTGGACTTTCCGGGAACGAGGCAATTATGTACCGATCTTTTTACCGAAATATACCATGTGGGCAAAGCAGCCGGGGTTAACCTTCCTGAAAATATTGTGGAAGCAACACTTGGTTTTCTTGACAAAATCCCATACCACTCCACAACTTCGCTTGCAAGGGATGTAATGGAGGGTAAACCGTCAGAAATTGAATACCAAAACGGAACCGTCGTTCGTTTGGGCGAAAAATACTCGGTCCCCACCCCGGTAAATAAATTTATTTATGACTGTATAATCCCAATGGAAACAAAAGCGAGAAAAAGCCTCCCCTAACCCCTCCAAAGGAGGGGAAATAAATCTTCAAAATGTATCTATATCCCTCTATAACTTAAGAACTCAATCATGTTTTATATTGTTCGTCTTATATTCCATCAATTTCTCAAACCACTCAAAAATAAATTTTCTTGCAGTTTTTATATCCATTGGGTTTTTTATTGATTCTCCATTAAATGTTGCATGTCTTGCATCATCTCCAATAATTTTATTATCGTTAGCCGTTCTGGAGAACGTTTTGATTTTATTCTTTGAAACTAAATTCTTTAGACCTAATTTACTTGATTCTCTTTGGAGAATTTCATGTATTTTATATAAATTCCACCAATTGGGATCATTAAAAAAGTGTAACATTTCTCTAATGCTTTCATCCGCTTTTGATAATTCAATCCAACTCTGATATTTGTTTATTGAATAGTTTTCATCCTTCAAGCCACCTCCGGACAATCTTGCAAAAACCCTTGATCTAATAACACAATTCGCACTTAAAAAACCAGATCCTACGAGCTTATTTTCCTTATTCATCTTTAAAACAGTGTTTACTTTTACTTCAATATGATCGTTAAATAGTGCGGTAGCCAACCCATTTAAAATATCCAAGAATTGTCTTGCCCTTAAAAGTATTTTAAAATCATTATCAATAGACTCAAATAATTTTGATGATAACAAGTATCTGCCATCTATAACATCAATTGTCCAATCTTTATCATTTAATATAAATTCTAAATCTTGAATATCAATTTTATTTCCTTTGAGCTCTACAAATGACTTTGACATTAAATCCCAATAAAATATTCTGTTTTAATATATACGAAGTATTTAAACTGTAATGGAAATTAACTTTCCACTTCTTTAAACGTTACACCAGCTTTGGTAAAACCTTCCAAAAGGAGATCGGGTGATTGGGGCCTGCCGTTTTTGGTCAGCACGCCTGTAACCCGGGCATCAACACACAGTTTTTCATCAGATTTTCGTAAAATTTGCTGGTCAAAAATAATCCTTAGCCTGCCCTGGCGCCCCATTTTAACGCGCACCAAAAATTCATCGCCCGGGCGCAAGGGATATTTATAATTTAATTCAGCTTTAATAACCACGGCATCAATGCCATCGTCATGGAGTTTTGAAAAGCTGTCGCCCACCTGCATCATAAACTGATGACGGCAGTGCTCTAAATAATGCTGGTAGTTGGCATTATTCACAATGCCCTGCAGGTCGCATTCGTAGTCGCGAACTTTTAGCTCTATCTCAAAATCAAATTCTTTCATTTTACTTTTCTAATTTCTTTCGTAAATAATCCGGCAATACAAAAACGTTTGCCAAACATGATAAAATACTTACTTCACCATAAAATCAAGCAGCTTTTCCCCTGCCAGATATCCCTCCACGTGATCCCCAATTTTTACGGGACCAACCCCAGCAGGGGTTCCTGTATAAATTAAATCACCTATTTTTAAGGTAAAATATTTCGAAACCTGTTCAATAATAGTATCAATTGAGAATATCATATCTGATGAAACGCCGTTCTGAACCTGTTGGCCGTTAATGTTAAGGCTAAATTTTAGGTTGTTCAAATCGCCCAGTTCTTCTTTTGGAATAAACTTGCTGCTAATGGCTGCCGAACTGTCAAATGCTTTTGATTTTTCCCAGGGAAGCCCCTTCTTACGTAAAGAGTCTTGAAGGTCACGTGCAGTAAAATCAATACCAAGCCCAATCTCATCGTAATACCGATGTGCAAATTTTTTATGGATACTTTTCCCCAATCGGTTGATCTTTACAAGCAATTCAATTTCATGGTGCACATTCGATGAAAAATCGGGAATATAAAACGGATCGTTGTTCCTTAAAAGTGCTGAATCGGGTTTCATAAAAATTACCGGCTCGGTGGGGATATCGTTGTTCAATTCTTTGGCATGGGCAATATAATTTCTGCCAATACATATTATTTTCATAGTTATTTGATTCAAGTTTGTTGATCCAAGCTTCAGGATACATCGTGAAACTTTTAAACAGATGTAAGCTTACATCATCCTTAACTTGATATTTGTCAGGACTTTTTTGGTATATAACGGGAATTCCCCATTCATGATCCAACCAAAGTATCCGGGCTGTTCTCGCAAAACTTTTTCGACTGGTACTCCTTTGTTTTTACCGAAGTTAAAAACCTCAACCCCGTTATCATCGTAAACAATCCGCCCAATAAAATCTACATTTTTATCGTAGCTTGAAAACTCGCTAAGTTTTTCCACATCGTTTACAATTGGCTTGGATTTTACACCTTTATTATCTTCATATTCCACATCCTGGTACATATCAAGCTGTGACTTTAAAACTTCAAGAGTTGCACGTGTATCGGCCAAAGCACCGTGGGCACCGACCAATTCTTTTTTACAATAAAATTTAAATGCCGCTGCAAGGGTCCTTTTTTCCATTTTATGAAAAATAGCCTGTACATCAACAAATTTGCGCTTCTTAAAATCCATTTCGATATCGGCACGTAAAAATTCTTCGGCAAGCAATGGAATGTCAAACCTATTTGAGTTAAACCCTGCTAAATCACATCCTTCGATAAACTTCGCCATCGACTTGGCAATTTCTTTAAACGTGGGTTCTGTCTTAATATCTTCATCGTAAATCCCATGTATAGCTGATGCTTCAGCAGGAATTGGCATTTCCGGATTAACCCTGCTGATTATTTCTTCCTCCGAACCATTAAGATTAACTTTAATCAAAGCAATCTCAACAATTCTATCTGTTACAATATTTATCCCTGTTGTTTCAAGGTCGATAAAAACCAAAGGGTTTTTTAACTGAAGATCCATATATTCGTTGTTTTAAAATAAAAAAGGTAGCCTTAAAACCTAAGTCCAAAACATTGAAAAATAGATTTTAGGGATACCCCACAATTTTTACTTGTATGCTTTATACGTTAATCATCATAGGCATAAGAAGCATCAATAGATCTTCATCTTCCAGTTCTTTTTCTTCCGGCAGCAATAATCCGGCCCTGGTAGAATCACTAAGCTCCACTTTCACATCGGCAGATGAAATATTTGAAAGTATTTCCTGAAGGAAGGTTGATTTAAACCCAATTTCAATTTCATCGCCTTCGTATTGGCAACTGAGTTTTTCAACTGCCGAGATTGAGAAATCGATATCCTGCGCACTAACCACCAACTGGTTGTCTGCCAGGTTTAATTTAATAAGGTTACTTGCCTGGTTTGAGAATACAGATACCCTTTTTACGGTGTTCAGCAATACCAGTCTGTCAATTACCATTGCATTCGGGTTGTTTTTTGGAATTACCGAATTATAACTAGGATAGTTGCCCTCCACCAACCTTGAGATTAATTTAAAATTTGTTAATTCAAAGAATGCATTCTTATCGTCAAATTCTAATTTTACATCGAATTCTTCTTTCGGCAACAAGGATTTTAACAATGCTGCAGGCTTTTTAGGAAGTATAAATGAAGATTCAATTTCTGCTTTGGCATCTGTTCTTCGGTAGCGTACCAATTTATGTGCATCGGATGCCACAAAGCTCATGAAATCAGGTGAAAGTTCAATAAATATACCGTTCATTACAGGCCTCAATTCATCATCAGCCGTAGCAAACAATGCCTTGTCAATTCCATTCAACAACACATCGTGGTTCACATTAATAGATGCTGCACCATCTGCATTCAAGGTTGGCAGTTCAGGAAAATCTTCACCATCTTGCCCAACAATACTAAATTTACCATTCTCAGAAAAAATAACAATTGCAAACGATTCATCATCAATCTGAAATGTAAGTGGTTGCTCCGGAAATTCTTTCAAGGTATCAATTAGCAGCTTTGCCGGGATTGCAATTTTCCCTTCTCCTTCCATATTGTCCAATTCCATGCTGGTAATTAATGTTGCCTCAAGGTCAGAAGCAGTAATTGTCACATTTGAATCGGTAAGCTGGAATAAAAAATTATCTAAAATTGGCATGGTGCTTTTACTACTTATTACCTTGCTGATAGCAGATAAGTGGCGTAGTAATTCGGTGCTGGAAACTACAAATTTCATTGGCGTATATTTACTTTTCTGTTTTTTTAAATTTAGAAACAAGAAAAATTATCATGAGCCTTCAATCAAAGAAAAGACCCACTTTTTCTTTTAACTATAAGTACACGAATATACAAACTTTACTGTTATTTACCTATTGATTAAAAAACGTTTTTTCAAGGTTTTTTTAACGCGAAAATTTATAGTAGCGCCTCAAATTATACACAGAACCAAAAATCATTACCAAGATAACTGGAAGTAAAACATTTAACAACTGCCATTTCCTTCGGGTTTCCCTTAATTTTGCCTTGTCGAGAAGGCGAAGTTTAAGTGTCCGGTTTCGAAGCTGCATAATCCCAACTTCATCGTTCAAATAATGGATTGCGTTTAGAATGTACTCTTTGTTGCCAAAAATTCTCTGCGAAACACGATCGTAACCCAGTGGTACCATTTGAGGCTCATCCCCTGTATAAATAACCTGATTGGCAAGAAGGCTTGCGTCCGAAAACACCATCATCTTTGTGGGTTTGCTTTCTCCAATAATATTTCCGTTGTAACCAAGGTTTTGTACCATACGGTTTTTAAATGCCGATTCGAACTTGCCTTCCAATAAAATACCTGTTGGGATAAATGGTATATTGAACATTTCGCGGGCAGGTGGATTATTAATATTTTCAAGGCTGATTCCGGCAGGAGTTCTGACTTTTCTTCCGTATGGAGATGTGGAAAGAAGCACGGTTTTTTCGATGTTTTCGTTTGGTGAAACCGTATCGATGGAAGATACAAACTCCGACATTACAAGGTTTAAATTTTTGCTTAAAGGATGATGGTCGGATGGAGTTAACAAGGGTGAATAATACCAGTTTTCACGGGTGAATTTTTTCTCGGTTCCGGGTGCTGCAGTGTTTACCAACAGCTGTGAACAATATACATCCTGAATTAAATCACGGTTCAGGCGGACACCATATTTAAACAACATATCGCCAAGGTTTAAGTCTAATGGGAACGCCATGGTCATGTGCCCTTTGCTCAAACTATCAAGGCTCACCCGCACCGGATCAATGAACCACATAATTTTCCCACCTTGCATCAGGTATTGATCAAGTACAATTTTATCTTTTTCATTAAAAGCAATATTTGGACCTGCAACAATTATAATATCTTGTTTCCCAGGTGCTTCTGAAAGTTGTTCAACCGTGATCCTGGACACATAAAAGTCGTTCAGCAAACTATTACTAATATCGTAAACATCCCATTGGTTTAACTCTCCGTGCCCTTTTAAGAATGCCAAATTTCCTTTCCTATTCTGGGTCAACCTGCGTATGGCATTTGCAAATTCAAACTCAATTCCTTCGATGGAATGGTTTAAATTCATTTCGTTACTAAATCCCTCGCTCCGTTTAAGAAAGTTCAGGGAGACCTGCTTGCCACCATATTTTAGTATTGCCCCAGGGTAAAGCCTTGTGGTGACGACTCCCTGGTCGGTAGTATTTCGCACATCAAAAGGTTTTATACCTTGTGACTCAATCCGTTCAATGAATTGTGCTTTTTGCTTTTCCTTTTTTATTTGAAGAGGATCTTTAATTGTAAATTGTATTTTCTCAGGTGCATACGCATCCAGGTCATTCGCCTTGTCTTCAATTGCCTTTTGCAACCTTTTCAAACCAGCGGGCATGTCCCCTGCAAGGTATAGTTCGACATATAAAGTTTCATCCAGCTCTGAAACAATTGATTTTGTTGCTTCTGAAACAGAGTACCTTTTATCACCAGTGAGGTCGATCCTCAAGGTTGAATTAGTTGAAAATATGCAAATTAAAAGGATGGATGTAAAAAACAGAACCTGATTTAATAATGATTTCCGTTTGGATTTCCATCCTTTTCGAATCCAAAATTTGGTGATGCCCAAAATCAGGATTACCATCCCCACAAAATATACCAGATCCGTAAGTTCAAGTACACCTCGGCTAACAGCCAGATAGTGTTCATTTATGCTTAACCAGGTAAATATAGTTGCCAATGAATTTGGCATTCCGGCTTCACCAATAAAATCAAACCCAACATAAAAAATAAAGGAAAGTACCATTGCCACAATAAATGCAACTATCTGGTTATCACTTAACAATGAGGCAAACAAACCAATAGCGACGTAGATGGCAGCTAGAAAAAACAAGCCTGTAAACGATCCCCAGGTCCCGCCAATATCAATATTTCCAACAGGGCTACCAATTTGGTATACCGAATAGAAATAAACGAGTGTTGGCAATAAAGAAAGAATGACCAACAGTAGACCTCCTAAATATTTTGCGATAATTATTTTACTATCGGAAAGCGGGCGGGTCAATAAAACTTCCATGGTGCCTTGCTTTTTTTCTTCAGCAAAAAGCCGCATAGTTATGGCAGGAACCAAAAAAAGGTACAACCAGGGAGCAAGTTCGAACAAACCGTCCAAGCTTGCATAACTGTTATCTATGATATTAAAGGATCCTGAAAAAACCCACAAGAACAAGCTGTTCGCCAACAAAAAAGTGATCAGTACGATGTATCCAATAAAGGATCCCAGGAAGCTGTTTATTTCCTTTTTTAATAAATAATACATGTTTATAAAAACTATATGTTCACATCATTTCACAACAATGTATTTCTATTTATTTAATAATTCAACCATTTT
This sequence comes from Prolixibacteraceae bacterium, assembly GCA_963677475.2. Taxonomy (GTDB): domain Bacteria; phylum Bacteroidota; class Bacteroidia; order Bacteroidales; family Prolixibacteraceae; genus JABMQB01. The sequence goes on along the minus strand of CAXXQD010000015.1, from coordinate 429,744 downwards.
TTGAGCTGCCCTTTTCGCTGCCCCAGGCTTACCAACCAATTCTTGTAAACGGGTATATTTTTGAAATATTCTATTTCTATATTCCTGATCGTTCAATAATTTGTCCATTTCAGGTTTTAAGTGGACGATGCTCATTTCTTCCATAACGAGTTCTTTAATAGCCGCTTCATTCAGAATTAAATTTGGCAGCGAAAACAACTCCACCTTTATCAGTAATTTACGGATGAGCCGTGCAAGGTATTTATTCCCTTTAAAAGTATATAAAACTATTTGGGGCACATTAAACAATGCAGTCTCAAGGGTGGCTGTTCCTGAAGTAACAACTGCGCAATGTGAATGATTTAAAAGTTCATACGTTTGATTAAAAATAACAGGTATTTCAATTCCATCCAGAACCGTGGTGTATAAATCAGCAGGTATGGAAGGTGCCCCGGAAATTACAAATTGATAGTCGGGGTGATATTCTTTCATTGCTGCCATAACCGGAAGCATTTGTTTAATTTCTTGTTTTCGGCTTCCGCTTACCAAAGCAACAATTGGTTTTTCATTAAGGGCGTTTTTCTTCCTGAAATCTTTATTCGAAAGGGCTTTGCTTTTAAATTCTTCGATTAAGCCAACCAGCGGGTTTCCAACATAATGAACGGTATAGTTATGTTTCTTAAAAAAAGCTGTTTCAAATGGAAGAATGGTGAACATTTCATCAACGTAAGCCTTTATTTTTTTCACCCTCCATTCTTTCCAAGCCCATATTTTGGGAGATATAAAATAGAAAACTTTAATCCCGTTCTTCTTGGCAAATTCTGCTATTTTCATATTAAAACCAGGATAATCAATCAGGATTAATACATCCGGGTTATAGGACAACAAATCGTTTTTACAGAGTTTCATATTTTTTCGTATGGCCCTGATATTTGCCAAGACTTCGAAAACCCCCATAAAGGCTAATTCACGGTAATGCTTCACCAAGTTGTCCGATTGAGCTTGCATAAGGTCACCACCAAAAAACCGGAATTGAGTTTCTGCATCCAAAATCTTCAATTCTTTTATCAGGTTTGAACCGTGCAGGTCTCCTGATGCTTCCCCGGCAATTAAATAGTACCTCATCCTAGAATACTTTTGATATTAAAACGACTAAGGCATATATAATTGTTGCCATAACAACTCCACGTGTAGCATAATCCATTTTCTTTCGGACGTACAGAAGGAGGAGTACAAGGTTCGGAAAAACACAAACACTCATTATTTTAAACATTAAACCATTAAACCAAAGGTGTTCAATGTATTCCAAAAATTTGAGATCCGGGTATTTTATCAAATAAAGTCCTACAAAAAACAGAATAGGAAGTACAGCCCCTCCTATGAATCCTGTTAAAAGAGTATCGTTTTTCTTTCTTCTCATCAGAATTTCCAGCTTTTTAAATCTTCCAGCAATTGGTAACAGGTCATGTCAACACTAACTGGCACAACCGAAACAAAATTGTTCTCCAATGCATAAATATCTGAATCGTTTGTTTCGTCCTCAAAACTTTTAAAATAGCCCGACAACCAAAAATAATCCCTATTATGAGGATCCGTACGTTTTTCGAATTCTTCCATCCATTTGCCACGTGCCTGACGTCCGACTTTTATTCCATTTGGCTTGCCAGTGGGAATATTTACGTTCAAACAGGTAAACCCGGGCAGGCCATTCTCTAAAACCAGCTGTAAAATTTTAGCACTTACTATTTTTGCACGCGAGAAATCAGCATCGGGGCTATAATCATCCAAGGAAAAAGCGATGGAAGGAACGCCGTGCAAACAACCTTCAATTGCACCTCCAACTGTTCCGCTGTACAACACACTAATCGATGAGTTTGCACCATGGTTTATGCCCGATACCACATAATCCGGTTTCGTTTCAAGCAGTTGGTTAAATCCAAGTTTCACACAATCTACAGGTGTTCCGTTGCACTGATAAATAGTCAAACCATCGGTTTTTTTCACAATAGTTGCCCGGAGCGGTTTATCCACTGTTATTGCTGCAGATTTTCCCGACTGAGGGGTTTCCGGAGCAATAACCACAACATCCCCGAAATTCCTGACCACATCAATCAACTCATTAATCCCCTTAGCATTTACACCGTCATCGTTTACAACTAAAATCAAAGGTTTTTTTGTCATTCTGAGTATTTTATGAGAAACAAAGATAATTAAAACAAAAGGATGAAAAAGGATAAAAAAAGGATAAATTATACGATCGGGATTTACATCAATTACAATTATAGGTATTCACATTCCCTTTGAAATAATGCAATAAAATCAACTCTTTCTTTTCAAAACATACTTTCCCCAAAAGCGGTAAGCAGAAAGGTTATCTTTTATTAATAATAATGTAATAAGTAATTAAAGATCAATACACAATATACGACTATTTTGTACCTTGTATTGAAAATTAAAAGTCAAAGCCATGAAATGTTTCCTCTTATCCGCCTGCCTTATTATTAGTTATTCTTTGGCTGCTCAGTTTCCCTCATTTAAACACCATATTATTGGTGAAACAGGATTTCATATGGGGCAAACAGCACTGGTGGATTTGGATAACGATTCGGATTTAGACTGGGTTTTTGGGGAGTCGGGAAAATTATCCTGGTTTGAATATCAATCGCCAGACAAATGGGTATTACACCCTCTTGGCGAAGGGGCACTAAGCGATCTTGGGGCATGTGTTATTGATATTAACGGCGATGGGAAAAACGATTTCGCCGTCGGAAATGGTTGGTATGAAAATAACGGGGATCCTGTAAACACAACCTTTACATATCATTTCAATGCATGCCCTCCAAGTAATGACATGCTTGCTGTTGACATTAACGGGGATGGAAAAAAAGACATTGTTTCGAATAGCAATTCGCAGTTAATGAAACATTTAACATGGTATAACTTTGCGAACAACCCTAATAAACAATGGCAAACTAACATTATCGGACGAAGTATTTATATAGGCATTGCCCCAAAAGGTTATGGAGATTTGGATAACGATAGGGATATTGATATAGTCAGGGGAAACTCCTGGTTTGAAAACAACACTGGAAACGGCTACTCATGGACAGAGCATCCGGTATTGATCCCCAAAAAAGGTAGTGCATATGGTGACAAAGGGCTTGGTTTAAAAGTATGGGTTGCCGATATGGACAACGATAATGACCTCGATGTGGTGGAAGCTGAGTGTGGCGTCACTAATGCGAGGGTATTTTGGTTTGAAAACATAAATAAGGGGAAAAAATGGAAATGCCATCCGGTGGAGATAATTACCAGCGGACAAGACTTTCATTCACTGGCAGTTGCTGATTTTAATATGGATGGGGACCTGGATATTTTTAGTGGCGGGGGCCCTTTATCCACCCAAACATTTCAATGGGTAATTTGGGAAAATATAGACGGAACATCCACCGAATGGAAACGCCATGTAGTACTGGAAGAGTTCCGGTGCCATGAGGCACAAGTTGGTGATGTTGACAATGACGGGGACATAGATATTTGTTCTAAACCATGGAACGGATATGTACATGTTTTTCTTGAAAATAAGTTGATCAATAAAGAAAAGGAAGAATCAACTTCAGGAAAATAATTGAAATATTTTAATTCAGTTTAGCGATTATAAAGGAGATTCTAATTCCGATATATTAATTAATCAGAATATTTAAGCTTATTAGTTCATTATCTGATAAATAACAGTACCTTTGCGCCCTCTTTAATTCAAAAGAAAAATACGAATTAAATGATTTCATAAAACATCGTAACAAATACACAATGAATTTGTTACATTACATTATACAGAATTCAATATGATAGAAAAATTTTCAGAGGCGGGATTAGATTCGCAGATATTAAACGGCATTGCCGATTTGGGATTTGAGACCCCTACCCCAATACAGTCACAAACACTGCCCTATATATTAAAAAACAAGCAGGATTTAGTTGCGCTTGCCCAAACCGGAACCGGAAAAACTGCCGCATTTGGGCTCCCAATCCTTCAACTGCTCCAAAAAGATGCAAGGGACATACAAAGCCTCATTTTATGCCCCACACGGGAATTGTGCATGCAGATAACTTCAGATCTTGAAAAGTTTACCAAATACTTGCCACAAATTAAAATATGCGCTGTTTATGGAGGTGCAAGCATTGAGCCGCAAATTAATGCCCTAAAAAAAGGAGTTCATATTGTGGTTGGAACACCGGGCAGGTCGCTTGATTTGATCAAAAGAAAAGTACTTAAAGTACATTCTATAAAATGGCTGGTGCTTGACGAAGCCGATGAAATGCTGAATATGGGCTTTAAGGAAGATTTGGATGCTATTTTGGAAGGTACGCCTGCCGAGAAAAAGACATTTCTGTTTTCGGCAACCATGCCCAACGAAATTTCCAAAATGGCGGAGAATTACATGTCCGATTATGAAACAATAAAAGTCGGTAAACAAAATTCAGCCGCTGCAAACGTTAACCATACCTATTTTATGGTTCAAGCCAAAGATAGGTTCGAGGCACTTAAACGAATAGCCGATATTCACCCAAATATTTATGGGATTGTATTTTGCCGGACCAGGCGCGAAACAAAAGAAGTAGCCGATAAAATGATGGCAGGTGGTTATAATGCCGATGCCTTACACGGCGATTTATCACAATCACAGCGCACATATGTGATGAACAGGTTCCGAAGTAAGCAACTTCAGATATTGGTTGCAACCGATGTTGCAGCTCGTGGATTGGATGTGCAGGAGCTTACCCATGTAATTAACTATAACCTTCCCGATGACTTGGAGGTATACATACACCGAAGTGGACGGACCGGAAGGGCAGGCAATAAGGGAACATCCATAACAATCATTCATAGCCGCGAGAAAAATAAGATCAGGCAATTAGAAAAGTTGGCTAATGCCAAATTTGAACGACTGATGGTTCCAACTGGTGATCAAATATGTGAAAAGCAATTATTTAACCTGATCGATAAAATTGAAAAGGTTGAACTGGAAGGCAGCCAGATTGACAAGTTTATGCCAACCATCTACGAAAAGCTCTCAGGTATGTCGAAAGAAGATATAATTAAGCACGTTGTATCGGTCGAGTTCACAAGGTTTCTTGATTATTATAAAAATGCCAGAGATTTAAATATTGATGTCAATGAAAGTGGTTCCTCATCATCGGATAGAAGGGGACGCAGGGATCGTGGACGAAACAAGGAACGTGATTTTGACACCAGAAGCCGCAAAGAAAAACGTGGCAACAGGGGTGATATTAGAAGCGAAGGGCAAAGAGATCGAAGCGAAGCAAGACGACATAGCAGACCTTCAGGTGAAAAAGGATATACACGATTTTATGTTAACCTGGGATCGAAAAAAGGCGTAGATACTACTAAATTGATTGGCATTATTAATGAGTCCACAAAAAACAAACAAATCCCGATTGGTAAAATCGACATTATGAAAAAGTTTTCCTTTTTTGAAGTTGACAGCAAGTTTAAAAATGAAATTAAAAAAGGATTTGGCAATTTTAGTTTCGATGGATCAGGAGTTTTGGTTGAAGAATCAAAACCAGATGTTAAAAGTACAGGCGACAAACCAAGAGATCGAAAAAGAAATAAAGACAGGCGTTCATAATTTATGTTCGAATACATTTGTATGTGTTTAAAGGAAAAGGATGTTACAATAACGTAGTATCCTTTTTTTATGTCCTCCTGAAGAATTGCAACTTATTTTTCCCCTGTCGAAAAACCCTAATTTATGAAACTGACCTCATCCGGAATTACACATCAATCCTTTGGGTATTTTTGATGTAAACTAAAAATGAACTATTGGTTTTCGGATATCTAAATTTATTCGAAATTTAACTATATCGAATCAGAATAGATCCGAAAAAATACCGTTAATAGGGCTGAACCTTACCGTTAATATTTAATAATATTAGCTTTCCATAGCCTTTTTTAAACTCATTACGAAAATCATATAAGGCACCAACAATTGTTAAGTCGCCTAATTTCATAATATGTCTGTATTTGCTTACAGCAATGTCAACCTGATAATTCACATTGCTGATAATAGCAGAAAGCAAGTCTTTATCATTTTTTGAAATTCCGGGGATAAGTTGGTTAAGATCTTTTATGATAGATTTGGTTTCGTTTGAATATCCATTGATAAATGCCTTCACCGCACCACAATCAGTATGCCCTAAAATCATTAATATGGGCGTTTTTAAGTTTAGCACCCCATAATCAATCGAACCTTCATTGGAAAAAATTTGATTTCCAATATTTCGAACCACAAAAAAACGGTTGAATGCAACTTCATTGATAATTTCAACCTGAACCCGAGAGTCGGCACAAGTAACAAGGGTCACATACGGAGATTGGGATTCCTGATAATCTTTAAAGAAATTCTTTTCAGCAGAACGAACAAATTTTTGATTGCTATCAAGGATCTTTGAAATTAATTCATGCATGCGAAATCATTTATGAAATTTACAGTACCTTCTAATGAAACAGTTTAAATTTAATAAAGATTAATGAGAATTAATAAATCTTGATTTTATGTTACATAACCTATAAAATGAAAAACATGGTATATATAGAACCACATTGGCATTCAGACAATTGAACAACATAGTTTACTTCAAAAAAATGTTTAATAGAACAACCCAAAAATGAAAGGTGCCCTCAGAAAAAGGGTGGCAAAAGGGGTTATTTGTTGTTCCTGGTGAGTTCTAAAATGCCATTGATAATGGTTAAAGGGTGAGGTGGGTTGCCAGGGATGTACAAATCCACATAATATTTGTCAAGGAACTCCCTGTTGAGGGCTGTCCCATCATTGAAGATGCCACCACTTATGGCATCAGTGCCACAAAGGACAATGATTTTTGGCTCAGGGATGGCATCATAACAAACCTGCAATGCCTCAGCCATGTTTTTGGTAATGGGCCCAGTAACCACAATGCCATCAGCATGGCGTGGGGAGGCCACAAATTCAACCCCAAAACGCCCCATGTCAAAATTGGGGTTCCCACAGGCATTTAGCTCATATTCACATGAATTGTCACCCCCTGCTGATACCTGCCTCAGTTTAAGTGAGTGTTTAAACACCTTTTTTATTTCAGTCCTGATTTTGTCAGGGTTGATGATTATTTCACTTGTTTCCCCTTCTTTAATGATCAGGCTTTCCCGTTCATTGCCGGCTATTCTATGGTCTTTTGTGAATTTTATTTTTTCAGGGAAGGCTATGGCACATTCACCACAAAACACACATTTCCCTATATCAATGCTGGTTGGGTTGGCTGAAATGGCATCAACAGGGCAGCATGCCACCAATTCATCAACATTGACCTTTGCATGGCTTATTTCAGGCCTGCCCCTAAAGGGTGCTGGGACTTTTGCTGTCCTTAAATCTGGGATAAACTGTTGCCCATTTTGTGCCAATATTTTTAGTTCTTCAAACATATCAAACTGAATTATAAGTCAAAACCACAATAGCTTAAACTGTAGCTTTTATTGTTGATGGGAAAATCAGAAATTTCCAGGCCCCTCAACGAAAGTTCAAGTGATTTCCAGTTGTGCATTGAAGGGTCTTTTATTTTATAATGTGCAAGTTCCCCCTTGTCATTGGTGATGGCACAATGGCAAATCTCACCTCTCCACCCTTCAGTGAGAGAGATGGAGAACATCTCAGGTTTCATTTTCAGGTGGTACTTTGGCAATTCTGGTGATGTTTCAGCAAAACTGTTGGCATACAAAACTTCCCTGAGCCATGAAATTGAATTGAGGATTTCTTCTTTTCTCAGCAGGAAACGAGAATAAACATCCCCCTTTACCAGTACAAAAGTTTCATAGTAGTTCTTGGTAAAGCCTGCAAAGGGGTGTGTTTCCCTAATATCCCTTTTTACATTGGCTGACCTGGCTGCCATACCCACTAACCCAATTAATTGGGCTTGTTTACCGGTTACAATGCCAATGCCATCAAACCTGTTTTCAACACTGGGCAGGCTAAATGCCTTGTTTGCCATGGCCAAAAAACGTTTTTCAAAATCATCAAGCAATACCAGGAGGTTTGCTTTTAGGATGGGGCTAAATTGAAAGTTTGTGCCCCCTGCCCTGATCAGCCCTTTTCCCAACCTGTTGCCACACCATGATTGTATGAGATTGATGATGCCTGTCCTCATCACACTAAAAACACTGGCACCAAAATTATAGGCTACATCCACACACAAGGCACTGATGTCTCCCACATGGATGGCTATTCTCTCCAATTCAAGTGCTATAGCCCTTTCCAGGTTCAGGCGCTCACTGGTTTGTATCCCTGCCAATGATTCTATCAAAAGGGCATAGGCTATGGTGTGCCCAGCCACCATATCTCCTGCAATATTTTCGACCAGGATATTTTGTTGGAGGATTTTTTTCTTTTTGAGGAAAAGGGATTCAATGCCCCTATGCTGCCATCCCAGTTGTATTTCAAGGTGCAAAACAGTTTCCCCATTGCAGAGGAAACGAAAATGGCCTGGTTCAATGATCCCAGCATGGATAGGGCCAACACCAACTTCATGCAGTTCATCACTGTTGATTTGATAAAATGGATAATCATTTATCTGCAAACTTTTGTCAGCCCTGTTTTGTGCAAAACGCACAGGTTTTAGCCAGGGGTGCTTGCTAAACTTAATGCCATAATTCTCATGGATCTCCCTTTCAAAAATATGCAATGGGAAATGGTGCTGGGTTAATGAATCAAGCTCTTTTTTTGCCCCTTTGTTTATTTGGTGGGAAAGGATGGCTATGCTGCCATTTTTGTCATTGGCAATACAAGCAAGCAGCCTGAAACCTCCTTCTTCAGGGTAGGCAAAATAACTTACACAATGGTTTTTTGGGAGCTTCAGCAAGGCCAGCATCTCAGCACAAAAATCAGTATATAGGAGAATAGGTATCTCATTGATTCCCAGTGCCTGTCCATTTTTTATTTTTGGTATGTGTAACTTCTTTTCCATCTTCTTTGTTATAAGAGTGCAATGGCTGAGTTTATAAGGTTTTTAAAGAATTGAGGGGGGCAATAGCCCAAATAAATGGCCAAACCAAAAAGGATGAACTGTGAATAGGTTTCATGCCTGTGGGGCCTCAATGGGTTGGCATTGTAACTCTCAGGCCTTTCAGCATAAAGAAGGTGCAACACATTCCTGCCCATAATGTACAATATAACTGCAATAAAAAGCAAAGCCACACCTGAAATCAAGTAATGTTTTGACAGGAACAAAGATTTGAATATCAAAAATTCACTCATAAAAAGCCCTGAAGGGGGAATGGCTGTGATAGATACCAGTCCAAGCAAAACTGCCAATCCTCCCAGTGGGTTTATCTTGTAATAACCCCCACTGTTTTTTATCCAGATGGATTGAAAGAGGTAATTGGATTGCCCCAATTGGTAAAACAACCCTGACTTTACCAAAGAGTGCAGGATGATGTGCAATATGGCTGCATAATACCCAACACCCCCAGCATACATGGCAAGGGCCACCAAACCCATATGTTCCATGCTTGAAAAGGCATACATCCTTGAATATCTTTTTATCCTGAACAGCTGGATGGCAGCCAAAAATATGGAAACAATGCCAACAAGCATCCAGGCCTTTTGTGCCCACTCAACTGCATTGGTATGCACAATAATGCTGTAAAACCTGAATATGCCTACAAAACCCACACTTAATAAAGCTGATGACATCAATGCATTTATAGGGGTGGGGGCTATGGTTTTGGCATCAATGGCAGCAGCATACAAAGGAAATATGTTCATTTTGATGCTGAACCCTGTAAGTACCAAAATAAATGAAATTTTCAACCAGGTGGGGTTCATCCTGGTGGCATTGTTTATCAGGTTTAGGATATCCAGGCTGTTTGAGTTGGTATCAACAGCAGCCACACTGTGGAACAATATCCCCATAAAAGCAATGGCTACCCCCACTGATGAGATAAAAAGGTATTTCCAGGAAGCTTCCAGGGCAATTTTTGTCCTGCTGTGGAAAATAAGCAGGGATACACACAAAGTGGTGGTTTCAATAAATATCCATAACAAAGCAAGGTTCCCAGCAAAATAAGCCCCTGTCATGGCCATGATCAACAAAATTAAAGCACTACAATAAATACCCTGGTGGCTGGCCAAAGGGGTATTTCTTTTCAGGTACAATGTGCTGTGGTAAAAAGTAGCGATGCCCAGCAAGGCAAGCACCCCTGTGAGCAAAATCCCAAGGGCATCAAAACTAAAATAAACAGAATCGGCCTCCCCTTGGTTAAAGTAAGCATAAACAGTGAGGACAACCTGAAAAAGCAGGAACAGGCTCATCAAAATGTTGTTTGCCAATTTGCTTTTGAGCCAAAAAACCAGGCCACTAAAAACTACAGCTGTTATAAAATAATAAACCAACATACACTAATCTTTAATTTGGGTCATTTCATCAATATGGATACTCTGGAAGGTGTTGCTGACTTTGTTCATAAAAACACCAATCACCAGCACCCCCATCAACACATCAAGCAATATGGCCATGCTTACCAGCATTGGCATCTGGCTACCCACTGCAAGGGTCAGCAAAAAAATGCCATTTTCAATGATCAGGTAGCCTACCAAATGGCTAAACACATTTTTGTGCACAATGATAAAGTAAATGCCAAACACCACTGAGGCAATGGCCACTGTGAAAAACTTGGCCTGGATAGATTCTTCTCCCAAATAATCACTTATTAAAAAACTCCCAATCAATGTGGCAGTGGCAATAATTATGGAATAATAAACAGGTACTTTTGATTCATGGACCCTCTTTAGGTTATTATGTGCCCTTAGTTTGTCAAGGAATATGGGGATAACCAGTGATTTGACAATAATGGTTTCCATGAGGATAAAAATAAATTCAAACAAGCCAATCTGGCTGAGGTTGACAAAAACAATCCCAAAAAGCAAAACACCCTGCACTGCCAACAGGTAAATAAATTTTTTCACCCTTTCTGACAATGCAAAATAAATGAGTGAAATGGCATAGAGTATGATCAGCAGGTAAGTCATTTATTGTCAGTTTAAAATAAGTTTATTTGAAAGGATCAGGGTGGTAAGGAATGCCAGTACAGCAATGGCTGACAGCATCACAATCCATTGAGCATTCTTTGCCATTTTGTTTCTTGCCCTGAATGATTCAAGCAGGCCAATGGTGGTGGCAAACACAAGTTGGATGGCTATAAACAATATTGCCTGGGCATAACCAGGCCATGAAATGGGGGTGATAAAATTGGCTATCAAAGCCCCATACATTGTAAACTTCAGCCAACTGGCCACCTGGATGATGGCAAGGTCAAAACCACTGTGGTCAAGCACCATCACTTCATGCACCATGGTCAACTCAAGATGGGTTTTGGGGTCATCAACAGGCAACCTACTGTTTTCAACCATGGTGATATGGATAAGCACATAAATGGCAATGATGGCAATCAGATAAGATAAATGTGAATTCAGGTGCAAATGGAGGAAAAGGCCATGAAATGATATCTCATTTGTAAATAGTGCCAATGACCCCATGAGAATAAAAAAGGCTGGCTCAACCAACATGGAATACAAGGCTTCACGATTTGCCCCCATGCCTTCAAAGCCACTGCCAGTGTCCATGGCACCAATGATCATCAGGAACTTGCCAAGTGCCAGCAGGTAAGCAAAAAACACAAAATCACCCTCAAATGACAAAAGCCCGTGGTGTTGGCCAAAAGGGATAAAAAGCAGGGCTGTGAGGATGCTTGTAAAATAAACCATAGGGGCAATACGAAAAATAATGCTGGTGGTTTTGCTGTAAACAACCCCTTTTTTAAACAACCTGGCAACATCAAACAAGGGCTGAAAGATGGAAGGGAACTGGCGCCCCCCAACCTTGGCCTTCACCATGCCAATGATGCCTGAAAAAACCAGGCTGCAAAGCAATATCAATAGGATCCCAACAAATTTCATTTTACATCAGTTTTAATAAGCTAAGCACAAATATGGCCACTAAAAACAACAGGGCATAAAGCAGGTAATTTTGCAGCTTCCCTGTTTGAAATACTGCAATTTTCTCCAACAGATAAATAAATTTATTGGCTGGGGCTGAAACCATGGTTTCCTCAAGGATATCAGATGAGTGGGTCTCAAATTCCCTTTCTTTTGGGAATATTTCATCTTCTCTGATTTCTTCACCATGTTTTTTCACATTCACCACAGGGGCAAGTTCAATAATGCTGTTGGCAAATGATGTGGCTGTGTACTGATGGCTTGCTGGGTTGGCCCCTGTATAACCACAGCCCCAGGTCAAGCCCTCATCAACTGGGTGCTTTTTCAGCCAAAATTTCCTGAAAAGGGCCAATGCCCCAAGCAAAAACAGAAAAACAAATGAAGTTATTGATATAGAGTTCATCACAGGGATAGTGCCTTGGATTAGTTGTATATCTTTAGTAAAAACAGAAGTTGCCAACTGAAGGGGGTAAACAAAAACTGCTGGGGCCAGCCCAATGGCTATAATCACTAGGGCAGCCATGGTTTTGGGTACCAGCATGCTTTTTGCAGGTTCATGGGCATTTTTGCATGCACCTGACCTTGGTGAGCCCAGAAAAACAATGCTGAAGACTTTGGTGAAGCAGAAAATTGCCAAGCCCCCAATCACTGCCAGGGCAATAAACCCAAACAAGATGATGATGGCAGTAAACAGGTTTCCTGCCAATAGCCCTTTGTACATGCCTGAATAAATCAAAAATTCTGAAATAAAGCCATTAAAAGGAGGCAGCCCGGAAATGGCCAATGCCCCCAGCAAAAAGAAAGCTGCTGTAACTGGCATTTTTTTGATGAGGCCCCCCAGGTGGTTGATATTGAGGGAATGGGTTTGCTGAACCACTGTGCCTGCACTGTAAAACAACAATGATTTAAACAATGAATGGTTCAGGATATGCAATATCCCTCCAGAAAAACCCAACACTGCCAGCACTGGGATATCCTGTCCTAAACCAATGAGGCCAAGCCCAATGCCAATGCCAATAATGCCAATGTTTTCAATACTGTGGTAGGCCAGCAGTTTTTTTATGTCATGTTGGACAATAGCCATGGTTACCCCAAATATCCCTGAAAGGATGGAAACCAGGAGCACAAAAACCCCAATGGGGAGCAAGCCTGTGTGGATGTATGTGAGTACCCTAAGGAGGCCATAAATGCCCATTTTGATCATCACCCCACTCATCACCCCTGAAACATGTGATGGGGCTGCTGGGTGGGCATGAGGCAGCCATGTATGTAGTGGGATAAACCCTGCTTTGATGCCAAACCCAACAAAAAACAACAGAAACAGGAAATAAGGATTGTTTTGTTGGAAATAGGCAGCCAGGCCATCAAAGCTAAACTCAGCACCTGTTGTTACATGGGCAAATAAAAAGCCTGTCAGGATAAACACAAAGCCAATGTGCATCTGCAGCAAATAATTCAAGCCAGCTTTAATGGTTGATTGTTTTTCTGAATCAAAAATGACCAGGAAAAAAGAAGAAATGGACATCAGTTCCCAGGCAAGTAAAAATGCCAAAGCATCCCTGGCCATACATGCCAACAGCATTGAACCATGCAACCATAAGAAACTAAAGTAATGCAAGGCCATTTCAGTTTTGTCTTTTTTGGGGTGGTAGGGTTTCAGGTAGCCCCTGGCATATAGCAAGCCTGTGAGCATGGTGAAATTTACCACCAGGATAAAAAAAGCTGTGAGGTGGTCAACTACCAGGTGGATAGGTTTTCCTAAGAGGGTTACCAAGGCATCAGTCACCATGGTTTGCCCCTGGGTGATGGCATTTATGGCAAAAAAGCTGCTTACTGCTATCAATGCACTATGCAAAACCACCCCAAAAAAATACTGGTATCTTTTTGGCAATAAAAAAAGGGCCAGCGACAGAACAAAAACAATCTTTAAAATAGAAATATCCATTGATTTACTTTAATAGCAGATAGTTGAAAAGGTACAAAAATCCCAGGAAATAATTGATATGGTGAAGCACTCATTAAGTTACAATGTCTTCATTTTGAAGAAATTGAGGGAGGTGATACCTAAAAAAGGTTAAGGTGTTTTGTAGCATTGCTGTTTTATTAAAAAACACAACCAATCAAATTATAAAGTGATTGCAAATGTAAATAAATTACTGTCTTAGTATCTTTTTCATCCAAAAAAATAGTACAAATTTCACATTTGGGGAAACCAACCAGGCAGGCACCCGAAAATTGGGCATGATAGGTGGTTATTTTTTTCTATAGCTGCAAAAAATAAAATCCTGGATTGAGCCTGAAGGGGTTTTATGCCCAGTTTCAAGGCATTCAAGGTTTTGATAACCAGGGCCAAGTTGTTTTGCCATTGAATCCTGTGAATATTGCCTGATATTGATGCCACTGCATTGGGTGGGCCCATGGGTTGAGAAAGTGCCAATAACCAACATGCCATTGGGGTGCAGCCCTTTATCAAGGGCATTTAAATAACCTGAAATTTCAGCAGGCTCAGTGAGGAAATGGAAGGCAGCCCTGTCATGCCAAAAATCATATTTTTCATCAGGGATAAATTGGCTGGCATCAGCAACAATCCATTTTACTTTTTCAGCTAATTTGCCCAAACGAAGTTTTGCCCTCTCAATCGACTTTTGTGATATATCCAACACACTTATATTTGAATATCCTCGTTGCAATAGAGCATCTACAAAAAGGCTGTCGCCGCCACCAATATCAATAATGTTGGCAGATTTTTGAAAATGTAAATTATTAAACAAATGTAATGGTTCTATCGGATCGGGCTGATACCAGCTAAGTTCTTCCGTTTTTTTTGAAGAATATATACCGTCCCAATGTTCCTTCCTCTCCATGATCCAAGCAAAATACCATTAATTATTTATTCCTTTTTCGAGGTCTTTGATTTTGTCTTTTAATTCTTTGATCCTGAATTCCCTGCCAACGAATAGTTTATTGAAATTCTCCAATTCCATATTCTTTTCCTGCAACTCCTGGGTTCTTTCTTTCACCAATTCTTCCAGGTTTTCTTTATGTTTTTCCAATTCAGTCTCCACTTTTTTGATTTCACTTAAATCAACCGACTGAACAATCGCATTTGTTACATTTCCATCTATCCCAAAAACAGGGTTAATAATGGTACGTATAACTTTATTTGCAAAACCGGGCATGGTTATTTTTTCCTCATTGAAATCTTTATAGTCAATCGTGATATCTGCAAAACGCCCAAAAGTGAACACGCTCTCTAGCTTGTCCTGAAAACCAGCCTCGATAAAGTTCACATCTTTTATAATCGAATATTTTCCAATAAACTCTTCAGTTTGAAGATCGCAAAGTTCCAGGCATGCTTTATTGGTTTCGATGGCAACACCATTGGCATCGGCAATCCACATGCTCACAGCGGCATCTTTTATGATTGTATTTAAAAAGTTCGTTTTTTCAAGCAACTCTTTTTCCGATTTGCGCAAATCAGAAATATCTTTAACAGTGGCAAAATAAACAATAGTATTACCAACTGGGTCTTCAATCCTTGCGGGTGAAATAATTGCCTGGAACAGCTCCCCGTTTTTTCTTTTTAGCGTTAATTCTAAATCAAGAAGGTTTTTGTTATCCTTTTCCGAAAACAGTTTTAACATCTGTTCTGCTTCCTCCTCGGGCCAGTATGAATACGGCGGTTTTTCTCCCAATAGTTCTTTTTTTGAGTATCCGGTAATGCGGCACATCGATGAATTTACATCGAGCAATACCCCGGTTGCATTGGTTATACAAAAACCATCTTTCATTGATTCGATCAATTTGTCTGAAAACACCCTGGATTCAACCAATGCCTGAATGGCTTTTTTTCGTTCAGTAATATCACGGCACGATATTAAAACCTCACCGCCTGCAAGGTTTACCTTTTTAATATTGATTAATAATGAATGAATCTTTCCTTTTTTATCGGTAACCGAACGTACAATATTTTTGATTTCACCTTTCGATTGCAATTTTTCCGCATGAAATAAATTTTCCCCTAAAACACATTCAATATTTCCCTTTTCTAATAATTCATCTCGTGAGTAGCCAAAAATTACATCTTTAGTATTACATACAAATGTGAAATTACCTTCCATATCGGTAACATACACAGCATCGGAA
Source organism: Prolixibacteraceae bacterium (assembly GCA_963677475.2). Taxonomy (GTDB): domain Bacteria; phylum Bacteroidota; class Bacteroidia; order Bacteroidales; family Prolixibacteraceae; genus JABMQB01. The sequence goes on along the minus strand of CAXXQD010000015.1, from coordinate 413,572 downwards.
ACACTCTGTAAAATTTGCTGGAATAAATAAGAATCGCTATTCCCTGTTTCCAGAACAGGCTGGTCGTCAGATTCTTCGATAATTATTTTTTTGGTGGCCCCGGCCAGATTTATCAACTCAGTAAGATCATCCGAATATTTATTCCCGGTTTTCTCCTGAAATTCCTTTATTTTCATTTGTAGCTCGAAGAGTAACTTCAGAGCTTTTCGCGTCTTCATTAATTTTTACAATAGGATTTGTGTTGCAAAATTTACAAAAAAAATCAGGATAAAAAGAATTTTTATAACCAAAACTGTTTAATCGAACCTGATGCACCACTATTTATATCTATACGAGTAGAAAATTGATATTAAAAAACTTTTTCAAAAATCAGCATGACTGATGTAATAACTTTCAGGTGCATACGTCTTACCTTTGAAAACAAGATAACAAAAACAAGTTGATGATTGCCAAAGATTTCAAGACAAGGGTATTACCAATGAGTAGCAAGCTGCTTCGTTTTTGTACACATTTTTTAAACGATGAAGAAGTAGCAAAAGATGTGGTGCAGGACTTATTTTTGAAACTTTGGCAAAAGCGCGGGGATCTCGCTGATATTGAGAACATGGAAGCGTTTACCATGCGAATGGCAAGAAACAAGTGCCTGGATTATATACGTGCAAACAAAACCACTTCTATTGATAGTGAGGTTAGTAGAAAACTTGAAGAAAAAACAACAGATGTACATTCATCATTTGAATTATCGGAATCGGCAGAAAGAATCAAGAAGCTTATTCATAAACTGCCTGATGTACAACGACTGGTTATGCAATTGCGCGATTTGGAACATTACACCTACGATGAAATTGCCGAAGCCAGTGGGCTAAAAGTCAACGCGATTAGAGTAAACCTTTCGCGGGCACGAAAAAAAGTAAGGGATGAATTTTTAAAACTTGACACCAATGATAATTACCAGGGTAAAACAATTACTGCAACTATATTTTGATGGAAAATCGTCTTTTGAAGAAGAAAAAGAATTATGCAATTATTTCCAATCCGGAGAAATTGACGATGAAGTAAAGGAATATGCAGAGTTTTTTGGAGGAATTGTTGAAATTTCCGAACAAGGTTCAAATGCTGATCTCCAGGAAGAAATTATGGATTATATTTTGGAACAAGAGCACCAGGATAAAAGAAAATACCGGAACATGTGGCAAATGGTAACCGGGATAGCGGCATCGGTAATAATTATTCTCGGAGGGCTCTTATTTTACCAGCAACAGCAAAAACCATTTGAAGATACTTTTGAAACACCTGAAGAAGCTTATGTTCAGGCAGTAAAAGCATTGCAACTTATGGGAAGTAAATACCAAGTTGGAGTTGATCAGCTAGAAGCGCTACAAAAATTTAACACCAGCATTGAACCCCTTGAAAATATGGAGAAACTTACTAAAGCATCCAAACCATTAAAAGAAAGTGCAAAAACCTTAAATAAAGGGATTGAAGAATACGAAAAAATTAAAGGAATTAAATAACCAAAAAAACGAATAGCATGAAAAAGTTAGTTTTATTATTAGCAATTATGGTGCCTATGGCATTGTTTGCACAAAAAAGCCCAATCGACAAATTGTTTGAAAAATACGCCAATAAAAAAGGCTTCACAACCGTAAATATTTCGGGTGCCCTGCTTGGTTTTGCCAGCCAAATTGAAACCGGACAAGACGGGGTTGGAGATGTTTTAAAAGGACTAAATGGAGTACGTATTTTAACCGTTGAAGACCATGAATTGAATCAAAAACTGGATTTCTACAAGGAACTGGAAAACGATGGGTTCTTTAAAAACCATGACTATGAAGTGCTTATGGAAGTTACCGAAGAAAACGAGGTTGTCCGCTTTTACGGGAAAAATGCCGGAGAAGGAAAACTTGCAGAACTGCTTATGGTTGTTGGAGGTAACGAAAATGTCCTGATAAGCATCCGGGGGGTGATCGATCCAAAAGACATTAGTAAAATTACTAATTCATTGGATATTGACCTTGGAGACATGGATGTGGATATCGACATCGATTAAATATTCCATGTCATTTCCGAATTAAAGCACTAACTCATAAACTGTGTAAGTAGAAAATACCTTGGGTTGCAACCCAAGGTATTTTTTTGTTTAATTTTAAAATTTGCATAGTAATGAAGAAAGAAGATTTATTAAACGATGATTTCCTGAAGCAGTTTAAATCAGGAGATGAACTCAACGATTTTTTAAAGCAAGTCCAGAAGCGTGGCATTGAAAAAATGCTTGAAGGTGAACTTGATGGACATTTAGGTTACGATAAACACAAGAAGTCAGATAGCTCAAATGCCCGTAATGGTTATTCCGAGAAGAAAATACGTACTTCTATGGGCGAGTCAAATATCCATGTCCCACGTGACCGGGATGCATCTTTTAATCCCATGATTATCCCTAAAAGGGGAAGTATGGTAGATGGCCTGGAAAACATCATTATTTCCTTTTATGCCAAAGGGATGAGCAATAGTGATATTGAAGAACAAGTCCGTGAACTTTACGGTTTTGAAGTCTCTACATCTACCATCTCCCGGATTACCGATGCTGTTACAAATGACATTGTTGCCTGGCAGAACCGTCCACTAGAACCGGTTTATTTAATCGTTTGGATGGACGGTATTGTATTTAAAGTAAGAGAGAATTCCAAGGTAATCAATAAGACCATTTACATTGCAGTAGGCTTAAGAAGGGATGGAAAAAAAGAAGTACTTGGACTATGGTTGGGCAAAAATGAATCAGCAGCTTTCTGGATGAGCGTATTAACCGATATGCGTGCCCGTGGTGTCGAAGATATCCTGATTACTGCAACTGATAACCTCAATGGTTTTACTGACACTATTCGTAGTGTATTCCCTGAATCAAAGACCCAGATTTGTGTAGTACATCAAATCCGAAATGCCAGCAGATATGTGGTTTGGAAGGATAAGAAATCATTTACAAGGGACATGAAGCAAATCTATAATGCCCCGACAAAAGAAGCAGCAAAAGCTGCTTTGGAAGATTTTGCTGGTCAGTGGGAGGGTAAATATTCTTATGCAATTAAAAGTTGGAGGGACAATTGGGAAGACTTAACTGTATTTTTTGAGTTTCCACTGGAAATCAGGAAAATAATCTACACAACAAACCTGGTTGAAAACTTAAATGGCAAAATCAGAAAGTACACTAAAAACAAACTTTCATTCCCTTCAGACCAAGCTGTAATGAAATCAGTATATTTGGCAACAAGGGAAGCAACTAAAAAATGGTCGATGCCAATCCAAAATTGGGGCATCATCCTGAATCAGTTCTTAGTCATATTTGAAAAAAGGGTCCAGCTTTAAATAGCTAAACCCTCGGTATTTTTTATTTACACACTTGGTGAAACAGTGTCCGAATTAAAAAGGTTTGGTCTGTTTCGTGCAGATCAAACCTTTTTTTATCGCACAACAATCACTTTATCCGCTTTTATGCCTTCATCGGTAATCACCTGAACTGTATAAATGCCATTTCTTAAATAGCCTACAAATACATGTTCCAATAGTTTATCCTGATTGCTCCTACCTTCCTTCGAATATAACAAATTGCCCGCTTCCCCAATTATCCTGATTTCATAATCGCCCCTGATTTCTTCCAACAAAACATAAATATATGTTGAAGCCGGGTTTGGAAAAAGTTTAATGGTTTTATCCGGAGAATCCGGAGAATTAGAATCATCCAATATGGTAATTAAAATATCATCTGCCCCATAACAATTATTCAAATCAACCACCGACACACTCACCTCATTTGTTCCTAATCCCAGGGTTTTATCAATTTCAATCGATGAAGAAGTTTCTCCTGTGTTCCAAACATAATCAACATAACCTGCCCCCGCATCAAGCATGACTGTTTGTGAAGTATAAATAAGCGTATCGTTCCCGAGGAAAACTATCGGGTTAAAAGCGACATCGAGGTTTAAGGTCACAACCGAATCGCAACCAAATTTATTTGTAAATGTGTGTTCATACGCCCCTGATGAAGAATAGGCCTGACCTGCAAACAAATAGCTTTCGCCCTCACAAATAACCATATCAGTTTCTGTTGCATGAACAGGGTTTACAGTAAGGTTCAGATGGACAATAGAATCGCAACCAAATTGGTTCACAAGGCTATCCAAATAAGTTCCCGATTGTGAATAAACAGAACTGCCCACAGTATAAGTTTCCCCTTCACAAATGGATTCTTCGAGAATGGTATCGTGAACCGGGTGAACAGTTAAATGCAAGACAATCAGGGAATCGCAATTGAATTTGTTCTTTAAAAGAACATCATAATCTCCTGCTTCTTCAAATAGGTTTCCCGAAATTTCGTAGCTTTCGCCATGGCAAATAGATCTATCCAATTCGATTTCGTTTACCGGATTAACCGTCAAATGAAGCGTGACAATTGAATCACATCCGAATTTATTCTTCAATTCCTGCACATAAATACCAGTTTCTGTAAACTCTACTTCACCAAACAAAACACTCTCCCCTTCACAAATAATTTCTTCCAATAGTACATCATGAACCGGATTAATTTGCAATTCGAGATGAACAATCGAATCACAACCATATTTATTGGAAAGAATGTCGGTATAGTTTCCTTCTTCTGTGTAAATAGAAGATCCAATGGAAATACTGTCGCCAATACAAATTGCTTCGTTTAAAAACACCTCATTGATCGGATGAACCGTTAAATTTACAGTTACCGTTGAGTCGCAGCCAAACTTATCCTCTAAAACATTTGTATAAGCACCACTCTCGGTGTAAGAAAAAGTTCCTACTTTAAAGCTTTCACCTGCACATATTGAAGCATCAAAAACCGTATCGGATGGGTGGTTTATGGAAAGGTTCAAAGTAACAATAGAATCGCACCCAAAGCTGTTTTTTAAATTATTGACATAAGAACCTTCTGAAGAATATTCGTTTTCTCCAACTTGAAAGGTTTCCCCCGCGCAAATCATTTTATTCAACTCTATATGATGAACCGGAAATACGGTCAGGTTTAAAGTAATGAGTGAATCGCAACCATCTTTTGTTTCAAATACTTCACTATACGTTCCTGTTTCGGAAAGAACGGTTTCGCCAAACAAAACTGTTTCCCCTTCACAAATTTCCATATTGGTTATTAGATTGTAACTTGGATTTACTGTTAAATCAAGGGTGACCGTTGAATCACACCCGAACTTGTTTTCCAGTATTTCGGTATAAGTACCTGTAGCATAAAAACCAAGCGTTCCGATCCAAACTGTATCTCCTTCGCAAATGGTTTCCTGTGAAGAAGTTTCATTTTTAGGATACACATGTAAAGTGAGGTTCACAACAGAATCGCAACCTGCAGTACTTATTAAGGTGTTCGTATAATTTCCGGTTTCGAAATAAACAGATCCACCAACCTTAAAGGTTTCGCCAAAGCAAATTGCCGTATCAATATCAACAATTTGAGTCCCTACCACCTCTAAATTTAAATGAACCGTTGAATCACATCCAAACTTTGTCTCCAGAATATCTGTGTACAATCCGCTTGAGTTATACACCGATCCTCCAACCTGGTACGTATCCCCTTCACAAATGGTAGCTTCAATATTAAGCGTTGCATTTGGATGAACCGACAAATCGAGTATCACCACTGAGTCGCATCCAAATTGATTGGTAAAAGTAAAATTCCTGATACCTGAACTTGTATAATTGCTACCACCGTAAATGTATGTTTCCCCTTCGCAAATATGAGCTTCGATGTTTGTTACATCTGTCGGACAATATTCAAATCTTGATTCTGTAAAAACAAAATCGTTATCCGCTTCATTACTTTCATCAACAGCAGATTCATAATCAATCATATATCCAATGTAATATTGCCCGGGTGGTAATGATGGAAATGCGGATAGAATATCAACGGTAATGTTTTCATTGCTCGATCCTCCGGCATTTAATATTGAAACATTATCGGTTCCAAATCGACGATCAGATGAAGTAATATTAGCATCATCCGATAAATAATAACCCACAATGCTCACATCGGCAGTTGAGCCTCCCTGGTTCTCCACTTGCAAGGAAACCGTAACGTTTGTACCATCAACGATCAGATTATTTTCGTTCACATCAAATGTTAAGTTTGGAAGCTGGGTCTGCGAAACCTGCTTATTTGTAAATAAAAAGGAATTATCACCTTCATCGGTTTCATCGTTCTCCTGGTTTAAATAATCAATGATGTAGCCAACATAATAATCGCCCAATTCGAGCGAAGGAATGGTGGAAATATCAACTGAAAAGCTTTCAGAAACCGAAGCGGATGCCGCTAAGCTTGAATACGAATCTGTTCCCATAAGAATATCGGAAGTTGTAACCGAGGTATTTTCAGACATATAATAGCCGATTGAAAACGCACCTGCATTTTGATCGCCATCATTCATCAGTTTTAAATCAACCTGAAGGTTTGTTCCATTGACACTTAAATTATTTTCAGCAGGATCATAGGTTAAGTTTGGCCCGGGCGTAACAAGTTCTCCCAGTGAAAAGGTTATATTTTCACCGTTTTCAGCAATATTAACAACACTTATTCCGGATAAATTTGAGTTGTATGAAATTGCATTTGGATTTGTCGCATCGGAAAAGGAAGTATTGTTTGTTGAACCTGGAAACAAGTCGCCGCTATCTCCATCATTGACCGCAAGATCGAGGTCAAGATTTCCATCGGCTTCCTCCAAATCGACTAATTTATGATTTTCGTTATCGTTATCGGAACTTACACTCGGATCGATATGGAAAATAGCCATTCCATCCCCGTCAAGCGCACTGTCCCAACCTTTGTTATACCTGTTTTCCAAAAGAAAATATTCGCTATCTCCCGGAATTTGGATTTTGTAGCAATCGCGGGTATCGTTGCCCGGACGAAGCGTATAATTGCCGGAACTACTAATAACTGTAGGAGAAATCCATCCCAATTCTTCTTTGCACCATGCCGACATATTGGAAGGAATATCTTCCCTGCCATTCCAGCTCCCGCTTGCCATTAAACACCAATCACCAAGGCCTTCTGAAGAACCATCGGTATCGTACAAATCGGGCAGCCCCAGTGCATGTCCGAATTCATGGCAAAAAACACCAATCCCTACCAACTCTTCACCGCTGCCCCAATTTCTGGTTTCAGGCATAATTACATAATCATCCAAGGTAATCCCGTCGTAAGTGCGGCTTCCCAAAATATTCCAACTGTGCGACCAAATGTATTCTGTTTGACCGCCAAGTTCGGCACCTTGCCCGGCATGAACAATCATTAGGTTATCCATAATCGATCCGGAGGTATACTCTGAAAAATCAACACCTGCAGCTTCGGCAGCATCAATTGCTTCGGCAGCCAGTTCACGCGCCCTGTCCATTGAATTATCATAACCATAGTATAGATAATTATAGCTAGCTGTGTACCAACCCGCTGCTTCAACGGTCAAGGTCAAATCACCATCTGAATTATCCAGATAATATTGCCTGAATGAATTGCTGCCCACATTTAACAGGTCCTCAATTTGGCTTGATGTATATTTCGAAGGAAGGTCGGGGAACTCAATCAACAACAGCAAAACTTTTCGGTTTCCGGAACTCGGAAATGATTGTTTAGGCTCATCGCTTTCAGAAGACATTGTTGGGTAATTTTGATCAGATGCAAGCTGTCGTATGCCTTTAGGGGTGCCAAAAAGAAAAGACTTTTCCTGCGACAACCTGAATTCCTGATCTTTAGCAAGAAAACCACTGGGATTTAATTTGCCGTTTTTGTCCAATCGGGCATATTCATACCTGCCTTCCGGGTTTTTCATTACTGTAAACCCATCGGAAGTTACGGTATAAGCATTAAAGGCATCCCCTTTCCCATAAATGGTTAATTTGGTTCCATCCCCATTGTCAAGAACAACAGGATATGGCGCAGCCGGTACCGAACCATACTGTGCATAACTGCTTAAGGAAAGCATCCCAAGCAAAGCCAACAGAAAATATCTCATTATATTTTGAAAAACGTCCATTCCAAAGAAGCACAATTATTTTCAAATTTGCAAATAAAACATGGTGGCATACAATAGCTTAAGTTTAAAATAGCGCCACTAATACAAACAATTTATATTCATTTAAGTTTTAAACTGCCAGTCTTTTCCATTCTGCAAATACATTTTACGGATTGTTATGTTTCTAAATAATATCTTAATTTTAGGAATCTTTTTCTTGAACCTTAAACAAATAACGCAATAACATGAAATTATTAGCCACCCTGTTTTTTAGCATAATTCTTTTCTCGATAAACTCCGAAGCTCAAGAGGACGTAGTTTTAAAACATGATTATGATGCCGTTGGCAATGCCCATATAAGAGCATATAATTATACCGGAGTCCCAATTTACATCGCACTTGATTTTACCTTGATTGAAAATACGAGCCTTAACGAAGATCTTCCGATCATAAAAAGGGTTGAACCAATGATTTCTGAATTTCAGGAATTAATGTCAGACTCTAATATTTTAAAACCGGTAATAAATTATGTATTCTCCTGGTACAGAGCACATCCTTCTCCCAAAATTGATAAGGGATTCCCATATTTGCTTCCAATTGCAAGAAATAAAAAAACATCTGTTTTCCATGTATCCAACCTCTCTGGATTTAATGGTTCCGAAATTTCCGGGAAATGGTATTCACTGGGCTTCACTGTAGAAGGATCAAACACGATACATGCTGTTAGAAAAGGACAAGTAGTTAAAGTTGTATCGAATGTTACCGAGACGCAAATCGATGGAAGTAACTATACCCACGTAAATAACTTTTTACATGTTTTACATGAAGATGGAACCATAGCTGAATATACTAACTTCGTTGTAAATGGAATTGATAAAGCTATAGGGGATATCGTATATCCCGGAGAAAGATTGGGGAAGGTAAACCCATCAATTCAGCCAACTCCATACGTAGGATTAACTATTTTCCATTCTAAATTAAACACAAAAGATTGGAAAACAATTATTCCAAGTTTTTATACATTGTCGGAAGGAAGCGCAAAAATCCTTGCACCCGAATCGTACACAAGTGAATATTCAAATAAAATTATCGGTTTTGAAATGACCCGAAAAGAGAAAAAGAAATTCCTAAAATAAAAAGCCCCTCCGTCCATGTGGGAAGGAGAGGCTTTTCAATATATTTTTGAAAGTCTTATTTTACTTTCTTGTATCCGTAGATTGCACTTGCACCCAATTCTTCTTCAATCCTAAGAAGTTGGTTGTATTTCGCCATCCTGTCGGAACGGCTTAATGAACCAGTTTTAATTTGTCCACTATTTGTTGCAACAGCGATATCGGCAATTGTAGCATCTTCGGTTTCACCTGAACGGTGAGAAGTTACTGAAGTATAACCAGCACGGTGTGCCATTTCAATTGCATCTAAAGTCTCGGTTAAAGTACCAATTTGGTTTACTTTAATCAAAATAGAGTTTGCAGCATTTAATTCAATACCTTTTTTAAGGTATTCAACGTTTGTTACGAAAAGGTCGTCACCAACCAACTGGCATTTGTCACCAATTGTAGCGTTAAGTTTTACCCATCCGTCCCAGTCGCCTTCGTCCATTCCGTCTTCGATTGAATCGATAGGGAATTTAGCAACCAATTCAGCCAAATAAGCAGCTTGTTCTTCTGAATTACGTTTCACGCCATTTGGCTCAAAAATACTGTAATCATACACACCGTCTTTGTAAAATTCAGAAGCTGCGCAGTCCATTGCAATAGAAACATCGCCACCATCTTCGGCACGGCCAGGTTTGTAACCTGCATTTTTAATTGCAGTTAAAATTGATTCAATTGCCTCTTCGGTACCACCTAACATTGGGGCAAAACCACCTTCGTCGCCAACAGCAGTTGAAAGGCCTTTGGCTTTTAATACTTTTGCCAATGCATGGAATACTTCAGCACCCATCCTTAAACCTTCGCGGAAGGTTGGAGCACCAATTGGACGGATCATAAATTCCTGAAAAGCAATTGTTGCATCTGAGTGAGAACCTCCGTTGATAATGTTCATCATAGGAACAGGCAATGTTTTCGCATTTGTTCCTCCAATGTATCTGTAAAGTGGAAGTCCGGCATACTCAGCAGCTGCTTTTGCTACAGCCAAAGAAACACCCAACATTGCATTAGCACCAAGATTTGATTTTGTTTTTGTGCCATCCAATTCTAAAAGTTTGCTGTCAATTCCTACCTGATCGGTAGCATCCATACCAACAATTTCTTTTGCAATAATGGTATTTACGTTTTCAACAGCTTTTAATACTCCTTTTCCCAGGTAACGGCTTTTATCGCCATCACGCAATTCTAAAGCTTCATTTTCACCTGTTGATGCCCCTGATGGTACAGCTGCACGGCCAATAACTCCACTTTCCAATACGATTTCCACTTCTACAGTAGGATTTCCACGTGAATCGAGGATTTCTCTTCCTATTACATTGTTAATTAACATGTGTGTTGATTTTATTGTTAAAATTTTAGCTATTTGTAGCTGATTATTAATCTCTTATAACGATTTCGAAAAACCAGCACAAAGATAATGAATTGTGGTCAAAGAGACCATACAACACAACTATGTTTGCAAAGATTTCATATTGAATTAAACTGGGCTAAACTGTTGGTATTTCTCGCCCCTTTTGTATTGTACCACTTCCAGTTGCTGCATGGTTAGCAGACCCCCTTTTTTACTTTTATCAAGCAAATCATTCACTTTTTGGGCAAATATATCCAGCTTTTCTTTTGAGTCGATTAATTCAATAACGATTGGCAAATCGCTTGAAAGGGCAAATATTTTCATGGTATGAATTGAATGGCTTGCACCAAACGACATCATTCCTTTGGTGACTGTTGCGCCCAACATCCCATCTTTTCTGGCTTCAAATACTATTTCTTCATACAAAGGCCTTCCATTCACTTTGTCGCCTTCTCCAATATAAACTTTCAACAACCAAGCATTTCCTTCCATAATTTTTCAATTTTAGTTTATACTATTGCACGCACGAGGATAATCCCCAGGTATACGGCAAGAATACCCAGAACCAGGCTCCCACCGATATTTAAGAAGAGATAATGAATTGAATTATCTTTTAACAGATTCAGGTTATTGTATGCAAAAGAAGAAAATGTAGTGAACCCCCCGCAGAAACCAACCGCTAAAAATATTCGCCATTCGGCACTTAGCAAATTGCCTTTTTCGGCTAATGCAAATACAATCCCGATAATAAAACTACCAACAATATTTGCGATAAATGTTCCCCAAGGGAAAGAGCTTCCGAGGCTTTTCTCCATTCCAACCTGCACGAGATAACGGAGTGCACTTCCAATAAACCCCCCTGTTCCTACAATTAAAATTGTTCTAAGCATACTTTTTTATTAAAGCTTTTTATACTTTATTTGTTGACCACAATATACAAATTTATGCTATTAAAGACTTATTTAACTTTTTTTAGCCTTTTTCTTTTTGTAGGAGCATTTGCCCAGCAAAGTTTTGAAAATCAGTTTAACGCCTTTGCGAACAGCCCAAACTATAAAAATGCAACCGTTGGCGCAGTTGTTTATAACCTGGGATCAAAAGAAGAACTATTTAGCAGCAATAAAAACAGATCAATGGTGCCCGGTTCCCTTTTAAAGCTGGCTACATCGGGAGCTGCACTTGAAATTCTTGGTCCTGATTATAAATTTCAAACCCCTATTTATTACACGGGTAAAATTACCCCTGACAGCACACTCCAAGGCAATTTAATCATTCAGGGAGGAGGCGACCCTACCCTTGGATCAAAATATTTTCCTGCTGACTTTTTAAAAAATTGGAGTAAAGCTATTTCATCCAAAGGAATTAAAAGAATTGAAGGGAATATATTGATGGACATTTCAAAATATGAAACCCAAACCGTTCCTGACAAGTGGACCTGGGAAGACCTGGGAAATTATTATGGCGCTGGCGCTGGTGCTTTCGCTGTTTTTGATAACACCATAAAAATTACTTTTCAATCGGGAGCCAACGGAAAACCAACAAAAATTATTAAGGTTAATCCTTCCGTTGAAGGCCTTGAATTCGAGAACCAGGTGCTTGCTTCAAAAAACAACTCGGATCAAGCCTATGTGTATGGGGCTCCCTGGAATGGGAAACGAATAATCCGGGGAACTATTCCTCGTAACCGAAAAGAGTTCACCATTAAAGCCTCGCTTCCCAATCCCGAACTTGTTTTAGGGAAGGTTTTTAAACAATCATTAATTGATCTGGGTATACGGGTAAATGGCGAGGTTAAGGTTGGAACTATTTCAGGAAACAATTATGAGCTTTTGCTTAAAAATGAATCCAGACCTCTGGGAGAGATAATTAAAGTCTTGAACCACGAAAGTGTAAATTTATTTGCTGAACATCTGGTGAAACAAATAGCAAAAGAAAAAAATGGATCTGGCAATTTAAATGAGGGCCTGAAAATTATTAAGGGCTATTGGGAAAAGAAAGGAATAAACACCCAGGGCATGTTTCTGGAGGATGGCAGTGGGTTATCACACTTTAATGCAGTTACGCCTTTGCAAATTTCGTCGATACTAAATAGTATGTACGCCGACAACCAGCTATCACAATCTTATATAAATTCTTTGGCAACAGCAGGAAAGGGTACCTTATATGTTTTTTCGGAGAACGATTTCCCGGGCAATACTTTGCATTGCAAGAGTGGATCAATGTCGCGGGTAAGGTGTTATGCAGGCTATCTGAAAACCAATTCAAATAAAGATATCTCCTTTGTTTTTATGGCCAATAATTTTGAAGGACGCCATTTGGAAGTAATCAAAGAGATCGAAAATTTATTGATCAACCTAAAAAATTACAACTAAGGTTATTTTTGATTATTTGAACCCCTGCCTCAGTATTCATAATCAATCTTTTAACTTGGTTAAAAAAACACAGCATTCCCTTGGCTACTAAAATATAGATCATGGGAATTAATATTTTTTTTGGACTAAACCACTGCACCGGAAGTATATAGGTTTAAATCTCTAATGCCTGTCTGCTAAGAAGAAAGGGAATAGGAAAAAAGAATAACCTGGACAAAAGACAGAAGTCCGAAGACAGAAGAAAACAACAATATACGTCGGTCTTCGGTCTCCCGTCTTCGAGCTTTGATTAAAAAAAGTTTATAAAAACTAAAGTACCTGCAATTATACTGATTGTCATTGAGAGCAGGCTTTTAACCGCTTGCCAGAAAATAAATTTGTCTTTATTATTTGGCTTGAGTCAAACTTTTAATTACATCAACTTCCTCTTGGCTATATGGAGTCCCATCTTTTCGGAATATTTCGTGGAACCATAGTTTTGGTTCAGAACCATCCGGAATTGGTTCGTCCCAGGCGTATTTTGTATTTGATTTTCCGGCTACCAAACCCCAGTTAATTGCCCCAATATTTTCTTTTGCCAGGATAGGCATTATATTCTGAAAAAAGCTATTATTCCGGCGCGCCATATATTCGGTACAAACCAGAGGGCGGTCAAATTGTTTAAGAGTGTCAATTGCTGCCTGATGTTTTTCAGGGCCTTCGTAATTATGGTAAGTAATTACATCTGAATTGGCAATTTGAAACTTATTCAAATCGGAAAGAGAAGAATTCCAAACACCCACCGACAATGGTTGAGAAGGACGAATTTCCCATCCCCATTCAAAAACCATTTTTAAAAGTGGCATCGATCTGTTTCCGTAATTATTATTTCCGGGCTCATTGTATAAATCCCAAAGAACAATCCGTTCATCCTCTTTAAAAGTGCTAAGAATATCTTTAACATATGCTTCCAACGTAACTACCAGGGTTGAATCCTGGTAATACAACTCCCCCGGATCACGTACCCATCCTGAATTGTGCACACCTGGTTTTGGATCGGGCTGTTTACCTGCCTTGTAAGTAGGGTTCCAACAATCATCGAAAAACACAAAAATGGTTTTAATTCCGTGCCCATCTGCAATTTCCAAATATGAATTTAATCGTTTTTTAAAGCCTTCTTTATCTACTTTCCATGCCAAATGATGCAAATATACCCGCATACAATTCATTCCAATTTCTTCTGCCCAGCCCAATTCCCTATCAATTGTTTCCGCATCAAAAGATTCTTCCTGCCATGTTTCTAACTGGTTAATAGCTGTGCTTGGATTAAAATTACAGCCTCGAAGCCAGCCATTTTGATCGCCCCATTCTTTGGCTTGTTCCAGTGTCCAAATTTTCGGCTGAGTTACTGTTCCCTGTGTTTTTTTTGTTTTAGTTTGACATGCGGAAAAAATGACCAAACTTGCTATTAAAAGCGCATACATTTTCTTTTTCATATTCTTTATTTTGATTGATTAGTTATAATTCTATTTTGTAATTGGATACCATGTCCAGGGTTTTCCCGGGTCAATTGAAACACTATGTTCGGTTAACATACTACCATTGCCTATTTTTTTGTTCAAAGAAAAACCAACACCTAAAGCTTTACTTTGCAAGCACTTACCCATGAACATTTCCCAGGGAATTGAACACTCAACTGTGCAATTTTCAGGGTTAGCCTGTTTGGCAATTTGTAAATTAGTTGTTCCCTCTGCTTTATTCCATTCGCCAAATGCCCCTTCTTTTACTTCTAATTTCCCATTGACTGATATATGAAAAGCAAAAATTCCCTTGTGAGGAGCAACGTATCCTTTTCGTTCTACATCCAAATAAAAAACAAAACCATCCATAGATGATTCGGTGGTATCTAAATCGCCTGCAGGGCTATAAATTTTAGCTGCCAAATATAAATTCTCGCTATCCGAACAAAGTGCTGCTTTAAGCTGATTATTGCTTTTATGCCCAATAAAATAAGACCAATCCTGTTGCCAACATTCATCGGTCTCTTTCCCATCAATTTTAGCTGAACCATACTTTAGCGATACTTCCTGAATCACATTTCCTTTTATCATCCAAACTTCCGTAGAATTTGTGGAATAAGCATTTGTAGAAGTGATTGCAACCGGAATATTGTTCCCAATAACAGTAATCGAATTCCATAAACCATTTTTCGACAATGAAACTGGAAAAGGAATTGTCCGATTATGAAAAGCAGTACCGAATTTGTCTCCAATTTCAACAACCATTGCTGACTTGTCCCAGGGTAAATCCCTATTCCAATTCGATTGATAAGATAACAGCACTTCTCCACTATTCAGGCGGGCAAGATATGGCGCCCCTGCATAGGTATTTTCTGAAAGTTGATTGTGCAACGGATGGTAATCCCGCCTTGCATCATCAGCCAGAATAGTTCCACCAACCCAGTTTTCAGAAATTTTTTCATGAAAAATGGAGGGTTTAAATTCACCAATTTTGTTGTCCTCAACAGCAATTAATAATTCACCTTCATCTTCTAACAAAAGAGGTACCGGCATGCCATCTCTTTTACCTTTTCGGAACCCAACAACCTTCGGGTTGACGGACCATGTTTCACCTGCATTGTAGGATTCAAGCATTGAAATATTCTGTTCATTCGATGAGGTATAATTACCTTCGTTGGCAAAGAACAATTGAATTTGATTGTTCGGTAACTGCACCATTGAAGGTTCCCAGCAGCCATTTTCAAAAGTCGATTGAGCTTCATAAATAGTTTGTTCAGCATTCCAGGTTTGACAACCATCCGAACTTTTTCTAACTTTAATCCCAAATTTACGATTTTCGGTATAGGGCTCTCTTGGACGCGGATTGCAGGCAACCAATACAGAGCGATCGGAAAGCTCAATAATCTCGGGTGCCGACATATTAGTTGCATTGTTTTCCTGAAAAATAATTTGTGCCCCCCCCCAGGTATTTCCCAGAGTACTGCTCATTACCAATTCGATATTCCCTGCCGAAGTTTCGTAAACACATGCCAACCGTTCATCATGCAGCTGAATCATCCGGGCATAACCGTAATATCCAGAAGTAGCTGGCGAAATGGGAGCCACTTTAGTTAAACTACTGATATCCCATGCAATCCGTGTTCCATCATTAAGCTCATGTAATTCCGGGACTTGAAGATTTTCCTCACCAGATTGCTTGCAAGTTGTAAGGGAAAAAATAAAACCTGTCAATATGAGCAATTTAAGATATCTCAATGGAAACTATTTTTTATTTACAATGTAATACTACTCTGTTTCTCCGGCGGGAAGCGGGATTTCTTGCCCGCTCCGAATTGGTTCTCCAAAATTTGGAGTACCATCGGTATTCCAATCAAACGGCTGCATACGGATATCGCGCTGCCATCCGGGGCTTACACTTTTCTTCGAATGATAAATGATCCAATTTTCTGAATCGTCCGGAGATTGTACAAATGAACAATGACCAACACCATGAACATCCGGGTTTCCTTGAAACACAGGACCTGTTTTTATCCAGCTTTCGGGATTAAGCGGATCAGCATCTGCTGATTTAAGTTGTAGCATTCCCTGGCGGTATTCTTTCAGCCACGATTCCCGACACGAATAAATTACAAATACCTGTTCCCCATTTTTTAATATTTGTGGACCTTCGTTTAAATCCAATGGACCACCAATTTCCCAACTTTCTTCAGGCGACGACAACAGGGTGCGATTTCCTTTTAAAGTAAAAGGATTTTCCATTTCCTGGATGTATAAATGCTGAGGAGTTGAATCTGTTTCTTTTTGCTCTTTCCAACCCGACCAAAGGGCATACAATTTGCCCCGATGCTCTAAAACAGTCATATCAATTGCCCAAACATTACTGTTTGCCTTCTCAGAATCATCTCCTGTATAAAGCATCCCTAAATCTTCATAATCGCTAAAAACATCCTTTGTTTTGGAACGCAAAACACCTGCACGTTGATGTATGTATGGTGGACCTGATTCTCCCGCAGCATAATATACATACCAGCGACCATCCACAAAGTGAATTTCGGGTGCCCAAACACAATTTTTATTCCAACCACTTGCAGGTGCCTGCCAGATATTTTTCAGCTCGCCCATTTGGGTCATCTGCGAAGATTTCGAAATAATTATGGAGTTATTTGCTGAGAAACAATAAATATATTCGTCATCATGCTTTGTCATCCATGGATCTGCACCATCCCAAACAGGATTTTTAAAAGTCTGGCTCGATTCCTTTTCATGGATGATTTCGTTATCTCCACAGTTTACAAATGATATTAACATTAGTATCCCTAATATAATAGCTTTCATTCTAATCTTTTTTTGAAATTCCATATCTCTCTACAAGCCTATCGTATTCTTTTTTCGAAATGGTTATCATACAACCATGTCGGACAGTTGCAGGCAAGCTATATTTATCCCAATCGCTGTAAAAAGTATATCCTGATGCTTGAAACCATGGTCCATTCATATTATCGGCAATTGATAATCCATAGGAAACCCCCGGATATTGTTCATAATACATATACCAAATTTTACCATTTGGCGAAGGGATCAGCATTGGAGCCTCCCTGAAATTTGGACTAACTGGAGCAGCGGGTTCAGACCATGGCCCAAACAAGGATGGGGATTTTGAAATGCGTATAGTTTTTCCGGTCACCCAATATAGCGTTGGGTAGGTTTCATCTTTTAAAACCGCATAATAATTCCCGTCAATTTTTCGCAGAAACACATCAATGGTACCCATATCCCATTCAAACAAACGTGTTGGATGAGAAGAAAATGATATCAGATCTTTAGAAAGTGCATATAAAGTACGCTGGCTTGCCCAGTACGTTTCACCACCCTCTTTATGGGGCGTGTGCCATGATAATACATACTGTTTTGAATTGGAGTCGTAAAATATTTTAGGAGCTCCTATCCGTTGCAAAGCGTTGGAATAGTCGGGTGTGCTTTTCAAATCGGGTGTATATACACTATACTTTGCCCACTGTATTAAATCATCCGAAACCCAAATATTAATATCTGGAGAGGCATCTGATTGGTTCCCTGCAATATAGTACCTTCCATCATGTCCTTTACAAATATCAGGATGCCCTTTATATTCGTCAAAAACTCTTTTTTTATTATTTAAAGAATGCCAGTGCAGGCCATCCAAACTTACGGAATAGTACAAACGTCCATAATCTTCATGTGTCATATGGGCAAATAAATAAGCTTCGTTAACTCTTTCCAGCTGATTTGCTGCCTGACCCGGAGGATTGGGTTGCTGTGCAAAATTATTGATCGCAATAAAAAGAAAGAATAATAAGGATATATTCTTCGTATATTTTAACATATTAATTGTCTTTCATTAATGGTCCTAAATTTCTTATATCAACCTCCATTACTTTGTAATCATAGTTCACATCAGGTTTAAAATATACATCGCTGATATGCACTTTGCGTGGATGAATATTGTTTTTATCGAAATGAGAATGGTAAACGACTTTTAATGCCTGATTTCTATCGTAAAACAAAGAACAATGTCCAACTCCAACTAAATCTCCAGGTTTTTGCAGGATCGGGTTTTCGGGATGTTTAGTCCAAGGTCCTTGGGGTGATTTTGAAACGGCAAAGCCTAAACCATAATTCTGTGAAGTGTATCCATTCCCTGAGTAAACCATGTAATAATAATCTTCATGTTTTATAACAAATGGCCCTTCGTTAACACTTCCTTCTACAAACTCCCATTCCTGCGACTTTCCGATACATTTTAGTGCTGTTTCTTCTTTTACCGATAACAAATCATCGTTCATTTCAACACACCACGACTCAAGTCCACCCGACTGAAAATTCACATAATACATATACTTTATTTCATCGTCAATAAACAAGTGGTTATCAATTGATTTGTTTGTAAACAAGACTTTTTTCTCATCCTGTACGAACGGTCCCAATGGCGAATTTGAAGTTGCAACGGCAATATGCTCTTCAACCGAAAAGAACATGTAATATTCTCCATTTAAGGCATACACTTCGGGTGCCCAAAACCATCTGCTTCCATACACATCGTCTTTAAAAAGAGCTAGTCCATTTGTAGCTCCACATGGTCCTGTCCACGTCTTTAAATCGTAGGATTTATACACCTGAATACCATTTTCAGCCTGCGTTCCATAGAGGTAATAAACGGAATCATTATTCAATATAAACGGATCGCCAAACAGAACCGGAGATGATTGAGAAACCTCTTCTTCAAGCTGTTGGGCAGAGCAATTAACAAAAAACAATATACCTAAGAGTGCAAAATATTGCTTAAACATAATGGTGGTTTTTGGTTATGGTGAATAAAGACAAGGGCCTTTCGTTTCCGAAAGGTCCTTGTACTAACTAAACTAATGATTAGTGGACTAATACATTAAATTTTGATCCAGATTTGGATTATTATCTACATCGCTTTGCGGAATTGGCATCCTGTGTGATCTTCCTACCACAAAATTGGTAAAGTCAGCATCGCGACTTATTAATTCGTTCAAACCTTCACTGGAATCCCAAAGTTTCCAACGTTTAAGATCTGCCCAGCGTACACCTTCATAGCAAAGCTCCAATGAACGCTCCATCTGTAGTCTTTTGAGGAAATCAGCTTTTGAGTTTATCACCCCTGAATATAGGCTACTGTTAGCCAATTTTGGCAGACCTGATCGCTCACGAACCTGATCAACACAGTCAATTGCCAAAGCAGGTGGAGTTCCGCCCGATAGTTCGGTCAGGCACTCGGCATATAACAATAAAACATCGGCATAACGAATAACACGATAATTAATCGGAGAATAATAATCTTCATGGTTACGGTAATAGTCTCCTTGGTATTTTCTAAAGAAACAGTCGTTTCCCCATCCGGCTTCCCAATCACGACCATAAATTTTTTCTCCCGGATAATCTGCTTGTAATTCGGGATAAAAGATATTTGTTCTTAATCGAGGATCGGTTTCGCCACTAACGGTTAATTCTTTTTTGTATTCATCAACAAGCCATCTGCGTGGTTGGCCATCGCTCCAGCCAATACCACGAGGTGCAAAAAATTGCGCCCTGTTTGATCCAACATTCGGATTTGGCTGATCACCGTCGCCATTTGGATTGATATCAGAAAATTGTATTTCAAATACTGACTCCGAATTATTTTCGGTCGTATGCATAAAATTATCCTTATAATTTGGAACAAGCTCATAATACGAACTACCTTCACCTTCAACCAAGTATGCAAGGGCATCTTTTGCAGCCTGCCATTCATGCAA
Organism: Prolixibacteraceae bacterium; assembly: GCA_963677475.2. Taxonomy (GTDB): domain Bacteria; phylum Bacteroidota; class Bacteroidia; order Bacteroidales; family Prolixibacteraceae; genus JABMQB01. The sequence goes on along the minus strand of CAXXQD010000015.1, from coordinate 393,365 downwards.
TTGCATGTGTACCTTACCTAATAAAGCATTGGCAGCTCCCTTTGTTGGACGCCCATAATCGCTTGTCCCCCACTGTTTTGGTAAACCTGCCACAGCATCCTGAAGGTCGAGTTTCACTTGAGTAAAAACTTCAGCTTCTGTTTTTTGTTCCGGAGTATCGTCTGGTTGTGAAGCACTTAACACTAAAGGAACATTATCAAACATTAATGCTAAATTGTAATAATACAAGGCACGCAAGAACTTTGCCTGAGCCAATATCTCCGTTTTTTGGTTCGCATTTTCAAATTCAATTTCGGGAACATATTCCAAAACCTGGTTGCATCGGAATATGGCTTTATAATGGTCGCGCCACATATTGCCGTTTCCTTCCCAAAAATTATAGTTAAAATAAATAAAACGCGTCCATTCTTTTAACTCATTCCAAGGGCTCTGACTATATCCTTCATCGGAAGTTAAATCGAAACGAAAGAATATCCAACGCGTAAAACTTCCTGGTTTATAAAACATGTTATATGCAGCATCCAACCCCAATTGAGCGTCTCCTGATGTTTTCCAGAAGGTGTCGGTGGTTGGCGAATTTGGGTTGGGTATATCAATAAGATCTTCGTTACAAGATACAAATGACAACACCAGCACTAAAAAACTATATATTAATATCTTTTTCATAATGTTTCAGTTTTAGAATTGAACAGAAAGTGAAAATACAACGGATTTTGGTGAAGGATAAGATGCATCATCGTGCCCTTTTACCCAAATGTCAGGTGCTTTAAACTCTGGATCTAAGCCCGTATATTTTGTTATAGTAATAAGATTTTGCCCTGTTACCGAAACGCGTAGATTATCGAATACGTTTTCGAGTTGTGGAACCTTAAAGGAATAACCAAGAGTCATCTGACGGATTTTAAAATAGGACCCATCTTCTATCCAACGATCCTGATCACCCCGTGCATTTCGATTGTCGGCATACAATACCCGAGGATGTTTAGCATCTGTATTTTGTGGTGTCCAGGCATCGTAGCCCGACAAATGGTTTGTATTATCAGAAAAACCACCCATCCAGCTTGCTGCCCCATTAAAAACATCTTGACCAAATGAGCCAAAACCGGCAAAGCTAAAATCGAAATTTTTATAGGAGACCTGGCCATTCAATCCAATTTCAAATTTAGGCCATGGATTGCCACAAATTTCGCGGTCATCGTTGTTAATCTGCCCGTCATCGTTTACATCGTTGTACCTGATATCGCCAGGTTTTGCATTTGGTTGAATAATTTTACCTTCTGAGTTTTTATGTGCCAGAACTTCTGCCTCATTTTGGAAAATACCATCACTTGTAATGGTGTAAAACTGTGCTAAAGGTTTTCCAATTTCGGTTTTGGTAATCCAGGTATATTGTTCCACTTTTCCATACCCAAATTCTAAAACTTCGTTTCTTAACTGGGTAAGGTTCGCTCCAATTGAGTATGTAAAATCACCTGCTTTATCTCTCCAGTTTCCAGACAATTCAAATCCTTTATTTCTTAAACTTGCAGCATTTACATATGGATTACCACCATCGTTACCTGTAGTCATCAAAATAGGCATTGGTGTTAACACATCTTTTGTTGTCGAAATAAAATATTCTGCATTAAACTGCAATCTGTTATCAAGAAATGCAACATCAAAACCAAAGTTGTCCTGGGTCTGGGTTTCCCATTTCAAATCCTGATTAACCAGTTTTATTTGTGTCATGCCTGACTGTAAATGCTGATCGGTACCAAATACTGCAATTGGGAACGAGTTAAGAACTGCAACATAATCCCATTCACCAATATTTGCGTTACCTAGTGTACCATGGCTAAACCTTAATTTAAGATCGTCGATCCAAGGCACATTGAAGAATTTTTCTTTGCTAATTCTCCACCCTGCCGACACTGATGGAAAGAATCCCCATTTATTGCCTTTCGAAAATTTTGAGGAACCATCGCTACGGAAAGTTGCACTTAATAAATATTTACCATCAAAGGTATAGTTCAATCGCCCAAAATAGGATATAATAGAATGCTCAGTGATATATCCCCAGGCGTTTGGATCGGTTGTTCCAGCGTCAATCACATCGAAATAATGATCGCCAACACGTACCAAATTTTTCTTTTCGGCAGCTATTCTTTCGTAATATATATTCTGGTATGAATTACCTGCGACTGCATTGATATCATGCTTGCCAATCACTTTTTTATAACTAAATGTATTTTCGATTAGGGAAGTCACAAATTTTGCTTTGTTTTCATATCGGGTTGAAGGATCAAATGGCTGGTTAAGAGTCCAGTTTCCTTCTTTTCTAAGCCATTTATGGTTATCCATGCTAGTTTCAATACCAATATTGGTTTTGAATTGAAGCCCGTCTATTAAATCTAAAGTAGAATATACATTACCACGAATTCGTAGATTTTCATCGCTGTTATACATTAAATCTTCGGAAGCAATAGGGTTAGAACCAAAAGTACGCGCCGATGCTTCATTACCATATCCATATCCCCCAAAGTTATTTTCATCGTACACTGGAATAATTGGAAGCATCCTTAGCACATCAATGTGTTTTGAAAATACAGAGTTTTGGTTTTCAACAAAAGTATTGCTAATTGCCAGGTTTTCGCCAATAGAAAAAATACCTTTTTTACCTTCAGTATTTACCCTAAAGCTATACCGGTCCATTGATGTTCCATACACAGTTCCCGGGTTATCAAAGTAGTTCATGGAAACCAAATAATTGCCATTTTCGCTACCACCTGAGAAAGACAGGTTATGGTCCTGAATTATAGCTGAGCGGAATACTTCTTTATTCCAATCGGTATTTCCATCCATCCAATTTGGTACTGCATGCACATCGGGCACACCATCTGCAATTGCATTGGTATATGCCTGAGTTGTGATGTCAATCCATTCGTCGCGTCCCATCAAGTCCATCATTGGTAATTTATCGATACTAACTTTTCCTGTATAGTTTACAATCATTTTACCCGTTTTCCCTTTTTTCGTCTCGATAATGATTACACCATTTGCAGCACGCGAACCATAAATTGCTGCGGCCGAGGCATCTTTTAAAACCTGAATGGATTCTATGTCGTTCACATTAAAGTCACGATTCCCTGTTGTTGGTAAGCCATCAATAATATATAATGGATTGTTGTTTGTAAAGTTTCCAAGACCCCTTATTTCAACAACGGGTTCACTTCCTATACCCCCACTTGAGCGTATATTAACGCCAGCAACCAATCCTTGCATTGCATCACCAACTGACAAAGCTGTAACATTTTTAAATTCTTCTGCTTTAACTACAGATACGGCACCTGTTAAATCTGATTTTTTTACGGTTCCATAACCAATGGCAACAACCTCTTCAATGCCAATGGTCCCTTCTTCCATGACCACGTTAATCTTCGTCTGGTTCCCAACAAATACTTCATAGGTTTGCATTCCAACAAATGAAAAAACCAATGTTGCCTCAGCATGTACATTTGCGATGGTATAATTCCCATCTTCGTTAGAAATTGTTCCTGTATTGGTTCCTTTTACAAATACAGTTACACCAGGTAGGGTTTGGCCTGAACGATCGGTGATAGTCCCTGTGATTACATTTTGCTGCAAGCCAACTGTTCCAGAAGGGGTTAAGACGATATACCTGTCTTTAATGATAACATTTACATCCTCTTCGTTAAACAAGCGTGATAAAATATCATCTACTTTCTCGTTTTTAACGGATATATCTACTTTTTTAACAACATCTATTAATTCGCTGTTGTATAGGAAGTAAAATTCGCTTTGGTTTTCAATTTCAGTTAGTACTTCCTTTACAGTTGCCCCTGTAAGCTTAATGCTCAACTGTGTGGTTTGAGAATAACTACCTGAGGCAATTACCTGAAAAGCACTGATCAATAAAATCAAAACTGTATTTCGCATCATAATAAATCTTTTTCTATGCTCATTTATAAATGAACACAGGAAATTTGCATTTTTTTTCATAAATTTGAATGTTTTTGTTTACAAAAATTATTAGGCCAATTTAATTGGCAATCAAGAGGGAAGCGTTCGTAGCACTTCCTTCTTTTTTTAGTTAAGTCGGGTGCACCATAGGCAAATTATTTTTTATTTATAGTTACTATTGATTTAGAGATTGTATTTGTATTTGAATCCATTATCCCAGCTTTGTAATTAATTGCTATTGGAGAACTAAGTTCCAATAATTCAATTACCCTGAATAAAGGTTCGTTCTCAAAGGTTGTTGTGAACTTGTACTTTTTAATTTCCTCATTAGCAATTACTACCTCCACCCCGTACCACCTTTCCATAGTTTGAGCAACTTTGAGCAATGGAGTATCATCAAAAATTAATATATTTTGATGCCATGCAATGTATTTAGACAGATCGGTTTGTTCCTTCAAAACTTCGGAATTCTTTTTATTTAAAACCAAATAATCGTTTGGCTGAAGTTTCGTGTACACTTTTTGTCCTTGTTCTTTTGTATAATAAAACTCAATGCCACCTTCTTTCAATGCTACTTCAATCTGTTGGTCTTCGGGATATGCTTTTACATTAAATTGAGTACCTAAAACTTTCACTTCAAAATTATCGGAATTTACAATGAAGGGTGAATTTTCATTCTTAACCACTTTGAGAAATGCTTCACCAACTAAATCCACTTCCCTGTTTTCACGAATAAATGGAATCCCATATCTGATTTTACTACCTGCATTCAGCCACAAATCACTTCCATCAGGCAATACAATATGCGAGCGCATTCCTACCGGACTTTGAATTTCTTGCCAGGTTAGTGAATTTTCAACCATGGTATGGTCATTTTTTATAAATAAGCTCCATATGGTAAAAAATAATAAAGGAATGGTTAAAACTGCAGCAATTCTAGTTAGCCAGGAAAGCGATATGGTTCTATTTGAACGTCTGAGTTTATTGCTTACATTCAAAAATGCCTCGTCAACGTTAATGGTATTGACCTCTTCAACCAGAACGCCCGCTTCAATTTTTTTATCTAACTCAGATAGTCCTTTTCTATATGCCAGAAAATTTTCGATAGATTGATTGATATTTTTTTTATTCTTGTGATACATCTTATTCAACTAATGCAAGGAAATTTATCCCAGTTTTACAACTTACACTAATAGTACAATTGTGAATGAACAAACACGTAGTGGGAATTAAAAAAAATTAAAATCCAGAAATCCCCAATATCAACATTAGGAACAAATACTCTTTTAATTCGTTGCGAAGAATCTTTAATGCATTCGAAATTTGTGTTTCTACTGTTCTTTTAGAAATACTAAGCTGCTCTGCAATTTCCTGGTTTGAGAGTCCGTTAATGCGACTAAGCAAAAAGATTTCGCGTGTTCTGTCAGGAAGTTTATTGTAGGCTTTGTTTATTTGTTCCTGCAATTCTGAAATAACAAACAAATCTGGTTGAAACAAAGCATCTTTTTCAACCAGTTGTTTTAGTTCGTTCAAGGTTCGTTCTTTTATTTGTTCTTTCTTTAGAAAATTAAAAGCCCGGTTTTTAACAGAAACAAAAAAATAATTTTTCAAAGATGCTGCTTTCTTTATGTTTTTACGCCCAACCCAGAATTGGGTAAAAAAATCCTGTACTATTTCTTCTGCATCATCAGCATCAAATACAATTTGTTTGGCAAAAACTACCAATCCAGCATAATAGAACCGAAACAAAAGTTCGAATGCAGTTTGATCGTCATCAAGCACGCGTTCAATTAATACCTTTTCTTCTATACCATTTATAATTGCCATGTATGCAAAGTAACTATGTTTTTTTAAAATTAAAAGAGATTTGATATCTCCTAACTTCCATTTGATAATTCAGAATAATTTGAATTTCTCTGAAAAGCTACCAAACCTTTTACGAATAAATAAAAGTTATTCCACTCAAAACAAATCAAATGTCATTTATTTATATTCCGTATATTTATATTTTTGACTCATATTATTAGTTGTTTTTTAAACTTATGCTAATTTTATTACGAAATGGATCGTATTGACAGGCAAATATTAGAAAAACTCCAACAAAACGGAAGAATTACCAATTCAGAGCTGGCAAAACAAATTAATATGTCGCCCCCACCAACACTCGAACGGGTAAAAAAATTGGAGCAAAAGGGATATATCAAGAAATACGTGGCCATTTTGAACCCTGAAAAAATTGACAAAGGATCCTTTATTTTCGTAGAAATTACATTAAGCAGGCATGGCAGCCAAAATGTCCTGGACTTTATGGAAGCGGCAAAAAGCGTTGATGAAATTTTAGAATGCCACCACATTACCGGAGATGCCGATTTTCTTTTAAAGATTGCCGTAAAAAATATTCCGGCATACGAAGAATTGGTATTAAAGTCGTTGACAAACCTGCCAAACGTACAACACCTTAAAAGTTTGGTTGTTTTATCCACCATTAAAAACGAAACATCGTATAAAATAGATAAAGACCATGAAAACCAGCGTTGAAAAAGATGTAGCTTATTGGATTGAAAAAGGGAAGCAAATGGTTGCCGATCGTAAGCAAAGAATTGCCATGGCAAAAACATGGAAATTTGACACCATTGCCACCCATGGATTATACAATGCCGAGCAAGCAACCGAATATAACAACGCTTCGATTATGGAGCCTGTTTATTTGACACCTGCACAAGCTTACGCAAACAGCGCTGAAATGGAAGTTGCCCTTTCGTATCAAATGCCCAATTGGTGTTATTCGAGAATTGCAAATCCTTCCAGTTATTTTCTGGAAGAAGCTGCTGCCTTGCTTGAAACCTACGGAAGCGATATACAAGCAAGTTGCCTGGCTACCTCAAGCGGAATGAGTGCCATTAAAACAGCCACAGATCCGTTTCTTGTTAAGGATAAAAATTTTCCGAACCCAAATATAGTTACCAGCGCAAAAGTTTATGGAGGTACTTTCCAACAATTCTGGATTCGAAGGCACCAGGAACAAGGAATAGAAATTAGATGGGTTACCGAACCAGACAAATTGGAGGCATGGCAAAACAAAATCGATAAAAACACGCGTTTTGTCTATGGCGAATTCCCTTCCAACCCTTCGGTAGATATTTTTGATATTTCGGAGATTGCAAAACTTGCGCATTCGTATGGAATACCATTAATTGTAGATGCCACCTGTGCTTCACCGGCACTAACTCGCCCGCTGGTACTAGGAGCAGATATTGTAATTCAGTCGGCATCGAAAGTAATTGGTGGGAGCGGAACTTCAATTATTGGTTTTTTAACAGCAAAATTGAACATAACCAGTAAGATTGGACCGGATGAAATGAAAGCGGACTTTGCAACATGGGCTAAATTTTGGCCCTATCGGGATAATGGCCCTGCGCTGAACCCAATGGCTGCAATAATGACCCTGAACGATATGCGGACCCTTCGAATGAGAATTGCCCAAATGAGTGATAATTCGCTGAAAACGGCTCAGTTTCTTGAAGCACATCCAAAAGTTGATAAAGTTCATTATCCGGGATTAGCGAGTTACCATGCACATGAGTTGGCAAATAAATATATGAAACTGGCAGATAGCGATCAAAATAAGTTTGGTTATATGCTGGCAGTTGAAATTAAGGAAGACAAAATTGGAGATTCTACCAATTCAAGGAAATTTTACGATGCCTTAAAAATGATTTGGCGTGCCACCGACCTGGGCCGCGTAAAAACCGTTGCAACCTTAAATGCAATATCAACCCACCAACAACAAGGCGAAGAAGGCCGGGCATTGGCATCGATTAAACCAAATACATGTAGAATAGCATGTGGAGTTGAACACGCAGACGATATAATTTATGATATTGGGCAAGCTTTAGATAGTATCTAAAGCATCATAAGGGGGATGTGAGCCCGGACCTGTTTTTAGGTTCGGGTTCTTTTTTTATTCACCTAAACCTTCGTTGCCCGAATCGAGAATGTATTTCCAATTGCCTTCGGAATCCTTTACCCAAATACTCACATAAGTTCCCTGTTGCTTGAGCGAATCAACTTTTATCGTGTAAATGCCGTAGGTAAAACCCATATCTTCTGACGAACTTATTTTTGCATCCAAAGGTTTCCATGAAAAATTTACACCTGTATTTACGGTATCACCGAGCAGTTCATTTATTTCAGGTTCCCCTACAATTGGCATCCTGTTTTCCCTTAATAAAATTGCATCCGGATGGGCATATTCTATAAACGCCTTCTTCCATCCATACTTTTCGGCTAAAGCGGAAAATGCACTATCTACATCCATTAGTTGCTGAGGATCAGGTTCTGTTTTGCAGTTGCATGAGAACAGAAACAGAATTAAAAGAAAATAAATACGTTTCATCTTAAACTATTTTAAGTGTCTATATAATCCTGATATATTTGATAATTCTCCTCGTCAAACACACAAAATATTACCCGATCAACAGAACTTTTCCCTTCCAAAAATTTCGTAACAGTTTGAATGGCAATTTCTGTTGCTTGCTTTTTTGGGAAACCATATACCCCGGTACTAATATTAGGAAAGGCAATACTTTTAATACCTTTTTTACTGGCAAGTTCAAGGCTTCTTTCATAACATGCAGCAAGTTTAATGGCTTCGTGGTTATTCCCTCCACTCCATATCGGACCAACGGTATGAATGACTTGTTTTGCCGGCAAGTTGTATGCATTTGTGATTTTTGCCTCTCCAGTTGGGCAACCCTGAAGTGTTTTACATTCATTAAGCAAACCGCGACCAGCAGCTTTATGAATCGCCCCGTCAACACCACCTCCTCCTAATAAGGAATTATTTGCTGCATTAACAATTGCATCAACTTTTAATTTGGTGATATCCCCTTTTATCAGCTCTATTAGTTTCATAATAAGGTTAATAAACTAGTTTGCCAAACGAACTCCAATCGTAATTGCATTTGCCGGATTGGTGACAAAAAGCAGCGTTAAATCTTCTTCAGTAAAACCTGCATTTTTTAAAGCCGGTACCAAATGCCTCTCAATTAAACCAAGTCCTTTACCTTTTCCCCCCTTGGGTTTACCAACCTGATAACATAAAGCATCGTGTGAAAACATAAGTTTGTTAAGAAGCCCTTTTTCTTTCATCAGTTGGGCAAAAGCAACATATTCTTCTGTATCCTTTGGGACAAATTTGTCAAAAGCAATCCAAGCCCCCATTCTGGCAGCTTCAATTTGTTTTGTATGGTCTTTTTCATTGTTTGCATGTGTCCATATAAATGCGGAAGGGCTGATCCCATAATTCTTTAAAATTTCCAATTGCTGAAAAGCGGGAACCGCCAATCCGGTGTGCGACATAATTGTTAATCCGGTGGCTTTATGTGTGATACAAGCGGCTTCAACCACTTTTTGGTTAATCTCCTTTAATGGGGCCCTTTCCACAGCAATTTTAATAAATCCGGGATAAATTCCGGTGCCTTCAATTCCATTTTCAGCCTCTTCAATCCACCGGGTTGCCAATTGTTCAGCGGTTTCCGTAAAGGCATATTTCGGAAGATAATTCCCTCGATATGCACTGTATAACCCGGTATTTGTTAAAATCTGTATCCCCGATTCTTCAGAGAGTTTTTTCAAAAGTTCGGGATCACGGCCAAGAAAAGCTGGAGAACAATCCACCAAAGTTTTGTAGCCCAAATTTTTAATCACGATAAGCTGAGGTAGTACTTTTGCTATAACAGAATCCTTGTCCCACCTATGGTAACCAGTACTATCGGCACCACCCATATCAACCAGCAAATGCTCGTGGTGCAAGGTTTTACCCATATCACCAGGAATTATCGGACCATTTACGGTAATAATTGTTTTATTTTCTTTTGGAGTACATCCAAAAACAAACAAACACAAAAGGAGGGTTTTAAAAACGGAAAGTTTCATTAAGCTTAGCATCTAGGTAAATTTTACTGGTTACAAAATAAGTTATTTAAACCGGATTAATCTGGCTCTATTAGCCAAATAATATCCAATATAACAACTTACAAATCTTTGAAAAAGTATTTAAACTAAAATTATAACAAAATACATTTGTTCATTAAATGAATTTAATTATGTTTGCAGCTTATGCAAAAAACTTCTGCAAAAAATATTTTAAGCGTACCGTTCTCGGTATAAAAGGCAAGTTAATTTAGTTGCTAAGGCAACCAGAATTTTACTTGTCACCCTATCGTATTATGCGTATTGGCACCACCAATAAGGATGGTCAATTTATGCTCTATTTACATTAATTTTTAGCCAAATCTAATAATTGAACTGATTGCTATTCATAGCTTGGTTTCAATTAATAAAGGCATCAACGCGGCAAATTGCTGCTAATTTTATTAAACAACATACAATGAATACAAAAGATATTATCATAAAAGAAACAGAAACAACAGATTTTAACGACATTATGGAGGTTGAGAAACAAGCCTTCGGATATGACAAAGAAGCAGAATTGGTAGCCGGACTATTAAAAGATCAAACTGCAACGCCCTATTTATCTTTGTTAGCTTTTTACAAAAATGAGGCAATCGGGCATATTCTTTTCACAAAAGTTACCCTGGAAGGTGCAGTGCAACAACCAATGTTGCATATTTTAGCTCCATTAGCTGTTAAACCGAAGTTTCAGAAAATGGGTGTTGGCGGAATGCTAATAAAAACCGGCATTGAATTTTTAAGGGAAAGAGGGACCGAAATCGTGTTCGTTTTGGGGCACATGGATTATTACCCGAGGTTTGGTTTTATTCCGGATGCAAAAAGCATGGGTTTTGTTGCTCCCTACCCTATTCCTGAGAAATATGCCAATGCATGGATGGTTTTGCCATTAACCGGAAAAGCCCTGGAAATGAAAAAAACAAAAATCAAATGTGCCGATGAACTAAATAAACCGGAACATTGGAGGGAATAAAGAATGTATTGATAACGGGGAGGGCTTTAGGGCTCTCCCCCTTTTTTGTGAAGTAACAAAAACCATTAACCCTTCAACCAAAGTGAAAAGTTATTTTTGCATGCCCTAACAGAATCCAACTAAAACAACAAGATCAAAATAAAACCTTAGTACAAAATTTCGATCAAAGCCTAACATCCAGTTAGTTAGAAATCTTATTTATTTTCATCAAGATGAATTCCAAACAAAAACCCGAATCCTTTTTAAGAAATATCTTCCACTGGCATTTATTTTCGCTTTTTCCCGACAACGAGAATAGCACCAAACAATAAAATTGCAGCCCCAAGAATGGATAGAAATGTAAACCTCTCACCGTCTATCCAACTTACATTTAATTTGGTTAGCAGCCCCATAACCGTAAATGTGATTAATGGATTAAGTATAATTATAATACTTACTTTATTGGCTTCGGTATGCTCCAATGCCTTTGCCAGAAAAGTATATGCAACCAATGTGTTAAGCCCAAGAAAAACCATAAGCAACCACCAGCCAAAACTCAAATGGAAAAACGGGCTTAGATCAACAAATGGAAGATAAACCAATGCAGGAAATCCGAATAAAAATAAATTTAAGGTTGACCCCGGTATTTTTTGAACAAGTTTCTTTTGCAAAGCTGCATATGTTGCCCACGCCATCGCACCCGATAGGGTAAATAGCACACCCTTGCTATAGCTCAATTCAGCACCAATAAACACCTGTATCTGTTGATTATAGAAAAATACAAGGCCAACAATCGCAATTATAAATCCAACTATTTGGCTTGACCTAAGCTTTTCTTTAAAAACAATAATCCCGATTATTGCCAAGGTAATTGGACCACTTTGTATAAAAAGTTGTGCATTGCTTGGTGTCGTGTATTGAATCCCCAGCATAAACCCCAGGTAATTCCAGCTTAACGCAATTGCTGCAAGAACAAGTAACCATGGTGGGCGGATTAATATTTTTAATTCTTTAGGCTTATAAACAGCATGCCAAAAGCTAAGTATTACGAAGGCAATTACAAACCTAAACCAAACAATTGTATGTGGATTTACTTCTTTTACAGCAACTTTCAAGGCAATGGCCAAAAATCCCCATAATAATGCCGTAATGGATGCATATAGAATTCCCTTGGTATGGTTTTGCATAAAATGTTTAAATCAGAAAAAGTAAAAGTAGCATATTTGAGCACGAAGATATCTAAAATTAAAGCACAATTTACAGTTAAATAAACGAATGGTTGTTTTAGATTAGAAAGGTTTCTATTTTTAACCAAAACTAAATAATTTAACTACCATGAATACAAGCAAAATTATTTTTTTTATTATTATTTGTTCAATTATAAGTTTATCTTTTACCACTAAAAAAGAAACTAAACTCGTAAAATTATGGGAAACAAATGCGGAGTTTTGGGGCCCAGAATCGGCAGTTTATGATAAAGCCAACAAATGTATTTATATAAGCAATTTTAACGATAAAGGCGGTTTTAGCAAAAGTGACAGGTCGCTGCATAACGAGTGCATTTCAAAACTTGACCTCGAAGGAAATATCATTGAATTTAATTGGATTGACAGCTTACAGGGTTGCACAGGAATTACCATTTATAAAGAGCATGTTTACGTTGTTGAACGAAATGCCCTTACCAAGATCAGCATTAAAAACAGAGCTGTTGTTCAACGGTTCAGTTTCACCAATCACGGTTTCCCGAACGATGTAACTTTTGATAATGAAGGTACTTTTTATATTTCCGATGGTCCCAAGAAAACAATTCACAGGTTCAAAAATGGACAAATGGAAGCTTGGATGGTTGATGATGAGCTGAACAAAATAAATGGCATTTTATACGATAACGGAAAGCTGATTGTTGGTACCAATGAAGATAATTGTTTAAAATCAGTTGACATTAAAAGCAAAAAAATTAATGCCATCGTGAATTTGGGCGATGGAGGCATTGATGGTATAAAAAAGTATGGCGAACAATACCTTGTTTCGCTTTATGCCGGAAATATTTACTTGATTGACAAAAACGGGCAAAAAACCGAGTTATTGAATACCCGGGACAAAGAAATTAAATGCGCCGATTTTGAATACATTAGATCAAAAAAATTACTTATCGTACCTGCTCTTCAGAACAATAACATCCGCGCGTATTCAATAAAATAATACGTGGATTATCTATAAATAGTTTGGTTTGTGTTACTGGGTTTTACCAATGCAAATGCCATTTTATCAATAAACTTATAGGTTTTCAATCATGATATAAATATCATTTATTCATAACCAGAGCCGATTTCTGGAAGCATCAAGGGTAAAAATAATGATCAAACCCTTGTGCCAAATTTTCAAAAAAGCATTATATTTAAAGTAACCCATGCAAATTTTAAATTGTTTATAGTGCTTTTGACGCAGGTAATAATAAACATTTGAGAGCAATATAGACCAGACATCGTGCAGAATGAAAAAGATTAAATTCCAATACAAACTCACCTTCCTTTATTTGCTTTTGGGTATCTTATGGATTGTTTTTTCCGACCTTTTCATCAATCAGCTTATTGAAAATGATCGGTCGCTTGCCACGATCCAATCTTTAAAAGGAAGTTTTTATGTGGTTATAACCGCCATAATACTTTTTATATATACTAACCAACATATCAAAAAGCTTGATTCGGCAAAAAAACGCCTAAGGGAAACCGGCGAACGTTATAAAGCTTTGTATGAAGATGCCCCACTTGCTTTTCAGTCATTAGACATCAACGGTTTTTTTATCGATGTAAACCCAAAATGGCTGCAAACCCTTGGTTATGCGAAAGAAGAAGTTCTCGGAAAATCTTTCACAGAGTTTATGCACCCCAATGATGTGGCGATGTTCAAGAAAAGGTTTTCAGAATTTAAAAAACACGGATTGGTTCAAAATGCCGAATTTAAATTAAAGAAAAAGGATGGTTCGTATTTAATAGTCGAATACGAGGGGTCGTTGGGCAAAAACAAGGACGGAACATTTAAAAATACCTTCTGTACATTCAAAGACATAACCAAGGAATATTTGACCAAAGAAGAACTTAAACAATCTAATTTATTCACCGAAAGCCTGATCGAAACGGCAAATGTAATGATCGTAGGATTAGATAATACAGGCGCAATTCAAATTTTTAATCCTTTTGCCTCGGAATTAACGGGCTACACAATTGAAGAACTTAAAGGTAAGAACTGGTTCGATACCTTAATCCCAAAATCAATATTTCCGGATGTATGGCAAGAATTCCTAAAACTATTGGAAGGCAACCTTCCTAAAAGGTTTGAAAACCCAATTTTAACAAAAGACGGAGTTGAAAAAATAATTTCCTGGTCGAACAATGAAATTTATAACCTGGACAATGAAATTATTGGTAGCATTTCATTTGGCATTGATGTTACTTCTAAAAGAAGAATTGAAAAAGAACTAGAAGACAATCAATATTTATTGCATGAGTCACAAAAGCTTGCCAAAATTGGAAACTGGTCGATTGATTTTGCCGACGAAAAAGTTAAATGGTCGGAAGAACTTTATTCTATATATGGAATAGATCCCGCAAATCCAGCCCCATCTATTGAGGAATTTAAAAAAATGAATACCCCAAAGACATCCTCCCTTCTTACCGATAAATTTGAAAACTTATTAAAAACAAAAGATGCCTATGAGTTGGAAGGAATTGGGCTCCACTCCAGTGGTAAACAAATTCATATCTTTTTAACTGCCAACGGAATTTTTAATGACGATGGAGATATCCTAAAGATTTATGGTACGGTTCAAGATATAACGGAACAGAAAAAAATTGAAAAAGAACTGATCCTGGCAAAAGAAAAAGCGGAAGAATCGGACCGTTTAAAATCGGCATTCCTTACCAACCTGTCGCATGAAAATCAGAACCCCCGATGAACGGAATACTTGGATTTACCCAATTATTACGAACACCCGACCTGACCTCTGAGAAAAAAGACGATTACATAAAAATAGTCCAAAACAGTGGTAATTACTCTTATTATCTATAATTAATGATATTATTTGAAATTGCCCGGCTTGAAACAAACCAGATTTCATCTACATTAGAAGATACCAACGTAAATTCTGTTTTTCACGATGTGTTTGACGAAAATGCGCATTACAATTCCGATAGAAAAGAGGATTGTGCTTATCAACGATCAAAAATTACCATCGGATGAATGCATAATCGTGACCGACAATGTCAAGTTTAAGCAAGCAATTATAAACCTTATTTCAAATGCAATTAAATACACACATTTCCGGTGAAATTAAGTACGGTTGTAAGAAAAAAATTGGGGAAAAATACACTGCAATTTCATGTGAAAGACACAGGAATGGGAATTAAAAAAGAACATCAAAATGTAATATTTTGACCGCTTCCGACAAATTGATGAAAATAGCGATGCCCTGCAATATGGATCAGGTTTAGGACTCTCAATCACAAAATCATATATTGAGCTTCTTGGGGGCAAAATATGGGTGGAGTCAGATTTAGGTAAAGGATCCAATTTTTATTTTACGCTGCCTATTGATCCTAGAAAAAAAGACAGGACTTCGTTGGATGAGCTAACTGAGTATTTAGAGGAAAATGAAAACGGCAATATGACAATCATGATTGTTGAAGACGACGATATTAATTATCAATATTTATATGAACTGCTCTCGGGTCCGAATAAAGAAATAATACATGCCAAAGATGGTCAGGAAGCCGTGGATATTTGCACTACCAATACAATTATTGATTTGGTACTGATGGATATTAAGATGCCAAGGATGGATGGCTATGAAGCTTTAAAATTTATCAAAGAAATGAGGCCTGACCTAAAAATTATTGCACATACAGCCTATTCTCAAAATCCAAAAGGGACAAAATTACTAGCTGAAGGCTTTGATGGCTTCCTTGGAAAACCACTGGATAAGCATAAACTTTTTATTTTAATTCAATCTTTAAACTAAGCTTTTAATCATTACTTCTATTTTAGCTCTAGGAAAACAAAAACCGAAGTATTATATTGAATTATTAAATTCAATGTGCTTCAAATATTTGGTTAAATATTTAAGTAACTTGTTCCACTGAAGTATTAACCTAAAAGTATGGGCAAATTGTTATTGTATTTTACACGTATGATTCTACGCACCTCCCTTCTGCTTTTGCTTAACTCGACAGTACACATTTCACAAGCTCAGGAAATTGCGATAAATAAAATTGAATCCGAACTTAAAAATACTTTTGGGATTGAGAAGCTTAAAAACTTAAATATCCTTACGGATTATTACTACCAAATGGAGCATTCGCGAAAATCCATCCGTTATGGCAGACAAGCAGTTGCGTTAGGTGAGAACATTTTTCTTCATTCCAACTCAACCATCGATTCAACCAATAATGGTCACCTGATGGTGGCTTATTTCCAATTAAGTAAAATACTGTATGAAAAGGAAGATTACCTGGATGCTGAAGAAAACTTAAGCAAGGCAAAATCGCTTGCTTTGCAAATAAATAAAACCAATGAACTCACGCAAATAGAATCGTACATAAATAATATCCAACAAAAAAAAGAATCGGGTGAGATTAAAGAAACTTTTTTCTCAAAAACATTTGGCGATTTAAATGTTGGTGAAGCCATTAGCGATGCATCCTCCGACATGAAGCTGAATTCAGCAATCAAATCCGCCGAAATGAGCGCCAATAAAGGGGACTTTCAAATGGCAATTAATAGCTATGAAAAAGCCATTAATTTATTGCGCAACAAAGGGGATTCGAAAAAAATAAGGGAGCTTCAACTTCAAATTGCGATATTGTTAGACAGCCTCGACCAACATGTAGAGGCACAAAAAATGCTAAATAATGCCATAACAGAATATGAAATCAACGAAAGTAAACTTACAGAATCAGTAGCATCACAAACATCGGAAAAGAAACAATTGAAAAAAGATCCGGGTTTATTGGCAAACCGCGATTCGTTAAATACTGAAAAAGAAAACCTGCGAAAACTATCCGAATCTTACGCCAGCGAAAAAGAATACGATAAGTCGCTTGAATACTTAAAAAAATATCGTGAACTAACCAAAAAAATGGAAGTTGATAGTATTCAGGGCGAGGTGGAAAAAGCAAGAAAAGAAGATGAAATTCTTTTGCTCCGACAGCAAAAACAGATTGCAGACCTCAATGTTCAAGCCATTGAAAAAGAGAAAGAAAAACAAACAAAACTCCGAAAATTTTTCCTGATTATTGCACTTCTGGTTTTATGCACAACCATTGTTATACTCTATTTTTATTTTACCAAACGAAAACAACATAAAAAACTTGCCATAGCTTACCGCGATCTGGCGAAAACCAAAAATAAACTGGAAGGGGCAGAAAAGAAAATCGTTACCTTGTTGAGGCAACAGGTATCGGGAGATGTGGCCAGTGCCTTACTGAGCAACGATATGGACAAACCGGGCGAGGAATTATTTGTTTGCATCATGTTTGTGGATATAAGGGATTTTACCCCAATGGCTGAATCGCTTAGCCCCGAAGAACTTATTAAATATCAAAACAATGTATTTGGTTTTATGATCGATGTAGTTCAAAAAAACCATGGCAATATAAACCAGTTGCTGGGCGATGGTTTTATGGCAACTTTTGGGGCACCCGTATCAAAAGGCAACGATTGCCAAAATGCATTCCTGGCTTCGCTTGAAATATTGAAAGAACTGAAAGATCGCAACAAAGCTGGTGTTATCCGCAAAACGAAAATCGGCATTGGTTTACATGCAGGTTATGTGGTAACCGGAAACGTCGGAAACGAAGCCCGTAAACAATATTCGGTAACCGGAAATCCAGTAATTATTGCAAGCCGTGTTGAGCAACTCAATAAAGAATACAAATCGAAACTATTGATTACCGAAGAGGTTTACAATAAATTGGAAAAACCGGTTAAAATTAACGAGCCGTTTATTGAAGTAGAACTGAAAGGGCGCACACACCCGGTCAGGATATTAAAAATGGCATAAGTAAATTGACTCCCAATTTATCGAAGCACAGCACCCAATTCTTTTTCAAACAACATAACAAAGCGTTTCATCACTTTATCAATTTGTTTGTCTTTTAGGGTATTGAAATCATCACGCAAAATAAAACTTACGGCATACGATTTTTTCCCTTCCGGGATACCTTTACCTTCGAAAACATCAAACAAATTCACATTTCGCAACAATTTACGCTCGCTTCTAAATGCCAGCTCTTTTATGGCAGCAAATTTAACATTCTTATTAACCACCAAAGCCAGGTCTCGCCTCACCGAAGGATATTTTGGCAACTCTTCAAATACTACTTTGTTGTTTTTATAGCCATCAAAAACCTGCCCCCAGTCAAGATCGGCATAAAATACTTCGCCGTCAATTCCATATTTCTTTTGGATTTTTCCGGTAACAATACCAACTTCAGCAAGTTTTTTATCATTTAGTTTATAGCACAATGCATTGGAGAATAACTCATTTTCCGACTCTGTAACGGTTAGTTTTAAAAGATCAAAACCCAGTTTACGAAGGATATTTTCAACAAAGCTTTTTAGTTGCGAAAATCCACCAGCAGTTTCTTCGGTAGCCCAGTTGGCTTCTTCTTTATTTCCGCTTACAAAAATTCCCAGATGCCCTTCTTCAAAGTAGTTATCGGCAGGCTTATCTTTTAATTGAGTTCCTTTATAAAAATAGCAATTGCCAAATTCATACAATTTTAAATTCGGGTTCTGACGGTTTGCATTATATGCGATGGTCTCCAACCCTCCAAACAACAGGGTTTGCCTCATGCCATTCAAATCTGAGCTTAAAGGATTTACAAGTTTAACGGTTTGTTCGTCCTTAAACTGGGACATTCCTTCATAAGCCGACGCTTTTGTAAGCGAATTTGACCAGATTTCGTTAAATCCCTGTGCCGACAAAAACTCGGCAATGGCATTTCTAAGCTTATCAGGATCAGGTTTCGGGGCTGTTTGCAAGGCTGATTTTACCTGTGTCGGGATTTCAATATTATTATACCCGTAAATGCGAAGTATTTCTTCAATCACATCACACTCCCGTTTCACATCAACACGATATGGGGGAACCAAAAGTTTTAATCCTTTTTCATCTTCTTCCTTGACTTTAATCTCAAGCGAAGTCAGAATGTTTTTAATTCTTTCAGCACCTAATTCCTTACCTATTAAACGGGTAACGTTTGCATATACAATCTCTACCTCAAAATCTTCAATAGGCTCTGGATAAATATCGATAATTTCCGAGGATATATTTCCCCCACCTATCTCTTTGATTAACAAAGCAGCTCGTTTTAACGCATAAATCACACCATTGGGATCGGTCCCTCGTTCAAACCTGAATGAAGCATCGGTATTCAGACCATGCCTACGGGCTGTTTTTCGTACAAAAACAGGATCAAAGCACGCACTTTCAAGAAATATGTTTTTTGTTGATTCTTTTACACCAGATTTTATTCCTCCAAAAACACCACCAATACACATCCCCTCTTCCGCATTGCATATCATCAGGTCATTTTCATGCAATTCTCTTTCTTCCTCATCGAGCGTAACAAATTTTGTCGCTGCCGGCATGGTTTTTACAAGTACTTTGCCTCCTTTAATCTCATCGGCATCAAATGCATGAAGTGGTTGTGCCGTTTCCAACAACACATAGTTGGTTGCATCAACAATATTATTGATTGGGGCATGGCCAATTGCTTTTAACCTGTTCTGAAGCCACTCCGGCGATTCCTTTACTTCTACCCCGCTAATTGTAACAGCGGCATACCTTGGACAAGCTTCCGGATTAAGAACTTCAACCGGAATTTTAAGGTCGGTGTTATCCACTTTAAAAGCCTCAACCGACGGGCGCCTATAACTAATATCTTTTGATTGTTTTAAATAGGCAGCAACATCGCGTGCTACACCAATATGTGAAGCACCATCAATCCTGTTTGGCGTGAGGTCCACTTCAATGGCATAATCATTTTCAATTTTGAAATGATCGCTTGCTTTTGTGCCAGCAACAACAGCGCCATCGAGTACCATAATGCCACTTGCATCGGAACCAAGCCCTAATTCAACTTCCGAACAAATCATACCTTGTGATTCTTCGCCCCTGATCTTGGCTTTTTTAATTTTGAATTCTTCTTCTCCGCTATATAATGTTGTCCCAACGGTTGCAACCAAAATAGTTTGACCTGCTGCAACATTTGGTGCACCACATACAATCGGAAGAATTGCATTCCCAACATTTACAGTGGTTTTACTTAAGTGGTCAGAATTTGGATGTGGCTCACAAGTTTCGACATGACCTACTACAACTCCTTTTAAGCCCCCTTTTATGCTTTCAACTTCTTCTATTCCGCCAACTTCAAGACCAGTATCAGTTAATACTTCAGCTAACTTTTCGGGACTTAAATCAAAGTCAATATAATCTTTTAACCACTTGTAAGAAATCTTCATATCAAAATACCACTATAAAATTATGAAAGGACAAAAGTAAAGATTTTAATTTATATTTGAAGGCATAAATTGACTTACTGTAAGGTAAAACAAGAAATGAATTTCATCGTAAATGTTTAATTTTTAAACCAGGGGGATATACCAAACCTGTTTATAAATAAATCATTCGATTATTTTCGATCGTAATAGATATTTATTCTTACTGAAATATTTGTAACCTAATCTACATAAAAATCATGAAGCGACTATTTATTTCACTGACACTTTTGTCTTTTTTTGCCATTAAAGGTTCAGGACAAACCAGCCAGTTTAAACCAATCCCGAGGGATACTTCATATACACCCTACTCGGCATGGGTGAAATTAAGCAAGCACTACCCAGATATTGTTTTGGTAAAGCCTGAGATGCCAAATGCCGTGAAAGCCCAATTCGACATTGTTTATGCCACCTTGCCAGATACACCTTATGGGGAACGAAACCTACATCTGGACATACTCAGCCCTAAAAAACCTGGGAAATACCCGGCTTTGATTATGCTTTTTGGGGGCGGCTGGTTAACCGGAAGTAAATCGGCACAAATTCCAATGGCACAAAAAATAGCGGATCAAGGTTATGTAACCATCCCGGTTGAATACAGGCTTTCACCTGAAGCATTGTATCCGGCAGCGGTTTTCGATATAAAAGCAGCAATTAGATACGTTCGGGCCAATGCTGACAAATACAATATCGATCCCGATAAAATTGCTATTACCGGAAGCTCTGCAGGAGGACATTTAGCAGCTTTGGTTGCTTATACCGGAAACGTAAAAAAATTTGATGGTTATGAGGGAAATAATGATGTTTCAGCAGCCGTTCAGGCAGTAATCGATATGGATGGTGTTTTGGATTTTACCACTCCCGAAGAAAGTTTGGGTGACAACATACCGGGCAGGCATTCGGCAGGATCGCTCTGGTTTGGGGCAACCTTAAAAGAAGACAGGGAAAAATGGGTGGAAGCATCACCAATGATTTATGCCGGGCAAGATTCGCCGCCAACATTGTTCATTAACAGCGCCCAGCCCCGGTTCCATGCCGGCCGCGATAGTGTAATTACAGTTTTAAACAAGTTTAATATTTACTCAGAAGTACAAACCATTGAAAACAGCCCACATTCATTTTGGCATGTGCACCCGTGGTTTAATGAAACAGTTGATTATATGGTTTCTTTTTTGAACAAAATTTTTAAAGAATAGCAAGCATCGAAAGAACATGCGAACCTATTTAAACAAGCAATGGTCAAATATTTAAGTTCCAAAATATTGATGAAGGGGTTAATGTTTTCAGAAACTATTTGCAAAAAAGAATATCCTTAAAATTGTGGCGCATTTAACAGTTAATTATATTTTTAGGGCTTTTATTCTCGTAATACGTGTTTGATATTCAAACTAAAATAGAGCTGCAACAAGGTAACCCCGATACTTTTAAAGAGGTCTTTCGATTGCTATACCCACGGTTAAAAGGCTACTGTAAACTATTTATTAGCAATGAATCTGAAGTGGAAGATATAATTCAGGAGGCTTTCATTGCCTTTTGGGAAAATCACGAAAAAATTGATGCCGGAAAATCAATCGAAAATTTTATTTTTAAAATCACCAAAAACAGGTGCTTAAATTTTCTGCAAAAAAAGAAGCTTGATAAATCAAATCTGGATATTGAACAAATTGGGATCAATCAATTACAGTACTTATACCAATTGGACCTTGCAGAAAAAGAGAACAAGAGCTTGGAGGAAGAATTAATTGATTCGTTTAAGACCGCAATTGAGGAATTGCCTGCTAAAATGAAAATTGTATTTACACAGTGTAAAATTGAAGGCAAAAAACAAAAAGATGTTGCAGCCGAACTGGGAATTAGCATAAAAATGGTCGAAAAACACATTAATGGTGCAAAACAGCAAATCCGCAAAAAATTGCTTCTACAATTCCCTGCTTTATCTGTTCTCATTTGCTTACTAATTGGTTAGATTTATAAATACTTTCTGATTATTTTTCTAAATAACCTTATCGATGAGGTAGGGTTTTTTCATTTTTATTGTATTCCTTATATATGTGAAATAATGAAATCAATCATCTACAAATATTTAAACGACCAGGCATCGGCCAGCGAGCAAAAAAAACTGCTTGATTGGTTGAGAGATGCTTCCAACAGAAATGAGTTTGATCAATTAAAACTAAGTTGGAAAAAAGATTTTGACTTGCAGGAAATCTCGGAAAATGAAAGAATGGTTTGGGATCAAATCCAAACAAAAATAATCCGAAAAAATAATCAAGGATTACAAAAATCAAGAAGGTTACAAAGCATTTTCAAATATGCTGCCGTTCTGTTTTTTCTTTTAAGTATCGGAAGTTTAACTTTTATGTTTCTAAACAAAAGCCAAACACCCGAGTTGACCACAACGGTAATGGCAGATTTTGGACAAGTTTCGAAAGTCGTACTTCCCGACAGCTCAACTGTATGGTTAAATTCTGGTTCTTCAATAACTTATAGCAACGTTTTTGGAACTAAAACCCGCAATATTGAACTTTCGGGGGAAGCTTTCTTTGATGTAACAAAAAATCCTAAAATACCTTTGATTGTTGGGTGTAACGATTTTCGGATAAAAGTATTGGGAACAAAATTTAATGTGGATGCTTTTCCTGAAGCTAAACACATAAATATAGTTCTGGAAGAAGGATCAGTAGAATTAAATAATGCGGAAGTACCATCTTTTCATTACAAATTGGTTCCCGGCGAAATGGCCGAATTTGATAAAGAAAAAAATAAATTGTTTGTACACAATGTAAACACATCTAAATACACATCATGGAAACATGGTATGTTAAATATTTACAATCAGCCATTGGATGAAGTTTTGCAACGATTGAGAACAAGGTATAACCAGGAATTTGCCTTTGATGAAGAGCTTGCGCGATATCGGTACACATTTACAATTAGCAAAGAACCTTTGGATGAGATTATTGAAATGATGGAAAAAATAACACCGGTAAAAGCGGTGCAAGATGGAAATGTAATAACATTTAAAAACAGAAAAAATAAATAAACAGTAAAAATAAAGCCGGCTCGCTGCTACACTACCGGCTTATTATTACCATCGAAAAATGATAAATAGATTTATTAACTAAATCCATGTAAAACTATGAAAAAAAATCGTATGAAAGAAAGGGGTATGCCTCCTTTCTGGAACAAAAGTTTTAGAATTATGAAACTAACATTTTTAATGTTACTCGTAGGGTTAATGCAGGTTTCTGCTAGCCTTTACAGTCAAACAACCCGCTTAACGCTTGACATGCGTAATACAAGAGTTATTGATGTACTAGAAGAAATAGAAAAGCAATCGGAATATCGATTTGCATATAGTTCTGAGTATATCAATATGAACAGGATTGTTTCGATAAACATCAATGCCAAAGACATTGAAGAAACCCTAAAAATGATTTTTGACGGAACAGAAGTTACCCATTCTGTTAATGACCGACATATTTTACTTTATCCTAGCGCAACAGAAGGTGGCACGGTCTCTGGTCAACAAAAACCAGTAACCGGAAAGGTTGTTGACTCCTCTGGAATTCCTCTCCCGGGAGTTACCGTTGTAATTAAAGGAACTGCACAAGGAACTGTTACCGGTAGTGATGGACAATATTCCATCAAGAATGTTCCTGCTGAAGGAACACTTATTTTTTCATTTGTTGGAATGAAAACAATCGAAATACTCGTTGCAAATCAAGGCATCATTGATGTGACTTTGGAAGATGAGTCCATTGGTTTAGAAGAAGTAGTTGCAATTGGTTATGGAACTATGAAAAAAAGTGATTTAACAGGTGCAATATCTTCGGTTAGTAGCGATGACTTTAATAAAGGTTCGCAAATGACAGCACAACAACTAATCCAAGGGAAAGTATCCGGTGTTAATATAAGTCAAAATAGTGGCAAACCCGGTGGCGCAAATACGATCAGAGTGCGCGGGGGAACATCAATAACCGCCTCAAACGATCCCCTTTATGTTATTGATGGTGTCCCAATTTCAACAACCGGAGGGGTGAGCAATGCAAATATAAGTACTGCGCAAACGAATATTTTTGACCAGGAACCTACAAATCCCTTACAAACCCTTAATCCTAACGATATTGAATCGGTTATTGTATTAAAAGATGCTTCGGCTACTGCAATTTATGGATCAAGAGGGGCTAATGGAGTTATTATTATTACAACCAAAAGTGGAAACTCAGGTAAAGTTCAGATAAGTTATGACGTTACAGCAGGAATTTCAAATGTAGCTAAAACAGTAGATGTTCTTTCAGCTGACCAGTACCGGAAGGCTGTTAATGATTCAGGTTTGGCATTAGATAACAAAGGCAGCGACACCAATTGGCAAGACCATATCTACCGCACAGCATACCAACACAACCATTATCTATCCATGATGGGAGGCACGGATAAAACAACCTACAGAGCTTCCATTGGATATGGAGAACAAGAAGGGATTATGTTATCCTCTAAAATGCAGCAAGCCAATATTAGAACAAATATCAACCATACCGAACTAGATGGAAGATTGACCTTTGATTTGCGAATGAATTATGGAGAAACAACATCTGACCAATCTGCTATAACCAACACACTTGGAAGTGAATATGGAACAAGCATGAACTATGAAGCGTACGTATTCAATCCAACGTATCCGATTTTAGACGCAGATGGCAACTACAATCACGTACTACCATATAGAGTCAATCCGGTTTCTTTTTCCACCGATGTAGTTGATCAACGAATGAACACAAGGTTTTTAGGAAATTTAGCAACAACCTTTAAAATAATTGATCCATTAAGTATCAAGGTCAATTTAGGCTTTACACGCCAAAGCATAGCCCGTAACTCACACATAAGTAAAAATAATCCTCTAGGAGAAGGATCAGGAGGTTACGCGAGCGTTCAGAAACTAGGGGACTATTCTAAACTACTCGAAACCATTTTGAGTTTCAAAAAAACCTATGGTAAAAACTCAATTGATGCAATTGCAGGTTATTCATATCAGTATTTCAAGGATGAAGGTCTCCATAATACTGCTAAAGGATTCTTATCTGATGAATTTAAATGGTATAGTCTTCAAGCTGCTAGTACAATTGAAAGCGTAAGCAGTTATGTTTCAAGCAATACGTTAATTTCCATGTATGGACGTGTCAATTACAACTATGACAATCGTTTCCTACTAACTGCAACTATACGTCAGGATGGATCAAGTCGATTTGGTTCGGGAAATAAGTGGGGGCTTTTCCCATCTGGAGCTGCATCGTGGAGGATTTCACAAGAAGAGTTCTTCCAAAGTGCTAAAATATCTGATCTAAAGCTTCGTGTGAGTTATGGTATAACCGGAAACCAGGAAATTGGAAATTTAAATTCCATTACAACACTTGGTGCAAGTTCATCAGGTTATTTAATCGGAGGAGATCGGATTACAATTGTACTTCCTCAACAATATGCCAATCCTGATTTAAAATGGGAGCAAACAGCACAATTAGATATCGGATTAAATTTTGGTCTATTTGATCAAAAGATCTATGGTAGTTTTGACTATTATCGAAAAGAAACATCCGACTTATTGCTCCTCATTGCTGTACCATCTCCATCCGTGGTAAGTACGCAACTTGCTAATGTTGGAAGTGTTGAAAACAAAGGTATTGAGTTCGAAATAGGCGCCAAGATCTTTAACAAAAAAGATTTTTTCTGGGATGCCAATTTTAATATAAGCGCAAACAAAAATAAAGTACTAAGTCTATCAAACGATAAATGGAAAGGCGACAATATTAAAACAGCACCTATTCAGGGACAAGGATTATCTGGAGGTTATGCTCAATTAATAGCTGAAGGTAAGCCATTAGGTAGTTTCTATGGAAATGTTTTTACAGGTATTGTTGATGGTGTTGAGCAGTTCGAGGCTGAACCAGACTATATTGGTAGTGCCCAACCTGATTTTACATTTGGTTTGAGTAATACATTTAGCTATAAAAATTGGAACCTTGGAATTAATTTCAGAGGATCGGTTGGCAACGACATTTACAACCTAACAGCCAATAACTTAGGATATTTAATTAACCTTCCTGGTAGAAATGTTATACCAGAAGCTGTATCAAGCGGCGTGGGAGTAGATCAGGCCAAAAAATATTCTTCACGGTGGATCGAAGATGGTTCCTTTATACGTTTAGATAATATGACCCTGGGATACAATTTTGACGTAAACAATTCATTTCTCTCTAACGCCCGAGTTTACATCTCAGGCCAAAACTTATTCGTTATTACAGGATATTCCGGCTCAGATCCTGAAGTGAACTCAGAAGTTTCTGGAACTGGTGTTGCGCCAATTGGCATTGACTATTTAAGTTACCCAAAGGCGAGGACAATAAGTATAGGTGCTAATATTTCATTCTAAAAATTATGGAGAACAATAAAATGAAAAATAAAATATCAATTCTAAAATTCTCGGTACTTATCGCATTTATTCTTGGATCATGTACCAATCTAGATGAAGAAATTTTCGGAAGTTTATCTCCCGACAACTATTATCAAACGGAAGAAGAAGCCTTATCATCCGTTGCAGGTGTTTATCAAAAAGTATCGGATGTAGTTAGCATTGGAGCAGCCTGGCGCCCATCCGTATTAGGAACAGATGAATTTTGGGTACCAGCCCGAACCAACGGTGGGTGGTATGACGGTGGAATCTGGATTGAATACTCCACTCATAACGTGTCTACATCAAACGTTTTAAATTCACGTGCCTGGACATCCATTTTTGGTATGATCGGTGCTGCAAATGCGGTTATTCAAAGTTTAGAAGAATCCCCGAATAGCGATAACCTGAAAGGTCTCATTGCTGAAACAAGAGGACTACGGGCATTTGCTTATTTTTATGCTCTCGACTTTTGGGGTAATGTCCCAATTTTTACTGATGCAAGGGTAGATCCAAATAATCTGCCGAGCACAAACACACGCTCTGATGTTTACGATTTTGTAGTCACAGAAATGCTAGCTGCCGCTCAGGATCTGCCTTCAGTAACAGAAGTAAGTCGAAAAGAATATTATCCACGTTTCACCAAAGAAGCTATTTATACTGCTTTAGCCACCGTATATTTAAATGCAGAGGTGTACTCAGGAACTGCCCATTGGAATGATGTAATTGATATGTGTAACAATGTTATAAGTTCAAACGCATACTCGTTGGAAGATCATGTTGTTAACTGTTTCCTTTCGACTAATGAGGAAAATTGCCTCGAGAATATTTCAGCTTTCTCTATTGATCCCAATAAAAATGCAGGGAGTAATCAATTTATATTATACACCAATCATTCCTTGGACAAAAAGAAATACAATTTATCTTTTGGCCCAGCTGATGGTTATAGTACCGGAGACGAAGCTGTGAACCGATATGAGGATTTTGATGATAGGAAAACCCTAATTGAATATGGACCTCAGTATTATTTAAATGGTGATCCATTAACTTATGACGACGGTACACATCTCGTCATAATTCCTATTCAGAATATCAGGGCTGCTGGAAATGATGAAGGATATCATGTCCTCAAATATTCACCGATTGGGACAACCTGGTCAGGATACAATGCAGACAATGACTTTGTTCTTAACCGTTATTCAGATATTTTGCTAATGAAAGCGGAAGCCCTGTTAAGGAACAACAGTGCAGCTCAAGCACTACCTTTGGTAAATGAAGTAAGGAAAAGAAGTAATGCTTCTACCTTAGCATCTGTGTCTTTAAATGACATAGAAAACGAACGCGCCCGTGAATTTATATGGGAAGGAACGAGAAGACGAGATATGATCCGCTTTGGTTCATATTTTTCTGACACTTGGGCTTTTAAAACAACAGTTACCCCCCGGGAAAAGGGATTATATCCTATTCCTGCTGAGCAAATTACTGCTAATCCTAACCTTGATCAAAATCCTGGTTATGATAACTAGATAAAATTTATCCATAGTAGGGACTATTGATTACAATAGTCCCTATTCTTTTTTAATACCTTATTCATAAAACTTCATGGATCTAACTAATTTCGCAACACGATTAACGAATTAATTCTATGAAAAGAAATTCATCAAATACTACCTATATTATTACCCTTTTGCTATTCTTCACTTCTACTATTCATTCTTATTCCCATCCGAATACGGAAGAAAATGTTTCAAATTTTCCTATTAATTTTTCATGTGTTGGCTATGGCGGAGGTGGAGTTTCCTTTCCATCTGTTAAGGCAGTATTTCTGGTTCATCCGAGTGGAAAAGATGACACCAGACTATTACAGGCAGCCATTGATTCGATTGGTAAATTACCACTAAATGAGAATGGATTTCGAGGAGCGTTACAACTTTCCGAAGGACAGTTTTATATTTCAGGACAACTTCTATTAAATAAAAGTGGAATTGTGATTCGTGGTGCCAGCAAAAGGAAAAAAACCACCCTTGTGGCAACAGGAAACTCCCGCCGCACATTAATAGAAATCCAACCAAGTCAACCATCGAAATTTGCTAATCCTATTGAAATAACTGATTCCATTGTTCCGGCTGGAGCGATGAATTTTACCGTTAAATCTATGGAAGATTTATCGATTGGAGATCCTATTTTGATTACACGACCAAGCACCAAAGAATGGATATCGGACATTGGTATGGACAAAAAAGAAGGAACATTTGCTGACCGCAGGGGGCTCAAATGGACTGTTGGTTCTAAAAATTTAATTTGGGACAGAATCATTACATCCATTGATCGTAGCAATAAACGTATCTCTATAGATGCTCCAATTACAACCGCTTTGGAAGCAATTTATGGTGGTGGCACTATCCAGAAAGTAACACAAGATGAAGCACTATTAAACATTGGTCTGGAAAATCTGGAACTCGACTGTAATTATGATTTGACCAATCCCGCAGATGAAGAACATGCCTGGTTGGCTATTGCCATAGACCATTCGCAAGATTGTTGGATCAATGGAATCACCGCCAAGCATTTTGTGAGCTCCTTGGTTCATGTAGGTCATCAAGGAAGGCGAATATCTATCACAAATTGCCATAGCAAACAGCCTATTTCTGAAGCGGCAGGCTTTAGAAGGCAAAGTTTTTGGATTGAAGGGCAACAGGTTATGGTGCAAAACTGTACAAGTGATTCGGGCATAAATGATTTTGCCATTGGACTGTGTGCAGGTGGTCCAAACGTTTTTCTGAATTGTACAGCTACAAATGCTTTGGGAGCTAGCGGAGCAAGCGAAAGTTGGTCATCGGGAACACTCTATGAAAATGTTAACATTGAAGGTTCCGATTTGCGTCTAACTTATGATTTTGATCGAACACAAGGTGGAGGCTGGACTGCTGTTAATTCAGTAGTGTGGAATTGTTCAGCCAATAATATTGATGCAACCGGCCCCTTTTGTGCCGCAAATTACCTTGTGAATGCTGATTCATCACTATACGCAAGTCAATTACAGAAAAAACTGGGCTTAGGCGCAAATATGAATAACTATTTATCCCCTGAAATTATTCCAAAAGAATCTTCACAACCTCTTCATGAATTCAAAACAAGCGATATTCCATTTCTAAATAAACAGCTGGAGCAAATCATACAAGCGGTGGAGATTGTCAACGGTCGGTTTATAAAAAATGGCAAATTGCTTTGGAGCGGAATTGTAAGTGATCCATTGTGGAAAGGACAAACTTCAACAAATTCAAAAGTTGGCAGCAGTATCACAGGTTTTGTTCCAGGCAAAGTTGGTCATGGGCTTACTGAAGACCTTCCCTGGCTTGTGAATAATTTGCTAGAATCTGAAAATTGTTTTTATAATAGTTATCCGGGACTTTGGTACGACCGAAGAAGAGATGATCATACCATTGCTAAAAGGAACAACAAAAACGTTTGGGCTCCTTTTTTTGAAATGCCCTGGCTCAGAAGTGGACAGGGGCAAGCCTGGGATGGATTAAGTAAGTTTGATTTGACAAAGTACAATCCGTGGTATTTCGATCGTTGTAAAGAATTCGCCGAATTATGTGATCACAATGGAATTTTACTAATTTACAATTTTTATAACACCCATAATTTACTGGAATATCTGACACATTGGGTTGATTATCCGTGGCGACCTGCGAATAATATCAACGAAACTGGCTTGCAGGATCCTCCTACACCGGAACCCTGGGCCCGAGCCCACATGGGTAATCAATTTTATGATCCTACTAATCCGGAACTACGCAAACTACACCATGCTTATATTTTTCATACGCTTGATGTATTGGGCAACCATACGAACATCGCATTTAAAGTGGGGACTCAATATGCAGGGCCACTCAATTTTCAACGATTCTTTATGGAAACAATTCATGAATGGGAAGTGCTGCATGACAAGAATGTTAAACTGGTGCTGGCTGCCGGTAAAAATGTTACCGATTCTATTTTAGCCGATTCGGAATTAGCATCTCAGGTTGATATTATTGACACTCGTTACTGGCAATATCGCTCTGAAGATGTCTCTTTTTCGAGTTGTGACAAATTATGGGCACCGCCGGGAGGAAGCAATCGCTCATTCAGGGAAATGGTTGGCGATGCTTTTATTCTGCAAAGTGATTATCCATTTCCAACATCAGAGAAGAATATGTATCGTTTAGTGCGGGAATATCATGATCAATTTCCTCAAAAAGCAATAGTAACAGCTTATAATGATGTTAGTCCTATTGCAACATTAATGGCGGGAGGTGCTCAAGTTCTGATGCAATACAACAAGGGAAGCAGGCCCGGGCACATTTCCTTTTATGCATTCGTAAATAACTATTTATCAACCGCACTAACGAACCTTACTCCCAACGACGAATTGTTAGAAAATCAAGGTGAGAATTGGTGTATGACAGACGCAGAAAATCAAACCATATTACTTTATTCATTAAAGGGAAATTCCTTCACCTTTTCAAAAAACATTCCTCATAAATCATATTCCGGAATTTGGTATGATCCAATCACAGAAAGAGTTGTTCCAATAAAAGATAAAATAAGCGTTGGAAAAGGAATTAAGATACAAAAACCGACTAAACATAACTGGATGTTGCTCCTTTTGGAAGCGTAAATTATTTTTTTCTGATGATTCCAAAATTTATTTGTAAAGGACTTTAATTGAACTAAAAAATTATATAATTGCATTGAACTAATAAAAAAATCGTCATGAAACAACTACTGCAAAATGCCTTAATAACATTATTCGTATTCTTCTCACTAAATATTTTTGGTCAATACCCAACAGAAATAACTGTTGCCCAGGATGGTAGTGGTGATTACACAAGTATCCAAGATGCCGTTGATGCATGTAAAGCATATCCCGACCAAAATGTAAGAGTTTTTATAAAAAATGGAGTTTACAACGAAAAGGTATTGGTTCCGGCATGCAATACACATTTGTCGTTTATTGGTGAAAGTGCAGATAAAACCATACTAACTTATGGTGATTATTTCAGGAAAGTTGACCGTGGCCGTAATAGTACGTTTTATACTTATACATTAAAGGTGGAAGCCGATGATTTTCATGCTGAGAATATCTCAATAATCAACTCAGCGGGACCGGTTGGGCAAGGTATTGCTTTGCATATTCAGGGAGATAGGTGCGTATTTAAGAATTGCCTTTTATTGGGGCATCAGGATACCTTATATACCGAGGGGGAAACAAGCAGGGTGCATTTTAAAGAATGTTTTATTGAAGGCACCACCGATTTTATTTTTGGGGCTGCTACCGTACTTTTTAGCAATTGCACGATCAACAGCTTAAGCAATTCATATATTACAGCAGCCAGCACCACCAAAGACAAACTTTATGGCTATGTTTTTAAAAACTGCAAACTCACAGCTTCGGAAGGTGTTGATAAGGTATTTTTGGGTCGGCCATGGCGAAAATATGCCAAAACTGTTTTTTTAAATTGTGAACTTGGTGCCCATATTGCCCCACAGGGATGGGCAGCCTGGTCAAATGCTTCTGAGCTGCAAACAACCTATTATGCTGAATATAAAAACTCAGGGCCTGGCGCCGATATCTCCCAAAGGGTAGATTGGAGCATTCAATTATCTGATGAAGAAGCATCGCTTTATTCCGACGATAAAGTCTTGTCACCAATTCTTTCGAAGCCTTTTAAATTCGTTAAATAAGGATTTTCGTTCCGATTTTCCTCCCCAAACATAATTTGCGTTGAATAAGAAGTGTGTAGATTATCATTCTACACTTTGCAATAATTTGTTATCTTTTCAGCCAAATCAAAATTATTTTTACAACAATGAAAAAACTGCTTGTATTTATTTTTATTATTGGCGTGGCTGTAGCATGTCAAACAAAAAAAAGTGATCAGACTACCATGGAAAATCCATTTTTTGTAGAATGGGATACCCCGTATGGCGTACCTCCATTTGATAAAATTACCGAGGAACATTATGTTCCTGCGATCCAAAAAGGAATTGAAGAACGTGAAAAGGAAATTGATGCTCTCGTAGCAAATACTGAAGAACCTACATTTGCAAACACAATTTTAGCGCTCGATAAATCAGGCGGCTTGTTAAACAAAGTGTCTGGTGTTTTCTATCCGCTAAGCAGTGCAAACACCAACGAGAAAATGCAGGAAATTGCTCGGGAAATAACCCCGATGTTATCCAAGCATCGCGATAATATTTCGATGAACCCGGAGCTGTTCAAAAAAATAAAAGCTATTTATGACCAACGCAACGAACTTGGGCTTGACGATCAACAAATCAGGGTAACCGAAAAATATTACGAAGATTTTGAACGCAACGGTGCCAACCTTTCAGCCGATGATCAGGAAATATTAAAGGGAATTAATACTGAATTGTCCACATCTTACCTTCAATTTAGCGACAACCTTTTGGCCGAAACCAACAAAAACTTCATTTTAACCATCGACAATAAAGAAGACCTTGCCGGGCTTCCAGAAGATGTAATAGCACGAGCTGCGATTGCTGCCGAAAAAGCAGGTGAAACTGGTAAATGGGTATTCACATTGGCAAAACCAAGTTGGATTCCGTTTTTAACATTCTCCGAAAAACGTGATCTGCGCGAAAATCTG
Source organism: Prolixibacteraceae bacterium (assembly GCA_963677475.2). Lineage (GTDB taxonomy): Bacteria > Bacteroidota > Bacteroidia > Bacteroidales > Prolixibacteraceae > JABMQB01. The sequence goes on along the minus strand of CAXXQD010000015.1, from coordinate 359,818 downwards.
TATCGCGGTTATTTTATGCGTGGCGACAACGATAATGAGAACGACAATAAAGAAATCATAAAAAAGATAATAAAACTCAGGGACCAAAAATCTAAATTGTTGGGCTTCAAGAATTTCGCAGAATACAAAATTGCCATAAACATGGCAAAAACCCCTGACAATGTATATGATTTCTTAATGAAACTTTGGAAACCTTCCCTGGAAATGGCTAAACAGGATGTAAAAGAAATGCAGGCCATTGCCGATAAAGAAGGGGCAAATATCAAAATCGAATCATGGGACTGGTGGTATTATGCTGAAAAACTACGCAAAGAAAAATACGACCTGGACGAAGCCGAAATAAAACCTTATTTTAGTTTGGATGCAACCAAAGAGGGTATTTTCTATGTTGTAGAAAAACTTTACGGTTTAAAGTTTATTAAGCGCGATGACCTTCCAACCTACCATGAAGAAGCAGAAGCATATGAAGTGCAGGAAGCGGACGGCACTCACCTGGCAATTTTATATATGGACTTTCATCCACGTGATGGGAAACGGGTTGGTGCATGGTCAACAGCATTTCGTGATGTTACCTACAAAGATGGTAAACGAATCCCTCAAGTGGGTTCTATTGTGATGAATTTCACAAGACCAGCTGGCGATACCCCTGCCTTGTTAAGTTTTGATGAGGTAAGTACATTTTTCCATGAATTTGGACATGCCTTACATTTTATGTTTGTGGATGGCAAATACGACCGTACAATCGGATCAGTCCCGCGCGACTTTGTTGAGCTGCCTTCGCAGGTAATGGAAAATTGGGCTGCAGAACCGGAAGTAATAAAGGTGTATGCCAAACATTATGAAACAGGCGAACCTATTCCCGATGAGTTGCTTGAGAAATTAATTAAGAGCGGTACCTTTAACCAGGGATTTATCACCGGTGAATACGTTGCAGCATCGCTATTAGACCTTGATTATCATACAACCGAAAACCCTGTAATTACCGATGTTCGCGCATTCGAAAATGCAGCAATGGATAACATTGGGCTCATCCCAGAATTTTTGCCCCGCTATAGGAGTACTTATTTCTCCCATATTTTCACTGGAGAATCATACTCTGCAGGTTATTACGTTTATATTTGGGCGGCAGTTTTAGATACCGATGCTTTTAATTATTTTAAAGAAACAGGTGATATTTTCAACCAGGAAATTGCTGCGGAATTCAGGGAATTGCTTGCAAAAAGCGGTTCAGACGATGGTATGAATATTTACCGTAAATTCCGCGGACAAGATCCTTCAATTGAACCACTTCTCGAAAAAAGGGGTTTAAAATAAAGATACAATTCATAAAACACCTTAAAGGTGCTTCAGGTTTTGGGGCACCTTTTTTATTTCCCTTCCAATAGTTCCTTTATACCTTGTTTTCCGGGGAAGGAGATTTTCAATCTCCTCTAAATGCGATTACGGTTCCGGTCACCCAAATACAATTCCTATTTTTTCTGCCTAAAAATCCTATTTTTGCATGCAATTTAATTGTTTAATGTACACACGAGAAGAATTAAAACTATTACGGATTGAATTTTGGCAACTATTTGCCAAACGATGCGAGATTGTGCCCGAATTGCAGGGGCGAAAAAAGAACTGGATACTTCATCGTACAAAAATTAATAATGTTGCGTTAAAATTCGATACCGGAAGGGAAAATGCACAGGTAATGATTGAGATCAGCCATAAAAACGAGGATAAACGACTTGAAACATTTATGGCAATTGAAAAATATAAAAACATCCTTGAAGAAGGTTTTGAAAACGGCCTCACCTGGGATTATACCTACTCACGATTTGACAGTGGACAAGAAGTGTGCAGGATTTACTCCACATTAAAACATGTTGATTTCCATAGAAAGAACCACTGGTCCGATATTTTTAATTTTTTTATTGAAAATATGCTCAAGCTTGAGGCAAATTTTATGGAAATCAGGGATTTGGTAAAGGAAGAATTAGCAAATCCTTAAAGCCGGTTAAACCAACTTATTCATTATCCCATCTACAATTCCATAGGATAGAGACTCATCCGCCGACATCCAGTAATCACGGTTAAAATCTTTCATAACCTGATCAACAGGTTGACCGCAGTTTTCTGCTAAAATCTTTGCGCCCAATTCTTTGGTTTTGATCAATTCTTTCACCTGGATTTCGATATCAGAAGCCTGGCCACCTGCGCCACCACTTGGTTGGTGGATCATAACCCGGGCATGGGGAAGAACATATCGTTTCCCTTTCTCGCCTGCCGATAAAAGAATAGAACCCATGGATGCTGCCAAACCTGAACAAATGGTTGAAACAGGACTACTAATACTTTTCATGGTATCGTAAATGGCAAAACCGGAAGTCACATATCCACCAGGACTGTTAATTATAAGCTGTATTTCTTTGCCAGGGGCAATCATTTCGAGATAAAGAAGCCTTTCAACCACATGTTTCGCTGAATCATCGTCCACTTGTCCCCACAGAAATACTTTTCGTTCGTTTAATATTTTCGAATCAATTATGTCCTGTAATTTTATATTGTTTTCCATCATTTCTTTTTGTTTATTCCTTGTTTTTCATTTTCAAAGCTTAAATATATTCTAAATATTCCTGTGAATAAATTTTCATAGGAAATAATTATCCAAATTAATAAAATTATGGATTAATCTTGATTTTTTACCCCAATGCCACATCAAGGGTCATCATCACAGCAAAACCTGCCATTGCGCCTAAAGTAGCAATGTCGGTATTTTTATCTAATTGTGATTCTGGTATTAACTCTTCCACCACAACATAAATCATTGCTCCGGCCGCAAAAGCCAACGCGTAAGGCAATATTGGCCTCATAAACAGTACCGCAGCTGCACCAATCACCCCGGCAATGGGTTCTACAATCCCTGATGCCTGTCCATACATAAAACTTTTACGCCGTGATAAACCTTCGCGCCTCAATGGAACAGAAACGGCAGCCCCTTCGGGGAAATTTTGAATCCCGATTCCGATTGCCAATGCCACTGCACCCGCAATCGAAGCAGCGGGAATACCAGCACCAGCAGCACCAAATGCAACCCCCACTGCTAATCCTTCCGGAATATTATGAAGCGTTATTGCCAAAACCAGCAACACGCTTCTTCTCCACGACGTTGAAATTCCTTCAGCCTCGCTGGTCGGAAACCCCAAATGCAAGTGTGGTAGCAATTGATCAGCTAAATAAAGAAATCCACCTCCCGCCAGAAAACCTATTACTGCAGGAACCCAGGGTGTTTGTCCGGCCTCTTCTGCCAACTCAATTGCCGGGCTTAATAAGGACCAGAAACTTGCTGCGATCATGACTCCTGCCGCAAATCCAAGCATCCCATCCAAAACTTTTCGATTAATTTCCTTAAAGAAAAAAACCATGGCTGCCCCAACTGCAGTAACAAACCAGGTAAACATTGTCGCTAAAAATGCTTGTGTAACAGGACTTAATCCCAAAAACCAATCAATCATATTAAAGGTGCTTTTAAGGTTTTAATTGCAAACAAAGTTACAAAAAGATGTTTCAAATTCTTTCACCATATCCAACATATAATGGTTATATATGTTTCTTCCAACTTTAAAAAAGAAAAAATAGTAATTTATACTCAAGTTGATAATTTATATCCTAACTAGATTTTGAAAAACTTTATGTTCATACGTCTTATTTTCCATCCAACCTTTGGGCAATATCACCATTTTATCTATATTTTTATTGAGTAATGCTCCCCACCACGAAAAGGTACTTGCTGCGCAAATATTATGTTTACAATGTGACATCAGCAGCATGTCAATGTAACTTCTTTCATGCGTATTCCAATCAATAAAAGTTTTCGATGGTAGTTTGCCAAACTTTATTTTGCACCATTCAATATCATCAGAAAATAAATAAAAATGGGGTGATATTATTTTTTCTTCCATGATTTGTATGGCTTGTTGATAATAATCTTCCTTGCAAAACTTAGACAAGAATGGATCAAATAAATAATCTCCTCTTCTAATATGTATGCTTACAGACTTTTTATTTTTTATCTCTTCCAGTATCAGTTGATTAATGCCCTTCAATAATTCATCATTAAATTTAAAGAAAACTCTGTGTAGGTCTTGCATATCCAAAAGGTACTTTTCATTTGCCCAATAGTCTTTGTAGTGCAGAACCCTTGCTCTTTTTTTCTTTAAATCAATTGTAGATTCGGTGATAAGCCCAAATGCCCTTGCATTGTTTTTTTTGAAAGTAATAATCTTTATGAAGATTCGAAATAGTCTCCAAAGTTTAGGTTTGTACAGAACCTTTGAAACAAAACAACTATAAACAGGAGCATTAATATTTAAAAACGCATCTTTTAATATAAAACTCTGTGCATGAGCTCTTTTACTGTATTTATAACTGAAAAAATCAAGGTTAATATAGGAATTGTATCTTCTGGATTCTAATTGAAGATAAAAAACATACTGAAACATTTGATTCCCCAAGCCACCGAAGATGTGTACAACATGTTTTTTTATTCCGTTATTTTGGAATTTAAAATCCATAAAGTATGATATTTAGTAAAATTTTAGTTCTACCATCTTGAGAAACAATATATTAAATAAAATTCATAAAAACTTTGTAAAATTTAATATTTTAGTCAAGAGAACTCAGTACCATAAAGATTTAAAATTACCAGGAGAAAATTAACAGCGACATGGAAGTTTTTGTTTCTAAAAAGATTCCAAACAATAATTTATTTTTAATGAATTATGCAGACGAAAATTTTTCAAAAGCACAATTCAAAAATAGTCGTTCAGCACTCAAAAATGGAGGGTTTTGCAAAGTCTTTTCTTATTCGCCTGCCGATATTGATCGCGATTTTATTAACAGGAATGCCCAAATCCTATCACAAAAAACAGGTAATGGTTGTTGGTTATGGAAGCCGTATTTGATAAAAAAAACCTTAGAACAAATTGATTTTGGCACATATCTTTTTTATTGTGATTCAGGAAGTTATTTTAAAAATTCAATTGTTAAGATTATCTCAGCCATCGATCAAAATCAATGCATTATCCCCTTTGAAACAAAAAATAAGGAATACTTCTGGACCAAAAGAGATGCATTTGTTTTAATGAATTGTGATTTTAAAGAATATTCAGATACCCGTCAAAGACTTGCTGGTTTTATTCTAATGAAAAAAACTTTGTTTACAATGAAATTCATTGACGAATGGCTCAAGTATTCCCAAGATATAAGACTTATATCAAATGCAAACAACACGGAAGGGCTGTCAAATTATGAAGGATTTATTGAACATCGGCACGATCAGTCCATATTCAGTCTTTTATCCAAGAAATACAAATTAGATGCGTATAGAGATCCTTCTCAATATGGAAATTATCGTATTTCCCAGTATTCAAATTCAAATTATAATCAAATCATTGAACTTACAAGAAAACGAAATAATGATTTCAAGTGCCTAAGCATTTGTTTCAATTTAAAATACAACTTCATTCGATTAAAAAGACACCTAATAAAAATCCTAAAGCATTTGAAAACTTCAGGATTTTTATTGTTTAAACCAAAAGATTCCTTTAGATAATTGCTTCCATGGCTTCCATAGCCTCGCGAAGCTCAGCACCAATAATCTCTACATCGTGGTACCTGATTTCATCGTTAATTTCAATCAATTCTTTATTATCCACATGGCCATCTTTGCCTTCGTTAAAGTTTTTACCAATAACATTGGTGTCAATTTTCGACATAAAATCGGCCAATAATGGTTTTGCAGCGTGATCGAACAAATAACATCCGTACTCTGCAGTATCGGAAATTACACGGTTCATCTCGAACAGTTTTTTACGTGCAATTGTATTTGCAATAAGTGGAGTTTCGTGCAATGACTCATAATAAGCTGATTCATCTTTAATACCTGCTTCGGTCATTACTTCAAATGCCAATTCAACACCGGCTTTCACAAAAGCTACCATTAAAGTTCCATTGTCAAAATATTCCTGCTCGCTTATCTCCATATCACCTGCTGGTGTTTTTTCGAATGCTGTTTCACCAGTTGCAGCCCTCCAGGCCAATAGGTTTTTATCTCCGGCAGCCCAGTCTTCCATCATGGTTGAAGAGAAAGTTCCGTCCATAATATCATCCATGTGATGTTCGAACAATGGGCGCATGATTGTTTTTAATTCATCCGCTAATTTGTATGCTTCAATTTTAGCAGGATTCGAAAGCCTGTCCATCATGTGGGTAATTCCACCCAATTTCAAAGCTTCAGTGGTAACTTCCCAGCCATATTGGATTAGTTTTGAGGCATAACCTTCGTTCACGCCTTTTTCGAGCATTTTATTGAACATCAAAATTGAAGCTGTTTGAAGCACCCCACATAAAATGGTTTGCTCGCCCATTAAGTCGGACTTAACCTCGGCAACAAACGAAGAATGCAGAACACCAGCTTTATGGCCACCTGTTCCAACACAATAGGCTTTTGCGATGTCTAAACCATCACCATTAGGATCGTTTTCCCTGTGAACGGCAATTAAGGTTGGAACACCAAAACCACGCAAGAATTCAGCCCTTACTTCCGATGCCGGAGATTTTGGGGCAACCATAATAACGGTAAGGTCTTCACGGATTTCCATTCCTTCTTCCACAATATTGAAACCGTGGGAATAAGATAAACATGCACCTTTTTTCATTAAAGGCATTGCAGCTTTTACAACTGGTGTGTGGTATTTATCAGGCGTTAAATTTAATACCAAATCAGCTTTAGGGATCATTTCCTCAAATGTTCCAACTTCAAATTTATTGTCCACTGCATTTTGGTAAGAAATCTGTTTCTCATCGATCTCAACCTGACGGATTGCATACGAAATGTCCAATCCACTGTCTCTCATATTTAATCCTTGTGCAAGGCCCTGTGCCCCACAACCAAGAACCACGATCTTTTTACCTTCCAGTTTTTTTACTCCATCAGAAAATTCTGATTCATCCATAAAATCACATTTCCCTAATTGCTCCAATTGAAGTCGCAATGGTAATGTGTTGAAATAATTTGCCATCTGTTATAATTTTTTAATGTTTGAAATCACTACATAACTATCATTTCGAATCTGTTCTTATTAACCTTAAAACCCTCTACTCGAATAACAAAGATTTAATTTCCCAGCCAAACTTCCTTCGAAAACGACAGAACTTATTTTTCTTTTACAAAGCAATAAAATAATTCGGTCAATCTCTAGGAAAAAAACATGTATTTTAGGTATTTTTTATGGATTAGAAGATTTTACCTATTTCATTAACACAAATAATCTTTTTAATAACCAACTATTTACACCTAATCTAAGAATTGTCAATTTACATGATTAGATTATTACTTCGTTCGAAACTGTAGGGGCGACATCCCGGTTTCGCGCTTAAAAAACTTTGTAAAATACGATTGGTCCTGAAAATTTAAGCAGCCAGCTATTTCGGATACACCCAAGTTGGTGTGCACCAACAATCGTTTGATTTCCAAAATTTGTTTTGCTCGGATTATCTGCGAAGATGTTTTTCCTGAAAGCTGGGTGACAATTTGCGTTAAATGATTTGGGGTTACTGCCAGCATTTCGGCATACTCGCTAACCGATAGGTTCTTCAGGTAATTTTCTTCCACCAATTGAAGGAATTTTTTAACCATGATATGCCCTTTCCCTTTCAGGCTTGAATCTTTATCTACTTTGTAAAGGGCAGCGCAGGTGGTTAATATCAAATCAAGAATGGAGTGAAATAGCTGTGTTGATTGCCCATTCCCCTTTTCCAATTCAGAAATACCTTTTACAAAAAGACTTTTTATAAATTCCACATCTTGCTTGTCGTTCAATATCAAAGGAGGATTGTCTTGCTGCAATGTGAAAAAGAAGGGAAATTCAATCAAACGGTTTTGGTTAATCTGGTTGATCAAATAAAAATCGGCCGTAAAAATAAAAATATAGCCTCCAATATCGTGCGAAAACTCCAGTTTATGTGCCTGTCCGGGCGACATAAAAAACACACAGGGCGGCTTAATCTCATATTTATTGCCATCGATGATATGGAAACCGGAGCCGTGGGTTAAATAAAGTACCTCAAAAAAATCGTGCCGATGTGGGTATTTCACCTGAAAATGCCTGTTGGCATCAAACACTTCCACCTGAAACTGTTGCTCACTATTGTCGGGCGAACTAAACTTTTCAAGACTATAAACGGGTATTTGATTCGATTCTCTTTCCATTTTCAATAAATGTTTCCGAACCCGAATATACGCATTTATGAAGATTCATGGAAAGAATAAAAAATCATGCTAATCCGGTAAATTGTTTTCGATACCTGCTAGGCGTATGCCCTGTAACTTTTTTAAATTGTTTATTAAAAAAACTCAGGTTGTTAAAACCACTATCCAGGCTCACATCAAAAATACTTAAATCTTCGTCCATTAATAATTTACAGGCATATTCAATTTTTATTTTATTCAGGTATTCAAAAATTGTAATTCCCATTTTTTCCTTGAAAAACCGACACAATGAGCTTTTTGCCATGCTCGCCAATTCTGCAAGATGGTCTAATTCAATTTCTTCGCGGTAATTATTCATTAGGTACTCATGAATAATATTGATCCGGTTATTTGCTGTGGTGAACCTTTTTTTAATAAAGTCTTCGGAGGTGAGCAACTCCACCGATCTACTTTTGCCAATAATATCCATCAATTTGTAAAAGTTCATCATTCTTTCAAAAGTTTGCATATAAGGCAATTGAAGCATAATCTTACTCACTTCATTTAACGTATCATCCAGGATTCGCATCCCGCGCTCAGAATCTTTCAATGCACGCTTTACATTCACAAACTCAGGCAAGCTCAATAATTCTTTGGGCAATACATCGGCACTAAACTGTAAGTAAACCATTTCGAGGGTCCTTCCTGAAGGTGAAGCTGTATCCTTATCTGCAATCCAAACATGGGGCAACTTTCCTCCAATAAATATCAAATCCCCGGGATGAAATTCTTCAATTGAGTCGGCAACAATCCTTTTCCCATGTCCTTCTGTAATAAAGCAAATTTCATAATTGTTATGGTAATGCCATGAAATTTCTTCCATGTTATCCTGAAAAATACCTATATAAAAAGAAGAATCTTTCTCTAAAGCTATTTGTTTAAATGTAGCCGTCATGGTCCTAATTTAACTTTATTTTAAATCAATGTCAATATAGTATTATTATTTGTATAAATAGCAGTAGTTTAATTGCTAAAACCTCGATATTTTTACATTATCCTAATTAGTAAAGCATTGATATTACTTCAAAACAAACCGATATGAACGACATTATTGAAAAATTACACGAATGTGTAGAATTTGGGAAAGCTGACAAAGCATCACCATATCCACCACAATTAAAAGGACAGGACGGATCAAAAGAACTTACACAGCAGGCCTTGGAAGCAGGAATTAGCGCAAGCGATATTTTAGACAATGCCCTGGTTCCGGCAATGGCCAAAGTGGGCGAAAAATTTTCACAAAATAAAATATTTGTTCCTCAGATGTTGATGTCTGCCAGGGCTATGGGAGCATCCATGGTTCAGTTAAAACCTTATTTTGCTTCGGGAGCAGTAAAAGCCAAGGGCACGTTTATTATTGGGACCGTAAAAGGTGATTTACATGATATCGGTAAAAATCTGGTTGCCATGATGGTTGAAGGCGCAGGTTATACCATTGTTGACCTTGGTGTTGACGTCAGTTCTGACAAATTCCTGGAAGCATTGAAAGAACATCCTGATGCTGTTGTTGGTTTATCTGCATTGCTTACAACCACTATGGTGAGCATGGAAGAGATTGTGGAAAAAATTAAGGCAGAAAGCCCATCTTCAAAAATATTGATTGGAGGTGCACCTGTAACCGATGAATTTTGCACAAAAATAGGTGCCGACTTTTATGCACCGGATCCTCAACGGGCTGTTGATTATTTGAACAAAGCATCGTAGCTGATTAGTTAGCCTTTTCTCTTAATTAAGAACGAATTGATTGCCAATATTGGTAAAATGAGATAACTATTGCCATGCGGAAAATCATCATAGCACCTTTAACCATTTGATTATTAACCAATTTATCGAAAAATGAAATACAAAAACTTACAAATTAATAATCCCCGGGAATTGATGTTCGGAATTGCCCCCAACCCTGTTAAAACCAGGCGCGGACTGGAAATTGGAGGAGGACAAGTATATTCTGAGTTGAATTTTACACTTCCCACCATGAAAATTAACAGCGATACTTTAAAACAGGTAAATGCGCACTACAAAGAAATTGCGGAAGGTGCCCTGGAAAGAGCATTACACTTAAATTCGAAGGGCGTGATCCTGGAATTTGAGACCCTGTTGGAGATGACAAAAACCCCTTCGATTGGGATTGATATTGTTAATATAATGAATGAGGTTTGTGAGAATTACTATCAAAAGCATGGCTTAAAATCAGAAATACGGCTGACCCCTAACGACTTAAGGGAATTCGAACGTCCTGCTTTACAACGATCGTCAAAATACCTGGAGCCCATGTGGGAACTATTTGAAAAAGGTATGATTGCTGGCGGTGATTTATTATCTATAGAAAGCACTGGAGGCAAAGAAATTTCTGATGAAGCCTTGATGATGTGCGACATTAAAGGAATGATGTTCGCACTAAGTGTCTTAGGTGTTCGGGATATGCAATTTGTCTGGGGAAAAATTACGGAACTTGCAAAATCACACAACAAGATAGCTGCAGGTGATTCAGCTTGCGGTTTTGCTAATACAGCCATGGTGCTTGCCGAGAAAAAATACATCCCAAAAGTATTTGCAGCTTTAATCCGTGTTATCTCCGTTGTGCGTTCCATTGTTGCCATGGAAGAAGGGGCAATTGGACCGGATAAGGATTGTGGATATGAGGGACCATTCTTAAAAGCAATTACCGGAATCCCGATTTCCATGGAAGGTAAAACAGCAGCATGTGCTCATTTCAGTCCTATTGGAAATATCGCCTTTGCCTGCACTGATTTATGGAGCAACGAATCGGTTCAAAATATAAAGCTACTTTCAGGAATGGCTCCTACAGCTTATTTGGAGCAACTGGAATACGATGTACGGCTTTCGAACGAAGCACTGAAACTGGGATCGCAGCACACTCATATGTTTCAGCAGCTTTTGGTAAATTCCGATGTTTATACTGATCCCCAGGCTTTGGTTTTATCGCCTGAAAACGTGATTCGCATTTCAAAAGCTCTGGTAAAAGGCGAAACTTATGTAGCAAATGCAAAACATGGCGCGTTAGAAACACTTAATATAATTGAAGAAGCACTGGCTTCGGGACAGATGAAACTCTCAGAAATGGAAACAACCTACCTCCCACTCTTAAGGGACGATTTAAACAGCATTCCTGATAACGAGAGCGAATTTGTGGAAATGATGCTCCCGTTGCTCGACCAAAGCAAATTCATTTTAAAAGAATATGGATTATAAAAGCCCCTCCTAACCTCCCCAAAAGGGAGGAACAAAAGGTGAACATTGCTGGGGTTAACCAATTGTTTGAAAGAGCCTATCTTTTAACCTATTTTTATATTTAGCCGATCAATCATAAAGTGTATAAAACAACACCTGTAAATATCATCACTGGTTTTTTGGGAGCGGGAAAAACAACGGCAATCATCCATCTTCTAAAACAAAAAAGGAAAGAAGAAAAATGGGCTGTGATTATCAACGAATTCGGGAAGGTATCCATTGATTTTATGACTTTGTCGCCATTGATCGGCACCAACGAAAATATTTATGAGATTTCCGGCGGGTGTATTTGTTGTTCTGCCCAAAGCTATTTTCAGGAAGACCTTGAAAAAATAACCAAGGAAGCTACTTACGACCGAATACTTATTGAACCTTCGGGACTGGGAGGAATTGAAATGGTTACCGAAATTATAAAAACCCAAGAAGAGCTTCAATTACAAGCAGTTATTTGCATGGTAGCAGCAACGGCATTGACCGATCAACGAATGAAAATTAATCCCATATTCCGGTCACAGCTAAGCAATTCCGATATCATTTTGCTCAACAAATGTGACCTCGTCAGTGAAAAAGAGCATACAAATTTATTAGCAAAAATCAGGGAAAAATACCCGGATAAAAACTATTATGGAATAATATTCCAAGGAGAAATAGATCCGGAGATCTTACAACTGGAGAGCACTGAAAAGGAAGATACCCCAATATTTTATAACCCATCTTTTACAAAAAATGAATTAAGCGCTACGAATTACTACCAGCAAAGTATTTCTTTCGCACAAAATTGTATTTTTAGCATTGATGAGCTTGTGACAGAAATTAGAAAACAAACAAGTATTATCCGGGCAAAAGCATATATTCGCTTGGAACAGGGTTGGTATCTTTTCAACTATTCGATGGGAGAATTCGACCTCGTCCCCTGCTCCGAGAAAAGTGAAAATACGCTCCTAATAATAATGGAAAGCGGTATAGAAAAAGAGAGCATATCAACCCGAAAAGAGATTGAAAGATGTATTAAAGAATTGTTGTAACACCTATGAAACAATATAAAATCAGGCTTCAGCCATTGGGAAAAGAGCTAAGTGCAAATGAAAACACCGCACTGATTGATATTTTGCACGAATATGGGATAGAATTCCCCTGTGGGGGGAAAGGCACCTGTGGAAAATGCAAAGTGAAACTTCTGGACGGTGAAATAACAGTAAATGATACGCATCAACGGAAACTGGATCAATTAAAATTGGATGAAACTTGGCGGCTTGCCTGCCATAGCATTTGCACTGGTGATATTACGCTCGAAATTGATCAGTTAAACCACCTGATATTAGCCGATGAAAGTGAATTTGATTTCACACCAAAGGACGGCTTCGGCATTGCCATCGACCTGGGCACAACAACCATTGTTGCCCAGCTACTTAACCTTAAAACAGGCGCAGTAATTGCCGTTGAATCTTCGCTTAATCCTCAGGTGAAATTTGGGCACGATTTAATCTCACGAATTGAAGCCTCTCTCAATGGGAAGGCAGCAGAAATTACAGATATTATCCGTGTTCACCTTGGAGAAATGATCGGAAATATTTTAAAAAACCACCCTGTTGAGCTAAAAAAAATAGGTATTGTTGGCAATACAGTCATGCAGTTTATTTTTAGCGGAATTGACCTTGCCCCCTTGTCTGCATACCCGTTTAAATCGGACAATATGGGCTTAAAAATAGTTACGCCAAATGAGCTCGGGTGGGATTTCAATATCCAGGAAAACATACTGTTTTATCCATCCATTGGTAGTTTTGTAGGAAGCGATATTTTAGCAGGAATTGCTGCCACCGGAATCCATAAAAAAGAAAAACTCAATGCCTTAATCGATTTGGGCACCAACGGCGAAATTGTGGTTGGAAATAAAGATCGGATTGTGTGTGCATCAACCGCAGCAGGACCAGCATTTGAGGGGGCAACCATCTCTATGGGAATGCGTGCTACCACAGGCGCAATTGCTACGGTTAAAGCAAACAACGATTCTTTTGAAGTTACCACCATTGGCAATGTTAAACCAAAAGGAATTTGCGGAAGTGCCCTTATTGACGCGGTTGCGGAGTTTAGGAAACAAGGAAGCATTGGAAATTTCTGTGAGATTTTATCCGGCAGCGAGAGTATTGAAATTCAAACCCCGGTGATACTAACACAAAAAGACTTATACGAGTTTCAATTGGCAAAGGCAGCCATTGCAGCAGGTTTATTTATCCTCACTAAAAAGCTGGATGCAACACTGAATGACATACAGGATATTTATATTGCAGGTGGATTTGGGAGTTATGTGAATATAAAAAATGTTGTTGCTACTGGCATGATTGAAAATGCACCTGGAAAAATTCACAAAATGGGAAATACTGCCCTTATTGGTGCTAAGATGTTTTTATTTGAGGACGAAAAAAACATTGATGGTATTCTATCCAAAATTAACCATGTCAACCTTGAAGGCGAACCTGATTTTCAGGAAATATATGTGGATAAAATGGCTTTGCCGTAAATGACAATCTAGGCTAATATAAAAATCCAAATCAATAATATCAATACATTGATATTTTTATGGTTTATTTACATCATTGCATTAATTAATAATTACTTATAAATGAAACCCCTCGTAGCTAACTGACGAAGTATCACTTCGGAAAATCATTATTTTATTCGCACCAAGGTGCGTGGAATAAAACCCATAAGATTTAATGAAGTCAGGGCAAAAAAAAGCCCCTGTTTACAAAAACAGAGGCTTCATATTTATTCTAAAAATATTAATCTTGCTGGTTAAGAAATGCATCCCTTTCTTTAAGAAACTCGGATAGCCTTTCAATCGGATCACGGGTAATTGCTACCCTTCCCGAACGGATAAACTGCAATACTTTAAATTGATTTAATTCAGCAAATAATGCTTGGGTTTCTTCTTTATGCCCCGTTTTTTCAATCACCGTATATTCACGGGTAATTTCCAAAATCCTGGCACCGGCATTTCTCGCCATTTTTTCGATGGCATCGCTTTTATACAACTCTTCGGTGCTAACCTTGTAAAGGGCAATCTCCTGATAAATCATTTCCTCATTGGTATGATAAAATGCCTTTAACACGTCAATCTGTTTTTCGATCTGCCCAACAACTTTTATGGTTTGTTCTTTTGTGCTGTTAATAACAATGGTGAATTTAAAAATACCGGGAATGGCAGATTCTGATACCGTCAAACTCTCTATATTGATTTTTCTCCTTGTAAAAACTATTGTGATCCTGGTAAGTAATCCAATATGGTTTTCCGAGAATATTGTTATAATAAATTCTTTTTTCATAATACTATTTTTAATGATATCAATGTATTAAGGTTCCAATAATATTTCAGAAACAGAAGCCCCCGTTGGCACCATTGGGAACACGTTATCTTCTTTTTCAACCACAACCTCTAACAAGTATGGACCATCATGGTCAAACATTTTTTGTAAGCCGCTATCAAGGTCTTCCCGTTTCTCCACCTTATGTCCGGGTATGCCAAACCCTTCACCTATTTTAATAAAATCGGGATTGTGCAGTTCGGTAAATGAGTACCTTTTCTCGAAAAACAACTGTTGCCATTGACGAACCATTCCCAGGAAATTATTGTTTAAGATAATGATTTTTACCGGAAGGTTATTTTGCCAGATGGTTCCCAATTCCTGAATCGTCATTTGAAACCCACCATCGCCAATTACGGCAACTACCGTACGATCTGGCGCACCAAGTTGTGCCCCCATGCTTGCCGGAAGAGCATACCCCATGGTTCCCAAGCCACCTGAAGTTACGACACTTTTTGATTTTCTGAATTTGAAATACCTTGCAGCAACCATTTGTTGCTGGCCAACATCGGTTACCAAAACAGCTTCGTGGTTAGTTTTTTCACTGGCCATCCGGATTACTTCACCCATGGTCAAACCCGCTTTAGTTGGGTGTACATCTTTATTTATAACTTTCTCCTTTTCAATTTCATCGCACTTTTTAAACTCATTGAGCCATTCTTCATGCGAATTTTTCTTCACTGCATCGGTTAAAAGCTTTAAAGCTTTTTTAGCATCACCAACAATTGGAACATCTGCTTTTATTATTTTATCAATTTCTGCAGGATCAATTTCTATGTGAATAACTTTGGCGTTTTTTGCATACTCCGAAACTTTTCCGGTCACCCTATCATCAAAACGCATTCCAACGGCAATAATCAAATCAGCCTCATTGGTCAATAAATTTGGTCCATAATTACCATGCATTCCCAGCATTCCAACATTTAACTGATGCTCGGTTGGAAATGCCGACAAACCCAGCAATGTCCATGCTGCAGGAATTCCTGATTTTTCAACAAAATTTTTAAATTCTTCTTCCGCACCTGAAATAATAACCCCTTGCCCAAATAATATGAGTGGTTTTTCCGCTTTATCTATTAGTTCAACGGCATCGGCTATTTTTTCTTTTTTCACTGGAAATTCCGGAACATAACTCCTTATTTTAGTACATTTTTCGTATTCGAAATCAATTTCGCTAAATTGAGCATCCTTGGTTATGTCAAGTAAAACTGGGCCGGGCCTTCCGGTTTGGGCAATATAAAAAGCCTGAGCGATCGCCCCAGGGATCTCTTCAGCCCTTGTCACCTGAAAGTTCCATTTGGTTACAGGCATTGAAATACCCACAACATCTGATTCCTGAAAAGCATCAGTCCCCAATAATGGCGAAGTTACCTGACCAGTAATGCACACCAGGGGGATTGAATCAATCATAGCATCGGCTATTCCCGTAATTAGGTTTGTAGCCCCCGGTCCTGATGTAGCAAAACAGACACCAGCTTTCCCTGTGACTTTTGCATAACCTTCAGCAGCGTGAACAGCTCCTTGCTCGTGACGGGTTAATACGTGTTTAACTTTTTGATCGTAATCATACAAGGAGTCATAAATAGGCATAATTGCCCCTCCAGGGTACCCAAAAATGGTATCAACTCCTTCTTCCAATAAGGAAAGAATTACGGCTTCGGATCCTGTAACTTTTTTTGTACTCATGTTTATCATTTTAGCATCACGCTTTGAGCTTTTAGCCCCAAGCTTCATATATTTCAACCAATTATTTTCTAATCTCGATAATTTTGATTTCGGAAACCTTTAATCTATTAACCTAATTGCCCCTTTATCCGATGATGAAACAAGGCTTGCATAAGCTTTTAATGCTTTGCTTACATTTCGTGGGCGTTCAACAGCTGGCTTCCAAGCATCGTTTCCTTTAGCGTTCTCAGCTTTTCTCCTTTCAGCCAATTCCTCTTCAGAAACCAGCATATTTATTTTCCTTTCGGGAATATTAATTTCAATTTTGTCGCCATCCTGCACCAGTCCAATTGCTCCACCGGCGGCAGCTTCTGGTGAAACGTGCCCAATAGACAAACCTGATGTTCCTCCTGAGAACCTTCCATCTGTAATTAAAGCACATGCTTTATCAAGTTTAACCGACTTTAAATAAGATGTTGGGTAAAGCATTTCCTGCATCCCTGGCCCTCCTTTGGGCCCTTCGTGACGGATAATAATAACATCGCCTGCCTGCACACTGTCGCCCAAAATACCGTTACATGCATCTTCCTGCGAATCAAAAACCTTGGCTGTTCCGGTAAATTTCAAAATAGAAGCATCAACCCCGGCTGTTTTAACAATACAACCATCTAAAGCAATATTTCCATACAAAACTGCCAAACCACCATCCTTGCTATAGGCATTTTCAATATTCCTTATGCACCCTTTTTTACGGTCTGCATCCAATTCTTTATAATAACTTTCCTGTGAGCCCATAACGAGGTTCCTGCCTCCTCCCGGACTTGATTTGTATTTTTTTGTTGCTTCTTCAGATACCACTTCGTTTATTATGTCAAATTTTTCCAGTGCATCTTTCAACGAGAGCCCATCGACCCGTGAAACGCTGGTTTCCAGTAATCCGCCCCTGTCAAGTTCTGCAAGAATTCCGAGGATTCCACCAGCGCGATTTACATCCTGAACATGGTATGAACTGCTTGGTGCAACTTTACAAAGGTTTGGTGTAATACGTGAAAGTTCATCAATGTCTGACATGGTAAAATCCACATTTGCTTCGTGTGCAATTGCCAACAGATGAAGCACTGTATTGGTTGACCCCCCCATTGCAATGTCCAGTTTCATGGCATTTCGGAAGGCATCTTTTGTAGCAATACTTCGTGGCAATACACTTTCGTCGCCATCTTTATAATAAGCATAGGTTGCATCAACAATTCTATTGGCCGCATCTTCAAAAAGCCTTTTCCGGTTTGCATGCGTGGCAACGATAGTCCCGTTGCCCGGTAACGCCACTCCAATTGCTTCTGCCAAACAGTTCATGGAGTTTGCCGTAAACATTCCAGAACAAGAACCACAAGTTGGACAAGCATTGCGTTCAACAACCGACAATTTGCTTTCGTCAACAGAATCATCGGCAGCCATCACCATGGCATCCACCAAATCGTAATATTTGCCATCAACTTCGCCTGCCTCCATCGGACCACCAGATACAAAAATTGCCGGGATATTCAGGCGCATTGCAGCCATCATCATTCCGGGGGTAATTTTATCGCAATTCGAAATGCAAATCATTGCATCCACTTTATGCCCATTGCACATATACTCAACGCTATCGGCAATAATATCGCGCGAAGGCAACGAATAAAGCATGCCGTCATGCCCCATTGCAATACCATCATCAATTGCTATGGTGTTAAATTCGGCAGCAAAACAACCCTTGCTTTCAATAATCCCTTTTATGTATTGCCCAATTTCGTGAAGGTGAACATGCCCCGGGACAAATTGAGTGAATGAATTTACAATGGCAATAACTGGTTTGCCAAAATGCTCTTCTTTCATTCCGTTGGCGCGCCAGAGGCTTCTTGCCCCAGCCATCCTTCTACCTTGCGTGGTTGTATTACTTCTTAGCTGCTTTTTCATTTTGTAGTACTTTAAATACTTTTATGTCCTTTATTTTATTCTTACAAGAAAAAAGCCTTTCTCGTTTTCTGAGAAAGGCTTAAATATTTTTAATCTATACAATAAACTAGCCTTTCTCAGATCTTCCAAGAAGCACGACAACGACTAGAATAATGACAGATACTAATTTCATTTCTTTATTACTTGTTTTTCAACCTTGGCAAAAGTAAAAATTAATTTTAAGATGCAAAACGATTTGAAAGTAAAATTCAGTTTTTTAAATAAAAAATTAACTACAAGTCTATTTCCACTTTCAATTTATATGATTTAAGTCATTTTTAATAATTGCTCAAAAATCCTTGCAATTCTATTTCTTAAGAATATTTGAATTTTATAATTGGAAAAATCAGCAGATTTTATATTTCTACAAGCCCAATTCATTGCTAATCTTCTGCATTGCTGTTAATGCAAGTTGGGCAAACTCGTTGATTGGTATCCCAATTTTTTCACATTCCATAATGTTCTCCCGTTTAACCGATGCAGCAAAAGCCTTTTGTTTCATACGTTTTGTAATTGATTTTGCCTTAACACTTGCCAGTTTTTTGTCGGGATAAACAAGTGTAGTAGCAGTGATTAGCCCGGTTATTGTTTCACCTGCCGCAAGTGCGTGCTGAAATTCGGTAAACCGTTCTTTTCCGGTTGCAACTTCGTTATGCATAACAATTGCATCAATTGCTTCTGCCGAAAGTTTTCCTTCAAGCATTTTTTCGGCATACGGACCGTGGGTATAAGGGTCTGCATTGGTTATTTCAATATCAATATCATGGAGCAACCCAGCAAGTCCCCACTCATCTTCATCTTTTCCTAAGTGCATGGCAATCGCCCGCATTACGGATTCGGCTGCCAAACAATGTTTTCTCATATTCTCGGATTGGATATGTGAATCCAAAAAAATTAATGCTTCTGATCTGCTAAACATAATAAGGGTACGCTTGTTTTGTGTTAATTGACGAATTTAACAATAACTGAGTTCATTTTTTTATATCAATATTAATTTATTCTGCATATGTGGAATGAAAAGAGTGAACATGCAGAATTTGTAGAGGATATACGTAATTTTAATTTTTGAAATAAAACAATTATGGGCAAAGAAATTGAAAGAAAGTTTTTGGTAGATCAAAATAGTTGGATAAAGCAGGGAGAAGCACTTGCCATTACCCAGGGGTATTTATCGATTGATCCAGAACGGACTGTTAGGGTGAGGGTAATTGGTGAAAATGCATATATAACCATTAAAGGAAAAACCTCAGGAATAACACGGGATGAATTTGAATACCAGGTTCCATTACCCGATGCTTTTGATATGTTAAAAATAGCTGTTTTCCCTCCTTTGGAAAAAATCAGGCATTATATTAGGTTTGAGGGCAAACTCTGGGAAGTGGACGAGTTTTTAGGCGAAAACCGGGGGCTTATTATGGCAGAAATTGAATTGGTCGATGAAAATGAAGCTGTTATTAAACCTGAATGGGTGCTAGAGGAAGTTACAGGAGATAGGAAGTACTATAATTCTTCCTTGGCACACCACCCGTATACCAAATGGGAATAATCCCAAACATATGCATCCATAAATTTTGGTAAAATTTTTGCTTGTCCATCATACCAATGGAAGTAACTTTTCGTTTGAAAATAAATAATTAACTAAACCACTATACATTGAAAACACTCAAGTATATATGATGAATGACATTTAAATTAACACAAAGGCATGTGATTTAAGTACGGTGCAATGGGATTTTAAAAAGTGAAATTATCATTACACAAAGCTAGATCCATGTCACTTGAAGAAAAATTTATAGTAACTAAAGTATCTGCAATAATCCCAACTAATTTCGGGTGCAGGATATTAACCTTTAACAAGAAAAGTAAAATATGTCGCTAAAAAAGCAACTCGTATTCTTTTTGATTTCCCTCTATTTCACACAATCCGTTGCTCAAGATATGGCCAATGAGCAAATGATTTTTAGTTCAAATGACAGTACCGTACAAAATTATATTCAATACCTCAACCGATATTTCTCAGGAAACGACTGGCTCATATCCGATCCTAAAATTGGGGAAAATGTGAACGGGTTAATCCATTTTGTCAATGACCAACCTATTGATATAATTATAAATAATATACGATCACTCCCGGCTGATCCTGGTAAAAATTTTGTAGACCGCTTGCCTGGAAATGTACCTGATTCACTTGAGGTTAAAGGTTTTGTTTCCCAACAAATGAAGCAAACAAGATTGGAGCAGATCAAAGAAGATATATTGGAAGAATATGCAAATAAAGAACTTATCGTTCCAAACGAGGCATTGGATAATCTGGATAACAGATTGGCGTTGATCCCCCCTGGGCAAGGCATGCGCTTATTTACCGACTCGGTTTATGTCCTGCCTGACAGCCTGGCGGAATTAGATGTAATTTCGGACAACCGTATTAAAAATGCTTTCGATTTCCAACGTATTGTAAAAATGGACAGTATCCGCGCAAAATATGTAGAATCAAAACGTATTTCCTATAACGATTCGATACTCAGGGCACACCGCGATTCCATTTTACTCACGTACCGCAAAAACCTAATTCAGAAAGATATTGATATCCGGTCTAAAAGGCTGTGCGATTCGATTACACTGAATAATTATTCGGTTTTAAAAGCTTATAACGACTCGGTTGTTAAAAATGTAAATGACTCAATTGCCGGTATTCTTTCTGTTTTAGCCGAATACGCCAATTCTATTGACACAACTACGATCAATTTAAGTAACCTTAACGGAAAACAATCACAAATCACCCTGGACGATAACAAACAAACATACACCAGGATTTGGCTTAAAAACGAGCAAAACGATTCTTTAAGTGTGCTTGTAAAAAACACTGACAAAAGCAGCATTTCGATGGTAATTGATGATGGTGTTACCTTTAAGCGTTTTGCGCAACAAGAAATCATAAAACATGACTTTAATACCTTTGGCCCTTCATACGAACTGGAAAAAGTGCAATCAAAATATAAGATTGAAACGCCATGGAATATGGGCGGAAATGGGGATCTGGGCTTTACCCAAACCTACCAGGAAAACTGGAAAAAGGGGGGTAAAAGTGCTATATCTATGCTTATGGTTTTAAAAGGATTTGCCAATTATTCGGATAAAAAAATTAAGTGGGAAAATTCAGGCGAAATTCGAAATGGGTGGATAAAACTTGGCAATCAGGATGGATCGGATAACCGTATCCAAAAAAACGACGATAAATTTGAACTCACTTCCCGTTTTGGTGTTAGCGCTTTTAAAAAATGGTATTATAGTGCGGAGCTAAATATCCAAAGCCAATTTTTTAACGGGTATAAATATCCTGACAGGGAAAATCCGATTTCCAGCTTCTTGGCACCCAGTAAAACCCTTTTTAAGATTGGGTTGGATTATAATCCCAATAAAAACCTATCTGTTTTTATCTCGCCAATCACTTCAAAAACTGTTTTTGTGAGGGACACGGTTAACATTGACCAAACAAACTTTGGGGTTGCCGAAGGGAAAAAAAGGTTTTGGGAACCTGGTCTCAACGCCGATGTAAAATTTAAGCACGAAATCGATAAAAACATTACGTATGAAACCAAGTACAAAATGTTTGTAAACTACACCAGCCCCTTTTCGAAATTTGATATCGACTGGGAAAACCAGTTAAAGGTGCAATTCACAGACCACATAAATATGCAATTGATGTTTCACATGCTGTATGACGATAATGTGCTCTTCACCAAATACGATGATAACGGTGAAGCACTTAAAAACCCGGACGGGAGTACGCAAAAAGAAACAAGGATTCAGTTGAAAGAATTAATTACGGTTGGTTTCACTTATAAAATCAATAAAAAAGTTTTCAGGTCAAGAAGGATTTAATTTTCTTTTGTTGAAGGTTATTCCTATTTTTAAGGAAATAAAAACTTACAACAATGAAAATCCTTCAAGCATTCACCATTTTATTTTTTAGCATTTTATTAGGCTTTAATAATAAAGCACATGCCGTAACTGACTGGAATATGCCTGTCAATACAATCGGAAATATTGGATGGACCGTTATTCCTTTTTTGATATTCGCCATACTTGCATTACTTTTTTGGGTAATCCCGATGTACTTTACCATCAAAGCAACTTTCCTTACACAAACAGAAAAGATGCTTTTAATATGCCTTTTAATATTTGCCCCTTTAATAGGCATTATTATGTTTTTAGTTATACGCCACCAAAAACTGCAGGATATAAGCTAAACTTTTCGGGGTATTGGCGGTTGAATGGATAGTGGGATTTGATTACTAAAAAATGGGGCTTCAAAATTTTAACATTGTACTTTTTGATGGCTATTGTAATTTTTGCAATGGATCGGTTAATTTTTTAATCAGGATTGATAAAAAAAGGAATTTAAAATATGTTGCCCTGCAGTCGCATCTCGGGAAAAAGATAACAAACCATCTTCCGGTCCCTTCTGAAACTGACAGTATTATTTTTATAAAGAAAAGCATCCTGTTTTTTGCATCAGACGCTGTTTTGCAAATTTGCGGGGAGCTGCCATATCCATATAGGATATTCTTTTACTCAAAACACTTCCCAAAAAGTTTTAGGGACTGGTTGTATGCCCTTATTGCACGGAACAGGTATCAGTGGTTTGGCAAAAGGGATTATTGCAAGATCCCGGGTGAAAATGAAAAAGACCTTTTCCCAACAGACATGGAATTATAGCTCGAGCTTTCCTTGTTCAAAATCGTTGTACAATGCTGAAAGTTTGGAAAGTAATTTCCCAAATCCTTTCATTGCCTGCACTGTTTCAGGCGATACTTGTTTTTTCTGAAGTTTTAACATCAGGTACATGTATAAACCATTTATGCAAGCTACAACATCGCCTGTATCCTGAGAAGTTTTGCTTTTAAATTCCTGAATTATACCAGCCATGGTTTTAAACAAAGCAATATACTCGACCTGCTCATTTTCCTGAAGAATTCTGAGGTGAAAGTTTTCGAGGTCGTTCATCAGGTTCACCAAAAACTGCAAATGGCCTTTCTCCTTCAATCCTTCTTTCACCATCATTAAAGAAAGGTTGTGGTACCAGGCAAGAATTTCTTTTTGCTGCACGTTTGAGCCTGCATATTGCTTAGTAACAAACTCATCCAATTTTTTCGTGTCAAATTTAAAAGCCCGGATTAGGTCTTCAACCTGAAACATATATAATATATACTCGGCAATATTCTCTTTTCTTTTTTTAGTAGCAACCAGCATTTACAATTGTTTTTGTTTATTATTCATCAAACATCCTGTCGATATCCCTGCGGTCTTTTTTTGTGGGCCTCCCGGTCCCTTTTGGCCTGCTAAAAAAGAACGAATTCTTTTGGTTTTCAAGAATATCTAATTCTTCCTGAGATGTTTCATCGGCTAAATAATCTTCCACAAGTTTTGCCGACATTCTTTTTTCGACTAAAGCTTTTACCCGATAAGTCCTGTATATCCCAGATTTACGAACCTTGATAGTTTCATTTTCTTTGATTGTCCGCGATGGTTTAACAGCAATCCCGTCAATAATAACCTGCCCTTTTTTACATGCCTCACTGGCCATGCTCCGTGTTTTAAAAACACGTACTGCCCATAACCACTTATCTACACGAACATTGGAACCCATTATTTTCTTTTGTTGAAGAAATTCATCGTCCTTTCGATACCAATAGTGCCAAAACTATGTATTATATCTATACAGTCATTGTATTTAAAAGGCAACTCTTTTTGTTCTTCTTTGGTCCATTCTGAGAGCACATAGTCCGATTGGAAGCCCGGATAAAAATTATTACCGATTCCAAACCGTATGCGTGCATATTTATTTCCAATATTCTGGCCAATATTTTGAAGGCCATTGTGCCCTCCGTCGCCACCTTTAGCGCGGACACGTAATACGCCAAAATCAAGTGCAATATCATCAACAAGTACCAGAAGGTTATCTGTTGGGATTTTTTCTTTATTTAGCCAATAGTTAACCGCCCTTCCACTTAAATTCATAAAGGTGGAGGGTTTTAATAAAATAAAGGTCCTTGCTTTATATTTATATTCGGCAACCATTCCATAACGCTTATCCATAAAAGAAATATTGGACGCATCAGCAAGAGCGTCCAATATTTTAAAGCCTATGTTGTGGCGTGTATTTTCGTATTCTTTTCCTATGTTACCTAACCCGGCAATAAGGTATTTCAAAACAAAAACTTTTAGGTTTATTCCTCTGTAGCGGCAGATTCTTCGTTTTCGCCACCTTCATCTTCTTCTCCTTCTTCTCCTTCTTCTTCACTTGCAGCAGCAGATTTAGCCAACCTTGTAATATTTACAGAAACAATTACATTCGAAGGACTGTCTAAAAACTCAAGGTTTTCAATAGACATATCCTCAACTTTAATGTTTTGTCCAATTTTAAGTTTGGTAATATCTATTTCAATGGTATCAGGCAGGTCTTTTGCCAGCGCTTTAACTTTCAGTTTACGAAGGTTATTTTTTAATTTTCCACCTGCAGTAATACCAACTGCCAATCCTGTGGTTACAACAGGTACGCTTATTTTGATTGGTTTGTCTTCTTTTATTTGCAAAAAGTCGATATGCAATACCTGCTCATGAACAGGGTGCCATTGTATATCTTGCATAATTACCGGAATAACTTTTCCGTCTAATTCTATGTCAATTAAAAATACACTTGGCGTATAGATAATTTTCCTGAATTCATTAAATTCTGCGTAAAAATGGATTGGTTCATTGTCCCCATAAATCACACACGGAACATTATCTTCTCTTCTAAGTTTTTTCGCGTCTTTTTTTCCAAGGTTTTCGCGAAGGATTCCTTTAATAACTAATGATTTCATTGTTCTGATTTTAAATTAAAATTATGGTACTCAGCCCTCCCCTGCCATTGGCAAGGGCAAACAGCATGCATAATTCACAGCTGGCTTTCCGAAAAAAGCGTGGCAAATATAGTAATTAACTATAATATAATGAACTAATTGACCTATTTTTATAAACCCTCTCAATTGCTTCGGCAAAAGCGGTTGCCACAGAGAGGTATTTTATCTTTTCAGAATTATTTTTTGGTGCAATTGAATCGGTAAAATAAAGCTCTTCAATATCCGAGTTGTTAATTCGGTCAATGGCCGGACCAGACAATACACCATGTGCCGCAAATGCACGGACACTATTGGCCCCGGCAGCTTTCATAATATTGGCTGCTTTGGTTATAGTCCCGGCAGTATCAATAAGGTCATCAACAAGAATTACATCTTTCCCAACAACATCACCAATAAGAGTCATTTCGCCCACCACATTTGGCTTGGCCCTTGACTTATGACAGATAACCATATCAGTACCCAGCATTTTTGCATATGTGTTGGCCCTTTTGGTACCTCCAACATCGGGCGATGCAATTACAACATCTTTCAATCCCATATTGCTTATAAATGGAATAAAGTGCGCAGATGCATATAAATGATCCACCGGGACATCAAAGAATCCCTGAATTTGATCCGCGTGCAAATCCATTGTGATGACCCGTGAAACGCCTGCTACCGATAACAAATCGGCAACCAGCTTAGCACCAATTGAAACACGAGGCTTGTCTTTTCGGTCCTGACGTGCATACCCAAAATATGGTATTACCGCAATTATTTTATAGGCACTGGCCCTTTTTGCAGCATCTATCATTAACAATAATTCCATCAGGTTATCAGCTGGTGGAGGGGTAGATTGAACAATAAATACGTGAGAACCACGAATTGTCTCTTCATAACAAGGTTCGAATTCCCCATCGGCAAAAACGGGACAAGAATATTTCCCCAAATCAACTCCTAAACTTTCACAAATTTTTGTGGTTAAATACTCTGTTCCTCTCCCTGAAAAAATTTTTAAGGGATGCGTTTTTTTGGTCATAATCAGAAATCTTTAATATTTGTAGCTGCGCTGGCGCAAAGGTAAAAAACTTTATAAGTTGAAGATAATTTTACGTTTAAGTTAGCTTAATTTAATAAATAAATCAACCCTAATTTTGGTTTACTTCATCAATAAAATCCAAAATTTCTTCCTTCCCGGTCTTTTTTTCGGCCGATGAAATAAAATAAGTTGGCATTTCTTCCCAGGTTTCAAACATTTTTTCGGTATACTTTTCCACCATAACTTCCAGTTGTTCTGGTTTTAATTTATCAGCTTTTGTGAAAATAATACTAAAGGGTATTTGACTGATTCCCAACCATTCCATAAATTCGAGGTCGACCGCTTGGGCAGGATGCCTAATATCAATTAAAACAAATACACAGTAGAGGTTTTCGCGTTTTAATATGTAATTTCTTATAAACAATTCCCATTTCTTTTTTTCGGCAACTGGAACTTTTGCAAAACCGTAACCGGGCAAATCAACCAAATACCACGTCTCGTTGATTAAAAAATGATTGATCAATTTTGTTTTTCCTGGTTTAACCGAAACTTTTGCCAACGACTTGCTATTGGTAAGCATATTTATGAGGGATGATTTCCCAACATTCGACCTGCCAATAAAAGCATATTCAGGCTTGTTGGGAGGTGGGCATTTTGAAACATCGGAGTTGCTTATTAAAAATTCTGCTTTTTTAATCTCCATCACAAAAACTTAATTGTTACTACAAAAAAAGGCGTCGGTTTTTTTCGACGCCCATATATTATTTTATATATACTTCCAAAATTTTTGCACCACTGGCATTTGGCTTCAACTGGACACTGTTCATGCTTGCAGGCAACAGAACTGTTTCTCCCTGGGCAATGCTTTCCGATCCTCCTTCAAAAGTGATCGTAAAACCTCCTTCAATGCACATATAAACAACAAACGAATCCAATTCGAAATAATCTTTTTCGATGGTGTTGTTTAGTTCAATAATATTTGTTGTAAAATAAGCACAATCTACCAAAGCTGATGATTCATTTGGCTTACTAGCATAAGTTGTTTTATAATCGTCAAGGTGCTCGTAGGAAATAGCGTCCAATGCCAGTTCTGTGTGCAATTCACGCTCATTGCCTTTATCGTCTTTTCTTCCGTAATCGTAAATCCGATAAGTTACATCCGAAGTTTGCTGGATTTCGGCCAACAAAATGCCTTTCCCAATGGCATGTACCCTTCCTGCCGGAATAAAGAATACATCGCCGGGGGCAACTTCCTGGAAAGATAGGATTTCACTTAGGTTCCCACTTTCCACTGCTTTGAGGTATTTTTCCTTATCGACTTTTTGATTGAACCCCGAATTTAATACCGATCCTTTGTCGGCATCAAGCACATACCACATTTCTGTTTTGCCGTATGCATTGTGGCGTTCTTTTGAAAGTTTATCATCGGGGTGTACCTGTATGGACAAGTCATCTTTAGCATCGATAAATTTAAAAAGCAAGGGAAATTCGATGCCGAATTTATCGTAAATTTTATCACCAACCAGGTCGCCCATGTATATTTCGACCAACTCTTGCAGGTTGTTCCCTCTTAAAAAACCATTGCAGGCAATAGAAACATTTCCTTCGACACCGGAAAGTTCCCAACTTTCGCCACAATTTTGAAGCTTGCCAAAATCTTTATTTAACTTGGTACTTATTTTATCCCCTCCCCAGATTTTTTCAAGGTAGATTGGATTAAATTTTAATGGATATAAATCGCTCATTAACCTTCGTTCTTAAAATTCAAAATCAACGGCAGCCCTTGTTTCGGCTGTTTCCTGAAATCGTGCCACAACTTTCAAATGCTCGGGGTGAACCCTGTATTTATCCAGGTCTTCAAAACTTTTAAAATGCGAAATTAAAGCAATGTCGTGGCTTTTTCCTTCCAATTCATAATTTAGTCCAACCTCCAGATATTCAACTTCTTTAATCTTGTCTTTTAATCCTTCCAATAAGGATTTAAGCTCGTTGCGAACAGCTTTTTTTTCTGTAGCAGGATAATCCTTTAGCTTAAAAAGGACAATGTGGTTTACCATATCTTTTAATTAATTTGTATCTTTAATACGGTGCAAAAATACTATTTATTTAGCTTTGCACTGGCACAAATATTTTAAAAGTCAGGAATCTTAACAATAAGCAATTATAAATGTTGGTAATAGGCATAGCAGGAGGAACAGGCTCGGGGAAAACAACAGTGGTAAACAAAATAATTGAACAATTCGCCCAAAATGAGGTAGCAGTTTTATCGCACGATTCTTATTATTACGACAACAGTGACCTCACCTTGGAAGAAAGAAGGAAAAAGAATTATGACCACCCCGATTCAATAGAATTCCCTTTAATGGTAAAGCATGTTAAGGATTTAAGAAACTATAAAGCTATTGAAGAGCCTATTTATTCATTTATAACATGTACCCGGGCGAGTGAGACAGAAACTGTTCAGCCAAAACATGTACTAATTATTGAAGGTATTTTATGCCTTTCTGATAAAAAACTGCGCGACCTGATGGATATTAAAGTATTTGTAGATTGCGATTCAGACATTAGGCTCGGAAGGGTAATTACCCGGGATATACTGGAACGGGGCAGAAATGTGCAGCAGGTATTGACAAGGTATGAAAAAACCGTGCGGCCTAGCCATTTGCAGTTTATTGAACCGACTAAAAGGTTTGCCGATATTATTGTGCCCCAGGGAGGAATGAACCAGGTAGCTATTGATATTTTGACCAACTATATACAACAATCGCTAAAAAAACAATCCAAACACAATGCTTAAAAATTTAAACCCTGAAGAAATTCTGTTTCTGGACATTGAAACCGTACCTCAATCGCCTGAGTTTGATAAACTAGAAGACAAATGGCAAGAGCTCTGGGAAAAGAAAATGGCATTTCAGATAAATGAAGAAACCACTGCAGCAGATTTATATGAACGTGCAGGAATTTATGCCGAATTTGGAAAGATAATCTGCATTTCGGTTGGATATATCTTTCAAAAGCAAGGGGAATTTTTCTTTCGTGTAAAATCGTTTTACAACGAAGATGAAAAAAAACTGCTTCAGGAATTCAATAATTCTTTGGAACAATTTGCCAAATCCGGGAAAAAGAAACTGTGCGCGCACAACGGACAGGAATTTGATTTCCCTTACATTGCACGAAGGACCCTGATTCATGGATTAAAATTGCCACACATTCTTGATATTGCCGGCGCAAAACCCTGGGAGGTGAAAGATCAATTGATTGACACTTTACAATTATGGAAATTTGGCGATTATAAACACTACACTTCGCTGGCACTTTTATGTGCCGTGTTTAATATCCCAACCCCAAAAGACGATATTGACGGATCGCAAGTGGCAAAAGTTTATTACGATGAAAACAACCTTGACCGTATAATTATTTATTGCGAAAAAGATACTTTAGCAGTTGCCAATCTATTATTACGCTATCAGGGGAAAAAAATTATCCTTGCTGAAAATATGGAAGTAGTTTAGGAGGCTGAACTTATAGAAGAATATAGTGCTTCATTAAAATCATTATACGATTGGGTACCTGTTGCCCTCCATTTTATGTTTCCTTTTTTAAATAATATAAAGGTAGGAACAGTTTTTATTTGGAATTCGGTAGCAATAAAAGGATATCGGTCAACATTTACTTTTATAATTTTAATATCCTCTTTATAACAATCTTTCAACTGCTTCAAAATCGGGTTCATGGTTTTGCATGGCGCACACCAATCGGTATAAAAATCGACCAAAACCGGTTTTTCAGAATTAATTATGCTTAAAAACCGCTTATTCATCCTTAGGTTTTGATTTTCTTTTTTTCAAATAACCATCAACCATGTCACCGACTAAATAGCCAAGTACCGCGCCCCATAAGGTGCTCCAATACCAAACTGACTTGATCGCACAGGTTCCACTTTCACAACCAACAAAGCGCCAATACAAGAACCCACCGACGGCTCCTAATAATGCAAATATTAGGATGATTTTTTTGTCTTTTATAAATTTCACGTAGTTTTCTTTTAATGCCCAAACTCTTCAACAAGAGAAAATCAATAAAGTTTTATAAGGTGATATTGAAATAAACTAAGGGATATAGAAAAACTAAATAAACCATTCCTATGCACCCATAAAAAAAGCCTTTCATCAAATGATGAAAGGCTTTTGTGGGGAGAGCAGGATTCGAACCTACGAAGGCTGAGCCAACAGATTTACAGTCTGCCCCGTTTGACCGCTTCGGTATCTCCCCGATAAAAATAGCCTTGAGCTTTCTGGATGAGCACAAGACCCTAAAATAAGAGCCGAATCTCAGATTCGAACTGAGGACCCCGAGATTACAAATCACGTGCTCTGGCCAACTGAGCTAATTCGGCTTATTTAAGATAATCGAATTAGTCTTGACAGTTTCAATTTCCACTTATGAGAAAATTGTGCTCTGTCCTCCCAATTATATCGGGAGAGCTAATTCGGCTTATTTTGATTTTCAAATTTGTTAAGAACGTTGTGCTTTTCTAATTCAGCGGCGCAAAGTAAAAGATTAATTTTTAATTCTGCAATACTTTTTTTCAAATTTTTTCGCCTTTTAAAAAAAGTGGGTAAGCTACCTGTATCGCACCGCTACAACCGCCTACCCTTGCTGTCTTCCGACCCTGGGGGGATTCAGCAGGAGCTGGTCGTACAGGACTTACCCGGCCACAAAAGTAGAAAAATTTGATTAGCCCGCAAATAATTTCTTCACAAGTCGTAACATTTTTAAAAACCCACCAACTAATTCCATGTGAAGTTGCTTATTTAATAACTTGTTTGACTTGTAGAATGAATCGTAATTTTACTGGACAAACCTTATAATAAACTTTAAAAAACATATATTTGTCGAATCATTTTTCCTAAAAACCCAATTATTATGGAACAAAAAAGTACTTCTTTAATGAAATCATCCATGGTATACGGATTATACCTGGGCTTAATCTCTATTCTTGTATCAGTTATTATCTGGGCTGGTGGAATCATCGAATCTGCCGGAATGTGGGGAGGAGCTATTATTGGTTTATTCTCACTTATCCTTAATTTCGTTGTGTTATGGATCTTTAGCAAATCTTATAGAAATAAAGAATGTGGAGGATTTATAAACTTTGGAACTGCATTTAAATTTGCTTTTATGGTTATCATCGTTTCAACGATTGTTACGACCATATATAATTACATTTTCCACACCATAATTGCACCTGATTATATGGAAAACTTAATGGCTGTAATGCAACAAAACACTCTTGAATATATGGAAAATATGGGGGCCCCTGAGTCAGCCGTAAATAAAGCCATGGAAAAATTTGAGGATATTCCTACTATTTGGAAGACTTTGAGACAAGGAATTATGTTTGGTATTATTGGAGGAGCGATTATTGCTTCAATTGTTGCCTTGATTGTAAGGCGTAAAAACGAAGACCTATAATTTTTAATTTTAAATTTACTTAATAAGCAATGGATATTTCCGTAATTGTACCCTTATTTAATGAAGAAGAATCGTTACCGGAACTAGCTGCCTGGATCGACAGGGTGATGGCCGAAAATAAATTTTCGTACGAAGTTATCATGATCGACGATGGCAGTAATGACACTTCGTGGAAGGTAATTGAAGACCTTAAAAAAGAAAACGATCATATAAAAGGAATTAAATTTAGGCGCAATTACGGAAAATCTGCTGCTCTGTTTTCAGGGTTTAGTGCCGCAAAAGGCGATGTGGTGATTACCATGGATGCCGATTTACAAGACAGTCCTGAAGAAATCCCTGAACTTCGACGCTTAATTGTGGAAGAAAAGTACGATATGGTTTCGGGCTGGAAAAAGAAACGCTACGACTCTTTTATAAAAAACAACACCAGCAAAATTTATAACGGAACTGCACGATTGGTTTCAGGGATCAAACTGCACGATTTTAATTGTGGCCTTAAATCGTACCGAAATACGGTTGTTAAAAGTGTGGAAGTGTATGGTGAAATGCACAGGTATATTCCAATTTTAGCAAAATATGCAGGTTTTACGAAAATCGGCGAAATGGTGGTGCAGCACCAGGCCCGGAAATACGGAAAAACCAAATTTGGATTGGAACGTTTCATCAATGGTTTCCTCGACCTTTTATCGGTAACTTTTATCCAGAAGTTTGGGAAAAAACCCATGCACTTTTTTGGTTTAATGGGAACAGTAGTATTTTTCCTTGGTTTAATATCCACCATTGCCGTTGGTGCCAATAAACTAGTAGCCATTGCGAACCAAATAAAAGCACCAAAAGTTACGGAAAGCCCCTATTTCTTTTTGGCATTAACAGCAATGATCATTGGTACACTTCTTTTCCTGACAGGTTTTGTGGCAGAATTGGTTACACGAAGTTCATCGGAAAGGAACTCATACCACATTGAAAAAACAACGGAAGATTTATAAAATCGAGGGAGGAAAGAAATGCAAATTCGGAAAGTAAGGGAAGTGGGCGAAATTTTGTCCGATTCATTTCTATTTATCAAAGAAGAAATCAATCCAATTTGGAAGTTATCACTCAGATATGTTCTGCCATTCTTCTTAATTTTTACATACGTACAAATAACTTTGCAGCAAAAAATGGTTGGGCTGGATATCCCGAACGATCCCGAGTACCTAATAGAAAGCCTGAAACCTTTGTATAAGAATATCTTCATTGTTAGCAGCTTTAGCATATTTGTGCAAACATTGTTTATGGGGGTTGTGTATTCCTACATCGCTTTATACGCTGAAAAAGGTAAAGGTAATTTTACTTTACAAGATGTAACCGACCGCATATTCTCAAATTCATTGATGCTTTTGGGTGTGGTAGTTATCGCAATCACCATCTCATTTTTAGGGCTGATGTTGTGCTTTCTTCCTGGTATTTATTTTGCCAATACATTCTCGGTGGCGGCAATTGCAATCGTGGTTGAGAAAAAAGGTATTGGGCAAGCACTTTCCCGATCCTGGAAATTAGTGAATTTTCAATGGCTGAATACGTTTGTTGTTAACCTCGTCGGGTTACTATTTATACTGGCAACCGGGTTTGCACTTTCAATTCCCGCTATGGTTTCCGGATTTTCTACATCACTGGCAGGCTCATTACAAGGGCAAGCTATTGAATATCCGAATTGGTATTGGATTATGCTTGGAACTACGACAGTTATATCATCATTCTTATATATTGTACCTTATATTTTTATCGCTTTCCAATACTTCAACCTGGTTGAACGGAGCGAAAAAGCGGGTATATTTTCTGAAGAATAGAGAATAAAGAAAATTGTTAAAGTTGACTATCATCTCCTTGGCAAGCTATGAGTAATTATAGGATTAAAACTGGTATTTTTTCCCCGATTCTATTTCTTCTTTAGCATCATTGTATTCGTCAATCATCCTTTTTACAATTTCGCTAACGGGAAGGATTTCATTAATTTGAGATGCAACTTGTCCTATTTCCAGTTCTCCATTTTCCAGGTCACCTTCAAACATTCCTTTTTTAGCCCTACCTTTGCCCAGCAATTCCAAGAGCTCATGCCGTTTTGCCCCCATGCTCTCCATCTCTTCTACTTTCGAAAAGAATTCATTTTTTATCAGACGAACCGGTGCCAACGATTTTAAGGAAAGTTTGGTACTCCCTTCTTGCAATCCTACCACAAGGTTTTTAAAATCAATATGTGCCGATGATTCTTCGGAAATTGCAAAACGTGATCCAACTTGCACACCATCGGCACCAAGGGCTATTGCTGCCAACATTGCTTTACCCGAACCAATACCACCTGCGGCTATTAAAGGTACCTTTATCGTTTGCCGAACATCCGGAATAAGCGTCAAGGTAGTGGTTTCCTCTCTCCCATTATGCCCGCCTGCTTCAAATCCTTCGGCTACCACAGCATCCACCCCTGCATCTTCACATTTCTTGGCAAAAAAAGAACTCGCAACAACATGCGCCACTTTAATGCCATACCCCTGCAGGGTTTCTGTCCATTTCTTCGGACTGCCCGCCGATGTAAAAACAATTGGTACCTCCTCATCAATGATTATTTGCATTATCTTTTCCACTTCGGGGTACATTAGCGGAACATTTACCCCAAAGGACAGGTTTGTTGCGCCTTTCATTTTTTGTATATGTTCCTGCAAAGTTTCCGGATGCATTGATCCTGCACCTAAAAGTCCTAAGCCACCAGCGTTGCTCACCGCTGAAGCAAGTTTCCATCCCGAACACCAAACCATTCCCCCTTGAACAATTGGGTATTTTATATTAAATAATTTACAAATTGAATTCATATTTAAGAGATTATATTTTAAGTCTTGAAAGGGCTTAAAGCTAATCAGGCATTTATTAAATGTTTATCTAACCTGTTTGCCAGTTGCTTGGGAGTGATGTCTTCTTCCAGTTTTCCCGCCAACGAAAAGGAAATATTTCCTGTTTCTTCAGAAACAATAATTGCCAGTGCATCCGTATTTTCCGTTACTCCCATGGCTGCCCGGTGTCGCAAACCAAGGTTTTTATTTTTTAACTCGTTTTGTGTTAAAGGCAGGATACACCTTGCCGAAACAATTTCATTTCCTTTTATGATGACTGCCCCATCGTGTAAAGGCGAATTTTTAAAAAATATGCTTGCTAGCAAAGCAGAAGAAATTTTACCATCTATTTTTTCCCCGCTATTAATTATTTCCAACAATTCCGTTTTACGCAAAATAACAATTAAAGCCCCGGTTTGCGATTTTGACATTGTTTCACAAGTATCGATAATCTCACTTACCAGCTTTTCCGAAATTGACGGAAATTTGCCGGCATTAATTAACTTATCGAGCGATAAAACTTTATTTAGGTTATAATTGGTACCGATGTAAACCAGAAACCTCCTGATTTCGGGATGAAAAACAATTATTAGGGCCAGCACACCAACACCAATAAATTGCCCCATTATCGAGCCCAGAAGTTCCATATTTAATGCCCTCACTACAATCCACATCAGATATAGTGAGAATAAACCGATAACAATATTAAATGCAACGGTACCTTTTATCAGCCTATAAATCTGGTAGAGTAAAAATGCCACCAGAAATATATCCAATACATCAAGAAACCTAAGCGTAATAAATCCCAACATTTATTCTGCTGTTAATTTTAGTTCATCAAAAATACTTATTGCTTCCATCGCTTCTTTAACATCGTGCACACGAAGAATATCGGCACCCCCTAAAAGAGCAAGGGTATTTACCACCGATGTTCCGTTCAATGCTTCATCAGGCTTAATATTTAAAGTCTTGTGAATCATTGATTTTCTGCTAACCCCAACCATCAAAGGTAACTGAAAAACTTTAAACGAATCAAGCCTGTTCAGTAATTCAAAATTATGTGCAAGGTTTTTACCAAACCCAAACCCAGGATCTAAAATAATGTCGGTCACCCCTGCTTTGGTCAGTTTCTTTACATTCTGGCTAAAGAAAGTAGAAATTTCCTGAATGATATCTTTATATTCCGGGTTTTGCTGCATGTTGACCGGGGTACCTTTTATGTGTGATAAAATGTAAGGCACCTTTAAACGCCCAACAGTATCAAACATTTTTGAGTCCATTGTCCCTCCCGAAATATCATTGATAATTACGGGTCCAACTTCATCGATTACGCGCACCGCTACCCACGACCGGAAGGTGTCTAAAGATAATATTTGCTCAGGAAATGCCTTACGAATAGCGTTCACTGCTGGCAGTAACCTGTTTAGCTCTTCTTTTGTTGAAATTGATTCTGAACCCGGTCTGGTTGAAATGGCGCCAATATCAATAATAGTTGCACCATCATAAATCATTGTCTCCACTCTCTTCAAAAGTGATTTTTCGTTTTTAATCCATCCTCCATCGTAAAAAGAATCCGGGGTAACATTAATAATACCGGCGACAATCGGACTTTTTAAATCGATACAATAATCATCAAGATGAACAATGCTGTCCCTTTTTACGAACCGGGCTTCAGACTGGGTAATCAACATAACAAATTGAATTTAGTTTAAAATTATGGTGACTACAAAAGTAAAATAAAACCGACCAAATTCCTCAATTTTTAATACTTTTATGGCGCATGATAAAATAAGTTTATGGAAAAAACTATTCAACAATATGATCAGGTAATTAGCATCTGCACAAGTGTTTTTCAAAAAAAAATGAAAGATTACGGCACGGCCTGGAGAATACTCAGGGCAAGCTCATTAACCGATCAGATATATATTAAAGCCCAAAGGATTAGAAGTATCGAAGAAAAGGGTGAAATGAAAGTTGATGAAGGAATCCGTTCCGAATTTATTGGAATAATCAACTATGCTATTATTGGCTTAATACAACTGGAACTTGGAACTTCTGATACCGAAATCTCAAGCGATGAAGCTACTCGCTTGTACAATAAATACTTCGAAGAAGCAAAGAATCTTATGTTAAACAAAAACCATGATTATGGTGAAGCCTGGAGGAATATGCGTGTGAGCTCATACACCGATTTGATTTTAATGAAGATTAAACGGACGAAACAAATTGAGGACAATAAAGGGCAAACCATTATTTCGGAAGGTATTGATGCCAACTACCTTGACATGATCAATTATTCGGTTTTTGCAATGATTAAAATTGAATTCGAAGATTGATTGTAAAACCACCAAACTTGAAGCCATTAACAGTTCATTAATAATTAATCACAATTGTTTAACAGTTTTCAATTTAAAACAATGGTATTTTAGTGTTTAAATTATACTAGAAAATTCAGTTAAATTCAAATTATGAAGTTCATATACCATCTTTCCCGAATCCTTCTTGGAATCACCTTAATATTCTCCGGTTTTGTAAAAGGAATTGACCCTTGGGGTTCTGCATTTAAGTTTAAAGATTATTTCCAGGCAATGGGATTAGAATGGTTAAGCTGGTCGGCATTCGCATTGGGCATTCTGCTTGCATTCGCCGAATTTATAATTGGAGTATGCATTTTATTCCAAATCCGTGTGAAGCTGTTCGCCTGGTTTGGGCTTTTGTTTATGTCCTTTTTTACTGGGCTAACTTTATGGATTGCACTGAAAAACCCGGTAACCGATTGCGGTTGCTTTGGCGATGCACTTGTCATATCCAATTGGGAAACATTCTACAAAAATATTGTACTCATCATTTTAGCCATCATTATTTTTGGCTATCGGAAAAAAGGCTGGGAAATAATTCCCGTAAAAGTAAATTACGCATTGGGTGCAGTAGTATTAATTGCGTATGTGGGCTCCGCATATTATTCATATCAACACCTGCCGATTTTTGATTTTCGCCCATATAAAGTTGGTGTAAATATACCGGAAGCTATGTCCTACCCCGATGATGCTGAACAGGATGTGTATGAAAATATTTTTCAATATAAAAACAAGAATACCGGAAAAATTAAAGAATTCACGGAAGAAAACTACCCATGGAAAGACACTGTTAATTGGGAGTATTACAACCTGGAATCAAAGTTGGTGAAAGAAGGTTATAAACCACCAATTCATGACCTGACATTTATGACACGCGAAGGCGATGATATCATTGATTATTTCATTCGCGACGAAAATTATGTATTTATTTTTGTGTCTTATGACCTGTTCGCTGCAGAAACCAAATCGATGGGCGGAGTTAATACGCTTGCCACATGGGCAAACGAAAACGGATATTCGTTCATTGGGTTGACTTCAACACTTTTAGAAGAAACTGAAGTATTTACAGGAGAAAACGGTGCTTCGTTCGAATTTTTTAACTGCGATGAAATTACATTAAAAACAATGATCCGCTCGAACCCGGGACTTGTGGTACTAAAAAATGGGATAATTGTTGCTAAATATCATTTCAACGATATCCCAAGCCCTGAGGAGTTTAGCGCTGAATATAACTAGTCTCAAGTAGCAAGTAGCAAGTAGCAAGCAACAAGCTGTTATTTTGAGAGAAAGGAGATACCTGCAAAAATGATCATAGATTATTTTCAGGATTTTTTACCTAAACATTGAATCCTTAGCATAAAGTCTTTGGTGAGTTCGACCAATATTCTGAACAAATAGTTAAATTTCCGGTCTTTGGCTTTCACCAACTTTTATATCCTTTGGCAAATACTATTTTTGTAGGCGTTGAAAATCAAAAATCTACCATTAATTAAAATACTTCATAATGAGAAAAAAGATAGTTGCAGGAAACTGGAAATTAAACACAACCGTACCGGAAGGAGTTGCTTTAGCTGAAGCCGTAAATGCATTGGTTACCACAAAAGGTGCAGACGATGTTGTAGTCGTATTGGGCGTTCCGTTTACACACCTTACAAATGTTGTGGGTGCTGTAAGCAATAGAATTGGAGTTGCATCACAAAACTGCGCTGCGGAGGCTAAAGGTGCATATACTGGCGAAGTTTCTGTTGACATGATTAAATCAACAGGAGCCGGATATGTTATTTTAGGCCATTCCGAAAGAAGGGAATATTATGGCGAAACAAGCGAAACCTTAAATAAAAAACTGGCATTGGCTTTGGAAGCTGGTTTAACACCGATTTATTGTTGTGGTGAAGCGTTGGAAATTCGTGAAGCCGGAACTCAAAACGAATTTGTAAAGAAACAATTTGAAGAAACAATTTTCACGCTTTCTGCAGAAGATTTCTCAAAATTGGTGATTGCTTACGAACCAATCTGGGCGATTGGAACCGGGGTAACAGCATCATCAGAACAAGCACAGGAAATGCACGCTTTCTTAAGGGGCGCAATTGCTGAAAAATTTGGACAGGAAATAGCTGATGGAACTTCCATCCTTTATGGAGGAAGCTGTAATCCAAAAAATGCAAACGAGCTTTTTGCCAATCCTGACGTTGACGGCGGACTTATTGGTGGAGCTTCCTTAAAAGCTGAAGATTTTATTCAAATAATAAATGCATATTAAGCATATATAAAGCAAGGTATTATTAAAAGCTGTGGTATTTTGCCACGGCTTTTTTTATACCCTTAATTATAGCTCACTTCGATTTTTGCAATAAAAACGTTCAATTTTTTTTCAAGTAGTTGCAATATTTCTTTTATTTTGTACTTTTGAAACTGTCAATTTTAATTACCACCCCATTTTTGCATACCTAACAGAGCTAACAGTCCTTCAATGAAGGGGCTTAGTAACTTTGGCAATAAGGTATTCGTAATTTATCAAAACAAAAAAAATCGAAATGAAAAAGCATTTATCATTGATAGCAGTTCTTGCACTCCTACTGGCCACAGCATGCAATTCAAATAAAAAAAGCAGTGAAGTTGCAAGTTATACCTACGAAGAAGAAAAAGTTGAACTGAACGACAAACTAACTACAAAAGTTGGCGATTGGATCGAAAAAGATGTGGTTTGTTACGGGATAGTTGTTTCGGTTGACGAAAAAGGAACACCCATGTTTGGGAAACCTGTGAAAGCAAAGGTAATAGCCATAAACAACAACGAAATAAAAATGAAATCGTTGGAAGATATTAGTTTAATGGAGGTTCAGGGATGTTCAAAAATGGGCCTCTCAAAAGGCGAAACATGGCTCGAAGCTGACGGTGACCTGTTTAAAACAAAAGAAGAAGCTTTGGCATATCTGAAAAACAGAAACCTAATTCGAAAAGAAAGTGCAAAGGCAAAAGTATAAATGAACGACAAGCAGTTAATAGATCAAATATTAAAAGATAACAACCTCGCCTTTCGGTCACTTATCGAAAAATATAAAAAACTGGTCTATAATACTGCCTATCGTTTAGTTGGAAACCATCCTGATGCGGAAGATATTTTTCAGGATGTTTTCCTGGAAGTGTATAAATCTTGTAACTTTGTACGCAATGAAGAAGACTTAACCATGTGGCTATACAAAATAGCCTATAATAAATCCATTAGTTTTTTAAGAAAGAAAAATCCCGCAAAAGCTGAAAATCAACCAGAAAACGAATTCCCCCAAAACACCCAAATGCAAAAAAAATATACCGAATACAATACCCCCGATAAAAAGCTGGAACAGAAGGAAGCAGTTAGCCAGCTCTATAAATTTATTGACCAACTTCCCAAGAACCAGAAACAGGTACTTCTGATGCACAAATTCGAAGGATTCTCACAAAAAGAAATCTGCGATCAGCTCAATCTATCCCCTACCTC
This sequence comes from Prolixibacteraceae bacterium, assembly GCA_963677475.2. GTDB lineage: Bacteria > Bacteroidota > Bacteroidia > Bacteroidales > Prolixibacteraceae > JABMQB01. The sequence continues at coordinate 319,154 of CAXXQD010000015.1, read as the reverse complement.
GGTCGAGTCGCTCATGTACCGGGCCAAGAAAAACCTAAAACAGAAACTTACAGACTATTTAAAACATAATTCCTAAAGAGATGAATACAAAGCAAAATACCATGAAGTGGTTGAATATATTTTTACTTGTTATAAATATATCAGCCTTTGGCGCATTTCTTTTTATGAACCAAAACCAAAATACCGAATACATTGACCAATATAATTCCGATGACTTTTTAAAAGAACGTTTAAAATTATCGGAAGAACAATTCCAGGAAGTCCTTAAAATGGACCAAAAAGTTTTTAGGAACTATCAATTACTCATTGATATGGAATGTGAAACAAACTTTGAGCTGATAAAACAATTATCGTCCGAAGAATCATCACCTGAAGAAATAAAGCAGCTCATCGACAAATTAGGTAGGCAGCATGCTTTGGTAAAACGACAAACCGTTCAACACTTTCAAAACATAAAAAGTATTTGCGATCCTGAGCAAAAACTATTACTTGACGAATTATTATTAGAAATGATGGAAGCCGGAAACCAGTGCCGTTACTGCAATAAAGCAAGTTGTTCGAGGCGAAATCAGTTAAATCTGAAAAAAAATTAAAACAAAACGCCAGATTTCATTTTCAATTTCGTCTTAAATAATAGACATGGATAATAATCAGAAAGTAAATAGTATTTTTTCAGGAAAAAATGGCAAAAACAGCCAAGCTTCCAAAGCCGATTTAAACGAACAAAATAATTGGGTGGAAGAAGTAATGGCAGTTATGGAAATGGAAGTTGAATTACCTGATGGCATAGTTGAAAAGGTTATGCAAAAAAAGGAAAGGGTTAAAATTGACAAAACATCCGGATTCGACTTCTTTAAATACCTGCAAATAGCTGCAGTTTTAGCCGCCGGAATGTTCCTGGGTGTCCTGTTGGGAAGCAATGCCGATATCAATTCGTTTAACAAAGAGAAATCGGACAAAGACCGGGCAGTGATGGAGCTTTGCGAAAAATACCACATTACCGACGATTATTCATTTGGAAGGTTATAATCTGGGTTTCAGTTCTTATTGATCTTTTTCCCGGATTAGCTCTACAGCTACAAGATTTAATTTATGTGAAATTTAAACTTCGGTTTAAATAAAGATGTACCTATGAAATTAAAAACCAAAAGGACTAACTGGCCGCGCCTTGCCGTTCAGTGGGGAGTTATTACATTTATTTTGATCCTGGCATTTTTGCCGGGTGTGACTAATATCGAAACGCCTGATTTTGAGGCCTATTGCCCGTTTGGAGGATTACAGGCATTGGGAAGTTATTTACTGAACAATGCCCTTTCGTGTACCATGACCAGTGCCCAAATTGTTATGGGGGTATTGCTCCTTTTGGGAGTGATTGTGTTTAGCAAGCTGTTCTGTTCATATATTTGCCCAATTGGCACTGTAAGCGAATGGCTTGGCAAGCTCGGTGACAAACTTAAGGTCAGGTTCACCATTACAGGAATTGCCGATAAAGCACTTCGTTCGCTAAAATACATTTTGTTGTTTATAACCCTGTATTTTACCCTATCGTCAAATGAATTGTTTTGCAAAAAATTTGACCCCTACTTCGGAATTGCATCCGGGTTTAATACCGATGTTGTTATATTATATGCAGTTATATCCATCGTTTTAGTCATCTTTGGATCTGTTTTTATCCGACTCTTTTGGTGTAAATATATTTGTCCGCTTGGTGCAATTTCAAATATTTTCAAATTCTCCATTTTCTTTGTTGCAACAATGGTAATTTACCTTGTTTTGCTAAAAATGGGCGTCGAACTAAGTTATGTATGGCCACTGGCTATTATTTGTGTAGGTGGCTTTATCATCGAGTTGTTTGGACAAAAAAGCCGGTTCACACCGTTTGCACGCATCACCAGAAACGTTACAACTTGTACTGATTGCCAATTATGTACAAAAAAATGCCCGCAAGCAATTGATGTGGCAAGCCTCAAAACCGTGAAACATGTTGACTGTAATTTATGCGGTGATTGCCTTCTGGTATGCCCTGCAAAAAACACACTTACCATTAATAAACGAAAAGAGTTTAAATGGCTTCCTGTTATTATGACAATCGTTCTGGTTGTTGTTGGGATTACCTTGGGCAATGTATGGGAAATACCAACCATTGACCAAAAATGGGCTGAACCGGAAGAAATGGTCGATGCAGAAACTTTTACACAATCCGGATTAAAAAATATTAAATGCTATGGTAGCTCCATGTCGTTTGCAAGTAAAATGCGGAGGGTTGATGGCGTTTATGGTGTTGCAACCTTTGTGAAGCACCACCGTGTAAAAATTACCTATGACCCGAAAAAACTTACCGAAGAAAAAATTCAGGAACTATTGTTTACGCCACAAAAAAAGCCCTTGGTCCCGATCGCTGCTGATATTGACACAGTATATGAAGTATCCTTAAAACTAGAGAACTTTTTCGACAGTTACGATTTCAACTACCTGAGTGTACTACTCAAACAAGAAACAAACGCTGTTGGATTAATTTCTGAGTTCGATTGTCCGGTGATTGTAAAAATATATTTCCCTGCAGAAGTGGAGGACAAAGAAGGATTGATTTCGATCATTGAATCAGAAACCCTAAGTTATGAAACAAAAGCAGGGATCAATACTGTTGAATTGGAATACGAAGTTTCAGGGAAACCAGGGTATTCAACGCTCACACGGAAAGATTATATTTCATTGTTGTTTTCGCCCTACGAAAGTATGTTTAACAACCGGACCGACTATTCGGATGATGTAATTGGTATTTACACTTTGCCAATGGGTAAAAACAAAGCCCTAAAAGCACGGTATTCATATCTGGTTAGCCACCTTTCAAACGACGATGGTGTGGTCGAGTTTAGTACCAAACTTGACTCAGCCCTTCAGGAAGTTGCAGAGATTTCGTTTGTGGACACAATGACAAATCCTGCAAACATTATTAGTGCATTACAGGTAGATTCACTCACCATCACCTACACCAGTGGGAAGGTGGCAAAAGTGAAGAATATGTTTGATTTTACAGATGAACTTGGCATAAACCATGAAGACTAAAATCATAAGATATGGGGATTGCAGCCACTATATAGAATAGCTTATTTTGAATACTGAAAAAGAACCTGGGTATCGATATTTAAATAAAAATTGTATGGCAAACGAATTAAAAATACTATTGATTTTAATTGTTCTTTGTGTGCCGAGATTCGGAATGGCACAAGGTTCAAACCGGATTTCCGGCATCGTTGAGGATAAGGATTCTAAAGAAAGAATCCCGCTGGTTGCCATTCAGTTAACAGAATTGGAACGATGGACCACATCGGATATGAACGGGGAATTTAACTTTAAAAATATCCCTTCAGGAACCTATACAATTCAGGCATCGTGCCTTGGTTTTGAGAAATATGAACGAGTAATTACCATTTCAAAAGATGTATTAAACTACAAGCTGCAATTAACGGAATCATCGCTTGGACTTGAAGAAGTTACCATAGTGGCAAAAGAAAATACAAGCTTAAGTTCCTCTTCTAAAATAGAAAACCTGGCTTTGGAACATGTGCAGGCTACTAACCTATCTGACATTATGCAATTGGTACCGGGGCAAATTACATTAAACCCTGATATGTCCGCTTCAAACCAAATTGCAATCAGGGATATCAATAGGTATGACGATAGAAACTCAACCGCCCCTATTGACAATAACAGTGCAATGGGGACAGCCATTATTGTTGATGGAACCCCAATTTCAAGTGATGCAAATATGCAATCCCTTAATACTACTAGTGGTACAGCGCAACCCTACGCTGCCGGGAAGGGTGTAGACCTGAGACAGATACCAACGGAGAATATTGAATCTGTTGAAGTAATCCGAGGAATACCATCGGTGGAATATGGAGACCTAACCACTGGCGCAGTTTTGGTTAAAACAAAAGCTGGAAAAACAAAACTAAGGGCTAAAATAAAAGTCGATCCCAGAATAAAACAAACAGCCTTATCCAAAGGCTTTTTATTGCCTGGCAAAAATAAAGGAGCAATCAATCTGGATTTCGATTTTACACATGCTTACGATGATTTACGGAAACCTTCTTTAAGTTATAAAAGGATTACGGGAGAATTAGGATATTCAAATGTACTCTTTAAGAATACGACACCATTAAGTATAAATGCAAAAATTAGCTATTACAATACATTCGATAATGAAGAAAACGATCCGGACCTTTTGCGGGAAGAAATTCTTGAAGAAAAGGAAAAGAATATAAGTATGAAATTATATGGCAAATACTCAGTTAAAAAACCGTGGTTGACCAATATCTCATACAATTTTTCAGGAAGGTATACCAAACAAGAAGTATATGAATATCGAATGGTCAATAAAAACTCAGCAACACCTTTGGCTATTGCGAATACATCAGGTGAATACGAAGCCGTTTTATTACCGTCGAGATATTTTAGTGATTTAACAATTGATGGGCAACCTTATAACTATTTCGCGTCTATAAAAGCTAATGTAACCGGAGAATATGGTTCTATCAACAATACGTTCATGATTGGTACTGATTGGAGAACCTCTGGAAATAATGGTGATGGTAAAATTTACGATATAACAAGGCCTCCATCAGGGGCTACAACAACACGACCGAGGGCATTTAAAGACATCCCTGCCAGCAATACATTGTCCTTATTTGCAGAGGATAAAATATCGGTTCCTTTGAACCAAATGGTTTTGAAAGCACAAGCAGGTGTTCGATATACTAATATGCTACCAACCGGGCTATTCTCGACCGATGGCTTTACTACTATTGAACCACGGTTAAATACCACACTCGAAATCCTAAAAAACAGAAAATCCAATACCTTAAAAGACCTTTCTCTTAGATTTGGTTATGGAAAAACCTCTAAAACGCCTGGAATGATTTATCTGTATCCTGATAAATCTTATAAAGATGAAATGAGTTTTAATTATTACCCCGATTTGGTTATCGTTACAACGGAAGTAATTGAAGATACCAGTAATCCCGACCTCAAACCGGCAAAAAGCACAAAATTTGAACTCGGTGTTGATTTTAATATATGCAATGTAAAGGTAATGCTTACTGCATTTAATGAAGAAATACTGGATGGATTTAAATGGACATCAGACTATTACAGTATGAATTTTAAAGTTTGGGACCAACTGGAAGGTGAAGGAAAAAATCCACAGTATAATAATGGTGAAATTACCTACACTGAAAACGGGGAGACCTTAACCCTACCTTATACTTATTCTCGAAGTTTTCAATCCTATAGTAAGCCCATAAATAATTATAACATTTATAAAAAAGGAATTGAATATGTTATAAATTTTGGTCGAATAAATTCTATAAAAACAAACTTCCTTGTTGACGGCGCCTACTTCCACATCAAAAAAATAGATTATGTTCTGCCATACGGGAAAAAAGAAGGCATGTCATATCAAGGAGGCGAATTCCCATATTTAACCATTTATCCTGGTAATCAAGGAGATTTTAGGGAGCGATTAAATTCAAATTTTAAGATCAATTCGCATATTCCAAAACTCAAAATGGTGGTTTCTCTGAATACGCAAATTATTTGGATAGATAAAAGGACAGAATATTGGGAAGACGAAAATGGTCGCCCATATGCATATTCAGTATCTGAGAACAATGAAAAACTTTATGGGCAATTTGAGGGGGCAGACAGAATTTATATTGATCCAATTGGCTATTACGATATGGATATGGCATACCATGAATGGCAAGACCATCAGAGTTTTGAGTCCCCCTTTTCTCTTATGAGATTATCTAGAAATAATTACGAATATACACCAACGTCTTATCCAGTTAGCTGGCAGGTTAACTTAAAACTTACTAAGGAATTCAGGAACAAAGCAAAACTGTCATTCTTTGCCAATAACCTATTTAACCACCGACCATTGGTATACGTTAAACGAACTAGTTCATACACAAGAAGAAACCAAAGCGCCTACTTTGGAGCAGAATTAATACTCACTTTATAAAGTTTAAACCATAAATCGTTTCAATCATGAAGAAAATTCTTACTTATTTTTTAGTTCTTACATTCACATTTGCACTGGTGAACTGTAAAGATGATGTTACCCCAAGCTACAATTTAAATTTAACCATAGAATTCCCTGATGGGTTTACAAGTACTTCAATCCCTGATGGAACCACCGTTAAGGCAACAAATATCCAAACCGGGAGAGAAACTTCCTCAACATTATCTGCAGCAGGTGTTGCTAGCTTTCTGCTTGTTGAAGGTACTTATGATTTTAGTACAAGTTTCGAAATTGTAGATGGTGATGATAGTTATGTGTTTAATGGTATTTTGGCCGGATATACCTTAATGCAGGAATCTTCAACTGGTATTGATCTCATAATGGCAAACAATAGTGGAGGTTTTATTTTTAAAGAGATCTATTTCTCAGGGTCAAAAACTCCTGAGGATAAAAACTATTATGCCGACCAGTTCCATGAAATATTGAATAACTCAGGTGATACTTTATATGCCGATGGATTATGTCTAGCAGTGCTTAAAGAAACCAGTACGAAACCCTGTGTTTGGGTTAAGGAAGATGGATCATTAATGGATGAGATGGCAACTACTTATCATGTATGGAGGATTCCTGGTGACGGCACAGAGCATCCTGTTTACCCAGGTGAAAGTATTGTGATTGCACACGATGGTATTGACCACCAAACCGATGAAAACGGTAATCCTAATTCACCCGTAAATTTGGGAGATGCAGATTGGGAATCTTATGTTGAAGTATCAGGAAAAGACCTGGATGCCCCTAATGTTCCAAATATGACAATGATGTATACTTCCTCAACTACCATGGTTGATTGGTTACATTCTGTATTTGGAAATGCCATCATTCTGTTCAGGCTTCCTGACTGGGAAAATTATGTAGCTGATGCAAATAATTTTATGCCAACTCCGGGCAGTTCTTCCACAAAAGAATACCTGATGATTCATAAAGATTTGGTTATTGATGCTGTTGAAATTGTTAGGTTTGATGAAGAAAAAAGAAACAAAAGGCTTCCTGCCGAGTTAGATGCTGGCTACACTTACCTTGAAGGAGGTACTTATTGTTCAAAATCAATTCGAAGAAAAGTAAAAATGATTGTTGGAGGTCGTGTTATTTATAAAGACACCAACAATTCTTCTGAGGACTTTTTACATGACCTGGATCCAACTCCGGGAGTAAATCCTACATCTGTAGAAAATTAATATTATAAATTGCTTGCTTAAAACAAATTTGTTTTAAGCAAGCAATAAACTCAACACTAATAATATGGTAGTTAATAAATCGCTTAGATTATTGTTGCTTTCTTTAGTATTGCTTGTTCAAAGTGCATTTGCAGGCGATAGTATTAATGTGAATTCATTCAACATATCTGATTGGTACAAGATATCTAATCTATGGATGAATACTTCGAATATAGCAGGATTATCGTATAACTCATTATATGCCGGAGAAGCAACAAGTGGTTATAATTACCAAGATGGAGATTTTATCCGTAGCATGGACGGTGATAATTTGAGAGAACTTTTCTTGCATACAAAAGGTTATCAAAAAATAAACAAATTGATCCTATTTGGTGAATTCGCTTATAGTAATAGCGATGAGAAAAACACCTTATGGAATGGAACATTCGATCCATATAGGGGAAATCCGTATATTGTTGGAGACTCGGTAAGTGGAGCAAATTACCATAGAGAAAGTTATTACTTAAGCGGTGGATTATCATCCGTTATAAATAGTGCATTAGTTGCCGGGATAAAAGTTGACTATAAAGTTTGTGTTGGAGCTAAACAAAAAGATCCCCGTCCGGAAAATGTTGTTAATCAACTTTCTATCAATCCTGGGATTATTTTTCAGAAATCAAAAATAAAAATTGGTGCTGATATTGGGTACTTATTAAGAAAAGAAGAAAATAACTTTATTCAATATGTAACAGATAATCCCGATCCTACTTACTTTTATTTTAAAGGATTTGGATTTTACAGTTCTGATATAACAGCAAATCATATTAGGTTTCAATCGCAAAATTCCTTTTTTGGCGGTATACAATTAGAATCTAATTTTAACAAGAATATTTCTATTACAGAATTACGTGCAAATTATTCTATTGAATCAATAGATGATGGAAGTACCGTAATCAAAAAAGAAGATGCTGGTGACTGGAAAGAATTAAGGATATCATTGAATGAACAACTTAAATTCTATAAGAATAAAACCATTCAATTAATAAAGCTAAATGGCAATTACTTCAACGGGAAAGGTATAGAATATACCCAAGACCTGGTTTACGAAGGAAGCAACCACCAGTATGTTACCGTTGCAAAAAATATGAAAATTGAAAGGAATACAATAACTGGTATTCTGGATTATAATCTTTTAACTCTAAATGATAATGGTTCAATTGATTGGAACCTGAAAGCAAACACAGCATTTAAGTATAACCAGGAAAAGTATTATTACATTCCTGAAATATTTTCTGCCGACTATATGAATTTAAGTGCAGGTGTAGGAATAACTAAAAATATTTACACTAAAAAACTTCATTTGGCACCCGGCATCAACACGTATTACAATTATAATATTTCAAGTAATATGTACTTACCAAGTGATCCTGAAATAACTAAAAAACAAATTCAGGAGATCTATATTGAAGATTTTAACTACTTCAAAGCCGACATATTAAACTTGGCTGCAAATCTGAAAATCGGGTTGAATACAACCAGTTTTAAAAACCTTGAACAAATTTATTTGAATTTGAGTTACAACTATTCTAATGCAATAAATTTGGAACAAACATTTGGTATTTTCTCGAGCAAGATTGGATTTGTTTTTTAATAAATAATTTCATAAACAATACAGACAAAGCTTTTTTTACAGACATTTTAAAACAATACAGACGAATTCCAGTTACAATGTTCAGTTAATTAATCTTTAATTTAATGCAATGAAATACAATTATTTAATACTGTTATTTATAACAGTCATGGTAGTCTCTTGTGCCAAAAACCAGCAATCAGGATTTGCAATAGTTGTAGATCCGGTGACCTATAACGAGGCAAAAGCAGAAATCGATGCTTATGCAGAAGCAGTTGGAAAACAAGGCTTAAATACTTCCATTGTTGTAGACATCTGGCACCACCCCGATTCCATTAGAGTTGCATTAAAAAATTTGTACAATTCAGATCAAAATCCTTTGGAAGGTGCCGTTTTTATTGGTGATGTTCCAATAGCCATGATACGGGGTGCACAGCACATGGCTTCTGCATTTAAAATGGACGAAGAGCGTTATGCCTGGAGCAGGTCTTCGATAGCCAGTGACCGCTTTTACGAAGATTTCGATCTGAAGTTTGAATTTCTGAAACAAGACGAAAAAGATAGTTCCTTGTTTTATTACAACCTTATCCCGGATTCTCCACAAAGGCTTTCGGTTGATATTTATTCGGGAAGGATTAAGCCAAATGAAGGTGAAGAGAAATACGATAAGATCAGGTCTTACCTTAAAAAAGTGGTTGCTTATAAAAATAATCCTGATAAGGTAGATCAAATTTTATTTTTTACCGGGCATGGGTATAATTCGGAGTCGATGCTTGCAAGAATAGATGAAAAGGTAACACTTAGCCAGCAATTCAATTATTTGGCAACGCAACAAAACCTGATCAATTACATTAACTATGATTTTGACACCCATGTAAAATTCAGGTTACTTGCCGAACTTAAACGAAAAGACCTTGACCTGGCATTTCTTCACCACCATGGCGGCATAACCGCCCAATACCTGAATGGAATGCCCGAAACAAGTTCCAATGCAGTAGCCATCGAAAATATCAAATATTACCTGCGGTCAAAACTCAGGTCGGCAAAAAGAAGGGGCAGCGATTTAAACGAAGCAAAAAAATATTACCACGAATGGATGGGTATCCCAATCAATTGGTTTGAAGGCACTTTCGATGAAGAAGTAATTAAGGCCGATTCTTTATTCAATGCAAAACTCGATATTTATATGGAAGACCTGCAAGATTATTCTTCCAACGCAAGGTTCATCCAATTCGATGCCTGTTTTAATGGCTCGTTTCAAAAAGACCAATATATATCTTCCGAGTACATTTTTGACGAAGGCAATACCATCACTGTTCAGGCAAATTCGGTAAACTCTTTGCAGGACAAGTGGCCCGGAGAAATGAATGGCTTGCTGGGACTTGGACTGCGAATAGGGAACTGGCATAAAATGAGTTGTTATATTGAAACACACCTTATTGGCGATCCAACATTAAGTTTTGCCCCGTTCGACCCAAAACTTGATATTAATAAACTACTGGTTACAAAAGCAAAAGATGTGGCTTTTTGGCAAAAACAACTCAAAAGCCCATACCCCGACATGCAGGCGTTGGCGCTTCGTATGATTTATACCAACACTGGCAATGAAAACACCGATTTGTATTTAAAAATATTTCAGGAATCGCCATCCAATTCGGTACGAGCCGAAGCATTTAAAATACTGAGCTTTTGTAACGATAAAAATTTTGTAAAAGCAATTAATTTGGGACTGAACGACACCTACGAATTTATACAGCGAATTGCAGCATCGTATGTGTTGAAGTCCGGGTCACCCGAACATATTCCATTCCTGGTGGATGCATTGCTACAAAACAACAAGGGAAAAAGAATCCTATATCATTTGCGCGATGCCATTGAAATGTACGATCCTGAATTGCTTACAAACGAAATTGACAGGCAAATAGGGCAAAAAGAATACTTGCTTGATCCGGAAAAAACAAAAACTGAATTGCACGAATTAATAGAAAAAGAAACAAGCACGATTACGAGATATTTTTCTGATCTGAACAGCGAGGAAGCTACCGAAAAAAGCATGTATAACGATCTCCGCTTGTTTAGGAACAAAACTGCCCATGGCAAGCTTTCCGAGTTAATTACTTTCATCGATTCTGTGGAAAATGAGAAAGTTAAATGGGCAGGAGTTGAAATGCTGGGCTGGTTTAACCACTCTTATAAACGCGATGAGATCAATCAGTTTTGCGATCAACTCATAAACTCGGAAGAAACATCCGAGAAAATTAAAAACGAAGCGATTAAAACAAAAAATAGAATTAATCAATAAAATTAATTGTATGAGCAATGCAATAGAATGCAATAACCTTACCCATTATTATGGGAAGAAGCTGGTTTATGAAAACCTGAATATCCATGTGAAAGACGGGAGTATACTGGGACTGTTGGGTAAAAATGGCGCAGGAAAAACAACCACCATTAATATCCTAAACGGATTTTTGCAACCACGTGAAGGCGAATGTTTAATTTATGGTGAGAATACGCAGCACCTTACGCCCGAAAACAAAGCCCGGATAGGATTCCTCATCGAAGGGCATGTGCAATATGCGTTTATGAATATCCACCAAATCGAAAAGTTTTATTCGGGATTTTATCCCAAATGGGATAACGAACCCTATTGGGAATTAATGTCGAAACTAAAGGTTACGCCAACCCAAAAAATATCTACTATGTCGTGTGGCCAACGTTCGCAGGTTGCCCTGGGGCTAATTCTGGCTCAAGACCCGGATTTGTTGATTTTAGATGACTTTTCGATGGGGCTTGACCCAGGCTATCGGCGATTATTTATCGATTATTTGCGCGAATATGCAAAGTCAAAAAACAAAACCATCTTTACCACTTCGCACATCATCCAGGACATGGAGCGGTTGATCGATGATGTTCTGATTATGGATTATAACCGGGTTTTGGCACAGCGAAATGTAAATGAGTTTATGACTGAATTTAAACAGTTTTTCCTTGAAGTTGAAAACCCGGCCATTGATTTATCGAAAGAAGATTTTGTGGCAAATTTCGAAAAAGTAGGCAACAAAGTAGAGATTTACACTTACGAATCGGAAGAATTTGTCACAAAATTCCTTCAGGAAAATGGAATTGCACACAAAAACTTTAAGCAAATCCAAATGGGGCTCGAAGATGCATTTATTGGTTTAACCGGAAAATATTAGGCTATGTGGAAATCAATCATATATAAAGAATGGTTAAAAATCAGATGGTTTTTAATCGCATATGCAGGATTAGGAATTCTTGCCGTCGGGAACATCTTTTTGAATGTTCAACACGACTTTAAATTTAACGAGGCAACCAATTATTGGTACCTCATGCTGTTTCAGGGAGTAAAATATTATAGTTATTTAAATTATGTGCCAATTGTTGGCGGATTAGCAATTGCCGTTGCACAATACTTCCCCGAAACCGTAAGCAAACGAATTAAACTTACCTTTCACTTGCCACTCAACGAGAATAAAGCATTAATTAGTATGATGCTATTTGGAACGGCTTGTTTACTTGGTATTTACCTGGTGTTGTTTCTTCTTTTTTACGGTTTAAGTGCCATTTATTTCCCTGCAGAAATTATTGGTGCTGCACTAATAAGCATTACGCCCTGGTTTTTGTCCGGGTTTGCAGCTTACTTTTTAGTTGCATTGGTAGTTTTAGAGCCGGTATGGAAATACCGTTTCTTTTATTTCATTGTAATGGCTGCATTTGTTCCAATTTTTCTCGAACGATCAGTATCGGGAGGATATGCACCCGCAAACCCAATTTTAGTTGTCTTGGTAATCATTTTAAGTATTTCGTTATTATTCTCGGGATACCGTTTTAGGAAAGGAGAAATGTAGTTATGGTTAAGTTAAGCAGATATTTTTTAGTTCTAGTTGCCATTGTTGCTTTCGCAATTGTAATCCCCAAATTATATTGGATGGCTTTTGCCAAACCAATCAGCACACCATTTGTAATGTACAGTTGTATCGACAACGATTTTATGATTCAACGAAACAACAACGGGCTAACCCGTATGGACAGAAAAGGGAATACCTATACCCGAGAAGAGTATGAACAAAAACTTCCGATGATGTATACCCGCCAGTTATTGATTTCGGGTTCCATGTACGATACCATTAAAGGAATTGAAATGGACATGCATGATATTGGCATGAACCGCTCGACCTATAGAAGCAGGCCAAAATACCTGATTGCCCCCGATCCGGGATTATACCCACTTTTCGAAGCCGAATCAGGACGTGCAAACCTGGAGATGCCATCCGATTATTTTCGTATAACATGGCGTATGGAATTTGTGGATGCCCAAAACAACAAAGTGGACGAAGAAAAAAGCCAAATGTTTTCGGCACTATTATTTAAACGCGGATTTAAATTTCCGGCATTATCTATCAATGGAATACCAACCACACGTAAATCATGCGATGAAGGCTACCTGGTTGTCGATTCTTCAAACCAGCTGTTCCATGTAAAAATGATCAAGGACAAGCCTTATGTAGTAAAGGTTGATCTTCCTGAAGGCTTAGAATTTAAAAGCATTGATTGTGTCGATTTTAAAAACAAAAAATATTACGCCTATTTATTTTCACAGGAAAATGATCTTTATATCCTTACCCAAGATGAATATGAGCTTGTTAAATTACCTGTGGATAATTTAAATCCGGAAGAAATGCAAATAAGGATTTATGGTGATATGTTTAACTACAATATTATTTCTTCCGATGAAGGTTTTATGCGCTCACAGGTACTTGATATAGACTACAATAAAGTTGATGAGTATAAAGAAACATGGCCGGTTAGGAGTGAACGCACCGAAGGTAAGATTTTTAAAATGTTGTTCCCGGCAAAAATAAGCCTGTCTGATGGTAAATCAAGTTATATCGATTTCTATTTTGAAATTACAAATTCAATCAATTGGCTATTGCTTAGCCTGGTTCTGGTTGCTGCACAATTTGTTGTGATCAGGCAAAGAAAAGAACCCGTGAAAAACCACCTCATCGATCTCTGTATTGTTTTGGTGACAGGTGTCTTTGGTTTTTTAGCGGTGAACATATTTCAAAATAAGTTCTTCGCTTAATAAGCAGGTTTTTCTGGATTGAAAGCAGCTGCCTTATTTTAGGTGGCTGTTTTTTTTTAACTTCGAACCTTTATTCAAATTTTATGGATTATCAAAAAATAACACTGGCCATTACGCCTTTTCACGATTGGTTATCAGAGTTCCTTATTGCCAAATTTGGGGATATTGGTTTTGAAAGTTTTGTGGAAAACGAAATAGGTTTTGAAGCTTATATCCCAATAAATAAGTATTCGGAAACAACCCTGAAAAGATTGATCTCAGAAAATAACTTTGAGTCGATACTAAGTTTTGAAGCTGAAACCATCCCTGATCAAAACTGGAACGAAGTGTGGGAGAAAAACTATTTTAAGCCATTGATAATTAAAGATACGTGTTTGATCAGGGCTCCATTTCATAAAGAGTTTCCGAAGTGCCCCATTGAAATCGTAATTGAGCCCAACATGGCGTTTGGTACCGGAAACCATGAAACCACATCGTTAATGGTTGAATCGATTTTGGAAGAAAATTTCAGTGGAAAATCTGTATTGGACATGGGTTGCGGAACAGGGATCCTTTCTATTTTGGCATCAAAACTTGGCGCATTAAAAGTATTGGCTATTGACATCGACAGCTGGTCGTTTGAAGGAACATCGGAAAACGCAGTTATCAACAAATGCGACAATATAGTTGCCAAACATGGTGATGCATCTTTGCTCGGGGATGAAACCTTTGATTTTGTTTTTGCCAATATCCATAAAAACGTTTTAATAAACGATATGAAAACCTATGCCAAAAGCATGAAATCGGGCAGTAAATTATTACTGAGTGGTTTTTATACGAAAGACATACCTTCCATAACAGAAAGTGCAGAAAATGAAGGATTGAAACCATTGGGGCAAAAGATAAAAAATGAATGGGTAACACTCACTTTTGTAAAATAAACATGGACGAAATACTTACCTATTTTATTTCCTTCAGGCACCAATCTTTCCCAAAAGAAATTGATCCGGTAATTATTGGGCATATTCATAGCCTTGGGCATAAAAAACGCGCACAATTACGGCATGCACTGTTCGAGGCCAGTCACCAAAATAGCATTGATAATGGACAGTCAGGTTTGAAATGGATCCAATACTGCTTCGAACTAATCGATAGGTACAGTTTTAGTTACCATAAAGTATTTTTTAGTCCCGGAAATTCCATCAAAAAGAGCATTACAAACCTGCTTACGCAAGCTCAGGAAACGGTTGATCTATGCGTATTCACCATTACCGATGCTGCACTTGGAAGGCAAATAAAAAAGTGCCATCGAAGGGGCGTAAAAGTCAGGATCATTACCGATGATGAAAAAACAATTGCCAAGGGCTCTGAGATTTTTAAACTGGAAACCATCGGAATTCCCATAAAAATAGACCATTCGCATTACCACATGCATAATAAGTTTGGCATTATCGATAAAAGGGTTGCCATTACCGGAAGTTTCAACTGGACCTACACTGCCAGTATTCACAATCAGGAAAACCTGCTTGCCACAAGCAACTACCAAATTGTAAAACAATACCGAACCGAATTTGAACGCCTTTGGCAGGAAATGTACACTTTATAAAAGGAGGATGGCATCTCTTCTAAATTAGATGCCATCCTTCCTTTTATTACTCTCTGTCCAGATTAATACTGGTTTATTCTAAAATTTTTAAAACCAATATGGCATCTTCCCATTTGGCTGGTGGTGCCATGTCTCTTGATTCCTTTTCCTTAAAGGAAGGTACCTTCACTTTTTGCCCATCTCTTGGATAAAACCAATAGGCCTTTGCCTCTGCTCCTAAAATGTTGTTCACTTGAGTATGCGAATTGTTTGAGAAATAAACCAAGGCCATATCTCCAGATTCAGAAGTGACCGCCGTTTTTAAGCTTTCGTTTTCGCCCACGCCAGAAATTACCTGACCGTCAGGGATCCATTGGTTCCAATTATGGCTTAATAAAAATTGTTTACCAATTTGAGCCACCTGTTTTGCAGCCGGAAAATCAAGCGCCTGTTGCCAGGTATATCCACAATTGTAATCACCATCGTTGCCACGCATTGCCCAAATAGGTGCAGCACCGTAGGTATGCCCGGCACCGCCCGCAAAAAATGTCTGGTAAAATTGCCTGCGAACCCTCACAGGGGTTACCCAGCCACACTCGTGGCGATAGCTGCCATATTCATACGAACCTTCTAAAAACAAGCTTGGCTTTACCGGATTTAATAATTGGTAATCATCCAGCATAGTTCGATATACGTGGTTGACTTCTTTCCATACCTCCACTCCATTGGCATCTTGCCAGGCATCTTCATGGAACCATTGCGATGAACCATAAGGGGCATCTCCGTTTGGGTGGTAGGTGAAAAATACTTCATCCCAGACAGGATGTGCTTCATTCCAATCCGGGTTTTCGCCCGTCACGCCAGCAACAATCCCTTCGGCCATAGCCCGATAAATTGGACGATAGTCGTAATCGCTGTGGTTTTGGTTTTTATCGTATGCCTTAAACTGTGCTTTTGTATCGCCCCCTAAAACCCAAATAATATGAGGCTCGTCTTTATATCGTTCGCCCAAAAATTCACCATAAGATTTTGCTTCTCGTTCTGAATACTCTCCCGTTCCGGTGATTAACTGAGAAGCCCAGCATGGTAAAAGCGCCAGGTACATATTTCGTTTTCTGACCGCCTCAACTACATAATCTGCATGGTCCCAATAATCGTTTGGACTAAGCTTACCCCCTCCGTTAACAAGCAAGGGTTCTGCAGTGTTTGGATGCATTTCATCACCAGTAAATGGCTGATGACCATATGCATTCGGAGCATTATCCGGACTCCTGTCCATTCCTCCCCCATGGGGTGACCAGTGCGCAACGGCTTGAATAACCGTGAAACCCAAATCCTGCCGGCTATCTAAATATTGATCTACTTCTTCTCTTGTTAGTTGTTGGAACATACCCCAACCAGTATCGCCAATCCATAGAAAGGGGTTGCCATCCTCGTGTTGAATATAATGCCCATTATCGGAAACCTGCAACTTTCCATGTTGCCATGGAACCTGAGCGATTAGAAAATTTGTAACAAATACTAAAACAACAATTAAATATATTTTTTTCATAACATTCTTATCTCTTTAATTCATCGTTATTTTACCTTTTTCAGATAATTCAAACAATTGTTCCTTCCTTTCTGCTTATAACTTTATTCAACTGTTACCACTACCCTCTGGTACCTGGTTAATTGGGGCAATCCATTGTCTTTCACTTCGCAAATAAGGTGAATTGTAACCCCTTTCTTTGCATCGACGGGAACCACAAACGAAGCATCCTGTTTATCCTGGTTTTGAATTTTTATAATTCCCTGAAATGAATCAGCTTCTTTGTATTGCCACCAACTATAACTCAATTCATTCCCATCAGGATCGCTTGTGCCTTTTGCGCTGACTTCAACCGTTGATCCCATTTGAACGAACAAGTCCAAATCATGGTTCAATTTCACCACCGGAGGATGGTTCGCTTCTTCGAAGGACTTAACACACCAATCGGCACGAGCTGCAAAGTCGTTTTGCAGTACTTCTATCCAGCGCCATGTTGGCTTGAGGTATTCTGTAAGTGCTGCATCGTTAGGTATTTTCTTTTTTAGACGCTGGCGTCCCCAGGCTGAACTTGTATACCATCTGCCTTCCGGGTATTCATAATCAGCTTCCAATACCGGGTCAAGCCATTCATTATTACGAATTTTCACAAAGCGACCTCCCCAACCGCCCCAGTCGGGTGATTCCATGTTTCGAAGACCAGTTTGAATGTTGTGTAAAAATGCCGGAGAATCCCCTTCCGAGCGAAAATCTCCGTCATCGAATTCATCTTTGGCTCCTTCAACGTGTGCTTTATATTCTGCGCAAAGAGGTCCATGTCCTTTTAGGATATTCTCATTCATCCATGACCCGACCAAATAACTCTGTTCCTTTTCAGGAAGATACTCTTTCCAATTGTAAAAGTAAGCAATGAATTGGTCTGATATAATGGTTAAGATGTTGTACTTACCCCAGTTAGGTTTGATATAATCCTGAAAAGTAGCATCCTGCTCCCAAATAAGGTACATTCTGATTTTGTTTGCTACATATTCCATTTTCTCAGGGTGTTCTTCCTGAATGGTTTTTAGAGCTCGGGCAATGGTATTTACACCGCCCCAAGCCTGCAACCACACGGGTCGATTGTCCGTTTCATCCAATAATACATTAACTATAAGTTGAGAACCTGCAGTAATCTCCTCCATTTCTCCTTCGGCTTTCACATTCCCCAAAAGAGTTATACTGCGTAAATATTCCGGCGTTGGATACCCGGATTCATGCTTTAACAGGTTGGGATACACTTTCTCATATGCATCCAGGTCCGGCTCAATCCAATCGTCGCCCGCCCATTTGTGCCCTTGCCAATGGTACTGCGAGCTCGAAGTAATAATTCCTTCAATATCCCATTCATTAGCATACAGTAGAAACCGAATCATCGAACATTGATCATCAATCTCACCATCGCTTGTAACTATAATCCGGGGCCTGACCGAAATATCTGCTTCAGAATCTTTAACCTCTTCTTTAGACCATGCTTGTCCAATGAGCAAAGTTCCGATGAAACTTAATATGAATATTTTTTTCATTTTTATTGTATTCGAATTAATTTACTTACCTATTTCTAAACCTCAATAATAAAACACTGACAGCATCCTAAATGCGTCGAACCAAAACCACCCAATCCCTATCCTGATTATTTGGCGGGGTTCCCAGGGACTGCATTCCTGATCCTTCAATAATTTTAACAGATCCATCCTGCAATCCTCCTCCATTTCGCGGATCGTACCATTTTACTGAGTATTTCGCAACAGTTTCTTCTAAATCAAGGTATTCTCCAACAGGTTCTCCCAGGTCCAATTGACTCTCGCCACCTTTTTTCAATAATATCACATAGGTATCGTGTTGCTTTGCAAAACAAAAATCACCTACTTGGGAAGGAAAATAGGAAGATATTAACTCATTTTGCGCCTTCATTTCAGTAACAGGCAATTCATTTTCTATGAAAAAATCAATACATATTTTTCCCATATTCCAGAACAAATCCCTGCTACGATAATCCTGACATGTCAGATCTGAATGTGGGTGTTTATAACCAAAGTACCACTCGGTACCCCATCCTCCGGCCAACATATGACCCCAAAGTCCATTGGTCCTGGCATAAAAGTGCTCAGGATCTTCCTCATCAGTGATTAGTGCGTGACTGGCATCACCTGGCTCATCACAGGCCACCGCCCATATTTTCCCTGCAGTTATTGATTCATCAATTACTCGCTTGGTCATTGAGTTAACCCTTCTAAAATCTGATTTATTGGTCTGAAGCGATGCGCCTGTCAATTTAGATTGATCGCCATACATCGAATCAAACCAATCGCCATTATGAATAACCATGTGGTGGTGGTATGGATCGGTATCAAAAATATATTGTGCAATCGACTGGCGTTCTGATTCAAATAATGGCATGGATTTCCTGCTATCAACATTCTTTGACCAATCCCCTACTTCTTCACCAAGGTTCCAGTTCAAAGCAAGATGGTGTCCAAACCTTGCAATCAGTTCACGATAATACAGCCTTGTATTTCCACCCATACCACCAAAGTCGAGTAAACCCTGATTTTCCGATTCCAAGGTTTTAAAATGAAGAAAAAGACCTAGCATTTGCGCATGACCAAAAACCATTTCCCATTGGTCTAGTTTTGAGCAATCGAACCGATCCCATGTGTCATAATTGATGTAAGGAAACACGTTTTGATCATCACCTTCAATATTATTCGTTAAAAAAGAAACAGCATTGAGCCCTTTCGATGCCAGATAATTTAATGCTCCAATAATTTCTTTTCCCCGTCCATCGGACCATTGAACATCCCCTTCTTTCCAATCTTTAAGGTGAGGCCCCCAGGTTTTAACCAAATCGTCTTTATGCCCGTCAGTTGCAAAATCACCATCAAATCCGTAGTACGAAAGAAAGTTCTCTGGTGCATCGCTTCCGCATTTATAAAAGTACTTGCCTGTTTCAGTAAATTGTAAATACCTCTCACCAACATATTCAAGCCGGCCATGAGCCCTGAAATCTCTGCCTGATTTATCAGATGGTACAATTGAAAATTTGCCGGTAGCACCATCCATGTATTCACCGGTTGGCACTCTTACATCGGTTCGCGGTCGAACAGCAATCCATTTCCCTTTTTTAAAATCGACTGTGTAATTCCATTCCCCAATTTCATCTGGAGTAAAATGTACCCGCCATTTGTTCCCTGAAGTGGCAGAAGTTATGCCCGCATTGCCATCAGCAGTAAAGTAACCTGGAACCTTATACGATTTTCCTGATTCCATATGATTAAAAGTGACATTCAATCGATAGTTAAAGAAAGGATTATATTCATCGGTTTCAGAGCATTCAGGACCTTCGAACGTCAGCGTAACTGTATGCCATTTTTTGAGATCACCTGAAATAGAAACGTTCTTTGCCCCCATATTTCCAGCGGATTGAGCTATTACTTCTCCAACAAAAACTAATAGTAGGAGAATGAAAAAAAATTGCTTTTTCATAGCTTTATTTCTTAACTGTCAATATTACGCGTTGGTATCTGGTAAGCTGAGGCGAACTATTGTCTTTCACCTCACAAATTATATGAATACTTTGTCCTTTTTCTGCATTAGCGGGAACTGTAAATGAAGCTTCCTGAGCATTAGAATTTTCAATTGTTATGCTTCCATTGTACGAATCAGCTTCCTCGTATTGCCACCAAGAGTAGTTAAGTTCATCGCCATCAGGGTCTATTGTTCCTTTCGCACTCAGTTCGATCTTTTCATCAGGTGCTGCTACTAAATCAATGGCATGATCTAATTTAATAATGGGAGCATGATTGGCTTCTTCGAAGGATTTAACACACCAGTCTGCTCGTGCTGCAAAATCATTTTGCAATTCTTCCGACCAGCGCCACATAGGTTTAAAATATTCGCGATACTCAGAGCTGGTAGAGGAAGTCAACCCTTGCCGTGTACCTTCCCTGCCCCATGCATTGTTTGTATACCATCGTCCTTCCGGATATTTATATCCTTCAATGGGCACCCGGTCAAGCCAGGTGTTTTCGCGAACACGTATATAGCGACCACCCCAGCCTCCCCAATCCGGAGACTCCATGCTACGCAATCCGTTTACGATGGTATGAAGAAACGCGGGCGAGTCTCCCTCTGAACGAAAATCTCCTTCGAAGTATTGAATGTTGTTTCTCTCCGAACCTTCCTTGTGTGCCTCGTAAAGCGAGCAAAGGGCTCCATGATTCTCCAATATGTTTTTCTTCATCCATGTCGCATCGAAATAAGGATGCATTTTTTCGGGTTGAATCTGTTTCCAGCGGTATGCGATAGCCTCGAACTGATCTGAAATAATAGTGGTTATATTATACTTCCCCCAATGTGGCCTGATGTATGCCTGATAGGTTGAATCCTGTTCCCATATAAAGAAAAACCTCATTTTCGCGGCTACATACTCCATTTTTTCGGGATGATCTTCTTCGATGGTTTTTAAGGCGCGTGCAATCGTGTTTGTTCCACCCCAGGCCTGCAACCAAATTGGGCGATCATCGGAATCATCGAGAAGAACCTTGACAATGAGCTGAGACCCTGCAGTTACTTCATCCATTTCGCCTTCCGCTTTTACATTACCCAAGGCTGTCCGCTCCCTAAGGAATGCCGGAGATGGGAACCCCGGATCATGTTTCACAAGATTGGGATAGACCTGCGCATACGCATCCAAATAGGGTTCAATCCAATCATCTCCCGCCCAGCTATGCCCCTGCCAGTGGTACTGCGAACTAGAGGTGACAATCGCTTCAATATCCCATTGATTGGCATAAAGTAAAAACCTTACCATGGAGCATTCATCATCTATTTCTCCATCCGAAGTCACAATTACCCGTGGTTTCACGGAAGGATCAATTTCAGAAGTTTTTAATACTTGATTTGAGCATGCTTGGCTAAATAATAATATCGTCACGAACGTTATTAAACCTATATTTTTCATGATTATTGGATTTTAATTTTATTCCCCATGTTATTCTACTACATCTATAATAACCCTTTGGTACCGCGTCAGACGAGGCGTTCCATGGTCAGTTACTGCCAATATAATATGCATAGTACCCGTTCCAGGTCGCATCACACGGCTGGTTTTAACCTTCAGCCATGCTTTGGGCTGATCAAAACCTACAATGTCGTGCATAACCCCGGTCCGCGAATTTGACATCTTTCGTGTACCCGGTTCTTCATAACAAAACCATTCGTAGGATAGAGGATCACCGTCCGGATCGCTTGTACCAAGCGCACTTAATTCCACTTTTTCACCTTGTTTGGCTTTTATGTAATTCGGATGATCGAGTTTTACAATTGGCGGATGATTAGCCTTTTCATAAGGTTGGATGGTCCAATCCATGCGGGCTGAGAAGTCGTTTTGATAAGCTTCGCGCCAACGCCATATGGTTGCATGGTTTGTGGTATGCCATTCTCCATCGTGCCCCAGTACTTCATCTTGTACGTTGGTCCAAATTGGTCGGGTTTCAGGTTCCAGAAACCACTTTTCGGTTTTAGGGGTGTAAAGCTCATAACGGCCACCCCATCCTCCCCAGTTTGGGTTTTCAGGGCTATTTAATCCATTATTTATCAAAAATAAGTAGGAAGGAGTATCACCTTCCATCATAAATTCCCAATGAGGATAAAGGGCACCAAGAGGTCCTTTTCGGCGAATATTCCGTTCGAGCCATTCATTGGTAACCAAGGAAAAATCGGCACCATCAAAACGCCCATGAAATTTGTCCCCACCAATTGCGATCCAGGTGGAATGGTGAAAACCTCCTCCGGCATTCACCCCGGGGGTTACAATGTAAAACAATCCCGGAAACTCCTTACGAATCCAGGGACCACTATCATCCTGATCTGAAATGGCATACACACGAAGTTTGGAAACAAATTTATCCAACTCTTCTTTAGTTCGTGTTTCGCGAACTTTGTATAAAGCCTGTGCCAATACGTTTGGACCTCCCCAAACATTTACCCAAAGGGGCCTTTCATCATCACGGTCAACCGCCTTAATTAAAAGTTCAGAGCCGGGGGAATCGTTTCCTTCACCAACGCCTTCCATTCCGTCAATGGGTACTCCTTTTGAAATACAATTCTGCAAATACTCTGCTTTCGGAAATCCCGGTTCGTGCTGTTCAAGGTTATCCCGTACTTTTGCATACGATTCTACGATGCGTTGAATTCGGTCAGGATTGACCTTATTTTGAACGTGTGTAGCAACCAGCCCTTCAATATCAAAATGGTTTGCATAAGTCATTAAACGAACCATCGACATTTGATCATCGGGATCGCCACCAATATCGGTAAACACAAATAAACGTGGTTTATCGGCAGCATTCACCGCCAGGCTTATAAAAGCAAGTGCAATTGCAAATAATAAGCATCCACTTCGCAGTTTTAGTAAAACAAATGTTTTCATTAGAACTAAGTTTTATTAATTAAAGTTTCTTTATTTCTTATTTTGATACATCAACAATCACCCTCTTATAGCGGGTTAGTGCTGGTGTTCCATGATCGGTTACTGCCAAAATAATATGCATGGTACCCATCCTTCCTTTTTTAGGTGCAATAAACCAGGCATCCGCCATATCTGCATCTTTAATTTCTACCGGATTTCCGGTTCGTGCTGTTCCTAAGGTAAAGGTTCCTGGTTCTTCATAAAAAAACCACTTATAGGTAAGGTTATCCCCATCGGGATCGGAAGAGCCTTTAGCGCTTAATTCGACCCGATCACCAGATTTTACAGATATTTTTTCATTATGGTTTAGCAATGGAGCAGGTGGATGGTTCGCTTCTTCATACGGTTTAATGGTCCAATCCATTCGCGCCGAGAAATCGTTTTGGTAGGCTTCGCGCCATCGCCAAATTGTTGCATGGTTATCGGTGTGCCAACGGCCATCATGTCCAAGAACTTCATCCATTGCATTGGTCCACAGCGGACGGGTTTCTGGTTCAAGAAACCATTTTTCGGTGCGGGGCTGGTAAAATTCATAGCGGCCACCCCAACCACCCCAATTGGGATGTTCCGGATTATTTAAACCATTATTTATCAAGAACATAAAGCTTGGCGAATCCCCTTCCATAAGGTATTTCATATAAGGATATTGTTCACCAAGGGGACCTTTACTTCTAATGTGCTTATCGAGCCATGGGTTTTCTACCAGGCTATAATCGGGGCCATCGCAGCGGGCATGAAAAAAGTCGCCGCTAATTCCGCTCCAGGTGGCATGATGGTAGCCATCGTATTCATGAAAACCGGGACTTGCGATATAAAAAAGTTCAGGAAATGATTTTCGGATCCAGGGTCCACTGTCATCCTGATCGGAAATTGTATATACCCTAATTTTGGATACAAAATTATTAACATCTTCTGCTGATCGCGTATCTTGAACCTTCCAAAGTGCTTGTGCCAAACAATTGGGCCCTCCCCAAACAAGCACCCATAACGGGCGATTGTCATCTTTATCTACTGAATTAATAATCCACTCTGATCCTTCTGAATCCATTCCTTCACCAACGGCAGCCATCCCATAATCCGTACGGCCTTCTTTAACAACCGATAATAAATACTCTACAGTTGGATAACCTTGTTCGTGGGCCTCCAAATTGCCCCTCACCTTTCCGTAAGCTTCCAGAATTTCTTGAATCCGCCAGATGGCAATTTTATTTTTTTGATGCACAGACGTTGTTGCAACCAATCCTTCCACATCCCATTGATTTGAATAAGTTAAAAAGCGAACCAGCGACATGGCATCGTCGGGCTCATTTTCAATGTCGGTGAGTACAATAATCCGTTGTTTTTCAGCAGCCTTTAGTTGATTTGAACCAATCGTGAATGATAAAAACAGCCCAATTAATATGAAATAGAATAGGCGTAATTTAAGTTTCATAAGAATGAATTTATTGTTGCTAGTTTACAGTAATTCAATCAACTTTTTAATAATAGTTTCACTTATCATGCTTATAGATCCATAGAACAGAACCCACTTTAAAAGGAGACACGAGTTTATGCTGTTGACCACCTTTTAATTCCTCTTTCGAAGTTTGTATTTCTCCGGTATCAGGATTAATCCAAGCATAAGCAAAAACCTGGTTATCGTTTGATAAATCAACATCAAGCTCGTTTGTGAACGAATAAATAATATATCCTGCATTCTTTTTTCCAAGAATATAATTTCCTTCCCGGCTGTCCATTACTTCAAAATTTGCAGCATCTTTTAAAAACCGATCATTATTAATTTCGGGCAAATCTGTAAAGGAGCCTCCCGCCATAAAAACGGCCCAGTTAAAAATTGGTCGTGACCTGCGTGAATCAACCACTGCTTTACCTGGGAATGCCTTCCGCAATTCATTTACCGAACGATACACCTGATGAAAAGAAGTTTCGCCACGATCTATAATCCTGGCATATTGTCGTATTGCTAAGCTTTGTCCTCCAATTGGAGCATATAAAGAACCATCGTTACGGTATTGCCAGGTTATAATATCAATAATATCGACCACTTTAGAGCGTTTCGGATCATTTAGAATCATTTCCTGAACGTCTTTTGTTCCGGGAAGCATAACCAGCACGTCCCGGTTATTTTCGTTTTGCCACTCATCAATTACATCGAGCCAAAACTGTACAAAAGCAACCGGCCCGGTAAATTCATAGCCCAAATGATGAATTGTATTTGTATTGTCTTTGCTTTCATCGAGGCACTTCCGGATGTAGTTTTTCATGAGATTTTTGCGCACCACATGTGTAGTATCGTAAAACTCTTCCGCGAAATACACCCTTTTATCGCCTGCATAATGGACGGGTTCGGCGAAGCCTGTATGATTTATATTGTTAGCCGAGCGCCATGGGTAATCGGCCCAATGGGCACCTTCTTCAATGATATTGTGTTGAAGGAAATGCTCGTGAATAAAAATCAATCCTTTGGCATCGGCCATATCGGCATATTGTTTTAAGCGCAACCAGTACCATGTATTCCAGCTATTCAGGTCGTATTTGCTCAATCGGTCGTATGCTTCACCTTGCCCACTTCGGCTGAAAGGCTGTTCGTAAAAAGGTGCCCAAACATCGGCATCGGCACGGCGATAACGGGCATGGTCATCTCGCCGCCGTTCGTACCACAATGCCGGAAAATGTTGCATGGCAAAAGTATTGCTTTGCTGCATATCCTGGACCAGCGTATCCAGGTCATCGGTCAATCCTCGCCCTGCCCTTCCCGGAACAAATCGAACCAGATTCGGATTAGGCCTTCTTAACTGGCTGGGACGCGTAGATCCTCTCCACATTGAAGTCCGCCTTATTTTTCCCGAAATCACCGAGTTATTTTCAGTGATAAATCCGTTCTGAACTGAGATTGATTTAGTTGGTTTAGGTATTTTCAATTCCTTTTGTAGAACGATATTCTCACTTTTTTTAGCCATGGATATATCCGAAACGATAGGATAACGGACAATAATACTGTCGATCCACTGGTAGATTGTTAATTCCGGAGTTTGTGACCGTTTGCTGTTTAATGCCGAAAGCTCAGGTCCGGGCGCAGTTGTTTCATTGGATTTGTAATGGAATATTTTATCCGATTCAATGGATTTTTTCCCGGTGCGGGCTTCCAATTGGGCATAATAAATACTCTTGGGCTGTACAAAAGTATGTTGCAGTTCGTGGTGCCCTTTTCCAAAACCCTGAGCCCAGCTGGCATAAGCCCAGTTCATAGCAGTTGGTGGTGCCCCAAGAAGTATTTTTGCTACCCGTGACCCCCAACATAAACTGTTTGCTGCGCTCCATCCTGCGCCTTGCCCATCGACATCACGCCAACCAAGACCGATATTCCCACCATCAATGGACATATTGTCCATAAGGATTCCATTTGCCCAACCACCAACAGCTCCGCTAAAATTATAGGGAAGATAAGAGTAGCATTGCACAAATGCATTTGGCCCCGGGGTTAAAAATCCTACGGAAAACGCATGGTAGCCGTACTCGGCATAGCACCTTTGAAATAATACCTGTTGCCCAAGGGTTTGAAAATTGTATCGCCTATAATTTCCAATTTCACCAATTGGCTCAAGGCTTTTACAGTCTTCCACGGTAATCCGGCTGGCAGTTTCCCAAACGGCAACGGCTGAGCTTACAAAATTTTTGACAGTAACACGCCTCACCCAGGCGTCGCGTACATTTTCAAAGGTAACCGCCATCCATCGGTGGTTTTCATCTTTCAAATTTGCTGTATCGTATGTTGAAACACAGCGCAGATTCTCGATCCCGACGTTTTCAACCTTCCCGGTTGAAGTTAGTTTAGCAACCATCCCTCCTCCGAATTCTGGATCGAGCGAATTGGTAATTGGAGCATCAAGTGTAATGCTTTTGGGTGACACGTCAAGAATTGTTCGCTCCCAGTTGATGTCAAAATCGCCGGGCTCCCAATGTGTCAAAGGATAATCAACATATTTCCCAATATTGTCGGCACCAATGTAATGAAGCCATTCTTCGGTGGAGGGACGTTTTACAATGATATGATCTCCAGTTTTAAAAGAATGCCCTTCCTTGGTTTTTAATACAATACTGTTCACTGGAAAATATGCATCTTCAAGCTCGAAAAACGAGCCTAGCTGTTGTGTACCAACTCCTTCAATTCTTATGAGTGTTTGCCGGTCGGTTCCTGCGCCAATCAAGATGGTTCCATTTTCGTAACAGCCTTCGCCACGCAACACAACCCCGGAGGTTTTAATATGAAGCCCACCTTGAACCTCATAGGTGCCTTTTTCCAATAAAACCGTCCCACGAAATCCATTATCTTGGATTGGCAATGACGACACATAATCAATGGCATTTTGAATATGTTCGGTAGCATCGCCCTGGATAGGAGATACAATTACAAGTACCGGAATATTTGGGATTGCTTCTTCCGAAGCCTTATAACCACAGTACGAATAATCCGGTACACGATCTCCGTTTTCACTGATTTTATATATTAATTGATGATTGTCGGTGATATGTATTGGGGAATCTTTTGTTGTTTTAAAATGGGCACCTGCCAACAATGGAATTAAACTTATTAGCACATAAACCCAACAAATTCTTTTGTAATGTTCCATATTTTTAGTTTTATGATAATTTGACAAAATGGATAATCTACAATCAATCCTATCGTACAAATATCTAAATTACAGCTTATTATAAACAACACCCTAAAATAAACCTTTAATATTCCAACATTATATTTGAAATTTCTATTAACCGTGATCCTTAGTCAGGAACGGAAAAAACTTTTACAAATTCATCGTAAAATTTTTTGGCCATTTTGTAATTGCCTTTATCATTAGGGTGATATCGGTCAACAGGAACACCCGGAAATCGTTTTCCAATCATATCGCCCCCTTCATATGGGGGATTAGCATCAAGGTCAGGCAAATTATCTGAATAATCAAGGTCAGCACCATTTTCCATATCCACTAAAATAATATTGATTTTATCGTTAGTCCTGGCTAAGACCATATCTTTTATTTCCTTATTAAATTCAGAAGTTGGTACAGCATCTTCTTCAATAAATCGGTTAATTATCAAACATAAAAAAACGGTTAGCTTGTGATTTTTTTGAACAGAATAATTATTTACCCTATCAAGCATTTCTTTCACCTGATTGGTTTTTTCACCCCAATCTTTCCCATTTGTCCCTACATGGATCAACAAAACACCTGGTTGATACTTGATTAATGCTGTATCCAGTTTTCTTGCGATATCTGGTATTTTCCAACCCGGATATGCTTCACAATTCCAATCGTACCAATTTTTATCTTCTTTGGATCGGATTCCATGTTTTTGAGAACCAACAAAATCAACATTATACCCAGCTTTCACCAGCATCTCATAAAGAGGTTTGCGATAGCCTGTACGTTCTTCTATTGCCGGGTATTTATAATGCTCACCAGCAGTAATGGAATTTCCCACAGGCATAATTTTAATTAAACCTCCTGCATTTGAAGATGTGGCACCCACGATAAAAATTAAAACAATTGCTATTCCTAATTTTATCATTTTTTAGTTTTATTGATCTATAAACGATTGATTTGATTCTAATTAGTTTCTTGTTTTATATGACCAGGATAAAATCATTTAATCGAATTCAAATACTCTTCTAACATGGTATATCCTTTTTTACCAACTTTATTTCGATCGTCAGGATTTTTCGGATCGAGACTATTTTTCTCTTCCCAAACATCGGGCATTCCGTCATGGTCGGAGTCTGCCGGAGCAGGTTCACTTTTTAATTCGGGCCAGCCACCAACATCTTTTTGCGTATCTATAATACCACAAATAATTGTACCGTCAGCTATCTGATGTGTTTGTTTATAGCTTTGTCCTTCATATGTTGCATTTCCTTCACGGGTTTCCTTAATTATCCGCTCATCAACGGCATCTTGCTTTGGAAGCCGAGCCCCGGCATTTTCAATTACAGCGTTAAATGCTTCTTCTGCAGAATGTTGTTTAATTGGCATTGACGGCCAAGCTTCGTCTCGTTTAATCTTTTCCAAGGCAATTTTAGTTTGAACACCCCCGTCCCAGTTATCGGAAGATACTGTGTTGTTGCCTTCCACTATATTTTGTGCAATATACCAATGCCCGAAATCGTCAATCTCATTTCTATAACCCGGATTTGCAATTCTGTAAGATACTTCTCCCGGTTGGGTTGCGGGACCAGGTTTGTAATAGTTGGCAACGATATTAAATTCTGAAAAATTGAATTTTTCATTGCCTTGTTGCTGTCTTTCACCACCATAGCAACTATTGTACCCCCAATTGTATATTACATTATTTCTAAAATCGGTGTATCCAGAACCCGATGCCATACGTGGATTACGGCTTGAATGGTGTGCCAACAAGTTATGATGATAGGTACCAAAATTGCTGCCCCAGATTCCGCCAAAACCATGTGATCCTTTCACGTGATTAGATTTACTCATACTTTCAGAAACAATACACCATTGAACAGTAATACTATCGCAATGATATATGGATACGCATTCATCAACACTCCAGCTTGCAGAAACATGATCCAAAATTATATGTTTTGTATATCTGCTCCCTATTGCATCATAATCAATTCCAGATTCATCGCCCAACCTCACCCTTATATATCGTATAATTACATGGTTGGCATCAATATTCAACTGGTGGTTTTTTAGGCAAATCCCATCGCCTGGAGCTGTTTGCCCGGCAATGGTAATATGGGGATTCTTAATCCGTATCGGGCTTTCCAATTCAATGTTGCCCGAAACCCTGAATACAACAGTCCTTGGGCCTTTTGCTTCAACGGCAGCGCGCAAACTACCTTCGCCAGAGTCGTTAAGATTGGTAACTTCATATACATCACCACCACGACCTCCAAGTGCATACTTTCCATAACCTTCTGCAGTTGGGAATGCAAGTTGCTGCGACCAACCGTTGATTATTGAAAAGAACGGAATTACTATAAATAGAACAATTTTTTTCATGATTAAATCTTTTATTGATTAAATTTTTTATTGGCTGCTTTGCAGCCACCCTGGATATCTGTCCAATACCATTTGTGGGGAATTGGTATACCAACTGTAACCGTTTCGACGTTCGTAGCTAATTTCAGCAAGTGTATTTTTTTTGATACCATCACGGCTACAGAAAAAGGGTTTTCCGGTTTCTAAATCGCAAAAGCGCCCCCAAAGTGCTGGCGCATTTTTATCTTCAATAACAATGCGGTCCCTTTTTCCATCTTCACCAGTTATGCGTTCTACTTTAATCCCTTCAATTTTATGATTTTCAAACCATGATACCGCCCCTTTAACCGAAGCAATTATTTCTTTGGAAGGATTTTCTTCATCCATTAATAGCATCACAACACCAACAGATTCGGAGCCACTGAAAGACGCCAATTCATAACTTCTGGCATTGGCAGGTTCAAGGGTTACTTCATTATGCTGGGCACACCAAACGGTTGGTTTCCCATCAACCATTATCTGGGTATTGAGGATGCATTTTAATCCTTTATCAAAAGCATATTTTGCCTTTTCTTTTAAATCATTATTGATTTCTAAGGAAGAAAAAGCCTCATCTCCGGTAAATACAGCTTTTAAAAACCTCAATGTATTTACCATTGCATTATCATTGTATGTGATATGCATTGAATAAGGAACGGTATGGTCCAACTGTACTTCTTCATTGGCATTTTTTACCGGATAATACTGTGGCCACCCCCCGTTTTCATACTGAGATATAATGACATAATTCAGACCGTTTAAAAATGCTTTTTTATAACGCTCGTCTTTTAATTGCGCATAAACTTTTGCAAGGAACCGAATCTCGGTAATGGTTGCACCATTATCGAAAGTGCCACCAATTTCTTTTTTCCCATTGATGTATTCATCTTTGTCTGCCTGAGTAAATTCATGATGGTAGGGTTTGTTTTTTGCCCAGCCGCCAATTTCTTTTTGGGCTATCAAAACATTATCAGCCACACGCTTAGCCTCATCCGACCCGTACCATTCTTCAGGCATTCTGTTTGCTACATAACCCCACCTCATGCGATTAAAATCAAAAGGTTGGTTTTGTGCAAAACTCAATGTTGTGGATAGGGTTAACACTACAAAAAAAACGATTCTAATTATTTTCATAATTAATTGATTTAGTTGGTTTAAATTATTTATGTATAATTATCTGTTTAAATCTAGTTTATTTCCATTTTGGTCGAAAATTAAATAGTTCTGTCCCCCAGATTTTCGTATCCTTAATATATATCTGATTTTTTCGTTCTCTTTGACCAAATCGGCATCCCGAATATCATAATTACTATACATATCATTCAACGAATAAATGATAGCTTTCGGAATTTCATTTTCTTTAATATCGTACTCAAGTTTTAATAAAGTTACTTTATCATCAATGGTAATAACATAGTCCCGATTGTTTATTTCCCCTCGAATGATATATATTATATTCCCATTTTCTTCGACAGATTTTGCCTGCTCGAAATCAAGTTTGCCAAGTTGCTTGTCAATAAGTGACAAAACCGGATTCGGTATTTCCGATTCATTTAACTCTTTACGGTATTTAACTATTTCCCCGTTTGTATTGACCCAAAAAAATTGGTTTTTATCGTCTTGCTTAAATCGGATTTCATAAAGGGTTGAATCGCCGATTTCGTGCCAATCTGCATCATGGATATCAAAATAAGTTAGTCGTTTTGCGATTGCCTGATGCACAAAATCTGGTACTTCACTACTGTATAAATCTTTTGAGTGCGCTAATACCTTTCCCTTGTAATCGAGCGTTAGACGGTTTAATTTGCTATTTAGTTTAAAATCTAAAAAATATTTGCCATTTATAAGCTTCCAATTTACATTCTCCGCATTTGGAAACCTGAGCTGAAATGAATTCACAACAACAGCTGGTATATCGCTTTGATCAATATTCTGGGCAAATGAACTCGTTGCAATAATGAATAGGATAAACAATCCAATAATTATTCTCATTGATACATTTAATTTTGCTACAAATAAAGGCAACGATTCTGGAAACAATCTGGAAAAATGATCAACTTTCGAAAATAATTTTAGGCAGCATAAAAAACAACTTATTTATTAGCCTTAACTTCAAACTTATGTGTTTCAGAATATGTATAAGAAATATTTAAATCAGAAACATCAACAATTGCCTTTACAATTGCCAAGCCCAAGCCCGTTGAATTAGTGTTTATTTTGCTTTTATTAAATCGTTTAAACAAGTTCTCTTCCGAAATCCGATGCTCGGAACTCTTATTTTTGATGGAAAATGATGATGAATTTAAACAAATATTTAGCTCTCCCTCAGGTATGTTATGCATGATCGCATTTTTCACAAGGTTCATCACCATTATTTGGGCTAAGTCCTTATTCATTTGCACAAACCATTGGTCTTTTACACGATAATCAATTCGGATATCCTGAAAATCGGTATAGTCTGAAAACTCCTGAATTACCTTTTGGATCACCAGGTCAAGATTTATTTGCTCCACCTGAATGAATTGCTTGTTTTCAATTTTTGAAAGCAATAGTAAGGACTTGTTCAAACTTGAAAGACGTCGGAATGCTCCAATCAGATCGCCGATTTTTTTAGTCTGCTCAGGCGATAAGCTTTCTTCATCAGCGAGCAATTCCAACTTATTGATACCGATTGCAAGTGGTGTTTGTAATTCGTGTGATGCGTTTTCAATGAACTGCTTTTGACTCTTAAAAATATCAATATTGGTTTTTATAAGGTTCTGAATAGAAGCATTCAACAATGTAAACTCTTTTATTTTGGTTTCAGATAATTCGCGATAAGCACTTTGGTCGAGCCTGAAATCATCGAGGTATTTAAGCACTTCGTAAAATGGCTTCCAGGTTTTTTTCAACACGAAATTATTAACCAACAAAGTACTGACAGACAAAAATAAAAAAAGCAGCACCAACGAAAAGACAATTTTTTGAACAAGATTCCCTTTGTCTATTTCATGCGAAATAATTTTCAATTCAAAATACTCACCTTTTGTGCTAATAAATGCAGTAGTGAGCAAACGAACCTGATATTTGGTATTCTTTAATTCAGAATAAATCAGGGTATCTTTATATGAATCCCTAACTTGCAGGGCATACCTTTCACTGATTTTTTGTGCCAGATAATTATTGTCCAGAAAAAAATCCTGTTCTACAATTAAACTGTCATCCTTCAACTTATCGATAATGACAATCTTATAATTCTCCAATCCTTCATCAAGTGTATTTTTAACCTGTTTTTGTAACTGAGAGTTAAAAATAAATGCCCATAAACCAACCGTAGTAAACAAAATTACCGAAAGGATCAGAAGTGTATGGTTGATTAATTTCATTTAACAACCAATTTATATCCAAGTCCGTAAACAGCATTGATATCAATCGCGGCCTCACTTATACGTAGTTTTTTTCGGAGGTTTTTTATTTGTGAATAAATAAAATCAAAGTCGTTTGATTGGTCGATGTAGTCGCCCCAAATATTCTCTGCTATTGAAGATTTGCTCACCACCCGCCTGTTATTTGACGCCATAAACAACAGGATATCAAATTCTTTTCGGTTTAAATCCATTGGCTTGCCATTAACTAAAACATAGCGTTCTTCAATAAATATCTGTACGTTTTCTATTTCGAGAATAGGCCTCCCATTCGATTTTTTCCGTCTGATCACCGATTTTATCCTGGCATTTAACTCTGCTATATGAAATGGTTTGGTAAGGTAATCGTCGGCTCCCAAATCAAGGCCTTTTATTTTATCGTCCAGTGAATCTTTTGCAGAAATAATTATTACGCTATCAGCTTTACCGAGTTTTTTTAGTTCTTGCAATAAATCAAGGCCATTGCCCCCGGGGAGCATTATATCCAAAAGGATACAATCATAGTCAAACGAAATAATTTTATCCAAACCTGATCGGAAATTATCAGCAACTTCTACCATATAATTTTCCTGCTCAAGGAATTGTTTGATCAATCCTTTCATTTCAGGTTCATCTTCAACAACAAGAATTTTCATTTAACAAAGCTATTAAATAATTCTTGTTTTGGATTTCCCCGTCAAGCAATAATTTGTAAATGCCTTACCTTCTATTGCTTAAATCAAAACATCTGCTCAGGAAATGTATTGCCAAGATTTTTTTGAGGATTAAAACGAGATACCGAGCCGAAGCCCCCCTACAAGAAGGGTTCCAGAGTAGCCGAGATCAAGCCAGCTATCGGTGTAATACTTATGTAAACCAGAGGTTTTGTTATCGACACTTAAGCGGATTCCGGTTCCAATATAAGCATCGAGATAAAAGAAATCATTGATCACGGTTTGCAAACCAAATACAAAATTACCCCCGAATTTAAAGATGTTGGTATTGACGGGACCATATTCCAGACCAATATAATCGTTCCCATTTTCATCAAACAGGTAGGACTGATAGCCATTACTTTCAACCGAATAGTAATTAAAAACCGTTCCATAACCAAAGTATGCCCCTCTGGGTTGAGGATCGTTTTTATGCAAATAAATCCTATGTTCTAATTCAAGCCCTACCCCAAACATTTCTTCGTAGTCGCTATATCCTATATTCCCATCGTCATAAAAAATCAATGGGGAAACAACCAGCCAATGGTTTTTTTCATTCAACCGAATATCCAAATCGGTTCGCATTCCGCCTAACAAAGAATATTGGGGAACCAAACCAATACTAAACTTCTTTAACTCGATTTCAGGAACATCATCCTGAGCAAAAAGTAAATTTGGGATAATAAAAAGCGTCAAAAAGAGAGTTCGGATATTTAGCTTATTCATAAATTAAAAGTTTACTAAGTTCGTTTATTTGGTTGTTTTTAAGTTCAAACTGATAAAACCCATCATCACCGATTGTCATCAAAAGGTTTTTATTTAGGATGACATCCCTGACTTGAATCGTATTATTTTGATAAAGCAATTGGATATTTTCTTTATCGGAAACATCGTACAGTTTCAAACCATTATCGCACACCCACAGGGAATCGTTTTTTATTCCCAATCCTTGCGGCCCATCCATTTGATAGGTCTTTTTTAAGGTCGGGTTCGACACGTCAGAAATATCGATAATCTGCAACTCATTGGTCCAGCGCCAGCATCGTTGGTTGTTTGAGTTAAGGGTAACATAGGCAAAATCATCGTCGGCAACCACAGGGTCGCAAGCCATTACATGCTCAAAATACGAAAGCTGGCTCGGGTTTCTTCGATTCGAAATGTCGTAAATAAACATGCCTGTTGAAGTTCCAATAAAAAGGTTCTCTCCTTTCGGGAAAATGGTTTCAGCACCAAACCCAAGGTTCTTTTCATTCACAAAAGCAGGTTGCTCCGAATTGGTAATATTAAATACGTTCAATGAATTTTCATCAACGGTATATAAATAATCGCCAGCAACCGTAAACCTGGCAAGCGAACCACCAGTTCCTGAATCGTTGTATGAATCAGAGTTTACATCGGAATCGCTGTAGGAGCATGACATTATCATCGCAGCCAAAGCAAGCACAATCGATATTTTTCCAACTATCTTTTTCATTACCAATTCTCCTTCCATCTTACTAAAACTGCATTATTCGGACGCGCCTGTTCCTGCCTCCAGCTCAATCCGCTTCCATCGGGTGATAAAAATTCCGGGAACACATTCCTGTTCCGCGAAGTCACTTCAATTGTGGTGAAGCTATCTGAAAACTTAATTGCCAATAAATCAACAGCGTTATCGGCATAAAGGATGTTTCCTTTTACGGCAATATCTACACAACCATCGATATGGATAAAACCAAGCTTATCAGGTTCTTCCGGGTTCACATTGTCAATAATATGTACGCCCATGTATTTTTCCACAATAAACAGGTAATTGTCTTTGATATAAATCTTCCCCGGGTTTTCCAATATTCGTGCCCCCTCCAGTTTAACGGCGCTTTCCATATCCGCCCTGAACATAAAAATTGGTTCGTATTGATCTTCATTAGGTGAAAAACCAAACAGGCAAATTAGAAGGAGAAATAATAAAGGCAGTCTAACTTTTCGCATAAGTTTTTATTTCAAGATGCTAATATATAATTTGGGTTGCGTTTTTTCCCTATTTCGACATAAGATTAATTGATCTTTAATTTGGGATACTGATTTTTTACAAATTCCAGGATAATTGGTAGGATAATTGCATAAAAGGGTTGTTTTATTTTTATGAAATATTCCTGAAAATTCTAAAAAAATCAGAACTTATAATAAAATGTAAACTATCGGACCATGAAATACTTTCTAATCTTCCTAATTCCAGGATTATTTTTTCAAATTGTCTCTAAGGAAAATAATAAATGCAATAAGGTTGTTTTTATTTATTTTGAAAATAACGTGGATGGCATGTTTCAAATTAGAGATAGTAAAACAGATAGTAGTTTCTTATATACTATCAATCTTGACAAACCATATTACTGGTACGGATTTGAACCTAAAGAAGCTGGGAAGATTGTTACAGCATCATACTTTGAATCGAACATAAAAGATATTATCAACGACATTAGCTGGATTCGACAAATTTGCAAAGATAATCCAGACTCATTATCCAAAAATATAGATATTAAGATTGTTCAAAAAAATTCCAAAGAGTACAAAGTTACTAAATGTAATTTCTACAGATTGATAGAATAGCTAAAAGTTCAACAGCTCTCTTAATCAGACACCTACCGCTTTATTTGCCAAATTTCCAGGTCTTTTATATCCGACCGATCGATTACAAAACGAATTGCCGTACGGAATTTGTGGAAACCATGTGCCCCGGCAGCACCCGGATTTATATGCAAAAAATTTAATTTTTTATCGAACATAACCTTTAAAATATGGGAGTGCCCGGAAATAAACAGATTGGGCGAATTGGTATAAATTTCGGGTTTTACGTAACGCTCATACCTTCCCGGGTATCCACCAATATGCGTCATCCACACATCCACATTTTCGCACATAAACCGTTGGTGCAAAGGATGGACAGTACGCACTTCGTGCCCGTCAATATTTCCATAAACACCTCGTAAAGGTTTAAATGCAGCCAATTGGTCGGCGGTTTCCAAATTCCCAAAATCCCCGGCATGCCAAATCTCATCCACATCCTCGAAAAATGAAAAAATGCGCTCATGAATTAAACCATGCGTATCTGATAAGAGTCCTATTTTGGTCATCTTTACTAAAAGCTATTTTTATTCGCCTAAAAATATAGTAATTTTACCATACAAGCATCAAGAAATTATGAAACATCTGGTAATAGTGCGGCACGCAAAATCAGTTCCCTATGGGTACGATGAAGATTTTCACAGAGACCTCAAAAAGAGAGGTGAGACTGATTCAGTCCTGGTCAGCAAAAAATTGAAAGAACTCAACTTCTTGCCTGGTTTGATTATTTCAAGTCCGGCACTGAGGGCAAAACGCACTGCAAAAATATTTGCCGACACCTTTGGTTATGCATCAGAAAGGATTCAGATTATTGAGGACCTTTACGAAGGTGTTTCAACCCAGGAATTTGTTGAAATATTAAAGGAACTGCCCGATGAAAACAAGGTGGTTTATGTGTTTGGGCATAATCCTACGGTTTATTATCTGGTAAACAGCCTTCTGGATAAATTCTACGATGATATGCCAACTACCTCATCGGTTGGAATTGGCTTTAATGTGGATTCGTGGAGCGAAGTTGGATTAAAATCTGGAAAAAAATTGTTTCACTACACCCCAAAAATGTTTAAGTAAGTACCCTCGATTTTTTATTATCTTTAGCGTGAAAATATTATTTCATGCATCTGTTTTATATTCCGAAAATTAAAGGAGACAGGCTCTCATTAAATGAAGTTGAGTCGAAACACTGTGTAAGGGTATTGAGGCTTACCGAAGGTGATAAAGTGCAATTGGTTGATGGCACTGGCGGATTTTTCGATGCAGAAATCGAACATGCAAATCCCAAAAAATGTGCACTAAAAATTCTTACCAAACAGTTGAATTCTGCCCATCATCCTTATTATTTGCACATTGCAATTGCCCCAACCAAGAGTATTGACCG
The DNA here is from genome assembly GCA_963677475.2 of Prolixibacteraceae bacterium. Lineage (GTDB taxonomy): Bacteria > Bacteroidota > Bacteroidia > Bacteroidales > Prolixibacteraceae > JABMQB01. The sequence continues at coordinate 280,454 of CAXXQD010000015.1, read as the reverse complement.
GATGGAGTGGTTCCTGGAAAAAAGCACTGAAATAGGGATTGATGAAATTACCCCATTACTGTGCAGGTATTCCGAAAGAAAAAACCTTAAGCCTGAGCGCCTTAAAAGCATTCTGGTTTCGGCAATGAAACAATCTTTAAAAGCCTATTTGCCTTCATTGAATGAATTAACCAACTTCAAAGATTTTATAGTCCAGCCTTTCGAAGGGAAAAAATTTATTGCCCACTGTTACGAAGGTCAAAAAATAGCATTAAAAACAAATATTCAACCTGAGGATAAGATGCTGATATTGATTGGTCCCGAGGGGGATTTTTCGGAAGAAGAAGTTGAACTTGCCAAAGCAAATGGTTTTACGGAAATAACCCTAGGAAAAAGCAGGTTAAGAACCGAAACAGCCGGAGTTGTTGCCTGCCACACCGTTAACTTAATTTGTGAGGGGTAGAATGATAGAATGATAAAATGAATGAATGAGTTATTGAGGAGTAAAGATGAAAATAATTTCAACGATATACATAATTCTGGTTGCAAGTATTGGACTTCTAGCGCAAGATTCCAGCGTAAAAATTGCTTTGTTAAAATACAATGGTGGGGGTGATTGGTATGCCGACCCTACAGCCTTGCCCAATTTAATTGAGTTTTGCAACCAAAACCTGCACACCAACATTTATGTTGAGCCATCAACCATTGAAGTTGGTAGTTCGGAAATACTTAACTACCCATTTGTGCACCTCACCGGGCATGGCAACATTATTTTTTCCGACAACGATGTACGGAATTTAAAACGTTACCTTTTGGCAGGAGGTTTTTTGCACGTCGATGATAATTATGGTTTGGATGAATATTTCAGAAGGGAAATGAAAAAGCTGTTTCCGGGCAATGAATTTATTGAACTGCCCCCATCGCATGAAATTTTTCATCAAAAATACGAGTTCCCAAACGGGCTCCCAAAAATCCATGAGCACGATAATAAACAAGCACAAGCGTTTGGTTTATTTGTCGATGGAAGAATGGTTTGCCTATATACCTATGAATCGGATTTGGGCGATGGTTGGGAAGATCGGGAGGTTCACAGCGATCCTGAAGAAACCAGGCAAAAAGCCCTGCAAATGGGCGCAAATATTATATCATTTGTGTTTAATCAATGAAAAATGCAAAAATGTGGAAATGAATGAATGCTAAAATGAGTAAAATCTAATAATTTATATCAACTGGTATTCTCGGTTTAATCATTTCAGATGATCATTAAAATTAAATTCCAGAAATGTCACAAAAATTCGTATTCACATTTTCTCATTCCAGCATTTACGCATTAGAATATTCACGCATTTAATAATTTATCTATGAAAGTTGTAGCCTTTAACGGAAGTCCAAGGAAAAATGGAAATACATCGATTTTAATCGAAACAGTTTTTAATGAACTAAAGCCACTGGGAATTGAAACGGAGCTTATCCAAATTGGAAATAAGCAGGTGCATGGCTGCACAGCATGTGGGATTTGCCGCGAAGCACAGGATAAAAAATGCCATATAAAAAATGACCTTCTGAACCTTTGTATTGAAAAAATGGATGAGGCAGATGGCATATTGATCGGATCGCCTGTTTATTTTACTGATGTAACGCCTGAAACCAAAGCGCTGATTGATGTTGCAGGTTATGTGGTGAGGGGTAATGGACAGTTTTTAAAGAGGAAGGTTGGTGCAGGCCTTATTTCTGTACGCAGGGGTGGCGCACTCCATACCTTCGAAACCATCAATAATTTCTTTTTAATTAATCAGATGATCATTCCCGGTTCGTCGTACTGGAATTTTGCATTTGGTGGTGCCCCTGGCGATGTTTTAAACGATGAAGAAGGGATTAAGTGCATCAAAACTTTAGGACAAAATATGGGTTGGTTACTCAATAAACTTGCATAGAATACATTCATAATTCCGCGAATTAACAACAGGAATGAAAATCAAATTGAAGAGTTTGGGTGCAGCGAATTTTATTCGCTGAAATAATAATGCGGATAGATCACTATAAATTATCGGGACTCATCACCCGAAAACTAAAAAAGTCCCTGGAAATACTTCCAGAGACTTGCGTATTATAATAAAAAAAGGAATTAAGCTTTTTCTAATTTTAAGGTTTCGGTAGGTTGGTCGCAAACCGATGATGGACCAAAATATTGAATCGGGCCCGGATAAACAAAACTGGTTTGTTTTGCCCATTCATCACGTTTCGATTCCAGAAATTTAAATGGCGCATCATCTAACTCAACCAAGGCTTTTTGGATAACAGGTTTCATGTGCCCATGCCTTCTTTCCATGTTCATCATCATGGTAATTGGAACACCTCCGGCAATCCAATTATCGGCTGATTGTGTAAGGTTTCGGATGGATGACAGGTAACCTGTTTTACCCGCAGCAATTAACAATGCAGCATTTACACCCAGTGAATAGGTATAATCAGCATCGAAGTTTGAAGGGGCAGCACATCGTCCTTCATAACCAAAAAAGTGGTATTGCGCGCTAAATTTACCGGCATATTGATCTTTTTTCTTCAAATCTTTCATTTTCGATTTAACCATTTCACCTAACAGCTTTTCTGTTTCGATGAGCGAAACCTGAACATTTCCGTGTGGGTCACGATCCAGTGTAAGCTGGGTAGCAATTCCTGCTGGCAACGACTTAAATACTTTTGCCGATTCGGGTGTAAGGTGTTCAGCCAGCCAATCTAAACGCACGCTTTTACGAAGCAACTGGTATTCTTTTTCCAATTTAGAACCTTCAGCCAAAATATCGTTTAGTTCGCCAATCAAGGTCTTCATTTCAGGGATAAACTCAATCAATCCTTCCGGAATAAGTGCAACCCCGTAATTTCGTCCCATATTTCCACGAACTGCAATAATATCTGCCATGTAATCAACAACTTCTTGCAACGTCATTTTTTTAGCGGCAACTTCTTCCGAAATCAATGTAATGTTTGGTTGGGTTTGCAAAGCACATTCTAAACCAATGTGTGAAGCCGAACGTCCCATCAGTTTAATAAAGTGCCAATATTTTTTTGCGGAGCGGGCATCCCTTTGGATGTTTCCAATCAATTCAGAATAAACTTTCGTGGCCGTATCGAATCCAAAAGAAGCTTCCACCATTTCATTTTTCAAGTCACCATCAATGGTTTTCGGACAACCAATAACCTGAATCCCTGATTTAATGCTCGCGTAGTATTCTGCAATCACGCACGCATTTGTATTTGAATCGTCACCACCAATAATAACAAGGGCATTGATTTCAAGTTTCTTTAAAATCTCCAGTCCTTTGTCAAATTGGGCAGTTTCTTCTAATTTTGTCCTACCTGATCCGATAATATCAAATCCACCTGTATTTCTGTACCTGTCAACAACTTCGGCAGTTAATTCACTGTAACTATGATCAACCAATCCTCCTGGTCCACCAAGAAACCCGTAAAGTTTACTGTCTTTATGAATTCGTTTTATTCCATCGAAAATACCAGAAATTACGTTGTGCCCACCTGGTGCCTGCCCACCTGAAAGGATAACGCCCACATTGATTGGTTTGTCACCACCCTTTTCGCCACCTGGCTCAAAAGTTAACAAGGGCATACCATATGTATTCGGAAATAATTTTTTGATATCTTCCTGATCTGCAACAGATTCAGTTTTGGCACCTTCGACAAGGGTTACCCCACTTTTTAAAGAAGTTGGAAGTTTAGGCTGGTACTTTGCCCTTTCTCTTTGTAACGGACTTATAGTTGTCATAATTTTATTTTGGTATCTGATTAATTGTTCAACCAAAAATAGCCCAAAAAAGGGAGTACTGAATATTTAAATCAAATAAGCAGGGTAATTTAAAGTAAATTTAAAAGCAAATAAAAAGCGTCTGTACGACGCCTTTTATCTTTTTGATCCATATTTAATTTGTCAGGAAATCAAGGATATTGCTTGCCCCGCCTGATCTTCCTCCCCGGTAAAATTCCGTATATCCGCATTGGGTGCATGAAACACTTGTAAACCTTCGGTTTTGGATATTAAAATATTTTGTAAATCCGGAACCGGTAGTCCTGATTTCATCAAAATCGGCTTTTCTGTTTCCGCATTTTACACAACTATAACTTCTTTGGTTCATGGCTATTAATTTTATGGTTATTTTCAGATAAGTATAAGAGATGCTGCACAAATTACGAAGCCGACTAAAAACATGCTATTTTTTATACCTCTTTGCCTGTTTTAGGGAGTTGCTAATAATCCATTCTAGTTGCCCATTAATACTTCTGAACTCATCTGCAGCCCATTTTTCTACCGCTTCCAACATCTCCGGATCGACCCTCAACACAAATGATTTCTTTTTCGCCATAATCAGTTTACTTAAACTGTTTCATTCTTTCAAGTCCTTTGGCAAACAAATTTGGTTTTTGTGTACCCAAAATAATTTTTTGCCCATCAGTCAAATAAATTTTTATTGCTTTACTTCCGTGCACAATAAAAATATTTTTCATTCTACCATATTTTCTTCTGATATTCCACCCACCATACTCCTTAAGCTTTTTATCATTAAAAATCTCAAAACTATGAATGGCATCTTTATCAAATTCCCGAGTTTTACCAATAAAAGGAAACATCCTAAAACGAAGGCTGCTATCTGAAACATATGTTTCCAGCTTTAACAATGCCCCGCTTATCAACATATAAATAAAATAAAAATTGAGAATTGCAGATATCCTAAGCAAGGTGTAATTCAATTTGCCAGGTATCGAAAAATCAGCTATTTGAAAATATTCAAGCAAAGTAAACAGAAAAATACTAAACGATATGGACGAGACTATCCCAATAATTGTAAAGCCCGATTTTTGAAGTTTCTGTTTTTCTTTGAAATAAACCATTTTCGCTTGTATTTTTCCAATCACATTCTTATTTAATACATCAATATAAGGATCCTGTATTCACAACCGGGGTTGCTTCTTTATCACCACAAAGAACTACCATCAGGTTACTTACCATAGTTGCTTTCTTTTCTTCATCCAACTCAACAATTTGCTTTTCGCTTAACTGCTCCAATGCCATTTCAACCATGCTAACAGCTCCTTCTACAATTTTAAACCTTGCAGCTACAATGGCTGTTGCCTGTTGGCGTTTTAACATTGCCTGGGCAATTTCCTGTGCATAGGCAATATGGTTTATCCGTGCTTCAATTACATGTATTCCGGCAATTTCAAGACGTTCAACAATTTCTCTCTCCAGCATTTCATTAACTTCTTCTCCCCCATCCCTTAAAGTAATACTTGCACTCTCGTCTTCAATATTATCATAAGGATATAAACCAGCAAGTTTTCTTAGTGCTGCCTCGCTTTGTACCACTACAAAATGTTCAAATTCGTTCACACCAAATGCTGCTTTGTAGGTATCTTCCACTTTCCAAACCAACACCAGTCCAATCATTATCGGGTTTCCAAGTTTGTCATTTACCTTAATGGTTTCGCTGTCAAAGTTTCGTGCCCTAAGCGAAATTTTCTTTTTCGAAAAAAACGGGTTTACCCAATAAAAACCATTGGTTTTGATAGTCCCTTTATATGCCCCAAACAATACCAGTACACAACTTTGATTGGGATCAACTACCGTAAAACCAACGGCAATAAGAATAAAAATCGGAATCAATACGATTGAAGGGACAACCATTCCCCGGATAAAACCAAAAATAATTAATGGTAACAGAATGATCTCTAACAACAAGAACAAATAACCGGCCAATGCTGAATAATTTTTTTCCATGACATTATAAATTTAGTATTTTGATATTATTTTGATATCACTAAATTAAATGAAATATTTTAATAAAACAATAGCCTAATAAAAAATATGGCACAAAAAAACCCTGACCAGTAAACTGACCAGGGAAATTTAATAGGAGTTAATAATTAATTTAAAATCATTTCGATTAAACCTGTATGTTCGGTTTCCAACACTTCATACGAAGCTGCAAAGTCCAATATTGAATTGATGGATTCTTGCGATGGAGTAAAATCTTCGCAATCCATCTCGATTAACATATCTTCCAATTCAGTTTCTAAAGCCAAACATGGCTTATTTTCATTTAAGGAAGAATATTTTTTAATCAAATAAGTTAAAGTAGAATTTTTAATCATAGGCACGAATTATATTTTTATTTCCAATATAACGCTACCTATAAGTAAAAATTGTGTTAACAAAAGTTAAATAACAGTAAGGCTTAAATTCTTTTCATCTATTAACTTTCGTAAATTAATCAGCGCATACCTCATTCGCCCCAAAGCCGTATTAATGCTAACATTGGTTTGCTCCGCAATTTCTTTAAAGCTCATGTCCATATAATGTCGCATATAAATCACTTGCTGCTGGTCTTCCGGCAGTTCTTTAATCAAATCTTTAACTTCCGAGAATATTTGCTTGCTTACCAAATCATCTTCGATGGTTGTTTCAGAAAATTTCTGGGAATTAAAGATATCCACTTCGCAACTATCGTTTGAGATAGTCGCTTTTAGCTTTTCCTTTCTAAAATGGTCGATGATAAGATTGTGCGAAATTCGAAGTACCCATGAAACAAACTTGCCATTCTCCACATATTTTCCACGCTTTAACGATTTTATGACTTTGATAAAGGTTTCCTGGAAAATATCCTCTGCCAATTCCTGATTTTTTACAATCAAAAGAATATAAGAGAACACTCTGTTCTTGTGTCGGTTTACTAAAATTTCGATGGATCTCGTGTCGCCTTCGATAAATTGTTGAACGAGCGAATAATCGCTCAGGGTTTTTGTACTGAACATTACTTTCTAGTTTATTTCTGTATAAATATCAAAAAAGTAAAGTTTATACTATAGGCGACCCGTTTTAAGAATTAATGAAACAATTTTCTAATTTTACAGTTGTAAAAGTGCGCTTTTTAATTGAAAAATACAAATTTTTGTATTAAAACTGATTTTGGGAAAATATGCCGAACGTAAATAAAGGAAAGAAAGTAATTGAAATTCAAGGGGCTAGGGTACACAATTTAAAAAACATTAATCTTAAAATTCCACGAAATAAATTCATTGTAATATCTGGAGTATCAGGTTCAGGGAAGTCTTCGCTGGCTTTTGATACACTGTTTGCAGAAGGGCAAAGAAGGTATGTGGAAAGCCTGTCGTCGTATGCCAGACAGTTTTTAGGAAAAATAAATAAACCCGAAGTTGATTTTATAAAAGGCATACCACCAGCAATTGCCATTGAACAAAAAGTGAACACCCGAAACCCGCGATCAACAGTTGGTACTTCCACCGAGATATATGATTATCTGAAACTTTTATTTGCAAGGTTAGGAAAAACAATTTCTCCAGTTTCGAATACCGAAGTAAAATGTGACGATGTAACTAATGTCGTAAATTACATCAACTTGTTTATTGAAGGAACTAGAATTATTATTACGGCCCCACTTTCTCCCAAAAACGGCAGGACAACTTATGAAGAAGCAGAATTGTTGCTCCAGCAGGGATTTACCAGATTGGAAGTTAAAGATGAAATAATACGTATCGATGAATTTTTAAAATCGAAAGATTTTGCGTGCTCAAATTGTGCCGTTGTTATTGACCGACTGGCTGTGAGTGATGATGAGGATACACAAAGCCGGCTTGCCGATTCTATTCAGACCGCATTTTTTGAAGGTCATGGTGAGTGTTTTATTAAAGCGTTCACTGAAGAAGGAACAGTTAGCAAATCGTTCTCCAATAAATTTGAAGCCGATGGAATTGAATTTGAAATACCATCTGTCCATATGTTTAGCTTTAACAATCCGGTTGGGGCCTGCCCATCGTGCGAAGGATATGGTAAAGTAATTGGTATTGATGAAGATTTGGTGGTCCCCAATAAATCACTTTCGGTTTACCAGGATGCCATCGTTTGCTGGAAGGGCGAAAAAATGAGCGAATGGAAGAAGAAATTAATCTACAGTGCCGAAAAATTTGATTTCCCAATTCATAAACCATATTACGAGCTTAGTCTTGAACAGAGAGAATTACTTTGGACAGGTAATAAGTATTTCAAGGGCTTGAACACTTTTTTCAAGCATCTGGAAGAAAAAAGTTATAAAATCCAATACCGGGTAATGTTATCGAGGTACCGGGGAAAAACAACCTGCCCCGAATGCAAAGGAAGCAGGATAAAAAAAGAGGCAGCAAATGTGAAAATTGCGGGCAAGTCAATTCAGGAATTGGTATTGATGCCAGTGGCAGAATTAAGAAAATTCTTTCAGAACCTTGAATTTTCAGCGCATGACTTTGCCATTGCCAAACGAATATTAATTGAAATTACCAGTCGATTGGAGTTTCTGGATGATGTTGGCTTAGGATACCTGACTTTAAACCGTTTATCTGCTTCCCTATCGGGAGGTGAATCGCAACGCATTAACCTGGCAACCTCGTTGGGAAGCAGCCTGGTTGGTTCGTTGTATATTCTCGATGAGCCAAGCATTGGGCTGCACTCAAGAGATACCGAACGTTTGATTTCGGTGTTAAAAAAACTACAAAGATTAGGAAATACGGTATTGGTAGTTGAACATGACGAGGAAATCATAAAGGCTGCTGACCAACTAATCGATATTGGTCCGCATGCAGGAATTCACGGAGGTGAAGTCGTTTACAATGGCAACCACAGCCAATTAAATGGAAACGATCTCAGCCTGACATCAAAATACCTGACTGGAAAGGAAAACATTTCTGTTCCAAATAAAAGAAGAAAATGGAGTAAATGCATTGAGGTAGTTGGTGCACGCGAAAACAACTTAAAAAATGTACGGGTAAAATTTCCATTGAATTGTTTAACCGTTGTAACGGGAGTGAGCGGTTCAGGGAAATCATCGTTGGTGTCTAAAATCCTATCGCCAGCATTAACTAAGCTTTATGGAGGTTATGGTGAAAGGACCGGATTGCACGATGCCATTTTGGGGGATACGGAATTGATACAGGCTGTTGAGTTTGTTGATCAAAACCCGATCGGAAAGTCTTCGCGGTCAAATCCGGTTACTTACTTGAAAGCGTACGATGAAATACGAAAACTATTTTCCGATCAGCAAGCCGCGAAATACCAGGGCCTAAAACCCTCACATTTTTCGTTTAATGTTGATGGAGGAAGGTGTGATGAATGCCAGGGTGAGGGAATTATTAAAGTTGAGATGCAATTTCTTGCCGATGTTTACCTGGTTTGCGAAAGCTGTGGTGGAAAGCGTTTTAAAGAAGATATTTTAGACGTCCGCTATAAAGAAAAAAACATCGATGACATTTTAAACTTAACGGTCAATGAAGCAGTAGATTTCTTTAGTGAAGGAAAATCATCAACTGAGAAGAAAATTGCAAAAAGGCTCAAACCACTTCAAGATGTTGGCTTGGGATACATAAAACTTGGGCAATCGTCAAGTACACTTTCGGGCGGAGAAAGCCAACGGGTAAAACTTGCATCTTTTCTTGTTAAAGAAAAAGACTCTCCCACCGTTTTTATTTTTGATGAACCAACAACCGGGCTTCATTTCCACGATATTAAAAAGCTTCTAGGATCGTTTAATGCATTGTTATCAAGAGGCCATACCATTGTAATTATTGAGCACAATATGGATATAATAAAAAGTGCCGACTGGATAATTGATATTGGTCCCGAAGGAGGAGATAAGGGCGGAAATATTGTTTTTGAAGGCATTCCCGAAGAATTAATAAATGTGAAAGAATCATATACAGGAAAAGCTTTGCAGGAGAAGCTTCTTTAAGATTTGCCAATTTTTGAAATAATCCTGATTACGAGGCTAATCAGTGGTAGAAAAATAATCAAAGCAGTATAAACAAGCCAAAGGATAAAATTGGTGCTATCTGCAAAACTAAATTGCCAGTTTCCTGAAAGAACATAACTGGTAATGCCCCAGCTAAATCCAAACATTAACGCTATTTTGGTTAATAACAAGGGCAGTTTGCCATTCCTATTTCCTCTTCGAAACCAATGAAAGAAAAATGCCGGAAACAGCATGAGTAAAATCCATGTGACAGCGTTTCCTATTGGGAATTTGACATTTTTTAGGATTGGTGCAAGCAAAAAATCTGGACCGTTTGATAGGATTGCCACTCCTGAAATAAATACGATAAGAAATATAAACTGAATAGTGTAATATGTTTTTTTAACTATCATAAATTTTAAGCTTCCATCAAGCAAGTTCTTGCACTGTAAGTTTTTTCCATTCACGGATGGTGAAATAAGTAACCACCAAAGCACTTAAGGAGTCGGCAATTGGAAGTGAAATCCATATTCCGGTAAGCCCATAACTGAGTGGTAAAATATAAAGTAATGGAATCAAAAACAATACCTGTCGCAATAAGGTAAGGAACATGGCAATCTTAGCTTTTCCAACCGATTGAAAAAAATTAGAGGCAACAACCTGAAAACCAATAACCGGCAATCCGATTAATGCCAAACGAAGTCCGGGCACCGCAATCGCAAATAATTCAGGGTCGTTTGTATTGAACAACTTGATCATATATTCAGGCAATGATTGGATTAGAGTAAATGCGGCAATGGAAATGATAGTTGCGGAAATCATTCCCAAACGTAGAGCCGACTTCACCCTCGATACTGAATTTGCCCCAAAATTATATCCAATAATTGGTTGCGATGCCATATTTAATGCAACAATGCTCATTATAATCAGTGTCGCAATTGAGTTTAAAATCCCCATGGCACCAACCGCCAGGTCGCCACCATAGAAAATAAGTTTTTTATTAATCAATCCTTGCACAAGGCTATTCGCAATTTGCATAGCAAATGGCGCCATCCCAATGCCAAGTATTTCAAACATGATTTGCCTGTCGTAAACAATATATTTTCGGTGCATTTTCACCACCGACCGATTCCCTAGAAAATGGAACAAAACCCAAACTGCAAGCGCCATCATTGAGATTAAAGTTGCCCAGGCAGCACCTTTAACCCCCATGCCAAATCCGAAAATGAATATGGGGTCCAATACCATGTTTAATCCTGCAGACAATACCATTGACAGCATTGCAATCCGCGCATTTCCTTCAGACCGGATAACATTGTTTAATGAAAACCCAACCACCTGGAAAATAATACCTGCAAGGATAATATTCAAATAATCGTTGGCATAACCAATAATCTCATCGGTTGCTCCAAAAGAACGTAAAATAGGTTCTTTAAACGAATAAGTTATAATGGTTGCAATTACCGATACAACAATCATCAATAAAAAGCCCGTGCCCAATACCTTCTCAGCTTTCACAATATCCTTTTTCCCAAGGTTAATTGACACAATCACCCCTGTCCCGATACCAATCAACATACCAAGGGCCATGATTATCAGCATAATAGGAAAAATCACCGAAATGCCAGAAAGTGCATCGGCACCGACTCCCTGCCCTATAAAAATACGGTCGACAATATTGTATAAAGCATTGACAAATACGCCAATAAATGCAGGAATAAAAAATTTCAGCATTAGTCTACCAATATTAGCTTCGCCTAATTCCCGTGTTTTCTCCATAATTTTTTAAATGAGGCTCAAAAGTATAGATTATTTCCAACAAAAGTAAACCGAGTATGTTCTTCCCAAGAAAAGAATTATTTTTGTGGTACTAAAGATTTAACATTGATGGAACAAAATTCGAAAACAAAACTCAATCAAAAGATACTTACCAGCCTGAAATCGGACAAAGAATCAGAAAACTTATCCGGGCTAACCAGTTTAAGGGAATCGGGGAAGGCTGAGTATATGCCATTTCTTATTGGAATTTATCGTGAATCGAAACACGAATCGGTAAAAAAAGAAGCTTTTAGTATTCTTTGCGAATTGAAACAACAAGACATTGTACCTTATTTAATTGATGCAATTGTTGGAAAAGAGAATAAGAAAATACAAAAAAAACTAATCGAAGTTTGTTGGCAAAACGGATTAAAATACACACAATATTTACCACTTTTTGTTGATCTTGTTATTGAAGAAGATGATTTAACCTCTTTCGAAGCCCTAACCGTTATTGAGAACCTGGAATATTTACCCGATGACGATCTTGTGAAAAAAGAAGTGGATAAAATCGAAAAGATCTTGCCGAAAGCTGGCGAAAACAAAGCTTATTTCTTAAACGTGATTTTGAAATTTTTGAGTCAATAAAAAGACTAACTCCCTTGCACTGGAAATACAGGGGTTTATGATTGGCTGAGATTCAAAAGACAATAATATCGACATGGAAGAGAGTACAGAGTATTGAGAAAAAGCAACACTCAGCATGTTTTCTCAATACTAAAATCTCTGAACTCCTATAATATAAGTCATGTGAAAATTTATAAAAACTGAAGTAACTTCAATAAAACTGTAGAGTTTCAACCAAAATCTGAGACAAAGAAAATCAAAAAATAGTAGTGAAAATTTGATCTATTATGTAGTGCTTAACAAGATTAGAAAAACTACATTTTTCTTTTTCCAAATATGCATTTTTCTATTCTCTTCCGTTAAAATTTAAGTATGATAACTCCTAACAAAATAGTTATGTCCCTGGTAATTTGTTTTTTTAATCAAACCTTTATTAATAAGCGAATCTACTACACTAAAATCAGAGTATTCTTTTTTTATTAATTCTGTTATTGTGTCTTCACGTAAAGGATGGACTGATATTATTCTTAATATATCTTCAGAGATATCTCCTGTGAATCCGGTATCTGTACCTTCAAAGCCTGTTAACAATTCAGTAGTAATTCCTTTGCTTCTGAAAATATTCCATGCTTCTGCGATTTTTGATTCCGAAACTGCTTTGACATTTGACTTCGCCGGAGGTCGTGTTGGAATAGATAAATATGAAACGGATGGTTTTAGTGATGCTACATAAGATGCTGTACGTTCCAGTGATTTTGATTTATCATTGTAGCCTTCAATAAGCATGGTCTCTGTACATAATTTCCCTGGAAAATCATTCGTAAATAATCGGATTCCCTCCATTTGCATATTAAAGTCAAGCTTGTCGTAAGGTTGATTGATTGCTTTCCATTCTTCTTCGGTAACCGTATCAATTTTAAGAGAAACCCAATCCACTTTCATTAAATCGTTGCGCACATCTTTTTTATGTAACAAAGATGCATTAGTAATAATAGCAATAGGAATTCCAAATTGTTTAAGCATCCGTATTTCCTGCCCCAGATTCATATCAAGGGTTGGTTCGCCATTGGCAACAAATGTTAAAAACACGGGTTTATGGGGTAAATCCAATTTCTGCAAATGCTGTTTAATATCTTCATAAAACTTATGGGGCTCAAATTGTTGATTTCGGGTCACTGTCTTATTGGGGGTACTTCCAATTTGACAATATACGCAAGCATACGAGCAGTCTTTATGCGACTTTATGTTATTTATCCCTAAGCTTAATCCCAACCTGCGAGATGTAACCGGACCAAATGCAATCATTTTACAGAAATTATAATTTATCTTGCTTTATTAAGCAAGTTTTGCTGCTCCTGAGTATACGTCATTTACTTCAATAATAGCAACACCAAAACCGGGCAAATCAGCTCTGTTCCATTTTTTCATATCATCAAACTCTCCTCCTTCTGTTTTATAACTAACAGTACCTTTTAATTGGTAAGATTTTGTTTCTTTAGTGATGAAAAGCACTGTTGCTTCTTTACATACTTCTATATTTTCAAGTGTTTTTTTGAATTTATTATTAGCAATTAAAACTTTATTACCAAACAATTCAACTTGTGTAGCATAAATTGAATTTGGCACACCTTCGTTAGATACGGTGGTTAATACTATAGCATCCTGCTTATTCTTCCATTCGTTTTTTACTGTTTCTGGTATTGTTATCATTATTTTATGTTTTTAATATTAATTCGATACGTATTGTTTAAGTTTTAATCCTTTCTATACTTCTTGCAAAGAAAATAAATGATTCATTTTAAGTTCTTTTGTGTTCAGGTATTTCTCGTTGTATTTGTTTGCAGGTATTATTAATGGGACGCGTTCAATTACCTGAATATTTTCCAATTCAAGCCCTGAAATCTTATCGGGATTGTTGGTTAAAAGTTTTACCTTATTAATTCCAAGTAATTGCAGTATTTCAGAAGCTATTGAATAATTTCTTTCATCAGGTGCAAATCCGAGTTCAACATTAGCTTCTACTGTATCTAAACCTTGCTCCTGGAGTTTATAGGCTTTCATCTTGTTCATTAAACCAATTCCACGACCTTCCTGTTTCATGTAAACTATTGCTCCTTGTCCATTTTGTTCAATAACTGTCATTGCTTTTTCAAGTTGTTCTCCACAGTCGCATCTAAGGGAACCAAATAAATCACCAGTTGCACACGCAGAGTGTATTCGGGTCAATACAATGTCATCTTTTTTGAATGCACCTTTTAATAAAGCAATGTGTTCAAGTCCGGTTTTATTTTCTAAAAATGGTATTAATTTGAAATGTCCATATTTGGTTGGTAGTTCTACTCTATCGCCTATTGTAATGTTGTTGTTCATTAAAGTTTAATCTTTTTTTGATTTCGAAAAATTTACATATTGTAAACCATCCCAGTTTTAACCTGTGAAATATTAAATTCCTTGCTAAAAGCATGCAGTGCCTCCAGTTCTGTACAATGAGAAGGAAATATTTGCCCTACATTATTTTGCTTAAGAAATTGAATAGTTTCCCTGGTTTGTTTGTTATTCTTTTTTAGGTGAAAACCTCCAAATACAGCTTTAATCTTTGTTAACCCGGTAATTTTTTGAGCATGTAGAATCGTATTACAAATACCAGAATGTGCACATCCACTTACAATGATGAGTTCGTCATTTTCTATAACTACTAAAGCAGAATCATCTGGCACAAAATCGGGCTGTTTGTTTTTATCAACAAAAGAAGTAGTTTTTGACTCAAATTCAGTCAGTCGTGGTACTTCTCCAAGAAAGAAAATATTGTCCGATATTTTATACGGCTCTTTGGTAGTTTCCAAATCATATCTTTCATTAAGCTCGTCTTTAGTCAAAGCTAAGCCAATATAACTGTTATCTCTCCTCCGATATCTTTCCATAAAAACCATTGGATGGGTTATCAATTTCTTCCCTTCAAGATATGATAAGCCATCACCATGATCCCAATGTCCATGACTTAGCACTACGGTACTAACTTCCTTTTGAATATCTATTCCAAGTTTTGCTGCATTTATAAGAAAAACATCAGAATGCCCAGTATCAAATAAAACTATTTGACCTTTCATTTCAATCAAATATGAAAGTCCATGCTCTGCCAGAAATTCTCCCCCTGCACAATTATCAGTCAATATTGTTAGTTGCATAATTCTTTACCCTTCGTTTTTGGTTTAAACTATTGTATCATTAGATGTGTTAAAGTCCTTCAATTCTTTAATCATTCTTTCGTTGTTTTACTTTCAATATATTTCCTTAAATCATTTAACTGAAAATTGTATCGTTTTCTCAACCTTCCAAGTCTTTCATTATTGTTACCAGCTGGTACTTTAATAAATGAAGTTAATTCCTGTGCTGAAACATGATATTTTTTTGCAACTTCATTTATCGTCATATTTCCAAAAATCTCAATCTCGGATTGATTGGTGTATTTGAATATTTTTTGATTTTCTGCGCTTGATGTAAGCTCTTGCGTTTGTTCAACAACAAGTGGTGTTAAGATCTGCTTATTTTGCTGTTTTATTTCATTTCGAAAACCTTTGCCTGCTACCATATTATGGGCATGATGCGAAACACCTTCTTCAACCTCAGGGGTAATAAATAAAGGTAATATACCAAAAACAATGGTAAATAAAACCAACAAAAAGCCTAAAATAATGCGTAATGCCCGTACATGAATCATCGTTTTTAAAATGCAGACAATTTGCTTCCAATGAAAAACAATGTGCAGTAACAATAAAAAGAGTAAAATAATACTTAGGGTTAAATGGATTGTTCCCCATTGGTGACGATCTATTCCACAATAGTAAAGTTCAACATCTGATCCATAAATTTCGTTTCGTTTAAATCCAGGAACAAGTACATATTTAATTAGAAAACCAATACCTGCAATAGGCATCATTACAATAAACATCCATAAATCTATAGTAAGATTTAGTTTAGTTTTTTTTATTTTCATTGCTTTGATATTATTACTTGAAGTAAATAAATAATCGTGTGAATAATACACACGACTATTTTTACTTTGATGTTAGGAATTTCTTCCCAATCCCCAACCTCGACCTCTTCCGGCACCTTCAGACCTGTTGAAACCTCGACCTCGACCTCTTCCACGACCTACTGGAAAATTTTCATGAGGTCTCTGGTTATCAGAATTCTGATTATTAGGATTACATTTCCCTAATCCTCTTCCTGTTTGGGAACCTTTTCCCTCAGGGCCTTTACCATTTAAACCTGGCATAACAACCTCCTTTTTTTTAAATTAAACGTTGGAAATTATATTTTATAACAAAAACTTACTTTTTTAATGCTTCAATTAAATCTGACGAACAAGTAGCACAATTGTGATTAGTTAAGGAACTTGGAATAGCAAAACGAGTATAACAGTTATTACAAACAAACCAATTCTTTTCTAAAAGAGCATTGCCATACACCGCCTTTATTTCTTTATTTTCAACAAGAGCTTTTGCTATTTTTTTTCTAGCATCTTCGTAAATTCGAGCAAAAGTGGGGCGCGAAACTCCCATTTGTTTTGCTGAATTTTCATGATTTAAACCATTATAATCAGAAAGCTTTAATGCTTCATATTCTTCATAAAATAGTTTTATGTGTTCGTTCGCTGGACTTTTTACCCCATATGGTTTAAAACCTTTAAAACCCGGAGGGGCAACTATTTTTCTTAATCTTTTACGTTTTGGCATAAAATCAAATTATATTTGTATTGAGATATATCTCAATACAAATATAATAAGAATATTCTCATTATATATAATACTATCTTCTTTAAATCGAAAAAATTGCTTTATTTTGTTTAATACATATGTTCATTTTATATTTGTGGCGATTTACATATATACAGAATGAAACGAATTGCAAAACCAGATTAAAATAACAAACTCAAAGAATGCTTAGACAAGAATTTGTAATTTCAGATAGTTGACATTGATGGGAAAGTGAAAAAAAACACTTCGCAGAAATGCCTAATAAACAAACAGAAATTGATTTGCCAAATTGGTTAATAACAACTGGAGTTAGCGATTTAATATTGTATAAGATAGATAGACTAAAGCTACTTAAATTTCAGTCATATAAAATAAATGTATTTATAGGAATTAAAAGAAATGATCTGGATACAACAATTACAGATTATTTGAACGGTCGACTTTATTCGGACGGCAAAATTATTTCAGAAATAATAGAGAATAATAACCTAAAACCAATTTAATGCTAAGCTTTTTATTTCTATTTATTTTGAACTAAGTAATAAAAAAACATGAGCAATAATTACACAAAAGAGTTTTGCAAAATAATGCAGGCCAATTACGATTCAACAAGCATGAGTTCAAACCGTATTGATGAAATACTAAACTTCGCACGTGAGATGAACTTTAAAAAAATAGGAATCGCATACTGCATTACTTTTTCTTATGAAGCGCAAGTATTAGAGCAATATTTTTCAAAATATTTTGATGTTTATAAGGTGGATTGTAAATATGGGAAAGTAACTAAAAACGAAATTATTGGTGGAGGAGGAAGTCGTATAATATGCAACCCAGCCGGGCAAGCCGATTACCTTAATAAAAGAAATGCCGAGCTAAATATTTCGATGGGATTATGTGTAGGGCATGATATGATTTTCAGTAAAAAATCAGATGGCTTGGTTACTAATTTGTTCGATAAGGATTTTACAAATAACAATAACCCAGCAAAAGCAATTGCTGAAACTCAAAATAAATGCAGGTAAATGCTCTACAAATAAAATAAGTTCCAAAAGTTAGAAAAAGAAGCATGAAAAGGATTATGAAAACAGAAATGACAGATAAGAAAATTAGATTTTCTTTTGCGGTAAATCATTCACATTTATTTGAACCAACACATTTTGGCGATGCTGACAAATTTTTAATTTTTGATTGGAATGGAAGTGAGCTTGAACAACAAAGTGAATTAATTAATGAATTCAAATCTATGGATGAGAATCAAAAACATGGCTCAAAAGAAAAAGGAGATTCTCTTATCCATTTATTACAAAAGAATAAGATACAAGTCCTGGTATCCAAGAAGTTTGGTCCCAATATTAAAATGGTTAATCAGTATTTTATTCCTGTAATCATGGATAAAGAAACTATCGTTGAAGGTCTGGAAACAATAAAACAAAATATAACTTGGATAGAAGATGAACTTTCTAATAATCAGAAAGCTTACAAACTATTTAGAATTAAAAAGGGAGTATTAAAAACAGTAATTAATGAGAGGAAACAATAGTAAGCTTTTCCTATCTTTTCAGATATAAAATTAGAAATCAAAAATATTGTAAAATAAATAACATGATGAGTAAAAAAACATTAATAATCGGTGCAAGTATTAATCCAGAACGCTATTCATATAAGGCCGCTGAAAAATTATTAGCACACAATCATGAAATTTATATGATTGGTAACAGACCAGGGATTTTGTTCGATCGTGAGATTACAAAAAATAAAACAGCATTTACTGATGTTGACACGGTAACCCTATATGTTTCAGCTAAAAATCAAATTGGCTATTACGATTATATTATATCCTTAAATCCAAGGAGAGTATTATTTAATCCGGGTACTGAAAACAATGAATTTACAAAGCAATTGAATGAAAAAGGAATCATTACAGAAGAGGCATGCACACTTGTGTTATTAGCCACAAACGCATATTAACAAGTAAATTTAATACTGAGCACTATCCAAAATTTTGTGTAAATGATATTCACAGGGTTCAGCTAATTTCATTTCATTGCTCCATCAATCTTTTTATCCTTATTCCCTTCCCGAGAAATATTTCATAAACTGTGAACGCTCATATAGCATTGGATCAGGAATTTTATCATACGATAATCTTCCGATAAAATCATCCAGGTTTTTAAATCGCCATTCTTCCATAAAACTTTCAATTTCCTGAAGGATTTTTGCAATTACCTGAGGTCCGTTTTGATAGATTACAGAACAAAGTTGTGCCGCTTTTGCACCTGCCAGCAATTGTTTCAATACAGCGCTACCATCGTGAATGCCTGTGGATGAGGCAATATCCATGTTTTTAACTTTGGAGGCAATCAAGCCAGTCCATCGTAGTGACCGTCTTAAATCGGTCGGATGGCTAAAAATCTCGGATGAAGTTATCTCCAATGTTTTCAAATTTATATCAGGTTCGTAAAAGCGGTTAAACATAACCACACCGGCAGCTCCATTGGCTTTCAGTTTTTCGCTCATACCAACCAAATTGGTAAAATACATGCCAATTTTAACTGCAATAGGAATGTTTACCTCTTTTTTTACTTTTGACAAGATATCCAAATAAACCTGCTCTATTTCACCCGATTTTTTATCCTTTTCCGTTGCAACATAAAATATATTAAGCTCCAAAGCATCGGCACCCACCGCTTCAAACTCCTTGGCAAAGGTTGTCCATTCGGCACCTGAAACACAATTAATACTTGCAATAACCGGGATATTAACGGCTTCTTTCGCCTCTTTTACAAGATCTAAATGCGAAGAAACAGTATTGTCACGCAGATAGGTTTTCATATAATCTTCGGCTTCTGGGTACGACTCCGACTTTAGAAGGCTGCTTAGCTCATTTAATATCTGTTCTTCAAAAATTGATTTAACAACTACGGCTGCCGCACCTGCTTCTTCCAACTCTTTTATTTTTTTTACCGAATTGGTAAGTCCCGAACTGGCTATTACCAGCGGATTTTTAAGCTTTAACCCTAAATAACTTGTTTCCAGATTTGCCATAATTCTATGTCAATTATTCATTAATAATTCCTATTCCCAAAAATGCTGGTACCAACCCTGACCATCGTACTACCTTCTTCCACAGCTATTTGATAATCATGTGACATACCCATAGATATTTCGGTAAACTTTTCCGAAGCCACAAAGTACTCACTTTTTAGGATATCAAATATATTGCGCAACATACGAAACTCATTTCTTACCTGATTTTCGTCATTGGTATAGGTCGCCATGCCCATAACACCAACTATTTCAACATTTTTTAAAGCCTTAAATTCATCCGATCCCAATAATTCCCGGGCATCGTTTAACGACAATCCAAATTTTGTATCTTCTTCGGCAACGTGGAATTGCAATAATACAGGGATGGTTCGATTATTCTTAAGTGCTTCTTTGTTGATAATATTTAGCAGCTTCAAAGAATCAACTGCATGAACAAGGCTGATAAAAGGTGCTATATATTTTACTTTATTTGTTTGAAGGTGCCCAATAAAATGCCATTTAATATCTTTAGGCAGGGTCGCATGTTTTTCAACCAAATCCTGCACTTTATTTTCCCCAAAAATTCGCTGCCCGGCTTCGTAAGCCTGCATAACAATTTCGTTTGGTTTTGTTTTTGATACCGCAACCAATTTCACAGTATCGCCAAGTTCGTTTTTAAATTTAGTTATGTTTTCTGCAACTCCCATTAAAGTAATTTTCCCCAAAAGTAGAAAAATTCTGTGTCAAAAAGGTTGATTTTGGCATTCTAAATCGTTCACTAAAAATTTTAACTTTGCACTGCACATAAAATGAAAAAAGAAGAAGCTATACAAAAAATGAATCGTTTGGGGAAAGGCAAAATCCCCTTTGTTTTTCTCATAGATTACGAAATGCAAGATATACTTGTATTTAAGGAAGATGAAACAAACAATGCACTTTTTTATTCCATCCCAAACAAAACAAACTGCCCTGTCCACCCCTTTCCTTCAACCGATTTTGAATGGAGGGTTGAGCCCGTAACCCGCAAAAAATATCAAATAGGTTTTGACCTTATTAAAAACCATATATTAAATGGGGACACTTATTTATTAAACTTCACACAACCAAGTAAAATTTATACAAGTTTAGGGTTGGAAGAAATTTTTTATCGAAGCAACGCAGCCTATAAAATTCACTTTAAAGACAAATTTGTGTGTTTTTCCCCAGAAATTTTTGTGCAAATTAAAGATGGTAGAATATCCTCTTTCCCAATGAAAGGTACTATCGATGCTTCGGTCCACAATGCTAGGGTGGTGCTAAAAAACGATCAAAAAGAACTCGCTGAGCACAATACCATTGTTGATTTAATTAGAAATGACCTGAGCATAGTGGCGGATCATGTGGAAGTGGAGAAATTTATGTTTATTGACCGTATAAAAACCAATCGGCATGATCTTTTACAAATGAGTTCGCAAGTTTCAGGTTGCTTGCCTTCCAACTATAGGGAAAGGATAGGCTCGGTTTTGTTCAGTATGCTTCCGGCTGGTTCGATTAGTGGTGCCCCAAAACCAAAAACGTGCGAGATAATCCGAAATGCCGAAAACTACAAAAGAGGTTATTATACAGGTATTTTTGGGGCTTTTGACGGTAACAATGTTGACAGTTGTGTGCTCATTAGGTTTATCGAAAAACAAGGCGAAAACCTCGTATATAAAAGCGGCGGTGGAATTACTTTTATGAGCAATTGCGATACAGAATACGATGAATTGATAAAAAAAGTTTATGTCCCAATTACTTGAAACCATAAAACTAAAAGACGGGCAACTTTTTAATCTTGAATTTCACAACAATAGGTTGAACGAAGCCAGAAAAGCCTGTTTTGGTGAGTGTAACGATCTAAATTTAAGCGAGCTGATAAGTGTGCCCGATGATAAAAAAAAGGGCTTGTTCAGGTGCAGGGTTACTTACTCAAAACACATTGAAGAAATTGAATTTATCCCACATGTTTATCGTTCGGTAAAATCTTTGAAACTCATAGTTGACAATACTATTGACTACAATTACAAATACAAAAACCGGGACTATTTGCAGTTGTTATTTGAACAGCGAAGCGATGCCGACGATATCCTGGTCGTAAAAAATGGATTTATTACCGATAGTTTTACGGCCAATCCAATATTTTTTGATGGCAATAAATGGTGGACTCCAAAAACCACATTACTAAATGGCACGCAACGTGAAAAATTGATTGGTGAAGGGAAAATATTTTGTTGTGAAATACGTCCTAAAGACGTGCACAAATATCAAAAAGTGGGTTTAATAAATGCCCTTCAGGATTTGGAAAATATGCCAATAATTTCAATAGAAAATCTAATAATCCACTAACATATACTAATTAGAAAGATGAAAACCAGAACGCTTGTTCAAGAGAAACACATCTATTTAATCTCTGCTATAGTATTGGTTTTAACCTCAATTTTTTCTGTTGGTTATTACCATGTTGATGAGCATTATCAATTATTGGAATTTGCAGCATTTAAGCTGAATTTAAGGGTAGATACAAATTTACCTTGGGAATATTTCGACCAGATTCGGCCAGCACTCCAGCCAGCAATTGTTGTTGGTTTATATAAAATTATAGGTTTATTTACTACACCAAACCCATTCCTTACCGCATTTTTTCTTCGGCTCTTGTCAGCAGGGTTTTCTTTCTTGAGCATGTATTTGATGTATATTTTATATCGCGATAAAATAAGTCATCCTACATTAAAAAAATGGTTTTTAATCCTTTCTTTTTTATTGTGGTTCTCAATATACAACAATGTGAGTATTATATAAAAGAAGCTACGATTAAAACGATACCACCATTCAGTTTGTTATTAGTTCTCCCAATAATTCTCTTTCCATTTCTGAAATTTAAAAATTCAATTGCCTGGATTTTGATGCCATTTATTGTAGTACATACATTAATTGGCCATAAGGAACTTAGATTTATATTTCCAATATTGGAGTTTTTACCTATTATTATAATCTTAGTGCTTGAAAAAATAAAAGACAAATACATACCCACCCTTTTGAATAATAAGTACTTTTTGATTTTCGCTAAGTTTTTCTTTATGATCAACTTTATTCTTCTGGGAATAATCATAATCCGACCTCTCTCGCACAAAATTTACTTGTTCAAGACAATTTATTCAAAATACACTGAGCCCACAACCATATTTTATATAAATGACCATCCATATTTTAAAAACTATGAAGTACATTTTTACAAAAGAGATGAGGTGGTTTTTAAAGAAATAAAGTCTTTTGATGATATTCAACCCGACACACTTCGAACCAACTTAATGATCGTCCACTTTAATAATTGGCCGGAAGACATAGCAAAAAAATATCGGTTGGTCTACTCTTCATACCCTGAATACTTAACCAAATTAAATATCACTAATAGGTTTAGCCGAAAAACATGGTACGTATATGAAATAACGAATTAGATAAGAATTTCTAAAGATTATTTTATTGTTATGATATCTATTAATTAAGTGCTTAATTCATTTAAGCTTGTACAATACGGCATGCACCCTAGAATCATCATAGCTATCTAATAATTCGCCCTTAGTATGTAAATATTCTAAAATGCATTCAGTCCCTGAACCTTGGAAGTCAGTACCAACAAACCATATTTTACCTTTTAGGTTTTCCACTGTTTTTTTGTACCCATCACATCCAGGTTCTATTCGTCCATTAATAATTGTATCTTGAAACGGAATAATCCCTGAAAATTTGTAATAACGATATGAACTATCAAAATCCCAATTAACATAAAACTGTTCATCCGGCTTTTTGTTTTCAAATACATATTGCAATGCTTTCCTGCTTTCCATTCGTTTATAAGGAAATAGTTTTACATTTAGGAACGATATAACAGCAAAAACTGCAACAACCGATAATACAGCAACCTTCCGGGATACTTTTTCCTTAAAAAAAACATAGAGGGTATTTATTCCATACGTAAAAATCAGTATATATAAAGGTGTAAGATATAAGACCAATCGAAGATGATAGGGATATATTTTTAACGCAGAGACAAGAAGGTGTAAACCAATCGGAAAAAATATAAATAGAAGAAGGGTAATATTTCTTTTAGCTACAATCTTCCAAATGCCCAGACCAATCATTAGTGCAATAAATGCCAATATAAAAGCATAGTTTATCGTATTATATACAAATATCATTTTAATGGAATATCCAATTTTTTTGACAACAAAATTGATAAACTCGTGTGAAAATGGATTTAACGGCATGAAATTAGGCATCCAAAAACTAAGCATAAAATCGCGTGTCGAATGTCCATGTATAAAGTAGATATAATAGAACCCAAATAAAATTGACCAAATAAACCCTGTTATGATGAACCAATAATCAATCTTGCGTATTTTTAATTGTTTGTACAAACTATAAACCCCAATCGTTACGAATATTAATGGCGCAATATTCGAAAGAAATATACCCAATCCTCCCACTAAAATTAAATAGAGGTTTTTCGGTTTATTGCCCAGGGAACTACTTGCTATACAATACAAAACCAAGGTAATGAGTACATCAACTGCATATTGTTTTACCTCCGACGAATAATAAATCAGTGAAGGGGCTAAACTATAGGTAATTAAAGCAATATAAACCAGCCTTTTATCTTTCGAAATATTTTTAAAAAACAAATAGGCAAATGGCAGCGATAAAAGAGAACATAACAGCGGAAACAAGCGCAGAGCAAGTTCTGAAGGTCCCAGCAGATAAAAACTAAATCGTTCAATAAGTAAAAATAAAATTGGTGCAACCTGAAGGTTCTCTAAAGGCTTTAACAACGATATTTCGGGATTTATGATATTCAAAGCAAGGCTTGCTTCGTCCATCCATAACCCCCTGTTAAAAAAATATTGGACCAATCTTAAAACCAGACCTAAACTTATTATCAAAATAATATATATATCAGATTTCTGCTTAATCATTGCTGTTTTAATTATTTCAGGGTATTACAATTACTTCTGTTCACAATCCACATATAAAAAGTGTACAAATATTTCGCAAATAGCTAATCATATGTTTTATTAGCAGCCTTTTTTTTTTACTTTTATCAAACATTTATCCACCCCCAAGGTTTTATTGCTAAAGATAAAATATAATATGAAAACTTACCATTTTAATTCCAGGGTCGCAGCTGACTTGTTTGATGAAGAAATAATAATTGCCAATTTAGATAGTGGTTTGTATTACACCCTAAACGGAACAATTTTGCATGTTATCAATGAGCTTCCTTTTCCAAATATTGAGACTGTTATGGAGTCTGTTACCAAATTGTTTCCTTCGATGATAAAAGAAGTAGAAGGTGATCTGACTAAAATCTGGAAAGAGCTGTTAGATGAAAAACTGATTGTTTTCGACGAGTCAGAGAAAAACCAAAAAAACATAGAAATAACCCCTCCATCTGAATTTGTTCCATCAAAACTAAGCCGGTATGCCGACATGCAGGATTTGCTCATGTTGGACCCAATACACGAAGTTGATGAAGAAGGCTGGGTTGCTAAAGATAAGGAAGGAACACCAGCGGATGAAACAAAAGACACCCAATGAGCTTAAAAAAATATTTCGAAGAAACGTTTGCTGTAATCTCCAAATCTGATTTTAGACAAGACACACTCTCAATTGCCGGACGAAATATTCATCTAAAAACCCCATCTGAAAAATTAAGGGAAAAATTTTTACCTTCTATTTCTCATTTGCTTACTGACGACTCAGATAAAGCGGAAATGGATATATATTATGCCGATAATGACAGTCTTGATATAAAAATAAAAGCGCCCGAATGGAATTTGATTGAATTTAACGGTCAGGGCTATTCAGCCGGCCTTGATCAGGAAAATTACCAAATTCTTTTTCAGCCTTGGTTAAGGCAGGTTTATCTTTATTCTAAAATACATAAAACAGGAATTTATTGGGTTTATTCATGCGATGAAGTTCCCTGGTGGGAGACAACTTTTTCTTTTCGCTTGCTTTTACATCTTTGGACCCGCGAACTGCCAGCGCAATTAATACATTCGGGGGCAATTGCATCACATGAAGGTAAAGCTTGGTTAATTACAGGCCCGAGCGGTTCTGGCAAATCAACAACATGCATGAACTTGCTTAATTCTGGGTACAAATATCTGGGCGATGATTATGTTTGGGTTGAAATGGGAGAGTCCCCAAAAGTTGTTGCCTTGTACCAAACTGCAAAATTGGAGGCTGACAACTTTCATGAAAGGTTCTTTAATTGGAAGGAGCATATACTTAACCCGGATACCTATCTGGAACAGAAAGCCATTTTTAATATGCATAAGCAATTCCCCGATCGATGGTTAAACGAGGCAGAACTGAAAGGGGTATTGTTGCCAGTTGTTAGTGGTAAAAACGTGGGAACGATTATGCCAACAAGTTCATCAAGGGCATTTATGGCAATGGCGCCCACCACTTTACACCATTTGCCACATAACCGGGCAGAAGCATACGAGAAAATCAAAAACCTTTCCATCCAATTGCCTACTTTTGAATGGCAATTGGGAACAGAAGCCTTAGAATGTGAAAGAAATTTTAAAAACCATCTTAATCAATATGCTTCTAATTAGTGTTATTATTCCAACGTACAATGATGGTGACGATGTTGCAAAAGCCATTCAATCAGTGTTTAATCAGGAAGCACCTGAAAAATACGCTTATGAGCTGGAGATAATTGTTATTGATGATGCATCAGAGGAACAAAAATTTCAGGAAACACTTAAACTTGCGAATAAGGATAAACGAATTCAACTTATCAGGTGTGAAAAAAACGGGGGACCTGCAGAAGCCCGGAATATTGGCTTAAAACAGGCAAAAGGCAACATTATTGCTTTTATTGATGCAGATGATTTATGGCCACAAAATAAATTAAAGTTGTTATTACCCTTTATTTTGGAGGAAAACTACAGTGTTGCTGGTGGTAAAGTAAAATATTTAATGAACGAGGGCAGAGAACTTGATATCGATGCCTGGGAAGATGAAGAAAACAGGCTTACCCATGTGCACCTGGGGGCACTATTGGTAAAACGGGAAATTTTTGATCAAGGATATTTCTTTAGTAAGCAATTAAGGTATAGCGAAGATGTTGATTGGTGGATGCGACTAAGGGAAGACAAGCAGAAAATTATCATTCTGGAAGATACCACCTTAGAATACAGGATCCACGACACAAACATGACCAAACAAACAACGGTTCACGACCTCAACTTACTGAAAGTACTGCATTTATCGTTAAAACGGCGTAAAGAAAGGGACGTAGCACCTGTAATTCCGCAACTAAGGGATTTCCGGAAATTCAGAAACTTTCCGTTAATTAGTGTAATCATTCCTATTTTCAATGGAATGAACACCATTCAGAAAGCCATACAAAGTATTAAAAACCAAAACTATCCGTCAATTGAGATCATTGCAATAGATGATGGATCTACAGATGGAAGTTGCAGGTTTATAACAGAAAACTACCCTGAGATAAAACTTATTTGCCAGAAAAACAAAGGCGTAACAAATTCAAGAAATATAGGTATCGAGGCTTCCAATGGTGAGTTGATCGCATTTCTTGACCAGGATGGTGAATGGCTTCCGGGGAAGCTGACAGAACAATGGGAACAATTAAAAAACGATCCATATTGCACTTGGGTTACCTGCCTTCAACAATTGATGTGGGGCAAGGATGTTCAAAAGCCAACATTTTTAAAACCTGAGCACGATGAACCTCACCGATCTTTCATCCCAAGTAGTTTATTGATCAGAAAACATACGCTGCTTGACATGAAGGGATTTGATGAAAAACTGGAAGTAGGAAGCGACCTTGATCTGATTGCCCGGCTTAGAAAAGGAAATTACCCTGAAGCAAATGTTGAAAAAGTGTTGCTATACAAATGGTTTTTTTGAGAAAATACTAGTTTTAAACAAAAAAAATGTATCGGAGATTCTAAAAATTATTCATCAAAACATTCAAAATTAGAAAAAAATGGGACCCAAAGTTGATGTTATAATTCCTGTTCACAATTGTGAACGATTTATTGGTGAGGCAATCGATTCGATACTTAAACAAAGCTACCAAAACTTGCAGGTCATTGT
Source organism: Prolixibacteraceae bacterium (assembly GCA_963677475.2). Classification (GTDB taxonomy): domain Bacteria; phylum Bacteroidota; class Bacteroidia; order Bacteroidales; family Prolixibacteraceae; genus JABMQB01. The sequence continues at coordinate 252,370 of CAXXQD010000015.1, read as the reverse complement.
TGTGAATGATGGATCAACAGACCAAACAAAAATGGTTGTTGAAAAAAAAATAATAGAAGATAACAGGGTAAGTTTGATTAACTCCGAAAAAAAAGGATTAACAAGTGTATTAAATATCGGATTCAAAAATTCTACTGCCCCGTATATAGGTTTTTTGGATGCCGATGATCTTTGGGAACCAACCAAATTGGAAAAACAACTGAGTTACCTTGTAAACCAAGAACATGAGCTTGCTTGCTTCACGATGATCCAGGAATTTGAAAGTTTTCAGGACCCAACTTTGCCGCAAAAATACCGTGCGAGAAAAGAAGTAATGAACGGGATGGTAAGAGGAACATTGTTGGCAAAAAGACAATTACTTGACATTCTTGGCGATTATAACCCGGAAACAACAATGGGTGAATTTATGGAATGGTTAAGCCCTTTGCTCTCAAAAGGAATTAAGTTTTATACACTTCCTGAAACACTTACCCTAAGACGGATTCACGATAATAATATGACCAGAGGTGTAAGCGCCGAAGAATATTTAAATATGATAAAAACTCATTTATTATTAAAAAGAAACGCATAACGGTTAATTTTAAATGGAGAAGAAAGCACCTTTCAATATCAAACGTTATTTTCGGCTTACACCCAAAAAGCTAATTATTTCTTCGGTTATATTTGCTGCAATCCGGATTGTATTCTCCATTGCCTGGCCCTATCTTTTATTCCGCCAACTATTCGACAAAGACAACATCGATTTGGATGCCATTTATAGGGTCGTACCATTTGTACTAGTCTTGTTTGGGATATCGCAATATGCAACTTTTAAACAACTTTTGATCAATACAAAAATTATTGATTCGTCTTCATTAGACCTCATATCCGAACTTTGGAAAAAAATGGTTTCTCTTGAATGGCTGGAATTTAAAGCAAAAAACAGGGCCTATTTCTTTGATATTTATATGTTTGACAGTTGGCGGATAAGGTTGGGAATCATGGCAATTATTGAATCGATACTGCCCTACTCCATCATTTCGTTGTTTTTACTGGTATTTGTATTTTATATCAGTCCACCAATATTTATTCTGTATGCTGTAGGTTTTGTATTAACCAGTATAATGCAATTATTGTCAAACTATAACCTTCGCCCAGTTATACGGAACTTTCATAATGCCTGGAGGAAACAAACCAATAATGTAGGCATCTCTGTTGATAAGTATGATTTAATACGTATGGAGCGGGGCAAAAGTGAATCGTATTCAAAATTTAAAACAGGTACAAAATCATTCCTTCAAACGAACTCGGGACTGTTGATTGCACAATCACGTTGGAAAATCATAATCCAGGTTGTAATCCAGTTTACAAGGTTGCTAGTGTTAATTATTGGTGTTTATTGGATTAAACTCGAAATAATTACCTGGGCAGAATTCTTTTTTACCATTTTTATTATTGGAATAATCCAAACAAATTTAAGCCAGCTTCCTCACAGTGTCAATGTTCTTTTAGAAGCCCTTGAATCATTTAAAAAGGTGAATGAATTCCTTCAATTGAAATCGGAAAACAATCTTGTATCCGAAGATAGTTTTGAAACAGGAAAACCCATAGAAAAAATTGAAATAAAAGGGTTAAACTTTGCTTACGAAGGCAGGGATCAATTGTTCAATGACTATAGCTTTTCGCTTGAAAAAGGAAAAATTTATCTTTGGACCGGACGTAACGGATGCGGAAAATCTACGCTTTCACATATTCTTTTAGGTTTGATACAACCAGATAGCGGAAAAATCTCCATTAACGACAAAAGCATTTCCTGGGATGAATTAAGAATGCTCAGAAGCAAATTTGCATTTATTCATCAAGATGCCATTCTTTATGCTTCATCAATAAAAGACAACATAACCTTTGGCCATGAAGATCAGGACAAAGTTTGGGGACAAATGCAAAAAAGCTGGTTATCAGACCTGCTTCCAAACGGAAAAAACATAGCAGAACGCATCATTGGTGAACGTGGCGAAGGATTATCGGGTGGTGAATCTCGTAGGCTGATATTAATACGCGAATGGTTGCATTCGTCTGATTTAATTATTTTTGATGAGCCGTTGAATCATTTAGATACACAATCTATAACACAAATCACCGACGAAATATTGCACCTGAAAAAAAATGCAATTGTAGTAATTATTAGCCATCAAAAAGGTTTTGAAGCAGCAGCTGATGAAGTAATTAGAATTGACGAACGATAATGAAGACCAATTTTAAATTAAAGGAAAATATATTAACGGTCTGTCTTGGATCAAACAAAGAAGAAAAGCAAGCAGCATTGCAACATTGGGATACCCATGTTAACATTGACAATATTGAGTATGATTCGATGAGGCTGGCCCCTTTTTTTCATTACCAAATAATGAAGAATGGATTAAAATCGGTACATGAAAAAAGACTTAAAGTGCTTTACAAATTTTGGTGGTTGAAAACCAAGCACCTAAGCGATCAGCTTGAAATCTGTTGTGGCATACTGAAAAAAAACAATATTGGCTCGATAGTTCTAAAAGGTGGAAGCATCATGTATTATTATCCCGATCCGGTGTTGCGCCCTATGTCAGATATGGACATCCTTATCCCATATAATAAGGTTGAAGATGCGCTTTCTCTGCTAAAAACGATCGGTTATACATGGAAGAACCGGGAACTAAAATTTATCCGGAAATTTCCGAAAGCAACCTTTGATTTTTACCATGCAATTGGGCTAAAGCACGAAAAGTTAGGTATTGAACTTGATTTACATTGGAGGGTTGGAAGTATTTTAAGCTATGAATTTACTGAAAAATTATTCAACAATGTGCTTGAGCACCCTGGCATAAGCTCAGCCTTTAGGCCAAAACTCGCCTATGATATTTGTTTAACCATACTGCACGGGGTTATTTCAAAAAACAGGGATAACCTAAACTGGATTATTGATATATTGATTGTTGGGCAACTAGCCGATAATGATATTTGGAAAGAGGTGTATAAATTGGCTCTTGACGAGGGGAAATTGTATTTATTAAAAGATGGCATCTCATATTTGAATGCTTTAGGATTGACAATTCCTCTGGAAAATGAATTGGATATTTCAAAGAAAAACAAATTAATTACCCAAAATAAAGAATTTACTGAAATTTCCAATCCGTTAAAGGTCTTTAAGCACAGGTTTAATAATTCGCGGATTATAGTTAGGGAACTATTCCCAAAAGCCGGGTTTTTCAAAAGATGCATACATTTTTTTCGATTATTGAGCATGCAGGTATTACGGTATTTTTTACTGCACAAGAAAATTTTTCAACGGTCATGAAAACATTCACGGTTCCCGGGAATCACCAACTGCAATGAAATTCAAACAATTAGCTCTTGGGTGCAGCAAATTTTATTTACTGAAATAATAATGGGGATAGATCCCGATAAATTATCGGGACGCATCATCCGAAGGCTTTCATAAAAAAACCACCCTCCGGAACGAAGAGTGGCTTTCTTATATCTCACCTCAATATTAGTCTAATGCATGAACCACAAGTCCTGACCTGAGTTTGGGCTCGAACCAGGTTGTTTTTGGTGGCATAATATTTCCAGAATCGGCAATATTGATCAATTGCTGCATTGAAACCGGAAATAAGGCAAAGGCAACTTCCATTTCGCCACTATCTACCCTTTTAGCCAATTCTCCCAATCCTCGGATCCCACCAACAAAGTCAATTCTGTCAGATGTCCTTAAATCTTTAATATCTAAAATTGGTTCCAAAACCTGTTTCGATAATATGGTAACGTCCAGCACTCCAATTGGGTCATCATCGTTAAATGTTCCTGCCTTTGCGGAAAGCTTATACCAACTTCCATTCAGGTACATACCAAATTCATGCAGTTTGGCTGGCTTGTAAACTTCATCCCCAACTATTGAAATATCAAAAGAAAGTGACAATTTTCCAATAAACTCATCCACAGTTAATCCGTTTAGGTCTTTCACAACCCTATTATAATCAATAATTTGCAACTGATTATCCGGGAAATGCACAGCCATAAAGAAATTGTATTCTTCATTCCCGGTATGGTTTGGGTTTTGATCTTTTTTCTCCAAACCAATCCGTGCAGCAGCTGCAGTTCTGTGATGCCCGTCGGCCACATAAGTATATGGAACTTTTGTGGCAAAAAGCTCTTCTATTTTTTTGTTGGTTTCCACATGGTTAATCACCCAAAAATGATGTCCAAATCCGTCTTCAGCTACAAAATCGTAATCGGCATCCTGCCCTTCCACAATATTTTTAACAATATCATCAATCTCATCAACAGCCCGATATGCAAAAAACACTGGTTCAATGTTGGCATTCAAATAACGGGTTAAAACCATCCGGTCGTCTTCTTTTTCAGGGCGTGTAAGTTCATGCTTTTTAATAATCCCATTGTGGTAATCGTCGCAGGCAGCTGCCCCAACAATTCCGTATTGGGTAATCCCATTCATGGTTTGCGCATAAATATAAAACCGGGGGGTTTCGTCTTTAACCAGCCAGTCGTTTTCCTGGAAATTTTTAAAATTTTCAACTGCTTTATTATACACTTTTTCTGAATGAATATCTACACCTTTGGCACAATCAATTTCAGCTTTTGTAATGTGCAATAAAGTAACTTCTTTGCCTTCAGCCATCACAGCAGCTTCTTCACTGTTCATTACATCATAAGGCAAGCACGCTAATTCTTGTGCTATTTCTTTTGGGGGCCTTAATCCTTTAAATGGTTTTACTATTGCCATATTTTTTTGGTATTTGGCGTCCATACAGTTCAAAACCTATTTCCGCCATTTTTAATAAATTTTATTCATTTCGATAGCTAGCAACCAATGTAAGAACCAAAATAACTGCTAACCTATTTAATTCACTTTACACGATATATCTCCTGTTTCAAAGAAATCGATAATCTGGTTTGCAGCAGCTACCCCGGCGTTCATATTGGCTTCGGCAGTTTGTGCACCAGCTTTTTTAGGTGTAGCAAAATACCTATCTGCATATTTTTCCTGCATAATATCTTTACAATCCGGGGCTACGTCGGTGAGGTATTTTACATCGGTTCTTTCTGCCATAAATTCCAAAAGATCCGCTTCGTTCACAACTTCTTTTCTGGCTGTATTTACAATTATCCCATCTTTTTTTAGATGTTTTAATACATCCATACTAACCGATTTAATGTGCTCACCCCTTGCCGGAACATGGATCGATACAATATCTGATTTTTCGTACAACTCTTCCAACGAACCAACCACTTTTAACCCAATTGCGGCAGCTGCATGCTTGCTATATCTTGTAAAAACTATTACTTTCATACCGAATGCCCTGGCTACCCTAAAAACATTGCGGGCAACAAATCCAAAACCATGTAGCCCTAAAGTCCTTTTTCGTAACTCCCCTCCGGCTTTTCCCGAGAAAAATTCCCTTATTCCATATAGGGCCAAACCTACGGCTAATTCAGCAACTGCGTTGGCGTTCTGTCCGGGCGTGTTCATTACCACAATTCCTTTTTCGGACGCAACCTGACAATCAACATTATCGTACCCTGCCCCTGCCCTAACTACAATCTTCAGGTTTTTGGCAGCATTCAATACTTCCTCATCAATTTTATCGCTTCTGACTATCAATGCATCCACTTCAGCAACTGCTTTAAGCAAAGTGCTTTTATCGGGATATTTTTCACATAAAACTAATTGAGAACCTGCTTTTTTTAGAATCGATTCAATCTTTTTGATTGCTGCAGGGGCAAAAGGTTTTTCTGTAGCTACAAGTACTTTTTTCATGGTATAAAATTTAATTTTCTTTATCGATCAATGTTTTGATTATTTGCAACAAAAGGAAATTAATTTTAACAGAAAAAAGGTGCAGGACCCCAAATTGAAATCCTGCAAGGTATTTTTTATTGTTTGCTTTCGAATTCTTTCATGCAATCAACCAAAGCTTGAACGCTTTCCATTGGCATTGCATTATAAATTGACGCCCTAAACCCACCAACTGAACGGTGCCCTTTAATACCCAACATTCCTCTTTCGGTGGCAAAAGCCAGGAAATCTTTTTCCAATTCGGCATATGCAGGGTTCATTACAAAGGTTACATTCATCATTGAACGGTCTTCGACTGCCTTAATGTTTGGCTCAAATAATTTATTGCGGTCAAGTTCATCATACAACAATTTGGCTTTAGCAGCATTAATTTTTTGAATAGCTGCAACACCACCTTTTTCTTTTAACCATTTTAAGGTTTGCAGGCAGGCAAACACTGGCAATGTAGAAGGTGTGTTAAACATCGATTCTTTTTCAACATGCGTTTTGTAATTTAACATGGTAGGAATCGCCCTTTCTGATTTTCCAAGAGCAGCATCCTTAACAATCACCAATGTTGCACCTGACGGTCCAAGGTTCTTCTGTGCACCAGCATAAATTAAATCGTATTTTGAAATATCAATTGGGCGACTGAAAATATCGGATGACATGTCAGACACAAGAGGTACAGATACTTCCGGATCTTTATGGATTTGAGTTCCATAAATGGTATTGTTTGATGTATAATGATAATAATCTACATCAGCCGGAACTTCAATATTTTTCGGGATATAATTATATACTGCATCTTTTGATGAAGCAACTTCAACAACTTCGCCAAAAAAGGCAGCCTCTTTCATTGCTTTGGCAGCCCAAACACCTGTATTTAAATATGCAGCTTTCGACTTCATTAGATTGTATGGCCCCATTAGAAACTGTGTCGAAGCCCCACCCTGAAGAAACAAAACGGAATAGCCTTCCGGCACTTCCAAAAGTTCTTTCACTAAAGCTACTGCTTCGTCCATCACAGCCACAAACTCTTTGCTTCTGTGTGACACTTCCATGACAGACAATCCTGTTTCAGCAAAATTCATGGCAGCTTCTGCTACCTTTTCTTTCGTAAACTCAGGCAAAATTGATGGTCCTGCGTAAAAGTTGTGTTTTTTCATTGTGTAATTTTTTTTGTTGAAAATTCAGGTTCCAATCTTTACAACTAAAGAAAGAGCTTGAAAAATCTTGGTTTTTTCCATACTCACTAATTAAAACTACTTAATTTCAACCATTTTGTTTCTTAAAATAACATTCCTTACTTATTGCAAATAATCAAGTAAATGAAAGGTTTTTGAAACTTATGACAGATGAGAAATATCAATTTATCCCATAAAATCTTAGGTTATATAACACCTGTGTGTAAGTAATTCAAATAACGAGTTTTTAATAATTTTTGTCAAATATATAACAATTGTAATTCAATAAGACTTAAAAACAGGAGACTGTTAATATTATTTAATAAAGAATTGGAAAATGTAAGTTTTGCGTCACAAAAGTGCCTTTTTTCAAAGTCAATATGTCATAAGTTTTAACAAATCTAATTGTTTTTCTTTTTAATCGGAATTGACCTTACCACGGAGCACAAATTTATTTTGTTTTTTGTGGGAGGGAAATCCTAAACCGCCATTAAAGGCGGTACTCTGGGCTGGCTTTGTAGGCTCTTTGGCAAAACTTTGGGATGTGAATGGGGCTGTGCGGTTTTGCCAATGTGCTTACAAATGGAGAAGGAATTTTTGTATTAATTGCCTCTTTTCTAATTGTACTGAAACTGAACAGAGTTTCTTCGCTTATTCAACCCTAATTAATTTCTCCGACTGAGCACCATCAGGAGTAACAATTTTACAGGCATAAACGCCACTTGTACATGGCTTTCCATTTCGATTTATGGCATCCCATTTTATGTTGTTTATTCCTGAGGATAAATGCCCGGCATTAATTTTATCGACTTGTTTTCCTGATAAATCGTAAATAAACAAGTTAACTTCCCCCTGTGTTTTCAACTCGAATTGAATGTTAACACTATCTCGAAATGGATTTGGATAGAGCTTAACTTTTGGCTTTGCTTCCCATTTTGGCATTTCGGAGTTGGAAGAAATTAACCCAAATTTATTCACTAAATAGGAATAGGCAACATCGCCGTTTTTTATTTCTGGTGTTTCATCTTTAGGAAGTTGGGCACTCACAAAATCAACCTGTACTTGCTCAGAGGAGACTTCAACACGGATATGTCCCGAACCGGGAACAATATTGCCCGTGAATGCATAGGAGTTATCGTTCATTCCTATCATGTATGACGAATCGCTCGGCATGGGCACGGTTTGATAAATTAGTCCATCCAGTTCCTCCTGAACAAATAAATGGTCGTGACCCTGAAAAAAGATATTGACTTTGTTTTGAACCATTAATTGGTGCAATGGCATTTCCCAACCGGGGCGATTTTCTGCAAATGTCCACTTTGTTCCGTCTTTTTCGTGACCGCCCCATTCAAAACCTTTTGCCAATAAAATGCCTCCCCGGCTTTCCCCCATAATATGGTGCATAAATACGAATTTAAAACCGGCGTCGCTATTTTCCAAAGTCTCTTTCAGCCAGTTGTATTGTTGTTTTCCAATGGTCCATTCCCAGTTGCGTGGTTTTGCACTGGCTGTGTAGTATCTGTATGCATCGAGAACAACAAACAAGGCATTGCCCCATTCCCATGAATAATAATTTTCGGGCACACCCATTCCATGCTCTTCCTCTGTAGTATTTCCTGAGTAAAATTCGTTTGGAAATGGGTTGGGGTAGTACAATTTTCGCCAATGTGTTTCCCATACGGCAAGGTTGTTGGGTGGCGTTTGTTGTAAATAGTAACCACTCTCTCCTTCATGATTCCCCAAACATAAAAATAGCGGAGCAGAATGACAAATTCGACTAAAATATTGGCGTGAATTTAGTTGGAGCTGACGAACCTGTTCTTTATTAATTTCAAACGGACGGTGGTCATCGCCAAAAGTATCGCCTAAATCGAGCATAAAATCAGGTTGGTCGGCAAGTTGATTGTCGAGTGCAATTTCCCAGAGTGGAGGATAACATTTTTTATCGTAAGGATGTGGGTCGGCTTCAATTACAAAACGAAAGGTGCTTTCCTTGCTTCGCTGGGTGTGAAATTGATGATATTCACCAAATGTGAAATTTTCGGTATTTTTTCTGCGATAAGCAGTTCTATATTCATACAGAGTGTTTTTATCAAGTCCATTTATGATGATTTCCCCAACATTTTCCCTTTGCGTGTAAATTGTGTCTGTATATGCTTTTGGTGAGTCTCCAACCTTTGAGTATTCACAATAAAATTCAGCTGAATCACTAAACATAACATTAAGGGTAATCGAGTGGTCAGTTGGGCGTCCTAAAATCTCCGTTAAATATATATTCTGACTAAATCCGGTGACGGAATTAAAGAGTATCAGAATGGTAAGTAACTTAAGTTTTCTCATTTTACAATACAATTTTTAATGAGTCGCGTGTTTGACGGGATTGAATTATAAGTATATAAACACCATGTTTTAGTGTTTTGTGCAAGGGAATAGAGTTGTTACCCTGGTTTAACATTCCATCAAACAAAATTCCCTGGTTTTTACCATCCATCGATATCAAAGAAACATTTGCGTTTAAGTTTTTAGAAGAATTTAAAAAGATGGTGTTTTGCGCATACCAGGCTTTCATTTTGTCTGAGTTTATTTTGTTGTTTGCCGAACTAAGCACATCGTTTGATTTAATAAAGTAAGTTCGCCTGATTTGTCCATTTATCAAACCTTTACTTTGATTATTTTCGTGATACGCACCAATGTAATCAACTCGTGCACTGTCTTTCATGACCGTAACCTGTAAATGACCTGAGTTGGGTAAAATTATTCCACTTAAATAACCATAGTTTTCTGCATCGTTTACGGTAGTATATCCGGGGAACGATGGTTGCGGAACCAGTTGATAAATGATGCCATCTTTTTCCTGTTCGGCATAAAAATGGTCGTGCCCGTGGAAGTATATCTGTACTCCATTTTCAAGCATGATTTGATGCAGTGGTTTTTCCCATCCCTGTCGCTCATTTTCAAAACCAGACGAACCGTCGGCATTTTTTCCACCCATCTCAAAATAGTCAACAAACTCAGCTCCGCCACGTCCGTAACTATCTCCACCAACCAATTGATGGGCAAACACAAATTTGTATTTTGCATCGCTTTTTTCGAGGGTTTCAGTAAACCAATCGTATTGTTTTTTTCCCAAGGTAAAACACCATGGATTATTATTTCGATTTTCGGTATAACCGTAAACATCAATTACTACAAATAAGGCATCGCCCCAATACCATGCATAATAGTTTTCACGCAAACCTACCGATTCAATATGGTCGCTTCCAGTATAAAAGTCGTTTGGTGAAGGCATTGGATAATACTTTTTTCGAACTGTTGTAGCAATATCCATCATATCATCTCTCCACCTTAATTCGCCTTCGTGGTTTCCATTTACTAAAAAAAGTGGCATTGATTTGCAGGTTTCGTCCCAAAAATGGCGATACAATAAATTGCGTTGTTCCACATAGTATTCGTTAAAAATCGGGAATTTTTCGGTCATAAAATTATCCCCTAAATCAATCAGAAAATCAGCTTCAATCTCTGCTGCATTTTTTAGCATATTTCTGAATGTAGTATAATTCGAGCTTTCATCGAGATGCGGGTCAGCTTCTACAGCAAACGAAAACATTTCGCCTTTTGCTCGCTGAGTAATAAATGTTCCTTTTGAAGCTGAAGTAAACTCAGTTTTATTATTGGTTTTGTAATTCAGCTGGTAAAAATATCTTGTATTTGTTTCCAGCCCGTCAATGGTAATTTCAATGGGTTCTCCTGCCGGAAATATTTGTTCGGTGGTTTGCTGGTCAAATTTGTTTTCATCCCTACCGTAAGCGATATAGGCAGACAATTGTTTGTCGGAAACGGCATTAAACACCACAGAATTATCAGTCGGAATTCCCAATATGCCGGGTGCAATTAAATCGCCATAATAACGAATTTCTAATTTGAATAAAGAATTGCCTGCAGTAACAAATAGAATATTCTGGTATTTGCCCCCAAAGCAAAGGTTTCGAACTTTGGTTTTGCTCGGAAAATTGATGCTTCCAATTGCATTGGCATCCTTGTCGAAAATCTTGATTCCACCATCGCCAAAAGCAACATATAGATTGCCATAAACATCGGCAGTAATTCCATCCACTTCGCCCGAATTATCAAGCTCCAAAAAAACTTTTTTTTCTTTTGCGAAATATTTAAGTACATATTCATCGCGCAAAAAATAGCTGTAAATTTTATTGCTCGAAGTTTCGTTAACGTAAAGCGTTCGCCAATCGGATGCAAAAGTTAAGCCGTTGGGTTTAATCAAGGTGCTATCTAATAAAACAGGAGTGCTGGAATTATAGGGAATGCAATACAAGCCATGAAAATTCAACTCTTGGTCGTTCTGAGCAACACCATAATCGGGGTCGGTAAAATAAATCGAGCCCCTGTAACTTAGGGTAACATCATTTGGACTATTGAACCTTTTCCCATTGTATGAAGAAACAATTGTTGCCAGGTTTCCTTTGTTGTCCATTCGGGCAATATCGCGCGAACCATGCCTGCAAACCACAAAGTCATTGGTTTTGGCACAAACAATTCCATTTGAATTACCAGCCGGATAAACCAAGGTATCAAGTCCGGTGTTTGCACTCCATTTGTAAATTACGTTTCCGCTAACATCGCTGAATACAACGTATCCATCGGGATGCCACGCAGGCCCTTCTGTAAATTCCATTCCCGTGGCGACTTCAACAGGTTGACTCCACTCAAGTTGCTGGGCATGCCCACTTAAATAAAGAAAGAAAAATACGACGCTTAATGTCTTGTTCATAAAGATTAGGCTATTAAAAGTCTTACTCAAAGAATTTGTCGGTATTTTCTAATGCCGGTTCAGCAATCTCTTTTGAATAAAGAAAAACAGTACCGGGTTTACAAGGAAAGTCATCGAGGTCACGTAATTCCTCTAACGAATTTTTCTGCAGCGCTGTAAGTGTCCGGAAAACTTCCACAAACTGGTCGGCCATGGTATAAATGTAATTGCCATCCAACTCACCATATTTTGCCGACAAATCCAAAACCAATTGTTTGTCGATTTCATCCTGCTCCCAAAATTTTCGCAATTCTGTTGAAATCTCTTCTCGAACGGCTGCAATACTATCCAGGTCGTTAAGTACAGTTGAATAAATACCACGTATTTTTTGTTCCTGAGTGTTGTCCAAAATTTCTTCGAGCATATATTTCCCTTTATCGGCAGTGGTTTCCGTGTCGATTGAATAATTTGGATTTCCCATTGCCGGGGCATCTTTCATAAAGAAACCGCCAAAATATGTTCCTTGTCTTTCGGGGCAGAAATAAGTGTCGGCTTCGAGACTACCTAAAAACCAGCTGAACATTTCGCTGGCATTGGTCATCACATGCACATTTAATTCTTTCGGAATTCCCCGGTTAACTGGTTTTTCGGGCATCGACCACAATTGCATTCCTATAGCATCCAAAGCATATAAATAATCTTTTTGTTTCTGGGTAAATGATTTAATGACGGTGCTGAAAGCTTTTGCTCGTCCGTAACTTAGCTCAGCGTCAATCCGGTATATTTCTTTCGATTCATTGACAACTGCCTCTTTGCTTAGTTTTGTTTTGCCTGAAGGCATATCATTGTCCAAATACCGATGAAATGCTTTAATAACAGGCATTCTGGCGTACGCATAAGCGGCAATCAAACTGTCTTGTCTTGCTGCCAAATCGATTAAAACACCCAGTTGCTCATCGTTTAATAAATGAATGGTATGATAAGCAGCCTTGGTTAAAAAATCGGTGTTGTGCCCTCCTTCGTCGGGGTCGTTGTCTCTAAAATACTGGAATCCAAAATAGTCAGCTACTTTTCCGGGCGGATAAAAAGTGGAGGCATAAAAACACCCAGTATAAAATGCTACTCCCGAATACGAAATGGTATGTTCCTGTGCACCTTTCGACAGCGTTTGAGCCATGTCGAACTTCCGGTCGCTTTTTGGAATGGCTATGAGTATTTCATCACTATGTTTAGGCTGCCCCATCCATACCCGCGATAATAGATTATTTTTTGTGACGGTAAAATGAATACGGTCGCCGGGTGAATAGGAAAACGAAGTGGGACTTTTTAGAATTCCACTTTTCGCAGTTTGTTCAAAATTAGAAGAAGTATATTCACCAATAGATGAATCGTTTATTTTATAGCATTTATTTATCTCCTGTGATTTAATCTGCAGAAGGCAAATCTTGTTTTTGAATGCAGGAACTCTAAATGTGTTTTCTCCCTGAACCGCTGAATAAATACTTTCATAAAGAAGTTTCCCGTCTAAAGTAAATGTCTTTATGAATATATCTTGGGCGCGATTTATTTTTGCAATTAGCTGATATTCGTTATTTGCTTTTTGGATACGAACTGAATTTTCATTTCCAATGGCAATATCGGAAGTTCCGGTTATCGAATTCAATTCTCCTTGCGCCAAGTTTATAGCATATTCAGTAATATTTTGCGGCAGATTAGTCAGTTGCAACGTACTTCCATTGCTTTCGTTGTACACGTTAATCACATCTACTGAAACAGCTTTTGTTTCCTGCAAGGGCTGTAACTTAATTACCACATCCTGAGCAGATACATACTGTACAATGACAGCCAAAATCAAAGTAAATATTAGTTTCTTCATGGTTCCGGATTTTTAATTAATTAATTGCTTTTTTGAGACACAGCGAAACATTTATATATCCGCTTAAAAAGCATTTTACCCTACTTTTTTCTCTTTCCTGCTTCTTTAATTTGTTTTAGCAGACTTTTATTGAATTCTTCATCGAGTTTATAGAATTCCAAAAGTTTTTTGGGAGGCAAAATTTTTAGGTATTTTTTATGATATTCATCTAACAGCAAAGCCTGTTTCGTTTTTGCTGATATGTAGTTATTTACTATTTTCAAATATTCATCATTACTCAGTTGTTCGGTTGAATTTTTTAAATCTTTTCGTTCTGATGTTGCAGCTTCTCTTTTTGAATGAAATTCCCGAAACAAGGGCCCAGAATTTTTGCGCTTCCTCAGATGTTAAAGGAAAGTTTTGAGGCCAGGTATTCAATTCTTTTTTCGGTTATTTCTCTGATAACCGGTTTGTGCTTTTAATGTGAATGATGCACAAATTATAAGTATAAGGAATAATAACTTTTTCATGATAATAAGTTTACTGTTTTTCAAATAGTTCATCTTCAATTACAAAAGCTATAATTTCATCTTCTGCCACCTGGTTGAACACGGTTTCCACGCTAGGCAACTCCGATTTCTTGTGGTTTATGCCAGTGCTGTAACGACCAATTAAAAACGCAAATACAACGATGGCAGCATATTTAAGCGTAACTAATATTATTTTTTTATAATCCGACTGCCGTTTTGAATTAATATGTAATTCAATTTCCCCAAGCATTTCTGATTTGAATTCTTCAAAAAAGTCTTCGGGAACCTGAAATGGATGTTTTATTTTATCATTCATAGTATTATTCCCTCCTTCATTATTTGTTCAATTTTTGTTTTGGCATGGTGATAAGTAACTTTACACGAGTTAACCGATGTTTCCAATATTTCAGCAATGTATTCATATTTTATTTCGTCAAAGTATCGCATGTTAAAAACCAGCCTTTGCTTTTCAGGAAGTTGAAATATTGCCTTTTGTAGTTCCATTTGGATTTGGTCACCTTTAATCAAATCAGAACTTTCCAGTTCATTTATCATTATTTCTTCCAGTTTTTGATTTTTTTCTAAGAATCTCCTGTTTTTGTCTAAAAACCTTAGTGTTTCATTCGTTGCAATTCTGTAAAGCCAGGTGGAAAGTTTTGAATCGCCTTTAAAACGGTCTATGTTTTTCCAAACCCGGAGAAAAACTTCTTGTAAAACATCTTTGGTATCATCGTGCGAAATAATCATTTTTCGGATGTGCCAGTACAATTGTTCCTGGTACAAATCAATTAGCAAAGAAACTCCTTGCTTTCTGTTTTGCCTATTTTTAACGAGCTCAACTATTTTACTTTCTAACACGCTTTTGTCCATTTTCGGTAATAAGACCCAACTAATACTAGAAAGTTAAATTTACAATTTTTCGTTTTTAAAATTTAGCAATGAATTTGGATATAATTGGATTACCATAAGTGGGAAGATAAAAACAGCTCTTTTGCAAACTTTGGTCTGTGGGTTAGCCTGTGGGGTTGCAAATGTGCTGTTTTGCGCGCAGGATTTTTTTTTGTGGAGGGGGGAGAAAAAACAAAATAAATACTCACAAAATTTTCACCTGTCTTAACGCAAAGAAAATATCTAATTCATTTTTTAGTGGTTATTTCAATCTTGTACCAATTTGGTTAAATGTTGAATTGTGCTTTTTACACTTGCATACAACTGTTAAATAAATGGAAGTTTAACAATTTCCGCAGGTATTTCTTTATTCCTTATTTTTATGTAAATCTCTGTTCCCAATGCAGCATACTCTTTTGAAACATATGCCATACCAATGCCTTTATTTAAAACAGGGGACATGGTTCCAGAAGTTACTGTTCCAATTGTTTTCCCGTTATCATTCACAATTTCATATCCGTGCCTAGGGATTCCCCTTTCCAGCATAACAAATCCTTTTAATTTTCGTGAAACACCCTCGTTTTTTTGCATTTTTAAAAACTCCCGATCAACGAATGATCTACCGTTATTAAATTTAGTGATCCAACCAAGCCCTGCTTCAATTGGGGATGTGGTATCGTCAATATCATTTCCATACAGGCAATAACCCATTTCAAGGCGTAAAGTATCCCTCGCACCTAATCCAATCGCTTGGATATCGAATTCTTTTCCTGCTTCAAAAATCGAATCCCATATTTGAGAGGCATCGGCATTGTCGAAATACAATTCGAAGCCGCCAGCCCCGGTATATCCTGTAGCTGAGATAATTACATTTTCAACACCTGCAAATGTTCCGGTTGTAAATGTGTAAAATTTTATGTCAGACAAGTTTACATCGGTAAGTTTCTGCAATACTTTTGTGGCATTTGGTCCCTGGATTGCCAATTGGCTAACCGAGTCAGAGGCATTTTCAAGACTGGCCCCAACCGTATTTTGTGATACTACCCAGTTCCAATCTTTTTCGATATTGGATGCATTCACCACTAAAAGGTATTTCTCATGTGAAAAACAATAAACGATCAGATCATCCACAATACCACCCTTTCCATTAGGGAAACAAGAATATTGAGCTTGCCCCGGATTTAATATTCCAGGATCATTTGATGTTATTTGACCAATTAATTCGAGTGCTGTAGGTCCTGTAACCCAAAATTCGCCCATGTGCGACACATCAAAAACCCCCACATTTTCCCTAACACACATGTGTTCGTTTTTAATACCAGTATATTCAATTGGCATTTCAAAACCAACGAATTCAACCATTTTTGCGCCAATCTGCTTATGTTTCTCGTTAAATGCTGTTTTTTTCATAATTTACAACCTTATCAATAAGGATTTTTTTGGATAGATTTCTTTTTATTGGAAGTACAAATTTATAGATATAAGTCGGATTTAATACATGAGCAAAGTCACAATAAATTTTATCCTGTACGATTCCTTCTAAATAAGTTTATAAATATATTTTATTAAATTGCATTCACAAATTAAAAAAACGACAAATGCCTGACTTGAAATATACCGATCTAAGCTATTTGAAAGAAGTTACTGGTGGGGAAACAGAGTTTATGAAAGATATGATTGGCATCTTTATGGAACAAGTCCCCGAATTTATTGAGAATATGGAGAAGCATTTTGCCAGTGGTGAATACATTGAATTGGGGAAAGAAGCGCACAAGGCAAAATCGTCTGTAATAATACTTGGCATGAACGATTTAGGTGTTAAAATGAAAGAGCTTCAAATCCTTACTGAAAAAAACGAAGGAATTGAAGCCTATCCATCTTACATTGAAAATTTTAAAACGCAATGTTTAAATGCTGTTGAAGAGTTGACCAGGGAAATGGATAACCTTTAAGTTCGGAAAACCAGCTCCTGATCTTCAACATCAATGATTATTTTTTGATCTTTTGAAATATTTCCCTGAATTATTTTTTTCGACAAATCATTGAGAATATACTTCTGAAGGATTCGCTTAATTGGTCTTGCTCCAAAATGCGGATCGTAACCAACAGTTCCTATCCAATCAATGGCATTTTCAGTGATTTCAATATCCAAACCTTGTTGGTTCAACCTTTCCAAAATCCTTTCGAACTGTATTTTAACCACATCTTTAATATCGTTCCTGGTCAAAGGTGTAAAAATGATGGTTTCATCAATCCGGTTTAAAAATTCCGGTCGAATTGTTTTTTTCAATAAGTCAAGCAACTGATTACGGGTTTTTTCCAGAACTTCTCCGCGGTTCTTTTCAGTTAATTCATCGAAATTATTCTGGATTAACTGAGAACCTAAATTGGAGGTCATAATGATAATTGTATTTTTAAAGTTAACGATCCTCCCCTTGTTGTCCGTTAGCCGTCCATCGTCGAGCACCTGCAACAAAACGTTAAAAACATCGGGATGGGCTTTTTCAATTTCATCGAACAAAACCACGGAATAAGGTTTATGCCTTACGGCTTCAGTTAGTTGCCCGCCTTCATCATAACCAACATATCCCGGAGGGCTTCCAATCAATCGGGTCACCGAAAATTTTTCCTGATACTCCGACATGTCGATACGATGGATCATATTTTCGTCATCGAACAAATATTCGGCCAGTGTTTTTGCCAGTTCTGTTTTACCAACCCCGGTTGTACCTAAAAAAATGAATGAACCAATCGGTCTTTTTTCATCCTGCAATCCTGCACGGCTTCTTCTTACTGCATCCGAAATTGCCGAAATTGCCTCATCCTGCCCAATGACCCTTTTGTGTAGCTCTTCTTCCATTTGCAACAGCTTTGCCCGTTCGGTTTTCATCATTTTGTTTACCGGAATTCCTGTCCACCTGGAAACTACCTCGGCAATATCTTCTGCATCAACTTCTTCTTTAATCAGGGAATCTTTCTTTTGAATTTCGGCAAGCTCAACTTTCAGTTTTTCAATTTCGGCTTCCGCTTCCTTTACTTTTCCATACCGAAGTTCGGCAACACGCCCATAATCGCCCTGCCTTTCAGCTTCTTCTGCTTCAAATTTTGCTTCCTCTATTTCTTCTTTGGCTTTTTGAATACGGTCGATAACGTTTTTTTCCCTTTCCCATTTTGCCCTGTACTTTGACTGATCATCTTTCAGGTTGGCAATTTCTTCACTCAATTCGGCAAGCTTTTTCTCATCTTTTTCCCTTTTAATAGCCTCACGTTCAATTTCCAACTGTTTGATCCGTCTTTCAATTTCGTCCAACTCCTGAGGCAACGAGTCCATTTCAAGCCTTAATTTAGAAGCAGCCTCATCCATTAAATCAATTGCTTTATCGGGTAAAAACCTGTCGGAAATATATCTTTGCGACAACTCAACCGAGGCTATTATTGCACTATCTTTTATTCTTACTTTATGGTGGTTTTCATACCGTTCTTTTAAACCACGTAGAATTGAAATGGCACTTAAATTATCGGGTTCCTCCACATGTACAATCTGGAACCTCCTTTCTAGTGCTTTATCTTTCTCAAAATATTTTTGATACTCATTCAAAGTTGTTGCACCAATTGCGCGCAGTTCACCACGTGCCAGTGCAGGTTTAAGGATATTTGCAGCATCCATTGCCCCTTCACCTTTTCCGGCACCAACCAGGGTATGTATCTCATCTATAAACAAAATTACCTCATCATTTGATTTTGTCACTTCGTTTACAATAGCTTTCAACCGTTCTTCAAATTCGCCTTTATATTTAGCCCCGGCAACCAGGGCTCCCATATCCAATGAAAATACTTGTTTTGTTTTTAGGTTTTCGGGCACATCGCCCCTAACAATTCGATGTGCGAGCCCTTCAGCAATTGCTGTTTTGCCTGTTCCCGGCTCACCAATCAAGATTGGGTTATTTTTTGTCCTTCTTGAAAGTATCTGTAATATCCTTCTGATCTCGTCATCTCTGCCAATTACCGGATCAAGTTTTCCGGAGCGCGCCATATCGTTCAGGTTCAAAGCAAACCTATTCAAAGAGTTAAAACGGTCTTCTGCCGTTTGACTATCGACTTTTGCGCCTTTTCGAAGCTCATCAACGGCAAGTTTCAATTCCTTTTTTGAAATTCCGTTATCCTTTAATAATTGAGAAATATCGTCATTGCCATCTAAAAGCCCCAACAAAATATGCTCAACAGAAACAAATTGATCTCCCATCTCTTTTGCGATGGAAACTGATTTTTGAATGACCTTGTTTGCGGTAGAGGACAAATACGGCGATCCTCCGCTAACTTTTGGGTAGCTTGCAATAATACTATCCAGGGCTTGCTGCAAAATAGTGGTATTAACGCCTAATTTCTGAAATAAAAACGATACAACATTTTCCGCAGAATGAAATATGCCTTTTAAGATATGACCAGTTTCAATACCTTGCTGCCCATAGCCTTGCGCCACTTCAGAAGCATGTTGAATAGCTTCCTGTGATTTTATGGTAAAATTGTTCAAATTCATGACTAAATTATTTAACTGTTTCGATTTTTTGCGGTCAAAAATTTAGCCAACAACCAAAATGTAATTTCATTGAAAAAAAAAGCCACTATTCCTGAAATAATGGCATCTGAATTAGAATATTCGTATGAAATATTGGCATAAAAAAACAAGGATGAACATTCACCCTTGCTCCCAAACCTAACTAAACCTATTTTCTATGAAAAAATCTTGACTATTAAAATTATTGTTGAAACAAAAATAATCCATTTTTAAGTTAACATCTTAAAATCAACGTTAAAGAATGTTAAGTATAGAATTCTATCCTTATTCACATCTATGTTTCTACATAAATTAATATATTTGTTGCCTCAAAAGCAAAGGATAAATAATTGTTGAAAAATCAAGGGTTGCAAATGATGGTTCAAAACGAGGTCAAATATTTAGTCAACAAAGTATTAACAAGATTAAAATTTGATTGAATAACATGCACAAAATTTTTCGTTTAGAAAAATTGAACTACTTTAGTAAGCCCAAAAAAATTAGTTTTAATCTGAATCTATAATAAAAATCACACTTTATGGCAAAACACGTTTATACATTTGGCGCAGGGAGTGCCGAAGGTAAAGCTGACATGAAAAACCTCTTGGGAGGTAAAGGCGCAAACCTAGCTGAGATGAATCTGATTGGTGTTCCTGTTCCTGCAGGATTTACGATCACAACAGAAGTTTGTACCGCATACAACAAACTTGGAAAAGAAGCAGTAATTGAAATGTTAAAAGCTGACGTTGAAAAAGCAATTGCTGACACCGAACAAGCTATGAATGCAAAATTCGGCACTAAAGGTGAAGCATTTCCACTAATGCTTTCTGTACGTTCAGGGGCTCGTGTTTCTATGCCGGGTATGATGAACACTGTACTTAACCTTGGGATGAACGATGATGCTGTTAAAATTTTGGCAGAAAAATCAGGCAACGATCAGTTTGCATACGATTCATACCGCCGTTTTATCCAGATGTATGGAGATGTGGTAATGGGAGTTGAAGCAGAAGAAGGTGAGTACGACCCATTCGAAGAAGTTTTAGACCGTGTTAAAGACGAAAAAGGATATAAAACCGATGCTGAAATTACTGCAGAAGACTTAAAAGGAATTGTTGAAGAATTTAAGGCTATTGTAAAAGCGAAGGCCGGAAAAGAATTCCCAACCAATCCATGGGACCAATTATGGGGGGCAGTATGTGCAGTGTTTGATTCATGGAATACTCCACGTGCTATCCTTTACCGTCAAAAAGAACAAATCCCTGAAGAATGGGGAACTGCTGTAAACGTTCAGGCAATGGTTTATGGAAACATGGGTGACAAATCTGGAACTGGTGTTTGTTTCTCACGCGATGCCGCTACAGGTGAAAATATATTCAACGGTGAATACTTAATTAATGCTCAAGGTGAAGATGTTGTTGCCGGGGTACGTACACCACAAGAAATAACATTGGAAGGTTCTCGTCGCTGGGCAGAACGTAACGGAACTTCAGAGGAAGACCGTAAGGCTAAATTCCCTTCATTGGAAGAAGCAATGCCTGAGGTATATGCCCATTTAAATGAAATTCAGCAAAAGCTTGAAAACCATTACCACGATATGCAGGACATGGAGTTCACCATTCAGGACGAAAAGCTTTGGATGTTGCAAACCCGTAATGGAAAAAGAACAGGTGCTGCCATGGTGAAAATGGCCGTTGACATGCTCGAAGAAGGTATGATCGATGAAAAAACTGCACTTTTACGACTTGAAGCAAACAAGCTGGATGAGTTACTGCACCCTGTTTTCGATCAGGAAGCAATTGCAAAAGCAACTGTATTAAGTAAAGGATTACCTGCATCTCCAGGAGCTGCTACCGGAATTTGTGCATTCACAGCCGATCGTGCTGTTGAACTTGCCGAAGCTGGAAATAAAGTAATTCTCGTACGTCGTGAAACTTCTCCTGAGGATTTAGCTGGTATGTATGCTGCTGAAGGTATCCTTACCGAACGCGGAGGTATGACATCACATGCTGCAGTTGTTGCACGTGGAATGGGTAAATGTTGTGTTTCTTCGGCTGCAGGGATTAATGTTTCGATGACTGCATTAAAAATTGCCGGGAAAGAATATAAAGAAGGTGATTTTATTTCGTTAAACGGTACAACAGGTGAAGTTTATGATGGGAAAGTGGATACAATCACTCCTTCGTTGGATGGTGATTTCGGAAAAATCATGGACCTGGCTGAGAAAAATACAAGGATGTATGTACGTACAAATGCCGACACCCCTGCTGATGCACAAACAGCACGTGAATTTGGTGCAAAAGGTATCGGTCTTTGCCGCACAGAGCACATGTTCTTTGAAGGTGACCGTATTTGGAAAATGCGCGAAATGATTCTTGCAAAAGATACTGAAGGCCGTAAGGAAGCTTTAGCTAAATTACTTCCTATACAACGTGAAGATTTCTACGGAATCCTTAAAGCTATGGACGGATTTGGTGTAACAATCCGTTTATTGGACCCTCCATTACATGAATTTACTCCAAACGATCTTGAGTCTCAAAAAGAGATGGCCGAAAAATTGGGCGTACCTGTGGAGGTTGTAACCGAGAAAGTTGAAGGATTGCACGAATTTAACCCAATGTTGGGACATCGTGGATGCCGTTTAGGAAATACCTATCCTGAAATCACAGAAACCCAGGCCCGTGCTATTATTGAAGCTGCTTGTGACCTTAAGAAAGAAGGTTTTAGCCCAAAACCTGAAATAATGGTTCCACTTATTGGAACGGTTAAAGAATTCCAACTTCAGGAACAAATAATCCGTTCAGTGGCAAAACAAGTAATGGAAGAAAAAGGTATAGAGGTTGACTTTATGGTTGGAACAATGATTGAAATTCCACGTGCCGCATTAACAGCAAACGAAGTTGCTGAGCATGCTGAATTCTTCTCGTTTGGAACCAACGACCTCACACAAATGACCTTTGGTTATTCTCGTGACGATGCTGCCAAATTCTTGCCTATTTACATTGAAAAAGGAATCCTTAAACAAGATCCATTCCAGGCACTTGATCAAACTGGTGTTGGCCAATTGGTTGTAATGGCTGCTGAAAAAGGACGTTCAGTAAATAAAAACCTTAAATTGGGTATTTGCGGTGAACATGGTGGTGAACCTTCATCGGTTGAATTCTGCCACAGGGCTGGACTGGATTACGTTTCATGTTCTCCATTCCGTGTACCAATTGCACGTCTATCAGCTGCACAGGCCAATCTTAAATAATAAATCAATTCATTACAATAATTCAAAAGGGCTTTCTGTTGAAAGCCCTTTTTTTATTTGTAATTTCACAAACCCCCTAACATTGTTTTATTAACTTATGTTTTATATTTTTATGCAACAAAGAACCACCAATCTTTTTACCCGATAATGAAGTTACCTTATATAAACACACTTACATTAGCTTTTTTATTCTTATTAAATACAGGATTTGTATTGTATCAAATCAAAATACCAAATCAAACAAATGCAGATTCGATGCTTATACTTGCCCAGAAATATATGAGCATTGATGGAAATATCGCAAACCAATATGCTGACAAGAGCCTACTACTTTTAACGGATTCAACCAATATTTCAGGACATATTAATTATTATCTTATAAAAGGAGAAATTGCCTATTACAACGATCAATACAATGAATCCATATTATTTTATGACTCTGCCGGGGGCCTCATGAAAAATGAAGAATACCCTGAGCTAAAAGCCCGGTATTTCGGAAACCTTTCAAGAACCTATGCGTGTATGGGGCTATATGTAAAGGCTTTGGAAGCAAATCAACAATCGATCCTAGAAAAAGAAAAGATCAACGATATAGAAGGAATAATTGGTAGCGAGAACTTCATGGGCGCTATATTCCTGGAATTTGACGATTTCAAAAATGCTGAAAAGTATTACAACTCAGCATACAAAAAAGTCGGGCAACTTAAAAACCCAATCCTGGAAGCAACTCTGCTTTTAAATATTGGGAAATTAAAATTGGAACAAGATAGTTTGGAATTGGCAGACAAATATGCAGCACAAGCCTATCAGCTAGCTATATCAAAAGGCGACCTACGAAGGCTGGCTGCCTCTAATATTATTAAAGCAAAAATATATAATAAAACAAGCCAATATCAGCAAGCTATCGAGAAATTAGATAAAGCTGAAGCTATATTTTTATCGCTCGACGAAAAATATGGTTTATGTAATATTTATTTGTGTAAAGCAATTTCCTATTTTGGACTTTCAAACATTGATAATTCATTCGAATATGCAAAAAAAGCAAACAAGCTGGCCAATCAAATTAAAAGCCAGCCATTAATTGCGAAGTCGTGTTTACAACTCTCAAAGTTATATAAGGAAAAGAAGGATTATAAAAATGCATTGGATCTTGCCGATCAACATTATAAAATTCAAGGGGAAATAACATCGAAAGAAACAGAACAAAAAATACTGTTGCTTGAATTTCAATCCCAAATTGCTGCGAAAGAAAAAGATATCCAGCTCCTTAGCCAGGAAAACCAGCTCAATAAATTGCACAACTCACTTTTATTAACGGTGATTGTAATAATTTGCTTTGCAACCATTTTCTTGTTTGTTTTTCTTCATCTAAAAAATAAAAACCTGAAACAAAAACATGAACTTCTTGAAAATCAAAAAATGGTCATTGAAATTGAGAACCAGGTTCACGAACAAAATGAAAAGTTATTGAACCAGGATCTTGAACTAAAAAATAAAGAGCTTGCCAGCAAAGCTTTGGCTTTACTCCATCTTAATCAAACCCTCCATGACATTGCGCAAAAAGTAAATGCCATCAAGCAAAAACAAGAACAAGTCAGTAAAAATTCATTGCACCAGATCATTCAGGATATACACTTAGCAACCAATTCGAATATTTGGGATGAATTTGATCATGCCTTTAATCGTGTCCATACCAACTTTTATGAAAAGTTAGTGGGTTCCTATCCTTCTCTTACTTCCAATGAGATTAAAATTGCCGCCTTACTTAAACTCAACCTTTCAACCAAAGAAATTGCATCCATCACATTTAAATCAATAAGTGCAATCAAAACCGTAAGGCATCGCTTAAAAAACAAGTTAAATATTAAAGAAGGGCAATCGTTGAGTTCTTTTTTAATTCAATTTTAAATTCCCATTTTTTTCGCATTTTACGAAAGTATACCTTCCCAATTAACCGATTTTAACACACTGCAACTTTTTGTAACCTCCCCTGCGACTCCTTGAATCCAGCGTTATGCTTGGAAATATTACAATGATGTGTATTGTTGTATGGTTAAAACTACGCAAATGGGTACTAAAACGAACGAGGACAAGTTTTCTGCTTTTTTAAAAAAACTGGAGACACAAAATAAAGCGTTGAAAAAAATCATTAAAAAAAATTCTTCCTCAAAAAACAATCTATTAACAAATAAAAAAAACAAGTAATGAAAAACATTTTCTTCTTAACCTTATTTTTATTATTCGTCGGTACATCATTCTCGCAGGTGCCGGACTGTATAAACTACCAAACCGTTGTAAGGGATAATTCGGGAGAGCTAATAAAAAACAGTACTATTAGTTTAAAATTTTCTATCCTGAAAAATTCCGCCACCGGACAAGAACAATACTCCGAAACACACATTGTAACAACCAATGAATTTGGGATTGTCAATCTGAAAATCGGGAGGGGAAACACATTATCAGGGAATTTTGAATCCGTAAATTGGGGAACATCCAGTTATTTCCTGAAAACCTATCTGGATGCAAATGGTGGAAACAACTTTATCGAAATGGGAGCATCGGAAATGGTTTCTGTACCATATGCATTTTTTAGCGGATCTATCTATGTGCATTATTCAAACGACACCTTATACATTGGAGATCAATGGGTATACATCCCTTCGGGAGGCAATGGATCAACAGGAAATAATGTTGTTGACTATGACGGGAACACCTACGGCACACTAGACATTGGCACACAAACCTGGCTTAATGAAAACCTAAAATCAACCCATTATTCAGATGGCACAATCATCGATGGTTGCTACGACTATAACAATAACTCAAGTTATGGCGTAGATTATGGCAAATTATATACCTGGGATGCGGCAATGCGAAATGCAAGCCCTTCAACTTCGACGCCAAGCGGTGTACAAGGTGCATGCCCCAGTGGATATCATCTGCCAAGCATCAATGAATTTCAGATATTAAAAGATTATGTATCCTCAATTTACGGTGGAGGAAGCATTATTGGAAAAGCATTAAAAGAGCCGGGAACAAACTATTGGGAAACCGGAAACGGCACCAACGAAACAAATTTTGGTGCTCGGGGCGCAGGACAAATGTACATCCAAAGCAATACCCCACAATACCAATACATAAAAGAAAATGCCTATTTCTGGTCAACTACTCAATTAAGCACAAACGCAAACCAAGCTATGTGGTTTAAATTTTACGATAGTGGCACTGTAACCACCAATGCCGGTACAAATAAAACAAATGGAATATCCGTAAGGTGCATAAAAGACTAAGCGATGAAATATTTTTGCATTTTTCTTATCAACTGTTTGATTGTTGGAACAGCCTTGGCACAACCAACAATTGATCATATCCTTCAATTAATTCCCGGGGACAAATACACTGTTCAAACAAGCGAATCGGATATTAATACAGCTGTTATAACAGAGGGAGCTAACCAAACCTGGGATTTTAGCAACGTAGTGCCAAGCAACGATGCATCGACAGTAATTTGTATCGATCCCAGCACAACCCCATTTGTCGATTCAGTGGAAGTTGTAAACAGTAATTTAGCCTTAAAACCATTTGGGGCAGAAACTGACACAATGCACTTATATCAATTCTACAATGTAAACAGCAACGGATTCGAGGCAACAGCCGTTGGCATTCATCACCAATTTTCGGATGCAAACTACAGTTACTCAAAATGGCTTGATCCTCAAACCGGGTTAAAATTCCCATTTAGCTACGGTGATAATTTTACCGACCAATATGTAGTATGGATGAACCATATTCCTGAAAACACATACATTCTTAAGGATACAACCCTAGTCCAATGTTCGGCTATTGGCTATGGAACTGTTACAACTCCGGCTGGAACCTTTCAGAATGCTTTATTGGTAAAAACCGTAAAAAACTGGACATGGTGGAACAACTATGCAGGTATAGTTTACAAAACCCAGGGAACCGATATTGACTACCAATGGTATGTTGAGGGAATAAAGATTTCTGTTCTGAATATTTATATGGATGCATCAGGTATTATGTTGACTTCCTATCTGTCAAGCACCGAATTTGAAGAAGGAGGGATTAATAATCCTCTAAATGGAGGAACAGGAGGTGGTACCGGAGGAGGCACAGGAGGTAATACCGGGGGCAATTCAGAAAATTCCTATCGGTTAAATGTGTCTGCTGCTGCTGGCGAAGTTTTTTCTAATACTGCTGGTTCTCTGAGTTGGACTCTTGGTGAAGTGGCAGTACAAACAACACATTCAACAAACAACATACTTACCCAGGGCTTTTGCCAGGCCATGGAATTAATAACCGATGCAGAGCTTTTTACACTTAACCCTGAAATATCTGTTTATCCAAATCCAGTTCATTCTATCCTAAATATTCAATGTAAAAATATTGAGAGTGAAGGTTCCGCTATTTTATATAATGGGCAAGGCCTAAAACTGATAACCATTGCTTTGAACAGTAGTTTGAACCATATGGATATTCAGGGATTAAAACCAGGAATTTATATCCTGCATATTAAAACAATGGAAGGTATTAATACTTATAAATTAATAAAAAGGTAAACATCATGAATAAAAAAGTTATTACACTGATTTTAATTCTGTTTTCATCCATTTCCCTAAAAGCTCAGATAAGTGTTGGTGGTGGATTGGTTTATGGAACAGAAATAGAGAATATTGGGATTTCGGTAAATGGATTGTATGAAGTAAATGAAACCTGGAAAGCAGCGCCAACCTTCACCTATTTTCTTGAGAAAAACTATGTAAACTGGTCAGTGCTTGACTTAGATGCCCACTATAATTTGACTGATATAGAGAATATAGGCAATTTATATGCCTTGGGAGGTTTAAGCTTTACTTTTTGGCGTTGGGATGATTCCTATAACTGGGGAATCCCTGGCCTTGATTTAAATGGAACCGAACTGGGAGTCAATTTGGGAATGGGAATACGAAAAGATATTAGTGAAAATTTATTTCTAACTCCCGAAATAAGATACACTTTTGGCGATGCTGACTATTTACGGATTAGTATTAAAATCTTCTTTTCGTTGAATCATTCAAAATAGATACTTGCCAGAATTAGGCAATAAAAAAGTCCTGGCAAGCAGGACTTTTTTATTTGAACTTATTACTTACCTGTAATACTCTTCCAGGTAGTAATTGTCGTTGAATGAAAAATATCTTTCAGGGTAATGTACCAATCGATAGCCATCCCAATTGCGTTCGAAGAATAAATTCCCTACCCTGAAATACATGTAACCGTTTATATAAACAACCTCGTAATCGTAAGGTAACTGATTAAACACCAAGCCAAAAGGTATTTCTACTAAAACGTAACCGACCCCCCTTCTGTACTTAAAGAAATGTCCATCGTGACAATAATATCTGTGGTTGTTATGGTAAAATATAACCGGTGAAGTAATGAAGCGCCTAATTACATGTCCAAAATCGCGGTGATAATAATAATGTTTGTGATGTTTATAGCTGTAAAAATCATAGCGTCCGTAATAATCCCTCCAACTGTTCCGGTTCCATTTATAGTTTTGCCAACTCCTGTCCCAGTTATTATGGTGTCTGTAACTTTTATTATTTGGCCTTTTATGGCTCCAATACTTATTACTTCCCCTATAATCTTTTGATGGTGTATAGCGATCATTGCCGGCATGTCTTCTAGAATCGTATTTCCCATCTCTACTATTCATTTCACTTGACCCCCTATCACTGCGTGATTCAGGTTTATACGTATGGTTTCGAGAAGAATTTACATCTTTTCCTTGGCGCTCATTTCTTCTTTGCGTATATGTTTTATTATTTTCTTTCGCCCGGTTTGTAGCAATTCTTTCTCCCCTGTCGTTTCTGGAATTATTTTGAGAAGAACTTCTGTAACGATTATCTGAACTTCGGTTAGTTCTGGCTAAATCGCTACTTTTAGTGCTTTTTTGTACTGGCTTTTTATAAGCAGTACTTCTGGATTTGGTTTCCATTTTCTTAGCCCTTGTTGATGAAGCTGTTCTTGATCTTGTAGAAGTAACCTTACTTTTATCCCGACCCCGATCTTCTCTTCGTTGGGCTTCAGCAGGAACTGCTGTTATCGTGATGGCAGCTGCCAGAGTAATCATCGTAGCAATCAGCCTTATTTTTGTTGTTTTCATGGCTAATTATTTTAAAGTTCAAATAATCAAATTTTCTGGTTTTCAATGGCGCCATGTCTTTAAGTAATATTACATCCAAAGCATTGCAAAGCCTATGCCAAAATCAAACAAAACCAAACAGAATCCAGTAACACACTCATCTCCCGATATTTAATTTTTACTGTTTATTCTTTCCCCTCTTAAAACCACTTGCTAATTTTCTTTTAAATTGCTTTAGCAATTATTGTATTTAGTATTACTTTTGTGAAAAAAATTTTGGGAAGGATAATTGCAATAGATTATGGGAGAAAACGGGTAGGCCTAGCCGTAACAGATCCTTTGCAAATTATTGCAAATAAACTTACAACCGTAAGTACACATACACTCATTGACTTTCTGGAAGATTATTTTAAGAAAGAAGATGTGGAGTGTTTGGTGATTGGATACCCAAGGCAAATGAACAATGAAGCATCCGAAGCTGTTCGGTACATAAATCCTTTTTTGAAAAGGTTTGCCAAACTTCATCCAGAGATTCCGGTTGAGCTGGTAGATGAACGGTTTACTTCAAAAATGGCATTTCAAACCATGATTGATGGCGGAATCAAGAAAAAAGGAAGGCAAAATAAAGAACTTGTTGATGCAATTAGCGCCACCATTATTTTACAAACATATTTAGAAAAAACAAAATACCAGAAATGATGTATCCGGTAACTGTATATGGAGATCCACTTTTAAGAAAAGTGGCAAAACCAATTGAGAAAGATTACGAAAACCTAGATGATTTTATTGCAAATATGTGGGAAACCATGTACAATTCGGATGGTGTTGGGCTAGCAGCCCCCCAGGTGCATAAATCAATAAGGCTGTTTGTTATTGATGCCTCCTCAGCTACCGAAGAAGAGCCGGAACTTGCCAACTTTAAAAAGGTTTTTATTAATCCTGAAATACTTGAAAGGACTGGCGATGAATGGAGTATGAATGAAGGTTGTTTAAGTTTGCCCGAAATACGTGAAGATGTTAGCAGGCCTGAAACCGTTACTATAAAATATTTTGACGAAAACTTCATGGAACATACAGAAACCTATTCGGGTTTTGCAGCGAGGGTCATCCAACATGAATACGACCACCTTGAAGGCAAATTATTTATTGATTACCTTACCCCCTTAAGAAGAAGGTTGCTTAAAAGTAAACTTACAAATATTGCAAAAGGGAAAGTTAACCCTCCATACAGAATAAGGATTCCCAAGAAGTAATTTTGTAACCATTTTTCTCCAATTCCGTTAAATTACCCAAATGTTTAACAGCCTCCAAATTGGAAAATCCATTACAAAAAATACCTTTCTTTCGATTAACCCTTTGTTTTTCCTTTGGAATAATTGCCTCTGAAGCTTATAATTTCAGCATCCCCTATTATGTGCTCCCAATATATCTTTTGGGAATCTTTCTTTTTATTTCAAGAAATTTCAATTCCAGGCTATTCTTATATCAATTTTACACTTTTTTACTTAGCATCTTCCTCATGCTGGCTGGATATATCTATGCAGAAAACTATAATCAGCAACCTCAATTTAGAAACGGTGAATTTTATCTTGCCACCATTCTTGAGAAGCCAATACCAAAAGAAAAATCGTTCAAATCGGAGCTTCTGATAAAACAAGTTTATTGCCCCCATAAACACTACCAGACAAATGAAAAGATGATTGCCTACTTTGCAAAAGATTGCAAGGTCCACAATCTTCGGGCTGGTGATAAGATGCTATTTAAATCAAAACCTGCTTTTGTGACGAACAAGGGCAATCCATTTGAATTTGATTATAAAAATTATCTTGCGCGAAAACGCATTTACCGACAAGTTTATATTCCATCACATGATTACAAAACTGTCGCGATAGAAGGTTGCAAGCCTTTGCGGATTTTTGCAAAACAACTAAGGGAAAAGCTACTTAATATTTACAGAGAAAATCATATTACTGACGACGAATTTGCGATATTATCGGCACTTACACTTGGCTATAAAGACGAACTTGATAAGGATGTAAAAAATGTGTTCTCATCGGCTGGAGCTATGCATGTGTTAGCTGTATCGGGCTTGCATGTTGGAATCATCTACCTGATTATAAACTTTCTATTTGGTTTTCTAAAAAAAAGAAGGATCGGCAGGCATATATTCATGGTCCTATCGATAATACTTTTATGGATATACGCCCTAATTACAGGTTTCTCACCATCTGTTTTACGTGCTGCTACAATGTTCTCATTTATTGTCATCGGAGAAAACCTGCGAAGGCCTTGCAATATTTATAATACTTTATCAGCTTCTGCATTCTTTTTATTAGTGCTCAATCCTAATTTAATTTTCGAAGTCGGATTTCAATTGTCTTACTGTGCTGTTATTGGAATCGTATTTTTCCAACCAAAATTTCACAAACTTTTCCAATTTAACTATTGGGCAACAGACAAATTATGGGGCTTATTTACCGTTTCGCTGGCTGCACAGTTGGCTACTTTTCCTTTTTCTATTTACTATTTCAACCAATTCCCTACGTATGCCTGGCTTTCCAACTTTATTGTGATCCC
The DNA here is from genome assembly GCA_963677475.2 of Prolixibacteraceae bacterium. Taxonomy (GTDB): domain Bacteria; phylum Bacteroidota; class Bacteroidia; order Bacteroidales; family Prolixibacteraceae; genus JABMQB01. The sequence continues at coordinate 220,803 of CAXXQD010000015.1, read as the reverse complement.
GGCAGCCTTTTTATTTATTTACCTTTCCATGGGGGTGTTATTATTCTCTTCCATCCCACTGATATCTGAAGCCTTAGGCAATTTGATTTCTTATTTAATCCACTTATTCTATTCCTTATTATCTGGTTTTAAGAATTTGCCAAACTATCTTATTGAGGATATTTATATTTCGTTAGAACAGCTATATATTTTGTTTGGAACCTTAATCTTTTTAATGTTGCTTATCAAGTACCAAAAACCAAGATATATTTCATTTGTCTTGGTTTCGGTTTGCCTATTTACATGTATAAATGTACTTCAGGAATTTAAAGCCATCCATCAAAAGGAAATCATAATTTACAATGCCGACAAAACAAAGCTTATCCATTTGATAGATGGTAAAAAGAATTATATCCTATCAGATTCACCGATAACTGAAAAAACAATTTATCTAATTAAAACTGTTCAATTAAATATGAAACTTGAACCACCAATTTTCATTCATCTAAACCAATATTACAAAACTTCAAATTTGTACGTTTCTCCACATATTATCCTCTTCCATGGTTATAGTATCTTATACAACCCAAATTTATCGCTGAGCCCACAATTACCAATAGATGCAGCTATATGTAATTCAATTGGACAAACCAAAATCATTCAGGCACAAACGTTTATAAGCAATAATCTAAAACTTGATCCAAAGTCTGATAATAAAAAATTTCATCCACTTTTAATCAATGGAGCGTATTTAGTTAAACTTCAATAAATCTAGAAATAAGTAACTATTGGGTTAAATTAATGTATAAATTTGATTTATTATTTTGAAAGTTTAGTTGTTATTGATTTACTTTGTCCCTTCTGAAAAAAGAAGAATTTTGAATATGAAGATAGTTATAGCTGGGGCAGGTGAAGTAGGTACTCATCTTGCAAAAATGCTTACGAACGAGAAGCATGATATAATTTTGTTGGATGATTCTTCGGAAAAACTTGCTAAAATAAGCCGGGAAGTTGACCTGTTAACCATTACCGGATCAGCCCATTCTTTTCAGGATTTAAAAGATACTGGAATTGCTAAAGCTGACTTGTTTATAGCTGTAACCCCATTCGAAGAGCGAAATGTACTTGCTTGTACGATGGCAAGTTATTTAGGGGTCGGTCGAACCATAGCCCGAATCAACAATTCAGAATATCTTCAGCCCAGATATAGGGCAAAGCTTCGCGATATGGGCATAAATGAACTAATTTATCCTGAAAGCCTTGCTGCCAAAGAGATTGTTGCATCGATAAAACAAACCGGAACACGGCAATTGATCGAATTTTCAAATGGCAAGCTTATTCTTCTTGGCGTAAAAATCAGGAAGAATGCTCCCATTGTTAACAAATCATTTCAGGAAATATCATTTCTAAATAACGGGATATTGGCAGTTGCTATTAACCGCGACAATGTTACCATCATACCGCACGGAAACGATTATGTTCGTGATGGGGATATTGTTTTCTTTATCACAACGCGTTCCAACCAACAAAATGTTTTTGATTTATCAGGTAAAAAACCTTTTGACGTTAAAAACATCATGATTTTAGGAGGTAGCCGGGTAGCCCAAAAAACACTGGAGAAACTTGGCGATCAATATCGGATTAAAGTTATTGATAGTGACCTTGAAAGATGTCAAAAAATTGCCGATAAATATGAAAATGTATTGGTAATAAATGGCGATGGCCGAAACCTGGAATTGTTAAAAGAAGAAGGAATTGAAAAAATGGATGCTTTTGTGGCTGTTACCGGTAATTCCGAAACCAATGTACTTTCTTGCCACCTTGCCAAATCAATAGGTGTGAAGCGCACGGTTGCCGAAGTTGAAAATCTGGCATTCATGGAAATTGCCGAGAACATGGACATTGGAAGTATCGTTAATAAAAAACTTAATGCCGCAAGTTATATCTACAGGTTCACCCTAAACGCTGAAATATCGAACGTAAAATGCCTTACTGCATCAGAAGCCGAAGTTTTCGAGTTTATTGTGAAACCAAATGCAAAAATTACACAAAAACAAATCAAAGATTTAGGCTTCCCATCCGAAGCGTCTATAGGCGGTTATATCCGAAAAGAGCAAGGATATGTTGCAAGTGGTGAAACTCAAATTATTGAAGGCGACAAAGTAGTTGTATTTACATTGCCATCCGGCATTAGCAAACTAGAGAAATTTTTCAAATAAAGTATGCTATCTTAGTAATTCAATGGTAAACTTTAAAATTATATTCAGGGGACTTGGCTTTTTGCTTATCGTAGAAAGCATTGCCATGGCTATTGCATTGCTTGTCTCCTTAATTTATCAGGAATCCGATACACTTGCATTTGCCATATCTGCATTAATTAGCTTTGGTTTAGGTATTATTACTGTACTAAGCACGCAAAAAGCGAATAAAAATATTGGTAAACGTGAAGGGTTTATTATCGTTTCGCTTGTCTGGATTGTTTTTTCCCTTTTTGGAAGTATCCCATATATGCTTAGTGATGCGATCCCAAGTTTTACAAATGCTTTCTTTGAAACCATGTCGGGTTTTACAACTACAGGCTCTTCTGTTTTAAATAATATTGAAGAAATGCCACACGGGATACTCTTTTGGAGAAGTATTACGCAGTGGCTTGGCGGAATGGGAATAATTGTATTGTCATTGGCCATACTCCCTATTTTCGGGATTGGGGGAATGCAGCTTTATTCAGCCGAAGTTCCTGGTCCGACCCCCGATAAAATCAGCCCAAAAATTCGCCAGACCGCTAAAACACTGTGGGGAATTTATATGATTTTTACATTTGCCGAAACTGTACTATTGATCTTTGGCGGAATGGAATTGTTTGATGCAATTTGTCATTCGTTTACAACCATGGCAACCGGTGGTTTTTCAACAAAACAAGCTAGTGTTGCCCATTGGGAATCGCCTTTTATACATTATGTGATCATCTTTTTTATGGTAATTGCAGGAACAAACTTTTCACTATCGTATTTTGCCTTAAAAGGAAAATTCGGAAAAGTTTTTAAAGATGAGGAATTCCGTTATTATTTGCTTTTTACGGCTGCTTTTGCAATCCTAATTTCAATAGGATTGTATGTATCGGCAAACATTGGCGTTGAACAGGCATTTCGTGATTCACTGTTCCAGGTAGTATCTATTATTACAACTACCGGCTATGCAACTGCCGATTATTTGGTATGGCATCCAATACTAACAATACTAATTTTTGCTTTGTTCTTTTTTGGTGGATCAGCAGGATCAACAGGTGGTGGAATTAAAATAATGCGAATAGTTGTATTAATGAAAAACAGCTATTACGAACTCAAAAGGATGGTTCATCCAAACGCAATTATTCCTGTAAGGTTCAATGGGCACACGGTTGAGCAGAAAATTGTAAACAATGTGCTTGCCTTTTTTATCATGTATTTTTTAATATTCATTTTGAGTGTCATCATATTTACTTCAATGGAGCATGATTTGGTTACTTCAATGGGAGCTGTTGCAACTTGTCTTGGGAATATCGGTCCTGGCCTAGGAAATGTTGGCCCTGCGGAAACATTTATGCATGTTCCGGATGCCGGAAAATGGTTCCTTTCATTTCTGATGTTACTCGGAAGATTGGAATTGTTTACGGTTTTGGTATTATTCTCTGTATCTTTTTGGAAAGACTAATCCTTACTAAATATTCAGGCATTTAAAGCTTCGGTTAATAATCCAATTTGCCTTTCCCTTCGCGTTCCAATGTTATTTCACCACCCGTACAGTTAATTATAGTTGACGGAATTAATTCTCCCGATCCACCATCAATAACCAAATCCACCGTATCTTTAAACTTTTCATGGATTAGCTCAGGATCTGTATAATACTCTACAATATCATCATCACCATGAATGGAAGTTGACAAAATCGGATTGCCCAATTCTTCCACAATCATTCGGACGATATTATTATCAGGCACACGAATACCAACGGTCTTTTTCTTCCCTTTAAAATATTTCGGGACATTGTTGTTAGCCTCCAGTATAAATGTAAAAGGACCCGGCAGGTTTCGGTTCATTAGCTTAAAAAGCTGATTACTAATCGGGCGGGTATAATCAGAAAGGTGGCTTAAATTACTGCAAATAAAAGAGAAATTCGTTTTTTCAACCTTCATTCCCTTAAATCGTGCTATTTTCTCAACAGCCTTGGGTTTGGTAATATCACATCCCATGCCGTAAACCGTATCTGTTGGATATATTATTGTCCCGCCATCCCGCAGGATTTCAACAACTTTTTGGATATCCCTTATATTGGTATTTTCGTTGTATAATTTTAATAACATACCTGAACTGAGAATTTACAGTTGGCAAATGTAGGGATTTTCGTAATATTGCCTTCGAAACCAAGCCATATTTTTTTATGCAATCCAACATAATAAAGACTTCTGATGGTTCACACACCCTTTATGTTCCTGATTTGGATGAACAATACCATTCGGTTAATGGTGCCCTGACTGAATCGATGCATATATACATTATCAACGGATATTTGTTTTCGAAACTTCAATCAAAAACCGTTTTCGAAGTTGGGTTTGGCACCGGGTTAAATTGTTTTTTAACGGCTATTGAAGCAGAAAAGGGCAAATGCCAAACAACGTATATTACCATTGAAAAATATCCCGTGAAAGATGCAGATTGGAAACAACTAAACTATGCTCAAATAGTACCTTCTGAAGATGTTGTCCTTTTCCAAAAAATCCATATGGCAAATTGGGGCGAATCGATACGTATTTCACCATTTTTCACATTACTAAAAATAAAACTTGACTTGGTTAAAGAGAAATTGCCTGGTTTCCCCAAAGCCAATATCGTTTACTACGATGCGTTTGGTCCAGACAAACAACCTGAAATGTGGGATCCCGATGTTTTTAAAAAAGTAACCAATATTATTGCGCCAGCCGGGGTATTCGTGACTTACACCGTTAAAGGAACTGTAAAAAGAATGCTCAAAGAATCTGGGTTTACCATCGAAAAACTTCAAGGACCTCCGGGTAAAAATGAGATTCTCAGGGCATATAAGACACCATAGTTTAATTAAATAAAAAAAATCACTTATCTTCGCGGTTCACTATTGCAAATACCAAATATGACAGACAAAAAAATAAGTGGTGACCTCGAAAGATTCAGTTATTCTTTAGGGATGAGCATCACAAGCAACCTCATTAATTCAGGCGTTACAAAAATCGATTTAAATACTTTATTTGAAGGGATAAAAGATACTTTTCAAGGCAATATACCACAAATTATGCCGGAAGAAGCCAACAAAATCCTGGAAGCATTTATGGCAAAATCAACTTCACAGCAAGGCGATGCCAACCTGGAAGCGGGACTTGCATTTTTAGCCGAAAACAAATGTAAAGAAGGGGTTACTGAACTTCCAAGTGGATTACAGTATTCCGTATTAAAAGAAGGTGATGGAGAAATTCCAACCAGCACTGATCAAGTAAAATGCCACTACCACGGAACGTTAATTGACGGAACCGTTTTTGACAGTTCGGTTGAAAGAAAAGAGCCCGCTGTATTCCCGGTCAACGGTGTAATTCAAGGATGGGTGGAAGCATTGCAACTAATGTCGGTTGGATCAAAATGGAAGCTTTTTATCCCCTCAGAATTAGCTTACGGACCAAGAGGTGCTGGTGGTGCAATTGGACCAAATACAGCGCTTATTTTCGATGTTGAGTTATTAGAAATCGTTTAAAATAAATCAAATTATGAAAATTAAATCTATTATTAATTTCGCCATTGCAGCACTTGTTGTGCTTGGTTTCGGATGTCAGCAACAAGGCACAGTAAATGTTAATAAACTAGAAACCCTGGGAGACTCTACAAGTTATGCACTGGGGGTATTAATTGGGGCTCAAAACAAAGAGCAACTGAACAACGCTCCTGGAAACGAAGAGCTTAATCTTGAAATCCTTGCTGAAGTATTTAGGTTATACCTGACCGATACTACTTCAATGGATCCGATGGCTGCCAACGAAATTGTGCGCAAATTCTTCACTAAAGCAAACGAAGCAGCCGGACAAGAGGCACTTGAAGAAGGAAATGCTTTCTTGGAAGAAAACAAAACTCGTGAGGGTGTTGTCACAACTGAAAGTGGCTTACAATATGAAGTGTTAAAACAAGGCGATGGACCAATACCTACTGCCGAAAGTACTGTTAAGGTACACTACCACGGAACTTTAATTGACGGAACTGTTTTTGACAGCTCTGTTGAAGGAGGTGAGCCTGCACAATTCGGGGTTACCCAGGTTATTCCCGGTTGGACAGAAGCATTACAATTAATGCCAGTTGGTTCAAAGTATAAGTTATATATTCCTCAGGATTTAGCTTACGGTGCCAATCCAAGACCAGGTGTTATCAAGCCATACATGGCCCTTATTTTTGAGGTCGAATTATTGGAGATTGTAGAGTAATAAAGGCTTATTTTATTACTTTTATAGAAAATAAAATGGAGAGTTCCTATAGGTATTTATAGGAACTCTTTTTTAAAGAAATATCGGATGAGTTTAAGTGTTAAAGGAAATATTGTAAGTATCTTAAATCCGGAGTCTGGAGTTAGCAGGGCCGGGAAAGAATGGAGTAAACAAGAGTTTGTAATTGAAACACAGGAACAGTTTCCTAAAAAAGTCTGCTTTACTTTGTTTGGTGATAAAACAAGCCTATTAAATGGCATCTCAAATGGCGCCGAGGTAGAAGTTTCCTTTAACCTGGAATCAAGGGAATACAATGGCAGGTGGTTCCATAATATCAATGCCTGGAAAATCGACACCGTACAACAAGACATCCCACAACAAGAAGCACCACCTGAATTCAGGGCTGAAGACATTCCGCCAGAGCCAGCAGATGGTCCGGATGATTTACCTTTTTAAAGGTTCACAAATTCTTATAAAATCTTTTGAAATTACTCCCTGTCTCGAGTAAAAACCAGTTTGTTTTTTTGAGATAAATATGCATTAAACATATAACCATCCGAAGAAAAAGCTTTTAATTCTTCGGGATCGGAAATTCTGTTTTCAATAATAAACCTGGTCATTAATCCCCGTGCCTTTTTCGCAAATAAAGAAACCATTTTGTATGTTCCATTTTTCCCTTCTTTAAATTCCGGGGTAATTATTTCGGCATCAAGCTTCTTCTTATCAATGCTTTTAAAGTATTCATTTGAAGCCAAATTGATCAATACGTTTGTACCACTTTCTTTTACAGCCTCATTTAGTTTGGGAACTATTTTTAATTTCCAAAAGGCATACAAATCTTTTTTCCTTGCAATCGGTAATTTGGTTCCCATTTCCAGGCGATAAGCCTGCATTAAATCCAAAGGCCTTAGAACACCATACAATCCCGATAAAATCCGTAAATGGTTTTGGGCATATTTCAACTGTCCATCCGATAGAGTTTTTGCATCCAACCCCTGGTACACATCGCCTGTAAAAGCCAGTACGGCTTGTTTCGCATTATCAGGGCTAAATGGAAGTTGCCAGTTTTGAAACCGATCGAAATTTAATTGTGCCAATTTAGGGGATATCCCCATTAGGTTTTGAATCTTTGCAGGATTCATTTTCCGAAGCTTGGTTATTATAACCTCTGATTCTTCGATAAAATCCGGTATAGAATAATCCGTAATCGCAGGTTTTGTTTCAAAATCCAATGATTTGGCAGGAGATATAATTACTAACATTTATACTTGTTTTACGATTGATATACGATAACAAGGATAAAGTTAGAAGGTTTAATTTTCAAAACAATTTAATTACCCTATTTTATATTTAACGCCAACAATGCCTGTTGAATTTTCATTTTATCGGATTGTGATACATCCTCGCTCTTTAAAGCATTTTGATAAAGCTCTTTGGCTGCTTTTATTCTCCCATTCTGCTTATAAACCTGCCCTAAAAAGTAAATAGAATTCATATGGTCAGGATGTTGTTTTAAAAGTTTAACTAAGGTATTTATCGCACCTTTTACATCTTTCATTTCATTCTGATAGAAAGCAAGCGTATAGCCATATTTTGGATTTTCGGGCATAGCCTGAGAAGCCATGTCTGCATATTTTATGGCTTCTGCAAGAGAAGTTTTTGCCCACATCACGCTTAAATTATATGCTGCAACTGCTTGCGAAGGGTTTACTTCAATAACTTTTGTAAGGGCTTCTTTTGCATTGTTAATATTTCCGGTTTCAGCCAGCAACAATCCCAGGTTTAAATTTGCTGCTTCGTTATCAGGATCGAGTTCTAAAGCCTTTCTTAACTTTTCTTTAGCCATATCCTGATTACCAATATAGGCGTACAACAAACTGCTGTTAATTAAAGGGAATATTGCCTCAGGATACAGCCTTTCTGATGTTTCATAGCTTGCAAGGGCAAGATCTGTTTCCCCCCTGTTTTGATGATAGATGCCCATATTGTAATGAGAACTCCAGTCATCGGGCCTTGTAACCAATGACTGCCGGTATTCTTCAGTAATCTTTCCGATCAATACATTTTCATCTTGTGAAAAATGATTCGATGGAAATCCGGCTAATGGAAGTGCAGCTGATATTCTTACTAACCTAAATTCATCTTCACATGCTTTCAGCAATACAGTTTTTACTTCATCAGAATAATTTCCGTGAAGCCCTGAAATTGCTGCCGACCTAACCAGTGGTGATTCCGATGAATAGGCATTAATCAATGTTGCCCATTTCTTTTCATCCATGCAATTTGACAGCGTTCGTATAAATGCTGTAGTTACAATTTCGTCGTGCTGCTTATTTTCGATCAGGACAAGTATAGCATCCAAATTAGCCCAGTCCATGTCCCGGGCTTGTTTTAATAAGTTCGCCCAACGAATCGTTTCTTTTCTATAGCTGTTATCCGGGTGCCATTCTTCTACTTTTTTTGCTGCCCATTCAAGCGATTTATCATTGTGGCAGATATTGCATGCATTAGGAGAACCCAATTCAATGGAAGCAGCCGGCATTGGTGGCCTAAATGAATGGTCGCTTCGTATCATGTGCCCAAACTCGGTTTTAGGCAAATGGCAGCTTACACACATTGCACCCGCTGTTCCTTCTTTATGATGAGAATGAATTTCAACTTCTTCTACCCGGGTTTCATGACATGGTAAACACGCGTTATTTGCCAATTCGCCTGTAAATCGGTTCCTCCCACTCGACGTATGGCATGTAATACAGTGTAATTCACTATTTGCTACACATTTATTCATTCCCCATCCGGTCATGGTATAATTTTCTCCCAAATCCCTCCCATCGGGGTAAAAATCGTTGCTTTCAATGGTGGTTAAGTTATAATTATCGTAAAACTTTTCACCTGGCATAAACGAAGCTGTGATCGGTTGCATTTTAGCATGGCAGGGTGCACATGAAGAATTATGCTGACCTGCAGTAAAGTTTGTTGTTACAATAAGCCCAACATCTTCCGGGATTTTATCCCCCTCTTTCCAATCCTTAAATAGTTCAATATGCTTTGCACTCGGTCCATGGCAAGTTTCACAATTTATACCAGCCTCCCGCCAGGTAGTTTTATAGGAATCCTGTTCTAAATTAAAATTGGTGGACAACTGACTAACATGGCAACTATAACATGAAGTATTAAAAGTATACATCCGGTCACGCCATGGCAAAGCTTCATCGGTCATTTGTGCATCAGGGAAATGTCGCATTGCCGATTCCGGGTTATTATACCATTCGTTGGTATTCAGGTTAAATGCCAATGGTATGGTTTGCAATTTCCCTTTTTCTAATGGCGTTAAAAAATAATAAACATTTTTGCCACCTAAAGCCCATTCTATTTCGTATCTAATTTGTTCATTTTCGTCTTTCTCCATCATATATAAAACAGAATCTTCCTGAGAAATACGATAGGTCTTCCCTTCTAATTGGAATTCTTCTCCCAAAGGAAATGAATTCTCCTTCAGAAAACCTGCATTGACAGTTTGCATTGCTTTTCCATGGTGGGATGGAGACCAAAGATTATAAAAACGCTCATGGCAATCAATACAGCTTTCTGACCCTGAATATTCGGCTAATGATGCTTGATTTGAAGTTTGATTTTTACAGGAAAACAAAAATATGATGGAGATAATAAATACAGTTAGTTTTAGTTTCATTTTGCGAAGATAATTTTAACAAATATGTAAAATTAAACACAAAGCACAAAGAATAGGGGAATCTGCCAAAGAATTAATCAATGCTAATAATAGCGTATTTTTTTTCTCCTGATTTTATCGTCAATTGTGTAACTAACCATAACCTCGTGTGTTCCGTAGTTATACCTACTTAGGTCAGATGTAGAAAAATCAACGGCATAACCTAGGTGCAGGTTATTGCTCACCATATATTGCCCGGATAAACCAAACGATCCTTTAAACCTGTACATGATCCCTAAAGAAACCTGGTCATCTAATATTAAGTTTGCTGAAAGCCCAATATTGATTGGAGCTCCAATTACAATTCCTGTATTAATAGCTGGCTTAAACTTAATATGGTAACTTATTGGATACAGGTAACCGGCATGGATGTAAACATGCCTCACCTGGGCATAGGAAATAAAACTATTTCCATTATTTGATAATTCGTTTTGCAATATTTTAGGCAAAGATATCCCGGCATAAAAATCATCGGAATAAAGAAAGGCCCCAATTCCAAAATTTGGAACAAAAACCATCTCAAGTGATCCCTGAAACGCTGGGTCAACATCATGGTTAGGATCGTAAATTGTGTAAGAATTCAGGTTATTGGAATAGGTGCTAAACCCAAACTTGAAGCCCAAACGCACATGAACATCCCTGGTGAGATCAACCTGGTGTGAATAATCACCATACATACCAAAGGTCTTTTCTTTTCCAATTTTATCGTTCAAAATTGTTAGTCCAAAAGCCGTTTGTTTTTTATCGAAACAATACTCTGCTAAAATCGATTGCGTTGATGGGGATCCGTCAAAACCTATCCATTGTTTACGTACAAGCGCTGAAATATTTGTTTTATTCCATACTCCAACATAGGCGGGATTGATTTTCTGAAAACTAAAAATACCCTGTGAGAAAACAGCCTCTTGCTGGGCCTCAACCCTTTGAAATGAGAAAAGCGCTGCCAACAACAGTAGGATGGAAATATGTTTTAAACCTCTTTCCATTAAAACTTCATTGAATCAGCGTTTCTACTTAAAAAGATGGTACCTTTTCTGATTTCCGAACCATCGCCAAAATCCAGTATATACATATAGGTGGAAGGCGACAATTTTCCGCTTGTGACTGTTAATCCCATATTGGTTGAACCATCCCAAAATGCTTTTCGTGGTCCCCAAATATCTGTATTGCCGTAATGTTCAAGCTCATAAACTTTTTGTCCCCATCGGTTATAAACGATCAGTTTTGCATTGGGGTAAAGGTGTATGCAACGAATATAGAAATAGTCTGCAATTCCATCGCCATTTGGTGAAAAACCATCCGGAACAACAATCTCACAATATTGAATATTATCCAGATAATCGGGGACACCGTCTAAATCGGTATCATCATCCATCGGGACACCACTGTTATCTGCATCTTCATTTAGGGTAGGAATTGAATCATCATCGTCATCGTCGTCCCTCCAATCGCTTACGCCATCCGAATCAGTATCCTGTAACAATACATTTGTTCCAGCCATATTATCAGGCGAACTAAATCCTTCTTCGGTATCAAATGCATTGTCAAGCCCATCACCATCAGAATCAACTCCAAAAGGAGATATATCGACAATCCCATCTGAGTTTCCATCATTTCCTTCAACCAGATCGGGAGCATTGTCACCATCGGAATCAACATCCTGAAAATCAAAAACCAAATCGTTATCGGTGTCTATATAACTAAGTTCGGTGCCACCTTCCATATAATCAAATGCAGCATCCCAACCATTTAAATTATCGTCCCTCCCAATTGGATATCTGATTTCCCCCTGCAATTGGGCTTCCAAAAAATCAACAATCCCATCACCATCGGCATCAATATCAAGGTTGTCGGTTAGCCCGTCCATATCGGTATCCATTCCTTTTTCCACAGCATCAGGTATTCCGTCGTTATCGGCATCCGCATCAAATGGGTCCGCCATTCCGTCTTGATCAGTATCATGCTCACTAAACAAATAAACGGTAGCCGACATACAATCGCCCCATACATCGCAAATTTGATATTGAAAACTATCCATCCCGTAAAAACCATTGTTCGGTTGCCCCCACAAATTCCCAAGAGAATCGAGTGTCAATGAATAAAAATCAGGCGAAGTCAGTTGTGTTAATTGATAATCGCCATCTTTTGAGAATTGATCGTTCTCTAAAATATTACTCTGAACTTCTGATCCGTTGACAGACCATAAGCTGTCGGATTTAAGTTGTAAAGGGATATATTCAACAACTACGTTGATATAACTCCATGCAGTATCGCAAACCCCTTTAGTATCGCAAAATACATATTGAATTGAATCTTTCCCTTCAAAACCAATTTCAGGAGTATATGAAATTAGGTCCAGATCGTCTAAAATTGAGTAAGTCCCATTTCGTGGACCGGTAATTATTTTAATTTTACTTAAGGTCAAATACCTGGAGCAATACAAATCGTTTTGAAATGGCTGTAATTGTGTGCTTTGGTTTTTATAAGCAGTAAACGAATCGTCGATGGCAACATTAGATTGAACAATCTTTATATTGTGAACGCATGTACTATTGTTTCCATGCACATCGGTAGCTGTCCATATAATACTTGAATCGCCAGGATGAAAAATCCCATAAGCCTTGTTTCCCCCGATTGTTGAATCGAGCGTATGGGTAATTGTAACCGTATTGCTACTATCGTTGTCGCTTGCCTTAGGAAAAGCAAAAAACAAAGATGTATCACATTGCGCCGGTCTCAAAGAAATCTCATTATCGTAAGGGCATTCGATAATCGGTTGTTCATCATCAACAACCGTTATGGTAAAATCACAAAAACTTTTATATCCATTTGCATCTTCAGCTCCCCAAACAATTGTCGTATTTCCTAATGGGAATTCTTCCCCGGGCAACAAATCATCATCCGGAAAAATTAATTTTGGTCTTGGAGAACAATCTTTTAGAAATGGCTCTTCATAATCAACAGTTGCTACCAATTTACCAGGATCTATATTAAAGATACTATCAGGAGGGCAGACAATTGATGGTGCTACGGTATCATGAACTAGAACATCAAAGCTACAAAATGCAACGGTATCGTCTTCATGTAAAAGATACCGATCCAATGTAGTTGTTCCCACTGGGAAGTAATCACCCGAAACATATCCGGGCGTAATGTAGTCCAAATCATCCAGTGAATATGGCAAACACGGACCTACTTTTACAATAGTATCCGGGAAGTTCGCAATTGCAAAACAACTTGAATCGGCATACGCATGAACCACTGGCGGGCATTCAATAGTAGGAACGGAACCAACTACTTCCACCGTAAATGGGTATGAAAGTTCGTTTTCATTATTATCAAAAACGATAAAAGTTATGGTTGTGACCCCAACCTCAAAAAAATGCGAATTTTTATCTGGAACATCTCTCCCATCAATTTTTCTTTGGTGATAATAGGTTTGAATTCCACAAGTATCGTAAAAATTAGATAGTGTTCTATATTTCATAAAATCATATTCGACTGCACAACTGCTATCTTCAATGATAAAAACCGTATCGGGCGGATATACCAGCAAAATAGGTTTGGTGGTATCGACTACCATTTGGGCACTATCAGAATATGTCGTGCAAATTCCATTCGTCACTTTAACCCTAAACCAACTTTCATCCACATGTATATTTTCCGAGTCCTTGTCATCAACATTCAGTTGCCATGAATTTTCCCCGTTAAATTCTACAGTTGGAATTTGAGGCATAGTAGCATTGACCTTTAACCAGTTAACATAACCCGGCAATTTAATTTCCCACTGATAATCGTATGAAATATCGGACGCAACTAACATAGAAAAAACTTCACCTGAACAAATCTCAATGCTTTGTGGCTGCGCTGAAATAACCGGTTTTTGAATGACTTCGTATATTAGGGTATCGTTGATAATAGTGAGCGAATCATTAATTGAAATTATATGGAGGGTGTCAATTCCCGGATTTGTGGCAGTTTCATTGCCAAGGATTCTGGACTGTATTGAATCGACAGCAGTTAAAGAAACCGTCCTTGTAGTACTCGGATTAACCCCATAAATTTCATAGGTTATATAATATCTTAAACCAGGTTCAAGCCCCTCCAGATCAATTACCGGTGGTGACCCCGTACAAATATCTTCAACCGAAACTGTTATGGTATCGCCCCAGGATCCAATAGAATTATTATCGGCGTATAAGTGAAAAGGTATAAGCAAATTTAAAAGTATTCCAATACAAATAATTGCAATCGAATTTGCTTTCAATAATACCCTATTGTTGGATTTACTATTTATTTTACTCCCTTTCACCCTTCTTTTCAAAACATTTTGATTTGGGAGCTCAAAATTTTGGCAAATATAGCCTTTATGGCTTAGTAACATTCCTAGAATCGTTCTATTTTAAGGAATAATAACAACTTTAACATCTTCACATTTAACAACATATAATATTATGTCATCATTCCCTCAAATTTATAGAATATTCCAGTAATCCTTAAATTGAAACATCCGCAAGTTGATTAACTTATACCCAATACAATGTTTATAACGTAAAAGAATTAAAACTATTTCAGGTTTTTCTCGAGCAACACCACATTTTCAACATGATGTGTGTGTGGAAACATATCAACTGGCTGAATTGCCGTTACATGATAATTTTCGGCAAATAAGGCAAGGTCGCGTGCCTGGGTCGCCGGGTTACAGCTAACGTAAACAATTTTTGCAGGATCGGAATGAAGAATGGATTCAACCACACTGGTGTGCATTCCGGCACGTGGAGGATCGGTAATCACGACATCAGGTTTGCCATGGACGTCAAAAAATGCTTCGTTCAAAATATCCTTCACATCGCCCGCATAAAAAGTTGTATTCGATATCTTATTAATTTCCGAATTTAACTTTGCATCCTCAATCGCCTCAGGTATATACTCAATACCAATCACTTTGAACGCACTACCAGCAACAAAATTTGCAATGGTGCCTGTTCCTGTATATAAATCGTAAACAACCTCATTTCCTGATAAGCCGGCAAAATCACGTGCAACTTTATACAATTCATAGGCCTGTTCCGAATTTGTTTGATAGAAACTCTTCGGACCAATTTTGAATTTTATGCCTTCCATTTCTTCCCAAATGTGGTCATTCCCCGAAAACACCAATACATCCTGATCCGTAATTGTATCGTTTCCTTTTTCATTAATAACATACATAAGAGCACTGATTCCCGGAAAGTTATCCTTAATCGCCTGAAGAAGTTTCTCCCTATTTTCAACTTGTTCTTTAAAGAAAGTTACAATGACCATTAACTGACCTGTTGAGCTAGTACGGATGATAAGCGTGCGTAAAAATCCCTCTTGTGCCCTGCTATCAAAAAAACTTAATTCATTTTCAATGGCATGTTTAAATACGAAATTACGGATAGCATTGGAAGGATCGGACTGCAACCAGCATTTATCAATATGCACAATTTTATCGAAAAAACGAGGTACATGAAATCCCAAGGAAGGATTTTCCCCAAAGTCTTCCTCTTGGGCTATTTCTTCGGAACTTAACCATCGTTTGTTCGAAAAAGAAAATTCAAGTTTATTCCTGTAAAAAGTGTTGTGATTTGAACCAAGAATTGCATTTATTTCAGGCAACTCAACTTTTCCGATCCTTGATAATTGATCAACAACCTGTTTCTGTTTGTAAAATAATTGTTTCCCGTAAGGTAAAAATTGCCATTTACATCCACCACAAGTTCCAAAGTGCTTACAAAATGCTTCAACACGGTCGTCTGAATAAGAATGTATGTTTTTCACAATGGCTTCCTGAAACCTTTTCCTTGACCTTGTTACCTGTAAATCAACAACATCACCAGGAACTACATGTGTTGTGAACACCACAAAATTATCCACTTTTGCAATTGATTTTCCTTCTGCACCAATGTCAATAATCTCTACATTTTCGTAGAATGGCTTGCGTTTATTCCTTCTTCCCACAATTTTTTTGGCAAAGATAACTTTTCCATCAGAAATTTTTATATATCTTCACACGGTAAAAGTTCTTTTTAAGGGAAATGATTCCCAAATTGAGAATAAAATTAGTTGAAGTGAAAAAGATTTAATAACTTGCTGTCAACTATTTATATGTAAAGAAAGTTATCGTGTTTGATAGCACGTTCAAGGGTAAAAAATATAAAGATCTTCGGGGAAAGTAACTTCTGTATTTATGATTGGTTTTGTGTTTAGGGGTTTGTAAATCATCAATCATCTTCAAAAAGCGTCCATAGTTGCTTTCCCCTCTTCTATTAAAAATGGGTAAATAATTGAAACTGCCATCCTTGGCAGTTTTTTTATGGTTAACTCGGTGCTATTTAAGTTAATTAATTCGTTAAACGTTTCCCGATATATACTAACTATTCTTCGCCATAAGAAATTATCAAATTTCAATTTTTATCATAAATATGGGAACTAAATTCCCAAAATGAAACTCCCGTTACAGTACAAAAAACAATTTTACACTTAGTATCAACATGTTAGGTTTTATGGAACGATTGTAGTACAGTTGTAAACCGTTCTAGAGTTAGAAAAAATTTAAATACTATAAAGAATCTTCGGGGAAAGTAACTTCTGTAATGATTGGTTTTGTGTAAAGGGGTTTGTAAATCATCAATCATCTTCAAAAAGCGTCCATAGTTGCTTTCCCCTCTTCTCATTAAAGGGTGAATAAAGGAAAGCTGCCAGGTATTTGGCAGTTTTTTTTCTTTTGTCAGATTCAATCCAATATTTTTCACACCGATATTATTCTCGTCATAAACCGATAGATTAATTATCTTTGCACACTTATTTGCGAAAGATGATTTCAGTAGAAAAAGTACATTTAAATTTTGGCGGATTTGACCTGTTCAAAGGGATTTCGTTTTTGATCACCCCAAAAGACAGGATTGGCTTGATTGGCAGAAATGGAGCTGGAAAAACAACATTGCTAAAAATGTTGAATGGGAAAGACCAGCCCAGTTCCGGACAAATTAGCCTACCAAAAGATTTAACCATTGGATATTTGCCTCAGCACATGGTTGTTTCGGACACCTTAAACCTAAAAGGAGAAGTTACTTTAGCGTTCGAAGAGCTGCTTGCCATCGAAAAAGAAATAAAACACATTAACCACCAGCTTGAAAATAGGACTGACTATGAATCCGACGAATACCTGAAACTGATTGATAAGTTAACTGAATCAAACGAAAGGTACCAAATATTAGGTGGTGAAAATTATGAAGCCGAAATAGAACAAACACTTATTGGGCTTGGTTTCAAACGTAGCGATTTCAACAGGTCAACATCTGAATTTAGTGGAGGTTGGCGAATGCGTGTTGAATTGGCAAAAATCATCTTAAAAAGACCTTCTGTGTTTTTACTAGATGAGCCAACCAACCATTTGGATATAGAGTCGATCCAGTGGTTAGAAGATTTCCTGAAAAACTATAAAGGAGCCGTGGTGATGGTTTCGCACGACAAAGCATTTTTAGATAATGTTACAACGCGGACGATAGAAATAAGCCTGGGCAAAATTTACGATCAGAAAACCAATTATTCGGGATTTATTAAATGGAAACAAGAAACCCGGGAACAACAAATAGCTGCATACAACAACCAACAAAAATTGATTGCCGAAACCGAGCAATTTATTGAGCGGTTTAGGGCAAAGGCTACCAAAGCCGTACAGGTGCAATCGAGGATTAAGCAATTGAATAAGCTGGAAAGATTGGAAATTGAGGAAGAAGATACTTCGGCTATGAGGATTAAGTTTCCTCCTGCACCACGCTCAGGTTCCATCATTGTGGAAGGTAAATCGATTTCTAAAAATTATGGCAGCCTTTCAGTGTTAAAAGACATTGATATTCTTATTGGAAAAGGTGAAAGGCTTGCATTTGTTGGGAAAAATGGTGAAGGAAAAACTACGTTGGCAAAAATTATTTTGGAAGAGATACAACATGAAGGGCACTTTAAACTCGGTCACAACGTAAAAATAGGTTACTTCGCGCAAAACCAACCCCAGCTTTTAGATGATGACAAAACCGTTTTTGAAACCATTGACCATATTGCGGTTGGCGAAATCCGTACAAAAATAAGGAATATCCTGGGCAGCTTTCTTTTCTCGGGGGAAGACGTGGACAAAAAAGTAAAAGTGCTTTCTGGTGGGGAAAGATCACGACTGGCTATGATAAAACTTTTATTGGAGCCTGTAAACTTTCTAATTCTTGATGAGCCTACAAACCACCTGGATATCAATTCAAAAGAAATTTTGAAAAATGCCCTATTAGAGTTCGATGGAACAATTCTCGTAGTGTCGCACGACAGGGAATTCCTCGACGGTTTAGTTAATTGTGTTTACGAATTTAAAAACAAAAAAATTAAGCAACACCTTGGCGGGATTTACGATTTCCTTCAGAAGAAGAAAATTGAAAACCTAAACCAATTGGGAACAAGGCAGGCAAATAATAACATAAATACAAAAAAAGCACAAGAATCAAAAAGCATTACCTTTGAAGAGCGAAAAGAGATTAGCAGAAATATTTCAAGGCTTTCGAAAGGTATTGACACATTGGAAGAGAAAATTGCTGATTTGGAAGAGAAAATAAAAATGCATGAAGATTTGTTGGCCAACCCTGAAAAAGTGGAAGTTGAAACCTTATATACGACCTACGAATCGCTAAAAAAAGACCTTGACACTGTGATGCAGGAATGGGAAACAACTCACGAAGAACTGGAAAATTGGAACGAAAAAAAGACCTGGTAATGAATAAAGAAGATTATATTTTCGGAACAAGGGCGGTTACCGAAGCTGTTAATGCCGGAAAACCCATTGAAAAAATACTGTTCAAAAAAGGACTGAACAACGAATTGTTTCACGAGCTTTACCAAAAAATCAAGGAGTCTGAAATTCCCTTCCAATTCGTTCCTGTTGAAAAAATAAACAGGGTCACACGTAAAAACCATCAAGGCGTTATAGCTTTGCTCTCGCCCGTTGAGTTTCAAAATATTGAAAGTGTGCTACCCATCATTTATGATACTGGTAGCGACCCTCTACTGCTTATTTTAGACCAGGTATCAGATGTGCGTAATTTCGGGGCAATTGTCCGCTCGGCCGAATGCGCTGGCGTACATGCTGTAATAATTCCCGAAAAAGGCTCTGCGAGAATTAATGCCGATGCAGTAAAGACCTCGGCAGGAGCCTTATTTAATGTACCAATATGCAGAACGGACAACCTGAAAAAGACCATTGAATTTTTAAAAGATTCCGGTGTAAAAATCGTTTCAGCATCCGAAAAGGCAAAGAAACTTTATACACAAACCAGTATGAACCTTCCCCTGGCAATAATTGCGGGATCGGAAGAACACGGCATTTCCAACAATTTGCTCGAACTATCTGACGAACTCATTAAAATACCAATTTTGGGGAAAATTGAATCGTTAAATGTATCGGTTGCAAGTTCACTAATGGTCTATGAAGCTGTTAGGCAAAGAACAAGCATTTAGGAATATTCCCTCATAAATAATTTTAAGTTTACCTTAGTTAACTGTTTACCGGAAGCGGTCGTTTAAATGTCTCTTCAAGCGATATGAAAGTTTCGGTGCTTGCAATTCCAGGTATCTTCTGGATTTTTGCATTCAAAACATTCTTTAAATGCTCGTTGTCTTTTGCATACACCTTAATGAAAATAGCATATTGACCAGTTGTATAATGACATTCAACAATCTCAGGGATTTGTTCCAATTGTTTTACCGCGTCGGCATAGGTGCCGCCTTTTTCTAGAAAAATTCCGATGTAGGTACAGGTCCTGAAATCCACTTTTTTAGGATCAATCAAATATCCCGAACCTGTAATCACCTCCATATCGATCATTCTATTTACCCTTTGATGAACTGCTGCCCTTGAAATCCCAACTTCCGAGGCCACATCTTTAAACGGAATTCTTGCGTTATGCACAATTGTTTCCAGGATTTTTAGATCTATATCGTCTAATTGATTTCTAAGTGTCATGGTTTATATCTAATTTCCTGTAAAAGTATTTAAAACTGAACGTTTTATCAAGTATTCCAGCATTATTCACCAACATATTTCACACAAATAACACAATACGCCTTAGTGTCATTTTGTTATCTTTTTGTTACATATATTAACAATTTAATGTCTTTTGTGAAGTATTTTTGGCAATTAAGTATTTATTTAACATTTTTATGGACGATTCATACAGACAGACAGATTAATTTATTCACGAATAAAAATTATTAAAGGATGAAGAATAATACTAGTTGGTGGGTTATATTAGCCCTTTTGATTGTTGCTGGAATAATGGGGATACTTATTCCGGCCGGAACAAGCGGAATGGATGACCCAAACATTGTACCCGGAGATACTGCCTGGATGCTGACAGCTACTGCACTTGTTTTGTTGATGACCCCTGGCCTGGCTTTCTTTTACGGGGGAATGGTACAACCAAAAAACATCATTTCAACCATGTTGCAAAGTTTTATAGCAATGGGGCTTGTAAGTGTATTGTGGATTATTGTTGGCTTTAGTATTGCCTTTGGGGAAAGTATTGGTCCTGAAGGTTTTGGTTTGTTTGGAAATCCGCTTACATTTTTTATGTTTAAAGGAGTTGGTGGAGGCACAAATGCCGATTTAAGCCCTACCTTCCCACTTGCGCTGTTCGCAATGTTCCAATTAAAATTTGCTATTATTACCCCAGCGCTTATTACCGGATCGTTTGCAGGCCGTGTAAGGTTTAGGGCATACATGTTATTTATGGTATTGTTCGTAATCTTTATTTATGCACCACTCGCTCACTGGACCTGGCATCCAAATGGATTCTTAAGGAATTGGGGAGTACTTGATTTTGCTGGAGGAACCGTAGTACATATGTCTGCAGGTTTTGCCGCACTGGCAGGAGCCATTTTCCTGGGCAAGAGAAAAGATTTCCATCACGAATTTAAACCGGCCAACATTCCATTTGTGCTTCTTGGAGCAGGTTTATTATGGTTTGGATGGTTTGGTTTTAATGCCGGTTCAGCACTTGCCGCCAACTCGGTTGCAACTATGGCCTTGTTAAATACCAACACTGCTTCAGCAGCGGCAATGCTTGCCTGGATATTTATAGATGCTGCCAAAGGGAAAAAACCATCTGGTATGGGAGCGGCTATTGGCCTTGTTGTTGGATTAGTGGCCATCACACCTGCCGCTGGTTTTGTTGATGTTGGCTCAAGTATTTTTATCGGTGTTATTGCTGCCGCAGTTAGTAACTATGCTATTGCTTTACGCACTAAATCATCGTTGGATGATACCCTTGATGTATTTCCGGCACATGGCATGGGTGGTATTACCGGTATGATAATGACTGCTGTGTTTGCTCAAGAAGTTGGTTTAATTCATGGAGAAGTAACCACATTTTTATACCATTTGTTGGCACTGGTAATTGTTTCAATTTTTACGTTTGGGGGCTCTTACCTGATGTATAAAATAACAGATATTATTATTCCAATCAGGGTTTCTGCCAAATCAGAAAAAATCGGACTGGATATAAGTCAGCACAATGAATCGTATGATTTTGAATATAAAGATATTGACTAATAAATAAAAGAGGCTCAAAAATTTGAGCCTCTTTTATTTTATTGTATTGGCACTTGCCTTTTAAAATCTTGCTCCAACGATATAAATGTTTCCGTTCGTGCAATTCCTTCAATCTCCTGAAGTTCGTTATCAATCAAGCGTTTTAAATGCTTATTGTTTTTTGTTTGCACTTTAATAAAAATTGCATACATACCTGTAGTATAATGACATTCAACAATTTCAGGTATTTTTCTTAATTGCTCAACTACTTCTCTGTGGTATTTTACTTTATCAAGATGAACACCCATATATGCGCAGGTATTATACCCTAATTTTTCCGGATTTACAACAAACTCGCTTCCCGAAACAACTCCAACATTCTGTAAGCGCTGAACCCTTTGATGTATAGCTGCCCCCGAAACACTACATTCGCGAGCAACTTCTAAAAAAGGAATTCTTGCATTTTTAGTTATCAGTTTGAGTATCTTTTCGTCCAACTCATCAATGTCAGGTATTTTTTCTAAATAATCTTTTGTATTCATGATATTTTAATGCTTCTTATTTTAGTAACAAATTAACAAAAAACAGCCATATTATTCTACAATTTTTAAATCATAGTGCTGAATAACATACATTCACTAACAAAATGTAAATAATTATTATTCCGGGAATCAACCAAGAACATAATTTTCAACATAAAAAAGCACCTATAATTGAAGGACTTACTTTGAAATCTGATGGATATCGAAGCCACTTGGTTCTTGAAATACCCTCAACTCAAATTCAGGGACTACAGCTAAAATATGGTCGAATATGTCAGCTTGTATAGCTTCGTAATTTGCCCAGGCTTTATCCTTGCTGAATACATAAATTTCTATTGGCAACCCTTTTTCATTTGGCTGCAATTGGCGTACAAGAAATGTCATGTTTTTATTAATCATTGGATGTTTCTCAAGGTATAACTCAAGGTACTTTCTAAAAACACCAACATTGGTCTGGCTGCGCCTGCTAATTCTGTCGTCTGACGGGATTCCTTTTTCTTCGTTATAAGTTTCAACTTCTTGTTGCTTGTTGGATACATAATCTTTAATCAATTCAAGGTTTTTAAATTTATCCAACAATTCATTGTCGCAAAACCGTATGCTTGACATATCGATTGAAACCGATCTTTTAATCCGCCTTCCATCCGATTCTTCCATTCCTTCCCAGTTGTTGAACGATTCTGCAACCAAGGCATAAGTAGGAATGGTTGCGATGGTTTTGTCCCAGTTTTGAACCTTAACGGTATTCAGGGTAATATCCAGAACTGTACCATCTGCGCCATGACTGGGCATCGAAATCCAATCGCCAATTTTCACCATTTTATTTGCTGATAATTGGATCGAAGCAACAAGCCCAAGTATAGTATCTTTAAAGACTAAAATTAACACTGCAGCCAAAGCTCCCAGCCCTGCCAACAATACTGTTGGATCTTTATCGAGAAGGGCTGCAATTATGAGAATGCCAGCCATAAAATAAACGAATATCTTCAACAATTGAATGTACCCCTTTATTGGTCGATGATGTGCATACGAAGTTTTGTTATATATCTCATTTCCGGCATTTAATATTCGACTTACTGCAATTATAATAATGAAGGCAAAATAAACACGGACACCTTTTAATAGTATTTTCCCTAATGTGAAATAATGATCTGCAGATAATAATTTAAGCACTTCGTCGGAAAGCTCGCTTAACTCTTGATGAAGAACAGGAGCTGCAAAATTAAAACTGTAATACATAATAAATGCCGGCACCAAATGGGCAAGGGCTGCGAAAACCTTATGCTTAACTAAAATATCGTCCCAATCGGTTTTCGTTTTTTCAGCAATTCGCTTAACCAATTGAAGGATGATTTTTTTGGTCAGATAAAAGGCCAACCACGCCAAAATTAGTATCATAAAAAATACGATAATTGCAGCCAACGGTTTAGAAATTACCTCTAACGATTCAAAACCTCGCAAATAATCCAATAAATACTTATAGATCGATCTCATTTTTTAAAGTGCTTTATTTGTTTATTTTTAGCTTTTAAAAATAATAAAAACCCAATGGTTATGAAGAGTAAATTACTAATTGTTTTTCTATTGGTTCCCATGTTTGGATTCAGTCAAGTTGATTTCAATAAACACTTTAAAAACAAGTCTTTACGCTTTGACTTTCTATTGGGAGGAAACAGCGAAGAAGTTGTTGTGTATCCGCAGGAAATGAAACAAGAACCTTTTTGGGGCGGACCAAAAACAAATACCATTGATTCTTTTGCATATGGAAGCTATCGCTTTTTGGTTTATGATAAAGATTCTGAAGAACTAATTTTCTCAAAGGGTTTTAGCACCTTGTTTCAGGAATGGCAAACCACTGCCGAAGCCAAAGAAACGGATAAAGCATTTTACCAATCTGCTATTTTTCCTTTTCCTAAAAACGAAGTTGTTTTGAAAATTCAAGCCAGGCAATGGAACGGTGAATTCGAAACTTTGTACTCAACCAACATATCTCCTAAGAATTATTTTATACTTCATGAAGAAAAAGAAAAAGTTGAGGTTAACGAGCTTATGTTGAATGGTGACCCAAGCGATAAAGTTGATGTGGTGTTTTTGGCGGAAGGGTATACAAAAAACGAAATGGATAAGTTTGTTAAAGACGCAAAACGCTTAATGAATGGGTTGCTTTCGGTTGCCCCATACACAGATTACAAAACTTCATTTAACTTTTATGCAGTCTTATCCCCATCCCTCGATTCGGGAACAGATATACCTGGTGAATTCGTTTATAAAAACACACGGTTTAATACGGGTTTTTACACATTTGATTTGCCCAGGTACCTTACAAGCAGCGATATGAAATCTATTTATGATGTTGCATCAGCGGCACCATACGATCAAATTTGCCTGCTCGTGAACAGCGAACGATATGGTGGAGGCGGATTTTATAATTTTGTTTCGGTATGTACAGCAGACAGTGAACTTGCCGAAAAAGTTTTTATCCATGAATTTGGACACGGGTTTGCCGGACTTGCTGATGAATATTACACCTCGGACGTGGCGTACGAAGATTTTTACAACCTTGAAATTGAACCATGGGAACCAAACATAACTACACTGGTAAACTTTGATATAAAATGGCAAGACCTACTCGATAAAGGCACACCAATACCAACCGCTAGAAACTTAAAAAACAGCAATAAAATTGGCGTATACGAAGGTGGTGGTTATATGAGCAAGGGAATCTACAGCCCTATGATGGATTGCAGAATGAAAAGTAATGCAACGGAAGATTTTTGCCCTGCCTGCCAGCGAGCAATCGTTAGAACCATCAAATTTTATTCGAAGTAATTTCAAACTGCCATAATATCCCCCTCATAATCAGGTACTGTGCAGCAATATATGTGGCCATCACCAAAATTCCCTCTAAGTATATCGGTGCCACAAATTGGTTATAAGCTATCATTGTGTCGGACAATACAAACAATAGCGAACCAAACATGACTAATCGAAAACTTGTTGAATGGGCATTTCCATGCCTATTTAGGGCCATAGCAGCCATGGTTAAAATTGCGACAATATAAATAAATACTGCTATTTTCATTACACCGTTTAAGTGAGTAAATAAAACTCCATAAACACAAATACCATATATAACAAATGGGACAATCCAAAACGGACGTTTCGTAATAAATGCTTTTTTCCCTGTTAGTGCATTTGTTTTATAAAATAATAGGATATAAAATATGTGTGCCGTTAAAAACGATAATAAACCGAAAATAAAAAACAAGGAATTATGTTGCGTAAACATCAATAACACATCGCCCAACCAGGAAAATAAAAATGCGGGCAATATCCTTCTTTTTATACCATCCGGGGTATGCTTTGCATTTAGTGAAAAATAGGCAGTAATCCACAAAAGCAAGGTCGGTTTAAACGAGTAATCCAACCCTTTTATACCTAGTGCTTCCCCTGCTAAATCACCTATAATAAATATTAAAAAAAGAATATACAAATAGGTATTCCTCATCGAAAATATACTTTATACAACTGACTATCAGTAAGAACAAAAACCCGACACCTTAAAAAACCATCAGGCGTTACTAATTTAATAACAACGCTGTTTGGTAAGATAATTAGATACATAATCCCTAACCCCATCTTCAAGGTCGATGAAAGGTTTTGAATATCCTATCTCCCTCAATTTTTGGATATCGGCTTCTGTAAAATATTGGTACCTGCCTCGGATAGAAATTGGTGTATCCACAAATTGGATTTCAGGGTTTTTGTTCATGCTGTCAAAAACCGCACGTGTTAAGTCAAGATAAGAGCGCGCTTTTCCTGTTCCAACATTGTAAATTCCCGAATTCTTTTGGCTTTCCCAAAAGAAAAACATGACTTCTGCAATATCGTCAACGTGGACAAAATCACGTTTTTGTTCCCCATCTTTAATATCATCTCGGTGAGATTTAAATAATTTCATTTCGCCTTTATTCAAAATCTCATGGTAAGCATGAAGCACCACCGAAGCCATACTCCCTTTATGGTACTCGTTTGGACCATACACATTAAAAAACTTTAATCCGGACCAAAAAGGCGGAGTATGTTTTTGTTTCAATGCCCAAACATCAAAATCGTGCTTCGACCAGGCGTACAAATTCAGCGGTTTTAACTGCCGCAAAGATTCATGTTCATCCGAGAAACCAAATTTTCCGTTTCCATAGGTCGCGGCCGATGATGCATATATAAAAGGGATATTGTTTAAGGAACAAATTTGCCAAAGTTTTTGGGAGTACTTTAAATTCAATTCCTGGTATATTTCAACTTCTTCACCAATAGTATCTGTCCTTGCACCTAGGTGAAAAACAATTTCTATCTGATTTGAATTTTTATTAAACCAAGTAAAAAAATCTTCTCTTTCTACCAGCTCAAGGTATTTCTTTTCTTTAAGATTACCTTCTTTTAAGGGGTCATCGTATGTATCGACCAAAACAAGATTGTTAAAACCTTGTCGGTTAAGTTTGCCAACTAAAAAACTCCCTATAAATCCGGCTGCTCCTGTTACAACTATCATTCTTTACAAGTGAAAAGGTTTGGTTCAGCATTACTTTGTTTCTGTTTTCTGGCAATTGTGGCTTTCTGGAGATAATAACTTTATTCGTGATATATTATTGTCCCAAAAAAGGTTTTTTTTAAAATTAATTCCATTTTTGCTAAAAAACTCGCGCAAAAGTAACAAAATCAATGAACAACAACATTTAATTTTGACAAAACCTGAAATACGGCAACATTAAGATTGCTTAGGGCAAGAGGAATATTCCAATTTGAAAATTCTCGAGGTTCAACATAATTAGAAATTGCCCTCAATTCAATAAATGGGATGTTCATATTTTTGCAAACGTAAAATACCGCGGCACCTTCCATACTTTCAACTTCACCATCAAATCTTGATGATAATTCATTAAGCATCGTACTTCTTCCATAACTTTTATTAACTGTAATCCCCTTCGCAATAGGAAAGTCTGTTTTGATAATTTGTGCGCTATTGTTGATGATCCCATTTTCGAATGGAAATTCGTTTTTTTGTAGATACCCTAAATCAAAAAGGCTTTTAAAGCCCGAATATTTTTCAACACCCAGGTCGGCGAATTCTTCTGTTACAATGTTATATACTTGGCCAAGTTCCATTCTTGTTGAAAAACTCCTCGCCAATCCAATATTTAAAACAAGGTCGTAACTTTCGCTTTGAAGCACCCTGGTTAAATGATAGCTTGTAAATATTACACCAACCCCGGTTGTTAAAATATCTATTTCCAATGGTACAAGCGAAAATCTTTTTATGTTTTTATCAATTTTCTTTTCCAGGGTTAACTCGTCTGCCAAAAGCTGTCCTTCCAATTCTGTTGCAACAACCACCAATATCTTCATCTCAATTCTTTAATAGCTTTTAAAATCCTCTCCCCCTTTTGTACTTATTTTATGAAAAAAAGTTAATCTTTGTAGGTAATTTAAACTAAAATTATGGAAACTTCTCTGAATGATAAATCGGGAGCATATCAAAAAATTGAGCGATACGACGAAACCAAAACAACAAAAATTGCCGATTTATATAAGCAAATAATTACACTGAGCGGAGAAGATATTTCACGCGAAGGACTTCAAAAAACGCCTCTGAGGGTTGCTAAAGCTATGCAGTTTTTATTGCAAGGATATGAAATGGATCCGGTTGCCATTCTGAAATCGGCAATGTTTAAAGAAGATTACCGGCAGATGGTGATTGTAAAAGACATAGAGATTTTTTCGATGTGCGAACACCATATTTTGCCTTTTATCGGGAAAGCCCATGTTGCATATATTCCAAATGGTTATATTACGGGATTAAGCAAAATAGCACGAATTGTTGACGTTTTTGCAAGAAGGCTTCAGGTACAGGAAAGGCTAACATCAGAAATTAAAAGCTGTATCCAGGAAACCTTAAATCCACTTGGTGTGGCAGTGGTTATTGAAGCCCAACATTTATGCATGCAAATGAGAGGGGTACAAAAACAGCACTCCATCACAACTACTTCTGATTTTACTGGCGCATTTCAAAAAACAGCAACAAGAGAAGAGTTTATCCGCTTAATCAGCAATAAATTATCATGAGTTAATATAAAATGTGGATGAAACCTTATTGGATTCTCACGTATAAGCAGTAAATTTCATTTTCAATTTTAAAAAAGATAAAATGAACAAACCAGTTATTGCAGCTAAAAAACCAGCAATGGTTAATCTCGAACCAGGAAAATATTATTGGTGCGCTTGCGGCAAGAGTTCCAACCAACCCTTCTGCGATGGTTCGCATAAAGGAACAGGAATCACCCCGGTTGCATTTACAATTGACACACAGAAAGACGTTTTTCTTTGCCAATGTAAACAATCGTCAAACAAACCATTTTGTGACGGGAGCCACTCAAAATTATAGTTTAAGTAAAAAAAATAGAACAACAATACTTAAAGGCCTGATGAGCAATCAGGTTTTTGGTGTTACAATTTATTAAAATAGTCAGTACCCGCATTACAGATAGGACACTTGTATTCCTCGGGTAAATCTTCAAAAGCTGTTCCTGGTTCAATTCCGGAAGTAGGATCCCCTTCCTCAGGATCATAAACAAATCCGCATATATTGCAAATATGTTTTTCACCACCAGAAGAACTTTTGGCTTCCGATTCTGCGGGCAACTCTTCACCTATCTGTTCATCCAACTTATCTTTTTCAATATATGTTGGGGCATTCTTTGGGGCCAGCATTTTATATTTTTCACGGTAATAAGAATAAGTTAATACCTCCTCATTACTTATAACATCGCATTCCAGAACTTCTCCTATTATTAAAATATGCGAGCCAACATCAACCTGCCCAACAACTTTGCAATCAAACCAGGCAACCGATTGATCTGTCACAATAGGTGCACCTGAGATTTTTACTTCCGGCTCGATTTTCCCGAACTTATCAAAATCGCGGCTCGACATAAATCCAAACTCTCCAATAAGAGATGTATCAACATCTTTTTTTAATACCGAGACCGAAAAATTTTTGCTTTTTAAAATAATATCGCTTGTTGCATTATCCTTATGTGAACTGATGGCTAACTTAGCTGGCGAAGAGGTTATCTGAAAAGCCGTGTTTGCTATATATCCCGATTTATTCCCTTCGAATTCCGATGTAATTATGTAGAGGCCATATGATAATTTGTGAAATGCTTTGTATTTCATAATAAAAATGGAATTATTAAGTATATAATACGAAAATAACCAATCCGCACAACAAATAAGTGTTTCAAACTATTTAAATACAAATTCCAATTGCAAGGTCATTCATTTCACATGTACAAACAACGATTTCCCAAAAGAGTAAAATCCCCCTCGAATGTAATATTGTTTTATGAAGGGAAATTTAAATTATGAACAAACCATTTTGGAGAAATCCAAGGTAAGGGAATTTCCTATGTCCCGATGTTTCTCTAAAATGTCATTTTGGGATTTTCGATTTATGTTTTCCATTTATATGCCAGTCCCCTTCAAACATTTTTAAAACTTACTGGTCTTCTAATTGAATAAAACAAGGTTACAATAAATATATGATAAAACAACTTTTGTAATTTTCAATCCATATATTATCCTGCTCAAGTAATACTATATAATACATATGCAACATTCATCAAACAAAACCATTACTCCTCTGTATAACTGCTACTTAAACAAGACAATATAATAATATCAATTAAATATATGTTGTATTGGCAGGATTCTTATTAGAGCATTTACAAGCAAAAATTAATATAATTTTTTATCATCTCGCCTGGTTTTTGGGTATTCAAAACTTTATATTTCGAAAATTAATTAACAATTCTATTTATTTGATTTTTTTGGCATCCTTCCAATAGTTAAATATGTCCCATATTGGGACATTAAGTATAAGGTTATCAGGGAATCCCCTAGTTAAGGCTTCGATTTTTCCCATATTTGGACAAATACCACACATTTACTGTTGAAAACTTGACATCATTTGCATAAATCCCTACTTTAGTCTCGACGATTTACAAACATTTAATATTATGAAGTCCCCTAGGAAAAAGAAGAATTATAAAATTTTCATTGTGGAGGACAACAAGCTTTACGCTAATGTACTCAAGAAGCAGTTGTCTCAGAATGATGCATACCTTGTGAAGGTATTTGAAAATGGACGGGATTGCGTAGCAAATCTAGCTGACAATCCGGATGTGATCACTTTAGATTATACTCTTCCTGACATGAACGGAACTGAGATACTTGCTAAAGTACGTGAAAAATCACCAAATAGCCATGTAATTGTAATATCAGGTCAAAATGATATTAACACTGCAGTAGGTTTATTAAAGAATGGTGCTTACGACTACATAATGAAAGGGCCAGATACCCGCGAGAGACTGGCTAATATCATTAAAAACATTCACGAATCAGACAAGCTTCGCGCCGAAAACACTTACTTGAGAACAGTCGTAAAAGAAAAATATGACTTTAAAAACCTCATTAAAGGAAGTAGCCGTGAAATTGAACATGTGTTTGACCTGATGGCAAAAGCTGTTAAGACCAATATTTCTGTTTCCATTACCGGAGACACCGGAACCGGGAAAGAATTGGTTGCCAAAGGAATTCACTTTAACTCAAACCGAAGCAACAAACCGTTTATTGCAGTAAACATATCAGCAATTCCGGAAGGTTTGATTGAAAGCGAGTTGTTTGGGCATGAAAAAGGTGCATTCACGGGTGCTGATTTCAAAAAAATCGGAAAATTCGAGCTCGCAAACGGAGGTACCTTGTTCCTGGATGAAATAGCTGACCTTGATTTGAATATCCAAACAAAACTATTACGTGTTATTCAAGAAAGGGAGCTGATGAGGGTTGGAGGCTCCGAAATAATTCCTTTAGATGTCAGGATTATTACGGCCACCCATAAAAAAATGAACACAATGGTTTCAGACGGTACGTTCAGGCAGGATTTATATTACAGGTTACTGGGCTTGCCAATTGAAGTTCCACCTTTACGGAACAGAGGTAATGATGTGATTTTATTGGCAAAATATTTTGTAAATGAATTTTGTAAAGAAAATGGCATGTCATCGAAATCTATTACCGAAAGTGCAAAATCGGTGATTCAAACATATCCATTCCCCGGAAATGTGAGGGAATTAAAGGCAATTATGGAGTTGGCCTGCGTAATGACAAACGATGATATTATTGATGCTGAACACCTTAATATGAACAGCAAAGAAAATGTAAATAATTTATTGGCAACTGAAAAAACGCTTGAGAAGTACAACGAAGAAATTGTATTCCATTTCCTAAACAATTATAATAATAATGTGCGTTTGGTTGCTTCAAAACTAAATATTGGCAAATCAACCATTTACAGAATGATACAAAAACAGCCGAATTAGGCTTGTGATATAAAAACAAAAAACCCGGTTTTCGCCGGGTTTTTTGTTTTATAAATAATCGATATTATTTTTCAAAACTGCTTACTCCCGAAGTTTCAATTTTTCTGTCAACTTTTTTAATCAATCCTTGTAGCACACTTCCTGGCCCTACTTCTGTAAATGAAGTTATGCCATCATTCAACATATTTTGAACAATCTGTGTCCATTTTACAGGAGCAGTTAATTGTGCAATTAAATTCTCTTTTATTTCAGTGGCTTTGGTAACAGGTTTAGCATTCACGTTTTGGTATACCGGACAAATTGCATCTTTAAAATTGGTCGCTTCAATTGCAGCAGCCAATTCTTCCCTCGCCGGTTCCATAAAAGGCGAATGGAATGCTCCACCAACAGGAAGTTTTAAAGCCCTACGTGCTCCTTTTTCTGTTAATATTTCGCAAGCTTTGTCGATCCCTTTCATCGATCCAGAAATAACCAACTGCCCTGGACAATTATAATTGGCAGCAACCACCACTTCGTCAATTGAATTACAAACTTCCTCTACAATATCATCTGCCAAGCCAACAATTGCAGCCATTGTTGAAGGTTCTATTTCACAGGCTTTTTGCATCGCCATTGCCCTTTTCGAAACAAGTACCAAGGCATCCTCAAAATTTAGAACACCTGAAGCAACCAAAGCCGAAAATTCTCCCAATGAATGTCCGGCAACCGAATCCGGTTGAAAACCTTCAATAGTTTTGGTCAATAAAACAGAATGTAAAAAAATAGCTGGCTGTGTAACCTTTGTTTGCTTTAAATCATCTGCAGAACCGTCAAACATAACATTTGTAATACTAAAACCAAGTATTTCGTTTGCTTTCTCAAAAAGTATTTTTGCTTCCTCTGAATTCTCATACAAATCTTTTCCCATTCCGGGAAATTGTGCTCCCTGTCCGGGAAATACAAAAGCCTTCATATTTGTTTATTTAAAATTTGCTGCAAATATAGGTTTTTCATTAGCAATCGGAAAAAATAGCTGAGCACGATATCAATAATGACATATTCTTCACTTTCCCATCAATTCATTTCATTACAAGAAATACTTATTTGAAAGGCACTTATTGTGGCATTAGAAAAAAAGAATCCTTATATTTATTAGGCACCATAAAATCAAACAAAATCAACATCCATGAACACTAAATTCTATTTAATACTCTTCATCATATTTGCATATTTCCCTTCCATAGCTCAACTTGATATTACATATCAGCAACCACCAAAAGAAATCCTTGAACTAATCGATGTAAAAGATGCACCAGATATCCGGATTAACGATGCTGGCACTAAAATACTACTTCTTTTTAAGGACAATTTTAAAAGCATCGAAGAACTTTTGGAGCCGGAAATGCGCCTGGCAGGGCTTCGCATTAATCCGCAAACCAACATAGGAAGCCGAACACGGTATTACAATAACCTTAAATTAATGAATATTGGCGATTCTACTTGTATTGAAATTAACGGATTGCCCACAACTAAAAAAATAACCAATTTGCTTTGGTCGCCCGATCAAACAAAACTATCTTTTACAAATACCACCACTAAAGGCGTAGAATTGTGGCTTATCTATATTGAAAATGCATCGGCAAAAAAATTATGCGAAGCAACAATCAATGCCAACCTGCGCAATCCTGTTGTTTGGGCAAAGGATAGTAAAAGCATGCTGGTAAAATTAATTCCACCAGACAGAAAGCAACTCATTGATAAAACAAATTCGCTCCCCATCGGTCCCAAAGTTTCGGTTAGCGATGGTCAAAAAGCACAAAATCGAACGTATCAGGATTTATTAAAAGACAAGGCTGATGAATTTAATTTTGAACAGCTTGTTCTATCAGAAATACACCGGATTTCAGTTGAAGGCAAGTCAAACTTATGGAAAAAAGCCGCCATGTTTTCTTCCATAAGTTTTTCTCCAGATGGCAGCTATATTATTGTGAATACCATTCAAAAGCCCTTTTCGTATCTTGTCCCTTATAAACGTTTTCCCTCTACAACAACCATTTACACCTACCACGGTAAAGAAGTAAAGAAACTAGAAGAAACTCCCTTGATTGAAGTATTACCGTCGGGATTTGATGCTGTGCAAACCGGAAAACGAAATATTAGATGGAGGGCAGACAAACCAGCTACCCTATTTTGGGCTGAAGCACTGGATGGTGGCGATCCAAAAACTGAAATTGAGTTCAGGGACGAAATATTTTCGTTGGATGCCCCATTTGATGGAAAAGCTAAAAGCATCCTTAAAACCATTAACCGTTTCCGTGGAATTTATTGGGGAAATGATGTTTATGCAATTGCATTTGATCGGTTTTGGGAAACACGCAACACAAAATCATATCTTTTTAACCCGTCGGACATTACTAAGGAAGCCACTGTCCTTTTCGACAGGAATTACCAGGACAGATACAATGATCCTGGAAACCCAATTACTACAAAAAACAAGTTTGCACAAGACATATTGTTATTAGATCAAAACAGCATATTTTTAAGAGGCAATGGCTACTCTAAAGAAGGAATCCGACCGTTTATCGACAAGCTGAATTTAAAGAACAAAAAAACGAAAAGACTTTGGCAAGCCGATGGGATATCAACCCTGGAAAGAAGCATAAAGCTTTTAGATTATAAAAAAGAAATCCTGATTACCAGGATTGAGTCAAAAAATGGATTCCCTAATTATTTCCTTCGGAACATTAAATCGAAAAAACCACCACAACAAATTACGTATTTTGAAAACCCTTTTAAAAAGCTACAAAATGTGCATAAAGAACTCATAAAATACAAACGTGAAGATGATATTGATCTGTCTGGAATGCTTTATTTGCCTCCTGGCTATGATCTGGACAAAAAAGAAAAGCTCCCGATGCTGATGTGGGCTTATCCGCGCGAATTCAAAAATAAAAACAATGCCGGGCAGGTAACATCATCGCCCCATGAATTTACATGTCCATCATACAGGTCGCCTGTTTATTGGGTTATGAGGGGTTATGCTGTATTAGATCGGGCGGCATTTCCAATTATTGGAGCGAATGATGAACAACCGAACGATTCCTTTGTTCCTCAATTAGTTGCAAATGCCAGGGCTGCTATAAAAGCTGTGGATAGTTTAGGATATATTGACACCGAAAGGGTTGCAATTGGGGGACATTCATATGGTGCTTTTATGACAGCAAATTTGCTTACGCACAGTGATTTGTTTGCTGTAGGAATTGCAAGAAGTGGAGCCTATAACAGAACACTCACTCCATTTGGGTTTCAAGCAGAAGAAAGAAGCTATTGGGAAGCACCAGATGTTTATAATTCAATGTCGCCGTTTATGCATGCAGACAAAATGAAACATCCTCTGTTACTTATACATGGTGAAGCCGATAACAATTCAGGTACCTATCCCCTACAAAGTGAAAGGTATTTTAACGCGTTAAAAGGGCACGGGGCAAACGCCCGCCTGGTAATGTTGCCAAAAGAAAGCCATGGATATGCAGCCAGGGAATCTGTGCTACATGTTATTTGGGAACAAGATCAGTGGTTAGATAAATGGGTTAAAAACAAAGAAAAATAAATAGTCATGAACAAAGAATTAGAAAATAGAATCCAACAATTTATTGTTGAAGGTATCGTTGAAGAACCGATAAGTGCCAAACCTGATAAATTCTGGCAAAACCTAAAAAACACCGGAACTGAACTTTGGCTCGACACAGGTGACATGGATGAAGCCGAAGCAATATGGTCTGCAGAAATGACTGCTCTCACCACAAACAACACCCTCGTTAACAACGAAATTCAAAAAGGGATATACGATAACTTTATTGCAGAAGCAAAAGACATTGTTAAAGAATTGCCAATAGATGAACAGGTAGTTGAGATTGCCTTTATACTAAATGCCAGGCATGGATTGCGGCTTGCCAAAAAATTTGGTGGTTTTGTTAGTGTAGAACTTCACACAAATACGGCCCACGACCTGGATGCAATCGTAAACTATGGAAAAAGGTACCATGCCATAAATCCAAAACAATTTATTGTAAAAGTTCCATACACAGCCACCGGATTAATAGGAGCCAGAAAACTGCGTGAGCTGGGCATAAAAATCAATTTCACCCTGGAGTTTAGCGTTCGTCAAAACGTGATGGTCGCAGCTATTTCGAAACCAAATTACCTGAATGTTTTTTTAGGAAGGCTTGGGGCATATATTGCCGATAATAAACTTGGTGAAGCGGAAGGAATTGGCGAAAAAGCCGTTATTGAAACCCAACGCCACGTTACGAAGTTAACACAGAACAATGCCGTACCAACCAAGCTTATTGCTGCCAGCCTCAGAGGTGCCACACAATTGGAATCATTGGCCGGAGTTGATGTTTATACGATGCCAACTAAGGTAGCATCTGCTGGCAAGAAAGAGCTTTCTGGCAATTTTAATTCAAAATTAAATGTCGATTATGATGTGTCCCTCACAGATGATGCTAAAAATTATTTTGTTGAAAAACTTTGGAAAGTTTCAACGAAAGAACTTGAACTAGCACTCGACCTGGACAAAAATCCTCCAAAAACAGGAGATGAATTAATAAAAAGGGCACGTAATTACGGTTTGGAAGATATGTTCCCAATTCTCTCGGAAGCCGATTTAAAAATGATTGATAAGGATGGAAAAATTCCGGTCCATGAACATTGGAAAGAAAGGATTGCAAGGGAAGAAATAGCCATTGACAGTTTATTGAACCTTGCTGGGTTGGCTAGTTTCACAAACGACCAGGCAGCCTTAGACGAACGAATCAAGGGAATTATTCAATAGGATTACCAGGATTGTTCAAATATCTAAGATTTATTTAAACTTTTTGTTTGCTTGCGCTTTTGCTCGTTTCTCCCAATTTTCACGGGCTAATTTTTGCAGGTCTTCGACTTTGTCCGATTCATCGATAATTTCAAGGCCCAATAGGGTTTCAAACAAATCTTCAAGGGTAACCAAACCAATGGTACTTCCAAATTTATCGGCAACCATTGCCATATGTTGCCGCTTTAATACCAGGGTATCCATTAGTTTAAAAACCGTTATATCCTCTTCCACAAAAAGAATATCGATTTTAACATCGCTCAATTTTTTATGATGGAGGTCTTCTGCAAGGTTCTGTAAAATATCGTCTTTAAGTACCATTCCCGTAATATTGTCGGGTTGCTCTTTAAAAACAGGGATTCTGGAATAAATTAATGGTTTGTTTTTCGAATAGGCTTCTTTTAGCGACAAACTCTCATCCATGGTCTGAATAACCGAGCGAGGTGTCATTATATCTTCAACGGTTAGCTTTTTAAGTTTTAACAGATTATGGATTATAGAAGATTCTTCTTGTTCAAGTGCACCGCTTTTTAGTCCGGCGTCTGCCATAGCAGCAACATCAGCCCTGCTCAAAACACTTTTATTGCCCTCTTTTTTAACAATCCGGGTAATCCAATTTGCCAGCCAAACAAAAGGAGCCAATAAGATCAGTAAAAATTTAAGCGAAGTTATAGTGAATGGTGTTAGAACTTTCCAATAAGTTGCACCAAGTGTTTTGGGAATGATTTCTGATAAAATAAGAATTGCAAGTGTCATTAAACCCGCGATGAGCGATTCATAGGAAATCCCAAAAAACATAAAATCTATTACGCTATTTCCGAATAGTTTTCCTGCCTCAACCCCAACTCCAATTGCACCAACCGTATGTGCTATCGTATTCAGGGTCAAAATAGCCGAAAGCGGCCGGTCAATATCATCCTTGTATGTATTTAACAATTTCCCGATCACCGGTTTTTCTTTTATCATCCGGCTTACATAAGACGGCGTAATGCTTAATAAAACTGCCTCCCAAATCGAACATAAAAATGAAAATACAATTGATAAGGTAAAAAAGAGTATAATTCCAGCCATATGTTTTTATTATTCCAATTTATCGTTTCGTAAATATACCGGATTTACAATAAGTAGGCAATTTCAGTATAAAAATACATTGAAAGAAAATAAAATTATTTGCTGGGA
This sequence comes from Prolixibacteraceae bacterium, assembly GCA_963677475.2. Taxonomy (GTDB): domain Bacteria; phylum Bacteroidota; class Bacteroidia; order Bacteroidales; family Prolixibacteraceae; genus JABMQB01. Next base: position 183,019 of record CAXXQD010000015.1, on the reverse strand, counting down.
TCATTTGGTATTTCTTTGTAGATAGGCTTTAAAGCCCGGTACATTTTCGAATATCCTTTTTTATACAAACGCTGGTAGATTTCCACATTCTCTTTTTGAGGATAAAATATTTGCTCGTGGCTTACCATTTTTTCTGCTGCCTGCTCTATTGAATCAAACAATCCCAATCCTTTAGCAACAAGTATTGCCGCACCAAGTCCCGAATTTTCAAAGGTTTTTCCCCTCACTAGTGGCAGGTTGAAAACATCTGCAGTAATCTGGCATATTTCATCACTTTGTGAGGCACCACCGGAAACCATAATCTTTTTAAACTTCAATTTGCCCCTTTTCTCCAACTGGTTTTTCCCTTCGAGCAATCCAAAAGCCAAGCCTTCAATAATTGATTTATAAACGTGTGCTTTTGTATGTACATCGCCAAAACCAATGATTGCCCCTTTCGCTGAAGGTTCCGCTAAACCAGGGCTCCAATAGGGCTGAACAAGCAATCCGTCAGAACCAGCCGGAACTTTTGTCAACATCTCATTCATGAGTTCTTCCGCCGGAATACCTTTTAGCGTTGCCATCTGGATTTCCTTATACGCGAATTCCTGTTTAAACCAGGTAATCATCCAATAACCCCTGAAAATCTCAATTTCCGGATTAAATTTTCCAGGAATTACTGCCGGGTATGGCGGCATATACGAACTTGGTTCCAAATAATCGGAAGTGGTGGTTTGTATTGTAGCAGTCGTTCCCAGGCTCAAGCTTGCCATTTTATCATCCAAAACTCCCATCCCAAGAGTTTCACAGCCTTTATCCGACCCGCAGGCAACCACTTTTACCCCGGTAGGAATACCGGTTTGATTGGAAGATCCATCAGTAATCCTCCCAATTATTTCACCAGGCTCCACTAATTCAGGAAGCTTTTCTGGCTCAACAGGGTAAATTTTACCACTAAAAGCAAATGGCAATTTGGTTGTTGACCATTTTAATCTTTTATAATCAAAAGGGATAAAACCAATTTGAGACGCAAGTGAATCATTAAACTCTCCTGTTAATCGGTGGTTTAAAAACCCCGATACCTGTACATATTTATGGGTATTCGTCCAAATCTCAGCTTGGTTTTGCCTGATCCAATTACATTTCCCTTCCTTCTGCATATCCAGGATAGTTTGGTCTTTCCCAACTATCTTTAATGCAAGATTTGTGAGAAGTGGTGGCTTGTAGATAGGCTTCGCTTTTCGCTGGTCTAACCACACCATGATAGGGCGCAAAGGATTTCCATCAGCATCAAGATTTACCATTGAATTTCGAAGTGCGGTTACCCCCACCCCTTTAATTCTTTTGAATTTCTCAGGTTCTCTTGCCTGAATGGCTTTACAAGCTTTGCATAAACTTTCCCAATAAAGCTCGGCATTTTGTTCAGCCCAACCGGGCTTAATACTATAATATGGATTGTACTCAACCTTTTCTTTGTCAACAACCGATCCATCTAATGAAAAAAGTATAGCCCGCAGACTTTGTGTTCCACAATCAATGGCCAGTACCAATTCCTCCATAAGTAATCCAATGGTTTAATGAAGTTTTGAATTTACTATTTATTCATGATTGTACAAAGCGAAAACAAAAGTTGGGAATTACATGTTTGGATCGAAAGAGAATATTAAATCTTGTTATTTAGAATGAATCAAAACTGTTAATTGTAAAGAAAACATCACATTTAATTTAAAAAACAGCAATAAAAAGCCAATAATATTTTCATTTTAAAAAATTATTTTCATATTTGCAGCTCAGCAACGAAAAATAAATGAAATTATCAAGTAGCATATTTATTCTCGACCTCCTTCTAGGTATTCTTATCCTTGGGATTAAGAAGTGAGAATGGTATGTTATAAATGATTATAAAAGAATTCAAAAAGAACCATTCTCATTACAGAGGATGGTTTTTTTATGTAATGAGAATTATTAGTAACTAAATAGTATAACAATGAGTGACAGGCTTTACATTTTCGACACCACATTACGAGACGGGGAACAAGTACCCGGGTGTCAGTTAAACACAGTTGAAAAGATTGAAGTAGCCAAAACACTTGAATCACTTGGAGTTGATGTGATTGAAGCAGGATTCCCAATTTCAAGTCCTGGCGACTTTGAATCTATCGTAGAAATTTCAAAAGCGGTTACATGGCCAACAATTTGTTCGCTTACCCGCGCAGTTCAAAAAGATATTGATGTTGCAGCCGAATCACTCAAGTATGCCAAAAAAGGGCGTATCCATACTGGTATTGGTACTTCTCATTATCATATTTACCATAAACTGAATTCAAATCCCGATGCTATTTTAGAACGTGCCGTTGAAGCGGTTAAGTACGCTAAAAAGTATGTAGAGGATGTTGAGTTTTATGCAGAAGATGCCGGCCGTTCCGATAACGAATATTTGGCAAAGGTGATCGAAGCTGTAATTAAAGCTGGAGCAACAGTGGTGAATATTCCTGACACAACTGGATATTGCCTTCCACATGAATTTGGAGAAAAAATCAAATATTTGGTGGATAATGTGAAAGGAATCCATAAAGCGACCATTTCCACGCATTGCCATAACGACCTTGGAATGGCAACAGCCAATACAATTGCCGGAATTATGAACGGTGCCCGCCAGGCAGAGGTAACCATTAACGGAATTGGCGAAAGGGCCGGAAATACCTCTTTAGAAGAAGTAGTAATGACCTTAAAAAGCAGGTACAAAGTATTAAACATTGATACCAATATCAATACAAAAAAGATTTATGGTGCAAGCAGGTTGGTTTCAACGTTAATGAACATGCCTGTTCAACCTAACAAAGCCGTGGTCGGAAGAAATGCATTTGCACACTCTTCGGGAATCCATCAGGACGGGGTATTGAAAAACCGTGAAAACTACGAAATCATGGACCCAACCGATGTTGGAATCAATGAATCTTCCATATTGCTTACTGCCAGAAGTGGAAGGGCTGCATTAAAGCACAGGCTTGAATTAATCGGCTTCACATTGGACAAAGATAAATTGGACAAAGTGTATGAAGAATTCCTGATACTGGCTGACAAGAAAAAAGAAATCCGTGACGATGATATCGCGCTGCTGGTTGGAGATGCAACCCGTCAGGAACGCAGGATAAAACTGGACTTTTTGCAAGTGGTTACTGGTAAAAATATGGTTCCAATGGCAACTGTAAAACTAAATATTGCCGGTGAATCATTTGATGCAACAGCTGCCGGAAACGGACCAGTGGATTCAGCAATCAAAGCAGTTAAAGAAATCATCCACCGAAAAGTGATTATCGAAGAATTCCTTGTTCAGGCAATTACCCGCGGAAGCGATGACATAGGAAAAGTGCACATGCAAGTTGAATATGACGATGTAATTTATCACGGGTTTGGAGCCAATACGGATATAATTACTGCTTCCGTTGAAGCATTTTTAGATGCAATCAATAAACTTCCGCCAGTAGCAAATTAAGAAATTAAAACTGTTGATCCGATCAAAAATAAATGGTCGGATCAATAAAAACATATAATATGACAGCAAAAACATTATTTGATAAAATTTGGGATGCCCATGTAGTAAAAGAAGTTGAAGGTGGCCCAAATGTTTTATACATCGACAGGCATTTGATTCATGAAGTAACCAGTCCTGTTGCATTTTTGGGATTAAAAAACCGGGGATTAAAAGTTTTTAGACCAGAATTAACTACTGCAACTCCAGACCATAATGTTCCAACCATTGATCAACATCTTACCATTAAAGAAGAATTATCACGCCATCAGGTAGAAACACTTCGGAAAAATTGTGAAGAACATGGCATTGTTCACCACGGTCTCGGCTCCGAAGGACATGGTGTGGTTCACATTATTGGTCCTGAAATGGGATTGACCCAACCTGGCATGACCATAGTTTGTGGCGACAGTCACACTTCCACTCATGGAGCTTTTGGAGCAATTGCTTTTGGAATTGGTACCAGCGAGGTGGAAATGGTTTTGGCAAGCCAAAGCATTATGCAGCCCAAACCGAAAAAAATGAAAATCACGGTGAATGGTGAACTTGGAAAAGGTGTTACTGCAAAAGATATTGCATTATACATTATTTCAAAAATCTCAACCAGCGGGGGTACAGGTCATTTTATTGAATATGCAGGTTCGGCAATTACCAGCCTGAGCATGGAAGGAAGAATGACCTTATGTAATATGAGTATTGAAAGCGGGGCACGCGGTGGATTAATTGCTCCGGATGCTACTACCATTGAATATGTTAAAGGGCGGGAATTTGCCCCTAAAGGAGCTGATTGGGACACAGCAGTGGCCAAATGGAATGAACTAAAATCAGATGAAGGTGCCGTTTTTGACGCTGAATATGTCTACGATGCGGCTGATATCGAGCCAATGATTACCTACGGAACGAACCCAGGAATGGGAATTGGAGTTTCAACAACTATTCCAACATCAGAAAACCTGAAGGGAAGCGATAAAACTACCTATGAAAAATCACTTCAATATATGGGTTATACCGAAGGGGATAAAATTGCCGGAAAACCAGTTGACTTTGTATTTATTGGTAGCTGCACCAATGGTCGTATTGAAGATTTCAGGGCTTTTGCCGACTTTGTAAAAGGTAAAAAGAAAGCCGATAATGTCACTGCATGGCTGGTTCCGGGATCAAAACAGGTGGAAAACCAAATTAGAAAAGAAGGACTGGTGGAGATTTTTGAGGAAGCAGGATTTAGCCTTCGTCAGCCAGGGTGTTCGGCATGTTTGGCTATGAACGATGATAAAATCCCGACAGGGAAATATTCTGTATCAACATCCAACCGAAACTTCGAAGGAAGGCAAGGTCCGGGTGCAAGAACATTGCTGGCAAGCCCATTAACGGCGGCAGCGGCGGCTGTTACAGGTGTGGTTAGTGACCCAAGGGAAATGTTATAAAATAAATTTTAAAGGATAAATTATTAATGATAAATTTTGATTACTATTTTTTTAATCATTAATAATTAATAAATAATAGTTTAAAAATGGCATACGATAAATTTTCAATAATAAATTCACCGGCAGTTCCACTTCCAATTGAGAATGTGGATACCGACCAAATAATACCTGCCCGCTTTTTAAAGGCAGTTGAAAGAAAAGGTTTTGGCGATAACTTATTTAGGGATTGGAGATACGATTCTGACAACCAGCCTAAAGCCGATTTTCCTTTAAACAATCCTAAATATTCTGGAAAAATATTGGTTGGAGGTAAAAACTTCGGAAGTGGTTCAAGCCGTGAACACGCTGCATGGGCAATCTACGATTATGGTTTTCGGGTAGTTGTTTCAAGCTTTTTCGCCGATATATTTAAAAATAACTCGTTGAACAATGGCCTTTTGCCAGTTGTTGTTACTCCAGGGTTTTTAGAAGAAATTTTCAGCGAAATTGAACAAAATGCCAAAGCAAAATTTGAGGTTAACCTGCTTGAGCAATCATTTACCATTATTTCATCAGGTAAAAAAGCCGTGTTTGAAATCAATGAGTATAAAAAACATTGTTTGCTTAACGGATTAGATGATATTGACTATCTGGTTGACATGAAAGAAGAGATCGAGGCATTTGAAAAAACAAAATAAATGACTGGAAAAACAGTTGAAATACATGGGAAACAACTCCTGATTATGGACACCACCCTTAGGGATGGTGAACAAACAACGGGTGTTTCTTTTTCAGATACGGAAAAATTAAGCGTTTCGAAAATCCTTCTTGAGGATGTCTGTGTCGACAGGATTGAAATCGCTTCGGCACGGGTATCTGATGGTGAATTTCAAGGCACCAAAAAGGTGATGGACTGGGCATCTAAAAATGGGCATCTTGAGAAAGTTGAAGTCCTGGGTTTTGTTGATGGAAAAGTATCGTTGGAATGGATCAAAAATGCAGGTGGAAAAGTTATTAACCTCCTTTGTAAAGGTTCGTTAAACCACGTTACCCACCAGTTGCGAAAAACGCCCGATGAGCATTTGAACGATATTAAAAATGTAATTTCAAATGCAGAAGAAATGGGGATTTCCGTCAATATCTACCTTGAAGATTGGTCGAATGGAATGCGGGATTCTAAGGATTATGTTCATTTTTTAATTTCCAAATTAAAGGATGAAAAAGTGGAACGGATTATGTTGCCCGATACTTTAGGCATCCTTGATCCGGATGAAACATACATTTTCTGCAAAGAAATGATTGAAAGCTTTCCGGATGTTAATTTCGATTTTCATGCCCATAACGATTATGACCTTGCAATTGCCAATGTATTTCATGCGATAAAAGCAGGTATCAGATGTGTGCATACCACCATTAACGGATTGGGCGAACGTGCAGGAAACGCTCCTCTGTCAAGCGTTATTGCTACTATAAAAGACCATCTGAAAATGAAAACCAATGTGAACGAATCGAACCTTAACAAAGCTTCGAAATTGGTAGAATCGTTTTCGGGAATCAGGATTCCGACCAATAAACCTTTGATTGGTGAATTTGTATTCACACAGTGCAGTGGCATCCATGCCGATGGTGACAGCAAAAAGAACCTGTATTTTAACGAACTGCTGCCTGAACGTTTTGGCCGGATACGAAAATACGCCCTGGGGAAAACATCGGGGAAAGCGAACATTAAAAAGAACCTGGAAGACCTTGGCATTGAGCTAGATCAGGAATCGCTAAAAAAAGTGACCAATCGGATTATTAATTTAGCTGACCAGAAAGAAACGGTCACCAGTGAAGATCTACCTTATATTGTTGCTGATGTGGTTAACAACCAGAGCATTGAACAAAACATCAAGTTGATCAATTATTCGCTCACCCACACCATGGGATTAAAACCTGTGGCTTCGGTTGCCATAAAAATAAACGGTAAAAAATACGAAGAAAGAGGTTATGGTGATGGTCAATACGATGCATTTACCAATGCCCTTCGTAAAATTTACAAATCCATGGGACACAAATTCCCAAAACTGGTTGATTATGTGGTTACGATCCCTCCGGGCGGAAAAACCGATGCATTGGTGGAAACCGTAATTACCTGGCAAAACGACCACGAATTTAAAACCCGTGCGTTGGATCCCGACCAAACCACGGCTGCCATTAAAGCAACTGTTCGGATGCTGAATATCCTCGAAGCAGAATTTAAACCCGGGATAATCAACCAGCTTTTAGATAATTTGAAAGCCTAACAAGAAAAATATAGTTAATCAAAATACAAAAAGAACCAAAAATGAAACTAAATATTGCAATATTACCAGGTGATGGTATTGGTCCTGAAATAGTGGAGCAAGCAATGAAATCAGTAAAAGCAGTTGCCGAGAAATTCGGTCACGAACTAAACTACGAATATGGACTTACCGGGGCAATTGCCATCGACCAGGTTGGCGATCCTTATCCGGAAGAAACACACCAGTTATGTATGAAATCTGATGCTGTTTTGTTCGGGGCAATTGGCGATCCCAAATTCGACAACAACCCAAAAGCAAAAGTCCGTCCGGAACAGGGCTTGTTAAGGATGCGTAAAATGCTTGGATTGTATGCCAATATCCGTCCGGTAGAAACATTTCCGTCGTTAATCCACAAATCGCCCCTACGCAGGGAATTGGTGGAAGGAGCCGATTTTGTGGCGATCCGCGAACTTACCGGAGGTATTTATTTTGGCGAAAAAGGCCGTAAAGATGAAGGAAACACTGCATTTGACACTTGTACATACACCCGCGAAGAAATTGAAAGGATTCTTAAGCTTGGGTACGATTTTGCAAGAAAAAGAAATAAAAAACTAACGGTTGTAGATAAAGCCAATGTGCTGGAAAGCTCTCGTTTGTGGAGGGAAGTTGCCCAGGAATTGGAACCACAAAACCCAGATATCAAAACGGAATATATGTTTGTGGACAATGCTGCCATGCAAATTATTCAATGGCCTAAAAATTTCGATGTAATGGTAACCGAGAATATGTTTGGCGATATCCTGACCGACGAAGCCAGTGTAATCACCGGATCATTGGGATTATTGCCTTCGGCATCTATTGGAATCCATACTTCGGTGTTTGAGCCAATCCACGGTTCATACCCACAAGCTGCCGGAAAAGATATTGCCAACCCGATTGCGACAATCCTTTCGGCTGCGATGATGTTCGAATATGCCTTTGACCTAAAAGCAGAAGGAAAAGCCATTCGTGATGCGGTAACTGCATCAATGGAACAAAACGTTGTAACCGAAGATATAGCAGAAGGAAAAGCTTACAAAACATCGGAAGTTGGCGACTGGATTGCAGAATATATTTTGAAATAGCTACGAGCCTCAAGCTAAGAGTTTCGAGCATTAAACAGGGCTTCACAAAATGTGAAGCCCTGTTTATTTTGGGTGACGCGGTTTCTAACCGCGTTTTTATCCCCTATTTAATACTTAAAAATCATTCTAGATTTATCTTTACGATCTCATCAAAATTCTTTTCCCGGCAATAGTTGGCGATTTAATCCTATTTTTGCACCTGTATTTTTAAGGACGATGAATAAACATTTTCAGGAAATTATATTAAAAGCAACAGGGGCTAAAGAAGCGTTCGAAATTGAAGTCATTCAGAACTTATGGAGTGGTTATGGCGAAATTGTTCGGATGGGCTTAAAAGGTTCGCATTTACAAAGTGTCGTTGTAAAACATGTGAAACTAAACCAGGGCAATCATCCCCGTGGATGGAATACCGACTTGTCGCACCAACGGAAATTAAAATCCTACCAAATAGAAACTGAATGGTATAAAACATGGTCGGCAAAATGTGGTCCGGGTTGCCGGGTTCCAAAGTGCCTGGCTTTGGAAGCAACAGAAAACGAGGTACTCATGGTTTTGGAAGATTTGGACAACAGCGGATTTTCGAAACGCCGCACTTCCATTGGCTGGAATGAAGTTGAAACCTGTATCAGCTGGCTGGCGAATTTCCATGCAACTTTTCTACACCAAAAACCAGAAGGATTATGGGAAACCGGAACATATTGGCACCTGGAAACTCGTCCTGAAGAATTGGAAGAACTGACCGATTTCCAACTGAAATCTGCAGCAGCAGCGATTGATCAAAAATTAAGCGAAAGCCCATTCCAAACCTTTGTTCATGGCGATGCAAAGTTGGCAAATTTTTGCTTTTCGGATACGGGACATAGAGTTGCCGCAGTAGATTTTCAATACGTTGGCGGAGGTTGCGTCATGAAAGATCTTGCATATTTTACAGGCAGTTGCATGAACGAAAGCGAAAGCGAACATTACGAAACAAAAATCCTTGATTACTATTTTGAGAAACTAAAAAGCGCCCTTTCGGATTCAGAAAGCGGGGTCGATTTTGATGCTCTTGAAAACAATTGGAGAGGGCTTTATCACTTTGCCTGGGCTGATTTTCATCGGTTTTTAAAAGGATGGTCACCGGGGCATTGGAAAATCAATTCATACAGCGAAAAAGTTACACGAAAAGTAATCAACTCATTCCAACAAAAATGAAACTAAGCTTGAAAGATTTGGAGGACTTGTGCATAATTGCCATTGATGCTGCCCAAAAAGCAGGAAACATTATTGCTTCCTATGCAAATACAAATATTGCAGTCCAAAACAAGGCAGGTGGCGATAGCATTGCTTCGCAGGTGGTTACCGAAGTTGATGTAAAAAGCCAGAAAATCATTGTAAACGAACTTCGTGAAAGTATGGCTAAGTACGACCTTGCCCTATTAACCGAAGAAAGTCCGGACGATAACAGCCGATTGGAAAAAGATTATTTCTGGTGTGTTGACCCAATGGATGGTACACTTGCTTTTATTGAAAGAACTCCGGGATTTGCAGTTTCAATCGCACTGGTTTCAAGAAATGGGGAAGCCCAACTGGGTGTTGTTTACGATCCGTCAACCGAAACACTTTACCATGCCATAAATGGTCAAGGTGCCTACAAAAACAATAAAAAATGGATGCCGAACCTTTCCTCTGAAAAAGCTAACGTGCTAACCTTGTTTATAGATAAAAGCTTTAAAAACCATCCAAAATTTGCGCAGGTTAAAAGCAAGTTTCAGCAGTATGCAATACAAAACGGATTAAAAAATGTTCGTATTATTGCCCATGCCGGAGCAGTTTTAAATGCCTGTTGGGTAATGGATAATGCCCCGGCGTGTTATTTTAAATTCCCCAAAAAACAAAAAGGCGGTGGCAGTTTATGGGATTTTGCAGCTACTACTTGTATCGCAAATGAAGCGGGAATCTATGTTTCTGATTTCCATGGAAAAGCACTGCATTTAAATAAACCCGGATCCACCTTTATGAATCAAAAAGGGGTGTTGTTTGCAAGCGATTTAAACATCCGGAATTTTGTCCTGGAAATTAACCGGTTACTTTCGAAATAGCTAAATATCTGTTGCTTCCTGAAGAGGCTGTTCCAGTTTTACTTTTCTGGTCAATACCGAAAAATCCCATTTGTAATATCTAGCAAATGCAATAAGCACCAGGGCACAAATAATAAACAATACAAAAAAGTCGCGAATTGGGTCAATTTCGAGTTGTTCGTATAATGCACTGGTTTGCAAAACCGACGATTTATGCGTCACTAATATTCCTGAAAAAACATTGTTTGCGGCATGCAGCCCAATGGCAATTTCAATTCCATCGTCGAGAACACTGATAAGGGCGAAAAACACCCCGAACAAAAAATATTGTGGCATAGTGAGCCAAAAACCAAATTCCTTTACTTCCGGATTGGCATAATGCAACAATGCAAAAAACACAGACGGGACGAGGATCGCAACGATCCTGTTTTTTGTCCACCCGGCAAATCCCTGGGCAAGGTATCCCCGAAAAATAAATTCTTCTGTGGCTGCCTGAAGCGGAATAAACAAAAAACACACCAATACCAAAGGCAGGAAAGATGCCAAATCAAATTGAAGTTTAAAATTATCGGGATCGATCAACAAATCGAGTACAAATAACACGGTGGAAAGTACAGCCCAAACGGCAAAAGCACCAAACATCCGTTTCCAGCGAATTTTTGTCCTTCCATTAATTACCTCTTTGTAGGTTCTGCGGTGAAAAGCCTTCACCAAAAGAATAATAAAAAACAGGCTAACAATAAACGGAATCACCATTAAAAACAATCCGAGGTTTGAATCAATTCCCCAGGCTTCGAAGTTCATCATGTTTGCCGGATCCACATCTACCCCGCCGTTTTTAATGGCAACAATTGCAAAAACCACTATCAAGGGGATTGAGCCCAATAATTGCCCCACTAAAAAGCCTAATAGCAATACCAATAAATATTTCCACCATTGGTTTTGACCATCTAAAGACCGCTCTAAATGCTTAAATAGGATAGTATTTTTCATGTTTATTGCTTAATAAAAACACCCGGTTATAAAGAATAATTTACGTGTTCCGCCTTCGTTCATCAAGGTTTCAACGAAGCGACAAGTTAACAATATATCGGACAAAATTCAATTTACATAGGCTCTTTTGAGAAAATTTAAATAAATCCGGGAGAGTTTAAGAATACCACATGCATCAAGTCACAAATTATTCCAACTCCTGTCTTCAAAATTCTGATTTTAACATCAAAAGAAACTACATTAGCTTTAATTATTCTAATAAATATTGGGTGCTTGGACTTCGCCTATTATTACTTTACAAAGTGTTTGCTCTTATGGGTGTTTTATCACCACCATTCAATCGTTCTTTCACTTCTTTCCTGTAACTTCTGCCGATAGTCAGGTTCGTGTTGGCAACAATGACCTCATCCATTGAGCGTTTTTTTATTTTCCGGGTATTAATAATAAATGACCGGTGAATCCTTAAAAAGATATCGGGCAACCTTTCAGCCAAGCGACTTATTTTTTCCTTACTTACAATTTCTTCGTTAGCAGTAATTATTTTTATATAATCAGATAAGCTTTCAATATAAATAATTTCATCGTAAGGTATTTTAACCATCTTTCGGTTGGACATGATTTCAAGAAAGGATTTCTGCATTTTTCCTTTTTCGTCGAGAAGTTGCTGAATAATTTTTCGGTTTTCGATTATTTGGTGCATCATTAAAATAAACGATCCTACAAATACCAATAAATACAATACAGCTGCCAGCAGTTTGGTTTGACGAACACTGGGCCCCATGCTCTGGTAATTAAAATTTACCAGGTAAACAAATGAAAAAACCAGAACAATCATTTCGAGGTAAAGCGAAACTATGGCCGTACAAAAGGTATAAAATGCAAATCGGGCATAGCGTTTAGTCAGGAAAAATTTAGGGACAAGCACATAATTGAAAAAATAGGAGGTTCCTAAAACGATGGGAAGAAGCATGCAAACAAAATAAAAAGCGGCAATATTGTTGCCCCACTGAAACCCAAATGTTTTGGTTAAAACCAAAATAACAAAAATCCAGTACCCGAAATGGTAATAAATATTCCCCAACCTCTTGTTCATTTTTTCTTACTATTTTATGCTAAATTTAGTAAAGAATTAAAAATCTCAAATTTAGAGTCGATAAACAGCCTGTTTAGGACCGGATTCGACCTTGATGAATTTTAAAATCTCCTATAATTTAGCAGTAGTTATAATCATAAAAATTTCTACTATGAAAGTTAAACAAATGTTTTTTGAAGGAGGTCCCTTTTTTATGGGAATCCTGACCATTCTATTCATTATTACAACTGTCTGGATTATTTATCACTTTGTTATTGCTTATGGAACGAAAGAAGCAAGCCGTGAAAAATCATTGCGAATGCTTGGGTATGGAAAATCCCTTGGATTGTTTGCCATGATAAGCGGATTTTTAGGACAGATGGTTGGTTTAACTGCAATGTTCGATGCAATTGGGAGAACACTGGCAGCCGGGGGGCAGGTTAGCCCGAAAATGGTTTATGGCGGCATAAAAGTTACAATGATTGTTCCGATGTATGGAATACTTATTTACCTGTTCGCTTTACTATTATGGTTGGTGGCAAGTTCAATTATTGAAAAACGGATGGATAATTAGATTCTTATAAGCGAAATAAAGCCCTGCATTTTTAGGCAGGGCTAAGCTTTTATTTTTGTGGTATCAGAATGAACCTGTCATTTGTGAGTGGAGTCCAAGTTTCGGGTAATGGATTTTCAGACAAATTCACATACGCTGAAAAATCACCTTCCGAGCCCCAATCCTTGGCGGCAGTTGTCACTATAAATGTATGTTGGCCATTGCCCTGATTGACGATTTTCTCTGCATCCGAAATTATTCTGGAAGAATTGTCCCAACATACACCTCGTTCCAATACTTCATCGTTCCCATTGCCGATCACAGAACCACTAATGCTTACGGTGCTGAAAGTAACAGAACTTACTTCTGTTGCACCTAATTCAGGGACAAATTTTAATTCTTCTTCATTTTCTTTTGAGCAGCTTGATACAATGAATTGCGATAATACAATCAAAATAAAAAGGTTAACAATTTTTGGTTTTCTCATGGTTGATATTTTTAATGTTAGAATTTGTTTGTGAGTTGTATTTGGTAACGGTTGGTGTAAGCAGTTGTTTTTAATCAATAAAAAATTCGTACTTTAAACCTAAATTATTATATATCGTATTCCCAACTAGAATTGTATTTGTTCCAAACCGAAAGAAATCTCCATGATTTATGGGGATTTCTTTTTCTAGCTTACCACTATTTAAATTAAAAATAAGAGCTTTATCACCTATATATCCCATAATTCTTTGGGAATAATAATCAATGCTGATTATTCCTTCAACATTAAATTCATAAGAATTGATTTCAGAGAAATCATTGGTGTTTCTTATTGAAAAAAGTTCTCCCTCGTCCCATACATAACATATTTCATTATTATTTGGATCGAAATCAAAAAATGAGAAGTTTTCAACTCTATCTTTTTGTTCCCAAATAACCTCAAGATCATTGTTTACATTACGACAAAGAATCAAATCTCCATGGTGTATAAAAAAATATTGTCCATTTGATGAGATCTTAGCAGATCCTACATATGGGGTCGTGTATATTTTATTCCCGTTTCTAACATTGTATAATGCCAAATTACTTGGGGTAATATTGCTTTCAATATTCTTGATTCCAATTAAATTGTCGGAAACAGGTAATGTGTAAAAATCTAATTTAAATGCAAATTTTGGGGAATAAGACAGTGAATCAGAAGACCAAAAATAAACTGGAGATTCACTATAATTTTTAATTTTGGCATATATGAATCTACCAGCTGGCGTATTTCTTACTTGCTGATATCGTGTTGGATCATTAATTGTTGAAGAAATTATTTGGTTTGTGATCAAATCTCGTTTATAAACCACACCATTTTGTATATAAACTACATTTTTATCATCTAACCTTGAGATAATATCATACTTAAAACTTTTAGTACCATATCTTGCATAAATATATTTACCATAGATATTCCAATCGTCTTCTGAAAAATCGTTTGGCAGTTGCTTCGGAAGATAGCGAAGCCAAAATCTTCCTTCTCCACAGAATTTTGCATCGGCTATGTTTATCACTGTATCATTTAATTGATTCGAGCTATGAATGAATTTTGGATTATAATTATAGCCATCTGTTAGATAATATTGTCCAAAACTGTTATAGTACTTAGTTTTAGTGAAATGAAGGTTATAACCTCCTGACGAGTTCTGAGACACATAATAATCTGGCTGTTCGTTTGATTTCTTATAATACCAAATATCCTGAGTGTTACCATCATTATTTAAAACAGTAATTTTGTACTCAGCTTCTTCTCCAACGTAATAATTATCAATAAATGAAGCATTTTCAACTTCAAATGTTTGGTAATACTTTTTTTCTCTTGGTTTTGTATTGAATTTATCATCAATCAACCAACGCTCTACGATGTATCTTTGAGTGTTATTTTTATCAAATTCTTCCCATGTTAATTTAAGTTTACCACCATCAACAGTGGGATAAACAAATCGATAAGATAAGTTCTCAACAACATTGAACAATAATGAATTTGATTTGAGTAATGCCGTATCTCCGTTCTCAGATCTGATAGAGCGAATCAAGAATGATATATTGTGTAATCCTTCAGATAGGTAAAAGCTTTTTGTGCTAATCAAAAAAGTATCTCGTATTACTACATAATCATTATCAATAATTAAAAAGGCAGAATCAACTATATGGCCTTCTATTTCAATCCTGAAATCAATATTATGGTCTTTATCTATTAAAAATGTGTCTTGATGAATTGGTATATTAAATAAAAAACCTTGAACTCCTGAAATGTCTATAGTATCTATTGATTTAGGCATATTATCTTGAATATTAGTATCTACATCCTTCTCACAAGAGAGTATAAAAAATAAGAAAATAGCAAAAACTGTTTTTAATATTACTCTCATGTAATTCATGTTTTTTGTTTTATTAATTACGGACAATGTCAGTAATTCCATGTGCCCATAACGGTTGGTGCAAGTGGAGTGCGGGACTTTGAAAAACATCATTGTCAAGCTGCCACAGAGCCAAGCCGGCTTTATTATTAAACATCATTTTAAAACCGAAATCCGTCAAAGACGGATTGGCGGTGGTTGAACAGGGCAAAAACTCTGGCTTACCACGTCCACCCGCATTACATTTGCACTGTGTTAGCGGTTCGGTTTTTATTCTTTTTATCTTTTAACTTAATGTCCAAGCAGTTCAACATTGAAATTAATCTTTGCATCTAATGCTCGGAATACTTTTAAAATTGTTTCAAACCTGGCATCTGTCAGGTGGTTTTCAATTTTAGAAATTTGGGCTTTTTTTACACCAACCAGTTTCCCAAGTTGTTCTTGAGTTAAATTTTTTTCTACTCGGATTTTTTTGATTGTTTGTCCCAAAAGGTCAAGACGCAATTCTTCTTCAAAAGCATCTCTTTCTTTTGTGCCTTTAATTCCAATGTGCTCGTCAATCATTTCATCCAAGCCTATTGTTTTCATTTTTCTTGTTTTCATTTTTCTTGTTTTTTTTGTTCAAAATAATTTTTTCTTATTTCCTCAGCCTTTTTAATCTCACTTTTCGGAGTTTTCTTTGTTTTCTTAATTATTCCGTGAGTCGCTAAAACAAGTGTTTCTTTATTATCTGTTTTATCCCAAAATGCAAAAAGTCGGTATTGCTTTTTCTCAAACAATGTTCGAAATTCCCAGATGTTTTCATTTAATTTTTTAAACAATTCAGGGTCATTGATTATCTGCGATTTTTTTAAGTTGTAATAAATCTTTCTACGAGCTTTTGAGTCCAACGAATTCATGAAATCAATTGCATCATTCAAAAAATCAATATTGAATTTTTCTTCCATTCAAATAGTTTTTGTAAAAATAGAAGTTTCTTAATTAGGAAACAAATGAATTGACAAAATATGCTGTGTTTGTTTTCATTCAAACTGACCGCTAACGGTCATCTAAACGAACTCTCCTAACAATGTCTCGTTAAATTTGCATAATAATCAATTCTTTAAAAGTGCATTGGAAAACCGGGGGTTGCTTTACTGCCTTTGGGTAGGCTCTCTTCTTAATTTTTCTTTTCCTACGGTGTGGAAAAGTGGATCATTCTTGTGCGTATCCGGGTTTCATTGCAGCAGCAAGTTAATCATAAATTTTTGATTATAAATAGGCTTGAGTTTTTTAGAGTGGGTTTAAATAAGGAAGAGCCTTTAGCTGCGAGCCACGAGTTTCGAGTTTCGAGTCAACCTTGACCTTCCCTATATAGAGTTGACCGATTTTTTAAATTAATTAATCATACAAAATAATTCATTTTCTTTTATTTCA
This sequence comes from Prolixibacteraceae bacterium, assembly GCA_963677475.2. Classification (GTDB taxonomy): domain Bacteria; phylum Bacteroidota; class Bacteroidia; order Bacteroidales; family Prolixibacteraceae; genus JABMQB01. The sequence continues at coordinate 166,236 of CAXXQD010000015.1, read as the reverse complement.
TCACTCCAACTGAAAGTACTTTCAGTTGGAGTGATGCGGTTTGGTGCATAAATTTCCTCAACAAAACCTATTTTATTTGTCAGTTCATTAAATTGATTTGGTGCTATTCTTATAGGCAATGAGTCATGTATCCTTTTTGTATTGTAATGTTTTACCGCCTTATTGACTTTGGTTTTCAACATCCAGAATGAATTGATTTCCCAGTGTTTTAAATAATCATTTTTTATAGTCCCATTTATACGTTCAGCATAAGCATTATCCTGGGCACATATTCCCATACTAATATTCACACCATTCTCTATTAATAGCCTTACATACTGTTTGGCAATATATTGGCTTCCCCTATCTGAATGGTGTATTTTGGGTGCCCCATGGCTTTTAATAGCCATTTTTAATGCCCTGGCATTAGCTTCTACACGTAAATTGTCAGATACTGCATATCCTACTATTTGACGTGTGTAAACATCAATAATGAAAACAATATAGTAGAACTTTCCTTTTACTTGATAATAGGTAATATCAGATTGCCAAACCGTATTCTTGCCCTTAACAACAAGCCCTTCAATTAGATTAGGGTATTTGTGTGATGCTGGGATTGTAGTCTTATGATAATTTTTTATGCGTTTAACCCTATACCCCAATTCCATAAAGGCTTCTATAAACCTATCCCTTCCTATAAAATCTGGTTTTAATGTATAATACATCTTTTCAACCCCACAACCAGGGTGCTCAGAACGTAATTCGTCAGCTTCAACCATTAAGCCCATAAGTTTCTCATCAAAACCAAGCTGGCGCTTTTGGTACTGGTAGACTGCTTGTTTACTAATTCCTACAGCCTTATAAAGTTCATTCATTGAGCTATTCATTTTTTCTTGGTTTTCCCTGAACCAGTTAATTGTGGGGTGTTGTAGTTTTTTTTAATATCAACCCCAAGGTCATCTTTTGCAATTTCTACCATCTTTTCCATATAGTCGATATAAAGTTGCTTTTGACCTACAGCCCTTTCCAATTCTTTTATCCTATCCTCCAGATCCTTAATCTTTTTTGTACTGCTCTCTTTCATTTCTACAATATGAACGGATTTTTTATTGTAAGTTGAAAACCTATAAATCCACCTGTAGATAACTGCATCTTGAATTTCATATAACTTACTTAATTCCTTGACTGTAAAAATACCCTTTTCATAATCCAATACAATTTTTCGTTTGAATTCCTCAGAATAAATCCGTCGTCTCTTAATTCTTGTAACCTTTGACCTCATAAATACTTAATAATGTGGTCAACCTATATCAGGGATGGACAACCTTTCTACTCGAAACTCGCGACTAGTGGCTAGTGACTTGAAAAAGATTTCTCGTTACACTCGAAATGACAGACCGTGGCACAAAGTTTTCTTGATACTTACGACTTACTTCTCGAAACTCGAAGCTCACAGCTCGTGACTTGAAGCTTGAAGCTGCTTGTTAACCGGATGTTAAATTGCTGTCACGGGCATCGTATTTCGGGCATTTTAGTTATTTTAGGCTAAAACCAAATTATCCACTTATGAAGACTTTTTATCTCCTACCAATCATCCTTCTTTTTTTAAGTAGTAGTGCACAAAAACAAGCCAACTGGGACCAATACCTGGGACCAAACCGCGATGCAAAAATCACAGGTCCCGAAATTGCACAATCGTGGGGCGAAGATGGCCCGGCTAAACTTTGGGAATTTTCGTTGGGATCAGGCTATGGCGGAGCAAGTATTTATGGCGACGAAGTTTTTATCCTCGATAGAAAAGACGGAAATACGGATATATTAAGATGTGTGGATTTACAAACGGGCAAAGAAAAATGGAATTATTCGTACGAAGCCCCCGATGAACTTCCCTATCCGGGATCGCGGGCAGTACCCACAGTCGATGAAAACCATATTTGGTGTGTGGGACCACACGGTCATTTTCATTGCATCGATAAAAACTCGCATGAGGTAATTTGGAAACGCAATATTGTGAAAGAAAACGATGCAGAAACAGCGAACTGGGGAATTTCACAGTCTCCAGTTATTTATAAAAACCTGGCAATTGTCGCCCCCCATGGTTCTAAAGCTGGCGTGGTTGCCTACGATAAGCTTAGCGGAGAAATTAAATGGAGTACCCGCCCCTTAAAAGGGCACAACTATTACGTTTCACCAATTTTGGCAAACTATGGCGGTATCGACCAGGTGATCGTTATTAGCCCATACAACCGAAGGGACTCTACCAAAACACAGGAAGTGGTTGCTTTTGAAGCCAACAGTGGTGAAGAACTTTGGAGCTACACCGGATTAAAATCTTTTGCAACCATCACCCCTGCAACGGTGATTGACGAAACCAAACTTTTTCTGACCGATTGTTCGTACAACGGGAGTTACAAACCTGTGTCGATTTTACTGGAAATCACTAAATCTGAGGATGAGTTTGTAATAAAAGAGCTGTTTAAAACCGAAGAAGCAGGCTGTAAAATGCATCCTGCAATAGTTGTGGACAATCATTTTTATATCAACAGCAACAAACGCCCCGGACGGTTTATGTGCCTCGATATGCAGGGCAACGTGGTTTGGGGTAATGAAGATTCCCCTGATTTTGAAATGGGAGGATTAATTATGGTCAATGGCTTGATTATTAATCAAAATGGGGTAAACGGCGATATCCATTTAATTGAACCTACACCTGAAGGCTACAAAGAATTGGGCAAAGCATCGTTTTTTGATTCTGAGAAATCGCAAGCATGGGCGCCAATGGCATCCAGCCAGGGAAAATTGATTGTCCGGGATATGGAAAAAATGATTTGTGTTGACCTTCAGAAATAAAATACTATACATTGAAAATACATAGGTTTTGAAAATCCGAATAAAATACGATAATTAAAAACAATAATTGGCGAGAAGACAGAAGGCAGAAGACGGAAGAAAAGCATTAACAAACTCAGGTATTAACTTCTGGCTTCGTGCTTCAGATCGCAGTCATAAAAATGAAATTTATCGAATCTAAAGTAGATGTTATGCTCCGAATACAATTCGGAGGTTCTAACCTTTAACTTGAAAGCAAAAAGAGATCGCATTTTTATTCTTAATTAATTCCCCTTCGAGTTCTATTATTTTACAGAATCATAATGGATTTGTGCATAGGACTTTTGAAGATTGGATTTTGCACACCGGGTAAATGTCGTATATTTATCGCTTAAATTATCGGACATGTTTTTCACCAAAAAATTCAATCTTTTTGCTCTTACAGTTTTTGTGCTTGTTACCCTTGCTGGCATGTGGGTACCATTGGTAATTAATGCTGCAAAATACGCACAAATCAGCCGCGAAATAATCGATTCGGGCAATTGGATTGAACTTACCATTGTGGGAGATGCTTACAACCAAAAACCACCACTGCTATTCTGGCTAGGGGCAATTTCATTCTCTATTTTTGGCGTATCAACCTTTGCATTTAAGCTTCCGGTAATCCTTTATTCGTTGGGGGGAATTGTTGCTGTTTACAAACTTTCCAATCTTTTGTACGATAAAACAGCGGCAAAATTCGCAGCATTTTTCTGGGGCACTTCGCTGGGTTACTTGTTTTTTCATAACGATATTCACGCTGATACCCTGCTTGCTACCAATGTGATAATTGCCATCTGGTTATTTACCGATTCGTTTACGAACAACAATAAGTATAACTTTTATTTGGGGGCGTTTTTTACAGGGCTTGCCATGCTTTCAAAAGGACCGGTTGGTTTGGCTGTTCCGGCTATGGCTGTTGGTTCACAACTTCTCATCCACCAAAAATGGAAAGAGATATTACATTACCGATGGATCCTTGCATTGATTATTGTTGTACTCACCATATCCCCTGCCCTTTTGGGTTTGTACCGACAGTTTGGAATGGAAGGTCTCAAATTTTATTTCTGGACAAACAACGTTGGCAGGATTACCGGTTCTTACCAGGGCGGAAATACAGATATATTCTTTTATTTTCATAACTCCTTATACATTTTAGTTCCCTGGACATTTTTTGCCTTTGCCGGAATTGGACTGGAAATAAAATCTAAGTTTATCCAGTTGAAAAACAAAGTCCTTTTGAAACAAAACAGTGAGTTTATAAGCCTTGGGGGAATTCTCCCCTATTTAGTGGTATTATCGCTCGCCAAGCAAAAAAACCCGCATTACCTGCTCGCCATTGTACCTTTAATACTAATGTTGGCAGCAAAATGGGTAGCACCCGTTTTTGAAGATCCAAAATTTAAACTGAGCAGAAAAATACTTAGTGCTTTAAACTATCTGCTGGCTGCAGTTCTTTGGTTTGCGTTTCTTTCCATTTTACTGGTTTACTATCCTGAAAACAAAACTTCGATTTGGGTATTGGTAATCCTATCTGCAATTGCCTGTCTGGTATTCCTGATAGTAGCAAAAGGGTTAAAAAAACAAGTCCTGGTTTTACTAACAAGTTCTGCTTTGCTTTTGGTACTAATCTATACAAGTATATTCCCAAAAATGATGCAATACCACAGCCCGCAAATTATAGCTGAAACATTTAACCAGCAAGCCGATGATGACGATCAATTATATTCGTTCAGGGTACGTTATTGGGGTGTTTTCTTTTATTCAAAAAATTATGGTACCTGGATAAAAAAACAGGAAGAGCTTTCCAAACTGACCGATCCGGAAAATGCATGGATATACACGGATGGTTACGGTGTGGATATTCTAAAAGAAAAAGGTTATGATTTTAATGTCATTGAAACAGTTCTCCATAAATCAATAACAGGACAATCGCTTAAATTCCTGACATCAAAAGACCGAAAAAGCAGATGTTCCGAATACTATCTTCTGAAGTTAAACTAAACTTCTATGCATCGAAAATAAAAAGGTTTTAAGAATTCGAATAAAATTCTATAGTTAAAATGATATTTGGAGAGAAGGCTGAAGTCAGAAGATGGAAGACAGAAGATTTTACTTCCGACTTCCAACTTTATTTTATTTCTCCATGTCTTGCAAACTCCGAGGGTATTTATATTTATCTTTGTGCAAAATTTAAACAATGAGCAGTAATACCATATATTATCCCCAGGTGCAGGATATCACCAAGGCAAAATTGAACCTAAAAGACGTTGTTTTAACAACCCCACTTCAAAAAAACCTGAATTTATCGGAAAAATTTCAAGCCGAAATACTTTTAAAAAGGGAAGATTTACAAATCGTTCGCTCCTATAAACTGCGCGGTGCATACAATAAAATAGTAAGCCTCTCAAAAGATGAAAGGGCGAAGGGAGTTGTATGTGCCAGTGCCGGGAACCATGCACAGGGAGTTGCATATTCTTGTCAAAAGTTAGGAATTGAGGGCAAAATTTATATGCCTACAACCACCCCAAAGCAAAAAATTAAACAGGTAAAAATGTTTGGTAAAGAGTTTATCGAAATTGTACTGATTGGCGACACCTACGATGCTGCCCACACTGCTGCAATGGAAGATTGCCAAAAAACCGGGATGGTGTTTATCCATCCTTTTGATGATCCGTTGATTATTGAAGGACAAGCTACCATTGGATTGGAAATTTTACAAGATAGCAAAGCACCTATCGATTATATTTTTGTGCCGATTGGCGGAGGTGGATTGGCATCAGGTCTGGGTGCATATTTAAAGCAACTTAGTCCCAAAACCAAAATTATAGGCGTTGAACCCCTTGGGGCGCCTTCCATGCAGGAATCGTTAAAAAAAGGCGAGGTTGTAAAACTGACCAACATCGATAAGTTCATTGATGGTGCGGCAGTGCAGGAAGTTGGGAAATTAAACTTTGAAATCTGTAAAACCGTAGTGGATGATTATGTGTCGGTGCCCGAAGGTAAAGTTTGTACAAAAATATTGGAACTTTATAACCAGGATGCAATTGTGATTGAACCCGCCGGTGCTTTATCGATTGCTGCACTTGATTTTTATGCCGATAAAATTAAAGGGAAAAACGTTGTTTGTATTGTCAGTGGCAGTAACAACGATATCACCAGAACAGAAGAAATAAAAGAACGGTCGTTGTTGTTTGAAGGGTTGAAACACTATTTTATTGTTCGGTTCCCGCAAAGGGCAGGCGCTTTAAAAACTTTTGTTGATTTGGTGCTGGGACCAAAAGACGACGTGACCCATTTTGAATACAATAAAAAGACCAATAGGGAAATGGGACCTGCAGTGGTTGGAATTGAGCTTCAGAACCGGGAAGATTTTGATGGTTTAATTGCCCGAATGGAAGAACACGGCTTTATTTACGAATACCTGAATGAAAAGCCAGATTTGTTTCAATTTCTTGTTTAGATAAAAAAATCGTCCCCCCCTCACGCAACTCTTCCAGCTTTTATTCGTCTAACTTTCGACAAATAAAATTTTTACAACGCAAGCAAAAAGAGCGTTGAACCATAAACAATTTAATAACAATATTTAAGCTATGAATTTAAACATTTTTAAAGCCAAAAATTTTAAACAAACAATCAAACTTACCATTATTTCCTCTTTAGGTTTATTCTATTTCAGTTCGTGTAACCAAGAATCATCCAATAAAGATTTTGATGCCGATGGAGACGTTTTTATACAAAAAAGAGTGGTCAATGATGAAGAACAATACGCTGCACTTTATTATATCTTCGGCAATCAGGTAATGGATTCAGCACATGTGAACACTCCAGGTTCACAAACATTAGCTTTGAGTGGTGGCAATTATACCAAATTTAAGGAACCTGAAGAAGAAGATTTTTCAATATCGATGATTGCAACCGGAGAATATGTTTTTGTTGCAAACTACGGCGAAGAAGAAACCTTTCAGGCCTACGATATTTTCTCAGGCGACGAAATTGACGTTCCGGTTATTGATTCCATTTCTTTTAATACAACTTCTGATTATCTATACGTAAGTTGGCTTTCTGTGAATGATGCCGATGTTTACAATGTAAAACTATACAGTACTAATGGCGATTTGGTGTTTAACGGCCAATCAATGAATAGTGAAGCAACAGAATTTGCATTTGGATTGACCACTGATACGTGGTTGTCAACCCCAACCGATGGGACACAATATATTCTCAGGTTAAATGCTTATTTGCTTGATTCGGATGCCGACGACACCAATTGGGTTTATAATTTCGAATGTAATTCATATTCTGAAACCGAAATTACCTGGGGGGAATAATAACCGATACGTATTATTTGATATTTGGGGTGGTGTTATAACGCTATTTATTTAAGCGGAGTAACATTGCCCTTTTTTTATTTACTCCACGCCCGCCTTACATAATGAGGCTTTTAGCTTTTATCTTGCTTTTAATTTGTTTAATGTGCCATTTATAAAACGGATTGTCTGATAGGTTTAAAACTTCCAGGGTTCTTATTTCACCAATCGACAATGGAATAAGCATAAAATTGTTTGAGGCAATATTTAAGGTTTTAAGCTTATTTAAGTAGTTAATTTTTTTGGTCATCGTTTCCAGGTTATTCCCTTCAAGGTTTAAAAATTCCAGGTTTTTGGCGCCCACAATGCTCTCCGGCAGGTCGGAAACTGCATTGTTCCCTAAATTTAAATGTTTTAATGATTTTAGGTTCCTGAACCCAACCTGCAAACGGGAAATTTTGTTCATGTCGAGATCAAGAAATTCAAGCTTTGAAAGCTTATCGGTATTTGGCCTGAAATCATTTATTTGATTGATGCTAAGGTCAAGTTGTTTCAATTTGGGCAGGTTCACAACTTCACCCTTGATGGTTTTAATTTTATTCTCGCGCGCAATTAACACTTCCAATTCCGATAACCCGGAAAGCGATTGTGGCAAAGCAGTCAGCTGGTTTTTAGAAACATCAAGGCTTCGGAGCTGGCTCAAATTTCCAATACTTTCAGGGAGCGATGTTAACTTGTTATGATCGATCTTTAACTCTGTCAGCAATGTCATTTCGCCAATTGATTCCGGTAACGATTCCAGGTTGTTATGGTCAAGTTTTAATACCGTAAACTGCTTTAAGTTCCCAAAATTTTCAGGCAACGATTTAAGTTTATTTTCCTGAAGTTTTAGTTCTTTTAACCCTGTTAAATTCGAAAAATTTTCGGGTAATTTTATCAATGCATTTTTTTCAAGTTTAAGAATTTCCAATGAAGATAGCGCCCCAAAATTTTCGGGCAACGATTCCAATTGGTTCCAATCCAAATCAAGATTTACTAAGTTTTTTAGCTTTGGGAAATCGGCTGGTAAATAACTCAGCTTATTGGAGAAAAGATCAAGTTCTACAAGATTCTCCAGGTTTCCTATCCCAATCTCCATGATTTCTATCTGGTTTTCACCAAGTTTTATGGTTCTCAATTTCGAACAACTGCCAATAGTTCCCGGAACACTTTTAAGTTGGTTTCCGATTAAATTTAATTCAAGCAATTCTTCCAGGGTTCCAATTTCCTTTGGTAGGGTTTTTAGTTTGTTCCCCTGAACATAAAGCTTCTGAAGATTTGGCAAAAGAAAAACAGATGCAGGTATTTCTGTAAATTGATTGTAAGCAATCGATAACTCCTGAAGTTTAGAAAGCTTCTCAAATTTCCTGGGCAATTGCGAAAGTTTTTGCCGCTCCAGGTTTAAACGGTAAACCGATCCCCGGTTAAGCATGGCTTCCTCAACCGATATATACACTTTTTTGTTTTGAAGAGCTTCCTCATCCAATAATTTGGGTTTCTTTTTAGCGAATCCGGGAATGGTTAACAACAAAATTAATATTACAGGAATTATATTTTTAAGTAGCTTCATTTTTGTTCGTTTATTGTTTTTGAAGTTTAAGCAAAGTTTATGCCCTTTTGATTTTGAAGAAATCACAAAGAAAAGAAATTAAAATGAGGCAACTAAAAAAGGCAGGTATTAAACCCGCCTTTTAATAATTCGTTCAACTATCTTATTTATATGCTTATAATGCTTTAAACCAATCCTGAAAATAGTGGCCAATCCATGGCAAAGGTTTGGTTTCACCCTGAATGCACCAAATTAAACTAACCAGCCAAAAAACAAACAATGCAATTCCTCCAAATGCCGAAACAAGCCAGCCGATGATAGGAAAAACACTCAAAATACCGAGGGCTATTCCTGTGAGCATCAAGCCAAGTTGTTGCCGTATATAAAAACTTGCATACTCTTCTTTTTCTGTGTTGTTAAGAATAAAGGCAATTAACCATCCTACAATGGTAAGGTGCGCCACAATAGCTTTTGTTTTATCATCCATGGTATTTAATTTAAAGATTGCATCTAAATTACTAAATTATTTTTTTAGGAATCCTAAAAACAGGGAAAAGAAATAAACTATTATTGGTCGGGTTCTTCTTCATTCATCGAGGCTTCCCCAACTGTTGATGTTAGCCTTAAACATTTCAGTTGTACCGAACTTAATTTTCGATTGCCCGGGCCATCGTCACCAAAACAAAGATTAATCAATCTGCGAACGCCGTTTTTTAATCCTTCATCACCGTCTGCCGTGATGATTATCTGTGTCGCTAATATTTCGAGGATAAACCCTTTGTTTCCTAGATGCAAATCCGGATCGTTCACCAATAAAATATCAGCTCCATTAAAATTTTGTTTAGCAAGAATTTTTTCATTCGACAAACTATCCCTAAAACTCAGGGCAGCCCCCATCCCAATTCCATCCCACGATATTACCATGGCATTCTTAAATACATATTCCCCTTTTAGTTTCCTAATTTTTTCTTGTGGCTGGGACCAAACTTCAGTTCCAATGAACAGGATGAAGCCAATAATGCAATAAATTATGCCAACTTTCCCCATAAAATGTAATTTGTATAAATGAAACAGACAAATACAAGGTAAGGATAAAACACATATTTAAAACAATCAATAGAATAAAAAATTATATATAATGGGAGTTGAAAGGGATTTTATAATGCGGCAATTAATGATGCTGTTTAGTCTTCTTCATAAAGTTATTGCTTTGCGCAAAAAAGGGGAAAAAGAAGAAGCAGAAGAAACAATCCATGAAATTTACACAGCGCTTAAAATAGAAGAAGATTTGTCGGAATTTGTTTTGGAAGATTTGTTGGATTTTTTAGAAAAACAGAAAGGCCTTTCATTGGAACAGCTGGAGGTTGTTGCTTTGGTTTTACGTGAACAAGGGGAACTTAGTAATTCAGAAACTGCCAAACTTAATTTTTTTAGTAAAGCCTATTTTATCCTCCAAAAAGTTGATCTGAATAGCGTTACATTTTCAATAACCCGCCAAGTCGCCCTTCAGGAATTAAAAGAAATGCTGCCAAATTAAAGGAAAAACAAGCCTACTCCAACTACGGTAATCATTGCCCCTACTATTTCCTTCCAATTAATTTTTTCTTTGAATATGACAATTGCCGGAGGAATAATCAGTACCGGAACGATAGCCATGAGGGTCGCAGCAATCCCTGCTTTTGTATGTTGAACTGCCAGCAAAGAAAATGAAACACCCAGAAAAGGGCCAAAAATTGCCCCGAGGGTTATCCTTTTCATGGCTGATTTATTTTGAACAGCCATCCAGACTTTCGTCCAACGATGCATAAAGAAGAACAGGATTATAAACCCTACACCACCAGCCAGAACCCTTATCTGTGCAGCCGAAAAAGCATCATACTCACCCATACCTTTTTTACTCAGTACCAATCCTGTTGCCTGCCCAAGGGCCCCCCCAAGTGCAAGTAAAATGCCTTGTACCGAATAGTTTGATTTAATCCTTTTTTTAACTTCCCCGTTTTTCTCACTTTTTTCCCGTTTCAGGATCACGATTACAATTCCTGTCAAGGTTACTGCCATTCCAAGCCAGTTCATTAGGGTTAAAACTTCGCCAATAATTATCCAACTGATAAATGCAGTAAATGGTGGTGTTAAAGCCATCATTAACATTGAAATTCGTGCCCCAACTTCAACAAATGCCTGAAAAAGAAGCAAATCACCAATTGTGAATCCTATTAATCCTGATAAGATCAACCATTTCCATTGGAAGGAAGTGGCATCGGTTGGGAAGAAAAAACCCCGCGCAATAAGGCTATAGGTTCCGATTAAAAAAAAGGCAATTACCAAGCGAATCAGGTTCACTGATAATGAACCCACTTTTTTTCCCGCTGACTCAAAAGCCATGCTGGTAACAGTCCAGAACACGGCTGTTAACAATCCAGCTATTTCACCAAAATAATTCTGCATTCCGTTCCTTAGCTTTTAATGTCATTATCTATATCGCTTAAATGCAGGTCGAGGGCTTTTACCGATATTTGGATTTCACGTATGGATATCCCCAAGGATGCTATTAACAAAAGCAGGGCAACCCCAAAAATAAACTCCGCCATCATCTGTTTTTCAATGTATATCAAAAACATACACAACACGCACAACAACAAACTCAGGATACCCAATATCTGCATGGAACGGGTTAAATAAAGGCGTTTCCGAAGGTTTTTTATCTGACCAACAATTAGCTTACTGGGATCTTTTTTTAATTTCTCGTGCAATGCCCTCACAACGGATGCATAGGCCAAAAACCGATTGGTATAAGCCAATAAAATCAGTGAAATTGCTGAAAATAAAAGCGCCGGAGTGGTTAATGATAGTATATTCATGCTTTCAAAAAAAAGTGTGCGTAAAACTACAAATAATAATTAGAATATTACTTCATGCAGCTTTTCGCACACTTTCCCTTAATTGGTTGTTACCAATATTTAATCCAGTAATTCGGCTATTTTTTCCCTTAAAGCTTCTTCTCTTAAGTTTTTTGCAATGATTTTTCCTGTTTGATCAACCAAGAGGTTTGAAGGAATGGAATTAACAGCGTATAATTTTGCCGCAGCATTGTTCCAAAACGATAAATCGGATACATGTTGCCAGGTCAAGCCATCTTCTTCAATCGCATTTAACCAGTCTTCTTTAGTACGGTCCAATGAAACGCCAAAAACAGTAAATCCTTTTTTATTATAATCATTGAAAACAGCAACCACATTTGGGTTTTCGCCCCTACACGGACCACACCAGGCTGCCCAAAAATCAACCAATGTGTATTTATTTGCTTTATACACATCAGAGAAAGTTATCGGATTTCCTTCTGGGTCGTTTTGGGTAAAATCAGGGGCAATTTGACCAACAGCAACTTTCCGCAAAACTTCAACCCTTTCTTTGATCTTTACCATTGCCGGACTAGAATTCAGTTTAGGATCTAGTGTTGCAAGAATTGAATCGATCTGTTCAACGCTTTTGCTATGAATTGTTTGGGAAAGAATTACCGGAGTTACAAAAGATGCCGGGTTTTCGGCAACAAAATCCTCCTGCATTTTTCCGGCACCCTCGTATAATTTCTGAACTTGCACCATTAATTCATTAGCTTTTGCAGTATCACCAGCGGCATTTGCTTCTTGCGCTTGCCTATACAGTCCCATGTATTTATCTTGCGCTTCATCCATTTTTACTTTCAAGACATTGTATTCGTCTTGTGTAGTAGAACCAGTAACCGATGCCATTGCAATCGAATCAATGTGTCCATTAATAACAATTGCTGAGTTCTCGAGAAACAACATTAATTTGTTTCTTGATCCTTTAATTGAAATATAATATGGTTCAGGAACTTCAATTTCACCAACAAAAGACGCTTTCCCGTCAATCACTTCAGAAGAATCAACAGCCTCCAGTTTATTATCAACCACTTTTTCAAGCATAAGCTGACCTTCAGCTCCCGAAAGGGTTATATCTATTTTATAGCCTTTATTTTGGGTACAGGCAAAAGCACCGATCATCAACAAAAGAAATAGCAGTTTTTTCATTTTTAAAATTTTAAAGATAAATGTAGAAGTATTTAAATTACAAATAGTTAATCAAGTTAATCCTTCGAAGATATAAAATAGTTCTTCAAGAAAAAAAGTTAAATCTAATTGATGATAAAGATAGATTAAAAACTGAATGAAAAAGTATCCTGAATATTAAGCTATTTTTGGTTTGTAAAAAAGATTCGTAGGAAGTTACAGATATCTGGCTATTTTTAAACATGGATAAAATTTTAATCATAAACAACGCTGAGCCAGGATTAAGTGAGTTTACAAATCCTGTTAAAGGAATATTATCTGACTATTATTCGCAATCTGAAGTAATTGAATATGCCGACAGTAGGAGGATTAATTTAAATCTTTTTAATGGAATAATACTAAGTGGCTCACCACAGGGCGATGATATTGTTGAGCATCACCTTCCTTATTTTCAATGGATAAAAGAATATAAAAAGCCAATTTTTGGAATTTGCGCCGGGCACCATTTGGTCGGGGCTTTGTACGGATCAGAATTATACCGAAACCTGGAACCCGAATCGGGGGAAAGTGCGATAGATATCTTAAAAGATGATCCGCTCACCCAAGGACTGTCAAAAAAGCTCAAGGTTCAGCAAATGCATAATGACTCTATCAGCTTACCAAATGGATTTGTTCTCCTGGCTAGCTCCTCTATTTGTAAAAACCAGATGATGAAACATAAATACAAACCGATATACACCTGTCAGTTTCATCCGGAGTATTATAATCCTGAATTATTTAAAAACTTTATTGCGATAACCAAAAGCCAACACATACCTAAAAAACAAAAAGCCCATCCCTAAATGGAACAGGCTTGATGCTTTATTGTATATATTTTACCTACGCTTTTTTAATATCCTCAAATGTTTTTCCATCTCCGTGAACAGTATTTACTGCCCTTCCTGATGGGTCTGCATTATTTTGAAACGATTGGTCCCAAGCTAAAGCAGCAGCAGTACTACATGCAATCGACTCTTCGGACGGCACACATGCCGCAGCCTGGTCTGATGGGAAATGTTCGCTATAAATAGCCCTATACATATATTCTTCTTTGTTTAATGGAGTATGAACCGGGAACCTGAATTTAGCGTTTTCCATCATTTCATCGGTAACCTGTTCCATCGCGATTTTCTTCAACGTGTCAATCCATCCATAGCCAACACCATCCGAGAACTGCTCTTTTTGCCTCCATGCAACTCTTTCCGGAAGGATATCTTCAAAGGCTTTACGCACAGGCCATTTTTCCATCTTACCGTCTTTCGCCATTTTTGCTTCCGGGTTGAAACGCATAGCAACGTCGAGGAATTCTTTATCCAGAAATGGAACCCTTCCTTCAACACCCCATGCAGCCAACGATTTATTTGCCCTTAAACAATCGTACATATGCAAACGGCTAACTTTCCGAACACTTTCTTTATGGAATTCTTCGGCATTCGGAGCCTTATGGAAATAAAGGTAACCTCCAAAAATTTCATCGGCACCTTCACCGGTAAGCACCATTTTTATACCCATCGATTTAATCACCCTAGCCAACATATACATTGGTGTGGAAGCCCTTACGGAAGTAACATCATAAGTTTCGATGTGATAAATTACATCCTTAATGGCGTCTAAACCTTCCTGAATAGTATAATGTATTTCATGGTGGATAGTTCCAATATAATCTGCAACCTCTCTTGCAGCTTTTAGGTCCGGGGCCCCTTCCAGTCCAATCACAAACGAATGTAACTGAGGCCACCAAGCATCATGCTCATCTCCATCCTCAACTCTTTTTGCAGAAAATTTCTTAGCCAAAGCCGAAGTAATGGATGAATCGAGCCCACCCGAAAGCAGCACCCCATATGGCACATCAGACATTAACTGACGGTGAACTGCTGCTTCCAACGATTTTGCCAACTCATCTACACTTGCCGGGTTGTCTTTTACGTTCTCATACTCGGTCCATTCGCGGTTATGCCACCTTTTTATTTCACCATCTTTGCTGTATAAATAATGCGCTGGCGGAAATTCCTGTATTTTGGTACAATATCCCTCCAAGGCTTTTAATTCTGAGCCTACGTAGAAGTTCCCATATTTATCCCATCCCATATATAGTGGAATGATCCCAATATGATCCCTTGCAATTAGGTAACTGTCTTCTTCCTCATCGTACAGGCAAAAAGCAAAAATCCCATTCATATCGTCAATGAATTTTTCTTTTTTATCACGGTACAAAGCAAGAATTACCTCGCAATCAGAACCTGTTAAGAACTCATACGAATCTTTATATTTTCCCCTTAATTCCTGATGGTTATATATTTCACCATTTACGCCAAGGATTAATTTCTCATCCTTACTTAACAGTGGCTGCCCACCAGACTCGGGATCAACTATGGATAACCTCTCATGTGCAATTATTGCTTTATCACCACAGTAAATCCCAGACCAATCGGGTCCACGATGACGAATTTTTTTTGACATCTCCAAAACCTGTGGCCTTAAGGTTTGAGCATCCACTTTTAAATCAAAAACTCCTACTATTCCACACATATCTAATTTTTATATATTCTCTAGTTAACGTACGCCAAAAATATACATTTTGACATAATTTAAAAACTTTATTTATCTTTTTTCTAGAATATTATTGTTTTAATTACATAAAGATTAAATACTATTGAATTTTCAAGAAATTTATTTCAACAAAAAAATATTGCACCCCTGTTAAATTTACCCAATCAAAACAAAAACAACTCATTTTTTAGCAATACCCCCTTTTTACCATATGGTGATTGCAATAAATACGCCTTTTTTACGGAACAACGTGTTTTTGTATTTTTATATCACATTAATTATTAATTAAGTGATTTTCTCGGATAATACTAAACAAGTTCCAACTTCTAAGAAATTTAGAAACGAATTAAGAGCTTAATTTAATCTTGAAATTCTTAAACAGGATTTAAATTAGAACACGGAAGTGTCCTTTAAATAAGAGTAGCGAAAGAAATTATCTTTCTTCAAATACTACACGTTAAACCTGAAATGCATGATATCGCCATCTTGTACGATATAAGATTTGCCCTCGACAGCTATTTTCCCGGCATCGCGACAAGCAGCTTCTGAACCAAGGGTAACGTAATGGTTATATTTTATCACCTCTGCCCGAATAAATCCCTTTTCGAAATCGGAGTGGATAATTCCGGCTGCACCTGATGCTTTTGTTCCATCAGTAAATGTCCAGGCACGCGTTTCATCAGGTCCGGTGGTGAAATAGGTCTTTAATTTCAATAATTTATAAGCCGAATGAATAAGTTTATTTACTCCTGGCTCGTCTAAACCCAATTCTTCCAAAAACATTTGTTTTTCCTCGTAATCCTCCAATTCTGCTATATCGGACTCTGTGGCTCCGGCAATTATTAATAATTCTGCATCTTCTTCTTTTATGGCTTCCTTTACAGCCTCAACATACGGATTACCTGTTTTGGCCGACGCTTCGTCAACATTACAAACATACATTACCGGTTTGTTGGTCAACAGGAAAAACTCTTTCGCAATTTTGGCTTCTTCATCGTACAATTTTAAGGTCCTAGCTGATTTTCCTTGTTCCAAAACTTCTTTGTACCTGACTGCCAGCTCAAACATTTTTTTGGTTTTCGGATCGTTGGTATGCCTGGCTTGCTTTTCCAATTTCTCAATTCTAGACTCAACCGTTTCCAGGTCTTTCAATTGTAGTTCTGCATCAATTACCTCTTTGTCCCTGACCGGATCAACAGAACCATCTACATGTGTAATATTATCATTGTCGAAGCACCTTAAAACATGCAATATTGCATCCGTTTCCCTAATATTTGCCAAAAACTTATTGCCAAGTCCTTCACCTTTGCTTGCTCCTTTCACCAATCCTGCAATATCAACAATCTCAACCGTTGTTGGAATTACCTTAGCCGGTTTATCTATTTCGGAAAGTTTAATAAGCCTTTCATCCGGTACGGTAATTACACCAACATTTGGTTCGATTGTACAAAAAGGGAAATTAGCAGATTGAGCCTTAGCGCTTGACAAACAATTAAATAGGGTCGATTTACCAACATTAGGCAATCCAACAATACCACATTTTAAAGCCATCTTTATCTTCTTAAAAATTTGACGTGCAAAGTTAATTTATTAAAATACATTTTAGCTAATTTTACATGATTATTAAACGAAAGGTGAATTTCTTGATATTAGAAATCAAAAAACATTGTTTGATAATCTGACCGCAATTTTAAACCTTTAATATAGTTGATGGTCATAGATTAAAATTTGTATATGCAAAAAGAAAACAAGGAACCTATTTCTGACAGGAAGCAAGAACAAAACCTGGAACTTAAGTTTCAGCATCTTGTGGAAAAGTATCAGGAGCGCTTGTATTGGCATATACGAAAGATAGTGCTTGACCACAACGACGCTGATGACGTTCTGCAAAATACATTTATAAAAGTTTGGAAAAACCTTGATAAGTTTAGGGAAGAATCAGGCCTTTATACGTGGTTGTATAGGATTGCGACAAATGAATCGTTAACATTTTTAAATTCTAAAAAAAGAAAAAGCCTGGTTCCTTTAAACGATGTAAGTGAATTTTTACTGGATAACCTAGAAGCTGATCCATATTTTGAAGGAAATGAAATACAAAAGAAATTACAAAAAGCGATTATTACACTTCCCGAAAAACAGCGCTTGGTATTCAATATGAAATATTTTGACGAAATGAAATACCAGGATATGTCGGAGATATTGGAAACTTCGGTTGGGGCGCTAAAAGCTTCCTACCATCATGCAGTAAGAAAAATTGAAGATTATCTTTCAAAAGAAGAATAAAGAACTGATTTTAAACTTTTTCCGAGTTACGAAGTCAAAAGAGCATTAAAATGGAAGAATTAAAAAACATAGCACCAAAATTGACCGGGATTAAAAAGGAAAACCCTTTTAAAGTTCCCAACAATTACTTTGAAGACTTTTCGGCAAGGTTAAAACCTACTCTTGAAAGTTCTGATAAAAAGGTAACAAAAAAGCAAAATGCCTTTATACGAATATTAAAACCAACTTTAGGGTTAGCAGCAAGTTTTGCACTTATTTTTATGTTGGTTTATTGGCCTTTAAGTATGTTTAATAATAAATATGCCGATAATAACAAGGATATTTCAGAATCGACAACTATGGATAATAATTATTATTCGTTAATTGCCGAATTGGACGAAAATTCACTATACACATTACTGGAAGAGAATACTACAGAAGAAAGTTTCAGTGATGATGAACTGGTTGCATATTTGTCAACCACATTAAATGATTATGACCTATTTTTTGAATCAAAATAAAAACGACATGAAATTTCTTAAAACTTTTTTTACCACCCTACTCTTACTTACATTTTTAATTGTAAATGTAAATGCACAAGGCAGAAGGGGCAAGCAAGACTGGGACAAATTCAGGGCAGAGAAGATTTCATTTTTAACTGAGAAATTGGAATTAACACCTGAGGAAGCGCAAAAATTTTGGCCTGTATACAATCTTTTTGAAAAAGAAAGAGGTGAATTATTTGGTCAAAAAAGGGAAATAGAAAAAAAATTCAGGGACGATGACATTAGCCTAAGCGACAAAGAAATAATTAAGCTGATCGATAAAATGGTTGCCATGTCGCAAGCCGAAACAGACTTGATGAAAAAGTACAACAAAGAGCTTCTTGAAGTAATTCCACCTCAGAAAGTATTGATACTATTTAATATGGAACATGAATTTCGAATGCACATGTTGAACAAGTACCGCTCGGGTAAGGATAAAAAATAAATGGAGCCGTTCAATTTTGAACGGCTTTTTTATTCGATGAATTTTCCTTTATCAAGAAAATCGATAGTTTCGTTAATTCCTTCGTACATAAGGGTATCCTGTTCAACAAACTTTACGTTTTCGCGATATAAATGAAAAAAACCTTCCAGATAAACCGATGTTTTTTTAGGCCGTCTAAATTCCAAAGCCTGGGCAGCATTATACAGCTCTATTGCCAATATCTTTTGCACATTCAAAGCAACTTTTAAAGCTTTAGTCGCTGCATTCCCCCCCATACTTACATGGTCTTCCTGCTCATTTGATGAAGGAATGGAATCGACCGAAGCAGGTGTACAATATTGTTTGTTCTGGCTCACAATAGATGCCGCAGCATATTGGGGGATCATAAACCCGGAGTTTAAACCCGGATTGGCTACCAAAAATTCCGGTAAACCGCGTTCTCCCGAAATCAAACGATAGGTCCTTCTTTCAGAAATGCTCCCCAACTCGGAAATAGCAATTGCCAAAAAGTCAAGTGAAATAGCCAAGGGCTCGCCATGAAAATTCCCGCCTGATACGATCATATCATCATCCGGAAAAACGGTTGGGTTGTCGGTTACCGAATTTATTTCTGTTTCAATTACTTCGGAGACATATCTTACCGCATCTTTCACCGCACCATGCACCTGCGGAATGCAACGAAATGAATAAGGATCCTGAATATGTTCTTTTTTTTGCTTGATTAGTTCACTTCCTTTCAAAAGATACCTGAAATTGGAAGCCGTTTGTGCCTGCCCTTTGTGTGGCCGGATATTCTGGATATTTTCTCCAAATGGCTCCAATAATCCATCAAAACTATCCAACGAAAGTGCGCCAATAATGTCTGCATATTTTATAATCCTGAACGTTTTAAGCAAAGTATAAACCGCATGTGCACTCATAAACTGTGTGCCATTCAACAAAGCCAAACCCTCTTTTGCTTCCAATTTTATGGGCTTCCAAGCAAATTGTTCTAAAATATCGGAAGCAAAGTATTTAGCCCCTTTATAAGATACTTCTCCTAAGCCCAATAGTGGCAAAAACAACATTGCCAAAGGTGCTAAATCGCCACTTGCACCAAGCGAACCCTGTTCGCATACAATTGGCAATACTTCGTTATTATATAAATCCAGGATTCTTTGGACTGTAATCAACTGAACTGCAGAGTTTCCCTTTGATAAAGCATGCGCCTTTAACAATAACATGAGTTTCACCACATCGGCAGGAACCTCGGGACCAATGTTACAGGCATGTGAAATAACAAGGTTTTCCTGAAGTTTACTGAGGTCATCTTTGGGGATTTCGATATCGCATAAAGATCCAAACCCGGTATTGATGCCGTACAAAGGGCCTTCAGATTCGAGAAGTTTCTTATCCAGGTAGGCTTTGCTTTTTTGTATTAGTTGGATGGATTCTTCAGATAATTCCAGCTTAAACTTCTTTTCAAGGATTTCTTCGATTTGCTCGAAAGTTAAATCTTCAGGTGTTATATAATGAATTTTACTTTCCATAATTAAAAATTAGATGGTTAAATTCCAAATAAATAAGGGCAGTGAAAAAGAGAAAGATTGTATTGCATTTTGCAATAGCTTAGCATTAAACCAAAATCAGGGAAACCTGATGTCGGCACTAATGGATCTAACCAGACGGCTGGGACGTGAAATAATTGTCATTTTCTAAATCTTTATAAATGACAAGAAAGTTAAATTTTATCTATTAAGACAGGATTTTTATCAGTTCCGGAACAGAAATCAGACTCTGCTCTCCACTGATCATATTTTTTAAAGTTACTTTTTGTTCCACAATTTCATTGTCGCCAGCCATAATTACAAAAGGGATTTCTTTACGGTTGGCATAAGTCATTTGCTTTTTCATTTTAGCCGATTCTGGAAATATTTCAGCATTTATATTTGCCTTACGTAATTCTTTTAAAATTTCCAGGCAATAGGCTTCTTCTTTTTCACCAAAATTCACAAATAAAACCTTGGTGCTTTCAATTGATTCTTTTGGAAAACCATCCAATTGCAGCAAAACATCGTAAATGCGCTCGGCACCAAAAGATACACCAACCCCCGAAACATCGGGCATGCCAAATATTCCGGTCAAGTCATCGTAACGACCACCACCACAAATACTTCCAATGCCAACATCTTTTGATTTCACTTCGAAAATGGCACCTGTATAATAATTCAAGCCCCTTGCAAGGGTTAAATCCAGTTCCACTTCTGTGGATAGGTTCATGTTTTCGACATAAGCAAATAAGGTTTTCATTTCTGAAATTCCTTTTGCCCCCACTTCGGTTTTTCCAATAACCTGTTCAATTTGATCCAATTTTTCCGCAGTAGTTCCTTGCAATTCTAATATTGGCTGAAGCTTTTCAACCGCAGGTTCAGAAATACCTTTCTCCAACAATTCCTGGTTTACTTTCTCCAAACCAATTTTATCCAGCTTATCGATCGCAACGGTTATGTCAATAATCCGATCACTTTCACCTATTGTTTCTGCAATTCCGGCAAGGATTTTTCGGTTGTTGATTTTCACCAGGGTATTTACTTTCAGCCTGGCAAAAACCTCATCTATAATTTGAACCAGCTCTGCTTCATTTAACAGACTATCGCTCCCAATCACATCCACATCGCATTGATAAAATTCGCGGTAGCGCCCTTTTTGAGGCCTATCGGCACGCCAAACCGGTTGTATTTGATAGCGTTTAAACGGAAAAACAATGTCGTTACGATGTTGCACTACAAACCTTGCAAATGGGACAGTTAAGTCGTAACGTAAACCCTTTTCCGAAATTTTGGTGGTTATTTTGCTTGAATTTCGTTCACTTAAAACATCCTCAGAAACCTTCGAAATAAAATCGCCAGAATTGAGGATTTTAAACAACAGCTTATCGCCTTCTTCGCCATATTTGCCCATTAATGTGGAAAGGTTTTCCATGGCAGGTGTTTCAATTGGCTGGTACCCAAACAATTTAAACACACTTTTAATGGTATCGAAAATATAGTTCCTTCGGTTCATTTCGACCGGGGAAAAATCACGGGTCCCTTTTGGGATAGAAGGTTTTTGTGCCATTGTTTATTCTTTAACAGGCTGCAAAAATAGGGATTTAAATTTAGTTTTCGGAATATTCTTTATGTATGTATTGTATCAAGGAATAATGAATGTAATGTTTTTCTTTTCTTAATCGAGTATCTATTTTATAATTGAATGCTAACCTACCTAATCTTTAACACAGCGTACACTGAACCCAACATCCTTACCACTAAGATACCTGGTTACCATAGTATTAGGGTGATATAAGTACCGACACCAGGCATTGGTACTATTTCCCTCTGTTGCACTCCACCAGGTACAAGTGCTGCCAAGCTCGCTGTAACTATTACTGCCGCCACGGTAGCCGGCTGGAAGAGCAGAAAAACCATAATCATCGGTTCCGTTTCCATTACTGGGCCATCCACTGGTAGCCTTTAATATTGTTCCTTCATTTGTCTCACGACTTCCTGAATTATCTGCTCCACTTTGACTCATTCCAATTGCTATTTCTAATTGTTTCCATTCGTCATCTGTAGGTAAATGCCAACCACTTGGACTGGATGATAAAGCTGAATCCCAATCGTATAGCCTACCATAAGTTGAAACGTTGTTTTCATCATTGTTATATGCCCAACAACCACTTCCAGCATTATATGCAAGGTTCTCAGCCATCCAGGTTTGCTCTCCAATTTGTACTGTTTTATAGGTATGCCCATCACGGGAATCAGTAAATGAACCATAAACAATTGCTTCATTTTCGGTAGTAAAACTTACTTCTTCACCATAAGCTGTTCCAACCCTATTGGTTGCATAAGCCCTTACATAATATTTAGTTCCTGCCAGCAGATTAGTTAATTGGCTTGAATATCCCCCAACAATAGTCTTTGCATCAACAGCTTTACTATCTGAAATAGTAGGTCCACTATTTTCACTCCAACAAACACCTCGTTCCAGGATAGGTGAACCACCATCGTCGGTTAAATTTCCTCCGCTTGATGCCGAATTAGTTGTGATATTACTCATGCTAAAAGTACTAATGGTTGGTGTGGTAAGTGTGGGGGTAATACCTTCCCCTTTAATGCATCTTACGGAATAACCCTGGGATTTAAGATACCCACTACCGATACCAAGATCGTTTCGAACTGCATAAATATTTATTCTTTGACCATATCCTTCCTGCGATTCATCACTAATCCACCAGATAGCTCCCCATCCGTTATCAATGTATGCCCCGCTACTGTTATCCCTGCTTCCACCTGCCTGGGCAAAAAACTCATAAGCATCCATTCCGTTTCCATCATTATTCCAACCGGATGTTGTTTTTAAAGCCTTGCCTTCCTCTCCTGAATGTCCATCGTTTGATAGATACATTTCCAACTGAACCCACTCACCCTGCCTTGGGAGGTGCCATCCCGATGGGCAAACACCTTGTACTGCTTCACCATCATATGGGGTTCCATTTATTGCCGCAGCATAGGTATATAAAGCCCCATAAGGACTTCCTGTGTTATTATCGTAATAACAATAACCTTTATCGGTATTATTGTCTTCAAGTACACCCCATTCGAAATTATCTGTCACATATGGTATTTCATCCCCGTTTGAATATTTTGTAACTGCCAGGTTCTCTGCCATCCACCATTGATCTCCGATTTTTACGGTTTTATAGGTATTCCCATCAATATCGGTGACAGTACCGGTTTGTTGAGCAATTGTAACCGTAAAATCGTAAAGGCTTTCACCTTCCGAAGTTTTTACAATTCCTGATTTTACTCCCGTTGAAAACCCAGGTGTTCCCTTAAACCTTCGAGTGGACGATGTACCTCCGGAAAGCTCAGATATATTGTTTAGGTTATTCAGTTCAAAAATCATATCATCTGTAAGATTTGAACCACTTACGGTAAAGGTAGTCTCTTCGCCCAAACTTGCTGTTGTCGGGGAAACAGATGTAATTGATGGAGTATTTCCACTTAATACCGTAATTGTTCCACTTTGTAAAATCCAAGTCGGCTTTGAAAAGGGCCTAAGCTGGTATTGCTTATTTCCAACAACTTCTTCTTCATCCTGAATCTGTATATCAAATGTCACTTTAGATCGGCTGTACGAAGTTAATTCTGAATTGGCTATTCCGTCAATCCATAAGGAAATATCTTTTCCAAGCCCCTCTCCTTCAACTTCAAAAGTTACGAACTCCCCTCGAACAACAGTATCCGGACTAAAGCTTGTAATATTGGGGATAATTGTTCCAAAAGTAATCACTCCACTATTTAAAATATCTGTTGATCCCGGAGTTGGTCGTACTTCATAGTTCTTCGGTCCTCCTACGCTATACATATAAGGTATATCAACGGTGAAAGTCACCAAATTACTACTGTGCGTTGTTGGGCTTTCGTCACCAGTCATTACTCCATCGATCCATAAGGATAAGGTTTCGGGAAGATTTGAACCACTCACACTAAATGTTTCCTCTTCACCAACACCCGATTTTGTAGGAGAAAAATTTGTTACTGTTGGTGCTATATCATTTGTGGTAAACTCCACTTGATCTCCATATGCCGTTCCATTAGCATTTATCGCATAAGCCCGTACATAATAGGTTGTATTTGCCTGTAAGCCTGAAATCTGACTTGTAAATATCCCTTTCCCTTCACCATCTTCTGTTTTTTGATCATTGATATCGGGATTTCCTGAGGTATTCCAACAAACACCACGAGCCGTTACTTCTTCGCCATTCATTGAGGTAACATTCCCGCCACTTTGAGCCGATCCATCGGTAATATTGGTTACCTCTGTTGTGGTAACGGTTGGAGCCTCGGTTAAATTCAGATAATTTAGGTTTCCTTTAAAATGTCCGGTTATAATTTCATCATTTTTTCCAATACAATCGATTAAAAATGTAAGCTCCGAACCGGATTTGGAAATGGTAATGATTCCTGAGGAAAACAGATTTCCATAATCCGAGGTATTTACATCCATATTAATGTAATATGAAGAATAACTTAAGGAGATATACTTTGCTCCATCAGGCAAGGTTTGAAAACAATCTTCGCTATTAATGATTCCATCTCCATTAAAATCCTTATCGCAAATAGTTTCAGTATTCATTACTGTTGATGAGAAGAAATAATCTCCATCTTCCAATTCTGCAAGTGTATTATATATATCCAGTGAAATCCAATCTCCTGTACCTGATGCTTCCATAGTGGTCCAATTAATTGAAATGGAAGATGACATCAGTAAAACTTGTCGGTTGTACACTCCTTTACCCTCAAAATTTCCGGAATAAATATTAGCTCCATGAGAAAGCGGGTATTTGGTATTATCGACCATAAAATAATTCTCATTAACAGAATATTTGCTGGTTGTAAATTCCATTACAGTTCCAGTAGATGTCCCCTCACTATTGCTTGCAAACGCACAAAAATAATAACGTGCATCAGGGTTCAGTCCGCTTATGGTTTCGTTAAAGGTACCTGTGGTTCCGTTTACCGTAACTACATTATCTCCATCGTCCGGGGTATTATCGGTTGAACTCCAGTAAAAACCACGTTCTGTAATATTTGCATTTCCATCGGATGATACATTTCCGTTGAGTGTGGCTGATTCCATTGCCACATTCGTGGCAGCAACTGTTGACACTGTTGGGGCGGACAATTCCTGGCTTGTTCGAAATTCTAAAACATCACCTGTAGATGTCCCCTCACTATTGCTTGCAAACGCACAAAAATAATAGCGTGTATCAGGGTTCAGTCCACTTATGGTTTCGTTAAAGGTGCCTGTGGTTCCACTTACCGTGACCACATTATCGCCATCATCGGGAGTTTCGTCTGTCGCACTCCAGTAAAAACCACGCTCTGTAATATTTGCATTTCCATCGGATGATACATTTCCGTTGAGTGTGGCTGATTCCATTGCCACATTCGTAGCTGCAACTGTTGAAACTGTTGGGACGGACAATTCCTGGCTTGTTCGAAATTCTAAAACATCACCTGTAGATGTCCCCTCACTATTGCTTGCAAACGCACAAAAATAATAACGTGCATCAGGGTTCAGTCCGCTTATGGTTTCGTTAAAGGTAGCTGTGGTTCCACTTACCGAAACTACATAATCACCATCGTCCGGGGTGTTATCGGTTGAACTCCAATAAAATCCGCGTTGTGTAATATTTGCATTTCCATCGGATGATACATTTCCGTTGAGTGTGGCAGATTCCATTGCCACATTCGTGGCTGCAACTGTTGAAACTGTTGGAACGGACAATTCCTGGCTTGTTCGAAATTCTAAAACATCGCCTGTGGATGTACCTTCACTATTGGTTGCAAACGCACAAAAATAATAACGCGTATCAGGTTCGAGATTGGAAATTGTTTCTCCATATGCACCAAGTGTTCCGCTAATTGTTACAACTTGGTCGTTTTTATCGGGCGAACTATCGGAAGAACTCCAGTAAAATCCGCGTTCGGTAATATTCGCATTTCCATCGGATATTACGTTCCCGTTTACTATGGCAGAATTTGTGGTAATGTTTTTTGCTTCAAGGGTCGATACCAAAGGAGTAGTTGTTTCTTTGGTTGTGGTAAAAGATAAAACAACGCCGTATGAAATTCCAACACTGTTTTGGGCATAAGCCATTATATAATACGTGGTTTCGGCTTCGAGCCCCACTAGTGTCACATAAAAAATGCCTGTTCCGGCAATTTCTGCTTCTTCCTTAATTCCTTCACCTCCCACAAAATTTGGATTTGTACTATACTCGATACCTCTTGAAGTAACTGCAGCACTGCCTTCGGAGGTAACCTCGCCACTACAATTTGCACTAAATGATGTATAACTCACTGCATCACTGGTAATGACAGTAGGCAAGGTTGCAGTTTGCTCTTCATCTTTTACACAACGAACCGAGAAACCTAAATTAGGATCACCCATAGATCGATGAAGAGTTTCTGAATTTGACCACAAATTATGGTAATAAGCTTTTCCAAGTTTTGGGGTCGAAGTCCAGAAATAAGCTTTAAGGGTTTTATGTTGAAAACCACCTGAATTTACTCGATATCCACCTGGCAGTGCAGAAAATCCACTTTTATTGCTTGCCTGTGTATTTGGCTGAAGCCAATAATCCAGCCCAACGGTTTTCATTTTCCCTCCGGCAATGCTTTTGCCGCCTAAATAATCTGCCAGTTCGGAATACTCACTATCACTCGGCAGATGCCATCCGCTTGGGCATACACCCTGAACAATGCCTGAATTATCCTCAGAAACCTCTGCACTGTTTGTCGCAGCTGCCCAACTATAAAGTGCACCATACAAATCTTTGTTTTCATCCAAATTTCCATAATAACAAAAAGAACTTTCGTTGTCGGCAAGTTCCTTCCATTCTTCAATATCCTCCACCAAAGGTACCGCAGGTACCATCAGCATTCCGGGTAACTTTTAAGTTTTTCAGCCATCCACCATTGCTTTCCAATTTTAACGGTGTTGTAGTTGTTTCCCTCAATATCAATAAGGGTACCCGTTTGTTGAACACTGCTTGCCTGTGTATTAAAACTCCAAACCGGACTATCCATGGTTTCTCCCCGTTTCCAATGATTTAATGGTCCACTTTCCAATAGTATTTGGTATATTCTTGCAGGTCGTCCAAAACAATTTCATTTCCACCAAAGTGAAAAGCAAGCATTTTTAAGTTTGTGGGATCTGTTCCCAGATATACATCGTATTTAAAATTCCCTAATTCCTTATTCCATTTCAACGTAACCGGCAAATCGACGTTAGAATTATCAACAGGTGCTAATAAAAACGGGTTGCGGAATTTCCATTGACATTCAACCTCTTAAAGTGTAAAATGAATACTCAACGGATGCAAGTTCAACAGAGAAAATATCTTTTAATACAATTTTACCAAGTATATTGCTTTCCATATTCGAGGTTTTGATTATGAATGTAGGAATACAAATTATTTTCAATATCTGTATTCCCAGCAATATCTGAAGCAATTTTTGAATAGTCCTGATCCTCGTTTTTCAAATAAATGTCAAAGTATTGTGAAATTGAATATTGGGCAGCAATCCATTCAAAAGCGACATTTGTGACATCAACAAACGATCCTTTAACGGGCTTCAGGGCTGTTATTGCGGGTTCATCTGATTGTTCAATAACCACACTCTTCTGCACTTCTGCAACCATTTGAATCTTTCAAATAAACCTGATGCGTACCAGAAGAAAGTTGGTTGTAGTGGGTTTCATCGTTAAAGGTTGAAAGATCGTCGATTGCAAAAAGGTATGGAGGAGTTCCCCCACTGGCGGTAATCTGCAACATTGATGATTGAACAACAATCGCATTCAAATTTAAATCACTGTTTTGACAAGGGTTTGATGAAGTCAATCGTAATTGCCCTGGTAACGCGGCAACCATTTGCATCCTTAACATAGATGTAATATTCACCAGGCAAAGAAAGATCATAAACAGGCTGGTCTTCCGAAAAATTAATTCCATCTTCAGAATAAAAGTATGGCTGCAAACCACCGCTTACCTCGGGTATAATATAATCCGACTCTGTTTTTAAACCTATTGATAAGTTTGTGTTTGCGCAATTGCTTTCTTCATCCGTATTTGCATATGCATAAACAGGTGAGCCCTCAATATTTTCATTGTCGCAATTTAAAATACTCGCTTTCAGAATTCCCAGAGGCTGATTACCTAGCGTCCAATAAACTTTTGCCAATCCATTGCTATTTGTGGTAAGTAGAGACTCATCCACCGAACCATTCCCACTTTCCAGTTGGAACCTTATTGGTACAAATGGACTATTTCGCCCCCAAGAATCAACAACTTTATATACCAAAGGCAAAGGCAGTTGTTCATTTGGGTTTGCAAATTGGTAATTACCAGATAACAATTCAAGTTTTTGCGGAATTTCTAAATGTTCAAAATCACGTTTAAAAAGATCATACCTAAAATCAAAAAACTTATTGCCAAGAATTTCTGCGTTGGCCCCTATGGAACCTTCTGCACCAAATTTAACATCGAGGTCCCAATTGCCCTGGTTATTGAAACACAGTTCGCTTTCAACTTTAAATGGCACTTTAAAAAAGGGGCCAACTACATCGTATAAACGGCAAGAAACATCCAAGCCAATTTTAAATTCAGACGTAAGGCTCCCCTGTAAAAGGAAATTTGAATCTTCGGTTGTTTGCTCCACAGAACTTGTGACCAGGTTAAGGCTGTTAACAGTTTCTCCAGCCACAATTGCGGTGAATGTTTTCCGGTGATTTACTGTGTTGTTTACCTCGACCTCGGCATTTGCGCTGGCTTTTAATGTAGCCTCAATATCGAAATTTGCAGTAACAACCACCGGAACCGGACCTGCCATAAAAACAATATACTTTGTTATGCCAACAACTTTTTTCTTAATCGGGTCAACAATATAAACTGGTGCTTTTATTTTAAGTGAAGTTTTATAATTGTATTCAAAAACTGCATTATCGAGTCCAAACATGACATTTTTCAACTTGGCAGGGAAGGTATAATCCATGTCAAAAACCAAATTTGGGGTCAAACTTAGGTATGCATCCTCAACCGATAAAACCAGCTCTTTATCACTTGTTTCAATCAACTTTGCATCGGGCAGGGGAATCGTAAATGATCTTCTATCGTCTTTGGCTGATTTAAGATGCTGCAACTTATGGTCTTCCTTCGTTTGTATGTATAAAACTTTAATTCCTTTATTCTCCCTGTTTTTTCTGATCGTTTCACGGGTTGGAAATACAATGGCACTTTTATTTTCTGCATTATCATCAACCGACTGATTAATTGCATCACCAACGTTTATTGTGCCTTTTTTAAAAAGATCTTCGATGGTAGCTTTTTGGGTATTTATAATGTATCGGTCGTCGTTTATTGTATATGAAATTGTTTTGACCAAAAAACTGTAATCGCTTCTCATCCCGATTAAAATTGAAGAATCGCTTGGATGAATTGATGGATCACTAAATCTAACTTTTATGACCCCTTCGGCAATATCAGTGCTGTCGCTGAATAATTCATCGGTATTATCAACAATAATATAATTTGATTTAGCATCAATTTCTTCGAACTTAACAATAACGGTATCTGAACTTTGCCCACACGAATTGGTCAAAGTCCAAACCAGGATATTTTCATCATATTGCTCACTTGTAAAACTTGTTCTTGGATTTGAAGGCTCAGCAACAACACCACTTCCCGAAATACACTTCCATTCACCATGTGCGCCATTTTCTTCATTCGCCAACAAATTTGTTTCGGTCCCGCCAACAATCCGGTCGCTTCCGGCATTGGCAATTGGCGGTATTTGAACGAAGGATATAGCAGAATAAAGCACATCGCAACTGGAAGTTTTAACGGCAGTCCGATAATATTTGGCTTCTTCCGGGAAAAAAGAATAGCTTATCCCCGATTCTTCAGGTATTGTAACCCACATGACTGAATCAATGGACTCTTGCCATTCAATTAAACCAACATGGTAATTATCAACTTCTAAAATAACCGTATCGGTTCCACAAACATTTACCAACTGCGCATTCGTATGAATAACCCAAATACCCAGGATGATGAAGAAACTTAGCTTTTTAAACATTGCTTAATTTTTATTGACGATAAAAGATTGGGTATCTACAAAATCAGAACAGGTGATTTTCAGCACATAACTTTGCGGGCTAAGTGCCAATAAATCAATTTGCTTTATTAATTCCTTTGAAGGACAATAAATCTTTTCAGAAAAAACCTTTCGGGAATCCATTGAGAAAATTTCGATGGTGGCATCTTCAATGGTGGTGTTTGCAGAAATCTTGATCCCCAAATATCGTTTTGTAGGATTTGGGTATAAATTTACACTCGCTTGATTTTCCGATTTAACCTGATTTAAAGAAGTAATTGCACTACAATTATCAGGCAATACCAGTTTTACTTTTATTTGTGCAAACAGGCTATTGTTCACAATAAAAAAAACTATTATGACTAAATATAATTTCATAGAAATATTATTTGTTTGATTAACAATATTTTAGCGCAATCTTAAATTAAAGCTGGTAGAATTTTTTTGTGCTTATAAATCTATTAAAAACTTATCCTTAATTATACCCGAATATTCGGGTATAATGGTGATTATCATAATCAAAATTAAATCCAGATAAGAAGCATTATTTCATTCTGAAAACTAAAAGTTTGAGGGTTAACAATTGTAATTAAGGTATAAAGTTTAAACCTGAAAATTATGGTTACCTGTAGTTGATTGCGAATTTGAATACAAAACTGCAAATAATTGAAATAGTGAAAATCCCGAAAATTCGGGAATTAGGTTTTAAGTAGTTTCGAGATCAAAAAAGCCAATTTCGCGAAACCAGAACATGATGGATGGAACGTCTTTTTTATTCAATAATTTGTAAAGTGCTTTTCGATGGTCGTTTGCCGTGAATTTGGAAATTGAAAGCAATGCTGCGATTTCTTTATCCGACCTTCCTTTCAAAATCTCCATAAGCACTTCCCATTTTCGGTCTGATAAATGCAAAAGGCTCTCAATTTTAGGGTCTTTACGAACCATTTGCAGCGATTTTGATGCATTTGTTGAATAATATTTCTTTGAAAGGACTATATCGGAAATAACCAAATTCCAATCGGGCATTTCAATTTTTTCAATAACAGCATCTACCTGAATACCCAGTCGATGAAGTTTCACAAATAACCAGGGAGAAATATAAGATGAGTAAATGATTATATTAACCTGCTCCAACTGCTCCTTATTGTTTTCAAACAAATCGAAAGCACTGGAACGGTTTGATAAGCGGATATCACAAATGAGCACATTCAGCTTTCCATCTTTCAATTGAGCTTTTGCACATTCAATATTGCCACATTCAAACACTTCAAATTTTTCATCGTCAATCTGATTATGAATTGATTTAATAATAACCGGATGGTCTTCTAATATGCCAACAACCAACTTTCCCATATTAATTAATTGGCAGGTTTATGATAATCAATGTACCCTTCGAATTTTTGCTGCTAAAAACAATATCACCACCGTATTCTTTTATTCTTTTTTCCATGTTTCGAATGCCATTTCCTTTTGTTTTATTATTAAAACCAATACCATTATCATAATATTCGAGGATCAATTCCTTATTTTCTTGCAAAACGTGAATCGACACATTCGTTGAACCAGCATGTTTAATCGTATTGGCGCAGGCTTCACGTAAAACCCGTTCCAAGGCAATTTTCTTTTTATGCGCCAAATTATTCCAATCAAGAATTTCGGTAATATTGATTTCAACCTCGTTGGAAAGCTCCAAACCTGTTGATTCAATGATCTTATCAATAAATTCACGAATTTCAAATTTATGCCAATCGGGCGTCTTCAATTCTTTGGAGATATTTCTGGTATCCTCATAAATAGATGAAAGGAAATTTTGTAAATCTTCCAGTTCTGAAGTTCTTTCAATAGGCTCAGAAATTGCTTTTAATTTCATTTTAGCCCCAATTAAATCGCTACATACTTTATCGTGTAGTTCGGCCGCAATTTTACCCCTTAATTGTTCCCGGCTTGTGATTTGTGCTTGCAGCTTTTCAGCTTCTTTTTGCTTTTTGTACATTTGAAACCAGAAAAATATGATTGTTGCAATTAATAGAATAAATAGTACCAAAACATAACTCACCCACCGTGCAATTTGTACTTCCCTTTCCTTGATTTTATTTTCCAAACTAAGTTGAGCAATTTCGGCATCTTTCTTTTCCGTTTCAAATTGTACTTCCATTTTGGCGATTAACCCTGCGGATTCCACCTCGTTCAACGAATCCCTAATGGCAACGTACTTATAAAACATTTGTATTGCATCCTTTCCAGTATTCAATCCAATGGTGCTGGCAGTGAGTAATTCATTTGCATAATAAATTTCTTGTTCTGCATTTGCACTGCTTGCCAATTCTAAAGCCTCGTTGGCACATTGTTCAGCTTTTGAATACTGATCAATATACATGTACAACTGCCCAAGTGTATTTAGGGTTGTTGCTATTTCTTTTGGATTACCATTTGCACGTTTGATTTCCAAAGCCTGTTCCAATACTCTGACCCCTTCCTGATACCTTGCCTGACGCTTGTATAAAATACCCAGGTTTGTTAAATGCTTTGAAAGCGACAGATAGTTGCCCAACTTTTGACTTAATTCAATTCCCTTTTTATAATATTCTTCTGCTTTATCGTACCTATTCAGGTTTTTACACACGATTCCTAAACCACTCAACGAACGCGCATAGGATAAAGTATCGCCAAGTACCAGGAAATAGTCGGAAGCTATTTTCATCCGGTCATAAGCTTCTTCATAAATTTTATTGAACATTAAAATTGCCCCCACCTGAAAATTAGCCCTTGCCAATGAAAATGAATCTTTTAATGCAGTAAATTTCTCAATTGAAATATGGTATCGTTCCAGGGCTTTTTCATATTCCCGTGTTCGGAGAAAAGCTTCAGCCCTGTACATACTCAACTGTGCTTTTGTTTGTTCCGTAAGTTCCTGGCCCGTATGTTTTTCAACTAAATTTACCAATCCAATCATCTCGGTATAAAACCCACGTTTTTGAAATCCCACCAATATGTCCGTTAGAACTTTTATATTTTCTTTAAACAACTGGCTAATAGCAACAATTGCCTGATTATCATTCGTCTGACAGGCTATTTCAACTGCCGATTTCATAAGGGTTAGGTACTGTTCGCTACTTGCTGAAAAGTCTTCGGCAAAAGAAATACATGCCTTCACTTTTTGTGTCGAATCTTTTATGCTTTGTATATTGGAATTTATACTATCCAATGAATCATTCGGAATACTTGCTTGTGTATTTGTTGCTATAACTATTATAAAGCAAGCCATAAAACAAAACACCTTGCTACCCAATATAGATTTAACAAAACACATATTATTTTTATTTAACCAAGACATTAAACCTTATTTATCCCAATTTAATGATCAATAGAAGTGCTGGATCATACTTCTAAAAATAGACAAAAAACAAAACATATAATTATTTATTGAAAACAATATAGGTTCAGCAAAGCAATTTGTAAATAATCTACATTATCAGGAAAGTTTTGTCAAATGAAATTTTAAAACAGAAGAACTTTTACATGTTTTTTAGCTAATAGTCCTTTGTTTAGATATCGTTAAAGGAGCATTGCTTTAAAATATTATCCAGATATAAATTTGATTCTGGTGAATTTTCTGAAGGAGCCCATGGTGCAAAATTTTTATCATCAGCCGGGCTGTATGGTCCATCTTTAATTTCATAAACCACAGTCCCCTTTTCTAGGGAAATTAACATGTGCCATTTTTGGGGAGGTATTTCTATACCGTAGTTTTGTTCTTTATCGATAATAATATGTTCAGTAATATTCCCGGAATTATCGAAAAATACAATCAAAGCTTTTCCTGTTATTATTAGGAATACTTCACGCTTATCCGGATTTTCATGTTTATGGGGCTGGACATACGATCCCGGATTAATTGCATTTAGCATTCGGTTGATGGGATCAGAAAACTCTTTATGGAAATTATAGGTTGATCTTTTTCTCGGCGATATATTAGCCTCTGCCTGAACTTTACTGATCAATTCCGAATTAATTGCCTGAATCATTAATGTTTCTAACTTAGATTATCTAAAAAATTTAATGGTCATCGGGTATCTATAGTAAACGCCTTCGTTGGCTTTTATTGCACCAACAATCGTTAATATCAGCCATGCAATACCAAAACCGATTAACAATAAGATACCGATCCCAACCACAATAAAAATGATGGAAAGGAATAAGATAATTGACCATGTTATCTGGAAATTCAGGACTTCTTTTCCCTGGTCGTTTACAAATTGGTATTCGTCCTTTTTCATTAAATAAATAATGAGAGGACCTACAATATTACCAAAAGGAATAATAAAAGTTGCCAAAGCAGCTAGGTGGGTAAACATTCCCCATTGCCTTTCATTGGGATCATCAATAATTCTTTCCATAATTATATATTTTGATGGTCTAAATTACAGATTTTTTTTCATTTTTATCCTTCGAAAAAAAAGAGAGAAGTAGAAATGGAAGAAGTAAAGAAGCGAGGCAGGTACGAAAGAATTTACAAACAACTATCGGAGTTGGTTTTAAAGAGTGATAATACAGAAGCGAGAATGGCAACCATTATCGCAGTTTTACACCATAAAATGGACTATTTTTTCTGGACAGGGTTTTACTTATTAAAAAATGTAGAGATGACCGTCTCGATGTACCAGGGACCGGTCGCCTGTCAGATACTTGAAAAAGGAAGCGGCGTTTGTTGGGCAGCATTTCAGGAGAAAAAGACAATTTTGGTTGAAAATGTACATGAATTTCCGAACCATATTGCTTGTGATTCAAGATCGAACTCTGAAATTGTTGTACCATTTAAAAATAAAGAAGGTGAAATAGTTGGTGTACTTGATGTGGATAGCCAAAGTAGATCATCCTTTTCGGAGGTAGACGCAGAATGGCTTGAAAAGATTTTGCTTCTGGTACATGCATAAAAAAAGCTAACCTTTTCAGATTAGCTTTCATTTATATTTTAAAACAAATAGAGAATTATTCCTCTTTTTTGTCTTCTTCTTTTGTTTCTTCAGGTTTTTCTTCTTCAACCTTTGCTTCAACTTCAGGAGCTTCATCTTTAACTTCCTCCACTACCTCAGCTTCTTCAACAGCGGCAACTTCTTTTACAACAGGTGCTTCGGCAACCGGTGCAGCTTCAGTTTTCTTAGCTCCTCCAGCACGACGTGAACGACGTTTTTTAGGAGCGGCTTCTTCTTGTTTAGCAGCTAACATAGCTTCATTGTAGTCAACAAGCTCAATAATACACATATCGGCATTATCTCCCAAACGATTTCCGGTTTTAAGAATTCGGGTATAACCTCCCGGACGATCAGCAATTTTTGTTGCTATTTCGCGAAACAATTCTGAAACAGCTTCTTTGTTTTGCAAATAACTAAACACGACCCTACGTGAGTGGGTAGAATCTGTTTTTGCTTTTGTAATAAGTGGCTCAACATACATCCTTAAAGCTTTCGCTTTGGCAACGGTCGTATTGATCCTTTTATGCACAAGCAGGGAACTAGCCATATTAGCTAACATCGCTTTTCTATGGGCAGATTTCCTGCTTAAATGATTAAATTTTTTATTATGTCTCATTACCTTTAATCCTTATCTAATTTATATTTCGCAATATCCATCCCGAAATTAAGACTCATACCATTTAACAGGTCGTCTAATTCGGTAAGCGATTTTTTACCAAAATTCCTGAATTTCAATAAATCGTTCCTGTTATATTGAACCAAATCACCTAATGAGTCCACATCTGCAGCTTTTAAGCAGTTCAGTGCCCTCACTGAAAGGTCAAGGTCAACCAATTTTGTTTTTAGGAGCTGACGCATGTGCAATACTTCTTCATCAAACTCTTCGTTGGCAAATTTCTCTTCAGAATCCAATGTAATTTTTTCATCAGAGAACAACATGAAGTGATAAATAAGGATTTTTGCAGCTTCTTTTAAAGCATCTTTTGGATGAACAGAACCATCTGTTTTTATTTCAATAATAAGTTTTTCGTAATCCGTTTTTTGTTCTACACGGAAATTTTCAACAGCATATTGAACCTGTTTAATTGGAGTGTAGATTGAATCGATCGGGATAAGCCCAAACTCACTTTCTACCGGTTTGTTTTCGATAGAAGGAACATATCCACGTCCTTTGTTGATGGACAGTTCCATTTGTAATTTTACGTCGGGTTCCATTCGACAGATAACCAATTCGGGGTTTAATACCCTAAATCCGGTCATAAATTTATTGATATCACCGGCAGTAAATTCTTCCTGTCCGGTAATAGAAATGGATACTTTCTCACTGTCAAAATCTTCAACTTCCTTTTTAAACCTTACTTGTTTAAGGTTAAGGATAATATCGGTTACATCCTCAATTACTCCTTTTATTGTTGAAAATTCGTGGTCAACACCTTCGATTTTAACAGTGGTGATTGCATATCCTTCCAGCGATGATAATAGGATTCGACGCAGGGCATTACCTATTGTAATACCATAACCTGGTTCTAATGGACGAAATTCGAATTTTCCGAATTTGTCATCAGATTCAATCATTATCACCTTGTCAGGTTTTTGGAACGCTAATATTGCCATAATAACCTTAAATTTATTATTTAGAATACAACTCTACAATAAGTTGTTCTTTTATATTTTCAGGAATTTCTTCTCGTTCTGGAACATTTAGGAATTTACCAATCATTTGGGCTCCATCCCATTCTAACCATTCGTAACGAGAACTACGATGAGAGTTAAGGGCTTCTGTAATCTCTTCCAAAGATTTTGATTTTTCGCGTACACCAACCACGTCGCCAGGTTTCACCTGGTATGAAGGGATATTTACCACTTCATTATTAACTGTAATATGTTTGTGTCCAACAAACTGACGTGCAGCACTGCGTGTTTTTGCAATACCCATGCGGAAAACTACGTTATCTAACCTTGATTCTAACAACTGTAGCAATACCTCACCGGTAATACCTTTTGAAGCAGAAGCTTTTTTAAACAAATTACTAAATTGTCTTTCAAGAACCCCGTAAGTATATTTAGCTTTTTGTTTTTCTTTTAATTGTGTTCCGTATTCTGATTTTTTCCTTCTCCTTGCAGAATTGCCGTGCATTCCTGGAGGATAATTTTTGTGTTCGAATACTTTATCTGACCCGAAAATTGGTTCACCGAATTTTCTTGCAATTTTTGATTTTGGTCCTCTATATTTTGCCATTACCTTAATTTTAAAAATTATACACGTCTTCTTTTAGGTGGCCTACAACCATTATGTGGTAGAGGAGTTACATCAACAATTTCAGTAACCTGAATGCCAATTGTATTTAAAGCCCTAATAGCAGATTCGCGTCCGTTACCAGGTCCTTTAACGTAAACCTTCACTTTACGAAGCCCTAAATCGTATGCAGTTTTTGCACATTCTTCGGATGCCACCTGCGCAGCATAAGGTGTATTCTTTTTAGATCCGCGGAAACCTTTTTTTCCCGCAGACGACCAAGAGATTACTTCACCGTTCATATTAGCAAGTGTTATGATAATATTATTGAATGAAGAGTGTATGTGAGCTTGTCCGGTTGCTTCAACAACAACCACCCTTTTTTTACTTGATGTAGTTTTCTTTGCCATAATTCAAATCCCTTATTTAGTGGCTTTTTTCTTATTAGCAACAGTTTTCTTTTTACCTTTTCTTGTACGGGCATTGTTTTTAGTGCTTTGTCCGCGAACAGGTAAGCCAATACGATGACGAATTCCACGGTAACTACCAATATCCATCAACCGTTTAATATTCAATTGAATTTCGGAACGAAGTTCACCTTCAACTTTAAAATTGTCGCCAATTACCCTACGTACATTGGCAAACTGATCATCGTTCCATTCTGAAACTTTAAGATCTTTATCGACACCAGCTTCTTCAAGGATTGTATTTGCCCTGCTTCGACCAATGCCATAAATATATGTAAGGGCTATTTCACCCCTTTTGTTATTAGGAATATCGACACCTACTATACGAGCCATAAATAATTTTTTTTCAAGTTAATGATTATCCCTGACGTTGTTTAAATTTCGGATTCTTTTTATTAATCACGTACAAACGCCCTTTCCTGCGTACTATCTTGCAGTCGGAACTTCTTTTTTTAACAGACACACGAGTTTTCATTGCAAAAGCTCTTTAATTTTTATATCTAAACGTTATTCTTCCTTTTGTTAAATCATAAGGAGACATTTCCACTTTAACCTTATCGCCTGGTAGAATTTTTATATAATGCATGCGCATTTTACCTGAAATATGGGCAGTAATAATATGCCCGTTTTCTAATTCTACACGGAACATCGCGTTGGATAATGATTCAATTATCCGTCCGTCTTGTTCTATTGAAGGCTGTTTTGCCATAAATAATTATTTTTATTTACTTGTTTCTCAATTAATTCAAAATTCGATAAAATATCTGCTTTTTCGAAACCTACAACTACTGTATGCTCGTAGTGGGCAGAAGGTTTACCATCCTCGGTTTTAATGGTCCAACCATCATTTAGCTGGTAAATATTTCTCTTTCCTGCGTTTATCATTGGTTCAATAGCCAATACCATGCCTTCGGTTAACCTCGCCCCTCTCCATGATTTTCCATAATTCCGTACTTCTGGTTCTTCGTGAAGATCCTTTCCGATACCATGGCCTACCATTTCGCGAACAACAGAATAACCGTTTTTTTCTGCATGTTTTTGCACTGCATTCCCAATAGCTCCCAGTTTATTCCCTTCAACTGTTTTTTCAATTCCTTTGTACAACGCTTCCTTTGTAGTTTTGCATAAACTCTTTTTTTCTTCGTTAACATTTCCGATCAAAAAAGTATAACATGCATCCCCAAAGTAACCGTTCTGTTGAACTCCGCAATCGACTGAAACAATATCCCCATCCTGAATTTTATATTCGGATGGAATACCGTGAACGACCACATCGTTAACCGAAATACAAAGCGTATTTGGAAATCCGTGGTAGCCTTTAAAGGCAGGAACAGCATCATTATTTCGAATGAACGTTTCAGCAATTTGGTCTAACTCAAGTGTGGTTATACCGGGCTGAATAATTTCGGCAACCCGTGCCAGTGTTTTACTTACCAGTAAACAACTTCTCCTTATTTGGTTAATCTCTGCCTTTGTTTTAAGGTAGATCATAGCCAGTATTACATTCCACCTCCTGGGCGTCCTTTAATCCTTCCTGATTTCATCAGTCCGTCGTAATGACGCATCAACAAGTGGCTTTCAATTTGCTGCAAAGTATCTAAAACTACCCCAACAAGAATCAACAATGAAGTTCCACCATAAAAATAGGCGAAAGATTGGTTAATTCCAATCATCATGGCAAATGCCGGAAGAATTGTAACCAAACCAAGGAAAATTGATCCCGGTAAAGTTATTCTTGACATTACGGTATCCAGAAACTCAACGGTGCGTTTCCCTGGTTTTACACCCGGGATAAATCCGCCATTTTTCTTCATATCTTCTGCCATTTGAGTAGGATTTACAGTAATTGCTGTATAAAAATACGTAAATGCAACTACCAATGTAAACTGTAAGAAGTTATACCAAAAGCCGGTGATATCTGATAATGCAGCCGCAACACCACGCATACTTTCCGAATTGGCAACTCCTACAATAGTGATAGGCACCATCATAATTGCCTGGGCAAATATGATAGGCATAACACCTGCAGCGTTCACTTTTAGTGGGATGTACTGACGCACACCACCATATTGTTTGTTACCAACAATCCGTTTTGCGTATTGCACCGGAATCCTTCTGGTTCCCTGAACCAATAGGATGGATGCCATAAACACAATAAAAAGGATAACAAACTCAACTAGGAACAATACAAGTCCACCTCCCTGCTGGCTAATCCTGGAACTAAATTCCTGAACAACCGATAGAGGCAAACGAGCAATAATACCAATCATGATTATTAATGAAATACCATTACCAATACCTTTATCGGTAATTCTTTCACCTAACCATAATACAAACATTGACCCGGCAGTTAAAATTATTAATGATGGCACGGTGAACAGTGCACCACTCATAGCAAACGCCGAATCCGGTAACTGATAATGAAGATTTGTCAAATAAGCTGATGCCTGTGGAATTAGTATAATTACCGTTAAATAACGGGTAATTTGATTAATCTTCCTTCGTCCTGACTCACCCTCTTTCTGCAACCTCTGGAAGTAGGGTACTGCGATTCCGAGCAATTGGATCACAATAGAGGCAGTGATATAAGGCATAATCCCTAAAGCAAAAATAGAAGCTTTTGAAAATGCGCCCCCAGAGAACATATTAATCAATCCAAGCAAACCATCAGAGGTTTGGTCTTGCAAAGCCCCTAACTGAGCTGGATCAATCCCTGGAAGCGACACAAACGATCCTAACCGGTAAATTAACAATAATAACAATGTTGTTCCGATACGAGACCGTAGGTCTTCAATTTTGTAAATATTCTTTAGAGTTTCTATAAATCGTTTCATTACAGTTTACAGTATTTCAGTTGTTCCTTCTAATTTTTCAATTGCTTCAATGGCACTTTTTGAAAAAGCATGTGCTTTAACAGTAAGTTTTGTGGTTAATTCGCCACCGCCAAGAATTTTTATTTTATCGCTTTTCGAAGCCATTCCAGCATCCACCAAAACAGTTTGGTCAATTGTGGTTAATTTTTTCTTTTCAGCGATATATTGTAATGAATCTAAGTTAACAGCTTTGTATTCAACCCTGTTAATATTCTTAAATCCAAATTTTGGTACAACACGTTGTAAAGGCATTTGACCTCCCTCAAAACCGATTTTCCTTGAATAACCAGATCTTGACTTTTGACCTTTATGTCCTCTTGTTGAAGTACCTCCTCGTCCTGAACCTTGTCCTCGACCAATTCTCTTTTTTGTTTTAGTTGATCCTTCAGCAGGTTTTAAGTTACTTAAATTCATAATTTCAGAGATATTTCAATTTATTTTACTTCTTCTACCTTTAACAAATGACTCATCTTTTTCACCATCCCGATGATTTCAGGTGAGTTGTTATGTTCCACAGTTTGGTTTAATTTACGTAAACCAAGTGAAGCGAGCGTAGCTTTTTGGCTTTTAGTTGAGCCAATGCCACTTTTTACCAATGTAACTTTTAGTTTCGCCATGATTCTTTATCCTTTAAATACTTTCTGTAATGAAACACCACGATTCTGAGATACAGTGTACGCATCCCTCAACTCGGTTAATGCAAGCATTGTAGCTTTTACCAGGTTATGAGGGTTTGACGATCCTTTAGATTTCGCCAAGATATCGTGAACTCCAACGCTCTCTAATACAGCACGCATCGCACCACCGGCTTTTACCCCGGTTCCTGATGATGCTGGTTTTAACAATACGTTGGCACCTCCAAATTTTGCAACTTGTTCGTGAGGTATTGTTCCGTTAATAACCGGAATTTTAACCAAATTCTTTTTAGCTGCATCAACACCTTTTGAAATGGCAGTAGTTACTTCGCTAGCTTTTCCAAGCCCCCAACCAACAATACCATCTTCGTTACCAACAACAACAATTGCTGAAAAGCTGAACGTACGTCCACCTTTGGTAACTTTAGTAACGCGGTTAATGGCTACCAATCTGTCTTTTAATTCCAGATCGCTGGTTCTTACTCTATTAATATTTACTGACATAGTGTTTAAATTTTAAGGCCACCTTCACGGGCAGCGTCAGCTAATTGTTTAACTCTTCCGTGGTATAAATAACCATTTCTGTCGAAAACTACAGATGTTATTCCGGCAGCTAAAGCCTTTTCGGCTGCTAATTTACCAACCATTTTTGCTTTATCTGATTTTGTACCTTCTTTTTCCGCAATTTCTTTTTCTAATGATGATACGGCCAAAAGTGT
Source organism: Prolixibacteraceae bacterium (assembly GCA_963677475.2). Taxonomy (GTDB): domain Bacteria; phylum Bacteroidota; class Bacteroidia; order Bacteroidales; family Prolixibacteraceae; genus JABMQB01. The sequence continues at coordinate 124,032 of CAXXQD010000015.1, read as the reverse complement.
TTTACCAGCCATATCGTCAATAATTTGCACAGATATTTGTTTGTTGCTTCTAAAAACGCTTAAACGCGGGCGCTCAGAAGTACCAGACACAATCGTACGAATGCGGCTTTTTATCCTATTTCTTCTTTCTTGTTTCGTTAATGCCATAATAATTTTCCTTTATTATTTAGCAGCCGATTTACCAGCTTTACGCCTTAGAACTTCGCCAACAAACTTAATACCTTTTCCTTTGTATGGTTCAGGTTTACGCAATGATCTTATTTTTGCTGCTACCTGTCCAATCAATTGCTTATCACAACATTTTAGTGTTACAATTGGGTTCGCACGTTTATCAGAAACTGCTTCAACAGTAACTTCTGGTGGAAGTTGAACAAAGGTATGGTGAGCAAAACCTAAAGATAGGTCGAGCACGTTATTTGGCATTACTTCAGCCCTATAACCAACTCCTACCAGCTCCAGTTTAATTTCGTAACCTTGTGAAACCCCAATTACCATGTTGTTCACCAATGAGCGATATAAACCGTGCATAGCCCTTGTTTGCTTTTGGTCATTAGCTCTTTTAAAACTAATTGTATTATCTTCTACCGATAGTTCGATAGACTCGTCAACTTTCTGTGTTAACTCGCCCAGAGGTCCTTTTACGGTCACGATGTTTTCATCGTTCACCTTAAAGTCGACCCCGGCGGGTATTGATACGGGTAATTTACCTATCCTTGACATAGTTTATCCTCCTAATTAATAAACGTGGCACAGTACTTCACCACCTACATTCAAATTACGTGCTTCCTTATCAGAAATAACGCCGTGAGATGTAGAAATTATGGCAATGCCTAAACCGTTTAATACTCTAGGGATAGAGGTTGCATCACAGTATTGGCGTAAACCTGGTTTACTGATACGTTCTAATTTTTTAATTGCATTCACTTTCGTCTCAGGATGGTATTTCAAAGCAATTTTAATGTTGCCCTGAAAATTTACATCATCCTCAAATTTGTAGTTAAGGATATATCCTTTTTCTTTCAGAAGTTTGGTAATTTCCTTTTTTAAATTTGAGGCAGGTATATCAACCACCTTATGTTTTGCCTGAATGGCGTTACGAAGGCGTGTTAAATAATCTGCTATTGGATCTGTTATTTTACTCATTTCTCAATATTTATAGAATTTACCAACTTGCTTTTTTAACTCCTGGGATCAGACCATTTGAAGCCATCTCACGAAAATTAATCCTGCTTATGCCAAATTGGCGCATATAACCTTTAGGCCTTCCGGTAAGTTTACACCTATTGTGCAAACGCACTTTGGAAGAATTTTTAGGAAGTTTTTGCAACCCTTCCCAATCACCTTCGGCTTTTAACTGTGCTCTTTTAGCGGCATATTTTTCAACTAATTTTGCGCGTTTCACTTCGCGAGCTTTCATTGATTCTTTAGCCATGCTTAGTTCTTTTTAATGTTTTTAAATGGCAATCCCATTTCTTTTAATAAGGCAAACCCTTCTTCATCAGAACCAGCTGAAGTAACAAAAGTCACATTCATACCGTTCATTTTATTTACCTTATCAATCATAATTTCCGGAAAAATTATTTGTTCTGGAACACCTAAAGTGTAGTTTCCATTTCCATCCATTTTACTTTCTATGCCCTGGAAGTCACGAATACGTGGCAGTGCTACAGAAATTAAACGCTCAAGAAATTCATACATACGCTCACGACGTAAAGTTACGCGAACACCAATAGGCATCTTTTTTCTCAGCTTAAAATTAGAGATGTCTTTTTTCGACACGGTTTGCACAGCTTTTTGCCCTGCAATAGAAGTAACTTCTTCTGTTGCAACTTCGATAATTTTTTTATCGGCAATTGCTGCACCAACACCCTGGTTGATAACAATTTTCTCTAATTTAGGTACTTGCATAATACTTGAGTAATTAAACTCTTTTACCAGTGCAGGTACGATTTCGTCTTTATATCTCTTTTTAAGAGTTGGTTCGTATGCCATTACTTAATCTCCTCTTCAGATTTTTTAGAATAGCGCACTAATTTTCCATTTGCATCTAACCTTCTGCCAATTTTGGTAGCTTCGCCTGATTTTGGGTCGGCAATCATTAGGTTAGAGATATGGATTGGTGCTTCCTTATTAACAATACCGCCTTGTGGGTTTTCTGCATTTGGTTTCGTATGTTTTTTAATCATATTCACACCTTCAACAATTGCCCTATCGGTTTTACGGATAATTTCCAAAACACGCCCTTTTTGGCCTTTGTCATTACCAGCAATTACCACCACGTTATCGCCTTTTTTTATGTGTAATTTTTTCTGCATTTTTCAGCTTTTTACTGGTTAAAGTACTTCGGGTGCCAATGAAATAATTTTCATGTTCTTATCACGCAATTCCCTGGCTACAGGCCCGAAAATACGTGTTCCCCGAATTTCGTTAGCAGTATTTAAAAGAACTACTGCATTGTCATCGAAACGAATGTAAGAACCATCGTTACGGCGCACTTCTTTTTTTGTACGCACAACAATTGCTTTCGAAACAGTTCCCTTTTTTACATCGCTACTTGGTATCGCACTTTTTACAGTAACCACAATTGTATCGCCAAGTGAAGCGTAACGTTTCCTTGTACCACCAAGTACACGGATACACAATACTTCTTTTGCGCCACTATTATCGGCTACTACGCATCTTGATTCTTGTTGTATCATGATTACTTAGCTCTTTCAATAATTTCAACTAACCTCCAACATTTCTTTTTACTGAGAGGTCGTGTTTCCATGATCTTCACAGTATCGCCAATGTTGCATGTATTGGATTCGTCGTGAGCATAAAATTTGGTAGTTTTGTTTACAAACTTTCCATATATAGCATGCTTCACTTTACGTTTTTCGGCAACCACAATTGTTTTAAGCATTTTATTGCTAACAACCACGCCAATACGTTCTTTCCTTAGGTTTCTTTCTTTAATCTCTTCCATCGCTGAATTAGTTCTGATTATCATTTAATTCCCTGCTACGGAGTATAGTTTCCATTCGCGCTACATTCCTTCGGCTTTCAACTATTTTCATTGGGTTTTCCAAAGGAGAAACAGCATGATTCAACTTAAGGCGGGTTAGGTTTTCCCTTTCCTCCATTAGTCGTTCAACTATTTCCTTACTCGTCAATTCGTTAATCTCAGACGTTTTCATAATCCACTTATTTCTCTATTGAATAAAATCACGTCTTACGACGAACTTAGTAGTAATAGGCAACTTTTGAGCTGCCAAGCGCAATGCTTCTTTTGCTAATTCAAATGGAACACCGTCGGCTTCAATAATGATCCTACCTGGTGAAACTGTTGCAACAAAAGCTTCTGGAGCACCTTTACCTTTACCCATCCTAACTTCGGCTGGTTTTTTGGTAATCGGTTTGTCGGGAAATACTCTGATCCATATTTGCCCCTGACGTTGCATATGACGGGTTACTGCAACCCTTGCCGCCTCAATCTGACGACCAGTAAGCCATGCTTCCTGCAACGATTTTATGCCAAAAGATCCGAAAGCAAGTTGATTGCCCCTTTGGGCATTTCCTTTCATTCGTCCCTTTTGTACTCTTCTAAATTTTACTTTTTTCGGCTGTAACATCCTTTTTAATTCTGAGTGTTATTCCACTATTTTCTTCTACGATTATTTCCTCCGCCACGCTGAGACCTTTGGTTTTGTGATCCACCACGTTGTTGTTTTTGCCCAACATTTGGTGACAAATCACGGTTTCCGTAGACCATACCTTTACAAATCCAGACTTTGACACCAATCAAACCTGTTTTTGTTAAAGCTTCAGCAAGCGCATAATCTATATCAGCACGCAGTGTATGTAAAGGAGTACGACCGTCTTTGTACATTTCTGAACGCGCCATTTCAGCACCATTTAAACGTCCGGAAACAAGGACTTTAATCCCCTCTGCCCCCATACGCATGGTTGATGCAATAGCCATTTTTGTAGCCCTACGGTAAGCAATTTTACCTTCAATCTGACGTGCAATATTACTTGCAACAATCCTGGCATCAAGCTCAGGGCGCTTAATTTCAAAAATGTTAATTTGTACTTCCTTATTCGTAATTTTCTTTAGCTCTTCTTTCAGTTTGTCAACTTCCTGACCCCCTTTACCAATAATAATACCTGGGCGGGAAGTATGAACAGTGATGGTTATCAGCTTCAGGGTACGTTCTATAACGATCCTTGAAATACTGGCTTTTGCAAGACGAGCATTAAGGTACTCCCTAATTTTCGTGTCTTCAACCAGCTTGTCGCCGTAATCATCACCACCAAACCAATTTGAATCCCATCCTTTGATGAATCCTAAACGATTTGAAATCGGATTTACTTTCTGTCCCATTATTATTGATTTATATTTTCTTCACTATTTGTATTACTATTCAGGTAAATCGTCACGTGATTTGACCTTTTTCGGATCCTATGTGCCCTTCCTTGTGGAGCAGGACGCAAACGTTTTAATACTCTTCCTGAATCAACCATAATTTGGCTGACAACAAGTTCGCTTTCTTCAAGCCTAACGCCCTCGTTTTTTGCCTGCCAATTTGCAATGGCTGACAACAATAGCTTTTCAACTTTACGAGAAGCTTCTTTAGAAGAAAACTTTAAAATATCAAGCGCCTGGTTCACTTCTTTACCACGGATTAAATCGGCTACAAGCCTCATTTTTCGTGGTGAAGTTGGGCAATTTTTTAAAACAGCAAAATATTGTTGTTTTTTATCTTCTTTTCTTTTCTCAGCTGCTAGTCTTTTTCTGGCACCCATTTTATTACTTTTTTAAATTTTTCAAAATGCAATTATGCCTTATCTTTTACCAGCATGCCCCCTGTATGTACGAGTTGGTGCAAACTCACCCAACCTGTGTCCTACCATATTTTCGGTAATGTACACTGGGATAAATTTGTTCCCATTGTGAACTGCAATCGTATGCCCTACAAAATCAGGAGAAATAACTGATGCTCTTGCCCATGTTTTCATTACCGATTTTTTACCGGATTCATTCATCCCGAGGACTTTTTTCTCCAGTTTAATATCAATATATGGACCTTTTTTTAATGAACGACTCATCTTTTAAATTCCTTTAAAGTTATTTTTTCCTACGTTCTACAATATACTTATTGGAAGCTTTCTTTGGTGAACGGGTTTTATACCCTTTTGCCAATACTCCTTTACGAGAGCGTGGGTGTCCACCTGAAGAACGTCCTTCTCCACCACCCATTGGGTGATCAACAGGGTTCATAGCTACACCACGAACACGAGGACGACGGCCTAACCATCTTGAACGCCCTGCTTTTCCTGATTTCTCAAGGTTATGTTCTGTGTTTCCAACAGTACCTACTGTAGCACTACAGCTTGTGAGTACCATACGAGATTCGCCTGAAGGTAATTTTAGAATTGCAAATTTACCTTCACGTGAGGTCAATTGCGCATAAGCGCCTGCACTACGTGCCATTACTCCACCCTGTCCTGGGTGCAGTTCAATATTATGTACAAGAGTACCAAGAGGTATTTCTCCTAACGGGAGGGCGTTTCCAACTTCAGGGTCTGAGCCTGGTCCACTAATGACCTTTTGCCCAGCTTTTAATCCATTTGGTGCCACCATATATCGCTTTTCGCCGTCTTCATAAACAAGCAAAGCAATACGTGCTGTACGGTTTGGATCATACTGAATTGATTCAACAACAGCGGCTACTCCATGCTTATCGCGTTTAAAATCGATTACACGGTATTTCCGCTTATGGCCCCCACCTCTATATCTCATTGTCATTCGGCCCTGATTATTTCGGCCTCCCGATTTTTTGAGAGGTTCCAACAATGATTTCTCAGGTGTAGATGCAGTAATGCTATCAAAAGCACCAATTATTTTGTGCCTTTGACCCGGTGTTACTGGTTTTAATTTTCTTACTGCCATTATTTACTATATATTACTATAAAAATCAATACTATCGCCTTCTATTAACGTTACAATTGCTTTTTTGTAAGAACTGGTTTTTCCGGTGATTACACCAGATTTTGTAAACCTTGACTTACTCTTACTTCCGTATACCATGGTATTTACGGTAGCAACACTAACGTCGTACAAACTTTCCACAGCCTTTTTAATCTGCTTTTTGTTTGCATCCTTCCTGACTATGAAGCCATAACGGTTGTACCGCTCTGACTGTTCTGTCATTTTTTCGGTTACCAAAGGTTTTATCAAAATATCCATTATTCTGCGTCTTTAATCTTAAGTACTTCTTCAATCTTCTTTACCGAACCTTCTAAAATTACTAGCGTTTTGGCATTCAGTATCTGATAAGTTGTTAATTCAGAAGCAGTTACAACCGAAACATCCTGTAAATTTCTGGAGGACAAATATATGTTTTTATTTTCGACTGGTAAAACGAAAAGTGACTTTTTATCAGCAATTTTCAAATTATCTTTAATTGCCAGCATTTCACGGGTTTTTGGCGCTTCTAAGCTAAAGTCTTCCAGTACAATAATACCTTCTTCTTTTGCTTTATAAGTAAGTGCCGATTTCCTCGCCAATTGTTTCACTTTTTTATTAAGTTTGATACCATAATTTTTTGGGCGTGGTCCAAAAACTGTACCTCCACCTCTAAATATAGGAGACTTAATACTACCAGCACGAGCCGTACCTGTACCTTTTTGACGTTTGATCTTACGGGTACTTCCTGCTATGTCTGCTCTTTCTTTACTTGCTGCAGTTCCCTGACGCTGATTTACCATATATTGTTTTACATCCAGGTAAATTGCATGGTCATTAGGCTCAATACCGAAAATTTGGTCAATTAGATCAACTTTCCTTCCGGTTTCTTTCCCTTGTATATTTAATACGCTTACTTCCATTGTTTCCTTAAAATTACGGTTGATCCTTTTGCACCAGGAATAGAACCTTTTACTACTAAAAGATTAGATTCGGGTATAATTTTAATAACTAACAGGTTTTCGATTGTAATGGTACTGCCACCATCGCGGCCGGCCATACGAATTCCTTTAAATACACGAGAAGGGTAAGATGAAGCACCCAATGAGCCCGGAGCCCTTAAACGGTTATGCTGACCGTGTGTAGAATCACCAACACCACCAAAACCATGGCGTTTAACTACACCCTGAAAACCTTTACCCTTAGTGGTCCCAATGGCATCAATGTAATCATTCTCATGAAAAATGCCAACAGTAATTTCATCTCCTAATTTGAAGTCGCCTTCAAAATTATTTCTAAACTCAACTACTTTGCGTTTAGGTGTTGTTCCTGCATTTTTAAAATGCCCGAATTCGGCTTTCGAAGTTTTTTTCTCCTTCTTTTCGCCGTAACCTAATTGTAACGCATCATAGCCGTCTTTTTCAGCGGTCTTAACTTGTGTTACAACACAAGGACCGGCTTCGATCACAGTGCATGGGATATTCTTCCCCTCAACACTGAATACGGATGTCATTCCGATTTTTTTACCAATAATTCCAGCCATCTTTTTCGACTACTTTAATTTATTATACTTTAATTTCAACCTCAACGCCACTGGGTAATTCCAGTTTCATAAGAGCATCGATGGTTTTTGCTGTGGAACTGTAAATGTCAATCAAACGTTTGTATGACATTAGCTGAAATTGCTCCCTTGACTTTTTATTTACAAAGGTTGAGCGTAACACAGTGAACACACGGCGATGTGTTGGAAGAGGGATAGGCCCGCTAACAATTGCGCCTGTTGTTTTTACTGTTTTTACGATCTTCTCAGCTGACTTGTCAACAAGGTTGTGATCGTACGATTTAAGTTTAATCCTGATCTTTTGACTCATAATGAGAATTCTGTTATATTAATTATATTAAATCAGTTTTTCCCTGTACTTCTTCAAGTACTTTTATCGCCAAGTTTCTTGGAACTCCTTCATAGTGGCTAAATTCCATGGAAGAAGTTGCCCTACCTGATGATAATGTACGCAAAACGGTTACATAGCCGAATTGCTCTGCCAACGGAACTTTTGCATTAATCACACGAGCTCCTGATTTAGTTTCCATTCCATCAACGCTACCACGACGACGGTTTAGGTCGGCTATAATATCCCCCATATATTCTTCGGGTGTGACTATCTCCAATTTCATAATTGGCTCAAGCAGCTGAGGCGCGGCTTTTGAAGCGGCACTTTTAAATGCTTGCCTAGCACATATCTCGAACGACAATTGATCGGAGTCAACTGCATGGAACGAACCGTCCAATAAGGTAACTTTTAAGCTATCTACCGGGAACCCGGCAAGTGGTCCATTGCTAAGTGCATCTTTGAAACCTTTTTCAACAGAAGGGATAAATTCCCTTGGAATGCGTCCTCCTTTTACTTCATCAATAAACTGAAGCCCTGCAACTTTTTCATCGTCTACAGGCTCAACCCTAACTATGATATCTGCAAATTTACCACGTCCACCAGATTGTTTTTTGAATACTTCCCTAAGTTCAACGCTTTTGGTGATTGCTTCCTTATATGCAACCTGTGGAGATCCCTGGTTACATTCCACCTTGAATTCACGTCTTAACCTATCAACAAGTATTTCAAGGTGAAGCTCACCCATACCCCTGATTACAGTTTGTCCTGAGTTTTCATCGGTAAAGACTTGGAATGTTGGGTCTTCTTCGGCTAACTTTGCCAATCCATTTCCAAGTTTATCTACGTCTTTTTGTGATTTTGGCTCAACTGCAATACCAATTACAGGTTCAGGGAAAATCATGCTTTCCAATTCAATCTGATTTTTAGCATCGCAAAGTGTATCACCTGTACGTATATCTTTAAAACCAACAGCAGCACAAATATCACCCGCTTCGATTACATCAATTGGGTTTTGCTTGTTTGAGTGCATTTGATATAAACGTGAAATACGCTCTTTTTTTCCAGTACGTGAATTGTAAACTTGTGTGCCAGCAGGCAATTTACCAGAGTAAACCCTCATGTAACAAAGCCTTCCAACAAACGGATCGGTTGCAATTTTAAATGCCAAAGCAGCAAATGGTTCTTCCGGATCAGCATGCCTTACCAATGCATCTTCTGTTCCAGGTTCAAATCCAGAAATTTCATCGTTATCAAGCGGACTTGGCAAGAATGAACAAACAGCATCTAAAAGACGTTGAACCCCTTTATTTTTGAAAGCCGAACCACACATCATTGGAATAATAATCCCTTCGATGGTTGCTTTACGTATAACTGCCAACATTTCATCTTTGGTAATAGAATCAGGATCTTCGAAATACCTTTCTAATAATTCATCATCTAATTCAGCTACAGCTTCTACCAATTTACCTCTCCACTCTTCTGCTTGTTCCTCCAGTTCTGCAGGAATAGGGTCCAAAGAATAGTTTGTTCCCATTTGTGCATCGTCATGCCAACGCACAGCTTTCATTTCAATAAGGTCGATAACCCCTTCAAATGTCTCTTCGGAACCAATAGGTATTTGTAGTGGAACCGGGTTAGCGCCTAATTTTTCTTTTACATCGTTATAAACATTAAAGAAATCGGCACCTGAGCGGTCCATTTTATTTACAAAAGCAATACGTGGAACACCATATTTTTCAGCTTGTCTCCAAACTGTTTCTGATTGTGCCTCCACACCACCAACTGCACAGAACAGCGCCACTGCACCATCCAAAATCCTCAACGAACGTTCTACCTCAACGGTAAAATCAACGTGTCCGGGAGTATCAATGATATTGATTTTGTGTTCAATATCTTTGTACTTCCAGAAAGTTGTTGTTGCTGCAGATGTAATGGTAATCCCTCTCTCCTGCTCCTGCTCCATCCAGTCCATCGTAGCAGCACCATCGTGTACTTCACCAATTCTATGTGTTAATCCGGTGTAGTACAGGACACGTTCTGTTACGGTAGTTTTACCGGCATCAATGTGAGCCATGATACCGATATTTCTCGTATATTTTAGATCTTGCTTCGCCATTAATATATATTTCTAGTATCTTGATTTAAGATTTAGAACCTGAAATGTGCAAATGCCCGGTTGGCTTCAGCCATACGGTGCGTATCTTCTTTCTTCTTGAAAGCACCACCTTCTTCGTTAAAAGCGGCAATTATTTCAGATGCTAACTTATCAGCCATTGATTTCCCTGATCTTTTACGAGCAAAGATGATCATGTTTTTAATACTGATAGCATTTTTCCTTTCGGGGCGGATTTCCATTGGAACCTGGAAAGTAGCTCCACCCACCCTGCGGCTTTTTACTTCCACCCCAGGAGTAATATTTTCTAAAGCTTTTTTCCAAATTTCAAGTGGAGCAAGCTCTGTATCTTTAATTCTTTTTTCAACGAGATCAAGCGTATCGTAGAAAATTGTGTACGCAACTGATTTTTTCCCGTCAACCATAAGGTCATTAACAAAACGTGTTACCAGGGTATCCCCAAATTTAGGATCGGGTAACAAATGCCTCTTCTTTGGTTTTGATTTTCTCATTTTAAACTTTTTTAGCGTTATTTGAATTGGCTGCCCATAGGGTCTTCAGATCATTCCTGGAAGACGGTGGAATTTATTTACTCAACCAAACCACTAAACAAATAACTAAATTAATTACTGTGTTTTCTTATTTCTTTGGTCTTTTTGCACCATATTTTGAACGACGCTGTAAGCGGCCTTCAACACCAGCGGTATCGAGTGCACCACGTATTAAGTGATAACGCACACCTGGTAAATCTTTTACCCTACCACCGCGCACTAGCACAATTGAGTGCTCTTGCAAATTATGACCTTCACCCGGAATATAGGCGTTCACCTCTTTTCCGTTGGTTAACCTAACCCTTGCAACTTTACGCATTGCTGAATTAGGTTTTTTAGGTGTAGTAGTGTACACACGTACACATACACCACGACGTTGCGGGCATGAATCCAATGCCGGAGATTTACTCTTATCCGCTTTCGTCTGTCTTCCTTTCCTAACTAACTGTTGAATAGTTGGCATAAATACCTGTTTTTTATTTAGTTAATAATGTTTTTCAAAATGGACTGCAAAAGTATCCTATTTTTTTGTAAAAACAATGCTTTTGGGCGCTATTTTTTAGTCCCAGCCTTAAAATTCGGCACGCAAAAGTACTAATTTTCAGCAAAGATCAATACGATATTGTAAAAAAGTTGGAAAATTTAAGATTGGAAATAACAGTGGATATTCGATCGGTAATGCAAAGCTTGCCTTGAATTATTTTTTGAACAATAAGTGCGGGATTTTAATAGAATTACTCTTTGGTTTCAATTCGTTCTTTCCAAAGTGCTTTGAGCGGATTTAAAAATCGCTGAATTAAACGAAGCTCCTGGGTAATAATTTCTGCAACTCCCGTTATTTCGTTTTGTAATTCAAGTGACTTTCCGTAGTTGGTGACAAGTCCATTAGGAAAACTTAATTCAACGGTATAATAATCATCTTCAGGAATGGCAGAAATTGTTTTGATTGTTCCTTTAACCATGCCAAATTCCATGTAAGGGTAATTGTCGAACTTTATGTTTACATCCTGACCTTTATTTACTTTTCCCGACCTTAATACCGAAAGCTTTGTCCTCCCAATCAGTTCACCGGCATCATTGGGGATTATTGTTAACACTTTATCTCCTTCCCTCACATTTTGGTTTTCGCTCCAATAGGCATTAAACGAAACATTTCCTTCGATGGGTGCCTTTAATATATATGTAAGTTCCCATTGTTTAATAACACCGGACAGGTTACTATATGCTTCGGATACTTCCAGCTGAAGTTGTGTTTTTTGGTCACGGTGGTTTTTCTCATTTTCAATTATTCTTTGATCGACTGCCAATAAATCCATTTGCATTTCGGCCAAAGAAGTCCTTACCTGCTCAAAATCGTATTTCTTATTCAACATTTCTGATTCTGATTTTTCTAAATCCTGTAAGGATAGTACCTGGTTTTTATGAAGAGCAGAATCCCTTTTGTATTTACTTAATGCAAGTTGATAATCCTTATCCATAATTTGGCGTTGTGTCCACAACCGGTCATAATAAATTCGCGACATCCGTTTTTGGTCTTCCAATGATTTATTAATTCGAGGAAAATAGTCCAAATCCAAAAAACTTTGATAATCGTTGTACTTTTTAATAAATAGGGAATACTCTTCCTGGATTGGCCCCAACTGCAAATTTTTAGGGAAGTCTATTTTCTCGGAAATGTTATAATCAATTAAGAATTGCTGAATGGATGGGATTAATTGATTCAGTTGAAGTACGTCTTCATAAATCCCCGGGTTTTCGATTATTGCAATAACTTCCCCACTTGATACGTGCTGTGTGTCGCTAACAAACAATTCTTTTATTTGTCCCGTTGCACGTGCTACAATGGTTGCCGGAGGCCTTTCGGTCGTAACCACAACCTTTGAACTTATGACATCGGGATATTGGAATAACCAACTAAACACCAACAAGAGAACGAAGACCACAAAAATGGTTAATATTCCGTATCGGACAATCCTGGACGGGACTCCACCCAAAATCTCCTGAACTTCGTTGCTTCGTATTTCAATATGTTTTTTTTCGTTTTCCATTAAATCTCAACTAACTTTTCTAACCGCAAAGGCGCAGAGACGCAAAAATCATTTATTTAACTACCAAGTTCCAACTGGTCTTTTACCAAATTATAATAGTTGCCTTTTAATTTTATTAATTCATCGTGTTTCCCTTTTTCAACAATTTCACCTTTATCAAGAACAATAATCTGATCTGCATTTTTTACAGTACTTAACCTATGGGCAACAACAATAACTGTTTTTCCCTTTGAAAAGGATGCCAGGTTTTCCATGATTGTTTTTTCGTTTTTTGCATCCAGGGCATTTGTAGCCTCATCGAAAAACAGGTACTCGGGGTTTTTATAAATTGCCCGCGCAATTAGTATCCTTTGTTTTTGCCCCTGGCTTAGCCCAACTCCTTCCTGACCGATTTTAGTATTGTACCCAAGCGGAAGGTTTTCCACATAATCCTGGATATTTGACAAATGAACGGCATGAAGTAATCGTTCTTTGTCGATACCTTCATTGCTCACGGCAATATTACGCGCAATGGTATCCGAAAAAATATAGCCATCCTGAAGCACTACACCACATTTTTGCCTCCACAGCTTTTGCGAATAATTTTGCAGTCGCGTTCCGCCAATTTTTATTTCTCCATCATCGGGCAGGTAAAAACCAAGTAATAATTTCAGTAGGGTTGTTTTCCCACTTCCGCTGGTACCAACAATTGCCGTTGTTTTTTTATCGAAAATTTCGAGGTCAATATTTTTTAAGACCTGAGGCGATCTTGGTCCATCGTACCTGAAACTTACATTTGTTATCGAAATTGTTTTATTCTCGGGCAAAATAGTGGATTTTGGTACACCCGGGATTTCTTCGTCTTCTTTTTCATGGATTTCGCTTAATCGTTCCAAACTTATTTTTGCATCCTGGGCACTGTGCATAAAACGAATAAGCTGCTTCAAAGGAGTATTTAATTGTCCGATAATGTACATTATAGCGAGCATCATACCAAGGGTAATACTTCCACCAATGACCGATGTGGCAGCAACAATGGTAATCAGTATGTTTTTGGTTTCATTGATAAAAACAGAGCCTGCATCCTGGTATTGTTCCAATGATAATCCTTTTACGTTTACCCTGAAAAGCCTTGCCTGAATTCGTTCCCACTCCCAGCGTTTTTCTGTTTCGTAATTGTTCAGTTTAATTTCCTGCATTCCCTGTATTAACTGGATAAGTTTGCTTTGGTTATCGGAAAGTTGCGCGAATTTTTTGTAATCTAATTGTCGGCGCTTGTGCATAAATAAATATACCCAGGCAAAATACAGGATTGATCCAAGCAGGAAAATCAGGAAAATCTTCAAACTATAAATAAGGAGTACAATGGCAAAAATTACCAGGCTAAATACCGAAAACAATATGCTAATGGATTGAGCAGTTAAGAACCTTTCTACTCTCTGGTGGTCTTCGATCCTTTGCATAATATCCCCGACCATTTTTGTATCGAAAAAGCCCAAAGGCAATTTCATTAATTTGGAAAGGAAGTCGGAAATAATTGAAATATTAATCCGGGTGCTGATATGCAGTAAAATCCACGAGCGTAAAAACTCTACCGACATACGCGAAATAAACAAAAACAATTGCGCAATTAAAACTAGGTAGATAAACGGAATATCCTGGTTATTTATACCAACATCGACGACACTTTGCGTAAGGAAAGGAAGTATTAGCTGAATAACGCTTCCCATTAAAAATCCCAATAAAAGTTGGATGAGCAGTTTTCGGTAAGGTTTTAAATAGCTGGTTAAAAAACGGAAACCTGTCCGGTTAACTTTTTCATCTTCTTCCTTAAAAAATTCGGGTGTTGGTTCGAGCAAAAGGCAAATACCTTTTTCTTCGCCTTTTGAAACTGTTGCCAGCCAATGTTGCTTAAATTCATTTTCGGTGTAGGTAAGTTTGCCAAATGCCGGATCGGCAACATATATTTTCCCCTTTTTAATTTTATAAACTACCACAAAATGATCCTGGTCCCAATGCACTATACAAGGCAGTTGTGCCTGTTTTTTTAGCTGGTCGAACGAGATTCGGACACCCATAGTACGGAAACCAACCGACTCGGCAGCATCGCTAATCCCCAACAGCGATACCCCCTCACGCGTAATGTAAGATCGTGTGCGAAGCTCATCAATGGAAAAATTCTTGCCATACGATTTAGCTATCATTCGAAGGCAGGTTGGACCACAGTCCATTGCATCGTGCTGCAGAAAAGACGGGAAATTAATCATATTTGCTTTCCGTTTCAAACAAAAATACCAAGAACACATTATAATATAACATGCATCAACTTAATTTTTAAAATACTTTTGAACAGCTGTGTTTTAGTAACTGTTATTGCTCTAACTAAAATACGTTTTGGGCATGTGCTTTCAACAAAGCGAAAAGGAACTTTGCCCGTTCCCGATAAACATTTTTAGTAGATTGTAAAAGTTGTTATCTTGTAAAAAATTGATTGGCTGCAATGAAATTACTAATAATTGAAGATGAAAAAGCCCTGTCGGACTCGGTTGTTGACTATCTGAACGATGAAGGGCATTTATGCGAGGCTGTATATAATTATGCCGATGCCGATGAAAAAATTGCTTTACACGAATACGATTGTATTGTGGTTGACATCAACCTTCCGGATGGCAGTGGCCTCGATTTGATCAAAAAAGTGAAAAAAGCAGCCAAACAAATGGGCATTATTATCATTTCTGCCCGAAATTCGCTCGATAATAGAATTGAAGGTTTGGAAATTGGCGCCGACAACTATCTTACAAAACCTTTTCATTTGGCGGAATTAAATGCGCATTTAAAATCGATAAACCGGAGGGTAAATTTCAGTGGTAATAACCAAATCGTTGTCAATGAAATTAAATTACACCCCGATGAACATCAGGTATTTATTAACGATGATCTGCTAAAACTTACAAAAAAGGAATACGAACTTTTACAATTTTTTATCGCCAATAAAAACAAAGTAATTACGAAAACTGGTCTGGCAGAACACCTTTGGGGGGATTATATGGACATTGCCGATTCGTACGATTTTTTATACGGACAAATTAAAAACCTTCGGAAAAAACTGATTGACAAAGGATGCAAAGATTACCTTAAAACCATTTATGGAGTGGGATATAAGTTTGAAGTGAACTAGAGTTTGAAGTGAACTAGAGTTGTTAAAATATGGAGAATAAAGAGTTTGGCATACAATTAGAAAAAAGAACAAAGAAATTTGCCATAAACATCATAAAACTTTTAACCAAACTCCCCTCGTCAACCGAATGCAAAGTCATAAAAAATCAACTTACTAAGTCAGGAACCAGTGTTGGAGCAAATTATAGAGAAGCTAATCGGGCAAGAAGTAAAGCGGATTTTATGAATAAAATTAAAATTTGTGAAAGTGAAGCAAGTGAAACTGTTTATTGGTTAGAAATTATTTTGGAGCTCAAATGGACAGATTTAAAAAATATAGAACCTGTCATCAAAGAAGCAAAAGAAATACTTGCGATTTTTACTTCCATTGGAAAAACATTAAAGCACTAAAATGAAACTTTAAGTAATTTAGGCACTTTTACCTTTAGCCCACTTGTAACCAGATTACACTCATGAAACTACTTACAAAAACAAGCCTTAATTTTTTAACCATTTCCCTGTTTATCTTTATGTCGGGGACCATTATCTTTTACTATTTGTTAAGGCAACAGGTTGACCAAAATATCAACATCGAACTCGGCAAGCGAAAAAGTTCTATCACCAGCAAACTGGAATCGGTTCACTCTTCGGCGCAATTGCCACCTACCCAGGATGAAAAAATCACAATCGTCCCAATTGAAAATAATTCTAAGCCAGCGGTAAGCTATTCCGACACCCTTATTTTTGACCAAGATTTAAAAAAATACATGGCATACCGCCAGATGAACTTTGTGGCCCAGGTCAACAACCAGGATTATTTGGTCACCATTTATAAATCCCTCTCTGAAACGGATAACCTAATTGTCAGGATTTTGTTCCTGCTTACGGCAATTGTTGTTTTACTAATTAGCAGCCTGCTAATTTTAAACAGGCATACCTCCCTGAAAGCCTGGAAAGTATTTTACGATACCATTGAAAAAATAAATACCTACGACATCAATACAAATAGTAGTTTGTTGTTGGAAGAATCGGATATTAAAGAATTCGACGATTTGAACCAGGTTTTAAACAAAATGACCGACCGGATCAATAAAAATTATCTTAGTCTGAAGGAATATACTGAAAATGCAGCCCACGAATTGCAAACCCCTTTGGCAGTGATCAACTCAAAGATGGAGTTGTTGTTACAAGCTGATAATTTAAGCGACAAGCAATTAAAAGCAGTAGCCGATGCATTTGAAGCAACTACCAAACTTTCGCGCTATAACAAGACCTTACTTTTACTGGCAAAAATCGAAAACCGTCAGTTCCCCGAAATAAAAGAACTTAACGCGGCTTCCATCATCGAAGAACAATTGGATGTTTTTGAAGACTTAATTTCGGCAAAACAAATCCAGGTACAATCCTCCATTGCTAACAATATTGTTTTGAAAATGAATTCCCAATTGGCAGAAATATTATTTTCCAACCTATTGAAAAATGCCATTAGGCATAACGTAAAAGGAGGCGAAATCCACATATTTTCTTCAGATAAATCAATTACTGTTGCCAATTCGGGGAATAAAAACGAATTGGATGACACAAAACTTTTTCAACGTTTCCAGAAATTGGGAAATTCAGCCGAATCATTAGGGCTGGGACTGGCAATAGTCCAGAAAATCTGTGAGGTTTCTGGCTTCGAAGTAGATTATGATTTTCGGGATAATAAACATCAGTTTAGAATAAGGTTTTGATGATTCAACACAAATTAAATTAGGTCAATAAGGTCTTTTTATTTCATGTTATCCTTTCTTACTAAGGTTTTATTAGATTGTTAATAAGGTTCTTATATTGAGTTTTAGAATTATAAGTTTTAGGTTCATCATAAAAACCTCATCTTTAATTATTTAACCTTAGTAGGCATTAATCCCAAAATACACAACCTTATTAACCTCATTAAAATGAAAATCGAATACAATAATCTTTACACCCATTTTGTTTTCACAACATTCCAAAGACAGCACTTTTTTAATCACTAAAATCGGAACAGAATCGAGAGATATATTACCGGAATAGTTAAAAATAATGAATCAAAATTGTATGCGATTTATGCAAATCCTGAGCATGTCCATTTTTTGGTTTCTCGATCGCCTTCCATTTCAGAAGAAAAATTAGCGGCAATTGTTGCAAACAGTTCGGAAGAATTTATCAACCAAAATAATCTTTGCCAGGGGAAATTTAAGTGGCAGCAATCTGCCTCAGCATTCTCAATCTCAAAATCGCAAGTTGAAAATGTATGCCGATATATATTAGGACAACCTGAACATCACAAAAAGGTTAGCTTTGAAGAAGAATATGTGAAGTTTTTAAACTATTATCAAAGCACAATAAAGAAATTCAATTAATTGCTTAACAACTTTTTTATGAACATTGGAAAATAGTTAACGGAAAATCCAAAATGCGGTTCAATTTAAAGAGAATCGGAATTCGCCTCACCCAAATGCAAAATATCTGCAATTTCAATTTATTCTAAATAAATATTTTTTATTGAACATATGTTATTCTTATTTGTTTTCACATAAAATAAGCTCAAAATAAAATCGCTGTACATTCCTGTATTTCTGATATTTATATTTGATTTTTTATTCATTCAAAAATTACAATAATAAAAATTTGAAATTATTTTCTCATTGGAATATCCCGGTCAATTAGGCTTAAACTTAAATCTGAAATTTCTACAGATTTTCTACAGATTGTTTTTATAAACTTGAATATTAAATAAAGTCATTGAAAAGATATGATAGGATTATTGGGATTAAATCACAAATCGGCACCCATCGAAATCAGGGAACGGTTTGTTTTTTGTGAAGAGGATATTAAAAGATTTGTACCTGCCTTAAAATCAGAAGGATTTAATGGTATCATCATCATTTCAACCTGTAACCGCACCGAATTTTATTTTGATATTGACCATACCGACATCACTTCCTATTTTAATAAACTGGAGCACGCCTTGTTTCAATCCCGAAAAGTTGACAAAAACGTGGTTGCCCATTTTTACAAAAAACAGGAAGAAGATGCAGCCCAACATTTATTCAGGGTATCGTCGGGTTTAGATTCAATGGCTTTAGGCGAATACCAAATTGTTGGGCAGTTAAAAGATGCCTTCAGCATCAGCGATAAATATAATTTCCATAGCCCGGTACTTATCCGTCTTTTTAACAAAGCATTTGAAGCTGGGAAAAAAGTGAGGACACACACTGAACTTAGCAAAGGGGCAATTTCAATTAGTTATGCAGCTGTTGACCTGGCATCCAAAAAGTTGCATAACCTGGCAGCCCAGCCAACATTGTTAATTGGTGCCGGACAAACGGGCGAACTTACCGTTCAAAACCTAAAGAAAAAAGGGTGTCACCAATTTACAATCATTAACAGGACTTTTGAAAAAGCACAAGAAGTTGCACACAGGTATGATGGCGTTGCAAAAGAATTTGACGACCTCATACCACAACTCATAAATAATAATATAGTCATTGCATCAACTGCATCAAAAAAAGCAATTATCACCAAAGAATTGGTTGAAAAGGTGATGATTGAACGTATCAACAAGCCCATCCTGTTTGTTGACCTTTCTGTTCCCAGAAATGTTGCAAAGGATGTGGCTGAAGTTGATAATGTTTTTGTTTTTGACATTGATGATTTAAATGCCGTTGTTGACGAAACCTTTGGTAAACGAAAAGGTGAAATCAGCAAAGCAGAAAAAATTATTCACAAAGTAGTGAAAGACTTTTCGGATTGGCAGTGCACACGGAATTTAACACCTACTTTCCAAAATATTAGCGAGAACTTCCAGAAAATAAATGAAGCTGAATTAGAAGGGTTTATAAAACGTCAACAGGATATCGATCCGCAGAAAACTTCTGACTACGCCGAACACATTACCAATAAGTTTATCCGTTTGATGATTAAAAACGTTAAATCGATCACCGATAACGGGCGTAAGGAAGAAGCTATATCTTTGGTAAACGAACTATTTGACATAAGGCAATGAGCAATCCTGTTAGGATAGGAACCCGTGGTAGTAAACTAGCACTTTACCAGGCTTTCCGTGTAAAAGAAGAATTGGAAGTCCAATTCCCGGCAAAAAATTTCGAAATCGTAATTATTAAAACAAAAGGGGATAAAATCTTGGATGTTGCATTATCGAAAATCGGCGACAAGGGTTTATTCACAAAAGAATTGGAGCTTGCTTTGTTTGCCAACGAAATTGACATGGCAGTGCATAGCCTGAAAGATTTGCCAACCACTTTCCCTGAAGGGACAAAACTCGGGGCAGTTTTAAAACGCGGCGAAACCCGTGATGCTTTTGTTAGTGTTGATGGCCGAAAACTTCATGAAATGACTGCGGAAGATGTTGTTGCCACGTCGAGCTTGCGAAGAAAAGCCCAATTGCTGAAAAAGTACCCAACCCTTAAAATCGTTGACATCCGCGGGAACGTAAATACCCGAATCCGTAAAATGCAGGAAGGGTATTGCTCTGCCATGGTTATGGCCGCAGCAGGTTTGCAAAGGCTCGATATGGGCGAACATATTACGGAAATAATTGATTTGGATGAAATGATCCCTGCGTGTGGGCAAGGAGCTATTGCCATTGAAATAAAAGATAACGACCCGGATATTGAGAACATAATTTCTGCAATTAACGACCGGGAAACATTAATTACCACCAATGCCGAAAGGGCTTTCCTGAAAACGTTGGAAGGTGGTTGCCAGATTCCGGTGGGTAGTCACAGTAAAGTTGAAGGCGATACTTTTACTATTACTGGTTTTATCTCAAGCATCGACGGATTAAATTTCATGAAAGAAACCGCTCAAGGAAAAGTGGACGATGCCGAACAATTATCCATAGAAATTGCTAAAAAGATATATGACCGTGGAGGGAAACAAATCCTGGACCAGGTAAGAACAGAAAACATAACAAAACAGGTTGAAAGCAAAAAACTACTTGGCAAAGTATTGATAACCACCCGCCCGATAGATGCCGATGACAACCTACCCGATTTATTGAAAAATGAAGGTGCCGAAGTTTTGGCTTTGCCCATGATTGAGATTAAAAGCGTAACTCCGACCGAAAAAGAAAAAGAAACTCTAAATAACCTTGATCAGTTTCATTGGGTATTTTTTACCAGCAAGCACGGGGTTGTTCATTTCTTTAAACACCTGAGCGAAATCAATGGAAACACAAACTTACCAGACAGCCTGAAAATTGGGACCGTTGGAAAGAAAACTGCAGCTGAATTAGACTATTACGGTTATGCTCCTGATTTTATCAGTACAGGGAATACCTCAGTAGATATGCTGGACTTGTTTTATAAAAAATACTCGCCAAGTAATTTAAATTTCTTATTGGCTTTGGGAAACCTTGCCTATAACACCCTTGAACATAAACTTTCGGTTGACAATCAGGTTGCCAGGATCAATATTTACAAAACCATGTCGCCGGCAAGTGCAGATGAAACTATCTTAAATCGCATTACCAACAATTCTTACGACCTGATCTTGCTTACCAGTCCATCAACTTTTAGTAACTTGAAGTCATTTATTGATTTAAAAGAACTAAAATTGGCAAGCATTGGGCAAACCACAAGCAAAGCAATTCAAAACGAAGGACATACTCCATTACTAACAGCAACAACTTCGACAACAGAAGGGCTGTGCAAAGCAATCATTGATTATTATAACACAAATCAAAAATAGAAACCTAAAAAAATCCATACCATGTTATTTCCAGAAACAAGACTTAGAAGACTTAGATACAATTCCGTTTTACGGGATATGGTTACCGAAACAAAACTAACGGTTGACGATTTGGTAATGCCGCTATTTGTAATTGCCGGAACCAATATCAAAAATCCAATAAGTTCTATGCCGGGAAATTATCAGCTTTCGGTTGAAAACCTGGTGGAAGAATGTAAAACAGTTGTTGCATCCGGAGTAAAGGCAATTTTACTTTTTGGTATTCCTGCAGAAAAAGATGAAGATGGAACCGTTGCCTGCCAGCATAATGGTATTGTTCAACAAGCCATTAGGGCAATAAAAAAAGAACTGCCCGACTTATACATCATTGCGGATATTTGCAATTGCGAATATACAGTTCATGGGCATTGCGGAACAATCATTGATGGCGATGTGGACAACGACACCACCATTGAAACCCTTGCCAAACAAGCAGTTTCGTTAGCCGAAGCCGGAGCCGATATGGTTGCCCCAAGCGATATGATGGACGGAAGGGTTGGCAGGATGAGGGAAGCCCTTGATGAAAACAAATTTGAAAAAATACCAATCATGTCGTACTCGGCAAAATATGCATCCGGGTTTTATGGACCTTTTAGGGAAGCTGCCGAAAGCGCCCCGAAATTTGGGAACAGGGCAACTTACCAAATGAATCCGGCAAACAGCGATGAAGCAATCCGCGAAGTAGATTTGGATATCGCCGAAGGTGCAGATGTAGTTATGGTGAAACCAGCATTAAGTTATCTCGACATTATTTACAGGGTAAAAACAGAATTTAAAATGCCTGTGGCAGCTTACAACGTAAGTGGTGAATTTTCGATGGTGAAAGCTGCAGCCGAAAAAGACTGGATTGACGGCGCACGTGTCATGATGGAAATATTAACCTCGATAAAACGTGCCGGGGCCGACATTATCCTGACCTACCACGCAGTTGATGCAGCAAAAATATTAAAGAGTATGTAGTTAAGAGTTACGAGTCTCTAGTTTAAAACATACTCATATCTCGTAACTAATCACTCGAAACTAAATAGAAAAATGAATAATACATACAGCATAAAAGCTTTTAAGGAAGCTCAAAAGACAATTCCCGGAGGGGTGAATTCTCCGGTTAGGGCATTTAAAAGTGTCAATTTAAATCCGGTGTTTATTGACAAGGGTAAAGGCTCAAAAATTTGGGATATCGATGGAAATCGCTATACGGATTTCGTTGCTTCATGGGGACCATTAATTTTTGGTCACGCACATGATACTATTTTGGAAGCATTAAGTGAAGCTGCCCAGAAAGGTACCAGTTTTGGTGCACCAACTTTGTATGAAACCGAAATGGCGGAGCTTATTGTTGAAATGGTTCCATCGGTTGAAAAAGTGCGGATGGTAAACTCAGGAACTGAAGCGACTATGAGTGCAATCCGATTGGCCAGGGGGTACACCAAACGAGATGCCATATTGAAATTTGTGGGAAATTACCATGGTCATGGCGATAGTTTTTTAATTAAAGCAGGTTCCGGGGCAATCACCCTTAATTTACCTGATAGCCCTGGCGTTACAGCCGGAAATGCAAAAGATACTTTATTGGCAGAATACAATAATCTGGACTCAGTGGAAAAAGTATTTGCCGAAAAAGGAGGAGATATTGCAGCAATTATTGTTGAACCTGTTGCGGGAAATATGGGTGTTGTTCCACCAAAAAAAGAATTTTTAGAAGGCTTAAAATCTATTTGTAAAAAGCATGGTTCATTGTTGATTTTTGATGAAGTAATAACAGGCTTCAGACTTGCAGAAGGCGGAGCTCAGGAATATTTTGGTGTAGAACCGGATCTTACAACTTTAGGGAAAATTATTGGAGGTGGTCTACCTGTTGGAGCTTACGGAGGTAAAAAAGAAATTATGGATATGCTAGCTCCTACCGGACCAGTATACCAAGCCGGAACTCTTTCTGGAAACCCTTTGGCCATGGCTGCGGGAATAGCTATGCTGAAACTCATAAAAAACACTCCAGACTTTTATTCTGAATTGGAACGAAAAGCTACAATTCTGGAAGAAGGAATTAAAAAGAATTTGAAGACTTCCGGAGTGAGTGGGGTAATAAACAGGGTTGGATCAATGATGACCTTATTCTTTACAGAAAATGAAAAGGTTACTTCGTTTGATGAAGCTATGACAAGCGATACAAAAAAATATGCGAATTATTTTAAACAATCGCTGGAAAGTGGAAATTACATTGCGCCCTCGCAGTTTGAATGTTTGTTTGTGTCGTATGCGCACACCGACGATGATATCCAAAATTTAATTGAAGCAAACCTGGAGGCATTAAATAACCTCCCCTAGCCCCTCCAAAGGAGTGAAATTAAATTTTATTTATTAAAATAATAAATAGAAACTTTGTGAACCTTAGTGATTTTGTGCCTTTGTGGTGAACAGACAAACATTAAGTGCAAAGGTGATAAGTAATCAGAAAGAAGAAGTTGAAAGAATGGAAAATTCAATATTTGTAAAGACATTAAAGGGAGAAAAAAACAGAAAGGCCACCAGTGTGGTTTATGCGCCAGGCGGGAAGGGTTTTGCCTTCGTATTTAAAAATGCGTGAACAATACAGTTTCAAAGAATTAATGAGTTCCCCAAAGCTAGCCGCAGAAGTAACCTTACTGCCGATTTATGACTTAGGGGTCGATGCTGCCATTTTGTTTTCCGACATATTGGTGATTCCTGAGGCATTGGGCATGGAATTGAATTTTACAGACTCAGGTCCACGCTTTGCCAAGGCTTTAAAAGATTCAGGCACGCCAATGGATTTATTAAAACCTGATGCATCAAAACTGGAATATATTTACGATGTAATTGACGAAATACAGGATACCAAGCCATCAGGTACGCCCTTAATTGGCTTTTGTGGCGCTCCGTTCACTACGTTTTGCTATATGGTGCAAGGATTGGGAACCAACCATATTTTTCCGGATGCGGTAACCATGCTTTACAAAGACCGGAAATTGGCTGAGCAAATTTTAGAAGAAATTACAGAATTATCCATTGAATATGCCTTAAACCAGGTAAAACATGGAATTGCAGCTTTTCAGATTTTTGAAACCCATGCCGGATTAATTCCTTCCAAATTATATTTTGAGGTGATTATGCCCTTTGTCAGAAGAATTTCAGCTGCAGTTAAGGATGCTGGTTGCCCGGTAATATTTCTGCCAAAAGGTTTAGGAACCGGTATTGGAAAAATCACACCCGACGATACCGACTTTTTAAGCATCGACTGGCAAACCCCTATCGACGAGGCTCGCAAATTGGTACATCCTGCAATTGGACTTCAGGGAAACCTTGACCCCAGGTTGTTAATGGCGGATCAAGAAAACATCATAAAAACATTGGAAGAATACCTACCTTTTGGTGCAAACAATACCAATTGGATTTTTAATGTAGGCCATGGTTTTGTGCCTGGACTGCCGGTTGAAAATGCCAAACTAGTAGTTGACTGGATTAAACAAACCAACTGGAACAGAAGCTGATATTAATTTATGGAAGCCACAATTCTGATACAACAAACAACCATGAAAACAATCCACTATGTGGTGAGTTTTTCGTTTCTTGTTTTTGCATTATGGCTCACCGTGCGGTCAATTCGCGGAATAGTTGCTGCTAAAGAATACGTAAAGCTGGATAAATTTCTGTCTTATGCTTTTATAATTAGTTTATACCTGCAATTGATTTTTGGCTTGATTCTTTTTACCAATCTCGGCTCGCCCGAA
The DNA here is from genome assembly GCA_963677475.2 of Prolixibacteraceae bacterium. Lineage (GTDB taxonomy): Bacteria > Bacteroidota > Bacteroidia > Bacteroidales > Prolixibacteraceae > JABMQB01. The sequence goes on along the minus strand of CAXXQD010000015.1, from coordinate 98,822 downwards.
GGTTACGAATACCTGGGTACCGAAGGTGTTGAAAAAAGGTTGTGGCCTGTTGAGCATATTGTGTTGATGCTTTTTGCGTTGTTTATTGCGAACCTGGGGCTTATTTCATCACATCAATCGAAACAAAGCAAAGCAAAACACAGAAAAGTATTGATCTTTTACCTTATTTCTGTTTCAATCATCGCATATTCCCTTTTGTCGATATATGTGCTGTAATTTTCCCTGGGCGTCCCATTTTCAGAGTGCATCCGCATGATAATCAAAGCCGGCATTTTTACAGGATTTCTTTGGACATATTTTACAACGTCAGACAAGTCTCCTTCAACAATCGATGCATCTTTATGCCCCGATTTTGACACTATACTTGCATAAATAAACCCATTCTGCAAACCAGACAGTTTCTCTGAAATTTCTTCCAAAACCCTGACCCCCATATAAATTACCGCAGTTCCATTATTTTTAATCGCGTCGTATAATTGTTGTATGTTCAATAAATTCCCCGAAACATCACGGCCTGAAAATATATGCAGAGAGTTGCTTCCGTGCCTATCGGTCAATGGAATCCCAAATTCGGCGGACACTGCATTAAATGCCGAAATACCCGGAATTATTTCGAAGGGCAAATTATTTTTCCCTAAAAACTGCGACTCTTCTGCCCCCCGGCTAAATACCATTGGATCGCCTGATTTTACACGTGTAACGATATTGCCCTGCAAAACTTTCTTTTTCATAATACGATGAATTTTCGCTTGCCTTTCAGTAATATCCAAACCATCTCCTGCCCTTTTCCCAACAAATATGAGTTCAGCATTTTTGGGGAACAAGCTCTTTATTTCTTCTGAAATTAAGGCATCGTATAAAATCACATTCGCATTTAAAATCGCTTTGTATGCTTTTATGGTAAGCAGGTCAGGGTCGCCCGGGCCAGCCCCAACAATATATATTTTTCCTGGTTTCTTCATTTTTATTAAGCTATTAGCTGCAAGCTTTAAGCGTCAAGTATTTAAATCTTGATCAATTATTTACTCATTATTCAGATACCCTTTTTTTTCTATTTCCAAAGGATTTTTATACTTAAACGAATAATCCAAAGCCTCCATAAGCTTTTGACTGCTTACCCGCTTTCTGTTGATATCGAATTCTTCTGAAATTTCAAGTGTTTCGAAACCAAGTTTTCTGACATGCTTATAAAGTGCGCTGCGCAAAGGTTGTTCAGGACTACTTGCATTGTAAATCCTTCCCTTTGGTTTTTTAATTATTATCTGATGAATAATAGAGATACAATCGTCTAAATGTATCAGATTAACAGGACCATCCGATAAAATCACCTGTCGTTTGGTAACACCGGGCACCCTGCCCGGACCAATCAAGCCGCTCATTCTAACAACAGTTGTTGCAAAGGCTCGATTGTCAAGAAAATGGTTTTCGGCATCTAAAAGTGTCCGGCTTCTTTCGGTTAAAGGGGAAGCATCGTTTTCACTAACCAATTGACCATTGTCAGGATATACGGAAGTTGCTGAAATAAATATCACTCTTTGAATGCTAAGCTTTGCCACTTCATCCGACAAAAGTTTCATGCTGCTCGGGTAATTAAATCCTGTCGCCCTTCTTGGCGGGATATTCACAATCAAAATATCCGTCTCGAAGAAATGTTCATCCTCATATTCAACTTTTGTTTCCGAACAAGACACAAAATATGCATCGATCCCGACTTTTTTCAAACCAGGTAATTTTTCATGTGAAGAAGAACTTCCTTTCACCCGAAAACCTTCTTTTTGTAAATAAAGTGCCAATGGTTTTCCAAGCCATCCACAACCTAGTATGCTGATGTTTTTCATTATATTTTGTATTTAGTTATTTAATCCCCCTGAATCCCCCTTTACAAAAGGGGGAAAAAAACGGTTTTATACTACAACGAAACAGGTTCTTCTACATGCATCCCCTTTACAAAAGGGGGACATAACAGTTTTATACTACAACGGAACAGTTTCTCCTACCTAAATCCCCTTTACAAAAGGGGGACATTACAGTTTTAGACTACAAAGGAACAGGTTCGCCTACCTGAAATCCCCTTTACAAAAGGGGGACAAAACAGTTTTATTCTGCAAAGGACCAGGTTCGCCTACTTAAATCCCCTTTGCAAAGGGGAACAAAACAGTTTAATTTATAAGTAATCCATCTGGTCCAGAACTGCATTTTATCTCCTCTTTTTTAAAGGTTAGAGGAGGCCCTTTAATGCCTAAAATCGGATCCTTTTAAAGTTGCTTTTACATATCCTTTTCGGATGACAAAATCGCCAAAGTACTCCTTGCTTTTCTTGTTATTGGCATAATCAGCAATCAGAGGTTCTAATTCCTTTAGGATTTCAGCTTCCGAAAGGGTTTCCTTGTATAAGGTATTGAGCCTGTCACCGATAAAACTCCCTCCAAGATACAAATTATAATGCCCAAGCGATTTCCCCACAAAACCAATTTCTGCAAGGTACGGTCTTCCGCAACCATTTGGACAGCCCGTCATCCGAATTACAATCTCTTCTTTGGTGAGCTTATGCACAGCCAATAACCCTTCAATTTTTGTGATTAAATCAGGAAGGTACCTTTCAGCCTCAGCAAAAGCCAAAGGACAAGTATTTAATGCCACACAAGCAATGGAATTTTTCCGCAAACCGGAAATCTTTTCTGGTGATGCACCGTTCACTTTTAACCTTTCGTTTACCACCCTTTTGTCGATATCGGAAAGGTTCGCAATAATAACATTTTGGTTTCCAGTTAAAATAAACTGTCCATCAATCAGTTCTGCAATTTCCTTTAGCGCAGTTTTAAGCCTGAAACCATCCTTGTCTTTTACCCTTCCTCCTTCAACAAATAGGGTGATGCTCCATTTACCGTCAGCTCCCTGTTTCCAACCTAAACGATCACCATTTCTTGAGAATGTAAACTCTCTGGCTTCCTGCAATTCGTAGCCAAGATAATTTTGTACTTCTTGAATAAAATTATTCAGTCCCATCCGGTCTATGGTGTATTTAAGCCTTGCCTGTTTCCTGTTTTTACGATCGCCATGGTCACGCTGAACGACAACTATTTTTTCTGCCACATCTACCACCTGGCCGGGCAAACAAAATCCAATGATGCTTGCAGTTCTTGGGTACGCTTCGGGCATTGCAAAAGTAGAACCTAGCCCACCCCCGGCAGCAACATTGTAACCAACGATTTTACCTTTCTTAACAATAGCAATAAATCCCAAATCCTGGGAAAAAACATCGCAGTCGTTGTAAGGTGGCAGTACTACCCCAATTTTAAATTTTCGGGGCAAATACCTTTCCTTATAAAGTGGTTCCATTTCTTTTTTGCTGTTAGCAATCAGTTTCTTATCCAACCAAATTTCGTGATAAGCCTTTGTTTTTGGCAATAAGTGTTCACTTATCTGTTGCGCCGTATCCACAATTTCTTTGTGCAAAGGCGACTCCGCCGGATTTGGATGGCACATAACATTTCGGTTTACATCGCCACAAGCTGCAATAGTATCCATTAAAACTTTATTCATTGCCTTGATGGTTGGTTTGAGGTTCTTTTTCAATACGCCATGTAGTTGAAATGTTTGCCTTGTTGTAAGCTTCAGGGTTTTATTGGCATATTGTTCCGACAAGGCATCCATTTGAAGCCATTGTTGGGTTGTAAAAACACCTCCGGGCATGCGAACCCTGATTAAAAATGAATACGCGGGTTCCAGTTTTTGTTTTTTACGTTCTTTATCGATATCCCGGTCGAATTGCTGGTAGATACCATGAAATTTTGAGATTTGGGTATCACCTGGAGCAATAGCCCCGGTTATGGGGTCGGCAAGGCTTTCAACGAGGGTGCCCCGCAGGTAATTGCTGTCGTATTTTAGTTTTTCAACTTCCGAAAGTTCGTTCCAATCAATTGTTTCACTCATTATTTTTATTTTGATAGTTATTTTATATATCTCCTGATTAAAGACTGAAGGTTTCTTCGCATCTCCTTTTCAACCACTTAGTAGTATAATTGAAATTAACACAGAGGAACTCAAAGAAAACTTGAAATTTCATAAAAGCTCCAGCGAACTATTAATAAACATCGACCTGGAACCGTTTTTCTTTTTTTAATTTCTTGATGTATTCTTTGGCTTTCGTTTCTGAGATTCCACCTTGAACCTGGATAATTTCAATTAGTGTTTTATTCACATCTTTTGCCATAAATTTCATATCGCCGCACAAATAGAAGCTTGCCCCGTTTTCCAGCCAATTAAAGAGTTCTTGCTGATTTTCCTTGAGTTTGTGCTGCACATAAACTTTCTCTTTTTGTTCGCGCGAAAAGGCAACATCCAGTTTTTCGAGATATCCTTTTTTCAAAAGTTTTTGCCATTCAACCTGGTACAAGAAATCGGAATAGAAACTTCTGTCGCCAAACACTAACCAACTTTTGCCTATCTGATTTGCCGTTTCACGGTGTTGCAGAAATGCACGATAAGGTGCCACGCCCGTCCCAGCACCAACCATAATAATCGGGGTGTCATTATTTGCAGGTAATTTAAATGATGGATTTTGATCAATATAAATCGGGATTTTATCTCCAATTTCACATGCTTTGGAAAGAAATGATGAACACGCCCCAACCCGTTTTCGTCCTTTGTTTTCGTAATTCACCACCGAAACGGTAATGTGGACTTCGTCTTCAACAGCCTCCTGGCTCGATGATATTGAATATAACCTTGCCGGAAAGTTTCGGAGTAACTCAAAAAAATCCTTAGGTTCCCAATTATGCGGATATTCATCCAGAAGGTCTAGTACATCGTGACCATATAAATAATCTTCTAATTTTTTTTCGTCCGAGAGAAGTTCCCCGAGCTTTTTTTTGCCCGACTTTTCCGCATACTTACGAATTACATCTTTAGTTAATACGGTAATTTCAAAGTGGTTTAATAAGGCGTCATTTAGGCTTACAGCTTCCTCTTTTATCCAAACTTTATCCTCCGGATCGAATTTAGTTTTTTGGAGGATTGCCTGAACCAATTCAGGTGGATTGTTGGCAAGTATTCCCACCGAATCGCCTGGTAAATAGTTTATTCCTGAATCGTCCAACGATAATTCCAAATGATATACTTCTTTATCAGAATCACGCCCGGTAATTTTCACTTTATCCAGAATTTCGGCATAAAATGGATTTTTTCTGGAATACGTATGTTTTTGTGGAAGAGAACCAATTTGATTGAAATTAACATTAGCGTTGGGCTGAGGTACAGCTTGTTTTAGTTTATCCAAAATTGACTTAATCCAATCTTCAGCATTGTCCTCATAATCAACATCGGTTGTGGCAAGCGGCAAAATAGGTTTTGCCCCATTTTTAGCCAATGCTTCGTCGATATCAATTCCTGTTTGGCAAAATAAGTTATACGACTTATCCCCTAACGCAAATACAGCATAGTTAAGCTTGTTCAATTGGGGCAATCTTTTGCTTCGAACGAAATTATAAAAATCTTCCGCCATATCCGGTGCTTCGCCTTCGCCATGCGTGCTCACAATAATTGCAAGGTTTTCTTCTTTCGCCAGTTGTTTAACCTTATACTCCTCCATGCTAAAAACACTAGCATTTATTCCGAGGTTTTCAGCCGCACCCGAAAGCTGGGTTGCAATGGCCTGGCTATGCCCGGTATGTGTACCAAACAAAATCGTCAAACTCACTTGATTCTCAGAACTGGTTTTTGCAACCGATGGTTGTTGTTTGCTACCGGCAATTAGTAGCCCTTGAAAATAGCCGTTAATCCAAACAAGCCCTTCCCTGTCGAGTTGTGTGGTCAACTCAGACAATGCTTTTTCCTGCTCATCATTTAATGGGTTATAAATGGTATTCATAATACGATATATTAGATTGTTTTTATAATGTTATCTATTGGATTTTCTTTCAAAAATTGAGCAATCAAATCCCTGGTTCTAATTGACTTAAAAACATCTTCCCCGTTTGACCCAACTGCAACCGTAAGGTTTCCTTCTTTATATATTGCCGGGGAAATAAATTGGCACAAACCGGGTTTGTCGTGGATATTTGCCAGTACACCCATCGACGTGGCATCCTGCACAATTTGTTTGTCAAGTTCTAAATCATTCGAACAGGAGTAGAGCATCAGGTAACCTCTAATATCCTCCTTTTCATACTTCTTTTGTTTGAATTTGATCCCGCTTTTTTTTATCTCATCAAGGATTTCCAAAGCCAAAACTTCTACTTCAACATCAAAATTTTGAAGTATTTTAATTTTTTTAAAGGCACTTTTCCCTCCGCCGATAATCAGAACCTTTTGGTTCGTAATATCAATGCTAATGGGTAAATATTTCTTTTTCATAAGGCTATATTTCATATTCAATGGGGGTTTCTTTTACCTTGCCAAATTTTAACTTGTTCCAACTTCGTTCGTGGAAATAATAGAGAACCATTTTTGTAAATAGTTCAATTCCTCCAATGGTAACTGCAAAATCGAGTTTTCCTGTTACCAGAAACGAAATAACAATGGTGTCAATCGTCCCGATCGTTCGCCAGGAAATAGTTTTCACAATGCTTCTGTACGTTTTATCAGCCATATTATATTCAACTATTAAGCATAAAAAAAGCCCTTCCGCAAATGCAGAAGGGCTTCTATCAGCCGTATAATATTTTATATATCAATATTTCTCCTGCATATTCTTAAGAAGGGCACAACACATACAACAACACATTGCATTTGCACTATTTAAGATTATGTCAGATGAAATAAAATTCATTTTTCCTTAATTTTTCTGAAAGCAAATATAGTTTCAAAACTGTAAATTCAAAACAAAATGACGATATTTCTTTTATTTAGTCTAAATAAGAAAGGATTTATTAACAAATAGCTGTTTGATTCAGCAACAAATTACAAAAGCGAAACCAGTCGGTTATAATAAATTAACTAAATTGCATGTTCTTAGGACAAAAATGAATCTTGCCATTTGGCAAACCGAAACAACGTTTGAAATGAAGTGTATTATTCTTGATGATAAGCCTTTCGCACAAAATACCCTTTCTGATTTTATTGATCATGTACCTTACCTAACCCTGGTTGCGAAATGCTCTACCGCGTTTGAGGCATTCGAGGTACTTCAGAATCAGAAAATTGATTTGATTTTTCTTGAAGTTATACTTCCAAATGTTTCGGGTATCGATTTCATAAAAAGCCTTGAGAGCAAGCCAATGATCATATTCACAACGGCATATTCAGAGTATGCTATTGAGGGCTTCAACCTAAACGCAACCGATTACCTGATCAAACCAATAACTTTCGACAGGTTTTTAAAATCGGTTAACAAAGCGTATGAGTTTTTTACCTTTAAAAATTACAAATACAATAGTGGCAGAAACGAGAAGGAAGCCAGTAACAGCAAGGAGTTTATTTTGGTAAAAGCCGATTATAAAACGATCAAGATCAATATCAATGATATCCTTTATGTGGAGGGCTTAAAGGATTATATAAAGATATATACGACGCAATCGGCAAAACCAGTGATTACCCTGAATTCATTAAAAAATATGCAAAAGAACCTTCCGTCAGAGAAATTTTCAAGGATACACAAATCATACATTATTGCACTTGATTATATCAAGACAATTAATAAAGCACAAGTTGTCATTGGTGACACCTATATCCCGATTGGGGAAAGTTATAAGAATTTTTTCCTGAATGAAATGAATAACAGAAGATTGTAAACTTATACGGTTAAAAGTATTTACGCTTCATAAACCAAATCTCGTTGATACTGAAATTCATGTGAAACTGCACATAATTTTCCTTTACCTGCCTGCCTGAACTTGATCCTTTGGTTCCAACTTCAACAGCAAAATTTAAGGCTGAGCCCACGTTTCTTGCTTTCTCATTTTTTATTGGTACCCCGATTCCAAGACTAATACTTTTTTCGTCCAATACTTGTCCGCCAACTTTCAGGTAACTTGTTCCGTAGTTTAAGCCTGCGCGATAAACCCAGTTCTGATATCCTTTATTAACTACCCGCATTGGCCATGGCCTAAATTCGGCACCAAATGAAAAATTATGGGCATCTACAAAGCTTTCGAGTTGGGTAGGATAAACCACATCCGACCATTGTTGAAACTGATAATCGGCGGCAATAGTATATTTTTCGCCGTTTTGAACAGCAAACCCAACTCCAATCATATTGGGAACTTCAATATAGTCCAATTCTTCTTCTTCGCTAGCAATTGCACTTGTACCTTCCAAAACTGTTACCACATGCCTTGAATCAAGGCTTTGTTTTTGGCTAAATGTTGCCCCAAATGCATAATTTACATCCTCAATTTTAAAGGAATATTGCAAGCCATAATCAAAATAAAAACTTTTAAGATAGTCTGTCCTTATTATTGTATAAACCGAATTTGGTGAAATAACCTGCTCTGTCAATGTTTCTTCCTGTATCACAGAACCAAACATATAAGAAGTATTTATCCCCAGTGAAAGGTTTCCGAATTTGAATGCATTTGCAATATACGCCTGGCTAATTCCTCCTGACCCGACATAGGTTGAAAGGTATTGACTATTTGTTCCTTCGACAAAACTTGCGGATGAAATATCGTACCCAACATTTGTATAAGGTGTTAACCCGATAGAAGCAGCCCACCATTTATCAATTCTAAAACCCAATGCAAAATATTTGAAATTAGCAGTCATATCGTTCCTGCTGTCATTTTTTTGCCTAAAGTTTGAAAGTTTTGCTTCCAATCCCGCAGAATAAATATAATGCAAACTATCGATCCCTGAATATGATGCAGGGTTTAAATTATTAAGGAATGTACCCGATTGTAATGCAATTCCTGCTCCTCCCATTCCTTGTATTTTACCAAATCCTTTCTGTTGTATTTCTCCCGGTCCAAATATAGAATATGGCGAGGTTGTATTTTGCGAGCTTGCATAAAATGTAAGCACTAAAAAAGAAACAAGGAAATATATTTTGTATTTGAACATTATGTATACAATAATTAATTATAAAATATATAGTATAATTTTAGCATGGAGCGATAATCCCTGTTATATGAACCATCAAATACCACCCTTTCCATCGATCCGCCAATACTTGTTCCTGTTAACCCTACCAACAAGCCATGATTAACATCAAAATTCGCATCCACCAACTCAGAAGAAATATAACTGGTAACATCAAATTTATAATAGGTGTTCTCTTTATAAATCTCATCCACATACAAATCAGCAGCCAGGATGCTCCCATCGCTACTCTGAATTTCCGAAACCAGACTATTATACTTATCGGAATTGTACAATACCAATTCTGAAGGTAAATTTATATCATCGTAACTTCCGCGCACAGGCCTCAGTATTAATTCTGCTTTTGCAAGCACAAATTTCCGATCTTTTTCCAACAATGAAGTTAAACTTGGAAAGTCCAAACGAGTGAAGATTCCTACACCAGCTTGCATAAAGGCTTTTTTGCCGGTTTGGCTTGAAGGCAGTTCTTCCTTTCGGGTAGTTAACTGGCTAATAAATGTACTTGATCTATCGCCCACTATCTTATTATAATAAATCCCATCCGTGTTTAAATTAAACCTAAAGCTGCTTTCAATTTTTTCAGCTTCAACACGGTGCGTATATAAAACCATTCCAATAGTGGTATCTTGTGCATCGAAGGAGAGTATAGCACCGTTATTTGTTGTGCTCTTTAAAACTAAACCATTAAAATATTCAATAAACTTAGACTCGCTTGTTATATCATTATCACCTGCTCTTTTCTTTGCCAGAAACTCATTTCCCAAAGTATCGGGCAACCTTATTTCCAAATAATTATCCCTACCTGGCCTCGGTTTTAATGTGATTGATCCAAGAGGTGTTTCATCGTATTTAAAAGAAGTTGTATTATAAATCTGTCCATCATCGTATTCTTCCATCCATTCAGTTATTCTGAACAACTCAAAAGTTTGTGGTATTAATGTATCCCCAAAAACAAATTCAGAATATTTAAGTTTTAATGTCAATGAATCAAGAACATCGTCATCATCAAGTGAAAAAGTTTCGGGGATCGTTAATTCCATATATGCATGAGAACTCATTTGCCCAAAATATTCATCCTGGTATTGACCAGCGAATAAAACTCCTTTTCTTAATGTAGGGATAGAATCTTCAATGACCGTCGACATCCTAACAGAATAAGTATCAACAACAGCAATACTGGTTTGTGAACTAACAAAGTCATCTCCAATCGTAATTGAACCTAAATCACCCTCTTCTTTGCAAGCCCCAAATGCCACTACAATTAGAACAAAAATCAACCAGAATTTATTCATCTAAACTGAATATTTAATAATTAGAGCCCAAAAGAAGATAAGATAATTCTGAGGAGAAAGAAATATATACAAAATTCAATATAATATAGATGTAAAGGGGTTTAATAGGGGTTTTAGATTAAATTAACCAAAACACCTCTGTAAAATAACGTTTAAATACGTGAATATCGATCTATTTTGCCATTTTATCTATATTATATATCCGTTTGTCTAGTTTCCTTTTTTTACACCCTAGCTACTGATACGTTTGCGTTTAAATAGCACGTGAAATCTATTAAATTCGCAAAATTTAAAAAATCAAGTAATAAAATAATTGTATGAAAAGCAAGAAAATCAATTTTCAGGTAATTTTGTTCGCATTGAGTATATCGTTGTTAGCTTTTGGCTGCAAAAATGATGAAGATGAGGAATTATTAGGGGACTGGACAAAACAATCTACTTTAAATGGGACTCCGAGGAGTTCTGCCGCGTCTTTTTTGATTGGAACAAATGCATATGTTGGTTCCGGTTATAATGGGGAAGACAGGCTTGAAAGCTTCTGGGTTTACGATATTAGTTCAAACAGTTGGAGCCAAATTGCAGATATGCCAGGAAAAGCAAGAATGGACGCTGTAGGTTTTGCGGTAAGCTCTAAAGGATATGTGGGAACTGGATATGACGGAGACGATCATCTTGCTGATTTTTATGAATATGATCCAGCTAGTAACGAATGGAGAGAAATGGGAAATTATCCAGGACAACCAGTACGTGGTGCTGTTGCTTTTTCAATAAACAACAAAGGATACGTAGGTACAGGTTATAATATTGATTTTGGAGGCACAAAGGATTTTTACGAATATAACCCTACTGATGATAGTTGGACATTAATTAGTAACTACCCAGGAGAAAAAAGAAGAGATGCTGCTGTATTTGTAATAAGTGAAAAGGCATATTTGGTAACAGGAATTGACAACGGTATTTACGATAATCAATTGTACGCATTCGATCCATCAAATGGAACATGGGAAGAAATGAGTAAAATTACCAATTCAAAGTCTGATGAAAGCTTCGATGATGACTATACTTCAATTACACGTCAAAATGCGGTTGCTTTCTCAGTAAACGGAAAAGGCTATCTGGTTGGGGGAAGTAGCTCATCATTGGTCAACAATGTATGGGAATATAATCCTGGCACTGACTTATGGGAAGAAAAAACAGCGTTTGAAGGATCAACCAGGACTGAAGCTGTTGGTTGGGCAAGTGGCAACTATGGATTTGTAACTACTGGTAGAAGCAGCAGCTATTACCTAGGTGACATCTGGCGCTTTGACCCTACTGCTACTTACGATGACGAAAACTAAGAAGTTTATTGCCCCCCTTCTTATTGTTATAGCTCTAGGGGCTATACTTGTTCTAAATAAGAACTATTACAAAAGCAAAAAAGCTTCACCAAAAAATAATGAAGCCGTTGAGCTTGTTGTTAATCGAACAGTTGATGGATGGGGATATCAAATTTTAAAACAAGGTGCGGTATATATTGATCAGGAATACATACCTGCCATACCAGGAAAAAAAGCATTTACAAGTAAAGAAGATGCAAAAAAGGTTGGTGAAATTGTTAAAAAGAAAGTAATCAACCTTGAAATTCCGCATATTTCAATACAAACACTTGACAGCTTAAAAATTAAATACTAGGTAAAATATTTATATATTTATAAAAGCTCTGGAAATAAAATTCCAGGGCTTTTTTTATGTCCATAAATCATTCATTGATATATTATATAAACCTGCTATTTTATTAAAACAGGTTTAAAAACATCTTTGCCACAACCATTGCCTCAACATTAAGAAACCCTTTATTTAAGGCACCTACAAAGATATTTCAATAACAGTTCGGATATTTTTTATAGCAAAAATAAATTCTGTTTCTATGCAACTTGATTGTTAACAAATTATTACTAAATTTGGTACCCTCATTTACAAAAAGAATAAAAACTATAATCAAAAAAACTATATAAAATGAAAGTCTTTAAAACGGATCAAATCCGAAACATTTCTTTAATTGGAAACGCTGGCAGTGGGAAAACCACCCTCGCCGAAGCTATGTTGTTCGAGGGTGGAGTAATTACCAGAAGAGGTGAAGTTACCTCAAAGAATACTGTATCCGACTATGCACAAATTGAACAGGATTTTGGCAACTCAGTCAATTCCACTTTATTATATACAGAATGTAATGGCAAGAAAATAAACATTCTTGACACACCGGGAATGGATGACATGTGTGGTGCCGTAGTTTCTTCACTTGAAATTACTGGTTTAGGCCTTATGGTGCTTAATGCAACTACAGGAGTGGAAGCCGGTACCGAAGGCGCAGGAAGGCATGCTGAAGCCACCAATACCCCATTGGTTATGGTGTTTAATCAGTTGGATCACGATAATTCAAATTTCGACCAGGCACTTGATCAGTGTAAAGCAACTTTCGGAAATAAAGTTACTGTTGTGCAATATCCAGTGGATGCTGGTCCTAATTTCACTTCCATTATCGATGTCTTAAAAATGAAGATGTTCAAATACAGTGGTGACGGAAAAGTGGAAGTGTTGGATATCCCTGCAGAAGAAGCAGACAAGGCAGCTGAACTACAAAACGAACTTATTGAAATGGCTGCAGAAAACGAGGAATCTTTAATGGAACTATATTTCGATAAAGGGACCTTGAGTGAAGATGAAATGCGCCAGGGGATGAAATTAGGTATGCTGGAACGTAGCCTTTTCCCTGTATTCTGTACTTGTGCCAAGAAAAATGTCGGGGTTTCAAGGTTAATGGAATTCATTTCAAATATTGCACCTGCACCAAATGAAATGCCCCAAAGGAAAATTGTGAAAGGTGCTGAGGTAAAAATGGAAGAAAGCGAAACTCCTTCTTTATTTGTTTTTAAAACCGCCATGGAATCACACGTGGGTGAAATTACCTACTTTAAAGTGATGTCGGGAAAAATCACGGAAGGCTTAGACCTTATTAACTCAAAATCGGGCAATAAAGAACGTTTATCACAACTATTTGTTGCTTACGGCAAAAACAGGGAAAAAGTAAGTGAAATGATAGCTGGTGATATTGGATGTACCGTTAAACTTAAAGACACCAAAGTTAATGCTACGCTTTCAGAAAAAGGAAAAGACACAAAGTTTATTGATGTAGCTTTCCCAAAACCAAGGATCGATACAGCGATGAAAGCCGTAAACGATGCTGACGACGAAAAAGTTGGGGAAATCTTAAACCGTATTAAATACGAAGACCCAACCTATTTGGTAGAGTATTCAAAAGAATTAAAACAATTAATTATTCACGGTCAGGGAGAATACCACCTAAATATTTTAAAGTGGTACTTTGACAATATACATAAAATCGAAACGGAATACATCCAACCAAAAATACCTTACAGGGAAACAATTACAAAATCGGCCAGGGCTGATTACAGGCATAAAAAACAATCAGGTGGATCAGGTCAATTTGGTGAAGTGCACATGATTATTGAACCTTATACCGAAGGGACCGCGCCTAAAAAAGTATTTCACTTTGAAGGAAAAGAACAAAAATTATCGGTTCGAGATGTACAAGAACACGAATTGCCATGGGGCGGAAAACTTATTTTCTGTAACTGCATTGTTGGTGGTTCGATTGATGCACGTTTTTTACCAGCTATTTTAAAAGGTATCATGGAAAAAATGGATGAAGGCCCGTTAACCGGATCCTATGCCCGTGACATTATGGTTTACATATACGATGGTAAAATGCACCCGGTTGATTCTAATGAGATTTCGTTTAAACTTGCCGGACGAAATGCATTTAGTATGGCATTTAAAAATGCAGGGCCAAAAATCCTTGAACCAATATACGATTTGAATGTATACGTTCCAGCCGACCGAATGGGAGATGTTATGAGTGACCTTCAAGGCCGCCGGGCGCTAATCATGGGAATGGGTACCGACAAAGGATTTGAAAAAATTACTGCCAAAGTTCCGTTAAAAGAAATGAATAAATACAGTACTTCATTAAGTTCATTAACAGGAGGTAGAGGCTTATTTACTCTTGATTATGCCAACTACGAAAAAGTACCTGCCGATGTTCAGGACGAATTATTAAAAGCCTACGAAAAGGAACAAGAAGAAGAATAAAAACGATCTATTATAACAGAGTCTAGCCTCGGGATATAAATCCTGGGGCTTTTTTTTGGGTGATGCGGATTCTATCCGCATTATTACATAACAAATAATATTAGTAACATCCCGATTTGTACATTTCACTTTCATCCTTGTTGGATTCAAGGAATCATGAAAATTTTATTGAATATTCCTCAAAAAGAATGTTATTTCTACTTTGAAATCCGGAAATTTAATCGAAAAAACGAGCAAGCTTATTGATCGGCAAAGTAATGTTTGGGAAGAACCGCTTTACTTTTTGCCGGGGGGGGTTAATCCTTTTTCCGAAACAGGTGAACAAAGCCGTGAGCCCTTCTTCTTGTATCATCACGCCCCCATCCTTCAATCATATAATAATAAACTCCCGGACTAGCGTATTTATTCCCAACTTTTCCATCCCACACCGACTCTACCACTGTGTTTTCAAATCCTTGAATATCTCCTTTTTCCCAAACATGCACAACTTTTCCCCAACGATTAAATATCTCAATTTTAATGGATTTCATCGACCAAAACTTGACAGTAAAATTATCATTATAACCATCGCCATTGGGAGTAAAAACATTGGGGACCTCTACAAACGAAGAATCAACAATAATATAATCCTTCAATTCAAATGTGTCAGTACACAAGTAGAACTCCGATTGTTTTTTCGAAACCAAACGTACTAAATATTCTCCGGTATTTTCGTATGTATATACAGGGCTCTCGTTATAGGCCCTATCCAAAATACTATCAATTGGGCTTATTCCATCTTCGGCATCTCTTTTTATAGCATTAATATCCCGAAAGAAAAACCATTCGTATTTATCTGCATCGCCATTCACTGAGGTATTTGTAAAAGTAACTTCCAATGGAGCTTCTCCATCAGCTGGATCAACTGTAAAACTTGCTTCTGTAACAATTGAAATATAAGTAACTTTCACACTTTCTTCACACCCAAAACGATCGCTAACCGAATATTCATATTCCGTATCCTCAGCTGGCGGGTTTTGCACTTGTTGAGAATTGATTCGTGAAAAAATACTACCCCCTTGTCTCCATACAACCTCAGTATCTTTAAGTAGGTCTATTTTAGTATTATTATCTAAGTCATAATAACTTAGTGTAGCAGCTTCAAATGCGCCTTCCAACTGAAAAAACGAACAGTTTGACTCACCAATTTCTGCCGTCGGTTCAACCCAATTGTTCATTACCCACGCCCTGTAAGTTTCAACAGTGTCAACCAAGGTAACTGTAACCTGGTAACAGCCATTTTCAAGGTTTGAAATTGATGATTGCAAGCCATCCTTACTTTCTGAGAAATAAAATTCGAACGATCCGCTTTGTTCGTTATACTTCTGCCAATTAAATGTTTTTGTTCCTGACAAAGTAGTTTCAACCAATAAGCTCCCAATGGCAGCATCGCGGTCCGCACAAAAAATAAAAATGTTATCCGTTTCTTCAAATACCGGATACTGCGTATTTTCAACTGAACTTGAACCTGGAGCAAAAAGCTGAGCATATCCTGCGCTTAATCCTGCTAAAATAAATACCCATGTAAATGCCAATTTGGCGAGTAATCGAATCTTCATTTTTCTCTTGTTATGAATTACAATATTAACGTATAATTTTTATTTAATTGTCTTAAAACACCTAAATGTGGCTATTTTTAAACTATAATTTGCTTCCCGTTTACGAATTTAATTTCCGCATATCCATTCTTCAAGGCAATCACTTTCCCAATTGTTAATAAATGAAGCCTCAAATTATGTCGCAAACCAGTTTCATCTTCTATTTTTGTATCGTAACCAAGAATTTGAAAGTGTGTTTGAATATTTAGAGAAATTAAACCCGGCACAAAAAGAGGCAGTTGTAAATACCGAAGGACCATCCATGGTTATAGCAGGGGCCGGTTCCGGAAAAACCAGGGTATTAACCTACCGAATTGCACATTTATTAAAACAAGGCGCAAAACCCTGGAGTATACTTGCGTTAACATTTACCAATAAATCGGCAAAAGAAATGAAAAGCAGGATTGCCGATGTTGTTGGGGAAAACATGGCAAGGGCATTGTGGATGGGAACCTTTCACTCCATTTTTGCACGGATTCTACGAACCGAACATGAAATTATTGGTTATCCTTCAAGCTTTACTATTTACGACAGTGCCGATTCGAAAAGCCTTATTAAATCTATCATTAAAGAATTACTTCTCGACGATAAAATTTATAAGCCAGGTGTGGTTTCCGGGCGCATTTCAAACGCTAAAAACAACCTTGTAACCCCGATTGCTTATGCCGAAAACGCTGAGTTAAGACAGTTTGACAAAAGCATTCGAATGCCGAAAATACTGGAAATTTATAAAGAATACAACAAACGGTGTTTTCTTTCAGGGGCAATGGATTTTGATGACCTTCTCCTAAAAACAAACATCCTTTTTAGGGACCATCCGGAAGTTCTTCAAAAATACCAGGAGAAATTTGATTACGTTCTGGTGGACGAGTATCAGGACACAAATTATGCCCAATATTTAATCATAAAAAAACTGGCAGCAATTCACAGTAATGTTTGTGTTGTAGGCGATGATGCGCAAAGTATTTATTCTTTCCGAGGGGCAAGAATCGAAAATATCTTAAACTTTAAAAAAGATTACCCACAGCACAAGCTATTTAAGTTGGAACAAAACTATCGTTCAACCCAAAATATTGTGAATGCGGCAAATAGCATCATCAAAAAAAACAAAAGGCAAATTCCTAAAGTTGTTTTTTCGGAAAATGAAAAAGGTAGCCTGATTAAAGTTTTATCGGCATTGACCGACAATGAGGAAGGCTTTTTAGTTGCGAATGAAATTTCGGACACGCTCCACCGTGATCATTTCAAATACGAAGATTACGCCATACTTTACCGGACCAATGCGCAGTCAAGGGTTTTTGAAGAAGCCCTGAGAAAGAGAAACATCCCGTACAAAATTTATGGTGGCCTTTCGTTTTATCAACGCAAGGAAATCAAAGACTTGCTCAGTTATTTCCGGATGGTCGTAAATTCAGCCGACAATGAAGCATTAAAAAGGATAATCAATTTTCCGGCAAGGGGAATTGGTGCTACTACCCTATCGAAATTAGAAAATGCAGCATCACAAGCCGGATCATCTATTTGGCAGGTCATTGAACAGTTACCTTTGGTGAATACTGCCCTGCTTAATAACGGGACAATAAAAAAAATACAGGGATTTATCGATTTAATTCTACAGTTTAAAGAACTAGAGCAAACACAGGATGCCTATGACCTAGCCAAGGCCATTGCCGAAAAGTCGGGAATAATGCAGGATTTATATAAAGACAAGTCCCCCGAAGGTGTGAGCAGGTTTGAAAACATCCAGGAATTGCTCAATGCAATACAGGATTTCACCATAAATGGAAGGGAAGAAGGATTGCCCAACCGTTTGGCTAATTATATGGAAGAGGTTTCGTTATTGACCGATATGGACAATGAAAAACCTGAAGATTTTGATAAAGTTTCTTTAATGACCGTCCATGCCGCTAAAGGACTTGAATTTAAAAATGTGTTTGTTGTTGGTCTGGAAGAGAACTTATTCCCGTCCAACCAATCCGGGCAAAAAAAGACCACAGAAGATTTTGAAGAAGAACGAAGGTTATTTTATGTTGCCGTAACAAGGGCTGAAACCAATGCTTACCTTTCATTTGCCCTACAGCGTTATAAATGGGGGAATCTTGAATTCTGCACACCCAGCCGTTTTCTTGAAGAAATCGATCAGGAATTTGTTGACATGACGCTTGCCCAACAAAAACAAAGTTCAAGGTTTGGCTCTGGAATAGAAACCCCAAAAGACCCCAACCAGCCCTGGAAAAAACCAGGCAAACCTGAGGTCTCACCGATAGCTGGTAAAAACCTTTTGAACAGAAATTTCGTTAAGCTTAACGACAGTTTTAAAAAATCATCCGAATTTGTTGGGGACGATCCATCTGGAATCTACACAGGAATGACGGTTGAACACCAAAGATTTGGAATTGGTAAAGTACTGAGAATTGAAGGAATTGCACCAAACCTGAAGGCAACAGTGTTTTTTCAAACAGCCGGGCAAAAACAATTATTGCTTAAATTCGCCAAACTTAAAATTGTAAGCTAGCGTTTTTATACTTTTCATTCAGGAAACTATTGTGGATTTCAAGTAAATCATTAGTTTTGTGCCATATTTATCCTTCATTTTGATGCCTAACCAATTGCCTAAGTTTTATTTAGAACCAAAATAATATTCAAATTCATTAAATGGATTATAATTCACAACGTAAAAAAATGGCCTTACCTGAATATGGTAGGAACATTCAACAAATGGTTGACCATTTATTAACCATTGAAGACCGTACAGAAAGAAATCGCGCAGCGCAAACAATAATTGATGTCATGGGCAATTTATACCCATACCTGAGAGATATTGCAGATTTTAAGCATAAATTGTGGGACCATATAGCTATTATGGCCGATTTTAAACTTGATATTGATTATCCGTACGACCCTCCTTCTCCTGAACTTTTAACCGAGAAACCTAAAACTGTTTCTTATAATAGGCACAGGATAAAAATTCGTCATTACGGTTACAATATTGAGGATATGATCGACGCTGCGATAAAATATGAGGAAGGTCCGGAAAAAGAACTATTAATTGAGCTTTTGGCCAACCACATGAAAAAAAGTTTCCTCACATGGAACAAAGATGCTGTGACCGATGAAAAAATTATGGAAGATTTAAAAATCTTATCCAAGGGAAAAATTGACAAGCCAGGCATGCAACTTGCCGAAGTGAAATCGATGGCTGTTACCAAGCAGAAAAACAAAAAGCAAGGAGGTTATAAAAACCATAAGAAAAACTAAACCCTAAATTATATTTCCTCATGGCTACTTTCAAAATCGAAGGAGGACGCAGGCTTAAAGGGGAATTGCAACCCCAGGGAGCTAAAAATGAAGCGCTTCAAATACTGTGCGCGACCTTATTAACACCTCAAAATGTAACCATTCATAACATTCCTGAAATAAGTGATGTCCTTAAACTTATGGAGGTTTTAAAAGGGCTTGGTGTTGTCATAACAAGAGTTTCAAAAGGGGAATATATTTTCAATGCGGCAAATATCAACATCGATTACCTTAAAAGTGAGGACTTTTCAAGAAAAGCATCTAAACTAAGAGGTTCGATAATGATAATTGGTCCGTTATTGGCCAGGATAGGAAAAGGGTTTATTCCACAACCGGGAGGTGACAAAATTGGAAGAAGAAGGTTGGATACCCATTTCATTGGTTTTGAAAAAATGGGCGCCAGGTTTGTTTTCGATGCAAAAAACTATTGTTTTAACATTTCGGCAGAAAAGCTAAAGGGATGTTACATGCTACTCGATGAAGCATCGGTAACCGGAACAGCAAATATTGTTATGGCTGCTGTAATGGCCGAAGGAACAACTACCATTTACAATGCCGCATGCGAACCCTATTTACAACAACTTTGTACAATGCTAAATTCTATGGGCGCAAAAATTAGAGGCGTTGGCTCAAATTTGCTTACCATCGAAGGGGTAACTTCGCTTTCAGGATGCGAACACACCATCCTGCCAGATATGATCGAAGTTGGCAGTTTTATTGGTCTAGCCGCCATGACTTCTTCAGAAATCCTTATTAAAAATGTTGGGATAAAACATCTCGGAATAATCCCTGAATCGTTCAGAAGGCTGGGTATCGAAGTCATTCAAAAAGGCGACGACCTATATGTCCCTTCGCAGGACCACTACGAAATTGATACCTATTTAGACGGTTCGATAATGACCATTGCCGATGCACCATGGCCCGGCTTAACGCCCGACCTTTTAAGTGTATTCCTGGTGGTTGCCACGCAGGCAAAAGGCAGTGTGCTAATCCATCAAAAAATGTTTGAAAGCCGCTTGTTTTTCGTTGATAAGCTGATCGATATGGGAGCTCAGATAATTTTATGCGACCCGCATAGGGCAACAGTTATCGGACTTAACAAAACCCATAAACTGAAAGCCACCAAAATGACATCGCCCGATATTCGTGCCGGAATTGCCTTGCTTATTGCAGCGCTTTCAGCAGAAGGCACAAGCACAATTGACAATATTGAACAAATTGACCGTGGTTATGAAAATATGGAAGTCCGACTTAACGAACTAGGGGCAAATATTAAAAGAATTTAGTCGCTAAAAAATGTTAAAGAGTGAACCGGAAATGTAAAACAATGTTATTATTTATAAGTTTTATTATTTTTGGAACCTTAAAATAAAATACATAGAAATGAAAAGAAGTTTTTTGATATTTATTACAGTACTTATTGTAGGAACATTATCTGCAGCAAACCCTAAGCTTGGTATTAACATTGGGGATAAGGCTCCTGAAATTATCGAAAACTCTGTGAATGGGGAGGTTATAAAACTATCGGACCTTAAAGGCAAGATGGTTTTAATCGATTTTTGGGCTTCTTGGTGCGGACCATGCAGAAGAGAAAACCCTACAGTTGTTAAGGCTTACCACGAATTTAAAGACTCAAAATTTAAAAATGCAAACGGGTTCACTGTATTTGGAGTTTCTTTAGATAGAACCAAGGAAGCTTGGGAAAGAGGCATAAAAAATGACAAATTGGTTTGGCCATATCATGTAAGTGACCTGAAATATTGGTCATCAAAACATGCTGCTGTTTATCGCGTAAGAGGAATCCCTTCAAATTTCCTGATAAATGGCGATGGAATTATTGTGGCAAAGAACCTAAGGGGACCAACACTGGAAAGTACACTTAAGAAGTTCTTGAAATAAAAAATACTACATAATGTTCCAGAATAAGTATTCTGGAATAAACAAATTGGCATTCTTTGAGGATAAGGATGTCAATTTGTCTTTTTATAAAAGCATGGCAGGTTATTTGAATAGTGCTCTGCGTTAAAAATTTGGAAGAAAGATGGCAGAAAAAAAATCAAAGCAAAAAGAAAAAGATACAAACGCAACGGAAGAGGCAAAAGTACAAGCTGAAGATACAGTAGAGACTTCTGCAGAACAAAACCAGAAAGAGGAGGTTGCCGACAAGAAGAATTCATCGAAAAAAGGGAAAAAAGATGCCCTAAAAGCACTTGAATCTCAGTTGGATGAAATTTCGGACAAGCATTTAAGGCTTCAGGCTGAATTTGACAATTTCAGGAGAAGGACCCTTAAGGAAAAATCGGACCTTATAAAATCTGCGGGCGAGAACATTTTATTGAATTTGTTGCCGGTTGTAGATGATTTCGACCGCGCACTGGAAACTCTTAAGGATGTGGATAATGAAGAGCCTTCAAAAAAAGGGCTTTTACTTATCAATACTAAATTTAACGAGTTTCTCAAACAAAATGGAGTGGTTGAGATAGATGCAATGCACCAGGAGTTTGACTGTGATTACCACGAAGCAATCACTAAAATACCAGCGCCAAGCGATGACCTTAAAGGGAAAAACGTAGATGTGGTTCAAAAAGGGTATTTGTTAGGCGAAAAAGTAATCCGGTTTTCAAAAGTTGTGATTGGAGAGTAAGTATTTAAGAAAAAACTATGTCGAAAAGAGATTATTACGAAGTTTTAGGGGTTAGCAAATCGGCTACACCTGAAGAATTAAAGAAAGCTTATCGTAAAAAAGCGATCCAATACCATCCTGATAAAAATCCCGGGGACAAAGAAGCTGAAGAAAAATTTAAGGAAGCTGCCGAAGCTTATGAAGTATTAAGCAATAGCACTAAAAAAGCACGGTACGATCAGTTTGGGCATGCTGGTATGAGCGGTGCTGCCGGAGGTGGTGGATTTGGTGGCGGATTCTCTGACATTGAAGACATATTCTCTAGTTTCGGCGATATTTTTGGTGGCCATTTTGGCGGATTCGGAGGCTTTGGTGGAGGCAGCCGACGTGGTGGACGAAGGGTTAACCGTGGATCAGACCTTCGGGTAAAAGTGAAGCTTAATTTAAGTGAAATCGCCAATGGAGTGGAGAAAAAACTTAAAGTAAAAAAATATGTATCCTGCCATCATTGTCATGGTTCAGGTGCCGAAAATGGAAACTCGTACAGCACATGTACTACTTGTGGGGGAAACGGACAAGTTACCAGGATTGCAAATACCATTCTTGGGCAAATGCAAACTTCCTCTACCTGTCCCACTTGCCAGGGAGATGGTAAATCAATCACCAATAAGTGTAATCACTGTGCCGGTGAAGGAGTAATCAGAGATGATGAAGTAATCTCAATTAAAATACCTGCCGGAGTTGGTGAAGGAATGCAGCTAAATGTATCAGGTAAAGGAAATGCTGGCCGCCGCGATGGTATTAACGGCGATCTCTTGGTAATTATTACCGAAGAGAAGCATCCTGAGCTCATTCGTGACGATATAAATTTGATTTATAATTTATATTTGTCGTTCCCCGAAATAGCCCTTGGGAAAACTGTTGAAGTTCCTACCATTGATGGCAAAGTAAAAGTTAAAATAGAAGCAGGCACACAACCTGAAAAAGTATTACGCTTGCGCGGAAAAGGAATCCCCGATGTAAACGGTTATGGAAGAGGTGACCTACTTGTCAGGGTTCACATATGGATCCCTAAAAAGTTGAATTCGGATGAGAAAAAAATGCTTGAGAGCTTACAAAATTCACCGGGTTTCCTAGAAGGGCCCTCAGCGAGCGACAAAAGCTTTTTTGAGAAAATGAAAGACATGTTCTAATAAATGCTTCGATAAGAAACCAGCCCAATACAATAGTTAAATTGCATTGCTATTTCTGATTGAATATTATATTACTTTAAAGAATTGAATAGATAAATGCAATTGATTTCAATTGTTAACTCAATATTTCCCAAAAGGAAATTTATCTACGAATTATTACTTTTTGCTTCAAATTATCAGCATTTGTATTGCATGGAAAACAATTTATAACTATACTTGTGCTCATTTCAAAAACAAATGATAAAAAGAACAGGACATAATGGCCACCATCATTGGAAACTACTTGAGGTAGGTAGGCTGTAGATATTATGTTTGTATAAAAGATATTTAACAATCAAGGCTTGCCGAAATATGGCAGGCCTTTTTTTATTTCAAATAACATGGAAAACAGATTAAAAATTGCGATTCAAACCAAAGGAAGGTTAAACGAAGATTCCTTAAAACTTATTCAGGAAACAGGAATTAAACTGAATGTTGGAAGAAGGCAACTGGTAGCTTCTTCTAAAAATTTCCCTATGGATGCATTATTCCTTCGCGATGATGACATCCCCCAAACCGTGGCCGATAATGTTTCAGACATTGGCATTGTTGGTAAAAATGAAATGTTAGAAAAGCAAGAGGATGTTGTAATTGCTAAACGATTAGGCTTTAGTAAGTGCAGGTTGTCATTAGCAATCCCAAAATCAATTGACTATCCGGGTGTTGAATTCTTTAACGGCAAAAAAATTGCAACCTCCTACCCTGTAATTTTAGAAAAGTATCTAAAAGAAAACAATATTGATGCTGAAATTCATGTAATCAATGGCTCAGTTGAAATTGCCCCCGGAATTGGGCTGGCAGATGCTATTTTCGACATTGTTAGCTCTGGGTCAACGCTGGTGAGTAACCGCTTAAAAGAAGTTGAAGTTGTCCTGCAATCGGAAGCAGTATTAATTGCCAATCCAAATTTATCCCCCGAAAAGAAAGAAATCCTGGACGAGTTTATTTTCAGGATGGAATCCGTTCAAAGGGCCGAAGGGAAAAAATACATCCTCTTGAATGCCCCAAATTCCAAAGTACAGGAAATCGCCAGCCTGTTGCCTGGGATAAAAAGCCCGACTATTGTCCCATTGGCACAGGATGGTTGGAGTTCAATGCATTCGGTCATCGAAGAAGTTGATTTTTGGGAAGTAATTGGTAAGCTAAAAAAAGCCGGGGCCGAAGGTATTTTGGTTGTCCCAATTGAAAAAATGATTTTTTAAAATGACCCTAAGGCAATATATATTATACTTTATACCAACCTTAATTTGGGGATCAACCTGGTACGCCATAAAATTTCAACTCGGAACTGTCGATCCGTTGGTATCAGTAGCCTACCGGTTTCTGCTGGCTGGCATATTGCTTTTGGCATTTTGTAAAATATCTGGAAAAACACTTCGGTTTAATATTCGTGAACATTTCCTAATGTTACTACTGGGCATAAGCCTATTTGGTTTTAATTACTGGTTTGTTTACCAGGCCGAGACCCTTTTTACAAGTGGAGTTGTTGCTGTTATATTTTCGCTGATCATATTTTTCAACATCTTTTTTAATGCCTTATTCTTAAAAGGGAAGATAAAAAAAGAAGTGTTTTTTGCTGCCATATTGGGGGTAAGTGGTACTGTTTTGCTATTTAACTCAGAATTCTCAGAAATCGACATAAATTCAAAAAGTATCACTGGTTTGTTTTTTTGCCTTGCCGGAATAACCCTTGCATCACTTGGAAACATTCTTTCGGCATTTAAACAAAAGAAAAAAATACCTGTAATCCAAGGCAACGCATTTGCAATGATCTACGGAAGTTTGGTCATGTTCATTGTGATTTGGTTACTCGAAAAACCATTAAATTTTGAAACCTCCATTTCATATTCCATATCTTTACTATATTTAGCGATATTTGGTTCCATCGTAGCTTTTTCGTCCTATTTAAAACTATTAGGGGAAATTGGTCCCGATCGCGCCATATACATTGCTCTTTTAACTCCGGTTATTGCAATGATTATCTCTACTATTTATGAAGATTACAAATGGCAACCAGGAGCATTGGCAGGCATTATCCTCCTTTTTGCAGGTAATTTTTTAGCATTAAGGTTTAAACGTCAAAAAGTATAAAATTATGAAGGTATATGAAAATCCGTCCCCATCCGAATGGCAAGGCATTTTAACAAGACCTTTATTTGATGTATCTGAATTAAACGAACAAGTTCGTGAGGTTTTGAATGAAATTAAAGTAGGTGGAAAAGAAGCCCTTCATAAATTCACCGAAAAATTTGATAAAGCCGTTGTAGAGGACTTTTTGGTTTCCGATGAAGAAATTGAAACAGCTTCCGTTGCCCTTGACGATGAACTAAAAGAAGCCATGCTCACAGCAAAAACCAATATTGAGATATTCCATAAATCACAAATACAATCGGTAAAAAAAATAGAAACTTCGCCAGGAGTGTTTTGCTGGCAAAAACCTGTTGCCATTGAAAAAGTTGGTTTATACATACCAGGAGGCAGTGCGCCCCTTTTTTCGACTGTTTTGATGCTTGCCGTACCTGCAAAATTAGCAGGTTGCGAAGAGATTATTATGTGTACCCCACCCAATAAAAATGGAAAAATAAACCCGGCTATCTTGTTTGCAGCAAAAATATCGGGAGTCACAAAAATATTTAAGTTGGGGGGCATCCAGGCAATTGGGGCAATGGCTTATGGGGTCGATATGGTTCCAAAAGTGCATAAAATATTTGGTCCTGGAAACCAATATGTAATGGCTGCCAAACAACTGGTCGGAAACTCAGATGTGGCAATTGATATGCCCGCTGGTCCATCAGAAGTAGCAGTTATGGCCGACAAAACATCAAACCCTTCATTCATTGCAGCCGATCTTTTGTCGCAAGCCGAACATGGACCGGATAGTCAGGTAATACTGGTATTAAAAGGGGATGAACTGGTTGAAAAAATTCAAACTGAAATTGAGAAACAACTTGACCAACTTCCAAGAAAAGAAATTGCTTTAAAAGCTTTGGAGAATAGCCGGATTATCATTTTTTATAATGATAAAGATATGATTGATCTTATTAACCAGTATGCTCCTGAACACCTGATTATTTGCACCGATAATTATACAGAAATAGCAAGTAAAATAAAAAATGCAGGATCCGTTTTTCTTGGAAACTTCACACCCGAAAGCGCAGGCGATTATGCATCCGGAACGAACCATACCCTGCCTACCAATGGATGGACTACTTCGTATAGTGGAGTAAATATGGATAGTTTCTTAAAAAAAATCACGTTTCAGGAAATAACCATTTCTGGAATAAAAAACCTAGGGCCTACAATAGAAAAAATGGCGGAAGCCGAACAATTATTTGCACACAAAAATGCAGCGACCCTGCGAATTATTAAAGCAAATACAAAAAACTAAAAATGAACATCAACGACCTTTTAAGGGGCAATATAAAAAGTTTAAAACCATATTCATCTGCCCGTGACGAATTCTCGGGCCAGGCAATGGTTTATCTGGATGCCAATGAAAATCCATACAACCAACCATACAACAGGTATCCCGATCCGCTTCAAACCGAAGTAAAAGAAAAAATATCCGGCATTAAAAATATTGCTACGGATAAAATATTTCTTGGGAATGGCAGCGATGAACCGATCGATTTACTGTTCAGGTTGTTTTGTGAACCCGGAAAAGATTCTATTGTAACCATTAACCCAACGTATGGAATGTATATGGTTGCGGCTGACATTAATAATGTTGGTGTAACAAGCGTGCCGCTTAATGAGGATTTTGAACTGGTCTCAAAAGACATTCTCGATGCAGTTACCAAAAACACGAAGTTGATATTTTTGTGTTCACCAAATAATCCCACAGGAAATTGCCTCGATTATAATGAAATGCTCGAAATCGTCAATAATTTTGATGGCTTGGTGGTAATAGATGAAGCTTATATCGACTTTGTACCTGAAAAGAGCCTATTGCACGAGTTGGATAAATACCCAAACCTGGTAATCCTTCAAACCTTTTCAAAAGCATGGGGAATGGCAGGGATCAGGCTTGGAATGGCATTCGCTTCACCCGAAATAATTTCGCTATTGAATAAAATAAAATACCCTTACAATATCAATATCCTGACCCAACAGAAAGCCCTGGAGTTGCTTTCTTTTGAAAATAAAAAACAGGAATGGGTAGATCTGATTAACAACCAACGTGAAAGGCTTGCAAAAAAGCTTGCTTCCTTTGAATTTGTTGAAAAAGTTTATCCTTCCGATGCCAATTTTCTATTGGTGAAAATGTTTGATGCACATGGTATTTTTAACTATTTAATCGAAAAAGAAATTATCGTTCGGGACCGCTCAAAAGTTTATTTGTGCGAAGGAAGCCTGCGGATTTCAATCGGGACCGAAGAAGAAAACAACATGCTGGTTCAAGCATTGGAAGAGCTTGTATAAAAGGGAAATAAACAATATTCAATACTCAATTTCGAATATTCAACTAAATCATGTAAGTATAATATTCAACACTATGACAAGAAAAACATTTGATTTAGAAAACAGGCTTATAGAATTTGCCCTTTCTATCGACCAAATTGTAGAACTTTTTCCAAATACGAAACTAGGAAATCATATTGGAGGACAATTGATAAGAAGTGGCTCTTCTCCAGCATTAAATTATGGGGAAGCACAATCAGCAGAATCACAAAAGGATTTTATTCATAAAATGCAAATTGTATTAAAGGAGTTAAAAGAAACAAGAATTTGCCTAAAGATTGCCTTACGGAAACCACTTCTAGAGAAAGAAAAAATTATTACCACATATGATGAAAATGAAGAATTAATTGCAATTTTTGCTTCAAGTATAAAGACGGCTAAATCTAAATTATAACTTATTTTAGCATTGCTTATTGCTTTTTGAATATTGCTTATTGAATATTTTTTCAATATTCTAAAACAAAGAAAATAATTAAAAAACCTTTATGTAAATCATAAAAATAAGAAAATGAAACCTTGCCTTTTTATCGACCGCGATGGAACACTTATAAAAGAGCCACCTGTTGACTTTCAGGTTGACTCGCTTGAAAAACTTGAATTTGTTCCCAAGGTTATAAGAAATATGTACAACATTTGCAAAAACCTCAATTATGAATTGGTCATGGTAACCAATCAGGATGGTTTGGGGCGAGAGGTATTTCCGGAAGAAACCTTTTGGCCTGCACATAATAAAATGATGCGTACGCTCGAAAATGAAGGGATATTTTTTAATGATATCCTCATCGACAAAAGTTTGCCCGAAGACAATGCGCCAACACGAAAACCAAGAACCGGGATGCTCACAAAATATTTGAATGGCAGTTATGACCTGGCAAATAGTTTTGTAATTGGCGATCGGCTTACAGATATTGAACTTGCCAAAAACCTCGGAACAAAAGGGATTTTGTTACATAGTGGTTCATTGAAAAGTGAACTTGCAGAATTAGCACTTACTGAATATTGCGTATTAATTACCGAAGATTGGGACGAAATTTATGCAAAAGTTGCTTCTCCGTTAAGAACAGCATCTGTTGTGCGAAAAACCAAAGAAACCGACATTTCAGTTCATCTAAATTTAGATGGTAAAGGAAATTGTTCCATCGATACAGGATTAAAATTCTTTGACCACATGTTGGAGCAAATTGGAAGGCACTCAGGATGCGATTTGGAGATAAAGGTGAACGGTGACTTGGAGGTGGATGAGCACCACACAATTGAAGACACGGCAATTGCACTCGGCGAGGCATTTTTATCGGCATTGGGAAATAAAGCCGGAATTGAAAGATATGGTTTTTGCCTACCAATGGACGATTGTTTGGCACAAGTGGCACTTGATTTTGGAGGAAGGTCCTGGCTTGTTTGGGATGCCGAATTCACACGTGAAAAAGTTGGGGATATGCCAACCGAAATGTTCCTCCACTTTTTTAAATCATTCTCTGATGCCTCAAAAAGCAACCTGAATATTAAAGCCGAAGGCAAAAATGAACACCATAAAATTGAAGCTATTTTTAAAGCGCTCGCGAAAGCAATAAAAATGGCCATTAAAAAAGATATTTTTAACTTTGAACTACCTTCAACCAAAGGAAAACTATAATACGAAAAATGAAAACCATAAAGCCTCTTAAAGAGAAAAAAGACACTGCAATTTTATTGATTAACTGTCCCGACAGGCAGGGAATATTAGCATTGGTAACTGAATTCCTGAATAAAAACAACGGAAACATAATTTACCTTGACCAGCATGTTGACAGGGAAGAAAAAATATTTTATATGCGTGTTGAATGGGAATTGGCGGGGTTTGCAATTCCGACCGATAAAATTGGTGAGTATTTCGACACATTGATTGGGTCGAAATTAAAAATGGATTGGAAAATTTATTTATCCGAAGACATTCCAAGAATGGCCTTATTCGTATCGAAAATGCCCCATTGCCTGTTTGATATCCTATCGCGTTATACTGCTGGTGAATGGGATGTTGAGATTCCATTGATTATTAGCAACCACAAAACCTTAAAACCAGTGGCCGATAGGTTTGGAATTGATTTTCACTACTTCCCAATAAATAAAGAAAACAAAGCCGAACAAGAGAAAAAGGAAATTGAACTCCTAGAAAAATACAACATCGATTTTATTGTGCTGGCAAGGTACATGCAAATATTATCGGAAGACTTTGTTTCTGCTTACCCAAACCGGGTGATAAATATCCACCACTCATTCCTTCCTGCATTTGCGGGGGCAAAACCTTACCATGCAGCGCGTGAACGCGGCGTAAAAATTATTGGGGCAACCAGTCACTATGTGACATCCGATTTAGATGCTGGTCCAATAATAGTACAGGATGTGACCAGGTGCAGTCACGTTGACAAGGTTCAAAACCTGATCAGAAAAGGAAGGGACTTGGAAAAAATCGTACTGTCAAATGCGGTGTACAAACACCTGCAGCACAAGATATTGGTATTCAACAACAGAACAGTTATTTTTAATTAAAGCAACGGAAATGAAAACGCTTCTTGTTATTTTTTCATTCGTCATGCTTACCCTCACCTTAAATGCCCAGCTAAATGGCATTCCAAAAAAGGAAATCCCGGAAGCCTATGGCTATATCGTAAAAATAGGGCAACAAGCCCCTGATTTCACAATGCAACTTACAGATGGCACATCGGTCACCCTGAGCGATTTAAAAGGAAAGGTTGTTATGCTTCAATTCACTGCTAGCTGGTGCAGTGTTTGCCGTAAGGAAATGCCACATATTGAAAACGATATCTGGTTAAAAAATAAGGATAATAAAGATTTTACACTGTTCGGAATTGATTTGGATGAACCACTGGATAAAGTCAAAAAGTTCAAATCAGATATTGACATCACTTATCCACTGGCATTAGATCCAAATGGAGAAATATTTTATTCGTTTGCAGCACAAAAAGCAGGGGTTACGAGAAATATTATCATCGACAAAACAGGAAAGATTGTTTATATGACCCGTCTTTTTAACTTGGATGAGTTTAACGAAATGAAAGCAGTAATTGAGTATTTGCTTCGATCATAGAAAGTGGTAAGAAATTATTTAAAGGTTTATTGTAGTTATATATGAAAATGAAGATTGTAATAATAAAATACAATGCGGGGAACATTGAATCTGTAAAAAATGCACTGGCTCGATTAAATGTTGAAGCAGAAATCACAGCAAATGTTGAAGCCATTCAAAATGCAGATAAAGTTATCTTCCCGGGTGTTGGCGAAGCAAAAACAACTATGGCCTATTTAAGGCAAACAGGTTTAGATAAAGTTATTGTGGAACTAAAACAACCTGTTTTAGGCATTTGCCTAGGTTTGCAGTTAATGTGCGCTCACTCCGAAGAGAATGACACCGAATGCCTGGGCATTTTCGAAGAAAAAGTTAAACGATTTGTGCCTGAAAAAGGCATGGAATATACCACCAAGGTTCCACACATGGGCTGGAACACTATTAAGGGCCTAAAAACAAATCTGTTTGATCCATCCATCGATGGACAATTTGTGTATTTCGTACACTCGTACTATGCAGCCATTGGTGAGCACACCATTGCAACCTCCAATTATATATTACCTTTCAGTGCAGCATTGCACAAGGATAATTTTTATGCAACACAGTTCCACCCCGAAAAAAGTGGATCGGTTGGGGCTAAAATCCTTGAAAATTTTATTAACCTTTAACTAAACACATAAAATGGATCGACTTACAATTATTAAAGTTGGCGGCAAAATCGTTGAAAACGAATCTGACCTGGATAAATTATTGACGGAATTTTTAAAAGTATCCGGCTACAAAATTCTTGTGCATGGCGGTGGAAGGACGGCTACTACAATTGCCTCCCAATTAGGCTATGAAACAAAGATGGTTGAAGGAAGGAGAATTACCGATAAAAATATGCTGGATGTTGTCACCATGGTTTATGCGGGTTTGGTAAACAAAAAAATTGTTGCTAAACTACAAGCGCTTGGGCGGAACTCAATTGGGCTAACAGGTGCCGATTTGGACACGATCAGGGCTAAAAAACGCCCTGTCGCAACTATTGACTACGGTCTGGTTGGAGATGTTGAAGAGGTAAACACAAGTGAGTTAAGGCTCGTTATTAATGAAAATGTTATTCCGGTTTTTGCTCCTTTAACTCACGATGGGGCAGGTCAACTACTTAATACAAATGCCGATACAATTGCCTCGAAACTCGCGTCTGAACTGGCATCTTTTTTTAATGTAAACCTTATGTATTGTTTCGAGAAAAAGGGGGTCCTTGCAAATGAGGACGATGAAGATTCAGTAATTCCCGAACTCTCCAAAAGTGAGTTTGTTCGGTTGAAAGAAACAGGTGCAATTAACTCTGGCATGATTCCTAAACTCGATAATGGTTTTAATGCAAAAATAAATGGTGTTGTAAATGTGATAGTTACAAATGCCGAAAGCATTTCAAGTGGAAAAGGAACCAGGTTAACCTTAGAATAGGATATTGAATATCAAGCATATGTTAATTTAAAAAAAAGTAGAATGTCTGCCTTTTTTTAAACTTTATTTGTTATGTTGCTGTTATCTTTTTAGGCATCAAATGGAAATTATTTTGTAAATTGAATAGTTCTCATTTTAAAGACTTTAGGATGGCAGTTTTGATGGACAAGAATTGTAGTGGTTGTAGTAACGATAGAAGTTGTTGTTGTGTTAGCTGTTTTGAAAACACTGATGGGAATATTTTTCAAGCACTAAAAAAAGACGAATTAGAACTATTAATTTCTGAGAAACAACAAATAAAATTTAAAGCCGGAGAAACCATTATTAAGCAAAATACAACCTCGACCCATGTAGTCTGTATTAAAGAAGGATATGCAAAAGTATATGTAGAAGGGGTAAAAGACAAAACTTTAATCCTACAACTTATTACCAACCTGAATATTGTAACTGGTGGCAGCATGTTTAACGGAAATATCAGAAACTATACGATTTCAGCCTTAACCGATGTTACCTGTTGCCTCATTGATTCTTCGAAACTGGTGGAATTATTCTCAAAAAACAATGAGTTTGCCATTCAAATCTTAAAACACCACACCAAACAAAACAGTATTCTTTTAAACAAGCTCGTCAATTTAACTCAAAAATATATGCCCGGAAGGGTTGCCGACACCTTGTTATACCTGAAAAACAATGTGTTCAAAACAAATCCATTCCATTTACCAATAACCCGGCAGGATTTGGCTGATTTATCGAACATGACCAAAGAAAGTTTTGTTAGGATACTACAAGAATTCAAAGCCTCAGGATTTGTTAAAACCCATGGCCACTCCATTGAAATCATTGATGAAGATGCCCTGGTTTTCCATTAGTAAAAATGGATAATTGACATATATCAATAATTTTATTATTAAACCTTTCATGAAAGCGTGCTAAAATATCAATTTTTAAGCATGGATGTATCATTATAACTTCTTCAAAACGATCCCAAATCTCACGTAAATTTACCAAAGAGATGCAGATAATCTATTTTTATTAAAACCAATTCTAATTAAATATATTATGAAATTCAATTCGACTATTAAACTTATTATTTTGGGGTTTGTATGTGCCTTATTGGCAACATCTTGCGTAAAAGAAGGACCCATGGGACTAGCCGGTATAAATGGTGATGACGGCGCAGATGGTGCACCAGGATCAGACGGGCAGAACGGAGTAGATGGAAACGTAACCTGTTTGGTTTGCCATTCAGGCGAAAACATGCTAAACAAACAAGCACAATACGTTTTATCAGGACATAAAATTGGAAAATTCACATTGGAACGTGAAGAATGGGGTGCAAGATTGCGGAAGATGTCATACGCCAACTGGATTTCAACAGTTTGCTGCACTAGGAGCTGATCCGATTTATGGTGATATAGAAAATGCTGAAACCTTTGATTGTAATACATGCCATGGGCTGCATCAAACTTTCGAATCGACTGATTATGCTTTAAGGATATCAACCGCAGTCTGTGCCTTCTTACTCTACAGGACCAGTCCTTCCATGGATTTTGTGAGGAATACAGCAATTTGTGTGCACAGTGTCATCAATCAAGAAGAGCTGGCCCTGTTGATGAAGATCAGTACAATATTGACAATGGATCTGTTGCTGATGTTGCGGGTAATGGACCTATATGCAATTACTAGTACACACTATGGTCCTCACCATGGTGCGCAAGGCAAACGTTGTTGCTGGTATCGGATTTGTTGAAATTCCGGGAGAAGTTAACTACCCTTCACCAGGACACAGGAAAACACTTTGCGCAAGCCGCTTGTACAGGATGCCACATGGGTGACATTTGACAATACGTGAAAAATCTTGGAGGACACAGTTTTGCTCCAAATCTAAACACCTGTAATGCTTGCCATAATGCGAGTACTGATAGCAATTATGATTATAAAGGTCAGTTCAAACAGAATACACAGCTTGTTATTGGAACAACTAAGGGACAAGTTAATAGAACTAGGTGTAGTTGTAGCGGAAGAGGAAATAGAATATGAATGGGACGATGGATTACCAGACCACGTTGCCAGTGAACCTGTTATATCCTACCATCCACATACAGGAACTTATCCGATGGTGCAAGTACAAGCATTCTTTCAACTGGGTTGGATTAGAAGAAGACCGCAGCTTAGGTGCTCACAACCCTGCACTATGTGAGGGCACTACTACTGAATTCTATTCAGCGCACTCGAATAATATTTTTTATATAAGTCAAAAAGGCTTCTGAAAAATGAGAAGTCTTTTTTTATATAAATTTCAAAAATTAAATGCAAAATGAATAAACTAAAATATATAATACCTATAGTTGTTGTTGCATTAATGTTCGGTGCATGTAAATACGATTTTATACTTCCCGTGGTTGAAGATGAACCCTGTGGTAGTTGATCCGGAAGATCCAAATGCAACAGTATATGGGTTTGCTGAGTATGTGCAGCCAATATTTGATGCAAAGTGTACTTCCTGCCACAAAACGGGAAGCCAAACACCGGATTTAACTGCCGGGAACTCCTTACGCAGCTTTAAATAGTAGCCGATACGTTAATAAAACAACTCCTGCACAAAGTTTAATTTATACCAAGCCTAATCCCGATGCTACCGGCAACCACCCAAAATATACGGCGACCGAAGCATCTTATGTGTTGGCTTGGATAACTCAGGGAGCTAAAAACAATTAAATACTCATGACTATGAAAAAACTATTTATACTTGTTATACTTTTTTCTTTCGCATTGAGTAATTTAATTGCGCAAGAAACGGAACAAACGGAAGTCAAAGAAAAAGACAAGCCGGTAAGGACACCATGGGAAAGTGGTATCCTGATTGATCAGCAAACATCGGTTGTGCCCTATATAAAAACATTGGAATTTATTATCCAACACAAATTTGGGCAAATAAATAGCGGCAGGTCCGACCTATGGGGGATTTATTCCACCGGAAATGTAAGGCTGGCATTAAATTATGTTGCTGCCAAAAACTTTCAGTTGGGTGCTGGTATCACTAAAAAGAATATGTACACCGACCTAAGTGCTAAGTGGACTGTTTTGGAACAAACCAGAAAAAATAAGGTACCTGTTTCAGTTACACTGTATGGAAACGTTGCTGTTGATGGCCGGAGCGAAGATGTGTTTGGAACCGGAAAAGTAAGGGTTGCATTCCATAATACTAAAGTAAATAAATTTGCCTTCGAAGATCGCTTGTCATATTTTTCACAACTGATTATTGGACGGAAATTTTGCGATGCTTTCTCATTGCAAACAGCAGTAAGCTTCACACACTTTAATGCAACAAACATTACCAACGTACAAGTTCCCGATGGTAGGTACATTCATGAAGATCATGATAAAATTGGCTTACATTTTGGCGGTAAAATTAAATTTTCGCCACAAGGGTCAATTATTGCGACCTATGACCTGCCATTAAAAATAAAGGATATCTCAGAACAATTAGACTGGCTGGATGCTTATCCAAAACCAAATTTTGCTTTTGGGGTCGAATTTTCAACCAGTACGCACGCATTTCAGGTTTATGCCGGAAATGCAAATGGTATTGTGCAGCAAGATGTGATGTTATATAACCGGAATGATTGGACAAACGGAGGATTGGCATTTGGTTTCACCATCACGCGCCTTTGGGGTTTTTAAAAAACAGTAGTCAATCATTCATTGAATTCGAACATTAATTAACTCAAGAAAATAAAAACCGGAGGCATTGTTTGTTTCCGGTTTTAAATTAAAAATTACCATGTTGAAGCTGTTTCGAAGTTTAGTATTTTTTTGTTTTCTAGTCAATTTGTATTTCCCGGTAAAAGCACAGGAAATACCTGAAGAAAACTGGTTGTGTTTAAAATGCCATACATCACAAACATTCACTGTTCATAACGAATACACGGAAATGAATGAAAGAAGGTTGATGAACCCTTTTTATATTCTTGATACCGTTCAACTAAAAACAGGGGTACATAGCAGTTTCAGTTGTACCGATTGCCATTCGTATGAATATAAAACCTATCCGCACAACGGAAACCTGAAGCTGGAACCGCTTTTAACCTGTATCGACTGCCATGGTGGCGATGAAACCTATGCATCCTATCAGTTTGAGAGGATTGTGGAAGAATTCGAAAAGAGTGTCCATTTTGAGAGCACACAATGAAACTTTTACTTGTTCGAAATGCCACTCTCAGCATTATTACAAAGCCACGGCAAGGACGAGTTCCAACGTGAAAGAAATTGTTGAATTCAGTAATAATATGTGTATTTCATGCCACAATAGCATGAGTAAATACCAACTGGTAACAGACGGAACCAACCCGCAATTGATACAGGCCCATGAGTGGCTGCCAAACCAGGAATTGCATTTTAAGCATGTACGATGTATCGAGTGCCATACAGTTGTTGTTGACTCATTAAATATATCGCACAACATTCACGGAATTGAAAAAGCTGAAAAACTTTGCGCTGAATGCCACTCTTCTAATTCAAAATTACAGGCTTCCCTGTATAAATACGAGAATATTCAGGCACGGTCGGGAAATGGAACTATTAACACAATAATTGCTAATGATTCTTATGTAATTGGGGCATACCAAAACCCGCTATTGAACCTATTAAGTGTTCTCATATTTTTGGCAACACTGGTCTGGTATTATCATACACACATTATTCAGGATCTTAAAAAAATAAATTGGGATGGCAAAACTATATCTATATCCGGTTTGGCTAAGAATTTGGCACGGTATTAATGCATTAGGGATTATATTGTTAATACTTACCGGACTAAGCTTACAATATTCTGGATCGTGGTTCTCGTTATTTGGTTTTGGCCTGGCTGTTAACCTTCATAATATTGCAGGGGTTATTGTTGCGTTGAGCTACCTCTTGTTTTTCTTTGGGAATATTCTTTCAGGAAATAAAAAATATTATCGCATTAAACCTAAAGGCTTAAGAAAAAGGTTGATTAAACAAGCTAAATACTATATGTTTGGCATGTTTAAAGGAGAAAATGCCCCCTACCCGATTTCCGAAAAAAGAAAGTTTAATCCCCTCCAAAAATATTCGTATGTGGTGGTTATGTATTTATTTGTCCCATTTGTAATTGTATCAGGAATAGCGCTGCTTTTCCCAGAGATAATTATTGAAAAAGTTTATACCATTAGTGGGATTTCGCTAACCGCTATTCTGCATGCTGCCATAGGGTTTTTAATTTCAATCTTTCTTTTCGTACATCTTTATGTTTCAACAATAGGTAAATCACCAAGAGATAATTTTAAAAGCATTGTAACAGGTTGGCATCATGTAAAAGAGCATACTGATTAGCATTATTTTAATGGGAGGATTTTTCTGCATATACCTGATGCAGAAAAAATATAGGAGAGAATAGTTATGAGTAAAATTAGTATCGAATGGTTGAAGTTCAATTGCCCTAAACACCCGGGGGAGTTATATTTATCTTTTTCAAAAAAGTTTCTATTCATTAAGTCTCTCTAATCGCTTTTTGGCTTTTTACAGGTGGCAGCCCAATCCAACGAGGATTGTTTTATGTGCCACGAAGATAAGGAGTTAAGTACTACACGTGGAGGCAGGGAAATTTCCTTGTTTGTTGCACCCGATGCATTAAGCCATTCGGTACATAAAGATGTTTCATGTGCATCGTGCCACCCCGATGCCGATGTGGAAGATTTTCCCCACCCGGAAAACCTGGAGCCTGTTGATTGTGGCTTTTGCCATGATATTGCCATGGAACAATTTGCTAAAGGAATCCATGGGAAAGCATATAATGCCAAAGATTATAATGCGCCTAATTGTAAAGAATGCCATGGCACTCATAATATTCTAAGCTCACTCGACCCAAAATCGAAAACCTATAAAATGAATATTCCTGTGCTTTGCGGAAGCTGCCACAAGGAAGGTGCTCCGGTTGCAAGAAAATATAAAATTACAGAGCATAATATTGTTGAAAATTACAGTCAGGGTATTCATGGACGAGGATTGTTTAAGAGTGGATTAACGGTTACCGCAACTTGTAACGACTGCCATGGCAACCACCTTATTTTGCCGCATACACAAACAAGCTCAAGTATATCATCCAAAAACATTGCAGCAACTTGTATGAAATGCCATGCACGGATTGAAGATGTACATGTGAAGGTAATCAATACCGAATTGTGGGAGAAAAAACCAGGTGCAATTCCGGCATGTACCGATTGCCACCCTCCCCATAAAGTTGAATTTCAGAATGTCGTAAATGTAATTTCAGATCAAACATGCCTAAAATGCCACGAAGATAAAAATATCCATAAAGTTGTGGATGGTAAGGAGATCCCTTTAAATGTTGATGTACTTGATCTGGCAAATTCCTCGCACAAAAATATCACATGTGTAAAATGCCATTCAGATGTAACAGCAAATATTCACAGGCCATGTGAGACTGCCAGGAAAGTGGACTGTTCAAATTGCCATGCGGAAGAATCTGAAATTTATTTTTCAAGCGGGCACGGCGAGGCCTATTTTAACAATAGGGAAAATGCACCCTACTGTACTGATTGCCATGGTACCCACAAAGTTATTTCGAAAGAAGATGAAACATCGCCAGTATTCCGCTCGTCAATTCCAACACTATGCGGATCTTGTCACCGCGAAGGTGGGAAAGCAACCATTAACACCGAATTGCATGAAATTGATGCATTTTTAGATTATTCAACCAGTGTTCACGGCCGGAGCCTTACCGAAAAAGGATTGCTTTCAACAGCGGTATGCACCGATTGTCATACTACGCATTTTATGCTGAGGGAAGATGATAAACGTTCTTCTGTAAATCCGAACAATATTGCGGCAACTTGCGGCAAATGTCACAAAGGGATCTATGACGAATATAATAAGAGTGACCATGCGTATCGCGAAAATTCAGGAGATTTAGAATACCCAACCTGTGGCACTTGCCATTCGGCGCATGTTATCTCTGAGGTACACGAAGACAAATTTATGTCGGAAATAACCCTACAATGTGGGAAATGCCATTCAGACCTGACGGAAACCTATCTGGATACTTACCATGGTAAAGTGTATCAATTAGGATATATGGAGGCTGCCAGGTGCTCCGACTGTCATGGCACACACAATATCCTAAAAATGGAGAACCCGGAATCGGCAATCAATCCATTAAATATAGTTGGTACTTGCCAGAAATGCCATACCGACGCCAACATGAAATTTACTGGTTATTTAACGCACGCTACGCATTATAATAAAAGCAAATTCCCATGGCTATATTATACTTTTTGGGCAATGACCGGACTGCTGGTCAGCGTATTCTTATTTTTTGGGCTTCACACCTTATTGTGGATACCAAGGTCGATTACGGCGATGCGCAATAACCGAAAAAAGAAGCACATCCATACTCCTGGAAAACAGGTATATGTCCGACGCTTTACTAAAAGCAATAGAATCACACATATTTTTGTAATCGTTAGCTTTTTATTGCTTGCATTAACCGGAATGATATTGAAATTTGCCTACATGGAATGGGCAAAATGGTTGGCTAATATTATTGGTGGAGCAGTAGTTGCCGGAACAATTCACCGTTTTGCCGCATTGATCACTTTTGGCTATTTTGGATATCATGTTGTCAGTTTAATCATCATTAAGAAAAAGAAAAAGGTAAAATTCAAATCTTTTATTTTCGGTAGTAACTCGCTGATGTTTAACCGTCAGGATTTGCGGGATTTCTGGGCCACAATAAAGTGGTTTGTTTGGGCTGGTCCGCGACCTTCGTATGGAAGATGGACCTATTGGGAAAAATTCGACTACATGGCCGTTTTCTGGGGGGTAATTGTTATCGGCTCATCAGGTACTGTACTTTGGTTCCCCGAATTTTACACCAAGTTTTTCCCTGGCTGGTTTATCAATGTTGCTCAAATAATCCACAGCGATGAAGCATTGCTCGCTGTAGGATTTATTTTTACGATCCATTTCTTCAATACGCATATCCGACCCGAATCGTTCCCTATGGATACGGTTATTTTTACCGGACATGTACCAATTGAAGAGTATAAAGATGACCGCCCGCGCGAATTCGAAGAACTTGAAAAATCAGGAAAACTTGAATCCGTAAAAGTGGAAAAAGATTTCTCGAAACAAAAAATACGTTGGATTAAATTCTTTGGTTTTATATTCCTGTTTACAGGAATTGTTTTGGTCGTACTAATTTTATATTCTTTGTTAACACACTAGTAATCAAAGATATTATTTTGTAAATTAGATAGGTTTGCTGTATTTATAACTTATAAACTTACACAAATGAAACTACCACAATCGTCCAAAAATATTCTCTCAATTATTGGGGCTTCTATTGCTTTAATAAACTTGTTGCTCATTCTTTTTCTGTTTGTATTAACAACTTTCTTTATTGAATCAGGATCATATATTGGCATATTCATTTACATGATCCTTCCAATTTTCTTAATTGGAGGTTTGTTGATGATTCCGTTGGGAATGTACCGGGAAAAGAAGAGGTTAAAAAAGAAAGAATCAGATCAAAAAGATTGGGCAATCCTTGATTTTAATAAACCTTCTGTACGAAATGCAACAATTATTTTCATTATCGGATCTATATGTTTGATTGTACTTTCGTCAATTGGAAGTTTCGAAGCATTTCATCTGACCGAATCCAACGAATTTTGCGGAAAACTTTGCCATGAAGTGATGAAACCCGAATATACTGCCTACCAATCTTCGTCGCACGAAAGGGTTGGATGCGTAAAATGCCACGTTGGTTCAGGTGCAAGTTGGTATGTAAAAAGTAAGATGTCGGGATTGTACCAGGTATATTCTGTTTTGGCTAAAAAATATCCCAAACCAATTCCAACTCCGATTCATGACCTTCGCCCTGCAAGGGAAACCTGTGAACAATGCCACTGGCCACAAAAATTTTACGACCGGAAACATCGCAACAAAAAATCGTACCTGGCTGACGAAGAAAACACCGAATGGAACATCCACATGCAAATGAAAACCAGCGCCAGTACCAGTGCACTTGGTCAAGCAGAAGGAATTCACTGGCACATTAACCCCGATGTAAAAATCGAATATATAAGTGAAAATTACGATAGGGAAATAATTCCATGGGTGAAATTTACCAATTTAAAAACCAATGAGACTGTTATTTATCAGGACGAAGAGAATAATCTCACACATGAACAAAGAGATACGCTGGAACTGAGGACAATGGATTGCCTCGATTGCCATAACCGCCCTTCGCACAATTATAAAGCGCCACAAAATTTTATCGATGAGTATTTAAGTTCAGGTGAAATTTCCCGAAAATTACCTGAAATTAAACTAGTGGCAATGGAAATACTCGGGCAGGATTTCCCGACTACCGATAGTGCATTAAGCACCATTAAAAACCATGTGCTGGAATATTATGCATCTTCATATCCGGAATTAATGGATTCGGCAAAAACCGATGTTGACAAAGCCATACTTGCTATACAAAGCGGATTTTCGCAAAATATTTTTCCTGAAATGCTGGTTAAATGGAGTGCCTACCCAAATCATCTGGGGCATATGGAAACTTTGGGTTGCCACAGGTGCCACGATGATAAGCACACAGCAGAAAACGGCAAGGTTATTTCGCGAGACTGTAATTTATGCCACGAAATATTGGTACAAGGGAAAGCAGGTGAACTGGAAATCTCAAATTCATTGGAACCACTTGAATTCAAGCATCCAATCGATATTGATGAAGCATGGAAAGAAATGATGTGTGCCGATTGCCATTCACAACTATATTGAATATAAAAAAGTGTTTTAACTGAAAAACGTTCTTATGAAATACAGGTACAGGAATTGCTCTAATTTATATACGTTTTATATTGGCTAATTTGCTTACTATATGACTGTTATTACATGAAACAATTCTTTGAAAAACAAATATTTTTATGCATTTTTACTAATGAAGTTCAAGAAAAAGAGAAAATTTTAAGTCGTTTTTAACATAGGTTCTTTACCATAAAAAAATAGTATAAACAATAAATCAATATCGCTATGAATTACAAAAAATTAGTATTCCTAATCGGAATAGTTTTCATACTTACATCTGTTGCTTCGGCGCAGGATTTTGAGTATATCGGTGCTTTAAAGTGCAAAATTTGTCACAACAAACCCGATAAAGGTGCCCAATATAAGTTATGGCTTGAAGGGCCACATGCTAATGCAATGAAATCTTTAAGCGATGAAGAAGCTAAAGACCCAAAATGTATTAAATGCCACTCTACCGTTGGCCATGCTGATCCGGATTTGGTAGCAACACTTAAAATTACAGAAGGAGTATCCTGCGAATCATGCCACGGACCAGGTAGTATGTACAAGTCAAACAGTGTGATGAAAAACAAAGAATTGTCCCTTTCTAAAGGGATGATAGAACCAACCGAAATGGTTTGTAAAAAATGCCATAACGAGGAAAGCCCTCATTACAAAGGGTTTAATTATGAAGAATACGCTGCAAAAATTGCACATCCAAATCCATTAAAATAATCTTTATTGGCTTTATTATTGAAATCCTTTGTTTGTTTATATTATAGCAAGCAAAGGATTTTTTTGATTTTCACCTTCGAACAAACCATTCTTTCTTACATTTGTTATTGCCTATAGTTCTATAATTAGCTCTTTATAAATATCATGAAAAAGACATTTGCCTTTTTATCCTCTATGCTTTTCACAGGGATTTTAATAACTGTTTTTGGAATATCGATTGCCTATGCAACCTTCATCGAAAACGATTATGGTACGCAAACTGCAAAAATCCTGATTTACAATTCCCTATGGTTTGAAATATTATTGTTTATAATGATCATCAACATGGTTGGTAGCATTATGGTAAACAAACTCTGGGGCAAGAAAAAATGGAGCATGTTTCTTTTTCACGTTGCATTCATAATTATTCTGGTTGGAGCTGCAGTAACACGATATTTTGGTTATGAAGGAAGCATGCACATAAGAGAAGGGGCAAGTTCTTCAACCCTGGTTTCTGAAAGCACCTATATTTCTATACATGCGAATAAAAATGGGGAAGAGCTTTCTTCCGAATCAGAAGTCAGGCTTTCGGGCTATACCGGGATTAATTTTAATAAAAGTATCTCTATTTCTGGAGAAGAACTTTCGCTGGAAGCTTTGGAATTTATTCCATCTTCGGTAGAAACTGTTGTTGAAGACGAAACCGGAAGTCCTATCCTTTCACTTATTGCCGTCGGATCAGGAATGCAAAGAGATGATTTTACTTTAAAACATGGAGAAAACAAACAAGTACAGGGGTTGAGGTTTGGCTTTGGTTCACAGGAAGATAACCTAGATGTAGTTTTATATGAATCTGGAGGTAAAATCATTTTTACATCTCAGGATACGATCATTCGCTTTGAAATGATGGGTAGCCAGACCGAAAAAATTGCCCCCGGAATTGCAACTATTTTAAATGATAACATTGCCTTTAAGGTTGGCGAGATAAGCTTTGGACTGAAAAAATATATTGAGAAAGGACGTTCAAAACTTGTCTATCAGGAGCCAGAAAAAAACACACAGAATCCAGATGGGGTGCATATTCAGGTTAGATCGGGAGGAGCATCAAAAGATTTGTTTGTGTTTGGATATAAAGGGGCAATCAACAAGCCTTACACTGCCACTATCAACGGAATTGAAGTTGCTGTTTCGTATGGTTCCAAACTAATTCAATTGCCTTTTGAAATCCAATTGAACGATTTTCAATTGGAACGCTACCCTGGTTCTATGAGCCCTTCA
This sequence comes from Prolixibacteraceae bacterium, assembly GCA_963677475.2. Taxonomy (GTDB): domain Bacteria; phylum Bacteroidota; class Bacteroidia; order Bacteroidales; family Prolixibacteraceae; genus JABMQB01. The sequence goes on along the minus strand of CAXXQD010000015.1, from coordinate 54,744 downwards.
TCGTACGCCAGCGAAGTAACATTAATTGACAAAAATGAAGGATTGGAAACCCCATATCGGATTTTCATGAACAATATACTTAAGTACAAAGGTTATCGCTTTTTTCAATCCTCCTTCGATAGAGATGAAAAAGGGACTATCCTTTCCGTAAACCATGACTTTTGGGGTACCTTCATCACTTATTTTGGTTACCTGATTATGGTTCTCGGGATGGTGTTCACTTTATTTAATAAAAACAGCCGTTTCAAAAGGTTGGTGCGGGCATCCTCAAAACTTCGTTTAGAAAAAGCCAAATACCTGGGCATTTTTATTTTGGGCATGTTCATTGGCACAAATTCATTTGCACAGAATCCTAACAGCCAGCAATTTGACGAGCTGCACATCAAAAAATTTAGTGAGCTTCTTATCCAAACCAACAAAGGAAGGATAGAACCGGTAAATACAATCGCATCGCAAATAATACGGAAAACTGCCAAAAAAAGTACAGTTGATGGAATGTCGGCAACAGAGGTTTTCCTCGACATGCATATGCATCCAAATAAGTGGAAGAACCAACCAATTATTAAAGTCGCCAATGCTGAATTAAGAAATATGTTGGGCACTTTTGATGATAGGATTGCCTTAAACTCACTCATTGTTTCAGGTCCCGGGGGTGGTTACAAATTGCAGGAACTGGTGCGAAACGCTTATGAAAAAAAGCCTGCCTTAAGGACAAAATTTGACAAAGAAGTTATCAATGTTGACGAACGGGTTAATATTTTAATGGGTGTATTTTCCGGGGAATATTTGACCCTATTCCCTATTCCTGGCCATCAGGAAGACAAATGGGTTGGCATCAATCAAACAAGCCAGCTCGGTGCAGAAGCAAAAGCTTATGCTGAAGGTATATTAAAAGGATATTTTACGGCTGTTGAAAATGCTACAGCAAATGGGAATTGGGCAGAAGCGGATAAATTATTATTGACCCTGAAAGAATACCAACTGGCGTATGGCAACCAGGTTATCCCTTCCACGGGAAAAATAAAACTGGAGGTATTTTACATCAACTTTCATATTTTCGGGAAACTGGCCAAATTTTACCTTTTTACCGGACTTCTTTTCCTTTTACTAGTTTTTATTTCCTTGTTTAATAGCAAATATAAATTTCGATTTATATTAAAAATATTAAGCGCAATTATCATCTTCCTATTTGCCGCTCACACCTTTGGTTTGGCGATGCGTTGGTACATTTCGGGCCATGCCCCATGGAGTAATGGCTACGAATCGATGTTGTTTGTGGGTTGGGCTACATGTTTGGCAGGATTGGTTTTTGCAAACCGGTCAATTATCACCTTGGCACTTACGACAATTCTATCTGCATTAACCTTGCTGGTTGCAGGCATGAGCTGGATGAGCCCTGAAATTACAAACCTTGTTCCCGTTCTAAAATCATATTGGTTGATTGTGCATGTGGCCATTATTACAGCGAGTTATGGATTTTTAGCCATTGCCTCACTTCTTGGGATGCTGAACCTTATTTTAATGTTGTTCCGAACCCCTAAAAATATTACAAGGTTAAATATCACCATCAAAGAATTGGTTTATATCATTGAAATGGCATTGATTATTGGCCTGTTTATGCTCACGGTTGGTTCTTTCCTTGGAGGCGTTTGGGCCAACGAATCGTGGGGAAGGTATTGGGGTTGGGACCCAAAAGAAACCTGGGCATTGGTAACCATCTTGGTTTATTCTTTTATTGTACACATGCACCGGATTCCCGGATTTAAAGGGCATTTCCAATTAAGCGCCGCTGCTTTGGTTGGTTTCAGTTCTGTACTAATGACCTATTTTGGTGTTAACTATTATCTTTCCGGATTACACTCTTATGCGCAAGGCGAAGCAATGCCAATCCCCATGGGGGTATATATTGGGGCAGCATCTATTCTCGTACTTATCGGCTTGGCTGCTTTATCTGAATCTAAAGTAAAAAACCAGGGAATTGTAATAATGGATGATTTATAATGTTTTCAATGTTAAATGTGAAAGAGCCTGTAGGAATACTTAAGACTTTTTTTATTTATTTTGCAGCACAAATAAATTTTATTCTTGATGCAGGAATATATTGAACTTTTAAAGGAACTGATTAATACACCCTCAGTGAGCAGGGAAGAAGAAAATGCAGCAGCAGTAATGCGCCGTTTTTTAATTGAAAAAGGTATTCAGTTCAACATAAAAAAACACAATACCTGGGCAGTAAATAAACACTTCTCGGAACAAAAACCAACAATACTTCTAAATTCTCACATTGATACAGTTAAGCCTGCAAAGGGCTGGTCTGTCGATCCATATCAGGCGATTGAAGAAGACGATAAATTAACCGGATTAGGGAGCAACGATGCCGGAGGCCCATTGGTTTCTTTACTGGCAACATTTGTCCACTTTTACCATCGCGATGATATACCATATAATTTGGTGTTTGCAGCTACAGCTGAAGAAGAAATTTCGGGTGCGAATGGAATTGTTTGTGTGTTGGGCGATATGCCAAAAGCAGACTTTGCCATTGTTGGGGAACCTACTACCATGGATGTTGCAATTGCTGAAAAAGGCCTTTTAGTGCTTGATTGCACTGCACACGGAAAATCAGGCCATGCTGCCCGAAATGAAGGAGTTAATGCTTTATATAAAGCAATTGCCGATATCGATATTCTTAGGAATTATCGTTTTGATAAAAACTCTGAAGTATTGGGACCTGTAAAAATATCCGTTACCCAGATTAATGCCGGTGACCAACATAATGTGGTGCCCGATGTTTGTAATTTTACGGTTGATATCCGTACAAACGAACATTATACCAACATGGATGTGTTTAAAATAATCAGCAACCTTTTGGAATCAGAAGTTCAGGCCCGTTCGTTTAAACTCAATTCTTCCGGAATTAGCATAAAACATCCCTTTGCACAAAAGGCAATGTCACTTGGTATTCATTGTTATGGTTCACCAACAACTTCAGATCAAGCAGTAATACCTTACCCTTCTGTTAAAATGGGGCCTGGAAAATCAGCGCGTTCCCATACTGCCGATGAACATATCTTTAAATCAGAAATTTTTGCCGGAATAGAACGATTTATAGAACTGCTCGAAGGACTGGAATTATAAGGATGAATGTTTTGAAAAACGAACAGCCAAACAATCCATTGCATGGTATAACCCTGGAAAAGATAGTAGCCAAATTGGTTGATTTTTATGGCTGGGAACATTTAGGGCACAAAATAAAAATTCGATGTTTTAATGAAAACCCGAGCATTAAATCAAGCCTTAAATTTTTAAGAAGAACTCCCTGGGCACGTGAAAAAGTAGAGCAAGCGTATCTGAAAATCCAAAAACATACCGATTAATTTTTATATTTAGTTGCTAAAAACAAATTACGCATAATTTGAGTTGTTATTTAAAAAAAAGTTAATAATCTGTATTGCAACAAATAACAGTATCTAATGAGTCTTTAAGCCAATAAAATAATCTAGAAAAGTGTTTTCAGATGATTCAATTTTATTGCTTCCATGAGCGTTAATTATACTTATTAGGACTTATTCTAAATCACCGAAAACTACTTTACATCATACATTATTTTTTAGGATTTCATATAGAAGATTTTATCTTTAGATCACTAACAAATTGAAATTCAAACAAGATAAAAAATGACAAATCAAAAGGCAACTGCTATAAAATTTTATAGTGGAGAGGAAATTCCAGTGGAATTGCACAAAGTGAGAATAGTACAAAAACTGTTTTTAAAACCTATTGAAGAAAGGTTAGAGGCCATTGAAAAAGGAGGTTTTAACACGTTTCTTTTAAATACGAAAGATATCTTCATGGATATGCTTACCGATTCGGGCACAAATGCCATGAGTGACAACCAGGTAGCTTCAATGCTGCAAGCAGATGATGCTTATGCAGGTTCACAAAGTTTTTACAGAATGGAAGAAGCTGCACGTGAGGTTTTCGGAAAGCATTATGTACTCCCTGTCCATCAGGGGCGTGCCGCTGAAAATATTATTTCTCAGGTATTTATAAAAAAAGGACAGGCAATTCCAATGAATTACCACTTTACCACAACCAAAGAACATATGGAGATTAATGGAGGTAAAGTTCTGGAAATATATACCGATGAAGCCTTAAAAATAAAAAGTGATGTACAATTTAAAGGAAATATTGACATCGATAAATTAAAAGCTGTCTTTGAAGAATATGGACAAGATGGGGTTGCATTTGTGCGGATGGAAGCCTCTACAAACTTAATCGGAGGACAACCATTCTCAATGCAGAATATGCGCGATGTGCGTGCTGTTTGTGATGCTAACAACGCAATGATGGTTTTGGATGCAAGTTTGATTGGCGAAAATGCATTTATGATCAAGGAACGCGAAAAAGAATTTGAAAATGCAGAGGTTAAAGACATTTTAAATGAAATGTGCGGCTATGCCGATTTGGTTTATTTATCAAGTAGGAAAGTAAGTTCGACCCGTGGAGGTGCAATTCTTACAAACAGCGAAGATTTATACTTAAAAATGCGTGACCTGCTCGTCCTTTTTGAAGGATTCCTTACATATGGCGGTATGTCGGTACGTGAAATTGAAGCCATGGCCGTTGGTTTACGGGAAACCTGTGACGATACAGTAATCAGCCAATCTCCTTCTTTCATCAAATATGCGGTGAATAGCCTCGATTCTGCCGGCATCCCGGTTATTACACCAGCAGGGGCATTGGGTTGCCATATCGATGCAAAAGGATTTCTTTCGCACGTACCACAAAAAGAATATCCGGCAGGGGCACTGGCTGCAGCTTTATTTATAATTTCAGGTTGCCGTGGAATGGAAAGAGGTACCATTTCAAGTGTTCGTGATGAAAACGGTGACGATATACTTGCCGACGTTGAATTGTTGCGTTTGGCATTCCCTAGAAGGGTATTTACACTTTCTCAAACAATGTTTGTGGTTGATCGTGTGAAGTGGTTGTATGATAACCGTGAATTAGTAGGTGGATTAGAATGGATAAATGAACCACCTTTATTGCGTTTCTTTATGGGTACTTTAAAAGCAAATTCTGATTGGCCCCAAAAATTGGTTGCCAAGTTCAAACAAGACTTTGGGGATTCATTATAAATCCTTGATAAAGGGTGGGTCAAATCTGATCCACCCTTTTTTTGCCTCACCCAATATTTTCAGCTGAATAACTTTTTATCTTTGAGCAGGAAAAATAATTTTATGAACAATAAATTATCCTTGGTCGCTAGCCATCATGTTCCTGAATTAGTTGATAAAAGTAGGTTGTCAGATTATACCCCTGGAATTTTTTATTCAATACCTTCGCGAAAAGGCATGAAGAAAGCTATCGCGAAAGGATTGGTAAAGGTAAATGGTAAAACTGCTTATTCATCTGATTATATTAAAGGAGGAGAAACCATTGAATTATTTCAGGAAGAAACCACTAAAAAATTTCCAAAAATAGACCTGAAAATTGAGGTTTTATTCGAAGACGGTTTTTTGGCGCTTGTTAATAAACCACCGGGAATTGAAGTGAGTGGAAATAAAAAATGGATCCTTGAAAATGCCTTTGCTTCAAATCTGAAACCCAGTAGTCAAAAAGACGCATTACCCAGGGCACAAGCTATTCACCGCCTCGATTACCCGACAAGCGGTGTAATTTTAGTGGGCAAAACCGCACAATCTGTCATTCTATTAAACAAACTTTTTGAAGAACGAAAAACCGTGAAAATTTACCATGCAATTGCCATCGGTGAAATGAAAGATAGCGGCAGAATTGAATCAAATGTAGATGGCAAAGAAGCTATAACAATATATCGAAAACTTCAATCTGTTGCTTCGCCAAGGTTTACTTACCTTAACCTGCTTGAGTTGTCACCGCAAACAGGCAGAAAGCACCAACTTCGAAAACATATGAAAGACTTAGGAAATCCAATACTTGGTGATGCGGTTTATGGAATTGAAGGATTGATGCTTAAAGGGAAAGGGCTTTACTTGCATGCCAGTTCTCTTTCATTTACTCATCCATTCACCAAAGAAAAAATACAGGTAAGCGCAGTTATACCTAAAAAGTTCCAAAAAATATTTCCCGATCATCACTTTGAAGAAATTAATTGTTAGGTGTTGGTTTTCTTTTAGTATCAACTAGAGGTTCATCTTGTGGACCACGATTATAAATTATTAGTCCGTTCAAGAAATTCCTTAGAATCTGGTCTTTTAAAACCATGTATTTAGGGTGGGTATCTTTCCTGAAAAATGCGCCCAACTCGCTTTTAGAAATGGTGTACCCTGCAAGCTTCAGGATTTCAATAATATCATCGTCCCTCAGCTTTAATGCTACCCTGAGTTTTTTAATTATATCGTTATTTGATAGTGCCATTGACTTATTTATGTGCTGCAAGGTACATAAATGCCTTGTTAAAGAATTATATTATCATTTCTTTTTCCACTTTCCGATAAAAAATTAAATTTACCCAGGCACATGCCAAATTTGAATTGAAACAGATGCATCACAACAAAAAAACACATCCCACAACAAAACCAGGATTACACCCCAGAAATAGGCATCGTGAACGATATAATTTTAAGGAATTAACAAAGAGTTCGCCCGAATTAAGCAGGTTTGTCCATGAAAATAAATACGGGGACGAATCCATTGACTTTTCAAATCCAAAGGCCGTTTTAATGCTCAACAAAGCTTTGCTAAAGCACTATTATGGAATTAAGAAATGGAACATTCCTGAAAACTATTTATGCCCTCCAATTCCGGGAAGGGCAGATTATATTCATTATATGGCTGATTTATTAGGGAAAGATGGAGAAATCCCCAAAGGCTCATCCGTTCGATGCCTTGACATTGGTGTTGGGGCAAATTGTGTCTATCCGATTATCGGAAACAAGGAATATGGTTGGTCTTTTATAGGTTCCGATATTGACCCAATTGCATTAAAGGCAGCAGGTAATACAATAGGCTCAAATCAGTCGCTAAAGAATATGGTAGAATGCCGCCTGCAGAAAAACCCAAACGATATTTTTTATGGCATCATTAAAAAGAATGAGCAATTTGACTTAAGCATATGTAATCCTCCATTTCATTCTTCAAAGGAAGAAGCTCAGCGGGTTGCAATCAAAAAAACACGTAATTTAAGTACTCATAAAAAGCCTAATAAGTCATTAAATTTTGGAGGGCAAAGCAATGAGTTATGGTGCAAAGGAGGCGAAGAAGCTTTTATAAAAAATACGATACGCCAAAGCAAAAAATTCGCATTTTCCTGTTTGTGGTTCTCTACGTTGGTATCAAAAAAGCATTCATTGCCTGGCATTTATGAGGCATTAAAAAGGAGCGATGCATATCAGGTTGAAACCATTCAAATGCAGCATGGAAATAAAAACAGCAGAATAGTCGCATGGACATTTTTTTCGGAAGAAAAGCAGCAAGAATGGAAAGGGAAACGATGGAAATAAGGCTCTTCAATTTCAATAAAAGATAAACGATGGAAAATAATACTTCAGACGGAAGAAAGCTACGGAACATCAAGGTCGGTTACTATGTTTCGATGGTTAAAAAACAACACCAGCGGACAGGCGAATTGACCGAAGGCAGGGTGAAAAGGATTTTAACAAAATCGGCAAGCCACCCTCACGGCATAAAAGTAATGATTGACACGGGCGAAGTTGGCCGTGTAAAGAGTGTATTGGATTAGAATTAATGATGTCATCTTTTTTTAGGAAGATGACATCCTTATATTCAATTATCTCTGCAAGAATTGCCAGCCAACCATCCAGTTGAATAGGCAATCTGAAGGTTATAACCACCGGTTTCAGCATCCAGGTCGATCAGCTCACCTGCAAAATACAAACCCTTCACTAATTTCGACTCCATGGTCTTTGGAGAAATTTCAATAGTAGGAATGCCACCTGCAGTAATAATTGCCTCTTTAAACGATCTGTTTTTGGTAATATTAAACTTTAGGTTTTTCAGCAAGTACTTAATTTTTTTTCTCTCTTTTGAAGATACCTGATGGCATTCTTTATCAGGATTAATGCCTGTGAGCTCAATAAAAACCGGGATCATGGAAGATGGCAGCCAGTTTTTAAAAATATTGCCAACCCTTTTTTTCCCATGCTCGTTAAGGTCACGCAGCAACCTTCTATCAAGCTTTTGTTCGTCAAGGGCAGGCTTTAAGTCAATGCTAATTTCCACTTTATTGCTTTTTTGAAGCTCATCGACCACAATTCGGCTTAGGGTTAGGATAATCGGACCTGAAAGCCCAAAATGGGTGAATATCATTTCGCCAAAATCTTCCCCTGCTTTTTTGCCATTTACCCAAACCACAGCCCTTACATTTTTCAGGTTTAAGCCTTGCAGCTTTTGCGCGGTATCGCCTTCAGATTCGAGCGGCACAAGTGCTGGCCGAACATTTTCAACCGAATGCCCAACCGCCTTTGCTAGATCGTAACCATCGCCAGTTGAGCCCGTTCCGGGATACGATTTCCCACCAGTAGCAAGAATTACCTTCTTAGCTTCGATTTCTTTTCCATTGGCCTTTATCCCTGTAATTATACCATTTTCTGCCAAAAGCATTTCCACTTTTTGATTGCACAAAATTTCAACTTTAAGGTCTTTTACCCATCTCAGCAGTGCATCCAATACATCGGCAGCACTGTTCGATGCCGGGAAATACCTTCCCCCTCTTTCTAAAATCAGATGCTTCAACATCATACTTTTTAAGAAGGGCAATTATATCCTTTGAGTAAAATGCGGAAAATGCATTCCGTAAAAACCGCCCATTGGGGTAAACGTGTCTGACAAATTCAGATGGACTTGCATCGTTTGTAATGTTGCACCTTCCTTTTCCGGTAATGAGGAGTTTAAGGCCAGGTTGGCGCATCTTTTCAAGAAGCACTACCTTGCAACCTACTTCTGCAGCCCTTCCTGCTGCGATCAATCCGGCAGGACCACCACCAATTACTAATACATCTGCTTTGTTCATTTGCCACAAAGGTATTTTAAAATGTGGTTTCTAAAGAATTCCTATGAAAAAAGTAATTGATCGTAATTCTCAAAGAATAAAAGTGTACCTTTGGCAAAATTCAGATTTGAGAATTTGTGCTTTAGTCCACTAATTTATTCCTCAGGATTAGTTCATTTCGGCCCGACTTTTTAGATCCCATTTTTATTTTTTTACCAACAAATCTATTTTGAGTGTGCAATTTAATGCATGGTCATGAAGTTGTAAAAAATACTTTTGTTGGAACTTAGAAAACAAAAGATTATATTAACACAATAAATTAAAAAAGCAATATTATTTTATGGGTAGATCACAAGAAACTTTTAATAAAAAAGAAGTAAGAAACAAAAAAGAGAAAAAAAGAAAAGAAAAAGAAAAAAGAAGACTTGCTAGAAAAGAAGGTGAAAAAAGTGGCGGTTTAGATGACATGATCGCTTATGTAGATGAAAATGGAATGATTTCAGATACTCCTCCTGATCCAACCAAGAAAAAAGATATCAAACTCGAAGATATTTCAATTGGCGTTGCCCGTTCGGAAGATGAACCGGATGCTGACCCCATAAGAAAAGGTGTAGTTGCCTTTTTTAATGACTCAAAAGGATATGGGTTTATTCGTGATATGGAAACAAAAGAAAGTGTTTTCGTTCATATCAATAACGTTATTGATGAAATTAAAGAAGGTAATGCTGTTACCTTTGAAGTTGAAATGGGACAAAAAGGGCCAACTGCAGTACGCGTTAAACTCAACAAATAGCCTTTGCCCTTTCCTTAATTTTTTAACACACTTTATGCTTTGCCAATATCCTGCCAATCCGGGCAGGATGTAATATATTAGGGGAATATTAAATTATCAAATTATTACATCAAGCAAACGCCAGCTTTCCCCTTACTGTGAAAGTTTGTATGTATACCTTTCAACAATAATCTTTCAATCTCCTCAGAATGCGTAATTTTAGTTCCAAAATAGATAGCATGCGTTATTATATTCTTATCCTGTTATTGCCATTTCTTGCAGTTGCTTGTTTGAGCAAACCCGATAATTCGGATAGCCTAAGTTTTCATACCCGTGATGTTGAAATCTTGGATAATACCATTGATAAATTTGCCGAAGAAAAAATCCCTATATCCGATTTAATGATGACTATTGGCAAATCGTTTTTAGGCACACCCTATGTTGCGCATACATTGGAAATAAACGAAACAGAAATGCTGGTCGTGAATTTGCACGAATTTGATTGCAATACCTTTATTGACAATTGCCTTGCAATATGTAATACTATCAGAAATGAAAATCCTGGATTTGATACCTTTACAAATGAATTAACTGCAATTCGTTACCGAAATAAAAAAATAACGGACTATACTTCAAGGCTGCATTATTTTAGCGATTGGATATACGAAAACCACCAAAAAGGGTTCGTTGAAGACATTACATCACAGATTTCTGCATCGGTATTGGCAAACGAAGTTAATTTTATGAGTACCCACCCGAACAGCTATAAACAGCTTAAAAACAACCCCGCACTAATTCCACTCATCAAACAACAGGAACAAGAAATTAACCAGCGTGTAAAGTATTATATTCCAAAGGAAAACATTTCTTCCATCGAAGAGCAATTAATGAATGGCGATATTATTGGAATAACAAGCAATATCTTCGGCTTGGACATTATGCATGTTGGAATGATCGTCAAAAAAGATGGCAGGGTTTACATGATGCATGCTTCATCCGATAAAAAGAAAGTTGTGATTACGGAGAAAACGCTGGTTGAATATTTAAATTCACTTAGCAGGGCAACCGGTATTATGGTTGCACGTCCAAAATAGTGGTTGGTAATATATGTTTAAGCAAATAACTACTGTTATCTAGGGGTTTGAAAAGGCACAAACATGACTTAATCCTAAAACTGGCAGGGTTCCTCATTTCGTTCAGAATGATAACCATTTACATCTTCTCAAAATTACGTTAATTCAAAGAAAGTTCATCTTTAAGCCACTTCGGACGGTTGGTTGTGATGGCCTCGACGCCCAATTCAATCAATCGCTGGGCTTCTTTTGGATCATCAATGGTCCATGATAATACCCGCAAATTATTTTCTTTTGCCAATTCCACTATTTCCTGATCGATAATCTTATAAGAAAGATTAATGCCATCAAGTTTAGCTTGCTTTACTTTATGAATATTCTTTTTAACTGCCGATTTTGATTCGCTCAACCAATAACATTCGTTATCTGGAAACGCTTCTTTGGTTGCAACTATCGTTTTAAAATCAAAGGCAATAAATACCAATTGTTCTTGTTTGTTACTATTTCCAACTATCCGAATAAGCTGATGCACAACCTCTTTATCGCATTTTATTTCAACAACCAGCTTTTTATTTTCGGGGATTGCCTGAATAAGTTCTTCTAAAAAGGGAATCTTTTCACCTTTAAATTCACTTCCAAACTTAGAACCAGCATCCAAATCACGCAACAACATGGAAGGTGCTTTGGCAATCGTAAAATTTTTCCCTAGGCAGGTTCGGTTGGTCGTTTTATCGTGAATTGCCATAACCCTGTTATCAAGGCTCATATGTATATCAACTTCAACGGCATCAGCACCGAGCTCCCATCCTAATTTAGCTGCTGCCAATGTATTTTCAGGTGCCAAATTCGATGCGCCACGGTGCGCTATTAAAAGTGTTTGAGCGTGCGTATTTAAAGAAATTATCAAACAGATCAGGCTAAGGGTTTTCTTCATTTTATTCATTTAATTGTTTATTTTTTGGCTTTTCAACTAACGGTTGCAAATTTTAAATGCGGTAGTAAAAATAAACCCTTTATTGTAAATACTGGTCAAAATAAAGAAAATTCTTAAAGTTGACTATCCCCGTAGCAAGCCATGAGGAATTATATGAATAAACATTAATTCCATTTATAAGGTAATTTTTTTGAGCAGGAATGGTAATTTATTTAACTTCGTATTTCAAATTAATGTCACGAATTCAGAACATATCTTCAACCTATGGAATATGGCTTTTAAAGCTAATTTCCAAGCTTTCATTCAGTTGCCTGTTTTTGCTTTCTGACACGCTGTTCTTTTTTCTTTATTATATTTCTGGATATCGAAAAAAAGTAGTTTGGAATAATCTAAAAAATTCCTTCCCCGAAAAACCTGATGACGAATTAAAAGAGATTTCCCGAAAATATTATAAAAACCTTTGCGACATATTTATAGAATCGGTTTCGCGGTTCGGAAAAGGGAAAAACAGTGTTGAGCAGCGAATGGATTTAACGGAAATTGAAGAACTAAACCGTTATTTCGACGAGGGGAAAAGTATCTTTCTGTTGTCCACTCATTTTGGCAATTGGGAATGGGTTAAAGTTTTTCCAACTCGGGCAAAACATAAAACATTATTGGTTTATAATCCTCAGCGAAACCTAAAATACGATGCATATATTAATCAATTACGATCGGAATATGGGGCAGATCTTGTTTCCACCAAAAGGATATATAAAAAGTTATTGGCTTGTAAAGAAGACAAAGAGCTTACTTTAACTTTACTTGTTGCCGACCAAACCCCTAAAAAGAACAGCAAGTTTTGGTGTGTATTTTTAAATCAGGAAACCGCCTATTTTCCGGGACCGGGAAAATTGGTATTAAAACACCCCAACGATCCCGTTTTTTTCTATTATATGGAAAAAACAGCACGTGGAAGATATAAAGTAAGGATAGAACTTTTAATTGAAAACCCGGCTGATTTAACTAATGAGGAGCTATTGTATGCTTACTCGCAACGGGTTGAAAAGCTTGTCAGGGAGAACCCTGAGTATTATTTATGGTCGCACCGAAGATGGAAACACCAGCGACCGGCAAACATTCCATTATACCAACCAATTACAAATTAAATTATGCTGGATAAAAGGTACCACGAAAATATATTTCAAAAGATAATTAACGGGCTTGGCGTACTGGTGTTAAGGTTTATTTCGCACCTGCCATTTTGGGTTCTTTATGGATTCTCTGATTTTATGTATTTGTTGGTTGGGAAAGTTGTAAAATACCGTAAAAAAGTAATTACGGAGAACCTTAGGAATTCATTCCCCGAAAAAACCGATGAAGAAATCCATATAATCACCAAAAAATTTTATCGGCATTTTTGTGATTTAACTGTTGAAACAATTAAGACCTATAGCATGTCGGGCAAAGTTTTTGAAAAGCGGGTTTTTTTACCAAATTACGAGGTTTTTAACGACTATTTCAAGGAGGGTAAAAGCATTATTTTACTTGCCATGCATTATAATAATTGGGAGTGGCCATGCTATCTTCAACACAAAGTTCAACATCAAAACCTGGCAATATATAACCCTGTTAGGGGCAATAAAGCTTTGGAAGATTTTATGGTTAACCTAAGGGCAAAATGGGGAAGCATACTTATACCAGTTCATAAACAGGGCCGGGCAACAATCAGCTTTCACCAAGGTGAAAAGCCAGCCATTTTATGGCTCTTGGCAGATCAAAGCCCACATCCAACAACCAAATTCTGGACAAGTTTCTTAAATCAGGAAACCGGATTTTTTAATGGCGCCGAAAAAATAGCCCAAAAAACCAATCAACCTGTTTTTATTTCGGTAATGAGAAAAATAAAAAGAGGGCACTACGAAGTATATTTCCATGAATTAGTAAAGGAACCAAAAGAGACGAAGGAACACGATATTATGCTCGCTTATGCGAGAAAATTGGAAGAAACAATTAAGGAAGCTCCTGAATTTTATCTATGGTCGCACCGAAGATGGAAACACAAAAGACCAAATGAAATCCCTCTTGCCGAGTAAAAGTTTATAATTTGAGGAATCGAACCAAAAAGAAAAATGGTTGCCTACTCGTAATACCTTTACGTCATACCTTAGGTCTGTAGCCTACTATATTCTGAAATGGCGTATTACTTTCGGCAACCACATTCTATGAAAAACTGCACCTTTAATATCTTGTATGCCTACTTTTTTTAGGACCTTAAAAATACATCTACGTTTGCAGCTGCAATTTTACCACACTGGATTGCATGAACCACAAGGCTTGCACCACGTTCAACATCACCGGCAGCAAAAACTTTATCAACCGAAGTTTGTTTTTGTTCGTTGATTTTTACATTACCCCTACCATCGTATTCTACACCAAGGCTATCCAGTAAACCAACATGAACTGGTTGAGTAAATCCCATCGATAATAAAACCAAATCAACATCAATAATTTCGTTGCTTCCTGCAACTTCATTCATTGTCCATGCTCCGCTTTCGTTTTTGCTCCACTCCACGGTAATAAGCTCAGCTTGCTTCAACACACCGTTTTCGCCAATTAAACGTTTGGTGTTTAAGCTCCAGCGCCTTTCGCAACCTTCCTTATGAGAGCTGGAAGTGCGTAAAGTATTTGGCCAGTATGGCCATGGATTTGAATCCAACCGTTTTTCCGGTGGTTTTGGCAATATTTCAATTTGGATAACCGATTCGGCTTTTTGCCTAATGGAAGTCCCAACACAATCGGAACCTGTATCTCCACCACCAATTACCAAAACTTTCTTATCTTTTGCAGCAATTCTTTCCTCTTCAGGGATGGTTTGTCCGGCAACATGTTTATTTTGCTGCATTAAAAAATCCATAGCATAATGTACACCTTCCAAATCCCGGCCTTCTACTTGCAGGTCTCTTGGTTTTTCGGCACCAATAGCCAAAACAACTGCATCAAATTCCTTCAGAAGCTCCTCTTTAGTGATATCAACACCAACATTTACATTTGTTTTGAAGATAATTCCTTCATCCACAAAAATATTTAAGCGACGATCGATAATACCTTTATTCAGTTTAAAATCAGGGATACCATATCTTAAAAGACCACCAATGGCATCGTTTTTCTCAAAAACGGTCACCAAATGCCCGGCTTTGTTTAACAAGTCGGCAGCCGACAAACCTGCTGGACCGGAACCTATCACCGCCACTTTTTTACCTGTTCTGGTTTTTGGAGGGTTAGCAACAATTGCACCTGCTTCGAAGGCTTTCTCAACAGTTGCACATTCATTTTCGCGAATGGTCACTGCTTCTTCGTGAATTGCCAACACACACGATTTTTCACATGGTGCCGGGCAAACCCTTCCTGTAAATTCCGGAAAACTATTGGTGGAATGTAATATATAATATGCTTCTTTAAAATTAGCCCTGTACAATGAATCCTGCCATTCAGGAATTTTACTTCCTACAGGGCACCCCCAGTGGCAAAATGGAATTCCGCAATCCATACACCTGGATGCCTGTAATTTCCTATCCTCTTCGTTTAAGGTTTGTTCAACCTCTCCATAGTCGTAAATCCTTTCGTTTTTTGGACGATAACCACCCTCTTTTCTGGGTACTGTCATGAAACCTTTTGGATCTCCCATATCTATAATAAATTTAATTTTCTTCTAAATGTTTTAATACTCGCTAACTCTTACTCGTGGCGTGAAGTCTCTTCTTTCGTAAGTTGTAATTTTTTCTGAAGTTCCTTCAATTTTAATTCTTCCAATACTTTTTTGTATTCGAAAGGAATGACTTTTACAAACTTCGGTAAGTACTCATCCCAATTGGTAAGAATTTTAGAAGCCAGGGTACTTTGCGTATAAATAAGGTGTTTATTGATCATTCCCTGCAGTTCGTTTACATCGGCTTTATCCTCAACAGGTAATAAATCAACCAATCCTTTATTACAGTAATAATCAAAATCCCCATTTTCATCCAATACATAAGCAATACCACCACTCATACCAGCAGCAAAATTACGTCCGGTTTTACCGAGCACTACTACCCTACCACCGGTCATGTATTCACAGCAGTGGTCGCCCGTACCTTCAATTACGGTGTTTGCACCTGAATTCCTTACACAGAAACGCTCACCGGCAACTCCCCTGATATAGGCTTCACCTCTGGTTGCTCCATAGAATGAAGTGTTTCCAATGATGATATTATCCTCTGGTTTAAATGTTGACCCTGTTGGTGGCACCACAATAATTTTACCACCTGATAGTCCTTTCCCAATATAGTCGTTACAATCTCCTTCGAGGCGGAAGGTAATTCCTTTTGCAAGGAAGGCTCCAAAACTCTGGCCTGCAGTTCCATGGAAAGTACAGTTAATGGTATCGTTAGGAAGGCCTTCTTCACCATATTGCTTCGATACTTTTCCTGAAAGCATTGCCCCAGTGGTACGGTCAACATTAATAATTTTATGTGAAATCCATACTTTTTCACCTGCCTGAATTGCTTTGGCTGAAGAACTGATTAGGTCAAGGTCAATATGCCCTTTTGATTCTTGCGTATTCAAATGCGTATTATGAATAGCATTTGTTTTAGCCTCTTCCGGCATGTAAAGTAGTTTGGCGAAATCAACATTCTTCATTTTCCAGTTGATCACGTCTTGATCTACTTCCAATAGATCTGTACGCCCAACAATCTCGTCAAATGTTTTCATTCCCATTTCTGCAAGGTATTCCCTGATTTCCTGAGCGATAAATTTGAAATAATTAACTGTATATTCTGCTTTACCAATGAACCTTTTTCTCAGTTTTTTATCTTGAGTTGCAATACCTGCAGGACAAGTATTCATATGGCACTTCCGCATCATGATACAGCCTAAAACGATTAGCGCAGAGGTAGAGAATCCAAATTCTTCACCACCAAGGCATGCAAGCGACACTACATCGCGACCTGTTTTAAGCTGACCATCAACCTGAAGTTTTACCCTTCCCCTGAGGTTATTTAAAACCAAGGTTTGTTGTGTTTCAGCAATACCTAACTCAACAGGCAAACCAGCGTGTTTAATTGAACTCGCAGGACTTGCCCCTGTACCACCATCGCCTCCGGCAATGATAATAATATCAGAGAAAGCTTTTGATACACCTGCTGCAATTGTTCCAACACCATCTTCAGACACAAGTTTCACAGAAACTTTTGCAGTTGGATTGGTAATTTTTAAATCATAGATCAACTGTGCAAGATCTTCAATCGAATATATATCGTGGTGAGGTGGTGGCGAAATCAAGGTAATACCAGGTGTGGAATTCCTTGTTTTAGCAATAATTTTATTCACTTTATACCCTGGCAACTGACCACCTTCTCCGGGTTTTGCTCCCTGGGCAACTTTAATTTGAAGCTCATCGGCGTTTACCAGATAATTATTGGTTACCCCAAACCTACCAGAGGCAACTTGCTTAATCTTACTGTTTTTATTGGTTCCAAAACGACTTGGATCTTCTCCTCCTTCTCCTGTATTGCTTCGCCCACCAATTGTGTTCATGGTTATGGCTAAAGCTTCGTGTGCTTCTTTACTTATCGAACCATAAGACATTGCCCCTGTTACAAAGCGTGCCATAATATTTTCAATTGGCTCAACTTCTTCAATCGGAATTGGGTTTTTCTTAAATTTGAAACAGCTCCGGATGAAAGCAGGTTTTTTATTTTGCTCATCCACCAATTTGCTGAATTCTTTATATTTGCTGTAGTCGTTGGTGCGTGTTGCCCATTGCAGCAATCCAACAGATTCCGGATTCCAAGCATGATGCTCGCCATATTTTCTCCACTCATAAACACCACCACTTTCAAACCTGAATGGTTCAGGGGTATTGTCAACAACAAATGCTTCTTCGTGGAACATCATTGTTTCCTTGTAGATTTCCTCGAAACCGATTCCATCAATTTTTGTTGCTGTTCCTGTAAAGTATTTTTGAATTAGCTCACGGCTCACGCCAATAGATTCAAATACCTGTGCTCCGTGGTAACTTCTTAAAGTAGAAATTCCCATTTTTGATAACACTTTAAGCAGTCCTTTATCGATTGCTTTGATGTAGTTTTTACGGGCATCTTTATACTCCAATTCAATTTTTCCTCCTTTAACCATTTGATCAATGGCAGCAAAAGCCAGATAAGGATTTACTACAGATGCGCCATAACCCAACAATAATGCAAAGTGGTTAATTTCTCGCGCTTCGGCTGTTTCAACAATAAGCCCAACCTGCATTCTTTTCTTAGCATTAATAAGGTGGTGATGAACCGCTGCCACTGCCAACAATGAAGGTATTGGTGCCGTATCTTTTGAAACCGACCTGTCGGTCAGGATGATATAATTCTTTTCGTCATCAACCGCAGCCTCTGCTTTTTCAAGCATTTCGTTAAACGCTTTTTTGAACGCTTCCACACCCCCATTTGCCGGGAATACCATTGGAATTGTACGATGTGTAAACATCTCATCCTTAAGGTCTTTTATTTTTCCAAGGTCGGTATTGGTAATTATCGGGCTCCTGAATTTAATAAGTTTGCTATGCTCTGGGGTTTCAATTAAAATATTTGAACTTAAAGATCCAATATAATTTGTAAGTGACATTACCAGCCCTTCCCTAATTGGGTCGATGGCAGGATTTGTTACCTGTGCAAATACCTGTTTGAAATAATCGAAGAACCTTTTAGGCTTATCTGAGAAAACAGCCAATGGTGTATCGTTACCCATTGATCCTGTTGGCTCGGCACCTGCAGCACACATACTCTTAATAAGCTCATACATGTCTTCTTTGGTGTAACCAAAAATCTTAGAGAAAACTTCAAAGTCCTCCATTTCGGAAGGTACCCGTTGTTTCACTTTAATATCGCTCATCAATGTGCGGTTTTCTTTTAACCACATTTGATAAGGATTTCTTTTACTTAATTGGTCTTTTACTTCGTGGTCTGGAATAATGATACCCAGTTGGGTATCGACCAATAATATTTTTCCTGGCCTTAAACGGCCTTTTTCTTTAATATCTTCCGCTTTAAAAGTTTGAACCCCAACTTCTGAGCCCATTACAATTAAATCGTTCTTTGTAATCACATACCTGGATGGCCTTAATCCATTCCTATCAAGTGTCCCACCAATGTACCTACCATCAGAAAACACCATTGAAGCTGGTCCGTCCCATGGCTCCATAATTGTTGAATGGTATTCGTAAAAAGCTTTTAGGCTATCCGGGATTGGGTTTTTCTCATTAAAAGATTCAGGGATCATCATACACAATGCATGAGGCAACGACCTACCTGTCATGTGCAGAAATTCCAACACATTATCAAACGATGCTGAATCGGATTTGCCGGGTTCGATCACCGGGAGCAATTTTTTAAGGTCTTCACCATACACTTCCGATTTCATAAGTGCTTCACGTGCCTGCATCCATAAACGGTTACCGCGAACAGTATTAATTTCACCATTGTGCGCTAACATTCGAAAAGGCTGAGCCAAATCCCATGTAGGAAAGGTATTAGTACTAAAGCGTGAATGTACCAATGCAATTGCACTTTTAAACTCCGGGTTTTGAAGGTCAAGAAAATACTCCCTCAATTGATCCGGCGTAAGCATCCCCTTGTAAATTATTGTCTTACACGATAAACTTGGCTGATAATAACATTTATCGCAATCAACATCTGATTCTCTTATTTCTCTTTCTGTTAATTTGCGTACCAAATATAACTTACGCTCTAATGCATCCTGCTCAAGGTTTCCTTTAATAAAAACTTGCTTAACACAGGGTTCAGTAGTTTTAGCAATCTCCCCAGGTGCAGAACTATCCACAGGAACATCACGGTACCCAACCAAAGTAAGGCCTTCAGCTTCAATATTTTTATTGAGGATATCAAGGCATTTACCAGCTTCATTTTCATCTTTTGGCAAGAATACCAAGCCAGTTCCATACTGCCCTTTTACGCCAACATTGACATTTAACGTTTTGGTTATAAACTCATGAGGAATTTGCATTAGAATACCTGCCCCATCACCTGTTGCATTATCAGCGCTGGTAGCACCCCTGTGGTCCATGTTCGCTAACACTTCCAGACCACGCTCCACAATATTATGTGAAGGTTTTCCTTTAATATGGGCCACAAATCCTATCCCGCAGTTATCATGTTCATTCGCAGGATTATATAAACCCTGTTCTTGAGGTAATCTCTTTTGCATCATTTACACATTTTTAAAATTTAACACCATTCGCTTTTACGCAGACAAATCCTACTAACACACATTTCATGATCATTAGCAGAACCTGAAAACTTAAAAGTGAAAGTAAAACCCAATTTTTACTTACGAAGTGAAATCAAAAATAACCAAATTGCTTAAATTCTCCAATTTTTCAGCAATTCATATATGTTAGATAACACACATTTAACCTTTACTAAAAAAAGGCAATGAGAACCTTTAAACGTAATCAACCGGACAATAAAAGCTACTTTACCGAAATGACAGGCAATTGCTTACAAGCAAGCACATTTATTTGGTTAATTCAATTAACTTTTGATCTATTTTATTGAAATTAAATGCCTTTAGCGCTACTGTTTTCTTTTCATTTATTTCGGGAAGGCATAAGTTACCGATACTCCCTTCGTGAACGTGTTTGATGTTCCTGTCAGGCATAAAGTACCCCTCTTCTATTGCTGCACCAACTTGTTTATAGGCATCACGGAAAGGCACTCCCTGCTGAACAAGTTTGTTCACTTCTTCAACGCTAAATATATAATTGTATTTCGGATCGTCAAGGATATTCTTTTTGACAGAAATATTTGTCAGAGCAAAATTTGCAATCTGAATACAATCCAGAAGTTCATCAAAAGCCGGGATAAATACTTCTTTAATAATTTGCAGGTCCCTGAAATAGCCACTTGGTAAATTGTTTGCAATTAAAACTATTTGCTGGGGCAGCCCTTGTATTTTATTACATTTTGCCCGTATCAGTTCAAATACATCAGGGTTCTTTTTGTGGGGCATAATACTAGAACCAGTTGTAAGCTCTGCCGGAAGGGATACAAACCCAAAATTCTGGCTCATGAACAGACAAACGTCGTATGCTAATTTTGACAAAGTACCGGCAAGGTTTGCCAAAGCAAAAGAAACAATTTTTTCAACTTTACCTCTGCCCATTTGTGCATAAACCACATTGTAATTGAGCGAATCAAACCCCAATAATTCAGTGGTCATTTTTCGATTGAGCGGAAACGAAGAACCATAACCGGCTGCTGAACCCAATGGATTTTGATTAACAATTTTAAATGCTGACTGCATAAAAACAAGGTCATCCACCAAACTTTCCGCATAAGCACCAAACCATAGCCCGAATGATGATGGCATGGCAATTTGAAGGTGGGTATATCCTGGCATCAGGATTTCTTTGTAGGTATCGCTGTTATGCAACAAAGTATCGATTAGCTGCGAAACACCTTCGACAGTTGATTTAATTGCATCGCGCGTAAAAAGTTTTAAATCCAGCAATACCTGATCATTTCTTGAGCGTCCGCTGTGAATTTTTTTACCAACATCCCCCAAGCTTTCGGTTAATAGGATTTCAACCTGTGAATGGACATCTTCAACACCTTCATCAATTGAAAAATCACCCTGAACGGCTTTTTTGTACAATTGTTTTAATTCCTGTTCAAGTGTTTCGAGTTCATCTGCCTTTAACAAATCAATGGACTCCAGCATTTTTATATGTGCTAACGATCCAACAATATCGTAGGGGGCGAGAAATAAGTCAAGTTCCCTGTCTTTTCCAACCGTAAAATGTTCTATTGCTTCATTCACTGAAGACCCTTTATCCCAAAGCTTCATCTGCTAAAAAATTTTTGCAAAGATAGACAATTTAAAATAATGAAATCATTCTTTATAGAATCATAAATATCATTAGTTTTGTTTTCGGCTTGTAACAATGAGGCCATTTTCGTTTGAAAAATATACTCACTGTTTCATAAAATTAAACAATACACTAAGCGTTAGTTAGGCATAACGTTAGACTCTAACCAATTAAATGGAAAGATTTTTTAAAATAAGCACAATTTTCACACTGCTATTTATTGCGGCCGGCAGTGTCCTGGTTTATATCTATCCCGTGAAATTCCGTTTTTTTGTTGATGAAGATGGAGTAATTGAGAACCTAACTGCATTTGTATTGTTACTTGGCACAGTTTGTTTGTTCATCCGATTTGTGAAACTTGTCCCAAAGAAAAATGCGCTTTGGATCGTTTTTAACCTGCTTATGATATTTGGCTTGTTTTTTTGCTTTGGAGAAGAGATTTCTTGGGGACAAAGGATTTTCTCCATCGAATCAAGCAGTTTCTTTTTGGAAAATAACTCACAGCAGGAAACAAATTTCCACAACCTGGAGTTCAACGGAATAAAATTAAACAAGTTGATTTTTGCCAACCTTTTAAGCATTGTACTGGGGATTTATCTTACACTATCGTTAATCTCTTATAAAAAATTAGGTAAAATCAGACAACTTATTGATACGATTGGACTTCCGGTACCTAAAGCACTGCACACTATATTGGTGCTAGTAAGTTCGATATTAATTGTAAGCACGAGTATGGTAAGAAAATGGGAGGTTTTGGAATGCATCATAGTTGTTGTATTTTTCCTCATACTATTGGATCCATATAACCGAAAAGAAAAATTATTTCCACCCTATAAATAATTATGAAGTATTAATCTCGAAAAGAATTTGCGAGCTATCTTAAAATCCAAACAATTATGCCCGAAAAATCGGGATATTTGTAAGCCTTCAGTTCAAAAACCCATCACATTCTTTTCGAAACCATAATAATCATTAGTTTTGTTCTATGTTGGTTTCCTGCCGAATTAAGCTGTAAAATTCAGGAAACAAAATACTATAAATTACCTGTATTTTTTATTTAAATATGTTTGAAAAAAAAGCATACTACTGGATTATTTTTGGAGCTATTATCTTAACATTTATCAGCTATTTTTCCGGCTTGTTTATCGATGTTACGCACGATTGCGGCAAATATGCCACGGTAGCCAAAGAAATTTTTGAAAACAAAAACTTTGTTAACCTTACCGTACATGGTGAGCCTTACGACCAAAAACCGCCATTGCTGTTTTGGCTTGGGGCACTTGGTTTTTATATTGGTGGGGTATCCAATTTCTGGTTTAAGTTTCCAATATTTTTGGTGGTATTACTTGGATTTTATTCGACCTATAGATTAGGCAAAACAATGTATTCTCGAAAAGTTGGTTTGCTTGCTGCAACGATATCCTTCTTTTCGGTAATATATTTATTATATAGCATGGATGTTCATACGGACACCCCGCTGCAAGCTTTTGCCATTTTTGCATTATGGCAACTCTTTGAATTTATTAAAACCGGAAAAAATATTCATTGGATATTAGGGTTCACCGGAATTGGGTTGGCAATGTTAAGCAAGGGCCCCATTGGAGGGGTAGTTCCTGCATTTGCAGTAATTGGGCATTTAATCCTGACCAAAAATTACAAATCATTCACCAATTTTCGTTGGTATTTCGGAATTATCCTTGCTTTTATAATCACCAGTCCGGCATTAATTGGGTTATACAACCAGTTTGGCTGGGAAGGAATTGAATTTTTCTTCTGGAAAAATAATATTGGCAGGCTCACAGGCACCTATATTAAAGCCACTAACGACCCAATTTTTTACATCCACAATGTTTTAATGTTGTATATACCCTGGTCGGTACTGTTTTTCATTTCCGCATTTTTGGATATTAAATCATTGGTCAGAAACAGGTTCAAGGCTTCCGAATACTTCACGTTTACAGGGATATGGGTATTTTTTATCATTTTAAATTTATCACGAAGCCAATTGCCCAATTACATGTTTATCCTGATTCCCTTAATCTCAATATTAACTGCAAAATGGATCATAAATGTAAGCAGTGACAATGGTAAGCTTTACAAGCTATTTCTTAAAACACAGAACAGTATCGTTGTACTTTTATGGATAATTATCCTGGCTCTTTCAACCTATTTTTTCCCATATCCAAAATGGTATTTTATACTAATATGCTTTGGTCTGGTTGGCGCAACCTTTTACGTTTATAAATTCGGGAATTCTGGAAGGAGTAAGCTCATATTACCAACCGTTATTGCATTCACGGCTTTAGGTTTGTTAATGCATACCCATATTTTTCCGTACATATATGGATTACAAGCCGCACCAAAAGCAGCCAAACTCTATAATCAGGAAAAGAAAGAAGGGGAAAAGTTATTCAACTTCCATTACCACCAGTACGAACTCTTTTTTTACACCAAAACCCCTGCTGAACAAGTACACAGCATTGAACGCATAAAAGAAGTGGCAAAAAATGGCAACTGGGTTTTTACAAACCCGATAGGTTTGGACAGTATAAAAGCCGAAAATTGCGCCATTGATACCACGATTACATTCAGTCATTTTTATTTAAATCAAGGCGGAAAATTTATTATGCCTGCCACCCGCCACGAAGTATTCAGGCCACTCTATCTAATAAAGTTTAAATAACGGAGATTTGATTATGAGACTATTTAGCAATCTTGAGAAAAAACATTATTTCCTTATCATTGGATGGGTAATAATCAATATCCTTCAATCCATTTTCACCGACCTACATTCCGATGAATCTTATTACTGGCTTTACTCCACGCATTTAAGCTGGGGATTTTTTGACCATCCGCCAATGACGGCGTTTTTAATTTATTTAGGCACACTAATTTCTTATTCGGAATTGGGTGTTCGATTGCTATTTCTAACCTTGTCAACACTTACGCTTGCCGCCTTGCTCAATGAGTTGAATGAAAAGAAAGACATCCTGTTTTTATGCATTTTCGTACTGTCTTTCCCCTTGTTGCACACCCATATTGCAGGTTTTCTGGCATTGCCCGACACTCCTTTGGTGTTTTTCACCCTTTTGTTTTTCCTTACGTACAAAAAATTTCTTAAATCCCCGTCAATTCTACTTTCGGGCGCATTGGCAATAATTGCTGCTTCAATGATTTATAGTAAATACCATGCCTTTCTGGTGCTTGGTTTTGTTGTTTTATCGAACTTAAATTTACTAAAGAACAAATATTTCTGGACCACAATTGTAATAACCATAGTACTGCTTATGCCGCATATTTTATGGCAATTCGAAAATGAATTTCCCACATTTCGATATCATTTATTCGAACGCACCAAACCTCTGCAGTTTAAATACTTTTTCGACAATCTGATCAGTCAGGTGTTGGTTGCCGGTCCATTAACAGGAATAATCGTTTTTTATCATCTGAAAAAATATAGAATTCAAAACGACCCATACAAAAGGGCTTTGATATTTAACATTATAGGATTCTATGCTTTTTTAACCATCATGAGCTTTTGGAACAGGATAGAAGCCCATTATACAGTTGCAATTACGCCACTTTTGATGATTGCGAGCTACCCAATCATTTCAAATAATGAGAAAACCAAAAAGTGGTTTAAACGTCTATCCGTGCCAATCATCATCCTGTTTTTTATGCTTCGGTTTTATATGGCAGCTGATTTTATCCCCAATGTTGGGGCTTTAAAGCTAGGATTTGCCAACCGTGAAACTACCTCAATTCAAATACAAGAGTTGGCAAAAGGAAAAACCGTTGCTTTTTTCAACAATTACGCATCGCCCGGAATGTATGAGTTTTATGCCAAAGAAAATTGCCTACATTTGGCTACCATCGATTATCGTTTTTCACAATTCGACCTTTGGGACGACGTATTAAATGGAAAAAATGATTCTTTATTTATTGTCATCCCCAGCAGGCTTGATCCAACAGCAACGTCCATCCTAAAAAACGGGAAAAAAGTAAAATATAAGAGCACCCCAAGTTTTCAATCGCTAAAGAAAACCAACATTAAATGCAACAGCCTCACACAAAAAGGTTCGGTTTTAATAGCGGATATCGATTTAAGCAACATTTCCGACAAGAACCTTTTTCTGGAACATGAAACCAAACCTGCAATTGCGTTTGCACAGGATAAAAAAGAGATTCAATCATTCGCGCTGTTTGAGCTAACGAACAAAATATTACTGGCGCCGAAAGAGCAAATTTCTTTTTCGTTTGAAATCCCAATGAATTGTGTTGATCAAAATCAACAGATTGTAATTTTTACCAAAACAAATGAAAATAATCGGGGAACTTTACTCCATATCCCATCTGAACAGATACAAAAAGCGCTAAGCAACGAACCGCCTATGCACCCGTAACAACAAAAAATCTATACAATTATGTATCAAAATAGATTATTCAAGACAAAACAAAACCAGGTCATTTTTATTGTCATACTTGCCTTTGCGCTGCTTACATATTTTATTGGCCTATTTGTGGATGTTGCAGGTGATGCAGCAAAATATGCAGCGATTGCGAAAAACATATTCAGATCGGGCGATTTTATCAACCTCACCATTCAAGACCAAGCCTACGACCAGAAACCTCCATTTATGTTTTGGTTATCAACTTTTGGTTACTTTATTTTTGGTGAAAACAATTTTGGTTTTAAATTTTTTCCGGTGCTTTATTCTTTTTTCGGGATATTTTGTACCTATAAATTAGGACAATCACTATATAACAAAAGAGTAGCAACTTACAGTGCTTTACTTATCTCATTCTCGGTTTTTTATTTTTTGTATAATATTGACATTCACACCGATTTGGTTTTGCTTTCGAACATTGCATTTTCTTTGTGGCAGCTTCATGAGTATGTTATACGCAAAAAAGCGATCCATTTTATCCTGGGCTTTTTCGGCGTTGGACTTGCCATGCTTAGTAAAGGACCAATTGGGGCTTTTGTTCCCGCATTTGCCCTCATAAGCTATCTGATTGCTGGTAATGATTTCAAACAATTAGTTCATCCAAAATGGATTTTAGGGATATTCTTTTCTCTGCTCACAGTTTCTCCTGCATTATTGGGACTATATAACCAACTTGGGCCTGAAGGAATTAAATTTTTCTTCTGGACAAATAACACAGGTCGAATTGTCGGTTCGATTGTCGCCGATAGGAACACCGATTACTTTTTTTACTTGCATACATTATTATATATATACGCACCTTGGGGATTTGCTCTGATGTTTGCCATATTTTACGATTTCAAAGCACTATTTAAAAAACAGCTTAAGCCAACAGGTTATTATGTTTTGGGTGGTATCTGGTTATTTTTTATAATTATCTCCATTGCAAAGGGGAAATCACCCAATTATTTATCCGCACTTATCCCACTGTTCTCGGTTATGTTGGCAAAACAACTCAGCAACTTCTTTGAAAATCCAGGTTCGCGTCTTTTCAAAACAATTTCTATCATCCAATTGGTAACTGTTGTTCTTTTGTGGGTTTTCATTGTGTTATTGGTTGGCTATTTATTTCCGATTAAAAAAGTTTTCTTCTACATGGTATTTGCTGCCGGACTTGCGCTAACCATTTTTATTTATCGAAAAGCGAATAGTGATATCGCTATGAAGTTTTTTGCACCTTCTATTCTTGCTGTCACACTCATCATGTTCAGCATTAATGCCAATATATTACCCTATATTTTACAATTTCAATCGTCGATTGTGGCATCACGGATTTTTAACGATCAGAATAAGGGAGATGGACAGCTTTACAATTACGATTACGAACAATTCGAATTGTTTTTTTATGGTAAGGATAGGGTTATTCATATTGCTGATTCCCTTGAATTAAAAGAAAAATGCGACAACTCAAAAGCCTGGATTTTCTGCTACGAAAAAAGACTAAAAGATGTGGAAGCACTGGAAACGCCAATTGATACTATTTATCAATTTAAACATCGTGGTATTTATAATATGGGCGTTCCGTTTATATTACCAGCAAACCGTGAAGCCTCATTTGAAAATACCTATTTGGTAAAACTTAAATAACATTCATTGGATATCCCAAAAGGGAAAACGCTACTTATTCATCCAACTCTAAAAATGGATGTTTGCCATTCATTTGCCTGTAAACAGGAAAATCCCCTTGATAATTTTGAGGTATCTTAAAATTTTCGCAATAATAAACCTGTAGTTTCATTTCCACAACGCCACCACGAACAATATCAATACCTTCGCGCGGACTTACCTTATCGAAGAATAAATCCAGTTCTTCAGGTTCTTTATCCGAATGAAACCTGACCACAACGCAATCGTAACCAAGCATCTTCTCGGGTTCAGCGAAAAAAGCATAGTTTCTTGGGTCGTTGTTAAAAATCACAACGTCTTTTTTACCCTTTAGCGCCCAATCAACTTTACCGGTTTGCCACCATCTGGTAGTCCCCACAAAAATGCTGTCTTGTTCTAGCCAACCTTCCTGCTCAAAACGATCAAGGATCTGGTCGAAATCAAACCCTTCCATTGTAGGGTCATGTGTTCCCCCGAATTTCTGAACAATTTCACGTGGCCCATAGGTTTGCCAAAATCCAATATTCATTTGCAGTGTTAGAAAAGTTGTTATTACAATCAATGCAATTGCACTATTTCTTAACCACCGTTTGGTTTTTTTTGCCTTTGAAGTATTTTCAAGTTTGTCTGCAACGGTAAATCCCAGTGGCATAAACAATATCAGATAACCAAGCGCCTGCCAGTGAAAATGATATTGACTGTTTGACCACAATGTAATGATAGTAAAAAACGCGATTGGCAAAACCGACAAACAAAATATAAACGCGTATTTCGAATCAGAACTAAATTTTTTAAACGATTTAAAAAGTTCTTTGATGGTTGGGTACCAAATCCAGGGGGCTAACCACAACGCCTGGCCCAGAACACTTCGCAAAAACCATTCGGGGTGCAAACGAAATCCTGATGATCCGGATGCCCTGCTTCCCTGAAACAGAAAAGATATCCAGTGGTTTTCACTGTTCCAAATAATCACAGGCAATAAAGAAGCTATTGAAATTACGGCCGCAATGTACAAACCTGGGTGTTTTAACCAATGGCGATTCTCTTTATTTAGTATAATGAATAGTCCTCCTCCAGCGATAATAAAAATGGAATGGTATTTTGCTAAAGATGCCAATCCAACTGAGATTCCTAATAAAATCCACCAAAAATAAATGATTGATTTTTTACGCTTGCCAGATTTTTCTGAATCGTAAAAGAATATATTAATTAATATATATACGCTTAACATCCCAAAAAACATTAAAGGCGCATCGGGTTGGTACCAAACAGCAACGGGCAATGTAAATACGAATGACATGTTTAATATTAAAGCTGCCCAGAATGCTGCCCATTCGTTAAATAATTTTTTCGCCGATAAAAAAGTTAATAAGGTGGTGCCTCCAAAAAATAGCACGGCAGAAATACGTAAGGCAAAATTATTAAGCCCTAAAAACTTGACGAACAAGCCACTAATCCAGAAAAAAAGTGGAGGTTGATCAAAATAACTTAATTGCAAATCAACTGCACCCCTAAAATAATACGATTCTCCAATACCTAAACCTGTTGTTGATGCCACAATTATTCGAAGAACGAACGTAACTAGTATTAATAGCCAAACCAATACTGTTGGTTTTAACGAAGACATTTTCATTGAAATTTGAGTTTACATTTAATACTTATAGTATACTATGTGTATTGCAAAATTGGTTTTTCCACAATTATCAGACGAAGATACATAATACATGATAAGGAATCACATAATATATATAATCATTGTGGCCTGGTAAAAAATATTTTGTCCCTACAGGACTTCCTTCTGAAATATGTAACTTCTAATCTACAAGAATCTTATCCCTCTGGGGCTGTTCCGATGGAACCTCAATATGGGCAAAAATAAAATACAAGCCCCAATACCTGATAGTTCCGTAGGAACGCAATAAAATCATAAGTGCAGAGATCATTGTGAAATTTACCCATACACCAATAAAATATATAATATACTAATGCCCGGGCCAGTTTGAATTTTAAACTAATAATATTTACCAAAGCATACCGAATATATTCCCCATCCTTAACAGGAATTTCTACCTGTAAACAGGAAAATAATTCACATACAACAAAATAGACAAAGCAACACATTTGTTTCATTTTTCTTGTCATGATCGCTTTTAGTATCTTTTTGACGTATTTAACTGCTTTTTATTGGATATTTTCTCGTACGACAACTCAAAAAACCCAAAATAGACCAAAAAACATTAATTCAATGTTAATTTAAAGTAACACTGCCTTTTTTTAGGGGGTCATCTTATTTTTTAAGCATATTTTTGAACCGTAATCAATTTTAAACAGGGGTTAGATAAATTATTTATACTTTTTTTTAAAACTATTACACCAATAAAACCCAATTAAAAAAGAAGTAAAGGATAAAAGAGTTTATAAACATTTTAAAAATTGAAAACATGAAAAGAAAATTTACATTATTAGTTGTTGCGGTGATCACTTTTTTTAGCTCAAGTAGTTTTGCACAAGATGGCGGATCAGTTGATGCTGGAGTAGATCTTTACAGTAGTTATGTTTGGCGTGGTATTAAATTTGGTGAAGGTGCAGCATTTCAACCCTGGGTTGAATATAGTGTTGGTGGTTTTGCCGTTGGAGCTTGGGGTTCTTACTGTGTATCTGACAACGAAGCTGCAGAAGCAGATCTTTATGCAAGTTACGGATTTGACCTTGGTGAAAGCAGTTCGTTAAGTTTCACACTTACTGATTACTATTTCCCTGGAACAACAGGTGCTCCTGTATCTTGGATGGAAGGTGAAAATCATTTCTTTGAGCCAATGGTAGGCCTTGGAGTTGGATCATTCTCTTTCTCAGCTGCTTATATGTTTTATGATGGTGCCGGAAAAGATGGTGATGCATCAGGAGATCTTTATTTAGAGGCAGCAGTAACTGCTGGCCCAGTAGATATCACTCTAGGTGGCGGCACTGGAGCTTACTCTGGAAAAGATGACTTAGGATTCGATATTTGCAATATTGGTATTTCAACTTCAAAAGAAATTAAAATTTCAGATTCTTTCTCACTTCCTTTATCTGGTGCAGCTATCGTTAATCCAGCATATGAGTCATTCCATATTGTTGTAGGTATTTCCCTTTAATATCAATCAATTCGAAGTATACCTTAAAAATAAATAGAGATGAAAAAAATTGAAGCCATAATTCGTACCACCAAGTTCGAAGAGGTCAAAGAAGCTTTAAAAGAAGCAGGAATTGAATTCTTCTCATTCTGGGATGTACGTGGAGTAGGACAAGCACGCGAAGGCCGTGTTTACAGAGGTGTTTCTTATGACACCAGCAGTATTGAACGCACGAAAATTTCCATTATTGTTCGTGACAAAAATGTGGACAAAACAGTACAAGCACTCTTAAGCTCTGCCCGAACCGGAGAAATTGGAGATGGTAAAGTATTTATTCTTCCCATCGACGAATCGTATCGAATTAGAACAGGTGAAAAAGGTGATGAATCCCTTTACATCAAAGGAAAAGAGGAATAATAATAAAAAAATATACGTATCATGGAAGAAACTTTACAAGGCCTACAAATAGGTATTGATAATATGTGGCTGCTCATTGCCGGTTTTATGGTAATGTTCATGCAACCTGGTTTTGCGATGGTGGAAGCTGGTTTTACCAGAAAAAAGAACACTGCAAACATTTTAATGAAGAACTTAATGGACTTTTCAATCGGTTCATTACTATACTGGATAATTGGTTTCACACTTATGTACGGAGACTCTATTGGAGGATTTGTTGGAACGCCTGACTTATTTTTTATGAGCGACGGATTTGGTGATAATTATTCAGACTATGCGGATCTATTTTTCCAAACTGTGTTCGCCGCAACTGCTGCAACAATTGTATCAGGGGCAATGGCTGAACGTACCGAATTTAAGTCTTACCTTATCTTTAGTATCGTAATTACAGTTGTGATTTATCCAATCTCAGGTCACTGGACATGGGGCGGTGGATGGTTGAGCCAACTTGGGTTCCACGATTTCGCCGGATCTTCTATCGTTCACTCTGTAGGTGCATGGGTAGGTTTAGCTGGTGCTGCCATTATCGGGCCACGTATTGGAAAATATGGAAAAGACGGAAAACCAAATGCAATTCCTGGGCACAACCTTGCAATGGGAGCCCTTGGTGTATTCATCCTGTGGTTTGGATGGTTTGGCTTTAACCCCGGATCTCAATTAGCTGCTGCCGGAACCGACAATGCAGTTGCCATTGGACACATTGCTGTTACTACTAACCTGGCTGCTGCTGCTGGTGCTGTTACTGCAATGATTGTTGCATGGATCCGTTACAAACGTCCTGCCCTTTCAATTTCATTGAACGGTGCATTGGCAGGTTTAGTTGCCATTACTGCTGGTTGTGATGCAGTTGACCCAATGGGTGCCGTTGCAATTGGAATTTTAGCTGGTCTTGCATTGCCATTTGCTGTCGAATTCTTCGATAAAGTATTAAAAGTTGACGACCCCGTAGGTGCTATCTCAGTACACGGTGTTGGTGGTGCTTTAGGTACTTTGGCAGTTGGGTTATTTTCAACTTCAGAAGGATTATTCTACGGTTTTGGGCCAAAATTATTAGGCATTCAGGCAATTGGAGTTCTTGCATTCTTTGCATGGGCTGCTGGTACTGGATTCATCCTATTTACAATATTGAAAAAAGCGAAAGTATTACGCGTTTCTAAACGAATCGAAGAAGAAGGTCTTGATGTTTATGAACATGGAGAAGGTGCTTATAACTAATTAGTACTTCTTCAGCCTTTAAGTCTGTAGCTGTCTGTAAAGCCCACCTGTTGAGGTGGGCTTTTTTTGTTATCTTAGCATGGAAGCAAATATTTAATCTTTAAAAATGAAAACCTTACCCGCCATTTTATTCATAATCCTAATAGCTGGTTGCACCTGTAATACTTCACATAAACAAGAAAATACCAATAACACCGAAGTTATTTATTCTTACTCTGTTCTTGCCGGACTGAACAATAGCATTTTTAGCGGAAACCTGAAAATAGCTGATTTTAAAACAAAGGGTGATCTCGGACTGGGAACCTATGAAGGCCTAAATGGTGAAATGGTGTTTTTAGATGGAACCGCCTGGCAGGTTTTAGAAAATGGGAACATTGTGGAAGCAGATAACGAAACTACCACACCATATGCAGTTTCGACCTTTTTTGAAGAAGATGGATTTGTTAATATTTCGGATACCATTAATTACGAAAAACTTAAAACAATAATTTTAGATACCAAATCAAGCGAAAATTATTTTTATGCATTTAAAATAACCGGAAAATTTGATTCCATTTTATGCGGAGGGGCACCAAAACAAGACAAACCTTATACCAAAACGCTTGGAGAAATTGTTTCAGCAAGGCCAAAATTTACAGGTGAAAACATATCCGGGACAATAGTTGGGTTTTACAGCCCCGCATACGTTGGAGAGGTTACATTGGCAGGTTTTCACCTTCATTTTATTTCTGACGACAGATCCATCGGTGGGCACCTCATCGATTTTAAATCATCAGACCTGAAAATTTCATTCGACGAAACAAAAAGCATGACCTTCGACTTGCAAGACAATACAACATTCAAGGAAGCAAACTTAAAATCGGGACAGGGTTATTAATTAGATACCTTGCATATAGATGTCTTTATTGCGAAAAACATTTAATCCCTCATTCAATTAGATTTTATCCAATAGGTTAATATATTAGGATTTTGCTTCATCGAATCCTGGAAACAGGAAGATTCATTCAACAGAATCCCCACTGTCTAGCGGCTGTTCAAAATGACAGGTTATGATTATTGACGCTGTTTATAAATAGTCATAAATAGATTGAAACATTCTGAATAAAAACCAACTTCATAACTATTTTTGCAAAAAATATATACAGATATGATGCAATCGTGGTTTGAATGTAAAGTTCAATATGTTAAAATAGATGAGGACGGCAGGGAACGAAAAGCAACGGAAAACTATCTTTTAGACGCAGTTTCGTTTACGGATGCCGAAGCCAGGATAGTACGGGTAATGCAAAGCCTGGTGAATGGTGGAGAATTTGTAGTCACCGACATAAAAAAATCCAGGCTTGGCGAAGTATTTCAATTTGAAGATGGCGAATGGTGGTACAAAGCAACCGTTAATCTGGTAACCATTGACGAAGAACAGGGTAAAGAAAAAAAGGTGCGGATTTACTATTTGGTAGAAGCTGATGATATTCAGGAAGCACTAAAACGACTTGATGAAAGTTTGTCTGATATGGTCGTTCCATATATTGTCTCGGCAATAACAGTGAGTACCATTGTGGATGTTTACCCACACAATGCCCCTGAATTTCAGATCCCGGCAAACCTAAAGCCAATGAGTGAGCTGGAAGAAAAAAGTGCGCAAGAGGCTGAATAGCAGAAAATAAAGAAAATTCTTCAGAATAAGTTGTTCTCGACAAAAGGTATTTAAACCAAGATTGTTTCAACTCTTTTCTATAACTGGAATTCTCATTATTTACCCCTCTGTCAGTCTACCGACTGACATCTCCCCTGGAAGGGGAGAACAAATATTCACCATGCGACAAGCCACAAGAAATTACTTGAGAAAGCAATTCCAATAAAAAATCCTGCGAAGAAAACTTGCAGGATTTTTTTGAGTAAAACTAAACCTATGTCGCATCATAAGTTTCTGAGTACTTTGTAGAAATTGAAACTATCCCTTTTAATGGGATCAAATTGGTAATACGCAATCGAAATCCTACAAATATCTTTAATCGTGGAATAAATTTCTTCCACCTCTTTTTGACCGTATAGATTGATGTCGTTTTCACCTTCCAAGGCTTCAAAACAACCTTTGTAATCCCTTATTTGGTTGGTGTAACTTTCAATTTTTTCGAATATGGTATCTGGTGAACCTTTACTTAATATCTTAGCTTTTGTTTCTTCATCGATATTTGCGGAGAATTGCTTAAGGAATTTATACAAACACAGGTGGTCACCGTTTTTGGCATCGCTGAAATATTCTGAATAACCAAGGTTTTTGAATACTGATTTTTGAAACTCTTTGTCATCCTTAAAATCAACTTTGATGGATGCCCTGAGTACTTTTAAACACTGTAAAGCAGCAACCATAACTTCCTGCCATTCGCTCTGACCAATTTCTTTGAACTCCTCAACAGCCTCTCCATAATGTTTTTCAATGGTATCTTCTATCCAAATATTCAAAGAAGTTGCATACTCTGGGTCCCACTCCTTTCTAACCCTTGACAATTCGTAGATGTTTTCTTTAAAAGATTTTGCAATTCCCTGACAAGCTAATATTGTTGCCGTATTGGTCGAACATAATGTGCTGGTTTCCATAAATTCGGGCTTTTGATTAGTAGATGTTTTTGGCACTGAAAAATTACAAACTATCAGCCAAAAATAAAATGAAAATTGCCCTATAACATGGATGTTATACAGTTATGTTATATAGTTATGTTATGAAATTATGTTCTGTAAAACATTTGCTCTTCAATGCCAACCCGGCAAACCACTGCAACCCTGCTGGCCAGCAATTACTTATGAGTGCCGTTTTTGAAGCTCCTGCACAACGTCTTCAATTCGGAAACCCTTGTGTGTCAGCAATACGATCAGGTGATATAACAAGTCGCCAGCTTCATAAATCATGTTTTCATCATCGTTGGCCATCGCTCCAATGATAGTTTCAACCGCTTCTTCGCCAACTTTTTGGGTAATTTTACGTGAACCTGCATTAAAAAGTGAAGTTGTATAAGACCCTTCAGGCATCTCTTTTTTTCTTTTATCGATAAAATCCTGCAAATAGGTTAAAAATCCAATGGCATCTTTGTTGGATTCCCCCCAACAGGTATCGGTTCCCGTATGGCAAGTTGGCCCTACAGGGTTTACTTTTACGAGCAAGGTATCGTTATCACAATCAGGCAATATTTCCACAACATTTAAAAAATTACCGCTTTCTTCCCCTTTTGTCCAAAGCCGGTTTTTTGTCCTGCTAAAAAATGTGACTTTGCCTTCTGCAACGGTTTTTTTGTAGGCTTCTTCATTCATAAAACCAAGCATAAGTACTTTTTTTGTTTTTGCATCCTGAATAATTGCCGGAACCAAACCGTCTAATTTTTTAAAATCGATTGACTGAAGAATCTCCATTATGGTATTTTATTTTTTTACAAATATGGAATAATTTTACAAGCGAATTGCAACACCATTCTCATTTAAATATTTCTTTAACGTTGGAACAGGTATTTCATTGAAGTGAAAAATGCTTGCCGCAAGCCCTGCATCAGCTTTTCCTTTGGTAAATACATCCACAAAATGTTCCATTTTTCCTGCACCACCCGATGCAATAATCGGGATTTTTAACATTTCCGACATTTTTGCTAACTGTTTATTGGCGAAACCATTTTTTGTGCCATCGTGGTTCATCGAAGTAAACAAGATCTCGCCAGCACCTCTGTCTTCAGCTTCTTTTGCCCATGAAAACAATTCTTTGTCGGTTGGGATCCTTCCTCCGTTAACCGTAACTGTCCAATAATCATTTTCATCGCCTCGCGCATCAATGGCCACCACAACAAACTGGCTTCCAAAATTCTCAGCCATATCATTAATCAACTGAGGATTTCGCACTGCCGATGAATTAATGGATATTTTATCGGCACCAGCTGCCAACAATTTTTCGGCATCCGAAAGTTCGCTGATACCACCACCAACGGTAAACGGGATATTGATGTTTTCGGCAATCCGTTTTACCAGCTCCACAAAAGTTTTTCTTCCTTCATGTGTCGCTGTAATATCTAAAAAAACCAATTCATCAGCCCCCTGTGCAGCATAAGCGGCACCCAACTCAACCGGATCACCAACTTCTTTGATATTCACAAAGTTGACCCCTTTTACTGTTTGCCCGTTCCTGATATCAAGGCATGGTATGATTCTTTTTGCTAACATATTTTTTAGTTACAAGGCTTTTAAGGCAGAAGCCTATTTACAAATAAAGGTTTCTATTTCTTTTAATGAAATTTTATCCTCGTATATTGCTTTTCCCGTAATAACTGCCGGGACATTGATTTCATCAAGCTTCAGGATATCATCCATACATGCAATACCTCCACTGGCCACAACATCAACTTCCGGAATTTTATCCATTATTTCTTTGTATAGATCAAAGGAAGGACCCGTTAGCATTCCGTCACGAGCAATATCGGTAGAAATCACATTTTTAACCCCTTTTTTTGAATAGCCCTTTATAAAATCGATAACCGTCAGTTCGGTTGTTTCTAACCAACCACTCACAGCCACTTTTCCGTCTTTTGCATCGGCACCAAGGATAATCTTATCTGGTCCGTAATTCGCCAACCAAGCCAAAAACAAATCTTTGTCTTTCACTGCGATACTCCCCCCGGTAATCATTTGTGCGCCCGAATTGAAGGCAATTTCAAGATCGTTGTCTGATTTTAAACCTCCCCCAAAATCGATAATAAGATTGGTAGATGTAGCAATTCTTTCAAGCACTTTATAATTTACAATGTGCTTTGCTTTAGCGCCATCCAAATCAACAAGGTGTAACCTTTTTATTCCGGCACCTTCAAACATTTTTGCAACTTCCAAAGGGTTTTCGTTGTACACTTTCTTTTGCGCATAATCTCCCTGCGAAAGCCTTACGCATTTCCCTTCGATAATATCAATAGCCGGAATAATTTCAATTTTTCGCATACACAAAAGTGATTGTTTTTTTTGAAAAGGATTGCATGAGCCTACACCAAACCTTTTAGTATTAATACAATCGCAATATTAGGCTTGCTCCAGGATCATTTTCAAAACAGCCTGGGCTGTCACTAAGCGGTTCGCTGCCTGTTGCACCACCACTGAATTTGGGCTATCGATTACATCGTCGCTCACTACTACATTTCGGCGGACCGGTAGGCAGTGCATAAATTTAGCATTGTTTGTTAGCGCCATTTTCTTAGAATCTACTGTCCATGAAAAATCTTTAGAAAGTATTTGTCCATAATCAGAATAAGAAGCCCAATTTTTTGCATAGATAAAATCTGCACCTTCGAATGCTTTCTTTTGGTCGTATTCGACTTTTACATCGCCCATAAATTCAGGAGCAAGCTCGTAACCTTTTGGGTGTGTCACCACCAATTCGTAATCCTGAAGTTGCATCCATTCTACAAATGAATTTGCAACTGCTTGTGGCAATGCCCTTGGGTGTGGCGCCCAGGTTAAAACAACTTTCGGACGAGGTTTGTTTTTTAATTCTTCGATGGTCAATAAATCGGCAAAACTTTGCAAAGGATGCCTCGTTGCGCCTTCCATACTTACCACAGGTACTCCTGCATAATCTATAAATTGTTGAAGTATTGTTTCCCGATAATCGTCTTCCTTATTTTTAAATTTCGCAAAAGCCCTAACCCCAATAATATCGCAATAAGTGCCAATCACAGGAATTGCTTCACGCAAATGTTCAGGTTTATCGCCATCCATAATTACTCCTAGTTCCGATTCCAATTGCCATCCATCTTCGTTAACGTTAAGCACCATGGTATTCATGCCCATATTCATGGCAGCTTTTTGCGTACTTAACCTGGTCCGAAGGCTTGAATTAAAGAAAATTAAAACCATGGTTTTGTTTTTGCCAAGATGACTATAGGCATGAGGGTTTTTCTTCACATCAAAGGCAACATCGAGTGCTTTTTTAAAATCCGGTATATCTTTTACAGAAATAAAGTTTTTCATATTGTTTTAGTTAGAAACAAGGCACAAGAATCAAGTCAATCAATTACATTTTTATGCATCAATAAATTCTTTATCTCAATTATTTCATGCCATGTTTTATTCAAAATTATTACGCTAGAGACTTTCTAGCTATACGCTTAATTATTTACTTTGTTTATTTTGGACGGGTTTGCCCATCCCCATCAATGATCCATTTATAACTGGTAAGTTCTTCCAAAGCCATAGGGCCACGGGCATGAAGTTTCTGGGTGCTGATACCAATTTCGGCACCCAAACCAAATTGTGCCCCATCGGTAAATGCAGTTGAAACATTGGCAAATACCGAAGATGCATCAACCATTTTTTTAAATACGGAAATAGTTTCTTTATCTTCTGCAACAATTGCCTCTGAGTGTTTTGAACTGTATATATTGATATGCGCCAAGGCTTCTTCAAAATCTTCGACTGTTTTAACAGACATCTTCATCGATAAAAATTCTGTTCCGAAAGATTCTTCATCAGCTTCAAACAAAAGTTCGGAAGGATATTTCCCATTTAAAACCGCCAAGGCATCTTTATCTGCGAATATTATAACCTTTTCGTCCTGCATTTTTTCAACCAATTCGGGAAGGTCATTCAAGCGGTCTTTATGAATGATGAGGCAATCCAAAGCATTACAAACTGAAGGGCGCCTGGTTTTTGCATTAAAAACAATTTCTTTCCCTTTGGTTGAGTCACCACTTTTATCAAAATATGTATGGCAAATTCCGGCACCAGTTTCTATAACCGGGATCTTCGAATTTTCACGCACAAAGTTAATCAAACCCTGGCTTCCCCTGGGGATTATCAAATCGATTAAACCATGGGCTTGGAGCATTTGGTTTGTTTCTTCACGGCCTGCGGGCAACAAACAAGCTACATTTTTACTCAAACCGTGTTTTTTAAGGATTTTATGGATCACAGAAATAATTGCAAGGTTTGAGTATTCAGCGTCGCTACCGCCTTTAAGCACACAAGCATTCCCAGATTTTAAACAAAGTGCAAAAACATCGAAGGTGACATTGGGCCTAGCTTCGTAAATTATTCCAATTACGCCAAACGGAACCGTCACCCTGCTAATTTTCATACCATTATCCTTAATGATTTCACTCAACACTTTTCCCAAAGGACTTTTCAGGGTTGCCACATTTCTCATGTCGCTTGCTATTCCTTCAATCCTTTCTTTGCTTAGCAAAAGCCGATCGTATTTTGGATCGTTTTTATCCATACGGTCCAAATCCTTTTTATTTTCAGTAAGAATAAAATCGCACTGAGCAACAGCTTGATCTGCAACTTCGTTTAATATCTGACTAATTTGATCATCAGATATAAGGTTTAATTTCCTACTTGCTTCATTAACCTGCTTTAACGTTTCTGTAATATCCATTTTTTTTCTAACTTTAAACAAAGTACCCCCTCCAGGGGAGGAGGGGGTAAGCCCGGAATCCTTTCTATCTAAGGCATCATAAAAGGGGATACGAAAGGGTAGTAACTGTAGTCATTCCGGGCCAATATTAAATTTCTTCTAAATACAAATA
This sequence comes from Prolixibacteraceae bacterium, assembly GCA_963677475.2. Taxonomy (GTDB): domain Bacteria; phylum Bacteroidota; class Bacteroidia; order Bacteroidales; family Prolixibacteraceae; genus JABMQB01. The sequence continues at coordinate 14,649 of CAXXQD010000015.1, read as the reverse complement.
ATCATAATGAATAACCGGTTTTTGTTTGTCGCCGTCTATTCCTGTTTTGTTTCCATTTATTTCTTCCAATAGTTTTTCTGAATTATACTGGGCTTTTCCAAGACCCAACAATTCATTGTCTTCATTAAATATTTTCAGCAAATCCCCTTTATGGAATTCACCTTCAACCTGCATCACTCCGACAGGCAATAAGCTCACAGCCCTGTTTGAAAACAAGGCTTTTGAAGCCCCTGCATTAATTACCAGGTGTGCTTTTGCAAAGCTATCAGAATATGAAATCCAGCTTTTAACAGCCGAAGTATTTTTCTTTTGAGGAACAAAATAGGTATGTTCCACTTCCTTATTTTTGTCCAAAATATCGGTTAAGATATTTTCTTTATCACCTTTTGCTATATGAACACCAATACCATCTTTCGATACTTTCTTGGCAATCCTAAACTTGGTCACCATTCCTCCCCTTCCGAAACCTGATTTACTGGTAGCAATCGATTTTTCGGGGTTAAAACCGTTTTTTGAAATCTGTTTTATCAGTTTCGAATTTTTATTTGCCGGATCGCCATCGTAAATTCCGGCAACATTGCTTAAAATAATCAAGGCTTGCGAACCAGCCATGGTTGCCATCAATCCCGAAAGCTCATCGTTATCGGTAAACATTAATTCATTGACCGAAATAGTATCGTTTTCGTTGATCACCGGAATCACATTATTTTCCAGTAAACTGATGATACAATTTTTCATGTTGAGGTAGTGCCCCCTGCTCGAAAAGTTTTCTTTGGTTGTTAACACCTGGGCACATAACATTCCGTGTTCTCCAAAAAAATCGGAGTAACGGTTGATTAACTTCACTTGCCCCAGTGCCGACCATATTTGCCTGGATGTAACGGCATCGTTCCTTCCTAATGTTTTTAACACTGCTTTGCCAGCAGCAACAGCACCTGAAGATACCAAAATAACTTCCACCCCATTTTCCCGAAGCAGGGCAATCTGATCCACCAAATGTGCTATATGCGCAACATTTAATGTTCCATCTGCTTTGGTCAGCACATTGCTTCCGATTTTTACTGTAATTTTTTTGTACCTCAAGTCCATGAAAAGGATCTGTTAATTATCAATTTTTTTGTATGAAGCTAATAAACCCTGAATAAGCGATGAACTAAAACCTTTATGCTCCATTTCGTTCAAGCCGGTAATAGTCACTCCCATCGGAGTTGTTACTTTATCAATTTCCCTCTCAGGGTGATGTTCTGTTTGAATTACAAGCTCGGTTGCCCCCTTCACAGTTTGCGCGGTAATAAACTGAGCCATTTCGGCACCAAAACCAATTTCGATCCCGCCCTGCATTGCAGCCCTGATATAGCGCAATGCAAACGCAATTCCGCAAGAGGACAGCACAGTTGCAGCAGCCATTAATTCCTCCTGGATCATTACCGTCTTCCCCAATTTATTGAACATTTCAAACACATAGTCTTTGTCTTCACCAACATTCTCGTTGGCAGAAACACAAGTCAAGGATTCCTGAAGGGAAATAGCTGTATTTGGCATTGCCCTGAATATTGAAACTTCGCTACTCATTTCTTCACCCAATTGCTCCAGCCCTATTCCTGCAACAATTGAAATTAAAATTTTTCCTTTTGTCAAAACTGGTTTTAATTCCCTGAGTACACTCTGACAATGGTAGGGTTTAACAGCAAGAATAACCACATCGGCATTTTGGGCAGCTTCCAGGTTGTCTTCGTAAACGTTCACACCTTTTGCAGCCAATTCGTCCAACACTTTTTTCTTTCTGTCTCCGGCAAATATGTCTGATGCAGGTAAAAACCCGGATTTCAGCAAACCATTAATAATTGCCCCTCCCATGTTTCCTGCTCCGATAATTGCAATTTTTTTATTTTTCATACCATTCAAATTTACAAAATGAATACCCCATTTTTTCTTAATTCCCGACTTGTTCAACTAACTGAGGGTAAACGTCAGCCAGCACCAACTTAAATGCTTTTATAAACGTTTGTGCCTGTTCTTCGTTCATACACAGTGGAGGAAGCAACCTTATGGTATTTTTTCCTGACACCCCTGTAAAAATTTTATGATCTAACAATAACTTTTTCCTAATTTCTGCAATTTCACCCGGAAACTCCAATCCAATCATTAATCCTTTTCCACGTATTTTAAAATCCAAGTCCAGTTTTTTCAACTCATCCATCAAATATTCACCAATTTTATATGAATTTTGAACCAGCCCTTCATCTTTTAGGATATCCAATACTGAAATTGCTGCCGCACATGCCAAATGGTTTCCACCGAATGTTGTTCCCAACATACCATACCAAGGTTTTAATTCTGGTTGAATTAGTACCCCACCAACCGGGAATCCATTTCCCATTCCTTTGGCTACGGTAATAATATCTGGCTTAACTGACGTATACTCAAAAGCAAAAAACTTTCCGCTACGTCCATAACCTGATTGAATTTCGTCTAAAATCAATAAACTATTAAACTGTTTTGTTAATTCGCCCAGTTGCTCCAAAAATTGAGGATCTGGAATATTAATACCACCAATTCCCTGTATCCCTTCAATAATTACAGCTGCAATTTCCCCGGTTTCAAGCTGTTTTCTGACGGCTTCAATATCGTTTAACGTTAGAATTACTGCATTGGACGTCTCGTTAACCGGGGCAACAATTTTAGGATTATCAGTCAAAGCAACCGCAGCCGATGTCCTGCCGTGGAAACTTTTCGAAAAGCTAATAAACTTTTTCTTTCCGGTTTCGAACGAAGCAAGTTTGATAGCATTTTCATTGGCTTCTGCCCCTGAATTACATAAAAACAATTGATAATCGGCATAGCCAGAAATTTCACCCAACTTTTTAGCCAACTCTTGCTGTAAAGGATTTTGAACTGAATTGGAATAAAACCCTAATTTTTGAAGTTGTCCGGAAATTGTTTTTATATAATGCGGATGGCTGTGTCCCACAGAAATAACAGCATGCCCCCCATACAAATCAAGGTATTTGGTTCCTTCATTGTCCCAAACATAACAACCTTCACCTTTTACGGGTGTAATATTAAACAGTGGATATACATCGAATAATTTCATACTAAAATGCAATTGATTTAAGGTTTAAACCTTCTGTTTCTTCCCTGCCAAATATCAGGTTCATATTTTGTATTGCCTGACCTGAAGCTCCCTTTATTAAATTATCTGAAATGCTGATTATGACCAATTTACCACCATGCTTCTCAAGGTAAACGATTACTTTGTTGGTATTCACAACCTGCTTTAATCCAGGATTGGACATGGAAACAAATACAAACGGATGGTCTTGATAATAGTTTTTATATAGCTGGTTTGCTTCTTCCAAATCACCATCAAATTTGGTATATGCAGTTACAAATATTCCACGTGTATGATTTCCCCTCACGGGTATAAAGTTAAACCCATTAGAAAAGCTGTTTTGTAATTGCGACAATGACTGAATAATCTCCCCTTCGTGTTGATGTTGGAATATTTTATAAGCTGAAAGGTTGTTGTTTCGCCAACTAAAATGTGTTGTTGTACTTGGTGCCTGGCCGGCTCCGGTCGATCCGGTTATGGCATTCACATGAATATCATCATGGATCAAATGTTTGGCAGCCAGAGGCAACAATGCCAGTTGTATGCCGGTTGCAAAACAACCCGGATTTGCAATATACTTGGCATTTTTTATCGTTTCGCGTTGAAGTTCTGGTAAGCCATAAACAAAATGATTGCCATCAGCTTTTAAACGGAAATCGTGGCTTAGATCTATAATTTTAATGTGACCTGGAATGGTCTCATTTTGTATAAATTCCCTTGATTTGCCATGCCCCATGCACAAAAACAAAACATCAACTTTTGAAAATGGCATTTCTCCTGAAAATGTAATTTCAGTGTCTCCCAAAAGATCGGTATGCACATCGGACAATTTGTTCCCCGCATTGCTGGAACTGTGCACAAAAACGATTTCAGCACCCGAATGATTTAAAAGAATCCTGACAAGCTCTCCTGCCGTGTATCCTGCTCCCCCTATTATCCCAACCTTTATCATTTAGTCCTCCTTGTTTACCGTGTGGTATATTTTCATGGAAGTTGACAATACTTTTGTAAATCCAATTACATCATCGCCAGTCCATGCTTTACTTGTTTCTCCATATTCACCAAATTCTGAACTCATCAAATCGTGCTTTGACTCAATACCTTCGAGTTCAAAATGATAAGGCCTCAGTTTAATAAAAACCTTCCCTGTAACATATTTCTGGCTATCTTCCAAAAACACTTCAATGTTCCTCATTACCGGTTCCAGGTATTGAGATTCATGCAAAAACATTCCATACCAGTTGCCAAGTTGTTCTTTCCAGTACATTTGCCATTTCGAAAGAGTATGTTTTTCGAGTAAGTGGTGTGCGTTTATTATAATTAAAGGTGCGGCAGCTTCAAAACCTACCCGTCCTTTTATACCAATGATGGTATCGCCAACATGGGTATCCCTTCCAATTGCAAATGCGCTTGCCAATTGTTCAACTTTGCGGATCGCTGCTACTTTATCCTCATATTTTTCATCTTCAACACCAACCAATTCGCCTTTTTCAAACTCTAGCTCAATTTGTTTTTCTTTGGTTTCTTTTAATTGAGAAGGATAAGCATCATCCGGCAATGATTTTTTGGAAGTGAGCGTTTCTTTTCCACCAACACTTGTTCCCCACAATCCCTGATTTATGGAATATTGAAGTTTTATATAATCATCTTCTATACCATGCTTTTTCAAATAATTTATTTCCTGCTCCCTGCTTAACGACAAATCCCTGATTGGTGTAACAATTTCGATGTTCGGGGCCAAGACCTGAAAAGTAAGGTCGAAACGAACCTGGTCGTTTCCTGCACCAGTTGAACCATGTGCTACTGCACCTGCCCCAATTTCTTTTGCGTATTCAATGATCGCCATGGCCTGGAAAACACGCTCCGAACTTACCGATATTGGATAAGTATTGTTTCTTAAAACATTGCCATAAACCATGTATCGGATACATTTTTCATAATAGGTTTCAGTAACGTCAAGCGTAACGTGCTTAACAGCGCCCAATTTGTATGCTTTTTTCTCAATTTCTGCCAATTCATCTTTCGAAAACCCTCCGGTATTTGCAATTGCGGTATAAACTTCGTATCCTTTTTCGATGGATAAATATTTTACACAATAAGAAGTATCCAATCCTCCGCTAAATGCCAAAACAATTTTTTTATTTTCCATGCCTCTTGTTTTAAAGAGTTGCTACTCTTTCATTAGTTTATTTCTATTCTTTAAAAGCGGCCATAAACAAGGACATCATTTTATTGCCTTTTTTATCGCCACTGGGCTTTAACTTTTTAATAATATCAAGCAATGACCTTTTTCTGATCCCATTTCCATTGGGCTTAATTTCGGTTTTTTCCCAAATGGGATCATACAACATGCCGGTGCATAAACATTTCGACCGCCCGGTCCTCATTAAAATATCATAGTTCACACAACCTTTACAGCCGTTCCAAAAAGTATCGTCATCGGTTAATTCGGAAAAAGTAACCGGACGATAACCCAGTTCATGGTTAATTTTCATAACTGCCAGTCCGGTTGTCAGCCCAAATATTTTTGATTCCGGAAATTTCTTTCTCGAAAGTTCAAATGCTTTCCGTTTAATTTCTTTTGCCAGACCAATTCCTCTGTATTCAGGAACAACGATCAACCCTGAATTAGCAACAAATTTATGGTGTCCCCACGACTCTACATAACAGAAGCCGGCAAAAGCATCACCATCCAATGCAATGATCGCTTTCCCTTCCAGGATTTTAGCTTCCAGGTATTCATAACTTCTCTGGGCAATACCAGTACCTCTTTCTTTCGAAGCTGACTCAATAGAATCATTTATGGTATCGATAAATCGAACATGCTCCTTTCCGGCATGTAAGACTTTTATTTTTTTTATGTCTTTCATAAAACTAACTACCCAATTTTTTCCTTTAGATTTGGCATTGCCAATACTAAACTATTAATTACTTCCCTTCTGCTCACCCCTTCACGTAAAATCAACAATATTGTATCGTCACCGGCAATAGTACCAATAATCTCAAAAGGATTATTCCGATCGATAATTGCAGCAATTGTATTCGCATAACCAGGCTGCGTTTTAACGACCGCTAAATTCCCGGAAAACTGTATCCCATTAAAGCCATCCGCAAGAAAATTCCCCCTGCCACCTCTTTGCATTGGCTCCATCGGAACTGTCTTCTCAGGGATTGTATATACATATCCATTTTCCCTGTCAGCCATTTTTGCCACACGAAGCTCTTTCAAGTCTCTTGACAAAGTAGCCTGGGTCAGGTCAAAGCCTTCATCTTTAAGGATACTTAATAACAATTCCTGGCTTCCAATATTATTTTCCGTAATTATCTTCCGAATGGTCAATAATCGCTGGACTTTATTTTTCACTTTGTATATTTATACATTTTCAACGCAAATTTATTCACTTTTTATGTAAAAACAAATTATTTTATCGAAAATATTTATATTTTTGTAGCAGAATTAAAAAATAGCAGGATAATCTTTGATGATTCTAAAGAAGAAATATATAAACGAGCATAATTCATGCGTTTGAGCGACAAATTGTTAGATCAAACGCATTTTTTTTAATTGGATAAAAAGAAAAGGATGTTAAAAGTTAAAAAAGCGAAGCTGATATTGGAAGATGGCACTGAATTTACCGGAAAATCATTCGGATATGAAGGTTCAGTTGCGGGCGAAGTTGTGTTTTATACTGCAATGACGGGTTATCCCGAAAGTTTAACTGACCCATCGTACACCGGGCAGATTTTAGTATCCACTTATCCGATGATTGGAAATTACGGTGTACCAAAAGATGAATCAAACGAAGGGGTATATGAATTTTACGAGTCGCATAAGGTACATATTTCGGGCTTGATTATTTCGGATTACTCATTTGAATACAGTCACTGGAACGCAATTAAAAGTTTAGGTGAATGGTTAAAAGAATCAAAGGTTCCCGGTTTGTTTGACATTGACACCAGGGCTTTGACCAAAATATTGAGAGAGAAAGGATCGCTTCTGGGAAAAATTGAATTTGAAGGAGACCTGGTTGACTTTATGGATCCAAACAAAGAAAACCTGGTGGCAAAAGCAAGCATCGACAAAAAAGAAGTTTATGGAAACGGTGAACACAAAGTTGTATTGATTGATTGTGGTGTTAAACACAATATAATAAGGTGCCTACTTAAAAGAAATTCAACGGTAATAAGGGTGCCCTGGGATTATGACTTTACACAGGAAGAATATGATGGTGTATTTATCTCGAATGGCCCCGGTGACCCCGAAATGTGCATGGCAACAGTCGAAAATGTAAAAAAAATAACTTCAGGAAATAAACCTATAATGGGAATTTGCCTGGGAAACCAATTATTAGCAATGGCAGCAGGGGCAAGTACTTACAAACTTAAGTATGGGCACAGGAGCCACAACCAACCAGTTTTGCTAAATGGCTCGAACAAATGCTATATTACTTCACAAAACCATGGGTTTGCAGTCGCTCCTGACTCCCTGTCGGAAGAATGGGAACCCTTGTTTACCAACGTAAATGACGAGACTAACGAAGGAATCCGGCACAAAACTAAGCCATTCTTTTCGACCCAATTCCACCCTGAAGCTTCAAGCGGACCAACTGATACTGAGTTTTTATTCGATGATTTCATTAAAAATATTGAAAACTCAAAAAAATAATTAAAGTTTCACGATCAAAAAAGCAAATTACGATGATAAACAATAAAATAAAAAAAGCACTTATACTCGGATCAGGAGCTTTAAAAATTGGCGAAGCCGGAGAATTTGATTACTCAGGATCACAGGCATTAAAAGCACTCAAAGAAGAAGGGGTTGAAACAATCCTCATCAATCCAAATATTGCTACCATACAAACATCCGATGATATAGCAGATAAAATATATTTTCTTCCCGTAACCCCTTACTTTGTTGAGCAGGTAGTTAAAAAGGAAAAACCAGACGGGATACTGCTGGCATTTGGAGGGCAAACCGCATTAAACTGTGGTGTTGCACTTTACAATTCGGGTGTGCTTGAAAAATATAATCTGGAGGTTGTAGGTACGCCGGTGCAATCAATAATTGATACTGAAGATAGGGATATCTTCTCAAAAATGCTTGCCGAAATTGGTGTACTTACCCCAAAAAGTATTGCAGTTGAAAATATAGAAGATGCAAAAAAGGCCGCAAAAGAACTGGGCTTTCCGATCATAATCAGGGCAGCATATACACTAGGAGGCCTGGGTAGTGGTTTTTGCGAGAATATGGAAGAACTGAATGTACTTGCAAACAAGGCCCTCACCTATTCCCCTCAGCTTTTAATTGAAGAATCTATTAAAGGATGGAAAGAAGTAGAGTACGAGGTAGTACGTGACAAATACGATAACTGTATTACGGTATGTAATATGGAAAATTTTGACCCGCTTGGAATCCATACGGGTGAAAGTATTGTGGTTGCCCCATCGCAAACCCTTTCAAATGCCGAATACCATAAATTGAGGGCTATTTCCATAAAAATCATCAGAAGGGTTGGTGTGATTGGCGAATGCAACGTCCAGTTTGCCCTTGACCCAAACTCTGAAGACTACAGGGTTATCGAAGTTAATGCAAGGCTTTCAAGGTCATCAGCGTTGGCATCAAAAGCTACAGGTTACCCGCTCGCATTTGTTGCCGCAAAACTAGGTTTAGGATATGGTTTGCATGAGCTTAAAAACTCGGTAACCAAAGTAACCACTGCCTGTTTTGAGCCTGCTTTAGATTATATTGTTGTGAAAATACCCCGATGGGATTTGACCAAGTTCGAAGGCGTATCGAAAGATATTGGCAGCTCTATGAAAAGTGTTGGCGAAATCATGGCCATTGGAAGATCGTTCGAAGAAGCCATCCAAAAAGGAATCCGGATGGTAGGCATTGGCATGCATGGATTTGTCGGGAATAGCGGCGAAATTAAAATAAAGGAAATTGAAAAGGAATTGGTTGAACCAACCGACCGAAGGATTTTTGCCATTGCCGAAGCAATGAATAAAGGTTATAGTATTGATGAACTCTTTGAAAAAACAAAAATAGACAGGTGGTTCCTTCAGAAATTACAGAATATTTACAAATTAAAAATTTCGTTGCTCGAATATAACACATTGGAAAACCTACCACTCGATCTGTTAATCGATGCAAAGAAAGCAGGATTCTCCGATTTCCAAATTGCAAGGCATGTGCTGAAAAGTGCCAACAATAAAATTCATGCTGACCTCAATAAAGTCAGGCAACTTCGAAAAGAAAAAGGAATTCTTCCATGTGTAAAACAAATTGATACGCTGGCAGGTGAATATCCGGCGCAAACCAACTACTTATATTTGACTTACAACGGAAATGAGCACGACATTGAATTTGCACACGACAACCAATCGGTTATTGTGCTTGGATCTGGTGCATACCGGATTGGGAGTTCGGTAGAGTTTGACTGGTGTAGTGTGAATGCAATTAACACCATCAAAAAGGAAGGAAAACGATCCATAATGATCAACTACAATCCTGAAACCGTAAGTACCGATTACGACACCTGCGATCGTTTATATTTCGACGAATTAACCTACGAACGGGTAATGGACATCATTGACCTTGAAGTGCCAAATGGAGTTGTGGTTTCAATGGGAGGACAGATTCCGAACAACCTGGCAATGAAACTGCACCAACAAAATGTCCCGGTTTTAGGTACTTCCCCAGTAAAAATTGACAATGCAGAAGACAGGGAAAAATTCTCGTCTTTATTAGACAATCTGGGGGTAGATCAGCCAAGATGGGCCCGACTATCAACGATTAAAGAAATTAATAAATTCGTAGACGAAGTTGGTTACCCTGTACTGATTCGTCCATCATACGTATTGTCTGGGGCAGCCATGAACGTTGTTTCGAACCCCGACCAATTGGAACACTTCCTGCAAATGGCGGCGAATGTTTCAAAGGAACACCCGGTTGTTGTAACCGAATTTATTGAACAAGCAAAAGAAATCGAAATTGATGCAGTAGCAAAAAATGGTGAAATTGTTGCCTACGCCATTTCAGAACACGTTGAGTTTGCCGGGGTACATTCAGGCGATGCAACCATAGTTTTCCCACCTCAAAAATTGTATATTGAAACAATCAGAAGGATTAAAAAAATATCGCGCCAAATTGCACAGGGACTGGAAATTTCAGGACCATTTAACATGCAATTCCTGGCAAAGGACAACGATATTAAGGTGATCGAATGTAACTTAAGGGCATCCAGGAGTTTCCCATTTGTATCGAAGGTTATGAAAATCAACCTGATTGACATTGCCACAAAAGTGATGCTGGGTATCCCAGTACAAAAGCCTGATAAATCATTGTTTGAGTTGGACTATGTTGGCGTAAAAGCACCTCAATTCTCGTTTGCTCGATTATTAAATGCCGATCCGGTGTTGGGTGTCGATATGTCATCGACTGGTGAAGTTGCCTGCATTGGAGAATCTTATTATGAAGCTATTCTTAAGTCAATGCTCTCAGTTGGATACAGATTTCCTGAGAAAAATATCTTAATCTCATCAGGTCCTTCGCGTTCAAAAATCGAGTTACTGAATAGTGCAAAAATGTTAAAGGAAAAAGGTTACAATATTTTTGCGACCGAAGGAACAAGCAAGTTTTTCCATGACAATGGTGTTGAAAATACACTTTTATATTGGCCCGATGAAGAAGGAAGCACTCCAAATACCTTGGACTACTTACAACAAAAGAAAATTGATTTGGTGGTGAATATTCCAAAAAACCATACCAAAAGAGAGCTTAACAATGGCTACATGATCCGCAGGAACTCCATTGATTTCAACATTCCATTAATTACCAATGCCAGGGTTGCCAGCGCATTTATTTATGGAATATGTAAATACAAAGAAGAAGATATGATTATAAAAAGTTGGGACGAATATACCAACTAAAGAAACTACATTGAAGGAAATAAAAAACACCTGACTTTAAAACAAAGTAGGTGTTTTTTTTATATAGATAATAAAATTAATCCTTCTTATTAGTTTAGCATCAATTTGAAAGACCAATCGATTTTTTTAATGCGTTTATCCAATTTATTTTTGGGATAATCAACCGGTATTTTTAATTGTACCTTCCACACTTTTGTAAATACTTTTTCCATCTTCATCTTGTGCCCTTATTTGATTAGTTCAATTTAACAAATTCTATACCAAAAATAAATAGCTATTTTTTATACCTTAAACAGAGTTTCAAACTCTTTATTGTTGATAAAGATGCAAAAACGTGACAATGGTTGCGTTTTAACAAAAAAGGCACCTAAAAAAGGCACCTTTACGCACAATTGTTAAATTCTCTCGCACAAAATCCACAAAATCACTCGCTTGCGACACTTGCTTTGTAACCTCTCGAATCTATTGTTTTAATAATTTCATCTACCGTTACTTTTGATTTATCAAATTTGACAACGGTTGTAGAATCATCAAGGGTAGTTTCAACCAAATCAACGCCTGCTATTTCACCAACACTTTTGTTGATGGAAGCAACACAATGATTACAAGTCATTCCATTTACATCAAATGTCACTTCTGTTAGTTCCACAACTGCTTGCGAATCAGAATCAGCTTTTGTTGATTTATTATTTTGACAAGCAAAAAGCACCAAGGCTAAAATAATGAATACTAAATTTTTCATGGGATAAGTTATTTAATTACAGACGCTAAGATAAGTTCATTTTCAGTACTTGCTTCTGCCATTACCGTATTTATTTTCTTTCCAGAACTTTTGCAATCAATCCGGCATTCATCCTTGAAATGTAAACTTTACCATCCTTCTTTTCGTAAACGGCAATCCTGCATGGCATTAATGCCGATACATATCTTTCGTCGTTGCCTCCAAGAATTTCATTGGCGATAGATGGTTTACAAATAGAAAATACTTTTACCGGGTGTACATCAAACCCATGCTTTTTCATTGTTGCCTGAAGGTCATACTGATTAGGCATGCTCCATTTATTTTCAGACACTGATTTTTCAATCTGTTCAACTGTTTCGTCGAAAGAATATTTGCTTTCGTCCACCAGGAACATTTGTTTCGGAAGTACCAGCACTGCAAAAATAACTGTCAATGCTATTCCAACTATTAATCCAAATATGAACATTTTCATTTTTATAAAATTAAACAATTCGAAATATATAGATATAACAATATTTCAATTGCAAAGTTCTAAAAATCGATGAAATATACCATAGAAATTGAAAAAAAAGGCATCTTAACCATAAGGTGCCTACACTATATTTTGAATGGATTAATTATTTTAATTGACATTCACGGGCTGTTCAACCTTTGATTTTAACAAAGCAATGTCCAACACATCCATTATCGTATTCACAAAATAGAATTTAAGTCCTTTGATATAAATTTCTTTTATTTCTTCCAGGTCCTTTTGATTGTCTTTCGAAAGGATTATTTCATTGATCCCCGCACGTTTGGCTGCCAATATTTTTTCTTTGATACCACCAACCGGAAGTACTTTCCCGCGAAGGGTAATTTCACCAGTCATTGCGATATTTTTCTTCACTTTTCGCTGTGTAAATGCCGATGCAATGGATGTTACCATTGTAATTCCAGCTGAAGGCCCGTCTTTGGGGATTGCCCCCTCGGGAACATGTACATGAACGTTCCAATTGCCAAAAATTTCAGGTTCCAGCTTCAATTCGCCTGCATGCGATTTTAAATATTCATGGGCCAGCATAGCCGATTCCTTCATCACATCTCCCAAATTACCTGTTAAAGTTAAAGCCCCTTTCCCTTTGCTCAAACTGGTTTCAACAAAAAGGATTTCCCCCCCAACGGCAGTCCATGCAAGCCCAGTTACAACACCTGCAAATTCATTACCTTGGTATCTTTCTTTTGTAAACTCAACCACTCCAAGATATTCGCGCACATCTTGCTTTGTAAGCTTTTTATTATAGCTCTCATCAAATGCTATTCTCTTAGCGATTTTGCGGATAAGTTTTGCGATTTTTTTATCCAATCCCCTAACCCCTGATTCACGGGTATAATTTTCAATTATATTTTCAATAACTTCTTTACTGAAAACAATATCCCCTTTTTTAAGGCCGTGGTTTTTCAATTGCTTTGGAATCAGGTGCCTTTTAGCTATCTCAACCTTTTCTTCCACCAGGTATCCGCTCACATCGATCAACTCTAAACGATCGCGTAAAGCAGGTGCAATGGTGCTTAATGAATTTGCGGTTGCAATAAACATAACTTTCGATAAGTCGTAGTCAACTTCCAGATAATTATCATGAAATTCTGAGTTTTGTTCAGGATCTAATACCTCTAACAAAGCCGAAGCAGGATCGCCATGAAAGTCTTTTGAAACCTTATCGATTTCATCCAGGATAAAAACGGGGTTGGACGATTTTGCCTTTTTTATGTTTTGAATAATTCGTCCGGGCATTGCCCCAATATATGTTTTTCTGTGCCCACGAATTTCCGACTCATCGTGCAAACCTCCCAAACTCACACGCACATAATTTCTTCCAAGCGCCCTTGCAACCGATTTGCCCAAAGAAGTTTTCCCAACTCCAGGAGGGCCATACAGGCAAAGGATTGGTGATTTCATATCGTTTTTAAGCTTTAAAACGGCAAGGTGTTCAAGAATACGATCCTTTACTTTTTCCAAACCATAATGATCTTCATCCAAGACTTTTGTCGCATGTTTCAGGTCAAAATTATCCTCGGTGTATTCGTTCCAAGGCAAGTCAAGCATGGTCTGACAAAATGAAAACTGAACTGAATATTCACCAGCCGCAGGATTTAAACGACTTAATTTCTGAAGCTCTTTATTAAAAAAATCGGAAACTTCTTTGGTCCATTTTTTTTCTTCTGCCCTCTTTTTCAGTTCTTCAATTTCCTGTTCAATCGGGTTGCCACCAAGTTCGTCCTGAATGGTTTTCATTTGTTGGTGCAGCATAAACTCCCTTTGCTGCTTGTCCATATCGGTTTTTACTTTCGATTGAATATCCCTTTTTAGCTCAAGGACCTGGACTTCTTTTACCAGATAACTGATAGCTTGCACTCCCCTCTCTCTCAGTTCTGAAATTTCAAGAAGACTTTGTTTATTTTCAACTTCGATATCAGAGTTAGAGCATATAAAATTAATAAGGAAGGTTGAGTTTTCTATATTTTTTACTGCAAACGTGGCTTCCGGAGGAACGTTTGATGCAAAATTGGCAATTTTGATGGAAAGGTCTTTGAGCGAACCAACAATGGCATTAAACTCCTGGCTTTCATTTCTGGGCATCTCCGTCCGTTAATGCTTCAACCGAAGCCCTGTAATAAGGTTCCGATTCGAGGAATTCCCTAATTTTATACCTTCTTTTTCCCTGAATAATAACAGATGTTGAGCCATCAGGCATTTCCAATATTTTTAAAACCTCTGCAACCGTACCAACATCGTATAAATCAATTGGCCTTGGATCATCGTTTTTATAATCTTTTTGGGCTATTGTCCCCAACAAGCGGCTACCCTTATAAACGTCTTTAATAA
>CAXXQD010000014.1:0-172042 GCA_963677475.2 Prolixibacteraceae bacterium | reverse complement strand
GGTATTTTCATCAACCGAAGCGAGAATATGGTTGTAAAGTCCACGCTCGTAATAATCCATTAACTCTCCGCTCTGCTCATAGAGAAATAGTTTTCTGGTTAACTTAAGCATATTGTAAGTAGCGCAAGTTTCATTTTGTCCGCTAACCGAAAAGCCATTCTCATAAAGTGTTGCTGGTTGGCAAATAAAACATTCTGCATTAGGTGGGTTATTGCGCGATCCGGCAACACCCCCAATGCTGTACATATAATCAGAAGTAGCTTTATGCCAAAAATTATCGGCAATATGATAATACTTAGGATCATCGGTAACACTATAAATTTCGATTGCCCCAATAAACTGGGGAATGTGCTGGTTAGCATGTAAACCACGGAATAAATCGACATTTTTTGCCAATCCGTGGGAATGGTCCGAGTCACCAAAAAATACTCGGATATTATCAAATATTTTTGCAACTTCAAGATACTGGTGCTCATTGGTTAGGTGATATAATCTTGCCATCGCTTCGTTCATTCCACCAAACTCACCAGCAATGTATGTATTCCACATATTTATAAGTGTATCGGTTGGCAGCTGGCTCATTCGGGCATGTACCCAATTACCCATACCTTTTACTATTTCCAATGCCTTTTCATTACCACTGACCTCATAAATATCCATCAGTCCCACAAGAATTTTATGTAGCGTATAATATGGTGCCCAAACTTTATCGTTATCGGTTCCATACTTTGCCCCTTTCTCCAGCATGATAAACTGGTCGGGCGGATAGGCACTAATAAATCCCTTGCCCCAATTCCAGTAATCTGTTCGGATACCTTCTTCACTTAAATCCGAATCATAATCCGTTTTCCCTGATCCTGGCGGTACAGCCAATGGATCTGACACACATTCCCCTCCGGGCATTTTGGGTTGCCCCGACATTTGAGACAATTCATATAAGGTATTCACTAAATATTCAATCTTATCAGCGAAGTTCTCATGCAAAGCCTCATCATAGCAACTGGTACTTGCATAAGCCTGGGCCAATGCCGTAAGATAATGCCCTGTAGCATGGCCCCGAAGTTTGGTTTCCTGGCTATCCCACACTTTCAAGGGTAATGTCCCGTCTGGTTGTTCCTGTGCAAAGGTATTACGAAACATGTATAGAAAGTTGTCTGGGTTTGTCTGCGCCAGCCCTTCTATAAATTTGTCACGGTTTTCAATAAATTTTGTTTTTTTTCCATAGGGATCATTGTTTAACTTAACCTGATCAAGATCAAAAACTTCTATATTATGTTCCGGCTTAGAAAGCTCTCCGGGTTCCTTAACTGTAATAGTAGCTTTCGGCTGTAAATCTGATCCGGCAATTTTTCCTGTCACTGTATATGTGCCCGGGGCAAGCACCTCGATGTTATCTTCAGGAGCTGGCCAAATAACCCTAACATCCGGACCTTCAATATTATTACTGTACTCACCATGTACAAAGCGTGGCAATCGTGGAAGGCTGCCAACAAGGGTTTCAACTTTAACATCTGCAACAGCAGTAAGGTATTCGTTATACAACTGAGGGGTTGAGTCTGCAAACGCTGGAATATCCTTCGCTAAATCTCCTTCTCCGAATTCACCGTCTTCAAAATTAAATGAACCATAAACAATTCTTTTAATTTGCCTTTCGCTCAAAGGGATTCGATATACGCGAAAATCGTGCAATTTGGCATTAAGAAAAGTATGATCGGAAGCAAGTGACTTTCCTACAAGAAGATTGTTATTTTCCCCGGAAGTATTATCAAATAGCTGATCTATCTTTAGATCCATATCGCTTTCCCGGGCAGCAAGTTCTCCATTGATATAAGTGCTTAGTATGCCAGATGGAACATTTACAACAATAGCTAAATGGACCCATTTATTGATTTCAATCCTTGATGTTCCTGCTACAAATGTTTCAGGTATTGTTACAATTTGAGCCTGAAATCCTTCTTGGTCATTAATTCCAACTGGAGCAATGAGAATATGTGACTCATTGTCTTTTCCGGAATCGAAAAATACCTGTCCGCTATTTGCAGAACGCAGGTAAATCCATCCTGTAAAACTAAACGTTTCATCACCAATCACCGATTCCCCTGGTATTGAAATAAACGTTTCGCTATTTCCTTGTATGGATAAGACATTCCCAAACAGTTCGTCTTCCTCAAAACTGAAATCTGTCCCATGAATACTGCCGTGTAAATTATTACGAGACCAATCTTTTACATCCTTGTTGAAGATATAGCGGGCAATCAGTCCTGTTTCTCCAATCCCATCTAATATTTGATCGCCATTTTGGGCAACTACCATACTTGTGCCCAGAGCACAAAAACTTATTATTCCAACGAATAGTTTATACAATTTCATAATTAAATACATTTGTTTAATCACCTTTTCGGTTTTCATTTAAAGATCAGTTTCCGATAAACGAACCATACAGGCACCGTGAGCAGGAATATCTTTAGTTAGATTTTTATTTGTTTTCCCAATAAACTTATGTTCCCATAAATCATATACTTCATATATTTTTTTGTGCAAGTTCACATCCCTAACAAAATACATAGTATGCTTTCTCCAATCGTAATTAAGGTTCCATGGTTCATTAGTCCTGTTTAGGAAACATATAGCGACTTCTCCATTTGCCAGTGGCTTAGCCCAAATCTCATGTTCTCCCATGTCCATAAACTTGCGGGCTTGTTCCCCTTTTTCATCCTGATTAACAGCAATCACGTCTACATTTGTCAATATTTCACGAGTGATATTGTCCATCTCCCGCAAGTCGTTTCCAGCCATTAGCGGGGCAGCTAACATAGCCCACATCGAAAAATGTGTTTTATATTCGTCAGGGGTTTGACCTCCATTACCAATTTCAAGCATATCAGGATCATTCCAATGCCCAGGTCCTGCATATTTATACAAGTCAACTTGCTTGTCAATGATATCAAGGGTTCCTAAACCTCCCCAATCAAATTCACATTGATAACAATCCCGGATATCAGCTGTTGTCCGCCATAAATGACCAATACCTTCGGCCCATTCCCAAGGTTTACTGTCTCCCCACTCACAAATAGAAAAAACAACCGGGCGTCCGCAAGATTTTAATGCATCACTCATGGTTTTATATGCTGCTTTGGCGTCTTGATTTTCATTGTAGCACCAATCATATTTGAGGTAATCAACCCCCCATTCAGCGTAGGTACGCGCATCCTGAAACTGGTATCCACGACTTCCTGGCCTCGACTGACAGGTCATTGAACCAGCGCAAGAATAAATACCAAATTTTAGGCCTTTATTATGAATATAATCACCCAAGGCTTTCATTCCTGTGGGAAAACGGTCAGGATCAGGAACAATTTTCCCCAACGAATCGCGCCCGATCTGCCAGCAATCATCAATTACAATATATTCATAACCAGCATCGAGCATACCACTTTCAACCATGGCATCTGCCATTTCCATAACTAATTTCTCGCTGACATTGCAGCCAAACTTATTCCAACTATTCCATCCCATAGGTGGTGTTGGAGCCAAATCCTCAAATTTTTGGGAATAAGAACTTTGAAAAAGAAATATTACCCCAATTACCAAAGCTATTTTTGAACCTATTAATTTCATGTATATAATTTTAAAATTTAGTCACAACTACTAATTCTAGATTCTAAAATTCCAGCATGGATTTTGAGTTCAAAATCATCAATATGCCGAGATTACCCATCGGTGGGAACACCCATCTATACTTCATTTGAATGGACATTAATTTCCTTCACTGACGTAGATTTACTATTCAGCATCCAAACAAGTTCATTAGATTTTCCTCTTTTGTTCAAGGTTTTACGGAATTACCTTTAGTCTTACTTATTTTTTTTAAAATATCCATAACCTTGACCCAACTGGTCGATACTATTGTATTTTTAAAGAACCATTTGGCAATGGAATTACATATTGCCCCCTGCTGTTTTTGGTGTACTTTGCAAGTTTATTTTCAAAAACCGGCTTGCCGAATGACTCGATTCTCAGGTATGCATTTGGCGTAAATTCATTTGCTTCTGCCAATTCAATCCCAAGGTCTTTTGTTGACTTGTTATAAGTGATTTTTTTAAATTTTCCTGCATCAAGGGTCATCCATAACTTTAATGGCGCAATATATATCCTGGATTTTGCAGCGGTGGTTATTTCTACTTCCAATTCATCCCCGTTTTCTTCGATGTTTCCTCCAAAGGCAAGCCATCCAAATTCTTCGTGATTTGTCAAAAAGGTAGATGTATTTACGGCATAGCCATAATAGCCGCTACCGTAGTCACCTGAAATGCCATCGTTTTTCAAGGTTGATGGGAAAGAGTGGAATGCCGCTGGTGCAAAACCATCCTGTGTTATGTTTGACAAAGCTCCCATTAATCCACCATATCCAACGCGCAACAAATAAAAATCGTCGGGTGTAAGTTTATACTGGTGCAAAACCGGGATTGCATTCAATGCCGAGCCATAATGATGTATCTGGCGTTCGACCCGAGGCAGTTTCCCTCCATATAAAAAATCCCAATAACGACGAGCATTTCCATTATAGGCCCAATGCGGAATGGTTGGCATATAAGCCAAAATAACATTGATTGTTGAGTCGGCCCTATTGCTAAAATTAAAATACCGGTACCACATGTATATTTCTTCCTGTCCGGTTGAATCCCAGGGCATTTCACTGCCATACGGATAATCTTGCGCACGCCAATGAAGTGCCCTTGCCCGCATTGCCCCTTCCAGTTTGCGCGCATATTCCCAAAATCCTTCTGCTTTCAGATCATCAAGTATGTGTACAAATACACTACCTTCCATTTGACCGAACTCGGCATAAAAAGGGGCCAATTCGACCATTGCCATAGAAGTCTGATATGCATTTATTAAGTACCAATCCCAGGATTGTTGTTTAACCAAACCTTCGTAATTTCTTGCCAAACGATACATAACCCAATGTGCTGCAGCAACATGCGGATAGTTGTAGGAACGGCCAACTGAATTTGATCCCTCTTTGTTCCAGGAAGGGAAACCGCCGTAGTTACCCCAAACAATGTTAGGATCGTAGGTACCTTGGGGCATCGTAAAAGGTTCATAATAAAACAAACTTTTTCTGACACCATATTTTTCGCGCCCTTCGGTTACCTGTAGCCTGCCCCAGATGGTTTTTTGAACAAATTCCTCCAATTTGGCAATCTCTTCTTTATCGGGCTGCACCAACTGTTTCATAACGGCATTTAACCAAGAGCCTGCACCTCCTTCATCACCCAGACCGCAAATCCATGCACGAGTGTCCTGTATTACCTGCTTTTGTTCTTCATAATCGTAGGTGATTACCGATGGAGATCTGTGGAATGTATCGTTTTCGGCTTCGAACCATTGTTTGGTGGTTAAAAAATGTCCGTTATCAGCAACAACTTCAGTTTCGGGCTTTATTATTTTATAATTAATGGTCTGAACCAAATCATTTTTATAGGTAATAGTAAGCCTTGCCCTTCCCCATATGTTAGCTTTGACATCGTATTTTTGCCATCCATTTTCTGTATCTTTTTGCTTTGTAAAAACCAAAGCCCCTTCCGGTTCTACTCTTAGGCTTTTTACTTTCTTATTGTATTTTAAAAATAATTCCCCATTTACGTCCTGAGGTAAAACATATCCTGGAATTCCCACTGCCACAGGCTTGTTTATAGAGATTAATGTTGATTCAATTGCACGAACTGAATCTGCCAATAAAAATTCCAGCCCGTAACTAATTGTTTCGCCCGGATTAAGCATTTTTGATGAAGGTATGTTCCAAGGAGTAGCTTCTTTCCAATCATTTTCGGCATGTGCTTTTGTCAGGGGCATCCATTCATGAAATCCCTCAAAAGTGTTGCTCCTTTGTGTTGGATCATCCAACAACGGGCTCCAGGCTTCAAAAGGGGTTTTTCCGTAAGGAACCACCAAAAGGACTTCACCTGTTCCTTTTAAACGAATCGCCTGTAAATACCCGGCATCCATTCCAATATAAGGATCATAAAATACATTCTCGTTGTGCGCTTCATCCAGGGTTTTACCACTATGGTTATTGTTTAAAATTACAGGAATACCAAGTGATCCAAGTTCAACCTTTTGTTCGGAACTGTTTTTTATTTCGAAACGAAGCACGACACTTTCGCCATGTTTCTCCCAATATCTGATCACACTTAAAGGAAGAGTTCCTGAAAACAATCCTGAGATATCAGAAACAGCAAGAACATTGTCGCTTTTTGGTTCCAACACCATCACGTCCTCACGTGAAGCTGCCGATGAATAACTTTTCCAATCTTTATCGTTTTCCGGCCTCCACCTGAAATTAATATCTCCTAAATGATAATAACCAGCAGCATTGCGCGCCTGTAAACGTTCGTTTGGAGTAAAATCGAATTCCGGCTCAGTGACAGGATGCAAGCCGAAAATGGTATGTGATGATTTTAAGATTTCGAGATTAAATTGACCTGTTTCGAATTTCAGTACCCCTTTTGTAATATCAATGGATGTATTTTCATTATTAATTTGGCTATCAATGCCAGAAGAATATTTTGTTAGCACAAAAATGCTAACGACAATAAATAATAGTTTTATACGCCACATTTTGGTTGATATCTTATCTGATTTGCAGTAAATGCCCATATTAAAAATATTTGTATCCAGTAGGAATGTTTAAACTTATGTTACCTGAATTAGTATTATTAGCTCTCTTTAAAATCTTATTTTATTAATGACGTTAAATGTTGATTTTACCCTATACAACTGTACCAGATTTAAAAGCATAACCATCAAAATAAAATAGTATGTTTTGTTTAGGAACACTTAAAAAGGAATTGACGTTTGTCTATAATATCCTAATAATGATGCTTTTATTATTTATATGCCCTGATTAAAGAATCTGCTTTAACCAGGGCAAGTTAATATCCAATTAAATCAAAAAGATTATTATTCTAGAGTTGCGGTAATGATAAAACGAAAATAATTACTCTCGTTTACTGTATCTTTGTAACCGATACTTATTTTAAACGATGTTCCGGATGCAAGAGCCGGTGCCCTCCCGATATAAAGGATCTCATCGTCATTTTTTGTATTCGCATACAATGAAAATCCCGGATCGTTCCAATTGCACACAACTCCCTGGTCATTAATCCAGTACCCAGGACGCTCAGCGGTATATTCACTTGTTTCGTCCCAAGCTTCGGTTGCATCATCCACCATATACATTTTAATGGTACCACCTTGTTCTTGACCAGTGTTTCCATTATAATCTAAATTATCAAAGAAATCCGAAACGCTCATTTGCATACAGGTTTGAATAGTTTCGGAATAAAGGTTAAAGTCAATACCGTAATTATTATAGTCGCCTGCAGGGATAGTTATACTGGTAATGATCAAAGTAGGATCGGTAACCGATAGGTTAAATGCAAAACGCACGTAATCGTCATAATCTGCACCATTATCAATTGCGAAGCCAATGTTAAAGGATAAAATAGTTCCAGCTTTAATATCCTCTCTCATGTTTACAATAAGTGCTTTTGCATTGGTATCAATATCAATGCTGGCAGTTTGTGCCTCATCACTTTCACTACAAACACCTCCGGCAGTATTATAGTACCAACCTGTAGAGCCTTTTGTCATTGCAGCTTTGTTCCAAATTCCCCTGGTAATGTTGATATTGTAGAATACCACTGAGCCATTAGCAACACCACTAATCACTTGGTCAACACTCATTCCCATTTTTGCCTGGAAAACATCCGAATAATCAGACAGAGCAATTGTTATGGGCTCAATATGGCCTGCAGCAAACTCCAAATCGTTTGTAATGGTAGCTTCATTATCCGTCCTTAGGTAAGGACTTTCGTCTTCGCTGTACACATGTTTGCTCGTTGCGTCTTCAACAACATCGTCACAGGCAACAACAAATAGAGCAAAACATATTATCAGAATATTAATTATTTTTCTTTTCATATCGAATCTTATTTATCAAAACTATTTTTTACATTTTACTCACTTGCATAGCCTGGGTTTTGTACCAAATTGGTGTTTCCATCCAGGAACAAACTGTATATAGGGAATATATTGCAGTGAATATCAGAAACATCTGTTTTTGCATCTTTGCAAAACCATGATTTTCCATTATATACATTTTGGTTTGATCCTTCGATATGGAAACGTATAAGATCCTGACGGCGATGGTGCTCGGCAACAAACTCCCAAGCCAGGTCATCTAATAAACCGCCTAGTTCAATATCGTCTCCACCTTCGGTAGTAATAATCCAATTATCTTCTGCACCCATTTCACCTTGGTTTTCACGATGACCATAAGCATATACACTTCCGCCTTTTAGCTGTTCGATAGTACGGGTTGCTTTTTCGGGTGTATTTTTAAATGCCCTCATCCGTACTTGTGTAACCAAGTCGGCTGCAACTTGCTCAGATTCGCCTTTATAGCCACCTAAACGAAGTAAACATTCCGCTTTCATCATATATGCATCAGCCAACCGGAAAAATGGCACATCATCGTAAGAAGAACCAAAGTCGCCACCAATAATTTCATACTTGATCAAACGGCCACCTTCAAACGGATAACATCCTGGATTATCGATACTATGCAATTCTTTTGTATAGGATAATGGTTGAGCTTCGTATATGATTGGAGCACCGCTAACATCATATTGCTGTCCTAATGTCCAACAAGCTTCATACCTGGTGTCATCATCATCATAGGTGTCAAGAAACTGTGGCAATACGGCACTACCACCAGTTGCCCAGCCATTGAAGTTCCAAACTGCCCTACCGGCTGTATGTATCCATTTGTTGGCATAGTAATTTCCACCTCCATAATTTTCTTCATATGGAATACCAAAAATTATTTCAGGGCTTGCTGAAATGTTTTCCCTAAAATTATCGGAATAATTTGGAGATAAGGAAAACTTACCACTGTTAATGATCTCATTAAGCTCATCAATTGCCTTCCCGAAATAAGAATTGTCTGAAAAGTTATTGAACCAGGCATTATGGTTGATATACATTTTGGCAAGGATCATATTTACGGTATAATCGTTAATTTGTCCCATACCGTTATCTTCACCACATACACCTTTGATATCTTCCAGTTCTGATATAATAAAGTCCCAGGTATCTTGTGGTGGCGATTGTTCTGGCTGCCATCCTGCTTCATGGAAATAGGTTACATCCAATGGAATATTTCTAAACAGGTCAAATAAAATATAGTAATAAAGTGCCCTATAGCCTCTTAATTGTGCAACTGCAGATTCTGAAGTTTGCACTGATTCATCAGCCAATAATTTATTACATGTGTTGATCCCTGCATAAGCATTCTCCCAGGCAGTCCTATAGTGACCTATTTGTGAATGAAATTCATGTTTATGCATAGATACATAAAGGTCACCCCACCCAATACCAATGCGATATGGGGTACAATAAAGGTC
Organism: Prolixibacteraceae bacterium; assembly: GCA_963677475.2. Lineage (GTDB taxonomy): Bacteria > Bacteroidota > Bacteroidia > Bacteroidales > Prolixibacteraceae > JABMQB01. The sequence continues at coordinate 162,572 of CAXXQD010000014.1, read as the reverse complement.
TGAAGATTCATTCTGAATATCGTTATATCCATTCCATCCCCAATAAACCCCTCGAAGGCTACTGTAAACCGGAGAAAATAAACTTGCTGCATCTTTTTCCGAAAATTCATATTTTTCCGCGGCTATTGTATCGTAGATAGTTTCATCCAAATCGGTGCAACTGTTGAATGACAGCACTGTTGCAACGTAAACAAATGCCAATATCAATTTATATATTTTCTTATTCATGTCTATAATTTTTAGAAAGTTATGTTAACACCCAATGTGTATGAACGAATTACCGGATATTTATCGCGATAATCAATTCCCATTGCCCGTACATTGCCGTTTGATAATTCCGGATCTAAACCTGAATAGCCGGTGATACAAAATAAGTTATCACCAGAAACATAAGCACGGATGCTTTTTACATATTTAGTATCGTTTAAAGGAACAGTATAGCCAATAGTCAAATTGGTTAATTTCACAAAGTCTCCATCTTCCAGATGATAACTAACTAAAGTTTGCTTTTGAGAAGACGACAAAGTGTATTGTCCCCCATAAGGTGAATCAAGAACTGATTTTAAGCGGTTGAAAGTGATTGAATTGTTTTCGTAAAATGCACGAGGCTCATTCAACACCTGGAAACCAAGTTGACTTGTAATTTGCATACTTAGGTCAAAGTTTTTATAGCGGAAAGAGTTGTTCCATCCCAAATAAATTTTTGGAAGGCCATTGCCCAGATATTGACGGTACTGGTCATTATTAAGCATATTATCGGTAAATTCTTCTGCTTCACCTGTTTCTGGGTTTTCAATCAGCCAAAGGCCATTTTCTGAAACCCCAAGAGACCTAAGCCCAAAGAAATTTCCAACCGATTTACCTACTTCAAGGCGTTGGGTAGGCATTGTGATTGGTTCGCCCAACCATGCGTCGTCGTGTTGGTTTGCGCCTGCATATAAATCGTTCGATAAACTTAACAGTTCATTGACGTTGTGAGATCCTGTAAGAATAGTGTTCCATTCAAAATCTCCAGTGTTGACAACTCTTGACTTCAAGGTTACTTCAATACCCATGTTGCGCATTTCACCAACGTTAGCCAATGTTTGTGAATATAAATTTGGAGGGGTCGGAACATCAAACCACCATAACATATCCGAAGTTTTCTTGGTATACCCATCAATAGAACCGCCTAAACGGCCTTCGAACAGGTTAAAGTCGATACCAACGTTGTATTCTGTTGAAGTTTCCCACTTCAAGTCAGGGTTCGGGTTTGAGTCGATGGACAACCCAGGTTTCCATTCTCCATCTTCATAATAATAATCGTCCCCCAAGTTATAACGTGTCAACGATATATATGAATCGTTCGGAATTACACCAGTGACCCCAAATCCAGCGCGTAATTTCAGGTTGTCAACCCAACTAATATCTTTCATAAAACCTTCGTTGCTGATTGTCCACCCCAATGAAGCTGACGGGAAGTTACCCCATTTGTGGTTTTCACCAAATTTGGATGATCCCTCACGCCTCATACTTATTAAAGCATTGTATTTGTTGGCATAGCCATAGCTGACACGACCGAAAAATCCAATAAGCTTATTATCATTCTTATAGCTGTCCATTATGGCCCTACCATTTTTAAGGGCTAAACCAACACCTAAATTGGTATATTCAAAAAAGTCGTTTTGATAATCGTAGTTACTTGCTTTAAAACCATTGTTCACATTGTATTGATAGCTGTACCCTGCCAGGATATCAATACGGTGATCTTTAAAATTTGTATTGTACTTTGAAGTAACTTCGAGATTATCGGTACGGCTAAAGTTTTGTGATTGGAATGCATAACCAGTATGATTATCAGCTTTCTGTTGATAGTATTTAGAAGTAAAATATCCTTCATTATGAGCTTGCAAACGACGTGTACCCAGCATAAGGTTTGTTTGCCATCCTTTTATTGGTTCAAAGGTGATATTTCCTGTTAAACGTGCCCAATCGGTTGGAGTGAAGCTTGGATTATCATCGGCACTGCTATATTCAGAGTTATTTTTACCAATGTTTTCCTTGATCATCCCAATCGGATTATAATAATAGTTAATCTGGAAATTTTCGTAGTAATCACCATCAGGAGCATAAATGGGTTCAGTAGGGTTGCGGATAATCGCTTGCCTGTAAATATTCGCAGCACCATCCCTACTTGCATTGGTTGCACTATTTTCATGTATTCCTTTAACAATGTTTAGGTTAACCTTTAACATATCATCGAGCATCCAGTGCGAAACATCGAAACTCATTTTAAGGTTTTCACTGTATGTATCTACAATAACTCCTTCTTCTTTACGGTAGGTTAAATCTGCAGAATAGGTTGTTTTATCTGAACCTCCGGATATATTAAAATTGTTGTTATGTGTAAAAGCGGTGCGTGAAATTGCGTCAAGCCAATCGGTGTCATATCCTTTGTCATTAAAATTGGTCATTCCCTGGCGAATTTCTTTGGGTCCCATAAATTCCAACTCGTTTGCAAATTGCGATAAGGACACATATCCCGAATAAGTGGCTTGTGTTTTCGTATTCCTGTTTCCAGCTTTGGTTGTGATAAGAATAACACCATTTGCACCCCTTGTTCCATAGATTGCTGCAGCGGAAGCGTCTTTTAACACATCGATAGATGTAATGTGCTCTGGTGCAACTGAATTTAAGGTACCTTCAATACCATCGATCAAAACCAATGGTGTTGAGCTTCCTTCAAGTGAAATTACACCACGTAAGCGGATTGTTGATTCGGCATTTGGATCTCCGTTCCCTTTTGCAATTGTTAATCCGGCAACTTTACCTTTAACCAATTCTGCGGCATCTTGTACCTTTCCTTGAATAAAATCATCGGATTTTACACTAACAATTGAACTTGTTACATCTCCTTTGCGTTGTGTTCCGTATCCGATTGCCACAACCTCTTCAATGCCAATTGCATCGAAACTTAAAACAACATCCAATATTTTTTGGTTTGTGATCTCAATTTCTTGAGGAACGGAGCCAATGTAGGAGAACCTTAAAATCTGACCAGATTCAACCGATATGCTGTAATTACCATCAATATCAGTACTGGTTCCGGTTGTTGTCCCTTTGATCAAAACTGTCACACCGGGCATTGTGTTTCCTTCTTCATCGCTTACCGTTCCCGTGATAGTTTGCGTTTGTCCAAAACCCAGGACTGGAAGCACTAAGAGAAGTAAAACATAGAAGAATACTTTTGTTTTTCTTTCGAGAATAGATTTCATTTCATATCATTTTAAATTAAATAATCATTGTTGCCAGTTTCAACTGGTATTTTATTAAACTGACAAAAAAAATGGGTAGGTTTTAGTTTTTGTATAAGAGAAATTTACGAAATGTCCCCTTTAATTTTTAAAGTAAAAAGGACCATCCGATTAATTTATACAATTTAGAAAACGTTGAATTTCTTCATAAGCATAAAATTTTAAGTTGTTAGATTTAAATATCATCGAAATATGTATTCTTAATACTTTAATATTTCAAGCGATGCAATTAAGTGCATAATTCACACCTGCACCATAACGTATGTCCAGAAAAATAGCACAAATGTCAAACAATCCTTTAAATAGCTATTTATCAGACATATACTTACATATGAGATTTTATAAAGCAGTATGAAAACGTAAAAATAAATCGGGAAATACTATTATTTTAGACATGTTTTATATAAAACCTATTATCGTATTATGGTGGGTAATTACAGATGCTTGATCAGCTTGGCTCCAGCAGAAGCAGGCGCCCAATCAATTGAGGCTTTAAGTTTTTAAGCCTTCCTTAAATTAGCATTTATTTATTTATAACATTGCGCCCGCAAAACATCAATGATTTTTGAGCTTACCCAAAAAACATCCTGGTCATGGTCCGGGGTCCAACGGGTGAAGAATAAAAATTTACCATCTGGTGAAAGTCCAGGGAGGCGTTCCTGCGCTGGTGTATTTATAGCATTGCCCAGGCTTACCGGATCGCTCCACCTTCCGTTGGGCATGTGAAAGCTCACAAAAAGATCGCCCCCTCCCCTTCGGTCAATTCGATTGAAAGAAAACAACAGATAATCCTCGTCGGGTGAAATACAAGGTGTCCAATTTAAATATGGTACCAAATTTATATTTCGGGGCAATAATTCCGGTTTCATAAATTTGCCATCTATAAATTCGGAGCGGTATATTCCAAAATCGTTCATAGCTCCTTGCAAATACCCCATAAAATAAAGATTGCCATTGTCGGCAACTGATATCATGGTTGGAAAACCAGCCCATCGAATTTCAGGATACGATTTTACAAAGTTCAGGCACTTTGGTTCAGACCACTTATCTCCTTCTTTTTCGACCATCCAAATGTCTTTCTCCATTGGGTCATTTTGAGCTGTTCCGTTGTTCTGCAAAGAAGCACAATAAAAAGCTTTGCTTCCATCAGCAGAAAAGACAGGTGTCCCATAAAACCGATCAGAAACAACAGGTGCAGTCCACCTGTTGTTAATACGTTGCATATACATTCCCCATGAAGAACATTCATCATTTTCCGATTTTGGCGGCCTGTTCACCCACCAATAAACTTCGTTTCCATCAGGTGAAAATGCCGGCGCACTATGTTCCAGATCGTCAGTAGACACGATCCCCCGCGCAAAAACAGTTGGGGTATCTCCAAGAATCGGCTGACCTAAATAATCACCGTACAAATCTGTAAATTCAAGCAAATCTTGTGCGCTTAAAATACTACAGGTACTAATAAAAAATAAAATCAATTTCGTTTTCATGTCTTAGCTAGTAATTTAAGGGATAATAAAATCGTTAAAACTTAGGCGTTTTTTAATTCAACATTTTTTTAATAAATACCGAACACTCAAGGATGTCACTTATTCATTCCTGAGTGATTCTGCAGGGTTCATTGTGGCTGCCTGCCATGTTTGACCACTTATGGTAAGCAAGGCAATTACAATTGCCGCAAATCCCGACAAAACAAATACCCACCAACTTAAGGTAGTTTTATAGGCAAAAGACTCCAGCCATTTTTGTGTTGCTAAATAAGCACATGGGGCTGCAATCATAAAGGAATACAAAACCCAACGGCCATAGGTATATCCAAGCATACTACTTATACTTACCGCGGTTGCCCCATTCACCCTTCGTACGCTAATCTCCTTTTTTCGTTTTGCAATTGTTTCAATGGAAATCCCAAATAAGCCGTAACATGCAATCAATGTGGCAATAATCCCAAATATGAGGCACAATTTGAAAAACAAGGTTTCATTTTTATATTGCTGATGAAAGCGTTGATCAAGGAAGAAATAATCAAAAGGGTCATCGGGAAAAAGGGTTTCCCAGTTTTCCTGAATGGACGCCAAAGTATTTACAGACGGATTTATGACCTTGACTGCATATAAACCAAACAAATAAAAATAGCTATATGTAAATGCAATTGGTTTTACTGCCTCCTGCAAGCCTTCCTGGTGAAAATCGGAAACTACCCCGGCAATGGTAAATTGTTCCATGCCAATTTGCTGCAAGGATGCAGAGTTTCCCCTGATCCTGGCTCCTATTGCCATTTCAGGGCTTTCGAAACCTAAATCTTTTACTGCCTTTTCGTTAAGGATAATCCTATCGGCGTTGGAAGGAATATCGCCATGAAAATTCAAACCAGCAATTAGACTGATTCCAAGCGTTTTAAAATAGGAAGTATCCACACTAATCCAATCGGCAGGGACTTTTAGTTCCTGATTTTTCGGTGACGACAACCACACGAAGCCGGGAAGGTCAGTGTGTACAGGTTTACCTGGCAAATCAGAGGTTATACATCCGGACTCGACCAACCCTTCCCTTTTCAGTTTTTCAATAAATAAATTCCCCCTTGAAATCCTGTCCCTGTTCATTATAAGCGTTCGGGGGGTATGCAAAGCCAGCACTTTCCCCATGTCGTAACCCGGGTTGGTATTTTTCATAAAATGTACCTGTTTTATTGAAATTGCCAGAAAAATGATCAGGAATATCGAAAAGCTAAATTGCATTATCACAAGTGATGCCTGGGACCCACTTTTGCCTTTTCGGATGGTTTGGTTTGCACTAATACCGTTTAAAACAAGGTAGCCAAATACCATGGCTATGGCAATTATGCTGCAAAAAAGGATGCAAAACAAATTAAACGCAATCAATAAAATTGGTGTATGCAAAACAGATACGGAAACAGGAATATTAATCAAATCGAAAAGACTATTGCCGCAAAATAGGGTAAAAATTAAAGCAGATATAAAAGCAAGTGAATGTATCAACATTGTTTCAATTATTATTGAGCTGACCAGACTATTTCTGGAGCCATAAACCTGGATCATAACCAACGATTTTTGGTTTGCTTTATAACGTGATGTAATTAAACCAGAATAATTTAGCAAGGATACCAGCAAGGTAAAAAGCCCGAGCATGGCAAGGATGATTACAAAACCAGCTTTGTTGTTTACACTGAGTTCATTTTCGAGATGTGAACCTAAATGAATGGAAGCCATAGGCTGTAAAATTAGCTCCACTTGTTGTTTTTTTTCGTGGTGGTTTAAATATGTCGCCTCAGCAAACTTCTTCATATTTGTTTTTACATTTTCCACATCAGCATTTGGAGCCAGTTGGATGTATGTATAGAACATGTCGGTATCCCAATTGTCCTGAAAGCTGTTGTAAAATATTACCGTTTCATACGACATTAAAAAATCATAATCGAAATGAGAAGAATGTTCGGGCTTTTTGAAAACACCTCGAATTTCCATATTAAGCCCCTCATTTTCAACCAAAACCTTGCCAACTGGAGATTCATCGCCAAAGAATTTCTTTGCAATTTCTTCGGAAATCATACCTGTAAAAGGTCGTGTTAAAGCATCTGCTGCATTACCTTCAACAATTTCGATAGAAAATATATCAGGAAAAGTATTATCAACCCAATATGTTTTTTGGCGCCCCATTTTAATATCGTCATACCTGAACAGGCACTCCTCATCAAGAAGGCGGGAATAGGAAACCACACTTGGAATTTGTTCCTTTAATGCTTCTCCCAGGGGCATTTGCGACTTTGCCGTATGTTTAATTAAGTCTCCATTTTGTGTTACTTTGGTGGTAACCCGGTAAATATTTTTATGCCCAGGGATTTTTATATCATAATTTAGCTCAGACCTCACGTATGTAAAAAGCATTAAGAAAAAGCTAAACGTTATAAACAACATGGATGTACTTATAAAAAAATACTTTTTATTCTTCCATAAACCCTTCACTATAATTTTAAATTGTGTTCTCATTTTTTGATTTAAATTATTGTTTATACTATTTGGAGCAAAACTGCATCTGGCTATTAAGACAAGAAATAAAAACAAGAAATCTTAAATAGAACATCTCGTAAATCGCTTATTTATAGCCTGACGCAAGTTTGTTTTTCACCAAATGCAAGTTAACTGAAACGACAGGAGACAAGCATACAGCATGTCCTAAAAACTTTCACAAATGTTAAATGAGGATTGTGCCAATGCACATATGTTATACTTATACCAATTTAATTATCGAAATAAGCCTTTGGGGTAACCCCAAAATATTCTTTAAACCTTCTGGAGAAATAGGCCGGGCTTGAGAACCCAGTGCGGTAGGCGGCTTCTGAAATATTGCATTTGCCTTCGGCAATTAGTTTAACTGCCTCTCGTAAACGAATAGAACGAATAAATTCTGTAGCCGAGCAATCAGTTAGTTTTTTTAGTTTTACGTGAAGCAATGAGCGGCTAATCCCGATTTCGTTCACCAGAAAAGTGACATCAAGGTTTGGCTTATCGATATTGTTTTTTATCAAAAACGTAATTCTTTCGATCAGTTCTTTGTCCGATTCTGAATAAGCCATATCGGTCGGAAGCATTGTCATATCCGATCTAAACTTCTCAATAAGGTTTTTTCTGGTGGTTAGTATATTTTCAACAATTTTATTTAATACATGCGGGAAAAATGGCTTTTCAATGTAGTAATCAGCCCCGGTTTGTAAGCCTTCAAATTCATTCTCCTCACCACTTTTTGCAGTGAGCAGGATAACTGGAATATGCGATGTTTTAATGTCAGACTTAATCTTTTTTGTGAGTTCAAACCCATTAATACCGGGCATCATGACATCGCTGATTATTAAATCAGGCATACATTCATGTATTTTCCCAAAACCAGCATCGCCATCGGTTGCTGTAACAATTTTAAACTCGCCTTTAAGTATCTCCGAGATAAAATCCAATAATTCCTGGTTATCATCGACAACAAGTACAATCGGGTTTTTGCTCAATAAAGGAACTTCGTCGTGCAATGTTGGAACAGCTTTGATATGTTCCATCTTACGGATATTATCGACAAATTGTGAATTAGCCAATACAATTTCATTGTCTTCATAATCTTCCCTCGAAACCGGTATATTTACTGTAAATACAGATCCAACCCCTACTTCACTGCTCACCTTAATTGTTCCACGGTGCAACTGTACCAGGCTATTTACAAATGCTAATCCAATGCCGGAACCAATAGATTGGCTTTCATTGCTATTATCTTGATAAAAACGATCGAATATCTTATTGATTTTTGATTGCTCTATGCCTTTTCCTGTATCCGTAACGCGAATTGTTAATTGTTTTTCCGATCCTTTGTTATTTGATAATAGGAGTTCCAATTTAACCGAACCTCCCTTATCCGTGTATTTTAGTGCATTCGACAACAGGTTAACCACAATATATTCCATTTTCTGGTAGTCGATCCATATTTTTTCGTTAATCACGGGTTTATCAAAAAACAGGTTTATTCCTTTCGCCTCGGCTGCCTCTTCAAAAGAATCTTCAATGGTGTTCAATAAATCGGAGAAATTATGTGGGCTCACTTTTAACTTTTCTTTACCGCTTTCAATTTTTCTGAATTCAAGCAATTGATTAATTAAAGTCAGCAAACGATATGCATTGTTCTTTATCCCTTTCATTTTGTGGCTTAATCCTGGACTTAGCTTTTCCTCCTGAAGAATTCGAACCAAAGGACCAACAATAAGTGTAAGTGGAGTTCGAAGTTCATGCGAGATGTTGGTAAAAAACTCCAGTTTGAAGTTGTTTAAATCGCTGGCATAAGCCCTTTCACGCCGTTCTATTTCAACCAAAGCTTTTGATTTTTGAATTTTAGTGGTCACCAGATACAAGCCTACCAATATTATTACTACCAGCACGAAATAGATAAAAAAGCCCCAATTGGAAAGCCAAAATGGAGGTTCAACAATTATCTTCAGGGAATTTTGAGCAAGATTGTTATCGTTTCCATCTTCCCCAACAGTTTTTACATGAAAAAAATATTCGCCCGGGCTCAAATTCGTATATGATGCAAAATCACGTGTTCCCACATAGTTCCAGTTTCTTTCAAAATTTTCGAGGTAATATGCATACTTACATTTCCCCCTATTTTGAAAGTTCAACCCGGTATATTCAATGGTAAATACATTTTGTTTATACTTTAAACGCACCTCATGATGCAAATTTAAAGATTGTTTAAGGGGGGATGATTTTCCGGGAATAAGTGACTGATTAAACAATTGCATTCCCCTGAAAACCACATTTTTATTGTCAGGCTTTTGATATTTTACCGATTCGTTAAACGAAATCATTCCATTATTACCGCCAAAATAAATATTGCCTTTGGAATCTTTAAAAGAAGCCCTAAAATTAAACTGTTCGAACGGTATATCGGAATCCCTGTTATACAAAACGGATTCATTTGATTCGGGGGTAAATTTAACCAAACCTTTGTCGCCGCTAAACCAAAGGGTATTTCCTTCCCCTTCTTCCATTCCTAAAACCCACGAAAAAGGAAACCCATTACTTTCATTGTAATAATAGACCATATCGTTTGCCTGGTCATAACAGCACAATCCATAACGGTTATCGCCAACCCATACCCGGTTTTTAGAGTCGCCTTTAACAAAGTTTACATTTTTTTGCCGTATGAATTTATCCGATTTTTCAAAGGTACTATTGCCTTTATCCCAGGAATAAACCCCAATTTCTGTGGAAACCCAAATTTTTTCCTTTTCTTCGTACATGTACTCGACCTGTACCTCATTAAAAACTTCTGGTTGAAAACCGGATAATGTTTTGGTGGTCAAATCATAAGTTGCAATTCCATTTGACGTTGATATGTAAATAATATTACCGGATTTCAGGAGATAATAAATATTATTAGACGGTAATTCCTTATGATTTTGAGTGTTAATATATTCGAACGTTTTCGTTTTCAAATTCAGAATATTAATTCCTCCGGTATAAGTAGCAATCCACAGCTTTTCACTGTTTTCGAACAATAGACTATGAACATTATTGAACGAGAGCCCCTTATTATCTCCAGTGCTAACAAATTTGCTTATTTTTCCGGTCCTAGCGTCTATTTTATTGACCCCCATATCTTCCATTCCTATCCAGATATTGCCCTTGTCATCTTCGGTTATGCAACTAACTGCACTACCACCAATATGATAATCACTGGTACCTGCCTGCCAAATATTAAAGAAATTGTTGTTGTTGCCCCACAGGTTTATTCCCCCAAAATAGGTTCCCAGCCACATATTTCCTTCCCTGTCGCAAAATATATCGTAAATCGGATTTGTATTTAAGCCTTGCGTATTATTAATGTCATATTGGTAATAACTAAATTGCTCAGTATATGGAGACCATAAGCATAATCCGTTTTCAGTACCTATCCACACGCGCCCCTGTTGATCTTCATCAATGGTATGCACCATGTTATGTAATAATCGATATTTATTGTTGTTTGAAGCCAAAAAATGAATGCAATTACCATTCGTCAGGTTAATCCTATAAACACCATTGTCCGTAACCCCAATCCAGGCATAATTATGGTTGTCCAAATAAAGCATAGGCTCCTCAGAAGGTGTTAACTCTTCTGGCAAATTAAATTGCCTTTGCTGTTTTTTGTCCACATCAAATATTAGAAGCTCATTAATGTCGGTATATGCGACCAAATGTTGCCCCTTTTCTCTTACCATCACAACCTTTGCATCGTCTCCAAAATTTGCAAAATCAATTTTATCTTTAAAACTAAGCGACTCATTATTAACCTCATCGTAAAAATAAACCCCTTCATCCCCATAGATCCAATAACCATCTTTTGATGCTTCTAAATCGAGGACAATCCCCAAATTATTAATTTGCGTGAAAGGTTTGAAATACTCAAGTGCAAAATCAAAAAAGTAATATTGATCTTCCGTTGTTTGGGCAATTAAAACAGAATCGTTAGAAACAATAAATTTTTTGCACCAAATATCAAAAGCCTGGCCATCATCCCCATAAGCTTGAAATGTTTTAAAAATTTTTCCATCAAACCTACAAACAGAACTTCTGGTTGCCAACCAAATAAACCCAAACTGGTCTTGCGCAATGCATTTAACGTATGACGATGGCAAACCATCTTCGTTTGTGAAATGTTCAAATTTCAAATCATCATTTGCTGCAAAGGCAACAGTAGCCGTAAAGGTTAAAACTATAAGAGGGTATAGTATACGGTATAGCTTCATTTAAAATTTATTATTCCAACCAAAAAAGTTAAAGCAAAAGTAAACTTAAGGTATTTAATTACTTTCACAAATGTCTACGAAACTAGTACACATATGCAATTAAACAAAGGTAATAAACTAATAAGCAAGTTAGCCCGCCATTTAACTAACCCTTTTCTTACAAGAATGAGAGAATCGAATTGAAGGCAAATTATTTTTATTTCCAGAATCCTTAATTTTAATTTCTTATTAAATGACAATAAAAACTAATAAAACAGAATAAATTTGAATCAAATAGTGTTAATTTGCAACACTAAATTAATTTAGGCAATTTCGCATCAGACAAAAACAGACATGAACAACATCCTTAAACCTGAAGAATGTGCTACAATTGATAATGTAAGGGAACAAATTGACCTTATCGATAAAGAAATCATCCGATTATTTGCTGCCCGCTACGGTTATGTAGAACAAATCGTAAAATTCAAGTCAAATCCAACCGAAGTGGTTGCGCAAGATCGAAAAGTCTCAGTAATTGAACAAAGAGGGCTTTGGGCACAGGAAATGGGACTTGATCCAGATGTATTTCAAAAAATATATACTGAACTGATTGACCACAATATTGCCAAAGAACTTGAGATACTCAAATCAAATCAATCGAAATAAATTCTAATCAAATGTATAGAGAAACAACCAAAGTTATGGATTGTACCGTCAGGGATGGCGGACTAATGAACAAGTGGCAATTTAGTGATGAATTTGTAAAGGCAGTTTACCAGGGCTGTGTGGAAGCAGGTATCGATTATATGGAAATTGGCTACAAAAGTAGTGAAAGTGCATTTTCACGTGACGAAGTTGGTCCTTGGAAATTCTGTGACGATAAAGACCTGAGAAGGATTGTTGGCGATAATAATACCAACGTAAAGCTTTCCGCAATGGCCGATATTGGCCGCATTGATCCGGAAGATATTCCTCAAGCCAGCGATAGTTTGATTGATATGATGCGCGTGGCATGTTACGTACACCAGGTGGATAAGGCTGTTTGGCTTGCCGAGCATTGTATGGACAAAGGCTATGAAGTTACCATTAACCTTATGGCAGTTTCTAAAGTTAATGAACACGATCTTGACGAAGCATTGGCCGACCTTGCCAAATCAAGGGTGCCAATCATCTATGTTGTTGATAGTTTTGGAAGCATGTATTGTGAAACTATTCAGCATTTAGTGCAGAAATACAAAAAAGCACTTCCGGGAAAAGAACTTGGAATACATGCGCATAACAATATGCAACTGGCCATGTCAAATACCATTACATCAATGATTGAAGGAACCACTTTCCTCGATACAACTATGCTAGGTATGGGAAGAGGTGCAGGTAACTGCCCAACTGAAATTTTGGTTGCTTTCCTAAAAAACCCAAAATACCGCTTGTTGCCAATTTTGGATGTCATTCAAAAACACATTCATCCTCTACAAAAAGATATAGATTGGGGATATCATGTTCCTTATTTAATTACAGGGGCATTGAATGAACACCCAAGAAGTGCCATGAAATGGATGGATTCGGAAAATAAAAACGACTTTGTCACTTTCATGAAAGAAATGCATGATTATGAATTGTTAGAGTAACAAAAACTAATATATTCGTTGAAAGCCTTTTAGCAATTCTTGTTAAAGGGCTTTTTTATTTTACTGAGCATTGTCACCTTGTTTTTTAATTCAATTCCTATTTTTGTAGCTTAGTTACCATTTAAGAAACAACAAACTTGAATTTTACATTCCAATTTCGCACATTCGAACACAAAAAATCATGTGAGTTTCTTAATGAAATCCGGAATCTTTAAACATTCAGAATATTAAAATTAAATAGATGAAAAACCTTGTTTCCCTACTAATTATAAGCCTGTTTTGTGTTACTGGTTTTACCCAAACAAAACAAATTACCCTCGAAGATATTTTTGTTAAACGCACTTTTTCATCCAAAGGCGTTTGGGGATTAAACTCCATGAACGACGGAATACATTATACGACCTTGCAGGGTTCCAAAATCATAAAAAACAGCTATGAAACAGGTGAAGAAGTTTCGGTTGTTTTTGATCTGGCTTCCGTAGAGGACTCTCCTATTTCAAGGTTTAGTGCTTACGAGTTCAGTGATGATGAAACAAAAATTTTGTTGACAACGAACAGGAAACAAATTTACAGGCATTCTTATACTGCCGAATATTATGTTTGGAATTCGGTCACCGAAGAATTGACTCCACTTTCAGATAAAGGAGACCAAATGGTTGCAACCTTTTCGCCAGATGGAAATATGGTGGCATTTGTTCGTGAAAATAACCTGTTCATTAAAAACTTAAAATTTGGAACGGAAAGCCAGGTAACATTCGATGGTAAAAAGAATGAAATTATCAACGGAATACCTGATTGGGTTTACGAGGAGGAATTCAGTTTTAACAAAGCATTTTCATGGTCGCCCGACAGCAAGTTCTTGGCATTCATACGTTTCGATGAAACCAATGTGAAAGAATTTGGCATGACATTGTTCAAGGGTGACAAACCAAGTTTCGATGCGTATGCATTATATCCACATAACGAGACTTTTAAATACCCGAAAGCAGGGGAAGACAATTCGATTGTAACAGTGCATGTTTTCGATCCGAAAACAAAAACCACTGCACTAGCAGATATCGGTGAAGAAACCGACCAATATATTCCAAGGTTGCGTTGGACACCAGATGCAAACGATCTTCAAATAATGAGGCTCAACCGAAGGCAAAACAAACTGGACGTTCTTTATGCCAATCCTTACACTGGTGATTCAAGGGTTGTATTTACGGAAAAAAACGACAGGTATGTTGCCGGAAGCTTTTTGGATGATTTTACCTATCTCGAAGATGGCAGCTTTGTCGTAACCAGCGAACGGAATGGCTGGTCACACCTTTATTTATACGATCGTCAGGGCTTTTTCCAACAGCAAATAACCGATGGGGAATTTGACGTTACAAGGTTCTATGGATATGACAAACTAAAGAAAATCTTTTATTATCAAGCAGCTGCAAAATCACCGTTGCAAAGGGAAGTATATTTTAAAAGCCTGGATGGCAAAAAAAGCGGGATGCTTTCAACTATGGAAGGAACAAATTCTTGTGTATTTAGCAAAACTTATAAATACTACATCAATACTTTTTCTAACCGTTCAACTCCATCGCTAATTACCTTGCACAACAACATGAAAGGCAAGCAAATAAGGACACTGGAAGACAATGCCGGATTAAAAGAAAAATTGACGGAATATAATGTTCCAATAAAAGAATTCTTTTCGTTCACAACATCCGAAGGGATTGAGCTAAATGGTTGGATGCTAAAACCAAATGATTTTAACGAAAACAATACATATCCGGTATTTATGACCCAATATAGTGGCCCTAATTCTCAGAGTGTTAGTGATGACATAAGGGTCGGCTACAATGAATTCCTCGCTCAACAAGGATATGTTGTTGTATGTGTCGACCCGCGCGGAACGGCAGCACGTGGCGAAGACTTCCGTAAAGTGACTTATATGCAACTTGGCAAATATGAAACCGATGACCAGATTGAAGCCGCAAAATACCTGGCTTCGCTACCCTATGTAGATGGAGATAAAATTGCCATTTTTGGTTGGAGTTATGGAGGATTTATGGTGGCCCTTGCCATGACCAAATCCGATGTTTTTAAAGCAGGAATATCGGTTGCCCCGGTTACAAGTTACCGCTTCTACGATTCTGTTTATACAGAAAGATACATGCGAACTCCGCAGGAGAATCCAAATGGTTACGACGACAATTCACCACTAACCAATAGCAAAAAGGTAAAAGGTAATTTATTACTTGTTCATGGAACTGCCGATGATAATGTACATGCCCAGAATTCCTATGAATTTACGGAAAAAATGGTGCAGGATGGAACCCAATTTGACATGGCATTTTATACCAACCGAAACCATGGCATCAGAGGTGGCAACACCACCATGCATTTATACACAAAAATGACCAACTTTTTAAAACAGAAATTACAATAAAAAATTCTTATAGTTGAGTACCCCTTTGGCAAACCAAGGGGTATTTTCTTCTATTTATTTCAGCTTAAAAACTGAAATCCTAATTCTCATAATTCCCTCTGGCTGTCTGCCAACATACATCTCCCCTGAATGGAGAGAACAAAAGGAAAGCTTGTGTAGCCATGATGAATTATATAACTAAATACTTTATTTTTGAATAAAATACGACGAAATGAAGAAGATATTTAATTACTTTTTAAAAGGTGTATTGTTGATTGCCCCTGTGGTTATCATTAGCTATATTTTGTATTATACATTCGCTACGATTGATGGATGGCTAGCTGAAAAGATTACTGAAATCATTGGATTTTCTATTCCAGGATTAGGTGTATTAACCCTATTTATATTAGTTACCCTGCTTGGGCTTATTGGGCAAACGGCAATAATGAGGCCTATGCAGAAAGTTGTCAATAAACTATTGCTTAAAATACCGATCCTTAGCTTATTATACACTTCGATCAACGATCTGTTTTCGGCTTTCGTAGGAAAAGAAAAAAAGTTTAATGTGCCGGTAAAAGTCTTGTTCAATAAAGAAAATGATATCTGGAAACTTGGATTTTTAACCAAAGAAAATTTGAACGAGATTGACCAACCCGGGCATTCGGCGGTCTATTTTCCTCATTCGTACAATTTCTCAGGTGAACTTTACTTGATTTCAAATGAAAAAATTTCGAAAGTAAATATTTCACCGAGCGAAGCAATGAAGTTTATTGTTTCGGGCGGTGTCACCACTTTAATTCAATCAAACGAAAGTTAATCAGAAATTTGCAATTGCCGATTCGGCAATGTTCTTGATATATGAAATACGCTGTGCAGAAAGTTTGCTCCTTCTTTTGAATAAATATTCGATACTAAGTGGCGAATAATTTGAAAGTTTTTCAATATAATTGGCACTATAATAATCTTTGTTAAGCAAAATGGTTTCAATGAGCATTGAATCGATACTCTTTTCAATTAGCTTCTGAAATTCCCCAATATTTGGACCGGAAAAACAACTCATAGTGCCCAATACATATCGCCCGAGGCAAAATGTTTTATTGGTAAGCTCATCGAGTTTTGATTTTGTCGCTTCTTTAGCGAAAACGGTCATTTGCCCAACATCTGAATCTTCCTTAACATCCTGAATATCATCGATAAACTGAAGGTAAGTCCCATAACCAAATAACGATATTTGCTGCTCTTTGGTAAGGTTTCCTGCTACTAAAAAGCCATCTGCCAAAACCGAAGTCCCACCTTTATCAATACAGAGTTTTAGTATTTCGGCATCACTAAGAGTATCTCTTTTATCGACCAACGAAACACTTTTGGTTTGGGCATCATGAATGGCCAACAAACTTTTATATACCGATGGATATTTAGCCCGGTCATACTCCCCTTCTATTTTTTCTATCAATTCAAAAACCTTCTTTTCGGTATGGTTCTTAGGTTCTATTAATTGCCCGCTCAAACGATGGTAAAAACGTACGCTGAACGAATATTTTTCCTCCTTCGAATTATTTGGGTCATCAATAAAATTATCGGTGTATGGGTAGAGCATACTATACGAAAATATGGATGGGGTGAGCTTTACCTTAACCCCCAGCATAACCTGCAGTCCCAACATGATCCAGGCATTTCGGCAAGCCTGGAATATATCATCAAGGTCGAGCAAATCATCAAATCCCCTGGCCTCTTTTATAAACGATTTGGTCGCTATTTTAAAGTCATTTGAAAGAATGTGATCGAGGTGTGCATCCTCAAATCCAAATATGGACACAAAAAGCCTACGAAATAATTCGGAAGATGTAGCTTCATTTTCATCGTTTAGAAATCCATTTATCTTTTTACGATTGCTCCTTGTTTTTAAGGATTGAATAATAGCCTCAAAATTGGATTCATTAATATACTGTTGATCAGAAGAATATTGGTTTTGTAGATACGGGAATTGTGCACTGCAATTATTCCATAGCTGCTCATAGTGCTTCGTAAGTTTGTCAATATCCATCATAAGTATAAATTTAAAGATCACATATCGAAACTACTAAATACACACAGGTATTTGCAAAGAAATACGGCAAATAGCTTTATTATCTAGATAACATAGTTTATTTTGAAGATAAAGCCTTAGGATATAAAGAAAAGCCAGCTCAAATAAAACTTAAGCTGGCTCATTATTTTAAAGAATAATTTTTTCTTAAAGAATGTTTGTAAAAGCTTCCTGAACGTCTTCATCGTCGTCCAGTTTATCCAGAAGTTTTTCAATTTCTTCCAGTTGTTCTTCCGAAAATTCAACCGGGGTTGTCGGAATCCTCTGGAGGTTAGCTTTGGTTACTTCAATTTTCATTTCTTCCAACGCAGTAGACATCTGTCCGAAGTTTGTAAAGTCAGCGTAGGCATAAATTGTACCTTCGTTTTCTTCAATTTCTTCCAAGCCACTATCGATCAACTCCAGTTCCAGCTCTTCAATATCCATACCTTCTGTTTTTTCAAATTCAAAAACAGCCTTACGAGTGAACATAAATTCTAATGACCCGGTTGGCACAAGGCTTCCACCTGCTTTGTTAAAGTAACTTTTAACATTTGCAACTGTTCTGGTAGTATTGTCGGTTGCACACTCCACAAAAACCAGCACTCCATGTGGACCTTTCCCCTCATAAAATACTTCTGTAAATGTAGTTGCATCTTTCCCAGAAGCCCTTTTAATTGCGGCATCAATATTTGTTTTGGGCATGTTTTGCGCCTTTGCATTCATAATTGCCGTTCGCAATGCAGCATTCATGTCAGGATCAGGTCCACCAGCTTTTGCAGCTATTGTAATTGCCTTACCAAGTTTTGGAAAAATCTTTGACATTTTTCCCCAACGCTTCATCTTTGCAGCTTTGCGATATTCGAATGCTCTTCCCATGTTGTGCTATTTTAAAATCTACGGAATTAAATTTTTGCGAAAATACGATCATTTCATCTCCAAAACAAATTTTAGTGGTGGAATGAAGCTATAAATTATTCGGAATATTATTAATTAAACACTTCTAGAAGTTAATTCTTTTTTGGCTTACAAAGCTTTTCCTTTTTCACAGAACCGACACCGCATTTTTTACAACTGTACAATGAATGCTCAGGTTCCTGGTAATTTTTCTTTTTACAAGCTACTTTGCTCATTTTTACTCATCTTGTTCCCTGTGTTTGAGAACAACTCTAAGCTTAAAATTGTTTTGCAAATAGGCTGCTAATTTTTCTGCTCCGTAAACAGATCGGTGCTGCCCCCCTGTGCAACCAAAATTCACACATAGATGCGAAAACCCCCTATCCAAATATACTTCAACCGACTTTCCCACCAATTTATATACCGATTCCATAAAATCGTTCATATCTGATTTATTTTCCAAAAACTCCTGAACAGCTTTGTCTTTTCCCGTTAATGTTTGATACTCTTTCAGCCTTCCGGGATTATTGATTGCCCTGCAGTCAAATACAAATCCCCCACCATTATTAGTAGGGTCTTGCGGGATTCCTTTTTTATAAGAGAAACTTGTAATTCGCACCGTCAGTCCTTCCTCTTCAGGTACAATTTCCCTTAATTTTTTAGATGTTGAAATCTTTTCCAAAACCCTTCTTAGTTCCGATATGTCAACTGGCAAGTCTAAATCCTTTAACAGAAACGCCAAATTATTTAAAGCAAAAGGAATACTTTTTAGAAAATGCTCTTTTTTCTCGTAAAACCCACGAAAGCCATAAGCCCCCATTGCCTGCATAATCCTGATTAGGACAAATCCCTTGTAATACGATTTAAATTCCCCTTCGTTTATCGTCAGGTACTTTTTTAATTGTTCAACATATAAATTGCACAAGTATTCCCTGGTCTGATTTGGGATATCAGCTTTCCCATCGTATAAGAGAGAAGCCAGGTCGTACTGCAATGCACCTTTTCTTCCACCCTGAAAATCAATATAATAAGGCACATTGTCTTTCAACATAATATTCCTTGACTGAAAATCCCGAAATAGAAAAAAATCATTTTCTGCACTCAATAAGAACGTACAGAATGATTCAAAGTCGGTTTCAAGGGCTTGTTCATCAAACGAAACTTTTGCCAATTTGAGAAAATAGTATTTAAAATAGTTCAGGTCCCACATCATCGACTGGCGGTCGAATGCGGCTCTCGGATAACATTTGGAATAATCAATTCCCCTCCCCGCTTCCACCTGGATTTTTGGAAGGTCATTTATCACCTTTTTATATATGTCAAGAACAGGTTCCCCAAGGTTTTTACCCGTCCTGTTTTGTGATAGGTGCTCAAATAGTGTCAAATCACCCAAGTCTTCCAACAAATAAAAATCTTCGCCCGGGGAAATTGCCAATATTTTGGGAACGTTAATGCCGTGGGAATTAAAATGGCCTGCAAAAGAATAAAACGCCCTGTTTTCTTTGATGTCCTCATTGTATACCCCAATGATTGTACCTGTTTCCGTATAAATTCGATAATACTCTCGATACGAGCCCGATGCAGGCAATTTGTTAACCTCTAAAATTTTCTCCCCGAAATGATTATAATAAAGTTCTTCGATATTATTTTTTATAAATTGTTTCAACAGTTATAATATTAAAAGTTATACTTAATTTTATACGTAATTATTCACTGAGCAATCGTTATGGCCCGACAAAAGACCAAATTAAT
Source organism: Prolixibacteraceae bacterium (assembly GCA_963677475.2). Lineage (GTDB taxonomy): Bacteria > Bacteroidota > Bacteroidia > Bacteroidales > Prolixibacteraceae > JABMQB01. The sequence goes on along the minus strand of CAXXQD010000014.1, from coordinate 142,264 downwards.
TCAAATTTTAAAACTTCTAAAGGTTTTAGCCTATTTTGTAAGTTTTATCTTTATTGTAGGTGTAACAATAGCATTTACAACCCTTCCATATTGGGGTTATCACTGGTTAGGTACCAGCAAATCACATCTAAAATGTGAACCAGATGTAATTATTCAACTAGGTGGGGGTGGTATGCCTAGCGAGTCGAACCTGATGCGAAGCTGGTATACTGCAAATACAGCGTCCCAATTTCCAAACTGCGATGTAATAATTGCTATGCCTGGCGATATTGAAGATAGTTTAAGTACCCCGGTAAAAATGAAAAAAGAACTAATACTCAGGGGAGTTATTCCGTCCAATATAAGCTATGAAAACAAAGGGACAAATACACGTGCCCAGGCTCTAAACTGCTATCAGTTATTAAACGATTCCACATCGATTCTATTAATTACTTCACCTGAACATATGCGGCGTTCGGTTCTTTGTTTTATCAAAGCTGGTTTTAAAAAAGTAAATGCATTACCTGCTTTTGAAAATGCATCTGAAGCAGACCTTACTTTTGAAGGGGACAAACTTGGAGGAAATGGAATGCCGATACCTGATGTGGGAAAAAGTATTACATTAAGGTATCAGGTTTGGAACCATCTAAAATATGAAATAATTCTTTTGCGCGAATATACTGCAATTGCCTACTACAAATTAAGAGGGTGGATATAAACTTGGTATGATTAAAAAACCTTTCATTAATTTTCAGTTTTTAACAGAATCTATATTTTTGCAAATCTAAAAATTGTATAATCCTTTAATCTAAATTAAAATGGTTCGCAGAAATTCAATTTTAGCATTATTCGTACTTGTGATCGTTATTTTTGGTAATAGCTGCAAAAAAAATGACAAATCAACCTTAATTTACGACAGAAATTTTATTGACCCAATTAAACTTTCAAGAAAAGAGCTTATAGCGCACATGGTAACTTCGGAGATTCCTGCTTCGTCAATTGCGGTATCAGTGGAAGGAAAAACTATTTGGTCGGAAGCAATAGGTTATGCAAACCTGGAACTAAAAGCGAAAGCAACGCGAGAAACAAAATTCAGGATTGGAAGTAGCTCGAAAATAATTACATCGCTGGTTTATCATTTATTGGATGAGCGCAATACTTTTGGAAATGACACACTGGTTAGCGATTATTTTGAGGAATTTAAAAATAAAAAGTATCCTCTCCCATTGCATAACTTAATATCCGAAACATCTGGTATCCGTCAACCTAACTTTAAGGAATCGGAGTACACTAAACCTGGCTTGGTATTACAAAGGGATGTGCATAAATTTCTTAACGATACTCTTTTATTCGAGCCGGGAAAGTTTGAGTACTCGAGTGATTTTAATTATAATTTGATTGGGGCAATAATGGAAAAGAAACTAACAAAACGTTTTGGTTCCATTATCAAAAATGTTTTATTGGATACACTCCAAATAAAGAATACGTTAATAGATGTTCCTCAGGCAATTATAGAAAACAGAGCAACTGCTTATGCAAGAAATATTGTATCGCAACGATCAAATGCAATATTTAAAGACCACACACCAAGTGCGCCTTCCATTGGTATGTTATCGACTGCTGACGATCTCGTGAAATTAGTAAATGCTTTGCTCTATTCTGATTACTTTTCAGATTCGTTTAAAAAGTCTTATTTCGAACCTTTCGAATTTTCGGATGGCAAAGCGAATAAGGTTAAGGGATGGGATATACTTACCAACAGAAATAATGAAATTGTTTATAGCTGCAAAGGCACTGTTTATGGTGGAACTGCTCATTTAATCCTATTCCCTGAAGAAAAAATTGTAATTGCCTGGCTTTGTAATATTTCAACCGAATATGGAGAGCTTCCAATCCATAAATTTCTTAACCACTTTATTAATTTCCAGCGAGGTGTTAGCTTAGAACCAGAAAAAGAATAACTTATTTGTATTATATAAGCGGTTTCTTAAATATAGGAAGCCGCTTTTGTTTTAAACATATCCATCTATAATTCATTGATTTGCTGCAATTTTAGTTTAACTTAGTGCCTTATGGAAATACTTTTAATTATTGGAATCGGTATTGGCCTGGCAATCGGGATATTTACAAACCGGATCTTTACCAAACAGAAGGAAAACCAAAAAATCAATGAGCAGTCAACGGTATTAATAAACCAGATTAAACAAGTATGTAAACTCATTACTGTTGAAGGTGATTTTTCAGAAATTATCGCGCATATTGATCAAAAACCGATGTTGTTTAAGCTTGTTCAGTTGGAGAAAAAAGCTTTAATAATTGTGAAAGCCAAGGTAATGGTGGGATTCGATTTATCGGAGATATCCATCAATATTGAGCCTAAAAACAAAAAGATTACCCTATCAAAATTTCCATCGGCACAAATTTTAAGCCTTGATACTGATATTGAATATTATGATATAAAGAAGGGGATAATCAACAAATTTTCAGAAACTGACCTGAACCTACTTACGCAAAAAGCAAAAGAACACATCCGAAATAAAACAAAAGAAAGCGGGCTTTTAGCAGCTGCAGAAAGTCAAGCCCATGAGACTATTCTGCTTCTTAAGAATTTTATTAATGCTTCGAATTGGGAGGTTATTACTGAAGGTTTTAAGCAACTTGATATGAAACACACATCAAAACTGGAACCACCGAAAACCGCACAAAAATAAAACCATCCCAGTATTCACTCTAGGATGGTTTCTCGCAATCTTAAATTTCCCTTTAAAATCTAACTAACAGAACTAACTAATAACTTTAACTATGAAAAAATTTCCTTTTTTAGCTTACCCTTATTTACCTTTATTTTCTAGGAATAAATAATTAAACCTATTAGTTAATTCTATGATGTAAAGTAAGGCAATCCCTGCAAATAAATTGATAGAAAAATTTCTGAATCTTGGGTTAAAAAAGCTGATTTTGAGGTTAATTTTTCTGATAAAGCTTTATCAAATATCAAGTCCCCTTCGATTAAATATAAATTTTGGATTATACTTTCTTCAGCAGATAAACTAAACAGGCGTAAAAAATGAAACCATCCCGGTATTCACTCCAAGATGGTTTACATTATTCCCCTTTAAAATCTAACTAACAAAAACTAATTAACTAACTAAAACTATGAAAATTTCCCTCTATCTTACCCTTATCTTTCCAAAAATATTTTGTTCTAAACTTTTGCTTTCGATAGTGTAAAGTAAAGGATAGTTTTTTAATTAACAGCAAGGTAAAATGCTGAAAAAGAGGTTAAAAAAACTGATATTTTATTTCCTAATTATGAAACTTGCCATAAGATAAAAGCAATTCTCCTTGATTCAGAATATTGATTTTAGAGTTCAATCAATCCATTTTTTATGGCATATTTTACCATTTCTGCGGTGTTGTTAAGATTTAACTTTTCTAGTATTTTCTGCTTATGGGTACCCACGGTTTTTACGCTTATAAACAGTTTTTCGCCAATCTCACGTGTTGAATACCCTTCGGCAATCATTAATAAAATTTCAGATTCCCTTTCCGACAATTCCGCTTCCCTTTTATTTGCCTCCTGTTTTTTGTCCAGATAATCGTTAATAACAATATCAGTAACCTCCCCGCTTAAGTACTTATTTCCTGAATACACTGACTTAATCGCCTCAATTAATTGATTATAGGTACTGTTTTTCAGCAAATAACCTGACGCTCCTGCCTCCAGCATTCCATTAATAAATTGCTTGTCTGAATGCATGGAAAGTGCAATAATTTTTATCTCAGGAATTTCTTTTTTTAAGGTCAAGGTTGCTTCAATACCACTCATTTCGGGCATTCCAATATCCATTAAAATTATGTCAGGTTTAAGTTCAAGGGTTTTTTCAACGGCTTCTTTTCCGTTTTCGGCCTGCCCTACTATTTCCAGGTCAGGCGATGCCTTTAATAGATTTGTAATACCTTCGCGAAACAGCTGATGGTCATCAGCAATTAATACTTTAATTGACATAATCATTGTTTTTCAAAATTGGAATACTAATAATCGCCTTTGTACCTTTTCCTTTTTTCGAATCAATTTCAAGTTTCCCTCCGAAACTGGCAAGGCGTTCCTTAATACTGAGCAAACCAAACCCTCCTTTTCGGGATACATTAATTTTGGGTTGATAGTCGAATCCCTTTCCATTATCTTTAACCACAAGGAAATAATCCTGGTTTTCGGTAAAAGCCTCAACGGAAACAAAATTAGCCTCTGAATGCTTCACAATATTGGACAGTAATTCTTTTACAATCCTATACAGTACCACCTCAATATCTTTTGATAGGCTCCCATTCGAATTAATATCTGTAACCTCTGATTTAATATTGCTGGCAGCTTTTATCTGGTCTAATTGCCATTTAATTGCCGGCACTAATCCAAGTTCGTACAAAATAGGCGGGCTGAGATCGTATGTTAAAGTCCTTGTTTCGGTAATTGCTTTATGAATAATATCTGAAGTCTCCAATATTTTTTCGTGGATATCGGGCGATAAATTTTCGTTAACCAACGATGACAGGTTCATAAATGCAATGGATAAAGTTTGCCCAAGGCTGTCATGAAGGTTTTCAGCAATCCTGCGTCTTTCCTGTTCCTCTGCTTTTGAAAGCTGCATATTTAGCTTTCGCAAAAGTTCTTCTGCATTTTTAATTTTCAAAAGCACATTTACCTGTGCCACTAACTCAAACTGATTGAAGGGTTTGGTTAAAAAACTATCAGCCCCAGTGTTCAATCCTTTTATCCTGATATCGGTATCCTGTCCTAGTGCCGAAATTAATAATATTGGAATGCGTTTTGTATCCTCATCGTTTTTCAGAATATTGGTTACTTCAAAACCATCCATTTCGGGCATTAGTAAGTCAAGTAAAATAATCTCTGGGTGTTTTTCTTTGGCTATTTTGATCCCTTCTTTTCCTGTTAAAGATAAAATTACCTCATAATCAGAAAAATGCCTATCAAGAATTTCCTGTAAGTATTGGAGGTTAATTTTATTATCATCAATGGCTAATATCCTTTTCATATTAGTTAGAAAGTCAGGTTACAGGAAAAATAAACTTATTACACAAGATGCATAAATTTAAGAATTATTTTTCACTCCAAGCACTAAAACATGGCATACTACTCAGCGAGTTATTAGTAGGATACTAACAAGACCGACAAAAAAAAGAGTAAAACCCTGGCTAATTTTATTGCGAAAACAATGTATCTACAAATTCTTTCCGCCTGAATATTTGTAAATCGTCAATTTTTTCACCAATCCCTATGTATTTTACAGGAATTTTAAATTGATCTGAAATTCCGATTACAACACCACCTTTAGCTGTCCCGTCAAGTTTGGTAAGTGCTAAAGAACTCACATCGGTTGCAATGGTAAATTGTTTAGCTTGTTCAAATGCATTTTGTCCGGTTGATCCATCCAAAATCAATAAAACCTCATGTGGTGCATCAGGAATTACCTTCTGCATTACCTTCTTGATTTTTGAAAGCTCGTTCATTAGGTTTATTTTATTATGAAGCCTTCCGGCAGTATCGATAATCACCACATCGGCGCCATTTGCCTTAGCCGATGATAAAGCGTCGAAAGCCACAGAAGCCGGATCTGATCCCATGGATTGTTTTACAATGGGGACATCTACCCTATCTGCCCATATTTGAAGCTGATCGATAGCTGCAGCCCTAAAAGTATCGGCAGCCCCCAAAACTACCTTTTTCCCTGCTTTTTTGAAATTATAGGCTAATTTCCCTATGGTGGTTGTTTTTCCAACGCCATTAACACCAACAACCATAATTACATAAGGGCCGTCTTGCTGTGGAAGCTCGAAATCAGATACATCTTCGCTATTGTTTTCCTCCAACAAGCTTGCTATTTCTTCTTTAAGTATGGTATTTAATTCTGAAACGCCCAGGTATTTGTCTTTTGCAACCCTGGCTTCAATCCGTTCTATAATTTTTAATGTTGTGTCAACGCCAACATCCGAAGTAATAAGGACTTCTTCCAGATTGTCTAATACCTCATCGTCAACTTTTGCTTTACCAACAACAGCACGCCCTAATTTTTTCAGGACACTATCCTTGGTTTTCGACAAGCCCTTGTCGAGGCTTTCTTTCTTCTTGCTGGTAAAACTTCCAAATAAACCCATAATTCAAAAATATAAGCGGAAACAAAATAGCATTTTTTCCGCAAAAACAATAACTGAAGATTCCTAAAATAAAAAAAGCCCTCACCAAACATGAAAGCTTTTTATATATCGGATTTATTCCTTTTTTACTTTTTGTAGTAATCTTTTACTTCATCGTTAGGAATCATTTCTTCCTTAAATGAATAGGCTCCTGATTTAGGTGATTTTACCATTTTGATTACTTTAGCAAAACCTTTACCAGCTCCTTTTTGTAACGATGCAACTGCTTTCTTGGCCATAATTTAATTATTTAATTTCTTTATGAACTGTAACTTTCTTTAATATCTTGTTGTACTTCTTCATTTCCAAGCGGTCAGGTGTATTTTTCCTGTTTTTGGTAGTGATGTACCTTGAAGTTCCTGGAACTCCGCTTTCTTTATGTTCGGTACACTCAAGAATGACCTGAATTCTATTTCCCTTCTTTTTAGCCATTTTCTAATTCTTTAATATTTGTCTATATATCCTTTTGCTTTAGCTTCAACTAAAGAATTTAACACACCATTTTTATTGATGTTACGAATTCCAGCAGCAGAAACGTTCAAAGTAACCCAACGATCTTCTTCCTGAATATAAAATCTTTTCTTAAACAGGTTTACATTAAACCTCCTTTTGGTACGACTCTTTGAGTGGGAAACATTGTTCCCAACCATTGCTTTTTTACCTGTTATCTGACAAACTTTTGACATCTCAATAGTATTTCTTTTCTTTAATAATCACATCTTATTCAAACGGTTCGCAAAATAAATACATTTTCATCAAAATATCAAGTACATGCCAATGTTTTTTATAATTGTATAAACAATTTAATGTTAGTAATTTAGGTGTTAGTCCATATTTACACCAGATTAAACGCATTTATTTCAGATTTATCCCTGAGATCAAGAATCCAATTTATTAGCAAAATAACAGTGTATCATTGCATTTCTCAATGGCTATTAGATAAATACAATGAAATCTGTTAAGCACTTATGCTCATAAAACTTCTTTATTTTGTAATTTTAAGCTATTGAAACTAATAAAAGAAAAGAAATGGAAGAAAAAGTAAATCAAATGCCAAGAATCGGAGATTTAGCTCCCGATTTTGAAGCAGTTACCACACATGGTAAAATTAAATTTTCAGATTACAACAAGGGAAGCTGGGTTGTATTATTTAGCCACCCTGCAGACTTTACACCAGTTTGCACAACCGAAATGAGCGGTTTTGCGATTAGGGGCGATGAATTTAAAGCCCTGAATACAAAACTAATGGGATTAAGTATCGACAGTATCCACGCACACGTTGCATGGGTAAACAATGTAAAAAAGAATACCGGGGTACTTTTTGACTTCCCAATTATTGCAGATATTGATATGTCAGTATCCAAATTATATGGTATGCTGCAACCAAATGAGTCGGAAACTGCTGCTGTAAGGGCAGTATTTTTTATTGACCCAACCGGAAAAATCAGGTTGATCATGTATTATCCGTTAAATGTTGGCCGGAATATGGATGAAATTATCCGTGTATTAACGGCTCTACAAACATCAGACAAATATAGCGTGGCAATGCCGCTGGATTGGAAACCAGGTGAAAAAGTTATTGTTCCGCCACCAAAAACCGTGGCAGAAATGGAAGAACGCGAAAAAAGCGATTACGAAATGGTTGATTTCTATTTGGCTAAAAAAGACCTGTAATCGGATAACAAAGTTTAAATTTAAATCCCTGGTATTGCCGGGGATTTTTTATTTGACACCACCTATATTTTATTTTTTCTTTTAAAAAAGAAGGTTATTTTTAAACTATTGGAATAACGTAGAAATTGAACACAAATAAGGAAAAATATTATCCAACTATACTGCAAGCAGCGCATCTGGTTGTACTGTATATTTTTATTCAAACTATTATCGACTTCCCCCTTGCGTTAATCGATTATTATAAAGATACAGAATATCTGTATCACCCAATAAAAAAAATCGTTTTAGGTATCGGATCAGTATTATTTATTTTATGGTATGGGTTACGAAAGGCGAAAAACAAAATTTCAGAAGTTTTTCCGATGAAATTTTTCAATCCATTGATAATCATACCAATAATCATCTTTCTTGTTGCTGATCATATATTGCTGGATGAAATAAATGCGCATGTTGAACGTCTGATCCCTCCCCCTCCATGGTTTTTTGAATTATTCAACAGCATTTTCGAGAGCGATTATGGAATGCTCGGTGCGTTTCTAAAAGTTGCTATTGTAGCGCCAATTGTGGAAGAGCTCATTTTTAGGGGGATTATTATGCACGGGCTTATGAGAAATTACCCAAAATTTATTGCAGTATTTTTTTCAGCGTTGTTATTTGCATTGTTTCATCTTAATCCGTGGCAGTTTACCCCAACACTAATTCTCGGTCTACTATTGGGCTGGGTGATGGTACGGACGCGAAATATCTTTTTAAGTATTTTGATTCATGCACTGAACAACGGGCTTGTTTTAATAACCATTAATTATTGGGCCGATATTAATTCGCATGCTATTTTGCTAATGGAAAAAACCGATCTTTTAAAAGCCAGTGGGCTAACAATTCTTCTATCACTCATACTTATATATTTGTTTAGCGGAAAGCTTTCGAAAACTAAAAAAAATACAAACTGATGGATTATGTTTTAATTGCACTTGGGATTCTGTTTATTATTACAGGCATTATCGGCGGAATAGTTCCCATTATTCCGGGGCCACCATTGAGTTATGTTGGATTATTATTCCTTCATTTCACCAACAAATATGATTTCACAAACCGTTTTCTGATTATTTGGGCCGTAATTACAGTTGTCGTTTATCTTTTGGATTATGTTATCCCTGCATGGGGAACCAAAAAATTTGGCGGGAGCAAACGGGGTATTTATGGCAGCATTATCGGATTAATAATAGGCATATTTGTATTTCCACCAATTGGTATTATTGTTGGACCATTTGTGGGAGCTGTTATTGGTGAATTATCCTCCGGGAAAAACTCTTCAGAGGCCCTCAAATCAGGCTTTGGTTCCTTTTTAGGATTCCTGGTCGGAACCTTATTAAAGTTAATTGTTTCGGGAATAATGGCGTGGTATTTCTTTGAAAAACTTATTGTGAACTAAACTAGGTCACATGCTTCGGGCGGCATCCAATGTTTGTCCATCCCATCCCATTTTATATTGCACCCAATGGGATTTGTTAATGGTACGGAAATTCCTTTGCCACTGGTTAATTCATCGAGTGCGCGATCCAAATCATTTACAGTAATTCTTGAGGAATCCCGAGGTGAATCAACCCCTCTTCCGGTATAAACAAGACTCCGCTCTTCGTTAAAAACAAAAAAGTGCGGGGTTTTTAATGCACCATATGCTTTTGCTACTTCTTGTGTTTCATCGTATAAATAAACCCAAGGAAATTTATGTTCGTCCATTCGTTGAACCATGAAGTCAAAACCATCAACTTCATAATTATTGGCGCTATTTGAATTAATCCCGACAAAAGCAACATTTCGTGATTTATATTTTTCAACCGTTTCCCGTGTAACCTCATCGCTCCCAATTACATACGGACAATGATTACAAGTAAAAAACACAACCAGGTATTTCGAACCGTTAAAATCGTTTAAAGTATAAACCCCACCATTTGTGGCTGGCAAATTAAAAGCAGGCGCTTCTTTTCCAATATTTAATGTATAAGCCATTCTTTTCAACCTAAAAGTTATACTATGAATAGCAATCATACCGGGATTTTTGTTCACAGAATTTTCCTTCTTTCCAGCATCATGTTGAAACAGTCATCTAACTTGTTTATAAAAACAATAATCAGAAATTAATCGAAAGATGTTCTTTTTGTATTTTTGGGCAAAACAGTTTATCATGACAAACGAAGAAGCAAAACTACAAATCGATATACTCCGGAAGGAATTGGAAGAACACAATTATAATTACTATGTACTTTCCAATCCAACTATCAGCGATTTTGGTTTTGATATGAAGATGAAAGATCTGGAAAAGCTGGAACATGAATTCCCTCAGTTTAAAGATCCAAATTCACCTTCTGTAAGGGTCGGAAGCGACCTCACTAAAGAATTTGAACAAGTAAGGCATACCCGACCAATGTTATCGCTTTCCAATGCCTATTCAAAAGAAGAATTGATTGATTTTGATACGCGAATTAAAAAACTGATTGGAGAAGATTTTGAGTATGTTTGCGAACTTAAATTCGATGGAACTTCCATAAGTATTGCATATGAACACGGATCACTAAAACAAGCTATCACCAGGGGCGACGGGCAAGTTGGGGACAATGTGACGACAAACGTTCGCACCATAAGATCGATACCATTAAAAACCAGGGGAGAAAATTACCCTGATAATTTCGAAATAAGGGGTGAAATAATATTTCCATTCGATGTTTTTAATGAATTAAACAAAGATCGAGAAGAACAAGGGGAGCCTGTTTTTGCCAATCCAAGGAATGCGGCTTCAGGAACCCTTAAAATGCAAGACTCATCAATTGTTGCTTCCAGAAAACTTGATGCCTACTTGTTTTCATTGCATGGTGAAAACCTCCCTCGCGATGGGCATTATGAAAATCTTCAGGAAGCCAAAAAATGGGGTTTTAAAATCTCTGAACACATGCAAAAGTGCTCTTCCATCGAAGAAATATTAGCATACATTGAAAAATGGGATACCGAACGGTTTCATCTTCCGGTTGCCACCGATGGTGTTGTAATAAAAGTAAATTCGATTAACTCACAGAACAACCTTGGCAACACAGCAAAATCGCCAAGATGGGCTATTGCCTATAAGTTTAAGGCAGAATCGGCAACAACTGTTCTTGAATCGGTTAGTTATCAGGTAGGCAGAACAGGTGCAGTTACGCCAGTGGCCAACCTTCAACCAGTTCAATTGGCAGGAACCACTGTAAAAAGGGCATCGCTTCATAATGCTGATATTATCAAAAACCTTGATCTTCACATCGGTGATAGTGTTTTTGTGGAAAAAGGCGGTGAGATTATCCCGAAAATTACCGGGGTTGATACTTCTGCCAGAACTGTTTTTTCAAGACCCGTGGTATTTATTCATGAATGCCCGGAGTGCAATACAAAATTGGTAAGGAAAGAAGGTGAAGCAGCCCACTATTGTCCCAACGAACAGGGTTGCCCTCCGCAAATAAAAGGTAAAATTGAGCACTTTATTGGTCGAAAGGCAATGGATATTGACGGTTTGGGCCAAGAAACAGTGGATTTGTTCTTCGAAAAAAATATGATTAAAGATGTGTCCGACCTATATACTCTCCAAAAAGATGATATTGCAAAATTAGAACGACTTGGGGAGAAGTCGGCTGAAAGGATCTTGGAAGGTTTAAACCTATCGAGATCAATACCTTTCGAAAAAGTATTGTTTGCCTTAGGAATCCGTTTTGTTGGCGAAACCGTGGCAAAAACTCTTGCAAATAAATTAATTGATATTGAAAATATTAAAAACGCCACTTTCGAAGAGCTTGTTGATATTAATGAAATTGGAGATCGTATAGCGCAAAGTGTGGTGGATTATTTTAACGACGATAAGAATTTGCAATTAATTGAACGACTCAAAGGGCATGGATTACAAATGGCTATCAGTAAGGATAAGCAAGAAAATAGAACCGACAAACTAAAAGGGCTAAGCATCATTATATCAGGAACTTTCCAAAAGCTTTCCAGAGACAAAATAAAAGAATTAATTGAGCAAAACGGGGGCAAAAATGTAGGTTCCATTTCAAAAAAAACCAATTACTTAATTGCCGGGGATAAAATTGGACCAAGTAAACTTGAAAAAGCAAATAAACTTCAAATACCTATTATTACGGAAGAAGACTTCCTTAACATGATTCAATAATAGTTTATCAAAGAAGCTAATAATACCAAATATTAATATTTAGCCTTATTGTTCACAGCTATCAAATAAGGAACGGTACTTTTTACTATTTTTACCACCAGTTTATGAGTTTGAAATCCAAATATGCCAATGCTATCCTGAATAAAAAATTTGGGAAATTGAAACGCGACGTTTCTGCCTTTAACTATGAAAAAGCAAAAAATATCGGAATCCTTTGGCATTTGGAAGACCAGGAAGCATATAGTTTTTTACAAAAAAGGCTGCATTCGGGAAGCATTAAAATTACATCGTTGTGCTATACCGAAAATAAAGAGGAAATGTCTGGTTCATTTGGTAGCAAAGATGCCAATTGGCTTGGATTTCCAAAAACAGAACATGTGAAGCAGTTTGTACAAACGGATTTTGATCTGTTGATTAATGTATCCTTAATTGAGAATTTTCAAATGAGGGCTATTGCAACATTATCAAAAGCAAGGTTTAAAATTGGGGTTGCCAATGGGGAAACCAATTATAATGACTTGTCGATTGATGTGAGCAAAAATCCAAATTCGTTGTACCTGGCACAACAACTATTATATTATTTGAATGAGTTAAAAATAAATAACTAATGAGTCAACAGTTTACAGGTGCTGGAGCAGGAGTTGCACTAATTACTCCATTTAAGAAAGATTTCTCCATTGATTATGATGCTTTGGAGAAAATAATTGAGAACCAAATAGAAGGCGGTATGGACTACCTGGTTGCCCTTGGGACCACAGGAGAGCCACCTACCCTATCCGAAAAAGAAAAAAAAGAAGTTGTCCGGTTTATTGTTGAAAAAACAGCCAACAGATTGCCAGTTGTTGTTGGAATGGGCGGTAACAGTACATCTGCAATAATTGAAAGCATAAAAAATGCTGATTTAAGTGGCGTTTCGGCGTTTTTAATTGTAACTCCATATTACAACAAACCTTCGCAGGAAGGAATGTATTTGCATTATATGGAGATTGCAAAAAACAGCCCGCTGCCAATTATACTTTACAATGTTCCTTCAAGGACTGGAGTAAACCTTAAGGCAGAAACAACTATCCGATTGGCAAACGATTCTGATAAGTTTATCGGGATTAAAGAAGCATCAGGAATTATGTCGCAATTGGCAACCATCGAAAAATATACGCCAGATTCGTTTAGTTTGATATCGGGCGATGATGTGTTGGCAATGCCAATTGTTTCACTTGGGGGCAAAGGACTTATTTCAGTCATTGCAAATGCAGTACCGGGTAAACTTTCATCGTTAATGCACAAAGCATTGGAAGGGGATTTTGCAGGGTCACAAAAACTTCATTTAGAAATGATTGACTTGTTTAAGCTAATCTTTAAAGAAGGTAATCCGGGCGGAATTAAAGCCATGATGAATCACCAGGGCACTATTGAAAACGTTTTACGTTTGCCGATGCACCCCGTTACCAATAAAACCTATAAACAAATTGCGGAAGCCTACGATAAATTAAAATTTTAGCCTGAAAATGGGCACAAAAAAAAGGTTGGTTCAAATGAGCCAACCTTTTTTTATTTTTCGGTTTATAATTTAATTCCTAATGTGAGCAAAAGAATACTTTTCTTCGACTCAAAATTAAGGCTTTCATAATAACTTTTCCCACTTGTTTGGATTCTTGCATCAAATGTAAAGAACAATACATCGGCACCAATTCCATATTGCCAGGCAATAAAATTATCCCTTAAATATTCTTTACTGAGCCTATTAACATCTTCTTCCCCATTAATACCCCTTTTTGTTGCAAAGCTAAACACCGGACCAGCCATCAATCGTACATTTGCAGCTTCGGCATTTACCAGCTTTACCCCAACTAATGCAGGCACATCGAAAGTTGTATAGTCAAAAGAACTTATGGTGTGCAAGGGGTTGTAACTTGCCACATCGTGAATATCGCCACTTTTAGAACTAAAATAAGCTTCCGGCTGAAGGTAAACCGTACCAAAATTTATTCGGGCAAATGCCCCCACGTGATAATTATTGATGGTTTCAGAATTAAATTCATCCGTATTGGCCGTAATTTTAGAGTTGTTTAAGCCGACTTTCAAGCCCCAATCAAGTTCCAGTTTATCTTGTCCGTAGGTAATTACTGTTGTTGACAGAATAAGAACAAATACAAGTAATTTTTTCATTGTAGTAGATTTTTATGTAAGAACGCTTTATTTCTGTAAAAATTATATATCGTTAAAACTGCAAATTAATATACAAAACCCAACTTTGGCAATAAATGTACCAGAAATAAGAGACAAGAACACAATTTAATGGTTGCAAATTCAGGGTAAATATTCGCTTTGAATATTCTTCATGGAGTTAAACAGATTATTCCGCACATTTGGATATATATTTTCCAGGGTTTGAATAACTTTTCGCACTTCATTTCTATTGCTTGAATCCTGAAAAGGGCATTCTTTTATTAATTTTCTGAAATCCTGAACTTTAGAATACTTTTTGACTTCGCTATCTTTTAAATAAATCATTGGGCGGATAATCTGAACCTTCCCTTTGAACATTTCCAGCGATGCCGGCATGGCACATATCGCTCCCTGAAAAGCCATATTCATCAATAAGGTTTCGATGGCATCGTCTAAATGATGTCCAAGCGCCAATTTTTTCGCGCCAATTTCAACTGCAGTTTCCAGCAAAACTTTTCGCCTGTTCCACGAACAAAGAAAACAAATGGGCTTATTGGATTTTTCCAAAATTTCAGGTTTTGAAATTTGCTTGTGGTAAAATGCCACTTTTCTGGGGGCACAAAATTCCTCGATATATTTTACGTCAATTTTATACGGAATCTCCTGAAAACTTACATGGACGGCTGCAAGCCTGTACTTTTCTTTTGCGTGTTTAAGCCTGTTTGCCAATATATCAATTAAAGCCAATGAATCCTTTCCGCCAGATACGCCAATTACGACTAACTCATCTTTCTCAATCAACGAATAATCATGGACAGCTTTTCCCACTTTTCGGGATATCTGCCTTTTAAAATAAAGTGCTTCTTTTAGGTTTTTTACGTTTTGCATCTAATATCCTGCTTCGGTATTCGCAGCAATTATACGTAAAAGTGAAGTTAAAACGTAGTAATCGATAAGGATTTAATCTTCGCCTTGTAATAAAATGAATTAAATTGATCATATACGCAAGAACAATCGGAACTTACCTTCAATCAAGGCATTCATAATCAGAACCTAACAGTAGTTAACAAAAGAGCAAAAAAAAGACCTGAATCCGGTAACAATTACCAGATTCATAGTCTTTAAAGCATTTATTTGTGAACGATTTTACTTGCTTGACTTAGCTTCTTTTCTTTTTTCAGCAGCCAGTTTCCCTGGTCTTGGCCTTCTTACTCCATACGATCCCATAAATAGTTTTCCCCTTCTTGTTTTTTTGTCTCCTTTGCCCATAATATAATTTTAAAGGTTATCCTACCAAATTTATAAAATCCTGAGGAAAATTCATAACTATTAATTATTAGTTTTATTCTTCAATCTGGGCGGTTTCTAAATGCATGGCAGTTTTAACCAGGTTGATAAATTCAGCCCTGTAACCTTCTTCGTCTTCCCCTTTTGCACCCCGGGCCATTTCTACTATTTGTTTCATGCCTAAATTGCCTTTATGTTCTGAATTTCTAACCTGCATTCCAAAAGATGCCACAGCGGCAGAAAACCTGAAATCATTGGAAGTCGATCTCAATAATTTGTCATCAACAACTTTTTCCAAAAGCTTGCTTTTATTTCCATCGGGATCTTTATACCTTACTTTAATTGTTAGCAATTCTTTAGCTTCTTTCCCTCGCAAATCAATCGAATTAGACTGATATTTTAAGGGATCAACAGACGGTCCTTCGCAATCATCGCTCTGAGGAACAATCTCGTATAGCGCAGTGACTGTGTGACCTGAGCCCATTTCACCAGCGTCTTTAGTGTCATCGTTAAAATCTTCGTTGTTTAAAAGCCTGTTTTCATAGCCAACCAATCGATAAGATTTTACTTTTTGAGGATTAAATTCTAACTGAAACTTGACGTCTTTGGCAATGGTAAACAAAGTGCCACCAAACTCATTTATAAATACTTTTCTTGCTTCCTGGAAATTATCGATGTAGGCATAATTCCCATTTCCTTTATCGGCAATGGTTTCCATTTTATCGTCTTTAAGGTTTCCTTGCCCGAATCCTAAAACAGTTAAGAATATGCCATTGTCCCTCTCGCGTTCTACCAAATCTTCCATCTCGGCATTGGATGATACCCCCACATTAAAATCGCCATCGGTTGCAAGAATGATCCGGTTATTCCCTCCTTTAATAAAATGTTCTTTTGCAGTTTTATACGCCAATAAAATACCGGCACCTCCCGCCGTTGATCCCCCGGCTTCCAAGTTATCCATGGCATTTAGTATTTTACTTTTTTGATTGCCCTGAGTTGGTTTTAATACCAGTCCGGCAGCCCCGGCATAAACTACAATCGATACTTTATCCGAAGGCCTTAATTCGTTTACAAGTAGCTTAAACGCTTTTTTCACCAGGCCTAATTTGTTTGGCGAATTCATTGATCCCGACACATCCAATAAAAATACCAGGTTAGAGGCAGGCAATTCATCCGTATCTATACTTTTCCCTTTTAGGCCAATATGTAACAACGAATGGTTTTTGTTCCAAGGGCATTCGGAAAGCTCAGTGCTTACACTGAAGGGCTGATCGCCCTGTGGTTCCGGATAATCATACGTAAAATAATTGATCATTTCTTCGATCCGAACCGCATCGGCTGGAGGCAATTGCCCGGCATTGATAAACCTGCGCACATTTGCATAGGATGCATTGTCAACATCAATCGAAAAAGTTGATAACGGGCTGGTCATAACATCTTTAAATCCATTTTCGGAAATGGAAGAATAACCCTCGGTATTCCAGGACTGATCTGCAACACACATTGCCGGGCTATAACCTCTAACCCTAACCCCCCTTTTGGTCCTAACTCCCGAAACTGCTCCAACTAAGGTCTTTTTGTGCTGTACGCCATAGCCAATTGCAACGAGTTCTTCCAATTTAAGATCATCGGCTTTCATAGTTACATTTATAATCGTTTTTGAGCCAATCTTTACCCTATGCGATTTCATTCCTACAAATGAAAATACAAGAAACTCATCGGAAGAAGAGATTTCTATTTTATAATTCCCTTTCAAATCCGTAACAACACCTCTTGTGGTGTTTTCAACTGTGATGTTAACCCCAGGTAAATCATATCCCTGCTCATCCACTACCTTTCCGGTAATAAATCTACTGTTTTGCGAAAATGAGGAGATCGTTAAAATGAAGATCAATTGTATAAAGATTAGTGCTTTCATGATGGTAAATTTTAATTATTAAATCAAACATTTACCTATTGGATGCAAAAGCAATTTAAATTCCATAAAATATTTTTATTAAAAACACATTTATCCTACTTTTAAGCTGAAATGCAATAGTTTAATATGCCTCTTTTCCCGCTTAAAGGAAGATTAACAACAAAAACCGATAATGAACTCATAGCCATGTTCATTAAAACAAAAGACATGGATATTATGGGCGAATTATACGGTAGATATATGGATCTGGTTTATGGGGTCTGTTTAAAATACCTGGCAAATAGGGAAGATGCGAAAGACGCTGTCATTCAAATATTTGAAAAGATACTCATTGAAATCGAAAAACATGACATAAAAAATTTCAAAGCCTGGCTTTTTGTTCTCACTAAAAACTTTTGTTTGATGCAATTACGAAAAAACAAGCAAAAATTTAACGTGGAAGTGGAAGAAAACAGTTTTGTTTTTATGGAAAATGAAGAAGAAATACATCCTATTGATAAAGGTGTGCCAGATTTAGAGCAAGCTTTATTAAATTGTATTGAAAAATTAAAGGAAGAACAAAAGTCGTGCATCCAATTGTTTTATTTTAAGAATAAGTGTTATAACGAAATTGCAAAGCATTTAAAAATTGAAGAAAAAAAAGTAAAAAGCTATATCCAAAATGGCAAACGAAACTTGAAAATTTGTTTGGATAAACAAAAATGAGCAACAAACCGACATATCATCCTGAAAAAGATTTTCAAAGGTATTTGAACAATCAAATGAGCAATTCGGAGCGAAATGCATTTGAACGTTACCTGCAAAAAAACGCCTTTGAGTCGGAAGCGATGGAAGGCTTTTCCGGGCACGATCCTTCTGTGATCATGAATGACCTGAATGACTTAAACAAAAAAATCCATCAGAAAAAAAGGAACAAGATGCTTTGGATTCGGGTGGCAGCGGTTGCGTTAATTTTAATAAGTTCCGGAATCATTTTTTATAGGATCGATACCCATGAGGTTCAAAAACAAATGGTTGAAAACAGGGAAGAAGAAAAAATTACCCCTCAAGATAAAAAAGAAGAGGTTTTGCCAGAAGAACAAGCGACTTTAGAACAGAAGCAAGATGACATCCCGAAAAATATTAACACTGAATCGAAAGAAAAACCCCAACAAATAATTGAACCAAAATCAGATAACGTAAGCGCCAAACCCGCGTCAACCTTTCAACAAACAGAAAAAGCAGGTCATTCAGAGGGCAAAACCGAATCAGCATTAAAAAATGAAGCGAAGGTTCAGGAACCAATAACACAATCGATAGACATTGTTAACGAACCTCGCTCAGAAGAAATTCTAATGCAAATAGAGGATGAAACAGACGAATTGGAGCCCAAATTGTTAATGAAAACCGGCACGCTCAAAGGAATTACTCAAAATGTATCAGTCTCGAATAATCCCGACTCAACCCCACAAATTCGAATTAGGGGTACTGTGGTTTCTAAAAATCTTAATGAAGCAATTCCAGGGGTGAACATTGTAGCAAAAGGAACTACTATTGGAACGATTACCGACTTGAATGGAAACTTTGAATTACAGGTTCCGGATGAAAATATAGATACGTTTGTTGCCTCGTTCGTTGGCATGGAAAACAAAGAATTTGAACACAAAGAGGGTTTAGAAAATGTAATTCAATTGGAAGAATCGGAATTGGGGCTTAGTGAAGTTGTTGTGGTTGGATATGGAGAACAAAGAAAAAGAGATTTAACAGGAAACTCCATGATGATATCAGAAAACAGTACACCTCCATTACCTTTGGGAGGCTACAAAAATTACCACGAATATTTGAAAGAAAATTGTTTGGTTGATGAATTGCAGAAAAAACAAAAAAACGTTGTCCGAGTCAAACTGTTCATTGATCAAAAGGGCGCTGTTACAAACATTGTCCCGCTTAATAATCCGGATTCTATTCTTTTAAAAAAGGCAAAGGAAATTATTTCGGAAGGGCCAGGTTGGTCACCTGAGCTAAAAAATGGAAAACCAATTGATTCTGACGTTATTTTGAAACTTAAATTCAAATCCAGCGAAAAACGGTGAGCCATTGAACTGTCGCATCATATTGATAATGCAAATACCTTTCAATTTGAAGTCAGCCCAAAAAAAGATATATTCGTGCAACTATAATCTATCAAATCAAATACAGTGAATATCTTAAAACTAAAACTGCATTGGCAAATCCTGATTTCATTGGTCTTAGCCGTATTATTTGGATATTATGTCCCCACAGGTATTGCCTATGTTGGCTGGATGGGCGATATTTTTCTTCGCGCGCTTAAAATGGTAATCATCCCTTTAATTTTGAGTTCCATAATTTCAGGTGTCACAAGTATGGGAAGCGGGAAAAACCTTGGCAGGCTTGGTGGCAAAACGCTCGTTTATTATTTGAGCACCA
This sequence comes from Prolixibacteraceae bacterium, assembly GCA_963677475.2. Lineage (GTDB taxonomy): Bacteria > Bacteroidota > Bacteroidia > Bacteroidales > Prolixibacteraceae > JABMQB01. The sequence continues at coordinate 122,408 of CAXXQD010000014.1, read as the reverse complement.
GTACCCTTGCAATTGTGACCGGATTACTACTGGTAAACATTATAAAACCAGGGGTAGGTGTTCAATTGGGTTTTGTGGAAGAAATCGAGGGATTATCGGATAAAGCCAGTTCAGTAAAAGATATTTTTACACGTATCGTTCCTGAAAATGTATTTGGTTCAATGGCAAATGGAAACATTTTACCGGTGATATTTTTTGCCATTATTTTTGGGGTTTTTATAACACAAACCTCTGATAAATATAAAGAAAGCCTGACCACTTTTTTTGAAGCAGTTTTCGATGTTATGATGAGAATCACTCTCTTTATTATAAAATTCACACCACTGGGGATATTTGGGATTGTCGCCAAAGAAGTTGCAAAAAATTCCAATCAGCTTTCGAATATCGCCGGAAGCATGCTAATTTATATGTTGACCGTTTTTATTGCTTTAATGATACATGCTGTAATTACATTACCATTGCTAACCAGGTTTATTGGCAGAGCAAAGCCTGTACAGCATTTTAAAAATATGGCAACTCCTTTATTAACGGCATTTTCAACATCTTCTTCAAGTGCCACATTGCCATTGACCATGGAAGCAGTTGAGCATAAAAGTGGCGTTTCGAATAAAGTAACAAGTTTTACGCTCCCGCTCGGGGCAACAATTAATATGGATGGCACAGCGCTTTACGAATGTGTGGCAGCTATGTTTATTGCTCAGGTTTATGGAATAGATTTATCGATTGGGCAACAGGCACTGGTGGTTCTTACAGCATTATTGGCATCGATAGGGGCAGCAGGAATCCCAATGGCGGGGCTGGTCATGATTACAGTAATATTAACAGCAGTTAACCTTCCGTTAGAGGGAGTTGGACTCATAATTGCTGTTGACCGGATTTTGGATATGACCCGGACTTCGATCAATGTTTGGAGCGACAGTTGTGGAGCGGTAATTATTGCCCGTTCGGAAAAGGAGCAAACAAAAGTAGGGATACAACCATGATTAACACAAACAACACATTTGATCGGCAAAATACGATTTCGGCTCTGCAAATTGCTTATGCATAATATTTAAATGAACTTATAGAATATCATTTATTCTATCTAAAATTTCTTGTACTATTGTTGTTTATGTTATTGTTAGTAAAATGAATATATTTAAATACCGGGTACTCAACCACATCCTTTTCTGGATCCTCATATTTTCTTTTTATACTGTAATTCCATCGTTCAGCGCTAAAGATGTTTGGTATTCGATTATTACCAACCTTACGTATATTCCTTTTGATATAATAACAACATATATTATTATTAGTTATTTTGCCCCTAAATACCTCTTTACAAGAAAAAACATCCCTTTTATACTTGGATTAATTGCAACTATTTCATTAAATATAGCATTAGGTTTATTTATTAAATACAATATCCACCCATTAATAGGATTAAAAATTTACCACAGACCTTTAAGGATCGACCTGTTTTATTCCATGTATTCGAACTTTATGATTGTTGGTGTAGCCTTGGCGCTTAAGCTTTTAAGGCATTCGCACAAAATATCGCTTGGCAAATCAGAGCTTGAAAAACGAAGCGTCCAGTCTGAGTTAGGAATCTTAAGATCGCAAGTCAATCCTCATTTTTTATTCAATACCCTAAATAATATTGATTCCTTGATTTATGAAGATAAGGATAAAGCATCCAATGCAATATTTTTATTATCAAGGATTATGAGGTATATGCTTTCCGAGTCAACAGAAGAAAAGGCAATGTTTGATAAAGAAATTGAATATATAATGGACTACCTTGAGCTTGCCAAACTTAGTTTTAAAGACGAAGATTTTCTTCAGTTCAAAATGTCGGGCAATAAACAGGGAAAAATGGTGCCTCCATTATTGTTTATCCCAATTATTGAAAATGCAATTAAACATTCCAACAAACAATCAAAGTCACCGGGAATTCTGGTTAATTTTGACATCTCGGACAACTATATTGAACTCCGAACCACAAACTTTGTCAAGCAAAGAAGCAACGAACTGACCGAAAAAAGATCAGGCACCGGTTTAAAAAATGTTGAAAAAAGGCTAAAACTACTTTACCCGGAAAGTTTTACATTTACACATACAATTGAAAATGAGGTTTTCACGGCATATATAAAAGTTCCTGTATTATGAAATTAAATTGTATCGCGGTTGATGACGAGATATTAGCATTAAAAAAAATCCAACGATATGCTGATAAAATCGACTATCTGAACCTTTTGGGAACTTTCGACAATGCCCTATCAACCCTGGGTTTTCTGCGCGAAAATAAAATTGACCTGATTTTTCTGGATATACAAATGGATGAATTTACAGGTATCCAATTGTTGGAATCACTTAAAAACCCACCCCATATTATATTAACAACAGCTTATGACCAATATGCAATAAAGGCATATGAACTTGATGTTATTGATTATCTTTTAAAACCAATTCCTTTTGATCGCTTTGTAAAAGCTGTGGAAAAAGTATATGCCAGGCATTTAAAAGAAATTACTTCACAAGCAAACGAAGTTAAAGTTGCCACATCAAGCGAAACTAAACTTGATTATGCCTTTATTAAATCGGGAAATAAAACTGTTAAAGTATATTTTGACAAGATTCTGTATATTGAAGGAATGCGCGATTATCTGATGATCCGAACAGAGGATGCCAAAATTATGACGCTACAAAATTTCAAAAAGATACAGGATATATTAAACCCTCTAAAATTTGCACGGGTCCACAAATCCTATATTGTTGCAATTGATAAAATTGAATATATCGAAAATAATTCCATCAGGATTAAAGATAAGGTGATTCCTGTAAGCAATACCTATAAAGTTCCCTTTAACAATATCCTAAACCAAAAGCTTCTTTAGCAGACCATATTTTGTGGTGCCCCTTCAATAAATGCTTTTAAATTTTGTACAGCAATATTCATAAGCCTGGTGCGTGCCTCAAAAGTTGCCCAGGCAATATGCGGGGTGATGTAGCAATTCTTCGCTTTTAATAATGGGTTGTCTGTTTTTGGTGGCTCGGTTGAAAGTACATCAAGACCGGCACCTGCAATTTTATTGGAGTTTAAAAAATCAGCCAGGTCATCCTCATTGATTAAAGGGCCACGTCCTGTATTCACTAAAAATGCGCTTGGCTTCATCATTTCCAACAAATCACCATTAACGAACCCTTTATTGTCAGGGGTTAATGGGCAATTAATACTCACAAAGTCACTCAGCTTAAAAACTTCTGGCAGGGTAACCTGCTGCGCAATTTCTTTAAATCCCTGTTTTTTGCTCGGGGCATAAAAAATAATGTTCATCCCAAAAGCCTTTCCGATGCTTGCAACCCTCTGCCCTATTCTTCCAAATCCAATTATTCCAAGAGTTTTTCCGGCAATTTCAATCTGGGGCGACGATGTGAAGCTAAAATCCTCACTGGCTGACCATTTTCCACCTCTTACATCATTTGTATGCAGCATTACCTGTTGCGTAAAATTTAGAATAAATGCGAAAACCATTTGAGCAACCGAATCGGTGCTGTAAGCCGGAATATTGGTAACAACAATTCCCTGTTTCTTGGCTGCATTTATATCAACCACATTATATCCCGTTGCCAATACCCCAATGTATTTTAGGGTTGGTAATTTTTTCATTAAGGAAGCATTTAATACCACCTTATTAGTAATTAAAACATCTGCCCCTATTGCCCTTTCGTATAACTCCCCAGAAGAAGTCCTGTCATACACAGTGCAATCTCCAAGGGCAGAAAATTTATCCCAACTCAAATCACCCGGATTTAATGTATATCCATCAAGAATTATTAATTTCATTTCATTTTTTATTTATAATAAGAACTTTAATTACGCTTCAATTATTTCACCATTGCAATATTCAACCATGCTTATAAGGATTAAAAATATCATAACACATGATATAAGTTAGGTTCTTATTTTATGATTAAAAAACACTAAAATTTATGAAAATATCAATTTCTACTTAACTAAATATTTATTTAAATATTAATTATTACACAAGTTTTTATGTAATAATTTTTTATGTAAAAAATCACCTTTCTACTACCTGCTGCATATCAACTGATTACACCAAAACACCATTTCATAAGTTAATTAACATTAAATTATTTTTAAAAAATTAAGCCGCCGAATACATATTTATACTATATTAGCAAGGCCTAAGAAAAAAAGGCCAGACAGAAAACATATTTTCTACCTTTTCTCATAGACCAATATCGTTTTCTGATCTAACTAAACTAAGCTATGATAATCGGGTTATCTAGGAGGATAACCCGTTTTTTTGTGCCGTTTTTTGAAGTATTTTTCGAAACCTTGAATAAAATAAAATTCCGGCAAGAGCAAGCCCAACAAGAAATCCAACCCAGATTCCTTGTCCTCCGAAACCTAAAACAAATGCACACACATAACTCACCGGGATACCAATAACCAGGTAAGAAACAAACGCGTAAACCATTGGTATCTTAACATCTGCCATTCCGCGCAAAACGCCAAGCATCACGACCTGTAAACCATCAAATACCTGAAAAAAGGCTGCTATTATAAGCAATCCTGACGCAATCCCAATTACTTCTCTATCACCTGTAAATATATAAGGCAAAAATTCCCTAAACAAAATAAAAACCAAAGCCATTATTGACATGAAAAATAAGACGAGATGCGTAGACGCGAACGCTGCTTTTTTAAGTGAATAATAGTCGTTCTGCCCCAATTGGTGGCTCACACGTATGGTTGTGGCCGAAGAAACCCCAAGCGAAATCATATAGGTTAACGATGCCAGCCCTAAGGCTATTTGATGTGCTGCAAGGGTTGTTTCATTAATCCACCCCATCATAATGGCACCCAGGGCAAATACAGCGACCTCAACCACAATTTGAACTCCAATTGGAATACCCACTTTCAATAAGTTCATAATTTCTTCTTTATTCAGCAATTGCTTCACTGCAGCTTTAAAGAAAGAATGGTATTTTGTTTTTAAATAGATATATGCAGCAAATAAAAGTGGCATTGAAAGCCTGGATATGAAAGTACCAATTCCGGCACCAACTAATCCGAGTTGAGGGAAACCAAATTTCCCGAATATTAAAACGTAATTAATTGCAATATTCACAAAATTGGCAATCAAAGTAATGGTCATGGCAACTTTCGTATTTCCGATCCCTTCAAAAAACTGTTTTAATGAAAAAAACATCATAAAAGGCAGATAAGATGCACACAACCATAAATAGTAGGGTTTTGCCACTTCCAACACTTCAGGTGATTGTCCCATTTGTGGAAGCAGAAAATATATTGACAACATGACCAAAACCAATACTAAACCACCAATCAAATGGGTAAAAATGCCGTTTTTTAATAATGCCGAAGTTTTCTGCATATTCCCCTGAGAATAGGATTGTCCGGTTAGAGGTGTGAAACCAAAGGTAATACCCATCCCAAAATACATACCGACCATGAAAATACTATTTGCAAAGGAAGCCCCAGCCAAATCAATGGTACCAACATGGCCAACCATCACATTATCCATAAAATGAACGGAAACTTGTCCGATTTGTGATAATACCACAGGAAAGGCAAGCCATAGGTTCCTTTTATAAAATGGTAAATATTCCGAAAATTTCATGGGGGACAAAGGTAGAAAGCTTTTTATAAAGAAAACCAATAGTTGAATTTAATCATAAAAGCATTTTGCGATTTTACTTTAAAAATACCCTGAAAACTATCCAAAATATCGTCGTTATAAACATATTTATAATCAGAACGTGTATTTGTCCAAACAAAATACAAGGTTGATCCCGGGCGAAATTCCCAACGGGCTACAAAATTTGAACGGAATTCATTAAAATCAAAATCCGGGTTATAAATCGTATAATCTGAAATGTTATCTCCAGTCTCGTCCAGCATCCATTTGCTTTCATTCTTATCAACAATGGCTAAATTGACAAACCTATTCTCCGGTGTGCTCGCATGCGCCGCAACGACCTTCCTTACATTTGGATATTTACCAGTTGAAGCATATGGGCTACCATAATATTGAAGCGACAATTCAGGAGTTACAAAATATTCCAAACGCAAAGTGGTATACAAAGTTTGGCGGTCTAATAATCCAACCATATATCTTTTTTCACTATTATAACTTGCCTGCCCAACATATTGGCTGTTATCCATTGAATTATCATATACAGTAGTGGAAGTAAGCGTTATTTGGTTATTAATCCTCCACCTGAAATAAAGCGAATAATTATCCGACTTACTGATCTTATCCGGGCTCCAATCCCATCCGTAGCGAAATGCTGTATATAAAGTGCTGGCGCTATTGCTTTGAATACTAACTTCCCCACTGTTCATATTATCTTTTCTGAGCGAAGGGCCACCTCGTAGTTCGCGCGTGTCGAACATATTAAAGTTTGTCTCGAAATCGGCATGAATACGCCAAAGGTTATTAAATTTTGCAGAACCATGAAGGCGAATTTCATTGTACGTATTTTCCATTCCATAGCTCCAATCACGCTCCTGGTTCAAAAAGAAATAATAACTTCTGAAAATACCAATTGGCTTATTAACCTGATAACGTAAATTAATATTTTGGGTGACGATATCCGCCTGCCTTAAATATCCCAAATCATTCAAATCAACTCCAGGTGATCTCCAGTTTACAGTACCAATTGCCCTGAATTTGCCGCTTCTTTTTCCACCTGAAAGCTCACCACCCCAACCTTTCAAACTTGTTGTTGTGGGATCGTATTCCAGGTGATCAGCATCTGCCCTATGAAAATAGTGCCTTGAAGACCTTTGAAGCCCCGAAATAACGGATTCATTTCCTGATACTTCTGAATAAAAGCTTTTTAAATTGATGTAGTATTTTCGGTTTTTCCAATTATGTTGAAAGTCGAACCCTGCAACCGTTGAAGAATTTGGTAAAAATTCAGATTCCAAATCATTTTTCGATCTTAATGTGGAAGTTAACATACCGCCGATAACTGTATTCCCCCGATTTAAATCTTTTTTTACCCGTGCGATAAAATAATTTGTAAACGGTTCCACAATCTCTTTTCTTTCTGTGTTTCCGGATGTTATGACCGCCTCTTCACGTAAGGTCATACTATTTATGATACCCAACGATAATCCGTTTTTGCTTTTACCAGTTAATTTTAAGGCATTTAAAATGGATGTATTCTCGGGCATTTCAATGGTTTCGCCATCTTCCAATGCAGGAGTTAGGCTGGGCGAATGTCCTATCCTTCTGGAATAAAACAACAAATCATCTCCGGTAGAATAATCCAAAATACTATTCCCTTCAAGAAAGAAAGGCCGTTTTTCATCGTAAAAAGTTTCATATTCCGTAAGGTTCAACTCTGAAGGATCAGCCTCAACCTGCCCAAAATCAGGGTTTATGGTATAATCAAGTGTAAAATCAGAAGAAACGCCAAGTTTCCCATCTATCCCAAAACCAAGATTAAAATTATTGTCTGCATCAGGAACGTATTTTGCTTTGGTATAGGGCAATAGCTCCATTTTCCTTTTCGTATTTATATTCTTGATTCCATGCAATTCTCCAAAAATATATACCATTGCAGGCGCATCAATCGGAATCAGTTTCCACTGGTCCTCTTCATCTAAACGATCTATCCAACGCCAAATGTGCATTCCCCAAATATGGTTTTCCTTATCGGCAAATCGAAGCTGGCTAAACGGAATTCTCATTTCTGCAGTCCACATAGAATCACCAACATGCGCTTTTCCTTCCCAAACAGCATCCCAGTTAAAATCCCACAAATAAGCCCCCAAATGGACCAAATCTACTTTTTGACCAGCGGCTGTCACATTGAACTCAAAGGCACAAAGTTTATCGTTATATGAATCAAGGGCAATTCCAGCAACATCCCCACTGAGGTTATCCCTTCTTCCCAATATTGGGTTAATTTTTTCCGGTTCATCATCGTAACACCTTAGTGCTACATATAAATTATTAAAGTCGTATTGAATATTAATTTCGGTTTTTTGCGATGGTTCGTGTGCCTGATTGGGTTGTTGCTGCCTAAAACCTCCAGACCATTCGCCATTTTCCCAACAAGAATCGTTTAGCTTTCCATCAATTTTCGGACGGGTTGATAGCCTGGTTGCATTGTAAATTCTTTTTTGGCTGGCATGGAAGTTTACTAATGAATCTTCAGAAAGCTCATATTTAAAGTCTTGTGCCTTTAACTGCACACTTAGTAACGTGCAAATTAACAGCACTTTGGAGGTAAAAAAAAGTCTTTTCATTCATAGTTATTTAGCGGCATCAAAATTAATCTCTTTTTAAAAAAATAAAAATTAATCATAATGTTTCTTCGAAATTATTTAATTTAAACAATTTTAGAAGTTAGTAGTTTATAATCTTGGTTTAAGAAAACAGAAATTAATTTTCAGTATTTTAACCTTAGAATATGAAAAGAATTGAGAAAATTCTTGTGGCTAACCGAGGCGAAATTGCCATAAGAATAATGAGAACTTGCCGCGAAATGGGCATTGAAACGGTAGCTGTTTATTCAGATGCCGACCGAACCTCACTCCATGTCAGATATGCCCACGAAGCCTACTACGTAGGTAAATCCCCATCCTCAGAAAGTTACTTAAACATTGACAAGATCATTGAAGTTGCTAAAATCAGTAAATCCGATGCAATTCACCCCGGATATGGTTTTTTATCGGAAAATTCAAGGTTTGCCAAAAGATGTGCCGACGAGGGAATTGTTTTTATTGGTCCTTCACCTGAAGTTATTGACCAGATGGGGGATAAAATCCAGGCAAGGGATGCAATGACTGCTGCAGGAATCCCGGTAGTACCAGGAACAAAAAGTAGCATTGCCAATGAAGAAGAGGCGCTGGGTTCGATTGAGGAGATTGGGCTTCCGGTTATGATAAAAGCATCGGCTGGTGGCGGCGGAAAAGGAATGCGGCTGGTACATAAAAAAGAAGATATTATTTCCGGGATAAGGGCAGCAAAATCAGAAGCTATGGCTGCATTTAACGACGATGCAATTTATATCGAGAAATACATTGCTTCTCCACACCATATTGAATTCCAAGTGCTTGCCGACCAACATGGAAATGCTGTTCATTTGTTTGAACGCGAATGCTCTATCCAACGAAGGCACCAAAAAATGGTGGAAGAAACGCCATCGCCATTAATGACCAAAGAATTAAGGGAGAAAATGGGCAAATGTGCTGTTGATGCAGCTTTGGCCGTTAAGTATACTGGTGCCGGAACCATTGAATTCCTGGTCGATGATGACCATAATTTCTACTTTCTTGAAATGAACACCAGGCTTCAAGTGGAACATCCAATTACTGAACGGGTTACTGGTATTGATTTAGTAAAACAACAAATTCTTGTTGCAAACGGCGAAAAGCTAACCTTAACACAAGATAAACTATCGCAAAAAGGGCATTCCATTGAATGCAGGGTTTATGCCGAAGATTCAGACAACAACTTTATGCCATCACCGGGAAAAATTCATAAAATTTCCCAACCGCTTGGTTTAGGTGTTCGTACCGATGGTTATGTTTACGAAGGCTATGAGATCCCGATTTATTATGATCCGATGATTTCAAAACTGATTGTTTGGGGAAAAACCCGGGAAGAAGCAATAAGCAGAATGAAAAGAGCACTCTACGAATATAAAATCACTGGAGTAAAAACATCCTTGCTTTTCCTGGAACGCATCATGAAATCAAAAGATTTTGTGGACGGAAATTACAACACCCATTTTATTGAAAAAAACTTAGAAGAACTGGTAAAAAAGAAAGAAAGCGATGGAAATATTGAAGATATGGTCGTGATTTCAGCATATATTGATTTTGTGGAAAAATTAGGAAGGTTTTACGACTCTAAAGAATTTGGACCTGCACAAAGCAGATGGAAAAAGATTACTTATTTAAATCATTTTTAAAAGAGTAAAGCATGTCAGTTGAAATAAAAATCAGGGATAGGATTGCAAATGTTGAAGTTGTATCCCAGAAAGATAACCTACTCGAAATAAAAGTAGACGATAAGATCTATAAAATTGATTTAATGCATACGGTTGACGGAACATTTTCAATTATAGAAAACGGGCATTCGCATAATATCGAACTAGTACCTGGCGAACATCCTAAATTGTACACTGCACACACTTTATACAATACCTACGATTTGGAGGTAATTGATGCAGAATCAAGATATTTACTGAACAGGGGCAACGGAAGCATGGTCCATAGCGAAAATACTATATCCTCCCCAATGCCCGGAAAAGTGGTTAAAGTTTTGGTGTTGGAAGGGGATATTGTTAAGCAAGGAGATACCGTGCTTACCATTTCAGCCATGAAAATGGAAAGCGAATATAAATCGCAAAAGGATGGCAGGATAAAAGCAATTCATGTAAGCGAAGGCGATGTGATTGATACCAACCAAATATTAATTGAAATTGAATAAACGAGAATATATGGATCTAACTGATAAATACAAAAAACTATCGGACTTCAACAAAGAAGCAGAACTGGGCGGTGGTATTGCCAGAATTGAAAAACAACATTCGGTTGGTAAAAACACGGCGCGTGAACGCATAGAATTATTATTGGACCCGGGAAGTTTTAATGAAATAGACAAGCTCGTAACCCACCGGAGTTATGACTTTGGAATGGATAAAAACAAAATCCTTGGTGATGGTTTAGTTGCAGGCTATGGAAAAATTAATGGTAGATTAGTTTATGTTTTTGCTCAGGATTTCACTGTTTTTGGGGGAAGTTTGAGCCGGGCAAATGCCGATAAAATAGTTAAAATTCAAAACTTAGCCCTGAAAATGGGTGCTCCTGTTATTGGATTGAATGATTCGGGTGGTGCTCGGATACAAGAAGGTGTTGAAAGCCTTGCAGGTTATGCCGATATTTTTTACAACAATGTTATTTCGTCGGGGGTAGTCCCGCAAATATCAGCAATACTCGGGCCCTGTGCCGGAGGGGCAGTGTACTCCCCTGCCCTCACCGATTTTATTTTTATGGTAAATGAAACAAGCCACATGTTTGTTACCGGTCCCGAAGTTATCAAAACTGTGACTCATGAGGATGTTAGTAAAGAAGAGCTTGGAGGTGCCAAAACACATTCGTCGAAAAGTGGTGTTGCCCATTTTACTGGGAGCGATGAAGCCCAAACATTAATGATGGTGCGCGAACTGGTTAGTTTTATCCCATCCAATAATTTAGAAGATCCTCCTGTTAAAGCCTGTACCGATCCTTCAGAAAGAAGTGATGCAAGCCTCAACGACATTGTTCCGGCAGACCCGAACAAGCCTTACAATATGATGGATATTATTGAAAAAGTGATTGACAATAAACATTTTCTGGAAGTTCAACCACATTATGCTCAAAATATTGTTGTCGGATTTGCACGTTTTGGAGGTAAGCCGGTCGGAATTGTTGCCAACCAACCATCGCACCTTGCAGGTGTCCTCGATATTAATTCATCACATAAAGCAGCACGGTTTGTAAGGTTCTGCGATGCATTTAACCTGCCACTAATAACTTTTGTTGATGTTCCTGGATTCTTGCCTGGAACTGGTCAGGAATTTGGTGGGATTATTAAACATGGCGCAAAATTATTATATGCTTTCGCAGAAGCCACTGTGCCCAAAATAACGATCATCACCCGAAAAGCATATGGCGGTGCTTACGATGTAATGTCAAGCAAACATATAGGCGCAGACATTAATTATGCCTACCCTACAGCTGAAATTGCAGTAATGGGGCCCGATGGTGCCATAAATATTATCCACAGGAACAAACTTAATGACGATGAAAAAGCAGCAGCTGTTGAGGAATACAGGGAAAAATTTGCCAATCCATATAAAGCTGCATCTTTGGGTTATATCGATGAAATAATAAGTCCGAAGGACACCAGGAGCAAAATAATTACTGCCCTGGAGATGACACACAACAAGCGAAAATCAAATCCTCCGAAAAAACATGGGAATATTCCTTTGTAAAGATATTATGAATTTAAGCTGTTGTTTTCAACAGCTTTTTTTATACATACTGAAATCATTTTGGGCAGATGATTGTTTGTTCTTTAAAAGATATGATTTGTTATGGGCTTAAAAGACAAATATCTCGATGTAAGACAACACTCGGTGGAGTTATGCAAACCACTGGAAACTGAAGACTATGTTATGCAAGCAGCAGGATTTGCAAGCCCACCAAAATGGAATTTAGGTCACACAACCTGGTTTTTCGAACAATTTATTCTACAGAAATACCAAACCAGATATAAACCATTCCATCCCAAATACAGTTTTATTTTCAATAGTTATTATGAAAATATTGGCGAAAGGGTAAAGCGCCCAAACCGTGGAACACTAAGCCGCCCAACAGTTAATGAAGTTTTAAAATATCGGGAATATATTGACAGGCATATGGTTTTGTTTTTGGAAAAGCCAATCACATCTGAAATTTGGGATCTTGTTCTGTTAGGATTAAACCATGAACAACAGCATCAGGAATTATTGCTCACCGATCTGAAATATAACTTTTCCGTTAATCCCTTATATCCATCGTATTCGGATAAAGCATTTTGTGAGGATATTTCAATCGAAGAAAAAACTTATTTACCTATAGACGAAGGAATTTATACGATTGGTTATGAAGGCGGTGGTTTTCATTTTGATAACGAGAAGGAAAACCATCAGGTTTTTATTCATCCTTTTCAAATACGCGAATCGTTGGTTTCGAACGCTGAATATTTGGAATTTATTGAAGACGGTGGCTACCAAAATGTTAACCTATGGCACTCGGAAGCCTGGCAATGGATTAATAAAAACAATATTTCCAGACCAATGTACTGGGAAAAATTGGAGAACAACTGGTACCAGTACACTTTGGCAGGATTGAGAAAAATTAACCATTCCCACCCGGTTACCCACATAAATTACTATGAAGCCTTTGCTTTTGCGCAATGGCAGGGCAAACGGCTGCCAACCGAATTTGAATGGGAAGCAGCCAGCAACCAATTCGAATGGGGCAATCGTTGGGAATGGACCGAAAGTGCCTATCTGCCTTACCCCGGCTACAAAAAAGCAAGAGGTGCGGTTGGCGAATACAATGGAAAATTTATGGTTAATCAAAAGGTTTTAAGGGGAGGATCTGTAATAACACCCCAGTTTCATTCGCGTAAAACATACCGAAATTTCTTTCCACCAAATTTGGGATATCAATTCACAGGGATCAGGCTTGCAATTTAAATCAGTAAGACTATGATTTTGTCTTCAAAATCTTTAAGCCGAACTTATCCCGAGCGATAGACAAGGGATCTCATGGGTTTTATTCCCCGCGCTTTGGTGCGAATAAAATAATAATTCCCCCATGTGATACCTCCTTAGCTTGCTGCGAAGAGTTTCATTTTTATAAGGCTTCGAGAAAAATTATTGACGAATATTGTACTAACATTGGTTTCAGATCATAACCACCTCATTATCTGACATATTGACTACCCTTTATTAAAAAATCAGCAATATTGTTTTCCTTGAAATAAAAACACCCTGCAAATGTTTGATAAATAACATTTTATTTCTATTTTTGCGCGTCCTAAAAAGGGCATTTTGTTTAATTAAAATTAAAATTTATGTTGAATCAGTATGAAACCGTTTTCATTGCTACTCCCGTTTTATCTGAGCCACAGGTAAAGGAAGCGGTACAAAAATTCAAGGAAATCATTACCTCAAATGGTGGTGATTTATTCCATGAAGAAAACTGGGGGATGAAAAAACTGGCATATCCCATCCAAAAAAAATCAACTGGCTTTTATCATTTATTCGAGTTCAAAGGCGAACCAAATTTAATGCAAAAGCTGGAAGTTGAATTTCGCCGTGACGAGCGCATTATCCGTTTTATGACCGTAAAACTGGACAAGCATGCTACTGCTTATAGTGCGAAGAGAAGAAATATTTTAAGTCAAAAAACACAAAAGAAGGAGGAATAACAGATGGCACAAAATCAAAGTGAAATTAGGTATTTGACTCCTCCAACCGTGGAGATTAAAAAGAAAAAATATTGCCGTTTCAAAAAGAATGGTATCAAGTATGTGGATTATAAAGATCCTGAATTTTTGAAGAAATTCCTGAACGAACAAGGTAAAATTTTACCAAGGCGACTAACAGGTACTTCTTTAAAATACCAACGTAAAGTTTCAAAGGCAATTAAACGTGCCCGTAACTTGGCTTTACTACCATTTGTAACTGACATGATGAAATAAAGGAGGATTTGAAATGGAAATTATATTATTACAAGACGTTGATAGACTTGGCAGCAAAGACGATATAGTAACTGTCAAGAAAGGCTATGCCCGCAATTTTCTTATTCCTCAAAAAAAGGCAACCGTTGCTACTGAATCAGCTAAAAAAGTAATTGCTGAAAATAAGAAGCAACAAGCCCATAAGGAAGCTAAGCTTAAAGATGAAGCTTTGGCAATTGTTGCAAAACTGGAAAATAAGAAAGTTAAAATTGGTGCTAAAACCAGTTCTTCAGGTAAAATATTTGGTTCGGTTAATACAATTATGTTAGCTGAAGCAATTAACAAAAAAGGATTTGAAATTGACAGAAAACAAATCACCCTTCCTGAGGATTCAGTAAAAGAAGTTGGTACATTCACTGCAAAAATCAAACTTCACAAAGAAGTAATCATTGATTTTGAATTTGAAGTTGTTGCCGAATAAGAAATAAAAAAACACACGCATTCAAAAGCATAATAAAAAGGGCATTCACCAATTGGTAAATGCCCTTTTTATTATGCTTTTGATTCTGCAAATGAACTCCTCCGCAAAGCAAGCTGACCGGGTATCAACAGGAATCTATTTTGTAATCAGCCCAGGGGTCGGGGAATATGCCCCATGAGATCCCGATTGCTCTGCATCGGGATCAGTTCGACTTCACAATTTGAGTTCACTTTCATTCCTGAAATTACAGTCTCACTGATTTAACCGCAATAGTTTCTATCTCAACCAGTACTCCCAAAGGCAACTCTTTTACAGCAAATGCAGCCCTGGCTGGTGGATTCTCTGAATAATACTTACCATACACTTCGTTCATATCCTTAAAGTTCCCCATATCACTTAGCAAGCAGGTAGATTTAACGACATCTTGAAACGTATAACCAGCTTCTTTAAGAATCGCTCCTATGTTTTTCATTACCTGTTCGGTTTGTTCACAAATACCGCCTCCCACAACTTTTCCGGTTTCCGGGTTTATAGGAACCTGCCCTGAAATATATAAAGTACCATTTACCTCAACAGCCTGGCTATATGGACCTATTGCCCCAGGGGCATTTTTCGTAGATATTATTTTTTTCATCCTTAAAAATTTAATTTTAGAAAGGTTATTGAGCTTAGAAATTATCGTAGAAACTCTTATTTTTCATAATCTTCAAGTCACGCAACATTCCTGAGTTTGCAGAAATCGTAAAACTATAACTTCTCCGATATCCGAATGGCACAAAATTTAAGGACATCTGCCAGCAATGTAAATCACGGGTTAAGTTAAAAGAGGTGTAGGAAAATTCCTGCGCCATAATATCAAAATTAGTATTCCCTGAAATCCTCCATTTCTCGGTTAAGTTAGCACTCCCGCTCAAGCTTAAAGTTTGAGTAATTGTTGCTTTTCGATATGGGTTCGGACGTGAGTAATTAAACGAATAATCAAACCGAAAGTCCCAGGGCACGTTAAAATCCTGGTAATTAACATAATCTCCTGCCAGTGTATTTCGGTCTTCTATCTCCTCTTTGTTTTCTTCCGCTTCCTTTTCCCCTTTTTTTGATTTAAACGACATACCAAACGACATAAATGCCCTGGTAAGCCTTCCAAGTTTTCCTATTCCGTTTTTATTGTTCCAAACATATTCATGCACTCTTATAGCATTAATTGCCCCACTCGAGGCCGTATCCGGAACAGTCATATACGGATCAAGGGTTGTTCCAAAATTTACCGATATGCCCTTTACTGTTGTTCTACCATTAATACTTATAGGTGACATGTTTAAAGAATCGGCAATCAAGTTATAGGAAGTTGCAAGGCTCAGGTTGTCAATTATTTTTACCTTTTTATACTTCGTTTCCGCGTCTTCAGTCTTACTGGTATCTTTCAAGTCAAGCATTTTCATTTCCAGGTTATTGCTCATTGAAAATGAAATAGCGCCTGATGCACCCCTACCGGGTGAAGCACCAAAAACACCACCTTGAAACGAATCGTAATATTGAACTTGTCCTGTCGAATCCTGAACGGTTTTCCAGAAACCGTATTTCGAATCCCCGAAATCTGGTCTATAGCTAAAACTTATTGACGGCGACATTTTATGACGGATTCCCTTTATTCTCGACTCTGTATTTAGTGGTGTAAAATTCCCATAAATATTGGTTGAAGTACCCAAGCTATAGCTGTATTCATAATTTCTCCTAAAACCACCAACTTGCGATTCAATGATTTCTTTGCTAATCGGGTCGTATTCTTTTTGCAATGTGCGGAAATACCATTTTTCACTATAACTAAAACTTGGGCTAACGTTGACATAATTCAGCACATTAAAGTTTGGCAACGAAATCGGTATTTTATGTTGTATCCCGTTTTTCCAATCATCAATTAATGATTTATCCAAAATCTCGCTTTCTTTTGCGGTGATAGAGTTTTTAATGCTACCTGTATAACTAAACCCAAATTTCTCATACCATTTGGTCCCTCCAACCTTTACTTTCCGTTTTAGCGGATAAATTTTTGACATTGTAAAGGTCATATCTGGCAACGACAGGGTTAATGTGGAGTCTCTTGAATTTTGTGAATGCCTTAGGTTTGCGGACATACTAAATGGGGAATTCTCCCATCGTTTTGAAAAAGATATACTGGATGATTTTTGCGTTGTCAGGTAATTTTGTGCCGACCGGGCATTATCCTTATCGTATCCACTGGTTGAGAAGTTTACATTAGCCGAAAAATTCCGGGATGGGTTTGCTTTTGCATCCTGGCTATGCGACCAGATAATTTGAAATTGGTTAGATTCGGAAAACGAATCGGTTCCTTTTTCCCCTCGAAAGTTTTTAGCATATTTTAAATCAAAATTGCCGTTAAATCGGTATCGCAGTTTATAATTGGTGTGAAATTTAACTCCCCACGAACCTTTAGAGTATATATCACCCCGAACGGAAGCATCAAAATATTCGCTCGCTGCCCAGTAATATCCTCCATCCTGTAAATAGAATCCCCTGTTTTGCTCTTCTCCATAGCCGGGCATCAATATTCCCGAAGAATAGGTTTGGGTACTTGGGAAATATCCAAATGGAAGAATTGGAAAATATAAGGGAAAATCCTCCAAAACCATATAAGCCGGTCCGGTAATTATTTTTTCATTTGAAATCACCTTTGCTTTGGTCAAATGCAAATAAAAATGCGGATGGTCGGCATCACAAGTTGTATATTTTCCGGTTTTCATAATATACTCTTTGTCCGATATCTTTTTTGTCCAATCACTATGAACAAACCCTTCTCCCTGCGCCGATTTTACATCCGTTGTAATCCCTTTTCCGGTAATAAAATTATACCTCATGGTTTTTGACTCAAACTCCTCATTTCCATCCTGGAATTTTGGTTTACCTATCAATGTCCCTGTACTATCTTCTAATCCCTTCGCAAAAACCTCCTTGGTTTCCAGGTCAAATTCAATATAATAGGCGTTCAGCTCAATACTTTGGTACGTTAATTTTGCGTTGTTATAGAGATATGCTTTTTGCCCATCGGCAGAAACGATCATTGAATCCAACGCAGAATACACAACAGGTGCAGCCAATGTTGCAGTTGAATGAACCGTATCTGCTTTTACTGTATCAGTGGTATTCTTCAATTCTTCCGGTACGGTTTCGGCTTTATTTAAAAGCGTATCGTAAGGGAAACTTGATATCGGTTCGTAATAATTGTTTCCTATTGTTCGAATATTCTCCGTTTCTTGCCCAGCAAGAATTCCGGTGAGTAGAAGAAAGAAATATGTAACTAGTGTTTTCCTCAAACCATCTTAAATAAAAACCACAAGCAATTGTGGTCTTGGCTGCAAAAATATAAATAAGGGCTATACAAAACAGCTAATAAATGCAAAATAATTTTAATATTTCTATTTTTGTTCATCAATATCAATATAACATGGTAATTGAACGTATTTTAAAGAATATCATTTCTCTTTTCCTAATCGTTTTGTTTAGCAATATATGCTTTGGGCAAAATGAATCAACCATTGCTTCCGAAGAATCTATATTAAAGGTTGTAGTAATTGATGCAGGGCATGGAGGAAAAGACTATGGGGCTTCTGTACATGGTGCCAAAGAAAAAGATATTGTACTGGACATTTGCCTTAAACTCGGTGATTATATAAAAAAGAATTTCCCACAAGTGAAGGTAATCTATACCAGAAACAGCGATATGTTTATCCCATTATATAAAAGGGCACAAATAGCCAATAAAAACAAGGCTGACCTGTTTATTTCGATACACGCTAATTATGTTGGCGCAACTTCGGTGACCGGAACAGAAACTTTTGTCCTTGGAAATCATCGTAGCGAAGATAATCTTGAAATTGCAAAGAAAGAAAATTCTGTTATTTTGCTGGAAGATAATTACAACGCCACTTATGAAGGATTTGACCCAAATTCTTCAGAATCGTATATCATGTTTGAGATGGTTCAAAACGAGTATTTGTCGCAAAGCTTAAGTTTTGCATCTGAAGTACAAAACCAGTTTAAAGAGCGGGCAAAAAGAATTGATCGTGGAGTAAAACAAGCTGGTTTTTTGGTACTAAGGGAAACAACCATGCCAAGTGTGTTGATCGAAGTTGGTTTTATTAGTAATCCGTATGAGAAAAATTACCTGGTAAGCGAAGATGGTAAAACGTACCTTGCATCTGCCATTTACAGGTCGTTTAAAGAGTATAAGGAAAGGATAGAATCAAAAAGCAAATTCCATATTAATGTTCCAAACGAAATTTCGGAGATAGATGCGGAAGATAACGCCCTGAATGTTCAATTAACGGATAATGAAACAATTTTAGGTGATACTTATTTTTCTATTCAAATTGCTGCCGGGTCAAAAGCAATTGAAACGATACCTGCCAACTTTAAAGGGTTAAAAAATATTTATATGCTAAAAGTTGGTAATATTTATAAATATTATTGCGGTAAATATGCAACTTATGGCCTTGTTCAATCCGAAAAAAACAAAATTCAGCAAAAATATCCGGATTCGTTTATAGTTGCCTTTGACAATAATAAAACAATAAGCATTAAAAAGGCTTTAAAAAAAACACAATAGTTCTGCCCAAAAATCAATAACTTTAATCTGCCAAAAGGTAAAAGGATTTTTATCCCAAGAAACGTTGTATCATAAAATAAGCAATTAAAGATTTCATTCGAAACTAAAAGACCAGAGCAATGAAGGTATCAAAATATATAAAACTTGGAATTTTAATGGTGTTTTCAATAACTGCTTTTATTTGGGGCTTAAGCTATCTAAAAGGACATGACCTCTTTAAAAATATTAGCTATTACCATGTAAAATACGATAGGATAGATGGATTGCAGGAATCAAGCGAAGTCACTTTGAATGGCTATAAGGTTGGGCAGGTTAGAAAGATTTCTTTTGCCGATCAATTCAGTGGGAAGCTAATTGTAACCATTATGGTTGATGGTGATTTCAGGATACCCGTAAACTCTGTCGCGCAAATTGTGAGCAGCGATATTATGGGAACAAAATCAATAAAACTAAATTTTGACACCAGCAGTACAGAATTATACAGCTCAAACGATACCATTCCCGGGGCAATTGAAAATGACCTGAAAGAACAGGTAAGTATGCAGGTTCTGCCATTAAAAAACAAGGCAGAGCAACTTTTAGCCACACTCGATTCTGCAATAACGGTACTCACCGTAATATTTAATGAAGATGCCCGTGATAATTTGTCAAAAAGCTTTGAGAACATAAACAATGCAATAAGCAATATCGAAAAAACAACTGCCGACCTACAAAGTATTATGAGCTCCGAAAAAGAAAATATTGGCAACATTATTTCGAACCTGAGCGATATTAGTGACAGTTTTAAAGGAAGTACCAATGAAATAGACAACCTGATTTCAAATCTTTCAAACCTTTCAGATTCATTGTCTCAAATCCCATTCTCCCCTATCATTAATTCAATTGCAAATGCTACGGGCCAAATTGAAACGATACTCACAAAACTGAATTCAGGCGATGGATCCGCCAGTAAACTAATTAACGATGAAGAACTCTATACAAACCTTACAAGCCTTACAGAAAACCTCGACAGACTGCTAAAAGACGTCAGGATGAACCCGAAAAGATATGTACACATCTCCGCATTTGATTTAGGAAAAGAAGTATATATTGCTTCGTCAGGTGATGGAAGCAACAAAAAAATTGCATTTATGATAAATTTAATTTCGACCCAAAACAGGATTCCTCTAAATTCACCTCTTTTTGAAGGATTGGAAGGTGTGGAAGAATTTGATGCAACCGGGGTATTCAGTTATTTGTATGGATTAACAAATACCTACGATGAAATTGTTGAGCTGCACGAAAAAGCCCAGGAAAAATTTCCGGAAGCAACAATAATTTCATTCAAAAACGGCAAAGTAATAAAATTGGAAAGAGCATTAAAATTGCTTAATAAATAAACACGATTTTGTCATGAATATAATCACAAAAAATCATATACCAACCAGTACCTAACAGTTATCAACCAACATATCAACAGCTTAAGCATAACTCACTGAAATAGTGGAAGATAAGAAATATCAAATTATTTTTTTCCTTAAGCCACTGATAAAGAAAACGATAACTTAGAAACGACAAAGTCAAGGCCAAATTGATTTTTTTTTTAACTTTTTTTTCGCAAATTTTGTTGATAAGAAACTAAAACAGGGAAAATTTTTGTCGAACCTCAAAAGATTGCTTTCCAAATTATGAGTAAAGAACATTGGACTGCTTGGGATAAATGTCTCTCTATTATTAAGGATAATATTCCGACCAGTAGTTTTAAAACTTGGTTTGAACCAATTGTTCCAGTGAAACTGGAAAATAAGATATTAACCATACAAGTTCCAAGTGCATTCTTCTATGAATACCTTGAAGAACAGTTTATTGATATCCTTAGAAAAACCCTTAGAAACGTATTGGGTAACGACGCCAAGCTTGAATACAATGTTGTAATGGGGAACAATTCGAATGCAGCACCCTATACAGTTAAGTACCCGACCAGTAATAATAGCAACCTTCAAAATAAGCCATTATCAATCCCTTTTAAATCGGAAGAAAAAGCTGCCATTAAAAACCCGTTTATTATACCAGGGATACAAAAGTTGCAAATTGATCCACAATTAAAGCCAGACAATACTTTTGACAATTTTGTGGAAGGCGACTGTAACAGGTTGGCAAGAAGCGCAAGTTATGCAGTTGCACAAAATCCCGGAGGGACAGCATTTAACCCTTTAATGATTTATGGAAACTCAGGACTTGGAAAAACACATCTTGCACAGGCAATTGGTATTGAAGCCAAAGAAAGGTTTCCAGATAAAGTGGTTCTTTATGTAAACGCAAATAAATTTCAAACACAATTTACCGAAGCAACACGTAATAATAACAGGAACGATTTCCTAAACTTTTACCAAATGATTGACATCCTGATTTTAGACGATGTTCATGAATTTGCAGGAAAAGAGAAAACCCAGGAAACATTCTTCCATATTTTCAACCACTTGCACCAATCTGGCAAACAGCTTATTTTAACATCAGACAAACCGCCAATTGAGCTAAAAGGAATGGAACAAAGGCTGTTGTCAAGATTTAAATGGGGATTAACTGCCGACTTGCTTGTACCCGATTTTGAAACCAGGATCGCCATTCTTAAAAAGAAAGTTTATAAAGATGGCATTGACATTCCACTTGATGTGATGGAATATATAGCTTCACACATCTCCAATAATGTTCGGGAATTGGAAGGGGCTTTGGTTTCATTGCTCGCCCAGTCGATGCTGAACAAAAAAGAAATTACGCTCGACCTGGCCAGTAAGTTGATCAATAAGCTGGTCAAGAACTCCAAAAGGGAATTATCCATTGAATATATTTCAAAGGTTGTATGCGATTATTTTCATATGCCTGTGGAGTCGCTTCAAACCAAAACCAGAAAGAGGGAAATTGTTCAGGCAAGGCAAATTGCCATGTACTTTTCAAAAAGCCTTACCAAATTCTCGTTGGCGAGCATTGGTGCCCAAATTGGCAATAAAGACCATGCAACAGTGCTTCACGCATGCAAAACCGTTACCAACCTGAAAGAAACAGATAAAAATTTCCGGCAGTTTGTTGAAGATATCGAGAAAAAATTAAAAATGTAGCAGATCATCAAGCAGGCAGAAAACCTGCTTTTTTTATGCAATAATATTTATACTATTTCCTTAACAGTTTATTTACCGAACCAGTATTTTATAGGATGAACGATACCTATCATACCATAGAAGAAAACTCAACAGGTTTGTATAAGGATAAGGGAAGTAAATTTATTTCTTATGCATACCCCATAAAAACAGAAGATGAGGTTAAGGAAATCCTGAAGTCCATAAAAAAAGAACATTACAATGCACGGCACCATTGTTACGCCTGGAGGCTTGGTGATGAAAAAATACGGTTTAGGGCAAACGACGATGGTGAGCCATCATCCACTGCCGGAAAGCCTATATTAGGGCAATTGCTAAGCTTTGATCTTACAAACACTTTATTGGTGGTTGTCCGGTATTTCGGAGGCACTTTGCTGGGTGTTAGCGGTTTAATAAATGCCTATAAAAATGCCGCCAAAGATGCTTTGGACAATGCAAAAATTGTAGAGAAAAAAATTGAATCTATATTTCAGATAAAATTTAGCTACAACGAATTAAACGATGTAATGGGCATCATTAAAAACGAAAACTTAAACCAATTGGAAACGGTTTTTCTGGAGGACTGTAAAATCAAATTTTCAATCCGAAAATCAGAATCGCAAAGAATTGAAAAAATATTCGAGGATTTTTACGGGGTAAGCATTAAGCGTTTGGCTTAAATTAATACTATCCAACTTTCCTGACAATTGTCATAAATTAGCTGTATCCAGAGCTTTTAAGCGCTTCTTTTGCTAACACATGTTAATAAAATACTGATAAAATAGCCGTATTTTCACATACTTTCCTGTAACAAAACCCTATTTTTATAATCAATATGAAACGACCACAATGCCTTAGTTTTCTTATTTCAGGTATGCAATCATACCCTACAGGTAATTTTCCCTTTTCCCGTCGTTCCATAGGATTTGAAATGAACAAAAATTCGATGCTTTGGTATCGAGAAGGAATTTTCTTTTAATAAGTAAAAAACCAACATTATTTTTTTAATGTTGGTTTTTTTTTGACTATGTAAACTGTAAAAAAGGATTGAATGAAAAAAAAAGATTTGATTTCCATCAATGACTTCTCTAAAGAGGAATATCTCCGGATAATGGAGCTTGCCAGTGATTTTGAAAAGAATCCGAACCAGGATTTATTAAAAGGGAAAGTAGTTGCTTCTCTTTTTTTTGAGCCTTCGACACGAACAAGGCTGAGTTTTGAAACTGCCATAAGCAGGCTGGGCGGGAAAATAATTGGTTTTACAGATTCGAGTAGTTCCAGTGTCAAAAAAGGGGAAACATTGCATGATACGATAAAAATGGTAAGCAACTATGCCGATTTAATCGTGATGCGGCACCCTTTGGAAGGAAGTGCAAGATATGCTTCGGAAGTATCGGATGTTCCGGTAATCAATGCCGGTGATGGTGCAAATCAACATCCAACACAAACCTTGCTCGACATGTATTCCATCTTAAAGACCCAGGGATCATTGGACAATATAAATTTATTTATGGTTGGCGACCTAAAATATGGGCGAACTGTCCATTCCCTTTTAATGGCAATGTCGGAATTCGAAAACCCGATTTTTAATTTTATCGCCCCGGAAGAACTTTTGATGCCTGCAGAATATAAGTTATTCCTTAAAAATAAAGGAATCAGGTATTTTGAGCATTCAGAATTTAATGAAATTATTTCGGAAGCCGACATCATTTATATGACCCGGGTACAAAAAGAGCGTTTTGCCGATCCGATTGAATATGAGAAAGTAAAGAATATTTACATCCTGAAAAATGAAATGCTGAAAAATACCAAAGACAATATGCGCATTTTACATCCCCTGCCACGGGTCAACGAAATCAATGTGGATGTTGATCCAAATGAAAAAGCATATTATTTTACCCAGGCATTAAACGGGGTTTTTACCAGGGAAGCAATTATTGCACATATCATGAACCTTAAATAGTTGGCCATGTCAGACAATACGAAAAAGAAACTTAAGCTTAAAGTGAGTGCGATTAAAGATGGCACTGTGATTGACCATATACCTGCCCAAAATTTGTTTAAAGTAATTACCATTTTAGGATTGGACAATATTAAAAACCAGATAACATTTGGCACCAACCTGGATAGTAAAAAGCTTGGGCAAAAAGCAATTATTAAAGTTGCCGACAAGTTTTTTGAAGATGACGAATTGAATAAAATTGCATTGATTGCCCCCCATGCAAAATTAAATATCATCAAAGATTATGAAGTTGTTGAGAAAGGTACGGTCGAAATCCCAAATAAGGTAAAAGGCATTGTAAAATGCTTTAACCCAATGTGTATTACAAACAGCGAAAAAATCAATAACTGCTTTCAGGTTATTTCAAAAACCCCGATCGCATTAAAATGCCATTATTGCGAAAAGATTATGAACGAGGACCAAATCCTTATCCAATAAATAGAAAAGGTGGAGTATAGGCTCCACCTTTTTCTATATCCAATTTCTACTTCAGTCTAATTTATAAATCCGCTCCATGGCTTGCCATTTTTCATCGGCACTGGCACTGGCACTGGTTTTTTGAAATTGAGAAACATAAGCCTCCCATTCTGATTGTCGGGGTTTCTTTGCCAACTCAGCCATCGCTTTGTCATGGTCAAAGTCAGCAATAGTATCCATAATCATAAATAATTGGGTTCCCAATAAATATATCTCCATATCTATGATACCCACCTCTTTCATTCCCTGGGTGATTTCAGGCCATGCAACATTGGGTGCATGCACTTTTTTATATTCCTCAATTAACTGCGGATCATCCTCTAATTTTAATGATTTACAATACCTTTTATATGCTTTCATATTCATTTTATTATCAGGCGAACCCTATAAATATTCGTTTTTATTGTTTGCTTTCAGTTGATCCACAATTTTCTTCACATCTTCCGCTTTGTTTCGTGGGCAAACCAATGTGGTATTTCCATCCTGTACAACAATAACATCATCAAGGCCAACCAGGGCAATTAAGCCATTATCGGTATGAATAAATGAATTTTTTGAGTCCTGAAAAATAGCGTCTCCCGATCCGGCATTTCCGTTTTCATCCTTAGGGTTTACCTGGTATACCGATTCCCAACTTCCTAAATCGTTCCAGTCGAAATTACCTTCAACCAAATATAAATTTGTGGCATGCTCCATGATTCCATAATCAACCGAGATACTTTCCACAGCACGATAAATGGTATCCAAAGTTTTATCAAAAGATGGCAAACCAATTTCAGCTTGTATTTTTCTTAAATCCTTGTATAATTCAGGTGCAAATTTTTCAATTGATTCGAGAAACACCGAAACTTTAAAAATAAACAGGCCACTGTTCCAGTAAAACCCACCTTGTTCGAGGTATTTTGATGCTGTGGCAGCATCAGGTTTCTCGACAAAGCACTCAACCTTAAACTGTTTTATGGCTTCACTGCCAGTAATGTTTTCGGATGTTTGAACATATCCAAATCCGGTTGCCGGATATGTTGGGGTTATCCCTATTGTTACAATTCCATCTTTTTCTTCGGCTATTTTAGCCCCTGCCAATACAGTATCCCTGAATAGCTCATTGTTTTGAATCAAATGGTCGGAAGGTGTTACAACCATTATTCCGTCTGGATTTTCCTTCTCAGCAAACATTGCAGCCAATCCAATACAAGGCAAGGTATTCCTGCCAACAGGCTCATAAATTAAATTTTCTTTCGGAAGCATTGGGGTTTGCGCTTCAAGCACTTCTGCCTGGCTTTTATTCGAAACCACGTAAATATTTTCAGTATTGGTAAACGTCGCAAACCTATGAATAGTTTCCTGTATAAGGGAATCTTCACCCAGTATATTTAAAAATTGTTTTGGCTTTTTTACTTTGCTCCTCGGCCAGAAACGGGTTCCTGAACCACCTGCCATAATAAGGCTGTAAATATTGCTCATCGGATAAATTTGAAATTAATACCTTATTTTCACTTTAATTGTGCCTTCAATGTTTACTTCGGATGGGAAAACAACATATCCACCTCCACTTCCAGAAGTAATTGCCCCGGAATAATGCGGGAAATAGTTTGTTTCCATTTCTTCCATCACCCAATCAGGCACGGTGTAAGGTAACATTTTGCGCCAAGCTAAAAAAGTTTCTTTCATTGATTCTCCCAAAAGCTTTACATCTTTTTTCAGAATTGCTTCGTAGCATTTTTCACCAGATTCGCCCAATGATTTTATGATTTTGGGATCAAGGTTTTTGCTCAACAAAGGATTGTACCCATCGGGACGTGGTTCAAGCGGGGCAAAATGAAGAACTTCAGACAGCCATTCGCAAGTATCTGCATCCGTTGTATTTTCAATATTTTTGGGCCAGAACCTCCCATCATAGTCAATTCGGGTAACACCAGGAACCAACAAACCTAAATGATCTTGTGTACCCGAAATATATTCGGATCCCGGAGGATTTTCGGCACCAAATAACAATTGTGCATTTCGAACCGGATCGCCATCCGGGAGTTTGTCACCCCAAAGTTCTTTGGCAACTTTCCTTGAACTTGTGGCCATTCCCGAACGATCGTTAAAATCCATGGTTGGCCACATTTGAGCAACAACCACCGAGCCAGGGTTTATTTCGGATACCCACGGTTGGTCCATCCATCCACCTGCCAGGCATACCCTGTAAGGAAATTTTAAATCTTTTTTCGATCCTGAACTTGATCTTGCCGGCAACCCTTCTTCAGGAATTCTTTCCAATACAACCAATTCAACGCCATTCTCCTCACAAACCCTTTTTTTATCTTCTGTATAACCATCGGTGTTGACCACAAAAATATCGGGCTTTAATATTTTCATATCTGGTTCGAAATCCAACATTCCTGAACCAGATGCTATATTTGCTTTTTCGACATACCTTACTGCCCCAACCATATATTTTCTTTCTTCCTGCGAAAAGTATGGAGCTTTTCCCTTTAATAATTTAAGGTTTTCATCCTGCCCTACATAAACATGTAGCTTTCCATATTGTGCTGCTGTTTTAAAAAAAGCCACATGCCCCGCATGCAACAAGTCGTAACAACCACTAACCATCACTACTTTAGTGTTCATATGAATTGGTTTATTTTATTAGGAAGGCAATTGTTAAAGAACTTAACGTATTGCCTGAAATAGTACACCCCGGGCAAATACCCGGGGCATTTTTGGAATTATTTAAATTTTATTTTTCTTGGCGATCATTTGTTCTTTGATCCAGTCGTATGTTTTTTTCATACCATCTGCTAACGGATACTCCGGTGCCCAATCTAAATACTGTTTGATTAAAGTATTGTCGCTATTGCGCCCGCGAACACCTTTAGGAGCATCAAGGTCATAGGTTCTTTTAAGTTTGTAACCTGCTATTTTTTCTACAATATCAACCAACTGGTTAATAGATACCATTTCATCGCTTCCCAGGTTAATAGGCTCTTCAATATCGCTCTCCATTATTTTCATAATGCCTTCTACACAATTATCGATATACATAAAAGAACGCGTTTGCTCACCGTCGCCCCAAATGATAATTTCATCTTTACCATATAATTCGCCATCGATCACTTTACGTGCCATTGCAGCCGGAGCTTTTTCACGTCCACCATCATAAGTTCCGTAAGGTCCATATACGTTGTGGAAACGTGCAACACGGGTTGTTAACCCATAGTCTTCCATAAAATGGCGGCACATTCTTTCCGAGAATAATTTCTCCCATCCGTATCCATCTTCTGCAAGTGCTGGATATGCATCCGCCTCTTTAAGTCCTGGATTATCCGGATCAGTTTGTTTTTCACCATTGTAAACACACGCTGATGATGCATAGAAATAACGGGTAACACCCAAATCGCGAGCTGCCATAAGCAGGTGAGTATTGATTAAAACGCTCAACATACATTCAGCCTTATTATTTTCGATGAACCCCATACCGCCCATATCGGCAGCAAGGTTATATACAGTGTTGTATCCGTTTACAGCTGCATAACAATTGTCTTTTGAATTTAGGTCCAAAACAAGGTTATCACAATCATCGTGAACCTGATACCAGTTTGTTAACGGTTTTTTATCAACAACCCGAACATCGTTACCTAAATCCCTTAACTTACGTGCAAGGTGGCCACCAATAAAACCACCGCCACCGGCTACTAAAATTCTTTTTTTCATCTTTTTTATTTTAATTGCTTTTACATTCCAGAACAAATATCAGGATTCTTTTTAATTCTGCAATGTGCAAAATTCATAAGCTTTTATGCAAAGCTTAACGCAAAGCTTTGCGGAAGCAAAATTATGCTGAACAACATATTTGCTATTTATTTCGCAAAATTGCAAATGCCATTTTTTTCCGCATCAGACTTCTAATATTATTTTAAATTTGTGGAATCATACATCGAAATGGGAAAAAGACATACATCGTTAAAAGATATAGCACGAGAAATTGGTGTTTCAATTTCAACAGTTTCCAGGGCACTTAAAGACCATCCTGACATTTCTCCTGATCTCACTAAAAAAATCCAAGATGTGGCGAAAGAGCTAAATTATTCGCCCAATCCTTTGGCAATGGGTTTGCTAAAACAACAAACAAAAATGATTGGGGTAATTGTTCCTGATATTGTTACCCATTTTTATTCTTCTATTATTTCCGGGATTGAAGATGTTGCCAAAGAACATGGTTACTATATATTAATTGCCTCATCAAATGAATCTTTGCAAAAAGAAATTGAGTCGGTAGAAAATTTATTAAAAACACGGGTGGAAGGTTTGATTGTATGCATTAGCCAGGAAACAAAAACATTTAAACATTTCGAAAAACTGATTACCAATGATATTCCACTGGTTTTTTTCGACCGGGTATGTGATTCTCTAAACGTACCATCGGTTACAGCAGATGGCAAGAAAGCTGTGGTGGAAATAACCAAACATTTCTATAAAAACGGATGTCGAAGGATTGCCTACATCTCGGGACCAGGCTATTTAAATATTTCCCTCAACAGAAAAGAAGGTTACCTTGAAGGCTTAAAAGAATGTGGTTTGAAATTTAATCCCGAATTATTTATTGAATGCAACCTTAGTCCTGAAGATGCAACATTGGCAACAAAACAGTTGCTGCATCTGCCCAAATTACCAGATGCGATATTTGGACTTAACGATACAATTGCATTTGCAGCAATGAAGGAGATTAAACGAAATAAATTAAAAATCCCTGAAGATATTGCCCTGGTTGGATTTACCGATGAATTTCATTCAACGGTTGTCGATCCTACCCTAACCTCTATAACCCATCCAACACACCAAATGGGACAAGAAGCTGCTCGGTTGTTTTTTAAACGGATTTTAGGTTCCACATCGTCATCTGAACGGATTATAATGGATACGGAACTAATAATTCGGGATTCTTCGGTCAGGTTTTCTTGATGAGAAGAAAAAACAAATCAAATCCCCCAAATATGCTACATATACTACCCTACAAATTAAAATTTTCCTATATTTGCCACGTTTCAGAAAACATGGATGCCCCTTGAGGCATCCCCATTTTTGGGGTAACCTGTCCCGTTTGGCTTCGGGACGGGCATCCTAAAAAATGATCAAGTAATTATGCCCAGGTGGCGGAATTGGTAGACGCGCTGGTTTCAGGGACCAGTGTCTTTCGAGACGTGCAGGTTCGAGTCCTGTTCTGGGCACCAAAAGCAATCCAAACAAGAAACAGAGGATTATCCCCGAAGGTTTATGTTCACAATTATCAAGAAAACATATATTTTGAGAACTGGGTAAAAAGTTATTGTTACCTTTTTTTTCAAGAAAAATCAACTAAATAATATTATTTTCTATTTTACATGAATAAAAAATGGGCTTGCAATTATCTCTGCCTGATGTTGAAGCATTTTAGCCCAGTCCGCTTGCCCTTTTACCTGCCTACTCCGCGTCCACGCAAAACCCGCGTAGTAAGTTATGTCCGTTTGGGCATGTGTAGTCACCAGCAACTGGTTCTGGTCTGGCACCTCAGAAATAATTTTAAAAGCATCGTTGACCATTTTCGGATCCATTACAAGGCCTTCACCCAAATATTCACCATCGATGGGTTCCCAATGCAGGAAAGTACCACTCTCTTTATTAATAGAGATTTTACCTTCTCCTTCATGCAAGGCAATACCGACTGAATAAGAATCTTGTGGAAGGTTGCCGGTGAGAGAAATTTCAAACTTTGAAAAATTAGAGCCTAAATCCAACGAAATTCGTTTTTTCTCTATCAGGTTGTATGTGCTGTATGGAGCATAGTCTAATTCAAAAACAGTCCGCAGCGGACCTGTACAAATCGATCTATAACGAACAAAATTATCCGAAATAAATAGTGAATCAGATATCCAAATTCCGGTACCACCGGTTCCCCGACTATTGCCTACATGGTAAGGATCGTACCCTTCACCATGGTCAATATGATAATAACCGGCTTCCTGAACATTGTTTAAATACCATTTATCGATAATGGGATAATCGACCCGTTTTAACCAAAGATCAATCCCACTCGATAAAGTTCCACCCGGCTCACCTTCTTTCACTAAACGTTCGGCTTCCGGACCATACGTTCGAAAAGCCACTCTGTCATTTTCCCAGGCATAATCATCAATACGTTCCGGTACAAAACGTGAATAAGTAACAAGCGAGATCGCCGGCTTAAGCTCCAAAGCATTTCTCTTGTATTCAATTAGGTAGCTTGATATTGAATTTGCCTTCACTTCTGCTTGAAAAAGAAGCTCATCAACTTCCCCATCCATATCATTGTCCAGCAACTGGGTAACCAGGTATTGCGAAGTTTGCGGATCATAAATCAACACCTTCTCCATGTCTTCACCTTTTATCACCGGCTTCAAATCCTCACAGGCAATGGCAACCACTTCCTTCCGGTTGAAATTCAGATGATTCTCAACGATAACCCGGTGCTCTTTCAAGTCACCACACGCTGTAAAAATAAACACCACCAAGGCAATAACACTTATTTGTTTTTTCATATAGCTTAAATCTTATTTCAAAATTGATTTCATCTCACACTCTTTAGGCTACTACATTTCTGGAAGCACCGGAGCAATTCGCTCCATATAGCTGACGTCAATCAACCGGGCAGCACCGATCATTGCAGCGTCTTCTTTCAGTGTCGAAATCATAATTTCCAGCTCAATGCCATTGTCGGCCAGCGACTTTTCGAAAGAGGGACCGAATAGATGGTAAGCTCCTGTAACATTTCCTCCGAAAACCAAAGCATCTGCTTCAAACTCTTTCAACCATGGACTTAAAAATTCCGCCATATTCTGACCATACTCTACAAACAGGTTCATTGCACGTTCATCGGTTGAAGACAAATCAGCAATTGGCTTCACTCCTTTCAATTGCTGACCGCTTATTTCTTTCCACCTACTGGTAAACCAGCGAGTACAAAAATAGTGTTCAGCAATACTATCTTTAAAGGGAACATGATAAAAACAGCCTTTGGGTGGGATACCTTTTCCTTTAACAATAGGCAAACCATCAACAATAAGTGCCGTTCCGAAACCAGTTCCCAAGGTTATGGATATACTCCTTGTTTTGTCTGCAGCGGCACCAACCCAAGCTTCTCCTGCAGCAAATGCCGATGCATCATTCATAAAGCAAACCGGGCAATCAACAGGCAAACTCAACCTGTTGCGAATTTCAGTGGCAACATTTAGTCCATGCAGGTTCTCAAATTTAGCAACATTGTGGTCGAAATGGGCTATACCATTTAAATAATCAAACGGACCAGGCATAGCAAAACCAATACCGATAACCTGCTCCAAGCCAACCATCTCAATCGTGTTCATTAATGCAGAAGCCCACCCTTTAAAAATGACTTCAGCTTCTGCCTGATTATCAATATCCAAACCAGATCGACTGCGTTCAACCAATTCTCCATTTGTAATATCAATCAACGCACAACTAATGTGACTACCGCCAATATCAGCACCAACAGCATATTTCTTTTCATTCATAATTTTCTAATTTGTGTTTTTTGATTCATTTTTTTCTTGACCTGCTAATTCTTCGAAATCATTTTTCCTTCCCCGTAACCAAAGTTTGCTATAATCCCAACATTCGCAAACAGATTCAGCTAGGGGTCGAACAATTGAAAAAGTTTTGATCATCTTCCCTATTAGTTCACCTTAATGGCAAATGCAGCAAAAGCCAGGTATAAAGCACCAACAAGGATAACCAAAACAGCTCCAACCTGCGATCCTATGGCATCTGACAGCAAGCCCATAAAGAAAGGAACGATAGCACCTCCGAAGACACCCGTTATCATCAATCCTGATATTTCATTTGCTTTTTCAGGTCGTTTTTGAATGGCTATTCCAAAAATAATTGGGAAAATATTAGCAATAGTGAATCCGATTACTCCATAAAGTCCGAAAATCATAAACTTTTCGCCTGCAAAAATTAAAGCTGCCAATGCCAGGACAGCAACAATAATATTAATCTTATAAAACTTCGATGAAGAAAATTTAGCTAAAAGAAAAGCTCCAAGAAAAGCTCCAAGGGTACGAAGAGCAAAATAGACACTTGGACCGTATCCTGCTTCAATGGATGAAAGACCTGCACGTTCCATTAAAATTTTACTTGCTGCTGTATTTACACCAACATCTACCCCAACAACAAACAGGATTCCCAGAAATAGTAAAAATATCGTTTTGTCTTTCAGCAAAGCAAATACGCCAGCAAACGAACTTGCCTTCTGTTCAATCGGCTCTTCAACAATGCTGGTTGCCATCAACCAAATCGTAGATAAGAAAGTAATCACAGCAAATATTGGGAAAATATATTGCCAATTTCCAAATTGAATGGCTGCGAAAGCTGCAATAAAAGGGGCGCTAAAGGAAGATATTGCTTTGACGAATTGACCTGCCGTTAAGCTACTGGTTAGCAACTTCTCATCTTTTACAACATTGGTAAGCAGCGGATTTAATGAAACCTGAATAATGGTATTAGCTATCCCTAATAACGCGAAAGCAATTAGCGATGTAATAAATGTGTAACTAATTAAAGGAATAAACATCGCGATAATCGTAATCACATTACTTAAAATCACTGTTTTCTTACGTCCTATTTTATTCATAAGAATTCCTGTTGGCACAGAAAAAATCAGGAACATGGAAAACAAAGCAACAGGAATAAGGTTAGAAAGAGTGTCCCTAAACTCAGGACTGTAACCTCCCAACAAGTCTTCTTTCACATGTGCTGATGTTATTCCCACAACATCGCAGAATCCCATTACAAAAAATCCAAAAAGCACGGGCAGTATTTTTGAAACATTCGCTTTTTTACTCATAATTTCAACGTTAAGTTATAGATTAGTTATTTTCTTCAATAGGAACCAAATGGATGGCTACCCCTCCGCTAGGTAACAAGGGTAATGATAGTTTTTCAGATGAATCAACCTTCATCTCCTTCATGTTTACCTGTGTTCTAGAGTTTAGACCGGGATCATCATAATACATAATTGTCTGGTAATTTTTATCCTTGTCAAGAAAATTAAGAGAGATTTCAATTTTCCTTTCTTCAATGTTTGTTATCGATCCTATGAACCATTCTTCTCCAGACTTACGGGCAATCGTTATATATTCTACAATTTCTCCATTAAGCACTTTTGTATTGTCCCAAACCGTTGGTACGGCATCAAAAAAAGCTATTTCTTTTTCTCCTTTGTACATGTGAGGCTTATCGTACCAATACAAGTACTGAATTGGGCTATAACAAATTACCGATAAAGCCAATTGGTGTCCATGTGTATTTTTAATTCTATCGCTGTAATAACAAATGGTATGATCTGCTGCACCTGCAAGAAAACGTGTAAAAGGTAGAATTGTACTATGGGTGGCATCCGGCATTTCTTCGTTTCCCTTAATTCCTTCCTGGGTCATTAGGTTTGGGTAGGTTCGACTGAACCCGGTTGGTCGGTACTCATCGTGTATGTCAACCATCAACTGGTATTTGGCAGCCTTTTTAACGGCATCGTGCATCCAGGTAGTCCAATGGTTAGATCCAATTTGAACAAATCCGAACTTTACACCTTTAATCCCCCATTCGCGACACTGAGAAAATACTTTGTCCAAGTGGCCATAAAGCGCACGCTGATTTATATACAGAAAAATCCCAACATCTTTAGAGGAAGCATAATTCACAATCTCGTACATGTCAATATCACGTTCAGGAGAAATAGTTGTTGCATCGCTTGCCACCTTCATTTCCTGACCATACCAGCCTGCATCCAGATGCACATACTGAAGGTTTCTTTCTGAAGCAAAGTCGATACATTCTTTAGCCTCTCCGGTTGATAAGTATGAACGAATTACTTTGCCCGGTTTGATCCACGACGTGTTTTCAAGTTTATTGGGCGAGTTTAGATTTAGAACAATGTCGTTGTTTTGAAGTAATTCCACAGGCGTTTCTGCTACCATAACAACCCGCCAGGGAGTTGAATACGGTGTAATAACATCTACCTTATCGTACATCGACAATTCAATCGTGCTGGCTTTCTCCTCGCTAAGTCTGAATTTACCCCGGCTGTAATCGACCATTTGCGCTTCCAACAAGGAAACGTTTAAGCCATTTTTCAGATCTAATGTTAAGGGGCGTTCACACTCATCGGGCCAGTTTTCCAATGGCAAATAGCTATATGGTCCTTGTGCCCATCGTTCGTAGTATGCCATTGTGCCTTTGGGCATGGTGTAGCTGGTTTGTTCTCCAACTATATGCAGAAATAATCCGTTGGATGTTTCCGGAAAATGATAACGAAATGCAATCCCTTCATTATATGCCCTTACAACAATATCCATTTGGTAACTGCGGCGCTTATCGTAACTGGTTCCGGCATGTCCTTCTTCCATTTCTTCTCCTTCGGCATATTTCGAAAAATGAAGTACCATTTCGTTGTAGTTGTCGCTCACCACGCTTCTTTCGCCATAAACCGGCTGCCACGTTTCATTTACAGTATCGCGATCAACCGATTTAAGGATCAGGTTCTCGCACCATTTTTTACTAGGATCGTTTTCAATTCCCAAAGCTGATTCAAAAAGATTGTTTTCAATCAGAATTCCCAATTCAGAGTCGAGTACAACCTGTTTTTCATCGAAATGAATACTATAATACATTTGGGTTTTACCATCGCCTAAATCTTTTTGGTAAAACTGAAATACTTGTTTGTTATCCGGTGAGGAAATTTGATGTTTTGAAGCCTTTTCTTTTGGAGCAGCACATAAATTAGATACTGCAAAAAAAGTTATCAATAAGTATATTACTCTATTTCTCATATTTGAAAATGTTTTCTTACGAATTAAAATCTTTACCAACTTCCTCTACCTCTTAATTGCCGAGTTGCACTGTCGGGCACTACTGAGCCTGGCGATTTTATATCCAGGTTTTGTGCTTTATCACTTTTAATAATTGGTAGATTTTCTAACTCGTTAATCAAGATGATACCGTCTGTTTCTGCCGGAAGAATTGGAGAGCTCATTTCGGCATGGGCTGGCATGGCAAAACCCAACATAATTGGAAGTGCAGGTAAAGGTATATCAGGGTCGTTTGAATAAAGTTTTACCCGATGATTTTTCCCGGCTATTGTCGCCACCGCATGTACCATCGATTTAGGCAAACATGGCACCAATTCCAGTTCAACATCGGCACCAACCGTATTCTCGCGCAAATAAAGCAATGGACCATACTGAATATCGGCGCGACAGTTGCGTACCAGCACATTTGAACCCAGTAAAAAACCACGTTCAACTCCAAATGCCTGGCAGCCTTCCAATACTGTGCGATTTTTCGCATCATTGGTTCCACCAATTTCGAATCCGGCACGAGTGTTTTTAGCCGTACAATTTCGCAGTGTTACTTTGCCAACGCCTCCATAGGTGCGGAATCCATCTTCACTTAATGATTTGGTATAACCGGGCGTAATCATAAAACGCCCATCACGGTTTTCATAAACGCTTCGGTAATTTAACTCCTCTGCAAGTCCTCCGGTTTCTGCCAAAATATCGTTAGTGGTTCGCATCCTCCCTTCAGCATAACAATCCTCTAAAAGTATATCGCGTGTATCGTGCCCCTGGGTCTGAATGTAAAAACAATGACCAAATGCACGGCTAAATACCTTACAAGCACGTAAAGTGTTGTTTTGCCCGGCTATCATCACACCACTTTGTTTTTGAAGTCCGGTTAAATTGGGTCCGCCCTTTCCAAACAGATCGCCGTAACCATAAGTAGAACCGCGAACATAAACTTTTAAACCTTCAACAAGTGTATTGTTGCCAAAAATGGTAAATATATTGCCACTGCTTCCTTTGTCTGCAGGTCCGGTATTTCGAATAGTTAATCCGCGCAAGGTATTTCCATCCCCATCAATAAATAAGCAGCGCATATAACCGTAAGGCAGTTTGCTGTATAGCTCTGTATTTATTTCGATGGTAACTCCCGTAAAATCGAAGGTATTGTTGCTGCCACTAAAGCGTAGAAAATACCTGGGTGGACGGCGGTGTTCATCGGTTCTGGGTTGAAATTCGTTAATCAAACCTGAGATACCTTCCTCGTTCAGGTATTTATCAAGGGCATAAACACCCTGTTTCATGCGGATATTTTGTCCATCCTTTTTTGCAACTGCTACGAGTTCTTCCAACGATTCAATTTCAACTACTGCTTTTTGTGCATGTACAGTCGTTAAATTTGAAATAAGAAATATAAAAAGGATAAGAAATTTGTTATTTGATAATTTATTCATCGTTAAAATTATTTGTCGTCTATAGCTAGTTTTATTGTTTTTAACTCTTTGTCGTATTCCACCTCAAGTGTACTATCATTTACTTTTACAGCCCTTTGCTTTTGTGGTGAAAATATTCTAAACACAGCCTTAGGTTGCCCTTGAAAGGTAACATGTTTTTTGCCATTAAAATCTTTAATAAATGCAGTGTATTTTGAAAGCGCATGGGCAAGAACCTGTCCGTCTTTTCGGATGTAACTTCCGTGCGCTATAAACAAGTCTTGTATATTCTCAACCTTTGTTCTATCCGCTCCTTCATTAAAAGTTAATGCAGTGATATAAGCATCGGTTTGCCATCCATTCATTTCAATTGTGCTGTTACGATGTTTTAATCTTCCATCGGCAAGCAAATTGAAATATACCTCCGTAGTTTTTCCTTTTTGGGTAATTCTTACGCCTAAAAAATTCTTACCATCAAACCGTTCAATAACCGGAAGATTATCCCTGTTCTCGTCGGTTTTAAATGTAATGGCAGAGATAAATTTGGTGCGTGCCGTTTTTTCAAAATGGCTTATCGACCAATAGGCTTGTCTGTTTTCCGGATGGTGGTCTTCATAACCCAACTTCTCTTCTAAACGCATCTGCTCCGGAAAATCGTGAGGTAAACCACCATTCGGAAAGGTTTCGGGGTAAAGAGGGCGAACCAATACTTCGGCATTTCCGTCTTTAATCGATAGGTCGTGTCCTCGACGTTTTGATTCCCCGTTGTAGTGCAGCAGCCACTCGAATTGTCCGGGCTCACGAGCTAATAAATCATCAACAACCAACATCACATCACCCACCCACAAAAAACTACGGTAGTTGCGCTTTAGGATATGTGAATAGGGACCAGTTGCATTTGCCAATAAATATATAAAATCACCAGCATCAAGCAAATTATGCAATGAGCCATGATTAACCACCCCAAAATAAGGGTCTTCACGGTCTTGACCCTCTCCATTGAAAAGCACAACGTTGTGCGCTTCGCTCTGGCAGTAATATTGGGTATATAAAGGATTGCCATATGATGAATTGCCAGAATCGATTATTAAGTATTTACCATTGTGAAAAACAATAAACGAACCTGCATCGGCATGGGTGTGGTTCCAGGTCAAGCCCGATTTTACCGCAACAAAAGTAGCATCGTTTTCCCAGGAGTTGCGCATGGTAGCCCAGCCCATATCGGCAAACAAATGTGTTGTTTTTATATCAGGAGTATAATCTTTTGGTAACTCAGGAAGGTCAGGTGTTAATATTAATCCGACAGGTGTGTGCAAAACAAGTGTTTCGCCTTTAGATTTTGAATAGTGTACCTTTCTTAAATACCAGTTCGAAATCTGATCCTGACAGCCTAAGTTCCAAAGTAAAACAGTGCTTGCATTGCCATTTACAGTAAGGTTGCCATCGCCAAAATTAACCGATAAAGTGTTGTTATTGCCCGTGTAATAGGTAGTATGAATAAAATAGTTAGTCATTTTCTGCAGCTCATCCAGTGCTGGTTGTTTAATTTCGGGAAGCATATTCTCAAATGCTAATCGAAACAATAGATATTGCGATACGCCATATGAAGCGTAATTGATACTCTCGTAAAAACCTCCACTCCTATCGAAATTACGAGGTTTGTTCTGAAGTACGCTGCCATTGTAATCCACCCATTCATCAATCGTTTCGGAAATTTCAATCGCCCACTGTTTGGCTTCGGGCACTTCGTTTTGAATAGCTAAGGATGCAAAACCTGCCATATAAACACAGGCACTCCACCAGTTATGCCCCATGCAATCAAGTGTTTGAAAACTAGTTTCCGGTTTGAGCCAATTGTTCATTAAAGGATTTATGCCAACATGTACGATGCCTTTGGCAATTTGCTTTCGTTCTGTAGGTGTCAGATCAAAATAAATACAATCAAAACCCAAGGCGATGCTGAAAGCTGTATGCGAAGTATGAAGTCCACCTGTCCATGCCGGTGTTCGGTTAAGCAAATCGCGTCCTTCCCAAGTTTCTCGTGAAGAATAATCCAATAATATTTTTTTTATTGCCTCTGCATATTTTTCTTCTGTGGTCATTCGATAAGCCAAAGCTAACACCTCACAATCACTGGCTTTAAGCCTGTCTTTTGTCGTTAAATTTTCCGCGATAAGCAATTGTTCGTCCCAAGCACTATTAACCCTTTCATCATTTTCAACTAACTTTTTTAATCGCTGAATATGGGCATCTGTATGCAGCAAGTAATTCCGATTTTGGGAATAAAGGGGATGAGAGAGAAGGTAAACAAATGCCAAAATCAACATGATTTTTATACGTATGATTTTTAGTACTTGCATATTCTATCTTTTTAAGTAAAAACGTTGCTTCACAGCCTTGGCTGTTTGCACCTTTGGATCAACGTTACTTCCGTATTGCCAGGCAACAACCGTTACTTTTACCGGAAATTTTGCCCTTAGCGGAATACTTGTTATTTTTAGTTTATTGCCCTCTATTACTGCAGGACCGTCTTTTACATAGAAAGAAACCGGCATGCCGGATGTTGCACTTGCATTGAGTTCAAATTCGCGGTTACACAAATCAGGCAGGTTTATTATGCTATCTTGCGGTAAAAATGTAATTTTCTGTTCCTTTCCTTCTTTGTTTCGATGTGGAATTCTCAGGTTAAACTGTTGAACTGCGCTTTTATATTTTTTATTACCCGGATGAGAAGCCAGTAGCCAAACGTCACCTGTACGTTTCGCGTTATTCATTCCTGTTCGATCAAAGCGAATGGTAAATGTGCTGTCGTTCAGTTTTTCAACCGGTCCGCATATCTTTGTAATTAATGGTTTACCGTCGCGTTGAACATCCGATTTTGTCGTTCGTGTAGAATCAACAAATATGGCTTTTATTTGAAAAGAAAGATCCTCAGAAGGAATGCCTTCAGCCAAATATTGAGCATGATGCTTTGGGTTAAAAGGTAGCCACTCACCATTAAATTCGTACCCAATGTATTGCATCTTTCTATTTCTGTTGCCTTTGTAATGTGCTTCTGTCGCCCTTGCTATTT
This sequence comes from Prolixibacteraceae bacterium, assembly GCA_963677475.2. Taxonomy (GTDB): domain Bacteria; phylum Bacteroidota; class Bacteroidia; order Bacteroidales; family Prolixibacteraceae; genus JABMQB01. Next base: position 82,085 of record CAXXQD010000014.1, on the reverse strand, counting down.
CTTCATCGAAATACCAAAAAGCATCATGTTTGTCTCCTTTGTATTTTGAAAATTGATTTGGCTTTTCGCGTTTTTTCTTATTCACTTGCCATCTTTCAGCAAGCCAACCATCTTGCGGATTGAGCTTCACCAATTGCACTGGCTTATCTAAAGCTTGATTTTTAGGTAATCGATAGTCAGCAGCCTTTTTTAAAAACAGGCAGAGATAATCGATTATTTTATCGGAAACATCAAAATGTCCTTGCCCGGTATCATACAGGAATGAAATACAACTTTTAGGGTACATCATTCGAAATGCCAGTGCCGGGTTTACCCGTGCTTCCCACCATTCGTATTCCCCTTCAATCATAACTCCCGGAATACCATCAATATTTCGGGTTCGCCCCCACTCCAGGTTTTCCCGTCCGTATCCGCATAAGTTTGTACGGGGTGCATCTCCTTTATAAGAAATAATGGCTAATGTTTTTTCCGGATTCCAAGCCGCAAAGTTCCAAGGGAACGTAGCCATTGCGGAATGCCCAAGTGGAACAACAGGAACATATTCCAATTCTGAATACCCACTAACACGAGCAAAATCTTCCAGCATATGATCAAATGCTTTCTGACATCCTTTTGTTACATCCCATTGTTGGTCAATTCCTGGTGAAATCCAAACAATAGCAAAGCCCAACTCAGCCATTCCTTGTCGAAAAGCCGGATGACTAAAAATGGTTTCTTCGCACATGTTTTTGCTGACTAAAAACCATTGCTTTTACCTGTGTGCAATTTTCAGGAATCCATAAATATGCATTGGGATGATCATTAGTTTCCGGAGAAATGTATGATTGCACAGGTACTGACCACTGATAAACGGACGCTTTGGTTTTCAGTTGAATAAAAATTAGCGTTAAGCAGAGTAGCCAAATAACATTATACTTAGTATTCCTTATCTAACATTCTTTCTATTTCAATTTCCAATATACATTATAACGCTGTTGATGCAGGTCAAACAAAGGAACAAAGGTGAATTCTTTGCTTTCCGTTGCATTCACCGTTTTAAAAGTAAGCACCTTACCCTCAACCGGCTTTAACCATTCGTTTACCGGAACACCTTTTACCTTTAGTTCGTTGGTAAGTGTTTCAGGCACATTATAATCGTAGGTGTAATAATCGTTGTGCAAATTGGGATTTGAAAAAGGAGCTCCCTTTATCATTCCTTCGGTTCCCATTTCTGCAGCCAATACCAATGGACCATAAGTAATTGAAACAACATCAGGGTTGTCTGAAGGGTGCAGCATCAATTCCATCGGAAATCCAATCTCTACAAGGTCTCCATCTTTCCACTTCCGGTCGATAGCGATGTAACTTCCGGGCTTTTCTTTTACCCCTGATTTTTTTTGCCGTTAACTGAGATTTTTACACCTGCGCTTGCCCAACCGGGATAGCGGATTTTTAGTACCAGCTTTTTGCTTTCCTCCAGCTTAACCTTTAATATGGTTTTACCTTCCTGTGGAAAACTGCTTTCTTGTTGAAGGATCAGTCCTTGTTCTTCCCAGTTAAGCTCGGAGGGAATAAACAGGTTCACAAACAATTCTTCGTTGTTGTGGTAATAGATAGCCTCTCCGTATTTTGCCTGATTTTCGAATCCGGTACCAACACAGCACCAGAATGAACTATCTGCCGTGCTATATACTTTATGAGCACCTGGCAACATCGGGAGGAAATAAGCAATCATTCCCGTCTCCGGATCTTGCTGCCCAAGGATGTGGTTATATAAAGCTGTTTCGTAATAATCTGCCAGTTTAGGATCGGTTTCTAAACAAAACAAGTGACGGGTAAGCTTCAGCATGTTGTACACATTGCACGACTCACCAGTATAGCCTGTAAGGTAATGCGATTGATGATCGGGTTTGAAAAACTTCTCTTTATTACTGTTACTTCCTGTGCAAAAAGAGTGGTGATCGACTACAGTATGCCAGAAGAAATCAGCTATTTCTTTGTATTCTTCCGACTCTCCAAATTCATAAGCACGAACAACCCCAATTAGCTTTGGAATAAATGTGTTTAGCATGCTTTTTTTCCAGGTTATCTTCACCCAACTTTAGAGGATCAAGAACTGCTTCGTGGTAAAAGAACTCACCCAGCCATTTGTATTTTTCATCGCCTGTAATTTGATAAAGGGTGTAAAACGAATCGTTAACTCCGCCAAATTCGTTGCGGATCATCACTTTTCGTTGTTCCGGGGTAACAGTTTGCAGTTTATGGTATGCCCAGTTTCCCATTTTTTTCACTACATCCAATGCCTGTTGATTATCACAATACAGATACTGGTCTATTAATCCTGAGTAGATTTTATGCAAAGTGTACCATGGCGCCCACACTTTTTGTCCGGCAATGTTCCGGTTAATCAGGTTCTCAGGAAAGGCACTTAAATAGCCTTTATCGCCCAATGCCGTTTGTACTTCGGCTAAACCTCCCACCAAGCTGTCGGCTTTAAGTTTATACTTTTCATCTCCGGAACTGGCGTACAACATTGCCAAGCCCGAAAGAATATGCCCGGTGGTATGTCCGCGTAATTCGCAATCGAGCGATTCCCATCCATCGAGTTTTTCCACCAAATCGTAACCACCTTCCAAACCGGCATAAACACCTGCCGATGTTCTGAAACTATGTAGCAAACGATCCACCCCAAGCGACATGATCCATTTACTTTCACGTTCCATATTATCAGTAAACCGTGAATCAGTAAGTTTCACGTCTGTCATATCAAAAGCATATGCTTTAAACGGTGCTGTCTCTTTTATGGTTAGTTTTTCAATATGTTGTCCCGGGTAATGCGACTGCGCTGAAAGCATTTCTGTAATATAAACTAATACGAACAGCAATACTATATTTTGTAATTTCATCATTGTTATTCATTTATTTACTTATTCTAAACCAATCAAAGTCTGCATACCCACCATTTCTAAAACCAGGATCAGAAGTGCAGAATATTCCAACCTTTGCGCTGCTCCACAATACACGGGAAGCCTTAAATTCTTTGCCAATAGGAAAAAACTGTTCGCCATTTTCACTATAGGAATAACTGCATTTGGCTTCGGGTCCTTCAACTTTTACACGTAAGTATGCTGTATTGGTTTTAATTCTTTTCTTTTCAACGCTTTGTTCCAATCCCTCCATGTTGGCGCCAATATTTTGTATTTGTTCCAGGTAATATCCTTCCGTATCTTTCCGAATAGCCAGATAAGCGTAATTATTCCCAAACATAATTAAGCCTGCCTGTTTGCCCTGCCAAACATCCCATTCAATATTCAGACTAACTTTTGTTGTAGCATTAAAATTTTCGGCAGGCAGTCGCTGACTTAATATATTTGGTGTATCCCACAAAGTGGCGTCATTCTTTGGCTTAGGAACAGCAAGCAAACGCAATACGCCTTTATCCCGCATAGGTACACTCCAGGTAACTTTCTTATTGGCATTCCAGCTCCATTGCAAACCGGGAGAATGTCCATTAAACTCATCGCTTTCTGCAGGATGCACAATTGGAAAGGTTCTTCCAACATTTGGCTTTTGATAAGTGCGAACCGGTTCTCCACACCCGTTTCCATCTTCATCTGTACCCATTACGGGCCAATTATATTTCCAGCTTACCGGATTAAGATGAAGAATACGACCATAAATCCCATTATCCTGAAAATGTACAAACCAGGGTTCACCCGATTGGGTTTCAACGTATCCGCCCTGATGTGGACCATTGATATCTGTTGTTCCCTGTGCCATTACAGTTTTCACCTCGTAGGGACCAAATGCATTTTTAGACCTTAAAGCAAGCTGCCATCCTTGTTCTACCCCACCGGCAGGCGCCAGGATATAATAGTATTCATTTTTCTTGTAAAATTTTGGTCCTTCAATGGTATGGTTATAGTCGTGCCCTGAATAAATATTATAACCGTTATCCAAAATTTCTGTTCCATCGGGCGACATACGCCAAACTGTAAGTATGCTGTTTACACCGGCTCTTGATCCGGCCCAGGCTGAAACCAAATAGGCATTTCCATCCTCGTCCCAAAGTGGGCTGGGATCTATCATTCCTTTGCCCTCTTTAACCAGAACAGGCTTTTCCCACTCCGACAGTGGGTCGGAGGCCTTCACCATGTAAATACCAAAATCAGGGTCTCCCCAATAAATATAAAACTCGCCTTTGTGAAAGCGGATGCAAGGTGCCCAAACACCTTTACTGTATTGGGGAGCATCGTAAATCTTTTCGGGTAATACCGGCAATGCATAATTTACAATTTGCCAGTTGACCAAATCTTTTGAATGTAAAAGGGGTAAACCGGGAGAACTGTTAAAACTGGAAACAGTCATATAAAAATCATTTCTTACCCGTACAATGTCCGGATCAGAATAGTCCGCTTGTAAAACTGGATTGGTATAAGTTCCATCCCCATTGTCGGATATGTAAACTGACGATACATATAAGGGATGCGTTAGAACGTTCTCTCTACTCTTACTTTTATTCGGTTTATGTTTACACGAAATAAGTAAAAAGGCAAATAAGAAAAATATAGCTACTTTTATATGCATCCCGTTATCGCTTTAATCTAAAAACAAGTTAACTGATTTCTATTTTATGAACGTGATCACATCCACATGTTCTCCAACAAAAATTCGGGCCATATCAGAAGTTTTATACCATGGCGGTTTCCCCTCCATTTCATTATGAATAATACGACCGTTAATTTTTAACTTTTCAAACACCAGGTTCTTAATTTTCCTTTCTTTATTGTAACCTGCTATAATTGACAAATTAGCATTATTTCCATTATACTCAACATTCCGAAATGTTACATTCTCGATGCCCAAACCCGGTGCTGTGCAATATTTCTCATTGTAAAAAATCCTAAGATTTAGAAGTTGCCCCTCCCTAAAATCTTCCACTCGGATATCCTCAAAAAGTACATCTTTTACTAGATTATTGTCTCCGGCATTAATGGTCATACATCCCTGGTAGTCAATTTGCATTTCTTTATGGTCCAATATATCAATGTTTCTGTAGGTTATATTTTGAATGGTGTCGGGATTTGCGCTATTGCCATGTATTCCGATCATTATCGGGTGCGCTACATCAGCCCAAAGTGTTGAGTTTTGCATGGTAATATTTTTACATCCACCGACAAAACCTTTTCTGGTTGCATAAACGGTTGTACAATCATCCGAATTTCTACAGAAAACCCTATCATACAGCACGTTGCTGCTGGCAAATACATTCATCCCATCGCCCCAACCATAATAGCTTATACTTTTGACATTTCGTATGGTAACAGAGTCTGAACCACCTATGGCGCATTGCGTGCAAAAAATTCCTTCCACCAACACATTTTTTGAGTTTGCAATGTGAACTCCCATTTTTATGGTATGCTCAACCATACCTCTTCCAATAATTTTTACATTGTGTGCATCGTGCACCAATAACTGTCCCCGCAAAACCGCACTGCCATCAATATAAACTGTTTTACCAGAAGTTACCTCAAACTTTTCGTTTTCAAACTCATGTATACCGGGACCAAAATAAATTAGTTCGGAATTGCTTTTATCCGGTCCGCTTTTCATTATCGGATTAGCAAACAAATGCAGGTTATGAAAAATATCGCCGTTAAACTCTACAGAAAGATTTCGCGGCTCATTTAGTGAAAACCTAATCGAATGCTTGTTTAGCCTGGGTTGAATTTTTGTTGACAATGGGCGCACTTTTGCTTCTTCAATCACTCCCTCATTCAATGTAACTTTTACCTCCACTTCACTAGAGAAATCAAAATAACTCATTGAAGCGTTTTCAACATGATGCTTACTTCCTCTTACCTCATCTACTTTTATCAGATAAACAGGAATCTCTTGCCAATTTCCTTCAGGTACCCTTATTTGGACTTTAAACAAATTGTTTAGCAATGCCCCTTCAGGTGAAGGATATATTTCTAAACTATTTTGAGCAAATGCCGGTATTGGACAAATTATACTTTGAACAAATAAGAATAGTTTTATGGAAATGGCTTTAAACATTTATTAATTACCTTCAATTTAATGATAAACATAACTGGCAAGCATTTATAATTTGCCGTTTTCGTTAATTTTTTTTAACCGGAGCAAAGCTTCAAAATAATAATAATCGGCATAAATAATTGATGCATCTATTTCTGAACCAATTGGGTGGTGCCCTGTAGAATGCAACAAAAAAGCCTGATTTTCATCGTTTGCCAAATACTTGTCGGTTGATAATACACTTAGCATTTTCACAGCCGCATCTTTGTATTTAGCTTTAAGTTTTTCGTCAGTTATAAAAGTTGACAATTCTAACAGCCCCGATGAAGCGACACATGCCGCCGATGCATCTTTAGGGGCATTTGGGATTGCTGGATCATCAAAATCCCAATAAGGAATTCCATCATCGGGGTAAGCGTTCTAAAAATTTATCAGCAAGCTTCATAGCCACATCCAAGAAACGTTGATCGCCTGTCTCGCGATATGTCATGGTATAAACCATAAATTCCCCAGCCTTGTCCACGCGCCCACATTGAGCTATCTGCATATCCCTGGTGGGTTACACCCTTCATAAAGTGCCCGTCAGTCGTATCATAGACAGCCACATGAAAGGTAGAATAATCCGCTCTGATCAAAGTATTCATGGATGTTTCGGCATGTTTAACTGCAATGTTGTATAATCGCTGATCTCCACCATTTTTTGCCGCCCAAAACAACAACTCAAGATTAATCATATTATCAATGATGGTGTTGTGAGGCCAATTCATCTGTTTGGTCATAACAGGCCACGACAAAATAGTCCCAACTTTCGGATTATAAAGCGTAACCAGTGAATCGGCTGCTGATAAAAGTGTATTTTTATAATCCTCATTTTTAATTAACCTATTTCCATTACCCATGCTACAGAATAACATAAAGCCTAAGTCGTGATTTTCGACCGGAACTTTTAGAATACCTTTTAGTGGTTCTGAATATTTTCGGGCATTATCCAAAATATCCTGATTGCCAGTTGTTTCATATGCTAACCATAAAATACCCGGCCAAAAGCCACTAGTCCAGTCGTGTATTCCCACCTTATTCCATTCATTTTGAGTATTGTAAATATTTCTGGGCAAGCTATCTGCAACGTTCAGGCTATTCATTGTAACAATGGTTTTTTTGACTGCATAATCTAATAACTTACCTGTTTGAAATGTATCCGTATTTGCTTTAGGGGATGCGCATGCCACTACAAATGCCATCACAACAAACCCATATGCCAATTTCTTAATCATCTTCTAACCATTTTATTCATTCATATCTTCCTTTTTACAGAAAGAATACCTCAGTTTAAAGAGGGCATCCAAGAAACGGACGCCCCTTTATCCTAACTAAACTAACTAGTATTCAGCTTGTTTTTACAACAAACCTCTTCTATAAAACTATCTCCTATCTTTATTGATCCTATTGTATTTGAGTGTAAATTGAATATGTGTTTTTAGTAAATTAATCTAACGAAAAAAGCAGTGTTCCAAATCCGAGCGAATCAAATCCGCCACTGTTTGGACCATAGTCACCCCCGCCTCCTTCGGGACGATGCAAGCGTGCAGCAATTTCAACATTGGGAGCTGTCAAATTTTTACGTTTTACGTAGTGGTTATAAATTAACTCCCAAATCGGACGGCTTCCGCCACGGCCAACATCACTGATAACCGAATGGTTAACGTTATCGCAATTATTATAAGGTTCAAAAAATACACTCCCTAAATTAAAGTTGTAGCGGGCAGCATATTCTGCCCCTTTCAATACGCGGTTATCATCAAAGCCATACAAATCATCGCCTTGAGTCCAAGCCATTTCACAAATTTCACCTAAAAAACCTATACAAAGCAAAGCATGCCCCTGATCGCGGCCACTTTCCTGTAATTGTCCCAATCCATCTATATGAATATAGTACACAGCCTTTTTTAATTGCCCGTTACCTTTGGAATCGTTATCATCTACGAGGTAGGAAATTGCTTCATTGTAAATGGAAGCATCATCCGTTAACACAGCTATAGCCATAAGATTGGCAAGATTGCATAAATCCCAGTTGGCCCAATAATGTGTGATACAGGTGCCATAATGTCCGTCAAGAAACTCTTTGCTAACGGGGTAAAAAACATCCAACATCCATTGTTTGTATGCTATAAAATCGTTTGCATTCCACCCTTCGTAATCGCGTAAAATTTCGGCAGCGTTGGCAAACTGGTATCCGTAAATACCTGCCCCAAGTGCTTTGTTTGAGTTGCCTGTAATTTCTTTACATGTTGAGGCCCATGCATTCAATATTTGTACTGCCTTATCTGCATAAGCCGTTTCACCGGATATTTTCCATCGAATTGCTAACTGATAGGCTGCCGCAACGTCGTTCATTGCACGGCTGTAATTATCGGCTTCCGGCTCTTCGAGAGAGTTTCCACCACGAATCAATTTTATTGTTGGATTAGGATTGTAATTCAAATTTGCATGTGAATTTGCAATTAATTTATTCCAACCATCAATCCATGGTACCTCGTTAGTGCTTACCTTTTCTTTCATGCAATTAAAATCTTCTTGCGAATGCAGCAGCCCTGGGTGAACAAAAGTTTTGTTTTCATCGATAGGAAATCCTTCATCGTGCTCTTCCGGTTCTTCTTCATCTATAGGAGGATCAATTGGAGAATCATTCTCGCACCCATAGAAAAATGCAGTGTTAACCAGAACAGCTAGTACCAACACCAAAATCCTTATTTCAACCTTTTTCATATCTACTTGTTATTTTAACTCCTATATCCACAGTAAGAAATTAAGAAGAATTAACCGGCTGCTTTTGGCAGCCGGTTATGATTACTATTCTATTCCAAGATAAAATTCCATCTCTTCAACTGAACGGTAGGTACGGTGCCAATCCACCCAATATCCTAGTTCATCAGAAAGAATATCGGCAATCACAACAGCCCACCACGAGCCTTCTGTTTTTGGAGCATCACCACCCCATCCGGAGCCATCTACCCAAAGTACATTGTGCGAATCGGCATAGGTATTATCGAAATTACCCAGTCGGTCGTATTTTACAGTACCCTGTGCAGGACGAGGTCCTCCCAATGAACCATCACTTTGTACAAAATGAAGCTTTATGGCATAAATAGGATATTCCGGTGAATATTGCCAAGGTGCCTGTTTTATTCCGCTTCCTGGCATCCCCCAATCGCCACCATGAGAGTAATTGAAGTCGGCCCTTACTTTTGAAGAACCATCAGATGGTGTTTCAAAGGTTACTTTTTCATAACCATCTTCAATAACTGTAGTGGTTCCTGGCTGGTTGAGTCTTCCGATCCAATCTCCCAGCACATCAGGCGTTACTGTTTTTTCCTCAGTAAAACCATAGTTTCTTTGTCCAAGGTGTTGCTCTGCAACAAAAGCTTCCAGTTCAGCAACACTTGAGAATGATTTTACCCAATCAACAAAATAATTTTTCTCGTCAGTAGTTATATCTGCTACTTTCCACTGAAAGGTTGTTAATGTTGTTTCTTCTGTTTGCGACAAGGTGTTGTCGGCTCCGAAGGTATTTCGTAAGTCGTAATAATAAATATTGTCTTTTATAATACCTTCCCAGTTGTTCGATCCGTTTTTGTATTTACCAAGATTGGTATCAAAAATAAAGTTACCACTGGCCGGCTTGTCTATAATACGGATTGCAACAATTGGATATACTCCCGCATGTACCGTCATTCCACCAGTGTGTGCAAAATCAGCCCGGCGTTTTGAGGCACCCATGTTATAAGAGGCCCTTACCACTCCAAAGTTTACTGTCGAAGTTGAGCTATGAGAAGTAGTCCACCCTTCAGCATCACCTGGTGTATCAAACATAAATTCAATTGGTGCGAAGGGGAAAGTAAATACAGGTCCAACAATACTTTGAGGTCCAACTTCCAGGCGAATTGCCCCTGTTATACCACCATCGGGAACAATTACCTTTATTTCAGTATCAGTAACGGAAACTACTTCTGCTTCAATTCCACCTTCTCCATTTTCAAAATAAACGGTAACATCGCTTGCATTTGAACCAAACGATTCCCCTTTTATGGTTATTTCATCACCAGCTTCGCCTTCTGAAGGAGAAAGGCTGGTAATTTTTGCACCAGGAACAAAAGTAAACTCTTCAGTAAATTCTTTTAAATGTGTCCAAACGGCCACCGAAATAAAACCTGTTCCGGCATCGGCAGGAACACGTGCCACAATTTGTTGATCGGCATAACTCACAATATCGTTAGCCAATACACCATTAAAAGAAATAGATGCTGCTTCGGAATAATCACCAAAGTTGGTTCCAGTGATGGTAACTTGTTCTCCAGGCCTTCCCGATTTTGGGCTGAAGTCTGCAATGGTAATTTCGGGATATTTTACCAGGTCAGCTTCGTACTCCTTTTCAAAGTTGGTACAGGAGTTATAAACCAAGACTCCCGTAACTAAAGCAGCTATCAGAAATATATATTTTATTGCTTTTTTCATGATTCCTAAGTTTAAAATTTAGATTGATTAATATCCCGGATTCTGAGTTAAATTACTGTTCAGGTTAATTTGCTCAAGCGGAATAGGCCATAAGTAATGCGTACGCTGAAAGTTACGGTTTGATGCCGGATCGAGAAGCAATACCCTTCGGTCGCCAACTCCTGTTGATTTTACAGTTTCTCCGTATGGATAACCATTCGGATTGTATAGCGCAGCATTGTTTTCAAAATCAGTACCTTGAATCACGTTACCGCAAATATCCTGGTTAAGTACTTCTTCTGCTTCTGCCCATCGTTTTAAATCGTTGAAACGACTATTTTCTGCATACAATTCGACGGCACGTTCACGCTTAATTTCCTGGCCAATATCTAAGCCGTTAAGGTTGGCAAATGCATTGGTAAGTGCAGGCAAACCAGCGCGTGCTTTAATTTTATTAATTGATGCATTTAACTCGGCATCAGACAGTGAGCCATTCAATTCGTAAAGTGCTTCAGCATAAATTAGATAAACTTCGGCCAAACGTATTTGCGGATAATCAAACGATTCGGTGTTAGCCGCACGATAGCTTCCGTAGTTATATGAACGAAATTTACGGCACTCGTAGCTTGCGCCGCTTCCGCCACCGGGACCTATCAGGTTAACTGAGCCATCTTCAGGCGTATCCCAGGTTACCGAGCTTGCGAAATATGATGTCAGGCGGTAATCACGGTTTTTATACTCATCGGATAGTTTTGTATATCCTTTGAACAAGGGCGATTTATCAACCGGAAGACCATCGGCACATAAAAACATATCCATAAATTTACGTGTAGCAACAAGCCTGCTGGCTACGGTGTGACTGATATTTGTATTTCCTTGGTAAAGATCGTAATCAAATTTCGAATAAAGTATAAACTCTTTATTGCTAGCCTTTGTTAAACCAGCAGGATTCGAGCCTTCGTCTTCCAGGTTAAACAGGTACAAATTACTCCAGTTATCCAATTGGCCGTTGAAGTTCCAAAGCTCATACCCTCCATTATCCATTACATCTTTAGCCAGGTTTTTAGCCATCGTTAACATGTCGGTCACCGAAGGATATCCTGCAGGTTTTTTCGAACCCGCTCCAGCCGAAGTTCCATCGCCATCGGTTGATTCACCTACATATTTTTCCCAGGTAGCTTCGTAAAGTAATAGTTTAGCTTTAAGTGCCTCAGCAGCCCATTTACTTATTTTACCTTTATCCGAATCCGGAATGTTTTGCTCAGCTGGAAGACCGGTAATTGCATCATCTAAGTCGCTAATAATTTGTGCAACAACTTCGTACCTGCTGCTTCGAGGACCGGTCAGCTCAGGAGAATCCAAATCGATTACCGAAGTAACAATTGGAACACCTCCATATCGCTGTAAAAGAAAACTATGATGGTAAGCCCGAAAGAATTTTGAAACGGCTACATATTCCGCAATATCTGCAGGATCGCCATCATATTCTTCCGCTTTTTCAAGTACAATGTTAACTGCCCTTAAGTACTCGTATGATTTTGTCCAATAACTATCTGAATTTGGAGCAACTACAACACCACGGCCATAGTCTTGTGCCAATGCTGTAAGATCGGTTCCGTAATCCATAATCTCGGTACTAATGCTTCTCCAACCGATCATTTTATTATAAAAATCGTTGGTAGCTGCTTTAAAATGATCGGGTGTTTTAAAATAAGCTGCTTCGGTTGAAGCATCGAGCGGATCCAGTTCAAGAAAATCATCCTGACAGGCTGTAAATAAGGTTAATCCAGCTATAATTAATATTAATATCTTTTTCATTTTTATAAACTTTTATGGGTTAGAAAGATACATTTACACCAAACGACCAGGTTCTATTAAACGGATAGGAATTCTGTGTACTTTCCCCGTATTCCGGATCAAAACCATCCTTTAAGCTTGAAAATTCAAACAGATCGTTTCCTGAGAAATAAATACGAAGTTTTTCAACGTTGTATTTATCAATTTTCAGATCGTTAAACGTATATCCAACAATCAGAGATTTTAAGCGGATGTATCGATTATTTTGCAGCATAAAGTCTTTGTTATTCCAGTTCCAACGAGCTCTTGTTGTATAATAAGTCATTCTCGGAAACTCGGCTCCGGTATTGTCTTCGGTCCACGTTTTTCCTATGTATGCTGCATTTTGGTTGGTCCAAACAAGGTGGAAAGGATAAGGTGTATAGCCACTTCTATGGATATTCTGATCGAGTACACCCTGGAAAAATCCTGAAAGATCGAAGTTTTTATACTTTAATCCGATGTTTATACCATAATTGTAATGAGGTGCTGCATCGCCCATGTATTTTACATCACCATTTTCTTCGTCAATATTACCAGTCCCTTCAATTGAACCACTATTATCTAAATCAAGAATTTTGGTGTCGCCAGGCCTCAAACGCGATGTAAGATCACTTCCACTAGGTATTTCTCCGCCGTTACCTACACTTTCGTAGTAAGCTGTAACTTCTGCCTCATTAGCAAAAAAACCATCTGTCTGGTACATAAACCACGAATTTAAGGCGTAGCCTTCAACCGTAGAATTTTTACCAGGAGAATAGGTACTTACACCTTCCATCGAAATTAATTCGTTTCTCGAATCACCAATATTGAACGTAACATTGTATTCAAAATCGCCAACTTTATTGCGGTAACCCAAAACGGCTTCCCAGCCTTTTGTTTCCAACACACCGCTGTTTGATTTTGGAGCTGAGCCTCCAAGCACATCCGGATAGTTGATACTTATTAGCATGCCATCGTTTTTCTTAACGAAATAGTCGAACGATCCGAATACCTTACTATTCATCAATTGAAAGTCGGTACCGATGGTAAGGTTTGATACCCTTTCCCAAGTTCTTGTATTACTTGTAATTCCTTTCACTGATGATGCATTTTGCTGACTTGCTTTGGTAGTTCCAAAAATAGCTGTCCCGAAATCCATGGTTGAAACATAGTCGTAATTAGAGATACCAACCTGGTTACCCATTTCACCATAACTGGATCTTATTTTTAAATAGCTCAAAAAGTCATTATCTTTTAAAAAGCTTTCTTCGGTAACAATCCATCCCAATGAACCTCCTAAAAAGTTCTGCCATTTATAACCTGAGGCAAATTTCGATGAACCATCTCTACGACCGTTTATCTCAACCAGGTATTTGTCTTTGTAGTTGTAATTTAAACGACCAACGTAACCGTAAAGCCCCCAATGGCCTGCACCTCCAACGGCTTCAACCTTCTCCTCCGTCGATCCCATACTTAGATCATAAACTCCGAGGTCTTCAAAACCTTTTCGGTAACCGTACAGGTTTTTATCTTCACTTAACTCGGCAGTAGCACCCAACATTCCAGAAACCTTGTGGTCTCCAAAATTCTGGTTATAATTAATAAAACCGCCATAGGTTTGGTAAAAAACTGTGCGGCTTCGTTCGCGTATTGAAGATGAGGAGTTTACCGACTCGGCAGCCAATTCTCCGAACCAAGTAAATTGTGGAACAGTTATTTGGTACATCTGATATGCATAAAAGTCTTTATCAAATGAAGCAGTACCCCGCAAGCTCCAATTATCGTTGATTCTTACAGTACCTGCAAAATTTAGTTTTAACTGGTCGCGCTTGGTTGTTTCTTTTCCACCATCAACTGTTGCAGCAACAGAGTTTCGGTTACCTGCAATATTGAAGTTGGCATACCATTGTCCGTATGGGTTTTTAGCCGGGAAGAATGGTGGATCGTGAGAAATTGAACTCGCATCAAAACCACTTGATGGATTCTGTATTTCAGTATTAAAATAGGATACACCAGTCTCCAGTTTCAACCAATCCGTAACATCATAATCGTAGTTCAACCTTAAGTTAAACTGAACTTTCCCATCGTATGCCGTTTGCAGCATCCCTCGGTTTTCCACGTAACCACCAGAGATACGGTATGATGATTTTTCAGAAACACCAGATAAACTAATATTTTGGTGATTCGAAACTGATGATCCATACATTTCGTCAAAGCGCGGATAGTCTCCAATAAAAATATCTCCCCAATATTGAGTTGAGTATATTCCTTCTTCTCCGGCTTGCATTCGGAGTAAATTTTCTTTTGATTGCCATCCCCAGTAGTTAGCCTGCTCACCATCTTGTTCCGCAGCTTCTAACCAAACTGTTGCATACTCACTCATGGTTGGGGTTGGTGGACGTATGCCCAGTGTATTTATCATTACCTGGCTGTTTACTTCCACATTCATTTTTCCTTTACCTTTTTTTGTGGTTACAAGGATAACTCCGTTTGCCGCACGTGAACCATAAATTGCCGCAGAACCGTCTTTCAAAATACTTATAGATTCAATATCATCAGGATTCATGCTGTTAAAAGCTTCGCTGTTAATAGCGGGAGAACCATCAATTACAATTAAAGGGTCACCACCATTTACCGAAGTTGCCCCCCTAATCTGGAAATCAAAATTTTCTTTTCCCGGACGGGAAGAACTACGCGTTACGACTAAACCAGGAGTTTGCCCTTGAAGTGCAAGTACGGGACTGGTTACTGCCCTATCTTCAAACACATCGGCATTTACGGTTTCAACCGAACCAGTAAGTGTTGCTTTTTTTTGCGTACCATATCCAATAGCTACAACTTCTTCTAGTCCAATTGCTTCGGTATCAAGCACGATATTAAAAGTTGAATTACCATTAATTGCCATATCCAGGGTCTTCATTCCCACAAACGAGAATTGCAGCATTTCTGCATCTGACGGAATTTCCAAGCTAAAATTCCCATTAATATTGGTAACAGTTCCGGTTGTGGTTCCTTTAACCACCACCGTTACACCGGGCAGAGAAACTCCACTATCATCCTTTACTGTACCACTTACGGTTTTTGTCTGTTGAGCAAAAACCGAACTGCTTACCAGCATTAATACCATGGTAATAATACTGATAAAAGAAAACAGGCTTTTACCTCTGTCCCCTAAAAAAACATTCGGATTTTTCTTTTTCATAATTTAGATTTTAGAATTATTGATTTTTTTACTCTTCCATCTCGTCTGCAGCAAGATATATTTTATCGATCCAACAATTGTAAAGTTAGGGCATTAGATAGCGATTTTACAAGAAAATGGCACTCTAGTAAGTTTCATTTAATAATTTGAAACCATCGAAATAAAAACCAATAATTACCTCTCCTACTGACATTTAAACACATATCTACTAACACAAATTTTAAAAAAACGTACCATAGGTATTGTGGGACAAAAAAAAACGGCTTAAAAGATTCTCAATATGCGATTCGAAATGATTTTAAGCAAATAAATATTAAAAACTTGACTTTTTTACAACAATTAGGGTTTTAATGAATTTATATAGTCAGCAGGAGTTTTTCCGGTGAATTTTTTAAATATCCTGTAAAAAGATGTTTTTGAATTAAAACCACATTGACGTGCAATAGCTAAAAGTGTTAGTTTTTGTTGGGAATCATTCTCAAGCATGTACCTAACTTCCCTAACCCTGTATTTGTTTACAAAATCGGAAAAACCTTGATTTAACACCTGGTTTAACGCTTGAGAAATATGATGAGAAGGTATGTTTAATTCTTTTGAAATGTCGCTCAGTTTTAGTTCTGGATTCAAGTAGCTTTTTTCTGATTTTATGTGCAGTTTTACCTTATTAATTATGCTATTCAGATCCCGCTCGCTTAGACCTGAACTTTGATATTTTTGCATTTCTTTATGCTCGAGTACGTATTGCTTTTGTATGCTTCTTAACCTTCTATATAAACCGTATAGGTAAAAACTTCCAATTGCTATTATAATAAACAATCCAATCCAGAAAAATATGCTTCTTGTAAAAGCCTGCTTAATAATCAGATGCAGCTCACAAACCACTTCTGATTTTTCGCCTGCAGAAAATGCGTTTTTTACCTTGAAAGTATATTTTCCAGGTTTTAATCGGTCGTAATATACGGTGTTGCGGCTCCCATTATTATGCCAATCGTCTTCGTACCCTTCAAGTATGGTAAAGTAATTGTTATCAAAAGCACTAAGAAAGTTAAGATCAATAAAACGGAAGCCAATGTTATTCGATTTATAATCAAGAACAATTTCATGAGTTAGCTCAATGGGTTTGTCTAATTTTGATTTTTCTCCAGGTATAATGTTCTGCCCTGCAATATAAAGGTTTGTTAAGACGATATTGGATTGAATGATATGTTCATCTACATCTTCCGGGTAGAAGCCCACCAGGCCATTCTCGTTCCCAAACAAGAGTTTGCCATCTTCAGCCAAATAAGCTGCAGCAGGTGAAAACACCAAACCCGGCAATCCATCTGAAATTGAATAATTTTTAAACTGCTGGTCATGCATTGTAAAATGACAAAAGCCTTTAAGAGTACTAATCCAAAAGCTACCAGGGCTGTTTTCAATTATTGCACAAACCGAATTATCAGGAAGACCATCCTTTTGTTTGTAAACCCTTACATTTTTTAAATTATCTTCTATACTATATAAACCACCAATTTCAGTGCAAACCCACATATTTCCGGCTTGATCTTCATCCAGATAATTCACTTTATAATCAATCTCCAACCCTGGAGGCAGGTGGATAGATTTTAAGCTATCGCCAATTATCTCAAAAAGAGAAACCCCATCATTGGTTCCGACCCAAAGCCTATTCCTGGAATCAACAGTTAAATAAAAAACCGGATTGCTTATCAGCCCACAGTTTTCAGTATTATAGTTGACTAAATCACCTGTACTCTCACTATATTTATAAATCCCATTAAAAGAGGCTATCCATAAATTGTCATCGTTATCCTTCACAAATGCATAATTATTACTATTCCTGAACCTTTCATCATTCAGGAACAAACTCATCCTTTTATTTTCTGGATCATAACTACTTATTCCTCCACCGAAAGTTCCCAATAATAATTCTTTTTTATATGGATAAACTGCGAGAATAATATTTGAACGTAATCCTCCATTCGAATTGTTGTCCCGAAATAAATTAATACTGCCATCGGTTTCCATGTGAATAAAACCATTACGTGTTCCAAAAAAGCGGTTTCGGTCAGGAGAAAAGTAAAAAGACCGCACACTTTTGTTAACAGATGCATAATCAGTTGAAACCGGATGCAGTTGAAATCCCCCCGTTACATTATTTGAATAATTCACTCCGCCGGAGTAGGTTCCAATCCAGAACCGTTCATTTTCGTCAAGTAAGAATGAATAAATAGAATTCGAACTAAGGGAACGAGAATCATCTTCTTTTTTCTCCACATATTCAACAACATCGGTCCTAAGATTAACAATAATTAATCCTGAACCATTAGTTCCGATATAAAGCTTTTCGCGATTATCACTCGCAATAGACGTAACAATATGATCTCCAACACTTTGATTTTTTTCGAATATTTTTGTACTCAAATCAAATTCGACAATTCCTGCACTGGAGGTTCCTAAATACATCCGATTGCCTATCGAACACAAAGATGTAAAAGAATTATAATCTGCCTGATGCTCCGACTCAAAATAATAGTTGTTTATTTCATTATCATCAACAGCAACCCTCAACAAACCTTTTTGTGTTGCCAGCCAACAACTTCCATGATTATCAACCAAAATGTCAGTAATATGATTTTGTAAACTCCCAGGCTCCGGGTCGGCTAAAATATGCTGAATTTGTTCTGTATCTGAGTTGTAGATTAATAATCCTTTATTGGTTCCAATATAAAGGAGATTGTCTCCAAATGATCGAATAACATTAATAGCTGCTTGCTCTTTCATAGGTACTTTAACAAACCTGCCAATTTCCATTTTGTACCTGTACAGTCCTTCTGAAGTCCCCACCCACATTACGTTTTTGGAATCTTCTTCAATTGCAAGAATATTTTCAACTTGCTCTGGAAATTTGTCCCTGTATGGTCTTATCTCTACTCCATCGAAGCGGTCGAGGCCCAATAATGTACCAAACCAAACAAATCCTTGAGAGTCTTTATAAATTACATTTACTTCGTTGTTCGACAAGCCATTCTCAACTGAAAGTTTTGAAAATGTATGCTCCAAACCAAAGGAATAAACATTAATGAGGGATAAAAGAATCAGAACCAGGTTTGCTTTCAAGCTCATAGTTTATAACGTTAGGTGCATCAAAGTTAAATAAAAAGAAATGATGTCAAAAAGTGAATTATCACGTTAAATATATTTATTGACTTTTATTATTAATCCATGTAAATTACTGTATTATTCTATACAATTTCGCAAAAAATAAGGATCCCATGTTTAATAATTACCTTTAACCAACTACAATTCATTCGTTGAAAGTAGTTGTAAAAAGAATAATTATTCTATAATATCTACATTTAACCATCAATTAAATAATAATAAGTGTAAATACGTGAAAATATCTGAAGTGAGTTCTGTACTTTTGCCTGAGCTTTGGTGTTAATGGATCTGGGTTACAATAATTGGTTTATAAGAAAGTTATTCTGTTCGTATTTTGTATATTTGGATTTAGATTTATTACTATATTACTATTCATCCATATAAAAGAGCGAATTTATCGAGAAAAAAATTATAGAAACCAGTAATGTTTTGGCATTAAGCGCAAAAGGGAATGCTTACAAATCCTTTTCTAAACACCAACCTTTATTTTCAAAAAAATTAAGAATATCAATATTCACAACGTATTCTTAAAATTAGCTAACAAGAATGAGAATCCCTTTCCTGTCTATATTCCTATGCATCCTGTTTATATGCGAATTATTTTCCACTAATACATTTGCCCAATCTTCAGCGCTCAGGATCAATGAATTTTGTGCCAATAATTATTCAATTCTCCAAGACGAAGATGGGGAAGCCTCAGATTGGATTGAACTTTTTAATTCTGGGGAGAATAATATTTCGTTAAAAGGGTGGTCAATAACAGATAGTAAAGAACTTACAAATAATTGGACATTTCCGGATATTATAATCAAAGCAAAGTCTTTTTTGATCGTTTTTGCTTCCGGGAAAAACAGGTTAGATGAAGGCCATGAACTGCATACAAATTTTAAACTTAGTTCGTCCGGAGAATATCTGGCACTTATTAATTCCAGCAAACAGTTGGTAAGCGAGTTCAAAAAATACCCACCCCAAAGTAACGATGTATCTTATGCCTGGAATAATTCTGAATATCTCCTGTGCTCAAACCCAAGTCCCGGAACAGAAAATAACGACCTAAAGCTGATTATCGAACCTCCAACATTCAGCGTTCCACATGGTTTTTTTAATGCCCCTTTCCAGTTAAGGATATCTGCTGCGAATAATTCAAAAATATACTACACAACCGATGGAAGCATCCCAACCACAAATGATATACCATACAACTCCCCAATTACAATTAATAAAACCACGGTTTTAAGGGCCATCGCAGTTTTTGAAAAAGCAAGTTCAAAACCTTCCACACAATCCTATTTATTTATCGATGATATTATCCACCAGACCGGAACAATTGATCTTGCAATAAGGGGTAAACACTCCAATTCTTCTTTGGATATTACACTGAACCCTGAATTATTGAAAGATCCTGCATCGATTGATTCCATTAAATCGGGATTATTAGACATTCCCAGCATATCAATTGTATTTAATGAGAACGATCTTTTTAGTTCAAGAAAAAACAGCCAAACCGCAGGGATTTACGTTTATACCGAATACAACTGGGAAAAACCTGTGTCCATTGAATATTTTAACTCCAAAGATTCGGGTTCCTTTCAGATAAATGCCGGATTAAGAATTCAAGGTGGTTCCGGAAGGGAATTTTACAGGTCACCCAAACACTCATTCAGGGTATATTTTAGGAAGAAATATGGAGTATCTAAACTGCAATTTCCATTTTTTGGAGAGAATGCAACTCAAACATTTAATGATTTAACATTAAGGGCCGGTTATAACAACTCCATAATCCATAACAGCGTTCATGAAAGGAGGAATGCCCAATACATAAGGGATCCACTGATAAAAGATACACAAATTGCCATGGGGTATCCTGGTGCGCACAGTAAATATGTTCATTTATATTTAAATGGCATGTATTGGGGATTATATACTGCATCGGAAAGGTTCGACAATGATTTCTGTCAATCATATTTAAAGGAAAACAAGCAAAAATTTGATATTATCAACGACAATAAAATGGCCATCTACGGAAGTACGGAACCTTGGAATACATTTGTCCAGCTTTCAAATAATGAGATTGATAATCCGATTAATTATTATTTATTACAGGGAAAAGACAGCATTGGAAATGTCAATCCGAATTACATTAAATACCTTGATCCGGTTAAGCTAATTGATTATATGCTTCTTAATTTTTATGCGGGCAATCAGGATTGGGACCATAATAATTGGATCGTAGCCATAAATAAAGAAAACCCAAAAGATGGTTTTCTCTTTTTTTGTTGGGATGCAGAGCGCACTATTGAAGATTTAGATCATAGTGTAGTGAATGAGAATAATGCAAACTGTCCGAGTGGAGTATTTCAAAACTTACTCAAAAACAAGGAATTCAAGCGACTTGTTGAGGACCGTATTTTAGAACTTTTTTTTGATGATGGGGAACTCACCCCAAAAGCAATGGCTAACAGATATAAATCAAGGGCAAATCAATTGCAAAAAGCCATTTTTGCCGAAAGTGCCAGATGGGGAGTTTATAGACTGCATAAAAAAGACAGGCATAATACAAAAAACAAGAAACTATATTATACAAAAGAAGAATTCTGGACACCTGAGTTAAAATATCGTTTAAATGAATACTTCCCAAAACGGACCGATGTTGTGATAAAGCAACTTAAGAAGATTGGTTATTATCCGGAGTTGGATGCCCCGCAAATAAAAACGCAAAATATTGAAACTGAATGTACTAATTTAAGGATTGGAGATACCATTAGCATGAATTCCGATATAGGAAATATATATTACACCACAGATGGCAGCGATCCTGTTGTTTGGAACGATAATATTGCAGAATCTGATGAAAATTCCACCAATGAAAAACACCTTGTTAGGGCCGATGCAGAGAAATATGTACTGGTACCTAAAAAAGACATAGGTAATGGCTGGAAAGAACAATTGGATTACGACACACAAAACTGGACAAAAAGTACAGGATCACCCGGAGGGGTTGGTTATGAAATTGGCTCGGGGTACGAAAATTATATTTCTGTGGATGTTCAAGATAAAATGTACAAAAGGTTTTCTACGCGAATAGGTAACTTCTCTTGTTTTGTGCGAATCCCTTTTGTTTTAGATCAATATTCTATTGAAGACAATGCTTCTTTATATTTAAAGATCAGATATGACGATGGTTTTGTTGCCTACCTAAACGGAAAGCAAGTTGCCAGTGATAATGCCCCTCACAGGATCACCTGGAATTGCGCCGCAACTGAGGCCGTGGAAGCACGAAACTATAAATACTTTGATATTACAAATGTCATTAACGAGCTTAAAACGGATTCTAATATCCTGGCCATTCACGGAATGAACAACATTCCGGGAAGTGATGACTTTTTAATTGATTGTGAACTTGTTATGCGGAAAAATGTAACACTAAAGGAGCTGTCAGCCAATGCAATACTTTATGATAAACCAATAAAATTAGGCAAATCCACTTTAATCAGAACAAGGGCATTGCACGGTGATAAATGGAGTGCAATGAAAACCAGCTACTTTGCAATTCCGGATGATTATAAGAATCTTAAAATTTCAGAAATATATAATCCTAATTCGACCGATGATAAGACTAATAATGTTGAATTTATTGAATTAAAAAATACAGGAAATGCCATTTTATCCCTCCATGGATTATTCTTCTCAAAAGGAATTAAATACACATTTAACGAAGAAAAATACCTTCAACCGGGCGAGATAATTGTTCTTGCCTCTGATAATTATCGTTTTTATGAAAAATATGGATTTTTGCCCTTTGGGGAATATAAAGGCAAATTAACTAATGCTTCAGATAATATAATACTTGAAAATACAAACGGAGACACGATTATTTCCTTAAGTTATGGGAACGATACAAGCTGGAGCAAGCTGATCAACGACCCTGACCGATCAATTATTCCAAAAAACATCGAATCTAACAAAATTCCAAGTTCCGGTAAATATTGGAAAAAATCGAAGCAAGTCGGTGGTTCTCCGGGCATTTCTAACTAAATCTGCAAAAATGGAAAGCCAAAAAGAGACTATTCCAATTGACTTTCCTTCAAATCTAAAACCTATGAAAATTGCTTTCGGCAAATAACCGAACTATAAAAAGCCACCACTAAAAATGCAATTGCAGGTACCCAGTAGGCAAATTGAATGCTACCTGCCTGATCGGACACAATTCCCTGGATTTGTGTTAATACTGCCGCACCGGCAATAGCCATAACCATTCCGGCACCCCCGATCTTTGTGTCTTCGCCCAATCCGGAAATACCAAGCCCATAAATCGTTGGAAACATAAGTGACATACATGCTGAAATTCCAACCAATGCATAAACGCCAATAAAACCATTTCCGTAAATTGTTAGAATGCAACAAACTACGGCCAACAATGCCAGAATTGTAAGTAGTTTTCGGGGTTTGATAAACTTCATTAAACCCGTACATAAGAAACGGGCAACTACGAAACTTATTAATGAAATGATATAATAGGTAGCGCCGGCTTGTTCCGGCGTTCTTGGCAATAAAGCCTGCAAACCTATAGCTTCGCATATGTTATAAAACCCTGCGGCAACAGGTTCGACATTTCTTAATTTATCAATTATTCCTGCAGAAGATGCATTACCCCCCAAACTTGCAATAATGGCATCGAATTGCAATTGCTGCATTGTATATCGAATAATAAATGACCAAACAGCAATTTGTGCCCCCACATAAAAAAATTGCGCGATCACAGCCCAAACGTAATTTCTATTTTTAAACAATCGTTTAAATGTTCCTGAAAAATCAAGCCTTTTATCGTCCTCCTTAATGTTGGGCATTTTGGTAAAATAGATAGATAATAAAAGAAATACCATCACCAAACCAACGACGATATAGGTCATCGTTACAGCATTTAATTCTTTAGCCTGTATCGCGACAAGTTCCTCAGGAGGAAGGGCAGCCCTCGCCTGTTCGCTCATGGTATTTAGTTGCGAAAGAATAAATACCTGGCTGATAACAACCCCGCTAATTGCGCCAAAAGGATTAAAAGACTGTGCAAAGTTTAAACGTTGTGTAGCTGTTTCCTGTGGACCAATGGCACAAACATAGGAATTGGCAGATGTTTCCAGAAATGAGAGCCCGGCAAACAGGATCAATATTGCCAAAAGAAACATTAAGAACCCAATGTTGATATTAAAACCAGAAGTAAGCATTGCCGGGTAAAACATAAATGTACCCACTGCAAATAACCCAAGGCCAAGCATTACCCCTGATTTATAGGTATATCTTTTTATAAATAAGGCTGCAGGTATGGCAAAGCATCCATAGCCCAATAAATAACAGGAAACCTGAATCCATGCTGTTTTCGAATCAGTCATGCTCATAATCCGTTTAAACGCAGCAAGCATGGTATCAGTAAGGTTATTGGGCAGTGCCCAGGCAAAAAATAAAGAGGTTAAAAGTATAAACGGAAGTACAATTCCTTTAGGTATTATGCGTTGTTTTTCCATAGCTTTAAATAATTGTCCGTTAGAATTTCGTGGTTATGTTGTTTAAGTCGACATTAAATAGCGACTGGACTATCTCACCAAGTTTCTGTTCATCACCCTGGATGTGGGCTACCCTTTGTACATGGGTTAAATATTCACCTGGCAATAACTCCGCTGCCGGAGAGGATGTTTCAATTTCGTAAAATGGCCCCATGATCGATCCGTCTTCAACAGGGCCATCGTTATACGAATTAATAACATCGCCCGCATAAGGATTCACTTGTTCTCCCCATTGTGAGTTCACATAAACTTTGGGTTCATTTGGTAACGAACACCAAACCAGCGTTAAAACTTTATCTTTCGAATCGTAACTCCCGCATAGCTCTGCAGCCCTTGTGGGGGGCAATCCAATTTTACTTCTGAATTTTCCGTCGATTTGAAAATAAACAATGCCATCTTCTACTTTTAGCCGTTCAGATGGTACTTTGCCAAAGTAATTATCGTTAACAATGACTCCTTCTGATTCTTGCTTGTAAGGAATAAATACGGTTGTTGTTGGTGAAGGATTAAACATGCACAACATCCAAATGGATAGCAAACCATTTTCTTTTGTCCATGGCTGCCTGCCAATGTTCTTTATTGTATTTTCTGATTGATAAACAACCATATTTAGTCCTTGAGGGAAATTGGCACCTAAAAGAGCTGAAAACTCATCGGCTGATAAAAGTGATACATTCCGTTCAATTCCAATATTAAATTCAGAACCTGAAGCATTCACAAGCCGGACACTTTTTGTAAATGTAACATTTGATTTTCCTTTTTCCTTCACGTTAAATGGTTCTGTATCAATTACCGGAGGCACAACCCAATTCGCAAAAACCTGTTCTTTGCCAGGTTTAAAATAAATTGAATACGGTCCGCCTTCTGGCCCCATCCAAAATCGTTCTTCGCCACCAACCAGGATTAAACTGCATATTCTTTTCACCAGACTCAATTAAATTGTAATTAATCCACCCAAAAACTTTTACCTTCATTGCCAGTAGCAGACGAAGTCATTACCCTACCTTGATAAGCAGGAATGAGCATAACACGGGCATTTGAATTATGATCACTTAATTCAATAGTTTCAATTTTATTGGCGGCAAAAAAAGCAGCATCATAGGCATAAGTGCCTTTTATATAATTGTTTATGTCCATTGGGTGTGTGTGTTTTTTGGTACTATACTTACAGGAAAATGATAGCAGTAAAATGGAGAATAAGGCAATTGTTTTTGTTTTCCATCTTTCATTTAGTTTAGTTAATCGATTAAGCAAATTCATAAAAATTAACACGACATCCTGAATAATCAAAGAATGCTTCAGTTTTATATTTTCAGTTTTATTGTTTTCTTCTTCAAATCTGATCAATGAGTATTCTCACTGATTCTTTTGCCATCTCGGCAATTGGCTGGCTGATGTAAGTTAATGGAGCATAAAAGAAGTCGAATGCTTCGTTGCCGTCAAATCCAATGATTGCCAAATCGTTTGGTACCCTCAAACCTGTCTTTTTGATTGAATACAAGCCGCCCAATGACAAAGAATTGGTGGCAAAAATTAAAGCTTCAAGAGGTGAATCACCGGAGGTTAATCCCATCACGATTTCAAGCATCTTAAATTTTAATTCACTAAATTTTAATTCTTCAATACAAAGTTCTTTTTCCAATCCATTCCCTTTCATTGCTTCGGAATATCCCCGCACACGTTCGCTCATATGAATTAATTCAGAATCTTGAGCGACAATTCCAATTCGCCTATAGCCTTTATTTATCAAATAAGTTGTGGCTTCATTGGTTGCAGCATAATTATCTAATACAACATAATTGGTATCAAGCCATTCAAAATACCTATCGGTTAATACCAATGGGACATCCCTTTTAAGTAGCTCTTCTATGTGACTATCTGAACCTTCTGGAGGTACAATAATAAAACCATCAACCTGCCGGTTGCAAAGGGTGTCAATTAGTTTTCCTAATTTGTTGCTATCTTCATCGGAGCTTCCAATAACCAGGGTATAACCAAAGCGGTTTGCTTCATCTTCAACCACCCTGGCCATGGTTCCAAAGAAAGGGTTTGCAATATCGGCAACAATTAAACCAAGTGTTTTTGTATTTCCTTTTCGAAGACTACGGGCAATTTGGTTTGGAGTATAGTTTAAATCGTTAGCTACTTTTTTTATCTTCTTTACAAGCTCAGCCCCTACCCGCTTTTCTTTTTCTTTTCCGTTCAACACATAAGAAACCAAGGCTGTTGAAACTCCAACCTTCTCAGCTATGTCTTTGAGCGAAACTTTTTTTGCCATTCGAAATTTCTTGTTCTTTTTAGCAGTATGGAAAACTCTGGCAACGAAACTATGCTTAAACGATTAACTAAACAATGAGTTTTATCTGTTTTTAGGATTGAATTACAATAATTATTCATAAAGTTGGGAAATAACCCTCTGTCTGTCTCCGACAGACATCTCCCCTAAATGGAGAGAACAAAAGGAAGCCTCGTGCCGAGCCATGTGGAATTTTATGATTTAAAAGGCCTTCATTCACCAATCTCTGTACTTATGCTCTCAATATCTGGAAATGCAAATTTCTATCCATTTACCAAAAATAAAACAGGCACTAAATCCTGCTTCAAAAAACAGGACTTAGTACCCGCAAACAACAATTATTAAACGTAGTATTTTTATCCCAAAAATGAAATAAGTACACCAGCGGCAACAGCTGAGCCGATTACCCCCGAAATATTACTTGCCATACAATACTGTAAAATATGGTTCTTAGGATCGTATTTTAACGCTAGATCATTAGCTACCCTCGATGCCATTGGAACAGCACTAAGCCCTGTAGCCCCAATTAACGGATTTATCTTCTTTCTGGCGAAAATATTGTGCAATTTAACAGCCATTATTCCACCTGCAATTGAGATAGCGAAGGCAACAAATCCTCCGATTACAATCCCAATGGTTTTTACCGTTAAAAACACTTCAGAAGTCATGGTTGCCCCAACCGACAATCCAAGAAAAATAGTGGCAATGTTCATTATTGGTCCTTGCGCCGTATCCGACAATCGTTTGGTAGAAGCACCAATTTCTTTAATCAAGTTTCCAAACAACAACATTCCTAATAAAGGAACCGACGATGGTACCAAAATGGCTGTAACCACACCCAAAGCAATCGGAAAAATAATTTTTGCCGACTTTAAGTTTTTAATTTCCCTTTTTGCAGGAAATTGTTTGTCCATCTGCTTCATGTTGATACCAAATTCCTTTTTCGAAATTAGCATCTTCGAAATCAAAGGAATAATAATAGGCACCAATGCCATATAGGAATAGGCTGCAATTGCAATTGGACCCAGCAAATGCGGCGCCAATTTAATGGTCGTATAAATAGCCGTTGGTCCGTCGGCA
The DNA here is from genome assembly GCA_963677475.2 of Prolixibacteraceae bacterium. Taxonomy (GTDB): domain Bacteria; phylum Bacteroidota; class Bacteroidia; order Bacteroidales; family Prolixibacteraceae; genus JABMQB01. Next base: position 54,463 of record CAXXQD010000014.1, on the reverse strand, counting down.
CCACCAATAATCCCAAGCGATGCAGCTTCTTTGGGCGTAAAACCAAAAGCTACGGCACCAAGAAGGATCGAAAAAATGCCAATTTGTGCAGCAGCCCCAAACAAGGCTAACTTCAGGTTCCTCAACATCGGACCAAAATCGGTTAAAGCTCCTACACCCATAAATATGATTGGCGGCAAAAAACCGGTTTTAATCAACGAGAAATAGAGGTAGTTCATAATTCCGTGATCATGGGCTATTTCAAAAAGGTTTTTGTACCTGCCATCGCCAACCTCAATTAATTCAGGATCAACAATACCCATTTCTGCCCCAGGGAAATTTGCCAATAATACACCAAATCCAATGGGGATTAGTAAAAGAGGCTCATAACCTTTTTTAATACCTAAATAAAGTAAGGTTGCCCCAATTGCCCACATCAAAACTGTTTGGAAGGAGATTTCCCCCAAAGCAGTCATTTGAAACAATTCTTTAAGAATTTCCATACACCTAAGCCAGTTTTACCAACACATCATCCTCGTCCACATTGTCACCAACTGTTGGTGCAATCTCCACAACTTTTCCGGCTTTATCGGCCACAATTGCATTATAGGTTTTCATGGATTCGATGTAACAAATAAGATCACCCTCTTTCACGACATCCCCTTGTTTTAGAGGCTTTTCCGAAGCATCCTTTGTCAACATAAATTTTCCTTCGAGAGGTGAAAGTATTTCTGAAGTTGCAGAGTTTCCATTTTGAGGTACTTCTGATTTCTCAACCTTTTGACCATTGCCATTGCCGTTTCCATTTCCATTCGCACCAGGTACTTTAATGTCGTCGTAAGAAATGCCAACTTCAAACTTTTCACCATTTACATCGATAACCATTTTTTTAGGTTCACAAACTTGTGGTGCTGCTTTTATTTCGGCAATAACTTCTTTTGGTTGGCGTTTTTGAGCTAAATCTGCTTCAAAATCTGCTTTTGCTTTACCAGATTTGTATGCCCTGTATTGTTCCGGGTGCATAGCCAATTCGAGCAATTCCTCATCGTCCTGACCAAATTCCCAATTATTATCTTTCATTTCTTTCCTGAACACATCCAGGTTGTCAGGGTATAAATCCTGTGGATTTCCTGTGAAGAATTCGCGACCTTGTTCTTTTGCCAATTGTACAATTTCATCGCCTAATTTACCAGGTAACTGACCTGATTTTCCAAGAATCATATCCCAGATATTATCAGCAATCATACTCCAACGTTCTTTGCCTTTAATCATTTGGGTTACGTTCATAAGAGCAAGGTTTTTAACGTATTGACTAAATGGAGTAACCAATGGCGGATAACCAAGGATTGGCCATATATATTCTACTTCGTTGAACAACTTAATTAAAAGTTCATCCTGGCTTAGTTCAGGTTTATTTCTTTTCTTCAGCCATTTGTTTAGGCTCACAAGGTTAAGTTCCAAATCGGACATTAAACTTCCCATCATTCCACCAGGCAAACCTGATCCAATTAATAAGGAATTCATATGCCTGTTTTTAGGATTGATATAATAACCAAGGAAATCGTCCATAAACTGCTGGGTTAACGACCGAACTTCCATATAAGCATCCATATTAATTTCAGGAACAAGGAAACCTGCATCCTTTAACATTCCCTGAACAGCCAATACATCGGCATGCCCAGTACCCCATGATAGCGGTTCCATTGCAACATCAACATAATCAACTCCCGCACGCGCAGCTTCCAAAATTGAAGCCATTGAGAACCCAGGACCAGAATGGCCATGGTATTGTACTACGATATTAGGATGCTGGGTTTTGATATTTTTAATGATTTTCCCGATAAATACGGGACGCCCAATTCCGGCCATATCTTTCACACAAATCTCGTCAGCACCCATTTCAATCAAGGTATTTGCAAGATCGGTATAGTATTCAACGGTATGTACTTTCGAAATAGTTAGGGAAAGAGCCGCCTGGGCAATCATCCCACCTTTTTTGGCAAACTTAATAGAGTTTTCAAGGTTTCTGGAATCATTCAACCCACAGAAAGACCTGGCTATATCTGTTCCCTGTAGTTTTTTAACTTTGAACATCAATTCACGCACATCAGCCGGAACCGGGGTCATACGAATAGCGTTCAATGCACGTTCAAGCATATGTGTTTGAATACCTGCATCGTTAAATGTTTGGGTCCATTTACGATTTGCAACATTTGGGTTTTCTCCGAACAACAAGTTAATTTGTTCAAATCCTCCACCATTTGTTTCAACCCTGGCAAAACAACCCATTTTCACAATTGCCGGGGCAACTTTTTCCAACTGCTCAACTTTCGGGACATATTTGCCCGATGACTGCCACATATCACGGTACAGCAGACTAAATTTTATTTCTTTTTTCATGCCTTAAATGTTAAATTTTTAATTCATTTTATTTATGGAAGTTATACTCCCCTTCCCCTTTGTCGCAGCCTCAACAGCCGAAATAATTACTGCAAGTTTTTTAGGATCAACCGATGATCCACTTTCATGCAATTTCGAACCCACAGGCGCTGACGCAGGATATTTATTGGTAATCAAAATGATAAGTTTTCCGAGAAGGACAACCAGTACCAAAATCAAAAAGACCGTGCTCATACCAGTCAACATTAACTTGACTGCAAGAGCTAATGCACTTTCCATATTTTACTTTTTAATGAGAAAAAATTGTGACGAACTTAGTGAAGAATTTCTCAGAAATGAGAATTTGATTGTTAAGTAATGGTAAAGTAATTCCCAACAAACAACTCTTAATTTCTTTTAAATTGATACTAGAACAACTATTTTACTTACAATTCGACAGAAAGTAAAGATTATTACAACGTTAGAAGGCTTTAAAAAAAAATGTTTGAAAAAATTTTATGCTATCGATTGCATTAAATTGAAAAGAATACTATTTAATTCAAGAATTAAACAAAAATTTACGTCAAATATATATGAAATTTAATTTTTTTTATTACAAAACCAGTTTTATATATTAATTTCGGCAGCAAATATAGAACTTAATATCCAAATTTATCACATTGATTTTGGTCAAGTTCAAACTCAAGGTTTAGCGAATTTCCTGTAATAATATACGTTTCAGATACTAGCTCCTCATCAACTATAATACCCATTTCGTAGGTTCCGTTAAGTTCAAGTTCTACAGTAGTCTGCCCATAAACAAGTTCAACCTCATCCCATTCATCGTCCCAAACCAAGCAATAATAGCCGGTTAAAGTTGGGATAATCTCTGTATCTGGGCAAACAGCCCTCACATTAACATCTACGGAAATCATTTGTACTGGGCTAATTTCCACGTTCCAATTAAGTCCTCTTTGACAAATACTACCTACTGAAAACTCATAAGGATGGGCATGAAACTTGGTTTCGTTTTTTACGCGCCGAATTTTTAAATAAACATTTTTGTTTTTAGGCAAAACTACGCTCAATGGAACAATGGGCTGTGCCTCTGAACATTTCATGTAGATAATTTCCAAAATTTCATTCGTAGTTTCATCCCTTATTTCGGCAGCAAAATCCACATCCCCTTCGACAAATTGCCCTTGAAAATTAAAGTTTAAATTTCCTTGCAACAAACAATTTTCGGGAGTAAGTGATAATCGATAAGTTTGGTTTTCAGCTTGCACATCATTAACTACCAATTCATTTGGATTGGAATAAAATGTATTTATACCATCAATTGCTGTTGTAACAATACGAAGCGAAGATGCCTGTTGCATGCTGGTCGATATTTCAATGTTTTTACCATCGAAGATATCCTCCTGAATGCTAAGCAAATGTTTTCCCGACTCCAGATCGAAGAAGCCAATATTCACTTTAAACTGCTCTTCAGGAAATTCTTCAGTGAAATGAACCCCGATTGTAGCACTGAACTCCATTGATGTTGGTACAAGCTCATAATTTAGCTGTTGTCCTGTTGCACATGAATTATCCACCACTTGCTGGTTAGGTGTTGATTCAAAGCTATTTGTATTATCGCGGTTGGCAATTTTCAATTGTATTGAGTTGTACTCAGGAACAAGGAAGTCAAATTTACGTACACCAACATCGTTAACCAGGTTATAAGCAACCTGGTCAATCAACCTTCCATCAAATTGCCTTGTACATAAAATAGATGCCTCAACTGGTTTTTGAATAAAATCTTCATCTAAGTTAAAAACAGCATCGCCAGAATAATGGCAAACGTTTTGGGCTGTTGCACCGCAAAAATATCCAAGGGTGTTTACTTCTGCCTGAAAAAATAGTTTTTCGGATTCATTTGCAATTATCTCGATTTCTTCCTCATGGTTCCAAAACGCATTATCTTGCTGCCACGACCACGATTTAAGCATCTCGCCCCCAACAAACTTCTTTTCGGTTACTGGATTAATTGCGTTGTTTTTTAATGCCATCTGAAAACTTATGTTCCCACCCGTAAAACTTTTTACAGCTTTGGAATCTGTCCATAGTTCAATTTTTGCCAATGAAGCAATATCAAATACTTTATCCTGGGTTACTTCTTCATTCACATTCACAATTAGGCTTTGAGGCACAGCAGCTTTAGAGAAATTTTCAAAAATATGCACAAGTACATAAACTGTTTCATTCTCTATTTTTTGCCCCAAGGAATCCAATAAAACGGTTCCAGACGGAATAAAAATGTATTCGCCACCACTTTGTGCAACAATGGAAACAGGTTCTTTCACTTCGCCATTTTCATTTGTTTCAAATGTTCGGTAATACTTCCTAAATCCCTCCTGTTGTTCTTCTTTCTCAAGATATACATCGTATGTGAATTTTCCTTCTTCGGAAATACTCACCTGCAACTCCCGAGAGAAATATCCATCGTAATTTGCTACAATAGTAAACTTAATTGGATTTTCAAATGTCGGAATATAAGGGTCCTTTGGATTTAAAGCTAAAGTCAATAATCCGGAAAATGAATAAAACTCACTGCTTCTTTCTCCCAATTGGTTAACAACACCATCTTTATCTTCTCCTGTAACCGTAATTGTTACACTGGTTTCATCCGTGCTTCCAATTAGCTCACCTGTGCCCCCATCCATAAAACGAAAAGAAAAAAAGGTGTTAAAAATATCGTAATCGATAATGAGTTTAAATCCATCCAATGGATTCTTCACTTCATCGAGTTTACTGCAAGAGCCAAAAACAAGGAGTAACGATAATACTATAGAAAGAATGCTTATTGATTTTTTCATCTATCTACCTCCTATTTTATATGCAAGCCGAAATGTGATCGTAGGCAAAAAATCCAATGCTGCAATATTATCCTGAATCAGCTCTTCCTGTTCCTTTGATGCTGTAGGCGCAAGCATACCTGTGGTTTCGAGGTTGACCTGGGGCTTTCCTAAATAAATGGCGCCAATTTCCATACTAAATGAAAGATTGGAATATGTTGGGACTATTTGTCCAATTCCCATTCCAATGTAAGGTGCAATTTTATATTCAGGCATAAGATCAAGATGAACGGTGCCTAATTCTTCTGGATACATCTCTATATCCCCAATAAAAACCGACTCAGCCATCTGTCCATCAATGTTGGCTTCCAATCGGTTATACACTATCCCGCCCGTTAGGTACAATTTGCGAAAAACATAATAATCGAAAACAAGCGCTGCTCCCCCATTCATAAATTTTGCATTGCCTTCCAACTCTTCATCTAATTTTGACAATGGGTGTGTATAGGTTAAAAAATTATAGGAAAGCTTTACCAATGAATTTTGCGACAAGGACCTTGACAAGCCAAGCCCGGCACCATAGGTGGAAATGTTAATTCCAAAAGCCCAGCTATTATTAAATCCTTCCATATTATTTTTATCCCCTGCAAAAGAAGTACTGCTCAACAATAAAACTATTAATATGAATAGGTATTTTAAGCGGATTATCACATATATTTGAGTGTTGGAATGCTTCATTAATTTTAAGTTCTATGAAAGAAAAAATATAAAATTAAGCTTTGTTCTTTACTCTTTCGATGCAAACATACAAATTAATGATGACCCCTATTCTAAGGGGATTTCCTATTTTCCCAGTAAGAATACCCTACAGATTACTTAAGCTGTATGTATTTAATAATCAATTGTCTAAAATATCTTTCTTAAAAAACAATAATTAACATACTAAAATTCAGCAAGCCTTGTTTTGTATTGTGATGGATTTAAAATCATTTATACCTTTGAAGGAAAATTAATGAAAATGAAACGAACTACGATAATACTTGCAATTGCGATCCTATTTTCGTGCACCCCGCAACGAAAAATAAACAAGCTGGAAGGACATAGTTTAACCTACATGTTAAATGAATTAGGGAAGCCTACAGAGATAATACCCGGCAAAGCAGATTCAACGTATATTTACGTGAAAGAAAAGGACCTTCGAAGTACTGAAATTAGCAAAGCGGCTATGACCCTTGACCCAATGGTTACCCCGGAGGCCCACAAAACTGACAAATATATTTTTACCATAAAAAACGGGATTGTGGTAAATTCAAAACATGACATTGAATATAAACGTATTGGAAATAAAAACCCAAATGTAAAAGAAGGAACAGGGATCAAAATCAATAATTAGCTCTTTGTATAGGATCATTGTCATTAGTACTCATTAAAGTTATTGAAACTATGATTGTTCAAAATATGCTTAAAAGTAAATGGAGGTTAAAATAAATTTTTTAGTTTTGCAATCGCATTAAAACATTCAAATGCCCAGATGGTGAAATTGGTAGACATGCCAGCTTGAGGGGCTGGTGCCGATTACGGCGTGCAAGTTCGAGTCTTGTTCTGGGCACAACTTAGAAAACAAAAAAGAACAAAAGCGCTTAAATTCAATGATTTAAGCGCTTTTTCTTTTTGCAGGAATGTCAAAAAAACGCTTAAAAAGTCAATATAAGCGAGACTTTACCGAGAACAAAGTTTTTTTTCAAAAACTGTTCTCGGTAAATCGTGTAACTCTCTCTATTACAACATTTAAATTGATACGAATTGACTTGATTTGGTATTGAAAACCACCCTCAAAATGGGTATTTTTGACCAACAATCGAGAACAATTTTTCTAAAACTTTAAAATGGAGAAATTATGAGATTGACGATTAACTTTTTAATGAAGAAAGCGAGACAGAAAAACAATGGTGAGATCCCTGTCTACGTGAGATTTACGATGAACTCAAAACGAGTTGAATTATCCACCGGAATTTACTGTCATCCGGATAAATGGGATGAAGTTGGACAACAAATAAGAGGGAGGAATGAATCAGCCAGGATTCTAAACAACAGACTAGACAAGATCCAAAATGAAATCCAGGATCATTACAATCAGCTAAAATCTTCCGCTGAAGATTTTAATGTTAAGACTATTAAAAATAAACTGTTGAACATTGATGAGAGCAAAGGAATTCTTAAGATATTCGATTACTACCTGAATAGTATTCTTGAAAAACTGAATAAAGGTTATTCCATGGAGACTTATAAACATTATAAATCCTCCAGAAAACGGTTGGCTGCTTTTATTAAATATCAATATAAAAAAGCAGATTATCCCGTTGAATCAATTAATTACAAATTTCTAGATGCATTCGATGTTTACTTGAAAAAAAGATTTAAAGTCCATCAGAATACGGCATGGAATTATCACAAACATTTACGTAGAGTTTTAAATCTCGCCGTCTCAATGGACCATATTCATAAAAATCCATACAATAAATATAAAGTAGATTTAAAAGAAACTCATCGTGAGTTTTTAACCTCTGAGGAACTTTTCAAGATTGAAATTAAAAACATTGAAATTGAACGTTTATCAGCAGTTCGAGACATATTCGTTTTTGCCTGCTATACCGGTCTTTCATATTCAGATATTTCCAAACTAAATAAGAACCACCTTCAAAAAGGTATCGATAAAAATGAATGGATAATAATTGACAGGTCTAAAACCAATAATCGTTGTCGAATTCCAATTCTTCCAAAAGCCAAAGAAATTTTAGAGAAATACAAGAATTATCCTAAAAATCATAACAAAGGATTATTACTCCCGGTATTAACTAACCAAAAAATGAATAGCTATCTAAAAGAGTTAGGTGATATTTGTAGCATCAATAAAAGCATTACTATGCATATGGCCAGGCACACATTTGCAACTTCTGTGACCTTGGGAAACGGTGTACCAATAGAAACCGTTTCAAAAGTATTAGGTCATACTTCTCTGAAAACAACTCAGATATATGCCAAAATCCTGGACCAGAAAATTTCCGATGATATGTCTCTATTACAATCCAAACTGGAAACGAATAATGACTCTCAACTAAAATCAGTTAATTAATAACCCAGTAAGTTTCCCTTTGTGAAACTTTTTCTTAACTTTGCAATATAAACGATGAAAGTTCATTTAATAAAAATTCAGTCTATCGAAAGATTTGTGAATAAAAATGCCCAAAGTAAAAAAGCATTTGAAATTTGGCTTTCGATCATTAAAAGGGCTGACTGGAATACGCCTCAGGATATTATAAGGACCTTTAATTCTGCTGATATCCTGGGACATAGTTCAAACAGAGTTGTCTTTAATATTGATGGTAACAAGTATAGAATTATCTGTCAGTATTATTTTGGGAAACAGAAGATACATTTATTTGTAAAGTGGATAGGCACACATGCTTCTTATACCAAATTATGCAACAATGAAGAGCAATACTCGGTTGATTCATATAAAAGTAAAAACTAAAATGGGAGCATTAAAATATACTATCGTAAAAACAGAAGGACAATACGCAAACTATTGCGATATCCTTGAAAAATTGCTTCAAAAAGATGATTCATCTTTTGTAGATGAAATTGAACTATTAACACTTCTTATTGAAAAGTGGGATGATGAAAACAGTTCATTTTCTGATTTAAACCCGGTTGAACTTCTAAGATCGTTGATGCAAGAGAATAATTTAAAGGCTATTGACTTAACACAAATACTACATCTATCAAAAGGGACTGTTTCAAAGATCCTGAATTACCGTAAAGGTTTATCCAAGGAAACTATCCGCAAATTAGCCGAACACTTTAATGTTTCCCAGGAAGCTTTTAACCGTCCGTACAAATTGAAAAATGAAGTTAACCGGCAATTCCAAAATGCCAGGTTAATGAATACGGAAAAAGATTTGGGGGCAATGGCAGTTTAGTCAAAAAGCTAAAGCCAGTGTTTTAACCTTTTTCCTTCGTTTTCGCTTAGCCTGAACTGGCTTTGCAGCAGAAGTTGGTTGCTGATGTTCCAAAATATAATCAACTGCCTTTTGAGCTAAACCGGAAGCTGAAACAATAAACTTTTTATCGTTTTTGAGTTTCTTTAGCCAACCTTGTATATAAGCTGCACTGTTGTCAATTATGGCATTTTCAATTCCACAAATTCCACAGAGGTAAGCTGCGCCCATTTCAGCTATTAATTCTTCCTGGGAATAATCTTTGCTTCCAAAATTTAAGTTGGGAAACTTTTCATGGCGGTTTAAACGTTTCCTATGGCCTGTAGAATGGACTAATTCATGGTAAATCACGGAATAATATTCTTCATCTTTAAAGAACCTTCTTGGATTGGGCATATGAACTTCATCAAGCGAAGGGATATAACATGCCTTTTTCTTATTGATCTTGATTACTGGTGAATCGTACCAAAATTCAATTAATTGTTCACAAGAAGCTATTGGGTCAAACTCATGGTCGTGGCTTTCGCTTTTCGGCATCTTATCCTCTTCAATACCTTCAATATCATCAATATGAAATACCCGGTAATAACGAAGCATTGGGATTTCTTCTGTTTCACCATCTTTTTCATATTCAACCATCTTCCAGAAAACAACCATAAACGATTTTGAACCTTTTTTAACTGAAGCTCCCAAATCTTGGACTTGTTTAAAAGTTAGGAAATATGGACGTTCGAAACCAAAGTTAAGCAAGTACCAGAAATTAAATCCCCGGTAAGGCTTTTTAGACACCAGATTACGAGGAATAGAACTGGATGTTTTCCAAGGCATATGCCATGGCACTATACCAGCTTCCAATCGTTCTACAATTAGGTTGGTAACTGTTTCATAAATATCAAATCTTTTCATTTTATCCACCCATGCCTTTGGGATTTATTTAAGCTTCTGGCACGCCATTAAATTTTGGCGCATGCCATTGAGCCGTATGGATCCTAGTCAAGGGATTATGTCTGTTTTATTGAGTGAGCGAGGTAAAACTGAACAACTCCAAAGGACGGCTGGCTAAAAAACGGGCAATAATCAGCCGCCCTTGACTTTTCTGGACGGCGAAGTAACTTTGACAGGATTTAAGGGCAATATAAAGCCTGAAATCTTGCAAAATATAAAACCTTATTGTTTTTAATCTTATTTTTCGTTCAGTTCAAAGATTCTATCGTTTTCGAAAATATTATAACATACTTTCATTTGTGTTTATTCTAGATTCTTGTAATTCCATACCCATGTATTTCTGAAACATATGTAACAATCGTGTAACATAAACTAAAATCAATGCAAACACCCCTAAAAATGAAACATTTATAACTGCTTTTGCTTCATTATTGACTGATAAATTTCATTGTTCGAAATAAATTTGATGCCGGATAAACCAATAATTCTGAATCGAAATGAAGCAACAAAATGTTTTTGCAGTAGCAATAATTATCTCTCTGGGAGGTTTCCTTTTTGGTTATGATATAGCCATGATTTCGGGAACCACCACTCAATTAGAAACTTTATACAATTTAAATAGCTTTTGGCTTGGTTTTACCGTAGCAGTTGCCATATTAGGTACCATCATTGGTACACTAATAATAGGTAGACCTGCAGAAAAACATGGTCGCCGCAAATCATTAATTGTATTATCAGGTCTTTTTGCTTTATCAACTTTAGGTAGCGCTTTTGCCATAAATTGGAGCATGCTTTTATTCTTCCGCTTGATAACCGGAGTGTTATTGGGAAGTATAACTGTTGTTACCCCAATGTTTATTGCAGAGATTTCACCGGCCACGAAACGTGGACAATTGGTTTTACTGAATCAATTTTTTGTAGTAACGGCTATCTTCCTGGCTTTTGCAGTGAATTATCTTTTGTCCAATATAATTGAAAACAGTTCCTGGCGTTGGATGATTGGTGTTGAAGTCATCCCTGCAACGATATTCTTTTTTTTATTGAATTTGGTTCCTGAAAGCCCACGATGGTTAATCAATAAAGGACGTAACGACGAAGCCTTGGTAATTTTCCAACGCATAAAAGCCAAAAATCCAGAAGAAGAAGTACGTATCGTAAAAGAATCTGTTGAACAAGAAGAAGCCATGGGTCACGGACAGCTATTTGTTAGAGAGAACCGTTTCCCGATTATGATTGCTATTTTGATTGCCGCCTTCAATCAATTGGCAGGTATAAATGCCATTATGATATATGCACCGCGTGTATTTGAAATGGCTGGCTTCGGCACTAATGCATCTCTACTTCAATCCATTTCCGTTGGTGCAACGAACCTAATTTTCACTTTTGTCGCTCTTTTCCTTATTGATAAATATGGGCGACGAACTTTATTAATGATCGGTTCTGTAGGAATGGTGTTCTTTCTTGGCTTGCTTTCAAAAGCTTTTTTTACCGAAAATTATTCAGAACTGGGAGGTTATGGAGTTATGATTTACCTGATGGGGTTCATAGCATTTTTCGCTTTTTCGCAGGGCGCTGTGCTATGGGTTGTTATTTCTGAAATCTTTCCTAATAAAGTTCGTTCACAAGGACAAGCGCTAGGAAGTTTTACCCACTGGATTTTCGCGGCAGCACTGATTTGGGGATTTCCTGTTTTGAATAATTCCGTAGGTGGTGGGATATCATTTGGTTTTTTTGCTGTAATGATGGTGTTGCATTTCTTTTTTGCTTGGAAAATACTTCCTGAGACCAAAGGCAAATCATTGGAAGACATTCAAAAAGAATTCATACAAAAATAATCATTTCATTATGGAAATAAAGAATAACGAAATTTTATGTATTGGAGAGGTGCTTTGGGACCGTTTACCATCGGGAGCCAAGCCAGGAGGAGCGCCAATGAATGTAGCACTTCACTTAAATGCAATTGGATTAGATGCGGCAATTGCTAGTAGAATTGGGGAAGACGATCCTGGGAAAAAACTGAAAGATTTTCTAAAAAGTTCTGGTGTTACTACGAAATACATCCAAACCGATGAATATCTTCCAACCAGTGAAGTATTAGTCCAACTGGACGATAATAATAACGCGACCTATGAGATTTGCGAACCCGTTGCCTGGGACAGTATTCTTTTGTCTGACAAATTAATTAAAAAAGCGAAAAAATCAGGTTTGATTATTTATGGCACCTTGGCTTCACGTAATCCTCTAACGCGCAAGACGATCCTTAAATTGTTGGAAATTGATGGTATTAAACTTATAGATGTAAACTTCCGTAAACCATACGATTCAAAAGAAGTGGTTGAAAAGCTACTGGAGAAAACCGATATCGTAAAACTAAACGACGATGAGTTGGTGGTATTTGCACAATGGTACAACAAACACAAATACGATGAAAAAAGTCTTGTTAAATGGTTCGTATCGCAATACAATATAAAAATGGTTTGTGTTACGAAAGGAGAAAATGGTGCCTTGTTGTACTGCGAAGGTGAGTTTTACGAACATCACGGATTTAAGGTAAACGCTGTTGACACTGTCGGAGCAGGAGATGCATTTCTTGCCGGATTAATTGCATCTCTTCTAAACAAGAAAAAACCAGATGAAGCTTTGGCATTTGCATGTGCTACAGGCGCTTTTGTGGCATCAAAAGCCGGAGCTACACCAAAGTACGATATGAATGAAATCAATAAGATTTTGTTAGGTAACTAAACAAATAAAAATGAAACTAATCAGTCCAATTTTTTTAGTTTTTTTCATGGCAGCTATTACATTAGCGTGTCGCAATTATGATGAACCAGTTCCACCGGTAATTACTCCTGATGAATCAATTGTAGAGGTACTAGCATTCAGGTTTGACGAAACTTCCGGTTCTACTATTCTTGAATCAAAAACTAATACCAACTATGAAATACTTGGAAACGGAATTAACAGAATGCCCGGCGTTATGGGTAATGGACTCTTTTTTGATGGCTTGTCAAACCGGATAACTGGAACACTATTGAGCAGCATACTTCCAAAAAGTCAGTTTAGTTTGTCTTTATGGGTGTCTCCGAAATCTTATTCTATAAGCACTTCTGCCATGTTGGCCTTGACTTCTGAAGGTTCCAATACAGGAGTAATGGTTGGTTTAAATAAATTCGGTCAGATTGTAGTGAAGTATTTTATAAACGGAACTTCTTACGAACAAGTAACCGCCGAAAGTCTGCCAAAGAATACTTGGAGTTCTTTGATGGTCAGCATTAGCCCCAAAAATGGTTTAATAAAAATCTTCCTTAATAAAACGATTCTTTTAAACACCACAATTCCTAATGGAAATATCTCGTGGCCTACAACCAACACACAGTTTAGTATTGGGGAAAATACAAATGGAGAGCAGATTGGCATTTATGATGTTGACTATTTTTCAGGCGCTATCGATGAGATAAGGATTTTTTCAGGGCAGCTAACACAGGAAATTGCAGACGCAGAATACAGTAAATTTACTCCTCCATCGCCTCCGGTATTTTATCAGTTAGCTATTGATTATTCTGATGATTTTTATCGTCCTACCTATCACGCACTTCCTGATTATGGTTGGGCAAATGAATCTTATGGGCTAATCTATCACAATAATAAGTACCACATGTTCTTTCAGAAGAATGAAGTTTTTCTAGGAATCGCTCAACAAAATTGGGGGCATTTCACAAGTACCAATTTGGTAGAGTGGGATGAACAGAATGCTGTTTTGTGGCCTGATGAAGGATGGGATAATTTTGGCATATGGTCAGGCTGTGCAATTATACTAAACGACGGTACTCCCGCAGTTGCATATACAGGTGTTGATGGGGTTAAGGCCGGTATTGGTACCGCAACATCCTTCGATAATTATCAGACGCTTATTAAAGATTCATACAACCCGGTAATTTCTCAAGCACCTCCTGGTGTAAACATGGATTTTAGAGATCCATATGTGTGGGAAAAAGATGGGATGTATCATATGATAGTCGGTAGCGGTATATCATCAATCGGTGGAAACATAGTTTATTATAAGAGTGAAGATTTTAAGAATTGGAATTATGAAGGAATAGCCTATCAGGGGCAAAAGGATGCAGGAGAAGGGGCATTTTGGGAAATGCCTGTTATATATGAATTCCCGAATGGAAAAGAAATGCTATTGGTTCAAAAAACTCCTGATGCTACTCCGGCAATTACAACATATTGGATCGGTCAATTTGAAAATGGTGTATTCACTCCTGATTTTGAAAAAGCTAAAAAATTGGAAGTTGTTAATGGATTTTTGTCACCAACCGTAACAGCCGATGAACAAGGACTAATAACCGCCATCGGAATTATCCCAGACGAGGTGGATGCACAATTCCAAATGGAGCAAGGATGGGCTCATTTATTCAGCGTACCGCAGGTTTGGGAATTAGATGAATCGAATACAATTGTAATTAAACCTCACCCCAATTTGGATGCACTTAGGGGAGCTGAAACCACATTTAGCAACCTCACACTGGAAGATGGCGATAGTAATTATTTTCAGAATTATAATGAACGCCATTTTGAACTGAATGCGACAATCAACACTGGCGATGCCACTCAAGTTGGGTTTATTCTTGGAAAATCTCCCGATGGACAAGAAGAGTATAAAGTTTACTATGATTTTTCTGCACAACAATGGGTAGTAGATGCTTCAAAATCATCACTTAGCCCGCTTGTCAGAAAAGACAACAGAACTGGTGATTACTCTATAGAACAGGGAGATGTAGTTGATGTGCGAGTATTTGTAGATGGGTCGGTACTGGAAGTATTTGTTGATAATAAAGCACATTTTACCGGCCGTTTTTTCCCAACACTTGCTAATGCAACCGGAATAGACATGTTTGTCAAGGGCGGAACTGCAACGGCTAATGTAACAGTTTATAAAATTTCTAACTAAATATAAATAAAATGAAGAATGCAATGAAAAGCTTATGTTTTACATTATTGTTTCTCTCATCGCTGTTATCTTTTGCGCAACAACGCACCATTTCCGGAATAATAAAATTCGGTGATGGTGAGCCGCTACCCGGGGCTACTGTTGTCGTTAAAGGTACAACGAATGGAACAATTTCGAATTATGACGGTAACTTTCAAATTGAAGTCAATCAAGGTGATACTTTGCTTGTAACCTTTATCGGTTTTACATCTGTATCACAGGTTATTGGCACAGAAAGCACTTATGATTTTGTTTTAACAGAAGACACTGAGCAATTGGAAGAAGTAGTTGTTACGGGGTATGCTGTTGAAAAAAAATCGGACATAACAGGAGCAATTTCTATCGTGAAAACCGAAGAGTTGGACATGGTATCTACACCAAACGTAGTTTCAAAACTACAAGGAAGGGTTCCTGGCCTAACCCTTACGTCTTCCGGGGTACCAGGAGGTAACGATACACAAATCTCTATTCGTGGTCTAACCTCAGTATTTGGGGGAACTGGTCCGCTTTGGGTAATTGATGGTGTACAAACAACATCTCCTGCAGGTTTAAATCCTAATGATATTGGAAGTATCCAGATACTTAAAGATGCGGCTTCAGCAGGTATTTATGGTACAGAAGCGGCCCGGGGTGTAATAATCGTTACAACCAAACAAGCCGAAAGCGGAAAAGCCAAAATTACATTAGACAGCAGGGTAACTCTAAATACAGTGCGCGACAATTTTAGTGTATTAGGCTCGCAGGAGTGGTTAGATGTGCGATATATTGCCCAGGGAAATGTTCCTGTTACAGCAGGTGATATTACTTATACTCCAGGTACACCATTGCCTGAGTTTTTAGATTCAGATAATAACCTAAGAGTTTCAAATACTGACTGGATTGACGTCATTCTTAAAAATTCCATTTCCACAACTACTGACTTTGGTTATTCAAATGGTAGCGATAGGTATAAAATATTTATGGGACTGGGTTATACCAAAGACGATGGCTTAATGGAATATACTTACTACGAACGTAAAAACTTCAGGTTAAACGCCAGCGTTAACTTCTTCAATAACAGACTAACAATAGGAGAAAACCTTACCGTTTCGAATTTTCAGGAAGTAAAAGGTAATTCGATGGAAGATGCCTTGTTGCAAAACCCACTAATTCCAGTATATGGTGAAGATGGCACCTGGGGTGGCCCTGTTGGAGCAGGCCTTCAGGATAAATGGAATCCACTTGCCATTTTATACATTAACAGGAATAACGTTCAGAAAACCTGGAGAACTTTTGGGAATATATATGCTGACCTTAATATTATTGATGGTTTAAAATTCAGCACTAAACTTAATTTCGATAATAATCGCTATAAGTTTAATGAGCAAACCGAAGCCTTTAATCAGAATGGAAGTATCTTAGGAAATTTGGTGTACCTATCAGGCGGAGAAGAGGTTGCCCGCTTTGCCCGAAATCGAAATAATATGGACACCTACATCTTTACGAATCTGTTAACCTATAGTCGCGAGTTAGGATTACATTCATTAAACGCATTTATTGGGCACGAGGTATATAGAAAAGACCAAGATAACAGCTATTATCGTGTCCAGGTACCTTATGGAACGGAGGTTGATTTTGAAAATATTGAAGCCTACGACATTCTTGCAGATAATAGTAATCTGGATGCCTATGGAATTGGTGCAGACAGCAGAAGGGAATCTATGTTTGCAAAAGCATCATACGACTATAAAGACAAATATTACCTTTCTGCCAGTATTCGAAGAGATGGTTCATCTCGTTTTGGACGCAATAACAGATATGCCATTTTTCCAACAGCTTCAATTGGCTGGACTATAAGTAACGAAGATTTTCTGGCAAACAGTAAAATCATAAAAAACTTAAAACTCAGAGCTTCCTGGGGAGCGAATGGTAATGCCGACATTCTTGAATATGCACAATATTCGATTTACCAGCAAGCCATAGAAAATAGTAATTATGATTTAAACGGTGGTGGTAATGGCGATATTGATTTAGGCGTTTCGCCAAACCAAGTTGGGAATCCCGATTTGAAATGGGAACAATCGTACCAGACTAACGTGGGTCTAGATGCAAGTTTATTTGACAATAAAGTAACGCTGGTAGTAGATTTATATGAAAAGAAAACATCAGACCTCTTGTTACAGGTCATTCAGCCGTCTGTGTTAGGAGAAGCTGGTAAAACGCTATTTTTCAATGCCGGCGACATGACTAACAAAGGTATTGATATCGTTTTAGGCTACAGGTCTTCGCCACGAAAAGTATTTACTTATGGAGCAGATTTTACATTCTCTGCCTATGAAAATGAAGTGACAGACCTGAGCAGCTCAGACAATTTCATCTTGGAAGGTGTATCTTATACAGGTGTTGGACATCCAATCGGTTCTTATTACGGATACGTTGCTGATGGTATTTTCAGAACACCGGAAGAAGTGGCTGTACATGCGTCACAACCTGGCAAAGCACTTGGAAATATCAGATACAGGGACCTTAATGGAGATGGGGTGATTAACCAGGACGACAGAACAATTATAGGAAACCCACATCCTGATTTCATTTATGGAATAAACCTGTATGCAGGCTATAAAAGCTGGGAGTTTAATGTGTTTTTTGACGGAAGACAAGGCAATGACATGTATAACGCCCAACGCGAAATGCTTGACTTTGCTTACTTTGGATTTAATCATGGAAGAAACACCTTAGATGCCTGGGCTGTCGATAATGCAAATTCTCTTATTCCTGCATTAAGTACCTCAGATGTGAATGATCAAAAAAGAGCTTCTACCTATTTTGTTGAAGATGGCTCATATTTCAGGCTAAAGAGTGTAAATATTGGTTATAACTTTTCAACTAAAACAAATAGCTTTTTTAAGAAATTAGGATTGGATGCCGGTAAATTTTATGTACAGGCAGAAAACCTGATGACCATAACTTCTTTTACAGGATTCGACTACGAAGTACCAGGGCTGAGCAGAACTGGTATCGGTATAGCAGGTATGGGTGTATATCCACATACCAAAACGTATAGTTTCGGACTTAACCTACAATTTTAATAAGATGAAAAAATTACTAATAATCATATTTGCAACATTACTGTTTGCTTCTTGTCAGGAAGACTTTCTGGATGTTGCTCCCGAGAATGTAGTTTCGGAAGAAAATCTTGATCCAGAACAACTTGTTATAAGCGCTTATAGTGGACTTGATTATAGGTTTAATACAGGTGAAACTAGAGATAACCGGCCTTTTGACCACGCTCCTTCTAACTGGTGTTTTTCAGATATCAGAAGTGGAGACGCCTATAAAGGTGGCGGTGGTGTTGGTGATAATCCTGGCGGTGGAATGCACGCACTGGAAATACACCAGGTTTTTCCTTCTTCTGAAAATGCTTACAATTTATGGAGAGCACTGTATTTTTCCATATTCAGGGTAAATAGCGCAATCGTAATACTCAATAACACATCCGATTTTACTCAAAAAGATTTAAGAATTGCGGAATTGAAAGTTTTGAGAGCCCATTTTTATTTCGAGCTGATGAAAAATTTTGGATCATTCGCCTATATCGATGAAAACACACCGGTAGAAAGTGTAACGAGGGTGGAAAACTCTTTTGATCCAACATTTTTATGGGGAAAAATTGAGAACGACTTAAATACAGCCATTCCGGTATTGCCCGAAACCCAGGCAGACCTTGGAAGGGTAAACAAACTGGTTGCTTATGCCTATCTGGCAAAAGCTAAATTATTCCAGGGCAAATGGAGCGAGGCAATTACCTATGCCGACAAAGTTATAGCAGGTCCCTATGAACTTGTTGATGACCTTGAAAAACTTTATTCTACTCCAGGATACGCCAATACGGAAAATGTATTTGCTATTCAATATTCCGTAAATGATGGATCGGAATATGGAAACTTAAATTTTGGAGATCTGTTAAATTCTCCTGATTCACCGTCTGATGATACCAACCACCCCTATTTAAATGGAGACGATTTTCACAAGCCTTCACAAAATATCGTAAACGCATTTAAGGTAAATGCGAGTGGGCTACCGTTATTAGATTCGTATAATAACTCTGATTTGGAGTACGACGATACTTCGACACCAGTAGATCCTAGACTGGATCACTCAATTGGCAGACCAGGAATAACCTGGAAACATTGGCAAAACATGCCCATGCAAATTAACTGGAACAGGGATGTGCCAACTTACGGCTATTATGTCGTAAAAAAATATCAAATAGATCCTTACTCTGATTTAAGAGCATCAGGAGGTTTCCCATGGGCAAAAGGGGCTCTGGATTGGCCAATAATAAAATTTAGCGATGTACTATTATGGAAAGCTGAAGCTGCTATTGAATTAGGTGACGTGGCCTCGGGAATAGGTATTATTAATCAAATTCGTACCAGAACAAAAAATTCACCCCGTGTATATGACTTTAACAATCCATCCCAAGATGCAGCCAATTATAATATCAGCTTGTACCCTACCGAGGTAACGCAAGACTATGCTAGAAAAGCATTGCGATTGGAACGCCGCTTAGAACTGCATAACGAAGGACATCACTTTTACGATTTGGTACGTTGGGGCATTGCCAATAGTTGGTTAAACGATTACATGTTTACTGAAAGTGCCAAAAGAAGTTATTACTCAGGGGCATCATTTACTTCCGGCAGAGATGAATACCTGCCAATACCTCAAATTGAAATCGATGCTTCAGGTGGAGTGTACAAACAACGGTCAGGATATTAATGCCTGATTTTAAATAATGAACCTATTTATAAATATTAAAAAGAAACAATAAAATGAAAAATTCAATTAAAAATATATACAGATGGATTCCTGTTCTTTTTTTCGGAATCGCTTTGACATTGTTTACAAACTGTGAAGAAGACATAAAGTTTGAAGGCATGGTGCCGGACTATACCTATTCAATAATGAGGTCGTTTTCGGCAAATGGTCAAACAGCAACCATCGATCATACGAATGGTGTGGTAAATTTAATTTTGCCTGCCGGAACTGATAACAGTTCGGTAACAGTTGCAATGACACTTCCTGAGGGAGCGACAGTAGATCCCGCTTCGGGAAGCACTTTGGATTTTTCTTCCGGTCCCGTAATTTTTACGGTTTCCAATAATGGAGTAAGCAGGGAATATACAGTAACAATAGCTGCTTACGGAGATCCAATGATTATGAGTTTTGCAATTGGAGAGAATGTAGGAGTAATTGACCAGATTAATGGTACAATTGACATTACAGTAGGAAGCCAGGAAGATATTAAAGCATTAGCGCCGCAATATACGATCCCTGGAGGAACAACAGCGTCTCCTCAATCAGGTGTAATGAATGATTTTACAGATCCTGTTAAATATACCGTTTTGTCTAACGATGGATTTACCGGTAAATCATATATCGTTACTGTAACACAACTTGCAGCTCCGGTAATTGACGTTTTTGCTACTTCTGAGGATGTTTGCGCCGTAACAGGAATTATTGATAATAATGCTTCGACAATTAATGTTATACTACCTGCCGGATCAGATTTGTCTTCTGTTTCGCCTGTTATTACATTAAACGATGAATTAACTGTATCTCCAGCTTCCGGTGAAGCTCAGGATTTTAGTCAGGGAGCAGTAACTTATACAGTTACAAATCAGGAAGGCTTAACCAAAGAATACCAGGTAATCCTATCATCAAAAGAATCAACTCAAAAAGTTGTCTTTTTGGGAGAAGCTGATTGTATAAATACACTTGAAGATGATGATGCTAAAGCGGCTGCAGAATACTTGAAAGCTCAATATCCTGATGATTTTGCCTACATAAAAATTGCAAATGTTACCGAAGAAGCCTTGGCTAATACCAATGTTGCTATGTTGTACTATTTAACCCCGCTTACTTCAGGAACACAATATTTTGCGACCAATGAAAATGTAATGACATTGTTACCAGCTGAATTACAACCGGGAGCTTCTCAGGCGATTGCCTTAACAAATTGGGTAAAAGGCGGTGGAAACTTGTTCCTTGCCGGTGATCCGACTTCATTTATTCATGTTTTGGGTCGTATGCCTGCTGATTATAGTGCTCCTAGTGCATTGGGTAATTACAAGTACACTGAATTTGGCTGTGCCGGTATAGGTGGTTGTGTAGATTACGACAAACCGGCTGATGATATCTGGGGATTAGGTGTAAGAGATGCAAATAACTCAGGCGACAGAAGATGGCATCCAATCTTTAACGGATTAACATTTGCAGGTGACGGAGAACTTTATTTAAACAATGCGGGTACCCGGGAAGCAAGATTAATCTGGTGGCAACATATGGATGGTATTCTTTCGCCAGGATGTTGTGGCCAGGACGCAGCTCTGCTATTTGAACAGACAGTAAATGCTGTTAAACTTGGAACATTGCGTCATATTGGAGATGCATTTGGTTATGGTGCAATTGAGTTTTTACCAACCAATGGAGCCGTAGAGGCAAATTTCGATACTAATATCTCAGCAGATTTCGCCGGAAAAGTTATCACGCTTGAAAATACCATTATTGGTTATGAATTTGACACAAATAATGGAAGAGAGAATGATTATCAGGGAAATATTGAACTGCTTACCTCTAACATTATTGATTATTTAAATAATTAAGATTCAATAAAATGAAACGAATAGACTATATAAATATAGTAGCGATTGTAACCCTGTTACTGGGGTTGCAATCCTGCAACGAAAGGGAAAACTATAAGGATGGTCCGACTGTCCTGGACATAGTTGAAGGAGTTACAATTAACAGTAAAAGTGCTGAAGTTGATCATTTATCCGGCACAATTAATATCAGCTTGGCAGGAGATACCGATTTAAGTTCTGTTGTATTTGAGGCCTCTCTGCCAGAGGGAGTCAGCGTAACACCTGCAAGCGGATCAAATATTGATTTAACTAATCCCGCTCAGGTTGTTGTAAGCAATGGTGTTTCTGAAAGAATATATATGATTTATGCAACGCTGTTGCCATCGAAAGTAGCCTTTTTAGGTGATGGTGCAACTATTGCGGAATGTGCTGATGATGATGTGAAAGCAGCAGCTCAATGGACCGAAGCAACTTATGGAAGCGATTTTGTTTACATTTCGTATGATAATTTATCAGATGAAGCATTGGATGGTGTAAATGTTATTGTTTATGTTTATGATAATGTTGGCTCCTCAGATCAACCTGCAGCATTATTGGATAAACTGAATGTGCTGTCTAAATTTTATGTACAGGGAGGTAAAATTGTAGCTGGGCTATTGGGCACCGGTCTTGTTGAAGAACTGGGACGTGATAACTCAGGTTTAAGAAATATCATTGGTACGGGTGAAGGAGGAGATAATCCTGATACCTGGGGCGTCGGATTTACCGTTTCAGATGTTTCGAATATTATTTCTGCAGGATTAGATTTCTATGCTCCAAATATGGCCTACGTTATTGATGCCGGCTATAAAGAAGACCATAATGCCTTATGGAATCTAGGATCAATAACCACATCGCCCTATAATACATTCAACTCACGCTATAATGCTGAACCAATTGCGGCCTGGGATTGGGCTGTAGCTGATCAAGGCTATGCAGGCATTATTATCTGGAATCCATTTGATCGGTTTGAAGGCTATATTATCACAATCGGTATTGGCGGTATGGAATGGAGTATGAATGACGGTCACATTAATGTTTACCAAAGCAATGTGCATAAAATATACCAGAATAGCATTGATTATCTGTTAGCCAAATAAATTCCAGACTATCTGAGTCGATACATATCAGAGGCTGTTTAAACGGCAAATTTGAACAGCCTCATTTTTCCTTTGCAATAAAACAATTAGATACAGATGAATTCTAAAATCAGCTCATTATTAATTAGCTTTGTTTTACTCCTGTTTTACGCATGTACAAAACAGCATAAGCAAATTGCAAGCTGGTCTTTCGACGAGAGGACAAAGGAAGAAATAGTAGAGTCTGTTCAATCTATAAAGAAAAACCTTGAGCTGGTTCCCGGAATTTCCGGGAGTGGTTTGCGAACCGATGGTTATTCTACTTTTTTTAAATCAAAACTTCCAAATAATTTATCAAAACTTTCAGCCGAAGCATGGTTTGCACTCGAAACCTACCCTACAGACACTGCAGGTTTCTTCTCATTCGAGCAAGATGTCGACAACTGGATCGCTGCAAATATCAATCAATTTGGCGAAGTAATGCTTTCGGTATGTGTTGGAGGGATTACCACTTGGCAGCCAGCCAATATTAATATAGAAAAATTTGAATGGTTTCATCTTACTCTTGCAATTGCCAATGATGAAACAACTTTACTCCAAAATGGGAAAAAAATTGCAAGCAGCCCCACTTCCCTATCCTCGGCATATTCGTCATTATTGGTTGGACGTGATTCACGAGAAAGGAAAGTGCACATATTCCCAATCAATTACATCAACGGGATAATTGATGAAATAAAAGTTTGGAATACGGCATTAACCGAAGATGATTTTAATCAGAAGGACATTAACGAATTAAGCCTAAATAAGCCTGACCTGTCAATTCCTGAAATCCGTTTTGAAGGTGATTTTAATCGTCCAAAATACCACCTCCTACCTGCAGCAAATTGGACAAACGAAACCCATGGTCTCATTAATTACAATGGGAAATACCACATTTTTAATCAAAAAAACGGGACAAACGTTTATCTCGGAAGAATTAACTGGGGACATTTCAGTAGCCCTGATTTGGTTCAATGGACAGAGCATCGCCCGATACTTACTCCTGAAAAAGGTTATGACCAATATGGTATTTGGTCAGGTCATGCAGTCATCGGCGATTCAGGAGAACCTGTTGTAATGTATACAGGTGGGGATGGGAATGAATTTGGAATGTGCCTGGCTTATCCGAAAGATGAAAATCTATTTAAGTGGGAAAAATACAAAGGTAATCCAGTTGTACAGGAACCACCAAAACAATTTGATAGAATCGATTTTCGTGATCCATTTCTTTGGGAAGAAGGAGATGTTTGGTACATGATTATAGGATTTGGATTGGCTGAAAGCGATGAGGAAAAGGGAGCAGTTTTACTTTATAAATCGTCAGATTTAAAAAACTGGGAGTTTCTGCATCCTCTGTTTAAAGGAGATCCTGAATTTGATGGAACAGGTGTTTTCTGGGAAATGCCTGTTTTCTGGAAGATGAACGGAAAATACATTTTGCTTGTAAATCCAACGCCGCACCATGGAAAACCAGCTGTGGCAGTTTATTGGACAGGAGATTTTATAAATGAAAAATTCATTCCTGACCATAAAATGCCCAAACACCTGGAGGTAATTAATCGAATGTTGTCGCCGTCTGTTACTCACGATGAAAATGGCTTAACCACAGCTATAGCAATAATACCTGATTTAATTCCAGCAAAAATGCAAATGACGCAGGGCTGGACTCACCTCTACAGTATTCCGCGTACCTGGGATTTGCTGGATGGAACCATTCACCAACAACCACATCCGGCTTTAAAAGTACTTCGTTTGAATGAACAAACCTTTTCTGAAAAAGAAATTAAGGCAGAAGAAAATCTGGTTATTTCAAAAGGAAAACATCAGGTGGAAATAATTGCCAAAGTTAATACAAAAGACTGTGAAAGGTTCGGATTCAACATTGGTAAAAACAGTGATAACGGGGAAGATACCAAAATTTACTTCGATTTAAAAACCGAAGAGTTGCTTGTTGATTTAACCAAATCGAGTAAAAACGAATTGATACCAAAACGCATTGAGACCGGAGTTTACAAACTGAATCGTAATGAAGATGTTAAAATTCATTTATTCATCGATGGTTCGGTTGTGGAAGGATTCATTAATGATAAAGATGGTTTTACGACACGCATTTTCCCTGAATTTAAAAACAGCGACCAGGTAGAATTATTTGCTAATAGAGGAAGCATTATTCTGAAAGAGCTAAAGGTTTGGGAACTTAAAAGTAGTAATAACCAAACTGATTTTTAGATTAGAGATAAACCAAATTTTAATGAATAAAAAATTCAACTACATTGTCCCAATTGATTAATTATAAGTGATTTAACATGTGAGTTATAGTAATGTTTCTTACTAATTTCACTATAGATTTTTTGTTATGGAAAGAAAGGATTTTTTAAAGGCTTCTTGTTTAATGGGTTTCTGTTCATGTGCAGGGCTTCTTCAAGGGGCAGGTCTCATTCAACCTAAAGATAAGGAACAAAACATTGCCGATGAAAAACTCCGATTTGTTCAACGGCGATTCTCAAAATTATTGCAAATAATAAATACTGAGATAGGTGTTGAAGAAAGAAATCAATTGCTGGAACAAATGGGAATGGAATGCGCAAAAGAAAGTATCCCAGGGTTTCATGAATACAAAGGAAACATTAATGGATTCTTAAAATATATTCAAACAGATTGGGTTGAAACAGCGGTATATAACGAAGATAAAAATGAAATTAAAATAGTCGATAAGAAGAAAGATAATTGTTTTTGTCCCTTTGTTGACAAAAATTTGATTACAAAGGAATTTTGTAACTGCTCAAAAGGTTGGCAAAAATACACGTATCAATACATTCTGGATTTACCTACCGAAGTTACTATTGATGAATCAGTTTTGAGGGGGAGCGACCATTGTAGTTTTACGATTAAAATAGTAACTGAATCTATGTATTAAATTACTTAAAACAAAGAAATTATGAAATCAATAGCTATTTATTTTCTAATATGTTTTGCATTTTTTGGATGTAACTCTAATACAGAAAATATAAAAGTAAGTGTAAAGGACAACGAATATTATTCTGAACAATATCGCCCACAATACCATTTTACACCGGAAGAAAATTGGATGAACGATCCCAATGGCATGGTCTATTACGAAGGTGAATACCACCTGTTTTATCAATACTATCCCGATTCTACAGTTTGGGGACCTATGCACTGGGGCCATGCGGTAAGCCCTGATCTTATACATTGGGAACATTTACCCGTAGCTTTGGCTCCAGATGAATATGGCTATATTTTCTCGGGAAGTGCTGTGGTAGACTGGAACAACACTTCAGGCCTGGGAAATGATAGTATCCCTCCATTGGTTGCTATTTTTACTTATCATGATCCAGTAGCAGAAAAAGAAGGTAAAGTTGATTTTCAAACACAGGGAATTGCCTATAGTAATGATAAAGGTCGTACATGGATAAAATATGGTGGACCTGTATTGAAAAATCCTGGGATCAGAGATTTCCGCGATCCAAAAGTAATGTGGTTTGATGAATCTGAAAAATGGATAATGACATTGGCTGTGAAAGACCATATCGAATTTTATTCCTCCCCTAATTTAATTGACTGGCAAAAAGAAAGTGAGTTTGGAAAAGATTTGGGAGCACATGGTGGTGTATGGGAATGTCCTGACCTTTTTGAAATGAACATTCAGGGATCAGATGATAAAATGTGGGTACTACTGGTAAGTATAAATCCCGGAGGGCCTAATGGAGGGTCAGCGACACAATATTTTGTTGGCGACTTTGATGGTAGTAAATTCAAAGCTGAACAGACTGAAACAAAATGGCTCGATAATGGCAGGGACAACTATGCTGGTGTTACCTGGAGCAATATCCCTGAAGCCGATGGTCGCCGCCTGTTTCTGGGCTGGATGAGTAACTGGAACTATGCAGAGCTTGTACCCACAGAAAAATGGCGAAGCGCCAATACAATACCGCGCGAGTTGGTTTTAGACTATAATAATGACGAATTTATCCTTGCTTCAATTCCGGTATATGAGCTAAAAACAATCAGGAACGAGAAAGTTGAAATACCAGCACAGGTTATCACCGGATCCGTTGAATTGGAAACGCAAAACATAGAGCCCATGTGTTCTGAAATGAAAATGAAGTTCAACTTAAAACCAAGTGGACAGGCAAATGTAGCCGAGACGTTTGGGATAATTTTAAAAAATAACCTTGATGAATATTTTAAAATAGGATATTCACCAAATGAAAATAAATTTTACACCGATCGCACAAAAGGCGGTATTAATTCATTCTCCGATAATTTTGCCGGACTTCATACCGTAAGTTATACAGCTGATGAAACCATGGACATTCATCTATTTATTGATGAAGCATCTGTAGAAGTGTTCGTAGGTGGAGGCAAACTGGTATTTACCGACATTGTTTTCCCCACAGAATCATACAATAAAGTAGAGTTATTTTCAACAAAAGGAAGTATAGAGCTTATTGAGGCAGAAGCCTGGAGTTTAAATTCCGTGTGGTAAATATAGTTTAAGATTTGGTTAGATTAGGCAAAAGCCCGGTGTGTATACATCTGGCTATTTTTTTGCATAGTCGGATGGTGAAATTCCAAATTGTTTTTTGAAACATTGTGCGAAATACGAAGGCGACGAAAATCCGGCTTCATATGAAATTTCAGAAATACTTTTCCCGCTATTTTTGATGAGTTCTAATGAAACCTTTAATTTTATCAATCGAACATATTCACTCGCAGACATACCTGTTAGTTTTTTTAGCTTACGATACGTTTGCACCCTGGACAATCCAATTAATTCCCCAAGTTCTTCGACAGTAAATTCTTCTTTCTGTATATTCTCTTTTACAATTTTTGATATTTTATTCAAAAACTGTTTATCTAATCGTGATAAATCGCCTTGCTCATCGTCTATAAAATATTGACTTTTGTAGCGCTCGTGTATTTTATTCCTTAATTCCAGAAGTTTTCTAACTCTAATTTGCAGATGTTCCCGGCTGAATGGTTTTGGAATGTATGAATCTGCACCTTCTTCAAGTCCCTCCAGACGCTGCTCAAGTCTTGATTTTGCCGTTAAAAGTATGATTGGAATATGACATGTTTTCAAGTCGTTTTTAAGTTGATGTGTCAGTTCCAGACCATCCATTTCAGGCATCATAATATCGCTTACAATCAAATCAGGCTCATCTTCTTCAACCGAGGTCAAAGCATCTTTCCCGTTTACAGCTTCATGGATTACATAGTTTTCTTTCAGGCATTCTTTTATATATAAACGAACATCATTATCATCCTCAACCAATAGAATTACTTTTTTTTCTGTTGAAACATTTTCTATTTCAGCAACTTTATCATCAGGTTCAGCATCAGAATAAACATCATGATTTCCTATATGATTGCGGGATTCAAGTATTTTTGATTCTTCCAGGAGATTCGAATCCATGTTAAAATGCGAATCTCCAATTGGAAGTTTTACCGTAAATATTGTTTCCTTTCCTTCCTTACTTTCAACAAAAATTTTTCCACGATGCATCTCAATAAATTCTTTCGACAATGCTAGTCCAAGACCAGTACCTTTCTTGCTGCCCGAATATTCTACCTGATAAAAGCGATCAAAAATATGATTAATGTACTTCGCGGGAATACCTTTCCCACTATCAATCACCTTTATCACCAGTTCATCTTCCCATAAGGTTTTCACTACGGGTATGTCCTTTTTTACTTTAATCTGAATAGCTCCATCTTCCGGCGTAAACTTGAATGCATTGGAAAGCAGATTAAAGATTACTTTATCGAGTTTGTCCCAGTCAAACCATACCTTAAGTTCAGCCTCTGTGCTATCGAATGTGAAGTTTATACGCTTTTTTTCCGCAAGAGGTTGGAATGATTTATGAATTTCTTTCAGAAAAGCAATTACATCATAATTGCCGGGGTGAAGCTGCATTTGAGCATTTTCAATTTTACGGAAATCCATAAGCTGGTTAATCATTTGCAATAACCGATGCGCATTTTTATGCATCAAAATCACTCTCTGATGAACATCAGATGGAAGGCTTGAAGAGTGTAGAAGATCCTGAAGTGGGCCAACAATTAAAGTTAAAGGAGTTCTAAACTCATGTGAAATATTGGTGAAAAATTTCAATTTTTCCTGTGTAATTTTTTCCAGTTTTTTACTTAACAATTCCAGTTCATCTTTTTGTTTTTCCAGATTTTTGTTTGCAATTTTTAGCTTTTTAAACGACCTAAAAAGAAGCACTAAAAGTATGATAACTAATAAAAAGGTGATGGTAATGGAGAATAACCATAGCTGCTGACTCTTATATTTCTCGCCAAGATTAATCAGCATATCCTGCGATTTGGTAATATCGGTTTGTAGTAGGTTAGTTTTATGAATCTGTTTTCTCAGTATATCAACATTTGAAAAATCGATTAGGGTCGTGGATAACAAATTCTCTTTTTCGAAGGATTCATTATGAAGTATTTTAGAAGCAATTTCAATGGCTTCCTTTCCTCCTGTAGGATATATGAGTGTTGCCGTAAGTACTCCTTTTTCTACCAGTTCAATACCACCTTCGGGATTAGGCAGACCATCAATTCCCACAATTAATGGACTTTTAGTAATTGCTGAATTAGAAATAGCTTTGCTGGCAATATTTGCATAATCATCATTAAAAGCAAAAACAGCCCCAACATTCGGATCACGTTCAAGTATAGCCTTTAGACTATCTGATATAACTTCAAGTGATTCTTCTGTGTCTATTTTACTAATATTATGCAGATTTGGAAAGTTCTTCAGTGTTTCATTAAATCCTAAAGTCCGTTCAATCGCTGGAGAGGAGATTTGAGCACCTAATATTTCAACAATTTTTCCCTTGTTGTTCAATTTATTGGCGATATAAGTAGCCGCAACTTTGCCAATTTCATAGTTGTCGCCTCCAACATAAGCAGTGTAATACTCTGAATTAATTTTTCTATCAATCAAAATAACAGGAATTCCTTTCTGGTAAACTTCTTCAATTACCGGCTTAGTTGGACCAATTTGATAGGGAGATACAATCAATAAATCGATTCCTGAATTTACCAATTCATTAATCTGTTGTATCTGTAGATTACTGTCATCATAGGCTTGCTTAATTATTAAGGATAAATCATTATGAAACATTAGCTCGCGTTCCATTTCTGCTTCCATATTCTTTCTCCATTCTCCGTGTTGTGCACACTGTGAGAACCCGATATGGTATTTTTCTTTTGCCAAGCTGAACTTGGTTGCGAATAGTACAAAAAAGACAGTTACTATTATTTTAAAGAAGTTTATCATTTATAAAAAACACATGTCGTCAGTTATAAAAACTAAATTAGCAATTATATTGCTTTATAAAATGAAACCCTCAAATATTTCCAATGATTAACAGCTCTGGAATGAGTATTCATTTCAATTATGTCTAAATTTATAAAAATTTGAAACAACGGTGGCTCTCCTTTTTCCTTGGGATTTTTGAAGCCTCAGCCGCCCTTGACTTTTCCGGACGGTGAAGTAACTTTGACAGGATTTAAGTAAGTATTATCAAGTATCATCAATATCTATGTACACTAATTTTTATCGCAAAGACTTTTATTTTTAATACTTTTATTGTTCACAACAAAGAACTTCGAATTTTCCTTATGAGAAACAATGAAAAACCGATAAAGAAAGAAATCTTACCACCGCTAAATACACATTCTCAGATTTTACCATTTGAACAATTACCTTGGGAAAACTTTGAAGACTTGTGCCTGCGATTGGTTGAAATTGAATTTTCAATTAATGATTGCGAGAAAAGGGGAATACCTGGTCAAAACCAAGATGGTATTGACATTTTTGCTAAAAGGGAAGATGGTTTTTATAACGTGTATCAATGCAAAAGGAATATTACCTTTAGTAAAACCGATTTAAACAATGTCATTAATAAATTCAAACAAGGTGAATATTTCAAACAATGCAAAAGATTCTACTTGTGTACATCTTGTGAGTTAAATTCAACTAAATTTCAGGATGAATTTACAAAACATCAATTAGCGTTAGAGCAGAATAATATTGAGCTAATTAAATGGGACAAGATTAAGCTTTCAAGAATTCTAAAGAATTATCCCGATATCGTTTATGATTTTTTCGATATAGATTGGGTAAAAGCATTTAATGGAGAGGAATCAATCACGAAAGTATTTAAAACAACTGAACAAGAAATATTACAACAATTTGGTTTTGCTTCAGGTGACCTGCTTTCGATTAATAATCAATTTTCGAACCTCAAAAACTCTCACATTATTAGAAAAGAAACCAACGAGTTACAAGAATGGATAATTAAAGACTTTAAAGAAAAAGAATCACGAATTGCAATTTTAGAGGGAAGTGCTGGAATCGGCAAAACGGTTATTTTAAAAGATTTATTTGATTTATTGAATGAACAAAATATCCCAACACTTGGTCTCAAATCGGATAAAAAAACTATAGACTTACTAAACTTGGGTAGTTCTGTTTTGGGCTTAAATGAGGATTTCTATAAAATATTTGAACAAATATCAGCAAAACATAAAGTTGTTGTAGTTATAGTTGATCAGATTGATGCTCTTTCCCGTTCACTATCAACCAACAGGGAACAGATTAGCGCCTACTTCTGCATAGTTAACTCTTTGTCTCGCTTAAAGAATGTAAGAATAATAATATCGTGCAGAACATTTGACCTAAAACATGATCCGGATCTAAAACAATTTTTAAATAAGAAAATTATTAAAGTATCAATTCTCGCAGAAAAGGAAGTCTCCTCTGTTCTCAAATTATTAAATGGAGGCAAAAATATTGTCTTACCAAAAGACCTGCAAGAACTATTAAGAACTCCTCTTCATTTGGATGTATTCTGTCGGGTTTATTATAAATCAATGCCGTTAAATGAGATTAAAAACTTACAAGATTTATATAGAAACCTATGGATCCTGAAAATTTTGCCTTCAAATAAAAACGTCATTAATTCTCGAAATATAATAAATGTCCTATTCTTACTTTCAGATGTAATTTATAATCGTCAGGAAAATTTGTCCGCCCCCTCTGTTCTTTTTGATGAGTATTCAAAAGAAATCAATTTTTTAAGTTCTGAATCACTTCTTGTTGAGAATCATGGAGCCATCCAATTCTTTCATCAGTCATTTTTTGATTATGTATTTTCCCGAAGCTTTGTTGAACAAAAAGGGGGTAATATATACCAATTCCTATTAGATAGTGATCATCAAGGTTTATTTTTAAGATCAATTACGAAACAAGTATTAACTTATCTTCGTGTTTATGACCCCCGTTTTTATATAAAACAGACTAAAAATATTATTGAATCCGATAAAATTCGATATCATCTGAAACTTTTAATTGTTGAACTATTATCTTTTGAAGATACCCCAACTATTGAGGAACATAAATTGGTGACTTCTCTTTTTTACCAAAATAGAAGTTTATTTATCTCCTTTTTTCAAAGTATTCCCGGTGGAAGCTGGTTCGATTATTTTTCGAGAAACGGGGATTTATTGAATAGTTGCCTTAATGGTAAAGACAATGTACTTAAAGAGGTAATTGGGCGATTTATAGTTTTTTCTGCCGAAACGAATATTGAAAAAGCGATAAGTATCATAAAAGGAATTAAAACTTCAAAAGACAGAGCAGGTTATCTTCAGTGGATTCTTTTTAGGAAACCTGATTTTTCGTTATCAGTAGTAACAAAAACCTATTTTGAACTTGAGAAGGAGTATCTTGACATGGGTGACAGAAGGCTTCACATTTTGTCAAATGCAATTGAGCCAAATCCAGATTTCGCCATTTCAGAAAGCAAAAAAGTATTTGAAAATATATTAAAAGATTGGAAGCGGTTACGTAAAAGAGAATTAGGACATAATTCAGACGAACCAAATTTTATAAATTTTTGCGAAGAACTATATAATAAGCAGCCGAAAAAAGCTTATCCATTTTTTAAAGAGATTGTTACGACTTTAATTGAAAAAACGAAATTCGATAATCCTTTTAAGGAACACAATCTCCTCAAGGAAGATAATGCATTTCAAAGCTATCAACCTGAAGCCTACGAATTTCACAAGATATTGGATTGGTTGATTGATTATTTAGTGAAAAACGACAACAATCAACCAAATTTTGCTCATTCAGAAATAAATTATTTTCTAAAGTCAAAGTGCGCCACACTATACTTTATTGCCTTTCAGGTTATATTATCAAGCCCTCGTAAATATTTAACAATAACATTCCCAGTGTTAATAGACAAAGAAGTTGTAAATGATATTTTCCATATAGAAGACTTAAAGTATTATTACCGTGAACTAATCCATAACACTTATGTTTTCTTTTCTGCGTCACAAAAAAGACAATTTAAAGATTTTATTATCGAGTATTACACAAAAAGTGATTTTGTAAGAGATTCAACATGGAGAGAAAGTGCTAAGAAGAGTGGAAAACTTCGACCAATTTATCCATATTTAGGGCATGACCAATGGCTGATTCTAAAATCAATACCTTTTGAACATATAGAAAAAGATAACATTTTGAGAGCCAGGTTATTCATGTTTAACCGAAGGTTTAGTGGATGGCAATTTAAAAATAAAAAACCAAATCACAGTATTGTCGCAGCAAGTGTTTTGGGAGGTTTAATGTCTATAGAAAATTATCAAAAATATACCGAAAAACATTGGCTTAGCACTTTTTATAAATTCGAAGAAAAAGATTTCCGATATTCACTTAACCGCAATTTCAGTAGAGACGAACACGCCAGGTCATTTAAAGAGGTTATTAAATTAAATCCCGACCAGTATAAATCACTTGTCAAGAAAATAGTTAGTGAAAATGATGTCCATTGTAGATATCAAATAAACGGAGTTACAGGCTTAATTGAAGGGGAAATCAATATAAGAGAAATTTGGGAACTTTATTCAGTTCTAATGAAACGTGACATTCCTGAAGAATATCTTTCAACATTCATTGATTTATCAGTCTGTTTTATCAAAAATT
Source organism: Prolixibacteraceae bacterium (assembly GCA_963677475.2). Lineage (GTDB taxonomy): Bacteria > Bacteroidota > Bacteroidia > Bacteroidales > Prolixibacteraceae > JABMQB01. The sequence goes on along the minus strand of CAXXQD010000014.1, from coordinate 20,517 downwards.
CATTTGTAAATATAGAGCTAATTAGTTACTGGAAAAAACACATTGAACTACCGTTCAATGTAAATGGGGAAAGATATCTATACAATTCGGATGAAGACAAAAAAACCAAGTTATTCGATCAGGGATGGATTACACCCAATGCACGAGCTATTAAATTATTAGTCCGGCTAGCTGACAATAAAGAATACAATCCCGATGTGTATAACTATTTACTTAGCATTGGCGACACCCTTCCAGTTCAAATTAAACTTGTAGTTTTATATTGGTTAAACAATGGATGTAATTTTGACAATGACCAGATAAGAAATCTATTTCAAGCTTATACTAATGAGGTTACTACAGAAGTTTACCAAATCGGCTCAAGAGTTGTCAATGCTGTGTTTCATTATGATTTTAAGTGTGCTATTCCATTTATAAATGATACCATGAATTTACCCGACGCTGCTGAACCTTTAGGCATCTATTTATTATACGGATGGTTTTATGGTAATGAAAGTAGTAAGAACCTGTTGCTAAAGCTACATGAGCAACAACCAAAATCTATTAGCGAATCAATAGAACAAGCTTGCAGGTACCTGCATGAAAAGGAATTCAAGAAAAAATGTCTTTACATTCTTAATCGCTATGCTGATGATAAGAGAAAAATTGTAAGAGAAGGCTTCTCTCATGGCTTCTATAAATTACATGCTCAGGATCTCCCTTTAATTATGGATATCATAACAAAATACATTACTGATCTCAATGATGAACGATTACACAGTCTGTATAATTATCTTATGGGTTGTACCAGGGATTATCCCAGAGAATGTGTAAAAATTATGGAAATGATTGATTTTGATAAAATTTCAAAAAACAAATTTGAAATTGAAGAGCCTATAAAATTACTTATGTTATCATACAACTCCATACGAAAATATGACGTTTCAGAAGCAAATTCAGAATATGTTTTAGATGTTTTTGACACAACCTTACAGCAACTTAAATCAAAATCAGAGGTGGATAAGATATTTCGGGAATTGGATTTTGAATAATTCAAATTATTTGGCAGTAGCATTTACACATGAAATTACTAAATTCGAGCTTTACAACAAACAACTGAAAATAATCTTGTTACTTTACCGCTATTTACCCTAAATAGAAAAAATGAGACCACATTTATACTTCAATAATCCACAGGAAGGACTGGAAACCTATCGACAAAGACCGGGAGGATTTGATGATAATGCGGATAACGCGGAACATTCAGAAGTGAATTACGCTCCAATGGCAGACGCATTTGCCGTTTCTAAAGCACGTTTCATCGAGCATCGATCCATACGCCATGAAAGAAGAACAATTGAAGTTCCTGAACATTTTGACCTAATTGAAATTGAGTTTCAGGGATGCTATTATCAACCGGACTACGAACAAGCCTATGCAAATGATTTTGGAATATCTTTGGTACATCTCTCAAAATTTAATCGCCGTGGTCTATTCATAATTAACGATACTGATAAATTTTCAACCTTTTTCAACCACCTTGATACTTTCATTTCAAATGTTAGAAATAATGGGCATAATGATTATGATGGTAAAATTAAATTTATACGTTTTTTCAATTTGTATGATTCGGACAATATGATTCGCGACTTAAACACTTTTGAAACCCTGCATTTATCTATAATCCATCACCCCCTACTCCAAAATGAACTAATTGAGCCACAAGTTGAAACCCTGAAAGCATACTTAACTGATAAAACAATAGATTATCGCTCCAATAAAAATTATATAGAAATTAATAATACTTCGACAGAAACATTAAATGAGATTTTAGACAATTTCGATGTGGTCTATGCAACATGTTCAAGTTATGGTTCTATAATTGGACCGGATGCATACAATGTAGCTACTCGCGATTTTGGTTTTGTGATTAGCAATGATAATTTAAATGGTTTGCCAATTATCGGAATTATTGATTCTGGTATTTCAAACAACACTCCGCTTGAACCAATACTCATTAATCCAGGAAATGAATTTGATTTAACCAATAGTGGACTGTTCTTCGACCATGTTGACCACGGCACTGGTGTAGCAGCCTTTGCCGCCCTGGGGAGCAGATTAATACCAAATTACAGAGGTGAAGTATCAAGCAATGCATTGCTTTTACCTATTAAAATATTAAATAACCGTGAAGCACCTATCTCGCAATCCAAGTTAATTGAGCTAATTCGAAAAGCCCACTCAGACTATGGGGTAAAAATATTTACATTAACTGTAGGCTACGCAAGGTTTCCCATTCCAGACAACGACGAATTTTCTTCTTATGCAAACGCATTGGATGAATTAACATACGAGTTAGATATTCTTATTTTCATTTCAACTACGAACTCTGACAACATTAACGATAACAGCCCTTACCCTCAAAAATTTGCGGACATGGATGCCAACATTGCACCTCCTGCTGATAGTTTAAATAACATTACTGTTGGAGCTTGTGCAGAAAACTATGAACAAGGGAATTTTATAAGAAGAAGTACATTCCCCGAATTTCCAGCTATTTACACAAGGAAATCGCATATTGATTTTACTGATACAGATATTTTTAATAATACGAATAAAAACAAACACCTTATTAAACCTGATATTTTAATGGCAGGTGGCGACTACGAACATCTTTTTGCTCATGGAATGGAAGTTTTTGAACCTGTAGGTGCAGCCGCATTATCTGCACTATCATCCAATCTTCAAGACAGGGTAATAAAAAATATTGGGACGAGCTATTCTGCTCCTCTTGCTGCTAACCTCGCAGCTAAATTATTAATGTTATATCCTGAACTGGACATGCAGACGATAAAAGCCTTAATTATAAACGCAGCTAAAAAACCAGAACTTGGAGAAGATTTTAATACTTTTCCTGAATCATTTAGAAACAGGGTTATTGGACAGGGAATACCTGATGAATATAGACTTTTGTACTCCGATAAGAATCAAGCAACTCTTATAATAGAGGATGTTATTGAACCAGGACACATAAAGTCATACTCTCTGCATATTCCAGAGTATTTAAATGAAGCGGAAAGAGAAAGGACGTTGCTTACCTTTACCTCAACATTATGTTTTAAATTTAAACCCAAGAACAACAATCAGCTACTATACAACCCAATACACGTTGGATATGCTATTTGCAAAAATCTTCCACTTCATCTTGAAAACAGGGAAAGTCATCAAATAAATGGCAAAGGTTCAAAGAATATTAGACTTAACACTTCATGCGGTTGGTCCCAGGACTACTACAATAAATCTAAAATTGTAAGTAATGTTCAGAAGCTGACTTTTAATGTCGCAAAAACCTGTATAATTAATGAAACAAATACTTTCAAAGTGGCAATAAATTGTGCCTTACATAAGCTTCTAACAGAGGCTGACCGAGAAGAATATAGTAATGTACTTCCATTTAGCTTAGTAATAAACATCAAGCAAAATCCTAAAAAAGGCGAAGTATTAAACGATTTGTACGATGAACTTGAGGCAATAAATACACTAGAAGCAGTCAATGAGATTGGTGATTTGGAAGTAGAAATTTAAGCTTATTCTCTTGAAGACTTAATTAGGGTCTCCCAAATTCCAAGGTCAACTTCTAATTTTATATTTGTCTTCTCTTCAAGGTTGAAAATGGTGCGTTTAATTGCGTTAATCAAGGTTTTTTGAACAAAATAATAGGATTGTCCGTCAAGTAAACCTACAATCTTTGTAAGTTGTTTTCGGTCACTTATCTTAAAAGGAGTTTCTCTCAAAACGAGGTTAATAAGCTCCCTGATTTCTTTCTTACCCGGTAAATCCAGTTGAAGTTTTATATCAAACCTCCTTAGCAATGCTTCATCAATCATACCTAATTGATTGGTAGCAGCTATCACAATTGTTTCTTGAGGCAAATAATCAAATAGCTGTAAAATTGTATTCACAACCCTTTTCATCTCTCCATGGTCTTGGTTGTAATCCCTTATCTTGCCAAGCGAATCAAATTCATCAAGGAAAATGATACTTTCCTCGGTCGCTGCCTTTTTAAATATTGTTGATATATTTTTACTGGTTTCACCCAGTTTTGACGAAACTACAGCTCCAAGATTGATTACATACATCATTTTTTCCAATTCACCTGCCAATACATATGAAGCCAGCGTTTTTCCACATCCAGAAGGACCGTAAAATAATACCTTGTTGCTAACAGGTAACATGAACTCTTTCAAAACATTGATACTATTATGCTCCTTAATGAAGAATTCCAAATCATCCTTCACACTATTCTTACAAATCAAATTTTGTAGTGTATAATCAGAAGTAAGTTTGTCGATAACAAGTTCATCAATTATTCTTTCCTCCTGTTGCAGAATAAACTTTCGTGAACCAACCTTTGACAAACCCTTTGTTTCCTGATGTTTCAATCCTTCCTTTAGGATAGATTGTAGTTGCAGGGCAAAATTTATCCGTTTTGATTTTCTGGAATGCTCAATTAATTGGTTTAATACAGTCAATAACCTTTCTTGGTCATTTTCAAGACCGTACCTAACAATTTCTTTTATGTATGCACTCTGAGACATTTATAGTTATTCAATTTTTGAAATTAAGGATACAAAGCTAAAAAAACAAACATATAACAATAAGATTTTAACGATGTTTTGTTAGTAGCTATTTTTTTTAGAATTATAGTTCTAAGATTTATTAGGTGAATGAAATATTAATTCAGCTTTAACATGGGTTACGGAGTCTAATAGAAGGCAAAATTAAAACCGTCTTTGCTTACCTTTTCTTTTCAATCGTGGTTGTTTAGTTAACTCCTTAGTTCTACTCCTCTCCACCAACCGATTCAAATCCCTCGCCAACTGCCCCAACTGAAATTTATCAATTACCGACTTCTGGATTTGTAGTTTCTTTTCTTCCCTGACCGAAACATAAAATCGTGGTCGCTCATCAAATTCAGACAACCGCATTGGATAGCGAACCGGATTCCCATCCCTATCTGCGATAAAAACGATATGCCCCCAGCCGGATTTTTGGATTTTTACATTGAACAGTTCCAGTGATTTGTCGTAAAGCTGCTTTGTAGTTATCGATTCAATATGGTTAAGTTGATAAAACAGGCTCTCTAGGTTTCGTTTCAGGTTACTGCTACCTGCGGAAAACTTTAAGCTCGGTTGTTCCCGGTTTTGTTCCATGTCTAGACCGTATTTTTTCTCCAATGCTTTGATAAAACGTTGAGTCTTCTGCTTCTCATAATCGTCTCTGATCTTCTTTCCAGTTTGTTGGCCGATACGTGTAGAAACTATATGAAAATGCACCCTTTCTAAATCGGCATGTTTATAAACAAAATAGGGTTGTTCTCCATATCCCAAATGTTCCATCAGATTTTTGATTTCTGTTCGAACGCCTGAATCGCCCAGTTTTACAAAATCGCTTACTGTTGGGTTAAATGAAATATGCAGCCCTTTCTTTTTGACCCTTGTATTTCTCTCCTCAATTTTCTTAATGCTATTCCATCGATCTTGTTTGCTTCCGGCAAAAGGATTTATTGTTGGTGTGTTTCCACTTTGATAGAAAACGGCTTTCTTTTGACTGACTTTCTTTTCATTGTAAAACAAAGCGTTTTGAGTGCTTACTGATTGATGGATTACAATAACCATTTTATGAAGGTAAAAGGATTACCTAAGGAATTTTTGAAGGAAAACCAGGCAACTATTCATCATATCAAAGGCCTGCCGCAATAGCTTTCGGTCATTATCACCTATGTTATAACCGGCAAAAGAATTCATACGCTTGGAGAGTTGATTGAGGTTCACACCAATCTTATTTAATTCATAATCCATTCGCTTGAGCTCTGCATTTAATTCATCGTCAAGGGAGAGGATTTTTTTTTTTGGTTGATTAAAAATGCGTACTCTAATAAAATCGCTCATGCATGCATATTTCCCTGATTTGGTTAAAATCCGAATCCTCATTTTCTCCTCCCTGGAAACACGGATGATTAGTTTATCATTTCGTTTGTCGCTATCAGGAATCTTTGGGCGCACTATTCATTATCTATTTTATGGGGAGGGGTATTTTCCCAATCAGTTTTATAAAAACTGACAGGTCCCTGCCAGGCAAGATTTAAGGTTTTTGTGTATACAAAAACACATCTTGCATTCCCCTCCCCCGTAGTTATTCTTTACTGTTCTTCTGAGCTTTATCCTGATCAGGAAATTATCCTACCTTTTGCTTTGCACCTTTATTTTTAGCTTGCTTCTGATCCAAATCTTTTTCCTGTTTAAAATCTGAAAAGTTAATTGTCCGGTTGGCTGCATCCACTTGTAGTGAAGCCCCAAACTTCTTTCCGTTCCTACCAGTCATTTTATCCAGGTACACTTTTTTACCAGCAGCCAGTTTTTGTTTTTGGTCCTCAGAAAGGGTTGCCCCTTTTATTTTGTCCGGGACTTTGATGTTTTTGGTCCGTAATGGGACCAGTTCATTGGTTTTGTTATCAATGCCAAGGTAATAACTATCCTTTTTGCCGTCTTTACCGGTCAGTTCGATGGTTTTCCCCAGGTTTTTATCATTTAGTAATGCTGCCTTCTCATCCTTGCTAAACTGATGCCCCATGTATTCATCGGGGATGTGTAGGTGCTGGATGGGATGGATTTTTACGTCCACGGAACCGTTATCCAGTTTCTGTAAACGGAGCTTTGCCGGGATACGGAGTTGTTCATCATTTACGGTAGCATTAATGGTGTAAAGCTTTTGTGAACGGAAACCATTCAAAAAATCACGGAGTCCGTTTTCATCCATGTGGTTGATAAATTCTTTTTTTACCCCAACTTTTTCCAGTTGTTCAAAGGGGATTTCGTCTTTTTTAATTCGGGTACTTTGTTCCATAACTTTTTAATTTATTAGTGAATAATGCTTATTGATTAATATCAGGTGGTATTTCTGAGGATGCGGACAATATCGTTGCAAATCCGGTTGCGGTTGTTTTCCAAAACATCGGGGATATTATCAAAGTGGTAGATATTGGGGATGGGTTTATATTTCTTTCCTTCCTGTTCAATAGCTTCAGAGTCCACATCAACCAGGCAGTTAAAATTTCGCTGGCTTACCTGTTGCCCAAAATTATCAGCTACCTGCCCAACCATGTAGCCTTGTGGTAAGGTTGCAATTTTCCCTTCCGGCACCAGGAAATCCATTTGCGTGGAAAAAGTGGAGGATTGGGTATTGCGGTTAATGTTAATAGACTGGCGTTCCTGCAGGATTTTTCCCATCCGGTTTTGAATAAATTTGGCTGTCTCCCCTACCGATTGCCCGGCAAAAACATTCCCGATATTGGTCAGGATAGCATTGGCTTGTTCCTTCCCGTAATCCCGGATTAACTGGTCAATGGTTTGGATTCCAACCAGCGTTGATATTTTGTTACTCCTTGCAGTTGCTATCAAGGTATCCAATCCCCGGAAATAAATGGTGGGTAATTCATCAAAAATCAGGGATGTTTTATGTTGGCCTTTTCGGTTGACCACTTTTAGCATCCGGGTGATAAACAGGGAAAGCACTGCCCCGTACATCTCGATCCGTAATGGATTATTAGCCAAACAAACCACTTTGGGATGTTTAGAATTATTTATGTCCAGCGAAAAATCATTACCCGAACATATCCAGTAAATTTCTTTGCTGATGATTTTTGAGATGGCGATTTTTAAACTTCCTAATTGCCCTTCCAATTGCTCGTTTGCCCCTCTCTTGTGTGCATTAATAAAAGGGTTGACAATGTTTTCCACATCCTTTTCTTTGGAAAGGATGGCAAACAAATCATCGTATTCCAGTTGAAGTAATTCAATGGCATGAGGCAGGGTACAATACTCCCCGTCCTTGTATTTCTTCAAAAACCAGATTACGGCTGCAAAAAACGAAACGGCAGATTCAGAAAAGAACTCGCCCTGCTTGCGTATCCATTCCCGGTTTAAATTATAAAGGACTGTACTGGAGGATTCAAAAGCATCAATTGGGCTTTCCATCAGTTCCGGTGCAAGGGGGTTGCAGCGGTAGGATTTTCGGATATCATCAAAGTTTATGACGTAAAACCGGGCCTCTCCCGGCAAGGCCTTTTTCTTTTTTGCCTTTAGGAAATAGTTGTATGTAACTTCAGAAAGGTCGGGGTATTTAAAATCATAGACACAGGCACAAAACCCTTTGGATAGGTGTTGTTTGATAAATGGTAAAACTACGGAATAGGATTTCCCTGAACCGGGTGTCCCGATAACCATTGTCCCCCGGAACGGGTTGATTACATTAATGTGCCCATGATGTGTTTTGTTTTTATACCAATACTTTGAACCAAGGTTAACCGAATATTCATTTTTCTTTAGGGCCTGTTCCTGGGGAAAGCTCTCGTTCTCCCAATTGAAACGGTCTTTCATCAGGTTTACATTGATGAGTTTTGAAATGTTGTCAAAGCCAATGTTCAGGGTAATAAACCCCAAAAAAGAAAGCAGTAAATAAGCAATGGCTATTTTGAAAACCAGTAAACTTCCCCAAAACAGGAATGAACCGGTTATTATTTGGAGAACTATACCTGATACTTTTAAATCACGGTCTTTTTTTGCCTTCGTCCCAATGCAGGTAATGGCTAAAAAACTCAGGCAAACGGCTTTTGCCAAAACAGTATCACCCAGGAAACGGATGCGCATTATTTTTTCTGTTACGGCGGCAAACTCAGGGATATAAAAACCTTTTGCTTTAAAAAAGTGCACCTGGCTAATGTACAGAGTCAGGAAAAGTAGCAGGTAACTAAAGAACCTGAACCCTTCGTGCATCCGTTTTAATTCCCGCGATTCGTTAAGCATGGCTGGATACTTGATTATTGGATTCTGGATATTAAAAGGTAGAAGCTTTCAGGATATCTTTGTTTTGGATTTCAAGGGTCAGTTTCCTTCCGGTATTTCCCAGGGCTTTTTCAAGCATTTCAATTCGAAGAATCCGTTTATCAGGGATGGTGAGTTTGGGCAATACAAATACTTCCCTGAGTTTGGTTCTGGCAGGAATGTATTTAATGTTGTAATGCTGGTATTCCGGTCCTACCAGGTACTCCTGTACATTGGTTGCTTTGTACTGTTTTTTGTCATCTATCCACCAATGAAAATTTTCAACTTCATAAGCCAAATTGGTTTGATTGGTTATTTCGACTTCAAAAAACAGCAAATCGTTTTTCAGGTAAATATTGGTAAGTTGGAATTTAATCCCATCCCTTTTCCCCTTGCACTTTTTGATGTGCCTTTTATTTTTGGAAAGGATTTGATGGCTTAATTCACGAACCAAATATTCCGGTGTTTTCCCACCAGCTATTCCTGTTATTTTTTCTGAATGGAAGTCTTCCAGCCTGTAGGATATTTTGTTGGTATCGGCATATTTTACAAACAGGGAATAAACCTTATTGGCACTCAAAATTGTCAGTGATGATTCCCCTTCAAACACTTCCACTGCTTTTACCCTGATGAGGTTTGGATGCTCCGGGGCAATTTCAGCAATGATCTTGCTATGGTCGCCCACCTGCAGGTAAGTTACTTTTTCATTGCTGATGATGTGGATTGCTTTATTCTCGCAGACTTCAATTATGTTTTGTGTTTTGCCTGCTGTTGAAATAAAAATGACGACGGACAGAATGATAATTATTCGTTTCATGGTATTTTATTTTTGATTGATTAGATAAACAAGCGTGTTTTTCTTAACAGTTACTTTTTTAAGGCGTACCCTTTTTAATAAAGTCTGAGCTGTACGGTCGGCAGCACGGATTCCGGCATAAGTCAATGGATTGGTAGATACGCCCATCATGGATGATGTATTGGTACTTGCACCCACTTCTTGGGTTACTTTCCTTGCCACATTTTCCGGAACATATAAGCCGGGCAAACCATCCAAATCATGGATGGCAAGCTTTACCGGAAGGAAATTGCCAGCAACAGGCATTTGGCTGATTTCAATATGCAGCCTTTCATTTTTAACCTTGCAGGTTCCGTAGATAAATGTATTCTTCGAGACTTTCTTACCATTAATCCAGGTATCTTCCAGCAAGCGGAGTTTTACCCGGTTGCCATCCAAAACGGTAGTGGTTTCGTAGATTTCAGCTTTAATCAAACTACTGAAATCTTGTCCTTTATTAAACCCTGTTTCACTTGGCTTCTCCAATGAGAAACTTGCCTCCTGCCTTTTTTTGATTTCAGCCAACCTGCTTTGGGATTGTTCCAGGTAAAATTTTAGCGAATCGTTTTGCCTGTTCAGCGTGATATTTTCATCAAACACTTTGTCCAGCTCCTCAATTCCAGTCCTTGTTTTTATAGTTTCTTTAATTGGCTTTGGATTTGATGTTACTGGTTTGGGCTTATAACTATTATAACTTTTCCCTGAGGATGATTTTTTTTCTTCTTTTCGAACCGTTCCTGCCATGTCTTTTCGGACTTCTTGTTCCTTTTGCTTGATATGTGCCAATAATTTTTCAGGAAGCTGATTGTTTCGTTTTGCCAACGATGCGAGCTCAATAATTGAAGTATCCTGGTTTGGGTTTGATATTACAGGCATTGTATCCCGTTGCCATGGAATAACACCATTACCCTCATTTTCTACACCCTGGTTTTGGTAGGCTTCCATTTTATCAAAAATCTCGATGGATTTTTCAGCTTCAGGCAGGATATAGTTGGCTCCATCCGAGCTATTTCCCTTTTGTACCTCCTTATAACCTTTCCCTCCACCTAACACATAAAATATGAGGATAAGGAAAGGTATCAATCCCAGAGGCAACAAAAGCAATCCTTTATTCTTTTTCAGGTAATTCTTCATGGATTACGGTTTTTAAGTGGTTTTCAAATGAATCAACCGGGAGTTCAAAGGCAGATTGAGTTGTAGTTTCCCCGGCAATAATCTGGGTTGTTTCATTCGGGGTCGCCAGTGGTTCAGGATTAATTTTAGCTGTTGGGAATACGATAAAGGATAGCCCAAACAATACAAAAATAAAAGCTACTATCAGCACCCACTTGTTTTTCCGGGCAGGTGGAGCCAGGCTTTTATCTTTCTCGTCCAAATCCTTGACCCAGCGGTTAAAACGGCTGTGGTCTTTCAAAATGAATTGCCCATTGCTTTTTTTCATGGCTAAATATTTTTAAAATGATTTTCTTCGGATGGTTTCCAGGTCAGTGTTTTCCACGATCCGCCAGTTTTCCATCAAAAAACCATGCGGGTTATTGTCGGTGCGTGAGATATTCCGAAGGAAACCGGATGTTTTGAGTGTTCGGATTGTAATATTGGATTTCCTTACAATCTTCTGTTTCCCCAGGTAGGTAAAACGGTATGGGTAATTTGAAAAATCAAGGATGATAGAATCAGCCTGTAAAGTCATGCTGATATCCGATGCAATCACCTGGTTATACAGGTTATTCTCTTTAAATGCCTGGTATTGTTCCATGGCTGAACGGTCAGCCAGGTATAGGGCTTCACGGATATTGTTTTCAATATAGGTTTTATCCGGTTCCAGTGTAAAAAAAAGTTCATGGAAACGTTTCACATGGTCACGGGCTTCGGCATCACGGTTTTCTGATATGTCTTCACGAAGTGCCACCAAAAGTGATTTCCCGTTATCCAAAACATAGATTTTTTGTTTGGATAACTCCACCATTTTTGCAGATATGGAAAACACATAGGCGCTCACCCCAACCAAAGCAAGGCTTATAAAAAGCAGTATATAAACCGTAAAACGGAATTTTCGTTGTATATCAAATATCTTTTTCATTTTATAGTAATGAGATTTTTAGACTTGAGTAATGAAATGGTCCTACATTACTTCATAGCCCCTTTGGTAACAGCCATAACCGCCGCTGTTCGGACCAGCCTGCCGCCCCCTGATTTAGTACCGGATGCGGATACGATCCACGATGCTATTTTGGGTGTCATCGCCATTCCAACAATCCCGCAAACCGGGACTATCAGGTTGGAAACAAAAAACATTTTGGGCTGGTATATCAGCATGGCGTTAATTTGGGCGATTTCCATGTCCAACACATAAATCAAAATTTCCTGGACGATGGAAAGGATAAGCAAGGCAATGGGCAGGTAAAGGTTCACATTAACAAAACGGGCTATCCATTGCAGGTAATTATCCTGAAAGCCATCAAAAATGGAAAGGGCAAAAACCAGCGGTCCAAATATGACCAACAAGACACAAAACACCGTCCGCAGAAAGGCAATCAAATAAACCAATACCTCGAATATGGATTCAAATATTTGCCTTAGGGCGTCCATGATGTAAAAGTTGACCTGGTTTTGGATAGCCCTCCCCGTGATAATATTATAGGAAGTTAAAAGTAGGTTTATACCTTTGTCCCAGAGGGCTGCTTCTTTTTCTTCGTTCTCATAAAACAGGGGAAGGTCGGTGGCAAGTATTGCCTGTTGTTTGTCCTCCAGTTTTTGTTTTACGATGTGTTTTTTATCGGCATAAACGGCTTCCGAAAGCTTCGTTAGCCCTTTGGTTGGTGCCAGCAACAGGTTCACAAACGGCCCCCAAAAGGTAATCACCAGGACCAAAGCAAATGGCCTCAATAGTGGCAATATGGAAACCGGGTTGTCAGCGATCAACTGCTCATAAATCCGTTTCGAGATGTAAAAGAATGCAGCTATCCCTCCAATTGCCCTAGCCAAATCCACCAATACTCGTGCATGGTTTACGCCCTGCAAAACCAGGAAATCGGTAAAACTGAAAAAATCGTTGGTACTTAATACTTGTAATAACATAGTTGACGGATTATTGGGTTAAAAAGGAATAGCTGGTTAGCTCTTCATTGTAATTACTGAAAAAATGTATTTTGGACCAGGTATAATCCACCTCCCCCGAAAGTCTGTTTAAAGTTGAGTTGATTTCTGAAAAGGCATCCAGTTTTTCCCCATGGTTGGTTTGCAACAGGTTGACCATCAAAAAACGCATCAACAGTTGGTCAGCTTCCTTTTCCAGTATCTTTTTTGCCTGTGATGAATTGGGCAACTGACCTATCTTGTCCACCTTTTGGTATAATTTAATGAACTGCTGCGCTAAGCGGTAAAGGTCTTCGAACTGGTCAGCCCTTGAATTGAAAATCTTTTCCCCGATTTGTTTCTGAAAATCCGTATTTTCCTTTATCCGGGCCGTTTCATCATGCCTGCCTTCCATCTGGTAACGTTCCCGCATTTTGGCAGCTATCCGCAATAAGCCTGTTTTGGTTGATCCCGAAATTTCTGCGGCATCGGTTACAGGCATGGCATCAGCTTCAATGTAGTAATGTGTCGGCCAGGTGCGCACAAAAAAATACGGGACGGGTAACAGCCAACCCTTAAAAGCTATAAATGTCAAGGGGTAACTTTCCTCCATTTCAGGATAAGTGCCCTTCCACTTTTTGATGTCTATGATTTGGCTATTGGCAGGGTTCGGAAAGGAAATGGCAAAACAGCCAATTATGATGGTAAGCAGTATCAGGTTTTTCATGGCATAATTATTTGTAGAGGCTGTAATACATGGCAAAACTTTCCAAATCCCCAGACTCATGGCTTTTCATATAGGAAGCATACATCAGTTTGTTATGCAGGTAGCAAATTGTGCCGTAATGCTGTTTTACATCCAGGTAAATTTCATTGATGGTATCGTAGCGTTGTTTATCATCCATCATAAACAGGTTGTCCTGCAGGATGGTATTCAGGATGGTAGTTACCAGTTGGCGGCTGTCTTCCAGGATCAAATCAAAGGATTGGACAATCGCCACCGCTTGCTGGGCTGAAAAGTTATCATCCTGGATTAGCAAAGGGACTTTTTCCGTATAAATATTCACTACCTTACAGAGCATCGCACGGGTTTCCTGTACCCGTTTGTAATCCTTAATCAAGTTCGAAACTTTCTCCAGGCTTTCCAGCATTTTTTCATCGATGCCCAGTATTTCCCCGGTAAGCCCTTTGATATCGCCATTCAGGGCTTTTATCAGCACGTTGTATAAATTGATTTTTGACAAGATGCCTTTTTCAGTTTGCCACAGCGCTTCACGTTGGATACCTGCCCCCACATCGGTAACAGGTGTTTGGGCTTTTGTTGGTTTTAACTGTACCCCTGCCAGTACCAGGATGATGGTTAAAATTCTAATTGTAGTTTTCATATTAATGTGTTTTTAAATAATAAGTATTGAGTAGTAAGATTATCTGTTACATAGAATTAAGGACTTCAAGGATATTATTGCCCTTATTGATCCGGTTCAGGATTTCTTCTTTTTCCTTTTGTTCGGTGGTGTAGCAGTAATATTCCGGCTTGCTGACTTCCAGAGCAAATACCCTGGAATATTCCCCGAGCGAGATAAAAACCTCTTTAAATTTCCGGTTGGATGGAAGGTTCTTGTTTATGGACAATATTTGTTCTTTCTGGAATTCGTTCAAGCCCAAAAAACGGCTGATCTCGTCGAACTTGTTTTTGAACTTGCCCATGTCCAGTAAAATCCGTGTATCGGCATTATTGATAATGGCATCCCGGATGATTGGTGATGAGATCACATCGTCCACCTCCTGGGTGACCACCATGGCTTCCCCAAAGAACTTGCGGATGGTTTTAAAGAAATATTTCATATAGCCCGCCATTTGCGGGGTAGCAATGGCTTTCCAGGCTTCTTCAATGCAGATCACCTTCCGGGTGTTTTTTAACCTACGCATTTTTTGCAGGAAAATGTCCATGATGATCAGGGTTGCGACAGGGAAAATCACCGGATGGTCTTTGATCGAATCCAGCTCAAAAACCAGGAACGGGCACTGGAAAAATTCATCGGTTTTCATGGGCTTGTTCAGCAGGTAATCGTACTCGCCCCCTTTGTAATATTTTCCAAGGATAAAAAAGAATTCATTGCTATTGAACTCGATGGATTCATCTTTTGCCAGGCGTGGGATGGTTTCTTTGCAGAATTCGTAATAGTCATTAAAAGACCGTTTGCTTTTACGTTTCGTTTCAAAATACCGGTTTACAGAAAAAGCAATGACGTCTTTTTCCATTTCAGTCAGGCCTTCCTTGTAAATGGTATAAATAACCGAAAGGATGGTTTGCTTTCGCTCAATATCCAATTCCCCATCCACCACAAAGGGATTAAACGAGATGGGGTTGCTTTCTGAAAACTCAACCAATTTTGCCCCGCCTTTGCCTTTTAAGTATTCATCCAGGTAGCGGGTAAGGATTTCATAGCTACGCCCAACGTCCAGCAATACGATGTGGCAATCCCCACTTTCGGCATATTGCCGGAGCAGGTGGTTGGTAAAAAACGATTTCCCTGAACCCGACCCGCCAATGATAATTTTGTTGCGGTTATGGATCAAGTGGTTTCTCATCGGTTCATCTGATAAATCAATTTTTACCGGGCAGCCTTCCTGACGGTTGGAAAGGTTAATATGGAAGTTAGACGTGGAGTTTTTTACTTCCCTTTCAAAATTGGTCAGGCAACAGGCTTGTGGGACTTGCGTAATAAACAATTCTGTTTCCGGCAATTGCGTGGAAAAAGGCACACAGGCAAAAAACAATAACGGCAGGTCAAAAGTGTGTTGGTATGGGAAACAGTTCATCTGCGAAAAAGCTGAAGCTGTTTCGCTCTTATGCTTTTTTAATACCGGGATTGATTCGTCAAAAAGCATGACATTAAGGTGTGCTTTTACAATTTTCTCCCCTGAAACCTGCACCGTGTCCAGGAAGTTTTCGATCAAGCCAGCATTCACCTTGTTTTCCGATGAAAATTTTGAAAGGCTGTAAATCTTTTTGTGGTTGCTTTCCAACCCTGCTTTTACTTCCTGCTGCGGGGGTACGTATATAAATTGGTTGGTAATATGCGAAAAAGGCAGGTGGTAAGTTAACGGGTAAACCATTGATACCGGCAGGCTGGTCTGGGGATGGCCGCTCGTGGGCTTAAGCTCCGAAGGCAAATGCGAATAGTCGCTCAAGCTGAGTATTTCCACAAAACGGTCCATCACCCTTAACCTGTCCCTGAAATCTATCCCCCCAAGTAATGGCTGCCCTTTTTGAAAGTTCAGCGTTAAATACCGTTCAATCAACCCGGTTGTGTTTTCATCCCCAATAATTTCTTCCTGTGAAACCGGAGTTGCTTTTATCCCGCTTTGCCTGAAAACGGAAATAAGGTTGGATTTTAATTCTTCAAGCTTTTCATTCAGTTTTGACTTCTGCAGTTTCTGCTTCCTGGAAAAGATCAGGGATGAACCCAGGTAGTTCTTTAATAGCCCAACATTCAGGAAACTTATGTAGATATAGCATTCGTGTTTTAAGAAAGCCCTTCCGTCAAAATGGTGCAGGTAATTTTTGTTAAGACTATACCTGTTTCCCTTTTTGCCTGGTTCCAATTTACTGTCGAAATACTCCACAAAAAAGGAATCCTGTTTGTGCAACAAGGTATTTTCCGGCAACAGGTTAACTGCCCTTTGAAAAGTATCATGGAGCATGTATAGTTTTTCTGTACTGCACGACAACAATTGCGGTAGCCCCAATTTTAACGCAAAACCAATATCCAGGTTATTGGATACCACGGTATCCCCGTTGAACCCAAGGATGGGCATGCTTATTTCTATGGGTTTTACATTCATCGCAAAAACCGTTTTTTAATGGTGATAAATTCGGGAAGTTGTTTGGCTATCCTCTTTTTAGCCCAGCCTGAATGCCCGTACTTTTTCTGGATTTGGTTTAAGCGGTACAGGTAGGCAAAAACCAGTGGCACACAAATAACTACGGAAACAAATGCCCCAGCCAGGATATAAAGCAGGACAAACAACAACAGTGCAGCAAGGATGCCGTAAAGGGCTGAATAGACCAACTGCCCCGAAAAACCTTTGATATAAAGGTTGGTGTCAATTTTTTGGATGGTATATGTTTTCATGATAAAGCCCCTCTGACTCCCCCGAGGGGGAGAAACAGAAAGAAGTTTGTTTTTAAATTGTAAAACTGATTATGAAAAGAATGCCCTGATTACTACACCCACAAGGATCAGGAACAGGCAAGCCCCAAACCACCCCATAATGGCTTTTTGTGTGTCCTGGTCGCCACTTTGCCACTTAATGTACACACGCACCCCTCCAATCAGCCCGACTACTGCCCCAATGGCAATGATCAGGTTGGCTACCGGGTCAATATAGCTGCTAACCTCCGAAGTTGCCTGGTCGATACCTGCAGAGCTTTGTGCTAAACTGTTATAAATTCCAAGGATGGCTAAAGCAAATAATGCCATACTTCGTTGAAATACATTTTGAATCGTTTTCTTCATGATTATAATTTTTAAAAGTTATTGTTGATGATGGAATTCTGTTATCATTTTTGCCAGTACCGGGCTGTTCCTTTGGGCAAAATGCTCCAATGCCAAGCCTTCATCATATCCTGTCTCTTCATAAAGGGACGCAGGTAAGGGCTCATTTTCAACCGGGTTTACCGGTAGTATTTCGGATGGGTAATCCCGGGATGAAACAGCTATGGGTTGCAGGTTCTCAAAGGATGTTATTTCTGCATGGCAGTCCTCAAAATTCCCATGCCCGGTATTTTGTTTTGATTTTATCCAGGCAGTGGTTAGCAGTAATGTGTACCATGCTGCAAGGCTTATCGTGATAAACCTTAAAAATTCAGCCCAGGTGATTTCAGTTAATCCAAACATTTGCGTTAAAGTTTTAAATCCGGTTTTACGATTTGTGATTGTTTTGCAAATGTGCAGGCTTGCAATGGATTGTTTTCCCAAGTAAGACCCAACTTGGGTTTATTATATGGTTAAATAAATTTCCTCTATACCGTAGGGTTTGTTTTGCTTTAAAGTCAATTGAAGTTTGTTCTGAAAAGCTATCAACATTTTAAATTTTAAATGCCTTAGTTTGCTTTTATTTAGTAAAATAACTTTTACCCCAAAAGAGAAGAAAAAAAGAAAAAAAAGAAGAGAAAGCCAACGCCTTGCCGTCCGGGATAAAATGCAGGGCTGTCCCAAAAAACCTAATATTACAGAAACAATAACTTTCGATATTATATTCTTGGGGCATTCATTTCAGCCTTGCATTTTCCCCAAGGTGGGTTTTGTAGGTAGGACGGCTAACTTTGGTTTTCTCTTTTTGTTTTCAAGCTGTAAATATTTTTTAACCGTAAACATTTGTATTGTGATGGCTCCGGGCAAGTGTAAGCCTGAAGTTCTGCGAAAGGCTTTCTCGTGCCGTGGGTTGCCCAAGGCTCTTCCCATGTACAGGCAAAACAGCACCGGTTCCGTGAGGCACGAACGGAGGTAGGTGGGTTGAAGTCCTGGGAATGGGATGTGCAGGGGCAATGGATTAAGCTGAATAAAACTTATTATATTCTACTTTTTTGTGCGTGTAGGGAAAAGACAAATGTTCCCCGGTAATGGATTGGAGCAAATCGGTGGTATGGGATAAAGCCTGTTTGGGCTTTTTATTTACGGTGGATATTGGTTTGGCTAAAAAGCCGGAACGTGCGGAATGAAACCAGGAAGGTATGAGCGTAAAATAATGAAAGGGGGACTTTTGCCGTGTGGTGGCTGAGTCTTATTTCCCAAACGTCCAAACAAGTGCGGGAAATGGGACGTGCCACAGGAATATCCCTTTAAATCCGTTTATCCCCAGCATTTTTATCAAAGGCAACCAGGTTAAACATTTCCCGCATACGACTGCGGACACGGTTGCCATATTTATCTTCTATTTCCGAAGCGGAAAGGTTTGTGGTTAAATGTGTGAGGATGCCTTTGGCAATGAACAGATCATAGCGGCTAAGCAGGATTTCCGCCATAACATTGCATTCATTCCCGAAGTGCTTTTGTATTTGTTCAATTCCCAAATCATCAAAACAAATTATATTGGGGACAGGGTTCGTGTAACTCAGGTTCACAGGATTTTTGCTATACCGGTTGATTACTTTGTAGCCCTCTTTTTCAAATTCAAAACTAATATCGCGGGTGGGTTTTATTTGGTATTGTTTCCCGGTTTGGAAAAAATATTTTATCAGGCTCATCAGTGAAGTTTTCCCGCAACCAATCGGACCGGTTAAGAGGATGCCTTTCTTCAAGTCGAGGTTTCTTTTGGTAGCTTCCTTATTATCTTCGATGGCATAAACCACCAAACTGTATATCAAGGCTGAATCTTCCTGGTATAAACGGAAATGTTCCCCATACTTTTGTTTGCCGAGTTTCTCCAACCAGTCCCGGCAGGCTGTGAAGCTAAACTGGTGCATCCCGTTTTTAATCTCCGCGATTTCCTTATAAGGGTTCGGAATAATCCTTGTCGATTTCGACGTGGAGGGGATTGGGATTTCCCGGTTTTTTTTCTCTTCCATTTTTAAAACTTTTGGAGTGAGATAGTTTATTACCGTTTGTAATGTTTGTATTCTTAAATAAACCTTTATCAGCAGCATTACCGCCACTTTTATCGCTTCCTTTACCATTACCTTTATCTCCAGCTTTATCACTACCTTTCTCAAAACTGATACAACTGACTTTACTCCCCGTGTTTGGGTTAAACGACGGGAAATACTCAATATACCCCCACTGGTGTAGCTGTTTGATGCATCTTGTATAAGTATTTACAGAACCTATGTGGGACAGGAACATAACTTCTT
Source organism: Prolixibacteraceae bacterium (assembly GCA_963677475.2). Taxonomy (GTDB): domain Bacteria; phylum Bacteroidota; class Bacteroidia; order Bacteroidales; family Prolixibacteraceae; genus JABMQB01. Next base: position 890 of record CAXXQD010000014.1, on the reverse strand, counting down.
CCCTTGAAACAGGGAATGGGTTCCTGAACCGGTTCCTGTTCCAAAACTGGAATAAGGCAAAATAAAGGCTGATATGAAATGGGTTGATCCGTTCATCTCCTGCAAACCGCTCAAACAAACCGGTCTGGTGTTTGATGTAATTCATCCCCTGCGACGGAGCTCAAACCGGTTTTGCACCAGGTTTTCTTTCATCATTTTATTGATGTCCCCACTGTCGTAAAAGATTACCCCGCCAATTTTGGTAAATGGCAAAGTTCCATTTACACGCAGGTTTTGAAGCGTTCCCGGAGAGATCCCCAAAAGTTCCCTTACTTCATACGACTTCAACCATTTTTTGGAAGGTTGCCCATGATGGGCAGCCAGTAGCTGTTTGAATTCTTTTAGTAAATCGATTTTGAATTCACGTAAATCATCGGTGGTTACAATTTCTGTTGGCATAACTTTTTGTTTTTATATGATACAATTTGAGTTTTGCCAAATATTGAAATTCAAATCCGATATCCTTCCCAAGTACGACCCAACTTGGGTGCAGTTTTTTATAAAATATAGCATTAACAAACCACTCAACACCCTGGGTTAAAGTCATTAAAAAAGCTAAGAAAAATACGGTTATTTTTGGTTTTCGTAAAGTATAGTTGATTCCTTCCTGGCTTTTTTAATTTTTTCAGCTAAACACTTTCGGTGGAAGTTCCGGAGTTCATCCAGTTTTGCTTCAGGCAGTTCTTCAATCAATTTTATCCGCTTTCCCTGGTCTTCAATTTTCCAATATTCCTTAAATGGGCAATCCTTTACTGCTTCACCCAAAGGGCATTGCATAAACGGTACAACTAAATCGGCGTACTTAATATCTTTTTCCGTAAAAATCATTTTGTGAAATTTTCCCGTCCTGT
>CAXXQD010000013.1:0-67828 GCA_963677475.2 Prolixibacteraceae bacterium | reverse complement strand
TTCATCCCAGGTATAAGAAACCGCATCAATCGTGGTTGTTCCGTATTTTGTAACTATTGATGTTGGTCTTGTATAATATCTGCTTGTATTAACTTCATTAGTTGTTGTAATTGTATTACCATTATACAAATGGTTTTCAATTGATTTTATAAATCCAATAAAACCTTTTCCTCTATGGTGGTATTTTGCCCCTTCATATTCATAAGATATAGATGCTGTTCCTCCTATTCCATTATCTGAGTCAATTTGCGAAACCAATTGCATGGCTGATGAGAAATCGCATAATGGGTAAGTAGCACCAGTGCCCTTAGTGTAAACATCATTATCAGACATTGGCCTGTATGTAATCTCTGTTTGAACACCAAGTCCATCTATAATGTTATTTATTAAATGACTTGGAGTGCCTACGGCAAAAGAGAATTTTTTCGATGTCGATGCTTCATCTTTATAAAAAAACTCCATTCTCCCATCTCCTGAATAATCCCCAAAATAAAAGTATGTTGTTTTATAAAAATCTTCCCATATGGTAGTATCACTTTTAAAGCCAATTTTGAAATCAATTGGTGAAGAATATTCTGTAATTTCATAATCAATGCCATTGCCTTGATTTATGGCTACATTTATTCTGTTGGGATTATTAGATGTATTTTCACCTTTCCCCCAAATAATCAAGTCTGCTTTACCATCAGCATTAATGTCACAAGCATTGGATCTATTATTTGTTTGATCTAAATTAAATCCAGAAAAACCACTTATTGAATTTTCATGAAACCCATCTTTAGTATAACTAAATAATGTCCAGCTAGGATTAATAGGACCACTTATTTTAATAATGTCAGTTGTTCCATCTCCATTAAAATCACCAAGCCTTAATAAATTAGTATTGTTTATGTTAATATTGGATTTTGTCGTGGTTAATTTTTTGCCAGCACCTTTAAATTCAAATAGTTTAGAGCTATTGTCAAATTGAGATAAAATATCTGAACAACCATCTCCATTAAAATCGCATATTTGAGTGAAACCACTACCAACATAAAATTCAGCTGGATTGCCAAAAGAGAACCCCTCATGATTAAAGATTCTTTCTTCCGTATAAGTCCAAAGTGAGTATTCTGATGGTGAATAAAATAAGATTTCTAGTTTCCCATCACCATCATAATCTACAATAGTAAATCTATCAAAATATTCTTCACTGATATAAGTGTAACTTCCAGCATCAAAACTATTACCGGTTGAAATATAAGGTTGACAATCTATATAAGGCCTATCGTTTATTATTCTTTGGCGAATACTCATTAAATCATCCATTCCATCCCCATTAAAGTCTGCAACAGTAAATTGATTAAAATCATCTTGATAGAAGTCAATAGAAGTAATTAGGATCATTCCATTATCTGTAGCCAAATATAATTTTAACTTATCTGTTGTTGCAAATTCATCTTTAGCAGGAACAGTAACAAAATCTGTTCTCCCATCCCCATTAAAATCCCCATGATAAAACCTTAACGTTTCTGACGAGGAAAAGTGAGTAGTATTAAAAAAAGTTTCTGTTTGGTCAGTCCATGTAAAAACAGTTGGGTTATAAGAATCGCCCCCTGTTCCTGATTCGGTTATTTTTTGGAGTTGGGCATAAGAATCTTTTATATATTCTAAATGATAGGTTTTATATATTTGCCCATTGTTTTCAATTTCTATTCTATCTAAAAGAATATCCCTGGTAAATTCTTTCCCTCCATAACAATAGGTGCTTTCGTTATCCCTTTCTTTATATCGAAAATTAATTTTTGCTGTATTCCCAGTGTTATACTCAATTAAATGTATTGGATGTTCATCATCGTAATGAAAATAGGTAAAGCTTATCGTGTTCCCAAACCTGTCGGTTATTTTATTTAGCTTCCAGCTTAAGATACAGTCTCCCTCCCTAATTATCTTAGAGTCAACTGTGTTTCCGTATTCATATATTAGACCAGATTTCATTTTAACTTCAAAGTAAGAAGGACCTTCACCTGTGGAGCCATGTGCAATAATCTTTGAAAAGTCTTCCAACTCGGTTCCATATTCACTGTTATCGCTACCATAAACATAACCATTGGTAACTATCATTCTCTTTCCATCAATAGCATACCTATCATTTAAATTTCCTTCTATTGGGTTTGCTGCGCCATCGTAATATATATTACGGATTACCCTGCTAATTGCTGAAAGTCCGGAAATATTCCACCCTATTCCCATAGGACCGTCATTAAAATTACTTGAGTAATTTAAGTTAATAGAAGGCTGCAATCCATTAATTCCTTTCGGGGTTTCAATAGAAACGGTATAATTTGCTGAACCCGAAACCTGCAATTGACCTAGAGTTTTTCCAACTTCAAGAGAAGTATTTATGGTATATGTTGGAGCATAAATAGCAGAAGCAAATTCCGTTTCACCTGCAATTATGGGATCAATAATTTCTGCCAACATAGTGCCTCCATTTGGAGTATAGTAGTATCCATTATTGAATGTAATAGTTCTTCGTGCCTGATGTGTCTGATTTCCAGATTCTGATTGATCAAGAACCAGATCCATTGGGATTTGTGCAGTCAAGGTAATACCTAAACCGAACAACCAAATAATGATTGTTAAATATTTTATGTTCATAGGGATTAACTTTATTGTTTAATTATTTTCCATTGTAATGATTGTTCGTTATAGAACAGATGCAGAAAATAGATCCCGTTATTTAATTTTTCAATGTTGATCAAATTAGAAACAGAAAGATGATCATCCTGAAAAACGTTTTTCCCACTGGCATCTATAACTTTGATTCTTCCTTCAGCATTTTTATCGAGCATAGGAATCTCAAGCCTTATTTTTCCTTTGGTAGGATTGGGATATATATTAACCTGAAGCTCTTCAAGCTGATCAGTAATAACTTCAGAATTGCCTTCTGTATTATTACCAACTATTGCACTCTTATTCATGTCAATTATTCTTTGGATACGATTCCCTGAATCATCGTAATCAAATTTTATATTGACCTGACCCTTTGCGAATGCACAAAAGCATATCAAGCTCATTGCGAAAAGTATTATTTTAAGATTCATGTCAATCTATTTTTTTGATTCTATATTTGCTAACAAAGCTTTTAATTCCTCAATGTCCTCTTGTTGTTTTTTTACTGCTTCAAGTAAAACAGGTATCATTGAAACATAATCGATCGATAAATATCCAAGGGAATCTTCATATACTAGTTCAGGAAAGACTTTTTGAAAATCCTGGGCTATAAAACCAAAATTTCTATTGTTTTCTTTTTTATTTTTTTCTTTCTCTAACGAAAATTTGTAAGAAACTCCTTTGGCAAGCTTTATTTTGTCAATAGGATTTCCCAAATCCTTAATATCAGTCTTATATCTTTCATCTGAAGAATATAAGGTAGTATTTACTCGAAGCGTTCCACTTACATCAAGAGTATAAGAAGGATCGCGATTAATACCAACCCTGGAATCCCATTGGGTTAACCTAATTACATCAATGGAACCCGCCGTGCCGATTCTTACACCTGAACCCCACACACTTTTTATATAGTGATTGGTATCACCTAAGTACAATATCGCATCATTGCCCGATGATAAATTACCATATTTAACAGTTGCATTTCCATTGCTATCAACCCTAAGTTGCGAAAAACTGTTGAAAGACAAGGCTAAGAAGCCTAAGAAGAAAATAAATGAATATTTTTTCATAATTTTGAAATGTTTATTGCCTAACAAGGTTGCACCCCTGTTGGGCGGATTTATAAATAATTACACAGACAATCCGGTTATTAAATAATCGGATTGTTTTTTCGTACCAAGGGTTAACTTTAATTAAAATTCTTATATATTGGGTTACGTCCTTGGGTTTGATTTTCAAAACAAAGTTTAAACTTTTTTTTTACAATTCCTATAAAAATTATTATTTGAAAAGAATATATTTTCCATGAATATGTCACAAAACACATATAATCCAGGGTTGCCTTTTACTGAACAAAATATTATATCTACTGAGCCCATGATTTGTAGAAGAACCATCAATATTTCTTAACTGATTAAATGCTCTTTTATAGCTGTTCACAAACAATTCATCTAATACGTTGTTGCTTACAAAAAATAGAATACCCATGAAAAAAACCGGATTTACGACCAAAGCCCTGCATACAAATTTCGCAAAAAAAGATCCGCACAATGCATTACAAATGCCTGTTTATGGCACTGTTGCCTATGAATTTGACAGCGCTGAACAGATTATGGCAAATTTTAAAGGGGAATATCAGGCGCATGTGTATTCCAGGACTTCAAACCCCACAGTTGAGTATTTTGAACTAAAACTTCAGGAACTCACACAAAGTCATGGTGTGCTTGCAGTTTCATCGGGTATGGCTGCTATTTCAAATACCATATTGAGCTGTGTAAAAAGCGGCGACAACATTATAGCTGGCAAACATTTATTTGGGCACACTTTCGCTCTTTTCGATACCACATTGCCTGAATTTGGAATAGAATCCAGGTTTTCTGATCTGAAGTCGGAATCTGCAATTGAAGCATTGATTGACTCAAATACCAGGGCAATTTATTTTGAAACGGTCACAAACCCGCAACTGGAAATTGCAGACATTAACATGCTTTCGAGGGTCTGTAAAAAACATGGGATTCTGCTAATTGCAGACTCAACCCTTACACCCCCAAATGTTTTTAGCGCCGGGGAGTTTGGTGTCAACATTGAGGTAATTTCAACCACTAAATATATTTCGGGAGGAGGATCTACGTTTGGCGGAGCCATAATTGACTATGGTAACTTTGACTGGAATAAAAACCCCAATTTCTCTGCTTACACCAGCAAATTTGGAGGAAATGCATTTATTGCCAAACTACGAAAAAACATATACCGCCACACGGGCGGAACAATGACTGCACAAACTGCCCTTTTGCAAATTCAGGGCTTGGACATTCTTGAGCTTCGGGTTGAAAAATGTTACCAAAACTGCATAAAGCTGGGGGAATTTTTAAATGCCCATCCAAAAATAAAAAAGGTGGATTACCCCGGATTGGAAAGTTCTCCACAATACCAGCTGGCATCCAAATATTTTCATGGGATTCCGGGAACAATCATGGCATTTGACCTTGAAAACCAGGAACAATGTTTTGCATTTATGAATGCTTTAAAGCTTATAAAACGTGCAACAAACCTAAACGACAACAAAAGTTTGATTATTCACCCATATTCGACCATTTATCAGGAATTTACGAAAGAGGAACGAGAAGATATGAAGATTAGGCCAAGCATGATGCGGCTTTCAGTGGGTATCGAAAATGTGGAAGATTTGATAGAGGATATAAATGCGGCGCTGGAGCTAGTATAGTTCGCTACCTCTTAAACCCCTCTTCTTTGATCCTTTTTAGGAACATTTCAAGGCGATTTGCCCTGGTTTCGGGGCGTTTGGCTTCGTTAATATGGTTGAACATTGCAGAGCGAACTGAGAAAGACAATTTGTTGTACTTCATGTTTAAATCGGGATCGTCATCCAGAAACCATTGAAAGTCATCCGGGACAATCAATTCCCTTGGGCGGAGGTTTTCAACCACAAGTACCTGAACCTCATCGCCTTCCTGCCTGTCAATTGCTTTTCTGATTTCGGCATTCACATGAATTGCATGTTGACCTTCGCCCATCGGAAGCAAACTGCAAAATTTATGGTATCCGTCTATCCAGCATTCAACCCGAACAGGGCCCCTGGTTCCAAATTCTTTCATTCCATCAAACGGAAAACCAACATAAACCCCGCCCCTTTCGGGAGCAAACAGTTCGCTTTTATATTCAAATTTTTTAGGCTTCATCGCTCAGAAAATCCAGGTTACGTTTTAATCCCTCAAATTTTGTACGTTTAACAGCCGATTTCCGAAATAGTTCGTTAAACAAAGGCTTGTCCATAGCTTCCCATTCCTGTTTCGAAAGGTTCATAAGCAAGGAGCTTGGTTCAAATTGAGATTCTGAATGTGCCTCCGACTTTAAGTTCCATGGACAAACATCCTGGCAAATATCGCAACCAAACACCCGGTTCTCGAACTTCCCTTTTAAAGATTCGTCCAGGTCACCTTTGAGTTCGATTGTTTGGTATGAAATACATTTCCGGGCATCCACAACCCTTTCGGCAACAATTGCTTTTGTTGGGCATGCATCAATGCATTTGGTGCATTTACCACAATGATCCCTTATTTCCGGCTTATTGGCTGAAGGCAGCTCTAAATCGAGGATTAATTCGCCAATAAAGAAAAAGCTACCGTGTTCTAATGAAATCAGGTTGCTGTTTTTGCCAACCCAGCCCAAACCTGCCTTTTTTGCCCATGCCCTTTCCAAAACCGGTGCTGAATCTACAAATGCCCTCCCGTTACAGGGTGCAATTTCTTTTTGAATAAAGTCAAGCAGCTTATAAAGCTTTTCTTTCATTACATGATGGTAATCAATGCCGTAAGCATATTTTGAAAGTACAGGGGCTTCGGGGTCTTTTTGTGTTTCCTTCGGGTAATAATTTTGAAGCACAAGCACCACACTTTTAGCATTTTCCACCAAAAGCCGTGGATCAAGGCGCATATCAACGTTTCGTTGCATATAGCCCATTTCGCCATGCATGTTTTTGTCCAACCAATTTTGAAGGTGTTCTTTTTCTTCCGATAAGAATTCGACAGGCAAAATACCACAATCAAGGAAACCAAGTTCGAGGGCTTTGGATTTAATTAAAGCGGATATTTTGATCGAATCAGGCAAACTAATTTTTAGCCTAATATACTAAATTCAGGTTAAAAGAAACCAAGTTCGAGCCTTGCCTCTTCGCTCATCATTGATTTATCCCAGGGTGGTTCAAAGGTAAGTTCCACATTCGCCCCTTCAATACCTTCGACCGATAATGCTGCCTGTTGCGCATCTTCAACCAAAATATCGGCAACCGGGCATCCCGGAGCAGTAAGTGTCATGATAATATTCGCCTGGTTGTTTTCATCAACGTCAACATTATAAATAAGTCCCAAATCGTATATATTTACGGGGATTTCAGGGTCATAAACCTCTTTTAAATTCTCAATAATAAGATCAATCCTTTTATCCATCTTAATTCCCTCCTTGTGCTTCGATCCTGTTATAAGCAACAGCGTACATCCTGATTTGTTTTACCATCGCCAACAAACCATTCGAACGCGTGGGTGATAAGTGTTGTTTCAAGCCAAGATCATCGATAAAATGCAACTCATTTTCAAGCAATTCAGCCGGGGTCCTTCCTGACACAACGCGCAAGAGCAAAGCGACCAATCCTTTTACAATAACTGCATCGCTTTCGCCGCTAAAATAAATTTTACTATCACGAAACTCAGAAACCAGCCAAACCCTCGATTGACAACCTTTGATAAGGTTTTGATCCGTTTTCTTAGACGGGTCCAAATCTTCCAGTTCATTCCCCAACTCTATCAGATAACCGTATTTATCCATCCAGTCTTCATAGATAGAAAACTCTTCTATTATATCCTGCTGAACTTGTTCAATTGTCATTTTTCTGCTATTAAAGACACAAATGTCGCAAATTTTTGCTTACTGACAATGATAAATACAATACCAATAGGTATTTAGTTAGTTATTATTTAACACCTACTGAAATAGGATAATGTATATTAACTTGATGGTTTCCTTTTTAACCTAACTCTTAGAAATTAAAAGAAATAAAACAATCAAATATAAAAACGGCTTTTGAACTGCCGCAAACAAATTTATGAACAGCACTTTAGATGTTTTTATTTCTTGCTTTTAACAAGAAAAGACAGCATTGTAAAAGCTTTCCCACACCGAAAAGCTTTTTTTATACTCGCTCTAAACTATTGTTCAGACCTTTATTGCCTCGCAAATATTATTTACCTTCAAGCAAAATTTTAAAACCAAAAATCATTTAAAATATGGGATCAATTAAAGGTACGCAAACAGAACAAAATTTATTAAAAGCATTTGCCGGCGAATCTCAGGCAAGGATGAGGTACGACTACTTTGCTTCGGCAGCAAAAAAAGAAGGGCTGGAGCAAATCGCTGCAATTTTTGCTGAAACAGCATTGAACGAAAAAGAGCATGCAAAACGTTTTTTCAATTTTCTGGAAGGGGGCATGACCGAAATTACAGCTACATTTCCGGCTGGGATAATCGGCACAACCATTGAAAACCTAAAAGCTTCGGCTGAAGGGGAAAATGAAGAATGGACAGAACTGTATCCTGAATTTGCCAAAACTGCCGAAGAAGAAGGTTTTAAAGATATTGCTGTTGTATTTAAAATGATTTCGAAAGCTGAAAAAGCGCACGAAGAAAGGTTTCGGAAATTATATGATAACCTGGAAGAAGGAAAAGTATTTGAGCGCGATGGGAAAGTTGTTTGGAAATGCAGGAACTGTGGATTCTTGCACGAAGCTAAAAAACCACCGTTAAAGTGCCCTGCATGTGCACATTCGCAATCTTATTTTGAAATTAAAGAAGAAAATTATTAGGCTCATACCAGATAGGGTTTCACAAAAGTGGAACCCTCTTTCTTTGCTAAAACATTGCCACTACTTTTTTCAATGCAGCAATAAAAACATCAATTTCTTCTAATGTATTATAAATCCCAAATGATATACGCACATTCCCCTGTATGCCATAATGTTGCATAACCGGATCGGCACAATGATGGCCCGTGCGAACCGCAATGCCCATTTTGTCGAGCAGCATCCCGAGGTCATACGAATGAACCCCATCGATATTAAAAGAAATTACACCTGATTTATTTTCAGACTCCCCGTAAATTTTTATTCCCGGTATCTGTTTCAATTCAGAAGTAGCATATTTCATCAACTCATTTTCATGGGCTGCAACCTGATCGATTCCTATTTCATTGATCATATCAATTGCAGCACCAAATGCCGCAACACTTGTAATATTTGGCGTTCCGGCTTCGAACTTGTAAGGAATTACATTATAACTTGTCCCTGTAAACGAAACTTCAGAAATCATTTCCCCACCTCCTTGGTAAGGTGGAATCGCATCTAAAAGATCCCTCTTTCCGTACAAAACCCCAACACCATTGGGACCATACATTTTATGCGCCGAAAAAGCGTAAAAATCAACATCAAGATCCTGTACGTCAACTTTCAGGTGCTGGGCTGCCTGCGCCCCATCCACAAAAACATGAACACCTTTTGAATGCGCAATTTGAATAATTTCTTTGATCGGGTTTATCGTTCCCAAAACATTGGAAACATGCGCCAATGCTATAAGTTTTGTATCCTTTGTAATTAGAGCGTCGAGTTGTTCAAGCTTAAGTTCTCCCTTTTCGTTAAAGGGGAACATTTTAACGACAGCTTTTTTTCGTTCTGCCATCATTTGCCATGGAACAATGTTGGAATGGTGTTCCATTTCCGAAACTATTATTTCATCACCCTCTCCGACAAATCTCTCTCCGTACGAAAATGCAACAAGGTTAACGCTATCTGTAGTTCCTTTCGTAAAAATAATTTCTTCACGCTCTTTTGCATTTATAAGTTGCTGAACCTTGTCCCTGGTTTCTTCATATTTCATTGTGGCTTTATCAGCCAAATTATGTGCAGCACGGTGAATGTTCCCGTAATATTCGTTATGAAGTTGTTCTTCGAGCTGAAAAACCTGAACTGCTTTTTGGGCAGAAGCTGCGCTATCAAAATAAACAAGGTCTTTATTGTACACCTTTTGTTCAAGAATAGGGAAATAGCTTCTTATTTTTTGGATATCGTATGCCATTATTTTGGTATTCATTCACCTGGTGAATTCAAGTCACCAGATGATTAGTTAAATTGCAAAATTAAAACTCCTTACCCATCTATAACAATAAACATCAAAAAAGTTTGTATAGGTTAACATTTCCTATCCGGCAAACTCTTCGTCCGCAGATATGAAATATCAGATGAAAATTTGATTTTTTTGTAATTTAGTTTCTTAATTAAAATAACGCCACCAAAACATGCAATTCGATAGCAACCATATCTACCATATTTTCAATAGAGGTAACAATTCTCAACAACTATTTTTTAACCGGAAAAACTATGTATTCTTCCTCGAAAAAATAAAACAATATAACCTTCCTTATGCTGATATTCTTGCATGGTGTTTAATGCCAAATCATTTTCACTTGATGGTATATGTAAACAAAGTAGAAATGCCTGTAGAGCGGGTAACGCTAAATGATATTGATCAGGTGACTTCGAGTCACCTGACCAATAAAAGAAAATTGAATAATTCCATCGCCATAATGTTAAGATCTTATACAAGAGCAATACAAAAACAAGAAAATAGAACTGGAAGTCTCTTTCAGAGTAGGACAAAAGCAATATGCCTTACTCAAATAGAGGGCATAACTCCTGCTTGGTTTCAGACACGTTATGGTACTTCCATTAATATTATAGATTCTGAAAAAGAATATCCACAAGTATGTTTTAACTATATCCATTTAAACCCAGTGAAAGGTGGAATTGTAAAGGGTCAAAAAGATTGGGAATTTTCTTCCTACTTAGATTATGTAGGAAAGCGAAACGGAAAATTAATTAACAAGAATCGAGCTAATGAGTTTGGGCTCAGAATTTAAAGCTTATTGATCAGGTGACTTGAAGCCACCTGATCAATAAGTTGGTTATCTACTAGCATTCACATTTGTAGGCACACTCGTGGCACTGACTGATTTCACCTTTGAGCCTTTTTTCAATTAGCTCGTCAATTCGTTCACGCAAAGGAACAATGGAAATATCCTGGACCACTTCGTGCGCAAAAGCATTCATCATCATAAGGCGTGCATCTTTTTCGTTTATGCCCCTTGCCCTTAAATAAAACAATGCTTCCTCATCAATTTGCCCAACAGTTGCCCCATGACTGCATTTCACATCATCGGCATCAATAATAAGCTGAGGTTTGGTTTGCATTTTTGCACTGTCGGTTAATAACAAGTTATTGTTTCGCTGAAAAGCATTGGTTTTCTGGGCATCTTTCACCACATTAATCCTTCCCGAAAATGCTCCGGTTGCACTATCGTCCAGCACATTTTTATAAACCTGGTTGCTATAACAGTTTGGTTTTGCATGCACAATCTGCGTGAAATTATCCACATGTTGTTTTTTGTCCAATAGCGACATTCCATAAACATCGGCCTGGCAATTTTCGCCATCAAGGATTACCTTTAGGTTATTCCTGATCATCCCACCGTGCAAAGCAATGGTATTCGTTCTCAACCTTGAATCACGCTCTTGTTTGAAAATGATGTTTGAAAAACTCGCAGACTTATTGTGTTGGTTCTGTACGATATAAAAATCTACAGATGCATTTTGTTTCACGTAAACCTCACTCACCGAATTGCTTAAATAACGGTTTACATTTAAAGTATGGTCGCAAAAAATAAGTTTAACATTAGAACCCTCATCGGCAATCACCATATTTCGTTGGGTAACATAGGTGTCAGCATCCGACTGCATCAGGTTTATTACCTGAATTGGTTTTTCGATGACCACATTTTTGGGCACATACAGGAAAAAGCCATCTTTGGCAAACATAGTATTTAATGCCAGGATCGAATCATTTTCAGGAAGCGCCAGTTTTGAATAATGTTCTTCAAACAGTTCGGGATGGGATTTTGAAACTTCTTCGAAGCTGCCAAGAATTACTCCTTCAGGAAGATCGCCAATTTTAGAATTACCCTGGTAATACCAACCATTTCGAAGCAAAACCAAATGCGTGTCAAGTTCAGGAACATTGCATTTAAAAACTTCGTGCAAATCGACCTTTACTTCTTCTTTATCGATAATAAATTTATAGTCGGGTGCAAACGAAGGATTTACGTTGGTGTATTTATAATCTTCGTTTTTAAGGGTAGGCAGGCCTTGCATAATAAAACTTTGAAAGGCAGGTTTTCTGGTGCCATTCAAAATTTCTGATGACCCCTGGTGAACCAATTCCTTGAGGTCGTTATATTTTCCTGTCATTTTTAGCGACAGGTCGGCTTTGTCAACTAATACACTCATAACTTACTATCGTTCTCTTGCTTAATCCAGTCGTATCCTTTCGCTTCCAATTCAAGGGCAAGTTCTTTTCCCGATGATTTCACGATTTTTCCTTTATACAGCACATGCACATAATCCGGAACAATATAATCGAGCAAACGTTGGTAATGCGTAACAACAATTGTTGATGTTTCCGGTGATTTAAGGGCATTAACCCCTTTAGCAACAATTCTTAAGGCATCAATGTCCAAGCCTGAATCAGTTTCATCTAAAATGGATAATTTTGGCTCAAGCATTGCCATTTGGAAGATTTCATTCTTCTTCTTCTCCCCTCCCGAGAATCCTTCATTCACAGAACGATTGGTTAACTGGGTATCCAGTTCTACCAATTCTTTTTTCTCGCGCATAACTTTCAAAAATGCCCCGGCTGTGAGAGGCTCCTCGCCTCTATACTTCCGATGCTCGTTTAAAGCCGTTTTTATAAAATTAACCATTGGCACACCAGGAATCTCAACCGGATATTGAAAGCTTAAAAACAATCCTTTTTTAGCCCTGTCTTCAGGAGACGATTCCAATAAGTCTTCCCCTAAATAGCTTATTTCACCTTTGGTTACTTCATATTCTTCCTTCCCGGCAAGAACATTGGCAAGCGTACTTTTTCCCGAACCATTCGGCCCCATAATTGCGTGAACCTCGCCAGGTTTGATTTCAAGGTTAATCCCTTTTAAAATTTCCTGTCCTTCAACAGAAACATATAAGTCTTTTATTGATAACATAAGCCCCCTCCAACTCCCCCAAGGGGGAGAGTTTTATATTTTCACCTAGCTTACTTTGAATGAAGTTATGTGAAAATTATTCATTTTATATTTACTTTTTTTCAATTAACTCTCATTTCCCCATTTCCCTCCCCTTTGGGGAGGCTAGGTGGGGCTTCCTTATCCCACACTTCCTTCAAGGCTGATTTGCAACAACTTCTGAGCCTCAACGGCAAACTCCATGGGCAGTTTGTTTAAAACCTCTTTTGCATAACCATTCACAATCATCCCAATTGCATCTTCGGTTGAGATGCCCCTCTGGTTGCAATAAAAAATCTGGTCTTCACCAATCTTCGATGTTGTTGCCTCATGCTCCACAATTGAAGATTTATTTCCAACCTCGATGTATGGAAATGTGTGTGCCCCGCATGTATCGCCCAAAAGTAAGGAGTCGCATTGTGAAAAGTTCCTGGCATTCACCGAATTTGGCAACACTTTCACCAAACCACGATAAGAGTTACTGCTTACCCCTGCAGAAATACCTTTTGAGATTATCGTGCTTTTAGTGTTTTTCCCGATATGGATCATTTTCGACCCGGTATCGGCTTGCTGATGGTTATTGGTAACTGCCACCGAGTTAAATTCTCCAACCGAGTTATCCCCAATCAATATACAACTTGGATATTTCCATGTAATTGCCGACCCGGTTTCGACCTGTGTCCAACTAATTTTTGATGAAACCCCACGGCAAATTCCACGCTTGGTAACAAAATTATAGATTCCACCAATCCCTTCTTTATTTCCAGGATACCAGTTTTGCACGGTCGAATATTTTACTTCAGCACGGTCGAGCGCAATAATTTCAACTATTGCCGCATGCAACTGGTTTTCATCGCGCATTGGTGCAGTACAACCTTCGAGGTAGCTCACGTAACTATCCTCATCAGCAACAATCAGGGTCCGTTCAAATTGCCCTGTGTTTGCAGCATTTATCCTGAAATATGTGGAAAGCTCCATAGGGCATCTAACGCCTTTCGGAATGTAACAAAACGATCCATCGCTAAAAACGGCAGAATTTAGTGCCCCGAAAAAATTATCGGTAGATGGAACTGCTGTTCCAAGGTATTTCTTCACCAAATCGGGATGTTCCTGCACTGCCTCTGAAAACGAACAGAATATGATTCCTTTTTCTGCCAGTGTTTCTTTGAATGTTGTTTTTACAGAAACGCTGTCCACAACGGCATCAACAGCAACGCCTGCCAAATGTTTTTGCTCTTCTAAGGGAATCCCAAGCTTATTAAAAGTGTCAATTAACTCAGGATCAACCTCATCAAGGCTTTCATATTTTGGTTTTTGTTTTGGTGCAGCATAATAGCTAATGCTCTGAAAATCGATTGGTGGTATTTTTAAATATGCCCAATCCGGCATTTTCATTTTTTGCCATTTCTGAAATGCATCCAAACGAAACTGAAGCATAAATTCAGGTTCCTTTTTCTTTTCCGAAATTAACCGTACTACATCTTCAGAAAGGCCCTTTTCAATTATTTCTGTTTCAATATCCGTTATAAAACCGTATTTATAATCGCCTCCCGTTACTTCACTTAATATTTTATCTTGCTCTTCCATAGACCACTAAAATTCTCTATCAGTTACAGTTATAACAACGAACGAAATAGACTGTTTAAAAAACATTGCAAAGATATAAAAGTATAGGTACTTTTGCATTGCATAGATGACGAATAACATACTTATTTATCTTAATTTAAAATAGTTGAAAAACAATGAGTACAGAGCTTTCAGAACTTGGGGAATTTGGATTAATTGAAAAACTCACAAAAAACATTCAAATTAAAAATCCATCGACTTTAAAAGGCGTTGGTGACGATGCGGCAGTTCTTGATCCAGCGAATAAACATATACTTGTTTCAACAGATATGCTCACTGAAGGTGTTCATTTCAACCTTATGTATGTTCCCCTGAAGCATCTTGGTTATAAATCGGTGATGGTGAACCTGTCGGATATTTACGCGATGAATGCATCGCCCAAACAAGTTACAGTGAGCATTGCCATATCCAATAAATTCTCCCTACAGGCATTGGAAGATTTGTATTCAGGAATTCATTTGGCGTGTGAGCAATATGGCGTTGACCTTGTTGGTGGAGACACCACCTCATCGATGACCGGACTTGTAATTAGCGTAACAGTAATTGGGGAAGCCGATAAAGATGATATTGTTTATCGAAGCGGGGCAAAAGAAACAGACCTGCTTTGTGTTACCGGCGACCTTGGCGGAGCTTATATGGGGCTTCAACTGCTTGAAAGGGAAAATGAAGTGTTTAAAGTGAACCCAAGCATGCAACCGCAATTGGAAGGCTATGATTATATTTTAGAAAGGCAATTAAAACCTGAAGCACGAAAAGATATTCATGGCATTTTCAAAAACCTCGGTATAAAACCAACCTCAATGATTGATATTTCGGACGGATTGTCTTCCGAAATACTTCACTTATGCAAAGCTTCGGATTTGGGATGCAAGCTATTTGAAGAAAAAATCCCATTGGACAAACAAACCAAGGATATGGCTGAAGAACTTAATATTAACCCATTGGTTGCAGCGCTGAATGGAGGTGAAGATTATGAGTTGTTGTTCACCCTCCCGGTAACTGATTACGATAAGATAAAAAATGACACAGACATTACTGTAATTGGCCATATGGCAAACAAATCGGAAGGATCAAACTTAATTACAACGGGGGGGTCTTCGATAGCAATCAGCGCCCAGGGATGGAATCCAATTGGAAACGAATAATTTAAAAACCAATCCCCGCATGAAGCCCAAGCCCTATGTGGATTTCGTGTTTATTAAACCCTAATCCAAGCAAAGGCCCTAAATGCATTTTGCCAAGTTCGAATTCATACAGGCCTTCAACATGCCCACTTAACAATGATTCACTAACACCTGAATGTTTTGTAAATACAATTCCTGGAGCAAGGGAAAAAACAAATCTTTCGGAAACTTGCAAGCCAACGGGCAAATAAAATGAATTGTGTTTTTCCTCTCCCTTTAAATACTCATACCCCAAACCAATCTTCCACTTGTCAGAATGACCAATATTCTTAATCAGGTGAAGGTGGATTCCGGGTTTAAATTCGTTGTGGCTTGTTGAATAGGATTCAGTAATACCAAAACCAATATGAAAATCCTCATGAGTATGTTCATGGTTGTGTGACTGTGCAGTTATGATTTTCGAACTGCCAAGGATCAATATTAATGTTACAAATTTCCACATAATAAAAAAGCTAGTCCAAACAGAACCAGCTTTTTGATATTTTGTTTACGAAGCGTTTAATCTGGGAAATATCCCCTGATAATTCCTCGTTTTGAGTCTTTTACAAACAATAAAATCTCATCTCTTTCAGGTGTTGCAGGCATTTCTGCTTCAATAATTTCGACAGCCTGTGCTGTATTTAGTCCTTTTTGATAAATATATCTGTAAATATCCTGGATTTCGCGGATTTTTTCATTATTGAAATTCCTTCTTCTTAATCCAATAGAGTTTATCCCAACATAAGATAAGGGCTCCCTTCCTGCTTTAATAAACGGAGGAATATCTTTTCTTACCAACGAACCGCCTGAAATCATAACATGCGACCCAATATGACAGAATTGGTGCACTGCAACCATTCCACTTAAAATCGCATAATCATCGATAATTACTTCACCAGCCAGCTGCGTATTATTCACTAAAATAACATTATTCCCAACGACACAATCATGCGCAACATGCACATAAGCCATTAGCAAACAATTTTTACCAACTACGGTTTTTCCTTTTGCTACTGTTCCCCTGTTAATGGTCACAAATTCACGGATAATCGTGTTATCACCTACCTCTACTGTGGAATATTCACCTCTAAATTTTAAATCTTGGGGAATTGCGCCAATAACAGCACCCGGAAAAATATTACAGTTTTTACCAATTCTGGTTCCGGGTAAAATTGTTGCATTGGAACCAATCCTGGTTCCCTCTCCAATTACACAATCTTTATCGATTGTAACAAATGGTTCAATTACAACATTATCAGCCACCACTGATTCCGGATGTACATATGCAAGTGGTTGTTTCATTACTTATATTGTTTTCAAGTTTCTAGTCTTCAGTTTTAACAATTTGAGCCATAAAATCTCCTTCAGCAGCAACTTTCCCACCCACGTAACATAATCCCCTCATGTTAGCAATTCCACGGCGAATTGGCGAAGTTAATTCTATTTTAAATACCAATGTATCCCCAGGCACAACTTTTTTACGGAATTTCACATTATCGATCCGAATAAAATAGGTTGAGAATTTTCCTTCTTGCGAATCAAGCACAAATAAACCACCAGTTTGAGCCATAGCCTCAACCAACAAAACACCTGGCATGACAGGCTCTTCAGGAAAGTGCCCAGTAAAAAACGGCTCGTTAAAAGTTACGTTTTTAATTCCGACAATTTCCTTATCTGTTACCTCCATTATTTTATCTACCAACAAAAATGGGAAACGGTGAGGCAATAATTCTTTAATACGGTTGACATCCATATAAGGTGTCTGTGCCGGATCATAATTTGGTGCAGCTGATTTTTCTTTAAGCATTGCTTTTTTCAAAGTCTTTGCCATCATTGTATTTGCACCATGCCCAGGTTTGGTTGCAATTATCCTTCCTTTTATCCTTTTCCCTAACAACGAAAGGTCGCCAATTACATCTAATAGTTTATGACGGGCACATTCATTTTCAAAAATAAGATCTACGTTATTTAAAATCCCTTGAGGGCGGACTTCAACATGCTCGTGATGAAACAAATCTGCAATTCGGTCAAGTTCATCTTGTGAAACAACTTTATCCATAATTACAATAGCACTGTCAAGGTCACCTCCTTTAACGAGGTTATTATTAAGCAGGAATTCCAGCTCATGAAGGAAAACAAAAGTCCTACAATTTGCTATTTCATTCTTAAAATTCCCAATAGAATCAAGAGATGCAAACTGATTGTTTAAAACAGTAGAATTAAAAGAAATTAAACAGTTCAGGCTATAATCATTATCAGGCAATGCAATTAATTCAGAGCCGGTTTTTTCATCTTTAAAAACGATTTTTTCTTTAACTTCGAAGTAATCCCGATCCGCATCCTGATCAACAACCCCTGCCTTCTCGATGGCTTCCACAAAGTACTTCGCGCTCCCGTCCATGATGGGTGCTTCCTCATTGTTGACTTCCACCAGCACATTGTCAAGATCCATCCCTACCATTGCCGCCAATGCGTGCTCAATAGTACCAATTTTTGCATTATTTTGTTCTAAAAGCGTACCTCTCGAAGTATCAATTACGTTATCGCAATCTGCTTGTATAATAGGTTCTCCTTCAAGGTCAACACGCTTAAACTTAAATCCATGATTAACCTCGGCCGGAAGGAACTTCATTGTCACATTCACACCAGTGTGCAATCCTTTTCCTTCAATAGTAAATGCATTGGCTAAAGTTTTCTGTTTTACTGCCATAAAATAATATTTTGTCAAGCCATTCGAGATTATTCCGGCTTTAAATCTTTTATTTCTTTTTTAAGTTGGTGTACATCTTTTACTAAACCCGGTAAGTTTTTTAGTGCCACAAATGATTTTGCAGCAAGTACAATATCTATTGCTGGAGAACCAAGCATTGATTTACCATCCTTCACATTCCCTGAAACTCCCGCTTGTCCTCCAAGTTGAACATTATTGCCTATTTTGGCATGACCTGCAATCCCTACCTGGCCGCCAAATTTACAATTGTCACCAACTTTTGATGATCCGGCAACTCCTACCTGGGCTGCAAATACTGTATTTTTACCTATTTCACAGTTGTGCCCAACCATAATTAGGTCATCAAGTTTTGTCCCTTGCCGTATGATGGTTGATCCCATTGTTGCACAATCAATACAAGTATTGGCACCAATCTCCACATCATCTTCAAGGATCACATTCCCAATTTGAGGTATTTTTTTATACGTTCCGTCATTTTGAGGCGCAAAACCAAATCCATCAGCACCAATTACAGCTCCGGCATGGATAATGCAATTTTTCCCTATCACGCAGTCTTCGTAGATTTTCACCCCTGAATATAAAATACAGTTGTCGGCAATAGTAGTATTGTCGCCGACATAAGCATTTGGATATATTTTAACGTTGGTCCCAATTGTCACATTATTTCCTATATATGCAAAAGCGCCAAGGTAAATATCTTCACCAATTTTTGCCGTTTCACTTACAAAACTTGGTTGTTCAATCCCCTTTTTGGAGTTTGCCTTTGCTTGCATATAAAGTTCGAGCAGTGATGCGAATGACTGATAAGCGTCGTCTACCTTAATTAACGTAGGCTCCACTTCCGACTTAAGTTCAACATTTTTATTAATGAGGATAACAGAGGCCTTTGTAGTATATAAATAAGCCTCATATTTCGGGTTAGCCAAAAATGCCAAAGTGCCTGGCTGCCCTTCTTCTATTTTCGAAACATTGCTTATCCTTACCGATCCGTCTCCAACTATTTCACCCCCCAAAAAAGCAGCAATGTCTGATGCTTTAAATTCCATTCATATAATTTTAGCGTTGCAAAAATAGGTTTTATATACTAAAAGTCCAATTCTTTTGGAAAACAGAGAAAAAATTTGCGGACGGTTTTAGTCAATGCCGACAAATTTATATCAGACGCATCCTTTACATCCTCTATTTTACCTGACTTCTGAAGTATTTGTATATTCTCATTGTATTTATTGTAAGCATTGTTTATTAGTTCTCCATTTATTAGAAAATAAGAAGCATCTTCTTTTGAGACGTCATATTTTTGTTGGATTTGGGTTAACAAATGTTCCTTTTTCTTTTGGGTGAATTCTTTTTCTTTCAGCTCAATTCGAAACAATTTACGATTTATCAATCCCAGACTTAATTGCGAAAGTATTTTATCGGGATTATTTTGCCAGATTTTAACCGCAGTTAATATATCGTTGTCATCAAGCGATGCAAACTCTTCTAAAACATTACAAAAATCAGCATTCCCTTTCTCTTTAAAATCAACCAATGAAAAAGAGCTCTCTAAAAACAATTTAAATGCAGATGGCGCAAACAATTCTTCACCTTTTGCGATAAGGTATCTTGCCCTACGAAGGATATTAACAAGCATAAATTCTGCGGACACCACAGCCTTATGCAAATACACCTGCCAATACATCAACCTTCTTGCGATCAAAAATTTTTCGATGGAATAAATACCTTTTGCATCCACTACCAAAGTATCGTTATAAAGGTTCAGCATTTTTATTATCCTGTCAATCCCAACAAGCCCTTCCGTAACTCCGGTAAAAAAACTGTCGCGTTGCAGGTAATCTAAACGGTCCATATCTAATTGGCTTGCCACAAGTTGGTGCAAATAGGTTTTCTTGTGTTTGTTCTTAAATATTTCGATTGCCATGCTTAAGCGCCCATTAAACTCTTTGTTTAGTTTCTCCATAAGCATGAGCGAAATTTCTTCATGCGAAACATTCAGAAGGGTATTTTCGAGAACATGCGAAAATGGTCCATGCCCAATATCATGTAACAGAATAGCGATGGTAACTGCCTCTGCTTCATCATTTGTAATTTCATGCCCCTTATTTCGTAAAACAGCAATTGCTTGCCGCATTAAATGTGTTGTGCCAATGGCATGTTCGAACCTTGTATGGTTGGCACCCGGAAAAACCAAACAAGAAAGCCCAAGTTGTTTAATCCTCCTTAATCTCTGAAAGTAAGGATGTTCAATTAAATCAAAAACAAGCTCCGACTGGATGCTGATAAATCCAAAAACGGGATCATTTATTATTTTTTTCTTGTTAATTTTTTTATTTATCAACTCTGTTTCTTTTCTGGTTTCAACAAATGTATAAAACTTTTTAAGATTAAGAATTGGTTTAAATTAAGGTACAAATCAATTCAATTCATATCGATTTATTACACATTAATTCCAACTCTAATAATCAGCATTTTATATCCCCTTTCAATTTTGCAGATTACATAGATTTTACTATTTTTGCGCTGAATTTACTAATTAATGTGGTGAAGGGGACTGGAGTCCCCTATTTTGTTGCTAAAAAATGATAGAGAAAGAGACCATTATAAAACTTGCAGAAGAGAAACTTTCGGAAGGAATGTTTTTGGTAGATGTTTTGGTTAGCAGCACCAATGTTATCAATGTTTATGTGGATAGCATGGAAGGGATCTCCATTGATGAATGTATACAAATAAGCAGAAATATAGAAGGAAACCTGGATAGGGAAGTGGAAGATTTTGAATTACATGTTTCTTCGGCAGGGCTTGAAAAACCATTTAAAGTTTTTCAGCAATACCTTAAAAATGTTGGAAAAGAGGTTGCTGTTGTATTAAAAAAAGGTGAGCCATTGAAAGGCATTTTAAAAGAAGCCACCGATAAAGGTATTACAATAGAAACAAACAAATTGGAAAGAGTAGAAGGAAAAAAGAAAAAAGAAAAAGTGGTTCAAAGCCATTTTTTTAGTTTTGAGGAAATAAAAACAACAAAAACAATAATTTCATTTAAATAAATTAAGAGCAATGGATAATGTGAACCTGGTAGATACCTTTGCTGAATTTAAGGAGCTAAAAAACATCGATAGGGCAACCATGATGAGTGTTCTTGAAGAAGTTTTCAGAAGTGTTTTGACAAGACAATACGGAACTGCCGAGAACTTTGATATTATTATTAATATTGACAAAGGAGACTTCGAAATGTGGAGAAACCGCATGGTTGTTGAAGATGACAACTTGGAAGATCCTGCGCTCGAAATAACCCTTAGCGACGCGAAAAAAATTGACGATGATTACGAAGTTGGTGAAGAAGTAACAGATGAGGTTAAGTTAGTTGATTTCGGAAGGCGTGCAATCCTAAATTTGCGCCAAAACCTTGCAAGTAAAATCCTGGAACTTGAAAAAGACTATATCTTTTCCAAGTATAAGGACAAAATCAACGATATTGTCACTGGTGAAGTTTATCAGGTTTGGAAAAAGGAAATGCTCGTTTTAGATGACGAAGGAAATGAACTAATCCTTCCGAAACAAGAACAAATCCCTTCGGATTATTTCCGTAAAGGAGACACGCTTAGGGCAGTGGTTCACAAAGTTGAACTACGAAACAATAATCCGTTAATTATCCTTTCAAGAACATCTCCTGCATTTTTGGAACGTTTATTTGAATTGGAAATACCGGAAATTTTTGATGGCTTAATTACAATTAAGAAAATTGTGCGTGTTCCGGGTGAACGGGCCAAGGTAGCTGTTGAATCATACGATGAAAGAATTGACCCGGTTGGGGCTTGTGTTGGAATGAAAGGTTCAAGGATTCACGGTATTGTTCGTGAATTAAAGAACGAAAACATTGATGTTATCAATTTTTCATCCAACTTACAATTGTTTATCAAACGATCACTAAACCCAGCTAAAATATCATCCATAAAAATAATAGAGGAAACCAAAAAGGCAGAAGTTTACCTGAAACCCGAAGAAGTATCACTTGCTATCGGGAAGGGCGGGTTAAATATTCGTTTGGCGAGTCAATTAACAGGCTATGAGATTGACGTTTACAGGGAAATGGCACAAGACGACGAAGATGTGAATTTGGAAGAATTTGCAGATGAAATTGAAGACTGGATCATTGATCAATTAAAAGCAATAGGTTGTGATACGGCGAAAAACGTACTCAATTTAACAAGGGAAGAATTGATTAAAAGAACAGATCTTGAAGAAGAGACTATTGATGAAGTGATTCGGGTTCTGCGAACAGAATTTGAATAAATTGTTGCTTCGATTAAAATTATTGGCTTTTAAGTTGTGGGTTAAAGATATTGCAGTTAAACTTGCAATAAGTTAAAGAACTGGAGGCTTTAGGATTACAAATAAATATTGAAAAAGTTTATGACATTAGGCAAGACAAAACGGTTAAGCAAACTTGCAAGAGAATTCAATGTTGGTATTTCAACGATTGTTGACTTCCTGCATAAAAAAGGGTTCGATATTGATTCTAATCCCAATACAAAAGTATCGGAAGAAGCAGTTCATCTTCTTGAAAAAGAATATAAAAGCGATATTAACCTGAAGAGGGAGTCTGAGAAAATCCAGCTCAAAAATCAACGAACTAGAAGTGAAAGCACTGAGGAGGATAAAATTGAAGTTGATAAAACCAATGATCCTATTGTAGAAAAACCAAAGCCTGAGGTTGCAAAACCGACAAAAGTCGAAACAAAAGAAGAGGTATTTTCCCCAACGCCAAAAGCGGAAGATGGTATAAAAGTGGTTGGTAAAATTGATATCGACAAACCTAAGAAGGAAAAACCCGATGTTCAGGAAGCCCAAAAGGCTAAGCCTGTAGAAGAAAAGAAGCTGGAAGTTATTGAGGAGAAAGTACAAAAGGCTGCCACTCCGAAACCAAAAACCGAAGCCGCTGATAAAAGTGTAAAAGAGGAATCAAAAGCAAAGGCTGCAGAAGCTCCTGAGGATAAGAAAATAGAAAAGGCGGTTGAAGATACCAAGGAAAAGCAAAAAACGGTTGAACCCAAAGAAAATGCTCTTGAAAAGAAAAAACATATTAAAACAGATGTGCCAAAAGTGGAATCGGTAAAGGTAATCGGAAAAATTAACCTTGCCGATATCAACCAAAAAACACGTCCTGCAAAAAAGTCAAAAGAAGAGCGAGAAAAAGACCGCAAAGAACGGTTAAAAGAAAAAATCAAAAACCTGCAAAAAGCACCCGGAAGGGATGGGCACGGCAGGGACCAACAAAAAGGGAAACCAGGACAAGACCTTTATAAAACACGGGCTGAAAAATTAAATGGCCCAAACGTTGTCGGGAAGATTAATATTAACGATAACGATAAAAAAGGCCAATCGAAAGTTGGGGATGCCGGATCAGGAAAAAAACGAAGAAAGAGAATTAATAAAGATGGGCAAAGAATTTCGGTCGATAACAAACAAGGAGGAGACAGGAACAGGCCTGAGAATAAACGGAATATTTCAAAACGCCCACTTCGAAAAGAAGTTTCGGAAGAGGATGTTCAAAAGCAAATAAAAGACACACTTGCAAGATTAACCTCCAAAGGAAAATCAAAAGGTTCGAAATACCGGAGGGAAAAAAGAGCTGCAGTAAGTGAAAAAGCGCAAGTGGAAGCCGACTTGCAAGAAACACAAAAGAGTGTTCTTAAAGTTACAGAATTTGTAACTGCATCAGAGTTTGCAACCATGATGGATGTGCCGGTAACAAAGATTATTGCAACATGTATGAGTTTAGGGCTTTTTGTTTCAATTAACCAAAGGTTGGATGCAGAAACCATGTCGATTGTTGCGGAAGAATTTGGCTTCACCGTAGAATTTGTAAGTATTTCTATCCAGGAAGCAATTGAAGAAGACGAAGATAAAGATGAAGATCTGATCCCACGTCCACCAATTGTAACAGTAATGGGGCACGTTGACCATGGAAAAACATCGTTGCTCGACTACATTCGCGATACCAATGTAATTGCCGGTGAGGCCGGAGGGATTACACAGCATATTGGGGCTTACCATGTGAGCCTGCCAAGTGGAAAAGACATCACCTTTTTAGATACACCCGGGCACGAAGCATTTACGGCAATGCGTGCACGTGGGGCACAAATCACCGATATTGCAATTATTATTGTTGCCGCCGATGATGATATTATGCCACAAACAAAAGAGGCAATTAACCACGCAACTGCTGCAGGGGTGCCAATTGTTTTTGCAATTAACAAAATTGACAAACCAGGGGCTAATCCTGAAAAAATAAAAGAAGGGCTTGCTAACTTAAATTTCCTGGTGGAAGAATGGGGAGGTAAATACCAGTCGCAAGATATCTCAGCTAAAAATGGGGTAAACATCAACGAACTCCTCGAAAAGGTTCTTTTGGAAGCTGAAATGCTTGAACTTAAAGGTAATCCGGAGAAAAGGGCAACAGGTACCATTATCGAGTCTACACTTGATAAAGGCCGTGGTTTTGTGGCAACTATGTTGGTTCAAAACGGAACCCTTCGCCAAGGCGACATTATCCTTACCGGACAATTTTACGGCCACGTTAAGGCAATGTTTAATGAGCGTAACCAAAGGGTTGACAGCGCAGGTCCTGCCGAGCCAGTAATTATTCTTGGTTTGGATGGTGCACCCCAGGCTGGTGACAAATTTAACGTGATGGAAACTGAACGTGAAGCCAGGCAAATTGCCAACAAACGCGAGCAGCTTGCGCGTGAACAAGGATTAAGGACTCAAAAACATATTACCCTTGATGAAATTGGTAGAAGGATTGCAATTGGAAACTTCCAGGAATTGAACTTGATTGTAAAAGGTGATGTGGATGGATCTATTGAGGCGCTTTCCGATTCTTTAATTAAACTTTCGACCGAAGAAATTCAGGTGAATGTAATTCATAAATCGGTCGGGGCAATTTCCGAATCAGATATTATGTTGGCAACAGCATCGGAAGCAATTGTTGTTGGGTTCCAGGTTAGGCCAACATTAAATGCCAGGAAAATTGCGGAAAAAGAGCAAATCGATATTCGTTTATACTCAATTATTTACGATGCCATAAACGAAATTAAACTGGCAATGGAAGGAATGCTTTCCCCTGAAATTAAGGAAGAAATTACCGGGACAGCGGAAATACTTGAAACGTTTAAAATTACCAAGGTTGGTACCATTGCCGGATGTTTGGTCCGTGATGGTAAAATTGCCCGATCATCAAAAGTAAGGGTAATCCGTGATGGAATTGTAATTTATTCAGGCACACTTGGCTCACTCAAACGTTTTAAAGACGATGTGAAGGAAGTGAAAAATGGATATGAATGTGGTCTGAACATCGAAAACTTCAACGACATAAAAGTTGGCGACCACGTAGAAGCCTACCACGAAATTGAAGTTGCAAAAACGCTTTAATCATATATTTAGATATAATAGACAAAAATAGTTGGTAAAAAGTCTGGGATTACCAGTTTTATCAATATTTAGAGAGAAGTTAATTGAAACGCGTTTCAATTAACTTTTTTTGTTGTCAAAAACATGGTTAAAAACATCATGTTGGGCGTGCAATAGTTTGGATGTAATCCGATGGGGTTTCCAGAATAGAAGACAACGGTTCCGGTGTAAGAGTTGTGGGATTTATTTTACCAGGAACAACCCTGGGGTTTCAAAATCAAACCGTTTCATTTGGTTCAAAAAATGGGTGCTCCAAAAACAAACATTAGATATAATTTCAACTGAGAGTGGTTATTCTGTCCGCACTTTAAAACGTTATTTCCATGGATATTTATCCAAACCTCCAGTGCTTAGTGTTTATCCTTCAGAAAAAGTCAACCTGATTATTGACGGTACATATTTTAGTAATAACTTGTGTTTGATAGTGTACCGTGACAATACGGTCAAATTTACCCAACTCTACCGTTTGACCAATGGCGAGTGGTATGAAGAGATCAAAGAAGACCTGGAAAACCTGCATGCTTTAAATGTCCAGATCGAAAGCATAACCTGCGATGGGCACCGGGCTATTCTTAAAGCTATCAATAAAGTCTGCAAACAAGTTAAGTTACAGCGCTGTATCATCCATGTTCAAAGGATGTGCAGGATCTGGTTGTCAGCTAATCCCAAAAGCGATGCTGGTATTGAATTAAGGAAGATAATCTCGAAAGTTCATTTAATTGAAGATGAGCAACAAAAGCAATTATGGCTTAAAGAGCTGGTTGATTGGTACAATTTGTACGAAGGTTTTGTTAACGAAAAAAGTTTCAGCGAAGAAACAGGAAGGTACTGGTATACCCATAAAATGGTCCGCCGCTCTTTTGTAGTAATCAGCAAAGCCCTTCCAAACATGTTCCACTTTTTAGAGAACCCTATGATACCTAAAAGCACCAATGGACTTGAATCTTTCTTTGGCCATTTAAAAGACAACCTGAGGATACACAGGGGATTATCAAAACAGCACAGAAAAAACTTTATCAAATGGTACTTATATTTTAGGAATTCTTCGAATCCCAGGTTTTCAAAGCCATAAACAAACAGAATAAGAAAAGCCCCCTGAAAATACAGAGAGCCTTATTCCATTTGGTAAACCTTATTGCTGACTGGTTGCTCCTCAGCAGGGCCAGTTTCCTCTTCCAGTTTACACTCGTATTTTAAGAAAATTTTTAACCAATCCCACCAACTATTTTTGGCACCATTACCTATATTTACAGAGTATAAAAAAGAACCGTTCTCTTTTAAAAGAACGGTTCTTTTTTGTTAGCCCAAAAGCTATATTTTAAATTATTCCCAGCATTTTTCCCACTTTGATAAAAGCATCGACGGTTTTATCAATTTGCTCAAAAGTATGCGCTGCCGAGAGTTGTACCCTAATCCTGGCTTTTCCTTTTGGAACAACAGGATAACAGAACCCAATAACATAAACACCTTCCTTCAGAAGTTCATCGGCAAATTTAATGGCTAAAGGTTCCTCGTAAATCATTACCGGAACAATGGCAGTATCCCCTTTTACGAGATCGAATCCGGCAGCTTCCATTTTAGTTCTGAAACGATCGGCATTTGCCATTGTTTTTGCAGGAAGCTTATCAGATCCCGAGAGCATATCAATAACTTTTAAGGTTGCCCCAACGGTTGCAGGTGCCAAGGTATTCGAAAACAAATACGGACGCGACCTTTGTCTTAACATATCTATAATTTCTTTCCTTCCTGAAGTACATCCCCCGTTTCCTCCACCCATGGCTTTCCCGAAGGTGGTGGTGATTATATCTATTTTCCCCAGTAAATCATAGTGCTCAGCAGTCCCCCTTCCGGTTTTTCCAATATACCCCGTTGCATGTGAATCGTCAACCATTACCAGGGCATCGTATTTTTCTGCCAATGCCACAATCTCAGGAAGCTTTGCAATATCGCCATCCATCGAGAATACACCATCGGTAACAATTATCCTATAAGTTAAATCCTGTGCATCTTTTAGGCATTGCTCCAGTTCTTCCATGTTTGAGTGCTTGTAACGAAAACGCTGTGCTTTGCACAACCTTACCCCGTCAATAATGGATGCATGGTTTAACTCATCCGAAATAATTGCACTTTCAGCACCTAACAATGGTTCAAACACTCCCCCATTCGCATCAAAACATGCACAGTATAAAATGGTATCCTCAGTTCCCAGGAATTCAGAAACTTTCTCTTCCAGTTCTTTGTGGATTTGTTGTGTTCCGCATATAAAACGTACAGAAGATAAACCAAACCCCCACTTATTCATAATATCCTGGGCAGCTTTAATCACTTCAGGGTTATTTGCCAAACCAAGATAATTATTGGCACAAAAATTAAGTACTTCTTCACCAGTTGAAACCGAGATTTCTGAACTTTGCGATGAGGTAATAATCCGTTCACTTTTATATAATCCCTGTTCTTTTAGTTCTTCAAGTGTTTGTTGAAGGTCTGTTTTTATTTTTCCGTACATGTTGTAATGGTTTTTTGATTTCTGTCGTACAAAATAAAGAAAATTAGAAGGATTAAAAAGTGATTTTATGCAGAATCAACAAGGTCTTTTAGCTGAACAACCTTTTACTAATCGTGATGCAAATATTAACTGTAAAATCCACCTATTCAATATTTTTTACTTCATGTGAATAAACAAATAGTGTTGTACCAAGATTATCAAGTCCCTCAAAATATTTTGCTTTTTCATGTTTTAATATTTCTTCACGAAGGCCAATTATTGTCAAACCTGCATCCGATGATCGTTGGTTTATTATCACTTTTGGATTCACATTCGGATCCTGAATTAAAATCTCAATGTTTTTTTCGGTAATCGGCAGCCGTCCGGTATTCACAAGTTCCTTCATCCTTTTTTTGGTACTATCCACCTCCTCTTCCAAGCAAATATCGAAGACTTTTATTGCACTCTTTTTCCAATCAGGATGCCCCTGAATAATAAAACTTAAGAGAATTAAAAGATTGGAATTATCCACATCAACCGATTTTATCCACACATGGATTCCCTGTTTAAAGTCGATTTGTTTTTTACTGCTGGCTAAAATACAGATGTCAAAATTACCGGAAGCAACCAGTGAAAAGTTTTCGATGATTTCCGTAAGGTTTTTTGGATCATCCTTATCGTATTCGAAAATTACCATATTATTTTCCATTCCCGACATTCCGGGAACTTGTATTGCCTGTGCAATTGCAGAAGTATTGGATGGCGAAATGATGGTATCAACATACACGTGGTTCTCATCAATGCTAACCTTCTCCAACAGGCGGTCAAGTTCGTTGTTTGCCTGGCCTACTGTTTTTTTCGAATAATATCCTTCAATATGGTGTAAATAAGTTCCAAATCCGTATTTATAACAAATCCATCGTAGCAATTGAAATGCACGGTCGCGATCAAACGAATGTTTTGAAATGCAAATCACACTTGGCCTCCAATCGCTGGCATTGTCCTTATTTTTCCGTTTTTGCAAAAACACCTGCAAATTTCTGTTTAATTGAAATATCGAATTTGTGAATATGGAAGCAAATCCATTCCGGTCTTTGTGCACATAGCTCAGGTAGATATAAATTGCTGTTATTAATACGAAAGCCATTAGGGCAAAAGGTGTACTAATTTTAAACATCACCCAAACGGAAACAAGAAAGCCCAGCAGGGAAAGTACCCATTTTGACCTAAACGATGGACGATAAGAAGGGGAAGCACCAAAATGATTTAAAAAAGAAATGAGGCATAAAGCACCATAGGTAACCATAAAAAACATGGAAATGATGGATGCAACAGCATTTACATCGCCCATGGCAACAAACACAAAAGCTATTGCAATAGTAATTAAAGATGCATTAATTGGTTCCTGATCTTTTTCCCTGTTTGCTGTCAGCCATTTATTAATTTTCCGGGAGGGAAACGCACGGTCTAAAGCCAATGCCTGCAAGGTTCTGGGAGCCACCATAATTGATCCAAGTGCACTTGAAAAGGTTGATGCTGCAAGTCCCAGGGGAATAATAATAAAACCTCCAAGGGCAATTTTCGACATGATTAACTGGTGCTCAATTAAATCTTCCGATGAAGCTGAAACATCCATTTTCCAAATAATGAACATATATATCACCATGCCCAATACCGTTGCCAAAATAGTCCCCATTGGGATTGATTTGGATGGTTTTTTTAATTCGCCCGAAAGCCCAACACCTGCAGTCATTCCCGTAAAAGCCGGGAAGATAATAGCAAAAACAAGAAAGAAATCTTTGGTGTTTTTTAATCCTCCATCACTAAGAAATGTTGTTGTTGCTTCTGAACCATCTACCGGAGAACCAAGGAAGAACATTACCAACGACACAAATAAAATTCCGACAATAAAGTAGAGTGCCTTTACACCAAGGCTTGCCCCTTTTTTCAGGATTAATATGGCCAAGCCTGCCATTACCGGGATACTAATGACCTGCCGGGGCAGTACAAAATTATATTTCACCAGTAAATGATTGAACAGAAACTCGAAAACCTCGGTAAAGGCAATCACATAAAAAGCCACACTAATGGCCTGTGAAACAAAAAGGGTGATACCGATGGTCGCCCCGATATTTAACCCAAACGACCTGGAAATAATAAAATACTCGCCACCGCCTTCAACACGTTTGTTGGTTGCAAGCTCTGAAATTGCAAGGGCTGTTGGAATTGTTACCAAATGACCTAAAAGAATAATCAGCATTACACCCCAAAAGCCAAGGGTGCCGACTGCATAACCGAACCTAAGAAACAGAATTGCCCCAAGAATAGTCGAAATTGCCGTAAAAAACACCGGGGCTGTGCCAAATTTTTTCCCGCTCATGTTGCCGTTTATTTATTATTTACGAAATATCTTTTCCCTCCTTATTTTTAAATACAATCGTTCGATACGGGAATGGAATTTCAACGCCTTCTTTATCGAAACGTTTCTTTACACTCTCCAGAACATCACAATGTAACTCGAATGCATCATCGTTTGAATTGGTCCAAACATAGGCTTTCAATATAACCGAAAAATCTGCTAAAGAAATTAACCGAATAACCACATCCGGCACTCCATTGCTAAGTTCTTCTTCGGTCCGCGCATCAATAAATTTAGGGTGCTTCCGGATTTCATCTACAATGATATGTTTGGCAAGATCGATGTCTGAATCGTAGCTAATCCCAAACTCAATATGTTTTTTGATCCGCTGGTCCGAAATTGTAC
This sequence comes from Prolixibacteraceae bacterium, assembly GCA_963677475.2. Taxonomy (GTDB): domain Bacteria; phylum Bacteroidota; class Bacteroidia; order Bacteroidales; family Prolixibacteraceae; genus JABMQB01. The sequence goes on along the minus strand of CAXXQD010000013.1, from coordinate 36,757 downwards.
TGTTAACCAAAGTAGTTTCGCTAATTAAGCTATTCGGAATTATTATCCTTCGGTTTTCATAATTGCGAATGATAGTATGCCTTAGTGTGATTTCCTCAACAACCCCTTTCATAGCTTCCGATGTAATTTCAAGGGTATCGCGTACGCTAAAGGGTTTAAATATTAGTATAAAAACACCACTTAGAATATTGGAGAATGCCTTTTGCGATGCGAAACCTAGGATTGCAGCCAATATTCCAGCCCCTGCAAACAAGCCTTTCCCCAAGAGTTTTAGTTCGGGCGTATATAAAAATATTAAGATGATTGCAATGCTGAAGATTATAAAAGATACGCTGTTTTTCAGGAATACAAACTTTGTTGGATCTTCATTTAAAAAGATTGATTTCTTGTTTATTGCCCTTGCCAATAACTTCCTTGAAATGAAAGACAGTAAGTAGGAAACAATGAGGATTGAAGCAATAATTATCCAATCTATATAATCAAATTCCTTCATAATATATCTGCAAATTTAAGTTGTTCTACTATAGTTTTTTAACTTCAAAAATATCTTTTCTTCGATCTTTTAAATTTCGCACACTACCAAATTGGTTTAACTCACGCAGTAAATCAATGTCAACATCGGCAATTAAAATCATTTCGGTATTTGGCGTAGCTTCTGCTTTTATCCCGTTTGCCGGAAAGGCAAAATCACAAGGTGTAAAAACCATGGATTGGGCATATTGAATATCCATGTTGTGGACTTTAGGCAAATTTCCAACGCAGCCTGCAATTGCCACATAACATTCATTTTCAATTGCACGTGCCTGCGAACAATTCCTCACCCTGGAATAACCGTTTTGCGTATCGGTTAAAAACGGGACGAAAAGAATATCCATTCCTTCGTCCGCCAAAATCCTGCTCAATTCGGGGAATTCTGAATCGTAACAAATCAGTACCCCTATTTTCCCACAATCGGTATCGAATGCTTTCAATTGCGAGCCTCCCTGCATTCCCCAAACCTTAATCTCATCTGGAGTAACGTGAAGCTTCTCGTACCTGTCGGTTGATCCATCGCGACGGCATAAATATCCTGCATTATACAAATGGTTATCAACGATTTCAGGCATACTCCCGGTAATAATATTTATATTGTAGGATATTGCAAGTTCCGAAAACTTTGCTACAATTTTATCTGTATATTTAGCCAATTCACGGATCGCCTCAGCTTCCGACAAGTGGTTGTTTTCTGCCATCAAGGGGGCATTGAAAAACTCAGGGAACAAAGCAAAATCACAGCGGTAACCAGATACAGCATCCACAAAGAATTCGACTTGCTGCATCAACTCCTCAAAATTTTTATATGGACGCATTTGCCACTGAACCAAACCTATACGAATGACTTTTTTTATGGTCATGGGCTTTTTACTTGGTTTCTCGTAAAAAATATTGTCCCATTCTAAAAGCACAGCATATTCCTGAGAAGCTTCATCCCCCTCAAGGTATCCTTTCAAAATCCTGCTAGGATGAAAGTCATTGGAAATTTGAAAATTAAGAACAGGATCATGAATCTCCCTTTTTCTGACTTTCTCGATATATTCTTTGGGGGTTAATGTATCCATATACCTGTGGTAATTCGGTATCCTCCCCCCAAATACAATTCCTTTCAAATTAAGCTTTTCGCACAACTCTTTTCGGTAATCATATAATCTCCTGCCTAACCTTAGCCCACGGAATTCAGGTTTGATAAAAACATCAATTCCATATAAAATATCACCTTCAGGGGTATGTGTTTTAAACGTATAATTCCCGGTAATTTGCTTATAGGTATGGTTTCCTTCAAATTCGCTATAATTAACCACAATGGACAAAGCACAACCTGCCATTTCTCCATTTACCTTTAATACAACTTGCCCTTCAGGAAACCGGTTGATCAGGGATTTTATGTGGTGCTCTTTCCAATATGCATCGGGCATGCTGGAATAGGCTTCAATCATTGCTGCCTTTAACTCCTTATAATCACTGAATTTTAAATAGTTTAATTCAATATTTTCAATATTCTCCAATTTGTTTTCTTCACTCATAGTTCTTCTTTATTATGGCAAACAAATCTATAGCCATTTTTTCTTTTTAAAATATATAAACAGTACTATTATCGTAGACACAACAACAACCCAAAATATGGGGTAGGCATATTTAAATTTCAGCTCCGGTATATAGTCGAAATTCATTCCGTATATTCCGGCAAGGAAAGTTAATGGGATAAAAATAGAAGCAAAAATGGTTAATACCTTCATTACCTCGTTCATCCTGTTCCCCATATTTGCATTATAAATATTTAATTGATCGGAAACAAGGTTGTTATATAGCTCGATAGTATCGGTTGAATGGATTACTAGTTGATTTAGTTCGTTTAGGAATACTTTATTTTCGGGCTGAAAGAAAGAATCTTCTGATTTGAGCAAATGCACCATAAAATCTTTGACCGGACGAATAGATTTCCTCAAATAATTTAATTCGGTTTTATAGGAATAAATTTCGCTTACAATTCCGGTTTCGTTTTTTAAAAAAAGCCGGTCCTCTAAATCTTCAACCTTTTGCCCTAAATTTTCAATTAAAATCGTATAGTTATCTACAATGGTATCCAACAAGGCAAAAGTTAAATAATCGTTCCCACATTTCCGTATCCTGCCTTTACTTTGCCTAATCCGCTCACGGACTGGTGCAAAAACATCCCCTTTTCTTTCCTGCAGGGTTAGAACAAAGTTTTCGCCCAAAACAATAGAAACCTGTTCTGCGCTTATTATTTTCTTTTCTGGGTGTTCATGCAGCATTTTAAGAATAAAGGCGTCATAGTTTTCACCATCATCATATTTTGGGCGCTGATCGGTATTTAGCATATTTTCGAGCAAAAGTGTTGGCAATTCAAACCTGTCCCCTAAACGCTTTATCAAGTCAAGGTCATGCAAACCGTAAATATTTACCCATGAAACTGTATTCGATTTGATCCCTTTTGCTGCTTCTTCAATGGTTTTTACTTCTTTTTCAATCAACAATCCGTTATCAAATTCTATCAATTGGATAATGGGGGCATCCATCTTCTTTTTGCCCAAAAAAACCAAGGAACCCGGAACCTGCCCTTTTGCCTTTAACCGATTTTTAATAAACCTGGCCATATTATTTTTATTTAATTATTATTCATGCTTTAAGATACATAAAATAGTAAAATTCAACAACGCTTAAAGGCAAACCTGCTCTTACAAACCAAATTAACATGTATCTATGGATATTTGTTGGGTAAAATGGGATGCACGAATGCATCCCAGGATCATAGTATTATTCACCTCTTAGATTGGTAAAGTAATACCCGAATTGATATTTTTTACATTGAAAAGTACACTTAATAATAGGCTGAATTCTTTTCATTTAGCTTTAGTAATAAAACATTTGGCATTCAAGTATCAAAGCTTCTCAACACATTTTTTGAGAGCGTAATATTCCAACTTATTTCAATATAAAAACATGGGGAAAAGTCATGTTTTTGGATTATTTCAATAAAATTATATTGTGGTTGCTTTGCTAATTCGTTTATCTTTGCAGCAATTAAATTTTCAATAGATGAGCGATAGCAAAATAAGGGTAAGATTTGCCCCGAGCCCAACAGGGCCATTGCATATGGGAGGCGTTAGGACCGCACTTTTTAATTATTTATTTGCCAAACAACAAGGCGGTGATTTTTTATTACGGATTGAAGATACCGACCAAAACAGGTATGTTCCCGGAGCTGAGGAATACATTATTGAAAGTTTAAACTGGTGTGGGCTTAAGCCCGATGAAGGGCCAGGAATTGGAGGCGAGCTTGGGCCTTATCGCCAAAGCGAACGCAAAGATATTTATAAGAAATACGCGCTTCAATTAGTGGATACTGGCTGGGCATATTATGCCTTTGACAGTGCCGAAGAAATTGAAAACCTGAGAAAAAAAGCCGAAGAAAAAAAGGAAACTTTTTCCTACGGAATTTCTACCCGCGAAAAGCTAAATAATTCATTGTGCCTTCCGCAGGAAGAGGTTGAAAAAAAGATCAATGCCGGGGAGAATTTTGTAATCCGGTTCAAAATGCCTATCGATACAGATGTTACCGAAGATGATCTTATCAGGGGAAGTGTAACATTTAACACAAGCAAAAGCCTTGACGACAAGGTATTGTTTAAATCGGATGGAATGCCAACCTACCATTTGGCAAATGTGGTTGATGACCATTTAATGAAAATTACGCATGTGATCAGAGGGGAAGAATGGTTACCTTCCATGCCATTACACGTACTACTTTATAAGGCTTTGGGATGGGAAGATACCAAGCCCCGGTTTGCCCATTTGCCACTAATTTTAAAACCCGTAGGCAAAGGAAAGCTAAGCAAAAGAGATGGCGATAAATTAGGCTTTCCCGTTTTCCCCTTGGAATGGAAAGACCCTAATTCTCAAGAAATATCAAAAGGTTATCGGGAAGAAGGTTATTTCCCCGAAGCATTTATAAATATGCTTTCGTTACTTGGATGGAACCCGGGAACAGAACAGGAGTTTTTCACGCTTGATGAATTGACAAAAACATTTGATATTGGGCGTGTGGTTAAGTCCGGATCGCGTTTTGATCCTGAAAAAGCAAAATGGTTCAACAAACATTATTTCCAGCAAAAATCAATTCCTGAACTTTGTGAATTATTCAGAAAAACCTTAGCAGAGAAAAATATTGAAACCAAAGATGAAACCGTTGCATTGGTGGTTGAGAATATAAAAGACCGTTGTGAGTTCCCGGCTGATTTGTGGGAACAAGGGTATTACTTTTTCGAGGCCCCAACGGCCTACGATGAGAAAACAGTAAAAAAACGCTGGAAGGAAGATACAGCAGAAAACCTTTCGCAAATAGCAAATGAATTTACCAAAATAGATAATTGGAATGCAAACTCTATCAAAGACTGTTTTTCGGCTTTTATGAATGAAAAAGGATGGGGATTTGGTGCTATTATGAACCCGCTTAGGCTAGCACTTGTTGGCGGTAATATGGGACCCGATTTGTTTTTAATTTGTGAAATACTTGGCAAAGAAGAAAGCTTAAAAAGGATACAAAGGGCAATAGAAAAAATATAGTGCGCTAATCAACCAGCGCATCAATTTCTTGCGTCACAGTCTCGTCAATGTCCTCCTGCGAATAGGGAAGGATAAAACTGAATTCGGAACCCTTGCCTAATGTAGATTCCAGGTTGATAATCCCACCTAAATCTTTTGCAAGCAATTTTGCAATATATAATCCCAGGCCAACGCCCCTGTATAACTTACGAATATCATCTTCAACTTTTGTAAAGCTCTCAAAAATAATATGTTGGCTTTTTTCTGATATGCCTATTCCTGTGTCGCTTACAAAAAATATTATTGAACTTGATGTTGTTCTGAAACCAAGCCTAATGATACCTTCTTCGGTAAACTTAATGGCATTGCTCAAAAATATACCCAGAAGTTTATTAAGTTTTGACAAATCACTTGTGAGCGCATAATCTTTATCTGGAAGATCCAAATCAAATTGTACTTTATTGTTCTCGCTTCTTTCTAATTTACCGGAATAAAAATCAAAAAGTTCAATTAATTTGCTATTAACGATAAACTTTGAAAGCTTCACTTTACCGATTTGCGACTCAAGGTTTGAAATTTCAATAATTGTATCAATAAGCCTCACCAGTGAATTGCCACTTTCCACAATATAATTTAAGTATTCTTTCCTTTTCCCTTCATCAACGAATGGATGTTGAAGGAGGTCTGAAAAACCAATAATTGCATTCATTGGGGTCCTGATTTCGTGGCTCATGTTTGCTAAGAAAGAAGCTTTTAACTTATTTGCGCTTTCGGCATTTTCTTTTTCTTTTTCTAACTGGATATTGGCTTCCTTCAGTTGTGAATTTAACAAACCAATTTGGTTATTTGCTTTCGTTAGTTCTTCATTTTTGTCCTTTATAATATTCAATTGTGTAACTAACTCCTCTTGAATCCTATTCCTTCGCACCTGACTTATTATTAGTGCAACTAAGGCAATACTCAGCAATATGACCAACAAGATTGAAACAAAAAATTGTGTGCGATATTCTTTATTCGGACGGTTTAATATAATTGAATCTTTGGGAAGGTTGTTTTCATCCACATGGAACCTCGAAATCATATTAAAATCGAAAAAATAATTTGATTTCAGGGTATTGATGTGGTCAAATTCTTTGGAGCCATCACTGTTAAGGATATCCAAAAGCAATTTCCCTAAGGCCTCGCCCTGTTCATAAGCTGAATTCCAATACCCCCCAAAGCTCCCTTTACCCATTAGTATTTCATCATCACAAAAAACCGGGACTTTTGCCAAAGACAACAACTTTTCGGAAAAAGGATAAAAACTAACCGGATTGTTATTGAAATCGCGATGCACTCCCCTTAGATATATAATTTCGTCACCTTCAATATTTTTGGCCAAATCGATAATTCTATCACGGATAATTGTATCAGGAGCCGCAAATTCAATCTCAGGATAATTGTTTTGAAAATTCAGAAACTGATTTTTATAAATAGTTCCGGTGGTTGAGTTGTCTGCAATAAGTGTTATACGTTTAACTTTCGGAAATGCATTTTTAATAACGTTTAATCCAAGGTTAGGATCCACATTTTCTTTAAACCCATAAAACCTGGTCCCTTCAAATTGATAATCTTCCGGGTTACTTATCCCACAAAATAATATTGGCACGTTTGGGAACAACTCATTGCCATTTGCCATCATGAAGTTTAGAGCATCGTTATCGCTTACCAGTACTGCCTGAAAGTTCACATTTTTATACTTTACGCTGAGGAGGTCTGTTTTGAATAAATCTTTGTTATGAGGAATCCTGTGTGAGTCGAGATATTCAGTAAAAACAACTACATTCTTGTTTTCAAGGGTTTCATATATACCGCTTTCAATATGGTCGCTCCACTTATAACCTGGGCGGTAGGAATTTATGTATAAAACGTATTTTTTCGTATCAATATTTGCCTCAGCAAATGAAGCAAAAAACAACAGGAGGGCCGAAATAGTTAGAAGACAAAAAGCCACTAATTTTCTCATAAAAGAGCCACTGGTTTTGTATTTTTTTGAAAGATAGAAATATTTAGTTTAAAGCAAAAGCGATTCCCAATATGGGACAAATTATATAAATTTTGTTAGTTTTTATTGCACCATAAAACAATTATCACTTTAAAAACCCCATATCTTTTAACCATGCAATAAAGCTGTTTTGCCATGTTTCCACCGCAAATCCCCTTCCTATTCCCGAGTCAAAACCATGACCTCCTTTCCCATATATATGAAGTTCAGCTTTCACATTATTTTCCAATAAGGTTTCATACAGCTTTAAACACCTGAGGGCTGGTGTTTTTACATCTTCGGCACCATTTACCATAAAAACCGGAGGAACAGGCCTTTTCTTGCCAACTGCCTTATAAAAAGGATCGGCAATTCCGGGATAAATTAAACATGCAAAATCGGGAGCTGTATTTTTTGTATGTTCGGCATATTCGGGCAAGCGATCTTGAAATATTTCGAGCGTTGCCATAAGCGAAAGAGCACCACCCGCCGAAAAACCACCAATACCAATTTTGTTTGTATCAATACCCAATTCATCTGCCTTGCTTTTCAGAATATATATTGCCTGTTTTGCATCGGCATAAACCTCCGGGTTAAATTTGTCCCTTTCCAATTTAAATCCATCGGCATCCTTATTAAAAGTCCGGTATTTTAACACCAGTGAAGTAATGCCTTTATCAGCCAACCATAAGGCAAAATCAACTCCTTCACGGTCGAACCAAACATCACGGAAACCACCCCCCGGGCAAATTACTATCCCAACATGCTGATTTCTTGATTCCACTGCTTTGTAAATAATATATTCCGGCTCCGAAACCTGACTAAAAACCCTGTTCATTTGAGATGGGGAACTTTCATTAACGTCGGCAGTTCTTACCAGTTCTTGCGAATAATTTACCGGGTTATTGGGAATACCATCTTTCCATAGAGGTTGAAGTTGTGCTTGCTGTGAAAAAGCAAGATTGCTTATCAATAAAAACAAAAAGGCAATTAAAAAAGAAGTTGATATTGGTTTCATTGGTTTAGATTAATTGTGTTGAACTACCTATAAATTTACGGACTATTATTAGAAATACACCATTTAACATTGATTATTTAAACGTTAAATTGTTTGCTTATTATTTATTTAAAAAGGCGATATGATAAGGAAGAAACACCTATCCACTGAATAGCAAATTCAAATTCATATAAAACAATACACATATAGACATCCAAATATATAACTTGTTTTAATATACATAAATAACACATTTGACAAAAAAATGATGTAACTTGCCAATATCTTATCAAGATGAAAAGCGACAAGTACTTAACATGGCAACTTTTGGAGAGTTTATAAAAAGTGAAAGAAACAAAAGAGGTTTAAATCAAAGTGATTTCGGACAGCAGTTTGGAATCATAATGACTGATATGAGTAAAATCGAAAATGGACACAAGAAGTTTCCATCGGCAAATCTTAAAAAACTTGCTCAATTTCTGGAGATGGATTTTATAATTGTTAAAAACTTATTTGTTGCAGATATTTTGGTTGAAGAAGCTCATAAATACAAGTGTTCAGACGCAGTATTTTCTGTTGCGGAATCGCAATCAAAATACATCAAAGAAAAGAATGTGAAACAAGGTAAAATGAAATTCTAATATGAAACAGAAAAAATTCATACAAGTATTAGGATTTAAACCTAAAGAAAATACTTCTGGAATATTTCATAAGATATATTCTAAATGCGATAATTACGAAATTAAGATTGATTTTGAAAAGGAAAATTTCAATTTTGGCGACAAGATAAAAGCTGAAAGCAAGACTACTCAAAATTTTTCACAAGCTGAAAATTGGGTTGTTTTAGAGTGCGTGAACAGATTACTTGAAAAAGGTTACCAACCTCAAAACATTACACTTGAAAAGACTTGGTCAACTGGACACGGAACAAGTGGACGATTAGATATTTTAGTTACCAACGATGACGGTTCAGCATATCTAATGATTGAATGTAAAACCTGGGGAATAGAATTCGACAAAGAATTTAAGAACTTAGGTAAAAACGGCGGACAGCTTTTTACTTATTTTCAGCAAGACAAAGATGCTGAAATACTAATGTTATATGCATCTGAACTTGATGGTAACGAAATTAAGTACAGAAACGAAATTGTTAAAATTGAAGAAGATTATCGTCAAACTGGAAATGTAAAGGATTTATTTGAACGTTGGAACAAGTTACCCAAATCAAATGGGGTTTTTGATAACTGGGTAAATCCATATGAGTATAAAAGCAAAGCTATTTTAAAAGGCAATTTAGAGGTCTTAAAACAAGAACATAGCAGTTTCATTTTCAACAGATTTTTAGAGATACTTAGGCACAATGTTGTTTCAGATAAACCAAACGCTTTTAATAAAATCTTTACGCTGTTTTTATGTAAGATTGTAGATGAGTATTCGAAGAATGATGATGAAGAACTTGAATTTCAATGGCTTGAAGGAAAAGATACTCATATTTCTTTTCAAAAACGATTAACCGACCTTTATAATAAAGGTATGAGGGAGCTTTTGGAAAAGAATGTTACCGATGTAAGTGACGCAGAATTTGATAAAAGATTTCTTCAGGTAGATGAAAAATACAAAGATGAGTTCAAAGAGATTTTAACTGAAATACGTCTTAAAAAAAATAATGAATTTGCAATTAAAGAAGTTTACGACGACGCTTCGTTTGAAGAGAATGCAAAAGTTGTAAAAGAAGTTGTTGTATTACTTCAAAATTTTAGAATTCGTTATAATTATCGTCAGCAATTTTTAAGCGATTTCTTCGAATTGCTTTTAACTACAGGACTGAAACAAGAATCAGGGCAATTTTTTACACCTGTTCCTATTGCTCGATTTATAATTAAAAGTTTACCATTACAGGAGATTACACAATCAAAAATTGAGGCTGGAAATAAAAACGATTTACTGCCTACCATAATTGATTATGCAGCGGGAAGTGGTCATTTTATTACCGAATCGATGGAAGAGGTTCAAAAGTACATTGATAATATTAAAGACCTTAGTAAGTTTAAACCCGAAACCCGAAGGCAGATTGAAGGATTTAAAAACATTCAGTTCGACTGGGCTGAAAAATATGTTTATGCCATTGAAAAAGATTATCGTTTGGTGAAAACCGCAAAAGTAAGCTGTTACTTGCATGGCGATGGTTTGGCAAAAGTAATTCACGGTGATGGATTGGGCGATTTCGCAACATCAACGGAGTTCAAAGATTTATTGAAAGAAACAGATAAAACATATCTGCAAGACAATAAGCAATTTGATATAATCATATCAAATCCGCCTTATTCTGTTTCAGCTTTTAAAGGGCAAATGGATGAAGAAAAATCGAAAAAAGGATTTGATTTATACAGTAGGTTAAGCGACCAAAGTTCTGAAATTGAATGCTTGTTTATTGAACGAACCAAACAACTTTTAAAAGACGGTGGTGTTGCCGGTATTATTCTGCCAAGCAGTATTTTAAGTAATACAGGTATTTACACGCTAACAAGAGAAATTATCTTAAAATATTTCGACGTGGTGGCTATAGCCGAAATGGGTTCCAATACATTTATGGCAACAGGAACAAATACCGTTACTTTGTTCTTAAAACGCAGAAATAACGCCGATGCTTATAATATTGAAGAGGCAATAAAAAAGGTATTCGTTAATCTACAAGACCTTACTATTAATGGAATTGAAAAACCATTACAAAAGTATATCTCACATGTTTGGGACACTATTTCAATTGACGATTACAAAACCTTATTGCAAAAAACTCCAAACGAAAAAATACAGCAACACGATATTTACAAGGAGTACACCAAAAAGATAAAAGCTAAAAACAAGCAAGAACTTTGGAACAGCATTTTAGCATTAGAACAAAACAAATTGCTGTATTTCATAATTACCTACCCTCAAAAACTGGTTTTAGTAAAAACCGGTGAAAAAGATGCTGAAAAACGGTTTTTAGGTTACGAGTTTAGCAACCGCAGGGGCAGTGAAGGCATTCACCCAATTCAACGAAGTAAATCTATTGATGAATGCACTCAATTGTATGATGCTGATAGTTATTCAAATCCAGGAAAAGCAAGCACTTACATTTACAGAGCTTTCAACAACGAGTTTGATTTAGAAATAGATGAAAACCTAAAATCAAACATTACATATCAAAATTTGGTTGATATGCTCACTTTTGACCGAGTTGATTTTGAGAAAAGCATTTCGTTGAATGCTAAAAAAAAAGTTAAGAGCAAATGGAACATTTCAGTTTTAGGTGAGATTTGTGATGTAAGAGATGGGACTCATGACAGTCCTAAATTTGTAAGTGAAGGTTATCCTCTTGTAACATCAAAGAACATTACAAACAATGTATTAGATTTTTCAAACACCAAATTAATTTCAAAAATTGATTTTGAAAATATTAATAAACGTTCCCATGTTGATAAAGGGGATATACTTTACGCAATGATTGGTACGGTAGGCTTCCCTGTTATTGTAGAAACAGAAAAAGAATTTGCAATAAAGAATGTGGCACTTTTTAAGTTTAAAGACAATAAAGTATTAATAAATAAATTTTTAAGAGAGTTACTTAATTTTGATATTATTAAAAATCAAATTGAATTTGAAACAAAGGGAAGTAGCCGGAAATTTGTGTCTTTATCAATATTAAGAAATCTAAAAATTCCACTTCCTCCTAAAGACATACAGGAGAAGATTGTTTCTGAAATCGGGCTTTTAGAACAAAAAGAGCAAAAAGCGATTAAGGAAATTGACAGTCTCAAAGATAATGTGTTCAATTTTTATAAAAACCTAACCGGTAATAAAAAACGACTTGATGAAGTTTGCGAATTAAAAGCAGGTCAATTTATAAAAGCCGACAAAATAAATAAGACCTTTATTGAAAAACTATATCCATGTTATGGCGGTAATGGATTGAGGGGTTATGTTGAAACTTTTACTAATGAAGGTCAATTTTCGTTAGTCGGCAGACAGGGTGCTCTATGTGGAAATGTTCATTTGGTTTCGGGTAAATTTCACGCAACTGAACACGCATTGGTTGCCTATCCGAAAAATGATATAAATAAAATTTGGCTTCATTATCAACTGGGTTCTATGAATCTTAATCACTACGCAACTGGAACGGCACAACCTGGACTTTCAGTTATGAACTTAAATCCTATTGAAATATCAGTACCGACCATAAAAGAACAAGAAAAAATAGTTAGCGAAATTGAGAAAATTGAAAAGAAAATAGCTGATTTAGAAAAAGAAATTGAATCGATACCAAAACGAAAAGAATTGATTTTAAAGAAATATTTGGAGTAGTTCCAATTTTACACCATTTACATACAAATATAAAAAATTAGTCCAATTTATTCGTACCTCAAACTGTCAACAGGGTTTCTGGTTGCGGCTTTCCAGCTTTGAATACTGACGGTTAACAGAACAATGCATAGTGCCAGCAATCCGGCAAGAAGAAATATCCACCAACCAAGATTGGTTTTATACGCAAAATTTTCAAGCCATTTATTCATTGCAAACCATGCTACCGGACCCGCCAATACGAATGCTATGATTACCCAAAGCATAAAATCTTTGTTTAAATGTGCCAATATCTCAGATACCCGCGCACCATTAACTTTCCGTATACCTATTTCTTTTATTTTATGCTGTGTAATAATAAGGGCCAACCCAAACATGCCCATTGAAGAAATAAATAATGCGATGATGGTAAAAATGGACAAAAGCCTGGCTTGTAACAACTCGGCTTTGTACACATTCTTGTACATCACGCCAACATCCTCATACCTGAAAGGATATTCCGGGAACAAAGAACTCCAAACATAACTCATGTCAAGCAATGCCTGTTCGCGCATACCCGGTTTAAAGGAAACAACAAAATTAATCAGCCACATTTTTTCACGCTTGAACATCACCAAAGGTTCAACCTCTTTACGAAGGCTTGATAAATGGAAATTTTTTACCACCCCGGTAATTCTACCTGCCGGCATTGTAATATTTGAACCCGGCATTGAAAAAATAAGTTTGAAATTTTTTCCGATAATATCTGCTGGAGAAGCATGGTTTAAACGGCTAACGGCTGCTTCATTAATGATATATTCACCTGATCCTTCCACCCCTTTATTATCTTCAGTAAAATTTTGACCAGCTAAAAACTCCAGGTTAAATAAGCTTGCAAATGAATAGTCGCAAGGAAAAACACCAATACGGTCGTAAGCTGCATTTTCATTTTTAACGGTATAACCTTCCATTTCAAAAGGAAACATGTCATTAGCCTCACCTCCTGGTGGGTCCATCATTGCCGATACCGATTCAATACTGCTGTATTTTAACAGTTCCTCTTTAAAAACCTCAAATTTTTGTTGAATACTTGCGTGCACAGATTCCATGCAAATAACATTTCCTTTTTCTGCCCCCATACTACTTTTGAAAGCATAGTTTGTTTGTCGCGATATTACAATAACCGCAATTATTAAAGCAATCGAAAAGGTATATTGCAATACGATCAACATACGGTTTATCCGGGCTTTACTTCCCAATATAAAATTTCGTTTATCGGACAAACTGTTTAAAGAAGAAAAAACTGTTTTTATTAGCGGAAGCAAGCCAAAGAAAAGCGTTATAAACGCAAAGAACATCACCACAATAAAAAGCAACTGCTTATTTCCGGACAAAAGGTTTAAACCATAAAACTTCAGGATTAACGCATTTGCAGGAATAGTAATTAGCATTGCGGTCAATAAAGTCAGTAAGATTATTATGGAACCTTCCGAAAGGAAATATTTTGTAGCTGATGTTTTGGAAGATCCCAAAAGCTTATTCACAAACAGGTATTTTGCATTAAATCCTGCCATACCGATATTCAGGTTTGCATAATTGCTAATTGCGATCAGGATTAAAATAACAGCTGCTATGCCAAGTACATATATGTAACGTGCATTGCCGTTTTGCTCGATTTCGCGTAACTTATGGGAATACAAGTGAATCTCAGTAAGTTTTTGCAAATGTACCTCCGAATCCATTTTTTCAGAATCCGGGTTTTTATGTGCTATCAGATAATTCGTAATCCCACTTTTCACACGTTCTTCTGATGCATTATTCCCCAGCACAAGATATGTCCATGCCCAGCCGTATTTAAATCCGTCCTGAACGGGTGTTGCCACAAAATCAGGGTGGAAATGGCTGTTGTTGGGGAACTCTTTCATAATTCCCCGGATCGTGAAGTCCTGTGCATTGCCATAATATTGCCCGGCGGGCAGTGTAAGAATTTGACCTATTGGATCTGAATTTCCAAATATTTTTTCAGCAAATTTTTGTGTAATTACTAATGATCCCGGAGTTGCCAATACGGATTGTTTGTCGCCATATATTAATTCAGCATCGAAAACATTAAAGAAGGTACTGTCGCATTCAAAAGCCTGGTTAAGGCCATAATATCGTTCGCCATATTTCATCAATCCCCCACGTACCGGTCTCAGCCGGACAAAATTCTCAATTTCGGGGATTTCATTTTTAAGGTCCTGAATATATCCCGGATTATACAATCGTGCAAAATGTTTTCCTCCAAGAAAATCGGGATCGGTGACCGAATACCTGTATATATTCCGGGCCCTGGTATGGTAAGCATCGTAACTTATTTCGTAACGCAAAAAAAGCAGGATAAACAACACCCCGGTTAAAGACAAACTTAACCCAATTACTTTAATGAGATTTAAGAACGGGTGCTTTTTAAGATTTCGTAAAACAACTTTAAATATCATTCCGAAGCGATTAATTCAAAAAAATATTGGTTCAACCAAACCGATTTACAGGACTATTTTTCTACCTGATAATCTTCCCTGATCAAACCATCAACCAGTTGAATAATGCGGCTACCGTATTGGGCATTTTCTTTCGAGTGGGTTACCTGAATGATTGTCATTCCCTGATCGTTCAATTTTTTCAGAAGCTCCATTATCATTGCGCCTTGTTCGGAGTGAAGGTTTCCTGTGGGCTCGTCGGCAAGTAGTAATTTTGGGCTACCAATAATGGCTCGTGCAATTGCTACCAATTGCTGTTGCCCACCTGATAACTGGGTTGGGAAAAGGTCTTTTTTTGCCACCATATTAAAACGGTCCAATAAATCGGCAACCAATGCTTTTCTTTCCTTCAATTTTACATTTCTGTAGATTAAAGGGGTTTCGATATTCTCATAAACATTTAACTCTTCGATAAGGTGAAATGCCTGAAAAATAAAACCAATGTGGCTTCGGTGGTACTGTACTTTTTGCTTTTCTTTGAGTTTATGGGCGGGGTTATCTAAAAAAAGGTATTCGCCGGCATTGGGTTCATCCAGCATCCCGATAATATTCAGCAGGGTAGATTTTCCCGCACCACTTGGTCCCATTATCGATAAAAATTCACCTTGTTTTACTTCAAGATCGACCCCTTTTAAAATAAATGTTCGTTGAAATCTCGAATCATAGTATTTATCAATGTTTTTTAGCTTTATCATAATTTTTAAGTTTTCCCATCAATTACCCAATAACGATGCCCGAATTTAACCTTGTGAATATAAGCTTTTTACAAATAAACAGGAATAATTTAGTGTAAATTTATTTTACACTTGGTTAAATTTTTTTACATACATTTTCCGAATTGTTTTATTTGAACAAGGGGCACTGCTTAACTTAAACTTAAATGGTGATTGCGCCTGTGGGAATAATCAAAAATAAAGGTTACAAATAATTAGCGAGCACATTCATTAATTCAACACGATTGATTGGTTTAGTGACATATGCATCTATATTCCGATTTGCAATCGATTCCTCCACTAATGTTTTTGAAAATGCGGTTTGCGCAATGATTGGTATATTCGGATCTTTCTTCTTTAAAATTTTTGCAGCATCAACACCGTTCATTACCGGCATTTTTATATCCATTAAAACAAGATCAACTTTTTGCTTTTCGAACATTTCACACGCTTCCATGCCATCTTTTGCCCATAGAATGTTAGCACCAGAATGCTCTAGATAGGCGCACAATAATTGATAATTTGACTCCTCATCTTCTGCAATTAATAAAGTATATTTACTTAAATCCAATTCATTTTTCTGATCTTCAGTATCGCTTGTTTTGGCATTTAATTGCTGAATATCCCGGGGATGGGTAAAATAAAAGGTTGTTCCGATATTTTCTTTTGATTCGTACCAGATTCTCCCACCCCAATGATTTACAAGGCTTTTACAAATTGCAAGTCCTAATCCAACACCCCGATACAGTTGGTCTTTGTTTTCTTCAACTTTTAAGAATTGTTCGAAAATCGAATCCCCGATATTCTCTGAAATTCCAATTCCCGTATCTTTTACGTAAAATGTTATTTGATCTGCAACTTCAAAAACACCAAATTCTACTGCCCCCTTTTCCGTAAATTTTATTGCATTTGACAATAAATTGGAAATGACTTGTTTAAACCTCACCCCATCAGTAACAAGAGTAAGATTTTCGTGCTTCGCATCGAGATTTAGTTTAAGGTCAATAGGTTTCTTTTCCGCTTCAAGGATAAAGGTGTTATATATTTCATCAAAATACTCCTTTGCAATTCCGGTATCATAATTGAATTTTAATTGATTGGATTGGATTTTCGATAAGTCCAATATATCATCGATTAATACTAACAGAGCTTCGCTGTTTTTTATAATAATATCGTAAAAGCCATTCTTCCTTGAATCATCAATACCATCATCTTTAAGTAAGGATGAGAAACCTATTATGGCATTCATTGGAGTTCTGATTTCGTGCGACATATTAGCCAGAAAGGAGCTTTTTAAACGATCAGATTCCCTGGCTTTATTCAAAGCATCCATGAGTTCTGATGTTCTTTCTTCGACCAATGACTCCAGTTTATATCTATGTTTGTCAAGTTCAATATTTTGTTCAATAATTTCCTCTTTTGTTGCCCTAAGCGTTTCGTTTTGCGAATAAATTTCTTCCTGTTGTTCTTCTAAATAAGAATTAACTTGCTCGAGCTCCAAAGTACGTTCCTTAACTTTTTGCTCCAACAATAAGTTACTTTTCATATAACTAACGATCCTTTGCCTAATAAAAGACCCAACAAGAATTATTATTAACAACAGGAAAAGTATTTTGAACCAGAGGGTCATCCAAAAAGGTGGCTTTATTGTAATTTTCAATGATACTTCATCTTCCGGGTTACATAGAACCCCATCGTTATTGGTAGCCCTGAGTTTAAATGTATAATGACCGGGCTGCAATCCAGTATACGAAGCCCACCTGCGATTGGCATCTGTTTGCAACCAATCTTTGCGGTACCCTTCAAGCTTATACCAGAATTTATTGTTTTCAGGTACGGCAAAATGCATCGCCGAAAATTGGAGGGTAAAATCGTTTTCATCGTATTTTAAGACCAACTCATTGGTTTCCCAGATTTGATTGCTTAACACAACCCTTCCATTTAAACTATCGCCAGGTACAATATCGGCATTATCAATTTGAAGGTTGGTGATTGTTGGCTTTGCCAAATATGGGTTACTGGTAAATTTATTCGGATCGAAATACAACATACCTTTTGGGGAACCGAGATAAACCAAACCATTATGGCTTAAACAACTTGCTGTTGTGTTAAATTCATTGGCGGGCAATCCATCACCTTCGTTAAAAAAAGTGCATTCTTTGCTTCCTCTATTGAAACGGATTAATCCATAATCGGTAGCCATCCACAAATTATTTAAGGTATCGGGGATAATTGTATAAATACTATAATTATAAAGGCTCTGTTTTGTTTCAACAAGAGAGAACTGCTCCGTTTTTTTATTAAACCGGTTTAAACCCAAAGTCGTTCCTATTAAAAAAGTACTGTCTGTTTCTTCGTAAATAGTATAGACCCCATCACCGCTAATACTTGTATTATCATCCGGAATATTCATAAAACGACGAACCGTTTTTGTTTCCGTATTATAACGTACCATTCCCCCATTATACGAACCAGCCCATATTATTCCATCCTTATCGATTGTTAATGTTCGATAAAACCCATGATTAGGGTCGTAGGTGTCATATAATATGGTATAGGGTATAACTTGCTGGATTTTTCTGTCCCATTTGTGTACTCCAGACGATGAAACAAACCATATGTTATTATCCTTATCTTCTGCAAACTTACGAACACCAAAAATAGGCGTTTCTACTGAATAGAATTCGGAATAAGTTACCTGAAGTGAACTTGTATCAATTCGCTCTATTCCTTCGTAATAATTACCAACCCAAATATCCCCTTCGCTATCTTCAAACAATGCCGAAAACATGGTCTGCTTATCTTCTTTAACTTGAACCGATTCAAATGAATTCGTCTCCCGGTCAAAGCGAATGATAGATTTTCCCGTTGCACCTACCCATAGATAATTTTGACTGTCTTCCATAAGTGAGGTAATATTTGAATCGTAAAAAACATGGCCTGTTTGATCGGGGTTATTGAAATATACTTCAAATGGTTTTTGATTTAGGTCTGCTTTATCCAAACCTTTTCGGTAATTACTTAACCATAAATTATTGGTTTGATCGATAAATGCAAAATTTATAACATTGGAACTTATTGATTGACTTTGAATTGGATTGTGTTTATAATGAACAATTCCTGACTTTTTGTTAAACATATCGAGGCCTTGCGATGAGGATATCCAGATATTTCCGGCTTTATCCTCATTCATCCTGAAAAACCGAACTTGTTCATCGGTATTGAATAAACGATAAGAGGATGGAGTATTTTCAGGTTTTGTTGAAACATCGATATAAAATAACGTATTATCGGTATTAGAAAATACGTAAACATCTCCTTCATTATCACAAAAAATGGAGTGGACATTTGAAATATCCCGGCTATAATTTTTCAACTTATTATTTAAAATGTCGTAGCTGTACAAACCATTATTTATAGTGCTAAACCAAAGTGTTGATTTGCGATCAGAAGATAAAGCATTGATTTTCAAAGATTCAATTTCCGGTTGATTGATTAATTTCCCCAGCGATATTGTTTCATAACTACCTCGGTTAATCCGACCTATTCCATTCGTTGTCAGAACCCATAAATTCCCCAAAGAATCATCAACCGCAGTTGCAATTTTATTGCTTGGAAAAGATTTACTGGTAATTGATCCCGGCAAAACCGATTTAAATTCATCCGTTTCACTATTGTAACGAAATATACCCTCGTAGCTTATTAACCATACCACTGAATCAACATCTTCAAAAATATCGATCCCCCTAAAACTTGAAATTCCTTTAGAATTGGTTGTGTCAGTCGGATAATTAATTATCTCTCCTGTTGGGATATGTAAGCGATTTAGGGCATTTTCGGTAAATCTGATCCATAAATTTCCATATGAATCACCATACAAATTGTTTACATGTTTATAACTTAAACTATTACTTTTTTGGGGATCTGGTTGAATTAAATTAAAGCTATGCCCATCATAACGGACAACACCCAGGTGGGTTCCAAACCATATAAAACCATTTTGATCTTGAACGATGGAAAGTACAAAATCATTTGGCAATCCGTTTTCGGTTGAATAATGCGTAAACCGTACCTGCGCACTAGTACAGATAAACAATGAACCGAGAATATAAAACCAACATGTGAAAATAACCCGGTTAATCATGCGATTATTTTTAATTTCCAAAAACCCATAATGCCCTCTTACCAAATAAGAGATATACGATATTCCATCTTAAGATAAAATAAGATTTAATCGAAGAAATTTACGTCCCTTATTATTCCAAATAAAAATACAATATACTTGGTTATTTTGAAATAGGAAGTCAGTTTTACTAATTAAAACATTGGAATAAACTACCTAGAAAGACATAATCAGCTAACTATATGCACTTTACGCCAACCATTTTAATTGTTTTCAAACGGTAATAAAATTCCAAATAATGAACATAATCTAAACTGTGATATATATTTAGCGTGTCACTTCAAGTAACGGTTTAACTGCTTCGTGAAGCCGCTCTTTGGTTATTATTAATTTTCATTTTTGTAATACATATATTTTCCATCTCTTTAATTCTTCCCCTATGAATAGTAGGAGATTCAGCCCCCTAAATCCCCCGAAGGGTGACTTTTTAGAAGCCCCTCCCAACCTCCCCAAAGGGGAGGAGTTATGACTATGATTATTTGTAATTTTTATGCATGTTTATTTTTTCCATTTTGAGCCCCAAGTTCCCCTCCTTTGGAGGGGTTAGGGGAGGCTTATTCATACCTAAGAGCTTCCACCGGATTTCGTGTTGCCGCTTTCCATGAATGATAGGTAACCGTTAATGCTGCAATGATGAGAGCAAGTGCCCCGGAAAGCGCAAAAACCCACCAGCTTAAATTAGTTTTAAACGCAAAATTTTCAAGCCATTTGAGCATAATAAACCAGGCAAGCGGACATGCAATTACAAATGCGATGAGTACCCAACGTATAAAATCTTTGTTTAGCAGGAACATGACTTCAGCAATTTTTGCCCCATTGACTTTTCGTACCCCAATTTCTTTTTTACGGCGTTCGATCACAAAAAGTGAAAGTCCGAATAAGCCAATGCAGGAAATAAAAATAGCGATAATTGAAAAGTACCGGAACAAACCCGAAATCTTAATCTCCGAATTGTACATCGATTCAAGGCTGTCGTCAAAAAATTTGACTTCACAAATGGATTCTGGCAGAACGCTGTTCCATGTTCTTTTTATTTCTTCGATGGTTTGCGAAAAAACCTTTGGGTCAATCCGGGCAATAATATAATCGGGTTCATCAAAAAGCGGATAAATTACCAGAGGCTCGACACCTGAATGCAAAGACTGGAAATGAAAATCTTCAACCACCCCAACAATAGATCCTTTCTCTGAATCACGGCCTGACTTAAAATACTTTCCAACAGGCTGGGTAATATGCATTCTTCGTATGGCCTCCTGGTTAAGGATAACTTTGGGCGCTGGAACCTCATCACGGTCAAGGATTTTAGAATAAATTTCAGGGAAATTAACTCCACCCGCCATTTTTATGCCCATTGTTTTAAAATAATCCCGGTCGGTGAACATCGAGCAAATCAATACTTTATTATCCGGTTCTTTTCCTTCCCAATCGTATCCCCACGATGAATTCCCTCCATAAAATGGTACCCTGCTCGACCGGGTTAAACTTCCAATGCCCGGTAACTCCCTGAACTTTTGGCTCAAAGCTTCATGCTTATTTTTAGCTTCACCACTTAATGGAAGATAAATAAGGTTTGCCTGTTGATAACCAAGATCGTAATTGTTGATGTATTTTAATTGTCGGGAAATGAAAATGGTACAGCTAATTAACACAACCGATAATACAAACTGAACGATCACCAATAAATTCTTTAAGCCGACTTTCTTTTTGACCGGTGATTTTTTTAAGGTATGTGCCGGGCTAAACGAAGAAATATATAAAGAGGGGTAAATTACCGATAATACCAGTATACTCAGCAACACGGTGAGAAGCATATAGAGCATGTATTTATTTTGCAACATACTAAATGTTATCACTTTATCAGAAACCGCACGGAATGCAGGGATAAATGCCAATACCAGAATCACGCTCACTAACAAGCTCAGCCCTATTAAAATGCCTTTTTCCTGCACAAATTGGTTTAAAATGGCCGTTTTGTTTGCCCCTAAAACTTTTCTGACCCCAACCTCGGGACGACGCTGCTCAGCTTTGGCGGTTGAAAGGTTAATGAAATTAATGGAAGCAATTAAAACAATTATAAAGGCAATGCCCAAAAACTGATATACATATTGAATCCGGTTATGTTTGCCAGAGTAGGAATGTAATCGTTCTTTATCAAAAGGGAAAAGGTGCAAAGTGGTATTCTGCTGATCTTTTTCCTTGAGGAAATTAACAATTTTATCGTTCAACTTATCGGTATCGGTATTTTCGGATAAAAGCAATGAAGTGCGAGGCCAGTTATTGCCCCAACGGTTTAAATCGGCTCCATAAGCTTCAACCAATTGCAGCGGAACAAGGATTTTAAAATCAATTGTTGACTTCTGTTTATCTGTTTTTACAACTGCCCCAACCGAATAATCATGCCTGTCGTTCAACCGGATCATTTTCCCAAGTGCCGGATCATTCCCAAATAGCAGGGTGGCAATTTCTTCGTTAATAATGATTTTGTCAGGTGCGAATAAAGCATTTACATCACCCTGCACAATATCAAACGAAAATATCTTTAAAAACTCATTATCAGTACAAATCAATGGACCATCCTTATACTCTTTATCGCCATAACGGATCAGTTGTTTTCCGAGGTTTGAAAATGTTGTTGCATTTTCGACTTCACTAAATACATTCACTAATTCTTTCGCCAAAGGGAATGGTGTGCAAGCAGTAAACAATTCCTGACCGTCGGAATATTGCTGATGCTCATACACGGTATAAATATGGTCCAGGTTTTTGTGGAACTTATTGTAATTCAACTCATCGACCACCCAAAAAAGAATGAGTGTTACCACTGCAATGCCAAGAGATAATCCGGCAACATTAATGATGGAAAAAATCCCGTTTTTTTTGATATTTCTCCAACCAATCCGTAAATCATTAAAAATCATGTGTTGTATTTTTTGAAAGTCAAAGTAAGCTAAGGTTCAAAATAGTTACTTTTAAGACGCCAAAAAAAAGAAATTGTTACAGGGATCAACCGCTATTATTTTATTAAGAAGCCCCTCCCGACCTCCCCAATGGGGAGGGGTTAGGACTGTGATTATTTGTAATTTTTATACCTGTATATTTTTTTTCAATTTTGCAGCTCCAAGTTCCCCTCCTTTGGAGGGGTTAGGGGAGGCTTATTCATACCTTAAACTTTCAACAGGATTTCTGCTGGCAGCTTTCCAGCTCTGCCAACTCACCGTCAATAGTGCAATACCAAGAGCCAATAAACCGGACAAAGCGAATATCCACCAGCTTAGGTTGGTCTTATATGCAAAATTTTCGAGCCATTTGTTCATTGCAAACCAAGCTATCGGAACTGCCGTGAAATAGGCAATTGCGACCCAAACCATAAATTTTTTATTCAACATAAACAACACTTCCAAAATTCGCGCACCATTCACTTTTCGAATTCCTATTTCTTTTCTCTTGTAATTAATGGTAATAATTGACCTGGCTATTAATCCAATTATGGAAAGGAAAATAGCAATAAAACAAAAGAATGTTATGAATCGGACCATTAGTTCGTATTTCGCATGTTTTTTATTAAACCAATCGCCAATTGTCCAATATTCAAACTGGAAATCCGGGATTGTTTTGTTCCAGCTGTCCTGTACATGTTTCAAACCCGCTTGATATAATTCAGGATTAATTTTTACAAGAACATTTGAACCGGAATTCGAATATGCAATCATTGAAGGAGGTATTTTATTCTCCAATGAATTCCAATGAAAATCGGAAACAATGCCAACAATCTCATTTTTTGAACCTGGCAAAGTTTTTCCAATCGGGTCTTTCAGATTAAGAAATTGGATCATTGCCTGGTTAACCAAACACTTCTTACTGTTTTGTGTTGCCGATGGATAAAAATCCTGCCCATCCAAAAGGCTTATTCCAAGGGTACTGATATACTCATGGTCGCCAGAGAAATATAATGGTGAATACTCTTTCTTTTCTCCATTTTCTTCGTAGGTATATAATACCATTGCGCCTTCCCTTACTGGCGATGCGCTGCATATCGAAACCTTATCGATTGCCGGATTTTCCAACAGTAATTCTTTCATAACCAGCGATTTGTCGTTATTTAGCGGTGGCAACCTCATTTCAACAATATCACGGTTCAATCCAATATCTTTGCTATACACATATTTTATTTGCTTAACAATAAACAGCGTACAAATAATTAATACTGTTGAAACGGCAAATTGAAAAGTGCTTACCAACGGGAACGATGTTGCTTTTTTAGGTTTTGAGGTACCAATCTTGCTTTGCTTTTTAACATATACATAAACAGCAAAATAGCTCAATAACAATACGAATGATACAACCAGGAGTATGGCGCCAAGTACTTTTGCTTGTGAAAAATCTGCAAATACCAACGCAGATTGATTAATCGCATTAAATACAGGTAAAAACAGTTTTATCCCGAGAAAACCAAGAAGCGTTGATCCAAGCACAAAAATGGAGAATTCAGTTGCCAATGAACGAACAATATTAGAATATGCACCGCCAATTATTCGCTTAATCCTAACTTCGTTTTCACGTTCAAAAATCTGTGTCGATATAAGGTTGAAATAATTAAAAAATGCCACAAAAAGAATTAAAAGAGCAATGATGATAAAGACGGTTATTTTAGTTTTTAATTCTTTGGACATATAAATTGACATCAAATTTTCAAGGTAATAGTTTACATTGGTATCGTTCCTGAAGAATGGAATTTCAGCCTTGTGGTCTTGAAGTTTTTGTTCGAAATCGGCAGCCGAAATATTTCCCCTCAATAGTAAATAGGCATTACAGCCCCTGAATTCTTTCCCTTCAATAGAGGTAAGCATATCGAAATCTAAATGTGACCTGTTTTTAGGTGTTTCCACAACACCGGAAACCAAATAGTTTTTTGTTTCATTCCGATGCTTTACGGTAATTGGCTCACCAAGAACATTGGAGGTCCCAAATATCCGTAAGGCCGTTTCTTCCGATAACACAATATTGTTCCTGTCAAGAAAAACAGAAGATTGTCCCCCTTCTTTTAGCTTGAACGAGAAAATATCGAAAAAGGAAGTACCCGTTTCGTAAATTTTAAAATCTGTATAAAAAGTGGTGTTGTTTGCCTCCAGTTTCTCGTATCCGTTTTTGTTCCATTGCACATAATCCACCACTTCCGGAAAAATGTTTTTAATATATTCCGGAGCTGCTTTTGTTATGTGGGGAAAGGTATTTCCTTCATCCCACGGATCGTCCGACAACAACCGATATATGTTTTCCTTTTTTGAATGAAAACTATCCACTGAGTATTCATTAATTACAAACCCGGCAATTAAAAATGTCGAAACAAAAGCCACAAAAAGGCTAATGATGATAATGGTTGAACTAAATTTCCTTTTGAGAAAACTACGAATTATTGATTTCATTTTATTATTTAAAGCCCCTCTCAACCTCCCCAAAGGGGAGGAGTTAGGATTGTGATTATTTGTAATTTTTATACCTGTATATTTTTTTTCAATTTTGCAGCTCCAAGTTCCCCTCCTTTGGAGGGGTTTGGGGAGGCTTATTCATATCTCAAAGCTTCCACAGGATTTCTGTTGGCAGCTTTCCAGCTTTGCCAACTAACCGTAAGTAATGCAATCCCCAATGCAAATATCCCGGCAAGGGCAAAAATCCACCAACTTAAATTTGTTTTATACGCAAAATTTTCGAGCCACTTGTGCATTGCATACCATGCAAACGGTGTGGCAATTATAAATGCTATGGCTACCCACTTTACAAAATCTTTGTTTAAAAGCACCAGAACTTCAGAGATACGTGCGCCATTTACTTTACGGATGCCAATTTCTTTGGAGCGTTGTTGTGAAATAAACAGTGCCAATGCGCTAATACCAATCATACTTATTAATATTCCAAGAATAGAAAAAGTAAAAAGGATTCGGCTCAATATGGTTTCCGCTTTGTATTGCTGGGCAATTTTTTCATCCATAAAAAAGTAATCCATTTCTTGGTTGGGGTAATGCTTGTTCCATACCCTTTTTATGGCATCCATACCGGCATGCAAACTTCCTTTATTTAAGCGTATATGAGCAAAACGTGCACGATTTCTTGCTTCATCTAACCTAAAAGCAAAATCACCTATGTTTTCGTGTACCGAGTTGTAATTAAAATCTTCAGCTACTCCAATAAATTTTATAGCCCGATAATTTTTCTGACCACGTTGCGCAACTTGCGATTGCTGGTAAGCGTTAAGCACTTCTATACTTCCGTGTTTCTCCATTAAACGTTTGTACAGATGGTTGTTTATCACCATTCCCCTAACAGTATCGGCAGTGGGATTTATCCAGTTTTCAATCAATTTAATATTCATGGTTTTAAGGTAATCATAGTTGGCAAGAACTAACTCAGCGGTACCTTCAACTCCTAAACCTTCAAGTGGCAAAGTTTGTGTCGGATATCCGAAGTATTGATATGCCATTCCAACTCCGGCCACCTGACTTTGCTGCCCAAGCTCTTTCGTAAAAACACCTGCATCTTTTTTTAGGTCTTTCATATGTAGAACAACGATATTTTCCTTATCAAAACCTAATGGTTTATTTAATACAAAGTCAATTTGTTTGTTTACCAAAAATGTTCCTGATATTAATACAATTACAATAGCAACCTGTCCCACCAAGAGGCTTTTTAGCAAATAGTTTCCCGAGAAATTATTCCGTTGTTCAAGGATATTAATAGTCGAATTTCTGCGCAGAAAAAACACTGTAACAAAAAGGGCTGTTATCATGAGGCTTACACCAATAACCGCCAGGATACTCCAGTAAATAGTTGGTTCGTTGTAAAATATTTCAAACTCGATATCAAACAATTGGTTCACAAAGGGTTTTGCACCCTGAATAAATAACAGGGAAATACCTATTGCCAGTACACAAACAATCAATACCTCGGTTAATACCTGCCTGATAATTTGCCACTGGTTAGCCCCAATGCATTTTTTCATAGCCAATTCTTTTGAACGTTTAATAAGCTTGGCAATGGTGAGGTTAATAAAGTTTAACAAGGAAACCAGTAAAACTACTAAGGATATTGTGACAAATAGTGATATGTTTATTTTGCTGGAACTTTCGCGCAATTCGAAACGGAAATCCGATTTCAAGTGGATGTCGTCTATTGGGAATAAGGAAAAATTCCATTCTTTAGGTCCTCCTTCTTGTTTTAAAGAACTTTTATCCCAAAAATCTTTTAATTTCTGGGCCACTAATATGGGAGATGCCCCCTCCTTAAGATTAAAATAATTGTAAGCCCAAAGAACTTTTAAGTTGGGTAATGTTTTTTCAAAAGCTTTTTGTTGGTTGCCTTTTTGCGATGCTAGTAAGTCGTATTTAAAATGTGTTTTGGGATGAGTATTTTTTACAATTCCTCGAATAACATAATCGCCAATATCTTGTTTATACTGCCCAGCTTCAAATTTGATGATTTGTCCAACCGGATTTAGGTTTCCATAGTGTTTTCGAGCAAAATCTTCGGAAATAAAAACGGTATTTGGCTCCTCTAAATCCAGTAGGTTGCCTACTTTGGTTTTTACTTCAAACATTTTAATAAAAGCCTTATCAACCCAAAAAATATCTTTCTGTTGAAATGAGTTGCCATCTATTTTCAGGATTCCCACAGGGCAATGTATAAACTGGGTCGCCAATTCAACCTCAGGAATTTCAGAAGATGCGGAATGAACAATTCCTAAACTACGTGCCCATGGTGAATCTTTGCGTAAATCAGAATTTGAAATTACCCTGTAAATATTTTCATGTCCCGCAATATGCTTGTCAAAACTTTTCTCATTTGAAACATGGATAAACAAAATAAGAAACGACGAAATACCAATTACTAAACCAAAGACATTTATAAGCAGAAAAAATTTGTCTTTTAAAAGTCGGCGTATTGTTATTTTTATGTTGTACATAGCTTAATGAGATTTTACATTGTCATTCATATCTCAAAGCTTCCACAGGATTTCTATTGGCAGCTTTCCAGCTTTGCCAACTAACCGTAAATAGAGCAATTCCCAAAACAAATATCCCGGCAAGGGCAAAAATCCACCAACTTAAATTTGTTTTATATGCAAAGTTTTCGAGCCACTTATGCATCGCATACCATGCCAAAGGTGTGGCAATTATAAATGCCATAGCTACCCACTTTACAAAATCTTTGTTTAAAAGCACCAGAACTTCTGAGATACGTGCACCATTTACTTTACGGATGCCAATTTCTTTTGTGCGTTGTTGAGATATAAACAGTGCCAATGCGCTAATACCAATCATACTTATTAAAATGCCAAGAATAGAAAAACTAAAAAGGATTCGGCTCAAAATGGTTTCCGCTTTGTATTGCTGTGCAATTTTTTCATCCAAAAAGAAGTATGACAATTCCTGACCCGGATAATGATTTTCCCAGGTTTCGCGAATGGACCCCATGGCATTATGCAAACTACCACTCCCTAAACGAACATGAATAAAACGAGAAACGTGCCTAAATTCGCTCAATAAAAATGCAAAGTCGCCAATTGCTTCATGCGCTGAACTGTAATTAAAATCGTCAGTAACTCCAATAAAATTTATACGGCTCTGTCCCTGTTCCAAAGGCTGGGTTTGTTGGTATGCATTTAGCGCTTCCATACTTCCATGCCTTTCCATAAGCCTTTTATACAGGTGATTGTTGACTACCATTCCGTTAACCTGATCCTCTTCGGGATTAATCCAGTTTTCAATCAACTTAATATTCATGGTTTTCAGGTAGTCGTAATTGGCAAAAACAAATTCTGCCGACCCATCGATACCCAAACCACTCAAAGGTATTTCCTGTGCGGGATACCCAAAATGTTGGGCAGTCATCCCAACGGAAGAAATAAAACTTTGCTTTTTCAATTCATTTACAAATACCGCCGGATCTTTCGAACGGTCTTTTAATTCAAGCACCACTACATTTTCCTGATCGAATCCCAGTGGCTTGTTGAGCACAAAGTTGATCTGTTTATTCACCAAAAATGTTCCGGACATTAATATAACAACAATGGCAACCTGACCAACCAGCAAGGATTTCAGCACATAATTTCCAGAATAATTCGCTTTGCCGGAAAGAATATTTATGGTTGAGTTTTGTCCGAACAAAAACACTGAAATGAACAAAGCTGTTAATCCAAGACAAACTACAAGAACCGACAAAATACTCAAAACAAAAACCGGCTCGGCATAATAAATTGCAAATTCAATTTCAAAAAAACGGTTAATTAAAGGCTTTGTAACCTCAATGGCAATCAGTGAAATTCCGATGGAAAGGAAACAAAAGAAAAGTACTTCTGTTAAAACCTGCCTGATTAGTTGCGCCTGGTTTGCCCCAATCGACTTTTTTAGACCAAGTTCTTTTGAACGTTTAATCAGTTTGGCAATGGTTAAATTGGTAAAATTCATTAACGACACCAGCAAAATGATAAAGGAAATGGCAATAAACAATCCAATATTTATTTTGCTTGAACTCTCCCTTAACTCAAAACGATAATCTGATTTTAGGTGAATATCATCCATCGGAAATAAAGAAAAAGAATATTCTTTTGGACCACGTGTTTCTTTCAAACTGCTTGCATCGTAAAATGCCTGTACTTTTTGAGCAACCAAATTTGGCGTCGCCCCTTTTTTAAGTTTAAAATAACTATACAACCATTGTGTTTTATGAGTTGGTTGTTGTTCGATACGTTCCTGTAATCCTCCCTTTTGAGAAATCAACAACTCATATTTAAAGTGTGTTTTCGGATGTGTGTTTTTCACAATTCCCCGAATTTCATATTCGCCCAAATCCCTTAAATATTGTAAGGCATCAATTTTTATATTTTGTCCGATAGGGCTAACGTCTTTAAAATACTTTTTTGCAAAATCTTCCGAAATAAATACGGTATTAGGTTTTTCAATTTCATAAATATCACCCACTATTGTCTCAACATCAAACATTTTGGTAAAATTGAGATCAACAGACATAATGTTGGGCTGTTGGATCGAATTATCGCCAATTTTGATATTGCCTACTGCACAATGTGTAAACTGGGTTGCCATTTCAATTTCAGGAATATTGGCTGAGGCAGGTTTGATAATCCCTAGGCTTCTTGCCCATGGGGCATTTTCACGACCACCTGGAATGGAAGTTACACGATAGATTTGTTCGTGCCCGCTTATATGTTTATCAAAACTCTTTTCATTCGATACGTACAGGAACAAAACCAAAAATGAAGTAATACCGATGACAAGGCCAAAAATGTTGATGCCGGCGAAAGCCTTGTCTTTTAATAAACGACGAATAGTAATCTTTAGGTTATACATAGTTTTAATCTTATAAGTTTAATCTAATGGGAACTGATCTTTCCCAGAACTGCATATAGCCACAGCCAGCTCGATTAAAACAAGAACGTTGCCAATTTTCCTTAAAAAACAATATCTGTAAAAAAGATTGACAGTTTTATAAGGTAATTTTAAACCTTTATTTCAAAAGCACACCTTTTACTACCCCTTACAACCGACTCCACACATGAAGCTTCCACCTTTTTCCCAAAAATTATTTCATAGGTTTGAGCTTGCCAACCAACCGAACACTGGCACATTGTTGGCGATATTTTTTTACTGTCAACCAGCGGGCATACACAATCCCTTTCGGGGGTTTCAATTTTAATGATGCCTTTCTCTTTATCATAGGTATGGTTTTCGCCCCACTTTCTGTGTATTTCTTCTAAAAAACCTTCCGGATTACCTTTATACTTTTCTGCTAGTTTAAGGTCTTTTGCACAGTCCCTTCCCACATTTTCAATGATTTTATTCTTTGTATCAACATCGAGTGTTTCATCCATTAAGTCGATAAGTTTTGCCATTCTGTTTTTTACAAAAGCTTCTTTCCAGTCGCTCGCAGGTGTTTCAGATGCACTAGCTGTATTATTTGTACTAAGTGCTGTGCCAACGCATGCGCAAAATCCCAATCCACACGCATTTTTTAAAAATTTCTTTCGGTCCATTTTTTTGATTTTTTAGGATGAAAAACAAACTACGTGGTTTGAACCATTTTCTATATTGTATTATTCGTATCGCAATGCATCAACCGGGTTTTTGGTTGCAGCCCTATA
This sequence comes from Prolixibacteraceae bacterium, assembly GCA_963677475.2. Taxonomy (GTDB): domain Bacteria; phylum Bacteroidota; class Bacteroidia; order Bacteroidales; family Prolixibacteraceae; genus JABMQB01. The sequence continues at coordinate 5,753 of CAXXQD010000013.1, read as the reverse complement.
CGACTGAAAAGTAATTGTGAACATGGCAATTACTAAAGCCATAAGCCCTGCCAAAACAAAAATCCACCAGCTCAAATTACTTTTGAATGCAAATGTTTGAAGCCAGCTATGAAGAAAATAGTAGGCAACCGGGCATGCTATTACAAATGCTATTGCTACCCAAATGGCAAAATCTTTATTTAGCAAGATCAAAATTTCGATCAGTTTAGCCCCGTTCACTTTTCGAATACCAATTTCCTTGGTACGTTGTCCGGCAATAAATACCGATAATGCAAACAAGCCAATCACAGCAATAAAAATTGCCAACCCGGTGAATAATAGGAAGAAGGATTTCATTCCAGCTTCTTTGTTATAAAGGGCTTCAAATTTTTTATCTAAAAATGTATAACTAAAGGGAGATTCGGGATACGCTTCGGTCCAACTGTCTTGCACAAAATCAATGGTTTCTGACAGGTTACCAGGAGCTGTACGTAGAACCATATAATTATGAAAAGCCCTGAGTTGGATGGCAAAAGGCTTTATCGTTTTATGAAAGGATTCAAAATGAATGTCTTTAACCACCCCAACGATTTTTAAACGCGTTAGTTCTTCGCTGGTGGTACGAACTTCGCTGTTATACACATATTTCCCAACCGGATCAACAAGCCCTAAAGTCTTAACGGCGGTTTCGTTCAGGATAATACTGTTTTGGTCGTCGTAATTTTTAGCAAAGTCCCGGCCCTCAATTATATCCAAACCAAGCGTTGATACATAATCGTAACTCCCTTCGTAGGGAATAACCATCTGATGGGTGTTTTCACCCTGTTTTTTAAGGTATAAGGGAAAACTAAACTCTCCATCTCCCGGAACCGTATTGGCTGTTGAAACTGCTAATATTTCTGGTTTGCTCAGCAACTTCGCCTTGAAATTCTCAAAATTATTCCGCAAAGCCATAACAGGTGCCTCACATACCAGAATATGCTCGTTATCGAAACCCGGGTTTTTACTCATCATAAAATCCAATTGTCGTGACACAGTAATGGACGATACAATTAGAATAATAGCAATCACAAATTGCGAGATGACCAAAACCTGACGAAATCCATTGCCGCTTTTGCTTTCTTCAAACACTGATTTTAGCAAGAGGATGTTTCTTGTGCCAATCATTTTTAGGGCAGGATAAACCCCACCTGCAACTCCTGAAACCAGGATCAAAACAAAAACCAAAATATAGGTTAATGGTTCTTTGAGGATTGCCAGATCACGAATTCCCGCAGAAATTGGTTCCAATAAGCGGAACGAAAACAAGGTAATAACCATGGCAATTACCATTGCAATCAATACAAAAAATATTGATTCTGAAATGAAACCCATAAACACTGTTCCTTTATTCATCCCAGAAATCTTACGAACAGCTATTTCTTTTGAACGTTTCAGGTTGCTTACAGTAAACAGGTTCATATAATTCAACAAAGCAATTACCAAAATCATAATTGCGATTCCTATCCCAATTTTAATGTTTTTAATGCTGCTATTGACTTTTAATTCACGTTCGTAATTTGATTGTAAATGAATGCTGGTAATTGGTTGCAGTGTGTACATCCAATAATCAGAAGCCGTATTTTCACTTAAAGCGAACTCCTTTCCATATCCGGAGTTTACATATTTATCGACAATCCCCTTAAGTTTATCTTCCACCAGTTTTGGATTGGAAGCCGGGTTCAGGAGGGCATACGTATAGTACGTATTGTTCAGCCAATGGTTGGTGTTGCTATCCGGATCATTACTGCTTGAAAATAAAATGCTGAAACCAAAATGAAGTTGCTTTGGTGGTGTTTCGCAAATTCCCATTATCTGGTATGGACGATATCGGCCGAAAAGTTTCATATGAAGGTTTTTACCCAATATTTCACCGCGGTCGAAGGCTTCTTTTCCAAAATATTTAATTGCAGTTTCCTTTGTTAATACAATTGCATTGGGGCTTTTTAAGCAAGTTTTCACATTGCCACGAAGCAATTCAAAATCGAACACATCAAAAAAATTGGAATCTGCCTCGGTAACCAAATCTTCATTGTAGGATATTATTTCACCCTGATCGGTTTCCTTTTTTACTGAGAGCATCCATTGCCACAGCCGCGTTGCTTTTTCAACTTCCGGGATTTCCCTTACCAATGTTTTGGCCAGGGGCGGAGCAACCATTGCTGAGCTAAAATCAACACCACCCATCCGCACTTTTGATGCAACCCTGTATAACTGCTCATGTTGCTCAAAGTTTTTATCGTACGAAAACTCGTTTAAAGTGTATGAATAAATAAGCAAACAAGAGGTGAATGCTATCACAAGGCTTAATATATTAATTGCTGTGCTTGTGCGGTTTTTAAAAAAATGCCTCCTCAGGAAACTGTTCAAGTATCTTTTCATGTTGGTAGTTTAATATCGTTTTTTTAGTTAATACCTATTAAGTTTAATCAGCTTCTATTCTGACTTTAACACGCTTGTTGTGCTAAGCCGTGTAACTTTTTGTGCCTGAATATAAATTATAAGCATTAAAATAATGCTTAATAGAAGAACCGGAACCATCAAATGCACCCAACTTAAATTAATATGGTCTTTGTAGGTATTTAAAAACCATTTCTGGAAGCCATAAATACCCAAAGGTACAGCCACTAAAATTGCCACGATAAACTGTTTCGACATGCTTTTGGTAAGTATCACATAAATATGCGATAATTCGGCGCCAAGTACTTTTCGAACGCCCATTTCTTTCAGGTTTTGATTGATGGTTATGATAATCAATCCCAGGATACCAATCACAGAAACGGCAATTGCCATGAACGAAAACACCCCAAAAACTGCAGCAAAAGTTTTATCGGTACTTAAATCGGTGGTTGCTTTTTGTTCGATTATTGAATAATCAAACGGGCTGCCCGGGAAAACCTCGGCATACGTATTTTGGAAATCTTTTAAAACCGGCTGCAAACTTGCCATTGATGTTTGGCTTATTTGTACACCCATAAATTGTTTGCTGCTTTCCCTTAGTGTAAATACTGTTGGTACCGGATCTACTTTCACCGAATAAAAATTGAAATCCTGAAAAATACCAATAATTTGGTACTCAACCCTACCATTTGTAACTACTTTGTTGATTGCTTCTTCGGGATTGGTATAGCCCAAGCGCTGCATTCCTTTTTCATTTAGAAGAATATTACGCTGACCTTCCTGGTCGCTTTCGCGGAAATGCCTTCCGGCAAGCATTTTAATGTCGTAAAAATCACCAAAATGCTGATCAATATCGATCCTAAAATATGCTTTCCCATCTGTGCGGTCGAAACCTTTACGGTATCCAAAAAACCAACTGTTGATCTCCTGCCCCGGAATTTCAGAAGCAAAGGTATAGCTCTTAACAGCAGGATGCGATGCCAGTTTATTTTCTAAAACTTTCAATTTACTGCTATAAACCGAATGATCTGCACCTGGCTTGGGAGCCTTAATTGCGATTTTCGATTTATAGTTTAAGCCCATGTCTTTATGGAGCAAAAAATTAACTTGCTGATAGGTAATAATGGTTCCGGTCAACAAAATAATGGAAACAACAAACTGAACGGTAACCAGGCTTTTCCGAAAAGCGATGCCTTGTTTTGTATTCCCGAATTTTCCTTTTAAAATACTTGCCGGCTTAAACGATGAAAGTACAAAAGCTGGATAAAGGCTTGAAAGCAGTATTCCCCCAACAAAAAACAGCAACGCAACCATTCCATTCCTTATCGTAAGAAAACTTGTTATGCTGTCGATCCCGGTTAAGCGCATGTAAAACGGGTTTATAATAAACCAAAGTCCAACCACTATTAGCGAACTGATCAGGTTAAATAAAAATGCTTCGCCAATAAATTGAAAAACCAATGACTTCGCGGTTTTTCCACTCACTTTTTTTATCCCGATTTCCTTTGCCCGCTCAATCGCTTTTGCCGTAACCAGATTAATGTAGTTAACCCAAGCAATGATGATAAAAAAGATGGCAAAGCCAAAAAGGATTTTCACTGCTTTGGCATTGCCCGGTGTTTCTGTTTCGTATTCAATGTTTGAATGAAGGTGGATATCAGGCAAAGGCTGAAGAAAGTATTCATCGCGTGAATTTCTGCTTGCCAATCTTTCCGCATAATTATCCTGAACCATTTGTGGCAATGCGGTTTGCTCAAACCTCTTATAATCACTTCCGGGAATCATTTGGATGTAGGTGTGTAAATAGTCGCCACTCCAATTGTTGCGTAGCCCCGGATTTCGGACTAAAATATCTTCGAACGAAAAGAGAAAATCGCTTTGAAGATGTGAATTCGAAGGAATGGTTTCGTAAACCCCAACGATCGTATGTTTTTCAGTATTGTTTACTGTAAGTATTTCCCCTACCGGATTTTTATCGCCAAAATATTTTGTTGCAGCACGTTGCGAAAGAAAAACCGAATTGGGCTTGTCCAAGCCATTAGTATTTCCCTGTATTAGCTCAATCGAAAACATGTTGAAAAGAGAGCTGGTGGCATAATACGTTTTATCAATATTGAACGATTGTTTTTCGCCACTTTTGTCAATCAATGAAATCAAAATATTATACTTCCTGGAAATATTGGCATACTCTTTAACTTCCGGAAAAGTATTCTTCAAATACCTTCCGGTGGGGCAAAATGAATTAGCGGTTTTCCATTGCAATTCCCCATTTTGGTAGCGGTTATAAACCACTCTGTAAACATCTGAAGCATTCGCCTGGTATTTATCGAAACTCCATTGAAAAAACACGTATTCAAGAATAAGGATTGTGCCCAGCAAACCCAATACCAATCCGGCAATGTTTATCCCTGAAATAATTTTGTTTTTTGAAAGGTTCCGGAAGAATAATTTAATAAAATGTGAAGTCATGTTCTCTATACTGATTTATAATTTGGTTAAATGATATTTTATATTCAAATTCCTGGTTTATTGGATTTTTAATTGAAAATTAGTCCCCGATTTTTCAATTTTTAGCATTTTGTTTTCCTCGTTATATGTGTAAGCATCTGCCCCTTTTACTTTTCGTGGCTTTGTATGTTGTTTCACTAAAAATACTACATCCAATTTTCGTTCAGAATTAAAATTAATTATTCCGTTTTCTTCATCAACCGATACAGCTACATCTTGGTATTCAATGCCATTCCCTTTGGGCTGATGAAAAACCAGGGATGATCTTCCATTCGGATAGATTAAAAAAGTAGTTTTATCGGATTGAGTTTTGCTCTTAATATCCATCCAATCGGATTTTCCCGCCAGGGGGATAATTGCCCCGCTTTTAATAAAAACCGGATATTGATCCAACGAATAGATTTTTTCAATGTTTGCCCCCCCGGCATACATCTGGTCATCGTCCCATAAATCTATCCAATTTCCATGGTTCGGAAAAGTAATTTTGCAGTGGGAAATACTGTCGCTAATTACTTTTACAAACAAATCATTCCCCAATAAATGGCATTCATTTTCGATATCTGCATTTTTAATAATGGTCGAATTGTTCAGATGCGCATCAACAGCTGTGCTGAACAAATAGGGTGAAAGCTCTTTGTGCAAAGCAACATATTTGCGGTATAAACCAACAGTTTCAAGGTCGTGTTTCCAGGGCAAATGGTGGTTAAAAGCACCCAATGCCCCACCATTGATCATAACGGGGCAAAAGCTGCTTAACTGTGTATATCTAATAAACTGCTCTTTTGTTGAGGGTATCTTCCAGTAACCACCTATTTCGCAGGCAATGC
>CAXXQD010000012.1:0-7886 GCA_963677475.2 Prolixibacteraceae bacterium | reverse complement strand
AAAAAAGCAACTATCCCGGATTGCACGATTTTCAGGAACTGGCAGGAAGATTCGGAATAAATGAAAAACGGAGGGATAAAATCCTTGCCCCCTATTTGCAAAGACAACAGACGGTTGAGGAATTGATCAGTCGTTCTTTTTTGAATGACAAAACAAAACGTACTTATTTATTGCATTATCAAACCAAAAGAAATTATTTAAATAAATTTGACTCATAACGTTAAATTTTGAACAAAGGATATAAACAACAAACATTGCCGTAGAAAAATTGGGTTGAAAGTTAAATATACAAAAAAAAGCCAACCATAACTGATTGACCTTTTAGCTCCCCAGGTAGGACTTGAACCTACGACCTACGGATTAACAGTCCGCCGCTCTAACCAACTGAGCTACTAGGGAAAATATTTTAACTCCAATTTTACCCCGTCTATACGGGAAATAAAGGATGATTGTTCCTTTTCGGTTGAACGTTTGCCTTAAAAGCGATGCAAAAATAATAGCTTTTCCGAAAAGAAAAAATATTTTTGCTAAAAATTATAGAATACGATAACTATGGATCAAATAAACAGTTTACCAAGGGTGCTTGGAGTGGGAAATGCACTTGTTGATATTATTGTGCAACTGGAAGATGAAAACTTATTAAGTGAGTTTGGGCTGCCACGCGGGAGCATGACGCTGGTAGATGCTGAATTGTCTGGGAAAATATATTCGGCAACTTCATCTTTAAAGAAAGAATTGTCAACCGGTGGGTCCGTAGCTAATACCATGCGAACCTTAGCAAGCCTGGGAGATACTTGTGGTTATATGGGAAAAATTGGTAAAGATGAGCTTGGAGAAATTTTTAGGGATGAGTTTGAAAAAAGGTCGATTAAAACGCATTTATTGCCAAGTGAAATAAACACCGGGAGGGTAATGGCATTGGTAAGCCCAGATTCGGAACGAACAATGGCCACTTATCTTGGCGCTGCTGTTGAATTAAAAGCCCATGATTTTTCCCCGTCGGTATTTGAAGGTTACTCCTATCTCTACATGGAGGGTTATTTGGTGCAAAACCACGAATTAATAAAAACAGGCATGGAAATGGCCAAACAATTGGGGCTGAAAGTTGCAATCGATTTGTCGAGTTTTAATATTGTGGAAGAGAACCTAAGCTTTTTGAAGGATATGGTTCATAAATATGTGGATATTGTTTTTGCAAATGAAGAAGAAGCTAACTCTTTTACCGGAGAAGCCCCCGAAAAAGCACTTGATATGATTGCTGAAATGTGTGAAATAGCCATTGTGAAAATTGGTAAAAAAGGCTCATACATTAAAAATGGAAATAATAAATATACGATCAATCCGGTACCGGCAATTGCTATTGATACCACGGGTGCAGGAGATAGTTATGCTGCCGGTTTTTTTTATGGGCTAACTAAGGGGTACGGCCTCCAAAAATGCGGTGATATTGCTGCCTTAATCTCTTCAAAAGTAGTGGAAGTTATGAGTGCCAACCTGCCTGATAGCAGTTGGCCTTCGATAATAAAAAGCATACAGGCGATCTAATCAATTATAACAAAGAAAAAGAACCGTTCCTTTTTTTTAGGGAACGGTTCTTTTTATATGAAAGATATCTTTACTTAGAACAATCCGTGGATTTGCGCATCAATTTTATCAATGATAAAGCTTAAATCTTCCGGGTTTGTGGTAAAATCCAGATCATCAACATTTATAGTTAAAAGTTTTCCCATACTATACGTCTTGAGCCAATTTTCATAGCGCTCGTTCAGTTGTTTTAAATAATCGAGACGGATGGAATTTTCATAATCCCTGCCCCGTTTCTGGATTTGGTTCACAAGAGTTGGGATTGATGCCCGTAAATAAATTAAAAGGTCGGGTGGCTGAATCACGCTGACCATAAGATTAAAGAGTGTTTTATAATTGTTAAAATCGCGCGTACTCATTAATCCCATTGAATGAAGGTTAGGAGCAAAAATCTCGGCATCTTCATAAATGGTCCTGTCCTGAATAATGGTTTGCCCTGATTTACGGATATCGATTATTTGCTGAAACCTGGAGTTTAAAAAATATATTTGAAGGTTGAATGACCATCGTTGCATATCGTTATAAAAGTCGTTCAAATAGGGGTTCTGATCCACATCTTCATAATGTGGAACCCACTTATAATGTTTTGCAAGTAGTTCTGTAAGAGTTGTTTTACCTGCTCCTATATTTCCGGCAACTGCTATGTGCATATCTATATTTTTAAAAAACTAAATTACAAAATTAATTGGTCCGTCAAAACGGAAACAGAAGGGTGTTACCAACAGAAAACCGAAAACTTTCAACCATTTATTTGTTGTAGCAAGTCATCCAGGTACTTTCGGTCGTTTGCGAGCCGAGGGATTTTATTTTGCCCCCCTACTTTCCCCCTTTTTTTCATCCAGTTATAAAACGTTCCTTTTTTTGCGACAACAATGTGTGGCATTTCAAGGGTAAGGTTTTTGTGCCTTTTGGCTTCGTAATCTGAATTCAGGGTTTTCAGGGTATTGTCAAGCATTTGTATAAAATGGTCGAGGTCGTCCGGTTCCTGCTCGAACTCAATAATCCACTGGTGTGCCCCTTTTTGTTGGTCGGTCATAAATATCGGACCGGCAGTATATTCATTTACCACTGCGCGGGTACGTTCACAGGCAACCTTCATTGCCTGATCTGCATTATCAATGATAACCTCCTCACCAAAAGCATTGATGAAGTGTTTTGTGCGGCCGGTAATTTTTATCTTATATGGGTATTTGCATGTAAACTTTACGGTATCGCCAATCATATACCGCCATAAGCCACCGTTGGTTGAAATAACCATGGCGTAATTTTCATTCACTTCAACATCTTTAAGTGAAAGGGCTATTGGATTTTCTTTTCCCAATTCCGACATCGGGATAAATTCATAAAAAATACCGTAGTCAAGCATTAAAAGCAGATCGTCCTGGTGAGGATTGTCCTGAATTCCAAAAAAACCTTCGGAAGCATTATATGCCTCCATATATTTCATCTGGGTCGATGGTATTAATTTATTGTATTGCTCTCGGTAAGGTTCAAAATTTACTCCTCCGTGCATAAAAGCTTCGAGGTTTGGCCATACTTCAAGAATATTGTTTTTTCCTGTTTTTTCAAGCACCCTTTTAATCAGTACCAAATACCACGACGGAACACCTGCGAGCGAGGTAACATTTTCTTCAAGTGATGTTTCGATTATTTTATCGATTTTTTCTTCAAACTCTTCAATCAGCGCAATTTCGGATGATGGAGTCCGTATAAAATCGGTCCATGAAGGGATATTTTCCAGTAATATTGCCGACAAATCGCCATAATAAGAATCGTTATTAAAATTATTTACCCGATGGCTTCCGCCCAATGTGAGGGTTTTGCCTTTCAGCAGTTTTGAATCCGGGTAATTTCGAAGGTACAAAGCAAAAACGTCTTTAGGTCCACGAATATGGCATTTTTCTAGAGAGTCTTTTGTAACCGGAATGAATTTGCTTTTATTGCTGGTGGTCCCCGATGATTTTGCAAACCATTTTACGCCACCTGGCCAAAGGATGTCTTTTTCTCCTTCGCGCAAACGGTCAACGTAAGGTTTCACGTCGTTATAAGTTTGAATAGGAAGGTTTTCCTTAAATTCTTTTGTTTTCGAAATCTTTGCAAAATTGTATTGCTTTCCCCATTCCGTATCCCTTGCTTTTTCCAATAACCTAAAAAATACCTCATCTTGTATTTCGTGGGGATGGTCTCTGTAAAGTTCAATTTGATAGATACGTTTTACATTGATCCAGTTAATTACAGAGTTTATTAATGACATGGTTTATCTAATTGTATTTGCTATGCTCCCAAAATAGTAAATTTCTGTATTATAAAAGGTGCCGTAAAAATTATTGTTCATAAAATTTATGCAATGTGTAAACACATATTTTTATACATTTACGTTATAAATTGGAACACAACAATTAAGGTCATGAATTATATAGACATTATTATCGGGGTTTTGTTGATACTAGGAGCAATTAATGGTTTCAGAAAAGGTTTTGTTGTCGAATTGGCATCGTTGGCCGCCCTGGTTTTGGGTATATGGGGCGCTATTGAGTTTTCTTACATAACCACCGATTTTATACTCGAAAACTTTGATTGGCATACAAAGCATTTAAATATCATATCGTTTGCAATTACTTTTGTGGTAATTGTTATTCTTGTCCATATTATTGCAACTGTTATCAACAAAATTGTTGAGGCCGCAATGCTTGGGTTTATAAACCGTTTGGCTGGGCTTGTTTTTGGACTTTTAAAATCAGCACTTATAGTGAGTATTATTTTAGTAGTTTTCGATAAAATTGATGAAGATGTAAATTTAATTTCCGACAGTAAAAAAGATGCATCACGGTTGTATGAGCCTGTTAGGAATTTCGCCCCGAGTATTTTCCCGTTTGTCGATTTTTGGAACTACAATCCAGATCAAATTGAAGATGGCAAAAAAGAAGAAGCTCCAAAAAATCAGTCGGTGGTTTAAAAATAATCCGAAAGAACCGATCGAACACAAAGAAGTAAATTGCAAGAATTGTAATACCGCTTTTAAAGGAAACTTTTGTCCTGAATGCGGACAATCAATTAAAGATTTTGACCAGCCATTCACATTTATCTTCTATAATTTTATGGGGGATTTCTTTTCGTTTGACGTACGGTTTTTCCGAACCTTTGTGAATCTTCTAATTAGGCCCGGATATCTTACGAAAGAGTATTTTGAAGGGAGGAGGGTTCGGTATGCACCACCACTTCGTGTGTTTATTTTTGCAAGCTTTATTTTATTTTTTCTTTTACAAATTTATACCAACCGGGGCTTAACAAAAGTATTGGACTCATCCCTAGATGATCAAATAACAGCCCTGGATTCCTTACAAATTACAGCAATAGATTCTGCCAGTGTTGATGTGCAAAATGCTTTAGATACCCTTGCCGTGGAAGATATAGGCCTAAACCTTGACCTGGCTTCTTTTCGCGACACTAAAAATTTACGCCAGGGTTTGGCAAAACTTGCCGATCATTTTGAAGAAAAGTTAGCTGTCGAAACCGATCTTAAAAAAAGACAGGATTTGCGAACTTATATTAGTTTGTGCAATTCGCCGGAGCAGGTAATTGCCCGGTTATTAAAATACTTATCCTGGGCATTTTTCGTGTTGCTGCCAATATTTGCACTTATTCTGAAATTGTTTTACATAAGGCGCAAACAAAATTATATGAGGCACCTCATATTTTCAATCCATGTCCATTCCTTCGTTTTTGTGATCATTGCAATTATTACTTTGCTTTATCAATTTATGACTATGGATCCAGGTGTAATTTCATTTGTTGTGTTCCTGTGCATTCCGGTTTACCTGATGGTGGCATTAAAGAAGTTTTATGGGCAATCAAAACGAAAAGTATTTGTGAAATTCATTGGAATCTCGATCTTCTATAATATTATCTTTTGGAATGTTTTTGTATTTGTGTTTTTAAATGCGCTGAACATTATCTAAACCCAAAAGTGGAATCTTTTGAATTCATAAGCAACTAGCCTGATAATTCTTGAATTAAAAGCACATGTTGGATTCATTTTATATCTTTGCCGAAAATTTTTTAGAAATGAATTTTGTTGAAGATATTAAATGGAGGGGCATGCTCCATGATATGATGCCCGGAACCCAAGAGCAACTCAATAAAGAAATGATCAGTGCGTATATTGGATTCGATCCTACGTCTGATTCATTGCACGTTGGAAGTTTCGCCCAGATCATGCTTTTGAAACGGTTTCAAATGGCAGGACACAAACCAATTGTGTTGGTTGGTGGTGCCACCGGGATGATTGGTGACCCATCGGGAAAATCGCAGGAAAGAAATTTATTGAACGAACAAACCCTTCAGAAAAACCTGGATGGGATAAAAGCCCAGCTTTCGAAGTTTATTGATTTTGAATCGGGTGCTGAAAATGCCGCCGAGATGGTCAATAATTTTGATTGGATGAAAAATTTCTCCTTTCTTGAATTTATTCGTGACGTTGGCAAGCATATAACCGTTAATTATATGATGTCAAAAGAATCGGTTAAGAAACGGATTGGAAGTGATTCAAAAGTTGGGATGTCATTCACGGAATTTACCTACCAACTGGTTCAGGGATACGATTTCCTGTGGTTATATGACAATAAAAATTGCAAACTTCAAATGGGAGGTTCCGATCAATGGGGAAATATTACAACCGGGACAGAATTAATCAGGCGAAAAACCGGGGGAGAAGCTTTTGCTTTGACTATTCCACTTGTGACCAAATCTGATGGCGGAAAGTTTGGAAAAACAGAAAGCGGAAACATTTGGCTTGACCCTGAAAAAACATCACCGTATAAATTCTTCCAGTTTTGGTTGAACACCTCCGATGAGGATGCTGAAAAATACATGAAAATATTTACTTTGCTGGATAAAGATGAAGTTGATGCTTTAACGGCCCAGCATAAAGAAGAACCACATTTGCGGTTGTTGCAAAAAAAGCTTGCAGAAGAAGTGACTACTATGGTTCATTCGAAAGAAGACTATGAAATGGCATTGGAAGCTTCCCAAATATTATTTGGAAAAGGAACTGCAAACCTGTTAAAAAACCTGGATGAAAATACATTTTTATCCGTATTTGAAGGGGTGCCTCAATTTACTATCCCTAAAAGCGAATTAAATATTGGTATAAACATTATGGATTTGTTAACGGATAAAACATCTATTTTCTCATCGAAAGGAGAATTAAGAAGAACCATTCAGGGTAATGGACTAAGCATTAATAAGGAAAAAACTGGTTCGATGGAGCTTATTATAAACGAGGACTATCTTATTGGCGATAAATACATGTTGGTGCAAAAAGGGAAAAAGAATTATTTTCTGATTATTGCGCAATAAAAGCATTTCTTCATCTATACTAAAAACTTCAAATTTCCGTTACTGTTAGCAGCCACGACTTAATCTTTTACTTATGAAAAATTTTTTTGACAACCAGAGGATTCTTTCTGTAATTTGGAATAGAAAATTTCATTTTATTATTATTGGAATAATCGCATTTGTTCTTGCGTTTATTTTTTCACTACCAGTTTTTATCCAACCTAAATTCAAGTCGAATGCAAGAATTTACCCATCTAACTTATTTGAGTTAAGTGAGGAATCGAGAACAGAACAAATGATGGAAATACTCAGTTCCAGAGATATCAAATTTCAGGTTATTGAGGCATTTGGATTGGATACAGTTTATGAAATTGACAAGGAAGATCCAATGTACAATACCTATATGTTGATGGAATATGATGTAAATGTATCGATGAACAAAACAAAATTTGAAACTGTCGAAATTGCCGTTTTGGACAAAGATCCGCAAAGGGCATCAGACATGTGCGATTCGATTATTCATTTTTACAATCAAAAAGTTAAGGAACTGCACTCTTTAAAAGTTTTTGAAGTTGTAAAACTTTCCGAAGAAATGTTAAATAGAAAAAGTCATGAACTTGATAGTTTATTAATTCGTGTGAATGACCTGAGAACTCAGACTGGGATATTAAATTTTAATGCCCAGGTAAAAGAAGTTACGCGTGGTTACATGACTGCCTTGGCGAATAACAGGGGCACAAGTTCAGATACGAAAGAAATAAAGAAGATTTATAGCAACCTTCAAAAATTTGGTGCTGACAGTTATGTCACCGAAAAAAGGATGGCACAAAAACCCTTAGCTGTGGTTGATTCCCTTAAATTTTTTACACGAAGAATTATTGATATGAGGCGAATAAAAAACATCACATACAGCCATGTGGTGGAGAGTACCCTGTACCCGCCGAGAAGAAAGCTTACCCGGTACG
>CAXXQD010000011.1:0-37368 GCA_963677475.2 Prolixibacteraceae bacterium | reverse complement strand
AAATTGTCCACAAGGCAACAAACTCGATAAACCGCGCCATTTTTTCTTCTTTCGCATAAAGCTGATTCATCGAATCATCCAGAAACTGCACTTCAAATTGGTTTTTCGGGTCGAACTGATGAGCTGTATTTTTAATGAATTGCAGTGTCTGCGTGTAGTTTCCGGGAGCCAGACGAAGCAGCAACTGGTATTTTCGGTTCTCTATCCGCCAAAAAGCCATGGCAGGAACTTCTGATTTTAAAGATGCAAAATTAAAATCTTTGGCAATGCCCACTACCGGGTGCACTTCTTCGTTAAAACCATTAATTGTTCGTTCCAATGGTTTTTCCCACCCAAATTGTGCAACTGCCTTTTCATTCAAAATGAAATTACCAATATCGCTCTGGTCGCCTTTTAAGAACTCACGTCCTTGAGTTAACTGAATTCCGAAAAAATCGATGAAACGGTCGTCGATAGGCCAGCATGTAAACGAAATGTACTGTCCTTCCACTTCCCGTCCCCATCCCATACCTACATTCCCGGGAATAAACTGAGTATAAGTATAATCTACAATGTTTTGGTTATTCATCAGCTCTTCAGCAAAGGCTTTATAATGCTTCCGAAGCTCGGAAGAAGTTGACATATAAACCACATGATCTTTGTTAATACCGATATCAAAATTCTGCCAAAAATTCAATTGCTTCTCAATAAGTAGGGACGACATTATTAAGGCAATAGTGAAAACAAACTGAACTATAATCAGCGCATTTCGTAGATATTTTCCTTTACCAGTAAAGTGAATATTGCCTTTTACCGATTGCGCAATAGGTGGCGATGTAATGTATTTTGAAGGGTAAAGCCCAGCAAGCACACCAAACGCTAGGGCAAACAAGAAAAAGAAGAATATGAATACATACCTTTCACTCATTCCCAGCCCCTGAATGGAAAACATCGATTCGATAAAATGATAGCCAACCCAATATATTCCCAGAGAAAAAACCATGGCCAGTATTGCCAGCAATACCGATTCAGCTATAATTTGCATCATTGATGACGAACGCCGTCCTCCCAGCACCCGGCTAACCGATAATGCTTTGGCGCGCAACGGCGCCTGAGAAGTAGAAAAATTAATGAAATTAACAGCTCCCATTACCACAAGAATAACGATGAGCATAGTGAGTACTTTTAAAATAACAGGATTGGTGTATCCTGACAAAAACCCATCATTGCAAAAATGTACTTCCTTTAATGGACGCAGGTGTATAAAAGTATCTGTTCCTGTATATTGTGATTTCTCATTTTCAATATGCTGTTCAATTTCAGCTATGGTTTCAATTTTTGCCGCTATTGCATTAACATCACTACCCGGCTGTAGTTGCATTATATTGTTAAAACTCCACTCACTCCATCTGTCAAAGTAGGCGTATTGTTCTTCTGCATTATATACAGAGAAGGCAATTATACAATCTGCCTGAAAGCTGGAGTTTTTCGGAATATCTTTCATCACTCCAGTTACCTTATAAGTGATATTATCCGCAATAATATTTTGTCCGATTGGATTTATATCTCCAAACAGGAAGTGGGCTAATGTTTCTGAAATTACTGCTGAATGAGGTTCTATTAAGGCTGTCTTTTTATCTCCCACTACCAGCGGAAACGAAAACATCTCGAAAAAGGCAGAATCGGCAAAATAGTAGCTTGATAAAAACTTTGTATTTGTTTCGATCAGTTCAGGTGTCGAAATATAATTGTTTCGATGTGTCAAGCGGGTTATCGATTTAATTTCCGGGATATTCTGCTTGATTACCGTGCTCATTTTTGCCGGAAGCCAACTGCCTTCTCCCCGAAGTTCGAGACGATAGATCGAATCTCCATTTTCATGAAACTGGTCAAAGCTTTTTTCAAAACTCACATATAAACTCAGAATAATAATCCCAGTAAAAGAAATCAACAAACTCAAAAGGGTTAATCCTGATGAAGTTTTGTTTTTAAGAACAGACTTTAGTATACGTTTAAATGTCAACATTATTTTTTCTATGTTATTAGTTATCTATTCATACCTCAATGCCTCCACCGGATTCCTCGTTGCCGCTCTCCAACTTTGCCAACTGACAGTTAACAATGCAATTCCCAATGCAAGCAAACCAGCCAAAGCAAAAATCCACCAACTTAAAGAGGTTTTGTAGGCGAAGTTTTCGAGCCACTTATGCATGGCATACCGCGCAATTGGTGTAGCAATGATGAAAGCAATGGCAACCCATTTCACAAAATCTTTGTTAAGTAATGTAACTACCTCGCTGATGGTAGCTCCGTTTACTTTGCGTACGCCGATTTCTTTGGTGCGTTGTTCCATAATAAAGTAGGTTAACCCAACTAAGCCTAAACACGAAAGGATAAGCGATATAAGTGTTGTTAGCATTAGAAACTTCTGAAATTGAGCTTCTTTAGTATACTGAGCGGCAAATGCCTGATCGAGAAACTGATATTCCATCGGGAACATCGGAGAAATGTCGTTCCACGCTTTTTTCACATTGTTCATTGTGCTTTTGAATGCAGTCATATTGGCTCCATCAACTTTTAGGTAAAGCACATTGTCGCAATCGCCAGATGACATATATACCAACGGACGAACCGGTACGTGTAAGGTTTCAAAATTGTAATTTTTTGCAACACCAATAATGTGCCCCTTGCTGGCATCGCCGCGAGTAAGACGTGCATCGGTGATTTCTTCAACTTTGAAATCGGCTTTTGCTGCCTCGTTGATGATGACATCTTCTTTTCCCTTTGAATTTTCCGAAAAAAATTGTCCTTCTTTTAATGGAATCCCAAAAAAATCGAAGAAATTAGTCGAAACAGCAAGTTTAGTAAATTCTATATCGCTGTATTCGCCCTTATTAACAAATCCATTTCCCCACTCCTGATCGATAGCAATCAATTCGTCTTCGGCAAAAGTCATATCAAAAATACCGGGTATTTGGTGTAGTTCGCTTTTAAACGCCTTTATATGCGACTTAATATCATCGTTCGTTTTAATGTAAACAATGTTCTCTTTTGTGAATCCGGTATCGCAATGTTGAATGTAATTATTTTGACGATGGATAATGATTATCGAAGAAATCAATGCAATTGATACCACAAATTGAAACACAAGCAACCCATTACGTAAAACCGGATTCCCTTGCGACGATTGTCTTTTATGAATTAACTCGGTGGTGGATTTGTTGCTGAAAATATATCCGGGAATAATTCCGGTAATTAAAATCATTAATCCCAATATTGCAAGGTTTATTACAACGAAACTACCATTAGACAAGGCATTGATAGTAAAACGAGAATTTGTTAAACTATTAAGTCCCGGCAGTAGTAAACTTGTTAATGCAAACGAAACAATAACGGAGGCAATCAATAACATTGCCGCTTCAATTGTGGTGGCACGGATAATGCCCCAGCGGTTATCGCCCATCGTTTTAAATAATCCGAAGGATTTATAGCGTTTTCCTTGTTGTGCCGTTACCATATTGATGTAATTTACGCACGACAATAACAGAATCAGCACACCAATAATGGCTATAATCGACAAGGTTAGTTTATTCCCGTGAGCCATATCTTCCATCTCCAACATATTAAAGTACACATTCTTATACGAAACCATATCGTAATGAATATCTGCCTTAAAGTCTTCATCAACAGCATCTAGATTGATATGGGCTAGTTTATTTCTTACTTCTTCTTCGGATGAATTGGCATTGAGTTTTGCAAAAGCATAATAGCTTTGAGTTCCCCATCGTTCCATATTTCGCTTGTACCAACTGATGTGACACATTGTTGGCAATGAAATAACAGCTTCAAAATTCCACGTACTCGATTGTGGCAGGTCGTCAACTACGGCTGTAATTGTTAATTCCTGACCGGATAAATAGGTAGCATTGTAGGTAATGGTTTTTCCAATTGGGTTTTCGTTTCCAAATATTTTTTGCGACAACGAACGTGTCAGCACAATCTCATCGGCGTGCATTAAACCTTGTTGTAGATTGCCATACACGGTGTTGAAATTAAATACACTGAAAAATGCAGAATCAGCATTGAACATATTCTTTACTTCAAAACTCTGATTGTTGTACTCCAAATATATTTGTGCCGACCAATCGTTACAACCATAAGAAACTGCCTGAAATTCTGCTATTTCATTATTAACGTGATCTGCCATCATTTTCGAAACATATGGTTCGTTTTCATTGGTTAACACATAAATATTATCCAGATCAGGAATATATTTATCAGTATTTTTCTCCTTCTGAACAAACAGAAAAATCAGCAAACTTGCAGTAATTCCAACTGATAATCCAATAAGGTTAAGCAGTGTAACCCCTTTGTTCTTAGCAAACGTTCTTAATGTTAATTTTATATTTTGATGCAGTTTCATCTGTTTAGTACTCTTAAAATATGTACATGTTTTTCAATTGTTTTAGAACTTACTCGTACCTCAACGCTTCCACCGGATTTCGCGTAGCCGCCCGCCAGCTTTGCCAACTAACTGTTAACAGTGCAATGCCTAATGCCAACACTCCAGCCAAAGCAAAAATCCACCAACTTAATTCTGTTTTATAGGCGAAGTTTCCCAGCCATTTATTGGTCGCAAACCAAGCCACTGGCGTAGCAATTAAAAATGCAACAATGACCCATTTTATGAAATTTATATTTAGCAAGCCTACAACTTGAGTAATCTGTGCTCCGTTTACTTTACGCACTCCAATTTCTTTTCTGCGGTTTTGAGCGGTGTAGCTAGCAAGAGCAAATATTCCGAGCGATGAAATTAGAATAGCAAAAATGGCAAAATAGCCTACTATTTGTGCGGTGCGCTCTTCTTTCTGATAAGCAGCATTTAAAGTATCATCAATGAAATTCAATACTAGTGGATCGGATGGTGATATTTCTTTGAAAACGGCTTTTGCCTGCTCCACAATAGCAGATAAATTACCTCCGCTTCCTCTTACCAATACATATGGTGTCCAATTCATGTTTCTTAGCATAAACATTGTTGGCCTTGGTTTCTGATACAATGACCTGAAATTCATGTCCTCCACAACTTCGCTTATTTTTACCATGTTGTTGTGAAGTTTGAATTCATTGTAAGGAGCATCGAGTTCAAGGTCGTTCACACCTGTTTTGTTAAGAACTAGGGCAAACTTATCGTTGCCCATAATATTATCGGTAACCGAAATTTTGTTTTTTAGTGGAATTCCAAGAGCCGAGAAGAATGCAGTATCTACCCTGAACTGATCGAAACTTTGCGGTTTTTCGTTGTAAACAAACGACTGATTATTGATTGGTCCGCCCGGAAAATCATTGCAAAAGGAAACTGCCTGTACTCCGGGAATTTTCATCAATTCATTCCGGAAAGCATTCTTTTGTTTATTGGTATTGTCGGTCATTCTGATGTAAAACGTGTGGTCTTTATCAAATCCCAGATCATAATTTTTCATATAGTTATTTTGCTTTATAATAAAAGCCACTACTACAATTAATGCAATAGAGACTGTATATTGGAAAACAACCATTGCTTTCTGACTGAAACTGTTTTTTAGCCGGGAGGGAACTCCTTTTACAATTTCAATCGATTTAAAGCCTGATAAAATGAGTGCAGGAACTAAACCCGCAACAAGTCCGGTTATAAATACAACCAGTAAGCTACGTAATAGAAATCCATTATTGAATATGTCTGAAAAACTAAAATCTGTGTTAACCAGTTTGTTAAACTTGGGTAAAACAATTATAGTTAGTGAAATAGCTAAAATTGTAGAAATGAAACTAACAATTGTCGATTCCATTAAGAATTGTCGTACAATGCTCCAGCGTTTCGAACCAACAATCTTTTTTATTCCTACTTCTTTTGCTCTTTTGACTGATTGGGTGATACTTAAATTAATGTAATTTATGGCTGCAATTATTATTATAGACAAAGCAATAAGGGCAAGAATATTAAGAAACTTCTTATTACCCTGACGGGTTCCGATATAATCTAATGCAGAAAGGTTAAAATAAGCTTCTTCAAGAGGCGTAAAATGGATTTCTTTACTCCTGTCGTTTTGAAAAACCCAGTAAAATTCTTTGATTTTCCCCAATAGTTCAGCTTCATGTGCTTTTATGTTACTGTTTTTATGCGCCAGTACATAAAGTCCGAACGAGCTGTTTCCATAATCCTTAAAAAAATAATCAGCTCCTTCGTCGCCATTTCCCCAAATTCGGGGTAACATCTTAAAATTGAGGATCATGTTTGGTTTCTCAAAATGGGTATTGTCTTTGAAATCGTTGTAAATACCTGAGACCACAAAATTCTTTCCGCTAAAATCGAAGCTTTCTCCTACTGGATTTTTATTGCCAAAGATCTTCTTTGCAAAGCTTTCTGATAATACCGCACTTTCTCTTGCTGCCAAAACTTGGCTGGCATCTCCAACAAGTAGTGGGAAAGAAAAAATGGTAAAGAATGTTGAATCGGTTAGCAGACAATTGCCACTTTCGAATTTATTATCATCATAAGTTAAAGTACCATCTATCCTAAATGTGCGAGCGTAGCTTTCGGCCTCGGCAATATTATCCAAAATATACTGTCCGAAAGGAGGTGCAAAAGTTTCAATATTATCACCATTTACGCGATATATTCTGTCTTTATTTGCGTGAAATGCATCCACTGATACCTCATTAGAAACATAAGATGACAATAGCAAAACCAGAGTTATGGCAATAGCCAGTCCAAAAATATTTATTACCGAATGTAGTTTGTTTCTTCGTAGGTTACGAAGCATTAACTTAAATTGTGTCCAGAACATATTTATCGTTTCAGTTTATTGTTGTTTGAGTTATAACTTAACTTTATTCATATCTGAGTGCTTCAACCGGATTTCGGGTTGCCGCCCGCCAACTTTGCCAGCCTACAGCCATAAACGCTATAAACAGTGCAAAAGCAGCACTAATCAGAAAATACACAGGACTAATGGAAACGCGGTTCACAAAATGTTGCAGCCACTGCTGCATGGTAAAGTAGCTGCCAACAAAAGCTATTGCAATAGCAATTAGAACCAGAATAAAAGTCTCTTTCAGCAGCTCGTGCACAACCTGTGTTTCTGTACTTCCAATTACTTTCCGTATGCCTATTTCCTTTCTTCGTCGGTTTACATTCAGAACAGAAAGAGCCATTAACCCAATAAAGCTGATGATGATGGCCAGTCCGGCACCAGTAGTTACCAGTTTTATCATTCGCTCTTCGTTGGTGAATTTGTTGGCGTATACATCAGTTAACTGAAACTTACTAATAATTAACTCCGGCGAATAACTTTTAATCACCTCATCAATCTGAGCCAGTTGTGCCGAAGTAGTTCCTGCTTTTGTACGCACATAAAGGTTGTTTACGTTGTTGCGGTAGTTGGTAAGAACAAGTGGTCCAATTGTTTCTCCCGGGTGATCGATATAATAAAAATCTTTTGCAATAGCGATTACTGTTAACGGTTCATCAAACATATCAACCAGGCTACCTACTTTTACATCAGGGCCCAGCATTTTTGCTGCTGCCTGGTTAAGAATTACCGCGCTTTTATCTGCTTCCGATTGATTAAAGTAACGACCGTCGACCAGTTCCAATTGCATGGTTTTGGCAAATCCGGGCTGCACACGGTATTCATCAATTCCTTTAAGATTACCAGGCGCTCCATATTTTTTTATTCCCTGTCCGCTCGATCCTTGCCCCATACCATGATCGGAAGTAGCTGCATCTTCAACAAAGGCCAGTTGCGACAATTCGTCGACAATAGACGAAGCACTTTTTCGCACCTCGCTATTCAGGTTGGTTATGCCAGTTACATTCTCGGGATTAAAACCCAGTGGCACTTCTTTTAGATAATTTACCTGGGCAAAAACAATTACCAGCGCACTGATGAGAAAAACCGATATGGAAAACTGTGAAATAACTGCAATGCGCGACATGGTACTTTTGCGCTTTACTTTCGTGGACTTTCCTTTAAGTGCATTTACAAGATTAATCTTCGATAAATAGTAACTAGGGTAGGCTCCCGACACAAGAATTAACACCACGAGAATAGCCAGTACCAACAAAATTCCTGAAAAGGAAAACATGTCCGATAACTCGATCTGGCTTTGCATCAGTTTGGCAAACGAGGGTTGAACAAGTGCCGTTAATCCTATTGCCAAAACAAAAGCAAGAAGGCCAATTACAGTTGTTTCAGTAAAAAATAAACGCGATAACGTTCCTTGCGTTGCTCCCAACGATTTTCGTGAACCGATTTCAGCAATCCGTTTTTCGCCGTGCAAAACATACAGATTAATGTAGTTTACCATAGCAATTAGCATCACCAGAAAAGCAATGCCGGCAATAATAAAAATGTGTGTTAGATTGGCTTTGGGCGATAGATCGAGATCAACAACTGAGTGAAGGTGCAAATCGGCTAATCTCTCTGTTCCCGACTCAGAGGTGAGGTTAAATGGCTCGCCCCAAGGTTTCATTAGTTCATTGTTGGCTGCAGCTATTTTTTTGCCAACCGCAACTAAATCGGCATTTTCGTCAATCCTAAAATAGGTGTATAGTTCCAGTCCTCCCCAGTTCTCAGGATGGACGCTCTGCATCGACACCAATAAATCGAAATTAAAGTGTGTATTGTTGGGCAAGTCGTTTATTACACCCGTTACCGTAGCTGGCACCTCCGAAACATTCAAAACTTTGCCAACACAGTCAACGGTATTGAATACTTTCAATGCAGTTGACCGGGTAATTACCGCATTGTTTTCACCCTGCAAGGCATCGTTGCTATTTCCCTGAATGAGCTCCAGTCCGAAAACATCAAAGAAATCCTTGTCGGCAAACAAAAGTTGCAAATTGGGGAATTTTTGCTTTTCGTATTCTGCGGTTATGTCCCATCCGTTGTAAATCTGAGTAGCTGATCTTATTTCCGGAACCTGTAATGGAATTTCGGTGTAAGCATCGCGCAAACAAATACCGTAATTTGTGACATTGCCTTCTTCTTTTACTGCACTATAAAGTCGTAAAACATTATTTTTTGTTTGAAAATGCTGGTCGTAACTTAGCTCGTGTTTCAAATAAACCGACAGGAGCAAAACAGCACTTAATCCGATGGCTAATCCAGGAAGGTTTACAAAAATCAAAATAGGATTTCGCTGAAACATTCTGAATATAAACCGTAAATTTTTCATGGGGTCTCATTTTGTCGTTAACTAGGGGGACAAGAAAAGTAAATAACCAGTGTTTTTTGTCATGTTGAGTGTAGTCTAAACATCTTGTATTTACTGTCATACATTTTTTAACTCCACTCAGAATGACCGATCTTATTTTCTTTGCTGCCTCCCCCTGTTGGGAGTTCCCCCTCGTGAGGGGAGCAAGTCCTGATCAAATTCAGCTTTACTTCAAATCTTCAACCTGACTTTTCAGTTATTTTTCTTTCAAAGGGGCAATAGCATTAGCAATGCTTTTTGAAAAGTTAAATACTTAGCCTGTTTATAGAAGAATCTCTCCCATTTCCTTCTTTACCTCTTCGGTAATAATCATACCGTCGAACAGGTTAACTACACGATGGGCAAATTCCGAGTCGTGCAACGAGTGAGTTACCATTACAATGGTGGTACCCTCGCGATTAAGTTCGGTGAGCAGGTTCATTACTTCCAGTCCGTTTTTCGAATCGAGGTTACCTGTCGGTTCATCGGCAAGAATCAGCTTCGGATTAGCAACTACTGCTCGGGCAATAGCAACACGTTGCTGCTGGCCACCCGAAAGTTGTTGTGGAAAGTGTTTGGCACGGTGAGCAATTTTCATCCGTTCCAGTACTTTTTCTACCATCTCTTTGCGCTCGCGGGCTTTTAGTTTTAGGTAGATTAGTGGCAACTCTACATTTTCGTACACGTTTAACTCGTCAATAAGGTTAAAACTCTGAAATACAAAACCAATGTTTCCTTTGCGTAAAATAGTACGGTTACGCTCTTTTAACTGCCCAACTTCCGAGCCATCGAAGTAATATTTACCGCCAGAGGGATTATCCAATAAGCCAATGATATTCATTAAGGTTGATTTTCCACAACCCGATGGTCCCATAATGGCAACGAATTCTCCTTTTTTTACGTGTAAGCTTACCTCATTTAATGCACAGGTTTCCACCTCTTCAGTGCGAAATACTTTTGTTAAATTTTCTGTTTTTATCATGATATTTTAGTTAGGTTATTTTTAAATACTCCTATTTATACTCTTTTGGCTTCTATTTGAAAACAATCCGATCGTTATCGCCAAACAAATCGTAACTCGAAGTAATTACTTTCTCGTCTGGTGTTAAACCTTCCAGAACCTCGTAGTACTGTGGGTTTTGTTTCCCGATACGAATGCTGCGCTTTTCGGCTTCTGTTTCGTTTTCGTTTAGCACATAAACCCATTGGCCGCCAGTACTCTGAAAGAATCCACCTTTTGGTATCAGTACCGCTTTTTCAGGTTGTCCGAGCTGCAATTTTGTGTGGTATGTTTGGCCAGTACGAATATTATCGGGCTTGGCTCCTTCAAAGATCATATCAATTTCAAATTGACCTTCGCGCACTTCAGGATAAATCTTTTTAACGGTGAGGTTGTAATTTTCGCCACCACGATCGAAAGAACAACTTAATCCACGGCGAACCCGATCGATATAATGTTCATCGATGAGGGCATTGATCTTAAAGTCAGTTAAAATGTGCAACATTCCCAATCGTTGCCCACGAGAAATAGACTCACCAATCTCAGCATTTAATAATCCCAGTTGGCCGCTCTCCGGGGCTTTAACATTCAGGTTCTCTAGTCTTCGACGAGCCATTTTAAGGTTTTGTTTCATATTCTCCAAACTCTCATTCATGCTCTTCATTTGGTTCGCACGAAAAATTGAGTCTTGTGTGAATTTTTGATACGTTAATGCTTTCTCTTTTAGCGAGAGTTCATAGTTTTCCTTTGTCTTTAAGTATTCTTCTTTGGCTATTAAATCTTCTTTATACAAAGCATCATATTGTTTGTATTTCCGCTCAGCCTGAACAACCTGAAGATCGACCTGTATCTTTGAACGTTGATTCTCGATTCGCTGTCGTTCAATGCTAATCTGGGTATTTCGCAACTCGTTCGCCTGATAAGCCAATTGCGATTCACTACTCATTATTGTAGTACTCAAATCGCTGTTTTTCAAACGGAGAATAACATCACCCTTTTTTACCATCTCTCCTTCTTCAATAAAAATTTCTTCTACTTTTCCACCTTCTTCTACATCAAGGAAAATGGTTGTAATGGGCTCCACCTGGCCAATTACTGTAATGTAGTCGTTAAACTTGCCATCGGTAACGGAACTGATGGTCAGTTTGTCTTTCTCGGCCCGAAATACCGAGCTGCTGCTTTTCATCATGACTTTATACAACAACAAGGCAAACGCCAATCCGCCAACAATCCAAATAATGTGCTTGGCTTTTAAGCCTTTCTTCTTTTCAATTTTTTTATCCATTCCCATAATCTACCTGCTTTGAGCATGGAGCAGAGGACAAAGCGCCCTGCTTCCTATGATATGTTCTATTTTAGTTCAAATTCTTAGTCATTTGTCATCGGGGTATTCCCAAGATCTAATGATCTTTTTATATTGCTTATTTTGATTCTAAACTTTTCCCTGTTTCCCAAAAGCGCTGTCCCCGGTAAAACTGTAGCATTTTCATTTTTATTTCCCACTGCGTGCGCGAACGTAGAACCTGACTTTGGGCTTCTGCCAAGCGGTTTTTAGCAATGTAATAATCATTAATGTCAATCAAACCCTGGTCGAATTTTTTTTCAGCGGCCTGAAAGGCTAATTCGTCAACCTTGATGCGCTTTACATACTGGCTGTGTTCTTTGTACAATGCTTTTAGTTCCATAAGATCATTCACCATGTCGAAATACATTTTTTGACGCTTGGCATCGAGATTATTCTGGGCTTGTTCCAGCTTCAGTTTCGCCTTTTTTATTTCGGACCGATTGCTCCAGCGGCTAAAAACTGGGATATTTAACGAGGCTCCCAGATACTGGTTTCTGTTGTTTGTCCACTGATTGCCAAAAGACACCGTATTTCCTAAACTATCAATATTGGTTTCGTAATAACCAGTACCAATTGATCCTCTGACATAAATTGAAGGATAAAGTGCAGATCGACTTAAAGCAAGGCTTTTTTCTGTTGCTTCCACATTAGCTTCAATCGATCGGTAATACGGCGACCAATGGGTGTACTGTTCAAAAAGTTGCTGTGGCTGGGCTATTTGTTCATCTATTACCACCGATGATTCATCCATCAGCTCCATTTCTTCAGCTGTGACAAGATTCATCAACTGTTTTAGTTTTAATGTTGCTTTTTCCAGCGTGTTCTCAAGTTGAATTTTGTTGAGTTCTTCGAGCTCCAGACTGGCACGCATTTCCAATAAATCGGTTTTAGCTTCTAAACCAACTTCCACTTTTCCTTCTGTTGTTTTCAACCTTAGCTTCGAGGCTTCTACCTGCTCGTTGGCAATTCCGAGCATTCCTTTGTAATAAACCACATCAAAAAAGGCCACCATCACGTTGAAGGCCAAATCGTCGGTTGCATTTATCCGATTGTATTCCGAGGCTTGCTTTCTGAATTTTTGGTATTTTATCTGGTTCTGAATGCGAAATCCATCAAAAACAACAATAGATGAATTCAAACTGAAGCTGCTGGAAAAAAATTGGGTATTGATATAGTCATTTGTATTTGGGTCTGCCGAACGTCCAAAATTAAAACCTGCACCGGTTGAAGCATCAATACCGGGCAACATATTACGTTTGGCTTGTTGCGCATCTTCCAGTGATAGTTTTTCAAGAATCTCGTATTCTTTTAAATTGATGTTGTTTTCAATGGCATAAGAGATACATTGGATCAGGCTCCATTTTACCTGAGCTCGAATTGTATTTCCAATTATTAAATATAAAACTATAATGAGAACTATTCGTTTCTTTATCATCGTATAAAAATTGTTTCTTTTTTACGTACCATTATAGTGCCATAAATTTAGTGTGTTGATTTTCTGCATATTGAGGATGTTGTTGGCTCAAAACCGTTAAAAATATTTACAGAATATTGTAAAATATTTTTACAGTTGATTGGAAATAGGGTGGACTTAGTTTAAATTTGATTTGTTATTTAGAAATCAATTATCATTTCGAAGGTAGCTAGAATTCTGTTTTTAGCGTAATTTGAAAGAGATTTCTTAGTGATTCTCCTTTCGAAAGAACAACAATAATGTGCACTATGCCAAAAGGAAATATTTTAATAGTCGACGATAATAAAAGCATCATCAGCACTCTGGAGATTTTGCTTGGGCAGGAATTTGATGCTGTAAAAGGAATTACCAATCCTAATCTCATTCCCAATGAACTGCGAACCGGCAACTACAATGTTGTTATTCTCGACATGAATTTTCAAGCGGGAATAAACACCGGAAACGAAGGTTTATACTGGCTCGATCAGATAAAAAAAAGCTATACCGATATCTCGGTAGTGCTGATTACAGCCTACAGCGAAGTGGAACTGGCGGTAAAAGCCCTAAAACAGGGCGCAACCGATTTTATGCCTAAACCCTGGGACAACAGCAAATTGTTGGCAACGGTTAAAGCGGCTGTTCAGCTTAATTTATCGAAGACAGAAGTAGGAAAGCTTAAACAAAAAGCAGTCGGATTAAAACAGGAATTGAATCGTGACCAGAAATTTATTATTGGTTCATCGCCGCAACTTACGCAAGTAATGAACATGGTACGTAAAGTGGCAAAAACTAATGCCAATATTCTTATTACTGGAGAAAATGGAACAGGCAAAGAGTTGATAGCTAGAGAAATTCATCGTTTGTCGCAACGCCGAGACGAAGTAATGGTGAGCGTTGATATGGGCGCTATAAGCGAGACACTTTTTGAAAGCGAACTTTTTGGGCACGTGAAAGGAGCTTTTACCGATGCCCGCGAAAACCGCGCTGGTAAATTTGAAACGGCACACAAGGGCACCCTATTTCTTGATGAAATAGGGAACCTTTCCTTTCACTTGCAAGCCAAGCTATTAGCAGCTATTCAAAACCGTGAATTTATGCGACTGGGTTCCGATAAGCCAATTCCGGTAGATATACGATTGGTTTGTGCCACCAATAAAAAACTGGAGAATATGGTTATTGAGGGGTTGTTTCGCGAAGACTTGTTGTACCGTATTAATACCATCCAGATAGAAGTTCCGCCATTGCGCGAGAGAGGAGACGACATTATTGTTCTGGCCGATTTCTTTCTGAAAAAATTTACTGCTAAGTACGAGAAACATGGATTAAGAATTAACCAGCCGGCACAGACAAAACTACTGAGATATAACTGGCCTGGCAATATTCGCGAACTGCAACACACCATCGAAAAGGCCGTGATTTTAAGTGATTCGTTGGTGTTAAAACCCGAAGATTTTTTCTTTAAACAAGCATTCTCATCGAAGTTTGAAGATGAACTGCTGACCATTGAAGAAATGGAAAAACGGATGATCGTTTCAGCTATTGATAAGAATGTTGGAAACATGAGTCTGGCAGCCGATAAACTGGGAATTACACGCCAAACATTGTACAACAAAATAAAAAAATATGGGCTATGATTAGTAGAAACTTATATTTTAAAATTCTGCTTAGAGTCTTGCTTTTACTAGCTAGCTCCTTATTTCTGGGGTGGCTTATTTTTCATCAAAAAACTTATGTTCTTGCCATCATTTCTTCCCTGTTTATTTTAGGAGTTACCATTAACCTCGTTTATTTTTTAAATCGCATTAATCGCCGGATATTTTACTTTTTCGATGCCATAAAAAATGAAGATTTAACGCTTCGGTTCCCCAATAATGTAAGCAACAAAGTTATAAACGACCTGAACCAAAGCTTGCAAAAAGTAAACTCACAAATTCAGCAAATCTACGTGAATAACGAGAAGCAGGAACAATATTTCCAGGCTCTGCTTGAACACGCTGCTACTGGCATGTTTACCTTCAATCGAAAAGGTTTTATTCAACACTCGAACAAACTGGCTAAACAACTTTTTGAGGTAGATGTGCTTACGCATATTAATCAGCTGGAGCGTATTGACCCCAAACTTTATCAGACGATAAAAGAGATAGAACCGACAGAACAGCGACTAATAACACTTCATTTAAAAAGCGGTATTATTCAGTTGCTCATCAAATCGAATTCATTTATTTCGGATAAAGATGAGTTAATGCTGATTTCGGTGCACGATATTAAAAACCAGCTGGATGAGAAAGAGCTGGAATCGTGGCGAAAACTGATACGTGTAATGATGCACGAGATCATGAACTCAATTACTCCGGTAACCTCTTTGTCTGAAAGTCTGGCCGGATATTTTTACAAAAACGGGGCAATGGTGAAGCCTGAAGACATTGACATTAAAACGATCGAGAACACCATTCGCGGGCTGGAAGTTATTCGCGAACAAGGCAAGGGACTCATTAACTTTGTGGAGTCGTACAGAAAAATCACACGGCTTCCGATTCCTGAGAAGAAAATTTTCAAAGTGAAAAATTTGATTGATCATATCCGGATCTTATCATCTTCGTTCGGAAATGTCGACCATATTGCGTTGTCATGCAAGGTTATACCTCCTGAATTGGAATTACATGCTGATGAAAAGCAAATTGCTCAGGTACTCATCAACCTGATAAAAAATGCTTATCAGGCCAACGAAAGCAATCAAAACGCAAAAATCAGGATTAAAGCAACGATTAATGAAGCAGGCCGCCCAACTATTTCGGTTATTGACAATGGAGCGGGTATTTCAGATGAGCTGATGGATAAAATTTTTGTTCCGTTTTTTACCACCAAAGAAAATGGATCGGGAATTGGGCTTAGCATCTCTAGGCAGATTATGCAACTGCATGGTGGTAACCTAAAAATGAGTTCTGTTCCTGGAAATTATACTTCGGCGGTTTTGGTATTTTAAACCGAAAATCCTTCTATTTTTTTTCCAATCAAACGGACGACCAGAATTTTACCACTACCCGATAGGCAAAAAACAACATAGCCTACCAAGTAAAGCAAAGTTATTGCTTACAAAGACTGATTTTTAATTTACTTTATCCATTTTCGCAATTGGAAAGTTATTAGTTCACCTTATTGCTGACGTTTAAATGTTTGATTGCTTGATATCTATTGATTTACTGTTGTTCCAGCTATTTTTTATACATCGTAATTTTATCTAGCCTTTCTGAGATTTCGATTGCTTCATTTATCAAATTGTTTGGATAATCATTTATTTGAATAATCCGAATTGCATTTCTGTTTTTAAGTTTGCCTTCTTTTAATTTATAATCAAAATCTACGTTATTGTCCTTTACTATTTCACTGAAATGATAAAGATCAAACTCGTCCGATAACATATCTGTCAACTCAATGTCGTGAGTTGAAACGAATATAGATAAAATTCCAAATTATACTAGCTTAGCGCTTCAAACGCTTTTATCCCTAATGGTTTTATTATACAATATTACATGGCAAACGCGTTAGGTGATTGTGGAACGTAGAGAGGTATTGTTTTGAGATTCGTCCGTTATCTCTTTGTAAATGATCAGAAGATAAACGAGAATGGTGAATTATTGTTATATTGTCAACTTTTTGATGAAAAATTAACAATTAAGGTCTAATTTTTAATATAAAAACTATTATGAAAATTAAAGCAATACTTCCAATATTATTGCTCGTGTTGGGCGCTACAAGCAGTTTCGCCCAGCTATCGAAAAACCCGAACAAATTCTTAGGCAATATTACTACGATGTATAATATTAGATCTGATTTTAGTGATTATTGGAATCAGCTGACACCTGAAAATGAAACGAAATGGGCATCGATAGAAGGAACTCGCGATGTTTACAATTGGCAAACTGTCGATGCTGAATATCAGTATTGCAAGAATCACGATTTTCCGTTCAAGTTTCATACGCTTATTTGGGGGGCTCAATATCCTACTTGGATGGATAACCTTTCTGAAAGTGAGCAACTGGAAGAAATCATAGAATGGTTTGATGCTGTTGCTGCCCGTTATCCTGATTTAGAATATATTGATGTGGTAAACGAAGCTATTACAGGTCATGCACCGGCACCATTTAAAAATGCCCTTGGTGGCGATGGCATCTCGGGATATGATTGGATTGTGAAAGCATTTATTATGGCTCGAGAACGATGGCCTAATGCGATGCTTATTTACAATGACTACAATACATTTCAGTGGAATACAAATGAATATATCGATTTATTACAGAAGATAGTGGCTGCCGGAGCTCCTGTCGATTTAGCAGGTTGCCAATCTCACGATCTAAATGATGTGTCTGGTTCCGATTTTAAGACCGTTTTGGAGAGAATACATAATGAGACTGGGCTCCCTATTCTTATTTCAGAATATGATATAAACAAAGAAGATGATGATGAACAGTTGACACGTTTCAAGGAACAAGTTCCAATTATGTGGGAGGCTGATTATGTGGCTGGAGTAACAATTTGGGGATACATATATGGTTCTACATGGGTTGATCATTCGGGGTTGATCAAAAATGGTGTTGAACGTCCTGCGTTAAAATGGCTTCGTGAATATATGCTTACGGATGTTGCCATAAATGCAAAGAGCCCGATGAAAAACGTTCGTGGATATGCTTATATTACTTCATCAACAAATATGATTGAAGTTAATACCGAAACTACAATAAAGGGCAAGGCACAAAGCTATGATGGTGCGATTAAAGAGATTCTGGTTTATGTGAATAATACGTTGTTGACCTCAATACCTGATTCTTCGTTCGAACTAACGTGGACGCCTATCTCGGCTAGATATGATACCATTTCAATGAAGGTGTACAATGTTGCAGGTCGTGTAATCTTTGAGAAAAGTTGTGTGCTTAGAGCTTACGAACCAAGTACTCCATTTAAAGATACCCCAATCGTTTTGCCTGGCATTCTCGAGGCTGAAGATTTCGATAATGGGGAAAATGGTGTGGCTTATAACGATTCCGAAGAAGATAACTTGGGTGGCGCATACCGTACTGATAGAGGTGTTGATATTGGTAATGATAATGGCGAATATTTTGTTGGCTGGACTTCTGCCGGAGAATGGCTGGAATATACCGTAACCGTTGATGAGGAACAGTTGATGGTGTGGTCAGCAAGGGTTGCTTCAGGTATGAATAGTGGAGCTTTCAGAATCTATATGGGTAATACCGACATAAGCGGTAGAGTTGCCATACCACAAACGGCATCCAATAGTTGGTCTGTTTATACTGAAGTAAAAGGCCGTACAAAAATTCCAATGCCAATAGGGACATACACTTTACGTTTAGTCTTTGAAGGTCCCAATGGCAATATTGATAAGATCTCATTTAAAACATCAACAGGAGATGAGATACTTACAACACCGTATGGTAGTGAGCCAATTGCTATACCTGGCACTTTGGAAGTTGAATTGTACGACAATGGTGTTGAGGGAATTGCTTATAAAGATAATACCAGTGAAAATGAAGGAGACGCAGAATTCCGTACTGATAATGGCGTCGATATAGTTGTCGGGAATGGAGGTAGTGTTCTTGGGTATACAGTATTGGACGAGTGGTTGCTATACACCGTAAACATTGAAAGAGAACAAGTGTATTCTTGGAGTGCATATGTTTCTTCAGGAATAACAGGCTCCTCATTTAGAATTTACATGGGTGACACGGACATAAGCGGAAAAATACAAGTCCCAAAAACCGGAGACAATTCCTGGGATACTTATACTCAGGTTACGGGTAAAACATTAGGAGCATTGCCTGCTGGAATACACCAGCTCAAATTAGTAATAGAAGGTGCAGGCTGTAATATTGACAAAGTGAGTTTTGATAGCGAAACATCTGGAATTGATATTGTTGAAAGTGCCCAATTAGATGGTGTGTATGAGGTGTTCTCTATTATGGGCATTAGTTATGGAACTGTTGAGATCAGCAATAACGATCTTTCCAATTTGAAAACTCGATTCCACACTGGTGTTTACATACTTCGAAATCAGGATGGCAGTGGAGAGTCAAGACGTGTCTTGATAGAATAAAGTGTAAATAGTTGAAGATAGTGATAAGAACATCACTGTTGTTAGGAATAAATATAATAGAGCTATCAAGGATTTTGTTTTGATAGCTCTATTTTTGCTTGCTATTAACACAAACCAGTACTGTTATCGTGCATATTTTTCTTTATAGAAATCATCTGGAAGATAAACATCGGGTATAATACCTTTATCCAAGCTTCCATTAGGGGCTGAACTATAGTTATCTGCAACTCAAAACTCAATTTGCTATTAGGTAGAACTAATGGAATACCAGTAGACATTCTCCCTGTTTCTGTTCCAATTAATATTGTATATGAGCCTTAAGCTTTTGAAGGTTCTAAAATTATGAATTATGGGAAAAATAAATTAGTCTTGTTTGCTTTCTGGGTAGTTGAAAGTTACGATAAATCAATCGTGTTCTAATTTGCCATGGTCTATTAATATTCTCTCGTTCTAATTTAACTTTTGTGTAATAGGTCTCGTTTTCATTAAAATAGATCTTTATAGAAGCCTTTGTTTGACGACTCTTTACTTTAGTAATGATTCCACTAACTGATGGTGCAATCTCACAAGATTGTTTTTTAAATTCAATATTTCCATGGTTATAGAAAAAATATCCAGAATCTTCGAGCAATACATAACTGTCACTTTGTATTCCACCATAATCAGAAATATAATTAGATACTATAGAGTCATTTAGTACAACGTTTAGAATCGACACTTTTGATGTTTGAGCTGAAGCAATTGTCGAGAGCAGAATAATGGTTAACGTGATTTTAAGTTTCATAATTAACATTTTTTGTTTTATCATCTGACGATTTACTCATTCAATTGTTACATTCTACAGGTTTAAAATTATATTGATGATCAAAGTGTCTTTAATAGAGCACATTTTATCAGGGACTTAGTCCTTTAATATGTTTGTAAAGGATGCCCCTTTACGAGCAGAAACCAAATATTACAAATTATCAAGAATACTATAAAAACAGTTGTTTTTCTCATTTTCTTGTTACTACTTATGTGATTTTATTGTTGAAAATATCCGTGTCTTGCATGTTTTTGAAATTACCGCTAACAGCTGGCAATATATGGAGGCCGGGATTTCGCATCTCCAACTTGTCAAACCGCCCTTAAAGGCAGTAACAGGATTGGCAAGAATGCTAGAAGCATTTTTTACTCTTTTTTGTCAAATTTATATATCAGTGAAACTGCGACTTGATTATTCCATAAATATCTACTTTCGTCAATAATGGTCTGACCGTCAATAGAACCATATATTGATTCGCCATAATCGTATGTCAGGTTATGTTTATATTCTAAATCAATTGAGACATTTTTAAATAATGAATATCCTATACCAATGTTGATTCCCATATTATGAGAATCGCTTATAAATTCAGTGCCAGAAGAGTTTTTTAAGGAGCTAGAAACAAGACAGTTGTAATTTAATCCAATTAATGGTTGAATTTTATATTTGTTATAATAGAAAAGTAGAGGTATTGAAAAATTATGAAATCCAGAGCCATAATGAATATTTAAGTCCTCGAATTCGTATCCCTCTTGTGTATGCCAAATACCTGTTGTACCATTAAATTCATAAGAACCAGAACTAAAAAGATAATTATATAAAACCCCCATTTTTAAACCAAAGTTTTTATCTGCAAAATTCCTTTTTGCATATAACCCAACTTTAAGAAGTGGTGAATACGGTTTATCTACATATTCGAGTTGTCCATTTTCCCACCAGATTCCTGAACCTATTGAAACTTCATAATTGGTTTGAGCTAAAACCATTGCCTGAAAGGCAAAAAATACAACACCGAAAAAACTTAACTTTTTCATACTCTCTGAATTTTTAATGTTTTTACCAAAGTTTTCATCCAGTATGATGTGATTTATCGGAAAGGTGGCAGTTTGTTGATTAGAAATTAACAATAAATTGGCTTGATGGTTAATAGTATCGAGCTGTAAAACACTTATTGGTTTAAGTTTTAAGGGCAAAATATTATTAATATCAGTCTTTATGAGTACAGTGTCGTAGACAACAACAGTATCGTACACAACGACATCTTCATATACATAAATTGTATCGGTTTGTGCATTTGCACGAAAAAAGATACAAATGCCGAATAGAATTAACAATATTTGCCTGACTTTACTCAATATGAGTCGTGTCTAAAATGGTTAAAGTATCACGGACAACTACTTTTTTATGGGTTATCCTTTTCTTTTTCACAATAACAGGATTTGATTTTTGTAATGGTTTTGGTTCTATTACTGAATCAGTAGTTTCTTGAATCGAAATTGAATCGATTTTTATTGTTGTTGTATTAAAATTTTTCCGAGCGTTTGTATTGCCTTTAAAATCAATTGGTTTTGTATTCGTTTTAATTACTATCACTGCTATTATTGAAATGATTCCAATTGTTACAAAACCTTTAATAAGACTTAAATATAAAGTGAATCGTGGAGGTTTTGTCTTATTCCAATCAATTGTTTTTAAGAAAGAAGTGTTTTGCGGTTCTATTTCGTAATTTCTAAATTCCTTTTTATATAACCTGTTTATTCTTCCAAATCCACAAGGGAAAAGGAGTAAAATAAATGAACGTTTTGTTTCCTGCTTTTTATTAAGAATTTGTTGTAATTTCTTTTTGGCTCTGGCTAAATGAGATTTAGAGGTTCCAATGCTTATATCTAGTTTTTCGGCAATCTGTTTATGTGTAAATCTATCGATAACATAAAGGTTAAATACCTGCCGATGATGATCGGGCAACTTGTTTATAGCTTCCAGTAATTTCTGTGTTGTAAAATCATACTTATGAAACATTTTTTCATCGCTATTAATCAGTTCCCGTTGCAAAAGCTCTTGTTGGCTATCCTGTATTGACTTTGTCTCCCGCAAATATTGCAATGCGGTATTTACAGTAATCTTTCTAAGCCATGCATCGAAATGTCCCTTGCCTTTAAATGTCCCAGATTTTTTCATTGCAGTCAAAAAAGAATCATGGGCAAGGTCTTCCGCAATTTTTTGGTCGAAAACATATCTGTAACAAACTCCAATCAGTTTTTTTATATTTCGATTATATGTGTCTATCCAAAAATCTTTATTCGAATCCATTTATTAATCATTCTTGGTTTTGTGATGCAAAAATTTAAAATGGTTGCACTTAATTTACAAAAAAAGCAATGGCGCGTCAGCAAAAAAACAACTCTTTTGCAAACTCTTCTGCAAACTTTGGTTGCAGCGTTGGCTTGCTGCGGTTTGCAAATGTGTTGTTTTGTGGGCTGGGTTTCTTTGTCTTTGTGCGGGGGGAGAAAAAACAGAATAAATTCCCCTCAAACGACACCGCCCTGTCAACGGAGCTCTAATTCAGTCAATCCGTTTTTGTAATTATTTCAATTTTCTTCTATCGTGCGAATATGACGAGCTGGTGGTTCTCCACACTTGCTTACAACGGTAAATTGTATGAGTAGTGGCAGATTGCGTGGCACTTTCCTGTCAAACCACTACGCAGTTTGAGCGGGTTAAAAACCTTGATATTTGCGACTTTGCCTGCCATTACTTATACAAAGTATTAGCAGTAGTATTTATTTCAACAATTCCTCAAGTTTTGCTTTAACTTCCTCAGCTGTTGGATGAATAGCTGAAATTTTTCCTTCTTTGTCTACTAAAAAAGAGCTGCCTCCAGAATTTCCTAATCCATATTTTTCCCATATTTTACCTGCATCTTCTAATTCGATTAGATTCAACCAAGGATAGCCATCCTTTTCTGCCGCATTAATCCCTGAAGATAATTCACGTTCTCTGGCAATTCCAACAACTGTAAAACCTTTGTTTTTTATATTCTTCGTATACAGGTATCATACTTTTGGCGCTTCTTCTACATGGTCCACACCAAGATGCCCATAAATCAATTAAGGTAACTTTCCCTTTAATTTGCTCCGAAAGCTTAACAGGTTTTCCTTTAAAATCTGGCGCAGTAAAATCAATATATGCCCCCCCAACCTTAACGGAGGAATAACTAAAAATCAAGTTCCTCATTTTCGTAGTATATGGATGTGATGGGTATTTTTTAGTAAACAGAATCAAATAGTTCAATACATTTTGGGATATCTTCTGTATAATTATCAACTGCTCTATTCATATTTTCGATCAACAAACTAAAAGACATAATTGAAATGTTCTCCTTAGGATAATTAATACCCCATTTCCGAAATGCTAAGGATAATTCTTCTCCTCTTTTCTCCAAATCACTTGCTTCGGGAGTAAAAGCTTCACCAGATTCATACATGTTCTGAATTAAAGTGTGCAAACTATCTTTCGTAGTTTTGTCATCTGTTTTCTTTATCTGTGCTTTAAGTTCTTTTAAACTTTGTGAGAAATAATTATCAGCAGCAACTAAACTCTCAAAATCACCTATAACTTTAAATTTAATTCCTTTGCATAAACAAGAACCTAAGTATTCCATATGATAAGTCACTTTTTTAAATTATAATTTAGTTGAAATCTATTCTCCCTCATTCTCTGTTATTTACACTTTCATATCTTATCTTTAAACAACTTGCATCTCTCCTTTAAACAAAGCTCAAATGGCAAATATCTTAGGCCACGACCGTCATGATATTCACCCCATTGTTTTTTCTCCTCGTAAATTTCTTTACGAATCCTTTTGATTTTATTTTGTACTCTCTCGACCTGTTTTGGTGTCATTTATCAACCTTATTCAAGTTTGTATTCACTATCGTTTGTAGGAATAAAAAATTCAACTTTCCCACATTTTGGACATGCATAAATATCGAATGCTTCCCGATTAACAAATGCTTCAAATAAATTTCCAAGTATTCCAATCTTTGGACCTTCATGAAACTTATACTCTCCTGAATAAATATATGGAGTATTGCATCTAAGGCAATTTATGTCTTTTCTATTGTTGCTTAAGTCTTTGATATCAAAAATCTTATTCTCTGTTATGCTAAAGTTGCAATTCCAGCATAATTCAAAATTTTCTTCAATCTCAGCGTTGCAATTTGGGCAATTCTTCATGATGTTTTGTATTATGTTTTGTCGTCATTTTTATTGGCGGTAACGATAAGTGTTTGAAACGTTGGAGGTTTCAGGGCTACTTCACTATCAAGGTACAACGAACTTTGATGCGAGAACCGAGGCTCGAATAACCAATCCGCCTCCAATGTTTTATGACTGCGTGTTAGGCAACGTAATTGTTTGATTATCTGTAGTTTTTATTCAGAGTTGCTCTAAATTCTTTCTTACCCGACATTTCTGCTCCATCAGTTCCATAAATTGGACTATATTTTCCTGCTGGTAAATCCTTGAATGTATAAGCATTACATGCTCTAGCAACATCCACATATTTCGTTAATGCTGTATTTATTGCAGATGCTGCCAAATCTACAAGGGCTCCAGCGAGCCCTCCTGCACCAGAATTTATAGATGCATCATATGTTACATCTCCTTTCCGTGTATAAATGATTTCATTCGTTTTGATTGATTTAATAATATATTCAACCTCTACATAAACCTTAGAAGCCAATCCAGATTTATCCCATTTATGAATTATAGTAAACACTACAACGTCTGCCCCGAACACTTCACCAAATTTTGTCAATGGCGCATCTATAAATAACTCAGAATCATAGGCACTCTCTCTTTTTAATATTTCCATTGACAAGAAAGGAGGTACTACGTAATATCCTGCGTTAGCAATTGGAATGTTTAAAGTAGAATGAAAATACTCTTTTGCCTCTACATTTGTGCTCTTGTTAATTGGTGGCATTAATAAGACTGACAACGGTTTCTCGTCATAAAGACCTTTATAAGCTGTTGATTTTGGGATCTTTGAAGTCGTTGTACAACTTGAAGCCACAATCAAAACAATAATTGTAAAAAACATTAACTTTTTCATTCTTCTATCATTTTTAAGATTCGTTCAATAAATATCTTTGATTCAGGATAAAGAGCAATTTCTCTCATAAGCATTTCTTTTCCTTCTTCTTTTTTCCCTTCTTGTAATAATATAAAACCATAATCTGCACATACGCCCGGGGGGACTACCCCCCTAGTTCCTTTTTGGGTTTCAATAACTTTCTGATAATTCTCAATTAATTCCTGAATCGATTTTTCATCCGTATTTTTTAAGTAATTATAACTGGTTGTCTCATAATTACCCCATGTATACAATGGCTTTTGAGTTGTACATGAGGCTAATATTGCTAATAATGCAAATACGATTAATCCTTTTCTCATGGTAATATAATTTGTTTAGTTTCTTGAGCTGATACAAAGATTTGTTTAGAATAAATAATTTCATTATTGTATTTTACAGATACAACATGTTTTCCTGTTGAAATAGCATAAACACTACCTTTTGGTCTCTTTGCACCTGCTTTGTTAACCTCAGCTTTAAAAGTTGTTGTTTCATCTATTGTTACATCTACGCCACCTGAATAATTACTCGGAATGCCAATAATTTCTATATATGATTGATTTTCCAAACCTTTGGTTACGGTTTTAACACCTGTGCAACCAGTTATTATAAATAACCCAATTGCTATTATAATTATGATGTTTTTCATTATTTTATTTCTTTAATGTAGTAATTACTTAAATTCTGTTTATCTATTTCGCCCTCAGTAAAAGAAACCATTGAAAATTCATTCTGTGGATTATCTCCTCCTGAAAAATCAATCTTCACCTTACCTACAACTTTTCCTGGCAATTCCATCATCATGCCAGTTTGTGGATTCTTAATGCTTTTACCCTTTTCCACTACTTGAAAGAAATCTCCAACCTTAAGTCCTTGACTTGCTCCACCTGAAATAATTATTCCATTTTCGTCATATGTTAAAAAGTAAGATTTCCAAGGTTTTTCCATGCAGTTATTAATAATATTCTCTACAAGTTTTGATATTGCTGCGGATATAGCTTTATCACTCAAAGTTGCATCATAATCGGTTCGTTCTCCAAGCCCCATGACTGTTTGATTAGTTGTTTCAGCTTCCCCCTTTGCTTCCTCCGAATAAATTATTTGTCCTGTTGAAACATCAACTAATCGGATACTGACACCCGCTTGAACAGTTTGAGTTTTTGTCCTTGAAAAAGCGTTTACATCTCCAACATTTTTTCTGCCAAATTCTGTTACAGAACCAATAATCAAATAATCAGCCCCAACTTTCTGTAATCCTTCGTTACCAGCAAGTTTTAATTCTTCTTCAATTTTATCCATATCCTGTCTTTCAAGCAATATGAACTTATCACTTGCTGCAAGTTTTGTTGATAAAATGTCTACAGCCTGTTTACCAATCGGGTCATTTTCTTTGTCATAAAACACTCCTTTTGCATATTGTGTCTCGTTAGAGAATCGTGCAATAGCTACTTTTCTTTTCAAAACCTGTTCTTCTTTT
Source organism: Prolixibacteraceae bacterium (assembly GCA_963677475.2). Lineage (GTDB taxonomy): Bacteria > Bacteroidota > Bacteroidia > Bacteroidales > Prolixibacteraceae > JABMQB01. The sequence goes on along the minus strand of CAXXQD010000011.1, from coordinate 10,829 downwards.
TTTATTTCTTGAACCTGTGGCTCAACTTGAACAACCTTTTGTTGTGTTGTACAACTGATTACAAGCAAACCAATTGTCAATCCAAATAGAATCTTTCTCATTTCATTTTTAAAATTAAATTATTAATATGTTGAATGTCTGTCTGTGTTTTTTATGCAACCTAACGTCGAACTAGGTGTGTAGTGTGCCATTTAGAAATCACTTTCCTTCGGATTCCTCACAGAGCCAGATCGTAGATTTTACTAAGTATCTTTTTAGTTCAGCATTGTCAAATCTACGATTTGACGGGGCTGCTAGAAACCACCGAAGCTCGTGTGACAGCCAAACTGGCACATTACATATTCTAGATTGTTGTGCAGCGGTTTTAATTCAAATTCGTGTATCATTGAAATGGTTCTTTTTCATATTGCTGTTTTTAATCATTATTCCATAAGCTAAGTTTGGTACTACAACAAGAAAAGTAATGATAGCTGTTCCATACAATAATCCAGCTTCCCATATTAAATCCCAAATAGAATATATTATCAATGGGGTAGCCACCACAAATATTACGAGTGCCAATAATTGAATTATATTAGATTCAGCAGATATAAGATTTAAATCATAACTAGACTTATCTCCACATTTTCGACACTTTAACCTAATAGTGTTTTTGCTATTAGGTTTTGATAAATCAAATCTATTTACAGCAAATGAATAAAACCTTATTTGCTTTTTGCATTTATTACATTTCGTTTGAAAAATCATAATTCCTTTTTCTTATAGTGTCTTTTCATTAGATAATTTATCGCAATTGTTGTAATTATCCACGATGGAGGAAGTAGGATAAAGAGTCCTAAGAAACCATATCCAAAGTTATTAATTCCATCTCCAATATAGTCTTTAGGAATGATTATCCAATAAATCAGTTGGAGCAGAACTGGCATTGAAACAATTGAAAGTATAATTGTTAGTAATATTCGCTTAGTTTTCCTTGTCATTCCTATTCTCTAATGTATTCGTTTTTAACTGCTGCACAACGTTTAGTATATGCAAAGTAGGCGATTGCGGGTTTCAAACTCATTAAACCGTTACAATTTTGAAGCGGACTAAAACCGTTGAATTTACTACTATTACGCCGATTTTGTATATACATCCTAGCACTCGTAAATTATTCCATCATTTCAAAATAAAGCTTAATACCATCAATATATGATTTTAATGCATTCGTAAAGTGATTGCTATTTTCATTCTCCCGATAAATCCATTTTAGATTTTCAGGAGCTTCTTCCTCTAATTTTTCTTTAAACTCCAGAACCTGTTGACGCATTCTCCCTATAAATATTTCTTCTTCATTTGCTCCCAATGATAGATAATAAAACGTTGTGTCTTTTTGGGATAATTTTTCAAATGGATTCTCTGCATTTATATATTCTTGGTTTCCTCTTAAATTTGGACTTGATGATATAATCCCTGAAAACTGTTCGTCTGAACCTAATAGCAAATATGTGCAAAATAGGCCCCCAGGGGCAGAATGAGCCCAAATAATCTTATCTTTTGAACCATTATAATCTGATTCTATGAAAGGAAATAATTCTTTTGAAAAGAATTCCAGTATTTTATCCGCATGCCCACTTTGGGGAACTCCTGTAATTTTAGGAGCGAATTCCATTCCATAATCTTTAAAACTATCATTTAAAGGAAGTCCGACAACAATGCAGTTAGGAATTTCTTCCATTTGTCCCATTAGTTTTGTAATCCCTGTAAAAGCTGGAAATAACCATTCAGCATCCAGAATAACAATAACAGGATAAGCAGTTGTGTCATTAAAATTTGCAGGTAATCCTAAATATATATCTGGATTGTAATTTAAAACTTTGGAAGACATTGTGATTTTTTTACCTGCAATAATGTCAATAGAATCAATCTGTGAGAAACTTAAAACACTATTGATTAGTAAAAATGTCAAGATAAATACTTTTTGTTTCATTTATTATATTTTTTAAATTAATACTAATACAAATGTAAGAAGTGCTATCTAATCATTTTTTTTGCGATAGATGTCAGGATTAAATAGTCTCATTACTACTTTTTAATGTGAATGAAAATACATTAGTAATTTTATAATTTCTTCAATTTATTGTTTAGCTCGTCTGTCCTGTTTTATGAGTGCTTACGATTGCTAGATGGATAGTATGGCATTAGAAACCAACTTTTCTTCGGATTCCCCACAGAGCCAAATCAGAGATTTTACTGAGAAATTCAAAGTTCAGTCTCTGTCAAATCTCTGATTTGGCGGAGCTGCTAGAATCCACTGAAAGTCGTGTAACATCCTCAGTGCCATATTATCTATTCTAGCCTGTTAGCAACTGGCGTTAAGTTGTTTTTCTTTATTCATTCAAGGAGAATAGATAGTGGTGAGTAGAATGCTCTTGTATTATTTTGTCATTATCTAGTCGCTTTTTGTATGTATGCTTTGTGTTTATTTTAGTATCTAAAACTCATTTGCTATTGTTTGGGGTACTGAACTTCACCGTAAAGGATTTTTTCAACACTTTGCATCTTTTTAGATGTGATTCTTTCTATAAGTTTTTCTTTTAATACCTGATATTGTATTTCCTTCCCAGCGTTTTCTGCATATATTTCTTTTATGACATTATTAAGTTCACATCCATCTATTCGTGACGTGGCAGATAGAACCATAGGACCTTTGCTGTATATTGTTTGAGCCGTAATCTGATTATTCATTTCTCTTATCTTTGCTATTGGAATCTGCGTGGTATCCTTTGTGGCGTAGTTATAGAAATATTTATATCGTCCTATTAATTTGCGATAAATATAATCTCCGTAAGTGCGTTTTACATATTCAGACTTTAAATATTCCGTTACACTCTCTTCCATGAAGCGGTAAAATTCCACATCTCTTTTTAAGAATATATTCTTGCCCCACCATTGATGACAGACTTCATGAGGAACCCATGAGTATTCTGGAGAGGCTAAAAACATATCTTGAAAGTTTTTACCGAAAGTAATCATGCCATTTAATGACTGACAAATGTTAAAGTTATTATCATCAATCAATATAACTGATAAATAATCAAATGCATAATCATTAAAGAATTCTTCAAAGAAGTGATAGGATCTTTTAAATTCTAATGCTAGGGTATCATTAAATTCTATTGTTTTAGAATTGTAAATAAATAATGCTTTTTCGTTAATATCTGATTCTGTTTTATAATACTTGTCTAATGGTAAAAGAAAAATACTCAGCATTTGTCTATTTTTAATAGAAATAGATTTGCTTTTTTGATTGTAATTAGCAGAAACAATATAATATTGTTCATCAAACCCCTTGATGTAAATTTCAGCATCAAATATTAAATTTTTAATCTGAGGAGTCCATTTATTTTCATGTTTTAGTATTATAGTACCATCTTTTAGAGAGAAATTATCTTTTGTAATTTCATATTTGATGCTAAAATTATTTAATGGTTTATCTAGTGTTAATGTGTCTCCATATCGTTTATAGTTCATTACATTAAGTGATTTAATATCAATAGATTCTTCAATAAATAATTGATCGAATAAGGAATCACACTTAATTAAAACATCAACTAATAATTCGGATTCTGTTTGCTCTATTGAGATTGTATAGGTATTTTTTCCTTGTAATTGAAAGGATAAGAATATTATAAATAAAAATACCGAAAAACGTGTTAATCTGTTTCGCTTATACATAAAGATTTTTTTTATTAATACTGTATCTAGTAGGTTTTCATTAAGCAATGAAACTTATGATTTTATCATATATTCCTATTGGATGTTTATATTTCACACTTAGTTTTTTGGGGAAGCGTATGATTTTCATTCAAAGGTTTAAGTTTTGTTTCCTATTTATCTGTGGTTTTTTAGACAAGCATTCTGCATTACCTGTATTTTTTTTCTTATATGTTTATCTAGTTCTTTTAGTCTTATTAATTGATTTAATTGCATTGTAATAATAGTTTTGTTTTGTAGTAAACTAATGTTGCACACGGTGTGTTGGCAAAATTTTTACTTTTTGCAAGCCTTAGGTTTGCGCGTTAGGTATTTATCTTAAATTCTTGTCTTTACGTGTCGTATTTTCGCTTGTTGCTAACATTGTTATAAGCGTATTGTTCTTATATCTCTAATGGATTCATCTCAGTTTAAAAGTGCATGTTGTTTATTATCAGTGATAAACCCAATTTTAAATGCTTATAAACGCTTAGTAAACGGATAATGGTTTCTGTGAGCAAGGTGATTTTGCTTCACAAAGCTATAAAATAATGTAATAGGACAACTGCAAAAGTTATAAAAATCTGTTTTTGTACTAAAAAATGTTGTTGTTTCTGTTTGAGCAACTCAATTTTCAATTTGTTTTAGGTGTTGGTTCGATCTGTAAGTTTTCTGGAGAGGAGAGCCGGGGAGGCATATAGTAGGCAGTGGCTGTGGTAGTGGTGTAAAATGAGTGTGTTCAATAAACTGTGTCAAAACATTATTTAGCTATTAATTGAATCGTTGCATCGTTCACCAAATTTGATGATTAATTCTTGTTTAATTTGTCCCCATAAGGCGGTCTGACAATCCATTCTTTGGTTATTTGTTGTGAGCTAGAAATAATAATTGAAAGTTGTTTTACCCCGCATAGCTATGCATACCGCCAAGTAAAAAGTTGACACCAAAATAGGTAAACAACACCGAAAAGAAAGCAATAACCATAAAAAAATGAAAGGTCATTGGTTGCTGGAGGCGTTTCAGTGAGTGTGTGTGCAGCGGAAAGGAATAGATAAGCAGCGTGATTAATGCCCATACTTCTTTGGGATCCCAACCCCAATAGCGCCCCCACGATACGTTTGCCCAAACTGCTCCGATAAAAGTGCCTGTTGCCAATAGAAATACCGCAGGGTAGAGTATCAGCTGACTGATAATTTGCAGTTGCTCAATAGGAAAAAAGTTTTTGTTTTGCGAAAATCGGAGGATGATTGCGGCTATTCCGTTAAACATCATAAAGGCAAACAGCAGGTACGACACCATTATGGTCATTACGTGAATACTTAAAAGGGGTGACGACAATACCGGCATTAAATGGGTGATTTGCGGATTGCTGCGTCCCATCATTGATACCATCAGGGCAAGACCGCCCAATAACAGTCCGAAAGGCAAAACCATTCGGAGTTTCTTTTGTAAAAACAACGATGCTAACAGCGATGCCCACGCTAAAAATTGCATTGTTTCGTAACCATTCGATGCCGGAAAGTGTTGGCTAACGATGCCTCGTAACGCAATAAAAACCGTGAGGTAAATGAATCCGCAGAGGATAATGGTATTAAATGCCCAAACGGCTGGTCTCGATGCCGGTTTTACCCTAATTAATCGGCGGATAAAATAAACAAATCCCACAATGCCGATGGTAGCAAAGAGCATTGCCAAATATTTGGTGTAGTCTATTTTATTGTAAAGTTTTTCGGCGTTGTAAGCAGTGTTCGATGGGAGCAAATTACCAGCTTGTTTGGTTTGGTATTCTTTCAGTTTGTGTGTTAGTTCTACAACATTGGAGTACTCTTTTTTCATTAGCATTTCGCGCATATAATCCATCGAACGGCGGATGAAAATATAGGTATCACCATCCAATTCTTTTGGCAATTGACTATTGGTGGCATACCAGTTTAAAGTCTGTTCCGAGTTTGCATATGGAAATATCTTTGTCAATTCGCCTGCATACAACATACTGATAATGTTGTATTTTTCATCGGCTTCTTTTATGCCTTTTTCATCGGCAACGGTTTCGCCTTTAAATATTTTCAGCAATTCGGGTTCAAGTTGGTAGGCATTTTCATTGGTGAAAAAATCATCGAACGAGGCATATTTCCCGTCAATGCCTAAAAGGTTTTGCACTGCTTTGCTTTTTATCTTGATTACCTCCTGCTTTTTCCAACTCGAATAGTAAAATAACCATCCGGTAAAAAACTGTTCCGAAGTGAGATTTTTGTACGATAATTTTCCGTAAAGTTTGAGCGTGAAATCGTTAGCAAGGGTTTGAAGCGGACAAATACGACCGTTGTAATAAACGTATAAATCGCAAAACTCGGCAGCTACATCTTTGGGCAAAACTTTTGGAGTAGCGTTATTGCTTGTTGCCCGAACACCCATTGTGCCAAACAGAAGCAAGATAACAAGTGCTGTATTTTTCAGTAAAGGATGATGAAGCAATTCTCTAAATCGGCTCTTTTTTCCAAAGAAATACAACACAAACGAGAGCAATAATAAAGCATACCCTGCATAAGTTACGGCAATGCCAATTGGGTCGTGCGATACCGAAAGTCGCGTTCCCAAACCATCGTTGTCGTAGCTCGATTGATAAAACCGATAACCTTTGAATGATACAATATTGTTCATTGACACTGTTTCAGAAAGCGTTTTTCTGTTGCTGTCAATCAGAATTATCCGACTTTCGAAATCCTGTGGTGTTTGTGTGCCTGGATAATAATTGACATTAAATCCGTTCAATTCGATTGAAAACGGAAGCTCGTGAAGGTTGCCGTTTTTCTGAATGTAACTGTTACTTGTTTTTCCCTGACGAAGATGAATGCTGCCGCTTTTGCCGCTAATCCACGTAATAAATGCACCTAAAAGAATTACTAAAAAAGCAATATGAAGAAGAAAAACGATGTGCTTGCGTTGCAATTTCATTTTGAGCAGATAAAACAAGGCGAATATTGCCAAAACCGCCCAAAAAATAACAAACCACACTGTGCCGTAAATGTGATTAGCAACAAAAGATGTTCCTTTTAACTGTTCGATAATCGTTGCCGATGCTAATACTACGACCATTATTGCGAGCAGTCCAAAACTGATTTTTTTCAAATTCTTCATAATACATAACAAGAGAACAAAGCCCATTTGACTTCACTCTCTTGTTTATTTCATTGATGTTATTTTTTTTATATCGCATTAATAAATGCCACAACGGCATTGCGTTCTTCCGAACTTAATTCACGAAATTTTTCGACAGACCAACGTGCATCGCTTTGGGAATTTCCGTGCCACATAATGGCTTCAATTACATTACGTGCTCTAGAATCGTGCAATCGGTCGGCTGCTCCGGTACAAATCTGACTCAGCCCTCGTCCCCAAAGTGGCGTAGTACGACACCAACCTGTGCGAATATCGTTTTCCATATGCAATCTGTGTTGTACCAAATCGGTATATGGCCAAATGGTTTGATTGGGATAACTTGGCAAACGAGCATCGCCACGCGAGAAGAATAAATTGGGGTCGTAAACATCGTCATCGCCTGTTGTCCACGATGGACGGTGGCACGATGCACAACCTATTTCGGTAAATAATTTTTTACCCATTTGAACATTTTTATCGTCCAAATCACGAGCTGCAGGAACAGCTAACCCTCTGTGCCAAACCATCAAGTCGGAATAGTCATCATCGGTCATTTCAACAGGTAGCGTGTCGCACAACAGATAGTTGTAAATGTCTTTTTCGACATTACCTGTAACATTAAAGTCGGGGAAATAAGTGTAGAATTTTTCTTGAACATCGGGGTCTTGCGATGCTGTTGTTGCATATGTTTTTGTCATATAATGATAACGACGATTGTTCCGTGTTACATTAGTGATATTCCAAATTGCATTAGAACCCGGTCCATCTTGCAATGGTCCACGAGTTAAACCGTAAGTAAAACGGTAGGGATGTTCTTCTCCATCGCCTTGTTTTGTGTTTTTATACTGTTTAACCCATTCGCCACCGGCAAAAAAGGCAGGGTTTAATGTAGCGTGAGCCGACTCTTTAATGTATTGTGCTTTAAGCGAATCGTCTGGTATGGCATCCAATAAACCTGAACCGTAAATTCCAATTGTTGATTCTAAACGAACGATGATATCGGAATAAGGCACAGTTGATGTAAAACCGTTTTTGGTAACTTCTAACGGTACGTAAAAAGCTTCTTCGGGAATGGTTACTTCGGGGTATATCAATTGGTAGGTTTCTCCATCGGGAAATGTATTTCCCCATTCATCGGTGTGAGACAACCAATCGATAGTGATTTGTGTTTCGTCAACAGGTGGAGTAAACGGCTCAACGGCTTGGGTTTGTGGCATTCCGGTAAGTGAGCTTAAATACGTGTCGGAATTATCGGTAATTACCAGCAAATAGCCATTTCCTGTTTCGTTGGAATCGTATTCGGTTTGACGTTTTCCGTGTCCGTAGCCGGGATGACAAGCAATACAACTGGTGCGTAACCACAGCGGACCTAATCCGCCCATCGGGCTCTTGCTTGGGTCGGTGGTTACAAAAATATCTTCGAAAAAACCTTCTCCTACCTTAAATTCAGCTTCCAACCCTGCATTTTCAATGGCAGGAGTTGGTTGTTCGTAAGCACTCGACGAAATATTGAAGGTTGTTCCTAGTTTTCCTCCGGCATACCATTCGGCAGACAATTCGTTTTTTTTGCCATCGTCATCGTCACCTACAATATCATCATCATCGCTACACGATGCCAATAGAGAGATAATGATGCTCATAAAAATTAAATATCTGAATTTCATAGTGTCATTTTTTATATATGCAACCTCAGGCAATTAATAACGACCTGAGGTTTTGTTCTTTTTTGTATGACGAATTTTATGTTGTCAATACAAAATGTTTTATTCCTGAATCAACGTAATGGCTTCTTCTAGTTTGTCCATAACAGTGTTACAAGCAGCTTTTGCCGATGCTGAAGCTGATTCGGTTAAATTATTACGGAATGGAGCCGGCATTGCTTCTATTTCGCTGATGGCTGTTGCTATTGCGGTTTGTATTTCGCTGTCGAGTGTTTTGTCAAGTGATTTTACATAAGTACTCACCGAAGCATCAATTGCGGTACTCGATGTATTGCCCAAATAAGCATATTGAACACTGCGCATATTATCGGCAAAATCGTCGATTGAATTCCAACTGTACCACGATTCTACGTCCAAAACATCACCACTGTTTACGGGGTCAGTAATTTTGGTATTGCCAACTTCGTCGGAAATATCTGAAGCTCCCTGCAAGATTTGCACATAAGCGGCAATCTGAGTTTTGTATAATACATTGCCCGATTCGCCGGCAGTTTCCATTGCTTTGCCATAATCCATTGACGGTTCAAGCTCGGCATCTTCCAAAATGGTTTGCTTGGCAGATGTAATGTTGTCAATTCCAGCCCAACTGGCTTCTAATCGGATACATTGGTTGCGCAAATCTTCGGCAACAGCAGCACAGTAAATCAGTTCTTCGGAACTTAGTGCTGCATATTTTTTATCATCAGAATCGGTACCACCATCAACATTACGAGCATCTCCATCGCGGAAAATCATATATTCAACAGCGTGAAAACCTAACAAACCGTAACCAAGTGTAGAAAAACCATCGAAGTTACACCCATCGGTTTTCATATTGCCGATTAATGTTTCATTGGCAAGGGCAAGGTCTAACTGACTTTGGTCTAATGGCCACGAATCGATATGTGGGTCGATGTTGTAGTCCGATGCAGCTCCATAAAGAAAAGCCTCGCTTTGTTCCCAATATTTACGGGCAGTAGTCCACGCTGTAGCAGCAGCATCAATATTATCCTGAGTAAGGTTGCTTTTTAGCGTAGCACAAGCGTTGTATAAATCGACAGATGCATCTGCCAGATTGCTATAAGTAGTTACAATTACGTTGTTTACACATTGTGTGATAACTTCTGTTTTTTTAGAATCTAAACCGTCTCCTGTGATGTCATCATCATCATCATCGCACGATGTAAATCCTAGAGTCATCGCTCCTGCGATAAAGAAATAAAATAGTAAATTAATTTTTTCATTGTTGTTATTTTTGGTTATTTATTAAAAAATCCTGCATAAGCAATACTCACACTGAACGTGTCTTCGTTGTTGTATTGGCTTTCAAGAATACGGTGAGAATATTCGGCTTTTATCACAATGTCGCGAAGCGGTTTGTAGTTCAGCCCAAAGCTCACTTTTTGTCGTCCCCAACATTCATTGTCCACTACGCTTCCCTGTGTTTTTAACATCGAATCGTAATAGTCGTAACGTCCAAATATGAAAAGTTGATTATCCATTGGTATTTTATCGAAAAATGAACCAATGTTGTATCCGGCTTCAACACCTGTTGCGATAGCATCGGAAGCTACCGGTTGGCTGGGCGATGGTGAATCTTGGCGCATACTTTTATTTGCAGAGGTAATGGCTTCGGAATCGGAAAGATGTCCGTAATCGACGTTTCCGCGGATGATTATATTGTCGGTTTGATAATGAAAGTCGAAAGCACCGATGCAAACTGTGCCGTTTATATCTTCGAACTTACTGGGCGAAAGGGTGTTTTTTGCACTGTTTCCGATGTATCCACTCATTGCCCAGCGCAAGTTTTTGACTGAATAATTATCGATACGCAAAACGCCAGCATAACTGGTTGCCATCTTAAATTCGTAAGGACTTCCTGTTCCGCCCTTAATCCACGTTGACGAACCAAAACGGTCGGCATCAAGTCCAGCTACAAACTGTACTTCGTAACGCCATTGTTTGGTTTTTCCCCACAGGCTAACACCTGTTTCGTGCCAGGTGCACGGCAGAATGGTGTTTTCACCTTCGGGGCGGGTAAACGGTGAAAAATTCGGTAGGCATATGATGTTGATTGGTTAGTCCTACCGGAACGACAAAATGTCCCATTCGCAGGTTAAAAGCCGGGGAAAAACTTTTCTGAATCCAAAATTGTTCTAATGCCACTTCGCCACCTTTTTCTACTTCGCTCTCGTATTCTCCGGTTTCTTCTTCCTCAATTTCAATTGCCGATTC
>CAXXQD010000010.1:0-242248 GCA_963677475.2 Prolixibacteraceae bacterium | reverse complement strand
TTTAAATTGAGGCACCCTCTAATATGCTTCCAATATTCAAAATACCCTTCATTAACAAAGGTGTTTGAAATTGTCGTCGAAGGAGAATTTAGCAAATTTATAGGAATTTATTTCATTGATTTTCCTACTGATAATTTCAGAATTAGCTAAGTAGAAATTGCTTGATCCACCCATCTGAAAAATTGTATTTATAAAACTCCAAAAATTAGAAGTGTGACTTTTTTTTGAGAAACCAACATTTGTACAAGTTTTATGCACATTCGTTAAGGAACAAATACATCAGTCGCCGTAAATTGCAAATAGATTAATCATAATTATTATTTACGAATGAATAAATGTAAACTAAATCAAACCGTACTGTTTTTGTTATTAAGCTTTTTTGTGCTTTCCTGCAAAACCGAAAAAGTAGAACGCATAAAAACAGAAGGATCGGAAGTCGTTGATTTTAAGGTATTACCTTTTGAAATTAACGAAGTTAAATTGCTTGATGGTCCATTTAAACATGCTACTGATCTTAATAAACAAATACTTCTAAATTACGAACCCGATCGCTTTTTGGCAAAGTTCAGAAGTGAAGCAGGATTAGAACCAAAAGCAAAACACTACGAAGGCTGGGAAAGTAACACCATTGCTGGCCATAGTTTAGGACATTATCTAACCGCCATTTGTTTGATGTATGAAACCAGTGGAGATGAAGAATTTCTTAACCGGGCAAATTATATTGTAGATGAATTAGCCGAATGTCAGGAAGCTGATGGAGATGGTTACATAGGTGCCTTTCCTGATGGCAAAAGAATTTTGGAAGAAGAGGTTGCTAAAGGTGATATTCGCTCGAAAGGATTCGATTTAAATGGTATTTGGGTGCCTTATTACACGGAGCACAAGGTAATGGATGGATTATTTCATGCCTACAAACTTTGCGGGAATAAAAAGGCATTAGAAGTAAACCAAAAATTTGCAGACTGGTTATATACAGTTGTTGAAAATCTCAATAACGATCAGGTTCAAAATATGCTTGACTGTGAACACGGTGGAATTAATGAGTCATTAGCTGAATTATATGGATTTACTGGAAATGAGAAATACTTGAAAATATCGCGTATTTTTCATCATAAATCCATTTTGGATTCTCTTGCACATCATAAAGATATTTTACCCGGAAAACATGCAAATACACAAGTTCCAAAATTAGTAGGTGCCGCCCGTAGGTATGAACTTACTGGAGATATGGATGATCGTGAAGCTTCTGAGTATTTCTGGTATAGAGTAGTAAATCATCATTCTTATGTAACCGGAGGTAATGGCGATCACGAATATTTTGGTCCACCTGATACCCTTCGTAATCGATTGAGCGATGGTACAACTGAAACTTGCAATGTGTATAATATGCTCAAATTATCGAAGCATTTATTTATGTGGGAAGCAAAACCCGAAGTTGCTGATTTTTACGAACGCGCTTTGTTTAATCATATTTTATCTTCTCAGCATCCAGGTGATGGAAGAGTGATTTATAACCTTTCACTTGAAATGGGTGGGCATAAAACGTATCAGAATCCGGAGTGGTTTACATGCTGCGTAGGAACAGGTATGGAGAACCACGCCAAATACAGTAAAAACATTTTTTATCATAACAATAATGAACTCTATATTAGCCAGTTTATAGCATCTGAATTAAATTGGAAAGAAAAAGGGTTGGTATTGACACAGAAAACACAATTCCCTGAAGAACAGGCAACCACATTGGAATTTGCCTGCGAAAACCCGGTGAAGCTTGCAATAAAAATCCGTTATCCACATTGGGCTGAAAACGGAATAAATGTTAATGTTAACGGACAGGAGATGAAGGTTACAGAACAACCCGGAAGCTTTGTTACTATTGACCGAGAATGGAAAAATGGCGATAAGTTGGAGGTTAAGTTGCCATTTAGTTTACGTCTCGAAACAATGCCTGATGATGAAAACAGGGTAGCATTAATGTATGGCCCGCTAGTTCTTGCTGGTGACTTAGGCCCTGAAGATGATCCAAAAGCATCCGATCCTTTATATGTTCCTGTATTTATGGTTCAGGACCGTGATCCCGGTAGCTGGACTACTCCCGTAAAAGATAAAGTAAATACATTTATGACGAACAATGCCGGGCGTCCGCATGACGTAGAATTTAAACCATTTTACAAAACCCATGAACGACGTTATTCTGTTTATTTCGACTTGTTCAACAGTGAGCAATGGGATGAATTTCAAGTTGAATACAAGGCGAAACAAGAGCAATTGAAAAAAATGGAGCGCATGACCATTGATTTTTTCCAATTGGGTGAAATGCAACCTGAGCGCGACCATAATTTTAAAACTGAAAAATGTTTTGTCGATGAGTTTAAACACAGACGTTATCGTGAAGCTGACCGAGGTGGCTGGTTCTCATTTGAAATGGGTGTATATGCCGGACAGCCAATGGAATTAGCATTCGAGTATTGGGGAGGGTTCCCGGGATCCCGCACATTTGATATTTTTGTGGAAGGTGAAAAAATTGCCACAGAAAATATTTCAAACGTGAAACCAGGAGAATTCTTTTACAAGTATTATGAGTTGCCCGACCAGTTAACAGTTAACGGTGGAAAAATTGAAGTTAAGCTTGTTCCTCACGAAGGACATCGCGCTGGTCCTTTATTTTCAGTTCGAACCATGAAAAGATAGTATAGATTTGGTCTTAATTAGGTAGTAAATTATAACCTGCCTCGATGAGTTAATTTGTCTGGGCAGGTTTAGTCGTTTTAACATCTTATATGCTTATAATCAAGATTGCCAGCACATGAATTCAATAATGAAATTAATATCTCCCCTGTTTTTAATATGCAGCCTGCTACCAACAGGGTCTTTCGGAAGCGTAGCAGAAAAAACACTGGAACCAATTCAGGTAAAGGTCTCCATGGAAAACCCCAACAACCATTATTTTCATGTTGAAATGGAATGCAAAGGACTCGATTTGGATACCTGCCATTTTGTAATGCCGGCATGGACTCCCGGTTATTATTGGATTTTGAATTTATCAGGAAATGTTACAAACTTCAGTGCAAGCGATATTGAAGGGAATGAACTGAATTATACCAAATCAGATAAGAATACCTGGGATATTTACGCCGCGAACAGTGGGCCTATAAATATTTCGTACGATGTGTTCGCCCTGAAAGCATCGGTCGCAGAACCTTTTTTGGACGATGGAAGGGCGTTTATTTCTCCAACGGGCATTTTTATGTACCCGAAAGGAAAAAAAGAGTGTCCCGTTATGGTCGAAATTATTCCACCTGAAAATTGGAAGCAAATTAATACCGGATTGCAAAAAGTCGAAAATCAGGTAAATACTTTTTTTGCCAGTAACTTCGATGTACTTTATGATTCCCCTGTTTTAATCGGAAATCAGGAAAACTGGTCGTTTGAAGTTGATGGGATACCATATATTTTAGCGAAAGAAAATTTGGCGTCATTAGATGTTTCAACATATATTGACGACTTGAAAAAAATAATCAGTAGTGCAACAGGCATCATCGATGACGTTCCCTATAATCACTATACATTCATTGAAATGCAAAAAGGGTATGGGGGCTTAGAACATTCAAATTCGATGGTTGTATTTTCGAATGCGATTACCGATGTTACAAAAAGTGAAGGCTATAAAGGGTGGCTGTCGTTTATTGCACATGAGTTTTTTCACCTTTATAATATAAAAACTATTCGCCCGATTGTCCTCGGTCCATTTGACTATACAAAAGAAAACCTTACTAATATGCTATGGGTTGCTGAAGGGTTTACAGTTTATTACGAATATTTAATCCTGAACAGGGCAGGCTTGATGTCGCGACAAGAAACGCTCGATGCTTTGAGCAATGTCATTGCCAAATTCGAAAATGCCCCGGGCAGGGCACACACAAGTGCAACGCAATCAAGCTTCGATACATGGTGGAATTTTTTTAACCATAACAACCATACTCAAAACACGGTTATTTCATACTACGATATTGGCTGTGCTTTGGGCATGCTGATTGACTTAAAAATAAGGCATGAGACCAACAATAAAAAATCGCTGGATGATGTAATGCGTACTTTGTATTATGATTTCCACAAGCAGAAAAACAGGGGATATACCGATCAGGAGTTTAGGGAAGTTTGTGAGAATATTGCGGGATGTTCATTGGAAGAAATATTTCAATACGCCGAAACTACTGAACCGATGGATTACCAGAAATACCTTGATTATGCAGGGATTGAGATGAACCTTGAACCAGAAAAAGAGCTTTCCTTTGGTCTGAATGTACGAGGAAATAACGACAATTTAATTATTACAGACATTAATCGGGGTTCACCTGCATGGAAGCGAGGTTTAAGTATCAATGATAAAATTATTTCTATCAACGATGAACTTCCCAACGATATTCAAATTGGGATACTAAAACATCCAAAGAAAGAAAGCAGCCTAAAGATTAAAGTGGAAAGAAGAACCGGAACTAAAGAATTCAAAATCGAAACTTTTGTGAAAGAAAGCCGGGATTTTAAAATGGCCCCAATAGAATCATCGACTTCAAAGCTATTAGGTATTCTCAACAGTTGGATAATTAAATAAAAAGAAGAATGAAAACATTTGCCGTCAAAATTATACTGGGCTGTTTAATCATCGTTTTTTTTACGCATTGTAAGGAACACAATGAAGTTTTAACGATCGGAAACCCTATCTTACCTGGCTATTTTGCCGATCCGACCATTAAAAAATTTGGCGATGTTTATTACATTTATGCAACCACAGATAATGAAATGTTGGCCTCAGGTGCACCAACAGTTTGGTATAGCAGTGATTTAAAAAACTGGTATAACTACATTATGGAAATACCATCGTTAAATTCGGTAAACCTTCGTAATTTCTGGGCCCCGGATATTTTGGAAGGCAACGATGGAAGGTATTATTTATATTTCGGCAACTGTCAGGCGGGATGTAATATTTACGGATATGTATCGGATACACCTGTTGGCCCGTGGCAAAAATTACATGACGATGATACCCCGATAATTGCACATAATTACCCCATTTCAGGATTTCCTTCGTTAGATGCCCAATTTTTTAAAGACGATGATGGGACTATTTATGCACATTGGGGTACCTGGGTACATTACAACAGTGGTTATGCAGTTGGTATCCTCGACAGTGCAACAATGGATAAGGTAAACAATGCAAAAAATATCCCGTTGGAGCAGACCCCCAATCCTTTTGAGGCAGCCTATCTGATGAAAAAGGGGGATACATACATTTTAATGTATTCGGCGGAGTCGTGCCACGATGAAACCTACAAAGTTCTTTATTCTTATGCAAACAACCCGTACGGGCCATTTACCCCCGGAAAAAACAATCCTATTCTCGAAACCAATGCTAACGGAACTGTTCATGGTCCTGGGCACCATTCTGTTTTGCAGGACGATGACGATTATTATATCGTTTACCATAAACACGATTATCCGTTTACTGCAGGTGGCTTATCGCGCCAGGTATGTATGGATAGCTTAATTTTTGAAAATGATTCGACCATTAAAGCGGTTGTGCCAACGCTCAAAGGAATTGCCAATTTTGAAGAAAGCCCATCGCCTCCAAATATTGCCCTAAATGCAAAAGCAGAAGCATCATCAAGTTATTTTTTAAAATCACCGGATTACGATTATTGTTACCAACCTGGTTTTGCTACCGACGATAATAACGTGACCATGTGGAAAGCGGGGAATAATACATTTCCCCAGCATTTGATAATAGACTTAGGCTCACAGAAAAAAATAAAACGGGTTGTTACACAATTTGAATTTGCAAGTTATTATTACCAATACGAAATAGAATATTCGAAAGATGGGGGGCAATGGGATTTATATGTGGATAAATCGTGTAACAGAACTCCCGGAAGTCCGATGATTGATGATAACGATGTGATTGCCCGATATATTAAACTTAATATTCTAGGTGCAGAAAAAAATGGAATATATGCAGCAGTTTGGAACCTGAAAATCTATGGGGACCTGTTTGAATTCCCATTGGATTTAGAAAACAAAAACTCTGAAAATGAACCAGCACCAGGGAGCTCACAAAGTTTATTGGCAGGTTTTGATTTATTGGACGCCGACTTTGGGACATCGATCTATAAAATAAAAAATATTGGAACATTGGGAGGAGTGTTCACGAAGGTTGGAGAGATTGATTTGGTGACTGATAAAGAAACAGGAATCAGGACTATTGATTTTATTAAAGGAGCACTTGTTTTGGAAGGGGTAAAGGTGCCGGAAAGCTTGTCGTGGAATGGCGCATTTACCGTAGCTGCTTGGGTAAAAAATCCGGAAATTGATGATAAAGACGAATGCTTATTATCATGGTGCGATCGAACCGAATTCTATTTGGCAAATTCATACAATGCTGCACATTATAACAGCAGTAATTTTGGTGCAGCCTCACATTTAGATGGGCATTTTGATATGCCTTATAAAAGCCTTCCGCCTGAAAACAAATGGCATCACATTATTTTAACCTTTGATGGGGTAGTTGAGAAAGTTTATGTGAACGGGGAATTGGATAATGCACAAAATATGATGCTTTCATCGGAAATAGAAAATGCCAAAATAAGGATTGGGGATTCCGATATAGGCGAATATTATTCAGGCTACATGGCTTCCATGCGTTTTTATGATTATGGGCTATGTGAAAAAGAAATTAAAAACCTTATGGGACAAACAAACCCTAAAGCTCAATAAAGTTTATGGACTATATTGATTTAAAGTAATATAAAACCAGGTCTGCACAAAAACCGGGTTTTATAATGCACCTTATTAGTAATTTAATCAATGGCCATGGTGGTTACACGCATGTCCGTTATGGCCACCTGAGCATAATTCGTAGGTTCTGGTAAAATCACCACTTAACCATTTTTGAACAGCATCATCCGTTTTTCCTGAAAAACCTGTGATTACGTCTATGTTGTTGGATTTTAAGGTGTTTTGTGCGCCTTTACCCATATTCCCAGCAAGTAAAGTAGTTACGCCTAATTTTTTCAAGTCACCTGCCAAGCCCGATTTACAGCCACAACCTTGGGCGGGAACATAAAATTCTTTCGATTCAATTTTCTTGTTTGAACTTATCTGATAAATTAAAAATAATTCGGCATGTCCGAAATGATCGTCAATTGTGTCATTAACCGTAGGTATCGCAATTTTCTCCATAACTTATATCCTTTCTGTAAATATTTTTGTGCAAAAATAAATAAATATAGCAAACATAAGTTCATAAAATACAATGTTTTGTTTTGTATTGTCGAATCAACGATTTCTCTTAATTTTGACAAAAATTAAATTCATGAAAATTCGAAAACTTTTAAGGATACTTCATCGGGATTTTGGTTATTTCATTACCGGAATAACGCTTATTTATGCCTTCTCTGGTATTATATTGAACCATACCGACGATTTTAATCCCGATTACCGTGTATATTACCAGGAGATTGACCTTAATTTGCCCAAAGATGCCAGATTAGATAGGAATGGTGTTATTAATGCGTTAAAAAGCCTTGGGGAAGACATAATATACAAGAAGCACTATAAAAGCAGTAGCGGCGATATAAAAGTATTTATTCAAAATGGCACAGTTGTATTTGATCCTGAAACCGGAATTGGGTATATGGAATACTTAAAAAGACGACAGGTGATCTATCAAATGAACCATTTGCACAAAGCAGTAATTCAAAAAAGTTGGAAGTGGGTGAGTGATATAATGTCTGTAATCCTGATTTTTGTTGCCATTTCGGGCTTGTTCATTTTGAAAGGGAAGAATGGATTGAAGGGCAGGGGATTATGGTTGACATTAGCCGGATTTTTAATACCTTTATTGTTCATTATTTTTTACAAATAAAAACTTAAAAAGTGCGTTATGAAAAAGTTTATTTTATTGTTTGCAGTTATTTTTTCTATGGCAGCATGCACAAATTCTCAAAAACAAAAAAATGTTTCTGAAAAAAGTGCAGAACTGGTTGTAATGAGTGTTGACGAATTATTGGCCAGTGCAAAAGATTTGGTTGATCAGGAAGTGCTTGTTAAAGGTACCGTTTCGCATGTGTGTAAACACAGCGGGGCCCGTTGTTTTTTAATGGGAAGTAACGAAGAAATGACCATTCGGGTAGAAGCTGGTGAAGAAATAGGGGCATTTACGCAAGAGCAATTGGGTAGTGAATTGGAAGTAGTCGGAATTTTGAAAGAGGTAATGGTTGGAGAAGCTACACATGATGAACATGCGCATACAATGGGAGAAGCAGAAGAGGACCACGCAGAAGACGATCATAAAATGCAGGAAGCAGATGCTGAACCGGTTTATTTTATTGAAGGATTAAAAGTCAAAGAATTGTCACCTGCCCCCGAAGAAATTGTTACGGATTCAATTGAGGAAATAGAGGTTGATACAACAGAAGAAATTGTAGAATAAACGATAAACAAGATAAAAGAAAGTGCCGGTCATCCGGCATTTTTTATTTTAGAGGTTTTTCAGGACACTGTTTCACCAAGTGTGTAAATAAAAAATACCGAGGGTTTAGCTATTTAAAGCTGGACCCTTTTTTCAAATATGACTAAGAACTGATTCAGGATGATGCCCCAATTTTGGATTGGCATCGACCATTTTTTAGTTGCTTCCCTTGTTGCCAAATATACTGATTTCATTACAGCTTGGTCTGAAGGGAATGAAAGTTTGTTTTTAGTGTACTTTCTGATTTTGCCATTTAAGTTTTCAACCAGGTTTGTTGTGTAGATTATTTTCCTGATTTCCAGTGGAAACTCAAAAAATACAGTTAAGTCTTCCCAATTGTCCCTCCAACTTTTAATTGCATAAGAATATTTACCCTCCCACTGACCAGCAAAATCTTCCAAAGCAGCTTTTGCTGCTTCTTTTGTCGGGGCATTATAGATTTGCTTCATGTCCCTTGTAAATGATTTCTTATCCTTCCAAACCACATATCTGCTGGCATTTCGGATTTGATGTACTACACAAATCTGGGTCTTTGATTCAGGGAATACACTACGAATAGTGTCAGTAAAACCATTGAGGTTATCAGTTGCAGTAATCAGGATATCTTCGACACCACGGGCACGCATATCGGTTAATACGCTCATCCAGAAAGCTGCTGATTCATTTTTGCCCAACCATAGTCCAAGTACTTCTTTTTTTCCATCCCTTCTTAAGCCTACTGCAATGTAAATGGTCTTATTGATTACCTTGGAATTCTCTCTTACTTTAAATACAATACCGTCCATCCAAACGATTAAATAAACCGGTTCTAGTGGACGGTTCTGCCAGGCAACAATGTCATTTGTAACAGCATCGGTAATCCGGGAGATGGTAGATGTAGAGACTTCAAAACCGTAAAGTTCACGGACTTGTTCTTCAATATCACTATTGCTCATCCCTTTGGCATAAAAGGAAATAATGATGTTTTCCAGGCCATCTACCATACTTCCCCTTTTAGGGATAATCATGGGATTAAAAGATGCATCCCGGTCACGTGGGACATGGATATTTGACTCGCCCATAGAAGTACGTATTTTCTTCTCGGAATAACCATTACGGGCATTTGAGCTATCTGACTTCTTGTGTTTATCGTAACCTAAATGTCCATCAAGTTCACCTTCAAGCATTTTTTCAATGCCACGCTTCTGGACTTGCTTTAAAAAATCGTTGAGTTCATCTCCTGATTTAAACTGCTTCAGGAAATCATCGTTTAATAAATCTTCTTTCTTCATTACTATGCAAATTTTAAAATTAAACAAAAAAATACCTTGGGTTGCAACCCAAGGTATTTTCTACTTACACAGTTTATGAGTTAGTGCTTTTTTCAGAGATAAACTTCATGGATGTAGAATTTACACAATGTCTTTTGTTTTTATTTGTGAACCCTTCACCATAAAATACATGCCCCAAATGTCCCTTGCAATTGGCACAAATAATTTCAATTCTTATCCCGTCCGGGTCTTTTATTTGCAAAATTGCACCTTTAATTTCATCATCAAAACTGGGCCACCCGCAGTGCGAATCGAACTTATCGTTTGAATTAAAAAGAGGGGCTTCACATTGTTTACAAACATATATTCCCTTCTCTTTATGGTCGTAATATTCCCCCGAGAAAGGCATTTCTGTGCCTTTATTGATTATTACTGATTCCTCAAATTCATTTAATTTATTCCATTTCATCGAGTCCGATTTTTCTTTTTCCTGATTGCCGACCAAAAATGTGATTGTCAATAGTATAAGATAATTTATCATACGCTTAGTACAAAATAATTATAGAATTGTTCATCGCAAATAGTGAAAAAAACTGTTATAATTAATACCTTGTCAGAAACTTAAACTAATGATGGAATGTAAAGAAATGTTTTCGGTCGAAAACAAAAATATTCTTGTTACGGGTGCAAGCGGAATAATCGGGGCAGCCATTGCCATTGCTCTCGCAGGTGCAGGTGCCAATTTGATACTTCTCGGAAGGAGCAATGAAAAACTTCAATCTGTTTGGGATAAAATCAATGGTTTTGGAGGGAAACACCAATCTTTTGCTTGTGATGTTTTAAACAGTGAAGCATTGGAGCAAATTAAAGAAAAAGTTGCCAATGAATATGGTTCGATAGATGCTTTGATAAATGTTGCCGGAGGAGCGACCAAAGGGGCATCAACCAAATCCGAATTTTTAACTTCAGAAACACCGATAGAAGATTCGTTTTTTGGCGTTAACCTGAACGATTTTCAATATACAAGCGATTTGAATTTCATGGGCAGTGTTATTCCTACAAAAATATTTGCAGTGCTTATGGTTAAACAGCAATCAGGAAATATTATAAATATTAGCTCTATGGGGGCGATTCAACCCTTAAGCAAATCACCGGCCTATAGTGCCGGTAAAGCTGCTGTCAATAATTTTACACAATGGTTGGCTGTTCACTTGTCGAAATCCAACATCAGGGTAAATGCCATAGCTCCCGGGTTTATTTTAACCGACCAAAACAGGTTTTTATTATTCGATGAAAAATCAGGTGAATTAACCCCACGTGGAAAGCGGATTGTTGATCATACGCCTATTGGGAAGCTTGGTGATCCGGAAAACTTAATTACTACTGTTTTTTGGTTATTGTCCGACCAATCATCGTTTATTACTGGGGCAACAATACCAGTTGATGGTGGGTTTTCTGCCTACAACGGAATTTAATTATACGGAATACTTATGGAAATTGTTATTTTGGATTCAGGATATAAATCCTACCAATATGAAAAAGAACTGTTTGAAAAAAATGGTTTTACTTTAAAGGTTCATCCTACTTATCATGGCGATAAGGATGAAAAGAAAGAGTTTGCGAAAAATGCAGATGGAATATTGGTCCGGCATACAAAAATAGATGAAGAATTTTTATCTGGCCTTAGCAATTTAAAAGCAGTGGTCAGGTACGGTGTTGGCTATGATAATGTGGATGTTGATGCATGTTCCAGGTTCGGGATAAAAGTAGCGAACGTTCAGGGCTATGCAAACCATTCGGTTTCAGACCATGCCCTTGCCATGTTATTAACCTGCTCAAGGGGAATGTGGAATACCAGCTTGCAATTAAAAGAGAAATTTGCCGCACCCCCAATTCCGGATATCTTTGAGTTGCACGATAAAACCTTGGGTATTATTGGTTTGGGAAGGATAGGGGGCGAATTTTGTAAAAAGGCATCCAATTTGTTTCAAAAAACAATCGTTTCCGATCCTTATATTCCTGAAGACAGGTTTATGGAATTAAATGCCCAAAAAGTTAGCTTCGAGCAGTTGATTCAAGAATCAGATGTGATTAGCATTCATTGCAACCTGACCCATGAAACAACACACCTTTTTAATTCAACTTCATTTGCGCAGATGCCTAAAAAGCCTGTTTTAATCAATACTTCACGTGGCGAGGTAATCGATGAGAACGCTTTATTGCAAGCATTAAATTCAGGGCAAATCCATAGTGCCGGGCTTGATGTCTTTGAAAACGAACCAACCAACGAGAACCAAAAAGGCTTGATCGAGCATGAACGTACGGTTTGTACAGGTCACTATGCCTGGTATTCCGACAGCTCAGCGCGGGAATTACAAATCAGGGCCGCCAATAATTTACTTAATTTTATGTTGAACAAAAAGGTGGAAGATTGCCTCAATTACTAATATACAATTCATGGATTTATAGTAAAATCCATGAATTTGTTTTTGCACTTTCTACAACTGCATCTATTACTTTCATATTTGCAATGGCATCATCTAATGATGGCTGAATTTCTGTATTATTAATGATTGCTTTGGCAAAAGCATCGCCTTGCAAGGTGTATTGATCAACCGCATCTATAGTAAATACTTCAGAACCATTTTTTGTACGTAACCAGACTTTGCTGGATGTGTCTTTCGGCGCATTTACAGGTATTTCTATCTCGATATGCCCTTGGTCTCCAACAATTTGTACGCGTTGGTAAGGCATTAATTGTGTTGAACATGTAAAACTGGAGTTTCGCCCGTCAGCAAAATCAAGCATTGCAGAAGATAGAATATCGGTTTTTAAAACCGGGTCACGATCCATCATTGAAACAAGCCGTTTGGGTTCAGTGCCAAAAATAAACCTTGGGAATGAAATGCAATAACAACCTATGTCCATTAAGGCGCCTCCTCCAACTTCAACTCTATTTCTTATGTTTTGAGGATCAACGTTATAATACGAGAAAAAGGATTGAATTGCTTTTACTTCTCCAATGGAACCTTCATCGATCAAAGATTTTACCTTTATCCATTGCGGATGAAAACGGTACATAAAAGCCTCGCTTATTTTAAGCGATGGATATTGTTTGGCAACACTGTTTAATTCAATGGCTTCGTTAGCATTAAGTCCAATGGGCTTTTCGCACAAAACGTGTTTGCCGGCTTTCAATGCTTTGATGCTCCATTCGAGGTGCATATTGTTTGGAAGAGGATTGTATATGGCATCAATTTCCTGATCTTTTAATAATTCTTCATACGAACCATATGCTTTCGTAATATTTAATGCTTTTGCTGTTGCTTCAGCCTGTTCTATCGACCTGGAGCATATTGCAGTTACTTCACAAAAGTCCCCCATTTTGTAGGGCCGGGATAACTTTTTCACGTGCTATTTTAGCCGTGCTTAAAATTCCCCAACGAATTTTACCATGCATAAAATGAATGATTTTAGTTTATAATTGGATGTAGGTTATTTGTTTTACTGGAAAGGTATGAAACTACAATGCTTAAACAGTTTAGATTTCCATTAATCCAAATATTTTTGGATTACTTCAGATAAATGGTTTTTATCTATCGGCTTGGTAATATATTCATTAAAACCATAACTTTTATATTGTTTTTTATCGGATTCAAGAGCGTACGCAGTTTGTGCAATTATCGGCAAGTCAGGCCGTAATTGTTTAATCGCATTGGTAGCATCAAGACCATTCATCACCGGCATTTTAATATCGATCAATGCCAAATCAATTTCAGGATGGTTTTTACAAAGCTCAACGGCTTCTTTGCCATTTTTTGCATGCAATACTTTCATGCCAATATTGCTCAATACAATATCAAGAAATAGAAAGTTAACGTCCTCGTCTTCTGCTACTAATATTGTTTTGGTATTCGATGATAATCCCTTATTATTTTCGTCAATTTCCATAACAAATAATTTAGAAGTGTATGCAATATAATGAATTTTGATCGTGTAAAATTTACAATCACTTAAAGAATTATATTTATCGTAAGTATACACTAGATCATAGTACCTCCCTACAACCAGTCATCATCAAATAGTTGATGGGGGTATTGTGAAAATAACATATGGTTTAATAGAGAATAGGTTTTATGTCTAGCTCAAAATCCCACGGTTTACGATATTTATAATGCAACTTTTCAGTTGCTTTCCCATCATCGTCGTTAAGGAATGTTTGTGTTGATGGGTCCCAGTTCAGGGTTCTTCCAAGGTCACAGGCAATATTTCCCAAAGTGCAAACGGTGCATGAACTATGCCCAATTTCAACAGGCACTAAAGGGTCTTTTCTTTCACCTACCGCTTCAATAAAGTTGATCTGATGGGGTATTTTTAGTTCCAAAGGTGATTCATCCAGAATAATATTTTTTTTAGGGATCCATTCTGTATTCGATGCTGCAAAATGATCTCTTGAAACCTCGACCCATCCTTTATCCCCGATAAATTTTACCCCTTTTGTCATTTTTTTATCGAACGGTTCAGTGGTCATGATTACGCCATTGGAATATGTAAATTTCATGTATTCAGTTCCATCGCCAATTGGTGCAATTTGGACAGGACCATTTTTATCCATACCCAGGGCCCATTGAACAATATCGAACATGTGTGCTCCCCAATCGGTTGTATAACCTCCGCCCATTTCTTTGTACCATCGCCATGCACCCCAAACTTTTTCATTGGTTAATGGATCATGGTAAATAGGTGGGTTGAGGTCATCATTGAAATGAATGTTTCCGGGCAGGGGGCCCAACCAGAAATCCCAATCTAAATCATCGGGGACTTCCATAGCTGGTAAGTTATATGGAATAGGAGGGGCACCAACGTAAGCATGTGCTTTTTCTATATTCCCTAAATCGCCATTTTGAACGAGTTTTACCGCTTTTTGAAAAGCAGGGTCTGATCGTTGCTGGCTTCCAATGGCTAAAACAACATTGTTTTCCCTGACGGCTTTTATGAGTTTTTGTCCTTCTTTAATAGTGAAAGTCATAGGTTTTTCAAGGTATATGTCTTTTCCTGCCTTGCATGCTTCAATGGCAATAAGTGCATGCCAGTGGTCGGGTGTTGCAATAACTACTGCGTCAATGTCTTCCCTTGCAATTAAATCTTTGAAGTTTAAATAGGTGCTTACTTTATTTTTTTTTGCCGATGAGGAATAATATCCTTTTACAAGCCTCTCGAAACGTGTACGCTTTCGGCCATATACATCACACCCGGCAACTACCTGTACTCCGGGCAGGTTGATAAAACCTTTTAATAAGTACATTGCCTGGCGCCCCAAGCCAATAAACCCCAGTTTAATACATTCTTCATTATCGTTGTTTGTGCACGAATTCATTGGGTACAGTATTGAAAATCCTGCTAACCCCATTGCTGTAGTTTCGAGAAACTTTCTTCTGCCAAATTTGTTTTTTGATGTCATATAGCTTTCGTTGGTTACTTTTTGATTTATTAAATCCAAAAAACAAAGCTAAGTAATAAAGCTCTTTGCCCTAATTATTTTGAGGATTTCAATTCTAAATTGTAGTCAATCTTACAATATAATATGGATAATAAAAATGTAATAAATCAGCTTAATGGGTATTTGTTATTCATTCACTGAAATTAAATAAAACAATAAAGGAAGGTGTATGTTACAGTTGGATAAAGTAGTACAGGATAGCAATTCCTGAAAAAATTAAAACAAATAAATGAATAATATTGAACATTCAATTTTATATCCCCATGCTAAATCAACCAATGTAAGTGTTCCTTTCCCTGATTTCCTAAAAGATTTAAAATCGAAAATGAAATTGGTTTTTCACAAGCGTGGAAACCTTGACGAGATGAGCATAAAGCGTGGTTTGCCACCGTTTGCACTTCGTGAAATTATGTCGGTTAACCCGCTTTCGGTTGGTATCCCCAAGGAATATGGAGGCAGGGGAAGTTTGATGCACGAAAATATTGGACTGCTGGCTGCAGCATCGTATGAATCATTGGCCTTATCGCTGACCTTTGGAATAAATTCGGCACTTTTCCTTCAGCCATTTGGGAAATATGCACAAGAAGAGGTAAAGAAATCTGTTTTTGATGGCTTTATAAACAGGCAAAATATGGGTGGATTAATGATTACCGAACCTGATTTTGGTAGCGATGCCCTAAATATGCAAACCAGCTTCACTCAAAAAAATGGAGAATACCATATTAAAGGGAAAAAACATTGGGCTGGCCTTACTGGCTGGGCAGATTACTGGCTTTTAACCGCAAGGCAAAAAACCGATTCGGGGAACTTGCAGCGTGATATTGACTTTTTTCTTGCCGATATGAATGCACCTGGACAGCAGATAGAAGTGGAAGAGTTTTTTGAAAATTTGGGCCTTTACATGATTCCTTATGGCAGAAACCACATTGATGTTAAAGTTCCCGGAATCCACAAATTGCAGCCACATACCAATGGGGTTAAAATGATGTTGGACCTTTTGCACCGAAGCAGGATGCAGTTCCCAGGACTTGGAATGGGTTTTATTCAGCGTATGCTGGACGAAGCGATAGCACATTGCAAACAGCGTTTTATTGGGGGCAAGAGTTTGTTTCATTTTGATCAGGTGCAAGAGCGCTTGTCCAAATTGCAGGCGTCATACACTATATGTTCTGCCATGTGCGCAAACAGCAGTGAAAAAGCTGGTTTGGATAAAGATTTGTCAGACCAGGGAATGGAAGCTAATTCTGTAAAAAGCGTCGTTACCGATTTGATGCAGCAAGCTGCCCAGTCGGTTGTTCAACTTGTTGGGGCCAAGGCTTTCAAATTAAATCATATTGCAGGGAGAGGCACTTCTGATAGCAGGCCATTCCAGATATTCGAAGGATCGAACGATATTCTTTATGCGCAAATTTCGGAAGGATTAATCAAACTTATGAAAAGGGCAAAAGAAAACAACCTTTTTCAATTTTTGAAAACCTATAGTTTAACAGATAAAGCAAGTAGCTTTATTAAATCTCAAATTAATTTTAACCTTGATTTGCAAATGCCCCAACGTAAATTGGTTGAAATGGGGAAAGTTATAGGACGGGTCATATCACTAAACCTGGTTATTGACCTTGAAGACAAGGGTTATCGAAAAGATTTAATTGAAGGAGGGGTTCTTATGCTGAAGCAGGAAATCACTGCTTTAATTAGTTCATTTAATTTTTCGAACAATGAAAATGTTGTGGAGGGATACGAAGAAAACAGCTTGTGGCTTGATTTTGTGAGGATTTAGGCGCATTTTGATCAGAATAACGAAAAAGCTCCATGTAAATGCTATACATGGAGCTTTAATTTATGTGGCTTTTAAATTTTACGGTTTTTTAAATTCCAACCTTGCCAGATATCGTTTTTTTGCTTCCTTCGGATCTTCATCAATCCCAATGTAAATTTTTGTTCGGTTGTCAATTTTTACTTCCTGCATTTTTGTCACGTCAGGCGATACAACAATTGTTTGTTTCTTTTCTGCCATAGCTTATTTTTTTACTTATTCGATGTGTAATCATGCTGGAATCGTCCATTTAACGCTTAAAGTTTTCACTTCTTACCCTAAAAATTTATTTTGAAATAAAACAGATAGGAACCAAATTTGAAATTGTCAACATGAAATATTTTGTGTTTCTACTGGAATGCAAAGATAATCAAACTATTGGGTATCTTTGCGGAATCTTCCGTTTATATCATTATTCAAGCCTAGAATTAACGTACAAAGGGGTATTTTATTGTTATATGCTTTCTTTAATTTAAAATAATAATTTGCATGCGACATAAATCAGCAGAAATATCAATTAAGTCCAACCTTTATTGCCATTGAAAAATTTCAAAAAAACGAATACTTTGGGTAAAAATCTTTATTGTCAATATTTTAGAGTATCTTGCGCCAAATTAATTTATAATATAATGAATAAAGGAACAGTAAAATTTTTTAACGATTCAAAAGGATTTGGATTTATCATCGAGTCAGAAACATCAAAAGAATATTTTGTACATTCAAATGGACTGAAAGATAGTATTCATGAAAACGATGAAGTCACCTTTGACCTTGAAGAAGGAAGAAAAGGATTAAATGCAGTCAATGTTAAACTAGCATAGTTTAAATCAGATAATCATTTAAAATATTAAGTCCTGCCAATTTGGTGGGGCTTTTTTGTTGCTTATTGTTGGTCTGGAGTTTGCCTGTTTTGTTTTTTTAATGAATGAATGCGTTTTTTTTCCATCCGTTTCTTTTTTGATGCAAGTGTTGGCTTTGTTCTGATACGTTTTTTTTTAGGTTTTAATGCTTTTTCAAGGAGCTCATAAAACCGGTTGATTGACAATTCTTTATTGCGTATTTGTGATCGATCATCTTGGGCGATAATAATGAGTTCTCCATCATCAGTAATTCGGCTTTTAAGTTTTCGATGAAGGATCTCCTTTTCATGATCTGTAAGTAAGCTTGATGCATCAATGGAAAAACGGAGCTCGACTTTCGAATTCACCTTATTTACATTTTGCCCGCCCGGACCACTGCTCCTGGATGTCTGGAAACGAAATTCAGGTTCAAAATTTCTATTATTAAGTATATTCATTTTAACATGCTTTCTTTGTCCTATATAAAATTATAATGTGTTTATTGAGCATAAAGTTATACATTTGGCTTTATAATAGTAAGCTGGTCAAA
This sequence comes from Prolixibacteraceae bacterium, assembly GCA_963677475.2. Classification (GTDB taxonomy): domain Bacteria; phylum Bacteroidota; class Bacteroidia; order Bacteroidales; family Prolixibacteraceae; genus JABMQB01. Next base: position 223,772 of record CAXXQD010000010.1, on the reverse strand, counting down.
CTTTTTTAAAATCAAATAAAGTACAATGCAAGAAGTAGAATCTCCATGTATAAAAGTGTGTCAGCACGATAGTCAGGGAGTTTGTTTTGGTTGTCGGAGAACAAGAGACGAGGTTGGTAATTGGTTTTCTTATTCAAATGAGAAAAAGGCAGAAATTCTAAATAAGACAAAAGAAAGACGTAATGTAGCCGGAGAATCTCCCCAGGGATTTTTACGCTGATATATAAACAAACTGTTTTTTTTATTAATTGTTATCAGAATTTTGTTTAAAAGACAGTTTAATAATATTAGCTATTATTTTCCCAAGAGTCTCACAGTATATTTAAAGTCAATATAAATAGTTGTTTTTAACTATTTGTTACTAAACATTTGTTTTAAATAATTGAATATCTATATCAAAAGAATTATATTCGAAACTCCTAATTGCTTGTATAATAACTTATCGGGGATGTAGGAATCAGCTTTTTAAAAGTAAACAACCAAACATAATAGAATGAAATATCCATACTTTATCGTTAACCTCTTGATTATATTTCTTTTCGCTATCAATTCCCAGGCTCAAAACCATTTTCAGAAAGCCTTTACGGGATTCGGGTTTGATCATATGAACATAAATGTTTTAGAAGCAAAAATTGCAGGGACTAACCTTCAGCAAGGGGATGAAATAGGAATATTTGATGGTTCATTATGCGTTGGTGCAGTGCGCTTAACTCAAAGTTTAGGAAGTTTTAACGACCAAACTCTTGCTGTGGCAATTGTTTCAAAAGTTGACGAGGGAAAAGATGGATACAATGTTGGAAACCAAATTATGTTCAAATTGTGGGATTCTTCCTCGCAAACAGAATTCGAAGTTAGTTCACCTATAGTGGCTTAAAAGTAGTTCAACAGTTGATTGATCGTGGCACATTGCTAAAAGTGATGGACGAGGCCGGCAATGCAATCGAAGATTGGGGGAGTTATGGTGGTTGGACAAACAATATTGGTAATTTTAAGCCAGGCAAGGGATATCTGGTTCAAGTGAACAGCAATGATAATTTATCGATATTCGAAAACTACAAATAGTTGAAATAAATCATTCTCTCAGGAATTAACCACCCTTTGTTTATAAATCCTGTCAAAATTTAAGCTTTTTAGGATGAATCATTCCGCCTAAGTAAGTGTTTTCTATGAAGAATACTTATCTTTGCAGACAATTTTTTGAAATTAACAGCAAACGAAAAATGATACATATTACCTTACCGGATAATAGCGTTAAAGAATTTCAAGCAGGGATTACCGGATTTGATATTGCACAATCCATTTCTCCCAGATTGGCAAAAGAAGTTTTGTCAATTTCAGTAAACGGAGAAGTATGGGATTTAAGCCGTCCGATTAATGAAGATGCCAGTATTAACCTTTATAAATGGGAAGACCGCCAGGGAAAAGAAACCTTTTGGCATTCATCTGCCCATTTAATGGCAGAAACCATTGAAGCAATGTACCCCGGTACAAAATTCGGAATAGGTCCTACGGTCGACACCGGCTTTTATTACGATATTGAATTACCGGAAGGAAAGGTTTTGTCTGAAAAAGACCTGGCGAGTATCGAAAAGAAAATGCTGGAACTGGCAAGGCAAAAAAACGATATTGTTCGCAGTGAAATTAGCAAATCGGATGCTTTGAAGATGTTTGAAGCAAAAAACGATGAGTTAAAACTGGAACTTATTAGTGAATTGGAAGATGGTACTATCACATTATACAACCAGGGTAATTTCATCGATCTTTGCCGTGGTCCCCACTTGCCAAACACTGGTCTGATTAAAGCAATAAAACTTACCTCGATTGCTGGTGCCTATTGGCGTGGCGATGAGAAAAATAAAATGCTGACCCGTGTTTATGGTGTTTCATTTCCAAAACAAAAAATGCTCGAAGAGTATTTGGTGATGATTGAAGAAGCCAAAAAGCGTGACCACCGAAAAATTGGTAAGGAGATGGAGTTATTTGCCTTTTCAGAAAATGTAGGGCAGGGGCTTCCGTTGTGGTTGGCTAAAGGTGCCCAATTGCGCATGGAATTAGAGAGTTTTTTGAAACGCTTACAAAAAGCGCATGGTTACGATCAGGTTATAACACCTCACATTGGCGATGTAAAGTTGTATAAAACATCGGGACATTATCAAAAGTATGGTGCCGATTCATTCCAAACCATAAAAACCCCGTCGGAAGGTGAAGAGTACATGTTAAAACCAATGAACTGTCCTCACCACTGCGAGATATATAAAATCAAACCAAGATCGTACAAGGACCTGCCAGTTCGTATGGCAGAATTTGGTACTGTGTACAGGTATGAGCAAAGTGGCGAATTGCACGGGTTAACCCGTGTAAGGGGCTTTACACAAGACGATGCGCATATTTTTTGCCGTCCCGATCAGTTGAAAGATGAATTTAAAAAAGTAATCGACATCGTATTTATCATCTTCAAAGCATTAAGTTTTGAGAACTATACGGCACAGATATCGTTGCGCGATCCGAAGAACCCGGATAAATACATTGGATCGGCAGAGAACTGGGACAAGGCAGAGCGGGCAATTATCGAGGCTTGTGAAGAAAAAGGCTTAAATACAGTAACCGAGGTTGGCGAAGCAGCATTTTACGGGCCAAAACTTGACTTTATGATCAAAGATGCCTTAGGACGAAGCTGGCAGCTTGGAACAATCCAGGTGGATTATAACCTGCCGGAAAGGTTTGACCTTGAATATATTGGCGCCGATGATAACCGTCATAAACCGGTTATGATTCACCGTGCACCTTTTGGTTCGATGGAACGTTTCGTTGCTGTGTTAATTGAGCATACTGCCGGAAAATTCCCTTTATGGCTAACACCCGAGCAAGTTGTTCTGTTGCCTATTAGTGAAAAGTATAACGATTATGCAAAAAAAGTTTTAAAATATCTAAATAATTGCGATATTCGCACCGTTATTGACGAGCGTAACGAAAAGATTGGTAGGAAGATACGTGATAACGAATTAAAACGGATTCCATACATGCTGATTATCGGCGAAAAAGAAGTTGAAAAAGAAGCAGTTTCGGTACGTAAGCAAGGGGAAGGAGATAAAGGAACAATGACCAATGAAGAATTTGTTGAAATGGTCAATTTAGAAGTAAAGAATCAATTATCAGGATTATATAACTAATTTATAGGAGGACTTTAAAATAGCTATTAAGAGAAGAAATTTTAACAGAGGGGGCAGAGTTGATACAACGCCTCAGCACCGGATAAATGAACGTATTAAAACACCCATGGTAAGGGTTGTTGGTGATAATGTTACAGAGCCGGGAGTTTACCCATTACGTGAAGCCTTAAGTATCGCAGATTCATTGGGTCTTGATTTGGTGGAAATATCTCCAAATGCTGACCCTCCTGTGTGTAAGGTAATTGACTATTCAAAGTTTCTTTATCAACAGAAAAAGAAACAAAAAGAAATGAAAGCCAAAGCTGTGAAAGTGGTTGTCAAGGAGATCCGTTTCGGGCCTCAAACCGATGAGCACGATTTTCAATTTAAACTTAGGCACGCCCAAAAATTCCTGAGTGAAGGTGCAAAAGTAAAAGCTTTTGTGTTTTTTAAGGGACGTTCAATCCTGTTTAAAGAACAAGGCGAAATCCTTTTGCTTCGTTTTGCTACCGAATTGGAAGAATTTGGAAAAGTTGAGCAGTTGCCTAAATTAGAGGGTAAAAGAATGACCATGTTTATTTCACCTAAAAAAAGCTAAGAAGCTTTTTTAACTATAATATATAGAAAATGCCAAAGATGAAAACTAATTCGGGAGCCAAAAAGAGATTTAGGCTTACCGGAACAGGGAAAATTAAAAGAAAGCATGCTTATAAAAGTCATATTTTGACCAAAAAAAGTAAGAAGCGTAAGCGTAACCTTACTTATTGGACAACAATTGACAAAACAAACGAAAGCAATGTTAAATTGCTGTTGTGCATGAAATAGAAAAAGTTCTTTCTTTAATTAAAATAAAAAAGTTATAACCAGGTGATAGAGCAGAAAAGATTCCGTTAATTGGTGGAACGCTTATTACCAAAAAATTAAAAAGTATGCCAAGAAGTGTTAATCATGTAGCATCACGCGCCCGAAGGAAAAAGATCCTTAAAAGGACTAAAGGTTATTTCGGAGCCCGTAAAAATGTTTGGACTGTTGCAAAAAATACATACGAAAAAGGTCTTCAGTATGCATATCGCGACAGGAAAGCAAAAAAAGGAATGTTTCGTTCATTGTGGATTCAGCGTATTAACGCAGCAGCCCGTTTAGAAGGGTTGTCTTATTCACAGTTTATGGGATTGTTGAAAAAGAATAATATCGATATTAACCGTAAAGTTCTGGCCGATTTGGCAATGAACCACCAGGATGCGTTTAAAGCAATTGTCGATAAAGTAAAGTAAATAAATTGAAGGTGAAATAATAGTTTAAGACTCGGGGTTACCCGGGTCTTTTTTGTTTTGGGTGATGCGTCCCGCATAATTATCGGGATCCATCCGCATAATTAATTCAGTAAATGAAATTTGCTAAGCCCATGTAGTTTGTTTTTATTCTTGCTGGTGATTTGCGGAATTCATGAATATTTTTTGTTTCTCAAAGTTTTTATATTTGTGTATGAGCAATACCCAGGAAAAAAAACTTTTGCGTGAAATTGAACTTCGTTTAAGTGCAAAGCTGAACCAAGATGTTTATGTGATTTCCAATTCCAACGTATCAGGTGGGTGCATTAGTAATGCAGGCAAGCTCATTACAACTATTGGCACTTATTTTCTGAAATGGAATTCAAATTGCCCATCCGACCTCTTTTTACGTGAAGCAGAAAGCCTTCAAGAACTGTCAAAAGTTAAAAACCCATATCTTACCATTCCCGAGGTAATTGATGTAAAAGAATTGGACGATACCCCGGCATTTTTAATTTTAACCTATATCGAACAAGGTGATTCATATTCTAATTGTTCTGATGAAGAATTAGGTAAAGGTTTGGCATTGGTTCATAAGCATTCGAATGATAAATTTGGTTTTTATGCACATAACTATTGTGGGGCAAGTAAGCAAAACAATACATGGAGCGATAACTGGGTTGATTTTTTTGGGAACAATAGATTAAATCATATCATTAAACTCAGTAATCAGGTTCGGTCTATTCCAACAGAGCACATGAAAATTTATGAAAGGTTGCTGATGAAATTACCTGATTTGATACCGAATAATAGCAGTCCATCGTTAATTCACGGTGATTTATGGTCGGGCAATTACATGTACACCAATAATAAACCTGCATTAATTGATCCTGCCACGTATTATGCCGATCGGGAAATGGAAATGGGGATTATGACCATGTTTGGGGGCTTTTCAAATCGGTTTTGGGATTCCTATCACGAAGTTTATCCTTTACCACATGATTGGAAAGAGCGCAACTTACTTTATCAGTTATACCATGTTCTTAACCATTATTATTTGTTTGGTGGCGCATATGGGCAACAGGCTTTTCAAATCGCAAAATACTATGCTGCTTAAGCAAAGCTATTCTCTTAAACATGATTATTTGTATTGTTTGCCGCCTATTACTTCAGTACTTTTAGAAAAAATCCGAAAATCAAAATGATCAGTAGCAAGGTAAAAGATATCACACCATTTATCGTGATGGAAGTGCTTGAAAAAGCAGCCGAAATGGAGAAAAACGGTATCAATGTAATCCACATGGAAGTGGGAGAGCCTGATTTCGATGTTCCAAGGTGCATTTCTGAATCGGTGCAGGAAGCTTTCAATCAGGGACGCACACATTACACGCACAGCCTGGGCGATCCGGAATTACGCGAAGAAATAGCAAAAAATTACAAGCAGAAATATAATGTCGACGTTGACCCACAGCAAATAATTGTTACCTCAGGCTCATCCCCGGCAATTCTACTGGCCTTGTCGGTATTGTGCGAAAACGAGGATGAAGTCATAATTTCTGATCCCGGTTATGCCTGTTATCCTAATTTTATCAAATATATTGGGGCTAAAGTCGTTCCGGTTCCCGTATCGGAAGATGACGGGTTTCAATATCGTCCTTCGATTATTAAAAAGTATATCAATGCAAAAACCAAGGCTATTCTTATTAATAGTCCCATGAACCCTACAGGTAACCTGCTTTCAAAAGAAGTTATGCAAGAGCTCGCGCAGTTGAGGCCCCATATCATCTCTGATGAAATTTATCATGGACTGGTGTATGAAGGGAGGGCACATTCGATATTGGAGTTTACCGATAATGCTTTTGTGTTAAATGGATTTTCAAAGCTTTATGCAATGACTGGTTTGCGATTGGGATATGTGATAGCGCCCCAAAAGTATGTGAGGGTCATGCAAAAGCTCCAACAAAACCTGTTTATTTGTGCCGGATCAACAGCTCAACGTGCAGGAATTACCGCCCTTAGAAGTGCATCTGCTGATGTTGCCAAAATGAAAGCGACTTACGACGAACGTCGTAAATATTTAATAGAAAGGCTTAAAGAATTAGGTTTTGATATTAAAGTGGAACCAACCGGGGCATTTTATGTGTTTGTAAATGTGAAACACCTAACCAATGACTCTTATAAATTGGCATTTGACATCCTGGAAAAGGCGCATTTGGGGGTAACGCCCGGAATTGATTTTGGCGATAATGGTGAAGGCTTTTTACGCTTTTCTTACGCCAATTCGCTTGAAAATATAATGGAAGGGATGAACAGGTTGGAAAAATATTTAAAGGATACAAAAGAAAACTTGTAACTTTAGAAGAGTAAACCCATTGTTAACAAGTTTTGATGACCAAAAAAGTGCCCATAATAGCTCTATTGTTTGCATTATATTTTATCTGTTTTATTAATTTAAATATTAATGCAAGCAACGTAAAGGCGGATAGCTTAAAAGCACTCATTCATAATACAGATGCTTCAAAACTACCACAACTATTATTTGATATAGGTTATGTTCAGTACTATGATTATCAATACGATAGTGCCATAGTTTATTATGCCAAAGCACTAAAAAACGTAAATTGTAATCCATTATTAAAAGGGAAGGTACTTTTTTCTTATGGAGAGATGTACCTTGAAACGGGAGATTTTAATCTAGCACTTGATAATTATTTTCGGGCTTTAGATATTTATACATCCTTTAACAATAAACAAGAGTTACTAAACTGCTATTTTGGCATTGGCTTGGCATACAAATCAAAAGGATTTTTTAAGGCTGCTAAGAGTTATTATTCATTGTCGCTCAATTTAGCCGAAGAATTGAACGATTCTTTATCGATGGCCGATAATTATAACAATATCGGAACAGTTGAAAAAAACCTGGGTAATTATCCACAGGCAATGGTTAACTATAATAGGGCATTAAAACTTTATGAACATAAGAATAAAAAAGTACATATATTTAATGTTTTGAACAATATTGCAGGGGTGCATGAAAAGCAGGGAGACCTAAAAAAATCGAAACAATATTATGAACAGTCGTTAGCACTGGCCCGAGAAACCGGAGATAGGTTTTATTTGTTTGCGCCTCTTGTAAATACTGCATCCTTGCACGTTGAATTAGGGGATTATAAGCATTCCTTTGATTTATTTCTGGAAGCGTTAAACCTTGCCAATGAGATAAAAGACAATGTTAGGGTAGTGGAGTGTTACATTGAACTCGGAAATTTGTATTTAAAACAAGATAACGTTGGCGAAGCCAAAAATTACTATTTAAAAGCAAAAGAAACTTCAGAAGCGAACGTTACAAAACCATCATTGGTTTTGGCTTTGGTAAAGTTAGCTTCAGTGACTTTATCTGAGAGTGATTATTTAACGGCTACCAATCAGGCTGAAAGCGCTTTATCGGTTGCTTTAGAAACAGAAGCTTCACCCTTAATTGCTGAAGCATACAAACTGCTTTATGAGATCAATACAAGCAAAGGTGATTATAAATCAGCGTTAACTTATCATCAAAATTATATTGATATCCAAAATTCCATTTTTACCTTAGAGAAAACAAAAGCTATTGAGGAATTGGAAATACAATACCAGGTTCAGTTGCATATTGATGAAAACCAAAGGTTGGTACATGAATCCATAAATTTGAAAAAAATAGCGAAGCAAAGGAAGATATTGTCACTTTTGCTCGGTATCGGCGTACTATTATCGCTTTGCGTGGTTTTTTTATTGGGAAAACAAATTGTTAACCGAAAGGAAATCCATAAACAGAGGGTGGCAATTTTAAACGATAAAATTGAGTATCAGAAAAGGGAACTGGTTTCAAAATCGATATTAATTGCCGAAAATAACAATAGCATTGAACGTATTATATGTCAATTGGATAAGCTAACTAATGAAGATGAAAGCCTTTTTACAACTATTAATTCCATTAAAAGGAGCTTAAAGTTTGAACTTCGCCACAAAAAACACTGGAAGGAATTTGAAACTCATTTTAATGCGGTTCATCCAGAATTTTATAAAAGAATGAATAATCTATTTGCCAACCTAACCCTAAACGACCGCAAAATAAGTGCGTTTTTAAAATTAAAACTCAGTTCAAAAGAGATTGCAGCAATTACAGGGCAATCTCTTAAAAGCATTGAAGTTGCGCGGTCACGTTTGAGGAAAAAATTAAACCTCAAACGTGATGACAATCTAATTGATGTACTAGAACGAATTTGAATAGTTTACAGTACCAGTTCACGATACCAGTTTGCAGTCTCGGTTTGCAGTCTCGGTTTGCAGTCTCGGTTTGCAGTCTCAGTTTGCAGTCTCAGTATGCAGTCTCAGTATGCAGTACCAGTTTTTAGTCTCAGTTCAATGGCATTTTCCTTTTGTAATTATTAATTTTTGGGCCTTTACTGCCAATCCGGACTGTTAACTGTCCACTTTTCATCAATGTAGGGTTTTGTAGGGGCGGTTTTTTTTCTTTTCGATTTTTCACTACCTAATTTTACCTGAGCACCACATCAATAAAAATTATCGCCTTATGAAAACCAAAAATCACTGTAAGACAAGGATTTTTTACATCCTAATTGCATTGTCTGTCAGTATATTAATTTGTTTTTATCCACTTAGTATTATTGCTAACGATTTTGATGGACATACTTTAACAATAGACGCGTCATTTACCAGCGGGAGTTTAGGCGATACTATTGAATCTATCCATTCAAATCTTTCAGAAATTAAAAGCCTTGATATACGTGCGGGAACGGTTAACAATAATGATATTTTATGGGTCCGCGACAATCTTCCCAATCTTTTTGGTTTCACCATTTGGGAAGAAGGCAATCTGCAAAATAACTCGCTTACTGAAAGTGCATTTCTGAACCATAAGAATATCCGAAGTTTTTATTTTAAGAATTTAAGTGAAATTGGGAACCGTGCATTTAAAGGTTGCACAAATTTATCGGGTATAAGTTCAACTCAATTGACACACATTGGCGACAGTGCCTTTGCAGAATGTAGCTCTTTATGGAAATTATCGGTAAATGAAACTAATCCCCCCACAGTAGGAACAGGCACTTTTTATGGCTGTAATAATTACCGGCAAATTCGTTTGCCTTACAATGGAAAAAACATATATAAAGCTGTAAATGACGGGAATGTTAGCGATAATTATTGGTATGGCTTCGAGTTGTTGGTACCTCACGAAAACGTAGTTGAAATATTTACAGATTTTGCAACTGGACAATTATCTGATATTGTAAGCGCATTCCGAAATGAGCTTTCAGTTATAACTTCATTGCATATAAATAAAGGGGAGTTAAATTCTACCGATGTTTATTGGATAAGAGATAATCTACCAAATTTAGATTTTCTCGCTATAAATGGAGATGCAACTTTTACCAATGACAATTTTCCTAATGATGCATTAAAGAATCATAAAACATTAAGGCTTGCAAATATTTCGACAGCCACTACCATCGGAAACAGCTCATTTGAAGGTTGTAGCAGCCTAACCAATGTTTCCATCTCATCTGCCACTTCAATAGGGAATAATGCCTTTAAAGGATGTAGTTCTTGTGTGCAATTATATGTTAATCCGTTTATACCGCCCTCTGCTGGTACTGGCACTTTTGATGGCTGTTCTGCAAAAAACCGGGTAGTAGATTTATATTACAGTAATGGAAGCAATTGCGATCCGGATATGTATAAAGCCGTAAACGACGGAAATACCGCAGATAACTTCTGGCATGGGTGGGAAATAAAAGCCTGCAGTCCCACAACAATTGTAGCCGAAATAGATAAAGGTGGAAACATTGGTTGGGGACAAGCTACCACATGGGATACAATATATGAAAATAACACCGGTGCTATATTTTGGAACGAAAAAGACTGGGATGCTAATGATAAGTATGCTCATTACTATTTTGTTAATTCAAGTTTTGGAGGACTCCGCAGAGGAAATTATAGCGGAATAAATTATCAAATTCCTCCAGAACCCACTACCAGTATTGGAAGAATAATTTGGGGATATCATATTTTGATTGAAGAATATACTTATACAATCGACGCAATTGATGGAGGTCAATATAGTTATCAAGGTTTAAAATATGTCATTAACCAGCCCGATGGTAATTCAATAACTGCTTGCTCAAGGGGAAATGGCAACGGAACCGATAGTGCATATTTTGATATTCTCGTTGAAGATCCATCTCCTGGATTAACCAAAATAAGTGAAGGTGGAATTATCAGCGATTTTACAGGATTCACTACTGAAAGTGCATTTAGTACTCCATTAATCGATTCGTTAGTAATGGGGCGCATGGTCACCAAAGAGTTGAAAAACGGACACAATCGATACTTTTTTGATATGTATGGAGGTTTTGAAATGAGTGGGAAAAGTTATATCCTGTCAACGCATTTCATGCCACCATCAACTACAATAGAAAAATACGAAATAGCAAAAACTTATGTTTCTGAATTCGGTATTCATTTCAAAAATGACGAAGGGCAGTTAGAGAGTTTCAAAATTTCGCCTTTGCTAATTTCCGAAACTTATTCGCCGGCAACTGCCATTTCCAACCAAAAGGTTAATTTCAACAACACACACACTGTTTTGCTCTACCCAAATCCGGTATCAGAAAAGTTATTCTTCAAAGCAAACAACAACTTTTCTGATGTTGAAGTTAAAATTTACAATCTCAGTGGGGCACTCGTGTTTCAGCAAAAAAGAATAAACACAAATAGCATGGATGTTTCAAACCTTTCACCGGGAGTTTATCAGTTGTTCCTGAAACAAAACAACAGTCAATTTACAAACCGTTTTATTAAATTATAATATATTTTGAAAAGCCAAAAATCATGAAAAATAGAATCCAAACAGCGTTGTTTCATCCTGGTAGAATTATCATTTTTTTACTCCTGTTCTTTTATTGTTTTTCAGCAAAAGCGAACAATTACAACAACAATAAAATAACCATCGATGCCGGATTCGAAACAGGTGATTTAGGCAATATAATATCGACTCTCCACGCAAATCTTTCAGACATTAATTACCTAACTATTAAAGTTGGCACATTAAACAATGCTGATGTTTTTTGGATTCGAGATAGCCTTGTAAATCTGTTAACGTTAAAGATATGGGACGAAGCGCATATTTCAGATTCAAGCTTACCCGATAATGCTTTTAAAAACCATATAAACATTCAAAGTTGTTATTTTGAAAACGTAACGTCGGTTGGCGATAATGCTTTTATAAATTGCTTAAACCTTTCAGATGTTCGTTTTATTGAACTAACCCAAATTGGCGACAGCGCATTTGCAGGGTGCTCTCTATTCTGGAAATTAAAAACAAGTAGTGCAGAAGCACCGGAAGTTGGAGAAGGCGCTTTTGAAGATTGTCATTTCTATCGGCAATTTCGATTACCATACGAAGGTAGTATTGCCTGCCAGACCGTTGATGATGGCAATATCGCAGATAATTATTGGTACGGTTTCGAGTTACTTGTTCCTTTTGAAAATGAAGTAACCATCGATAAAACATTTACCACAGGAGAACTTTCCACAAGCGTTTCAGCACTTAGAAGCGACCTGTCGGCAATAACAAAACTAACCATTACTAAAGGAATTTTAAATAACACTGATGTTTACTGGATTCGTGACAGTCTTCCTAATTTAGAAATTCTTACCATTAATGAAGATGCTTCATTTTCTGAAGGAAATGTACCAGATAATGCGTTTAAAAACCTGAGCCATTTGCAATATGCAGTTATTCCAAATGTAACATTTATTGGAAATAACGCTTTTGAAAATTGTACAAACCTGGTTACGGTACGAGCTACTTCGGCGACTTCATTAGGTGGCTATGCTTTTAAAAACTGTATCAACTGTAATCAGCTTTTCCTGAATAAATATTCGCCACCTTCTGTAGCCATTGGCACTTTTGAAGGTTGTACAGCCAATAGGAAAATCATTGATTTGGGACATTCAAATTATTGTGATCCAGCTGCTTATAGAGCCGTAAACGATGGCAATACGGGTGATAACTACTGGTATGGCTGGGAGATTCAGCTTGGTGGTACAACCATCATAGCGGTATGTACTGATAAAGGTGGCAACCTGGACTGGGGTGTTCCTTCAGCCTGGGATACCATTTATGAAAATGTAAACGGTGCACTCTTTTGGAATGGCAATGATTGGATAGCTAACGATACTTACGGACACATGTATTTTGAGGATTTAAGAGTTACTGGTTTACGAATTGGAAATTATGGTGGAATCAATTATCCTATTCCGGCTGATACAACTATTGGAATTGGAAGGATAATCAGTGGTTACATCATTTCAGTTAGTGAATACGCTTATAATAAAACTACCATCGACAGCGGGACATATACTTATTCGGGAATTAAATACAGTATCAATCAACCTGATGGAACCACCATCGATTTATATTCCAGAGGAAATGGAAATGGAACCGACAGCGCTTATTTTGATATTGTATTGGAAGACAATTCGCCAGGACCGGGAATTACAACCCTTAGGGAAGGAGGTGTTGTGAGTGATGCATCGGGTTTTACCCTGGAGGAAGCGATTAACAATCCGCTTGTCGATTCGCTGGTAATGGGCAGGCTGGTTACCACCAAGCTCACAAACCATGAGAACAGGTACTTTATCGACACCAATGGAGGGCATGAAATGGGTGGCATGAGTTACATCCTTGGAACAACTTTTTTGCCACATTCACAAACCATGGAAACGTATGAGTTGGCAAAAACATACATCAATGAGTTTTCTGTAAATTTTAAAAATAATGAAGGACAGTTGGAATCTTTTACTCTAGTCCCATTATTAAAATCCGAAACATATAATCCCTATATACCAACAAATAGCGATAGATTGTCAACCACAGATGAAAACGAAATAATACTGTTTCCTAATCCGGTTTCAGATAAATTACATTTGAAAATAAGTAGCGGTTTTATTACCGGAAACCTTATGATATTAGACATACATGGCAGGCTAGTTTATTCCAGTATAGCTTTTTTAGGGAATAATTTGGATGTTTCAGGATTTATCCCCGGATTTTATTATCTACAATTGGAAACAGAGGGTAGGTTATATTATTCGAAATTTATTAAAGAGTAGAAATTAAACCGTTTTACAAGATTAAACGCATGGTGAGAATTTCATTCGAGGTAGATCCTCACTAATTATTCCATCCACCATAAAAAATCCACATAATTTTGTCGATTAAAATCTGTCATTTAAAGATAAAATAATCTTTTATTTAAACATCCTAATTTTTAAAATCCGAATTTTACTTACAATTTTCAAGTATAATACATCTGTTTATTTAAATTCATTACAAATAACCGTCAATTTAGAATATTTGAAACTTCAAAATTTAATCTGTCAAATGCTTCTGTTTTTGAACAGAGGTTTTATGTGCAACAGAACGCTAATTTAGCCGTCATATTAAGTGAAAACAAAAATTAGAGAAGCGGTTATTTTCCGCAGAAAAAACGATTTATTCTTTATTTAAAATTTGTAGCCATGAAAAAATTAAGTTTAGTAATCGTATTCGCTGTTGCACTAACCATGACAACAGCAGTTAATACAAACGCAGCCGAAACATCAGAGGAGTTTGTTAACTACAAAATCGAAAGTGTGAACGATTTACATGTTGGTAAAAACATCGAAAAAATCTGGACCTTAACGTACAGTGCCGATGAGGTTCCGGTAACTGTATTAAAAAGGAAATCAGCATCAGCAACCAATTACATTGTACGTTCCGAACATTTTGAAGTATGTTACACATCCAACGCGGATGGTTTTGGAGTTAAAAAAATTAAAAAGAGTTGGGCAAACGTACCAGCAAAAATTACAGAAGCTGTTATTAGCGAAAAGGACATGCTAAATCAGAAAGTAATTACGCCAAAAAAGGTTGACGATGATAGGGCACTTGCTTTAATTGCAAATTATTTGCCTGAATTGGTGAACGACACGTATACCCACCTATTAAATTAATAGTTTATAACTAGCAATTATAAAGGTCGTGATTATCGCGGCCTTTTTTTATATACACCCACAAACAAGCCCGTCTGCAAGGCTATCGAGCAGTTCGTTTTCTTTTTCCTTTTCTTTTTGGGTGCCCTGGCAATCATTGCAAACAGCCATATTTACAAATGCATTTAAAGTAACAGGAGTAGTTGTAATTTCCTTGTTACAAACAAAACAATTTTTTGTTGTTTTCTCCATTGATCAATTTTTTGTAAAAATACATATTTTAAGATTGTGATTTTGAATAAGCACTGTCAGGCATGACAAAAGCCATGCTATTATGGCTGAAATAAGCAATAATTTTAAATTGGCACAATTATTATAAAAGTATGCCTGTGGCTTTTATTAGCTTCTACAAATAACTACATTTGTAATCGAATTTGCATGAAAAAATAAACATAATATATGGCAATAGTTGATAAAATATTAGGTAAACTTTTAGGAAATAAATCTGAAAGGGATATAAAAGAAATAAAGCCTATAGTTGAGGCAGTTAACAAAGAATTTGAACGATTAAGCAACTTGTCGAACGATGAACTTAGGGCAGAATCTCAACGGCTTAAAGACCTAATTAAAGAACGGATAAAGCCCGAAGAAGATGAAATAAATAAACTCAAACTGGAAGTCGAGGATGCTGAAGTTGAGGAAAGCGAAAAATTTTACACCCAAATTGATAAGCTGGAAGAAAAAATCGATGAAAAAATTGAAATAGTCTTAAACGAGATACTCCCTACCGCATTTGCAATTGTTAAAGAAACCGCAGCACGTTTTGCGAAGAATGAGAAAGTAATTGTAACTGCAACGGATTTTGATCGTGATTTGGCTGCCAAAAGGGATAGCATTATTATTGACGGGGATAAATCCATCTGGTCAAACACATGGGTTGCCGGAGGTTCTGAAGTAACCTGGAATATGGTTCATTACGATGTTCAGCTAATTGGGGGAATTGTGCTTCATCGTGGAAATATTGCTGAGATGGCTACAGGGGAAGGAAAAACATTGGCAGCAACCCTGCCAGTATTTTTAAACGCACTTCCGGGCAAAGGGGTTCATTTGGTTACTGTTAACGATTATCTATCGAAAAGGGATGCCGAATGGATGGGGCCAATGTATGAATTTCATGGGCTTTCAATAGATTGTATTGATAAACACCAGCCAAATTCTGAATCGCGAAGAAAAGCATATAATTGCGATATTACCTATGGAACAAACAACGAGTTTGGTTTTGATTACCTGAGGGATAATATGGCTATTAATCCGGAGGATTTAGTTCAGCGCAAACACAATTATGCTATTGTGGATGAGGTCGATTCAGTTTTAATTGACGATGCAAGGACACCATTAATTATTTCAGGACCAATACCAAAAGGTGATAATCAACAATTTGAAGAGCTTAAACCTTATGTGGAAAGGCTTTACAAAGCGCAGCGGGATTTAGTTACCGGGATCTTTGCAGAAGCGCGTAAGCTTTTAACAAAGCCTGATGCCACCTCTGAAGAAAAGAAAGAAGGTGCACTGTTGCTGTTGAGGGCGTATAAAGGATTACCAAAAAACAAAGCGATCATCAAGTTTTTAAGTGAAGAGGGAATGAAAGCTGCGATGCTGAAATCCGAAAACTTCTATATGCAGGATAATAATAAAAATATGCATATAGTTACCGATCCTTTGTACTTTATTATTGAAGAAAAGCAAAATTCGGTTGAATTGACCGATAAAGGGCATGAGCTTATTTCAAAAGGATTTGAGGATCCCGAATTTTTCGTATTGCCTGACATGGGAGCCAGTATGGCAGAACTTGAAAACTCTGGTCTTAAGCATGATGAGTTGATCGCCAAAAAAGACCTGATGATCCAGAATTATTCGGTTAAATCGGAAAGGGTTCATACTATTAACCAGTTATTTAAGGCATATTCAATGTTCGAAAAAGACGTAGAATATGTGGTTATTGATAACAAGGTGAAAATTGTGGATGAACAAACAGGTAGGATTATGGAGGGAAGAAGGTACTCCGATGGCCTGCATCAGGCAATTGAAGCAAAAGAGCGTGTGAAAGTGGAAGCGGCAACGCAAACATTTGCAACAATTACACTACAGAATTATTTCAGGATGTACCATAAATTATCGGGGATGACCGGTACGGCAGAGACTGAAGCTGGAGAATTCTGGGACATTTATAAAATTGAAGTGGTTGTTATTCCTACAAACAGGCCAATACAAAGACATGACAGGGAGGATCTTGTATATAAAACAAAACGCGAGAAATACAACGCCGTTATCAATGAAATTGTTGAACTAAATAGCCAGGGGAGGCCATCATTGGTTGGTACAACATCGGTTGAGATTTCTGAGCTGCTTAGCAGGATGTTGAAAATCAGAGGGATAAAGCATAATGTATTAAATGCAAAAATGCACGCCCGTGAAGCTGAGATTGTGGCAGAAGCTGGTAGGTCTGGTGCAGTAACCATCGCAACCAACATGGCTGGTAGGGGAACAGACATTAAGCTTTCGAAAGAAGTGATTGAAGCCGGAGGTTTGGCGATTATTGGTACCGAAAGGCACGATAGCCGTCGTGTTGACAGGCAATTAAGAGGACGTGCAGGTAGGCAGGGAGACCCGGGTTCATCCCAGTTTTTTGTTTCACTCGAAGATAACCTGATGCGCCTATTTGGTTCCGAAAGGATTACCGGGATTATGGACAAATTGGGGCTCAAAGAGGGAGAAGAAATCCAGCATTCCATGATTTCAAAATCGATTGAACGTGCCCAGAAAAAAGTGGAGGAAAATAACTTTGGGATACGTAAAAGGCTGCTCGAATACGATGATGTGATGAACTCGCAAAGAGAAGTTATCTATAAAAAACGCAAACATGCCCTTTTTGGGGAACGCCTTGAAGTGGATGTTCTTAATATGATGTACGATTCGGTAGAGGAACTGGTAAACGATTATCACGGATCAACAGAAATGTTTGAAGATTTCAATATGGAATTGATGCGGCTATTGTCTGTAGGCTCACCTGTTGATGCAGAAGAATTTGCAAAAATATCCGCCCCTGACCTTACACAGAAAATATACGATGTAATGATTGATGGCTATAAAAGGAAAGTTGATTTTATTTCCAGGCAAGCATATCCGGTTATTAAAGACGTATATGAGAAAAAATCACATTTATATACAAATATTGTTGTACCGATTACTGACGGTAAAAAAACATTCCAGATTGTTACCAATTTAGAAAAGGCATACAAAAATAAAGGGAAAGAGCTTGTTAAAGCCTATCAAAAACAAATTGTTTTGGTTTCGATAGATGAGGCGTGGAAGGAGCAATTGCGCGAAATGGATGATTTGAAACAGTCAGTTCAAAATGCAACCTACGAGCAAAAAGACCCATTATTGATTTATAAATTTGAATCGTTTAACCTTTTTAAAGTTGTAGTTTCTAAGGTAAACAAAGACATTGTATCAACGCTAATGAAAGGTCATATACCTCTTCAAAACGCGGATGAAGTGAAAGAAGCTGCCGAGCGTAGAAGAACTGATATGAGCAGGTACCGTACGTCAAAAACCGATGCATCAGAATCGAACCCAATGGACGGGGCAAACACGCAAACGCAGGAAAAATCAAAACCTCAGCCAGTTAAAGTGGAAAAAAGGGTAGGGCGCAATGATCCGTGCCCTTGTGGAAGTGGAAAGAAATTTAAACAGTGCCACGGAAGGGGCTAATTAGTAACTTTAACATTCATTACAAATAACATACTTATGCTAAGCTACATCAATTGGAATGTCGATCCGGAAATTGTAAGGATAAACCTGGAATTTATAAAACTT
Organism: Prolixibacteraceae bacterium; assembly: GCA_963677475.2. Lineage (GTDB taxonomy): Bacteria > Bacteroidota > Bacteroidia > Bacteroidales > Prolixibacteraceae > JABMQB01. The sequence goes on along the minus strand of CAXXQD010000010.1, from coordinate 205,438 downwards.
GGGGCACTTTCCATAAGATGGTATGGGCTTCTGTTTGCATCCGGATTTTTAATTGGATATTACATTTGTGAGAAAATGCTTAAAACAGAAAAGGTTAAAGAGAAATGGATTGAAAGCCTTTTCTTCTATATTTTAATTGCCACAATTGTTGGTGCCCGACTTGGGCATGTATTTTTTTACGGTTGGGATTATTATTCCCAGAACCCGGGTGAAATCATCAAAGTATGGCATGGCGGACTTGCCAGTCACGGTGGGGCTGTCGGTATTTTGTTGGCCCTTTATATTCATTCAAAAAAGATAACAAAACGTTCTGTACTTTGGTCGCTCGACCGCATTGCCGCTCCGGTTGCACTTGTTGGGGCTTTTATTCGTACCGGAAACCTGATGAATTCAGAAATATACGGTGTTGAAACAACTTTGCCCTGGGGCTTTATTTTTGAACGTAATGCTGAAATGGTTGCAAAACACCCAACACAAATTTATGAAGCTTTATGTTACCTGTTAATATTTGCATTCCTGTTCTATAAATATTGGAAAACTGATGCGAAAGACAAGCAGGGGATGTTAACCGGAATTTTCTTCAGCCTTGTTTTTGGTGCCCGTTTCCTAATTGAATTTATCAAAGAAGACCAGGAAATGTTTGAAGCCGGAATGGCATTAAATATGGGGCAATGGCTTAGTATTCCGTTAGTAATTCTTGGAGTGTACCTTTGGGTAAGGGCAATTAAAAGTAAGCCGGTTTTTTATAAAAATGATTAGGGGAAATTATCGGTAAAGTTCTTTAATTCTCAGAATTTTAGGTGATTAGGTTAGAATTGGATAGGCAATAATTCATCATTGGCTGGTTCATTAAAATTCAGTTTTGCAAGGTCCGCTTTACGCTCATTCAATACCATTTGGTATTTACTTACCATCATAATATCCTTATTGCTTCGCAAAGAAATAACTTGTTCGAGGCTTTTGTTGATGTATTTTAGTGCTTGGTCAATTTCATCTTTCATTTCGTATGCCAAGGCCATGTTATAGTTTGCATGGATAGCTAACTTGCCATATTTTTTATCGGTATATTTTCCCCAAAGTTGGATCGCATTTTCCCACTTGCCCTCGTTTAAATAGCCATCGGCTTTTTTAAAATCTTCCAACGGGGGAACCAGGTACATTCTGTTAACTTTTTCCCAGTTCGATGTAATTCTTTTGGCATAATTTTCACCGGCAATTTCAGCAGCAATTCCGCATGCTATATTCATATTTGGCGCATTTAGTGTTTCCCAGGTATCTTCATTTGAATTCCAAAATACTGTATCAATCATTATTTTCTGATCTAAAAATGCATTGTTCGTTGGATTGTAGATTCTCCATAATGCGATGGTACTTACTTCGTTTGTTTCGGGAGAGCTGCGGTACACGGTTCCAAATTCCGAATACTTAAATGACAGGACTTCAAGAACAACAACGGCATCAACATGATACGCATCGCAAATTTCTTTTATATATGCTGGGGTAAAAGCTAATAATGAATCTCCAAAGTGTAGGGGAACATAATTATAGGGCATAACTTCAATATTCGCAAACCGTTCGTTTAGGCTAACCGCTTGCGAAAATGATTTTAACGACCTACTGGTCATCATCATATGAAGAAGGTTTTGTGTTTCGCTGGACAAATTTACCTTCTCATAATCGGAATAATAATACATCGAAGTGTCTCGCATGGGCCTAAAGTTTGCACTTAATACAGCGATATTTTGAATGTTATTTGCCAGGTCAACTTCGGCTGGAGATAAAATATCAATAGGATAATCTTTATAAACAGTACAAGAACTGGCAATAAGTAGGAGTAATATGATTAAATGATTTGGTTTGCCCATGGCAAAGGATTGAAAAACAATTTTAGTAACGTTTAGAACGGTTTTCATTTCATTTTATCCAGCTGTTCTCTTCTTGATTTTAATTTGTCAAGATAACTATACGTCAGGTTTTTATACTGTGTTTCATACGATTTCAACGCCCAGATATAAGCTTCATCAATATCTCCGCTAATTTCATATGCAATTGCAACATTAAACTGTGCCTTGCTTTTTAAACTTTTCGAATTACTACTTTCGGCTACCTCTTTCCAATAATTCAGGGCTTCATCCCAATTGTTTTTTTGAACAGCTTCATGTGCTTTTACAAAGTATTGGTTGGAAGATAAATAATACATACGTGTATCTGGTTTCCAGCGTGGTGCAATTTTTTCAGAGGCATCCAATGCTATGGAAATCCCTGTTTCAATTAGGGCCTCCTTTACACTGGTCATTTTCCCAAATAATTCCCTGTTACTCATTCCAAATTGTTCCCACACCAGTGTATCGGTCATGAAATTACGGTTTACAATACTCTTTTTTAAAGGATCATAGACCCGGAGCAACACACTATATTGGATGGTCATTCTTGCAAAATACCCTTTAAAATACCTGTCACTTGTTCTATCGTACATGGTTTCACGGCTGTAACTTGTTTTAACGTGCATGTTCAGGTGGTCCATCGACATAAGCACATCGGTATTAAAATCAGTGCATAGTTGGTTTACTTCATTCCAATCCATCTCATCCGAGAAAAATGTGTTTTTAGTAAAAGGAAGGAAGCGGTTTTGGGGAATGACCACATCATATCTGCCTGATTCAAAAAGAAGTTCGCCCAATGCCCTAATAGTTGTATCGGCTGCTGTACTATCAAATAGCATAGTATCAACATTGAACAATTGTTTGTAAAATTTAACCTGTAACGAGTCTTCCAGGTAATCCTGGTAATTACCGTCAACAGTCCTGTTCACAAGAAGGATACTTTGAATATCTTTTGGAAGTTCTTCTTTTGAAGGCTGGGCCAATTGAACCCTAACATAATTAACTGTTGTACAGGAGGCAAAAAATGCGATAAATGCCAGTGATGATACAATTTGTAATGCCCTTTTCATATTTAAAAATATAAATATTTTAATAAATGCCCCAGAATTTCCTCAAAAACCTTTCCAATGAAAACACGAATAAAATTACGGCGAACAGCCATTTCAAATTCAGTACATTTGAGAACGAGGTTTGTTCATATACTGCCGGTTTGATAGTTGGGTTTTGCTTGATCGAATTGATTAATTCATCTATATTTTGGGGATAATATAATTCGCCATTGGTGTTTGCTGATAAGCGGTATAGAAGGTTATGATCTGCCCGGTTGATTGTTGATTCGATATTTACAGGAACGACAACAAAACGACCTTGTTCTTTATATTCCTCTTCACCAATACTTACCACAGCCTCGAAAGAATAATCTCCAATTGGCATCATTCCTGCATTTAAACGATAGCCTTGTTTGTATTTGTCAAACGTATATTGAAAATCATTTCCCATACTATCTTTTATTGAAATAGTAACATCCGGCTCATTTATTGGTTCAAATGCTTCGTTATATACTTCTGCATGAATAATTACAGGATTCGTTTCGTTATATGTTGGTTCATAGTTAATTATGAAATTATCTTCATTGTCTTTCAGGGCTAAATATTGAACAAGCGAAGTGACAAATTCATTGAAATTTTGATGGTTCTCGTTTAAATAATAGTCATACATCCTCCATCTCCATAAACCTTCTCCCAGGAGGAACCCTCTTTTCCAGGCAGAATTATTGGTGGTAACAAGCAATGGCCTATCTGTTTCAATTCCGTTAATGTTTTGATAAAATATGGTCTGGAATCCCGCTTTGGTTTGGTAGTCGCCAAATGCAGCCTGCAAAGGGGGGAATTTTGCAAGATTATCCTTAAACCGGTCACTCAAACTGAACAATTGGTAATCTGTGTTAAACACAGCTTTTGCATCTTCATTGTTTCCCGGCTGTGTAATAATTTCCAACCCTAAATCAAGCTTGTTTAGTTGAGGAATATAACTTTTTGCCCCAAGAAGAAATAAAACCGGGATCTTTTTTTGTTTGCATATGTCAAGTAATTCGGTTCCGGTAAACCCAGTACCTGGAAGCTGGTGGAAAATTACCAGGTTAAAGTCTCCAACATTTTCGGGATAGGGTGCGCGCGAAAACATAGATACCTCGTAATTTTGCTGCATAAGCAAGGTATTGTTAATTGCACCTAAATCCGGGTGGGCTCCATCCGAAATAAGAAGGATTTTTTGTTTGTTTTCGAGGACGTTAATAACAAACTGTGCACTGTTGTTACTATTGTTCTGCTCGATTATATTTGATTCTAATTCAACTCTATAGTGCTGAAGCCCTTTCTCATTTGCCGGCAAAAGAAATTGGATGGTTTTAAAAAAGTCATTGGAGTTCGGATTTATCTTTTGAGAACTTATTATTTCCCCATTGTGTACAATTCGAACATAAAACTGTTGATTCTGAGCTTTCTGCATACTCACATCCACCTCAACTGGAAATTGATTATCCAGAAATGCTGTTTTATTGGAATAAATAGCCAATATCCTCGAATCAACAAGCTCAACTGTGTCACCTACACCAATTGTATATATTGGGAAGTTAAGTTTTTCAATGGCATTAACTGGGTTGTTCCCATGGTTATAAATTCCATCGCCTATTAGCACCATTGCCCCAATGTTGTCGTTAAAATGAGTATTGTAAACCTGGTTAATTAAGTCGGCATAATCCGAAAGTTTTTCTTGAAACGTAAGCTCTTTATCCCTGTTGGCGCTTTCCCCAAATGTGTAGTTTATTGTTGTATAATTCTGTGCAAACCCGGAATTTAACTTATCATATATGGCATTGAGATCGGCTCGGATTTCCTCTTCTTTCTCAGTGGGGAGCATCGACATTGAGTTGTCAAATGCAGTAATTATTATTGGCGGTTCAATATTCTTTTTGGTGGTTTTTATAAATGGGGAAATCAATAAAACCAAAAGGAAAAGTAATCCTGAAAAGCGAAGAAAATAGAGCAAACTTCTTTGAATTGTAGTTAATTCCCTGGTTTCTTTGTTTTTAAAGTATACCAAAAGCGTAATAATTGCTGCGATAAAAACGCATGCAAGAAAATATAAAAGCCCATTTCCTTCCTCAAAAATAATTTCCAAAACCGTTTCTTTTAGTGATAAAACTTGCATCGTAAATATAAGCATCTTCCACTTTAATAAATGAAGTTTATTAATTAATATTACAATATTATCTATAACTTGATAGCTGGTTTTGGTGCGTAAATTCTAACATAAAAATTGAAGAATATGATTACCAGATTTTTAGTTGTCGTTGTCCTAATTGTATTTGGGGCAGGATGTAAAATGAAATATAATCCGGAAATAACTTCAAATGATATCTTTAATACTATTAATTATCTGGCGTCTGATTCTCTTAAAGGCCGAAAGCCAGGTACCAATAGCGATTCATTAACATGTGAATATATCCGGACAAAATTTGCTAATGCTGGTTTAGAATTAATTTGTGAGGAAGGTTTTCAACCTTTTAATGTGATTACCGAGGTTGAGTTGGGAGAAGATAACCAACTTCAAGTAAACGATAACACGTTTCAAATTGAGCAGGACTTTTTACCTTATTCATTTTCAGCCAATACAGAATTTTTATCCAATGTTGTGTTTGTTGGGTATGGGTTTGATATTGAGAAAGATAGCATTGTTCATAATGATTATGAAAATATAGACGTAACTGGCAAATGGGTACTTATGTTAAAAGGTGATCCTGAACTGGATAATCCAGATAGCAAATATGTCCCTTATTCCGATGAACGGACAAAGGTTTTAACGGCATTGGACCATGGTGCTAAAGGTGTTTTGTTTGTTTCGGGTGTTGAATACAGTGCAAAAGATGAATTGTCATCGTTATTTTACGATAAAAACAGCAGTACATACCCTGTACCTGTGTTGCAGCTTACACGTAAAGTAGCGGATTTAATTCTGGAAGAAAGAGGCAAAACCATAGAGAGCCTGGAAACAAACCTGAAAAAAGACGGCTCGATCAGTTTTCAGTTGGACCAAATTGTGTCGGCAAAGGTCAATCTTCATCAAAAAGTTGTGGAAGCAAAAAATGTTGTTGGGATGCTTGCTGGTAACGATCCAGAGTTAAAGGATGAGATTATTATAATTGGGGCACATCACGACCATTTAGGATTTTGGGGACCTGGCTCAGGTTCAAGAATGATTGATACCATTGCAGTTCATAATGGTGCCGATGATAATGCCTCTGGTGTTGCTGCTGTTATTGAGCTTGCAGAGAAAATTGCTTCAGAAAAATTAAATAAAAGGAGTATAATTTTTACCACATTTGGCGCAGAAGAAATGGGGCTTGTGGGCTCCAAAGCATTTACCAACAATCCCCCAATTGATTTGGACAAGGTAGTTGCCATGTTCAATTTTGATATGGTTGGAAGGTTAGATTCATTGGAAAGCAGTCTTAGCATTGGAGGGGTGAAAACATCCCTGGAAACCACCGAAATCCTGGAAAAACACAATCCCGGATTTAACCTTGCCTTATCGGATGACGGATTTGGTCCCTCGGACCATTCATCGTTTTATGTGCAGCGAATACCCGTGTTTTTCATATCCACAGGGGCACATTCGGACTACCATACACCCAACGATGATGTTGAATTTTTAAACATTGATGGAGAGAAAAACATTATTGATTATTTCTACGATGTAATAATGGATGTTGCCAATCGGGAGGAAGCCCTAACATACAATGAATCAGGCACAATGCAAAGATCGGGCAGGGGAGGCAGGTTTAAAGTCACCCTAGGCATTATGCCTGATTTTGCAGGAATGGAAAAAAGAGGCTTGCGAATTGATGCCGTTTCGAAAGGCAAACCTGCAGATAATGCGGGGATGCTAAAAGGGGATATTATTACAGCAATTGATGGCCTTAAAGTGGGGAATGTGTACGATTATATGAGCAGGTTGAAAACGCTGGAATCAGGGCAGTTGATTACTGTGGACGTATTAAGGAACGACAAAGTGGAGGTGTTGTTGGTTCAATTGTAGCTGAAAGTAACAAGAGGCTTGGCACAAACTTAGTTCTGCCTAATACCACTTTTTAGTTTCCGTTTTTTATTTGTATTTATAAGTTGTAGTTCTTTTGTCTCCATATTTCTCGATAATATTATTTTCAACAGCGACTTTTAAATCCCTACTTGCAGTTGCCTGAGATATATTTTTAAATGCCCTTAAGTAGTCTTGTCTTGAAAATACATTTGTTCCAATAATTTCTTTAAAATTAAGAATTCTGTCGTTGTTGGTCAGGCTGATATTTTGAACTTTTAATAAATCTTCCAATGCATCTTTTATTATTTCGAGCATGAACTCAATAAACGAGGTTGAGTTTCCTTGTTTGTCCGATTTTCCTAAAACATTGTAATATTCTTGTTGCTTTTGTTTAATCAAGCTTTCAATTGGAAGAAATTCAAATAAAGGGGAGTGCTCTTTTAAAATCATGGTTTGCCAAAGTCGTCCTATTCTTCCATTTCCATCAACAAGCGGATGTATAAATTCAAATTCGTAATGGAACACACAACTTTTAATTAGGACTAAATCATCGTCATTTTTTAGGTAGTTAAACAAATCAGACATTAATGAGTGAACCAAAGCTCCGGGAGGTGCAATATGGGCTACGTCGCTGCCTTTTACAATTCCGACTGCACCGGTTCGAAGCTTTCCAGGATTTTCAATCAAACCTTTCATTAAAATTTCATGTGCTTTACACAACGATTTTAATTCGTAGACTTTCAATTTATGAAGTTGATTGTAAACGCTGATTGCATTTTTTACTTCTAAAATATCTTTCTTAGGGGCAAGAATTCTTTTGTTCTCAAGCAAGTCCGTAATTTGTTCAACTGTCAGCGTGTTGCCTTCAATTTCGAGCGAGGATTGAATGGTTTTTATGCGGTTTCTTTTTCTTAAATCTGTTGGTGGTTTATTTAAATGAGCAGCATTAACTTCTCCAATTTTTTCTGAAATAGAGGCAATTAAGTTTAAAATTTTACTTGTTATTTCGTATGGTGGTTTCATTGTCTGTTTCTCTGATACTATCATTTGATAGTATCAAAAATACGCATAATTATTTATGCTACAATTCTTTTTTTAATTTAAACCTAATGTTGGCATACCACCGACCCCTGTCCTGCAATATGTACTGTGATATGCAGAGTTTTTAATTTTTAATCACAATGCTTGAACTAATGTAATCATGGATTGCTCTATGTTCATGATTAAAATTTATCATAAAGAACGATAGCCATCCAAGTAAGAATTTTGTGATGATTCTCAAGAAACCTTGTAACATATTAATACTATTTCTATCCTTAATATTTACAACTTTAATCTTCATGATTGTATGACCAAGTGTTGCCGAATTCAATGTCAATAGGATAGGCTCGTACAATACTGTGATTACACCAAACATTATCGCAATAAATAATCTGTTGTCTAGATTCCTTGTTAATGCGAGTAAGCCAATTAAGATTATCGCTAATAACACTCCATCAATAAATGACGCTTGAACTCTTGTTAAAAGATAGGGATAATCAAAAGGTTTCTTTTCTTCTGTTGTCAACTCATATTTTTCATGGTCGGCAGTTTTTTCATCTTCATGAAAAATGATCTTAATTCTCTTAGAGAAGAGCAGCAAACACGCAAAAAATAAATTGAACATACTGTTTATCGCAAGCACTAGTGAACTGTCTTCTAGTGTTATTCCAATTGACAAGACTCCATTAAAAAAAAGAAAAGTGGATGTAACCCATTTTGCCCATTTATGCCCCAAATAGACAAATACAAGAGGACCGCCAATAAATATTAATCTAATGATCGGGTCTTCAATATCTGAGTCTACGAAATAAAAATATATTAATTCGCTAACAACCCAGATTATTGTCAAAACCATTAGGAATTGAAATTTGTGTCCTTTGTAGTTGATTTTATTTTCCATAAAAATTATTCTCTCTTATTGTTACATGCCGTGTTTTAATCTTTTGTCAATTTTGATTTTATAATATCTGAAATTTCATTTGTGTCTATCGGCAAATGATAACCATGATATAAATTTTGAGGAGTTTGCCCCTCAAATTTGAACACAATAAAACTATTTTTATTTCTGTCGAAATTGTAGAGTTCTTTCAAATTATCTCCAATGGCATATTTTAGTAACTCTTGTGCTTCATCTTTTGAACATCTTAAAGGACTTATTACCTCATTATTTTTTATCCTTACTTCATCTCTATTTTCGCCATGTTTGTCAATAATATGAAAGTTACGTTGAGGTAATCGTTCTTCGGCAAACCAGGATAATAATTCATTGGAATTTGATACACTTGGAGTTTTTGTGCTAGTTTCATTTACAAAGACTATTATTTCATTTCCTAGCTTATGTCCATTCAAATTTAATATTACATATTTAAGTTGAGGATTATCAATTGTTAATTGTGCAGTTTCACAAAAGGTATGATTTAGAATATTTTGTCCATGAATAAGATATGAGTTTTCTTGTCGTTGAATTTGATTTTCTTGCCAATTTTCCCAGTCTTTGAGAAAAGACCTCAATAATCTAAAAGAGGGATTAGGATAACAATCTTCAATTTCTTCAAAACTTTTTAGAAAATTTGAAATATTGGAACTGTCGTAATAACCTTGATAGTTTTCCAGAAATATTGAGTCAATCGAACTTTTGAGAAGATGAAAGTATTCAACAATCAAAATTTCATCTTGCAAAGTCTCAGTATCAAATTCCCATTGATAAACTGGCTCAGATAAAGGAAGTAATAGAAAAACATTGACCATAATATTAAAAACCCATTAATGTTGACATATCTTTATCTAATTGGTCGAAAAAACCATCAGGAGCATTTTTTATTTTACCTCCTTTCAATACAGGTAAATCAATTACATTCGCTGAATGAGTTTCATCGTATCTATCAAAGTAAAATACTTTTGCAAAATCCTCTGAAATTAACTTGTTTTTTATACCAACTAATAATCCATTTATTATATGGTCACTATGTGTTTCAATTATAAATTGAACACCGCACTTGGATGCTAAACATATTAATTCCATCAGTTTTGCTTGCCCTGATGGATGAATATGAGCTTCAGGGTTTTCAATTATAATAATACTGCTATTCCCTTTTTTACTTTTGGATGATACAAAAGAACAAGCTTGTAATGTTGCAACGACAATTGGCAAAACGTATGAAACTCCAAAACCGATGTTTGAAGCTTTGAACTGTTCAGTTTGAATATCTTTATTGCTATAACTATATTTTATATTGAAGGATGTTTCATTTTGATTGACATGGATATTAATGTTTGGACTTATTTCTCTCATCCAAAATTCAACTTGACCTTTTAATGAATTTCCTAACTTGGAATCCTTTACAATTGCATCATTAACGATGTAATCTTTAAAATAATGAAAGAAATGTGCAACGAGCTCACATCTTCCTTCTTTCCTTGATATCTGATTTAACAATTCAACAGAAGAAGTATCCTTGTCATAATCATTTGTAGGTCCATTTCTAAAAGCACTGATATACTGAAAATTATTATTAAAAAGTATAAATTTTGAGTCTGCTGATAGTGTTGTTTTTTTATTGCTTTTAATAAAAGTGTCGGAAAGGTTATGTATGTCCGCTACAAAAGACCATTGGATTTGCTCATTATTAGTTTTAATGCTTATTTCAATATTATCCGTTTCAGCATATTGATAAATACAATCTTTTATTGAGCCAATTGAACATAGCTCCCCATTTAGGTCTAAGCCTTTGGCAAGCAATCCTTTTCTCTGTGTTTGTCTAAGTAACAATAAAGCTTGAATAATAGATGACTTTCCAAGTCCATTCAGTCCAGACAATATGTTTATTCTTGATAAGCACATTCTTGTATCAGAATGTGCTTTAAAATTCTTTATATGAATATTTTCAATCATGATTTCAAAATTGATTCTAAAAGATTTTTAATTGTTGTGAAACGAGTAATAACATTTGATTTCTGACCAGTTGCAGTCGTTATAGATTTATGAAATTTCTCATCAGTGTTAAATAGGTCAATTAGTCCGTTTTTAAAATTATCTTTATTTTCTAATAATAGTTTTCTTTCCTCTTTAGATAACCAAGCAATATTGACACTTACAGAATCGTAAACGGCTTTTGATATAGGCTTCCTTCTTTCATCGGGATGATATCTTTTCCGGAATGCATCGTTGCCAAAAATTTCATATGAAGTATTCATTGCGAATTCAAAGTCTTTTTTTACTTTTTTTCTTTCGTCGTCAGAAATCTTATCAAGAAGTCCCATGCCATCATTCAAGAAAGTATCCAATTCTCCATTATAATTCTTTTCGTAACCCAATAAATAGAATGCTACGAATCTATTTACAAAGTCTCTATCTTCTTGTCTTTTTGAAGGTACTTTATAATCTGTTGCTTTTTTGAAAGATTCTAGTTTGCTAAGTTTTTTGATAAAGTCTGAAGGAACACCTTGATTCAAGGCATGTCTCATTTCTTGAGGAGTTAAAATTAATCCACCAGTATTAACTCTTTTGAAGATTAGAAACTTGGCTTCTTTTGGTGTTTCTTTTTCTATAACATATAAGTTAATTTTAAATCCACTGATTTTTCTTAATTCTGCTCTAGATAAATCATTGAACGAACTTCCATCATATTTGTCAAGAAACTCTAACCCTTGTAATTTTAGTTCTTTGTCAATCCAAAATGATTTAAAGGTAGATAGCCTCTGTAATCCATCAACGACTTGCCATTTTCCCGTTTTAATGTCAACACTAAAATAAAATGAGGGAAGTGGTAATCCTAATAAGATTGATTCAATAAGCTGACTCTTTTGTACATCATTCCATAGATTACCTTCTCTTTGAAAGTCAGGCATTAAATCAATTTCATTATATTCCAATTTCTCTAAAAGAAATCCTAGGTTAACATTCTGATGGTCAATTTTTATTTTTTCGGGGTCATAGGGTTTTGTTATAATTTCAGTACCTAAGTCTTCCTTTTCAATAGGTGTTTCCTCGATGTTAATATTTTCTATATCTATGTTATTCATATTCCTATTTGATTGATGGGTGCAATAAATCTTTTACATTTACATTTAAGACATTAGCAATTTCTACTAATGTTTCTAACGAAGGTTGCATATCGTTAGTGCACCATCGAGAAACAGTAGTCCTATTTTTTTTCAATTTATCTGCAAGCCATTTATTTGTTCTATCTTGCTCCGCAAGAACAATTTTAATTCTATTTATTTGCTTTTTACTCATTAAATGAATCGTTTTACATCATTTCTGTTATATTAATTGCAAATTTATTTATTTTTTATTCGAATTTCAATTTAATACCTAAAGTTTTGTATTTGCAGAAATTTAACATGGTACGTAACGTTACAATAAACGACTACTTTCCCCCAATTTCCCGCACAAGGTTTGTTAAATGAACCCGGTTTTTAATGCCTGTTTTGGTATATATGCGGTGGGTATGGTCTTTCACGGTTTGCAGGGTAATAAACAAGGTTTCTGCAATATCTTTATTTGATTTTCCCTGGCATATTTCATGGATGATCTCGGCTTCCCGTTTTGATATTTCAAATTTCTTGCAGAATGCTTCAAAGTCCAACTTTGAATCCACAGTTGTTATATTTGTTTGTATTGCAATCCTCCAAATCACCATTGGCAGGAACATAGCCGAAACGGAAATTAGCAGAAAAGATGCTACCGATACCAAATAATGGTAGTTTGGCGTAAACCATAACCCGAACGTATAGAGGGCAACAAATCCAATATGCCCCAGGATGGAATAATTTATTTCTTTTGCCTTGGCTTTGAAATCGTTCAATTTAAACCTTTTGAAAAACGAAATAAGCAGAGCAACGTTTAATACCAGGTTGAGCAGCAGGATGCACCGTTTAATTAATTCTTCATTTGTTCCGAGAGCCTGGTAATCATTTGTTTGGATAGTGTAAGATGCGAATACCAGGCATAAAATTACCCCAATAAAGAATACCAGTGTATAATACCATTGAATACGGTAACCTTTGATTTGAAAAACAAATTTGATCAACATATACCAGCTTATAATAAGAAATGGCATCCCCAGAATCGGGATATAAAACGAGATAGATTCATAAGTATGTTGGGTAAGGCTTAGTTTATCTAATCCTTTGTGAATGGCAATATTTCCCCAAATCCCGTATAAAAAATAACTGTATAAAAAGATCTGCTGAAACAGTATGGTTTGAAAATATTCCTTCTTATACCGTTTAAATAAGGTATATATAAAAAGGATACAAAATGCCGCCAATCCTCCATTTATAATGAACGTAGCACCAAATATGTAATTTTCAAGGTTCATAACAAACAACTTTGGTATTGTTGACCGCAATCTACGAAAGCCTTAGTGTTTTCAATACCTACCAAAGTAGTGAATATCTTAAATCCTACCAAAGTAGGAAGGATTTTTCTTGCCAATGTTCTACATTTGGTTGCATAAATCGATGGATTAAACAGTTCAATTAAATTAAATAAGTCATGGAAAACAATTCAATTAATTCAGTTGTACCTTCAGTCGGAGGAGCGTTTAGTTTTAGCTGGAGAAAAATGTTTGAAAAGAATTTTCTCACTCTGCTTGTAGTAGTAATAATTGTGGGCATATTAACCGGTCCCGAAGGGGCGTCGTACAAGTTTAACGGCGATCACGGTTGGGGTAATTTTAACTTTGTGTTTGGCGCCTGGTTCATAATTCTGATTCTAATAGGACTAGCCTGGAGTTTCCTTGTTGCCCCGATATTTAAGTACGGAGAAAAGCTCATTTTTTTGCAGGCAATGCGTGATGAAAGCCTGGACCTCAAAAACTTTGTTCGTGGGTTTTAAGACCAAATATGTGAACATCATTTTAACCAACCTTATCTTGTTTGCCTTAGTTGGTATTGGCATTGTAATGCTGGTTGTGCCGGGAATTATTATAGCATGTAGGCTGGTTTATGCGCCCTTACTGGTTATGGACGAAGATTTAGAACCAATGGCTGCAATTGAAGAAAGCTGGAAAATGACGAGAGGCCATGGATGGACAATATTTTTTATGGCAATTATTTCATTCTTTTTAATTATAGGTGGGCTTTTGGTTTGCATTGTGGGGATATTTATTTCACTTATCTGGATTCATGCAGCATTTGCTACCTTATATCAAGCCATTAAAAACCAGGATGTAATGAACAACACTATCCCTATTATTGATACAATAATTGAGGAAGATTAATCAATCAAACCATAACTAGGTATGGAAACAATAAAAAAGACCTGAATTTCAGGTCTTTTTTCTGTTTAATTGTTTCTGTACGAATTGGGCTTATTTTATTTTGCGGAAATATTTAGATTGTAATTCCCTTCCACTTTGGTAGCTTTTACTTTTAAGGTCCAATTTCCGTAATATTCCGATGAAGCTTCCATCTGATCAATACTAAAACTTGTTGACCAATTTACATCGGCAGTAGGATTGATAACTAAATCCTGAAATACACCCCCGTTTGGTTTCAATATTGTAATTTTAATTTCACCAACAACGCACCTGCCCATAGCCCTCATTGAGATCCGTTTTTGGCTCTTGTCAATGCTAAATTCGGTAGAAGCTTCAACACTTTCGCCCGAAAACGATTTGGACAACATGAGTGATGTTTGTTTTTCGCTCAATGAACCAGCGTCCACATATACATCTCCTGAAGAGCGGGCATAAACCCTTTCCGCAACCCTTGCCGAAGAAGAAGCTGTTGCCTTCGATCTGGAACTTTCTGATCTTGCACTTTGTGAATAAGCTGTTATTGAGGTACCTAATAGCAATCCAAAAATGAGTAATTTGATTTTCATTATTTTCTATTTTATGATTTTTATGAGGATAAAATTACCCTAAATATTTGTCGCACTTGGTTAATGTAGGGTTAATGTCAGGTTAAACTATGCCTGGTTAATTTTGAAAACCTTAGTTTTACTAAGCAAATTAAACAGCGGTTCAAATCGAATGAAACATAAAATAAATATAACGCTTGCCTTATTGGCTTTGGTCATATTGGTTTCGGTGCAAGCTTATATAATAAACCAATTATATAGCCTAAAAAATAAAGAATTCGACCAGGATTATGTGCAAGAAGTTTACATTGCTTTTGATTTATTTCAGAACGAAAAAGGGGAACAACCTTTTGATTCACTGTTAATTAAATTGAATAACTATGCCGATGAAATTTTAATTCAATATCCGGAGTTTGAGCTGGAACAAGCTGAAGTACAAGAAAAAATTTTAAACGGTGCTCAAAGGATAATGGGCAATAGCACAAGCCTAACAAGTTATTTGACAAACTACTTGAAGCAAAAAAATTTGGAATTCGATTTTAGCTCAGGTTACAGAATAAAGGAATTCTCGCTGATAGATTTTGGTAAAAGCCTAAATATCAAAGAACTTGATGAAAATATTCCTTATGAAAATCATAAATCTACATTTTCTCAAACCGTAACTGCCGAATACAATTATTGCCATGTTACTTTTGAATTCTTTATTGATTTCACCCATAAACGAGTAGTAATTTTGCGGGAAATGAAGGCAATCTTGTTGTCTATATTTTTTACCATTACCATCGTTTTTATTGTTTATTTACTGACCGTAAGAAGCCTGTTGCAGCAGAAGAAACTATCGGAGTTAAAATCGGACTTTATAAATAATATGACCCACGAACTTAAAACCCCATTATCGACCATATCGGTTGCCAGCTCCGGGCTTAATATAATTGATTCGAAATCGCCTGACCAACAGGTAATTAATTTGACGGGAATCATAAAACGGCAAATAAAATTGCTTAATAAAATGATTGATCAGATACTTGATATTAGCATGTTGGAAAGGGCGGGTTTTGTAGTAAAGAAAGAAACCTTCGAAATTGTTTCTTTTATGGAAGACCTTTTAAAGGATTTTAAGCTAAAAAATTCGGATAAAGAAGTGACAGTTCATTTTAAACATAATTTAAAAGGGAGCCGGTTTGTTGAAATGGACAAGTTTCAAATGAATAGGGTACTGATTAACCTGTTGAGCAACAGCGTTAAGTATTGTGAAGAAAAACCGGTAATCAGGCTTGAAATTGAAAAAAATGAAGGATACCTGAAAATAAAGATCAAGGATAACGGTATTGGAATACCAAAGCGTGACCAGGCATTTATTTTTAGTAAATTTTACCGGGCTTCAAATCCCAACATACCAGGAACAAAGGGTTTGGGGCTAGGTTTGTACTTTGTGAAAAAAATAGTGGAAGCGCATAATGGAGGAATTGTAGTTGATAGCAAACCGGGCAAAGGAAGCTTATTTATTATTTCAATACCTTTATAGGACTGAATGTATGGTAAAAATATTATTAGCAGAAGATGATGTTGATTTGGGTAACGTGCTTTCCCATTTCTTAAAAGCTAGTGGTTACAGTGTTACACTTGCCAATGACGGGTTGGAGGCATTTTCAATTTATAAGGAATTCCGCCCCGATATTTGTTTGTTGGATGTGATGATGCCTGGGATGGATGGCTTTACCCTTGCTTCAAAAATCAAAAAAGAGAACAATGATATTCCCATTGTATTTCTTACTGCCAAGAACCAAAAAGAAGATAGGATTACCGGATTAAAACTTGGGGGCGATGATTATATAACCAAGCCTTTTGAGGTAGAAGAATTATTACTTCGAATAAAAAACATACTCAGACGGGTTGGAGATCAAATGCCTGAAATTCTTAGGATTAACAATGTTAGTTTGGTTCAGAATAAATTATCGACCAGTAAAAAAGAATATAGGTTAACCCATAAGGAAGCAGAACTAATTCAATTATTATATGCCAATAAAAATAAGATACTCAAAAGAGAGGAGATATTGAAAAAATTATGGGGCGAAGACGATTATTTTATGGGCAGGAGCATGGATGTTTTTATGTCCAGAATACGAAAATATTTTGCTGGTGAACCAAACATTTCATTGGAAACGGTTCGCGGAATAGGT
Source organism: Prolixibacteraceae bacterium (assembly GCA_963677475.2). Lineage (GTDB taxonomy): Bacteria > Bacteroidota > Bacteroidia > Bacteroidales > Prolixibacteraceae > JABMQB01. Next base: position 188,426 of record CAXXQD010000010.1, on the reverse strand, counting down.
TATATTTTTAATGTGAAATAAAACCAAACTTCAAACGATAGAAGAATCTAAAAGAAGGAAATAAAGTTCCATCTTTTTAGTATTATTGTTGTACAATTATTTTGAAACAATATCCTATGTTAAAAAGAGGGTTCTTCTTATTTACCATTCTATTCATAAGCTACTCGTTACAAGCCCAGTATTTTCAAACAGGTGAAGACCCTGCTTCCATAAAATGGCGGCAAATCCATACCAACAATTTTCAGCTAATATATCCCCAGGAATTTGAAAACCAGGCTCAAAAAATGGCTTATACGCTCGAAAAAGTGTATGAATATGGGGCGCAAACCATGGACGTACTTCCTAATAAAATTTCTGTTTTATTGCATACACACACTATTTATTCTAACGGATTGGTTGCTATCGCACCTAAAAGAATGGAATTATATACCACGCCCCATCAGGAAATTTACCCTAAAGATTGGCTGGAACAACTTGCAGTTCATGAATTTAGGCATGTGGCACAAGTTAATAAAGTGGAACAAAATATGCCGGAATTGTTAAAACTCATTTTTGGCGAACAGGTAACTGCATTGGCAATTGGGGCATATTTGCCCTTTTGGTTCCTGGAGGGGGATGCAGTGGTCTCCGAGACCGCATTAAGTAATTATGGAAGGGGAAGGCTTCCTTCGTTTTTGATGGAACACAAAGCGCAGGTCGTTGAAAAAGGGGTGTATTCTTTGAGCAAAGCTTACAACGGATCGTATAAAGATTTTGTGCCAAACCATTATAAACTTGGATATTTTATGGTGGCAGCCAGTCGAAAAAAATACGGAAGTGGGTTTTTCGAAAAAATGGTTGAAAATGTAGGTCAAAAACCCTTGTCAATTAATCCGGTGAACAGTTCATTGAAGAAAAGTATTGGCATGACTCAAAAAGGATTGTACGAAATGGTTTTTGACAGCCTTAAAAATGCATGGCAGGAAGAAGACCAAAGAGTTGAAGTTCAATATATTCGAAAAAACATACAAGCAAAAAAGTATACGAATTACGCTTATAATTATTATACCAATGATGGAAAAATTGTAACATTAAAAACCGCATTCGACAGGATTCCAACATTTATAGAAATAGATAGTCAAGGAAACGAAAAGAATATTCATAATCCGGGATATATTTATAATGAATCGGTTAGCTACATGGATAATAAAATTGTTTGGTCCGAAAAAGTACCTAATCCGAGATGGTCGCATAGTGGTCATTCGGTGATTAATATTTTGGATTATAAAACAAAACAGAGGCACTATCTACGACCTGAGCATAAGGGATTTAGCCCGCATCTATCTGCCGATAAAAGAAAAATGGTTATGGTTGAAGCAGATTTTCAAAACCAGTTTTACCTGTCTGTTTACGATGTTCTTTCCAATAAATTAATCAGCAGGTTTCAGGCTCCTGAAAATAATTATTTCTTTACTCCCAAATGGATAGACGCACAAACAGTTGTGGCAGCTATGCTTACCGAAAAAGGGAAACAACTTGTTCTTGTGAACCTTGAAAACAAAGAACTTACGCAATTGATAGGGGAAGAATATGGGGAGATTAAACACCCGGTTTTCGCGGATAACAAAGTGTATTTTATTAGTAGCTATGCCGGCAGGAACGATCTTTATGTGGTCGATATTGCCAGCAAAAAGGTTTTACAGGTATACAGTTCAAGGTTTGGGGTAGAATACCCGGTAATTGCGGATCAAAAAATATTACTTAGCAATTATACTTCCGATGGGTTCGAGTTGATTGAAATTCCATTGGATTCAACAAAATGGCAGCCAATATACAAAATAAGCAAAGGGGAATATCCATTGGCAGAGGCTATGTCGAAACAGGAATATGGCAAAATAAATTTTGATTACCCCGATACGTTTCAATACGAATCAAGCAAATACAGCAAAGCAAAAAATATATTGAAAGTACATAGTTGGGCCCCTGCTTCCATCGATATTAACTCCTATGAATTTCAACCTGGTGTGAGTTTGTTATCGCAAAATATACTTGGAACAGCACAGGCATCTGCTGGCTACGAATGGAACACGACCGATAAAGAAGGGAAATGGTATGCCAACTATATTTTTAAAGGTTGGTACCCCGAGTTTGAGTTTGAGGTCAGCACCAAAAAACGGGAGTCGCAATACTATCAAATACGAAACCAGGTTAATGGGCAAAATGAAATTGTTAGGTCCGATACCACACTTGAAGATTATTCTTTCCGGGAAACAAACTTTTTTATGGATATGAAGATCCCCTTAAACCTGTCGAAAGGCAAGTATAACAGGGTTTTGCAGCCGGAAATCCAATATGACCTTACTGCAATCAAACAAGATAAAACTTCGCCTGATGAGTTTTTTAACGGGAACTTGCAAACGCTTTCCTATCGGTTTTATTACCATCAGATATTGCGCCAATCTTATCAGGATTTAGTGCCAAACTTTGGTTTTGTGATTGATGCAAGCTATAGGCATTCGCCCTTTGGCGATATCGATGCAGGAACAATCTCGGCACTTCAATTAATTGGATATCTGCCTGGCGCAATACGAAACCATGGTATTAGTTTGTACTATGGATACCAAAAAAGGGATGCTTCCCAACGGAATTTATTTAGCGATGCTATTCGTCGTCCGAGGGGCTGGAGATCTTTAGATAACGATGAAATGATCACGTTCTCGGCAGATTATAAACTTCCCTTGTTTTACCCCGATTTGAGTGTTGGAGGTATTGTTTATTTAAAGCGAGTAAAAGCTTCCTTGTTCGCTGATTTTGCCCATCAGCAAGGTTTAATTTTTGAAAACAACGAAGCAATTGGTTCGTTCGCACGCAATATTAGCAGTTACGGTGTTGAGGTATTGGGCGATATGAATTGGTTTCGTTTTTATGCCCCTGTGCAATTGGGATTTAGAACTTCCTATCTGCCGGAACTTAGATCAACGGAGTTTTCATTATTACTCTCAGTCGACTTTACTTCTTTTTAAACTTATTACCGTAATTTCAGGGGGCATATCGATCCTCCAGTTAATCCCGATGGTGCCAAATCCCCGGTTTACAAAAAGATATTGTTTGCCAGCCTGGTACAAACCACCCCAGTTTTTTCGAATCCAAAACATTGGACTTAGTTCAATGCCGGCAGGCTTTATTCCAAATTGCATTCCATGTGTGTGTCCCGAAAGGCTAAGGTCAATTTTTTCTTTATTCATGATTTTACTTTCCCAATGCGCCGGATCGTGGGTTAATAATATTTTAAACGCTCCATCGGGTATGCCTTCCATTGCCATTTCTAAATCGGCGTATTGCGGAAATGGATCGTGTCCCCAATTCTCAACCCCAATAAGAAATATTGAATCGTTTCCGGACACCAGTGGTACATGGCTGTTTCTGAGTAGTTTAAAACCAATATCTTCATGCCCGTTAATAATCCCTGACAGGTTCTTGGCTTTGCTCAAACTATCTTCCCAGTGGAAATAATCGCCATAATCATGGTTTCCAAGAATAGCGTAATTTCCTCGTTTTGATTGCCATTTCTTAAGTTCCTCTTTCCAGGGATCTATTTCCGAAGCAAAATTATTTACAAGGTCGCCTGTGAAAAAAATATAGTCAGGATTAATTTCTCGAATGGCTTTTGAGGCTTTTAAAATTAGCCGGCTATTGGAATAAAAGCTTCCAAGGTGGATATCCGAAACATGTACAATCTTTGTTCCGTCAAATGAAGGTGGTAGGTTTTTATATTCAACGCTTATTTCATTGATTGACAAATAGTTCCTGCCAAATGATGCACCATATATTGTGGTTAGAACAAGGCAAATGGTTACAATGCTCCCCATCCATAAAACAGTCAAATGTCTTTTTCTGAATAAGAAATAAACAATATAGGTGAGCGAAAGTATAATTTTAGATAATAGGTCTGTAATAAGAATAATGTTGAATAAAAAATACGCCTTATAATTAATGGATGTTGCAGCTGTTTTTGGGAATATGAATAAGGATGTAAATATCAACACCACAAGAAAAGAATAAGCCCAATACGAATAAGCAATCCATCGTTTATACCTTGACTTGGATATTAATTTCCGTATTGTTTGATAACCCAAAAAAGAGAGTACAACCAGAATGAAAATAATGGTGCCTAAAATGTATATAGAAATACTTCTCATAAAAATATTATTTCTCCAAATATAAGATTACTTCTTTATATCTAAATAGTAGGTCGATTTTTCCTCAATTCATTGTTTTACGGTTGTATTTACCAATATTTTTCTACTTGGATTAATGGAACATAAACACAAATTATCATGTAAGTTTTTGTTTGTTAATAATTTAGGAGCAAATTATGGCAAAATTAAGCTATTGAGAATCGAAAATTTGGTTTTTAATTGGTCGTTGATCGTGAAAAATTTATGCTTGGGCTATTAAAAGGGATAAAACTTCCGATTATTCTTCCTCCTTTTTCCATTCATCGATTCTGTTTATTTAATTGAGGATTTTGATTGATACAATTAATTTATACAAGGAGAGGGAAATTTTTATAGAAACTGATTTTACAGGTAAGTAAGTTTCATCTCACCATTTGAGGGACTCCTAAAATTTAGAAGATCATACATAAGATACAATAATAGGGTAGAAGATTGTTAAAAACACGAATACACAAATGTAACCCATAAACAATACCCACAGATGTTACAAAAGCATAATACAATTAATAAGAATAATGCATTCAACAATACACTTATGTAAACCTAAGCTCCTACAAGACATAATTAGATATCGAATTGATTTAAAGTTCACATAATCAGATAATTAAACACTATATTTAAAGTGACAGTTAACATGTTTGTGTACAATTGTATTTATTTTCAAAACATTAATGTATAAATAAAGTATAAGGCATTAAATACCAGTAATATGTATATATAATATAAAGTATTAATATAGATATGGTGCAATATTGCTATAATGATTGTGTGGCGCAGAATACAAGGAATTACTTTATATAATATCCTTCTTATCGTAGTGACAAATGTAACCATACCATAAGTATACATATGTAATATTTGTAATTTGTGATTGAGAAACATTCTTGTTACATTTGTGTATTGTTCTATTGCTTCAATTTATTCATTATGAAAGACAGGATTAAAAAATTCATGGATAAAAAGCGCTTAACCGCTGCTGAATTGGCTGATACCATTGGTGTACAAAGGTCTAATGTCTCGCATATCATAAACGGAAGGAATAAACCAAGTTCTTCTTTCATTGATAAACTACTACAACACTTTCCTGATTTAGATGCACGTTGGCTAATTACGGGAATGGGCAATATGAGCAATGATGCCAGATCAGATAGTTCCTTATTTACGCAGGCTGGTGATGTTAAAAAAACAACAGCAGATACGACTTCTGTAAATTTGGTAAGCGAAAATTCAAAAAATCAACAAGTTGATAAGGTAAAAGAAATGAATACATCCATAAAAAAAGAAGTGGAAAAGATTATCATCTTATATAAGGACAAAAGCTTTGATGTGTATTAGAATATAATCGGAAGCTTAAATTAGCTCTCATTTCTCCCCTAATTACCCCTAATCCTATCCAATAATCACTAAATAAATATATCTTTGTTCCCAATTTCGTTCCGCATGCTGGAGCCCGTTTAAACAATTAAATATTATCTAGTGAAAAAGGCTGTACAAGACTTTATCGTAACAGAAAATACCGCTCTAAATGCAAGCAATTTCTGCATCAAACTTCAATCATCGTCTGCATTGCCGGCAATTTCTCCCGGGCAATTTATCAATGTTGAAATTAAAGATAGCGCCGAGATTTTCTTAAGGCGTCCGTTTTCGATATTCGAAGTAGATAAACAAACAAATAGCATAAGTTTATTGGTCAAAATATTGGGCAGGGGATCAAAAAAGCTAACTGAAATAAGTGTTGGCGAAAGTTTAAGTGTCGTATTTCCATTGGGAAATGGGTTCACCATGCCGGATAAATCAGACAAAGTTTTATTAATTGGAGGTGGAAGTGGTGTTGCCCCGGTTCTTTTTTTAGCTAAAATGTGCGCTTTGCCCCCCGAAAATGTGACAATATTGATTGGCGCTAGGACAAAAGAAGACCATATCTCAATTGAAGATTATGAACAATACGGCGAAATTCTGTATGCCACTGAAGACGGCTCGCTAGGAGAGAAAGGTTTTGTTACCCATCACCCGGTTTTTACCGAACAATTAGCTGGATTTGATAAGATTTATACCTGCGGACCAGACCAAATGATGAAGTCGATAGGAAAAGCAGCAAAAGAAAAGGATATATACTGCGAAGTGTCGCTCGAGAACCTTATGGCTTGCGGCTTCGGCGTTTGTTTATGCTGTATTGAGCCAACCCGCAACAAAGGGAATGCATGCGTTTGTACTGAGGGACCTGTGTTTAATATTAAGGATTTAAAATGGTAGATTTAAGAGTAAAAATTGGCGATCTGGAGTTTAAAAACCCTGTTTTAACTGCATCGGGCACAAGTGGGTTTGGTGAAGAACTTGCTGAGTTTTTCGATACTTCGAAACTTGGAGGTTTTTTACTTAAAGGAACGACTTTAAAAAACAGGGATGGCAATAATTATCCGCGTATGGCTGAAACCCCATCAGGGATGCTTAACGCTGTTGGGCTGCAAAACAAAGGTGCCGATCATTTTATCAACGAAACTTATCCAAAGATCAAGGACATCGATACCAACTTTATTGTAAATGTAAATGGCTCAACTATAGAGGAATATATTGCATTGACTGAAAAAATCAATGAGTTGGATAATATTCCAGCAATCGAACTAAATATTTCATGTCCAAACGTAAAAGAAGGTGGTATGGCATTTGGAGTCAGCTGCCCGGCTGCTGAAGCGGTGGTCAAAGAGGTGCGAAAAGTATATGACAAAATACTGATTGTTAAATTGTCGCCTAATGTGACCGATATTGCAGAAATAGCCAGGGCAGTGGAAGCACAAGGGGCTGATTCTGTTTCTTTGGTCAACACCTTTCTGGGAATGGCAATCGATGCTGAAAAACGTGCCCCATTGCTTTCTACCGTCACCGGAGGGCTCTCAGGGCCAGCAATTAAGCCCTTGGCATTAAGAATGGTATGGCAAGTTGCAAATGCCGTTAAAATCCCGGTTATGGGCATGGGGGGGATCATGAACGCCACAGATGCAATTGAATTCTTTCTTGCTGGCGCAACAGCCGTTCAGGTTGGGACCGCAATTTTTAAAGATCCTTTGGCGCCACTTAAGATTATTGATGGAATAGAAGATTATTTACAAAGGCACAATTTTAACTCCATATATGATATAATTGGAAGATTACAAATGTAATTACATATGTAACATTGCTACTCCTTTATTGTTATAATTTACTTTAATAAGTTTATTCAAATAGTTGCTATATAGACTATTTAAGTATAGTTTTAGGATTACAAATGTGTATAGTATTAAGATTACATGTGTAATACAGGGAATCTTGATAATGGTTGTAAATCTCTTCAATAATTAACTTCTCAATATAAATCAGGATTATTGAATATTTTATTGCTCTTTCCCATGAACTTTATTCATTAAATTCTCAGCCACTTAAAAATGCCAAATAGCAAATTTAAATAGTAGATATTCAATTCGTTAATGGTTTTTTTCTTTCTGCAACATATCTGGGCAACTAGTATAACAAACCAATCTTGTTTCGGATTAGTCGCATCCTTCATAAGTGAAATTTATTTTAATTGATTGTCAATAAATCTTTAACTATCCTATTTTATAAAAAATCCATTACGATGTAATATTTATAAAAAAGCTGATATTCAGACTATTAATATATATATTTATTGTGTTTTATTATGATTTTATGTACCTTTTGTTTTGGAGCCTCAAAAAATATTGTTTTTACAAAATTGCAATGTGAACATTTCAATTTAAGAAATGTTATATCAAGTGAAGATTACAAAAAAAATAAAATACTAATATGTCACAGTTTGATATTGTAATGCCAAAACTTGGAGAAAGTATCCAGGAAGGCACTATTACCAAATGGTTTGTGAAAGAAGGAGATAAGATTGAAGAAGACGATGTCCTTTTTGAAGTAGCAACCGATAAGGTTGATTCTGAGATTCCTTCCCCGGTCGACGGAACAATTTCAAAAATATTGTTTCCTGAAGATTCTTTGGTTCCCGTGGGGGAAAAGCTTGCCATTATAACGATGGAAGGAGACAGCAATGATGTTTCATCTGAAACTGAAACTCAGGATAACACGGCAACAGGCGAAACACAGGAAGCTGAAGAAAGTAAAATCAAAGAGGAAAGCATTGAATCAGTTACTTCAATAAAAGAAGTTAGGTCATTATCCAACCGCTTCTATTCCCCATTGGTAAAGAAAATTGCTGCAGAAGAAAATATTTCTGTAGAAGAATTGGAAACTATTGAAGGCTCAGGCGCTGGTGGACGTGTACAAAAAAAGGATGTACTCGGATTTATTGAAAACCGGAAGGCTCCAAAAGCCTCGTCTGTTCCTGCATCGGCAGTGAAGCATACGCCTCCGCCTGTTTCAATCGGTGCTGGTGATCAAATTATTGAAATGGACCGTGTGAGGAAACTTATTGCTAACCACATGGTTATGTCGAAACAAGTTTCGCCACATGTTACCTCGGTTGTTGAAGCCGACGTTACCAACCTTGTATTTTGGAGAACAAAAAACAAAGACGCTTTCCAGAAAAAATATGGGGATAAAATAACATATATGCCAGTATTTACTGAGGCTGTGGCGAGAGCTTTGGCTGAATTTCCACTGGTAAATTCTTCGGTTGATGGAGATAAAATTATCCTCAAAAAAGATATCAATATCGGAATAGCGGTAGCAAAACCTGATGGTAACCTGATTGTTCCCGTCATAAAAAATTCGGAACAGCGGAATTTGGTAGGAATTACAAAAGAGTTAAACAGGCTTGCTGATGCCGCCAGAAACAATAAGCTTTCGATGGATGAGATTAATGGAGGGACTTTTACAATTACCAATTTTGGTTCGTTCCGAAATATAATAGGTACACCAATTATTAATCAGCCGCAGGTAGCCATATTGGCGACGGGTAGTATTGAGAAAAATCCGGCAGTAATGGAAACTCCAACTGGCGATGCAATTGTTATCCGAAGCAAAATGTTCTTATCCTTATCATATGACCATCGGATTATTGATGGGGCATTAGGTGGTGCATTTTTAAGGAGGATTGCTGATATATTGGAGGATTTTGATATTAATCGCGAAATTTAAAAGGAAAATGAAGAATTTAGAAGTTCCAAAACTATATTCAATTAAAACTACTCCAAAAGAGACTTTGGAGAAATGGTTGCACCTGTTGATATTGGGGCGAGCTATCGATAACAAAGCGCCTAATTATTTAAAACAGGCAATTGGCTGGTCATACCATGCACCTTATGCCGGGCACGACGGGATACAACTTGCAATGGGACAGTATTTTGAGCAAAAGAAAGACCACATGTTCCTGTATTACAGGGATATGTTAAGTGCCCTGTCGGCAGGAATGACTGCCGAAGAGATTATTCTTAATGGAATCTCAAAAGCTACAGACCCATCCAGTGGAGGAAGGCACATGTCAAACCATTTGGCGAAGCCCGAATGGAACATCCACAGTGTTTCTTCTTCAACCGGAAACCACACACTGCACGCGGTTGGAACAGCCAGGGCCATAAAATATTATGGTGAGAAAGCTGTTGCAATTAGTGGACAGGGTGAATCTTCGGTTTCGGAAGGGTATGTTTATGAGGCAATTGCAGGTGCCGATAAAGAAAAATTACCGGTAATATTTGTCATACAGGATAATGGATATGGAATATCGGTCCCGAAGAAAGATCAAACTGCCAATCGAAAAGTAGCCAACAACTTTATCGGTTTTAAAAACCTTCGTATTATTCACTGCAACGGGAAAGATGTTTTTGATTCAATGAATGCCATGGCTGAAGCCAAAAGGTTTGCAATAGAAGAAAGCAGGCCCGTTATATTGCAGGCAAATTGCGTACGTATGCATTCACACTCCAATTCCGACGACCATCTATTGTACCGTAGTGATGCCGAAAGAAACTATGTGCTTGAATACGATCCGTTGGAGAAATTTAAAAGACTCTTAAAACGTTATAATCGATTGACTGAAGAAGAGATTGTAGTAATCGAAGAAAGTGCAAAAAAAGAGCTAAAACTTGCGCATAAAGCTGCAATGAGTGCACCGGACCCTTCACCTGAATCAATCCACGATTTTGTGATTTCAGATCCGTATGTACCACAAAAATATACAGATGGGACACATAACCAGGAAGGGGAAAAGAAAAAATTTATTACCGCATTAAATGAAACCCTCAAAGCAGAATTCAGGCATAATCCGGATACCTTTATTTGGGGGCAGGATATGGCCAATAAAGATAAAGGTGGAATATTTAATGTATCTAAAGGGATGCAGCAGGAATTTGGGCCTAAGCGGGTTTTTAATGCACCAATTGCTGAAGATTTTATTATGGGAACAGCAAACGGAATGTCGCGCTATGATAAAAAAATAAGGGTGGTAATCGAAGGTGCCGAATTTGCCGATTACTTTTGGCCCGCCATGGAACAATATGTGGATACAAGCCACGATTACTGGCGATCAAACGGAAAGTTTTCACCAAATATAACTATTCGCCTGGCTTCGGGAGGCTATATTGGAGGTGGCATGTACCATTCTCAAAATATTGAAGGTTCACTTGCGGCAATTCCTGGAGTACGGATTGTTTACCCAAGCTTTGCAGATGATGCTGCCGGGTTGCTCCGTACTTCAATGAGATCGGAAGGAATGACTGTTTTTATGGAGCCAAAAGCTTTATATCAGGACCCAAAAGCAGCAACAATTGTGCCTGACGATTTTGAAGTTCCGTTTGGAAAAGCCCGGATTAGAAGGGAAGGGACTGATTTGAGTATTATTACCTATGGAAATACTTCGCACATGTGCTTGGAAGTGGCGGATAATTTAAAAGAAGAAGGTTATTCGGTCGAAGTGATTGATATTCGTTCCCTGGTCCCGCTTGATAAAGAAACAATTTTTGAATCGATCAAGAAAACAAACAGGGTTCTGGTCGTTCATGAAGATAAAGTGCACGGAGGCTTTGGGGGCGAGATTACAGCAATAATAACAGAAGAAGCATTCGAATATTTAGATGCCCCGGTTCGAAGGGTGGGCTCAACATTTACGCCTGTTGGATTTAACAGGATACTAGAAAAGGCTGTACTTCCCAACACGGCTAAAATACAAGAAGCAGCTAAAAAAATATTAGAGTACTAAAAAATACGTTATGGCTAAAACAGGAATATTTTACAGTTTTAACTCAAATAAAACCAAATTAGTTGCAGATAAGGTAATTGCCGAATTTGGAAAAGATCAAATAGAAGTTGTGAATGCAGAAACACTAACTGAAGAGGAGTTTCTTGCTTTCGATAATTTTATATTAGCAGTCCCGACTTGGTTTGATGGTGAATTGCCAAACTATTGGGATGAATTTGTACCAGCTTTGGAAGATTTGAACCTTAAGGGAAAAACCTTTGCTATTTATGGTTTGGGCGACCAAAAAGGGTATCCGGAGAATTTTGGTGATGCAATTGGTATTATGGCTGGAATAATTGAAGAATGCGGCGGCAAAGTTGTGGGAGGTACATCAACCGAAGGCTATACCTTTGAATCATCTCGTGCACTGAGGGATGGACAATTTGTAGGTTTGGTGATTGACCAGGAAAACCAGGCCAGGCTTACAAAATCCAGGATTAAAGACTGGGTGACAGATATTAGAAAGGTTATGAAAACGTAAATAAGCACATTGAAAGGCTGCAACTTAAAATTGCAGCCTTTCTTTTTGGTTACTTTTGGTACGGATTAAAACCCTTGGAAAATGAAAAAGAAAAAAACCATAGGCATAGTTGCCCACGACAATAGGAAAAAGGATATTCTTGAATGGGTTTCGTACAACTGGAAAGAATTTATCCCACACCGGTTAATTTGTACAGGAACAACTGGTAAGCTCACCGAAGAAATCCTTAAGAAGAAGTGTGAAGAGAATAATTCAATTCCACCAGATGTAATTAAATTAAAATCAGGCCCTTTGGGGGGCGACCAGCAACTTGGGGCATACATTTCGGAAGGAAAGGTGGATTTGCTTATATTCTTCTGGGATCCCATGCAACCGCAGCCACACGATGTTGACGTAAAAGCATTGCTTAGGATTTCTGTTTTGTACAATATCCCAACAGCGTCTAACCGATCTACAGCCGATTTTTTAATCTCTTCGCCCTTGTTTCACGAAGCGTATGAGCCTTTTATTAAAGATTATTCTGGTTATATCAAAAGGGATGTTGATTTGGAATAAGATCCATCGGCATATTAATTAAATTCGCCATAAAGAATGTTTTAAAAGGTTTCTTTTGATGATCAGATTAATTAAATTTGATTGATATAGATATCTTTATGAATCATCAGAAAAAGAAATCATTCTTGAAACTTCCTGAATATCCGGGTGGGAAAGTTGCCCTTAAGAAATTTATTGCGGATAATTTAATATATCCTACTGAAGCGCAAAAGTCTGGTATAGAAGGCATTGTGTATTTAAGTGCTGAAATTGACGACAATGGAAATGTTAGGGAAGTGATTGTTTCCAAAGGTTTAGGTTATGGCTGTGATGAAGAAGCAATCAGGGTAGTTAAGCTAATGAAATTTGGATCTGTAAAAAACCGGGGAAAACGGGTAAAAACAAAAAAGAATTTCAGGATTGCCTTTAAAGAAAATAAACCGCCGGAAAAAAGAATAACCTTTTCCATTAAAAAAGAAGTCTCAAATTCAGGTAAAAATGAACCACCTAAAAAATATGGGTATACAATTCCTTTGAAGCGATAGTTTAAAGAAGGGAAATCAGTAGGTAAAACTATTTTGGTGTGCGATTGTTAATCATTAAAACAATCCACATAATGAATTATACCGATAAAGAGGTTTTACAAATCGACCAGATAAGCGTCACGAACCACTTGCCTGACCTAGGGATCGAAGTGGTTCGAAAAGAAATAATCGATGGCTTAAGCGTTGATGACAAGTATATTTCAAGTAAATTTTTTTACGATGAAGCTGGTTCCCGGATTTTTGGGGAAATAACACAATTGGAAGAATATTATCCTACCCGGACTGAAATAGCTATTTTGAAACAAATTGCCCCAAATCTGATGGAGCAGGTAAAGAATGTGGATTTGGTTGAACTCGGAAGTGGCGATTGTAGCAAAATTTCGATACTTCTCGATGCGGTTCCCGAAGAAAATATGTCCTCTATTCATTACCTTCCGGTGGATGTGAGCCAGTCTGCGCTGGAAGATGCTGCCAACCAGCTGATTAAGCGATACCCAAACCTTGCTGTTAGCTGCCAGGTGGCCGATTTTACAAGTCAGTTAAATAAAATTCCCCATAATGCCCAAAGGCTGTTTTGTTTTTTTGGAAGCACTATTGGAAATTTTGAACGGGAAGACGCAATTTTTTTTCTAAAAGAATTGAGCAGTAGTATGTATCCTGGGGATCAGTTGCTTATAGGTTTTGACATGCTTAAAGACATAAATGTTTTACACCGTGCCTATAACGATTCGAAAGGGGTTACGGCTGCTTTTAATTTAAATATATTGAATTCAATTGGTCGGATTGTACAATCAGATATCCCTACGGAATTATTTGAGCATAAAGCACTTTATAATCCTGATAAATCGAGAATTGAAATGTACCTGGAGGCAAAAGAACATGTGCACTTTCACTCAGCCTGCATGCCAGGTGAGCTAATTATAAACAAAAGGGAAAGCATTCATACCGAGAATTCCCACAAATATTCAATGGAGGATATCCATACGTTTGCAAATATTGCAGGATTACGGGTCAGTGATATTTATATGGATTCACGGAAGTGGTTTTCATTGGCATATTTTGAGAAAGAATAAAACAATATATGAATCTTTAAAAAATCTAATATGTATAAGAATACCTCAGAAATTAATCGACGAAAATTTTTAAAATTATCTGCATCGCTTGCAGCAATGCTTAGTTTGCCACTGGGATTGACATCAAGTGTGCCGGATAAATGGGGGAGTGTTTTGCCAACGCGCCCACTGGGAAATACAGGTTTAGATGTATCGATGTTTGCAATTGGAGGTGGAGCTTTTCGCTCGGATTACCAAACAATGGAGTCAATAATAGAAACAGCCATACAACAAGGATGTCGGTTTTTTGAAACTGCTCGTAGTTATAGTGGAGGGAGAAGCGAGATTGGTTTTGGGAAATACCTTACACCTGCCTATCGAAATGAAATTACCCTATTGTCGAAAACGAGGGCAACCACAGGTGAAGGCTTAAAAAGGGAACTGGACGAATCTCTTACAGCCCTAAAAACAGATCATTTAGACATTTACTTAATCCATGCCGTAAATAGTATTGATGATTTGGAAAATCGCTTAAAAGAAGGCGTGTTTGATGAAATAGTAAAGGCTAAAGAGCAAGGAATGATAAAACACATTGGATTCAGTGGCCATACCCACCCGGATATAAATAATTACTTTATGGATAAAAACTTCCCTGAACTGGAAGTGGTTTTAATGCCTATGAATGTTGTCGATCCGGTGCAGCATAGTTTTGTTTTGAATAGTTTGCCCAAAGCAATTGAGAAAAATATTGGGGTTATAGGTATGAAAGTTTTTGCCGGCGGTGGTATGTTTGGAGGGGAAGTAAAGTGGGGAAGAAATGTTGGCGAAGAGCGGGAAGCCCTGATTCCGGATGTTATTGCCAAAAAAGAAGCTCAACATTTTGCCTATTCGTTACCAATTGCTTCAGCTACAATTGGTTGTGAAGATTCTGCGCAGGTGAAAGAAAACATTGAAAATACCAGAAGTTTTCAGGAGTTGGACGAAGAAGCACGCAAGCAGTTAGTTGAACGGGTTAAGGAAATAGCACTAAATAACACTATTGAGCATTATAAGCTACGATAAATTATTTTTTAGTTTTTTTTGAAAGTTTTCGGGTGATGCGTCCCGATTTGATAGGGATCTATCCGCATTATTATTTCAGCGAATAAAATTTGCTGGCCCAAACTCTTATAGTTTGATTTTCATTCCTATTGGTGATTCCCAGGAATCATGAATGTTTTTTGTATATTACTACAACTGAAAAAAGCCCTGGTTTATCTACTGTTCCGTTGATAAGCAAAACCCTAAATTTTGCCATTCGTTCAAAATCATTAAAACAGTTGAAAATTTGATTTGTTTTTGATGTATGCTAGGTGTATATTTGTGTATGCAAAATACGATTTCAAATAAAGAATTGGCAGCAATTCGCGTCATGCGAAACTTCTTGATGAAGAATGGAAGAATGCCCAGTGTGCGGGAGTTGATGAAAGAGATGGAGTATAAATCGCCCCGTTCGGCATCCATGATTTTTCAGGGCTTACAAGATAAAGGAATCGTAAATAAGCGAAACGATGGAAGTTTTCAGTTGGTGCAACATGAAGTGCCTGCCGATGAAAATATCAGGGCACAAACCGTAAAAATCCCTCTTTTAGGAACGGTTGCCTGCGGGTTACCTATTTTAGCGGAAGAAAATATTGAAGCCCAGTTTGCCATATCCGTAAAATTGGCAAAACCGCCCCATAATTATTTTTTGTTGCGTGCCCAGGGTGATTCGATGAACCTTAAAGGGATTAACGATGGCGACCTTGTTTTAATCCGACAGCAAAACACTGCCGATGATGGGGATATTGTTTTGGCATTAATTGACGATGAAGCAACCCTAAAAGAGCTGAAAATAAATGAGCATAATGTGGTTTTGTTACCACGTTCATTGAATAAGGCACATACCCCCATTATCCTTTCCAGGGACTTTATTGTGCAAGGGGTTGTAATGGATACGATCCCCGGAATTTAGGAGGTATGCGATGGAAAAGTCAATCATACACATTGATTTGGATACCTTTTATGTATCCTGCGAGCGCTTGCTTGATTCGAGCCTCAATGGCAAACCGGTATTGGTGGGGGGCACCAGCGGAAGGGGGGTTGTAGCCGCCTGTAGTTACGAGGCAAGGACTTACGGTGTACATTCTGCCATGCCAATGCGAATGGCTCAAATGCTTTGTCCTGAAGCAGTTGTAATTAGAGGAAACAGTGCTGTTTACAGTAAATTTTCGGATACCATTACCGAGATTGTAAAAGAAGATTCGCCTTTGTATGAAAAGTCGTCTATTGATGAGTTTTATATCGATGCAAGTGGCATGGACAAATTTTATGGCTGTTATAAATGGGCACAGGAACTTCGCACGCGGATTATAAAAGAAACGGGCTTGCCCATTTCCTTTGGGTTGTCGACCAGCAAAACAGTGGCAAAGGTTGGCACCAACGAAGCAAAGCCCAATAACCACATACGCATTTTGAAAGGAGAAGAAAAGCCTTTTTTGGCGCCTCTTCCGGTAAAAAAAATACCAATGGTTGGCGACCAAACAAACCGGATGCTTTGCAGTATGGGCGTAAAATATGTAAAAACAGTGCAGGAAATGCCCATTGAACTGATGGAAAAGGTTATGGGCAAAAATGGCATTGTGCTTTGGAAAAAAGCCCAGGGCATTGATAATACCCCCGTTACCCCTTACCATGAGCGCAAATCTGTTTCATCATCCCTCACTTTCGAGCGCGACACCATTGACATACAGAAGCTGAAAAGCTTGCTTGCAGCCATGGCAGAAAAACTGGCATTTTACCTGCGCAATGGAAATAAATTAACATCGTGCGTTACCGTAACCATTCGCTATTCTGACTTTGACACGCGAACCAGGCAAAAACGGATTCCATACACATCGCTCGATCATAAACTTCTGGAAACAGTAATGGGGCTTTTCGACCAATTATACGATCGTAGGGTACTTGTTCGCTTGGTGGGTGTACGTTACAGCCATCTTGTTGGAGGGGCTTACCAAATCAACCTTTTCGAAGATTCATCGGAAGTAATTAAGCTTTACCAGGCAATGGATAAAATACGTAACCGCTACGGGCAGGATTCGGTAAAGCGGGCAGTAACTTTAGGGGTAAGGGGAATAGGGCAAATGAGCAATCCTTTTAATGGGCAACCTCCCGCTATTCCTGCACACAGAAGAAGGTAATGTTTTTAAATTGTCACACATATTATAGCTATAAATTTGGCACTCTTTCCCTCACCGAACTTTTTGAAGAAGCCAAGGCAAAAAATGCCTCTTCGCTGGTACTCACCGATGTGAACAGCACTTCGGCCTGCCTCGATTTTATCCGACACTGCCCCGAATATAACCTAAAACCAATTGTTGGGGTTGATTTCAGGAACGGCGCCTTGCAAAAATACATCGGGATTGCCCGAAATAATGAAGGTTTTAAAGAGTTAAACGAACACCTTAGCAGCCATTTGCATGCCGAGGAGGATTTCCAGCGTAAAGCTCCTTCTTTTCAGAATGTTTACGTAGTTTATCCGTATGGAAGTGTTGAGTACCATGAATTGAAAGAAAATGAATTTGTGGGGCTCATTCCTTCCCAGCTAAGTAAATTGTTGTTTTCGGAATGGAAAAACCAACAGGACAAATTGCTTATTCTGCAGCCCGTTACATTTAGGCACAAGCGTGATTTTAATGTGCACAGGCTCCTTCGTACCATCGATAACAATACCCTGCTTAGCAGGTTGCCCAAATCAGAAGAAGCACAGCCCGATGAGATTATGCCTATGGCGGGCGAGCTGGAAAAGCTCTTTCATAATTACCCACGGATAATTGAAAATACAAAACGGGTTATTGCCGATTGTTCCATCGGATTCCAATTTAAAACACCGAAAAACAAACGAAGTTCTTACCGGGTCGATTGCTGCAGATTTTGAGCTTATGAAGCAGGAATGCCAAAAAGGCTTAGCTTATCGTTTTAGGAAACACCCCTCTCAAAGTGTTATTGAACGCATGGAGAAAGAATTAAAAAGTAATCAGGGAGCTTAATTATTGTTCCTATTTTCTGATCAACTGGGATTTGGTGAAATATGCCCGAAGCCAGGATTTTTATTATGTGGGGCGTGGGAGTGGTGCCAATAGTATGGTTGCCTATCTTTTACGGATCACCGATGTTGACCCCATTGAACTGGATTTGTATTTCGAGCGTTTTATCAATCATTCACGAAGCTCACCTCCCGATTTTGACATCGATTTTTCGTCGCGCGACAGAAATAAAATGACCAAATACATTTTTGATCGTCATGGCTACCAGCATACGGCTTTGGTCGGGTCATACAATACTTTTCAATACCGATCGATGCTCAGGGAACTGGGAAAAGTATTTGGGCTTCCTGCCCATGAGATTGATAAGCTGCAATCAACAAAAGACTATCGGAATGTGGATGAGATTGGGCAGTTGGTATTAAAATATAGCCAGCTTATACGCGATTTTCCCAGTCATTTGAGCGTGCATTCCAGCGGGATTGTTATTTCGGAAGAACCCATAAGTACCTACACAGCTACCATATTGCCACCAAAGGGTTTCCCTACAACACATTTTAGCATGCTCGAAGCAGAAGATATTGGTTTGGCAAAATTTGACATACTTGGGCAACGGGGGCTGAGTAAAATAAAAGATTCATTGGATATCATTCGAGAAAATAAGGGAGAAAGCATTGATATTTATGATATTAGCCGATTTAAAAAAGATGAAAAAGTAAAGGCATTATTGAAGCAGGGAAAAACCATCGGCTGTTTTTATGTGGAGTCGCCGGCAATGCGCATGTTGTTAACAAAACTGGAAGCCGAAGATTACCTGCGTCTGGTCGCAGCAAGTTCCATTATCCGTCCGGGAGTTGCTAAGAGCGGGATGATGCGCGAATACATTCTGCGTTACCGTGACCCGGAGCGAAGAAAGGCAGCACAAAAAACCTTGCCCGAATTGTATAAATACCTTGAAGAAACCTACGGGGTAATGGTTTACCAGGAAGATGTGATTAAAGTTGCGCATTATTTTGCAGGGCTTACCCTTGCCGAAGCCGATGTACTGCGCCGTGGTATGTCGTGGAAATTTAAGCAGCGCAACGAATTTGGAAAAATACGCGGGAAATTTTTCATGAATTGTGTAGAAAAAGAATATCCCCTCAACTTGGTAAAAGACGTGTGGAAACAAATTGAAAGTTTTGCCAATTACGCCTTTTCAAAGGGACATTCGGCTTCTTATGCGGTGGAAAGCTTTCAGGCGCTATATCTAAAAGCGTATTATCCGCTTGAGTATATGGTGGCAACCATTAACAATGGCGGTGGTTTTTACCGTCCGGAACTGTATGTGCATGAAGCATATATGCACGGAGGGATTATTGAAGTACCATGTATTAACAGAAGCAAGGTGCACACAACAATCGAAGGAAATTCTATCTTCCTGGGATTTGGCTTGATGAAAAACCTGGAGTCGGCTGTTATCGACCGTGCTATGGCTGAGCGGCAAAACAGCGGAAAATTTAAAAACCTGCAGGATTTTTTAAACCGTGTGCCCATTTCCCTTGAGCAGTTATCTATCCTTATAAAAATTGGGGCTTTTCGTTTTATCGGTAAATCAAAAAAAGAATTGCTTTGGGATGCTCATTTCCTGATGGGGAGTTCAAAAAAAGTACGCCCTGAAAGGACACTCTTTTCGCAGGAAGTAAAAGAATTTGTTTTGCCTGAGTTGTACTCCCATAAGCTTGAAGGCGCATACGATGAAATAGAAATATTAGGATTCCCGGTGAGTGTGCCGCCATTTGACATGGTTGATGGCTTGCCTCCGGTTGATCTCACTGCAAATATGCTTCGGCATTTAGTAGGGGATATGGTTCAAATTATTGCTTACCTGGTGCACGTAAAACGAACAAGGACAAGCACAAGTAAGACCATGAGTTTTGGGACTTTTATTGATCTTGAAGGTAATTGGATCGATACAGTGCAGTTTCCAAACACCAACGCACGATATCCGTTTAGTGGTCCGGGGTGTTATTTAATTAAGGGGCTTGTGGTTATTGAATTTGGTTTTATAAGTATCGAAACCTCAGAGCTTTACAGGCTTCCGAATGTTAATTTGGATGAACCTTCGACTAGGCTTAAAAAACAAAGGAGTGCTTAAAAGGGAATCGACCCTAAAATCGAACATAAATATTAAAATTTCGTTATTATAAGACAAAAGAGTATTTTAATCTTATTTTAATATAAAAACAACCGATAATTTTGCCACAATTTCAAATATCAAACGATGAAAGCAATTATTTGTCCCATATCTACCGAAAAAATAGATAGTAATGTGAGCAGGCTTACTATATTTCTGAATGTGGTGCTAATCGCATTTTACCTGATAAGTTTACAGCCTGCATTTATTATAATTGTCGCCATTGATTATGCCATCAGGGCTATCTATAAAGCCGAATATAGTCCTTTGCGAGCAATTGCCAATATATTCGTACGCTGGCTAAAGTTAAGTCCAAAGCCAATAAATAAAGCCCAGAAGGTGTTTGCATCAAGGTTAGGAATGTTATGTGCAATTACGGCGGGTATTTTATATTTCACCGGAAATATAGCAGCGTCTGTGGTGATAGCGGCTATGTTGATGGTATTGGCCTTTATGGATTCTGTGTTTAATTTTTGTTTGGGTTGTGTTATTTATAATTATCTGGTTTATCCTTTTTATAAGAACAGATAAGCAGAACTGCTAGCCAGTAGTGGACCCAAAAAATTGAAGAATCAAGTCTCTTTGAACTTGCGGTCAGGATTATTATTCAATTCCACCAACTATTTTGGCACCAGTACCATTTATCGTGCAGATAAAAAGTTCTGCACGATAAATATATTGCACCGATGTAGGTCATTTACTTTTTATAAATCGGGTCGGCGCCAATAGTACCTACAAGTTCTTCCATGAACAAATCAGATTTTGCATGATTAAGCATTTCTTTTGCTTTTTTCAAGCTTTTATTGATATTTAATTCATGTACAATTTCCTTATTATCAGGAATTGCCATAAAATCTGAAAGATATTTGATCTGTTGCTCATGAAAAGCAACATCCTTTTTTTGTTTCAATAGAAGCCTTTCTTTATACCATTGGCTGTTAACCACATAGTCCCGATCAAAATACTTCCTTAGCTCAGGATTACTTATTTCTGTATCTTCGTAATGACCGAATGCCATAATATGCAAAAGAATTTTGAGTGGAGGGATTGCCGCATCGATACTTCCATCTTCGAAGTATCCCAGTGCAACTTTTTGCTGGGCTTCAACAATATTATTAATACCATCCACATAGTCTTCCATACTTTGCAATTCAGGTTTGAGCATCTTTTTATTGAATACAGCCAGGGGCTCGTCAAAAAGCCGGTTCATACATCTGAAAGCAAAGTTTTTGGTAATTCTATATCCCAATCGACTGGCAAGTATTTTTTTACCTTGGTATTCAAAGTCATCCAATTTTTCAAGGCAATGACTTTCAATTAAAAATTTGGGATCTCTGTCTTGAGGTTCAAGCCTTGCCCATATTTCAGGAATCAGGATGCTGATATCGTGGTCGAACCTTTTATTAGGTCCAATATAACCAGCAGCTGATGTAAATCCTTGATATCCGGTTAATATATAGGATAGGAGAGCGTTGTTCAAATCGGTTGTTGGAACAAGCATATTAAACGGTCCTTTTGTTAATGCCCCTTCTGAACCAGCTCCAGTTGTTGAAGGTGATTTACCTGTTAAACTACAAATAAAGTCCATAAATAATTCGGGAAGCTCTTGGTAATGGATTGGATTATAGACGCTTAGAGGGCGGATTCCTTCAGTTTTATCACCCGGGTTATTCCTTCTTCCCGGTAGAACTGCATCAACCGGATAATAAACCGGATCATTCGTATTAATTTTCCGGTGCAAACGGATACCTATTTCTGCCAAATAACTATCTTCTGTTTCTTCTTTATAAACGTTTCGTTCAAGATATCTGGGATTTTTTGTTGGCACACCGTTCACAATACGGGTATGCGAAGGTGAGATAAAATAAATATCTTTTTCTTCGTCAATAACCTTTTTAATTAATTCTTTAACCGGGTTGGTATATTTTTCATAATTGATCACATCTTCATACAAATCAATGGCATCTTGCCTTGTAAGCGGTTCATAGTTTGTCAGAAATGTATTGTTTTGTACAATATCGTGTTCTGCAATTTTGTCATAACCTCTTACAACGGCTTCATCGGGGCGTTGAAACAAGTAACTTTCACAATTGCTTACAAGTTTAAGGCTTTGGTTTTTAAACTCGGGATTTAAATTTTTTAGCCGTTCTTTTGGAACAGTAATGGTAGCGGTGATATCATCTTCCATTTGGATTTTATGGCTTGGAATAAAATCGGAACGTAATTTATGCAAATACCAACGACCTTCAGGGTTGAATCCAATACGTACATAACCAGCCAAAACTTTATCATGGTGGTATCGTAATGCATTACCATTACGTCCGTTTACAATCTCAACCGTGAAGTCTTCTTTCCAATTACTGGTCTTTTCATCGCTGCGGAACAACCTTTTTATATACAAAACAAAACCTCTTATATGGCTGGGAATCTTGTTCAAAAATTCATTGTATTCGTCGTTATACTGATCGGATGGGGTTAATAACTTTACTGCAGAGCCAAGGGTTCGCTCAGGGCTTAAAAAAGATCTTGATTTTTTTGCATCGTTATGCATATTTTTCCAACGATGAGAATAATCTTTATTGATTATTTCATCGGCCATTTCGTATGCGGCATCAAGGTCGGGAATAAAAAATGAACCATATTTAATGGCATTTTGCATCGATTTTGATATTTCTGATTTTCCCCCTCCGGAGACGGTACTTGGCTTGTGACAGAAAATTCCTTCAGGGGCTGTATCTATAATTCGCCATAATGTATCTTCCGGATGTTTCTCCAATTGAAACTTGTGCCCGGAGGGATGTACATACCTTTTTGCAGGAGATAATTTCAGTTCGGTTTTTTCTCCGGAATTCATCCAGCTTGCCGAGCCTGTATTTATATCAATATCAGCATATTCCGGGATATAAATAATATTGGGATATTTTTTATCAATGGCGTAGTTTTCAGGCTTTACGTCAATACGGTCGCCAAGCAGTTTGACAACGTTTTCAAAAGAATATTTTTCTTTAAATTTTGCCGTAAATCCTTTCCCAAATACTTTTTCGCTCATATTTCCCCTTGGGAACGCGATTGCCCCTCCGGCATGTTCTTCTTCTACAAGGCCATAAAGGTTTGCAGAGTAACTAATTTGGGTTTTTACTTCTTTTTTTGAATAGCCATAATAATTATCAGCAATAAGCGTAATTACCACACCACTTTCGTCCCTACATGTCACTTTAAATGCTTCGCCATTGTTATAAAGTTCATTTTCGTCCCTCCAAAACATTCCGTCATTACGTTGCCTCTCTGTGGCATCAGCATAAAAGGGCAATCCAATATCTTTCTTTTTTAATTGTGTTAATTGTGGGGCTAAAACAACGCATCCAGTATGCCCGGTCCAATGTTCAATGTCAAGCGCTGCATCGTTTCTTGCGAGGTTATGATCTCCTGCATTGCCAAAAATTGATTCAACGAAATCAAGGTTGCTCACCAGGCTTCCTGGAGCAAAGAACCTAATTTCCATTGTTTTTTCGCTAATCACATTTGGAACTTCGGGGCAAACAACCGGCCGCATTAACAATGACACCATCACCTTCGCTTTTTTCTTTTGTTTTGAGGTGAATGGCAATATTTTTAAACTATCGGAAGGGTTAAATGCTGCATTTAATAAGTGAGAAAAAGTAATACGAGGCACTTCAATCTTATCCATCGGAACAGGCAATCCTCCTTCAACAATATGAAAGGTTCCTTGTGTGGTACGCTTGTCTTTAATCGGATTATTTAGAATTCCTTGTTTTAATCGGTATGAAGTAACATATTCATTTTCATAAATATTCGCATTTGGAGGCATACTAAGTTCACGCGCAATTCCTTTTTGGTTCAAAACAAAAGTATTGTGAGGAAGCCTGCATGAGAAAGTTACAGGTACATTTTTTAAATAATCATCAATAAAATTTTGAATCCGCTTATCCACAGGCGATTGGTGATCGGACAATAATCTCGATTTCTCTTTGAAACTATGGATGAGTCCTTCGGTTAGCGATAAAAAACGAGCATTCGATAATTTGGTTGAATCATCAGAATCATAATATAAAGGATGGCCAAGGGCTGCCAGTTGCAGGTTGATATATTGGATCATGTCTTTCCTGTCTTTTTTTCTTCCCTTGGGTAATTGATTGTTACTTTTTGCCATTTCTTCTAAAAAAAGGTGTTTATAATTGTATAACCTTACTAACTTCAAAATAATAACTATTGTTTTGAATTATTTGTACGATTGAAGTTTGTTCAATGCAAATTACAACTATTTTTTCTTGAATTATACTTAGATTGAATTGAAATTAGTATTGAATTAAAGCAAAATTATTAATCGGTCAAACAAAATATTTCGTTGTTCTTGATACTAAAATTAGAAGGATAGACAACAAGAGGTTATAATCGACATAATTTTATGATAAATTAAAAAATTGTATTGAGAATTAATAAATACAATGTGAAATTATAGAAAAGCATAGGCGAATTTTATCCCATAGCATAAGTAATATAGTCTATGATGCGCGCAGGCACGAAGAAGATGCGGGCAAGGGTAGGGGTGAATTAACGTTTAGGCTGTAGTAGCCGCAATACGGAAGCCGTTAAAAACGTTAAGTGCGCGTAGGATAGCTTATTTTCTTCTTGATTCTTTTGTTTACTTTTCTTATCAAGGAGAAAAGTGAATGCCAGTCCGGTACAAGGATAAGAATTTTTAAAGCTTTGGAAAAACCAAACTAAGCAAGTGTGCAGCAATTTTTATCTACGCAAGGATTATGTTAACTAAAGTTCATGTTAAAAAATTGTTGTACTGTTGCGACTATTAGCACCAAACATTAATTTGGAATGACCAACTGAAAAACTTTTTCAGGGAGGGATTTTGGATTTATAGATGTGCGGCTGATGCGCGAAGGATTTGTGCGTGAGCTCCCGACGAAATGTCGGGACAGGCTGCGCGGCTATTTAATATAGTGTCGAATTATAGGAAAAACCATGCCAAGAACTACAATTTCTTAACTCGCCGAGAATCGCATATTTTTTAATTTACTGTAAGATATTCCAAGAAGCACAATCTCAGTGCGAGGGATTTGTGCGATTTATTTACCTGAGCGGATTGGCGAAGGTAAGCGAGGCACGAGCGCAGACATAATATTGAATTATAGGGCGAACCATGCCAGGAACTTCGGTATAAACTTTTACATAAAATCCGACCCGATATTCAACAGTACCTGTCGAATATCTGATTTTATGCAAACTAGCAAAGCTAGCCGTATTAACCCTAGAATTCCAGAATAAACAAATATATACATTTGTCCTATAATTGATATTATGATAAATAGGATATGTAAGTTAATTTACTGCCTATCAGGTACTTAAAAAATTTCTGTGCTAATTTCTTTAAATTGAAGCTTTTAATTAAAGGGAATCCTTTAAAAATTAGGGCAAAACCCCAATCAGTACCAAAAATACCGCTATTCTCCTAAACCCCTATATGTCAGCTTGTTACAATATTTCCAAGATTGTATAAATAATGCTTTTTTTACAAAAACTTTTTTTCACCAATCCCATGAGTTTAGAGCCTTTATAATCGTATAAATTACAATTACTTAGCTAAGTAATTCAAAGTTAAAAAGAACGTTTCTCTAGTGCCATTATGGCACATGTGGTGGTATGTTATAGGGACAACCACCGTACTAATCCCTAGAACAAATATAACCTATTTCATCAAACGTGCAAGGCACGACAAAAAAGCTTTGCCCACGTACTAGCGCACGAATGACCAAAAATTGCAATTACCGGGTACGGGTAAAGTGAATTTGAACAAAAAAAACTGCCGAACATGCTTTCGCATGGGTTTTTTTTTTGCCCAAACCCTACCCCGGTAATTTCAATTTTCAGAAGATATGTTTACAGTACGAGGGCAAGCATTTTTTTTTCACGAACTTAAATAATTGACACAATGACGAACATTAAAATTATCCCGAAGAATCAGACAGAGGCTGAAAACCTACTAATC
Source organism: Prolixibacteraceae bacterium (assembly GCA_963677475.2). Taxonomy (GTDB): domain Bacteria; phylum Bacteroidota; class Bacteroidia; order Bacteroidales; family Prolixibacteraceae; genus JABMQB01. The sequence continues at coordinate 162,146 of CAXXQD010000010.1, read as the reverse complement.
ATTAAAACACATTTTGGAGAAATGACATATTCAAAAGCAATTAAAAAAGCAATTGCGGAAGTTGCCGACAGGATTAAAGAAAACCGCAGCGAATTTATTAAGTCATTGCACATAAATTCAAAAGAAATCCTAAATAAATGATAGCAATCCATTAATAAATGCCAGGCGCGGCCAGCTCTTTTTACTATTATTTTTTAAATCGATTTGCCCAGGCCACAAACATTTTAATAGCTTTTTTAATACAAAATAGAATGAAACAGCCCATACATTTAAACAGAAACCAACGTAAATACTACGAGATATTACGAAACTTTTTGAACCATAAAAACATCGAACTACCTGAAAATTCCCTGACAAAAAAGTACCTAATTACTTTTATTTATATCAATTCCAAAGGTGTTTTTATTCTTGGAAACGCACTATCAAAAAACGATTCCATTAGCGAAGAAATTAAGCCTAAACACCTTAAAAAACTTCATGAACTGGCATGTAAAGACCCAGAATATTATATTAATTAAAAACCTCATTATTATGACCGCACAATAATTATTTGAATTTTTTATCAGTTTCCAATATCCATTACAAACTAAAGATAATAAACATGATTTCTATATCGATGAGATACTTGATACCTATATTGTTATAGCAGCCACTTATTTTTCACCTATTATTCTCGATGGTTCTAAAACAATTGATGGCGTTGCATTTTATTATTATTGCCGTAGCATAGAAATGAAAGAAGGCAAAACCAGATTATTTATTACTCTATATCAACAAACCAATATTGTCAAATTATCATAACCTTATCATTATGGCTTCAACACTTACTATTAGGCTCACTGATGAGCAAGAAAAACAAATGAATGAACTTAAAGAACTGCTTAACATCAAAGTATCTACTAAAGTTGTTTACCACCTTTTGGAAAATTATAAGCTCCTACTTTCCCAATTAACAAACACCAAGGATGATTTGCGCTGGGAATCCCAAAGGCTAAATAATTTAAAGGCAGAAGTCAAAGACTTTCAATCATGCTTTGACCAAATGGTAAAACTAGCTAATGAATAATACTATCATTTTGCAAGGCATTTTAAACTGATCCGGCGGAGATCGTCAAACGTTTTGATAGTATTTTAAGTTCTGCAGATCTTCTCCGGATAAATTTTTTGATAGTATTTTAAGTTCTGCAGATCTTCTCCGGATAAATTTTTTGATAGCAAAACAAAAAAGGGACGGTTTCAAACCATCCCTTTTCTAATTTTATAAATACAGTTAAAACCGCTTTCGTGTTGTTGCCTGTAATTCCATTACCGTTCCATTACCGTTTTTTTGGATGTTCGGAAACAAGAACTCCAACACCTGAACAATAACTTTTAAGATACTCCAATTTTTTACCGTTGGAATAAGCCTTGCCAACACTTCATAAATGCCTAAAAATACCCCTACATACGTTGGGATGTTACCGCCTAATAAATCAAGAATTTCACTCATTTTTCTTCTTTTTAAAGTTTAACAATTTCTGAATAATACTTAACGATATACTAATTATCGAAAGAACTACAAACCAACTTTCCAAGGTCATTCCTGCAGTAAATAACCCCGCACTTAACAAATCAATCCTAAATTCTTTCATACTAACCGAGAATAAAATACATTGCCAGTAAAAGAACTATACCCATTACATTTCCCCGTGTTGAACGGTCTGAAACATAAGGCTTTTCCCTTGTGTCAATGTGAATAAATGTGTCATAAAATATAATGCCATTGATACCCATATCAGTTAAACTGCTTTTTAACTTATCTTCCGGGTCATTGTAAGCGTTTTTCAGTTTCGTTATCATTTCTTTATTGTCGTTTGCCATAAAAGCAAAATCGACCGCCATACCCTTCATATGATAACTATTTGAAGCCCCGCCAATCAATGTATTATGCTTTAAAGTACGGTAAGAACTATTTATCTTAATCCGCCTGCCTGTTAAGTCCCTGAGCCATTGAACCGCCTGAATCAAACGGTCATCTAAATAATGGCTTTCACTTTGTTCGAAATCTTTACTTTTTGTAAAGAATTCCGAGAACTTGAAATTTTTGGTTAAGTATGTAGGATCATTGAATATTTGCATTTTGCATGTTTTTTAAGATTATTTCATTGTCATCTGTTGAAAGCATTTTATTATACAATTTCTTTGCACTTGGTTTTTTAGCCTTTTCAGGCGTTTTATCAATCAAAGTAAGGATAACATCAAATATCAACCAGATAAGTAGTAAAAACGGGCTTAACACCGCTAATACAAGCAATATCAAGCCCAAGAATATAGATAGAACTATTTTCATTAGTCAAACTCCAAATAATGTCCGTTGAATTGGAATATTGAAATATTCCCCATTTCGTCCAGTGGGTTTATTTCTTCATCCGTTGCCCCGATCATTTCAGTAACTTCTATCATAATCGGCTCATAGGTATCCGGAACACCATCCACAATATTAGGGTTATCAATCCAGATGAAATCAAAATCATCGATTTCCGCACCAATATACACAGGTTCCCATGTAAATTCTGAATCCGTGATAGTTACTTCCTGCATTTCCATAATTGGCACAAACTGAGGTGTACCAGAGAAATCCCCATCAGTCATTAACATTTCAAAAACCGGGACCCCATTAAATTCCCGAACAGTATAAAGCCTTGGAACGTAATTATCAGGAACATTTACCGGGTCAGTCATTAAAAAGCCATTTTCCTGATGTTCGCCCAATAATTCATTAAACATTGGTCCGCCCATAATTGCTTTATATGCCTGCCCACCTGATTTTACGTAATAAATACCGTCCGTCAATTGTCCCATTTCTTCATGGATTAACCATGTACCCATAAATGGAAATTCTGTCTCAGCAGGATACCCAGTGGCTTTTGTGGCTACTTTAACCTGTGAAGCCTTATCGCCGGGAATTGTGTAATACCAATGGGTCATTGCGCCCATTTGTTTTATCACAATTATACAATCGTCAACAGTTCCCACACCTTCGAATTCATTGTGTTGGTTTCCACTTTGGTCAATGTGGTAAAATTTGCCATCGAAATAGATACCATTTATATCTGTGTAGGCAATTTCCCCAACGTCAGGGAAACCAAGGGTTAAATTTGCATCCCCAATACTGACATTATTATCAGGTGAATGATTATAATAGTATTTTGTCCCATCAAAGTTTTGCCAAACCATCCTCAATTCACCGCTGGACTGCCTTAAATTAAGCCATATAGGCTCGTCTAATGTATCAGCTAACACCTTTACATTGAATGTATCAAATGTTTCCTGTATAATCGCCTGATAATCGTATAACGTGCCTTCTGAATCAATTACTAATTGATACGGCAACATATCAAGGCTAAACCCTTCCAAAAATTCAATTGTAAAATAATCACATACAAAATCCGTCCCATCATTGATTTTAATATTCTTATCAATAATTACATAATTTGCACTACCCTGAATGTCATATACAAACACCCTTATTTCATTGGGGTTTCCAGTGTAATAAAGATCAATTAAAATCCTTGTTCCAACAACGCCAGTAAAATCAATATCCTTGATTTTTATACCGTTATTGTTTTCAATATCGACTTTTTGCGCTGGTATTGTGTAACCCGGTTGTTTTAACATCATAGTTAAATCGCCGTTTAAATAAATAACGTTTACACCTTCAGAGAATGCGCTTACATCTTCCAACGTTATAGAATTACCCATTCCGTCATCCGTTGTAAACTGTCCGGAATCAGAATTTAAAACCCCCAATACATCTTCATCTAAAAACGCATTGATCACGACAATATCACCAGCCCGATTAACTTCCAGTTTGATTATTTTATCACCTTCATAATCTACGTCAAATATTGCACTAATTCCAGTAAACGTTTTTTCCGTTTGAATAATTGACGAATCACCGGTAAATGAATAAAGGTTCAAATCTTTATCAATGACAAATTCTTTTGCCTGACCAACTGCCAAGGTATTTACTTTGTCATTGGCTAAAAAAGTATACTTCTCATTGACACCAGTCAATAAAGAATTGCTTAAACCAGTAGCATAATCCAATTTTGCAAGGTCAAATTCCTGTATTTCCGTGGCTAGAATGCCATTTAAATTCCTTGTAATTTTGAAAATCAATTTTCCATAATCAGAATTATCAAAAAGGCTTTGGTCAATATTCAATTGTCCATAATCAAACTTTACGTTTTCAGAGCCAGAACCAACAGGAATAAACGAAAACATTTTTGAATCTTTATTGATGTAATATTCAACGCCTCCGGCTAAATCCGGGTCGCTCAACATATCAAACGGTTCAATAAGTTCGACCCTAAAATCCTTTGTTTCCATCCATTCACCATCATAAGGCATTAACATGGAATTAATTTGCTCCTTTGTAATAGGATCAAACAATGTGATGTCCAAATTATCACCGTCTGGAATAATCACAATTTTTGCAATAGAACCAGTTATCAAATTCCATTTCTTGACCGTAATTATAGGCTGTGTAAGTACTTTTTGAACCTCTTTTTCTTCTGTATGTTCCCCCGCCTCGGTTAAAACATTTATTAAAGTTCCATCGCTTAAAACATCAAACTCACAAATTACCTCTCCATGGTTTTTCTCAAATTCAAAATATTGTTCCAACAATGAAATTACTCCAGCCCTATTGTCTGGGTTATCTTCACTATTTAAAATGTCAACAACAGTGTTTCCACCGTCCAAACCATCCACATGAATAACCGTATTGTCGTTATCCAACAAACCTAAATCAACTTTATTTTCACCATCAAAATAATAGTAATTTGGATAGTCATAAGCTGAATACATCAAACCAATTGTATAGTAATCTTTTTCACCAACAATTGAAATACTTGAAAAAGGCAGCTTATTTACAGGCTCAATGTTTTCGCCTTTATTCTCCAACAAATAAAAATCTTCATCGAAGTATTTAACACCGATTTCAGGAATTTTTACAATGTTATAAACGCCTATTGTTCCTGTGGTTTTGGCAGTAGAAAGAATTACATTCCAGTTCGAATTTTCCAATACGCACAAAGTGATAGTATTTTCGTCCGTTACACACTTAAACACCGCATTGTCATAATCATGCTGGAACTGTATGTAATCAAACAATACTTTTATTTTTTCAGTTCCATTTTGAGGGTCTGTTCCTTCCGTATATTCATACAGGTAACTGTTTGAATCCACGTAATAAGTTCCATCCTCCAACGAGTCCACAACTTCCATAAAACCATCACGGAAAGAATACCCACCAGCCACGTTTGGAACATTCAGAACTTCGTAGTCGTTTACATCCACAACGGATATATTTCCACCTCCTACAACCAAACAATAAAAATTATTTTGTTCCATGGTAAAACGTATGTTTTCCAGGACTTTGTTTTTGTCGTAGGTTGTTTCGTTTCCTTCGAATGCCGGAATGTACTCATACATTCCGTTTCGTGAATCAAGAACCTCTACAACATCCTCCGTAGGTATTTTCAACACTTCATACTCAAAACTGTATGCACCGTCCACAACGTCCACAATTTCACCCTGCTTTGTGTATTGGCTGGTATGGATTACAGTATCATCCAAGAGGGTTACTTGTAGCGTTCCAGTCGCAACGGTGAACTTGAATTTTAAGTACTCATTTGCATTAAACAAATTATTTGATTTAATGTAAATATGAGGGCTTACAAGCTGAACCATCCCACCAATAGAAATTAGTTCTTCAAAAAGAACTTCCTTCGTGTAGTTTTTGTCTATTTTGATGTCCTGACCGTTCAACCTTACAACAACCTGACCGCCTTCATTTAAAATGAAATTTCCGAAGAATGCGCCCCTACCTTTATTCCTTAATTTCCAAGATTGGGTATTGTCGTAATGAATTGGAATTATATTTCCGATTGTATTTGTACCAACAAAATTTTGTTGGGCAATTTTTAGAATCCTATTTTTCATTTTTAAAAACTTACGTTAACGCCTTTGCCATTCCAAAGCATCCGCATTTTAGTTAATTCCTTTTTGGATAATTCTTTTTTATACCATCCAAACAAATCAAGTTTAACGCCTAAAATATTGTTTTCGGCTGTTATCCCTTGCTGACCCGTTATAGAGTAATTACGAGAGCCAAAAGCATTATAAACCGCCTTTAACTCCTCACCGTTCAACTGTTCGATTGATGAAAACAAATAATCTTCGTTTGTCCCTAAACCTTTCATACAATTAAATTGCGTGTCCGCTATCCTTGCATAGTGGCTTATATCATTATTTAGATCATAGTTCCCTACCGTGAATGATGAAAAATCACTTTTAAACCTCATTTTCATGATAACAAACCCTATAATCAAAACAGGGAGCATAAAGCCCCCTTTTTTTAGTAACTTTTCCATTACTTTAAATATGTTGTTTTAACAACTTTTCGCCTCACTTTTCCCGTCCTGGTTCGGTACGGCAATGTTAGTTCTGTTGTTGTACGCTTACCGTTTTTCGTTACTTTGCTCAATCCCTTGAGCCCTTGTTTCGTTTTAAAGCTTTTCACTTTAGAACCATTCCTTTTAGCCCTTTGGCTACGTCTTTTATATGCCATTTTGAAATTTTTAACTGTTAATCCTCGTCCTCTTCGTTGTCGCCTTTATTGTCGATTTGAGGGTTCATATACAAAGTAATTTCCCGGCTCAAAACAATGTACATAATCGCATACATTACCTTTGAATACCAGTTTTCAGAAAATACCTTAAACTTTGCCAACAATGGGTTAACGTTTTCATTTTCCACGTTAATACTGTTGTACCAGTCTGTACCTTCTTCTTTTAACTTTCCATATTCAACCCCGCCGATAGGCACGAATCGGGTTAGTATCTTAAATAATAGTTCTATAAAATTCATGTTTTATCGTTTTTTGTTCATCATTAACATTGCCAATCCAACCCCGGCAAATGGTAAATATTTCATCCAATCAATTGAACCGCTGTTGCTTTTTTCAGCTTGAACACTTTGTTCAGCAAAATTTGCCCGTTCCAAATCACCGTTTTGGGATTCATAGGCTAAAACAACAGATGGCTTTTCTGGCTGAGAACCCACTGTTTTAGGCTGGCTCCTGTCTTTCTTAAACAAATTTGTTACTGCACCACCTACGTTCCCAGTGGTTGCCATAACAACGGAAGGAATGACTTTTTTCCCAACCCATTTTGTAAATCTTTTAAACATCTCTTTTTTGTTTTTAAGAAAAAAAAGCCCTCCCGAATTGGGCGGGCTTTCAAATCAATGTGTCAAACAACTCAATTAACTACTTCGCATTTTTCGTGATAAGGCTCTCCTTTTGAGCTTGCAGCCCGGAGGTGGATTTTGAGGTTACCCCAACCTTTGCAGCACCTTTTATCTGGTGGATTTCCTGTGTCACTTTTGCAAGCTGTAGAATATCTGAATCGGTGTAAAAATGCCTGAACATCAAGAAATTTTTACCCGCAATTATACGCTCATTGTGTAGGTTTAAATCAGCCGTAACCTTGTCGAGTTCAATACCTTCGTAAATGTTGAAGTTTTGGGAACGTTTTCCGGCAACCGAAAGGTTATTGTAAGCGTTCATTTGCTTCAATACCAATGTTTCAAAGTTGTCATTGATATAGATTTTATCAGCGTTCAATGTCAGGTTTTTGACAATTTTTTCATTATAACCATATCCCGTACGGTCAAGGTTAATAATAGAAACCGAAGTAACATTGTCACCCAAATTTTTCACAACCCGGTTATCGGAATTTGTCAATGCATACATTGAAATAAACGGGATGTGTGTTTCAACCCCTATTGCTTCATTTGCCGTCACTTCGATAAATGTCTGGTTTTCGTCCAGCTTGTGATCAGGATAAGCAATAGAATTTATAAAATTCGGCTCAACCGAAATTTCAACTTCCAAAACATCCGATTTCCTTAAATTCAGGACAGCCCCCAAATCAATTTGCAATGGCAAAGAACCCATTTCGGCACTACCAAATGAATCGTCCGTCAAGTCAACAAAATCGCCTGTTTCCAGAGCCATACCCAACGTGGACGCATTGAACGCCGATTCAATCGCAAATGCTTTTAAACTGCCTGAAAATAGCTCATGGCGTTTTGCTCCCCTTGAAAGGGTAGCCCTCACAAATACAGCAGCCAAACTTACCCATGCCGTAGACATTGGCGTTTCGGATGCCAATTTTTTCAACATTACGTTGAAGTTAATACCGTCTAAAGTAACCCCTTGATACTTTTCGGTTTTCGTTTCCCCTGCTTTAATTATCATGGATTACTATTTTTTTAGGTTCAAATTTTTCAAGAAAGGAACTTTCTCTTTGATTTCATCACCGAACAAAGTGCCAAGTACAGCACCAACCAGAACAGACATAAGATTAAAACCGCCTACCCTCATACGTTTAAAACTTCTCATTTTTTTTGCTTTTTGTTTGTCAATAAGTTTAAGAACTCAAATATTTATGAATTCAATTTTGTAACATTTAAAGCAAATAAAAAAGGGATTTCTTTACAAAATCCCCTTTTAGTACCTTTTTCTAACTATTCAATATCAATGAAAATACACATTTGGCACTTTTATATCAGGATTGGAAAATAAATAAGCGTGATAATCTGAAAAATCTTTACATGCCTCCACTGGTATTACTGCAAACTGGTTTTTATCAATGCCTAATTCTTCAAATTGTTTTATATACCGATATTTTGAACGCTTTGAAATTAACCCCTTACGGATTAACATATCCCATGAATTATTTTTACTCAGTTCGTATATTTTTTTAAAACTGTTTACATTTATTAATGTTTTTCTTTTATCTACGCCAGCCTTAATACTTTCCTTAAATTCATCGTTGTAAATCTTTGCTGCATTGTTCCAATCTTCGATCATGATTTCAACGCTTTTAAAATCCCGCCTTACTTCAATCTGGTATTCTTTAAAAAACCTTTTGAATATTTTCAACATTTCATTTAGCAGCGCACTTGAAAACAAAGCATTCTTTACACAAGTAACCTTATGGTTTTTATAACCAAACCTAATTGTTTTTTGATTGTCAAGCCTATCCGTTGCAGTTGCAGACAAAAAAAAGTGCGATACTTGACTTGTTAAGTTTTCGTAAATCCTTGCTACCATCCATTTAGGTTCAAGTATTTCCCAATTTCCAGCGTACTTGGTTTTATTTTTTACAATTACATATTCTTTGTTTGCCTTAGTCAATTTTACTACTTTTGCCTGTTCTTCTTTTATTTTCTTCTTTAAAATTTCTATCCTATGCTTTTCAATAGTATTTAAGCGGCTTTTACGGTATTCCAGCTTGATAATTTTTTCCTGAATCCTCTTTAATTTCTCATTGTTTGAGTTAACCTCTTTATGGTATTTTTTGAGTTCATTATGAAACTTGCAATCCTTTCTAAAAAGCTTGTGTTTAAATATGTAACTCATGTAATTGGACTTAAACGAAATTTCATACCTCAAAGTTCTATCCGAAATATCTTGTAATTTATCCACATTGAATATTTCAGCTTTGTTATACCTGTTTATCCTCTCATGTTCTTTTCTGTCACCTACGGCATATTCAGAGCCTTTATGGTAAATTTTTGCAACATAGTTTGTAGTTTGTACCCAAACTGAAGTTTTCCAAGCTTTGTTATTGATCGTATCTTCACGTAAGCCTTTTTTGCGGATTGACTTTTGTAACTCTAAATAATCCAAAGCCTTTTCCTTTGTTTCAAATAATTGGTTATAACACAAATCAACCCGGTTTATTTCTACGTCCTTTAAATCCACGGTTTTAAATAGGCTTTTACCTTCAATTGTTGTTTCTTCCCATGTACATCGCATATCCAAAAAAAGCTTTATAAATTTGATTAACCGCTTGTAAGTGTCTGTCATATTTTTTGCCCATCCTTGCTGCCTAGAATAATCAAAAAACTCATTGTCTTGGTATTCGTCAAAATGCTTTATAAACTGGATAACATTAGTACCATATATTAATTTTGGAACAGAAAAGTTAAATTCTAAAAAATCTTTTCTTGCATCGGCAAGCCAAGAAAGTTTATAATGTGATGAAGGTAAATATACCTTATCACGCATTCGAACGTTTCTTTTATCCTCATTATCAGTGTATATGTTCTCTACTATTTGAAGGTAATTTTGTTTAAAATCTATCCCCGAAGGGTCAACAATTTGGTTCAATATAACGCCCTCGTTGCACGAGGAATTACGTATAGTTTCAATTAATTTTGTATATTGTCTCAAATTGTGAATTCTAATAATCAGTGTGTCGATCATTGATTTACAATTTTTTTTAAGTTTATATTAAAAGGAGGGCGGCATCCCTCCTTTTTGTTTAATTCTCTAGCCAAAGTTTCACCGTATCGTTCAGATGTTTAACACCCAAATAGAACCTTTCCAGTTCAATAGTTTCAGGGATAAATTTGTCGTCAAATGGCAAATCTTTCCATGATTTCCTAAAGCCTTGGTATTCTTTTTCTAAATGTTCCGAAAATTCCTGAACGACACCAACCAGTTCCCAATCAACATATCTTTCCATTTTATAAATATTCGATGTTGGAAACATTACATACAACCGTTCCAAATGCTTTTTTATCTTTTAACCATGTTTCAACTTCTGGTCGTCCTTTAACAAATACGGACATTCCCGCTTTTATTGTCTTTTGACGTTTTACGGCTTTTTCATGGTCATTGTAGAACATTTTACATTTTGTCCAAACTGTACGTTCCTGTTTCTCACCTTTTGTATTCCAATAAACCATGTTATCAGCTATTGAAAAACTCAAAATACTTACATTCTCTGTCTTGAAAAGTTCGGGCTTTGCCCCAACCCTACCAGTTAATAATAATTCTTGCATTTTTTAACTCTTTAAGTTTATATTAATCATGTCTGAAATGAATACTATTTCCTGAGAATCAGGATATTTATCCAAATCGTTTTTTATCATATCCAAAATTTTTATCAATGTTTTCATTCTAATTATTACCGAATAATAGGACTTACTTTCATTTAATTCAATTAGCTTTTCAATAATTCCCCTATTATACCCGACAATCTTATTTAAATTTATCCAAGTCATGTAAATACCATCATTTGTATAACTGTTTATGACTATGTGTTCAAACATTTCCAACATTTTTATTACATCGTCCCGAATATCGTTGTTCTCAGTTTTGCGTACGCTTTTACTCCCTTCCCTATTTGTGTCAAAATAATACCAGTTCATTCGGTATTCTTTGAAAACATCGATCATAACTATATTTAATTGTTCAAGCACTGCTGTCAAAAACCTATTAGTGTCACTTATGAACCTGTTTGCCTTTAAAACATTGGTAAACTTTATTTTTTTTCTATTACCCAGTGCAACTACATAATAACTGTCTATCTTCTGGGGTTTCTTTAACTTAATTTTTTTCAAAGTAGATGCGTTTTTAAATTGTTCCCTACCAATAAAGGTTAAATCTAAATTGAGTAATGTTGAAAATTTAAAAGTGGATGTTAATTCCCAAAATGATTATGTTAATAACTACTTTTTTTTAGTTAATAACTTGTTTCACTTTTCAGAACTTATAAGCCGCAAAAATGCGCTTTTAATAGCATTTAAACAAAAAAAACATGACTTACATCATGTTTTTAATTGGTTTAATATCATTCGCTTCTTAATAGAAAGGGGTAGGAGAATAATTGATATTATGATAAATAGGATATGTTAAAAAATAGGAGGTAAAACGAAACCTCCTATTTTTTAACCTTATAGATTATTTAAACGGTTTACTATATCGTTGTATTTTTCCATTTCTTTTTTACGGTAATACAAGTTTTTTAATGATTCTAAGGTTGAAATGTCTTTGTCGTTAAGCTCAAAACATTTAACCATATAAGGTAACGCTTTGTCAAACCAAATGTCTGCTTTTGCTTTTTCCTTTTCATACTCATCATTATCCGTAATGTTATTTGCAATTTCGAACTGTTTTACACCTTTATTGTAATATACAGCACCTATGTTGTAGTTTGAATTGAAATCCTCCGGGTTTAGCTCCAGTGACTTGCTATAACATTCAATTGCACCTTCGATATCATCAACCTTATCATGCAAAGTTCCTTTGGCAAAATATAAAGATGCATTTGATGGATCTTGTTCAATTGCCAAGGTTAAATTTTTCATGGCTTCCTCTGTTTTTTCAGTCTCCAGATAAATGTTGATCATTTTAAACAAGATACCAGTATCGTCAGGATATTTCTGAAAACCTTCTTTAAGTATTTCCAAACATCCGATAGTATCCTTTTGCATTTCATACGAAGAAGCAATTAGTAAATACGTACGAGCACCATTGTAATCGTACTTAGCTGCTTCCTTGTAATATTTTATGGCTTTATCATAATCTTGCGCATTGTACGCAGCCAAAGCGGAATTGAAAATAATTACAGTATCTACAGCATCTGGACTATCCTGTTTCATTAAAGGAAGATTCTGAATGTCCATTACCTGCTCAAACGATTTTAAGGCAACTTCAAAATTTTCTTCGTTAAATCCGTTCACCGCCTGGTTGCTTAGGTCACTTATCAGTAGCGTAAATTTGATTTTTAAGCTTTTGTCATTTTTCCCTGCCTCGTCAAGTTCCAATGCTTTTTTATACGACTCCACAGCAGTTGTTAGCGGATCTGATGCCAATTTTTTAAATGCTTCATCTTTTGTTTGATAAATAGCTTGGTATATTTCACCTCTTACCTCCCAGGTACGTGGCCATGGAATGGATTTTTCTGATTTTTCGTTTGCTGGATCAATGGTAAGTTCTATCGTTTCCAGAGCTTTATCTAGTTTTCCAGATTCCTTAAAACTCAAAGCACTGGTAACTTTTCCTTTCTGAGAAAAGGCAACGCTAACAGAAAGTACTAATGCCAGTAGAATGATTAACTTTTTCATTTTAATAATTTTAATAATTAAATTTGGTACAAAATTATACGATTTTCGGTTTCTCTCAAATTATGATTATCCTCAATTGGTTTTATTCATCTTTATTTAAATCGGCATTTTCATTCCCCGGAATTTCTTCATCTTGATCTTCCGTAATTGAAACTCTTGCTACCGAAGCAATTACATCGTCATCTTTCATTTTTATGACCCGAACACCTTGTGCAGCCCTTCCAATAATCGGGATTTGATTCACTGCCAAACGAATCGTTAATCCGTTTTGGGTAATAATCATCAAATCATTGTCATCTTCAACACTTTTAATTGCAATAAGGCTACCTGTTTTTTCAGTTATATTGATGGTTTTTACACCTTTACCTCCACGGTTTGTAATCCTATAACCTTCAATGGATGATCGTTTGCCATAACCGTTTTCAGATATAACCAGAACGTTTTCGCTCTCATTTTCTACACATATCATGCCAACTACTTCATCGTTCTCATTACCAAGGGTTACGCCCTTCACTCCGGCCGCAGTTCTACCAATCGGTCGAACGATACTTTCGTTAAAACGGATAGCTTTCCCTGATTTCACGGCCATTAAAATTTCCATGTTACCATTGGTTAAGCGTGCTTCTAAAAGCTCATCCCCTTCTTTAATGGTTATTGCATTAACTCCGTTTTGCCTTGGCCTGGAATAGGCTTCTAAGGTAGTCTTCTTAATGATTCCTTTTTTCGTACAAAGAATGATGTAATTTGAATTGATAAATTCTTCGTCGGCAAGTGTTTTTACATTAATATATGCCAATACCTTGTCTTCTGCCTCGATATTCAACACATTCTGAATTGCACGCCCTTTTGATGTCCGACTACCTTCCGGAATCTGGTACACCTTCAGCCAGAAGCATTTTCCGTTTTTCGTAAATAAGAGTATTGTATTATGCATCGAAGCAATAAACATGTGCTCAAGGAAATCTTCATCGCGCGTGGTTCCTCCTTTTGAACCAACACCTCCCCTTCCCTGGGTTCTGAATTCTGCCAATGGCGTACGTTTTATATAACCAAGATGCGAAATGGTAATTACCATATCTTCATCTGCATAAAAATCTTCCGGGTTAAATTCTTCTGCATTTGGCACAACTTCCGACCTTCTCTCATCTCCGAATTTTTGCTGAACTTCAAGCAATTCTTCTTTGATAATTTCCATCCTTAGCGATTCATCGGCAAGAATAGATTTTAGATGTTCGATAAGTTTCATAATTTCTTCGTATTCTCCACGAAGTTTATCTTGCTCAAGACCAGTTAGTTGTCTTAGTCGCATCTCAACAATTGCCCTTGCTTGAATTTCTGTTAATTCAAAACGAACAATGAGTTTTTCCCTAGCTTCTTCCGGTGATTTTGACCCCCGTATCAAAGCAATAACTTCATCAATATTATCGCTGGCAATTATCAGTCCTTCAAGAATATGCGCCCTCTTTTCTGCTTGTTCCAGTTCATATTCTGTTCTTCTAACTACCACATCATGTCTATGATCAACAAAATATCGAATTAAATCTTTGATATTAAGGACTTTTGGACGGCCATTGACCAATGCAATGTTATTTACATTAAAGGAAGTTTGCAGAGATGTATATTTATAGAGCTTGTTTAACACAACATTGCTCATGGCATCACGCTTAATGTCGTAAACAACCCTCATTCCTTCACGGTCTGATTCATCGTTCACGTTCGAAATTCCCTCAATCTTCTTATCGTTAACCAGATCAGCGGTTTTTTGGATCATTTCAGCACGGTTAACCAAATATGGAATTTCCGTTACAACAATTTTTTCCCTGCCATTTTCATTTTCGATATGCGCCTTTCCGCGCAGAACAATACGTCCCCTACCCGTTTCAAATGCATCCCGAACACCTTGATAACCATAAATTATTCCTCCGGTTGGAAAGTCCGGGGCAACTATGATGTCAATAATCTCGTCCATGCTAATATCTTTATTGTTGATATATGCAATGGTTGCACGAATGGTATCCGACAAATTATGTGGAGCCATGTTTGTAGCCATCCCTACCGCGATACCTGATGTTCCATTAACAATTAGGTTTGGTAATCTTGTTGGTAAAACAACAGGTTCATTAAGGGACTCATCAAAATTCGGTTGAAAATCAACTGTATTTTTATCAAGGTCTGCTAGCATTATTTCTGCTATTTTTTCCAATCTAGCTTCCGTATAACGCATAGCTGCCGGGCTGTCACCATCAACCGATCCATAGTTCCCTTGCCCGTCTACAAGCGGGTATCGTAACGACCAGTGCTGCGCCATCCGTACCATTGTAAAATAAACAGAGGAATCACCGTGTGGGTGGTACTTACCCAACACTTCCCCAACAATTCTTGCTGACTTTTTGTATCCGCGATTTGAAAAAACACCGAGTTCGCTCATGCCAAATAAAACCCTTCTGTGTACAGGTTTCAATCCATCTCTGACATCAGGTAGTGCCCTTGAAACGATTACTGACATTGAATAATCAATGTAAGCCGTTTTCATTTGCTCCTCAATGTTTATTTTAATAATCTTTTCTCCTTCAGACATTTAGATCTTCTTTATTTTGAATTTTATTTTCCTCTTATTTCGACCCACAAAAATAGTAAATCCTATGTCTTTTTTTGTAAATATTAACATCAATTTCCATCTTTTATTTTAAAGATATTAACATATTAACTGACATATTTTCATGGTGAAGCAAGCATATTTGATAACTTGTTGGGAATTTAGCCTATAGTATCTCTATTTTTTCTTTAATTTTATTCTTTCAACTTTTAGGTATAGAAATTGTTTAGTTAGAGAAAAATTTGAAGGAAAATAATATGGATTCTCAATTTTCACCCAGAATTAAAGACATTATTGCGTATAGCCGGGAAGAAGCTATTCGCTTGGGAAATGATTATATAGGACTGGAGCATTTATTTCTTGGGATACTTAGGGACGGAGAAGGAATTGCAACCGATATTTTGGATAACCTTGGAATAAACCTAAGTGAGTTTAAAATGGAACTCGAAAAAAAGGTTCGTGTTGATCGGGAAATAAACCCAAAAGCGGATATTCAAATGCTGAAAACTGCTGAAAAGGCACTGAAAATAATATACTTGGAAGCAAGGTCTTTTCAAAGTACCGTTGCCAATAGTGGTCATTTATTATTATCCATTTTAAAAGATAGCGATAGCCTAATAGCAAATATGCTTAACGACTTTGGTATTAATTATTACATCGTTAAATCTCAGCTTCAGGATTATAAACAACCAGAGGCAAAATCAGACTTTCCAGAACAGGATGATGATGATCCGGATGAATCATTCTCAAGAAATCCGGGTTCTTCCTCCAAGAAAGTAATGACACCAAAATCAGAAACTCCGGTTTTGGATAATTTTGGGACAGATATTACAAAATTGGCAGAAGAAAATAGCCTTGATCCGATTGTTGGCAGGGAAAAAGAAATTGAACGCTTGGCACAAATCCTGAGTAGAAGGAAAAAGAACAATCCCATATTAATTGGGGAGCCAGGAGTAGGAAAATCTGCGATTGCCGAAGGTTTGGCTTTAAGAATCGTTCAGAAAAAAGTATCCAGGATATTATTCGAGAAAAGGGTTGTTAGCCTCGATATAGCTTCTATAGTTGCTGGAACCAAATACAGGGGACAGTTTGAGGAAAGAATGAAAGCAATTCTTAATGAGCTCTCGAAGGTCACCAACGTTATCTTGTTTATTGACGAAATTCATACTATTGTAGGTGCAGGTGGTGCAACTGGTTCATTGGATGCAGCAAATATGTTGAAGCCTGCCTTGGCGAGGGGCGAAATACAATGTATTGGCGCCACTACCCTTGACGAATATCGTCAGCAAATTGAAAAAGATGGTGCTTTAGAGCGTCGTTTTCAGAAAGTTATGGTAGAACCTACAAACGTTGAAGAAACTGTCGAGATACTCAACAATATAAAGAGCAGGTATGAAGAACACCACAATGTTATTTATACACCTGAGGCAATTGAAAGTTGCGTATCGCTGACTGCCAGATACATTACCGACCGATATTTGCCTGATAAAGCCATTGATGCTTTGGACGAGGCAGGTTCCCGCGTTCATATTTCTAATATTAATGTCCCGGAACGTATTGTTAAGCTTGAAAAAAAGATTGAAGATACAAAAGAAGAAAAAATAACTGCTGTTAAAAGCCAGAACTTTGAATTGGCTGCAAACTTCAGGGACAAAGAAAAAAACCTTGCGCAACTTTTAGAAAAAGAAAAAGAAGAATGGGAAAAAGAATTGATTAATCACCGGGAAACTGTTGATGAGCCCAAAGTTGCAGAAGTAGTGGCCATGATGTCGGGGGTTCCGGTTCAAAGGATTGCCCAGGCTGAAGGCAAACGTTTAATGAATATGTCGAAAGACCTTAAAGGAAGGGTAATTGGACAAGATGAAGCAATTCAGAAAATTGTTAAGGCAATCCATCGGAACAGGGCTGGTTTAAAAGATCCGAACAGGCCAATAGGGTCCTTTATTTTTCTTGGTCCTACAGGGGTTGGTAAAACACAATTGGCAAAAATATTGGCTACTTATTTGTTTGATAGTGCCGATGCCCTGATCCGTATTGACATGAGTGAATATATGGAGAAATTTTCGGTTTCGAGGTTGGTTGGTGCCCCTCCCGGATATGTAGGATATGAAGAAGGTGGTCAATTAACAGAAAAAGTACGGCGTAAACCTTATGCTGTGGTATTGCTTGATGAAATTGAAAAAGCCCATCCCGATGTTTTCCATTTATTGCTGCAATTGCTTGATGAAGGAAGGTTGACTGATAGTCTTGGAAGAAATATTGATTTTAAAAATACGATTGTTATTATGACTTCCAATATCGGTACACGCCAGCTAAAAGATTTTGGGCGAGGTGTTGGTTTTTCAACTATTAAAACAGCGGAAGATGATAGCGAACATACCAAATATGTATTGCAGAAAGCGCTTAAAAATGCTTTTGCCCCCGAATTCTTAAATAGAATTGATGATGTGGTCATGTTCAATTCATTGACGAAAAAGGAAATTTTCCAGATTATTGATATTGAATTGAAAGATTTATATTCACGTGTTGAAGGATTAAACTATAAAATGAAACTGTCGGTGCCGGCAAAAGATTTTATTGCCGAAAAAGGTTACGATCCTCAATTTGGCGCAAGACCTTTAAAAAGGGCTATTCAGAAGTATCTGGAAGATGAAATGGCAGAAATTATTATTAGTGATTCTGTTTCAGAAGGAGATACCATATCAATTGGTTTGGACAAAAAGGCAGAAAAGCTTAAGATAAAGATTATCCCAGCTAAGAAGGAGTAAAGCTTATTATAGATAAAAATGAAATGGGCTGTTCAGGATTGGGCAGCCTTTTATTTTGGTTTGAACTTTAAAACCACCATGCTTAAATCATCCGGAAGCTCTGTTTCTTTTCTGAACTGATTAATCGAATCCTCCACAGATTTTACAATTTCATTTGGATGAAGGTTACGAAGTCCATTTAAAGAATTTCTAAACCTCTCCTCTCCAAAATGGGTATTGTATCCATTTACTGCATCGGTAACACCATCAGTGTATAAAATTATGCAGTCATTATCTTCTAACTTGGTAAACGATTCATGGTAGGGCCTACCGGCATATAGACCGAGGGGCAATCCGTGTGCTGCTGATAATTCTTCAATTACCCCATTTGCCCTTAATATTTTTGAGGTTGTATGGGCAGCATTACAATAATTGAGGACTCCGGTTTTAATGTTCAATATCCCAACAAACATGGTCAGGAAAAACTGGTTTTGATTTTTTTCAACCAGCTCATCATTAATTTCAGATGCTACCTGGCTGGCATTTCGCCCAAACGACCTTCCCTGTAGCAGTGTGTGTGCGACCCCCATAAATAATGCAGCGGGAATACCTTTGCCCGAAACATCCCCTATTGCGAGTAATAAATGATCGTCGTCAACGAAAAAGTAATCGTATAAATCGCCACTTATAACTAATGCGGGTTTATAAATGGAAAAAATATCGATTTCTTTTTTATCAGGGAAAGGTGGGAAATTATTTGGAATAATACTCTGTTGGATTTCTGAAGCTTGCTCCAAATCAATACTGAATTTTTTAAATTGAAGCTTGGCTTGTTCTTCGTTTAATTTATTTCTTTCCACCCAAATTTGTAATTGATCCAGGCTTTTATTTAGGGATACAACTTCGTTTTTTGATTTGGTCATCCCAATTCCATGACTGAAAGTATGAATCTCACTTATTAATTGAGAAATTGGGTTCATTAGCCTGGAAACAATCAAGTGAATTAAGAAAAATATGATTCCAAGCCCAAGCAATGAAATAACAATCAAGCGAGAAAGCATTTCATATAAATCATGATATAGCTCTTTATGTGGACGTATAATAATGATCGTCCAGTCGTTTTCTGGTAAAGGTGTATAATACACCCAACTTTTCTCATAATTTAAATGAGAAGGATATGCTATGGTCGATCCTGTAATATTTCTTCGTAGCAGATTTTGCAGGGAGTCTGGAGGGCTCGGAATTTCTTTTGCCGATAGATTAAGAATGTTTTGTGTCAGTATCCTACTTTCATCGGGATGTGTAATAAACGTTCCGTTTTCCGAGATCAGAAACGCATAACCCCGTTTGCCAATTTTTGTATTTGAAATAACTTTATTCAAATAATTTAATGATAATTCGATGCAAAAATGACCAATCTTTACCGTCTCATTGTTTTGGTTTTTAATCAGTATGGGTCTAATAAATGAGCTAATTACCCTATCGTAGGCTCTGCAATAATATGGTTCACTCCATCCATATTTCTCTTTTTCGACCAACTCAGAAAAGGTATTTTTGCCGTCTTCGCACTCAATATCGTTATTGTAACTTTTAATGGTACGAATTTCATTGTCAAATTTTGCCGCTGAATAAATTAAATATTGATTTGGGAAAGCACTACTGTCTAAATGTACATGAATTGCCTGTAAATAAGGGTATCTTTTTAACAATCCCGTAAACAGAATTTCCAAGTCTGCTTTTTCTACAATAATTGGAACTTGATGCCCAAGGTTTGAAGCTATTTCCTGCGTTGTAACAACATTGTCCCTAACTTTTGAAATTAATTCAGTACTTAATCCGATAGCACTTTTTTCAATGTTTTCTTTTAGTATCCGGTTTCCATATTGATATGAAATAACTATAAAAGTAGTAAGTACAAGGGTTATTGCAGAAGATATATAAATATTTAATTTATATCCGGTTGTTTTCTTTCTTGGCATTGACGTTGTTCTGTTCTCAGAGATTCAATTTACTGCTTTTTTTTGAGTTACAAACCTTATTTGACATATTTTAACCAAGTTCTTGTTCCAGAATACCCACAACTTATGCCCGCTATATGGGATGCAGCTTTCAGTGCCAATTCAAAATTCTTCAAGTTTAATAAATAGTGGCAAAATGCCCCATGAAAGAAATCTCCAGCACCCAATGTATCCACAACAATCACGCATTCCACATCTATTTCGTTTATCCCTTTCTCAGAGTGCCATAAAATTGAATCCCCTCCCCTTGTTATTGCCGCGTTTTGAATGTTTTTAGATGCAAGGTATTCAAAAACTTCCAATGAGTTTAATGTGCCCGGTGGTTGAAAATCGTTGGAACAGATGGCATAATCAACAAAAGGAAGCAGGTCTTCATATTGTGGCTTCCAACTGCCACAATCCGCTATGACTGGGATGTTCTTTTTCTTCGCTGCTTTTAGTACCGGAAGAGCAATTTCAGGATAAAAACCATCAATAAAAATAAAGGAGGCTTCCCTATTTTCAAATTGATTCAGGATTGCGCTATTGATATTAATTTTGGGCGGATTATGTGTGAATATGTTGCGGTCTCCTTTTTCGTTAGAGGTAACAACAGTTGCAATTACCGGCGAAACCGGCTGCCCATCGACCACATCGTTTACCCTTATTTTATGTTTTGTTAAGTCGTCTAAAATATAATTTCGAAATGGATTTATTCCAATTGCCGAATACAACTCTGCATTACCATTTAAATGGGCAAAAATCACCGCAGCATTTGTTGCCGGCCCTCCCACCATTACGTCTGGAGCGTCTGTTTTTACTTTAACATTTGCCCCGGGAAATGTATCTATCAAGTATTGAATGTCAATGGTGGTTAAGCCAATAAATATTCCGTTTTTAACCATAAAAAAAGCTGTTCGAAAAAATGAACAGCTAAATTATATTTTTTATTGAAACGAACTTAAAATATCCCTTAGGTATTCATAGCTCCACATACGGTTATAACTTGTCCGCTAACATAGCTCGACAGGTCAGAAGCCAGGAATGTCGCAACCCCGGCAACTTCTTCAGGTGTACCGCCTCGTTTTAGTGGTATTGAATCTTCCCATGCTTTTCTTGCGTCTTCCGGAATCTTGGCTGTCATTTCAGTAATGATAAACCCGGGTGCAATGGCATTTGAACGAATTCCCCTAGAGCCCAATTCGCGTGCAATTGATTTGGTAAAGCCAATTATGCCTGCTTTTGATGCTGAATAGTTCGCTTGCCCGGCATTTCCGCTTACTCCAACAACTGAACTTAGGTTGATGATGGATCCGCTACGTTGTTTGAGCATAGTACGTTGAGCTGCTTTCGTAAAGTTAAAAACAGACTTTAAATTTACATTTATCACTGCATCCCACTGATCTTCGGTCATTCGCATTAACAAAGTATCTTTGGTAATACCTGCATTGTTTACCAAGGCATCGATAGCGCCAAATTCTTTAACAATTTCGCCTACTACCCTTTCTGTATCTTCTAAATTACTGGCATCAGAAGCGTATCCTTTTGCTTTAATCCCTAAAGCATTTAATTCAGCCTCTGTGTTTTTCATATTTTCATCTTCAAAAAGATCGGTAAATGCAACGTTGCAACCTTCTTGAGCAAATTTTAAAGCAATCGCTTTTCCTATTCCCCTGGAAGCTCCAGTTATAATAGCGGTTTTTCCTTCTAATAACTTCATTATGGAAATTTTTTGAATTTTATTGAGCCACAAATATACTTTTTATTGGGTGTTAACAAAAAAAGCTTCCCCGGAAAAGCTTTAATTCTTCTTAAATAATTATGGATTGAGGGAAAATTAAAACAAGTTGGTTAAAAGTTTAAAACAAGTATGTCGATAAACGATTTAGGATATCTCCTGCTTTACCTTTTAAATGAATATCGGTTATCCTATTGGTAAACAACGATTCATCCGTATTTATCTCGATGATAGTGGCACCATATTCTTTGGCAGTATTTGGGATATAGGAAGCCGGGGTAACTTCTCCTGTTGAGCCAATAATGATGCATACTTCACATTTTTTTGCGGCTATAAACGACATTTCATAAGCGTCCGGAGGAATACCTTCCCCAAAAAAGATAAAATCGGGTTTTAATACCGAAGCGTCATTCTTGCACTTTGGCGGTAGGTTATTAAAATCGATGTTTTTTACATCAGAAAGTTCACCACACATAAGGCATTTCAGCTTCTTTGAATTTCCATGAAACTCATAAACATTTTGACTTCCTGCTTCATAATGCAAGTTGTCAATATTTTGGGTAACAATTGCTTTTAACAATTGTTTCTTCTCCATTTGTGCCAATACTTTGTGCGCATCATTTGGTTTCGATTGTTCAAAAAAATCATAAAATATTTCTCTAATAGAATCCCAACAAAAACCTGGGTTTTGAAGAAAATAATTTATATCAAGTACTTTAGGATCGTATTTATTCCATAGCCCCATTTCCCCCCTAAAGGGCGGGATACCGCTCTCTACAGATATTCCTGCCCCTGTAAATGCAATGGTATATTTTGACTTTTTAATTAGTCGGGCTGCCTGTTCTATTAATTCCATCGTATATTTTTTCTTTCAATGACCACTAAAATACCTATCGTATGTCGAAAAGCAAAAAAATTGAGTAGCCGTTAATACTTAATTATTATTGACCATCATTAACACTATTTAAGTATGCCTTCAAAAAATATTAAATATGTTTGCACCTTCATATTTAGAAATAAGTCATTAAGGGCAATTAAAGGAGAATCAAGATCCACGATACATGGAAAATTTTAAAGCATATATTGCTTTTCATAAAGATGGAAAAAAATTATCGGAAGAACCGGTTTATACCGAATTGCAGGTTGGCAAAAAGGTAACCTGTTTAGATTTAGACATGGAGGATGATTCGACTGGGGACAATATTTCTGATAAAAACCATATTTATAGTGAGCTCACTGGCTGGTATTGGATTTGGAAGAACAAAAAACATGATTATGTTGGAACCAGTCATTATCGTAGGTATTTTACGGCTTCAAATGCAAATATTTGGTGCCATTTCAGCAAATTGTTATTATTTTTTGTGGGGCTGAAGAAAAAAAGGCATGGCTTATATTATGTGAGCCAACCAAAATTTTGGCTACATAAAATCCTTTCGGAAAATGAAATGAAATCGATCCTTAAAAAATATGATGTTATCTTGCCTCAGAAGAAGATTTTTAAATATTCTGTGTATGATCAATATCGAAAAAGGCACAACGAAGAGGATATTAATATAACCCGAAAAATCCTTGAAGACAATTATCCTGATTACTTACAAGCCTTTGATACTGTTTTCAGTGGCCGTGAATTGTATGCTTTTAATATGTTTATTATGCCTTGGCAGCTTTTCGATAATTATATGGAATGGCTTTTTTCGATACTTTTTAAGCTGGAAAAAAAAGCAGATATCGATTTAGGTGATACGTATCAAAAGAGGGTTTGTGCGTTTATGGCGGAACGTTTAAAAACGGTTTGGGTTCAACATCAAAATTTAAAAGCAAAAGAACTTCCTGTGCTTTATTTTAAAAAAATGAAACAAAAGCATTTTTAGTTACTTTTGTGAAAGAATTTGCTATTTCATGATTGATCAATCAACTATATGTGCCATTGCAACTTCTCCGGGGATTGGAGCTATTGCAACCATTCGTATTTCCGGTGAGAATGCGATCTCAATTGCGAATAAAGTTTATTCTTCGCCCAGTAAAAACAAGCACCTCAGCAATCAAGCACCTAATACCGTCCATTTTGGGAGTATCGTTAAAAATGGGGCTGTGATTGATGATGTTGTGGTTTCCATTTTCAAAGCTCCACGGTCATTTACTGGCGAAGATGTGGTTGAAGTCTCCTGTCATGGCGCGGTTTATATTCAGCAAAAAATTGTTCAGTTATTGGTAGAAAATGGGGCACGTTTGGCAAAACCAGGCGAGTTTACACAGAGGGCTTTTTTAAATGGGAAAATGGACCTTTCGCAAGCGGAAGCCATTGCCGACCTTATAAACTCAAGTTCGGCTGCTTCACATAAAGTTGCGATTAACCAGATGCGTGGCGGGTTCTCCACCGAGATTAGCAATTTAAGGGAAGAATTATTGACATTTACTACATTAATCGAACTGGAACTTGATTTTAGTGAAGAAGACGTGGAGTTTGCCGATAGGACCCAGTTAAAGGTCTTGGTGGATAAAATTGAAAGCATCATAAAGAAGCTCAAAGACTCATTTCGTTTGGGAAATGCCATTAAAAATGGCGTTCCGGTAGCCATTGTTGGCGAAACAAATGTGGGCAAGTCAACCCTGTTGAATACCTTGTTGAACGAAGAGAAAGCAATTGTTTCGGATATTCACGGAACCACGCGCGATGTGATTGAAGATGTTGTAAATATTGAAGGAACGACTTTCCGGTTTTTTGATACCGCCGGAATTCGAGAAACACAGGATGCCATTGAAACTTTAGGAATCGAGCGTACTTTCGGAAAGGTTGACCAGGCAAGTATTGTTTTAATAATTGTTGATTTACACAATGATATTGACCTGATCCTGCAACGTATCCAATTGATTCGAAATAAAATTAAAGAACAACAGTTGATAATTGTTGGCAATAAAGCCGACCTGGTGGAAAAACAAGTGGTTACCAGGCTAATAGATAAGATTACGTTGGCGGATAATGAGGACATTGTTTTTATTTCTGCCAAACAAAAGCAGAATATTGAGCAATTGCGATCGCTGTTACTGGAAACCGTCAACCTGCAAAAGGTGGATGAGAACGATGTAATTGTGACCAATATCCGTCATTTTGAAGCACTTACACATGCCTACGATGCCATTGAAAGGGTAAAGATGGGATTAGACTCCGGAATAAGTTCAGATTTCCTTTCACAGGATATTCGCGAATGCCTGCACTACCTGGGTGAAATTACTGGCGAAATTACCACCGATGAAGTATTAGGGAATATTTTTAAAAATTTTTGTATTGGAAAGTAAAGATCAATTTGGCTTGCACTAAAAGTAAAATACTATATTTATTGTCCCGATAATTGAGTGAAAACTAGCCTTTCTTTCAGAAATGTACAGATAGATCCCAATCCCAATTGTTAAACTTATTTTTATCTTCTATGTTTAATAATTGCGATTGCAAAACATTTTCGTCTTAGATATCCTGAAAAGAACCAGTTAATGTTGAAAAAATAAAATAATGAAAACATTCCTATTTATATTGATGCTGTTTCCAACGATAAGCTTTGGACAGACTGCTTTTGAGAATACCCTGGAATATGATGAAACTTTGGGAAGTCCTGAGGCAAGTTTGGAAGATGTAAAATGGATTAGTGGCCGCTGGACCGGAGAAGCTTTTGGTGGCACGATTGAAGAGATTTGGTCGCCACCTTTGGGAAATTCAATGATGTGTGTTTTTAAACTGCTGAAGGACGGGGAAGCCGGGTTTTATGAAATTGTTACAATCACGGAAGAAAACAACAGTTTGATTTTGCGCTTAAAACATTTTCATGGCGATTTAAAAGGCTGGGAAGAAAAGGATGAAACGGTTGATTTTAAATTGGTAAAAGTTACTCCTGGCAAGGTTTATTTTGATGGCTTTACTTTTGAAAAAATAAGTGGCGATGAAATTACCATTTATGTCCGTATTTCACATGATCATACCGTGGAAGAAGTTCCTTTTAAGTATAAAAGATCGGAATTATAAATCATTTGGAAAGACATATTTCCCTTCATATTTCATATATATACTTGTGTAATAATTAATTTGGTAAGGAATTAAACAAAAAAGCCAATGAAATTTCTCCCACCGGCTTTCTCAAATATCATTGTATTACACTTAATCTTTGTAATATTCATTTAAGGAAATTAAGTCCTCTGAAGTACATAGCGGACAGCAAACTTTTGAGTCTTCATAAAAACTAAAGCTTGAATTGCATGAAGTACATTTGTACCAATCGTCGGTAAAAAAGAAATTTCCACCCCTAAAAAGAATATCACGGCCTTCAACAAAAGATTGCGCTACCTTTTTACGCGCATCTTCGTAAATACGTGTAAGTGTTGGCCTGCTAACCTCCATATGAACTGCCGCCTCTTCCTGTGTCATGCCTCTGTAATCAAGCAACCTTATAGCTTCATATTCTTCTATCTTCAAAGATATCTCTTGTGCCTTTCTTCCTCTTACACCAAACACAGACATTCCTTTTATCACCGGGGGAACAAGTATTTTCCGATCTCTCTTTTTTCTTGGCATCTCTATAGTTTATTAATTTGACTCATTAAATAATGATCTACTAAAACCAACGCAGCCATTGCTTCAACAATTGGTACTGCCCTTGGCAACACACACGGGTCATGTCTCCCTTTTGGGTTAATCGTAATTTCATTTCCATCACGGTCAACCGTATTTTGTTCTTTCAGCAGGGTTGCAATGGGCTTAAAAGCTACTTTAAAATAAATATCTTCGCCATTTGAAATTCCACCCTGTACGCCACCAGAATTATTTGTTTTAGTTTTAATTCCACTATTTGAACGTATGAAAATATCATTATGTTCAGATCCACTTAATTTTGTTCCTTCAAAACCACTTCCATATTCAAAACCTTTCACCGCATTTATGCCTAACATGGCATGCCCCAAATCGGCATGAAGCTTAGCAAATACAGGCTCTCCAAGTCCAACAGGAACACCTGTGGCGACTGCCGTAATAACACCGCCAACCGTGTCATGGTTTCTTCCGGCAAACTCAATTCGTTCAATCATCTTTTCGGCAGTTTCCGGGTCGGGGCAACGAACAATGGTATCTTCGGTTTTTGAAAGGTCTAATTCTTTATAATATTTTTCCAGTTTTATTTCGCCAACCGAGGAAACAAATGCCTGAATAGAAATTCCTTTTTGCTGAAGGATTAATTTGGCAATTGCACCAGCAACCACGCGGGCTATGGTTTCACGGGCTGAAGACCTTCCCCCTCCCCTATAATCACGTGAGCCATATTTCTGGGTATAGGTATAATCGGCATGTGACGGGCGGAAAACATCTTTTATATCGGAATAATCATTCGAGTGTTGGTCTTTGTTCCAAATGGCGAAAGCAATTGGTGTTCCCTGTGTCTTGCCTTCGAATATGCCGGATAAAAACTCAACGGCATCCGGTTCTTTTCGTTGCGTTGTAATTTTTGATTGCCCCGGACGCCTTCTGTTCAATTCATTTTGAATGAATTCCATATCTATTTCAACACCAGACGGGCATCCGTCAATAATGCCCCCAATTCCTTTTCCGTGTGATTCACCGAAAGATGTTAACCTGAATAGTTTTCCGAATGTGTTCATAAGTAATTATAAAACCCCGCATCTTCAAAAATATAAAAGATTACGAGGTTTCAATATAAAAGTTTTATATAAATATCAATGCTTTTAGCAACCGCAACCACAGCCCCCTCCGGAACCGTCGTTCGATCCACAGCTTCCATCGTCACAGTCATCTGTACCACAGCCACCATCTCCGCAACCGCAGCCACCGCCACTGTTCAGGATTTGTGCAATTTCTTCTTCCGATGCTTCACGAACTTCAACAACTGATCCGGTAAAGAACAAATCTTCGCCTGCCAAAGGATGGTTAAAATCCATCTTTACAACATCGTCGTTTACTTCAAGTACTAATCCGTTAAGCCTTTGTCCATTACTGCTCATCATTGGAACGGTATTTCCGACTTTAATTAATTCGTAATCGATTTCGCCATTCACTTCAAACACATTTTTTGGTAAATCGACCAAAGCATCCGGGTTTACTTCCCCATAAGCATCAGCTTTTTCCAACTTCACTTCAAATGAGTCTCCCTGGCTTACCCCTAAAAGGTTGGATTCAAATTTAGGAAGCATCATACCTACCCCATATAAAAACTGTAATGGATTTTCGGTAGTTGCTTGTTCAACCATTTGACCATTTACGTCATCAACCCTTAAATCGTAGGTAAGGGTTACCATTGTATTTTTTGCGATTTCCATAATTCTATATCATTCTTTTCAATTAGCCTACAAAGAAACGATTTTCCATCAATTGAACAAAATACAAAAATGTCTTTTTTCTGGAATTGACAAAAATTAATCAACAGGTAACACTTCATAAGTATTTGATCGTTTTTAGCTGCTACCTGTTGAAAATTCTGATCATCTATCTTTTAACAATTTTTTCTGTTGTTTTTCCATCCTGGGTTACCACATTGATAAAGTAGATTCCCGGTGATAAAAATCCTAAATCATTGATTTCCATAATTGTTTGATTTCTAAATCTTTCCTCATAATGAATACGTCCCTGGATGTCGTAAAGAACCACATTTCCTTCACCTTGGGGGAGCGAAATATTTAACCGATTGGCAAAAGGATTTGGATAAACGGAAATTACTGCTTTATCAACTAATTCTATGCTTGTTGGGAAGCTCACAACAATTTTAAAAGAATGAAGGGTTGTTTTTCCATTAGAAGTGGCGCCAAGTGTAATAACCGCTTCACCTGTAAGTCCTTCGGTAATATTCACCATTATGTGTTGCTCAAGTGTTTCCTCAGTTTTACCAAGCTTTACAAAGGTAGCCATTACCAATTCAGGGTTATCGATACCTTCAATGCTGTAAACCATAGTGCTGTCGGCATCATCCGGATCGGTAAAAATATGTTCAACCGGAACGCTGAATACCCTGATTGGATTTTCAGAATAACCAATGTCGGCTACCGGATTGATAACAATTGGCGCCTGATCCCTGTAGTTTAGTTCATCCAGGCAAAAGTATGCCGGGCTGTTCATACCCCATGCCCCGTTGTCGGACGAAGACAAGCTAAAATGCAATTTAGAAACTTCACCAAGGGAGCTTAAGTCCACATATTTCCAGGTTTTAAGAATATAATCTTTTGAATCATCAGTGAACCTAAAATCTGCAAGGTAAAAATCAACTGTGCCAGTGGAATTTTGCAATGAATCAAAACCTTCAATGGTAAGTAATAGCCAATCGGGATCGGTACCATCCGCACCACCAAATTTTTTAGCATAAGCATCGCCTTCTTTTATCGACCAATAGGTATAGGCATTGTTGGTCGCATAAAACCCATCGATGATTTGTGGTGAACATTCTACATCCATATCGCCAAAATCAAAACCAACGGCATAAGAATGCGTATTTTGAGCCCCCGAACCAGCAATTGAACTAAATTGGTTTGACCAGCCTTTTGTCACAGTGTTGGTATTTGTAGATGCAGCAAAACCACTCCACGAAAACCATTCTGCATTGTAATTATTCTTGAATTGGAAACCACCGCTTGTAAATCCGCCAGCCATATCCGATCCATCGTAATAACTATCGGTAGCAAGTCCAATATCTTCCATTGTCGCAATGGTTTTTCCAGCCAATGGATCAATGGGGGCTTCCCCATTTACATCATCAAGGCAAAAATACGCGGGTGTGTTCATTCCCCAACTACCCACATCGCTCGATTCAAGCGAAAAACGTAATTCTTTAACTTCTCCCAATGTGGAAAGATCTACCCAAGTCCATTCATTTACAATGTAATCCATAAATGAGTTATCAAACCTAAAATCGGCTAGGTAGAAATCAACAGTTCCCGTAGTTTCGCCGGTTTCTGAAATTCCGGAAATGGTAAGTTTTAGATAATCCGGGTCAATTCCTTTTTCTCCACCAAATTTTTTGGAATAAGCATCACCATTTAGCATTGACAAATAGGTGTAGGTACTATTTGTAAGGTAAAAACCTGATAAGGTGGATGCAGTTGTTAATTCTGCTTTGGTGGTACCTGAAATAAAACCTACAGCATAGTTTTCCGAATTATGTCCGGAACCAGTAATTGCGCTGTATTGATTAGCATACCCCGGGGTTGTTACATCGGTTTTGTTTGAATATGAAAATCCGTTCCAACTTGCCCAGGCAGCATTATAATCGTTGTAAAAGGTGATGTTCCCACACACGAAACTTCCACTTCCATCTGAACCGTTCCAATACGAATCTTCTGGCAATTGCAAGTCTTCAAAACTTGCTGGTTGCGCGTACAAACTTGTGCATAAAGCACTTAAATAAATAAAAAAGTAAAATCTTTTCATAGTAAAATCTTTTGTTTTTAGTTGAACATAAAATTTTACAATACCAAAACCATTGGGACAAATAAGGTACTACTACCCAAGCTTTTACTCCCGAAAGCTTTACATATTGCTATTTTGCAACGGCAGGTCTTCTGGCTTACCTCTTTTAATTGCTGCCTTCCCACCCCTTTTATCGGGACAGTGACAAGCTGGTGCAATCAAAATTAACAAGGCTTACAGCTGCGGGTACAGCTCCAGACTTTCCCGATTTGTATCGGGATCACTGGATTCCCTTAAACTCCTGATGGAGAACCATTTTGCATTCATTTATTCTTATTAGTTTAATTTTTAAATAAATAGTCGCCTGGAGTGATCCCAACATAAAAGGAATCAACTAGTTCCAGGCTTTTGTTATATCTGTATATAATGGCTGATTGCGTGTAATCGATCGCATCAGCTACATAAATATCATCGTTTTCCGGATCAATTTTTAAACTATAAAACAGATGTTCACCCGGTGCAATTAATGGATTGTCAGGTAAATACCTGTCTGAAATTTCCATTTTATAAACACCATCTGAAATAAAATAAAGCTGGTCTTTTTGCGAATTGATTACAAGCTGCGAAGGGGAATCACTTATTGCCGGAAAGGTATATTTTTGCTCAATTGTCAAAGTAATCGGATCAATTCTCAGCAAAGTCGAGGGTTCTGCCCCAAGAACAGACGCCTCGTAGCTCCCATCGCACATTACCCATAATTTATTGTTCTTATCGACCACAATATCTTTCGGTTGTAAAGGGGTTTTTATGGAGTCGGTCACAGCATCCGTTTCAGAGTTGATAACCAGAATGTATTGATCGTAGGACCAACAGGTTACAAAAACCAAATTCCCAACCTGGGCAAATTGTTCGGTCGAATGCAGTTGGAAGTTCGTATTTCCATTTGCCACATCAATACTTCCTGTTTGTACATAATTGGTCGGATCAACAATTGCAATTTGACGGGCATACAAATCGCTCACGTAAGCTTTGTTTTCACTTAAAAAGTGCATATAACGTGGAGATGTAAGTCCATCAATTATGCCTTTGAATGCTGCTGTTTCAGGATCGATCGCGACAATTTTACCTGAATTGTTAACCGTGACAAAAATGCTATTGTTGAATGATACAATGGATTGGGCAACGTCGCCAAGTGGTGCTTTGTTTCTTGCAAAATACACCTGATTATATATCCTTTTCTCTTCTTTATCATAAAATGAAAGGGATGCATTACCATACATAAAATTACCTTCGCACGTAATAAATATGCCTTTCTTTCCCTGAAAATCGAAATATACTGTTTCTACAGGCTCCTTTTCGCATGACACAAGGACCAATAAAAAAGCAATATATATCCAAGTCTGTTTCATGATCCTATTTTAAAAGCGAGGGTAAGTGAATAATTCCTTCCGGGCATTGCCCTCCAAAGAATACTTTGGTAGTTTGTATCCAGCAAATTATTGATTTTTGCCTTGATGCTAAGCTCACTTTCGTTTTTTCTAAATACTTTTTCGAGCGATACAGAATGAAGCCAGTAAGATGTTAAAACCTGCTCGTAATCACTTTGTTGATTGCTGGATGTGGTATATCTTTTCCCTGTATAATTAATCCCATACCTAAGAGAATATCCTTTGGCAGCAAGGTTAAAAAAGAAGTTGCCCGAATGCTTTGGGATATAAATTAGTTGCTTTCCCCTGGATTGATCCACCGAATTTTTTGCATTTAGGTTTGAAGAACGCGTAAATGCATAATTTCCATTGATTTTCACTAAAACCTCTCCCACTTCTGCGGTCAGGTTTCCCTGGTATTCTAAGCCCCTCGAAAATACTTCCTTTACATTGTCTGCTTCCCAATAATAGGCTCCATTCTTGGCTGGCTGCCATAAAATCCAGTTATTAATTTTTGACATGAACCCTGAAATTTTACTTGATAGTTCAAGGTTTTGGTTGTTTTTATGAAATGAAACCGACATGTCGCCAGTTACTCCATCTTCTGGTTTTAAATCGGGGTTACCGCCCGGAAGCCAGTATAAATCGTTAAGGTTTGGTTTATGAAAGTTTCGTGCAATGTTCGTTTGAAACAAGAATTTTGATGCTTTATTGGGAGTCCATTCCATTCCAAGCATTGGTGTAAGAAATACAAAATTGTTATCATAAAACTCTGGACGAATTAAAAAAGCGGCTGCAAAGTTGTTCTTTGTTTTCAAATGTAAATTAAACAAAAGGCTTCCTTCTAGCCTATCTTCCTCATAACCAGATAAATTTACCCTGTTTAGAGTTTTGACTTTATGGTAATTTAAATTAGCAGCCATGGATAAAAGTAATCCATTAGAATAAGCATGTTTAACGGAGAATTTGTTTAAATAGCTATTTTCCGAACTTCTTGAATCGGCAATTACAAAACCGAAATTGGGGCTGTTTCTGAAATAATCAAGTTTGGTATGGTTTAATCCGCTGAAAAATTCCGGATTCCAAAGGCTCCTGTAGTTTTTCCATGAAAACTGGGCTTTTAGAGTACGGTCGCTTTGGGTTTCCTCTCGTTCTTCACCTTCGTACGACATTAATGGGGGCAATTCGCGTTCGCCACCCTGAAGCCAGAACCTAAGTGCAAAAATCTGATCAGAATTTGTTCTGAAGTAAAACTCCTGTAACCCTCCTGATTTCCAATACGCAGCATTTTTTTGAATGTCAGGTTTATTTGGAATTACGCCATAATTATAAAAATCAAAATTATTTTCAGAATCTTCGTAAAATACCCTTGTGGTAGAAATTAAAGAATTGCCGCCATATGTAAAATTTACAAAATATTTATTGGTCTGAAAGCTTGCTTTTTCTACCAATCCGGAAAATAACAATTTTGAATTCCAATCTGGTTTATTCTGTAAACTTATGGAGCCTCCAAGTCCACCACTGCCCTGCTGCATTGAGCTTCCACCATGGTAAATTGTGGCTTCTTCAATAAAAAATACGGGCAATTGCGACAAATCGACTGCTCCGCGCATGGGAGAATTCAGGTTCATGCCATTCCAGGCTACCTGAGTGTGCGAAGCACCTGTTCCCCGAAAGCTGGCAGTTGCCGTCGCCCCTTGTCCGTAAGACTTTATGAAAATTGGGGTATATATTGAAACCAGCTCGGAAATATCCATAGTTTGGGTACTTTTCATCGCAAGGGAGTCTGGTTTTGTAAGGTTGATGCCTAATTCCTGCGTTTTTTTCTTCGCCAGAACAGAAACCTCCTTAATATGCACCGTATCCTTGATGGATTGTCCATTCAGTTGGAAACAATTAAATGCGATTAAAGCAACTAATATGGATGCTAATTGCTTCAATTTTTGAAGATTTTAAAGCTTTGGGATGAATGTTTGGTTACAACTTTCACCATGTAAATACCTACAGAAAGCTCAGATATATCAATTTTCTCACCCATTCTCTGGTCTAATAGTGTTTTTTCAAGGATTCCACTGGCTGAATAAATTTCTATTTTCTGCAATGTATTGGAGTCCCCACGAATGGAAATAAAATCGTTTGCAGGGTTCGGATATAACTTTAAACGTTCTTCGGGTATCAAATTTGTTCCTGTTTCGATATCCACAAATACGTTAAGTGCATCATTTCCAGAACTTATAAATGTGCTACCCGCTTCATTAAATGTGTATTCTATTTCTCCATCCACATTGGTGAAAAGTGATTGGTCAATGGAGGTTCCCTTAAATGTAACTTCCCTGTTTTGAACCGGAATTTGTTCGTTTTCCGTTATTGAATTGTTTTGGTAACTACATATAGCCTTTTTTGTTGTGATTGTCGCAGAATTCCCAAGAATTACAGTATCAGATGATGAAAATAATGTTGTTAATTCCCATTCCGTTAAAAGATTAGAAACGTGATACACCATGATTGTGTCGCCAGATTTTATGGTAGTTTTATCAAATCCACGAATGTGTGAGTTGCCATTTAACCTTACAATCCAGGCTCTTGCAAAAGCCGATGGATCTGTTTTTCCTCCCCATCCATAGGTGTAAAACCCTTCCTTTTCAACGGAATATAGGTATAATTGCCCGTTTGCTTTATCATCATCTTTCAATGAAAATGCAGTTCCAGCTTTTTCTAAACCTTTGCAAATAGCGTGGGCAATGGTGGGTTGTTCAAATGCTGAGTAATCGTTCTGTATATCTTCCAAATATTTGTTTAAATCAGATACGGGAACTTTGATTTTTTGTAACGGCAATATATTTTCTTGTTCTGTTTTTATAGAAATGTAAACATTTGCAAGGTTTTCCGTTTCCTGCACAACAATCGGGATTTTTAATTGTACATCCGGGAATTTTACACAACTAATTACTAATGTATCTGTTCCAGGATTTATGGCAACCAATGAATTGTTTTTCCCTTCATTTAATAGTTGAGTTGAAGTGGCTAAAGGCGTTACATACAAAGTACTTAAATTTCTTATCTCAACCTCGTTTTGGTCTAGCACAACTGCATCAAGTGCAAGTGTGTCGCCAGTATAAAATGCACTAAAATCAGTATTTAATTGAATGCTTGTTGGTTCCCGGAAAAGCACAGAACTAACATTGAACTCATCTGTATCTTCTTGAAGTTCTGCCTTAATTGTTACATTTCCTCCAACCAATGATTTTATAAAATTTCCATCGGTAAATACTCCAATTTCAGAATCAACTTTGTAACTAAGATCTTTTCCACTTGGTTTTCCCATTTCGAAATGATTCCCTGCAATTAATACCGAATCCCCAATTATTACTTCCGGTGCATGGTTGTAAATTACCACAACCGACTGATCTCCAGTGAGGTTTTCATTTTCTTGCACGTCACTAATAAATGTAACATCGGATGAAAGTTCTCCAATAATACCGGCATCCTGCAAATTTGCAGATACTATTTTTACAAAGTTGATGGAATCAAGATGCACATAATTGCCGTTTTCATTAACAGCCCATGATATATCGATTGCATTTCCGCCCCCGCCTTCCATAACATTAAGAGTATATGGATTATCCGGAATACTATGAGAGGCGTAATAATTTGTCGGAAGGTTATCGGCATAACCAAATGCCAGTGGTTCCAATTCAATTTGAACATTGCTGGATTCGTAATAGCTTGATTGCAGTTTTGTCCCTTCAAACGCAATAGAATCCTGGGGGTAATCGGTAAATAGCTGTTGATCAGGATAATATTCCTGTGTATTGAATGAATTGGCAATTACTTCCCCTTCATTTCCCTGATTGTCATTCCACGGAATATTAAAATTACCGTGCGGGTTTTTATAGTTAACACGATAATTCTTTGTGCTTGTTGGATTATAGTAGTCTGATCCAGCTATTTCATACCAAATATCATCAGGCAACCCATTATTATTGGCGTCCTGCATCACATAAACAATTCCGGGTTCGGATGAACCTTCAAATGAATTCCCAAAAACCGAAAAATCAACCCCATACGGATTGTTAGGATGGTTTTCACAAGCTTTTTTAAACTTTAATACTAAATAGCCACCAAAACTACCCAACGAAACCAGATTTCTTTTTTCGGCTACAATATTTTGAGCTGCTTGCGGGGTCCCAATATTTTCAAGGTTGATGTGCTGACCAGGAGCTGGTTTATACTCAATCACTTCAAAACCAAGATCCTGCGAATGTGCGGATAAAACCACACAGAAAAGTGCAAGTAAAAATGTTAATCTGTTCATTCCCCAGTTTTTTAATTAAACATGAGGAAATAAAATTCCAGGCATTGTGCCCTCCCTTTTATTCCCGAAAGTGTACATGAAAATGGCAGGTCTTCTGGCTCGCTTATTTCGGAAACAACCTTCCCATCCTAATTTATAGGACAGTGGTATATTTGCTGCCGATATCAAAGCTTACAGCTGCGGGTACAGCTCCAGACTTTCCCGATTAGTATCGGGATCACTGGATTCCCTGTTCAATAATTTGAAATGAACCATTTTCGTTTGGCAAAGTTAACAACTTATTACAATAATGATTCAATTGCGAATTAATTTGAACCAATAAAATAAAACATAATCCATATTTAAATTTTCAACTCAATCCGAACAAAATTCAAAAAAGTTCGTTATAGTGCTAGAAACGAATGTTTTATTGTTGCCCCATTAGTACACATAGTAGGATGATTAACCATGAAAAACAAGTATCGGATATATCCTGAATATAATTTTGGGTTCGCCAGAGCAGCTACTGGATTCCACTCATTTGACAGCCTTTATAATTTTGCCAAACAAGTGCGGGACGATGAAAATTTCGATTCAGTTCATTATATGTTATCTGATTTAAGGGAAGTTAAGTTTGATTTTGAACTTAACCAATTGCATAAAATGATAAAATTGGTGTATGAATACAGCAAAAAAGATAATCAGAAAATGGGCATTTATCTATTGAGTGAGCCCATGGCAACTGTTTATACAAAAATATTTTTCAATGCATTAAAACGTACCAGGGATTATTGTTTTACCATGGAAAAAGCGTATAGTCTGCTAAATATGCCTATATCGTTGGATAAGTTTCTTCAATTTACAGAGATCTGATTATTCGCTTCTTAGTGAACCTATCAAGGGCTTGCTAATTAAGGATATTGCCGAAAGAAGGAAAATCCAAAACAATCCGTTAATAATTATTATTCCCACAACTAATATAATTGTGCCCATTGAAATATCGGTATTCGGAGATAAAATGGAAGGCAATGTGGCAAAAACTGCTGTAATTAGTCCTATGATAACCCCGGCAAATAAAAGGATGCTGTATTCTTTAACCACCAGCATAAATATTTTATTTTTTGTAAATCCAACAACCTGAAGCAGCGCGATTTCACTTTTTCGTTCTAAAATACTTCTTGCAAGTACTACAGCCAGTCCAATTGTTCCTATTATTAATCCTAAAGCCCCCAGGGCAAGGAAAATTGACAAATAGGTATTCGTGATCGAATAAAACGCGGCAAGGCGCTGTGGTGCTGAAATCGCTTCCCATCCATAGTCCCTGAACATATAATCAAGGGATTCGGCAACTTCTTGTTTCTGATTTTCATCCACATCAATTAAAAATACCGATGATCCGCTGCTGGAAGGATAATTATTTAGGTATTGTTGATTGTCGATAATTACATAGCCCTGGAATATAGAAGGTGCCAGTCCGCCAATTAGTTTAAGCTTTAATGTGTCACCTGTTTCATTTTGGTAGCTTAATGTATCCCCCACTTTTAAGCCAAGCCCCCATTGAATAACGGTTTGGTCAGCAATTGCTGGGACTACATCCCCAAGGTCTTTTTGCAAGGATTCCCAGGGATTTTCAGCGTTTAACAATTCTGTTTTGGCGACAAAACTAAAACGCTCATTTAATTCATCAGTATTGACACCAAGGATTGCAGGATTGCTAATCCTATTCAGGTTTAGGCAACTGGCATCATCACCTTCAACTTTTCTAAACTGAATTGCATTAAACTGATTCGTTAATCCTTCTTTTTGTCTCAAGTCATGGTTATTGAGATCAAATAAAACCGGTACCGTTGTTTCAGCAAAATATTTAAACCCTCCGGTTCCTGTTGTTTTATCGTTTGCATTGGCAAATAAGTCCTGTTTATTTGAACCAGTGGAAACCACCAGAAATGTTCCAAAAGCAAAAAGAAGGATAATTGTGAGTGACCGATTTTTATTGCTTCCTATATTTTTCCTGACAAGGTTGATGCTTTTAATAGTTGCTGTATTAATTGTTTCATTCCGAATAATTAAATCCGAAAACAAAAGCAATGAAATGAGTAAAAGTCCGCCTGCCATAAAAAACATGCCCGGGTTTTGTGTTTCGCCTGCATTCAGTTGCCATGCAATAATGAAAATTGAACCAACCAATAATAGTACTGATGATAAGCGTTTTAGGATTTTTAATCCCCTTTTTTCATGCTTGGATATTTTCCTCTGCAACTCGGAGGTCTGCATTTTAAGCTTTTTACGAATGGCAAAAAGAATTACAATTCCGCTAACCAGTGTACTGATAATAAAGCCTATAATCAAGGTTTTTGGCAAGACCATAATTTCCAATACATTAGTTCTTACGATATCAAACCAAAGGCCATTTAAGGCTTTGAAAACCATCTTTGTATAGAATATCGCTGCAAATAAACCTATTATAGATCCTACCATTGAAACCATCAAAGCTTCGGTCAGGAAAATGGTTTTTATCTGTTTTTCCTTAAAACCAAGTGTACTTAGGGTACCAATTTGCGTATATCGGTTTTCGAGGTGGAGCAAATAAAGCAACATAGATAAAAGAACAGCAGCCACCAGGATAAAGAAGCTCAAACCAATAAATAGCTGGCTAAAATCTACCCCATTTTGTGCAGCATATATACCTTTTTCTTTAACTGGCTCAATATAAAAACCCAGGCTTTCAGGAAAGATATTTTCTTTGAAGAATGCCCTAAATTTATCTTCCGATAGCGAGTTCTCGTCAAACCTTACAGACGTCGTGCTGCCAAATCGGTTTGCCCACAATTTACTTGCTGTCGAACGTGCCAAAAAAGCTTTTGGGGTCCCTTTGTAAAGATCCCAATAGTCTTCATCTTTATCGCGGATGCTTTCAAGGTCAATAGGTATTCCGGCTTCCCAGTCGCCACAGTCGCCGGCATCCGACATGCCAAGCAAATTAGGCATTAATGAAGGATCTGCAAATTCACTGTTCATTGAGACTATGCGTTTCACACGGAAATTGGCAGAATCAACCTTTAATTGCCTTAAGGGGCCAATGGTGAAATATTTAAGTTGAATGGAATCTCCAATTTTGGCTGTAATATCCTCTGCAGTCCATTGATTAAGAATTATTTCGTCAGGGTTTAACAGCGAATCAGGCAAAGTTGAAACAAATGAGTAAGGCGTGGCAACCGACTTATGTTGAATGGTTGAAATTGAATTGGTAAAATATGTGAGTATTGGGTTTGCTCCCTTTAGTTTTTTCAATTCGCGGCTAATATTGTCCTCAATAAATACCCGTTCCGAATATATTTCAAATTCCCCGGTTTTATCAATTTTTCTAAAACCCAAATTCGCATCTTCGGCTTGCCAGTATTCTTTTAGTTCAGTAAACAATTCGTTTTCCGATAATTCACTATTAATCAGCAACCTGTTTGCTTTCGACTTAAATTCCATGAGTTCATTCAGTCGTTGCAAATCCATAAACAGGTTGTATGGAGCTGTTTGTGAATTCTTTAAGGAAAACCTTCCGAGCTCATCTTTTCCGGCAATAGACTTAATTGTTGCCCTATAACTAATGCTGGTTTCATCTCCTGAAACAAAGGGGGCATTCTTGGGAATTAACGATGCTTTATTAATACGGACGAGGATATTATCGCCAGCCCCGACTTCCAGTTTTTCTGCAAGGTTTTGGCTGATGATTATTTCATTTCTTTTAAGGCCGGAATACAAATCAGTAGATGAAATTTTATAAAAAGTACTATCAATGCCTATAATTTGAGCGCGATTTGCCCTTTTTTCGCCGCCTCTCGAAACTGCCAAACCTTCAGAAATCATAACCGGACTTACGTCCATAGTTTTTGACATATCGGTTGCTAATTGCTGCCTAAAATACCTGTCGGTTGAAGTAAGGATGTGAGTTGTTTTGCCCAGCCGATAGTTGGTCGTCAGTTCAAGGCTGTGGGTAATCGAATCTCCAATAATTAGTCCGCCTGTAATAACCGCTGCACTAATGGCAACCCCCAGGGCAATTAAAAGGTTTGCCTTTTTATAATGGATTAAACTCTTAAATATATATGTGAATTTATTCATTTGATTACTCGTGTTCGATTACCATTCCCAGTAAAATAATACCTATTTCAAAGTTCCATTATGCATAGAATAGGTCTTTCCCATTTTATTAGCCAAAACCTGCGAATGGGTGACTACGATCAGCGAAGATTCTTGTTCTTCGCTCAGTAATAACAGGAGGTCTGAGATGTTTTCAGCATTTTTTTCATCCAAGGCACCAGTTGGTTCATCCGCTAAAATAAGTTTGGGTTTATTGATCAATGAGCGAACTACGGCGGTTCTTTGGCACTCTCCTCCCGATAACTCAGCTGGCTTTTGATCACGTTGTTGCCAAATACCGGCTTTGTTTAATAAATACTCTGCCCATTCCATGTCTGTTTTTAACAAACGCTTATTATTTGGAATTAACGGTAGCAGAATATTTTCTAAAAGACTTAATTGTGGCAAAAGATGGTGCATCTGAAAAATAAAACCCAGTTGTTTATTTCGAAACCCAGCCATCCCTGATTTCGTGAAATTGCTAAGGATTTCCCCATCAAAAATAATTTCTCCTGAATCAGGGATATCCATTGCCCCAGCGATATTCAAAAAGGTGGTTTTGCCACAACCGCTTGGACCAACAATGGCAATTTTTTCGCCTTTTGCAATCGTGAACGAAAGGTCGTTCAAAACTATGTGGTGAGCAGAACTTCCGGGCTCTCCATAGCTTTTGGTAATATTTTTTAGTTCTAACATATTAGTTACAAGCATTAAGCTTCAAGCTAAAAGTATCAAGTAATCAGTATCAAGTATCAAGATTTTTCTTTCTACTCATTGCTCAATACTCATTGTTTTATATGTTTCCACCATTTCTTTGGCATGTTGGTGGATATTAAATCTTTCTTCCACACCTTTTCTGGCCTGCTTGCTAAGTTGTTGTAATTTGTCTTTGTTTGACAATAAATCAGCCCAGGCATTTGCGAGTTCATCGGGTGTATTTTCTTTGTAAATCATGCCACCCTGCGATATTTCCACAATTTCAGGAAAAGCGCCCAAAGGAGGCTGCACCACCGGAATTCCGGATGCCATAGATTCCAATAAATACATTCCAAATGCTTCGCCATTTCTTACAGGAACCGAAATTAGAGCAGATTTTTCGAAAAACAACTGCCTTCCGGGACCTTCAAAATCCTCATGAAAATCGACATCATTCTCAAGTTTGTGCTTTTTTATTTTCTCTTTAATTTTCTTAAGATATGCCTTATCATCGCCCGTTGATCCCCCGGTTGCGATAAATTTAACATCATCGAACCCTTTTTTTTGTTTTAGAAGGATAAACGCGTCCATGGCAATATCAAATCCATTTTCATGGCACATACGTGATATGTAGGCAACATTTCGCGGCTTATCAGCCGAATTTTTAAATAAATAGTCTTCGGGGGCAACGCCCAAATATACATTTTTGATTTTTTCGGGAGAAAGCTCCATTCTTTTCTGCATTACTTCTGCAAAGTAATTGCTCACAGCAATAAATGTATCTACATCCCGGGCTTTCTTATGCATTAATTTCCATATCCGTTCCTGAAATGAAGGTTGCATGGCATCCACCCAAACATCTTCATCCTGAAGGGAACAAAATACAGGAACATTGATTTTTTCTTTTATCTTTTTAGCCAAACCGAGCAGTAGCGCGTTGGAAATATGGATAACATCCGGGTTGCAATGTTCCGCAATCCAATCAACCATTTTATCCAATTCTTCCTTTTGTTCCCCTTCTTCGCCCAAAAGCATCGACAAGGTCATATCTTCCAAACCTTTGGCCCTGGTTGAGCCAGCCATTGAAGCTGCTAATCGCATCATGGGTTTAGAATTTAGAAAGCGGTCGAACCATTTTGGGGCTTTTCGAAAGATCGGATAGACTTGTTTCAGGTAGATACTTATTGCCCCATAAAACACAGGAATATCCGTAATGTCATGTTCATCAGAAAACAAGGGAAGGTACATCGGGATTTTAATAACCTGATGCCCTTC
This sequence comes from Prolixibacteraceae bacterium, assembly GCA_963677475.2. Lineage (GTDB taxonomy): Bacteria > Bacteroidota > Bacteroidia > Bacteroidales > Prolixibacteraceae > JABMQB01. The sequence continues at coordinate 119,881 of CAXXQD010000010.1, read as the reverse complement.
GGCACGTAAGGCGTCCACATATTTACTGTCGCGAAGGCAGTTGCCACAATAAAATGAACCTCCCGAACCTGGTATTATTTGAATAATATTCATACTCTTCTACTTTCCAAAACAATATATCGTTCCATCGTAGGCACCAACAATTATTTTATGGTTTATTAAAGCCGGATTGCTAAAAATTGGGCTTCCGATTTCATAGCTCCAGATTTTATTTCCTTTTTCTAAACCAAGAACAATTAAATCGCCCCTTGTGTTTCCAATCAAAACCTTTTTTCCCGAAATAATTGCGGAGGCATCAATTTTTTTCCCTGAATTATACTCCCACTCCAGTGCCCCGGTATTTTTATCAAAACAATACACAAACTTATTGTTGCTCCCAATTACGATTTTATTTCCTGACAAAGCAGGAGAAGCAAGAAAAGGCAAATGTTGATCGCCTTTTTCCCACGACCAGGTTATTTTTTTTGCCTCCATGTCAACCTTCGAAAATTTTCCATCGTAATCGCCGAAATAGGCATATTTTCCTTCAAGGGCAGCTGAACTTGCAATGTAGGTAGCCACATCGATTTTTGCAGAAAGCTTTCCCGACCGGATATCGATAATATGAAGAAAGCCGTCGCAACCGCCAAAAACTGCAAGTCCGTTAATGCATGCAGCAGCTCCGTTTACAAAATTATCCGATTCGTATTTCCAGCGTAATTTTCCGGTTTTTGAATCCACACAGTGAAGAAAATAATCGTAACTGCCTACAAAAATATAGGTTGCATCGCCATCTTTCCACCAGTTTGGCGAACCACTGATTTGGTTGTCGCATTCGTAAAGCCATTCCTCTTTCCCATTTTGGATGTTGATGGCATAAAGTTTTCCATCGAGGTTGCCCACATACACAGTATTGTTAAGAATTAGCGGAGATGCCTCAATGCTGTTTTCAGTGTTGAATTTCCATTGAAGTTTTCCTTCCATATCCAGGCAATACACAAATCCATCGGTCGAACCGATAACAATTCGATTGTTCCCGACGACCGGGGAGGATTTTATGTTGTCATCAGCGGTATATGTCCAAATAAGTTTAGGGTTGTCAGGAACTTCAGCATTGGAAACCCCTGTTAATTGTTGGTTTCCCCTGAAATTTGTCCATTCGTTTTGTGTTTGGGCATGCCCATATATTGTTATATGAAGAATAAAGAGTATTAGAATGTATTGTTTCATTTTTATTTTTTACTAACCCAAAGTCCCGTTAGGGACAAGCTGTTTTTAAAAGCACACACTAAATTAAGCAAAAGTCCTGTAAGGACGGCATTTAAAGTATATCTTTAAAAATGTATTTATCATTATATTTTATGTCGTTTTTTTGCAAAATTTCCAAATATTCATCCTTAAAGGATCTTCTTTTGTGATGATTTTCCTGGTTTAATATATATTTTACAACTCGATCAATTTGCGAGCTGCTATATGAAAATGCACCAAATCCTTCTTGCCAAGAGAATTTTCCACTAATGAACCCCTTTTTATTAATCCATTTCGAAGAATCTCCTTTAATGTGCTTAATCAGGTCAGATAAAGCCTGAATTGGTTTCATTCCAATAAAAAGGTGAATATGATCTCCTACTCCGTTGATTGCAATTAATTTATGTCCACTATTTTGGATTATTGCTGTAATATATTTATATAATTCATCTTTCCATGATTCAAGAATAAGGCATTTTCTATTTTGAACCGCAAATACTACCTGAATGTAAATCTTTGTATAGGTATTAGCCATAATTGTGTGTTTTAGGTTCTGGAATCGTCATTTGGATTATATATCGTCCCTATGGGACTTTAATATTAATATGTTATCGGTATCTATAATTAGTATGTCCTTACAGGACATAAAAAAGTTTTTATTATAATCGTTAAAACCACCTCCTTCGGGGGTGGTCATGTTTAATTGGCTAAGCCTAAAAATTATTTAACTTCGTTACATGAGTAATTTTAAGAAATTGAATCATGTAATTTATAGGTGTACTTACCATGTTGTATGGACACCCAAGTATCGATTTCGCGTTCTTGAAGGTCTTGTCAAGGAACTGCTTCAGCATGACATCCCGATGTTGTTGGAATGGAAATCCTGTGAAATGATGGAGATGAATATTCAAAAAGATCATATTCATCTGATTGTCAGTGTTCCACCCAAGATTTCAATATCGCAACTAATGGGGATATTGAAAGGCAAAACCGCCATTAAGATTTTCAAAAGTTATCCTCAATTGCGAACAAAACCATATTGGGGCAATCACTTTTGGTCCAAAGGATATTGTGTTGACACAATCGGTCTTGACGAAGATAAGATCAAGAAATACGTGAAATATCAAGAAGATCAAGAACGTCTCGAAGAGCAACATCGGCTCAACTTTGGCCCCTTATAGGGGCTTTCTTATAAGTCCACCTTCTTTGAGGGTGGATTCTTTAATCATCTAAACGAGCTATTACTATTATAAAATAAATTACATCTTATTTTAAATTAAAATGTATCTATACCTTATTCTTTCATTGCCAGCGCTCCGGTCGGGCACGATTCTACCACTAATTTTGCTGTTTTTGCAATCCCCTCTTTTAGCTCTTCGTTGAACGGTACACCCACAACCACATCAAACCCTCTACCAATAAAGGTGAAACCAAAACGTTCGCCATGCTTTTCGGTCAAACGGACACAGATTCCACATTTAATGCATTTTTGTGGTTCATAAATCACCAGATCATGGTTAATTACCTTTTGGATATTTTTTCGGGACCCAAACGAAAACCGTTTCTGATTTGCTTTATATTCTTCTGAAAGGTCTCGCAATGTACAATTGTCAAATTTACGACAGTCGCAATGCAAACATCTGGCAGCTTCTTTTTTTGCTTCCTCAATGCTGAATCCATCAGCGATTCCTTTATCTGGAACAAAACGCTGATCTCCAACTGATTCTTTCAAATATTCTGCATATTCGTCGGCAACCAACCTTCCGAACCTGGAATTAAACAACATTGGTTCTCCAATAACCTTTTTGCCTTGAAGATATTGATCAACTGCGAAGGCAAGTTCTTTCCCCTGTCCAACTGATCTAACCGCCAACCTTGAACTTCTTAAAGCATTTCCTATTGCAAATACACATTCAATATTGGTTTGATATGTTCCCTGGGTAATTTCAATTCCTTTTGCATTTACTTCCAGTCCCCAATCCTTTAATCTTTCTCCACCAGTACCGGAAGCAACAATTACAACATCAAATTCCTTTTGTAATTCAAGAAATCCTTCAAGATTTATTTCTTTATTTAGGTTTAGCTGGATTCCCGTGCTTAAAAGGTTTTTGATTTCTTTAACAAGTACTTCTTTTGGAAGTTTTTCATCCAGTTTGTCGGTCAAAAGAAACCCTCCTGGCTGATCATTTTGCTCAAAAATGCTACAATTATAACCTCTAATTTGCAGATAAAATGCTGCAGCCAATCCGGCAGGTCCTGCACCAATAATTGCTATTTTCTTTCCTTTAGGTGGTTCAATTTGTAAATTTTTATAAAAAGATTCGGCAGCCTGGTCGCCAACAATTCGCTTTAAAAGGCAAATAGAGACTGCCTCGTCCACAGTTTTTCTATGGCAGGCGCCTTCGCAGGGGGCAGGACAAATCCTACCTAAAACTGAAGGGAGTGCAATATCCTGCATCACTGTTTCCAAAGCTTCATCAAGCTTTCCGTTGGCAATTAAGCGGTTCATTTTTGGGATATCCATGTGTGCCGGACAAGCAATTTGGCAGGGAGCCTCACAGTCGCCAACATGTTCGCTCATAAGAAGTTCCAGGGCTGTTTTTCTGGCAGTTCGGATTTCTTCATCCATAGTGCTAATTTGCATTCCTTCTTCCGCTTTTACAGAACAGGATGCAATTAACTTTTCTGTTTTTTCATCTTTCACCAAACAAACCATGCACGATGTAAAATGCTCTAAATCTTTATGCCAGCACATTGTCGGGATTTCTATTCCCATTTGTTTTGCGGCAGTTAGGATGGAGGTTCCTTCTTTAACCTCAATATTTTTGTTGTCTATCTTGAGTTTGATCATATTAAAAGTTGCTTGTTACAAGTTTCTGGTTACTTGTTTATTTATTTCTATTCCAGCTTGAATCTACATACTGTATGAATTTATTAATTCTTTTGCCAAGTATTATAGCTTCTTCTATTAAGCTGTCAGTATCAATTAGTTTAGGATACAACACTTTTATTGTATTTAAATGATTTATTGTTTCATCACATGAGGCTTGTGAGTATGTAAGAAACTTAATAAAATCTGCTTTATATCTTTTTCTTCCATAACCTTCCGAAATTTGATCTTTTATACTTTTTGAAGCTCTTCGAATTTGACTTCCTTGTTCGTATAATTCAAAAGACGGAAGTTGTAAACTAAAATGGTGAATTTTAATAGCAAGATCAAAAGCTGACTTATATATTTCAAGATCATTATAACTACTCATTTTTAACCATTATAGTAAGTAAAAACCAGAAACCAGTATCCAGCAACCAGTAACTAGTGTATTTCAATTGCATTTTCGGGGCAAACCTGTTTGCAGGTATCGCATTTGATGCATAAATCCTGAATAATTTCATGCTTTTCATGCGGATTAAACGGAATTGCATCTGTTGGGCACTTCTGTGCACATATTGTACAGCCAATACATTGGTCGTTTATCGAATATTTAATTAAAGCCGTGCATTTTCCTGTGGGGCATTTCCCTTCGAGGTGCGCTTCATATTCTTCCCTGAAATATTTGAGTGAAGAAAGTACAGGGTTTGGAGCTGTTTTACCGAGGTTGCATAAGCTTCCTTTTTGCGTCCATAACGCAAGGTCTTCCAATTCTTCCAAATCGCCTTTTTTACCTTTACCTTCACATAAATTATCCAGGATATCCAACATACGCCTTGTCCCAATCCGGCAAAACGTGCATTTGCCACACGACTCGTTTTGGGTGAACGACAAGAAAAACCTTGCGATGTCAACCATACAGTCGGTGTCGTCTAAAACCACCAAGCCTCCTGATCCCATCATGGCACCCAATTCCTGGAGCGACTTAAAATCAATGGGGGTTTCGCCCAAACTTGCAGGGATACATCCACCCGAAGGACCTCCAATTTGTACAGCTTTAAATTTTCTGCCATTTGCTATACCACCACCAATCTCTTCAATTACTTTGTTGATGGTGATACCCATTGGTACTTCAATCAAGCCTCCCCGCGCTACTTTCCCTGCCAAGGCAAATACTTTGGTACCTTTGCTGTTTTCGGTGCCAATTTTGTTAAATTTCTCCGCGCCATTTCTGAATACATAAGAAATCAAAGCAAAGGTTTCGGTATTATTTACAAGCGTTGGTTTGCCCCATAATCCTTCAACAGCTGGGAAGGGAGGACGAAGTTTGGGGAATCCCCTACTCCCCTGTATGGATTCAATTAGTGCAGTTTCTTCTCCACACACAAATGCACCTGCCCCTTCTGCAATTTGAATATCAAAAGAAAATCCACTATCTAAGATATTATTGCCCAAATAACCTTTTTCCCTGGTTATTTCCAGGGCTTCTGAAATACGCTTAACAGCCAATGGATATTCGGCACGGATATAGAAATAACCATAAGGTATTTTTAATGCATATGCGGCAATTATTAAGCCCTCAATAATCCTGTAAGGGTATGATTCCAACAGCATACGGTCCATAAACGCACCAGGATCACCTTCATCGCCATTACAAATCAGGTATTTAACCTCGCTTTCCTGTTGGGCAACAATTTCCCATTTTATTCCTGTTGGGAAACCGCCGCCTCCCCTGCCTCGTATCCCGCTGTCTTTAATTTCTTGAATAACCTCTTGCGGCGAATATTTTTGCAGTACTTTTTTTAATGCCAGCCAACCACCCCGGGCCTTATATTCTTCTTCATCCAAGGGGTTAATAATCCCCCTGTGCTCGGTTGCAATGGGTATTTGTTCGCCAAGGAATGATGAAACATGTTTTTCCCTGATATCTAATTCATATCGTTCAATACCTGCCCATTTCCTGTCGGTCTGTATGTTTTCAACGGTGTCGAAAAACTTATTCTTTAACCTGGAAAGGAAATTAGACGACTGAAAATGATTCGAAATAATATCCTTTACGTCTTCCGGCTTTACTTTTGAATACAGGGTTGGTTCTTCATTGTTAGGTACAATTTCTACCAATGGAACCTGATGGCACATTCCAACACATCCAACATGCTTTAGGTTCACCTGTAAATTATGGTCGTTCACCACTTCTTCAACCGCTTCTTTTATTTCGCTGCTACCACTGGCCACACAACACGATCCCAGACCAATCCTGATTTCCCCTTTAATGGTTGACCCATCGGTTTTCCGGACCTGTTTTTTTGTTTTGGAATCTTTCTGTTTTTCGAAATCGGCAATTAGCTCATCCACCTGGCTTGCCGAAACATGTCCGTATGTAACCTGGTCGATTTGTACTACCGGGGCAAGTGTGCAGCAACCAAGGCAACTAACTTTCTCTAAGGTATATTTACCACTGGCATCGGTTTCTTCCCCGTTTTTTAGCTTCATTTCGCGCCTTAAGGCATCATAAACCAACATCGCGCCTTTTACGTGACAAGCAGTTCCAACGCATACTTTTATCATATGGTCACCAACGGGTTCGAGCCTGAATTGAGAATAGAAACTTGCTACGCCGATGATTTCAGCAGCAGTAATATTCGTTTTTTCTTCAACTCTTTTTAATGCCTCTTCGGGCAGATAATTATAGTGGTTTTGAATTGCTTGCAATATGGGAATAAGGGACTTTCTATCTTTCCCTTTTTCCTCGATTATTGTGTCAACTATTTTGTATTCGAATGCCATGTGTAATTGTTGTTCTTTACGTGAAAACTTTATTTGCCAAAGCAGTATAAGCTATCATTTCCGCGTATAAAAATTTTACCGTTATCAAATGCAGGAGTTGTATATCCTTCTTCGCCAAGATTTGGAGTGCCAATCACCTTAAGTTCCCTGCTTGCTTCCAGGATGTGCATAATTCCATCGGTATCAAGGGCATACAGTTTATTTTCGGCTATAACCGGCGAAGCATAAAATCCGGCGTTGTATTCTTCTTCCCATACTTTATCGCCTGTTTTGGCATCGTAACAAACCAGAACCCCGTAGCTTGTTGCAATAAAAAGTAGTCCATTCGAAACAACCGGGCTGGCAACCTCAGGAAGATATTCGTCATTTTCCCATTTTATTTCCCCGGTTTTGGGGTCAATGGCAGCAAGTGTGGCATATTCGTTTGATGCAAAAATCAAACCTTCGCCAAAGGCAACTGACGGTCCAACTTCACCCATCATACAATCAACCGACCAGAGTTCTTCTCCGTTATCGATGTTGTAGCCAGCCACATTCGGATCGGCAGTTAATACAAGTTGCTTTGCCCCGTTAACTTCAGCAAGGATAGGGCTTGCCCACGAAATCTTTGACGTGCGTTTGGTTTCCCAAAGGTTTTCCCCGCTTTCAATATTTAAAGCCAGAACTTTGCTTCCCCTGTTGGTATCATACTGAACAAAAACTTTTCCGGCATAAGTTATTAAAGAAGATGAGTGTCCATAATGATTGTCGGGTACACCAAGATTTTTTGCCCATAACCTTTTCCCATCCATATCGAAACAGATGATTGAACCGGTAGCAAAAATGGCAACAACATGTTTCCCTTCGGTACAAACCGAAGGTGCGGCAAGTCCGGTATCTTCGGTTACTTTTGGCGCTTTTGCAGGTGCCCCGGGGATATTATCGGCTTTTCCTTTCCAAATTAATTTTCCGGTAGTTTTATCAAAACAATAAACTTCCTGCATGGCTTCGTCAGCTCCTGAAAGGAAGATTTTATTTCCCCAAATCACTGGAGAGTTATAGCCTTTTTTAGGTATGTTGGTTTTCCAAATTTGATTGGTTCCGGATGCCCCGTCGAAAGAAACCGGAACATTGATTGCAGTGCTCTTTCCGTTTCCAAAAGCTCCTCGGAATGATGGATGGTTTGCAAGGATTTCTTCGTCGCTTGGAGAAGTGATACTTTTGGCAACAGTTTTTTGCATTCCAGTGCTTGCAACTTCCGGGGCGGGTTTAACTTTTTCTGTTGCCACCAGATTTTCATTGGGATTATCGGTTCCCTGACTTGATTCGTTGTTCTCCGAAGTTGTTGTTTCAACCTGTTCTATCGCTTGCTTTTTAACTTCTACTACTTCAATTTTTTCTTCAGAAGCAGATACATTTTGTGCACCAATGGTTGAGTTATCCGAATAAAGCTTCAAATAATCGGTCGTTGAAAAAGAGGCCGCAAGTGCCAAGATAAATATTCCCGCACCAGCACCAATTAACCATTTCTGAGAAACCAGTCGGGACATATAATCATTCGCTATTTGCTGTTCCGGAATTTCGATTTTTGATTTAGCAACGGTATAAACCCTCAAAGCAACTGCAAAAACAATCGCTCCAAATAGCAGGATAAATGCGCCTGTTTTCACTTGCCATTGACTATTAAAATAGGCTTTTCTCGCCAATAAATCGAGGTTTCTGATTTCCTCTTTTAATGCATCGTTATTCGGATCTTCGTGTAAACGCTCCACTAAAACCTCTATTGCTTTACTTTCCAATGGCTTATTGCTTGATATTTGCCAGAAGTTAAGCAAAAGCAACAGGGCAACAATAACGCAAAATGTTCCTGCAACGATGGAAACATTTAATGAAAGTTTTATTTTTTGATTATTATCCATTTTCTGTTTGTTTATTTTTCAACGGGGCAATAGTCAACACATCGCCCGCAACTGTAACAATCTCCTTTATTTGGTTGATATATTTCTTTTTTTCTGGTTACTACCTGGTTCATAATGGTTAAGCCAATTACCAAACCCATAAATGCCCCTAATATCCAGCTTCCAGTGTAAAATTTGTCCCTGATAACCTGGGCATCGCTAACAAGGGTTTCAATCGATTTTCCTGAGGCAAGAAAAGTCTGTATGTCAATGTTGTCAGGATCATTTTTTAATTCAGGATGAGAAATCAACAATTCGGCTAAATATACATCGGGGTGGGCCTTCGATAAGCCTTTATGTAATTTGGAGCCAATAAATCCTCCTGCAAGCATCCAAACCGGAATAAGGACGGCATAGATGATAAATTTTCGTACTTCCCTTTTTGAGTTCACTTTTTCCTTTTCATTGGTAGGATAATCAATGGCATCAAACGGACAGGATGTTGTACAAAGTTTGCATTGAATGCATTTAGATGGGGTAATGCTTAAATGTTTCCAGGAAAAATGCGACATCCAGTTTAAAAGCACGCCGTAAGGGCAAAGAAACCTGCAATATGGGCGTGCCACAAACATTCCAATCAATAAAAAGGCAACTCCCAGAACGATCATGTGGAATTGTGCATCCATCCGAAAAAAACCAATAAAAGGATCGTATCTGCAAATGATAAAATCTGTTCCAGTTGCAGCATACAGCACAGCGAGACCGAGATAGAGATATGGAAAAACACCTAAGGTTTTTCGAAGCCATCTTGGCAATGAGATAGGTTGAATAACAACTAGGTCCTGTATGGCACCTAAAGGACAGGCACCTGCGCAAAATGTTCTTCCGAAAAAAAGTGTATAAATCAGCGGAATCAGAAAAAATAAAAGCGCTGTTATTGAAATAGCATAGTTGGGATCAGCAAAAGTTAAAACAACATTTTGTACGGATCCAACACTGCAAATACAACCATTTCGGTAAAATCCAAAATAAAGCAATGTGAATATGCTAACGGCAAGAATACCTTGACGGGACCTTGATTTTAACACAAACCAAGAAGTTAAGGATAGTACTAGAAGTAATACAATAACATCCATATATTCAAGTGCAATAGCGCGTGGTTCAGGTGTAATTGGACTGGGTTGCACGTAGCCGCTTTCAAATTCAGGTTTAGGAAACCTTTGTTGCTGCGAAAAAGATGTAAATGAGAGTATTACAAATGAAAAGAGAAGGAATATGTATTTCAGTTTTGACATTTAGCTGGTTTTTATTGCTGTCGATAATGGTTAAACTTTATTTTGCGGTAAAATCGCCTTTTACCTTGTATGCTTCTTTTGCATTTACCCTTGATATTGCATCGGATGGGCAAACCCTGGCAATGGAGCAGTCGTTACAATTGAGGCAAATGTTGTGCATTATTTGCAGGTGCAGGGACCCATTCCCAAATGAAGTACAACCTTCAACACACTTTGCACAGCCAATACATAAATCTTCATTGATAATAAACTCAAAGTAAGGCTCTTCGATGAATCTCCGTTCGATTGCTGCTGTTGGACATAACTGGTTTTCGCCGGCTGTTGACAACTCGTTTGCATCGGGTTTAAAGTAGCCCCCGCACAGGTTGCAATAGCCGCACAGGTCGTAAGCGTGGATACATTTTACGGCTGAAGGGCTTAAAACACAATCGCTTTCGCACCTTCCGCATTGTGTACATTTAAATGGATCTATTTGCCACACCCATTCATCTTTGGTTGATTTTGAAATAGCAACACTACCAATTCCCCCCAAGGCAAGTGCCAATGAAAAACGAACACTTTTTTGGATAAACTCCCTTCTATTTTCAGCTTTTTTCTCCATCTTTTTTTAATCTTGATGCTTGTGGTAATTTACACGACGAAAGTTTATTGCAGTTTGAACATTGATTGTTAACAGGGCAAGCGTTTTCGTGCGAAACCCTGTTGTTTAAAATCAGGTAACCTGAAAACACGGCAAAAGCCCCCAAAATTAGGGAGCGGCCTCCGGTTTTTATAAATTCTTTTCTGTCCATTGTTTCTATTTTAATTCGAAAACACGCACCATCTTACTATCGAAATCAAGTGCATAAATATTTCCGGCACTGTCAGCTGCTATATCGGGTGCATGACCATCTTCTTTAAATTTGTTCGGGGCAGCTACTACCGATTTAAATTTACCTGATTGCTCGTATATTTTTATTCTTACAAGTCCTTTCTCACTGGTTATAAAAGAACCATCTTCCAGAAAAGTAAAGTGGGCAGGGTTACAACAACCGCTAAAACCTTCAATTTGAATTGCTGTAGCTGTCCAGTTTGACCGCAAATCACCTTCAAATGAATAGTTTTCGAGCGCGTGCTTGCCCGGATTAACGACCCAAAGATCGCCAAATGAATTTACTTTTACATCGAAATATGGGCTTGGTATAATAAATCCGTGCAGGGCTTCTTCCCCGGTTTTCCCTTCAATATCGTTGATTTTTTCAAGGTTAACAAAATGGTAAACCCTTCTGGCACCTGCATCTGCAATAAAAAGATGCTCTTCGTAGGCATCGATTGAAGTAATTACCGAGTTTTCGGTAAACGGACCAAGAGTTGTAAGTAATTCCCCTTCCAAGGAAAAAACGAAAACTGTATTTTCATTGCCAACATACACTTGATTTTCAGAAACCGCAATACAATATGGATCATCTTTAAGGACTATTTCTTTTACCAGTTGTCCATTAAAATCAATTACTTGCACCACAGAATCCCCGGCAATATAAATGTACTGATTGGAAACATCCAAGCCGTCCAATTCTTCAAAATCAAGTTTGAAATTTTTGGTTTCCTTATATGTAATCAATTCCGGGGCAACGTCACGATATTCATTAACATTTAGGTCAAAAGGGTTTTCTCCCTGTTTGTCGGGCCTGGTGGATTTAAAATCCCCAACTATTATTGCAACCACAATAAGAGAAAGTATGATCAAGAAGATAATTACGGCTTTATTTTTCATTGTTGTTTTCTCATGTCAATACAAACCATCTTTTTCGAATCCCTGAGGACAAGATATCCGTCAGCTGTTGCCAGAGGTGCCCAGGCATCGTGCGCATCTTCAATAATGAGTGCCTGTTCCAGTTGTTTATAATTTGAGGTACTAGGCTCTATAATAGTGAGTTCAGCCTGGTCGCTCAATAAATAGAATTTGTTATCGGCAATAAAATACGGTCCTAGTCCAAACCTTGAATCTTTTCCGCTTGACCAGACTATTTGTTTTGGATTGTCGGGATGAACGCACACAAATTGATTTCTGAGGGCACCTGCATCCTTTGGAAGCACCCCAAACAAATGCCCCTGGAAATATACCGGGGTTTGCTGTTCGCAGGCAAGGCCTTCTTTTGGTGAGTATTCATCCAGAACCTCCACTTTATAAGTTCCATCATTTTTTGAAAGCTGCACCATCATTGATCCTGCGCCATAACCAGCGGTCAGGAATATTTTCCCATCGGGCATACACACCGGGGACGGGGCAACCACCGAATGGTTCCAGCTATTGGTTTCCCAAAGTACCTGCCCTTCGTTTTCGCCATCGGCAGCAATGCCAACCAAGCCGCCAATAGCACTGTAAACAAACATTTTTTGTCCTTCAAATTCAAAAGGCATAACTGATGAGTGTGACATTTTCCACCCTTTTGGATTCGGAGTTGTCCACAGGGTTTCTCCAGTAGCGCAATCAACAGCAATCATCAAAGCATCGCCTCCGGTAGCAATAATCGCCTTATCATCATATATTAAAGGGCATTGTCCGGTGTACCAAAATGGAACCTCAGATTGGTATTTTTCTGCAACATCGATTCCCCATCGGAAATCCCCGTTTTCACGGTCAACGCACATCACATGGCAGCGAGGACCAATGGTCACAATGTAATCGTTGGTAACAGCCGGTACCGTTCTTGACATTCCATGGTTCCTTTTGATAGCCACTTTGTAACCTCGTTTCCATAGTTCTGTCCCATTGGTAAGCGAGAGGCAGCGTAACACGTCCGACCTTTCGGCTTCATCGTAATCTAAAACATAAACCAATCCATCCCAAATGGCAACTCCCGAATGGCCTTCGCCCAAATCGATGGACCAAACAATTTCTGGCCCTGATGCAGGGAATTTATCGAGTAAACTTATTTTTGTGTCTGATATATTATCAAACTTTTCCCCTCGAAATCGGCTCCATTTCTCTGATAGCTTATTGTAAGTTGTTGAGAATTCTTCAAAGAATTCACCAATTTGGATGTTTTCTTCCACAACAACACCTTCACCGCGATTATCGGCACCGGGCAAACTTTGTGTTAAATTATCGGATGGATCGGTATTTAACCACCAGAAAACAGTGAGAACACCTATTGCTGTGAGAGCAATTATTAAGACTTTATGAATATTTTTTTGAATCATTTAACTTTTTAAATTATAGACCCTTAACTCTTCCCCGTGCCTTAAAAACAATTTATGATCTGCGATGTAAGGATGCGCCCAAAATGGTCCGGAACCACCTTCAAATTTAAAGGTGCTAACAATTTTTAATTCTTTGGGACCTGGCTCAACCAGGGCAACTGTTCCTGATTTTTCTTCAAACAGGTAAAGCATTTTGTCGGCCGAAACTATTGATCCTTTATTTATCCAGGATGTTTCCCAATTAACTTTTCCGGTTTCCCAGTTTAACGAAGCCCAATTTCCTTTTGAATTAGCCAACCAATTGGAGCCATAAATATTTCCATCAATCAAAACACAACCTCCATGATGCGTGTCCAGCGTGTCATTTTTCCATAACAATTCTACTGCGTCATTGCTTTCGTTAATTGCAAATAATAACCCCGGGTGGTCATAACCACTATTAATAAATATTTTCCCTTCTGAAAAAAGGGCGTTGTTTGAATGGTTGCCCTTGCCAATCCTGCCTGTATGAAACTGTAAAAGATCGTAATCCCAACGTATTTTTCCATCGTTCGGATCAATACCCAGCAAATATTGCGCGGTTTGTGCTATAATTGTTTTCTTTCCTTTCCAGTTTATTAAAACTGAAGAAGCATAAGAACGTTCGCCACCGTAAGATTTTGTCTGCCATAAAAGGGAACCATCTTTTTTGTTTAAAGCAATAACCGAAGTAGTTTCACCTCCCGTTGTATAAACAACTGCGTTTTCAGTTAGCAAAACCGATTCAGCAATCCCGAAACGGTGGTATTCTCCTTTGAATTTCTCATGGGCATTGACCGACCAAAGTATGCTACCATCAGAAGCCTGCATCGCAACAATTCTGCCCAAGTCGCTGGCTAGGTAAATTATCCCATTCTCGATGGTCGGCGTTGACCTGGCTTCCGGAAATGATTTAAACCATCCTGGACCGTAACTAGTCTCCCATAATTGATTTCCATTCAGGTCAAATGCAGTACATACATTTAAAGAATCGTATTTAACACCTGTAACAAATATTTTTTGATTATAAAATATGGGGCTTGAATAACCATTTCCACAGTTATTGACCGACAAAATTAATTCTGGTCCACTATCCGGCCAGGTTTTTAAAAGGCCACTTTCATTAAAAATGCCCTGACGCTCTGGCCCCCTGAATTGAGCAATATCCTGAGCGATACCCAAAAAAGGTATAAGTGCTAGCAGAAGAGTTATATTTTTCGTTGTTTTATACATGCTTTTTTATATCGTAAACCATAAATATTTCTCCATGGCGAATAATTAATTTTCCATCCTTAATAAAAGGGTGAGCCCAGTGCGGACCGCTACCTTCATTAATTTTAAATTCACTTATTACGTCAAATTTATCTGTATCGGGTTTCACGAGACCAACGTTTCCTTTTTCATTGTAACAATAAAACATTCCATCGGCCTGAATTATTGATCCCTTGTTTTCCCAATTGGTCACATAATTGATTTCGCCAGTTTTCCAGTTCATACAAACCCATTTGCCACGATTGTTGCTTTTCCAGTTGGAGCCATATAAAAATCCATCGTGATAAATTACCCCATGGTGGTGATTATCGAATGTATGGTCAACAAATTTTTCGGAGACCGACGTTCCTGTGGAATCCATTTCAAGCATTACTGCTTTGTAATCGTAACCCATTGTGATGAAAATATGATTATCAACACAGGTTGGTGTATTTGTTAGGATTATCCCGGGTTGGTCGTACCATTCGTCTTCCTGATAATATTGATATTGCCAGGCAATTTCCCCTGTTTCGGGATATAATGCAATAATATGGGTTGTGTTTAATGCCAAAATAAATCGATGATTGTTCCACTCATAAATATTTGATGATGCATAAGCCCTGGCAGTTCGTTCATAGCCTGTAGGTTCGCTCTTCCAAATAAGTTCTCCTGTATATTTATTTAAAGCAATTGCACTCGCGATTTTTCCTGCCGGGTTGCAGATTACTTTGTCATCAACAATAAGTGGAGTTTCCGAATTTCCCCATAGATGGTAGTCTGTTTCGAAAACCTTATCGGCTTCAAACGTCCAAAGTTCACTGCCGTCGTTTGAATTGAAACACGATACTTTTCCCATTCCGCTTTGAACATAAATGCGGTTGCCTTCTTTTGTTGGGGAACTTCGGGTATCCGGAAACGATTTTACCCATGACCTGCCAAAGGGGGCTTGCCATAGTAAGGTTCCATTTTCTGATACGGCACTTAAATAATCGAAAGTGTCGATCATGCCCGTTGCATAATATACTCCATCATCGTAAATTACAGAAGACCAGCCCTTTCCTATTCCTTCAAATTTGAGAATTAAATCCGGTCCATCCTCTGTCCACGATTTTGCCAGCATGGTATCATTAAAAACACCATCGCGGTTTGGTCCCCGCCATTGTGTTATTTGTGCATGGATAATATTTCCCGATACTAAAAAAATTAATCCTAAAACAATATGTTTTATGTTCATGTTGATTATTTCACTTTGTAAGCAATTAGTGATTGCCCATGACGTATAAAGAAGCGTCCCTGGTTTAATACCGGATGTGCCCAGTGTTGTGCTGTACCCAGTTCAACATTGGCTTTTCCGCTCACCACAAATTTTGTTGGATCAACTTTTACAAGGGCGATCTCGCCTCTGTCGCCATAACAAAAAAGCATTCCATCGGCAGCAATTACAACACCTTTGCTTATTTCTTCCGATTCATACTTAATTTCCCCTGTTTTCCAATCAACGGCTTTCCACGACCTGTATTTATCGCCAGAGCCATAAAGAACACCATCGATTAGAACAATACCTCCCATTCGGCTATCAAGGTCTTGTAGGAACCATTCTTTGCTCACAGAGTTGCCATCGGCGCTTAATTTAAGTTTAACGCCACCTTGCCCATAACCACTGAAGCAAAACAAGCCACCATCATGATAGACAGGGGTATTTGCATGAACCGACCATCTGTTGGTTTGCTCATACGACCAAAGTTTTTGCCCTGTTGCTGCATTTAACCCAATGATGTGGTTTTCGGTCATCGTTACCAAAATCTTTTTGGAAGGTAATTCAATTAATAACGGAGTACAATAAGCTGATTTTTCACCCTCTCCTTTGTTTGCCCAAATAAGGTCTCCATTGTTACGGTTTAATGCTATTACGTTATTTACAACCCCTCCGGGTGTGCAATAAAGGATATCTCCATCAATGACTAATGTTTCGGTAACCCCCCAGCGGATATTTCTGCCATCAAGGTCGTTCATCACATCTTTTGACCAAAGCTTATCTCCTGTTTCGGCATCCATGCATTGAATTATCCCGTTTCCGGTGTACATGTAAAGCTTACCTTCCATAATAACAGGCGATGTCCTGCTGCCCGGGAAGTTTTCAAACCATTCTGTGCCATATTCTTTTTCCCATAGCAGTTTTCCATCGTTTGATAAACAATGTACATAACCGGTAGGCTCAACCATGCCAGTTACATATATTTTATTGTTGTAAAATACTGGCGATGAATATCCATCACCTAAAGCATCGAAATGCCAAAGTATTCCAGGACCGTTTGCAGGCCATGATTTTAGTAATCCGGTTTCATTGTAAACTCCGTTGGCATTATCACCACGCCATTTTGTAGGTGTTTGGGCACTGATTGTAACACATAAAAATAGGAGTACAAAGATTGATAAGATTGTTTTTTGTTTCATGACAATTGATTAAAGTTAATTCATCGTAAAAATAGCTTGTTATACCTTTAATTACAACTGTTAGAAGGTATTTAGTACTTGTCTAAATAGTGTAAATTCATTAACATTTCGTTAGGAAAAAATTAACAGAGAATGAAGTATATCTAATACCAATCCTTGCGTAATTGGTTTAGCAATTTTATTTGATGAAAGATTCGTTAATATTTTTTGTTTTACTCTTTATTTTTTTGACGATTAATTAATCGGCATTATCGAATTTAGGTATCACTGTCGTGGCGAATTGGAATTCGCCACACCCAAAACTTCTTACTTTAAAGATTATGTCGGGATAAACTTCTCGTCCCTATCTTGCTGTGTTTTATAAATTTTGGAAACAAAAAAAGCACCTGTATTAAACAAGTGCTTATGTGGTACCCCAGACGGGACTCGAACCCATGACCTACGGCTTAGAAGGCCGTTGCTCTATCCAGCTGAGCTACTGAGGCATCCTTAAAATGCGGTGCAAAGATAAAAAATTATATTATCCAGCATACATTTTGGCGAAAAAATGCCATTCATAAATCGTGTTCGTTAAAGGATGTGAATGTTATTTAATTTACATTCCTCAATCATATCAGAAGGCCAAATACTTGACTGTATTTCGCCAATATGTGCTTTTCTTAAAAAATACATGCAAAGCCTTGATTGGCCAATTCCACCTCCTATTGACAAAGGTAGTTCACCGTTTAAAAGCATTTTATGCCACATGAGTTCTTTTCGTTCTTCAAGGCCCCGGTTTTTTAGCTGTTTTTCCAATGTTTCTTTATCAACCCGAATCCCCATTGATGAAATTTCGAAGGCATTGTTAAGAATTGGGTTCCAAACCACAATATCGCCATTTAAACCTTTAAACCCATTTTCGGTACATGTGGTCCAGTCATCATAATCAGGGGCACGTCCATCATGGATTTCACCGTTGGCCAATTCACCTCCAATTCCGATAATAAATATTGCCCCATATTTTTTTGCCGCTTCGAATTCCCGTTCTTTTGGGGTCAAGTTGGGATAAAGTTTTAATAATTCTTCCGTATGGATAAATGTAATTTCTTCAGGGAGTATTGCATCAATAACAGGATAAACTTCAGATAGCAGATATTCTGTCCGAACCAGTACTGAATAAATTTTTTGCACAGCTTTCTTAAGGAAAGCTAAATTTCTTTCTTCTTTTGAAATAACCCTTTCCCAGTCCCATTGATCAACATAAAGTGAATGGATGTTGGATAGTTCTTCATCAGGGCGAATGGCATTCATATCAGTATAAATACCATGTCCCTGAACTATTTCAAGGTCGGCTAGCGCCAATCTTTTCCATTTTGCCAGAGACTGGACAATTTCTGCCACTTCTTCGTTCATTTCTTTTATTGGAAATGAAACCGGGCGCTCAATTCCATTTAAATCATCGTTGATACCGGTGCCTTGTTTTACAAATAATGGAGCGGTAACCCTTCTTAGTTTTAATTCGGATGAAAGGTTTAATTGAAAAAAGTCTTTTACCAGCTTAATTGCGTGCTCCGTTTGTTTGACGTCTAAAACCGACGCATAGTTTTCAGGAATAAATAATTTCATGTTTTAATATCTTAGCTGTTTGTCTGTGACAGCAAAAATAAGGTTTATTTAAAGAATTAAAAGTTTATTTCACTTTTCGCTTTTAAATTGAAATTAATTTGTTCTTTAATTTTTGAATTTCAAAGGTTTAAAATGCCAATCCAATATTAAAGAGTTTCTTACATTTGTGGCTGATTATGGATAAGCTGAAGAGAAACATTTTCCTACTCTACTTGATTAAAATATCGAAGTGGTTTAACATGGTTATGCCAGTGGTATATTTATTTTATTTAGATAATGGGATGAGTACCGAGAAGTTTCTTGTGCTGAAATCAATTTATTCCATTGCCATTGTTGTTATGGAAATCCCATCGGGGTATTTCGCCGATGTGTGGGGAAGAAAAAAGACTTTATTATTGGGCAGTATTTTAGGTGCGTCTGGTTTTCTGGTTTATAGTTTCTCATATACCTTTTGGGGCTTTGTTCTTGCCGAAATTGTTCTTGGAATTGGGCATAGTTTTGTGTCGGGGGCAGATTCTGCCATGCTTTACGATAGTTTAAAATCAAGGCAATTAGAAAAGGAATATATTAAAGAGGAAGGCAGGATTACTTCGATCGGGAACTTTGCAGAAGCAATTGCCGGGGTAATTGGCGGGCTGCTTGCGGCAATTAGTTACAGGACACCTTTTTATTTTCAGACGATTATGGCAGCCACCGCAATTCCGGCAGCTTTGTTATTGACGGAGCCGATTTTGCACGCAAAAAAAGTATTTACTTCGATCTCGGATACTTTTATCTCCATAAAAAATACACTTTTTGTTAACCGAAATTTGCGGATTGCTATTGTTTATTCCGCAATTACAGGCACGGCGACGCTGACTTTTGCATGGTTTGTACAACCTTTTTTCAAAGAAATTGGCTTATCGCCCGCATTGTTTGGGGTAATGTGGACCCTGTTAAATGTAACTGTAGGCGTATCATCGGTTTTTGCCCATAAAGTTGAGAAGTATCTGGGCAAAGGGCAATCGATGTTGCTTATTGTGGTTTTAATAAGTGTAGGTTATATAACCTCCGGATTGTTTGTTTCGGTTTGGGGACTTGCATTTTTGTTTTTCTTTTACCTGGCAAGAGGTATTGCAACACCAATTTTAAAGAATTATATTAATAAATATACCGAATCGGATGTCAGGGCTACCATGTTGTCGGTAAGGAATTTTATTATTCGGATAAACTTTGCAATTATTGGGCCCGCTTTGGGCTGGATGACAGATCATATCAGCTTAAAATATGCTTTGGTTTGTGCAGGATGCCTATACTTTATTGCCTCTGTTGCCGTGGTTTTTCCATGGTTAAAGGAAAAATAACAACTTTAACTTTCAAGTTTGCTTTCCAGCTCCAATCCATCGAATGCAGGAAAAACATTTTCGGGCAATTCATTCTCCAAATTATTATGAAATCCCATTTCATGGCTCATGTGTGTAAGGTATGACCTTTGGGGGGCAAGTTCTTCAATCAATTCCAAGGCCTGGCTTAAGTTAAAATGAGAAATATGTTCGCTTTTTCTTAGGGCATTCACAATAAGGATATCCAGGTTATGAAGTTTTTGTTTTTCTTCCTTCGAAATAAAATTTACATCTGTAATATAGGCAATATCCGCAATCCGATATCCAAATACAGGTAAACGGAAATGCATTCCCCTAATTGGGATGACGGTTAAATCATCAATTGTAAATGGCTTGTTTTCAATTCTATGGATCATCATTTGCGGGATTCCAGGATACCTAGTGGACGCAAAAACATAATCAAAAATCCTTTTTATGGCAACTTCTACCCTATGCTCTGCATAAATATCCATCGGTTTTTTTTGCCTCCAATTAAAAGAACGGATATCATCTAGACCAAAAATATGATCGACATGCTCATGTGAAATTAAAATGGAATCAAGTTTCTGAAGGTTTTGTTTGAGCATCTGTTGCCGAAAATCCGGTCCGGCATCTACCACTATGTTTTTATCCTTCACCTGAATTAAAATAGAAGAACGCAATCGTTTATCTTTTGAATCGGATGACTTGCAAACATCACAATTACAGCCAATAATGGGTACACCTTGCGAAGTTCCGGTACCGAGAAAAGTAATTTTTATGGGCCTTTCAATATGCATATCCAAAAATAGTAATACACTGGCTTAATAAACTCATTTCTTATCTGTATTTTTGGCAAAAATTTACGAAATGGCAACATTATACCTGATCCCAAACGTATTAAGCGAAGATTCGCGGGATGGAGTACTTCCCTCGGAAATAAAACCAATTTGCGTGCAGACGAAATATTTCATTGTTGAGAATGTAAGAACCGCAAGGCGTTTTCTTAAAAAAGTTGAACCGTCGATCAATATTGATGAGCTTACTTTTTTCCTTCTAAACAAACGAACCTCGTACAAAGAAAAGATGGATTCGATAGCACCTTTGTTAAAGGGGCATGATGTTGGAATAATCTCTGAAGCTGGGTGTCCGGGGGTTGCCGATCCGGGGGCTGATATTGTGGAATTGGCGCATAAAAATGGGATTAAAGTAGTACCGCTGGTTGGTCCATCCTCCATTTTATTGTCGCTGATGGCTTCGGGCTTGAACGGGCAAAATTTTGCATTTATTGGTTATATCCCGGTAAAACCTTACGAACGTACCCGAACAATTATGTATCTGGATAAAAAAGTCAGGCATGATAAACAGACCCAGATATTTATAGAAACGCCATACCGTAATAACCAATTAGTGAACGATTTACTCAGCAAATGCTCTGCTTCTACCAAGCTTTGTATTGCAATGGATATTACCGGGGAAAAAGAATACATCGTTACAAAAACAATGAAAGACTGGAAAGGTAATGTGCCAGACATGCATAAACGCCCGGTGATATTTTTGTTGGGATGAAACTATTTGCAAAACTTAAGCTTCCATAGAAATTTTTTAAGTAAAATTTCTATATTGAGCCACGAAATTCTCATATAAATTATATTTTCACAAAAACATAAAATCAATATTATAAAATGAACTCTCGAACAATTTTTCTTATTATTTATTTAGTTTTCAATTCTTTTATAATTTATTCACAACAAATTGCATTTCCTAGTGCTGAAGGATATGGAAAATATACCGTAGGTGGACGCGGTGGAAAAGTAATTGAAGTTACAAATCTCAATCCTTCGGGGCCAGGTAGTCTTCTTGAAGCAGTTCAAGCTACAGGGGCTAGGACCGTAATTTTTCGTGTTTCAGGAACAATAGAAGGAAGTATAATTATCCGTAATGATTCGATAACTATTGCAGGTCAAACTGCTCCTGGAGATGGAATAACAATAAAAGGCAAGCTAGAAATCAAGGCGAGCAATGTAATAATGCGTTACATTAGAATTCGATATAATGGTAGTAGTGATGCCGTTAAATGCAATTCTCAAAAGCATATAATTCTAGATCATCTTTCTGCAAGTTGGTCACGTAAGCATCTCATGAATATTACCAAATGTGATAGCATCAGTATTCAATGGTCAATACTTTCAGAGTCTTGCGGATATACAAATTATGGAGTTCTTTTTGGAAACAATTATAGCACATATCATCATAACTTATTTGCAAATAATCTTTCAAAAAATCCATACATTGACGCTGGATCTGGTTACAATGATTTTCGAAATAATGTAATATTTAATTGGGGGTTGTATAGCATAATTGGTGGGAGTTCAATTTTACCAGTTGATAATCCAAATAATATTTGCTCTGTCAATATTGTTGCAAATTATTTCAAACCTGGACCAGGAACGGATTTAGAAGATGGCGTTAATATTTGTTCTCCAAGTTCATCGGAAGGAATTTCAGATTACGGTGATTGGTATATTTGCGAGAATTTTATAGTTGGTGATAATGAGGTTACAATGGATAATTGGAAAGGTGTTTATCCAAGACACCATTATAGCAGTACCGTGGGGCTCGATTTAGATGCAATTGATAGATTGAAATTGAATGCGCCATCACATTTTATGCCAATTAATCAGCACAGTGCAACCGAAGCTTATCAAGAAGTACTTAGAAATGTTGGTTGTATATTACCCAAT
The DNA here is from genome assembly GCA_963677475.2 of Prolixibacteraceae bacterium. GTDB lineage: Bacteria > Bacteroidota > Bacteroidia > Bacteroidales > Prolixibacteraceae > JABMQB01. Next base: position 97,231 of record CAXXQD010000010.1, on the reverse strand, counting down.
AGTGATACTGTAGATAAGCGTATTATCAATGAAGTAAATAACGGGACAACTACTTATGGATATGGCTTTGTTAGTGATCCAAATGATGCAGGTGGCTGGCCAGAGCTAAATAATGGAATAGCACCAACTGATACTGATCATGATGGAATGCCGGATATTTGGGAAGAGGAACATGGGCTTAACACTAATGACCCAGCTGACAAAAATAACATTTCAAATAGCGGTTATACTATGTTGGAGGAATATTTAAATGGGATTGGGATTGCTACTGCAATTCACGAATCTAGATCTGAATTAAAAAATTCTAAAGCTTATCCAAATCCTTTTACTGGTTTAATCAATTTTGAAATAAACTCACATGAATCCCAACGTGCAATTATAGAAATATATAATTATGTTGGAAAAAAAATATCTCTAATTTCGAATGTAGAACTTCACCAAGGAATTAATTATTTGTCATACAATCTGAATTCTCCTTCGGTGTTACTCCCAGGAGTATATTTTATTAATATAAAATATCTTAACGAGAATAGGCAAGAACAATTAAGGCTTTTAAAAAAATAAAAATAGGAAACTGATTTTGAATTAGCATTATATAATTGTCAGTTCTTGTAGTATTTTGAATTCATGCTCAAGGTTGGGTGTAAAAATGTTGTTCCCCAATTGTTTTTGAATTTGATTTTTAGTCCAAAACCGGGCTTCGTCCACTTCATCGGAATGATTGATGGGATTTTTATAATCAAAACTGACAAACATATACACTAATTCGCTTTCTACCTCCGATTTCCAAACGTATGTTTTTAAAAGTTTTGCAGTAAAATCTTTTAGACCTAGCTCTTCGTACGCTTCTTTTTTTAATGCCTGATCGAGAGTTTCCCCTGCAGAAATGTGACCACCAACGGCTGTATCCCATTTTCCTGGCTGAATCAGTTTGTTCATTGGCCGTTTTTGTAACAAAATAGCTTTGTTTTTATGGATCACATGCAAATGAACCACAGGGTGTAACAAATGGCTGCCATTATGAACCTGGCTTCTTGGTGCCTGACCTGTGATTTTTCCGTTCTCATCAACAATTGGGACCCACTCTTCTTTGGCTAATGACTTGTTCTTTAGCTTTTGCCTGGCAAGTTCAATGATAAAATAAATTCCAAACAAAATGTAGAACAAACCTCCACTGATAAATGCCCATGCCTCTTTGCTCATAAAAAAAGTGGCATAAAAAACCAGTGCAGTATGAAACAGGAACACAAAGAATAATACTTTCAAATTTTGCCGCATGGCGCTAATTTGTTGCTGCGACATTTTTAGGTCTTTCATATATCTTTGGCTCATTAAACCAATGATATTGAGCGGCGAAAATGCAGATACCCCAAGTACTGCAACCAGTATTATTTCAATTAATCCGGGCTTGAGTTTAAAAAACACATCATTGTCGAGAAGTATGGAAACCGCTCCGAGGGCTACAAGTAGCAAAGTATCCAGCAGGATAAATTTATCGAATCGTTTATCTTTTATCCAAACATAAGCAAATTCAGCAACACCAACCGCAACTGCGACATACAACCCGATTTTAGTTCCCCAAATTTCGTCGGCAATAATAAATACAAAAAGAGGGATGAAACCCGGCAATAGTTTTTTAAGCAGCTCGGTTCTATTCATCATGAATTAAAAGAAGTTAATCCTCGAAGATCTCTACCAGTTCAACATCAAAAATAATGGTAGAATAGCCAGGGATTGTATAATAATCGTAAGGACCATAACCCAAACTTGACCGGATAATCATGGTAATTTCAGATCCTTTGTTCATCAGAGATAATCCATCTTCAAAACCTTCCACCATCCGGCTAACTTTATACCTGAAATTGTAGGTAGTGTCTGTTGCACTTTTGTAGGAAGAATCAAATATTGCCCCATCGGTAAAATACCCAATATATTTTATGGAAATACTGTCACCAGCTACAGGCACAGGTCCGGTCCCATCTTTTATGTTGATGTAATAAAGCCCCAAAGCCGTTGTGTCGATATCGTAATCTTCAGCTTCAAGTTGTAACAAGAAAGTATTTAGTTCTTGCAGTTCATCGGCTTCGGTTCTCGGAACCACTGTTTCCTTGTCGTCTAAACATGATGAAATGAACAGGACAATTGTAATAAATAAGAATGTCTTTAGTAGTTGGATAAGAGTTTTCATTTGGCTTTATTAATTTTCAAATAATTGTTTTTTATAGTTTGGCAATAAGCTTTTAAATTTTTCGATGGTTTCATCAAAACTTAGTTCTGATTCTCCACCGGCAGCATTCAAATGGCCGCCGCCATTAAAATTGTCTGATGAGAACGCATTGGCAGGGAAGCTCCCCTTTGATCGGAATGATATTTTAACATGATCGTCTTTTTCCATGAATAGGGCTGTAAATACGATACCCTGAATTGATAAGGGATAATTCACAAAGCCTTCGGCATCGCCCGGTGCAAAGTTGTATTTTTCCAACTCTTGTTTGGATAAACTTATATAGGCTGTTCTGAGCTCGGGATAAACCACCATTTTTTCATTTAAACAATACCCCAAAAGCTTCATCCTGTCGGCCGAGTAGTTGTGGTAAACATTTGAATGGATGGTGTCAACATCGATTCCCAGAGCAATTAATTCGGATACGACTTTAAAAGTATTTGGATTTGAAATGTTATGGCTAAATGACCCTGTGTCAGTCATTATTCCTGTGAAAAGAGCATTGGCCGCCTCGGTGGTTATGTTTTTTTTCAAACCAAGCTGAACTGCAAGGTCGAATACCAATTCGGCTGTTGAGCTGTACGATGTGTCGGAAATCAAATAGTCGCAAAAGTCTTTTGGGTATGGATGGTGGTCAACCAGAACTTTGGTTTTTGCAAAACCCAAAACCATATCTTTTAATTTCCCTGTGCGTTCAATTTCATTAAAATCTAAGCAAAACATTGCATCTGCACTGGATATTGCCTTCTTGGCGGCACCTTTATTCCGATCGAAATTAAGGACAGTAACTGGTTCGATAAGCCAATTATAAAATTCCGGGTAGTCGTTTGGAACTACCACAGTGCATTTATGTCCGGCATCTTCAAGAATACACGCTAAACCTACAGTTGATCCAATGGCATCACCATCAGGGTTAACATGTGGTACTAACACAAAACTTTGATTACTTTCCTTAACAAACTTTGTTATATTTTTAATTATTTCTAGATCAATGTTTTTCAATTTGTCCGGCTTTTATAAAAGCACAAAGATAGAAAAACTAAGCAAGCCTCTCTTACATTCATTTTAATTTTTACTATCTTGCTATTCGTTAAAATTTTATCGATAAAATTCTGTAATAATCTCAAAAAACACAGGCAATGGCAGGCAATTTAACCTTTACGATGATTAAACCCGGCGCTGTTAAAAAAAACGCAATTGGGGCAATTATTAAAATGATGAATGATGCAGGTTTTGTTATTAAAGCAATGAAATTTACAACTCTAACAACACAACAGGCGCAAGGTTTTTATGCTATTCATGAGGGAAAGCCATTTTATGAAAAATTGATAGAATTTATGACCTCGGGATCAATTGTAGCCATTTTGCTGGAGAAAGAAAATGCGGTGGATGATTTTCGGAAATTAATTGGCGCGACCAATCCTGAAAAAGCTGAGGACGGAACCATACGTAAAATGTTTGCTTCGGATATGACCCAAAACGCGGTACATGGTTCAGATAGCGATGAAAATGCTGCCAAAGAAGCCAGTTACTTTTTTTCAGAGTTAGAAAGGTTTTAGAAATAAGCCGAATTATTATTTGAACACGATCGAATGGATGACCTCCTCGCCTACTTCGGCGTTCAGGCGTTTGATTATTTCGCCCTTCATCATCATTAATTCAGATTTCACCACAGGTGATGACATAGTAGCATAAAGAACACCGTTTCTAATTATTAAATTTTTGGTATAAGAGGAAATAGCTTTCCCCAACAACGATTCCCAGGCATTAAGAATATCAACTTCTTTTAATTTAGGGCCTATATTTGAGTCTTTTATGAAGTCGTTCAATATTTTGCTGATGGATTGCGTATTGCTTTTTCTCATTTTAATTCAATCAAGTTAGACAATTATTTTACCGTTTACGACCTCAAATATTTTGTGTTCCGTTTTAAGGGACTTAATAATTCCATCAAGATGTTCCCTGTTGGTGTCGGTCATAAATATTTGACCAAAATTATCGTTGGCAACCAAATGTACAATTTGCTCAACGCGTTGTTTGTCCAATTTGTCGAAAATATCGTCTAGAAGCAATATGGGTTTAAAACCACTTATTTCTTTCATAAATTCGAACTGGGCAAGTTTCAACGCAATTAAATACGTTTTGTTTTGCCCCTGCGAACCTGTTTTCCGGATCGGATAGTCTCCAATATTCAACAATAAATCTTCTTTATGGATCCCGACTGTGGTATGCATAGCTTTTCTGTCTTTGGGCAGTGCTTTTGTGAGTTCTTCCTTAAAGTCATTTTCCAAAAGATCGGATTGATAAATTAACTCTACTTTTTCCTTATCGTTCGAAATGTAGGAATAATAGTGTTGGAAAACAGGAATTAATTTAAGAATAAACTCTTTTCTTTTTTGATGGATTGCAATACCATGGTCAACCAATTGCATATCCCAAATAGATAGTGATTCATTGTCGAAATAATTATTGTATGCAAATTGTTTTAACAGGGTGTTTCTCTGAAATAGCGCTTTATTGTAATTAATAAGCGCTTTCAGGTATTCGTGGTCGAATTGCGAAATAACGCCGTCCACAAACTTCCTTCTTTCTTCGCTTCCACCCGAAATCAGGTTTGAATCGTTTGGGGTAACCATTACCAATGGGATTAGCCCTATATGGTCGAGCAAACGCTGGTAAACCTTAGTGTTTCTTTTGAATTGTTTCTTCACACCTCTTTGCATGGCACACGATACAAGCTCATCGGCACTGTCCCTTGAATATTTCGCCTTTAACATTGCATATTGTTCATCATGCTTTATGTTTAGCTGATCGAGGGAGTTAAAAAAGCTTTTGCAAAAAGACAAGTAATAAACTGCGTCCAATAAATTGGTTTTGCCTGCGCCGTTTCCACCAATCAGGCAATTTAATTTAGAAGAAAACTTTAATTCTGCCTCTTCGATATTCTTATAATTTAGTATGCTCAAATGTTCTAAAAACATATCACTCGCTTTTTCTCTGTACACGCAAATCTAACTAAAATTGCTTCTACGGAAATGAGATCGTTGAAAAATTGGTTTAATAACACCGATATGTTGATTAATATTCAAATTTATGAAGCCATTTACAAACAAGTTTTGAAAAAAAAGCTATTTTTGCGACACAATTTTGAAAACGTATAAGATGGCTAAAAAGAAAACTCAACAAAACGATAACTTGCAAGAACTTGAATCTGCCTTAACCAAAACAGAACAGTTTATTGAAGACAATCAGAAAATAATCAGCTATGTTGTTGGCGGTATTATTTTGGTGGTTGTCGGATATCTTGGCTTTAACAAGTTTTATTTGCAGCCAAAAGAAACTGATGCCCAATCGCAAATGTTTATGGCTGAAAATTATTTTGAAAAAGATTCGTTTAACCTGGCCTTAAATGGTGATGGAAACTACCTTGGTTTTATTGACATTATTGATGGTTATGGTATCACAAAAGCAGCTAACCTTGCCAATTATTACGCAGGTATTTGTTACTTACACATGGGGCAATACGAAGATGCCTTGGATTATTTAAACGATTTTAGTAGCGATGATTTACTTTTAGGACCAGTATCTGAAGGAGCTAAAGGAGATGCGTATTTAGAATTGGGAGAAACCAATAAAGCATTAAACCAATACAAAAAGGCATATTCGTTAAACGATAATGAATTCACAACTCCAATCTATATGCTTAAAGCAGCTAATTTATTGGAAAGCCAGGATGAATTGGAAAAAGCTTTGGATTTGTACCAATCCATTAAAACAAAATACCCAACATCGGCTGAAGGACGTTCTATAGATAAATATATTGCAAGCGTTGAGCTTCATTTGAATAACTAAGATTTTTAGATTTTATATACATAAATCCTCTCATGGTTTTGAGGGGATTTTTTATTTTTACAAGTATGGCAACTACTAATTTATCGGATTACGATTTTTCGCAAGTGCCTGATGCCAGTGGAATGAGGTTTGGAATTGTGGTTTCTGAATGGAACTATGAAATAACCGGGGCATTAAAAAGCGGTGCGATTGAAACCTTGAAAAAGCATGGGGCCAAGGAAGAAAATATTGTTGTGTCTCACGTGCCGGGTAGTTTTGAACTGCCTTTGGGCGGACAACTAATTATGGAGCAAAATAATTTAGATGCTGTTTTATTGTTGGGATGTGTTATCCAGGGTGAAACCAGGCATTTTGATTTTATTTGCGACGGGGTAACAAAAGGATGCGTTGATTTAAACTTAAAATACAACAAAGCATTTATTTTTGGTTTGCTTACGACCAATGATTTTGAACAAGCAAAGGCACGTTCGGGCGGTAAACATGGAAACAAAGGAGACGAAGCAGCTATTACAGCCATAAAAATGGTAGCACTCCAAGACAAATAAAAAAAGGATCATCAATTAAATTTTGATGATCCTTTTTTCTTGTTACCTACTTCCTCCAGGCCCCCTTCTTTGTGCCCTGCGTTCTGCCTGTTCTTTCAGGTAAGCTTCGTATTCTTTCATTTGATCTTTATCAAGAACTTTTTCCATTTCTTTGTTTTGTTCTTCCCTTAAGGCACCCATTTTTTCCCTCATGGTTTCTCGGTCCATGTTCCCGCTATCGCGCATTTCACTGAACATATCTCCCATTTTCTTTGCGTACTTAAGGTTAATGGCTTCCACTTTTTTTGCCTGGTCTTTTGACAGGTCTAATTTTTCGGTTAATTCTTCTGTCTGACGTTTAGCCCTTTCTTCAGGGTTCATGCGTCCGCCTCCAGGTTGCGCAATGGCTAAAGTTGATACCATTATAAAAGTTACCAATAGTATTCCCAGTTTTTTCATTTTGTATTGTATTAATATGTTTATGGAGCTTTGGACTAACAATTCAAAAATAGGTTTAAAAGGAAACAACAAAAAAGGGCAGCAAATTGCCACCCTTTATGAAAATCTATTTAAGGTTTGTGTTACCTTCTTTTTTTAGGAGGTTGAGCACCTCTTTGTTTTGCCATTTCTTCAAGCCTTGCCTGAAAGCCTGATTTTTTCATCGGCTTTTTCTTGTTCATAAGTAATTGTGCCCGAATTTTATCTTCATCAACAAAACGCCTCACAATATACGTTTGTCCAATTGTAAACAGGTTCGCTAAAAGATAATAATAACTTAGGCCTGCAGGATAACTATTCAAGATAAACAAGAACATGATTGGCATAATATACATCATGGACTGCATTCCCGGCATGGCAGCACTGTTAGCAGTTTGCGGATTAAGTTTTGTTGAAATAATAGTAGAAACTGTCATCAATAAACAAAACAAACTTACGTGGTCGCCATACATGGGAATATTGAACGGTAAATTCAATATGGAATCGTAAGTAGATAAATCGCTCGCCCATAAGAAACTTTGATGGCGCAATTCGATAGACGTTGGGAAGAAAAAGAACATGGCAAATAATATTGGCATTTGCAGTAACATTGGCAAGCATCCTCCCATCGGGCTAACTCCTACCCTTTTGTAAAGGGCCATTGTTGCCTGTTGTTTTTCCATTGCTTTATCTTTTCCATATTTCTCGTTGATCTCATCAATTTCAGGTTTTAATGCACGCATTTTTGCCTGTGAGACATATGATTTATAGGTGAAAGGAAAAACCAGTGTTTTGATAAATATGGTCAGCAAAAGGATAATAAGCCCAAAATTATGAAGGTATTTTCTCAAGAAATTAAATACCGGAATAATGATGTATTTGTTTACTGGCCTTACAATCGCGTAACCAAGATATACCAGGCGTTCAAGCTCAATATCGTATTGTTTTAATGTTTGATAATGGTTTGGGCCAAAATAAAAGCTCATCCCAAAATTTTCTCGTGGGCTACCAGTAAATGGGATTGCAATATCGGCTTTAAAATTAGCAAGATAATCCGGATTTTCTTCAAAAGGATTTGATTCAATTTGCGCGCCTGAAAAATAGTCATCGGCAATAATGGTGGAATTGAAGAAGAGTTGTTTAAACGCGATCCATTGCGTTTTGGTGCTTAAATCTTCTTTATCGGACTTACCTTGCCTGATTTTTTCCACATCTCCTTCATAAAACTTATAGTTTAGTTCGGTATAGCGGTCTTCGCCCCATTTTGAAATTCTCTCCTGACGTGGTAAGTCGTATGACCAAACCAGGTTTAAATTGGCACTGTTTGATGCAATAACCGAATTAAGACCTTCCATATTTACATCAAAATCAACAATATATGAGTTGTGGTTGATCGTATAAACATATTCAAGGAATTTACCCGGTTCTAATTCCAATTTAAACGAAACTGTTTCTGCCCCCCCCGGATTTTCTTTATTTCTTTTAACTTTTCCCTCATTACCTTTTTTTACCGTTGGTCCCGAAATGGTTGTTTTCGGACTTAGATCGGTAGAAAAATACAATTGATCTGTTTGAATTATTTTATTGTTCGAGAAGAAGTTAAGCCCGAATTTTGTTGCCGGTCCGTCAAATAAAACCACTGGCAATGAGTCATTAGTGCTATATCCTTTAAGCTCAATTGAATATATCCGTCCTCCTTTATTGGTAAATTTTATTTTATATAAATTTGATTCAACGGTATAAAATTCTTCTTCGCCCACCGAAGCCTTAGCAAATTGACCAAATTGTCCTTCCCGTTCCTTAACCACGGACTCTTCCGATTGTATTTCAGGTGCAACTTGCGAGAGTTCTTGTTGTTGGGTGTTTTGCTGCATTTCTTCCTGCAACTTTGCCCTTGTAACCTTTTCTAATTCAACCTGGGCAATAGAATCACTCACCCTTTTTGCTTCCGCAATTTCTTCTTTCGATGGTCTGTTAATGACTGAAAAAACAACCAGAATTGCAAAAATCAGAACAATCCCTATAATTGACTTCTTATCCATAATATGCTTATTGTACTAAAGAATTTTTTATAAAATCGATGAATATTGGATGCGGGTTCAAAACGGTACTTCTGTATTCCGGATGAAATTGAACACCCACAAACCACTTATGGTCAGGTATTTCCATTATTTCAACCAGATCAGTGTCGGGATTAATACCTTCGGCTTTCATACCTGCTTTTTCAAATTGCTCCAGATAATCGTTGTTGAACTCGTACCTATGACGGTGCCTTTCCTGAATTGTTAACTTGTTAAATGCTTTAAAAATATTGGAAGTTTTTGAAACAATGGAACAGTCATATGCTCCAAGCCTCATGGTACCCCCATAATTAGTAATACCCTTTTGTTGTTCCATTAAGTCAATTACCGGATACTTGGTTTTTGGGTTCATTTCAGTAGAATCAGCCCCTTCAAGATTTAAAACATTACGGGCAAATTCAATAACAGCAACTTGCATTCCAAGGCATATTCCTAAAAACGGAACATTATTTTCACGTGCATATTTGGCAGCGATAATTTTTCCTTTCATTCCGCGATGGCCAAATCCGGGAGCTATAATTATCCCATTAAGCTTGCCCAAATGTTCTTCTACGTTATCATTTTTAATGTCTTCCGAATGAATCCAATGAATATTTACGGTACTATAATTTACAGCACCAGCATGAACCAACGATTCGGCAATAGATTTATATGCATCGTGCAATTCCACGTATTTTCCCACTAAGCCAATTTCAACGGAAGATGTAGGGTTTTTAAGCTTCTGAAGGAAGTTGTTCCAGGCAGTCAATTCAGGTTTTGCTTTCACTTGTAATTCCAGCTTTTTAAGAACAATTACATCCAGGCCTTCTTCCTGCATTTTCAAGGGGACCTCGTAAATAGTTGGAACATTAATGGATTGGATAACAGCATCAATACCAACATTGCAGAATAAGGCAACTTTTTCCCGAACTGATTTTTCAATTTCGTGTTCGGTACGAAGTACAAGTACTTCAGGTTGAACCCCGGTTTCCAATAGCGCTTTTACCGAGTGCTGGGTTGGTTTTGTTTTTAATTCTCCCGTTGCTGAAAGAAATGGCACCAAAGTTAAATGAATAACCATAGCTTTATGTCGCATTTCCCATTTTAACTGCCTTACTGCTTCAATATATGGCAAGGATTCGATATCACCTACAGTACCACCAATTTCGGTTATAACAATATTGTATTTCCCTTTTGAACCAAGAATTTTAATTTTTCGTTTGATTTCATCAGTAATATGTGGGATGATCTGAACGGTTTTACCCAGGTAGTCGCCACGCCTTTCTTTGCTAATAACCGATTGGTATATCTTACCAGTTGTGACATTATTTGCCTGCGATGTGGGCGTGTTCAGGAAACGTTCGTAATGCCCAAGATCGAGGTCAGTTTCAGCACCATCTTCGGTTACAAAACACTCCCCATGCTCATATGGGTTCAGGGTGCCTGGATCCACATTGATATAAGGATCTAATTTTTGGATGGTTACCGAATAACCTCTGGCTTGTAATAACTTAGCTAACGATGAAGCAAGAATTCCTTTTCCTAAGGAGGACGTTACACCTCCGGTTACAAATATGTATCTAGTATCTGACAATGTATTGGATTTTTTATTATCAAGGATTCAAAATTAATTAATATATATGTTATGAGTTAAACTTCGAGGTTTTAAAATTACAAGGTTAATATTTTATTTATGTAATGAAAACCTATATGAACAAAGAAGCCGGTCACATGTACCGGCAAAATCTTTTATTCCTCCCCGTCGTATTCGTCGAGGATTCTTATTTTATTTTTTAAAAACTCAATTTTTTCTTTGGTCTGTTCAATCTTCTTATTCACATCGGCAATTAAGGACTCTGCATTTTTCGAATTAGAGAAGAATCCAATGTTATTTTCCAAAAGCACCAAATCCCCTTCCATTTGTTTTAACTTGGTCATATACTTTTCTCGTTCATAGCGCATTTTGTTTTGCCCTTTGTAACTTTCCGAGAAATTGGATACCCGGTTTCTAAACTTGAGCATGTTTCGCTTTGAATCGTCAAGATTGAGATCATCAAAATGTTTGTTGATAACTTCGCGGAATTGACTCTGTAAAGCGTCTTTTTTCTTTATCGGGACATGGCCAATTTCTGTCCATCTTCTTTGGAAGCCTTTTAGATCCTCCAAATCTGCATTCATATCTCCCGAAGGCTTAAAATCAATAACTTCCTGAACTAGTTTTTCTTTTGCCGCCAGGTTTTCCAATTGGTTTCCATCAACCGAAGAAAAATGCATGGACTTTTTCTCAAAGAAATAATCGCATGCTGCCCTAAACCTTTTCCAAATTAAATCAGAATGCTTTCTTGGCACTGGCCCTATTTCCTTCCATTTTTTCTGGATATTTATAAATTCCTGGGTAGTTTTTTTCCAGTCCTCGCTATCCTTCAATGCTTCTGCCTGAACACAAAGGTCAATCTTTAACTGATAATTATTTTGTTGTAATTCTTTGTTCGAAGCATAAAATTCGCGTTTGCTTTCAAAGAATTTATCGCAGGCATTCCGAAACCTTTCATAAATGCGGTTATTATCGCGTTTCGGGGCAAAACCAATTGTCCTCCAAACCTTCTGTAATTTAATTAAAGCCCTTGATTTTTCATCCCAGTCTTTATGCCCGTTAATTTCTGAATTGGCAATTTCTTCCGCTTGCTCACACAATGCAGTTTTCGATTCAAGATTTGCTTTTTGCTCTGTTTTCCTGTTTTCGAAGAATTCCTGGTGCTTTTTATTAATTAGTGATGTGGCAGCTTTAAACCGTTCCCATATTTCCTCTTTCTTTTCGCGCGGAACAGGTCCAATCTCACGCCATTCTTCATGGTATTTTTGCAAGGTGTTGAAGGCCCTTATAATGGACGTTTCAGTCAGCAATTGTTCTGCCTTTTCACATAAAACGATTTTTAACTCCAGATTTTTCCTTAAGTCTAAATCGCGAAGCTCTTTATTGATTTTTATGTAATCGTAAAAATTTTCGACATGGAAATGGTAAGTATCCCATAGGTTTTTCATTTTTGCCTGCGGGATAGGGCCTATTTCCCTCCATCTATTTTGAAGTTCCCTAAAGTCGTGAAACGTTTTATTTATCGACTCTTCGTTATTTATAAGATTTTTGATCTGTTCAATAATCTCATATTTTTCTTTCAGGTTTTCTTCTTTATCCTGTTCTAGCTTCTTATTTAATTCTATTCGTTGCTGCCTGAATTGGTTCAACAAGCCTTTAATATCTTGCTCATAAGGATCTTTTTCGGCAACATAATCTTCTTCAAGCCCGCCACTTTTAAGGTATTCCTCTTTATTTTCTTGGGCACGGATATTTGCTAGTTTATAGAAGTTTGATTTTATGGCTTCTATATCGCTTTTAATATTCCTTTTATCAGAATCCTCCAGTAAATCCCTTAGTGTGTTCACTAATTCTATTTGAGAAAGTTTTGAATAATCAATTGCTTTTTTCTCAGGCAGTTCTACTTCCTCTGCTTTTGGTTCAGGCGCTTCTTCCTCTTCTTTTTTAGGAACTTCCTGAGCAACTTCTTTTTCTTGTTCTACAGTTTTTTCCTCAGTTTCCTGTGCTTTGTCCTTTTCCGGGGCAATGTTTTCTGCTGGAGGTGCTACTTCTTTACTTTTTTCTTCATCAATCTGCACCACTGGCTTTTCAGCAACTTTAGTTTTTTTCTCAGTTACTTTTTCAGGCTCTTTCTCTTCAACTTTTTCAACAGGTGTTTCTTTAGCTACTTCAGGTTTTTTCTCTTCTGCTTTTTTCTTCGAAGGTTTTTTTCCTGTTGCTTTTTCTTCTTTGTCAGCACCTAATTCATTTGAAGTTTCCTTATTTTCTTTCGTATCAGGAGTAGTCGCAGCTTCATCCAGCTGCTTAGGGTCAATAGGCACATTGCTTTTTAACTCTTCAGAGTTTTTTAGATCTTTTGGGTCCATCACACTAATTATTTAAATGATAACGATTTAAACAAATAATCGCTTTAGCTTACGAAAATAGGGAATTACCAAATAATACTCAAAGTTTTTAAACCTTAATTTTAAAAAGTTACTCATCCTGTGAATTTTATGTAATATCCAGTTTTCTGCGGTGATTTTTACAATCGTATTTTTAGTATTAAGCTTCGGTTCATTATAATTACGATGGCAATATGTTCAACAACAGCCATAAATTGCTATTTTTCAAGTATTAACAAGGTGGTTTTCATTTTAAATCTACTTGAATTTTGCTAAATTTCTAGTCCAAAAATCAATCATAAACTTATGAAAATCCTTTTTCTTAGTTATCGTAATTCATGCAGGAGCCAAATAGCAGAAGCAATCCTTAGAAATTGTGATAAATCGCTGGATATTTATTCTGCCGGAATTTATCCGGAACCGCAAATAAAGCAGGTAGCAATTGATGTTTTAAAAGAAATTGGAATAGATGTTCAAGCTAAACCTCCTATGCATTTTTCAGAAATTAAACACATTGAGTTTGATTTCTTAATAACCGTTGGCGACGGAACTCCCGAGGAAATAGATATTCCAGATATTAAGTACGGCAGAAAGCTACACCTGGGATTTAGAAATCCGTATAAAAAGTTCCGTGATCCAATGGCCGTTTTGGAAAAATGCAAGGAAATACGTGATGAAATAAAAAATGAAATTGAGTATTTTTATTATAAGATTCTAAAAGATCAAGGGCTACATGTGAAGTAACCCTTGATCCCCATATTCTATTTTGCAGCTATTTCAGTTACTTCTTCCGGTGTAATTGGAATTCTTTCACCAATTAATTCAGAGCCATTTTCGGTAACCAAAATATCATCTTCTAAGCGGATCCCTCCAAAATCAAGGTATTCCTCTACTTTATTGAAATTAATAAAGCTGTTGTTAATTTTTTCAGTTTTCCATTTTTCGATTAATGCTGGGATAAAATAAATTCCAGGTTCATTGGTAATCACAAATCCGGGTTCTAATTTCCGTCCTAAACGAAGATAGGCTGTCCCAAACTGATCGACAGGTTGAATTTCATCGTTATACCCAACGTATATTTGCCCAAGATCCTCCATGTCATGCACATCAAGTCCCATCATATGCCCTAGTCCATGGGGGAAGAACATTGCGTGTGCGCCATTTTGAACGGCTTGTTTCACATCCCCTTTCATTAATCCAAGGTCTTTCAACCCTGAGGCAATGACTTCAGCAGCTGCAAGGTGAACCGACAAATAGGTAACCCCGGGTTTAATTAATTGTGTGGCTTTATTGTTGGCTGCTAATACAATTTCATAAATTTCTTTTTGCTTTTGAGTGAAGCGCCCTCCAACCGGGGTTGTCCGTGTAAAATCGGACGCATAATGCAAGCCTGTTTCTGCTCCTGCATCGGTAAGCATTAGTTTTCCTTCTTTCAAGTATTTAGAATGATCGTGGTTGTGAAGGGTTTCACCATTTTGAGATAATATTATGGGAAATGAAACCATGCCGCCACCTGCATTTGCAATACCTTCAATGGTTCCTGCAATTTCCTGCTCCCATACACCAGGTTGTGCCATACGCATTGCAGTAAGATGCATTTGATAGCCAACTGCACATGATTTCTTAATCTCTTCAATTTCCCCGGGTTCTTTGATGGAACGAATACCTACAATTGCTTTAATGAGTTCAAGGGAAACATAGTTATGTAATTGAAATGCACTAATTCCTGTTAAGCTTTCAAGAAGTAATTTATTGTCGGCACGATAAGGTGGGGTGAAATGTATTTTTCTGCCATTAGCAATAGCTGATTTAATAAACGTTTCCAATTTAGAGAATTCCAAAATAGATCTTATGCCAACTTTCGATCCTTTTTCTGTTAAGGGAACTTGTGGCCCCATCCATATAATATCTTCAATATCAACATCATCCCCAAATATTAGTTCTTCCCCACTTTCGGTGTCAATTGCCCCGGCAAGCCCCGGGAAGTCCAATCCGAAAAAATAAAGAAAATTACTATCCTGGCGAAAATGGAAGGTATTATCTTTATAATTCATCGGGGATTCATTGTTCCCTAAGATCAAAATAATCCCATTTTGAACTTTATTTTTAAGCTTTTTGCGGCGATTTATATAAATACTTTTATCAAACATATTTTTTTTATTTAATGATATCCAACAAATATATTTAAAAAAATGCGACATTAAACAGACAAATATCACATTGGCCCCAAGCGAAAATTTGATTCTTTAATGGAAATAGTTTTAATAGTTTAGGGCAACCTTTTAAACAGGAATATCGTATTTTTTCAAAAAAAGGAGGTTGTTATGAAAAACTCGTTAATTAACTATATGAATAAACGCCTAATTAAAGAAATGTCATTTAATATAGACATGCAAAAACCAGGTCCTGTGGTTACTATTTCGCGTGAGGTTGGATGTAATGGTTTGCTTTTGGCTAAAATGCTATCAGAAAGATTAAATGAAATAAATCATTTGGAGCCCTGGAGGGTAATAAGCAAGGAGGTATTTCAGGAAAGTGCCAGAGAACTTGACCTGGACCTGAACAGAGTAACTAAAATTTTTAAACAAAAAGACCGCTATGCTTTTGAAGAGATTTTGGCGGCTTTCAACACAAAAAGCTATAAAAGCGATCGTAAAATAATAAAAACCGTGGTTGATGTTGTGCATTCAAATGCCGAAGATGGAAACTGCATAATTGTTGGGCGTGCAGGTCATATCATTGCCAAAGATATTGACAATGCAATTCATGTCAGGCTATTTGCGCCTTTGGAAGAACGAATAAAATCGGTAATGGTGAGAAGGGATTTGACCAGAATTGAAGCAATTCGTTTTATCCAGTCAGTAGAAAAAGACCGTCATTCTTTCCGAGAAGCTATTTATAATTCCTTAAAAAGAACAGGGAATTTTGATTTGATTATTAATACATCTTCTTTTAGTGATGGGCAAATAATCAATTTAATTGAGAATGCAATTAAAGAAAAAGGCTTATTGCATAGAGTTAAACAGAAATTGGAATTCTTCTAGAAAGAAGAACGTCTGCCAAATAAAATTGACAGACGTTTTTTTGCACTAATTCGTTTTTTCAGATTCTTTCTTCGTTATTTTATTGTATTCTTCCAAGCTTATTTTATCTGCATCATAGCCTTTCTTCTTGATTGCTTTGGCAATGGCTTCATCTGAACTTTTACCATCTTTATATTCCACAAGAATCGTATTTGTTTCTAAATCTACTTTTAGGGTTTTTACCCCTTTTTCAAAGGAGAGGTAGTTTGTAAGTGTTTTCTCACAGTTCTTACAATCCATACTACTTTTAAAGCAAACAGTTTTGGTTTCTTTTTTTTGTGCATAAAGGTTGTTTACAACAAACAAACTTGAAACAACAAGCATTAGCAAAATTATTTTTTTCATTGTATTAAATTTATGGTTAAACTTTTTATTCGTAATTAAGGGTAAACCTGACACCCACATATATTCGCCTGCCCATTACCGGTCCCCAAATATTGGTAGAGTCGAAATTCGGACCAAATGGATTATCAGCGCCTGATATAGGATTTTTCTGTTTAAAGTCGGTCAGGTTTTCGGCACCAGCATAAATGCTCCAATACCGAAAGTATTTAGTTACCTGTGCATTTATTATCTTGTATGGAGAGAACTCATAATAATCGGTTGTGGCATTTGCAGGAACGTTAAATCGTGCTATGCGTCCTCCCCCATTAAACTGGGTTGTAAAATCAAACATCCATTTTTTGAGGTTTGTGGTATAGTTTAACGAAACAAGTCCTTTAAATCTACTGGTTAAAGGTTTTTCCTTTAGTACCCCATTAATAGTTTGTTTTACATCGTTTGACCTATATGCCAGTGTCAGGTCAAGTCTTTTTAAAACTTCATACTTCAGGTCAACCTGAAAACTATTGGCATACGATTTCCCATCCAGTGGATTAAGTAGAATTTCACTGCTTGATGTTTCCCTGTCAACTATAATCTGCTCTAAAAAATCAGTTCTGTAAAATTCTGTGTTTATTTGCAAAGGCCTGTCGAATAAATTATAAGTTTGTACTAGGCTTGCGCCGTAATTCCATGCATTCTCAAGATATATGTCTTCCTCCCAGCTTAGCTTTCTTGAGCTATTCAAAAGAAACATGTTTTCAGCCAAAATATTGGCAGACCGATAACCTTTTCCTGCACTTGCCCTAAAAGCCAGTTGCTCAACCGGACTATACCTAAAATGCATCCGTGGTGTCACTATGGTGCCAAACAAATTATGAAAATCGGTACGGATACCTGTCATAAAAGAGAATTTGTGATTTGGCTTGTAAGTATATTCCGCGAACAGGCCTGATACCGATTCTTTCCTCAAGTTCAGATAATCCTGGTCACGAGCAACAAGTTTTTCATTGAATTTATTAAAAACATACGAAGCACCTGTATTTAAAGTGTGCAGGGCATGTTTATCCAGATCGATGGTCAGGATAAGGTTCGAAAAAAACTTTGATTCGTTGGCATCAAAATCATTTAACCCAAAAAACGATTCCTGTTCGTGGTAATAATAATTGGATAAAAAGGCGATGGCAACTCTTTGATTTGGGAAAACATAGCCATTTTTAAAAAAAGCCTCAATTCTTGTTGTGTTGATATTAACCCCATAGAGAGTATTGGCATTTCGTGGAAGGTTTTTATCGAAACCTGTTTGGCCTCCAGTACGATCCTCGACTAAAAGGTTAACTCCGGTTTGCGCCATGTAGCCTTTTTGGTTGTTAAATTTCCATCGGTTCAATACATGAAATTGTTTAATCAATGGCTCGTCAAGAAACCCGTCTTTATTATCATCGTTTTCCTTGGATAGGTCCTCCCAATGAACCAGTAGCCCAGTGGTTAGTGTATCGCCTTTGAGCTTTAAATTTGTGTTGCCGTTAAACTCCTTTTTTCCGGAAGCTCCGGCAAAAGCGTTTAAATGTAACTTTTCAACCGAATCTGGCTTTTTAAATTCTACATTAATTTGTCCGGTTATGGATTCATAGCCATTTAAAACCGATGCAGTACCCTTCGAAACTTGCATAGATTCCATCCATGGACCCGGAATATAGGTTAAGCCATAACTCGTTGCCAGTCCTCCTAAATTGGGAATGTTTTCGGTCTGTAATTTTGAATATGTTCCGGCAAGCCCTAACAGTTTTATTTGTTTAGCACCTGAAACGGCATCGGAATAACTAACATCTACGGAAGGATTGGTTTCAAAACTTTCGGCTAAATTGCAGCATGCTGCTTTATGGAGCTCAGCTCCCGTAATCTTTTCAGTTTGAATAGGATTGATAACGGACATGTAAGAACCTTTATCCTTTTTTACAACGGTTACTTCGCCCAATTCAAGATTAGGATCAAGAACTACCTTCAGTGGTTTATTATTTGAAATATGAACCACTTTTGAGTTATACCCAACAAAGCTAAAAACCAACATATGTTGCCCATCTTTTTTGCGTATTTTGAATTCACCTTTGTTGTTCGACACAACCCCATCACTTGTTCCCTGCCAATAGATGTTGACACCAGGCAGGGCTTGTTTCCCTTCATTATCGTTGCCGGAAACAATTCCCGTTACCTCCTGTGAAAAGGAAATAATAGGAATAAAAAGGACAATATATACTATATATTTTTTCATTGCTTAAGATTTACGGCAGAATAATCCACCATATTAATTAACTATAATTCAGCTAAATAACCTTAAGCGATGTGAGGGATTTTAAGTTGGTTGATTTGGATAAGAAATTCGAATCCGGTGATTTTATTTGGTGGATCAATGTAATAATATCCTAGCCTTGAATTATCTGGCTCGGAAGTAAAATCTTCGTTGAATAACAAAGCAGTAACTAAAATAGAAATTGTTTTAGCTTTCAGTTTACTGATATCTTCATTTGCAAACTGGCTTTTTATTTTAACAAATTGAAGTTTATAGTCGTCACAACCACAAGCTTTTTCCAATTCACATGAAGTACATGATTTTTCTTTTTCATTTGATCCACAACACCTGTCTATTTCATTGGTTGCTGTATCACAGCTATTCGGAGTGACATATAAACTATAGTGTTCTGACCCTGTACATGTACATTCAGAATTATATACCAACACTCCAATTGTTGAAAATAAAAATGGGATTAGTAGTATTATACTTGCTATTTCATGCCACCTTTTCACGCTACAAATATAAGAATACCAATCCCCAATTATTGTTAATAAGAAGTTAAAGGAAGATTATTAAAACTATAAGCCTAAAACTTTGGGGCCTTGCTCAAAAACAATATCCCTCGGAATTCCAGCATCCGATATTTTATCTAAATCATTCTGTAGTTCAGGTTTTATTATACCTTTTTCTTCGATGAGTTTAGCAGCCAAGTCATAATCACCATCTCCCTGTATTTTAAGGATAAACTCAGATAATTCGAGCATTGACTCTTTCATTTTCTCAAAATCCACCTTATATTTCCCTGTTTCTTGGTTGTATTCAAATGCGCCTTTTTCCTGAAAATAATTAAAACGCATCATGTTTGCTTTACCATGTGCGCTTGCCGCCCCAAATCTCACAGAACGAAAGATTCCGGCCATAAAGGTTACAAAGTTATCCATCATGTCTTTATCGGTAAATTCGCCCATTTCGTTTAATTTATATACACACCACAAACCCAAAATATCGGCTTTGCCTTCCTCAATTGAAGTGTATGCATCTTTTAGGGCTTCACGTACAGTTGCACTCTGATCAGTTGTTTTTCCCAGTCCAAGCCCATGAGCCACTTCATGGAACATGGTGTTTTCAAAGAAGGCGTCAAACTTCACATGTTTTTGCTGTTCTTCATCAATCAATAATTCAGATATAGGAATCAAAATTTTATCAAATTTTGCCTGCATGGAATTTTTCAATTGCAACTTACGGCTTCCTTTCATTGCCCTGACTTTTTCATCGTTTGGAAGGTTAATTGCGATGGTCTTACTTCCAGCATTGCAATCGCCTGCATAATAAATTGCATCGTACACATTCATATCGGCATCTGAACCCGGAGTTTCATTTTTGTATTTTTCTTCGCATGGCAATTCTTTTTGCAATTCAGGAAGCAAAGCACCATATTTTTCTAATTTGGCACTCCATTCCTTATCTTTAATCAGGATGAAGGATTCGTGGGCAGCTTTATATCCAAACAACTGGTCTTCATAGTTTTCAATAGGTCCAACTACAAAATCAATCGAATTGTTTTTCATATCCAACCAAGCGATATCACTTTCGTAGTAATCATCGGTTAGTAAAGCTTTTGCCCGGGATTCGAGATAGTTTTTTAATCCCTGGTCTTCGGCAAGTTCAGCAGCTTGTAAAATTAATTCAGATGCTTTTGTAATTTGTTCTTTAAAGGCAATGTGGTATGGAATAGCCACTAGGTTTCCTTCATCGTTTCTTCTGACAAGCGTATACAAACTTGTTTTTTTGTCATTCTCCCATACCTCAAATTCTTCTTTTGTAATGTCTGCAGGATAAAAATTTGCCCCATCAGGTTTCGCCCCAAAATCAGAAATAAATGGTTTGTTGTCGTTTAACCTTTCCCAGGGACCATAATTAATATTGATAAATTTAAGCATTGCTTCATCGGTGTATTTTGAAAACAATTCGTCTTTGTTGCCAAATGCTTCTTCCCAATAAATTTCCTGCATAATATCAGCTGCCTGAAATAAGAATGGGAGCATTTGTTTTTCTTTTTCTGTTAATACGCTTAAATCGGTTGTTAACCTGAAGGATGCAAATTCATTTGCTTTTTGCATAATATCGTCCATGTTTGTTTGACTTGTAGATTCTTTTGTTTTTTGGTTACATCCTGTAAGTAGAAAGGCTGCAACCGCGAATATAAAAATGTAGTTTTTCATAATAATGCAGTTTTTGTTTTCTCAAAATTATAAAAACAATTAAGATTCTCTGCATGCACCATAAAACAAAAAGCCCTGAAGAAAACTCTCCAGGGCTGTGCAACTTGGTGTATATTATCGTTAGATTGTTAAATTCTTTTTACAAGCGTCGAGCAACGTTGATGCATTTGCATTAGATGCATCTAGTTTAACTGCTTTTTCAAGGATTTCTGCAGCAACTTCGAATTCTGCTTTTGCCTTGGTTACTTCTGCAGCATACGCATCGTCTTCAGTACTTAGTGAGCCATCGTTAACCTTTTGATTGGCCGCATTTAAAATTTCAACGCCTTTTTTGTAGGTTTCATTTCCCTCCGAAACATATATTTTTGCTAACGCCGGGGCAATTTTTTTATCGCCAGGGAATTTTTCAGCACCTTCTTCCAATGTTGCCTTATATTCATCGTCTTTATCCTGCTTTTTCAGTACTACTGCTTTATAAAACAATGCTGTTTCTCCTTTATAACCGTTTTCTACTGATTTACCAAATAACTCAATAGCTTTGTCATAAAGTTTGCCTTTATAAGCCGCAATTGCCCCATTATAAACCATGGATTTTGCATCTTCAGCTTCGCTAATAGAAGCGGCCTTTTCATACGTTTCAACCGCCTTGGCGTATTTTTTTAGTTTGTTGTATGAATTTGCAATATATTCATATGAATTTGCAACATTCGCTTCTGCTTCTATTGCAAGGTTAAAATATTTTATGGCACCTTCATAATTGTCGGCTTTATATGCAGCAAAACCAACATTATAATTAATAGAATTATCCACCTGCACATCACCAATATTATTTAGTGCCTCTTCGTATAGGGTAAATGCTTTAGCATAATCCTTAGCTTGTAATGCTTCATTAGCTGCATTAATTTTTTCTGCTGCATCTTGCGCATTCGAGACAAGAGCAGCTATCCCGATCAACATTATGAAAAATAATCTCTTCATATCAATTCCTTTTTTAGTATTATTAATTGTATTTAATTCTTCCAAATTTTTCTGACGAAAGCCAAAAATAATAATAATGATTTAAAATCCTAAATTATTTTTTGAGTTTAAAATGCATTCAAACAATTTGTTACAGGGAAATTTGAACGTTTATATGTACAATTCCTGACATCAGCATAAATTGTATAATCGCAAAGTAACATGTTAAGGATTAAACATTTCGGGATTGTGAAAATTCAAAATATTCCTAATAATATGTATCTGTAGTTTTGCTTCTTTGTTGTTTTCTTCCATCGATATAACTTTTTGGTACGCATTTATGGCTTCACCCCATAGCTGTTGTTTCTGTTTGATTTTCCCTAGCAAAAGCAGGTACTGAACAGTTTCGGCAGCCCCATCTTTTTTGAGTATGTTCTCTGCCTGTGCTAACTCGCCCTTTTCGATGAGTTTTTCGATATTTTCAAAATGAGATCTATTCATTATTAGTCTTTTCTGCTGACAGAAATAACGCCATTAACATTCTTTAAACGCAGCATCAAAAAATCAAGATGCTCAAGGTTATAGACCAAAACATTTAACGAAGCCTGGAAAGTACCTAAGTCCGATTCTATTTTAAGTGCCCTCATTTGCACACCAATATCTTTTGCAATTACATTCGATATGCCTGTTAAAATGCTTTCCTGTTCGGTTCCGGTGATGTATATCGAAGCCAAAAATGAATTTCGGGTGGAACTGTTTTTCCATTTTGCTTTGATTACCCGGTATGGAAACCTAGAAATCATATCTGGAGCATTTGGACAACTTTTTCGGTGAATTTTTATTCCATCTTTAATGGTTACAAATCCGAATATTGTATCTCCCAAAACCGGATTACAACATTGTGCCAATTTATAGTTAACGTTTTTAAGGTTATTATCGATAATTAAAAAATCATCGCCACCTTCAAAGCTAAATTCCTTGGTATCTTCTTGTGGAAGCAGCTCGTTAATTTTATCTTTTGTGGTATCTTCTTCTTTCTTGGTAAGAAGGCTTTTAATTTCAAGTGGTTCAACTTTCCCGAGCGAAATATTATAATATAAATCGATTGCCAACTTATAATTGAAATGCTTGAGCATTGTTCGAATTACTTCTTCGTTGTAATCAATTTTCCAGTTCTTTAATTTCCTCAATAAAAGCTCTTTGCCATTAGCTGCTTCTCTTTTTTTCTCTTCGTTTAAACTCGACTTAATCCGTGTTTTAGCTTTCGATGTTACAACAAATTCAAGCCAGTCAATTTTAGGTTTTTGCGAAGCACTAGTATCAATGGCAACATAATCTCCATTGGTTAATTTATGTTTCAGTGTTACCTTTCTACCATCAATCTTTCCACCAACGCACTTATCGCCAAGATCGGAATGTATTTCGTAAGCAAAATCCAACATAGTAGCACCTTTGGGGAGTTTAATAAGGTCACCTTTGGGCGTAAACACAAATATTTCGTCTTCGTAAGCACTAATTTTAAAATCATCGATAAAGTCAACAATACTAATTTCCGGATTTTCGAGCACATCCCTTATTCCGGTTAACCATTTGTCCAGTTCCTTGCTCTCGCCCCCCCCTTTGTATTTCCAATGTGCTGCAAGGCCTTTTTCTGCGATTTCATCCATTCGTTGTGTCCTTATCTGGATCTCAACCCATTTGCCATAAGGTCCCATAACCGTAGTATGTAACGACTCGTATCCATTTGATTTTGGAATAGTTATCCAGTCCCTAAGCCTTTCAGTGTTGGTTTGGTATTCTTCTGTGATAATGGAATACACGGTCCAGCAGTCGGCTTTTTCGTGTTCGTCTTTTGAATCCAGGATAACCCTGATTGCAAATAAGTCAAGTACTTCGTCAAAAGAAACTTCCTTTTTTTGCATTTTATTCCAAATCGAATAAATTGATTTTGTACGGGCTTTCATTTCGAACTTGAAGCCTTTTTTTAGGAGTTTTTTCTCGATTGGCTTAACAAATTCAACCACAAAGTTATTCCGGGCCTCTTCAGTTTTGAGCAAGTGCTCCAATACATCATTATACTCGTCTCGTTTATTGTATCTTAAACATAAATCGAGAAATTCGGAATTTACCTTATATAATCCGAGCCTATGTGCCAATGGTGCATACAAATGGGTTGTTTCACTTACTAATTTTGACTGAACCTCTTCTTTATACGAATCCAAGTTTCGCATAACTTGCAGGCGATCCGCAATTTTAATTAGGATAACTCTCATATCACCCGCCAGTGCTAATAAAAGTTTTCTGTAATTTTCGGAATGAAGGTCAACGGTATCGGTACCAAGGGAATTAATTTTTGCCATTCCTTCAAGGATGTTAAAAACGAGTTCCCCGAATTCATCAATGATATAACCGGGATCTGCCTTTTCTTCCAATTCAGAATACATAACATTGTGCAGAAGCCCGGTAATTACCGAGTTAACTCCCAAGCCAATTTCGGAGGCTATTATTAATGCTACATCAAGCGAATGGCTTAAAATGCCTTCGCCTGTTGTAAACTTCTTATCTTTTAATATGGTTTTACTATAATGAAATGCCTTTTCAATTTTCGGGATTGAGCCATCCTCGCAAACTAACCGGCATTGTTCCAGAAGTTGGTCATATTTAATATAAATTTCCTCTACGTTCATATTCAAAAATAAAAAAAGACCATCCAAATTGTACGGACAGTCTTTAAATTAATTTGGTATTTAATTTTTTTAACCTGCTCCGTTTGCTGTATCAACAAATACTCGTTGCTTCATTTCCCTATCCAGCATAAATATGCCATTTCCCTGTCCATCAATGAGTCTTAAAGTATCCAGAATTTCAGTCACATTGGCTTCCTCTTCAACCTGCTCATCAACAAACCATTGTAAAAAACTTTTTGTGGCGTGGTCGCTTGCGGCTATTGCCACATCCATCATTTTATTGATACGGTCTGTGACCATTTGTTCGTGGGCAAGGGTTTGCTCCCAAACAGCAAGTATACTATCAAAATCAGTAGGCACAGCTTCAACCGCTTTTAATTCAACTTTTCCGCCCCGTTCATTGATGTAATTAAAAAATTTCATTGCATGAGATTGCTCTTCCTGAAACTGTATCATCATCCAGTTTGCAAATCCGGACAAACCTTTATCCTGAAAATACGCAGACATGGATAAATAAAGATATGCCGAGTAGAATTCAGCATTAATCTGATCGTTTATAGAATCTAAAACTTCTTTTTTCAACATGATTTCTCATTTTATTTTAATGACACATAAAAGTATATAAAACTGTTTACTAATAAAAGCCTGTTGAATCTAAATCCGAATTATTTTAAGTTTATTTTAGGTTGCGTAAAATATATACGCCCGGATTATTCCAATTAATTCTAATTATTTCTAGAATTAATTGGAATAAATTAAAATAGAATTTCAATAAAGACTAAGTTAATCTGTTTTTTTCTCATGAAGTAAGTTTGCTTGATTTTCATTTCTGATCAGCTGCAAATACCCGATTTGTAAGTAATAAAGGGAATGTTTTTCCCAAATTGAGACAAATTTTTGTTTTGTGTATTTAATAAGTGTCTAATAATGAGTAATTAAAGAATTTAGGAATAATTATGGTAGCCCTTTTTCCTCTTTTTGGAATAAATATTTAACTAAACAATAAATATTTTAAAATTGTTTCTAAAAAGGTTACGAAATTTTCTAGAAAAACAGTAAGTTTTCAGAAAATTTATCAAGTATCATCCACAAATAATTAGTCAAAATAATACTTCAGACGGAGGAAGGGAGACGACAAAAAAGTGTGAGTGACTGTAGGGATACCTTTATAATGAATCCAAATGTGAATTATCTAAGAGTCTGTATTTCAGGTAATTTAACATAAATAAATAACAACATCAATATTTGTACAAAATCTTATAAAGAAGTTTTACGTTCTTTCGTTCATGACCTGTAAAATGCCTGTATATGCTGTTTGTGCATTCTCTTTTATTTATCCAAAGATGATGAAGTTGAAATTTTAGGTGCTGAAATAGCAATATTATTGAATCTTAAATTTTAGAACAACTTCAACTAAAAACTACAAATTGAATTTTAAAATTATTAATTATGTCGAGAAAGAGGTATCGTGAAGAACAAATTCACAAGGTTCTTATGGAATATGAAAATGGATCTTCCATACAAGACTTAGTGAACAAATATGGTATCAGCCAGGCAACTTTTTACAACTGGAAAAACAAGTATAAAGGGCTAAGCGTTTCTGAGATTAGTAAAATAAACTTACTCGAAGAAGAAAACGACAAGTTGAAAAGAATGTTTGCGGAATTGAGCCTTGAAAACATGTCATTGAAAAGGATTATTGAGCGAAAACAATATCAATAAGTTAGTTTATAATTTAAGTGTACCGAACAAGCAACAACAAAAAAACGATTAGAGAATAAATATGGAGTTAAGAAAAACAACATATAACTGGTACGCTGTTTATACAAAAGCTAATACAGAAAAAAAACTGGCAGAGCGTCTAGAGGAGTTAGGCATTGAATGCTATTTGCCTTTGAGGAGGGTTCTTAAATACTGGAGTGATCGAAAAAAATGGGTAAAAGAACCGGTATTTAAAAGCTATGTGTTTGTGAAAGTTAGCAATAAAGAATTTTTTAATGTTCTTGGTGTTCAGGGAGCGGTTAAATATGTAAGTTTTGGAGGTAAAGCCCAAGCTATTCCGGCAATACAAATCGAAAGTATTAAAACTTTGATTGAGAATAGTGAAGAAGAAGTGACTCTATCGTACGACCGTATTAAAAAAGGCGTTGCCGCAGAAGTGGTTTATGGATCACTCAAAGGGTTGAAAGGTGAAATTGCACAAGTATTTGGACAGTCGCGGATTTTGGTTCGCCTTGATATAATGAATTGCAGTTTGTTTGCCAATATTTCAAAAGACGAGATTAAGGTTTTAGAGCCCGATTCCGGACTCAATAAATAATCCAAATAAAGTATTATATAATATTCCTCTTGAATCAACTTTTGTTGATTGATTTCAAATTATACCTTTCCGGATAAATGAATAAGCGTAATAAAAGCCAAAAGCCTATTTCAATTGGAATAGTTTGGGCAAATCCGTACAATAAAAATATGGGAGTATCTGCCCTCGCCTATTCTACTTTATCATTGCTAAAGGATATTTTACAGGAAAAGGGCATTGACGCAACTTTTAACCTTATTGGCAGTTCAGTGAATACCACAGGCTCCTTAATAATAAATGAGAATATAATTAAGTTTCAGAATATTTTTGGATTAGATTTTACATATTGGCGATCCTTGGCGGCGTTGATCGTGCATTCTAAAAAGTTGCATACGCTCAAATTATTAAAGCTTAATTATATTTTAGACATTGCCGAGGGCGACAGTTTTACCGATATTTATGGCAATGAGCGTTTCAAAAGAATTTTAAGTTCGAAGATTTTTTTCTCATTTCTTAATAAGAAACAACTATTATTACCACAGACAATTGGTCCCTTTCAGGACAAAAAACGTGAGAAGAAAGCGTTTTATTGGATGAAGAAGCTTCAAATGGTTGTTAGCAGGGATAAGCAAAGTTACGATTACACTACGCGCTATTTGAATACTGATAAAATAAAAGAATCGATTGATGTTGCTTTTTATTTGCCATATACTAGGAATGAAATAAACAACGGAAAAATTAATGTTGGAATAAATATTTCAGGACTATTGTGGAACGGCGGATATACCAAGGATAATCAGTTTAATTTAAAAGCAGATTATAAAAATTTAATTAACAATACGATACAATTTTTTACACAACAAAAAGATGTGCAGGTTCACTTAATCCCACATGTTATCCCTGAAGACTTCGAAGTTGAAAACGATTATTTGGTTTCTAAACAGCTTCAGAAAAAATATCCAGAATTAATTCTGGCAGAACCTTTTGCCGATCCAATAAAAGCCAAAAATTACATAAGTGGAATGGATTTTTTCATAGGAGCACGCATGCATTCCTGCATTGCTGCATTTTCAACAGGAGTCCCGGTGTTCCCAATGGCATATAGCAGAAAATTTAATGGACTTTTTGAAGACACCTTAAAATATTTATGGATAGGTGATTGCGTAAATGAAAAAGAGGATATCATTTTAGAAAATCTGAAGCAAGCATTCTTGGATCGGGATAAACTGAACCAAGCGGTTACTGAAGCAAATAAAAATATTGTCGAACCCAGGTTGGATGAACTAAAAGAAACGATTTCGGCATTTTTAAGTTAATCAATTGAATAAAGTAAAATCTTTATATAATAAGTTAGACAAGGACGGATTGTGCATGGGATGCGGATTGTGCGAAGGCCTCTCAAAGAACCCTACCAATAAAATGCAGCTTTTATCCGATGGCTTCCTGCATCCGGGGCAATTAAATGCAGATGAAGAAATACTTGTTGATAAGATTTGTCCTGGAAAAAACGTACTAAACAGCA
Organism: Prolixibacteraceae bacterium; assembly: GCA_963677475.2. GTDB lineage: Bacteria > Bacteroidota > Bacteroidia > Bacteroidales > Prolixibacteraceae > JABMQB01. Next base: position 68,732 of record CAXXQD010000010.1, on the reverse strand, counting down.
AAACCAGAAATTCAAATCGTGTTTGGGGTAATATTCTTCAATTATACGTAGGCTCATCAACAGATAATAAAATCAGAAAGGTTGGTTCATCTGGGGGCATAGTTAGTGCATTGGCAATTTATATGCTTGAAAAAGGGATTGTTGATGCAGTTTTGCAAGTTGGCAGTGACAAGAACAACTATAAAAACAACGAATTAAAAGTTTCACGGTCTAGAGATGAAGTTTTAAGATGCAGCTCTTCAAGATATGCCCCAGCAAATATTTTTTGCAGCATATTGGAGATATTAAAACAAACAAATGAAACTTTCTGTTTTGTTGGAAAACCTTGCGACATTTCAGCGCTGACTAATTTATTAAATGAATATCCCGAGTTTAAAGAAAAAATAAAACTTACAGTTGCTATTTTTTGCGCGGGAATACCATCCATTAATGCAACAGAAAAGCTAATCGACATGCATAATTCTGAAAATCCGATCCATGATTTGGCGTATCGGGGCGATGGGTGGCCAGGATCTTTCAGGTTCACTGACAAATCAGGCAAAACCTTCAAAACCAGCTATAACGATTCATGGGGCAAAGTATTAGGAAAAGAACTTCACTTTAGATGTAAGATTTGCCCGGATGGAATAGGCCTACAATCGGATATTGCAGTTGGGGATGCCTGGGACACAGCCGATGGATATCCAGACTTTGAAGAAAAAGATGGAAAAAGCTTTATGATTGCCAGAACGGGCAAGGCTGAAGATATTCTCAAACAATGTTATACGGAAAATTTTATTGAAATGAAGCCTCTCGGGTCCGCAAAGCTCAAATCAATGCAACCTTACCAATACCAACGCAGGAAAGTTGCAGGGGCCAGGGTTCTTGCCTATCAATTGGCGAATAAACGTACCTTGAATTTTAGGGGATTAAACCTTTTCTCAAACTGTCTTATAAATTCACCATTAACATTGTTTCGCGAATTCAAAGGCACTTATCGTAGAACTAAGAAGCAAATATGTTAAAAAACACTTCTTTAAAAACCATATTTAGCGGATCAGTGTGGGGAATCCTGGCAAAAATTATTTCTGCAGGAATTCAATTTATTACCATACCATTGTTGATTGGCTACTACGGTAAATTAGACTATGGTTTAATTGCTTTGGCATATTCGCTTAACGCTTACTTAAGGTTAGTTGACCTTGGCATGAATACCGGATTGATTCGATATTTATCAATATGGGTAAGCAAGGATGAAACGCAAAATATCGTAAAAGCATCACAAACAAGCGTGTTGTTTTACACATTTATTGGTTTGGTAAATGCACTGGTTTTTATAGGGCTTGGTTACTTTTCGCAAGGCATCTTCAAACTGGAACATGAACAAGCGCTTGTATTTTCATGGTTGATGTATATTCTGGCTGCAAGTGCAGTTATAAATTGGTTTTTATATGTTGTAAATCAATTATTAACAGCTTTTGATGAAATTGCCTGGATCAACCGTGTAACCATTCTTGCCAGTTTGCTTAATCTTTGTACAGCATATTTGGCAGTGAAGTTAGAACTATCAATTCCGAAATACTTTTTTATCTACACCTTAGGTTTTCTGATGGTTATCCCATTAAACATATTGAGGTTAAGAAAAACAGGCATCCCTGTTTCTCAATTATTATCGCCTAAATGGGATAAGCACATATTTAAAACAATCATTGGATATAGCCTTTCAATTTTTGCCATGGGTATATTTCAGTTCTCCGCAAATAATTTGCGCCCAATTTTACTTGGCGCATTTGGGAACCAAGGTGTTGGTATCGTAACAGAATACCGGATCATCGAAACCATTTCAATGCTTATTATTGCATTTGGTGGCGTCTTTCTCCAGGTTTTATTACCTGTTTCAGCAAAAAGTTATGCTTTGTCCGATCAAAAAAGAATAGAACAAATTATTTATGGTGGAACCAAATATGTGACCATATTCCTAAGCCTGGTAATTTTTGGTTTGGTCATAAATGCCAATGAATTACTCGAATTATATGTAGGAAAGGAATTTACACATTTGTCGGTTTGGTTAATTATATGGCTAATAACCCTATTCTCCATGCATAACACACCCGTATCCAGTTTAATATTATCAGTTGGAAAAATAAAACCTCTGGTTTACTCATCAGCTGTGGCTTGTATTGTTTCATTAGCACTAACAGCAGTTCTTGCACCAAAATTAAGTGTTGGGGCAGCAGTAATTGCCTACCTAATATATATTCTTATCCAGGTATCTTTTAGCTATGTTTATTACATTCCTCGCATATTGAAGTTGAATGGTAAACGGATATTTTTAAATTCGTTTCTCCCGTCACTTATTGGGGGGGCAACAATAGCTGCACTGGTCTATTATTTTGTTGGTTATTCAATGAACAAAGAGTATTCTTTGGTAGTTGTGATACTTATTAAATCAACAATATTTGCAATTGCGTTTTTTGTTTACAGTTTTTTTGTGATAGTAAAAAAGGAAGAAATTACCCATCTGCGCAATCTAATTTTGCACAAAATCAGATAATAAAATTCACGTTTTGAGAAATAAAATTAATCTAGCAATCGTTATCCCGGCTTATAAGCCTGACTATTTTGATGCAACCATTGCGTCCATAGCAAGGCAAACGTGTAAAGCTTTTACATTGTATATTGGCGATGATGCCAGCAAAGCCGATTTGTATTCAATTGTAAAAAAATACGAATCTCAAATAAACATTGTATATAAACGATTTGATAAAAACCTAGGCGAGAAGGATTTGGTTGCCCACTGGAACCGTTGTGTTGATATGACAGGCGATGAAGAATGGGCTTGGTTGTTCTCTGATGATGACCTAATGCACCCAAAGTGTGTGGAAGAGTTTTACAAAGAAATATCGAATGGATATTCAAACGACCTGTTTCACTTTAATGTTCAGATTATTGATGGGCACGGAAAATTGATCCGCAAAGAATTTCCTTTTCCGGATGTATTGGATACCAAATCGTTTTTTATGAAACGTATGTCGGGCGAGCTAAATTCATTTATTGTAGAGTATATTTTCAACAAAAAAACCTTTATCGAAAAAGGACGTTTTCAAAGTTTTGAATTAGCATGGTATACCGACGATGCGACCTGGATTAAAATTGGCAATTCGAAAGGAATTAAATCCATCCATAATTGTGAAGTGAGCTGGCGGAAAAGCAAGATTAATATTTCTGAAAACAAAGCAGATAAAAGCATTGCTATCCGTAAAATAAATGCAAACCTGGCTTTTTTTCAATGGGTTAAAGATCAATCTGAAGTAGAAGGTATCGATAAAACCCAATTGCACCAAATTTTTCACAACCGGTTTATTATGCAATTGGTCATCTATACCCAAACCTTGAAATACGCTGAGATTTATGAATTTATGGAGAAGTTTCATCAACTATTCCATGTTAAATCAAATAGCTTACGAGATGCCAACAAGGTATTGTTTTACAAAACAAAAGCACGTATTGGTTCTAAAATAAGGATGTACCTCCAAATGGCATCGGCGTAAAACATGATCAAACATTTTAGGGAAATAGCAATCTTTGTTTTGGTAATTGTTTCCATGCAATTATTCGAAGCGCAGTTTTTACCCGAAGGGATTACTGCCTATTTGCAATTTTTTGGGGTAGCTGCCGCTGTGACGGTTTCCGTTCCGTTTATGCTTGCCAAACGCAAAGGATTTGTTTTGCCCGTACAATTAATGTTTGCGGCGGTAATAATTTCTGCAGTAATGGCTAAATTCTTTTGGAACCAGGGAATTGCTGATACGGTTAAAGCAACAGTACCTTATCTTATATGGGCATTCTTCTTTTATTTGGTGAAAACAAAAGTCCAGGTTCAAAGCATTGAAAAGATTGTTCTTATTTATGGATTTATTTTTATTGCAGTTTATTTCTTTCAATTGGCAAATGCCGATCATGTGATGTTCGGCGGAAAACAAGAATTCGAAACTGAACGGGGTATCCCAAGGATATTTATTCCCGGAAGTGGAATATTTGTTCTTGCAAGCTTCATTTCGTTGAATAAGTTTACGGAAGCGAAAAAGGGAAAGTGGAAATGGTTGCCATTGATTCTGCTTGGATTGTTGTTCCCATTTTTAATTGCAACTCGTCAACTTATTGTCACAATCTTGTTCATTTTCACATACCATTTCACAAAAAAAATCGACTTTGTAAAGAAAGGTGTTGTATTAGGTACATTCGTAGCCTTGGTTTTAATCTTGTTTTCATTGCGGCACCCAATTGTAGAAGGCTTAAAGAAAACACAAGAACAAACCATTGAAACAGGTACAAAAAATATTCGCATACTGGCAGCTACATATTTTTTAACCGATTTTTCTCCTAGCCCAATCAACAAGGTTTTAGGAAATGGTGTTGCTTACGGTGAAAAATCAGACTATGGTAAATTTGTGACCGGATTAGGCAACAAACAAGGTTATTACCTGACCGATGTCGGACTAATTGGTTTGTATACAATGTTTGGCATATTGCCGTTATTTGCCTATTTTTTAATTTGGGTTCGGGGCTATAAAATCAATGTACCTAAAGAATACTACTATGTAAAATATTACTTATGGTATTTATTGTTGACCAGCCTTACTTCATCAACTGTTTTTAATGTAAATTATTTAATTACAACAGTATTTGTTCTTTATATATTCCATACTATCCATGTTCATAACAAAAACCAGGACCTTTATTTAAAAGTCGTCAGAAAAATTGCAAAAGAGGAACAGGCATCGGAAGAATTAAATCCTGTATCCGAATAAATCTCAACCGATTTGGGTTGAATAACTTTATTGCTCTACCATGAACCTTGCATTTTTTGTATATGATTTTACGGAAAGCACCATTGCCCTGGCAAAAACATTGTCGAAGCAACATAAAGTCGATTATTATTACATTACATCGAAAGGAAATACTTGTATTTCGGCTTTAGGGTTTGATGCGGAAAAAACCAATAAAAACGGTTTGCAAAAGCTGGATAAAAAGGAGTTGATTTTTAATTATCTAAACACGAACAATATTGATTTTTATCTGGTTGTGGTGCCTTTTGGACGTGGACAGCTTGATTCTTTTAACCGGATTTATTTAAGGAGAATATTAAAACCGAAAAAATACGATGCAATTAACGTAATCGGACAACGCACTATTTTGATGGAAATTCATTCGATATTTAAAGGATCATACCGCTTCCATACCATTCATGAGGTCAATGATCATTCGAAAGCCAAAACCAAACCCATGCCTATATTAAAGCAACTGGTTAATAGGAATATTCCAATGGTATTTCATTCAGAAATAACGCAAAAAAGGTTTGTAAACTATTTCCCTGAATATGAAAATACAACGGTTATTCCAATGGGTACATTTGATTCTTATTCTATATTCAGAAACGGTCATGTGACACAAACAAATGAGCTTAAGAATACATTTTTAAACTATGGATATATCCATCCTTACAAGGGATTAAAATATTTTGTTGAAGCAATCAAAATTGCTTCCAAAGAAGTACCAGACATTCAAGGCATTGTGGCTGGAACAGGAAGCGATGATATTTTGGATGAAATTAAAAATGACAAACGTTTTCAACTCATCAATCAGTTTATTACTGACAAACATTTGGTGGAATTGATAAACAGTTCAAAAGCAGTTGTTTGCCCTTACATCTCAGCATCGCAAAGCGGTATTCCCTTAACCACATTTGTGTTTAACAAACCTGTTATTGTTTCCGATCTTCCGGGATTTACGGAAGTGGTTGAAAATAATAAAACAGGCTACATTGTCCCAATAGGAGATACAAAAGAAATTGCTAAGTGTATGATAAATATTTGCAAGGACAATTCAATTTCGAACGAATTTGCTGAAAATATACGGCATTCAAAACAAACCTCGGAAAAACTTAATTGGGACAAAATTACTGCGAAAACAATGGTGCTCATAAAAAAATAAAGGTGTGATGAATATTGCAGTAATAAGCGTTGATTTAGTTCGGGGCATGGCTGAAACGCAGCACGTTAGAAATATGTTCCATCCTTTGCAGGAAAAGCACAATGTTTCCATTTATAACCTGCGTGAAAGAAAAATGGAATGCATTGATATATTGACGGCAAAAAGGCATGAGCCGATTGGAATACGCACCTATTTATCTCAAACAAAACAAGAAAAGGGCAAACTATTATTTGTTTATGGTTATCCTAACTTGAAGAATATTCTTACAATCTTTCTTTTTATGTTTTATGGGTTCAAAGTTGTTTTTCATATTACAGAAGACCTTCGTTACCAGGTAAAAACCTATACCTTCAAAGGAAACGTAAACATAAAAGCCTCGTTGCTTTTCGTGCATTTTATCCACTGGTTATCAAGTGGTTCAATTGTTATTAGCAAGCTTCTTGAACAACGGATTAAAAAACTGGCCAACAATAATTATCCTCTTTTATATTTGCCAATATCCACCGACATTGAAAACATTAAAGCCCAAAAACCGGAGGATATTAAAAGTGATCCGACGGCACATAAATTCTTTTATGGTGGAACATTTGCACCTAAAGATGGAATTGAAATCATTATAAAAGCATTTGAAAAAATATACAGGTCCAATAAAAATGCCCAGTTAATATTAACCGGGAAAGCTGTCGATATCGCTGACGAGCGAATTGTGAAACAGTTAATCCTTGATTCGTTGGCGCATAAAAACATCCATTTTAAAGGCTACTTGCCATACAATGAGTACTTACAAGAGCTTTGGGGCGCCGATGCCTTAATAATGAACCGTGTGGACGATATTTATTCCATATCCGGCTTCCCGTTTAAACTTGGCGAATACCTTGCAACCGGAAAGATAATTATTGCATCTGCATTGTCAAGTGTTCGCGAATTTTTAACCGATAAAAAAAATGCACTTTTATTTAAACCCGAGTCGGTTGAAGAACTGGCAGCAGCATTTCAATACTCCATTGACCATAAAAAAGACATGGATGAAATAGCCAGCGAAGCTGAAAAAGTTGCATGGCAGCATTTTGACAATCAAAAGCATGCTGTTGTGCTTATGGATTTTTTCAAAAGAATTAAAGTCTTACCAAAAGAATAAGGAAACCCAAAATGAGGATTTTGCTTGCAAACAAATATTTTTACGCGCGTGGTGGCGATTGCGTATATACCATTGCGTTGAAAGACTTATTGGAAAAAAACGGGCATAAAGTTGCAATGTTTAGCATGCAGCATCCTAAAAATTTTAATTCGGAATTTGATTTTTATTGGCCATCGAATGTGGAATATGGCGAAGCGACGAATAAAAACCTCATAGAAAAAATTGTCCGCCCGATCTATTCTGCAGAAGTAAAAAAAGCATGGCTACAACTTATTCAAGATTTTAAACCCGATGTGGTTCATTTAAACAATATTCACACACAGCTTTCTCCTTTATTGGCTGAATTAGCTTATAAAAATGGCATTCCTGTTTTTTGGACCCTGCACGATTTTAAATTGATTTGTCCTGCATACAGTTTTCTAAGGAATGGCGAAATTTGTGAAGATTGTTTAAGCAATAAATTGAGCGTTGTAAAGCACAAGTGTATTAAAAACAATTTTTTAGCTAGTATTTTAGGTTACACAGAAGCGCAGGTCTGGTCGCGTGAGAAATTGGAAAACTACACAAGCAAATTTATTTGCCCTTCCAAATTCTTGAAAAACAAAATGCAATCGGCAGGTTTTGAGGCATCAAAAATGGTTCATTTGAGCAATTTCGCCAAGGCAGAAAAAATCAACCCATTTAGTGAAAGGGAAGATTATTATGTGTATTTAGGACGTTTGTCGCAAGAGAAAGGGATTGAAACCTTATTGCAAGTTGCAACTACCTTAAACTATCGGTTGAAGGTAATTGGCGATGGGCCTTTAAGTAAGATTATGCGTGAAAAATACAGTACTGGCAATATAGAATTTATGGGGCATTGTACCTGGGAAACGATCCAGCCAATACTCATGAAAGCTAGATTTATGCTAATACCAACCGAGTGTTATGAGAATAATCCTTTGAGTGTTATCGAAGCCCATACACTTGGCACGCCAGTTTTGGGGGGCCAAATTGGGGGAATACCTGAGCTTATCCGTGAAAATGAAAATGGAATGTTGTTTCAGGCAGCAAATAAAGAAGATCTGAAAAATAAAATAGAGCAAATGATGGCCAAAAATGATTGGAATTATAACAATATCGCCAATGTTTCAATGGAGAAATATTCGGGGCATGCTTACTATCAAAAGCTCATCAAACTGTACCAAGCAGCACAATTAAATTGAACTGCCCAATTCCTTATTTTTAATAAATGAACCGAAAAATAAAAGTACATATCATTGGTATCCATGGCGTTCCTGCCAAATATGGTGGTTTGGAAACATTTGCCGACTTTTTATGCCAAAATATTGGCGAAAAATACGACATAACGGTTTATTGCACTTCGAAAAAATATCCGCTTAAAGAGAAGTATTATTTTGGGGCGAAGCTTAAATATGTACCAATCCATGCCAGTGGTTTTAAAGGCATTTTCTACGATTTGTTTACCTATATCTATGCCATATTTAAAGCAGATGTTATTTTATATTTAAGTCCTGTGGGTTCAGGATTTATGACTCCTTTAAAAAAGCTTGCGGGTGCTAAAGTGATTGTAAATCATGGCGGTTTAAACGAATGGGAACGCGAAAAATTAAACAGGGTTAAACAATTGTGGGCAAAATTTAACCATAAAATTGCGTCCCGTTTTTCTGATGTTAATGTTGTGGACAACCAGCTCTACCAACAAAGCCTTAAGGAGAATTTTGGTGCCGATTCTGTGGTTATTCGTTATGGCGGCGATCACGCAATTAGCACTACAACATCGGTGAATGGTTATGCAGCCAAATACCCGTTTTTAAACGAAAAATATGCCATCAGCATTTCACGTGCACAAGTCGATAATAACCTTCATTTGGTATTGGAGGCCTTTGAAAAATTTGAGGGTTACAAGTTGGTATTATTGTCGAATTGGAGCGTTTCCGAATATGGTAAAAAGTTGAAACAAAAGTACCAGGGACATAAAAACATTATTGTTCTGGATAACATTTACAATAAAGATGAATTCAATTATGTGCGCGGTGGTGCATTTGTTTATATCCATTCGCATTCGCGATGTGGAACTGCACCATCGCTTGTTGAAGCAATGAGCATTGGGCAACCAATAATTTCATACGATGTGCCAACCAACCGCGAAACCACTGAAAACCAAGCACTATTTTTTGACAGTATTGATTCATTGGTAAGTGTATTGGACAAATTTTCGGAGAAAGATGCAATTCAAAACAAAAAAATAATGCATTCCATTGCTTCCGAAAAGTACACATGGAAAACGATCTCAAAACAGTATTCTGATTTGTTTGATAAAGTCGTAAATCATTAGAATATCATAAATACAGGAACCTGAACTCCTTACTCTATAGTTATAAAGAAACCATCTTTTGCGAAAACAAAACAGGTTTCTAAGATTGTTATAATACCAGGAAAGAATTTTCAATTCATATCAAAACCCTAAGTCATGATTAAAGAAAGAGAACCAGCTTTGGAACGGCTGAGCGTATTAGTGCAAGTCGCAATTACCATTGTTTGTTTTTATTTGGCAATCGTAATTTCGCATATTTTTATAGCCAAAACAATTGTTCACAGCAAAGAACATATTGTTATAGCATTGCTAATTGGTGCAATTTGGCATGTTCTTCTCGAACTGTTCGACCTTGGTGCCATGTCGCGTATTCAGCGCTATCGCCACCTTATCAAAAAATATTTAGGTGTTGTGTTAATTGGTGTAACTTTGCTGCTGGCCATCTCCTATTTATTGGAATACAATCCTTTTCTAAAGGAGATTATCCTGATTTTTGCAGCAATTAATTTTACCGTACTCCTTACCTATAAAATATTGGGCAGGTGGATAATAAAATCTTTCAGGAAAAAAGGTTACAATACACGTATGGCAATAGTAATTGCCGATAAATCATCATCGCCATTTATTGAACAACTCATTGATTCGGCTCACTGGGGATATATCATAGGTGGGATTATTACCGATTCAAAAACAATTATCGACAAGTACCAGGACCGTTTTCAGATTATTAATCCGAATGCAAAATTTGCGAAAGTAATTGACGATGAAGTGATCGATGAAGTCTTCTTTTGCAAAAAAGACTATCAGATTAAGGAACTTAATAAATACATTATAAAATGCCGCGAAATTGGGGTTATTTTCCACATGCACTCCGATGTGTTTAATGTGAAAGGTTTAAGCCCCAAATTATCTTTTCTTGACCATCAGTTTTTTCTATCGTTTCGCCGCAACCCTGAAAATTATTTGGCATTAAAAATAAAAACCGGAATTGATTACATATTGGCAACCACAATTTTGGTTATTACTTCACCAATTATGTTGATCATATCGATATTGATCGTTCTAGAAGACCGTGGCCCTATTTTTTTCAAACAAACCCGAGTGGGCAAAAACGGAAGGCATTTTACATGTTTGAAATTTCGGACAATGGTTGTCAATGCCGAAGATTTAAAAGCCCAGTTGGCTTCTCAGAACGAACAGGATGGACCTATTTTTAAAATAAAAAATGACCCGCGAATTACGAAGATTGGTAAGTTTCTTCGAAAAACATCGCTCGATGAATTCCCTCAGTTTTTAAACGTACTCATGGGGAATATGTCTATCGTAGGTCCGCGGCCACCAATTCCTGCAGAAGTAAAAATGTATGAACGAAGCCTGAACCGACGATTAAGTATTCCTCCGGGAATTACCTGCATCTGGCAAATTTCGGGAAGGAATAATATTCCATTTGATCGATGGATGGAAATGGACATGGAATATATTGATAACTGGTCGTTAAAGCTCGATTTTGTCATTATGCTCAAAACGTTTAAAATAATGTTGACTGCAAACGGGCAATAATTAATTCGATATATTTTTAAGGAATGAGTATTTCTAAAGAAACATTTCGCAAGCTGGCATTTGCAGGCATTAAAATTACAGGATTGCCAATGCTGTTTCGCCGGATTTTTCAAAAACACCGCGTCACAATTGTGCTGTTTCATGATATTAGTAAAGAAACCGCAGAAATGTCATTCAGCTACCTTGTTTCAAAGTATAATATCATTTCTTTAGATACGTTTGTTGAAGCTTGCAGGACCAGGAACCAGTCGGTATTGCCTGAATATGCACTAGTTATAACCTTTGATGACGGGTTCAAAAGAAATTACGAATTGCTATCAGCGATCAAATCATTTCAAGTTCCGGTCACCATTTTTCTTTGCTCTTCCATAATCGGAACTAATCGAAACTTTTGGTTTAATAACAATATTCCTGATGTGAATATCAAACAGCTTAAGAAGTTACCAAATACTGAAAAATTGGAAGTTTTATCGAATTATGGATTTGATCAGGAGAAAGAATACAGAACAAGAGCTGCTTTGTCAAAACCAGAAATTGAAGAAATGAAAACGTATATCAATTTCCAGTCACATACGAAATTTCACCCTTGTTTGCCAAAATGTACGGCAGAAGTTGCCAAAAGCGAAATAGCAGGATCTAAAATTGAACTGGAAGAAAAATTTGGTTTGCCCATTAATTCTATATCCTACCCCAACGGCGATTATTCCGAAAGGGATATTTCTCTTACAAAAGAAGCCGGATATAGCAGTGGCCTGACCGTCGACTTTGGTTTCAATACAATACATACCGATATTTACAGATTAAAACGCTTATGTGTCAATGATACAGAAAATATAAATGAACTAATTGTAAAATCCAGTGGTGTTTGGGATTTTTTCAAAACCTTTAATGGAAAAAAACAAACCTTTGGATGGACCAATAAAGTGGTTTCATAACAATAAACGAATTTCCCAATAAAAATTAATTATAGCTACTATGAAAAACCCGTTAAGCAAACTATTAGGAATCATCGCTGTTTCAGCAATTTTATTTTCATGCCAATCCACTAAAAACCTGGCATATTTCGATGATATAGAAAGAGATCAATTTATTTATGGTGTATCTCAAAAAGCACCTGAATACAGAATAAGCCCATACGATATTTTATATATAAATATTGTAACACTGGATAAAGACGCAAATGAACTGTTCAATCCGCATCAGGGCGAGGGCTATTTTACTGGTACACAGCAAATGTTTGGCGACCTGACTTCCCAATATATAAATGGCTATCAGGTTGAACCTAACGGAACCATAACGTTTCCAATAATTGGCACCCTGTCTTTTTCCGGACTAACCCTTATTGAGGCGCAAAACAGGATTCGGGAGAAAGCTTTGGAGTACCTCAAAGAACCTTCGGTTCAGGTAAAAACGCTTAGTTTTAAAGTGAATGTTACAGGTGAAGTTGTGAACCCGGGAATGTATTACACTTATCAGGGTAAAATGAATATTTTAGAAGCAATCAGCCTGGCAAATGGCATAACAAACTATGCAAAATTGAAAAAAGTAGTGGTGGTTCGCCAGGGGAAATACGACACAAGAACTATTCTTGTTGATCTTACAAAGAAGAGTTTGTTCGAATCAGAGGCTTATTTTTTACAACCCAACGATATGGTTTACATAACACCCGATAAATTTAAAAGCAATAGTTTAAATACCCCGGCATATTCATTGGTATTGTCAGCAATTTCAACCATCTCAACCATCTTAATCGCTATTAGCCTGCAATAATTTCATTATGGAAAAATTTGAAAAAATAATTAACTCAATAGAAACAGAGGAAAAAGAAAGCATAAAAAAGGGCTATCTGAGGTATATAAAAAAATGGCCTTGGTTCGTATTGTTCTGTTTTTTAGGATTGGTTTTAGGTTATGGCCTTTATAAAATCACCCCCGAAAAATACGAAGTCAAATCACGATTGCTGATTCTGGGCGAAGACAATAGCCTTAGCAACGATATTAATTTTGAAGGCAACCGAAACCGGACTTCCAGCAATATCGATGACCAGGTTGGCGTACTTCTCTCCTATTCGGTGTTTAAAGAAGCAATTGACAATTTAAAGTGGAAAACAAGTTTTTATACAAAATCATTCCTGAAAACCCAGGAATTATATAAAAATGAACCCTTCAAAGTTATTGTAGCCGAAGGTGCGAAAAACCTTCAGGATGTTTTGTTAAAAATTAAGGTATTGGATGATGAAAATTATTTAATCTCTGTAAATTCAGAAGCAAGGATAAACGGAGTTGATCAAAAACTTGATTTTGAACAGAAGGGAAATTATACCGAAAATTTTAAAAATCCATACTTCGATTTTAGGCTGACTAAAAAATATGCAGAGGTAGGAGAAGAGTATTATTTCAAATTTAATAAAGCAAACCGATTGGCAATTGCCTATCAGGAAAAGATTGTAGTTGAATATAAAGACCGCCAATCTGAACTTGTTACCCTAACCCTTGATGGCGAAGTGCCTTTAAAAGATGCTGAGTTTCTCAATGAGTTGTGTAATGTTTTTATTGAATTTGGCATCGAAAAAGAAAGCTTAAGTTCCAGAAAATCGGTAAGTTTTATTGATGAGCAGACCGAAGAAATAAGCGAAAAATTAAGGGCATCAGGTGAACGCCTCAATAATTTCAGGCAAGCTAACCAGGCCATGAATTTAGGGCAGGAAGCCAGTTTGGTTTATGAAAAACTTGAAGAAATTGAAAATGAACAATTCAGGATACAACAAGATATTGAGTATTACCAGGAACTAAGCAACAGCATTAACGATGCCGAAAAGTTGGGAAATATCAGCGCCCCCGCTCTTGATAGTGAAAATGGAACCAGGCTTAGCCAATTGGTCACAAAACTTTCGGAACTAATGCAAAGGCGCGAAATCCTTGCATTTAGCGTGCAAGAGAAAAGCCCAAATTATGTATTGCTCGAAAAAGAAATTAGTATTACAAAGCAGGCATTAGAAGAAAACCTCAGTAATTCACTTCAAAATGCACAACGGGAAAAATCCAATTTAGAAAGCCGTTTCCAGAGCATTCAATCAAGGCTCACCAAATTGCCGGAAACTGAGAAAAAGCTCATTGAAATGCAACGTGAATTTGATGTGAATACCGAGATGTACAACTTCATGCTGAAAAAGAAAGCAGAGGCATCCATTAACCTTGCATCGGTTGCACCACAAGCGAAGATTATTGATGAAGCATTGGTTGAAACAGCCATCCATGTAAACCAAAATGCGCTTTATATTTTTGCCTTTGGAGGTCTCTTTGCAGGATTCTTAATCCCCTTCTTCTTTATCACCATTGGCGGTTATTTCAACAATAAAATTGAAGCGCCGGAAGATGTTGAAAAAGACAGCAAATTACCTTATTACGATGGAATATTAAGCCACAGTTATAAAAGCTTACTTCCTGTTTTGGGGCATCCAAGGTCTGGGATGGCAGAATCATTCAGGGGCTTAAAAATATATCTTCAATATGCCCTTCGAAACCCTGAAAATAAAGTAATCTCAATTAACTCGTTGATCTCAGGCGAAGGCAAATCATTTATTTCTACCAATTTTGCCACCATCTTGTCAATGGCAAACAAACGTGTTTTATTGGTTGGGGCCGATCTGCGTAGGCCACGCTTACATTCATTTTTAGATATTCCGGAAGACATTGGGTTAAGTACCTATTTAAATGGGGAACATTCGTTTGATGAAGTGGTGACCGAAACACAGGTTCCGAACCTGTACCTTGCACAGGCAGGTAGAATTCCACGAAACCCGTCTGAACTTTTGGAAAGCCCACGATTTGAAGAATTTTTAAATGAAGCACGTATGCTATTCGACCATATCGTAATTGACAACGCACCTATTTTGCTGGTACCCGATGCAATTTGGACCAGCCGATATTCTGATGTTAATTTGTTTGTTCTACGCCTGAATTACAGTTTAAAAGAACAAATTAAAAAGATTAACAAAATCACGGAAACCAATAATATTAAGCAAGCTTCCATCGTACTGAACGGCATCAAAAGAAAAGGCTACGGTTACGGCAAAAATTACTGGAAAGATGGATACGGGGATAAATAAACCCTGCATCCGGCTCAAATTAATTTGATAATAAAGTATTCAATTATGATATTGGCGATAGATTTTGACGGAACAATTGTGGAGCACAAATATCCTGAAATTGGGGAAGTAATACCCAATTCATTCAAGGTATTAAAACAACTTCAGGAAGATGGGCACACCCTGATTTTATGGACTTTTCGCTCAGGAAAACTTTTGGCAAAAGCAGTGCGATATTGCAAACAAAATGGATTGGAATTTTATGCCATTAACAGCAATAGCCCCGACGAAGCCTACGATCCGCAATTTAGCCGTAAAATTTATGCAGATATTTACATCGATGATAGAAATATTCTTGGCATACCCGACTGGGACACAGTTTACAATATGCTGACAAAACCTTTATAACAAAGACAACAAACATAATGGAAACCTTTAAAAAATTAACATCCCTGAAAGATGCTTTAATCATAAAAAATGTTCAGGGAGAAGTAGAACGAATATCATTAACCATAAGAAAAGCTTTGTCTGAATTTCATCGCAAAGGGCTTGTAATTGGAATTAGTGGCGGGATCGATTCTTCGGTGTCGTTGGCATTGGCTGTCAATGCTGTTGGCAAAGAAAATGTTACCGGAATCATTATGCCTGAAAAAGATTCGAGCGATGATAGCAAAACACTTGCATTGGAGTTGGCTGAAAAATTCGGAATTAAAACGATTGAAGAAAATATTACGGCTGCACTTGATGGCTTTGGATGTTACCGCCGTCGTGATGAAGCCGTTAATTCAATATTCCCTGAATACAACCCTGCTTCATATTCAATGAAAATTGGGATCAAGTCTAACAGTTTGGGGCAAAACCTGCCTCCATTGTTTATACTAACTATTTTCGACCAAAACGGAGTTAGCCAAAGCAAAACGTTGCCGCCGAAAGAATTTTTACAAATTGTTGGTGCTTCTAATTTTAAACAACGATGCAGGATGTCGTTTTTATATTACCATGCAGAGCGGATGTATTGTGCAGTTGTTGGCACGCATAACAAACAAGAAATAGAACAAGGATTTTTTGTTAAACATGGCGACATAGGTTCCGATATTTCACCAATCGCCCATTTATATAAAACACAAGTGTATCAATTGGCCGAATATTTAGGCGTGCCAAAATCAATCATTGAGCGTGTTCCAACCAGCGATACTTATTCCGCAGACCAGACCCAGGAAGAGTTCTTCTTCCAAATGCCATTTTACGAAATGGATTTGATTTGGTATGGTTACGAGAATAATTTATCGCCTGAATATGTTGCAGAAGAATTAGGGAAAACAACCAAAGAAATCGAATTAGTCTATAAAAACTTTACGAGAAAAAGAAAAACAACAGACTATCTTAGAAGTGAAACCATAAAAGTTGTTTAACAAACAATTTACACTAAGTTATATGACACAAATACCTCAAAGAGTCCTCGGAGAAGCCTTACTCAGATCCGCCGGAAAATCGCCCCAAAAAACAGTTGCCATCGTTAAAGGAATCGAATATTCCTATGAGCAGTTAAAAAACGAGGCTGTACAATTGGCGAATTATTTGGTGAAATCTGGCATCCAAAAAGGTGACAGGGTTGCCATTTACATGAATAATTCATGGGAATGTATTGTTTCCATTTATGGGGCAACACTGGCAGGAGCTGCATTTTTAATCATAAACCCGCAAACCAAAGCCAATAAACTCCAGTACATTTTAGAGGACTCAGGGGCAAAAATATTGTTGTCAGAAATTAATTTGAAATATGAGTTTAGTAGAGCCCTTCAAAGCTCAAAAGAAATTAAGGAACTGATTGTTGCAGGCAAAGAGGATGAACTGGATATCCCAGCGGTAAAAACCTCATCTTTTGGCAATATCATTCAGCAGGAATTTGAAAACGTACTTCCACAAATTATCCCAAACGACCTGGGAGCGTTAATTTATACTTCAGGGAGCACAGGGTTCCCCAAAGGAGTGGTAATGACCCACCAATCCATGGTGTTTACATCATGGAGCCTTATTGAGTATTTAAGGTTGGTCGAAGACGAAAGGATCTTGTTGCTTTCGCCACTGGCTTTCGATTATGGTTTGTACCAGCTTTTTATGGCAGTTACTATTGGTGGTACTTTGATTGTTGAACAATCATTTACCTTTCCGGCAACAATTTATAACAACATTCAAAAATATAAGCCAACTGTGATTCCGGGGGTTCCAACAATTTATGCCATGATGATTGCATCGAACAAAAGCACTCCTTTGTGCTTCGAAAGCGTGAAAAAGGTCACCAATACGGCAGCAAAACTTCCATCCGAATTTATTCCGGAATTAAAAAGCATTTTCCCCAATGCATTGATTTTTAAGATGTACGGATTAACCGAATGTAAGCGGGTTTGCTACCTCGAACCCGAATTAATTGATGAAAAAACCGATTCGGTTGGGAAAGCTATTCCGGGAACCGAGGTTTACCTTTTAGACTTGCAGGGAAATAAAGTAAATCCGGGAGGCACTGGAATCCTGCACATTCGTGGACCACACGTGATGGTTGGTTATTGGAATAAAAAAGAATTGACCAACGAAATGATCAAACCGGGATTTTTGCCAGGGGAAAAGGTGTTGTGCTCAAACGATTGGTTTAGGATGGACGAAGAGGGCTTTTTATACTTTCAGGGAAGGAATGACGATATTATTAAAACACGTGGCGAGAAAGTTAGCCCGGTTGAAATAGAAAATATTATTTACAAATTAAAGGAAATAAAAGAAGTTGCAGTTGTTGGAATCCCGGATGAAGTAATGGGAGAAGCGATTGTGGCATTTGTTACGACCTATGAGAACTCAACCATCGATCAAAATACGATCCTGAGGGAATGTACTGCTCATTTAGAATCGTTTATGATTCCAAAATCAGTTGTAATTATAGATGCCATGCCCAAAAGCACCAATGGCAAAATTGATAAAAAAGAACTAACTCAAAGATTTCTAAGCAATGAATAATTCCATATTTTTTGAAGAACTTACCGACAGGTTTCAGAAGGAACTTACCATTCTGATTGACAAACCTGAAGAAACACCTGAAACAACCTTAAAAGCTTTGTGGTTAAAAGCCTGCGGCATTAATGCTTCGGCTGAAAAAGCTGCTGAAGACGAACTTCCTGAACTCATAAACGGACAGGTTGAAAAGTTGAACGATTTGGTTAGCCAACGTTTAAATAAAATTCCGTTGGCACATTTAACCGGGCGGCAAAGTTTTATGGGGATCGAGTTTATGGTGGATAGCCGCGCATTGATACCACGTAAAGAGACTGAAGTTTTGGGTAACACGGCCCTACAATTATCACAAAATTCGTACAGCAAAGATCCGATTAAGGTGATCGATATTTGTTGTGGATGTGGCAATTTAGGATTGGCAATGGCAAAGCACAACTCTCGGGTTCAGGCTGTTGCATCAGATATTTCGCAGGAAGCAATTGACTTGGCAAATGAAAATGCCGAGTTTCTGGAATTGACCGATCGCGTACAATTTGTTCAAGGAGATATGTTTGTCCCATTTGAATCGGACGAATATTTGAAAAATACCGATATGATTATTTGTAACCCCCCATATATTTCATCGGCGAAGGTAAAACAAATGAACAGGGAAATATCGGAAAATGAACCAGCACTGGCATTCGATGGTGGTGCATTGGGATTTAAAATTATTCAGGAACTTATTGCTGAAGCACCACGATTTTTGCGCGAAGGCGGCTGGCTTGTATTTGAAGTTGGTTTAGGACAAGGTGAATTTGTTATGCAGCGTTGCTACAAAACACAGAAGTTTACATCCATCATGCCCGTTAAAGACAACAAGGGCAACATACGTTGCATTGCCGTTCAGAAATAATATTATCCCGTAAAGAATTTAATTCTTATTCTATGTTATTGTTTTCCTTTAATTTCTTCGTATTCCTCACCATAGCGTTTATCGTGTATTACATGGTGGGCATAAAATACAGGTACCTTGTTTTGTTTGTTACAAGTACGGTTTTTGTTTCCTTTATTTCAATTCAGGTTGCGTTGTACTCTGTTTTGTTTGCAACAATCAATTATTTCATCGGTATCTTGCTGAAAAAGAATACGAATAAACCAAAATTAAAAAACCGGATATTTTGGGCAGCTATTGTTTTTGACATCGGCTTTTTAGCCTTTTTTAAGTACATCAATTTCATTTTTAAAAATGTCAACGACCTGGCGGGCTTTTTATCGATCAATGCCGAATTGCCCTATTTAAACATCATAACCCTGGTCGGAATATCCTATTACACCTTCCAGGCATTGGGATATGTAATAAGAGTGAACAGGGGTGCTGAAGAAGCCATTTTGAGCTACCCAAAATTTGCCACCTACCTTTTGTTTTTTCCTAAGTTTCTTTCGGGCCCGGTTGAACGTTCAAACCATTTCTTCCCTCAAATTGATAACCTTAAAAAGTTTGATCAGGCAAAAATTACCGAGGGATTGCGTTTGTTTTTATGGGGCGCATTTAAAAAAGTGGTAATTGCCGACACGCTGTATGCGCCTGTTTCGCTAGCCTATAACAATGTGCATGAATATTCGGGGGTACCCTTAATAATTGTTTTTATCATTCAATTTATCTACGTCTATTGCGATTTCTCAGGTTACACAGATATGGCACTTGGGGCGGCAAAACTTTTCGGGATCGATTTGGTCGATAATTTCAGGCGACCTTTCCTTGCACGAAACATTTCCGAATTCTGGAAACGTTGGCATATTTCTTTATCCTCCTGGTGCAACGACTTTATTTTTTATCCATTTATTGTAAAATTCAGAAAACTTGGCGACACGGCTGCCGTATTGGGAATTTTTGTAACATTCTTAATCATTGGTGTTTGGCATGGTGCAAACTGGACCTTTGTAGTCTTGGGATTGCTTCACGGCTTCGCCATTATCTATGAGTTTTATACCAAACGGTTCAGGACCCGAATTGGTGCTAAACTGCCCAAGTTTATGGTTGACATTATCAGTTGGGGTGCGGTTTATGTGTACATGTGTGTTACCTTGGTCTTTTTCTTTTCAAAATCGCTAAGCGATGCCTTGTATTATTTCAAGCACATGTTTGTGGGGTTCGAGTTTGTTTTCAAAGGGTATGGATTTTTCCCTGAAGGAAGTAAATTTCCATTTGCTTTGTTGATTTTCGCACTTATTTACATCTCCGAAATAATTTCAGAAAAGAAGAAAAACATTCCCCAGTTATTTTTTAATCAGCCCAAATGGGTTCGTTGGGCAGGATATTATATTCTCATACTGTTAATATTTATATACACTGCCGAAGCTGAATCGTTTGTATATATGGAGTTTTAATGGTGGTTTAAGACAAAAGAATCGTAATGAAAAAATTAATACTCAACCTGGCATATTTTAGCATTCCAATTGTACTCTACATTTTGGGGATATTCGTTGTAGATCCATATAACCGGTTTAATGTTTCAAGTCTAATCGACTCCCAATCGAAATATGAATTGACCAACCGGAGCCACGAATTCAAATCAAAAGCCAATATGCTTTGGAAATTGATCGAATTCAAGAGAACCCCAAAGGATAAAATTATTGTGGGCGATTCTCAGGGATTTTATTTCCGTGAGGAGCTGATTGAAGAATTGACAAATGAAGAATTCTATAATTTTTGTGTGCCGGCCGCTAATTTCGAAACTACAACCAAGGTATTTTGGTACGCTGCCGAAAAGGTTAAATTGAAGAAAGTGTATTACCAGGTTTCGTTTGCCTTATCGAATTCGCATTTCTCGTACAACCTGTTTGACGAAGCAATGGAGTTTATCAAAAAACCCAATGAATATGTGTTTAGCAAGGAAATATTGCGGGATAGCTACGCCAACCTGATGTTTCAATACACAAACGATTCTGTTTGGGTAAAAGATCCGTATTTTGAAAAACCGGATGCAGAGATCGATAGCCTGTCGGAAGCATGGGCAGATGTAATTTTTGATGATTACAATTATCCGGAAAGCCACATCACCGAATTGCAAAAAATTAGCAATTATTGCAAAGAGAATAATATTGAGCTTGAATTTATTGTGATGCCAAATTATCAATGGGTGAATGATTATATCGAAAACAACGGGATTAATGTGCATCAGGAACAATTTATGCAAACCGTTGCTTCATGTGGGAAAGTGCATGATTTTAGCAAACTGGAGAGCATTTGCCCCAATAGGGACCTGTTTTACGACTATTTCCATTGCACTCAGAATGTTGTGGATAGCCTGACTGCTGAAATTTGGGTTCGAAAATAACAAAACAAACAATGTAGCTTTAAGCTGAATGCCAGTATTTTAAACTGGTGTGATTTAATGGAAAAATAGCTAGAAGCCAGAAGTCGGAAGAAAATCAAATTAAACGAAGAAAACTTCAGACTTCCAACTTCAAACTTCGGTCTATATTTTAAACGAATAATTCAAAAATAAACAGTATAAGTACTATGAAAAGCAGAGAAGAAATTACCAGTACCATTAGAAAATTCATTGTTGAAACCACCTTTGCTCCCGAAGATCAGGTGAAAAACGACACCTTAATTTTCGAGCAGGGGATTTTCGATTCCATGGGTTTTATTTCCTTAATCGTTTTCATCGAAAAGGAATTTAACATTAATCCGAAGGATTCTGAGCTATTGGAAGCAAATTTCGAATCGATTGATGCAATGGCAAGGTTTATCGAAAGCAAACTAAGCGAATAGAATTTATGTGTGGTATTGCAGGCATATTCAAACACTCTGGGGGGCAACATCCATCGTTGAAGCATGATGTAAAAAACATGCTTTCGGTGATTAAGCACCGTGGTCCCGATGAGAGCGGCATTTATGTGAACAAACAGTTGGCAATTGGCAACGTTCGGCTTAGTATCATCGATATTCAGTCGGGACAGCAACCGCTTGCCGATGAATCGGGAAATTTCTGGATTGTTTTTAATGGGGAGATTTTCAACTATCAGGAATTGAGGGTTGATTTAATCAAAAAAGGAATCAAGTTAAAAACACACAGCGACACCGAAGTCTTGGTTCAATTGTATGCCCTGTATGGCGAAAAATGCTTGCAAATGCTCAACGGACAGTTTGCTTTTAGTATCTGGGACAAAAAAAACAAAAGCCTCTTCCTTGCCCGCGATCGGGTCGGAATACGACCTTTGTTTTATTGGAAAACCCAACATTCGTTTGCGTTCTGTTCCGAAATTAAAGGCTTGTTCACCGTCCCCAAAATTGAAAAAAAGCTGAACAACGAAAGCATGGCCCAGATTTTTACTTTCTGGAGTTCCATAAGCCCGAATACACCCTTTGAGAATATTTATGAACTCCCTCCCGGGCATTTTATGAAAATTAGCTCCTCTTCGTTTGTGGTAAAACGCTATTGGAGTTTAGGTTATAAAAACAAAACCCGGGTCAACTCAAAAACCATGGATGAAAGCGTGGAAGAGCTGACTGAACTTTTCCGGGATGCCATTAAACTCAGGTTGCGTGCCGATGTTCCGGTGGGTGCATATTTGAGTGGTGGTTTAGATTCGAGCGTTACCACAGCGTTTATTAAAGAATTTGACCCCAACATCCTGAATACCTTTTCCATAGGATTTGCCGATCAGGTTTTTGATGAAACAACCTATCAGGAGGAAGCTGCAGCGTTTTTTGGAACCAGGCACACGGCTTACAAATGTACCTCACAGGAAATTGCCAATAATTTCTCGGATACCATTTACCACACCGAATCGCCTATTTTACGGACATCGCCAACGCCTATGTATTTGCTTTCGAAGAAGGTTAGGGAAAGCAATATTAAGGTTGTAATTACGGGCGAAGGGGCAGATGAAATGTTTGCCGGCTACAATATTTTTAAAGAAGCAAAAATTAGGAAATTTTGGGCAAACCAGCCCGATTCAAGGTTCCGTCCGCAATTGTTGCACAAGCTTTACCCCTACCTTCCAATGATGAAAGATTCGGGGAATATGGCGCTTAAAATGTTTTTCGGCTACAAGTTAAAGGAAACAAATGACCCGCTTTATTCGCATCTTTTGCGTTGGAACAATACCTCACGAATTAAAGCCTATTTTTCGGATGAATTTGGGCAATCCATAAAAAATTACAACCCGGTTGAAGGAATAGCACCTACCCTTCCCGAAGATTTTGAAAACTGGACCGATTTGGACAAAGCCCAGTACCTCGAAGCGAGCATTTTTATGTCGGGATATCTGTTGTCGTCGCAAGGGGACCGCATGGCAATGGCAAATTCGGTGGAAGGGCGCTACCCTTTTCTTGATCACCGGGTTATCGAATTTAGCTCGCAATTGCCCGATCGTTTTAAGCTGAATTGTTTAAACGAAAAGTTTATCCTGAAAAAAATGAGTCACGGTAAAATCCCAGATTCAATCGGACAACGCTCAAAACAAGCGTACCGCGCCCCTATCGCTAGTAGTTTTTTCGATGAGAACGCTGCAGGGTTTATTGGCGAAATGCTGAGCGACAAAAGCATTCACGACAGTGGTATTTTCGATCCGAACAAAGTTGCAATGCTCATCAATAAAATAAAAGCCCAGAAAAACGTGTCGGAAATAGATCAAATGGCGATTGCCGGAATCCTATCCACCCAATTGCTGAATAAACTGTTTATACAGCAGCCTATTCCGCTTGATGCTGATAACTTCACGCTTAATACACTTATTGAAGAGGATTAAAGTCAGCCCCAATATTGGGCGTTTTTCTATTATTCGTACCAAATTCCGGGTTTCCTGCACCTATGCAGGGCGATTTCTGGGATAATCTATTCCCATCCAGCAAAGGATCTGCATTCACAGAGTTTTTTTCGAAAGATGAAAACTCCTGATATCTTGCAAAGTCTTCCTTTTCAAACTTTTCCACTTTTCCATTTACTTCCAGAATTGCCAGTTTCCCCGCTTCCTGGTGCAGGCAATTGTTATCAATCCGCATTTGTGATTGAATATCGTGATCTGCATCGGGAATGTAGATCAAGTATTCTTTGGCATTGCTGAAAATATTGTTTTCGATCGTGAAACCGGAAGCATTCGCGTTAAGTTCCCAAATACAAATATGCCTTCCCGACGGATCGGGACGTTTCTTATGCCCCCAGCCATATCCGGCATTCACACAGGTATTGTTTATAAAACGTATGTTTTCTACCTTTGAAGCCGGGAACCAGTTGAAAAATTCAAAGGAATACTCGCAATTCCAAATCACATTGTTTTGATACGTAATGTTGGTTTGGTCGCCAGCCACCGAACTCTGATTGGTCACCGCCGCATCGTAAATCTCCCAAAATTTACACCCTTCCACAAGGTTGTTTCCAGCTTTTCCCCAAAATTCCACACCATTCCCATAACGTTCAAATCCATCGCCATAACCCGGCAAATAACCACCTCCCAGGTACGAAAAATCACAGTTTTTAACCACAATGTCGTGTGTGTTTTTCCCGCCAATTCCATGACCTGCGCAATATTTTAAAGCAATATTTTCGTAGTGCACAAAGGCTTTATCTTCCTGCCAGATAAGCGTACTGCCCATTACGCAACGGATGTTTTTATAGAACAGTGCCGGATTGCTTTCTGAAAATAGCCAGACCTTTTCTTGATTGTAATCGTACCAAAAATCGCCTTGTTTTTTAAGTTCATCTTTGCTTTTGCATTTAACCCCAAAACCCTCCTCATCATTAAAAATCAGGTTGCCCACGTCTTCCACCAATTCCAGTTCGTTTGATGTACACCAGAGTTTATCCATTTGCTGTACCCAGTTTTGTTTTTGATCGATAAGAATGGAATGGTGGAGGTGAGGTTTTTCGCCTTCTCCATAAGCGCTGTAAACCACAGGATTGTTTTGCTTTCCGCTTTGTGGTACCAATTGCCCATAAAAAGAATCCCCTCTCCTGAAAAATACCGTGTCACCAGCCCCTAAACGGGCATTATTTACCCTACCTAAGCTTTTCCAGGCTTGTTCTGGCGATTTTCCATTGTTACGGTCATCACCCTCATTGCTCACATAATAATCGGAACTACAAGCAATTACCAGAATTGAAAAAGCAAGGCAAAATAAATTAAGGCTTGGTTTTATTCGTATCATAATCTAATCGTTAGATAAGAAACCGTTTTCTGAAGATAAAAATAATAGGAAAAGTAAACTTATTTACATTTTTGATAGATAATATGGCAATACAAGAGTTTGTTCACAAAATTCAAAATTTGGTTGAAATAGAAAATTGAGAATATATACCGGAACAATTAAAGCACTTCAGATCATATTATGAAAATATCAAATCAATATCGGAAATTGCACAGTAATAATATTCGCTCTTATAATACATGAAACCATTACACATAAAATCTATCTTTCATAATTTTCACTTTATCAAAGCTTCTCTCTTTATGTTTTTTCGCTTTAATTTTAGATAAATTGATAATTTTTATCATTTTTAATCAATTCTATTTCAATCATTTGCCTTGTTACTCCAGTTGTTTTATATATTTTGCAATAATGGTCAACTATTTTATCTTCACTTATTTCAACCGGATTGTCTTCGATTGCTTTTAAAATTATTTTAATTTTTTCTTTTACAACCATTTTATTAAATGCTGAGTAGGGAAAGAAAAAGCTTAAATCTAATGATCCAAGTTTTTGTTCAAAAGCATTTAAATTTACCAAAAGATTGAATTTGGTTATGTATTTTTTAAATGTATCATCTGGGTAATTAGAGATAGTTTTATATATTATTAATTTTAATTCTTCTTGGGTTAGCTGTGACTTAATTAAATCAAAATATAAAAACTTGCTATTTAAATTACTATCTTCAATAAAATCCAATATTGTTAATAAATATGAATAATATCTTTCAATAGGCGTTAACAAGAAATGACCGATTGAGTATATAGAAGATTGCATTAATAATGTATAATTTACTTTATCGCTTTTTAATTGTGAATCTATAAACCTTATATAATTACTAAATAAGTCATTAGCCCTTTTGAAATATTGAATTCCAGACAATTCTACTAATAGCTCTTCTTTACTCATTTGTGTCCAATTAGGTGTTCCTAATGAATTATAGTTTCCCTTGGTATATCTGAAAATTTGATCAAGTTTATTGAGCATATTAAAAAATGTAGTTTCAAATTGTTGTTTTTTAGCAGTTTCATTCTGCAATAGCATCGCTTGTCTTTGTCCTTCTGCGATTTCCTTCGTCTCTTTCAATTCCCTTTTTTGACTATTATATGTCATCCAGATAAGAAATGTAGCTATTACTGTTAATCCGGTCCCTATCAATCCTGATAAAAATGTTCCAAACGTACTGAGCATTTCCAAATCTGGATCTTCCCAAAATTTTAAATTTCCTTTGTCGATGAAATAAATGATTGTTATTATTAATACTAATGATAATACCACTAATACTATTTTGATTGCAGAATTCGGTAATTCAAAATCTTGTTTCTTTTCCCGCTGTGAAGTTTTGCTTTGTGTGCTTTGGTCAATCATTTTAATTCCTTTAATTGGATTTATTTTAACGTATTTTTGAAGTAATTAAATATAGTGATTCTTTCAATTATTTTATATTGACTTAAATATGGGTTTGGGTTCAGCAAATTTTATTTGCTGCAATAATGCGGATGGAATCCGCATCACCCATAAAACAACTAATTTGCGATTTAGAACAGCGATTTTGATAAGAATCGGAATGGATCACCCATAAAACTTCAAATACAGCTTAGGGCAAAGATTTTGAAAAGAATCGGAACGGATCAGCTAGAGACTGTCATAAAAAAAGAAGCCCTTGTTTGGCTAAAAACAAGGGACTTCAAAAATAAAGGCGGTTACCGAGAAAAGTGCTACTCGATAACCAATTTATCTACTGTAAACTGGGATCCGGATATGGTTCTGATATAATAAAATCCTGCGGGCTGTTGTTGCACATTTATACGCTCGATGGTTGATTCGGCAATTAAATGCTCAATTACGCGCCCGTTATTGTCCATTAACTCAATGCTTGTTCCTTCTAAAGGCATATCGGAGAAGGTGATATTCACCCAATCTTTTGTGGGATTAGGGAAGAATTTAACCTGGATCAGGTTCTCTTCGCCATCAATGTTGGTAATCCCTTTTTTGGTTTGAGAAACAGAAAGATAGGTGGTAATGGTGCTGTCGCAACCTGCCACTGTTGACAATACCCTGATATAGGTTCCGCTTTCGTACCAACCATAGTAGCTTTCGCCATCTTCAATGGTCACATATTCTTCGAAAGAATAGCTTGGGTTTACGGTTAAGTATGTGGTTACAATACTATCGCGCAACTCAGCGGTTTGTAAAGTCCTTTCGTAAATGCCACTTTCTGTCCAGCCTTCGTAATTTTCACCTTCACAAATGGTTATTTGCTCGTCGGTGTAAACGGGTGCAAGTATCACAGTCAAATGTGTAGTTACGGTACTGTCGCATCCGCTAACACTGGATAAAACCCTTTCGTAATCACCGGAAGTAGTCCAACCTTCGTAATTTTCGCCTTCGTTGATCGTTACCTGCTCTTCGATTTGATAAGTTGGGTTAGCGGTCAAGTATGTGGTAATGATACTGTCTGCACCGTTTTGTGCTGTTAAGGTTCTTTCGTAAACGCCACTTTCTGTCCAACCAAGGTAGTTATCGTTGTCGCAAATGCTGATTTCTTCGGTAACTTCAACCGGAACAGGTACCACGTTTAAAACAGTTGTTACGGTACTATCACAACCTGTAACGCTTGATAATACCCTTTCGTAGGTTCCGGAAACTTCCCATCCAAAATAATTTTCGCCTTCAAATATAGTCACTTCCTCTTCGGTAAAATGAACAGGGTTAACGGTCAAACTAGTTGTTACGGTGCTATCAGCTCCATTGGCTGCCTGCAACACACGGATGTATGTACCACTGGTTTCCCATCCTTCGTAATTCTCACCTTCACAAATAGTTATTTCTTCGCTGCTTTCTTTTGGTGTTGGAATTACAACTAAATTGGTGGTCACTGTGCTATCACAACCTGCCAGGCTTGATAAAGTCCTTTGGTATTCACCAGAAACTGTCCAACCAAGGTAGTCTTCTCCTTCATTAATCGTAAAAGTCTCATTGATAAAGTAAACCGGATTGACGGTTAAATAGGTTGTAACAATGCTGTCTGCACCATTGGCAGCTTCCAATGTACGAACGAAAATTCCGCTTTCTGTCCAGCCCTGGTAATCATCACCCTCGCAAATTTCAACTTGTTCTGAAGTTTCTTTTGGCAGCAGGTTTACGCTTAATACAGTAGTTACTGTGCTGTCGCAACCAAACTGTGTATTTAGGGTACGTTGGTATTCACCTGCTTCTGTCCATCCCATATAGCTTTCACCTTCGGTAATTGAAATGTGTTCCACCACAAATACCTCTGGATGAACAGTCAGGTAGGTAGTTACAATGCTATCAGCACCGTTACTTGCCATTAAAGTCCTTATATAAGTGCCGCTTTTTGTCCAGCCTTTATAGTTTTCGCCATCACATATTTCAACCTCTTCAGTGCTTGATATCGGAGCAGGAACAACTGCCAAATTTGTGGTTACAATGCTATCGCAGCCACTTGTGCAAGACAATGTCCTTTCGTAAATCCCTGTTTTGTTCCATCCTTCGTAGTGCTCGCCTTCGTAGATGGTAATGCTTTCATTGGTTGCGTAGGTTGGATTAACTGTTAAAACGGTGGTAATGATTGAATCAGGACCGTTGATGACAACAACTGTTCTCTCATATACCCCACTTTTTGTCCATCCATTGTAATTATCTCCTTTGCAAATGGTTACTTCTTCGGTAATATAAATATCGTTAGGTGCTGCAAACAAGTGGGTTGTAACGGTACTGTCACAGCCATTGGCAGAGCTCAATACCCTTTCGTAATCGCCGCTTTCTGTCCATCCATGGTAACTTTCCCCCTGTTGGATGTTCACATCCTCTTCGGTAAAAGAAGCTTCCTCCACAGTTAAATAGGTGGTAACCACTGTGTCGGGACCGTAAACCATAATTGTACGTTCATACACGCCGCTTTGAGTCCAACCATTGTAATTTTCGCCTTCGCAAATGGATACATATTCAGTCCTTTCCAATTCTGCTGGAGTCACAGTTAAATGAGTGGTTACAGTGCTGTCGCATCCGTTTGCTGAACTTAATACCCGTTCGTAATCGCCACTTTCTGTCCAGCCGTTGTAGCTTTGACCTTGCACAATTGTAATATATTCTTCGGTATAGGTAGCTTCCTCCACAGTTAAATACGTAGTTACAATTGTATCAGGACCATTATATACAACAATGGTTCGTTCATACACGCCGCTTTTGTTCCATCCGTGATAGCTTTCACCTTCGCAAATAGTGACGTATTCTGTTTGTTCAATATCTGATTGAGTAACAGTAACTGTTAAGTGAGTGGTTACTGTGCTGTCGCATCCGTTTGCTGAGCTCAGTACCCGTTGGTAGTCACCGCTTTCAGTCCATCCTTTGTAACTTTCACCTTGCAGGATGGTAACATCCTCTTCGGTAAAAGAAGCTTCCTCTACCGTTAAATATGTAGTAACCACTGTATCTGGTCCATACACCATAATGGTCCGTTCATACACACCACTGCTTGTCCATCCATTGTAGCTTTCACCTTCGCAGATGGTGACATATTCTATTCTTTCCAATTCTGATGCGGTAACGGTTAAGTGAGTAATTACGGTGCTGTCGCATCCATTAACAGTGCTTAATACCCGTTCGTAATCGCCACTTACGGTCCAGCCATTATAGCTTTGTCCCTGAACAATTGTAATATTTTCAGTGGTTTGTACATCCTGATAAACAGTTAGGTATGTTGTTACAACGCTGTCAGCGCCATTTGCACCTTCCAAAGTGCGCTCATACACGCCACTGGTGGTCCATCCGTTGTAAGATTCGCCTTCGCAAATTGAAACGTATTCGGAAGCATAAACGGTTTGTGTGCTTGTGGTATGGTGGTAATAATTTGCCCCCATGTCAATAATTGTATTGTCAGGATCTTTTGGATAGCCAGGGTTTCCGGCATCAATACATTCTGAACTGCTGCTTAGGTTAGAACCTGACAATAATGGATTTACGCTGATGGAATGGCTTCCCAGATTGGTGCGCGATTGATATTCTTCGAAATCGTTCTCATAATACCTTCTAACGGTACCATAAGCTTCGACCAAGGCCAACATGCCACTGCTTTGGTATAAGCAGTTATAATCGAGTTTAACCTGTCCTTGCAAATCGTGGTCAGCATCCGGAATCCAGTATAAACATTCTTCGGCATTTTTAAATATGTTATTTTCAATAATCATATTGTCCACATTTGCCGGGATTTCCCAGAAACACAGGTGCCTGCCTGATGGGTCGGGCCTTTGTGCGTGTCCCCAGCCACCTCCTGCATCTATACAGGTATTGTTAATAAACTGGATATTATCGATTCGCGAGCTGGTGTTTAAATGGAAGAACTCAAAAGAATATTCAGAATCCCAAATAACATTGTTTTTGTAAATAATATTTACCTGATCACCAGCAACTGAACTTTGGTTGGTAAGTGCAGCATCGTAAATTTGCCATAAGTTGCATCCTTCAACCAGGTTGTCGTGTGCAGAAGCCCAAAACTCGATACCGTTTCCGTAACGTTCGAAACCATCACCATAGCCAGGTAGTATCCGACCTCCCAAATAAGAGAAATCACAGTCTTTTACAATAATATGGTGTGTATTTGCACCACCAATTCCATGCGCACCACCATAGCTTAGCCAAAGGTTTTCGTATTTCACATAGCTTCTGTCGTCTTCGCAAATAATATAGTCACCAACAAGTACACGAATTTTGTCGTATTTGCTTGCAGGATTGCCTACGGAATACATTTTAACACAATCGTTATTGGCATCTGACCAAAAGTCACCCTGGCTATCCATATTGCCGGAATACCTTTGTTTAACACCAAATGAACTGTTGTTATTAAAAATAATGCTGCCAACATCTTCATTAATATTAGCCTGGGATGAAGACCTCCAAATATTGTTGCCTTCGTCAACCCAATCACTTGTGCTATTTAATAAATAGGACCTGTGAAGCATTGGTTTATCACCAGAACCGTATGCGCCATAAGTAATGTGCCCGGATGAATTTCCACTTCTTGGCCTTAGCCTGCCAAAAAATGAATCTCCGCGTTTAAATAAAATATTGTCACCGGCACTAAATGAGACACTATTGACTTTATCAATAGTTTTCCAGGGCGAAGATGTTGACTTGCCCGAATTAGAATCGTTACCCGAATTACTTACGTAATAGGTGGTAGAATACCCGTTGAATGAAAAGAGAACAAATAGCAGTAGTCCACTTATTCTCATGATAAATCCTTTCCCCAAATTTTTCATCACTTTTGTTTTAAATTTCCCTTTATTTTTTTCCCAATGGATGCGGGACAAAGAACTTGACCAGCATCTGAATCAAAACTAGGGAATAGGGTATCCTGAAAACATCGGGGGCTTCCTGAAATGGGAAAGGGGAATCCCCTATCGGAACATAACGATTAGGAGAACAGAATATTTAGGGTTAATTTTATTTAACTTAATGTTATAAGTATTCCAGAGGGCATTTTATTTAATGAATGATGCAATTCTATTTTAGACATTTGTCATTTGTGCAATATGAAGCTGATTATTTTTTGTTTTGTGCAAAAACTGGGGTGTGCATATTTAATCTGATTATCATAACATTTATATGAAGTCTTACTAAAAGTCTATTCAACAATATATTTACGTTAGTAAGAATGGATAAAAAATGCATGAATTGGTTGTTCAGAGGCAAGGGTTTGAATCGTTGAAATTTGCCACAAAGATTTAAAACTTGAGATGTTTTTTGTTTAGTAATTAAATCGGGTTTTCATATTTAAATCAATACGTGCGTAATTCCCAAAACGTTCAAAAAAAAACATAGCCAACCCGACCATTACATTAAGACTTTTATGTGTGCGGTTTGAATTTTTTTAAGATATTAAGTATTGCCCGGGGATATCCAGCGTACTCAATTAAGCTAATTATTTGGGTTAGTAAACGTATTTGCAAAATATATAGATACTAGTAAACTCATTGAAAATTAGTAAATTTACAAAGTCATAGTTGACACAATAATACGATAAACTTAAATTTAATGGCATAAAATTGTTCTGCGATTAATTGAAAATAATTAGAATATTTGAAAATATACATCAAAAACATGGTTTGCATCCGCTGCCAAATGGTAGTAAAAGCTGAACTTGAAAAACTTGGCCTGCACTATGTATATGTGAATATTGGGGAAGCTAATATCATTGGAGATGTTCAGCCTGAGCAGATAAAACAATTAAAAACAGATTTAAAAAAGGCAGGTTTGATTTTGATGGACGATAAAAAAAGTGTTCTTGTAGAAAAAATAAAAAATGCTATTATTGAATTGGTTCATTACTCTGAAGATCAAATTAAGGTCAACCTTTCCGATTTTTTGAGCGAAAAACTCGATTACGATTATACGTACCTTGCCAACCTTTTTTCGGAGGTAAAAGGCATTACGATTGAAAAATTTTACCTAACCCATAAAATAGAAAGGGTAAAAGAGTTGATTGTTTACGACGAACTCAACCTTTCGGAAATAGCCTGGAAAATGCACTACAGCAGTGTTGCTCATCTTTCAAATCAGTTTAAAAAATACACAGGATTAACACCTACACATTTTAAAAACCTCAAGAACAAACGTCGAGAAACACTTGAAGATGTGTGAATAATGTAAATATTCTTCAGAATTATGTAATACATTCCTGAGTTTTTATCCCGAAATTTATCTTGTACTGTATGGTTTAAAAATTGCATTCTTCTGGAATAGCTCAGCAAATGTGATAAATAGCCATGAACAATTCAATATAAATAGTCATGAACATATTGCTGGTTTATCCCAAATGCCCCGATTCTTTCTGGAGTTTTAAACATGCTTTGAAATTTATTTCGAAGAAAGCTTCGGTACCACCGCTTGGTTTAATTACTGTGTCGGCAATGTTGCCTGAGATATGGCAGAAGAAACTGGTGGATTTGAATATTACGGCACTTCGGACAAATGATATCCAATGGGCCGACTATATTTTTATCAGCGCCATGTATATTCAAAAAGAATCGGTAAACAAAGTAATTCTTGAAAGCAAAAAATGGAACAAAAAAATAGTAGCAGGAGGCCCGCTTTTTACCCAGGAATATAAGAACTATCCCGATGTAGATCATTTTATTTTAAATGAAGCCGAGATAACCATGCCTCTTTTCCTCGCTGATTTAAAAGAAGGTAAAGCACAACGGATTTATAAAACCGATAAATATGCCGGTCTGCCGCAATCACCGGTGCCTGATTTTCATTTACTGTCGTTAAAAGATTATGCTGCAATGAACATCCAATTTTCGCGCGGATGCCCATTTGCATGCGACTTTTGTGAAATAACCACACTTCTGGGGCATCAGGTCAGGATGAAAAACCCACAACAAATAATCGATGAACTTGAAAAACTTTATAACCTGAATTGGCGTGGCGCTATAGCAATTGTCGATGACAATTTTATCGGAAATATCAAGGAAATAAAAAAGAACCTACTGCCCGAAATGACAAAATGGATGCAAAACCATAAATATCCTTTTAATTTTAGCATGCAGAGCTCAATTAACCTTGCAGATGACAAAGCGCTAATGACGCAACTAATTAGTGCAGGTTTTAATTCAGCATTTATTGGTATCGAAACTCCCGATGAATTATCGCTCAAGTGTTGTAACAAAGTTCAGAACAAAAACAGAGACCTGATCAGAAGTGTGAAAATAATACAACAAGCAGGGATACAGGTTTCGGGTGGTTTTATTGTTGGTTTCGACACCGATACATCCTCGGTATTTCAACGCCAAATCGATTTTATCCAGCAAAGCGGAATTGTTTCGGCCATGGTTGGATTACTAAATGCACCCAAAAACACTAAACTCTATAATCAGTTAAAAGCAGAAAACAGGTTGACCATTGAGGCAACCGGGAATAATACCGATTCCTCGATGAATTTTATTCCTAAAATGGATTTTAATGAACTATTAGATGGATACAAAAAAATAATTGCAAATATATATTCAACAAAACCCTATTATAAAAGAGTTCGCCAGTTGCTTTTGAACTATAACAGGCTGAACAAAAGAAAATCAAATGTAAATATTGCGCTCCTGAAAGGGTTTCTTAAATCTGTTTTTATAATTGGCGTACGCGAAAAAGGTAGATATGAATACTGGAAATTTATTCTTTGGACCATTTTCAAGCGGCCCAAATCTATTGCGGATGCAATTACCTATACAGTATATGGTTACCATTTCAGGACAATATATGGTTTGCGTAAAACATCGTCATGATCAGTTGAAATGTGTGAATGATGTAAATAAAAACATCAATAGTGTAAAACATATAGAATGCATGGAGGGTACCTTTGATTGAATTGCTAATTAAAATCAGATGCAACCAAAAGAAATTGAAAAATCAAAAATCCACATTCTCATCGAAATTATTGAGTATATACCAAACTCGGTGGTAAGTAAGACCATTATCAGAAAAACAACAGGCAATATTAGTGTTGTTGCTATTGATACAGGGGAAGCATTGGCTGAGAAAATTTCCCCGTTCGATACATTTATTCAAATAATTGAAGGAACAGCAGAAATTGTTATTAATGATCAATCAAACATACTTCAAATGGGTCAAGGCATAATCATACCTGCTCATACTTCAAATTTTGTTAAAGCAAACGAACGGTTCAAAATGATATCAACAGTAATTAAAAGTGGATATGAAGGAAGTACCCTGTAATAATAACAACCAAAAACAACAATAATGGCAAAAAGTAAAGAAAAGAACGAAGGAAAAGAAAGAAAGAACACAAAAAAAATCGCTGTATTAAACCTGAAAGAAAAGAGGGCTGCAAAAAAAGCGAGGAAAAATGATTCAAGTTTGATATAACTTTTGATTTATAGAAGATACCCTGACTTAAAAGCATACTTAAACAAAGTAGACAAAGCCGTTTTTTTGAAAACAAATTCGAGGTGAAGATGTGCTGCAGGCATGAGAAATAAATCGATAGGACTTATTCCTGTAAAACCAGGACGATTCTTTTCTTAAAGATTTGACAATTTCGAATGGTAACTGATGGCTGATTTCTAAAGATCATAACAAATGAAAATAGTATATATAGCGACTTACCCGCCTCGGGAATGTGGAATCGGGACATTTACAAGTAATTTATTTAAATCGTTGCTTGCCGTGCAGAAAAATTCGGAGGAAAAACTTGAAGGCTTTGTAGTTGCTTTGAGTGACAACGATTTTATCTATAAATATCCGAAAGAGGTTAAATTAACTATCCGGCAAGATTATCAGGAAGATTATTTAAAAGCTGTAAAATACATTAACCTTAGTGGTGCCGATGTGTGTATCCTGCAGCATGAATTTGGTATATTTGGAGGGCACAGTGGTGTTTATATCCTTCCAATGCTTCACCGACTTGAAATTCCGCTTGTCGTTACGCTTCATACCATACTCAAAGCACCTTCATACAATGAAAAAGCTGTCTTGAAAGAGATTTGCAAAATGGCTTATAAAATTGTGGTTATGAGCCATAAAGCTGTTGATTTTCTTGTTAATATTTATGATGTACCAAAAGAAAAAATTGCACTGATCGAACATGGTGTCCCCGATATTCAATATAGCCCTAAAAAATCAAAAAAAGAGTTTAAACTAGTTGATAAAAAAGTTTTGCTAACATTTGGTTTTATTGGAAGAAGCAAGGGCATTGAAACCGTAATTAAAGCATTGCCCCTAGTTGTTGAAAAATATCCAGAACTCATTTATATTGTTTTAGGGAAAACCCATCCGAATGTATTGAGGCATTCCGGGGAAGAATACCGGGTTTTCCTTCATCGCCTGGTAAAAAATCTTCAACTTGAAGATCATGTTGTGTTCCTGAACGAATTTATTAATGAAGAAGATTTATTCAAATATTTATATGCCTGTGATATGTATATCACTCCTTATTTGAATGAAGCCCAGATAACCAGTGGAACTCTTTCGTATGCAGTTGGTGTGGGCGCAGCTGTTCTTTCTACTCCATATTGGCATGCTGCTGAATTGCTTGCTGGTGGAAGAGGACGGTTATTTAATTTTAATGATTCGGTTGAGCTTGCTGAGTCAATAATTGAACTTTTCGATGATCCAGAAAAACTAAATATGCTAAAACTTAAGGCATGTGAATTCGGCAAAAAAATAACCTGGCCAAAAACCGGTGAAAAATACCTTGCCTTAACCGAAGAAATTGTTAGGGAAGCAGGTCCGATAATTGCGCGGAAAGAGACAGAGCCCGATTTACTCATCCTCCCTCCTTTTTCACTTGCCCATATAAATCGACTGACCGATGACACAGGTATTATTCAGCATGCAAAGTTTGGTATTCCAAATTTAAAGGAAGGATATTGCCTTGATGATAATGCAAGGGCTTTACTTATGGTTTTAATGGCATATAATCAAAAGAAAGATATGCGGGCACTCGAATTATCTCCCATTTATTTAAGTTACATTCATTACATGCAAAATACGGACGGAACATTTCGGAACTTTCTCAGTTTTAACCGGATCTTTTTGGATGAAGTTGGCTCCGAAGACTCTTTTGGCAGAACAATCTGGGCCTTGGGTTATTTATTGGGAAATGCGCCAAACGATGCGTATTACCAAACGGGTAAATTGATATTTTTTAATGCGTCTCCTAACTTCGAAAAGTTAAAATCAATCCGGGGTATTGCCAACACAATGATTGGTATCAGTTACTACCTAAAAAGCAATCCTTCAGACGATTCAATGACTGAGAGATTAAGAAATCTCGCATACGTACTGATAAAACATTTTAATGAAAATAATACTCCAGATTGGAATTGGTTTGAATCTTTATTGGCATACGACAATGGCATTTTACCTTTGGCACTTTTGCATTCTGCGGAAATATTGAACGAGGATCATATCACTAAAATAGCTATTGAATCAATGATTTTCCTGACTGATCATACCTTAAATGACAATTATCTTTCAATTATTGGGAATGAGAAATGGTACAAAAAAAACGGAGAGCGTTCCATTTTTGCACAACAACCAATTGATGCCATGGCAATGGTTCTTATGTATCACCAGGCATATTTCCTTACCAAGGATAAAGAATATTTGAACAAACTTTATACTTCTTTTTTGTGGTTCTTAGGTGAAAATGATTTAAGGATGAGTTTGTTCGATTTTGAAACCAATGGTTGCTGTGATGGTTTTGAAAGTTATGGTGTAAACCGGAACCAGGGAGCAGAAAGCTCGCTGGCGTATTTAATTTCTCATCTAACAGTTTTACAAGCTTACGAAGATTTTTACAAGTCGGACTTAAAAATAGTATAAAGAATATACCTGATGCTATGGGACTAAATTAGAGAAGTTTAAATTGCAGGTTACTATCACATCAGATTTACCAATTTAGGTAATTATTTACTTTTATCTTAGTAAAACTATGGTGCCAATTTCTAGAATATCGTGAATTAATCTATTCATATTTATTATTACAAATCCTTTTAGCTGGCAATCATTATAATTTTCGAACATCAGATATGTTGCAAAACCTGACAACGGTTTGGTTTAATATTTCAAACAGCCGACTATGTGTAATTTATTCGTTTTTACCTGTAAAAAATAATTTCACAAAAGCTTCTTGTTGGTTATCGGTCATATTATCTGTAGATTGAACTGTAATCGTAATTTTTTCAAATTGCCGTTTTTTTTTCAACAAGTTGAACAACTCCGTTTTTGCATTTGTTGGCCCAAACAGAAGAACTTCATTGTAATCATTTATTATGAAGCTTAGCTTTTTGTAAAAATTTGATTGATGATCTTGCTCTTTATTGTTCATCAGGCTTTCATCCATCCGTAGGTTTTGCACCTGCTCAGGAAAGGCTACAGTGGTATCCAAGGTTGTACATTTTATTTTATCTTTTGTTAACTCCATTATGTTGGCTGTTGAATGATCCATCCAAATTCCTAATTGTTTTGCTGATCTCATCTTATTTTAGTTTTATTTGTTTATGATTTTATTACCTAAGAACTTGTTGTTCGCTTTAAATATCCGCCACAATCGGAATTATAAAGAAGGTTTGATATGACCAGATTATTTTCGAGTTATCGATAAAAAATATGGGTTAAAATGATTTTCTAAACTTAACCTAAAACCAATTTGGATCTTTTCATCTTTACCATAATAAATATGAGCCCAGGCATCTATGCTTATTCTAAATCCTTTATTTTAAAAATATGTTAAGCTGGTCTTGTATATAATATTATGCTACAACCATCAATAAGAACTCCTTCTGAACTGCCAAAAAAAAGACATTTTCCCATTCGAAAGGCTTGAAAAATATACTTTTGCCGCGATTGATGCCCCAATAATTCCGATGGCTGCACCAAATCCTGAGTATTTGAAACTATTGAAAACGATATTAGAATATAAATGAAAGTAAAAATATTGTTTTAAGTTTCGCCAAAAACTCTAATATACATTCTGCAAGCAAGAATGCCATCGTTAAATTTTTCGAAACATTGTCGCTAAAAACAAAATCACTAAGCTTGTACCAACCACTGAATTACGATTTCGAATCAGGCTTCACCACTTTATTTGTTGGAATAATCAAAACCGGAATCGTTGTATTTTGTAAAACTTTTTCAGTAATGCTTCCCATTGTTGTATTTTCAAACCATTTCCTGCTATGCGATCCCATTACAATAACATCTGCTCTAATTTTATTAGCTGCTTTTAAAATAGCTTCTGTACAATCACCCTCTTCTAGGAGTGTTTGAATATGATTATCTCCCAAATATTGCTTTGATTTATCTAGAAACTGTTGTGATATTTTTTTAGGATCAAACGATTCTTTTGATGAGCCCTTACTGTTATCGAGGCGACCTGCAAAACCAATTACAGTAACATGTTCGGTTGATAAATAAACTTTTTGATTTTTTAATACATGTAACAATGTTATACTAGCTTTCATTGTTTTCGCTAACAAAAAACCTTCTTCTGCAACTTTTTGGGCACTTTGCTTAAAATCCAATGCAATCAGAACATTCATCTTTTTACGCTGATATTTTGCCCTGTTCCTGAACCTGGAATTCCCCCAGAATTGCTTCAAAAACGTTTTCCTATTGATCATTTCTACTTTTGTTTTCGTTCCAACGGTACAATTCCGGCCATTTCTCCAATAACATTGACCAAATCAGAGCCTGAAGGAATAATTATTTTTGCATTACTCTCCAACGAAGCTTCCAGTGCTTCGAGTTTTCGTAATAGTTGTGCATTCCCGATAAAATATCTATCGGCGGCTTCGTTTACAAGTTTTATAGCCTCAGCTTCTCCCTGGGCGTGCAATATTTTCGATTGCTTATAACCTTCAGCTTCTTTTATTTTTGCACGTTTTACACCATCGGCAACCGTTTCGGCTGCTGTTGCTGAATCGATGGCTGCTATTTTCTCATTTTCGGCTTTTACCACTTTATTCATGGTTTCCTGAACATCAGAAGGGGGGTCAATCTGTTTTAATTCGGTGCGAATAATTTCTATTCCCCAGCTTTTGGTTTCTTTATGCAGGGTTTCATGCAATTCGTTGTTTATTTTCCCGCGCTCGCTATTTGCTGATTTTAAGGTGAGGGTTCCTATAATATTACGAAGCGTTGTGCGTGCAAGATTAACAATCTGCCATTGGTAATTGTCAACATCATAGGTTGAACCTTTAATACTTTCTTCGTCCGATTTTACGCGAAAGTAAACCTGGGCATCAACACTTGCATTCAGGTTGTCGTTTGTAATTATTTCCTGAGGTTCGGCATCAACCATTTGTTCTGTGATATTTACCATAAAAAGGCGGTCAACAACGGGAATAATCCAGTGAAACCCTGGATTAGCCAAATTATGATATTTTCCAAGCCGTTCAATTAGGCCACGGTGTGTAGGCCTGACTATTCTAATTCCTAAAAGAAAAAAAATTACTATCGGAAAGATTAAATATAAATAGTAGTACATCTGATATTTTTTTAAGTTTTTATAAGACTATATTAAGTGTAAAAAGATCATGTTAATTGAGTTGCACTATTTTCAACCAATTGGGTTGAAATTATTAATTGAATTGTTTCTTTTGATATATGTTGTGAATCATATCATCATCTTAAATCCGGTCATTTTTCTATAATGCTTACTTTTAAAACGCACATTGTTCTGTACTGCATTTAATCTTCACAACTAAATTTTTATGGTTATACCAAATTTTCCACCAGATGCTGCGTTTCCTCCCCCAAATTCCAGATTGATTCCAATATTCTTGGAAAAGCTGTACCTTCCACCAATTTGTGCCCCCATTCCAAGTTGAGAAGAATGCGATCCGTCATAATTGTTCGGAGAACTCCAGTTATAAAAACCAAGATTTATCCCTGCATAAAAGTCCCAGGGAGAAGGAATGTTTAAAACATTATTAAAATGGTAATTGGCATTTCCCAAAAAACCAACAATTGAATGATTGTATTTATCATGGTTCCA
The DNA here is from genome assembly GCA_963677475.2 of Prolixibacteraceae bacterium. Classification (GTDB taxonomy): domain Bacteria; phylum Bacteroidota; class Bacteroidia; order Bacteroidales; family Prolixibacteraceae; genus JABMQB01. The sequence continues at coordinate 27,945 of CAXXQD010000010.1, read as the reverse complement.
ATTATTGTTATATGAGCGGTATGACATTTCTGCTCCCAGTGTTATATCGCGGTGTACTCCATAATCGAAACCTAAATAAACAGGGATACCCCACGAAGAAAGCCCAACGCCAACATTTATTTGCGACTGCCCTTTTCCTATTGGATCTTGTGCAAAAATAGCACTTACCGTAATTAGCAAAGCGAAAGTAAAAATGTGTTTTTTCATTTTATTTGGTTTTTGTGTTTTTCTTTTTGAAAAAGAACTGAAGAAGAATGATAAATGCAGCAATTATAAGAAGGATGTCGGCATAGCGGGTAGAGTTAAAGCCAAATGTTATAATAGCCCAAAGCAGTATTAGCAAAATAGCAATAATGTACGGTGATTTTTTCATGGTATTCGTTTTATTTGCAACCTAATGATTATGTCCTTTAGATTTATATAAAGGTACCTTGAAGCGTGCTGGGAAGTGTTACACTATTTCGAAAAAGAGTTACATCATTCACACATTTTTTAACCATGAATGCGTTTCTGGAATGATTCATTTAGCAATACAAAATTCATTACAGATTGATTAATTATGAGAAAAACTTAATACAACAGCCAGTGCTTGCACCCAAGAGCGAGTCAACCGTTTAAATTATTTTCACTTTGTAATTTGAATACTAAATTGAAAAATCAGGTATTATCCTCTTTAAAAATGAGCTAATTTTATTTGTTCGAATAAACAAATAAATTTTGACTTGCTCACGTTTCACCAATACCTAAAAATACCAGATAATTGACATATTTACAGGTAGTTGAAAAGCATACATAATTATAAAAAATTAAGGCCGTATCTTTTCCAGATAAGGCCTTAAGAACATTATACTAAATTTAACCTACTTTCTCCGTTTAATTTTAATTTGGAATTCGGCGCGGCGGTTTTTTTGCCTGTTTTCAGATGTCGTATTTTGTGCGATGGGATTGTTTTCCCCATAACCTTTTATACCTACATAAGCGTTGTTTACACCTCTTTTTGTAAGATAAACCACAATAGATTTTGCTCGCCTTTCAGACAACTTTTGATTGTACTCTTCAGTTCCAATATTATCCGTGTAGCCTGAAACGATGACATCGTATGAAGCGCTTGAATTAACTATTTCAACGACCTCGTTTAGTTTTGCCATTGCGTTTGGTGATAAATTATATTTATCAAAATAAAAATAAACGGGACCAAATGTCATTTCTTCCCATTCAACCTCAACAGCCGGACAACCATCATTGTCTTTCAGCCCTGCTTCAGTGGGGCATTTATCCTGACAGTCAATTACGCCATCCTTGTCTGAGTCAAGAGGGCAACCATCAGCATCAACAGCACAACCTTTAGGTGTATCAGGACATTTATCATTTTTATCGACAATACCATCGTCGTCAGTGTCAGGGCAGCCCATAAATTTTTTCAATCCAGCAACATCTGCACAATCGTCATCTTTATCGGCAATGCCATCCCCATCCCTGTCAGGGCAACCTTTTAGGCTTATGATTCCTGCTTCATCCGGACAATCATCTTCATAATCTGCAACTCTATCCCCATCTCTGTCAAGAGGGCAGCCATATTCATCCACCATAACACCTGTTGGAGTATTCGGGCATTTATCCTTTTTATCAGCTATACCGTCCATATCTGAATCCTTTGCTTTTCCAAAATCAAATTCCAGGCCCAGAGTAGCTTTCCAGAAATTATCTATTCCTGTATTGCTTCTATCTGCTGTTTTGATACCTCCAATATATCCGGCATCAATATAGAAAGCCGTTACTTCACTGACGAACAATTTTGCCCCCAAACCCGCATCAATATTAAACGCAGATTGAGAATTGTTCGCCAGATAACTTGGTCCTGCATAAATATAAGGGCGTAAACTTTTGCTTTGGTCAGTAAATTTATATCTAAGATTCAGAGCTGTATTTACCAAATCAAGATTACTGTTAATATTCGAATTAAACCATCCCATATTATTTTTGAGTGCCAAATTCAGTCGTGGACTAAGATAGCGGCTAAAATATATCTCAGGCATTAAACCAACTCCGTCTTTGTTAAGTGTACCATATGCGCCTATTCCAACGCCAAGGCCCCATTTTTTATCCACTGTTTGCGCATCTATGTGTGTTGCAAACGCAAAAATCATTATAAGTAAAAGTAATTTTTTCATGTTTTTATATTTTAGTTTATTTATTACAGAAGCTAATTTCTTATCGAAGAGTACTTTTTAAAGAGGATAACATCCTTAATTGTATGGCCTTAAATTTCAGAAGGATGTGTGAATCCTTTACAAACTTTGTTCAACATTCGAAGATAATTTCTACTGTATAATTGTTTCCTAATGTTGAAATTGAAGATAAAAACCAACAGGTTAGCCGTTTTGATAGTTTTGATACATCCTTGGGTTATTGCCCAAAATATTCAGGGCAATTTTATTAAAACATTTCAGTCTGTTAATAATAAAATGATCATTTTGTATTTGACTTTATTATGGCTTGTTAAAATCTTAAAATACATTCAAATTATTCATTTAACAGGTGTGAATTATTTCGTGCTATTTATCGTAAAATCTGAAAATGATTTCCCTAGTTCATCCATATCGTGTAGAAATTCATTCTTGAATGATTGCCACTTGTCTGTTCCTTCTTCTTCAAAATCAGCCAATTTTATTTTCAATTCATAATTCTTCTTTTGAAGTTCGGCTAGTTTAGTTTCGTACAATGCTTTATTCTCCACATTTGCATCTAAAATTTTTACCCTTAGCTCTTCAATGCTTTTTTCATTTGCAATAATCCTGTTTTCTGATTTTATTTTAAATTGCTGATACTCTGTAATTGAGTCTTGATGTGCTTGGTTTTGCTCGATTTTTGCATCCAAAACTGCATTTTTCGAATCAATTAATTTATCCTCAGCATTTTCAACTTTTTTTGATGGGGAAACGCAGCCAGTGAAAACAATTCCGACAGTACAAAAGAAAATAGCCAATGTGAACATTAATTTTTTCATAATTTCTATTTGTTAGTTGTGCAATTAAATTATTGCACAATCAAAGGTATTTCTGTTTAATCTTTAAACTGTTACATAACTTTAGTATTAAGTTACATCATTCCCACATTTTCCTTTCTCAGTCTTTTTTCTATCATTTTTAGCAATGCTCTTTTATCTATGGGTTTCGAGATATAATCATTACAACCTGCCTTTAATGCTTTATCCTTGTCGCCAGACAGTCCGTAGGCCGTTTGTGCAATAATAAAAACTTCCTTATTGAATTTGCGAATTTGCCTGGTGGCCTCATAACCATTCATTCCGGGCATATCAATATCCATCAACACCAAATCGATTTCGGGATGTTTGCGACAAAGCTCAACGGCTTCTTTTCCAGTATAAGCATAAAAACTCTCACTCGCTAGTGGAGAAATTATAATTTCCAACAACATCTGTGAAGCTTCGTCATCTTCCGCAATCAGTATTTTCAACTTTCCATGATTTAAGATTACTTCCTCGGGCATAGCTTTGAGCTGTTCTTTTTCTTTGATTACATCAGGGTAAGGGATCGTAAAATAAAATATTGCTCCCTGGTCAATGTTTCTTTCTATCCAAATTTCACCTCCAAGCAGCTTAACATATGCTTTGGAAATAGCCAACCCTAGGCCCGCTCCTTCATAATTTCGGTTTGTTGATTCGCTTCCTTGCCTGAACCGTTCAAAAATGATTTCTTGTTGTTCTTGTGGAACACCTGAACCTGTATCTTTTACAAAAAATTCAATGAATTTGCCTTTTTTTTCTGCGCCAATTTCAATGGATCCGGTTTCCGTAAATTTTATTGCATTCTTTACAAGATTAGCAAGCACAGCATACACTTTTTCCTTATCTGTTTTTGTGCTTGTTTGATTTTCCGGGAAAATATTCTTGTACGAAAGGGCCAATACTTTTTTTTCTGCTTCAGGTTTAAAAAAATCGACAATATCTTTTGCAAGTTCGTCAATATTAACATGTGTAATTGAAAGTTGAACCTCCCCCGATTCAATTCTCGAAATACTAATAATGTCGTTAATAATATTCAGCATCCTGGCGCCACTTTTTTCAATAATATTAATAAATATTTGTTGCTTTTCACCAGTTAGCTCAGGAGCTTTAAGTAGTTCTGTAAAACCCAAAATACCATTCATAGGAGTCCTTATTTCGTGGCTCATATTGGCAAGAAATGCCGATTTCAAACGATCGCTTTCTTCCGCTTTTTCTTTGGCGCGCATTAATTCCTGTTCAAAACGTTTCTGTTCGGTTATGTCTTGATTAATACCAACAATCTTTATTGTTTGGCCAGTACGATCTTTTACTGCTTTAAACTGAACCATTACATTTGTAACATCTCCGTTGTCACGAAAAACCCTTGCTTCAGTTTGTCCTAAATATTCGGGGATTGGAGAATTGATGGCTTCGTTTAAACTGGCAACTACCATTTTTGAATCATCGGGATGAACAAGTCTCCTTGCAAATTCTTCAGCATTCATTGTATTGCCGCCCTGCTTCTCAGCCGAAGACCCGTGAATTAGTCTATAATAGTGGTCATCAAAAATAAAATCACCTGATTTAACATCGTATTCCCAATAACCCAGTTTTGCGATTTCCGTTGCAGTTGATAAATTCATTTCTAGTATCTTACGCTCGGTTATATCGTGCCCAATCCCGACAAGTCCGGTAATTTCACCTTCGTTGTTTCTTAATGGAATTTTAGAAGTGGATATCCAATTTATTTTACCTTTGCTATCAACAAAATCTTCAACTTTATTAAAGATTGCATTTCCGGAGTTGATTACCTCTTGATCATCCATATACCCTCGATGCCCAATGTCTCCGGGGAGCAATTCAATATCTGTTTTTCCAATGATATCTTCTTCGCGCTTATATCCAATATTTTTAACATCAGCAACATTGGCAATAACTTTTCTGCATTCCACATCTTTAATATAAATCAAGGCCGGAAGGTTATCGATTAATGTACGCAACATTTTGTGTGCCTCAAATATTGTCTTTTCTGATAGTTTACGCTCGGTAATATCACGAATATTGCACTGAATAACCTTTTGATTGTTTACCAAATATACATTGCTTACAAATTCTACGTGTATTTTTCGTCCTTCGGCGGTTTCCAATGGCAAATCTTCATAACGGACATATTCATTTTGCTGTAGTTCCAAAAATTTATCTTTATTCTGAACAATATCCTTTAAAAGACCTATCTCCCATATTGTTTTTTGAATGAAATTTTCTTTTGGGTATCCCAATAAGTTTGTTAGGAAAGGATTCACGTCAACAATCATCCCTGTTCCAGCGTCAAGGATTAAAATTCCGTCTTTTGCCGACTCGAAAAGGCGGCGATAACGAATTTCAGAAGCAATTAAAGCCTTCTTTAACGAAGAAGTTGCATTATTTTCTGTGTTTTTGATTATTTGTTTCATGTGGCATCGTCCCTATTTTAAATGGTGTAACTTTGAGGCTTTTGTTCGTATTATTTGAACTTTTAAATTTCAGGAGTTTAATCGAATTAGGTGTTACATTATTCTAAATAATACTTACATGATTCCCACATTAATGGCTAGTAATAACAGGATATTAATAAATTCAAAGCGGTTTTTTAACCTGGAGTGAAATTTAGTCTGATTTTTTCAGTTCGACAAGGAGTTCCCTAAGGTTAACAGTAGCGTAAGTTGATGCAAAATCGGACATAGCGTATGGGATTATTAAATCATCGTTATGAATAATTGAGCCACAAGAATACACAACATTAGGCACATAACCTTCCCGTTCATCGGAGTTTGGAATAAGCAGTGGTGATTTCAACCGGCCAATTTCTTTCTCAGGTTTTTTAAGATCGAATAACGATGCTCCGAGCACATATTCCCGCATTGGCCCTACCCCATGGGTAATTACCAACCATCCTTCAGGCGTTTCAATGGGTGACCCACAATTGCCGATTTGAACTAATTCCCATGGAAATTTAGGTTGCTGTAATAGTTTTGCTTCGCGCCAAATAGAGATATTGTTCGAAAATGAGATGTAATTATTAAATCCATCGAGGCGGCACAGCATAGCATATTTCCCATTTACTTTTCGTGGGAAAAGTGCCATTCCTTTATTTTGGGCAATTTCGCCATGAAGTGGCAATATCCGAAAGTGGTAAAAATCGGTCGTATCAATTAATTTTGGCATTATCGTAATGCCATCATAAGCTGTATAAGTTGCATAATAACTCATTTTGCAACTATCTTCAGTGAATTTTACGAAACGAGCATCTTCAATTCCATTTTTTTCGTTGTCCGAAACCGGGAAAATTACCCGTTCCGAAATATTTGTGTCGAGCGAAAATTCAAGTTCGTAATGAGATGAAGCCAACCAGATTATTTGGTTGAACAATACTTCCTTTTCTGCAGTTAGGTGCAATGATTTTCTGGCTTCTTTAATACAATCGCGTAGTTCGCCATATGTAAATGTATCGTTTAATTTATCAAGGATTAAACCAGAGGGGATAATGGAATGAATATCCTTCATCTCGTTTAATTTCATTTTAAAAGCCTCTTTTACATATACATGCCGTCGTATATGCACTGCTTCTTCCAACATCTTCCCAATGGGTTCTACGGAAAGATTATTATTTTTATCTAATATGCCGGTTCTGAAAACAATGGACGAGATATGTCCTTCACCTGTTGCCCTAAAACTTAGAATTACCCTTTTTTCGTTCTGCCCAGTTTCCGATTGATCGGGGTGTTCCATGATTGAGGGATTAAAAAAAGCAGCCGATTCAATCGAGTACTCCATGGTAAAATACGAGCCAATTAAAATCTTTTGTGAAATACTAAGCGAACCTGGTTGAACATTTAACTTATCTAATAAATAAGCAATCCGATTAAAATTCTTTTCAAAAATTTTAGAGATATTTCTATGTCGAAGTGAATAATCCCTAAGCACAGGGCTTAATGTTTGCGAAATTGAATTCTCTGACATCTCAAGTACTGACCGAACTGTGTTTAAAGCCCGCTTTTCGCCTGTAAATAAAAACCTGGCGATTACCCTTGATGTATCGGGTAAAAAAACAACATCGTTCCGGATTACATCTATTCCCATATCTATCTTATTCTCTCTAAAGGTAATAGATAATATGGACTTATTTCATTCGCAATAGAATTTATGCGGTTTGTGAGGATTTATTCAAATATCACTATGGCAACAACCTCTACATTAAAATGTTTATATGCCTAAGACTCATAATGCAACGATCAATATCCAGAACATGAGTGTTTAATTGATAAAAAAAGAATATCCAAATGAGAATCATGCTTTTGAGGCAAATAAAAAATCAGAGTAATGAATTAAAAAAAAGACCACTCAAACTGAGCAGTCTTTTGGTGAACCTGAAGGATTTATTTTTTTTTGTGCTTAATTGGATTCATTATCATACGTTTACATGGTTTTGCTTTTTTGAAATTTGAATGGAATTTGAATGAATGACCCATATTATCTTCATTTTTTACCTACATTTTTATGTAAAATCGATTCTAAATCTTTTAGTTTTACCTTAATTCCGCAAAACAAAATATAAAAAATCGGAAAGCCCTGTAAAACTAATATCTACAAAGCTTTGCCGATTAAAATGTTTTCACCTATTTAGGTGAAAAACATCGTCGCGGATGAAAATTACATATTCTTCGGAAAAAATCAACTCTTTTGGCGGAATAAATTTCGCTGATCATATCATGAGTAATGCTTCGGTTTATAAAACCATTGACGAAACCTTGGGACAACGAGGTGTAAAAGCTGAATATCCATACAGCGACCTTTTTCGTTCGTACCTGTTAATGGTGCTTTGTGGTGGCGAATGTGCTGAAGATATTACCGAACACCTGCGTGCGGAACTTGCTCATATCAAAGGGTTTGAAGTATGTTCGGCTGACACTTTGCTCAGGATGCAGAAAGAACTGGTCACAAAAAAGGAAACAACCATTTCAAAGACAGGTGTTGAGCATGATTTCAATATCAATATAGATATAAATAAGTTGTTGGTCAAATTGCTGGTTCTGACAGGTCAATTGTCCTCAAAGAACGACAATTATATTTTCGACTATGATAACCAGTTTATCCCCGCCGGCAAGTATGACTCGAAGCGGAGTTACAAACATGCCGATGGTTATTTTCCCGGAATAGCATCAATTGGTAACTTCCCGGTTTACATTGAAAACCGCAATGGCAACAGCAATGTGAAATACAAGCAGGACCAAACCCTGAAAAGGGCTTATGGGGTACTGGGTGAAAATGGTATAAAAGTGAAGCACAGCCGGATGGATTGCGGGTCGTTCGACCAAAGCGTTGTCCCGGTTGTTGAAGCCAACAGTAAATATTTTTACATCAGGGCACAACGTTGTGCGAGCCTTTACGATATGGTGAAGAATATAACTTATTGGAATACAGAAACAATTGGGTTCAAGGAATACCATGTGACATCCATTGAATATGCGCCATTTGGTTGGGATAAAACTTACCGCTACGTTATAACCAAGGAAAAGAAGGCGGATAAACAAGGCGACCTGTTCACCGGAGACGATTTCACCTACATGGCAATAATGACAAACAACCGCGAAATGACCGAGTTCGAAGTAGTTGAATTTTATAACGACAGGGGCGATAGCGAACGGCTGTTTGATGAAATGAACAATGATTTTCTTTGGAAAAAAATGCCATTCTCTTTTCTTCATGAAAACACCGTGTTTCTTATCATGATGGCTATCTGTAGAAATCTTTACCACTTTCTGACCGATTTCATCAGTAAAAAGTTGGATTTTATCAAGCCAACCTTCCGATTGAAGAAATTCATTTTCCGTTTCATGGTTGTCCCCTCAAAATGGATAACCCAGGGGCGACAACAAATTTTAAAGCTATTTTCGACCAAGAAATACCACCTATTATTGTCATAGGAATCAAATATTAACAAAGCCGATGGGACAGACATGCCTGACTGCGAAATCTAATTAGTTGACAATCAAGAACAATGCAAATAGAGAACTCTTTTTAGCATATTCCAAAGAGCAAAATAAACGGCATCAGGTTATCGGTGAAAAGCTTTCGCTAGAGTATCGTAAAAAAAACAAAAAACGAAACCCTGAAACAGAAATTGAACGAAATATTCTAAATATCAATGCATAAAAACATTAAAACGACTATTTTCCAAAACCTAATTTTATTGTTGCGGATTTAAGTAAATAGTAAACAAGTAGGGTTCTCAGGGTTTTATTTCTTCATGGTTCAGGCGTTCCCATAATTTCATTAAAGAATCAGAAACGATATCTTCTGCTGCCATCGAATCGTGTACATAAGATTGTACAAATAAAAATGATTTTCTATAATAAGTGGAGTAAATAGCCTTAAAACTATTATTTGATTGGGTATTATTCGGTTTTATTTTATTCTCGTTCAGGTTTAATACCTCGAGGCTTGCCTCGTTAAAAATTACTATTTTGTGATTCGATGTCACAAAATAGTAAATATATTCACAAGAGTCATAATGTTTCAGTCTTGCTCTACCACATTGTAAGCAGTGCCAAGTATCGAAAGGTTGTGCTTACCGATCAAGTTGATGCCGTATTGGTTTTAACCTGTGAAGAATTGGAAAAACGTTACGATGTTCGCTTTCTAGAAATAGGTACAGATAATGACCATGTTCATTTTTTGGTTCAAAGTGTTCCAACTTATAGTGTTACCAAAATAGTACGGATTCTTAAAAGTTTGATTTCCAGAGAAGTTTTCAAGCATTGTCCAGAAGTGAAAAAGCAACTATGGGGAGGAGAATTTTTCGGCAAAGGTTACTTCGTGAATACAGTAGGGCAGCATGGTACTGAAAATAAGATTGCAAAATATGTGAAAGAACAGGGACTGGAGAAGGAGTACAAGAAACTAAAGGATGCTCATCAGTTGAGTATGTTCTAATGCCTCGTGGGCTTGCCCCGAGGATTATTTACTAAAATGATAATTGGCGGGAAGGCAGAAAATAAAAAAGATAACACTTATCAAATCATGTTTTATCCTCAACCATAAGCTATAATAATTGTTATACTTCAATAATTAATGGAGCAAATTGGTAAATACCATTAGTTTTATGCTCCTTTTCTTCGCAGATAATTATGAAAGCAACAAGCAAAAATAAAATATACAAGCTGATAGCCACCTTGCTTGTAATTTCAGTGGGATTGTTTATCGTAAACAATGTGGTTTTTCTGCATACGCATAAATTGGCAAACGGCCGCTTTATTGTTCATGCGCACCCATACAATAAAAGCCAGGATTCTGCCCCTTTTAAAAAGCATAACCATACAGCACAGGAACTCTTTCATATTTCACATTTACAGCTTCTTTATGTCATTGGTGTTTTAACTACATTCAGCATATTAGTTGCCTTTCATAAAACCACATTTATTTATCAAACCCCAGATCATAAATTCAAACTAAATTTTGGGGTAAAAGGCCGTGAGCCACCCTTGCTTCAGATTTAAATTCCTCAAAACAGATCTCAACATAACATTAAGTACCACAAACAGTATCATCAGACCAGAATAAGCTGGTTCTGAAACAACAGTAATAATTATTAACTCACAACAGAAATTTAAAATCAATAGTTATCATGAAAAAAATACTATTTATATCCATATATATATTTACTGGCATTTTGTTCGTAAATGCGCAAAGAAAGACAACAGATGCCAACGTTTTTGGGGATGTCAGGTCCGAAAAAGACGGTGAGCATATCCCATTTGCTTCCATTCATATTGAGGGCACAACAACAGGAACAACAACGGACCATACAGGTCATTATATGTTGATTAACCTGCCTGAAGGAGTACATGTAGTTGTTGCAAAATCCATGGGATATTATGACCACAGAGACACCATAAAATCAGTTAAAGGACAAACCCTGGAGCTAAACTTCATATTGAAGGAAAAAAACATGTCGGTTGATGAAGTTGTGGTGACAGGGACCAAAACCTTTAAACGACAGACAGATTCACCGGTTATTGTCAACGTAATGGACAGCAAATCGCTTACAATGGTGCAAGCATGTGACATTTCAGAGGGCTTGCGTTTTCAGCCCGGGTTGCGCGTGGAAAAGGATTGCCAGACCTGCAATTACACGCAATTAAGGATAAATGGGCTTGGAGGTGGATATTCGCAGATATTGATTAATGGTCGCCCGATTTTTAGCCCTTTAATGGGATTGTATGGGATGGAACAGATTCCCGCAAATATGGTTAGCCGCATTGAGGTGGTTCGTGGTGGTGGTTCGGCTTTGTATGGCTCAAGTGCCATTGGCGGAACGGTGAATATCATCACTAAAATACCACAGGAAAACAGTTACAATTTTAGCATGACCGGTCAAAGCATTAATGGCAAAGCAAATGATGCATTAATCAATGGTAACGCTAGCATGCTAACAAATAAACGCAATGCCGGGGCATCATTTTTTGTAAGCCGAAGATTAAAACAAGCATACGACCATAATGGGGATAATTTTTCGGAAATGCCGGAATTAAAGGAAAACTCGTTCGGTGCCAATCTTTTTTATCACCCTACCCCAGACCAGAAACTGGAAATCAACTTTACAAGTTTGAATGAATATCGTTACGGTGGTGAAATGAATGAAGGGCCAGCTTATCTTGCAAAGCAGTCAGAGGAACGAATTCATAATGTTTTAATGGGGGGATTGGATTATCAATTTAACTTTAATGAGGGCAATAGTTCATTTATTGTTTATCTGGCCGGGCAATATACCGATCGTGACCATTATACCGGAATTTATCCTGATCACCTGGAAGAAATTGAAACACATATAATAAATCCTCCTTATGGGACTTCAGATAATACCACATGGCAAACAGGGGTACAGGTAAACCACAGGTTAAAAGATTTTTTGGGTGGCCCAAATGTTTTAACATTTGGGACTGAGCTCGTTCTTGACGATGTTTTTGACACGATTCCCACCTATAATTATGTGACAGACCAGGAAACTAATACTATTGGGGTATTTGCACAGAGCGACTGGCAGCTTCTTCCACAAACAAATCTGTTAACAGGATTTCGAATCGATAAACATAACTTAGTGGACCAGCCAATTTTTAGTCCAAGGGTTTCCTTGCTCCAAAAGGTTAAAGGTTACACTCAGCTTCGTTTAACTTGGGGAACAGGGTTTCGTGCGCCACAAGCCTTTGATGCCGATATGCACATTGCATTTGCAGGTGGAGGCGTGTCGCGCATTACGCTTGCCGATAATTTGAAACAAGAACGGTCGTACAGCTTTAGCGGTTCGATAAATTATGACAAGCCTACAGAATACTTTATTTTTGGTTTTACCCTTGAAGGTTTTCATACCAAACTGAACGATGCTTTTTATTTGCAACCCATTGGAACTGATGAATTTGGTGAGCGTTTCGAAAAACGTAATGGTTCCGGAGCCGGTGTTCAGGGAGGTACGCTGGAACTGCGTGGAAATTATAACAGGAAACTGCAATTAGAAGCTGGCTTTACATTGCAATCCAGCAAGTATGATGATCCTGTTGAAAACATTGATGGATTGGGGGAAAAACGCGAATTCTTGAGAACGCCAAATGAGTATGGATATCTCACATTGCTTATTACGCCAAATGAACGTATTAGCGCTTCCATAAGTAGTGTTTATACTGGTTCGATGCTTATTGCCCATTTTGCAGGTGCGCCGGAACAAATAGCAGATGAATATGTTACATCTCCTTCTTTTACCGAATTAAGCTTCAAAGTTGGCTATACTTTTCCTTTGGAATTGGTTGACACGGGAATTGAAATATTCGGAGGCGTAAAAAACATTACCAATGCATTCCAAAACGATTTTGATACCGGGAAGAACAGGGACAGCAACTACATTTACGGACCAGATGCTCCGCGTACTATTTATTTTGGGATAAAATTGAAATCGTTATAAAATCAGAAGACAGAAGTCCGAAGACTCATTTTGCTTCCGACAGCTGCTTTCAAACAAACAGTCGTCATTTACAGATGCGTTCCATGCCGGTAGAGCAGTGTATTTAACAGGTAGCTATTCATGGGTTTGCTGTGACGATATCGCTAAAATGGATAATGGTGACATAGTAAACCAATCGAAATTCGAGTTATAAACACTTTGTTGGTTAATTGTATTTCCTTCAACCGGTTTCTGGATTTCTAATAATTAAAATTTCATGAAACCGAATTTATTAACACTTAAAAATCCTTCTGTTTTAGGGTTTTTCTGGATTTTATTTGCCTGTTTGTTTATAATTCAATTCTACCTTTTTGGCGCTAATTTTTTAAACTTGTATAACGATTAGGGTTTATTGTCAGGATTGTTCTCCTGATGATACGAAGAGGGAATCCGGTGATCCACAAGTTAAAGGAAAATCCGGAGCTGTTCCCGCAGCTGTAAGTCCAACATAGAGTTTTTGAAAATCTTTCGCCACTGCCTCGATTTGTATCGGGTGGGAAGGCATCAAAAACCGGACGAGCCAGAAGACCTGCCATAATCAATTTTAATTAGGCTTTCGGGATTTATAGCCTGGTTCGCGGTTGAATCGATTAGTATCTTTTCTTTTTCGGATTTTTTGTCTGCGCACCTTTTTACTCCCGAAAATTTGTTAAACATAAAAAGTAGTAATTAACCTGGTTATGGTATAAATCCATCGTTGATTGGATTAGATAACAATTTGTGAATTAGTACAAAATCATAAATCAAATAAAATAATTCGTATGAGTGGCGCTGAAATAATTATTGTTAAAAGAGATGGGAAAAAAGCAAGTTTTTCGATTGAAAAAATAAAAAATGCAATTCGCAAAGCATTCCTTTCGGTTGGGAGTTTTGCAGGTGAAGAAGACCTGACGAATATTTTACACCGGTTAACTATCCGGAACGAAATGAACGTGGAAGACATCCAAAACCAGGTAGAGCGTTCATTAATGGCTGAAAACTATTTTGCCGTGGCAAAATCGTACATGTTATATCGTCAAAAACATTCTGAAGACAGGGAAACCCGTGACCGTATAAAATTCCTGATTGATTATTGTGCCGCTGGGAATGCTGCAACAGGAAGTAAATTTGATGCCAATGCCAATGTTGACAAAAAAAACATTGCCACCCTTATTGGTGAGCTTCCCAAAGGAAACTTTATCCGTTTAAACCGCCGTTTATTAACCGACAGGTTGTCCGACATGTTTGGGAAAGAGCTATCGGACAAATACCTTAGTTATTTAAACCACCACTTTATTTATAAAAACGATGAAACCAGCCTTGCCCCCTATTGCGCAAGTATTACCATGTATCCCTGGTTATTGGAGGGGACTTCGAAAATTGGTGGAAACTCAACTGCACCAACCAACCTAAAATCGTTTTGTGGAGGGTTCATCAATATGGTTTTTATTGTGTCGAGCATGTTGAGCGGGGCTTGTGCCACACCCGAGTTTTTAATGTACATGAACTACTTCATTGCCAAAGAATACGGAAACGACTATTACAAACGGAGTAACGAAACAGCAGATTTATCAAAAAGGAAACGTTCTATTGACAAAGTGATTACCGATTGTTTCGAGCAAATTGTATATTCATTGAACCAACCAACCGGGGCACGGAATTTCCAGGCAGTTTTCTGGAATATTGCATACTACGATAAATACTATTTTGAAAGTTTATTTGGCGAGTTTGTATTTCCAGACGGCAGTAAGCCTGAATGGGATTCGTTAAACTGGCTGCAAAAACGCTTCATGGCCTGGTTCAATAGTGAACGGACCAAAACAATGCTGACTTTCCCGGTTGAAACAATGGCTTTATTGGCTGATAATGGTGACATTAAAGATCGGGAATATGGTGATTTTACGGCAAAAATGTATTCCGAAGGTCATTCGTTTTTTACTTACCTAAGCGACAATGCCGATAGTTTAAGCTCGTGCTGCCGTTTACGTAACGAAATCCAGGATAACGGATTCAGTTACACTCTTGGTGCTGGGGGTGTTTCTACAGGCTCTAAAAGTGTTTTAACCATCAATCTGAACCGTTGTGTTCAGCAAGCTCACAAAGAAAAAATTGATTATATAAATTTTCTGGAAAATGTGGTTGATTTGGTTCACAAGGTACAACTGGGTTACAACGAAAATTTAGCAGAATTGCAGGAAAAAGGGATGCTTCCCTTGTTCAATGCCGGGTATATTAACATGGGGCGCCAATACCTTACCATTGGGGTAAATGGCCTGGTTGAAGCCGCAGAGTTTTTAGGAATCGAAATTAGCGACAATCCTGACTATGCAGAATTTACAAGCGAAGTACTGGGATTAATTGAAACTTACAATAAAAAATACCGTTCGAGGGATGTCATGTTCAATTGTGAGATGATCCCCGCTGAAAATGTGGGCGTGAAACATGCCAAATGGGACAAAGAGGATGGTTACTTTGTTCCGCGGGAATGCTACAACAGCTATTTTTATCCTGTGGAAGACGAATCATTAAATGTGATTGATAAGTTCCGGATTCACGGAAAAAAATACATCGAGCACTTAACGGGGGGATCAGCATTGCACATGAATTTAGAAGAGCATTTAAGCGAGGCTCAATATCGTCAACTCCTTCGGGTTGCAGCAACTGAAGGTTGTAACTATTTCACATTTAATATCCCTAATACAATTTGCAACGAATGTGGGCACATTGACAAGCGCTACTTAAAGGAATGCCCGAAATGTAAAAGTGAAAATATCGACTACTTAACCCGGATAATTGGGTATATGAAACGGGTAAGCAGTTTTTCCGATGCACGACAAAAAGAAGCAGCAAAACGATATTATAACAAAAACAATAAGCAAGGAAAAGTAAAAATCAAGGTACAGGAATATGCTTAAATATTACAATTACGATATTGTTTTTCAGGAGATTCCCAACGAAGTTACATTGGCAGTAAATATTACCAATTGCCCGAATCGTTGCAGAGGGTGTCACAGCCCTCATCTTCAGAAAGATATTGGGGAAGAGCTTGATGAAAGGCTAATAACTTCGTTGATGCATAAATATTCCAATGCAATTACATGTTTCTGTTTCATGGGCGGCGACGGGGAACCTCAAGGGATTGCCAGGTTAGCTAACTTTTTGCGCTTACATTACCCCGCGATTAAAGTAGCCTGGTATTCCGGATGTTCAAGCTTGCCCAAAGGATTTAACTATAAAGATTTTCATTACATAAAATTAGGGAGCTATAACGAAAAATTAGGCGAGCTGAAGAGCAAAACAAGCAATCAGCAAATATTTCAAATCCTCCAAGATGGGCATATGAAGGATATTAGTCACTTATTTAAATGATATTACATTAAAATGAAAGGTTACATACAAGTATATACGGGTGATGGAAAAGGGAAAACCACTGCTGCCCTGGGCTTAGCATTAAGGGCAGTTGGTTCAGGTAAAAAAGTGTTCTTTGCACAATTTGTAAAAGGGAGGATTTATTCCGAAATCGAAGCAATGCAGAAATTTTTGCCGGATATTACGGTAAGGCAGTATGGTTTGGATTGTTTCATTGTTCGCAACCCCACACAAGAAGATATCGATTCAGCAAGAGAAGGTTTTGAAGAAATCTCCGCAATAATTCAATCTGGAAAGTACGAAGTAATAGTTCTTGACGAAGCGAATATTGCCCTGTTTTACAATCTTTTTACCACGGAAGAACTGATTCATGTTCTTCAAGCGAAACCTGAACATGTGGAAATAGTGGTTACGGGCCGTTATGCACCTGTGGAGATTATAAATATCGCCGACCTTGTTACCGAAATGAAAGATGTAAAACATTACTACTACAAAGGAGTTGAAGCACGTGTGGGAATTGAATTTTAAAAAGACTGCATGAACAAGGTATAAAGCATATTTTAATTACGGAAACCCTTGATGTCGTAAACGTAAATATTGCCAATTTGACAACCAAAAAAAAACAAAAACGCCTGTAATCATTTGATATACAGGCGTTTTGTATTGAATGCTTGTGAACCTGAAGGGACTCGAACCCCTAACCTCCTGATCCGTAGTCAGGTGCACTATCCAATTATGCTACAGGTCCTTTTCTTTAAGCGATGCAAAATTAAAAACTATTTTTAATCTTGCAATGCTATTTCCAAAATAATATGATTATTCATACTTTTCCATCTTATCCAAAATCGTAACGTCTTCTGAATAATTGCTTTGTATTTTAATGTAGGCCATCATTTTTTCAGTACCCGCATCCCCACAAGCCTTATGAATGTCTTCAACCAATTTTAATCCTTGTTTCAAGGTACATTCCACAACCGTTTCGAAAGGGCAAACTTTATAGTTAAACCCGGAACTTTCGATGACCTTTATGGCATCATCAACCAAATCGTAACTTTCTTTTTTTGAGGATTGTGGCAACACCTGTATGGCAATATTAATTATTTTTTCGTCCCTGCTCATCTTCACTTCTTCGATCTTTTATAATGGTAAATATTTCTTCTTCGGTTAATTTTTTCACATTGGTTACAAGAACATCGTCGCTTAAAAAATTCCCATAAACATTGCATTCATTTATTATTTTCTCAAAAATCTCTTTTAACCCGGCTTTTAAGGGAAGTATTAGCATTCCTATGGCATACGTGTTGTAAAAAGTCAGTTCTTCCACTTCGCCGTCATTCTGGGCAATAATTTCCGTAAACTCAGTTCTTACGATTTTCTTTTGAAGTTCCGTTAATTCCGATGTTTCGTCTTTATTAAGGAAAACAGCGAAGTAACGAAGCTTCTGCCCCACTCCTCCCAGTCCGGTTGAAATAAACACTTGCTGCTCGTCTAACAAAGAACTTTTTAACATCATTTTGCTTTCCTGTAAAGACAATATTGCCCACATTTCCAGGTCCTTATCGGGCGTCTTGCAATATTTTTCGATAGCCCGGAATGCTTCTACCTCAGTCAGCCCTGCCAAACCGGTTAATATTTCTTTGATTTCTTCGGTGCTCGATTTCCCATCGAAAAGCTGGTCTATTTTTGCCAAATAATCTTCGTGCTTATTCCTTTTCCTTAACTTTTTCGAGTGTTCAAAATATTTCATTTGAACCTCAATGTCAATTTGTTCTTCCAAAATATTAAAGCTATCCGGCAAATTGTCCAGCGCGTTTTTAATGCTTTTAGGTATAAAATCTTCTTCCATTGTTAAGAATTTGAGTTTAAAACAACTTAAATTAGGGATATTAACAAAAGAACTATCTAACTTTTTTTATATAAATCCAAATTAAAATATATTTGCAGTCTATTTTTATTTAATTTAAATAAAGAAGCAATTCGAGGTTGAAACTTAGTGATGTAAATAGTGAGGAAAGGGTAGTTATTACCAAAGTGCTGGGGCATGGTTCTTTTAGAAAGCGGATTAACGAAATGGGTTTTGTCAAGGGCAAAACTGTTAGGGTAATTAAAAATGCCCCTTTTAACGGACCAATCGAATTTAAAATACTCAACTATAACATTTCACTTCGAAGATCGGAAGCCGAGCTGATTGAAGTAGTTCCGATTTGTGAGTTTAAAGAAAGCCATACGTCGAACTATGAAGGGGTAACCGACCGAAAAGTACCGCACCACAGAAGGCACAGGCATGGGAAAAACTCCCGAATAAAAACAATTAATATTGCCTTGGTTGGAAATCCCAATAGCGGAAAAACCACACTTTATAATTATTTATCGGGTGCCAACGAAAAAGTAGGAAACTATAGTGGTGTTACAGTTGGCGTAAAAAAAACAATATTTAAGGCAAAAGGGTATACGTTTAATTTTTACGACCTTCCGGGAACATATAGCCTTACTGCATATACTTCGGAAGAAATATACGTCCGGAAATTTATCTATGAACAAACCCCGGATGTTGTTATCAATGTTTTGGATAGTTCGAATATTGAACGTAACCTATTCTTAACCACCCAATTAATTGACATGGATTTAAGGGTTGTTGTTGCCCTTAATATGTTCGACGAACTGCAAAATGAAGATATTGAGCTGAATTATCAAAAGCTCGCGTTGCTTTTGGGCATGCCTTTTATTCCAACGGTGAGTTCAAAAGGAATTGGCTTGAACAAACTTCTTTCAAGGGTAATTGATGTATTTGAAGGAAGAGACCATGTAACCAGGCATATCCATATTAATTATGGAAAAGAGTTGGAGTTGTCCATAAATAACATTCGAGAAAAGGTAAGGGAAAACAAGCCTATAACCGATAAAATATCTTCCAGGTTTATTGCCATTAAATTACTTGAAAAAGACGATCACATTAATGATTTGCTGGAGAAATATGCAAATTCTGAGGCAATAAAGGCAACAACTTCAAAAGAAATCAAAAGGATTGAAGCCCTTTTTCAGGAAGACAGTGAATCGATCGTTACAGATGCAAAATATGGTTTTATTTCTGGTGCATTAAAAGAAACATCGACACAAACAAAAGAAACACCCAAGTCGCGTTCCGAAAAAATAGACGGTGTTTTAACACATCCCGTTTGGGGATTCCCAATTTTCAGTTTAATCTTATTTTTGATTTTTTACGCCACTTTTAATTTAGGGGCCTACCCAATGGAATGGACTGATAGCCTTGTAGGATGGATAGGGAGTCAAGTTTCGGCATTTCTGGGGGAAGGAATGCTAAATGACTTGTTGGTTGATGGAATAATTAGTGGAACTGGAAGTGTGTTGGTCTTCCTGCCAAATATTTTGATCTTATTTTTGTTTATATCCTTTTTAGAAGGATCAGGATATATGGCCAGGGCTTCGTACATTATGGATAAAGTAATGCACAAATTTGGCTTGCACGGGCGTTCGTTTATCCCTCTAATTATCGGGTTTGGTTGTAATGTGCCTGCAATATTAGCAACCCGTACTCTGCGGAATAAGGGAGATAGGATACTTACAATGCTTATTATCCCATTTATGTCGTGCAGTGCAAGGCTTCCGGTTTATATATTGCTTATTTCAGCGTTTTTTCAAAAATTTCAGGCGCTCATTCTGATTGGACTTTATTTTTTAGGTGTAGTTATAGCTTTTGTAACGGCTCAAATCCTGAATAGAACAATTTTTAAAAATAAGGAAACCCCATTTGTTATGGAACTTCCCACCTATCGTTTGCCAACGGTAAGGAATATTTCGTACCAGGTTTGGGATAAAACAAAGCATTATTTGCAAAAAATAGGAAGCGTCATATTAATTGGCGTAATCATTATTTGGGCGCTGGAATATTTCCCGAGAAACACAAAGGATACAAAACTCCTGAAAAATAAAATAGAACAAATAAACCTTAATGAAGAGCTTTCACAGAATGAAAAAGATGCTGCTGTGAATCTACTTGGCCAGCAGATAGAATCGGAAAGGTTAATGAATTCATATTTGGGCAGGATTGGCAAAGTTATTCAACCTGTAATGGCACCATTGGGCTTTGACTGGAAAATGAGTATTAGCCTTTTAGCCGGGCTTCCCGCAAAGGAAATAATTGTGAGTACAATGGGAGTGCTTTATCAGTCGGAAGACGAAAGTATTAATTTGCAAAAGAAATTGCAGAACGAAACTTTCTTGTTTGGCAAAAATGCTGGAAATAAGGTATTTAATAGTGCCTCGGCATTGGCATTCCTGGTTTTTATCCTGATTTATTTTCCTTGCATTGGAGTAATTGCGACCATAAAAAACGAATCGGGGCATTGGAAATGGGCACTTTTCACCGTGTTTTACACCACTATATTAGCATGGATTGCCGCATTTATTGTTTTTCAAATAGGTTCTAGTTTTATATAAAATGATCTTTTTTGATGTAAAATTGTTTAACTATATTAATGGCTCAGGAAATTCTCACATATATAATCTTATCAGGAACTGCGATCTGGACGGTCATGAAGCTCTACAATACTTTTTTTCAGAAGGTAGAAAACAAGTCCCAGGAAAGTTGCGGACCATCTTGTGGTGGTTGCAATTCAGATTGTTCATTAAAAGATTCTATGCACAAAGCCAGGAACAATAATTTAGGGGATATCAGCAGGTTAAAATTGGATTTATAATTTCTTTAAATTTGAAATAACTTCTGATGGGTTATCAGAGTTAAAAACAAAGCTTCCGGCAACCAAAACATTTGCTCCAACATCAAATAATTTTTTACCCGTTTCGTAGTTTACGCCTCCATCAACTTCAATGAGGCAATTGCTTTTTTTTAGGTCAATCAATTCACGTAACCTTGCAACCTTTTCGTAGGTATTTTCAATGAATTTTTGCCCTCCAAAGCCAGGATTAACCGACATTAACAAAACCATATCTAAATCGGATATAATATCATGCAGTAAATCAACCGGCGTATGCGGATTTAAACATACACTGGCTTTTATTCCCTGCTCTTTTATAAGCGAAATTGTACGGTGCAAGTGCGGACAGGTTTCGTAATGGACCGTAATAATAGAAGCACCTGCGCGTGCAAACGGAATAATAAATTGGTCGGGATTAACAATCATTAAATGAACATCCAAAGGTTTCTTTGCAATCCTGTTAACATGTTCAATCACCGGAATCCCGAAAGAAATGTTTGGTACAAAAACACCATCCATCACATCGAAATGGATATAATCGGCATCGCTGTGGTTAATCATTTCAATGTCGTTTTGCAAATTGTTAAAATCTGCAGATAATATAGATGGTGCAATAAATTTTGTCATAATAAAAGGTACTACTGTCCAAGGTAAGTTTTTAACAGCCTGTTTCGGTACTGGTTTTTCAATTTCTTAATCGCTTTTTCTTTTATTTGCCGAACGCGCTCACGTGTTAACCCAAACTCGTCCCCAATTTCTTCCAAGGTATGCGGTTGATAAGAATTCAATCCGAAATAATATCTTAATATTTCCGCTTCACGGTCGCCCAAAGTTGCTAATGATCTTTCAATCTCGTTTTTTAATGAATTATTGATCAATTTATTGTCAGGGCTTGGCGAATCGTTATTGAGCATTACATCGTATAAATTATTCCCCTCTTCATCTTTCAATGGAGCATCCATTGATACGTGTACGCTCGATACGTTAAGGGAATCTTCAATAAGTTCTGGTTTGGTTTCCATCATCGATGCAATTTCATCAATGGTTGGTTCCCTTTGGTACTCTTGCTCCAGCTTACTGAATGTTTTATTTATTTTGTTTATTGATCCGATTTTATTTAATGGTAATCGCACAATCCGGGCTTGTTCTGCCAATGCCTGCAAAATTGATTGCCGTATCCACCAAACCGCATATGAAATAAACTTAAATCCGCGGGTTTCATCAAATCGTTGTGCTGCTTTTATTAGCCCAAGGTTCCCTTCATTTATAAGGTCAGAAAGGCTCAATCCTTGATTTTGATATTGTTTTGATACGGAAACCACAAACCGTAGATTTGCTTTAATCAATGTTTCTAAAGCTGCATTATCCCCTTTCCGGATTTTTTTTGCCAATTCTACTTCCCGCTCGGCAGTGAGCAACTCAACCTTGCCAATTTCATGCAAATACTTATCAAGGGATAAGGTATCCCTGTTCGTAACTTGCTTTGTGATTTTAAGTTGCCTCATTTATTAAAGTAAAAAAACTGTGGTTCCTATTCAGGAGTAAACTACAATTTGGTTTCTAAATAAGCCTTGAAGATAATAATCTTATACGAATTTGTAAAATATGAAGGACAAAATTGCCAATTCAAGGGCTTATTAATGTCAGAATGTAAAATAATAGCACTTAAATTACTAGTAATCAATTTTTTGCATAATGCATTTATTTTGCATATATTTAATAATTGAAAGATAATTAAAAAGAAATAACAACGTTTGGTTTATATAAATGAAATAACTATACTTGCACTCTGAATTCATCATTACTCAACCCGTATTTATTTGTCCACAAGTTTAATTATCAAATAATTTCTTTTATCAAGAAATAAAAAATACAATATTATAATCATATGTACGACATTTTAGAACTTAATAAAAAGTTATTGCCCGACCTTAAGGAAATAGCTAAAGGATTGAATATTAAGAAAGTAGATTCTTTTAAAAAACAAGATTTAATTTATAAAATTCTGGACACCCAAGCTATTATCGAAGCAGAAAAGAAAACTTCGAAAGCAGAAAACAAAGGTAAAAGTACCGAGAAAGAAACACCTTCATTGATGTCACGCTTGCTTAAAGGCAACAGCGACAATAACACAGAAAAAACTGAAACAAAAGCAGAACCTGTCAAAAAAGAAATAAAAACAGAGGACTCGGTAAAAAAAGGGAAAAGGCCACGAAGGGAAAAACACGAAGCTGTTTTATAAAAACGACAAAAGTGTTGCCCACAAAAAGCAAGATAAAAAAGCAGCATCAGCAAGGCAAGAGCAAATAAAAGCAATTATTAGTGAGTTTAATAAGGGAAAAAGGGGAAGCAAAAGATACCCCTAATTCCGGGGAACAGGTAAAAACAAAAAATCCTGCAGAAAACTCCGCGCCAAAAGAAATAGCGAAAGAAAATACATCGAAAGATGTACCAACTAAAAAGGAAAAAACCTGAAATAAAGGAAAGGGATAAATCCCAGCCAGAGAAACAACAGCGTAGGGAATTTAATAAAAATAATGGTCAAAATAAGCCTCAAAATGCAAAACATGGGGACAACAAAGACCGCAGAAAAGAAAGGGCGTATGAATTTGAAGGTATAATTATTAATTCCGGTGTTCTGGAAATTATGCCTGATGGTTATGGTTTTTTACGTTCTTCAGACTATAACTATTTGAACTCACCCGATGATATTTATGTTTCTCAATCTCAAATAAAATTGTTTGGGCTTAAAACCGGGGATACAGTGAAAGGATCGATCCGGCCACCTAAGGAAGGTGAAAAGTATTTCCCATTGATAAAGGTAATTGAGATTAACGGGCGAACCCCTGATTACATTCGAGACAGGGTACCATTCGATCACTTAACACCTTTATTCCCGAACGAGAAATTCCAGTTAACCGGGAAAGGGGCACAATAACCTATCTACTAAAATTGTAGAATTATTTGCCCCCAATTGGAAAAGGGCAAAGGGGGTTAATTGTAGCGCAGCCCAAAACGGGTAAAACTGTTTTACTGAAAGAGGTTGCAAATGCAATTGCTGCTAACCACCCTGAGGTGTTACATGATTGTTTTATTAATTGACGAACGCCCGGAAGAGGTTACCGATATGGCCCGGAGTGTAAATGCCGAAGTTATTTCTTCTACATTCGATGAGCCTGCTGACCGCCACGTACGTGTTGCAAATATGGTTTTAGAGAAATCTAAACGCCTTGTGGAATGTGGACATGATGTGGTTATTCTGTTAGATTCTATTACGCGTTTGGCAAGGGCTTACAATACAGTTCAGCCAGCTTCTGGTAAAGTATTGTCAGGTGGTGTTGATGCAAATGCGCTTCACAAACCAAAACGTTTCTTCGGTGCTGCAAGAAATATTGAAGAAGGTGGTTCATTAACCATTATTTCGACAGCATTAACCGAAACAGGATCGAAAATGGATGAAGTTATCTTCGAAGAATTTAAAGGTACAGGTAACATGGAATTGCAGCTTGATAGGAAGCTTTCCAATAAGCGGATTTTCCCTGCAGTGGATATTCCAGCGTCAAGTACGCGTCGTGAAGACCTGCTTCTCAGTACCGATGTATTGAATAAAATTTGGATACTCAGAAATTACCTGGGCGACATGAATTCATTGGAAGCAATGGACTTTATGAAAGACAGATTAACAAAAACAGACTCAATCGAAGAGTTCTTAATCTCAATGAACAGCGAACGCTAAGACTATATTGAATCATCATAACAAGAGGCAGGATAATTTATCTTGCCTTTTTTATTGCAATTCTTTACGGAAATTAAATGTAGTGGACGGTTTGAACCTGTTCCGATAACTTTAGCCTCGTCAATAACTTTTTCACCAGGTGTTTTGAAGGATTGTCATAACTTACATCAATTAAAAAACGGCAGAAACCTTTATTCTTTAGTTTATTTTTATACTGCAACAATGAAACCGGCACCTCTGGAACTATGCTTGTAACGCCATCTTTTCGAAACCTTCCTGAATTTAGCCCCTTCATCATTTTCTAAAACCGATTCATCTTTCTCCAATTTAATCGGCATTCTGGAATGAAAACAGTTCAGGATAAAAATAAACAGGCACAATTCCATTTCTGCTTGAGCCTCTTAGAAGGTTCTCAAAATCATTTTCCAATGGATAAATGTATGCATTCACATTTTCTTTTTGTAATACTTTGACCGCAGCATCGTTGAAAACGTATACATTTTCGTTGGTAAACACACGCGATTTTTTTTCTAGGATTTTTGTTTGCGACAAATGGCTGATAAATACATTCTCAAGCCCGTCTGATGCCAGGTTTTTTACCAGGTTTTTATAAAAAGCCACTGATTTTTCAGGAATAAATTTAGGCAGTTCAATGTAAATCTTTCGTTTGAACTTTTGAATAAAGGGAGCCTTGGCATCAAAATTTACCCATCCTTTTTTTGAATACGATAGAATAAGTCCGTCCACTTCATTCAAATTAATTTTTCGTAGCCATTGCATTGAATTAATTCGGATAAAAACCTCTTCCCTGCCCTGCTTTGCTTCTTTTAGCCGCAAGCTGTTTAATATCTTTTTCTGTAAGTTATAGTGAAGTCGCTCAATTCGTTTAACTTTAATGTCCTTAAATTTCGACGGGAATTTTTTCTCATTCAAATCAACCAGGTAAACATGGTCATCCTCTTTTACATCAAGGTCAGCATTTAGAATTTTTAGTAATCCGTCTTCAGCAATTAGCTCTTTAATCTTTAAATTAAATTTCTCATCGCTTCCCAATCTTTGTATCCGAATCCTGTTACCAACCTGAATGTCTACGGATGTTTTTATATTAAAAATAACCATTTTCAACTTTTTCAATGTTGCCAATCCATTTGCCAATCTTGGTTTGGTCTGTAATTCCATCACTAACGTTCCCTCCAAGAAAATAGGTTGTTTTGGGGCGGGCTAAATCGTCAAAATCATGTTCAGCATTACTATTATCCAATTTGTTACGGTAAGCTTTCGTAACCCTGTAAGTGTAATCAGCCGATTTCATGCGCCCTTCAATCTTTAAGCTATGGACACCTGTTTTTGTAATTTTCTCTAATTGATCCAACTGTTGGTTATCTTTCAAATTGAAAACAAAACGTTCGCTATTACTTTCCGTAAAAGATCTCCTGCACGGCTGAGCACATAACCCCCTGTTTGCCCCCCTGCCACCAAGGTAACTACTAAAAAGGCACATACCTGATAAGGAATAACACAGGGCCCCGTGCACAAATATCTCTGTTTCGATATCCGTATTATTTTGAATGCAATCTAACTCAGAAAGGGTTGTTTCCCTTGATAGCACTACCCTTTTTATGCCCTTATCCTTGCTAAATTGCATACCAACTGAGTTATGGTTTCCCATTTGTGTGCTGGCATGAAGTATGAGAGTCGGGAAATATTTTTTTGCGATTTAATAAACACCCCAATCCTGAATTATGATTGCATCCACTTTTATTTGCGATATAAAATTGCAAAACCTCTAATAATTCTGCAAGTTCTGCATTTTTAACAACGGTATTTAACGTGATGTAAACTTTTAGTTGGTGTTTTTTTGCAACAATACACAGAGTTCCTGTAATTGATGGTACGTAAGGTTTTTTTGCCCTTCCCCGGGCATTAAATTTTTTTAAACCAAGGTAAACGGCATCGGCACCAGCTTCACGGGCTGCATGAAAAGATTCGATACTTCCTACCGGCACTAGTAATTCAGGTTTTGTAAGCATATAAATCGAGATAATTACGTACTAAAAGCACAAAAGTAAATATTTATTACCACACCTTACTTTTTTTCAATCTAAGGTTATTTTAATCAATTATAAATTGCACGATTCAAATCATTTTGCAATGTCCAGATTGCAATCATGTCAAAAAACTGACTATTTTTGTGGCAAAATTAAAGCTTTGCAATATTTTCAACATACGCATAAATCCCTGCTCGAAAGCTCACAGTTAACGCTAGACAGGGAATTGTTGGATCAAATAGATTGGTCTCAACGGCTCATATGCATCAAAGGATTTCGTGGGGTTGGCAAAACAACTTTTATTCTGGACTATATTAAAAAGAAATTAAAAAATCATCCGGATGTATTATACATTAACATGAATGATTTTTATTTCACAAAACGGAAAATATTCTCTTTTGCCGATGAGTATTCAAAGCTCGGGGGCAAGATTTTATTTTTTGACCAGATACAAAAATATCCAACATGGTCGGAAGAGCTGCGAAAATGCCACGATGAAATACCTGAGTTAAAAATCATTTTTACATCTTCTCCAGTGCTTAGGGTTGCCGAAGGAAATCCAAATCTACAGGGGATTGTTAAAATATATCATCTTGACGGACTATCGTTTCGGGAGTATTTAAATTACAAAACAGAGAGTAATTTTAAAATATATGGGTTGCAGGATATCCTTGATAACCACATTGAAATTGCAAAAGAAATTACATCTCATGTAAAGCCTTTAGCATATTTTAGTGAATACCTTAAGTCAGGGTATTATCCTTATTTTATGCAAAGCCCAAATTTTTATAGAAACAGGCTTTTAAAACACATCAACCTTGCTTTAGAGATTGATGTTCCATATTTAAATCAGATAGAAGTTAAATATTTGCCTAAACTGCGTAAGCTATTATTATTGATTGCCTCTGAAACCCCATTGGTTCCCAACATAAGCAAGTTGGCCAATGAGATCGAAACCTCCAGGGCAACTGTAATGAATTATTTGCGGTATTTAAAAAACGCAAAACTTATACACCTTCTGTATTCTAATGGAGATGAAG
>CAXXQD010000009.1:0-291727 GCA_963677475.2 Prolixibacteraceae bacterium | reverse complement strand
CATAATCTGAAGTATTTACTGCTTTGATCCAAATGTAATTCGAGATGGTATTCCCATTTGAAAATGTATAGTACCCATCTGTTTTTAAACCTTCAACCATTGCATTTTGGTTATCTTTTAACCTTTTAATTTTTTCTGGCATTTTTCCAGTGCGAATCATTTCAAACCGATGGTGCCCTTCCCCTGCCAATTCCAATTTATGCTCTTCCAGAATCGCATCTTTTAATGCATCCCCAGATAGCGAGTTAATATAATTCGTCACCATTTCGGTCTGGTCTATATCTGAAAATGCCCTACTCCTAATCTTTAATAATTCATTTTTTGCATTTGCCTCTTCACCTAGCTCTGCATAAGTCCCAGCCAACATTAGTATTACCTGAGATAATCGCATTTGAACCCAGTTCACCCCAGATTTGCGCTGGCTGACTGTATAAGGATCGCTCATCCGGCTCTCATCTGTTTTGTTGTTGCACAGGCCTCCTTTTTGTCGGTTTCCTGGAGTAAAATCAACCATCCATTCAGAGCAGCTTCCCGAATTAGCTGTCACCCCAACAGTTACATCCCTTCGTAAATCTTTAGGATCATAGTCACCATAATAAAAAGAGGCATGCATCCTACTTTGCCCATATGATTTACAAGGGAATGCATTAGAACCTCCACCTCCAGACGGACGACCATACGCATATGGGAATTCAGAATTATCGATTGCCCTTGTTGCACCCATTTCATAAACCGACTCAGGGCTAACTTGCAAATTCATCAGTTTCTGGAAATGATACTGGAATGGGTTATTAAACCCTTCGCCACGTGGATCTGAAACAATTAAATATGCAGATCCTGAATTGTCAACACATTTTTTTAGATATTCTTTGGCAATCTCATAATAGTCCAGGTAATCACTCCTTCGTGCATATATTGCATCCCACTTTTCAATACCTTTTTGGTCTAATGAAACACTGCCAAAATCAAAGTCTGTACGGCGTAAGCTATACCCCCCGGCCCAAAGTGCTATTTTTCCGATTAGCGCCTGAGTAAAGGTACGGGAGAAACGCTCTGCGTTAATTCCACCTTCGCCAAGCCTGTACATTAACGGTTCAACCATCTTTAGATGGGCAATTTCCTTGTCGTAAATAACGTCGCGGGAAGTTAACCCAGCTGAGTCGGTTTGTGAAGTGTTGTATATTGGAAAGTCAAAGTATGGTACATCCCCGAAATAACGAGTTAAATAGAGGTACATATTTGCCCGAAATGCCGCAGCTTCACCATATAGCTGGGTCCAATCGTTAGGTGTTCCCGCATCAACTGCATTAAGGTAATCCTCCTTTTGGCGAATTGAATTCATCATTATATTGGTACGATTGATTATTGTATAAAGATCAGCCCAAACTGCTACAGAACGTTGATAGTTTATTGGCAATTCTTCAGCATATAGCCCTTCCGGAATGTGCCTTTGTTTTGAGGTATATGTTTCAGGATGGCATTCTGCATCTGACCCAACAATTTGAACATCATAAAACATAAAATGATCTGCATGGTGCCAAATACCATAACAACCGCCTAATGCTTTAAAGGCTTCATCTGTTGAAGAAAAAACAAAGTCTTCATCTACACTTGATTGTGACTTCACATCAAGAAAATCTTTTTCACATGCCGTATTGATCAATACAAATATGGCACAGATGATATATATTATTTTTTTCATAATGAATATTTGATTTAAAGTTAAAATTCAATATTTACACCTACTGTAAATGAGCGTGCCCCAGGATATGCCCCATAATCAAGGCCAACAGTTGGATAAACAGTACTTTCATCATTGACATTCACTTCCGGATCAGCTCCTTTGTATTTAGTAAACAATAATGCATTATAAATTGAGCCATATACCCTTATTTTATTAATCCCCGTTTTTCCCAACAAATTTTCAGGCAAGGTATATCCCAATGAAACTGTATTCAGCCTTAATAATGAACCATCCTCTATACCTAATGAAGAAATTGCCGTATTTTCATTATAAGGAAGGAAAGATGTTGCATTGGCATTCAAAGCTTGAAGTTCTGCAGGATCAGTGATACTAGTTAACTGTCCGTCCCGGATATCATAAATTTTATATGCAGTAGAGATATAATCTAATCGATTCCTATAAAGTCCAATTTCTTTATTTCCAGTAAAACCATACAAATAATTGGCATTATAAATTTGATTACCGTAGCTCCAGTTAAAATCCAGGCTAAAATCAAATTTCTTATAATTTCCACTGATATTCATCCCCCCTGTATGTTTAGGGGTTCATATCTCCAATAATACCTATATCATATTCATCAACAATCCCATCAGGTCCACTACCATCAGCACCATCAATATCCTTCAACTTTAATACTCCCGGATAAGCTGCCTGTCCGCCAGGTTTATTATCAGTTGTCCCATAAATATTTCCAAGAATCCCTGAAGAAATATCAGCAACTCCGTCTTTTAAAACATATTGTCCGTTAACAAAGTCAAAATCATCAACAGTATACCAACCATCGTACTGGTACCCGCGAACTTGACCTATGGGTTTGCCCTCAACAAGCATGTAATCACCTGATGCCGGTTGAACGTAAGAAGTCCCTCCCCAGTTTGAATTATATAACCCATTAACTCCTTCGGCCAATTCATCAACATTGCCACGATTAACGTTGATATTAATATTTGCCCTCAAGTTAAAATCTTTTTTACGGATAATTTCTGCCCCTATAGATAGTTCTATCCCTTTGTTACTGGTTCCCCCAATATTGTCATAAGTATAAGAAAAACCACTAATTGCGGAAACTGCAGTAAGCATCAACAAGTCTTTTGTTGAGTTTTTATATAGATCAAGGGTACCATATAAACGGCTGTTGAGAAAAGCAAAATCAAATCCCAAATTGCGGGTAATCGTTGTTTCCCACTTAAGGTCGGGATTAGCAATTGTAGATGAAGCTGGTGAATAAGCTGCGATTTGCTGTTCATTAATTGAATAGCGGATCAATCCATCAGATGCCCAGTTCATTTTCCATAAATTAGCGCTAATGCCATCATTACCTACGCTACCATAAGAAAGACGTAACTTTAGGTTGTCAAACCAATCTAAATCTTTAATGAATGATTCTTCGGACATACGCCATGCAAACGCAGCAGCCGGGAAATATCCCCAACGGTTGGTTGGAGCAAAACGAGATGACCCATCAGCCCGGAATGTACCAGTAAACAAATATTTATCATTTATAGAATAGTTTGCACGCCCGAAATACGATTGTAACCTATTGGGAGTTCCTGCTGTTGAACTATGCCCGCCATTAATTGTAGTTGTGCCTGTTAAATACTGGTCCATCATTGCAAATGCCCGATCTGAATCAAATGAAGCCGGATAATAATTCCCCCAGCTATATGTGCTTTCCGAGCCAGAGTCTGCTACCTCCATACCTGCAAGCAGGTTTAATCTTTGATTATCCCCCAAACCTTGCACTTCATAATTAACCGTGTTTACCCAACGATAATTCCATCCTTCTGATGCCCGTATGGATGCATTTCCTCCAAATGTTTTCTTCCCTTCGGTATCATAATAATCGTTGTAGATAGCCCCAGACCATATTTTATTTCTACTCCAGTCTACACTTAATCCAAAATCTGTTTTTAGACTTAGCCCATTCATAATCTGCCAGTTTAATGAAATATTTGAATGGAATGAACGGCTTCTGGTATAATTGCTATAATCGTTAATACGGGAAACCGGATTATATTCATCCTGAAGTATATCCGTATAAAAGCCAATTTGTGAATTAATAGACTCGTCTAGTTCTCCAAGTACATCTTCAGTAGCAATTGGACGGAACCAATAAGCAGTTGTTAAAAGAGATCCCCCTCTTGTTGAAGTACTTTCGTCCCCAACTTGTTCAATTTGGGTCAATCTTGTATCTAGGTTGAATTTCAAATTATCTGCTAGTTTTTGATCTACTTTGAACGAAGCATTACTCCTTTTATAAGAAGAATTAATCTTCATTCCGTCCTCATCTATATGGTTTAGGGAAAAGAAGTATTTTGTTTTGTCACTGCCGGCAGAAATATTAAAATTATGGCTGTGCGAAAAAGAACTGCTATAAACCTCTTTAGAATAATTTGTTGCATTTACATTTTCATAAGCATCAATACCTTGTGAATTCCCATATGTGTCAGCATAACGCCCTACTGCCCATAATTGCTCCCATGCATCAGCATAGTTATCACTAATTGCAGCAGCATAACCCCAGTTAAATGCAATATAATCATAAGCACTCATGGTTGGGAAATATTTTGTTGGGCTATTAAATTTCATAAATCCATCATAACTAACAGATAGTTCACCCGCTTTTCCACTCTTTGTTGTTACAATGATTACTCCATTTGCGCCACGAGCCCCGTAAATTGCAGTTGATGAAGCATCTTTTAATACATCAATGCTTTCAATCTGATTTCCAGGAATATCGCTGATTGTTTTTACCGGAAAACCATCAACAATAAATAATGGATCGTTGCTTTGGGAAATCGAACCTCCTCCGCGGACCCGTATAGAAATATCAGCACCTGGACGGCCATCTTGTGCCACGACATTTACACCTGCAAGTTTTCCTTTTAATGCCTGAGCTGCGTTAGATACAGGAATTGCTGCCAATTGTTCCCCGGTAACTGATGCAACAGAACCGGTAACATCCCTTTTTTTCATTGTTCCATAACCAATGGCAACAACCTCTTCAAGCCCAATTGCATCCTCTTCTAAAGTTACATCAATCAAGGTTTTTCCTGCAACAGCAATTTCCTGAGATTTCATACCTACAAAGGAAAATTGAATTGTAGCATCGTCAGGAACATTTCTCAGGATATAATTACCATCAATATTTGTAATTGCACCACTAGTTGTACCTTTTATCACTACCGTAACACCTGGAAGCGGTGCCCCGGTATAATCCTTTACAACCCCTGTTACATCTTTAAGCTCAGGCTGCAATCCAACTTGATAACCAAACTCTCCGGATTTAGGAACAATAATAATATGACGGTCATCAATTTTAAAAGTAACGTTTGAGTCCACAAAAAGCTCCGTTAGGATTGCCTCAACACTTTTATCGTTCATATTAATTGTCTTCCTTTCGATATCCAAGATTTGTTCATCCTGATAAAAAAACCGAAATTCTGACTGTTTCTCAATTTTCTCAAAAATCTCACTTAAGCTCATGTCTTTAACATTCACAGAAATTTTAGTGGTTTGAGAATACAATGATGCAGAAACATCAAAGACCAGTAGAAAAATCAAAAAGGCTGTAAGCTTCATGATACGTAAAATTTTTCCCCACCCGATTTGTGCCGGATGGTTTGTTAACCATTTTTTTTTCATAATTTTGAACTGATTTAGTTATTATATTAAATCGATTGAATGAAAGGTGATGATTCGTTGGCGCGGGTATCACCTTTTTCTTTTGTCATTTAGTTTTGTAATCAAGTGACTTTAAGTAAATCGTTTTATTATTTATCTCATAATTCATTGTTATTGTTAGGTTAATAAATTCCAAAACTTTATTGATGCTTAAATTATCGACAGTACCTGAGTAGTGAATATCTTTTACAATACTATTATCATAAATAAACCTGACATCGTAATATCGTTCGAGTTTATACAGTAAATCTTCAAAAAGGACATTCTCAAAAACCAGGATTCCGTCTCTCCAGGTAATTTCTTTTTCAATGTCAACCATTCTTTTTGTGTAGGAGTTTTTCTCCTCATTATAGGCTATTTTTTGCCCAGGAAATACCTCTATTTCTTTCTTGTCTGGTAATGTCATGGTAATACTTCCTGAGAACAAGGCTGCTTCGGTCGTATTCGAATTTGGGTAATGAGAGGCATTAAATTTAGTGCCGAGCACTTTAATTTCAACATTGTTCACATCAACCAGAAAAGGATGCAAAGCATTGTGTTCAATTTCGAAATAGGCTTCACCATTTAATATTACCTTTCGATTACGTAGATCATTTGAGTATTCCACACTTGTGTTGGCATTCAACCAAACCAAACTACCATCAGGTAAGGTAACCTGACTTTGCTGTCCTGCTTCGGTTGATACAACAAGCGTTTGGTGAACATTGAAGAATCCTATTTTACGACCAAAATAAATACCGAGTCCTGCAAACAGAATGGAAAAAACCAAAATAGCCGCAATTTTTTGAATGAAAGATATACTTCGAGCAGATTTAGGTAGCTTATTATTCCTATTCATTCGGTACAACAAACGCTCGCGATTATTTTCTGATACTTCTGAATCAATATTTTGGGGCATCTCCATAAAAGTCTGGAAATTATTTAAAAAGCGTTCATTTTCCTTCTTAATCCCCTTCCATCTCGATAGTTCTTCACGCTCATCATCATCGGCAACTTTAAGTAATGTACGTGCTATTATTTTAGAGATATCTTTCATTCCTAAATTATTAATATTTGCCAGCATTTTCCCAAATACAAACTTATTTACTCCTTTAACGAAAATCGAATAGTCAATTTGCATCCATCTGACAGAAGGACATCAAATTTTAAATTTATCCCCAAAGAATTATCACTTTTTTTTCGAAATAATTCCAGGAATTGTTTAATAGCCTTACAGTGTTAGTAAAAAAGACCTTAAAAGTGTTGAGTTTGAAGGGTTGTTTAGATCGATATTTAGGTGATCTGCTATTTTTTTTACCGCAATCGAAACCTGATTATCCACGGTTTTTACAGAAACATCCAATATTTTTGCAACTTCATTTCTATTCAATCCATCTTCGCGTATCAAGCGAAAAATTATTTTACATTTGGCAGGAAGGTTATTCACAGCAGACTGCAGCGCATCCAACATTTCTTTCTCAACAATCATTCCCTCCGCATTTTGCCGATAATCTGCCAATTGAATATGGGCTTCTTCAATTAGGTCAAAATGGAACTTCTGCCCTTTTTTCAATGAGTTTAGCGCGGTGTTTCTTACGGCTACAAAAAGATAGGTTTCAATGTTCTGGATATCAGACAAATCACCCCTATTTTGCCATAATTTTAGGTACACATCCAATACCACTTCTTCAGCTAATGAAACGGATTTTAATATCGTTGTGGCAAAATGGACCAAACGTTTGAAGTAATAGTCAAAGAAATCGGAAAAGGACTCTTGAGACAAGCTTTTCTGAAAGGTTACAAACCTATTTATTCCTTCTTTTTCCAATCTACTTAAAATTGTATTTGTGCCATTTAAGATACAAGAATACAAAATAATTTGTGATTATGAATACGAATATTTGTAAGGTAAAGGTCTTAGCTTTTTTAGTTTTAATGAATAATAATTATAGCAGGCAATTTATTTCAATCTAATTTTTCAGCCTTTTGTTCATATCAGGTGGTATGGATTGAATTGCCTTTTCAAAATCAACATACTCTCCTAAATCCCTTAACGACAGAACCTTATATTTATTTACAGATAAATATTCCAAATATTCTTCAAACAGTTCAGAAGGCAGGTTCACCCAGGGATGTTCGATATCGGGCACACCATGAATGGTGAGCACTACTATTTTCCCATTTTTTGCCTTATCGAAAGCTTGAAATATTTCATCTTTGTTGTCAGGTTTTGTTGCCCAGCTTGGAATGAGTTGTGGATGATCGGTTTGCGGATCGTAAACCCTGCTCCCGCCTGCACGCGCTACAAAATAACCTTTCCCTTTTAAGGTTTCCATAATGGGAAGGCTAAGACGATAACCGGGGTAAGCAAAACTGGTTGGCGGGCAAATTCTCATTGAATCACATTTATTCTCAATGTAATTGAGTTCTTCAATAAATTCTCCAATCGGAATTTGATTAATTTTTGAGTGTGTTTTGGTATGGTTAGCTATTTTAAATCCCATTTTGTCCAACTCTTTAATTTGCCGCCAATTCATATATTTTGTGGTATCTGAAAAGTTAGGGGGAAACTCACAAATAAAGAATGTGGCATTGAAACCATATTTTTTCAACAAGGGAGCTACAATAGAATATTGGCTTGCAGTAGCATCATCAAAAGTAAGAACCACAAGTTTATCAGGGATTTGTTTTTTTAGGATTTGTGCTTGTGTTGAATAGGCAAAAAGCAGGATTAATACCAATATGAATTGTTTTCTCATAAATTATTTGTTTACATATCGTTTATAAACTAATTCCCTTCCGGTTTGAAAACTTCAAAGGAAGGACTTTCAGGCCAAAAGAAATTTTCAAACGAATCTGGTTTAGATGGATCAAAATTACCAAAATCAGTTACAATGTATTTTGCAAGTTCATGTTTTTGATCTAAAATTCCCTGAACGACACATTTTGCAAGTTCATATGCCCCATATGGATTAAAATGCGTATTATCTGCCAACGCTTTTTCCTGGTTCGGATATGTATTTGCAGGATAATGCACAAAAGCCTTTTTTGAATTTTCAGGACCAAGGGCTTCGTACAATTCTTTGCTCATGGCGTTAAGGTCAATAAGCGCAACATTCTCATCAATCGCTAATTTACGCATTGCTTCCGGGTAAGCTTCAAGGGTATTTACGAGTTTCCCATTTTTATCAAATTTTCGCCGATGGGTTGAGGTCACCAATACAGGTGTGCCGCCTTTTTTTCTTGCTTCGTTTATAAAAAAACGTAATTCATCCTGATATGTGGTAAATGGATCCACATGGTTACCTCCCGGCTTTTGATCGTTATGGGCAAATTCCATCAATAAATAATCGCCAGTTTTCATTAAACTTAAGATCTTCTGCAAGCGTTTCTCCCGTCGAAAAGCTTTCAGGGTTTCACCCGATTCGGCATAATTTGCAACAACTATTTCAGGCTTTAAAAAACGGGGGAACATTTGCCCCCATGATGCCCAAGGTTCGTATTCCTGATCGGTAACCGTTGAGTTGCCCGCAAGGTAAATGACAGGCAAGTCGTTTGCCTCTTCTATAATCATGGAAGAAACACTGGGTTTTGATCCGTTAAATTCGATGCTCAGGCTATTATCCCAATTGAGATAAGACATTTCCCTGGGTTTTCGGGAAATAATTTCAGACTCATTAATATTCGGCGTACGAAGGTCAACCACAATTGACTTGCTTACAAACTCTCCCTTTTGTGTTTGAATATTTTCCAGCATCAAACGACGGGATTCCGCTTTAATTGTAGTATTAGTTGCATCATTGCCGCTGCCCAGGGTAAGGGTTATTTTATATCTCCCTTCTGGTAAATCAATCTTAAAATAAAAAGGTTTGTCCGAGCTTATCCAATCATTATCAAGATTATAATTTCCATCAATTGATTCAGCATTCACCTTCTTTTCGCTAACGATTCCATATTTAAACTCAGAACTATATAATGAATTCTCGTTTATTTCAATGTATCCTTCCTCAAGCAATCCATTTCCAAAATCAAATTTCAAACGTTGCTCTTTGGCATCATATTTTAAATTTTTAGTTGCCCTTGAGCCTGACATGTTTTGGGAAAGCAGATCAAGCCAGGCAAGGATTCCTATTAAAATAAAGATGCAGGTCTTAGTTTTTTTCATGGAATGTAACTTTTATTGGTTCATAAACGATCAGTAATCCATTTTCTGATCATTTGAATCCTTTGGTCATGATGCAAGAAACACTGTTTATGATATTTAATTAAGCAATCCAAAATAAAAATACAAGGTTCGCTTCACAGGTTTGTCCATAACATTTAGCTCACCTGCGGGCCCAAGTTGCCAGGTATCATTACTAATTCCCATGGCCAATTTTGTTCCAACAGGAGGAATTCCGTCAAGAAAAGAGATATTGCCAACCGGAAGCTGCGGGTAATTTTTAGGACCCGAAATGCCATAGAAATCAAACAAACGGACAAACAAATCTTCTTCCTGTGCAAGTACCACAAACTTTCCATACACTGTATTAAGCTCCATCCATGAAACATCTGCAAAATAGCCTTTGAACTGAGGATACTGCCAATTATTATCGCCCGGAAGAACGTTGTTGTACATACGCTGGTAAACATCCAGGGTTCCTCCCTGAAGACGATTTTTCCATACATGCTGTGGTCCATCGCCCAACCACTTGGCACTTATAATATCTGATTCAGGAAAATTGAAACTCACCCCCGTAAAATATTGTTCCCCTTCAACTTTGTATTCATAATCCATTTGCAGCCAGCCACTGTTAAACATGGTCCAACTCACTTTTTTCAGGTCGCCAGAATAAAACATTTCCAACAGATATGAATTTTCATTCACTTGATGTCTGACATCAATTAATCTGGCATCACCGCTAACTAAAACCGGTCCATTATTAAATGGAATAGGTAATCCAAAATCATTTCCCACATAACTAAGCGTGCCATCTTTTTTACGAAAGGTTACCGAGATGCCCGAAGCCTTCATTGTTATGGTACTATCATTTTCCGTTGCTTCTACATTCGAATTAATTTCGCTATTTCCTTCCTGCTGACGAATCGGCAAGATATTATCTTCTTCTACACCTTGTTCTTTGAGCATCTTCAAATGTTCCTTCTCTTTTGTGCTAAGCTCTTTATCAACCAAGTGTAATACGGTGTTTGTATTTCCACCAATTTTCCAGGACCAACGAAACACCTCCGAACCATACGGATCAAATGCGGTTAAGTACAGGGCATCGTATTTTTGAAAATCTTCAGGCAATTTAAAACTGATTTCTCCTTTTTGTTCTGGCGCAATGTTTGGGCTTTCAATTTGTCCATCGAGCATAACCCAATGCCCAGCCTCTTTGTCCTGAGGTTTGGTATAATTGATCAATTCCCATTCGAAACCACAATCCTTTAAATTTGTAAAATGGAAACGGTTTTCAATAGGCAATTTCATTTTAGAGGCCGCCGGAAGTTTATCTAACTTTATTTTGATTGGGCTAAAAATCTCACGCATCGCATACACACTGGCTTCTTTTTCGCGATGCGGACCAACAGCTCCATCGGGCGCATTTACCCGGTTAGCATCGATAAATCCGTCGAAATCGGTACGTACCAAACCTTCATCGGCCAAAACCCATAAAAAACCACCTGCTGAGCGTTCTGAATTCCAAAATAATTCCCAAAAATCATCAAGACTGGCTGCCATTCCACCATCATCTTGTCCATGCAAAAACTCTGTAGGCATATAGATCAAACTATCCTTCAGGATTTTTTGGGAACTATAATATTTTTCGTAATGGTTACAATCAATTCCATTATAATCATTCCCGGGTTTGTGATGAGCATGGATTACCGGGCGTTTTGACGGATCATAGAGATCAAAATCATCGTCAAGGTCTTTGTTGGTACCTCCTTCGTTTCCATTACTCCAAAATACAATGGACGGATGATTCACATCGCGTATGACCATTTCCTTCACCAATTTACTGCCAACTTCGGTATCGTAGGCATTTTGCCAACCTGCTAATTCATCTAAAACATACAAGCCATAGGCATCGCAAAAGTCGAGAAAAGACTGATCGGGAGGGTAATGTGAACAACGCACCGCATTCATGTTCATCTCTTTCATCAGCCAAACATCGTTCTCGTCAATTGTTTTATTGATACACCTGCCTGATTCTGGCCAAAACACATGTCGATTGATGCCTTTGAACTTTATCTTCTTCCCGTTCACATAAACACCATCCCCCTTGCGGATCTCGATAGTGCGAAAGCCAAATTTTTCTATTAATTCGTACTTAACCTGTTCATCAAATTTTAGCTGTACCCGGGCAGAATACAGGTTTGGTGTTTCTGAAGTCCACTTCCTGGGTTGATTCAACCTGGCATTTAATGTAATAAGTGAATCCTTAGGCAATACGTTTTTCTTTATGGTCGATACAACTTCTCCTTCATCGTCCAAAATTTCGGCAACAACAGTCAACTCCTTCGAAATCCCTACAGGAAAAACATCCATTGAAAAATGCCCGTCTGCTTCGGCAGCAATTGCCACCCTATCAATAAATCCGTTGGGAACAGCTTCTAAATAAACGGGACGAAAAATCCCTCCAAGAATCCAATAATCGGCATATCGTTCGGCTCTGTTCACT
The DNA here is from genome assembly GCA_963677475.2 of Prolixibacteraceae bacterium. GTDB lineage: Bacteria > Bacteroidota > Bacteroidia > Bacteroidales > Prolixibacteraceae > JABMQB01. Next base: position 279,655 of record CAXXQD010000009.1, on the reverse strand, counting down.
GAATGGTTTGTTGAGTTCTTATGAACCGTTACTTCCAGTTCATTTTCCTCTCCTATTTCTAACTTGTCGGTTATATCGTAACGAAACCGATAAAATGCACCCTGATGAATCGGACCGGCTAACTTGCCATTTATTTTCACTTCGGTATCTGTCATCGAACCTTCAAAAACGATATAAATCCTTTTCCCAGCCCATTGCTGATCTACCAAAAATTTGTGCTTGTAAATTCCATATTCGTTGGCAAATTTGAACTTTTTCCCATAAGTGCGATAATCGCGGCCATAATCGTATTCTCCGAAACCTTGTTGTTCCCAATGTCCCGGGACTTCAATGTTTGTCCAATATCCACTTTGCCGTCCCGATGAACAATAAAAATCCCAAAATTCTGTGTTTTCATTGTCGGTACCGGATAAAAACTTTATCTCTTTTTGGGGAGTATCTGCCCAGCTATTAATTCCTAAAACTAATACGATTACAATAGTAAATAGTAGGTTTGAATATTTCATATCATGTAATTTTTTATTCCGTTTTATGGATTGTGTTGATTTTACTTCTGTAATTCAATTCTGTTTTTCAAGAATTTATCCTAAAATTTGAATTTTTGGTCTTTAACAAAGACGTTGAAATGCGCCGATTTCGTCTTAAAAAAAAACAAAATGTTATTTGGAAGCTCTGGAATACACTCTGATTATTACTCATATTCTGCAAGCTAAATCAGATCCCTAAAAATAGCATGATTTTTCATATCCGTATATAATAGGTGATAAAGTATTCAAAATATTTTTCAATTAGTTAGTATTTATTTTCTATTAAAGGTAATTCCTGTTTCTTCATTGTCTTCCTTTTTGTATGGTATATACTTGATAACTCATTATTCCATCTTTACAAATATACGGATAAAGCATACTCCAATCCGGTCATGAGTCCATCTAATTCGGCAAGTCCTTTTAGTCTTCCAATTAAGGGATAACCGGGATTATAATTCTGGTTAAAGTCATGTAGAATTTTTATACCATGATCAGGTCTCACCGGAATTGTCACGTCTTTTCGCCCTAATGTTTTTCGTCGGTTCTGTTCTTGCAACAAAGCAGTAATTATTAGTGCCATACTTTGTGCTCCTTTAAGATGACCTGATTCATAAAAGCTACCATCCTCGAATATGTGCGTATTACGCAGGTGCACGAAATGAATACGATCTTTGGTTTTTTCAATCATTGCAAGCAAATTGTTTTCTCTGTGAGCAGACAATGATCCTGCGCAAAAGGTGATGCCATTATTTGGAGAAGGATTGACATTGAGCAGCCATTCATAATCATCCAGTTGACCTATAATTCTGGGAAGTCCGAATACAGGAAAGGGAGGGTCATCAGGATGAATAGCCATACGGACACCAGCCTCTTCAGCAATGGGAATAACGTCATCTAAGAAGGCCTTTAAATTGTTTCGTAATTTCTGCTTATCAATGTTCTTGTATCGATTAATATGTTCAAGAAAATTTGCTTTAAGGTCTGGCACAGAACCATCAAGCGTTCCGTCAATAAAACCTTGTGTGACAACGAGAATGGTATAAGCCAAATCATTTGCTTCTTCCTTGCTCATGGTCGTAAATATTGATTTGGCTTTGGCGAGCAAATCTTCTGTATAATCCGCTTTAGCCCCAGATCTTTTCAAGATAAATACATCAAATGCTACAAAAGTTGGAAAATCAAAATACATAGATTCACCACCATTTGGAAGTTTATAATGCAGATCGGTTCGAACCCAGTCGATGACAGGCATAAAGTTGTAACAAATTGTATCGATACCACATTCGCCCAAATTTTTAATGGATTGCTGGTAATTTTCGATTAACCAAGAGCGATCAATCGAGCAGGTTTTTATTCCCTCGCTCACAGGCAAACTTTCTACAGCACTCCATCTCAAGCCCTTCGCTTCTATGGCATTTTTAACTTTCATGATTTCATCTTTACTCCAAATTTCGCCATTAGGGATATGATGTAAAGCCGTGACAATCCCTTCAATTCCTATTTGCGCCAATTGATCTAAAGTTATGGGATCCTTCTCACTAAACCATCGCCACGTTTTTTCCAATGCCATACTATTAGTTTTCGTTATTAAACACCACTAAATGAACTGAATCCGCCATCAACAGGTAAAATTACACCAGTGATAAATGATGCTGCATCTGAACATAGAAACTGCACTGCACCATTCAATTCAGTAATATCCCCAAACCTGCCCATTGGGGTACGCGCCAGTACTTTTTTACTACGTTCAGTATAGGATCCATCCGGATTAATCAGCACATTACGATTTTGATCACCAATAAAAAATCCCGGGGCAATGGCATTTACCCGAATTTTTTCACTGAATTTTGTAGCCATTTCCATTGCCATCCATTGCGTAAAAATATTTATCCCTGATTTAGCAACAGAATACCCCAACACACGACTAATAGCTGAATATGTTGCCTTAGAAGAAACGGTAATTATACTCCCTTCTTTCTGTTTAGCCATCGCCTCACCAAATACCAAACTGGGATAAACAGTACCATTCATGTTTAAGTTTGTTACTTTCTTAAAATCATCAATTTTCATATCAAAAACTGTCTGCTGTTCAGAAAGTGTTGCACTCGGAAGGTTTCCCCCTGCTGCATTTATTAAAATATCTACTTTGCCCCATTTTTCAAGCAATGCATCTCGAGTATGTTGGATATCTGTCATCTCCATCACACTCGCAACAAAACCCCAGACCTCGCCACCTGCACTTTGCAGCTCTTCAACCCTATTTCTTACATTTTCTTCCCGAATATCAAGTATGGCTACTTTAACTCCTGCTTCGACAAGGCTTTTAGCAATACTTCCTCCCAAAACACCTGCGCCACCAGTTACAACTGCTACTTTCTCTTTTATTTCAAACATTCAGCATTCATTTTATGATGTGTTTATTTTATGAAATAATTAGATTTCTGATTCAGGTTTCCCCAGCATTAAAATTTCAATTTTATCGAGAACTACCCCGGGATCAATCATTGTAATTTTAAGCTGATGTTTTCCTTTTTCCTTAAGCGTATCCATATTTTGCCTCATTCGAACTGCATTGAGTACATCCTCTTTCCACTCCTGGTTGTTTTCATTCATTTCATCGTTTAACGCAGCGTTAATAATTATAGGTTCGGCATTATCTATGCTATAAGCAAAACGCAATTTATAACAATCGTTTATAGGTTGATTAGGCAAACAATGAAATTTCAATTTTACTTCACCAGAAGAAGTTGTATGAAAATCATACCTTAGCTCCGGTGCGGTACTTAAATCGTTTATGTCGAATGGTTCCGCTGTTACCGGAAAAGTCCCCATCGCATCACTATATCTTCCTAAACCCTGTATTCTTTTCCAATAACCATCTGTTTTATTTTGAACGCTAACAAAACCTTCCGCTTCAATGCATACAATTCCAATATCCTCAACAAAGAAGTTTTCATTGTCAACTGACCAATCTGATTTTAGGGCTTTGATGTTAACCGGATAATTTTGTCCATTTAACTTGAACAGTACTTTTGATTGTTTAGTATCATTAGTTGCTATGGCATTCCAATTGATAGAGACCCAAATCCTTTCATCAAATTTTGTTTCCCCTGAAGTTTTTGAAATTTTCACCCAACTATCCTCTGCTTTGGCTCCCCATTTTAAGGCTTTCGAACCGGAATTATATACATCGATAAAATATCTTCGATCAGTCAGGGAATTAAAAACAGGAAGCGAAACAGAATTTGCATTAGGAGCAATTGGGTTCAAATATCCTTCGGGCATTATCCCTCCAGCATTCTCATAAATTGGATGATATGTATTTGTTGGAGGCATATCAAAAACAGGCAACTCGCGTGGATTATAAGACATCATGTGCTTCCATTTTCCATGGGCAATGGTGTCATTATAGAATGAAGTAGCATCTTTAATTCGTTCAAAAGCTTCTTTTGCCTTATCCGCATATAAACCAGCGCTTGTTCTTCCTTGTTTAGTATATGTCCGGCTTTTATAAGCATACAATATCTTTTTATTCATGTTAGACACCCCTATCACTTTGTAAGCCACTAACTGATAAAATGCATCCTTTAAGTTGTCCGGCATTTTTTCATAAAGCTTTTCGACTTGCTTTTCTAATTTGTCATAAGCATCAATTCGCTGATGTACTTCATCACCGTTATGGAATAAGAAAAACTCCGGATCATAAATCGGCGTATTGGGATATACGCCATTATAACCCATGTGCTCAGGTTTTCTGGAAAACCCAAGTTGAAAATACTCTCTGAGTATCTCACCAATTTCATTGGAATACTGCTTGCCAAAATGAGTTTCAGCAAAGCGGGAATAATAGGAATCCAAACTTTCCGGTATAAATTGCTCAGGATCCCAGGCCATATCCAGAAAAAAGTTTGTGCCAATTTCATTGGATTTGATGTCGCCAACATTTACAATCCAGACATTTTTCGCATTTGTTTGATATGCTTTGTTCATTTCTTCCCATATCAATGAAACGGGAGTTGATTCCAACCACAAATAATCGTGCGGACGTCCCCAGTAGGAAATGTGGTAATAAACACCTGCTCCGCCTGAACGTTTTCGTTCTTCGAGATTCGAAAGTTGACGAATATATCCATTGTTATCATCTGCCCACATGATAGTCACATCTTCAGGGATTTTTGCTCCTGCCTTGTATAGCTGAAGCATTTCTTTGTAAGGACAAAATATTTGAGGGATATTCGTTATTTCTTCTTCTTTGATTTCAGAGAGGAGGTTTCGTTGCTTATTTAGAACGTTACCAAGGATATCTACTTTATCATTCAAATTCTTTCCCCCCGGCATGCCCCCATCATGAATTCCCCTCATACCAACGGTATATATTCCATCATAATTGGCAGCAGTATCTACCCGCTGCTTCCAGTATTCTGCTATTTGTTCCGGGTTTTCATCAAAATTCCAATTCCCTCGTTTCCCACTAGTTGGATTCCAACGATGCCATTCATCAACATTGTTTCGTAACATAGGTTCGCAATGGGAAGATCCTACCCAAATACCATATTTATCCGCCATTTTAATATTATTAGGGTAAGTGAAAAATGCACGTGTACAATCGTGCATGGCCGGCCAAATAGCATTGGCTTTTAGTCGCAGTAGCAGTTCAAATATTTTTTCATAGGTTTTTGGACCAATATCGCCCGTTTCGGGCTCAAATGTTTTTGCAGCCCATGGCTGAAGTCCCCAATCTTCGTCATTTAAAAAGATTCCTCGGAATTTTACCTTTGGAGAATCTTCCACATAAAAATTGGCAGGCAATGTTATTTCCTCTTTATGCTGCGGTTTTACATCAGCCCACCATACCCATGGAGAAACACCTATTGTACGGCTAAGTTCCATTAGACCATAAGCGGTTCCACGGGGGTCGCTTCCGACTAGGTATAAAATGTGTTTGCCTTTATTTTGAGTGACTTTTAGAATGTATGCTTCCCTCTTTCCTTTCAGGCTGTCAATGGCGATTCCAGTAGCTTCACATTCCTGATCAAAATCAGGATTCAAACCCAGCGTACCGACCTTTATTTGATATACTGAATCACCAGTCGCATTTAACTCAAATTGTTTCCCCCTGATTTTATTAATATCATCTGAGAATAACCTGGCTGCTGTAAAAACTAACTGATTTTCATTAGTATCGATAATCAATTGAGCAGTCGCTTTCTCAGACGTAAGAATAAATGCGTCCTTCTCATTCTGATCTAAACAAGATGTTGAAATTGAAACTAGTATAACAAATACACTTAAGCAAATCATTATCTTATTATTCATATCTTAGTATATATTAATTATTTTTAATATCAATTCGTTCATACAGCGACACATTCATTGGCATACAAATATGATAAACTCCTATGTTTGCAATCACTTCATCTCTTTTCCATGCTCCGAAATGCGATTAGGTTTAAGCAGAGCGTTATTTTGTTTTTTTAATACGATTTTTTCAAATTCCTAATTCATCAAATCGGAACAAGAATTGTAACCAAATCCTATAATAAAATGGCACTATCTGATTTATATTCTCCAATGGATGATTATGAATATATTCTTCAACTATGCAAACTCCAAGTATGCTTACTGCATCAGTGATTTGATTTGACCAAATAAAACCAATACAAATGGCTTAGCATTCCTATTGGTATTTAGATTTTCTGCAAAAAATATAGAAAAATGATAATCTGCATGATTATGCATCCTAATGACCATAAAATTAATCAATTTTTAGAACGTTTATTCAACTTTGAAATCTTCTACATTTTCAACTATAAAGTCTTGTTGCAAAATGGAATTAGCCTTTACATTATTCAGCACTATATCTTTAACTGGAAGCTCCTCTTGCCCTAATATCCGTGAAATAAATTTCACATCCTTAACTTCAATATTTTCCAAATAAATATCTAAAATTGGAGTCAATCGTCTCTCATATGTTGGCACCAAATCGCGCCATTGGTATAGCACATCTGTTTCAATTCCCAATATGCCTTCGCTCATTTTATCTGCGAAAATATTACTTACATGAATATTCTTCACATACCCTCCCCTACGCTCATTCGTCTTGATAAAAACAAGATGAAACATGTTTGCACCATCAGCAACCGTACAACTATCCATAAATACATTTTCAACGCCTCCAGACAATTCGCTGCCAATAGCTAATAACTGGTGCCCATTTTTCACAGTACAGTTTCTGATCACAAGATTCCTTGTGGGTGTGTTTAAGCGCCAGGCATCCTGATTCCTTCCCGATTTTACTGCTATTGCATCATCTCCCTGATCAAAAACACAGTTTTCAATGAGCATATTCTGGCTCATTTCCGGATCGACACCATCATTATTGTGTCCATGAGCATAAACATGAATATTTCGAATCACAACATCTTTACACAGATAGGGATGGATCGTCCAAAATGGGCTGTTTGTAACTGTAACACCTTCCAGCAAAATATTTTCACATCGGTTGAACTGGATAAAATGTGGTCGCAAATGAGCAGTATCGTTCACCATCTGCCGCTCTTCAACAGGTACATCCTTTGCTGCTAAATTGTATAAGCGCTTCAGGCTATTCATGTGTGCAGGTGGCCTTGAAAACCATGTTTCCCAAACATCCATTTTTGCTTTCAGTTTACCCTCGCCTGTAATGGCTATGTTTTTACATTCATAGGCATAAATTAAAGGGGAGTAATTATAACATTCCATCCCCTCCCATGTTGTGGGTACTGCAGGTAAATAATCTTCTGGATTATCTGAAAATAATAGAACAGCACCTTTCTGAATGTGAAGGTTTACATTACTTTTAAAATGCACTTTTCCTGTCAACCACTCTCCTTCAGGAACTACTACTGTTCCACCTCCAACTTTATTTGCTTCATTAATTGCTGAAGCAATGGCAAGAGCTGTTATTTCCTGATCACCCGGAATTGCACCAAATTCGGTTATTACAAATTCATTACAATTGGAAAAATCGGGAATCGAAATGAGCGGCATTTCGAAAGGAGCATTTACACTTATTTTTTCAACAAGCAGCAAAGGCTTTTGATTTGAACAAGAAAATAAGAATAAAAGCAAGATCCAAGTAATCGAACATGCTGCTTTGTTTAAAGTCTTCATGGTGTGGTAGCCTAATAATTGGTAATAATTAATTCTGTTTTTGGTAAAACGTTACATGTTACGCTAATTTTAATTTCACCTTGTTGGCGATCTGACTGAACAATGGCCAATGCTTTTCCAAAATAAGTTTTTATTCGATTTCCTTTATAAGACTCGATTCTTCGTAAATCACCATTATCCAGACCAAGCAGTTTCCCATTGCCAAGAACTTCGACTGTGATGACTTGATCTGAATCCTGAACCTGATTACCTTGTTCGTCCACCAATTTGATTGTTAAATGTGCTAAATCCTGACCATCAGCAGCCAGTTGATCCCTGTCCGACGAAAGAATAAGTTTTGCAGCTTTTCCAGAAGTTGTTAATTCATATTCAGCAACCTCCTTTCCATTGATATATCCTTTTGCTTCTATGGTACCTTCCTGATATGGCACATTCCACACAATGGTATTATTTGAATAATCCGACGTATTTCTCCTCCCAAAGGATTTATCGTTTAACCAAAGTTCGACATTTTCGCAATTGGAAGTGGTATGGACTTGAATTACATGCCCCACATATTCTGAAAAATTCCAATGAGCAGCTAAAAACGGCCAACTCCAGTGTGGTTTTCCAGGATCAATATCCAAGGCCTGATCTTCCACAGCAATACGCACCATTGGTTCCGCATTCCATACTGAGCGATGAAAGGCAGCACTTGGTTTCTCAAACATGCACACATCAAACAAACCTGTTGCCCAACCCGTACTTGGCCAAGCAGTACTCTCGCCAAGGTAATCAATACCTGCCCATAAAAACTGCCCAAAAACAAAATCATTATTGGCGACATCGTACCAGGGATTTATGGGATTAAAGTCTTTATACGTTCCGTTTCTTCCTCTGTAATATGGATATGCTTCAGAGATGTACATGATCTGCTTTGGTGATTTTTCTTTGAAATCCAATAACCATTGCTCCTGATAGTTATACCCAACAACATCCAGAGCATCTGTAAAGCCATTGGTCGTATACCTTTTTTCCATCGTTGGTCGAAGAGCTGCAGTTACCAATCGGCTTGGTTCATTAGAATGAACATAATCCCTCAACATAACAGCTCTTTCAGTTCCTTCCTCTGAAGTTTTATCCTGCTCTGAAGTTTCGTTTCCAATACTCCATAATATTATTGAAGGGTGGTTTCTGTCACGTTTAATCATTGCGTTCATGTCCTGTTGCCACCAATCATCGAAATATTTCGAATAATAGCCGCTTTTCCACTTATCAAAAGCTTCATCGATCACCACAAAACCAAGACTATCGCACATATCAAGAAACTCCGAACTAGGAGGATTATGCGAGCAGCGAATGGCATTCACTCCATATTCTTTTAAAATTTTTAATCGTCTCAAATACGATTTGTCGGGGACAGCAGTACCAAGGCATCCAGCATCCTGATGAAGACAAAAACCTTTCAATTTAATGTTTTCTCCGTTTAAAAAGAATCCTTTATTGGCATCGAACTGAATACTTCTGATTCCAAAAGTAGTTGTATATTTATCAAGAATTGTGTGCTCTGAAATCAACGTGGTTTCCATGGTATATAAATACGCTTCATCAATCGACCATAATCTTGGATTTGCCACCTGCATTGTTTGATTAACTTCAACTTGGGTCTCTTTTTCAACAGACGTGTATGAACTTATCATGCAAATTTCCTTGCCCTGAGCATCCAGAATTCTGTTCTGAACTTCCACATTTTCTTTCTTGTTTGAACTATTTTTAACGGTTGTTTCCAATTTTACCTCTGCATTTTCATGAGAAATTGCAGGTGTGGTGATATACGTTCCCCAGGTTGCAATATGAACAGGATTATTCACCTTTAGCCAAACGTGCCTATAAATCCCAGAACCCGAATACCAGCGGGAAGAAGGACAACCACTATGATCAACTTTTACGGCTAAACTATTTTCACCCCCAACGTTCAAATAAGGTGTCAAGTCATATTCAAAAGCGGTATATCCATAAGGGTGAAAACCCAAATGTTTTCCATTTAAATACACATCACTTTGGTGGTAAACACCCTCAAAAAGAATCGATACTTTCTTTTCATTGTAAGTATCTGGAATAGTGAATGACTTTCGGTACCAACCTATTCCTCCGGGGAGGAATCCCATTGCTCTTCCGTTTTCTTCCTTAATAGGTGATTTGATACTCCAATCGTGAGGAAGTTGTATTTTTTCCCATTTGGAATCATCGTAATCCACTGAAGAAGCGTCTATCGATGCATTTAAGTAAAATTTCCAATCGAAATCAAAATTTTCGTGAATCCGGCTATTATTGTAAGAAAAAGAAATCAAGGGTAATAAAAATAGGCATACTAGAAGTTTGATTTGTTTGTATTCCATGGTAATAAGTTAAATTGATCAAATTAATTATTTAATATTAGATTATGATTACACCTTAAATATCATACAAAATTCAGGTTAAAGATAGAATATCCTGGATCCCACTTATCGAAACTATTTCGCATTCATGCTATTTTCGGGTATATATTCAAACCAATCAAATGAAGCTGTGTTTTTTGTTATTTTTCCGTTGCTCGTAGCATACATTCCGATTCCAGGACCATTAAACTTATTCCCGTTACCTTCTCCTAACACGTCCAATTCTTGTACTTTTGCAAAAGCCGTAATATTATCAAGGGATGCTCCATAACTAAATTGCAAATCAAGATTTCCAACTTTAACTCCTAGATAAACCTCTTGGTTTTTGTATGGCACCACTGCAACAACAATTTTTTCTCCTTTAAATTTTTTAATAAGTGCAAGTCGATCTTTCTCTTTCAACAACATATAGTAACTATTAGTATTTCGGTACATAATAATTCCAGCCTGCTCATTCTCCTTGTTTGTTTGAAAAGACAATTTTGTCATTGTCGAATATTTGTGATCTTTTATCCGTTGTATAAGCATTGATGTGTGAACCAAGCTATCAACTGTTTCAGGAAGCAATTTTAATGTCAAGCATCCCTTTTTCAAATTGTAGAATTGTTTTAACGGGGTTCTGGTGGTATACCATTTTATTGCTAAACTACCACCATCAAATTCATCTCTATTTGGTTCTGTTTTAACTGGGCACCATGGCAAACTAGGACATTCTTGCTCCAACAATACTTTTCCCGCTCCTGGATTAAAAATAGGGGTGCCATCTTGAAAATCAACTTTACTTAGAAATGTTTCACGTGTAAGCTCTACCTGACCATCTATCTTCCTGGTACCTAACACCACAGCCCACCAGTCGCCATATTGAGTTTGAACCAAGTCAGCGTGCCCAACCGTTTGTACCGGGTAACTGCTTCCGAGATGTCTGTGTGTTAACACCGGATTTATCCTATCGGCAATGTACGGACCAGACAATGTGGAACTTTGGTGGGAGGTAACAGCATGATTATACCCTGATCCACCTTCAGACATCAATAGCAAATACCTACTGACTATTTTGTATATGTGAGGTCCTTCGCCATAGGCTGCATTGTTGGCATGTCCGTAGCTCAAGATTTTTCGTTTGCCAACCAGCTTTTGCTGTTGAAAATCCATTTTCTGTATCCATATAGCACACTGGCTTGGCCATGAACTTTTGAAACCCCATGTATTACCTGTATAATAACAAGTGCCATCATCGTCCCAAAATAACGAAGGGTCAATTCCCTCTGCATCCTTTATCCAGACTGGATCGGTCCATTCGCCAGCTGGGTCTTTTGCCGTGATATAGAAATTCCCACCACAATCTGAGCAGGTAGTTATCAAGTAAAAAACCCCATCGTGGTAACGAATAGTCACTGCCCAAATACCCTTTTCATCTTTTATTTTATTGAAATTGATTTGATCGGGACGGGTAATACCATGACCTATTAACTCCCAGTTAACCAAATCCTTGCTATGGTATATTGGAATACCCGGAAACCATGTAAACGATGAAGTAACCAAGTAATAATCATCACCTGCCCGACAAATAGACGGATCTGGATTGAAACCGGGCAAGATCGGATTTTTAAAAATCTTAGGAGTTTTCTGCCCCATTAGACTGATGGAAAGGACAATCATTAGCATCGTAAGTGTTGACATTATGCTTTTCATTGATTTATCTCTTTATATTTTAAAATCAAAATCATTTTTTCGTATGAATCCTAAATAAAAATTTATAGCAAAAACTATTCATTAAGTGCTACTCTTAAAAATTTGGCATGAACCAAACCAACTAAACTCAGGATATTATGAATAGTTTATTACTTCCTTGTCAAATCAAAATTTTATGATTAAATGTTCGGATTGATCAATTTAATATTAAAATGCAAATTAGTACTTCTTTAATAACATAACCATTAAGCATGTGAAACGGATGCATTATTTATTCAACCCCAATATCATATATATATCCTACCGGGATAATTATTCCCGGTAGGATATTTATAACACTAGTTGTATCCAAGATTCTGCGGGAATTCATCAGAATCACGATCAATTACTGATTGAGGAATTGGTCTCACAAGATGGTGAGAATCTAATTTATTAATCCTTTTCGCAAGAACATTATATGTCATTGTGCGTTCAAGCAGTTTTCCTGTCCGTTTAAGGTCATACCAACGTTTGTACTCTCCTGCTAACTCACGGGCTCTTTCGTCAAGTATAAAATCTATGTCAATGTCAGAAGCGTCAATTTGCATTTCTGTTGCTTTCCCGGGAATTGCAGCTCTGGTTCTCAGGCTATTAATCCGCGATACTGCTTTTGTAATGTCCCCCGTTTTGAAATAGGCCTCTGCTGCAATCAAATACGTTTCTGCTAAACGAAACAATATCACGTCCTTTGTAGAGGTCCACACACTATTCGCTTTCGAATCATAAAATTTCCAAATCATCGGAAATTTGCCGGAACCGCCAACACTTTCAATATCAGGCAACCAACGATCAATAGTAATAATTTCTGCAGCTGGATGTTGGGACATAAAATCGAGAGAATCCTGTATAGTAAAAGGTTGATCTGGCTTTGGAAAATAGTTACGTAAATCACCTTTGCTTATCCCTAATGAGGGTACATCTAATGTCGCGAAATACTCACTCTTAAAGGTTCCATCATAACGGCTATCAATACTTGTATTAAATAGTCTGTATAAAAACTGACTTGGTGTAAACTGTGGATATTGATTGTGGTAAGTCATATCGCCAGCTAAATAACCTTGCCCTTTTTCGTACAACAACCATCCAAATTGATTGGTTTGATTACTTCCTTCACTTGAGCCATCAGTACCATACTGAACAGATAAAATAATCTCACTGTTTGTTTCATTATCTCGGTCAAAAACTTCTGAAAAAGTATTCTGCAACGAATATGTACCGCTATTTATTAAAGCGTCAGCCAATGATGCCGACTTGGAAAAATCGTCCGCTCCAGCAAATGACTTGTATCCTCTGGTTAAATATACTAAAGAAAGCAAGTGGTTTGCAGCGCCTTTAGTGGCACGTCCAAATTCTTCAGGGACTGCAGGAAGATCACCAACCGCAGCTTCCAACTCACTAATTATAAACTGATAAACTTGTTCTTCAGAAGTCCTTTCAAAATGAGTGTTCGCATTTATAATTTCTTCTGTGACTAGTGGAACAGCACCAAATTGTTCAACTAAGTGATAATAATAATACGCTCTCAAAACCTTCACCTCTGCCAAAAGTTGTTGTTTTCTGGAATCATTTAAATCAACAACACTATTGGCTCTGGCGACAGCAGTATTACAAACCTGTACCGCATAATAAAAATCAGTATAGAAACTTGATACAAAGCCATTTTGAGCATCAAGTGTGCCGTATTCATTCAGTTGTGAACTATAGATATCACGACTTTCATATGAACCTCCTACCAATATACTTTCACCTCGGTTAAAAATATCAACTCCTGAACAAAATAGATAAGGAGCACCGCGCTCAGATCCCCCTAGAGGAGTTCCAATAGTCCCCCTTAGTGTAGTATAAGCTGCATTAACTAAAGATTCATAGCCAGCTGCTGATGTAAAATAATTTTCTGCTGTGATGTTACTTTTATTCTCTTCTTCCAGAAAATCCTCACAGGAGAAAAGAAATACTGCCAACAGACTTATTAAAATATATTTATTTATAGATTTCATTATTATTCATTTTTAAAGTTCAAAATTAACACCTAATAAATAAGTTGAAGATCCGGTAGCTTCTCCCCAGGTATTCTGATCGGCCCATTCCGGATCGTATCCAGGATAGGAGGTAAATGTAAATGGATTTGTAACTGTTCCGTAGATTCTTAGCTTACTAATATTCCAACGTTTTAATAATTTACTCGGGATTGAATATCCTAATGAGATATTTCCAACTCTGACGAATGAAACATCACGATATTGGTAATTATTAAAGTATTTCCCAGTGTTTCCTGGTTGTGGAACCTCATTCGAAGGATTATCCGGTGTCCAATAGTCAACATTTAAGTTATTATAGTTTCCACTAAGTGCCATGAATGAAGACACAAAAGAACTGTTTAATTGCTGTCCTTGTCTGGTATAAACATAAGCTGAAAAATCCCAATTTTTATAATCCAAAGTATTTGTGATACTACCACTCCATTTGGGAGTACGCTGACCAATGATTTTTCTATCGTTGGCATCAATTACACCATCACTATTCAAATCTTTTACTTTAACCTGCCCTGGAGTTTGACCATACTTGGCTGCCTCTGTCGCCTCTGTTAATTGCCAAATTCCATCAAATTCATAGTTATAGTTTACCTTAATTGGCTCACCTATAAACCAGCCATTACCAATATCATCCTTTTTTTCTCCATATAACTCAATGATCTCATTTCTATTGGTATCAAAAATGATATTCGTAGTCCATGTAAAGTTGTTGGTTTGAATATTTACAGTATTAATCCCAAGTTCAACACCTGTATTCCTTACCCATCCAACATTATCCCATATCGAGGTCCAACCACTTGTTTGTGGCAATTGCCTTCTCATAATTAAGTCTTTTGCATCACGTTGATAAACGTCAACAGATCCACTTAAGCGGTTTTTAAAAAAACCGTAATCAATACCGAGGTTAGTCTCAAAAGTTTTTTCCCATGTTAAATCCTTATTTGCCAATCCAGATTTATAATATCCAGAAACTAAGATATCCTCATAGTTGTATACTTTTTGAGCAACGTTTGATTGGGTCCCATATATCGAAATTGCATCGTTACCGGTAACTCCATAAGATAACCTCAATTTTAAGTGGCTTAATGTTTTCGAATCTTTCAGAAAATCTTCTTCTGAAATTCTCCAGGAGAATGCTGCCGAAGGAAAAAATGCCCATTTGTTGTTCTCCGCTAATCTGGATGAACCATCATACCTGCCAGTTACTGTAAATAGATATTTCTCATTAAATGAATAATTTAATCTTCCGGTAAATGAAGCCAGAGTTGCTTGACTGTAGTTAGTTCCCGATGCTGTAACATCACTCAAAGTAACCGCATCAAGATTATACCATTGACTGTTAAATGGAAAATTTCTGGCTGCTTGGTTCGAAGATTCCCATTGCTCATACTGAATACTTTGAATTAAACTGAAGTTGAAATTGTGCTTGTCAAACTTCTTTGTAAAATTCAACTGGTTATCCCAAACATAGCCAAAATTATCTGTTGTATTATAACCAGCTGATGTATTTGCCGGATTTCCATGTCCTCCATTTTTAGCCCAAAGTCCATTTAAATATCCATATCGTGTATAAATCATCTGTGGAGCTAATTGGCTACGTAAGGTCAATCCATCAATAGGTTCAAATTGCAAATATATGTTTCCAAAAGCTCGGTAACGTTTATGTTCTCTTAATTCACCGTCTTCTGTATATTCAAACATTGGATTTGGTAACCAATCCTGCCTGTATGGCTGATATATAGGCTGCCCATCTTCATCGTACGGTTTTGTAACAGGAGGCATTCTATAAGTGCACCGAAGTGTTTCGAAACTTCCTTCGTTTCGAATACTATAAGTAAAATATAGGTTTCCTCCGGCCTGCCACTTATCAGTAAAATTACGTGAGAGGTTTAAACGCATATTGTATCTGTTAAAATCTTGACCAGGAACTGTTCCTTCTTCTTTTAATTGTCCAATACTCAGAGCAAATGTCCCCTTTTCATCACCACCTGACGCGGTAACTGTGTTACTTGTCTGTACGCCATTTCTTAAAATAAGATCAATCCAATCTGTATACTCTCCATTATCAATAATATCCCATTCTTGAGGTGTGAAGAAGTCAGCATTCGAACGGTCAGTGCTCTTTCCTTGTTGTTCAAATAAATCCGTCCTCCACTGAACATACTCTGGCCCAGTCATCATGTCAGGAAGATTTGAAGGAGTTCTGTAACCGAAGTAACCATCATAAGAGATAGTGAATTTTCCTGCCTTACCTTTCTTTGTACTTACTATAATAACCCCATTTGCACCTCTTGATCCGTATATAGCCGTAGCAGACGCATCTTTTAAGATATCTATTTTCTCAATATCATCTGGGTTTAAGTCATTTAGTCCAGAACTAGTTGGAATACCATCAATTACGTAAAGAGGAGTATTAGAATTATTAATAGAACTAATTCCTCTGATTGTTATATCATAACTACCACCAGGTTTTCCAACATTCTTCTCAATATTTACACCTGCGACACGCCCCTGTAGTGCACTGGTGGCATCAGGAAGACTTGTTTTTGCAATTACATCTGATTCAATGGAACCAACTGAGCCGGTCACATCACTCTTTTTAATGGTTCCATACCCAATTGCCACTACTTCTTCCAAGCCAATGCTTTCATCAGTCATTACTACATTAATACTATTTGTTCCAAGTGTGCCTATTTCTTGTGCCTTCATTCCAATGAAAGAAAAAATCAACACTGCATCATCTGCAATATTGGAAATGGAATAATTCCCATTGGTATCGGTTACCGTACCCTGAGTTGTCCCTTTAACGACTACCGTAACTCCGGGAAGAGGAATCCCTGAAGGATCTTTAACAGAACCAGATACGTTTTTTTTAGGTTGTTGATAATTGGAATTCATTAAAATGATGTTTGAACCTTTAAAAACATAGGCCGTAGTAGATTTATTGAACATATTATCCAATACTTTTTCGATGTTCATGTTTTCAATTTCCATGTTCACCTTACGATCAAGATCCATTTCATTTTTATCGTAAACAAACAAATAATCTGTCTGGCTTTCAATTTCCTGCATAACTTGAAGAATGCTGGCATTCTTTACAGCAAGGCTAACTTTTGAGACTTGAGAATTAGCATTTTCAGCAAATACTGAAGAGGCAAAAATCAAGAGCATTAAGCATGTTGTTCTCATTTTTAATAAAAAACTTTTGGTTGAGTCAAAGAATTCCTTTGACAAATAATTTTTCATACTTTTGTTTTTAGGTTTTAATACTTGCATTTGTTTTCGCGAACGGTCGGGTATTGACCTTATGCCGGTAAATGTTCGTGCATTTATCGGCTTTTTATATTTTTATCATAGGCATATAATAGTTTAAGTTATTCTATTGTTAGTTTATTTTGAATTTCATCCATGCTATAACTAAATTTGTTTCTTACCTGAAGCACATCTAAAATATGTTCAATTCCATCTTTCGTACGGAATTTTCCAGTGCAATAATAATTTCTTAAGTGATCATTTTTAATTTCAATATCCAAATCAAAATACAATTCAAGTTTTTCGACCATTGAAGAAAAGGACTCATTATCAAAACTAAGGATGCCGTCTTTCCAGAGAATGTGATTTCTATCTGTAATCGGAGCTACTACCAGACTATTGGCTTCCAAATAAATTCGTTGGTCAGGTTTAAGGATTACTCCTCCTTTTGATTTGTTTGGCTTTAATATTTCCACAGATCCTTCGAGCAATGAAGTCTCGAAATTTACGCTTGACGCATAAGCCATTAAATTAAATTTAGTTCCTAATACTTTAATATCATACTTGTTTGTTTTTACGATAAATGGGTTTGATTTATTTTTAGAGACTTCAAAAAATCCTTCACCATCAAGGTTAACTTCTCGCTTTCCTCCAGTGAAACTACTTGGAAATGTAAAGGTTGTATTTGCATTTAGAAATACTTTTGTACCATCGGCAAGTGTAATTTCGGAACGTTGCCCGGCAGGAACATGCAAAGTTTGCAAGGTATTCTTCCCTCCTACCCTGAACTGTGAAAAGAATACTCCTGAGACAATAATTGACAACACAAGAACAGCTGCAATTTTTAACACTTCCCTGTAAACTGGTTTCCATAAATGAATTCGTTTATGATCAACACTGTCGCGCTTGGATGTGGAAAATCCGGATTCCTGCCAAATGGTGATATCATACAATTTTCGCAATGCCAGAAATTCCTTCAGGTTCTTGGGATCAGAATCAATCCAATTTGAAATTGCAACCTTGTCATTCTCTGTACACTCTCCTTCAATGTATTTTAGTAAGCGTTCTTTATTCATTTTTCAAAAATTCTTATTTATCGAGAGCCATCTTAAATTGCCCTTCAATTAATAGAACGATTGAAGCAAATAAATCACTAGTAAGAAATTTGATATTTTTACAATCTAAGAAAAGATATCACACCCAGAAGTGGTAAATAGTCTTTCAAACTATGCCTTAATTGTCTCACCGATTTCATTATATGGTAGTCAACTCCTTTAACTGAAATATTATACAGTACGGCTATTTCTTTGTGCGATTTATTTTCAAAACGACTTAAAACAAAGATATCCTTTGTTTTTCGAGGCAGGGAATTCAGAGTTTCCTCAACAATATGGTTTACTTCATTTGAGAAAATAGTATCAGGATCGCTGGATTTCAGAGTTGCAGTTCTAATTTCCAGCTCATAAGCTAGCGCTTTTTTTATCAACTCGTGAGCCTTTTCTTTTACTTTTTGATGTTTTAAGTAATCAAGCGAACGATTTTTCAAAATGGTAAATAGAACTGGAGCAACTTTATCAATTGAATCCATTTTAATTTGCTCCCACAGCTTTATTAAGGACTCAGAAACAATATCCTCGGCAACTGCACTAATATGGACATAAGACTTTACATACAAATAGGATTTTCGGTAATATTCTGTGTAAATATCGTTAAAGCTAATGCCCAACTTACCTTGCATTCTTTCCAATTTTAGACCAGCAAACTTAAAAAAATAAATTTATATGCTCCAAAAAATGAAATTTCAATTTTTAGTACCCTTTAAAATAATAAAAGCTTCCATCTGATGATGAAAGCTTTTATTTAGCTTGGTGACTCAGCTGAGTCTCGAACTCAGGACCCCATCCTTAAAAGGGATGTGCTCTACCAACTGAGCTACTGAGTCATCCTTGTATCTCCTTTGTTATTCAAAGGCGGGTGCAAAAGTAAATAATATTTTTTTTCCTGCAAATATTTTGAAAAAAAATGCGCCTAAAAAAAGCATTTTTCATAAACATTAAAACAACTAAACTTACTACATGCCGAAAAAACAACAACACAACATATTGGTTTACTGAAAAATACAATCTGAATATCTAATTCATTTTAAATTTTACCAATAAACATTCGTCCTCAACTATTTTTAACAATACGAACCCAAAGTAGATTCTTATTAAAAACTAAAAAAAATTGAGTAGGTTTGAATAATCTTAATAAATCGGAACTTCGATATAAAATTTAAAGTAAGAACTAACTTTTTAAACCTGAATGAATTTAGAGGGCTATATTGTTATTGGGGTTATACTGTTATCCATTTTTGCGCTGGCAAAAGAACTTTTACGCCCTGGCCTTATCCTTTTTTCAGGTGTTACCATATTAATTGCCACTGGTGTTGTTAGTGCAGAAGAAGCTTTAGCAGGTTTTTCAAACAAAGGGATGATTACCATTGCAATACTTTTTTTAGTGAGTGAAGGTGTTCGGCAATCTGGCGCACTTAATAGGGTTGCCCATGCATATTTACCAAAGAAAAGAGGAAGAATGACATTCCTTATGCCTAGGTTAATGATACCAGTATCCTTTCTTTCAGCTTTTCTTAACAACACACCGGTTGTGATCATTTTTGCGCCGATGATAAAAAAATGGGCGGAAAAACTCAATTTATCCTCTCAAAAATTTCTTATCCCTCTTTCTTACGCAGCCATATTTGGAGGAATGTGTACTCTGATTGGAACATCTACTAACCTTGTGGTGCATGGTTTAATGTTAGAAAACGGGTATGCTGGCTTTAATATGTTCGAACTTGGCAAAGTGGGTATATTTTTTGCCATTGCCGGATTTACTTACATGTCGATTTTTGGAAACAGGTTATTGCCCGGAAAAAAAATTCGCTTTGCAGTAAGTAATAACGATGCCAAAGACTATTACTATGATTTGATTATACCTGCCAACAGCAAACTGGTCGGCAAAGAATTTACTGATGGTAAATTATCGGAGCTTAAAGAACTTATCATTCATTCGATTGAGAGGAATGGCAAAAAAATTGACACCAGCCAGGGAAGTTTCATCGTTCATGCCCATGATAAATTTCAGGTGGCAGGAAACTCTGAAAGCCTTGAGTTTATACTTGAACGTGAAGACGTGGAACTTCAGGGTTTAAACCTGGTAAAAGGTCATATACCTATTTCCGAACTTAAACAATATCAGGCTGTGTTATCGCCTCGCTTTCCTGGAATCGGGAAAAACATTGTTGAATTTAATTTTTATGACCATTACCAGGCCGCTGTACTGGCAGTCCACCGAAATGGGGAACGAATCACTTCTGAAATCAGGGACCTCAAATTAAAAGTGGGTGATACTGTAATGCTTCTAGGCAATGAACGGTTTATCAAAAACTGGGGCGAATCAAGGATTTTTTACCTCACATCTTACATCGGCGACCATAAATCAAAAGAAAATGTTTGGAAAAAATGGACCGCCTTTATTATCCTTCTGCTGCTTATTATTGGTTCAACAGTCGGCAGGTATTTTACTTCAAAAGACGGGATTGTTTTTGACATGTTCTACTTTGCTGCAATTGCAGCAATACTGATGATTTGGCTCAATATCATGCCACATCAGAAATATACAAAAGCAATCAGTTGGGATTTGTTGATTACCATTGCATCGGCCTTTGCAATAGCCAAAGCCATGCAAAATTCGGGGGCGGCAGATGCACTTGCCAGAAATACGATTACCATTGCCCAGGCATGGGGACCAATTGGTGTTCTGGCTGCAGTATTCCTGCTTACATCCTTATTCACTGAAATTATAACCAACAATGCCGCCGCAGCATTGGTATTCCCTGTCGCACTATCCGCAGCTAACCAAATGGGGGTAGACCCTCAACCATTTTTTGTTGCAATTGCTATTGCAGCATCGGCAAGTTTTGCAACCCCAATTGGTTATCAAACAAATTTAATAGTTCAGGGAATTGGGAATTACAAATTTCGGGATTTCCTAAAAATAGGACTTCCATTAAACTTAATTGCGTTTATAATTACCCTTATTTTGGTTCCCCTATTTTGGAGTTTTTGATGCTTTGTTTTAAGCATACTGAAACAATAAAACCGAAATAGATTGGAATAAAATAAAAACATTATATTTGCCTTCCTCAGAGGAAAAAATAAGCAGAAAATTACATGAAAACTGAAAATATTTTATTCAAGAAATTAATTTCTGGATAAGCCTTAAATTGAAGTTTTCTCGTATAATTCCGATTATAAAAAGAAAAAAAAAAAGAATGAAAGATTATAGTCTTACCAACCTTCGGGAACTAGAAGCGGAAGCGATCCACATCATACGTGAGGTGGCAGCTGAGTTTGAAAACCCGGTTATGTTGTATTCCATAGGTAAAGATTCATCGGTAATGGCACGTTTGGCAGAAAAAGCATTTTATCCGGCCAAGGTTCCTTTTCCATTGATGCACATTGATTCTAAATGGAAATTTAAAGAGATGATTGAATTTAGGGAATCCTATACCAAAGACAAGGGATGGGACTTAATCGTTCATTACAACAAAGAAGGTTTTGAAAGCGGTATTGGCCCGTTTACCCACGGAAGCAAAGTTCATACCGATACCATGAAAACCCAGGCCCTGCTTGAAGGCTTGAATAAATATAAGTTTGACGCAGCTTTTGGGGGTGCACGGCGCGATGAAGAAAAGTCGAGGGCTAAAGAAAGGATTTATTCTTTCAGGGATAAATTTCACCAGTGGGACCCAAAAAACCAACGCCCTGAGTTGTGGGATATTTACAACGCCAAAGTACATCAGGGCGAATCGATCAGGGTATTCCCAATTTCCAACTGGACAGAACTGGACATCTGGCAATACATCCGCTTGGAAAACATCCCAATTGTTCCGCTATATTTTGCAAAAGAGCGCCCGGTGGTAAATATTGATGGAAACCTGGTTTTGGTAGATGACAACAGGATGCCAAAAGAACTTCGTGATAAAGCAGAAATGAAAATGGTACGTTTCCGTACTTTGGGCTGCTACCCATTAACAGGAGCTGTTGAATCGGATGCTGACACCATTGAAAAAATCGTGGAAGAAATGATGACAATCACCAAATCGGAAAGAACAACCAGGGTGATTGATTTCGACCAGGAAGGCAGCATGGAACAAAAGAAACGGGAAGGGTATTTTTAAAGCCCCCCCTAACTCCCCCAAAGGGGGAGAACTTTAAAGGACAAAGCTAATTACAAATGAAAAACAATAACAAAAATAATACACAAACTCCACCCTCCGGGGGAATGAAAGGGGGGCTTTCGATACAGGAATTCCTTAATCAGGATCAACAAAAAGATTTATTACGATTGCTTACGGCAGGATCGGTTGACGATGGAAAATCAACCTTAATTGGCAGGCTGCTTTTCGATAGTAAAAAGCTTTATGAAGATCAATTGTCAACTCTTGAAAGAGATAGTAAAAAAGTGGGGCATGCAGGCGAGGAAATCGATTATGCCCTTTTATTGGACGGTCTAAAAGCTGAAAGGGAACAGGGAATTACAATTGATGTTGCTTATAGATACTTCTCAACCGCAAAACGTAAATTTATTATTGCCGATACTCCCGGGCATGAGCAATATACCCGAAATATGGTCACAGGGGCTTCAACTGCAAACCTGGCAATTATTTTGGTGGATGCACGAACTGGGGTAATCACCCAGACCAGAAGGCACACCTATTTGGTTTCGCTATTGGGAATTAAGCACGTGGTTTTGGCTGTTAACAAAATGGATTTGATGGGTTACAGCCAGGAAGTGTATGATAATATTGTTGAAGAATACGAAAGCTTTATCACCCAGCTTGATATTCCCGATTTAACCTGTATTCCACTATCGGCATTAAAAGGCGACAATGTGGTCGATCCGTCGGAAAATATGCCATGGTACAATGGAAAATGCATGCTTGAGTTCCTTGAAACCGTTCATATTGGCAGCGATAAAAACTTTGATGATTTACGTTTCCCTGTGCAGTATGTTTTGCGTCCCGACATTAACTTTCGTGGTTTTTCAGGAAGATTAGCATCCGGGATTGTTAAAAAGGGAGACGATGTTAAAGTACTTCCATCAGGAAAAACATCAAAAATAAAATCGATTGTAACCTACGATGGGGAGCTTGATTATGCATTCCCGCCACAATCGGTAACGGTTACGCTGGAAGATGAAATTGATATTTCACGCGGCGATATGATCATTCACCCGGATAGTATGCCACGCGTCGAACGGCATTTTGAAGCTATGCTGGTTTGGATGGACGAAACCCCGATGGATATATCCACACATTTTTTGATCAAACACACCACCAACAACACCAAGGCAAGAATCGACACCATTAAGTATAAAGTAGATGTAAACACGCTCCAAAAATCGGAAATTGGGCATTTTAACCTCAATGAAATTGGCAGGGTGGTTCTGACAACTACAAAACCTTTATTTTTTGATCCTTATAAAAAGAACCGTGAAACAGGTGCTTTTATCCTGATTGACCCGATGACACATAACACCTGTGCCGTTGGGATGATCATTGACAAGCTAAGTGGGGAAGAACTTCCATCGCGAATTACGGAAATGGACAAGGAGAAAATTGCCAAAGGACAGGCTCTTATATCCAAAAAAGAATGGGCAAAGAAATACAACCAAAAAGGCGAAACCATCTGGATTACAGGACTGCATGGTTCAGGAAAAAATGAGCTGGCATTTACGTTAGAAAGAAAATTATTTGAAAATGGAGCCACTGCCGTATTATTGGATGGAAGCTCGGTAAGATCAGGGTTGAACAACGAGTTGGATTTCTCTCCTACCGACTCGGCGGAGCACCTAAGAAGGGTAGCTCACATTTGTAAATTATTGAACAACCAGGGAATAATAACGATCTGCTCTTTTATTTCAGCCGATAAAAATATACGTTCGCAACTTAAAGAAATTATTGGTCAAGAGAATTTCCATACTATTTTCATGGATGCATCTTTAGATTATTGCAAAAACAACAAACCCGAGTTGTACGATAAATATGAAACGGGAGAAGCTAAATATTTACCTGGTGTTGATGTTCCGTTCGACATACCTGAAGATGCCGTATTAAAATTCGATCCCGTAGAGAATGGCAACAATGTGGAAGTAATTTTGGCTTATTTGGCCGAGAAGAAAATTTTTCCTTTTGTGTAGTTATTTTTTTCTACTTTTGATCATTCTAAATGAACCCTGATGAAGATTCTGATTACAGGAACAGCTGGTTTTATTGGTTATCATCTTTCAAAAAAACTATTGGAAAGAGGTGATGAAGTAGTTGGTATTGACAATATAAACGGATACTACGATACCAACCTGAAATTTGCAAGGCTTGCCGATTCAGGCATTTCTAAAGAAGCCGAGAATTGGGATCAAGTCGTACAAAGCACAAAGTACGCAAAGTACAGCTTCATTCGGATGAACTTAGAGGAAAGCAAAAAGCTATTTGACCTGTTCCACAAAGAAAAATTCGATGCCGTGGTGAATTTGGCTGCGCAGGCAGGTGTTCGTTACAGCATCGAAAATCCGCTGGCTTATATTGAAAGCAACATTGTTGGGTATGCCAACATTTTAGAAGCTTGCAGGAACAATCAAATAAAACATTTGGTATATGCCAGCTCTTCAAGCGTTTATGGAGATAGTGATAAAATGCCTTTATCGGTCACCGATAATGTTGACCACCCGATAAGTTTATATGCTGCCACAAAAAAAAGCAATGAACTAATGGCACACACTTACAGCCATTTGTATCAAATACCAACCACCGGATTACGTTTTTTTACTGTTTATGGTCCCTGGGGCCGCCCCGACATGGCTTATTTCCTTTTTGCAAAAGCCATCCTTTCCGGGCAAGCTATTAAGGTTTTTAACCGTGGCGAAATGTACCGCGATTTCACCTATATTGATGATATTGTGGAAGGAATTGTGCGGGTTGTTGATAATCCACCACACCAGGATAAAGTGCCATATAAAATTTACAATATTGGGAATTCAAACCCGGTAAAATTGCAACATTTTATTGAAGCAATTGAAAATGCACTGGGCAAAAAAGCAGAAAAAAAGTACCTCCCAATCCAACCTGGCGATGTATTAAAAACCTTTGCTGATGTTAGTGAACTCACCGAAGATATTGGTTACCGGCCAAAAACCACCGTTACCGATGGAGTGAACAAATTTGTGGAATGGTACACTTCTTTCTATAAAAGCTAAACTGAAATAAATTTCCTACAATTTTCAACACTAAACAGTAATCATTCTTATGTATCAAGAATGCTGTTAGATATAGGTAACGAAATATTGAGATTCAGTGGAGATTTCTCCCTTCTCCCATCTTTATAATTATTGATAATTAGAAAAACATATAGAAAGACAATTTACTGAATGTGCAATTGATAGAATACAGGCATTCAGAATGGGATCAAAATAATCTCACGCTATCTTTAGTAATTCAGTCCGAAAGCCCAAAGTGGAACCACATTTCGAAATCCATATTCTATTTCGTCTTTAACAACAAATGATTTACCATCTTTATCTATTTGGTTCTGTTGCTTATTTTTCCCTCCAACTTCAAACGAATAATGTTCAATTGCAAAATCTGCTTTTTTTGAAGATATTACTTCATTTTTAACGCGCATTTGATTGAAAAAGAAAGTTTCCCGCAAATTGCCAACATTTGATTTTTCTCCAACCAAATTGAAAATAATATTAGTATTATCCAAGTACACCTTGTCAACTTTTCCCAAACCTCGAATACCACTTGTTTCAGTACGCAACTGCCCAATTAGCCCTGCTTTTTCCATAAATGAAAAATAATCATCTAAAGAATTCCGACTTACACCTATCATTTGAGCTATCTTTGAAAAATTAGGTTTGAAAGGTACGCTTTGAGCAATTATTGAAAGTAATCGTTTAAGCTTTCGACTCGTTCCAACATTAAGGTTTGCATATTGCGGAATATCTGATTCTAAAGTTTGAACAATAATTTGCCCTAAACGTAAATCCATTTCATTTTCTATTCCAAAAGGATAATATCCCCGTTGCAAATAATGATTAAATAGAGGTAATGGATGTTGAATATTCTCGAGTTTTACTTCATTGTTTATGATTTGCTCTAAAGTGTAAACTTCCGTATCATAATTATGAAACAATTTCAAATATTCGCGAAATGATAATCCATGTAATTTGTAGATAATCGCTCGACGGCTTAAATCGGCCGAACCTTTCAGGATATTAAGAACAGAAGAGCCTGTAAATACGACTTTCATTGTTGGGAATGAATCATAAATATTTTTCAATTCACGTGACCAGTCAGCATATTTATGAATTTCATCTATAAATAAATATTCTCCAGCATTTTTATAAAAGTTATCCGCTAAATCAATCAACCTATTTTCTCCAAAATACATGTCATCAGCTGATACATACAAGGCTTTCTTACTGTCAAGTTTTTCTTTGATATGCTGAAGAATCATTGTGGTTTTTCCAACACCACGAGAACCGATAATTCCAATCATTCGGCTTTCCCATGAAACGTTATGGTATAAATAACGCTTAAAATCCGTTGTTGTATTTTGTAAAAGCGTTTCAAATTTCTGATACAAAGTTCTCATATTTTTCTGTACTATTTTTACAAATATACACAAATGCACAATCTATTTAACAATTTTACGGCAGATTTGCTCATCCTGATGTGCAAATAGCTTTTATTTGTTCTAAAAATGCAAGAATTCTATAAAAATCATCTAAAAAATCCGAGAAATCAATTAGGGGAGGATTAAGAAGCAAACAATAAGAATTTGGGAGCAATACAGTTTATTTACTAATATGTAATAATGCGAATAGATCCTTTAAGATCGAAGCATATCGGCCGAAGGATTTAATAAAAAATGGCAGGCTTATAAGCCGGGTTCTGTTTTCCGGCCAAAGCCGGAACCTCTATCATTTATCTGGCAACAGTATCACTACTGAAGTCTTGCAACCTACCCCTTCCAGCAAAACAAACGTTTCGAAAGGCGGGCAACCCTTCTTCGCAAAAGCGAAACTGAAATATACATGGTCTTGCAACCCAGGAGATGTACGTCTGATAATGTCACCATTACCAACGGTGAGCCCTTACCTCACCTTTTCACCTTTTCCACAGCCGAAACCATGGTAGTTATTTTCTGTTACACTGCTATCCCCTTTCGAAGATCTTCCCGTTAAGAAGCCTGGTGCCCTGTGCTGCCCGGACTTTCCTCTCGCGGTTAACCGTGAGCGATAGAGCAGCCTGCCAAGCGCAAAAGTAGAACAATTAATTAATTTTGAATTGTATATTTTGAATTTTAAATTATTAATCTCAGTTTTAAATCAAATATAATTTAGAATTCAAAATTTATCATTTATCGTTATTTTTTTACCCTTTCCTCAATATCACCATTGTTGCCCCGTAGCCATATTCTTTAAATGATGCATCCTGAAAATAGTATTTTTTATAGTTAAGGCGCAAGGCTTTGTGCAGTTCAGCTTTTAGCGTTCCATAGCCAACCCCGTGAATAAACACAATTTTTTTTGCCCTGTTTTTTATGGCCAATTCCATTTCTGATTTAAACCTATCCATCTGGACTTCCAACAATTCACGATTTGACAAGCCTGATGTATCGTCAAGCAGCTCATGAATATGCAAATCAACTTCAATTAATTCGGAAGAAATATTTTTAACCGGGGCAGGCGTTTTTATCCTGCTAATTACTTCCTTTTCACGTACAACTTTCTTAAAATCCTCATCCGTTAGTTTATCAATTTCCGCTTCCAAAATATTCTCTGAAATCGCAAACTGCATGGCATCTTTCCTGAAATATGGGGTTTGCTCATAGCTTGTTTCTTTATAGAACTTCACCGGGTTCACTTTTAAACATTTGCTAATGGGCTTAAAAAGGCGGGTATTTTCTTCTGAGAAATAGACCAGTTGAAAACAAAAGTCCGGCATGTTGCTAAGAAATTCCTGGGTAAAACGATCCAGTTCGTAGCTTGTTTTTGAACCAACTTGGGCAGTTTCTATGGTCTGATACATTTCATTTCTGAAATAAGAAAAATGCATCATCACCTGAAACGATGAATCGTTCACAAAATAGACGACCATTTCACTGTCCAAAGGATTTCGAATATCATTGGGCACAAAAGCCAGGTAAAATGAAGGTTCGGAATGTTCTGTTCCATAAATCCTGTTTACTTTGTTTTCTTCCGGTTTCACCTGTTCAAGCAATTCGTCCGAATGCTGCTTTTCGGTCAGAACGGCATCAACCAAAACCAATTGATTGATTAATGTTGGTATTTCAAAACCATCTTCATTCTCAACTGCAACTGTGTTCTTATTTATGGTCCGGGTTACAACACCGCCACCAACATCGTTTAAAAACTTAACCTTATCGCCTACTTTTATCATTGTTCTTATTTTTCTGCAAAAGTACAATAATTGGGCAGCTTTTCTACCAAATTAAATTCACTTTACCATCAACAATAAGGTTTTACAATAGAAAGGATGAATAGTTTTTATCTCAAAATATTCGTAAAAAGAATGTTATTTTTGCAAGCACATGGAAAAGCAAAGCAACTATAACAAACAGATATCTGTCAGGCAAATAAAAATTGAGGATTACGATTATTATCTTCCAGACGAAAAAATTGCGAAATACCCACTTAAAGAAAGGGATGCTTCCAAACTCTTGATTTATAAGGATGGGGAAATTTCGGAATCGGTGTTTTCAAAGCTTGCTGATTTTCTGCCTTCCGGATCGCTTCTGGTTTTTAACAACACAAAAGTGATCAGGGCACGCTTAAACTTCCAAAAAGAAACCGGGGCTAAAATTGAGATTTTTTGCCTTGAGCCACATAACCCAATTGATTACCAACTTGCGTTTCAGCAAACTAAGAACGTAGAATGGAAATGTATTGTTGGCAACTCAAAAAAGTGGAAAAAAGGGGCTTTGCAAAAGGAGGTTGAAATAAATAACGAAAAAGTCAAAATTTCAGCTACCCGGCTGGAAACAGAAAATAAAGATCACATTGTACTTTTTGAATGGGACAAAGGCTTTACATTCAGTGAAATAATTGAACATGCCGGCATCATTCCAATCCCTCCATATTTAAACCGGGAATCAGAGCAAAGCGACAACACCACGTACCAAACCATATTTGCGAAAATAAAAGGTTCGGTAGCTGCTCCAACTGCAGCCCTGCACTTTACCGAGGCTGTTACCAAAAGCCTTCGCGACAAAAATATTTCAACCAGCGAAATAACCCTTCATGTAGGTGCCGGAACTTTCCAACCCGTAAAATCTGAAACTATTGATGAACATGCAATGCACAGCGAAGTGGTTTCTGTTTCGAAACAACTGATCGAAAACTTAATTGAGCATAAAGGGCAAATTATTGCAACGGGAACCACATCGGTGCGGTCGTTGGAAAGTATTTATTGGCTTGGTTGTAAATTAACAAACCTTACGACTTCTCAAGACCTCTTCCAAATTTCGCAATGGGAAGCATATGGATCAAATAATTCGCTGCCAAAACAAGATGCACTTGAACTTGTGCTTCAATATATGCAAAACAATGGGTTGGAAAACCTTCATTTCAGCACACAAATTATTATTGCCCCGGGGTACGAATTCAAAATTATTGATGGCATGCTTACCAATTTTCATCAACCCAAAAGTACCCTGCTTTTGTTAATAAGTGCTTTCCTCGGCGAACAATGGAAAAATATTTACGATTATGCCCTTAAAAACAACTTCCGGTTTTTAAGCTATGGCGATAGCAACTTGTATTTGAAGTGAACCACTGCTATCGAATATTAGGAGAAGGTGAAATTATTATACTTGTCAAAAAAACATCTCAATGAATACCCATACAATAATTCAGTAACTCAGTCATTCAGTCATTCTTTTACTCCCTATTGCTATAAAACCTCTCTAAAATAGAGCCATCGTTGGCTTCTTTTGAGAGCGACTCAATGGTGTTTTTAGGAACATCGTACACATCCAGGATTATAAGCCCATCCAAACAATTATTGAATTTCGGATCCACATTAAATCCCATTATCCTCGCATTCAGCTTTATATATTTCTTTAACAAAACTGGCAACCCCGAGTTAAGCGCATCAAAATCGCCAATACACTTATCGAGCTTATTTATATCCTTTTCCATGGTTTCCATTAACACATTGATATTGGAACTCCCGCTTTTAAATTTATAACGGTTCCTGGGCTTGATAAGCGCGGCTTTCTCCCAATCAAAATGATTTGCCATGATAAATTTAATGATCAAATCTTTAGAAATTTTCGAGTAATTATTGCTGATACTCACCGGTCCAATTAAATATCGATACTCTGGATTTTTTAAAAGGAAGTACAAAATCCCTTTCCAAAGAAGGAACAAAGGCATTGGTTTTTTTTGGTACTCCTTCACCACAAACGACCTTCCGAGCTCAAGGCTTTCTTTTAGAATTTCATTGAACTTATCTTTCGAACGAAAAAGGGTCTGAAAATAAAAGCCCCTTCTTCCGTATTGCCTGATTATATCCTGCCCACTGCCAATTCGGTATGCCCCAACCATTTTATCCTCCTCATCGTCCCAAATAAACATCTGGTTATAATATAAATCGAACTCATCGATATCAATACTCCTGTTAGTCCCCTCTCCCACTTCCCGAAAAGTGATTTCACGAAGGCGCCCTATTTCGGTTAGTATATTTGGGATGAGGTTAGAAGGAGCGCAATAAACACTATAATTTTTTAATTTTAAAAGCGTATAGCCCTTCTTTATCTGGTCAATTTCCTTTCGGATTTCAGCTAAGGGAACGGCATCGATAATTTGCTGGGGCTTGCTTTGCGGTTTAAGCGAATAATTAAAAAACCTTTTTACCTCCAGTTTCGATTTTGTTTCCATACTATAAGTTTTCGCCCTTAAATAACGTCCAAACTGGTAGGTATCGGTAAATTTTTTTTGCTCAATCACCTGAATTGCTTTCCCAATCCTCACTCGGATAGTTTTATTTCTTTTATTGAGAATCTCAGTTGGAAATTTCACCGACCTGTAACTCGGCTTAATTTTTTCGATCAACTGCACCAACCTACTGTTTGATCCCTGAAAATAGATGGGCACAATTGGCACTTCCGCCCCTTTAATAAAGCGGATCACCGGGTATTGCCATTGCCGCTCGGCAACGCCCGAAAAGGTTTCATAACTGCTCACTTCACCTGACGGGAATACGGTTAACACCCCTCCTTTCTTTAAATGGTTATTTGCACTTTGTATCCCTCCAAAACTGGCATCAACCTCTGTTTCTGAATCAAAAGGGTTTTCGGGAATAAAAAAATCAGCAATTGGTTCAATTTTTTTCAAAAGAAAATTTGCCAGCACCTGCACGTCGTCCCTAACCAGTGAAAGCATTTTTATAAGCAAAATTCCGTCGAGCCCGCCAAATGGATGGTTGGATACAATGACGACTGGACCCTCTTTAGGAATCCTTTGCAATTCATTGTCGTCAAACTCAAATTGAATTTCTAAAATCCGAATGATCTCATCGATGAATTCAATTCCTTCCTTTTTACTTACTTTCCCATATATTTTATTCAGCTTATTGAAACGAAGGACATACATTAAAAACTTAGCGAAATATTCGCCTCCCAGATTAGCAAGCCTCGGACTTGACCTTAATATATCTTTCGTATTAACAAGTTCCATAATCGAACATCTGTGAACCCTTTAAAAATAGGTATGAATTTTTAGATTGCATCAAAAAAAGTGCTTTTGTAAAACACCTTTATTGCTTATGCAATGAAATTGCAACAATGAATTAATAAAAGAACCAAGATATACCCAAAGCATCTTTGAATTTGAATGTTGAAGTATTATACCATTCCAAAATAATAGTGCAATTTTCTTTAAAATAGCACACTAGATTAAGCAATATAAATCACAAATATGAAAACCTTCGCAAGAATATTTTTCTTTTTTAAACTTATTCGCATCCAAAAGCATTTAACTTTGTTATAGTTTGGGAAAAGACAACGAAATTATGCATAAACCATATATAGATACTACAAAATGGCTACCAACCAGTAAAAAGGAAATGAGACAATTGGGCTGGGAAACAGCCGATATCATTCTTTTTTCGGGCGATGCTTATGTGGACCATCCTTCTTTTGGATCGTCGGTAATCGGAAGGGTGTTGGAAGCGGAAGGGCTGAAAGTGGCTATTGTGCCTCAGCCCAACTGGCAGGATGATTTACGGGATTTTAAAAAGCTTGGCAAACCAAATCTTTTTTTTGCAATTACGGCTGGGTGTATGGATTCAATGGTAAACCATTATACCGCCAATAAAAGAAAAAGGTCGAACGATGCCTATACGCCCGGTGGCGAAGCCAACAAACGGCCTGATTATGCCACCATTACCTACTCAAGAATAATTAAAAAACTTTATCCCGATGTTCCACTCGTGATTGGAGGAATTGAAGCTTCCCTCAGGCGGGTAACCCATTACGATTATTGGTCGGGCAAATTAATGCCAGGCATTTTAGAAGATACCAAAGCCGATCTTTTGTTTTATGGCATGGGCGAGAAATCAATCATTGATTTTGTGCGCCTGGTTCAGAGAGGTGTTCCTGTCCACTCCATTACCAACATTGCACAAACGGTTTTTATGACTGGTGCAGATGATCACTATGCCACAAAAAAAGAATGGGATGAACTTGAAATAGCATCGCATGAAGAATGTTTAGCCGACAAAAAGAAGTTTTCGCGGAACTTTATGTTTATTGAAGAAGAGTCGAATAAAGTAAAAGCCAAAAAGCTGGTGCAAAGAATTAGGGACAAAAAAATTGTGGTAAATCCGCCATGGCCACCATTTTCCGAAAAAGAAATAGACAGGGTGTACGACCTTCCTTACACCAGGTTGCCCCACCCCAGGTACAAAAACAAAGGCACAATTCCGGCCTACGAAATGATACGGCATTCGATTAACATCCACAGGGGTTGTTTCGGGGGATGCACATTTTGCACAATTTCTGCACATCAGGGAAAATTTATTGCAAGCAGGTCGCAAAAGTCGGTATTAAAGGAAGTGGAAAAAGTGGTTCAAATGCCCGACTTTAAAGGTTATATTTCAGACCTGGGCGGACCATCAGCCAATATGTACCAAATGAAAGGCATCCACCAGGAATTATGCGATAAGTGCAAACGCCCGTCGTGCATATTCCCAAGTGTATGTAAAAATCTTGATACCAACCACAAACCAATGACCGACTTGTATAAACAGGTTCGAAACCACCCAAAAGTAAAAAAGGCATTTATCGGAAGTGGCATCAGGTACGATATGATCCTTTCAAAAACAGGAAAAGGACAAACGGATGAAAACAACAAAGAATATTTAAAAGAAGTTGTTAGGCACCATGTTTCCGGAAGGCTAAAAGTTGCTCCGGAGCATACCTCTGACGAAGTTCTGAAAATCATGCGGAAACCCTCGTTCGACCAGTTTAAAGAACTTAACCGGGAATTTAATAAAATCAATAAAGAGGAAAATCTCAATCAACAGTTGGTGCCATACTTCATTTCGAGCCATCCGGGCAGCGAAACCGAAGATATGGCGCATTTGGCAATTGAAACAAAGAAGCTGGATTTTAAACTGGAACAGGTGCAGGATTTTACACCAACCCCAATGACCCTTGCCACTGTCATTTATTATTCGGGATACCACCCTTATACCATGGAGAAAGTTTTCACGGCAAAAAACAAAAAAGACAAACTCAGTCAGCGACAGTTTTTCTTTTGGTATAAAAACGAAAACCGAAAATCCATTATTAACGAATTAAAATCAAGGAACAGGGAAGATATGGTTGAAAAATTATTCAGAAAAACCAATAAGCTCTAAATCGTCATAAAACGTAATATTAGAATATAAAACCAATATGAAACTTCACAAACTATTTTTAATCATAAGCCTAATTAGCCTGACTTCGTGTGCCAAGCTGATGCAGGTTGCGCAATCAATTGATTTTGAAAACAATGCCCCATTAACACAAAATGAAATTATTGCTGGTTTAAAGGAAGCCCTGATTGTTGGGACCGACTCATCAGCATCAAAACTTGGATTGGTTAATGGATATTATGGCGACGAATTGGTGAAAGTGTTACTCCCACCAGAAGCTGATATGATTGTAAAAAATGCGCGTAAAATACCAGGAGGCGAGCAATTAATTGAAGATGTGATTTTAAAAATTAACCGCGCCGCAGAAGATGCTGCGTTGGAGGCAAAACCAATTTTTGTAAACAGCATCCGAAGCATGACCATTGCCGATGCACTTGGCATATTAAAAGGGGAAGAAGATGCTGCTACCCAATACCTCAAGAAAACCACCTATACACAACTTACAGAGTTATACAGCCCAAAAATAAAAACCTCATTGGACAAAAAAATTATTGGCAATATCTCTACAACCGACAGTTGGAATAAACTCACGGGTGAATGGAATAAAATCGCCAGGTCGATGATTGGGCAGATTGGAGGATTGGAGCCTGTAAATATTTCACTTGAAAATTACCTGACAGAACAAGCTTTAAACGGATTATTCTTTAAAATTGCCGAAGAGGAAAAACAAATTCGGACCGATCCTGTTGCAAGGGTTACAAACCTCTTAAAAAGGGTGTTTGGGCAAAACAATTAATATTCATTTTATGTTTTAATAACATAAAAATAAATTGCGTACCCAATTAAAACTTTATCTAAATTCAAAGTACTAAAATTTACTAATTATGCGTCTGGAATTTGTTAAAATTGAAGAGGCCAATGCAGTAGTAAACCAACTCATTGAGCACCATCCAAATGCGATTTTTGTTACAGATCATAACTTCAAAATCGATTTTCACAACAGGGCTTTCCAAAAACTTACACGACGTGAAAAACATGAGATTTACGGAAAAGAGTTTTGCGAAACCTTAGGATGCACATACAGGGGAAATGCTGTTTCGCCCGATAAAAATATTTGCAAAAACTGTCGGATCCGTGAACTTCTTTCCGGATCGAATATCTCAGAACTAGATATCATACGTGATTTTAAAATTCATAACGAAGTAGTCACAAAGCATTTTTTTATCCAGAGCCAGCACATTGTAATGAACAACAAAAAAATGAACATCGTTATTCTGGAAGACAGGACTTATAAACATTAAAATTTCCGTTTTTTGGGAGTAAAAGACTTACTCCCAAAGCCTACCTTGCCAGGTTTCCCTTTCAAACAATCGTTTTTCAACCTTCGCCATAAACTCAAAATTTTTCAAGCCCCATTTTGGCGCAATCAACATTTCGCTTGGTGCCTGGCTAATAAACCTTTCCACCACTATATCAGGATTTAACAATTCCAGGTAATCAACCACCAAATCAATGTATTCATCGGCAGCGAACAGGTGAAATTGTTCCGGATTTTTTTTGTATTGTTTTTCAAGGACAGTCCCCTTGTGAATTTGCAATTGGTGCAATTTTAAATTATTTACGGGCAGTTGTGATATAAACTTCGCCTGATGTAGCAATTCATCCCTGCTTTCGCCTGGCAATCCTAAAATCAAATGTGCGCAATTATTTATTCCCCGCAGTGAACTTTGCTCAATTGCCCACACAGCTTCGGCAACTTTATGTCCACGGTTAATCGTTTCAAGGGTTCTATCCAAATGCGACTCTACCCCGATTTCTAACATCACATAATACGAAGCACTTAATTCAGCCAGGTAATCCAGGATTTCATTACTTAGGCAATCTGGACGTGTCGAAACCACCAACCCAATTATCTTAGGGTTGGACAGGGCTTCATTGTACAATCTTTTTAAATCTTCGATGGGCGCGTATGTATTGGTATAAGCCTGAAAATATGCCAGATACTGCATTGTTTTGTATTTCTTTGAGAAAAATGCAATTCCCTGTTCCACTTGCGAAGTGATGCTTTTTTCAAGATTGCAATAACTGGGTTTGAAAGTTTTATTATTGCAATATGAGCAACCTCCAAGTCCTTTTTTCCCGTCCCTGTTTGGACATGTAAATCCGGCATCGATCGATACTTTTTGTACACGCTCATTAAACAGCTTTTTAAAATGTGTGGGAAAATCATTGTAACGTTTTGAATGCCCCCATGCATATTTCCGATCGCCCATATTGCTTTTATTTCTGACATCCAAAGATATACAAAATTCGATTGAGCTTTCCGCAGAAATGGTATTTGATAATTTTTCAAAACTTAATGATTTTGTACTTGTTATTAATTTTTTAATCGAAAACTATTCCCTATTTTACGATAAACTTTAATGAAAATACACATGTTCTCAGAAAAAGATATTGATCAAATACAATCCCGCGGCAGTTCCTTAGAAAATACCAAACAACAAATCGATAATTTCAAAAGTGGGTTTCCTTTTCTTCCCTTAACTGAAGCAGCAACCCCAAATAAAGGCATATTTGTTTTAAACGACGAAGAGGTTGAAAGTTATGTTGATTTTTTTCAGGATAAAGTAAAGACTGGAATTAAACTCTTGAAGTTTGTTCCGGCATCAGGTGCCGCAAGCCGCATGTTTAAAGCACTTTTTGAAGCAAAAGAAGAGCTCGGAAATGGTGTTGAAGGAGAAAAAGTAATGGCTAAAAATCCTGCATTGCAGCAATTTTATGCACAACTCGATAATTTTGCCTTTGCCAATGACTTAAAAGAAACACTTCAAAATAATAATAAGGAGATAAACGCCTTAAACCTGTTGCAATATCTATTGACCGAAGATGGTTTAAATTATGGGAATCTACCAAAAGGCTTACTTAAATTCCATAACTATGAGGAAGGGGCAAAAACCCCTTTCGAAGAGCACTTGACCGAAGGAGTTTTATATGCCA
The DNA here is from genome assembly GCA_963677475.2 of Prolixibacteraceae bacterium. GTDB lineage: Bacteria > Bacteroidota > Bacteroidia > Bacteroidales > Prolixibacteraceae > JABMQB01. Next base: position 242,556 of record CAXXQD010000009.1, on the reverse strand, counting down.
GGGATGAGGACAACAATGTGAACCTGCATTTTACGGTATCCGAAGAGCATCAGGAAGGTTTTGAGCAGCTTTTCGCAAGCGTTAAAACAACATTGGAACAAAAACACGGGGTAAGTTTTAATTTGAGTTTTAGCCAACAAAAGTCTTCTACTGATACCATTGCAGTTGACATGAACAACGAACCATTCAGAAACGATGACGGATCATTGTTATTCCGTCCTGGCGGGCACGGGGCGCTTATTCAAAACCTGAACGACCTCGCTGCCGACATTTTGTTCATTAAAAATATTGACAACGTTGTTCCCGACAAATTTAAAGATGCAACAACCACGTATAAAAAAGCCCTGGCAGGTGTGCTCTTAAAATACCAGGAACGTATTTTTTATTACCAGAAACAGTTCACAGAGAAAGGACCTACTGCACTAAGCAGTGCATTTCTGGCGGAAGCCTCCAATTTCCTTGAAAATTCATTGTGTACGGTCCCCGCCGAAAACCAGTACTATACAGAAAAAGAATCTTTATACTATTATTTAAAGGAAAAATACAATCGTCCGGTTCGTGTTTGTGGAATGGTGAAAAACGAAGGTGAGCCGGGTGGCGGTCCTTTTTGGGCAGTTAATCCCGACAAAACCATTTCGTTGCAAGTAGTTGAATCATCGCAAGTTGATATGGAAAGCCCTCAGCAAACTTCCATCCTTAAAAACGCCACACATTTTAACCCGGTAGATTTGGTTTGTGGCATTCGGAATTATAAAGGGGAAAAGTACGACCTACTTGAATTCACCGATCCCGAAACCGGTTTTATTTCCGTAAAATCAAAAGATGGCAAATCATTAAAAGCATTGGAGCTTCCTGGTTTATGGAATGGGGCAATGAGCAACTGGATAACCTTTTTTGTGGAAGTTCCCATAGAAACCTTTAATCCGGTTAAAACGGTGAACGACCTACTCAGGGAAAAGCATCAGTAATCCTGCGATTTTGAAAATGGTTTTATTTTGTACATTTGCAAACTTATTTTGTAAATATGAGCGACGAAGGAAAAGAAAATATTGATGAGGAGGAGATTTTTGAGGCGCTTGACCGTTTCAAAGAATCCATCATTTCAGGGACGAAACTATATTTTGACGTATCGCTTTTTGAAGGGATAATTGATTATTTGTTGGACGAGGGGGACATCGAAACTTCTGAGCTTGCCGCAGCACAGGCAATTCATATACATCCAAATTCGGTTCCGCTTCAGGTGAAATATGCGCAGGTTTTATTAAACAAAGGACAGGCTCTTGAAGCGCTTTCGAACCTGAAAAACGTGGAAAAAATTGAGGATAAAAACCCTGATATCCACCTACTGAAAGGAACCGCGTATACCATCGAGGGGGATATTAAAAGTGCAGTTAAGGCATTTAACATGGCCATTAAATTTGCCATCGACGAACTTGATGACATTTATTACCACATAGGAACCTCATTTGTGCATGCGGGTGAAATTGATTTGGCAGTAAAATATTTTAAACGTGGGCATAAAGTAAACCCTAAAAACGAATCATTATTATACGAACTTGGCTTTTTTTATGACCAGCTTGGACATAGCGAAATTAGCGTAACTTATTACAACAAATATCTTGATATTGACCCGTTCAATAATACGGTTTGGTATAATCTGGGGATTACTTTAAATAAAATCCAGCAATTTGAAAAGGCAATTGAAGCCTACGATTTTGCGCTTGCATTAAACGAAAAACTGCACCAGGCGGTTTTTAATAAAGCCAATACCTATGCCAACATGGGCAAATTTGAAGATGCAATTACCTATTACAAAGAGTATTTGGAAGGCGACCCAAACAACGATGAAGCCTATTGTTATATTGGTGAGTGCTACCTCAATTTATACGACAACCTTCAGGCATTGGCCCACTATCAAAAAGCCATTCGCATTAACCAGGACAACGATAATGCCTGGTATGGTTCGGGCCTGATCATGTGGCTGGAGAAACGTTATCAGGAAGGAATTGCTTTTATTAAGAAAGCCATAAAAATAAATGCCGAAATATCTGATTATTGGTTCTCGCTTTCGAAAGTATATATGGACGATAAATTGCCTGAAAAAGCTATTGAGGCAGTAGAAGAAGCATTGATTCTTGAACCCGACAATACGGAAATTTGGATTTATTATGCCACTGAGATGCATGAAGCCGATGATAACGATGAAGCCATCAATATTTTAAAAAGAGGGTTAAAAGCAAATAAAAATTGTGCCAGCATAGGTTATTTGCTTACTGCCTATTTGTTGGAAGAAGAACGAAACAAAGAAGCTTACCGGATATTCGAAAGGGCACTTAAAATTGACTATAGCCTACATAATGAATTATTTACGCATTACCCAAAGGCTTCGGAGAATAAAAAAATTGCACAATTAATTTTAAAATACAAACCGCTAAATTCTTAAATTAACCACCTAATTTGCTAACGATGAAACGAAAAATAAAAGACTATTTGGTAATTGCATTAAAAGGAATGGGCATGGGTGCCGCCGATGTGGTACCAGGCGTATCAGGAGGGACAATTGCTTTTATTACAGGAATTTACCAGGAACTCATCGACTCCATAAAATCGGTAAATATGAAGTCTTTAAAACTGTTGTTGCAATTAAAGATAAAAGACTTCTGGAATGCTGTTAACGGCACTTTCCTTTTGAGCCTTTTTATTGGAATTGGCATCAGTGTGCTTTCGTTGGCAAAAATATTAAAACACCTGCTTGAAAACCAACCAATTCTTATCTGGTCGTTCTTCTTTGGGTTGATTGTAGCTTCCGCCATATTTGTTGGAAAGAACATTAAAAAGTGGAACTTTGGCAAAGTTATTTCCCTGCTCATCGGGGCTGTTATTGCCTCCCTAATTACTATAATTTCTCCGGCAGAAGCAAACACCAGCTATTGGTTTATTTTTATTTCAGGGGCCATTGCCATTTGTGCCATGATCCTTCCCGGCATTTCGGGCAGTTTTATCTTAGTTTTGCTTGGCATGTATAAATTTATCCTCCAGTCGGTGAGCGATTTAAAACTTGCTGTTATCGCCGTATTTATGGGTGGTGCTGCTGTTGGAATTGTTGCTTTTTCGAACATACTTTCGTGGCTGTTAAAAAAATATTACGAACTCACTATTGCCATGTTGGCCGGATTTATGATTGGCTCATTAAACAAGGTATGGCCTTGGAAAGAAGTCGTTGAAACCTTTGTGGACAGACATGGCGAGATCAAACCATTGGTAGAGAAAAACATACTGCCGGGAACCTACGAACAAATCACCGGAAACGAAGCATTGTTGCTGTACTCAATCTTGTTGGCGGTAGCCGGTTTTTTAGTAATCGTTCTTTTCGAACGCTTCTCGAAACCTGAAAAATAAAAAAACCAAAAATAACATTCCCCAACATATCTCAAACAAATCACTGGCGTAGCTTTATTTTTATATTAGCCGCCTTTATTCATATGTCGTTTTGATAGCAATATTAATTCATTGCAAATAAATTGATATGTTTTTATCATTTATATATCAATAAGAAAACAAAAACAAACATTCTGACTACAAAAGAGTATTTTCAACCATGGATCAAATAAGCATGGATTGAATGGTGAAATTCATTTAATCAGCTTACGTTGTTTGAAATTAAAGAAGCGATAATAGATCGTCGTTTTACCCATCAAATTTTGACGATTTGTAAAATGTAGGGACGTAACACGATATAGGACTTACCGCAGAGAGGAAGGTCTGTAGCAATTCAATGAGAAGGTTTGCTGTAGCAACACATGGTTTTCCAGCTTTTTACTTAAAAAAGTTGGTTCACGAAAGAAAAGGAGGCCTGTTATGAGTTTATTTACTAGAAGTGGTATGTTGAAGATTCCGAATCCAAAGGACAATAAGGTTTTATGCGAGAACCGGGATTTGTATGTGATTAACGAGTGTTATTGCCCAAACGGGCATAGCCTGATTAGCGACGAAGTGCTGTTTAACAATTTCAAAGGGATACTGGTAAAAGTTTCGCGCTCACCCGAAAGCGGAACCCTGGCTTTAAGCCCCAAATTTGGCTGCAAAAATAAAATTACCAAGGGTATTGAATTAAAATTCAATGAATTATACAACCTTGAATGCCCGGTATGCAATGCCTCGCTACCTGTATTTAATCGTTGCCACTGTGGTGGAAGTATTTTATCGCTGTTTATGAATAAAAAAGGAGCCTTTAGCAGCTTTGTCGGTATTTGCAACCGCATTGGCTGCAAAGAGTCAAGTATCCGTATCGACGATGATTTACTTCACGAAAGCATGATCGGCGTGTTATAATTTTCCTTAAAATCGATTCATAAGAAATTAATCATTGGTGTCCGGTAAAATTTTACAATTATCTCTGCACTTATGATTTTATTACGTTCGGATGGAACAGTAAGCTATTGGGGTTTGTATTTTATTTATACACATATTGAGTTCCATACGGAACAGCCCCGGAGGGGCAAAATGCTGGTAGAATAGGAGTTACATATTTCAGAAGGAAGTCCTGTTGGGACGAAATATATTTTAACGGACAACATTGGAAATTAATATGAAGATTTTTTTGCTAGCGAAGTGGTAACACCCTAGTTGGCAAAGCACGTTAATTCAAGCTAAATTGTTGCCGCATCTTCGTGTGATTTGTGTGCACATATATTTATTTCCCTATTTTTAAGGATTATTTTATAAACAGATACTCATGGCAAAATACGGACTTTTAGGATATCCACTGACACATTCATTTTCAAAAAGGTTTTTTACGGAAAAATTCGAAATGGAAAACCTGACGCACAGCTATGAAAATTTTGAGATCGATACCATTGAAAAATTTCCGTCGATTATTGAAAATAATCCCGAAGTAGTCGGCTTAAACGTAACCATTCCATACAAAGAACAAGTGATCCCGTATTTAGATGAGTTGGACGAGGCAGCCAAACAAATTGGGGCTGTGAACACCATCCGTGTTATCCGCGAAAACGGAAAAACCCTCCTAAAAGGATACAACACAGACACCTATGGCTTTGAAAAATCGATTACACCACTTTTAAAACCTTACCATACAAAAGCATTGATACTTGGTACAGGCGGAGCATCAAAAGCGTTAAAATATGTGTTAAACAAATTAAACATCGATTATATTTCAGCTTCCATTGAAGAACTAAAGGAAAAGGAAATTACTTACGCCCAAATTGATGAAAAGTTGATGGCTGAACGTTTGGTAATTATCAATGCAACCCCGCTTGGCACTTATCCAAAAGAAGATACCTTCCCTGCCATACCCTATGAGTACCTAAGCGACAAACACCTTTTGTTCGATCTGGTTTACAACCCCGAAGTAACCATCTTTCTAGGTCATGGAAATAAAGTAGGTGCTGCCACAAAAAATGGCTACGAAATGCTCCTAAACCAAGCCCTTAAATCATGGGAAATTTGGAACCAATAAATTATCCATTTAAGTCCATCCCCCTTTTTTAAAACTACCCTTTATACACAAATATTCGTTCTTTCAAATATTGTTGAGTTAACAAATGGCTGTTGATAATTAGCTATTTAATTTATTGATATACAGACATTTAAGTTAGAATATCCGATTATTTTTCATTATCTTAAATGCATGATAATCAACAAGTTTAACGGTTTTTTCAGTGGGTCTTTACCTGATTTACGTATTGAAAAGAGAGCAGAAAAAGTAATGAATGATATGTTTACCTTTGGGAAAGTAGTAGTAAATAAATTCTGTGCGAGTTCTACAGAAAAAATAGGGGCATATCGTATGTTTGGGAACAATAGTTTTGATTTTAACAACCTGGCACAAGGAGTTATAAAATCCTGTCAGGATAATCAAGGAGCAGGGCATCTACTTTGTATACAAGATACTACAGAATTTAACTTCACCCACCATATCAACAGGATAGGTAAAACAGATAAAGGTATTGGTCCAGTTACAAAAAATGAGAATGCTGGTTTCTTTTGCCACCCAGTATTGGTGGTAGATGCTGAGGATAAAATACCCACAGGCATCACCTATATAAAGTTATGGAATCGGTCCTGGGACAAACAGGATAAATACGAACGGGGTTACAAAAGCCAGGAAATCAGCCAAAAAGAATCATACCGTTGGGCCGAAAGTGCCCAGGCGGCTAAAGAAGTATTATCAGAAACCCCAATGTTGACCATTATTGGCGATAGGGAATCGGATATTTACGAGGAACTGGCAACTGTCCCAGATGAACGGACCCACTTGTTAATACGTTCAAGCATAAACAGGAGGTTGGCAGGTGACAGGAAAAAGCTATTCGAAAAGCTAGAAGAACAAGGGCAAAAGGACATTTATGAGTTACAAATAAAAGGGAATAAAAAACGTAAAAACAGGGTCGCCCAGATGGCATTAAAATATGTCAAGGTCAAAATAAAAAAGCCGCAAAAGGCACACATGGAAAACTATCCCGACTTTGTTGAAGTTTGGGCAATAGAAGCCAGGGAATTGCAAAAAACTACCCCGGCAGGGGAAGCACCAGTGCTTTGGAGGTTATTGACATCCCACTCAATTACAACGGTCGAAGATGCCATGAAGTGTTTAGAATGGTACAGTAACAGGTGGTTTATTGAAGAACTTTTTCGGGTCATGAAAAGCAAAGGGCTTGAACTGGAAGCGTCACAGCTTGAAACTGGGGCAGCATTGAAGAAACAAGTAGTTATGGCACTTCAAATTGCCTTAACCGTAATGATGCTTAAATTATCACTCAACAAAAAACAACAAGTAAAAGCTGAAATAACTTTTTCAGCAGAACAAATAGAGTTTATTAAATTATTAATGACGGAAATAGAAGGAAAAACAAAGAAGCAACAAAACCCATATCCTAAAAGGACTCTGGCATGGTGTGCTTGGGCAATAGCAAGGTTGAGCGGCTGGAGTGGTTATAAATCACACGGCCCTCCTGGATATATATCTATTAAAAATGGACTTGATATCTTCCATAATAAGTTTGAAGGTTATCAAGTTGCTTTAAACTTTTTAAATTTAAAAGTTGTGTATAAAGGGTAGTTTTTTAAAAGGGGGAATACAGGGGGATTTTTTTCAACTTACCCAGAAGGAGAAACCTTCCCTACTATACCCTATGAGTACCTAAGCAACAAACATCTTTTGTTCGACCTGGATTACAACCCCGAAGTAACCATCTTTCTAGGTCATGGAAATAAAGTAGGCGCCGCCACAAAAAATGGCTACTAAATGCTGCTTAACCAAGCCCTTAAATCATGTAAAATTTGGAACCGCTAAATTATACATATAAGTCCATCCCCCTTTTTTAAAAGGGGGAATACAGGGGGATTTTTTTCAACTTACCCAGAAGGAGAAACCTTCCCTACTATACCATATGAGTACCTAAGCGACAAACACCCGTTGTTCAACCTGGGTTACAACCCCAAAGTAACCGTATTTCTAGGAAAAGGCAACAAGGTAGGCGCCACAACAAAAAATGGCTACGAAATGCTGCTTAACCAAGCCCTTAAATCCTGGGAAATTTGGAACCGCTAAATTATACATATAAGTCCATCCCCCTTTTTTAAAAGGGGGAATACAGGGGGATTTTTTTCAACTTACCCAAAAGGAGAAACTTTCCCTACTATACCCTATGAGTACCTAAGCGACAAACACCTTTTGTTCAACCTGGATTACAACCCCGAGGTAACCATCTTTCTAAGTTATGGAAATAAAGTAGGCGCTGCCACAAAAAATGGCTACGACATGTTGCTTAACCAAGCCCTTAAATCATGGGAAATATGGAACCGCTAAATTATACATATAAGTCCATCCCCCTTTATAAACTAATCTTTATACACAAATATCAGACAAAAGAAAAAACAATACAGAAGCCTGATTATCAGCATCATATGCTTGCTGGTTCAATTTTATTTTTGTATATTAAAGGTGTGGTAATCAGAGATATAGAGGGTGTTTTTAATGGTTTTTTGCCAGATTCAAGACTTGAAAAAAGAGCGGATAAAATCATGGTTGATATGTTTAACTTTGGAAAAGCAGTTGTCAATAAATTTAGTTCGACACTATCAGATAAAATAGGAGCCTATAGGATGCTTAACAATAAAAGCTATAGTTATGAAGACCTTTCTTTGGGATTATACAATACTTGCAAAGCAAATTTGGAATGCAAGCACGTACTGTCTATTCAGGATACCACTGAAATAAACTATGCTGGGCTTACAGGGCGCATTGATGCTGATGATAAAGATATTGGCCCGGTTAGATTAAAATATCAGAATGGTTTCTTTTGCCACCCATCATTGGCAGTAGATGCTGCGTCCCGCACTCTATTAGGTTTTTCAAATGTTCATATATGGAATAGAGAAAAAGGAGGCAAGAATAAACATGAACGAAACTATCAATGCTTACCCATTACAGAAAAAGAATCATACCGATGGATTGAGTCTGCAATGAAAAGCAAGGAAGTCCTATCTAAAGCTCCTATGGTAACAATTATTGGCGATAGGGAATCTGATATATATGAAGAGTTTGTAGATATTCCGGATCATAAAACTCATATTTTAGTTAGATCCCGATCCGACCGAAAACTTTACAAATCTGAAGAAAAACTTTATAAAACTCTGGCTCAAAAAAATGTTGAATGCCAATACAGCCTGAGTCTTAAAGGTAATAATAAAAGAAAGTCAAGGAACATATCAATTGAGGTTAGATATGCTAATGTAAAACTTCTTAGGCCTTCAAAGTGTGATGTAAAAAAATACCCCGGTCATGTGGAACTTTGGGCTATTGAAGCTAGAGAAGTCCCTACATCAATCCCGGAAGGAGAAGGACCGATATTGTGGAGGCTATTAACAACTCATTCAATACAAGGGCCAGCTGATGCAATCTCATGTATTAAATGGTACAAAGACAGGTGGCTTATTGAAGAGCTTTTTAGAGTTATGAAAACCAAAGGTTTGGAGGTTGAATCCGCTCAAATGGGTTCTGGATCAGCATTAAAAAAGCTGACAGTCTTGTCTCTTCAGATAGCCATATCGTTAATGAACTTAAAGCATGCAATCGATCAGCCTGACTTAAATATTAATGCAAGTGCCCAATTTACAAATGCAGAATTAAAGCTCCTTTCAATGTTGCTTTTACAAGTTGAAGGTAAAACCACAAAGCAAAAGAATCCTTATTATAGAAACAGTATGGCATGGGCTGCTTGGATTCTTGCTCGCTTAGATAATTGGAGTGGATATAGTTCACATGGACCACCAGGCTATATAACAATCAAGAATGGACTGGCTGCCTTTAATATATTAGCCAAAGGCTATGAAATTGCAATAAAAGATGTGTATAAAGATTAGTTATAAAAGGGGGAATACAGGAGGATTTTTTTAAATTTAACCTCTTTAGAAAGACTTTAAAAGAATACCAAAGTCAATCTCCCTAAATCCCTCTTTTCCAAGAGGGACTGTAAAATAATACAATGTGTGGCTGCATGCCGAATACAACTTAAGTAAAGATTTGAAAACTGTGACTGTTCACTAAATACAAAACCAGCCAGTTATCTGAATAATGAATAAAAAATCAATTATTCTATTTACTCTTGACTCACATCTCACTACTCTTTTTTTGTCATTCATACTCTTTGATTACTTTTGTGAAAAATTTGAATTATGCAGGGCATTTATCCCAATAATTTTGAAGCAAAAATAGGATTTGACAAAATCCGTGAACTTTTGAGCAACAAATGTTTAAGTTCACTGGGCAGGGATTTGGTGGAAGAAATTAAGTTTTTATACAATACCCCACAGATTGAAACCCTCCATAGCGAAACCGAAGAATTTTACAGAATATTACAAGAATACGATAACTTCCCAACCAACAATTTTTTTGACGTTCGCGAAGCCCTGAACAAAATCAGGCTGGAAGGCAGGTTTCTGGAAATTTCGGAGGTTTATGACCTGAAAAGGTCCCTTGAAACGGTCCGTGCCATTGTGAATTTTTTCAGCAAACAGGAAGATACCGCCTACCCTGTATTGAAGAAGAAAGCGTCGTTTGTGCAGGTTTTTCCTTATATCTACACACGTGTTGATGCCATCCTAACAAAAAACGGAAAGATTAAAGACAATGCTACCCCCGAGTTGGCGAACATCCGCAAGTCAATTACAACGCATAATACGAATATCTCAAAACGTTTGCACGCTATCCTAAAAAAAGCACAAGCCGATGGTTGGGTTGATGAGGGTGTTTCCATCTCAATTCGTGATGGACGCTCGGTTATACCGATTTCATCGTCCAATAAAAGGAAGCTTTCCGGAATTGTTTACGATTCATCGGCCACCGGGAAAACATCGTATATAGAGCCCAACGAAATTGTGGAGATGAACAATGAGTTGATGGAATTGGAAAATGCAGAACGAAGGGAAATAATAAAAATACTGGTTGATTTTTCGAACGACCTGCGCCCATATATCGATGAGCTAAAATACTCCTATGAATTCTTGGGCGAAATTGATTTTATCCGGGCAAAAGCATCGATGGCAATCGATTTTGATGCCATTAAACCTGAAATCTCGGAAACACTGGAGATGGATTGGAAAAAAGCTGTCCATCCACTGTTGATGCTGTCTTTACGAAAAGAAAACCGCGAAATCGTACCTTTAAATATTACCCTCTCTCCCGAGAAACATATTGTTTTAATATCTGGTCCAAATGCCGGGGGAAAATCAGTGTGCCTAAAAACTGTTGGTTTGCTTCAATACATGTTGCAATGCGGACTTTTAATCCCTGTTCAGACGGGCAGCCTGAGTGGGGTTTTCGACCAGATTTTCATCGACATTGGCGATGAGCAATCCATTGAGAACGATTTAAGTACCTACAGTTCGCACCTGATGAACATGAAGCATTTTGTGCGAAACAGCAACGATAAAACGCTGGTATTAATCGATGAATTTGGAACGGGTACCGAGCCAATGCTTGGTGGCGCCATAGCCGAAGCAATTTTAAACCAGCTCAACCAGAACGGAACCTTTGGAATCATCACTACCCACTACACAAATTTGAAACATTTTGCCTCTTCGGCAGATGGAATTGAAAACGGGGCGATGTTGTACGATTCGCATAAGATGAACCCGCTTTTCCAGTTGGAAATTGGTAAACCTGGCAGTTCTTTTGCATTTGAAATAGCGCGTAAAATTGGCTTGCCCGAATCGATCCTGGAAGATGCTTCCAATAAAGTGGGGAAAAAACACATCGATTACGATAAAAACCTGAAAGACATCGTTAGGGACAAAAGGTATTGGGAAGGGAAACGGCAACGGATCAGGAAAGTGGAAAAAACACTGGACGGCCTTGCCGAAAATTATGAAAAAGAGCTTCTCGAAGCAGAAAAACAACGCAAAGAAATCATAAAAGCAGCCAAAGAAGAAGCTGCACAATTGCTTGCGGATGTAAACAAAAAGATTGAGAATACCATTTCCGAGATCCGAAAATCGCAGGCTGAAAAAGAAAAAACCAAAAAGCTGCGGGAGGAGATGGAATTGCTTAAAAAAGATGTCAATACCAATACGGTTCATAGCGATCCAAAAATTGAAGAAAAGATAAAAAGGCTTCGGGCAAAAGAGAAAAAAAGGAATGAGAAACGCCCTGAACTCCCCAGGGAGAAAAAAGAGCAAGTTGAAAAAAGCAAGGTAGTTGAATTGGAAGCGGGCGATAAAGTACGCATAATCGGGCAAGACACCATTGGAGAACTGATGCAGATTAATGCCAAAAATGCTGTGGTGGCATTCGGGCAACTGATCACAACCATGCCACGAAATAAAGTGGAAAAGGTGAGCAATAACGAAGCAAAAAAAGCTGCCCGTGGACAAAACAAAACCTATGCGAATGTTACGAAAACGCTCAGCGAGAAAAAATTAAACTTCAAAGCCGAAATTGACATTCGCGGGCAACGTGTGGAAGAAGCCCTTGCAACCATTCAGGAATTTATTGACGAAGCTATCATGCTCGATAAAAACCAGTTAAGGATATTGCACGGAAAAGGGAATGGCATATTAAAAGAAACCATTCGTGAGTACCTCAGAACAGAGGCAATGGTCAAAAGTTTTAAAGATGAGCACGTTCAGTTTGGAGGCTCAGGAATTACCATTGTGAATTTGTCGCTTTAGCAATCAAAATGTGTACCTTAGAAATCCAATACTAACTGGACTGGTTTTTTCTCCAGCTCCTCAAAATTTGAAACCGTTAGCCCAAGCAAGCGAACCCCTTTGGGCAGTGGACCTTCTTTTTTCAACAAGGACTTTGCCTCGTTAAATATGCTTCCCGACGAATCGAGAAAAACCGGGAAAGTTTTGCTTCGGGTGATTTGCTCAAAATCAGAAAACTTCACTTTAAGGGTCAATGTCCGTCCCGATTTCCCGGATCGTTCCAAACGCTTCCACAAGGTATTGGTAATATCTTTTATTTCGACCAGAAGTTGCTCAGTTTGGTACAAGTCCGTTGAAAACGTATTCTCCGCCCCTACCGACTTTCGTTCCCTTGATGGTGCAACCGGACGGTTATCTATTCCGCGCACAATGTCGTAATAATAATTGCCGGCTTTCCCAAACAAACGGTTCAATTCCATCCTGTCAAGAAACTTCAGCTCCTTTCCGAACCACACCCCTATTTCATTTAATTTTCGTGCAGTAACTTTGCCAATCCCAAAAAACTTTTTCACCTCCAACTTCTCAATAAATTCAATGGCTTCTTTCGGGTGGATGACATACAAACCATCAGGCTTATCCATGACGGAAGCAATTTTTGCGAGAAATTTGTTGTACGAAACGCCCGCCGAAGCAATTAATCCGGTTTCTTCCTTAATCCGGTTTTTTATTTCCTTCGCAATTAATGTTGCCGATGGTGGTCCCAGCTTCGAATAAGTCACATCTAAAAAAGCCTCATCAAGCGACAAAGGTTCCACTAAATCGGTGTATAAATGAAAAATTTCCTGGATTTGTTTCGAAACAGATTTATAGGCTTCAAAGCGGGGACGAACAAAAATCAGGTCCGGGCATTTTTTGGCAGCAACCCTCGATGACATTGCCGACCGAACGCCATAAGTACGGGCTTCGTAACTTGCCGCGGCAACCACCCCGCGATCACTGTCCCCACCAACCGCAACAGGTTTACCCCTAAGTTCAGGGTGATCACGTTGCTCAATCGATGCAAAAAAAGCATCCATGTCGATATGGATAATTTTTCGGATTTCAGGCATATTCGAATAAACTTAAACCTCTTAAAAAGCAGTTAAAATTCATTCCTTTTTTATTCATCTTTATAATCAAAATCAATGTGCCCACCGGGAATTTCCTGCGACAATCCTGTATCAGCATTGTTTGGTTCATTGTTTACAACTTCCATCTCAACCGCTTCTTCGGTTGTTTCTTTCCCTGCACTAATCAGCGCCCAAGCCATAATAATACTGGTAACTATAATCACGACAAACAACACCCCGTTCTCAAATCCCTCTGTTTTTAATCCTTTAGGAATGGCAAAAAACAAAAGAATTGAAATCAACCCTTTAGGTGCGATAAAGGTCTGTGGCATAGTGTCTTTTCGTTCAACAACATAAAACAAACCAAAGCGCAGTGCATAGGTAATCAACAGAAAAACTACACTAACAATCCAAACCTTCCAGCTTAGGAGCGACAAAAGGGGCAGGCTCATGCCAAAAACCACAAAGAAAAATGTACGTACTAAAAAAGATGTTTCAACAGTAATCATTTTAAACTGATCAAAAAGGATATCCATACGATCGTCGTGCAACCATTCTTCCAACTTCCCAAACAATAATACTTTGTGGTTTCTCAAAAGCATTCCGAACATCAAAATGATTATTAACGATGATAAATGAAACATTTTGCCTACCGCATACAACAGAACCAGTACTGCCAAAAACAGGAAAAATTTGGCTTCGCTTTTTATTTTCTGAATGATGTAAAGCATTACATAACTGAGAATAATTGAAATGGCAATCGTAATAAAAATATTGCTTCCAATGGCGAAACTGAGTTGGCGCATACCTTCCACCTCCACATTTTCAACAATGAAATAAAAGACCATAATGCCAAGAATATCGGAGAAAGTACTTTCGTAAATTAAAAATTCGCGTTTATATTTCCCAAGGTTCGCAACACTGGGAATAATAATCGCGCTACTCATGATCGACACTGGGATTGCATAAATTATTGCCGAGATCAGCTCGGTCCCTGGTATCAGTAATTGAATAACCAATGCCAGTAAAATACTTGTTAATCCAAGTGATAGGGAGGCTATTGTAAACGATTTCCAGATAATTGGCCAGCGGTCCCAGCTTAATTCCAGGTCGAGCGCCGCCTCCAACACAATCATAATTAGACCTACAATTCCAAGTACTTCCAGCGTTCCCATTAAATTGGCAGAAAGCCCAAAATAGTTTAGTAATTGCTGTATTCCAACACCTAATACTATAAGTATCAAAACGCTGGGAATATTTTTCTTTTTTGCCAGTACGTTGGTAAAAAATGAAAAAATTATTACCACACACAAACCAATAATCAACAGATATGCATTCATAGGAAAATCTTTTAAAGCAATTTACAAAATCGTTTTATAAGGAGAACAAATCCAGCGATGAAAAGTTATCACAGGCAAATAATAGGAAATTTACAATAATGTACAAATACCGGTTAATGATCTTTTTCTAAACTATGGAGAAACGGCGTTATGACTTCTCAATCCAACGGATTTGAAACCACATTTTCCCGGTGTTCTTATCCAACAGGCATTGCCATTCGCTTTTTTTGCTTGTCCCTTCGGCGAAGAAAAAATCCCCAGTTTCATCCGGAAGTGAAGCTTCTTTATGCATCAGGTAAGCATTGGTCCAAAGCTCACCATTTTGCTCAAAGGTGGTGGGTGCAAACTCAAACTTTTGAATGTACGTATCCAGGTTGGTTATCTCGGTATCTAAAACATAAATTCCGGTCCGGATTTGTTCTGTTTCAAAATAATAACAGTCAGAAAAAGTAACTTTTGGAATATCGATATGTGAAGCAGATTCGTAGGTATCGATCACAAATTTATCGCAGTTTTTTGAATTCTTAACGGATAAATAAGTAAAAATCACAAGGAATACAACCACAAGTGCAAGGTAGGTTAATATGGTTTTAAATTTGATTTTCATACAGCAATTTATTATTGTTCAACGCAAACAAAGATATCATTTTTAAACCAGCATTCGAAGGGATTTCTCCCTTTGGTCGAAATGACAGTTCGATGCTTGCGGCTAGCGGCTTAAAGCTTCAACGGCTTAAAATAAATCACTTCCGTTTTAAAATCAGCATAATTATAACTGGTAACTTTAACAACCATTTCAAAATAAGCGGGAAACCTGCCGTATTCTTTTTGGATTTTTGCTTTCAGTTCCTTAAGCGACTCCTCATTGGTAATATAATTGGAAAGTCCTTTTATGCCCGATGCATGAAAATCTCCCATAAACGAAAGAAAATTATTATTTGGGCCGGGTATTTTTACCAAAAAAGCATAATCGGTATAATATCCCTGAATATATTCCGGCACACTCAAAACCGTGCTGTCTTCCGCTTGTTCAATAATAATCTGCCTTGGATTGGTCTGCAATCGAATGGAAGTCTGCTCCAAAAAACGGTTAACAAAACCAAAACTATTGATGTTGGCGATGAAAATTTCGTTGTTTCTTTTTAAATCTTCGGTATTTAACGAAGAGAGTGCCTGAAGGCGAACATCGACCCCTGCTTTCGAAAACACAGAAATGATATCAGGCAAAGGCATTACGTTGTTGTTCGAGAAATAAGGATATTCAAGTTCAGAAACTGCAAATCCTGACCCGGCAACCAGGGGCAATTTTGATTTGTGCAAATCCTCTTCCGAGTTAATTGAAATATCCCGGACAATAATATTTTCTACAGTGCTGTCTTTTGCCCTGAAGAAATATGGGTTTCCCATTGTTATATACACCGGCAATCCATCCTTAATGTAATCATTCCAAACCGGGTTGTCCCGATAAAATACCTTTTGCGATTTTAAGTAGAAAAATAAATTCAATAAAACCGAAGCAACCAAAACCACGATGATAATCCCTCTGCCTTTGGGATTTCTAATATCCTGCTTTTTAACTTGTCCCTTCTTAATTATTTGTAAGGAATAACTGCCTTTCGGAATTTCAAACACCAACTCATCTTTTCTTCCTTCAGACTGGTAATACTTCTCAAGCAACGACCTTAGTTTATAAATATTCACACGAACAATGGTATCGTCGCCGGGCAAAAAATCATCGCCCCGCCTAAAATAATCAATGGCAATATCGCATTCCCTTAACACCCTGCCCTCTTTGGTTGATGTGTATAAAAATCGCAGCAAACCTTTTAAAACTTCCTTGTTCGTAAATGTTTCACTATCAAGAATTTTATCAAGAATTTGTACTGAATCTGTTTTTACCATTTCAAAAATTGGCTCAATAAAGTTGTTCAATAAATATATGAAATTATGTTCTGTTTGGCGCAGGTTAACAGAGGTAACATTGTTAACGTAACTGTTATTCACCTGACAGTGAGGGCGAAGATACATATTTTTAGAAAGCTCAAACAAGTTCTGTTCAACTTATTCAATTAAGGATTTGTGAGCGCGTGAAAATAAAAATCAATTAAATCTAAAGGACTTAAAATGAAAAATCAAAAAGGAAACTACCGATGGCGGATATTGGCGATGCTGTTTTTTGCCACCACCATTAATTATTTCGATCGTAGTATTATCGGAGTGCTCGGACCAACCCTCCGAAACCACGTTTTTTTCTGGACCGACCAGGACTATGCCAACATTACCATCGCATTTAAAATTGCCTATGCACTGGGATTACTAAGCATGGGCGCACTGATCGATAAACTTGGGGTGAAAAAAGGATATACTTTGTCGATTGCCATTTGGAGTGTTTTTGGCATGTTGCATGCCCTTGTAACCAAAGGAATGGGATGGATTGGTTTTGCACTTGCCCGCTTCGGACTGGGTTTTGGCGAATCCGGAAACTTCCCGGCTGCTGTGAAAACTGTTGCCGAATGGTTTCCGAAAAAAGAAAGGGCTTTTGCAAACGGACTATTTAATGCCGGGTCGAATGTTGGGGCAATTATCGCCCCATTGGTGGTGGCATCCATTGTGTCAAATGACGGTACAAACTGGCAATACACTTTTCTGATTACCGGTTTTTTAAGCGCTATTTGGGTGGCTGTTTGGCTCAAAACCTATAAAAAACCCGAAGACCATTCCCGCATCTCAAAAGAAGAACTGGCATATATCAACAGCGATTCGCTGGTGGAAGAATCCACCAGGAAAATTCCCTGGAAGGACTTGCTAAAAGTTAAAGAAACATGGGCTATTGCCATTGTTAAAACCACCGATGCCGTTTGGTTATTTTACCTTTTTTGGGGAGGTTTTTTCCTTAACCGCAATTTTGGGCTCGAATTGGCAGGATTGGCACTGCCTTTAATGGTGATTTACATTGTTGCCGATGTTGGCAGTATTGGCGGGGGCTGGTTCTCATCGGCGCTTATAAAAAAAGGCTGGACCGTTAACCGGGCACGAAAAATCACCTTGCTCATTTGTGCCATTGCTATTTTGCCCGTGGTTTTTGCACCTCAAACCAGCAACCAATGGATCGCGATTTCACTTATCGCACTTGCGGCTGGCGGACACCAGGCATGGTCGGCAAACATACTGGCACTGGTATCCGATGTGTTTCCTAAACGGGCAACTGCATCCATAGTAGGAATTGGAGGAATGATTGGCTATACGGTGGGCATTGTTTCCGATATGCTGCTTGGCAAAGTACTTACCAACAGCGGCGCCATTGGTTATGTGTATGCCTTTGCTTTTGCCGGATCACTGTACCTGATCACCCTGTTTGTTGCCCACTTAATGATGCCAAAACTAACACCCCTTAACGACGAGCTTCAACATATAAAAGATTAAATCAAAACTCCCCTGGGATTTAGTTATTTGAAAACCGGGGGATTCTTTCCTTTACACAGCTGGTCACTAATCACATACAACAAACACTCGAAACTCGTAACTCGTGGCTGCAGCTCGAAACTCGTGGCTCGAAGCTAAAAGCTCTTCTTATTTAAATCCAGTCCAAAATCCCCTAAAGCATTGTTTCCTACAGTTGATATTGTTAACTTGCTGCGGCAATGAAACCCGGCAGCGCACAAGAAAGCACCGAAGAGAAGGGCCTACCCAAGGCAGTATAGCAACCCCCGGATTTCTTAGCACAAATACTTTTTTGAATTAATAACTTTTGCATTGGCTGATTATTGCAGCTTTTGAAGTTAATAATCAGCAATGAAATGAATTGTAAAATTGATGTTCGATTATTCACACGTTACCAGCAATATTGAATTAACTTACAACCTAATAAAAGTATCATGACAGACCAAAAGAACTTTTTAAAAAAAATGGAAAACTATTCCACTTTTTTTTCATTCTCTTTTCAAGATTTACTCAAACTATCCCAGCGAGACAGGTCAATCTTTAACGCACTCTTTTACAATAGAACAGAAGAATACAACAAGTTTGAATCAATTTTAAGAAATGCAAAAAATAGAGGAGAAAATATTTTAATTACTGGTGACGCAGGTCGAGGTAAAAGTAGTTTCGTTTACAAACTTATTTTTGATGATGATTTTATTGAAAAAGAAGGCTTGTATTGTGTTGTGGTTGACTACCGTGAGTCTTCCAACAAAGACCATTGCTTAATGAAGTTCATAAATCAAATGCAAGAGTATCTAAGGATAATTGAAGCACCAATTCATAAACTGAACGAAAACACTCCAAGCAATATTATCAATAATTTACACCTCCTTCAAAATTTTCTAAACGAGATTGATTCATCTAAGTTAAAAAAGCATCTATTAATCTTCCTTGATGATTTTGATTACATAGAAGATAATCTTTTCCCATTCTTGGAGAATTTTTTGGGATTTGCTACAAATCCAAAATTAACAATAATATTAAGCGCACGTCCTCAATTATATACAGCTATTGACACGTATGATAACAGATTTGCAATATATTTTACTCGGGATGTTCAAAGAATTAAAATTAAGTCAATGTGTGCATATAAGTTGCTTTCAAAAAGACTTGCCACTTTACTTGTTAAGGATGAAACAAATCCTTTTAAATCTATCGCTGACTGGCTCCTGAATAAACGAAATCCTTACAAGGAACTTATGAAGAAATATGGTATTTCTGATTTTGAAGAGTTGGAAGAATTCAAATTACCATTAAAAAATAACTTTTTCAATTTTATGTCTCAGATTACCAATGGTAATAATCGGGAGATATTTGATATTGCTCACGATAGCATACTTTATGTTTTGGATAATTATGAAAAATTAGAAACCGAAATTGAGGAAGTTGACAATGTGGAGGTGGAAAAGAAGGTTTTAAAAGAAACTCACATTATGAAATTGTTTTTCGACCGTACGGGACTTCCTGACTACTACAGAAAAACATACAAATTAATCAACATTCATGAATACAGAGCCAAAAATGGAAATTCCCTTTTTTATAATATTCTACAGGCAATAAAAATATATGAACAAACAAATGATGACTTCTACTCTGCATTAGAAAAGCTTGGGCATAAAAACGAACTCGTTGATAAGGCAATTAATATTTTAAAAAATAAATCACATCGCTTAATTGTACCAAATAAAATCATGCCTAGTAAAATTGAAAAAGAATCTGTAATTTATACAACATATCGTACAACTGAAAAAGGAGACTATTATCTGACCAACATTTCTAATTGGAAAGAATATATTGAAAAATGTGGAGAATGTGGAACATCATTAAAAACAGTATTATGAGAATAATATATTTAGATATTTTAGAAATAAGTTTTTTGCTTTTAAACAAATTTAAACAAAGAAAAATTACAGCTAAAACTATATATGATTGTTTAAAATACAGAAATCCAAGTTTTTATAATAATCTTACAATTTTTGAAACCAAGGAATCAATGAAGTTTTTGTTTCCAATTCATAAGAATGTTAGAAGAAATTGCAAATTCTTTAAACTATCAAATCATAATGTTGAGTATTATTATAAAAGAATTCATATTAGACCAAAATCGGACATTAAAGTAGAACATTTTAACCTAACCAAATTCCTTCAAAATGTGTAAAAGAAGCCAGTGTTACTTTAATAACTTGCAAAAATGTAGTTTAGGCAAAAAGAAAGGATTTTGTTGTAGTTTTTATATTGAAGAAATTGATGGTATTGAAGGAACAAAAAATTACTATGACATTGTAAATACAAAGAATTCAAATAATTTTACGATGAAGATTTCCATCTTTTCTTTATCAATTTCCATTCTTGTTTTATTAATCTCTTTTCTAAGGTTACTCGTGTCACTTTTTGACAAAACATAAAATACTGCTGGTAACAAACTAAACCAAATTGCATGATTAGATTTTTAATAAATACAGCTTTAGCTGGGCTTCGAGCCAAAACGTGCCAGAACAAAACGCAAAAAGCAATTTGGCACCTGGAATCTAACTCCCGGTATATAAAAAGGGAATATTCAAATGGGCTTCGCCCATTTGACGGTGGTTTCATGCACAGCGGTTGGGATAATATGCTTACCGCTTACATGAAATCCCTTTTTATATCCCTACGTTCTCTTCCAGGAACTGCGTTTAGCTCGACATTGTGGTGCATTATAAAACAGAGACAATGAAGCATAAAATATTAGGAATAGATGAAATTGAAGAACTGGATTCATTTGAAGAACCTTTAAGAATTAGAATTCACTTAAAATATCCTGATTATAAAGACTTGTTGAATCTAAAGCCAAACGAAAGGATTAAAGAAATTCGTCAAAGAAAAAGAGATAAATTCAAAGAATTTACTTCTTCAATAAAAAAAGACTTTAATCGTGTTGGTTCAATAAAAGACCCATCAGGATTGGAAATTAGTTGTTCCAAATCAGAAGTTTTAAAATACAATAATGACAGAAGAATTGAGAATATTTCAATT
This sequence comes from Prolixibacteraceae bacterium, assembly GCA_963677475.2. Classification (GTDB taxonomy): domain Bacteria; phylum Bacteroidota; class Bacteroidia; order Bacteroidales; family Prolixibacteraceae; genus JABMQB01. The sequence goes on along the minus strand of CAXXQD010000009.1, from coordinate 221,444 downwards.
CTTGTCTCAGAAGATAGTACGAATTTAGATTTTGAATCCATCGAATTGTATTATGCCGTTGTTGCACGATTTGCAATTCAAATTGAAAACAGAACAAAAGGGCTTCAGGATTATGAAGATAGGATTCTTTTGGTAAAGGCAAAATCTGGAAAGGAAGCGGAAAAGAAACTAAAGCTAGGATTTAAAAATTATGAAAAACCTTACTTAAATCCATTAGGAGAATTGGTTCGCTGGAAATTTGAAGAGTTTATTGACTGGTATGAGACAAGTTACGACTCACTTGAAGATATGTTAAATGACGAAAAAGAAGGAATTGAAATATTTTCAAGATTAAAAAGTAGAAGATTAAATAATGCAAGAGCTTGGATTATTGAAAATTAAAATAACGCACCACAACACAGTACATATTGCAAGGCGGGTTCGGTGGTGCGCCAACTGTTCAGTTGAAAAAACATAATGAATGTATTTTAATGATAAAAAAGCATATTAAAATAATTATTCTTGCAATAATTTGGATTGTTTCGATTTACTCTTTGACTGTGGCAATTTTCAAAAATTACGAGATTGGAATTCCAAATTATATTGGATATGGGTTGCTTATTGCAATATCAATCTTGACAGCTCTGAAAATTAAAAAAATCAAAACTGTACTAGGAATATTTTTAGTAATTGGTTCACTTAATCTTTTCCAATTTACCCATTCGACGATAACAATGGCTTTTACACTTTCAATCTTTGGAAATGGTTATTCTTCAATTGGACTTCAACCTCTTAGTTTTGTATTGTTGATTTTTTTCTTGGCGTTAAATCATTCTGACTTGACTATAATACTTAAAAAAGTATTCGCTCCTGACCCGAATACAGAAATGGAAAGGAAACAAAATATTGAGAATAAATTTTATGAACAAATGAAAAGCAAACCTGACAATTATTTAATGGAGCTTGCTGCCAGTAAAAATGACTATCAACCAGGATTTGTAAACGCGGCAAAAAAAATAATTAAAGAAAGAAAAATAAATAAAACCACACCATAACACAATGCAAATTGCATAGCGGCGACAGTGGTATGCGTTCGCTATATTATTATGTTTAAAGGAACACAAAATTAAAAAACAAAATTTGACAATAGTTAGATCAAACAGAAAAGAAACCAAAAACAATAATTATGAAAAAAATAAACTTTATTCTATTGCTTACAATCTTAATTTTTACATCAAAATTAGTCATAGGACAAGAAATTGCAGTAACAGAACGTGGTGATAGTGTCGTATTATTTTCAAATGGAACGTGGGATTATTATGCCAACTATTTAAGCGACAATGAGGATGAGACAGAGATCAGAATTAACAGTGAGACATTTATCAAACCAAAATCTTCAACTAAAAAAATTAATGGTTCAAATCAGGCATATGAGATATGGTATAATGATAAAAAATGGAAAAGAGTACCTACTGGAGAATTGAATCCTGAAGCCGATATTGCATTGCAGCTTATTAATGGAGATGCATATGCTATGGTAATATATGAAGAACTGGAAATTCCAATTGAAAATTTATCGCAAATCGCTATAGACAATGCTGTTAATGTTGCCCCTGATATAAAAATGATAGATAGAGAATACCGTGTTGTCAATGGAGATACATTGATATGGATGAGAATGGATGGCACCACGCAAGGTATGAAAATCTCATATTATTCATATTATTTTTCAAATACAAAAGGATCAGTTCAATTTCATACATTTACGGGTCAAAACCTGATTGATAAATATAAAAAAGAAATCGATAATGTACTAAATGGATTTATATCGAAGGATTAATTCACGCAAGCTAATATTTAGTAAAAATAAAATGGCAGGTGCTGTTAATATCAAGGTTGGGGGATACGCTCAAACTTCCATTATAGTTAATTTGAAATGATGAAAAATTAAAAGATTTTACATTAACACTCTAAAAATAAACTAATGAAAATAGAAACAAAATTGGATTTTAAAAGATATTTGAAATTAATGTATATTTTATCCTATAGAAAGCCTTCAATGTTCGGTTTAACGGTTTTTGGATTTCTAATTTTAGTTATGGCTATTTCGCTATTTTTTGACACCAATTATGATAGTGAACAATTTCCATTTTCAATGATTTTGTTCGGGTTTGTTTTTATGGCTTTTATGCCTATTACTATTTATTTAAGTGCAAAAAAGAATTTTTCGACAAATGGAAGACTAAAAGAAAAGATAGTTTATGAATTTACTGATGAAAAAATAAAAATAATTGGAGAATCTTTTAATTCAGAAATGACCTGGGTAAAAACCTATAAAATAGTGGAATTGAAGAATTGGATTTTAATATATCAAAATAAATTAGATGCAAATGTTATTCCTAAAGAATCATTTGAAAGCAATTTAGATGATTTTAAAGAAATAGTGAAAACTAAAAATATTAAGCAAAAGTTGAAATAAAAACTATACCAAACACAGTGCATATTGCATAGCAGGGCTCGTGGTGTATCGTTCGTTGGATTCTCGTTTCGTGGTTCCATATCCATCAAACAGGAACGCTCGCTGAAATTCGACACAGCAACTTAAAAGTAAAGGTTAAATGAAAAATATTTGCAGCTTTTTGCGCTAAGAAAGTTAAATCAGAAGCATGGATGAAATAATAAAGTCAAAAGAATACAGTGTTTGGATTAATGAATTAAAATCTAAAATTCATGCTGCCCGGACAAAAGTTGCATTAACCATAAATTCACAATTACTCGAATTATATTGGGAAATAGGAAAAGATATTACAGAAAGACAAAATCAAAGTAGTTGGGGAAGCAAGTTAATTGAACAAGTCGCAGATGAATTGAAAAAAGAATTTCCTGAATTAAAAGGTTTTTCGAGACGGAATATTTATGCCATGCGACAATGGTACAACTTCTACTCGAAAAAATATCCTTTTGTGCCACAAAGCGTGGCACAAATTCCTTGGGGGCATAACCGATTAATAATTTCAAAAGTAAAAAATGTTGAAGAAGCAGAATTTTATTGCAATGAGACAATAAAAAACAACTGGGACAGAGACACTCTAGAAATTCAATTATCAAACAAATTATTTCTAAAAAAGGGAAAAGCCACGACCAATTTCCCGGAGACACTGCCTGAAAATCAAGCAAAATTGGCATCTCAAACTTTAAAAGACCCGTACATCTTTGATTTTCTTAGTCTTCATGACGATGCACTAGAAAAAGCAATCGAAGATGAATTGATAAAAAACATAACAAAATTCCTTCTCGAACTGGGAAAAGGATTTGCATTTGTCGGCAGACAGTTTAAGATTGAAATAAGCGAAACAGATTATTTTATTGACTTGCTTTTCTACCACATCGACCTTCGAAGTTACATCGTAATTGAACTTAAGGCTGGAAAATTTAAACCTGAATATGCAGGAAAATTAAACTTCTATTTGTCAGCAGTTGACAGTCAAATTAAAAACCCAAAGGATAATCAAACCATTGGAATACTATTGTGCAAGAGAAAAGATAAAATTGAAGCAGAATACGCTCTGAGGGACATTAATAAACCAATGGGGATAAGTGAGTACAGACTGACTAATGCAATTCCGGAAAATATGAAGACAAAACTCCCGAGTATTGAAGAATTAGAAAATAAATTAGCCGAAAAAATAAAAACCAGCCCTTAACAAATTACAAATTGCATTACGGTATTTGTACTATCAATAAAGTTCACTTGTCAAAACAATAATTCAATAAACAAATTATTAAATATAAACCGATGGAACAAACATTTAATCAATCGAATCCCGTACTTTCATTTTTGCCATTAATAATTATAATGGTTCCGTTAATATTTGTGATTAGAAAATTAGCCATTGAAAAGGACAAAGACGCTATTTTATGGACAATATTGGCTTGTATAGCATTTGTTAATTTTTTCATTTTGTGGTATATCGTTGGTACTCCCAACAAAAGGCTCGAAGACAAAATAGATAAAATACTTGAATCCTTAAATGAAACTAACTCAAAATAAAAACAGGCAAAAACACTATTTTATGGTGTAACTGGTTATGTGCAAATTAGACAAGTCGGATCACGCGATAGTACCAGTTTTGTTATTCTTAATTAAAATAGCTGCAAAAAAGAAAATTGTTAATTTTGATGCACCGAGGCCTTCAAAAAAAGAAATCCTCTACAATGAAATCAAGGCCTTGCTCCATACATATTAACAAACCATAGCTACAGCTAAAAATGAAGATTTTAAATAGTAACTAACAACCAATATTAAAACCAGATTATGAAACTCTACCGAATTTTGATTACCCTTCTTATCGCAATAACATCTACTGTATTATGTGCCCAAAACCCTTTGAATTTTGGCAGCAATATAAGGTCTGCCGACCCATCAGCCCACGTTTGGAAGGACGGAAAGATATATATTTATGCATCGCACGATGAAGAGTGCCAGGAAGATTTCTGGATGAAAGACTGGCATATATTTTCATCATCGGACCTGATTAACTGGACCGACCATGGCGCATGTTTGTCGGTGGATGATTTAACCTGGGCCGACAATTTTGCATGGGCTCCCGATTGCGCCTACAAAGACGGCAAATATTATTTCTGCTTTCCTGCGGGTACCGGGTATAAAGACCGTGCCAATCCTGAAAAAAGCACCAAATGGATGGGCATTGGAATTGCCGTAAGCGATTCGCCCACCGGACCGTTTGTTGACCATATTGGCGCTCCCTTGTGGACCAAACCTTATGCAAACGACCCCTGCCTGTTTATTGACGACGATGGAACCCCATATTTATATGTGCATGGGCAAGGCGCCGACTACAGGGTTATTGAATTGACCAATGACATGAAATCGGTAAAAGGTGATTTTTATAAAATGGACATGGGCGGCTACGAGCCAAAAATGGAAGGTCCATGGGTATTTAAGCGCAATGGCACCTATTATTTTACAATGCCCGAAGGCAACCGGATTTTAACGTATTATATGAGTGATTCGCCCAAAGGCCCTTGGACGTATAAAGGAACGATTATGGAACAGGAGCATAACAGCAACAACCACCATTCAATTGTAGAATATAAAGGTCAATGGATTTTATTTTACCATAGATGGATTGATACAGGCGATGCCTGTGAAAAACGTGAAAGACAGCGGCATATTTGCGCCGAATACCTCTTCTTTAACGACGATGGAACCATTCAAAAGGTAAACAGGACTGAAGAAGGATTGGCGAAAGGTTTAAAATAATACAATTATTCCTGGTGGCTTAGTGTCTTTGTGGCGAATAAAAGGTTTTGCCACAAAGGCACGAAAGCACGAAGCATGCACAAAATTTAGATCATCCAATTGCTAAATTATGGGACTTCCTTTTATACTATTTTTTGCAATTATCATAGCTGTAATAATCTTCAGCCAGATATTCAGTAAAAAAGCCATCGTTAAACGAAGGCTTAAAAAAGCAGAGTTTAAAAAAATCACGGAATTTAAGGACAACGATATTGCTAAAATAGTTGGAACTGTTGAACTTGGCGACACACACCTTATTGCTCCCCTTTCGGGACGGAAATGCTGCTTTTATTATGTACATGTTGAAGAAAAGGTATCCTCCGGAAAAAGCTCCCGGTGGAAAAGCCTTATTGAGGAAGAGGTTTCAGATAAAATCCTTGTAAAAGAAGATTCGCGTTATGCCTACATCAACGATGAATTTATCAAGTGTTATATCGTTCAAGACCGTAATTTCTCATCCGGAATTTGGAACGGTGCAAGTGAACACCTCGAAAGCTACCTTCACAGCCAAGGATTCAGCAGTGAAGGCTTTTGGGGGATGAACAAAACACTACGTTACAAAGAAGGAGTGATTGAGGAGGGTGAAGAACTTGCCATATTTGGGAGAGGAGTTTGGAAAGATGCAACAGAACTTGGCTTGGCAGATAAATACGGGAAAGTTTTGGAAATTACCGCACCCGACGGCGAACCTTTTTATTTCAGCGATGATACGGATACCACCAAAAGAGAGGTGGTAAAGAAGCATTCTACTACAAAAAAATACCACTCAAAGAAACGGTATAACCACAGAAGCAAAGACGGATATTTAAGATAAAACATTCGGGATGGAGGTCATTTATTTTTTAGCTGCTTTAATTATCGTGGTTTTTTTCTTGGTAAGAAAAAAGCAAAAACAATCCGCTTGGAAAAAACCAAAAGCCCCCTTCCCAATGGAGAGCAGGGTTATTTTGATGAAAAACGTGCCTTTTTACAATGCTTTATCCAAAGAAGAAAAAGAGCTTTTTGAATATAAAATCCAGGAATTCCTTCTGAATTGCCGTATTACCGGAATTGAAACCACCGTTGATTTAAGAGACAAATTGCTGGTGGCAGCAAGTGCCATCATTCCGATTTTTAACTTCCCGAATTGGAAATACAACAACCTTCACGAAGTTTTATTGTACCCGAACAGGTTCAATGAGAAATTTGAGACACAGGGGCCCGACCGAAGTATCCTGGGCATGGTTGGCAGCGGCTACATGGAAGGGAAAATGATATTATCGAAACCTGCATTGCTCCATGGTTTTGAGAACGAATCGGATAAAAAGAATACGGCTATTCACGAGTTTGTGCACCTGATTGACAAAACGGATGGCAAAGTTGATGGCATACCAGAAGTTTTGTTGGAAAAGCAATATTCCATTCCGTGGATTGACCTCATTCACAAAAAGATCAATGAAATTAATGGCAACTCTTCAGATATTAATCCTTATGGAGGGACGAACAATGGGGAATTCTTTTCAGTTGCGAGCGAATATTTTTTTGAAAAACCAAAACTTATGGCAAAAAACCATCCCGAATTGTATGCCATACTCGAACAGATATTTAAACAAAATATGCGTGCGAGAAATTTGGGGAATCAAAAATTAAGGATCTCGAGAAATAGCCCGTGCCCTTGCAACAGCGGGCTAAAATTCAAAAAATGCTGTGGCAAATTGCATTATAATTAGGCAAAGAAATAAAACTTCAAACTGATTTAATCGTTTGTGCCCACTTTCTCTAATCCACAATAAATTTGTATATTCCAAATAAAATTTATGTAGGCTTGAGTAATTAATTTGTAAGTTTTGCCAACAAATAAGATGCTTAACAAATCATAGAAATGGGCGTAAAAATATTCCAACATTCAGATAGATTCCCCTCAACAGCAAAAATGCCAGTGCTTTTTCTTGGACATGGCAGCCCGATGAATGCCATTGAGGATAATGAATTTGTCAGGGGATTTCAACAAATAGGAAAAGAATTACCTAAACCATCGGCTATTTTGTGTATTTCGGCGCACTGGGAAACAAGGGGCACGCAGGTAACCGCAATGCCAAATCCAAGAACCATCCACGATTTTGGAGGATTTCCAAAAGAGTTGTACGATGTTCAGTACCCTGCCCCCGGAAGTCCGGAATTGGCAAAAGAAACGAAAAACAGTATCCATAAAACTGTGATTGAGCTGGATGACAAATGGGGATTGGACCATGGGGCCTGGAGTGTGATAAAACATTTGTATCCCAATGCCGATATCCCGGTTGTTCAAATGAGCCTTGATTTTACAAAAGGGGCACGTTTTCATTTTGAACTTGCAAAAGAATTATCTGCCTTAAGGCGCCATGGGGTTTTGGTAGTTGGCAGTGGAAATCTTGTTCACAACCTTGGATTGGTTGCCTGGGACAAATTAAAAGGCGGACCATTTGCTTTTGATTTGGCACTTGAGGCTAAAGAAAAGATAAACAAATATATGCTGGAAGGGGATTTCGACAAACTCATTAACTACCATGGACAGGGTGAAGCATTTAAACTTGCCATACCAACACCAGAGCATTTTTTACCCTTGATTTATACACTGGCATTAAAAGAAAAAAACGAACAAATCCATATTTTTAACGATAAACCAGTTGCAGGTTCACTAACCATGACATCTGTAAAAATTGACGACTAGAAAAAACACCTTAATACTCAAATAATGCATTTAAGTTACCAATGGAAAAAGGATTTATTATCGTATACCTATCACATTTACAAAGAAAATCAGCTGATTGGATCTTTAACGAGTAAATCGTTTTCTCAAATTTCCGAAGGTATACTTGATGGAAAATCCTACACGTTCGTTACGAAAGGTTTTTTTAACCAAAATACCGATATTATCGATTCGTCAAGCAAAAATGTGATTGGACATATCGACTACAACAGCAGTATGACAAAAGCAACATTAACGCTTTCCGGTAAAACGATTCATTGGAAATATGATAATGCTTGGAATACTAAATGGAGCATTACCGATGAAAGTGGAACGGTAATTAACTACGCTGGCTCGTCGGGCAATGGGCACTTTGAAGCAAATACCGATGATGCCTTGCTTTTATTATGCGGGTTATTTGTCACCAATTATTTCTGGCGAATGATAGCAGTTGTTATGATTGCCATATTTATACCCATTTGGATTACAGTTTTGAATTAATACAACAAACATGAAAAAAACAATCAAACGCATCGCACTTGGCATTGGAGCCATCGTTCTTATAATAATTTTATTTGCAGTCGGCTATGGAATTATTGCAAAATCGATTATGAAAAAAATGACGCCAAAGGAAACCGGGTTACTTTTTGACAATGTTATTTCTATTAAAGATTCATTTACCAATATGTTCCTCGTAAAAAACGGGGACAGCTTTATTGCAATTGATTGCGGGAATAATTTGGAAACCATTGCCAATGAACTGCAAAAACTGGAAATTGATCCCGGTCAGGTGAAGGCTGTGTTACTCACCCATACCGATGGCGACCACGTAGCTGCTCTCCCACTGTTTAAAAATGCAAAACTATTTTTCTCAAAACAGGAAGAGAAATTGTTAAACGGAAAAGCGTCAAGGTTTCTTTTTTGGGGCAATAAAATCAGCACCAACGAATATACATTGGTTAATAACGGCCGTACCATAAATTATGGCAAAACAAAAATCAAATGCATCCTAACACCGGGGCATACGATTGGTTCGATGTGTTATCTGATTAACGATAAATATCTGTTTGTTGGCGATGCTTTAGGCTTGAAAAACGGAAAAATTGAGAAGTTCAGCAGCTTCTTTAATGTCGATAGCAAAACTGCCACCCAATCCATGGAAATTATTGCGAATATCTCGGAAGCAAAATATATTTTTACTGCGCATTACGGATACACCAAAATTGACAACGAAATCTTTCAATAACGGTTAAACTATTTTCAGGGATGAATAAAAAAGTTCTTTTGTTTTTAGCGCAAGGATTTGAAGCCTACGAGGCAAGTGTATTTACAGACATTTTCGGATGGAGCAGGATGTGTGGGCCTGAACCTGTTGATTTGCTTACCACTGCACTTCGACCCAAATTACATTGTTATTGGAACCTGATTGTAGAACCTGAAATTCCGTTTGAACAGGTGAACGTAGATGATTTCGACGCACTTGCCATTCCGGGCGGGATTGAAGTTGCAGGTTTTTATGAAGATGCCTACGATGAACGTTTCCTGAATTTAATCCGTGAGTTTGATCAAAAAGGCAAATTAATTGCATCCGTTTGTGTTGGGGCATTGCCCATTGGTAAATCAGGGGTATTGAAAAACAGAAAAGCTACCACCTGGGACTTGAACGATGGCGCTAGGCGAAAACAATTGGCTGATTTTGGGGCATTGGTGCAGGATTCGCAAATAATGGTCGATAAAAATATTATAACCTCAACGGGCCCGGCAACCAGCCTCGATGTTGCATTTACATTGCTCGAAATGTTGACCAGTGCTGAAAATGTTACGCAAATCAAAAAAAACATGCGGTTTATTCTGGATTAATTTCCTCATAAACATATACCCATCACGATAGTTAGCAAAGCAATTAAAGTTGATTTTAAAGAGAACACTAATAACGGGACAAGTGTAGTCATTAAATTAAATACACTTCACGAAACTGTGTATTGCCATTATATTAATCTTAATGGCAGATAAACGCGCAAAAGTGATATACCAAAACAAAAGCTTTTCTTTGCAAAAAATTCTTTTATGTGGGTACTACTGGCACTTTCTTCCGCATTTGTTTTGGGCTTGTACGACGTTTTTAAAAAACTATCGTTAAACAAGAATGCCGTTTTACTGGTATTGTTTTTTTCAAGTGTTGCCGCAGCCTTAACTGTGCTTCCTTTTATTGTTGGATCACATATTTCACCGGATTTTTTTCGTTCCCTTCATCTTTTTGTTCCGAAAATTACCCTGCACGAACATTTATTGATCTTATTAAAAACTGCCATTGTTGTGTGCAGTTGGATTTTCTCTTTTTTTGCCTTGAAACACCTGCCAATAACCATTGTTTCACCAATTCGTGCCACGGGCCCTTTGTGGACCCTGATTGGGGCAATCCTTATTTTCCATGAAAGGCTGAACTTGCTGCAATGGTTGGGAGTTTCCATTACCCTGATATTTTTCTATTTGCTTTCAACCGCCGGGAAACTGGAAGGCATTCATTTTCGAAAAAACAAATGGATATTTTTTATTGTCGCCGGAACGCTCTTTGGTGCTGCAAGTGGATTGTACGATAAATTTGTGATCCACAGGGTTGACAGGATTGCAGTTCAGGCATGGTTTACGGTTTATCAGGTTTTACTTTTGGGCCCGGTGGTTGCCCTTTCACGATATTCTGTTCCTGCAATTAAAAGAACCGTGTTTCAGTGGCGCTGGACAATTCCTGCAATTGGGATATTATTGTTATTGGCCGACTACCTTTATTTTTATGCTTTGAGCTTCGACGATGCCATGATATCCATTATTTCGGCATTACGGCGCGGAGGTGTTGTGGTTGCCTTTGTCACCGGCGCAATCTTGTTCAAAGAACATAATATTGGAAAGAAAGGCCTTTATCTTCTGGGAATACTTGCCGGAATTCTATTGATTAGCTTCGCAAGTTCTTAATAACCACCTTATCTTAGCAAAAGTAACCACAGAAAAAAGCGATCATGAAACACCCAAATTCCGTATTTTTGGCTTCCTCGAATACTTAGCATTAAAAGGTATAATTCAGTTTTAATCCTGAAAAAGAACCTGTAAAAGGAATCATTGATAATCCGTGTTGTTTGTTCGTTTTGTGCAAATGAGGAACCAGTATTCCGACAGAAGCCCCAATCACCCCACCAACGATTACATCCGAAGGAAAATGTTTCATTGCTTTCACCCTGAAATATCCGACAACAGAAGGCGGCACCAATGCTGCGGCAAATAACCAATATTTTTTATTCCCCAGCCCTGGATGATAATCGCTGTACACCTTAGCCATAAAAAACGAGGCTGAAGCTGCTGATGATACATGTCCGCTAAAAAATGCATTTCGGGTTTCATTAGCAGTTTTTTCCGACAATGGCACTTCAGGGTGGTAAGTGAACGGTCTTGCCCGGTTCGAAAAACCAGCAATCGAAACATAAATTCCCGAATTAATTGCATGTGTTTCCCCGTAGAGCAACAAAATATCAAACCAGTCTTCTCTAATTCTTTCATCCAGGGCAAGTATACCGGGAAGCAAGGCACTTATGTTTAATGCAACATCCGAAATACTTTGTGCATCCTCCCTAAACGAAGCCTTTTGCTTTGTGGCAATGCGATCAAATTTCCAAACATTGTTTGCATTTAATAGTTGAACTTCATGTTGATCCACTCCTGATTTGTTAGCAAGATGGTTAAAACCCGCAAAATCAGCTCCAAACAATACGATTGTAAGTGGCAACTCAAGTTTCTTATCTAAATTATAGACTTCTGAATAATTTGATTTAATCTTTTGTCCAGAACAAACAGAGGATATAAAAAGTATTAGAACTACAAAAGTGTTTCTTTTAAAATACAGCATATTAGGTTTAACAAAAAAAGGTTCCATATTACATGATAAAAAGTAAATTTATTAATATTGAGCCTAAATCCAATCTACCCTTCGAACAATCTAAAACAATTCGAGAATAGTACTGTTTTTAAATCTATTGAATGTTTACTTTTAAATTCACAAACCAATTAGAAAATGACTGAAGTACCTAAGAAAAAGATTACACGTGAAGGATTAAAAAATGCCTTAAAATTATATAGTTATATCCGTCCATTTGCTGTAGAATATATGTTTGGCATGTTGTTCCTTCTGGGTTCGAGCCTTACAAATTTGGCTTTTCCCAAATTGCTTGGTGATTTGGTTAATTCGTCCAATGCCGGCACAATAGGGCAAACTTTAAATCAAACTGCTCTTTTGCTGGCAGTATTGCTCATTTTACAATCAATATTTTCCTATTTCAGGATCATTTTATTTGTGAATGTTACAGAAAAGTCATTGGCAGGATTGCGTCGTGCAACCTACAACCATTTAATAAAATTACCCTTAAAGTTTTTCGAAAAAAGAAGGGTTGGTGAACTTAACAGTAGAATTTCAGCCGACGTAACCTTGTTGCAAGAAACAATGACCACAACACTTGCTGAATTTATTCGACAGATTATTATTATTATTGGTGGAATAACTTTATTAGCAATTACTTCCGTAAAACTCACCTTGTTTATGTTGGCAATTCTTCCCCCAATGATGGTTCTTGCCAGAGTTTTCGGACGGTTTATTCGCAAATTCTCCAAAGATGTTCAAAACCAGGTAGCCGATTCCAATACTGTTGTGGAAGAAACCTTACAAGGCATTCAAAGTGTAAAAGCATTTACCAATGAGTACATTGAAATGCTCAGGTATAAAAAGAAAACACAAGAGATTGCCGAACTTGGCATGAAAAGTGGAAAATACAAAGGAGCTTTTTCCTCGTTCATTATTTTAGGTTTGTTTGGAGCCATTTCTGCAGTGGTATGGCAAGGATCAAGATTGATGGCTGCAGGTGAAATGGCGTCCGGCGACTTGTTCTCTTTTGTCATATATTCTGTATTTGTAGGCGGAAATATTGGCGGAATGGCAACCGTTTTTACCAACATCCAGAAATTTATTGGTGCCACCGAAGATTTATTCGAGATATTCGATGAAAATGAAGAAGGAATTACGAAAGTGGAAACCATTGATGAAAAATATAGATTGCAGGGGAATATCACCTTTAAAAACCTGTGTTTTGCCTACCCATCGCGCCCAAATGAATTGGTGCTAAAAAATATTGAACTGAATATTGAACCCAATAAAATGGTCGCTTTGGTTGGTTCCAGCGGAGCAGGAAAAAGTACCCTGGCAACCTTATTGTTAATGCTGCACTCGCCCAGTTCCAATGAACTATTTTTCGACCAAAAAGATTGTCATCAATTTCCTCTTTCAGTATTAAGAAACCAGATTTCATTAGTCCCTCAGGATATTTTCTTGTTTGGTGGTACCATCAAGGAAAACATCGCCTATGGGAAACCAAGTGCAACAGATGAAGAAATTACAATTGCAGCCGAAAAAGCCAATGCAATGGAGTTTATCAATCGTTTTCCTGAGAAAATGGAAACCCTTGTTGGTGAGCGAGGCACCCAACTATCGGGGGGACAACGACAACGAATTGCCATTGCGCGGGCAGTATTGAAAAATCCTAAAATCCTGGTTTTAGATGAAGCCACGTCCTCTCTCGATTCAGAGTCGGAAAAACTGGTTCAGGATGCCCTTGAAAAATTAATGGTTGGAAGAACATCTATTGTAATTGCACATCGTTTATCAACCATTCGAAAGGCCGATATTATTGTCGTGATCGACAATGGGACAATTGCCGAACAGGGTAACCACGAACAACTGATTGGGCTACAAGATGGAATTTATAAAAACCTAAGTGAATTACAGTTTGCAAATTAAGAACTTGTTTTTAAATCACAACACTTCTGTTATCTTTACCTTGAAGCATTTCGCAACAAATTAAAACCAGCATTTTGAAAGATGTAATACTGATAACGCCTCCTTTTACCCAACTTAATACACCCTATCCGGCAACTGCCTATTTGAAACGGTTTTTAAAAAGCAAAAACATCGGCTCATTTCAAATAGACCTGGGATTAGAAGTAATTTTAGAAGTGTTTTCAGGAAAGACTTTTCACCACATATTTGAGATTGCCGATAAAGAACAACGAATACGTTCAGATAATTGCCAGAGAATCTTTGCCCTTCGACAAGATTATTTAAATGTTTTGGATCCGGTAATAAGTTTTCTTCAGGGAAAGAACCCAAACCTGGCACGCCAAATTTGCAGCAATGGTTTTTTGCCACAGGCATCCCGTTTCGATCAGGCTGATGATATTGATTGGGCATTTGGCCCAATGGGATTTCAGGACAAAGCAAAACACCTGGCAACCCTTTTTCTGGAGGATTTATCAGATTTTATTGTAGAATGCGTGGATTCGAATTTTGGTTTCAGCCGTTATGCCGAAAGGTTGGGGCAAAGTGCCAATTCATTTGATGATCTCTATAACAATTTACAAAAGCCCTTAAGTTTTATCGATAAAATCACATTACAAATATTAGGCGATAAAATAAAAACACTGAACCCCAAATTGCTTTGCTTTTCAGTACCTTTTCCCGGAAACCTTTATAGTGCATTTCGCTGTGCCCAATTTGCAAAAAAAGAATTTCCAAACTTAAAAACAGCAATGGGCGGCGGATTTCCAAATACCGAACTTCGCTCACTTTCGGACTCCAGGGTGTTGGATTTTTTTGATTTTATTTCGCTCGATGATGGGGAGTTACCACTTGAATTGATTGTTTCAAATGTCTTAATTCCACATTCCAACAATCCTGATTATGGGCAATTTAAGCGGACTTTCGTTGCTGAAAACAGGAAGGTTGTTTATAAAGATAACAGCCAGAAAAAAGACTACAAACAAAGTGATTTTGGGACTCCCGATTATTCGGATTTGCTGCTTGACAAATATATTTCGGTTATTGAAATCGCAAACCCGATGCACAGTTTATGGAGCGATGGCCGATGGAATAAACTCACCATGGTTTATGGATGCTACTGGGGCAAATGTACTTTTTGCGATACTTCCCTGCCCTACATAAAAAACTTTGATCCGGGATCGGCAAAAGAATTGGTGGACCGCATGGAGCAATTAATTCAGGATACCGGAGAAAGTGGATTTCATTTTGTTGATGAGGCTGCCCATCCCGCATTAATGAAGTCGCTTGCTCTTGAAATCATTAAACGTAAACTCACCCTAACCTGGTGGACCAACATCCGCTTTGAAAAAAGCTTTAGCAAAGATCTTTGTTTGCTGTTAAAAGCTTCGGGGTGCATTGCCGTTTCAGGAGGTTTGGAAGTTGCTTCAGACCGTTTGCTTGCCCTAATCAACAAAGGGGTATCGGTTGAACAAGTTGCACAGGTAACACGCAATTTTACCGAAGCCGGAATTATGGTGCATGCGTATTTAATGTATGGTTTCCCAACACAAACTGTTCAGGAAACAATTGACAGTTTGGAAATGGTCAGGCAGATGTTCGAAACAGGTATTATACAATCCGGGTTTTGGCACCAATTTGCACTAACTGCCCACAGCCCTATTGGATTTCGACCGGAAGATTACGGAATCAACCCTCGTAACCCCGAAATAACCTTTGCCAACAACGATGTACAATTCACCGACAGTACTGGAATTGACCATAGCAAATTTAGTTACGGCCTTAAAAAGTCGCTCTTCAATTATATGCACGATATTGGATTCGAATTTAATTTGCAGGATTGGTTTGACTTTAAAATCCCAAAAACAAAAATCCCATCGTACTTTATTGAACAATGTTTGCAAAAAGAAGAGCTATTCACCATTCGCCCGAATGCAAGAATCGTGTGGCTTGGCAATGCACCTGATTCGGAAACATCTATTAAGTCAAAAAAAGGGAAAAGCATTGAAATGGCACACCTGAAATTTTACATGAAATCAAAAAACTTCACCCTAAAGCTTGAAAAAGAAAAAGGCTTATGGTTTGTAGGAATCCTGAATAAACTTACTCCTGACAAAAATCCCGTAACCTTTGCTCAATTAAAAGTTGAATTTGAAAGCCAATGGGAAAATTTTGAAATTTTCTGGTATTCAAAACCAGTGAATATACTTCGGAAAAACGGATTGCTTGCTTTATGAGAAGGCACGCCATTCTGTACTTTATCAACAACCCAACCACTATATTTAAAAAAAAGCTGTAATTATCGGGTTTGTAAATTTTGCATATTCTTGAACAAGACTTTGGCATTTTCGGCAATAATCGCATTACGTGCATCGTCTTGATCAAAGGTAAACCTACAATTTTCGAAAGAAACCTCGTCGGTATGCCGGATAAAAAATGCAGAGGCGCTGGTGTCTCCAAATTTACTGCCTTCGGGATACCCTCCATCATATTCAGGAACCGTTTGATTTGTACTTTTGATACCACCCTTTAAACTTAAGTTCACATTTTTAAAGGAAACATTTTGAATATGATGCCCTTTAATGCCCGTAATAATTGATGGATATTGTTTGGTAAACCGTTCACCTCTTATATCTGAAATGAAAATATTGGAAATTGTTCCTATCCGTTCCAACCTACCTGGTACATTTCGTTTTCGATCGGCCAGCAAAATAAAAAATGCCTGTCCGCAATCCGTTATTTGGCAATCATAGATTTTTAAATTATCAATAAGAGCTCCATCCATTGATTCTATCGCAATTGCCGAATTTTGGAAAGCATTCATTAATTCTAAACCCGAAACATCAAAATCCATAAACGAACCTAATCCATCGGTACCAAGTTTAAAACAATTTCCGGCATTCACATTCAACTTATCAATTTTACAATTTCGAACCACCACATCTTTACACCCATATTCACTCCCACTTTTAAAACAAATACCATCATCTTCCGACTTAATGGTACAATTTTCTATAAAAACATGATGACAATCCACAATATCAATCCCATCACGGTTTGGGGTAAGGTTTCCGGTATCAATACTTAATCCCATAAGATTAATACTATCCGATTCGATATAAACCTGTGTCCAACATGCAGGGTCTTTTAATTGAATATTGGAAACCGTAATATTTTTAGACCCAACAAAAGTCAGGATTGAAGGCCGGTCTTTTTCTGTTCCGAGTTCTTTTACGTTTAGCCAGGGCTCGTAATCGCCCTGCCCGTCAATTAATCCTCCACCTCTAATTGTAACATTATTTACATGATTGCCATAAATTAACCGGCGCTGGCAATCGCCGTCCATACGGTTTGGATAGTTTGTTTCGATATTATGATGTGGATAAACAGATTCATCGTCCGATTGAAGCCCTAATAAAATTGCACTTGAATCAATAAGCAGTTCCATGTTGCTCACAAGTTTTAATTGACCGCTTAAAAACACCCCATCTTTTAAAACCACGGTTCCTCCTGCCGGGACACAAGCATCAATTGCCTTTTGAATAGATAGTTGGTCGTTTGTTTGTCCATCGCCTTTCGCTCCAAATTCTTTAACTTTAAAAACGTTTTTGACTGCCCGGTCGTGGCTTTTGTCCTTCTGTCCTGATCCGATACAACCAACGAATACAATTAAAGACAGCGCCACAAGTTTACTTAATTGATGAATTTTCATGATAATTAATTGAGATAGGTTTTTGTTTTATTGTACCAATATGGATCCTTATAAAGGGCTTATTTTACTACTTTTTTTACCCCGTTATTTGTTGGAATAACTTTTTGAATACTCCCGTCATCATTGTAATACAAGTAATCAACACAAATTGAACGCCTAAAAGGTTTGTATTTCATTTCAGGGGAATCAGCCGATGTATTATTCAAAAAAAGATCGGAAGTATGATAAAAAAGATACCATTGGCCTTCATATTCGACAATTGAATGATGATTTGTACCACTGTTCACCTCATCCAAAATTACCCCTTTGTACTCATATGGCCCCAAAATATTGTCGGACATTGCATACACAATTTGCGGACCGGTAACCCCTTTTTCGCCCCAGGTTGAATAAGAAAGGTAATACTTCCCTTTGTGTTTATGCACCCAAACAGCTTCAAAAAAATATATGGCACCTTCAATTTGCCTAACTTCGCCCGAATAGGAAACCATATCCTCATTTAATTTTAAAACATTGATATCCAATTGCCCAAAGAAAAGATATGGTGTTCCATCGTCGTCGATAAAGACTGTTGGATCAATAAAATCCCTGGTATTTTTCACATTCGGAGAATCTTTTGAAACCAATGGCTTTCCAATAGGATCTGTGAATGGTCCTGTTGGTGAATCACTCACCGCCACACCGATATACGAGCGATCGGTAGGAAAATAAAAATAGTATTTTCCCTTGTAATAATTACAGTCAGGTGCCCAAGCTTTTTCTTGAGCCCATGTTATATCATTTAGCGAAAGTGCCATCCCATGGTCAGTCCAATCAACCATGTTTTCAGAAGAAAACACATGATAATCAAACATATCAAAAGTTACACTTGAATCCCGGTCATGCGACGGATAAACATAAACCCGACCGTTAAATACATGAGCCGACGGATCGGCGGTATATAAATCCGTGATAAAAGGATTTTGACCATTGGATAAAACGAAGCTAAAAACAAACAAAGACATTAAGGAAATTTTTCGCAACATACTGGTAAACTTGAGGTCCTAGATTATTTAACCTGCAAGTTAAATGTTTAATCAGCATTCCCAAAATAATCTTTCGCTTTAGAATATTCGAATGTTGCAAAATATCCCGCCTTTATTTCATGTATTTATCTCTTTGATTCTATAAATGTTATGAGGTCCCTTTGATCCAATTTACAATTTTATCGCTGTAGGGCTTTGTTTTGGGCGATGCATAATCCACCAGGTTTCCGTTTTCATCAATCATATATTTTTGAAAATTCCAACTTACCTTTGAATCCTTTACGCCGTTCTGGCTTTTTTGCGTTAACCACTGATAAACTTCATGCTTATCTTTTCCTTTTACACTAACCTTCGACATCATTGGGAAAGTAACTCCATAGTTCTTTTCGCAAAATGCCGCAATCTCTTCATCGCTACCCGGTTCCTGCCTTAAAAAATTATTTGCCGGAAAACCAATAATTACAAAATTATCGTTGCCAAATTCCTCATAAAGCTTTTCCAAATCTTTGTATTGAGGTGTAAATCCACATTTCGATGCTGTATTTACGACCAATACTTTTTTTCCTTTTAAGCTTGCAAAATCAAACTCGCTCCCGTCAATTGCCTGAACTTTAAAATCATGCAAGGTTTTTTGTGCTTCTCCTGATATAGTTCCCATAAAAACGACCATTAAAAATATTGCTACTATTGCTTTCATAAATTGTTTAACTCAAATTATTAAAAAATAAACACACATAAGATGAGAAAGGTTCAAAATGCTGTGCTCGAAAATATTTACAGAAACCCCAAATTGTAAAACATTTCCTATTTATTCTTGAATTCCGCTTTTATAAGCATTCTACTATTTGTATCTTGCAGCCCATTATTATCTAATCACTGTTAAAACTTATGAAACCGCTAATTCTAAACCTGCTATCACTCCTGTTTTTAAGTATAAGCTGTACAAATACCACAATTCCTGTTCAGGTAGGACTTTACAGAACTTTTGAGAAAGCAATTAAAAATACCAATGCATATTCCAATAAATTTACCGATGCTGAGCTATCATGCACTTTCACATCGCCTTCAGGAAAAGAAACCGGTTTTTATGGTTTTTTCGATGGTGACGGAGCTGGTGGTGGCAATCTTGAAACCGGAAACATTTGGAAAATCAGGTTTATCCCGGATGAAGTTGGCGAATGGAAATATGAATGGAAATGGAATGACAATACACCCGGAGGTAAAGGTAAATTTATATGCAGCATGGATGATGCAGGCAAAGGGATTTTAAAACCTTACAAAGAAAACCCAAGATGGTTTGCTTACAATGGAACGGATCCGGTTTGGTTAAAATCGTATTACGAAAGTGGGCATGGCTCAATTGCACAACCTTTTGAATGGATAACAAGTAACGTTTATCAACCAATATTGGACCGCGGCTATAATCATTTACAAGTGAACTGGTTGCTTTCGCTTTGCTGTTTTGCACAAATTTATAACGATGGCCCGGCACCCTCATCGCAAGACCTGACCCTTTACGAAGAAGGAAAAGCATCGAGCACCATGCGTTTAGATGTTTGGCAAATGATGGAAGAGCACGTTGCCTGGTTTAACG
Organism: Prolixibacteraceae bacterium; assembly: GCA_963677475.2. Lineage (GTDB taxonomy): Bacteria > Bacteroidota > Bacteroidia > Bacteroidales > Prolixibacteraceae > JABMQB01. Next base: position 201,235 of record CAXXQD010000009.1, on the reverse strand, counting down.
ACCGGAATGTTGGTTTACATATGTTCCTGGGTTTTGATGGCAGTCAAAACGATGGCCCCAAATGGACGAGCCTAAGCGATTCTGAAAAGGATTTTTTTGTGAAATATTCTGTAGCCAGATTGGCGCCCTATGCAAATATTGCCGGATGGAATTTTGTTTGGGAAGTACCGGGCGACCGTCAGGATTACGAACTTGGCTGGGCACAACTTGTGCGGAAATACGACGTGTTTGACCATTTAATTACTTATGAAGACGAACATCCGGTGAAAAATGAATTTGAACGTCCGGAGTACAATTTTGCGGGTGTTGAGAATCACTCCATATTTTCGGAAGACCGGGATACCGATCGCCCATATTGGAAAGAAGCTTGGACCCACCACGAAGCTTGCCTGGCAGGATATGTAACGGGCAAACCTGTTTATATGGTTGAAGGAAATTCACTCTGGAGGCGTTTCTGGCAAAAACGGACCAATGCAACCTTGGATGATCTTCGTCAATCAGCCTGGGCTTGCGTAACGGCAGGAGCCTCATTCAACTGGTGTGGACAAGCAGGTGAAGATGCACTTGTGCTTCGAGGTCCTGAAGGATTGCCGTTTTTTGGCGATGAAAACATATACGCAACTTCAGCCAATGAAATGGACATATTGAGCGATGTAATGAACAACGATGTCGCTTTCTTTAAAATGACTCCCACGGATAATTTGCTTTCAGATCATGATCCTCAAAAAGTATGGTCAATGTCGGAAAAAGGAAGTCAATATCTGGTATTTGCTTCCAACGGAAATGCATTTAACCTTCAATTGGAAGAAGGTACCTATACTCAAAATAAATGGTTGGATTCAAAAACCGGGGAATCAGAAAATATTTCGGAATTTGAGGCAACAAGTGAACCTATTGCATTCACACCTCCTTCAAAAGAAACAGATTGGGTATTAATCGTAAAAAAATAATATAATAAATAATTCATGGTATTCGATAAAATTGAAAATAGCAAGCTTTATACAAGCCTAAGTGAAGATATTGCCAAAGGATTGGCTTTTATTGTTGAAAATGACCTCGCACAATTGGAACCGGGCAAATATGAAATCGACAAAGACAATGTATTGGCCATTGTGCAGGAATATGAAACAAAAGACGAGCCGGATGGCAAATTGGAAGGGCACTTTCAGCACATCGATATTCAATATATTATTGAAGGCGAAGAACGAATGGGCATAAAACATTTAAAGGATCAAATTCCATATGAAAAAAACATGGAAAAAGATGTGGCTTTTTATAAAGATGATTGCTCGTTCATTAAAGCAGAGAAAGGAATGTTTGCTATTTTTTACCCGGAAGATCTTCACATGCCATGCATTAATCCAGATACTTCTTCACAGGTAAAAAAGCTTGTTATAAAAATCAAGGTATAGGAATTAAGATTCATATACAAACCCCATTTTAAGCTTTAAGTTAAGTTGGCAGATATACTTTTATCTAAATATTAAACGAAAGTTTATATTTTACATTTAATTATTCAGGCGAAATCGTTTTGAACATAAGACATTAACTACTAATTTTACGGCTATTCTGATTTGGATATAAAAGAGTATATCTTTGACACTTAAAAATAGGTTTGGTGAATTTCTAATAAACACCTTTAATTTAACAGACAGAAAACACTCAAAATGCGTAACCATCAAATTTCAGAAAACAAATTGGACTTGCCATTTGTAAATGATGAAAAATCCTGGGAAAAGAAAATGCGCAATTTGCCCGACAAACCTGTTCTTCCCGTAAAAAGTAAAACCAACGCTAAGCTTAGCTACCAAACTTTCAAAAAACAAATTCTCAAAGAAGATGGAGATAAACTTAAAGAAATTGCCAAGTCCTTTTCAATCCCGCTATCCCAGGTTTTCTTTGCAGTATTTGCTGAAACAATTGCAAACTGGAGTAAATCGCAAAATTTTTGCCTAAAAACCAACCTTCATTTTTCGAAAGGTGAGGAAAATGGTGATCACAACAAAGAATTATATTTAGCTTCTGATTTCGTACCTTTTGAAATAAATCTAAGTTATGGGCAAAGTTTCACTGAGTTTGCAAATGATATTCAAAAAGACTTTGCTATTATTTCGAATAAACTGGAACCGGGAAATTTTGATCTAATCAAATTATTCGCAAAAGTTAAGTACGATTCGGTAACTAAAGCCCTGCCCATTGTTTTTACAAATCTTATGCGACAGGATTTATATAAACAACAAAGCAATCCCGAATCGCTCAAAAGGACTGGTTCCAGAAAAGACAATAATAAGTACTGGCTAAACCACACCATACTCGAAGAAGATGGAATTATCACTATAAATTGGAGCTACAGAACCGATATTTTTGATCGTACACTGATGGACACCATGTTTAAAGCGTATTCATCACTTATCGATAAAATGGCGACAAATAAAAACGCCTGGGATCATTATTATTATGAGCTAACACCAAAAACCCAGTTAGATAAAAGAGCAGGAATAAACAAAACCAACAAAGAATACCCAACGGAATTGTTACATGAAGCATTCCACCGAACCGCTGCCAAATTTCCCAACAACATTGCAGTTATCGATTGCGAAAAACAACTTACGTATAAGGAACTTGATAAGTTAGTTTATAAAGTTTCACAAAGGATTTTGAGTTACGACAAAAACAAATTGGAAAACGTTGTTGCCATTATTCTTGAAAAAGGCAGGGAGCAAATTATAGCTGCACTGGGAATATTGAATGCCGGATATGCCTATCTCCCCATTTTGCCCGAAATGCCTGTTGAAAGACAAAAATACATTCTTAATAACGCAAAGGTCAACCTTGTTTTAAGCCAACAGCACCTGCTTGATAAACTTCAGTTGCCAAATACGATTAAAACAATTTGCACCGATGAAGAAGATTTAAATTCAACTGATAATGAACCTGTTTTCGAAGTAAAAAAGAATAAAATCGATGATTTGGCTTATATTATTTATACTTCAGGATCAACAGGCAACCCTAAGGGAGCCATGATCAGCCATAAAGGTGCATACAATACCATTTATGACATCAACCAACGATTTAGTGTGAATGAAAATGACCGCTTGCTGGCGCTATCCGATTTAAGTTTTGATTTGTCGGTTTACGATATTTTTGGACCATTGTTTGCCGGGGCGGCAGTTGTAATCCCAAGGAACAGCAGCAAAATGTTTCCAATGCATTGGTGCAATTTAATTGACGAACATAAGATAACTATCTGGAATTCGGTACCCGCTTTTATGACCTTACTGAATGAATTTTACAATCAATGCAAGGCAGACCTGCATTTAAGATTAATACTTCTAAGTGGCGACTGGATACCTTTAAAGCTTGTTTCTGAATTGAAGTCAAATTTTCCAAATGCGCAATTGATAAGCCTTGGAGGCGCCACTGAAGCTTCCATTTGGTCTATCATTTACCCAATTGATGAAATTGATTCGGAATGGCGAAGTATTCCCTACGGCAAACCTTTAAACAACCAAAGATTTTACGTATTAAATGACCAGCTTGAACCTTGCCCTGATATGGTCACCGGAAATTTATACATCGGAGGAACAGGAGTTGCCTTGGGATATATGAACAATGAAGAATTAAGCAAATCGGCATTTATTATCCACCCTAAAACAGGGGAATACATTTATAAGACCGGAGACCTGGGCAGGTACATGTACGATGGAAATATCGAATTTTTGGGTAGGGAAGATTTTCAGGTCAAAATATCGGGCTACCGCATTGAATTGGAAGAAATTGAATTGGCATTGATTAAACATGCAAGTATTAAAGAAGCCATTGTAAATGCCTGTGGCTCAAATATGGAAACAAAAAGGCTGGTAGCTTTTATTGTTAAAGAAAAGAATTCAGAAAAATTAACCCCATTTGAATTGAAGAACTATCTAAAAAAGAAACTTCCCGGTTATATGATCCCTAACCAAATACGGTTTTTCGATGAATTTCCACTGACAAGCAATGGAAAAGTGGATAGAAAAAAGCTTCTTGAATGCGAGTGCCAGGACAATATTTAAATTCTCTGATCTTTAAAACTCAAAATTATTAAACATAAAAACAATACTGGGAAAAACGATATATGCATTTGTCAAAGTTGTGGGATGCCCCAGGTATAAAAACATGAAATGCCATGTTGCAAGGGCGATAATTCGGATTGTACAACCGGGAATTCGGCATAAGAAGTACGCCCATGTTGCATCGATAACGGGGTTGTTTAGAACCTGGTGAACAATAAAGCACTTCACGCATTCGTATTATTCAGGCATATAAAAACCTGAAATTTGAAAAAAAGTATCAAAATAGGAATATTGCTCGTGGCAATACTAAGCATTTGCGTGATTGTCAAGCACCAAAAGAAAACAGTCAACAAACTTAAAGTTCAGAATAAACAAAATAACCTGATTTTCAACCAAATTAAACACTACCCCAATAATACACAATTGGCAATTGCTTTTGTTACTAATGATTCAACGCTTTTTTTAGGCGCACTTAAACAAAACGATACAGTTAAACAAATACAAAACAGTGCTTCTCTTTTCGAGATTGGATCCATAACAAAAGTATTTACTACAACACTTTTAGCAGATTTGGTTCTTGACAGCATCCTGACCCTTGATGATGATATCTCAACTGCATTGAATACCTCATTGCATAAAAATGTAAAAATTAGTTTTAAAGTATTGGCGAACCATACTTCCGGATTGCCCCGAAAACCTTCCGACTGGTTCTGGACAACCATCAAAGCACCTTTAAATCCAAACAAATACTACCATAAAAACAAGCTTGATAAATACGTATCGGAAAAACTTTTGCTAAAAACAGAACCCGGATCGGCATACAAATATTCGAATTTGGGAATGGGCATTTTAGGATATGCCCTATGCCAGCTTACCGAAAAGGATTATGAAGCCTTGCTGCAGGAAAAAATATTCTCTAAATATAAAATGGACAATACAACTTCCCATAAAGAATTCATAAGAGATAAAATGGTGCAAGGACTTGGTCCATTTGGTAACCCTACCCCTAACTGGGAATTGGCATCATTGGAAGCTACCGGAAATATTGCATCATCAACCATCGACCTTTCAAAATTTATGCGTGCACAATTTAACTCTTCAAACCTGGAATTAGCACTTACACGAAAATCCACCTTTGCCATTCGTCAAAATAAGGAAATAGGCTTAGGCTGGCACATATTAAAGGATAAATCAAAAAATAATTGGTATTTTCACAATGGAGGGACAGGAGGGTATCGATCGGCATTTGTATTTGATCCAATACTCAAAAAAGGAGTCATTATCCTGTCAAATATTTCGATTGGGCATTGGAAAAGCGATCAAATCGATGAACTATGTTTTAAGCTTATGAATGAAAATTAAACCCAACAATGCAAAATAAAACACGAACAAATAAAAAAGAGATCTTAATTGTAAAAGCTTCGGGCGAAAAGGAACTATTCTCGCTTGCGAAACTAAAACGCTCTTTGACGAATGCAGGTGCTAAAGAAGAAACAATTAATCAGATTGCACTGGATATTGAAAACTGGATTTATGAAGGGGTTTCCACAAAAGAGATTTACCATCAGGCATTTTCGCTTTTGCAGGAATACAAAACCCCATCGGCACTCAGGTATAAACTGAAGCAGGCTATTTATGAACTTGGCCCTACGGGTTATCCATTCGAGTCGTTAATTGGGCAATTATTCGAGCGACAAGGGTTTCAAACAGAAGTGGGCGTTGTTGTTGATGGGCGTTGCGTAACCCACGAAATGGACGTTATCGCCACCAAAGAAAATGAACAACATTTGGTTGAATGTAAATACCATAAAGACCAGGGCAAACAGGTTAGCATACAGGTCCCGTTATACGTCAGGTCACGCGTTGATGATATTGTTTTGCACAGAAAGGAATTTCCTGAATATTCGAATTTTAATTTCATTGGATGGGTCGTTACCAATACACGTTTCTCAAGCGATTCTATCCAATATGGCGAGTGCTGTGGCTTAAAACTCATGGCCTGGGATTACCCGAAAGGAAATGGCTTAAAAGATCTTTTAGAAAAGCTTAAAATATACCCCATTACCATTCTGCATAATCTGACAACAGAAGAAAAACAGAAATTAATGGAAAATAACATTGTTACCTGCACCCAAATTTCAGATAATAAATCCTTGCTGAAGTCTATGGGGTTTACCGCAAAAAAATATGCTGCACTACTGAACGAATTCGAGGAGATACATCAATAGCTCACTCCGTATATCCAGCAAACCAAATTCATACCCAAACACTGACAACAAATTTAATCAATTTTCAACCCTCCATTTAGAATAATCCCTTAATACGGTTCACAATCAATTGTCCCCCTTTATCGTGTATTTCCTATTTATCATTTGAATACGGATGCAGGTTCATAATGGTGAAAAGTTCTACACTTTACTCAATTATTGCAACCCTTGATGTTTTTCCCTGTCAATATTGTGTACCCAATAAAAAAAGCCAAAACTCATTTGGGGTGAATACATGAACAATTGAACAACTTAAAACTAAAATGCAGGTCTCCAAAAATCATAACATCAGTAACAGCTGTGCGCCATTTTTCATCTTCGGATATTTCCTACTAGCCTTCCTGGGAATCAATGCAACTCCAATCAAGGGTGTTGTTTTAGATTCAGGTTCGAAGGAACCATTACCTTATGTAAACATATGGATTAAGGGCACAACCACTGGTAGCATTACCAATTTAAACGGTGAATTTAGTATCGATCAGGAGTTTTCTTCCGACGATATTATTGTATTTAGTTTTTTGGGATATAAGGAATATGAAACCAACTATGTTTCTATTTCGGGCAAAGATATTTGCACCATTTACCTCACCAAAGAAAACATCAGTATTGCAGAAGTGAATGTAAAACCGGATAATTCCTATGCACTATCTATTATCAAAAAAGTCGTTCAAAACCGGAAACGAAATAATCCGGATAATTTTGAAGAAATAGACTACAAGCAGTACATGCGAAAATCTATTTTCTTATCCAATTTGAAAAATGACATAGCAAAGAAAAAAGCTTTTCAGGATGTAAGTGAAGCATTCATTGTACAATCAGACTCAACCGTTGCGATGCCTATCTTCTTTTCTGAAGATTATTTGGCTCATTCCTTATCAATTGATAAAAACACAAGCGAAGCAATCCTTACAAAATCGGAATGCGTAATGCCACAATTGCAAAGCATCATTGACATGATTGTTTCTAAAAAAATATCAACAGACATCAATTTTTACAACAACCAAATAAATATAATGTCGAGAGGTTTTCCCAGTCCAATATCCTGGAATAACCAACTTTATTACAACACTTATCTAACGGATAGTGTGCACCGTAACGGGGTGAAACTTTTAAGATTCGACTACTACCCAAAAAGCTACCGCAGCACATCATTCAAAGGATATTTCTGGATAGACAGTGAAACTTTTGCTCTGACCGAAATCCATGCAACACTTCCGGCCACAGCCAACGTGAATTTTGTAAACGGTTTCGAAGCACATGTTTATTACCAGGCAATTGCAGGCAAAAAATGGTTTTATAAAGGACAAAAAATAAATTCGAAACTAGCCCTTTCTAAATCAGATGAAGAGGAAGGCAAGAAACGCTTTAACATTTCGGTGCAGAATATTTTAGACTACCACGACATTATTACTCCGGAAAATGAAATAGAAAAAATACAAAGAACACAAATCAATAAAAAATTATCCACTGAGGAACAGCTTAATTCTCTTCCTAAAATCCCATACGATTCTTTGGAAATAGCTGCTTTTGAAGGAATAAAAAAACTCAAACAAAACAAAACCATAAAACATATTGCCCGTTTTTCGGACATGACCCTTAATGGTTACTATAACCTCAATAAATTTGATTTGGGACCTTACATGGATATTTACAGGAAAAATGCCATTGAAGGGGATCGTTTCACACTCCCTATTCGAACAGGCGAAAAGATGTTTAAGAATTTTTCGCTTGGTGGATATATTGGCTATGGTTTTAAAAGCGAGGAATTTAAATATGGTGCCAAAATTAATTATCAACTACCATTAGAACGTCGCACTATTTTAACCCTGAAGTATGACGATGATTATTATGCTTTAACCAATGATAAGTTTATAGAATTTATACGGGAGAACCCTTACGAGGCTGGAAGTGGAAATGTAACCTCCTCCATTACCACCCGTGTGCCCAATCCATATATGCTTAATCAACAAAAGTTTAGTATTTCCATTGAGCACCAATTGGCTAAAGATATTGGAATTACCATCAAACCATTTTACCATCGAAATTATAGTAACAAGAATGTCTTGTTCACTCAAAACGGATTTGCATCAAAGTCATTTAACAATTATGGAGTAATGGCAAATGTTCGATTCTCTTTCGGGCAAGCTTTTGACGAAGGATATTTCTATCGGGTATACTACGGGAACCAAAAACCGGTGATTCACCTATCTACAATAGTGGCAAAAGCATCCTTCACCAACGAATTGGGCACAGTGACCAAACCCTATTATAACTTAAATGCAACAATGAAAAACCGGGTTGATTTTGGACCGGTTTACATGCGAATGTTACTAAATGTGGGGTACATTGGAGGTGATGTCCCCTATCCATTACTTCATTTATCAAGAGGTACACAAGACCTGGGATTTGCCCGATATCATTATAATTTATTGCACAACAGCTCGTTTATTGCCGATTTATATAGCAACGCTCATTTTAGTTTAAATGGCGGAGGAATACTTTTTGGAAAATTGCCGGGAATAAAAAAACTCAGCTTACGAGAGACCGTGTCCTTCAAAAGTTACTGGGGGCAGCTAAAAGGAGATCATGCTTCAGTCATGGATATCCCTGACTACTTACAGAAACCCTTTTCAACTCCTTACATGGAGCTTGGACTTGGAGTCTCAAATATATTCAGAGTGCTTCGTGTTGAATACACCCGAAGACTAAACAATGATAAGCTATACGACCAATTTTCATCAAAACACGGAGTGCGTTTGAGGCTCGAAGTTAGTTTCTAAACTATTTTTTATGCGAACATTAAATACATTATTACAAGTTCTTCTGCGCATTTTAGTTGTGCTAATTGTTTTTCAAATTTGCCGTATACTTTTTATCTCACTAAACAAAAGTTTCTATCTGGATAATGATCTTTGGGATATCATGCATCTACTAAGAGGCGGATTAAAGTACGATCTTGCTGCCTGCGTTATTATTAACATTCCCTATCTGTTTTTAATGTTCCTTCCGTTGAGAAACATTTCGGAAAAAATAACAAAGCAAATTGCAAAATTCTTGTTTGTTCTGGTCAATCTAGTCGCCATTTTCCTGAATCTTATCGACATCTTTTATTTCCCATACACACTGGATCGGTTGAGCGTAAATTTCTTACAATACCTAGAGTCACAAAAAAACATGGGTATTTTACTTTGGCGATTCTTAGGTGACTATTGGTATGCCCTTTTTGTATTTGCTGCATTTATTTTTCTAATCGTAAAGGGATATAATCGTATGGGGAAATTAAAACTCCCCATCAGAGCTCCATTTAAACGAAGAACTATTTTCCTCATATCATTTATCGCTGTATATCTTTTGTTAGTGGCAGCTACTTCAAGTTGGATACCTGGAAAACGGTTTCTTAAAACAGATGCTGCCTGGGCACATGCCAAAAACCCATTGGAAGTTGTTGCCGTAACAAATACACCTTTCAATATTATTCAATCCATATTTGTTGAGCCCGAAATTGTTCAACCAAAACAATTAAAAGAAAAGTATTATCAACCAACATTGACGGTTGATTTCAAAAAGAAGAATGTCGTCATTTTTATATTAGAAAGTTTCACAATAGAGGCTTCTGGTTTCTTAAACCCTGATTTGGGAAATGGAACATATGAAGGTTACACTCCTTTTCTCGATTCATTAATGCAGCAGGGCTACTACTTCACAAATGCTTTTGCAAATGGTAGAAGAAGCATCGATGCTGTTCCTGCAATATTAGCATCCGTCCCTGCGATTCATCCCAATTATAAAAGCAGTTCAACAACCATTGCTTCATTGCTAAAAAACGTGGGCTATAAAACACAGTTCTTCCATGGTGCGCATAACGGATCAATGGATTTTGACAAGTTCTGTGAAAGCTCCGGCATTGACGAATATTATGGGCTAACAGAGTTTAATAATATTGCCGAATTTGATGGTACCTGGGGAATATGGGATGAACCCTTTTTTCAGTTTATGCTCGAGAAACAATCTGTAACTCCAGAACCCTTTTGTTCAACCGTATTTAATTTATCCTCTCACAACCCCTACGTATTGCCTGAAAAATATGAAGGGAAATTTAACGAAGGTATAGGCCCAATTTGTAAATGTATTTCTTATGCTGATTATTCTATTCGTAACTATTTTAAAGTGGCTTCTAAAATGGCGTGGTTCAATAACACGATCTTCGTTTTCACAGCCGACCACGCCATTATTCCATGGCACAAAGAGTATTCCTCTCCTGAGCAAGCGTTTGCTGTTCCCCTTTTCTTTTATGCCCCAGGGGAAAAACTAAAGGGAGAAAATACTCGAATCGCACAACACATTGATATTTTACCAACAGTACTCAACTACCTTAACTACCCCAGGCCATTTAAGGCATCAGGGAATAATTTATTGGATAAAGAATCTCAAGAATGGGCAATTAACGCCATAGGAAATATCCCTCAACTTATCGAAAAAGATAACATGGTAACATGGTATAGACCAAATGGGACGATTATGAATAAACCAAAGTCAAACTAAAAGATGTAATAACAGAAACTAAACAGAGAACATGGAAACACTAACAAAACAAAAAAGCATTATTGAAAAAAATGGAGTGGTTGAACAAGCCCGAGCATTAAAAACCAACGGCTTGTATCCATATTTTAATGCAGTGCAGTCAACGCAAGGAGCAACTGCGATAATTCAAAACAAACAAGTTATGATGTTTGGCTCCAATAATTACCTGGGTCTCACAGGTCATCCCAAAATTAAGGAAGCCGTAAAAGATGCTGTAGACAAATATGGTACTTCGTGCACCGGGAGTCGTTTTATGAATGGAACCATAGATCTTCATCTTGAGCTTGAAAACGAATTGCAAGATTTTCTGGGGAAAGAAAGGGTAATCATATTCCCCACAGGATTTCAGGTTAATACTGGAGTTATTCCAGCTTTAACAGATAAAAACAGCCTTATTTTCATCGATGAACTAAACCATGCATCCATCATTGATGGCTGCCGAATGAGCCTTGCGCGAAGGGTGAAGTATCGGCACAACGACATGCTCGATTTAAAACGTAAAATAGAAGCACACAGCGACGGTCAATATACAACCCGACTAATCGTTACCGACGGTATTTTTTCCATGGATGGAGACATAGCCCATTTGGATAAAATTACAAAACTTGCCAAAGCATATGATGCCCAGGTTATGGTTGATTGTGCCCACGCAATTGGAGTTATTGGTGACCATGGAGCAGGAACAGCTTCGCATTTTAATATCACAAAAGACGTTGACCTCATTGGAGGAACCTTTAGCAAATCCCTGGCATCGGTAGGTGGATTTGTTGCAGGTAGTGAAGAAATGATTGAATACCTGAGTCATGTTGCCCGTTCATACATGTTTAGTGCCAGCCTTCCTCCTTCATCAACAGCGGCTGCTTTAACTGCCATACGAATTATTAGAAGTGATGATGAAATTCGACTTCGGCTTTGGGAAAATGTTTGGTACGCCATCCGATTAATGAAAGAAGCCAAATTAGACATTGGCAACGCTGAATCACCTATCATCCCCGTATATATACGTAATTCGGAACTGACCTTCAAAATTGCCAAAGAATTACTAACAAAAGGAATTTATGTAAACCCTGTAGTTGCACCTGGCGTGAAAGAAATGGATGCCTTACTACGCTTCTCTCTCACCTCACTTCACATACGAGGACAAATTGAATTTGCCATTGAACAAATCGCAAAAGTAGTTCACAAGTACTTATAAATAATGTCATGGCGATAGAAGTCAGAAAGGTAAAATCAAAAGCAAATCTAAATACATTTATAGGTTTCTTCACCGATTTATATAAAAACTGCAATTACGCTTCCATTCCTTTGCATTTTGATGAGCTACTCACTTTGTCAAAGGATAAAAATCCAGCGCACAAACACTGCAAATCGCAATATTGGGTGGCATTCAGAGATGGGATCCCCGTCGGCAGAATTGCAGCCATAATAAATAGAAAAGAATACGAAAAAACGGGCGAAGCTATAGCCCGTTTCGGATGGTTCGATTTTATTGACAATAAAGAAGTATCACAAGCATTAATGCAAACAGCTATCGACTGGCTCAAAATCGAAAACATAACGCAACTTCATGGACCATTGGGATTTAGCGATTTCGATCGACAAGGTATGCTCATTGAAGGATTTGATAAACCAGGAACGTTTGCAACCATTTACAACCATGCATACTATACAAAACACATGGAGCATTTGGGCTTTAGCAAAAGTACAGATTGGGTTGAATATGAAATTAACACTGAAGATCTGAGTTCAAGTTTACAACGAATCGATCGTTTATGCAAATACACATCTGAAAGATATGGGTTTAAAATTTTTGAACTCAAATCTCGAAAACAGTTAAAAAAACACATTAAAAGTATTTTTGAGCTGCTAAATATTAGCTACAACGAATTGTATGGTTTTACCCAATTATCGAAAGAGCAGATTAAACATTACACCGACATGTTTATCAATCTGGTTAATCTTGATTTTTTGAGTTTGGTGCAAAACAGCACAGGCAAACTAATTGGATTTGGATTATCAATACCTTCATTCACCCACGCTTCACAAAAGGCAAAAGGTAAATTATTGCCACTTGGCTGGTATCATTTTTTAAGAGCACTGAAAAAAAATGACACACTGGATTTATACCTTGTGGCCGTACATCCTGACTATCAAAATAAAGGAGTAAATGCTTTATTGATAAATCATACCGCGAAAAATGCAATGAAGTTTGGAATCAAACGTACCGAGACCAATATTGAACTGGAAGACAACAACAAAGTGCAGAACATGTGGCGCTTTTTCGATTCGCACCAACACAAGCGGAGAAGGTGTTTCATTAAAGAAATATAAGTAATGGCAAAAATCCTTATTACTGGAGCAAGTGGTTTTATCGGTGGTTATCTGGTGGAAAAAGGCTTAAAAGAAGGGCACACTATCTTTGCTGCAATTCGCAAAACAAGTAATAAAAAACACTTAAAAGATAAACGCATAAACATCATTTATCCTGATTTATCTGATAAAGAAGCGCTGAAACAATGTTGGAATGATATACAAAAACAAATTGATTGGTTCGATTATGTGATTCATAATGCTGGCGCAACAAAAGTTCTGGACAATTCAGAATATGAGACTGTTAATTATCAGTACACCAAAAACCTTTTAGAATCATTGAAAGAGGCAAAAATAGTATCTGAGAAATTTATTTACATCAGCAGTTTGGCTGCCTATGGTCCGGGAAATGAGAAAACGCTTACACCAATCAATCTTTCTGATAAACCTTCGCCAATCACCTTATACGGGAAAAGCAAGTTGAAAACTGAAAATTATTTATTTGAGCAAAAAATAATTCCCTTTATTATTTTCAGACCAACGGGAGTATATGGTCCCCGCGACACAGGATATCTAACATATATTAAAAGCATCAAACGCCACATTGAATTATATATCGGTAGTTCAAAGCAAATGTTATCGTTTGTGCATGTTAATGACCTGGCAAGTCTAATCTTTAAATCTCTTCCTTCATCTGTTGTAAATCACGGCTATTTTGTAAGCGATGGCAACAACTATACATGTAAGGAGTTTGCCGCAATTGTAAAGGGTATACTTAAGAAAAAAACAATCCGAATTATTCTTCCGGCATTTGTGGTAAAATGGATTTCTATCGTTGCAGAATACGAGGCAAAAATTGAGAACAAGGCATCATTATTAAATACCGAGAAATACAAAGAGTTAACCAGCAAAAACTGGTCGTGCGATTCAACTAAAACTCTGTTTGATTTTGATTTCACACCTCAATTTAATTTGCAAAACGGCATGAGAAATACAATAGATTGGTATAAGAAAGAACACTGGTTATGAAAATATTATTGTTTACATGTTTCCTCGGACTAATGGGGGTTAATGAACCTGAAGAAGCTCAAATGTCTAATATTCTCTTTTATATTCAGCGAAACCTGAATCAAAACATCGTGGTTTATGAAGCCAATTTTGATGCAAATGGACAATTAAATTCCCAGCATCCTATTACGCCATATTGGATTATGCTGGAAGAACACGGCAAGCATGAAGCCTTAAATTTTGTGGAGAAGAAAAAAGCATATGGCGTGAAATGTATTCCTTTAGAAACCGACACACTTCAATACGAGGTGCAATTGGCTGCCGACAAATCATGTTTGTTTAACTTAAAACAAGTTGCTCCATATAAAGCCTTAATAACTGCGGTTATTGATGATCACATTGTTGAGCTGACCCGAATGTTTATTAAAGCAGACAATACTTATATATGGCCAAAAGTAGAATACATTTTAATGGAAGGGACTGATATCGTTACCAAACAAATGATGAAAAAGAAAATTAAATATTGAAATTTTGTATAAAACATTACGAACAACCAGACTACGTATAAAATATCCATAAACTTAAATCGTTTTATTCGTATGCTTAAAACGCTTATTATAACCATAACTCTTTTTCTGCTTAGGCTTTCACCTCTTATTGCTCAACAGGATTTCTGTATCAATCTTTCGGATGCGGCTATAAAACTCACGGAACAACATGTAGAATACGATCCAACTTATTTCAGGATAAGCTATCCAAATGGGGACGTGCCTCCGGGCAAAGGGGTATGTACCGATGTTGTCATACGTGCTTACCGCCAACTGGGGATCGACCTGCAAAAAGAAGTGCATGAAGACATGAAAGCAAATTTTAATCTATATCCCAAAAACTGGGGGCTAAATCATACCGATACGAACATCGACCACCGAAGGGTCCCGAATTTAATGGTATTTTTTTCGAGGTTTGGAAAAGAAAAACCAAAAAGTTCCGATCCCGACATATACATTCCCGGCGATATTGTATGTTGGAACCTTGGTGGTGGAATAACACACATAGGTTTAGTTGTCGATAAAAAATCAAACGATGAAAAAAGGAACCTTATCGTACATAACATTGGCGGCGGACAAGTACTTGCTGATTGTTTATTCGACTTTAAGATCATTGGGCACTATTGTTATCGGAAATAATATATTTCTCCGGATAAAGAGTATCTTTGTCGCATAAAATATTGTGTATGAAACCTTATGACCAATTAAATTTCGCAACAGTAATCCCTGATGTTGTTAAAAAATATGCCGGCCACAAAGCTTTAGGGTTTGTGGATGAGGAGATGATGACTTATGCCGAAATGGGAAAACAAATAAATGCGGTGAAAGCTTTTATCGAATCCTGCGAAATTGTTTCTGGTGACAAAGTGATCATTTATAGCCAAAATATGCCCAACTGGGCGATCGTTTATTTTGCCTTGTTATGCATGGGCATTGTTGCGGTTCCGGTTTTGCCTGATTTTAACCCTTTCGAATTAAGCAATGTCATCAACCATTCGGAAGCAAAGGCTATATTTATTTCCCAAAGTCTTGAATACAAACTTAAAGAGGTAGAACATAACCTGGATATGGTTATTTCAATGGATAACTTCTCTGTACTGTCAAGCAAAAAAGAAGGGTTGTTTTTTGATCCAAAACAACAATCAGACAAGTTATATTTTGCAAAAGATGATGAACTGGCAATTTTGTTGTACACCTCAGGCACAACGGGCGATTCAAAGGGTGTAATGCTCTCCCAAAAGAATGTGCTTTTCAACGCATATCAGTCGGGCGAAGTGCAGGTAATTGAAGAGCATTCCAGGTTTTTATCGGTTTTACCACTTTCGCACACTTATGAAAATACAATTGGACTAATCCTTCCAATCACAAAAGGGGCGAATGTTACATATTTGCGTAAACCACCAACCGCAAGTGTGCTTTTACCTGCCATGGCAAAAGTGAAGCCCGATTTAATGCTCACAGTACCTATGATCATTGAAAAAGTTTATCGGAACAGCATTTTACCAACGATCCAAAAAAAAGCATTTACCAGAGTCTTACATGGCAACAAAATCACCCGAAAGTTGGTCTATTTCCTTGCAGGGAAAAAACTTTACAAAACCTTTGGCGGCAACCTGAAATTTTTTGGGATAGGCGGAGCCAAACTTGACGCTCAAGTCGAACGTTTTTTACGGGATGCTAAATTCCCATACGCCATTGGGTACGGATTGACCGAAACTTCTCCGCTATTAGCGGGTTCAAACCCAACTGAAACCCGGTTTCAGGCAATTGGCCCAAAAGTGGTTGATTGCGAACTGAAAATTAATGATCCGGACCCGAAAACCGGAGAAGGCGAAATTTGGGCGAAAGGTCCCAACGTGATGCTGGGCTATTATAAAAGCGAAGAAAAAACAAAAGAAGTCCTCACTGAAGATGGCTGGTTTAAAACTGGTGATTTGGGCGTATTCGATAAAAATGGCTGGTTAAGCCATAAAGGAAGGTTAAAAAATATGATTGTAAGCGCCAATGGAGAAAACATCTATCCGGAGGAAATTGAATCTTTAATTAATAACTTCAAACATGTGGTTGAATCGGTAGTGATCGAGCAAAAAGGCAAGTTGGTTGCTTTGGTACATTTCGATCGTGAAGAATTGGAGCAACGTTTCAAATCAATGAAAAAAGAATTCACTACCAAAGTTGAAGGTAAAATGGATGAAGTCTCGAAAAAAGCCAACGAAACCATGGAGGAGCTTAGTAAAAAGGTGGATGAAACCATTAAAGAATTATCTGCCGAACTAAAGCAATATATTAATTCAAGGGTAAATAAATTTTCAAAGATTCAATCGATGATTGCCCACCCGGAGCCTTTCCAGAAAACCGCGACAAAAAAAATCAAACGTTATTTATATTCATTTAAAAAGGAAGAAGGGGACAACTAACAAGGTAATTGCGACTTGCATATTATATTGATTCCTAAAGCAAAACTTTCCCTTAAGCGATAGTTGGATTGTATTCCAAGACCTCCGTTTCGCCTTTTGCAACCCTAAGTGCATTCATGGCAAGAGCCTGCAATTCGTCTTCACCCGGATAAACTGCTACATTCGCAATAAATCCTGTTTTATTTTTAATATAATTAACCAGGTATTTATTGTATGCTAAACCACCAGTAATCAGAATGGCATCAACTTTTCCGTTTAAAACAACCGCCATTTCGCCAATTAATTTTGCAACCTGGTAGGCAAGGGCATCCTGAATAAATTTTGCCTTTCCTATTCCGGCTTCAGCATCTTTTTCAACCTTCATGGCATCGTTTGTGCCGAGATAAGCAACAAAGCCACCTTCCCCAACCACCATGCGCCTAATTTCTTCCTTCGAGTATTTGCCGCTAAAACAAATATCGATTAACTGCCCAACAGGCAGGCTCCCGGAACGTTCGGGACTAAACGGGCCATCGCCATCCAATGCATTATTCACATCTATTATCCTACCTTTTTTATGTGCCCCAACTGAAATCCCGCCTCCAAGGTGGGCAACAATGAGGTTCATGTCTTCGTATTGACATCCTTTTTTATCGGCATGGAGCCTGGCAATTGCTTTATGGTTTAATGCGTGGAATATTGAAATCCGATTAAATTTCGGATGGCCGGCAATCCGTGCAATTTCATCCAACTCATCGGTCACAACAGGGTCTGCAATAAAAGCTTTTGCATTGGGAATTTGGTATGCAATAAAATCGGCAAGCAAGGGCCCAAGGTTGCTGGCATGTTGCCCCATTACCCCTTCTTTAACATGCTTGATCATTTGCTGATTGACACCATAAACACCCGATGCCAATGGATATGTTAAGCCCCCTCTCCCTATAATAGTTTTAATGGCATCAACATCAATCCCCTCTTCCACCAAAGCATCGATGATCAAACCTTTTCTAAAATCAAACTGATCAATAACCGATGCATAGCATGTCAATTCATCCACCGAATGGCGTAATGTTTTGGTCAATATACATTCCGTATCGAAATAAACTGCAAATTTAGTAGATGTTGACCCAGGGTTTATCGCCAGTATTTTATGCATATATTTATCTTACTGTACTAACTTAGCAACGAAGCTAATGCAATAGAGTTTAATTTTGTTTGCGTACGATCTCCCCTTGAAGAAACTACCAGAGGTACTTTTGCCCCGGTAATGATACCGCCCAATTGTGCATTGCACAGCTTAGCATTGGTTTTATAAAATACATTCCCGGCATCGATATTTGGGAAAAGCAAACAATCAGCATCGCCAGCCACTTCCGAAATTAGTCCTTTAATGGCAGCAGCTTCTTTATTAATTGCAACATCGAGCGCCATTGGCCCATCAACAATTCCACCTTCAATTTGCCCATGCTCCGACATTTTTGCAATCGTTGCCCCATCCATACATGAAGGAATTGAGATAAGTATTTGTTCAGTAGGTGCAATCATCGCAACCTTCGGGTTCTCTATTCCTAATCCATGAGCTGCTTTAATCAGGTAGCTAGTCATCAAAATCTTTTGTTTCAGGTCAGGATAAGGCAATACGCCTGCATCACTAAAGATGAGCAATTTTTCGTAATTCTCGTTTTTCATTACTGCAATGTGGCTCAGTATATTTCTGGATGGAACCAGTGAATATTCCTTTTTGAGAACTACCCGCATGAATTGATCAGTGCTAATTAAACCTTTCATCATAAGGTTCGCTTTCCCTTCCGACACCATCTCAGCAGCTGCCTTTGCTGCGTCTTTTGATGATTTGCAATGTATAATATGATAATTATGAATATCTATCTGAAGCTTATCACAGGTCTCTTCAATTTTCTCCTGATCACCAGTTAAAGTTGCTGTAACTAAACCAAGTTCAACTGCTTCATTAAGGGCTTCCATTGTACTTTCATCTGTTCCATTTAATGCAACCAGCCTCTTTTCTTCCTGATCCTGTGCTGCTTTAATTAGCTCTTCGAAATTTCGAATTTTCATGACTTCGTTTTTTTTTGCAAATTAGATTAAATACACAGAATAAACATCTAACTTATCTCAGACCGAATTATGTTATACACCATTGTTTAAAATTTTTATATTTAAATTTTACATCAGGTACACAAAACCACATACAATTTAATAAAAAATTGGCGTTTCGACTTATCTTTTGATAGATATTGAACTTTCAATTCCAATTATCCAAAAACTAAACAATTTTATTCTTTTTTTACTATCCATTATAATGTAGAAATACAAAAATACGGGCTGTTTTGTAATATATCAATTACATATCTGAACGACTATTGCAACATGCACTTAACAATCCAAAACACCTATAAACAGGCGGTTTTAGAAGAATAAACATCAGGATTACAAGTGAAAAAACACCAACAAATACAATTTAAAATAGCTGTAAGATGTTATATATCATGATTATATAACACATTGCCAAGCCAAAAATTAATTACTAATTTTAGTGTCGTTAATAGAAATTTTTGTTTCAAAATTCACCGTTTGATAAGTTTTGAAGAAGAGCATTGAAACATATACATCTTTTTTACTTTCCTGTCGAAATTTAGTGGGAGAAAATCATAACGTAATATTAATTATTGTTCCATTTCTAAGTAGGCCTTTGAAGTGCATTTAATTAGCTTTTTCTAAACCCTCCTACTTTATTATTGTTTAATAGAATACTAGACAAACAGCTTATTATTAACTAATTCTTTAAATTCTTAATTATGGTGAATAAAATAACCAATTTTGCCGAGTACCTACAAAAATACAAAGAGAGTGTTGCCGATCCTGAAGGATTTTGGGCAGGTATTGCAGAAGCCAATTTTTGGCGTAAAAAGTATGACAAAGTTCTTGACTGGAGTTTTGAAGGTGAAAACGCACCAATTGTCAATTGGTTTGTAAATGGGAAATTAAATATTACCGAGAATATTTTTGAGCGCAACATGTTCATGAGAAAAGACCAGGTTGCAATCATCTGGGAACCAAACGACCCAAAAGAAAAAGAAATTAGGCTCACTTACGGAGAGTTATTTGTTAAAGTACAGGAATTTGCGAACGGGTTAATTAAACTCGGGGTAAAAAAAGGTGATACCGTTGCCTTGTACCTGCCCATGGTGCCCGAGCTTGCAATTGCCATGTTAGCATGCGCCAGGATTGGTGCAATACACTCTATAATTTTTGCAGGATTCTCTGCAACTGCTTTAGCCGATCGCGTGAATGATGCCAAATCAAAAGTGATCATTACTTCTGATGGAGGTTATCGCGGAACAAAAACGATTCCTTTAAAAGCAATTGCTGATGAAGCAGCAACTTTATGCCCACACGTTACTAATATGGTCGTTTTGAAAAGAACAGGTGAAGCCGTTAACTTTGTTGAAGGCCGCGACATTTGGTGGGACGATGTAATTGCCGATGTTAGCAAAGAAAACGTTGCCGAAGTAATGGACGCTGAAGATATATTGTTCATACTCTATACCTCTGGCTCAACAGGAAAACCGAAGGGCGTTGTACACACCACTGCCGGATACATGGTGTATGCTGAATACACCTTTAAAAATGTATTCCAATACAACGATGGTGATATTTACTGGTGTACTGCCGATATTGGCTGGGTAACCGGGCATTCGTACATTGTTTATGGACCACTGTTAACAGGTGCTACCTCCATTATGTTTGAAGGCGTTCCAACCTGGCCTGATGCCGGAAGGTTTTGGGAAGTAGTGGAAAAATATAAAGTAAACCAATTCTATACTGCACCAACCGCAATCAGGGCATTGGTTGCTCAAGGTGACGATTGGGTGACAAAATACGACCTAAGTTCATTGCGTGTATTAGGAACAGTAGGTGAACCTATAAACGAAGAAGCTTGGCGGTGGTACCACGATCTTGTTGGGGGTGGACGGTGCCCAATTGTTGATACCTGGTGGCAAACCGAGACCGGTGGAATTATGATTACCCCACTGGCAGGAATCACTCCAACCAAACCTTCTTTGGCTACACTCCCACTACCCGGGGTACAACCAATCCTTGTTGATCCGGAAGGCAACGAACTAAAAGGAAATAGTGTGGAAGGTATTTTGTGCATCAAACATCCATGGCCGGGAATGTTGCGCACAACCTATGGCGATCATGAAAGATGCTTCCAAACCTATTTCTCTGCATTTAAAGGTTTGTATTTAACCGGAGATGGTGCAAAAAGGGACGAAGAAGGTTACTACAGGATTATTGGCCGGATTGACGACGTAATTAACGTTTCAGGACATAGAATTGGAACAGCCGAGGTGGAAGATGCTATCAACCAGCATCCAAAAGTTAACGAATCAGCTGTTGTAGGTTACCCACATGATATTAAAGGTGCAGGTATTTATGCATATGTAATCTGCGAAGACCTTACCGATGAAGAAATGGGTACTATTGAGCAGGAAATCCGTGCAACTGTTACTAAATATATTGGACCTATCGCAAAACCAGATAAAATCCAAATAGTGAACGGACTTCCTAAAACAAGGTCAGGAAAAATCATGCGCCGGATCTTGCGTAAAATTGGTGAAGGTGATGCCACCAACCTGGGAGACACTTCAACCCTGCTCGACCCAGGGGTTGTTGACCAGATTATTGAAGGTGCCAAAGTTGAAGTTAAACGATAATTTCCTTATTAAATAAGAAAGCATCCTCCATAAAAGAGGATGTTTTCATTTTCAACCTTTCTTAAAAAAACCAAATTATGAATACACAAAAAGTACAAAATAGAGGATTTGTCGTTCTTGGAGCAATCCTAATTCAATTGGCATTAGGTGCGATATACGCATGGTCAGTTTTTACACCTTCACTTACCGAAGCCGGGTGGGCTAAATCTGATACTCAATGGGTTTTTGCTATTGGTTTGGCATCATTTGCAGTATTTATGGTCTTCTCTGGTCGGAAATTAGCCACCGTTGGACCACAAAAATTAACCATTCTGGGAGGAATAATCCTTGGAGCCGGTTACTTACTTGCTGGACTGTTTGGAGGAACTGACTTTTGGGCATTAACACTTCTGCTCGGGCTTGTTGGTGGTGCCGGAATTGGAGTTGCTTATGTTGTGCCAATTGCCGTAGGAATGCGCTGGTTTCCAGATAAAAAAGGTATGATTACAGGTCTTGCAGTTGCAGGATTTGGATTCGGCGCTATGATCTGGGTAAAACTTGCAGGCTCATGGGGACATCTCATAGCAAACCTTGGCTTGTCAACAACTTTTACAATCTACGGAATAGCATTTATTGCAATGGTAGTTATCGGGGGCCTTTGGATGAAATTCCCTCCGGCAGGATGGTTGCCTAAAGGATATGAAGAAAAAAATACAGGTACAGTTAAAACCGACAGTGTTGATTTTACCAGCAAACAAATGCTGGGAAAAGTGCAGTTCTACCTCATCTTTTTAACCTTCGTATTTAGTGCAGGGGCAGGTTTAATGTCGATTGGATTAATGAAACTTTATCCGATGGATGCCCTTCAGGCTAATGGTTTAAGTGCAGTTGAAGCGAGTGCCATTGCCGGAACAGCCATTGCTGTTTTCTTTTCACTGTCAAACGGATTAGGCCGTATATTATGGGGCATGCTAAGCGATAAACTTGGTAGAAAAACTTCCATTTTGATAATGACCGCCACACAGGGAATTTTGGTGATTGCATTTACCTATATGGCAGGGCATGAGTATCTTCTGTACCTAGGAGCCACTTTAATTGGTTTTAATTTTGGAGGTAACTTCGCATTGTTCCCAACAATAACTGCTGACACATTTGGGGCTAAGAATGTTGGTCAAAATTACCCATTTGTGTTCCTGGCCTATGGTGTGGGAGGTATATTAGGACCAATTCTTGGCGGTAAAATGGGGGACTTAAATAATTTTGCCTTAGCATTTACCATTTCCGGGGTAGCCGTTTTAATAGGGACAATACTTATTTTCTTTGTTAAGCCTGCCAAAGTATAAAAAGAATATCCAAATCAAACTCAAACAATATGTTCAAGGCATCCATTTTCCTGATGGGTGCTTTTTTCATTTCCTGATATTTTGGACAAATTTTCGTCCATTTTTTAATTCATTCATCCATAATAATTCTATTTATACTAAATTCTAAATGTTCTACAACAATTTTTCATGCTGATTTCTAACATTAAAGAACTTGTCATCCTCTTATGCAACTGATATAATGAACCTTACGAAATTTTATCAAACAAGCAACTTATTGAGTTGAATTTTCAATTATGAGTTTTTTTCAGCTATTTTGTAATAATAAATCAACAACTTAGTATGGGTATTCATATTTGGCAATACCCAAAAACCCAAAAACTTAAAACCATGGCGATTAAAAAGTTAAACAGCATTTTCCGTCCTAAGAGAATTGCGCTAATTGGCGTATCGAATAACCCTAGTAGTGTTGGAGGAATAACCCTTAAAAATTTAGTTGGAGGGGGGTTCAATGGGGTTGTCTATCCGGTTAACCCTAAAAGGGAAGCTGTACTCGGAATCCCATGTTTCCCAGATGTGAAAAGTTTGCCTAAAACACCCGATTTAGCAGTTATTATGACATCCGCCAAATTTGTTCCCCAGCTAATTAGGGAATGCGGTGAAGCTGGTATACACGGGATTATTATCATGTCGGCAGGATTTAAGGAATCAGGTGAAGAAGGGAAAAAGCTCGAAGCACAGGTTTTGGCCGAAAAATCTAAATTCCCGGATATGCGGGTAATTGGACCAAACTGCCTTGGAATACTTGTCCCGGGATTAAATATGAATGTTAGTTTTGCCGATGGGATGCCAAAAAAAGGGCATGTGGCATTTATTTCACAATCCGGGGCTTTATGTACTTCCGTTCTGGATTGGGCCTATGAGGCAAATATAGGTTTCTCTTATTTTGTGTCTATTGGTAATTCAATGGACGTCAATTTTGGCGACTTGATAGATTATTTCGGGCAGGATCCGTCAACAAAATCCATTGTCCTATATGTTGAGTCCCTTTCAAATGCACGTACCTTTATGTCGGCTGCAAGGGCATTCGCACGCGAAAAACCAATTATTGTGTACAAATCAGGACGGTTCCCAGAGTCGGCAGCTGCTGCAGCTTCACATACCGGAGCTTTGGCATCGGAAGATTCGATCTACGATGCGGTCTTCAGAAGAGCTGGCTTAGCCAGGGTTTATGACTTTGGAAATATCTTTGACTTTACAGATTTAGTTGGTCGAAAACGAGTGCCAAGGGGATCGAAACTAGCCATGGTTACTAACGCTGGTGGACCAGGAGTTATGGCAACCGACTCCCTAATTTCCATGGGAGGGCAATTGGTTTCATTTTCCGAAGAAACCATGCAAAAACTCAACGAATACCTACCTCCGTTTTGGTCGCATGGCAATCCTGTTGATGTGCTTGGGGATGCTACTCCCGAACGATTTGCTAAATCGACCGAAATAGTTTTGGAAGACAAGGGCGTGGACGCGGTTTTGGTACTGCTTACACCACAAGCAATGACGGCACCAACCGAAACCGCACAGGCCATTGCAGATCTAGCCAAAAAAACCTCTAAAACCATTATGGCAGCATGGCTTGGTGGTGCATCAATGAAGGAAGGAATGACAATATTTAATCAAGCTGGAATTGCGGCATACAGTACCCCGGAACAAGCTATAAGAGCATTTATGACCTTGGCTGATTATTCTAAAAATCTTGAGCTCATTTATGAAACGCCAAAGGAAGTTCCTTTATCATTTTCTTACGATAGAGATGAACTAAAAAAGAAATATATCAAAGATATTTTTCCGAAAGCAAAAATTTTAAACGAGGATGATTCTAAAATGCTCGTTAACGATTACGGGATAGATACTACCCACCCTGCCCCGGCTGCAACAGAGGATGAAGCGGTAAGAATTGCCGAGCAGAAAGGCTATCCGGTTGTTCTCAAAATATATTCTCCGGATATTACCCATAAATCTGATGTTGGTGGTGTTGCATTAAATATCGAAAACGAAGAGATGGTGCGTGCAACGTTCCGAAACATGGTTAAAACTGCAGCGGAAAAAGTACCAGGAGCCAGAATTGACGGGGTTACCATACAAAAAATGGTTGATACAAAAGATGCTGTAGAACTGATCCTTGGGATTAAAAAAGATCCAATATTCGGTACGGTAATGCTCATCGGAATGGGTGGGACCACAGCCGAATTGTTTAAAGATAAACGCCTCGAATTCCCTCCGTTGAATGAGAAGCTTGCCATGCAAATGCTTCAATCACTTAAAATTTATCCTTTACTGAAAGGATGGCGGGGCGATAAACCAAAGAATATTGAAAAGCTTATTGAGGTGCTCATCAGAATGTCGTATTTGGCAGCGGATTATCCTGAAATATTGGAATTAGACATTAACCCATTAATTGTGTCGCCTACAGATGTGATGGCACTGGATGCCCGAATTGTTGTGGACGAAGAATTACTAGTGAAACCAGCAAGGGATTACTCACATCTGATTTTAAGGCCATATCCTGAAAGTTTGATAAAAAAATCGCAAATAAAAGATGGCACCAACATTTTATTAAGGCCTATTAAACCAGAAGATGAACCAATGTGGCTTCATTTGCTTGGAAGTTGTTCTAAAGAATCAATTTACCATAGGTTTAGGTACGATTTTTATTTTGATTCGCACGAGGTGGCATCCCAATTCTGCTTTATTGATTATAGCCGCGAAATTGCAATAGTTGCAGAAGTAGAAATTGAAGGTAAAAAGAAACTCATTGGTGTCGGCCGCTTAATTGCTGATCCCGATGTTGAAGTGATGGAATATGCCATACTTATAACCGATGAATGGCAGAAAAAGGAATTGGGTTACATATTGACCGAATACTGTATGAACATTGCAGTAAACAGAGGCGTTAAACGCTTGGCGGCAGAAACAACAAAAGATAATAAACCAATGATCGCTGTTTTCAGGAAACTCAACTTTAAAATCAGGTTCAACGAAGATACAACGGTTTCGGTTCATAAAGACCTTATAGAAGACGATCTTTAGAACTTAAGTATAATTAATCAATTTTTTCAATAATTTCCCAACAGTTAACGCTGTTGGGAATTTTACTGAATAACGGATGGATATAAAAAAGATAGAGGAAGCAGCTTTGCTTATCAGAAAATCGAAATATACGGTTGCGTTTACGGGCGCAGGGATTTCTGTTGCGAGCGGTATTCCTCCTTTTAGAGGGAAAGACGGTTTATGGACAACCCACCATCCCATTTTTTTAGAAATTGATTTTTTTACAAAAAAGCCACTTCAATCCTGGGTCAAAATCAAAGAAATATTTTACGATAAGCTGAAAGATGCCAAACCAAATGTAGGACATCACATTTTAGCAAAAATGGAAAAAAGAAGCTTCCTTGAATCGATTATTACACAAAACATTGATCACCTTCACCAACAAGCGGGCAACAGATATGTGTATGAAATTCATGGAACTTACAGGCAGCTGGTTTGTACCGAATGTAATTCAGAGTATGATATTAGCTTTGCCAACCTTGATTTTCTGCCTCCCACATGTTATGTATGCAAGGGAATACTGAAGCCCGATATGGTTTTTTTTAACGAACCAATTCCGATCTTTGCAAAAAACCGTTCCTTTTCGGAAGCTGAAAAAGCAGATTTGTTTATTATTATCGGCACAAATGCGGAAGTGATGCCTGCCGCAGAAATACCCGAAGTTGCAAAGAAAACCGGGGCAAAAATTATTGAGATAAATATCAAAAAATCACAACTTACCGATTCCATTACCGATATCTACCTGGAAGGTAAAGCAAGTGAAATTTTATTAAAGCTTGGAGAATATTTGTACTTGTAATCTAGAAAACGTGTTCTTCTATTTTGACTTCGGCTTTTGCTTTTGCCAATTCCTGTGCCTGATTTGCGGTAATAGCCGCCATGGTAATTATATCACCCACTGAACAACCTCTTGATAAATCATTAATTGGAACCGACATCCCCTGAAGGATTGGACCAATAGCTTCTGCTTTTCCAAGGCGGTGAACCAGGTTATAACCAATATTTGCAGCTTCCAGGTTAGGGAACACAAGTATATTTGCCCTTCCCGCAACGTCGCTCCCAGGAGCTGTCATTTGCGCAACTTCCGGCATAATTGCCGCGTCTAATTGCATCTCTCCATCAATTTTTAGATCAGGAGCTAAACGGTTAGCAATTTTTGTTGCCCTAACAACTTTATCCACGTTCGGGTGTACTGCACTTCCTTTAGTCGAGAAACTAAGCATCGCAACCCTTGGGTCCATACCTATCAACGATTTGGCAGTATGCGCAGTTGTAATTGCAATCTCGGCAAGTTGGCGTTCCGTAGGATTTGGAATTACAGAACAATCTGCAAATATCAACATTCCTTCGTACCCAAAATGAGGATCGTTCACAAACATCAGGAAAACACCAGAAACGGCTTTGGTTCCAGGCAATGGTTTTGCAAACTGCAACGCAGGCCTTAAAACCTCGGCACTTGAACTTGTTGCCCCGGCAATAGCACCATCGGCATCGCCATTCAAAATCATCATTGGAGCAAAATATAAAGGATCATCCAAAAGCCTGAATGCTTCTTTTTTTGTTAAACCCTTACCGTCTCTTATTTCCAACATCATGTCGGCATACCAATTCCGGTAACGGTCTGTTTTATGATTTACAATGGTAGCTCCTTCAACAGAAACCCCAATTTCTTTTGCCGACTGTTTTATCTCTCTCTCATCTCCCAGCAAAATTAGATCTGCAATCTTCTCCTTGATGATAATCTCAACAGCCCTTAGTGTTCGCGCCTCATTTGCTTCAGGTAAAACGATCCTTTTCCTATCTGCCTGGGCACTACTAATAACTCGCTTTATAAAATCCATAAGGTTATTTCAGCATTTGCAAAAAACAGGGCAAAAATAGTTAAATAATCCTTCATCTCTTAATAATTATGAAATATTTCCTTAACCAATTCTTTACATAGAGAATACATTCAGGCCATGAAATAATTTGCCTTTTAAAATATTCGATGCTAAGTCCCTAATTTTCACTAATTCAATTCGAATAAAATTTATCACCCATCTAATTAAAAATGTCTAAAATTTGGACAAAACAGGTGTGTTAAAAAAAGTTAATGTTTGTTTTCCCCTGAAAATTCACTCTCCAACAAAGTAAAGTTTTAGTTGCCATTCATAAATAATATCTCTTTGATTTTATCCATCCGGTTAAGAGCATAGGTGGCATTCTTTGCTTCATCTTTTGCTTCCATCAAATACATTCGGTAAAAATTAAGGGCTAGGGTTTTATTATTGTTGTATTCTTCATAGGTTGTGGCTATTTCAAATAACAACTCGAAATTCAAAGGATCCATTTCGTAGGCTTCTTTTAAGGCTGCAATCGATTCTTCGTATTTTCGTTGCTGTCCCAGGATTTGCGCAAGGTGATGGTACATTTCTGGCAAATAATATGGTGTTGATGCTTCAATTGCAGTCTTCATATAAGCTTCTGCAACTTCATGATTTGCAAGCTTTTTATATGACAAACTTGTATAGAACAACGTGTATGGATCATCCAGTTTAAGTTGAATGCACTTTTCAATTATTAACACAGCCTTTTCCCATTGATCTGCAAAATAAAGGCTTATCCCATAATTTTTTAGTACATCGTAAGCGGAATCATTTTTTGCAAGGTATATGGAATAATTTTCAGCTGCCTGAGCATATTGCTTTTTACCATAATAATGGTTCGCACGCTTTAGCTGCAATTTTCCATTTTCAGGAAAGTATTTTAACCCATTCAGGATTGTTTTTAATCCCAAACTATCCTGCTTTGCCTGGTAATATAAAGTAGCGAGGTTTGAATAAGTACCCAAATCATAGGGATTTCTCGCCAGCACGTATTCATATAAGTTTATCGCTTTTCTTTTATCCCCGCCAGTTTTAGTTATACAGTAAGCATATTGCTTGTCCCAATATATATTTGTGCTGTCAAGCGCATAAATTTGATGGAATACTTCGTATGCATCACCATATTGATCAAGGTTAATGTACACCCTGCCTAGTTTACTTTTTAAAACCAGGTCATTATTTGAAGCAATAACCGACTGTTTATAATAAAATGCCGCCTGCGAATAGTTACCTAAAAGGGCAAGTGTTTCTCCAAGTTCAGCCAATGTAACCGGGTTGTTTGGAGAGTAGTCCAAAGCTTTTTTATACGATTTTATTGAAGCTTCAAAATCATTCAATTTTGCATAAACCACTCCTTGTTTAAAATACAAGTCACCGTTAGGGTTCGATGAAATTTCTTTTTGGAGAATGTTCAATGCATTTTCATATTCCTGGTTCAAAATGAGCAGATCTATTTTTTGACAACTTCCGTTTGTGGAAAATAAAAAGCCAACCAAGAATAGAATTATTGGTATACTATTTTTCATAAATAATGTTTTAATCAATGCTAATTACTGTAATTTGAAATTTATTGGGACGGTATAGGCAACATTCACTGCTTTGTCATTTTGCATTCCAGGTTTCCATTTTGGTAAGGTTTTAATAACCCGCAAAGCTTCCCTGTCAATTTGAGGATCGACACCCCGAACTACCCTGGCTTTAGTAACCATACCTGCTTTTGAAACCACAAAACTAACATACACTTTACCTTGAATTCCTTTTTCAACAGAAGATTCCGGATAAATGATTGAGTTTGAAATGTAATTTCTTAATGCTAACTCATCTCCCGGGAATTCGGGCATTTGCTCCACAATAAAAAATACTTCATCCTCTTCTGATTTGGGGCTAAAAGTTATTATTTCATCAATTAGGTTTATTTTATCTGTTGAAGAATCCAGCTTTGCAGGAATGCTTTCGAGGTAGCATAATACGACCCCTTCACGAGCCTGAGCGCCGTATCTTTCAATGTAAGAGTTAAGCTCTTCTCCATCTTTAATTACGTTTATCGCCTTAAATGATTCCTTATCTAAGCCTTCCACATAACTTATATCAGCTAAATCACCATCAACAATATAAACTGCTTTTTGCTGGTTGAACCTTCGGTTAAGGTACAGTATCCCATCATTAAGTTCGACTTCAAAAGTCCCTTCCAACGAGTCTACAATTGCTTCCAGGTTGCGCGCAGATTTCAATAGTTCTTTGGCATGTTCTATTTCCGGTTTATATGCAGGATCGTTTAATAGGTTTTCTGAAATAGATATAAAATGAAATTCCTTTTGAATTTCCTTCGATGGACCCGATTCTTTCTTTTCACAAGCAAAAGCTACGATTAAACTTGCTGCCATAAGAATACCAAGAACGAATTTTGTTTTCGATTTTCGGGAAGATTTCAACCGGGACAACATTTTTACCCGGTTTTTTACCAAGGAATAATTAAAGCTACTTGCTATAATCAATTGGTCTCCAACAAACTGATTAATAAGTATCCTTTTATAACCCGCACGTGAAACCCCTTTTGAAACAACAGCCTGATCGGCAGAAAATTCGTGATTCTCGCGTAACGCACGTCGCAACATCCAAAAGAAAGGATTGAACCATTGAAGTATTGCAAGAAACTCTATGATCATTACATCCATAGAATGCCCTTGTTTTATATGCTCAATTTCGTGAGACAGCATTTTATCCCAATCCTCATAACCCTTAATATTTTTACTGACAAAAACATAATTCATAAACGAAAATGGACTAAAGTCCCGGTCGATGCGCACAACTTTTATCTTACCAAGTTTCTCAACTTTATTGTTTTGAATAAGTTCAGCAACCTGAATAATCCGCCATAATAAAAGAAAGGTAAAAACTATAATTCCTCCAACATACACTATTCCTAAAAATTTATAGGATAGGATAAACCGTTCGATGCTTCCTGAAAAATTTGTGCTGTAAATAGTTACAACTTCAATTAGGTTCCGGTACTGGGAAACGGTAACTTCATCCAACATGGTTGGCGTAGGTTCATAAACTTGTAAATGTAAAATTGGGAGAAGCGCTGAGAAAATTACGGATAGCAGCAAAAAATATCTGTTTAAGCGAAAAAAAGTTTCTTTTCGTAAAAAAAAGAAATAAACCAAAGCAAGGGTGCCAAGGCTTATCGCCGATTCAAGTATATAGTTTACAAAGCTATGCATTCGTATTTTCGTCTTCTAAATCTTTGCGAACATCGTTCACCAGGTCTTCCAGATCGTGGAGGCTCATTTTATCTTCCTTTGCAAAAAAGGATACCATTTCCTGAAAAGACCCGCTAAAATAATTTCGAACAAATTTTTTCATAAATGTTTTAGTGTATTCTTTTTTTGTAATTAATGGGAAGTATTCATGCGTTTTACCATAGGCATTGTGCCCCACAAAACCTTTTTTTTCGAGGATCCTGGTAATGGTTGAAATTGTATTGTATGCAGGCTGTGGATGCGGAATCTCGTTGATAATATCTTTCACAAATCCTTTTTCTATTTTCCACAAGATTTGCATCACTTGTTCTTCTGCTTTTGTAAGTTCCTTCATGTTGTTTTTTTTAACTTCCCAAAAGATACAAATATTATGCCTAAAAACTAAGCCGTTAGTTTATGAACTAACAGCTTAGGTAAACTTGATTTTGAACTTGAAAATAATTGCACTTATCGCTTTGTTTCTGCTTCTATCAATTTAAGGCAAAATTTATTGGTACGGTATAAGATACGTTCACCGGTTTGCCATTAACTTTGCCCGGTTTCCATCTCGGAAGCTCGTTGATAACTCTCAGTGCTTCATTATCGAGCGATGGATCAACGCCCCTGGCAATCTTGGCATCTTTGACTTTTCCATCTTTGCCAACCAGGAAAGTAACGTAAACTTTCCCCTGGATACCATTTTCTTTTGCTACAGCGGGATAGTCAATCATTCCGGCAAGTAGGTTTCTTAAAGTTGTTTCCCCACCCGGAAATTCAGGCATTTCATCACATATAAAAAACACCTCTTCACCATCAATCATTTTAGATTTCGTTACATTAATGGTTTTAAGCTCCTCTTTATCGTCCAGACTGAAAACAATCGGTATTGTATAGCTTACGCGAACATTTTCACCTCTCTGTTTCCCGGCTTTCCATTTGGGCAACAAATTCACCACGCGTAATGCTTCCTTATCAAGCGAAGGATCAACGCCCCTTACAATCGTAGCATCTTCAACCATGCCTTCGGTGCCTACAACAAATGTGACATAGACTCTCCCGCTGATTCCATTTTGTTTAGCAACCTCAGGGTACTTAACACTGTTTGCTATAAATTTCTTCAGGGCTTCCTCCCCACCGGGAAATTCAGGCATATCCTCAACAATCATAAATACCATCTTCTCTTTGTTTTCTTTTTCCTGTGCTTTTACTTGGGGAGAGAACAGTGTTGCCAACAAGGCAAGCGTAAGAATTTTTAAAATTTTCATTGCGTTAATCTTTAGTTTAATACTATTGGTTTGACATATAACTTATTGTAATACAAAGTTTATGGCTGAGCTGAAATAAACGCGCACTGGCCGGCCGCGTTGTTTGCCTGGTTTAAATTTTGGCAAGCTTTCTAAAACCCTTTTCGCTTCCTTGTTTAGTGATGCATCGGGCCCCCTGATGATTTCTACATTTGTAACACTACCATCGGTGTCAACCACAAATTTGTAGAATACGCGCCCTTGCACACCATTTTCCTGGGCAATCACCGGATAACGTATTGAATTATTGATAAAACGCAACAAGGCCCTTTCACCTCCAGGAAATTCGGGTTGTTCTTCCACAATAATGAATACTTTATCTTCCTCAATTTCTTCTTCTCTAGAAGTTTCAACAATGGGCGCAATATCAAAAACTAAATCTTTTGTAACCTCCGTTGATTCCATTTCAAATTCTTCCTCAATCTCCACATCATTATCAACAATGTTAATTATTTCGATAACTTTTGGTGGTGGAGGTGGTGGAGGTGGTTTGATTTCGTCCATGCGGGTAATCGGAATAATTTCTTCCTCTACGTTAACTGCCGCCATCGGACCAAAATCTGTTGCCCCGGTCGCTTTTGTATTCCATTCGAACGCTACAAGCACGATGCCTAATGCTACAACCAAACCAAATAAAAGGAATGTATTCCTCTTGTTTTCCAGGTTGGCTTTTTCTGACTTCTTCGCTTTCATAACTTTAAATTTTAATTGATTAATAAAATTTTGTTGCTTGTTTTTATCGCAGCATCTGGTACCAAAAATACTGTTTCAAACTTACAACTAATGATTTAGTTTTCCAACTAATGCTTTAGTTATGATAAAACAAAGATTATACCAAACTAATAATCAAACTATTAATCAACTAACAATTTAGTTATTCGCAAATCACAAATGAATCACTATCAGGAAGTAAGGGGAATTTTTCTCGGAAAGAAGATAATTCGGAATAGTTTAAAATCAGGGTTTTCAATCGAGGTTCTTTGTCTAAGAAAGATGCTTTTCCTTTTGCATCAACGCATCCTGAGCCACCCAGATAGTTTAATCCAAGACCATCAGTTCCGGTCCTGTTCACTCCAACTACAAAAGCTTGATTTTCGATTGCCCTTGCTTCCAGCAATGTTTTCCAAACTTGATGCCGTGCCGATGGCCAGTTTGCAAGATAAATTAATAGATCATACCCCTCTTTATTCCGACTCCACACCGGAAAGCGCAAATCATAACAAATTAATGGGCATATTTTCCAGCCTTTACATTCAACTATAAGCTTTTTATCACCTTTTGAAAAAGCAATATGCTCACCACCCATGGTAAACAAATGACGCTTATCGTACCAAAACACAGAGCCATCAGAATTTACCCAAAGCAATCTATTATAATATGAATCTTTTTCTTTAATTATTATGCTGCCCGCAATTGCTGCGTTTTTATTTCTGGATAATTTTTTCATCCACGATAGGGTTGTTCCGTCCATTGTTTCGAAAAACGTTTCCACATTCATTGTAAACCCTGTGGTAAACATTTCTGGTAATAATATCACGTCGGTTTGATCAATTTCGGAAATCATTTGTTCCAACATTGTTCGATTTCCTTCAATATCTTCCCAAATAATTGTAGGCTGTACGATTGTAATTTGCAGCTCCTTTTTGCTCATTAGAATGAATTGATAACGGTAACACCTATATTTTGAAATTTATCCATATTTATAAGCTCATGAACAGCTTGTTCCAAGGATACGGTTTTTCCAACTAATTTTTGAGGTTGTAATATTCCTTCGCCAATCATTTCAAGCATGTCGGGATATCTAAAAGCCTGCATACCATGGCTTCCTATCATTTCCAGCTCATTTGCAAGAACCTTGTCCATTGGCACTGCAGGATGCCGATGATTGCCGGTCATCAATCCAACCTGGATATGTTTTCCCCGTTTACGCAGACAATCAACCGAATTAAAACAGGTTTCCTGGCTTCCCAAGGCATCCATCGAAACATGTGCTCCCCGACCTGAAAGTTTCACGATTTCTTTTGAAACATTTTTGACTTTTTTGGAATTTATTGCCGCTTTCGCACCCAATTCTTTTGCAAGTTCCAGTTTATGGTCATCAATATCAATGGCAATCACATTCGCACCCAAAGCATTTGCAATCATTATTGCTGACAAACCAACTCCCCCACAACCATGTACTGCAACCCACTGCCCCTCCGATACTTTTCCCTGATCGACCACTGCCCTGAACGAAGTAACAAACCTGCACCCCAGGCTGGCAGCAGTAACAAAGTCGATTTCATCGGGAAGCCGAACAAGGTTAATATCGGCATAATCGATCGCCGCAAATTCGGCGAAGGAACCCCATGCCGTAAATCCGGGTTGAAACTGGGCGTCACAAACCTGATGGTTTCCTGATTGGCACTCGGGGCAAACCCCACAGCCACAAACAAAAGGGAGGGTTACACGATCGCCAATTTTCCAGTTATTTATATTATTGCCAACTTCCACAATGGTTCCTGCAATTTCATGCCCAGGCACATGTGGTAAAACAATATCGGGATCATGTCCCATCCAACCATGCCAATCGCTCCTGCAAATACCGGTTGCTTCAACTTTTAACACTACGCCGGTATCGCTGCATTTTGGATCTGGCACTTCTTTAATCTCTATTGATCCCTGAAACTCATAATAAACGGCTGCTTTCATAGTTGTTTTTCTCTATCCGGTCCTAAGTTAGGTGATCATTCATGAAAAATCAAATGGGATTAAAAATCTGACAATGGTTTTGCTTTTTACTCACTGAAATTCGTACATTTATGGAAGTTTAAAAAACCAAATAAATCAACACAAAATGGCTGAGAATAATTGTAGTGATTGCAAATTAAGGTTGAAATACGACCAAAAACCCAAATCATTTTCAGGAAGGTTCTGGAGGTGGCATATCAATTGGTGCCCAGGCTGGAAAGCCTATATGAAAAGTTTGTCGGATGAAGAAAGAAAGCAAATCGCAGAGAAGTATTCCTTCAAAAAATACCTTAACTAAATTACTATCTGCACATGTTTTTAACCCGGATTTTTAATGGAACTGATCAGGCAATGCATTAGGTTATCAGGTTCATGATCATTGATTTCTTTTAATCATCGGCACAAAACATTTCTGGGTATTTTCCTTTAATTCCGTTGTCACGATAATAAGCTTTTAATCTTTTTATATCGGCATTGCTATCATCGCTTAATTCAAGGGTTTCGCGCCATCCGATTTGTTTTTTGCCAAAATCAAAAAAGCCAATATACACCGTTGCACCCGTTGCTTTTGCAATGGTATGAAAACCGGCTTTCCACCGTTTTGTGGGCTTGCGCGTTCCCTCAGGGGTGATGGCTAGATGAAGAGAATCCCTTCTTTCAAACTCATCAATTATTTGTTTCACAATCCTTGAACCTTTCGATCGATCAACCGGGATACCTCCCATTTTACGAAGTATGGGACCCATTGGCCAGAAGAAAAATTCTTTTTTGATAATCACATGTGCCTTTCCACCCTGTGCTGTATAGTACAAGTAGGATAAAACAAAATCCCAGGCACTGGTATGCGGGGCGCCAATAATAATGGCTTTTTTGTGCGGCATAATGCCACCAACACCTTCCCAGCCCAACCATTTTAGCATTGTTTCACAAAACCTTTTCCACATTTTATATCCATTGAGTTTGAATTGAAGCGGCTTGCGCATATTTTTGAAGGAGGTCAATTGCCAGGTCAGTCGTTTGCTGTAAGGTTTCGTTTGCACCAAAACCAATCAGTACCATGAGAAAGCGTTTGGTGCTTTCAGTCACCATTGTACGTTCTGAGTCGCTGGTCGCACTGCCAAATGCCCCGATTGAGTCCCTGAAAACCGGAAGGTACTCAATATTTAAGTCCCCTCTTCCAACACCGCGATAAATCTCATCCTTTTCCCCAATTCCAAAAATGACATCTCCGTTAATTTTATCCAGGTCGTAACCACCTATTGAAATTCCGCTGGTAAAAGAAACAAAGTTTAAAAGATCGACCACGTTATTAATTTTATACAAATCGACCTGTTTCACAACCCTTCTTAATAAAGCCTCGGCAGACAAACGGTAGCGGGCAGGATCTTTCCCGCAAGATTTATATGCTTTTCGGGCAGCTTGAATAGCAGGCATTTTAGCAATGTCTTCAACCTTCAGCAACGACGATAATTGTTGAACCGACCTGTTTATAATATCGAACAATTCAGGATCAGCTTCAAGAATATTCACATTGCAAGAAATTGCTGACAATTGAAGTTCTGGCACCTTATTTTTTAATTCTTTGGAGATTGTAATCCCAATCATTTGTATACTTAATTTTTGAATTGAAGAACATTAATAGCAAATTCAAAAGTAAGAATAAAAACGAAAGATTTTGTTTTGAAAAGAAGCGAAAGATCATAAAAAAAGTGGCAATTAGATAACTAACTGCCACTTATGACCACTCAAATTGAAACTCCTCGCAGCAAGCTGACGAGGAATCCGATTCCGTAAAGGACTTTTTAGTATTCTGTTCGCTATTCCCACAGCAAAGCTGACGGGTAATGCTCACCGGAATTCAATAAGCCAGAATACTTATTCGCTATATTTATATACTCCGTCAAAAGAATACGTTCCTGAGTCGTAGTTTATTCCTGAAACAGTAAAACTTACTGAATCAAGGCCTGTAATTTTTAATGGTTCCAGATCAAACGAAACATAAGCAGAATAACGGAACAATTCTTCATCATCGAATTTATTATGCCTTATTTCCAATTCGATGGGTTGATCTCCTGCCACAATTTCACCTGGCTGTTTCACAAGATTTACCATGTGCGTTTCGTTATTGCCCCAAAATGATAATTCGAAGTTCAGGAAATTATCTGTCACCCACATTTTTTTCATGATAATTGGATCATTCCCAATACTATCTTCCGTTTCAGGGGTAATGGTAAAAATATCCTTCATCAGTATGTTTTCCCAATCTAACATCCGTACTTCATACGTATCGTTTCCATCAATTGCATCAACCTGCTCTTCCACATAAAAATAAACCAAAATCCTTGTACTATCGTCCCAACTGTCAATAATGCGCGATGGCGATAATGGAATAATATAATCTTCGTCATCCATCTTAATAACATAACCAAGTGGTTGGGAATCGTCAACCAATACCAATCCAAAACCACCATAAACTGGTTCGCTGGCATCATCGTCAGAGCATTTTACAAACACTGCTGCAACTAGTACTAAAATTAAAATCTTAACCGTCCTCATATTTCTAACTATTTAATTAATTCTTTTACTATCTTTTTAATGGTTTACACTAGTTTTATCTACTAACAAGATTTGAGTATTTAGAAAAGGTTGCGTAAAAAGAAAAAATAAATTACGGTCATTTTGACATAAATTTATAATTTTAAAAATTGGCATAATGATTGATATTTACATATATAGATTTTTGTATATCTGTAAAGGATTTATACGATAAACGTCGTTATTAAATAAAATACAGGAACGTTAATAAAAATAGATATATCATGAAAAATTTAATTTACATTGTAGCAATTGCAGTCTTTTTATTACAAAGCTGTGGCTCGGCAACCAGCAAAACTACTGAAGCATCAAGTGTTAGCCAGAGTGAAAATAATAAAGGAGGCACCGAGTTACTTACCAAAGCTGTTTTTTTAGAGAAAGTTTGGGATTATGAAAATTCACCACGCGAATGGAAATTTAAAGGTGACAAACCTGTACTAATCGACTTTTATGCTGACTGGTGCGGACCATGTAGAAAAGCTGCCCCAATATTAGAAGGTATTTCAAAAGATTTCGCAGATGAAATAAAAGTGTATAAAATTGACACCCAAAAAGAACGGGAATTGGCAGGTGTATTTCAGGTTAGTGGGATCCCGGCATTTTTATACATCCCATTGGAAGGCAAACCGGTAATGATGTCCGGAATTGGGCGTACGACTGAGGAAACTAAAAAATTGTTTGAGGACAATATTCAAAAAATCCTTTTGACAAACAACTAAGATATATTACATAGCAACGATCTAAAAGACTGCCAGTTTGGTGGTCTTTTTTTGATACTGTCAGGAATGCCGCTTAATCTTTTTCCCCCTAAATCCCCCTTTTATAACTAATCTTTATACACATCTTTTATTGCAATTTCATAGCCTTTGGCTAATATATTAAAGGCAGCCAGTCCATTCTTGATTGTTATATAGCCTGGTGGTCCATGTGAACTATATCCACTCCAATTATCTAAGCGAGCAAGAATCCAAGCAGCCCATGCCATACTGTTTCTATAATAAGGATTCTTTTGCTTTGTGGTTTTACCTTCAACTTGTAAAAGCAACATTGAAAGGAGCTTTAATTCTGCATTTGTAAATTGGGCACTTGCATTAATATTTAAGTCAGGCTGATCGATTGCATGCTTTAAGTTCATTAACGATATGGCTATCTGAAGAGACAAGACTGTCAGCTTTTTTAATGCTGATCCAGAACCCATTTGAGCGGATTCAACCTCCAAACCTTTGGTTTTCATAACTCTAAAAAGCTCTTCAATAAGCCACCTGTCTTTGTACCATTTAATACATGAGATTGCATCAGCTGGCCCTTGTATTGAATGAGTTGTTAATAGCCTCCACAATATCGGTCCTTCTCCTTCCGGGATTGATGTAGGGACTTCTCTAGCTTCAATAGCCCAAAGTTCCACATGACCGGGGTATTTTTTTACATCACACTTTGAAGGCCTAAGAAGTTTTACATTAGCATATCTAACCTCAATTGATATGTTCCTTGACTTTCTTTTATTATTACCTTTAAGACTCAGGCTGTATTGGCATTCAACATTTTTTTGAGCCAGAGTTTTATAAAGTTTTTCTTCAGATTTGTAAAGTTTTCGGTCGGATCGGGATCTAACTAAAATATGAGTTTTATGATCCGGAATATCTACAAACTCTTCATATATATCAGATTCCCTATCGCCAATAATTGTTACCATAGGAGCTTTAGATAGGACTTCCTTGCTTTTCATTGCAGACTCAATCCATCGGTATGATTCTTTTTCTGTAATGGGTAAGCATTGATAGTTTCGTTCATGTTTATTCTTGCCTCCTTTTTCTCTATTCCATATATGAACATTTGAAAAACCTAATAGAGTGCGGGACGCAGCATCTACTGCCAATGATGGGTGGCAAAAGAAACCATTCTGATATTTTAATCTAACCGGGCCAATATCTTTATCATCAGCATCAATGCGCCCTGTAAGCCCAGCATAGTTTATTTCAGTGGTATCCTGAATAGACAGTACGTGCTTGCATTCCAAATTTGCTTTGCAAGTATTGTATAATCCCAAAGAAAGGTCTTCATAACTATAGCTTTTATTGTTAAGCATCCTATAGGCTCCTATTTTATCTGATAGTGTCGAACTAAATTTATTGACAACTGCTTTTCCAAAGTTAAACATATCAACCATGATTTTATCCGCTCTTTTTTCAAGTCTTGAATCTGGCAAAAAACCATTAAAAACACCCTCTATATCTCTGATTACCACACCTTTAATATACAAAAATAAAATTGAACCAGCAAGCATATGATGCTGATAATCAGGCTTCTGTATTGTTTTTTCTTTTGTCTGATATTTGTGTATAAAGATTAGTTTATAAAGGGGGACAGTGTTTATTGACTTAAAAGAAAGTCTTTAAAACTGTCATAAGCTTTCCCTAGAGGAATGCT
The DNA here is from genome assembly GCA_963677475.2 of Prolixibacteraceae bacterium. Classification (GTDB taxonomy): domain Bacteria; phylum Bacteroidota; class Bacteroidia; order Bacteroidales; family Prolixibacteraceae; genus JABMQB01. The sequence continues at coordinate 160,762 of CAXXQD010000009.1, read as the reverse complement.
TTGTTTTTCTCCTTTCATGAATTCCGCCAATTTATCGGGAAGCGGGACTTTGCCTTTTCCAATAATACTTTCTACAGTTTCTGTAAATTTTGCCGGATGTGCTGTTTCTAAAAATACACCAACCTCTCCTTCCTGAAGTTTGTCTTCCAATGCTTGATACGCACAAGCCCCGTGTGGATCAAGCAAGTAGTTATTCTTTTCATATACTTTCAGGACAATCTTTCTGATTTCATCATCGGAAAACCGGGTTCCTTTCATTTGCCCAGAAATATCCGAATGTGAATTGCCAAATAAATCAAGGATGCGGGCAAAGTTACTTGGATCGCCAACATCCATTGCATTTGCAAGTGTTTCGACCGATGGGCGTGGATTGTAATTTCCGGTAGATAAATATTCAAAGACAATATCGTTGGCATTGTTAGCCGCAATAAAATACTTAATGGGCAATCCCATTTTTAAGCCAAACAACCCAGCTGTGAGGTTGCCAAAATTTCCGCTTGGCACCGAAACAACCAATTGATTATTTGTAAGCTTTCCGGCTTCTTTCAATCGAGCATAAGCATTAAAATAATAAAATGCCTGTGGTAAAAACCGTGCAACGTTGATTGAGTTTGCCGAAGTCAGTAATAGTTTCTTGTTCAATTCTTCGTCTAAAAAAGCTGTTTTTACAAGTTTCTGACAGTCGTCAAAAGTGCCATCAACCTCAATGGCAGTGATATTCTGTCCAAGAGTAGTAAATTGTGCTTCCTGAATTGCGCTTACCTTTCCTTTTGGATACAATACATAGACATGAATACCGTCAACACCCAAAAATCCGTTAGCAACAGCACTGCCTGTATCGCCCGAAGTGGCAACCAACACATTAACCTGTTTTTTCTGTTCAGCCAAGAAATAACGAAGCAGGCGGGCCATGAATCGCGCACCAACATCTTTAAACGCCAATGTAGGTCCATGAAATAGCTCCAATGACCAAATTTTATCGGTAACCTGAACCACAGGGCAATCAAACTGAAGCGTATCAAAAACAATTTCCCTGAGTTTGCTTTCTTCTATATCCTCACCAAAAAACTTCTTTGCAACTTCGAACGCTATTTCCTGAAAGGATAATTTCTCAATCTTTTCAAAAAAAGAAGGTTCAAAAGGTTTTATCTGTTCCGGCATAAACAACCCATTATCGGCTGCAAGCCCTTTAACTACCGCCTCTTTTAAGCTTACCGGTTCAACTTTTTTATTGGTACTGTAGTATTTCATATGACTTTCATGAATAAAATTTCACAAAATGTGAATCTTAAATTCGCTATTTATTTAAAAATGCTTTAATAAATTCGTTTCCTTTTAAAGTTCCATACGATCCGTTATTAGAATCAAACTCGTCGTACACATTTACATCATCCGCTGAATTACCAGGCCTGTAAATGATGAAAGGCACAGCATCGCGGGTATGGGTTTTTATGGCACATGGGGTCGGGTGATCAGGAAGGATAGCAATAGCCACTGGGTCGTCCCAATTTGCTGTTTCTTCAACAATGGTTTTCACCACCCGGCTGTCTAGATATTCGATGGTCTTTGTTTTTAATTCCACGTCGCCTTCATGCCCGGCTTCGTCGCTTGCTTCAATGTGTAAATACACCAAATCGTTGCTTTTCAATGCCTTGATGGCAGCCTGGGCTTTCCCTTCATAATTGGTATCGTACAAACCTGTTGCACCTTCCACTTTGATGACTTCCATTCCGGCATACACGCCAATCCCCTGGATTAAATCGACGGCAGAAATAACTGCTGATTTTTCTACACTATACATTTCTTTTAGTGTCGGCATGGCAGGTTTGTAACCAGGCGACCACGGCCAAATAATATTCGCCGGATCTTTCCCTTCAGCGATTCTTTTTTTATTGATCGGATGGCCTTGAAGCAAAGCCCTTGATTTTTCCATAAGGAAATTAATCAGCTCCGTTGTTTCTTCTGCATTTGTACTTTTTGCTTTTGGCAAAACATCTTTGTAAGCCGTTCCCATCACATCGTGCGGAGGGGTACAGTTGATTTCTTTGTTTCCCCCCTTAATAACCAATAAATGCCTGTAAGAAACCCCAGGATAAAAAGTTATGTTTTCGTTTCCAAGTTTTTCGTTTAGAAAGTCAATCAGTGCAGTAGCCTCTTCAGTTGAAATATGCCCAGCCGAGTGATTTTTTATTTTTTCATCTTTAATACAAATAATATTGCAACGAAACGCCAGGTCATCATCTCCAAGTTTTACGCCCATGCTTGCAGCTTCGAGCACACCACGCCCTTCGAAAACCTTTTCAACATCGTAGCCCAAAACAGCCATGTTGGCAATTTCGCTTCCCGGATGCATGGTATCAGGAACCGTTATCAGTTTACCATTTCTGCCTTTTTTTGCCAGGGCATCAATATTCGGTTTTACTGCCATTTGCAGTGGGGTTTTCCCTCCAAAATCAGCCAAAGGCTCATCGGACATACCATCCCCAAGAATTATAATATGTTTCATTTTTTCTAAATTTAGTTTATTGGAATTGGCAGATTATGCTGCTTTAAAAATGTAAGCTTATCCCAATAACCCCTTTGTAATTTTATTTTACCGTTCACCACATGAAAAAAGCCGCAACCTCTTAAGCCAAGCGGATCTTTCCACTCAAGGATCGCCCATTCCCCATCTTCAAAAATATTTTCGACAATACAAACCATATCGGCATTGGAGAATTCCTCCACAAACATTTTTTGTATCGCTTCTTTGCCAACTATCGGTTCATTTGCCACCTGATGGTTTATGGCATCATCATGGTAAAGCCGACTTAGATTTTCCGCATCGGCACGATTAAAATATTCGACAAACTTTTGTACGATTTGTTTTGGCGACATGAGTAAAATCTTATGGATTAAATATTTGAAACCTTGATAATATCGGCAAACACCCCGGCGGCAGTAACCGATGCACCTGCGCCATACCCTTTGATCAACATTGGAAACTCATGGTACCTTTCGGTGGTGTACATTACCAAATTATTGCTCCCTTCCAAGTCGTAGAATGGATGTGCGGCATCAACTTCCTGCAAACCAACTTCAGCTTTTCCGCCCTCCAATTTGGCAACAAAACGCCATTTTTTATTTTGTTTTTCCAGTTCTGTCCGTCTGGTTTCAAAATCATCATCCACTTCCGAAATGTGTGCAAAGAAATCGTCAACACTTCCTTCAAAATATTTCTCCGGAATAAATTTGTTGACTCTTATTTCATCCATTTCCATCACATATCCAGACTCGCGAGCCAAAATAAGCAGTTTCCTAACCACATCGATTCCGCTCAGATCAATCCTTGGATCAGGCTCGGCAAAGCCCTGTTCTTTTGCCATCACAATGGCTTTGCTCATTTTAATTTCGGGCGAAATAGTATTGAAAATAAAATTGAGCGTACCAGAAAGCACTGCTTCAATTTTAAGAACCTCGTCGCCTGAATTCACAAGATCGTTTAAGGTATTAATTATTGGCAGCCCTGCTCCGACATTTGTTTCAAATAAAAACTTAACACCTTTGCGCTTGGCAACTTTTTTAAGGTTTTTATAATTTTCATATGCCGATGAAGCCGCAACTTTATTTGCCGTTACGATCGACACGTTGGAACTAAGAACTTTTTCATAGATCCCGGCAACCGTATCAGAAGCTGTGCAATCCACAAATACGGAATTGAACATGTTCATCTCGGTAATTCTTTCCAGAAATTTATCCAAACCTGAGGTATATTTAGATTTATCAAGCTGTGCTTTATAATTTTCAAGGTCAATTCCATCTCTGGAGAACAGCATTTTTTTTGAGTTTGCTACTCCTGCAAGTTTTATTTTGAGATGCTTGCTTTTCTTCAGCTTTTCCTGTTGCTGTTTCAGTTGATTGAGCAAATGCCCTCCAACAGTTCCGATTCCCATCAGGAAAACATTAAGTTCGTTAAACTCGGAAAGGAAAAACGACTCATGAACAACATTCAGCGTTTTCCTCAGGTCGGCTTTTTTAACCACCCAAGAGATGTTTAACTCCGATGCCCCTTGTGCTATGGCAATAATATTTATACCGTTTTTACCAATGGTATCGAACAACTTTCCTGCAATACCAGTGGTATGTTTCATATTTTCACCAACAATCGCAACAATCGACAAGGCTGTTTCGATGGCCACTTTATTGATCTGTCCGTGTTTGATTTCTTTTTCAAATTCCTCTTTGATGGCATTTTCCGCTTTTTCAACATTTTGGTCGTCAACAGCAATACTGATTGAATTTTCGGAAGATGCCTGGGAAATTAAAATTACATTAATTTCTTCTTTTGCCAGGGCAGTGAATATTCTCATTGAAATTCCTGTAACCCCTACCATTCCAATTCCCTGAAGGGTAATCAATGAAATTCCGGATATCGACGAGATCCCTTTTATAGGTTTGTCTTTCCCATTTAGTGAACTTCCTGTTATAAGGGTTCCTGACCCTTCGGGGTTCAAAGTATTTTTAATATGTACAGGAATATTTTTCTGGTAAACAGGCAAAATTGTTGGAGGATAAATAACTTTCGCCCCAAAATGAGAAAGTTCCATTGCTTCGGAGTAAGTCAAAGCAGGTATGGTATATGCTTTACTGATTACCCTCGGATCGGCAGTCATAAACCCATCCACATCGGTCCATATTTCAAGTGCATCAACATTTAATGCAGCTGAAAATATTGCCGCTGTAAAATCAGACCCACCGCGCCCGAGGGTGGTATATTCCCCGGAATCATTTCCGGCAACAAATCCCGGAGCAATGGCAATTCCTTTAAAATCGCCAAATTCCCTTTTAATTAATTTATTGGTGACCTTAAAATTTACATTTGCTTTTCCGAAATTGCTATCGGTTCGGAGGTAATCTGCCGAATTAATCCAAACGGCATCGGGTATATATTTGGCAACTATATGCGATGACATCCGTTCCCCGAGACCAACAATCCTGTCCATGGTTTTAGGCGTTAACTCGCCAACGAGGGTTACCCCGGTAAGGATTTTTTCCATTTCTTTTAGAAGGATATCAATTCGGGTTCGAACTTCATGGCCATCTTCAAACAACTCATTGATCACATCCAAGTGCCTCTTTTTTACTTCCTGTAGCTCATTATGAAAATATCCCGTGCCTATGGAGGCCATTCTGGCAGCTTTCAAAATTTTGTCCGTAACCCCGCCCAATGCCGAAATTACCACGATTACGTCATCTTCTTGTTGAAGAATAATTTGTTTTACTTTTTGAATGTTTTCAGCGGTTCCAACAGAAGTTCCACCAAACTTTAATACTTTCATAATTTTTTGTTTTGGTTCAAACGGGTTAGGTTTGAGCTGCAAATTAATTAAATTAACAATCGAACAACTTAAACGTAAGTGTTCTTACTAAAAACTTAAAACAGAGATAAAAAAAAGGATGAACAACAGTTGCTATTCATCCTTTTCACTGTTGATATCTAATTTTTTATTTCATCGTATTTCCCGTAAGGGTTTCCAAAATTTTCGTTTCCAGTTCTAAAGCAAGCTCCGGGTTATCGAGCATAAGGTTTTTAACGGACTCGCGCCCTTGTCCTAATTTCGTTTCGCCATAGCTGAACCAAGAACCGCTTTTTTTGATAATTTCAAGGTCAACACCAAGATCAACTATTTCCCCTGTTTTAGAAATCCCTTCACCAAACATAATATCAAATTCGGCTTTTCGGAATGGTGGCGCAATTTTATTTTTTACAACTTTTACACGCACATGGTTTCCTTTCACCTCTTCGCCATCTTTTATTTGCCCAATCCTCCGGATATCTAACCTAACTGAAGCATAAAACTTCAATGCATTCCCACCAGTTGTTGTTTCCGGGTTTCCGAACATTACCCCTATTTTTTCGCGCAACTGGTTAATAAAAATGCAACACGTTTTTGTTTTATTGATATTTGCGGTCAATTTACGAAGTGCCTGCGACATTAACCGTGCTTGCAAGCCCATTTTAGATTCGCCCATGTCGCCTTCCAATTCTGCTTTTGGGGTTAATGCTGCCACAGAATCAATTACAACGATATCAAGGGCTCCCGAGCGGATCAGGTTATCGGCAATTTCAAGGGCCTGTTCGCCATTGTCGGGCTGTGAAATCAGTAATTCTTCAATATCAACGCCCAACTTACGCGCATAAAAAGGATCAAAAGCATGCTCTGCATCAATAATTGCAGCAATACCACCAGCCTTTTGCGCTTCGGCAATGGCATGGATTGCAAGCGTTGTTTTTCCTGAAGACTCCGGCCCATAAATTTCAACGACCCTTCCTTTAGGGAAACCGCCAGCACCAAGGGCAACATCCAATGCAATTGATCCGGAAGAAATTACCGGGATATTTTCAACAGGTTTGTCCCCCATTCGCATTATCGATCCTTTACCATAGCTTTTATCAATTTTATCCATGGTAAGCTGTAGGGCTTTTAGTTTTTCCTTATTCACTTGATTTTGGTCGTCTTTTGCCATGTTTTGATTTATTTAAAGATTCAATGCATCAATTATCTGATTGGTATGGTCTTTGGTTTTTACTTTCGTAAATATTTCTTTAATTATTCCATTTTCGTCAATTACAAAAGTAGTGCGGATAACGCCCATATATGTTCGTCCATACATGTTTTTTTCGCCCCAAACCCCATAAGCCTTCAAAATTTCTTTTTCTTCATCGGCAATAAGGTTAAACTTAAAACCAAATTTATCCGCAAATTTCAGGTGTGATTTCACACTGTCTGGACTTACACCAATTACCTCATAACCTTTCGACAACCATGCATCATAATTATCATTTAAGTTACAAGACTCAGCCGTACACCCGGGAGTATTATCTTTAGGGTAAAAATAAAGAATGACGTTTTTGTTTTTATAATCAGAAAGGGATATTTCTTTTTCATTCTGATTAAGTCCTTTGAATTCGGGAGCTTTATCTCCAACTTTTAATTGTGTCATAAATTACCAAAGTTTACGTGATACAAATATAGGTTAATTAAATCATTTATTCTGTCAAATTATTTACTAGAATAAGAATAGAACAGCAATCATTGCATTAATTTTTCTGTATTTTTTGTACTTTTAAGATTTCATAAAACCAGCTAAAAAGGGGATATATGTTGAGCTGCAAAAAATTACTTCTTAAAACAACGATACTTTTATTTTTGTTTACCTGTTGGCTCGGGCTAAACGCGAATACTTTAATTTTAACCAACGATACAATTTCAGAAGCGGTACATTTATTTGAGGCTGAAGACTATACCAATGCCATTCCTCTGTTCGAAAAAATTGTTAAAGAAGAACCCGATAATCCTTTGATGAATTATTACTATGGTGCTTCATTGGCTGAAACAAATATCTTTAATGATGAAACAAATAACTCCCTGTTAAAAGCCGTTTCCGGAAATACACCTGATAAAGTGCTTTATTATGTTGGGCTTCTGTTTAAAAACAAAGAATTATGGAGTTCTGCTATTAAATATTTCAATTTATTTAAAAGTGTTTCATCCTTTGATGAGATCAAAAAATTAGATATTGATGGGCACATTGCTGAATGCAAAGAACATGGGGGAACAGCTTTAGTGCAGGATCTTGATTCTGTGCCCACCGAAAATACAATTATTGATTCCTCCATCAAATTGCAAGCTTTAATATACGAAGTCATACTGGAGCAACCCGATACTATTCCTATGGCATTGAAAACAATTCCTGAGCAGATAAAAACAACAAAGATTAGACCGCTAAAGGCTATTAATTTTCAAATTAATTCTGACATTGCCTATTCACAATTGGAACATTTCAAAACAAGCGAAGGAAAAAAAATTTATTTGCAGGGTACCCGTTTATCCAACAAAATAGATTCTTTGCTTCAACAATCAGATTCATTACGCATCATTTACGACAAAAGTACATCAATGGATGAGCGAAATTTGGTTGCTGAACGAATTATGTATGCAGAACAAACAACCATACAATTAAAACCGGAAAGCGAAAATTATATTGCTAATGCACGGCAATTGGAAGCTTCTTACTGGAATTATGCCCCGCAATCAGAAGTTGATTCATTTAGAAATGTACTTAACAAGATAAGCCGGATGGAAGAACCCCAATTAATTGAGGATACTAAAAAAACAGATAGCTCGCTTGATTTTGATGCTTCTTTTTTATTGTTAAATCAGAAAATTGAACCAAACGCAAAAAAAGAAACCAAGAAGGATGAATTAATTTACAGGATCCAGATTGGCGCATACAGCAGAGGGCTCCCTGCATATATGGACAGGTTGTACAAAAAACTATCGGTGATACGAAAAATAGAAAATTATACAGATGACAAAGGAATTGTAGTGTATACCACCGGAAGATTAACTAACTTTGAGGATGCAATAAAAATGCAAAACCAGGTCCGTCTGGAAGGAATAAAAGATGCGTTTGTAGTACCCTATTTAAATGGAAAGCGAATAAGCATCAAAGAAGCAAAAGAGTTTACAAAATAAATAATGACAGCTAAAGAAGTTAAAAATAAGCCTATAAAATCGCCGGATAAGGTTACAACAAAAGATAATTTTTTGACTTTACACAACGACGATGTCCACAGTTTTGATTATGTAATTAAAGCATTGATAGAAGTGTGTGAGCATAATTATGAGCAAGCCACGCAATGCACAATCCTGACACATTATAAAGGAAAGTGCGATGTCAGAAAAGGTACGTTCAAAAGTCTGAAACCATATAAAGAGGCACTTATAAATCGTGAATTGAACGCTACCATTGATTAATTTTTAACGTTATGACAATCTTTGCAATCATCCTGTTAATCGTAATCGGCCTATTATTGCTCCTTATCGAGTTTGCCGTTATTCCAGGCATTACCATTGCCGGAGTTGGAGGGTTTCTGATGCTTGGGGCTAGTGTGTTTATTGCTTTTCAGCGATATGGCACCATGATCGGTCTCATAACCCTTGCAGTTGTTTTGATAATTGCCCCTGCAATGATCTATTATTTTTTCAGGTCACGTGCGGGCAAAAAAATGGTCTTGAACACTACGGTAGAAGGTAACGTTGGAGCCATAAAAGAAGAAAAAGTAAAAGTTGGCGACATAGGAAAAACCATTGGAAGGCTAGCCCCGATGGGTAAAGCTAAAGTTAATGGAGAAACTGTTGAGGCTCAATCAACAGGTTCTTACATCGATAATAATACCGAAATCAAAGTAATTAAAATTGTATCCAATAAAATAATCGTTGAACCTATAATATAAACTATCATGATTGAAACATTTGGCTTGTGGGGAGTAATTATCGGCGTAATTGTACTCCTTTTTATTATTCTATATTTTGTGCCTATCGGCTTATGGTTTTCTGCCTTAGTTTCTGGAGTGCGGATATCATTATTACAACTGGTACTAATGCGCTTCAGGAAAGTTCCTCCTATGATTATCGTACGTGCATTGATTGAAGGAACAAAAGCCGACATCAAATTGCACAGAAACGACCTTGAAGCACACTATCTTGCGGGCGGTAAAGTGGCAAGTGTGGTACATGCACTGGTTTCAGCATCAAAAGCAAACATCGAATTAACCTTTAAAATGGCAACTGCCATCGACCTTGCCGGGCGCGATGTATTCGAAGCCGTTCAAATGTCGGTAAACCCGAAGGTAATCAACACACCTCCGGTTACTGCTGTTGCAAAAGATGGAATCCAGTTGATTGCCAAAGCACGTGTTACCGTTCGTGCAAATATTAAGCAATTGGTTGGTGGTGCCGGCGAAGAAACTGTACTTGCGCGTGTTGGCGAGGGTATTGTATCTTCCATTGGATCAGCACATTCGCACAAAGCAGTTTTAGAAAATCCGGATTCTATTTCCCGTGTAGTATTGGAAAAAGGATTGGATGCCGGGACTGCATTTGAGATTCTTTCCATTGATATAGCCGATATGGATATTGGTAAAAACATTGGGGCAACCTTGCAGATAGACCAAGCAGAAGCCGATAAAAATATTGCACAGGCAAAAGCCGAAGAACGACGCGCAATGGCTGTGGCGCTTGAGCAGGAAATGACTGCAAAAGCACAGGAAATGAAAGCAAAAGTTATTGAAGCAGAAGCCAAAGTACCATTGGCAATTGCAGAAGCTTTCAAAACCGGAAACCTTGGGGTAATGGATTATATGAAATATAAAAACATTATGGCCGATACTTCCATGAGAGATTCTATTTCGGGCGAAAAGAAGAAAAAATAGTCAGAAATATAAATTATACTTAAAAGATGCTATCCATAATTCGGGCGGCATCCTTTTAAGTCCTTAAAATAACAAAGGATGTCATCTTTTTTAAAGGAGATGACATCCTTTTTATTTTATAAAAATATATCCCCTACCTTTGCAAAAATTTTTATTTATGAGTTCGTTTGAAGATTTTAACCTTTCGAAACAATTAATTAATGCCATGGATGATTTGGGTTTTCAGGAACCTACGCCCATTCAGTCCGAAACGTATTCAGTAATACAATCGGGGAAAGATGTGGTAGGTATTGCGCAAACCGGAACGGGTAAAACCCTGGCATATATGCTTCCTTTACTTCAGAACCTAAAATTCTCCAAACAGGTAAATCCGCGCATATTAGTGTTGGTACCCACCCGTGAACTTGTTGTACAGGTGGTTGAAAAAACGGAAGAATTCAGCAAATACAAAAACAACCGGATTTTGGGCGTTTATGGGGGCACAAATATTAATAACCAAAAATACGATGTAGCCCAGGGCTGCGATATTCTGGTTGCAACACCGGGCAGGTTGTACGATCTGGCAATTAGTGGGGTACTTCAACTAAAAGCCATTAACAAGCTGGTGATCGACGAAGTGGACGTAATGCTTGATTTGGGTTTCAGGACACAACTGACCAATATTTTTGATCTTATCCCCGAACGTAGGCAAAACTTATTGTTTTCGGCAACCATCAGCGATGAGGTAAATGAGTTGATCGATACTTTTTTCATGTCTCCGGTCCGGATTTCAAGCGCTACAAGCAACGTCCCTTTGTTAAACATTCATCAGCAAGCATACAAGGTTGTGAATTATAATACAAAGGTTAACCTATTGAACCATCTTTTAAAGGATAAAGAAACTTTTCAAAAAGTGCTGGTTTTTGCACCAACCAAAAGCAAAGCCGATGCTTTATTTGAAGCATTAGATAAATCGTATAGTTCTGAAACCTGTGTTATCCATTCCAATAAAACCCAGAATTACCGTCTGCGCTCAGTTGAGGAATTTGATGAAGGCAAGAAACGTATTATGGTTGCCAGTGATGTTATGGCCCGTGGCTTGGACCTTGAAAATATAAGTCATGTTATAAATTTTGACACGCCCGAATATCCTGAGAATTATATCAACAGGATTGGAAGAACAGGAAGGGCAGAAAAAACAGGAACTTCCATTTTATTCTATACCGAAGATGAAGTTGAAGCAAAGCTTGCAATCGAAGGAATGATGAACTTTACAATTCCGGAAATAGACTTTCCTGAAGATGTTGAAATATCGACCATTTTGCTGCCGGAAGAAAAGCCAAACTTCGGGAAAGTACGAAAACCAAAGAAAAAAGAAAAAACGGAAGAGCGGGGCGCTGCCTTTCACGAAAAATTAGAAAAAAACAAAAAAGTAAACCAGGGTGGTTCATGGAAGTTTAAAATGAAAAAATACAAAAAACCAAAAACAAGGGGCGATAAAAGACAGAATAGGCGCAAATAATCAAAGCTTTTGTTATTTTTGTGCCACCAAAATGGTCCCATAGTTCAATGGATAGAATGTAAGATTCCGGTTCTTATGATCTGGGTTCGAATCCCGGTGGGATCACAAAGAAAATTAAACCTGTTGCTTTATGCAGCAGGTTTTTTGTTTTATAAATAGGTTGAGCTTGTTTATATCTATTTTGTAAAACAGAAAAATGGATTTTTGAAAGAAATCGTTTTGTTTTCGGAATTCGGAGTCAATAGGGATCGTGAAACAATCCCGATGGGATCACAAATGCTGTTCAACCTGAGTGGAACTTTTTTTTGCGCTCTGGTGTCCCTGTTTGTCTTAGGAAAATAAAAAGCCTTCAAATAATCATTATTAGGAAGTTATGATTCTTATTATTTGTAAATTTTGTCTTCTAAGCATGTATTCAATAGATTATCACAATTATCTTATTGATCATTATTAACTTTTCTAAATCCAATTTTTCATTTTAAAAATCAATAAAAAAAAGTCATCTGACTATTTTTTTGACACCATTGTTAATATTTTGGACAGGTGTCCATTTTTCACATAATCACAAACATCTATACATCAATCACTTAGTCAATTGGTATAATTTCTGGACACCAAAAAAATTGAATTTATAAAATTCAATTAATAAAACGACCTACAGTATCACCTTCCCTAATATCCTGCTATTGTGGTTATTATGCTTTGGTGATTACGGGCAATAAATGTTTATCAAACCAAAATCCACAACCAAATGTATCATTTTCCACAACCAAAACAACGACCAAACAAATCCAAAACATTTCACAATTATTTGACTTTTAAACGATTAACAATTAAATCCTTCATTTTAATTTACTTAATTACTAATTCGCTAATTGCCTTGCCATGTACACTTGGTATAGCAATTGGCGATGCTACTTCCGATGGCAGGCCAATGCTTTGGAAAACCCGCGACTTCAAAGAAAAATTAAACAGTATCTATTTTACAGAAACGGACCAATTTAATTTTATTTCGAACATAACCCCTGAGTATGGTTTCGACAAATCATGGTATGGATTAAATGACCAGGGTTTTGCCATAGCAAATACCTATATTTCCGATTTCCCTAAAGGAAATTCCGGTCTGGGAAATGGTGAAATAATGAACCTTGCCTTAAAAACCTGTTCAACAATTGATGACTTTAAAAACCTGCTTAATTCTACCAATAAAACCGGAAGAAAAACCCGCGCCATTTTTGGGGTAATTGACCAAAAGGGTGGCGCAGCAATTTTTGAGGTTGGCAAAGATAGTTACGCGATGTATGATGCAAACGACAAATCCGTTGCCCCAACAGGTTACATTATACGAAGTAATTTTGCGAAAAGCATAGGGGGAAACTTTGGCAAAAAGCGCTTCGATCGCTCTTCAGAATTAGTTGAAAATTTTCGTAGAACCAACACACTTAATGTTAAAAGCATCCTGCAAGGACAAATGCGTGATTTGAACCATTTAGTTGAAATAGCTGATGACAGGGAACATATCAGTTGCCTTAATAATATTTGTGGACCGAATTCTATTTCTGCAACTGTTATTCAAGGTGTTAAGAAAGGGGAACCTGCGCAATTGACAACCATGTGGACAATGTTGGGTAATCCCTATGCATCCATTGCTGTTCCTTACTGGCCGGTTGGCAATCCGCCCAAAGTTTGTTCTTCAGACTCTACAAGTGCACTTTACGATAGTTCGGTTAAACTAAAATCATTTGTATTCAACCCAAAAAACAGGCACGAAATTAATGTCAAACGTACTGTTGAATTAAAAACGAAGTTGTTCAAAATTGAAGATACGATCCTTGAGAATGCCAATAAATCTTTATCAAAATGGAGAACCAGTGGCATAGACGTAAAAGAAATGCTCGCTATGGAATCTCAGTTGGCAAATACAGCTTATGCCGAAATAAATTATTTGCACTCTGAATGTATCGGAAAACCAAGCTCAAGAATAATTACCATTAATGAATTTCCCGATGGTGGATTGTTAAACGGGAACCGCAAAATAAGTATTTCATTGCCCCCTGATTATCAGTCAGGCAATAAAAAATATCGCGTAATCTATTTTTTTGATGGAGAAAAAGCTTTTCCGATAGGTTGGGATAATCCAGACTGGTTTTCAATAAATTGTTACCATGATAGTTTGTACCATAAAGGATTAACTCATCCTGCCATATGTGTTGCCATTCATAACAATGGTAGACGAACAACAGACCTAACTCCTTCAAGGGGAGGGAAACTGGAAGACGTTTATCAGTTTATTGTTGAGGAACTAAAACCATACATCGATAAAAACTATCGGACATTTAAGGAAAGAGAATACACCGGTATTGCCGGGAACTCATTAGGAGGACTGGCATCTGCCTGGTTGGCTTGTATGCATCCTGAAACGTTTGGAATGGCAGGGGTAATGTCTCCTTCCTTATGGTTTGACGAAAACCTGTTGGTAAAAAAAGTTGAATCTGAACAATTTAAAAAGTTGGACACCCGCTTTTGGATCATGTCTTCCGACATTCAATATCCGAGTATGCGTGAAAATGCCTTGCGTTTTGCAAAAATACTTTCGAAAAAAGGCTGGAAAGAAGGTGACGACCTTGCTTTTCACCAGGTTTATGATGCCAATCATGGAACCAGGGGCTGTAACAAACAAATGCAGGATATGCTTTATTTTTTGCTAAGAAAAGAAAAACCAACCCTGGAAAAAGTAGAAATCAACAACCTGAAATTTGAAGGGAAGCGCCCCATAGATATTGAATCGCTGGGTGATTTTAGCTGTGTTTTTCTGAACCTTGTACATACAAACAATTACAGGGCCAATGCAATTTTCCCGACTTATCATTTCAAAGACAATAACATCGCAGCCATTGCTGATGACATATCATGGCGATTGCTTCCCAAAAAAAACGGAAATACTTTCCTTACTATGGACTATCAGGGTTTTTCGGATTCAATCGAAATTCAAAGTTTCAATTTTAATGCGTATAAAAAAGAAAGCATTCAAAAAACAAATGCCGCGATTAACGTTGATGGTGACCTTTCAGAATGGAAAAACCTCGAATATGCTATTTCAAACAACAAAACCTCCGCAAACAACCAGCTTAAATTTGATGTTGCTTACGATGACTCTTATGCTTATCTATCTATTCAGGTACTTGATGATACAATCGTTTCAATGCCGTCAGATATTAGGTCGCCACAGGATTATATTGTTGTTTATTTTGATGCCCGCCCTGATCCGGAAAGAATGCTTGGAAGGGGGTGCAGACCAGCAATTGCATTTAAAAAGATTCGGATATTTCCGGTTGCTAAAGGTGAAGAAACCATCCTTCAAAGTAGCCGTGATATCAACAGCGAATTGCCAGAAGGTCTAAAAGTTGCCAGTTTAATTACCAAAGATGGTTATCAAATTGAAATGGCTGTCCCAGTTGAATTTATGAACAACGAACAAGGTTCGGAATGGAGCGGGTTCAGATTGAATATTAACCAGTTTGATTTTGATAGCAAAGAAAATAAAAACTCGATTTGGTGGCAGCCAAACTGGTCTGATGAGAAAAATTATAATGGCTCAGGAACATTTAAAAAAATGTAATTACATTTCTTTTCAAATTTAAATTCAATAAGCACAAACGTAAAACTTTTGCAAAAGGATAAGATATGTAGCTTTTTACCAGGTAAAAAATAGTATTTTTAATGCTATGAAGACTCTTGGTATAGGAATGGTTGGTGCCCGATATGGGGCAAGGATGCACCACGCTAATTTTGATAAATTGCCTCAAGGCCTGGTAGAAATCAGGGGAGTTTGTTCACGTTCACTTGAAAGTGCAAAAAAGTATGCAGAAGACGTAGGCGTTACGTTTGTAACCGATAACCTAAATGAATTGCTTGCGCGTGAAGATATTGATGTAATTGATATTTGTACACCAGCGGCAACACATCACGAAATTGCCATTAAGGCTGCCGAAGCGGGCAAACACATCATAATGGAAAAACCACTTACCGGGTATTTTGGCGAACCTGGAGATAAAGAACCAATTGGGTTTCATGTTTCACGGGATAAGATGCGCGAAGGTGCAACCCGGAATGCAGAAGCTGTTCGTGAGGCTGTTCGCCGAAATAAGGTGCGCTTTTGTTATGCCGAAAACTGGGTGTACTCACCTCCCATCGTAAAAATGAAAAACCTGATTGCTGCCTCGAAAGGTTCGGTTTTGGAACTCCGTGCCGAAGAAAACCACTCAGGATCAAATTCCATATTTTCACGCGAATGGAAATCGACCGGAGGTGGTGCATTGCTGCGAATGGGCTCACATTCTGTTGGAGCAATTCTTCGACTT
Organism: Prolixibacteraceae bacterium; assembly: GCA_963677475.2. Classification (GTDB taxonomy): domain Bacteria; phylum Bacteroidota; class Bacteroidia; order Bacteroidales; family Prolixibacteraceae; genus JABMQB01. The sequence goes on along the minus strand of CAXXQD010000009.1, from coordinate 144,642 downwards.
AAACAATGGGAAGGCGAATATCGTCTTGGAAAAGGAATCCGTCCGGTTTCGGTAATGGCCGACACGGCTGACCTGATTCATACCGATGCTACGGAAAGGGCAAAAAAGGCAAATGCCCATGAGTGGATTAGTTCTAACCCCGTTGATGTAGAAGATTGGGCAAATGTAAGTATCCGTTTCGACGATGGCTCGCGTGCAACAGTACTGATTAGCGATGTGGGATTGGGCGGACTAAATACACGGGTTACAGCATTTATGACCGATGGTGTGATCAAAGCAAATATGACTGCCAACGATAGCATTGAAACTTATGCCGTAGATCCCAAAACATTTGAAAACGAATATTTTACAGAAAAACTGGAAACCAAAGCCGGATGGAACCGTCCGAGTTGCGATGAAGATTGGTTTCGGGGATTTATTCAGGAAATCACTGATTTTGTGGATTCCATACGCAATGATCGGGAGCCTCAGGCAGGGATTGACCTCGCCGTTGATGTGGTCAATGTTATTTACTCCGCTTATTTATCGGCAGCCGAAGGAAGGATTGTAAAACTATAATCACATAGCTGATCGAATCATTTAGAAAAGAATCAAAATTGACCAATAAAAAATCGTCATCCCTTTAATAGGAATGACGATTTTCTTTTATCAAAGGATCATTCTATCTTATTTTATGACAACCGATTTACTTGCAGACTTATCATCTGAAATCAGTACCACTTTGTACAGCCCGCTTGAAAGCGCAAACGAATTAATTGTTTTTGTATGTATTCCTGGCAAACTATTGTATTCATAAAATACGTTTGTGGTTTGTCCGGTAGGGCTCACAACCCTGATTTCAACATCGCGTTGAACGCCAACTGCATAGGTAATATTAAATTCACCATTGGAAGGATTTGGATACACATTCAAAAACTCAAACATGTTTTCAGTTGCGGCACCAAATTCCCCATTTGCTGTTGCTATCGTGTCTGATTCGTTTATAGAAATTGCATCCGAGAATAGGATGTTTCCTTCTTCATCGTATAAGGTACAGGCAAGTTTTGGTAGTATATTGGTGAACACCAGATTATACGCCCCTAAACTTTCACCAGCGTCTTTCGCTTGCCCCAGCTCAAAGAATGCATTGTATTTACTCATGTAAGCTGCAACCGGGGCTTCCAGGTTATCCGGATATTCATCTCCTTCAAATTTTGCGGCAGAAATCGCAAAAAACTCAGATTCTCCATTCTCCACCTGTTGTTCGTCACTAAATCCGAACGATACATATTTTATAGTTTCATCCGTATCTGTTGCTACGTATGGATCCACAGAAACCACCACCAATTTAGAAGGCACAGGCAATTGTCCAATGCCAATTCCAACGTCAATGACAGGTTTTTTATTCCAGTTAAAACTGAAGCAACATTCCGTACCATCACATTTTACTACACAAATGGTAATATCGCCATGGTAATTCACTGCCGACATCGTAAATACCATATTATTTATTGCCGAAGGACTTAAATTCCCTGATGATGGAATACTGGTTGAGTTCCAGGATTGTGATAACGGAACACCGTCAACAATTAAAACACCCGGGGTAAAACTACCCGTTGGCGCTGCACTGATCGTTATTGAACAAATTGGAGATGAAGGATCAAGGTTTGTAATGCTAAATTTACCGACCTGGGTATTAAAATGCGGCCATTTGTGCTTCAATTTGAAATCGACCAAAGCACAACAATCCGATGGAGGAAGCCCACAATCCAAGTTAATGGTTTTCTCACACTGCTCACCATTGGTAAAGTAAATTGTATAAACAACGCTTACTAGGCCATTTTGCGAAGCTTCAAAACAATTTACCAACTCAACCACGCAAGAATTTGATACAAAAGTAAAGTTGTTTGACCCTGCATAACCCACAGGAATATTTCCGCAATTCCAATTTGCAGATGATATTGTTCCATTGCTGACCGTCACATTCACGGAATCCACCTCACAGTCGGTTTTAAGTTCCACACAACATCCATCTTTTACATCGGATGGTTCTATTTGAATTAAAGCTGACACTTTGTCGCAACAATTGCGGTCTGGTGCCTTGCAATCAAGCTCAACAGACTTTTCACAAGTTTCGCCATTTTGGAAATAAACCACATAATTAATGACAACAACCCCTGTTTGGCTGGCTTCAACACAGTTCACCATATCCACAACACATAGGTTCGCATCAAAAGTATAAGAGCTTAAGCCAACATATCCCGCTGGAACTGTTCCACAATTCCAAGTAGTTGATAGCAAATACACCATTACTTATGGATACTTCTATGGAATCAACTTCACAATCAGTGACAATCCGGGCACAGCATTCGCCGTCCAAATCCGGATCCTGGAATAAGTCCACTTTTACGCTATCGCAACAAGACTTTTCAGGTGCCTTGCAATCAAGCTCAACCGACTTTTCGCAGGTTTCGCCATTTTGGAAATAAACCACATAATTAATGACCACAACCCCAGTTTGACTGGCTTCAACACAGTTCACCATATCCACAACACAAAGGTTCGCATCAAAAGTATAAGAGCTTAAGCCAACGTATCCACTTGGTAACGATCCACAATTCCAGGTGGATGAAGCAAATACACCGTTGCTAATGGATACTTCGATGGAATCAACTTCACAATCGGTAACAATCCGGGCACAACATTCGCCGTCCAAATCCGGGTCCTGGAATACATCCACTTTTACTTTATCACAACACGGCGTATTCGTTTGTCCGCAATCCAGTTCAATTCGTTTTTCACATTCTTCCCCATTCTGGAAAACTATTGTGTATGAAACCATGATCGTTCCCGGCTGATCAGGGGTGAAGCAATTAATCATATCTACCACACAGGCATTAGCGTTAAAAGTAAATGAACTTTGCCCTGCATAACCACTTGGCGATGTTCCGCAATTCCAGGACGCTGAACTAATTGTACCATTTGAAACGTGCACATTTATTGCTTTTACTTCACAATCGGTTACCAATCTTACGCAGCAATCTTCCCCAGTTGCATCCGAGACTTGTTCCAGTCTTACGCTATCACAACAGGTCGATGAAGTGCTTGTATCCACAGTGATACAAACCGGAGGCGCAGCAATCGGAGTTAAAGCAACCGACTGAGCAACACCATCCAAAAGAAAATCTGCCGTTGATATTGCTGCGAAATCGTTGCAGGCTGTTTCCTGTACCGTTGCATTCGCTGGAATAAGAACATCAAAATCTTCCCTAACGGTACTTCCCGGGTTTAAAAATGAAGAACCATAGTCCATACGAATGTTTTGATCTGTTGTTCCTCCCCAAGATGCAGGATTACAAACTCCCGGAACAATTCCCATCGCCGGAAGGCAAATATTCAATCCGGGCGATGTACTTATTGATGAAGTAAGTGGTGTACCGCCTCCAAGTAATGATGTACTGTGATTGCTATTATAGGTTACCGAAAACTGGCTTCCCCTGCTAGCTGCACGATTTAAGATTAACCAATCGTTCGTTCCATCATCCATCGGAAGAAGATCGACCAGATTGATAGAGGTAACGCCCACATTCGAAGTATTTTTATAATTTAACCTGTATCGAGCAGTTCCACCGGGAGTAACTGTTCCGGATGAACCAAATGTTGAGCCGCCATCGGTACTAACCTGCTTTTCAACTTCTTGTCCGAAACTTGCAACCACCAGTGCATAAACTGTGTTCGAAGTACCAGTTGAAGTAAGGTTCCCTCCTGAAATTCCATAATTGTTTGGTGTAACACCTGGCATTGCCAAGCTATCTACCATCACATCAAATTCAATGAAATAATAGGGCAATCCCCAGGTTCCGTAATAACCACAATAACCCACATAAAACGACTGGCAATCCGAAGGAATATCCGGCAAACTCCAGTTAAGGTTATTACCACTATGGCTTGGTGATACCCCTGTCCAAGCAGTGGTTCCTGATGGGATTCCACCACCCGATGAACAAGCTGGATTATAGGTATTTGCAACATAATAGGATTCATTGCCCACATAAGTGAAATTACTGTGCAATACATCCTGGAAGCTCGCCCCAACAACATCGGCACTTCCAATATTCTGGACCCTGATCCGAAAACGGATAATATCGCCTGGCTCATAACTTGCCTGGAGAGAGCATATATCTTTTAATAAACATGGGTGAGGTTCTCCTTCATCTACAGTAAATGAAACGCAGGCCTGAGGAAGGGTCAGGGAGTTTGCCAATCCATCAAAATCGGCACAATTGGTGACCACTGTTCCGGTCGGATTTGGCTCAACCGTAAAATAAATATACATATAAATGCATTTGGTCACAGGAAGTGTCCCGGTCATTTGTAACTGCAAATCACTAACCGGATATCCCAAAATCCCCGAACTAAATGAATTTGTTGTGATGCTTGAAGAAATAACATTTGCACCAGAATTAGCACTTAAAGCCATGGTTGTTGTTGCATTTCCGCCAAATACTTTAACCTCATCAACAGAAATCCCGGAAGGAATAACATCGTCAATATTAAATGCTGTTAAATCGACATTCCCGTTATTGCACAAAACAACTGTATAAAAACCTGTACACCCTGGTACCCGGTTTGTGAGATATATGTTTTTCTGGAAATAAGCTCCCGGATTAGCAACAATGTCACCAATTTCGATACAGGTTTCATTACTGACATGGTTAACCTGGCCATTACAAATAATCCCATCCAAATCAACCTGGTTGTTTACAAAACTTCCATTTGGGAAAGACGCAGCCGGATAACTCACAGTAATATCACAATAATAATAAGCCCATGGATTTGCTGCATCCAAAAACCCTGAATTTGGTTGCCATGTTATGGTTCCGGTTGATCCCGGCGCAATGCCACACGTGCTGCTTACCACCACTGCTCCAGCGGGCAAAACATCTGTTACCACAGCACTTGCCATATTATTTTGCCCAACCACATTCCCGTAATACGGACTATTTTTTAAAACCGAAATCCGGTAAGTAACTTGTCCGTCGGGCTCCATTAAGTAACCGCATGAGCCTCCGTTGGGATTAACTACGGGGCCCGATCCTGAAACAATTGATTTTACGACTTTCCATGGATCGACTGCACTGGCAGTGGTACTGACATAAGGAGTGTAATGCCAATCATCTGTAAATATCCCGGCATTGTTTCGGGCAGTTGCCCCCGTACAAGTCGTGCCTTCCGGAAATTTCACCACAATGGTAAATGATCCTGATGAAGCACTTCCTGCGGGCAATCCAACGAGATCGTAGGTAACCACTTGCGATCCAACGGTTCCGGAAAGTGCCAAAGTAGGTGTGACTCCATTAACCAATGCGGGTGTTGGCAAAGAAACAACCACCAAATCGGATGGGATGTTGTCAACAATTGATACGGAAGTTGCACCAGCAGGTGCTGTAAACAAGATGGTATAACTGAAATTTACACCACTGGGAATATTCGTGTTGCTTGTTATCTTTTTTAAAGAGTACCCTCCCCCATTCCATTCTGCTTCATTGGGAATTCCATCGCCCCCTTGAGCAAAACTAATTATAGGTATTGTTGCCATCAGGCAAAGGAGAACGAAGATTTTTTTTACGAAATTTACAAATGTGGAAATTGATAGTTTGTTGTTAGTAATTGAATTCATTGCGTCTCTGATTTGAATTTGTACGAAGCAAGTTACAAACAAATAAGAGATTTCGCAATATTATACCTTTTTATCTTTTATTGTATTGAATTTAAACCATAATTTAAAAAAGTGTGCAATGATATTTATTTTTCGGCTGTTGGCACCAAACGTAATATTTCATCCGGATCGTTTAATACAACATACACTGCCCCATCGGAACCACATTCCACATCGCGCACCCTTCCGGCATTTTTGATCAATATTTCTTCGTGGATTACCCGATCATCGGCAATGGTCAGCAATTTAACTTCTTCAAATTTTAATGCCCCAACCAATAGTTTATTCTTCCATTTCGGGAACAGTTCACCTTTGTAAAAATCGAGGCCACAAAATGCAGGTGAAGGGTTCCAGTAAAATGCGGGTTGTTGCATTCCTTCTTTTCTGCGCTCTTCGGTAATAACCGTACCGTTATAATTTCGACCGTAAGTAATCACAGGCCAGCCATAGTTATTTCCTGCTTTAATCAGGTTAAGTTCGTCACCACCCATTGGTCCGTGTTCGGTTGCCCACACCTCCCCAGTTTCGGGATGAACCGACATTCCCTGGATATTTCTGTTCCCATAACTAAAAATAGAAGCCATTGCCCCTTTTGTATTTACGAAAGGATTATCCTTTGGTATAGAACCATCCCTATTTATTCGGTGCACCTTTCCATTTGGAAGGGAAATATCCTGCGCATCGTCCTGATATCCACGTTCGCCTATGCTGAAATACAAATGTCCCTCAGGGTCAAACACAATCCGGCTGCCATAATGGTGCCTGGTTGTTTTATACATTTCGTGGGGAGCCTCAAAAATAACTTCTTGGTTTATCCAATTATTATCTTTGATTTTACCCCGAACTATTCGTGTCATAGCTGCCGATCTTCGATCGCCTTTTCGTTGTTCAATTTCATGGCTATACGAAAGATATACCCAGCCATTATTTTCAAAATCAGGATCGATAGCAACATCCAATAAACCACCTTGCCCCGCATGCAACACCTTTGGTGTACCATTCACAGGGTCAGGTAACAAATTACCGTTTTCGATGATTCGTAACCGTCCGGGGCGCTCGGTTACAAGTGCTTTATTTTCGTCTATAAATACAATGCTCCAAGGTATTTCCAATCCAGTGGCATATTCTTCGGACTTGATTTTATATTCAATGGTTTCCAGCTCAGCAGGCAAATTAGGCATTTCAAAACCTGCTGCATTTTCCATTTCTTTGATATAACTTACCAATCCATTGATTTCATCATCCGATAGGATTCCTTCAAAAGAAGGCATTCCGAGATGAGTGATTCCGAATTTTATATTTCTAGCTATGTAGCTTGATTTATCGCCAAAATCCCAAACCTTATCTATCAGGCTTTTAGAATTCCCCCCATTCAAATCAGCCCCATGGCATGTGGCACAATAGTTCTGATAGGTTTTTGCAGAAGGGGATAAAGCCTCCTTATTATCCGGTTTTGATGAAGCCGAATTTTGGCATGAAACCGTTAAAATACTTAAAAAAGCAAAAGCAATTGACAAACTTAGTCCCGGGATTTTTTTCATTTCGAAGATTTAATTTAATGTCTTTAAATTAAAACCATAACACTTCAAATAGAAGATGGTTTATCAAAACTGCCCCGAATTAGCCAATTTTTTACCAGGGAAAAATTAATGAAACTCCTCTCAGCAAGCTAATGAGGAATCACAAGGGAAAATCATTACTTTATTCGCACCAAGGTGCGGGGAATAAAACCCATGAGATCCCTCGTCTACCGCTCGGGATCAGTTCGGCTTAATGATTTTGAAAACAAAATCATAGTCTCACTGATTTAAGCCGGATCTTTAATGTCATAAGCGATAAGGGCTGATCCCCTTCTTATGTATAAGACACCATCGGCTATCACCGGATGCGCAAAGTGTTCCTGTGTCCCTTTCTCAATTTTAAAGGAACTTATAACTTCCATTGAATCCTTACCGTAGTCGATCAAATTAACTTCCCCTTTTTGATTGTAATAATAAATCCTGCTATCTGCTTCAATTATGCTTCCACTTCCTATTTTTAAAGAATCGGTCATAATACCGCTAGTTGCATTAATCGCTTTCAGGTCTTTTTTGCGGGTACCACATCCGTAAACCACATCTCCAAGTTTCACAATTCCGCCCATATAACAATCAAAGCCTTTATTTCTCCACACTTCTTTAATGGATGAACCATCTTCAGACAATTCCAGTTTTACACCACAATTGCCATCACCTGCCGCATAGTAAATAAATCCATTATCAAAAACAGCTGTATTGCCATGCGTATCGCCACGGCCTAGTGATCTTTTTTCCAGGGGCGTATTGTCCTGTTCGTGCTTCCACAAAAGTTCACCGGTTGCCACATCAATTCCAACCAAATTATAAGCGGTGAATGTTACAAGCAACTTCCTTGTTGGCAATTCAATTAAAAGTGGGGAGTTATATCCAGGTCTTTCACCTGCAGCCTTGCAACTCCAAACCAATTCACCCGTGAACCTGTTTAATGCAACAACATTATGCTCTTCGCCTCCCGGAGTCCAAAATACCATATCGCCATCAACCAATGCTGCTTCCGATACTCCAAACCGGGTCATCTGTCCCTGGAAATCATCCACAAAATCTTTTGACCAAACAACTTGCCCTGCTGTGTTTATACAATATAAATTGCCCCGACCTGAGCCAACGTAAACCATATCATCAACCACAGTAGGCGCCGACCGTGATCCCGGGAAATTAACCACCCACTCTAAACCATAATCCGTTTGCCAAAGCAATTCACCCTGCAAATCAAAACAAAACAAAATGGCTGTACTATCCAGGGTTCCGGTAACGAAGATTTTTTCATCAGTGATAGTTGGTGAGCCATAGCCTGATCCAAGGATTTCTGTTGACCAAATCTCTTTTGGACCTTCATCTGGCCATTTATCCAATAAGTTTTCTTCCAAATAGATACCTGCTCTGTTTTCCCCCCTCCATTGGTAGATTTTTGTTTCTTTTTGATTGGATGAACAGGCAAAGAACAGAATTGCCAAGAGAGATAGTACAGTTAATTTCATAGTGCCGTTTTTATGTTTAGATTTTTGATTCAAAATATACTTCCTGCATTTTAATAACTTGTTCCTTGAATTTTGGAAACTTGTCCCACAAATCTTTTTTGCATTCAGCCAACTCTTCACATTGAATGCAAGAATCAAGTTTCTTTTCAATCGCACAAGATCTTACTGTGCAACCAGTTAAAACAATCCCTTCCGGTTTTTCTTTATTTTTACAGCCAAAGCAGAAAATTTTATCTGCCTCAAAATCAACTCCTCTGGTTTCTTTTATATTCCACTGGTCGTAGGCTTCCTTTTTTAATTTTGGATCATTTTTCTCAGAAGCAATCTTGAATGGGCAATTATCGGGACATTTATACCCACAGTAGTTTAGCTCGGCAGGGTTCGGGACCTTATCTTCAAAAGGAAAAGTATGATTGGCAAACAATTCTGGTTTCATTAGAAGCAGGCAGCCAGCAGCACCCGCACTTTTCAGAATAAAATTCCGGCGATTAATTGATTTCATTTTGGTATTTTGTAAAGTTGAATTTTGCAGCAATGAAGGTACAAAAATTACAGCTTCAAAAAAGGGATTTTAGATACATATCTACTGGTTATCCACAAGTAGTTACATTTCATCTGCAAAATGGCTCATATCACTGATTTTTGTTAAGGTTTTCTATTTGTCATAAAATCGACCTAAGGCAACCTCCGGGTTTATTGAATGGTTCTTATCCTGAATTAATTTGACCATTTCTTTGGCAAAATATGGGGCAAGCATCACACCTTTTGTACCTAAACCATTGAACATCCCCAACCCTGGATACTCTGGATGAAAACCCATTACCGGGCGCCTGTCTTTAACGGTTGGCCGAACTCCTGCCCAATGTTGCTCTACTTTATAAGGAACCGAAATCAAGTCTTGCAAACGATCCTCAATAGATTCCCTTCCTGCTTTGGTGGGTTGATCCGTAAAATCATCCCAATTATAGGTTGAGCCAACCTTAAAAACCGAGCGCCCAACCGGCAATACATACACTTTTTTTGTATAAATATAATTTCCAGACAATTCAGGTGCATTGACCAGCAGCAATTCTCCTTTTGAGGGAGCAAACTTGATGAATTTAAAATACGGATTGTAAATCGAATGAAACCCTTTGCAAAAAATAATGCCGGCAACTTCCGATCCTTTCCAGAATACATTTTCCTTTTCCAAACGAACATCGTCATATTCAAAATTAGCCCGCAAAAGATTCCCGTTGTTTGTAAAGTACTTAGCAAGCGTTTTTAAGAACAACGAAGTTTCCAGGTACCCTGAGTTTTTAACTTGTCCGAAACCATAGAAACGATGCAGCCCTTGTTGGTATTTATCTTTTTCAATATTGCTTATGTAGTCATCGAATCCACCACTTTCTTTTTTCTCATTCCAAAGCAAAAATTCTTGTTTCGAAAGCGGTTTTAAAATATCGATTGGGTGAAAAAACTTTTTTGAGAACCTTGTTTCCAATGCTGAATAAGTATCAAAAGCGAATGGAAGTGCTTCATCGACCATCCAACTTTTTGTAAGCCTTTTAAATACCAGTGGATTAACAATTCCTGCAGCAACTGATGATGCACTTGTTTTTGATGGGGATGCAACAATTTGAAAAGGGATTCCGGCTTTTTCCATTTCAAGGGCAAGCATGGTTCCAGCCAATCCCTGTCCAACAATAATGTAAGGTAATTTCTTCAAAACAGTTTATTTTATTAATTGTAAAACTTCACTAATGTCTTCAACCGGAAGTTGGCAAGAATTATTCTCACATACATATGCATGGGTCTTATCTGCCACAAACCGTTGCCTTAGCAAAGGCAGATCACTTTCTTCCTTACTAATACAAAACAGTACATTGGGGAGATAATGTTTTTGAATCTGCTGGTTCATTGCTTTTGCTCCTGTACCACTTATTGCAAGTTCATAATGGTTATTTGTATAATTTAAATAATGCTGCAACCAATTGCTGTGCCCTGATGGATAATCTTGTATTCCTTTGGCAACTATTGCAAGCATATCTTTTGAAATCATACCATAAAAGGGTTTGTAGAGCAAATGCCCTAACTTAAATAAGTTGATTGCCATCACAGAGTTAGAAGCAGGAATAACATTATCGTGAACCTCAATCGTTTTGGAAATAAGCCCCTTTTGATTATTGGAAGTGAAATAAAAAATACCCAGTTGAGCATCAAAGAAATGTTCAAAGGTATATTCGGTCAATTGCGCTGCAGATTGTAAGTAATCCTCATTGCCAATGGTTTCAAAAAGTGCAATAAATGCCTGAACGGTAAATGCATAATCCTCTAAAAACGCATCCACTTTTGCCTGATTATTATTGAACGAGTGGAACATACTTCCATCCGTTTTAATCATATTCCCAGATAAAAAATCGGCATTTTTAATGGCTAAATCCAGAAACTCTTTTTTCCCAAAAGCTTTGTAGGCATCAACCAAACCCTTATTCATTAAAGCATTCCACGAAGCCAGTATTTTATTATCTAATCCGGGAACTATACGTTTTTCCCTTTCTTGCAGTAAAAGTATTTTCCACTTTCTGACTTTCTTTTGAAGTTGGAAGACGTCCAAACCATGCTTTTCAGCTATTTTAGAATCACTATGCTTTCGAAGCAGGATATAATTTCCATGCTCCCAGTAGCCATGGTTATTAACATTAAAATAATCGGAAAACAAATTGAATTCTTCACCTAACAAAGCCAGTAATTCTTCTTTTCCCCAGACATAAAATTTCCCTTCCTCCCCTTCCGAATCGGCATCCAATGATGAATAAAATCCAAATTCGGGAGAAGTCATTTCACGTTTCACAAAACCTATGATTTCGTTAACAACGTTTTCATACAAAGGATTTTTAAATTTTTGGTATGCTTGAGAATAAAGGCTTAACAATTGTGCGTTATCGTACAACATTTTTTCAAAATGCGGAACTTTCCAATGTGCGTCGACCGAATATCTAGCGAAACCACCCCCAATATGGTCGTAAATCCCGCCAAAAGCCATTTTCTCCAAAGTTGTTTGTATATAAGACAATAATTCTTCATCGTTTTGCTGATGCCCATACCTCAACAAAAAGAGCAAATTATTGGGCAACATAAACTTTGGTGCGCCATCGTTTCCACCTTCAATAAAATCAAGGTAGGTTTTCCATTTTGCAGCTGCAGATTCTACCTTCCTAAATTCCAGGTTTTCTTTTTCATTTTGTACCTGAACCAGCGCACTTTGCACAATGCCATTCTGCAATTGAGCGGCATATTCTTCTGCTTTATCTTTTTCGTTCCTATAAAAATCGGCAATCGTGATTAAAGTTTGAACCCAATTTTCTTTCGGGAAATAAGTCCCTCCCCAAATCGGTCTTCCATCAGGCAATGCAATACAATTTAATGGCCAGCCACCATGTCGTGTCATTAATTGAACAGCAGTCATATAAATGTGATCAATGTCCGGTCTTTCTTCCCTATCCACTTTTATGCACACGAAATTTTCATTCATAATTTCAGCAACCTGTTCATCTTCAAACGACTCATGCTCCATTACATGGCACCAGTGGCAAGCGGCATATCCAATACTGATGAGCAAAAGTTTGCCTTCTTTTTTAGCTTTGTCCAGGGATTCATCGCCCCATGGATACCAATCAACAGGATTATGTGCATGCTGCAAAAGATATGGAGATGATTCATGTTCCAGATGATTTGTGTATTTATGTGGCATTTAGTTCATTCTTTGTTGGATCATGCCCCTAATAGCAAAATCCCAATTACGTATTTAGACTTCCAAATAATTATTGTTTTTATAACACCTGTTCACGGCATTAAGTTTTACAGATAACGATGGCATGATTTTTATTCTCGGAGATTGACATTTTATGAAGTACTTTTACACGTGTTTCAAAATATATCCGAATGAAAACCATATCAGGCATTAAGCTATTGTTTCTTACATTTTTAGTCCTAATTAGTTATAAAACTTCTTATCCGAAAGAAAAAGTAATTTTAGTGATTATTGATGGATTAAGGCACAGCGAAGGACTAGGGGACCCAAACCATACTTATGTGCCCGAAATGTGGCAACTTGCACAACAAGGAACATATATTTCTAATTTCCAAAACGATAAATATACCTATACTTCGAGGGCTGTTCCCACCATCTGGTGTGGCACCTGGACAGATGTCGTTGATACAACGTATAATGGAAAAAGCACACAATACTCAAATTCCCCCAGCATATGGGAATACATCAGAAAGCAGAAAAACTTACCTGCTAAAAAATGCAGTTACATATTAAAATATGTGAGCAGCTTATGGCTTCCCAGTTTTGACCACGATTATGGACCAGACTATTGGCCTGAATTTTATAGTTCAGGCAGTTCAGATGTGGATGTTTATGAAAATGCAAGGTCAATTTTGAAGCAAGACCAACCGGAATTTGCAGTTGTTTATTTTGCGGATGTTGACCATGCAGGGCATTCTGGCAATTGGCAATATTATACATCGTCCATTGGAACCGCCGACATGCTTGTAGGGCACTTGTGGGAAGAATTACAAAACGATCCGTTTTACAAAGACTCTACTACCATGATAGTTACCAACGATCATGGAAGGCATGATGATATCCATGGCGGGTTCCAGGGGCATGGCGATGGTTGCCAGGGTTGTAGGCAAATCCAATTTTTAGCAATTGGTCCAAACATAAAGAAGAACCACAGATCATCCATTCCCGGAATTCTGCCTGACGTTGCGGTAACAGCAGCCAGTATTTTAGGCGTAAACTGCCCGATGGCCACCGGGCGTGTTTTGGAAGAATTATTTATTGAAACCAGCGTTGAAAACCTAGAAAACAGTGGTTCCAACTTAAAGGTCATTTCGAGTTATCCAAATCCTTTCTCATCCAACATCAGCATTGAGGTTCAACAAAAAGCCGCTATGGCTATTTCATGGACTATTTATGATGCCGCCGGAAAACAGGTATATTCTGAGTCGAAGCCATTATTCAACATGGGCAACAACATTTTAACATGGGATGGGAAGAAATCGAATGGCAATCAAGCCAAACCCGGTTTGTATTACTACACCATCTCAAATTTGGAAGAAAAGACTTCGGGAAAAATAGTATTTCTCGGGAAATAATCACCCAATTCAATCGTCTGAAAAATATCATTTATTGTTATCTTTGACCAAATCACAAAGATATTAGATAGTTAAAAGCAGAAGATCGTTTCAAATGATTATAACTAAAACCACGGAATACTCAATTCGGATTTTGAGCTTTATGTCGCTTAGTAATGAGAAACTTTTTTCTGCAAAATTTCTTCAGGAACATTTAAAAATACCTCCAAGATATTTAATCAGATTGTTGACCAGCCTAACGAAAAGTGGTTTTATAAAAAGCAAACAGGGACGAAATGGCGGCTATATCTTTGTTAAAAGCCTGGATGAAATTTATGTTGCAGATATTATAAATGCTGTGGAAGGCAAAAACCCGTTTAATGACTGCATACTCGGACTTGACCAATGTATGTTTGAAAAACCGTGTTCGATGCACCATGTTTGGGCTAGTGCTAAAAAGTCAATTATGCAAACCTTAGAAACAACCACTTTGGCTGATTTTAGAAAGCAACAAGGATTGTAAAAAGATTTAATTTATTTAACAAACAAATTCGCTGTCAAGGGACAACTAAAAATCATTATATCTTTTTGCATTGAATTTAGAATCAGAGCCCTTACCTCATCGTAAAAAATAAACAGGATGTTAATTCTTTGGATAGAAGTTGCCCAGAGGTTTTATGTCCAAGCTAAAATGTTATCTTTGAGCGAAACATATTTAATCAGCAGTGGGCAGGGTTTATTGTGTAGTTGAAATACTTTTCTACTAAAATCCAGAAGTCTGGATTCCAACTCATTAACGATTACAAACAAGACAGAATGGGCAAAACACATACTTTTCACATCCCGGTTATGGGATTGGCTTTTACAATTGATACTCCCTTAAAAGTTTCGCAATTTGGTATCGACTCGGTAATTTCACTAGTAGATGACATTTTGATGGAACGTTTACGAAAAATGTACTGCAAAATCCATGAATTGCCGTACAATGAAATCAACGACAAAATTGATGACTTTAGGGCAAAACGGATTACCGCATATCTTGACATGGTGAATGAGCTTGCAGAAAAAAAGTTCGAAGAAATCAAGAATATTACATCGGAAAAAAGCACGGAATTAAAAGAGTTCTTTCAACTGCTGCCTGATAGCTCTAAACTTAAGCAGGATTTTAAAAAATTAACAGCAAAGGTTCCTTCTTTAAATGAAATAAAAAGCTGGGTAAAAGAAAACCTTTCGATGGGCAGTATTGATGTTAACATCATGACCAAGCTTGATAAAGTAAACTATAAAAACGGGGAAGAACTTCCTTCGGAATTTAACGATGCCCATGCTGCGCTACGCGGTTTTGCAAAAAGTGATTTAACTTCGTCGCTGGTGCTTTCGGCTGGTATGAATCCAAGGCTCTACAGTTATATTGAACAGTTTGAAGATTTTTACCCTGACGAAAACGGGTATATAAAAAAGAAGATCATTCTTAAAGTTAGTGATTACAGATCGGCAATGATCCAGGGAAAATTCCTGGCAAAAAAAGGCTTGTGGGTTTCAGAATACAGGATTGAATCAGGATTGAATTGTGGAGGCCATGCTTTTGCCACCGACGGTTATTTGATGGGACCAATACTTGCCGAGTTCAGGGATAACAGGGATGAGCTCATAAGTTCGGTACATGATGTATTCACGAATACACTTAAAAACAAAAATAAATTTGTGCCCTCGGAGGCATTGCCTTTAAAAATTACTGCACAGGGTGGCGTTGGAAGCGCCGAAGAACATCAATTTTTATTGGAGCACTACCAAATTGATTCGGTGGGCTGGGGTTCTCCATTCTTATTGGTTCCTGAAGCTGCAACCATCGATGAAACAACCATCGATATACTTAGTAAAGCAGGAGAAGAGGATTATTATGTAAGCAATACATCGCCTCTGGGTGTTTCATTTAACAGCGTAAAAGGCAATACAAAAGACAGGGAAAGAGATGCCATAGCAGCAACTGGAAAACCAGGTTTTGCCTGCACGAAGAAGTTCTTGGTTTCCAGTAGAGAATACACCGAAAAAAGTATCTGTACCGCATCAAAGCAATATCAGAAAATAAAATTAAATGAATTGCAACAGGAAAGCCTAACCCCAGAAGCTTATCAAAAGCGTTTAGGTAAAATTACCGAAAGAACCTGCTTGTGCGAAGGACTGGCAACGGCTGGTTATCTGACGTACGGCATTGAAAACGAAAAGGAAAGTAAAGGCGTATCTGTTTGTCCGGGACCAAACCTTGCTTATTTTCATCGTAAAATGAGTTTGAAGGAAATGGTTGACCATATTTACGGAAAAGCAAATATGATCATCCATAAAAACCGTCCAAATATGTTTGTAAAAGAACTCCGGATATACCTTGATTTTTTAGCAAACAAATTGGATGAAGCCAAAGCCAATGTGACGAAAAAACAACAAAAATACCTGGCTGACTTTGCGAAAAACCTGAAGGATGGCATTGAATACTACACCGAGCTTTTTAATGAGCTTAAGGATAGTTTTGAAGAAACCAAGGAAACCATTATCTCCGATTTAGAACGGTATTTAGAGACTTTAAATGGTTTAAATTCGGAGATTGAAAAACTTGAACTTGTTCCTGTAAGAACCTAATCGTTCAAAGAATTCAGCATTCATTAACAAAAATCTCTGATTGTTTGATTTTGAACTGATTTAACAGGATATTCGCAGCATTTTACAGGATTATTTTTTGGTTGATATATTAAAGTTATAACCTCAAAGAATTATCAAAATGTTTGGAATAGAAAATTATCTCGGATTCATTGCTGCAGGAATAATCCTAAACCTGACACCAGGTGCAGATACCATGTATATTTTGACCCGAAGTATATCGCAAGGACGAAAAGCAGGAATATATTCTGTTCTTGGAATATCAACTGGGTGCCTGATCCATACCATTTTAGCATCGTTTGGATTGTCGATAATTTTAGCTAAATCGGCAACAGCCTTTGCCATTGTAAAATATGCCGGTGTGGTTTACCTGGTATATTTAGGTATTAAAATGATTCTTCACAAAAAAAACTCATTTGAAAATAATTCTTCACAAATTGAGCGGATTGATTTGAAAAAGGTGTATAAACAAGGAGTATTGACCAATGTATTGAATCCTAAAATCGCCCTTTTCTTTTTGGCTTTTCTGCCACAATTCATTAATCCGAATTATGCAAGTGGTTTTCTTCCGTTTATGATTTTAGGTTTTACCTTTATGACAACAGGAACATTATGGTGCCTGTTTTTAGCTTATGCCGCATCTTTTATTACCAAGACCTTACGGAAAAACGACAAAATAGGATTGGTGCTGCAAAAAATAAGTGGTCTGATTTTTATTGGATTAGGAATACGCTTATTAATGCAAAAACAATGAAAAGTACTATAATTATTATGGCAAGTTTGTGAAAATTGAGTTTTTAGATCACGCTTTTACAACAACTTCCTGAGTAAATCATTTTTGCAGGATGCCGCGAGAAATTCAGTATTTGCAACCTTCATAATAGATTCATCCGAAAAATTATCGGCATACAACAATTGAAATACTTCATAAACTGAAACCTGTTCATCTGAACGCTCCACAAGTTCAAGCTCATCGCCTTTTGAAACATTGCCTTCGCGCAATACCCTGACATATACTCCGGAATGTGCTAATTCAATGAAATCCCCCACAGCTTTTTGTGAGCCGAATCGAACGCCCAACTTAAAGCAGGGTTGACGGGGTTGGGTTACCTGAACCAGGGCAGTTCCGATTTTATAAACATCGCCAATAAATACCTTATTCTCATTTAATCCTTCAACAGTAAGGTTCTCGCCAAACATTCCGGGTTGCCAATTCAAATCGGGGTACAATTCCTTCCATTCCGGATAAACATCTTCCGAAAACAGATAACAAGCTTTATCGCGCCCCCCATGATATCTTCGGTCGATTACCGAATCGCCTACAACATCTTCCAGTCCTAAGGACAATGGCTCAGTTACCGGATATTTATAAATACCTGTTTGCACTTTTTTGCCCCGCCAGATGATGGTTTCCTTTTTCCCTATATTAACTGAAACAATTTTCATATTTCAAAGATAAGATTGTAATGGAATAAGTAAAAACAGTTGATTCAAGATTGTCAAATCAAACCCACCAATTCCACTACAACCTATCTAATTGCTGGATTCTTCCAGAAACATACAAAATAAAGAAGGCAATGGAAAACCTTATTCAGGCCAAATCCCGTCTATAATTTTTGTTAATTCCATTTTTGAAGGATCAACAACCACATGCTTCATTTTTGACCTTTTCCAGGTGTATAAAACATGTACCATTCCGTTAGAACTTTGAATTACGGCTGGATATGAGAAACGCTGGTCAGGTTCATCTTCAAGCACAATAGCTGCGTCCCAGTTTTCGCCATCGCTTGAAACTGCAATATTTAAAGGCGATCGTCCACCTTTTACCTCTTCTCCGGGAGGAAGAACATGGTTGTAAACCAGCAATTGGCTACCATTTGAAAGGCTCACCGCGTCTGTTCCTGAATTATTTTGTGGCAGGGTGGTTTTTGTTACTTCCGACCAGGTTTCACCACCATCATCGGACCAGGCCTGCAAAACTGCCCTGTTCCTGCTTCTGCACAACATCTGCAAACGCCCGTCTTGGTGTATCAAAACACTTGGCTGAATGGCAACAATATCGTACCCATCGTTTAAAGGTTCGGTTGTTCTCCATGTTTTCCCGAAATCATCCGAAATCTCAAAATGCACGCGCCAACCATCATGTTCGGTACTTGAAGGGCTGATTAATTTTCCATCGACCAAAACCGGTTTGTTTTTAATCGGTCCGAAAATCCCTTCCGGCAATTTAATGGCTTCTGACCAGGTTACGCCCCCATCATTTGATGTTTTCAAGTAACCTTCCCAGGTCTTCGGGTGATCGCCAATTTTATAGTACAACTGTAATTCGCCATCCGGAACCTGAAATAACACAGGATTCCAGGTTGGATATCTCAGCGTATCGTTCTGAATTCCATCCGCCACATTTTCAGGCGCAGTCCATTCGCCATTTACTTTTCGGCTCACGTAAATACAAACATCGGGATCGCGCTCATAGGTGCCTCCAAACCATGAAGTAACCAAAGTTCCATCAGTGGTTTCTACAATTGTTCCTGCATGGCACGAAGGAAAGGATGCAGTATCGTAAATAAATTCTTCCTCAACAATCCCTTTTTGCCATCTGTTTTCTTCAGAGCACGAGCTCATTATTATTCCTATTAGTACTATTATCCAAACAATCTTTTTCATACGTATAATCATTAAAAATATTTATTTTTTCATTTCTGAATGGAACGAATAGTCGCCCGATCCAACCTGGTAAACCTTTCTGTTTCCTTCCATTCTTAAAAACCGGACTGTCTCTATTTCATTTATGTTTAAGCCATTTTCTGTTGGTTCATTTACAATGTTTGAAGGAAAATATACGATGGCATTGGTATTTGCAGGAATGGATATGTCCCAATTAAAAGTATTATCCTTTTTCTCCCAATTGCTCTTAATTAACCCATGAACGGAATTGTACGATGCATTAACATAATCCAGTTGATTTATGATTTCTGGTTTCATAATTATTTGCTTAAAACCGGGGCTCTGATCGCTTGATTTTATTCCTGCCAGGCTTTCGTAATACCAAATTATCAGGTCGCCAAGCATCATGACGTGGTTGTATGAATTCATGCGTGGCGAAGCGGTATTTCCATTCCACAATTCCCATATCACCTTCGCACCATTTTCAATCATATAGCCCCAACTCGGGTATGTTTTATTGGTAGCAAGCTGATAGGCAATATCTGTCCTATTATGATCGGTCAATGTTCGCATAATCCATTTGGTTCCAATCATTCCCGTGCTTAAATGACCCTTATTTTCGTTCACAATAATATCCTCAATTGTACCCGCAATCGTTTTTTTCTTGTTTTCCGGAACCAAATCCATATATAATGCAAGAATATTATCGGTGAGTTTATTTTCGCCATAACCTGAAAGCTCGGGGCGATAAAAATTTTTATCAAAGTTGTTTTTAACCTTTTCAGCTAATTCTTTGTATTCCAAAATATCCTGTTCATTGCCTGAGAGCGTTGCAAATTGTTGCATCATACCAAGGAAATGGTAAAAATAGGTGGTTGAAATTAATTGGCTCGGATATTTAACATCGGCACTTTTACCCCTTCCCTCCTCGATTGTTTTGGGAGGCGCACACCAATCACCATATCGGTCTTGGGTCAGTATATATTCGTCCGATAAATACCTGTCACGCATATAAAACATCCACTTTTTCATGGCATCGTAATGCTTAACGATTGGCCTCACATCGCCATATTGGCGATAAAGCATGTCAGCTACAAACAAAAAAGTTCCGGGCCAGGTCATGTTATCGCTGTAATACCTGAAATATGAAGGTGCAACATCGCACACGCTCCCATCTGCTTTTTGTGAATAAGCAATATCATCTATCCATTTCCGATAAAGCAATTCATTGCCAAAAATATAGCTCTCGCTGTAACAACCAACAGCCCGCTCACCCAACCACGGTTGACGTTCATCCCTTTGCGGACAATCAATTGGGATGCCTTTGTAGTTACTCAATACGCCCCAATAGGCATTTTTAAATAGTTGGTTGATCAGCGGATTGGATGTTGTAAATTCGCCGTTCTTGTCAATTTCATCGGAAACAACTTTTGCTTCAAAATTATCCAGGGTTGGTGTTCCCGGAAACCCAATAATCTCCACAAATTGAAAACCGTGATACACAAATTTTGGTTCCCATACTTCTTCGCCTTCACCTTTCAATGTGTATAAATCACATGCTTTGGCATCGCGCAAATTGGCTGTAAACAGTTCACCATTGTCCTGCAAAATTTCAGCAAAACGAAGCTGAACCTGGTCCCCCCTATTGCCTTTCACCTTTAATTTAATCCATCCTGCAATATTTTGTCCGATATCTAAAATGTACCGCCCTTTTGAGATCTCTTTGATAGATACAGGTTTTATTGTTTGAAGGACTTTGACATAAGGGTTCATCTGAGCTTCGAATTCACCACGGGGCTCTTCCACATATTCCGCATCCAACCAATCAGTATCGTTAAAACCGGGCTTGCTCCACCCTGGCATTTCTCTCTGGGCATCGTATTCTTCGCCATCGTATTCGTTATTGCTGCGAATTGGACCATTGGCAGTACCGCGCCAACTACTATCGGTTGTAATTATTCTAGTCGAGCCATCGTCGTATTCAACCTCGAGTTGCACCAGCATTTTTGGGAAACCAAAATTTTTGATTTTATAAGCTTTGTAGTGTTGGCGCATCGTATAATAGCGGCCATTTCCAAGAATCACGCCAATGGCATTTTCACCTTGTTGCAATTCTTCGGTGACATCAAAAACATTGTATTTTACATTTTTGGTATAATCGGTTGGTGATGGCGTTAAAACCTGGTCGCCTATTTTTTTCCCATTCAGAAAAAGCTCGTAAAGCCCCAATCCGATGATATATACCCTTGCTTTTTCGATGGTTTTATTGAGTTTAAATTCTTTTCGGAAGTAACGTGCAGAAAGGCGCGAATTAAACGAATCGCTGTCCCAAGGAAACACCCGGTCGAAGCCAATCCAACGACCCTGCCAGTCCTTATAATAGATAAACCCCATTGACCAATTTGCAATACTGCTCCATTCGCTTTCTCCATGCGAAGTCCAAACTTTTACTTTCCAAAAACATTCTTTCCTGCTTTCAAGCTTCTTTCCCTGATATGTTATTTGAATTGATTGATCTGATTCTACTTTGTCCGAATCCCACATATCCCCAATATTCTGGTCAAGGTTTTCTTTGGAAGAAGCCACAATTATACGGTAAGCATTCTGGGAAACACCACGTTCGTTACTTTTGATATTCCAACTTAAATTAGGGTTGACCACATCTATCCCAATGGGATTTTCCAACATTTCGCAGCGAAGGTTGTCCAATTTAACTTCCGCATGCAGGTTTAAAGAAAAAATGAAAAGAAAAATATTAACTATTCCAAAAACTATTTTATTCATGTTTTATTGCTATGATAATTATTTCAACACCAAGCTAAACCAATAGACACTAATATAATACATCCAAGACATTTTGACAAAACTAAAAGTTAGGGCAAGTAGCTTAAAGCACCACTTGCCCGTTCTTTTCGTGACTAATTTAATTAACTTTTCCCTCTTTTATCAAATTAAGGATTTTGTAAAAGGCTTTCATCCAGTTGCGTTTCGCGGTATGGGATTGGATACAACAACCTGTCTTCTGTAATATTATAAGTCCTGTCCTGCAAATTCGAATACATTGCTTTTGCTTTTACACCATAAGCAGACATAACTTCAATTGCTTTTCCTGTGCGCAACAAGTCAAACCAACGGTGTGCTTCAAAAGCCAGCTCATGACGGCGTTCGTTTGCAACAACTTCATCGGTTAATGTGCTTACAGGATCTAACCCGGCACGTGCCCTAACATCGTTCACGTACTCCAGTCCGGCACTTGCTTTGTTTTGCTCCACTAAACATTCTGCCAATAACAACAATGCATCAGAATATCGGTACATGGGCCAGTTTTCATCGGTATTATATGCTTTTGCGTGTGTATGCATATATTTTTTTACAAAATAGCGGTACATAGGATAATCGGCAATAGCAGGATCTCCAACGTTCAGTATATCGCTGATGATAATCATTCCATTAGCATCGGGCGAACCTACTGCAACTGAAACCGATTTATTGAGCCTCAAATCACCAGCCTCATACGATTGAACCATTTCTTCGGTTGGCATACACCAACCACCATAGGTTAATATATTGGTGCTAATTCCAGTAATCGCTGAAACATTGCCTGTTTTTGGAAACATACGGTATGAGAATTTACTTTCCTGTCCCTGGTCACCTTGTTGAAACTGAACTTCAAAAATAGACTCATTATTGTTTTTATTACTTGGTAGGTAATTGTCGGCATAGTCGGTATTTAAGCTATATCCCATTTTTAAGATTTCCCTTAGCTGCTGTTCTGCCCCTGCATAGTCTCTGGTAGGTTTGGTCATCAATACTTCAGCAAGAAGCATTCGTGCAGCCCCTTCAGTAGCAGCTCCATTTTGAGGGAAACCCGGAGGATCAAGTTTCTCGATGGCTGCCCTTACGTCAATCTCAATTTGAGCATAAACCTCTTCGACGGATGAACGAGGTAAAAATGCCTCATCGGCAGTCTCAACTTCATTTAAGTACAATGGAATACCACCAAAAAAAACGAACTAAATCAAAATAGAAAAATGCCCTCAGAAACTGTGCCTGTCCGGTAATCGACTTTTTAAAATCTTCTGACAAGTCAACCGATTCAATCCGGCCAAGAATTGTATTGGCCCTTGATATTCCGAGGTAACAATTGTAATAATAATTGTTGGTGTGTTTATTATCGGTTTGATCGATAAAGTCAGCTATTTCCTCTAAGGTAATTGCAGAACCATTTCCACGGTTTGCTGCGTAATATTCGTAATGTGCATTGTCGGAACGCTGTTCGCCCAACAACCATTTTGAACGATCGTTCACGATATTTCGAAGGGCAGCATAATTCCCTGCAATTGCCATTTCGAAATGGCTTTCCGTTTTAAAGAACCCAGATGAATTGGTATAGGATTCGGGAGCCAGTGCCAAAAAGTCTTCAGAACAGGATATTGTAATCAACAATATTAAACTGATATATAGTATTTTTTTCATAACAATATTTTTACTCGTTTATTTCTTGATTAATTAGAATGTGATATTACATCCGACAGTAAAAGTCCTTGGAACCGGATAAGCAGTATTATCTACTCCAAGACCGTTCCAGTTTAATCCTGAACTTACCTCAGGATTTCCCCCGGTATATTTTGTTAGGATAGCAAGCTGTTGCCCGCTAACATATACGCGTGCCTTTTTAATGTAATTTTTAGGCGAGAAAGTATAACCAATGGTTACGTTTTTCAAGGCCAGGTGCGTACCGTCTGATACCCAGCGGGAGTTGTTATACCTAAACAATTCGGTAGTTCCTGCCAAAGTTCTTGGAATTTGGCCATTACCTGGATTTTCAGGTGACCTCCAACGGTTTGCAACTTCTTTTTGCACATTGAATACCCCATCAAGGTTTTCTGTATTCTCATACGAACGGGCGATAATATCACCTCCAATAACCCCACTCATAACAATACTAACATCGAAGTTTTTCCATCGAATATTGTTTGTGATACCGAAAATCATATCCGGGTTTGGGTCTCCTATGATGGTCCTGTCATTCGTATCAATGACTCCGTCTTCTTTAACATCTTTCATTCGCGCTGTACCAATTTGTGAAGTTGCGTGTTTTGGTTGCGAATCAAATTCTTCCTGCGTCATGTAAACCCCATCGTTTACATATCCCATAAAAATACCAACGGGCTGACCAACTTCTAAACGGTTAATGTCGCCTGCATTGTCGTATCCACCAATTGCAACATTCTCGGTACCAAGCTGTATAACTTCATTCCTATTAAATGAGAAGTTCAAATTTGTACTCCATTTTACCTCATTCACAAGGTTTTTAGTTTCAATTGAAAATTCATGGCCCCAGAAATCAATCTGACCAACATTGTATTGAATGTTTGAAAATCCGGATGCCCTTGGAATATCTAATTGATACAATAAGTTATCGGTAGTTTTTGTGTAGTAATCGTATTTAAAGAAAATCCGGTCTTTAAAAAATCCCATGTCCAAACCTATATCAAACTGTTCTGTTTCTTCCCAGGTTAAATCGGCGTTGCCCAGTGAATTTAAAGCTTTACCC
The DNA here is from genome assembly GCA_963677475.2 of Prolixibacteraceae bacterium. Classification (GTDB taxonomy): domain Bacteria; phylum Bacteroidota; class Bacteroidia; order Bacteroidales; family Prolixibacteraceae; genus JABMQB01. The sequence goes on along the minus strand of CAXXQD010000009.1, from coordinate 119,886 downwards.
GCAATCAATACTCCTCCTAGCACATAATTTGCTGTACCTACACCGGCAATATGAGAATAATTTCCAATATTATTGTTTCCGGTAACACCATAACTTGCCCGAAGTTTCAGATAATTCATTGGTGTTTTAATATTCCCGAAGAATCCTTCTTCAGACATTATCCAACCTGCAGAAAAAGAAGGGAAAGTAGCATAACGGTTATTCTTTCCGAAACGCGAAGAACCATCGCGGCGAACGGTTGCCTGGAAATAATACTTATTTTTATAATTATAGTTTAAACGGCTAATATACGACAGCATAGACCATTCGGTCATGTTGCTTCCGCCTGTTGTTGTGGCAGCTGCATCAAGCCATGCTATTTCATCGTCAGGATAATCAGTAGCGTTCAACGAACTTCCTTCCCATGTATATTTTTGTGCAGAATATCCTGCAAGCAATTCAAAATTATGGTCTTTAAACGACTTATTATAGGTTAGGATATTTTCGAGCAACCATGAATAATAAAATCCGGAATTAAAGGTACCAGATGCCGGTTGCGGTGGTGCCTGACCAAGCTTTCCCCCGACGGTTGAAGGCGTAAATGTTCGGTGGCTGGTGTTTTCCAGTTCAACGCCAGCCTGAAATTTATATTTCAAACCATCCAGTATTTCGAGTTCTAAAAAACGAATTGGACAATAAATGCACCTTTGCCAAACGGTTTTGCTTTTCGGTTAAAACCCGGTACCAGTTTGGTTGTGAAAACATGTTTGGGAGCACTTAGTTCCAATCGTAAATCACCATTATCATCCCTAGGGCTTAATATTGGGGATACGGTAACAGCTGTTCCAATTATTTCCCGGAAACCATCGGTATTTTGGTTTTGTGAGATTTGTAAGGACGGTGCAATATTAAAACCTATTTTTAAACGGTCGTTAAAAGCATATTCGCTGTTTGCACGAAGGGAATAACGCTCGAAACTTGTGTTTAGCAATACACCTTCTTGTTTGAAATAAGAACCTACAACTGCTGAAACGAACTTATCTTTTCTACTTGTTGCACTTAAACTATAACTTTGGATTGGTGCTACCTGAAGCATAACATCGTACCAGTCGGTACCGTCGCCATATTGCGAAGGATTCTGATAATCAGCAGGAACAACAGCTTCGCCAGCGGAATTTGTCCAGCCTTCGTACGTAATTTTATCCTCAAAGAATTCTTTTTCGTATTGTGCAAATTCACGGGCATTCATAATGTCAGGACGGCCATTGTCCGGAGTAGTCTGCAATCCATAATAGGCATTGAAACTAAAATCAGTCCTTCCTTTTTTTGCTTTTTTGGTGGTAATTAGAATTACGCCATTACCTGCCCGAGATCCATAAAGTGATGTAGCGGAGGCATCTTTTAAAACGGTATAAGATTCTATTTCATCGGGGTTTATATTATTAATTCCGCCAACAATTGGGAAACCGTCCACAACAAACAAAGGTTGGTTATCGGCGTTGATGGAAGTAGCACCACGAATCCGGAACAACATTCCTTCGCCCGGCTGACCTGTAGTTTGGTTAATTTGCACACCAGCCATTTGACCTTGTAACTTTTGGGCAAACTGACCAACCGGAATACTTTGCAGCTCTTGTGCACTCAGGTTTTGAACAGAACCTGTAATATCCCTTTTTTTCTGTGTACCATAAGCAATTGCCACTACTTCTTCAATTCCAATTGCATCGGCTACCATAATAATGTTAATGGTTGATTGATTACCAATCAAAACTTCCTGGGGTTGCATCCCCACAAAGGAGAAAACCAGAGTTGACCCTGCAGGCACTTCAGCCAGCGAATAAACACCATCAATATTGGTAACTGTCCCAATGGTTGATCCTTTTACATGTACTGTAACTCCTGGCAATGGTTGGTTATCAATATCAGTAACCTTTCCTGTTATGGTTTCTTGCTGCCCAAACGAAAAATCGTACATGTCGGTGTATAAAACATAACTTCGGTTAAATGTTTTATATTTTACTTCGGTTCCCCTGAAAATCTCATCCAATACTTTTTCGATATCCTTGTCTGCCATGCTGATATCAACTCTTTTCTCAACATCGATTTGAGAATTGTTATACAAAAAAGTATAATCGCTCTGGTTCTCAATTTCCAGAAGAACATCTTTAATCATGGTGTTCTCAACACTTATGGAAAGCTTGCTATTCTGCGAATATACACTTGCCGAAAGCTGAAAAATAATGAGAAACATGAATAGGCTCGTTAATTTCATAATCCGTAAAATTCTATTCAGGCAAGGAATATCCCTACCATGAACAATTCGTAATTTTTTTTTCATAAATTTGTACTGTTTAATTAATGTAAGCGTTAATTAATAACCCGTTCAGGGCCAGAAGGGAAATGTTGGAGCATTTCCTTTCTATTTATTCGATATTGTTACTTTTTTCCCGTTTATTTCATAGTCCATTTTTACTGTTAAACTTATCATATTTAGTAGTTCCCTTAAACTTTCTGTTTTAACGGTCATTGTTAGCCTGTCTTCTTTTCTGAATTCAAAATCCATACTGATTTCAACATCGTACCAACGTTCGATTTTTGTGATAACTTCAAATAATGGGGTATTATCAAATTTTAAGATATCTTCTTTCCAGATAGAAAAAAGTTGAGCATCGACCTTCAGCAATTGAACTGTTTTGGTTTGTTTATTAAATACCAACTGTTCCCCCGGCTTTAATACTAGAGGTGAAGAACTGGCCAACCCTTCCATCGATATTTTCCCTTCTTCGAGCGTGGTTTCAACGGTTTTATCGGTAGCATAAGCAGAAACATTGAACCTTGTACCATGAACTTTTACTTGTAATCCTGAATTTGTAGATACCAAGAACGGACTTTTCTTGTTTGTTGTGACATCAAAAAAAGCTTCCCCTACAAGATTTACTTTTCGGGGTGCGCTCATGTTATATCCCAGTTTTGATTCTGAATTCAACCACACCTGGGTTCCGTCAATCAAAATTACTTTCGATTTTTCTCCTTTTGGTGCAATAAATTCAACATGTTGGTTTCCCTTCCATGAGTTTATATTATTATGTACAAGTGCGGCAGTTAAACCAAGGCAAATTAATATTGTAACAGATGCAGCAACTTTCCAAAATGTGGTTCGCTGGAAAACATTTTTTTGAAGAGGTTTTGAAGCAAACTTGATGCGGCCCGACATTTTATCCCAAGCATAATCAATGTCAATGTTTTTTTGAAATGTATCTGTCCTTGTTAATTGATAGCTTTCAAAAAGATGCCGCAATTCTTTTTTGTTTGCATCGTCTGCTTTTAACCATGCTTCTAATGCTTCTAATTCTTCCGGTGTGTTTTTTCGTTCGAAAAACCGTACTATAATAGTGTCAATGTTGTTTTTCATATCGTGTTTTACAATTGGCTAATACAAGGAACACATAAAATACCCTTACAAAGCGATACAATTTTTTAATAAAAATTAATTTCAGGGGATCGTTTTAAGCAAATCAATCCAATAAACCTTATTTAAAGCTGGCTGAGTATTGAAATGATAAGCACTGTTAGATAATCCTTTAGCTCGACTTTTAATTTTTTTAATGCACGGCTAATTTGGGTTTCAACAGTTTTTATGGAAATGTTTAATTTTTCGGCAATTTCAGAATATTTTAAACCTTCGTCACGGCTTAGAAGAAATATTTTTCTACATTCTGCAGGAAGTTTATTAATAGCATGATCTATTTTCGTTTCTAATTCATTCGCCAGGAGTTTATCGAAGGCATCCTCGTTTGCCGGAGGGTTGTTTTCGTAGATTAATTCAATAATTCGATAGGATTGATCAACTACTTTTCGGTGCCTGATAAAATTAAAACATAAATTCTGCACCGATTTAAAAAGATATGGTTTAAGGTTTTCTTTCGGTGTTAGGTTTTGCCGATTTTTCCAAATGTTAAAAAAGACCTCTTGCACAACTTCTTCAGAATCGTTCTTATCACCAAGTATTTTATAGGCAAATCCACATAAACGCCTATAATACCTTCTGAACAGCAACTCATATGCTTGTTCATCACCCGCTATAATTCGATTGATTAAATAGTCTTCCAAAACCGTCTCCTTTGCAAACAAATATAATTGGAAAATTTTAAAGATATGACCGAGAAGCGTTTTTTACTTTAAGCCACAACGGATGTTTCAATTGTTCTTTGATTTCAATCCTAAAATTTCTTTTGCAATGCGCTTACAAAATTCCATATCCAGGGCATCAATCGAAGGCAAATATACTTTTTCACCATTTTCGTCCATTACTGAGATATCTTTCGAATTAAATTCAGGAACTTCATTTGTTAGTGCACCTACAAATATATAGGCTGTTAAAAAAGTTCCCAGAACCGAAGGATGGCTACCATCTGCAATAAAAAGTTCGATTGAAGGGCGGATTTTTATTGCAAGTTCCCAGGCGCTGCCAACCGGCACCCTGTTTATATGGTTTTCAAGTGCTGCTTTTCCATAAACCTCATTAATGGTTTTTTGGAATTGTGGAACTTTTTTCCGTGCCCATGTATTGTACAAGTATGGTTTAGCCCCTGTTTGCCTAACCAATTCCGTTAATAATGCGGCGTATTTTAACAAGCTATCGGGTGAGTTTATCGCCGACATGCTGTTATCCTGCAGAACAACAACATCGAAATTTCCATTTTGAATAATTTCCCTGGTTTTTAACTCTCGCTCGCCATTCCAATGGTGGTATAAAAATGCACCTCCTGCAGTTGATTTAGCTGTAATCAGTTTCGTGCCAGTGCCTTCCGACAATAAGGATACAATATGAGGAAGATTGTTGGCATAGGTATAACTGTTGCCTACAAATAATAATTTTAAAGTGTCTTGTTGTGCGCTTGAGAAATAGGTTAAAAACAATAAAGTTAACAGTGCTAAAAAGCGAATCGGTTTTTTTGGTTTAAGTTTCATTTGTTTAAGTTTTTATTTCCGAATGAACAATTAAGTGAACACATTCCGGAATTTGTAAAAGTTTAAAATATTCTGAAGGGTTCATTCAAAATATGTAAACACATGTTAGTTCAATTAGCTTATTTCTTTTTGATAAATTCTGTATTTTTTATACACTTTGCCCCCGACCCTTTCCATTTCGGCCCTAACCTTAAAGTTTTCTTCCAATTCGAGGTGTGAGTCAATGGTCGTTTTCCCTGCTTCCCTTGCCGATGCCAGCAGTTTTATCCCCATTACCACATCCAATCCCCTTCCCTGATATTGTGGATGCACTGCTCCCAACAATAAATTCAATTGTTTCGATTTTTTACCAGCCATAAAAATAGGTATAAATCCGATAGGCAATAGTTTCCCCTTAGCTTTTCGGATTCCGTGGCTGATATCCGACATACCAATTACAAATGCTACAACATCATTCAAGTCATTCACTATCAATTTAATAAATCTTGGGTTAATCAGGTACAAATACCTATTGGCAAAGTCTTTCATTTCTTCTTTGGTAAACGGAATAAAGCCGTAAATATCTTTAAACGTTTCGTTAACCAACTGAAGGACTTGGTGGATTCTGATCAGGAACCTGAATTTGGTACACTACCAGGTCTTTCTTTTTATGGAAGCCCATATTTTCTACCAAGTCAACCATATACGGAAGGCTGCAATTTGATGCAATTACAACAGGCTTATCAAAACCTTCAATCAATAAGCCCTGAGGATCTTTATCGGAAAAACCGATGGGGCCCACAATCCTATCCATTCCAATATTTTTGCCCCACTCTTCAATAAAATTTACCAAAGCACTAAAAACATCCTGATCGTTGAAGGTCTCCACAAATGCAAAACGGACATGGTTCTCTCGATGCAGCATATTGTATTTATGGCTCACAATCCCCATGATCCGCCCCACTGCCTTTTGCCCTTTATACGCAAGAGCTAAAACAGTATCGCAATGCTCAAAGTTTTTATTCTTATTAGGATTAAAAGAAGCCCATTCGTCCATATAAATTGGCGGTACCCAATTCGCATGGTTTTTATGGATTATCGCGAGCAGGTAAATAAAAGTCTTTAGGGATTTTTTATCGCTGACTACCTTTATTTCTAATTGCATACTTAAGATGTAGGAAAAGCATGAAATTACGATATATTTATTAAAAATCCTCTGCGAATATTAAATTTGATGAACCATCGTATAAGCGTGCATAATCGATGGCCCCACATCCTCCAAAATTATAATAAACGCCCTTAATTTTTCCATTGCTTTTTTCCACTTCGCTTTGATAAATAACAACTCCATTCAGGCTGACTTCAACCAAGCTGTTTTTAACTGCTATTTTCACATCGTTCCACTGGTTCATATCGGTGCCAAAAGCAGATAGGTCGTTGTTGCTGCCCATGATATATTTTTTCCCAAACTTAAGTGATAATTGCGAAACACATCCCGGATCACAAAAAGTGACGTAGTGCCTTCCCGACTCTGCAAAAATTGAAATAGTACAAAACTGGCATGTTGTTGCCCCTTCTTCAAGGCTGTTTTTTATGGAAGTTTCAAAGGTAAAGTTGTCGCTATCGCCATAGAAGTTCTCGTTTACATAATAAAATGAGGTATTATGGTTATTGGATTCGAGCCCGATGTTGTAATCTTTTACCTGTTCCGGAGAAATATAAATCTGTCCGCTATTGATGCAATTTTCTTTAACATAAACCGGGATTATTTGATTCACAGGATTTGTAATAACCGACAACCAGCTTTTTGTGGTAATGTAAACCGGAATTTCTTTCACCAACTGCTTATTGATAATAAGTTTTGCCAGGTGGTATCCCGGATAATAGTATTGTGAACTGGAATATTTTTCATGTTTATTGATCCGTGCACGTCTTCTTCGGTCCCACGATTGCTGTATAAATGCACTGTCAACATCAAATTTTGAAATATCGTAATCAAATATAACCGAATTGGGTACCCCTTCGCTCACTGTCTTTCGACTCGAAAAATGGGCTTCTGTATAACTTTGTCCGGGTTCGGTTTTAAACACCATCAGTAAAATCAAAATCACCACCACAACCGAAACAGGAATATAAACCAGTTTGGCTACACTTTTCTTCAAAAACAGGAATGTGCCCCTAACCTTTTTCGGAAATTGTTTGTCACCTGATTGCGTTGGTGCTTCATGTGCCGTTTTAAAATCAAACCAATCTTTATAACCTAAAAAACTTGCTAGGGCGTTTAGGGTATTTTTTTGCGGCAGGTTTGCAAACTGTTGTTTCCAGATTCGTTTTAACGTAGAAACGCTTAAATTAACACCTGTTTTATCTTCAACAAGAATATTCAGGTTTTCAAAATCGCGCTGTTGCCACTCTTCTGGTGTGGATATTCTCATTTTCAGCGAAATTTTTTCGACCAAAAGGGCTATCAATAATTTCTCTGTATCAAAAGTATTCGGCATGAACCTGATTTTTTTTCAAAAATAATAAGAAGCAAGCACAATTTACAACTTTTCAAACTTTGAATAGGTTTTGCTCATACTTTGAATGCATTTTTTGTCCTCAATCGCCGTCCTTTACGTAAAACATAAATTTATTACCACATGAAAACTATTTGCTTAAGTTTATTACTATTTGTATCTACAATTTTATCGGCACAGGAACCAACAACGCTGAATAATATATCCTGGAAATTAACGGGAAAAGCCCAAAAAGAAAATTATAAGGGCAACGATTGTTTAAAAACCGATAGAGGATCAGCAATGGCTGAAAGTATCGTATTTCACAACGGGATCATTGAACTTGATATGTGCATTCAGGAAGGCAGAGGTTTTGCCGGTGTCAGTTTTCGGGGCGATGGCAACGGTAATTCCGAGGAATTTTACATTCGTAAGCACCAAAGCGGAAATCCTGATGCCATGCAATATACCCCTGTTTATAATGGCAATGCCGGATGGCAACTTTATTATGGAGATGGGTTTGGTGCAGTTAAAAAGCACGTTTTTGATGAATGGTTCCACATAAAACTTGTTGTGTCGGGTGATCGTGGCGAGGTATTTATTGGCGATATGGAAAAAGCAATCCTGCCAATTCATGTATTAAAAATGGGCGATTGCCAGGGACAGGTTGAGTTTTATGGACCTGCACGATTTGCAAATATCAGCATAAAAGAAATTGCTGCCCCGGAATTAAAATCAGAGTTTAAAGAAGAAGAACAAGCCAGTGAAGGAACAAATTTAAAATATTCGATTTCGGAACCATTTAATGCCCAGGCAGTCCTCAAAGCCAATGAAATTAACGATTTGATTGCTAAATCCACATTCAAAAAAGCGGCAAGTGAAAAAGGCGGATTATTAAATATCTCAAAATACACCGTTTTCTCGCGCGAAAACAATACAGTTCTGCTTCAGATAAAAATTGATTCTGAAAAAGATACTCTAAAGGAAATGAAGATTGCTTTTAGCGATATTGCTAAGGTTTATTTAAACGGGAAAGCCGTATGGATGGGCACGGATGTATACCGTAGCAGGGATTATCGTTTTTTAGGAACTATCGGTTATTTCGATTCTGTTTTCCTTAACCTGCAAAAAGGTGAAAACACAGTCACCATTGCAGTAACCGAAAATTTTGGCGGTTGGGGTGTAAAAACCTTGTTCCCTGACCTTGACGGGATAACAGTTCTTTAGCCCTTTCTAAATTAAAAATCCACAATAAAACCATAAAACAATGAACAGAAGAAACAGTATTAAAATTAGCGCAGGCGCACTCGCCGGATTAATGCTTGCCTGCAAAACGAACGCATCAGCAGCTACAAACGAAACGATGGACTCATTTTGGGATGTCGTTAAAAACAGGCGTTCCGTTAGAAAATTCAAACCCGATCCGGTACCTGATGAACACATTAACCAAATTCTGGATGCAGCCCGAATGGCCCCGACATCGGGAAACCAACAGCCATGGAAATTCCTGGTAATTAAAGAAAAGGAACAAATTGAAGCACTGAAAGAAGAAAAACTCAAAGCCTATGAGGAATACTTTAAAGAAAAAAAGAACCTGAAAGGCAGCGAACTTACTGATGAGCTTGAAAAAGCGAAACTACGTTTGGAAAGTGGCTACCTTTCGGCACCGGTTTATATTGTTGTATTAACCGATAACCAAAGTAAATATCCAAGCTATAACCACTGGGATGGTCCATTGGCAGCCGGATATCTTATGTTGGCAGCCAGGGCTTTGGGTTATGGGACTGTATTTATTACCGATTCTTTTTCAGAAGAAGAAACCCAAAAGGCATTTAATATTCCCGAACGGTATTCGAGGGTAACATTTACCCCCTTGGGTGTTCCTGAAGAATGGCCCACAAAAGAGAAAAAGGACTTAGGCAATTTTATAATTACTAAATTTTAAGTTAAAAACCATGAAAATTAAATCTATCATTTGCATTGCCATGATATTGATGGCACCCATTTTTGTATCTGCACAAATGCAGGAAAGTATGTCAAAAGAAACAGTAAGTACAGAATTAAAGAGTTCTGACAAATTAGTTGTTCTGTGGACCAGTGCCGACCGGGAGGTCGCCTTGAAAATGGTATTTATGTACACCTACAACTCGAAAAGGTTTAAGTGGTGGGATGATATTACATTGGTGGTGTGGGGACCATCCGCAAAGCTTCTTAGCGAGGATGTTGAATTACAAGACTATGTCAAGAAAATTATGGACCAGGGAACGGTTGTAAAAGCATGTAAAGGTTGTGCCGACCAATATGGGGTTTCAGAAAAACTTGAGGAATTGGGAATTACAGTGAAGTATATGTCGGAGCTTACGGATTACATCAAGGAAGGAAGGCATATATTAACCCTCTAGCCAACCAGCTTTTTATTTCAAAATGGTGCCTTTTGCTCCCCACCAGTAAAAGGCATTCATTTTTAATCTTCCCGCCTCAACTTTCGGATCGTCACCTTCTAATTTGAGAGCTTCTTCCACGGTTTCCACATCAAAAATCAATAAACCCTTATGTTCTTTTCCTCCTTCAAAAGGGCCTGCAAGAATAAGTTTCCCTTGTTCTGCCAACATATTCAGGTGGTTTAAATGGCCTTCCTGCAATACTTTTTCGGTGCTTTCATCTAAGGGAGTTGGACCTTGGTCCAAAAGCATAAAAACATATCGTTTCATGGTATAAGTGATATCGCCCTCCTCCACAGCAAACTCCCTTTGAGCCGATGCTGAAAACGTGGCAACACCGAAAATAATCAGGGTTAATATAAAATGTTTCATGCCTTATTTTTTTAATCTGTCTTTGAATATTTTTTCAAATTTTGCCACTTTGGGGGCAACCACAAACTGGCAATATGGCTGGTTTTTATTTCTTGCAAAATAATTCTGATGGTAATCTTCAGCCACATAAAACTCTTGAATTTTGGTCACTTCCGTTACAATCGGTCCGTCGAATACTTTTTCTTTGTTCAATTCCGAAATTATTTCTTCAGCAAGCACTTTTTGCTGATCGGTATGGTAAAAAATTACCGATCGGTACTGGGTACCAATATCAGCCCCCTGGCGGTTAAGGGTTGTTGGATCGTGGGTTACAAAAAACACCTCCAAAATTTCTTTAAAACTTACCAACGAAGTATCGTAAGTTACCTGAACTACTTCGGCATGCCCGGTATTTCCGGTAACAACCTGGTTGTATGAAGGAGATTTTACATGACCTCCACTATAGCCGGGCTTTACATCCACTACCCCATTTAAACCTAAATATACTGCTTCGGTGCACCAAAAACATCCGCCACCCAAACTCACTTTTTCAATAGTATTTGCCATGGATTTATTTGTATTAGAAAGAAAGCCTATCAGAACCAATAAAGTCACTATTTTCGTTCGTTTTTTAAACTGAAACCTGCGCCACATTTTTTTCTCCATATTCCAGAAAAAATTAAACTGCCCAAACAAGGTTCCAATAACAATCAATAATAGCTGATATGCCGGGAAAACCGTAAGAATATACATGGGAATTTTAATCCAAAGTGCAGTCTCCGAATTAATATTCAAAAGTTGAAAGATTATCCCTTTTACATAAATAGCCGCCGAACCAGTTACCGAAAACACAATAAAAATAAGGATCAACTGAAAGTTGGTTTCAATATGCCATCGTTTTTTTAGCTTTTCAAACATGCTTCAATGTTTTGTTTGTTGATGTAACAAATGTTTGGAGTTGATGTTTGAATAATAAGCTTAAAAAATATTAAATTGATGTGTTTGAAAAATGATATACCCATAAATGGCAAAGCGAAGTACCCTGAAAAGGGCGAACTTAAGAAACCTGGAGGAAGGATATCCCGCAGACCCAATAATCAAACAAACTGCCGACCAGGGGATTGGTGTTAATGCTGCCACAATTATCAGGAACAAGCCATATTTTTTAAATTGCGGCCAACTGTTTCTCAAAAATTTCTTTTTTATTTTTCGGAAGGTGTCTTTTTTATAAAAGAGAGAGCCGATTAAAAAAGTAACATACCCCAATGCATACGAAGCTCCGGCAAAAAATAGCAGATTAAACAGGTAATGTAAGCTTGAGCCTTTATTGATTGCCCAAAGCATAAACATTTCGGGCGGAATTATGCCAAAGAAAAACTCGGATGCCAGATAAATACCATAAATTAGCAGTGGGCGTGAGTAAAATTCATCTATCCATGTTTGAGGATTGCGCTCAATAATTTCATGAATTACAAAATAAACAACCAGCAATGCCAGCAACCAGGCTGTTCCCCGAAGGCCATTCATTAGCAAAAACCGTATTTTTGAATTCATCTTCATAATTCCATAGGTAGGTCATCTGTTGGTATTAGTTACAAACTTAGGATAGAAAAGTTTTAAAATATTTAAAAGAATGAAAATTATTACAAACACCCCAAAAGGTGAACATTAGATCATACGCAGCTAGATAATTTTGGATAATACTGGCAATCAAATCATTCCAAAAGATTGCCGGCTTATTAATTAAATTAATATCCTTATAGCTTAATACAGACCATATCCATTGGATATTGCATATTAGGCTTATTCTTTAATTTTCAAGGTCACCCGAAACCTTGGCACCTGCAAAATATCAAAACCAACGATGTAAAGCTCTGAGGTTTCTCGAAATAAATTACATATTTTCTGGCTCAAATTTTCTTGATCGCAAACGTAAGGTTCTTCAATTTCATACGGGGCATATTCGTTCATAATTGATGCCATTGATTTCCAATTGCCAGTAGAAAGCTCCGAGGTTTCGGTCCAGTTCTTCAGTTTTGGTACCAGCTCGGTTATGTCCAACACATTTGTGTCATTTGGATAAGCAAGCGCCCGTACATTTTCATAAAGTTTTCTGAAATCGGGCGAAGTATTGTAAATCCGCCAGGAATTAATACCTGCAATTCCCTTAATCTTATCCAAATTACAAGGACTGGAAGTATCAATCTCAATCACCCCAAAATCTTTGGCATTTTGTTCGGGTTCGCCCCAATAACGTTTTTGCCTTGCATACGATAAAGCACCTATTCTTTTTAAAATCATATTATTCATGCCATCAACCGTGGCGTGATCAGAATTCGGATAATAGCTGAAAGCACCTTCGCTTTCCACATAATACTTATCAAAACTAAACTGTATAAAATTGCTTATAATTTTTTGTGCTTCTCTTTTTTGTATTTCCGATGCATCTTTCCATAAAAACGCAAGGAGCATTTTCATACCTTTGACCTGTTTCAGGTTCCATTCATGAATCCAATCAAGGTCAGAATCATTGGGTGCCGGTTCTCCCAATTCTTTCAGAGCAGCGTTAAACAGTTTATCGCCATAACGCAAGGGAAAGCCTTCACAAATATCGTTTCCATTGGTATCCCTGAATTTCTTTGCAATAGAATAACTGTTGTTTATATCGTATTTAAGCAACTTTTTATTTTTTATGCTTTTGGGTCCCCATAAACCAGTTTCTTCGTCCTGAAAATCGTACATCCATTTTAAGATTGCCTCTTTCCATTCTGGACTAAACTGGTATAAATTATTTCTTTCGATAGCATTTTCAGGTCCGAAATTGCTAAACATGTCGCGGGCAAAATGAAAGGAAGTTTGAGGGAATTTGGCACCGATTGAATTCATATAAGAAACATCGTTTAAATAAGCGATAACTTTTTCGGGCGTGTTTATTTCATCCAAAAAAGTGAGTGGATACTTCAATTTTAACGGTTTGGTGCTGGAGTCCTGCAATACTTCAAGGTGCGTAATAATGTTTCCTGTATTCGACAAATAGGTACAATATGATGCAGAATCATCCATAAAAGCACCAGTCTTCGGATTCTGAAGGTTTATATAAAAATCGATCTCGTCCTGGTTGGATTTGAAATCGGGAATTTTAACCAGGTTTTCTTTATTGCTAAGAAACTTTTTATAGTCTGCTACACCTTTCATGGCTTTTAAATAGTTTCCTTTTCCCATTAAATATCCAAACCCGAGCATGTGGAATTCAAACTCCCCCATATAATAGCCTTCTTCCTGTAACTTCTTGTTAAGTTTAAATAAGCTTTTAACCTGGTTTTTCACCCTAAATGAAATCCCGGCGAATGAGATTATTACAAGCAGCATACTAACAATAATACCAATCAAAATATTTTTTTTACTTTTCATTTGTTTGCTTTTTTTGTTTAAAAATCTTTGCAAACGTAAATTCCAATAATCGGAGCTCCAACTATTTGGGATATTTGGTACTGAAATGTGACAAAAAGGAATCAGGAAGCAATTATTTGCTCCAACTTTTCTTTTAAGGTCCTAAAATTAGCCCTTGAAACAGGGATATCGTGAAGTTTATTTTCCAGGATCAACGAAGCATTTTTGCTATTTCCTTCAATTTGAACTGCCTTTTTTAGGTTAACAATAAAGGCACGATGGCATCTGGTGAATTCAGGATAATCTTTTAAATCGGATTTCGCCTGGTGTAAGCGTCCCCTTTTTTTAAGCTTTTTAATTTCCCCATTACCATTGTCCATATTAAATTCCATATAATTCCCGCTTGATTCAATAAAAAATAAATTATCGGTATTTATGGATATGAAACCACTTTCAAGGGCAATGGAAACCAAACGGTCTATCTGTACATTCTCTGGCAATGATTTTATTTCCGTGTAACGTTTTATTTGTGAAGCCAAATGCTCAATTTGAATATCCGCGGATTTATTTCTGTAATAAAAATATTCCAACAAGCTTATTAGCAGCGACAAACAAGCAATGTGGTAAAACAGTTTGACATACCAGTAAAAATTGAGAGGCATGTCTCCTGCCATCCAAACTGTATATAAATGGACGACAAACACCAAAGGAACTAAATTTATAAAGAAGCTTATTAGTTCATGTTTAAGCGTCCATGTTTGTATTTTTTCGATGATTTTTCGGATAACATAAAAGGTGACTATTGAATTAAGGAAAGCAATTACAAAGTAACCAGGGAAGAGGAGCAGTTTTAAACCTAACTCTTTATCACGAAACCCGAATGGTTGAAACAAAAGAAAAAACAACAGAATGACCGTACCGGAGAAAAGCCCGTCTTTCCATGATAAGTGCCCTTTGTCGTATTTACAATATTCGGTGGTAAAAAAATTCATAGATCAAGTAATCCAGTCCTATAAATACGTTTTAGTTTTCATAAAACTACTTATCTCTCTACAAATTACAAACGGTAAATTTACATTTCCTTATGTTTCCACTGACTTTATAACATTTTGCGCGATTACAACTAATCATAATTGATCTTTCAAATAGCTTTCTCAACTTTGATTTCGGGCTTAATTGATAGGCTGTTGTGCACCATGCAAGTTTTTGCTGCTTTCCCGATTATATGGATCAGTTTATCGGTAACATCCTGTTTTATGACAATCTTTACCAAAATAAATTTAATTTGTTTGGGCAAAACCGAAAGTTCTTTCGTAACGATAATCTCCACATTCTCAAGTGGTATCCCATTTCTTAACAATATGTCATCGATGGTTGTTGCAATGCAAGTCCCCAGCGCTGCAGCAAGTAAATCGGTGGAAGAAAATTCGTTTAATGTGCCTCCATATTCAGGTGCAGTTGAGGTTACTATTTCTGTTTTGCATGCATGATGGTTCACTTTGCAGGCTTTGTTTCCAAGCATTTGTATGTTCAGTTCTGTCATTACTTGAGGATGTTTGTTCTTGGGCAAAACTATTCAATAATTTTAATAACCTGAAGGTCTTTTCTTTTGGGCACATTGGGGATTTTTTGCGGGTAACCTATCGCAATTGGGGCAACAATTTTATGGCTCTCCGGAATTTCAAGTTCTTTAGCCAATGATGAACCGCTGATTTCGGTTGCAAAATTAACCCAGCAAGTACCCAATCCTCGCGATGTTGCCGACATCATTAAATACCCAGCAAACAAAGCACAATCTACAAATAGGTTTTTAATGTTTGCATCTCCAAGGATGAATATCAATGCTGGTGCATTATAAAAAATATGGAAGGATTTATTTTGAAGCATCTTCTCATATTTTTTAGCATAATCATTCGGGTTTGAAGCAATTCGGTTTAACATATTGTTTTTACACTCATCCGAGATTTTATTGATCATTTCGCGATTGTTCACAATAATAAATTTCCAAGGTTGTTCATTCCCGGCACTTGGAGCCAAAGTACTTTCCTTAAGGATACTTTTTAAGGTACCCATCGGGATTTCCTCGTCTGTATAATTTCTGATGGAACGTCGTTTATCTAATAATTCTGTAAAATCCATAGTTGCTTTTATCTCATTTATAAATTAATTCGGGAATTCTTCTTTTTTAAAACGCTCGTGGTCAGAAATCCATAATTGCCAGCAACCGACTTTGCAAAGCACGCAAAATTAAAGTGAATTATTTACCCCTCTCTGTATATTGAATCCATCTTAAGAGATATCCATTTGCAGATAAATATTCAGTCCGTTTCAACTTAATCGCTTCTGCAAGATGTAATTTCTCCCAGTCTTCCCCTTTAACGGAACATGGCTCATCAAATCCCAGAATCTGCGCCCCAAGGTCAATTAAACTATATTTAATTAATTCAAGCCTCCTATTTTGTTCAATGCCAATGGGCCAATAAATAGTACCGTCTTTTTTATAAATGGTGCTTTCACCATGCCAGGCATAGTTGTTAAAGTTTCCATAGATACGGGAGCAATTGAATGAATTTACAGAAGGAATTGGTTGGCCTCCCAATTGTATGTACAATGCTGCTTCAATAGAATGACGAAGGGTGGCTGCCATATAATCCGGATTGGGATAAGCATAGTGGTTTCCAAGCGCTCCAAGCGTATCCATATTGTAACCAGATACCCATTCTTTAACCATTTTGCCTTCGACTACGGTTTCGTTTTCCAGATCGGTTGGCATTGCCACTGCTCCAAGCCTGTATTCATACGATTTCTCTAACCATACATTATAATTACTATGCTTAGGAAGCATGGCACAAGTAATTTGTAATGCCGTAGCATCCCAACCGGTTTCTTCGGCATTGGTATTAAACATATAAAGCCCATTCGCATATGGAGGTTTGTGATTTAAAAAGCGGTTTGCCTCATATTCCATCATTCGGGCTATATTGTTTTGGCCTTCTTTATCCAGATAGTCCCACATTAGCCATCCGGCAACGGCAACTTTGCCAGCCCATTGCGCCGACTGCCACTGGTTGCCCCATGAATGGTTAATCCCCCCATTTACACGATGATCTTTTGCAAGCGATCTAATAATCAGCACCGTGCGATTAATAATTTCAGATTTCGGCATTTCAAAGCCCATGGCTTCATAGGAATCCGTAAATATTAAAACGCCCAGGGTATATGCAAACTCTGCAGCATATCGAATACCTCCTTTTGTTTCCGGACCAAATTCTGCTTTTTTATTGTTATTTTCTAAATAGCCAAAATCAATGAAATCAATATTTTCGGTTTTCCCGGGTTTATCCTGCAAGTCGGGTATTGTCTTCCACCAATTGTACAGAATATCTTCACATGACGCTTTTAGAAGTATTTGCCATTGATTAAAAACCGGATCGGCAACAACTTCGTTGCTAAACTTTGATTTGTCGATCGGCACAACTTCGTTGTTACTGCTTTGGGCAAAAGAATTTGAAATAACTCCCGTAAAAATGATTACGATTAATAAATGTCTGTTGAAATAAGTTAGTTGATTCATAGCTTGGTATTTTTGATTGAAATTTACTCAATAAGTTGTATTGCACAATGTATAAAGCGATAAATTATTTGTTGCCCTGAAATATGCCCATTAGTAACACTTAGATTGTAAGTATTCCTGTATCAGCCTTTTTGCTAATTCTTTTGATGAGTTAATTATGATATTAAATTTATCTCTCGTAAGTAATCTTCACATTTATCAAGATATTTAGAATTCTGTTCAAATTGAGTAAGACCATATAATTCTTTCCCAGCATGAGATAAAGCGTGGAAATGAATTTCCATTTCTTTTTTAGGTTTTATCTTATATTTGTGCTTGCCAATTTCAAAAATATATTCATCGCCTTTCTCGATAAAAAACTGTAAATATTCACAAAGCCTTAACTCTTGTAATATGCCTATCTCAACATCTTTTATTCCCCAAATTTCATCGTTAAATTTATAGTGCCCTTCTTCTGGTAATACTACCATTCCTCTATTTGCATAATTATCAATTGTTTCAACTATGCCAATTGTATTTGCACATAGCATATTGAACATTATTGCTTCTTTATTACTTATTGTTTTTAAAATAAATAGAGTCCTTCTTGATATTGAGCCAGGCTTATCCACTTCATTCGCTAATAATTTTGCCCAAACTTTTTGAAGTTTCTCATTCGAGATATCTTGGGCAAAATTGAAAAAATCAGTGACCCAGTCAACTTCAATATCATCAATAGATTCTTCATTTTCTGAATATTTTAACTGATTAATAGCTTCATATACAATATTGTCAATATTAAATTGCCTTTTATTTTCTTGACTTAGAACCCGGGTAATAGTACGAATATCAATATCGTTCGATATCGTTGAACCTATTTTTTTTATTATTTCTGACTTTGCTTCTGCTTTAGCTTTTCTAACAATTCTCTTAGGTTCGTATAGAATCCCTGTAGCTTTTTCAATAGCCTCAATCAATTTGACAATTGGTTCAGAAAATGATTTCAAGCCTGATAATGATTTATTCATAGTAAACAATTTTTTGCTTTTTAATGACAACGATCACTTGTACGCCTTTTACCACATATTAAGCAAGCAACTTTATTCGATCCATTCTATATTTTCATTTTTCCTTCGTATTGCACGCTTGTATTTATATTTCGGATATCCAATAACTACCGACATAACTGCTTCATGTTTTTCAGGGATTTTAAATATCTCCCTCACTTTAGGAACCTCGTTTATGGCAGCAGGGACAATTTCAACCATTGTTGCACCTAACCCCAGCGAATGTGCAGCTAAAATTGAGTAAGTAGCATAAATCAATGCATTGTTTGTATGTGCTTCTGCCCCCTTATCGGCGTGGAAAATTATAAGGGATGGGGCTCCCCTTGTTATTCGGTCACCACGTTCAAGTTTATAATTCCCACTTTTCGAGATCGGGTATAAATGGTTTTTTATGGTGTTAAAAGTTTCCGATCCTTTTTTTCGTTTAATCATAAACGATGCAATTGGATTGTCGACCCATTTAACAATGTTATCCAAGAATTTTGAAATATGTGGCAATGCTGTTTCTATTACTTCCCTGTTATTTACAACCGTAATATTTATTTTTTTCGGTTCTGCCCCAAATGGCGCAAAATCAATCGTGTTTATGATTTTAGAAATTACGTCGTTTGGTACCGGCTTATCTTTGAAATTTCTAATGGACCTACGGTTTGCAAGAAAATCATTAAACGAATCGTAATTTATAGTATTAATTGGCAAATCAAACAAATCATCTTCGTATGAAAGCCCATTAATTGAAATCGCTTTTATTGAACAAATAGCCATACATTGTGCGCAGTGTAAACAAATCGATTCCCGGTCCTTAAAAAAAGAGACTTCGCCTTTCTCATTTTTTCCGATGATATTGCAAGGACAAACCTCCACGCAGAGTTCACATTGTTTACATAAGCCTACATCAATTGAATTATTCATATCTTTTGGTTTTTATTTTGCCAAACGTTCAATGTATTAGCGTCTTACTTTAAAGCGATTACATAGACAGTCTGACGGTTGGTACATGTTGCGGAGCGGATTTCGGAGGGCGTTCATGCCCGGAGGACACGGAACTGCGAAACGAGAATCCGCAATTGCTAACCGCACCAACCCCGCTCTGAAATATGTACTGTGTCGGCGGTAGTTATTTTTTTACCATTTTAGAATAATATTTTTCCCTCTCATGGTAAATCTCAATAATATAAACTCCGGCACTTAAATCACCTACATAAAAGGTTTGTGTAAAATCAATATCAGTCTGTACCGATTTCTTTAATACGCCATTTATATTGAATATATTAATGATACACGAACCCATTGCATCAGCTCTCTTTAAACATAAATAATCATCAGCGGGATTGGGAAACACTTCACATTCGGTTATTTTATTGTCGATAATGGACGTAGTTGAATCATCGGGTTGAAATGATATCTTTAAATTTCCGGTGTATATATGAACATTCAACTCCTGAAAATCAGGGCATAAAGGCAACCCAATTAACGAATCAGTAATTGTAATGTTTGAGTCGAGATAACCAGAGTAGAGTTGTTTTAAAGGTAGTATATCCGAACATCTTACAAGCGAAAAAGTGTTTGCGGCAGTTAACATGTATGCTAAGTGCTCATTAACAATATAGAATGAGAAAATATTGTATCCGGTGCCTAAATATTTAATTTTATCCCCTTCAATTTTATTCACGATAAATGAAGTTGTAATACTGTAGAATTTTGATTTATAAACAAAATATCCTGTCGAGTCATTAATAAATTTCAGTAAAACTGCGTTGTACCCGCGTCCAGCCTCTGTACCATATTGTTGGCTGATGATAACCCCGTTATGATAAAGGGTGTAACCCATGCCAGAAAAGTCTGAATAATTGGTATATGAGTAATTTGGGTTTTCAATAATTCCACATTCCGGTTCAACAAAGTGCGCATAGGCATTTGTCAAAGGAATAACTGACAAAAACAGAGATAGTATTTTTAATAGTTTCATATTTATATTTTAATGTTCTTTAAGGCACATAATTACCGCCAATGTACGTATAAACGTACTTTTACACTTCCCAAATTTTTACATATTCCTCTAATTACCAATCAATATACCTAATTAATAAAAATTTACAACAGGCTAATTTCCATTAAATTTCTTGATTTGCTAATGAAATCCGGGGGTGCAGCTATTTGCCTTGTTTAGGCGTCCTTTTCACGATGCGTTACTGTGCGTTTCCAGGTTTCGAAGCAGGTGCAAGTTAATTATATAATGTATAGGAATCAATACAAAAAATAATTTTGTTTGGAAGAATAAGGGAGAAAGAGTTTAAAGCTGTTAGTCGCGGGTTGCGAGCAATGAGTCTCTTGATTCTTGTGTCTTGAAGCTCGTAGCTTGGAACTCACTGCTGGACTTACGACTTTTTACCCGAGACACGAGACTGGAAGCTTGCGACTTGTGTTTTGGTTCTTGGCTCTTGTGTCCTGGCTCTTTTAACAGATTTCTCACTTCGTTCGAAATGACTGCTCGAAGCTTAAAGCTCGTAGCTCGCAGCTAGTCACTCCATTTCCGGCACTTAACGTAAATACATTTCAGAGGTTCTTCGTTTTCCATGTGTTTTATGGGCTCATCAATTTCAACATAATCTAGCAATCCAAAGTCCTTAAATTCCTTTTCAACAGCCAGCGAATCGTAAAAATATACACTTACGCCCCTGAAAATTTCAAAACGGTCTTTGCTTAACTGCTTTCCAATCCCATACATGTTTGCTTTTTTCGAAACCACCGTAAAAACCATGTACCCACCTGGTTTAATTTGCTTGTAGCAATCATTCAGGAATTTCTTTCGCTCATTTCTGTTTAGCAAATGCAGCAATGCATAACTAAAAATAGCATCGTACTTATTGCTATCAAATGGCATTTCGGTAACCGAACCATGGTAGATAGTTATATCGAGCCCGTTTTTGCTTTTTGCCAAATCAATGGCTGTTTTTGACAATTCAATTCCTGAAACCTTGAAGCCATTTTCGTAAAATATTTTTGCATTTCTGCCGTAACCAATTCCCGGAATCAATATATTTTGAATGTTATTTTCTAAAAAGAAATCTTTGCAAATTAGGGCAGAGTCGGACGGTTCAAAGCCCCACATGGTTTGTTCCTCTGCAAATTTAGTTTCCCAAAAATCAGTCATACCTTAATCTTTTGATTTTACAATTTGTGGTTAACTTAATCCAAGGTGGACGCTAACAACTGGTATTAATTGGAACTAAAATTAAGCAATGTTTGAGCAAGTACAAAACACTTAATAATTAATGAAACATAAATATCGTTTCGAAACGAAAATTTCCTAAAAATGACTTTTAAAGTAAAAAACAATTAAGTGGCTCTGTTTAATAAACTTAGTTTTATTCATCCAAAATCCTTAATCCAGGATTTACATTTAGGTAATCAAGGCTTAAATTTCCTAAAGGTTTTTTAACGAAAACAGAAAGTTTATAACATATTCGGTTCACATTAAAAGGTCAACTTTGGTTTCGTAAAAACTACACTATGAAACGTCGAAATTTTTTAGGCTTGTCACTGGCTTTGGGTGTCGGAATTCCATCAGCAATAAAAAGCAACTCTTTGATTGAACGCAAAAAAAAGGGTTTCAGGATTGTGCACTTCACCGATATGCATATTTATCCTTCTGAAAAAGTAAAAAAAGCACTTGATAAGTTGCTAGCAGAAATAGAGGGAATGAAAATAAAACCAGACTTTATTCTCAATACGGGCGATAATATTATGGATGCATTAAAGCGCCCGAAAAAAGAAGTTGAGGCACAATGGCAATCGTGGGAAGAATATTTTAGGAGCAAACTAAATCTACCTCTATATTCCTGCATTGGCAACCACGATGTTTGGGGTTGGGGAATGGATGACCAGGATATAAAAAACGATCCTAACTATGGGAAAGCCTGGGCAATGGAAATGCTTGGGCTCGAAAAACGCTTTTATTCGTTTGAGCACGGTGGTTGGAAATTTATTTGTCTCGATAGTCCGCACGAATCTGATAAAGGAAGTTACATTGCCAAACTGGATGAAGATCAATTCTCGTGGCTGAAAAAAGAACTAAAAACTACCGATCCTTCGATGCCGGTTTGCATTGCATCGCACATTCCAATCCTTTCGGTATCGGCATATTACGATGGCGATAACGAGAAAAATGGAGATTGGCAGGTTCCTTCTGCCTGGATGCATATTGATTCAAGGAAAATAAAAGACTTGTTTTATAAATATCCAAACGTGAAGGCAGCGATTAGCGGACATATTCACCTGGCCGACAAAACAGAATATCTTGGTGTGCACTACCATTGCAATGGTGCTGTTTGTGGAGGCTGGTGGAACGGGTCTTATCAGGAATTTGGTCCGGCGTATGCAATAATCGATTTTTTTGAGGATGGCAGCATCCAAACTGAATTGGTACACTATAAAATCTAAACCATAAACCAATAGTAAATTTTAATGAATTCAACTTAATCTTTTAAAACACCTGTTTGTAAAAGGTTAATCCCGTCAGGACACAACACTTGTAAGTATAACTAAATGAAGTAATTGACATGCTATATGCTTGTCGGAATGGGGATGTTTTGTGTGAACTTTTAATAGAATAAACAAAAACTTTAACAAAATTATTATCTATGAAACACTTAGTCTTAACGATTGGATTTTTATTTTTTGCTTGCGTTCTTTTTGCGCAAAAAGTAGAAATTTCAGGTAAAATTACAGAAAGCTCCGGAGCTTCACTTCCGGGAGTAACCATTATGGAAAAAGGAACTACAAATGGCGTAGTTTCCAACACGGATGGTTATTATAAAATTGAAGTAGACAAAAACTCTACGCTTCTGCTTTCTTACATCGGGTTTGAGCAGAAAGAAATTGTAGTTGGCGATCAAACGGTTATTAATATAACATTATCAGAAAGCCTGCAAGCGATCGATGAAGTAATTGTTACCGCACTTGGAATTAGCCAGGAAAAAAAATCAATTGGTTATGCTACCCAGGAAGTCAATTCCGAAGTTGTTACCAGCGTTAACAGCCCAAACATGGGAAACATGCTAAGTGGACAGGTTGCCGGGTTGACCGTAAATACCAAAACCGGATTATTCCAAACCCCGGAATTTGTATTGAGGGGCAAAGCACCACTTATTGTTATTGATGAAATTCCGG
This sequence comes from Prolixibacteraceae bacterium, assembly GCA_963677475.2. GTDB lineage: Bacteria > Bacteroidota > Bacteroidia > Bacteroidales > Prolixibacteraceae > JABMQB01. The sequence goes on along the minus strand of CAXXQD010000009.1, from coordinate 96,485 downwards.
TTGAGACCAATTTCTACGATGTTTCGCCAAATGACATTGAAGGCATTGTTGTTCTTAAAGGGCCCACAGCTTCTTCGTTATATGGTTCACGCGGACGGAACGGTGCAATCCTGATTACAACAAAAAGCGCAAAAAAAGAAGGTTTCGAAATTACTGTTTCGAACAATACCATGGTTAGTGCCGGATACACAGTTTTCCCAAAAACCCAAACGGAATATGGAAACGGCTCCAACGGACAATATGAATTTTGGGACGGAAAAGACGGCGGTATTTCTGATGGTGATATGATTTGGGGCCCTAAATTTTCGGACAACCTTAAAATAGCACAATGGAACAGCCCAATTTATGATAACGTAACTGGTGAAACAATTCCCTGGTGGGGCGATGTTTCAGGAACTCAATACGACGACAAATCGCGCTATTCAAGGGTTCCAATTCCTTGGGAATACCATAACAACCTGAAAGATTTTATGGAAACGGCAATTATTTCCACCACTAACTTTTCCATTTCTTCTAAAAATGACAAAGGGGCAACACGCTTTTCAGGATTTTACCAATCGGAAAAAGGAAGGGTGCCAAACTCAAAGCTTAAAACCGGAGGGCTAACATTCAACGGATCGTATAAACTTGCCAATAATGTACAACTTGAAAGTAAACTTTCTTACAACAAAGTATATTCACCAAACTACCCACGCCATGGATATGGACCACGTAACCACATGTACACCATTCTGATCTGGATGGGTGACGATGTGAATGGTCAGGACCTGAAAGAGCATCTTTATATCCCCGGACAGGAAGGCTATCGTCAGGCAAACTTTAACTATGCCTGGTACAACAACGTATATTTTGCTGCTTACGAATTGAATCAAAAGTACGATGCCAATACCATTAATGGGCAGGTAAAACTTAAGTGGGACATTACCGAAGATCTGAGCATTCAGGGGAGAAGTTCTGCGGTAATCAAAGACATTTTTGAAGACAGGGCAAGTCCAAAAACCTACCTGAACTACGATGACCCAAGGGAAGGTGATTATAAAACCTGGAACACCAATAAAGTAAACGTTGATAACGACATTTTACTTTCCTATAAAAAAGCATTTTCAGATGATTTCGAATTTAACCTGAATGCAGGAGCTTCTCAGTATTATCGCAAATACCAACAGGAATACAATGCTACCGATGGTTTGGTAGTTCCATGGGTTTACAGCTTGAACAATACCATGGGAAATGTAAAAGCATCAACCGAATATCAGGAAAAAGAAATCCGAAGCGTATTCGGTACCATGTCGTTTGACCTAATGGATGCTTTCTTCCTAACCTTAACTGCACGGAATGACTGGTCTTCAACACTTCCGAAGTCCAACAATTCCTATTTCTACCCTTCCGTTTCGTTGAGTACACTTATTTCGAACCTGGTAGATTTACCAAAAGCTTTTGAATATGTAAAACTTTACGGTTCATGGGCAGAAGTATCAAGCGATTTGGATCCTTACCAAACTTCTTCCTATTATTCAAATTCAGGAAGTTACAGTGGGCTTTCAAGGGTTTCTTATCCAAACAGCATTGTGAACGCCAATATCAAACCTGAAAAATCAACATCATTCGAGTTAGGGCTTTCCACTGTTTTACTTGAAAACAAACTAAGTTTTGATTTGACCTACTACAACATTGTTGACGAAAACCAAATTATCAACCTTCCCACATCAGAAGCAAGCGGTTTCAATAGCCGTAAAGTAAACGGGAACGAATACACAACCAATGGTTTTGAAGTGATGCTCAACGTTACACCAATTGAAAACAATAATTTCAGCTGGAATACTGGCCTTAATTGGAACACAAGGGTTAAAAAGATAACGGATATTTATGGAGGAGCCAATAAATACGGAAACTATTCACTGAATGAAAGAGTTGATAATTATTATGCAACCGGATGGATGAAAAGCGAGGATGGACAAGTAATTATCTCCGAATCATCAGGGCTTCCAACAAAAGACCCATTCGCACAAATGCATGGACACCTGGACCCAAGTTGGAGGTTTGGATTACAAAACAAATTCAAATTCAACAATTTCACTATCGATATGGATATTGATGGGGCAATTGGAGGTGTTATCCGTTCACTGTCTGTCGAGAAAATGTGGTGGGGAGGAAAACACCCAAATTCAACGGAATACCGTGATGCTGAATATGCTGCCGGATCCCCAATTTATGTGGCTGAAGGTGTAAATGTTGTAAGTGGTGAACTCACACGTGATACCGATGGAAATACGATTTCAGATACACGGGTATACAAAACAAACGATGCAGTTGTGAGTTGGCAAACCTGGTGTCAAAACTATCCATACCGTGCAAAAGTTACCGAAGACGAAAGTAAAAAGTTTGCCAATGTTTTCGATAGAAGTTTTGTAAAACTCAGAAGGCTGGCTATTAGCTATAACCTTACCGATGCAATCAATATCCCTGCATTTAAAAATGTGGAAGTATCGGCTTATGGGTACAATTTAGCTGTTTGGAAAAAAGCCCAACTAATTGATCCTGATTTTGGAAATGACGATGCACTTCAGGATCCGTCAACCAGGTATATTGGACTTGGAGTTAAATTAACTTTTTAACAATCAAAACTTTAAATTTTTAATACCATGAAAAAAATACTTATACTTTCCACATTCATTTTATTGATTCTCGGATCATGTGCCGATCTTGAGGAATTAAATGAAAACCCGAACAATGTCCCCGAAACCCACCCTCAATTATTGTTGACAAACATTGAATGGAATGCATTTCAGGTTGAAGGTGTTGACCCTTTGTTTGCATCCAGAATGGTTGTTCAAACGGACGGTGAAGACGCAAACCAATTTTATACCTGGAGCCGCGGAAGCTATGGCGCTTACGGAAATTTAAGGAATGTTACAAAAATAATTGAAGAAGCTGAACGAATTGAGAACACCACTTATGTGGCCCTTGGCAAGTTTTTTCGCGCATATTATTTTTATAAGCTCACCATGATTTTTGGGGATATCCCATACTCGGAATCATTACAAGGTGAAAGTGACCAGGTTTATGCACCATTATACGATACACAAAAAGATGTATTTATGGGCATTTTAGAGGAACTTAAAGAAGCTGATGAACTGCTTACAAACGATAATAGTATAATTGCGGGGGATATTATTTATGGCGATGCCACGCAATGGCGTAAACTGGTAAATTCATTCCGGCTCAAAGTACTAATCACCTTGTCATCAAAAGTATCGGATTCCGATTTTAATGTTGCATCTACTTTTTCAAACATTGCAAATAATTCCCCTTTAATTGAATCAAATGCCGACAATGGTCAACTTGAATTTATTGATGAACTGGGAAGCCGTTATTCTGAATACAACAGCAGTAGCTATGCATCTGCACGCTACATGGATTCAACCTTTGTAAAAAGGTTACAGGAAAGGCTTGACCCAAGGTTGTTTATTTATTGCGGCCAAACAAGGGTTGCAAAAGAAGGTGGCCTGGCAATCAACGATTTTAGTGCCTACGAAGGTGGTGACCCAATTGCGCCTTACAACGATGTTAATTTAAAAGCAATTGACGGAAAAGTATCAAAAGTAAATCTTCGATACACAACCGACCCCACTACAGAAGCACACATGCTTTTGGGATATGCAGAGCTTCAGCTGATCCTGGCAGAGGCAAGTGTTCGAGGCTGGATTTCTTCTTCGGCAGCTACCCATTACGAAAATGCGGTAAAAGCAACTTTTAGTTTTTATGCAAGCTATGCTTCTGATTATGCCGAGTATGTAAATACCACTGCAGCAAATGATTATTTGGGCGGAACGATGGTAAATTTTGCAAATGCAGGTAGCAATGAAGAAAAAATTGAGCTAATAATAACGCAAAAATATTTGCAATCTTTCCTTCAAGGTGGATGGACTGCCTATTATGATCAATTAAGAACCGGGTATCCCGAATTTAGGGCATTGCCAGACAGAACACCTCCAACACGCTGGATGTACCCAAATAGCGAGTATCAGGAAAATGGAACAAACGTTGCCGAAGCCATTACAAGGCAATTTGGTAACGGAAACGATAACATCAGGGAAACACCTTGGTGGTTAAATTAGCATTTTTCATAGAATTAAGTTAACAGGTCTGTTGGTATATTAATTAAATGCCGGCAGACCTTGCAACTTCTTTAAAACAGATAAGAAATACTATTATCTGCAATTTTCACTTAACAAAACATCAATCAATATTTAATATAAAATGAAAACACCAATTTCAGTTTTTATAGCTCTATTAATGGCAACAACTATTTTTGCCCAGGATACGAACAATATCCAAATGCCGGAAATCTTAAACTCAGGTGGAAGAAAAATTATCCGCGTTCCAAATATTTTAGGATACCAAACCTTAAAATGTGACTTTCACATGCACACTGTATTTTCAGATGGAATTGTTTGGCCAACCTACAGGGTTGATGAAGCCTGGAACGAAGGATTGGATGCCATTGCAATTACCGATCATATTGAACGTAACCCAAGCAAAACAGATGTAGCTGGTGACGATAACTCGTCGTACAACATTGCGCTTTCACGGGCACAGCAAAAAAACATCATCCTTGTAAAAGGCAGTGAAATTACGCGAAGCATGCCTCCAGGGCACTTTAATGCTTTGTTTATCGAAGACACCAACGAACTTGACCAGGAAAACTGGCGCGATGCTTTTAATGCAGCCAAAGAACAGGGAGCTTATATCATCTGGAACCATCCGGGATGGAAAGCCCAACAACCAGATACCTGCGCATGGTGGGCTGAGCATACAGAGTTATTTGAACAAGGTAAGATACATGCCATCGAAGTTTTTAATGAAAAGGAATGGTACCCAATTGCTTTAGATTGGTGCCTGGAAAAAGACCTTGCACCAATTGCCACATCCGATATCCACGGTATTACCTCTGAGATGTATAACCTGAAGGATTTTCACAGGCCAATGACCTTGGTTTTGGCAAAAGAACGTACTATTGATGCACTGCACGAAGCACTTTTAGCCAAACGTACCATCGCCTGGTATGGGCATAAACTTGCCGGAAAAAAAGAATACCTGGAAGCTTTTTTCAAAGAATCAGTAACAATTAAGTTCATAAAAGAAGTTGAAAAAGGAAAAGTCTATTCTTTACAAAATAACTCGGATGTGCCATTTGAGGTGGAAACCACTGAGGGGCGCAAACTTACTCTTCACGCCAATCGTGAGACATTGTTTACATTGCCGGGAACAGGAATTGTGGAATTCGAAGTTAAAAACCTATATGTAGGCGGAACCAAAAACCTAAAAATCTCCCTAACCCTATAGTTACTTTTAGCCTTCAATTAATTGAGTGTGGAAACATAGCGTTCAGGTACATAATTAAAATCCAACTTATTAAATAGATAATTGGATAATGTGATGTGCCTGGACAGCTATTTCCCGATTATTCTCAATACAATTATTAATCAACTTCATTTATTTTAAAGACATCGGCATAGATCAAACGGTCTGTTTCTTCCGATTGCTCTAATCGATCCTGGTAACCGGGCTCCATTGGCATTTTGTTAGGACCTCTTTCATACTCTTCAATAACGATTTGGAATGCCGACGCTTTATAGGCTTTGGGCAATCTGAACTCACGCTCAATTTTATAGCGGTTGTTTTTAACATCGCGAGTGGTAATTTTTATTTCCAAACCTTCGTCTTCCAATTTTTTCTCGTTATACCCATCGTCAACCAAACCATAAATTGGTTGCGCTATCCGACTGTCGATAAACGATATTTTCAGGAAGCTGTAGTTACCATATTTGGCTAACTGCTCATTGAACAAAACACCTTCAATGGTCAAAGTAAATTTAGAATTCTGGTCGTCTTTTTTAAACACGAGTGTCGATTGACGTTCCGGTACCAATTGGGTGAAATTTGCGATAACCACCGGAGAAAGGCAAACATCTTCGTCTCCTTTTTTTACGGAATGTTCCTGGTACCTTGCCAATGCAAGCTTAACAAATGGGAAATACATATCCTGAGGATCAATGGCCAGGTCGCAGAACCAAATCTGCCTTTCCTCATCAAACTGCACCGGGTAAGCAGCCACCGCTGCCCGCAACCCTTTTTGATCCGGATATTGCAAATCGGAATCAATAAGCGGGTTCATCCTAAAATCCTGGAATTTAGGACTAAGCCCCTCAGGATTTGCAGATGCCAGCAAAGGATCAATTCCCCAATGGGTAAAGTAGGGCGTATAGTTGGCAGATGGCATTCCCATCATTAACGTATTCGATGCGGCTTTTTTATATGGCAACACCACAGCAAGCTTTTCATCGGCACCTGAAGAAAACCACGGTCGTTTTATAAAAATACGTAATCCCCCGCCCATTCGCTGATGTCGGATTGCATCTTTATTTTGTGTTTTTCTCCACTCAAAAGTCGGAATGATATAATCAATTTCTGGAGCCTTTGGCCTTGACGAACTCAGGATGTTCACTTTCTCAACCCATTCCCCTTCCCTGCTCGGTTTTTGCTCAGGAAATGCTTTTAAAACTTTGTCGAAGTATTATGAAGCCAGCAATTTATAATCAACCCAGCGGTGTTTTGTGTCTCCAAAATGATGTTCAAGAGGTTTGATACGAAAATTCATTGCCTTAAAGAATGAGAATTTCGTTTCTTCCATATCAAACTTCACCCTGTCAACCAGGTTTTTACGGGCTGCTATTTTCGACGTTTTCAAAACCTTAAAAGCCGATGCCTGCGATTTATACAATCTGTTCACCCGCTTGGCTTTCGGCTGGGGTTCCGTTTCAAACTGTGTTACACTTCTTTTTTGAATTACTTTTTGACGCTGGACTTTAAAATCCATTTTAGGCTCAAATTTTTCTTCTTCTTTCGGAATGGTTCCCTTGGTAATGATATCATCGTGGTAATTCACCATGATGTCAGGAATACTTCCCCTGCCTGGTTTTTCTTTTATTTTAACCGAAATGCCATCGTCAAGCGGATCGGTCCAACGCGACTGCAACTCCAGCTTTTCGGTACTTTCGCCATGCACATCAAACTCGGTGTTTAGTTCGCTAAAAGTTGTATTAAAATCGCGCTCAGGAATAAGCTCATTAATCACAGGTTGGTCAACAGGTTGCTGAACGGCGTGCACCAACTCCATTTCGCGCGAAGGGCTAACCATCCAGTGTTGACCACTGGTAGCCAGTTTTTCCAATTCATTCAGGTTATTTGGTACATCTTCTTTGATCATTTCCCATATTGCGGAAAGGCTTTTCAGGTCTTCCTCACGCCAAAAGGTGCTAAACTTTATTCTTGTCCGGAATCCTTTGGGCAGATATACCGTAAAAATCCGTTTGGATGGGTCCCAATTTGTTTGCATTTCCCCTTCTTCTAAACGAATTCTTATATGACCAGCATTGTACCAATTTTCTGGGATAGTAACATTCGTATCGTTTGGATTGATTTCTTTATTGGTAAAAAATCCAAACAATTTTGCATTAAATTCCTGCGTATGTGTGTTTTCATACCCTTCGGCAACAAATAAAGAAACACCCGCTGCCATTGGGTCGGGAAGGTAAATTATCTCCACATCGGAAGGCTGGTAAATTTTTTCTTTATTCTTCTCGTCTTGCTGATAAAGTTCCTCGTGCTGGGTGATAATTGTATAAATTTCTTGTGCAGCTGCAGGGTTATTACCAAATGCTTTTTCGAACATGCTATGGTATTCTGCCATTAACTGGCTGTTTTTAGGAGGGAGCAAAAAGCGCTGAGAATAGTCGTTCAGCTTTTTACCATCCACAACAAAGGTATTCTCATAATCAGTCACCGAGCGGTCAAAATTACTGCGTACCACCATGCGTTCGAGAAACTCCCCGTCTTTTAATTCATTTCCAACCAACAAAATTGGGCTTGCCAAAGGTTCGTACCGTAAATACCGGATATTTGCCCGAATGGTATCCAAAGGCGATTCTGTAGGATGGGAAACCGGGACACTATTTCCGGCGAGATCAACCGCACGAATTCGCACACGATAGTCTTTCCCGAAACGTAGTTTGGGAAGTGTACCGGGAACGATTTTCGACTGTGCGTTTATTTTAAATTCAAGATCGGGATCGAAGGTATATTTTTTTGCTTCGAGTGTTTTTGTTTTATACACAAAATCTTTTTTCTCTGTTTCGCCATCCTGCAATTCGTAATCATCCGACTCGTTGATTGCATACCCGGGTTTTCGCACCGAAAGGCTCCATCCTTCCCAGCGCGCCAATGTTTCGGAAACAAACACATCATCCGGATCTTCGGGGTCTTCCGCCATTCCCAACTGGATAAATCCTTCATCGGGCACAATACCATTTACCGGATGCCCAATATTATCGCTGTCATACCACGAATATTCATCCTGCCTTTGGTGCAATGAATACCATGTTTCAGGTTGATCTTCATAGGCAATATCCATACGGTATCCCTGAATAATCTCATCGGAATAAAGAACCGTAGTTGGTTCTTTTACTTTTAACTGAATTATTGGGGCAACATTAAGCGGAACCACCTTCCGTTGCAATTGCAATGTTTTTGGTGAGGTTTGAACGAAATTTTGTTGCAGCGCCACATTCAGGCTAATACTTTTAAAAAGGTGCTCTGCCATACCATTCTTAATTACTGCAATTCCAGCGGAGCGCATATAAGGCAGTCCCTCTTCTTCAGGCGGCGGGGCAACTTCCAATTCCCTGGCTTTTAAAACTTTGCTTCGCGAAAGCAAAGACCGTGTTTCGTAAAATTTTGCGACCTCATGAACTTTGTTCTCCGTCATGCCATGGGTTTTTAACGCGGCACCATCGGCATCAACCTGAATAACAGAAAACTCATCAGAATTAATTTTAACGAAACCGTTTTTAAATATAGAATTGGATTTGTCGCCAATATAAAATCCTTGGTTGGTAATAGTATAGGCTGTTGCAGGAATCGACACTGTGGTTTTTTCATCTTCAAAAACCAGTGATTTGGGCACCAACTGAATAGTCCCTGTATTCGGGATGGAGGTATTGTATGGAATAATAAAATCCAAAACAAAGCCTAATTTCCGCATTATTTGAGGATAACTGTTAACCACAGCCATAATATCGTGAAATTCGAATTCAGGCTTTTTAAGCTGAATGGACAATCCCTCCCTGATTTTTCGATCGACCTTATGAAATTGCCGTAATTGAACAAAGTCGTTTTTGGGATCGATCTGTTTGGAAAACTTACTGAATTTGTCCCTTGCGATTTTTCGTTTAAAATCGTCATCTCCATTCAGGTCCCTTTGAACAAGTGTTTTGGCATTTAGGGTTACGGTCTTTCTTCCAGGATTATCTTCTTTTTTCAATTCACGTTCATCCAATTTTATGGTCGAGATTGCGGCAAAGGCAGACTCATCGACAAACCTATCGGCAGTAACCAAGCGGGTTGGGCTTTTAATGGCAATTTGTTTATAATTGGAAATCACAAAGTCCTTAATATGCTTCATCGGAAAAGAGTGAATCCTTTTTGCCGAAATATCTTCCTGTTTAAAATCATCGACACGGATATCCCCATGAAAAATATTTTGATAAAGCACCGGGTCAATGGGTTCATTATTTAATTGGGCTTCGAGTAAAGTGCCATTGCTGAGCTTAAATTGAAAATCGGCATCCAAAATACGTTGCGGATAATTCAGGATATCTTCAAAAGCATTTAACGTTGTATCGATCGGTGTTTGCAGTTTTACCGACACAAATACGGAAAGTTTTAGTGCCTGCCCCTCGGCAGTTTCAACTTTTTGATGCGGTAAAGTGGTAAATATTATTTCCTGAGCCATCTTTTAAAGGATTAAGGATTAATGAATTATTTTTAAGAATAAAAACCTTTGCCTTCTATTTAAGCCTAAATATTTCAGTAAAAGTATTTGCCACAAAGATTCAAAGACACGAAGGAACACGAAGGATTTTTTATCTACAAATAATTGGAGGAAAGTATGTATTTGAAAAGACCAAAAATCAAGTTTTTCAGTATGAATATCAAATGGTATCATTTGACTTAACCGTTTTCTCCCTTTAGGGATGGGGTATAAAAACGTATGATTTTTCTCAACACTGAATTTCATATAAATACTTTTATTTAAACAATTTCAAATAATAACGATCAATCTCCATCTTTATCCGGCAAAAGCCAAACAGTATTCCTGCCAGTCGTCCGGTTCAATCATTTCAATAAATTTCGGATCGGCATCGGCACCTTTTAATTCGCGCCTTACGGTTACCGAAACGGTTTTGCTAAAGAACAGAACTTCCACTTTCACTTTCACCGTGGCAACACCTTCCAGTTTTTGTACCTTGCCTTCCACAATTATGGCACTAAATGCCAAATAGAATTCCATGGAAAGATTGATTAGCCCAAGTATGGAAAGATGCCCGTTAATGCGCAAATAACCTGTTAATGTGGTGGTTCGCTCTTCTTCAATTATTTCCATCTTATAATAGAATCCCCCCATTGCTGAAACGCCACCCGATGCCACACCCACATTGAGCGACAAAGCCGCCCCAAATTCAAATGCCGCTTCGATGGATTGAATGCCGTCGAGTGTTGTGACCATCATAAAATAGCCGCCACCGCCAAAACATGAAATGGTTAAAAGGAATGGATTTTCGCGCCTGCAGAAATTAAAACCAATAGCCAATGGAGCTCCTGTAAATGGCAAGGTTACACTCGCCCCCAAACTAATGTTGGAAATCATACAAATTCCGACTTCAACGTTTGGAATACTGATATCGAACCCGGCTTTTACTCCTGTCGGACTAATATCCACATAAGGTCCATCATCGGAAAATCCTGTATTTGGGATAATGCTTTGCAGGTTGTTTACAAAATTAAGGACGCCCTTAAATTCAATTGGATTATTAGGATTCATCTCCACCTTAACATCGGTTTTTTCGGACGATCCCATTTTAAATTCCAGGTAATTGAAATTCACCGCCAAAAGCGGGACAATATCAATCCCGAAATTTTCAAATCGCGCAGAACCAGCCATAAGCGCTGGCTTATCGGCATCGAATGGTTTTTCCAGCTTCGTGCTAATTGTAAGCGCATCGGTCGGGCTATCCACATTTACCTGCAATAAATTGCTTACAATAACAATTGGGTTGCTTTTAAACTCAGGTTGCCATTTATATTCCGCATAAAAAGCTGATTCGGTAACATAGGTTTTAAAATTCGGGATTTTGGGCACATTGCTGTTCAGCGCATCCAGCATTTCATTGGCCTTATTAGCCAATTGCTGCTTTTTGTTGCTAATTTCATTTTCCAGGTCCTGCATGGTCTCGGCAGCCTGGTTCTCCAAAAATAAAATTTCATTCTTCAGTTCTTCCAACTCCTTTTTAATGGAATTTACAGCGTTAATTACCCCGTCAAAAGAACCTCCAAGGTCCATTCCCCCAAGCAGAAGGTCAAAAATATCGATTACCCCAAAAATTTTGGCAACCGGGAAATTATCCAAGGCTGCAAAAAAATCATCGGGATTAAATTGCATTGCTTTTATATTGTCTATACTTCCACCAACAGGTCCCTGCAACTTGCTCAGGGCCGTAATGCCCATGTTTGGAGAAAGGAAACCACCTGCTTTATCTGATCCTCCCGAAAAATCAAGAACAGCTTCTTTAACTTTCGCAAATACCTGCCCGTCGTTGTTATCGTCTTCCAGTGTTATTTCTGTAACATCGCGAACTCCGGTGATTTCGTTTAAAGGTTTGATATACACATTTGCCAGCCGCATGCAAGGATGAAATTTTATATCGGATTTTCCTTTTGCCGGATAATTGACGCCTCCAAACCAAAGGTTATCTGTTTCGAAAGCCGTATCGCCATCCACAAAACTTTCGGCATAGGCAATATCCTGACCAAAGATATCTACTTCGTAATAAGCCTTATGTTTTTCCTTTTGATATTCATTGATGATACGATTTGCTTGTGTTTTATCCCTTGCGACAAAATTTTCCAAAAATACCAAAGGCATTCTTACGATATGTTCATCGCCCTCTTTATCAGTTAATGTAAGATCAAATTTAAACCCCTCGTTGGCGACATTAATAAAGAAATTATAGGCTGAATTTCCTTCTCCCGAAGAAATCCTGCTGAGTGTTTTCTTTTTTAAACCGCTATTTCCTGAAACATTTATTAAGGTGGAGCCTGCAGGATTATCAATATCGGGGGTTGAGCTATTTTCAATACGAACTGCCTGAAACGGGAATTCAATAAAATCCCCTTCCGGGTTGTTTCTTGCATACAAAACCTCTTTTTCGAGCACCACAATATACATGCGTTGCCTGTTAACTGCTGCTTTTGTGGGTTTATGGAATTTCCTTTCAGTAATTTTCACAAGAGCTGCCCGATGCCCAAAAGGAAATAGGTAACCTTCATACACCACTTTCACAAAATGATCGCGCCCAAGGGTTGCCAAATGTTCCCATTCAATAATATTTAAGGTATTGTCGGCAGGACTTGGCACGTCAAAAAATGCATGCCAATCGAGGTAAGCCCCCAGGTTAGACAGCATTAACCTTTTCACCGGAACCGGCTCCGGGTAGTAATCTTTTATACTATAGTTTGAAGTTGTATGCACTAAAATCTGACGGTCTTTTGCATCTAAGGATGCCATAAAAGGTGCATTTATAACTCCCATACCTTCGTAACTGCTTTGTGCATCGTAGGCCCAAAGCGCCCGGATTGTTTTTAAGTCTTTTAAAGCTGTCCCCGAAGTTTTTCCATCCTTTAGCTTCACCCCAAGTTTTGTATGCCACAACTCAGCAACTTCACCTTTTGTTGTCAACAGAGGATCATAAACCCGAAGGTCGGAATCCATTTTTTGCTGCACTTTTTTCTGCTCATCCACATCGCGAAGTTCCAAAGCTGTTTTATGAAAGAAGTCATTCACCTGATTGGGCGAAATATACATCAGTGTTGGGGCTTCAATTGATGTACTAAGATCAGGAATAGGTTCAACTTTCCAACTGATTTTTTTGATGCTTTTTACATTAAAACTTGCCTTCAGGGTATTAACCCTAGCCGGCTGTAATACTTTGCTTATTTCATTTTCGGCATAAATGGTATTGCGTTCAGCCTTAACCTTTGTATTATCTGAAAGCTTAATAGAATAATCTTTGGAAGGGCCATCCAGATATTTTGAGGAAGGGTTCGGAATTGTTGTTTTAGATTGTGTATACTTTTGACTCCTGTATTTTACTAATTGAGGAAGTTTGATCCATGCCCTGGGATGCACCCTTAACTCAAACTTAGACCAGTTGAGCAATTCATCGAGTATCAAAGGAAATCCTTCATGCCCCTCAAGCAATTCATAAACCAGCCTACTTCTTTTTGCCCTTAGGTGGCGTGCAGGAAGCTTCACTTCAGTATTGGTACCGGTTCCGGGGATTTGGTTCGACTCAAAAAATGCCTCCTCCAAGGTATGTTGTGTTGGGAAATAAACCACAACAACCCCCTTCTTTTTATCGTTGTCTAATTCGAGATAAGGAGCTTCCCCTTTGTTGGTGAAATTAAAATTATGAAATTCAAATTCGAGAAAGACCATATCCTCAGGGCGCAAAAGCTTTATCCGGATTGCCTTTTTCGGTTTAAACTTTACGCGGTCGAATTCCAAAGTTAGGTTTGGCGTTTTTTTATCAACCTTTACCGGTTTTTGTATGCTAATATTTCGTATAGGTTGCTGTGGGGATCGAGTACTTTCATCATCTGTCCGGGGTGTTTCCCTTTCGGGAACCCGGGTTGAGTTATTCGAAGGCAGTTTTACATTCCGAAGATTAAGGGTTGCCTTTTTCGTCTTTTCCTGTGTAGTTGATGATTTTTTTTGTGTGGAAAGCCTTACTTTAACAGGATCCTGATAATAGGAAGTTAAGGTTACAGCGTCGGTAATTACAGGTTTAAATGCCCTTAAACGAGGTTCAAGAATTTGTTTGCGGATCGTATTGCCATAACCTGAAGCCAAAAATTCAGGTTCTTCCGGATCTGCTGCAAAACCAAATGCCCCCAAAGCATTGCTAAGCCAATGATGTTCACCATTTAATTTCCCCGACAAATAAAATTCAGGTTGCTCCAATCCATTAAATTCCGCGAGGAAAATGTAGTTTTTAAAACTAAAACCTTCGCCTTTTTCTCCGGTTTGAATGCGAAGGTTTCCATTCTGATGAGTTAGCCATTTTACTTTTAACTCGCTATTGTTTTTTGTTTTGCCAAGAATATAATTTATATCCGGCTTATCGGAGTCAACCAATAGCTGGCTCTCGGTTTTATATGATAACCGCGATACAAACTCAGACCAATTTTTTTCTTCGGGAAGGATTATTTGGATACCACTTATTGGAAGTTTACGAAGCATGCCAATACAAGCTTTATCAGGAGCTTGAATGCGCAAAGCATCGGTATAATAATTTTTGCCATTGTCGTCACAAATGATTTTATTTTTTCCGCGTAAAAGAAGCTCCCAACTATTAGACAATGAAAAGTTTATATTCCCATCCACCGAAATTGAATGCGTTTGATGAGGTTGAATAATGTTTGACTGAAGATGAAATTTCGCCCCCACATTTTCCAAACCATCCAAAAAGTTTATAAAATTAACGCTCTCTTTAAAACCCAGGGAAGAAAAGGTAATGTCCATTTTCCAAATGCCGGAATCGGAATAAATCCTGGCATTAAAATCAAGTGAAAGATTGCTATGCAAATAGTTTAAGTGCTTTACTTTGATAAGGTGTTCGTCCCCTTCAACACGATATTTAACGGACATACCATTTTCAAACAGGTTTTTAGGGATTGTCCATGCGACTTCACCCCTCCGCCATACCTTAAAATTATTTCTTGCATAGCTTATTTCAAATGGTTTGGAAGCCAGGGAGGTAATCGAATCCAACATGGGATTCCAGGCAATAGCGCCCAATCCCATTGCTTTCATAAATTTTCTCCTACCAAAAGATTCGCCGGAATTTGTGCCAGTAGCCAGTTGTTTGTTAATCCTTTTTAGATCGAAATATTTTTTAATCATAGCGAAGTTGCAAAATGGAATATTCAAGTTACAACTTTACTCTCTAAAATAAAAGAGCTGAAGGTAGTTTATTTATCCCTTTGTCAGTCTAGCAACAGACAGCTCCCCTTCCAGGGGCGAACAAAAGGAAATCTCGTGGTAAAAAATATAAGGATTGACTTTTTTAAAGAGTACGTTGCTTACAACAATTGATACAAAATCAAAGCTTGATTACCTGTCAAGTTGGGGCTTTGCCCCAATCCCCATTTCATTTCTTTTCCTTAGATGAAAAGAAACGAAACAAAGAAAAATCAAGTCAAAATTAAACTTTACAGTTTTTCATGGCAATGAATTAGCCCGCTTCACGTTCCCGATAATTATCGGGATGACATGCACGCACAAAGTCAATTTACTAAAAATCAATAATCTGGATTAATACTTACATCAAACTCATATTATTTAAATCCTAAACGTAATAATCCAAATGACACTTTGTTTGAATCACGATAATTAAGGAATCCCTGCTTGTCACAGGGATTCAATTAATTCAAGATACTAAGTACCCAAGTTTATTCGTATTTTATAACTGTTTAATTTGGTAGGCCATTAGATCCTCGCCGCGCCGAACCAAAAGCAGTCCGTTGGAGATTGACAGGTGTGCGATTTGTGCCCCTTTGCCCTGGTTAATTTTAAATTGGCTAACCATCTGAAGGGTGTCGGCATCCATTGTAAACAAACCAACATTTCCTTTTCTGTTTTCAAAGGTATAGATCATATCATCGGCAAGTGTGAAGTTGCACCCGTTCATATCATCATAAACCGAAACTACATTCCCGCTTACTTTATCAATGCAAAATATGCCTTTCCGAAAGCCAGAAACCAGAATTTTATTCTGATAAGGAACACAACCACCAATTGGGAATGCACTAACCGTATCGTTCCAAACCAGGTTGCGTTCGCTTAGGTCTTCACTGTATTTGTACAACGATCCACCTTGTTTGTATTGTCCTGTAAAATATATTTCGTTACCCATCACCTGGGGCACCATTCCTGATATGTGAGGTTCTTTCATAATAATTTCACCAGTATTGCCATCTACCAGGAGATCAAAATTTCGGGTGGATGCAAAAATTGCCTTGCGAACAGGTGTTTCAATAAATACTGGTGAAGCATAACTTGCAGTATCCCCTATACTTTCCGTTTCCCAGATCACCTCTCCGTTTAAGCGGTTGAGGGCAACCATGGTCGTTTTTTCCCCACATGGTGTGACAATAATTTTATCGTCGAATACAAGGGGTGATTCCGTTGCCTCATCTTTTTCCTGTCCATCGTAAATATCATACACAGGCTTGCTCCATTCAATTTTTCCGGTTTCACAATCGAAGCAGGTTAAATCACCGGAAATAGCGCTTGCATATACTTTCCCCTTATAAACCGTTGGTGTACATCGGCTTTGCGGCCAATCGTTCTTTTTGGAAGCCCTGCCTACAATTCCGGTCCAAAGCACCGAACCATCGTTATGGTTAATGGCAGTAAGCATCTCCAGCGAATCGCGTTTCCCGGTGGTAAAAACAGTTTGACCGCATACGGTTGCAGAAGAAAAGCCTTCGCCAATACTATCGACCGACCAGGCAAGCACGGGACCTTCAACTGGCCAGACTTTTAAAAGTTTTTTTTCAAGACTTATTCCATCGCGATTGGGACCGCGCCACTGGTTCCATCCGTTCGAGGGTGAATCCTTGGTTGTACATGATACGGCCAGACCAAAAGCAATGCTTAAAAAAGTACATAGAACTACTAAAGTTTTCGTTGATTGTTTTGATTTTTTCATACAGTTTTATTTTATGGGAATGTGAAATAAAGTCCGGAGTTTAATGGTATTCTTTCATAGCTACTATTGATTTGTTTAAAAACTATTGGTATCTAAATTACGGATTTTTAGCGACTTAATTCCATTGCTGCCATAATAAATGGTGCTGCACCTTTGCAATCGTTTGGAATAATTTGCTCCGAAATATAATACTCGAAACTACCATCGCGATAAGGATTTCCGCCTAATCCTGCACCCCCACATACATTTGTCAGAACCACTTTCCCATTGTCCTCAACTTTTACCAACGATTTTATCATCGAGTCGAAGCAATCGTTTGCAAGCTCTTTATATTCCGCATCCAGATAACCGAGATTAGCGGCTTTTGCCATTGCATAGGTAAACATGGCTGTACACGATCCTTCCAAATAATTCCCTTCCCGTTCCGGCAAGTTCAGAATTTGGTACCAAACGCCTGATTTTTCATCCCTCACTTTTAAGACGGCATCGATGGTATTTTTAAAGATTTCGAGTATTTCGCTTCGTTGGGGATGGTCTTCCGGAAAATAATCCATGACTTCAACAATTGCCATCACATACCAGCCAATTGCCCTGCCCCAAAAATAGGACGACCTTCCGCTAACCGGATCTGCCCATTTTTGTTGTTTGCTTTCGTCTTGCGCATGATAGAGCAATCCGGTTTCTTCATCATAGGTCTTTTTATACACCAGTGTAATTTGTTTTGCCACCTCATCGAACCATTCAGGCTCGTTAAACTCTTTGCCGTATTGCACCAAAAACGGAGAAGCCATAAAAATACCATCCAACCACATTTGGTGCGGATAAATAATTTTATGCCAATAGCCGCCACTTTCCGTTTTTGGATGTAGCCTCATTTGATCTACCAGTTTTTCAATGGCAAGCTTGTATTTTTCATCCTTCGTTTCATGGTAAAGGGGAAACAAATTTCTGGCGGGGTAAATTTTATCCACATTGTATTCTTCGTAATCGTGGTTTAATATTACACCATCATCGCCCACAAAGTGGTTAAAATAAGCATCGGAATAGCTGGCATATTTTTGATTAACACCCCCCATTTTTTTCATGGCAAAAGCCAGATAACTTACATCGTAATCCCACTGTTTGGTATCGTAGGTTCTTGAAGGATTGTTTTTTGTTTCAAATTCAATCAATTGGTCGCTGGTTTGCAAAATAGAATTTGCCATTCGGACCGACCATTTCTCTGTTGTTTGCTGTGATTTTTTTGTATTGCACGAAGCAAGCAGTCCAAGCATAATAATCAGGGTAATTGTAAGTTTCATTTGTTGTAATTTTGGTTTAGTTATTTTATGATTCGTCGAATATTATTTGCCCTTCCAATAATCTTGTTCAAGGGTTTTCAGAATCTTATTAATAATAGGGGCATTGCCCCTATTTGTCCAGCGTTGGCTGTAATTCACAGCAACAGCCAATTGTTTTTCGGGGAAGTAAAACACCTGCGTTCCCCAAAATCCAGAATGAACATATACCTTTTCCCCATTAATTTCATCCTGCCAAATGCCCATCCGGTAATCAAGCGATTGTTCTGAAGCATAAGTTACTGGCGCCAGCATGGTATCCAAAGTTGATGGATTATGGAAAACTTTGTGGTTAAATAAGTTGATATAAAAATTGCTTAAATCGCTGGTGGTTGACAACAATCCCCCTCCTCCATAATAATCTAAGGAAGGATGAAAATTATAGGTATCTGTATCCTGGTAATACTGATGGATCCTTTTTCCGGTGAAATCGCCTTCGAAATTTTCCATGTAGGTATCATTCAGCCCTAAACCTTTACTATTTAGTTGTTCCATCATTGCATCGCCCATTGATTGCCCCGTAACGTTTTCAACAATCTCCCCCAGCAAAATATACCCTGTGTCTGAATAACTAAATTGTTTACCAACTCCCCCTACTGGTTTTGAATACGTGACCAAATCCTTTATCTGCCCGGTTCGCGACCAAACATGCCTTGTTTGCATGAAATCAAGTTCGTATTTGGGTGAGTTTGTATGCTCTGCCATTCCGCTTGAGTGAGTTAATAAATGCCTGATTAAAATGCTGTCAGCATCATAACCGCCATCTTTTAAAATGGTGCAATGTTCTTCAGAAATGTATTTGCTTATTGGATCATCAAGACTTATCCGCCCATCTTCCCATAAACGAAGGACGGTAGCAGCAAGGAATGTTTTGGTTACGCTTGCAATCCTAAATGTTTGATCGGCACGCAGGGTTGTTTTTTCATTTTTATCGGAATAACCCGTGGCACCACACCAACTTATACGCTTATCCAATGTATTAATACTAACCAGTATGCCTATATTTTCATCAGACAATTCACTTTCCAAGTCCGACTGAAACTGCTTTGAAAGATCTGTATTCGAACAACTTAACAACAGTCCTAAAAAAAGGAAGGGCAAAATCCGGATTTTACGGAGAACATAATTTAGAATCATAAAAGATTTGGTTTATCGCTGAATTCCTTCAGGATGATTTTCAATCTAAAGATATGGATAGTTCCTTAAAACTCTTTGTTCGGTTCTATCGTTTTATTACTCCCGGATAAATAAGGCTTTTTTACAATTCGTGGTGAGGCACAGATTACAAATTACGAGTGTTTTAAAAAATTACAACCACTACCCAGGGAAGCATTTATTTTACCATTGTTAGGCATAGTGGTTTTATTACCTTTTATTATTTGATTGAGAAAGAATGAAAGCTGCTAAGGTTTTAGTATCCTCATTATATTTGAGACTTTTAAGAACTTTTGATGCAGTATCTTCCATCTGACCTCCTGTTTGCTTGCTTGTGCTTTTTTGTAAAAATGCAGAACCTGCTAGCTTTTTTGCCCTTTGAGATGAATTATTATCCGTCAGAATCTTTGATGCTAATGATACAACATTATTTGAAGTTTGTTTTTTGTTCTTGTCAATAACAAAATCATCATTTATTTAAAGTTGTTTAAAATCCTATCCTTATTTTCAATCTCCTTTTTAGATTTGTGATATATCTCAATCAAAACAATCCTATTTTCATTCTCAAAATGTGCATATATTAAACGAAATCCTGAATTTACACCTTTACCCTTAAAAGATTTACTTGCAATCTTTTTAACTTTAATAATACACGTATCAATTCCAAGATTATCAATTCGAAAGCTAAATAGTGGCCTTTCTGCGGGGCTTACAAATAGAACTTTTTTTACAACCTCCATGTCATCGGGTAAAGTTCTATTTTTTTTAGAAAGCTTTTTTAAATCTTTAATATATTCTTCAAGTTCTTCAATTATCATAATGCATTGATATCATTGTCGTATGTTCTGACAGAATAGGGATGCTCTCGGTAAAATACAAGCTCATAATCAATCATTTCTCCATCTTTTGATGCCAACCAAGGCATATCTTTATGGGAATAATCACTTATTGCAGTTGCTGACCAATCAGAATATTGTTCAATTACTTTATCAAGAATATCTTTTTCACTTGCTTTTAAGTTTTTCAAATTTGCTTTAGTTAAAGGAATATATCTTGTTTGAGGATAACCATGATATTCTGTTTTAAATCGTTTAATCATTTTACTTGATATCATCTGGTTTATGATAGAATCAAGTTTTTGAGGTACTGGACCAAAAGGTAGTTTTCGATATTCAGCACCAGTCAAATGTTCTTCATATATTTCATAATAATTGAAATCAGAGAAATATAAAAGTTTGTACAACAGTGTTTCTCCAATATTGGGTTTGCCAGCACATTTTTCAAGAATGTATAGCAGAATATCTTTGAGTTTATCAATTTTTAATTTAGGAATAGAAATTCTTAATTCATGATTATCAGCACCATCCTTTGCAGTTAAATTTATTTCTTCATACTTAAAATCTTCCGATAATAATTTGTCAATTGAAACAGATAAGTTATCCGCAATTTTTTTCAATTCAATTACAGTTAAATTTCTCTTACCTAACTCAATTTGTGTCAATGATGGTCTTGATATTTCAAGAAACTTAGCAAGTTCATCTTGTGAATAACCTTTGCTCTTTCTGAGTTTGGATATTCTTTTTCCTAATTCATTTGTAGATATTGTCTTCATCATAGTTTTGTTTTTCGTTACAAAAATATGAAATGTTTTAATATGAAACATTTATATGTTAGATTATCTTACATTTTATAGTCGATTTTCCATTATACCGCCTGGTGTTGATTTTTCGCAGTCATTTTCTCTTTCAATTTGCTACACACTTCCTGTCTGCACGTGGGCAGGGACAGGCATACTTATTGATAAGTTTTAGCTTCGCTGATTTTTGCTTCGTTCGGCATAACTCAAACACGTTTGTTTCTGCCCTCACTTACCGCAAAAATTGGTTTGTGCGATTGGTTTTTCGCGCGACTTGGATGTGTATGACTGTGAAGCGTTGGCGTTATTCTTTCTTTTTACTTTTAATCTCCTGTTCTAATTTTTTTAACTCTTCCAAATCTGCTTTGTCAGCTTGCAGTGCTTCAAACTCTTTTCGCCTTTGGTCAAATTGCGAGTATATTTCACTGACTTGTTTTTCCATTTCTGCCTTACTTATCGAACCTGCGTTTATTAATATTTTCTTGTCTTGAAAATCAAGGATTTTATCAACATTTTCACGCCAAAAGTCAATTGTAATATCCATTTGGTTTTTCGCTCGAAGCTCCGCACTTTCAAGGAAGATAACGACTAATCGGTTCAGCGTATCAATTTCATCGTGAGTGAGATAATTTTTTGCAATATAAATATCTTGTTTCCTGACGATTGAACCTTTCCAAGCTGTTAAATTCATATTTGCCTGACTTGCATCTGCTCTTGAAACAATCAATTCGGCAGCGGTTTTTCCTGTTACTGCAAAATGAAGTTTGTTTTGAGTTTCGGCAAAAAACATTTGTGTTGATTTATCATCTGCATCGTAATCACTACTAAGCGCAAATAAATCTTTTATCTTTTGGTAAAAACGTTTTTCTGATGCACGAATATCCCGAATCCGTTCCAATAATTCGTCGAAATAATCGGGTCTGCCTTCTGGGTTTTTCAGACGTTCGTCGTCCATTACAAACCCTTTTACCATATATTCTTTTAGGTTTTTATTTGCCCAAATCCTAAATTGTGTGCCTCGTTTACTACGAACCCGAAAACCGATTGCCAAAATCATATCGAGCGAGTAAAAAGTAACGTTGTATTGTTTGCCATCATCGGCAGTTGTAAAGTAATTCTTTACAACTGAATTGTCTTCTAATTCGCCTTCTTCCAGTATGTTAGATATGTGTTGCCCGATGTTTTGCTTTGAGGTGGCAAAAAGTTCGGCAAGCTGATTTTGGTTCATCCAAATATTACCGTCTTTGGCATATAAAGCTACCGACGCTCTTCCATCGGCAGTTTTATAAATGATTATATTTTGTCGGTTATTGTTATCCATTGTCTGAACCATGATTTATGGGATGTTTGGATTACCTTGATTTTTTTGATTGAATTTTTTATTGTTGAGCCTTTTGAAATCGAGACTTTTTGCACCGAAATTAATTAACAAACCGACTTCTAAATCATACGCTTCCAAATAATTTTTTGCTTGAGCCAAATGCACATCTTCTAATGTTATAATTGCTTTTAATTCAACCGATATATAAGATTCGATGAGAAAATCAACACGGCGTGTTCCAATTTGCTGTTTTTTAAAATATACAGGCATTTCGTATTCCCGTGAAAAGGAAATACCTGTGTCAGCCATTTCAATTTCCATTGCTCGCTGGTAAATAACTTCCTGAAAACCATTGCCTAATGCAGAATGAACCCGCATTGCACAACCAATAATTTTATGTGTTAATTCTTCGTATTTCATTATGTTGTCGTTTTTCACACCATTGTCTGAACCTTGATTTGTAGGATTTCCTTGATTACTAAGATTACAAAATCTCAAATCCTATCTTTTATCTGTTTTAAATTTATTGTTTTCTTCATTTCTTATTCAACTCTTGTCCGAACTTTGATTTATGGGATTTCCTCGATTGCTAAGATTACAAAATCCCTATAATCCTTTAAATCCCGGTTCAGACATTTTCTACAATGGCAATTTCATCATCGTTTAAACCGTAAAGTTTGTAAACCATTTGGTCTATTTCTTTATCGGTAAGTTTAATTTCTGATTTTAGTTTTTGGGCTGTTTCTTTTTGCTCAGTGAAATATTGCATCCACTCAACTTCTTCTGTTAAAGAGAGTTTAACTTTTGCTTTTTGAAGTTCTTTCAGAAAATCTTTGAATTCGAAATCAAACGAATTTTGAAGTTTATTGGAAAACTTAGCTATTTCAAACTTTGATTTTAATAAATCGATAAAATTTTGTTGAATGTTAATAAGCTCCGAAAATAATTTTTGTGTTTTATCTATACTATTTACAAATGGAATTTGAATGGTTTCATCAACCTCTTTAAATGGAAATAATCTTAAATCTTTTAGGATAACTTTTGGAAATAATTTACGAACTGACTTGGCGGTATTTTTCATAAAATAGTACGACATTAATGTACTATTAATAACCGCAACAATATATTTTAAATTGATACTTTTTCCTTCACGTTCAATTATTGCAATATTGCTTCTATTATATAAGTACAAATCTTCCGAATATGTCGAAATAATGCAGTGAGGGAATTTCCCTGTAATCTCTCTTACAATTATTTTTTTATCAGAAAATAGATTAAAAGTCCGAGGTGCAGCCAGATGTTCCCCATATTTTAAATAAAGACCAGACCATTTTATGAAGTATCTTCCTACATCTTTACCATCAAGATATTTATGAGTGTCTTCATCAAATTTATAATTATAATCATAAGGTCTGTTTTTAACATCTTCTGCTGATTGTTTAGGATTTCCCTTTCCTTTTTCATACGCTTGCAAACCAGCCTTAATTTGAACAATTGAATCTAAATTAACAGAACCAGAAAGTAATTTATTGGTTATTGATGTGCTTTCAATATCTGAAAATACTTTGAATTCAAAACCTTCATTATTAATGAAATCTTTTTGATTTTTATTATGACTAAAAACAAATTCCTTTCCACTGCTCAATAGTACTTGAAAATCATTGTTTTCAATCTTTTGTTTTTCAGATAGAATTATAATTGTTTCCACATTGACACCTTCAAAAGAATAACCTTCCAGATTAATTATTTGATTGATTTTACACTGGTTAAGTAAGTATTTTCTTAAACCTTGACCAGAATAAACCATTAACCAGGCATTTGGAACAATTAACCCATAAATAGCTTTAGGCTTAATAATTTTGACGGTTTTTTCAATGAAAAGTAAATATGTATTTACCTGATAGTTTGCTGAATAATAATTTTTGGTATAAAATGTTTTCTCTACTTCTGATATTTTTTCTCTGGCAAAAACATACGGTGGATTTCCAATTACCACATCGAAACCGCCGTTTGCAAATATTTCAGGAAACTCGTTTTTCCAGTTAAAGGCTTTTTCTCCGGCAATTTCAGTGTCGTCAATCAGTGAGTTTCCACATTTAATATTGTTATTCAGGTTCGAGAGTTTTCGCCCTTTTTGTGCGGTGCGTAGCCACAACGAAAGTTTGGCAATTTCAACACTTTCATCATTAATGTCAACGCCATAAAGGTTTTTCTCTAAAATGGTTTTGTCGGTGTCGAACAAACGGAGTTTTTCGCCAGTCAGCTCGGCAATTATATCGTCAATTTGTTGATGTTCGATAATCAGAAAATTTAGTGCCTGATTCAGAAAAGCTCCCGAACCGCAAGCCGGGTCAACAATTTTTAAGCTAAACAACCAATCTTTGTACGCTTGTAGTGTTTCAAACAGTTTTTTTCCTTTTGCCGATACTTTCCCCGTTTTATTAATTATCGATTCATCGAACTCAATTTCAACAATGTCCAATTCTGTCCGTTTTTCCGTACAAAGTTTTCCAATGGTGTTTTCAACAATGTATTGTGTAATGTATTTCGGGGTGTAAAAAACACCATCTTTTTTGCGTTTTGTTTTGTTTTTATCGGTTGACGTACCTTCTATTTCAGCTGTAATTTCTTCTATTTCGTTTAATGAATGCTCAAAAATATGTCCCAAAATATTTACGTCAACTTCGGTGCTGTAATCGTACGAAGAAAGCAACAGCGCATCATCTTTTAGCACATTATCGTCAATCGTAATATTATCAAGAATCTCGTCGGGGGCAAACAATCCGCCGTTATAAGCGGGCAAATCGTAAGTTTTGTATTTGTGCCCTTTGTCGAGATGAATGAAGAATTTTACAAATCGGCTGTAAAGCGAAAAATATTCATCGTTGTCGATAAAAAGTTGCCATTGTTCAATAATTTTCGAAATGGCGTTTGGCGGAACCAATCCAGTGTCTTCGGCAAAAAACACAAATAATAATCGGTCGAGAAATTTCTGCGATTTTTTGAACAGCGTGAGTTTGTCGTATTGCGGATTGTTTTTTACAAGGTTGTTGTAAATTTTATATTTGAACGAAGAATAATCTTTATACAGTTTGTCCGAAATATTTTCCTCGTGAAATTTGGTTTCGGTTTTTAGTTTTAGCGGCAAGTCTGTAAAAATGCTGTCTTTTTGTAACAGCAAATACAAGAGTTGAAAATCGTCTTTTTGTAAGTTGAACAAATCGAACTCCTCGTATTCGTTTGAATAGTCGATGTAAAAGCGCAGCTTTTGAAAATTCGAGGTAATTACATATTTACATTCTGGCTGATTGTTTTTATAATTGAATGCTTGTTGAGTAACGTTTGTAAGGTCTTTTGTTTTTGTTGATTTAAGTTCGATTACTGCAATCGCATTCTCGTTTTTCAAAATTGCACCATCGGCTTTTTTGCCATCAGTTTGATTTTTAAATTCTCGTGCGAGGTTGTAATTATTAGCTGGTTTTAAAGTATATCCAAATACATCCACAAAAATATCCCGAAGAAATCCGTCTTGATATTCTTCCTCTTTCATTTTCTGAATCTCAGCGATTTTAGAAAAAGAATAATTCTCGTTGAATTTTAAAAATGCTTTATCAACTTGGTCTTTGTCAAGCTGTGATAAGTGATTATCTATAACTGATTTTTGAAATATACTCATTTGTCTGGTTTCGTATCAAGCAATAAAAATAGTCATTTTAGATGTGTGTAGGAAAAGAAACAGCTCTTTTGCAATTTTTGGTTTTGAGTCGGCTTGTGCGAAATATGCAATATTCACGAACACTAAAAATAATCAATACGTGAGTAATTACAAATGTGCTGTTTGTGCGTGGGCTATTTCATTCATTTTTCAAGTAGTAAATTGTTGTATGTCGCTGTCTTTATTTCACTTGGCGGTAACGGTTGGTACATGTTGTCGGGGCGGATTTCGAAGAGCGTTCCTATCCGAAGAATTCGGAACTGAAAAACAAGAACCCAACGAACGATACCGCAAGAATCCTGTCATGCAATTTGTACTGTGTTAGGCAAAGTTGTTTTTAGTATTTCTTATCGTTACACGGAATTACTTGTATTTAGCATCAAATTTTCCTTGCACGAACTTCATGAATTCTTTATTGCTAGTCCAATGGGAATCTCTGAGCAGAATTGTCTCAAACTCCCCTTGAATTATATGATTTATAGTGTCTAATTCCGTTATTAGTAGGTAATTTATACTTGCTGAATCGTATCGTGCCGAATTATCTATAACGATGTCACCATCCACAACTAACGCCCATTCTGATGTAAATAAGTCTAATTTTTCACCAATTACTATATCAGTCTTTTTGATAGCTAATGTTAAAATCTCTTCACCTTTCTGTGTTTCATTTGTTGCGCCTATATTAAAGCCTTCTATTAACGGATTTTCAGACACCCTTATTTCCGAAATGTTCCAGGGGACTTCATTCTTATCAACAGAGAAAGTTGAATTATATTCAATTTCCTTAATTGGACCTTCATCCTTGCAACCAATTATTAAACTAGCAATTACAAAATGAATCGCTACTAATTTACTTATTCTGATAATCATATTAGACTTTTTCATATTTTAATTATTAGTTCTACATATATAAATTTAGTTTGAATTTTCAATTTTGCATAACGGTCACTTGTAAGTTGTCGGGCGGGATTTCGAAGAGAAATCCTGTCAGAACCGCAGGAAAGTGGGCAAAAGGTCTGACTTGTCAGACCGCTAAAACCCCCGCCTGCCATATACAGTTATGGGCTGGTTTTCTATTTGAACAATTCACCTGCCTTTGGTTCATTTATAAAGTCATATATTTTTTGCAAAGATATATCATCCATAAATTTCTCAATATCTTCTTCTGATGTAAAGACTAAATCAAATCCATCTACTTTCATAAATTGATTACTTGAAGATTGCAATTTACCTGTACTAATTACTAATAAATACATTGGTTCACGCTCAGTATCAAAAATTTCAAAATCAAATGATAGGTTAACTGAAAAGTCATAGTGCCAATCACGACCATAAAGGAAATATGTGTCAACTTTACTCTTAATGGGCATTGTTTTATCTAAATCTCGAACGTTGTTCTTTTTGGCAGTTTTTGTCCATTCTTCATATTTTTGTTTAGCTTCATTTAAAGCAGTTATGAACGATTGATATTGCTTATGATCTATACAAAAACCTCCAGTTTTATGTATTTCATCCATAGAATAAGCATCAATATAGAGTCCAAATTTCTTTTTCCCGCCTATTGACAGTTCAATCTTATAGGTCTCTTTATCGTAAGCATTATTATGAGTTGCAAATTTTTCTTGAGAAAATGAAGTTGAAAATGTGATTGCAAAAATCACAACGATTAAAGATTTAATGTTTTTCATAATGTTATTAGTTTTTTAAATTTGAATAAATATTCATTGTTTGTATACTATCAATTGTGCAACTTGTTAGATATTATTTCTCTTTTAATTTTGGTTTTGCAATTTCTCATTTGAAATAATAATTTACTCGATCTTTCTTCAAACTTGCCCATAACGGGAGTCCGCGCAATAACAATGTTTGTATGTTTGGTATTGTCTATAGTTCATTATTTTGAGGTTTTTAGAGGTCATTAAAGGTAGTTAATATTCTGATGTGTTTTTCGTTTGGTGCAATTTTTATTTGCTTAAGATGGCGCATTTTAGCCCATATTTGGCAAAAAAGTAAAGGACAAGTTTTTCCAGCCTTGCTTTTAATTCATTTAGGTCAAAAATTGACATAAGTCTACGAAGGTTGTAACACATCATCATTAGGTTTACTTCACTAAGTACGTTTTGTTTTCCTTTCATTAGTGTGTATGTAAAGCCCCATTGCCTTTTAAGTGTTCCGAACTGGTGTTCGGTAATTTGCTGGCGCAATTTGTAGTATTCGGGGTTTTGATTTACCCGTTTTTCATTTTCTTCGAGGGCTTCCTGATATATACTTCGTTCAATATATCTTCCTCTTTTGTTCTCGGTACATTTTTCACGTAAGCTACATCCATTGCATGCTTTGGTTTTGTAGTGTTTTACGCGATGCTTACGTTTTTTATATATTGTCCCATTTGTGGTAAGTATGGCTCCTGCGGGGCATGTGTAAGTGTCGTTCTGTTTATCGTACTCAAATATTTGCATATCGAACAGTCCATTGTTCTGAGATGAGTGTGCCTTTGGGGAACTGTAGGTGGTTATCCCGTTTTTTGTACAGGTATCAATATGTAGCCCGGTTGTGTAGCCTTTATCTGTGAGGCTGTCCATTTTCTCCACCTGGAGTAATTCTTTTGCATCCAATGCCATATCAGCCAGGGCATGTGTGTCGTTAACCCTTCCAGTATCATTATTTACAAATAGTTTATGTTTTCCATCGCATCCTGCTTGTATGTTGTACCCTACGTTAACTACATTTCGGTGCAGTACTACTGATCTGGCATCTGGATCATTGGTGCTAAGTTGTGTTTCACCACTTTGTTGAAGTTCCTTTTCAATTTTCTTGTATTGTTTGCGTCGTTTTTTCTGGGTTTCTATTTTTTGTTCCACTTCTTTGATTTGGCTGTGATCCATTTCTTGGGTATCCAGCTGTTTTTCAAATTCGTCAATTTTAGTATCGACATACTCCATATGTCGATCAATCTTAGCTTGATTAAAGTTGTTTTTCAGGCTGTTTTGAGCTCTTATTTTAAAGGAGTCTATAGCAATAGTTTCACCGCTAATGAGATTCATTTCTTTAAGCATAAGCACAAAGTGCCGGAAAGCTTGCTTGAAAGCCTTGCTGTTGTCTTTGCGGAAGTATGCGATCTTACGTGCCGATGGTCTAAGTCCCCGCAATAGCCATATTACTTCGAGGTTTACCCTACACGCTTCTTCAAGTTGGTAGCTCGACCGAAGCTTTTTCTTGTACCCGTACATAAATAGTTTGAGCATATCAACTGATCTGTACGGAGGTCTACCTTCAGAATTGAGTACATCTTTGAAACCAAGTTTATGAAGTGGGAGTGCATCCACAAACCAGTCTACAACTCTAGCCCACGAATCGCGAGCTACATTTGCTTCAAAGTCCATCATGATTAGTTGATCCCTTGAGAACCCATTAATAAAGTCCATTGAGATAGATGTTTTGTTTGCTAATAAAGATAACAAACGTATGGTTTACAAGGTGTTGGTAACTGCAGGGCTTATAAACAATTTGTAATTATTTTTTTGGTTTGGAGGTTATTGCGCAGTCTGACGGTTTGTGCAAGATGCGGAGCGGATTTCGGGGAACGTTCCTGTCCGCGAGGACATGAACGGTGAAGCGAGAATCCGCCGAACGCAAACCACTGCCACCGCTATGCAATTTGCACTGTGTTATAACACGTTTTTTTCTTTTTTTCTTAAAATTCCTGATTTTGTCCGAGGGTGAAAAGTCAAGTTTTTTAGGGTGATAAAAAAGCTTGGTGTTAATCTTACCGACTTAAAAATCAGTCAACTGGTTATCATTATTTATTGAGCTACAATTTATTAAACTTTTTCCAAATTTTCGTTAAGCTGGATTGTTTTCTCCATTTTTTTTAAATTAATAACCACATTCGTTCATTTATTGAACCCAGTTAAAAATGGGGTAGGGCATTGAAAAAAACTACTGCCCAAAAATCACCAACAAAATCCGGAGGATTTTTTATTTGGTGCACAAAACTTCAAACGGGCAGTCCTTTTGAATTGTACGTTTTCCCTTTTTAAAATTTATCAACCACTAAACTCAAATTTTCATGGACAAGTTAAAATTGGCTGTGGTTTTCATTTTAACTTGCTCCATAAAACACCAACAAAACCCAAGGGGTTTTACATTCTTTTTTTTCAATTAATAAAAGAAATACCCTTAAATTACATTTGGTTTTATACTAAGTATCTCCCTGTAAATATTTGTTTTTAAATGTGTTATAACGGTCACTTGTATGTGGTCGGGCGGGATTTCGAAGAGCGTTCATGTCCGGTAGGACTGAACTGCGAAACGAGAATCCAGCGAACGACACACCACTAACCCCGCAATGCAATTTACAATTTGTTATGGCAAGTTTTTTTACTTTACCTTTTTAATCAATTGTTTATAAAAATTTTGATTTGCACTATCATTTATTATTTGTTTATTCCAATAATCAATTAAAGAGTCTTTATTTAAAAGGGTTTTTTCAATAAGATATTTAACTTCTCGAACTCTAAAAACACTGTCAATAAAATTATTTCTTAAGGAATCTGGGATTGGGCTTTCAAATCCATAATTAAAAAATCCTTGATTAATCAAATCGTCAATTGTGTATTCATCGTGTGGGATTTTCTTTAAAACTAATTTTTCGCTTAAACTCTCAAGCACGGCATTGTCTGAGTCAATAAATGTTATTTTGTATTTTGTTATTGTCGAATTGCTTAATGTGCTTTTTATTGTAAGGCTGTCATTATCCACCTTATAAACAGAAGGTGGAAGAAAGTCCCATTCTAAATTAAAGCTCTCAAGTGTATCACCTCTAAAACAAATCTCATTATAAACGGAATCAATCAAAGTACACCAATTTCCATCAATACTGTATTCTGTTTTGATTTTGTCGGCACCACAACCCAAAAGAATTATTAAGGAAAGAATTGTCAATATTTTATTTGAGTAGTTTTTCATTGGGTTTCTAAAATTTGCCATAACGGTTACGTGTAAGATTAGGCGCGGTTTTCGTGCACCGTTCCAGTCCGCATACACACCGAATTTGAAGCGGGGCAGGGGGCTGAAATATAGCACTTCACCAGCGCTTAATTTTACACAATGTTGTGTGCTGGTTTTTATTTCCCAAATTTCATTAAATATTTAGTTTTTACTTGTTTTTTCGAAATTTTTTTCAATTTGCTTTCTATCAATTTCCTTGTTAATGGATTAATTCGGTCAATATATAATATGCCTTTGGTATGGTCGTATTCGTGTTGAATGACTCTTGCTGTATATCCTCCAAAAACTCGTGTTTGTTTCTTGAAATCCAAATCATAATATTCAATTTTTATACTCCATGGACGTACTACCTCTTTTGATATTTCAGGAAGGCTTAGGCAGCCTTCATAATCAGTCCATTTCTCCGATGAAAAACTTAAGATTTTTGCATTAATAAATGTTTCTGTAATGCCATTGTCATCTTTCTCAAAATATCCAATCCTCTCGGCGGGTTCTATCATTTCATACGTTGACTTTGTATCAACAATGAACAAATTAGTTGTTTCGCCTATTTGTGGAGCTGCCAAGCCACATCCATTGGCATAATTCATTGTCTCCCACATATCTTCTATTAGACGTAGTAATTCTTCATTTTTTATGGATGTATCAACGCATTTTTTTCTTAAAATTGGATTTCCATAAGCTTCTATTGGTAATTTCATAATTCAATTAATTTTTTCGATAAAATTCCCAATAATAATTTGCTTGTGAAATGAATCTATGTTAACAAATTTCTTTTCTGATTCGACTTAATGCTTGCGGAGTAACACCAATATATGACGCAATATATTTAAGTGGAATCTTTTTTATTATATGTGATTTATGTAAAAGTAAATCCAAGTATCTTTCTTTGGCGGTATATTTTAGTAATGATATTTCTCTACTACTTTTTTGCAGGAATAAATTTTCTGCTGCATATCTACCCCAGAAATTACCAATTGTAGTTTGATTATAAACTTTTTGCAAGTCTGAATATGATATACTCCAAATGATGGTTTTTGTTAAAGTTTCTTGCTCATATTCTGTCGGTTGTTGGGTTAAGAAAGAATCAAAAGCACAGGTGAATTCTTTGTCAAAATTAAATTCGAAAGTTAATTCTTTCTCGTCATCGGGAATATAGTACCTAATAATTCCCTCTTCTATAAATGATAGATATTTTTCTGTTTCTCCAATTTTTATGAGTTTTTCTCCTTTCAAATATTCTCTCTTAATAAAAAAGGATGCAATTATCTCCCAATCTTGTTTTTGAAGGATTGTTATACTATCAATATATTCTTTTAAGTATCCCATAAATAAATTGTTTTTGCGGTGTGGTTAAACTTGCACACAACGTATGTATAAACTAACTTTAGAATATCTTGATTACCTCATCTATTCTATTGATTACAAGTAATATACCTACTTTCAAACGTTTACAATCGGGTAATTAAAATTTTGCAGGAAATCCGGGGGTTGCGTATGTGTGCGTTGCCGGGTTTCGAAGCTTTTGCAAAATACAAATATCCTTTTTGAAAAACAACAGGGCAATATTTTTAATAACCATTTCAAACAAAAGCAGAGAATAGCTCAGTTGGTTAGTATGGAACAGATTGCAAATCTGCTCCAGCAACGGAACCCCGACTGCCATATAGAATTGTGGTTAGTTTTTATTTCTAAGTATTTTAACAATTCTATGATTAATTATTTGCGATAAGTTCCAATTGTACAGTTTAGGGTCGGTTGTGCTGTAAAATTCAACAACAACCGCATCAATATCTTTATGATATTTTGCAAAACTCTGGTATCCCGGCACCCAACCGGAATGTTCATATTTATAAATGGAAGAATATATTTCCTGTTCTCCCGGTTCAAACAATGTTCCTTCGTTCAGTGCCCTTAGGAATGTGCCAACATCTTCTGCAGTGGCTAGCATGCCATGTTCATCTGCCTTTAAATCATGGGGATGCCCCACATGGTAACCACTCATCACATTATCCAAATTTACTTCGCTCAAAGAACTAAATGTATTGTTTAGATTTAGGGGAGTTAAAATTTCTTCCTGTATGAATTGAAAGTTGCCATATCCTAGTACATCATCCATTATTTTATTGATTAACAAATAATTCGTATTGCAATACTCATAGTTTTCACCAGGTAGAAAATTTGCAGGTTTATCCAGGATCAATGCGAGGCTTTCTTCAAATGTCTTTGTTGGGGCAGCCCAGAAATTTGGAGCGTCAGTAAAATTGGGGATTCCGCTTCTATGCTGTATCATTAGCCTTAGGGTAATTTTCTCGGCATTTTCAATTCTTCCTACAAGGCCTGGTAAATAATCAGCGATGGTTTTATCTAATGAAAGACGTCCATCTCTTACCAATTTGGTGACTGCCACAGCATCATATAGCTTACTAATGCTGGCAATTTTAAATAGGGCTTGAGGTTTGGCTGGCATACTTGATTCCCGATTATGCCAACCTGCCGCATAATACTGAGGTGGTTTGCCAGCTTGGCCTATATAGACTATCATCCCGTCAAATCCATGGCCGATGGCTTCGTCTAGCTGTTCCTGAACCGTATCTGGCAATGGTAATATCCAAGCCTTTACCAAAAGCCATGGAACAAATAACAAGGATGTTGCAGTTCCTAAAAATAATACTATTCTTATCATCAGGGTTTTTTGTTTTTTTGTCATATGTCTAAAATTTTAAGGACAATGCGGTTTTATCGAAATAAAATCAATGATTTGCCATGTACTAATTTACAGATAATCCGGTCTGAATTCTGTTATCTGTAAGGTTTTTGTTTTGCAACGCTTACTTCATACAATTGCTTTAAGCAACAATTATTTATTACTCGCTCCTCATATTTCAACTTGTTTTTATTTAGCTGGAATGTCCATTTTAATCCAAATATAGGCCTTATAAAACCAATCCTTCGGATAACAAATTCGTAAATAATAAAGCACATAATAAAGGTGAAAACTGTTATCAGGATAAATTTCAGAAAAGGTGATATTGCCAAGGGTAAAATATAATAAGCTCCAGCATACAAAGCAACCATATGAATGATATACACAGGATAAGCTGCCTGGCTCAAGTAGTTAAGGGTTTTACTGGGTCGGTTTAAATAATTATTACCGAGCCCAAATACTCCAAATATCCAGCAATTTGATTCTATTACCATAAGATAGCCTGGTGCGTTTGTTTCAAACATCAGCAATCGGATGGTGAATAATACAGCAGCCAAAACAATATACAGCCACTTCCATTTCGAAACGGTTAGCCAAAATACTTTTCCACTGTACACAAACAGGAAACCAAAAAAGAAGGCAAGTAAGCCAAGAAAAAATCCATGCCAGGTTTGGGCATACATCGTAAATACTTGCGGCTTTACAATTACAGCTTCCAAAATAAAAAAGACAGATATAACCAAAGGCCCCAATGGGTTTCTCATTAAGGAAGAGAGTCCATTCCTAAACTTTTCATTTTTTATGAGGTAATAAAAAAGTGGAGACCAAAGCAGAACGTACACAAAAATGTTTCCAAGAAACCATAAATGTCCCACGTGTGGCGAATAACCTAAGGGGAAGTTATAGTACTGCTTAAATATAAAAAAGTGTAGAGGTACTATTGCAACAACCCCAACTAGTAAGGGCAGCAAAATTCGCTTTGTTCGCTCAAGCAGCAACTCTTTTAGGTTTCGTTTGCGCATAGCAAAATATAAACCCATCCCCGAAACATAGAACAAAAATGGAATTCGCCAAACGTTTAACATAGTCATGGGTTTCCACAAATTTTCTAAAAATTCATCGCTTCTGATAAAACCAATAAACAAGGCCCAGGGTTGAAAAATAATGGCGATGTGATAGATTAATAATAACCCAATGGCAATCACTCGCAACCAATCTATATCGTGTCTTCTTTCTATTGTCATTATTATTTATTGTTGTGTGCTATTAAATTCCCTAATAATCCTCATTTTATTACTAAATCACTTCTATTTCAATAGCGGAACCTAAAACTCAGATTCCAAGCATAACACAGTTAATTTTATTCGTAGAATGGATTTTTATGAATTAGAATGCATAACCGATTGAGAATTCTCCATAAAATGGGGACATGAATTCATACTCTTGTTTAAATTGGTCAACTATGTGGTCAAATGAGCCATCATTCGGTTTTGTTTCACTATTATTTATATCAATTCCATATCCCAATGAAAAGACAATATTAAAACCACTATCCCAGGTCCATCGTTTTCCTACGTTAAGACCAATAGAAAAAGATTGCAGGGTAAGATCAATCTTTTCTGATCCTAGTTCACCATTTCCTTTGTAGGTTCTATACCTGGTGTAAGCTCCAAGAAATGGAGAATTCATTTCTTCGGACAAATGCCTTCGGTAATTCAGGGTAAAACCTATTCCGCTTGATTCTATAGCGGCATCTGTGTATGTCTTAGGAACATCTTCATAGTCGAAGCGGGCGATAATTCCATTTTTCGGACTAATCAGATATTCATAGTTAATTGAATAAAAACCGAAAATTGGAGCGATAGGACATATATTAATAGCATGCTTAAATTCACTGCGTGGAGAATTTAACTTGGTTAAAGAAGAACCTTCTTCCACTTGTGCAACTAAATTACTGCTTATGAAAATACAAATAGATAATACTTTTAAAATAGATTTCATTTTTTCTTTTTTTTTTATTATTGAACATTATGTTAGGACACATACTTTTGTAGAGTGTGACATTGAATACAATACGTAGCTAAAATTGATTATTGCAACATCATAGCAACAACAGGGCGCGATTTTTCTACTTCGTTTAAAACAATTTTTAATCCAAATGGTTCTAATTGTTGCTGTAGCATTACGTATACGGGTTTCATTTCTTCAAACGGCACCAAGACAGTTTGCCGCGGTGTTGCTCCAAAATTGTTTTTTATAGTTTTATCAGCATGGGCATCTATTAGCATTTGCACAATTTCAATACGACAAAAGAAAGCGGCTACGTGCAGGGCTGTTGATCCATCGTTATTTTTAAGAGATAAATCTGCATTTGCAGCAATTAATGCTTTTGCTATTTCTGTTTTTCCAAAAGTTACCGCTGTTATTAACGGTGTCGAACCTGTCAACTGATCTTTCTTATTTATGTCGGAACCGGCTTTAATATGTTGCTTAACAACTTCAAGATTTCCGGAAAGAATCGCCGTCGGAATATCCATTTTTGGTTTTTCTACTGTTACTTTAGCTGTTTCATTTTTTTCGGTATTAGAATTATTACCCGATTGCGTACATGAGCTTGTTAGTACAAGGAGAATAAACGCAAAACTGACCAACATTTTGAATGAATTAATTTTAGTTACTTTTTTCATGATTTAAATATTTAATATTTGACTTTAAAATTTGTACAGCAAAGGTGCAACAAAGGCAAAGGCAATGCCAATAAGGTATGCAGCCAATTGTGTAAAGTTTGAATCGACCAAAAAAACTATGAAGCATAGCCGAAAATTATGAGGCAACTTTGAAAATTATGAAGCAAATAACACTTGTTTTGCTATTTATGCACCTTGCCGAGTAATATACCATTGCATAAATTTTTCTATTTTCGTAAATACAAAAATAAGTATGTCGAATACAGTAAATTCCAATTCAAATTTTAGTAGCCAGGCTAAAGCAATTATTCTGGAAAATATATCGAAAGAGCAATTTGGCGTTTCCGAATTGGCTGAACTGATGCACATGAGTCGGTCTAATTTGCTTCGAAAATTAAAAAAGGAAACACAGCTTTCGGCAAGTCAGTTTATTCGCTTAGTGCGACTCGAAAAAAGTAAGGAGCTGCTTAAACAGAACACTTTTACGGTTTCTGAAATTGCCTTTCAGATAGGATTTGGCAGCACATCGTATTATGTAAAATGTTTTCGCGAACAATACGGCTACCCACCCAGCGAAGCAGGAAATGAAAAACCAAAAGTAGACACAGCAGCTATTCAGCAAAATGGATTAAGAAAATACAAGTGGCAAATGCTGGCTGTGGGATCTCTTATTGTAATAATTGCTGTGGCGGTTATGTTTTTAACAAAAAGAAACTCGCCTACACCAGTTGCTGAAATTGAAAAAACAATTGCAGTACTACCTTTTAAAAATGAAAGTAGCGATACCTTAAACCTTTACTTTGTGAATGGGCTTATGGAATCTGCTTTAAACAACCTACAAAAAATTGGCGACCTGCGCGTTATTAGCAGAACATCGGTTGAAAAATATCGAAATACTGTTAAAGGAATTCCGGAAATAGCTGAAGAGTTGAGTGTAAACTACCTGGTGGAAGGTAGTGGCCAGCGAATTGGCGATCAGGTAAGCCTAAATATAAAATTAATTGATGCATTGAGCGATCGCCCCATTTGGGTAGAACAATACAACCGCAAAGTGGGAGATGTATTTGCGTTACAAAATGAAGTAGCCCAAAAATTGCTGATGCCATTGAAGCGGTGATAACACCCGCTGAACTGAAACAAATTGAAAAAGTTCCTACAGAAAACCTGTTGGCGTACGATTATTACCTTCAAGCAATTGAGCTTTCGTACACCCGAACGAAGGAAAATTTGGAAACGGCAATTTCCTTATTTGAAAAGGCAATAGAAAACGACGAACAGTTTGCTCTGGCCTATGCGAATGTGTCCTTTTCCTATTTCTTCCTCGATATGAATCAAAAAGAAAAACAGTACACCGAAGAAATAAATAATTTTGCTGACAAAGCACTTTTGCATGACCCGAGATCGACAGAAAGCCTAATGGCCAAAGCACTGTATTATATCCAAGTTGAAGAATACAAACTAGCATTACCACATTTGGAAAAGGCATTGGAGTACAATCCTAATTCATCAGCTGTGATTCAAATGCTTGGCGATATTTATGCCCGTGTTATTCCAAATACCAACAAATACCTCGAATACGCACTAAGAGGGATACAACTTGATGTTGCCGCAAATGATTCGGTTACCCAAAGCTACACCTATTTGCATTTGAGTAACGCGCTCATTCAAGCTGGCTTTGCAAAAGAGGCGCTCACTTATGTCAACAAATCACTTGACTTTAATCCGGAGAATTATTATGCACCCTTCTTAAAAATATTTATTCAGTATGCCCTAAATGAGAATTTGGAGCAGACTAAAATGCAACTGATTGAGGAGTGGAAGAAAGATACTATACGATTAGATATACTGCAGGAAGTGGCCAAGTTCTATTATTTCGAAGAAGATTACGAAAAAGCATTTTATTATTACGACCGATTTGTAAAAGCCAGGGAACAATTCGGTTTAGATATTTACCAGCATGAAGATGTGAAGATTAGCTGGGTATATAAAAAAATGGGACTGGATGAACAAGCAGCCAGGTTTTTCGACAATTATGTTGCCTATTGCGAAAAGGACGAATCGATTTACAAGAGTGCAAGCATGGCGGTAAAGTACGTGGTTGAAGAAGAATACGACAAGGCCATTGAACAATATAAGATTTTTGCCGCTCAGAATAGTTACCAGTATTGGGTTGTGCTCTTCCATGAAAAAGATCCCTTATTAGAAGCGCTAAAAAGCCATCCGGAATATGACGAAATTCTGCAAAAAATTAAAGACAGCTTTTGGGAAAACCAAACTCAATTAAAAAAAACGTTAGAGGATAAAGGGCTTATTTAAGAATCGAATTGTAAAACGTGTTTTTCATTTTTTTTATCGAACATTTAAAGTCAATTTTAAAATGGGCTTTCAGCATTATATATTGTGACTTTATATCTATCCAAATCTTCAAAAGATTGAGCACTTCCTTCCCAATATGGGTTGAATGATTTCACTTTTTAAATCTCGATTTGGAAATTCAATTAATCGGTTGCTCTGGTGTGGGGAATGAATGCCAATGGTTTGTGTATGGTGTGTATCCAACAGGGTATGCATTATAGGTCTTGTAGCTACAGTTTATTTTACATAGTACATTTCCAATTCCCCTTTTCCCTTTGCAAAAATCTTTCCGCGAGAAAGACAGGCAAAGTCGTTCTTAACTAGTTCATAAGTGGATGAGGAGATATTGATTTTACCTGCCTCACCAGCGGATTCTATCCTGCTAGCGGTATTTATTGTGTCTCCAAAAAGATCGTATGCAAATTTCTTTTTACCAACAACACCCGCTACTATAGTTCCTGAATGTATGCCAACCCTCATCCTCCATTTTATTTCATGACTCTTATTTCTTTCATTAAGGTAGTCAAGCATTTTTTGTGCTGCTATTATACAATTTACAGCATGATTAGTGATTTCTTCCTCAAGACCACATGCTGCCATATAAGCATCACCAATTGTTTCGATTTTTTCAACTTCCGTTTCCTCCATAATTTCATCGAATCGTCCAAAAATATCGTTGAGTTCATTGACCAAAGTGATTGCAGGAATAGATGCTACTAGCTCAGTAAAGCCTTCAAAGTCGGTAAATAGAATCGTCACATTTTTGTGCCTTTTAGGAAATGTTTTACCACTTTCTTTTAAGTCCTTTATTATGTTAGCCGGTAGAATATTATGCAGAAGATCATCCGATTTTTTCTGTTCAGCCAGTAAGGAATCCTCTGATCTATCAATTAATACAGACAAGCTCCAAATAAGTGTGAGGCAAATGAATCCGGTAATACTTATATTAACTGCCTGTAATAAATGGGGATCCATAACATCAAAGTGAGGACTTATTTTTGTTTGAAAGATAACGGTAAGTATCAACGTTGAGCAAGCCAGTATACTGAAGCCATGGGCTGCTTTCCTTGCCTTCCGGGGGAAAGTCAAATAAGGGATAATAATTAAAATGAAAAAAACAGCTGCAACCCCAGATGAGTATCCCAGTAAGTAAAGAAATACCAGAACTCCAATGTAGGATGAAACATTAAGCCAGGTCGAAGCAAGTACCCGCCAACCTTTCCAATTAAACACCAATACAAGTGTAAAAAGCAATCCCATCAAACCATTGCTACCGTATACTATAAATTTATCGGTAAGGTAAAAGGCAATGATTATCCAGATAGCCATGAACATAGCTGCTAAAATAGAGGTAATATTTGTTATCCTCAGATACCGAATTTCGGTTTCTGATAACTCTCTATTCGCTCCAATATCAAACATTCTATAAAAAAATCGAGATTCGTTTTTATTATCAAAAGTCATTTAGTTTTAAATTTTATGAGTAGTGATCACTTTTTAATGTAGCCAACGGTAAGTGCAAGATGCGGAGCAGATTTCGAATAACGTTCCTGTCCGGTAAGACGGAACGATGTTGCGAGAATCAGAGCTACGCACAACACTGTACCCGCTATGCAATTTGCACTTCCTAAGTTTACATTTTTAGTGTTTGTATTTTACTAAATTACTTATTATTAACATAAGAACGAAAGAGTGGGGCAAGGTTATTTTGTACTTTGAGTCTGCGAACTCGTTAACACTACTCAAATACGATTAGTTCTTTGGGCATAAAGCCTGTTTATAGGATGTTATATTCAAGTAGTTACGTTCTTTAAAACTTGATGTTATGAATAAATGTACAACAATTTTTGGTATCGACATTTCTAAACAA
Organism: Prolixibacteraceae bacterium; assembly: GCA_963677475.2. Taxonomy (GTDB): domain Bacteria; phylum Bacteroidota; class Bacteroidia; order Bacteroidales; family Prolixibacteraceae; genus JABMQB01. The sequence goes on along the minus strand of CAXXQD010000009.1, from coordinate 55,800 downwards.
ACTTTTGATGTTTGGAGTAAGGAAACAGGGCATAAGCAGTTTCAAAATACCCCTGATGGTTTCAAATCTTTTTGCAAGCTACTTTCTGATTCATCTTGGTGTGTGATGGAATATACGGGATGTTATTATCAACATCTGGCAACGTATTTGTTTAAGCATGGTTTTTTAGTTTCAATTATAAACCCTTTGATTATAAGGCGTTTTGTGCAAATGAAATTCCAACATAACAAAACAGATAAAAGTGATGCCCGTTTAATCGCCCAGTATGGGGCAGAACAACAATTGTCCCCATGGGAACCTAATCCTGATTACGTAGAACAGTGTAAGGACTTGCACAATACCATTGCGATGTATTTTAAACAAATTACAGCCTTAAAGAACAAGATACACAGCTTTGAGAGCCGAGGAGGTTCACGGCTAATTGTAAGCTCATTAATGAGGCAGTTAAAACACCTTGGCAATGAGATTAAAAAGCTTGAACTTCAGGTTGAACGTCTAATAAAAGAACATGAGCCTGAAATGTTCAGCAATCTATTATCTATACCAGGAATAGGAAAGAAAACAGCGATGTTACTAATAGCGAGTTCCAATGCTTTTCGTTCGTTTAATAACTCAGGGCAATTATCTGCTTTTTATGGCTTATCTCCATTCGAACATTCATCAGGCACGAGTATTAGAGGGCGTTCTCGTATAACAAAAAAAGGAAACCCATATATCCGAAAACACCTGTTCATGTGCAGCTTTACTGCTTGCCTATGCAATAAACCATGCAAAGACCTATACAATCGGATTATCAATAAAGGGAAGTCTAAAAAATTGGCACTAATTGCCGTATGTAACAAGCTTTTGAAACAATCTTTTGCAATAGCAACAAGTGGGATTCCTTTTAATGCTGAATATCGGTCAAGGTTAGAGATGTAATAATTTTTCTTTTTGAATTTGCCTCCCCAAATAAAAAGGGAATTCAAAAAGAAAAATAGTTGCAAAAAAGCTTGGTTTTTACCTTAGTTCTTTGTTACCTGTTGGTGCTTATTCTTTTAAGTTCTTTAAGAATTTTTTCTTTGTCATGATTATTTGCAAAATTTAGATCGGTCAGTTTTTTGCTAATTGATAATTTTTTATTGATTATTAAATGAGAATATTTATTTATTCTTTTATATGGTTTTTTAAATCGGTCATTGCACGCACAAATTAGAATATCACAATTCTCTTTGTCATATTTTTCAAATGACTCAAGCAAATAACAAGAATAATCGCCCATCGTATAGAATGCTATGCTTTGGCCATTGTATTTTATTATACATTCAAAATCATTTGGATTACCACCTAATCTGCTTTTCGCTTTAATTATGTTCTCGTTTGTCGGGTTTATAGAATCATAAACTTTATTCAGTGTCGTTGTTTTACCACAAAGTGATCCCCCTGATAACATTATAATATACATTGCTCTTTCTTTTTGTTTTTGAGATTGTCTCAACGACAATTGTTATAAAACCTTGTTTTCAAAATACATTCCTTAATCCATCACTTGCAAATAATTCGTTCCAATTTGATTTCATTTCCATAAATGTAATCAAATTATGAGGACGGGTCACACTTGCAGGTAACGTATGCAGAAACGAACCCAAAAATTCTCATCTCCAAACATATTTTGCTATTTATCAACAATACAAACACTTATAATTTGGTCATGAAAAATTTTCGCATGAAATCCGGGGGTTGCTGTAGTGTGCGTTGCCGGGTTTCGTAGCCTTTGCAAAATCCAAATATCACTTTCGAAAAACAACAGGGCAGCCTTTTTTATAAACGTTTCAAACAAAAGTTATTTAAGTCACAGTCTGCAGTCTCAGCCTGCGTTGAATTGCACGCATTATTACCTTAAATCCGCAAGTAACAGTTAATAAAAGCTGTAAAACTTTCAAAGAGTGAGTTTTACAGCTTTGGTATTATCACCTAAATTGGTGTTGCTAAACAATACCAATATGAAAATACTAAATTCAATGCCAATTTCGCCATATGGAGGGTTAAACTTTGTCCTGGAAGAATTTGACAAGCTTAAAATCAACGATTTATTCATTAGTAATTTACCTAAGCTATCAGCAAATAGTCATTACCAATGGAAAGATATCCTTTATTCTTTTTGGTCAATCTATTTCTGTGGGGGCAGTTGTATCGAAGACATTGGGGCAAACTTCAACGATTTCTTAAAAGATAACCCATTTGTGAAAGTCCCAAGCCCCGATAGGATACTTTCCAGGTTTAAAGAGCTTTCAACCCCTAAATACTTGATAAAAACACCACGAGGCAATGCGATCAACGAGTTCAACAAAAATTCAGTCTTAGATTTACTCAATATCAGGCTACTAAAAAAAACAAATCCGGATAAATATTATAGCGAAGGATTAATTCTGGACTATGATAATACAATCATTTACACCGAGAAATCAGATGCAAAAATGACTTATAAAAAGGAATTTGGCTATCAGCCCGGAGTTGCATTTATCGGTAGCGATATTGTTGGGATTCAAAACAGGAATGGCAATAGCGTTGCCCATGCACTGCAAGAAGAAACATTAAAAATCATTTTTGAAAACCTTAAATCCGAAGGTGTCAAAATAAAAACGTTCAGGGCAGATGGCGCTTCGTATAAATTTGAAGTCTTAAATGTTGTAAATCAATATGTCGATAATATTTATGTCCGTGTAAAAATGAGGCAGGGCATCTACGAAGCCATAAATAAAATTGATAATTGGAAAGAAATAAAAGCAGGCGATGGAAGAACTTTATTTCGAGGGTCTTCCAAATTTACGCCGTTTAAAAGAACTGCCCGGGACCAAAAGAAAAAAGACTTGTTGAAAGAATATAGGATTGTGGTTACCAAAGAACAAAACCTCGATGGACAAATAAATATGTTTACAAACGAGGCTTGTGTATATGGCTGTATCATGACAAATAATTTTGAACAGTCTGACGACGAGGTCGTATTCTTCTATAATCAAAGGGGAAAAACCGAAAGGGAATTTGATGTATTAAAGAATGATTTTGGTTGGGATAGAATGCCATTTTCGAAACTAGAACAAAATACCGTATTCTTATTATTTACAGCAATGTGCCGAAATTTATACAATTACATTATTCATCGGTTTTCGGGTATTTACAAGCATTTGAATGCCAATTTCAGGATCAAGAAATTTATATTCCGGTTTATTTGTGTCCCTGCCAAATGGATAAAACATGCAAGGGGAATACATTTGCGGTTGTATGGCAACATTGCATTTAAGACATAACAATCCTTAGTAAGAACAAAACGCCCCCTCAAAATATATAACGTGATGTGATACGGCAATTTATTGAAATTGTTGTAAGTAAAAGCATTGTCCGATACTTACAGCAATAACTATAATTATCCGGTTTTCTGTTCAAATTAAAATCTACAGACATCCTTACAGGTGTTTGTAATGCAAACCCCGCAGTAAAAGCATCGTTTGTGTGTCAGTTTTATTCACTTGCGGATTTAAGGTATTATCCTGCTCCAGCAAAAAAATCCGAACAAGCAAGTGGCGAAGGAAAATGACTTTGGAAATACTCAAAAAAGATTATTCCTGGATTATTACTTTTTTCACAATGCGTTCATTATCGTGCAATAGGGTAAGAAAATAAATACCACTTTCCAACTTACTGATATCGAGGCTGTATCTATTATCCAGCAAAACTGCATTATTGGTTAAAACTTCCTGTCCATGCACATTCCTTAAGGATAGTGTACAAGTTCCAATTTTGTCCCCATTTTGGATTTGAAGGAATATTCCCTCCCTGGCAGGATTTGGAAATATTGAGACATCCAATGGATTAATCTTTTTAATATCGGCAAAAACATTGGTGTCATCGATACTTCGAAAACAAACCAAACCACTATTGCCGCCTGCAACGATGTTCGTGCCCGACTTCCCAATTACATATAATTGGTCGCTAGCAGTATATTCTTTTGTCCAGTTTAACCCGCCATCATTGGTTACATATATTTCGCCGTGGTATTCAGCAATAAACCCAAAATCCCTGTTCACAAATGTTACCCCCCGCAAATTCCCAGTGATGCCAGTGTTTACCGAAGTCCAGGTGAGACCGCCATTTTCGGTTTTATGGATAAAATTGTTGCTGGTAATGGCATAGCCAAAATTATTGTCAAGAAACGATGCGCCAACAATGTTCATGGTATCGCCAAAATACTCCAGCTTTTCCCAGTTTTCCCCTCCATCAGTGGTTTTAATCACAGAACCAAAACTTTCATAATAATATTCGTCATTATCATTTGGTCCGTAAACCTGTTCCCCACCACCAACAACATATCCGGTATCGCGGCCCGGAAAAATAATATTTCCATTTGAATACACGTGATCATATACTTCATCCCAATTATGCCCTGAATCGTAGGTTTTATACAGTTTCCCTGATTTGATTATAAATCCGGTTTTCGGCGTTATAAAATTCATATCTAAAATCGCTGCCCCCCACTCTCCCAGTCCACCATAATCTTCCCAGGATTCACAAGAATTGGTTGATTTGTACAATGATCTTCTTGCCGTATAAACGGTATCCTTATCAATACCAAATATGGAAAAAAATGAAACCATAAACCCGGTATCAAATGCCTGCCAGTCAGCACCTCCGTTAGTTGACTTTAAAATCTCCCCGAAAGAACAGCTCATAAAGCCATTCTGAGAATCGACAAAATGAATGTCTGAAATATCTCTGTTGGTGCCCGTTTCAATTTCTGTCCATTGTGCATATGATGGCGACCAAGCAATACATAAAAGAGCTAAGAGCAAAATTATTGGTTTCATGATGTACTTTTTTTTGGGTATGGCTACATTAAATGATATTCTTTATGTTCTAAAATTTTAAATAAATGTGGTGTTGCATTGATTGGGCAAAGAAGTGAACCTAACATCAAGTCCTGTACCTTTATGGCAGTAAAAAAAGGGTCAATCCTGTGCATTCAGTTTTTCATTGCCTACACAACTTACGAAGTTACAACATAACAAACAAGAAAACACTGTTCTGGATCAGGGTTTTACAAAAAATACAGGGGTATTTTGCGAATTATTGGCTTGCCTATTTCATTGTATATAACGAAAACCTCCAATTTTGACTGATTTCTCGATTTTCGAATATAAAAACCCTTACCCAAAAACTGAGGAGAAGGGTGTTGTTAGAAAATTGAGAATTTGCCAGAACAGGAACATGTACATTGCTATTAGATATTATTGTATACGGGGTAGCTACGCTCCACCATTCAATTTTCCAAAATGTTCCCATCTCCAGAATTCTGAGCGGGTTGATTTTATAACCTTTACTCCATTTTAAACACCGAGCTTCGAACTGGCTCTTTCTCGTTATCAAAACTATTTTTTAAAAATCAATAATCAAAATAAACTCCTCTTTAAAAGGGGAATTCTGACTAACGGTAAAACTAGTCAATTTTCGTCTCAATCCTTTTATTAATAATACTTTACAGCTATTCAAGTTGCTCAAAAAGCTAAAAAAAGTTGTAAATTTTATCCTTAGCAACCGAAATTAATAAGAACTGTATGAATAGATTGTTTAGTTTCAAATCTATTCGGGAGGTTCTTATGTGGGGAATGTCTAGTAATGGTCACTTGTATGTGGCCGGGTGGGATTTCGGAGATAAATCCTGTCAGACCCGCAGGAAAATAGGCGCAAGTGGTTTTATCTTTTTGTCAATAAGTCAAATAATTTTTCGTTGATATAATAGTTTCCGGTTCCAATCCTTTCTTTCTTTAAAATCCCATCCTCAGCAAGTTTATTCAAATAATTAGCAGCCGTAATTCTTGAAACATTTAAGTCGTTGACAATGAATTCAATTTTCGTATAGGGATGTTTAAAAAGATTGTTTAACAGGTGCTGACTGTAAAATTTATAATTATCGCGAAGTTTATGTTTGTACTCCATCATCAATTTTTTGATTTGGATAATTAATTCAATGGTTTCACGAGAAATTTTTTCAATTCCATGAATCATGAATAGCAACCATTCTTCCCAGTTTTCATTGTCTCGGAGTTCTTGTAAAAGCCTGTAATAATCCGCTTTATTTTGAATAATATAATTGCTTAAATAAAGGATTGGGAGATTTTGTAGCTTTTCAATTATCAAATAAAGGATATTTATTATTCGTCCAGTCCGACCGTTTCCGTCGTAGAATGGGTGGATACTTTCGAATTGATAATGGATTATTGCCATTTTTATAATCGGGTCGTAATCGCACATCGACGTGTCATTGATGAACTTTTCAAGGTTTGTCATCAATTTATTTATTTCACTGATGTCTTGTGGAGGAGTATAAATTGTTTCTCCGGTCGAAGATTTTTTTAAAGCAGTTCCTGGAAGTTTTCTAAATCCAGCACTGTTTCCTTCCAGTTCTCTTTGAATTTCAATGATTATGTTATTCGTAATAAATCCTTTTGTTTTGATTAATTCAAATCCTTTTTTTAGCGCAGAAATATAGTTCTGGACTTCTTTAGCTTCAAGTGATTTAAATGAGTTAAGATTTAATTCTGATTTATACAAATCATCATGTGTCGTGATGATATTTTCAATTGCAGAACTATCTTTTGCTTCTTGCAGTCCAAGTGTATTGACCAAAATGATTTGATTGGGAATTGTTGATGCAATTCCTTATAATTCTGCCAACGCTGCATGTGCAGAAGGCAAACTTTTAAGAACCGCTTTCGTCTCAACGTCAACAGTCAACGGCAGTTCTTTTAATTTCCAATTTTCATTTTGACTCATTGTGTAAAGATTTTGAGATTTTCTTTACTAAGATAGTTTATTCTGTAAAGAAAAATGGATATTCTTTACAAAGAACGTTTGATTTGTTAATATTTTTCAATTTTCTATACATTCTCCTTTCTTCTTTTACCATGTTCGGTAAGGCACATAGTTTACAACGGTTGGTGCAAGATGCGGAGCGGATTTCGGAGAGCGTCAGTGTCCGGCAGGATATGACGATCATACGAGAATCCGCAGATAGCACACCACCAAACCCAGCTATGCAATTTGCAAAGTGTTAGCCATAGCTATTTTTTTAAGTTGTTTATCTCAAATCTATTACTTAGAAAGTTAAATTTGCTTATGAAAAATTTATTGATGTAATTGTCTGTCATTGTGTTTTCTATAAATTCATCTAATAATAGTCGCTTTTCTTTTTTGTTTAGATTATCCCAAAATAAAGGAGAAAAGAATGTATTCTCACAGTTTGCAATAATTAAAGATGTAATTGCTTTCTCAAGATGATAGTCTGAAAGTTGTTCTAATTCATCTAATAAGATGATAGATTTTTCATCTTCAGAAAATGCAGCAAGAATAACTATTGTCTTATCAAAATCAGGGAGAAAAGTAATCATTGGTTGAGAAAAAGCTATATCTGGGTCAATGTGATTATTCATTGATTTATTCTTATATGTTACATTGGGAGACATTAATGATGAAACAGCAAAAGGATAAAGTCCCTCTTTCTCGTATACAAAATATTCTAGTCCTCTGTATTCTTCATTCTCAATTAAATTGTCAAGTTTAGCTTTGAATGGTTTTAAATCATTAAGTCCCATTATTGCTCCTAATATTGATTGCTCTGCATAATATTTATATTCTGGAAATTTATCTAGGATTTCTTTACTTGGATTTTGATATCCTTTTATTTCCTCATTTTTTCTATGGTACGAATGTGCAAAAGACCTATAAGAATGTAAAAAACAATGTTTGTCAGAATTGTCAAAAGGATTATTCTCAATTTGAGAAAATAGTTTAGTATCGTGAAAATCACAAAATCCAAAAAACGTAGAAGCTTCCTTTTTCCCAATTGGAATTAAGTCTTCAAGTGGAGATTTTGGACTGATTCTAGGACTCATAAATGAATACACACACATGTTACCATTAACTTCACTTTCAATTATTGAAAGTCTTCCATTTCTCTGAATGCTATGAGCTTGTTTTATTGGTCCTTTGCATTCGTCTTTGATGTGATAAAAGCAATCTTTAATTCTCATCGCTTTTTTCTGTGCCGAGATGAGTTTATATAACTCTGTTTCTCTAGAATCTGTCATTTAGTAGCGTGAATTTTAATTATGGCTAATGGTCACTTGTAAGTTGTCGTTGCGGATTTCGGAGAGCGTTCCTGTTCCTGAAGACATGAACAGTAAAACATGAATCCGCCGAACGCATACCTCCAGCCACGTAATGCAATTTACAATTTGTTAGGAATAGTTTTCTCTATTCTTTCTCCTGATAAATTATTAGTTCTGATCTTCCTGTTATCTTAACAATTGCTTCATTATTATCAGAACGCAGTTTTAGTGATAAAAGAACCTCTTTCTCTGGTAATTCATGTAAAATATTCTCTGATGATAAATTGACATACTCTGTATTCTTAGTTGATAGAGTACTATTAGTAATTATTTCTCTTTCATATCTGTCGTAAAGCTCAACAAATGCTTTAATTAAAGTATCTGAAGTAGAAATTTTCGCAGTATAAAACACTGCACTTGCATTACTCCAGTTTCTTTTGTCAAAATTTATTGCCTCTGCGGAAATCCCATTTGAGAAACTTAGCGCTCCTGTTCCAACAGATATTAATACGAGTCTAATTTCTTCGATAGATTGACCATTTATGCCATAATAAATACTTTTTATACACTTAATTTCAAAATCTTCAAGTTTCCCGTTACCATTTACATCTATACCTGATTCTATTTGAATCCCTCCACTTAAGTACTCCTCACTAATAGGAATATCTTCAATATTAATGATACTAATAGTTCCTACAGCACCATCACAAATATAAGTAGTATTTAATATTTCATTTTGATCAAGTAGTCCATTATTATTAATATCAACACCAGAATCAATTTTCACCCCACCTTTCTCACAATTATCTCCAGACGTTTCTCTCGTGATTCTGGTTAGTGTAGAATTCCCATCAATACCATTACATAAATAAATGTAATTGATTATCTCTTCTTTATCTAAAATATTATTTTTGTTGGTGTCAATGCCAAAATATATTTTTAATCCACCATTGTCGCAGTTAGTTCCTGAGGCTTCAATATGAAAAGAAGATAAAGTCATTTCTCCATTGATACCATTGCAGACATATTTTGTATCATTAATCTCTTCTAATTCAAGTGTGCCATTAGAATTTGCATCTAAGCCTATTTCAATTTTTAATCCTCCAGCTTTGCAAACCTGACCCGGCATTACTTGAGTGATACTAGTCAAGTTATTTAATCCATTTATTCCTATATCTCCAATATCTCCTTTACAGCAGCATAAAATTGTTGTGAGAGCTAAAAATGAAATCTTCGTTTTATGAATAATCTTCATTTGCTTATTTTAAATTTATTTTGGACTAGAATTTGATTTTTAAGTTCTTATCTACTTCTATTTAATATCAGTTCAGATTTCCCAGTTGTATAAACAAATTCTCCTTCATTTTCTGATCGAAGTTTCATAGACAATGTGATCTCTTTTTCTGGCAAATTGTCATAAATATTATTAGAGATAAGATGCTTACCATAGCTATAAGAAGAATTTGTAGAAAGTACACTTCCATTAATGATTTCTTTGTCTGTTTCATTAAAAAGTTCGATATAACATGTATTCCAAGATTTTTGTGTAAGGCCATAAGTTGAAAAAGTTATCGAATTCAAAAGTTTCCAGCGCCTCTTGTCAAATTTAACAAGTTCACTTATAACTTTACCTTCACTGGAACTAGATCCACTTGCACTACCTAAAGTTAATCCAGTAAGAACTAATCTTATTTCTTCATCAAAATCACCATCAATTCCATTACAAATACTATTGGTTGACAAAATTTCAATGTCATCTAGAATGCCATTATTATTTGTATCAATTCCAGACTCAATAATGACACCTCCATTTGTACATTCTGAATTTATTGGAATATCATAAATATTCACTAAACTTAAACTTCCATCATTTCCATTGCAAACATATGCTGAAGAATTAATCTCATACTCATTTAATATTCCATCTCTATTTTCATCAATTCCTGTTTCAATTTTAATACCTCCATTGTCGCAATTAGATCCACCAGGCTCAGTAGTAATTTTTGTTAACGTATTATTTCCATCTACCCCATTACAAAGATATACAGAGGAACTTATTTCATTCTCTGTCAGATTGCCATTATTATCTATATCTAAGCCTGAGTTAATCTTGTAACCACCATTTTCACAGTTTAATCCAGCAGGTTCTGAAATTATATCGATTAGACTAATTTTCCCATCTAAGCCATTGCAAATATAATTGGACATTAATATTTCTTCATCGTCAAGAATTCCATTAGAATTGTTATCTATACCTAGATCAACTCGAACTCCTCCATTTTCACAATTCACTCCAGGAGATTCATCAACCAATTTTGTAAGACTATTAGCACCAGCTTTACCAATAGGACCTTGTTCTCCCTCACAGCTAACAATAAGCGTGAAAAGTAATAATATGTTAACAACTTTGTGGATACTTGCAGTTTTCATTTTATTCATATTTAAATTATTCCTAACGTATGTATAAACGAACTCCGAAATCTTGATCTCCAAATAATTTATCCATTTATTGATGATTAATTTGGGCTATAAAAAACTTTGCAGGAAATCCGGGGGTTGCGTGGTGTGCGTTGCCGGGTTTCGTCGCTATTGCAAAATACAAATATCCTTTTCGAAAAGCAACAACGTAAGCTTCTTTATAAAGAATTCAAACAAAAGCGACCAACTCAGTCAGACCAGATTGCAAATTAGAGGTGTTCGGAAAGAAAACCTCTTAGCAATACTGCCAAAGCCCAAAAAGCAAAAAGAGCCTCCTGCTTTAAGGCAGAAGGCTCTTTTCTAGAAGCATCTGGGCGTTAAAAACTAATTAAGTCGACATTGTTACCAAGGTTGTGGTAATTGATGTATTCCTGTGGATTGGTACCGTTAAGGTATTCTTCCACATTGGTATAAATATCGCCATCAGTATCCATAGCTGCATCAGCCGGATTAGTTGGGTCCAATTTATATTGGCGCTCCCAGTCATCAGGCATACCGTCCATGTCGCTGTCTTTGTATGGTTCGCCTTTGTATTCTGGGTAACCTCCCACTTGCGAAATATCTGTGATAATACCTACTTTATAAGAATCAGGCGGAAGGCGCTTTCGATGTTTGAATTGTGGAACGCCTTCCAAGCTAACGCCTTCAACATATTCAGGCATTCCAGTTTTCACCGTTCGTGTTATACGTTCATCCACCGGATCGCGTTTAGGCAATGTGGCTCCTGCATTTTCAAGAACAAAGTCATAAGCTTCTTCAGTAGTCATAATAGTTAAATGTGGCATAGGCATTGGGCGGTCCCAATAAACTTCGTCTTTATATTTGCTGATATCATCCGCAAGAAGAACTTCCATATAAGGATTATCTTTTGGTGGCATATCTTTAAACTGAACACCACCAGCCCAGTTGTCGGCGGTAACTTTTTCATTGCCTTCCATGATGTTTCCATTTACATAGGCACGGCCAAAAACTCGACGGTCCAATTTACTTCTACCTGCATCGGGCCTTATTATACGATATCCAACCGGTTGATCCTTTGGTGTAGCAGGACCAGGTTTATAATAGTTGTTGATGATATTGTAGCGGGCTGTATAGTCTCCCCCATCAACCGAGCGATGTACCCAATTAAACAGTACATTATTCACAAAATTAAAGGTTCCGTTCCACCCAATAGAAGGATTTCGTCCAGAATTGCAAGCCCACAGGTTGCGCATAAACGAACAGTTTTCTCCACCAAGTGTACTACCAAATGCATGGTTCCATGTATCCAGCCCTTCAGAGAAAATAGAATTCTGAATCGTAATATTTACAGTTGGAAGTTTTAAAGGTTTGTTTCCAATACCTTCATCATACATATGGCGATAGATAGACATATTCTCATCTAAACCCCAACTTGCAGAAATATGATCGAGCATTATGTTTCCAACCGGATTACCGCCGATGGCATCCTCACGCCAAACCTTCCATGTTTCTCCACGACGAAAACGCATATGGCGAATTACCACATCATGCGTGTGAATTTCAAAGGTTTCACCGGCAATACACACACCATCGCCTGGTGCAGATTGTCCTGCTATGGTAACATATGGGGCACGAACCCGTATGGGAGATTTTAGTTTGATAATCCCTGACACGTTAAATACAATAATACGGGCACCACCTGTTTCGCAGGCTTCGCGTAATGTTCCGGGGCCTTGGTCGGCAAGGCTGGTGACCGTTATTACTTTACCACCTCGTCCACCAAAACTGTACATTCCACCACCTTCGGCACCCGGGAAAGCCGGAATTTCAGCTTGTGGTAAATCTTCTGGACGGCCTGCCCATGGAATATAAGGCCTACCTTGTGCTGCTTCGGCTTTTACAATAGGAAATGCTATTTCCCATACACTATCCGAATGTGCCATAAAACTTTTTTTATATTCCTCCTTTTGCTGTTTTTCTTCGGGGCTTAAACTGGGATATTGTGCATTGGATTTTTGTACCCACATTATCAGTACTACTATTGCTAAGAGTATTTTAAATGATTTTATCACAATTAATTGTTTTTGTTTTTCACTTAAATATTTTAAACATCTTCGTTTTTAATCTCCTACTAATATGGAGGATTTAAAAACTGATTAAGTCGACATTGTTGCCAAGGTTGCGGTAATTTATTTTTTCCTGCGGATTGGTTCCGTTAAGATACTCTTCCACATTGGTATAAATATCACCATCGGTATCCATGGCACCATCGGCCGGATTTTTGGGGTCTAACTTGTATTGGCGCTCCCAGTCATCAGGCATGCCGTCTCCGTCAGTGTCAACAGGAACTTTTTTAGGGTCGTAAGTTAATTCCGGGTAACCACCAACTTCTGCAATATCTGTAATAATACCGGTCTCGGTCATAGGTTTGCCGCTAAGCACCATTTCGGTCACACGTTTATCCACCGCATCGCGTTTGGGCAGGGTGGCACCCACATGTTTCAATACCGATTGATATGCAGCTTCAGCCGTCTGGTGTGGAGATACTGGCCAGCCTTCGAATGGAGTATTTACCCGTGCAAGGCGCTCGTAAGCCGCGTTTACCCTTTCGTGGCGCGCAGGACCGCGCATTCCTGTCCAGTTATTGTTGTTTAGTTCATCATTGCCCTCCATGATATTTCCCGCTACATACCATTTACCAGGACGATTCTGAGCTTTTGGGAACCAGCCACCTTCCGCCCAGGCGCTTCCTGGCGAATACATGCAACGTTGCTCAATGCGTGCAAAAGCATCCAGCATATTATCGTTGGTTGCCGGACCTGGTTTGTAATAATTGTTAATCACATTAACCTGCGATGTTTCGTCGCCGCCATCCATGGTACGGTGCCCCCAGTTATAAATAACATTGTTGCGGAAATCAAAAGGACCAGACATGCCAATTGAAGGGTTACGGGCAGTATTGCAAGCAAACAAATTATGGTGAAAAGTAGATGGGTTACCGCCCCAGGTTCCACCAAATGCATGATGACGCGCATCAAGTGCTTCACTGGAAATGGTCCATTGGATGGTAATATTTTTTGCCGGATCCTTGATTCGCTTGGTTCCGTCCAACGAAGGCCTCATTCGCCTGTAAAGCGAAATGTTTTCATCCATTCCCCAACTGGTTGAGCAATGGTCAATGATGATATGATGGTCGGGACTTCCTCCGCCAATGTTGTCATCGCCTTGTCCACCCTGTGGAACACCCCGGCGCACACGAATATGGCGCATAACCACGTTGTGTGTGTTGATATTAACCGTACCCATGATGCAAATGCCATCGCCCGGTGCAGATTGACCGGCAATTGTAATGTATGGAGAATTAATGTTGATGTCGTCCTCAATTTTGATGTTCCCGGCTACACGGAAAACCACCATACGTGAACCTTCAGCTTCAAGGGCAGCACGAAGGCTTCCTTTGCCCCTATCGTTTAAATTAGTGACAGCGATCACTTTTCCTCCGCGTCCACCTTGCGTGAACATTGCGCCGCCCCATGCACCCGGGAATGCCGGAATAACACCTTCTGGCAAACGTGGTGGGTGTGGCGGAATTTGTCCCTTCTCGGGTTGTCCGGATGAAACAATAGTTTCCTGTGCATTGGAGATCAGGTATGAACATGACACCAATAAAATAAGAATAAGAACGAATTTGTTTTTCATGATTAATTGTTTTATAACGTTGATTGTTTTTATTTCTTAATCGGCATAACAGCAGATAACATGGCTGTAAGAAAAATGATGAACCCTACACCGAAAACTGCTGAAGCACTTATTAATTAAGTGCGTTTATTTATTTCTATATCCCATTAATTCATTCATCTTTATTTCGAAAGAAGACCCGTTTTTTTCCAATATTAGCACTGAATCTTCCTTATTAAATTCAAATTTATCGACACCATGAACCGACGTCGGTTTTTTGAAACATACGACATTAAATTTAAAGTTCTGTTCGGTATCAGAATGGACACTTATTGTTCCCTTTTTTTCATTAACCGATATTTCTACATCACTGTATTCGGTTCCTTTACCATTTGGCTTATGATAATGATATTTAGAGATAGCATCCGGATAAATTACAAACTCAACCAAACTGTCACTATTTAAAGCCTTTATCGGAATAATTGAACCTGACCTAACAAAAACAGGGTATTTATCAATGGGATAATCATCAACGATTTTATCCGATGAATTATAAATCCTGGTCTTATCCCAATAATCTATCCAACGATCATTTTCTGGAAAGATAATCTCTGCAGTGTCGCAATTTGAGGTGATTGTCTGTATAAAAATATTGTCGCCGAGCTGGTGACTGCCTTTTTCCAAAGAAATGTTTTTAATTATTGACCCTCCGTTTAAGTGCCTGTCGACCGATTCAGAAAAGAGGTATGGCGATATTTTCTGATGGAGTTTAACGAATCTCCGATAAATATCTACTGTTTCTTCATCATGGTTCCAGGGCAGGTGGTAGTTTAAAGCCCCGTAACCGCCTCCATTTACCATCATTGGCAAAACACTCGCTAATTGGGCATAGCGGATAAGCTCTTTTTTTGTTGAATTATTTCCACCATACCCACCTATTTCGCACGCAGGAGCAATGTAGCCAGCAAGTGCAGTATGATAGATCCGCACCAATTGTTCTGTCATACTTTTAAAATCTCCCCTAAAATCACCAGACCATTGTGCATGGGAATACTCTACAGGTGGAAAGTTTATTATCTCTTTAGTCTTTTTTCTATAAAACTGACCATAGGAATAAATAACAGATTCGGGATTTTTAGATTTAGAATATTCAAAAATGTCTTTGAAATATAAATACCTGAAATCTTCCTGGTTCAACATTCCTTTGGACGTTAAAACACTATCGCCTAAAAAAATAGCGCTAACATCAACTTTCCAGCCATCAATACCCATATCCAATACCTTGTCGAGTTGTGAATGCCACCAATTAACTGCATCAGGATTTGTAAAATCTATATGCACGCCATTTCCTTTCATCCAGCTGTGTACTTTTCCTTCGGAAGTGCAGAAATTATTTTCAACAACATAATCGAAAGTTGGGCATTTGCTATGAATAACTTCAGTCGAATTTGAATTTATCATTGCTGTGTACCACAGAAGAACGTTTATGTCTTTTTCATGCAGGCTTTTGATTAAATCCTTATAACCAGGGTAACGCAAAGTATCCCATTCAAAATTATTATATGCAGTAGACCATGGGCTGTCAAATATTACTACATCGACTGGGATATCGCGATCAAGATACCCATTGACCATATAATTGACCGATGCCGTTGTGCGTATATGGTCTTCCCAAACCCAATGTCCGAATGCCGAATATGGAACAATGGGAGGCCTTTTTGCTTCCTGGGCACTCAATGGAATTAAAATTGTCAAGAGTATAGAAGTTAAAAAAGTCTTCATGTATAATTGTTGGTGGATTTAATTGTCATTCCCTCTCTTTATCTTTTTTATCAGCTTCTGAATATCAACCCAGAATACCTTTGAATATTTCGCATTTTTCCACTTGTCAAGTCGATAGAAAAATAAAAACCTGCCATCGTGAGAAATTGTGGGACCTAACTCAATTCCAGGAGAATTAATCTCTGAACCAAGATTTAGTGGCGTAGTCCATTTGCCTTTCTCATTGAAACTTATGTATAAATCACACTCTCCAAAACTGGTCTCGCGCGATGAAGCAAATACAATAAAAGATTCATCTGGTGCAATTGCTGGATCTCCTGCATCTCCATCTTCGCCTAGTTTATCCATCTTAATACGTTTTGTAAACTTCCCATCCTCGAATCTTGAATAGTAAATATTATTCTCATATACATTTTTATCAAATGAATGGAAATACAAGGTTTTATTTTTACTTAATGTTGGATGCGCTTCTATCCATGAGCTGTTAATTGTAGAGTCTAACTTCACCGGCTCACCCCATTTATTATTTTTCCTGACCATTTTCCAAATATCTTTAGTCGCCGTAAAATAAAGTTCATTATTATCTTGGGTTAACCAGGGTTCGGTGCAACGATCAATATGTTTTTCTTGCTTAGCATCGATAATTGTGTCAATTACAAAACCATCTGAATTATCCGTTAAGCTCAAACGCTTAAAATATCTCGATGACCATTGGTATTCATGAGAAGAATGAAAGTAATATTCCTTTTTGTCAGATGAAACAAACATACATCTTACATATCCATGCTTTGAAAAAATTGAATCGGCAAATAATTTAGGTGTTGAATCAGGATAGTCGGTATCCAAATATAATGGACTATTTCTTTTGCAATTGGTGACAGCCAAAACAACAAATAAAGCCAAAATTAAATATCGTATCTTTTTTCTCATACCCCTTTTGAAATATAGCATCCTAATCTTAGGTCATTAAAACATCCCTAATCCATCCTTATAGTTAGTGAATTTACCCTATTTTTTAGAACAAGTGACTTTTTAAAGTTATAAAGTCTTAGGACGCACTAACGATAATTGGAAGAACACTCAAAGCAAGCAAAAAAAACCAAAAACAAACCCCACAACCGGGGACAAAAACACCAGCAACCCGGGACATATTGCCTCAACCAAAACCGTTTAAGAGGTTTTGACCTCTCGCATTGGACAGATAGAATAGAAACAAGGTTTAGAATTAATTTTGCCAGGTTTGATCCTAAGCGAACGATGAAGGAGATTTACCAAAGGTTTGTTTAAAAGCTGAGCTGAAGCGTTCCGCATCATCGTACCCAACCATAATTGCCACTTCGTTTACCCGTAGTTTTTTCTCCTTTAACAGTGTTGCAGCACGCGACATCCGGGCATGTTTTATCAAGTCAGACGGCGTTTTTCCGGTAAGGGCTTTGAGCTTTCTCAGCAATGTTTTACGGCTGACGTCAAGTGCAGCAGACAATTGTTCAACTGTGAAGTCCGATTGATCAAGATTTTCATTAACAAAAGAGATACATCTTTTTAAAAAATCCTTATCGATATCCGGACAGGTTTGCGTCCCCGGGTTAAAATCGACAAAACTAAATTGTTTGCGCGCATTGTCATGGGTTTTAAGGATGTTCTCCACTTTATGCAGCAGCAACTGAGAGTCAAAAGGTTTGACAATATAGTCATCCGCACCGCATTCATAGGCATTGACCTGGCTCTCGCGATCATCCCTTGCCGTTAAAAGGATGAAGGGGATATGACTGGTTTGAAGGTTGGTTTTTAGAACCTGGCAAAGCTCATTCCCTTGCAGTCCCGGCATCATGATATCACTAACAATAATATCAGGATTGTTCTGTTCAGCTAGCTTATGCCCCTGATCTCCATCCTCAGCAAATAAAACCTGATAATCGTTTTGAAACATCTCTCCGATAAAAGTTCTCAGGTCATGGTTGTCTTCCACGATTAGAATCTTTTTCGTTCCTTCATCCGAATCAAGTTGGACTGAAAGATCGTCCATCAGATTTATTTGGGGAATAAAGGAATCCTCAAAGGCTTTATCGTTCTTAACTGAGATCGTTTCAACAGGAATATTAATGGTGAAAGTTGTCCCTATATTTTCCTGGCTATCTACATTTATTGAGCCCCCCATCAGATTAATCAACTCTTTTACATACGATAAGCCAATGCCTGACCCATTTGACTGGTGCGAGGATTGCGTTTGATAGTATCGGTCAAATAGTCGATGAAGATGATTTTTGGCAATTCCAATCCCCGTATCGGAAACTGAAAGCCGGATGTTTTTCGATGATACCTGGCAACTCAGCACCACTTCTCCTTCCTTTTTGTTGTATTTAAATGCGTTGGACAACAAATTATTCAAAATGGCTGCTAAGCGTTCACCATCCAACCTTGTGTGGACCTCCGACACATCTGATCTGACAAGCAGTTTGCAATTCGTCTTTTGACATAAGGGATCGTAAGAAGCAGCTATTTCCTTTATAAAAGAGACCAGTTCAATATCGGAAGGGCAAAGTTCAAGTTTCAGGTCATCAATTTTACGAAGGTCCAGAATTTGGTTGACGATTTGTTGCAGCTTGTTGGTGTTGGTCAATGCCAGGTTCAGCTTATTCTTTAAATCGGGACTTAAATCCGGCGAGTGCAACAATTGCTCAATGGGGAACTTAATCAGCGTCAGGGGGGTTCGAATCTCGTGTGAAATATTCGTAAAGAACTGTAACTTGCTTTTGTCGGTTTCATGCAACTGTTGGGCCATATTGATGATTTCTGCTTTCTGCTGATCAAGCAACTTGTTTTGGGCTTTTTTGTTTCGGTACAATCGCAACAGGATAAAAGCAACTATAAGGAAAAGGACAACACCTGCGATGGAAACGTTTCGAATCTGCTTTTGCCTTTTTAGTTCCATCAAAGCAGCTTGAGCCTCCATGAGCCGATTTTGTTCATTTCGGTCTATTTCGAGCTTCATTTCAAGTTTTGCCAGTTCATCCGACTTTTTCATCTGCTCAATTTCCTGAGCGACGCTATCTGCAACGATCATAAAGTCAGCGGCTTTTCGGTAATCTTTCTTTAGGTAATACAAATTGCTGATAGCTTTTGCGCTACTTATTATTTTCTCAGGCATCTGGATTCTGTTGGATATGGCATATGCTTGCTGATAACAAATGAGGCTGCTATCCACCATATCCCGATTTTCAAACAAATTACCCAGGGCTTCATAAACAGTAAGCATAGCTGGATCTACGGCGGCATTTTTCGCAATACTTTTCGCCCGATTAAGCAAATTGTATGATTGCTTGTAGTCGCCGGTAAACATATTCGCATTTGCATAATCAATCAGTGCCTGAAAGATATAGATTTCCGGACAAGCGGAACAGTTTGAGTCTATGCTCTTCTGAAAACAGGCCATTGCGGAACCGCTATTACCTTTTGACTCATACAGCAAGGCCATTTTGTAATAGGCATCGGACAGGGTTCTTCCAGAATTACCGGAAGTTGTATTAACCACATCGCTGTAATAGGAAAGCGCCAGTGAATCATTGCCCAAGGAATGCCAGGCATCGCCAATTGTAAGGTTGATGGAGTTAACATCATAATTGGGATTGAGCCGCAGGTACAATTTTTTAGCTTCCAGCATATAATCAATGGCGACCTTTTCATTTAGGTTATGTTCGATAAACAGCTCACCTGTTCGATAATACAAATTGGCAAGAGAGTTGTTGTCGTTAACCGCAATAGCATATTCTATCCCTTCAAGCAGGTAATGATAGGCATCTTTGTAATTGTGCAGGTCTGAAAACAATTTTGCAACCCTGGCATAGCTGTTCAGGGTGATTTCATTGTCGTGAATCCTGTCCCTGATTTGGATGTTGTTAAGAGTGTAAATTAGTGCACTATCGTATTTCCCGATGGTTAGGAAATCATCGGCAAGAAAATTGTTCAAATCCGCTGTATATCCAATGAATCCACCCTTCACAAACAGGGATTTTGATTTTTTATACAACTGAATGGCTTCATGGTAATTTGCATTTCTGTCGCAGATATTTCCAAGCGCTTCGTAATTGAAAGCCAGGTTTTTAATATCTTTTACATTAATTGTATCTGCATAATCGATGGATTGATAAAATGCGGTTTGGGCAGAATCGAGCTGTTGAAATTGATAAAGGAGCATTCCTTTTTTATAGTACGCCTGTGCTTGCTGGCTCCTGCCAATTCGGGAAGATAGTGCAATCATTCTGTGGATGGTGATCCGTGCACTGTCAAGGTTGGTTGATTGGTAAATATTTAGTTGCTTATCTAATTGATCAAACTGGCCTATCCTAACCTCCAGTGAATCCTTCACTGTTGCAACAACCGGATTACAAGCAAAGCCCAAAATAATCGAAAGCAGTATCAGGTAGCATTCGCGACTAATTTTTAGGTTTGAAAAGGACTTGGCTTTCATGGACTTTTGATTAATAAGCCAAAAATAAAAATAAATATGCATTTAGAGCCAGATCGAAGAAATAGTGGCTTTTATTTGGAGTTGGATAACAAATTAGGGGCAGTGAAGGAATTGTAAATTTGATCCAGCACCTAACGGTTGGTACATGTTGTCGGGGCGGATTTCGAAGAGCGTTCCTGTCCGAAGGACACGGAACTGCGATGCGAGAATCCGCAGTTGGCGTACCACCGAACCCCGCCCTGCAATATGTACTGTGTTATGTAGCGATTTTTTATTCATGATTCAATTAGTCCATTTATATACAAAATGATAACAGTTATGAGCGGAAGCAAAAATGTTAAAATCCACAAGAAAAGAATCAGGATTTTTCCTCCAACTTTAATGTCTTTATTCGGCTGTTTTTGAACCACCTGTTTCATTACATCAATTACTCGGTTTTCTGCGGGGACTGGAAAATATCGTTTAGGTTCCACCATGTTAGATATGACTTTGATATTCAATGCAATTTCGTCTCGAAGTGTCCAATATTCCTCATTTGATAAATCGGTAAAGTGTCTGTCAATATCAAATCCTTTATTTCTAACATAAACTTTAAAATTCCTCATTTCTGTCTGGTTTCTAATTTGCATGAAAAGAAAAAACGGAATTACCAATAAGATGTAAGATTCCAGTTTTAATGCAATCAGACTTATTACTATTATTGAAATCCAGATAAATACAATGTTTATTTTCTCATTACTTTGGAAAAACAGACTTTTTATAATTTGTCCACCGTCTAAAGGCAAAACTGGTAGCAGATTAAATAAATTTAGAAATACGAATATTTCCCCAGTTCTCCATAAAAAATCGTTTTGGTTTATTAAACTTAAACCTATTAAACAAGAGCCAATTAATACTCCTGGCAATGGTCCAGCAAGTGAGATTATTGTTTTTTGTTTTTGTGAAATTTCTTCTTTTTGTCCAGAGGCAAGAGCTCCGATTAATGGTATGAAAAATATACTCAAGTCTTTGTACTTATAAAATCTCATTGTAAAGAAATGACCAAGCTCGTGAATTAAAATAACGCCTGTAAGAACGAGAATATATTGTAAGTCCCATTTAAAGATGAAATAGAAAGCAGCGATAAATAATACAAAACTGATTAATGATTTCTTTGTCGATTGTTTCCTCTCGTCAAGAATTGGTTTTTCTGGAAATTGAGGTTCAGTATTGAATGATTGATTTTCTTTTCTCTTTTTGATTTCGTTTTCTGCAGCCAAAATTGCCTCACTCTCCAAACTGTCAGGATTTTCTTTTATGATTTCCTCCAGTTGAGAATCAGTTTTCATGTCCATTATTTTATCCCAATTATATGCTGCCATGTTCTTCTTTTAAATTACTACATAACGGGAGTCCGCGCAATAACAATGTTTGTATGTTTGGTATTGTCTATAGTTCATTATTTTGAGGTTTTTAGAGGTCATTAAAGGTAGTTAGTATTCTGATGTGTTTTTCGTTTGGTGCAATTTTTATTTGCTTAAGATGGCGCATTTTAGCCCATATTTGGCAAAAAAGTAAAGGACAAGTTTTTCCAGCCTTGCTTTTAATTCATTTAGGTCAAAAATTGACATAAGCCTACGAAGGTTGTAACACATCATCATTAGGTTTACTTCACTAAGTACGTTTTGTTTTCCTTTCATTAGTGTGTATGTAAAGCCCCATTGCCTTTTAAGTGTTCCGAACTGGTGTTCGGTAATTTGCTGGCGCAATTTGTAGTATTCGGGGTTTTGATTTACCCGTTTTTCATTTTCTTCGAGGGCTTCCTGATATATACTTCGTTCAATATATCTTCCTCTTTTGTTCTCGGTACATTTTTCACGTAAGCTACATCCATTGCATGCTTTGGTTTTGTAGTGTTTTACGCGATGCTTACGTTTTTTATATATTGTCCCATTTGTGGTAAGTATGGCTCCTGCGGGGCATGTGTAAGTGTCGTTCTGTTTATCGTACTCAAATATTTGCATATCGAACAGTCCATTGTTCTGAGATGAGTGTGCCTTTGGGGAACTGTAGGTGGTTATCCCGTTTTTTGTACAGGTATCAATATGTAGCCCGGTTGTGTAGCCTTTATCTGTGAGGGTGTCCATTTTCTCCACCTGGAGTAATTCTTTTGCATCCAATGCCATATCAGCCAGGGCATGTGTGTCGTTAACCCTTCCAGTATCATTATTTACAAATAGGTTATGTTTTCCATCGCATCCTGCTTGTATGTTGTACCCTACGTTAACTACATTTCGGTGCAGTACTACTGATCTGGCATCTGGATCATTGGTGCTAAGTTGTGTTTCACCACTTTGTTGAAGTTCCTTTTCAATTTTCTTGTATTGTTTGCGTCGTTTTTTCTGGGTTTCTATTTTTTGTTCCACTTCTTTGATTTGGCTGTGATCCATTTCTTGGGTATCCAGCTGTTTTTCAAATTCGTCAATTTTAGTATCGACATACTCCATATGTCGATCAATCTTAGCTTGATTAAAGTTGTTTTTCAGGCTGTTTTGAGCTCTTATTTTAAAGGAGTCTATAGCAATAGTTTCACCGCTAATGAGATTCATTTCTTTAAGCATAAGCACAAAGTGCCGGAAAGCTTGCTTGAAAGCCTTGCTGTTGTCTTTGCGGAAGTATGCGATCTTACGTGCCGATGGTCTAAGTCCCCGCAATAGCCATATTACTTCGAGGTTTACCCTACACGCTTCTTCAAGTTGGTAGCTCGACCGAAGCTTTTTCTTGTACCCGTACATAAATAGTTTGAGCATATCAACTGATCTGTACGGAGGTCTACCTTCAGAATTGAGTACATCTTTGAAACCAAGTTTATGAAGTGGGAGTGCATCCACAAACCAGTCGACAACTCTAGCCCACGAATCGCGAGCTACATTTGCTTCAAAGTCCATCATGATTAGTTGATCCCTTGAGAACCCATTAATAAAGTCCATTGAGATAGATGTTTTGTTTGCTAATAAAGATAACAAACGTATGGTTTACAAGGTGTTGGTAACTGCAGGGCTTATAAACAATTTGTAATTATTTTTTTGGTTTGGAGGTTATTGCGCAGTCTGACGGTTGGTGTATGTGGAGTGCGGGATTAAAAGCGATGAGCTTTCAAAACCGCACGTAGCCAATTCGTTTATTCATATTTTCTTTTTTTCCGTCAATCGTCAAAGACGAATTGGCGGTGTTGCAACAACGAGCCGCAGCCACAATAACCGCTGAAACCCGCATTACATATGACACTTTGTCACCAATAGTTTTTTTGTTTATTTCAATCATTTGCTTTTATTACTCCTTTCATAGAAATGGTAAAAGTTTTTTCCTCAAAGTGAGATTTCATAATTAACCAAACTTTGTCTTGTGGGTAAAATTTCAAGCCAGCGTCACGAGTGTTTAGTATTCCAGTCAAAGTGATACCGTGAATTGGTATTTGCTTTTTGGTTTTGTTATTTATTAATGTTGCTCCTAAAAAAGGAAAAGACCTTTTAATTGTTTTGTTTGGTTCTTGTTTGTGAAGGCTCTTTTCAAATTCTTTCAAGAAAGCCTTAAATTCAATTACTTTTTTGTTTTGTTGTTTAATGAAAACATTTTGAATATTAATTTCTTCGCCATCCTGTTTCTGTTTAATCACATTATGGATTTGAATATTTGTTATCTCGGGACTTCTAACTTCGCTTTTTATAAACTGTATTCCACTTTTCTTTATATTATCTTTTTCCTCGACTTCTCTCAGTTCAACCAATCCAATATTTCTGTATTTAGCAACAGAGATTCCGTCTTCTGTAAATCCCATTTTTGAGACAATAATACCCTTGTTAAGCCCTGCATCTTCAACGATATCAGATACTTTCATGACTATATCTTTATTTATTTTATTTTTCCAGTGTTTACATTCAATTGCTGTTTTATATTCATGGATACCATCTGAGTGTTTGGTTAAAACATCAATTTGATGTTCAACCGAGGACTTACCTTTTACTTTACACTTATTGCCATATCCCATAATTGAAACTCCTGATTCTTCACCCAGTGTTTCATAAATATATTTTGTAATCTCTTCGTATTCTTTCCAGTTCATGTGCAATATTATTAGTGTAAAGTTGCAACCTTGTTGTAATATTTTTTTGATTTCTATAATTCAACTATGTTATGGTCTTTTAAAATTAATTGTAAATGTGAATGCATCATGATAATACCAAAAGGATAAAATGTCAATGTAAATAATGTTACAAAGTAATCCCAAAGATTTGGCTCTGGTTTATTTTCATAAAATTTGAATTTTTTGGTTAACTCTCTTGCTACATAAAAGAATGAAAACATTAATGTTATCCCGAGTAAAAAGTTTATTGACATGGGCAGAAAATAATCTACTTTGTCATAATCTAAATTGAGTATTAAAACAACAAGTACGTATGCAACAAGTATCGCTATTAGGTGAAGTTTGGATTTCCTCAAATTGCTTTTAATATCATTTTGCGAATCAATTGTGTCAAATCCTTTAAATAAAAGGTAAATCCAAAATTGATAACCACCTATGATGCCAAGAATTACAAAGGCAAATCCAATTGGTATTATAGAGTCTGGAACTAGTTCAATCCATGAAATAAAAATTCCAATGGAGATAGCAATAGCTGCTATATGCATTAAAAAGATTTTGATTGGCTTTATGTATAGTAGTTTATTCATTTAAATTATTGGTAACGGGAGTCCGCGCAATAACAATGTTTGTATGTTTGGTATTGTCTATAGTTCATTATTTTGAGGTTTTTAGAGGTCATTAAAGGTAGTTAGTATTCTGATGTGTTTTTCGTTTGGTGCAATTTTTATTTGCTTAAGATGGCGCATTTTAGCCCATATTTGGCAAAAAAGTAAAGGACAAGTTTTTCCAGCCTTGCTTTTAATTCATTTAGGTCAAAAATTGACATAAGCCTACGAAGGTTGTAACACATCATCATTAGGTTTACTTCACTAAGTACGTTTTGTTTTCCTTTCATTAGTGTGTATGTAAAGCCCCATTGCCTTTTAAGTGTTCCGAACTGGTGTTCGGTAATTTGCTGGCGCAATTTGTAGTATTCGGGGTTTTGATTTACCCGTTTTTCATTTTCTTCGAGGGCTTCCTGATATATACTTCGTTCAATATATCTTCCTCTTTTGTTCTCGGTACATTTTTCACGTAAGCTACATCCATTGCATGCTTTGGTTTTGTAGTGTTTTACGCGATGCTTACGTTTTTTATATATTGTCCCATTTGTGGTAAGTATGGCTCCTGCGGGGCATGTGTAAGTGTCGTTCTGTTTATCGTACTCAAATATTTGCATATCGAACAGTCCATTGTTCTGAGATGAGTGTGCCTTTGGGGAACTGTAGGTGGTTATCCCGTTTTTTGTACAGGTATCAATATGTAGCCCGGTTGTGTAGCCTTTATCTGTGAGGGTGTCCATTTTCTCCACCTGGAGTAATTCTTTTGCATCCAATGCCATATCAGCCAGGGCATGTGTGTCGTTAACCCTTCCAGTATCATTATTTACAAATAGGTTATGTTTTCCATCGCATCCTGCTTGTATGTTGTACCCTACGTTAACTACATTTCGGTGCAGTACTACTGATCTGGCATCTGGATCATTGGTGCTAAGTTGTGTTTCACCACTTTGTTGAAGTTCCTTTTCAATTTTCTTGTATTGTTTGCGTCGTTTTTTCTGGGTTTCTATTTTTTGTTCCACTTCTTTGATTTGGCTGTGATCCATTTCTTGGGTATCCAGCTGTTTTTCAAATTCGTCAATTTTAGTATCGACATACTCCATATGTCGAT
This sequence comes from Prolixibacteraceae bacterium, assembly GCA_963677475.2. GTDB lineage: Bacteria > Bacteroidota > Bacteroidia > Bacteroidales > Prolixibacteraceae > JABMQB01. The sequence goes on along the minus strand of CAXXQD010000009.1, from coordinate 29,459 downwards.
CAATCTTAGCTTGATTAAAGTTGTTTTTCAGGCTGTTTTGAGCTCTTATTTTAAAGGAGTCTATAGCAATAGTTTCACCGCTAATGAGATTCATTTCTTTAAGCATAAGCACAAAGTGCCGGAAAGCTTGCTTGAAAGCCTTGCTGTTGTCTTTGCGGAAGTATGCGATCTTACGTGCCGATGGTCTAAGTCCCCGCAATAGCCATATTACTTCGAGGTTTACCCTACACGCTTCTTCAAGTTGGTAGCTCGACCGAAGCTTTTTCTTGTACCCGTACATAAATAGTTTGAGCATATCAACTGATCTGTACGGAGGTCTACCTTCAGAATTGAGTACATCTTTGAAACCAAGTTTATGAAGTGGGAGTGCATCCACAAACCAGTCGACAACTCTAGCCCACGAATCGCGAGCTACATTTGCTTCAAAGTCCATCATGATTAGTTGATCCCTTGAGAACCCATTAATAAAGTCCATTGAGATAGATGTTTTGTTTGCTAATAAAGATAACAAACGTATGGTTTACAAGGTGTTGGTAACTGCAGGGCTTATAAACAATTTGTAATTATTTTTTTGGTTTGGAGGTTATTGCGCAGTCTGACGGTTTATGTAAGTGGAGTGCGGGATTAAAAGTACAAAACTTTCAATTACGCACGGAGCCAATTCGTTTATTCAATATTTCAAATTTTCCGTCAATCGTCGTAGACGAATTGGCGGTGTTGCAACGAAGAACTGCGGTTGAATTACCCGCAGAAACCCGCATTACATTTACATTTGTTAGCAACTGGGCGTTATTTTTTTTCTAATTTGATAAATTTAATGGTACAATAAACTTTCTTCCCATACTATAAGGAATTAGCTGTTTATGATGAAATCTGCCGATAATCATTGCTGGGTGGGTATTGAATTTAAGTGCGAACTTTACAATATCATTTTCACTTAAAGGTATGTTTTCTAAAATCTCTTTCTCTTGTTCTTTAGAAAATGTCCAGTCTTCTGAGAATAAATCTGCTTCTTTTTCTTTATCAAGTTCTGCAGCAGAAAAATCTATGTTTTCCAAACTAATATATTTTTTTCCATGCATTAATATATGACCAGCTTCATGGAAAAAAGTAAACCAAAAACGGTCATTTTGTCTATATCTTGCTGAAAGTTGTATAACTGGAGTTTCATTTATCCAGCGAGATGAACCGCTTATTGGAGCTTTTGGTAAACAGGGAGTGTATATAACTTTTACTCCAGCTTGAGCACATAAATCTTGTAGTTTTGAGAAAAAATCATTTGGCTGTTCTGCCATAATTTTCTTTATCTCAAGCAAATTATTTTTGAATATTTGTTCATTGTAAACCGGAACTTGCAAAATTCTAGCTTCAAGCTCTCCTTGTCTTAGCCATGCCGAAACAGCAAAAGGTTCATTTGTATGTTGTAATGAAATTCGAAAATTGAGTTTTAACTTTTGTCCCATATAATAATTTTCCCATGCTTTTTTGTTTGAAAAACCGAAAAAATTAAATAATTCTACCACTTTTTCTTCAGCAATTCGTGTTGACTTTACCCATCCGAAATTTGCCATCTTTGCATAAGGAAAACTTTTTGCCCATTCAATAGCATCCTTAATTATTGTTAGCCTTTTAGTTCTAGCAACATACTCGTCATATCGCTTTTGATTTTCCATCCAGAAACGAGCTGGAATTTTCAATACACTTTCAAATGAAATAGACATTTCGGGAGTAATTGAACTCTCTCCCTTTAAAACAGCAGTTATCGTTTTTTCAGGTTTCCCAGTTCTAACAGCAAACTCCTTTGGTCCCATATTTAATTCGTGTAGTTTTTCAATTAAGGTTTCACTTGGGTGGGGAACTGATTCTGGAAAATATTGGTTTATTGTTGTCATGATTACCTTTCTTTGTGATAGTTGTCTATTTCAATAATTTCTACCCCTTTTATTTCAAACCAAATAAACCTACCATTAGGGTCAGTTGGAATTGGTTTTTCTTGTGGTTCAAAAATTAAGCGATACGGTTGGTCAAGGTCGCAAGCCCATTGTCCTTTTCTATTTCCAATAAGTTCATGAAATCGCCCAGGTAGATGTCTAATTTCTTCGAGATTTTGTGCATTGTGAAGCTGAAATAATCGCAACCTAAACTTTTCAGCTCGAACTTTTCCAAGTTCTTTAAGCATTTTACGGTCATTGTTTGCTAGTTTTTCAAGTTTCTTGTCAGTAAATTTTATATCCATTGCAAAGGTATTATTATTTTAATTAACAGCAAGTGTTAATTATTAATAATCGTTAAGCTTGGTTTAAAAGTATTCATTTATCCCCAAAATTTAATTATAAATATTTAATCTTTATCAACAAATATATACTGTAATGCACTTCTGTTTTCGCCTTGTTGCTAACGGGAGTCCGCGCAATAACAATGTTTGTATGTTTGGTATTGTCTATAGTTCATTATTTTGAGGTTTTTAGAGGTCATTAAAGGTAGTTAGTATTCTGATGTGTTTTTCGTTTGGTGCAATTTTTATTTGCTTAAGATGGCGCATTTTAGCCCATATTTGGCAAAAAAGTAAAGGACAAGTTTTTCCAGCCTTGCTTTTAATTCATTTAGGTCAAAAATTGACATAAGCCTACGAAGGTTGTAACACATCATCATTAGGTTTACTTCACTAAGTACGTTTTGTTTTCCTTTCATTAGTGTGTATGTAAAGCCCCATTGCCTTTTAAGTGTTCCGAACTGGTGTTCGGTAATTTGCTGGCGCAATTTGTAGTATTCGGGGTTTTGATTTACCCGTTTTTCATTTTCTTCGAGGGCTTCCTGATATATACTTCGTTCAATATATCTTCCTCTTTTGTTCTCGGTACATTTTTCACGTAAGCTACATCCATTGCATGCTTTGGTTTTGTAGTGTTTTACGCGATGCTTACGTTTTTTATATATTGTCCCATTTGTGGTAAGTATGGCTCCTGCGGGGCATGTGTAAGTGTCGTTCTGTTTATCGTACTCAAATATTTGCATATCGAACAGTCCATTGTTCTGAGATGAGTGTGCCTTTGGGGAACTGTAGGTGGTTATCCCGTTTTTTGTACAGGTATCAATATGTAGCCCGGTTGTGTAGCCTTTATCTGTGAGGGTGTCCATTTTCTCCACCTGGAGTAATTCTTTTGCATCCAATGCCATATCAGCCAGGGCATGTGTGTCGTTAACCCTTCCAGTATCATTATTTACAAATAGGTTATGTTTTCCATCGCATCCTGCTTGTATGTTGTACCCTACGTTAACTACATTTCGGTGCAGTACTACTGATCTGGCATCTGGATCATTGGTGCTAAGTTGTGTTTCACCACTTTGTTGAAGTTCCTTTTCAATTTTCTTGTATTGTTTGCGTCGTTTTTTCTGGGTTTCTATTTTTTGTTCCACTTCTTTGATTTGGCTGTGATCCATTTCTTGGGTATCCAGCTGTTTTTCAAATTCGTCAATTTTAGTATCGACATACTCCATATGTCGATCAATCTTAGCTTGATTAAAGTTGTTTTTCAGGCTGTTTTGAGCTCTTATTTTAAAGGAGTCTATAGCAATAGTTTCACCGCTAATGAGATTCATTTCTTTAAGCATAAGCACAAAGTGCCGGAAAGCTTGCTTGAAAGCCTTGCTGTTGTCTTTGCGGAAGTATGCGATCTTACGTGCCGATGGTCTAAGTCCCCGCAATAGCCATATTACTTCGAGGTTTACCCTACACGCTTCTTCAAGTTGGTAGCTCGACCGAAGCTTTTTCTTGTACCCGTACATAAATAGTTTGAGCATATCAACTGATCTGTACGGAGGTCTACCTTCAGAATTGAGTACATCTTTGAAACCAAGTTTATGAAGTGGGAGTGCATCCACAAACCAGTCTACAACTCTAGCCCACGAATCGCGAGCTACATTTGCTTCAAAGTCCATCATGATTAGTTGATCCCTTGAGAACCCATTAATAAAGTCCATTGAGATAGATGTTTTGTTTGCTAATAAAGATAACAAACGTATGGTTTACAAGGTGTTGGTAACTGCAGGGCTTATAAACAATTTGTAATTATTTTTTTGGTTTGGAGGTTATTGCGCAGTCTGACGGTTTGTGTATGTGGAGTGCGGGATTGAAAGTGATGAACTTTCAAGCTCGCACGGAGCCAATTCGTTTACTCATATTTTCTTTTTTACGTCAATCGTCAAAGACGAATTGGCGGTGTTGCAACAACGAGCCGCAGCCCAAAAAACCGCTGAAACCCGCATTACATATGACACTTTGTTAACGTAAGTATTTTAATTTTCTTCATTTTTTAGTTTTAAACTCAATAATTTCAATGTGTTTGCCATTGATATTTTAATAAAATCAATAACCATTTTATCTGCTTTGATATAACCTTTGTGAGAATAGTCACACCTGTAATCATACAATTTTTCAAACCAGTCAATTAATCCTGTGTCTAATAGGTTAATTCCATCTACAATAAAATTTCTGTTATTAGTTCTGACATCGCTAGGAACAAAGAGATGTTCTAAACAACAATAAATCAGTAAAATTTTTGCGCCAATTTCAGTTGAGTGAACAGATGAACTTAAAATGTCCAATGTGGGTATTATTTCACTAAGAACATGTTGCTTCCATGGATTATTTAGAGATTCGAATATGGCTCTATTTGACAGGATAAATTCTCTAATTAATTTAAAATTTCGAATGTCTAACCACATGTTTGTAATACTTCTATTTCCAAAAGAACGACATAAACAACCATCGGGGATTTTAATTTGTGGTTCCTTTTTGTCTTCATCCCACATGAAGATTCCTTTAGATGCTTTTCCCAGAAATACGGGGAAGGTTGGTGCTTGAAGTGTCGCAATGTTTCCCCCAAATTCTATCTGTCCTGGATATATAAATCCACCAATTTTTAATAAGGAAATAAATGTTTTCAACCAAGTTGTTGATTTCCATCTACAATATTTCTGAGACCCATAAACCGTAAAACCAATTGAAGGTGAACAAAAATAGTCTTTGGCTCTTTCAAGTTTATATTCGTCAAGAGCTACATGTTTTTTATAGAACTGGAGAATTGCCGTATCATCTATAAACGCAGAAAAAGGATAATTTAATTCTTTAAATATGTGGTCAAAAAATGATTGAATTTCGTAATTGTTACCTCGAAATGAATTTATTTCTATAATCAATGTTTTTTCAGTCAATTGAGACTTTAACCTTTCAGAATATTCTTCAACTAAATACTCAAAACTTTCTTCTCCTTTTTCCAATGGAATGAAGAAATTGAATTCATCAACTAAATTATATCCATTTATTTTTTTGTTATATTTTTCATAGGTTTTATAGGCTTTGACCAATTTGCATTTGTATAAGATGTTAATTAGATCAATTGGGCTTATCTCTATATTTTCATCTTCAAATTGTTCGGATATCTTGTTTAGTCTTGGAAGTAATTCTTCTATTGATGAAATAGTCCCCAATGGAGGATTTGAATGAAATCCATTTTTAAATGAAAATGCAGCATTTGAAAGCTTATCTAATTCTGAAAATGAATTAGCTCCAATTTTGGTTTTTATGTCTTCTATAAAACTCACGTGTGTTCTGTGCTACTGCATTTTTAATATTTACGTTAACGTATGTATAAACGAACTTAATTATCTATCTATAAATTACAATTCTCCTATACAAACGTCTACTTTTGGGTACTAAAAAAATTCGCAGGAAATCCGGGGGTTGCTGTAGTGTGCGTTGCCGGGTTTCGTAGCCTTTGCAAAATACAAATATCCCTTCCGAAAAACAACAGGGCAGCCTTTTTTATAAACGTTTCAAACAAAAGAGATAGACAGCTCAATTGCCAAAGATTTTAAACTTTAATATTATTGCAGAATTGAACGGATTGCAAAGCCGCTCCAACGGGGTTTTTATATTTTGTCTAATTTTCGTTCCCAGAAAATGTAAATTGAAAAGTATCAGGATTATTTAACCATTTTACTATCTCTTCAATTGGCTTATCCGTATCCAACCAATAATCCGGAATAAAACCCATGAGATCCCTCGTCTATCGCTCGGGACCAGTTCGGCTGAATGATTTTGAAAACAAAATCATAGTCTCACTGATCTAACGAAATATCGGTTCGAAATGGAGAAGCTGGCAATCCCTCGCTACTATATAAGTTCCCATCAGGAACATTTGCCCAACCGTATCTGGCAGCAACAGGTTCTTTTATTGATTCATTAAACACGACTACTTTATCGCCCTTTACGATAGCTTTTGCAGGAACGAATTTCTTGTCCGCACCCGAAATAGTAAAACCATTTATGCTACCTTCCTTCCTAAATCCGTTACCAACATGTGTGAAACTTAATTCAATGGTATTCCCTTTTACTTCATAAGAATCATAAATCGGGCCCGAATATTCCAGGCTTTCATGATAAGCCAAAGCCCGCGCTGCCAGCGACAAACGATACCCAACTGGTTGTTTAAACGGAGGGTGAATATCGTTTTCGTCGCCACAATCGCTTGTTACGACCATTGCAGTATTTGGTATTTTTTTCAATGTCAGAAATTGAGCTTCCCGCAATTCGGGAACATTCTTTTTAAAAGGAGCTATTTGAACATATAAAAACGGGGAATCTCCAATATTCCAATTCTTACGCCAATCGGAAATAAGGCATGGGAAAAGCACCTGGTATTGCGAAGCAAAATCCACATCCGACTCGCCCTGGTACCATATTACGCCCTTTATGGGATATTTTGTTAATGGGGCAATCATGCCATTAAAATAACAACTAACCCGACGACGTGCAGCCGGATCTTTTGGCGGCACCGGTTTACGGGGCAATTGCCGATTATGGACCCTGGCATCAGCGGAATCTAATTTGTATTGCGACAACAGCAAATCCTTATTTGCATTATAATCTGCCAGTTCCAGAGGATAATTTTTTAATGCTGAATCGTATGCCTCAACCATTGGTAACAATTCAGAATTGCTTTCAAGCCCACTCCGGCTCACCCAAAATTTAGCCTGCGTTCCACCAACCGAGGAAAACAACAATCCAATGGGGACTTTTAAGGAATTATGCAGGTCACGCGCAAAAAAGTACGCAACAGCAGAAAAGGATTCAACGGTTGACGGTGAGCAAACAACCCATTTACTTTTAGCATCCTCAACCAACGAATCGGATTTGATTTCGGGAACTTCATATTGCCGGATTAATGGATAAGTCGCATTTTTCTTTTCTTTCTTAAAATCTGTAATTGTCTTATATTTCCAATGGGGCGACATTCGCCTCCCCATGTTCGACTGTCCACTACAAACCCAAACTTCGCCGATATAAATATCAGAAATTGAGATTACTATATCGCCCGTTATTTTCATGGAGTATGGCCCTCCGGCTTTCATGGGTTCCAATACAATTTCCCAACGATTGTTTTTAACGATGGTATTTACGATCTGCTTATTAAACTCAACCTGAACGGATTCACCATTTCGACCCGAGCCCCAAACAGGGATTTTTATATTTTGTTGTAAAACCACGTGGTCTGAAAATAAACTATTGGGAATTGCGGCGTTTACGAATTCAGTGTTGACAAGAAATAAGGATACCACAATCCATATGACTGCATAAATCTTTGAGTTTTTTTTATCCATATATTACTTCCCTTTTCTATTTGAACCTCAAATTTACATTTTATAAGGTTTCAATTTTGGGGATGCATGGATTATTTAAACTAGATGCAAGGAAAACTGTAAGTGCTTGGGTGGGATTTCGAAAAGGATCAGTGTATGATAGGACATTGCAGGCGAGAAAGGAGCAGAAACAACTCAAACCACTTTAAATGCGATGCAATTTGCAATTTATTGTGTGCTTCGTATTATTGTTTCCCTGATTTAATTGTCACCCAGTTTTTATCAATCATGTATTTCACAAATTCGGCTTCCCCTTTTTCCTTAATCATCTCAATGCCTAATCTCCGGTTTGTACGTGTAATAAACTGCCCGAATCGAATCATAAATGGATTATAGATTTTACAATCCTTAACCGATCCGTATTTATCGCATTCGGCGCAAGAATTATATCCATTCTCAATGCAACATGGCCTTACTTTACAGGATTTGTACCCAACTGCACATTTGGGACTATCGCCTTTGCAGCCTTCACATTGCCCTTTTGTATATTTTGGACAGGCTCCACAGTAAAATCCACAATAAGAAACCAGGTTCGTATTTGTTTGTTCCATTCTGATTATTTTTTAGCCTTTTTTAAATTTTGCTTTACCCTCTTTATTCATTTTTTCAGTCGCATAATGAATAATTTTTCTGCCACATTTATCTTTCCATTTCAAAAGAAATTCTTCTGAAGTTTCAGGTTGTTTTTTCCAAATTTCCCTAAGAAGTGTACCTAAGCCCTTTTGAACATCTTCTTCTTTATCTTCCATTAAAAGTTCGATTACCGAGAGTATTGGTATAGGATTGTGTCCTTTTTTAATTGCTTCAAAAAATGTAACCGGAACAGCCCTTCTTTTCCATTTTGAAAGTGATTTTGTCCAGTTTATAAAATCCTGGGGTTCAATAATTTTGTTGTAAATAAATTCAGCTAAAACCAGCACGCACAGTTCGTCGGTATTTCCCCAGTTTTGAATCCCATTTTCTAACCAATTGCCAATCCTATTAAATGTTACAGTTGAAAATTCATCTTTTTTTGATGCTATTAACGAGATCGCAAAGCTTGCTTCTTCAAATTTACCAGTAGATACCAGCAAATCGCCTAAATCCAGGTAATCAGAAATGGTCATTTCATTTTTCCATGAACCCAGGATTTTTTTTATTTGCGTTTTGAAAATTTTAGTATCAATGCCATATCCATCGTATCCTTCTGTAAAATAACGTTCGTATTTTTTTACAATTGAATCGTCTGCGTTTGCTAAACAAAAGTTGCTAATTTCTTTATGTTTTACTTCTAATTTATTCATTCGTGCTTTCGTTTTAATTACAAAAATAGTCCGTACATAAATACAAAAATTGTAAAAAATGGTCTTTATTCCCTGGTATCAAAAAAAGCTTTTGGTGTAAGCCCGGTTAAACTTTTGAAATCATGAGTAAAGTGAGATTGGTCGTAATACCCATTATCAAAAGCTAATTGAGACAAACTTGAGTTTTTATGCATTCTTTTCATTTGAATGACATTTTGAAACCGGACAATACTTGCATACTTTTTGGGATTAATACCAACATATTTTGAAAAAGTCCTTTCAAACTGTTTTATTCCTAAACATACCTCACGTGCAATATCCTGAGCCTTCATTTGTCCCTTAGAATTCTCAATTATTTTTAAGGCATGTTCAACCCGTTTAAATTCATCACTATGAATTAACCTTCCAATTAGAAAATTCTCTAAATGAGCAATTCTTTGTTTGTTATTAGGTGCGTTTAACAATTTGCCTTCTAATTCATTAGCTTCATTCTTAATTAAGTCCTGAAGCGAAAGGTTTTCATTTAACAATTCAGTAATTGGGAAATTGAAAAACGGTTTTAGCCCATGTGGTTTGAATACAATCAGAATCATACCTGTTTTTCCGGATAATGACAAGTCGTAATAATTGGTTTGTTGGCCACAAATAACCAAATTTGGTTCAATGTATTTGCTTGAATTCTTTTTCTGGAATTTTGATGCAGAACCATAGTGAAAAACCATGCTTGCATATCCGCTGGGGTAAACTCTTTCATTAGGCAAGTAATCTACTGAATTATCTGTTTCAACAATGAAGTAGTTTTTTATGTATTTGCTTAAAATCTTTAAAGGTTCAATAGATTCAATCATTCTGTTTCATTGTTTCGGTTTTTTACTCCCAATGGTTTGGCTATTTGGAGTGCGACCGTTTAGGGAGCATTATCGCATATGCACACTAGTGTTCCTTATTATTTTCTGCCACCAAACTTATGGCAAATCCACCGCCTTCCTTCATCCGAATTTCCTTCACTGTATCCTTTGTGACTTCAACCTTTTCTATTTCTATTGCAGTAGGGTTGGTCTTAAAATGGCTATCATTTTTATCCCGATAAATAGTCGCCAAATAGGTTGTGCCGCTATCTAAAAAGTCAAAACTTATGGTATAACTTCTTTGATTTTCATCCGTTATTCCACCTACAAACCAATTTCCCGTTCCTTTTTCCTCTCTGGCAATAACCACATAATCACCAACTTCTCCGCCCAAAACTTTCGTTTTTTCCCAGTCTACCCCTACATCTCGTATAAACTGGAAGGCAGGTTTATTTACATAGTTTTCGGGTAAATCGCAAGCCATTTGAATTGGGCTGTAAATGACTACATATAGAGCAAGTTGTTGAGCTAAGGTAGTATTGATTTGATTGTTTTCTTTCGTTGGAAGGCTTATATCAAAAACACCAGGTGTAAAGTCAATAGGACCTGCAAGCATTCTTGTAAAAGCCACAATAGGCAGATGTTCAGGAGGGTTTCCACCATCATTTGCCCAAGCATTGAATTCTTGTCCCCTCAAGCCTTCACGGGCGATGGTATTTGGAAAAGTCCTTCTCAAACCTGTTGCTTTTATTGGTTCATGCGCATTCACGGCAATCTGGTAGTTCGCAGCTACTTCCACGGCTTTTTGATAATGGTTTACCATCCATTGACCATGGTGATATTCTCCTCTAGGGATTATTTTTCCAACATATCCTGACTTGACAGAATGAATCCCCAATTTATTCATCAGTTGATATGCCGTATCCAATTGTTGTTCATAAGTCCGTGGAGCGCCGGAAGTCTCATGGTGCATAATGATTCTTACACCTTTCTCTTTACCATATCTTACCACCTCTTCAATATCATAATCAGGATAAGGTGTTACAAAGTCAAAGATTCCCTCTCTGTCTTCAAAGCCGGTCCACCTTTCCCAGCCCGTATTCCATCCTTCAACTAATAATCCTTTGATTCCATTCTCTGAGGCGAAATCGATATAGCGTTTTGTGTTTTCTGTAGTGGCACTATGCTTCCCGTGTGCATTACCTGTGTCAATCCATTTCCCCGTTTTTTCATCCATGGTCATTCCGTAATCCCATGTGCCTTTGTCAATATGCATCTCCCACCAAATACCCATGTATTTCATCGGTTCAAACCAACTGACGTCACCTATTTTGTTGGGCTCATTTAGGTTCAAAATAAGATTTGAAGCAATCAGGTCGGTGGCCTTGTCTGCTATTTGTATAGTTCGCCAGGGTGTTTTAAATGGCAAGGCCCTTTTTACTTTATACCCTAAACGATCGGAGCCTACGAGCTGACTTGTCATTTTCAAGCCTGAGGTATCAACTTTTAAGGTCATGCTGGCATAATCCAGCAGAGCTGCTTCGTGTATACTAAGATGAAGCCCATCTTTCGTACGTAGTGTAGCGGGGGTGTGAATTGCATTGTCTTTAATGGATGTATAACTTATACTGTGAATTTTCCCACGCTCAATAGCATCTATTTCTGAAATTAAAGAAGTGTTGTAGAGATGTTCATAGCTATCCCAATCAGCGGGTATCCACCAGACAGTGTGATCTCCTGCGAACTGAAATTCAGTATTTTCATCCATTATAATCAGGCTGTCCACCCCTTCTTGCGATAAAAATTCATATCGAAAACCAATTCCGTCATCAAAGGCCCGAAAATAGATATTAAGCCTGCGATTAGGACTTTTTGTTTCCTCTAATTCAACAACTAACTCATTATAGTTATTATTTACAGTTCTCTGTTCCCCCCAAGGCATTTCCCATGTTTCATTGAATGAAGAAGTGCTGGATTTCAATACTTCAAAGCCATTATTTAAAGCAACCTGATTCTTAAAATTAAAACTGATGTAGGAGGTGTCAATTACTGTAGCACGGTTGTGAGAAACCAGGTAATAAGGTTGCCCTTCACCTGAAAGGTTAAATGCAATAGAATTTATACCATTAGGCGATTGAACATCAATTTCATTCACTATATCCTGGCAGCCTACCAGGAATATAAGAAGTGCTGATAGGATTGCTAAATTGTTTCTCATTGTTTAAGTTTTTAGTTTTGTTCTTAGATAGTCTGACTGTAAATATAAGAATAATAGCGGATTACGGGCTTCATTTCTGTCCGAAGGACACGGAACTGCGAAACAAGAATCCTGCGAACGATACACCACGAACCCCGCAATGCAATATGTACCTTGTTTACGCCTGGCTTTTATTCTTTTATCACATTTTCCAATTCTCTAATAAGTTCGTCTTTGTCAGGTAAAACATATGTAAATTTTGAGGTAAATACATTATTTTCTAGCCCTCCCAGAATATACTCTGCTGCAATTTCGTCTTTCTCTGCACATAAAATTATACCGATGGGAGGATTGTCATCTTTGTCATTAACCTCAGCTTTGAAATAATTCAAATACGTGTTTAATTGTCCGGCATGATTTATTTGTAGTTTGGTGGTTTTTAGCTCAATCAAAATATAACAGCGAAGGATTTTATTGTAGAAAACCATATCAACATAGTAATGAGTGTTGTTAATTGTCACTCTTTGCTGAGAACCAACAAACATAAATCCTCTACCGAGTTCCAATAAAAAATCTTCTATATGCCGGATTAATTTTCTCTCTAATTCCTTTTCTAAAATTGGTTTGTGTTCCGGTACTCCCAGAAATTCAAAAACATAAGGATTTTTTACAATGTCTTGAGGTTTTGATATTTGTTGTCCTTTTTGAGATAATTTTAAAAGCTCTTTTTTGTTAGTTTCTCCTTTTGAAAGTAATAACCGTTCATAAAGTGAACTATTAATTTGTCTTTTAAATTCTCGAACCGACCATGATGAGTTGATTGTCTCTTTTTCGTAGAATCCCCTTTTTTGCAAGTCTTCGATAATCAATAATTCACAGATGTGAGACCAAGTTAATTGTCCAGACAGTGTCTGGACATTTGGATATTCCAAGTAAAACTTTCTCATATTAAAGAGATTCGACCTTGAAAATCCTTTTCCAATCTCTTCGGTTAATTGTTTTGATAATTCAAGGATTATTTGTCTTGATGAAGAATTGTCAATGTTATTAACCTTTTCATTTTCTATAATTATTCTTCCAATATTCCAATACGCTGTAATTAGTTCATTATTAACATTTATTGCTACTGATTTTCTTGCGGAAAAAATAATTTCCTTAATGCTATCAATCAGGTTATTTTGATTTTTCTGCATATCTTTTTTCATAGTTGTAAAGATAATTATTTTGTGTATTGCCTGATTTTCAAGCTTGGCGTTAATGTACGTTAAACAAACTTTAAAAATCCTCACCACCAAACTATCTTACTAGCTACCAACAATATAAACACTTATGATTTGGTCATTAAAATTTTTGCAGGAAATCCGGGGGTTGCTGTAGTGTGCGTTGCCGGGTTTCGTAGCGTATGCAAAATACAAATAACCCTTTCGAAAAACAACAAGCCATTCTTCTTTATAAAGATTTCAAACAAACGCAATGAAAGCCTCTTTTTTATGGCGATAAAATTTTACGTAGTTTTAGGCAAATTTTAAGGTTTTGAGTAAACGGGATTTAAAAAAATACTTGAACGGGCTCGACAAAGAACATTTGGAAGAGCAGGTACTGGATTTATACGGACGGTTTAAAAATGTAAAAGAGTTTTACGATTTTGCCTTTAATCCGCGCGAAGAAAAGCTAATGGAACAAGCAAAATTTGCCATTTCCAAAGAATACTTCCCCATCAACTCGCGAAGGCCAAAAGCCCGGCGGTCGGTTGCCCAGAAACAGATTCGCCATTTTAAAACCCTGGGCGTTGATCCGTCCCTGCTGGCTGATTTAATGCTCTATAACCTTGAGGTTGCGCAGTCGTTTTCATCGGAACGGTATATAAAGGGCGAGGTGTTTTATAAAAGTTGTTTGAAGTCGTTTGAAGAGGCAATCCAATTTATCACCGATAACGGATTGGTACTGGAATTTAAAAGCCGGGCGCTAAAAATTGCCGACGAAAGTTACAGGCAAAACTGGTTTAACCGGATGGCTTTCGAAGGTTTGGTTTCAAGTCCGGTATTTGAAGGGAACTAAAATTATTTTACCGCAGAGGCGCAGAGATGCGAAGGATAAGTCATCCATTTTTATTGTCATCCCGAACGAAGAGAGGAATCTGTCTAAACGTAAGCAATAGAAAAAGATCTCTCACCCAAAAGGTTCGAGATGACAATATAATTATGATGCTTTCTTTGAAATACATTATTTTTGGAACACTTAACTAAACAAACCGCAAAGGCGCGGAGGCCCAAAGAGTAAACATTCAACTTTTATTGTCATTCCGAACGAAGAGAAGAATCTGTCCAAACATACACTACAGCAAAAGATCTCTCACCTAAAATGGTTCGAGATGACGATATAACTTTTTCAGATTCCGTGTTCGGTAAAATATTTTCGAAGAACCACTTTTTTTAGTTCCCGAAGTATGATTTGATGCGCCAACAGATCGTTAAACGAATTTTCATGAAGCCCTTCCTGTATGGCACGCACATCCTTTTTGGTAATGTCAACCTGGTACAAAATTGACTTTAATTTTTCCTGTTCCAAGCCACTAAGTTCTTCAATTTGCAGCAACAACTGATCGTGCATTTCGCGGTACGCCTGACTAGCATCGCCCGAAAATGTTAACTCCACGCCAAACAAAGCAAAGTCTTTCATAATCTGCTCTGCAGTTTTCCGAATGTATTCTTCCTTATTGAAGTAGGAATCAAGATTGTCTTTTGTAACTACAGGTAAACTCATGGTAATTGTTTATGCTGGTAAGATACAAAAAGATGTGTTTAGTTCGTTGTTCCGGGTCCAGCCCAAAACAAAGATTGACCGTAAGGACTGCAAACTATGATCTTAACTACTTATTGATTGCCTACAACAGTAAAAAATTTTACCAACTGGTTTCCTTCTTTATCGACCAAATATAATTTATGCTTCCCAACTTCTGGATCGAGAGGCATTTTATGCACATTCTTTGTTTCACCCACATAGTTTTCATCCAGGTACCAATACACCACCACATCGTTTTGTTGATGCGCAAGTTCAAACAGTACCTTGCCGGGTGTTCCGTCCAACTGGGTTGGAATAAAAACATGATCCATTTCGCGCGGATATATCCACTCCATAGGTGCCGACTCAGCTGAACATCCCTCCTTGAAGGGCGGCAAAGGATTATACAAAGGGTGTTTTTGTTTGTAATAGT
Organism: Prolixibacteraceae bacterium; assembly: GCA_963677475.2. Taxonomy (GTDB): domain Bacteria; phylum Bacteroidota; class Bacteroidia; order Bacteroidales; family Prolixibacteraceae; genus JABMQB01. The sequence continues at coordinate 14,216 of CAXXQD010000009.1, read as the reverse complement.
ACTCCATAACCGGAGGCAATACAAACCATGATTGATGAACCATTTCAGAAGGATTCATGCACGCGCCTGTAACCCTGAATTGTTTGGATTTATCGAGATGGATACGTTGATGCCATGGGCATGTTTTTATTTTTGTGCCAAAAGGAAGATGGATAGTATCGACTTTTTCGCAAAACATGGATGGACGGTACCCGCTTTGGGCACAAACGGTGACCGATTGCATCTCTTCTACCGGATAAACGAACCATTCGCTTTGAGGCAATATGCCAAAAATATCGAACATAATGGGTGCTGCCACGGATGATCCGGTTAATCCGCTCCTACCCTCTCCATCGGCATTTCCAGCCCAAACTGCAACCACATAATCTTTGGTAACACCAACTGCCCAGGCATCGCGAAACCCAAAACTTGTGCCTGTTTTCCATGCAATCTTCCGTGCTGATGCAAACGATTCCCACCCTGCCTCATTCGCCGGACGCTTAACATTCAGCAAAGCATTCAATGTTAAATATACAGAAGCAGCCCTTAAGCTTGGATAAAGGTTTTCTTTAGCTCTGGGTGGTGTATCCCTCACCTTCCAAGTTGGAGGTGAAAACTGTTGAAAGGAATAGAATCCATCCTGTTCTTCGTATTGAAGTAAAATCCTGGCCATGCTGGCATACATTCCGCTTAAATCCCAAAGGGTACACTCTGCCCCACCAAGAATTAAAGACAATCCATAATGCCCTGCCGGATAAGCAAGACTGGTCATGCCTGACTTTTTCAGGAAATCGTAAAAAGCTTCAACGCCATACTTTTTGAGCATACGTACTGCAGGAATATTTAATGAACGCGCCAAGGCTTCATCTGCCCTAGCAGCGCCATCGTAGCCATGATCGAAATTTAAAGGTGTAAATCCCCCATGCCTGCTGGGAATATCGGGCACCAGCATTCCAGGCGACAAATCCCCACTTTCCATTAAAGCCGCATATAAAAAAGGCTTCAAAATGCTTCCCGTACTTCTCGGTGCATGAACAATGTCCACATGGTTCCCATTTTCCTCATCGCTTAAATCAGAAACATTTCCAACGTATGCCAATACATTTCCTTTCCTAACCTCCAAAACCAAAGCCGCCGCATTATTTATATGGTTCGATTTTAAATTGGAATGGAAACGTTCCACAATTTTTGCTGTTTCTGTCTGAATCTGCTTTTCGATGGTTACCTTAACCCTCTCCCCTTTGTGCTTTTTGGCAACCTGCTCTACCAAATGATATGCTGTTGATGGCAAATCGTATACTTTCGAAGGGATAGGTTCAAGCAGCGATAACTTATAGGTTAAAGAATCAATCTCCTTTTCCTCGAGCAACTTATGCAGCAAACGATTTCTTTTTTGTAATAATAAGGAGTCCCTTCTTCCCGGATAAATCAAGGAAGGGGCATTGGGCAGAACAGCCAGGGTTGCTGTTTCGCTCCAGGAAAGGTCAAAAGGGGAACGCTTAAAATATCGCCATGAAGCGGCTTCCAATCCAACCACATTCCCGCCAAAAGGTGCATTTGCACAGTATTTTAAAAGGATTTCTTTTTTTGAAAACCGAAGTTCCAGGTTGAGTGCCCAGATTGCCTCAATTAATTTATTATAATAGCTACGGGCTTTACCACTTCGTGCAATCCTGCAAAGTTGCATTGTAATGGTGCTACCGCCACTCACTATTTTTTTTGCACGGATATTTTGTTTAAATGCTCGCGCCAATGAAACCGGATTTATACCCGGATGCGAATAAAAATATTGGTCTTCAAAATTTAAAAGACATGTTTCAAACTTGGAAGGCAAAGAATCTTGTTCAGGAAAACGCCATTGCCCATCATCTGCAATCCGGGCACCAAGTAGCTCACCGTTTTCTGTTTCTATTATGGTTGAATAAGGTGATGAAATTAGCGGATGGGGCACAGCAAACCAAAACCCAATAAAAATAGCCAGCAAAAGTGCGGAAAGGAAAAGTATTGTTTTCCGTTTTTGAAGGACGTATTTCATCATTGCTTAATTATTTGCATGCCTCTCAAAACCCCATTAATGTGATCCCAAATTTAGAGACCATTAATTGCCTATTTCTACCCAAGTTCCACTAACCCGTGCACTTACCGTATTGTCATACATTGGTTCACAGGTAACAGCCGGCAAATAAAACCTTCCTTCGTAAGCTGCATTTAGCTGAAATGAGAAAGTTTTCTCTCGTCCCCTGCCTAAATCAAAATAGGTATAAATCCGATCGTCGCGAATATCCTGAAAATCAAACCCTGATTTATCGGAACCTGGCACATCATTTAAACGCTTGTTAAGAATCTCCCACCCCGAAGGAACTATACACGTTAGTGCAATTTCCTCGTAGGTGCCCCTTGTTCCGGGGTGTCCAACTTTTACGTTCATGGCCAGGTCGGTTCCCTGGGCCAGTTTCTTTGGATCGATAACATTACCTGCAATATCGGTATACCATACTTTTAAATTAAGGTGTTTCGAGATATTGGAAGTATCACCTTTAAATGGAATTCCTGTGGCAACAATCCGTGCGTAGAACAAATTATCCCCATTATTGTCTACAACTACTTTTAGTTTTCCATCGCTACAAAATTGGATTGGATATTTCATTACAGGCTCGGAAACAATGAATTCCCTATTTTCTCCATTTACAGTTGCCTGTAATTTTATTTCCGGTGAATTTTCATTATGTTCCACGAACCTTGCAGCCGCATAAAAACACCAGGCAGCTGTTTGTGTGCTCAACCAGGTTGCCTTGCTTAATTCCTCAGATATTTCTTTCAGAACAAGAAAAGCATCTTCTGTATTTTTGCTCAAAATAAGGGTTTCCAAAATCATTGCCCTATCCCGAAGGGAACTTCCATAGGTTCCTCCCATTTCCCGATAATCTTCGACGGTATAGTTTAAACCTTTTAATACTTTTTTCCCGGCTTCATCTTGCCCGGCTAAAAGATATGCCGCCGCTAACCTCCATTTTGAAGTATTTGATTTGCATTGTTCTGCAAAACGGTTCATCGCCCCAAAATCAGGTTCCCCCGAAAGAGCCAGTGTATATAACCGATAGGATTGTATTAACTCATCGCCGCCAACATAATGCCCATTCTGGTATGTTGACTTGTTTTTCCAGTTTTGTGCCTTATTTCTCTGGTAATTAAGCCATCTTCTTTTCATTCCGGCGGGAATTTGATGACCAGCCTGTTCGGCAAGGACCATAAAATGCCCTGCATAACACGAACCCCACTCATTTGAATATGAATTTCCAGGCCAGTAGCCAAATCCACCATCGGAAGTTTGAAAACGCATATATTTCCGTAAGGCAATACGAATGTTTTTATCCACGTCCATTTTTTGTTCGGTGGTAAGTTTTGTTAGCTTATCTAAATATAATTGTGGAAAAACAGAAGAAGTTGTTTGCTCAATACAACCATGAGGATACCGGATAAGATAATTCAAATGCCTGGATAAGTTCAATGGCGGAATACCCGAAATCTCAAGCCAGGCTTCATTGGTTCCTTCCATTCCAGGGGCATCTAACGAAGCATTCCAAACATCCCCTTTTTTTACAATCCCATCCTGATCAACCGTAATTGGAGGGTTTGGATTTCTTATTTCGATTTCAATCTCGTACGTAGCTTCTTCATTGCCGCTTTTAGCATGAATTTTAACTTTACCTGCCCCAAGCTTTTCTTTCACTTTTAACGTAAAATAGCTAAGCTGATCACCTATTTCGTTGAATTCCATTTTGTTTTGGGAATCCCCGACCACTTCAAAAATATCGCTGGTTTCAACTTTTACCGTAACATTCTTAACATTTTCTTTCATTGCAAAAACTGAAACCGGAAGTTTAACTTCCTCTCCCGGACCAAGAACCCGTGGCAATGTTGCCAAAAGCATTAATCCTTTCCTCACTTTCATTGTTTGTCCGGCATTTCCATAAGCCCGGTTATCGCCGGCAACCACCATTGCTTTTACCGATCCAACATAGTTTGGCATATGAAAAGTATGTATTTTTTTCTCTCCCTTTTTAAGGGTAAATGGACCTGCAAACTGAACAACCGGTTTAAACCGGTTGACCTTTTTCTTTCCCCCTTCTAGTTTACCTTCGTCGCCACCAACAGCAAATGCTTTTTCGAGTGCTGCGCCATAGGCTCCTGCAACATAATCGAACATATCCCAGGTTTTCACGCCAAGTGCCTGACGGGCATAAAAAGACTTGTGCGGATCTGGTGTTTTGAAATTGGTAAGGTCTAATAAACCCTCGTCGACAACTGCCAGCGTATAGGTCATTTTCTTCCCATTCTCTTCGCTAACTTCAATCTGGTAATCTTGCTCAGGTTCTACCTCATCATCCATTTTTAGTTTTGGCTTCAATATGGTTTCGGGATCTTCTACTTCGATGGAGGTGACACCATACAAACGAATTGGCGCATCGTTTTCGGTTTGCCCATATGGCTGTATCAGACTAACATTTACATACACATTTGGCGTCATATCAGAAGAAGCCTCAAATTCAAAAGAAGTATTATTATCTGAAGTTTCCACCCAAAAAATATCTTTTATAGCGCTTCCACTTTCAATACTAACCAGTGCCCTTCCATTTTTGGAGGAAGGAATGGCAACTTTAACTTTCTCTCCTACTTTGTACTTTTCTTTTTCAGCCTCAACAACCAACATGGTAGCACCCTCGCCGGAACCTCTTGACCTCCATCCTCCCCATGGCGACATGTAAAAAGTAACTCCCGTGCAGTGTCCACTCTCTGTATCTTTTACGCGCAGAAGATATCTTCCATAATCATCCCAATTGTCGTATTTTACGTTTAACCTGAAGTCATAACTTTTATCCAGCTCATCTACTTTCCAATAGCCTACCCTGTGGCGGCTTGAATTTCGCACATAATGAGCCAGGCCATTATTGCCTGATTCCCACCACCAACGCCAGCCAACTTTCAAGAGCTCAATTTCCACATTCTTAATCTTCACCGGGTTTCCCTTAGCATCAACGGCAACGATTTTGGTAATGTAGTCGGTTTTGTTTTTATACCAATTGCCATTCGTTTTCGGTAATTTAATCCCGACATAATTTTTAAAAGGTGCAAATTGGGTGGATTGTACATTAATGGAGAAATCGCCACCTTCTTCAAATACCCTGGTTGTAAAATATGCTTTTAAAATTCCCGGGGCTTGGTTGGTACCGTTAATTTTAAGCGGCACATCCACATTCCCCTTTTCATCGAGTTTCCCATCAAAGAACAAATCTTCCCTGGGATAAAAACTACTTGCCGGATCGCTAAATGAATACCCCGGATAATTATCAAAACCACTTGACCCAGCTACAAGGTTTAAATCGATTTTAGCTTTTAACGAACGGGCGGGCGCACCATGCAGCCACTGCACATTCATTTTAGCCACATCCTTGCTTTCACTTTCAATTATTTCAGGAAGCGGAAGGATAATTTTCAAACGATTTGGCTTGACGGTTTCTACTTTAATCCTTTTTTCGAAACTAACGCCAGCAATTTCAATTTTTGCACGCCAATTCCCTGTTGGCGCATCCTCAGTGGTTTTTACATTAAACTGATAGAAACCATTGTGCCCCTCGGTGCGAACAATTCGTTCAACAACCTGTCCTTTAGGATTTATCAATTTAAAGATTACAGGTGCATTTTGTGGTAAAGTATTCAGTTCATCTTCTAAAATAAACGTCAAATACATCTGATCGCCTGGTCGCCAAACCCCACGTTCACCATAAATAAAACCTTTTAAACCTTCCTGTACCTTTTTGCCCGAAATATTAAAATTACTCATTGATAAGGCAGTACCATCGTCAAGCCTCAGATAACCAATTTGATTGCCTTTTTTTGCAATAAGCAGAAAAGGTTTTTTAGTTAAATCAATGGCCGCAATTCCATTTGTGTTGGTTGTAACCTTATCTAATAATATGTTTTGATAATTGTAAAGCGACAATTCCACATTCGATATTGGAAGGGTTGTAAGAAGATCAGTGACAGCATAGGTCATTTGATAACCTTTGCCCTCTTTGGCAATAATCCCAAGGTTCGAGGCAAATATATTTCTACTAACAAACCTATCGTAATAATAATAGGAAACATTACATGGATCGTCCCTGTACCCCCAATCAAAGTCTTTCGGATAATAATACATGCTGTACCACCCCGGGTTATCCCACTGCTTCTGCTCTTTTCCCAGCTCAGATTGACCAGTCTGAATTGTTGCCTGAGATGTGTTTTCAGATTCCTTTTCCCCACAATAATAAAGCGAGTATTCCTTATGAAATCGGATTTCAACTCGATAAACAGCGCCTTGCTCAATATCAATCAAATCCTGAATTCCAATTTTATAGGTATTCCATCGTAGCAGGTCGATCGGATTATCTGGTTTTAAATCAACCTTTCCAGCATAAACAAGCCTTCCAGTCTTCTTAATCTCATCATTGCCATCCAGCTTATTTTCTTGTAAAAACTGACTAATATTTTGAGCATAAATTTGAATGATCCGTACTTCAACAGCATTAAGGCTAACTGCCTCGATTGGCATAAACAAAGTTCCTTCCTGAGGTACAATTACTCCTTTTCCAACCAAGCGCACAGCTGGTTTTAGGTTCTCAAATACAAGTGAATGCGTTTCGGTTTCCGATAATTCATACTGGCTTGCATTCTTTATTCCTTTTGAAATCCTTACCTCTTTCTCCCCGGTAACCTGCTCTATCCCCCATATTTTAACAATATTGTTCTCGATCCCAAACCGTAGGTTTTTCGTGTTTTCAATGGTGATTAATCCTTCCAGGTTTTGTTTTGTATCCAATTGATCTGTAAAACGTACAACCACATACTTTTCGCCGGAAGTATTAACAGAAATATCTAAAACCCCAAACTCATCCATTGCAGGGATTTCAACCTCTTTTTCACCCTTTACATCAATCCCGATGCCTTTTCCGTTCCATTCAACCGCCAACGTATTAATTTTATCGTGTTCCCGAACAAGGCTATCGATCCTGAATTTATGCAACAACATGTCGCCTTGGTGCAACCAGGTTACAGCTTGTTTTTTTCCATCAAATTCAGCAGAAAGAACTTTTTCTATTTCTGAAGGTTCCATAATGTCTGCAGTCTGAAAATATCCTTCATAAAACATTAGGTTTCTTCCTTGTTGGCCGTATGTTTTTAAGCCATTATCGTAAAAACGAAAGGTTTGTTGAATAGTTTGAAAACTAAACTTAAACTGCTGGAACTTTTCAGGAACATCCATGACTTTATCTAACTGGACTTCAACCTCATATCGCGTACCTGATGACAACAGATCATCTGGTATAAACTCGATCCGTTTTGGGTTTACCCAATAAGCTTTTCCTTTAACTTCCGGGTTAAGGCTAAAAAGTTCGCTATCTATTTCATCACCCCTTGAAATATCATTCGCAGAAGCCTTTGTAAATTCAATAGCCAGGGATGAGTTTTTCGATATTGTACCACTTGTATAAGAGTAAATGTAGGCACCGAATCCAACATCAGGAACGATTTCTGTTTTTTTTGTTTTTGGGGAATTGCACGAAAAAAGAGTTAAAATAAGGCACAATGCGAAAAACAAGGAGATTAATCTGTTCATTTTTGGTGATTTATTATGGTTGTCTTAAGTGCAACTAAGGTACACTATATTCTTTAAAACGTTTTGTTGGATGAGATATTATTTACCGATCCCCAGATAGCTCTATAACATTTTTTATCTGTAATTAATGTTAAATTCATATTAATAACTAATTGTTTTTTTAGGTATAGATTGTGGCAGAAAATCATGATATTTGTCACTAATAAAATCATAGACAGCAACCACAAAAAAATTACCCATGTTAAAGATTCAAACTTTAAATGAAATTGACCCTGCTGGATTAGAAAAGTTTCCGGCAGATCAGTATGAAGTATCAAGTGAATTAACAGAACCCGATGGTATTGTTCTGCGCAGTTATAAAATGCATGACATGGAGATTCCTTCGTCGGTTAAAGCCATTGCACGGGCCGGAGCCGGCGTAAACAATATCCCCGTTCAGGATTGTACCAATAAAGGCATTGTGGTATTTAACACCCCTGGTGCCAATGCCAACGGAGTAAAAGAATTGGCAATTGCCGGTTTGCTTTTGGCTTCGAGGGATATTGCCGAATCGATAACCTGGGCAAAAACATTGATTGGTGAAGGTGATGATGTTCCGGCACTGGTTGAGAAAGGAAAGAAAAATTTTGCCGGTCAGGAAATAAAAGGAAAAACACTTGCTGTAATCGGGCTTGGTGCCATTGGTGTATTGGTAGCCAATGCTGCACAGGCACTCGGCATGAAAGTTATTGGCTTTGACCCATACATGCAGGTTAAACATGCCCTTCGTTTGAGCAGAAATGTTAAGTGGGCCGAAGGAATTGAGTCGTTATTAGCTGAAGCTGACTACATTACAATAAATATCCCACAGACTCCCGAAACAAAAGGGTACATCGACAAAAAGAAATTTGATATGATGAAGGATGGTGCAAGGATATTGAACTTTGCCCGCGGTGGTTTAATTAACAACGACGATTTGGAAGCTGCCATCGAAAGTGGAAAAGTAGCACGTTACGTGACTGATTTCCCGGATGAGCAGGTTTTAAAAATGAAAAATGTTATTTCCATCCCACACCTTGGTGCTTCAACAGCCGAATCAGAAACCAACTGCGCTTTAATGGCGGTTGATCAAATGCGCGACTACTTAGAAAACGGAAACATTGTTAATTCTGTAAATTTCCCGCAAGCTGAAATGGACAGGACCAATGAACCAAGAATACTGATTGCAAACAAGAATGTACCAAATATGGTAGGTCAAATATCAACAGTACTTGCAGAGGCCGGGATCAACATTAGCCACATGTTAAATAAAAACCGAAACGATATTGCCTACAATATTATTGATGTGGAAAAAATGACTGATAGCAACGCCTTGTATGAAAAACTTACGAAGATTGATGGTGTTGTAATGGTTAGGATTTTAGCCTGATAAAATATAAGGTTACAAGGGGAATCATTTAGTGGTTCCTCTTTTTTTTATTATTTTCGATCAAATTTTTAAATATATAATACAAGAAAAATGGATACTAAACTAGCGAATAGAGCAGCCGATAACATTCGGATTCTTGCAGCCTCGATGGTTGAAAAAGCAAACTCGGGACACCCGGGAGGTGCCATGGGTGGTGCTGATTTTATCAATATTCTTTACGCAGAATATTTAAATTATGACCCTTCGGATATGACATGGATTAACCGCGACAGGTTCTTCCTTGATCCGGGGCACATGTCGCCAATGTTATATTCAGCCTTATCACTTGGAGGATTTTATAGTATGGAAGACCTTGCCAATTTCCGCCAATGGGGAAGCGTTACACCCGGGCACCCTGAAGTAGATGTAAAAAGAGGTGTGGAAAACACATCAGGACCACTGGGACAAGGACACGTAATGGCTATTGGAGCTGCAATTACTGAAAGGTTTTTAGTGAGCAGGTTCGGTGAGTGGATGGCGCATAAAACATATACCTTTATTTCGGATGGTGGTGTTCAGGAAGAAATTTCGCAAGGTGCTGGCCGGATTGCAGGATTTTTAGGCCTTAGCAATCTGGTAATGTTCTACGACTCAAACGATATCCAATTGTCAACCGGAACCGATGAAGTAACTACGGAAGATACAGCAAAAAAATACGAAGCATGGAACTGGAATGTAATTACCATTAATGGTAACGATGCCGATGATATCAGGAAAGCTTTGGATGCTGCAAATGCAGAAACCGAAAAACCAACCCTTATTATTGGAAAAACCATCATGGGTAAAGGTGCGGTAACCGAAGCGGGCGAAAATTACGAAAGGCAATGTTCAACACACGGACAACCACTTTCTGGTGCAGGGGCTTCTTTTGCTAAATCAATTGAAAACCTTGGCGGAGACAGCGAAAACCCATTTACCATTTTCGACGATGTAAAAGCTGCTTACGAACAACGCGCAAAAGAATTGATTGAAAAAGCAGCTGGCAAAAAAGCTGAGCAAGCTGCATGGGAAGCTGCAAATCCTGAATTGGCTAAAAAATTGGCGGCATTCTTCTCTAACGAAGCTCCAACTGTTGACCATAGCAAAATTGTACAAAAAGCCGGTGTTGCAACCCGTGGCGCTTCTGCTGCAGTTCTTTCGGTTTATGCCAACGAAGTGGAAAACATGATTGTTTCTTCTGCCGACCTATCGAATTCAGATAAAACAGATGGATTCTTAAAAAACACAACAGCGTTTAAAAAAGGTGATTTCTCGGGACAGTTTTTGCAAGCAGGTGTTTGTGAATTAACCATGGCTTGTATTATGAACGGAATGGCATTGCACGGTGGTGTGATTCCTGCCTGTGGAACATTCTTTGTTTTCAGCGATTATATGAAACCAGCTGCAAGGATGGCAGCTTTGCAGGAGCTTCCGGTTAAGTTCATCTGGACTCACGATGCTTTCCGCGTTGGAGAAGACGGACCTACCCACCAGCCGGTTGAGCACGAAGCACAAATCCGTTTATTGGAAAAATTACAAAACCACAGCCATAAAAACTCTATGTTGGTAATTCGTCCTGCCGATGGAAACGAAACAACAATTGCATGGAAAATGGCAATGGAAAACGCCGATACACCTACTGCCTTGATTTTATCACGTCAGGGAATTAAAGATGTAACGACTTACGAAACTGCTCAGGGAGCAACTAAAGGAGCTTACATTTTACAAGATTGTGAAGGTACTCCTGACATTATTTTACTGGCAAGTGGTTCTGAGGTTAGCACATTGGCTGCAGGAGCCGAATTGCTTGCAAAAGATGGTATTAAGTGCAGGTTGGTATCTGTTCCTTCCGAAGGATTGTTTAAAACACAAAGTGCCGAATACCAGGCTGAAGTACTTCCGGCTGGAATTAAAAAATTCGGTTTAACCGCAGGATTGCCTGTTACCCTGGAAGGATTGGTTGGTGCCGACGGACAAGTTTTTGGTCTTGGCTCGTTCGGATTCTCCGCCCCTGCAGGGGTATTGGATGGCAAACTTGGCTATACCGGGGAAAATGTATACGAACAAGTGAAAGCTTTATTGTAAAAAGCCCCTCCCAGCCTCCCCAAAGGGGAGGAGAAAAATATAAAATTTCTTAACAAGAATATAAAAGGTGTCCGATTTGGGCACCTTTTTTGTTTGCATTTTTGGGTGATGCGGATTTTATCCGCATTATTATTTCAGGGAATAAAATTCGCCTCCTGCCAAGCCCTAAGCGCGAGTAAACTATTCTAATAATCCTGCTAAGCCCTAAGCGCCTGTAAGCGCTAAGGGCATTACAACCTTTTCTATTCTTTTGTCTAACATACTTTGTTTATCAAAACTTATTCCCGATATTTAAGAACCTGAAAACAAGCATATATTTTACCTATGAAAGCATTTAAATCCTCAAGCATGTTATCCTCACTCAAAATTAGAATCCTTCTCTTAACTCTAATCTTATCCACAGGTCTACTTTCCCATGCACAAAGTCAGGATACACTAAAGCCTGTTTATTTGGAAGGGACTGATATTAAAATTACCAGATTAAATCTTGGTTTTAATAAAGAAGAAACAGATTCAATCTTCAATATAGACGGTAAATATTACAAAATTTACTTACAATCTGGAGCACTAATGGGTATAAGAATACGAAAGTATTATGTACTATATACTGAATACACTCCAGTTAATTCAAAAGGAGAATTTTTAAACAAAGAGCATCTTAATAGATCTGAATATTTTGATATAGATGGTAGTTTTATTTTCAGACATGATTTTATTGGCTATTTGGAAGAATCTTTTGGTGAAGATATTTTTATAAATTTTGAAAAAAAGTCAATACTTGGCTTTGATGGAAGAAACCTAAACTTTTACAATAATTTTGGGATTAAATATGATTCGATTTCTAATGTTGAATTTGCAAAACAATATTTAAACGACAATGGAACTCATATTTTCTATAAGCGAAGAATACAAAATAAATTAGTTAATGGGGTTGCGACATATAAAGGAGATATACTATGGGAAAAAGAATACCCTTTTAAACACAGCTATTTTATTGAAATCTCAGATCATGGGCATTTACTTCTTGAGGCTAATGAAATACTTTATTCTTATGACCCAGATGGCAAATTACTATGGGAAAAACCAAGATTTAAAACGTTCCACCCTTATAATAGTGATGGAACACTCCTAGTTACATCGGATAGAACTCCAAGACTTATTGATAACAAAACAGGTGAATTTATTCCAACAAGAATACGAGAAGAATTAAATTCGTTAGGGAACCCACAACTTAGCCACCAAAGAAAATTTATTCCTGATTCTGATTTATTTGCCGTTTTAGCTTATTACAAAACACACGAAGAAATTCTAATTTTCAATACCAACGGAAAATGTATTGCTAAGAAAAAAATTGACAAAAAATATATTACTGAAGACAGTTCAATATTAAGATACAGAAAGAATGAAAATATTATTTCTGTTTTACAAAACGGTCAAGTCATAGACAAAATAATCCTAAATGAATAGACCATGCAAGACACCACAAGCCTACAAGAAGGGTATGTCTCTATATTGGTTGTACTTATTGTTACGCTCCTGTTTTTTCATCGGTATTTGTTTCCGGGCTTAACGGCAAGCATTAAAAATTACCTCCATCAAAAACTGAATTTCAGAAAATTGGAACCAAAGCTCAAATATGTCCTGCAAAATGCAAATCCGTTTTATGCCAACCTGAATCAGGGGGATAAACTCCTATTCGAAAAGCGGGTTCGAAAATTTATGGATATGAAAACCTTTATCGCCAGGGGCAACATCACAAAAGTTACCCCAGAAATGAAAACCGTGATTGCAGGTGCTGCCATCCAAATTACCTATGGTTTTCCGACAGTGTATTTTAAACATTTTTACCGAATCTACATTTATCCAACTCACTATCGATCGACAACGACCGGAAAATACCATAAAGGAGAAGTGAATACCCGGGGAGCCATTGTTCTTTCCTGGAAAAACCTTGTAGAGGGATTTAAAGATTACAACGATGGAATAAATCTTGGTCTGCATGAAATGGCACATGCACTTCAGTTAGAAAACCTTATGGAATATAAAGAATTTGATTTTATTGATTCGAAAGCTTTGCAGGACTTTTACGAAATTGCAGAACTGGAAATCGCAAGAATAAAAAAAGGGGAAACCTCGATTTTTAGAAAATATTCCATTACCAACCTCCAGGAATTCTTTTCTGTTGCCGTTGAGATTTTTTTCGAACGCCCCGGAAAATATCAAGATGCAAATCCGCTTCTTTACGATTTATTGAAAAAAATACTTAAAATCGATCCTCAAATGCATACAAAATAAAGATTAGTCCCTGAATTTTATAAACACTGAATTTTCCATGCACATTTATATCTTTGTGTTTGAGATCAATTAAAATTCATCAGCTCAACTAAAACAAACATGAAAAAGCTACTATTTATTTTGCTAATTAGCATAAACTCCACTTTCATTTATTCGCAAAATTTAGATTCAACTGCATTATTAATTATCGACATTCAGGAATTCTATTTCCCGGGAGGCGACATGGCCCTTTCTGAACCGGAAATGGCTGCTCAAAATGCAGCTAAACTATTAGAATATTTTAGAAAAAACGATGCTTTGGTGGTTCATATCCGACACAACCACGAGCCAGGAGGAGCTATTCACAAACTTGTAGAACCACTTCAAAACGAAAAGGTAATTTCGAAAAATGAAGTAAACTCTTTTCTCGGAACAGACCTGGATAACTACCTCAAAAAGAACAATATAAACAATCTCATTCTCTGTGGGATGCAAACTCATATGTGCCTTGAAGGAGCTACAAGGGCTGCCCACGACTTAGGTTACAATTGTACGGTTGTTCACGATGCCTGTACTACCCGTGATTTGACTTTCGAAAACATTACAATAAAAGCAATAGACGTGCACTATTCAACCCTGAACACATTAAAAAGCTATTCAAAAATTACAACAACCCATAGTTTTATCTTCGCCAAAACTGAATAAATTTGATCGCTAAAAACAGCAAATTATTTAATCTCACCTTGATTACATACTTCAATTATTATGAGCTTATATTCTTTATCTGATACAAGT
>CAXXQD010000008.1:0-218173 GCA_963677475.2 Prolixibacteraceae bacterium | reverse complement strand
TTCATTTAAAGTTGAGGGTGGCGATTTTACCAATGCAGGTTTAGCTTCAAGCAATGTTAAAAAAGCATTAAAGCAGCTAAATATTTCCCCTAAAAAAATAAGGAAGATTGTAGTTTCGCTTTACGAAGCAGAAGTAAATATTGTTGCACACGCCTATAAAGGGGATATTTTCGTGTCGATTTATGAAAATAAAATAGAAACTGTTTTGAAGGATGAAGGGCCCGGAATCCCAAATATTGAAAAGGCAATGCAAATAGGGTTTAGCACGGCATCTGCCAAAGTCAGGGAAATGGGCTTCGGTGCAGGAATGGGGCTCCCAAATATGAAAAAGAATTCGGATAGAATGGAAATTTCGAGCGATGTTGGAAAAGGTACAACAGTTAAATTGACTCATTATTTTTAATGGAAAAACAAAAAAAATACCATGCAATAAAAGTGAATCCCGAAAAATGTTTCGGATGTACGCATTGTTTAAAAGCATGTCCCACTGAAGCAATCCGGATTGTAAATGGTATTGCCAGAATTGACGATGAGCGTTGTGTAGATTGTGGCAACTGCAAAAGGGCATGCCCGGCTGATGCATTTTACTTAGAGCATGACGACCTTAGTTTAATCCATAATTTTAAATATAGAGTGGCTTTGTTCCCTTCTGTAATGGTTGGTCAATTTCCCGAAAAAGTATCGGAAGATCAGATTTATGAAGGTATCCTAAAACTTGGTTTTACCCACGTTTTCGAAGTGGAGCAACCTATACAGTTGCTTATTAATTCATTAAATGAATTAGTCCGACAAACGGATAGAAAGAAGCCCATTATTTCTTCGTTCTGCCCTGCCATTGTTCGTTTGATTCAAATTAAATATCCGGGTATTGTAAATCTTATTGCCCCACTTAAGGCTCCACACGATCTTGCAGCACATTATGCCATTCAGCAGCTTAAAAAAGAGGGAGCTACCGAAGATAAGATCGGTATTTTTTATGTAACACCATGTTCAGCAAAAATGGCTGCCGTGAAACGGCCAATGGGCGAAAAAGAATCAATTGTTAATGGAATCATTAATATGAACGATTTTTACAACCGGATTATGAAGGTTGTTCCGTCCCTTAAAAATTCAGATACTTCACCATTGCGATCAAATCTTAGCAGGGAAGGTATATTATGGAGTTTGACAGCTGGAGAAGCAAAAGTCTTCAAGAAAAGGGCACTCGCCATTGATGGCATCCACAATGTAGTTAAAATTTTAGAGCACCTTGAAAATGCCAAGCTTCCGGAAATTGATTTGCTCGAACTTAGGTCTTGTAACCAAAGTTGCGCCGGAGGGATCCTGCTTTCCGGAAACCGGTTTCTTAATGTTGAAAGGCTTCGAAGGAGGGCTAAACGTTATCCTCATTCTGAAAACTTAAATATTGATAATCAAGATGCTGATGTATTAAAACAAAAAATAGTTGCTGAGAAAATCCTCCCGAACCAGGCATTCAGGCTATCAGACGACAGGGCAGAAGCCATTGCCAGAATGAATAAGGCACAAAAAATTATTTGCCAGCTCCCTGGGATAGATTGTGGTGCATGTGGTGCCCCAAATTGTCAGGCTTTAGCAGAAGACATGGCCCAGGGGAAAGCAAAAATGTCGGATTGTGTATTCCTTAAAGAACGATGGCAAAAAGAAGGTAAAATTTCAAATGACCGGGCATTCGAAAACCTGGAAAAAATATGGGGGAAAGACCGGTTTGACGCAGACTGTAATAAAAAAGGATCGAGAAATGAAGGTTATTGATATCGTTGAAAAATTTGGATTGAAAGTATTTTCAGGAGAAAACGGACTTGAGAATGAGGTTGAAACTGGCTATGTTTCTGATCTCCTTAGTGATGTTCTGGGGAATGCACACGAAAATAGCATTTGGATAACGCTGCAAACCCACCAGAATGTACTGGCAGTTGCATCTCTTAAAGACCTGGCTGCGGTTCTAATTGTGAACGGGTTGGAGCCTGATAACGAAACTATTATCCATAGTGAGAATGAGGGAATCCCAGTGCTAGGGACTACCAAAACTACCTTTGAAATTGCAGGTGAGTTGTTCAATGTTTTAAACAAATGAAATGAAGAAATTTTGGGCTGATCTTCATATTCATACGGTACTTTCACCGTGTGCTTCACTGGAAATGAGCCCGCGGAAAATCGTTCTCGAAGCGGTAAACAAGAACCTCGATATTATTGGCATAACGGACCATAATTCAACGAAGAATTGTAAAGCTGTTGTTGAGGCTGCTAAAGAATATAACTTGTTTGTTCTGTGCGGAGTGGAAATTACGACCAGGGAAGAGGTTCATTGCCTGGCTTTTTTTGAAACATTAGACCTATTAAAAAAATTTCAATTGTTCATTGATGGAAAAATACCAGCAATCAAAAACGATGAAGAAAAATTTGGCTTGCAGGTTGTGGTCGATAACAACGAACATATTTTGGAAATGGAAGAAAACCTCCTTACTGTTGCTTTAAATTCAGGCATTAGCGAAATTGAACATATGGTTCATAAGATGAATGGGATTTTTATTCCCGCTCATGTGAACAAGCAGGTTAATAGTATTTTTAGCCAGTTGGCTTTTATCCCACCTGGTTTACATATTGATGCATTGGGGCTTAATTCATATGGGGTGGTTGATGTCATGAGGGGAAAGTATGTAATTGAGGATAATTTAACATTTGTAAAAAGCTCGGATGCCCATTATTTAAATGATATAGGAAAGGTAAAAACTGCTTTTTATATGACAAAACCCCAGTTTTCAGAGATAAAATTGGCGATTCAAAACAAATTGGGGAGGTATATTCAAATTGTATGAAAAACCTGGCTGATTACATAAGCGATATTGCGCGTAATTCTATTGAAGCAAAGGCAAACTTGATTGAAATCATAGTTGAAGAAAGTAAAAGTTTAAACCTTTACTCCGTCATAATTAACGACAATGGAGTTGGGATGAGTGAAGAGGTAATGCAACAAGCTGTTCAGCCGTTCTTTACAACACGAAAAACACGGAAAGTGGGTTTGGGCTTGTCACTTTTAAAGCAAATTACAGAGCAAACCGAAGGTACCTTTGAACTTAAAAGTGTGCCAGGTGAAGGAACAACGGTTAAAGCTGCTTTTAAACATAATCATTTTGACCGGCCAGCCATTGGGGATTTAGCTGAGGCCTTTATCTTGTTACTAATTTCTGATAAAAAAATAAATTTTACCTATAGGCATATAACCCAATTTGGTGAATATAAAATTAGCAGTTCAGAGATATTTCAGACCCTGGGGCAAGTACAAATTACAAATCCTGAAATTTGGAATGCACTCAAAACAATGATAGAAACAAATTTAAAAGATATTAAAATAACAACGTGAGGATTCTTATTATTTCATAATAAAATAGAAGCAATGAAAAAATAAGGATTCAAAACCATAAACAATCAACTTTTAACAACGAAAAATAGCTTGAAAAATGGCAAAGATTAAAACACTGGATGACCTTATTAAAATAAGGGATAATGTCCAGTCAAAAATCAAACTTCGCGAAAACAGCGACCATCCCGAAAACCTGATACAAATAAAGGTGGGCATGGCAACCTGCGGAATTGCTTCCGGCGCCAAAGAAACCTTAAAGTATTTTGTGGAAGAGACAGAACGCCAGGCAATTGATTCGGTAGTAACACAAACCGGATGTATGGGATATTGTTACGCAGAACCCACAGTTGAAGTGATAATCCCAGGGAAAAAACCTGTTGTGTTTGGTCATGTCACCAAATCAAAAGCCCAGGAAATAATTGACCGCTACATTAATAAAAATGAATTGGTGGATGGCGTTATCCCTATTAGCTTTAAAACCATTGACGAATAAAAACCCAGCAAAAATTAACAAATAATGGCCGATTTTAAAATGCATGTATTAATATGCGGTGGAACAGGTTGCAAGGCTGCTGAAAGTGATTCAATTAAAACACGCCTCGAAGGGCATTTAATTAATTGTGGGCTTGAAGATGAAGTTCAGGTTATTATGACCGGATGCTTTGGCTTTTGCGAGAAAGGTCCGATTGTCAAGATTTTACCTGACAATACCTTTTATGTAAATGTAACTCCCGATGATACAGGAGAAATTGTGGAAGAACACCTTGTAAAAGGTCGTCCTGTTGAGCGATTACTGTATAAAGACCTGAAAAGTAATGGAAGCGTTCATTCTTCAAAAGGAATGGATTTCTATAAAAAACAAATCAGGATCGCTTTAAGGAATTGTGGTTTTATTGATCCTGAAGTTATTGATGAATATATCGGTAGGGATGGTTATGCTGCACTGGGTAATTGTATTACCAGCATGACACCAACTGAAGTGATCGATATTATTAAAAAATCGGGGCTCCGTGGCCGTGGAGGTGGCGGTTTCCCTACCGGGCTAAAGTGGGAAATTACCCAAAAGTCGGAAGCCGATCAAAAATATGTGGTGTGCAATGCCGATGAGGGAGATCCCGGGGCATTTATGGACCGTTCAATCCTTGAAGGCGATCCACATTCCGTATTGGAAGCTATGGCAATTTGCGGTTACTGCATTGGGGCAAGCATTGGTCTGATCTATATCAGGGCAGAATACCCTCTGGCAATTGAACGGTTAAAAGTTGCAATTGATCAGGCAAGGGAGTATGGTTTGTTGGGCGATAATATCCTTGGCACTGATTTTAGTTTCGACCTCGAAATAAGATATGGGGCAGGAGCTTTCGTTTGCGGTGAAGAAACCGCACTTATCCATTCCATGGAAGGGCATAGGGGAGAACCTACATTTAAGCCACCATTCCCTTCAGAGTCCGGTTATTTGGGCAAACCAACCAACGTTAATAACGTAGAGACATTTGCCAATATTCCGGTAATCATCAATAAAGGGGCTGACTGGTTTAGTAGCATCGGTACCGAAAAATCAAAAGGAACAAAAGTTTTTGCCCTAGCCGGGAAAATAAATAATGTTGGATTAATCGAAGTGCCTATGGGAACTACCCTTCGGGAAGTTATTTACGACATTGGCGGAGGTATCAAAGGAGGTAAAGAATTTAAATCGGTTCAAACCGGTGGCCCTTCCGGGGGATGCTTGACCAAAGATTTCCTCGATACTCCTATTGATTACGATAATTTAGTAGAGGCTGGTTCAATGATGGGATCAGGTGGAATGATTGTGTTGGATGAAGACGATTGTATGGTTTCCATTGCAAAATTTTATCTTGAGTTTACGCTCGAAGAATCTTGCGGTAAATGTACACCTTGCAGGATCGGAAATAAACGGTTATACGAGATCCTTGAAAAAATTACCGAAGGAAAAGGCACTGAAGAAGACCTTGAACGGTTAAGTTCTTTAAGCGGTGTTATTAAAGATACTTCATTATGTGGTTTGGGGCAATCGTCACCTAACCCGGTGTTGTCAACCATTAATAATTTTGAAGATGAGTATCGAGCACACGTAATAGATGGAAAATGTCCGGCAGGGCAATGTAAGGCTTTATTGCAATATGTAATCGACGAAGATAAATGTACAGGATGTACATTGTGTTTCCGGAATTGCCCGGTGGGTGCAATTACAGGCGAACGCAGGACCCCGCATTACATCGATCAGTCATTATGTATCAAATGTGGCGTGTGTTTCGAGAAGTGTAAGTTTGATTCCATAAAGCTAGTTTGAACCTGAAAAATTATTGAAATGGATACCGTAAATTTAACAATTGATAATAAGCCTGTAGTTGTAAAAAAAGGCACAACAATGCTCGAAGCAGCTGCAAGTATAGGCATACATATTCCAACTTTATGTCACATGAAGTTGGATGACCTGAATATTGAAAATAAACCCGGAGGATGCCGCGTTTGCGTAGTAGAAGTGAAAGGAAGGAGAAACCTAGCACCTGCATGTTGTACCGATGTGTCTGAAGGAATGGAAATTAGTACGCACTCGTTAAGGGCAATCAATGCCCGGCGTACCGTTGTCGAACTTATTTTATCTGATCACCCGCCAGATTGTTTGGTTTGTGCCAAATCGGGCAATTGCGATTTGCAGGATATGGCCCACAACCTCGGAATCCGGGAAATCCATTATAAAGGCGAAATGTCAACTTACAGGGAAGATACTTCGCCGGCAATTAAGCGCGAGGTTGACAAATGTATCATGTGCCGCCGTTGCGAAATGATGTGCAACGAAGTTCAAACCGTAGGTGTACTTTCTGCAATTAACCGTGGGTTTAATTCGGTTGTGTCTCCGGCATTCGAAATGAACCTCGATCATTCGACCTGTACATATTGCGGACAATGCGTTGCGGTTTGCCCAACAGGAGCACTGGTTGAGGTTGACGAAACTGCTAAAGTGTTGAAAGCCTTAGCTGATCCTAATAAAACGGTGGTTGTACAGACTGCTCCTGCAGTAAGGGCGGCATTGGGTGAAGAATTCGGAATGGAAGCCGGCACCCTGGTGACTGGGAAATTGGTGGCTGCCCTAAAACGACTTGGGTTCGACCATGTTTTTGATACCGATTTTGCGGCAGACCTTACCATCATGGAAGAAGGAACAGAATTGTTAACCCGTTTGGGAAAATTCCTGGAAGGTGACAAAGACGTTAAATTGCCTATTTTAACGTCGTGTTGCCCTGCCTGGGTGAAGTTCTTTGAACACCAGTTTCCTGAGATGATCGATATTCCTTCTACTGCACGTTCTCCTCAGCAAATGTTTGGCTCTATTGCAAAAACGTATTTTGCCGATAAGCTTCAAACAAAAAGAGAGGATATGGTGGTTGTATCAGTGATGCCTTGTGTTGCAAAAAAATACGAATGTGGGCGAGATGAATTTAAAGTGAATGGAAATCCTGATGTGGATTATGCAATAACGACCCGCGAATTGGCTGCCCTTATAAAAGTAGCTAACATTGAATTCGAGAAATTGCCTAACGAAGAATTTGACAATCCACTTGGCGAATCAACGGGTGCAGCGGTAATTTTCGGAACAACGGGCGGTGTAATAGAAGCCGCAGTGCGTACAGCGTTTGAGTTGCACACTGGTAAAGATCTTCCACGCATAGATTTTGAAGAATTGCGCGGGATGGAAGGTTTGCGCCAGGCAACCATCGACTTTAATGGTCTTCCAATTAAAATTGGAATTGCTCACGGACTAGGAAATGCCAGAAAGCTTTTGGAAGACATTCAGGCAGGAAAAAGCGAATTCCATGCCATTGAAATTATGTCGTGCCCTGGTGGGTGTATTGGTGGAGGTGGCCAGCCATACCACCATGGTAATGCTGAAATCATTAAAAAGCGACAAATGGCAATTTATAAAGAAGATAAAAACAAGGCAATTCGCAAATCGCACGAAAACCCTTATATTATTAAGCTTTACGAGGAATTTTTAGGAAAGCCAATGAGCGATAAAGCACATCATTTGTTGCACACCTCGTATTTCGACAGGAAAAAGTAGAAAATAGCCAATAGTCATTAGAATTTAGTCAATAGGAAATGAATTTGAATGATTTAAAAGTTTATCAGTTAGCAATGGAAATTGGAGATGAAGTGTATTTCATTGTCGAAAAGTGGGATAAGTTTCAAAAATGGACTACTGGTAAACAATTGGTTGATGCTTCTGATTCTATTGCAGCAAATATCAGTGAAGGATATGGTCGTTACTTTTATAAAGAGAACAGACAATTTCAATATAATGCAAGAGGGTCTCAAACGGAAACCCAAACATGGCTGCAAAAGGCTTATCAAAGAAATTTGATTGATAAAGTGAAATATTCAGAACTTGAAAAAAAGATGGTATTGCTTGCTAAAATGCACAATGCTTATATTAAATCAATTGGTTCAAAGACTAATGACCAATGACCAGAAACCAATGACAAAATTAAAATTATGCCAAAAATTAAATTAGCAGATAAAACAATACAGCAAATAAAAGATATCTGTGCAAAATTTGAACATAAAGAAGGCGAGTTGATTAACGTCCTTCACCAGGTCCAAGGGAAATTGGGGTATCTTCCGGCAGAAGTTCAGGAAGTAATCGCCAATGAATTGAATACATCTGTTGCAAAAGTATATGGGGTTGTAACCTTTTATTCCTTTTTTACCATGATACCACAAGGAGAAAACCCTATCTCGATTTGTATGGGAACTGCATGTTATGTTCGTGGTGCTGAACAAGTACTTGTAGAGCTTAAAAGGCAGCTGAATGTTGAGGTTGGACAAACCACTCCAGATGGGAAATTCTCGTTGAGCAGCTTGCGATGCGTTGGTGCTTGCGGCTTGGCTCCCGTGGTAATGGTAGGTGAAAAGGTTTACGGAAGGGTTGCCCCAACCCAGGTCAAGGAGATACTTGCTGAGTACCGTGATCCGGTTTGTGCCTCAGAACCAAAATCTACATAAGATAAACCAGGATATTATAGTACCAGGAACCGTTCTAATTCCAGGAGGTTCCTGCTATTTAAAATGGTTTTATATAAGTGTTGAAAAATTGATTTTCTTTTATCATTCCCCAATAAATTATATTTTTAATCAGTAAATAAATTTAACATATCATGAATTCAATCTCCAAACTTATTTTCGTCCTATTCCTTTTCGGATTCCAACAATTAAACGCAGATAATAGTAAGGTTAAATTTGGCAAAGTAGATCCTGCCGATATAAAAATGTTGGTGTACGAACCAGACACATCGGCAAAAGCTGTGGTATTATACGATAGTGGACAAACATATTTTGATTTAGGAAGTGGCTCTCTGGCTTTTCGTCATGAAAGAATTCAGCGCATAAAAATCCTCACAAAAGAAGGATTAGAGTATGGAAATTTTGAAATACCCATTTACGGTAATGGTACGGAATCCATTGCGGGTATTAAAGGATATACATACAATGTTGAGAATGGAGACATCGTTAAAATAAAACTTGATTCTGATTCCAAACATTTGGAAAGAACTTCCGACTACATGAATACCTATAAAATAACTTTCCCAAATGTGCAACCTGGTTCTGTGGTCGAATTAAAATATTCAATTACTTCTAATCAGTTTTGGCGTTTACGTGGCTGGAATTTTCAGCGTTCCATCCCTGTAAGATTCTCCGAATATGATGTTCGGATACCTGAATTTTTCACCTATCAGGTTCAAATGAAAGGATATGAGTCGTTTAATGTTGCCGATAAGGATGTTCTTTCTTATAATGGAATGAATACGAACAAGTATTATTGGAAAGCAAAAAATATGCCTGCTTTTAAAGGGGAACCCTTTATGTTAAATGAAGATGGTTTTATTTTAGGGGTTAACTTTGAATTAAGCCTCATTAATATTCCCGGATCGATATACGAAGATTTTTCGCAATCATGGCAGAGTGTAATTACAGAATTAATTGAGGATGAGGATTTAGGACGATTGCTAAATACAGGCGCATTTCTAAATGATATTGTTGATCAAATTAATGCAGAATGTGCTGATGATGAGTCTAAAATAATTGCAGCATTTAAATTTATTAAAGATAAAATTAAATGGGACGATAGATATGCTATTTATGCCAACACCTCATTGAGAAAAGTATTTAATGATGGTGTCGGTAGTGTAGCAGAGATAAATTTAATCTTAATTAACCTACTACGAAAATTGGATGTTGAATGCGATCCGGTTATCCTTAGCACAAGAAGCAGGGGCATGACCAATTTCTTTTTCCCTAAAATTTCGGTATTTAATTACCTGATAGTCGCTGCAAAAACAAATGGGAAAGAGGTGTTATTGGACGCAACCGATAAAATGTGTTCGGTTAACGACATTCCTTTTAGGTGTTTAAATGACAAGGGGCTTAAATTAAAGAAAGGTGCTGTTGAATGGGTTGACTTAAGCAATAAGAACGGCACAAAAAAAATAAGCATTGTGATGGATTTTGCTGACCTTGATGATATTACAGGAACTGTATCATATAGTTATAAAGACTATCCGGCATATTTGTACCAGAAACGGGTCGAGGATAAAACAGAAGATGAAATTATCGAAGAATTTGAAGAAGACAATGACAGGATAAGTGTCAATGAGTATCAGACCAAAGTAGTTGAAGGCATCGAAAAGAGTATTGCCGTAAGTTATGACGTAGAATTCTCGGATATTTTAGAAAATAATGGAGACCAGTTATTCTTAAATCCAATTGTTTTGGAACGACAAATGTCCAATCCGTTTACATTGGAAGACCGGAAATATCCTGTTGATTTTGGATTTTCGCAAACTGAAGAAATAATTGTTACAATCCAAAACCTTGATGGCTATGCAGTTGAAACACTTCCACAACCACTAAGGGTTGCTCTACCTGATGGTGCTGGAAACTTCACATATATGTCTCAGAGTATGAATGGCAGTATTCAGATTGTATGTAAAGTTGAAATCAATAAACCGATGTTCGTATATTCCGAGTACCAATATTTAAAAGAGTTTTTTAATCGAATTGTGACAAAACAATCAGAGATGATCGTTCTAAAAAAAGTTTAGCGGGTTATGCAATATAGAATTCTGGTTTATTTATCTTTTTTTCTTCTTGTCTCATTAAATAGCAATGCAGCTAAAGAAAAAAAATATGTGGTTGAACAGATAAACGAAAAACTGCTAAAGAATGCGACCTCAGTTGTTCGGTTAAGCGATTGTCATTATACGATTATCGATAAGGGCAAGATGAAATTAAAGTGTACCTATGCTATTACAATCTTAAATTCACGCGCCGACGATTTGGCTTCGTTCTATCTTCCATACGACAAATTCAAAAACATTAACGGATTAAATGCTTGTATCTATAATAAAGAAGGTGAAGAAATTCGAAAAGTGAAAAACTCGGAAATTAACGATTTAAACCTTGCAACCGGACAAAGTGGATCACTTGATGATGGACGGATTAAATTTTATGAAGCAAAAAACAGCGATTATCCATTCACATTTGAATATGAATATGAAATGGATTATGCGTCTACTTTTTTCTTTCCAAATTGGAATCCTGTAACAAGCTATAATCAATCCATTGAAAACGATAACTTTTCGATTGTGATTCCTGAAGGTGTTGAATTTATATATGAGGAATTAAATGTAATCAATCCGGTACAAATCACAGAGGAGAAAGGGGATAAAGTTTACCATTGGAAATTGGAAAATTTCCTTGCACTAAAAGAAGAGGCTCATAGTCCTTTGCTATCGGAGTTTACCCCATATGTTTATACCAGATCTAAGTTGTTTGAAATGTCTGGATATGTAGGATCAACCGAATCATGGAAGACAATCGGTGATTGGGTAGTTCAATTGAACAAGGGCAGAAATACATTGCCACAGGAAACTATTGTTAAATTAAATGAGTTGGTTAAGGACTGTAAGACGCTTGAAGAAAAGGTTGAAAAGATGTATGAATACCTGCAATCAAAATCCAGGTATATTAGTATCCAATTAGGTATTGGCGGCTGGCAAACAGCAGATGCATGCGAGGTAGACGATAAAGGCTATGGCGACTGTAAAGGTTTGTCAAATTATATGAATGCTTTGTTAAGTGCAGTTGGTGTTGAATCCAATTATGTGCTAATAAATGCTGGTCGATATGCCAAAGATGTTAAAGAAGATTTTCCCAAATCACAATTCAACCATGCCATATTAATGGTTCCGAATAAAAAAGATACAATTTGGCTCGAATGCACATCACAACGCAATCCATTTGGGTATCTTGGCTCATTTACCGGAAACCGCCATGCCCTGTTGGTTAAAGAATCAGAAAGCCGTTTAGTCAAGACCAGGTACTATTCAGAGGACGAAAACAACCTTTCCAATAATCTGGAAACCGTAATCAATTCTGATGGAAGTGCCGAAGTGAAAATAGGTTCCGAGTATAAAGGGATGCGCTATGAAACGCTTGGAAGCTTATATTATGAAAGCAAAGAAGAGCAGGAAAAATTTTTATATAAAACTGTAGATTTTAATGATTTTAAGATTAACAGTTATAACATTGAACTTAAACCGAATGAGCTGCCAGAGGCACATTTAACAATGGATGTCATTATTAATGATTATTCTGTTCAAATGGAAGATAACCTGTTTGTACCACTAAATTTGTATAACAGGTCAACCTATGTCCCTAAGAAAGTTCGGAACAGGAAAACTAAAGTTGTGTTAAAAAATGCTTATACCGAAATGGATAAAAATGAATTCCAGTTGCCCGAAGGTTTTGAACTTAAAAATATCCCGGAGCCAATACATATTTCTTCTGAATTTGGGGATTATGATTCCAAAGTGCAGATTGATGGCAATAAAGTGAAATACAATCGAAAATTAGTTCGTAAAAGAGGAAATTATCCTAAGGAATCTTATCCCAAATTAATAGAGTTTTATAAGGATGTTAAAAGTGCAGATAATAATAAAATGGTGCTAGTAAAAAAAGGTTCGTAAAATCACTACCATTATATACTAAATTTGATCTCAGCCTTCATTTTAGCATAAAAACTTCCTTCGCCAGTTGTTTGTTGTTATCTTTGTTTCCTTACTTGAGAACACAAATATGCACAACACACTTTTTTATATCATCATTGGAATTATCGTTTTGGAATATTTATTCGAAAGGTATCTTGATTATTTAAACACAACACGCTGGAGTGATCAATTGCCAGAAGAATTAAAGGGGATTTATGATGAAGAGAAATACAAAAAGCAACAAGCTTATACCAAAGAAAATCATAAGTTTAGCAATATTACAGGAGTCATTAATTTCTTGATTACATTGGCAATGTTTGTATTTTTTGGCTTTGCCTTGGTAAATAGTTGGGCATATGAATATACATCAAATCCAATTTTGGTGGCATTTATATTTTTTGGTGTTTTACTATTAGCTTCCGACATTATTAATACTCCATTTTCAATTTACGATACTTTTGTGATAGAAGAAAAATACGGTTTTAACAAAGCCACACCCAAAATATTTATTCTCGACAAAATAAAAGGATTGCTTTTGGGCGCCATTATTGGAGGAGGTTTACTTGCCTTAATCATATGGATTTACGAAAAGACTCAAAATCTTTTCTGGGTTTTTGCCTGGATTGTTATTTCGGTATTTACCATTTTTATGTCGATGTTTTATTCAAACCTGATTGTTCCTTTGTTTAACAAACAAACTCCTTTGGAAGATGGGGAGTTAAGGGATGCCATAAAAGCTTTTTCCGATAAAGTTGGTTTTAAGCTCGACAATATTTTTGTTATTAATGGCTCCAAAAGATCAACCAAAGCCAATGCCTACTTTACTGGATTAGGGGCAAAAAAACGTATTGTATTATACGATACTTTAATCGATGATTTGGGGATTAAAGAATTGGTAGCCGTTTTGGCGCACGAAATTGGGCATTACAAAAAGAAACACGTTTACCAGGGTTTAATTATTTCCTTGATTCAAACGGGTTTTATTTTATTTATTTTTGGATTATTGATTAAAAGCCCGGAATTAAGTATGGCATTGGGAGTAGAAGAACCCAATTTCCATATAGTATTAATAGCATTTGTAACGCTTTACTCACCCGTTTCTTTTGTATTGGGAATAGTTATGAATGTTCTTTCTCGTAAAAATGAGTACCAGGCTGATAAATTTGCTGCCGATAATTACGATGCAGAAGCACTTGCGTCTTCGTTAAAGAAATTGTCGGTTAAGAATTTAAGCAACCTGACCCCGCATCCCAGATATGTATTTTTCCATTATTCACACCCAACCTTATTGCAACGTTTGTCTTATTTAAAATCCCTAACGAAACATGAAAGCTGAAATAATAACCATAGGGGATGAAATCCTGATTGGACAAATTGTTGATACAAATTCTGCATGGATTGCAAAAAAACTAAATGCAATTGGAATTGAGGTTTACCAAATCACATCGGTGTCCGACAATGCCCAACAAATTAAAGAGGTACTAAAAAAAGCAGAGGAAAAGGTTGATCTGGTTTTAATTACAGGAGGATTAGGTCCAACGAAAGACGATATCACAAGAAATACTTTGTGTGAATATTTTGATACAAAATTGGTTTTGCACCAACCGACCTTTGATATTATAATCAAGCGTTTTTCAAACCGGAAAATACCAATGAACAAGATTAACCAGGATCAGGCCTTATTGCCCGAGGATTGCACGGTTTTGCATAACGAAGAAGGAACGGCACCAGGTATGTGGTTCGAAAAAAACGACACCATTTTTGTATCTGTTCCAGGTGTGCCTTTTGAAATGAAATACCTGGTAGCTGAGCAGATTATTCCGCGCTTAAAAAAATCTGGGAAAACCATCGATATCATTCATAAAACAGTCCTTACCCAGGGGATCCCGGAATCGGTTTTGGCTGAACGCCTTGACGGTTTTGAAAACCAACTTCCTGCAAATATGAAATTGGCTTATCTTCCAAGCCCTATGGCAGTGAGGCTTCGGATAAGTGCTGTTGACAATGGAAACCACAAGTTAAATAAACAATTACAAGATCAGGTTGTGAAATTGCAGGAACTTTTAGGCAATGACATTTATGGTTACGACGATGATACACTGGCAGGAGTAATAGGGAAAGAACTAATAAAAGCAGACAAAACTTTATCGGCAGCCGAGAGCTGTAGTGGCGGCTATATTTCACATCTCATAACATCCATTCCCGGAAGTTCAGGTTACTACAAAGGAGGGGTTTGTGCATATTCTAACGAAATAAAAAAGAACTTATTAAATGTTAAAGAAGATACTTTAAACAGGGTAGGGGCAGTTAGTAAAGAAGTGGCTATTGAAATGGTAAAAGGAGTAAAAGCCGCAATGAATACTGATTATGCCATTTCAACAACCGGAATTGCAGGACCAGATGGCGGAACAGAAGAAAAACCAGTAGGCACGGTTTGGATTGCAGTGGCTGGCACAAAAAAAATAATTGCCAAGAAATTCGTATTTGTGGGCAATAACCGCGAGCGGAATATATTAAGGAGCAGCCAAACTGCGTTGCAATTATTACGTAAGTTGATATTGAAAGAATCAGATGCGAGCTAGATAGAAAAAACCGTTATCGATTTTATAACTTGCATTATTTAAAGGGATTGATAAAACGCTAAATTATTTTAATAGCCAGATAACCATGAAAAAATTAGCCATCATATTTAGTATCCTAATTTTAGTATTTGTATTGTTAATAGTTGGAATTCCGGTGGTTTTTAAACAACCTATTCTAGAGAAAACAAAGGCTACCATCAACAAACAGGTAAATGCAAAAGTCGAATTTTCAGATCTGTCTATTTCCGTGTTAAAATCATTCCCACAACTGAGTTTAATATTAAAGGATGTAATTGTTTCGGGTTACGACGAATTTCAAAACGATACGCTTGTCCATATTCCGTCTGCCGAAACAAATGTTGCGCTTATGTCATTGTTCTCAAAAGATGGTATTGTAATTCACAAAATAATCCTCGATAATCCGGAGCTTACATTTAAGGTAACAGAAGACGGCAAAGCGAATTGGGATATTACAAAAGCAGAAGAGGAACCAAGCCAGTTTGTTAAGGTAAATTATACAGGGCCGGAAACTCAAGAGCCCGCTCCTGAAGATGAGTTTGTAATGCAATTGGAGGAAGTTATTATCAACGGAGCCAAAGTTATATACGACGATAAATCATTGGGCTTATTTTTGGGCTTTGTCGGATCCGATTTTAATATTTCAGGAAATATGTATGGAAGCACAACAGAGCTAAACTCGAATGGCGATGTGAAGCAATTTTCAATGATATACGATAGCACCGAATACGTTACCAATACAAGCTTAAGAGTAAAATCCATCGTTAGTATCGATTACAAAACCATGGACATTCTCCTTGGAAACAATGAATTATGGATAAATAATCTTCCGGTTGATGTTTCGGGAAGTATCAAGATGCCCGATGAAAACATGTTGTTTGATTTGAAATTCAATTCAAAAGCATCTGGGTTAAACGACATGATGGCGCTTATTCCGCCAGCTTATGCAGATTATTTGGAGGGGATTGAAACATCGGGGCAAGCTTCATTTAGTGGTTTTTTCAAGGGGAGTTACCAGGATGAGGATTACCCGGAAATGGATATTTCGTTGGAAATTAATAATGGAAGTTTTAAATACAAATCGCTGCCCGAAGAAATAAAAAATATTGGAGGGATTTTAAAAATCAGCAAGCCCCAGGGGGTTTTGGACCTTCTTTCTGTAAAGTTAATGAATGCACATGCCCAGGTGAAAGATAATCCTGTGGAAATGAATTTTAATGTTCACAACCTTTTGTCCGATTTGTTGTTTGACGGTTCTTTGTCGGGGACAGTAAATTTCAGCCATTTGAAAGATGCTTTGCCAATGGACAGTATAGATATCCTTGGAACCCTGGATGCAGATATTTCTGTGAATGGAACTTATTCTTCAATTGCTGCGGGCGAATACAATAAAATTACTTCCAGGGGATCAGTAATCCTAAAAAATATTCTAATCAACGACCCACAATTACGCCAGCAAATTCAAATTCCATCAGGGAAGTTGGGGCTTTCTCCCCAAAATATAAACCTTTCTGATTTTAGGATGCAAATAGGAGGGAGCGACATGGAATTAAAAGGTTCGGTGGGCAATTACCTGGAGTACCTTTTTGACAAAGGGGACCTTCAGGGAAATTTACAACTGAATTCTAAATTTTTAAACCTGAATGAATTATTGACCTTGCAAATTCCTTCTGAAGATGCTTCAATTGCCCAAGCTAAGGCAGACCAGAAAGGAGCTGATTCAGACGAACCTGCCGAAGAAGAAATATTGGTTTTTGATGTCCCCGAACGGATGGACTTAAGCTTTACTTCCGATGTGGATAAAGCAATTTTTGACAGGTTGCCGATTACAAATATTAAGGGTTTGGTCACTGTTAAGGATGAGAAACTAAATCTCAATGGCCTTAAAATGAATATGCTGGACGGCGAACTTGAACTTACCGGATCGTATAAAAATAACGAATCGAATACGCCGTTTTTCGATTTCGGATTTGATGTAAAAGACCTGAACCTTCCAACAGCTTATAAAACCCTATCTGGCGTAAGGAAAATTATGCCATTTGCCGGAACAAGCACAGGTACCATGAGTACAAGATTTAATATGAAAGGGCGACTTAGTCCGGCACTGAAAGTATTGGCACCAACCATTGATGGATTGGGAAATTTTAGTACGAAAAACCTGGAAATAAAAGATTCCCCCATTTTTAGCCAGATTAAAGGAATTCTAAAGGAAGAGAAATTGCAAAATGTTAGGATTAAAGATTTTATTGCAAACTTCACGGTTGACAAAGGAAACCTTTTGCTAAAGCCATTTAAAACAAAAATTGCAGATCAGGAAACAACCATAACAGGAAGTCTGAGCGCTACTAGTTTGTTGAATATGAAAATGGATTTTGTTGTTCAAAGGGAAGCTTTTGGGGATGATATTCAGTCAATATTGGCAGTGCTTCCGGGACAGGAAAAAATTAAAACAGTTCCGGCAACGGTAAATATTAAAGGCTCGGTTGGCGATCCAAAAGTTAGTCTTGAACTGGAAGAAGCCCGAAAACAAATAATGACGGAAATTAAAAATTCATCTGCCGATGAGCTTAAAAAATCATTAGATAAATTGGGCAAGGGACTTCAAAAGCTGTTCAAATAAGTGGAAATCGCATTTGAAATTCAGGAGTTAATTGTGCCGGGCTAAATTATTATTTTTAGAAAAATTAAGCTTGTGCTTCACTTTTAGCCATAATATGGTGTTTTGTTCCAAACCATCATAATTATCCGTTGGGCTAAGTTTGTAGTTGTATATTAAAACCATCGAAAGGTTCTTGTTCAACTGGACCGCTGGTCCAATCATCAGCCAGTTTTGGTCAAATATTTCGCTCCCGATTTCCTTTCCGGTATGTACAAATAATTCATCTTCAATATTAAAGGATACATTTCTATCCGAATTAGCTCTTGATAGCTTGAAAAGGGGGAAGTTTAACGAAAATTTATACCTAAAACGCAGGTTGAAACTATCCTCAAAATCAGTAGTGTTATATATAGTTGGCTTCAGAATCCTCTCTTCCAGCCTAAATCGATGGGCAGTTTTTAAATTAATCGTGTTAGGTTTATATTCAAGCTCCTGAAATGGACGTAGTTCTGTTTGGTTTCGTTTGTCAAATTCATACGATCCACTTTGAATATACCCTAAAGATAAACCGAGTACTTTGTGTGGGTTATACACCAACACGCCTTTAAGCACATAACTGGCGAATTCCGAATACCTGTCCGAATAGTGCAACCCTCCTTCGGCGACTATGCTCCAATGTGGTGATAAGCCTGAACGAATATTATAATGAATCCATTGCTGGGCATCATCAGTACCCTGAACTGTATCATCCGCGCCATTGCTTTTTATAATTAGCAGCAACAGGCTGAAGAATATGAGATACTTTGGAAGTTTAGATATGTAAAATTTTAAAATTTCCACAGGAATAGTACTTAGGTCAATATTGGTTTAGGGAAGCAAAAATAAAATAATGTATTTAATCTGCCTTATCTTTTTGCGTAATACGCCTTATTTTAATATTTAGATAAGCAAAAAGAATGGTCATGAACGGGCTAATAATGTTGAAAAAGGCATATGGCAAATAATCGAATGTGGAGACGCCTAACACCCTGGATTGTGTAGCGCCGCATGTATTCCACGGAATCAGCACTGACGTTACGGTTCCACTATCTTCAAGGGTACGGCTTAATACTTCAGGTTTTAGCCCTTTGTCCTCAAAGGTTTTTCTAAACATCCGGCCTGGAACAACCAGCGAAATATATTGGTCGGAAGCAGTAGTGTTGAAAAAAATACAAGTAGCTGCTGTTGAGGCAACAATACTTCCGGTACTTTTTGCCATTTTTATAATTGGCTTGGTAATCCTTTTTAACAATCCTGCCGATTCCATTACCCCACCAAAAACCATGGCCGAAAGTATAAGCCAAATGGTATCCAGCATTCCGCGCATGCCCGATGTGCTTAATAGTTCATTAACATCGGCATTTTTTGTGGTAAGGCTAATGTCCCCAAACATCGATTTCATGACGGTTATGTATGATGCTTTCCAGTAATTGTCGAAGTTGTCGGCTATTGTCCGGATTATCTGTGGCTGAAAAATTATGGCTGCCGCTGCACCCAACAGTGTGCCTATCATTAATGCCGGAAGTGGAGGAACTTTCATTATGATGATGGTAAACAGAATTACCGGCACTAAAAAGAGTAAGGGATTTGTACTAAAAGTTCCGTCAATAGCTTTTTTTACATCGTTCACATCGATCGATGCAGATGAAAAATCAATGTTAAATCCGATGAAAAGAAACAGTATTAATGCAATTATTATGGAAGGCACGGTTGTGAAAACCATATACCTAATGTGCGTAAATAGATCGGTTCCTGCCATGGCAGGTGCAAGGTTTGTGGTATCGCTCAAGGGCGACATTTTATCCCCAAAATAGGCGCCACTGATAATGGCTCCTGCAACCACTGCTTCGTTTATCCCAATCGCTTTTCCAATACCAAGCAGGGCTACTCCAATAGTAGCAACAGTTGACCAACTGCTGCCAGTTGCAAGGCTAACAATTGCACAAACAATAACCGCCGTAAACAAAAAGAGTTTAGGACTAATAATATCCAAACCATAATAAATCATTGCAGGGACAATTCCACTGATCATCCATGTTCCGGCAAGCGATCCAATCAAGAGTAAAATCAGCATAGATGGCATTGCGGATCCAATCGTACTAACAATTTTTGATTTAATATCTTGCCAGTTGTGCCCTAACCTGAATGCAATAATTGTCGCAATAGATGCGGTCAGCAACAGTGCAATTTGATTTGATCCTGCCAGGGTATCCTCAAAAAATAATACGTTGAAAGAAAGTAAAATAATAAGAATTATCAATGGAATAATGGCTTCTAGTAAGCTTGACTCTCTTTTCATATGTTGATTTTTCGTAACTTGTGTGCCGCAATCTTGCTTCTTGGATTATTGGAGGATAAATATATTCATTTTGAAGGAACATGCCATAGATTATTGAAATGGCTGATAAAACTCTCCCTTAAAAGATTTTCTGGCTTTGTAGTTTATGAATAGTAATGTGTTGATAAAAATAATTTTTTCAGGTATATATAATTGTGATTCTGAAGGTATTTAAATATTTTTAAGTTGTGGGATAATTTATTGTGTATTAACTCGTTAATCACAAGGACGTAAACATATAATTACATGATTAAAAGAAATAAAGCGAAGATTTTAATTGCTTTTTTTAGCCTCTTTTTGCTGCTGGTTTTATTTGGTCAATTGTTTAGTAATAGCTTCATTATTAGTGGAAAAATAACATCCGAAAGTGGGCTTACTTCAGGTGCTGAAATAGATCTTTATAAAGACGGGCGCCGCGAAAACAATATTAAAATTAATAGCAACGGTAAATTTAACCTGCCCCTTGAATTTAATCATGAATACACACTTATTTTTTCCCGGGAGGATTGTTTCTCCAAAAAATTGGTGGTTTCAACCATTGTTCCTGAGAATATTTTGAAGGAGAATCCCGAGTTCCCTGTTTATGAAATCGAGCAAAGCTTGTTTTCAGAGATAAAGGGGATTGATAAAACTTTTTCTGAAAATACGATTGAGAAGGTATACTACAATAGGCAAATCGACAATTTCGTTTCGCAGGTTTTTTATAATGACGATCAAATTCAGAAACAAATTGAAGAAGCTATACTTAAAGCAGAACAGCTAGCAAAGGCGGGTGCCAGGATTGATAAGCAGGAATCAGAAGCATTAAAACTTTTGCGAAAGGAATACGACAGGTATATCGAAGAGGCGGGACAGAAGTTTAATGTCGGCGAATATCCCAAAGCATTAAGTGATTATATGGCGGCAAGTAAGTTGTTTCCCGAGGAGCAATTTCCAAAAGACAGGATCAATGAAATTAACGACCTGATGGCAGCCCTGAAATATTCCGATGGGCAGCAACCAGAAGATAGTTATAGCTCACTAATAGCAGCAGCCGATAATTCATTTGATCAATTACTTTGGACGGCGGCAAAAGAAAAATACCAACAGGCACTGCTTGCAAAACCAAATGATCCGTATGCCAGAAACCGGATACAAGAAATTAATGCTATTGTTGAAAAAATTATGATTGATGATAAGCAATACGATCGATACCGTAGGGCAATTGTTGATGGTGATCGATTTAAAAACCGAAAGCAATTTTTAAGGGCAGAAGCTTCATACAATTTTGCATTGAGTTTTAATCCTGGTGACGAAATTGCCCTTAAAAGATTGGAAGAAGTTCGTGTGTTCATTGGTGAATCGGAAGAGGATAAAGAATACAACAAATTTATCGTTCAGGCAGATGAAGATTTTCGGGATGAAGATTATAAAAAATCCATGCGAAGTTATGAACAGGCAAGCGCAATTAAACCTGCAGAACAATACCCAATAAGCCAAATTGAAGAGATTAAGGCAATACTGTCTGGGGCAAAATCTTCTGCACTTATTGAAAAACAGTATGTAGACAAAATTAAAGAAGCTGATAATGCATTTAGGTCAGAGAGCTATGAACAAGCGAAAAATCTATATGAAGAAGCATTGGTCCTTAAATCAGATGAACAATACCCGGTAACAAAAATTAGGGAGATTGATAGGATTTTAGCAGATATCAATGCAGCTAAATCGAGGGATGTAGAATATGCAAAACTGATTGCCCAGGCCGATGGTCAATTCGATAAGGCTGAATATGAAGTCTCAAAGGAAAATTATGTGGCGGCTTTAAAGCTTAAAAACAATGAACAGCACCCTCAGGATAGGATTAGGGAAATAAACAGGTTATTGGTTCAGCTTGAACAAACAATTGCCTCTTACAACAATGCTATTAAAAGGGCTGATGCGCATTTTGAAAATAAAAATTACGATAATGCACTTGCGGTTTATAAATCGGCAAAAGAAATAAAGCCGGATGAGACTTATCCCGATGATATGATCGTGCGGATTCAGTCTATTATTGCTGAAGAAGCCCGGCTTGCCGCTGAAACTGAAGCTGCAGAAGAAGCCCGTTTGTTGGCAGCACAACAACAGAAAAACAATGCTTACGATGAATTAATTGCACAGGGCGATAATTTGTATAATACAAAGGAATATGTTCAGGCTATTGGTAAATACAGATCGGCGCTTGATTTTAAACCTGGAGCGCAATATCCAATTCAGAGGATTGAAGAAATTAGAGGATTTATAGCCCAAATTGCTGCAGCACAAAAAGCCTACGATGATGCCATTGCGCGTGCCGACCGCAACTTCAACCGTGAGATTTACGATGCTGCCAAACTTGGATATTCGGAGGCAAAACAAGCCAGGCCCGATGTGGTTTACCCGGACGAGATGATCGCGAAAATCGATTCGATTGAAAAGGCGATTGCAGACAAGCTTGCCCAGGATGCCGCTGCCGAAGCAGAACGTATACGGTTGCTGGAAGAACAGCGAAACACGAGTTATAACAATGCCATTGCCCAGGGCGATGCATATTTTAACAACAAAGAATACCAACCAGCGAAACACGAGTTATAACAATGCCATAGCCCAGGGCGATGCATATTTTAACAACAAAGAATACCAACCAGCAATCACCTCGTACAAAGAGGCTTTGGACGTAAAACCTGAAGAAACTTATCCACAAACCAGGATTACAGAGATCGAAGCTTTGGTAGCCCAAATTGCTGCAACACAAAAAGCCTACGATGATGCCATTGCGCGTGCCGACCGCAACTTTAACCGGGAGATTTACGATGCTGCCAAACTTGGTTATTCGGAGGCAAAACAAGCCAAGCCGGATGAGGTTTACCCGGACGAGATGATCGCGAAAATCGATTCGATTGAAAAGGCGATTGCAGACAAACTTGCACAGGACGCTGCTGCCGAAGCAGAACGTATACGATTGTTGGAAGAACAGCGAAACACGAGTTATAACAATGCCATTGCCCAGGGCGATGCATATTTTAACGATAAGGAATACCAACCAGCAATCACCTCGTACAAAGAGGCTTTGGACGTAAAACCTGAAGAAACTTATCCACAAACCAGGATTACAGAGATCGAAGCTTTGGTAGCCCAAATTGCTGCAACACAAAAAGCCTACGATGATGCCATTGCGCGTGCCGACCGCAACTTCAACCGTGAGATTTACGATGCTGCCAAACTTGGTTATTCGGAGGCAAAACAAGCCAGGCCCGGTGAGGTTTACCCGGACGAGATGATCGCGAAAATCGATTCGATTGAAAAGGCGATTGCAGACAAACTTGCACAGGATGCCGCTGCCGAAGCAGAACGTATACGATTGTTGGAAGAACAGCGAAACACGAGTTATAACAATGCCATTGCCCAGGGCGATGCATATTTTAACAACAAAGAATACCAACCAGCAATCACCTCGTACAAAGAGGCTTTGGACGTAAAACGTGAAGAAACTTATCCACAAACCAGGATTACAGAGATCGAAGCTTTGGTAGCCCAAATTGCTGCAGCACAAAAAGCCTACGATGATGCCATTGCGCGTGCCGACCGCAACTTCAACCGGGAGATTTACGATGCTGCCAAACTTGGTTATTCGGAGGCAAAACAAGCCAAGCCCGGTGAGGTTTACCCGGACGAGATGATCGCGAAAATTGATTCGATTGAAAAGGCGATTGCAGACAAACTTGCACAGGACGCTGCTGCCGAAGCAGAACGTATACGATTGTTGGAAGAACAGCGAAACACGAGTTATAACAATGCCATTGCCCAGGGCGATGCATATTTTAACGATAAGGAATACCAACCAGCAATCACCTCGTACAAAGAGGCTTTGGACGTAAAACCTGAAGAAACTTATCCACAAACCAGGATTACAGAGATCGAAGCTTTGGTAGCCCAAATTGCTGCAACACAAAAAGCCTACGATGATGCCATAGCACGTGCCGACCGCAACTTTAACAATGAGATTTACGATGCTGCCAAACTTGGATATTCGGAGGCAAAACAAGCCAGGCCCGATGTGGTTTACCCGGACGAGATGATCGCGAAAATCGATTCGATTGAAAAGGCGATTGCAGACAAACTTGCACAGGATGCCGCTGCCGAAGCAGAACGTATACGATTGTTGGAAGAACAGCGAAACACGAGTTATAACAATGCCATAGCCCAGGGCGATGCATATTTTAACAACAAAGAATACCAACCAGCAATCACCTCGTACAAAGAGGCTTTGGACGTAAAACGTGAAGAAACTTATCCACAAACCAGGATTACAGAGATCGAAGCTTTGGTAGCCCAAATTGCTGCAACACAAAAAGCCTACGATGATGCCATTGCGCGTGCCGACCGCAACTTCAACCGGGAGATTTACGATGCTGCCAAACTTGGTTATTCGGAGGCAAAACAAGCCAAGCCCGGTGAGGTTTACCCGGACGAAATGATCGCGAAAATCGATTCGATTGAAAAGGCGATTGCAGACAAACTTGCACAGGATGCCGCTGCCGAAGCAGAACGTATACGATTGTTGGAAGAACAGAAAAATCAAGCATATAATTCAGCTTTAGCACAAGCGGATACGTATTTTAATGAAAAGGATTATAAAAATGCAACTTCATTTTACAAAGAGGCACTGGACGTAAAACCTGAAGAGTTATATCCTCAGGAACAATTAAATGAAATTAAAAGATTAGAAGAGGAAATCCTGGTAATTGAAAACCAATATCGAGGTTTGGTGAAAGATGCGGATGGATTATTTTCCAGGAAAAATTATGAAGATGCAAAAGTAAAATACAATGAAGCTTTAGCACTAAAAAATAATGAGGAATATCCCAAAAGCCAATTGACAAAAATAGATCAGGTTTTGGCATCGCTAGCTAAAGCAGAGGAACTAGAAAGCCGATATAATGTAGCTATTCAGCAAGGGGACAATTCTTTTGATGCTCAAAATTACAATGAATCAATTACTGCTTTTGAATCGGCGTTGGTGTACAAACCAGGAGAGAACTATCCAAAAGAACGTATTGCTGCGGCTAAAAACAGGTTACAGCAAATTGAAGTTGAAAAAGAACGTTTGAGGGGAATTGAGAGGGCATACCAAAATGCAATAACAATTGCTGATGAGGCATTTTTAAATAAAAATTACGATGCTGCTGAAACAAAATACAAAGAAGCAAATTCAATTAAACCTGATGAGGAATACCCATTAGCACAGCTTGCTAAAATGGAACAACAAATTGCTGCCGAAATAAAAGCCCGATTCGATGCAATTATTGAGCAGGCTAATGCTGATTTTAATGCCAAAAATTATAGCGATGCGCGGCTAAAATACTCAAATTCGTTAATAATTATTGCTGAAGATGCGTTTGCAACAAAACGGATTGAAGAAATTGACCGGTTATTGAATGAATTGGCGGATGCGGAAGCAGAACAGAGAAGGGTTCAGCAAGAATATATGTCGGCAATAACACTAGGGGATGAAGCTTATCAATTGGAAAGATATGCGGGGGCGTTAGGCTTTTATCGCCAGGCAAATGCCTTAAAACCAAATGAAGATTATCCAAAGATCAGGATTTCGGAATTGGAAAATCTGATTGAAGTTCAAAAGGCAGAAGAGGATTATCGGAGAATACTTTTAGTTGGGGATGAATATTTTAAATTGAAACAATATAATGAGTCGCGGGCAGAATATATGCAGGCATTGAGATTGAAGCCTGAAGAAGATTACCCTGCCGCCCAAATTCATAAAATCGATGAAATTTTAAGGGAGATTGAGCGGGCAAGGCTAATTGCAGAACAACAGGCTGCCGAAAGTATTGCGAAAACTGCCGTAATACCAACTACTTCAAGGGAAATTATTACCCAGCAAGGTCAATTTGATAATTACTTGTGGAGTCAAATGATAAATGCTTATAACGGTTTTCTTAATCAGGCAGATGAAGCTTTTTCAACGGAGGAATATAACATCTCCCGTTTTTATTACCAGCAGGCTTTGTCGGTGTTTCCTGAGGAAATATATCCCAAAGAAAAAATAAAGGAGATTCGTACCATTATTAATGCGCGGTTATCAGACAGGTTGGAAAGGGAATACCAACAATCGATTGATGCAGGTGATGAGGCTTTAACAAAGGGTAATTTGACAATAGCCAGGTTTCATTATAATAAGGCAATTGCATTAAAACCACGTGAAAAGTACCCCAGACTTCAGGTTGATGAAATAAGGAATCGATTAGACCAGGCACAAAGTCAGCGAACTAACGAAGAGTATGAAGACTTTTTACGTCAAGCAGATGAAGCATTTAATAATAGCAATTTGAGTGTTGCGCGTTATTATTATACCAAAGCTTCGTACCTAAAACCAGTAGATCAGTATCCTATTCAACAACTTCAAAAAATTGAAAACCTATTGAATGAATTGAATCAGGGAAGTGGAAACCGTGATCCTGAATAATGGATTTTGGGAAACAGGTAACTAACTTTTTGCGATCAGCTCTTTTAGTTTTGTAAGGGTATTTTGCGAGTCTTGAGTGGCATCTACATTGTTATCTATATAAACAATTTTCCCATCTGTATCGATTATAAACGTCCATCTCATTGTTGTGATGCCTCTTTTTAACTCAACATTCATCCCGTCAATTTCCCTTTCGATAGTGCCTCCTTCTTTTGTTGCAACACCAAATGATTTGGCTACGTCTCCATTAAAATCTGACAACAAGGTAAAATTTAGCCCGTGTGCTTTTTTGAAAAATTTGCAGTCCTTCTGGAAGGTCACCGCTAACTCCAACAACAGTTGCTCCAAGTTTCGAAAATTCATCCTGAAAATCCCTGTATGTGCAAGCTTGTTTGGTACATCCACCAGTCATAGCCGCCGGGTAAAAATATACCACAACAAATTCCTCCCCTAAATAATCGTTAGATTTCCAACTATTCCCGTTTTCATCAATAGCTTCAAATTCCGGGGCTTTGTCGCCAACTTTAAGTGCTGTTTGAGCTTTCATTGTAATTGTGCTTAAAAAGGTTAGGATAAGAAATACAGATAGTTTCATCGTTATACTTTTTTCACTTAAAAGGATTCAGACAGCTTTTTGTTCAAGGTGAAAATAAAAAAGGCCTCCGAAGAAGCCTTTTATCTCATGTAAGGTGAGATTTGGATTTATTTTAATTAAATAGTTAAATCTAAGAATTAATTAGGAAAACCTATAAGTTAGGGCAAAAAAAAACACCGCCAAAGCGATGTTCTTTTAGTTGAATATTTCTGTTACATTAAAAAGCTTAACAAAATACCAGCACCAACTGCCGACCCAATAACACCAGAAACATTGGGTGCCATTGCATGCATCAGCAAGTGGTTTGTTGGGTCTTCTTTTAATCCCATATGCTGTACAACCCTTGCACTGTCGGGAACAGCCGATACGCCGCTTGCCCCAATCATAGGGTTGATTTTATTCTCTTTCTTAAGGAAAACATTCATAAGTTTTGCTCCAAGAACACCACCGGCGGTTGCAATTATAAACGAACCTGCCCCTAAGCCAAATATTTTTATAGATGAAAGCGTAAGGAAAACATCTGCCTGTGTTGATGCCCCAACAGTAATTCCAAGAAGTATGTTGATTGTGTCGATTAACGAGTTGGAAGCAACATTTGCCAAACGGTTGGTAACCCCTGATTCTTTTAAAAGGTTTCCAAAAAACAACATTCCCAATAATGGTAGCGATGTTGGCGCAATATAAGCAGTCAATAACAAACCAATCAATGGAAAAATGATTTTTTCCGTTTTTGATACCGCCCGCAGAGGCTTCATTTTCATTTTTACGCTCACGTTTTGAGGTAAGAAGCTTAATAACTGGTGGTTGAATAACCGGTACCAGCGCCATGTATGAATATGCTGCTATTGCAATTGGTCCAATAAGGTTTTTCACCGTTTCTCCGTTTGCCAAAACGTTAATGCCATTTGCCAGTTTCGACGAAAGGAAAATAGCAGTTGGTCCGTCAGCTCCACCGATAATACCAATTGCCCCTGCTTCTGGTGGTGCAAATCCAAGCCATAGTGCACCTAAAAAGGTAAGGAATATCCCAATTTGTGCAGCAGCACCAAGCAACATCAGTTTTGGGTTGGATATGAGGGATGAGAAATCCGTCATTGCACCAATTCCTAAAAAGATTAGTGGAGGGTACCAACCTTGCACAACTCCTTTATATAGATAATTCATGACCGATCCAGGCTCATATACACCTAATTGAAGGTTGAAATCTACCGCCTGGAACATTGGTACATTACCAATTAATATTCCTATCCCGATTGGAATAAGCAACAGTGGTTCGAAATTATAACGAATTGCCAGAAAGATAAAAAACAACCCAACAATCATCATTATAATATGGCCCCATGTTACGTTTGCAAATCCGGAAAATTCGTAAAAATTGAAAAGTCCGGATACCGCTTGAGAGTAGTTTTTATACTCAAAACCATCACCGACAAGTACATCCTGGCTTTTAAAAACCAATACCCTATCGCTTAACTGAAGGTTTTCTTCTTCGGTTAAGTACCCGGCAGAAGAGGCATTCGGATTGGTGTTTTTTCGCAAATGGGTTGCAACTTTTGAATTGAAATGCAGGTGGACTTTATTGTCAACAATGGTCCATCTACCCGTATATCTTTGTTTTGCCGAGTCGAGCACAAAAGAATTATCCGATTCAAAACCAAATGTCTTGTAACGTTTTACTGTCCGAACATCATCATCATCCTTAGCAGCTTTAGTATCGTAAGTTGCAATAGGGACATATCCATCGCTTTTGTTTATCCACTTTCCGCTTACAAGTATTGCAGCTTGTTCTTTTTCAGATGCTTGTGCAACACCTGTTTGTACTAATATTACAGCGAAAAGAAGTAATAATTGAAGAAATCTTGCTATCATTTTTACTCTATTTCAATTAATACATCTTCTTGCATAACTGTATCTCCAACGCTTACCTTAATCGATTTAACAATACCTCCTTTTGGGGTAAGTATTTGGTTTTCCATTTTCATGGCTTCCATAATCATTAAGCTTTGGTTTTCGGTTACGGTGTCGCCAACCTGTACATTAATTTTGAAAATTGTGCCAGGAAGGGGAGCTGTAACTTTATACAATCCACTGGATTGGGTTTTTGTAATGTAACCTTCACCTGGTTTCTTCTCAACTGGTTTTCTGATCAGTTGCGGGGTTTTTGAAGTTTTTATTTCTTTATCCATCTCTACATCATAGACGGTTCCATTTACTTCAAGTGTGGCAACATTACCTTCAATCTCTTTTATATGGACATCGAAATCGTTACCTCTTATTTTAAATTTATATTTTTTCATGATTTTTAAATGATTGGATTATTTGGATGGCCAGTTTTGGTTCACCTCATATATTTTCGAACTCCATGGCGAATATGCTTTTTGAACACGTTTAATGGTTACAACGCCACTTTCTTCATCGTGCATTTCGTTGAAATACATGTGCAAAGCCAATCCAATTGCAGCAGTAACATTTCCTTCAATATAGAATTCATCATGTCCGAAACATCTTTTCGAAGCTTTGTTATTCGACCCTGCTTTTTCTGTAATGAGCTTTTCGTAATTTAACATTCAGGATTTTTGGTAATTGCTGAAAAACCAAAACTAATAGGGTAAGTGCAACGATTACGATCGAAAACCCTACCACGGCAACTATCCATCCAAATTCCATATTGGCAGCTATTAATAATAATGTTGGTTTCATAATTACTATTTTATAATGGAATGTTAGAATGTTTCTTAGGAGGATTGATCAATTTTTTGGTTGCCAAACTTTGTAATCCCCTAATAATCCTGAACCTTGAATTCATAGGC
Source organism: Prolixibacteraceae bacterium (assembly GCA_963677475.2). Taxonomy (GTDB): domain Bacteria; phylum Bacteroidota; class Bacteroidia; order Bacteroidales; family Prolixibacteraceae; genus JABMQB01. Next base: position 188,261 of record CAXXQD010000008.1, on the reverse strand, counting down.
TCAATAATATCATCAATATAACCCAATGATGCTGCCTGGTATGGGTTTGCAAATTTCTCTTTATAATCCTCTTCATGGTCGGCAATAAATTTCGCCCTTTCTTCAGGATCATCAATATCCCTTAATTTTTTTCCTTGAAGGACTTCTACGGCTCCGGCAGCTCCCATAACAGCAATCTCGGCAGTTGGCCATGCATAGTTCAAGTCGCCCCTAAGTTGCTTGCAAGACATAACGTCGTGCGCCCCTCCATACGATTTTCTGAGGGTAATAGTGATTTTCGGAACTGTTGCTTCCCCATAAGCAAACATAAGTTTTGCCCCATGAACAATAATACCTCCATATTCCTGGTTACTTCCGGGCAAGAATCCGGGAACATCAACCAAGGTTACGATCGGAATATTGAAGCTGTCGCAAAAACGGACAAACCGTGCTGCTTTTCTCGATGCTTCGTTGTCAAGAACCCCTGCAAGGTAATTTGGTTGGTTTGCCACAATGCCTACAGGTTGTCCATTAAATTTTGCAAATCCCACAACGATATTTTTAGCGTAATTCCTATGAATCTCAAGGAATTCGCCATAATCTACCATTAAATCAATTACATCTTTAATATCGTAAGGTTGATTTGGATTCTCCGGGATGATTTCGTTCAATGCCTCTTCGGTCCTTTCAATTGGATCGGTACATTCTGTTACGATTGGGTCTTCCAGGTTATTTTGTGGAAGGTAAGTTAAAAGCTTTCTGAGAAGCATTAACCCTTCCTGTTCGTTTTCAACAAGGAAATGGGCAACTCCCGATTTTGAAGCGTGTATTTTTCCTCCGCCAAGATCTTCAGTTGTAATGTCTTCGCCGGTTACGGTTTTTACCACTTTAGGACCAGTAACAAACATGTAGGAATTTTGCTCGGTCATCATTATAAAATCCGTTAGGGCTGGAGAATATACAGCGCCACCTGCACATGGTCCCGAAGATGGCTGAAATTTGAGGGATTACACCACTTGCAAGGATATTCCTTTCAAATATTTCAGCATATCCGGCCAATGAAGTAACTCCTTCCTGTATACGTGCACCACCTGAGTCATTAATCCCGATAACCGGGGCCCCGGCTTTCATTGCCATGTCCATTACCTTGCAAATTTTATTGGCAAATGTTTCCGACAATGATCCACCAAAAACGGTGAAATCCTGCGAGAATACATATACAATCCTTCCGTCGATTGTTCCGTGCCCGGTAACAACCCCATCGCCTAAAAACTTGCTTTTTTCAAGCCCAAAGTTGGTACACCTGTGCTTGACAAACATATCAAATTCTTCGAAACTTCCTTCATCCAGCAACATTTCAATTCGTTCACGGGCTGTGAATTTTCCCTTTCTGTGTTGCGCTTCAATTCTTTTGATCCCTCCACCTAATTTTGCTTCGGTGCGCAGATCAATTAGCTTTTTGATTTTATCCTGGTTGCTCATTTTGGTTTTATTGGGTGTGGTTATTTGTTTCCACAAATTTCAGTTAGCACGCCAAGTGTTGATTTTGGGTGCAAAAATCCGATATTTAATCCTTCGGCTCCTTTTCGACTTGTTTTATCGATCAGTTTAACCCCTTTCTCATCTGCTTCGCTTAGTGATTTGTTTACATCATCAACTGCGAATGCAATGTGGTGCACTCCGGCACCTTTTTTCTCAATGAATTTCCCAATCGGTCCATCAGGTGATGTTGATTCGAGAAGTTCAATTTTAGTGTCACCAACTTTAAAGAATGCTGTTTTAACCTTTTGGTCGGCAACCTCTTCTATTGCGTAACATTTTAGTCCAAAAACGTTTTCATAGTGGGCAATTGCTTCATCCAAATTTTCAACAGCTATTCCAATGTGTTCAATATGTGAAATATCCATTTTAGTATATTATTTGTGTTATAAAAATTGTTTCTAATTGTGGTTGCAAAGTTATCTGGTGTAATGATTCTTATTTCTGATCCTTATCATATGAGGACTTGAAATGAACCTGTATACAAAAGTTTTTGTATCAAAAAAGGCAAACTTTCGCCTGCCTTGTTACCCTGTTGTTTTTTATTCTTCGTCCCATATATAATGGTAATGAGGTCCGAACCGTTCAAATGCTGCCCTGTCCAATTCTTCTTGATGATCTGGATGTGCAATAGATATAATCATTTTGGCCCGGTCTTGTAAAGTTCTTCCATACAAGTTTACTGCGCCATATTCGGTAACCAGCCAGTGTATGTTTGCACGGGTACTTACAACCCCTGCACCAGGTATTAATATTGGGGCAATTTTACTGACCCCTTTATTGGTCACTGACGGTATCGCAATAATAGGTTTCCCTCCTTTACTTAATGATGCACCTCTTAAAAAGTCGATTTGCCCACCTACACCAGAGTAAAATTTTGTTCCGATAGAATCGGCACAAACCTGACCTGTGATATCAATTTGAAGTGCAGAGTTGATTGCAGTTACTTTTGGGTTTTTAGCGATAATATTAACACGGTTGGTATATTTTACGTCCTGCATGGCAACTCCGGGGTTGTCATCGATAAAATCATAAAGTTTTTTTGAACCCATAAGGAATGTAGCAACCAATTTCCCTTTATCAATTGCTTTGTTTTTGCCATTAACCACACCTTTGTCAACCAAAGGAAGGATTCCGTCGGCAAACATTTCTGAATGAACACCAAGGTCTTTGTGGTTTCCAAGCATCGAAAGAACTGCATTTGGAATTGCCCCGATTCCCATCTGAAGGGTTGAGCCATCCTCAACCAGTTCTGCAACGTATTTTCCAATTTTACGGTCAATTTCAGAAATCTCCCCTGCATTGTGGCAATATAATTCGCTATCATCTTCTACGAAAATGTCGATATCATTTAATGAAATCATAGCGTCACCAAAAGCACGTGGCACGTTTGGATTAACCAAGGCAATTACCGTATCGGCGGTTTCTACTGCTGCCAGGGTTGCATCAACCGAAGTTCCTAAAGATACATATCCGAATTTATCGGGAGGCGAGACCATAATCATGGCAACGTTCACGTTCAAATAGCCTTCCCTGATTAAACGTTGTGTTTCATGCAAGAAAACTGGTATGTAGTCTGCATATCCTGCCTGGGTTTGTTTCCTGACATTGGCACCAACAAAAAATGATTCCAGTTGAAAAATGCCTTCAAACTCCTTATTGGCATAATCTACTTCGCCTTCGGTGTGGATATGTTGAATTCGAACATTACGGAATTCTTTGTTTCTTCCTCTCTCACACATTGCATGGATTAACGGTAGTGGTGTTACCGCAACACTATGCAAATGTACCCTGTCGTTTGATTTAATAACTTTTACAGCTTCCTGTGCTGATACGAATTTTATTTGCTTCATAACTGATTTTTGGAAAATGATCTCTTATTTTCGGCGGCAAATATATAAATTTAAAACCCATTTCGATCTTTCGAATATTATTAATGCTTGTTCGAATCTTATTGTAAAGTATTTGTTAACATTAGAAATTTTAGCCTGGATAAAATAATTTTTCGATCGGATGAAAAATTCAAAAAAGCCTAAATAAATATCTCCTCGTCAAGTTGATCGTGTTCTGTAATAATCGTGTAATGAGTTGGTTGATGGATAGTAAAGATCGAACAGGAATTAGTCCTGATTTTGAAATTATGTTGAAAATTAAGATTCGTTTCAAGGGAAAAGTTATACTGATGAAATAGAAATGACCATTAAATAATTACCATTTTCGTGAAATTACAGGCTAATTTAGAATGAGTTTAGCTTATGAGCGGTCGAATTGCATATACAAAATTGAAAACAACAAATAACTACTATAATTTTACTCATTGTTGATATCCTGTTCGAAACCTCGTTGTTGATCCAAACAATATCTAAAAGGTATTGGCTATATTTGTTGCGTGTTATATAACATATTTGGTTCATCTTAATCTATGTACAGAAATGATTCTATTCTTTAAAACCCAACAAGAGACAGTAATTGCAGTAGATTCCACACAAGCTTTAAACGAAAATGACACCTCTAAATTGGAATGGCTTTTTGGCGAAGCTGATTTGATTGATGGCGAAAGTGTTAATGGGTGGTTTATTGGGCCCCGAAAAGAAATGCTGACCCCTTGGAGCACAAATGCTGTAGAAATTACCCAAAACATGGGGATTAAAAGTATTATCCGGATAGAAGAATTTTTTGAGGCTGAGAATGAAAACTCTACCTACGATCCAATGCTACAAGCAATGTATGAAGGTATCAGGCAAAACATATTTACCATTGATAAATTGCCTGATCCAATACTTAAGATCAGCGATATTGCTACTTACAATGAGGAGGAAGGACTGGCTTTGAGTGAGGATGAAATCAATTACCTCAATTCAGTCGCAAAATCTCTTAATAGAAATTTAACAGATAGCGAGGTTTACGGATTTGCACAGGTAAATTCAGAGCATTGTAGGCATAAAATATTCAATGGTATTTTTAAAATTGATGGGAAAGAGAAGGAGTCAACACTCTTTCAGATGATTAAGAAAACATCCAATGTAAATCCAAATAAAATAGTGTCCGCTTATAAGGATAATTGCTCCTTTGTTGATGGACCAAGGGTGGAACAATTCGCACCTGCTACGCAGGATAAACCGGATTATTTTTATGTAAAAGATATTGATACGGTTCTTTCCTTAAAAGCGGAAACCCATAATTTTCCGACTACGGTAGAGCCATTTAATGGTGCTGCAACCGGAACGGGAGGGGAAATTCGCGACCGGATAGCAGGAGGAAAAGCCAGTTTGCCGATAGCCGGAACAGCAGTTTACATGACTTCGTATCCGAGAACTGAAAAATCAAGGCCATGGGAGCAGGCAACGGAAGAACGTCCATGGTTATATCAAACACCCGAAGAAATACTTATAAAAGCATCGAATGGGGCAAGCGATTTTGGAAATAAATTCGGGCAACCGTTGATTTGCGGTTCAGTGCTCACATTCGAACATTTTGAGAATTTTAAAAAATACGGGTACGATAAGGTTATTATGCTCGCCGGGGGTATCGGGTTCGGTAAAAAAGAAGACAGCCTGAAAGATGAACCCGGGAAAGGGGATAAAGTTGTGTTGCTGGGTGGTGATAATTACCGGATTGGAATGGGTGGAGGAGCAGTTTCTTCAGTTGCAACCGGTGAGTTTAAAAATTCAATCGAATTAAATGCCGTTCAACGGGCAAACCCTGAAATGCAAAAAAGGGTTTTTAATGCGATCAGGGCGATGAGCGAATCCGATGAAAACCCGGTAATATCTATCCATGACCATGGTGCTGGAGGGCATTTAAATTGTTTGTCGGAGCTGGTCGAATCAACAGGAGGGAAAATTGATACCTCGAAGTTGCCGGTTGGTGACCCAACATTATCACAAAAAGAAATTATTGGGAACGAATCGCAGGAGCGGATGGGCTTGGTGATGAAAGAAAAAGATGTGGATATGCTGGTTAAAATTGCCGAGCGTGAGCGTTCACCCATATATGTTATTGGCGAAACCACAGGTGACATGCAATTTACCTTTGAAAATTCACAAACAGGCGAAAAACCAATTGATTGGCAATTGGCATATATGTTTGGTAATCCACCAAAAACGGTGTTGGAAGATTTAAGTGCCATCACTAAGTATGAAGCCATAGAAAGCATCTCTTCAAAAATAACCGAATATATAGAGAATGTACTTCAGTTGGAGGCCGTTGCATGTAAAGACTGGCTAACCAGCAAGGTTGACCGAAGTGTTACAGGAAGGATTGCCAAACAACAAGGATGTGGTAAATTACACCTTCCATTAAATAACCTTGGAGTGATTACCCTCGATTATCAAGGGAAAGCCGGATTTGCAACTTCCATTGGGCATGCACCTGTAGCTGCTTTGGTCGATGCAAAAAAGGGATCGTTATTGTCAATTGCAGAATCCTTAACAAATATTATTTGGGCACCCTTAAGCGATCATATTCGAAGCATATCATTAAGCGCCAACTGGATGTGGCCAGCTAAAAATGAAGGTGAAAATGCCCGGATTTACGATGCTGTGGAAGCTGCAAGTGATTTTGCCTGCGCATTGGGAATAAACATACCAACGGGAAAAGACTCCATGTCGATGACGCAAAAATATTCGGATGATGTGGTTTATGCACCGGGAACCGTAATAATTTCTGCATCGGGCGAGGTATCTGATGTAAATAAAGTAGTGGAGCCTGTTTTGGTTAATGATCCTTCAAAAGAATTGTTGTTCATCGATTTTTCATTTACGGAACGCTCCCTTGGTGGGAGTGCATTTGCACAAAGCATTAATAAACTAGGATCTGATGCTCCGACAGTGACTAGCCCTGAAGCTTTTGTTAATGCATTCAATACGGTACAAAAACTTATTGAGCAGGAGTTGATTCTTGCCGGTCACGATATTGGTTCAGGTGGTTTAATTACAACATTGCTTGAAATGTGTTTTACCGATAACGAATCGGGCCTTGACCTTGACCTGAGTGGAATAGGAGAGAGCGATACCACTAAAGTTTTGTTTAGTGAGAACCCGGGAATCGTTATTCAATGTGCCGATAGTAACTTGGTGAAAAACCTGTTAAAAGATGCCGGGGTCCGGTTCGTTGAAATAGGAAAACCGTCGTCGGAAAGAAAAGTAAGCGTGGTGAATGGAAATGATAAAGTAGATTTTGATATTAATTCATTGCGTGATTTATGGTTTAAAACTTCCTATTTGCTCGATCGAAAACAAAGTGGAACAGAGTTGGCATTACAACGATATAAGAATTATAAGAAAAACGAACTTAGCTACGACTTTAAGGATTTTTCGGGAAAGGCTGCTGATTACGGGATTAACTTAAATCGCCGCGAACCATCTGGAATAAAGGCTGCTATCATCCGTGAAAAAGGGGTGAATGGAGATCGTGAGATGGCATACATGTTATATTTGGCGGGAATGGACGTGAAAGATGTTCACATGACAGACCTGATTGAAGGGCGCGAAACACTCGAAGATATTAATATGATTGTATTTGTTGGTGGTTTCTCTAATTCAGATGTGCTCGGGTCGGCAAAAGGTTGGGCCGGGGCTTTTAAGTATAATGAGAAAGCTAGGGCTGCCCTCGATAATTTTTATAAAAGAAAAGATACATTAAGCCTTGGTATTTGTAATGGTTGCCAGTTGATGGTGGAATTAGGGCTTGTTTACCCGCAAAAGAAAAAAATGCCTAAAATGCTCCATAACGAGTCCCATAAATTTGAATCGGCATTCTTAAATGTCGAAATCCTTGAGAACAACTCTGTGCTGATGAAAGATATGGCAGGCATGAAATTAGGTGTGTGGGTTGCTCATGGCGAAGGTAAATTCAGCATGCCTGAAGCCGAAAGCAAATACAATATTCCGGTAAAATATTGCAACGATTTTTACCCGGGAAACCCGAATGGTAGTGATTATGCAACAGCGGGAATTTGTTCCGATGATGGTCGCCATTTTGCGATGATGCCACACCTCGAAAGGGCATTTAAACCTTTCCATTGGGCATATTACCCGTCAGATCGTAAAACTGACCAAATAACTCCGTGGATGCAGGCATTTGTGAATGCGCGCGAGTGGATTAAAAAACATCAAAAAAAATAATATGAGAAGGATGTCATCTCATTTTAAAAGAGATGACATCCTTTGAGTGCACCATTATTCTATAATGATGCTTTCTTTCTCGTGGTGCCATGCATTGTGATAATGTATAAAATCTTCCTTATCTCCAAAAATACGGTAAACTAATTTTCTATCCATTTTTGTTTTTTTATTACCGTCAAGTGCTTTATATGAGCTGTATTTATAGTTTTTATAATTGTCAACTATTCCGTGTTTTTCAGGGTTAAAGTGCGTATAAAATATTGCATATTCAAGATAATCATGTTTTGTAATCTCAAGGCGTTTAAAACTTCGGTCAAAAAGATTTCCAGTTCTGTTTTCTTGTAGGTTTATAGCCATGCTATAACTGATAAACATGCTCCTAAGTTGGTTGGAAACCAGCTTTCCAACCTTTTCTTCAGAAGAAATAGGGATGTCATCTCCCTCAAATGAGATGACATCCTTAACTTTAATAACCAAATGAAAATGATTTGGAAGCAAGCAATAGGCTAGAAAGTGGACATAACCTGAAAGGTGTTTGTCCAATAATTTGAGGAAATATTTATAGTTTCCAGGATGGTAAAAAAGCAATTGTTTGTTAATTCCCCTGTTAAATAGGTGGTAATAGCTTCCACCAAGAATGGGGGTGATTGTTTTTATTGAGGGCATTTTTGTTTTTAAAGATAAGGATATTTTTAATGAATTGAAAATGAGAATGTTTATATGCCAATATAACTTCTTTTTTCTTGCAAACGTATTTCGATTCAATTGATACTTACACTTCAAATTAGAAACCAAACCTGGAGAGGGATGTCATCTCCCTCAAAAGAGATGACATCATTAATTTAAAAGTTAAAGATTATATAGGTAAATGGGTTCCATCTCTTTAATTCATTACTAAAATTCCAAACCCGGGATTAAACAAAAGTACCTGACATTTGTTCGTAAACTTGATTGAAATTATGTTTTCTATCATTTGATATGTGAAACGAACATCGTAAATTCAAAGGGCACTAATTTGATGCAATGTTTATGACATTGGTAGCGAATTATTTTCATTCAACTTTGTAATTAATACGTTCAAAAACCATTGATACTTTTAATATGATTAAATATGTAATCAGCATTTTTCTTGTTGCAGCATTTATTAACCAAAGCATTGCACAATCAAATCTACTAACCATAAAAGATGCAGTTGAAGTTGCATTAAAACGAAATCCCGATTTAAACCAGGCAAGGGCGGTTCTTTTACAAATGCAGGAAGAAAGAAAAATAATAACAGGGATAAATGCGCCTGAAGTAAGTTTCATGAAAGAAGGAATAAACAATCAGGCGGAGAACCCATTTGGGGAGAGGAGGTATTCAGTCTCGCAAAGTATTGATTTTCCTTTGGCAAGCATACATCGTTTTAAAAGACTTGACCAAGAAGCAAAAGCCCAGGAGATGAAAATAAAAGCCCAGGAGAAAGATGTAGTTGTGGAGGTGAAAAGCCACTATGTTGCAGTTGTTTATGCATTGCATCTTCAAAAATTAAGGAACCAGCAAATTCAACTAGCCAAGGATTTATACAACGCTGTTTATACCAAATTTGAAACCGGGTACGGAAATGGTATTGACCTTATAAAAGCTGAATTGCAGATTGCTGAGGCGGAAAATGATCTGGACGAATCGGAAAAAATATTGCATGAAGCCCGGTATAATTTATTCAATGCACTTGGGTATAATCCGGAAGAACAAAAATATTCAATTTTGTTTACGGACACATTGCGCGGGGCTGAAGATAAAATTTCCCAATATTATGTGTTGAATAATCTTGAAAAGCAACCCATGTTTCAATCAGCTGAACTGGAATATGAATCGATTAAATATCGGATAAAAGAAGCGAAAAGCAACCTATTGCCAGGAATAAGGTTTGACTTGTACAAGCAGGATTATGGAAATGGTTTTAAATATAATGGTTACGAGATTGGAATAAGCATTCCGCTTTGGTATTCATTTTCGCAAAAAGGAAAAATCAGGGTAGCAAAAGCGTATGGGGAAGAAACTCTATGGAAGCAACAAAAAATAAAGCTGGATATGAAGAAAGAAGTGGAAGATGCCTGGCACGGATATATAACCAGCAAAACCACCATTGAAAGGTTCCAGGAAACAATTCAAAATAAAGCCGAAAAGCTTCAAACCTTAACATTACAGGCTTATCGTTTGGGTGAAATCGATTTGCTGAACCTAATCAATGCCCAGCAAATATATTTGGGAAGCCAGCAGCGATATATAACCGCATTACGGGATTATTATCTAAAGATGATAGCCCTCGAAAAATACCTCGATGATGAAATAGTTTACTAATAATTGAAAATTTATATCAATGAAAAATAATATACATTTCGGAATGGTTAAACCAATAATTGCTATACTGCTAATTGGGATTTTTATTTCATGCAATACAAAAAATGAAAATCAGAATGAAACAATTTCTACTGAAGAAACCCCACCTTCAGTTTCCGGAGTTACAGAAGATGTGCGCATAAAATTAACGGACAAAGAGCTCAAAGAGTTAGAAATTCAAACTTACACCATTGAAGAAAGCCGCCAACGGTTTTTTGTAAATGCACCCGGGCTTGTTTTTCCGGCACCTGAATATGTAAGCATTATCAGCACTCCAATTGATGGCCGTATCAGCTCAATCAATGCATCGGAGGGGAATTATGTTTCAAAAGGACAGGAACTGTTCACCATCGAAAGCCTTGAGTTTGGTAATTTGGTTGCTGAATATTTGCAGGCGATTGCTGAAGAAAAATTCCAATCGTCACGTTTAACACGCTTGCAGCAGTTGGTCGAGCAATCGATCAGCTCAAGAAGCGAACTTGACAGGTCACAATCCGATTATCAAAGAGCATCGGCTGCAGTTATTGCTTCCTATTCAAAATTAAAAGCTATTGGCGTTCCCACAAGCGAAATCGACGCGTTTAAAAATGCCACCGAAATTGATCCGACCCTGAAAATCCATTCCCCAATAAGCGGTATCGTTGATCAACGGCTTGTTGATTTAGGGCAGGCAGTGAATGCGCTTCAAAAGCTCGGGCGGGTGATTAATACCAGCAAAGTGATGATAAAGGGATACTTGTCCCCTGAAGATGCAATTCATATTCATAAAGGGAATATGGTGGATATTACACTTCGTGATAAGAACGATCAGGTAATTTATTCAAAGATATCATCGGTAAACCCCGGATTAGATGAGACGAACAGATCGGTAGTGGTGAATATTTTGGTAAATACCGAAAATGGATGGCCAAAACCAGGTGAAAATGTGAGGCTTGAAATAAAATCGGATAAAATGAGCGCAAGTATTGCCATTCCAATAAAAGCCTTAAGTTACGATGGCGACAATCCGGTTGTTTATGTGCAAACCAGCACCACATCTTTCGAAAAAAGAATTATTGAAATAAAAGAAATAAATCAGCAGGAAGTTTATGTGGCCAAAGGATTAAATGTGGGTGAAAAAATTGCAGTAACCCAGGTTTTTAGTCTTAAAGCTTTATCGAGATATAGTCTGATTGCGGAATAAACAAAAATTAAAACAAAAGTGCGATGTTGCATAATATCATAAATTTTAGTGTCAGGCAAAAATATGTTGCTCTCTCATTGGTCGTTTTGATGGCTGTTGGTGGGGTATTTTCTTTAATGCAATTGCCCATAAATTCACTTCCGGATGTGACTCCGGTGCAGGTTTTAGTGATTACCAAAGCAGGGCGGTATTCCCCATACGATGTTGAGAAACTGGTAAGTTACCCTATCGAAACAGCAATGAATGGACTTCCTGGAATAAAAGAGGCCCGTTCAACTTCTCAGTTTGGATTATCGGCAGTGACTGTTGAATTTGAAGAAGGAACCGATATTTATTTCGCAAGGCAGATGGTTAGCCAACGTTTACAATCAATTACCGATGAACTTCCCATGGATGTCTCTGCTCCACAGTTGGGACCGATATCAACGGCCCTTGGTGAAATATTCCAATATGTAATCCGGGGAGAAAACTATTCGCTTACCGAGTTACGGGAAATACAAGATTGGATTATTGCACCACAATTAAAAATTGTAAAAGGAGTGACCGAAATAAACTCCTTTGGTGGATTTGTAAAGCAATACGAGGTTAGCGTTATCCCGGGGAAAATGCGGAATTATGGGATCGGGATCAGCGATATTATGGATGCCATTGCAAGCAATAACAGTGTGTCGGGTGGAAATTATCTCGAAAATAACCGGGAACAATATATCATTCGCGGATTTGGGCTAATCAATACACCTGAAGAAATTGAAAGTATTATTGTCAAAAATATCAATAATAAACCTGTATTTATTAGGGATATAGCTGAAGTTATTATCGGAAAACAAATTAGGCAGGGAGGCGTTACCCAGGATGGGAAAGGCGAAATTGTTACCGGAATTGTGATGATGATACGGGGCGGAAACGGTCGTAAAGTTATCAACGATATTGTGCAAAAAATCGAAACCATTGAAAAGGGATTGCCCGATGGTGTTCGTATTGAAAAATTCTACGACCAGTCAGATTTGATTGACCGCACTACCAGTACCATTAAAACCAACCTTTTGGAAGGCGGGTTTTTGGTGATCGTTGTTCTTTTATTGCTGCTAGGTGAGTTTTCAGGGGCTTTAATTGTAGCGATGGTTATCCCACTCTCGATGTTGTTTGCTTTTATCGGGATGAAAGAATTTGGATTGGCTGCCAACCTCATGAGTTTGGGTGCAATTGACTTTGGGATGGTCGTTGATGGCTCGGTCGTGATGATCGAAAATATAGTTCACAGGCTTCAAAAAGACAAAGAGGAAAAAACTGACAATGTAATAATCCGTGCTTCGCAACAAGTTGTTAGGCCCATATTTTTTGGTGTTCTGATAATCCTGATGGTTTATGTGCCAATTATGACTTTTTCTGGCATGGAGGGTATTTTGTATCGGCCGATGGCGATAACTGTTGCTGCGGCAGTTTTGGGATCTTTGATTTTAGCTTTGATTTTTATACCGGCAATTTCGTCCCTCGTTTTCCGAAAAGGGGTGAAGCTCAGAAGAAATTTTTTGATAGATAAACTGAAGCCAATTTACATCAAAGGATTGGAAAAGAACATCACCCGAAGGTTTTATGCTATTTCGGTTGCATTGTTAATTTTCATCGCGTCCATGGTTGTGATGGCACGATTGGGGTCAGAATTCCTTCCCGAGCTAGATGAAGGTTCTATATTAATCGAACAAGTTCGTATGCCTTCAGTAACTTTGGATGAATCGATTGAAAATGCAAACTGGCTTGCAGGGATGCTCATTAAAAACATTCCTGAAATAAAAACCGTGGTTCCAAAAACAGGCCGTTCCGATTTGGCAAACGACTGGATGGGGGTACACCAAACCGATGTGTGGGTTGTGTTGAAACATCCCAAAGAATGGCGAAAGGGATTAACAAAAGAGGATATCATTGACCAAATTGAACCCTATCTTCAAACCGAACCCGGACTGGCATACAACTTCACACAACCAATAGCCATGCGTGTTGACGAACTTACAAGTGGCGTTAAATCTGATTTGGCTGTAAAAGTATTTGGGGAAGACCTGGAAGAGCTGAACCGGATTGGGGAAACAATCTCAAAAATTGTGGCGGACCTGCCCGGTACATCTAATTATTTTATTGAGCAACCAATTGGGCAACCATATCTGACCATTCAAATTGATAGGGAAGCGGTCGCTTCATTTGGATTGAATGTGGATGATGTACAAAAAATAATTGAAGCCGGAATTGGAGGTGTTACTGCAGGACAACTGTACGAAGGTCAGCGCCGTTTTGATATTACGGTTCGTTACCCGGAGGATTTCCGTTCACAGCTTCAACAAATACAGGAAGTGCCTGTAAACCTTCCAAACGGTCAGTTTATACCACTTAAAAGACTCAGTAAAATTATTGTAGAAGAAGGACCACGTGAAATCCAACGTGAGAATGGTTGGCGAAGGCTAATTGTTGGTATCAATATTCATCATATTGACATTGGCACATACGTAAGCAACCTTCAAAATAAGATTGAGAACGAAGCCAATATAGCTTCCGGATATTTTTTAGAGTATGGCGGGGCTTTTGAAAACCAACAACGGGCAATGCGACATCTATTGCTGGTAGTTCCTTTATCCTTGTTTATTATTATCGGGCTTATGTACCTGAATTTTGGAAATATGAGGCATGCTGTACTAATTTTGCTAAACCTTCCATTTGCACTTTCAGGTGGCGTTTTCCTTTTATGGATAAGGGGAATGTACCTTTCAGTTTCCGCAAGTATTGGATTTGTTGCCTTGTTTGGTGTGGCAGTGTTAAATGGTATTGTTTTGATCGACCATATAAACGAATTGAGAAAAAACAATAAACTATCGCTTAAAAAACTGGTTATTGAAGGTGCCGGTGATCGGTTGAGGCCGGTATTAATGACCGCCTTGGTTGCAAGCCTTGGTTTTATCCCAATGGCATTTAATACCGGGCCAGGCTCTGAGGTGCAAAGGCCCTTGGCAACCGTAGTAATTGGTGGCTTGATAACTTCAACATTTTTAACCTTACTGGTATTGCCGATTATATATCTTTGGATTGAGGAACGAAGGGAAAAACGCTTGAAGAAATAGAGGTTATTTTTTAGTTACAAGTTCTATTAAACGTTGTTTTTCGTTTGTTGAAACAATGCCATTGTTGATCCAAAGTGCGACTTCAAATGCCGGATTGTCCAGTGCCTGTTTAACAATGTCGTCAGGATTCAAAGTATAGCGGTTAAATTTCTTTTTTGCTTTCCATGGAACAAAATCGTAGGCGTAAAAAATAAGCTCGGTGCAAAATAGCTTGTCGGGCGATTCAACATTGAAATTAAAATCGTACTTTTTCCCAATATGGCGTAATGAAGAAATAATACTTTTCATATTTGTTTTGTCCAGGTTTTTATGCCTAAGTATTAGATAGTCTTCACCGTCTGCAAAAGTTTCGAGCTTGTTTAGGTGTGTATTATTCCTTAAGCTTTCAAGCATACATGCTTCATTGTTAAGCTGCTCTTTGTTGTTAATCACTTGAATGGAATTGTCCAATCCCAGTTTTTGAAGTTGTTCAAGATTTCCAATCCAGATTGCTGAATGCCCAAAATATCCCGGTATAAATTTGTCAGTTAAATGTGTTCTCGATTTGCTCAAAACGATGTCAAATGGCTGTAAAGCCCCCTGCAATAATTGGATGTTATGATTTTGATCTTCGCGCTTTCCATGAAAGAACCCAACAGTATTGCCAAATATACTGCTCATAAAATTTCCAGTTTGATAAATACAATTTTTTCTCCGATGACATTTGTCGGGTGTTTGAACAAGTAGTTTATTAATAATTGATGTTTGACTTTCAACTTGTTTCCTCAACTTTGGGATCCTTGCAAAACGTTTGGATTTAATCAACAATTTTTTTGGAATCCCTAAAGAAATATCACCCCTGTTGATTGTTTTATATAAATATTTGTTGGCTCCAAATAGCCTGTTGTAATTTATTGCTGAAGTGTAAAGCGATATAACGCTTGGAAGTGAATCAATAACGCCATCGTCTAAATCTGTTTCAATTTTATATTGAAGCAATGCATCTGTTTCAAGGTGTGAATGTAAGTTTTCAAATAAACTGTTTATTTCATTCCCATATAGTTGGCCCCCATTCGCTTTTTTGTTTCTAATTGTATTCGTAATATTTTTTGTGTCGTTAAACAAAAGCATTTTTTGTTTCAATAGCTCTGATTCATTTAATTCTGGTTGTGTGTGATTAGCCGGGATATATCCCTTTTTAAGGCTTAGACAGGAGGAAAAAACAAGGGAAATTAATAAATAGACAAGAAGGCGTGAAAGAGTTGTGCTTAAAAATATGGACGTTTTTTTTTTCAAAAATCAGGATTTAGTCAGCTACCAGTTTTTTTGCTAATTCATCAGAAGTATTTTTGTCTTTTAACAATTCAACTATTTTCAGGGCAAATTCAATGGCAACTCCTGCTCCTTTACCGGTTATAATATTTCCTGATACCTGAGTTGCGGTATTCGTAATTGAAGCGCCTTTTAAGTGTTTTTCAAATCCAGGATAGCAAGTTGCCGATTTCCCTGATAATAAACCTAATTCGCCTAATACCAGAGGCGCAGCGCAAATTGCACCCAGGGGTTTTCCTTTTTCTGAATAAGAAAGAAGGAGTTGCTTTAAACCTACATGCTTGTTGAGGTTTGTTGTTCCTGGCATACCACCGGGCAGAATAATCATTGTGAAAACATCGAAATCAACCATCGAATCAAAAAGTGCATCGGCAATAATTTTAATTCCATGGGCACCATTTATTTCCAGTTGATTTGAAATAGATATGCTGGTTACATCTATTTCAGCCCTTCGCAACACATCAATTATCGTAATTGCTTCTATTTCTTCACATCCATTGGCAAGAATTACTGCGACTTTTTGCATAACCATATAAGCTTTAGTCACAAAAATAAAAAAAGATTCCCGTGGCTGAGAATCTTTTGCTTAAAAAAACTATAACTTATTTCGCGAGTTTATTTCGCATAATCCTTTAATGTTTTTTCTAATTTCTTACGAGTAAAGAAAATCCTGCTTTTTACTGTTCCTAACGGAAGATCAAGTTTTTCTGCAATTTCTTTGTACTTGTAACCATCCAGAAACATAGTGAAAGGAACTTTGTACTCGCTTTCAAGTGCATGGATGCTTTTATTGATTTCCTTTGAATTATAAAAAGAATCTGGTCCCGGATACATTTTATCTTTTGAAAATTTTAAATGAAGATCACCATTTGAAGCGTCAAACGTGTTTTTAGTTTTAATATTTCTACGATAATCGTTAATGAATGTATTCTTCATTATTGTATATATCCAGGCTTTAAAATTGGTATTCTGGGTAAATTTGTCCCTATATGTCAAAGCTTTTAAAAATGTTTCCTGCAAAAGGTCATTAGCTCTCTCGTGGTCAGTTGTTAAGCTAAGAGCATAGAAGTGTAATTTGTCTTGTAACCCAAGTAATGCGTTATTAAATTGTATCTGTGTCATAGCGTGCGTGTTTTAAATTCGTTTAGCGTATTTTTATTTTGTCTAAACAAAGATAATAGCAACCTTGGTTGAATAAAAGATTTACAGACCTTTTATTAGTTGATTTTATCTATATACTATCAAAATAATTTATGAAGTCTTTTTATATACTGATATTCAGTGAAAAACTACACTTTTCGGTATACGCAGGATTTTACGAAATGTTAAGATAATAGGCTCAGGGAATAAAATATGCCCTTTTTAAGGATATTCGGGGCACTATTAGCGATCAAAATAATACATTTGCCATCGTATATTTTTAATACAATATGAACAAAAAAGAATTATTAAAAGCATTTAAACAACTTCATGTCACATTTAGGCATTGGGGAAGAAAGGGCTTTTCAATTTTTTCTTCTTTAAAAGTGGTAGTTGTCATTGCATTTTTAGCAGTGAGCTATCATACAAGTGCAGAAAAATTGATTATCCCAATTTCCGATGATTCCACAAAAGTGGCTTATGAATTGAACCTTGATGAGATCGAGGTGGATGCGCAACGCGTACCTGTGACTTATTCACAGGTGGCACGGATTGTTACCGTGCTAGAGAGAGACCAAATTGAGGCTGCTCCGGTAGAAACCATTCAGGAACTCCTCGGGTATGTACCAGGAATAGATGTTCGAAAGCGGGGCGGAGAAGGAGTCCAGGCGGATATCGGAATACGGGGAGGGTCATTTGACCAATTGCTCATCCTTCTCAACGGAATCAACATCACCGACCCACAAACAGGCCACCACAATTTAAACCTTCCAGTTAGTTTACACCAAATTCAAAGAATTGAAGTTTTAGAAGGATCCGCATCACGGGTTTTTGGGGCAAATGCATTTTCAGGTGCAATCAACATTATCACAAAAAAAGCCGATGAAACCAATGCAGCCATGTCAGCTTCTGTGGGAAGCAATGGGTATAAAAACCTTGATGTTTCGGGAGCATTGAAAAACAACACTTTTGGACAGTTTGTTGCCGTAAACCACAAATCTTCTGATGGATATATAAATAATACAGATTTCAAGAGCTCAAATGTGTTTTATTCGCTGCATAAATCCATTTTGGAGAACGTTTTTTCCTTTCAGTTTGGGTTTTCCGACAAAGGTTTTGGTGCCAATAGTTTTTACACCCCAAAATATCCCGATCAATATGAGCAGGTAAAAACTTATTTTTCATCGTTAAAATGGAAATCAAATTCGCCGATGCACTTAACTTCATCTATATATTGGCGAAGGCATTTCGATCGTTTTGAGCTATTTAGAAATGAAGCTCCTTCATGGTACACAACCCATAATTACCATCGGACCGATGCTGCCGGATTGAACCTTAATTCATGGATAGAAAGTAATTTAGGAAAATCGGCATTCGGTTTGGAGTACCGATTAGAACATATTGTAAGCAATGTATTGGGCGAAGCACTTGATACCCCAATTGATATTAAGAATACAGATAGCCAATATTTATTCTCAAAATCAAGGCAAATTTACTCTGCTTATTTTGAACAATCACTTAATACTGATTATTGGTCTTTTGCTGCGGGGGCCATGGCAAATTATATTACCGATTCTAAAAATGGAATCAACCTGTTTCCTGGAATCGATATTAGCTATAATCTATTTGAGCGGATAAGTTTGTACATGTCAATGAGCAAATCTCTCCGAATGCCAACATTCACGGATTTGTATTACAATGGTCCAACAAACGTAGGAAATCCAGATCTGGATCCAGAATTGTCAAATTCCATTGAAGGGGGGATAAAATTAAAAGGACAAAGCTTGTTTGGAAATATCACTGGTTATTACAGTGCAGGGAAAAATATAATAGATTGGGTTAGGCTTGCCAATGAAAGCCAGTGGCATACCAAAAACCTGACCAGTTTAAAAAGATCGGGTATTGGTGCAAACTTTTATTATAAAAATAAAGAAAAGACAAATCGAAACCCTATTGATCGGATTAGTATTGGTTACCAATACAATCACTTAAAAGTTGACGAAAGCGACTACGTTTCTAATTATGCATTGGATAACCTAAAACATAAATTAGAACTGACCATCAGCCATAAAATTGTAAAAAACTTATCTGCTTCATGGACCATGGTTTATCAGGATAGAAATGGAAGTTATACCGAATTTGTGGATGGTGAATATGGCGAAGAAAAACCTTATCAGCCATTTGCTTTGTTAAATGGGAAAATAAACTATTCTGTGGCGCGGTTGAAACTAAACCTTTCTGCTTCCAATATTTTTAATACAAAATATAACGATATCGGAAACGTGGAACAGCCGGGTACATGGATCAAAGCCGGAATCATCTGGACAATCAAATAGTTTCAATAGCCATCTGAAAACTCTTTTGCAAATTGACAGAATGTAGTATATTCGCAAAAAAATATCAAAAATGTTAAAAGGAATATTATCAATATCAGGACACGGCGGGCTTTTTAAGATGGTTGCCGAAGCAAAAAACAACATCATTGTTGAGTCACTCTCAACGAATAAAAGGATGCCAGCATATTCGACTTCCAAAATCAGCTCTTTGGAGGATATCGCAATTTATGCAGACTCAGGCGACATACCACTGAAAGATGTATTTAAGAATATCTATGATTTGGAAAACGGGGGCACGGCAATCGATGGAAAATCATCCAATAATGATTTGAAAGCATACTTTGCAAAGGTATTGCCCGATTACGATAGGGAAAGGGTATATGTATCGGATATAAAAAAAGTATTGACCTGGTATAACGAATTGCATAAATATGATTTGTTAATGTTCGAAGAAGAAAGTGCAGAGGATCTGACAGATGATGCACAAACAACTGAAGAAAAACCAGAGAAGGAGTAAGACTGGGAGCAAGCATTAAAATAATCGATATTGGTCGGTAATTTTTGGGGCAGAAGAAGAGATATTTTTCTCCAATAAGATTTCCAATAATTTTACCGTTGCCAAAGCATCTCCACCAGCACGATGCCTTCCTTCGATGGTGATATCCAGGTCAGCACACAATTTACCCAAAGAATAAGATAAGTGGCCAGGAAGTAATTTTCTGGCCATTTTTACTGTGCACAAGGTTTTTCGGTTGTAATTATAGCCCAGCCGTTTAAATTCTTCTTTAATAAATTTATAGTCAAAAGAAGCATTGTGGGCAACAAAAACCCTACCTGCTGTTAGTTCAATAATTCTTTTTGCAACCTCATAAAATTTTGGGGCACTTTTCACCATATCGTTATCAATTCCCGTTATTTTGGTAATGAAATATGGAATATCCTGTTCAGGATTAATCAGGGTTACAAAAGAGTCGGTGAGCTCTGTTCCATTATGCAGATAGATTGCAATTTCGGTAATCTTCCCATGTTTATGGGCAATACCTGTGGTTTCAATATCTATAATTGCAAACATCCTAAATCTTGTTGAATATGCCCTCAAAAATAGGCAATACTTTGTGCTTGCAAAATTTAAAATTTAAAGTTCATCAAAAAAAGGGACGGGCCTTTATTAAAATTCTATCTCAAAAGTCACAAATACTTAACAATAAAATAATTGTTATTCCACGCCTATTATGCAGAAAACTTGGTAAGGATTATATTAAATATTGATTTAATGCCAATACCTTAACCAGTTTATTGATAATTAATTTAATTAGTGCTGTATTGTGCAGAAAATGAGTTTTTTATATCTTGTTTTTTTAAGAAATAATTATTTTGATTTTGTACATATTAAATACCTGTTGCACGAGTTTACAAATCAAATTTTATGTTATTTTTGTTTGTTATTTAATTAGATAAATAAAATCTGCTTTTCTAATTAAACATATTTGGAAGTTAGTGGTTTTGATAGATGAAAATTAATTCATAAATTGCTTATAAAAATTTAAACTTTTGTTATAAACTATATTTGATATGAAAAAATTTACTTTTACTATTATTGCATTGTTGTTTGTAGGCATGGCATTTTCTCAAACTGCTGAGAAAAAATGGGCACTTGGCCTTCAAGGCGGGATCTATGACAATATCGACAAATCAGAGGTTGGGTTTACTCCAGGACTTTATTTAAGCAGGTACTTAAGTCCGTCTTTTGATATCTTTTTAAGAGACGAACTGGGATTACTTGATGCGGACAAAACACATCAGTTGGATTTGTCTAATGTTGCGCTTAACCTTAGGTATAAACTACTTAAAGATTCAAAAGTAATTCCTTATTTATACGGAGGTTTAGGTTATTTACAAGACAATCAGGAAACAGGGGTTAACTTTAATGCTGGTATTGGAACAAAATTCATGGTTAGTCCTAGTGTAGGTTTATTCCTTGAAGGCGGATACATTGACGGTATTGAAGCAACAATTAACGGAAAAACCAGAACTGATAATTTCTTAAAAGCAGTTGGAGGTATTGAAATTGCTTTTGGAAAAGCTAAAGATACAGATGGTGACGGTGTTCCTGATAGAAAAGACGAATGTCCAGATACTCCTCCAGGAGTGCAGGTTGATGATAAAGGATGTCCACTTGACCGGGATGGCGACGGAGTTCCTGATTATAAAGATGATTGCCCGGATGAGCCAGGACAAGCAAACCTGAACGGTTGTCCTGACAGAGACGGCGATGGTATTGCAGATAAAGATGATGATTGCCCGGATGTTGCAGGATTGAAAAAATTCAAAGGTTGCCCGGATACAGATGAAGACGGAGTTCCAGATCCAAAAGATAAATGTCCTGATACTCCAAAAGGATGCCCGGTTGATGCTGATGGTTGCCCACTTGATAGTGACGGTGATGGCGTAATTGACTGCCAGGATGATTGTCCAACCGAAGCAGGATTAAAAGACAACAAAGGTTGCCCAGCTGATTGGGAAGAGCTAGTATTAGGGCCTGTTTATTTTGATTTCGATAAAGCTGTTCTTAAGCCAGACGGAATGAAAATATTGGATGAAGTTGTTGACAAACTTAACTCAAGTGCCGAATATGACGTGGTTATTGGAGGTTATACTTGTGATATAGGTTCTGATAACTATAACCAGGAACTTTCTGAAGAGCGTGCAAAAGCAGTGGTTGTTTACCTATCTAAAAAAGGTGTTAACAATGCATTCGTTGGGGCACAAGGTTATGGAGAATCTAACCCGGCTGTTAAAAATACATATTCTGAAAGGTATTTGAACAGACGTGCTGAATTTACCATTAAAATTAAAAGAAGAAGATAATAGGTCTATTAAATAGGCTTAGAAAAGCTGTACCGATCCGGTGCAGCTTTTTTTTGTTTACAAAATCCTGGGCGAGGATAAAATATTATCTTTGCATCCTCAAATATCAACACAATGAATATCGAATCAATCCTTCAGGAAGAAGTTAAGAAAGCTGTTTCTAATTTGTATAAACAGGAAGTACCTGATAACCTCATTCAGTTGCAATCTACAAGAAAAGAATTTGAAGGCGATGCAACCTTAGTTGTATTTCCATTATTAAGAATGTCAAAGAAGTCTCCTGAACAGACAGCAGAAGAGCTTGGTGAATATTTGCTCAAGAATACAGAATATGTGAATGCTTATAATGTGGTGAAAGGATTTCTCAACTTGGTGGTTGTTTCTTCCCATTGGATTAAGTTGATTGAAGATGCTGGTAAAACCGAAAACTTTGGTTTTAAAAATATTACCGATGATTCAGAGCTCGTCATGGTTGAGTATTCATCACCAAATACGAATAAACCACTTCATTTGGGACATATAAGAAATAACCTGCTTGGATTTTCAATCAGCGAAATTCTAAAGGCGAATGGCTATAAGGTTGTAAAAACCAATATTGTGAATGACCGAGGGATACATATTTGTAAATCGATGTTGGCCTGGCAAAAGTGGGGCGAAGGTAAAACACCTGAAAGTACGGGTATAAAAGGAGATCACCTTGTTGGTGACTTTTATGTGAAATTTGACAAAGAATATAGGGCTGAGGTTGCAAAACTTGTGGAAAGCGGAATGGAGCAAAAGGTAGCTGAAAACAATGCCCCCTTATTAAATGAAGCTCGTGAACTTTTATTAAAATGGGAAGCAAAAGATAAAGAGACCGTTGATCTTTGGAAGACCATGAATTCATGGGTTTATGAGGGATTTGAAGTAACATACAAAGAACTTGGTGTTGACTTTGATAAAATTTATTACGAATCTGATACTTTTCTTACAGGTAAAGATGAAGTCTTAAGAGGCTTAGATGAAGGAGTATTTTATCAAAAAGAAGATAATTCTGTTTGGGCTGATTTAACTTCTGATAAGCTCGATCAAAAATTATTGCTTCGGAGCGATGGTACCTCTGTATACATGACACAAGATATTGGTACAGCCAAATTAAGGTTCAACGATTATTCCATCGATAAAATGGTTTATGTGGTTGGAAACGAACAAAATTATCATTTCCAGGTATTGGCAATTTTGTTAGATAAACTTGGTTTTGACTGGGGCAAAGGATTGTACCATTTTTCTTACGGAATGGTTGAACTCCCTTCCGGAAAAATGAAGTCGCGCGAAGGAAAGGTTGTAGATGCCGATGATATTTTAAAAGAAATGGTGGATGTGGCAAAACAAATGTCGCAAGAGCTAGGAAAGCTTGAGTCTTTAAACGAAGAGGAAGCTAATGAAACCTACAAAAAAATTGCAAAATCGGCTTTAAAATACTTCATGTTAAAAGTCGACCCAAAGAAAAATATGATGTTTAACCCTGAAGAATCGATTGATTTTAATGGGAACACAGGACCATTTATACAATATACCTATGCACGTATAAAATCAGTTTTACGAAAGGCAGAAGCAGATGGAATCAAAGTTCCGGAAACATTAAACACGTCGATGAAACTGGAAGATAAGGAGAAGGTAGTAATTAAAAGGATTGCTAGTTTCCCTCAAACCGTGGCAGAAGCAGCCGAGAATTACAGCCCGGCAATTATAGCCAATTATTGTTACGAGTTGGTAAAAGAATTCAACCAGTTTTACCATGATTACTCCATCTTAAAAGAGGAGGATGGCGATGTCAAAGGTTTTAGGTTGGTATTGTCTTCGGTGGTTGCCGATGTTGTTTCAAGGGGCATGGGTTTATTGGGTATACAAATGCCTGAACGTATGTAATTTTAATTTATCGATTGACATAACACTTTTTCTTCTATAATATATGCTTGCTGATGGGCTATTTTTTGTTCTCTCCTGAAAGGGGAGATGTCAGTCGGTAGACTGACAGAGGGGTAAATAAAGAAAATTCGTGCTTTAGTTTTAAGCTGAAATAAAGTTGGAAAAAATACTTCTTGGTTTGTCGCGTGGCTATTCAAACTTATGAATTTTCTTTGTTCTCCGATTGCTTTGATTGCATCTGGATAGTCAAAAGCATAATTTATTCTGGTTTCTGATTTTTAGTCATTGTTAATCTAAGTTTGGATAAAATTCCGTAACTTATCAGATAAACCTTTGATTAATAGCTATATGAAACCAAAAATCTTAATCGTGTCAGCAATGCTGATGTGTGTAACATTTCTGTATGCACAAGAAAAAGTTGATCTCTCAGAAGCCTCCAAAATGGCTCAATGCAATTTAAAAGCCTTCCAAAAAGCAGGTATCCAAAAAGTGATGTTTGTTGAATTTTTTGGTGAGTTTATCACCTCAAAAGAAACTGCCCCGAGTACCATGGAAAAAAGATGGGGAAACCAGGGAACATTAAAAACCCTGGTGCAAGAAGTTGAATTAAGCGAAGACTACTATGAAACCTTAACCAACCAATTGTATGTTTTGGTGAAAAATGTATTCGCCGAGAATGGAATTGAGGTGTTAGAGAAGGAAACTCTCATCAATGATCCTATTTATATGGGACTTGGGTTAAAAGAGGAAAAAGGAACCCGGGGCTATACTGGCGGAGTTGCAAAGAAATCGGTGACCACCGAAGGTGTTAAACGTTCGGTTTCAGGGATGGGAATGTTCAGCGAAACCCTGAAAATAGGGGCAGTCGCTAAAATAAAAAAGATGGTGCCTAAAATTGCCAGCGAAAATGGTTGCCAGGCTGCAATAACCGTCAAGTTTAAATATGGGCTTGGCAAAAAAAATGCACCAACGCTTGATTTTATAAATATGACCATGGATTATGACACTGGCTCATCAGGGAAAGGGAAAAATGAAATGTTCTATTTCAAAAAAGGAGGCATTGCTATTTTTACCACAAAGAAGGGCTTGGTGGGTTCAACTGATTTTGATGAGGGGAATGGTAATTTAAGTGCAGAAAAATACCATAAAACAATGGTAGGGCTAGCCGAAAAAATGACCGGGGCATATTCTGTGTTGCTCGCAGATGATTTAAAATAAGGAGATATTTTGACCATCCGGTAAGGACATTACCGGGTGGTTTACTTTTTCTTCTCCTTGATTCCCATTGATTTTTTCGCACCGCTAAAAATTGCTTTCCACCAGAAATTAAGAACGGATCTTCGTGGGTCTCTCTGATATGAGATACTTTCAGGTTCCAACTCTTTTCCCCTTGGGTTTTTGGAGTTTACCAACAGGCTGTTCGCCATAAGCGATGCAAAGCCTTCTTTTTTTATTTTTCCGTCTTCAAACTCAATAACTGAGATCTTAAAATTATCGTAGGCAAACCAAATATAGCCAGTGGCAATTTGTTCATCAAGATCTAATTCGAACCTAAATTTGTTCATCTGTCCTTCCTTAACCCTAACCAAAGCTGCTTTTTCCGTGAAATCATTAAATATTGTCATTGGCACCGGCTTTATGCTTCCTTGGATGGAATGGCTAAAATTAGTGCTCGATAAATCAAAGGCAAATGAAGCCTCCAGCTTTGCTTTCTGGTTAATAATAGAACTCGCCCGGATTTTTACAAACGGATTTGTTTTTATTTGGCTTGGCAGGTTTGATATTTGCCCAATACGTGCCTGTGTGTTAGTAAATGTTATGGATGCTGGTTCATCCGATATTTCCAGCAATTCGCTATACGTAATGGATGCCGGATTAACAATTACACTGTCAAATAAAATCCGATAAGGAAGTGATGATATTAGTTTTTGTGGCCAGGGAGGTGTTTGGCTTTCATCGAAAGGAAAACTTTTATCGCGGAATACGGTACTTGAAGAAGGTCCTATTTGCAATGATCCAGCATCTACAATTTTATCGGTCAACCACTTGTCAATGTTCATGTCGTATAGCTTGAGATATTTAATCTCGCTTTGTAAAACATCAGTCTGTAATCCAGCTAGGTTCGCAAGTTCTTTTCTGGAATATTTTGGAAATATTTGAATATCAAGTAGTTCGAGGGATTTTTTTGAAGAGCTGTATTTTAAAGTGTCAACAGCAAAAGTATAGCGGTTGTTTCTGCTATTTCGTTTTAAGTTGTACGTTACAAATTCAATTTCATTTGCATTTAACAGGCGCTTATTTGGCTGGTTTTCACCAATAATAATATTCTTTAAATGAATATTTATGTTTTCGTGTTTAAGCCCTTTGGCAATCGATTGAAAATCGACTTTGGCATTGTTTAGCGAGAGTATCCCGATATTTAACTGATTTACATAAGGTTCAACATAAGGATAAAAATCAAGTTCCCTCAATTTTTTTAATCCGCCCGACTTTATCGTATCGTTTAATTGGATGCTAAAACCAGGATGGTCAACTTCAATGGTGCTAAATTCGTAGATATTGTTTTTGTAAGCCAAATCGGTACCAAATCCTTTAAATTGTATCGAAGGGAACTTAAAATTAAACTTGTTCCCCGCAGTTTTGTTGGTGCTTGGTTTAACGGTAAGGTTTGTAAAATCTATGGTTTTTAATTTTTTATCGTACGCTATTTTATCAACATTTATTTGATGCGCTTTTTCCCACAAGTTTAACCGGAAGTTGGACAAAGTCGCATTGATATCTATTGTTTTAAACGGCGACTTTTGACTTAGTGAGATCCCTTCAGACTGAAGGTCAAGAATAAAGGTACTTGTTTGCAGGGGGGATTTGTTAAGCAATTGATAGGTAAGTACATTCCCATTGCTAATTTGTAAGTTGCCTACTTTTAATATGTTTATGATGGTTGGAAGCGGAATAGAAAACTCTTTAATGTCAAGTGGTTTGGTTTTCCCTTTTTGTGAATAGACCTCGAATTTTGGATTTGTTGCAACAATATTTTTCACGTCGATATTTCGGCTATAATATGCTTTTCGGATATCAACACCTTCGAGTGACAGGCTTGGGAGGCTAAATTGAAAAGTTGTTGGTTTTGATATATAGTCTGGCGATGTAATATCGGGGTAAAACAAGGCATTGGTAAATCGGACAGAAGACTGCTCTGTTGAGAAATTAATTTCATCGGCCTGCAAATAGTGCACATTATCCGACAGTTTAAAAAGCTGATCGCGCAACGAGAGGTTTATATTTTCAGAGAACAACAATTTCTTTTGATCCAGTTCAGAGTTGTTTAGGCGAAAATCTTTAAGTTCAATATCAAATTTATTGCTTAACCTGGTCGATTTATTGCTTTTAGTATGGTTTATCCAGGTTACTTCACCATTTGGTATTGCCGCATTTTTAATGGATATATCATCCACATAATTAAAAATCAGCTGGTACAATTCCGAGAATCCATCTTTATTCCTTCCTTTTTTTAGATAGGCAAAGTTTTCAAAATAAATAGTTGGCTCGTAGAATCTCAGGCTGTTAATCCGCAATTTTTTTTCGAAAAATGCAGAATGAAGATCGGCATTTAAAATGCTTATTTTAGGAACAAACAGTGAATAAGTTTCCGATCGTTTAAACCGTTTAATTTTTTCTTCATCTACATTGTTTAAAATAGGTCGTAAACTGAGGCTATCGATAATTGCCTTTGATTGGTAACTGGACACCAGAATATTTTTCACACTTAGCTGATGCAGGTTATCCACAAGTTTCATGCTGTAATTTGAAAAATTGAGGTCGAAATTAGAAGCATAAAAAAGTTTGTCGTTATCTTCTAAGCTTGTAGAATCAAGGGCAAAATCTGTTAATCCAAAAGCAAAGTCGGTTTCAAAAAAACCTGTTACCCGTTTGTTTTTCGTGTTCTGTATTTTTAGCGACCCATCTTTTATTTCTACCAGATTCGAATAAACACCTTTTAGGTAGGAACTTACGATATCGAAAAGTAATCCAGATTGCCCTTTCCCCGGATTGCGTTTATAATTAGCAGGGTAATCTAACTGTGCTTCGGGTTTGACCACATGCACAAAGTTGCAAGCAAGTTTTCGTCTGTGGTAAGTATTTTTTAAGTCAACATCGTTAAACGACAACTCATTACAAGCAATGTTAAGTACTACATTGTTGTCAATATTTATGCTTTGGTCCGCATCAATTTTTAAGCCTTTAACACTAATTTGGTTTGCCAGGGTAGATACGTAAACTGTATCGGCCTTAAACCTGTGGATATTATCGTTCAAATGAAGAAGATACCCGGTTATTTTCATGTCAATGTTGTTGGCAAGGAGTAATTTGTCGGGGTTTTTATTGGAAGAAGCATCCAATGTGAAATTGTATAGCTGAACATCGATGTTATCAAATTTTTGCTGAAACGATGTATCTATTGCCTGCCTGCTGATTTCCAGCGATGCCTTGTTCAACAAGAACGTATCTACATGGATTGCTTCAAAATCGTTCTCAATAAGGCTGTATAAATCAAAATTATTTACGTCCTCAATATTTACTTTCTCAAAATTCTTTTTTTGGTAAAACTTAAACGATGGATTATCAAATTGGCAATGGTCGATAAATAATGAATCTGCCGTATAGATGGTTGAAAGAGACCTACTTTTTACAACAAATGATGGAACCTGAATATCGTACAAGCTTTTAGTCTCAATTATTTTTTTTGGATATAAATGCGTGTTAAATGCCGATAGTTCTGCTTTTTTATGTGAGTATTCCAGTGATTCTATAGCCAGATAATGAATGCTGTCGCTCATTTCGTTCCGAAAATTATTCATCCGGATAAAAATATCGTCCATTTCAAAGGGATAATCTTTGCTCTCAAGCAATGTGGAATCTGTCCTGAAATCTGTTATCCCAATAGAAATTTTCTCTGCGTTGGAGAAGTTAGATGTATCGCCAACAAGGGCATAAAACTCGTAGTTGGCATCGGTAAATTCTATTTCATTAATTCTTATTTCGTTCAGGTATTTATTAAACAGGTCACGGACTTCAACCATTGCATAATCAAATGGTTTAACGGAATCTTGCATAAAAGTAAAGGAACCTGAAAGAGCAAATTCGGGCTTCACCAGCGAAATTTTATCTAAAATCAATTTTTTTTCTGAATAAATCCGATAGGGCAGTAAGCGATGAATTTGCAGTTCGCTTGCTGAGAGGGAATAAAAAACCCTTTCTGGATTTTTATTTTGTATTTCCTTTGCTTTCGCCTCATTTGGTTTGAGTTCCAAACCTGTGATCGTAAATCCCCGGTTTTTGATGCTCAATTCAATTCTTTCAAAATCCAGAGAATACAAACCGTTAGTTTTTTTATTAACGAATCCCGATAAATTTTTATTGATATATCCCTGTGCCCCAATAAGAACAATCCCCATGGCAGTAAGAATCAGGAGTGCAATAATCATTATCCCCCAAACGATTCCCTTTCGTATATTTTTTAACACTTTACCCACTGTCATAAAGATAGCTTATTTTGAAAATGGTTGCTCAAAGGTTTAAAAAAGAAAAGGATCTTGTTGAAAAGTTTCAGGATATTGAAACTGTCACGCTTCTATTAATCGGTTCAATCGTGCACATGTTCTGGTTTTGCATTGGTGCGTAAAATTATATACCCAATAATTGCTGAAACTAGCGACCCTATAAGTATGCCAATTTTTGCCGAATCAATATATGCCGGGCTGCCCGAAAAAGCAAGGCTTGCTATAAATATTGCCATGGTAAAACCAATTCCTGCCAAAAAAGATACCCCAATTATATGCCGGTTGTTGATTTCATCAGGAACTGTTACAATTCTTAGTTTACGGGCTACTAAAATGATTGTAGTTATACCAATACTATTTCCAAAAATCAGACATAATACAATTGTTCGGATAAGGGAAGTATCAAGTGCTATGTCGCTAAATATCACTACGCCTGCATTGGCAAGCGCGAATACAGGTATGATGAAATAGGCAACCCAATCGTGTAATTTGTGCTCTAAATGCTGCAATGGAGATTGATATTTGTTGGTCCAGTCTTCCAGGTCATCAATTTGCTCAATTTGCTCTTTGCATAATATTGGTTTGCTGGTAACTGCCGCTTTTTTAATGTTGTCAGTAATTTCTCCCAACTTATTGATAAACGTTGGGGTATTGATTTTTTGCCTAACTGGCACCGAAAATGCCAACAATATTCCTGCAATAGTTGGATGTATGCCTGATTTAAGGAAGAATACCCAAATAAGGATTCCAAAAAACAAAAGTAGGAATTTGGAGTACCAACCTTTGTATGAAATAAGGTATAAAATACCTAAAAGAATAAAGGCATAAACAAGCATTGACAAATTTAATTTTGCGCTATAAAATACTGCAATTACAAGCACGGCTCCAATATCATCGACAATTGCAAAGGCAGTAAGGAAAAGTTTGAGGCTTAACGGAATTCGTTTACCCAGGATTTTCAGAATTGCCAGAGAGAAGGCAATATCGGTTGCCATAGGTATTCCCCAGCCCCTTGTTGTTTCTTCATGCTGGTTTAAAACCAGGAAAAACAATACTGGAACCAACATTCCGCCCAATGCGCCAAAAAATGGGAATGCTATTTTTTTTGCGGAATTTAACTCTCCAATTAAAAATTCCCTTTTTATTTCGAGCCCAATAAGAAAAAAGAAAATTGCCATTAAACCATCGTTGATCCAAAGCAGCAAGGGTTTGTTCAGTTCGAAATTTTCGGTTGAAAATCCAATTTTATATTGCCATAAATCCTTGTAACTATCTCCAAATGGGGAATTTGCCCAAACGAGTGCAATAATGGTTGCAACAAGCAGTAAAATACCGCTTAAGCTTTCAATTTTAACAAACTTCTGAAAAGGGCTAAGTATATCTTTTTGAGTCATAAATATTGCTTTTTTTTGTATAAAATACGGAATTATCATTGATAATTCAACTTATATGGAAACAACATTACAATCTTTACTTTGTTCCAAATTTTAGTTCTAAAACCGAAAAATTTATATTAACGAAACACTTAGCGACAAATTCGATTTAATTTGTTATCCGATTTTTATTTGAAATAATGATTCATATTAACGAAGGGTGTATTCGAGGTTTGTTTTCTTTCCATTTGTGTGCTTAAAACGATATTTCCCTTTTTGTGTCCACCATCAACATATTTATGGGCTTCCACAATCTCATCCATCATGTATTTTTTGTTGACAATTGTTTTAACCTGCCCTGTCTCATATATTTTAAGGAGTTGAGCAGCCATAGTCTGCAATTTTGGGATAGGTAGCATTCCTGTTGCCGAAAACTTTACTTTTTTTGAACTAAACTTTGAGGTAAATAGCATTTGCATTAAAGTTCGAAATTTAAGTACAGGCGTTAAATAAATCCCATTGTTGGTTAAGGCATTTTTACATTTTGTGAAAGAGGAACTTCCGATGGTATCATAAATCACATCGTATGCACCTTTTTTGGTAAAATCTTCTTTGGTATAATCAATAACGTGGTCGGCACCCAACGATTTCACAAACGCAATATTCCGACTGCTACAAACCGCGCTGACTTCTGCTCCAAAATGCTTTGCAAGTTGAACGGCTGCAGTACCAAGGCTTCCTGAAGCTCCATTGATCAGTACTTTTTGTCCTGGTTGCAGTTGAACCACTTTCGATAAAAAGTTCATCGACGTTATTGCTCCATCGAAAATTGGTGCCGCTTCTTCAAAACTCAAGAATGAAGGTTTAATTGCGATCATTCCATCTTCACGAACACATACATATTCTGCATTGGTTCCTGTGTGCATATCAACTTCGCCAAATACCATGTCGTGTTTATGGAATTTTGTAACCTCGCTGCCAACAGCTTCTATTATTCCCGAAAAACAGGCGCCAATTACTTTGCTCTTTGGTTTAAATAAGCCCGTGATTAACCTTCCAAAATAGGGCTTGCCTGTTCGCATCATGGTTTCTGCTTTTGTTATTGAAGCTGCATAAACTTTTACCAGAACTTCATTGTTTTTAGGAACTGGTTTGCTGATTTCTTTCACTTGTAATACTTCCGGCCCGCCATAATTTCCCCTAACTATTGCTTTCATATTATTTATTTTTTTGATTTCAAAAGCAAAAATAGGAGGAGGGATTGGGTAAAGGGTTCAGAATCTCAGCGAAAGGTTCGGAATTATAAATCGGAACTTATTGACCAGTATTCAGTATCCAGTGTTCGGTCACAGTAAACAGGCTTCAGTCTCAGTCAATAGTCTTCAGTTTTGATTTACAGTAGTGGTTTTAAACAGTATATATTGAATTTTGGTATTTGTTTTATAAAAAGCTAGAAGCTAGAAGCTCTTGGCTTGCAGATTATAGTCACTCACCATTATTCAAATACTGCTTTGGAGTTAGTCCGGTTTCATTTTTAAATGATGTATTAAAAACCGTTTTCGAATTAAAACCACTCTCATAAGCAAGTCCGATTAAGGTTATATGCGCTTTTTGTGGGTCTTTTGCATTTCTTTTGAATTCTTCAACACGGTAAGAATTGACAAACTCACTAAAGCTTTTGCCGATATGTTCATTTAACAACCATGAAAGCTGATTCGGATGAATTTCAATTTGTCCGGCAAGTGCCCGTAAGGATAAATTTGGATCTAAATATGGTTTATGTTTATCCATAAACAATAAAAGTTTCTCGGCATAGTTTTTTGCGGATTGGGCATCAAGCAATTCTTTCTTGGTAGAGGTTTGCGTTTTTCTAATTTCCGTTCCGAATAAAATCTGGTGGTATTTTTCGTATCTCGGGTCTTGCTTGATGGGGTTTGCCAAAGGATCAATATAATGGATCATTAAAAGGGACCATTTATTTGCAATTGCCTGCTCAACCCACTCAAATGCTTCATCGAACCGTGACGTGCTGGCATAATATAGAAAGAGGTAAGAATTTGCCCGAAATCCTTCCGGGTGTTTGGCAGCCTCCTTTAGCTCATTGAAGTATTTCTCTGCTTTTGTGCTATCTTTTTTATGCGCATATACCAGTGTTTTAATTCCCAACTCATCGCCTTTTACAACCACACTTGGTGGTATCTTATTGAAAAATTCTAAGACCTCGTCTAAAAGTTGCATTTTAAGCAAACAATATGCTTTTACCGTAAATGCAGGAATGTTTTTCGGATTAGCCTCCAGGCACTTGTCTAACAAAACAAGGGCTTCATCAAAGTCTTCGAGCATATAATGGTAGTATGCTTTGTAAAAATCGGTGGCTTGAGACAGTGGGTCAATTCCCATACTTATTTCCAAATGGTGCAGCGACTTTTCTTTTTCCCCAGCAATAATATACAAGTAGGAAATATAATGCTGGGCTTCCACATAATTTGGGTTAAGCTCCAGGGCTTTTTGCACCAAAGAAAATGATTCTCTGTAATCACATTTAATAAAAAACGCAATATTGGCAAGCTGGTAATAAACATCGGGCAACTGGTCATTTAATAATCTTGCTTTTTCATTCAAACGAATGGTTTCGCCCCAGGTTTCTTCGTATGGCATAAATCCTGTGGTGCCCATAAAGCTATACGAATCAGCCAATCCAGCGTATGATTCAGCATGTTTTGGATCAATATCAAGTGCTTGTTTGTAAAGCGATATTGCAATTTGCATATCATCGGGGTTCCATTTATTGTGGTGGTACCGGGCTTTCAAGAAATAATCGTAGGCATTGAATATATCCGTTTGTTTTTTTACCAGATGCTCCTGGATTTCGAAATGTCCAAATTGTTCCCTTAATTTTTCGGCAATTAAAAGGCTGATCTCATCTTGTATTTCAAAAATATTTTCCAATTTCCGGTCCCAGGTTTCCGACCAAAAATGAAAATCCTGTTCTGCTTCGATTAATTGTGCTGTTATTCTGACCATATTGCCTGCACGTCGCACACTTCCTTCCAAAATAATGGAAACCTTCAATTCTTTTCCGATTTCTTTTATGGGGATGTTTTTGTTTTTAAAAAAGAAGGACGAGGTTCTGGAAGTAACTTTTAAGCTTTCAATTTTTGCAAGCGCATTAATGATTTCTTCGGTAATGCCATCGCTGAAATATTCATTTTCGGCGTCAGAACTTAAATTCACAAAGGGCAAAACGGCAATGGTCTTATTTGTTGCTTTTTGTTTGCCTTTAAGATCATCCTTTTTTGGTACGTTAATACCCTGATTGGCAACGGCAAAAACTTCCACTGGTTTTTGGATGTTTTTTAATTCGAAATGCCCAAGTGACACTGTTGAAATTCCGGGATGGTTGTTTAATTCATCGTTTAACTTGCCGGAAAGCAATACTGCACCCGGAATGCCCATACTCTCAATGCGTGATGCAAAATTAACCCCATCACCATACACCTCGGTATTGTCGAAAACAATATCGCCCATGTGCAATCCCATGCGTACCGGAACCGGATCACCTTGTTTTAATAAGCGCTGAATTTCGATGGCGCAATTGGCAGCTTCAATAGCACTTGTAAAAATGCTCAGTGTGCCGTCTCCATAGTATTGAATGATTTCACCATGATGGAGCTTATGCTGTTCTTCGAAAATATTCCGGTGTTTTTCCCTTACTATGGCAGCATGTTCTTCATTGCCTTGCATAAGGGCAGTGTAACCAACAATATCGGTGAACATAACAGCTGCAAGCCGACGGGTTTTCTTTTCTTTCATAGCGTTCATTAAAGGGATAAACAAAAATAGGCTTTTTTGTTCAATCAAAGGTGCAGATATTTTGATTTCAGCTATAAGGTATGAGCTATAAGCTACCAGTCGTAAGTATCAAGTCAAGCTTCAAGCTGTCATTTCGAACAAAGAGAGAAATCTTTTGAAAGTAGCATGTTACATATCTCAAAGCGCAAGTATAAAGAATTAGAATTAGATTATTCTGATTATATCTAGCACAACGGGAAATCCGAAGCTTTGCGTTCACATTTAATAGCTTAAAGCAAACGACTCAACTATTCTCAAATTACTTAATAAAAGCCCTGCGTGCTATTGATACTTTTGTTGTCAATTGTTATCTTGCAGCTGCTACTGGACCCGGCAACGCACAAGAAAGAGAAAGAGAATGAGAAGAGGCCTTTTTATAAGGCAATACACGCAACCCCCGGATTTCCATCAGCATTTTATTAAAATTAATCAAAGAATTTCGTTCGTAAAAGTTTGTTTTCGGAAGTAAAATAGATATAACCTGAACAATTACTTGAAGGTTGTAGTATGCGTATTATGTGGCTTATAATTAAAAATATATAAAAGTAAATCAATGGAAAAGACAAAATTTATTTCTTATTTATTAGGAGGGTATCATTCTGGAATAAGACCAGATACCTTAAAAGAATTAAAAGATAAAACTTCTAAATTTGAATCCAAACATTAAGACAATCCAATGATTGAATTTGTCAAAAAGTTTGATTCTGAATTTCCAGAATTCAAAGCCTTAAATGAGTATTTAATTCGTTTGAAATTGTCAAGTATAGAATCGCATTTAAAAACAATTAAAAATATAATAGTATTTATTTTTGTCTTGTTAATAATAGGTATAATCATCACGTTCTTGGGTATTTAACCACTGCTGGCGTGGATTTGTTAACCGCCTAATTTTTTTATGCACAAATTACAAATTGAGTAAGGTCAAAAAGGTGTTTTTAACTTTGTTAACTACTGGTCATATAGAATATTAGATATAGAATCTCGAAATTATGAATATAAGGAACATAAAAATAACAATAATAATTGTATGCTTGTTAAGCATACAATCTTTACTGGCTCAAATTCCGGTGCTTGAGTGGGTGCAACAAATGGGCGGAACTGCTTTCGAAGAAGGACATTCTTTAGCGCTGGATAGTTCAGGAAATATTTATATCACAGGGCATTTTTGTGGAATTGTAGATTTCGATCCCGGAACAGGAGTAAATAATCTTACTTGTGCTGGAGCAGTGGATATTTTTATTCAAAAGTTAGATAGCAATGGTAACTTCCTTTGGGTGAAACAGATGGGAGGAACTGGTTTTGATAATGGTTTGTCAATAGCAGTGGATGACTCTGGGAATGTATATACGACTGGGAACTTTGAGGGAATTGTAGATTTCGATCCCGGAGAGGGATTGGTTAATCTCACTTCTGCTGGGAGCTATGATATTTTTGTGCAGAAATTGGATGCGGATGGAAATTTTATTTGGGCAAAACAAATGGGAGGGGGTAATTATGACCAAGGACGATCAATTGTTGTAAATGCCACCGGAAATGTTTATACAACAGGGATTTTCTATGGTATATCTGATTTCAACCCTGGAGCAGAAACTGAGAACATTACTTCTGCTGGAGACTATGATGTTTTTGTTCAAAAATTAGATGCCAATGGGAATTTCATCTGGGCGAAACAAATAGGGGGGGCTGAGTGGGATCAAGGCAATTCAATTGCAATTGATGCCTCCCAAAATATTTTTATTACGGGGTATTTTATTGGAACCTCTGATTTTGATCCTGGAATTGGAACGGCAGTTCTTTCTTCAACTGGAAGTGCAGATATTTTTGTTCAAAAATTAGATGCCAATGGGAACTTCCTTTGGGTTAAGCAAATGGGAGCAATTAATTTTAATGAAGGTTTATCCGTAACCACCGATTCTTTCGGAAACGTTTATACTACTGGTTATTTCGAAGGAACATCAGATTTTGACCCTGGAGAAGGAACGGCTAAACTTATCTCAGATGGAAGTGCCGATATTTTTATTCAAAAATTAGATGTGAATGGGAATTTCATTTGGGCAAAGCAAATGGGAGGAGCCGATTATGATTTTGGTCACTCGATAGTTATAGATATTTCCGGGAATGTATATACTACAGGGCGTTTCAGTAGGACTGCAGATTTCGATCCTAGCATAGAAACAGCTAACCTTATTTCTGCGGGCAAGACAGATATTTTTGTTCAAAAATTAGATATTAATGGGAATTTCCTTTGGGCAAGGCGGATGGGGGGATCACGTGGTGATGTGAGTCAATCAATAGCGGTAGATGCTTCAGGGAATGTATATACCACTGGGTGGTTTCAAGAAACGTCAGATTTCGATCCATATGAAGGAACGACTAATTGTACTTCGGCTGGTAGTGAGGATATTTTTATTCAAAAACTATATCCATGTTATCCAACAAACCCTGTCCCGGACTCGGTAAAATTGCCTGATATTTCTGTAATGTGTGAGATCGTAGCGATGGATGTTCCTGCACCAACATCTACCAGTAACTGCGTAGGTACAATAACAGCAACAACTGATTTAATTTTTCCAATTACAGATCAATCAGTTAATCAAATTGATTGGATATACGATGATAAGAATGGGAATGTGGTTATTCAGAGTCAAGTAATTAATTGGATACCAATAGATGCTACAACTTCATTAAATGGAGATACCATTTATGCCAATAATGGAAATGGAATTTACCAATGGTTAGATTGCGATGATAATCATGCTCCTATTTTAGAGGAAAATAATCAATTATTTATAGCAAAGGCGAGCGGAAACTATGCTGTGCAAATACGAGAAAATGGCTGTTCTGATACTTCAGTTTGTAATTTTATAATTATATCAAATATTAATGAAACTGACTTCTTTGAAAAGCTGAGTATTTACCCAAATCCATCAATTAACAATTTGAAAGTTGAGTTTGGGAAAGTAGTAAATAACGCTGTGTTGGAGGTTAACGATATTCAAGGGAAATTGGTCTTTTCAACACAAATCCAAAATTCATCCAAAGCAAGTATAGAGTTAAACGAGAATCCAGGTATTTATACGTTAACAATAAAATCAAGCGAATACCATAAAACAATTAAATTCATAAAAAAATAATGAACTGAAACATAGTACAAATTACAACTTGAGCTATTGAAGGTTCTTTGCTGTCTATGAATTATTATACGTGCCGAAAATTAAGCACAAGTTACAAATTTGCATTACAGAAGATATGCATGAATATGGTATGGAAATTGCTTATGGTAGATTTCTAAAATTGACGATTGTTCTAAATAAAAATCTTACTCAAAAGCATGCGTGTACATCAAGTAGCAATTTTTGCAACTATCTTCCTTATTATTTTGGGCTGCAAAGACAAAAAAAACTATGCAATAAATGGGTCATTCAATGGCCCTATTTCGGAAGAATGGATTTATAAAGTTAAAGTTCCAGATTCCTTTGACAATAGGGATTCCGCCAGAATTATTGATGGAAAATTTAAATTTGAAGGAAAAGTCGATATACCCGAAGTTTATGCTTTTCATTTGCCCTTGGATAAAATGAATGGTGCAGCTTTGGGATTTATTGAACCGGGTAATTTGGAATTAAATATTGACCTGCAAGACTGGTATGGAGGTTCAATACTTTCGGGAGGGAAGCTGAATGATGAGTTAATCCGACTGGAGGAATACAACAACAACAATTATTGGAATCCGATAAAGGAATTGGAGAAAACGCTTCCAAATGTGGATGATGCGAAAGCAATGACAATTAGGGATAGCATTGAAAAATTGACTATTGCTCATTTACAATACGAGCTTGCATATATCAGTGATCACCTTGATTCTCCAATGGCAATTCATCTTTTGCATCGTAACAGTTTGAACTTGAGTTTAAAAGAATTTGGTTCTTATCTTACAAAGATTGAAAAACCATTAAGAAAGACTCTAATGTTTAAAACATTGGAAGATGAATATAAATTGCAGCTTGAAATGCAAAATGAATTTGAAGTTGAGACAAATTCCCCGGAAATCGAAATTTTTCAGGAAATAATTAATGGGACACAGTTATTGAATGAGTTAATTAATCGAAATCCCGGCAAGTCGCTTTATCTCGACCTTTGGGGAACATATTGTGCTCCTTGTAAAAAAGAATTTCCATTCCTGAAAAAACTTTATAACCAAATCGACACCTCTAAAACACAATTTGTTTATATATGTATCGGTTCACCAAAAGAAGAGTGGTTGAACCTCATTAATTCAGAACAATTAAAAGGGCAACATTATATCCTTGATAATGAAAACTTAAATAAGTTTATTGAGGAACATCATATCAATTTTCAAGGCGTGCCCCGTTTTATGATTGTTAACAGACAGGGGGCGATTGAGTATATGGATGCTCCGAGTCCGAGTAGTGCGGAAACAGCATCGATCTTAAACAGTCTTTAACCTAAATAACTACAAACAACCCAATATTATGAAGTCAATCAAACGAAATTTAATTGTTTACGTTGCTGCAATTTTTGGAATCTTAATCTTTTTCGTTGGGTGCAATAAAGGACCCGAAAAGATTAAATTTCCCACGGAAAGAATAATGTTAACGTGGAACGACAGCGTTCAATTTAAATCAGATCCATTTGAAAAGAAAGTTAAATGTGTTGTGTATTTAACATCGGATGCTATTTCAGAAATTGATCGATGGATACCATACATTAAAAAATATCCGGATATTGGATTCTTGTTTTTTTTCACTTCAAACGATACCGATTATATTATTAAAGGGCTTAAACACTTTTCATTTCCTATTCCGGTATTTATAGACAAAAAAAGTAAGTATGAAGGCTATGCATTTATTGCCTTTGTTTTAAACAACAAAAATGAAATTGTCACAACCAGCAATCCAACGTTTAGTAATTTTGAAAAATTATTGAAGTCTCAATTAAGAAAGAATAAGTAAGGCATTCACCTTGATGGTGTAAACTTATAATCCGAGTTGCAATTTCAAACAAAGTGCTTATATTCATACTGTTGAATTTAGCTTAACTTTGCAGTATTTGTTACCATTTGGTAATTACTTTTAGAAATTAGGAGCATAGTTTTGTGGTAAAGTAAAACTAAAAACAAAACATGCATTATAAATCTTTATTAATCTTGATTTTTATGGTAAATACTCAAATTCAAGCAAAAGAGGGAAAGCAAAAGAAACTTCCAACCGTACAGGTAAGCATAGAAATTGATTCTCCTGTAAAACAATCTTTTGAATATATTGTCCCTGTTGATTTATCGCATATTTTTAAGAGGTATAAAAACCTACCTGCCATTGATAGCACTAATGCCAAAGAAATTTGGTATACACCAGGAATGCAACGAACTATATTCTTTGAGGATGGAAATTCTGCACATGAATATCTTTTAACAGTAAATCCACACCATGATTTTTCTTATAGAATTGATAGCTTTACTTCACCATTAAAACGATTAGCGAGACAGATCAATGGGAAATGGGAATTTAGCGAAACAAAAGATGGAAAAACTAAGATCGTGTGGACATACGAAATAGAACATAAGAATTTTTTAGCTCGAATGATGATTAATATTTTTGTTAGGAACAATATGCGTAGCCTCTTAAATAATGCCTTACTTATACTAAAAGAAGATCTGGAAAAGCATGGATAATTTGATCAATTATATTTTACAATTTAAAAATCTTAACAACCAGCAAATAGAGTTGGTTAAAAATAATCTTGGTTTTTTAAAACTAAACAAAGATGAATACTTTTCAGAAGCTGGAAACATTGCCAATAAAGTTGCATTTGTCAAAGAAGGTATTCTCAGGGTGTGCTATTACAATAAAGAAGGTGATGAAATTACGCGGTATTTTATTGATGAAAATAACTTTGCAGTGGACCTAAACAGTTTTAACAATGCCATTCCTTCTTCGGAATATATTCAGGCAATTATTCCGACACAGCTTCTTGTTTTTAGCAAAGAATCCCTACAAAACTTATCTAACACAATAATTGGATGGGATAATATTATTGCTCAAATAACTAACAAGTCTTTAATCTCGAAGATTAACCGGATTAGTCCAATGCTTGCGGAAGATGCAACAACAAGGTATGTTGAATTTTATAATCGGTATCCAACCTTAGCAAATCGGATTCCACTTAATTATTTGGCATCGTATATTGGGATTACAAAAAATTCACTAAGTAGGATTCGTAACGAGTTGAGTAAGTAATTCCTAATAAGATTTTTGTTCGGATAGATATCATAAGCCAACAGGGATGTATAAAACTACCGTAAGTTAGTGGTAAATTTAAGCTTAAGGAACATTCATTTTTTATGCTTTGATAATTACTTTTGCTGAACCATTTACTACATTTAATAAATACAGTTATAAAAGCCAAATGCTAACAATTAATAAATTAGGTGTGGAAGATTTACAAGGCTTAAAAGAGCTTTACGAGGATTCTTTTGGAGGCATAAGCGACTTAAATAAAATGTTGCAGGTGTTTGATAAAGTAAAGAATGACCCGAACCATATTATTCTTTGTGCAAAACAGAACGGGCAAGTCGTTGGGTCGGTTTTGGGGGTAGTTTGCCATGAATTAATAGGGCAGGCAACTCCATTTATGGTTTTAGAAGATGTGGCGGTTTTAAGTTCCCATAAAAGGCAGGGAATTGCAAAAAGGCTTTTATTGGAAATGGAAGAACATGCCAAACTCATGAATTGTAATATGGTATTGTTTGTTTCAAGTAGCCATAGGGAAGTGGCTCATAAATTGTACGAAACCCTTGGTTATGGAAATGATAAGGTAAACGGATATAGAAAAAGACTGAATTAGAAAATGAACAAACCCATCGCATTTGATAAAGTAGCCGATCTTTATGATTTCTATGTCAACGTAGATTTTGATGTTCCTTTTTTCCTTAAAGAAGCAGAAGGATATACGGCTGAAATTCTGGAATTAATGTGCGGCACAGGCAGGGTTTCAATCCCTTTATTACAAGCCGGGCACCAAATGACCTGTGTTGATTATTCCAAAGAAATGCTGCGTGTTTTCCAACAAAAAATTGCAGATAAAAACTACAAAGCAAACCTGGTTGAAATGGACGCAACCAAACTCCTTTTAAACAAAACCTTTGGTTTGATATTATTGCCGTTTCATTCCTTAAGCGAAATAATAAGTTTTAAAAAACAGAAGGAGGCTATCAGGTCAATTTCAAGTCACCTGGATAATAATGGCACTTTTATTTTAACCTTGCAAAATCCCAAAACCAGGTTGAAACAAGCCGATGGGAATCTTCATGTTATCGGGGAATTTCCGGTGGCAAACGGTAAAAAAATGGAACTTTCATATACGAATCATTACCTGGAGGAAGAAAACATTGTGACCGGACACCAGTTTTACGAGATTTACGATGTAAATAACAGGATGGTTGAGAAGCGAACACTCGAAATTAATTTTAGGCCAACAACCCTCGATGAATTAAGATTTATGGTGTCGAACACCGATATGCAGATTACTGACATATTTGGAGACTATTCCTACAATAAATTCGATGAGGATACCAGTAATTTTATAATATGCAGACTGAAAAAGCGTTTATTTTAATTAATTATGAGAAGTAAGATACAAAATAGGTATCCAAAGCTTTTCTCTTAAATTTATATTCTATTTTGCATCCGTTAAATTTCATAACCAAAACTAACTTTTAAATCATACTCCAATGATAGAACTTGATGCAGGGAAATATTTGCTCCTGAAGGAACCAATTAAAAAAATCAAGATCAATACTCTGTTTGCCCGCTGGGTAATTGAAAAAAATATACGAGGTAAAATTTATGTCGATCACCCCGATACCCCAAAAACCTTTTACGTTGAGCATCCTTACGGAATGAGTTTATTGTTTGGCGACCACACCAATGAAGGTTTTAATGAACAATTTCTCGACTATTGCCTGAATAAAAATGGCAAACGTAGCAGTTTTGTATGGATGCAGGCAGCTCCAAATTCATGGGATAAAACATTGAAAAAACTCTTTGGCGACAAACTCAAAAAATCGGACAGAACAGTGGAAATACCAAATGAGTTTATTGAGCTGGATACCAGGGTCAATTTTCAATTTGATCTTCAAAAATTTCAGGAATATAAAAAAGGGCTAACAAATGAAGGTTTTGAAATTAAGCGGACCGATGAAGAGAGTTTTAAAAACATGAAAGGAACGGTGGTGCCTTCTTATTTTTGGGAAAGCGCTGAAAGCTTTTGTGAAAAAGGGGTAGGTTTTAGTTTGTTTTCACAAGGGAGGTTGGCAAGTACTGCTTATTCAGCCTTTATTTTCGAAAACGAACTTGAAATTGGTATTGAAACAATGCCCGAATTCAGGGGTAATGGTTTTGCCCAATATGTTAGTGCTGCATTAATCGATTACTGTTTGCAGCACAGTTATGAACCTATTTGGGCATGTAAATACACCAACACAGCCTCCTATAAAACAGCACTGAAACTAGGCTTTGTGCCGAAACTAACATTGCCCTATTATCGTTTGGCAATTTAAAATTTTGTATCGATATCATTAATAAATTGATAAGCGATGAATGATTCTTTACATACTGATTTAATCATCCGAAGAAACGAATTTTTTGTTCAAAACGGACAAGCAAATTACCGAATTGGTAAAATCATAGAAGGGGTACTGCGCGGATTTACCGTGAACAACGATGGAGATGAAATTACCACGCATTTTTACCGGGAGGGTGATTTGATCTCCGGAAATTATGTGCCCAATATCCCTGCAACCATTACCATTCAGGCATTGGAAGACTGTGTTTTATCGGTTGCCAATTATAAAGAAGTATTCTCACACCTTCATTCCGATGCGGGCATTACAAAAGTGATTTTATCAAATTTTCAAAAATTAAATAAGCAAAACAATTCCAGGATTGAAGCTTTAATTTCGGGCGATGCTTTATCAAAATACAAGTGGTATTTGCAGGAATATCCAAATTTATTAAACCGGGTTCCCCATTATTATATTGCAAGTTTTCTGGGAATAACTCCCACGCAACTAAGCCGGATCCGAAAAACCTTTTCTCAACAAATGTAAATGATTCCCCATGTTTTAACGTTTAGATTTGCATCGATAATTCATATGC
Organism: Prolixibacteraceae bacterium; assembly: GCA_963677475.2. Lineage (GTDB taxonomy): Bacteria > Bacteroidota > Bacteroidia > Bacteroidales > Prolixibacteraceae > JABMQB01. Next base: position 144,424 of record CAXXQD010000008.1, on the reverse strand, counting down.
AATTTTAAAACAATAAACAATGGGAAAACTGGAAATTAAAAAACCGAACCGTGTTTCACGCACCTATGTTCAAACAATTCATGGCACAATCGATCAAATTATGCCCTTGTATTGTCCGGTAAAAGAGTTAGACTGGTGCGAAAACTGGGATCCAAAATTGGTGCTTAGTAACTCAGGTCTGGTCGAAAAAGACTGTGTATTTATTACCAACCACAACGAATTGGAAGTAACCTGGGTTGTTCTAGAATACGATTTGGAAAAAGGGCGTGTTGAAATGTTTTATTTGGTGCCCGGAATATTGGTAACCAAATTGGAAATTCAAGTTGAGCCAATTAACAGTTCATTGACCCGCGCCGAACTTACCTACAGTAAAACTTCGTTAGGAAAAATGGGGGATAAGCACCTGGAATCTTTTACCAAGAAAGAGAATGATATAATGATGGATTCCTGGGAGAAAGCAATGAACCATTACTTAAAAACAGGGGAGATGTTGTGCGGGTTGCCAAGCTTTTGATCAATTATTAAACGCCTGAATAAATTGGTATATGAAAAAAATGATGGATAGGAAATCGGAAGTTCGAAGAGTTCTATAAAAACACACCGCTTTTATGCTTCGTACTTCCGGACTCTGTTTATACTATTTTACCATATAATATTAGAATGCTTTCACAATTCGGATAATTTGCATAGATTGGCAGAATCGACATTGCGACTCAATGTTGAAATATATTCACCAATTTATTTACCTTGAGCAATGGCAGAACGAGACTATAATATTCACGAGCAAATGAAAGCCGAAATGCTTGAAAAAAAGATATTTGAACAGGCAAAAGACTATGCTTTTTTGTATGCCGATGAAGCTACCAAGCGGAATGTTTATCCAGATGAAAAGGCACTTCAAAATTTATCAGTTTTTGAGGAAGATCTGCCTGAAAACCCTTCCCGGACTGAAGCAATACTTGAAATGCTACATACTTTTGGTTCCCCGGCAACAGTAACCCAAATTGGTGGGAGGTATTATGGATTGGTAAACGGAGGTGTTGTGCCTGCAGGATTAGCTGCAAAATGGTTGAACGATTTTTGGGATCAAAACACACCCTTGTATGTAACTTCTCCTATAGTTGCAACCCTCGAAACAGTTATAGAGGGGTGGCTGAAACAACTTTTTAGGCTCCCTGACAAAACCGTTGCCGGATTTGTGAGCGGAACATCCATGGCAATTATGTGTGGATTGGCTGCTGCACGTTATCGAATTTATAAAAGGCAGGGGTGGGATGTGAATTTACAGGGTTTGCAAAATGCACCAAACCTGCGTATTGTTGCCGGAAAACAAGCCCATGGTACTGTGCTGAAAGCAGTTGCCCTTCTTGGTTTAGGGATCAATACAATTGAATGGGTGGAAACTGACGATCAGGGACGGATGTGCCCGGATAAAATTCCTTCGCTCGATGAAAACACCTTGTTGATACTTCAGGCTGGGAATGTTAATTCCGGAGCTTTCGATAATTTTAATCAGATTTGTACAATAGCGAAACAACATAATGCATGGGTTCATATTGATGGTGCCTTTGGATTATGGGCAGCTGCCAGCAAGGACTTGAAGCACCTGACTGATGGTATCGAAAAAGCAGACTCATGGTCGGTTGATGGGCATAAAACATTGAATACTCCTTACGATAGCGGCATTGTTTTGTGTAATGATAAAGACGCGCTTGTGTCGTCTTTACAGGCAACAGGTTCGTATATTGTGTATGGCGAAAAACGGGATGGGATGTTATACACCCCTGAAATGTCGCGCAGGGCGCGTGCTGTTGAGCTGTGGGTTACCATGAAATATTTGGGGCGACAGGGAATGGATGACCTGGTTTCTGGCTTGCACGAACGGGCAAAACAATTTGCCGAAGAACTTGCCCAAAATGGTTTTCATATTCTGAACGATGTGGTTTTTAACCAGGTACTGGTTGCTTGTGACAACGATTCCGAAACCGATGAGGTATTGAAAAATGTGCAGGAATTGCGGGTTTGCTGGTGTGGTGGTTCGCAATGGATGGGCAAAAAAGTAATTCGGATAAGTGTTTGCTCATGGGCAACCACCAGCGAGGATGTTACCCTTTCTGTAAAGTCATTTGTAAAAGCAAGGGAAATGGTAAAAAACAAGGCTTAATCAAACACCAGATTATACACTTAAAATAGTTGCCGCGAATTTGAATTGTTTTTTCAGAACAAATGTTTATTTTTGTTGCACTTTGAAAACTTTATAGAACATATCCGAATCCCCCTTTTCAGGGGAAATAAATGCAAAGCAGCAAATACACTTATTGCTTGTTGATGCATAATTATATTTCAATTATTTTTTTGAAACCCTCTACGTATGTGGAGAAAATATTTTTTACAATGAATAATATAGATTTTATTTCAAGGTCTGCTAAACCTGAATTATATGAACAGGGAACTGCTTTTATGTGGACCGATAAACATATATCCAAACAATTGTTAGCCGTTCACCTTAATCCTGAAATTGACCTTGCAAGTCGAAAGATGACGAGTATAAAAAAGACCGCCAAATGGATACTTAACATGCAAAAGCAAAATGCTAAATTAAATATCCTTGACTTGGGTTGCGGTCCTGGGTTGTATTCCGAAATTTTTGCCCAACAAGGTCATTCGGTAACCGGAGTTGATATTTCAGAAGAATCCATCAAATATGCTGAGAAATCAGCAAAGGATAAAAAGTTGGATATTACTTATATAAACGCAAACTATCTGGAGCTTGAATTAGAGGAAGGCTCATTCGATTTGGCAGTGTTGGTTTATACCGATTTTGGTGTGCTGTTGCCGGAGCAAAGGGAGAAACTTTTAAGGTTTATTTATAAAGTACTTAAAAAGGGCGGCATGTTTATTTTTGATGTTTTAAAGGATAAAAACCTTGAAGAGAAGATGACTCCCCGATCATGGGAAGCTGCCAACAATGGCTTTTGGAAAGATGAACCATATCTTGCCCTTTCTGAATCTTTTTTATATCCGAAAGAGAAAACAATCCTGTATCAGCATATACTTCTGGATTCGAAAAACAAGATGGATATTTACCGGTTCTGGACACACTTTTTTTCTGAAACTGACCTACAGGAAATTCTTCAAAAGAATGCATTCACTCAGATTGGTTTCAGGGATGATATTCTGCCGCAAGGCAATTTGTGGAATGGGGACAATGTTATGTTTACCACTGCCATAAAATAATGCAAGTTAATTGGGGCAGAGACTTTTGTTTTTGCCCCTTATTATTTTTAATTGAAGCAAATGGCTTATTTTAACTACAATCAACAAAAAGTATATTATAAAATTATAGGGGAGGGTGCACCCATGTTATTGCTGCATGGAAATACCGTTTCGTCGAAATTATTTGCCCCGGTTTTAAAAGATTACAAGCAAAAATATCAATTGATCCTCATTGATTTTCCAGGGCATGGAAAATCGGGAAGGCTGGATAAATTTGAACTTGATTTTTGGCACTACAATGCCCGGGTTTGTTATACTTTAATTAAGGAGTTGGGATATGAAAAAGTGATTGCTGTGGGCACAAGTGGCGGAGCCCTGGTTGCCATTAATTTGGCGTTGGAATTCCCTGATATCGTCTGCTTCTTAGTTGCAGACAGCTTCGAAGGCGAATATCCTTTGCCTTCATTTATCAGGCACTTGCAACGTGATCGGGACAGCGACAAAAAGAAGCTACTGGCAAAACTTTATTGGTTTTATTGCCACGGCTTTGGTTGGCAAAAAGTTGTTGATTTGGACACTGATGTTAACCTCGAATTTGCAAAAACCGGCCGCTCTTTTTTCCATAAACCCATTGCCGGATTAACAGTCCCGACACTGCTTACAGGAAGCAAGCAAGATGAGTATTGCGATCATTTGGATGAAATATATGCAGAATTAAAAATGAAGAACCCGGGTTTACAGGTTCACATGTTCCCATCAGGAAATCATCCGGCAATGCTTTCCAATAAGAATGAATTTTATTCCCTGCTTGATAAAAAAATAAGGGAATTGGAATAGTGCCAATGTTTATGTGAAATACATAATAAAAAAAACAGAAGCCTGTGATGTAAAACGCACATCCGGCTTCTGTTTTTGCTATAAACTATGTTTGTTTTATTGATTGCTTTTTAGGTTTTGCATTTCAATGGCTGCCAAAATAAACGGACCAACACCTTTGGGGTCGTTATCGCGCACAGGCTCGCTTATGTAATATTCAAAGCTTCCATCGCGATAAGGGTTTCCTCCAAGTCCCGAAACAGCACAGCACTTACTTAACGAAATGGTCCCGTCTTCCTCTTCCACAACAAATGTTTTTACCAAAGAATCGAAGCTTTGGGTGGCCAACGTTTTATATTCATCGCCAATATATCCCATTCGTAATGATTTTAGCATCGCATAGGTAAACATGGATGAACCGGTTGCTTCCAGATAATTTCCTTCCTTGGTGCCTTCGGTCAAAACCTGGTACCACATTCCAGTTCGCGGGTCTTTAACTTTTTGTAAGGCATCGAACATATTTTTCAATATGCCAATTAATTGATCCCGTTCAGGATGATCTTCAGGAAGGAAATCAAGAATATCTACAAGCGCCATGCAATACCATCCTTGTGCCCTTCCCCAGAAATGCGGGGATTTGCCACTAATTGAATCAGACCAGGCTTGTTCCCTGCTCTCGTCATAACCATGATAATTTAGCCCGGTAACGGAATCGTAGGTGTGTTTTTGAACCGTAAGAATCTGATGAACCACATCTTCCATTAATTCAGGTTCGTTGAATTCTTTGGCATATTGTGCAAGAAAAGGGTCGCCCATATAAATTCCGTCAAGCCACATTTGGTGTGTGTAGCGTTTTTTATGCCAGAACCCGCCATCGCTGGTTCTGGGGTGGCTCGCCATTTGCGAACGCAATGTGTCCATTGCCGTTTTGTACCGTTGGTCTCCTGTGTTTTTATAGATCGCAAACAATGCTTTCCCCGAATTAATTTGGTCAATATTGTAATCGCTCATATTGTATCCTTGAATGATCCCCATAGAATCGATCAATACATCGTAATACGTGTTTTTAATATAGTCCGCATATTTTGGGTCTCCGGTTTCAAGGCTAAGTTTCTCCAAGGCAACTGCCATTAAACCCTGGGTATATCCCCAACGGGGTGATGTGCGAAAATCAATCATCCATGCTTCGGGGTTTCTTTGTATATCTGAGTTTGCCATTTTAATGCCCCAGTCGATAGGGGATTCTTGTTGGCTACAACCGAATTGTCCGATTATTGCGCTTAAAAGTAGGAGGAATACAAAACTTAATTGGATTTTTTTCATAGGTGTTTTTTTTAGTCTTTTGAGTTAAATTTTTCCAGTACAACAGCCAGTAAAATTACAAATCCTTTTATAACCTGTTGCCAGAATGGAGAAACATTCAATAAAACTAATCCATTGTTAAGAATTCCGATAATTAGGGCTCCCTGAACGGTTCCCATAATTGTTCCTTTTCCTCCTGAAAGGGAAGTGCCACCAATTACAACTGCTGCTATTGAGTCGAGTTCAAAGCCCATTCCTGCATTTGGTTGTGCCGAATCAAGACGCGAGGTAACAATAATACCGCCAATTCCGGCCATTGCCCCAGCAATTGAATACACAATCATTTTCACCTTTTTGATTTTCAAGCCTGATAATTCGGCCGCCGTTTCATTGCCACCTATGGCATAAATATGCCGCCCCAGCTTTGTTTTCTTGGTCATTACAACCGCTGCCAGCACAATAATTGCCGAAATCCAAACCGGCATGGGAATTCCCAGGAACCATCCGGTTCCAATAAATGCCATGTCGGCACCTAATCCTGTAATGGGGAAACCACCTGTGTATAACATTGTTAAGCCGCGGGCAATGGTCAGCATTGCCAGGGTTGCCACAAAAGGTGGAACTTTAAAGCGCGTTATAGTGAGTCCGTTAAACCAACCCAGGAAAGCACCAGCCAGGGTACCACCAACCAGGGCTCCCAGAAGGGTAAAGCCAATGAACATGTTCCAATCGGTAATTTCGGCACCGAATTTTAACATGCCTGCCGTAATCGCCCCGGAAATTGCCAATATGGAACCCACCGATAAATCGATTCCTCCGGTTAGGATAACCAGGGTCATCCCAACTGAAATAACAACGTTAACCGATATTTGGCGCATCACATTCCAGGCGTTGTCGCCGGTGAGAAAGCGATCGGATAAAAAACTCAGAACAATACACATTGCCAATAGGGCAATAATCGATTGAAACTTTACCAGATAATGTTTTATTTGCTGTGTATTCATTGATTTAGTTTTTTTCTTTTTCACATAAGGCAGCCTTCATAATCACTTCTTCAGAAGCCTCTGCCCGTGTTAGTTTAGCCGTTAGTTTTGATTCTGATAACACAATGATGGAATCGGAAATTGCAAGTATTTCGGGTAACTCAGACGAAACCACTACGATTCCCATACCTTGTTTTGCCAGGTCGCTTATGAGGTTGTAAATTTCAGATTTTGCACCAACATCAATTCCCCTGGTCGGTTCGTCCAACAGCAGGATTTTTGGGTGTGTGGCAAGCCATTTTGCGATTACTACTTTTTGTTGGTTCCCACCACTAAGTTTTTGCACTTCGATATCGGAAGTTGGTACCTGGGTGTTCATTTTTTTTACAAATTCGCTGCTTAGTTTTTCTTCTTTTTTATGGCTTATAAATCCGTATTTTGAAACCTTGTTCAGGTTGGCAAGGCTGGTATTTTTTGCCACATTCATGTTCAGGATAAGCCCCTGTGTTTTCCGGTCTTCTGGAACAAGAGCAATTCCGGCAGCAATGGCATCATTCACATTGCGAATTTTTAATTCTTTCCCTTCAATAAATATTTGTCCTGAAACATATTTTGGGAATAGACCGAAAATAGCTTCCAAAACTTCTGTCCGTCCGGCGCCCATTAACCCGCAAATACCTAAGACTTCTCCTTTGTTAAGCGAAAAACTGACATCGTTTACCAGGTAGTCTTTTTTATTTTCAGGATTTTGAAAGAACAAATTCTCCACGCGAAGTACCTCTGTGCCCTGCTGGTTGTCCTGTTTCTGAAAACTATTCCTTAAATCGCGGCCAACCATATGTTGGATCAATTGATCGTGTGTTGTTCCTTCCATAAAGCCGGAGCCTGCATTTTCTCCATCGCGCAATACCGCAAACCGATCTGCAATTTGAAACAGCTCTTTCAGTTTATGCGAAATGTAAACGATAGCGACACCTTTTGCTTTTAGGTCGGCAATGATTTCGAACAACAATTCAACTTCGTGGTCGCTAATGGCTGAGGTGGGCTCATCCATAATCAACACTTTGGAGTCGAGCAACAAAGCTTTGGCAATTTCAACCAATTGTTGCTGTCCTACGCGAAGTTCGTTCAAATGGGTGGGAGGATCAATATTCAGTTGCAAACCTGCAAGCAGCTCTTTTGCTTTTTTGTGCATCCTCGGATAATCGAGAAAGCCCAATTTATTGGTAAGCTCTTGTCCAAGGAATAAATTCTCGGTAATGCTTAGGTAGGGTAGCAGGTTTAACTCCTGATGAATAATTACCACGCCCTTTTCCCCGGCTTCTTTGGGATTGTTGAACGATACAACTTCCCCATTGAGCAAAACTTCTCCTTCGTATTCTTTGTGCACCCCAGAAACAACCTTCATTAGGGTAGATTTTCCGGCACCATTTTCCCCAATAATTGCAGTTACTTCACCCGGGTAAATTTGTAAATCCACATTTTTCAGGGCATAAACCCCCGAGAAATTTTTGGATACGTTTTTTACTTCCAGGATTGGCTGTTTATTCTTCTGAATTTCCATCGGATAGCTTTGCTGAGATAGGTATTATGCGGACCGTATTTAAATCGATCTTATCTTCTTTAATTTCAATTGCCCCTGCAAATTTCAGGTTCATTCCCGCACTGGCATCAGTTTTAAGTGGTAAAACAAGTTTCTCCTTGATCATTTTATTGATTGCCACAGAAACATTGTTAAAATCGGTCATGTTTATAAACTCATCAATATTGACCACACCGGAACCATCGCGAACAGCATTCCCAAAAATAAAATCGGTGGCGATTTTTACTTTTAGCGCATTGTTGATGGAAACAACAATAAATTCTTGTTCTACGTACTCAATTGTTCCGCCTCCTTTTAATACCAAATAATAAGTGCTCGAAATTCCTAGTTTACGACCGAATTTTTCCAATGCAGCTTTGGGATCATCGTTTAAAGCCTTGAAGACTTCAGAAATTTCCGATGCATTTTCAGCGCAAGCAGGTAGTTTTGAATTCCATATTTCTTCTGTATAAAGTTGAGCATCAAATTTTACAGTTGAGTTTTCTGCTTTATATTTATCCAGGTTTTCAACCTTTACAGAAAAAAACAGTACCAGAAGAAGGACTATTATTCCTAAAATATATTGTACGCTTTTTTTCATGGTATATTAATTTTTAGGAAGATATTTGTCAACATTTTCAGGAGTGATCAATACCACCTCTACGGGGGTTTTCAGGCTAAAATCACGTTTCCCTTTTATGTATTCGTCAGCTAGTTCGGCTGAAGTACGTGACATTAACACCGGGAACTGCATAACGGTTGCAGCAATTTTACCACAGGCAATACCCCGAAGGGCATCATCGGCGCCATCAAATCCAAACACTTTTATTTTATTGGCTTTCCCAGATGCTAAAACAGCCTGGTATGCACCCATTGCCATGGCATCGTTTCCACAAAAAACAGCATCGATTTCCGGATTTGCCTGCATAATGGTTTCCATAATATCCATGGCTTTGTTCCGATCGAAATCGGCACTTTGCTGTGCCACCATTTTGAGTTCAGGAAACTCATCAACAACACTGTGAAATCCATTGGAGCGGTTCCAGGTATTATTGTCGCCAACAAGGCCAAGAATTTCAACATAATTGCCTTTTTTATTCATTTGGCGAACGAAGTATTGCCCCAATTTAACGCATCCGGTAAAACTATCCGACAATAGTTGCGTTGTGGCGGCATCGCGCGAATTAATCTCACGGTCCATACAGAATGTTGGAATCTGGGCATTTTTTGCCCTGGTAACATTTAAAACCGAACCATCGGCATCGGTAGGGTTAAAAAGTATTGCAGAATATCCCATATTGATAATGTTATCAAAATGTTCTGCTTCTTTTGCAGGATCGTTTTGTGAATCAAATATTTGAGCCTCATAGCCCAATTCGCGTGCACGTTCGGCTGCCGATTCGGCAAGCACCACAAACCAAGGGTTGTTTAAAGTAGAAATAACAACCGCTATCTTTTTTTCATCCTTCGTGTTGGTTTTATTCGAACAAGAGAATAGCGAAAAAAAAAGAAAAGCAGGCAAGACTAGTTTTAGTAAATTAGTTTTTAACATTGAGTTTATTCTAATAGGTTTATTGCCGTGTCACATAGCCCTTTACCGGAAATTCCATAATAATTAAAAATTTCAACTTGCGATCCGGTAACGGTATCCTCATCAGGAAAGCCAACTATTTTAAATGGTTTATAGACTTTTTCCTGCATTAACAGGGATGCACAGGCTTCCCCAAGTCCGCCATAAATACAATGTTCTTCGACTGTTATAAGTACCTTGCATTTGTTTGCAACATCTAAAACCGCTTGTTTGTCAAGTGGTTTTACAGTGTGCATGCTGATTACTTCTGCAGAAATGCCTTTTTCTTCGAGGAGTTGGGCAGCTTCGTATGCCGGGGCAACTGTTTCACCACAGGCAATTATTCCAACATCGTTTCCTTCGCAAATGGTAGAAGCTTTGCCAATTTTAAATTCTTCGATCATCCTTGGCAGGTTGGGCATTGCTTTTTTTCCGAATTTTATAAATATCGGTTTGTCTGATTGGGCAGCAGCTTTGATTGCCTGGCTGGTCTCAAAGTTATCTGCCGGAACAATAATATCAATATTATGGATTGCCCTCAAAACAGCAATATCATGAATAGAGTGGTGGGTTGATCCCAGCGCTCCGTAGCTAACTCCGGCACTAATACCGATCAGGGTAACCGGAATGTTTGAATAAGCCACATCGTTTTTAATTTGCTCCAGCGAACGTGCAGTTAAAAAGCAAGCGGGCGAAACAGCAAAGACCTTTTTTCCTGTAGATGCTAATCCGGCAGCTACGCCAACAAGGTTTTGCTCGGCAATACCAACCTCAACAATCTGTTCAGGCAGTTTTTCGCCAAAAGGAACAAGTTTGCCAGATCCGCGTGAGTCGCTGGTTACTGCAAAAATATCTTTGTCTACTTCTCCTAAGCCAATCAAGGTTTCTGAAAACACGTCCAGATTCGCTTTCCCTATCTCTAATGTTTTTAATGTCATTTTCTAAAATTTTCCTGGTTGCTTTGTCCGTTCTTAAATATTCTTGCCTGCCATTTCCAATTCCTCCATGGCTAATTTATATTCGTCATCGGAAGGAACCCCGTGGTGCCATTTTTTCACATCTTCCATAAAGCTTACCCCTTTCCCTTTGATGGTATTTGCCAGAACAAAGGTTGGTTTTCCTGCTTCTTTCGGAATGTTTCGGAATGTTTCGCGAAGTTGGCTTATGCTGTTTCCATCCGTTTCTATCACACTCCAACCAAAGGCTTTAAATTTGTCAACAATTGGGTATGGGCTGCAAACTTCGCTGTTACGGCCTGTAATTTGCAAGGAGTTATGGTCGAGAATAACCACCATGTTGTCGAGTTTATAGTGAGCGGCCATCATGGCAGCTTCCCAGTTTGAGCCTTCGGCAAGTTCACCATCTCCAATCAAGGTAAATACCCTATAGCTTAAGCCATCTTTTTTTGCTGCCAAAGCAACTCCTGCACTAATTGGCATTCCATGTCCAAGTGCCCCGGTATTAAATTCAATACCTTTCACTTTTCGCGTGGGGTGCCCAACATATTTCGACTGAAACTTACATAGGGTCTCCAAATCACTTTCAGGATAAAATCCCTGATCAGCCAAAACAGTGTAAAGCGCTTCGACCGAATGCCCCTTGCTTTGAATATAACGGTCACGGTTTTTATCGCTAAAGTTTTCCGGGGATACGTTTAAAACATCGTTGTACAGAACATTCAAAATATCGGTACACGATAAGCTTCCTCCGGTGTGGCCTGCCTTGGCCATTTTTATATATTTAAGAAGGGTTTTTCGGTATTGAACCGATTTAAGCTCCAATTCTTTATCGGTGTAATTTTTCATTCTTGAACTTTAAATAATAATTTCCAATTTCAATTTCCCAGCTAATCATGCTTGTAAACATCCCAGCCTAAATAATTTCCAATTGCTTCTTCCAGAATTTCGGAAACATGTCCACGAACCATTGCCACATGATGCTCATATCCGTTTTTACACATATATTTCATTAAATTTTGTAGGTTTGGTATTTCACATACGGCGATACCACCGTCCATTCCATAAGGATCATCGGTCATTTTTCCTTCGCCCAAATATGATTTTACCAATCCTTTTTCATCATCGGTTGAGATACGGAAATAGGTCATATTTCCCGCTGCAACTTTTCCTTTTACAGCACCAAAAGTATCGTCACTGCCCAACACGGTTCCGAGTACGTCGAGGCTTCCAATTTCAATGTCGTTTTGGAAGAATGATTTTGGATAATTGCTGCAATGCGTACAAACAACTTTGTCGCGGTCTTCCGCAAAATTATTGTTCCAGTCAAGTATTGCCGAAGGTGTTTGGGCTGCAAGTGCCAGGGCATACATTGATATGGTTCCGGCTACATCGACCTCGCAAGCCGATGGCATTAGTTTTTCACCCATCATACTCATGGTAACGCAGGCTGCACAACCGTAATTTTTTTCGATTGATTCCCAACATTGAAGTGCCGAAATATCGATATTATTCTCGTTAATCCAGTTTTCAACTGCCAGTCCGAAACGAGCCTGCTTTGCAATTTTGCCTTTGTGTACAATACTGCATGATCCATAATTTTGAATGGCTTCCACCTTCTCGGCAACTGCCGGATCGTTTTCATCGATTTTATTGGCGGCAGCAATTATCTCGGACATATCAACCGGAACCACGGTGATTCCGTATTTTTGAAGTAATTTTTCGCTGAAACGCATGGTTTGAAATCCAATTGGCCTGGTACCAATGGCACCAACCCTAAGGTTGCTCAACCCTTTAACAACACGGCAAATTCCAGCAAATTTGTACAGGTCTTTGGTAAATTCTTTGCTTTCGAGGCTGTAGGTATGGTAAATGGTATCGGTAAATTTAATTCCGTACTGATAGAAATTATTGCAGACAGAAAGTTTTCCGCAAAATGCATCACGACGGCTTTTTACATCCACTTTATTGTTATCATCGTCGCAAGCCTGCACCAAAACCGGAACGTTTAATCCGGATAGTTTAATGCTGTTCACTACTCCCAATTCGTCGCCAAAGTTTGGAAGGACAACAATAATCCCTTCAATCAGGTTACTGTTCTTTTTGAATAGCTCCCCGCATTTAACCGCATCGGCATATCCTTCGATATTTCCGGTTGGGGTTTCGCTTTCAGGAAGGATGATGCTGTTAAATCCCATTTCATCCAGCTTGTCCAATACTTTTTTACGGGCATCAACTGCCAACTTGTAATTAAAAATATTTCTGGTGGCTATGATTACACCAAATGTTTGCTTTTTTAAATTCATCTTGTATATTTTTTTAATTTTCTATTCAATTAATTAACGCACCCGTTCAACAGCTTTTTTCCATCCACTATACAATTGGTCAATAGTTTCCTTATCCATTTTAGGGTTAAAATTATCCCCGGCTTTTCTTATGGATTCAATTTCGTTTAGGTCTTTCCAGAAACCGGTTGCCAAACCTGCCATAAAGGTTGCCCCAAGTGCCGAAACCTCTTCGATGTCGGATCTTCCAACTTCACGGTTTAGTATATCGGACTGAAACTGCATCAGGAAATTGTTTCGCGTAGGGCCACCATCGGCACGCAATACTTTAAGTGGAATTCCCCCGTTGTTTTCCATTAAAACCACCAAATCCTTAATTTGGTAGGCAATACTTTCGAGCCCGGCCCTTACAATGTGTGCTTTTACAGTATTTCGGGGCATTCCGCTTATTCCAGCCCTCGCATTGTTATCCCAATATGGTGCGCCAAGCCCAACAAATGCAGGGACAAAATATACCCCATTGTTGTCCTCCACTGAGTTTGCAAGAGTCTCGGTTTCTGAGGCATCTGAAATAAGTTGCAGTTCGTTTTTTAACCAGTTAATGGTGTCGCCTGTGCAATGGATATTTCCTTCAAATACATAATGTATTTTGTTATCCAATCCGTAGCCAATGGATGTTACCAAACCTTCAGGTGCAACCAGCAAATCTTCCCCGATGTTCATCATGAGCGAGGAACCTGTTCCGTAAGTCGTTTTAGCCATCCCTTTAGAGAAACAGTTTTGCCCAAACAATGCGCCATGTGAATCGCCCAATAAGCCTGAAATTGGCAGGGGTGTTTCGAAAATAATGTCAGGATCGGAATAGCCAAATATTTCGTTGCTGAACTTGACCTCAGGATACATGGATTCTGATAATCCGAAAATCTCCATTAATTCCTTGTCCCATTGCAAGGTTTTGATATTAAAAAGCATTGTCCGGCTGGCATTTGAATAATCGCTTGCATGCACTTTACCGTTGGTAAGTTTCCAAAGCATCCAGCTATCCATGGTACCCCACAACAGTTTTCCTTCACGCGCTTTGTCTTTTAGCCCTGGCGTGTTGTCCATTAGCCAGCGCAGTTTGCTTGCCGAAAAATAAGGATCGATTACCAAACCTGTTTTCTCACGAATAGTCTTGCTGTTCCCATTATCGCGAAGTTGTTTGCAGAATTCAGAACCACGCTGGCATTGCCATACTACGGCATTCGCAACTGGCAATCCGGTGGTTTTGTCCCAGATCATTGCCGTTTCGCGTTGGTTGGTAATTGCTATTCCACTAATTTCACCGATGGAAACAGAAGTTTTTTCAATGATCTCATTTAAGCCCTGCACAACATTTTGGAATATTTCCATTGCATCGTGTTCCACAAATCCGGGCTGTGGGTAATACTGTTTATGTGCTATAGTTACCCGATCAACCAATTCTGCATTTTTATTAAACAGCATTACTTTTGATGCCGATGTGCTTTGGTCGATGGATAAAATATATTTTTTGTTCGTACTCATTATATGTTTATCGATTTCACTATTTATTCTGCAATTATTATTTCCATTTCGAAGTCCCTGAAAATTTGCAAACGGTCTTTATTGATTTCCGGATCGGTGATAATAAAGTCGATTAATGAAAGCGCCCCAAGGCTGGCAAATGCATTTTTGCCGATTTTTGTTGAGTCGGCCACCAAATAAGTAATGTCGGCTGCATCGATCATTGCTTTTTTTACAACGATATCGCTCAAACTGGGATAAGTTAACCCTGAACGTAAGGATATTCCTGCAGTTGCCAGAAAAAGACGATCAACATGAATATCTTCAAAAAACGACGCTGCTTTTTGTCCGGTAAGCGAAAGTGTTGGTGGTTTAAACTCACCACCCGTAACAATTACTTCAATACCTGGTTGCGCACCAAGCATTAAAGCAATATTTAAGGCATTGGTAATAACCGTAATGCCCGTTCTCCCGATTAGGTTTTTAGCGATTTCGGTGGTAGTTGATCCCGAGTCGAGAATAATCGTTTCGCCAGTTTCAATTAAATCGGCAGCGGTTTTGCCAATAAGTTGCTTTTTGTCAAGATTATCCTGGTTCAGGAGCGAAAAAGACTTAACACTGTCTTCCACACTTTTTAGGAAAGCGCCTCCATGTTCTCGCCTTATTAGGCCTTCTTTTTCAAGTTTTTCCAAATCCTGACGGATGGTAACTTCTGAGACTTTAAATATTTTAGCGAGTTTGATTACTTTTGCCGAACCATCTTCTCTCAATAGTTCGATGATTTTATCACGACGTTGATTTGCCAGCATAGCCATAAATTTTCATTTATCTTCGAAAAACAAAATAATCGAAAATAATCGAAACCGACAAACTGTGGAATGAAAAAATGAATATTCAATAAAAATATAAGAATTACGATACAAATAGAACGTGTGGAAAGGCATTAAGAAATATGTCTAATCTTTTGAATAGTATATGCTTGCCTAATTTTTAAACACAACAATCAACCATATATTCTTTGTTCACTAAAGTATACCTAATAAATAATTTTTACTGTTCTTAATGGATATTTTTGATGACTTTTGTTGTCGTCCAGGCTTTTATATAATCTTTTTCGTATTTGCAAAAAGGATTGGATATGTAAACAGCAAAGTAAGCAGAGTCATTGGGGAAAACCCTATCCATATAAAGTCCGTCGAAAACAATGTTTAATTCTTCATTGTAAGATGGCATGCTTAAATCTAAATTATGATAAGAGATCCAAAACATTGATCTATGTATTTCAGAGTCATAATTATTGTAAGTTACATTTGGTGAATCGCTAATAAATAAGTAGAGGTTAAAAACCGAAAAGGGCTTTGATAAAGTTCCATTTAATTCAATCCGGTTTGAATCAACTTTAAATTCAAGATTGGTTATTTCCACATCAGGGTATTCGCAAAGTGTACCTGATTTTGCATTGAAGATTGGAATTTCGCCCGGAGTAATTGCTACAAGGTTACTATCGTTGGAATAGCCTTCATAAGAATATTTCACCAAATAAGAGCCCATAGGAATTCCTGAAAGCAGATATTTTCCAGCAGGATCGGTATACGTACTTTGCTCCCCAATTGTAACATTCACACCGCTTTTATCATCCAGTAAATACCCATCTTTGTTATATAATTTAACAAAACCAGTTAGCTCCCCATTGAAATTTTCATCTTCGCAACTATTGAAGCATAAAGTCAATCCGAGAAGCAGAAATAAAAAGTAAATATTGTGCCTATTTGTTTTCATTTTTTGAACATGTTTAGATTAGTTTATTTTTATTGAAGCAATATTTGAGGCACCATTTACTTGCACCCCGGGGTGTATTTCACATCCGGTTTGGCTATCCGTATATTTTGTTGCCCAATCGTAGTGTAATGGGTAAATAATCAAGTATAGTTTGGTTCCTTTTTCTTTTAGGTAATGGTAATATTCGCTTAAAAATATTTGAGGGGAAGTTTCGTCCAGCCAATACCATATATCATAATTTCTATAGGATGCATCCTGGTCAGTGCTTATGTAATAGATATAATAGGTCCTTAAATTAGGATCGGACGCAAATTCTGCGTTGTAGTAAATTACTGTTTTTGTTGAAACCCCTTCGGTATAACTCTCTATTTTGCTTATCGTCAGGTTTGAGACAGATGCATCGGGTAGTTGAGCCAGGTTTATGTCAGGAACTTCAACAGGATCTTTTGTTCCTCCGATGTATGAATAACCGTTAAGGAAGCAGGTTCCAAAGCCCTCTTTTATAAATGTGAGGTTGTAGGTCCCGGTTTTTAAGCCTTTAAAAATATATTGGCTCTGTTCATTGGTTGTGGTAGTTTTTTTTACATTGTTACCTTCCAAAATAACTTGGACAGGATCTTCTTTTACCAATCCGTTTTGATAAACAATCCCGGAAATATCGCCACTTAATAATTTATATTCTGTTTCTTCCGAATTGCAACCAGTTATGGCAATTAAAACGATAGCATAAAAAATCCTACAGGGGAACTTAAAACTTTTTCTTTTTAATGGACAATCAAAACGTTCTTGATTTTTTGGGTCACAAATATCTAGGATTTTTGGTTTGTTTTTCATTTCATGTTAAGTTTAAGGAATATGAAAGGTATCAACAGAGGTGGAGTCATTTTTTAATGTGAGCCACTCGAAATGATTGTAAAGATTAACATTGTTTATAAATTCAGCTCTGTACCTTTTATTGGTTCTGAAAAAATACGATTGAATATCGATGTTGCCTTGGTAATAGTTGTAATAATTGTTGATCCAATTGTATTTAATCGTTTTTGTAACGGGGTCAAAGGGAACCGCAATTTCTAAAGGATTGTAATAATCAATTTTGATGGTCATGTAAATGGTATTGTAATCAATAATTGGGTCTTCATTCAACTCAAGTTGCCCTATAATCCAAATAGTATCGTTTATGAATTCAAAATGATATTCAATATCTTTTATATCTGGTTGTCCATGCAGGTCAAAATTAAGGAATGCAGGTCCTTCACCTCCTAAAAAGCTACAATCTTTAAGGCTTGTAATACTGTCGTTGTTGTAAAATAGGGTAAAATTATAAGCTCCCATAGGCAGGTCTGGAAAGCTAAATTCACCGTTCAGATTTGAATGTGCAAGGTATTCTTTGCCATCACATTCCCCGGATATGCTAAATTCAACATTCGGAAGAGTAGATGTGTTTTCCTTCAATTTATGGATTCGGATGTTACCCTTGACCTGTCCATGTAGATGAATTATTTCTGTATCGTTGTTACATCCAAACAGGAGGATTGCCATAAATAACAACAGGTAATAACGTGCTTTGACTGGCGGCTGAAAAAAAGAAAGGTTTTTCATTTGATAGCGAGTTTAACATTCTGGGATTCGATTGATTCATCAAAGTTAAGAATGCTCTCACTTAAGTTTTATGATTTAGAATAGGTTATGGGGATTTAACATATTTACGTAGGTAGGAATGTAAGGGGTAGTTTTAAAGTAATAAATGGGGTTGGTTCGATGGTTAAAATATACTTATTCCCAGAGGTTTTCAGGATAAATTCCATCGTTAACCATATGCTTTATTTTCTTAACAACAGCCGGATGGTCTTCTTTATAAGTTACACCAAACCACGGCGAATCGGCTTCCAATACTTTTACGTTTGCCTGTTTGCTGTTGATTAAGTCAAACACCACCGAGGGAATGTAGATTTCTGATTTTGGGGTATTGATGTGAAGTTGAAGGAATTTTACAAATTCGGTTTCCAAGTGCTTAAAAAGGCCAGGTTTAAATCCCCAAAAGTTCATGGATACTTTTTCGTTAGGTGTTAAGATAACTTCCTGTCCATCTTCTTCCGAAAATACAATTTGATCCCCCTTTTTATAGATTTTTGTTCGTTCCGTTATTTCGGTCAAATTATTGTTTTCATCCGTTACACACACACCTCTTGACACGGTTCCAAAATCAGAAAGGGTATTTTTTAACTGGTACCCAACCATGGCGTACTCCGATTCGGATGCAGAATTCTTTAAGAAATCCCCCATTACATTAAATGCCTCGGCGCCATAAAAGTCATCCGCATTTAATGCCGCAAAAGGTTCATGAATTAGTTCATTGCCCATAAGTATAGCATGGGCAGTACCCCATGGTTTTTCCCTGCCTTCAGGTACTTTAAAACCTTCTGGTAATTTATCCAATTCCTGATATACGTAACCAACCTCAATTTTCCCAGTCAGTTTTGCATCAAACCGTTCTTTAAATGCTTCTGCAAAACTTTCCCTGATTACAAAAACAACCTTGCCAAAACCCGCTCTAATCGCATCATAAATCGAATATTCAATGATTGTTTCGCCTGATGGACCAACGGGTGTTACCTGTTTAAGCCCTCCAAAACGGCTTCCCATTCCGGCTGCAAGTATAAATAAGGTAGGTTTCATAATATTGTTTGTATGGTGCGTAATAAATTTGCGTGCAAATGTAACTAAAGTAAGGCGTTCGTAAAAGTTATTTCCAGCTTTTTAAACGATAGCCTTTTGTGGCAAAAAACAAGATGAAAAGATAACACGGAACCATGATCCAATAGGCTTGTTGCGAACCAAAAATATCGGAAAACCTGCCCCAAACCAATGGAAGAATAGCCCCACCGGAGATTGCCATGATTAGCAATGCCGAACCTGTTTTCATAAACTTGCCCAGATTATGGATTGCCAGCGGCCATATAGCTGGCCAAACTAAGGCGTTTGATAAGCCAAACAGGGCAACAAATATTATAGAGCTAATTCCGGAAGTAAAAATGGCACCAAATGAAAACAGGATTCCTAAAATCGCAGATATCTTCAGTGCATTTCGTTGATCGATTTTTTTCGGGATAAACAGGATGCCAAGAATATAACCAAGAACCATCGTGCCCAATGTGTATGATGTAAATGCCTTTGCCTTATCCAATTCAATCCCAATCGACATTCCATACCTGATAATTGTGTCGCCGGCAATTACTTCTGCACCAACATAAAAGAACAAAGCAATAACCCCCAATATTAAATGGGGAAACCCAAAGATTGTTTTTTTGCTGGAAGTATTCGCTTTATCTGTTTCATTTTCGGCTTCTTCCTCCAGTTCCGGTAATCCGGATAACCGGACTGCAATTCCTAAAACAAAAAGAATGATGGTCATTATTATGTACGGATTTATTACCCGTCTTGCCAAATCGTCAAGGGCGACAGATCTATCAATTTCATTCATGGAGTTAATACTTGCAACAAAAGCATCTCCATCGTTTAAAATATAATATGCCAAAATAAGTGGTGCTGCTGCACCGGCAGCTTTGTTGCAAATTCCTAAAATACTTATCCTTTTTGCTGCGCTTTCGCGCGGGCCCATTATCGTTACATACGGATTCGATGCGGTTTGAAGCAGTGCAAGCCCAGTTCCCATGATAAATAAGCCAAGCAGAAATATTCCGTATATCCTAGATATGGCGGCGGGGATAAAAATAGCTGTTCCAATTGCCATTACCCATAATCCAAGCATCATCCCATTTTTTAAACCTGTTTTATTTAAAACCCATGCCGAAGGGAGCGCCATAATGGTATAGGAAATATAAAAAGCAAAGGCCACAAACATTGCCTGAAAGTTGCTTAGCTCACATGCTATTTTCAGGTAGGGGATTAAAATACCGTTTAGCCAGGTTACAAAACCAAAAATAAAAAACAGTGCACTAATTATTACCATTGGCACTAAAGAGGAAGTACCCGCTTTGGATGTTGATTTCGACATGGTACAAAAATTTAATTTTGGAATGCCAAAGTACAAATTAATCAATGCAAAAAGAAGGAAATAATAAAAGACAGATCAAGCAAAAGATTTTTAAACTTAATCTCTGTTATTCTTCTTTATACCATCCGGCATAAGTATCGTATGCTTTGGCAATTCGGTTTATTTCGCCTTCCAAAAGCTCAGGGCTGATTTCCTTCACTTTTTTTGCAGGAATCCCGGCATATACGCATCCCGATTCAACGATGGTTCCTTTGGTAACAACCGATCCGGCTGCGATAATTGTATTGCTGTTCACCACAGCATCGTCTAACACCACCGCGTTCATTCCAATCATTGCATTGTCTTTTATGGTGCAACCATGCAAAATAGCACCATGGGCAATGGTAACATTGTTCCCTATGTTGGTGGCAGATTTTTTATAGGTGCCGTGAATCACAGCCCCATCCTGAACATTTGAATTATTTCCGATTTTTATGTAATTCACATCCCCACGTAAAACTGCACTATACCAAATACTGCAATTATCCCCAATTTCAATATCTCCTATAAGTGTCGCATTTTCAGCTAAAAAACAATTTTTTCCGAACACCGGGGTCTTTCCCAAAAGGGTTTTAATTAAAGCCATTTATCTATACTAAATTTAAATAATGGACAAATATATCAAAACATTGAAATAATTACATATATCATAAAGATGGAATTAAATTAGTGTTATTTTTGTTTTAACTATATGCACATTAGTGGAATTCAAATCGGGTTCAGAAGTAATAAATTGTTATTTTTGAGGTCGGTTTTCTTTTAAATTGAAAGATAAGTTACAGAATTATAATTTTTTATTAATGAAAGATACAAAAGTAATTGAACTGGAAGAAGTTGCGATTAGGTTTTCTGGCGATTCGGGAGATGGTATGCAGCTTACAGGTACTTTGTTCTCAGACGCTACGGCTTTGATGGGCAATGACATTTCAACCTTCCCTGATTACCCTTCAGAAATTAGGGCCCCTCAGGGAACAGTTGGAGGGGTTTCAGGATTTCAGGTGCAATTTGGGCACAATAAAGTGAATACCCCGGGTGATTTCGCGCATGTGCTAATTGCCATGAACCCTGCTGCAGTTAAAGCAAACTCAAAGTTTATGAATCCGGGCGGAACCATCATTTATGATGTGGATTCGTTCAATGAGAAAAACCTGAAAAAAGCAAACTTCGTTACCGATGATCCGTTTGCAGAATGTAATCTGGAAGATTATTTCAAAATTCCGGTTCCTGTCTCCAGTTTAACAAAAGAAAGCCTAAAAGAATTTGGTCTCGACAACAAGAGTATTTTAAGGAGCAAAAATATGTTTGCCCTTGGCCTTGTTTGTTGGATTTTTGATCGCCCATTAACGTATATCGAAGAATTTATTACCAAAAAATTTGCGAAGAAACCAATTGTTGTTGAGTCAAACCTAAAAGTTTTGCACGATGGCTACAACTATGGTTTAACCATGCAACATATGACCCCAAGGTATTTGGTGCAACCTGCCCAAATAGAGGATGGAACCTACCGAAACATAAACGGCAACCATGCTACAGCCTGGGGAATATTGGCTGCTGCTGAAAAATCGGGCAAAGAGTTGTTCTTGGGTTCTTACCCAATTACACCTGCTACTGAAATATTGCAGGCCCTGACTGAACGAAAAGACCTTGGAGTTAAAACTTTTCAGGCGGAGGATGAGATTGCTGGGATTGCTTCGGCAATCGGTGCAGCTTTTGCCGGAAATTTTGCCGTTACAACCACTTCCGGACCTGGATTAGCCCTGAAGGGTGAGGCTATTGGTTTAGCAGTAATGGCTGAATTGCCATTGGTTATTGTAAATGTGCAGCGTGGTGGCCCATCAACAGGATTACCAACAAAAACAGAGCAGTCGGATTTAATGCAGGCTTTGTATGGAAGAAATGGTGAAAGCCCTGTTGTGGTAGTAGCTGCTTCAACACCTTCCGATTGTTTTTATTATGCCTACATGGCTTCAAAAATAGCATTGGAAAGAATGGTGCCTGTAATCCTTCTTACCGACGGATTCCTGGGAAATGGTAGCGAACCATGGAAAATACCTTCAATGGCTGAGCTTCCTGAAATTAATGCACGCACAGCAGGTAGCGCGGAAAATTTTAAAGCTTATGCACGCGATGAAAAAACGCTCTCACGTGAATGGGCATTCCCCGGAATGGAAGGATACCAACACAGGATTGGTGGATTGGAAAAAAATATCTCAGGAACAGTAAGTCATGATCCGGATAACCATCAGGTTAACTGTGAGATTCGCGAAGAAAAGGTACAACGGGTAGTTGACCTGGTACCAGACCTTGAAGTTTGTGGCGATGAAAGTGGCGATGTTTTGGTGGTGAGCTGGGGTGGCACTTTTGGCCATACGGTGAACACCGTGAAAGAATTAAGAAAAGAAGGCAAAAATGTTAGCTTGGCGCATTTTAATTATATCAAACCACTTCCAAAAAATACGTCAGAGATATTTGCAAAATTTAAGAAGATCATTGTTTGTGAGTTAAACTTAGGACAATTTGTTAGCTATTTGAGGGATAAAATTCCCGGGAACGATTATTATCAGTACAACAAAGTAAAAGGTTTGCCTTTTACCGTGAAAGAATTAAAAGATAGTATCGAAAAATTATTGGAGGAATAAACATGTCTGAAATATCATATACAGTTAAAGATTTTAAAAGCGAAAACGAAGTTCGCTGGTGCCCAGGTTGTGGTGATTATGCAATCATGAATGCCGTTCAACGTACCATGGCCGAAATGGGTGTGCCTCATGAAAAATTTGCCGTGATCTCAGGTATTGGATGTTCTTCAAGGTTCCCATATTATATGAGTACCTATGGTTTTCATACCATTCACGGGCGTGCCACTGCGATTGCTTCAGGGGTAAAATGTGCAAATCCCGAATTGTCGGTTTGGATAGTTACGGGCGATGGTGATGCAATGGCAATCGGTGGTAACCATTTTATTCATTTAATCCGAAGGAACATTGATGTGAATGTTGTATTGTTCAACAACCGGATTTATGGTTTAACAAAAGGGCAGTATTCACCAACTTCCGACCGTGGTTTTAAAACGAAGACTTCGCCGTTCGGAACTATTGAAGACCCATTTGTTCCCGGTAAATTAGTTGTTGGCGCTTCGGGTTCGTTTTTTGCGCGGAGTATCGACAGCAATATAAAAATGAGCTCTGAAGTATTTAAAGCATCTGCAGAGCACAAAGGAACCTCAATTGTTGAAGTACTTCAAAACTGCGTGATCTACAACGAAGGAATCCACAAAGAAATAACCGATCCTGTGCATAAATCGGAAAGGCAATTGTTCCTTAAACATGGCGAGCCAATGATTTTTGGCAACGATAACGAAAAAGGCCTGGTCATGAAAAAAGGAAAACTGGAGGTTGTAACTATTGGTGAAGATGGTGTTACCGAAGAGGATATCCTGGTACATGATGCAAAGGAAGTTGATCCTACACTGCACCTGGCATTAATTAATATGTCGCTTCCGAATTTTCCGGTGGCATTTGGTGTAATCAGAAGTGTGGATGCTCCTGTATATGACCAGGAAATGGAGATGCAGATTGAAGCCGTACAAAAAACAAGGAAAGTTAGTTGTATGGATGAACTGCTTCAATCGGGCAATACCTGGGAAGTTAAGGGCAACGAAAAAGTAGAAAAGAAAAGTTGTGTATAGTTTTAATATGCAATGGTAAAATATAGAAGCAGGATCATTTATTTGGTCCTGCTTTTTTTTGAATTAAACGGGTGATGCGGATTCTATCCGCATTATTATTTCAGCAAATAGAATTTGCTGTACTCAAGCACTAATAATTTGATTTTTAGTCCTTTTGGTGATTCTTTGGAGTCGTGAATGTTTTATGTTTTAATTAAATGAAATTATCGATATAGAGTATTATTTTGTAAGGATATTGGAGCATAACCTATCTTATTTGTATTAAATAGAAGCATTTGTCTTTGTTTGGTTCTGTTTTAATTCATTGAAGCCTGACAATTATCTCTGAACTTTTGATTTTATTACGTTCCTACGGAACTGCTATGTATTGGGGATCGTATTTTATTTCTACACATATTGAGTTTCTATCGGAACAGCCCCAGAGGGGCAAGATGTTGGTAGAATAGGAGTTATATATCTCAGGAGGAAGTCCTGTAGGGACGAAATATTTTTTGCCGGACAACAATGATTTTAATAAGAACCTCCATCCAATATTCACTTAACTTGCAATAAAATTTATATTGTTTTACGTTTGTGTTTTATTTTTTGTCATTTTATAAATTATTGTTCCTATCAAAATTATCAACGCGAATATAATTATTGGGAGATATAATTGCCCAATATTGGTTGATTTATTTAATGCAATTTGAATAGTCTTAAAATTCAGAAAAACGAATGAAAGAACGACTATTGTTTTTAAAAGTCGAATAGTCCGTGTCCCAAGAGTATATAATCTTTCCGCATTATTATTTGTGACTTTTGTTGGGTAATTCAAAGCAAAAGGAAATTTATTTAAAATTGTCAAACTGATATATAGAAATAATCCAATTGCTGGTAATAACCAGATAATTCTACGGCTTCCATATGAGTCAACTTGTCCATGAGCATTAAAATGTTTTGGTATTTGCTCTGGCAAGTCATTAAAAAAGTAAATTGGTAAGATGATTAGGCAGATGATTCCAATCAATCCGATAATCTCAAAGAGATAATCGGTTTTCTTTAAGTTTATTGGTGTTCTTGGTCTTTTTTCCACGTTTGGCTATTTTGATTTTACTTCTTCAACATGACGTACAACTTTACAACAACCGAATAATCTCCATAGGTTCAACCCTTCCTTTTAAGGTAACTGAACCTAAATTTTTAAACTTTATGTTATGTTGGTCGAGGTGGTCCATTACTTCTTTTGAAATCAATATTTCAGAATTAAACTCTTTATTGAGTTGTTCGATACGCGAAGCAAGGATCACCGTATTTCCTGTGATGGAGTATTGCTTCCGTTCAACAGTCCCAACATTTCCGGTTACAATATTTCCGGCATGCAAACCAATTCCAATTTTTGTTTGTGGGATCTCACCAGAATTACATTTATTATTTAGCGTCGCCAGGATTTCTTTTGATGCATTTACCGCATTCTGAATATCGTTGCCCGATGAACTTGGCGCGCCAAAAGTAGCCATAAAACCATCGCCCAAAAATTGGTTGATAATACCATGGTGTTTGCTAATAACATCGATCATAAACCCAAAAACATCGTTTTGGTACTGAATAATTTCTGCAGGTTCTTTGGTTTCGGCAAATGTGGTAAAGTCCCTGATGTCAAGGAACATAATGCATGCAAATAGCTTTTTACTGCCCGAGTTAAACGACTCCGATAAAAGCTCCAACGCAATTTCTTTTGAAACCTGTTGCCCGAATAAACTAATGGCCCGCTTTTTATTTTCAATTTCAAATTTGTTCCGTTCTTCCAAAAGGATGTTTGCTTTTTGCTTCTGTGTGTACCCGAAATAAGCAAAACCTGCCAGGAGCAAGGTTAAAATTGAAAGTACAAGGAAAAACCATTTCGCATTTTCCGACTTTTTCAGTTCGATATTTTTGATGGCTTCGTTTCGGGCAAAATTGAGGCTGTCAATCAAATATTGTTTTTCGTAATTGTATTGAAACTCTTGCCTTAGTACTTCCCGATGGTTTTCTTCACTCGTTAGTTCATCTTTGGTTTTTACGTATAATTCGTGCATTTCAAGCGACTTTTGCGTTTGCCCCAACGCTTTGTAACACTCATATAAGGTATTTGCAGCTTCCTTCATTTCTTCAGCAGCATTCAACTCTTCCGAAATTTTAAGGCCCTTTTGGGAATATGAAATTGCTTCTGAATAATTCTTTTGTTCTTTGAGTGCATTTCCGATGCTCACAAGGCACATAGCAATTCCTTTTTTGTCTTCCAGTTCTTCTTTAATCACCAAGCTTTGGTTGTAATATTCGAGACTTAAATTATGGTCTCCTTTTAATGTATATATGTTACCGATATTTATTAGTGAATTAGAAACACCACGTTTGTAACCAATACTTTCGCCAATCTCAATGCTTTTCAGGTAACTCTCCAGGGCACTTTCATATTTTTCCTGGTCTTTTTGTATAATCCCGATGTTGTTAAACGAATTTGCAATACTTTCTTTATCGCCAAGTTCTTCATTTATTTCAAGGCTTTTTTGGTAATATTCAAGCGCTTTTTCATTATCCCCAATGGTTTGATAAATAATCCCGATGTTGTTGTAACAACCCGATATGCGTGATTTATCGCCCAGTTTTTCCAATATCTTAATTGTTTTGGTATAGTTGATAATGGCTTGTGAGGTATTGCCCTGGTCGGAATGAACTAAGCCTATTCCGTTAAGTGTAACCGCGATCCCTCTTTCGTCATTTATTTTTTCCCTGATCGAAAGGCATTTATTGAAGCTTTGCAAGGCATCGGCAAATTCCCCTTTTAAATAATGTGCAACTCCAAGCGTGTATAAAGCATTGGCTTGCCATTTCTCCAGTTTGGTACTATCTGCAAATTCATATTGCATTTGTGCATAGTATTTTGCACTGTCCGGATCGTTGAAAAGATATCCATCCCATGCTATGTTATATATGGCATCTAACCTTAAGGAGTCATCAATGCTGGTATTGTTCCAAACAGCCCATAAACTGTCTTTGTTGATTTGTGCCAGAGAGTTAGTTGAGAATACAATGGAGATAAAAGCAATCAGAAGGTATGCGTGATAATTAAAATGTTTCATCGGGATAAAAACGATTAATAGAGCAATCCACAAAATATCCTATCAAATATACCACTAAAATAATTAATGTAAGACCCGCCATTTCAATTAAGTATCCCAAATTAGATTATTTGGATTAGTACTGATATGGCAATATATTTAATAACAGACTTCTATCCTGCTTGGTGTTCGGATTTTTACTTATTTTTCAGAAACAAAACTAGGTTATGGATATAGAAAAGATTACCCTGTCGGATATTTATAAAAAGAAAAAGAACGACCGGGATATTTTTCAGGAGTTGATGCCCACAAAAGTCAAGGAAATTTTATTGGTGGCAACCTTGTACGATTCTTATTCGATTGTTCGTGAAGGGCAGTTTAGTGATAAAATCAGGGGTGAATACCTACAGTTAAATTTATATGCAGCACCCAGGTTTACCAGTGTGCACTCGAAAGAAGAAGCGGTTAGGGCAATAAAACACCGGGATTTTGATATCATTATTGTAATGGCGGGTGTTGATAAACTAATGCCGGTGGAGATTGCACGTGAACTAAAAGCAATACAACCTAGAACCCCTCTTTTGTTGCTTGTGAACAACAATGCCGATTTAAGGTATTTCCAGGTGGAAGGACAGAAATTGGATTTTGTTGACCGGGTGTTTGTTTGGAACGGCAATTCGAACGTGTTCCTGGCAATGATCAAATATATTGAAGACAAAAAAAATGTTGCCCGCGATACCCAAAACGGTAATGTCCGTGTAGTGCTCCTGGTTGAAGACAGCATTCAATATTACTCCCGATATTTGCCAATTTTGTATTCAACCATTATGACCCAAACCCAGGTGTTGGTGCAGGATGAGGCAAACGATGATTTGCATAAGATTTTGAAGATGAGGGCCCGCCCAAAGGTTATTCTGGTGAGTACCTATGAAGAAGCAGTTAAGGTTCTGAACATCTATAAAGAGTATATATTGTGCGTCATTTCGGATGTTAAATTCGAAAGGAACGGGGTTGATGAAGAAGATGCCGGAATTGAATTGTTGAAATACGTAAAAAAAACATTGTCACATCCGGTACCGCTTATGTTGCAATCGCATGACATAAGCAACGCGCAAAAAGCATCGGAAATTGAGGCTGAATTTATCAATAAAAATTCGGAAAGTTTGTCGCTAGATATCCTGCATTTTTTATACAGAAGGCTAGGTTTCGGAAATTTTGTTTTTAAAGATGGCAACGGTGTTCCCGTAATGGAAGCTGAAAACCTGGACGATTTTCAGGAAAAACTAAAAATAATCCCCGATTCGGTATTAAAATACCACGCCAACCGGAATTCATTTTCCACTTGGTTAATGGCGCGTGGCGAGATCAATATTGCTTTGCAGTTAATCCCCTATAAACTGGAAGATTTTAAAACCGTTGAAGAACTTCGAAATACGATTCAAAATATTTTTAAGTCAGAAAAGGTAAGGAAATTAAGGGGGAGTATCATCAATTTTACCTCGTCGTTGCCCATGTCGAACAGGTATATTATCCGTTTGGCAAAAGGTTCGCTTGGAGGAAAGGGGAGGGGAATGGCATTTTTAAGCCATTTTATCGAAAATATCGACTTTAAGCAAATTATACCAAATTTTAATGTTCGTATTCCATCGACTTCTATAATTGGTGCCCTGGAATTTGATAAGTTTCTTGAGCAGAACAACTTGCACGAGGATATTTATACCAATAAAGATTTTCACCAGATCAGGATGCTTTTCCTTGAATCCCAGTTGGATGAAGTGCTGCTGGAGAGGCTGCGTAAATTTTTAAAAATCAATAAGAATCCTTTGGCAATTCGATCTTCCGGACTTTTTGAAGATTCATTGTTGCAACCGTTTTCAGGCGTTTATGCTACTTATTTGCTCCCCAATAACCACCCTGATTTTAAGGTTAGGTTTGAGCAATTGCTAACGGCAATAAAATTGGTTTATGCAAGTATCTTTACCGATTCTGCCAGGGCATATTTTGATGCGGTGAACTATAAAATTGAAGAGGAAAAAATGGCGGTTGTAATTCAGGAAGTAGTTGGTCATGAGTACAATAAAAAGTACTATCCCAACATTTCCGGTATTGCCCAATCTTATAATTATTATCCGGTTTCGTATATGGAACCCGAAGATGGGTTTTCGGTGCTTGCAGTAGGCTTGGGCGAATATGTGGTTGGTGGTGAAAAAGCATTTCGGTTTTGCCCAAAATACCCGACAATAAACCCAACCGATATTCGGGACCAGATAAACGATTCGCAAACCAGCTTTTATGCCCTCGATTTGGCTATGACCGACTTTGATTTAATAGGCGGAGGTGAAAATGCAACCATCAAAAAATATAAAATAAGCGAGGCTGAGAAAGATGGGGTGCTGAATCATTGTGCATCAACTTATGATCACGAGAACGACATGCTGGTACCTGGTATCCGAGTTCGTGGCCCGCGTGTGATCGATTTTTCAAACATAATAAAATACAATTACTTCCCTTTATCTGAGTCTTTGCAATTGCTGTTAAAAGTATTCCGTGAAGCGATGGGGTCTCCGGTTGAGATTGAATTTGCAATTGACCTTGAAAAAGGCGACAATGGATTTCCTACCCTTTATTTGCTTCAAATAAAACCGCTTATTAGGCAGGAAGACCAAGTGGAGATCAATATTGACCTTCAGGAATCGGAAAATATTTTAATGGCCGCAGAACGCGGTATGGGCAATGGGAAAATAGAAAGTATTTGTGATGTGGTTTATGTGGATATTGAAAAGTTTAACAAGCTAAAAACCAAAGACATTGCCCGAGAAATTGAAGAGATTAACAAAACATTTGAAGCCAATGGGAGAGAATATGTTTTGATTGGGCCAGGGCGCTGGGGGTCGAAAGATCATTTTACCGGCATCCCGGTGTTGTGGTCAAGCATATCAAAAGCCAGGATTATTGTAGAAATGGGCCTGCCCGATTTTCCGTTGGATGGATCTTTGGGATCACACTTTTTTCATAACGTTACTTCTATGAATGTGGGTTATTTTTCTGTTCCCTGCAAACAGGAAAACTCAAAAGTGGATCTCGAAATACTGGAACGCCAGAAACTTGTCATGCAAAAAGAATATGTAAAACATGTACGTTTTAATGAACCTCTACAAATTTTAATGGATGGACGAAAAAGGCAAGGGTTAATTAAGTACCCATCTTAATATCGTCCCAAAACTGGAGATTTTAACCCAAAATCTTTGAAGAAATTTTAAAACCAAAACAAATGTTATAATTTTCAATGTTAAGAATCCTTATTTTTCGCACTTAAAGTATTAACGAATCATACGCGAAAATCATGAAACAATTTGCTGCCCTTCTAACAATTCTGTTTTTTTCTTTTGGATTGAACGCCAAAAATTACGAAGTTACTTCTCCAAATTCATCTGTAAACATTAAAATAAAAATAGATAAGGAAATTACATGGTCTGTTTTTAAGGACAATAAAAAAGTCCTTTCCGAATCGCAAATTGCACTCGAACTTTCCGACGAGGTTCTGGGGGTCGATCCTAAGGTTGGAAAAACGACCTCATCAGAGGTGAACACAACTTCAGAAGCAGTTGTTCCATACAAATTTAAAAATGTGGTTGACCACTGTAACGAACTTGTTATAAATTTTAAAGGAAATTATGCCCTGCGTTTTCGAGCCTATGATAATGGGGTGTCCTATAGGTGGGAATTAAATGAAAAAGGAGAAGTTGAGATTATTAACGAAGTTGCCGAACTTAATTTTGGTGGTGAATGCACCGTGTTGTTTCCGGAAGAAATAAGTTTTTATTCCCATTTCGAACGATTGTATGTCGATACCATCCTTTCCGGCTTATCGACCGAACGTTTTAGTAGCTTGCCAGCTTTGGTAAACCTAGAGGATGAACTGAAAATTGGAATTACAGAAACCGGGCAAAACAACTATCCAGCTTTGTTCTTGCAAGGTACAGGCTCTGATGCTCTAACTTCTATTTTTCCCAAAGTTCCTTTAACGTTGGAACAAGTAAGGGACAGAAGTGAAAAGATTGTTGAAGAAGCTGCATATATTGCCAAAACACCCGGAAAGTTTAATCTTCCGTGGCGTGTATTAATGATTGAAAAAGAAGATAAGAAGCTTATTGAAAATAACCTCCCTTATATTTTGGCAGATCATAATGTTTTAAAATCAACCGATTGGATAAGGCCAGGAAAAGTTGCCTGGGACTGGTGGAATGCAAATAATATATACGGCGTTGATTTTAAATCGGGGGTGAATACCAAAACTTACAAGTATTTTATAGATTTCGCCTCCGAATTTGGCATCGAATATATCATTTTGGATGAGGGATGGTCGGAAACAACGAATTTAATGGAATTTATGCCAGATATGGACGTGCGCGAAATTATTGATTATGGCAAATCAAAAAATGTGGATGTCATCCTTTGGGTATTGTGGAAACCTTTGTTGGACAATTTGGAGGCAACACTCGATGAATTTAAAAAATGGGGAGCTGTTGGTGTAAAAGTTGATTTTATGCAGCGTGCCGATCAGCTTATGGTTGATTATTACGAACAAATTGCAAAAGCCGCTGCCGAAAGGGAATTTCTGGTAGATTTTCATGGTGCATTCAAACCTAATGGCTTGCAACGTAAATACCCCAATGTGGTAAATTATGAGGGATTGCGTGGTGCGGAACATAATAAATGGGCGGACTATATTACCCCGGCACATAACCTAACATTACCATTTACAAGAATGCTGGCAGGGCCAATGGACTATACGCCCGGGGCGACGGTGAACAAAGATACCTTAGGGTTCAGGGATGTATTTAATGCCCCAATGAGCCAGGGTACGCGGGCACATCAGGCGGGAATGTACGTGCTTTATGAAAGCCCGATTCAAATGTTTTGCGATAATCCTTCCAACTATTGGAAAGAGCCCGATTTTATGAAATTTATGGTTCAAATCCCAACCACTTGGGATAAAACTGTTGCCATAGAAGGGAAAGTGAAAGAATACCTGGTTGTGGCAAGAAAAAATGGGGATAACTGGTACATTGGCGGAATGAACGATTGGACACCACGCAAATTTGATATTGATCTTTCATTCCTTGGAAAAGGTGAATGGGAAATTGAATATTTGGCGGACGGTGTGAATGCTGATATGCACCAATCGGATTATGTCATTAAAAAAGATATTGTAACAAGTAACAAGCTCCAAATATCAATGGCGTCGGGTGGCGGTTATCTTGCAATATTAAGAAAGAAGTAATGAACAATTAATCGTTAAATCAACGAATTAGGATTGTTGTTTAAGTGATTATTTCGTACCTTAGGTTTCATAGAGTGTTCTAAAAAAACATTGTGTTACGGTCGATGCTTTTTGATCGCGACACATCATTTATTAACCCAAATTCATAATATGAAGACTGGAAAAATCCTTTTGCTCTTTACATGTATCTTATTGCTTTTTGCAACATGTAGTGAAAATTTTGTAGTTCAAGAACCTAATCAGGTAACTAGTATCAAAACCTTAAAATCAGGCGAGGAAGAAAATTACATCAACCTGTTTGATTTTTATTTCGGTGGAGAACATATTATTTACATTGATGACACTGAAAAATGGAACCTTGATTTTTTTAGTTCCTATTTGTCAAACCCATACGATTCGGATGTTGATGGAGTAGTTCAAGGCATCTATGATGGGACAAATCTATTGATTGATATTAAAGTATTTAAAGAAACGGGTGGAGAACCTATCATTTTCGACAGTTTTAAGAATATCAATTATGTAGTTGAAAATGGTATTGAATATGTTGTTTGGCAAATCTCAGGTCTTGAGAATATCGAACCAGCTGATTTCTTAGGAAGTTATAAGTGTGAAATATATCCTCTTGGTGATCCAACTAATTTATTGGCTGAATCATCTTTCGAAATCAGAGAGGAGTTTATGAACACGCAGGTTTATGAAGCCCAAATTATTTATCCTGAAAATCACTCAATAGTAAATACAACCAAGCCGGTTCTCACCTGGGCAAAATATGAAGGTCAATTGGAAGGCTCACCATGTACCTCAGAATTTATAAGTTTAGGTGGACCGGGAAGTGGAAATCCTTATGATGGAGATTTAGGTGCAATTTATCAATCTAAAAACGATTTTTTCTGGGGATCATATCTTACCGAATTTAGTGTTGAGTTTTGGGATGAAGAAACGTGTGTGGATTTTATGACTCCACCATCGGAATTAACCGTAGGAAGGTATGTTGCAGGTTTGACAGAGTATAATCATTATTTGAATGAATCTAATATGCAAATTGGCCAATTTGTTCAGATCCGGTTCATCGAATTTTTTGTAAATCCTTCAATTCCTGTGGTTGTTAGTTGTAGCCCCAATGTATTGAATTCAAAAAGTAAGGGGAAATGGATTACTGTATTTATTGAGGTTCCGGAAGATAAAATTGAATTGGTTGACCTCAGTTCGATAAGAATAATGAGCAATAATCAATTGTTGCCTATTGAAAAAAAGAACATTAAAGATGGTGAAATAATTGTAAAATGTAACAGGGCAGCAGCTATTCAAGTATTAAATATTGGTGCGAATGAGATTGTTGCTTCAGGTAACCTGACTTATGGGACTGAATTCTCAGGTTCAGGGAATATTATTTTAAAATAGAAATTAATTTGTTTAATACGCAGTGTATTACGAAATCTATTTACATAAAAAAAGGATGTGTAAAAAACATACACATCCTTTCTTATGTTACTCCGAATAGAAATCGAACTTATTTTTTCTTTCTTTTTTTCTTTTTGGATTTTGGTTCCAAATCTTCTTTTAGCAACGCCCTCCAGTTATCATCCGTGTCATCTGTAAATTCAAGCGTTTCAATATAATCGTCTTTGCCAATTTCCAATACCTTAACCTCATGCCCAAGAAAGGATTCAATTTCTTCTAAAATTTCAATTTCTTCTTTGCTGCAAAACGAAACTGCTTTTCCTTTTTGTTTCCCACGTCCGGTCCTTCCCACGCGGTGCACATAATTTTCAGCAACTTCCGGCAAATCATAATTAACCACAAAATCAACATTTGGGAAATCAATTCCCCTGGCACTAATGTCGGTTGCAATTAATATTTTTACTTTTCCGGTGTTAAAATCGTTCATCACATTGTTGCGCGCTTTTTGGTCTTTGTCGCTATGAATGGTATTGCTTTTTATATCAACCCTTTCCATAGCCTTCATCACCCGTTCTGCCCTAACTTTCGTACGGACGAAGATCAGGATTTTGCTTTCTTCATTTTCCTTTACCAACCTTTCAAGAAAAAAGCGTTTGTCATCCATGGAAATGTGTGCTACACTGTGGTCGATATTTTTTGCTACCGGATTTTTGGGCGAAACCTGAATGCGAATTGGTTTTGTAACCAGCGAATAGGCGAGTTTTTTAATTTTTTCGTTTATCGTTGCCGAAAAAAACAGGGTTTGCCTTTTTTTGGGAAGGAACCGGATTAAATCGCGAATGTCTTTAATAAAACCAAGGTCCAGCATGTGGTCGGCTTCATCAAGGATAAGTATTTCAACACGGTTTAAGCGGAGATGCCCCTGGCTAACCAGGTCAAACATACGTCCGGGAGTGGCAATTAAAATATCAAAACCTTTTTGAAGCTTTGCAATCTGAGGATCTTGATCAATGCCCCCGAAAATACAATACGATTTTACATTTGTATTTCTTGAAATCGACTCAAACACACCGTTAACCTGCAATGCCAGTTCGTGTGTCGGGACCATCACCATGCATAGAATCCCATCAGGGCGGGTCCTTTTTCGTTTCATCTCCATTACCTTGTGGATTACCGGAATGGCAAATGCTGCCGTCTTTCCGGTGCCCGTTTGTGCAATGGCAAGTACGTCTTCGCCCTTTAATATGGGTGGAATGGATTTGTATTGTATGTCGGTCGGTCGGGTAAAGCCAAGTTTGGCAATGTTCTTTTTTACCTCGGCCGATATCCTGTATTCTTCAAACTTCATGAATGCATTTTTGTTGGTGCAATATTCGGCAAAGATAAACAAATAATAAAGCACGACAGGGCAACACTTGAAGTGAAACCCTGCCCTCTATTTAGTTTGAAAATTTTAAATCGATTTTAGCCAGGCTTCAGCCATAAGTTGTGCCCCGGCAATGGAAGGATGAACCCCGTCCGGAGTCCAATACGTTGCTGGCGCCACTTTTGAAGCTTCAGTAAATACCTTTTGGAACGGTACCCAAATAGTTTCAAATTCTTTAGAAATTTTTGCTGCTATATTCTGGAACTGTTTGAATGGCTCCACCCAGCTCTCGTCAACCGACCTGGTTTCGGTCAATATAAAAGGTTCGCAAATAACCAGCTTAATACCTGGAATTTTGCTTTTTGTTGCTTCTAAAAGTTTCCTAAAATCATTTTCGTAAATCTCAGGTGTACCATTATAATTTCCATTTCGGAAGTGCCAGTAGTCGTTCACTCCAATTAAAATACTTAATAAATTTGGTTTTAAATCGAGGCAATCGGCTTGCCACCTCTCCGCCAGTTGATATACTTTATTTCCGCTTATTCCACGGTTGTATATCGTTAGGTTCTTATCGGCGTGTGTGTTTAAAAGGTTGGCAGTAGCTAAAAACGCATAGCCTGCCCCCAAAGCTTTTGATGAATTCGGGTCACTGTTTTTTCTGTCCCTTCCGGCATCTGTTATCGAATCGCCCTGAAATAAAACGACATCGTTTGCCGAGAAAATGCTCGTATTTTCGTCCTCATTGTCTTTATTTTGAGGTGCAATACATGAACTTACAATTGTTGGGATGCTTGCAAGTGCAGCACTTCCAATTCCCGCTTTTAATAGAAAATTCCTTCTTGAAGTATGCATAAAAATTGTTGATTAGTTTTGCTTAAAAATAGCGCTTATGCTCAGATTGACCAAAGAATTGGGGGAATAAAAAAAGAACCATCCTGTTGTAACGAACGGTTCTTCTAAAATTTCTTACGTAGGATATTTCCTAATCTTCAAAGTGATTTGTGCTAATGTAAACAGAGGATTCAACAATTTTGCCTTCTTTGTCGAAAGTAAGTGCAAGCATCATCGGGGCAGTGTGAACTTTGTCGCCAACTTTTACCGAATAGTTCCACCATGATTGTACCACAAAAATATTCCCTTTTTCATAATGCAAACAATCCGGATAACCAATTTGATCCATTGTAAATTTGTCAACTTCTTCAAAGCGTTTTTTCCAATGATCCATTTGAGTAGTAAGGTCGTTTGATTTTTTATAATCCGTAGTTATACTGCTAAAAGTTGCCTTTGGTGAATAAAATTCAGTCATTTTTTCAATATCTTTCGCACAGTATGCATTTACCAATTTCCGTACGCTGGCTATGTATGGATGATTAATGTAAATTGTTCCGTTTTCTTTTACCGCGGCACTGTTCCTAATTTCTTCAAACACATCGTTGTTGTAATAATGGTGGATCGAAGTAATTTTGCCGTCATCATTAAAACTGTACAAATTGTGTAATGGAACCTTGATGTTTATGCCAGACGCATTATGGGTACCCGTTACCAGTTTCCAGTCTTGCACCCATGTACCACCCTCGTCGTACTCAATTGCATCCGGGAATGCCGGTTTGTGGTCCACAACACTTAAGTTGCTGAATTCATTTTTCCACCAGTCTAATTGAGCAACATGTTTCTCACGCGTAGTAACTTCCAGTTTCCCGTTCGACAGTTCGGCAATGGTGTCGGCAAGCAAAGCGCCATAGGCTTCTTTGTCGCCTTTCACAAATGCATCCCAAAGGCTATTTGTTTTTTCGATGGCGGGGTGTTTGATAAATACAGTTCCGTTTTTTTCTTGTGCAAAAGTTGTTAAGCTAATAACAATGAGGGAGATAAGTAAAATTCTTTTTTTCATAGTGATCTTTTTAAGTGAATACTAATACCCTTATTCTAATTTAGAATAAATAAAAATAAGATATTAAAAATGGAATAAATGTGTTTCATAACATGTTTAAGTAGTCTTGTTCATTTCATAACAAACAGTAATAAGTGCTGTGGATTTGTGAAAAAACAAGTCAAAAGGGTAAAAATTATAGAAGTGTAGTGCTGGCGTTAATAATTTTAACTATAAATATTTAAACTCTATTTTTCTTTGAACCAATTATAAATTGTATAATAATTTTAACTGAACGTAGAATATATTAATCATTCAATTCTTTTTTTTATACTTTAGTCAACTATATACAAACCAGATACACAATATTTGAAATGAAAAATATAATCCTCAGCAATTCAACCTCCATCGAAATTATTTCTATTGACAACATATTACATATAAAGGGTTCGGGCAGTTATTCAGATGTATTTCTCCGGGAAAACCGAAAAATTACGGTTTCAAAAAACTTAAAATGGTTCGAATCTCAATTACCGGCAACACATTTTTACAGGGCACATAAATCCTTTTTGGTTAATTTGGAGATGGTTCGAAAATATTATAAAGAGCAAGGTGGTAGTATTGAATTGATAAGCGGTCTGAACATACCTATCTCAAGGACAAAAAAGAAGGAATTCATCCAAAAAATAATTCGTTTAAATCAGTAAGACTACAGTTTCAAGAATGTAAGTAAATTGAAATTGTGAAGTCAAACTGATCCCGATGCAGGTACTCGGGATCCCTGGGTCATATTCTCCGATCCAAGGGGCAGGTAAAAATAGAATTCTTATTGATAACGCTATCGCTTGCTGAAGGGTAGTTCATTATAAAAGAATTAATCAATTTCTTTTGCTTTTAGTGTTAAGGTGCTGGTATTGCATCATTTGTAAATTTTAAAATACCGTTTGTAAATTCATGTATACAGTTCGTAAAAAGAGACGATTTTTACAATTCTGATTCTCTACTTTTATTGCCTATACAAACCAAACAATAGAATTTCTAAAATACCCATGTCCTAAATATCCATTCTATGCAAGCAAAACAAATTGTTAAAGGAATAGCCTTGATAATCCTCCTATTTTGGGGAATAAACTGTAATTCTCAATACCTTTTAAATGGGCTGGTTTCGGTTTGGGAATTTGATGAAATTATTGGAGATAGTGCCATTGATTCTCATGGTTCAAATTTTGGAATTTACTACGGTGGAGTTAGTAATAATCAAATTGGTAAAATTGGGCAATGTTATTTTTTTGATGGTACTAATGATAAAGTTGATTGTGGAAATAATATTTCACTCCAGCCAGGTGCAGAAAATTTTACGATTTCATTTTGGATGAAAAGAACAAATAATTTATATCCAAACAGTCCAGTGAGCTATGGGGGACAAGGAGCAGGCGGGAAAAGATGGCAGTTTCAAGGTTCCAATTCAGACCAACTTAAGATGGAAGTTGACAATAATATATCACGTAAAAGTTTCAATCTCAATTCAATTTTGATGGGGAATAGTGGACAGTGGTATCATATTGTTGGGAAAAGAGAAAATGATACACTTATTGTTTATATAGATGGGGGACAAGATTCTAATTCTCCATATTATCTTGGAAGTACTTATGGATCAATTACAAGCAGCCAAGGATTAATGATTGGTACCGTTATGGAAGAAGATGGAGGGTGATGATTTAAGATATTATGGAGGATATATTGATCAAGTTGCATATTGGAATCGAGCTTTAACCCCATCTGAAATAACAATGCTTTATAATAATGGCAATGGTTTGGCATATTCTCAATGGACAGGTGGAACACCACTTCCTCTGGCAGCTGGTTCTATTTCCATAGCCAGCAATACCATTAATTATAACACTATTCCGGGCGAAATAACCGGGAGCGCAGCAACAAATGGTGACTGTGGTGGAGCCTATACATATCAGTGGGAATCTCAGGCGGAGGGATCGTCTTGGACTGAGATTCCGGGTGCCAATTCTACTGGCTACAGCCCGCAAAACCAACTAACGTATAATACTAATTACAGGCGTTTGGATTCCTGTGGAACGGAAGGGGTAATAACAAATGTACTTGCCATAAATGTAAATCCTGAATTTATGCCCAATACGATTACATGCCCTACCACATTGGTTGATACCGGGCAAAGTCCGGGAGTGATTTCCAGTAGTGCTTTTGCCACTGGGGGCGATGAAAATATAAGCTATCAATGGCAGGATTCTACTGCAACCAGTGGTTCCTGGTCGTCTATTACAGGGGCTGTATTAGATTCTTTGGATGTTGGAAGTCTTTTTGAAACAACCTGGTTTAGGTGTTATTGCACGGATGGAAGTGGAAACGAAGGGTATTCAAATGAGATAATAATAACGGTTACCCCATCAGGGTCAGGAATCGTAACATGGGACAATATCCTGGGCAAACCTGCTGGTTTTGCCGATAACATTGATAATGTGGATGATGAAAATGCCATTCACACGAATGAACCTGCCGAAATAAATGCACTTTCAACGAAAGCTGTACCCGAGAATTCCGATGTATTGGTTATTGAAGACAGCAGCGATTCTTATAATAAGAAAAAAGTACTATTAAGTACCCTGCCCGGAGGAGCTGGTACCGACGACCAAAATGCAACTGAAGTGTTACTTACCAGTTATTCAATGCCTGCATCCGGAGGCTCAATTGGTTCATCTGACGATGTTCAGACCGCTATTGGCAAACTCGAAAAAGGTTTAGAGAGTGCTACTGCCGGAGGAGGGGAAGACAATGTCCAGGCTGACTGGAACGAAGGCGATACAGGTTCAGATGCTTATATTTTAAATAAGCCAACAATTCCTGGATATCAGACGATTGATGTATTTTCTTTAGATGGAACGGTTTTGTCCCTTTCTTTGGAAAACGATTCAGAGGCAACTAAAACGATTAACCTTTCAGCAATACAGGATGGAACCGGTACCGATGATCAGAATGCAACTGAAGTTTTACTTTCCAGTTATTCTTTACCTGCATCCGGAGGTTCAATTAGTTCTTCAGACGATGTTCAGACCGCCATTGGCAAACTCGAAAAAGGATTGGAGAGTGCTACTGCCGGAGGAGGGGAAGACAATGTCCAGGCTGACTGGAATGAAGGCGATACAGGTTCAGATGCTTACATTTTAAATAAGCCAACAGTCCCTGGTTATCAGACGATTGATGAGTTTTCATTAGATGGAACCGTTTTGTCTCTTTCATTAGAAAATGATTCAGAGGCAACTAAAACGATTAACCTTTCAGCAATACAGGATGGAACGGGAACAGATAATCAAACGATTGACAATTTTTCGCTTGATGGGACAACTTTAAGCTTAAGTTTAGAGAATGATGGTGAACCAACAAAAATTGTTGATCTATCTGGATTAGCAGGTAGCGGGAGCGTTTGGACAGATAATTCAACATACATTAACTATTCCGGAAAAGTAGGAATTAATACTACTCGTGATCCAGGAACGTACCATTTAGAAGTTAATGGCTCCATTCATGCAAAAGAGGTCGTAATTGATGTAACAAATTGGGCCGACTATGTCTTCGGAAACAATTACAATTTAAAACCCCTCAACGAAGTTGAAAGTTTTATCAAAGAAAATAAACACCTACCTGAAATACCTTCTGCCAAAGAAGTTGAAGAAGAAGGGATTGACCTTGGCGAAATGAACATGCTTTTATTAAAAAAAGTGGAAGAACTTACTTTGTACTTAATAGAACAGGACAGAAAAAATTTATCGCAAGAAGTCAAGTTGCGAATTCTTGAAGAAGAGAATGAACATATGAAGGCTTTGCTTTCCAATATTATGAATTCACATAAAACAAAATAAAAACTATTAATTATGAAAATTATTAACTCTTTTAAAATCCTTGCTTTACTAGGATTATTTTTCACGACAAGTTTTACAGTTTTAGCCCAAGTCCCTACCACCGGATTATTGGCGCACTACAAATTTGAATCATCTGGAACCTGTGCCGATGAAACAGGAAATTATAATGCAACCAGTGTAAGTGGACCAGTTCTAAATACACAGGGAATGATTGGGAATTGTTATGAATTTGATGGATCTAATGATAAAGTTGATTTACCAGCGATTGCAATAGGGAATAATACAGGGACAATTTGTGGATGGTTTAAAAAAGATGCCGGTTCTGGAACATCGAGAAAAGTCATCGGAAGGTTCTGGCAACAACATGCATTTGGAGTTGAAGGATCAGGAAATTATGAAGGACTATGGAATGACAATTGGCTTGGATCATCTTCTGTTTATGATGATAGTCAGTGGCACTTTTTCGCATTGATATATGACGGGTCCTTAGGAAGTCAAAATATTAAACTTTGGATTGATGATTATATTTTGACAACAAGTAATGCAACAGGAAATAATATCAATGAAAGCAGTATATGGCAAATAGGTACACATGGCAATAATGATCATTATTGGGATGGGTTAATTGACGAAGTTCGTTTATACAATCGAGCATTAACAACAACGGAAATTGAAGCTTTATACGATGAGCCAAACAGTTCAAATCCAACTGCTTTAGATGGTGGGTCAATTAGTATCGCTGATACGATTGTTAATTATGGTAGCCAGCCACCGATGATCACAAGTAGCGTTGATCCATCAGGCGGGGATTGCAGTGAAAATTACACATACGATTGGCAATCATCAGTTGGAAGCGCTAATTTCGTATCGTTAAGTGTAAATAGTAGTACTTACCAACCAGCTGCATTAACCCAGTCCACTACTTTCAGGCGAGTGGTTTATTGTGGTAGCGATTCTGCATATTCAAATAACGTAATTAACATTACTGTGATTCAGTCAACAGGAAGCGATTCAAGTGCATTTCATAGCGATATTTCACAAGAAATTGAAAACTTAAATGAAAAAACAAATCCAATTGGCGCAGACATTCTGCTAATAGAAGATAGCCAGGATTCATATTCAAAAAAGAAAGGTTCAACTAGACAGTTTGCCAGCAAGGGCTGTAAACCTGGAATATTTATCATCAGATACAAGCGGCGTAATTAATCCAGGAAGTGGGAATTCAGCGTTAATACCTTCTGGTAGTACAACAATTGCTTCCTTAATGCTTCCTGAGGATAAAACTAAATTGGATGGTATTGCAGAAAATGCAAATAATTATACGTTGCCAGAAGCAACAAGCTCTGTACTCGGCGGTGTAATTGTTGATAATACAACAATTACTGTAAATGCAAGCGGTGTCATTACTGCTGTTGCGGCTAGTGGGGAAGATGTAAATGCCATTCACACGAATGAACCTGCCGAAATAAATGCACTTTCAACGAAAGCTGTACCTGAGAATTCCGATGTATTGGTTATTGAGGACAGTAGCGATTCTTACAACAAGAAAAAAGTACTATTAAGTACCCTGCCCGGAGGAACTGGTACCGACGACCAAAATGCAACTGAAGTGTTACTTGCCAGTTTATTCAATGCCTGCATCCGGAGGCTCAATTGGTTCATCTGACGATGTTCAGACCGCTATTGGCAAACTCGAAAAAGGTTTAGAGAGTGCTACTGCCGGAGGAGGGGAAGACAATGTCCCAGGCTGACTGGAACGAAGGCGATACAGGTTCAGATGCTTATATTTTAAATAAGCCAACAATTCCTGGATATCAGACGATTGATGTGTTTTCTTTAGA
The DNA here is from genome assembly GCA_963677475.2 of Prolixibacteraceae bacterium. GTDB lineage: Bacteria > Bacteroidota > Bacteroidia > Bacteroidales > Prolixibacteraceae > JABMQB01. The sequence goes on along the minus strand of CAXXQD010000008.1, from coordinate 101,940 downwards.
TGGAACGGTTTTGTCCCTTTCTTTGGAAAACGATTCAGAGGCAACTAAAACGATTAACCTTTCAGCAATACAGGATGGAACCGGTACCCGATGATCAGAATGCAACTGAAGTTTTACTTTCCAGTTATTCTTTACCTGCATCCGGAGGTTCAATTAGTTCTTCAGACGATGTTCAGACTGCAATTGGCAAACTCGAAAAAGGTTTAGAAAGTGCCACTGCCGGAGGAGGGGAAGACAATGTTCAGGCAAATTGGAATGAAGGCGATACAAATTCAGATGCCTACATTCTTAATAAACCCACGATCCCAACCAATAATAATCAATTAACCAATGGGGCCAACTATGCAGACAAAGATTTGTCAAATATATTTACTGGACATATCTCAGTTCCCAACGAAACTTATGGTTCCGGCTGGAATGGAAGTTTGGAAGTACCCACAAAAGATGCCGTATATGATAAAATTGAGCTATTAGGATCAGGATCTGGTACTGTTACCAGTGTATCTCTATCTAGTTCTGATTTGTCGATTTCAGGTTCACCGATTACTACCAGTGGAACAATAACTGCTAATTTGGCATCAAGCAGTGTTGATGCAGCCAATTTAAATAATAACGCTATTTCAGGACGCACGGCTTTAACATCTGGTTTATATTCAACTGATGAATTGTTTGTTAGTGATGGAGGAATCCTCAAAAAAATGGATGTCTCGGTTATTGAATCTTACATGCAAAGTAACCTAAATTTTGGATTAGGTACTGTAACCAGTATAGCCCTATCTAGTTCTGATTTGTCGATTTCAGGTTCACCGATTACTAGCAGTGGAAACGTTAACCGCTAATTTGGCCTCAAGTTGTGTTGATGCAGATAATTTAAATAATAATGTTATTTCAGGGCGTACTGCATTAACATCTGGTTTATATTCGACAGATGAATTGTTTGTTAGTGATGGAGGAACCCTCAAAAAGATGGATATCTCGGTTATCGAATCCTACATGCAAAGCAACCTAAGCTTTGGTTTAGGGACTGTAACCAGTGTAGCCCTATCTAGTTCTGATTTGTCGATTACAGGATCACCAGTTACTGGTAGTGGTACATTAACCGCAAATTTACTCTCTGGTAGTGTTGATGCAACTAACTTAAATAACAATGTTATTTCAGGACGTAGTGCATTAACATCTGGTTTGATTTCAACGGATGAATTATTTATCAGCGATGGAGGAACTCTTAAAAAAATGGATGTTTCTGTCATTCAATCATATATGCAAAACAATCTGAATTTCGGGAGTACTGGAGTTTGGACAGATAATTCAACATACATTAACTATTCCGGGAAAGTAGGAATTAATACTACCCGTGATCCAGGAACGTACCATTTAGAAGTTAATGGCTCCATTCATGCAAAAGAGGTCGTAATTGATGTAACAAATTGGGCCGACTATGTCTTCGGAAACAATTACAATTTAAAACCCCTCAACGAAGTTGAAAGTTTTATCAAAGAAAATAAACACCTACCTGAAATACCTTCTGCCAAAGAAGTTGAAGAAGAAGGAATTGACCTGGGTGAAATGAACATGCTTTTACTTAAAAAGGTTGAGGAACTCACGCTTTACCTATTGCAACAGGAAAAAAGGATTTAAAGAGTTGGAAGAAAGATTTGATAATTAACAAAATTTGGAAAATTATGAAATGTAGTAAAATTCCACTAATTACATTTTTGATTATTGCAAATCTAATTATTTCAGTAAAATACAATTTGCACAAATCAATGAATCTGGAAATATAACTGTTTGCTTCTCCAGAGGCTTCTACTCTGGGTAAGTATGCAATGCAACCGCCTGATTATTCTAATGGAAAGCCTCAGGTATCTATTCCAATTTATACAATAAATGAAAAAGATATAAATTTTTCATTATCCCTGTTTTATAACTCAGCTGGATTTAAACTTAATGAAGAATCATCAGAGATTGGTCTGGGCTGGGGAATGTCTGGTGGGTCAATAACAAGAATAGTTAAAGATTTACCGGATGATGATTTTGAACGTAAATCAGCGTTACGAAGACTTAGATTATAAAAACCTGAATTACGTGTTGGGATATGGTCAATATTTTGATGATCCATGCTATAGTTCTATTGGACGGCATTTAATTATACTGCCAATAGAATGTACTATAATTTGCTGGATGGGAAACCCGATATATATATATATAATTTTGGTAAGTACTCGGGCAGGTTCTTGTATGTTGATGGAAATGCTTATGTATTTCCTTATGAAGATATTTCTATTGAAAAAATTAACGGAAATTTTTATATAACTACTCCTGATGGGAATAAGTATTCGTTTACATCTACAGAATCAAGTTTAACAGTTCGAGATCATGAATTTGGGTTTAAGCGCCGATACTTATGCGCCGGGCTCAAATGATCCCAATGCTTATTTAACCTACTCTGGTTCAGGTGCGACCGTTAGTTGGCGTTTGACAAGAATTGAAAATCCAAGCAATAGCAGATATATTTCATTTACTTATCAGTCTTACACTAATCAGGAAACAACAGATTCGTGGGATTTTACTTCTATTTCTTTTGTGGGAGGAACAACAAGTACAACAAATTCTAAGTATGTAACTTATTCAGATGAAGTACCAATGACCTATACTTTTAGTGGGCACAAATATTTAACAGAAATTGAAAGCAATACTGCTAAAATGGTTTTAGTATATAGTTCTTCTAGGCTTGATCACCCAAGTGCTAAGGCACTAAATAGTATTTCTATATATTCTAAAAGTGATTTAGCTAATCCAATTAAAAAGATCACCTTAGATCATGGAGCATATATTTGGTACGGATAGCAATACTGAAACATGCTATTTAAAAGCTTCATAGGGTATTATTTGAGGATGGTGACAATGAAATAGAAAAGAAGTATGATTTTGAATATTATGATGAGACTTATGGAATGACACATTCCAAGAAAGCTTTTGATATAGATCATTGGGGTTTTTTTAATGGACAGACCAATGAATCCCTGGTGCCCAAAACAGATCAAATTGTGACCCTTGAAGCAATTCAAAATGGTCCCTTCTCTACTTTAGATTTAGATAACCTTGTTAATTTTGGTTGGGCAAATCGAAGTCCAAATTTTCAAAATGCTCAAAGATATACGCTGAAGAAAATAGTTTATCCAACTGGAGGCTATTCAGAAATTACCTATGAATCAGCAGGAGGAAGGGGGATTAGGGTTGCTTCAATTGAGGATAATGATGGTGATAATTCCATAATGAAGTATTATGATTATTATCCTGATGATCCAGTGCCAACGCCTACATATAAAGAGGAGATATATGAAACATCTTTTTGCGGATCTAGCAATACATGCGGTGGATATGACGATGAATATACTCCTAAGTTTTATAATATTACAGGCTATGCAAGAAAATCTCTTGACTATTATGACGATAATACTAACTTTTATACCAAAGTAACTGAATTTATTGGAAATTCTTTGGGGGTGGGGGGTAAAACAGAATATTATTTTGAAAGGGATCAATATTCTCAAAAAACTTTTCTTCAAAAGGAATATTTCTACAAATATGGAAACCAAACCCCTGTTAAGAAAATTAGTAATATTTACGATGTTACGCAATATGATTATTTTAAATACTTTAGCGACCCAGTAATTTTTTGGAAAAATTACCCAACAGTGTGCGAATGTTATGGAGTTGATCAGTGGCAATATTGTCCAAGAGATATACTTCCAGCACTTACTTATAACCTTTCAGGTATTGAAGTTTATGTATATACACACGTATTGAACAAGTACAATTTAGCAAGTACTACTATTACAGAACAAGGAGTAGAAGATTCAACCTGTTTTAATTATAATGGTTCAGAGCATAATTTTTTATCTAAAAAAGAACAGTTTGCAAGTGATGGGGCAACAATTTCAACCTATTATAAGTACCCGCTTGATTATAATTCTGGAGAAGAAAACTTTAGTAGTCTAATCATTAATTATATAATTGGTAAACCAATCGATATAAGAACATATAAGGGAACTTCCCTTATTTCGGGAACTCAAAATGAATACAACAACATTGGTCAAATTACGGATATTTATAATTTCGAATCTCTAGCAACAGATGAAGAATTTGATGCTGGCAATGCTTATACTTTTTCTCATAAATATGGTCTTCAATACGACAACGAAAACCTGGTGAATATTATACCTGACAATAATTTTAATACGGTTTACCTATGGGATTTGACCAGTACTTATGTTATGGCAAAAATTGAAAATGCAACATATAATACTGCATTAGATGCTCAAAATGCGGTAAATTCTTGTTCATACAATAGCAAATCATTTCATACAACCTTAAGCGGAATTGTGAATGGTATGATAACAACTTATTCTTATGATCCGCTCGTAGGAATGACTTCTGAAACTGGTCCTGATGGCCGCACTACGTATTACGTGTATGATGATTTTGGCAGGTTAAAATATGTCAAGAACCACAAAGGTGAAATACTTAAAAAACATGAATATAATTATGTCAATAAATAAGAATACAACTATGAAATATATACTTATATTTTTAAGTTTAATTTTATTGGGCACACAGCTTCAAGGGCAACCGGCATTTCAATGGGCTGTTAATGCTGGTAGTGCCAATAAAGACATTGTAAATGCCATTTGTTCAGAAAAGGGCGATTTTTATATCACAGGTAGTTATTCCGATATTTTTTATTCGGAAGGCAAAGAAATAAATTCTGCCGGAGGGACCGATATTTATTTGGTTAAATTCAATAAAGATGGTAAATCAAGTTGGGTAAAATCGTATGGAGGCCTTGGGAATGATGAAGCAAATTGCCTCGTTATTGGGGACAAAGATTTATTCATTGCAGGTTCAATTAACGGTGATGTAAGTTTTTCGGGCAAAGAATACAGTGGGAATGGTAGTGCTATATTTGTAGCAAGATGTGCAGATAATGGTAAAACGCAATGGCTGTCAAGGTTCAATTACGAAGGAAATGTAACAGTAGATGCATTACAATATCTGACTGACGGAAAATTACTACTTGGTGGATTTGTATATGGAACCCTGGAAGCAGGTGATGAAACCTTGAAAAGCAAAGGTGTATCAAGGGCCTATTCCTTAATTATTTCAGCCGATGGCGATGTTGAAAAAGCAATTCTTTCATCGGGAAAAGGAAACCATCGTTTAATATCCGCAGCCAACACAGCCGATAATTGTAAATACCTGCTTTTTAGTATTAGCGGAAAATTTAATTATGGTGCTGAAGGTTTGCAATGTTCATCAGGGAATGTTTCGCGCGGGGTCGTTCTTGTAAAAACCTCCAAAGACGATGCAGTGCTTTGGCATAAGGTTTACGAATGCCCCGACTATTCGGAAGGAATAAAAGTTGTTGCCAATAGCGAAGGTGGGGTATATGCAATAGCTAATTTTACCAACGACTTTATATTGGAAGATACGGTCTTGCATACCAATGGTCAATTACAAACTGCAATTATTGCTTATAATAAAGATGGCGACCAGGAATGGGTACAACACATAAAAAGCCCAACAAAGTGTAAGACAATTGACGCAGTATTAAGCCATTCGGGTGAGTTGTTGGTTACCGGTTCTTACCGCAACCAGTACAGTTGTGGCGACATTGAAGAATCAGGGGAAGAAGCGATGGGGGATTTATTTCTCCTACAGTTTGATAAAGAAGGCCACCCGGTTTGGCATGATGAACCTGGCGAAAAAGCGGCAAGCTTTAGCAAAGCTATTACTTTGGATGAAGATGGCAATGTTGTATTAACAGGATCTTTTAGAAACGAACTAACCATAGGTGAACAGGTCCTTGTTCCAATCGGGAACCAGGACATATTGGTTGCAAAATACTTTAATTGCGGGCAAAATTTGGTAAAAATAGCAGATGCAACACCTATCTGCCCCGGAACAACGAAAGAATTAAAAGCTTCCAATGGGTTTGATACCTACCTGTGGAATGGTTCCATATATTCAAAATCAATTATGGTGGACGAGCCAGGTACCTACAAAGTAGTAGCAACCGATAACCTGGGCTGTTCTTCAACGGATACTGCAAATATTATATTGGCCGACATCCCAGAACTTAACCTGGGGGAGGATGCCACTTTAACTGAAGGTGATGAAATAGTACTGTTGGCGCAGGAAGGATTTGTAAGCTATCAGTGGGATGATGGATTCGTTGGACCATCCCGTTCAGTTACATACAACGCGAATAAAGAGTCTACTATTTATAGTTTAGTAGCAGAAACTGAATCCGGGTGTTTGGCAAGCGACTCAATTACCATTAATTTCGTAGGAGAAAACCTGGAGTTGTCCCCTTTATCTCCGTTTTCTTCTTTCTCGGTTTACCCAAACCCGGTTGTTGATAAATTAAACTGGTATATCAATTTGTATGAAACAACAACTATAATTGTTAAGCTAACTGCACCAAATGGAATGCTTGTTTTCGAAGAAACAATCGATAAATACCTTCCAAATACCATTAAAACTATTGATATGGGAAATATGGTGTCGGGAAACTATTTGCTCAGCTTTGAATGTAAGGGTGTTGTGGTAAACGAAAAGATTGTTAAAAACTAACTCCCTAAATGATGCACAACATGATAAAAATAAAATTTATAATAGTCATTGTCCTGACATTAATAATTGCCAGGGCAGGTATGGCACAAAGCGTTGTTTACAACAACGAGATATTTACCGGAACTGCAGATGTTACAGCAACTCAGCAAGTAGTATTGCAAGATGGTTTTCATGCAATGAAAGGAAGTACTGTTCATGTGTATATCGATCCCAATACAAAGGATAACGACTCCTACACAGTGGATACTGGTTTAACCCCTTCAGGAACGCCTTCTTCAGGTCAGAATTATGTTCGGACCATGTCAATGCTGGTTCCCTATACCGGACCGTATGCACAGAATTATAAAAGGATTGAAACAGAACAGTATTATAATGGATTAGGAAAACCTATTCAAACAGTTATATTGGAAGGATCGCCCGATAACAATGATATTGTTACGCCTGTGGCTTATGATAGTTACGGACGACAAACCGGACAGTACCTTCCCTATGTAGACAAAAGCAATAATGGTGCTTTTGTTTCAAATGCAATAAATGAATGCATCGACTTCTATAGTGATGGAATCCCAATGGGGCGCGATGGCGATTCTAAACCCTATTCTGTAATCAACTATGAAAATTCACCTTTAAACAGGGTACTCGGGGAAACTCCTATTGGTTCTGCATGGTCTGCAAAACCAACTTCTGTCACTTATGCCACCAATACATCTTCAGTTTCCAGTTGGGATGAAAGTGGCAATGCAAAAACCTATGCAAGCGGTCAGTTATATATTACTACATTTACCGATGAAGATGGGCACCAAACCCGCGAGTATGAAGACAAGCAGGGGAGGGTGGTTTTAAAGGAATCGAAAGAATATAGTTCCTGGCGAAAAACAAGGTTTGTTTACGATAAGTATGGGTTGCTAAGAACTGTTGTGCCGCCCAAAGCAACCGGGACAGATCAGCCTGGTTTGGTCTATAAGTATACCTACGACAACAAACAACGTATGGTGACGAAAACCCTTCCCGGGGCAAATACCATATATATGGTTTACGATGCAAAGGACCGTTTGGTGATGACCTTGGACGGGAATATGGACGCGGAAGGAAAATGGCTGGCAACAGTTTACGATGTTTTTAACCGTCCGGTTATTACTGCTCTAGTTAATAGCTATGACCCTCCTTCAACAGTAACATCAAGATGTGATACAATAACTAGAAGTGCTGAATTTGGTTCCGGTTCCGTTTTTGGATATAAAGTACCTTCGCAGTACGGTATCACAGAAAATAATGTGCAAACAGTAATTTATTACGACAATTATGATTTTATTTCCCGTTTTGGAAAGTGGTTATACCTATGTAGATCCTGATTTGGCAAATAATCCTTCATCAAATTCAACTCAGGTAAAAGGTTTTGTAACAGGAACCTTAAACAGGGTGATTGAAGGTTCAATGGCAGACAATCTTCTGTTATCGGTGAATTATTACGATGAATATGGCAGGGTAATCCGTGCAATTTCAGATAACCACCTGGGCGAAAAAGATGTGGTTTATACTGACTATAATTTTGTAGGTGAACCCGAGCAGGTGATCCTCAGGCACAACATCAGTGGAACGACCGAAGACATAAAGCTTACCACAAATTATGTATACGACCACCAGGGAAGGTTGCTTACCGAGAACATGCAGGTGGATAATGAAGACGAAATTTGTATAGCCGCATACTCCTACAATGAGTTGGGCGAAGTGATGAAAAAATACCTCCACGGAAACAGCAGCAACCAGTATTTTAACCAGGTGGTTGATTTTACATACAATGTGAAAGGTTGGCTTAAAAAAATTAATAATATTGGAAGTTTACAGGATGATTTGTTTGCTTTTGAATTGCGCTATGATAGTCCCGGACCAAATTATATAGAGGAAGACTCCTTATTTAATGGCAATATTTCAGCGATGATGTGGCAAACGGTTAGCGATGCTGCACCCAAAGGATACGGCTTTCAATACGATGGGCTCAACAGGCTATCTGTGGCAGGTTATGCCGATGGAAGTTCATTTAACCAGCATGTTGATTACAATTTTGTTAATTACGGGTACGACACAAATGGAAACATTGATTTTATTGAAAGACGCTTGGGCAATGAGTCGGGATATCAGATCATTGATGAACTTGAATACTATTATAATACCTCAAGTAATCAAATCTCCCATGTTAATGATAATTCCTATAACCCGCTAGGATATCACGATAACGATGGTACCAATATTACCTATCAATACGATGCAAATGGTAACCTGTTTAGGGATTATAGCAAAGGGATAGAGATATCATACAATTACCTTAACCTGCCCGATTATATTGACTTTGGTGAAGACGATGAAATCAGCTATTACTACACAGCCGATGGCACGAAAGTAAGAAAAGATGTGGTTGGTGCAAACTCCGAGAACAGTGTGGTGGTTGATTATGTGGGACCGTTTATTTATGAAAATGACGAATTAAAAGCTATCTTTACATCCGTAGGGAGGATTATTCCTTTTATAAGTGGCAGCGACGTTCTTTACAAGTATGAATATAACCTGAAAGACCATCTGGGAAATACCAGGGTAATGTTTGCAGGGCATAGCAATGGGCAGCCCGAGCTAATGCAAACGGCCGAATACTACCCCTTTGGTATGGTAATGAACAAACAAAACTATTTTGGCGAAGCCGAAATGGAAAACGATTACCTCTATAATGGCAAAGAACAGCAAAACGATGAACTCTCCGGTGTTTCCTTAGATTGGTACGACTACGGAGCAAGGATGTACGATGCAGAATTGGGGAGGTGGCATGTGGTTGATCCGATGGCTGATATGTATTATGAATCAGGATCCTATAATTATGTTTTGGATAATCCTTTAAATAATATTGATCCCGAAGGTCTATATTCTTTGTATTTTAATGGAGAAAAAGTTTCTGGTGATATGAAGAATTATTTGCAATATTATTTTGAATTGCCGAAAGAAAGTAACAATGATCAGACAAAAAGAGAAAACTTTCATAAAGCAAATGTGAAATATTTAAATGAAATAGGCAGAACTTTGAATGATTTGTATAATTTTAGGAAAGATGCAGCAGGAGTTTTAACTACGGAAGATCTTTTTGATCTAAGTGAAATAAAGGGTGGATATAAAGGTGATGGTGGTGCTGGTCAAATGAGAATAATTTCGTTTAAAAAAGGAGAAATTGTAATTGCAATATTTCCAAGTGATCGTTTGAGAAATGTATTTGAAGATTTAGAATTTGAATCACCTATTGGAGGGAAAAAAAGTTTAGAGTATAATTCAAATGACAGAAGAAGATCTATTTATAAATTTAGTATGATTCCTGATAATTTAAATAAATCTTATTTTCCAGAATCAATAGGTGGAAAGAAAACAAATTATCCATATGTTATTGCTGTTAAAAGTAAATATGTAGGCAAGACACAAAGTAGAAATGGAAATATGATGTACATAAGATTTAAAAGTTGGAAAGATTTTGAGGATTTTAGTAAAAAAGTGTTCAATGGCTTTTAATATAAAAAATAGTCCGATATGAGAAGAATAATTAAATATCAAATTTGTTTTTTAGTTCTAGGATTAGTGATTTTTAGTTGTGTTAACAAAAATGAAAAGACAGAGGTTGTTGGAAATTGGTGGTTTGTCAAATTGGATAGTTCTTATAATGAGTTATATATTAGAGATAGTAGTTTTGTTTTCATGCTAGATGTAATTGGAGGCCCAGGATATACTTATAATTATTCTTACAAAGATGATACAATGTTTGTTATAGATAATTGTGAGATTATTAATAAGTTGCCGTTAATATATCATAGTTTTCAATGTAGCTTTATTAAGCTTGATGGGGAATGGCTTTGTTTACAAAAAATTGATCAGGATATTGATGCTTATATTGATATTGACTCCAGTGAAGATAATTATGATAAGGCAATGCACGGATATTTTAGTAGAAGAAGAGAGAATTTCATGAAGTAAATCCCCCCGCTAGCGCGGATCTGTGATCCGTACCCCCCCTGCCCATCGTTTATAACGAGGGGTTATTAATTCAAGCATTTTTAATGCGTTTTTGTTGTAGCATAAATAGGCAATTGTCAAGCGCAATTAAAAAGAAGCGCTCCCCTCCGCTAGCGCGGATCTGTGATCCGTGCTTTGTTTTGCAAAAACAAAAAAGTTTTAAAAAGTAATGGTATAGAAGCCTGGCAATTGCTGGGCTTTTTTTTTAAGAATAAATAGAAATTGGCACAGATTACAACCTTAAATCCGCAAGTAACAGTTAATAAAAGCTGTAAAACTTTCAAAGAGTGAGTTTTACAGCTTTGGTATTATCACCTAAATTGGTGTTGCTAAACAATACCAATATGAAAATACTAAATTCAATGCCAATTTCGCCATATGGAGGGTTAAACTTTGTCCTGGAAGAATTTGACAAGCTTAAAATCAACGATTTATTCATTAGTAATTTACCTAAGCTATCAGCAAATAGTCATTACCAATGGAAAGATATCCTTTATTCTTTTTGGTCAATCTATTTCTGTGGGGGCAGTTGTATCGAAGACATTGGGGCAAACTTCAACGATTTCTTAAAAGATAACCCATTTGTGAAAGTCCCAAGCCCCGATAGGATACTTTCCAGGTTTAAAGGGCTTTCAACCCCTAAATACTTGATAAAAACACCACGTGGCAATGCGATCAACGAGTTCAACCAAAATTCAGTCTTAGATTTACTCAATATCAGGCTACTAAAAAAAACAAATCCGGATAAATATTATAGCGAAGGATTAATTCTGGACTATGATAATACAATCATTTACACCGAGAAATCAGATGCAAAAATGACTTATAAAAAGGAATTTGGCTATCAGCCCGGGGTTGCATTTATCGGTAGCGATATTGTTGGGATTCAAAACAGGAATGGCAATAGCGTTGCCCATGCACTGCAAGAAGAAACATTAAAAATCATTTTTGAAAACCTTAAATCCGAAGGAGTCAAAATAAAAACGTTCAGGGCAGATGGCGCTTCGTATAAATTTGAAGTCTTAAATATTGTAAATCAATATGTCGATAATATTTATGTCCGTGTAAAAATGAGGCAGGGCATCTACGAAGCCATAAATAAAATTGATAATTGGAAAGAAATAACAGCAGGCGATGGAAGAACTTTATTTCGGGGGTCTTCCAAATTTACGCCGTTTAAAAGAACTGCCCGGGACCAAAAGAAAAAAGACTTGTTGAAAGAATATAGGATTGTGGTTACCAAAGAACAAAACCTCGATGGACAAATAAATATGTTTACAAACGAGGCTTGTGTATATGGCTGTATCATGACAAATAATTTTGAACAGTCTGACGACGAGGTCGTATTCTTCTATAATCAAAGGGGAAAAACCGAAAGGGAATTTGATGTATTAAAGAATGATTTTGGTTGGGATAGAATGCCATTTTCGAAACTAGAACAAAATACCGTATTCTTATTATTTACAGCAATGTGCCGAAATTTATACAATTACATTATTCATCGGTTTTCGGGTATTTACAAGCATTTGAATGCCAATTTCAGGATCAAGAAATTTATATTCCGGTTTATTTGTGTCCCTGCCAAATGGATAAAACATGCAAGGGGAATTCATTTGCGGTTGTATGGCAACATTGCATTTAAGACATAACGATCCTTAGTAAGAACAAAACGCCCCCTCAAAATATATAACGTGATGTGATACGGCAATTTATTGAAATTGTTGTAAGTAAAAGCATTGTCCGATACTTACAGCAATAACTATAATTATCCGGTTTTCTGTTCAAATTAAAATCTACAGACATCCTTACAGGTGTTTGTAATGCAAACCCCGCAGTAAAAGCATCGTTTGTGTGTCAGTTTTATTCACTTGCGGATTTAAGGTACAAATCTGCGCCAGCAATTTAGAATTTAAATTGGTCAGCTTTTGATTTTCCCGCTAGCCCCGCTAGCGCGGATCTGTGATCCGTGATTTGTTTTGCAAAAACAAGAAGTTTTTAAAAAGTAATAGTGTAGGAGCCTGGCAAATGCCGGGCTTTATTTTTTAAGAGTAAATAGAAAGTGGCACTACCTGCCCCTTGTTTATCGCGAGGGATTGTTCGTTCAAGCATTGTTAATGTGTCTTTGTTGTAGAATAAATAGGCAATTTAAGTGTGCGATTAAAAAGAAGCACAAGTACATTTTGAAATGTTTGGCAGAGTTACAAACTGACAATAGCAAACCCCTCGTTGCAAACAAGGGGAAGTAAGGATTTATAATGTTCAACTTTTGATTTTAATTAATTCAAAAGTTTCCAGTAAAATTAAATTCTTTTTAATTCCATCAATATCTAATTCCTACATTTGGGCTTTATAAAAATAAAACCAGAATAGACAATGTTTAAAACCAATGAATATTTTGAAGGCAATGTAATGAGCGTGGCTTTTGAAAACGAAGAAGGTCGGGCAACTGTTGGCGTAATGGCTCCGGGGGAATATGAATTTGGAACTTCTACTATCGAGTTTATGACTGTAATTTCAGGATCAATGGACGTTCTTTTGCCCGGTGAGACAGAATGGAAAACATACAAATCTTATGAAACCTACCGTGTTGAGAAGGATTCGAAATTCAAGCTCATAATAAAAGACACCTGCGCGTACAAATGCGTTTATAAATAGTTCAACTTACAAGGTAATTTGGGCATAGAATCCAAGCGATCGGGAGGATGCTGCAGGGAATATCTTTAAACGTTTGCCTTCTTTTTTGTGCAATTCGGGTGTTAATATTCCATTGATAGTACCAAAAGCCAGCCCGGTTAAAATGTCAGTGGGGAAGTGTTTCCCGGCTTTATATCGGCAATACCCGGTTACGATTGGAGGAACAGCAGCCAATCCATACCATAAAGCTTTGTTTTTTGCATCGGGGTGCAGGTCGAAATATACCTTGACCATAAAAAATGAGGAAGTGGCAACCACGGAAGCATGCCCACTAAAAAACGAATTGGTGTTGTTACCACCCAATTTATTTTCCGTGGCAATAGCCGGATTGTACATGCTTGGCCGCATCCGCGGAACGGGCAAAGCTGCGGCGACATATCCCAGGGCACTGATAGAATGCACTTTGTAGAACAATACAGCATAGTCTAACCAAATATCCCGCACCTTTGGGTCAATATACATCAACAAGGGTAGGTACATCGCCCCATTCATAAACTGATCGGACAGGGTTAGGTATTTATCGGCATGTGTTGGATCTTGTTTGGCAGCCCCACGATCAAACCACCAAACATCGTTTGGTGTCAGGTTGGGAATTTGTTCAGGGTGTTTAGGCAAACGGTCCCTACCAAGTTGGTTTCCGTATATAAATGCCCCAAATTGAATGGTCGATAAGGCGATATCTTTTCCGTACCGAATGTTATATACTTTTTGTTTTTCCTCTTTGTCTTTACTAACCGCAAAGGTAGTTGTAGCTAACAAAAACATTAAAAACAAGCATAAAGATTGAGGTTTTGTCATTTAGCCAGATTTTAATACGAAAATAAGAAAAAAGAATGAGTTTGAAGTTTTGAGGGTGTTTAACCAAGTATATGAAAATTATTTAATCGTATTATAAATGTACCAATTCTTTGCCATTCACTTTAGTGAATGGATTTAAATATGCATTACAATAGGACTTTAGTCCATTCAATATTATCTTTAATTAATTTTATAAATTATCAATATTAACCACCATGTCATACACAACAATTTGGGTACATTGTGTTTGGAGCACCAAATACAGGGAACACACCATTACCAAGGCATTTCGTCCTGTTTTACTGGAACATATTCGAAAACAAGCAAAAGAGAAAGGTATTTATTTGGATTACATAAATGCCCATTCAGATCATGTACACGCACTAATTAATATCGGAAGGGAGCAAACTATTTCAGACATTATGAAATTGCTAAAAGGCGAAAGTTCTTATTGGGTAAACAAGATGAAGGTTATGAATGGAAATTTTATTGGCAAGATGATTATTTTGCTGTATCAATCAGTCAGTCGCATGTGGAAAGGGTAAGGAATTATATAAAATCACAGGATGTTCACCACAAAAAACGAACATTGAACGAAGAGGTTGATTTATTTTTGGAAAAATACAATTTTCAAAAGTATAGGGGCTAAAGCCCAATTTATTTTATCTCATTGAGCCTGTTGGTTAAAACCAACAGCCAAAAGGATCATATCTGGAACAATTAATTTTATTAAATCATTCTCGTTAGAGAGGATATGTGATCCGTGCATTATGAATAAATGTCACAGAATACAAATGGAGCAAGCAACACACTTTTGTGATTATAATTTGATTAATTGTACCTATTGCTTAAAAACGACAGCTGGAAGGATAATTTCTTCACCAATCAATTTACTAGTCCAAAACTTACAGGCTAAACGCCCAGTAATGTGCACCATTGATCCCTCCCCTTGGGGGAGGTAAGGAGGGGCTTTTACAAAGTCGCCCAAATTCGGGCGAGTGAAAATCCGGGGGCATCAATTTTCAAATCCAGAAAATAACCAAAAGGGGTTTGGTCGGCTTCAAAGTCTGCATTTTTTAGCCGTATTTCTGCCTGGTCGAAAACTGCTTTTGTAAATTCAATGGATGCTTTTGATTCTGAAAGGTGGGCAAAGCTATGCAAAACAACCCGTTTGCAATTGTTCTTTCTGGACGTCCATTTTAAGTGGTTCACGAGTTTCTTTTCGCGGCTTTTAACATCGTTGGCTTCATCGCTTTCTTCCACCTGAATAAATGCCACAATTGCATCCTTATAGCTGGCTCCGGTTTTAACATCTTCTGCTTCCTCCAGGTTTTTTTGTGCCGGAGTGTAACTAAACTCGTTTACGTACATAACCAGTACCTTCATTGTTCTATGTTATTTTCTTTATATGAAATTCTACTTCTGATAATCGTTGGGATATTTGTTGTTATTTTTGTTCTAATTCAAGTTTGAAGTTTAATATTCGAAGTTTGAAGTTTAATTTTGAAAATTCCAAGAGCATTCTTTTTGTCTTTAGTCTTCAAGCCAGTTTGTTCTTTTGCTTAATTCTATTCGTAATATTTAGATCTATTTCTCCATCAACAATTCTTCTGCATAGGTTTTCACCCAGTTTTCAAAACGCTCTTTATCACTTGTTTTAAGTTTGGCATTCTTATGCATCAGGGTATAGCTTTTTAAAGGCATTTTCCCTTCTTCAACTTCTTCTATAATCTCACCCAATAAGCCAATTTTTTCAACTTTAGTGTACCTTCCCCAATCTGAAAAATTCACACCCTTTTTCCCTTCCTGAATGTGCTCATCGACATACCATGAAACGGGCGAAATTTTGTGGTACCATTCATAATTTGTATTGTTCGAATGGCAATCCATACACGCATTCTTCAATATTGTTTTTACAGGATCGTCGATACTTGCCTGCATAAAAAGGTGGTTTTCTGAAATTTCCTGCACGTTTTTTTTAGGCTGGATAAACTGTATGATTACTATGGAAATAACAACAAATGCGACTATTATATTACCAATTTTTTTTGTCATAAGATTAATTCTTTAGCAACTTTACTAACGTAATCCTTTTACAAGGTTTTGTGATTCGGTTTTTACCCAATTGCATAAAACCGAAACCTGTTCATCACTCAGTTTTTTATGCGGGAATTTGTTTAAAAATTTTTCGGGAGGCATTTCTTCTTTCGTGGTTGTTTCACAAATTTCTTTCAGTTTCCCTACTTTTTTTATAACAGAATATTTTTCCCATTCCGAAAAGTTGAGTTCCTTTTTGGCATCGGCATTACGCGATGCCCCGGTATGGCATTGAAAACACGAATTTTCAAGGATTGTTGCAACATTTGCCGGAAATAATTTTGCAAGCTCACTATTGTTCTTAACTGGTGTTTCGGGAGTTTGTGATATGGCAGTGAACATACAAATGCAGGCTGTTCCGAAAATGCAGAAGAAAGCAAGTTTTTTCATCGCTTATTGGTTTTATATGTTTATATAATCAATTCATGGTAAATATTGTTCATTGCATTTTTCAATGTACAAAATTTATCAGTTTTTGTGGTCGTCTGAATGAAATATAATATACACATTAAAAAGTTAGTATCTGAAAACTAATTGACCGACCAAGCTCGTTAATATTATTAACTTTGATTTTTTAAAATCGCCTGGATGAATAAGGGAATTCATATTTTATCTTTTTTTGCGTTTTTTACAGTGTCATTGCTGGCAAACGGACAAATTTCCGATGGAGGAAAACCGTTGCAGACTGGGCATTTAAAAAGCCTAAAGAGGCAAATTATTGAAATGCCCAAAGTCGATAATTTCGAATTGTTAAAAGCATCCGTGCTTGAAAATCAGAAAGAAACCCAATTAAAACCATTTCGTTTTGCCCACTCATTTCCAGTGAACATAAATCGTGAAAACAATGGGGTTGTTTACGAAAATATAGACGGTTATTCAGTTTGGCAGGTTACCATTAAATCGGAAGGTGCGCTTTCGCTGAATGTAATTTTCAATCCATATCATGTGCCACCGGGAGCCAAGCTTTATATTTTGGATCAAGATCAAAAGAAAAAACTTGGGGCATTTACCGATTTTAACAATAAAGAATTTAATTCGTTTGCAGTTTCACCTGTGGCGGGCGATGAAATAACTATTCAGTACGAAGAACCTTTGGATGCCGATTTTAAAGGCGAAATTGGAATTTCAAAAATCAACCACGATTTTGTGGGTGTTGTTGCAGGTAAAAATGAGCGACGCCCTTTGGGAAAAATGGCGGGAAGTTGTAATGTGGACGTGAATTGTGAATTGGCTGAAGACTGGGAAAGCCTTAAAAACAGTGTTTGCCGGATTTTTATTGATGGCACGGAAGCCTGTACCGGAACTTTGGTGAACAACACATCAAAGGATCAAAAACCGTACATTTTAACCGCCAACCATTGTTATCGTGATCATATTAATGGGGAAGAAAATTCCGTATTCCTTTTCAATTATGAAAGTCCTTATTGCGGAAACCTTGATGGGGATATATCAAATTCCATTTCTGGAGGAATTTACCGGGCAAACGATGATAGTTTGGATTTCAGGTTGGTTGAGATAACCATTCCACCACCGCCCGAATTCAGGCCTTATTATGCCGGATGGGATAATTCAGGAGATATTCCAACTTCAGAAGTTGCGATACATCACCCGCAGGGCGATATAAAAAAAATATCCATTGATTACGATAGCCCAATAATTGACTCGTTTAACCACAGATATGTCCCGGATGCATTTTGGAGGACGCTTCGTTGGGACGAAGGTACCACGGAGTTCGGTTCTTCGGGGTGTGGTTATTTCAACCAGGATCATCAACTCATAGGCACCTTAACCGGTGGCGCGGCTTCCTGTTCGAATTCAATCGATGATTATTTTTCAAGGTTCGACATTTATTGGGATTATCATGATGAGCAAGAAAGACAAATAAAACATTGGCTTGATCCGGTGAATACCGGAATTTTGAGTTTGGAAGGATTAGAACCATATGATGGAATGGATTTGTGTGGCGCATTCACAAATATGCAGAACGATGATACCCATCAGTTGGTTGAAATAGTTGATGGCAATGATAAAAAACAAGGGTATTGGTCCGGAACAAATAACCTGGGAATAACCGAGTTTGTCGATCGTTTTTCAATTAAAGGGGAAGAAACTCTGGAAGGAATCTCATTGGGAATTGGGGATTTAAGTGTTGGTTCATCTAGCACTGGGACAATTACAATAAATGTTTATAATGGTACCGATTTCCCTGAGGAGCAGATCTATACACAAGAGGTATCTATCACTGAATTTGTGAACGATGCCATGAATTTTATGGGTTTTTCGGACGTTGTTACACCAAACGATACTTTTTTTATTGGCTTTTCAATTTCAAACTTACAAAACAATGATCACCTGGCTGTGTATCAATCCTATCGCGAAAGCGGTGAAAATTCATTATTCTTAAAACAAAACGGACAGTGGTTCGATTTTTCGGATTTATATTCGGAAGCAGCTGGAGCATCATTGGCATGTGAAGTTATAGCTTGTAATGTTTACGAAGACGATGATGATGCCCCAAATGATAAAGACGTTGAGTTGGACTTATATCCGAACCCG
This sequence comes from Prolixibacteraceae bacterium, assembly GCA_963677475.2. Lineage (GTDB taxonomy): Bacteria > Bacteroidota > Bacteroidia > Bacteroidales > Prolixibacteraceae > JABMQB01. Next base: position 83,118 of record CAXXQD010000008.1, on the reverse strand, counting down.
ACCAGTTCTTCATTTCAACTCGTTATTTCGGAACTCATTTCCGAAGACGATATTTTTGTGTGTGATGTTCTTGGTAAACAAGCAAATATGAGCCTTCAGAGGCTTTCTTCTAAAAGGTTTAAGGTAACTTTAGATGGGAATAGGGCAGGGATTTATTTCCTTCGGGTCCGAAATGAGAAATTCTCCATTTCCCGAAAAATTTCCTATTTGCCCAATTAATTTTAAGCTCTTATGAATAGAATTTTGATACTGCTGATATTGCTTGCCGGCTTTTCATGTCAGGTAAGTAAGGAAGAAAAAAGAACCGTTAGTTCTTCCAATTTATATGCGCACGGATTTGAAATTGTCGATAAGGAAGATTTCGTAAAACTAACCGTAAAGAATCCTTGGGAAGAGGCTAAAAACATTAGCATCGATTATTATTTATTGGAGAAAGGGAAAACCATTCAGGACTCGTTAAAGGGGAAGAATATAATTTATACTCCTGTGGAAAAGATCGTTTGTTTATCCACTTCGCACCTGGCATTTCTGGAAGCTATTAATGAGGATCACAAGGTTGTTGGTGTATCGGGTGCCGATTACGTTTCGAATAAGGGTATTGCAGAAAGGATCAGAAAAGGGGAAATTGTGGATGTTGGCTACGGACAAAACCTGAATTACGAATTGTTGGTGCAACAAAAACCGGATTTGGTAATGGTTTATGGCATTGGCAGCGAAGTATCGGCTTTGGTACGTAAACTGGCAGACCTGGGAATCCCTGCAATATTAAACGGGGAATACCTCGAAGAGAAACCATTAGGGAAAGCTGAATGGGTGAAATTTGTTGCTGCCTTATTTCAAAAGGAAGCTCAGGCTGATAGTTTCTTTGTTGGGATTGAAAAGGACTATTTGGAACTAAGTAATTTGGTAAAAACAATGAACAACAGCCCAAAAGTAATGGTTGGCTCCCCTTATAAAGATTCCTGGTGGGTACCAGGCGGAAATTCGTACCTCGCAAACCTGATTGCCGATGCCGGAGGAGACTATCTTGGTAAAGAAAACACTACCCACGAAAGCTGTGTGGTTTCGTTTGAAAATGCTTTTGCATGGGCTTCAACGGCAGATGTTTGGATCAACATGAGTTCATTAAAATCAAAAGATGAAATAATTGCTTCCGACAGTAGGTTCAAAAATTTAGACGTATTAAACCATGGGCGTGTTTTTAACAATATCCACAGGGTTACAAATACCGGAGGAAATGATTTTTGGGAAAGTGGCACGGTCTATCCAAATTTAATCCTGAAAGACCTTATTAAAGTTTTTTACCCATCTTTGTTGAACGAAGTTGACTTTACTTATTACGAAGAGATAAAATAATCCTGGTTTTGAAAGGAAGAATTCAGAATAGAAACACGTTATTATTTTCGGGATTGGCAATTTTATTTGTATTGCTTTTCCTTTTAGACCTTTTGTTTGGGTCTGTTCTTTTGCCTTTCGAAGCTGTTTTTAATGCCTTTTTTCGGAGGGCAAATGTAGATGGTACAACACTGGTTATTATCAACGAATTCAGGCTCCCAAAAGCATTAACTGCAATTTTAACCGGAGTGGCCCTTTCGCTTAGTGGCTTGCAAATGCAAACCGTATTCAGAAACCCACTTGCAGGACCGTATGTGCTGGGGATCAGTGCCGGGGCAAGCCTCGGTGTTGCCTTGTTTGTTCTAGGGTTTTCATCAATAGTCTCCATTGGTATTTTTACCTCGACCGGGGCCTGGCCTTTGGCAATTGTTGCCTGGATTGGGGCTTTTAGTGTGATGCTTTTGGTTTTATATGTCTCATCAAAAGTAAACGATATAATGACCATCTTAATTTTGGGAATATTGTTTACAAGCGCAACGGCCGCCATTGTTAGTATCCTTCAATATTTTAGCAGCGAAAGTATGCTGAAAGCCTTTATTGTTTGGACCATGGGAAGCCTGGGGAGCGTAACCAAAGGGCAGCTAACGGTGGTGGTTCCCGCAATTCTTATTGGAATATTAATCGCTTTTTTCAAAATAAAAGATTTAAATGCTTTTTTATTGGGCGAAAATTATGCGAAATCACTGGGTGTAAGAGTCCTGAAAAGCAGGGTAATCATATTTATTAGCACAAGTTTACTTGCCGGAACGATTACGGCATTTTGCGGTCCCATAGGATTTATTGGCATTGCTGTTCCGCATCTTGCCCGTGTGCTTTTTCAGACCTCGAACCATCGGGTGTTAATGCCCGCTGTAGCACTGCTTGGAGCAAGTGTGATGTTGTTTAGCGATATGGTTTCGCAATTGCCCGGAATGCAAACAACCCTGCCGATTAATTCGGTTACGGCACTTATTGGTATTCCTATTATCGTTTGGATGATTGTGAAGAATAAAAAATTCTCATCGGTTTAATAATGAGCGACTCTTTTCATATAAAAATCGACAAGCTGGCAATTGGTTATGCTTCGGGAAAAGAGCAGGTTGTTCTTCATCAGGATCTGTCGTATTCGGCAAGTAAGGGTGAAATGGTCGCGCTAATTGGGAGTAATGGAATTGGGAAAAGCACTTTACTACGTTCGCTAATCGGGTTTCAGGATTATTTCTCGGGTGATGTAATCATTAACGGGAAATCTATCCAGTCGTTTTCAGCGCGCGAAAGGGCGCGTATGATAAGTTTTGTTTCAACAGATGTCATTCAGGTAAACAATATGAGCGTTTTCGATTTGGTCGCTTATGGCAGGTTTCCGCACACAAACCAGTTTGGTAAGTTAATGCAGGACGATCATAAGAAAGTATTGGAGTCGATGGCAAATGTGGGTTTGCAAGGATTTGAAAATAAACCGCTGACACAGATCAGCGATGGCGAAAGGCAAAGGGCAATGATTGCCCGGGCACTTGCCCAGGATACCCCAATTATTATTTTAGACGAACCCACCGCATTTTTGGATATCAGCAACAAATACGAAATTTTTCATTTGCTTCAGGTTGTTGCGCGTGAGCAGAACAAAACCATTGTACTTTCTACACACGATTTAAATATTGCTTTGCGCGAAGTAGATAAATTATGGATTCTACTGAAAGATTCTACTTATGAAGGCTCTCCTGAAGATGCTGTTTTAGATGGACAAATGGATCGTTTATTCACGAATCAGAACATTGGTTTTGATGCTGAAGAAGGCGAATATTTCTTCCGGAAAAAATTTAGGGAGAAGGTAAAAGTTATTGGTAACGGGATTGCATTAACATGGACCTTAAAGGCGCTGAACCGTATGGGATTCAGAATAGTGACCGATGCCAACCCGGACTTTACCATTCATGTGCTTGATGGAACACCAACCCAATGGAAGCTTGAGAAAAAGGGGGAATGGAATGCTGAATTTAATTCTATTTATGACATGTTTAGATACCTAATCCAAAAGCTTTTTTAAATAGGATTCCACTTGTTCAATGGTCAATTTTTTTGCAATAATCTCTTTATTTTCATCCAATAAATATATGCCCGGCGTTTTACGCGCATCATAGGTAATTTTAAACCGTGATAAATGATGTTCGTCCCAAACATTTATCCAGTCGTATAAGTCATGTTTTTCAACAAATTCTTCCCATTCTTCTTTATTGTCCATCGAATAAATGGCATAAACCTCAAATCCTTTGTCTTTATATTTGCTGTATATTTTTTTATGCAGTTCGGGAACAAAAACCTTGCAATGCGAACAGTTGGGTTCGTAAATTAAAAGCAGTGTAACCTTTGCATCAACCTGGTGGAGGCTGAAATATTCTTCCTCATTTATGCTTTCCAACTGCAACTCAGGGGCAATCATGCCAATAAGGTTTTTTTCGGCAAACAATAAGTTTTCCTTGATCGATTCCATGGTTTTTTCGTTTGCCCAAAATGCTTCACCACTCATGTAATACCTGTTCGCAATTTCAACAAATAAGGCATCCATACCCATGATTTTACTGTTTACGCTTTTGTTAAGAAGATAAGACGTAACATATTGAAACATTGGCTTGTTTGGCTTCACTGTTTCAATCAGTTCGAGGCAGGCTGTGTACATTGAATCAAATGTATGAAGAATGATCTTGTCGTAATACTTTTCAATTTTTGGTTTTACCAAAGGCGTATAAAACAAACGTTCGTCGGTTAAATCAAAATGATCGAAATAGTGTTTCTTCTGAAAATCAAACTTGTAGCGTAACAACATCGAATCGTTCGCCACTATTTCTGCCGGGATATCTTTATCGTCAGGGATAGGGGTGGTATAATTGGTCATAAGGAATTTTGCCAGAAATGTGCCCGGATATTTTTTATCCATGGCAAACCAATAGTCTTGCAACTGGTTTGTTAGGTCATTCATTTGGTCTGTTAACTTCTTTTTTTCTTCGTCGGAAGCATCCTTAGCTTTATTCCTTAATTCTTTACTCTGTTTGTTCATGTCGCGCAGGAATACCATGTATTTTGCAAATTCCTCGGTTTCTTTCGCGCCTTTTATCTTCAAATCATCTATCGAGAATTTTTCGCTTTCGATGGAGAAAGTTTGATCTTCGCCCAATAAGAAATCAAAATTTTGTTTGCCGGAGACGAAAAGTTTGTATAATCCCTGATGCAAAGTGGTATCCCGTGCAAAAGTCCCTTTCCCGGATTCGTCAAGGGTAAGTGTGTCATCGGCTGCAAACTGTGAATTATAATAATGTACAAGTGTTACTTTTTTATTTGCTGCTTCGGGCAGGTGCATTTTGATTTCAAGGTCTTGCGCATTTGTTGCACCAAAAATTATCAATAGTATGGTTGCTATAAATAACTGTTTCATATGTTAACCTATTTATTGAAGTTGTTTGTAATTATAGTAAATAACTTTTTTGCGTTTATTTTGTTTGAAAATCCCTGTTCCAAAACTGCTTTTCGTTTCGAAATATCTTCCTCCGAAAATGATTTGGAAAAGGTGCTCAATATACAATTTTTTAATTCTTCCGGCTCATCATAAACCTCACATAATTCTTCCAGTCCTGTATTTTTTACCATCGCCGAATTTGTCACGACAAACCTGCTTGCAAATAGTGAGCCAAGTAGTTTTAATTTCAATCCGGTAGATTGAAATGTCGGGATAAAACAAATTTGTGCATTATGTATTAGTTCCTGCATGGCATTTTCGCCGGGATTTTCAATTACCCTCAGCTTTTCAAATTTACGTGCCAATTTGACAAGTTCACTTGACGGGTTTTTTCCTGCGATAACCAGAGGCAAATGCTCTTGAATCCGCACCTCAGATAAAATAAATTCTATAGCTTTTTTGTTTTCCGGCACTCCAAGGTTGCCATGAAACAGGATGTAATTTCCTTTCCCTGTTTGTGAAGTAATAGCTTTAAAGCTGTGGAAACCGGAAATTAAAATAGAATTTGTGTGTTTTCTTTCAAAGTATTCTTGATCAGCCTTCGAAATGGTGAGCAAACAATCTGCTTTGACTTGTTCTTCGAACCTGCGAAGCTTTTTAGCTTCCAACTTAAAATAAATCTTTTTTAGAGGATTGGTCTCAGACTCGGCAAGCGCAGCGTAGTAATTATGCTCAACATTGTGGGCGCGTATGATTTTATAATGCTTTTTTAGATCGGGATGGTTGATCCAAAAACAAGTGTGCAAACCTTCAAAAATAATGGGAGCTTTCTTTGCCTTAAGATTGTTGAGTAGTTCTTTTGAATTTCTTGATGCAACTATGTAGGGAAGTTTTTTTAAAAGAAACAGAACCCCCTTTTTACGCTTGTAATAAAAAACTTTTTCGCAATATTTTTCAAGTTCCTTGGCTTCTTTTCGCCCATAAGTATAACAATGTAAATATATTTTTGCACCCAAACGATGCAGGCTCTTTAATTTGTAAAAAATGTCGATCACACCACCATAGTCGGCAGGATATGGTATATTAAAAGAAACAATATGAACCAAATTGTTTTCAGACATAGGTTTACAAAAGTAAGAAAATAAAAAAACCATAGGTAATTTGAACCCATGGTTTTATGAACAGTTGTAAGTGCTTGTTTATTATTCGTTTAATTTGATTGTGCCATATTTGCTTTTTATATAAACTTTGGCTGAAGAGCTTCCGTCTCCCACCATTCCTTTAATCGATTTTGTATGGCTTTGTTCAATCCTGTCGCCCCTGAAATTGTCAGCATCGTAGGCTATTTTACAGTAGGTACAACTGGCATCCACTTCATAAGATGCATCTTCACTGATACCTAATTTTATTCCTCCGTACGAATTTGTGATATAAACAGAGCTGAAATTTTCAGAAATTTCATCCACTTTGATGGATCCGTATCCATTGTCAATTTCAAATTTGTCACCAAGCCTGTCGATATTAATATTGGTATATTGGGTAGAGGCTTTTACCGATTCAATTTCATCGATCGAAAAATTATCGTATTTCGATTCTGCATCCAGGCTTTTCATTTCATCGACACTAAATGTAGAGTATTTTGACCTTAATTTAAGATCGCCCAATTCATCGATGGAAACTTTTGAATATTTACAATCGAAAACTGCCCCTGCCAATTCGTCAACGCTCATTTTTCCATATTCAAGGTTTAGCTTCATGTTTTCGGGAGACGATGCTTGCAGCATGTTCGCAGTAATACTGCCATGTTTGACATTTAGGTCGCCATTGGCTTTTAGCGCGTTAATGAATAAATTCCCAAAGGTGTTGCTTATAACGAGGTTCTTATCTGAAGGGATATTCACGGTATAATCGATGTTAAAGTTCCCTGCACTTTTAAAATTATTATCAATTTTTGTCACTGCTTTAATAGTGCTTCCTGATTTTGAAAAATCTACCTCAATAAGGTCAAGAATTTTAGATGCTTTCCCTTTCGAACTAGCTTCCACAGTAATCATAACGTCGATGGTAACATCGGGGCCACCATCATTGTTGATTTTTATTTCTCCATATTTATTGGAGATGTTCAGTGTTTCGACCCCACTAGCAGGCCATTTTTCGTGAAACTCTTTCTGAGCTTCTTCACCTTCGGCATTTGCAAACAAAAATGCAAAGCTAAAAAGTGCAACTAATAAATTAAATTTCGATTTCATGATTCGTTTCGTTTTTTGTTTTGACTTTTTGCAAATTGTTTATGATAAGGTTAATAAGGTTGAGTTTTGTTTGGTAATGTTCTAGCATTGCATTGATTATCCGCTGATCGTTTGGATTTGCTTTTAGTTCTTCCTGGAGTTTTTCCATCATTTCGTCAAACTCTTTTAACTCAGCTTTCATCATTAAATTATCCTGTTCACTAAGAATGCCTGCTTTGTAGAAATTGTCCCATTGGTTTAATCCCGACTTTATTTCTGAAGTGTAATAAAATTCTACCTCCGAATATTCGTTGGAAATAGCCCCAAGACTGGCAATTTCTTTCTCCTTTGGTGTAAAATAAATAAGAGCCTGGTTAATAACCAGAAAAGCAAATATTGCAGCTGCAGCAAGCCTCCCAAAGTTTTTTAGGGTGAATACCTTATTTCTGTGTTGTTTTTTCAATTTGGCTTCAAACCTTTCAAAGTGCCCTTCGAGAGGTTCATTTCCCTCAAATTTATCGAGGTTACCTAAAATTAAATCTTCTATGTTATCTCTGTTTTCCTTCATCGTTTTTTAATTATAGGATAATAATTCTTCTCTGTTTAGCATCTCCCTTAATTTATACTTTGCCCGTAAATATTGGGTCCGCGAAGCCGAATTGCTAATTCCAAGAACTTCGCTGATTTCACTGTGGTCATATCCTTCAAATAAAAAAAGGCTGAGGACCACCCGATAACCATCGGGAAGGTTGTAAACTGCTTTTTTTATTTTATCCATATCAACTTCTTTGCTTATGCTTTGATTCTCAATGCTGTCGTGAGTCCTTTCATTGATTTCTTCAAACTTTACCTTTCTTTTTTTCAAAATATCGAGAGAACGGTTTACCACTATTTTTTTTAACCACGCACCAAAGCTAACTTCACCTTTATATGTGTTTAGTTTGCTAAAGGCTTTTAGAAAAGATTCCTGCATAACATCTTCTGCTTCCATTTCATCCTGCACAATTCGTAGGCTTACATTATACATCGACTTGTAATAAAGCTTATACAGTTCTGCCTGAGCCTTTTGATCACCTTTTCGGCAACGATCAATGGTTTTCTGATGAATGTTGTTGTAGCGCTTTTCCAACTTTATTTCTTTTCTGATACAATGACTAAAGGATTTTTAGAATGTTGCATCGATTCTTAATAATTTCGAAAAAAACTTAGAATGGAAGTTTTAAACAATAGAAAAGGGCAGAAAAATTCTTCTGCCCAAAAATCACGATATTATCTTGTTACAACGAATTATAGTAATCTACAATTTGTTTAAGGTCTTCTTCTTTGCCTATTTTTAATTTGTTGGATTTAATATATTTTTCAATATCAGCGGACAAAATGGACGTTAAATCCTTTTTATTCCCAACATGTTTTGCTTCTTGTTCTCCAACCTTAATGTAATATTCTCCACCCATACGCAAAAACGATGCAGGTTGAGCTTCTTTATATGCACCAGGTTTGGTAGCCTTTTTTAATGTTACTTTGTCTTTTAAAAGTAAACTGGCTTTTTCCCCTTCTGTAACCACCTGAAAATATGCCTTTTTAATCTTTTTGTTGGGTATATAAGTGTAATATTTGTATTTTTTGTCGCCAATCATAAAGAATTCAAATAATTCGGGAAATGAAAGTGAGTAGATGTCGCCATTTTCATTTTTATAATCAATCACATTGTTGTAAATATTGAAACGTAGCTGGACGTTATCGTATTTTTCATTGTTTTTTGACAAAATATATCCTGGCTGAAATTCATCGTTCTCATATGGTGATCCAAGTATGCCATTATTTGCATCATTTATATTCGTAAGCTTGTTGACATTTGTTTGAAGAATAAATTCATCCAATGTTGAATTTCCTAAGTAGGTTTGGGAGAATAAGAAAAAAGGAGATATTACGAATAAAAAAGAAAACAGGCTAATTTTTTTCATGATGGAAATATTTTTTAAGTAAATACCGACTAAAGTAAAGAATTTTCAGCAAATATTTTGCCATTTTGCATTGCTTGATCTGGTTTTTATCCCTTAAATGAATTCATTGCCCAATCCGGAAAATCCCCGATATCAATATTAAAAATCAAACTTCCCCAATAGTAGGTTATGAAGGTTGCAATAATTATTCCTCCTAAATTCAAAAGGAATCCGGTTTTAACCATGTCTTTTACCTGGATCCGGTTTGTTCCAAATATGATGGCATTTGGTGGAGTTGCAACCGGAAGCATAAAAGCAAGGGATGCAGCAAGGGTAGCGGGAACCATAAGTAATAGTGGATTTACTTTTATACTTACAGCCAACCCGGCAAGTATTGGGAGTATCATTTCGGTTGTTGCCACGTTCGAGGTAAGTTCCGTAAGGATGGACATCATGGCAACCACAACCAGTGTAATTACAAATGGATGTACGTTGGCCAGTCCGGAAAGTTGTTCCCCAACCCAAAGTGATAAACCAGAGTCCATAAATCCTTTAGCCAATGCAAACCCACCACCGAAAAGCAACACGATGTGCCAGGGAAGTTTATTTGCAGTTTTCCAATCCATAATCCGCTTTCCTTTTTTTGATTTGGAAGGAATAATGAACAATAGCAGACCAATAAAAATAGCTACTGTACCATCATTTATGTAGGCAGGTGTTTTAAACAACGAACTCCAACCAGGTATCGAAAATTCATCAATGACCAATCCCTTTCTGAAAATCCATAATAAAGCCAGGATTATGAATAAAATAAAAACGATTCTTTCCTCTGGTTTTGCCTTGCCCAATATGGTATATTCTTCCTTAAAATCTTGTCGGCTAAGTTTTTTCCACTTGGATCTTGGCTTGTAAATTACCAACAAGAGCAACCAGGCAAAAAGGAAAAGAATAATTGAAATAGGCAATGCAAAAATAAACCAATCTGCGAATGAAATTTCAGGAATCTCCGGGAAAATGATACTGATTATTCTGGCAAAGGATAAATTTGGGGGAGTTCCAACCAAGGTTGAAATGCCGCCAATAGAAGCAGCGTATGCAATTCCAAGAAGCAAACCAATGGAATATTTACCCATGGCTTTTTTACCTATATTTTCTTCCAGCTTTTTGATTATCGACATTGCAAAGGGAACCATCATTACCGCCGTTGCCGTATTCGACATCCACATCGATAAAAAGGCCGTTGCAAGCATAAAACCCATTAAAATCCTTGCCGGGCTTACCCCAAAAACAATGAGTATCCGTAAGGCAATCCTTCGGTGCAAATTCCAACGTTCCATGGCAAGTGCCATCAGAAATCCCCCGATAAATAAAAATATCAGGTGATTAAAATACATGGCTGAAATGGTTTTCCCATCAACAACTCCCAATATAGGAAATAATGCCACCGGGATAAGGGCTGTTGCTGCAAGAGGGATTGCCTCGGTAACCCACCAGATAGCCATTAAAAGTGCGATGGCAAAGGTGTAGGTTATTTCAGGTTTGCCTGGTTCGAGGTCAACAAAAAGGATGATTAGGATACTTACAATTGGGGCTAGAATTAACGAAAGCAGTTGAACTTTTGATTGGGTTTTTGGCATAGGTACGTTAGATTAGTAGATTTAAGTACCGAATATACAAATTATATCCTTAGGTTTTAAGCTTAAAAAGAGCCATGGGAAGCACTTAATGATTCGCTGTATTGACCCACTGAATGGCATTTTGTAATAATTTCCTGAAATTTTGATCTTGAAAAGCATGGGCATCGTGCCCTCCCTGAAAGTATACGATTTGAGAATTTTCGTAGGTATTGGTCCAGGCTATAATTCTATTGCTGGCGGGGTGGTCGGTTGTCAATAATGGTTTCACAGTTGGAAGCACAAAACAGTTTCCATATACCTCATCAAATATCTTAAAATCAAAAATCCCTTCACAAACCGGATGGTCTTTGTCTTCCACAAAAACGTTTATATTTTGGTCGTGTTGGTAGTCTGAGATAAACTTCTTTTGGGCTTGTTCAACAAAGGTTTCTTCTTTGAAATACCTGCCACCAATAATATCAATAAATTCATCCCAGGTGGGGTAGGATAGTAAGGAATGATGAAAAAATACCGCTGCCGCCCCATTTTTAAAGTAGTTGATGATCGCCTTTTTTTGTTTATCTGTCGGGATTATTTTATCGGGCATATCGTAGAAAACAAGCACGTCATATTCTTCAATAGTCCCGCTTTCAAACATTGGGAGAACATCCGGATGGCTCTTTTCTTTCCATTTTATAGGAAAGCTGTTAAACATGTTGTAAAAGGCTTCGTGGTCAAAATTATGCCCTCCGGTAACAACTAAAACCGATGGATTTTTTTCCTGAGAATTGGCATTAGTATTAAATATGCCCAAACAAAAGACCGAAATGATAATGCTTAAAAGTTTGAATTTAATCGTCATGTAAGGTTGGTTTAAATGGTTTACGTGATTCCTAAATTACAAAAAATAAGTTGAAGGGAGATAAAATAAAAAGTGATTATCTGGTTTTAAACCAAATAACCACTATTGATAGTATCAATATATTTTCTTTAAAAGATTAAACCAGACCGGAAAATCCCATAAATGCCATTGCCAGAATTCCTGCAGTTAGCAAGGCAATCGGTGTTCCTTTCATGCCTTTGGGCACATTCATAAGATCAAGATGCTCCCTCATGCCCGCAAACAGAACAAGTGCCAAGCCAAATCCAATTGCATTCGAAATCGCGTAAACAACACCTTCCATTAAACTAAATTCTTTTTGAATGGTAAGGATTGCAACCCCAAGAATCGCACAGTTGGTTGTTATCAAAGGAAGAAAAATACCCAATGCCTGATATAAACTTGGGCTTGCTTTCTTTAAAATGATTTCGACCAGTTGAACAAGGGAGGCAATGACCAAAATAAATGCGATGGTTTGTAAGAATGCCAGTCCCAACGAATCTAAAATAAATTTCTGGATGAGATAGGTAACAATGGTTGCCAAAACCATTACAAATGCCACAGCACCTGCCATACCAGCAGCAGTTGAAACTTTTTTGGATACACCTAAAAACGGGCATATCCCTAAAAACTGCATTAATACAATATTGTTGACAAGAACAGCGGCGACTACAATTACAAAATAATTCATCTTCTATCCTCCTATGCTTTCTTTAATTTGTTAATCACTAAAATGAGGTATGCCAACACGATAAATGCTCCCGGAGGAAGCACAAACAACAAGGTGACATAATCTTCAGGGTAAATGGTCATGTCAAAAAGTTTACCACTGCCCAATAATTCCCTAACCGATCCTAGAAGGGTGAGTGCCAGGCTGAAGCCTAAGCCCATGCTTGCCCCATCAATAATTGACGAGATTGCATTGTTTTTGGACGCAAATGCTTCCGCCCTTCCGAGCACAATACAGTTTACCACGATTAAAGGGATAAACAACCCAAGACTGTTGAATAAAGCCGGTAGATATGCTTGCATAACCATTTGAACGACCGTAACAAAAGCTGCGATTATTACAATAAAACTAGGGATTCTCACTTTGTCCGGAATCTGGTTTTTTACAAGTGAAATAACCAAATTAGACATTACCAACACAAAGGTAGTTGCCAGTCCCATCCCCAATCCATTAATTGCCGAAGAGGTTACCCCAAGTGTAGGGCACATTCCAAGTAAAAGGACAAAAACAGGGTTTTCTTTAATAAACCCTTTGGTGAAATTTTTCCATTGACTCATCGCTAAACCTCCTCTTTTGTTTGTATATTTTCTTCTGCAATTGGAGCAGTTTTATTCTTTTCGTAACAATTGTAAGCCCTGTTCAAAGCATCTAAAAATGCCCTTGACGTAATGGTTGATGCAGTAATAGCATCAATATCACCACCATCTTTTGAAACCTGAAATTTTGTTGATGTTGGATTTTTTCCAAGAACATTTTGTTTGGGTTTAGCTTCGTTCCTAAACCAAACGCCCATTTTCGATCCAAGTCCGGGAGTTTCTTTATGCTCCAAAATTTCGTAGCCTGTGAAATTTCCATCGGCACCAATTCCTGCCATTATGGAGATGTATCCGCTAAAACCTGTATTTGTATAAGTTTTAATTGCCAGCCCGACAAAAGTATCTCCATTGTATGCTGGGTATACTTCCAAACTGTCTTGCCCGGGTTGGCTTTCAATTTTATATTCACCCTTTATTTCTTCAAATGCTGGAAGAACACTTTTGATTGCATTTAACTTAGCCTGAAGTTTCGAAGCTTCAATGGCATCTTTGGTGAAGTCGTTTACAAAACCGAGGGCTGCCGCAGCAACCAAGGTTACCACAAACAGGGTGAGTACCATATTTCCGAAAGTTGATTCTCTTTTAGCCATTACTTTGTCCCTCCGAATCGTTTAGGTTTCACATAGGTATTAATAATTGGAACAACGGCATTCATGAGCAGAATAGCAAAAGAAATACCTTCGGGGTACGATCCCCAGGTTCGGATGCTGATGGTAATAACACCAATACCAATTCCGTAGTAAAGTTGACCTTTGCCAGTCATTGGGGAGGTGACCATATCGGTTGCCATAAATATTGCCCCAAGCATTGCTCCGCCCGATAATAAATGAAAGACAGGGTTTACAAATGCTCCCGGATCAACCAACCATAAAATTCCGGCAAAAACTGCCATCGAACCTAGTACTGATACTGGGATTTGCCAGGTAATTACTTTTCGGAACAGCATGTATAATCCGCCAATAATGAGAAGAATAGCTGAAACTTCACCGAGTGAGCCCCCAATGTTCCCAACCAGCATTTCGTAACTTGTTGGTAAGTCAGGCAAAATTTCGCTTACCGACTTTCCGGCTTTTAAGCTTTCTTTTATCAATGCAAGCGGCGTAGCGGATGTAACTGCATCAATACCCGATTGGCTGTTGGTTGGCCACATGGTCATTTGAGCCGGGAAAGAGATGAGCATAAATACCCTTCCAACCAAGGCCGGGTTAAATATGTTGTTTCCCAAACCACCAAACGATAGTTTGCCAATACCAATTGCTACCAGGGCGCCAATAATTATTATCCACCACGGAAGGTTTGCAGGCACATTGAAAGCAAGCAATAATCCTGTAAGTATTGCCGAGCCATCCGTAAAAGTGGATTCTGTTTTTAAGATGAACCGTTGAATTAAATATTCAAATGCCATTGAGGCAGCAACGGCAATAAGTGATACCCTTAATGCGTCCATCCCAAATACAAACACAGACCAGATTAGTGCCGGCGTTAAAGCCAAAACTACCCTGTACATGATCTTTTTTGCAGAATCATCTGAGTGTACGTGTGGTGATGGTGAGACAGTTAATAAATTACTCATTATAAAAGATGTTATAATTTTTGAATTTTAAGTTTTTAATTATTTTGATTGTTGTGATGTTTTTACAATTGCAGTTAGAATATTAATTATCTCTTCAATTGAACTTAAGTAGAGTGTGAAATCTAAATTAACCAATTGGCTTTTATCCAAAAGTCTCAACCAATACCTAGTCTCTCTTGCTTCTTTTGAAGATATAGACATTTTAGCAATAAAATCTTTTTTGGATTGAGCTGCTGATGCTTCTTCAATATTTGCTCCAATGCTTGTTCCACTCCTGAGTAATTGCTTTGAAATTATATATTCATTTTCTTTTGTCAATTCTTTATATAGTTCGATAATTGATAAAGCAAAGTCAAAACTTTTTTGCTGTATAATATTATCTTTCTTCATATTCAGAATTAAACATTCAAAATTCAAGATTAATTATTTATCCTTAATCCTTTTTCCTCGTTCTCATAATTTGTCCAACATTGCTTTTCCCGTAACGGATATAATCAAGCAAAGGTCGGTTTGAAGGGCAGGTATAACTGCACGAACCACATTCAATACAATCCATAACCTTGTTTTTCTCCGTTTCTTCCCACATTTGTTTTTCGGAAGTTGTTTGCAGTAAAAAAGGCTCCAGCCCCATTGGGCAAACAGAGGCACACCTGCCGCAGCGGATGCAAGCAATTACCTTGTTCCTTCTTGATTCCTTTTCATCCATTAACAAAATCCCCGAAGTCCCTTTGGTTACAGCTACATCGGTCATTGAAATCGCTTTTCCCATCATTGGGCCACCGCTGATGATTTTTCCCGTTTGCTCCGGAATTCCACCGGCTGCTTCAATTAATTCCGATACCTGTGTCCCTAACCTTACTTTAAAATTGGATGGTGTTTTAACAGATTTTCCGGTCACGGTTACAATCCTTTCGAACAGAGGTTTGTTTTTTTGAACAGCTTCATATACGGCAAATGCAGTCCCAACATTACTAACAACTGCACCAACAGCAATTGGTAACCCTCCCGATGGAACTTCTTTTCCGGTGACGGCTTTAATAAGTTGTTTTTCGCCCCCCTGTGGGTATTTTACTTTTAAGGGTACAATATTTATTTCTTTATAATCCTGAACCTTGGTTTTCAGTAGTTCAATGGCATCAGGCTTGTTGTTTTCAATCCCGATATATGCTTTTTCTACCTTCATGGCTTTCATT
Organism: Prolixibacteraceae bacterium; assembly: GCA_963677475.2. Classification (GTDB taxonomy): domain Bacteria; phylum Bacteroidota; class Bacteroidia; order Bacteroidales; family Prolixibacteraceae; genus JABMQB01. The sequence goes on along the minus strand of CAXXQD010000008.1, from coordinate 67,534 downwards.
AAAAGCCTTGTGCCAACAATCACTTCATCTGCTTTTTCTACCATTACCCTGTGGTCGGAGGTGAGGTATGGTTCGCACTCCACACCATTAATTAACAGAACTTCGGCTTTCATTCCTTTCGGAGGAACAATTTTTACATGGGTCGGGAAGGTTGCCCCTCCTAATCCAACAATCCCATTCTCCAATATTTTGGCTACGATTTCTTCCGAAGTTAAATCAAAGTTTTTAACCAGTTCTTCTGTTTGGTCGATTCCTTCCATCCACTCATCGCCTTCCACGTCAATTACAATTCCATTTTTTGGATAACCAGAACTATCAGGAATAGCAGTCGATCTTTTTTACTTTACCAGACACCGATGAATGGATATTTGCCGATACAAATCCACTTGATTTGGCAATTACCTGCCCAACTTTTACAATATCACCTTTGTTAACCACTGGGGTTGATGGTGCTCCGATGTGTTGAGCGGTTGGTATATATACGGTTTTTGGAAGGCCTAAAACTTTGATTGCTTCCTTAGCCGATAATTTATTTTCTGCCGGGTGTACGCCCCCTAATTTGAATGTTTTTAACATGCAGAATCTCCTATTTTAATTTTCAACAGTTTCTTTTTTAACTTCCTCCTTTATTTTCCTTGGCGGGAAACCAACTTCAATAATTGCATTGGTCGGACAAACGGAAACACATTTTCTGCAGAGCTTACATTTGTCAGAATCAATAAATGCCAAATTATTTGTGATGGTGATTGCATCGAACTTACATTCTTTTTCACACTTGCCGCATCCAATACAGGCAACACTGCACGATTTTCTGGCAACTCCGCCTTTGTCCTCATTCCTGCACGAAACGTATATTTTCCTTTCTTTCGGGAATTTTTTTCTGAGTTCAATCAAGTTTTTCGGGCAGGCATCGACACAAGCGCCGCAAGCCACACATTTATCATCAGTAACTTCTGGCAAACCAGTTTCAGGGTTCATGTGCAGTGCGTCAAAATCGCAAGATTCCACACAGTCGCCGAAGCCATGGCATCCAAACTGGCATCCTGTTTCGTCGCTGTAAACCGAAGATGCGATGGCACAGGTAGTGGCACCGTCGAAGCGGTTGGTTTTTGGGCGGTTATCGCAACTTCCATTGCACCTGACTATCGCAACCCTCGGATCTTTCTTTACTGCCTCGAGCCCCAAAATGCTTGCTACTTCCGACATGCAATCGTTTGCACCAACAGGGCAAAATAAATCATCCAACTTGTTTTCTTTTACACATGCCTCCGCAAATGCACGGCAACCTGCATAACCACAACCACCACAATTAGCCCCGGGGAGCGCCTCTTCAACTTCATCGATCCGTGGATCTTCATATACCTTGAATTTTTGGGCAACAAAATACAGTATAATCGCTGCAGATGCCCCAATAACACTTAAGGTTATTACTGTATATACTATTGTAATATTCATATATAATTAACTTTCTTCTATTTCGAAATTGAATATTTTTTTTAAGTGAGCACGAAAAAAATATAATGTTGTATAATATGGTATTAAAATCAAAAGGGATAAAAACCCGCTCAAAGCTTCATTTTCTGAAACAATTAATGAAACTATTAGGGTGGATAACAACACAACTAATGGAAGGATATACCCGAAAAATAATGCTTTGAAACCGTTGGACTCTTTAAATAAAACAGTTACTTCCTGTCCAATTTGATAGGTTTTTGAATAAGATGTGATTTCGATATCTTTTTCCTGATAATCAGATACTGTGCAAGCTCCTTTGACATGACAAGATGCACATGCGGACTCGTTAACTATAGATACCCATAAACCATCAGGACTTATGTTTTTTACATAAGCCTTATGTTTAATCAAATTATTCATTTGCCTTTTAAATAATCTGTAGATTTGAAAGGACAAATCTAGGTATTTAGATAAATTAATTACTAATAAAATTCAGTTTTCTTCAACTATTTTTTATTTAGAATTGTTCCACATAAATCTTTGCTTATTTTTTTTTTGATCAATGTAAACTTATGTTTCAAATATGCTAAAAAAGCCTATTTTTAGGCAATGAAATTCAGCACCATGAGACAACTCCTTATCTTTATTTTATTCCTGGTATCTGTGAACGGAATCAATGCCCAGATTGATGGCCACGAAAAAATCGTAAAATCATTATTTGACAATGCTTTAACCAATAGGGAAGCGTATGAAAACCTGCGGTATTTGTGTAAGCACACTAAAGGGAGGATTGCTGGAACCCCCGAAGCAGCTGCTGCAGTTGAGTTTACCTACCAAAAAATGTTGGGAATGCACCTCGACTCCGTTTATTTACAGCCATGCAAAGTAAAAAGATGGGTGCGGGGAGAAAAGGAAACAGCAAGCATCCTTTCAACTTCTTTCGGGAATATGACCGTTCCAATAAGTGCACTAGGATTATCTGTAGGAACCGGTGATTTGGGAATTTCGGCGGAGGTTGTTGAAGTACAGAATTTTAAAGAACTAGAGCTTTTGGGAGAAAAGGGCATAAAAGGGAAGATTGTATTTTTCAACCGGGCCATGGACCCAACTCTGATTAATACTTTCAAAGCTTATAGTGGTGCTGCCAATCAACGCACCAGAGGTGCTGCAACGGCTGCACCATATGGGGCTGTTGCTGTGGTGGTAAGGTCATTAACTACTTCGCTGGATGATTATCCGCATACCGGAGTGATGAGCTACGATAAGGGGGTAAAAAAGATTCCAGCAGTAGCAATCAGTACAAATGGTGCCGACAAACTAAGCAAATTATTAAAAGAAGATCCAAAGCTCAAATTTTACCTGCGAACAACTTGCCAACTCTTACCTGATGTTGTTTCTTATAATGTGATTGGGGAAATTAGAGGTTCAACCTATCCGGATGAAATTATTACAGTTGGCGGACACCTTGATGCCTGGGACAATAGCGAGGGTGCGCACGACGATGGGGCAGGGTGTGTTCAAAGTATGGATGTATTGCGGCTTTTTAATGAAAACGGGATACGCCCTAAAAGGACTGTCCGGGCTGTTATGTTTATGGATGAGGAAATTGCCCAAAGAGGAGGGGCTGAATATGCACATCAGGCAAAAGAGAAAGGCGAGAAGCATTATTTTGCCATTGAATCGGATAGTGGTGGCTTGCGTCCAAAGGGTTTTGGGTTTTCAGCTTCCACTGATAGAATAGATAAAATGCTCGCTTTAAAGGAATATTTCGAAGCTTACGGGATTACACAGTTTACCAAAGGTGGCGGTGGTGTTGATATTGGCCCGCTCGGGAAATTTGGAACACCGCTTTGCTCATTTAAACCCGATATGCAAAGGTATTTTGATTACCACCATTCAGCCTTTGATACTTTTGAACAGGTAAATTTCAGGGAATTACAAATGGGAAGTGCCGCCATGGCAGCACTTATTTATTTAATTGATTCGATGGATTTGTAAGAAGTCGCGAGTACCAAGACGCCAGTCGCCAGTCTTAAGTCTCGAGTAATAAGTAGCAAGACAAGTGTCGTTGGTCTTGACCTGATATATGTCTATAAGTTAATATTTAAATAAGCGGCATATTCACAAATTACAGCACTTACGCATTTATTCATTCAATCATTCATTCAGCCCTTCAGCCCTTCAGTTTATTTGTGAGATTGGTCGTATTCCTCAATTTTCTTTAGGATTCCGGGTTCAGCCTGGTCATACATATCCCTGATAAAAGGATCGTTAAAGGGCATGGTGCGTTCTTCGAGCGACATTTCCGCCAATCGGTCAAACAAACGTTCTTTGGCTGTTATGATATCTTTACCGTAGATGTGGTAAGAATCGGCCTGCCAGTTTAAGCGCCCGAGTTTAACGGTTTTGCCTGTTCTTTTTTCAATTTCGGCGGCAATTACTTCCTTGTTAAACTGAATAAAACCAAACATATTCATAAAACTTGCCCCCCAGGCATCGTTGCTGCGAAACCGGATGTTGCAGTTGAGCCAGTAAACACCTTCATCATCTTCCAAAATCCTGTACCAAAGCGATTGAAGGCATGGTGGGTCGTAACAATCGGTATCGAGGTTTGGCATCCAGGTAATCATTTGAGCCTGTCGCGTAAAAGGTTGTTTGCAAAGCTTATCAATAACCGATTCAATCTGGTCAACCTTAAAGGGCCCAACTTCCGATGAAACTCCATCAACCAGCTCTTTCCAAACGCCATAGTTTTTAAGCCTGCCGTGGTAGGTATATTCCCAATGTGTATCGTTTTCATCGTTCATGTTTTTTACCCAATGGTCTTTAAAACCTTTTAATTCAAGAACATATTCCTTTAGCTCCTCAATCCCGCCCGGGAAAGCCATGTGTACCATTGGGTCCGATTCAGGTTCGTTAATGGTCAGGTTTAACGTACAATCGAGGCTCAACGGGTCGCCGGGCTTGTCGTATTGGGTTTTAAACCTTGTGCCTCCATTATAAAGGGCTACCAATGCTGCTTCGTAAGATTCGGCAAGTGAATTTGCGGAAACTGTAATTACAGGAATACTTTTCATGTTTTTTGGTTTTTTAATGATGCGAACTAAAAATAGGGATTATAATTTTTGTAGAAAAAAGTTGGCGAATGAAGATAGCAACAACTTATTAACCATTTGGGAATTGTTAAAAACTAATGCTTTGTCTTCAATAAATTATGTTTAATGTTTTCTACCTTGCATGAAAAGTATTATTAAGGACTCCCGGCGTTGGTTTTAGCAGAAAGATTTTTGAAGTACCCCAGGAATAAAAATACCTAAAGTGTATTATACATCCTTATTTAGTTGGATATGTGCACTAAAGGCTAACGCAGATTTGCAATCTGTGCAGTATGGAATAAGAGGCACGGATTCTAACCTTAAATCCGCAAGTGAATAAAACTGACACACAAACGATGCTTTTACAACGGGGTTTGCATTACAAACACCTGTAAGGATGTCTGTAGATTTTAATTTGAACAGAAAACCGGATAATTATAGTTATTGCTGTAAGTATCGGACAATGCTTTTACTTACAACAATTTCAATAAATTGCCGTATCACATCACGTTATATATTTTGAGGGGGCGTTTTGTTCTTACTAAGGATTGTTATGTCTTAAATGCAATGTTGCCATACAACCGCAAATGTATTCCCCTTGCATGTTTTATCCATTTGGCAGGGACACAAATAAACCGGAATATAAATTTCTTGATCCTGAAATTGGCATTCAAATGCTTGTAAATACCCGAAAACCGATGAATAATGTAATTGTATAAATTTCGGCACATTGCTGTAAATAATAAGAATACGGTATTTTGTTCTAGTTTCGAAAATGGCATTCTATCCCAACCAAAATCATTCTTTAATACATCAAATTCCCTTTCGGTTTTTCCCCTTTGATTATAGAAGAATACGACCTCGTCGTCAGACTGTTCAAAATTATTTGTCATGATACAGCCATATACACAAGCCTCGTTTGTAAACATATTTATTTGTCCATCGAGGTTTTGTTCTTTGGTAACCACAATCCTATATTCTTTCAACAAGTCTTTTTTCTTTTGGTCCCGGGCAGTTCTTTTAAACGGCGTAAATTTGGAAGACCCTCGAAATAAAGTTCTTCCATCGCCTGCTTTTATTTCTTTCCAATTATCAATTTTATTTATGGCTTCGTAGATGCCCTGCCTCATTTTTACACGGACATAAATATTATCGACATATTGATTTACAACATTTAAGACTTCAAATTTATACGAAGCGCCATCTGCCCTGAACGTTTTTATTTTGACACCTTCGGATTTAAGGTTTTCAAAAATGATTTTTAATGTTTCTTCTTGCAGTGCATGGGCAACGCTATTGCCATTCCTGTTTTGAATCCCAACAATATCGCTACCGATAAATGCAACTCCGGGCTGATAGCCAAATTCCTTTTTATAAGTCATTTTTGCATCTGATTTCTCGGTGTAAATGATTGTATTATCATAGTCCAGAATTAATCCTTCGCTATAATATTTATCCGGATTTGTTTTTTTTAGTAGCCTGATATTGAGTAAATCTAAGACTGAATTTTGGTTGAACTCGTTGATCGCATTGCCACGTGGTGTTTTTATCAAGTATTTAGGGGTTGAAAGCCCTTTAAACCTGGAAAGTATCCTATCGGGGCTTGGGACTTTCACAAATGGGTTATCTTTTAAGAAATCGTTGAAGTTTGCCCCAATGTCTTCGATACAACTGCCCCCACAGAAATAGATTGACCAAAAAGAATAAAGGATATCTTTCCATTGGTAATGACTATTTGCTGATAGCTTAGGTAAATTACTAATGAATAAATCGTTGATTTTAAGCTTGTCAAATTCTTCCAGGACAAAGTTTAACCCTCCATATGGCGAAATTGGCATTGAATTTAGTATTTTCATATTGGTATTGTTTAGCAACACCAATTTAGGTGATAATACCAAAGCTGTAAAACTCACTCTTTGAAAGTTTTACAGCTTTTATTAACTGTTACTTGCGGATTTAAGGTACAAACCCGTGCCAACAGAGGGAATTGTTAAAAGTTAGCCCGTAGTCTTTTTTATTTAAAACTATCATGCTAGCCAAGTCAAGGTTGACTAACTTTACAACTTTTTTGATTAGAAATGAATCTGAAAAATTCTTACGATGCCCCCAAATAAATAGCTTTGTTCTTATGTTTTTAATGACTATTTTCAGGGAGCATTAAAAACCAAATTAGAATTATGAAAACCTATACCATCTACCTATGCCTCTTACTATTTGTATTTTCATGTACCAATAAGAAAACCGAAAACTGGACTCATTTTCGTGGCTCGGCACAAAATGGGCATTCGGAAAGCCCCATAGCACCAACAAGCTGGAGCGAAACAGAAAACATATCGTGGAAAACAGCGATTGATGGTAAGGCATGGTCATCGCCTGTGGTTTATGGCAACCAGGTTTGGCTGAGCTCGGCAACACCCGATGGCGACCGGATGTTTGCCGTTTGTGTGGACTTCGAAACCGGAGAAATCCTTCAGGAAATTGACCTGTTTAATCCGATTGAACCGGAACGGATCCATTCAACCAACAGTTATGCAACTCCCACACCCTGTATTGAAGACGGGAGGGCGTTCTTTCATTTTGGCACCTTCGGCACTGCTTGTGTTGATACAAAATCAATGAAAATTTTATGGAAAAGGGAAGACCTGAATTGTAAACACATGCAAGGACCTGCATCGTCGTTGATTATTTATAGAGACCTGCTGATTGTGCATCTCGAAGGAACAGATGTACAGTTTATTACGGCATTGGATAAGTATTCGGGCGAAACGGTTTGGATAACCCACCGGCCCGAAGAAAAATATTCGGAGGTGGAGCCTGTGTATCGAAAATCCTATCAAACACCCATAGTAATAAATGTAAATGGGCAGGATCAATTAATAAGTAATGGTGCTCAGTTTTGTATGGCTTACGATCCCTTAACCGGAAAAGAAATCTGGCGAATTTTTTACGGGGAAGATTCAACAGTAGCGGTTCCCTTGTTTTATAATGGAACGGTTTATATAAACTCAGGATGGGTGGTTTCGGAAGGGAAACCTTACTGGTGCCGTTTGTTTGCCGTTGATCCAACGGGACAGGGCGACGTTACGCAAACACATGTAAAATGGATGAACGAGGAGTATATTCCTCAAACCAGTACCCCGGTAATTGTCGATGGGTTAATGTATGCCGTTACCGAGCGGGGCATGCTTTCGTGCAGGGATGCCGCCTCCGGTGAAATCATATGGACCGAGAAATTATCCGGACATTTCGACATTTCGATGCTGTATGCAGGGGGTGCTATTTATTTTGCTGATGCCAAGGCAACAACATATGTAATTGAACCAGGAAGAGAGTATAAACCAATTTCTATCAACTCTCTAGACGGGATTGCCAAAGCCACTCCCGCTATTTTAAGGGGAAGTATTCTTATTCGAACCGATAAATTTTTATATAATATAAAAAGTTAGATTGCTCTCTGCCTGAAATTATACGCCAACCCCGTTTTTTAGTCTTTCGCGCAAGGCTTTTCTCGATGCTTTATCAACTAGGGCAAATATTTTATCCAATTGTGTTTTTTTTCGGGATGGTAAATGTCCTTCAACTTTTTTAAATGTGCAATTGAGATGGTCTGTTAGTTTATAAAACTTACGATATAAATCTGCATGAAGAATTGGCTTGTCTTTTTTTGAGAAGTAATTGTTTTCTTCAAGTTTTTTGCGCCGGCCGGGCAAGCCTACAATATTTTGTGAATCGGTGAATATGTAAAGCTTTGTATTTTTACAATCGAGTTCTGATAATGCCCAAAGCAAGGTCTCTAGTTCAAGTTTTGAGGAAGAAGTATCTTCAAAAAAACGCACTTTAATTTGAGGTTTGAAATCATCCAATGACCTACCTGTGTTGGCAACCACCAGATTGGCTCCACACCCAAATTTGTGCAGAACATTCACACTGCCATCTGTAAAAATAAATAGTTCATCCATGGTGTACTGTTGAGTCGTTTCAAAAGTACATGTTTTAATTCCATAACTTTTATTTCCGACTGTCAAAACCAATCGCTTTTTACTGTTTTCTAAAAACTAAAACAACTTTTGCTAAGAATTCATAAGCCATTCAATCTAATAAAAGTGAAATTTTTTGTAAGGAATATAAAAAAACTGTAAACGGGTAGGGGTTTTTCCTGCTGAAAGTGTCTTAGCTATATCGAACACATTTCGATCGATATAGTTTCAAAAGACTATCAAGATTTAGGTAAGTATTAGTTTAGTTAGAGCAAACTTAGGTGCCGGGATTCTCCGGCATCTTTTTTTCTTAAGGTTTTCAGGTAATGCGTCCCGATAATTTATCTGGATCTATCCCATTATTATTTCAGCAAATAAAATTTGCTGCACCCAAAACACTTGTAGCTTGATTTTTATTCCTATTGGTGATCCACAGGAATCATAAATGTTTTTTTATATCAGGGCTTAAATTTTTTTATATCTTAGTTAAGTTAAATCTAACGTATGAATAAATCAAAAATTACAGCCGATTTGAACCTTTGCTGTTTTTGTATATTAGTTCCCACAATACGAAAATCTTTCCATTAAACTCATTAAAACTTAAAGGATGAAAAAAAATGTATTTCTTATTGCTATTTTGTGTTTAAGCTTAAGCTTGTTTGCCCAGGATAAAAAAGAAGAAGTAGCCAAAGATGGATGGAACTTTGGCGCTTTGCCAACCATTACTTTCGATACCGACTTGGGATTTCAGTATGGGGCCTTGGTTAACCTCTACGATTATGGCGACGGAACTGGTTACCCAAACTACAACCATTCCCTTTATTTTGAGGTGTCACGTTTTACAAAAGGCAGTGGGATCAACCGCTTTTATTACGATTCAGACAGGCTGATTAAAGGTTTGCAAACTTCGGTCGATATTAGTTATTTATCGGACCAAGCTTACGATTTTTATGGTTTTAATGGTTATGAAGCTGTGGTAAATGCCGATTGGTTTGATGATGAGGCTGGAGATGGTATTTATAGAACTAGAATGTTTTATAAATACGACCGTAAAATGTTCCGTTTTAAAGTCGATTTACAAGGTAAACTGTCGGGTGATAATTTTAAGTGGATAGCAGGCATCAACCTGTTAAATTTTAAAATAAAATCGGTTGACCTTGAAAAACTAAACGATGGGAAGGATCTCAATGATGATGATTATCTGCCTGATGAAGATGGGCTGTTCGAAATGTATCGCGATGACTGGGGCATTATTTCGGAAGAAGAAGCCGATGGTGGGTTCGTACCAATAGTTAAAGCTGGTTTAGTGTATGATACCCGTGATAACCGGCCAAATCCGATGAAAGGGATATGGACTGAAGCTGTGGTTGTAGCAGCACCGGAGTTTTTAGGAGGGGAAAGTAGCTTCTCGAAAATCAGTTTAATCCATCGGCAGTATTTTACCCTCGTCCCCAAAGATTTATCGTTTGCATATAGGTTGGCATACCAATCCACATTAAGCGGAGAAGTGCCATTTTATTATCAATCACAGGTCATTACATCCGTGTTAAAAGGTGCAGCAAGCGAAGGTTTAGGCGGCGCAAAATCATTGCGCGGAATCAGAAGGAACAGGATTGTTGGAGACGGTTTCTTTTATGCAAACGCCGAATTAAGATGGAAATTTGCTCGTTTCCGTTGGATCAATAATAACTTTTACCTTGGTTTAAACGGGTTTGTTGACTTCGGTCAGGTGACAAAGAAAATCGAATTTCAGGATCCATTTTCTCCAATCAGCGTGCCAAATGCTGGCGCAGATTACTTTGACTTTGGCTCGGAAAAAATGCATACTTCTTATGGTTTGGGTTTCAGGATTGCCATGAACGAAAACTTTATTATTTCATTGGATTATGGAATGGCTGCCAACGAGCAGGACGGAAACTCAGGAATGTATATCGGACTTAATTATTTATTTTAGGAATAGGCTAAAAATCAATCACAATAACCATATAATTTAACCCGAAATCAAAAAAAAATAAACAGATGAAAAATACCCTTTCTTTTATTTTGTTGATTGGCTTCTTTATTCTCACATCATGCCAACCAGCAACCAAAAAATCCAGTTCAGATGGCATAGGTCTGTCAAGCGATAGCTTGCGTGTTGCATCCGAAAAAATGCAGGAATATATTGACAATGGAAAACTTGCAGGGGTTTCCACATTAATTTATAAAGATGGAGAGATCATCTTTCGTGAGAACAAAGGTTTTGCCGATATAGAAAATCAATTTCCTATAAAGGACAACACCATTTATCGGATTTTTTCAATGACAAAACCTATCACTGGGGTTGCGCTGATGACCTTATTTGACGAAGGCAAGTTTATGCTTGACGACAAAGTTGCTAAATATATTCCCGAATTTGAAGGCGCAAAAGTGTACAATGCCGAAACAAAAGAATTGGATGATCAGATAGAAGAATTAACAATCCGGCACTTGTTAACGCACACTTCAGGAATACCCTATGGTTGGGACCAAAAAGCTTATGTTGATTCATTATACCGTGAAATAGGTGCTGGTGGTTGGGAATCAACAATTGGGGAGAAAGTAAAACTCATGGCAGGAGTTCCTTTAAAAAACCAACCCGGTACAAAATGGGAGTATGGCTTATCAATTGACGTTGCCGGATATTTAATCGAAGTTTTATCAGGAATGCCTTTAGATGAGTTTTTTAAAACAAGGATATTTGACCCCTTAAAAATGGAGGACTCAGGGTTTTATGTTCCCGAAGAGAAACTGGACAGGTTTAGCGATGTGTTCGAAATAAAGGATGGTAAAGTTCAGGAAATAAAAGGTGGAATGAGTGATGCCTTTAAGGCGCCGGTAAGCCTTTTGTCAGGTGGTGGTGGACTTACTTCAACAATGGATGATTACCTGCGTTTTTGTAGAATGCTGCTCAATGGTGGAGAACTTGATGGAGTCAGGATTTTAGAAGAATCAACCGTGAAATTAATAATGTCGGACCAGATGCCCAATGGGCTTACTTATAAAGTAGGTTATGGATACGGACTGGCAGGCTCGTTTAATTTAACAAGCCACGAATATGGTTGGGCGGGTGCTGCTTCCACAAAATTCTGGATCGATCCGCAAAATGAGATGATTGTGCTGTTTTTTGCGCAATTAATGCCATCAAATTTTAAATATGCCGACAGCTTTAAAAAACTGGTAGATAAATCGGTGATCAAATAAACAAGTTATTTTTGGACGAAAAGAAAGATGTATTCCGTAAAAAGGGTACATCTTTTTTTGCTTCGGATTTTAAGCCCTTCCTTAAAAATTTGTAATTCTGAATAAAAAATTATCTTTGCGATTCTTATTTAGACTCAATAAGAATAACATGTTTTTATACAATCGAATTAGCAGGGAAGAGTTAAAAAAGCGTTTGCATCAGGAAACGTTTACCAGAAAAACGATTTCTTTTTATCGGTATTTTTACATCAGCGATCCACAATCATTTAGGGATCAGATATATCAGGATTGGAATGCCATTAATTGTTTTGGCAGGATTTACGTTGCAAAAGAAGGAATTAATGCACAGATGAGTGTTCCGGAACACCATTTTGAGGCATTTTTAGATTCGCTCAAGAATTACGAAATATTTCAAAATATCCCAATTAAATATGCGGTTGAAGACGATGGAAAGTCGTTTTATAAACTGACCATAAAAGTTCGCCCGAAACTGGTTGCCGATGGTTTGGAAGACAGGTCATTCGATGTAACCAATGTGGGGAATCATTTGTCGGGCCTTGAGTTTCACAACCTGGTTGGAAAAGAAGATACGATTGTGGTTGACATGCGAAATTATTATGAAAGCGAAATTGGTTACTTCGAAGGGGCTATTTGCCCCGAAGCGGATACATTTAGGGAAGAGCTTGATATCGTAAGCAATGAGTTGAAAGGGAAAGAAGACAAAAAATTGCTGCTTTATTGCACTGGCGGAATCCGTTGCGAAAAAGCCAGCGCCTATCTGAAGCACCAGGGGTTTAATGATGTGAATCAGCTTCACGGTGGTATAATCGAGTATGCCCGTCAAATTAAGGAGCATGGAATCGAATCAAAATTCATTGGTAAAAATTTTGTGTTTGATGAACGGATGGGCGAAAGCATCAGCGGAAAAATAGTTGCACATTGCCATCAGTGCGGGTCCCCATTCGATACCCATTCCAATTGTGCCAACGATAGCTGTCATTTATTGTTTATCCAGTGCCCTTCATGCGCTAAAAAATATAACAATTGTTGTAGCGATGATTGTAAAGAAGAATTAAAACTTTCTCTGGATGGGGCAGTTCCTGCCAAAAAAGCTAATTTTGGCAATCGAAAAAAGTACCGTAAAAGTTTACGTTTAACTTTAAAAGAAAAAGCCAATAATTAGAACCATGGAATCCAATTTTTGGAAAGAATTTTCTGCTCCTGTATTTTCTTTGGCACCCATGGAGGATGTTACTGACACCGTTTTTCGCGAAATTGTTTTGGGTAACTCAGCTCCGGGCAAATTACATGTTGTATTTACTGAGTTCAGCAATGTGGATGGCTTGAACCATCCGGTTGGTCGCGAACGCGTTTCTGAACGATTAATTGTAAATGCTTCCGAGGTTCAGCTTTTAAAGCAACTAAATGTAAAATTGGCGGCTCAGATTTGGGGAAAAACCCCCGAGGTTTATCACAAGGTTTCAAAGTGGATCACTCAAAATTATTCGTTTGACGGACTGGATATTAATATGGGATGCCCTGTAAAGAAAATTGTTAAACAGGGAGCCTGTAGTGCGCTTATATCGCAACCAATATTGGCTAAAGAAATTGTTGCTGCTGTGAAAGAAGGAACCAATTTGCCGGTGAGCGTGAAAACCCGGACCGGAATAAAAGAGCATATCACCGAAAATTGGATACAAACAATCCTTGAAACCAAACCTGCTTCCATCATCCTTCATGGACGTACCCAGCAAATGCAATCAGACGGAGAAGCAAGCTGGGACGAAATAAAAAAAGCGGTTTCGCTTAAAAACCAAATCGATCCATCCATCCCAATGCATGGAAACGGAGATGTATTTTCGTATGCAGAAGGATTAAAAAGGGTAGAGGAAACAGGCGTGGACGGAGTGATGATTGGAAGGGGAATTTTTAAGGATCCATGGTTTTTTAACCCTGAGCGTGTGGAGCCTATCGTGGAAGAAAGGATTTCAAGATTGATAGATCATACCAGGTTATTTGAGAAAACATGGAGCGGGAAAAAGAATTTCAACATCCTTAAAAGGTTCTATAAAATTTATGTGAACAACTTTGAAGGTGCTACCAAAATGAGGGCTGACCTGATGGAAATGCAGGATTATAGCGACGTGTACAGCTATTTTAAAGTCCAATAGAAACACTTGCAAAATAATTTATCGGATTCCCCGGGTAATAATACCTGGGTGCATTCCCGCCAAAGGATGTGGCATTAACTGCAATCATGGATGCATAATTAATATCGAACAAATTATTCACCCCGGCTTTTAAGCGCAAGTTTAACTTACGAATAGTTGCAGAGAATTGCGCATGAATGTCGGTGAGTCCATAAGCGCCAGAAAATTCTGAGTTCAGATCGTTCACTGGCATTTCGCCTTTATGGCGATATTTTACCGAAATATCCAGCGTTTTAAAGGGCGAAAGAATAACACTTCCATAGGCAGAAAACTTTGATGTGCCCGGCAATAAATTGCCTGAATAATCCACCCCTACATCGGTGAAATCTGTAAAATGGTAATTGGCGATATTGGAATTTGCCGATAATATGATTGATGGATAACTGCCGGGGCGCGTAAGCAACATTTTCATATATGCCTCTAATCCGGGATGTTCAGATTTTCCTGCATTCACACCAACCCAGGCATCGTCACCAGTCCTTCTGGCAACAAGAAGGTCCGAAATATAAATCCGGTAATAGCTGATATTAAAGGTAAATGCCGAGCCAAGGTTCCCGCGTGTCCCAAATTCAATATTCCAGCCTTTTTCTGGTTGAATATCCGAATTAATTGTACCTTCCGGATACAAAGTTTCTTCGAAGCTTGGCGGTGAAAATCCATAACTCATGTTGCTGTAGAAAGCAATTTCTGATTGTATTTTATAATTAAATCCCAGTCGTTGAGACATAACCGGGGTGTATTTATGTTCCCCTGACTGGTCGCCATTCGAAAGAAAAAGGTCGGTGTATGTATAGCGGGTGTTGTTATAATTTAAACCAAGCGAAACATTCATTTTTGTGGAACGCGAGAAATCTCCCTGGATATAAATATTCTCATAGCTTCGGTGCTCCTTATTGTCCGAAAGCATTGACGAATTGTCGTTGCTATAAGTTTCCCAAAGGTATTTTTCCCTGAATATTTCATAGCCACCACTAATGTTGAAGCGATATGTATTGAACTTAAAAATCCGTTGAAAATTACCCCTGATTCCATAAGAGCTCATTTTTTCGCTTAATAAATTAAAGGGGCGTAATTCGTCGGCATCGCGGAATTGGGCAAAAATAGAAACCGTTGAATTGAACCTTTTACCTGCCATATTTAGCGAGGCACCAATCTGAGCATTGGTATAATCCTCATAACCTTTAATGTTTTGCCAGTTTTCGGCAGCTTTCCATGGGGTATTTTCAAAGGTGTATTGATTAATCGAACTTGGAATAAATGCCTTCATTTTTGTCAGCTTCATCAAAATCGAGATGTTTGAATTGGCTCCCAATGAAAGTTTTGAGTTCAGCATAAAATTGTCTCTTTGGGTTTCGTTGTTATTTCTAAACCCATCGCTGTTTAGTCTCGAATACAAGGCAAAAATCGAACTATTACCTCGTTTTATTGCTGCGGAGCTGACATGCTTTTGCGTGTTAAATGAGGCCACTGTGCTTTCATGGTTTGCAAAATTCTTCAAAGGATTTAGAGGGTAAAAAAGTATTGTTCCACCAAGTCCAGCGCCATACAGGCTTGATGATGGTCCTTTGATAATTTCCACATGGTCAATTCCTCCGGTTTCCAAATCTTCGAGGGTTGTTTCCCCATCGCCTGTACTTAGAGGGATCTCCCCAAAATAGGCTTTAATTTTATTTGTAGCATACGGCGACCTTGAGCCAATTCCCCTGATGGTTAATCGGTTGGTGTTAAATGTTCCGTGGTGCATATTAATTCCGGGAATTTTGTTTAAGGCGTCAATTGGGGTAATTGCATTGCCTTCATTTAATAGTTCATTGGGCAGATAATCAACAGTTGCAGGTATGTTTAACCTGTTAAACGGAATCCTGAACGCTGATATGGTAATCTGTTCAATTGTTTGGTTTAATCTGAGCGAATCTTTTATTGGAATGGTATCTTGGGTATTTACAATCTTAGCATTTAGCGTTGTAGCGAACAATATCCAACAGGTGGTTAATATGCCAATACTCAGGCTTATTTTAGGTTTTAGGTGCATCGAATTAATTTTACAATATGTATGTAATTTAAGCTTAACTACGATTTTAATAGCATATTGTTCAGCAGAATTGATAATTAATGCCTTAAATTTAAGGAATGATGTTTTTACTAAAGGAATCCTATATTCCTTTTAGAAAATAAGCAATAAAAACCCCCAGATAATTTCCGAAAGCATAGCCTAAAATACCTACGGTAAGCCCACTAATAATGACCTCTTTATTTTTCAATGCGCCTGCTACAACCGGGACAAACGGAGGAGAGTAGGTAAGTGCAGTGATGGTAATGATCGTAGTGTCGGAATCTACTTTGAAAATCCAGGATAAAAAAACGTGTACAATCATGGACCCAAAAACTGCCATGGCAACAAATAAAAATAAGTTTAATGCATCCACCTGAAACATTCCCCTTAAGTCGGCCATGGAAGATACAATCAGGCAAAATACGATAATAAAATACATGCCCAGTTGAAAGGTTTTTTCAATTTTATTGATCGATTTCACCATTGAAAGGACAAGCCCCAGGGTTGTGATTGTTAAGATAACGGTTACCATTTGTGCACTTTGGGGAACAACCAGGCTGAGGGCACCGCCAATAGCAAACACTAAAATAGATAGTCCTAATGCTTTTAACAACTGCAAAAACCCTTTTTTTGTGAGCATCCCGAGATAGTTGTCAACCCCTTCACTTTCCTCAAGCATGTTTTTTAGCTTCAAATGTGCGTGGTTATCTTTAAAATGGGGCAAAAAATAATTAAAAGTCCGTTGTGCCAGCGTTAATAAAAACAACAGGCAAATTGCTCCAAGCACCAAATCATAGGTATGTGTTAAAATAAATGTATTTGGGCTTACATCAACAGCGGTTGCAATTGCCGCCAGGTTTGGTGTTCCCCCCGAATATATTCCAACGAGCATCCCGGAAACCTTCCAGCTTTCATGTATCGAGTCCTGAAATAAAAAATATCCGCCAACGATAACCACCAATAAAGATACCATTGCCAGTGCCAAAGATTTAAAGGCTTCTTTTGCCATTTTAAGCCATTTTTTTACGTCCAGCGAAAATAAAAGCAGAGGAATAGCCAACGGGATCACAATGGTCATAAGCAAATCTTGTGTGGATGATATCTGGTTAAGAAAAACATCCTTCGAATTTATAATCCCCTGGTTAAAATATTCGTTTAGTTGCCCACTGGGCAGCGCAACTTTACCCGCTAATAATTCTTTATATGCTAACGATCCTCTCGGAATAATCCTGATATTCCCAAAAATTAGCCCAACAGCGTATGCTAACACTACTGCCCCAATTTTATTCAAAGTACTTGATTTATGGCATAAATAAATGAGAAGGATTGGCGTTAGAAAATAAAAAAGAATCAAAAGTATCTTAACCAACATGTTGTTTTCTTAGATTTTTGTTAAACAAATATAGAAATTACTGCCAAAAATCAATGTGGGTTTGTTTGTGAAAGCATTTGTTTCTTGGAACAAAGCTGTCTGGAAATACCTTCATGTACTATTTTTTCATGTGAACTAAGTATCTTGATTATCTGACAGATAATTCATCTTTTGTTTCATTTGTTTTCTTTTCTGCGTGGTAAGATGTTAAATAGAATACGTTTTTTTTGAAGATAGTAAAACGACCTTCCATTAAAAACACTATTTTTGGTTGTTATTACTAACAGACATGAAGGATAAAGTCGTAATTATTACAGGGGCTTCTTCAGGAATAGGGAAAGCCCTGGCTATTAAATATGCTCTGGAAGGATCGAAACTGGTGTTAGCTGCCCGAAGGATAGATAGGTTGGTAGAAATTGAAAAGCAATTTCCGGAAGTTCCTATACTCTCTGTTAAAACTGATGTATCAGTAGAAGAGGATTGTAAAACCCTTATAAAAACGGCCATTGATAATTTTGGTAAAATAGATATACTAATTAATAATGCAGGCATTGGTATGCGGGCATTATTTAAAGATGCCGATTTGGATGTCCTCAAAAAATTAATGGACATAAATTTTTGGGGTACTGCTTATTGTTCAAAATATGCATTGCCCTACCTTTTAGAAACAAAAGGCTCACTTGTAGGAGTGAATTCAATTGCTGGCTATGTTGGCTTGCCTGGCCGTACAGCCTATTCAGCCTCAAAATTTGCGGTTCGTGGATTGCTGGAGACCATTCGGATTGAAAATATTAAAAATGGCTTGCATGTGTTGGTTGCCGCCCCTGGATTTACAGCCACCGAAATTCGTGAGTCGGCATTAAATGGGAGTGGAGAAAAACAGGGAGAGTCACCACGAAACGAACAAAAAATGATGTCCTCCGAAGAATGTGCAAGGCATATTTATAAAGCTGTAAGAAGACGGAAGCGTACTCTTATCCTTACATTTAAAGAAGGAAAGTTAGCTGTCTTTCTTTCAAAATGCACACCACGTTTTTTGGATCGAATTAACTATTATTACATGTCGCAGGAGTCTAATTCACCTTTTAAATAGTGAGTTTATTCACCATTGCATAAATAACAGTAGCAATTACAAAAACAACGATTGTAACCCCGGCAATTTTATTAAACCACCAAAGTACACGTAAATTAAATTTATGCCTGAAAAAGCCAATTATGGTTGTGAGTAGTAGCCACCACAAACAACCTCCAGTGAAAATTCCTGCAATAATTGAAAACGATTGGTAAGGTTCTGAAATGCTAAGAACAACGCCTGAGCCTGTTAATACAGCCAAAAATACAAGAACAACCAAGGGATTTGAGATTGTTATCAAAAATGAAAAAACCAAATCCTGAAAGTAGGTATTCCCTTTTCTACGGAACTTACGTACTTCTTTGATCGGGTTTTTAAAAAAGATATTTAAACCAAGTCCAATCAAAGCCAGTGCTCCGAATATTTGGAAAAATAGTTGGTTCTCTTTAATAATGGCAACAATATAGGTGAGGCTAAACCCGGCAATAATCGCATAAAATGTATCGGAAAGCGCAACACCGATACCTGAAATAAATCCCGATAAACGGTTTTTGTTGACCGTTTTTTGGATGATAAGCAAAGCAATAGGTCCCAACGGCATAGATACCATTATCCCGATTATAATACCTGTTATATATAATTTGCCAAACATGGTGTAAAAATAATGGATTCGATCTTTTGTCCGAACTTTTTCTCAATTGAATTTTAATTCCAGTAGATTTATTTTACATTTATTCCCAAATCAAATTAGCCTGACACCTACTGGTTTTTAAGGTGCAAATTGATTCAGGCAAGTTATATCTTAAACCATAGTAAACAATATCTTTAAGTAGTAAAATAAAAATGGAAGAATTATCAGTTGGAACAAGAGTTGAACATCCGCGTTATGGAGAAGGAATTGTTAGTAAAAACAACCTGACCGTTTATGAAATATTTTTTGAGCGTGGTGGTAAAATTGAAATTACCAAACGCAATACTGACTTAACAGTTCTTGAGAAAAATGAAGATGCTGTTGTGAAAGAAGGCATTAACTTGAAAGAGATAGAGGAAGTAATGACGTACATTCTCGATAAATATAATGGCTTGTCACAAACTGTTGAACTTGGCGAAAAGTGGGTTGGCGGGGCAATAGAGTTAAAACCTGCAAATCAGGATCTTCAAGCAAAAATTATACCTATTGAAAGTTTTTTCCATAAAATAGTGATGGTAAGGGACCGTTTAAGGGTTTTAGAGCAAAATATCAATAGCCATAAAAACCTGAGTGATGAAGAGAAAGTCAACCTTCAACAATATATAACACGTGTTTATGGCTCACTTACTACTTTTAACGTATTGTTTGGCGATAAGGATGATTATTTTGTGGGAGCTAAATCATAACAAATTTAAGGATGAAAAAAATCTGGATCTACATTTTTTTAATGACGATTGTATTAAGTATCAATGCTCAGGATTTTAGCATGAAAGTATGGCCCAATGGTGCACCAAACCATAATGGAATGGATTTGCAGGAAGAAGAACAGGAAGGGCACAGGTTCTTTAATGTGTCGGAAGCAGAGATGTTTGTTTACCTGCCCAAAAAAGAAATTAACACAGGCGCGGCGGTGGTGATATGTCCCGGCGGAGGATATATGAAAGTAGTAATGGGGCACGAAGGATATGATATTGCCCAATGGTTAAGTGAAAGGGGAGTTGCTGCAATTGTACTTAAATACCGATTGCCATACGGGCATCATGAAATTCCATCGTTGGATGCACGAAGAACCCTAAAAATAGTTCGTACAAATGCTGATAAATGGGGGATTGATACGGATAAAATTGGCGTTGCCGGTTCTTCTGCCGGAGGGCACTTGGCCAGTACTGTGGGCACAAGGTTTGATTTTGGAGATGCCAATGCTTCAGATCCAATTGATAAAGTAAGCAGTAAGCCTGATTTTATGTTGCTTTTATACCCGGTTATTACATTTAACCCTGAATTTAGGCATACCGGTTCAAGAAACAGCCTTATTGGCAAAGATGAAAATAAAGAGCTCGAAGCCTATTATTCCAATGAATTGCATGTGAGTGAAAATACCCCTCCAACTTTTTTGGTGCTTGCCGACGATGATCGTTCTGTCGTACCAAAAAATTCTGTGGAGTTTTATTTGGCACTTAAAAAACACAACATACCTGCCGAAATGCATATATTTAAAAAAGGTGGCCATGGTTTTGGAATGCATCAAAATGGACTGCCAGTGAACAACTGGCCTTCTTTGTTTTACGATTGGCTAAAATCAGTTGATTTGATATACTAAAAATGGATTCTCATCCCTTAAATGTTATAAAATATTGTCCGAGATGTGGTAGTGCCAAATTTCCTGCAGTGAGCGATAGGTCTTTTAAATGCGGGAGTTGTGGGTTTCATTTCTTTATAAACTCTTCGGCAGCCGTAGCCGGATTGATTTTCAACGATAAAAATGAACTTTTATTTACCCGAAGGGCAGTAGAACCCAACAAAGGAATGCTCGATCTTCCGGGCGGATTTGTCGATCCGTTAGAATCAGCAGAAAATGCGCTGATCAGGGAATTGAAAGAAGAATTGGGAATTGAAGTCACCGAACTTCGTTATTTTGATTCTTTTCCCAATGAATATGAGTTTTCAGGGTTTAATGTGTTTACCACCGACCTGGCATTTATTGTAAAAGCAAAAAGCCTGGATAAACTTGTTCCAATGGACGACATTATTGGATTTGAATTTATTGCACCAACCCATATTAATTTTGAAGAATTGCCCGCCAAATCGATGCAATACTTTGTGAAAAAACTACAGAATGAATAAAATTACAGCAAAAGTTGAGGCATTGCGAAAACAGCTGCTCAACGAAAATTTACAAGCGTATTATATTTCATGTACTGATCCGCATTCAAGTGAATATCTTCCTGATTATTGGAAGGCAAGGGAATATGTCTCCGGGTTTACGGGTTCTTATGGCGAAATCCTAATCACCATGGATCATGCTATTTTGTGGACCGATACCCGATATTTTATTCAGGCTGAAAATCAATTGGCAGAAACATGTTTCGAAATGCAAAAGCTACGGGTTCCAGATGCAGTTACTTTTGATCAATGGATTGTGCAGAATTTGCCAAAGAATGCCAGAATCGGTACAAGCGCAATTACGCTTCCTTATTCTACTGCGGCGAATCTTAAAAAACAATTGGCGGAAGCAGAAATGGAATTGGTTTATTTGCCTGATTTGTTGGACAATATTTGGGATAACCGACCACCATTGCCTAATGACAAGGTGTTTGAATTAGACAAAGCAATAGTGGGAATTTCACGGAACGATAAATTGAAACTAATTGCACAGGAAATCGAAAAATCAGGAGCCGATATTCAAGTTGTGAGTATGCTGGACGAGCTGGCATGGAGTTTCAACCTGAGGGGTTCCGATGTTGCCTACAATCCGGTTTTTATAGCCTATGCAATTATTGGGAAGAATAAAAATTTTTTATTTCTGGAGAATGAGAAAATCTCAGCGGAATTAAAGGCAAAATTGGAAAGCGAGGAAGTTGTTGTTTTGCCATATAATGAAATCTTCACTTATTTAGGTCAATTAGACGGGCAAAAAATATTGCTTGACGCAGGAACTGTTAACACTGCAATTGTAAATGCAATATCTGATTCATGCGAAATTGTGTTTGGGAATTCGGTGCCAACAAAACTAAAAGCCATAAAAAATTCGGTAGAAATTGAAGGGTTTAAATCGGCAATGGTGAAAGATGGGGTTGCATTGCTAAAATTCCATTATTGGTTAAAAAATGCCATTGGAAAAGAAAAAATAACAGAATTCAGTGTTGGAAGAAAAATAGCAGGATTTCGAGCCGAACAAAAGGAGTTTATGGGCGAAAGTTTTCCCCGATTGTTGGATATAAGGATCATGGCGCAATGGTTCACTTAATCGTTGGCGAAGAAAATGCTCTTCCGGTTGAAAAAGAAGGAATCCTTTTATTTGACTCTGGCGGACAGTACCTCCATGGTACCACAGATATAACCAGAACTGTTGTTTTGGGAGAGATTACCGACCAGCAGAAAAAAGATTTTACCCTGGTGCTGAAAGGAATGATCGCACTTACAATGGTGCAATTTCCGAAAGGGACGAAAGGTTGCCATTTAGACATACTTGCCCGTAAGGCTTTGTGGGACCATGGATTAAATTATGGGCATGGAACCGGGCACGGGGTTGGGCACTTTTTAGCAGTGCATGAAGGACCGATGGCAATTCGGGCTGAGTATAACGAAAATGCGATTGTACCGGGCATGGTGATGTCGAACGAGCCGGCAATGTACCGTACCGGCAAGTACGGCCTTCGAACCGAAAATATGATGGTTTGTGTGGAAAGGGAAGAAACAGGGTTTGGGCAATTTTTCGGGTTTGAAACCCTTTCATTGTGCCCCATTGAGAAGCAACTTCTGGATGTTGAATTGCTGACTAAAGAAGAAATTTCATGGCTTAACAATTACCACCTAAAAGTAAGGGAAACATTAACTCCTTTGATTGATGATGAGCTTGTCGGGTACCTAAATGAATTAACAAGCCCGGTTTAAACCGGAAGGCTGATACAGAAAGTGCTTCCTTTGCCGGGGGTGCTTTCTACCTGAATTTTCCCGCCGTTTTTCTCTATAAACTCCTTGCAAAGGATTAACCCAAGCCCGGTGCCAACCTCATTGTTGGTGCCTGTTCGTTGGATTTTTTCGCTGGTGTCGAAAATCTTTTCAACGGTTGCCTCATCCATTCCAATGCCATTATCTTTAATGAAGATTTTGTGTTTCTTGTCCTCTTCCGAATAGTTAATGCTTATCTGCCCACCCGAGTTTGAAAATTTTACGGCGTTGGAAATAAGGTTCCTTACAATGGTCGAAAACATATTTTCATCGGTCACAAATGAGAGAAGGCCTGGAATATTATTTTCAATGGCAATGCCTTTATTATCAGCGTGTTGTTTTAAAACCTCAATATTTTTATCGACAATATGACTTGGATATGTTTCTGTTGGGTTAACCTTCATTTTTCCGGTTTGCGAACGCGACCATTCCAAAAGGTTTTGAAGAAGTTTAAATGTGTTCTCTGACGAGGTATAAATATCAGAGACAAACTCTTTCTTATCTTCTTCGCGCATATCGTCCCAATTGGTTAATAATAAATCGGATATGCCCATTAATGCACTAAATGGGTTTTTTAGGTCATGGGCTATAATCGAAAAGAATTTATCTTTTGAGGCATTTGCCTTTTCCAATTCTTTGGTTCGTTGAATCACTTTTTGCTCCAGCGATTCGTTGAGTTTTGCAAGTTCCTCATTTTGCTTTTTTATTTGCATTTCCTGAAAGTAACTTCGGATAGCTTCTTTCACGGTCAGCACCAAGTCGTCCTTGTCCCAGGGTTTGGCAATATACCTGTAAAGTTCAGCATTATTGATAGCATTGCTGATCCCTTCGATACTTGCCTGGCCTGTGAGCAATATTTTTAACGAACCTGGACAAATCCGATGGATTTCTTTTAGTAAATCATCACCTTTCATGCCCGGCATAATATAATCTGAAATTACCACCGGAACATTTATTTCTTCTTCAATTAGTTCGTTGAAAAATTCAAGCGCATCTTCCCCACTATCCGAAGTTTCTATGGTGTACTCGTTACCAAATGTAGAGTACAATTGTTCTTGTAAAGCTTCAAGAATTATTTCTTCATCGTCGACACAAAGTATTACCTGTTTGTTCATAATTAATCGTTCCTAATTTTTGACAATCCTGCCCTTATGGTTTTCTCTAATTCTTGTTGTGTCCAGGGTTTGTTTAAACAAGCATGCAAATCAGCATTCTCTTTTGCATTTTTTATGGCCGATTCATCGGCTTGCCCGGTGAGCATTACTTTTACAATGTTTGGGAATTTTTTATGCACTTCAATCAAAAATTCATCTCCCTTTTTTCCGGGCATAAGCCAGTCAGAAACGATCACCAATACATCAATATCTTCATCAGATAGTTCAGCAATTACTTCCAATCCTTCATCTGCATTTTCAGCAGATTCATAAATATATTCATCACCGAAAATTTTTTCAATTTGTTCACCGAGGCTTTCAAGAATTATATTCTCATCATCAACACATACGATTGCTTTTCTACTCATAAGTCTTCTTTTTATTCAATAGGCAAAGTGACAATAAATGTGGACCCTTTTCCAATTTCACTTTCTAATTTTAATGTTGCATTGTGTTTCTCTAATATCTTTTTTACGATATCCAATCCTATTCCGGTTCCTTCGCCTGCCCTTTTTGTCGTAAAAAATGGCTCAAATATTTTTTCCTGAAGTTCTTTTGCAATTCCAGGACCGTTGTCGCTGATTGCAACCTGAATATTCTCTCCCAGGTTTTTGATGGATATGTGTATGGTGCCAGAACAGTCCATTGCCTGTATTGCATTGGAAATAAGGTTGATCCAAACCTGCACCAGTTCGTCAGGGTAGCAATAAACCATCGGGATTTCATCGTAATGTTTAACGACCTCAATCCCTTGTTTTAGTTGGTTGTGCTGAAGCGTAAGAACGGTTTCAATGTTATCAATAATATTTGCTTGTTCTTTTTCCCCAACATGGTCTTTATGTACGAATTTTTTTAGGGCAAAAACAATTTTCGATGCTTTGTCAACAGCCAGGGATATATTTTCAGAATTCTTACTTACGGAATAAATATCTTTTGTCGATTTTAGGATAAATTCGGCTTCAGGGTTGTCTAGCAAAGGCAATAACTTGTCCATGTCCTTGTATAAATTCATGTACATAATGTGCTCCGTAATAGCAAATGCGTTTGGTATATTGTTATCTTCCAACCTGCGCTTAATTTCCCTTTTATAAGTCCTTTTTTCTTTTGAGGTTAATGCAGGGGTCTTTTTCTCGGTTAACATCATTATCCGAAGAAAAATGGCAAATTCTTTTTTGCTCAATTTCGTCATTACCCTAAAGATGTTCTTCATTGCCGAATCCAATGAATCCTTAATATTCCCGATGGAAGCATTAATAGCTCCAATTGGGGTGTTGATTTCATGTGCAATTCCCGCGATCAGGTTGCCCAGTGCACCCATTTTTTCTGATTGTACCAATTGTGCCTGGGTGTTTTTTAAATATTCTAATGTCTGTTGCAGTTCTTCTTTTTGTTCCTTAAGTTCAATGTTTTGAGCCAAAATAATTTCTTCCGAATGCTTTCTTTCAATAAAAGCCCCAATTCGGAATGAAATAAATTCAAGGATTTCTATATCGCTTACAAGGTAAGCTTCTTTCGAATCATAACTTTGAACAGCTAAGACACCAATTACTTCTTTTTTTTCAACCAAAGGAACGCCCAACCATTGCTGCGGCATGGTGCCGGCAACAATAAAATTTCCAGCTTGTTCTAACTTCTCAAGTTCTTCTTTTGTCGCCAATAAAGATTGTCCCGATTCAATAAGGTATTTGGTCAAGGTTTTTTTTGCTAGAAATTCCATGGTGCCATCTTTTTGGTCAACCATGTATACCATTTTCAATACATCTTTTTCCTTATCAATAAGGGCAATGTAAAAGTTGGAGGTGTCAATAATTGTTGAGAGTTGTATTTGAATTGTTTCGCATAAAACCCGGAGGTTATCGTTATTGACAAATGCGTCCGAGATGTTAGCATGTATCTCTTTCAGCTTATCAGCTTTTTTTCTTTCCGTAATGTCATGGGCAACACCGTCAATCAGAATGATTTCCCCTTTCTCATTAAAAACAGGTGATTCGGTTAATTCCAAAACCCTAATAGAGCGGTCTTTGGTATAGATTTCAATTTCGAACGTTTTTTGTTTTTCCCCGACGGCACTTTTCTTCAAAGTTTCGATGGTATTACGGTTTAGTTCGCTGTCGGTCATGTGTTTAACCAAGCCTGCAAATGCTTCTTCAACCGAATATCCAATGATTTTTTCAACGGAAGGACTAATATATTGATAATTGCCTTCCACATCATGAGAATAGAAAAAGTATTCATTTTCAAGACTTTCAATTAATCGTTGAAACTTTTTGTATTCTTTCATAACGCAAATTTTAGGATTTCTAAAAATAGGATTAATGAAATGGAAACAACTATTTGAAATAAAGAATGTATGATTAGATATCAACAACATAATATTGATAATCCATTTGGGAAAAAATCGTTTGCTTGATCATCTCTTTAGTGGTAAAAATAAAATCATGGGTTTTATTCCCCGCACCTTGGTGCGAATAAAATAATATTTTCCTTGCAATGAATTTTGTATGCAAAAAAAAACGTTATTTGCGAAATATTTGATGTACTGATTATGCAATTTAGAATAAGGCAATCAGACCTTTCTGATTTATTGTTTTTGGATCAATTAGAGCAAGTCTCATTTTCTGAAAACCAAAGAAATAGCAAGCAAAGCATAAGGCTAAGCCTCTTAAGTTCATTTCAGGAAGTGCGCATAGTTGAAGCCGGTGAAAAAGCCAATAAACCCGTTGGGGCAATTGTGTTTTTTATGTATAAAAAGTCCTTAAGGATTTATTCTGTTTCGGTTTTGCCCGAATATCGCAATAGTGGTGCAGGTAGTACTTTGCTTAATTATGCGATTGAGTTTGCGGGCATAAAAAAGCATTCACGCATTATTTTGGAGGCTGATGCAACAAATAGTGCTTTAATTGAATGGTATAAAAAGAAGGGATTTAAGCCTTACGCAACCATTAGTAATTATTATGCGCCTGGCATGGATTGTATTAAAATGCAGCTTGATATAAACATAGAAAACAATAGCGGAAAAAAAAGGAACCTGATTGTAGTGAACCACCCAAAATCGTTTTTGATTTCAGATGTTAATGCAAAAATTATTTCTGTAAAAGAGTTTATTTCTAACCAGGAATATCATGTGGATACGAATTTTAGGGTTTTTAATTTATGCGGATCGTACCAATACCAAAGTTACGGGTATTATGTTTCGCTGCTTGCTTCAGCTCGTGGGCAAAGGGTTATACCCAACGTTGCAACCATACGTGATTTGAACAACGTTTATGTAATACGCTCTCTCACGGAAGAAATTCATGAATTACTTACGTTTGCTTTGGGCAAAATCAGAGACAATAGTTTTCAGTTGAACATCTATTTTGGGCATACGAATATAAGGGGATTTAAAAAGCTTGCCATGAAATTATTTCAATTGTTCGAAATCCCATTGTTTAGCGTTCATTTTATTAAAGATGGTTTGTGGATCATAAAAAAAATACAGCCCCTTAATGTAGCCAAACTCAATGAAACAGAATTGACTTTTGTGAATGAATTTGCAAGAGAATATTTTAATAAACGGAGGTTCAACAAAACCAGGATCACCTCATATATTTACGATCTAGCAATCCTTGTAAACCCGGATGAGAAAACCCCTCCTTCGTGCCCCGAAGCTTTGAAGAAATTTAAAAAAGCAGCAAACAAAAAAGGCATTTATGTGGAGTTTATTACCAAAAATGATATTAATAAGATCAACGAATTTGACGCTTTGTTTATTCGCGAAACAACCAGTGTAAACAATCATACCTACGAACTTTCACGATATGCCTATGCCGAAGGTTTGGTTGTTATTGATGATCCCTGGTCTATTCTGAGGTGTTCGAATAAAATTTATCAAAATGAACTGTTTAAGCACAATAAAATACTTACGCCAAATACAATTCCTTTAACAAAAAACCTTTTTCATCCTGAAGACTTGGATGCCTTTAACTTCCCGATGGTAATTAAACAACCGGACAGTGCTTTTTCAGTAGGAATTACAAAAGTCAACAACAAGGAAGAAGCAGTTATTGCGCTGAATGATTTGTTTAAGAAAACCGATATGGTTATTTGCCAGGAATTTATGTATTCCGATTTTGATTGGAGGATTGGGATATTGAATAACACGCCGATTTTTGCCTGCAAGTATTATATGACCCAGGGACATTGGCAAATATATAACTGGCAGGGCAAAGAAGAAGAGCGCGTAGGCGATTCGGAAACCTTGCCTGTTTCTGAAGTTCCACCTCTTGTTTTAAAAACTGCGCAAAAAGCGGCCTCGTTAATTGGCGATGGTTTGTATGGCGTCGACCTGAAAGAAATAAATGGGAATGTTTTTGTCATCGAAATTAATGACAATCCGAACATCGATGCGGACGTTGAAGATGAAGTTCTAAAGGATAAACTCTACGAGATAATTATCGACTCTTTTCTAAAAAGGATAGAAATTTCCAAAAATATTATTAGATAACCCAAAATCGGGGATTTTAAAAGATAAGCTTTTGATTACCAATTTAGTTTTTAACAAGTTTTCCTTGCACATACTTTAATAAAAAGAAGACCCCACTGTACTTGTAGGGATACAATGGGGTAGGTAGGAAGGATAAGGGCAACAGGGAACTTAGGAGCTGTAAAAAGGAGATTGTTTAATTATTTCAATAATTTTTTCGTTGTTAACTATATGCATGCCAAAATGGTCATTGGAAATACCATCTTGCAAGGTATAAGAATAGCTCGGCTTACCATTGGAAAAAGCAGTTGGTAAATACTTGTACTGGATACCTTTGCATTTTTTCTGAAGGGTTTGCGCCGCCTCCATTATATGTGTGGAAACAATATAAGCACACTTTTGATTTTGGCTAAAGCACTCTGAAAGGCAGACGGTGGCATCATAAGCGTCTTTAACGTTTGTTCCTTTAAACATCTCGTCAAATAATACCACAAGTCTTTTCCCATTTGCAATCTTCTCGGCAATCATTTTTACGCGCATAACTTCTGCATAAAAATGGCTATATCCCATATTTAAATCATCAGGTACATTTATGGAAGTATAAAGTCCTTCCATCATCGTAAAGTCCATTTTCTTAGCCGGGACAGGGAATCCCATGTGGGCAAGGTAAACAGCAATTGAAAATGATTTCATAAGAGTTGACTTACCAGCCATATTTGCTCCAGTCAGAAAAATGATATTTTCGTTGGAACTGATATTTATAGGATTGCTTACCGCATTTTCAAGTCCCGGGTGACCAACTTCCTTAATGTCAAGCATAAAAGGATCGTACAGCTTTTTAGAACCCGGGATTGGCTCAATTGCATTTGGCAAAGAGAAACTTTTTGTGCGTGCTATTTCTGCCACAGAGGTATATACGTCCAATTCGTATATCTTGTGCATTACCTCTGATATTTTTTCAGAGAGTTCGTGCCTTAAAATATAATCGTATTTACAAAATTGATAAAAAGAAAACTCCTCGTTTTTTGAGAATTTATGCACCAAGGCTTTTACCTGTTTTATTTTACAAAATGCTTCAAGTTCAATTTTCTCAATTTGGTAATTGCTGTTTTGGTGTTTGCCAAGTTCGTTGACAAAACCGTTAAGGTCGGAGAAAAAGTTTAGGGAAGATTTAAACCCGCTTTGAAGCAAATTATACTCACCTTCGTGTGCAATAAGCCCCATAAACTTTCTTTTGAGGTTAAGAGCAAAGGAAGCCAAAATGCTACTGTGCCCGTTGGACGCTAAATAGTCCTCTGCCTGGTTAAATTCTTTGACCGAGAATGGGAAATTTATGCCTGAATTTATAAAGAATTCAAATTTTGAAGCTCTGCCATTACATGCTTTTGTATTGGTGAAAGGAGATTTGAACATCTTCTCCAAAAGCCTTTCCCCTCCCTTTGTAATAGTTTTATTATAAATGGAGAAAATTGATCGTTTGTTGTACTTTCCAACAAGGTTTAAATCAGTTAAGGTTTGTTTATCCGTTTGAAATTTCATCTGAAGCTTTTTTAGGGTTATATCCAAGCATCTGTGGAATTCCTTCATTATTAATAATAAGCATACCATGCCGATCTGAAGATATACCTTCTTTGACCTTATAAGTATATTGAGGGATTTTGCCGTTCATTTTTGTTGGTAGATGAATGAACGACATGTTGTTTACCAATGTTTTTAATGTTTCTCCAGCTTCAATTATATGGCTTGAGATAATAAACGTGGAGTTCTTTATTCCTGCAAATGCTTCCGAAACAGCAACTGTTGCTTCATAGGCATCTTTTACATTGGTACCTCTAAATAATTCATCAAAAATAATCAGCATATTCCCGTAGTTCCCAACTGAATTTGCTACTTTTTTCACTCTTAATACTTCTGCATAAAAGTGGCTATAGCCCATTCCAATATTGTCGGGAAGATTTATTGTAGTATATAAACCGTTTAAAACTGAAAACTCCATACTTTTAGCCGGAACAGGGAAACCCATATGCGCCAGGTAAACAGAAATGCCGATGGATTTCATAAAGGTTGATTTCCCAGCCATATTAGCACCAGTAAGAAATATCATGTTGTTGCCGGAATTCACATTAAATGTATTCGGAACAGCACTTTGCAACAGCGGATGAAACAATTCTTCAATTGTCAAATTGTTTTTTTTATTTGATGCCGGGGTGGCAAAGGACAATCCCTTTTCAAGGCTAACCTTTGCCACAGCAACCAGTGCATCAAATTTGTAAACATTTTCGGTGAGTGTATAAATTGTTTTGTTGTTTGTGAATCTTAAAATCTGGTCTGTTTTTATTATATCAAGGTCTTGAATCCTAGTTTCATAAAGTGAATCAAAAATTTCCATTACTTTTTGTTGCAAGGAAGAATCTTCTGAAACCTGGAGTGTTTTTAAAAGTTCTTCGCTCATCCCGGCAGATTTAAGCTGGAGGATAAAGCCTTTGTAAAGTTTCAGGAATTCTAAGCTTGCGTTAACCCCTTTTTTTATCTGGTCGAATGGGGTTTCGACTCCAATTATACTTTTTATTTTCCGTTCAAGATTATCCTCATGCTTTGACAACCTTGTTCGGTTATCGTTGTTTGCTATATATTCTTCAACGGTGTCAAGTAAAGATCCTTTAAACGGAAATGTAATTTTTTTCTCCGCAAAAAAACGTATCGTATTCGTTCTTTCTTCAATTAGCCTTTTATCAGCCAGAGGATACTGGAACATTCTTTCAAGTTCCTTTGCTCCTCCAGCTGTCAAGGTCATATTAAATAGTTCAAATACAGAATTCTTGTTTCTTTTGCTAAAAATAGCCAGGTCTTCTGTGGTCTGCTTATCTGTTTTGAATAACATTGTTTCTACAATTATCTTGAACGCCTTCTAATCCATATCAATAAATACAAAATGAACATGGCAAAAGGGAGGCATGCTATTAGAATCCATTTTGCAGTTCGCATACCTTTGGCGGTAACGTTTACTTTATTATCAGGTGGGGTAGGCCTCCGTACATCAATTGGCACCTCCTCGTTTGATAACCAGTAGAATGAAGCATTAATTAAATTATAATTTGCGGCAGGAATATTTCTCCTCGAAATTCCAACTTCTCCATTGCTAATACAATCTGCATCTGCCAGAACAATAATTTTTTGCTCTTTGTTATTTATTGTTCGTTCAAGTGAAAGTGCTGCTGGGGAATTGGGAACCAGTTTTTCGCCAATGTTTGGCGAGAACTTAGCAGTATTGTCAATAAAATTCGTAGTTTCCAGTTCAATCCATGTTTTTCCAATCGAGTCGGTATTAAAAAGTTCTGTTACCTTAAAACCCTTATTGTTTACATATACCATTGGTGCCATGCTTGGCATTGTAACGACATTTTCATATTTTTTCATGTTCTCAATCTGGTATGCTTTCTCTGCGCCTAGCTTGCTTGGAACGGTAATCATAAAATCTGCCTGATAATTTTCTTGTTCTTTTACTAAACGTCCGGGAAGAAATGATACGCTTAATGGTGAAATTATTTTATTCATCACCTCCTGTCTTCCTGGCTCACCAGCAACAATTAAGTTTCGTCCAGTTGTAATGTAATCATGGATATTTTTTAAATGTTCAGTGCTATATGGTTTTCG
The DNA here is from genome assembly GCA_963677475.2 of Prolixibacteraceae bacterium. Taxonomy (GTDB): domain Bacteria; phylum Bacteroidota; class Bacteroidia; order Bacteroidales; family Prolixibacteraceae; genus JABMQB01. The sequence goes on along the minus strand of CAXXQD010000008.1, from coordinate 35,163 downwards.
TGGGTCGGAAACTACCAAAATATCGATTTCTTGGCTGATAGGGTTGTCGAGGGTAATTTCTTCAATGTCAAAACCTTGATTGATAAGTGAATAGCGAAAGGTTTTTTCTTCCGCAAATTTACTGTAGTCACGGTCGCCGTCTCCGGAATATTCTCTTTCACCATGTCCGGTCACAAAAGCCACTTTTGGCACCTTGGTAACCAAGCGTTTTATTGCGGCAGTTATTTCAGCTTCCGAAGGATGCATTTGTGCATCGTAAAAAACCCTTAAGAAGCTTTTTTCGCCACTTTCACGTTCCAATGTCCTTACAAACTTATACCCTTCAGGTTGTAAGTTTTCAATTTTATTTATTTTTTCGGGTGTTTTAAACCTGGCAGTATCAAGCCTGTGCACCCTGGCGTATTCCTTCATTCGTTCTTCGTCTGAAAGGTTTGGATACCGTTTGTCTAAGCTGGGGTTTTTGGCCTTTGCATAGTAATGAACATAGTTCATCTTTGTTTCCGGTTTGAACCTGGTGTATTGTTTAAACCGGTTACGGTCCGCAATTTCGGAATGTGGCAACCCAATCCAAAAAAACTCGTCGAGGATATTAACATAAGTTGTTATTGTAAAACCGCCTTTTAATTGTTTTACCACGTCCTGGCTGTTTTGAGTTAGCGTGTTTGCTTTTGTTTTTGTGCCATCGTAATAGGCCATAAAAACAGGGCGGGAGCTTATAAACCCTAAGGTGACAGCAATTAAAAGAATTCCTGTATATTTCAGGACAGTAATACCTGTCGGTATTTTTTGGCGGTTCGAATTCAACCGTATAACAGAAAAAGATAAAAACAGGGTGATTACCAGGACAAAGTAGAGCAAATCTTCACTGCAAATTAAACCTGAAAGAAATTCATCGGTTCTTCCCTTAAGCGAAAGCCAATAAGTGATGTCGCGTACCAGTTCTATGTTCTGCCACATTCTTCCAACTTTGTCTAAAACAAAAAGGGTAATAAAAGTACCAATTGCAGCTACAACCTGATAAGAGGTTAATGTTGACATAAATAGTCCTATGGCAGCATATGCGCTAATGAGCAAGAGTATTCCCAGCAGTGCCGTCAAAACCGGAACAACATCAAAATTTTCGATAGTAAACGCAGCTATTACGATGAAGATTGATAGTATAGCACTTAATATGAAGGTGTACAATATCATGGAAAGGTACTTGCCAAAAATTATTTGTTGGTTGGTTACCGGAGAAGAATATAAGAGTTTAATTGATCCGCTGCTAAATTCACGGCTCATTAAGCCCATTGTTAGTAAAGGAATGTATAGATAGAGATACTGTTGAAGTGATCCAAATAGTCCCCTAAGACCAAACATTTTTACAGAAAGGTTATACAAATTATAACCCAGTTCCTGCCTTTCTGCCTGAACACCCATGCCTGTGGTAAATAATAAAACAGATTGTATGGTAAAGATGATCAGAATGAGCCAGGCAATTGGCGAGTAAAACAATGTTTGCAGTTCGGTTCTTGCAATTTTATATGTCATTTTCATTTTAAATCCTCCTTATTTTTGCTTTTTAGATAATTCTGCAAACACTTTGTCCATCGAACTACGTTCAATCCGAATTTCGTTGAGACGCCAATTGTTTGTTACACTTTCCCTAACAATGTTTTCGATGGCTTCTGAGGCATCCGAAAATTTAACCCTGTATCCGGTGCCGCCTATAAATTCAGCATCAACAACTCCCTCAATAGTGCTTAGTTTCTCAGCAATTGGAATTTCTTGCAGGGAAACAAAAATTGTATCGGACTCAATATAATTATCAAAATCGTCAACACTCCCTGAGAAAACCACTTGCCCTTCCTCAATCATACGAATATGATCGCATGTTGCCTGTACTTCCGAAAGTATGTGTGTACTTAAAATAACAGTACGTTCATTAGCAATTTCCTTAATAAGGTTGCGGATTTCTGCAATTTGGTTTGGGTCTAATCCATTGGTTGGCTCATCTAGCACAACCAGTTGGGGTTTGTGAAGAATTGCCTGAGCTATGCCCACCCTTTGTTGGTACCCTCCCGAAAGGTTTTTAATAAGCCTTTTCCTGAAATGGGTGATAGAGCATTTTTCGAGAACTTCATCAACCGCTTCTCCTATTTGTTTTGATGGGACCATCCTTAAATGGGCACTATGGATCAAAAATTCTTCCACACTAAGATCGGGGTGCAAAGGAGGTTTTTGTGGTAAAAAACCGATAAGTTTCTTTGCTTCCAAGGCATTTTTTTTAATGTCGATACCATTTATAAAAATGTTGCCTTTTGTTGGTTTTAATACTCCGCACATAATGTTCATAATGGTTGATTTTCCTGCGCCGTTGGAGCCAAGTAAGCCGTAAATTCCCTTTTCGGCAATTTCAAAATCAACATGCTTTACAGCCCATTGAACGCTGTATTTATGAGAGAGGTCTTCTACTACTACAACTGGTTTTGTCATTTAATGTATATTGTTTAATTGCTATCTGTGATTTTTTCATAGCATGGCTACTACAAATGTATGTTAGGGGAAGTTTGCCCGGTAGCAATGAGCCTGAACTTAGATATGCCACCGGGACTATTTATTGATTATCGCTATTTCTAGAAATTAATATTGTGAATAGGCATAACCGCATTTATAGAAAGTGCTTAATGGTACACCTTCGCCAAGTTCTACTTTTTGTTTAAAACGTGCATCAGGGTTTATTAAATCTTCGAAAGTGATACCAAGAAATACAATATCCCCATTTTCAAGTCCAACCATTAAAACATTATTGCTTGCATTGCTAAGATCATGGCTTATTGTTTTAATAGGTGAGTCAAACGTGTAATATTCCGATTGGAGAGAAGTAGTGTGTTCATATAAATACAATGTTTTATTATCGTTTCCTCCGGAGAAAAACATATAATTTGACTTTCGTTCCAATTGACAGAATACTGTATTGTCGTTGATTTTATCCTCACCAAATTCTTTTTCGCCCATATGGATCGCCATACAGAAAGTTCCTTGGTGCACTAGCTGAATATTTTGAGCAAAATATCCGGTAGTTTCATCCTTGTATATTAAATAATAAGCTGATGCATACCTGCCTTGTTTTACGTTACCAACATGGATTAATTCTTTATCCATATTATCAATAAATGTATAATTGCCGGGCATGCCTGGGAAAACATTGGTGAAGGAGAGTTTCAATACAGATCCAAAATCGCTACCTACATATAATGCCCCGTTTGTTTTATCGTAGAAAAGGGTAAGGCCGCTTAGCCACGGACCTGCCCAGCCTTTGTCAAATTTAACATCGCCCGAAATATACATTGGAACGTTGGAGTAAACACCAGATTGAAACAATGAATTGTTATCATGTTTTCGTTGATATAGGTTCTTATTGTCGTCAAGGATAAAACTATAGTCCCACATGTAATATTCTCCAACTGATCGATAATCATTTGGAGGAGTTGCAGCCAGGAAAAAGTCATTGGTGTTATAAAGCGGGTTTAAATTTTTCCCTTCGACCTCAATATTTCCTTCCGGGCTGTTGCGAATTACCATAATGTTACCAATGGTCACAGCGTCATTTGGCCAGTGTTCTTGAATATGAATTGCATCTGGTCCAAGCTCTGAACCTGATTTTAAGGTGTAGAAATCAGAATAAACGGAATAATTTAACGGGTTAATAAATGAAAGTTTACACCGATCATTTTCTTTAGTTAAAACGACCCAACCCGTCATAAAATCAGGAATAATCTCCACATAAAATCCTTCTACATATGTTGAGTTGTCCCGGTTATTGATAACCTTTATTTTTATGTAGGGCCTTTCGCCGCTTAACTGACTAACTGGGTAGTTAAGTACCTTTTCGGTATAGATTTCATTGTCGTTGCAATACCAAAAAAAACTCAGGTCACTTTCTTCTTCAATAGAAAAGCTAAGTTGAGGATCAATTTTTAAAGTGTCGGACATGTAAGCGTCAAGAAATCCACCATGTTCAAAATTTACCGTAATCCGGTTAATTGTTTCGTATTCATAGTTGCCTTTATCTTCGTAGCATCCATGCAAAAATATGGAAGCAAAGAGGACGATTAAAGGGTAATATATTTGTCTCTTATTCATTTTACCAAGTTGTTTTAATTACACTATTCGATGACAATCTCCTTATATATTTAGCCATTCAGGCACATTTATTGGTTCGCCATTCTCATCAATAAACTCTTTGCCTTCTTCCCTTCCTTTTTTAAGGAAATCGCGAAGAATCATTGAATAAGCCCGCATTTCGCTTTCAGAGAGGTTGGTCATGTCGGCAATACCGGTTGCTTCAATAAAAAGCCTGTATTTAGTGTTGGAATATTTCCCCAAAAAGCTATTTACGATTACTTCATCCCACCATTCGGGGCGGGAAATCATATCGGAAAAAATTATTTCAGCATATTTATTGTCCATAGGTCCACAAAGAAGCTCTTCTGCATCGTTGATCGCAAATGATAGTTTGAGCTTTGTTTCTTTCAATTTTTCGCTATTGTACAAGACCAGGGGAATAGAATCTTTATTCGACCCAGCCCTAAATACAATTTCGGCAGGTAAGGAATAATCTGAATCAGTGGCAGTTGTGCCAGTGTCAACTATTTGTAGTTCTATCTTTCTATCATAGTCTGCAATGTTTCCGATTAGTTTAACTACCAACGGAATGGTATCAACATCAACACCGGGGTGAAATGAAAAGGAGTATTCAAGAATATTTTCGCTTTCACGCTCGAAATAGATGTAGTTTTCACCACTGTATAAATCAATTTCATCTTTCTCGCAAGCAATCAAAAAGGTAACTAAAGAAAGTGCGATTACTATTATTTTATTTTTCATAGCTACTAATTATTGGTAAATGAGGTTTCTCTTTCAGGAATTGGAATTATAAACTCATCGGTAAGTGTTTTATTCCCTTTGTCCTCATTAATAATTTCCCGATTTAATCTTTTGTACATATAAAACAATTGCCCTTCTCCAGCGAATTCTCTTCTGGCATCGTTTATAAGATAGTTCAGGAGATTATTTTTTGTTAAAATATCGGGCAGCGGCAATTTACAGCCTCTTTTAATCCTTAGGTTCGAAAAAAGGGCAAGGGCTTCTTGCGGATTATTGTCAAACATGGTTTCAATGGCTATGTGGTACATTTGGCTCAACCTAAACATAGGAATAGCCGTTTGCATACCATCCTCCCTTATATTATCATCTGTTATGATATATTTTGACAGTTCATATTTATCGCCAGAATTTTCCAGGTAACATTTCTTCCTGAAATCATCACCATCGGTACCAAATATTTCTTCAACATTTGAAATAAGGAAATTACCGGGTGTGAACTCCTCAAGGAAATCAGGGTTGTTTAGGGCAAATATTAATCCGGCATGTAGCAATCTATTATAATTGTTTGCTTCAATCTCATCTGCTGGAGTGCAATCTATTAACTCGGGTTTATCAACAAATTCCATTGCATTTTCTAAGGCAAGCCCGTTATCACCAGCATATAAAGCCACCTGCGCCAACAGTGCAGTGGTGGCATAATACCCCATTCGTCTTCCACGGCGATAATTGCTGTAGAATCCATCATTATTGTATGTTAACCTTTCCCTTACTCCATAGTTTGCAAGAGCTTCTTCCGAGGTGTCAAAGCCTTTTTGCAATGCTTTACTTGTTTTTAGGTCCTCAATTATATAGGAGAGGATTTCACTCGTTTTAAGATAGGGCATCGGAACATTTGATAATTTGTTGTAATACGGAATTGCCGCCTCATCAGCAACTGCCGGTGCAGGGGCAAAGAGCCGTAATAAATCGAAATACAGCATTGCCCTTACCGAAAGTGCTTCTCCTTCGATCATCCTTTTTCCTCCTTCGGGGAAAAAGGTACTGTCTTTGGCAGCAACCTGTTCTAATATTGAATTGCAGTTGGCTATTGTATTGTAAGCAAGCGACCATATATTTTTAATTCTGTTTTTCATGTCGTTTGAAGAATAATCATAGTCCTCCAATACTTCATAAATTGAATTATTTAATGTATAGGTTTGTGCCAGTACTTCAACGAAGCCATGTTTTAGGTTTTCTCCGTATAGCGTTGTAGATGAAAGGTTTGTGTAGATTCCATTCATGGCTGTGGAAAAACCTTCCTGTGATTCAAATAAAACTTCTGTGTCTATTTCTGATTTCGGATCGATAGACAGCCAATCCTCACAACCAGATAAAAGAAGTAGTAGAATTGGTAATGTATATAGATATTTATAAATTTTCATTTTATCTGCTTTTGGTTAGAAACTAAGGTTTACCGTTAAATTTATGGTACGTGCATAAGGATAGCTTGTACCTCTTTCACGCTTAATGGTTGAAAAATGCGCAAGATCGTTGGCAGTTAATTGTATTTTGCATGTCTGAACCTGGTATTTTTCAAGAACCTTTTTAGGAACATTATACCCTAATGTTATTGAATTTAGGCTAAGGGAGTTATTCTTCTGAACAAAGCGTGAAGTTACCCTTGTTGGCTCGTCCCAATCCTTTATATCTTTCAGGTAGGTTTCATCGCCCGGTTTTTGCCAGCGATCGGTGAATACCCTGCTGTCGACATTATAAAAAATATCGGCATTTTCAACTTTACTTACTAAGGTAGAATTGTATAACTCGCCGCCCAGTTCGTACATAAAACCTGTAAAAAGAAAGAATGATTTATAATTTATATTAAATCCTAAGGCTCCTCTTAATGTCGGTTCTGTATCTCCAACCACAACCAGTTCAGATGCGCTCCAGTCGTAGGTAGTTTCTCCTTTTGAGTTTAGATATATTTCTTTCCCATCTGCCGGATTTATCCCTAGCGACTGCATGGCGTAAATGGCAGTTTGTGATGCACCTTCATAATATTTATTAAGCGGTTTGTTCACTGTTTTATGATCCTTGTAATATTCTTCCACCAGCTGGTTATATTCCTCCAAAGCACCGTAAATCTTCACAAATTTATTGGTGTTGTGGGATGCAGTACCGTAAAAGAATAAGTTGAAATCTTTTTTGTTAATCGCATTAACACGGGCATTTAACTCAAAACCTTCATTAAGTATCTCACCTAAATTGCTTTTGTAGGAAGAAAAACCTGAGGATAGAGGAAGTGTAATGTCCCCAATTAAATCAACAGTGTTTTTGTTGTAGTAACTTGCGGCTACTGATAATTTGCTAAAAACAGTGAGGTCGAAACCGGCATCGAACATTCTGGTTTTTTCCCATTCCAGGTCCGGGTTGCCAAGGGTTTGCATTGTTGCGCCAATTCCATCAAGGTACCATATCTCGAAGTTGTAGTTATAGGTAGATTTCGACAGGCTTTGAGAGAAATTTGCTTTTCCCAATTGACCATAGTTTGTTCTTACTTTAAAGAAATTAATCCATGGGAAACTTTCTTTTACCTTTTGGTAAATATGAATATTAATACCTGCACCTGCCGACCAGAAAGGAGCAAATTTGGCATTGTTCCCAAATTGTGAAGCACCGTCGTATCTTCCGGAAATATCCAGCAGGTAGATATTATTGAAAGTATAATTTAAGGATCCAAAGAAACCAACAGTTCTTGTTACATCGCTTAATCCCTGAGGCTTGTTCTTAATGTCTGCCGCGAAACTGATATCGTCCGTTAATCCACTCGGAAATCCAATGAGCGTAAAGGACGTTGCATACTTATCTACTTCCCTGACATTTCCTCCAATATTGAAATTGACTTGGTGTTGTTTGATCGATTTTGCATACAACAGGAATGCGTTTGCATCTATGGAGGTTGAACTGGTATTATAAACGCTTTTTTGCCCTTTTTGCAAGAAATCGGTTTCAGATTCGTAGATGGACGAAGCTGGGTCTTTAAAAACCTGTTGCTCTCTCCGGCTATTGCTGATGGCAATTCTTGAGTCGAGCTTTAAGTTTTTCGTAATAAACCAGTTAAAATGAAAGTTGTTCGTAAATTCATTCTGAACGGTAGTATTGTAACTATTTAGGGTTGCATCGTATAAGGGGTTTTTCGGAGTTGCCCTGTTATTTGATTTCCATTTCCATTGTTGAAGTTTTTTTACATAATTCCCATCATCATCTAAATATGTGTCATAAGGATTTAATAGTGTATAGGTAGAAAATGTTCCATATGGAGATTCTTGTGACTTTAAGTTATTCCATTCAATATAATTTCTGAATTGGATTTTATTTTTTCGATAAGTGACCGAAAAACCAAGGCTGTTGTTGTTTCTTTCCGAACCTTTCATAGCACCATTTGTTCGTGCACTTTTAAGGTCAAGTCCAAAAATAAACTCTTTTGACCCACCTTCCAGTAAAATGTTATGTTTTTGGTTTAGAGGTGTATGCAATGGTTTTGATAACCAATAGGTATTTACGCCACGGTTTACCTGCATCATTTTATCATAGTAGCTTCTTTCGAGTTTTAAGGCTTCACTTGGATTCATGTCCTCATCGGGTTCAAATGCCCCGGCCATTTTCTCCAGTTCCACCTTTTCGCGGGCATCCAATAGGTCATAATCCGTAAGGTCAGGAACAGTTACACTTCCGTTAAACGAATAATTTACCCTTAACTGGCCTTCTTTGGGTTTTACTGTTTCTATCACAATCACACCATTGGCAGCCCTCGATCCATAAATTGCTGTTGAAGCTGCGTCTTTTAATATGGTGATCGATTTAATTCTGGTTGGGTCCAGGTCATATAACCTCTCCACACTTACCTCAAAACCATCCATAATAAATGTTGGCAGGTTCGGGTTGTTCCTTAAATTTTGCTCCGATAAGTCACCACTTTCTGTAATTTCAGTAGTTCCAATACCCGATTGTCCACGAACATATATTTGAGGCATGGTGTTTGGATCAGACCCCATTTCGTTATTTTCCAGGATTTTAAAAGAAGGGTCGAAAAGCTGCAAGCTTTCAATTACGTTTCTCGGAGAACTTTTTAACAGCTCTTCTCTTTCAACTGTGATGGCAGAACCCGTAAAATTCTTCTTTTCGATATTGGCATATCCTGTTACAATCAGCTCATTAAGTTTTACCTCCTCTTTTTGAAGGGTGATAGTAAGAGCTGGCTTTCCATCGAAGTTAGCTTCCTGGCTTTGAAATCCAATGCTGGTGAAAACAAGGATTGGTTCGATATCGGAATTGGCTGTGTAATCAAGAATAAATTTTCCATTGTCGTTGGTGGGAACCCCTATGTAGGTTCCTTTCACTACCACACTCACTCCGGGCAGGGGATCGGCATCTTCATCGGTGACAACTCCTCTAATAAAACGCCTGATTTTTTCTGGTTTTGAGGGCTCTGCTTTATTAATTACAATGTAGTTGTCTTTTTCACTAAACGAAAAACCTTTGCCAAAAAGCTTTTCGAGTACAGATTCAAGGTCTTCATTTACGGCTTTAATTGATACTTTTTTTGTTACATCAATTTTTTCATTGGAGAAAAAGAACGAGAGACCACTTTGGGTTTCAATTTCTTTTAAAACAACAGATAGCTCAACATCCTTAAAATCTAAAGTGATGTTTTTTTTCGGAACGCATTGGTTCAAACCATAGAGAATGTTTGTTGTACTGCCAAATAGAATGAACAGTACACAACAAACTTGCACGAGTTTTTTTTCAAGGTTAAGTTTTTGCATATAAAAAATTTTACATAGAGGAATAAATTATTTAATTCGGGTTTGGTTGAAAACTAGGCCTGTTGCTTATTACTATGCTGCTGTCTGTTACTGTGAAATGTAGGTTGTAACTCATCTCAAATAATTCAAATATGGTATTGAGGTTTGAGTTTCTATTTAACATGCCGGTAAACGTGACCGACTTGATTTTATCATTTGAAAATTGAAATTTGATGTCGTACCAATCGTAAAGTTTTGTGGCAATTTCTTCAAATGGCACATTTCTGAAGTAATATTTTCCTTCGGTCCACGCCAATATTTCTTTTATGTCAACATGTTCAACTTTAATTCCACCTGAACTTACCGATGCTTGTTGTTCCGGGACCAAAAGTTCGGATAATTCTTCATCGTTTTTGTTAACCAAAACGGAACCACTGCATAAAGTCACCACATCTTTTTTAGAAGAACTCTGTATGTTAAAAACAGTTCCCAGTACTGTGGTGGAGCTGTTCCCACAAAGGACCCTGAACGGAATACCTGATTTTTTAACTTCAAAAAGTGCTTCTCCTTCTAGTTGTACTTCACGTTGATCATTTTCAAACCTGCTTGGGAAAGTCAATTTTGAATTACTGTTAAGAAATACCTTGCTTCCATCAGGAAGCGTAACGTAAAATTCTCCGCCTTTGGGGATAATTAGAGTATTAATTTTGATTGTTTCTTTAATTTGAGCTTTAGGTTTTGTTGTTTGCAACAACCTGTTTGAAAAATTGCCCGATATCAGTGAATTGTCAAAAACAGCAGAGTCCTGATTTAGGTTAACTTTTAAGGAGTCATCAATAATTAAGGTTGCTTTGTTTCGGTCATATACCTGTGAAAGTTTTGCAACAATTTCAGGATTTGCCATTCCATCGTGCCCCTTAATAATAACGAATAGTTGATCGCTAAATTTTAATGCCAGTAGGGCTAGTATAATTGCAGCTGTTGCCGATATCGCAATCCTAAGTTTTACTTTTTTATCTTTTTTTGTAAATACATCTGAGTATCCCTCCCTGGGCTTTGTTTTGATTTCTGATTTTATTTTTGTCAATAGGAGTTGATAATCTGGCTCTTTTTTTAATAATAATTGATGCATTCTAAGGATGATGCCTTTTTCACGATCTTTTATCTTGTGCAAATTCCTTCTCTTGTATACTATTTTTAGTATTTTTTGATATACAAGTTTATTAAACATCTTAATTCTCATTTTTATTAATTTCATATAAACAAAAAGAACATTCTCAGGGAAGAGGGTGAAAAAAATATCTTTAAAAATTTAATTTCACCCATATTTGTTTTTATGTTCTTTAATTAATTATAGGGCATTCTGCAAGGAAAGTAAAGGCAAACATTAACTAGAAATTTATGTACTTTACAGCTATTATTTCACCGTGGTGTAATAATGTATTTTAATTTAGGAATGGGAAGTAAGAAGCTTGATGAGCAATTATTAATTGATGGGCTTATAAACGGTGATGTTAACTCTTTTGATTCAATATATCATCGTTATGTTCGAGAGCTGTTTTTCTTATCGTTTGGGTATGTCGGTGATGAGTTGGATGCGCAAGATATTGTACAAGAGGCATTTATTTATCTTTGGGACAATAAAAGTACACTGAAGCCAAATTCCAACCTACAAGCTTATCTACGCGCAATTGTTAAAAATGCATCTTTAAATTGTTTGAGAAACCTTAAAATAAGGGAAAAACACAATGTCATTATTAAAGGTAAAGAAGATGTTTTGTACAACAGCTTAAGTCTGCCGGAAGAGCAGGAAACATTAGATAATGACTTTGAAAGCAAACTGGCATTGGTGAGGAATAAGCTGGAACAATTACCCGGGGCGTGTAAAAAAATATTTATTATGAGTGTAATTGAAGGCTATACATACAAGGAAGTTTCAAAAGAAATGGGCATTTCGGTAAATACCGTAAAATCTCAAATAAAAATTGCATATAAGAAAATTAGAAATAATGTAAAACTCTTATTTTATCTATTTTAGAAACTTTATGCAGAATAATCGTTTTAATCCTTGTATTTGCTTGTATCCAAGTACTTGTAAATAATCGGATAAAACAGAATTAATGCATTCAGGGCAAAAGCACAAATAATTAGAATATTCCCCCATAATTTATCCGCAAAAAGAAATACCAGCTTTCCTACCAATGCCAACAAACCTCCCGAAACCATAGATGCAGTTACCCTGGAAGGTTTACAGGAATATTTAAGTAAGCCTGCAATAGTGGGGACGATAAATGCCCCGGAGAAAAAGGCAAGCGCCAGAAGCAACATTTGAATAATAGATGTTATGTATAAGGCAATAACAATGCTGGTTATTCCTAAAAGTAGGATAAATATCCGGGTGGTTAAGTATCCTTTTTGCGTATTCAGATCTTTGTGTATAAAACTGCTCCCAATCATCGAAGCGGTAAGTAAAGTTGTGTCTGCCGACGACATTACAGCCGAAAGTAGTGACGCAGACAATAAGCCCACGGCCCACTTGGGCAGGTAGATATCACCAGCTGCCAATATCCCAATCTGGTTTGAGCCATAATCCGATTGCGGAATTGAAATTCCTACAGAGCTTATTAAATATGCTATTGGGATAATAACAATTGCTGCAAGCAGCACACTTCTTTTTGCTGTTTTTTCAGATTTGGCACAAAATAGACGGGAATAAATATCTGGGCCAACAACAAAAGTCGAAGAATAGGTTAAGAGCAAGATAACCAGATCGATGAAGGAAAAATTGTGGTGAAACAATGATTTAGGCAGAACCTGTTTTGTTACTGTATTGTTTTGTAAGGAAATAAATAAAAACAATATACCAGAAATAATAATTATTGATTGTAAAAGATCCGTTTTCAGGATACTCTTCTGACCGCCGAGCAAGGTGTAAATGATAAAAACAACTCCGGCTAAAATCGCGGCAGTTTGGTAATCCAATAATTGAATACTGTGCAGGATTTTTGCCGCCCCAATTATTTGCGCAGCTATTATTCCAAGCCATGCAGTAGTAATTATAATTGATGAAATATATTGAGCCTTAAATCCGTAAAAACTACCAAGTAGTTCCGGCAAGGTATATTTTCCGTATCGGTTTACATACTTTGCGATAGGGGCAAGAATAAACAAACCTAAGGATGCACATAACAGCAGCCAAATGGCAGACCAGCCATTTTGTTGGCTAAGCTCAAGTGTCCCAAGAATGGCAGAACCACCCAGGATAGTTGCCAGCAAACTGCCTCCAACCTGAAATATGCCTCCATTTTTTCCTGCTATATAAAAGTCAACCGGTGTTTTTATTTTCAACCTTGAATAAACACCAATTGCCAATACCAATAGGAAATATATAATAACAATTGTTCCTACCATGAATCTATCTGTCGAACTAAAATGATCCTATTTTTTTATTTGCTCCATGATAATTCGCAATATCGATTTTGTAATTCAAATTAGCCACATTCGATCTAAAGATCGCAAATTATCTATAAGTTTTATACATTTGATAAATAAACTTAAACAAGGTATCATGAAAATAATAAATCTTTTTCTAGTCTTGTCAGCAATTGTACTTTTGGCAAATTGTACCAAAAAAAATGAACTTATGGCTCCAAAAGCTAAGAAAATAGGGAAAGAATTAACGGTCCACGGACATACAAGGATAGACAATTATTACTGGCTTAACGAAAGAAAGAACCCAGAAGTAATTGCATATCTTGAAGCTGAAAATGAATATACACAATCTGTAATGGCACCAACTGTGAAATTGCAGGAGGCACTTTATGACGAAATAAAAACAAAAATTAAGGAAGAGGACGAATCGGTTCCTTATTTCGATAATGGATACTATTACTACGACAAGACAATTCCTGATACCGAGTATTATTTATTATGCAGAAAAAAAGGGACATTGGATGCCGAAGAAGAAGTTTACCTTGATGTAAATAGGCTTGCTGAAGGATTTGATTTTTACCAATTAGGAGGTGGTGCAATTAGCGAAGACAATAAAATTGTTGCCTATGGTGTGGATACCCTGAGCCGCAGGAAATACGACATCTATTTTAAAAACCTTGAAACCGGTGAACTATATCCAGATGTGATACCATTAACAACTGGAAGGGTAACCTGGGCAAACGATAACAAAACTGTTTTTTACACCCTTAAAGATGAAGTTACTTTGCGTTCGGCAAAAATAATGAAACATGTCTTGGGGACCCCGGTTGAACAGGACGAAGAGGTATTTTTTGAAGAGGACGAAACATTTTCTGTCTTTATTTACAAAACCAAATCAAAGAAATATTTGCTGATAGGTTCAGAGAGCACACTAACTTCCGAATACCTTTATTTAGACGCGGATAAACCGGAGGGCGAATTTAAAGTTATTCAGCCACGTACCCGGGAATTGGAATATTCTGTCGATCATTTTGGAAACGATTTTTACATTCGTACAAATCTGGATGCTAAAAATTTCAGGTTGATGAAAACACCTGTTTCCAATACTCAGGTAGAGAACTGGATGGAAGTGATTCCACATAATGAGGAGGTTTATTTGTCAGGATTCGAAATTTTCTCCAACTATTTGGTTGTTCAGGAAAGGAAGGATGGAATCAACCAGTTGCATGTTAAGTCATGGGACAATAAGTCGGATTATTACATTGATTTTGATGAAGAGGTATTCACAGTAGGGCTCGACATTAACCTGGTTTTTGATACAAATACCTTAAGGTTTAATTATACCTCAATGACTACCCCAAGCTCTGTCTTTGAATTTCAGATGGATACTAAAAACAGGACATTGCTAAAAGAACAAGAGGTTCTTGGTGGGTTTAATAAAGAGAATTACAAAACCAAAAGGATATATGCTGTTGCCGATGATGGACAGAAAATACCTATCTCTTTGGTGTACAAAAAAGGACTGGAACTTAATGGGAACAACCCAACCATGCTATACGGATATGGCTCATATGGATATACAATGAATCCTGGTTTCAGGCTTTCAGTTTTACCCTTGCTTGACCGTGGCTTTGTGTATGCAATTGCGCATATCAGGGGTAGTCAGATTTATGGACGGCAATGGTATGAGGATGGCAAGCTTTTGAAAAAAATGAACACATTCACCGATTTTAATACTTGTGCGCAATTTTTAATTGATCAAAAATATACTTCATCAGAAAAATTGTTTGCCAAAGGCGGAAGTGCTGGAGGATTATTAATGGGAGCGTGCGTAAACCTGAAACCAGAACTTTACAAAGGGATTCTCGCACATGTGCCCTTTGTAGATGTTGTTACAACAATGCTTGATGAAACAATTCCGCTTACCACAGGGGAGTTTGACGAGTGGGGAAATCCTAAGATAAAAGAGTACTATGATTATATGCTTTCGTACTCGCCTTATGATCAGGTGGAAGCAAAGGATTATCCGGCAATGCTCGTTACAACAGGTTTGCATGATTCTCAGGTCCAATATTTTGAGCCAGCAAAATGGGTTGCAAAACTCAGGGAATTAAAAACAGACGATAATCCATTGATTTTCCATATTAACATGGATTATGGACATGGAGGGGCTTCCGGAAGGTTTCAATGGATTAAAGATACTGCGCTTGAATATGCATTTGTATTTAGTCAAATAGGAATTAAAGAATAAGTTGCTTTGACAAATTGTTAAGGTATTTGACATTTTATTAATGGGGCAAAAGAACAGACAAATTGGCAATCCTGGATTGAGCAATGAATATTTGCTGGAGCAAACTTTCAAAATGCTTCATGCCCCCTTGGTATTTTATGCTGTCAAATTTGTTGGTGATTCTGAAATCGGTAAAGATCTGGTGCAGGATGCTTTTTTAAGCTTGTTGAATAAAAAAAACATCGAAGAAGAAGTAGCTAATTTAAAATCGTACTTGTATAGAAGTGTTCGAAACAATTGTTTAAATTATTTGAATCATAAGATCATTGCCGATAAGTATCAGGAAACCGAAAAAAAACTGTCAAAATTAGAAATTGGCTATTACGACTCACACGAAACGATTGTAGAAAAAGAATTGCATTTTGAACTACAAAAAGCAATTGACGAGCTTCCCGAACAATATAAAATTCCATTTCGGATGAGCCGTTTCGAGGATAAAAAGAACAAAGAAATTGCAGAAGAACTGGGCATACCTTTGCGAACGATTGAGACGCAAATTTACAGGGCCCTAATTCACCTTAGAAAGAAACTCAATAAAACAGTATTCAATCTGTTTTCTGTTTTATTGCACAGGCAAAATCAAACAATCGAAAATAAATTTTCATAAAAAAACGTATTATTTGACGTAGTTGGTGAATGTTGTTTGTCTTAACAGCAAACAATTGGTCAATGAGTGTCGACGATATTTACATTAGCCTCATAGTGAGGCATCTAAAAGATGAAGCTTCGGAGTCTGAAAAAGAAAAACTGTTTTCATGGGTGTATTCCTCCGCAATGAACCAACAGCTTTATTTTAACCTAAAAGATATTTGGGAAACTGCCGAATTTGAAAAAGCGACAAAATTTTTCTCTACCGACGAAGAATGGGAAAGGTTTGTAATGAATGCCTTAAGTAAGGAGAAAAATACCTATGACTCAAAGAAAGTCCATTTGGCGAAAATCAAGAGGGGCATTCAAATTGCAGCAATTATACTTATAACATTTGCAGTTGGATTTTTAGTTCAGGATTTGTTTCCGGCAAAAGAATCTTTTGCAGTTGTTAATGTACCTTACGGGGCTAAATCTAATATTGAGTTGCCCGATGGGAGTAAAATAACCATTAACTCTGGATCGACATTGAGGTACCCAACTGATTTATCTACGAAAGAAGTTAATTTATATCTCGAAGGCGAAGCATATTTTGATATTCATCGAAATGTAAACAGAAAAGTCAATGTAAACACCTCCACATTAACCATTCAGGTTTTAGGAACTGCCTTTAATGTAAAAGCATTTGAAGATGAAGATGTTGTGGAAGCAACACTTGTGCGCGGATCTATATCTGTGTTAGGGAAAGTTGGCAATCGGTCAATTAGCAATCCAATAATATTAAAGCCAAATCAGCAAATCACACTTATTAAAGGGGAAACCAAAATGAACTTAACGGATTTGAATAGAAAAGATAAACACCGTGCACCGGAAAAATCCGTTGTGAATAGTCCGGGCAAGCCCATTGTAGCACCTCAACTGAATATAAATGAGATGGTTGAGGTGGATGATTATATCTCCTGGAAGGATAATAAGCTGGTATTTAAAAATGAGCGCTTCGAAGACCTGGCCTTAAAATTGGAACGTTGGTACAATGTTGAAATTAATATTGGTGATAAAAACCTGGAAGAGGCAAGATATACTGGTGTGTTTGAAAAGGAAACCCTTGAACAAGCTATTCAGGCATTGAGTATTTCACTTCCGTTTAAGTACGAATTAGACAAGAATAAAATTAACATATATACATCTAATTAATCTATTTGCTTATGTGAAAAAACAGTTCAAACGAAAATCGGGAAATGCTGCAACATTCCCCGATTTAATGCCCTTTCCCATCCATGGGAAAAACATATGTAATAAATATTAAACAAATCAAAACTATGAAAAAAAAGTTTATGAATGAGGGCTTAGTGCAAAAAATAGGTCTGAAAAAATTATTAGTTGGTATGAAATTTACACTATTATTTGTTTTACTGGCTACCTTTCAAGTTACTGGTACTGTTTATTCTCAGTCAACCAAATTATCGCTCGACTTGCAGAATAAGAGTTTAACCGAAATTCTTGAAGTAATTGAAAATACAAGCGAATTTAAATTCTTGTATAACAATGATCAGGTGAATGATAAAGTATTTACCGAAGTCAATTTTGATAAGAAATCGGTTGACGAAATCTTATTAGAATTATTGGAAGGGTCAAATTGTACCTTTTCAATTTTAGAAAACAATCTTGTTGTAATATCTCCCGTAAATAGTGCGATGCAACAAAAACCTGTCAGTGGTACAGTTAAATCCGAAACAGGGGAATTATTACCTGGGGTTACGGTTTTAATTAAAGGAACAACCACTGGTACAGTTACCGATATTGATGGTAACTTTTCTCTAACGGCAAGTTCGAGCGATGTTTTGGTATTCTCATTCGTAGGATATCAGGCACAAGAAGTTGCTGTTGGTGATAATTTATCGTTTGAGATTAGCTTATTGGAGGATGTGTTCGGAATTGAAGAAGTTATTGCTGTGGGATATGGTACGCAAAAGAAAGCGTCTATTACTGGTGCAATAGCACAATACGATGCCGAGCAATTGAGCGAACGCCCAGTTCATGCAGTTGACCAGGCATTGGTTGGTCAAATGGCCGGGGTACACGTAAAGCAAACCAGTGGTATGCCGGGTAAAGGTATGAGTATTCAAATCCGGGGTACGGGTTCAATCACAGCCAACAACGAGCCTCTTTATGTAATCGATGGTTTTCCATTGGAAATGTCGGCTCAAAATTCATCAGGTGCTTTTGCAAATGGTAACCCACTTGACAATATCAACCCGAACGATATTGAATCGATTCAGGTTTTAAAAGATGCCGCTTCTGCTGCTATCTACGGTTCCAGGGCTTCGAATGGTGTGGTTTTAATCACAACAAAAAAAGGGAAATCAGGTAAGGCAACTATTAACTTTAATATGTACACCGGATGGACTGAGCCAAATCGCAAAATGGACGTGTTAAGTACCGATGAATGGATTGACCGCGCTATTGAATACATGGACGAAAGGTATATTGCTGGCGACCCCGGTGATCAAAACCGTTCGGCAAGCGACGATTATAATACAAGATATATTAATGTTGGTTTAGCAAGTGGAAAACCTGAAGGGAAATTTGACCGTAATGTTATGCCCGATCCAGATTGGTACAAATCAGACCTTGGAAAATATGAGTCAGTGGATTGGCAAGATGAAATTTTCAGAAAAGGTATCGTGCAGAATTATCAATTGTCAGCAACCGGAGGAACCGATGGAATAAAATATTTTGTTTCAGGTGACTATTTAGATCAACAAGCTTACTTTAAAAATGTGGATTACGAACGTTTCTCATTAAGGGCAAATGTGGAAGTAACGCCAAATGATAAAATAACCGCAGGAATTAACATTGCACCTTCTTTTTCGGTTGGAAATGACCCCGGCGTTGAAGGAAAAGATAAAATACTTCACGTTGCTGTTGGTATGCCTCCAATCACTGAAAAGGAAGTAGGATTGGATATCAACGTAGGTGAAAACGGTCAGTTAACGTATGGTAACTCAAGGAATAGCCCCGTACGCGTATTGGAGAATTCCATTGGTGAATCTAAAATTTTTAGGACCCTTGCTACTGTTTATGGCCAATACGAAATAATTGATGGCTTAAAGGTACGCTCAACGATAAACCTGGACAATGCAGATCAGCGCAAAAAATCATACCGTCCTGCATTTGTTAATGGAAAAACACCTGCAAACCGTTTAGCCAGCGGAAGTTGGAGCGGATATAACCGTCAAACATTTGTAAATGAGAATACTATTTCTTACGACAAGGTAATACAGAAAAACCACAATATTTCAGCTGTTGCAGGTATCTCTTATAGTATGAATAAATTCGACACCTATAGGATTGGGACTTCAAGTGGATTTGGTACCGAATATATTACTACCTTGAATGATGCAATAGAAATCAAAGCAAGTTCAACAGATACAAAGGAGACCAAAAGCACCATGTTATCCTATTTTGGAAGGGTGAACTACGGCTACCTGGACAAATATTTACTAACTGCAAGTATCAGGCGCGATGGTTCTTCACGCTTCGGGAACAATACAAAGTGGGGGGTTTTCCCGGCGGCATCCATCGGATGGCGGATTTCTGAAGAAGATTTCCTAAGTGATGTGGAATGGCTGAGCAGCTTGAAAGCACGTGTTAGCTGGGGAATCGCCGGAAATAATAGTATTGGCGATTATTCACATATTGCTTTGTTAGAATCTTCAAATTATTCTTTTAATGGTATAAAAGTCATTGGTCAGTCTTCTGAAAATTTCCCGAATAAAGGTCTTGGATGGGAAGAGTCAGAAACCTTAAACTTTGGGATGGATTTTGGTGTTTTTGGAAACCGTATTTACGGATCTTTTGAATATTATACCAAAAACAATACAAACCTTCTTTTGAAGATAACCGTTCCTTCTGCAACTGGATTCACAGATGCTTTAACCAACATTGGAGAAGTATTTAACCAGGGATGGGAATTCGAATTAAACAGCAGAAACTTTACCGGGGAATTTGAATGGACAACAAGCATTAACCTTGGGCACAATGAAAACGAAGTTCGTCAGTTGGGACCAGATAATGCACCAATTTTAGGTGGGTCGTACGATATACAGCACAATATACTTACCGTTGGAGAAGCTATGTACAGTATCAATGTTGTGAAACAAGACGGAATCCTTACCCAGGCTGATATTGATGCCGGTGCTGCATTATATGGAAACCAGCGAGAAGGTGACCCAAAATATGTTGACGTTAGTGGACCCGATGGCGTACCTGATGGAAAAATAACACCAGATGACCGCCAAATCCTTGGGCATCCAAATCCTGATTTGGTTTGGGGTATAACCAATACCTTTAAATTTAAAGGATTCGATTTAAGCATTTTGGTACAAGGGCAAAACGGAGGAACATTGTATTCTACTTTCGGTCGTGCAATGGACCGTACCGGAATGGGATGGCTTGACCAGGCAATTGGTTTATGGCGTGATCGTTGGAGAACACCTGAAGATCCGGGTGCAGGGCTTAAAGGAAATGTTTATTCAAGCTTCGGAAGGATCAAAAATACCGATTGGATGTATTCAAGCGATTATTGGCGTGTACGTAACATAACCCTGGGGTATGATTTAGGAAAACATATTCGAAGTGGTGTGATTAGCGGTGCACGTATTTATGCATCAGCCGAAAACTGGTTTGGTGAAGACAAATATTATGGAGGTTTTAACCCTGAAGCAGTGAACACAGGTGGCGATGACTACGGCGGTTCCCCACTTCCAAAATCCATGATTTTTGGTCTGAATATTACTTTTTAACCGATAAAACTTAATAGAATGAAAAAAATATATATCCTACTATCAATCATTGTATTTGGTTTAGTCTCATGCGAAGATGAATTAAATCAAGTACCAATATCATCAATGAGCTCAGATGGTTTTTTTACCAGCGAAAACGGATTTGAACAAGCCGTTAACGGAATCTACCAGGCATTAAGCAAATACCCTGAAAGACAATTTCACTTATCAGATGTTCGTTCAGACAACATATACGGAGTTGGATCAATGGGGGTTAGAGCACACGAACCAATTAATAACTTTGCTGTAACTTTATCTACCAATGAATATATGAAAGAAGCCTGGGATGCGAATTTTAATGGTATAATGCGAGCTAACACGGTGCTTGATAATCTTACCGAAGATGCAATTGCTGATGAAACAAAACGTAATCAAATTGAAGGTGAAACAAAATTCTTACGAGCACTTTTTTACTTTGATTTAGTCAAGTATTTCGGAGCCGTCCCTTTAATTGATAAACTCGTCACCCCGCTTGAAGCACGTGAAATCCCTAGAAGCCCTGCAGCAGATGTTTATGACCTTATTATTTCCGACTTGCAGGATGCAGCGCAATTATTGCCTCCTTCATACACCGGATCCGATATTGGCCGTGCAACATCTTATGCAGCAAAAGGAATTTTGGCTCGTGTTTATTTAACCCGTTCCGGTCCTCAATTGCACCCTGGTGGACCGTGCCTTGCAACAAATGAATATAGCCAGGCTTTAACATTGTTAAATGAAATCATTAGTGGCCCGTTTGCAATGCTTAACGACTATGCTTGGACATTTGATTTGCAAAATGAAAATAATTCTGACATTATCTTTGATATCCAATTTGTAAGTGGAGGCCAAGGTGTAGGTGCATCCTATCCGGGTGAATTGGCTGGTTCCAATTATTGGAGGTCAGTTGCTTATCCGTATGCTATTGGTTTGGAAACAAAAGACGTTTCATTTGATTTAATCAATACTTACGACACTGCTGTCGATCTTCGGTTTAAGTTTAATGTTCAAATGGGCTTTATCGATGCCAGTAACGGTGAATACACTGAAGATCCTGTTTGTATCAAATTTTCACGAGCTGACGAATCAACTTGGGGAAGTGACCGTTTTGATTTCCCAATCAACTTCCCGATATTAAGATATGCCGATGTACTTCTTATGAAAGCTGAATGTATTCTTCAGGGAGCGTCAGGCAGCCAGGCAGATGTTGATAAAATTATTAGCGATGTACGTGCCAGGGGAAACCTACCTGCAATATCTGGTGCAACCCTCGATGATTTGTTAACCGAACGTCGTCTTGAGTTCTTTGGCGAAGGTTTACGCTGGCATGATTTGGTGCGTACAGGGAAAGTTTTAAATGTTATGAATGCATGGATTCCTGTTGAAGATGTTCAGGGGCAAATGCTTCAAACCATTAATGCCGATCATATTATTTATGCCATACCTCAGGAACAAATGGATGTGAAAAAAGGCTTGTATTCACAAAATACCGGGTACAATTAATGTAGCATTACAATCGATTAATTCGTTTTTAGATATTTAAATTATTGAGGCTGCCCAATAGGTTTGTGGCAGCCTCAATTTTCTCTTTTTGCAGTTAAATTACATCTAAGTAAAAGATTTATTTATTTTGCAATCGATAAGTACCGATAGTGTTTAGGACAATGTCAAATAATTGAAAGGAATTATTTTTGTTTTACTTTAAAGGATGAAATATTAGAAATATTGCACTTCTTTTAATAGCTTATATTATCTTTCAGAAAATAAAACTAATTAAGCTAATTACCTATACAATGAAACAATCCATATTAATTTCATTTCTTATTACTTTACATTTGTTCGCATTCGCACAAAACAAAAATACTTGGTTTCCTTCATCTAAGCTTACAAGTGTTGGTGCATATTATTATCCGGAGCATTGGGATGAAAGCCAATGGGAAAGGGATTTTGCGCAAATGGCTGAGATGGGTTTTGAATTTACACATTTTGCTGAGTTTGCATGGGCACAATTAGAGCCTGAAGAAGGAAGATACGATTTTGCCTGGTTGGACCGTGCTGTTGAGCTTGCTTCAAAATATAACTTGAAAGTAATTATGTGCACATCCACGGCAACACCTCCGGTGTGGTTGGTTCGTAAGCATCCCGATATTTTGGTAAAAAATGAAAATGGCACCGGTATGGATCACGGTGCCCGTCAGCATGCCTCTTTTTCAAACGTTTATTACAGGGAATATTCTCAAAAAATGATTGCCGAACTTGCTAAGCATTATGGCAAGGATCAACGGATTATTGGTTGGCAGTTGGACAACGAACCTAGGGCGATGCAAGATTACGGAAAAGATGCCCAACAGAGGTTTCGTGCTTGGTTAAAAAACAAATACAATACCATTGATGCCCTCAACAAAGCATGGGGAACAAATTTCTGGAGTGGCACCTACAGTGATTTTTCTGAAATTAACATTCCTCAGCACAAGCAATGGGGTATGAACCTTTACCAAAGGCTCGATCATGGAAGGTTTTGTGATCACGAAACGGCTTCGTTCCTCGATGAACAGGCGCTTACAATTCGTAAATATGCTGATAAAGATCAATGGATAACTACAAACTACATCCCAATGTACGATGTTCGGTATATTGGCAACAGCAAAGAGCTGGATTTTATTACCTATACCCGCTATATGGTCTATGGCGAACATTTGGGAATTGGCAAAAAAGGATATCGTGTGGGTGAATATTCAAGAATTGCTATGGCAAATGATTTTTTCAGGCCCTTATCTCCCTTATATGGTGTGATGGAATTACAGCCTGGGCAGGTGAATTGGGGAACCATTAATTCACAGCCATTGCCGGGGGCGGTTCGTTTGTGGTTATGGCATGTTTTTGCCGGAGGTAGCAAGTTTACATGTACCTATCGGTTTAGGGCACCTATTTACGGTTATGAACAATACCATTACGGCATTGTTGGGCCTGACGGAGTTACCCCAACTCCTGGGGGATTAGAATACAAGAAGTTTATTGATGAAATAAAGCTACTTCGTGAAAAGTATTCTTCTGATGCCGTTCCGGAGGAATATTTAAAAAGGAAGACAGCCATTTTATACGATCCTGATAATACAGTTGCCATAAATCAAAATAAGCAAACAACTGAATGGGATACCGAAAAGCACGTACTAAAATATTACAACGCACTCAAGTCTTTTGGTGCACCGGTTGACTTTATCCGTGATTCCACGGATTTTTCGGCGTATCCGTTTATTGTAGTTCCCGCTTATCAGCAAATGAGCCTTCAGTTAATTGATAAATTAACAACTTATGTAGAAAACGGAGGAAACCTTGTTATGTCATGCCGTTCAGGGCATCAAAATGAAAAAGGGCATCTTTGGGAAGCGAAACATGCAGAGCCAATTTACGATCTAATTGGTGCTGAAATTGAATTTTATGATTTGCCAAGGCCGCATTCTGTTGATTCTGTTAACATGAATAATAACAAATATGCATGGACGAGTTGGGGTGATATTTTAAAACCTGCCAACGGAACTGAAACGATGGCAGTTTACGAAGGCGATTTTTATGCAGAAAAGCCTTCCGTAACCTTTCACAAAAAAGGTAAAGGAACAGTAACTTATGTTGGCGTTGATAGCAAAGAGGGAGAATTGGAATACGATGTAATGCAAAAAATTTATAAGCGTTTAAATTTTGAAATTGAATCGTATCCAAAAGGAATCATTGTTGAGTATCGCGATGGTTTTGGGATCGCATTAAATTATTCCGATAAAAACTATGAATCTAAAATACCGATAGGCTCTGAAATAGTAATTGGCGAAAAAGAGCTTGCTCCAGCGGGAGTTTGTATTTGGAAATTAAACGAATAAAGATGTATGACTTGTCACAATTAGATGGCATTTAAATAGATAATAAAGATTAGCAATGAAAAATAACCAACAAAAAATCAAAGTATCAATTATTGTACTTTTCTGTACATTGTTTTCAAATAGTAATTTGATAGCACAAACAGTTAGCATTCCTGAGTATCGAAAGGAAACCCAACAAATCCTTGAAAAGGTTGCGGACCGTATCCTTTCTGAAACAACTTATCGTTTTATCGATACGGAGACAAATGAAACTTTTGCTACTACAAAAGGATTACCCTTAAAAACTTCCGTGAAGGTTGAAAGTCGCTATAATAATTGGCATTATACCAATGGTGTCTTGAATTTTGCAATGAACGAATTAGGCACTTTACTAGATAAAAAGGAATACAATAAGTTTGTCGATAAAAATTTCGATTTTGTATTTAATCACGGTGATTTGGATTATTTTAAAAAATTGTACGATGAAGAACTTAAAACCGACTGGTATAGTGTGCGTAAGGTAAACTGGCACATGTTTTATCGTATGATCCGTTTAGACGATTGCGGCACAATTGGGGCAAGCCTCATCGAGGTATATGAAAAAAACAAAAATGAAGCCTATAAAGATTATATTGATCAGGTTGCCCACCATGTTTTGCATACCGAACCACGCTTGGACGATAATACTATTTCGCGCTATTGGCCTCACGAAAATACCATTTGGGCTGATGATTTATACATGAGTGTGGCATTTCTTGCCCGCATGGGAAAACATACAGGCGACACAAAATATTTCGACGATGCAATCCATCAAATAAAAAAATACTACGATTATTTATGGTGCGAACAAAAAGAAGTTTTCTACCATTGTTATCACACCGATATTCAGCTTCACGGAGTTGCACACTGGGCACGGGCCAATGGTTGGGTATTTATGGCACAAGCCGACTTATTAGAAGTCCTTCCTGAAGATTATCCGGGGCGTGAGGATGTATTGAAAATTTTTAACCGTCAGGCGGAAGGGCTTGCACGTTGCCAAAGCGAAAGCGGTTTATGGCATCAGTTGTTGGACAAAAACGATTCCTACCTTGAGACATCGGCCACTGCAATGTTTGTTTTTGGAATGGCACGAGGAGTGAACAATGGCTGGATCGATCAGGATTTTTCGTATGTTGCCGATACTGGCTGGAAAGGGATTTTGTCTCAAATCGACGAAAAAGGAGATGTGCATAACATTTGTGTTGGAACAGGAATTATGCCTGCATTGGCATTTTATTATAAAAGGCCTGTGGCAACCAGTATTGCAATGGGTGAAGGGCCCGTTATCCGCGCTGGTGTCGAAATTTTAAAAATGGAAAAATTTCATGAATTGCCTGCCCGTGCAAAATACGACCGGATTATAGAAGAAGCGAAAGAAAAATAATACTAAAACCTAAACCAATGAAACCAACTATTTTAGCAATACTAGCTTTAGCTTTAACATGTTCTTGTGCAGAAAAAAAAATAGAACTTGTTGAAACCGGATCAATTACCCCGATGCCTGATCAGTGGATTGATAAGGATACCGGGCATAAAATTATTCATCTAACATCGCGAAAAGGCGACAACAGAAGTTTTTATTTTCATAACAACCCATTCTTGCCAGCTATTAAAGGTGAAAACGAAAAAATGGTATTTTATGGATCGGTCGATGATAACAGGCAATTGTTCTCACTTGATTTAAAAACACGTGAGGCGGACCAGGTTACCAATAAAAAAAGTATTAAAGGTGAGATTGTCGGTAAAAACCGCAGGGAAGTTTTTTATCAATGTGGCGATAGTGTTTTTGCCACCGGAGTTGAAAATAAACAAACACGCCTTGTTTATGTATTTCCGGATAGTATTAAAGCGGGTATCACAACCTTAAATGCTGATGAAACACTTCTTGGAGGTGCAGTTAGTTCTCCCGAAGAACGGGAATTGTTCCGTAAATATCCTGAAAAGAGAGACTTTTTTAATGTGATTTACGAAGCACGGCTTTTACGTTCGCTATTTACAATTGATGTGGAAACCGGAGAATTTAAAAAAATATACTCGGAAAATGCCTGGTTAAACCATGTGCAGTTTTCTCCTACCGATCCCGAAACTTTGATGTTCTGCCATGAAGGGCCGTGGCACAAAGTCGATCGCATTTGGTCAGTTAACGTAAATGGTGGACAACCTAAGTTAATGCACCACCGAAGCATGGATATGGAAATTGCAGGCCATGAATTTTTTAGCAGGGATGGAGAGCGCATTTGGTTTGATTTGCAAATGCCACGCGGTGAAACATTCTTTTTAAGTGGAACAGATCTGCGCACGGGAAATGAAAAAAGATATTCCCTCACACGCGATGAGTGGTCAATTCATTTTAATATTTCGCCCGATCAGAAATTGTTTGCCGGCGATGGAGGTGATCCAGGACAGGTTGCAAGGGCCGAAGATGGCATGTGGATTTATTTGTTCCATCCCGATGGTGACAAATTGAGATCGGAGCAACTGGTGAACATGAAACACCATAATTATAAACTCGAACCAAACGTGCATTTTTCACCCGATGGTAAATGGATTATATTCCGGGCAAATTTTGAAGGGCATTCCGATATCTATGCCGTGGAAATAGAAAAGCATAGTTATTAACTTGAACAATTATTTCAAACAATAAACCAAATCGAATGAAAACTAATCAACAACTTATAATAATCCTAATACTTCTAATTCCGGTATTTTTAGGAGTAAATTCTTGTCAGAAAACGCAAACTGTAAATTGGCCAGAAAAGAGTATTGAAACGCAGCCCTGGACGCGGTGGTGGTGGCATGGTAGCGCCGTTAATCCTACTGACCTGACTGCAAATATGGAAGAACTTAAGAATGCAGGATTTGGTGGTGTTGAAATTACCCCAATTTACGATGTGAAAGGCAAAGAAGACCTTTCCATTAGTTTTCAGTCATCCGAATGGATGGATGTATTCCAGCATACTTTGGACGAGGGCAAGCGTATTGGTTTGGGCATCGATTTGGCAAATGCTTCGGGTTGGCCTTTTGGTGGTCCATGGATTCAGGCAGAAGATGCATGTAAAAATGTTCAATTTAAACAGTATTCCCTTAGCGGAGGTCAAATGCTATATGAAAAGATCGAGTTTATTCAGCAACCTTCAGTAAGGGCAGTGGGGCATAGGGTTGATATTTCTGAAGTCAAATTTCCGATCAGCAGCAATACAAACCTGCAGGAATTGGCACTTGATCAGGTGAGGTTTGAAAAAGCACTTCCGTTGCAGGCTTTAATAGCCTATTCCAACGATGGGCAAACGATTGATTTAACAACGAATGTAAGTAAAGAAGGAACATTAAACTGGACGGCACCAGAGGGGGAGTGGAATTTATATGCCATTTTTCAGGGATGGCATGGTAAAATGGTTGAACGTGCCGGAACTGGTGGCGAAGGCAATGTAATCGATCATTTCTCAGAAAAAGCAGCTAAGAAATTCTTACAGGTTTTTGATGAGCAGTCTGAAGGAATGGATTTGTCAGGTTTGAGGGCTTTCTTTAACGACTCATACGAAGTGGATGATGCTCGTGGCGAATCCAATTGGACACCACTCTTTTTTCAGGAGTTTCAGGAAAGAAGGGGGTACGACTTAAAGCAATATTTACCTGCATTGTTCGGGAACGATACAGAAGATAAAAATATGCGTGTTTTGTGTGATTTCCGCGAAACAATTTCTGACTTGCTATTGGATCGTTTTACCATAGTTTGGGCTGATTGGGCGAAAACCCATGGAGCTCAAATCCGCAACCAGGCACATGGTTCACCAGCAAATATCCTTGATTTATACGAAGCCAGTGACATTCCGGAAACGGAAGGGGTCAACCCAATGCGCCTGAAAATGGCAACTTCGGCAGGGCATGTGTCCGGGAAACCACTAATTGCCTGTGAAGCAGCGACCTGGCTCGACGAACATTTTCTTGCCAGCCTTTCCGATGCAAAACAAAACTTTGATCGTTATTTGGCAAATGGCGTAAACCACATTGTATACCACGGAACGCCATACTCACCGCAAAATGATGAGTGGCCAGGATGGTTGTTTTATGCCGCAGTGCATTTTGCCCCAACCAATCCGTTTTGGGACGATTTAAAGTCTTTGAACAACTATGTGGCGAACTGCCAGTCGTTTATGCAAAACTCAACTCCGAATAACGATATTTTGTTGTATTTCCCGATTTACGATACCTGGTCAGAAAAGGGGAGAAGCATGCTTCCTCACTTTGGAAAACAGGTAGAGAACCTTACCAAAGAAATCAGCGAAATGCTACTAGCCAAAGGATATAGTTTCGATTATATTTCCGATAGGCAAATAAAAAAGCTTACTGTAGAACAAAACGTATTGAAAGCTCCGGGTGCCGATTATAAAACCATATTGGTTCCGGCTTGCTCGTATATACCATTAGAAACCATGCAAAAATTAACAGAACTTGCAAAATCAGGGGCAAATGTTGTTTTTGAGGGGCGTCTCCCAGGTGATGTTCCAGGATTGGCAAATTTGGAAGAAAGACAAACAATTTTTAAAGGTTTGATCTCATCCATCGAGAATAATGGTTTGGATATTGGCAATGGGGAAATATTGGTTGGCGATGATGTAAAGGATCTGCTGGCACAGGTAAATGTGTACCCTGAAGAAATTGCTGAATTGGGATTATGGTATAATCGTGTTCAAAGAAAAGCGGGGACATGTTATTTTATTTCAAATTGGGGTGACCAGATAATCGATCAAAATATTACTTTGAATGCATCCGAAAAAAATGCTGTTTGGTTTAACCCGATGAATGGAGCTTTCGGGAAAGCAAAAATTGAAAAACTAGGAAGTTCGAAATTAAAAGTTCATACACAATTACAGGCAGGTGAAACATTGATTCTTCAACTTTATGACTCCAAAGTTGATGTGGGCAATTACCCCTTGTGGGATTACTCTGCGGATAAAATAGATTTAATCAACAATTGGGAAGTTTCTTTTATTAAAGGAGGGCCTGTTTTACCTGAAACCTATACAACATCCGATTTAACTTCCTGGACACAGAAATCACCGGATTTGGAAGTTTTCTCAGGGACAGCCAATTACAAGGGCACATTTCAAAAACCAGTGGACGGAGCTGAAGCATATCAACTTGATTTGGAAAAAGTATGTGAATCGGCAGTGGTTTATTTAAATGGAGAGAAATTGGCAACCTTGCTCGGTCCAACTTATAAAGTGAATATTGATGCATCATTGCTGAAGGATAACAATAACCTGGAAATACAGGTTACAAACCTAATGGCAAACCGAATGATCGATATGGATAAGCGGGGCATCAACTACAAAAAATTCTATAACATTAATTTTTCAGCCCATCTTCGTGAGAACCTTGGGAAAGATGGTCTATTTACTGCCGAACACTGGCAACCACTTGAATCAGGTTTATTGGGACCTGTTACACTCACCCCGTTAAAAAACTTAGTAATAAATTAAATCATATGAAAACTAAAATTTTAGGAGTTCTAATTTTGGCTTTATTTTTTTCATGTCAATCGACTGAAAAAGTGAATAAAATTGACCGAAAAGCCCTGGTTACCCGAAACAACGTATTGGTTCAGGAATTCGATCCGCTGGCGACCCTTTCTGTTGGAAATGGTGAATTTGCATTTACAACCGACCTCACTGGTTTGCAAACATTCTATAAAGAATATGAGAAGGGCGTTCCATTGGGTACACAATCTAATTGGGGCTGGCACAGCAATCCAAACACAGAAGGTTTTGACCGAAGCGAAACCCTGAAATATTTTGACGTGCAAGGGCGAAAAGTTCCTTACCGTCATCAATTAAATACTTCGGAACGGGCAAATGCTGCCTGTAATTATTTTAGGGAAAATCCACATCGAATGCATTTGGGCATCATCGGGTTTGTCCTTACAAAACCGGATGGAGAAAAGGCAGTTTTGGAAGACATTAAAAATGCAAAACACAGCCTTGATATGTGGACCGGAAAAATTAGCAGCGAATTTGAATTCGAAGGTCAACTGGTCAATGTGGAAGTATATTGCCATCAAGATCAGGATCAGATATCGGCAAAAATTACTTCGCCTTTACTTGCAACAAACCAATTGGCTGTTGAGTGGAAATTTCCGGCAGCAATTGCAGCCCATGTGCACATGGGAGGTGACTTTGATTCTCCCGAGAAACATCAATCTGTATTGGAAGAAATATCGGAAAATATGGTGCTGGTGAACCGTACTTTAGATCAGGATACGTATCAAGTCGCGATCAATTGGGCGGGAAATGCTTCGATGCAAAAAGCTGCTGAGCACAACTATGTCCTCCAATCAAATGAATCGGAATCGTTGGAATTTAGCTGTTTGTTTGCACCCGAAATAAGCGATTCTCAGTTGCCAGGTTTTACAGAAACCAAAACGAACAACGAAATAGCATGGAACAACTTCTGGGAAGTTGGTGGTGTGGTTGATTTCTCAGAATGTACCGATCCGCGTGCCAAAGAACTGGAACGCCGTACCGTTTTATCCCAATATCTCACCAAAATACAAAGTTCAGGATCACTTCCACCACAGGAAACAGGATTAACCTATAACAGTTGGTTTGGGAAATATCATTTGGAAATGACCTGGTGGCACATTGCTCATTTCCCGCAATGGCAGCGCCCGCAATTAATGGAGAAACAACTGGAGTTTTACCAGCAGATGGCAGGTGAAGCAAGACAAACTGCCATTGACCAAGGTTACAAAGGTGTGCGTTGGCAAAAAATGTTGGGACCCGATCATCAAAATTCACCCTCATCAGTTGGTTCTTATCTGGTGTGGCAACAGCCCCATTATATTTGGATGGCAGAACAAATGTACCAGCAAAACCCGGTTCAGGAAACATTGGACAAATACAAAGACCTTGTTTTTTCTACTGCCGATTTTATGGGCGATTTCCCGATTTGGAACGAAGAACTAAAACGTTATGACCTTGCACCGCCTTTAATCCCGGCACAAGAACATTGGTCTCGCGAGACAACAACAAATCCGCCTTATGAATTAGCCTATTGGTATTGGGGATTAAGCACTGCCCAAAAGTGGAAAGAACGTTTAAACCTTGATAAGGATGAAAAATGGGAAGATGTTCGCTTAAAATTAGCTGAGCCCGACCATGCCAATGGTGTTTATCTTGGTATTCAAGGGGCTACTGAATCCTATACAAACCATGAGCTTATGGAAGATCATCCGGTGGTGCTTGGCGCATACGGAATTTTACCTTCTTGGGATAAGCTTGACCCGGAAGTGATGCGTGAAACAATGCATGTGATTGCAGAACGTTGGGATTGGCCGTCAACCTGGGGTTGGGATTATCCGATGGCAGCCATGTCGGCAACCAGATTGGGTGAACCGGAAATGGCTTTGGAATTCCTCTTAAAAGATGTACAAAAGAACACCTATTTAAAAAACGGGCATAATTACCAGAGCGAACGTTTGCGTATTTATTTGCCTGGCAACGGTGGTTTTTTAACAACCATTGGAATGATGTGCGCCGGATATGAAGGATGTACAACCGTAAATCCTGGCTTCCCAAAAGATGGAAAATGGAATGTAAAGTGGGAAAACATTTCTCCGGTATTTTAATTTGATTCGAGTTTGATGCCGGAAACTGATAGGGAAAAAGTATATGCCACGATATTTTATCTTAATCGAAAAATGTGTATTGGACGAAAATATGGCGCGGGTCGGCTTGGGAAAGTGGGAAGAAGCATTAAATTTTCTTGATTCTTTTTGTTTCGTTTTTCTCATCAAGAAGAAAAATGAATGATAATCGAGAAGGAAAATATACATGTAATAAAAATGAATTTAATCTAGAACTTAATTAATTGTGAAAAAGTTACTTATTCCAATTGTAGTTATATGTTTGATAGTATTATCATGTGATACTGAAAACAAAAGCGAATTGGTCCAACATCTGGAGCAAATATTTTACAATCCATCATTTGCCAAAACCCCATCATCTGAATTTAATGTTGCTGATTTTGGAGCCATAGGAGATGGAAAAACTTTAACTACAGATGCCATCCAAAAAACCATTGATGCTGCTGCAAGCGCAAGTGGTGGGAAAGTGGTTTTCCCAAAAGGGACATACCTTTCAGGGGCTTTATTTGTAAAATCAAACGTAGAGTTTCATATTGGTGAAGGTGTGGTAATTAAGGCAATCAACGATAATGATGAATACCCAAGATTGGATACACGAATTGCCGGAATTGAGATGAAATGGCCTGCTGCGTTGATAAATGTTTACGATGAAAAAAATGTGCGGATAACTGGGAAAGGTATTGTTGATGGAAATGGAAAATATTGGTGGGACAAATTCTGGGGCGATCCGAAGTACAGCGGAGGAATGTGGGGCGAATACAAAGAAAAGAACATTCGTTGGGCAGTTGATTACGATTGTGAGCGCGTTCGACCTGTGGTTGTTTGGAAATCGGAAGATGTGCTTTTGAAAGATTTTACCGTTCAGCGGGCTGGATTCTGGACCGTTTCCCTCACCTATAGCAATCGTGTTCATGTGGATGGACTTGTAGTGCAAAATAATATTGGCGGGCATGGCCCCAGTTCCGATGGTATCGATACCGATTCATCAAAAGATATATTGGTGGAGAATTGCGATATCGATTGCAACGATGATAATCTTTGTATTAAAGCCGGGAAAGATGCGGATGGATTGCGCGTCAACCGCCCAGCAGAAAACATCGTCTATCGAAATTGCATCACGCGTTCCGGTCATGGTTTAATTACCCTCGGTAGCGAAACTTCAGGAGGAATGCGAAATATTGAAGTCTATGGTCTTGAAGCCATTGGTACAAACATTGGTATTCGGTTTAAATCAGCAAAGGTTCGAGGTGGACTAATCGAGAACATTTATTTTCACGATATTAAAATGAAGGATGTTGCCAATCCATTTCATTTCGAGCTAAATTGGTATCCCGAATACAGTTATTGTGACATTCCTGAAGAAATACCTCAGGAAGAAATCACTGATCGGTGGCGAAAATTAAGTGAAAGGGTTACCCCGATTGAAAAGGGGATTCCAGAATTTCGAAATATCCGGCTCAGTGACATTCTTGTTGAGAAAGCTAAACGTGCATTTTATGCAAATGCCTATCCGGAGAAACCCATTCATCACATAAGTTTCGAGAATGTATCGGTTGAAGCAGAAGAAAGTGGTAAACTGAGTTATGCCAGTGATTGGTTAATGAAAAATGTTCTACTGAAAACTGGCACTGGTAAGCCAATCGAGTTAATTGAGTGCTCAAATATTCAACAGCCCGAAATTATTTCAACGATCGATAATTCAGTCGCAGCAGAGGAAGTTGAGCAAAGTATTGAGCAGCAAATCCAAAAACTTACCCTTTATTCTGAAATTGGTATCATTCCGGTTAACCTAACTAGCAAAACAGTGATTGAAAACATGGATACCACTCAATTTTCGCAAGAAATGGAAGTCCTTATCCTTCATAACCAGGAAGATTCATTGAAATATTACGAGCCTTTGGGCGATGGGTTTTATTATACACCCGTTGTAATCTCTATAAAAAACAAGGGCGCAATCATTGAAGTTAAAGGGCAGAAACAACACG
The DNA here is from genome assembly GCA_963677475.2 of Prolixibacteraceae bacterium. Lineage (GTDB taxonomy): Bacteria > Bacteroidota > Bacteroidia > Bacteroidales > Prolixibacteraceae > JABMQB01. The sequence goes on along the minus strand of CAXXQD010000008.1, from coordinate 857 downwards.
ACTACACACTTATTTTAAGAAGGGATAGCAAGCCTGCAAATATTTATGGTGCGGATCATTGGGAATATGATGCAGAAAAGAAACAAGCTATCATCGAGAAAAAGGCTGCCGGATTTAGTTTACAAATTGATGGATAAAATAGGTAAAATATATTTTAGGAAGATGTATTCACATAAAATAGCGGGAATATTCGCAGTCCTTTTAATTATTTTCCTTGGTGCATGTAATAACACAAAAGAGAACAACGAGGTTAAACGTTTGTGGCATAATCAAACCAGGGAGTTGCGCTATAAGCCCGATGGGGAAGGTTTTGTTATATCAAATGGTAATCTTAGGTTTAACAGGGCTTTGTATGGATCAAATTCGGGATTCCGGGTCGAAGCAGGGGATTTGCCTGAGTTTGCCCTTTATATGCCGCGACTTGGTGGAACTTTCCGATTGGGGTTAATACAGGGAAGTAATTCAAAATGGCTTATCAATGCTAATCATATTCAAACACGTTACCAGGCTGGAAGCATCGCATATAATATTTCGGATTCGATTTTGCAAGGGGGGAAATTATTTTTGCAACTGCTTGCATTGCCCGATGCCGATGGAATGATTTTAAAAGTACATTCGGATAAAATTCCGGAAGATGTTGAATTGTTTTGGGCTTTTGGAGGGGCTACAGGAAAACGCTTTTCACGCGATGGCGATTTAGGTGCTGATCCTGAATCCAGTTTTTATTTGAAACCTGAAAATTGTAAGGATAACGAGTATTTTATTTCTGAAAATAGCTTCCATCTTTATTATGGTTCAGGGCGTAGTTTATCTGATAATGAAGTTTATGAGAATAATTATACTCCAACAAAAGAAGA
>CAXXQD010000007.1:0-166805 GCA_963677475.2 Prolixibacteraceae bacterium | reverse complement strand
TAATCCACATGCAGAAACATTTGTAAACGATCCTGAGGCGGATGAAATGCTAACAAGAAATTATCGGGGTGATTTTGTAGTACCTGAAAAAGTTTAATATATTAATTGAAATAAAAATGAAACATATAAAAATATTTGCAATACTTCTTTTGGCATGTTGTTCATTGGTATTTTTCCAATGCGGTAATAAAAACAGAATGGACATAAAGATAAATGAAACAGAGAAAAAAGTAAATGTAACCATTGATGGGAAATTATTTACATCCTATATATATCCTGACAATGTTAAAAAACCAGTGCTCTGGCCATTAATGTCGGATGCCGGCAATATGCTCACAAGAAGTTACCCAATGGTGAACAAAGCGGGTGACCGTACCGATCATCCCCATCATGTGGGGGTATGGCTAAACTATGGTGATGTGAACGGATTAGATTTTTGGAACAATTCGGAAGCAATTACGCCCGAAAGAAGCCACATGTTCGGAACCATTTACCATCGTTCAATCGAACGTACCTTATGTGAAGAAGGACATGCCAATTTGGTAGTCAGGTGTGATTGGAATACTCCCGGCGATACAACCTTGCTGGAAGAAGAAACGAGTTTTGATTTTTATGTTGACAGGGAATATCGGATTATTGACCGTGAAACTACTTTAAAAGCAGTGGTTGATACCGTAAAATTCATCGATAATAAGGAAGGTATGTTCGCCATACGTGTAGCACGCGAACTGGAACTACCAACCGAAAAACCAGCGAAACTAATGGATTCGCATGGCAATATAACCCAGGTTGAGAATATGGACAACACCTATGTTAAAGGAAATTTCAGAAGTTCTGAGGGTTTTGAAGGGGGCAAAGTTTGGGGTACCCGCGCACGTTGGATGAAACTCAACAGCGAGGTTAATGGTGAAGAAGTTGCAATTATTATTATCGATCATCCCGAAAATGTTGGTTATCCGACTTATTGGCATGCACGTGATTATGGTTTGTTTGCAGCAAATACACTTGGGCAAAAAATATTTTCTAACGGGGAAACAGTCATGAATTTTAGTCTCCTCAAAGGAGAATCTGTAACGTTCAAATACCGTTTGGTCGTGGTTTCTAAAAATGTGTCTGACGAAGATATTAATGCTTTGGCTGATATTTATTCGAAGATATAAAAAACGATTTAACTAAAGTTCATTGCTTATGAAACCAAATAATTCTCGACGAAAGTTTATTCAAAATAGTTTGGTTGCCGGATTGGGATTGACATTGATCGATCCTTTTTCGGCGAATGCCATGTTTGCCCCGTCAAAAATGAAAATGGGCTTGGTAACTTATTTGTGGGGGCAGGATTGGGATTTGCCAACCCTAATCTCCAATTGTGAGAAAACCGGTTTGCTTGGTATTGAATTGCGTACCAACCATGCCCATGGTGTTGAAATTAACCTCACGGCCAAACAAAGAGCCGAAGTTAAGAAACGCTTTGACGATAGCCCGGTGACATGCCTTGGTTATGGTTCTAATTTCGATTATCACCATGTGGATCAAGAGCTTGTCCGAAAAAATATTGAAGATACAAAAGGGTATTTAAACCTTTGTAAGGATATTGGGGCAACAGGGGTAAAAGTAAAACCAAATGGTTTGCCACCAGAAGTTCCAAAAGAAAAAACAATCGCTCAAATTGCTGCTTCGCTAAACGAAGTTGGTAAATATGCCAGCGATTTAGGGCAATTGATTCGTGTGGAAGTGCATGGAAAAGATACGCAGCAAATACCAAATATGAAAGCCATTTTTGAACAGGTAACGGAATCTGCTGTCAAAATGTGCTGGAATTGTAACGATCAGGATTTGTTGCCCCCAGGTCTGGAGCAGAATTTCGCATCTGTGAAGAAGTGGTTTGGCGATACTGTTCATATTCGGGAGTTAAATGTAGGTGATTATCCTTACCAGAAGTTGATGGATCTGTTTTTAGGGATGGATTACGATGGTTGGATTCTGTTGGAAGCTCGCACCAATCCTGATGACCGAATTGCTGCAATGAAAGAACAGCTTAGTTTGTTTAAACAAATGACCTCAAAATAATTAAGAAAAGAGGTTCTGAAAAAAATGATCTATGTATAAAATAATTTATCCAATTTTAATATTTGCATTGTTCATGGGCTCTTGTTCCCAAAACGACAAAGCAGTGCTTTTGTCCGATGATTACAGCCTTTTACCGCGAGGGCCATTGGGCAGCCATGTGGGGGCGCACACAGAATATCATTATTTGCACGAAGCAAAACCAAAAGGAAACTGGGCAATTTCAACATTCAGGTATAACCTTCCCGAGTCGTGGTATGTGAGGGCAATCGACGGACAAAAAGTATTGTTTCAAAAAGAAACAAACCCAAATATTCATTGGCATCCAATGGTGGTTGCAGGTGATGAATTTTGGAAGAATTATAGCCTAAAAACGTCTTTTAATGTTTTGGATAAGAAAAAACAGAGTGGGGTAGTTTTTCGGTATAAAAACGATCGCTGTTATTATACATTATGCACAAAAAATGACACTGCATATTTGAAAATGGTAAATCATGCGCATGCATTTCAAAAACCGAATGAAACGATTCTGGCTTCGCAGCCGTTTTCATATCAAATTGAGGAGGAGATAAAGGTAATTGTTGATGTTAATGATTCACTGATCACCGCAAGTATTGAAAATGGTCCCTCGTTTTCTGTTATTGACGCTACATATGCCCGAGGGAAGATTGGATTTATGGCTGATGGACCAGCTTATTTTAACCCAATTCAAATTTTGTGTAGTGAGGATGATTTGAAAAAATACCAAATGGAACGTGGCAATGCCGATCAATTGGAAAGCGATCTTCAGGATAAAAATCCGAAAATGGTCTTGTGGGAAAAGGCAGGATTAAATGATTTTGGGGTAGCCAGAAACCTTCGGTTCGGGGATTTAACAAACAATGGTGTGCCTGATGTGCTTGTTGGGCAGGTTGTTCATCATGGGCATAAAGACCGGAATACCGAGCTAAGTTGTATTACGGCAATGACCTTTGATGGCGAAGTGTTGTGGCAAAAAGGGAAGCCCGATCCATGGAAAAATAACCTCACCAGCGATGTGGCATTTCAAATACACGATATCGATAATGATGGAAAAAACGAAGTTATTTACTGTATGAACCAGCAAATAATCGTAGCCGATGGCGAAACAGGTGTAACAAAATATAAAGCACCAACACCGTTAACACCTGGCGGCAAACCAACATCAACAGGGCAAAATATATTTGAGCGTATTCTTGGTGATTGTATTTATTTCTGCGATTTGCAGGGGAATGGTTACGATGGCGATTTTATTTTAAAAGACCGCTATCGTTATATATGGGCATTTAACAGTAAACTTCAACTTTTGTGGAAGAATGAATGTGTAACTGGGCATTATCCATATGCTTATGATGTGAACAACGATGGGAAAGATGAAATAGCCATGGGCTACACATTATTTAGCTGTGATGGTAAAAAACTGTGGACTTTGGATGATACCATTAAGGATCATGCGGATGGGGTAGCAATTGTTAAATTTAAGGACGATGAAGCGCCGAAATTTCTTTGTGCTGCCAGCGATGAAGGGATGTTTTTTACCGATCAGGATGGGAAGATGCTGAAGCACTATTATATTGGGCATGTCCAGAATCCGGCAGTGGCTAATTTTCGGGATGACTTGCCGGGCTTGGAAACGGTTTCCGTAAATTTCTGGGGCAACCAGGGAATAATTCATTTGTACGGTTCGGATTTGAATATTTACCATGATTTCGAACCAAATCAATATGGCAGCATGTGTTTGCCGCTGAACTGGACTGGTGCTTCGGAAGAGTTTTTTGTGCTTAATGCAAATGTTGATCAAGGCGGTGCCTACGATGGCTGGGGGCGAAAAGTATTGGAGTTCCCGGACGATGGGCACCCTGATATGTGTTATGCGGTTTTGGATATTACAGGCGATTGCCGCGATGAGATTGTGGTTTGGGACCCCAATGAAATTTGGGTTTATACCCAGGATGACAATCCGAAAGACGGTAGGCTTTACAATCCTGTAAAAAATCCGCTTTATAACTATTCAAACTATCAGGCTACGGTTTCATTGCCAGGGTGGGATAATTAGTACATCAGGCTGGACTGTAAAGAGTAAAAAAAATAAAAACCAAAAATAAATACAGATGAAAGCTAGCATTGTTTTTTTGTCGATATTTTTTGCAATTGCCACATGTATGGCGCAAAATACAGAGTCAGAACCGAATAACACAATCAATGAATGTAATACCATTGTGCTGAATCAAACACTAACAGGGCAAATCGGTGTTTCATCGGATTGGTACGATTGGCTTAAAGTGGTTACCCCCAGCGATGGGGAATTGGCTTTTGTTGGTTTGCCATCAGCAGAGCTTAATCTTTTTATGACCTTGTTTGATACCGATGGAAGCACTGTTTTAAGTTATGGGAAAAATGGGGCATCCGGCGAAAATGACACGCTCATTTATAACAGTCTGAGTGCCGGGACCTATTATCTCTTACTATCACAGGTTGGGGGTGGATCATACACCCTTAAAAATGTATTTACTCCTTCTCCTCTCGAAAACGATGCTGAACCAAATAATTCTATCGATCAGTCTTTAACGTTGCTTGCAAACTCTAGCGTAACAGGGCACATTGGATATTACGGGAATAAATCAAAAGATTTGTACGACTGGTATAAAATTGATGTCGCAACGAATGACGAAATAACATTTGTTGGCGTTCCAGAACAATCTCTTAACCTATTCCTAACTTTATATAATACAAATGGCTCAACTGTTTTGACTTATGGTAAAAATGGACAGCAGGGTGAAAACGATACGCTTTCGTACAGTTTTACAAATCAGGGAACCTATTATCTGTTATTAACCCAAGTAGGGCACGGATCATATACTTTGAGTACTACGGTGCAAAACCCAACGAGTTTTATTAATTATGTTGAACCTTATGAATTAAAAACTTTCCCAAATCCTTTTAACAACGGGTTATACATTCAGGCAAACGAAAGAATAAAGTCCTATAAATTGACCAATGTTTTAGGGGAACAAAAATTATTCAGGGAAATTTCAGGGGAAATCATGTATTTTATAAACACTTCGGAATTGGCATCCGGAGAATACATTTTGTCTGTTGAAGATAAAAAAGGAAATTATTTTACCAGAAAATTAGTAAAAAGAAGCTCCAGATAATTTATTTCCAGGGAATATTTTTTAGATAAGACAACCGATTGCCGGTCTTATTATTTCATTAAGTTTTGTGGAAGTTGGGGACGGGCTTTCTTTGTTTTGTGTATTGCTGTTTACTTTTGCATCCATGCAAATAAACCTAAAACAACGGTGGAATAATTTTCCAATTAATCCCTCAAAATTTCCTTTTTTTTATGGTTGGGTAATTCTTATTGTCGGAACGATTGGTGTGTTGGTGAGTGCACCTGGTCAAACCATGGGCGTATCGGTTTTTACAGATTACCTGATTGATGCCATTGATATTAGCAGAAATAACCTAAGCCTGGCTTATATGTTTGGAACAGTTGCGAGCTCGTTCCTTTTAACATGGGCAGGAAAAATGTACGATAAATATGGTGCCAGAATCGTTGGTGTGGTTATTTCCGTAATGCTTGGGTTTGTACTCTTGTTATTTAGTCAGGTTGATCATTTTATACGTTTCATGGGTGCATCCTTCTCTCCCGGAGTATTTGTTTCCATTGCAATTGCAACCATGGTTGTCTTGTTTTTCATGGTCCGTTTTACAGGACAAGGGGTACTCACCATGATTTCCCGAAATATGATGATGAAATGGTTCATCAAAAAGAGGGGATTGGTAAACGGAATTTCAGCCGTATTCGTTTCGTTCGGATTTGCCATTGCCCCTATATCTTTTAACCTGTTTATTGAAGAGTTTACCTGGCGTGGCGCTTACCTTATTATGGGTGCGGGAATCGCACTATTCTTTGCCTTGTTCGTTTTTATTTTTTATCGTGATAACCCGGAAGATTTGGGCTTACACCCCGATGGTTGCGAGCCCGACAACGCTAACAAGGAAGTTATTGTGAAGGCATTTAAACAATTTACATTGCCAGAAGCAAAACAAACCTACGCCTTTTGGCTTTTTGCCTTGCCTCTTGCAATTCATTCGATGTATATTACCGGTTTTACTTTTCACCTGGTTTCAATCTTCGAAAATGTAGACCTGCCCAAAGATAAAGCCCTGGCAGTGTTTCTTCCGATGGCAATTGTTTCGGTAACGGTTTCGTTTTTGGCAGGGTGGATGAGCGATAAAATAAAGTTAAAATATTTGTTATACCTAATTACATCGGCCCAGGTATTGGCACTGTTTAGTTTGGCACATCTTGAAACCCATTTCTTTTATGTGGCATTTATTATTGGATGTGGAATCAGTGGAGGCCTTTTTAATGTGCTAATGGCTGTAACCTGGCCGAGGTTTTATGGGCGCGATAACCTTGGTAAAATAACAGGATTGGTTATGGCAATAATCGTATTCGCAAGTGCTTTTGGCCCCCTGTTCTTTAGTTTTTCGCAGACCTATCTGGGGGGTTATTTTATAGGTTTCTATGCGGTCATGGTAATTGCCTTGGTGTTGTTTGTATTAAGCTTTAAGGTTGAAAACCCACAGCGAAAATATCGGGAGAACAAATAAAACAGGTGTGTTTCCAAAGTTTTAATTTAAGGGAAATCATACAATAATCTAAGGAATTTGGAAGTTCTTACAGAACAATTTATCCCTATATTTGTATAAATTCCATAAACGCAATTAAAAATGAAAAAATACATTGTCCTTATATTTTCAACACTTTTTTTAGTTACTCTATTTTCATGTGATCCGATTGGAACTGAAGAACCCGCTGACGAAGAAGATATATATTTAAAAACCTACACCAAGCACCGCCGGTTGTCCATTTATGAAATTGAGCCGGTACTTACAATTTTGGAAATCAATTATCCACAGGCAGGGACTATAAAATCGGCTGCCGAATTATCAGTGGATATTTACACGATAACTTACAAAACAACCTTTAACGGTGAAGAAATAACTGCCTCAGGAATGGTTTGTGTTCCTTTAGATATTGAAGATGCTAAGGGTGCAATGCCATTAATGAGTTTCCAGAATGGCACCAATGTTCAGCATGCAAATGCACCTTCTGTTAATCCGGAATACGATCTATATAAATTTCTGGAGTCGGTAGCTTCAACCGGATTTATTATTGCTGTGCCTGATTATATTGGGTTTGGTGCTTCCAGCGACCGTTTTCACCCATACCTGGATGCTGAATCAACTACGCAATCGGTGGTGGATATGATCAGGGCAACCAAAGAACTGATGGAGGAACGAAACCTGGACATTAATTATTCGGATGACTTATATATTGCCGGATATTCGCAGGGAGGTTGGGCTACCTTACACCTTCAAAAAGAAATAGAAACCAACTATCCAACGGAATTTAACCTAAAGGCAAGTGCCTGTGGTGCCGGACCATATAATTTACTGTATTTAAATAGCTATGTGATGGGTTTACAAACCTATCCAAAGCCATATTTTATGGGATACATGCTAAATTCATACACGAAATTGGGAAGTATTTCCAATAGTCTTGATGAGATTTTTAATGAACCTTATGCAACCCGCATTTCCCAGATGTATGATGGAACCCATGACGATACTTACTTGAACGATCAATTGTCAACCTCAATTGAAGAATTATATACTGAGGCATATCGAAATGGCTATGCCTCCAGCCCTAATTATGGTTCATTACGAACAACATTATTAGCAAACAGTGTGGACGAATGGGATGTACAAACGCCTCTTTTGTTGGCACATGGCAAGGATGATACTTTTGTTCCAGCACAGGTTTCCGTAAATATGTACAACGATTTATTGGATTATGGCGTAAGCGAATCAAAGCTAACTTTGGCTGTGGTTGATGGAGTTGGCCATCAGAGTGGGATTGTACCAATCGGTATTGCATTTGTAAACTGGTTTCTTGAATTGAAGTAATTGTAACAGGAAATTAATGGGGGCATTTTGAAAAATATACCAAATACCTGAATTTTTCAACTAAAAAACCATATCTTGCACTTGCAATTATTAAAAAGGCTTCTTTAGATTTATAAACATTGCTAATGTTAAGTTAGATTTCAAAGGTGATTTCCAATTCTCAGTTAGTCGTTATTAAGTTCAATTAAGCACCGTTTTTTAATAATATTAAGTCTTTTTATTATTTAAATTATTGATTATGAACATTTTTATTGGGAGCATCCCCTTTAAGTTAGAAGAAAACGAGTTAAAAGAATTGTTTGAGGAATTTGGCGAAGTATCATCCATTAAAATCATCACAGACAAATTTACCGGAAGAAGCAAAGGTTTCGGTTTTTGTGAAATGGATAACGACGAAGAAGCCCAACAAGCAATTGAAGAATTAAATGGAACCGAAATTCTTGGAAGGGCAATTGTTGTAAACAAAGCTGAAGAAAGAAAAGACAATCGTCGCGGTGGTGGCGGTGGTGGTTTCCGCAGGGATAACAATCGCGGTGGCGGTGGTTATAATCGCGGTGGTGGTGACAGGTGGTAGGCGCTTGCGTTTATTTCCGTTTAAGCCATAATGTTTTTGGTCTGATCTTTATATTTCCTTTGATAACATGCTTTATTTCTAAAAAGATATATTCCGCAGAAAAATATTAGGAAATTTCACGTAAAAAGTAAGCATCTCTATAATTAGAGGTGCTTTTTTTTAGGACGAAATCAGGGCAGTAACTTCTATTTCCACCAAAAATTCAGGACCAATTAATCCTTTGACCTCTACCATGGTAGTCACTGGCTTTATTTTAGAGAAAAACTCACCGTGCGCTTTGCCAATTTCTTCCCAGTTTGTAATATCGGTTACATACATTCTTGTTCGAATAATGTCGCTGGTTTTTGCACCGGCCTTTTTCAGTGAATTAGTAATTTTTTCGAGAATGAATTTGGTTTGTTCGTAAGGATTGTCTTTTCCGACAACCTTTCCATCTTTCCCTGATGCCACCGTTCCTGCCACTTCCACAACATTGCCAACTTTAACAACCCGGCTATAACCAACATAGCCTTCCCAAATTGCCCCTGATGCATAATTTCTTCTCTTTTCCATAGTCTTTTGCTGTTGATGTTTATAAACTAATTGGTAATTAATATACTTTGACTGCAATTTTAAAATATAATAGTAAATCATACGCAGCGAATAGGAAAGGGTTGCTTATCAATAAAAAGAGTTTTAAAATAGGGCTGCAATTCCTAATTATTGGAAATAGTCGGAATATGCCTGACATTCATCAAAAAACTTTTTAGGGCTTAAGCCTGAAAACTTTTGAAAATCGTTGGTCATGTGCGATTGATCGTAATATCCGCATTTATAGGTCAGGTCGGTTATATTTAATTGATTGCTGATTGCTTTTTCATGAATCGCATTCTGAAAACGGATTACTTTAAGGAATTGTTTGGGAGAAATACCAACGGTTTCAAGAAATGCCCTTTCGAATTGTTTTCGACCAAAACAGGCTTCATCCGCCAATTTATCTATGCTTACCATACCTTTGGTTTGGTTGATCAATTGCACACTGTGTTTAATTCTGCTTAAATAAAACTGGTATTTTGACTTCTTAGAAATAAGGTTTTGCAAGAAAGTCTCGATAATATTAATTCGTTGGTAAAACGATTTTGCCATGGTAAGGTTGTCCTCTAATTCATTGATTGAATCCTTGAATAAATACCTTAATGGAAGGGCTTGGTTTAATAACTCAGAAGAAGGGATACCAAGAAAAGCAGATAGTGCAAAAGGATGAAAAACAATCGAAAACATGGATAGGTCTCCGGTAACCTTAAGGTCGTAATGCTTGCTCAACTGACCGGTAACAACTGTTTGTTCTGATATCTGAGTGTTTTTATTGGTACTTACAGGCTTGTCGCTAAAATAGAATATCAACTCTGACAAGCCATTTGGAATAATCCTTTGTATATGTTCACCTCCCTGGGGCATACAGTTTTCAATTGCCCAATATTGTTTCACGAACGTATTTAAAAACAAAGATGGTTTTGAAATATGATATTCCATTTTAAATTTTGTTTGCTACAAAAATAACTATTAATCAGGATTATTAACCAATTTGATCTTAGCTAATAATCCCGATGATTTTGGCTACTCGTCGCCGTATAATCCAACTTTGTTACCTTCACAATCCATGAAAATTGCAAAGAAACCGCGGCCTTCTGCTTCAATTTTGGTTTTTGTTTGAATGATCTTTCCACCATTCTCAACAATTCGTTCCAATGTTGACTTGATGTTGTCGCTAACCTGTAGACTTACCAAAGTACCGTTTTCGGAAGGTTTAAAATCTGGGGCATACGAAATTGAACCATCGCCTGTTGGGAAACAGGCCATTTTTTCCTGTCCCCAGCCTGTTGCTTTTAAATCAAGCTTGAAAACCGCATTGTAAAACTTCACCGCCCTTTCATGATCTTGTGTTGGGATATCGATCCACACGACTAAATTTTTCATTGTTTATTTTGTTTAAATGAATAAAACTAACAATGCAAAAATATCCCTTGCGGGGGTCGTAAAATTGTAAAAAAGCGACATTGTTACTTCACTTGAAGAACAATTGGCGTGCTTTGGATTACTTCTGATTTACATAAATTGATGCTAATATGCCACCTTACAGAGCAGATTGTTCACCAGCAATCTATTTCTATTTTATCTGGATTATGAAGCGTATCTACGGGTAAATTAGTCATCGATTGCCTGACCTACCAAAAGTTTAAATTTCCAAGCGGTTTCATCCGAAACTGGCCCCTGGGTTTGCTTCATAATAATTCCGATCACATTTTCTTTCGGGTCGGCAAAATATTGTGTGTTAAAATACCCTCCCCATTCGAATGTTCCGGCACTTTCCCTTCCGCCCATTGCCTGTCCATCGTCGGTTAGCACTTTGAATGCCAGGCAATGAAATGCGTCCGAATCCCAAAGGTCACCAATTTGGTTGCTTAGCATAAATTGAACAGTTGTACGGCTTAACAAACGAATACCATTCAGTTCACCTTTGTTTAAATACATTTGAAGGAAGGTGGCATAATCTTTTGCAGTGCTTGATAAACCAGCACCCCCCGAAAAGAAGCTTTTTGCCCCACTGATTGGATAATCAGGATCGTAAAATGTGACGGGATAATTTACCCATCGTTTGTCTTCTTTCATTTGGACTTTTACCAGTCGATCGTATTTTGATTCGGGCAGATAAAACCAGGTATCGTCCATTCCGAGAGGATCAAAAATACGTGTTCGGAAAAATTGATCAAGCGGCATTCCCGACATCAATTCAATAAAATATCCCAATACGTCCAATCCTTCGCTATAGGTAAATTTTTCGCCCGGTTGATGGTGCAATGGAAGCTTTGCAAGTTTTTTTACACTTTCTTCGATGCGAATATTTTTTGTTGTAAAAAGATCGGTAACACCAGCTTCCTTGTATATTTTTTTGAAACGGTCATCGGGATCAATAGCTCCATATCCAATCCCTGACGTGTGCGTTAACAAATGCCGGATCGTAATTTCTTTATTGACCGGAGTTGTACCAAAGCTGCCATCGGGATAAACCGTGTCAAGCACCTGACCGTTGGCAAATTCTTGAATATATTTTGAAATGGGATCGTCCAGTTGGAATTTTCCTTCTTCCCAAAGCATCATTACTGCAGTAGAGGTTATTGCTTTAGTTTGGGATGCAATCCTGAAAATGGCATCGCGTTGTAAATCTTTCCTGGCTTCATCTGCTTTTCCGAATGCTTTGTGGTAAACAATTTTTCCGTTGCGGGCAACCAGTGCAACTATTCCCGGAACCTGTGACTCGTTAATTGCCTCCATACACATGGCATCAATCCTTTCCAATCGTTCCTGCGACATTCCAACGCTAACAGCCGAAGCCTCAGTTAGTGCTGGTGAAACATGGATGGATTTGGTTTGGGCAAATACGGACACTGTGAACAGGCAAAGCAAAAGAAGGGATAGATTTTTCATGATAAAAGCTTAGTTTATGTGATTTCTAACAAAACTAAATAAAATTTTTCTGGGGAGGATGGTTTTGGGTAACTACTATTCAACCTATGTGCAATTTTTTGATTGTAGAGGAATATTGCTTAAACATTTTTTCATTCCATTGGAGGTTCATCATTATTTATCGGACTAGCTACAAATATGGGCTATTCATCCAACATTTTTAATGAGTTTTTGGCTTCCAGGTAACCTTTTTGCATTAAATCTTCCACTTGTTTTATGTCGGACCTATTGAATGCCGATAAATCTGGTTTTATGAGCAAGTCGGCAATTGCTGTTTGGTATTTTACCGAGTGCTTCATAATAAAATGAAAACTATTTAGGATCACATCAAGTATGTTATCCGGTTTATCATACTTATGATTGGCATTTAAATCGACCCCGATTACAAACTCGGCACCCAGTTTTTTGATTGTGTCAATGGGCACATTTTCAACAATGCCACCGTCCACCAGCATTAAGCCATCTATTTCAACTGGCTTGAAAATTCCTGGAATACAGGTGCTTGCCATTACAGCATTGGCGACAGGTCCTTTGTCAAGTACAACTTTTTCGCCCGAAGTAACATCGGTAGCAATAATTGCCAGCGGAATGTCTGAATCTTCCAGGTTTTTATCCCCAATATATTCATTGATTAACTCTCCAAGTTTTTCGTTTGAAAGCAGTCCGTATTTGGAAAGCGTAATATTGGCAATATCAATCCATTTTAGTTCTTTGGCAATTTTTTCAATGGTATCCAGACTTATCCCAAAAGCATAAAAAACAGCAACAAAGGCACCAATACTTGTTCCGGTAATATAGTCAATTTTTATATTAGCTTCCTCCAATGCCTGCAATACCCCAACGTGGGCGGCACCCAGAACAGCACCACCACCCAAAGCCAATCCTGTTTTACTGTGTTTTTCCATTTGCCATATAATTTGACAGGAAATTTATAAAAATAATAGGAACAGAAAGAAGGCTTCTTGCGAAATAAAGAAATTCTTTACTATTCAATTTTTATAAATTGGTTGTTTGAGACTTCTTTTAATCAATAAAAAAAAATCAATGTGGTTTAGTTTTTTGATTTCTGGGGAGTCAAATTCTTTTCAAAACATACACTATTTGGCAAATTGGCATATTGTCCATAATTTTCGATTTTTTTATAGACCGATTTTTTATAAAGCCCAATTGCTTCTAGTTGTTTTTTTCCGGTTTCAAGGACTGTTTTGGAATAGCCCAATTCCAAAGCCCAGTTTTCTAATTCCTTTAAGACAATTTTCGAAATACCTTTTCCGCGATAAGTTTGGCTAACAAACATCCGTTTTATTTCAACGCTTTGGTTGTCAAAATGCTTAAAACATCCACAGGCGATAGGTTTTTCCTGATCGTAAATTACTAGAACGGTATTGTTCTGTTCAATTATATTGTGCTGGTCATAGCGCTTTTGTTCATCCTGGTTTCGCTCAAGAAGATCCAGGTCAAGCTGAGATGTTAATTGAGTGAAGTCGCGATTGGAACTATCCGTTCGTATTATTTTTATGGGATTCATATATCCTTAATTTCTTAGAAATAACTTAATTATTTTGCTCAGTTGAGATTCTATGTTACGTCTTATTGGGGCTTAATTCGTTTTATTTCCATCATTTGTTGAGGTTTATTTAGGGGTTTAAAGCCGAATTGTTCGTACAAGCCATGTGCGTCATCGGTTCCAAGTCCCCATCGTTGCAGGTTTTGGAGATCTTTGTGCGACATAATTGCTGCCATTAATTTTTTGCCGTATCCCTTTCCCTGATGGTTTTCAAGTATAAAAACATCCAAAAGCCATGCGAAAACAGCAAAATCGGTAACGACCCGTGCGAACCCAATTTGTTGTGAATCCAGATATACTCCAAAACAAAGGGAATGATCAATGGAACGTTTAATTGTTTCCAATTCACGCCCTTTTGCCCAATACGATTGTTTTGATAAATAATTGTAGATGAGATCGATATCTAGTTTTTCCTTGTTTGTTGATATTTGAATCATTTATATTTTATTGTTAATACATTACAAATGTATTGTTTTCTAGTATGTTAAATTAGAAAAGCTGCTCAAAGTAATTTGTTTCAATCAACTTTTCTTGACTTTAGTTCTTGTTCGATTTCTTTTTCCAGAAGTTTATTGTTTGCCGAATTCCGAACGAACATATAGGCTAAAATTAACGGGAAGAACGTAAAAAACCCCAACCCGTTTTTAACTGCACCATAAATTGAAATTCCAACTGTCAACCCAATAAATGCGGAATCAATTATTTTATTGGATTTTATTTTTTTCAATTTTTGCATAAGTTCCTGCTCACTCAGGTTTGCCAAATTTTTATCTTTCATATCGAATTCATGTGTTATTAGTGTGCATTATTGTGCCAATGATTTTATTTAGAAGGAGCACATATTTTCCTTTCATTTATAAACCTAATTTATCCATTTTTTCTTTTTCAAACCTGGGATCTTCGCCAGGGTACCTCAACTCAAATCCTCCCGTTTGTTTTGCCTGCATCCAAATTAAGCTTTGTTCAGCCGGCATGGCTATTGGTTGTTCCGAATATATTGGATCTGTAATGGCATCGCTGTAATTATCAATTATCCATCCTTCTTTTTGGAATTTTTCAATTAAATCGTTTAAAAACAATGCCGAGGTTAAATTAAAATGCAACAAAACAGTGTGTTTTATTTGTCGGTGATTTATTTGAAGCGAAAGATTATTGTAATACTCTGCCCGCTCGATAATATGATTGACATAATAGTCCCTAAAAACGCTAATGTCGGCATCCGGGTTTTGTTTTAACCGGCGGGTCAATCGCATATCGATATACCAATCCGAAGCGTCGATGGTTACCCAGCCTTGCTTATACCCATTTATCTGAATAAAATTTGTTAAACTGTCCCTTTTCGAAATGGTATTGCCACCTTTTAAATATGGGAAACGAACAATTTTTAGGTAGTTCTTATACGTACTTATTAATGCATCACATTTTTGAATGTCTTCCGAAAATACTTTGCAAGTCATTGAGGAATCATTGTAATTATAATGTGAATAGGTATGATTAGCTAAAATATGGCCATCTTCTTCCCATTTTTGCAGTAGTTCTTTGCCTTGATCGTTGTCCATCATTTTTCCGGCAATAAACCACGCTGCTTGAATTTGCTTGTCTTTTAATTGTTCCCGGATCATTGAATTCCAATCCGGGCCCTTGTAGTTTAACCTGTCTTTAATGGAACCATCATCAAATGAAAAAGCGATATGGGGACGATCTTTTTCATTGCTTTTCGTTTGACATGATGCTACTAAAAATAGAACGAAAAAGCAATTGAGAATGAGTTTCATATTTCTATAAGCATAAGATTAATTTGCGTCGATACTTTTCTCTTTTAGAATTAAAGAATTTGTTTCACCCCTTTTTTGTTGACCTGATAAATTGACAATGTCTTTGTAGGTTTTACGTTTACTTTTTTTCCTTTGCATTTTATCGTGCCTTCAACCTGTGTGTCTGGTATAACGGGCATTATCAACACAAAATTGTCGTTTTTATCGCCTGGGACCAGCGTAACATAAGCACCATCTAATTTAGTGACAGGAGAGGGGAGCTGAAGTTTCTCAATGTCGGATGCAAGTACTTCCATGTCTTCGCCAATAGTAAAGGCAACCTGTCCATTGGTTTTCAATGCTTCTCCATTCAACAGGAACTGCGGGGCTTCATCGATAAAATAGCAGGGTATTTTTGCTTGTTTAAGTTTTTCTACAACTGCCATACATTCGGGGCTAACGATTTTAGCAAAGGGCATTAATACCGCCGAATATTCTTCATTCCTGATTTTTAACTTGCCATTTTCAATTTTTCCTTCTGCCAGAAGCCAATCAGAAATTCCATCAGCCTGAATCCCCACGGCGGGCATAATTCCAAGCAACCTATCAATGTGGTTAACCATGTGGGTGTTTTGCGGTTCGCGACCAGCTAAAAATGTAGCGATTGGATAAACCACTGCTACCTCGGCCACTGGCAATTTGTACTGTGTTATTTCCCGTACTTTATTTGTCTTATTAATGAGCTCTGGTAAAAGAGGCCATGTTTCATGATCCGGAAAACCCGGCCCAAAGCCACGAGATGCCCCCAGAATTCCAGTATATCCATAAACGTGCTGAATCCATTCATTTGAAAATAGGGGCATTAAATCGTTCCAGTAAATGGGCACCTCTGATGTGTAATTGACGCCCCATCTGTTGTAATTAGCGACCTGGTTTTTAGCATATTTTGCCAAACTGGATGCCAGGAGCATATACGCAGTTTGAGCATATTTACCTGCCAAATCCTGGGTGAAATACCGTTCGAAAGCACCATCATCGGTGTAGCCACCGTCAACACCAACAAGTCCGCGCCAATAATCGGCACAGCCGGCATACATATTATCGGGCAATGTGTGCCATGTATGGTGCACGCCCATACGAACCGGACCAAAAAGTTCCTCTGCCTTTTGCCAGAACCGTTGCTGGCCTCCAAATACATAATCCATTAATAATTCAAAATAATCGTACCTGACCTGGAATTGGCTGTTGTCATCAAATTCAAGCAAAAGGGCGCCCAGGTTTTCTTTTAAATCGTAGCCATATTTTTGTTTAAAGTCATTGTATATGCGATCGCTAATGGCATATTGCCCAAAGGCAAAATAATACCCTGGCTCGTCCCACCAAAATCCGTCGAATTGTACGTCCTGTTCTTTATACTTATCGAGCAAATCAAACATTATTTTTTCATGTTCGGGTGCATCAAAAGCGTACATATTAGTGCCAAAGCGCGGGAAGGCCAAAACATACCAATCGCCTTCGGGCAAATCAGCTTTTCCAAATACTTCCACATAGTACATACTTCGGTTTACAATTGACTTGCTTTGGCTTGTAATATCAACAATGGAAGATTTATCAACTTTTCCGCCCTTCTTTTGATATGCAATCACCTTATCAATGCCAACTGGATTAAGCCATAATCCGGCTTCTGTTAACATGTGTACATCGCGGCGCTGTGGATAATTATAGCGTAAAGAATAGCGGCTGTTTTCCAACTTACATTCATTTAACAGGGGCTTTTGTGCTTCTTCACCCCTTGCAGAAATTTTTAAGTTGAAGTCGGAATTAACCATTAACATTTCGGCGCCGTAACCTGTTTGTTGCAAGGTATAACTTGATAAAAACCTTGGATCGAGCCCCCAAATAAATTCCATGTTCTGCTTGTGGCATTCACTGCTTGCCAGTTTTACGGCATCTATCATTTCCTGGTGGTACATGTGGTACCTGGTAGCCCTTGGCATTGCATACAGCCCCTGAAAACCTGCATTTTTCAAATCCAGAATATTCGCCTTTAGTGTATCCGGGTTTTCAAGAACTTTATCCTGCCATGTCCAAAAAATAGAGGATATGTGTTTGCTGCCAGGATGTGCTAATTGCTGGGCAAAAGTGGGTAAAGTAAAAGTTATGGTGAAGATTAATACAAATAATCGGGTGGCTGTTGGTCTCATCGTTTTAAGGTTTTTATGATTTTGAAATTAAGAGTCCTAAAATAAAAAAAATAACCCAAGTACGCATGTCGCGAATAGGGGAAAGGGAGCTTCATGTTATACAAATGTGATCCCTACTTCATAAAATTGAAGTTGTAGAGCTTATATGATTGTAATATTCGGTTAATGTTATTCTTCCCTTAAAATCCCATAGCTTTTTTTATTACTTCCATTTCTTGTTCTGATGTCAGCATTTTTAATAGTTCAAATGCAACATTTGGGGCTGTTTCCGGGCACCAGGAAGTTATAATATTACCATCAACTACCATTGGTTGGTTCACCACCTCTGCTCCAAAATTTTTTAATTGTTTTTGCCAATGTCCGTCTTTCAAATGGTACGTGGTGGCTTTGCGGTTCTTGAGAACGCCGCTTTTCCCCAAGGGCATTGCACCAGAACAAATGGTTGCGATGATTTTACCTTTGGCATTAAATTCTTGAATCAGCTTTAAAAACCGTTCATCATAAGCGTCTTCATAAAAGCCAAATTCCCCAAATCCGCCGGGTATCGCCAAGGCTTCATATTCATCGGGGTTTATCTCTTCAATGGTTTTATCGACCAAAATGGGTACATTAAATGTGCTGATAACTTTTTCTGTAAAACCACAAGTATCCACCTGAATGTTGTGCCCATAATCAACCCTTGCCCAACCAAGAACATCGATAAAAACACTAAATTCCATGGTTTCAAATGCTTTTGCCAGAAACACCAATACTTTCTTTTCTTTCATATATTAGGATTGTATTTCAAAGGTAAATCTAAATGATTACAAACCGATTTTTAATTCTTCTTTAGTTGCAATTACTGCAAAATTAGAAGTATCGTTTTTACTTTTTTACTAATCGATTTACCGATTTAAGAAGATAATGAAAAACGATCCCGCTAAAAAGTAAGCCGTTTGAAAATATAATGAGGTACCACAACTGGCTCTCGTGGTTTAAACGGAGCATACTTTTATCAAAAATATAAATAAGAATACCGTTTAAAATTATGATGCTAATTAATACCAATACTTTATTTTGATTGCCGCTTATCAGGTATAAAAATATCAATCCGCTCATTACAATCCCGATTAATAAATCATAGTATCCGATTTTTATGATATCGTGCGAAATGTTGGTTGCCATAAAGAATAGAATTAACGTCAATGTTGTTGATAATCCGATTCCGAATAATCCGGCCAGATGCCACGATTTTTTTGAAATCAAGTAAAATATGACCAGCCCAATGGCCACTGAGAATACTAACATGGCAATCTCGACCACTTTTGGCAATCCGAATGATGTGGCAAAGTTTATCAGTACTAAAAATCCAATCACTGAAATTGAAATCCAAATAATGCTCCAATCCGGAATTTTCCTGATTAAGCCAAGAATTCCGACTCCTCCGATAAACATTGAAATTAATCCACCAAATGCAATTCCTGAATAAAGCCTCCATGTTGGGATTTCGTAGCAAGCACCACCAGCTATTAAACAGCCCCCGGTAATTCCCAAGCCGATTAAAACGATTGGCAATACGGCAAATAAGTTTTGATTAGTTTTTAAGGACATCGTTGATTTTTTTCAAGAAACGTTTTTGGTGGTTATTTAGTATTGAGGGATAGTTTTCTCTATAAAATGAAAAAGATATAGAACAAATCTAAATATGTATTTTAGAAATGTTAGTGGTTGATATTTTCTTCAAATTTCATACTCATAAAATGTCGAATGTAATTATGTTGTTTGCCCGAGTTAAATTCAATCCGTATAAAATAGATTGTTGAATTATCCTTCCAAATTGTTCCTTCAAAACCCCAATAAGGATCGTAGTGAAATATTTCATTGCCTAGTTTTTTCTCTTTTAGCTCAAACAAATAAAATCCACGATCAAGGAATATTGTTTCAAAATCATAATAGGAAGAAAGAATTAGATCTTTATTAGGTGAATATTTTGGAAATCCACAAAATTCTTTCCTTTCTCCATTTTTTATATCAATAGCAAAGAATCCACCGCCTTCATACATTCCTCCTTCCCAGAATACAAACCAACCTAGCTCAGAAATAAAACCATAATAACTGTTTTCAATTAAGTATTTGGTGCTGTCAACATATACAGTAATGTATTTTGGCAGCGAATATATAGAATCTCCTAAATTTATTCTGAACATTGAATCCTCATAATTTATAAGATTATCTCGGGCAATAGCCGGCATTTCGTATTCTTTATTATCTGCTATCAATTGTTCGATCCCAGGATAATCAATAAACTGATAATAATTATTAAGTGTTGAAAAATATTCAATGGAATCGATGGTATTAAAAATTAATCGATAATCATATAGTTGAATTGTATCAGAGATAAAAGTATCCGTATTAAAAATTTGTTCTTTGTAGAAATTGGATAATTTAAATTCATTTTGAGTAGATAAACTTTGACTATAGATATTAGTGGAATAAAATAAAATGCTTATTGAAATTAGAAGAAGCTTTTTACATCTATAATAGTATATTTTCATATTCTAACTTTTTTATAACGATCGCTATAGAACTAAAGTACTATTTTTGTACGTATGCACCAATTTTAAATACGAAACTGGTTTGTTATTTTCTAGGTAATGGTTAAAACCTTCGAATTGCATCCGGAGCAGGCTCGCTCCCAATTCAATCGGGATCATTGCAGCTACTTTAGGTTCTATAAACTTTTATTTTATTGGATTTCGATTAGAGTACAGAGATTAGAGTATTGAGAAACTTATATGTGCCACTATTCTTCTCAAAGTACTCAGTACTTTCTACTCATATCCCATTCTTTGTTCATTTTGAGGTTCATTCAATCTTAAACCTATGTACTTTCAGTGCAAAGTGGTTTATTACCAAATTTCAATCAATCAAAAGATGCTCACAATCAGTAATAGTAGGACACTTATCAGGATTGAAATTGAAAATCCTTTTATTAAATCTTTTCTTTTGATAATGAAGGAGATGATTAAAAGGGGTAAAGGAATAATCAATAATATGCCAAGAATAATGGAATAAATATCGTGAACGATAAAAAAACTCAAACTGTAAATTAATTCAACTATTTCACTTCGTCCTTGTGTCTTTTTTTCAAGTATTAAATTTATAATAATAGCATAAAAAACAATAATAATAAGATGGATAAAAGGAATCTTGATTTCTATTTTTTTCATTTTTTAAACTTGTTCAAAAATGATAATGTATATGTAAACGTATGTAAGGCATAAAGTATTTTAATCATCCCAGTTAAAATGCAATTCAAATAAGTTTCATTTTACTTTATTGGCATACGTTATTGTGGCTATGCGATTTTTTTAATGTGCGCTTTTAATTTCTTTATTGCCCAGTCATAATGGCTTGCCGAAGCAGAGACACAATAACTTCCAAGGGTTGTTGTTCCTGTCCAATTAAAAAATTGCTTGGTAAAAAGCTCGTCATCCGAAAATGGTTGAATCATTTCCAATACAGCTTTATGGGTTTCTTCAAGCAACTCTTTTGCACTGGAAAGTTTTGTATGTTGGTGTTTTCTCCATATTTCAATGTTCATTTCACCATATGTTTTCCAGTTATATGGTTCAGGAAGGAAATCTTTTTTATTTCCGTTTAAATTAGATTGAACCCAGTTTAAAAGAAGTTGTTGCCATTCGTAAAGATGAATTAGCAAATCTCTAAGGTTTTTGTCTCTTTCCCAATGCGCTTCTTTTTTCTTTACATCGTCAGAAAAATCAAAATTGGTGTTTAATGCCTGGTCTGTCATGGAGTCAATTAGTTGCCATAACTTTTTAAAGTTTGCATTTGCCGCTTCAATTAAGTCTTTCTTTGTTGTTGGTCTTGCCATGTTGTTTTTTTATTTAAATGTGCTTAAGCGGTCACTCGTAAGCGGAAAGGCGGAATTTCATTTTGTAATCTGGTTATGGCCTCTCTCTTCCACGCCTGCCACATAAAACTTATAGCCCGTTATTTTTATTTCTTTTTTTATGTTTCAAAAGCCAATCGTACAATTCGTACTCTGGATATACTAACCAATGAATTGAGTGTCCGACATCCTTATTTCTTGTATACTTGATTTGCTTATTTATTTCGGATAGTTTGTTTATCAACTGATCTGTTTCTTCAACTGGTACAACATTGTCTAATTCCCCATGAAATGCCCAAATAGGAATGTTTTTTAAGTTATTAATATTTTCTGAAATATAATCCATGTGCCTGGTAAAACCACTCATTGGTGCAATTGCAGCAAATTTGTCCGGATGTTTTGCTGCGAGATACCAGGTTCCGGAACCTCCTAGACTAGCTCCAGTTAAATAAACCCTGTTTGTATCCATCCGATATTTTTTTATCAGGTCCGAATAGAAATTTTCAAACCAGTTTTCAGTCGACCAGCGAAGATGTTTTGGGCATTGTGGGGCAACAACTATAAATGGGAAATTACGGCCTCTGTATATTTGGTCAAATGGTCCGGAACCATATAAATCAAGAGTGTCTTTCCCACGGGCAGAGCCTCCATGAAGAAAAATTAATAAAGGATATTCTTTTGATGAATCATTGGTGTAATTGGTTGGCAAATAAGTAATGTATTGGTAAGAAATTACTTCAGGGGATTCGTTTATGCCATTTTTGAATGTTATTTCATACTCTAAATTGCCTTTTTTATCCCAATATTTACAATTTCCATTTAATTGTCCATTATTCCAGTTTTTTTCAGATTCTTTAATCCCAGTGTTGTACCACGAAACAGCTAATCCTTCTCTTTGTCCATTTTTATAGTTGGCATCGTAAATAAGTTGCCCATTCTTTGCCCATTCTTTATATCTCCCTTGCTTCGTGTTTGTGCGATAATTACATTGAAGTTCCTCTTTGACCTTTTTATCGAAATTCGAGTATGTGGCATCCATTTGAACCTGGCCGTTTGGATAATAATCCTGCACTTGGATCAAGTTGTTTGTATCAATTTTTTCAATTATTCTTTTGTAAACAACTGTGTCGTATTTTGAAATCGGATAGTGCAAAAAAAATGTATCAATCGTCTGGGCTTGAATACCCATCGAAACCAAAATCAGGATTAATATAGTTGTTAGTTGTTTCATTTTACATTTGACTATAATGGTTGGATAAGTTTTCAGAGTAAGTTACTTTTCACTGAGACAAAAACTTACACAGGAACCTAAGACCTGAAATCCGATGTCCCACAACTGTTTTGTGATCGCGTGTTGTCGCCAGTTTTTATTTGATTATTTTAATTCCTAGCTTATGATTTATAAGTCCATCCATAATCGTTGTGATACACCATTTGCTTGGTCATGCCTCCATCAACTACAATATCCTGCCCGGTGATAAAATTACTCTTAGAATCGCATAAAAACAAAACTGCATTAACAATATCTGAAGGATGTCCAACACGGCCAACTGGATGCTGGTTTGCATCTGATCCTTTTGGTTGATTATTGCTTGTATCAATCCATCCCGGAGAAATAGAATTAACACGAACTTTTCCTGCTAAAGTTATAGCCATAGCATGAGTAAGCGCAGTAATGCCTCCCTTTGCAGCCGTATAACTTTCCGTATCAGCCTGGCTCATTAAATGTCTTGTAGAAGAAATGTTTATGATGCTTGAACCCTCATTAAAGTGGTCAAGAAAAAGTTGGGTTAAGAGAAATGGAGCTGTAACCCCAACTTGTAAAACATAATTAAAATCAGCATAGGAACAAGTTTTAAGCCCTCCTCTTGAAACACATGCATTGTTGATAAGATAATCGATTGAGCCATAATCCGAAATTACTTTCGAAGCAAATTGCCTAAGTATTTTTTCATCGGCAATGTCACCAACGAAGTAGTCATTTTCTTTTTGGTCGATAACACAAACAGATACACCCTGTTTGATAAAGGCATCACATATTGCTTTGCCAATACCTTGTGCGCCACCTGTTACAACTGCAACCTTCGGTTTGTTCATAATTAATCCTCTTTATTTTAAGTCATATGTCACGCCAAGCCTAATTCCATTTTCCCAAACCCTTTGGTGATATTTTGTGTCAGAAAAAGGGATCAGGGAATGAATTTTTGTATACGGATTTACAAAAACAGATATTCCGCTTTTAAAATCATATTTTGCAGATATACCTGAAAGTGCACCAATTCCGGTTTGATTATTTATTGAGCTATTTGTTGAAGCATCAATGTCTATCATTATTCCACCATTAATAAAAAAGTATTTTAAGAAGTTTGCCCTTAATGTCACCGGAACATTGATCAATGAAAAATCTTCTTTTCGCGGAGAGTTGTCCATGTCAGGTGGCAAATTGGGTTTAATTATTATATTCTGTTTTGAGTATTCTATTCCGGTCTCCGTTTCCAACCATTTGTTTAATGGGTGTAAGTAAGTGATTCCAATTGTAAAAAAATAATCGCCATCATAACTTGCAGCTCCAGTTAGTTCGTCAACCCTAAATACATCATTTGTTCCAAATGAGGAAAATGTAATTCCGATTTTATTCGCGTTTCGTTTTGTCCCATTTTCCTGTGCTATCAAGAAACTTTGATTGATAAACAGAATGGATAGGGTAATCAAAATTGTCCTTTTCATTTTCATACTTTTGTTGAGCTATTTTGTTATTTAGTCCTCAATCATTGTCAAACTTAATTTGGTGTATTGGTCATCACGGGTTTCATTAGCATCTATCTGATACGTATAATTGCCATTTTCAAGAAGTGCTTCTCCTACATAATCTATGGGTTGCAAGGTAAATGTGTCACCATCAATTTCTAATTCAATAAAAGCATAACTATACGCTCTGGCAAAAACTTTATATTCAGATATTTGTCCAGACCCTAAATCCTCAAAGTTTACGTCTCCGGTAGTAGTGTTAACAACAATATTTTGAAAATCATATTGGCTAACATTTGATAATCGAATTTTAACTTCATTGTTCTCATTATCTTTTGAGCAGCTGAATAGTGCGACAATTGATATGAATAGAATGATTGTTTTTTTCATGGTTTTTATGTTACGTTTTTTATTAACATAAGATGTATCAAAGCATAAATGGTTGCGTTGTGGGTAACAGTTGGCGTACTACCGAATCCCGCCCTATAATATGTTCTTTGTTTTGGGTAGGTGCCTTATTTTTCGTCATTGATTCCGGAAACTGTCATTAATAGAAAGTCCAGACTTTTGCTGTAATCCAACTCCTCATATTCCAGTCCGAGCTTTTTTATGTTTGAATGGTAATCTTTAATTTTCCGATAATAGTTTTTTTCTAATTGGACAGAAATTGCTTTTTGTCCAATTTTCTCAATTAAAAACCATTTTTCCATTAACCGGGCAGTTCTTCCATTTCCATCTTGGAATGGATGTATTTTTACAAAAACGAGATGAATTAATGAAGCATAATAAAATACTTCATATGGATTTAATTCTGTTTTTATTAATACTTCAATATCGTCGAATAACTTTTCTAACTCGCTTTTTACTATTTGCGGAATTGCCGCAACGTATTCAATTTTGTCATCGCTATTTATAACGAACATCGGATTTGTCCGGATAAATCCTTGTTGACTTTTGGGAAGTAATATTGAACTTAAAATGGAATGCGCTTTTTGAACGTTTTTCAGATTTAATTTATGATTGTCAATATAATCGTATGCAGAATACAAATCATCGGCTTTTCTGGTATAGTCGGGTTTAAATTTGACGTTTAAAAATTTATGCTTGAAGTAATTGTCAAAATCGATGTCTTCACCCTCAATTTTTGATGAATAAACAGAAGAAACTGATTTGTAAAATTGGAAATAATCTACTGGTATTTCAACTTTTTTTTAATTCCCTAATTTTTCTAAAGGAGATTCTTTTACTGAATCTGTGAAAGCGTTAATAAGTTGGGATGTCAGTATTTTTAGTTCCATAAAAGCCTTTTATACAAAGATAACTTTTTTCATTTTTGAATTTTAATAGCCTACATTTCTTTGGTTTTGTTGTGCTTTCGTTATTTATTTTCATAAAAGTCAAAATCAATGTCTGGATATTTTTTTCTTACCCATTCTGGGGCATCTGACAACCTAAAATTTGTCGGATAGTAGTATGACCAATTTGAAATTACGAGCCCAGACTTTTTAATTTTTTTGTTCGGTGAGAATATTTCAATATACAATTCATTTCCAAGAACAATTCCTAAATAAAATCCTCTCGTCAAAATTTGTGGTCTATTTTTTATTCTTTCTTCTATTTCGTCTCCAGTTATTACTTCTGGCTCACGGTGCATGTAAGGTCCATTTGTTGAGTCATGGGAATTTGAATGTGCACATATATAATCCTCAGGATTTAATTCTAAGTTTTTTAGTTTTACACCAAGACTAAAAGCGGTTGGTGAAGTTATTTTATAAAGCCAAATGTATCCCTCCTTTATTTTTACTTTATTGGCTACTTCAAAGAAATTAATCATTGTATCTCTAACAAATCCACAAGTTCCGATGGCAGTTCTATATAAGTGTCTGTTTTTAGGATTCACTCGTTCTATGTTATTTGTCCAATACAATGAATCATTATTAAATGATGGCAGATTAAGTGTGTTTATTTCGTTGTTCGATTTTAAGCTGTCAATTTTTGGATAGATGTAAGAAAAAGATATAACGTCATCATATTCGTCATACTGGAATTGACCAAATACATTGATTGATACTAAAACTATGACGGTTATTATAATAAAAATTCGATACATGTTTATGGTTTTATGTACCGTGTTAGGGGCAGGTGTTTATTCATTTCTATCTGTTTTTCAATTGTATAGCTATCGTTTTGTTGGCTTTCTCAATCCGCGCGAACCTATCCACGAAGCACAAATTTATTTTGTTTTTTGTGGGTTGGCTTATTTCCATACGTTTACAGTTTTAGCGTCAAAATATCTGACATAGCATTTAAACTTTTTTTCTATTGATTTTAAGTGTTTCAAATCAGAATCAGAATAAACACCAATGTAAATACTGTTTAACATGTGCCATTTATCGTCTTTATCCTTCTTCTTTTTTGCAGCTTTATTGATAGCGGCAATAATATGTTCGTCATACGCACCAAAGCCAAAGCCAAAACAAATCAATGTTCCTTCAATGTTTGAAAGAGTATCGTAACAATAGGATAAGTAACGATTATGTCGAATATGGCTTAGTTTTTCTTCTCCATTACCAGCAGTTACGAAAATCGGATATTCCTTGCGTTCCATTCTTGCTTTTACATTCTCAAGCAAAACATGTTCACTATTATATTCTTCTTTGATTACATAGATGCCAGTGTCGAATAAATGAAGTGCACCATGAACATAAAAAATGGATTGCGTGTCGCTGTTTTTACCCCAACGCAATTCCGACCAATCTCTTTCATCTGGTTCAATCCATTCATCAGTATCATCTGTTTCACGCCCAAAACCATCGCCCATGCGGTCAAGTTGATTTCTCATTAAAACCCAATACAACAATAAATCATAATTGGTGGTTAAGATGTTGCCGTCTTTTGATAGAAACTCATTCAGAAAAATCGCACATGCTCTGCTTTTTTCTTCAGGTATTTCAAACACATGTTCAGGATGCAGTTCTTTTATGGCATCAATCAGACTTTCTTTTAGTGTTTCTGTGGCTTTCCGAATATTAGCAACTACTTTTTTATCAGCCTCAAATACTTCAGCTATTTGAGCCACATTATCAAGTTGCTCCATCAACAATTCAAAATTGCTTGTTTTGATTATTTGGAAAAGCTTTTGAAGTATGTCATTATCTAAGTTTACAAGAAACTCGCTTAATGCATTATATGAAAAAATGCCTGAATCATATGACATACTAAATCCATTTCCAAGCAATAAATGTTTTTGTCGCCCTTTCTTATTTAGCGACTCTATCACTTGTTGATATGTCATTAATTCTGCACTTGCCATTATTTTTCTCCGTATTTAGTTTCAGGCTCCGCAGCCAATAACAATCTTTCATCTTTTATGCTTAGCTCACCTTTAAACGCTTTTTGGCTTAAGCTGCCATACAAATTTTCCAACTCCTGTAAGCTTTGTTGGTATTGGGCTTTGAGGGCTTCGGTTTTTTCTACAATTTGGGCGAATTGGGTTTGAAGTTCCAGAGGGGGAATAGGTAATTTTAATTGTTTTAGTTTTTCTCCTGTTAAGTGAGAAATTGTAGCAGTTCCAACATATTTATTTAAGCCACCATTTAAAGTGTACCGCCAAAACATATTTACAAAAAATCCAGGTAACGCTATTTGATTATTTAATCGAATTCTATGTATAGCCTTCTGAAAATAACATTCTTTTAATTCGTTTTTCCATATAGCACATCTTCCTATTTCGCCTCCTTCACACATTAGCACATCTCCACGTTTCAAACTAAACTCAATTTTGTCTTTATCGTCAAAGTCCATTTCTAATAAATCATCAAGTTTAAATCCAAACCATAGAACATTTGAATTTCGCAGGTAAGGCTTTAAATTGTTCCCAACAATTTTCTTTTTATCCAACATTTTCCCTAAACGGCTTTCTCCAATTTCTTTTATAGTTAAAGACTTCCATTTTTTTTCATTCCTTACAGGGTCACCAAACATCTCCAAAAACACCGATTTTAAATATTCATCGAGCAGGCGGATGCTTTCTTTGCGTTGGGCTATGAGGCTTTCGGCTTTGGAAAGGATGTTGGCGATGTGGAGCTGGGTTTCGAGAGGAAGAATCGGTATTTGAAAATCAGTTATATTGTTTAATCTAATATAATTAGTTGCTGAGCCATATTGAGCATTCTGCAAACTTCTGGACCAATTAGATTTAAAATAGTAATAAACGAATTTTGAATTGGCTTTTATGTTTTGTATCACATAGGTTCTTTGGTAGGCTTCAAATTTTACCTTTTCAGTAAAAAAAACTTGTCCAACATTTGCTCCATTACCTGGTAAAATAATAGCCTCACCTTCAAAAGAATATGTGGGTGATTTAAACTGCCCCATTGCACAGGTATAAAATGTATACATACCTTCTGAAGAGGAATGATTCACATCATATTTACCAGTTTTGATTTCAGCAATATTTCCTAATTTCTCAAACTTCATTACATCAAACCTTTTAATTCTGCCAATCCTTTTTCAATTCCACTTTCGATGCTTTCCAATTTGCCGATAATCACATCAGGTTTTTCATAAACCACTTCTTCATACACTTCTTCTTTGTACTTACTGAAACTCAGGTCGTAGCCATTTTCTTCAATTTCGGTTTTTGGTACAAAAAAGTATTTACCCCTCCGTCCTTCGGACACCTCCCCTGAAGGGGAGGAAATTCGAGCCTTGAATGATCTTACAATGTCCTGCAAATCGCTGTCGGCAATTTTGTTACGTTTGTCATCGAGGCTGTAACCATCGTTTTCCATGCCATAAAACCACACATTGTTGGTTTCGCCACCTTTGGTAAATAGCAAGATAGCTGTGGCAACCCCGGCATAAGGTTTAAATACGCCGCTTGGCATGGCAATCACCGCTTTTAACTCAGCTTTTTCAATCAAAGATTGGCGTAAAGTTTTAAAAGCTTTTCCGCTGCCAAACAACACTCCCTGCGGAACAATTACTGCTGCAGTACCTCCCATTTTTAGCATGTGGAAAATGCGTTCCACAAAAAGCAATTCCGTCTTGTTGGTGGGCAATTGTAGGGTTTCGTTTATGTCGCCTTTGTCGATATTTCCTGTAAAAGGCGGATTTGCCATAATTACATCGTACCGGCTATTTTCGTTAAAACTTTTGCTCAGGGTGTCCTTATAGTCAATTAATGGTTCGTCAATGCCATGCATCATCAGGTTCATCATGCCCAAACGAACCATTGTTGTATCAATATCGTATCCCGAAAAACTTTGGTCGAGTATCTGTTTTACTTCTTGCGTGAGTATTGCACTAATGGCAGCCCGCTCAAAACCATCTTCATCGGTTACCAGTTTTGATGCATCTTTTTTACGAACCAAATCGCTTAAAATATATTGGTAAGCACCCAATAAGAAACCACCTGTACCACAAGCGGGGTCGGCAATGTTTTGTCCTAATTGCGGTGCAACCAGTTCAGCCATTAGTTTAATAATATGCCGTGGTGTACGGAATTGTCCGTTTTTACCAGCTTGTGCAATTTCGCCCAACAGCATTTCGTACACATCGCCCTGAATGTCCTGAAAAGATTGTCCGCCTTCTGTGGCATCTCGTTCAATTTCTGTGAAAATATCTTCAATCAGTTGAATGGCCGAAACCAATAAACTGGCTTTGGGCATTATAAAAACAGCATTTTCCATGTGTTTGGTAAAAGCCGATGTTTCACCGTTTAAGGTTTTCATAAACGGAAATACACGGGTTTGCACATGCATCAGCATTTCATCGGCTGGTTTGTGTTTAAACACACTCCAACGCAATTCGCTTTTGTCAATTTTTTGGTCGCTGCCCGGTAAGGTATAAGTACCTTGAAAACGAGAATTGTAGGTTTCGCCTGTAAAATCGGCATCACGCTCGCGTTTGGCTTCCAAATCGTCCAAACGTTTCATGAAAATTAAATAGGTCATTTGCTCAATGGCTGTTAATGGGTTGGCAATTCCGCCCTCCCAGAAGTTTTGCCAGAGCTTGGCTATTAGTGATTGTAATGTGCTGTTATTTTGTAACATTTTTAAAATTCGGTTTTAGTTTTTTCCGAAGGACACTTTGTCTTTTGGATTGTCTTTAGTGGAATGCTAAATTTGAAAACATGTTTCCGAAGGACATTTTGTCTTTCGGAATGTCCTTCGATTTTTACGCCCCTGTATATTCATAAATTGCATTTCCTCCACGCCCTTTCAACACAACCAATTCTTTTTCCTTGAATTTAGCTAAATGCCTTTGAGCTTTTTTATCATTAAACCCAAAGTGTTCTGCATATTCGTTTGTTGTCACCTTTTCCTTGAATTTAATCCATTCCAAACCGGTTAACTCTTCATTGTTTAAGCTTTGTAAGCTCTGATTTGCCGACATGGATTTTTTAACTTCAATATCTCTGTAAAATGTTAAAGAGAGATAAGGTGCTACAAAATTATATTCTGGTAAAGGTAGATTGAATTTTTCATGCATGCCTCTAAAGGTTTCCATACCCAATTCAGATTCTTCCATTAATCCCATTTTATTAAAAACATATGTGATTTTTGGATTGCGGCTTAACGATGGTGCTTTAAACGCTTTAACATCGTCCAGTGAAATTGGTGATACAGGTAAACCTGCACTTTTAATTTCAATTTTATCATCATCAATTGCTATATAAGTTTTAGCACCTTCCAAATCATAGTCCCTATGAGCTAAAGCATTTATAATTGCTTCACGTAAAGGTTCAATTGGGAATATGGTTTCTGTTTTTCTTTCAAATCTCTCACGACTTACATTTGAGTGCAGTATTTGTTGAAGCCATTGCTCAACCATATTGGGTATTAGGACAAGTGGCCCTTCAAAATCTTTTGGGATAGAATCATTATTACCATATTTCACCTTTGCTTTAACTACTGCTTGTTGGTATCTTTCTCTTGGATTGACCCCGAAAAGAAGAATTCCAAAACCAGTAGGAGAATAAACCATTTTGTTACCTTTTTTTATTCTTTCAACAATACAAGCATTTTCAAAATGCTCCCAAAGTTCATCAGAATTAATCTTGTAATTAAGCTTTGCTTTATCTAAATAATATTGTATTGCTTCCTCTGAAAACTGGTCTATACTTGCAGTTGGAATGTTTTTTTCAATTTCGGAAAGGACAACTTCTTTCTGTTCTATTCTTTCATTAGCTCTTTCGATAGCTTGTGAAAGAAAATCCTTTATTGCATTTCTAATTTTCTTCTGATATTCAGGATAGAACATGTGAACTTTTACTCGGTTATCTTCAAGAAATTTAATACCTTTTCTATCTACATCGGGGTCAGGGTCTTCAATTCCTATCCAAATTTCTGCGATTCTTGCATTTACAATCCTTTCAGCACAACTTAATTTTGGAGATTTTCTTGCTCCGGGAGCACAAGGCTCTAATGTTGCAAATAATATGCTGCCATCAAGTTTTTCAGACCGGGATTTTCGTTCTAATAAAGTAAATTCGGCATGGTCACCATGTCTTAATTCACCTCTACAGGCAGTATCTACCGAACCATCAGGCTTGATTATTACTGCTCCAACTTTTGGGTTTACCTTGCCATCATCTCTTGGTTCGTCAACAGATTTCATCATGGCATCAATTGCCATTTGCATATACTCTTCTGGTTGATATGTAATATTTTTTGCCATTATGCAGCTAAAACTTTATTTGTTAATTCAATAATTTCTTCAATCTCTTTTGCATTAAAAATGCCTCTCACACCTTCGGGGTGAATCATGGTGAATGGTGATTCAATTAAATTCCGTTTGGTCAATTCCCCTTTCTCCAATACGAAGTTTTTCAATAAGTCTAAAAACTGTAGTTGCCTACTGGTTAAATAAGTATGATTATTCACAAAACTGTCGAAAGCCTTTGTAACCGTTTCGGCAAAAGTTTCGAGCAATTCAATTCCTAAAATGTGTTTGATAAACTGAACCAGTTGCGCTTTACGGTGATTGTAAACCTTGCGAAGCAAGTCAATGGTTATGTGCGGATGTTCGTTATGTAAATCCTCTGCCAATTGTTCCGCTTCTTCGGGTGTAATTTCCAATCCTTGTTTCAGTTTTTGCAATACAGGGCTTGACGAAACCAGTTCGTTAATTTTTTCCTCTACTAATTCACGGTATTTTGCCACACTTAACGCTTCGTGTTGTGGGCCAAATTCCACAAATTCCTTTTCCGAAACAATGTCTTTCAGGTTGTATTTTACTGGTGGCAAAGTAATTACTGCTTCACGGAATTTCATTAAAGGGGCTATCTTTTCAATGAGTTCATCAAATTTGGTTTCATCGATGGTTGACCAAAAATGATTGGTTTGTGCCTTTTTGATTAATTCCTGTTCTTTTGCCACTATGTTGATGGACAAAGGCAATTCTCCAATTTCTTCAACAATGCTTTCCTGAAGTGTTTCAAATTTTTCATCATCCTTTTGAAGATGAGCCAACGAAACTTCTACAATGTCTTTTTCAAAGCGCATGGCTTTAAAATCAGTATCAGAAACTGTTCTGAACAACGGTTTTACAATCGCCTCCAAAAACTCAACTTTATCGGATGTTAAATTGTTCCAGAAATTATCATCTTCCAGTCGTTGCAAGTCGTTCTGAGCATCAATTATCACAACCGAGTTTTTAGGCAAGGTGCTGATTTGCTTTTGAAGTTTTGCAATTTCTTTGGATGCAATTTCCGTTTCATTTTCGTTTTGTGCTTCATCAATTTTGCTCAATCTTGCTCCAAATAAACGAACAGGTAAAGGAATTTGCTGCTTGGGTTCTTTTCCTTTTGGATTCAGTTTAAAATATTCGAAGTTGTCCCAACAGTCCAGAATAAGAAAAACATCTTTTTCGGTACACCAAGGTTTCATTTTAGCAGGTTCGAGCAAACGGGTTCCCCGACCAATCATTTGCCAAAATTTGGTGTAACTGTAAACAGGTTTGGCAAAAACCAGATTTACCAGTTCCCGAACATCAATTCCCGTATCGAGCATGTCAACACTAATGGCAATCCGGGGCATATCGTTATTTGTAAACTGGTCGAGCAATCCTCCTTTCCCATAAACACGAGGGTCATCGCTTACCAATACTTTTGCCAGTTCGCCTTTGTATTCTGGATATAATGAATCAAAAATCTGTTCAATTCTCCTTGCATGAGCTTTACTGATGCAAAAGAAAATGGTTTTGCCGGGCAAAACTCCGTTGGCATCTTTGATGCTTTCTTCCATAAACTCACTAACAATCAAGGCGTTTGTACCTTTGTTGATTACCTTTTTCTCAATGTCGGTTCCTTCGTAGTTTATTTCTTCAATCTCTTTTCCCTCGATAATCAGTTTTTGCTGGTCTTCGAGTGAAATTGTTCGTTTGTTTATTCCTTCTTCCTGAAACTTGGTTTTAATTTTGATCACCTGAAAATTGCACAAGTAAGGCGGAATATGGTTTACTGCTTCCTCGTAAGAATAGGCAAAAGTGGGGACACCATCTTCACATTCGAATAAATCAAACGTATTGTGGTCGATTACATCTGTTGGTGTTGCCGTTAATCCGAGCGTTATGGTGTTGAAATAATCCAATATTTCCTGATAGGTGTTGTAAATGCTCCGGTGGCTCTCATCAATGACAATCAAGTCGAAGAAATGCGGTGAAAGTGTTTTTTTCTCATCCCTGATAATGTTCAGCATTGTCGGATAGGTTGAAACATAAACACGCCTGTCGGTTGCTATTTCTTTTTCTCCTTGCTTTGGCCAGCGAGGTTCATTTGGCAAATGTTCTTTGAAAGCTTCCAGTGCCTGTTCACGAAGAGCAATCCTGTCAACAAGAAATAAAACCCGTTCTGCCCAACCAGCACGCATTAAAGCATCGGTAAAAGCAATACAAGTCCGTGTTTTTCCTGTTCCGGTTGCCATTACCAACAAAAATGTACGTCTCCGTTTTTTCAATGGCTTCCATCACTGCACGAATGGAACGGATTTGATAATCACGTCCTGCAATTTTGGTGTTAATTAATTCTCCGGCAAGTGCTTTTCGGGATTTTCGAATGTATAAGAAACGCTCTAAATCATCACGGGTCGGGAATCCATATACTTTTTTAGGTGGATAATTTTCCAAATCCCAAAAGTAAATGTCGTGTCCGTTGGTATAAAAACAAAAAGGGAGTTCGCCTCCCTGTGAGTTTGTAATATTGTAGCAATATTGTTTCGCTTGTTCACGTCCAATTGCAGCGTCAACCGAAGTCTTTTTTGCTTCAACAACAGCCAAAGGTTTTCCGTCTTTTCCAAGTAAAACGTAATCGCTGTATTGATGTCCGGCGTAAGGTGTAGGAGCTTCCTGAACCAAGTCTTGGTCAACGATGATGTCAAATTCTTCAATCACCTGAGAACGGTCACCAACAATCCAACCCGCTTGTTTTAAGCGGTGGTCAATTATTTCTTTTCTTGTTAGTTTTTCGTTCTTCATTTAGTTTTAAAATCTTAAAAATACAGGTTTACCTTCAAACTAGCAATGTGCTGCAATGTGGGTTGGGGTTTCAATTGTCTTTTTGTGGGTGGAAGAAAAAACAAAATAAATTCCCTCAAGTTTACACTGACCTATCAAAGAGCTATATCCATTCTTATTTCAATTTTATCGTTATCTTATCAGGTTGTCGTTGTCTCTTTTTCAGTTGCCACTAAAGCATTCATAGCTCAACACTATTGTTTATACAGATGCTACTAAAATTTTATCTTTTGTGTGACTTCATCAATCCATTCACGTGCCATGAGTTCATGTCCGGCAACTGTTGGGTGCACACCATCCCAAATCCAATAATCTGCCGGAGCGCGGTCGCAGGCTTTATCAAAAACTTCCTGAAAGGCAATAAATAGGGTATCGTATTCTGCAGCAAGATTTCTAACTATTTCCTGGCGTTTGATAATATCGGAATAATAAGCATCCCAATTGTCTTTTACCCTTCCAACGGCTTTTATAAAAGGCTCACAAAGTACCAAGCGTATGCCTGGGATTTTTTCAAGGGTTTGCTCCAACAAAAAACGATAGGTTTCCTCAAATTTTGCAACGGAAACCACAGGTTCCCAATTGAAGACCACTGAACTGGCATCGTTCACGCCCACTAAAATGCTAAGTACATCAGGTTTTAAATCAAAAGTGTCGGTTTGCCAGCGTTCTTTCAGGTCGATTACCTTATTTCCGCTAATGCCACGGTTGAAAAAATCATAGGCTTGTTCCGGGTAATCGGCACCAAGTCTGCTGGCGATGCTAAATGCATAACCATGTCCCATAATATGGTTGGGATCGGTGTTCCTGCCCCGGTTGCCATCGGTTATCGAATCGCCCTGAAAAAGTATTCGCATGCCCTTGGGTGCCAGCCACTTCTTCTTATTCATATCGCCTGCCAAAACTGTTTGGAAAGGAAAACAAGTAGTAGCAATTCCGCCCAGTGTTGTTGCTTTAATAAATTGTCTTCGGGAATTAAGGCTCATCTGTTTTTTAGTAAATGGTTTATAAAAATGCTATTTATGTTAATCGGGCTTATTGCAGCTTATCTAAAACTTTTTTTTGCTCGAAGTCCGAAGGTTGAAGCAGGAAGTAAATTTATTTAAAGTTTTTCTTCTGACTTCGGTCTTTTATTAAAACTCGCTTATTACCGGGCGTTTTTCTTTCCAGGCAATCATGTTTGCCACCAAATAGTTCCAGTTCTGAAATCCTTTGTTCAGAAGAGGCTCACCTGTTTCCGGTTCGTAATATTCATGCAAAGCCCCACTGGTTTTAAAATCTTTCCCGAAAAGGCTTATGGTTTTGTCGGCAAGTTCTTCGGCTTCTTTTTTGAACCCATACTCAACCAAACCGCGAAAAACCATATAGTTGGAAATGCCCCAAATTGGTCCCCTCCAGTTAGAAGGGTTGGCACTAGCCCGCAGGCTGTACATTTTTTCCATTTTCGAAAGTGTGCGGACCCCAGATGGGGAGTTAAAGGTCCTGGGGTCGTTGTAATGTTCATTTACAATCCGCTCGGCTTGCCCGGGTGTTGCAACACCAGCCCACAATGCCAGGAATCCGGACCAAACTTCGATGCGCTGAATCAAACAATCGTAATCGCGTGGATATCCGGCATGGATAATGAAAACCTGTCCCAGTGTACTGTCAGGGGCATTGTTAACAGGGCGCAGGTTTAAATCAACACTGTAATAAAAACCATCGCGTTCGTCCCAGCAATGCTCGTGCAGGGCTGCCTTTAATTTTTCGGCATCGGAAGCAAATTCGGCGCCAATATCCGAAAGGTTAAGCTGGTCGGCAAGGTACACCATTGACTTAAGTTCTTTATACATCAAACAGTTTAAATAGATGGAAGCCGAACTTTTATTTGGCCTGAAAAAAGTACATGGATCGTTATCAACACCAATTGCCACATCGCTTTGCCAATAATACAAACCTGTTGCTTTATGCCTGTGATGGGCTTTATAGTTGTTGACAAATGCCTGCAGGTGGTAAAATTTCTCCCGGATCCACTCGGCATCACCATTATTTTGCTGGGTAATTAGGGCAGCATGCTGCGCCAGCACAGGTTTGTGCATGTTCACGTTGTAAATATTTTTGCCGGTAATATTTCGGGGTTTCGAATTTTCCCAAATAACAATCGGAAGGTAGCCATCCCAATCGCCATATTCCAAAAAGTTTAACACACAACCTTGCTCATACGGGAGGGCTTGTTTTTTATCAGCCTCCGAACCAATATCGGAAAGAATTTGCCGAAGGGCAACATTGCTGAGCCATGAATCCCAGTCCCATAAAACATTGGCATATTGGTTACTTCCAGGGGTGAGAAAAGGGTAAACCAGTGATCCGCTTCCTTCGCGGTACATTTTTTTATAGTCTTTGTAGATATTGGATTTAATGATGGAAATATAATCGGAAACAGATTCAGTTTTTTGGCTGTAAAGCATTGTACAGCCCATCATTAATACAATTAATAAGCTCAGTTTTTTCATCGGATAAATTTTAATCAATAAGTTGGTTGTTTACAGTAACGTTCGAAAGGATCAGCCCGTCAATAAGGCTTTTATCGTATTCTCCGTTTTCAGCTTCTATGTTTAAATCTTCAAATGTAAAATTAGATAATCGGTCGTATTCCGTAATTCTAATGTCGAAAAAGATAGCACAGTTAAGGTCAATTTTTCGAAGCGTAATATGATCTGAATAGGATAGGGGAACTTCCTCACGTCCTTTTAAATCGAAAAACTGGGTCCATGGTTTCACATAAATCATGCTGTGGGCTTGCCCTTGGATGTTCTCAACAGTGATATATTCATATTTTTGTGGGGTATCTGGCCTCATTTTTAACCAAAGCAGGCGTTTTGCTTCGTTCACCGTGCTATTCCTGAACAGGATATTTTTATTATGTATGGATTCGCTTCCACAGGTGAGTGCCGAGTGGCAAAACCCAAATTCACAATCTTCAATTATAATGTTTGTATTTTCCCCATTGTTTGGATCGGTATCTGCCCATGGGCCTTTACCTCCTTTTAGGGCAATGGCATCGTCGTTCACTGCCATGTAACACCCTTTTATCAACACATTTGAACACACATCCAAATCAATGGCATCGGTACTTGGGGCTTTAATTGGTTCATGCGGCGATTCAATATGCAGGTCTAATATTTTTACAAAATTGCATTGATAATAGTGGCTGCTCCAAAATCCTGAATTCAGGAGTTTTACATCCTGAAGTTGCACATTGTCAGAGTTGCGAATAAAAACCAACCGTGGGCGTGATACCTCCAGATTGGTGCATTTTGGGTTTTCTTTCCTTCTTTGCCAAAAGGCTTTCCAATAATTTAGGCCGTTCCCGTCAATGGTTCCCGGTCCTGAAATTGTAAAGCCATCTACTTCGTATGCATTCACCAACGCAGCAAAATAATCAATGCTTTGCCCTTCCATTCGTGAAGCGATAAACGGATAGTTTGAAATATCGTCGGAACCTTTTAATTTGCCACCTTCGGCAATATGTAGATGCGTGTTTGCTTTAAAAAACAATGCCCCGCTAAGAAATGTTCCTTTGGGGATGATAATAACACCGCCACCTTCGCTGCTTGCCTTGTCAATCACACCCTGAATTATTTCTGTTTGAATGACCGAGCTATCTTGCACAGCTCCGAAGTCGGTTATTATATAAGGTTTTCCAAGGTCTTTTAACTGGAACTTGCTTGCATCTGAGAACCATTCCGGAATTTCGGTTCCATCAGGGAAACAATCTTTTTGTGTTTCGGGGGCGCATGAAAACAAGATTAAACTTAAAGAGCTTAGTACAATCAGGTAAAGGTTTTTCATTGTAATTAAATTTGGTTTTAGTTATGTAGCAATGGCGGGGATTAGCGAACCACAAGATACAATAAAAAACAACGAACTTAGCCCTTTGGGGTTTTAGATTTCAAGAGGATTATAATTTTTTTATAACTTCTGATATGTGTTCCCAGTATTTTTTATGAAACTTAATGCTTTGTTTTCCAATCATTTCATGATAAGTCATTGACCGGTCTTCAGGGTGGAATTTTTTCTCGAATAAATCTTCGTACAGAGCTGGGACCTCCGGGTGGAATTGGACTGAAAAAACGTTTTTATAGTTCTGATGCGCTACCCCTTCAATGATTTTTTGATCGGGCGACCATGCGGTGACCTTCAATCCCTGACCAAGATTTTCTATCGCCTGATGATGACTGCTGTAAACCCTTGGGTGCCATCCTTTAGCCATTTTTATGGTTTGCCCGAAAAACGGATGCTCAGAAAATTGGATTGTATGAAGATTAATGCCCATTAATAAGGTGTCTTCATCAATTTCCTGCCAATAATTTCGGTGCAAATCCCTTCGCCCAATTGTCAGTGCATCTTCTGCCGTATATGCATGGTATATTTCCGAAGGGATATCCTGAATGAGGGTACCTCCAGTGGCTACATTCATGGTTTGCAAGCCCAGGCAAAACCCTGTAACCAGGTATTTTGGATTCGATTTTAGCAAAGCTTCGAACCCTTTATTTTGCGAACCGCCCAATAGATGGAACATGGTGGTTACTTCGAACAAATGCCTTCCAGGATCAGTTACTACCGATAAGGTATTTTCTTCACCATAAATACCAGGAGGGATATCTGGTCCGCCAAAGAAAAATACCCCAATCGAATTTTTAAAAATGGTCTCAATATCGCCTGAACAACCATTTTTAGTAAATACATTGTCCTCGGTGAGTTTCCCTTTCACTTCGTGGAGGTAATAATTGCTTAAGCCGTTTTTCTCAATATAATCTTTTGTTTTGCTAAAATCATAGTTTTGCCCTTCGTGATAAATACCAACAAATTTGACTTTATTGGTACGGATTTGCAGCAGGTCCCGGGAAACCAGGAAATTCATGGTTTGAATGTTCCTAACCGTTGGATTGGTTAAAATAAGGTACTTTTTTCGATGGTTGAATTCCTCATTGAAAAACTGTTGCGAAAAGCTGAAAATAGTTAGGCAAACTAATAGAATGGAGAGAATAATTTTTTTCATTGTTCTGTTTTTTTGGCTGTTCAAATATACTATAAAGTAAGATGGCATAAAAAATATATTTGTTCCTTTTTGTTTGGGAATGGGATAGTTTTTTAATTTTGAGGTAAAATGAAGGAAAATCATTAATCATTAGCACATGTCATTTAAACTATTCACCCTTCAGGCTTTCGGTAAGCTGAAACCAACAGAAAAGATTGAATCTGAACGGGCTGCACTATATGCAGATTACCAGGGATTTTTGGATGTTGAGAAATCAGAAGAATTAAAGGTATATAAAGAACTGGAAGCCTTGGTTAATTCGGAAAGTTTTAAAGCGAGGAAGAAAGAGATTGAAAGCCTTCAATTTAAAGGTAGCCATGAGCATAAAGATTTATTGGAATACCAAAAACTGGCAAAATCGGCAAAAATCAAAGGTTTCCTTCAAACATCGTCTTCACAGGAATTAAAAAAATTTGAAAGCTTAAAAGATTCTGCCGTTCTCAAAAAATATTATCAATTAAAAGATTATGTTGAAGATGGTGATTTTCAGACGGATAAAAAGGAAATAACCAGCAAGGTGTTTAAAGGATCGCCTGAAGAAGGGCATCTCAAGGAATTTAATGCCCTGAAAAAAAATAAGGGGATTAAAGCCTATTTTAAACTACAAAACTCTAATCAGCTTGAAGTACATGCCAAATTTGCAAACTCAGAAAAGTTAAGCTCCTTTCTTGATTTAAAGAATACTGCCGATAAAGACAAGGAGGGCAAAAAGCAATATAAAGACCTGAGCCGGGACCCGGACATTAAAAAGTATTTTAAATTTGAAAAATCAACAATCTTAAAATTATATAAAGAAACCGCCAACAGCCATGATTTAAAAAGGTATGGGGAATTGCAGGAGTTGATTGATTCGGAAGAATTTAGAAAAGAAAAATCCTATCTTCAGGACAAGAAAAAATTTGAAAAAAGCGAAGCACATAAAAAGCAGCAGGAATTCTTAAAATTGAAAAAGGAGAGTGATATTGTTTTTTACTTGTCGTTTGAAAAGTCAAAAGCTTATAAAAATTATCTCGACATGAAAGGCTCTTTTGAGTTAAACCGATATGTTGAACTGAAAGAGAAGACCGAATCAAAAGAGTTTTTAGACCGAAAGACTTATTTAGAGGATAAGAAAAAGTGGGAAAAGTCGGAAGAATACAAAAAGCAACAGAAGTTTGTTGAAATGGCAAAACAACCTAAGTTTATTAACTATTTCAAGTACCTGGGCACAGATAAATTTGACTTCTTTAAGAACTGGGAAATTGTTTTTGAAGACACATTCGAAGCCAGTAAACTTGACGATAAAAAATGGATTTGCTCAAGTTATTGGGCAAATAAGCTGTTTGGCGAGAACTTCTCACAACCCGGTGATTTGCAATGTTTTAATTCGGGCAAGAATATTTCATTTAAAAACAAGCAACTGCACTTGCAAGTTAAAAATGAAAGCAAAACCGGAAAAATCTGGAATATGGGTGCCGGATTTCAGCCAGCGAAGTTTTCATATACCTCGGATACCATAAATACGGGGGAAAGTTTTTGGCTGGACGAGGGTATTGTTGAGGCGAAAATTAAATTTGAGCCTGTTAAAGAAATGGTTAGTTTCGTTTATTTATTGGGCGAAAAAGCTTCACCTCAAATCAACCTGCTTGAGATGGGCGCTAAAAACCGGATTGGCGCTTTTCGCATGGTCGATGGTAAAACCGAATTTGATGGCCATCAGGTTAGTAATTTAAAATCAGGCAAGAGCTATATTTTTGGGATTGAAAAAACTAAAGGAAAAGTTGTATGGAAAATCAACGATATTGTTCTGCATGAGATATCAACCATCGATTTTAATTTTCCCGTTCACATTAACCTGGCAACCATTGTGGTGAACGAAGTGCCATCTGCTTCTTTGCCTGCAGCATTAACTGTTGATTGGGTGAGGTGTTATAAAAAGAAATAAATGGTATGGGCAACATTGATTGGGCATATGAATTAAGTGCAGCCGTTACCGTTTGTGACCTTAAAGGTATTCTTGTTTATATGAATAAGTTAGCCATCGAACAATTTCAAAAATATGGAGGTGAGCGTTTAATTGGTAATAGTTTGATCGAATGCCATCCGGAACCTTCCAGGAGCAAACTTTTGAAGATGCTTGCTGAACCAACAGAAAACATTTATACAACCGAGAAAAATGGTGTCAAGAAAGTTATTGCCCAAAAACCATGGATGAAAGACGGGGTATTCTCCGGGATAATTGAAATTTCATTTGTGTTGCCAAACGATATGCTGCATCATAAACATTCCACTTAAAATCCTCTTTTGTTGAATAAAATATACCCAACGTTTAAGGTGACATAGACTCTTGTATCGGGCTTTTCATAATAATTCACCATTAAACTAATCGGGAACGATCCGGTATGATAAACCAAAGCAGCCAAAGCCTGAAACTTGAAATCGGTAAATGCTTTTTCATTATAATAGGCCAAATTGTTTTCGTCACGTTCAATGGTCTTTATCGGGGTGAAATAATATCCTTCTAAACGAAATTGTAATTGATCATCTAAATGAAAAATGCCTTTAAGTCCGGCAGCAAGGTACTTATTGGCGTGGTAATTTTCAACAAACATGGCTTTACTGTGCGGAGTAGGGGTGAATCCCGGTGCCGACAGCATTGTTGAAGTATAGTTGCTGAACAATTTTTTATTGCTGTAAACGCCTTCCACTAACGATCCGAGAGTGAACCTTTTTCCAATAGGGACATATTTATCGAAGGATGCCTCAAGCAAATAATATTGATGGCTTCTTTTAGTCTCAGCTGTTAAATTTGACGTAGTGCCCGGATAATTATTTTCATTTCCGGTAATATATTTGATGCTAAAGTATTTATGTGAGCCCTCGGTAGCAAACTGCTTGCTGTTTAGTGAATTACGTTCAATGCTCAGGTGGGTGGCATAAGCATTGAAGTCGGTGTTGTCGGGCACATCATCCTGGTTGAATATTTTGGTTTGATAGTATTCGTCTCTTGCATTTGAGTAACTAATACCCGCGCTTAACTTACTGGTTACGCTAAGCGGAAAACCGGCATCGGCCCTGAAATTGAATTCATTTCTTATGATATAGGGCGGACGAACATCTTCAAAGAACAGTTCACTACTGCTCGCAAAATAATCCCAACGATTGAGGGTAGAATATGCTGAAAGGTAAAACGGGAGCTGGGTTGGATAATCAATCCTGCCGCCAAATTTAAAGGAACTGTAAAA
Source organism: Prolixibacteraceae bacterium (assembly GCA_963677475.2). Classification (GTDB taxonomy): domain Bacteria; phylum Bacteroidota; class Bacteroidia; order Bacteroidales; family Prolixibacteraceae; genus JABMQB01. The sequence goes on along the minus strand of CAXXQD010000007.1, from coordinate 123,679 downwards.
ACGCCCAAAATACATATTTGAACTCAAAGTATAAGCCCTGTTTCGAAATACACGGTAATCGACCCCGAAAAAGCCCTGGTTTATTGGTTTTGTTGATACGTTGCCACCAATGTTCACTTCCAGTTTTTTTTGTGGTTCAACAATCAAATGTACATCGAAAAATCCCGTTTGTTTGTTATAATAGGTCACTGGCCGCATCGATTTAATTTGCTCATCTGCAACCAGTTTGAAGTATTCTTTTCGAAAAGTATGGATTGAAATAGCATTTGACCTGTGCTTAATTGATTGGATGATAAACTTTCTTTGTGTGGCATCCGTAACTCCTTCCACCTGAAAATTCTGAAAAAGCAAATCCGGTTTTTTATCGTTAAATAGTTTTCGCTTTCTGTTTATTTCTTCCAGTGAAACACGTCTTTTTACCATGGTTTTTATACTGTCAAGATGTTCCATGACGGTTGCAACACCTGCATTTTCGGTGGTTTCAATTTTATCAAAGTCGAGCAAACCAACATTTTTAAATTTAGTTTCTAATAAAATCCCATCTCCATCGGCAATGGAATAATCTGTTGGGCGCATAATCAGGTTCGAAATCTGGACTTTGATATCGTCTGATTCGGGACGGAGGACTTCATCGGCAACTTTGTGCCCAATAATAATATCAGGCTTAAACACATCGGTCATTACATTTTTCGGGAAATTATTAAAAATACCTCCGTCAAACATTAGGTTGCCATTAATTTTAATTGGCTTGAAATATAATGGAACTGTCATTGAAGCACGCACTGCCGCGCCAAGATCTCCATCTTTTAATACCACAGCTTCGTTTTTGTACACATCGGCAGCGACACATCTGAATGGGACCATCAGTTTATCGAAGTTATATTCGCACACTGCATTGGTACTTGCCAATAACTCCATAAATGCAAAATCCATTTGTTCCTGGGGGATGATGTTTGTAGGCAACAGGAATTTTAATTTGTCGTCCTTTTTTTTCATGTTAATCTGGATCCAGCCGGGATCTTCTTCCTGCTTTTTGAAAAAATAACGGTATTCTTCCTGAATTTGCCCTGTTGACCAGAAATAAAATGCGTCTGATTTAAATAATTCTTCCATTTCATCGGGCGAATAACCTGAAGCATAAAGCGCACCAACAATTGCCCCAATTGAAGTTCCGGTAACATAATCGATTGGTATATTGTTTTCTTCCAGAACCCGGATAACACCTATGTGTGCGAATCCTTTGGCACCGCCACCACTCAAAACCAAACCAACTTTTTGGGCATTTGAGAGCGATACACTTATGCAAACTATTAAAAGGAGGGACAAAAAACTTCTCATGGCGGTTTATTCTAGCAATATGATGGTATCAAAATTACTAAAAATGATCTAAAAGACTGTAACTTGTGGCTTCGCATTGTATGAAGTTCTTTAACATAAAATCCTTCAATTTGTTGTTTTTCATCAAGAATCCGGATCTACCTTATTCTTTAAACTTTGAAAACCTTCCCCTAAAATCTCCTTTGCGTCGGTAACGGTAATAAATGCATCAGGATCAATTTTGCTAATAAATTCTTCAAGGATTGCAACTTCACGTCGGCTAACAACCGTATAAATCACCTGCTTTTCTTCGCCCGAAAACATTCCTTGCCCACTTAAATAGGTTCCTCCCCGTTCGAGATCGACAAGCAGCTTGTGTTTAATTTCTTTGTGTTTTTTCGAAATAATCATCAGCGCTTTATTGTAGTCGGAACCTTCAAGGGTAAGATCGATTGCCCTGCCCGAAATATAAATAACAATTAAGGAATACAGAGGAATATGCCAATCTTGAAAAGCTGCAAGTGCAATAAGCACAATGGCTGAATCAACGTAAATCATTAATTTACCGAGTTGAAGTTTGGTATATTTTGCCAAAATCATTGCAATAATATCCGATCCTCCTGAGGTAGCCCTTGATTTAAAAATAAGTCCAAGGCCAAACCCAATCAATACGCCCCCAAATATGCATGATAACAAAACATCGGTAACCAACGGGGCATCGCCCGAAGGCCTCAAATAGGTTATCGAATCGATAAATACAGATGAAAGAATAAAGCCGACCACTGTTTTAACCCCAAAGCGGGGCCCCAATATTTTAATTCCAGCAATTGTGAGCGGAATATTCAGGAGCAATCCGAACAGTCCAATTGGAAAGCCATCTGGCCAAAAAGAAAATAGGCCTTTCGTTAGGTGATGAACAATAATAGCTATACCATAAACACCACCCGGTACAATTTTATGAGGTACGATGAAGTATACAAATCCGGCCGCGAGTATAAATGCCCCTACAGAAATTAGTGTATAATCGATAAACCATTTTCTGCTAAAAAGTTTGTTCTTTGTTAAAAATGCCATATCCCTAAATTTTTCGCAAAAGAAGGTAAAATCATCGATATAAATATTTGATGATTGTCATGTATTTCGGATATTTTGAAGGTAGTTGAAATGTGTTTTAGTAATTCTTCCTGTATAGAGGGAAACAAAAAAGGCTTCCATATTGATGAAAGCCTTTTGATATCTCTTAGTTTCTTTTTAGAATCTTTTTTCTTTGATCCTGGCTTTTTTACCGGTAAGTTCACGAAGGTAATAAATTCTTTTTCTACGAACACTACCATGTTTGTTAACTTCAATACTGTCAATAAATGGTGAGCTTAAAGGAATAATCCTTTCTACACCAACGTTGCCTGACATTTTACGTATTGTAAATGTTTTTGAAGCGCCACTTCCCTTAATTTGAATAACCACTCCACGGAAATTCTGAATCCTTTCTTTGTTTCCCTCTCTAATTTTATAATGCACGGTAATGGTATCACCTGCTCCAAATTTTGGTTGCTCAGCCTGAGCTTCGAAAGAATTTTCAACAATTCTAATTAAATCCATTGTTCTGATATTTTATAAGTTGGCAATATTACCCGTCAATTGACGATAAGAGATTGCTATTAAATTCGGCGCAAAATTAGTATTTTTTTTCATACGCCAAACATTTTACTGTAAAGAAGGACAATTAAATCAAATTAATGACCTGCCGATCCACTAACTTTAAAATGGTCTCCGGTACTTTTAACAATTGCTTCGTACCACCAGGCAGGATATCCGGGTTGTAGCGGACCGGGTGGCATTCCGGTTTCTGTGCGTTCAAATTTCCCGTCTTTTTCCCTTTTTATATTGCCATCCATGTATTTTACGAGCAGGTATTGTCCGAGATTTTTCCATTCATTGGTCATTGCAGTTGCTTCGTTTACCGAATATTCGGAAATAAACTGTCGTGCCATTTCTTCGCCTTGTTCATTGTATAACGTTTCAGCGGCTCTGTCAATTACCGGCACATAATTTACAAATTTATCTTCAAGTTTCTTTTGGACTTTTTGTACATCTACGATCATGTCGCTGTAGCGCAGGTAGGTAAAATTACTTACAAAGTTAAATGCCCAAAATGCCGAAGTTTCGCTATAAGTAAGCATGTCGCCATTGCCAACTTTGAAACAATCAGGTATTTTGTTTATTCCACAGTACATCGGGGCATAACAGGTGCTATATGCATCGTCTACACCAAACCAAAGTATACCACCTACAGGATCAGGTAACCAGGAGCGGCATTGCGCCACAAACGAAAATCCGGTTTGTTGGGTTGAGATAGCCCTTTCGTTGCAATACTCTGTCGAGTCAACTTGCCATGTTAATCCTCTCCAACGATAAGGCAATTTATAAGGTCCTGCTCCAATATCATTTGTCATGTCCAGTTCGGTTCCTTCAAAATGGTCACGCATCATACCCATAACATCCTGAACGGTTAACTTTTTATCGGGTTTTACCCATAAAGGAATCCGGTTTTCAGGGAAATTGTTTTCTCCGCTGTGTTCAACAACTCCTTTTGCATATTCGGTATATTGGTCCATTCCGCTTGTAACTTTGTTAAAGCCAGCCCAAACACGTGCGTCGCAAAAACGTGCACCACCAAAATCGACAGGTGCATAAACATCGGAAAAACTAAAATCTTTGTTTTTTCCGTCGAACCATCCTTTTTCGTGAGCAAACGAGATAACGTCTTTTGAATAAACACAATTTTTAGAGTCGTTTAACGGGAAAGTAGTGATCCGGGCTTGGTTGGCATGTCCACTAACGTAGCCATCAGGGATTTTTACGGCAACCCAAACTGCGCCTTTTTCACCTTCCCCTTTGCCAATTAGCTCCATAATCCAAACTTCGTTGGGATCGGCAATTGAAAACGATTCGCCAGAGCTTGCATAGCCATAATTTTCAACCAATTCGGCCATTACGCTAATTGCTTCCCGGGCAGTTTTTGCACGCTGAAGGGTAACGTAAATCAAACTACCATAGTCCATAATTGCACCGCTTTGTTTGGCAAGTTCGCTTCTGCCTCCATAGGTTGTTTCACCAATGGCAAGTTGGTATTCGTTCATATTTCCAATCACACTATATGTATGAGGCACTTCCTCTATTTGTCCAAGAAATTTTCCGGTATCCCATTCAAATATATCGCGCATTGCCCCAACCGGGTGGTCCATTGCAGGCTGGTAATATAACTCACCATATAATGTGTGCGAGTCAGCAGCATATGTAATCATTGTGGAACCATCAACAGTTGCCCCCTTTGTAACAAGGAAGTTGGTACAAGCCACAGTAGTTTGGGCACTCCAAAATGCTGATGCTGCAATTATAACAAGTAAAATCCTTAATTTTCTAACCATATTTTTAAACTTTAAATTTTTGCAAAACACAAATATACTTAAAACCTGATAATCCTATTAATGATAAAGGTCTTGTTTGTACAGTCTTTCTTGTGAAAAATTTGAGGGAAATACTTTTTAAGAAATTAAACTATTATAAATCGTTAAAATAGAATGTTCGATTTAAAGCCTTAAATAAAAGGTTGTTCCTTTTTCTTCTGTACTTTCGAACCACACTTTTCCTTTTAAATATTTTTCTCCAAATAGTTTCATGCTGTATGTGCCGATTCCTCTCCCGACACCTTTTGTTGTAAATGATCTTTTAAAAAGTTGTAATTGGATATCACGGGGCATTACCGTAGAATTGTGTATTGAAAACCGGATATTTTCATCGATTTTATGGCAGGATAAGGTAATTGTTCCTTTAGGCAAAGATGCTTCAATTGCATTTTTTATCATATTGCCCAAAACCCTTCTAAGCAATGCCAAGTCTGAGCCGACTTTTACATTTTCAGATTCAGGATTGATGCGTATGATTTTATCCGCAATAATTTCATGCTTTGAATAAATACTTCCAAGTTCCTTGAGTATTTTTAAAGATTCAACTTCCATTGTTTTAAGTTTAAGATCACCCCTTTCGGCAGAGCTTATCTGTTTTTGGGCCTGAAGCTCTTCAATTAGGTTGTTTGAAGCACTTTGAATAAGGCGTGATAATTCATTCAATTCATCAGGATCCTGTATTTGTTGCATGATGTCTGATAAGCCAGAAATACCGCCAGCACTGTTCATGACATCATGGAAAAATACCCTTTCTAAAACCTGTTTGCGCTTTTCGTCACTGATATCGCTAATTGCAAAAATTGTGAATTGTTCATTCTCTAGTACGTATGGTGCTGTTGAAACACGAAAATCCAAAGCATCATTACTTTTTGTTGTTATTCTGCATTCTTTTGTTGACGGAATTCCTTGTTGTGCATCTAATATGGCATTTACCGCACCACATGTTTTACAAAACTCCGTGGTTCCACATCCGCCAGAACTTAATAAAGCATGTTTGCAGTAAATGGCTTCGCCCGGGCGTTTCCCCAATATTGGATCTATGTTTTTTATCCCAACGATTTCCAAGAATAACTTATTTGCGTAAATTATTTGCCTATGATTATTCAAGATGACAATCATTTTACCTATCGCATCGGAAATGGTTGTCAAATCCGTTTTGTTTTTGAACAATTCTGCTTGCCTTTTTAATTCATTGTCTGTACTTCGCCCTGACGAGGCAAATTCTGTGTATTCTTCTTTTATACCCATCTTTTCCAATTTCTATGTTGAAAGATAAAACTACCTGACAATATTTCAAATATGTTATCAGGCATTATTTGGGAACTTTTATTATCTCTTTTGTTGAGTATTCATTAAGTGTTAAGCTTACCTTGTAAATGAATGTATTTCTATATGCCAACCAAAAACTTTGCTATTTTTGTGCCCGGATAAATAGACGGAATATTTAAAAATTCCGGTTAAGGTTCTTGATGCTTTTTTAGAACATTTGTAAAATTTATCCAATTCAACTAAATCATTGCTATAGTTGTATTGAAAAGATGAGGATATTGTGCCGCGCGCAAATTCAACTGCTTGTTTGTTCCTTTTTTAGGATACAGGCAACTATATCTCCAATTGTTGGTATAAATAATTGGTGAACAGTTTAATAGATGTAAAACGATTATTTAACATTGTGAAAGTAAAAACAGGAATTTATATCACAAACACCGAATCGCATACGGGTCGGTCTGTTGTGGCATTGGGGGTTGTAAAAACGCTGCTCTCAAAAGTTGGTAAGGTTGGTTATTTCAGACCAATTATTAATGATTTCCCAAAAGGGAAAAAAGACAACCATATCGAAACAATGCTTACGTATTTTAATTTGGATATGGAGTACAAAGAAGCTTATGGGTTTACGATGTCTCAGGTGGTGAAGTATAAAAACTTGGGGAAAGAGGATCGTTTAATCGATATGATTATTGAGAAATACAAAAATATCGAAAGCAAATTTGATGCGGTGGTTGTAGAAGGATCCGATTTCTTAAGTAAAGGGGTGGATATCGAATTTGATTTAAATGTTGAAATAGCAAGAAACCTTTCAATCCCAACAATCCTGGTAAGTTCAGCAAGAAAGAAAGATATTAAGGATTCGGTTGCCAACCTTGATTTGGCAGTAAAAAGATACGCACAAAAGGATGTTTTAATCCAGGCAGTTTTTATGAACCGAGTTCCTCAAAGCGATATTGCGGTTATTCGGGCAGAACTAACCAAAGTAATTCCGGTTGATACTGTAATCGGGATTATCCCTGAAGTGAAAAACCTAAGCAGTCCAACTATTCAGGAGGTATATGAGGAAATTGGAGGAAAAATACTTTTTGGGAAAGCATTGATGTACAAACAGGCTGATAAATACGATGTTGGGGCAATGCAACTGCGAAATTACCTTGACCGTGTAGAAGAAAACAGCCTTATAATAACTCCCGGAGACAGGTCCGATATCTTGTTGGGAGCTTTGCAGGCCAATGCATCGGCAAATTATCCTACGATTTCCGGAATTGTAATAACTGGTGGGATTGCCCCTGAAAAACAAATTGTTAGGCTAATTGAAGGATTGCGCAACGTTGTTCCAATTATATTGGTGGAAGAGGTAACCTTTGATACTGCCAATAAAATTGCCAATGTAAAGCCAAAAATCAGGCCGGGCGATACCAGAAAAATCGAGTTAAGCATTTCTACGTTCGAAGAGAATGTTGATGCGGAATTTTTACTGGATAAGTTTAAAAATTTCAAAACGGAAGTTATGGCTCCCCGAATGTTTCAATATAATTTGGTGGCCAAAGCCAAATCGTCCATCAAGCATATTGTTTTGCCGGAGGGTACCGATGCCAGGATTTTGGAAGCCGCCGCGAGCCTCGTTGAACAAAACATTGTGAAACTTACCCTTTTAGGCAAAAAAGAAGATATTCTGGCAAATGCAATTCGTGCAGGTGTTGCTTTTGATGAGGAAAAAATTAATATTATCGATCCGGAAACCTCGGAACATTTTGAAGATTACTGGCGCACTTATTATGAGCTTCGAAAACATAAAAATGTTTCGGAAGCCTCGGCTGAAGATACTATGTTAGATGTTTCCTATTTCGGAACAATGATGGTTTATAAAGGCCATGCTGATGGAATGGTTTCAGGTGCCGACCACACAACTGCACATACTATTATCCCTGCATTACAATTTGTAAAAACACGTCCTGGCGTATCAACAGTGTCATCTGTATTTTTTATGTGCCTTGACGATCATGTTTCTGTTTTTGGCGATTGTGCGGTAAACGTAAACCCGAATGCCGACCAATTGGCAGAGATAGCTATTTCATCGGCAGAATCGGCGAAAGCCTTTGGAATTGATCCGAGGGTTGCTTTCCTATCATACTCTTCCGGAACTTCGGGGAGTGGATTGGAAGTTGAAAAAGTTCGTTCCGCCACAGAAAAGGCAATTCAGCTCCGACCTGACTTAAAACTGGAAGGGCCAATTCAATACGATGCTGCCGTTGATCCGAAAGTGGGAAAAAGCAAAATGCCAAATTCGGAAGTTGCAGGACGGGCAAATGTATTGGTATTTCCCGACTTAAATACCGGAAACAATACTTACAAAGCAGTACAACGTGAAACGGGTGCCATTGCCATTGGCCCAATGTTGCAGGGATTGAATAAACCGGTAAATGATTTAAGCCGCGGTTGTACGGTAGATGATATTTTCAATACCGTTGTTATTACAGCCATCCAGGCACAAGATCAGGACAAAATTTAATAAAATATAAAAACTGAAAAAATGCACATTTTAGTTGTGAATGCGGGTAGTTCTTCTATCAAGTATCAGTTAATTGATATGAATACGGAAAAACCATTGTCGAGCGGGCAGGTTGAACGTATTGGATTGAAAGAAGGTAGTATCACGCATAAAACATTCATTGAGGGGAAAGAGAAAAAAGTTACAGAGACATTTCCAATTCCAAATCATACTGTTGGTTTAGAGAGGGTAGCACAATTACTAATCGATAAAGAAATAGGGGTAATTTCCGATCCATCGGATATTAAAGCTGTTGGTCACCGGGTGGTTCACGGCGCTGAAGCATTTACAAAAACCGTAGTTATTACCGAAGAAGTAAAAGCAAAAGTAAAAGAATTGTTCCCATTGGCACCACTACATAATCCTGCGAATTTAACGGGAATTAGCGTTGCCGAAAGTGTTTTTCCGAATGCCGTTCAAATTGCGGTATTCGATACTGCTTTTCACCAAACAATGCCCGATATAGCTTTTCGGTATGCAATACCGGAAAAGATGTATAAGGAAATGGGTATCCGGAAATATGGTTTCCACGGGACATCGCATAAATATGTTTCGCAAAAGGCAATTGAATATTTAGGGAAAAAAGATGCAAAAATTATTTCTATCCATTTAGGCAATGGTGCATCAATGGCTGCAGTAAATGCTGGGCTATGTGTGGACACAAGTATGGGAATGGGACCACTAAACGGTCTTGTAATGGGTACACGTTCCGGGGATATCGATCCTTCAATAATATTTTACCTGATAGAACAAAAAGGATATTCGGTGGAAGAAGTGTCTGCCATTTTAAATAAAGAAAGTGGTATCCAGGGAATGACAGGCGATACCGATATGCGCGATGTGCAAAGCAGGTATTTGAGTGGTGATAAAGTTGCAATTCAGGCTTTTAATATTTATGCATACCGTATTAAACAATTTATTGGAAACTACGCAGCTGCAATGAATGGCTTGGATGCTATTGTATTTACAGCAGGGGTTGGTGAAAACGATAAAGTTGTCCGCCGTTTGGTGTGTGAAAACATGTCGTATTTCGGTCTTGAGCTTGATGAAGAAAAAAACAATGTTCGAAGCAGCGAAATCCGCGAAATTAATAAGTCGGGGAGCAAAACAAAAATCCTAATCATCCCAACAAATGAGGAACTTGAAATAGCAAGGCAATCTTATGCTTTGATCAAATAATTGTTCGACAAGAACTTAAAAAAGAGGCCGTCTCATAACAAGTTTGTGGAACGGTTTTTTTATACTCCTGAGTTTTCTCTGTTTTGAGTTTCAACGTTACTTTTTTGGGATTTAAATTTTGGATGATGTTTTTAGCGATAAAACAAAAAGGTTTAAGTGCTTTTAAGCACTTATTTTGGATAAATTGTGGGCCAATACAATCAAAAGGGTCTCAATTTCCACTTTTCGTTTACCACAGAGCATAAACCTTCTGAAACCTTTGTTATGTTTAATTGTGCCAAAAGTTGCTTCCACATCTGCACACCGCTGACCACGGTGTTTTACCCCATCTTCGCTTAGGGGTTTATTGCGTGCATTTTGTTTGTGCCGTTGCAGGTTGTGGTTTATCTCGATTATCCTTTCTGCTTTTGCTTTATGACAGCCCCAGCTCAATGGACACCCCTGGCAATTTTGTGCCTTATAGTAGCTTACATGTTGCTGAAAACAGTCGAAGTTTTCTTGCAGAAGTGCCAGCCATGACCATTTTTTGTCCCATTGGGCAATAAAGGCAACCACCCTTTTCATTGTAATAAAGGATGTCTTTATGAAAAATATTTGTTTTGAATTTTTTGGTTTGTTCATAATGAAAGTAGTTAAACTTCACAAAGGGTTGAATGTTGTTCTTTTCCAGAAACTCATAGTTTTCTTCGCTCCATAGCCCGAACCGGCTGTAGCAGCTTCTGGGTATTGGCCGTATAATCTTTCATGTTCAGAAAGGTGTCCAGGCAAGGTGGTGGTATCGGGAGAGGTTTTTTCAACGGTATAATTTACAACAAACTGGTTATTGGTTGAGAACTGCCCGTTTTTCATGTAGCCTTCTTTCATCCGCATGAAAGTGGCATTGGTATCAGTCCTGGAATAACTGTTGCGCCCCTGCAGTACCTTTTCTTATTCTTCGTATTTGGAAAGGTTAACCGGCCAGTTTTTGGCTGCGTATTTTAATTTTTTTTATCTCTTCGCTGGCTCGTTTGTCTTTGAGTGCCCCGTTTATCTGGACAATTGCTTTTTCAACTTTTTCCGATGATATTTCTTCAAAACCGGGCGTTTGGGGAAGGCCTTTTTCTTGTTCGTATACCGATTGTCCATGAGGCCATATCTGTACTAACTGTTCTTTGATTTTTTCTTTTTGTGTGGCAATAGTTTTGCCCCAGACAAAAGTATAGCGGTTGGCATTGGCCTCAATTTTAGTTCCATTAATGTATATTTCTTTAATACTGAGGTAGCCCTCTTCTGCAAGCATCTGTACTACTGAGCCGAAGATTTCTTTTAGGTTACCGTCCAAACGTTTGCCCCTGAATCGGTTAATGGTATTGTGGTCGGGTTGGCTCATTCCACTTAGCCACATAAAATGGATGTTCTCTTTTAAAGCTCCTTCCATCTGACGGCTCGAATAAATGTTCTTCAGGTAAGCATAAACTAATACTTATAACAGCATCTGGGGGTGGTAACCCGAACTGCCACCTCCGGGATAAGTATCCAGGATGGACTGGATATCAACCTTATCAATAATATTGTCCACAACCTGCACTGCATGGCCATCGGGGACCATCTCGTCAAGATTGGGAGGGAAGAACATGCTTTGTTTATCGTGATAAGGTTTAAACGGTATTTTTTTGTATCTCCTTGTCATGCCTGAAGATGCTAAGCAGCTGATATTCAAACAAAGCGATGAGCTGTGAATTTTAAATTATTTTCAACCATTCGCTGAAAATGAAGAGAGGCCGTCCCTTTTGAGACAGCCTCTTTTCATTATATGTTTTTATTGTATTGTTTTGTTCTTTTACCTACGGTCGAGGATTAGTTTCTTAACGATTTCCCTTCCATCAACATTCACCCTGACAAAGTACATCCCGCTTACCTGTCCGCCCATGTCGAAACGGATCTGGTTGTTTTGCATAAATTCTTTCCTCAGTACTTCTTTTCCCGAGATGTCCATCACAACAACTTCAAGTTCGGTATTGGCACCTGTTACGTCGAGGTTCACCATACCCTTGGCAGGGTTTGGGTACATCTTCACGTCAAGCGGGGCTTCAAAGGTTGCTACGCCTGTTACCCAGTTTAAGATGCACACATTAAAGCTGGTCGTTGCAGACAAGCCATCGGAATCGGTTGCCGTTACCAATATCTCCACACATCCGGTGTCCCTGCGGGTTGGGGTTATGGTCAATACATCGTTGGCATAGTGCCCCCACGATGGAAGTTCAGAGCCATCGGCAAGCGTTACTTTTATGCTTAAGGTTTCGTCGTCACGGTCGTCGAACAGGTCACCGCACCGGCAACTGATGCCTACTTCCAGTTCGTGGTCGGCAACAACTTCATAATCGATAATTTCACTTACAAGGTATGGTGCCTTGTTATATGGGTCGACTACCACAAGGAAGCTTTCCTCAAACGTGTCAACACCGCCATTGTCCGTTCCGCCATTGTCTTGTACCCTTACCGTTACCATGGTACTGCCCGACATGCCAGGGGCAATGCCCAAAATAAGTTCCCCTTCGCTGTCCCCTGGGGCATATACTACTTCGGTGCTGGTGAGCAACAATGTGTCGGCTGCACGGGCACTCACTATTGTGGCCATTTGCCCCCCACAGTCAATCCCTGCACCAATACCAGTCAATGCTACCGATATTTGTGCCGTATCCTTATCGATGTGCACAGTCCCTAAAGGATCGATTACAGGGGCAGCATTGTATGTGCTTACCAGTACACTAAAGCTTAAGGTGTCGGTATTTCCGCTTTTGTCCGTAACAAGCCATTTCTCTACGCCCCCACCTATTGGGAACACGCCGTCAGGGCCTTGCCCTTCCAGTAAAGTATAGCTTAGCCCACCGCACTGGTCAACTGCAATTACCTCTGGGTATTCAACCTCTGCCGTGCAAACGCCCGGTTCCAATTCTACTACTATATCGCTGACCGGTTCAAACTCCGGTGCCACTGCATCCACAACATGCACCACCGATTCGCAGCTACCTGTGTTCCCATGTGGGTCCGATACGGTCAATGTGACTGTTTTAAACCCTATATCGGCACAGCCAAACAGGTTTTGTGACACCTCCATCGCTGCAATACCACAGGCATCGTAACTGCCCCCTTCCAAGTCGTTGTACGTGCGTGCCCAGGCTGGGGTGCTCTCCGTATCGCTACCATCGTTAATGTCGCTTGCTGATACTATTTTGCTTCCTGTGCCGTCAAGGGTGACCATTACCGTATCTATACAGTTTGCCGTTGGGGCGATTAAGTCAACTACTTCTACAGGGCAAACCGCTGTGGCAATGTTACCTTGCCCATCACTTGCCGTTACAGTAATTGTGCTTCCCCCGTTCAGTACATCCACACATTCAAAGGATACTGCACCAAGGCTTATGCTGTCCATTGGCAAGATGCCTGCACTGTTGTCCCAGGTGCCTGCCAACAAGGTTTGTTTATCCGTTCCGTCTACCACATATTCCCCGTTTTCCCATAACACAAAGGTGGTTTCGTTGCACACAACCACTGGGGCAATGGTGTCCAGTACCGTTACCGTTGATTCGCAGGTGGACTGGTTGCCGCTTGCATCTGATACGGTCATGGTTATAAGGTTATCCCCAAGTTCTTCCGCCCCAAATACTCTTTTTGAAAGGCTGAGTTCAAAGCCGCAGTTGTCTGAACTGCCATTGTCTATTTGGGCTGCACCTATGGTGCCCGATCCAACCGAATCAAGGTAAACCTCTATATCCTGGCACAAGGCTATTGGTGAAATAGTGTCCAGTACCGTCATTGTGGCCATCGATGTGGAAACGTTCCCCTTATTGTCAACAACCGTTAATTCAACATAATTCCCCGTGCCCAGGTTTTCGCAACTAAAACTGTCTTTATCTATAAACATTGTATCAATGCCACAATAATCAAAACTACCATTGTTTACCTGTCCTGCCGTAAGGGTTGCCCCTCCGTTACTATCAAGGTACAGGTCTAAATTGTGGCTTGCCGCCATTGGCGAAACCGTATCTAAAATTTCAATGGATGCCGTCTCGCGGGTTATGTTCCCACTGTTGTCTTTGGCGTAAAGGCCCACTTCGCGCATTCCCAAATCATCGCAGTCAAAACCTTCCAGGTCTGTCCACACAGAATCAACCGAGCAATTGTCCCATACGCCCCCGTTGAAACCTTCGGCACTGACCGCTAGTTCGCCCTCTGCATTTAGGTATAAAGTTGCTTCGTTTATCGTTATCACAGGGGATATGGTATCACGTACGTTGATAATGGCTGATACTGAATCCAGGTTCTTGCCTGCATCTTCACCATATAGGTAAATGGTGTTCAAACCAAGCTCCGAACAGCTAAAGGTGTCCCTGGCTTAGCCATGTGCTTTCAAGGCCACAATTGTCGCTACTGCCGTTATCTACATCACTAACCTGTACTAAAACTTCCCCATTGCCGTCAAGGAAAACATCTATGTTTTTTGCCTGCATAACCGGATTGGCCGTATCGGAAACCGTTACAAGCGCTACTTCAGAACCAGTATTGCCACTGGCGTCTTTCGCATAAAGCGTCACGCTGTTTACACCTACATCGCTGCATCCAAAGCTTGACTGGCTGAGCCACATCGTGTCGATCCCGCAGTTGTCCGTAGAACCATTGTTAATGTCCGTCGTGTCAATTGTGGCGCTGCCTGTACCGTCAAGGTAAATGCTAATATTGTTTGCCTGCACAACAGGCGTGGTTGTATCTGATACGCTTATGGATACCGTGTCAACAGATATGTTGCCACTGCCGTCTTCGCCATACAAATATAATGTTGCAGTGCCAAGGTCGCTACTGTCAAAACTTTTCTGGCTGAGCCACATCGTATCGATGCCGCAATTGTCATAAGAGCCGGCATCTACTTCCAGGGTGGATACTTTCCTTGTACCATCTTCACCAAGCCAGATACTTAAGTCCTGGCCCGTTACCGTTGGAAGGATGTTGTCTTCTACGCTTACAGTAAGTTCCTGTTGCCCTATGTTCCCTGAAAGGTCTTTGGCATAAAACGTTACGGTGTTGTTGCCAAGGTTGCCACAGCCAAAACTTTCCTGGCTGAGCCAAATGCTATCTATTGTACAGTTGTCGGTACTGCCGTTGTCTACTTCTGTGGCACTAACGCTGGCCTGGCCGTTTTCACCCAGTTCCAAAGTGGTATTGATGGCGCTAACCTCAGGGCGCGTACTGTCCTGTAGGTTGATGTGCACCTGGCAGTTCAGGATATTGTCTGCTTCGTCCGTAACATATAATTGTACCGGGTACGTTCCCCCTCCGTAAAGAAGGCCTTCACAACCGTATTCCGGGGTTACAAAATTAACCTCAAGGTTATCGCCCACGGTACAGTTCTCAAGTACTTTTGACTTCACAAGGTTAAGTGCCGCAGCAACTGTGTCCACTTCCACTGCGCCATTGCCATCAAGGTAAACATCCAAGGTACTGTTGCAGATACCCATGTCACGGGGTTTCTCATCATCGGTCACCGTCAGCCAAAAATCGTCGTACGATTCATTGCCTGCTTCATCGGTCACTGTATAATAAATATGTGTCTGCCCAAGGTTAAAGCCCTGGCTGTAATAGCCAACCTGGCCTTTGCCTGACCCTGTGGTCGCACCTTCCATCTCCCAGGCCAATACTGCATCCGGGCAATTGTCGGTAAATGGCAAAAACGGTACGTTGTAAGCCGCCTTGCAATCTGAATCAATATCATGCGAGGTACCAATCGACTGGTCGTGCGATGGTGTGATGATTGGAAACTCATCGTCCAAAACCTCTACCTCCATTACATCGGTTGAGATATTCCCTGATTCATCAGTTACTGTATAAGTGATGGTGGTTATTCCTTTGTAAAATACGTACGTGCCAATCTGGCCGCTTCCGCTGGCTTCTACCGCACCTGTCATCTCCCAGGTTAACACCTCGTTAGGGCAATTGTCAGAATAAACTAATGGGGAAATATCCAGTTGAACAGTACAGTTCCCAACACCATCATCTGAAGTATTGGCTGTAACATCAGATGCAGGGGCAATTATTGGATTTTCATCATCCAGAACCTCTACTTCCATTACATCCTGCCTCCAGTTGCCAGAAGCATCTGTCGCGGTATAAGTGATGGTGGTAATTCCTTTATAAAACTCATAAGTGCCGATCTGTCCACTTCCACTGGCTTCTTCGGCACCTGTCATTTCCCAGGTGAGCCCCACTGTACAGTTGTCATCGTAATACGCATTTGGGATTGCCCTTCTTGCAGAGCAGTTGCCCATACCATCGTATGACGTTCCCATAGAAATGTCGCTGGCAGCAACAACCACAGGATGGATGGTGTCCAGCACCAATACTTGTGAAACCCGTTGGGCATTTAGACCGTTTGCATCGTTCAAGGTGACTGTTACCGAAACCTCTGTTCCCGCATCATCGCAATCGAATGTGTAGGTGCTAAGGGTAGTATCACCGATCGCGCAATTGTCGGTGGCACTGCTTACAAGTTCCGCTTCTGTGACCGATGCGCTTCCGGCATCGTCTAAATAAACTGTTTTGTTCACCACGCTCAATACCGGCGGGGTTACGTCTTCAACCGTAAGCGTAAACACTTCGCTATCTGTTTGCCCATCGGCATCTGTTACGGTCACTGTAATATCACTAGTACCTTGTTGGTTACTCGCTGGGCTAAGGGTGATTGTCCTTGACCCTTCAGAACCCCCAAAAACTATATTTGATTCAGGTATAACAGACTGGTTGGAAGATGTTGCGCTTACGCTCATCTGGCCCCACTCTGATTCGTTGTCTGCAATGGTAAAACCTATTGCTGATGTGGGCGTATTTGGACAGATTGTGACATCATTAAAGGCAGTTATGGTTGGCGGGTTGCTGGCCGCACGTGAACAACAATACTCTGAAATATCGACCCGCTGGAGGTTTTTACAACCCCCCGTGGCTGCCGTAAAGCCCCAATATACATTACTATTGTTGTTAAAAACACTGCTGGTAAGGTCTATGTTTACATTGAAAAGGACACTTCCTTCGTATGTTACCTTAAAATACTTGGTTGTGGCGTTCCACTCGAAAATGGCATCGTGCCAGTTCCCATCTTCCAAATTACTACGTGAAGAATAAGGTGAATGTGCAGATGTACTTCCTGCCAGCCCATTTTTAACAATGGCAATATGGTCGTTGCTTGTTGGGTCAGCACTAGTTCCATTGTAATAGGTATCAAACTCTACTGCATACGACGGGCTGATCCCCTGGTAGCCCATACCTCCACCTGAACTGCCTGCATTGCTCGATAATGGCTGTAATACAAATGCTATCCCATCGGCACCACCATCGTCAGTGCCAAGGTAAATCGACGAGGTCACTTTAAAGTCATAGTCCAGGTCGATCCGCATCTTGCCCCAAACAGATCCATTTTGGCCCAGTGCATCAGGGGTCAAGGTCACAATGTCCCCTGAAAGGCTCGCATTGTTATTCAGTACAAAATCGGATGCGGTGATATTATAACAGGTCATCGGGGTTGTCCAAAATGACTTTTCTTCGCCATAAATAGTCCCCAAACTGTTGGTGGAATAGCTTCGATAATAATACCTTGTCCCTGGCTCTAGCCCTTCCAGGTACTTACTGAAACCATGTGTGCTGCCGGTGGAACCTTCGTTCGTCTTGGTGGTTAAGCCTGTCGTTGGGTTTGGTGATGTGCCCCAAACCAAACCATGCGCAGTGGGCGTTGGGTTGCCTACTGTCGTTAGGCTACCGCTTATTGATGCTGAGGAACTCGCTACTATGGTTGCATCGCCTGTGCTTAATACCGGAGGGGTATAAACAATAAAGGACCTTACCCCACCATAGCTTGTACCCTGGCTGTTGGTTGCGTAGGCCTGGTAATAATACGTGGCACCGCTTGATAAGGATCCGATCGTTTCGCCAAAACTGCCTGGCATCTCTCCAGTGCAAGCCTCTTGTGTTACACCAGTCCCTCCTATTGTAGGGCTTGAATTGCTTGTTGAATAAACCACACCAAGGGCACTGACGCTGGATCCTCCCTCGCTGGTTACTTGACCGCCCAAATAGGCACTCGTGTAACTTATACTACTCGCTGCGGAGGTCGTCAATACAGGTGGGGAGCTTACATTGATACTCATTGTATAAGTTGATGCACTAATTCCTCCACGGGAATCTACAACCTTAAATGTAAAAGTTGAATACGGAGATCCTGAAGAGCCTTCAGATGTTTTAAATACAAGAGATGAAATCGTATTGATTACAGTCCCGTCAAAAACATCAGAACCATCATACTCGAGGTCGCCAGCTGTTTCTGCGGTTTCAATACGTATTCCTCCAAATGTATCACCATCAGTATCATTAAATGAAAAATTTGAACTTTGAAAGGTAAAATTTCCTCCAGCTACGGTTGTAACTGACGAGTTTGCACTCGTAGGCTTATCATTACTAATAACGGTAATCGTAAAAGTTTCTTCAGTAGTTTCACCAAATAAATCACTAGACTGTACTGAAATAGAATAGTTCCCGGCAGTTAATAAAGATGAATTTGCAACAATTAATGTACTGCCACTTACCGTAAAACGCCCCCCTCCATTATCTGTTAAAGAATAATCGTGTTGGTCATTTGGATTGTTGGCATCTGTTGTTGTTAAAGTTCCTATTGCTGTGTTATTAGCAGCACCTTCACTAATTTCGTTATTGGAAAGCTGAATGGCAGTAGGAGCCTGGTTACTGCTTATTACTCCAATTGAAACTGTCCTTACTGCAGATTCGTCATTGGTATCGTTTTGAACCAGCTTATAGGTAAATTCATCTCCTCCCTGATAATTTGTGGTTGGCGTATATGTAAAGCTTCCATCTTCTAAATTTAATGAAAGGCTACCATGGCTAACATCAGATACTTTTACAATTGTAAATTCATCGAGGTTTGCATCATAATCGTTTTTCAATATCCCTTCAAATCGGTCAACAACAAGGCTCGTATTTGGAGACATTCCATAGGAATCATCCTGAGCGGTAGGAGGAACAGGATCATCTGATGCAGGTGCTGACTGTACATTTCCAAAGGTTACATTCCCTTGCGAATAGTTATAAAACCCAAATCGCCCTGCAGGGAATTGAGATACTCCGGCAGTTGCAGCAGAAACATCAAATTTTTCAACACCATTAACCTTTATTCGAATCCTATCAGTGGTATATAATATTTCAAATTGATATGTCACCCCATGCACCCATGGATCGTTGTTCGGACCTTGTGCAATAAGTGTCCCTACATCAGGGAAAGACATTGAAGTACCAGTTTTGTGGTATAATAAATGAGCACCACCTGATCTAGTTCCCCCCATTGAAATACCTCCCATGTCCCAAGACCAAATATAGGTATTTGTTGTACTTTGAAAACCAAAAGCAAAACCAATATCGTCGTTATCCCCTGCATTGGAATCAACTGTAATTGTACCTTTAAACACCTGATTTATAACACCAGTTTCTTTACTTAACAGATAAACAGGATTACCTGTATTAAGCGACTGATAAGCAGTCCTTCCACTTCCGTCAGGGTATGTCCAATTCCCGGCAGAGCCTTCATCAACTTCATCATAATTTCTAAGATCCGCATAATTTAATCCTTGCAAGGTGTAGTTATAAGTTTCAATACCTGAGGAAAAAGCAATTGGTGATTCGATATTTCCAGTAGTATATTCCATAACCCAGTCACCGCCTTTTGAAAAATGCCCTGTAAGATTGGTTGAAGCTACAACATCCAATCCGGTAAAACTTGCAAAAAGATCTACAAATCCTTTTCCTTCAGATGAACCCGCAATTGAACAGCCATATAAGTACACATCAGCTTCAGCTTTAAAATGATCTTTCCATGACTTTAATATGTTCTCAATCATATAGATATCGTCACTCCAATAATTATCATTACCGATTATTATCTTTGCATCATCGCCATGTCCGACCAAATGAATCGATTTTAAGCCGCTATACTTTTGTATTTCCTCGGTAACTTTTTGTATACCTTCATACTTTTCAGGATTTAAGAATACAATTTCAGTATTAGGTAGATTTACAAAGTTGCCCAAGGTTGAAGATTCAGGTAAAGATTGGTCTATAAATACAATATTCTCAATATTGTTTTCTTTCGTTTGACCAAATGCATTGACAGTAATTGTAAAAATTATGCTGAGTATCAGCATTAGAAGTTGTTGTTTGCTTTTCATTTTGTGCGGTTTTGGTTGTCCTTAATACAGTAACCTATTAGTTTATTTAATCCTTATTTAACCATATGATCTTATTCAAATTAATATGGAGACCATATTTCGTTTTTATATTAAACAAAATTAGAGGTATGGGACATTGTCCCAAATAGGGATTTCCCCTATTTTAGTGGGAATATTTAACTAGCCACATGAATATTTTGAGTTAACATAATATTTTTGGATAATTACACCTATGAATTCACTAGTTTAATATAATATTTATCTTTCTGTGTTATAGTCTTTTATGAAATCTCATATCAGATTAATCGACTTTATACAAAAAAAGAGGCCGTCTCATAACAAGTTTGTGGAACGGTTTTTTTATACTCCTGAGTTTTCTCTGTTTTGAGTTTCAACGTTACTTTTTTGGGATTTAAATTTTGGATGATGTTTTTAGCGATAAAACAAAAAGGTTTAAGTGCTTTTAAGCACTTATTTTGGATAAATTGTGGGCCAATACAATCAAAAGGGTCTCAATTTCCACTTTTCGTTTACCACAGAGCATAAACCTTCTGAAACCTTTGTTATGTTTAATTGTGCCAAAAGTTGCTTCCACATCTGCACACCGCTGACCACGGTGTTTTACCCCATCTTCGCTTAGGGGTTTATTGCGTGCATTTTGTTTGTGCCGTTGCAGGTTGTGGTTTATCTCGATTATCCTTTCTGCTTTTGCTTTATGACAGCCCCAGCTCAATGGACACCCCTGGCAATTTTGTGCCTTATAGTAGCTTACATGTTGCTGAAAACAGTCGAAGTTTTCTTGCAGAAGTGCCAGCCATGACCATTTTTTGTCCCATTGGGCAATAAAGGCAACCACCCTTTTCATTGTAATAAAGGATGTCTTTATGAAAAATATTTGTTTTGAATTTTTTGGTTTGTTCATAATGAAAGTAGTTAAACTTCACAAAGGGTTGAATGTTGTTCTTTTCCAGAAACTCATAGTTTTCTTCGCTCCATAGCCCGAACCGGCTGTAGCAGCTTCCGGGTATTGGCCGTATAATCTTTCATGTTCAGAAAGGTGTCCAGGCAAGGTGGTGGTATCGGTAGAGGTTTTTTCAACGGTATAATTTACAACAAACTGGTTATTGGTTGAGAACTGCCCGTTTTTCATGTAGCCTTCTTTCATCCGCATGAAAGTGGCATTGGTATCAGTCCTGGAATAACTGTTGCGCCCCTGCAGTACCTTTTCTTGTTCTTCGTATTTGGAAAGGTTAACCGGCCAGTTTTTGGCTGCGTATTTTAATTTTTTTTATCTCTTCGCTGGCTCGTTTGTCTTTGAGTGCCCCGTTTATCTGGACAATTGCTTTTTCAACTTTTTCCGATGATATTTCTTCAAAACCGGGCGTTTGGGGAAGGCCTTTTTCTTGTTCGTATACCGATTGTCCATGAGGCCATATCTGTACTAACTGTTCTTTGATTTTTTCTTTTTGTGTGGCAATAGTTTTGCCCCAGACAAAAGTATAGCGGTTGGCATTGGCCTCAATTTTAGTTCCATTAATGTATATTTCTTTAATACTGAGGTAGCCCTCTTCTGCAAGCATCTTGTACTACTGAGCCGAAGATTTCTTTTAGGTTACCGTCCAAACGTTTGCCCCTGAATCGGTTAATGGTATTGTGGTCGGGTTGGCTCATTCCACTTAGCCACATAAAATGGATGTTCTCTTTTAAAGCTCCTTCCATCTGACGGCTCGAATAAATGTTCTTCAGGTAAGCATAAACTAATACTTATAACAGCATCTGGGGGTGGTAACCCGAACTGCCACCTCCGGGATAAGTATCCAGGATGGACTGGATATCAACCTTATCAATAATATTGTCCACAACCTGCACTGCATGGCCATCGGGGACCATCTCGTCAAGATTGGGAGGGAAGAACATGCTTTGTTTATCGAGATAAGGTTTAAACGGTATTTTTTTGTATCTCCTTGTCATGCCTGAAGATGCTAAGCAGCTGATATTCAAACAAAGCGATGAGCTGTGAATTTTAAATTATTTTCAACCATTCGCTGAAAATGAAGAGAGGCCGTCCCTTTTGAGACAACCTCTTTTTTATGGGTATGTTTTTGAAATTACGATTTTGAAGCCCAAGCTTTCCCAAAAGGTAAAACCGTTTTCCCTGCCAAATCATTTACGATAATTGCTGCCATCATATACCAGGCTGCCAAAGCACAGAATATAAGTTCGTATCCTGCAACAACATTCATCTTTGGATAACCAAAATGACCAATTACCAGAAGGATAAATCCAATTTCAAGGAGGATAAAAGTGATGGACATTGCTTTATGAACGTAAAATGAGGCAAACATAAGTATCAATGTATAAAGTGCCCAAACAACAAGATACCAACCAAGATCGGTATGGGAAAGAGGGTAGATGTTAAAATGGTTTAGCAGCCAGATTATTCCAAGGCCAATCCAGAAAGAACCATACGCTACAAATGCGCTAAACCCGAAATTATTTCCAAGTTTTTGTTCCATAAAACCTGCAATAAACTGTGCAAGTCCGCCAAAAATGAACCCCATTGCCAATACCGGACCGATTCCGCATAAGCCAATGTTGTGCAATTGTAAAATAAGTGTTGTTAATCCGAACCCTGCTAGTCCGACAACGGCTGGATTCCCTAATTTTTGAGTACTCATAGATAATAGATTTTTGGTTAAAATTATTAGTCCGGCGAAAGTAGGAATTTATTTGAACCGCGAATTATTTTAACCCTATTTACAGAAAGAGTTGATAATTATTTGAGAATTCGGATTGACTTAGAGGTATCACAATTTTTTTGTTCAGAAATAGACGAGATGCATTATATGAAATTAGAGGTTGTGCAAAAGGTTTTAATACAAAGTATGGATTTACACTTGGCAATAATTTTTACATGAAAAGTGCAATGTGTTTTGTGGTCAAATCTGTTTATAGTATTTTGTAAAGATTATAATTAATCATTAAAACTTAAGACAAACATGAAAACAGTTTTTCAAATTATCAGGAATAGCATGTTAATTTTTGCATTAATCGCTTCTGTTCCGGGAATCCACGCGCAAACCACTTCCGCAACAGGTCAACCAGAGCAAGGCCAGATTCCTCCACACCCTCCAAGATTGCCTGAAGGAGTAATTCCTGCTTTCCCTGGTGCATGGGGTGGCGGTATGTTTGCTTCCGGAGGACGAGGTGGCAAGGTTGTGGCTGTTACAAACCTGAATGACAGTGGCGAGGGCAGCTTGCGTGCGGCACTTGAAGCTAGCGGGCCACGGATCGTAGTATTCAGGGTTGCTGGTACAATTAAAATTAAGGGTGACCTTAATATTAACCATCCGGATATTACAGTTGCGGGGCAGACTGCACCTGGCGATGGAATTTGTATTGCAGGAACATTTAATATTAACACATATAACGTAATTGTACGTCACATCCGTGTGAGGCGGGGCGTTCCGCTTGGAGGCCAAGGGGACGATAATATTGGTGGCAATCCTTTTCACCACATTATTATCGACCATTGTTCAACCAGTTGGGGGATGGACGAAAACATTTCGCTTTACCGTCATATGAGGCCTTCGCTTGATGGCACTACCCGAATCAAAGATCCGGCTAAATTTATTACTATTCAATGGACAATATCAAGCGAGGCATTAGATGCCCGCCATCATGCATTTGGTGGAACCTGGGGTGGTAATCCATCCACATTTCACCATAACCTGTTTGCATGTAATACAGGAAGGAACCCTTCCATAGGGATGTCGGGGGCATTTGATTTTCGGAACAATGTGATTTTTAACTGGCGCCATCGTACCACAGATGGTGGCGACGAAACTTCACTTGTTAACCTTATCAATAATTACTATAAACCGGGCCCTGCCACAAACGATAATATGCGTGCTGTTTTTGCCCGAATCGAACAACGAAATATGTATTCGCCCGGAAGTGCTTGGGCTGCTGATGATTGGTATCCTAAAGAAGAGAAACGACCGGGAAAATGGTATGTTGCAGGAAACATTATGCACGATAACGAAGAGCTTAACAATAATAACTGGGCAGGAATGCGTGGACCAGAGAAAATAGCGCGTGTGAACACTCCATTTGAAGGTTGGCCAGTATCGCCACATGAAACTGCTGAAAATGCATTCGAATCGGTATTGGCAAAAGCCGGGGCAACCCTGCCGAAACGCGATGCTGTTGATAAACGGGTTACAGAGATGGTTCGAAGTGGCAAACCTACAACTGAGACAGGTATTATCATGGATATCTCGGAAGTTGGTGGATATCCTGAATTAACGTTTGATCCGGCAGAAGTTCCGGTCGATAGCGATGGTGACGGAATGCCCGATGAATGGGAAATAAAATACAACCTTAATCCGAAAAGTGATAAAGATGGCTCAATAGATTCTGATGGCGATGGCTATACAAACGTGGAAGAGTATTTAAATGGTACCAATCCACAGGAAAAAATCAATTATCGTAATCTGGGAAATAACGTGGATACGATTAGTTAACTTGCAACCAAAGCAAAGAAAGATGCCATCTTCTTTAAAAGATGGCATCTTTCGTGTTTACTAGCTCATTTTAGAGCAACTTGTGTTTTGTTTGTTAAAATCTGATTACATACTTTTAATTTCATTTACCAATTTTGAGATTGATGCTTTGGCATCACCAAACAACATTCTGGTTTTATCGTTAAAGAACAAGAAGTTTTCAATTCCAGCGTATCCTTTACCCATACCACGTTTCATGATGATGATGTTTTTAGCTAAATGGGCATCAATAATTGGCATTCCGTAAATTGGACTGCTGGGATCGTCATAAGCCGCAGGGTTTACAACATCGTTAGCTCCCACCACAATCACAACATCTACGTTTGGCATATCAGGATTAATGTCGTCCATTTCAACAAGTTTCTCATAAGGAACATCGGCCTCAGCAAGCAAAACATTCATGTGCCCTGGCATACGTCCGGCAACGGGGTGGATGGCATATCGAACATCTACTCCTTTACCTTCCAATAAGCTTTCCAGTTCGTGAGCAATATGCTGTGCCTGGGCAACAGCTAGTCCGTAACCGGGAATAACAACAACTTTTTGCGAGTAACTTAACAATACTGCTGCATCGCTTAATTGAATCTCTTTAATACTTCCCTGCACGCTGGCACTGCTCGCGCCGCCACCACCAAATGAACCAATTATTACATTGATCAGCGATCGGTTCATTGCTTTACACATCTGAAGGGTTAGGATTGTTCCGGCAGCACCCACAAGGATACCTCCCAGGATCATGGCTTCATTCCCATAGATAAACCCGGCCATTGCTGCGGCAATACCTGTAAGTGAGTTAAGTAGTGAAATAACAACCGGCATATCTGCTCCGCCAATTGGCATTACAAAACTTACACCGTAAATTATACTAAGCACTAGAAGTCCATATACCAAATAGTTGATTGTTTGTGGTTCAAATCCACCAAAAATAACGAGCATTATAATTGCAGCAATCAATAACATGAACAATAGGTTCACATAGGTCATAAATTTGGAAAAAATGTCTCCCACTTTACCATCAAGTTTACCGTAAGCAATCATACTACCACTAAATGCGATACTTCCTACTACTAATCCCAACAAAGTAACCAGTACGGATTGATCCGGATTTTTTGAAAACTCAATAAGGGCTACTGCACCAGAAGCTGCACCTCCTGTTGCATTGAACAAGGATACCATTTGTGGCATGGCGGTCATTTTCACTTTACGCGCCATGATTGAACCCACAATGCTACCTGCAAGAATAACCAGAATAACGGCAGAACCATTAAGCATCGAAATTCCTGCCCCTGCATCATCTTTGTTCAGGATAAGGGTCATAATCATTGCCAGTACCATACCCGATGCTGCCCAAAAATTACCTTTTCGTGCGGTTTCCGGGTGACTTTGAAGTTTAAGGCCAATTACAAACATAATGGCTGAAAGAAGGTAGCTGTATTCCAGAACTACTTGTCCCGGCATTAATGTATTTAATAATATCATAGTCATGGTTATTTTTTCTTCTTTTTAAACATTTCGAGCATCCGATCGGTAACAACGTATCCTCCGGCAACATTCAGGGTTGCCATAAAAAGTGCTACTGCACCTAGTATCCATTCGAATGTTGTTGAGGCATGTCCGACAAGGATAATACCTCCAATAATAATAACCCCGCTAATTGCATTGGCACCCGACATCAGGGGTGTATGCAATACTGATGGAACATTTGATATAACCTCGAATCCCAGAAATATCGACAATACAATAATGAATATCGCATCTTTATTCTCAGTTAAAAAAGTTAATACGTTTTCCATATCTTTATTTATTTTTCAATTACTGATTTAACACGTTCGTTGTATATTTCTTTGGCATGTGTAATGCAAGTGCCTTTTACGATATCATCTTCAAAATTGAGGTTTAATTCACCTTCTTCACCGATCATCAGTTTCATAAAGTTAAACACGTTTTTACCGAACATTTTGCTTGCATCAAGAGGCTTTTGCGCCGGATAATTGGATTCGCCAACAATAGAAACCTGATTGTAAACAACAGTTTCATTGTCCTTGGTTAATTCACAATTTCCCCCGGTTGAGGCTGCCAAATCAATAATGACAGAACCGGGTTTCATATTGTCCACAGCTTCTTTTGGTATTAATAAAGGTGCTTTCCTTCCGGGTATTTGTGCCGTACAAATAACAACATTTGCTTTTGCTGCATGATCGTTAATTGCCTGTTGCTGTTTTTTCTTGTATTCCTCAGTTTGCTCTACGGCGTAACCCCCGGCTGCTGCATCTTCAGTGGCGCCTTCAACTTCTACAAACTTTCCACCAAGGCTCATTACTTCTTCTTTCACTGCTGAGCGTACATCAAATACCTGCACTTGTGCCCCAAGTTTCCGTGATGTTGCAATTGCCTGCAGCCCGGCAACACCCGCGCCCAAAATAAGCACATTAGCAGGGCGGATTGTACCCGCTGCCGTCATAAACATAGGGAAGAATGTTGGCAGCCTTAAAGCAGCATCCAAAACTGCCTGATAACCTGATACGGTTGCCATTGACGATAGAATATCCATGGCTTGTGCCCTGGTTGTCCTAGGAATTAAATCAAGGCTAAAGGTAGTGATACCCTTATCTAAGAATGTTTTAACAAGTGCAGTGTCACCTAAAGGGTTAAAAGCACTAATCCATAGTTGAGAATCTTTAATGGATTTCAAATCACTATCCGATGGGGAGTGAATTTGAAGGAGTACGTCGGCTTTTGCAAAAATCTCATCTCTTTTCTGAATTTTTGCCCCAACTTCGGTGTAACTGTCGTTGGCAGTGAATGCCTTTTCCCCGGCACCATCTTCTACCAAAACTTCCACCTTAAGGTCGGTGAAGCTTTTTACTATTTCAGGAAGTAAAGCAACCCGGGTTTCAGTCCCTTGTTCTTTTAATAGTCCAAGAATCATAGATGTATTGATTTTAAATAATTTAGTATGTAAATGTACAAAAAAAAACGTTTTCCGTTAGCGTTAACGGAATTTTTTTCCTTTCAATAATATAACATTGATTATTTCCAAAATTTATAACAAAAGTGTTTCGTAAAAGTTCCCTTTTATTCTTGGTTTTTTATCTAACGGTAAAATTTACAAAAGGCTATTTGTAAGGAACCGGATCACCTTCAACAATAGCAAAATGAAAATTATCTATCCACTCGCCTCGAATTGGCAAAATTTTTCGGCGGATCCCTTCCTGTGTCATCCCAATTCTTTCAAGTACTTTAATTGATCTGGTATTTTCTGTAGCAACACCTGCTTCAATTCTGTGTAATTTTAAATGTTTAAACCCAAAAAGGATTATGGTTTTTGCTGCTTCAGTGGCAAAACCTTTTCCCCAGTAGTCAGGATGCAATTTGTAATAGATTTCGCCATAGTTAAAACGGTCGTTTGAAACCGACATGCCGGCAATTCCGATAAATGTATCAGAGTCTTTTAAAAGCAGGTTCCAAACATAGGTTTTTCGCTGGTCGTTTTTCTGGTCATTAATAGCGGGGCGCAAGAGCTCCTTAGTAGTGCCAAGGTTCTTAGGAATGCCAATTGTATTGTATTCTTCCACTTCAGGGATGGAATGAAGGTTATGGATATTTGCAATATCGTTCCAGGTAATTTCTTTAAGTTTGAGTCTTTCCGATTTGAGGTTCATTTTAAATTATTGATTGGTTAGATTTTCTATTTCCTGAATGTGTAAATCAAAGTGCCTTGGAAAATCAATTACCATCATTTCAAGGGTAATCTTTTCGTTTAATGCCGATTGCCATATTGCTCCCAATTTTGATGGATCTATATTTTTAATCACATGGCAGATATGCAGATGGCCGTATTTCCAGGCTTCTACAAGGTTCTTCCAATCTTCATCCCTGTAATTTTGAATGGTAATCCACTTATCGTTATTTCCAAGGTTTGCATAGTCGGGAAAACTAATTGGGCTGTTTTGGTATTGAAGGTGGATAATCCGGTGTGTATTGTTTGAAACCGAGTCGAGCATGTGCCCAACAATCATTTTTATGTTCCGATGTTGGGAATTAAAGTTATTGGAAATGACATGTTTTGGTAGAGCCAATAATTTAGGTTGCCATAATAAGACTTTGTTGGAAAGACTTTCTGCTAATTGATCAAACTTTGCCATGTCTTTTATTTTTAAGTGAAGGTATATCCTTTTCAATAAAATTAAAAGGATTACCTAAATTATCAGAAATTATTGCTATTTGAGCCTATTGGGTATTGAAGGACTTGGAAAGTCCTTCACCTGAAAAGATAGAATTACAAAATGGGTTAAGGAGTTTCTAACTCCTTGATGAAATTGATGCGAAATTTTTCTTTAAGTCAGGGGCAAGGTAGGTTCCCTTCCAATTTTCCCATTTTTTAATTAACCCGGCAGAAACAGGATTGTTAATGGTGTATTTTACAACATTATAAAAATGTTGATCATTCCTGATTGTTGTTTCAAAACTTTCATGGAACCAAAGTTGACCTTCCCTGTTTTCTGATTTATTAATATTTCTTGCTGAATACAGCTTAACGGAATGAAGAACATCCTGCAAATAAATAGGTTTTCCTAATTCATCTTTTTTATTTAATGAAACAACCCAATGAAAATGGTTGGACATAATGCACCAGGCATGAGATTCCAGTTTTTTGCCTTCCCAGAAAAGTAAAGCTTCCGTCATTATTTTTAGGTTCTTTTCATTCAATAATGACAAGGATGGATTTAATGATTGGTTAAGTAATATATCATAACTATGTCTGTATTTTTTCAATGCCAACTGGTAATTTGATTTTGCTTTTGCGATTATTGGATTTGAATCGGAAAATTCGCCACTGATATGCAAAAGCTTGGTTTTTGCAGTTTCTAAATCAATGGATAGTTATCTCATCTTTGATTTAGGGATTGCTCCAAGCAATGAACATGTAATAAAATACCATTGACCAGGCTGTTGAAAATGAGGAAGGTTTCCTCTATAGTGTTCTTTCTTTTGCATTTGGGAACTTTTAATAGTTGAAGATAAGGAATTATTACTAATTGATCCAATTGAGTATTGAAGGACTTGGAAAGTCCTTTGCCCGGAACGTTCATTAAGTAAACTCTTCACTTAATTCGTCAATTTAGAAATCTCTTACAACAAAGAATCAATAAAATGACCTTCCTAATATTATCAATAAGGAAAGTCCTTTGCCCGGAATGTTCATCCAAAATAATTTTTTAAAAAAGAAAAGGACCTAGGAGTTTCTAACTCCTTGATAGCTTCATAAGAAGTTTTTTCAATAAAAAATGGTAACTTATAATCATTCGGCTGTTAGAATTGTTAATTAACAAATGGGCACAACAACATCTCAAAATAAAATTTTAAGATCCCCGCCATCCAGAAGTGAAAATATTTTTACGGATGTGTGGAATTTCCTTTTGAAGAGCCCTGCAATTGTGACGCTTGTTAAGTTTGACTCGAAGGGTAAAAGGCTGGAATATAACCAAAGAATATTACAACGGATAGGGGAGGATGTTGATCAAAACTTAATCTTAAATGTTCATCAAATTGGAATTGATGCTCCGGTTGCCTATGTTTTTAATGAGTTACTTAATTGGAATGGAGACTCAACGTGCTGGCCAAACCACGTAGCAAAGGTTGAACGTGTTGATAATGATATTCAACAAATAAGGATATTACCATTTGGTTGGTCGAAATATCCATTCGGATTTAAAAAAAGCTTTTTGGGCTTACATTTAATCCCTTTGTTTTATCTTAATTCGATCCGTATAAAACATGTTCCTGATCCTTATGATTTTGATAATGCCCGTTATTTGCTGTACAGGAGTAGCGGGGGCTATCCGATTGGGATTTATACCATGTATGTTCGCTCATCGATTTCTGAAATGGGAGAGAAATCTCAATCTCAGTTGGCATTTGCCGTGAGTTTTAATTTTTATGGAAAAAAAAGATTTACAAACAAGAAAGTGGTGAATAAACTTTGGGAAAGCGTTCATAACAGGGTAACATCGAACGTTTTAAACAGGATTAAACAATTGAGCGAATGGCGTTTTGAAAAAATACAACAAAGCAGTTATCAATAACTATTCTGGTTTGTGTTTTACAATATTTCGCATCATACCCTTAAAAATATAATAGTGAAATGGCGAGGTGAAAATCCAATAAAACCTTCCCCAAATTCCTTTTGGCCTAAAAGTAGCTGTTTGGGTAAAAAGGTTGTTTTCATCTATCTTAAACTCAAGCCATGCCTCGCCGGGCAATTTCATTTCGGCATAAAGCAACAATCGTTTTTTTGGACGGCTTGCAAAAATTACGCGCCAAAAGTCAAGGGCATCCCCCGAATGTATTTCCGTTGGAAGTGTTCGTCCTCGTCTTACTCCGACACCTCCGAAAACCTGATCGAAAAAGCCCCTTGTTTTCCATAGCCAATTTGCGTAATAATAACCCCGTTCGCCACCTATTGCCCAAATATTATTAAGCACTTTCATAGGTTCTTTTACTACAACTGATTTTGTATTTTTATAACATCCAAATTGGGGGACTTCGATAAAATCGGAAAGTGAAAGTCCGAGGCTACTGCTAATCAGGGAGTCTTTCCAACTGCTCAAAACCAGGTTTTGTTTTATTCTTTGAAAGGCAAATTTTAAGGCTTGTTTGTAGGTTAATGGATTCACTTGCAGTAATTCCTCCAACCTTTGGTCTTTGGCAACAATTTCCATTTTCATGCTGTGAACCAGATTTACTGCAAGTTTATACGATACCGAAGTAATAAAAAACAGCCAATACGATGACAACCTTGGGGTCATAAATGGAACCACCCATATCTTCCTTTTAAGCTTCCGAACGGATGCATATTGTAACATCATTTCTTTATAGGTAAGGATTTCCGGACCTGCAATATCGAAACTTGCATTGTAGGTTTGTTTTTGAAAGAGTACGCCTGAAAGGTATTTTATTACATCCCTGATTGCAATAGGTTGGGTTTTTGTAAGAACCCATTTGGGCGATATCATTATCGGCAGTTTTTCAACAATATCACGGATTATTTCGAACGAAGCACTGCCCGAACCAACAACAATGCCTGCTTTCAGTACTGTTAAATTATATTTTTCGCTTTTTAATATATCCTCCACTTTTTTCCTGGATGCCAGATGTTTGGATAGGACTTCTTCGTTGGTTATTCCACTTAAGTAAATCACCTGTTGTGCCTGCGTTGATTCAATGTACTGTTTAAAATTTGCTGCCGTTTTAGCCTCCAGTTCATCAAATTTTTCGGTAGAACTGGTCATGGAATGAATCAGGTAATAAGCGGCATCAAAATTCTTTGGCAGTTGTGCAAGGTCAGGTAATTGAAGGAAATCCAGTTCTAAAATCTCTACCTTTGTTAACATTTTCGGGTGGATGGTCAAGCGGTTTTTATCGCGCACGCAACAAATGATTTCATACCCTTTTTCTATAAGGGCAGGGAGGAGCCGTTTTCCAACATATCCGGTAACACCAGTTAAAAGTACACGCATTGAGCAAGTTGTTTATACGATGAACAAGCAAAAAATACGAGTGTTAAGGTTCTAAAAGATACTTATATAATTTGGGAAAACAAAAAGCCACCTAAAAAGATAAGGTGGCTTTTAAAAATAAACGAATAATCGTTTTTAAACTTCGTATGTTGTTGAGGCAGTGTCGCCACCACGACCAGTCCAGTTGGTGTGAAAGAATTCACCGCGTGGTTTGTCAATACGCTCATAGGTGTGTGCTCCGAAATAGTCGCGTTGAGCTTGCAACAAGTTTGCAGGAAGCCTTTCGCTTCTGAATCCGTCAAAATAACAAAGTGCCGATGTTAATGCAGGAACTGGTACTCCGTTTGAAAGTGCAGTTGCGCATACACGTCTCCAACCTTCTTGCGTTCCTTCCACTTTTTCTTTAAAATAAGGATCAAGCAATAAGTTTGGCAACTCAGGATTTTTATCGAATGCGGCTTTAATATCTTTTAAGAATACCGAACGAATGATACATCCACCTCTCCACATAAGGGCAATGCCACCGTAATTTAAGTTCCACTTATATTCTTTTGCAGCTTCCATCATCAGGTTATAGCCTTGTGCATAAGATATTATTTTCGCACCAAGCAGCGCATTCATAATATCGTTAACAAACTGTTTTTTGTCGCCTTCAAATTTTGGTGTTGGTCCGGAAATCGCTTTAGATGCTTCCACACGCAAATCTTTTTGTGCAGAAAGACAACGTGCAAATACTGATTCGCCAATCAGTGTTAACGGAATACCAAGGTCCAGTGCCGAAATTCCGGTCCATTTACCAGTTCCTTTTTGTCCGGCTGTGTCAAGGATCATCTCTACAGTTTCTTCGCCATTTTCATCTTTATAGCCAAGAATATCACGAGTAATTTCGATCAGGTAACTGTCTAATATGCCTTCATTCCATTCTTTAAATACTTCGTACATTTCCTGATTGCTCATTCCAAGCAATTCTTTCATAAGCTGGTATGCTTCTGTAATAATTTGCATATCGCCATATTCAATACCGTTGTGCACCATTTTTACAAAGTGTCCTGCACCACCTTCGCCAACCCAGTCGCAACAAGCAGCACCACCTTCAACTTTTGCTGAAATAGCCTGGAAGATATCTTTCACAGCGGGCCATGCAGCTGGTGAACCACCAGGCATGATTGAAGGTCCTAACAATGCACCTTCTTCACCACCGGAAACACCAGTTCCGATATACAATAAGCCTTTGCTTTCTACATATTCGGTTCTGCGAACAGTATCAGGGAAGTGAGAGTTTCCACCATCGATAATGATGTCACCTTCTTCCAAATGAGGTATCACAAGGTCAATAAATGCATCAACTGGTTGTCCGGCTTTTACCAAAAGCATTACTTTTCTTGGCTTTTCCAGCGAAGCACAAAGTTCTTCAATTGATTTCGCTCCAATGAAGTTTTTGCCTGCCCCTCGACCAGCCATAAATTTGTCAACTTTCTCAACGGTCCTGTTAAACACGCCAACCGTATAACCTTTACTTTCCATATTCAAAACCAGGTTTTCGCCCATTACTGCCAACCCAATTAAGCCTATGTCTGCTAATTTTTTTGCCATGATTTTTAATTTATTTTATTTGATTAATTTATAGTGAATTAATGATTTGATATTTCGTTTATTGCTTCAGTCATTCCTGCCGAAGCAGGAATCTTATCAATTACCTCGTATAATTCCAACCAATAAGGATTTTGATTATTTATTAATTCATTTTTCCACTCTCTTTTCCATTTCTTCAGTCTTTTTTCCCTTATTATTGCTGCTGTTATACTTTTAAAATGTTCAAAGTAAACAAGTTTATTTATGTTATATCTGGATGAAAAACTTTTGTTTACCTTGTTTTTATGTTCCCCTATTCTTCTTTTTAAGTTATTTGTAACCCCTATGTATAGAACTGTATTTCTTTGGTTTGATATTATGTATACATAAAAGTTAAATTCTCTCATTGTGTTTGGTATGTTGGGTTTCCCACTTTCGTGGGAAAGACTTCTAATTTTTTATTTTAAA
Organism: Prolixibacteraceae bacterium; assembly: GCA_963677475.2. Classification (GTDB taxonomy): domain Bacteria; phylum Bacteroidota; class Bacteroidia; order Bacteroidales; family Prolixibacteraceae; genus JABMQB01. Next base: position 89,518 of record CAXXQD010000007.1, on the reverse strand, counting down.
CCCGATCAACTTTAATTTTTCGATGGTCTCTTTTTCAACATTCTTTGCCTCAATGGTGTAGGAATCAAATTCCCGGCGAACGGGATAATCTCCCCTTAGCTTCTCAAAAATATGTGGGCTTTCCCTTAAATTTTCATCGTCATTTTCCAGATCATAGGTCGATAAAACAGCTTCTGCAATAATGGCTTCTTCACGTCTTTGATTACCATCAATTGTCACCTTGGTTTTTTCTGGCAACTCAACATTTTGAGGTTCCCAATCATCTATTCCTAAATTAAAAAACCTGCTTATTGCCTGGATGCTCATTTTTGTGCCATTGGCTTTCCCGTCTTTTGAATACCCTGCAATGTGGGGCGTACCATAATCAACAAGGTTAAGAAGGTCAAGATCGATTTCGGGTTCATTTTCCCAGCAGTCGATTATTAAGCCTGATATCATTCCGGCTTCACTGGCGTCGTATATTTCAGTTGAATTAAATACTTCGCCGCGGCAGGTGTTTATTAAAATCGGTTTCTTTTTTAATCCAAGTAAAAAATCTTCGTTCACCATGTGATAGGTTGCATCATCCCCTTTCATATTCAACGGAACATGAAATGTAATAATGTCGGCTTCGTTTTGGATGACCTCAAGCGAAACAAATCCTTCCGGTCCTTCCTTTCTTTCTCGAGGTGGATCATTTAAAAGGACTTTCATTCCAATGGTTTCGCAAAACTTGGCAACTTTTGAACCAACATTGCCAACTCCAACAATCCCAATCGTTTTTTCATGCAGACGAAACCTTTTTCGCATCGAAATAGAAAACAGGGCAGAAGCCAGATATTGCTCCACACTTTTTGCATTACATCCTGGGGCATTTGTCCATTTTATTTCGGCAGTATCACAATAATTTGTATCAATATGGTCGAAACCAATGGTCGCAGTAGCAATAAACTTTACCTTCGAACCTTTCAGCAATCCTTCATCACAAATTGTACGGGTCCTGGTGATAACGGCATCAGCATCTTTTACTAATTCAGGGGTTGTTTGCGCTCCGGGCAAATACACAACATCAGCAAAGGGCTCTAATGCGCCTTTTATATATGGTATTTTATTATCGATAATAACTTTCATAGAAATGTTATAATTTCTTTTGCGTATAAATTCCTTATTTATTGATATATAATGTTATTTACGGTTACTTATTGTGATAGATATTTATAAACCCGGTTATTACATAATCTCAGTCTATCAACATTAAATTCATTTATAATATCCTTTTACTATTTCATCTAAAACTTTGCTGGTGCGCGCTGCCGAATACATGGTGCTTATGCATTTATTTTTCCCAAGTAAGTCATCGTTAACTTGTTGCACCAGGTTTTGCGATATATGTTGTGGATTTTGAAACTCTAAAGACTTATTCCCTTTGTTCGAATTAATCTCTACTGGTCCTAATGAAAAACATGGGATGGAAATTGTACCATGTTCACCAAAAAAGCTTATTCGATCTTTTTCCTCGGATTCTTCCACCACAAAGCACCAATTGCCTGAACCAATTACACCTGATTTGAACTGAAAGGCTGCTGTTACCGTATCTTCGGCACGATATAATCCAGCCCTGTTACTCGCCTCACCATGCACATGTTCGATTTCGTCCAAAACAAAATCAAGAAAATCAAACTGGTGTGATGCAAGATCAAAAAAATGTCCGGCCCCACCAATTTCCGGGTTTACATGCCAATGCATTTCTTCGGGCAATTGATTTCTTTCCTGTGCCTTTTTATGAAGAACAATTTCAACCGATAAAACCTGACCAATTTCACCTGCTTCAATCAATTCCTTCACTTTTAAGAATGCAGGGAGGGTTCTTCTGTAGTAAGCCACAAACAGAGGCATTCCGGTTTCTTCGGATACACGGATCATTTCCATGCATTCATCATAATTCCGGGCCATTGGTTTTTCAACATACACAGGTTTGCCTGCCCGCATTGCCTCAATTGCATAAGTGGCATGCGAATCGGGTGGGGTTGCAACATAAACTGCATCGACCAAAGGATCATTAATCAGGTCTGAACCATTTGAATACCATTTTGGAACCTTATGGCGCTTGGCATAGTCAGCAGCTTTTTCAGCATTTCTTCTCATAACTGCATGCAGGTTTGAGTTTGCAGCTTTATAAAATGCCGGTCCACTTTTAACCTCGGTGACATCACCAACGCCAATTATTCCCCAGTTTATGGTATCTTTTTTTATCATTCAGAAATTAGTAACAAGTATCAAGTAACAAGTATCCAGCTTTAATAGTCAAACCTGTCTTTAAATGCCCATAAACCGAGTGCCGGGTTTGAAATATAGAAAATTTCCTCTCCATCGGACATGGTATTGTATCCGTCCCTTAGCTTTTCGGGGTTGTATCTTGCTGTTACTTCTTCAATATCGGCATACTTAAAGCCCACGCTTTCAATTTCTTGTTTGGTAAGGTTTTCCGCACCCTTACCCGGACAATAGGTAATACTGAACCTTCCTTCAGAGGATCCATGGATCAGGTGGGCTGCTGCACCTAGGTTGTTTCTCAGATCTTCATTTTCCTGTACCGCTTTTAGCGTGTTTGGTGTTCCGAAATAACCATATTTCCGAATCAGTTTATCAATTTGTTTATCTTCACCAAACTCAACAAGCGCTGGAGCCAAAACAATTAATTCTGCATCATCTGCAAGTGCCATTCTGGTTCGGTAAACACTTTTGTTTCCGAGCCAAGTGCTTTTAAACTCGGTTGGGTCGAGGTAAACAACTGCTTTTTTAATCGGGGCATCCAACATTTGGAAATTCACCTGAAGCGAAAGTTTTGCAGCTTTCAAAAATACTTCGGTATCGTCGCCAATAAATAACCCGTTGGTAACCAGTTTCCCGTCCTCATCAACGCTCACAACTGTTTGCACATATAGAATAGGTAGTTCAGAGGTAAAATTATCCGAAGCATAATTAAATATTTTTCGAACAGGTGTTTCTGACCTTCCCATCATTTTTTCCATACCAAAGGCTGCCCCTACAAAATGACTTTTGTTAATTCCTTCGGAACCTCCGGTGCCAACAAAAATATTTTTGTTGTAATTAGCCATTCCAACAACTTCATGGGGGACAACCTGTCCGACGGACAAAATCAAATCGAAATTGCCTTCTAGCAATAATTTATTTACCTGTGCAGGCCATGTGAAATCGCACGCGCCTTCCGATACTTCTTTTACAAATTCGGCAGGAACTTCACCAACGGTCACTACATCGTTTCTCCAGTCGTGGTCACGAAACAGGTTTCTGGGTGTTTTTCCAAACATGTGTTCTATTTGATGGTCGGTCATAGGCGAATGTGTCCCCAATGCCGGTAGGATATCAGTTAGCTTGTCGCCATAATACTTCCATGCAAATTCGGTCAACTCACCAGCCCTTGAAGGCAACCTGGTATAATCAGGAGGAATGGCCAAAACTTTTTTCTTTTCCCCTAATTTGTTCAGTGCCTGAAACAAACCTTCTTTTAAATCTTCCGCACTAAGTTTTGTAGATGGCAATCCATCCGATTCAAAATACATCATAATTTTCAGTGTTAAGTGTTCTTGTCGTCAACTTTAATGAAAACGCAATGGTCTTTGATCATTCTGGAACGACCAAAGACCTGCGATGTTTTATCGTTTTACCCGTGCATTGCCTTTCCAAATGCTCCAAACCATATCTTCATCGGCTGGCTGTGCATAGTCGGTTAAAAAGGTAGTAGCCAAAGCTCCTGTTGCCCATCCAAACTGAGGCCATTTTTCAGGTTCCCATTCTTTTAAGATACCATAGAGCAACCCGCCAACAAAACCATCGCCACCACCAATGCGATCAAGAACAGTAATTGAACGTGGTTTTATCACTTGCCAGTTGTCGTCGCCTTCAAGCATAATTGCACCCCACAAATGTTCGTTTACGCTGATTACTTCGCGCAAGGTTGTTGCAAAAACAGATGCATTTGGGAAAGCTTCTTTTACCCTTCCGATCATTCCTTTGAAACCTTCAATTTCGGCTTCAATACCTTCGCCACCGGCTTCAGGCCCTTCAATGCCTAAACACAATTGGAAATCTTCTTCATTTCCGATCAATATGTCTGAAACAGAAGCAATTTCTGTGAAAATTTCACGTAATTCTTTTTCACGGCCAACCCAAAACGAAGCCCTGTAATTAAGGTCGAATGATACTTTTGTGCCGTATTTACGAGCTGCCCTTGCAAGTTGCAAACAGAATTCGCTTGTTTCGGGAGACAGCGCTCCAATTAGACCTGAAAGGTGCATGATTTGAACACCTTCTTCCCCGAAAATTTTATCAAGGTCGAAATCTTTTACGTTCAAGGTACGGCCTACTTCACCCGCGCGGTCGTTTTGAACCCTTGGTCCACGTGCCCCCGATCCGCTATCGGCAATATTAAACTGGTGACGGTATCCCCATGGGTTTCCCTGCTCAACCTCAGGCCCTTCAAAATCCATGAACCTGCTTCTTAAATTACTTTTTATGAACTGCGCAATCGGGCTGCCTTTTACAAAAGTGGTGAGTACTTTTACAGGAAGACCTAGGTAGGAAGATATACTTCCAACATTGGTCTCGGCACTTGATGCGTGCATTTTGTACATATCGCTACTATGCACTGGTTGTCCGTTGATTGGGGTAATCCTTACCCCCATACTGGTTGGGGTTATTAAGGAGTATTTGCATCCTTTTTTTAATTCCAAACTCATATTTTGTTGTTTTATTAGATTTATTGATTTGTTGTTTTTCTAATTATGTAAGTTATTTCAATTTCAATATTAATCGGTGAAGGTTTCGGGTGCGCACACGACAATGGATTGAAATAAAGCCAGAACATACATTCCGGCTATTTATTTTAAATTGTTTGTTTATACCCCACCAAAGGCGCTGTAGCCACCATCTACAGGAATTACAATACCCGTAATAAATGAAGACACATCTGACAATAAGAACAAGGTTGCACCTTGAAGGTCATCAGGATCACCAAATTTGCCCATTGGTGTATTATCCACAATTTTTTGTCCCCGTGGCGAGAAATTACCAGTTTTTTCGTCCATCACCAAAAAGCGGTTTTGATGGGTAATAAAGAATCCCGGGGCGATTGCATTTACCCTTATTCCAACTTTTGCCAAATGCACAGAGAGCCATTCGGTGAAATTATTTACCGATGCTTTTGCAGCTGAATAGGCTGGTATTTTAGTAAGTGGTTTGTATGAATTCATGGAAGATATGTTTAATACTACACCCTTTCTGTTTTCAAGCATATCCCTGGTTAAGATAATGGATGGAAGTAATGTTCCTTTGAAATTCAGGGCGAAAACTTTGTCGAATCCTTCTTCTTCCAATCCATAAAAGGTGTCTTCAAGTTTGTCGATGTTGTCTTCGGTCATTTGTTCAACTTTGGTTGTTGCCTGAGGGCTGTTACCTCCGGCACCGTTCACTAAAACATCGATCTTCCCCAGTTTATTATTGATCTCGGTTTTCGCTTTTTCGAGCGATTCACGGTTCAAAACGTTTGCTTCAATACCAATAACTTCGGCATTGTATTCTTTGGCAATTTCGGCTGCCACCGATTCTGCAACTTCTTTATTAATGTCGGCAATGGCAATTTTCATTCCCACAGATGCCATGGCTTTTACCAAAGAGCTGCCAAGTACACCGGCGCCTCCAGTTATTACACATACTTTTCCATTTAGGTCGTCAAACGATAGTTTATTCATAGCTTTATTGTTTAAAATTCTTTATAATAATCTACATTTTCTTTTGTAATGATGTCAATAGAGGTATATCTCTCATTTTCAACCGGGTTTTTTTGAACGATGTGCCGGAACAGTTTGCTAATGGAATTATAGCCTTGTTCTTCCGGCCTTTGGCAAATCAGGAAATCAACAATATCCTCTTTTAAATATTGAACGTTTTCTTTTACTAAATCGTGCCCGATAAGTTTCATATTGGCCAATCCTAATTTTTTAAGTAATTTCCCAACGAGGAATACTTTCGAATTGGTAACAAAAATCCCTGCAATATTTTTTTCCTTAATTACCTGAACAAGTTTTTCTGAGCTTCTTGCCCCTGAAATATTATTTGTTTCGAAGGTGTGGACTTGATGTGTTGATGTTGAGTTTTTACGGAACCATTCATAAAATCCTTTTTCACGCTGAACCAAATGGTTTTGGTTGTCCATTTCTTTAGCTAAATGAACCACAAGGATGGAAGTGCTATCAGGCACCAAAAAATCAAGAAGTTTGCCAGCCAGGTATCCACTTTGAAACGAGTTTTGCCCAATGTAACCTATCTGCCCAGCATCTTCGATGTTCGAATCAATAAAAACAAATGGGATTTTTTTCTCTTTCAATTCATCCACAATAAGTTTTGATTCTTTATAGAAAAATGGGGCAAGCACAACACCTTCGGGCTGTAATTCTATAATTTTTTTTGCTTCCGCATAAAACTCTTTTGGGTCTTCCTGTGCAAAGTTGAAAGAAATGAGTTTGGCACCATATTGACTTAGTTCATCAATGGCCCTTGAAATCCCAACATAGGGTTTGTTCCAATAGCCATCAGGTGATGGTGGCCTTGGAATTAAGGTTGCAAAGGTCAGGCTTTTTTTTGAGGCCAGTGTACTTGCCAAAATATTTGGTTTGTAGTCGAGCTCCTCGATGATTTTTAAAATCTTTTTTTTCGTTGCTTCTGAAACTTCGCCACGCTTATGAAGGACACGGTCAACTGTGCCAATTGATACATTTGCACGCTCGGCAATGTCTTTGATTCGTATTTGTCCGTTCTGGTTGATATCGTTGTAGTTTAGTTAAAAATGCTTCCCAATTTTGCAAGCTGGCAACAAATTTAATTAAAATATCGAATTGTCGTGTACGGACACGGAAAATATATTTTATAACATAAATTCACGAAATGCAGGTTGGTGAAGTCTTTTAAATTGCGTTAAATAGCAAGTTTGTTTTCTAATTCCTGAGGGTTTTTTATGTAGTATTTTATCGCCCTGAAAAGTTTGCCTCCATGTGAGGCATCAACTACGCGATGATCAAGCACAGCCGATAAATTCATGATTTTCCGTGGTAGTACCTGGTCATTAACGACCACGGGTTTTTTTCTTGCAGCACCCATTACAAGCACAATGGCTACGTTCGATGAAGGTAACAATGCTGGGTAGCCAGTGTCTAATCCAACACTTCCGATATTCGATACAACAAAGGAGCCAAAGCTGTTAGAGTCTAAGCCCATGAATGGGAGCGAAATACCCCAATCGATTGTAACCATTTTGTACAATGCAAACACCCAGTTCCGAAATGGCCAGGGAATGGATGAAAGTAGATTTTTGGATTGCATCGTTTTATTTTCATCGCCTTTTCGCGATTCCTGGATTTTTGTTTTAATAGCTTCACTGAATTCTTCCAGGTTTAGAAGATGGGCGTGGTCAATTTTCACCGATCCCATTTGCGCCCCTTCCAACAGAACACTGACCATGGCAGAAATGGTATCCCTTTGAATGATTTCCCCCCTTTTTACATACGAGTTTAGTTCGGGCACATCGTGATATAATGCACGTGCAACAGCCATTGTAATTATATAAGTGGTGGTTGTTTTTATGCCCTCCTTCCTCTTTCTCGAAATATAAGTTTCGAGATTCGTGATATCCAGGTCAACGCTTCCGTAAATCTTAGAATCAATGGGTTTTTTGTAGATTGTTGCAGCAACTTTTCTCCAGTTGTTGTTGATATCGTTGGTTTTATTCATGGCTTAAATATAGATTTTATTACTGATAAATATAAAATGCCAGACGTTAAGATGAAAAGATATTGTCTTTCATATCGAAGAAAATCTATTTAAGTAATTTTATTTATACAAATAATCACTTAGATTTATGGTCGCTTTGTAAAAGTTAGCAAAGTACAGTTATAATTTAAACCTAAAATCTAAATCAAACCTAAAATCCATGAAAGCAGCTGTTCTCGAATCCTATAATAATTTTGTTTGGAAAGAAGTCTCATCGCCTGAGGTAAAGAAAGATGAAGTTTTGGTGCGTATTAAATTTGCCAGTATTTGTGGTACTGATATGCATATTTTTCCCGGCGATTTTCATCCACGCACTCCCGTTCCATTTATTCCAGGGCACGAAATGGGTGGTGTTGTTGAAGAAGTTGGCAAAAATGTTGAGGGTTTTGAAATTGGTGATAAGGTTGCGATTGACCCAATTATTTGGTGCAACGAATGTCCGGCTTGCCAAAGGAAGCATTATCCTGCTTGTACTTCGTTAAAACTATTGGGTGTTGATATGGATGGGGGGTTTTGTGAGAAAATTTCGGTGCCTCCACACATGATTTTTAAAACAGCCACCGATTTACCAAATGAACACGTTGCATTGGTCGAAATTTATGCGATTGGATTTCATGCAAACCGCCGGGCACAAACAAAGCAAGGCGATACGGTTGCAATATGGGGCGCAGGACGGGTAGGACAGGTGATCCTTCAGGCTGCACGGACGAAAACTGATGCAACTATCTTTATTGTTGATCCGCTTGAAAACCGCCTCGAAATCGCCTCGAAAAACAACCCAAACGTAATTACCATAAATCCGTTAAAAGAAAACCCTGTTGAAAAAATAAAAGCACATACCAACGGAAATGGAGTTGATATTGCCTTTGAAGCAGTAGGGCACGCCGATGAAATCGAAGGTGTATATACGCCCATAAGAAGTTGCATTCATAGCATAAGAGGTGGTGGTAAGGTTTGTGTGCTTGGTTTGGGCGACGATCCAGCGCCTATTGTGTTTAAAGAATTAATTTGGAAGGAAGCTCAAATTATTACTTCACGTGTAAGTGATGGTGAATATCCCGAAGTTATTGAACATTTAAGTGCCGGGACCTTGAAACCTGATGCATTGATTTCCATAAAAATGCATGCTTCGAAAATACAGGAAGCATTTGAATTGGTGCAGAAAGAAAAAAGCAAGTACCTTAAGGTATTACTTGATTTTAGTTAGTAACAATATTTTGCCACTTATGTCGAACGATCCATATAAAATTACAAAAGAAGGGATTATCGAAGCCCCAAATACATTTTTTGGAAGAATCAAATACCTGGGGCCAGGTTTTATCTTATCAGCAGCCGTTGTTGGTTCAGGGGAATTAATATCAACAACAACACTTGGAGCAAGGGCCGGATTTATTACATTTTGGGTGATTCTGGTCAGCTGCCTAGTTAAGGTGGCTATTCAATTGGAATTTGGGAAACAAGCAATCCGTTCGGGCGAAACGGTAATGACATCTTTGAATAAAATTGGAGGGCCGCGCTTCGGGAAGAATAAAACCAACTGGTCACTTTGGGCCTGGTTGTTTCTGTGGTTATTTAAACCGCTGCAATTAGGAGGCATTATCGGGGGCGTTGCAATTACCCTTCATATTGCATTCCCCGCAATTAGTATATTCTGGTTTGCCGTTATAACCGGGATTGTTGTGGCATCGATGGTTTTTAAGGGATATTATTTTTTCATTGAAAAAGTATCGTTGGTGCTAATGGTTTTGTTTACCGTTTTTACAATTGTTGCCGTTGTTTTACTTCAAAAAACCCCTGGGGCATTTTCTTTTGGCGAACTCATAGAAGGACTGAAGTTTAAACTTCCCGCATCGGCGGTTGGATTTGCCATTGCCGCTTTTGGTTTGACAGGTGTTGGCGGAGACGAAATTGTTGCTTACAATTATTGGTGTTTGGAAAAAGGATATGCGCGTTTTACTGGTTCCCATGAAGAAACCACTGAATGGAAAAACCGTGCAAAAGGCTGGATAACAGTAATGAATCTTGATGCTGTATTTTCTATGGTGGTATATACACTGGTTACCGCTGCATTTTATCTTCTGGGCGCATCTATTTTATATCAGAGTGGCGATATCCCTGAAGGTTTTGGAATGATTGAGACACTCTCAAGAATGTACACCGAGTCGTATGGTGCCTGGGCAAAAAACTTTTTTTTATTTGGTTCTTTTGTAGTATTATTTTCAACACTTTTTACGGCACTTGCCATACGTACAAGGATTTTTTCAGATCTATTCGGGGTTGTTGGCTGGATCGATTTCTTTAATTTTAAACAGCGGAAAAGAACCATTGCAATTACTGCCTGGGTATTTCCAGTAATATGGGTTATTGCACTTGTTTGGGTTAAATTGCCTGTTTTGATGGTCACAATAGGAGGAATTGTTACTTTTTTTATGCTATTAATAATAGTTTATGCCGGGCTTCATTTCCGTTATAAGCAAAAACAATTTGGAATACAATCGTCTAAATTTTACGATTTGGCATTAGGGGTCAGTTGCATGGTTATTTTTCTTGTGGGGTTCTATGGAGCCTATAAATTATTTTAATACACTACAAATGAGTCCAATTTTATCAGGTGTTCACAAGTATATTCCAATACGAATGGAAATGAAATAGAACTGGAAGTTATTTATATACTTTCTTATGGAACACTTCGTTTTTGTATTATTTGAAACAAAAAACTGATTTAAAAATAAAATCCTGTCATATAACTTAAGATGTTGATAAAAATCTGGTCAGATAAGTCAAAGGTTTTTAGGGGATTGTTGATAAGGAAACTGTTAAAGAAAGTAAAACTTGATGTATAACACATTTTTATGCTTTGAGGATTTAAAATATATATCTACTTTCGTGTCCGTACACGGAAAAACGAATTCAATTAAATAAATCAATAAAACAAGATGAAATTAGGTAAATTTAGTTTTGGAGTAGGTGACCGCTTTAATCACGAAGGCCAGGCACAATTAAGAGCTTTAATTAAAGCTAATTCAAAAGGAGTTGCTGTAACCCCAGTATGGAACAAGTCAAACAGAGAACATGATATTGTTCATTCAGAGCCGGTTGGTACGCGAATGGAAGCTGATGAGGCAGTTAAAGCCCTTGGATGGAAAGAAAGTTATTGTGTTGATGCCGACCATATTAACCTTTCAAATGTTGACAGGTTTATTGAGCATTCCGACTTTTTTACATTGGACGTTGCAATGTATATTGGGAATGAATCATCTGCCGAAGATGTTGCGACATTTAAAGAATCATGCAAAGCATTTGGTGAAAAAGTCAGCATCCCCGGAATTGCTGATGCAATTGTTATCAGCGATGATCTTTTAAGTACCGTTGCTACAAAATATCTTGCTGCGGTAAAAGAAGCCGGTAAAATTTACAGGCACATCAAGGAGGTTAAGGGAGAAGGTAATTTTATTACCGAGGTATCAATGGATGAAGTTGAAGCACCACAAACACCTGTGGATATGTTCTTCATCCTTAAAATGATCGCTGATGAAAAAATCCCTGCGGAAACCATTGCTCCTAAATTTACAGGACGTTTTAATAAAGGTGTTGACTATGTTGGCGATGCCAAACAATTTGCCCAGGAATTTGAGGAAGACGTGTTGGTTATCGATTATGCAGTGAAAGAATTTGGCCTACCAGCTGGTCTTAAATTAAGCGTACACTCTGGCAGTGATAAGTTTACTATTTATCCGATTATGGCGGAGATTATCAAAAAATACGATAAAGGATTACACGTAAAAACTGCCGGAACCACATGGTTGGAAGAAGTTATCGGCTTGGCTATTTCAGGTGACGAAGGATTGGCTGTTGCCAAAGAAATTTATGCCGGGGCCCTTGGACGAAAAGAAGAACTTTGTGCGCCTTATGCCGATGTAATTGATATCGACGATTCAAAACTTCCTTCCGTTGAAGAGGTTGCTGGCTGGAGTGGCGAAAAATTTGGAAATACCTTAAGGCATATTCCGGGTCATCCTGATTATAACCTTAATTTCCGCCAATTAATACATGTTGGCTATAAAGTAGCTTCCGAAATGGGTGAAAAATATACTGATATGTTGAAAAAATATTCAGACGTTGTTGGAGGATGTGTGGAAGAAAATATCTATGAACGTCACCTAAAAAGATTATTTGACCTTTAATTGATTATTGAAATGAAAAAATTTATGGGCAAGAATTTCTTGCTAAAAACAAAAACAGCAAAAAAGCTATACCATAACCATGCGGCGAAGATGCCTATTTTTGATTACCACTGTCATATTTCACCAAAAGAAATAGCAGAGGATAAACAGTTTAAAACACTGACCGAAATCTGGCTTTATGGTGACCATTACAAATGGCGCGGCATGCGAACGAATGGTGTCGACGAAAAATATTGTACAGGAAAAGCAAGTGATTGGGAAAAATTTGAGAAATGGGCTGAAACAGTGCCACATACAGTTAGAAACCCACTGTATCATTGGACCCACCTGGAATTGAAAAAGTTTTTCGGGATCGATAAAATTTTAAATCCGGACACGGCAAAAGAAATTTATGAAGAATGTAATGCCAAACTAAATACGCCGGAATATAGTTGCCGTAATATTATCCGAATGGCAAATGTTCACAGTATTTGTACTACCGATGACCCGATTGATAGCCTTGAATACCATCGTCAAATTAAAAAAGATGGTTTTGAAGTGAAAGTTCTTCCTGCATGGAGGCCCGATAAGGCAATGGCTGTTGAAGATGCAAAGACCTTCAATACTTATGTTGATAAATTGGGCGAAGCAGCAGAAGTAGAAATCAATACGTTTGCTGATTTTATGGATGCACTGGATAACAGGCACCAATTCTTCCATGACAACGATTGTCGTTTATCAGATCACGGAATTGAAACGGTAATTGCTGAAGACTACACTGAAAATGAAGTTGTTGCTATCTTTAGCAAAATCAGAAAAGGAAAAGAACTGGATGTTACTGAAATTGCTAAGTTTAAATCATGCATGCTTTATGAATTTGGTATTATGGACCATTCCCGTGGATGGACCCAACAATACCACCTTGGGGCACTAAGAAATAACAGTACCCGGTTGTTCAATAAACTTGGTGCCGATGTTGGTTTCGATTCTATTGGTGATTTTGAAATTGCAAGGCCTCTTTCAAAATTATTGAACCGTTTGGATATGGAAAACCAGTTGGCAAAAACAATTCTTTATAACCTGAACCCACGCGACAATGAATTAATTGGTACCATGATTGGGAATTTCCAGGATGGTTCGGTACCTGGTAAAATGCAATTTGGCTCAGGCTGGTGGTTCCTCGATCAAAAAGATGGTATGGAAAAACAAATGAATGCACTTTCAAACCTTGGTTTGTTGAGCAGGTTTGTTGGAATGCTCACCGACTCCAGAAGCTTTTTATCATACACCAGACATGAATATTTCAGAAGGACATTATGCAACCTGATTGGAAATGATGTTGAAAATGGTGAAATTCCGAACGATATGAAGCTATTGGGTAAGATGGTGGAAGATATTTGTTTCAATAATGCCCACGACTATTTTAAATTTCCGTAATTTCTGCCTAATTTAAGAGGTAGTTTTTGCAATTATGAAATAGGAAGATTTATTTTTGCAATCGATTGCATAAAATAATTAAAATGAATAAAAAGGTAGTTACTTTTGGGGAAATCATGTTAAGGTTAGCAACCCCAGGATATTTAAGGTTGTTTCAAACCAACCAGTTAAACGCCACATTTGGTGGTGGAGAAGCAAACGTTGCTGTTTCGCTCGCAAATTATGGAATTCCAGTGGATTTCGTTACCCGTATTCCGAACAACGACGTTGCTAAATCCTGTAAAATGGATTTGCAGAAATATGGTGTTGGAACAGATAAAATTATCTATGGCGGCGAACGCTTAGGGATATATTTTCTGGAAACTGGGGCAGTTAGCCGTGGTAGTAAAGTTGTTTATGACAGGGCGCATTCCGCAATCTCCGAAATTGAATCGGGAATGATTGATTGGGATGAAGTATTTGAAGGTGCAAATTGGTTCCATTGGACAGGCATTACCCCGGCAATTTCGCAGGGAGCAGCCGATGTGTGTCTAGAAGCCATTAAAAAAGCCAATGAAAAAGGAATCACCGTTTCATGTGATTTGAATTACAGAAAAAACCTTTGGAATTATGGCAAAACTGCAGGTGAAGTGATGCCAGAATTGGTTGCCGGAACAGATATTGTTTTAGGAAATGAAGAAGATGCTGAAAAAGTATTGGGCATTAAACCTGAAGGTGTTGACGTAACCGGTGGGCATGTTGAAGGTGCTGCTTATGAGTCTGTTTCGAGACAGATTATGAAGCAATTCCCAAGATGTAAAAAAGTAATTACGACGCTTCGGGGATCAGTGAATGCAAACCACAACAGCTGGGCAGGAGTGCTTTGGGATGGTGAAAAATTATACGAATCACCTCAATACCAGATTACACATATTGTTGACCGTGTTGGAGGTGGTGATTCATTTATGGGTGGATTAATCTACGGATTACTAACTTACCCTGAAGATGATCAGAATGCATTGAATTTTGCCGTTGCTGCATCATGTTTAAAACATACTGTTTACGGAGATTATAACCAGGTAACAGTTGATGAGGTTGAGAAATTAATGGGTGGAGATGCCTCCGGGCGTGTAGCTCGATAAAAAAATAAAGTTCCGTTTTTGTATTCAAATGAATGTACGTAAAAACGGAGGCTTTTAACTGAAAACAAATATAATGGCAAGATTTTCAAGAATTGAAGTAGCGCAAAAAATGGCAGGAACAGGCATTGTTCCTGTGTTCTACAACAAAGATATAGAAGTATGTAAAAGCGTGGTGAAAGCATGTTACGACGGTGGAATTCGGGTATTCGAATTTACCAACCGTGGCGATTTTGCTTCACTTGTTTTTGCGGCATTGAACCAATATGTGGCTGAAGAATGCCCTGAAATGATAATGGGTGTTGGCTCAGTGATCGATGAAGGAACAACATCGATGTATTTGGCACTTGGGGCAAATTTTATTGTTTCCCCAATGATTGACGAAGGAATGGCGAAAGTTTGCAATAAACGCAAAGTAAGCTGGAGCCCAGGTTGCGGTTCGGTAACTGAAATAGCCAAAGCGCATGAATTAGGTGCTGAGGTTGTTAAAATATTCCCTGGTTCACAGGTTGGTGGCCCTGGTTTTGTGAAAGCGGTATTGGGACCAATGCCATGGTCAAGTATTATGCCAACCGGAGGCGTGGAACCAACAGAAGAAAGTTTAACTAAATGGTTTGCTGCAGGGGTAACATGTGTTGGTCTTGGATCTCAATTATTTCCAAAAGAAGTTGTTGAGAACAAAGATTTTGCTTATGTAACTGAAAAGTGTAAATATGCCTTAGAAATTGTGCAAAAAACGAAGAACTAAAATCAATAATTAATAATCTAAATTAAAATTATGACTGATTCAACTACACCAGTGGGTAAGTATCGATATCGAATACTCGCTATGTTAATGTTTGCAACGACCATTAACTATTTTGACAGAAGTATTATAGGTGTTATGGCACCGACCTTACAAAAAATGTTTGGTTGGTCGAATGCCGATTATGCAGGAATTATCATTTGGTTTCAAATTGCCTATGCTTTAGGTATGCTAACAATGGGAGGTGTCATTGACCGATTAGGTACTAAAAAAGGATATACGCTTGCAATTGGAACCTGGAGTATTTTCGGTATGTTACATGCTGTTGTAAGACCTGCATTTAGTATACTAGGTTTTTCCATTGCTCGTTTTGGTCTTGGTGTTGGTGAATCAGGTAACTTCCCTGCAGCACAAAAAACAGTTGCAGAATGGTTTCCTAAAAAAGACAGGGCTTTTGCAACCGGATTGTATAATGCAGCAACATCAATCGGCGCAATTTTAGCACCTTTTGTCGTTGGTTGGATTGTACATGAAAATGGTAAAAACTGGCAAATCCCATTTCTTATTACCGGAGCTTTAAGTGCTATCTGGGTATTTCTTTGGTTTAGGGTTTATAAAAAACCTGAAAAACACCCAAAAGTAACCAAAGAAGAATTAGATTATATTGTTAGTGATTCAACAATTGAAAACGAAGAAAAAATTGCTTGGGCCAAAGTATTGCCAAAACGTCAAACATGGGCTTTTGCTGTGGCAAAAATGACTGATGCAGTTTGGTGGTTCTACCTATTCTGGGGAGCAAAATATTTATCAATGACCCATGGTGTTGATGTGAAACATATCGGAATTCCATTTTTCATTATGTACGTAATGGCTGATGGTGGAAGTATTTTTGGTGGTTGGATTTCCGGAGCATTTATGAAAAAAGGTTGGAGCTTAAACAAAGCACGGAAATTAACATTATTGATGTGTGCACTTATAATTTTACCTGTAAGTTATATTGCATTTGTTGAAAGCAAATGGTTGGCTATTTTCCTAATTGGATTAGGAACAGCAGGTCATCAGGCCTGGTCAGCAAATGTCTTTACTCTTGCTTCAGATGTATTCCCTAAAAAAGCAGTTGCTTCAATAACCGGAATTGGCGGAATGGCAGGTGCTGTTGCTGGTATTATTGCATTTTATATTTTAGGTCAGGCACTCGACTCTGCAGGAAAAGATGGATTCTTTTGGGCTTTCTTGATCGCAGGTTCATGTTATACTATTATTTTAGGTATTGTACATTTATTAATGCCTAAAATGACTCCACTCGACGAAAATTTGAATTTAGTTAAAGAGTAAAATTTAAATAATAAAAAGACTTAAGGGTGTTCAGTTTTGGGCACCCTTTGCTATAAAAATTAGTATTATGGATATAAAGAGTAAAGAAGTTTTTATTGATAAAGATTGCGAATGGGAAAAAGTTGCAGAAGGTGTTTCCCGTAAAATTATGGGTTATGATGTAAATGTGATGATGGTTAAAATAAAGTTTGAAGACAATGCTATTGGATATGCACATCAACATCATCATTCTCAAACCTCCTATGTGGTTTCAGGAAAGTTTGAATTACAAATGGGAGATGAAAAGAAAATAATCACAGGTGGTGACGGATTTTATGTTCCGCCAAATAAAATTCATGGCGTGGTTTGTTTAGAAGCCGGCATGTTAATCGATGTATTTAGCCCGTTAAGAGAAGATTTTTTATAAGATTTTAATCTTTCATATAAAAAAGAACCGTTCCTTGTTATAGGGAACGGTTTTTTTTGTTTACTGATTTTAACTGTAATCATTAAAATTTGTAACTGACCTTGAGCTTTGAAAAGAAAGGAACACCTGGGATAAAATGAATTTCTTCTACCGGATGGCTTTCGTCAAATAGTTTTGATTCCGTCGCAAATTGCGTTTCATTCCATTCTTTATCAAACAGGTTTTGGATTTGGAGCTCAATATTAAAATTTCCCCATTTATAACCTGCATGTAAATCGGTAATGCCATAGCCCACAGCCACGATCGAATTATCCTCGTTTGCAGGACGGTCATCAACATATCTGAAATTTATTCCCCCATAAAGTCCCGATGGATGTATGATATTTAAACCGCTCATGAATGTAAAATCAGGAGCCAGTGGGATATAATCCATGTCTTTAGGTTCATCAATTGCTTTCCCGAGGGTGTAATTGGCATCGAAATCCCAAAATAACCATTCCAGGAGCTGGTACCTGATGCTCAAATCAATACCTTGCCTGTTTGTCTTGCCACTTGGTTCCACAACACCTTCGTCACCCACATAAACAAATTCCTGTTCCAAAAATAAGTTCCACAGAGCAGTATTTATAAGCATTTTAGGTACTGGTTTCCATAAGAAACCAAGATCGGCACCATAGGCAGCGGGGAGAATTTCTTTGCCATTGTTGGCAACAACTACACGGGTATCGTTGGAGTGGAAACCTTTTCCGGTTTTAAGATATAACTGAAGAAGATGTGAATAATTGTATAAAATATTCAGCTTAGGGCTGAGGATGGATTTGGACTCATTTTGTGTTTGGTAATGTTCCTGAAGATGGTCGTTGTAATTAAACTCAAATCGGTCAATACGAATACCTGGGTTAATATTCCATTTGCCGAGGTCAAAGCTAGCATTTAAATATGCTCCAAAATTTGTTTCGTGAATATCGCCAAGTTGGATTTCTTCAAGGTTTTGCCTTCGGTCTTTGGTATGTGTAAGTTCAATGTTTTTGACATCATCGTTTCTGATGGTTAAACCACATACCAGAGATCCAGATGATTTGCCCAAATCAAATTCCCGGTGATATTCGCTTTTGAGCCCATAAATGCCCCTGCTTTCTTTTTGACGTATTTCATCACCATTAATCGGATCATTAAAGAAAAATGTGAAGTTTGAATACAATTCAAAATCGTACAGCGAGTAAAAAACGCTGTTCTTAATAAATGATTTATCATCTAAATACTTATTGTATTGAAGTAGGATATTTGCCCGGCTTGTATTACCTCCCTCTGTGTTATCAATTGCACCAAATCGCGTTATCGAGCCATTGTCAACAGCTCTTTGTGGGATTTGCCCTGATGCATCCCATTTGCTTGTAAAATAAGAGGCTAATAACGAAAGCTTGTCATTGGTTTTTAGTTTTGCTGTATATTTTCCCATTAAATTGATCCTATGGAAATTCTGCGGGCTATCAAACGCGCCGTCAGTCATATTAAATTCTGTTGCCAAATATGCTGAATGTTCCAGTTGGTTGGCAATGTTGAACATTCCCAGCAGACGTTGTGTGTTAAATTGTCCCATTTCAATGCTAAGGATGCTATTGTCCAGATGGTCTTTTGTTTTAAAATTAACATATCCGGCTGTCGTCAAATTTCCTTGGCCGGCATAGTAGGTTCCTTTTCCAAAGTCAATTTTTTCGATAGTTTCAGGAATTAGGAAGTGTAAATCGGCGTATCCCTGGCCATGGGCGTGCGAAACCATGTTGACAGGAAGCTCGTCAACACTAATATTTATATCAGTTCCATGATCTATATCGAATCCACGCAGGAAAATCTGTTCAGCTTTTCCGCCACCGGCATGTTGCCCGATTACAAGACCGGGGACCTGACGCAATACTTCCTGTGATGTATTCACTGGATTAACGTGAAGATCAACTTCTGCGATCAGGTTTAGGGCATTAATTTTTTGGTTAATAACAATTTCGCCGATAGAGATTAGGCTTTCTGAAAGTTCAATACTTAATGTTGTTTCCGGATTGTGTACAATTACTAGCTTTTTTTGATAACCAATGTGGCTGATTAATAGAGTGTCTCCATCAATTATTCCTGATATTGTGAACCGCCCTTCAGGACTGGTATGGCTGTGTCGGTTATTTTTAAGGATGGAAATGTACGCACCCTCAATAGGCTTGTTTTTCTTTGTTGTAATAATTCCATTTAATTTTTGTCCGAATAAACTCATTCCACACATGAATAATGCGAGAGAAATAATTAATTTTTTCTTCATCTGTATTAGTAGTATTAAAATTTAGCTGTCTGGTTCGCCTGATAAAAATAATTATATAAAACATATGTGCACTAAAGAACTAATGCTTAATTGATGAAATAACACTAGTTTAACATGCTTAAGTCATTCGTAAATGCTAGGGTACAGGTGTGTTGGTGTCTAGGTTTTTATTTTGACAGATACGCAAGTGCTAATCGTATTTTTCCATAGCTGATGCTTCCATCTAAGTGGTCGTAGAAAGGTTTTAATTTCTCCGTTGTTCCAATTATGTCATTAGCTGATTTTACTTGTGCTAATTCCTCAACCGTGAGAAAAATATTTATCTGGATGGGATATCCAACAGTTATAAGGTGCGCCAAGTGAGAATAAATAGTTGTTTCATGAAGGTTTCTTTCTTTTGCAATTTCCGATATCGATTTCCCCGCATCCAATAAATCGCGTGTAATTTTATACGTGTCGCCTTTTTTTTTGCCCGAACTAAAATCTTTAATTGCCTTAATAAATGTTTCTCCAAACCGTTGAGCCTTAAACTCCCCAACTCCAGTAATATCTAAAAAATCATCAGCCGTTGAAGGTAAAGTCTCGCACATTTCTTTCAATGACGAATCGCTAAAAACAAAATATGCCGGCTTGTTTAGATCATTGGCAATTGATTTCCTAATTTTTTTAAGATGCTCCAGTAAAGTAACATCCACCTCTACTTTAGATTTTACAGGTTTGATTACTTCTTTTTGTTTTGCTTGTCGTTCTTTAATCGTTTCTGGTGTAACCAACTTTATTTGGTGCCCATCATATAAAATAGAACGACTTAAGGTGGTTAGTTTTAAGTTGTAATGATCTTTATAATCGATTTCAATAATTCCCTGCTGGATAAATTGTTGAATAAATAATTGCCATTCAAAGTAAGTGGTTGCTTTACCAACGCCAAATGTTTTAATCTGGTGATAATTGTTCTCTTTGGTTATTTCAGATAAAGTTCCTTTTAGAATTTCAATCAGCGTTGTAACTCCAACTTTTTCCTTTGTTCTGGCAATCGCAGAAAGAGCCATTTGTGCCAGTTCAGTGCCATTAAAATATTTAGGAGGATTGTTACAAACATCGCAATTTCCACAATCGTTTTTTGGGATTTCACTAAAATAGGTCATCAGAATTTTTCGCCTACAAATTTGCGCTTCTGCATATTCCTGCATTCTTTTTAGTTTTGCAAGTTGAATTTTTTTATAGTTTTCATCCTGCACCTCCTCAATAAAGCTCATGTGTTGTTGAACATCACGATAACTGTAGAATAATATTGTTTCTGATGGTAGCCCATCTCTGCCTGCCCTGCCAATTTCTTGGTAATAACTTTCAAGGTTCCCTGGCATATTATAGTGAATTACAAATCTAACATCAGCCTTGTCAATGCCCATGCCAAATGCAATTGTAGCACATATTACATGCGTTTTTCCCTGAATAAAATCATCTTGAATTTGACTCCGAAGTTCTGACTTTAAGCCTGCATGATATGGTTTTGCTTGAACTCCAATTGCTTGTAATTGTGCCGCAAGTTTTTCCGTTCCTGCTCTGCTTCCACAATAAATAATTCCATTGTTACGGGGATACTTTCGTATTAATCTGGAAATTTGTTCCCACTTTTTTTGCCCTGGTAGAACTGCCAATGAGAGGTTTGACCTATCGAACGAAGCTATGAAAAGTTTCGGCTTGTGTAGTGACAGCAATTCACCGATATCTGATCTAACAGCTTTATCTGCAGTTGCAGTAAGTGCCAAAACCGGCACATTTGGAAAACGTTTTTTTAATATGGATAATTTTTTATAATCAGGCCGAAAATGATGCCCCCAACTACTTACACAGTGTGCTTCATCAATTGCAATTAAATTTATCTCTAAAGTAGAAATATAATCCAGGAAGTTATCAGAAGATATTCGTTCAGGTGATAAATATAAAAGTTTTATTTCCCCATTTTCTAAACGGCTTTTAATTTGTGTCTCTTCTGAAATAGTTAAACTGGAATTCAAGAAGGCAGCATTAATTCCGTTGCTTTGCAAACTTTGGACCTGATCTTTCATTAATGCGATCAACGGAGAAATAACCAGTGTTAAACCATCCAGAATTATTGCAGGAAGTTGGTAGCAAATTGATTTTCCTCCTCCCGTAGGCATTAAGATGACAGCATCTTTTCCCAGTAGCGCGTGTTCAATAGCTTCTTTCTGTTTAGAGAGGAATGAAGAGTATCCAAAGTATTTTTGAAGATAAGTTTCAAGATGCATGTTTGGAGATATTGATGTGATTGTCATAAACCGAGCTCATGGATTTGGTTTTCCAAATATAAATGAAAAACCAACCACATCAAAGAGGCTATCCGTTGCGAATAAAAAAAAGGTTTGTTAAATATATAATTTAATTCTAGTGACTAAAAGTAGTATTTGTAGCTTAAACTAATGTATGCCGGGAAATCGGTATAATTTTGGTCAGATTGAATTCCATTATCAAAAACCAAGGATTGTCCTTTCACTTTTCCGTAAATTAATCCGGCTTCAACGGCAACACCCTGGTTTCTGTACCTTCCCAAATACCATTCTTTACCACCAAAAACACCAACCGATGGCAAATTCTTGTCGAAAAATGGGTCTTTAATTATCGTGTATCTTCCGAGAATTCCTAGGTATGTCCTTGCATACCTGTCGTATCGGATTGCATGAAAGAATTTGGCTTGCATGCTCATATCGTCAAACTTAAAGTCTTCGAATTTTGCAGTTGGTCCAAAACCTAATTCTGCACCGTTGTATTTTGAGAACCATCCTCTCACGCTTAAACGTGCAGCATTTGGGCTAACATCGCCGCCAGCGCCAATTCCTATTTTGGCCGATAAAGAGTAGGAAGAAAACAAGATGATTGCCAATAGTAAATAACGAAATTTCATGATCGATAATATTAAGTATACAATATTGTAAAACTAAGTATTATCCATAATCCGGCTAATCGGGGAGAATCTGTTTTCTGCTTACGAAATCCCTTATATCAGATTTAACCGGGCCACATTAAATCGTTTGGACATAATCTAACAGCCATTTCTTGATCTCATCCCCAATTTCTTCATCCTTAAGGCCATAAATAAGGTTTGTTTTAAGGAAACCAAGTTTATTTCCGATATCGTAGCGCTTGCCATCAAATTTAAGGCCGTACATTTTTTGGCGTTTAACCAATTCGCGCATGGCATCGGTTAACTGTACTTCGTTGTTTTTGCCAGGATTTGTTTGGTCCAGAATATCAAAAATCTCAGGGGTAAATATATAACGGCTCGCTATTACCAAATTAGACGGGGCTTCCTTTTTAGAAGGTTTTTCAATCCAGTCGTTTGCCTGATATATTTTATTTTCAAGTGGGGTTCCGTCAATAACACCATATTTATGCACCAAATCCATGCTTACTTCTTCGAGCGCAACCACAGATCCCTGATGCTTCTCATATACATCGATTAACTGTTTGGTAACCGGTGTTGTGTCACTTTGAACCAGTGTGTCGCCCAGCAGCAATGCAAAAGGCTCGTTTCCGACATGGTATTTTGCATAGCGGATTGCATCGCCCAAGCCATTCATCTCTTTTTGCCACACAAAATGTATGTTGGCCAGTTTAGAGATGTTTTTAATTTTCTCCAACATTTCAAAGTTTTCCTTCTGAAGCAACGATTCTTCGAGGATTGCATTTCGGTCGAAGTGTTCTTCAATAGCCCTTTTCCCTTTACCAATAATCATCAGGATATCGGTGATGCCACTTTTTACTGCTTCTTCCACTACGTATTGAATAACCGGTGTATCCACAATTGGGATCATTTCTTTCGGTTGCGATTTGGTGAGGGGCAGGAACCTTGTACCATATCCTGCTGCCGGAATTACTGCTTTTTTTATCATTAACGGGTAACTATGCTTGGTTTAATTACTTCAATATTATTGCGTTTAAGTTTTGAAGCTAAAGCTTCAAACATTTTGTCATCTTTATATGTGCCAATTATTGCACCGCCACTACCGGTAAATTTTGCACTTGCACCAACCGACCGGGCTAATTCTACCATTTCTATATTTCCTTGTGAAATCCGAACGGTTTTCCTTCTTAGGTCAAAATTTTCGTTGATCAACTCATGCATGGTATTATAGTCGTTTGCATAAAGTGCATTCCTGAAATCTTCGGTGATTTGCGACCATCGTAACACAGCCTGAAGCACTTTTGGATCGCCGATTTCGAACCTGGCGGAAAGGTTGTTATGAACGACTTCAGTTCCTTCCGAAAGGCTGCTCCTGTAGGCGATATAAAAGTTGGGGAATTTTGAAGCATCAAGTTTTTCGTAATTCCCATAACCCTGTTTTTCCATAATATCGCGGTCAAAATCCATAAAAACCGGAACTCCATAAGCCTGGGCAACCCTATCCTGTAACCCGGCAGAAATACCTAATTCCACCGTTTCTACTGATAGGACTAAATTCGCTAGGATTGCTTCCGGGATATCGATTCCGTAAAATGAGCACAATGCTTTAAAACAAGCCGTAATTATCGCACTTGAGCCTGCAAGTCCCAGACGAAGCGGGATGTTCGAATTGTAACGCATCGTAAAATTCCGGTCGTCAACCTTTATGTTTTTTCGCTGGCAATATTCGTAGAAAACTTTTACGGCAGCTTTCAACAACCTCATTCCTCCGTAGTAACCAGATAAGTTAACATCGTCAACAAGTTCTTTTATGCTGTTAAAATTTGTACCATCGAGCCGTTGTGGTTTAATTTCCAGTTCGGGGGTTTGGTACAATTGCACTTTTGCAATAAAATTTGAAAATACGAAAGCAATAGTTTTTCCAAAATAGCCATCCGAAGGGTTTCCAATAACTGCCGCCCTGGGGTATGAGAAGGTTTCTATAATCATTTATTCATACTTTAATTATGAATTCCACTTTTTAATGGATTCAATATTTTTGAGGTTTACAATATCTTTAGCAGCGGGAGTGTATAAAAATTCCAGCTCTTTATCAAAATGCTTGACAATCTTTCCACGAACCATTTTTAGTGTTGTGTTTAGCAATCCGTTTTCTTCGGTAAATGCTTCAGGTAAAACCACGGTGTTTGCCGGGAGCCATCTTTCTGGGAACATTCCTTCAAATTTTCCTCCTTCTTTATAATGGTTTATTTCTTCCTGAATGATTCGCAGGCTCGCTTCGTTTCCTTCGTTGGTTTCCGGGTGGATTGCCCTTCTTGTCAATTCCCGATTTATCGCTTTAATATTTGGGACCAACAATCCGGTGGTGTAAGGATTTTGATTGTTATACAGCATCACCTGGTCAATAAACGGTGATTGGTCAACCAATGCTTCTTCAATGCCTTCGGGGCTAAATTTTTCGCCATCGTTGCCAATCAGCAAGCTTTTAAACCTTCCGAGAACATACAAGAAACCATCTTTATCCATGTAGCCCATATCCCCGGTATAAAGCCACCCATCTTTTATGGTTTCTGCTGTTGCTGTCGGGTTGTTCCAATATCCCAACATCACGTTATCGCCTTTAATTACAATTTCCCCTTTTTCCCCAATCGGAAGGTCGTTTCCATCGCTGTCTTTTATTTTTAATTCTAGATATTTAACCAATTTTCCCGATGATCCGAATTTAATGGCATCCAGCGAATTGGATGAAATTACCGGGGCTGCTTCTGTTAAACCATATCCCTGGCACATGGGCATTCCCACAGCATAAAAAAAGCGTTGAAGTTCGGTATCGAGCAATGCGCCACCACCTATAAAAAGCTCTAATTCACCTCCAAATCCCTCACGAACTTTACTGAAAAGGATTTTATCGTAAACTGACAACAAAGGTTTGTAGATGAAACGCAACCCTTTTCCACGATCGTAACCATTGCCATTATATTTATAGGCAACCTTTAATGCGTGCTTAAATAATTTCTCGGCAAATGCACCTTTTTTTTGTATCCCTGACTCAATTCCTTTCCGGAAGTTTTTGGCAACGGCCGGAACACTCATCAGTATTTTAGGTTTTATTTCTTTAATGTTTTTTGGAATATTTTTGATGGTTTCAATGGGAGTTTTTCCCACTTCGAGGGAAGCAACACTTGCCCCATTGTACATTAGGCAATACAAACACGCTGTGTGTGCAAATGCATGGTCCCATGGTAAAAATGCCAGAGTCCTCCACTCGGGTGTAATTTCCATCAATGTGTTCGATTGGATTACATTTGCTGCGTAATTTAAATGCGATAACATAATCCCTTTCGGATCGGCTGTTGTACCTGATGTATATGAAATGTTGGCCAAGTCGTTTGGCTGGATGTTTTGCCAAACTTTTTCAAGTTCTTTCGAATTTTGTTCATGGTAAGCTCCCCCTGTTTCAAGTACCTGCGCATACGAAATATCTTTTTCTTCGTATTTGCTTTTTTTATCCAGATAAATAAATTTTTCAACTTCAGGAAGGTCATTCTTGATTAGGTCAATTTTAGCGGATTGCCCTTTTGAAACAATCACGAACTTTGCGCCTGAATGCACGATCCTGAATTTCATTTCAGCTTTAGCATCCAGTTTTACCGACAAGGGGACGTTAATTCCCCCTGCATACAAAATTCCAAGTTCACTGATTATCCATGCATTTCTTCCTTCTGAAACAAGGGCAGCCCTGTCGCCTTTTTTCATACCTAATGCTACAAGTCCGGCAGAAAATTTTAAGACTTCTTCCCTGGTTTTTTCATAGCTTGTCCCTATGAATTCACCGTCTTTTTTTTCGTACAAATAAATGTTCGCCGGATATTTATTCACACTGGTTTCGAAAAGCTCAATTATAGTTTTCATTGCAGCAAGTTTTAGGTAAATAGTGATTTCATTCAAAAATATAAATTTTTAGGGAATTGTTTTCCGGGCACTGGTTATATTCTGATAAAACAAGTTTGCAAAGAAATAAAAAAAAGACAGCATTTATATGTTTTGCTGCCTTTTCAGATTGATTGATCTGTATTATAAAAACTTATAGATTGTTTTGTGGTTGTATGTTTCTCCTGGATTTAAAACAGGGCTCGGAAAGTTTTTATGGTGCACTGAGTCCGGATAAAACTGGGTTTCTAGGGCTACTCCCGAATAACTTCCAAATTTCTTTTCCCCGTTAATGGTCATCTCGCCAATCCAATAGCCAGTGTATAATTGCATGCCTGGTTTTGTGGTGTAAACTTCAACCATCCTGTTTGAGTTCTTTTCTAGAAGGCACCCAACAAATTTCAGCATCCCATCTTCATTATCAAGAACATAATTATCGTCGTATCCGGTTGGAAGTTTATCCAGGTCTTTCTGAAAACTTTTTGCTGTCGTGAAATCAAATGGCGTTTCTGCCACCGGAACAATTTTACCGGTTGGGATTTGTTCAATCATTTCAGTCATTTCTGTTGCAGTTAACCTCAATTCATGATTCAAAATATTCTCTTTCCCAGCAGTAAGGTTAAAGTAGGTATGATTGGTTAAATTTACAATAGTCGTTTTGTCTGTTTCGGCACCATACTCTATGGAAAGTTCATTTTTGTTGTTGAGTGTGTAGGTACAAGTTACTTTCAAATTTCCTGGATAGTTTTCCTCTAAATCAGGGCTTAAGTATGAAAGCATAACGCCAACTTGGTCGTTTTCGTCAATTATTTGAGCATCCCAAAGTTTTTTGTCAAAACCGGTTAACCCGCCATGCAAATGATTTGGTACATTGTTGACCGCCAACTTGTATTGAGTACCATTTATTTTAAGATCTCCATTTGCTATCCTATTTCCACATCTTCCAATAATACATCCAAAATATGGATAATTACCTAAGTACTGTTCGCTGATATAATCTTCCAGTTTATCGAACCCGCAAACGATGTTTTCAATCTTTCCATCCTTATCAGGAGTCTCAATGCTGGTGATAATTGCTCCGTACGTTGAAATTTTAACTTGTATGTTTTTATCGTTGCTTAGCGTGAACAGAGAAACTTCGTCTCCTTCGGGTAATAAACCAAATTTCGTTTTACTAATTTTCATTTGATTATAATTGTTTATTTTTTATAGTAACTCATGGAACTCGCATAATCATACTCCTGTGTATTAAAAAAGCTTTTTATTTATGCTCGTTTCATCATTTGATTTTTAGACATTTGATTAGCACAAAAATGCATAAAAATAATAATCATACTGGTAGGTACTGGTAGTGTTGTGTAGCATGTTTATTTATGAAATTCTGTTATACTTTTGTATGTGCAGGGATAATTCGGACAAAACGAATGATAAAATTGAATTAAAAATGTTGAAATACCAGAATTGCCAAGCGACCTATATAAAATAATCTAAATAGACCATAATGGTAAGGAAAATTATTACCTATGATCCATATTCATCGGTACCAAAATACAGGCAGATAATAAATTCTATTTATCATGCAATTGATCGTAAACTTTTAAAAAAAGGAGATAAAATACCCTCAATCAACCAAATATGTGCAGATTTTAACTTGAGCAGGGATACTGTCATGGTTGCTTTTAACGAATTAAAAGCAAAAGGTATAATTATGAGCCAGCCTGGAAAAGGATATTATATTGCCAGTACCGATGCTAGGCAGGAAGAAAAGGTGTTTTTACTTTTTGATGAACTAAACTCATTTAAAGAGGACCTTTACAATTCTTTTCTGAATAGTCTGGACAAGGGCACATACGTGGATATTTTCTTTCATCATTTTAATTATAACGTATTTAAAAACCTGATTATAGATAGTATTGGTAAATATACTTCGTATGTTATAATGCCTGCGACATTCGATAATACGAGCCATTTAATAAATAAATTGCCCAAAGATAGGGTGTATATTTTAGACCGCGTAAAAAAGGATTTAAAATATTTTCCCGTAATCTACCAGGATTTTGAATGTGATTTATACGACGCCCTGTATCAGGGAATCGAAGAAATAAAAAAATATAATAAACTTGTTTTAATTAATCCTGGTGGGAAAGAACCAGAGGAAAGGGAGACCGGTTTCAGAAAGTTTTGTGTTGAAAATAAAATAAGAAATACCATCAGCAGGACGATTGACAATGTGGAGATAGAAACCGGTGTTGTATATATCGTCATTTCAGATCGCGATTTGGTTAAACTGGTTAAAGGTGCCAACAATAAAAAACTAGTGCTGGGAAAAAATATTGGGATTATATCTTTAAATGATACCATTTTGAAAGAAGTTGTTGGTGGCGGGATCACAACAATTTCAACTGACTTTAAAGAAATGGGCAAAAAATTGGCGGAAATGGTACAAACAAAAAACAGGTTACAGGAGAGGAATAGCTCTGCATTAATAATGCGCGCTTCATTGTAAATCTTATGCCACACAACATTCATATATTAATTAGGAGGATTAGGTTTTAATTTTATATTTGCAATAAAAACCTACTAGTACCTACCAGTTGGTATAGTTAATTAAATCAAGTATGAATAACTTTAATATTGAAGATTTTCCGCATCAAAGATTAAATCCATTAACAGGCGATTGGGTTTTGGTTTCGCCACACAGAGCAAAAAGGCCATGGCAGGGGCAGGTTGAAAAAACAGTACAAGATGAACGGTCAAGCTACGACCCTGGCTGTTATTTATGTGCCAGGAATGAAAGGGCAGGGGGGAAAACAAACCCGGATTATAAAGGTACATTTGTTTTTACCAATGATTTCAGCGCTTTATTAACGGATACCCCAAATGGTAAAATCGATGAAGGGAGTTTGTTTCAAGCCAAAAGCGAAAGTGGAATTTGCAAGGTTATTTGTTTCAGCGAAAACCATAGCCTAACTGTTCCTGAAATGGAGGTGGAAGATATTCGGAAAGTGGTGGACGTTTGGTGTGGGCAATTCTCAGAACTTAGCAAGAATCCTATGATTAGCTATGTCCAGATATTTGAAAATAAAGGGGCTATAATGGGCTGCTCAAATCCACATCCCCATGGGCAAATTTGGTCATCTTCTTCCGTTCCGGTTGAACCTGCAAAGGAAAGCAAAACACAAAAAGATTATTACCTCAAAAACGGAAAAACCTTGCTTGGTGATTACCTGAATGCGGAATTGGAAAAACAAGTGCGTATTCTTGCCGAGAATGAGCATTTTGTAGCACTGGTCCCATTTTGGGCAACCTGGCCTTATGAAACAATGATCATCAGTAAAAGGGCGGTACAAAATATTCTTCAACTTACAGATGAAGAGCGCACGGGATTGGCTGATATTTATAAAAAACTGACCGTTATGTACGATAACCTGTTTGAAGTTTCCTTTGCATATTCAGCAGGTTTGCATCAAGCGCCGTGTGACGGGAAGGATTATCCAGAATGGCATTTACACATGCATTTCTATCCACCTTTACTTAGGTCGGCAACAGTGAAAAAATTCATGGTCGGCTATGAAATGCTGGCAACCCCGCAGCGGGATATTACCGCTGAACAAGCAGCTCAAAGATTGAGGGACCTCCCAAAGAGACATTATAAAGAAATCAATAAATAATACATTTTAAATCAAGCTAAAACTATGGCAATAATCAAATCATTAATCGGAAAAATTAATAATGGGGATAACCCCTTATTTAAGGAACTTTATGGTACTGATTCCGCTACTTTGAAGGAACAGGCTGTTCGTTATACAACTCTGATGGAAGAGTATAAGGCAAGTTACAACAACGATGATGTGGAGCTTTTTAGTTCTCCAGGAAGGACAGAAATTGGAGGGAACCATACCGATCACAACTATGGAAGGGTTTTGGCAGGAGCTGTTAACCTTGATATGGCAGCAGTTGCAGCAAAAAATGGAACAAATGTAATTCGCATAAAGTCGGCAGGTTATCCTGAGTTTCAGGTAGATTTAACTGAAATGAATATTGACGAAGCGGCTTTTTATACTTCCACATCGTTGGTGAAAGGAATTTGTGCCCGAATGAAGGAATTAGGTTACGAGATTGGAGGGTTCGATGCATGTATTGAAGGACGTGTCCCCAAAGGATCGGGATTAAGTTCATCTGCATCATTTGAGGTGTTAATTGGCGCAATTGTGAACCATTTGTTTAACGATGGAAAAATGAGTGCCGTTGAAAATGCAATTATCGGGCAATGGTCTGAGAACAATTATTTTGGTAAACCTTGTGGTTTGATGGACCAAACAGCATGTTCGGTTGGTGGTTTAATCACCATCGATTTTGAGGATCCAGCAAATCCAATTGTTAAGGAAGTCGATTTTGATTTTGTTTCAACAGGATATTCTTTGGTTATTACCGATGTGGGCGGTGGGCACGACGATCCTGCGTCACAGGCTGAATATGCATCGTTGCCTACAGAAATGAAATCGGTTGCAGCAGAGCTTGGTGCCGACGTATTAAGAAAGGTAACGATGGAACAAATCGTTGATAAAATACCTGAAATACGCGAAAAAGTTGGTGACCGTGCAATTTTAAGGGCCTATCATTTTCAAGGCGATAACCAAAGGGTGGTTGATCAGGTTTCTGCCCTTGAAAACAATGATTTTCAATCATTCTTAAAAATGGTTATTGAGTCGGGCTATAGCTCATATATGTACAACCAAAATATTTTTGATATTACACATAAAGACGAACAGGTAGTTTCTGTTGCTTTGGCTCTAAGCGAAATGGTGCTAAAAGGAAGCGGGGCATGGCGCGTGCATGGCGGTGGATTTGGAGGAACAATCCAGGCATTTGTGCCTCAGGAAAAAATCGATGAATATGTGTCAACACTTGAGCATGTGTATGGAAAAGGGAAATGCCACAAATTATTTATAAGGGCGAAAGGTTCTGTAAAATTAGACTTATAATTGTATTCTAAACTTCAATAAACTAAAATTTCAAATCATGAGTAAAAACAAGTATTTGTTTCCTTTGATAGTGATGGCATCCTTGTTCTTTTTGTTCGGGTTCATTACTACCATGAATAATTCGATGATCGATTTCCTGAAGGACGCATTCAGCCTAAATGACGTTGAAAAACAATTGCCCAACTCATTTTTTTACGGGGCTTATGCATTATCAATTCCAGTTGCATTTATCATTAACCGGATAGGTTATAAAAATGGTGTATTGTCTGGGCTTGCTTTGGTTGCAATAGGATTCTTTTTATGCATACCAATGGTTGCCATGGGCTATATCCCGTTCTTGGTTGCTGTCGCTGTATTTGCAATAGGTGTTGTTTTACTTCAAGTTGCCGCGAATCCTTATGTAAACGAATTGGGCGCCCCTGAAACTGCTGCAAGTCGTTTAACACTTACAAATGCGTTGAATTCAGTGGCAACTGTAATTGCCCCGATTTTTGTTTCTATGTTGATTGTGAACGATACCAACGATCCTACTGCCGTTCAAAGGCCATTTGGAATAATTGGAGGTATTACCCTTGTGATTTTGGTGATCATGTTCTTTTTAAAGTTGCCAGAAATTAAAGGGGATGATGCAGATAGCAACGGTGAAAAGAAAAAATATAAATCAAGTGCATTTAAATATCCGCATGTATGGCTGGGATCGCTAGCTATTTTTGTTTACATGGGAATTGAAATAGGGATACCTAGTTTCTTTGCTGATTATACCGATAAGTTAGGATTGTCATTTACTTCACAAGACCGTATTGATCTGTTAAAATATTATTGGGGCGGACTTATGGTTGGACGTTTAATCGGAATTTTCGTGCTTCAAAAGTTCACTGCAAGAACAATTCTTACCATATGTGCCGCAGGCGGGATCGTATTGGTTGGTGGTTCACTCGCTATTGGTGCAAGTGCGAGCACGGTTGCTTTATGGGCATTTTTAGGAACAGGTCTTTTCCATTCAATTATGTGGCCTGTGATTTATAACCTTGCTTTGGAAGATTTAGGACCATTGGCAAAAGTTGCATCTGGAGTTATTGCTACATCAGTTATTGGTGCTGCTATTTTAATGCCAGTAATGGGAGCTATCCAAACTGCTACCGGCTCTGTAGTGATTGCTATTTGCTGTTTGTTTGTATACTATGCTTACCTCATTTTCTTTGCAACCAAAGGATCTAAAATAAGGACTTAAGATTTTCATTGATCATATCTAATAAGGCCATCTAGTTTAGGTGGCCTTTTTTGTTTGGAAACAAATTCTATTAACAAGCCGCACAAATAAGTATGGAATTAAGAAGTATTAAGGATATTTTTTTAAATTGCCCTTGATTTTAACCTGCATTTTTTTTATGATGTACGATATCATTGGCGATGTTCATGGGCATGCCAAACTTCTCCGAAAATTATTGGTGCAATTGGGCTATAAAAAAAATAGCAATAGCTACGAACATCCAGACAGGAAAGCGGTATTTGTAGGGGATTTTATTAATCGAGGGCCACAGATCAGGGAAACTTTAAGGCTAATAAAAAGTATGGTTGATAGTGGAAATGCTTTGGCTATTCTTGGAAACCATGAAATAAATGCCATTATTTTCAATATTAAGAAGAAAAGTGGAACATGGTTGGTGCCCAGGATTTCAAGGGGCAGGATGTCGCTTATTAAGACTCTGCAGGAATTTGAATACCACCCTGAAGAATGGG
This sequence comes from Prolixibacteraceae bacterium, assembly GCA_963677475.2. GTDB lineage: Bacteria > Bacteroidota > Bacteroidia > Bacteroidales > Prolixibacteraceae > JABMQB01. The sequence continues at coordinate 56,607 of CAXXQD010000007.1, read as the reverse complement.
ACATGTACAGGAAATGGCTTAAAACCCTTCCTTTGTTTCTGGAGCTGGATGGCATAAGGGTTGTTCATGCTTGTTGGATGGACAAAAACATTGAAGTAATTCGATCATTGTGTGAAAACGGTAAGATTAAAAACAAAGTATTCAAAGAAATCTATAAGAAGCAAAATTCTGAATTGGGAAAGAATATCTGGCAAACCACAAAAGGGATAATTCTTGCCCTACCTAAAGATCTAAGGGTAAAAAACAATAAAGGAATAAACGTCCAAAGGTTTCGGGTAAAATGGTGGGAGAGTGCAGTCGATAAAACATTTCAGGAAATATCGTTTGATAATAGCGGAATGTTGCCTAAATATACCGTGCCTTCCCAAATTATACCTGAATTTGTTCCTTACCCTGATGATGCACCGCTTGTGTTTGTTGGGCATTATTGCAAGCCCAACGGTCCATATATTTTAAAATCTAACGTTTGCTGTGTTGATTCTTGTGTTGCAGGCAGTAAAGTTCTAACGGCATATCGCTGGAGCGGCGAAAAAGAAGCAGACCCCAAAAATTTAATTAGTATTTATTAATGGAAGAATATAGTCTTTTTCTGATATTGTGATCATCTAACCATATCGATTTGCTTAGAAGTATTTTATTGTATCCCTAATTTGTTTGTCAGGATTCGCTTGAGCTATAATAATCTTTCCATTGACCTTGAAAGCAAAAAAACGCTCATTACTGAGAAGCTTTTCGCGGTGGTCCCGATCAAATCGGGAAAACTCGAACTTTGGATATTCATAAATTTCATATCCTGTATAAAACAAAAAAAGCCCCTCATTTCTGAGAAGCTTTTCGCGGTGGTCCCGATCAAATCGGGAAAACTCGAACTTTGGATATTCATAAATTTCATATCCTGTATAAAACAAAAAAAGCCCCTCATTTCTGAGAAGCTTTTCGCGGTGGTCCCGATCAAATCGGGAAGACTCGAACTTTGAATATTCATAGATTTTATATCCTGTATAAAACAAAAAAAGCCCCTCATTTCTGAGAAGCTTTTCGCGGTGGTCCCGATCAAATCGGGAAGACTCGAATTTTGAATATTCATAAATTTCATATCCTGTATAAAACAAAAAAAGCCCCTCATTTCTGAGAAGCTTTTCGCGGTGGTCCCGATCAAATCGGGAAGACTCGAACTTTGAATATTCATAAATTTCATATCCTGTATAAAACAAAAAAAGCCCCTCATTTCTGAGAAGCTTTTCGCGGTGGTCCCGATCAAATCGGGAAGACTCGAACTTTGAATATTCATAGATTTTATATCCTGTATAAAACAAAAAAAGCCCCTCATTTCTGAGAAGCTTTTCGCGGTGGTCCCGATCAAATCGGGAAGACTCGAATTTTGAATATTCATAAATTTCATATCCTGTATAAAACAAAAAAAGCCCCTCATTTCTGAGAAGCTTTTCGCGGTGGTCCCGATCAAATCGGGAAGACTCGAACTTTGAATATTCATAAATTTCATATCCTGTATAAAACAAAAAAAGCCCCTCATTTCTGAGAAGCTTTTCGCGGTGGTCCCGATCAAATCGGGAAGACTCGAACTTTGAATATTCATAAATTTCATATCCTGTATAAAACAAAAAAAGCCCCTCATTTCTGAGAAGCTTTTCGCGGTGGTCCCGATCAAATCGGGAAGACTCGAACTTTGAATATTCATAGATTTTATATCCTGTATAAAACAAAAAAAGCCCCTCATTTCTGAGAAGCTTTTCGCGGTGGTCCCGATCAAATCGGGAAGACTCGAATTTTGAATATTCATAAATTTCATATCCTGTATAAAACAAAAAAAGCCCCTCATTTCTGAGAAGCTTTTCGCGGTGGTCCCGATCAAATCGGGAAGACTCGAACTTTGAATATTCATAAATTTCATATCCTGTATAAAACAAAAAAAGCCCCTCATTTCTGAGAAGCTTTTCGCGGTGACGACGAGACTCGAACTCGCGACCCTCGGCGTGACAGGCCGATATTCTAACCAACTGAACTACGCCACCATTTTGTATTTTTAGAACTTGTGTTTTTCCCTTGTTTTAAGGTGATGCAAATATATGCTTTCTTTTTTTTCCTGCAATAAAAAAAACATAAAAAATCAATTTATTTTTACATTTTTAATAATTCGCTGAACCTCAATTGTTTGATTTGGAGAAAAAACTGAAATGGACGTTCCCATAACGTCTAAGTTCCTGGAATTGTGGAAGTTTGCTAAAATTATAGTTTTTAGGGTGTTCTACAATTACCAAGGAGTTTTCATGAAGAAGCTTTGAAGAGAGAATCAAATCTGGGATTTTATCCAGGTTTTTTAAATCGTAGGGCGGATCAGCAAAAATAATATCAAATTGAGCTGTACTTTTTTCGATGAATTTAAATACATCTCCCTTTACAGGATTTATAGAATCCAAATTAAGTTCATTAATGGTGCTTCGTATGAATTTATAATGATGAAAATCTTTCTCCACAAGAACAATACTTTCACAACCGCGGCTGGCAAATTCGTAACTTATGCTGCCAGTGCCCGAAAAGAGGTCAAGCACCTTAATCTCGCTAAAATCGTAACTATTAGCAAGAATGTTAAAGAGGCTTTCTTTTGCAATATCAGTTGTAGGCCTTGCCCTGAAATTTTTACTGGGCTTGATTATGCGTCCTTTATATTCTCCTCCAACAATTCTCATCCTTCAGAATTGATAACATTTAAAAAAGCATGCTCGGGAATGCTTTCAAAGGTATAGCTATATTGATAAGAGCGGTTAAATTTTAAATAGTTACTATTTAAGTTATATTTTTCAAAAAGCAGATTAAGCGAGTCTTTCTCATTCAGAATTCCTGATAAATATATTTGCAGGTCATTCGGTTTAATCCCAAGATTCTCCATGGTGAAAAGGAGGTAATAAAGAAAATCGTTATTGTTTTTATATATAAAAGAATTTAAAAACAACAGATTCTTTTCTTCAAAAACCAATACGCAAAAATATTGGCTGGTTGCGTTGATTATGCAATTTACCCCTTTTTTAAAACTGTTTTTGGCAATCTTTTTAAAAGATGGTTCTAAATAATGCAAAAGCTTGTATTGCCCAAACTTTTCGTCAAACAAAGACTTTAATAGCCCCGAATACCCGAAAGCTAATGTGAAGTCGAACGCTTCGTGGTGCGATGAATGAAATACAGTGTTGGATGGAAGGTTGAAATTCTGCCTAAGGAATAATTCCGGGGTTTCCTGAAATCCTGATATATTTGGAATCGCCGCAAACGATGCGTTTTCGATGAGGATTTGTGTGCTTTTATATGTAAGCGAAAGGATATCTTCCTGCTCAACAATTTCCTTTGTTTTGCGCGGCAAAAAAGATGCATTGCTAAGTCGAAACGGAAAATGTTTAAATACCAGGTATTTTTTCCTGATATCGTCCAGTATACAAAAAGAAAATCCATCCAGGCTTACCTGGATGGATAATTTATATTCAATTGTAAAATTTGGATCAAAAGTTTCGTCTGTACAAATTAACTCATGCATTTGTTTTATTCCCAGTTACCTGAATTATTGTTTGCTTCTGTTAATGAACCTACTTTCAAACCAGGATATAATTCGTTGGTTCTTCTTTGTTCGTTTAGGTTTATTATTAATTGGTCAAATTCTGATGGCAGGCCTTTCAAAATATTGTTATTATGCGCCCTTGCTTCAAAAATTGGAACTTTAATACCTGAACCAGTTGTATAAACAGTTGCTCCCAAATTAAATTCAATGCTATCCTCAATTAGTGGAATGTACTTAATTTCATCTATTGGGTAATCTTCCGAAAAGAGTGTTGTTAATACACTTTCTCTGGTTGTATCCCTGATAATTAATCCAAGCCTCAATGCTTTTGCTTCTGAGATTCCTTCCGCAATCATACTATCAGTTAATGTACCAATTTTACGTACGTTACGAACTGAATCGTATTTAACAAAATTGATGAGGGTATCCCAACTACCTGTAAACTGGCCATAAGTATCTTTATAAGAAACTTCCGCTTTACGGATATCTTTTAGACGCTCAATAGTAGCATCGTACCTTACTTTTTTTGCTTTTTCAAAATCTATTGGTTTTTGTATACTACTATAAATAAGATAAGCCAGTACGAGAGCAACGAGAAATAGTACAACTTGGATTACGGTTTTCATTGATATAATTTTAATAAGTTAATTTTGATCGAATGCAAATTTAAAAAAAAAAATAGATTACCTTCCCAGACATTAATTTTATTTTGTTGCGATGATCAAAAATCACACCAGAGTAATATTTTAGTTAAATGATTTATAAATTAATTGAAAATACCTTAACAAAGTTATTGCCATTTAAGCCAACATCAGGTCAAAAGGAGCTAATCAAACGCCTTTCGATGTTTATTGCAAGTGAGGATGCAGATAAGATTTTCATGCTTAAAGGTTATGCAGGCACAGGTAAAACTTCAATTATTGGTGGCTTGGTAAAGGCATTAATATCATTTAAAATAAATTCGGTTTTGCTTGCCCCGACTGGTAGGGCTGCTAAAGTGCTTTCTGCTTATGCAGTAAAATCGGCGTTTACGGTCCATAAAAAGATTTATCGACAAAAAACCACGAGCGATGGAACAGGAAAATTTATATTAGATAGGAATTTGCATAAAGATACCGTATTTATTGTTGACGAATCTTCAATGATCACGAACCAGGCAGCCGAAGGAACCTATTTCGGATCGGGGCGTTTATTGGACGATTTGGTGGAATTTGTGTATTCGGGAACCAATTGCAGGCTAATATTAGTGGGCGATACGGCACAATTGCCTCCTGTTGGACTAACACTTAGTCCGGCATTGGAATTATTTGAGGTGGAGCAATATGGATTTGGTGTTGAAGAATTTGAATTGACGGAGGTTGTACGGCAGGCTGAAGATTCGGGGATTTTAAGTAACGCAACCAGGCTAAGGCATCTGATCAATTCTGAAGATCCCATTAAGGGCTTTTTTCAGATTGAAGTTGATGGTTTTGACGATGTGGAAAGGGTTTCGGGGGATATGCTGATCGAAAGTATTTCAAACTCGTATGATAAGCATGGAGTCTTTGATACTGCAATAGTGACCAGGTCAAACAAAAGGGCAAACCTATTTAATAATGGGATTCGTGGTTCTATTCTTTACAAAGAATCGGAATTGACCAAAGGTGATCTATTAATGATCGTAAAAAACAATTATTTCTGGATCAGTAAAACCGAAGAATTGGATTTTATCGCAAATGGTGACATTGCAGAGATTGTTTCTATTCATGGATATGAAGAGCTTTATGGTTTTCGGTTTGCCGATGTTTGTTTAAAATTCATTGATTATTCGGATGTGGAAATCAATTGTAAAATTTTCTTGGAAACCTTGCAATTAGAATCGGCATCGTTTACAAGCGGTGATTACCGGAAATTGTTTGAAGCCGTATCTGAAGATTACCTAAATATTAGGAACAAACAAAAAAGATGGAAGGCAATACGCGAGAATCCTTATTTTAACGCTTTACAGGTTAAGTTTGCCTATGCCGTAACTTGTCATAAAGCCCAGGGTGGGCAATGGAATACGGTTTATATTGACCAGGGGTATTTAACGGAAGATATGATTAATGTAGAATATTTAAGGTGGATGTACACTGCATTTACCAGACCAGTTAAAAAATTATACCTGGTGAATTTTGATAAGCGTTTTTTTGAGAAAGTGTAGGGGGCTTTATTTTACTTTAATTATGTCGCCGTCATGTGCAGCATAAGTCTCAGAGAAAACTTCCCGTGCTTCGTTCACCAAAAGTTCAATATTTTTATACCTGGCAGAAAAATGGCCAATCAAAAGTTTTTTTACGTTTGCATTTAAAGCAATGGTTGCCGCATGACGGGCTGTTGAATGCAAGGTTTTGCGTGCAAGTTTTTCCTTATCATCGCCAAAAGTAGCTTCATGGTACAAAAGGTCAACACCCTGAATTTGTTCAATAATTGGTTCGTAATATTTTGTGTCGGTGCAAAATGCATAGGAGCGTGGCTTGCGCGGAGGGATAACAAGCTTTTTGTTTGGTACAACAGTGCCATCTTCATTGGTATAATCAGCCCCGTTTTTTATGGCCAATATATTTTTGATGGGGATGTTGTATTTTTTAATGGCATCCTTTTTAATATTGGGCTGTTTTTGTTTCTCCCGGAATAAAAATCCGCATGTTGGAATAGAATGCTTAACAGGAAACGAAACAACTTCTGCTTTTTCATCGGAATAAATAACTTGAGGAACCTTCATCTCGAGTGGATGAAAATGAATGGAGAATTCCAATCCATGCTTCATGTGCTCAATTTGTGGTCGGATCAATTCCTGCAAACCTTCCGGAGCATGGATGTGGACATCTTTTTTTAGCCCAAGAAGGGAAAATGTGGAAATAAGACCTGGCAACCCAAAATAGTGGTCGCCATGAAGGTGTGAAATAAAAATCCGGCTGATTTTTGAGAACCTGAGCTTTAACCTTCTCATTTGTATTTGGGTACCTTCTCCACAGTCGATCAAAAAAAACTGCCCAAGTACATTTAGTACTTGAGCAGTTGGATATCTTTCAGATGTTGGTAACGCTGAGCTACTTCCCAATATTGTAAGTTCGAATGACATCAGCCAATGTTCACACTTTTTGTTAGAGCTTTTCTTTCTTTTCCAAAAGCTCTTCGGCTTCTTCCACACTATTTGTGATTAACAAAACAGTGTGCAGCATCGAAATCCTAACTAAGTGTTCCACATCTGGTTGAAGCGAAGTAAGGATAAAAGTACCCAAAGTATCTTCACACAACCTGTTGGCAACCAAAACCGCCCTCAAGCCCGAAGAATCACAGAATTTGCATGCCGACATGTCAAGAACAATGTTTTTCTCTCCATTGCCACTAAGCATTACCAGTTCCGATTTCAGGTCATGAGCATTGTTAGTGTCTAGTTTGTCAACTAAAACTTTAACAAGGGAGTACCTGTCTTTTTTTATTATTTCGAAAGTCATAATTCAATATACGAATTTCGTGGTAATAATCAACGTTACTCTTTACTATCTTTTTTTTCGTTTTCCAGCATCTGACTTTTTAATGCAGCCAATTCAGAGATATCGCCAAGCGTAGTTCTTTCGGCATTATCTTTTAAGCTCTTAGTTGCCCTCTTAACATTTTTATTTTGTGCTTTTCTTTTTGCACTGTCATCTGCTTTTTTCACATCTTCGTAAATTCTTGAATGTGAAACAATGATACGTTTAGATGATTTATTGAATTCAATTACTTTGAAATCCAGTTTTTCATCGGCAGTAACTTTGCTTCCGTCTTCTTTTGTAAGATGACGTGGAGTTGCGAACCCTTCAACACCATATGGCAATGCTATAACAGCACCTTTGTCCATAAGGTCAACAATGGTTCCTTCGTGAATTGAATCAACTGTGAATATATTTTCAAATACATCCCATGGGTTTTCTTCTAATTGTTTGTGTCCGAGGCTTAAACGACGGTTTTCTTTGTCGATGTCAAGAACCACAACTTCGATATTTTCACCAATTCCTGTAAATTCACTTGGATGTTTGATCTTTTTGGTCCAGCTTAAATCTGAAATGTGGATCAAACCGTCAACACCTTCTTCAATTTCAACAAAAACACCAAAGTTTGTGAAGTTACGCACGTTTGCTGTGTGTTGGCTTCCAACTTTGAATTTTTCATCGATAGCTTCCCATGGATCAGTTTTAAGCTGCTTGATTCCTAAGGACATTTTTCTTTCTTCACGGTCTAATGTGAGGATAGATGCGTCAATTTCATCACCAACTTTTAAGAAATCCTGAGCACTTCTTAAGTGTTGGCTCCATGACATTTCTGATACGTGGATTAAACCTTCAACTCCAGGAGCAATTTCAACAAATGCACCATAATCGGCAAGAACAACAACTTTACCAGTTACTTTGTCACCAACTTTAAGACCTTCGTCTAATTTATCCCATGGGTGAGGCGTCAATTGTTTCAGACCAAGTGCAATACGTTTTTTATCGTTATCGAAATCAAGGATAACAACGTTTAGTTTTTGATCGAGCTCAACAATTTCGTTCGGATGAGAAATCCTTCCCCATGAAAGGTCGGTAATATGAATAAGTCCGTCAACACCACCAAGGTCAATGAATACCCCGTAAGAAGTAATGTTTTTAACGGTTCCTTCAAGAACTTGGCCTTTTTCAAGTTTTGCAATAATTTCTTTTTTCTGTTGTTCAAGTTCAGCTTCAATAAGAGCTTTGTGTGAAACAACAACATTTCTGTATTCCTGGTTGATTTTAACAACTTTGAATTCCATTGTTTTACCAACAAATACATCGTAGTCGCGAATAGGCTTCACATCGATTTGTGATCCTGGCAAGAATGCTTCGATGCCAAAAACATCAACGATCATACCACCTTTTGTGCGACATTTTATATATCCTTTTATGATTTCATTGTTTTCCAGTGATTCATTTACACGTTCCCACGAGCGCATAGCCCTGGCTTTTTTGTGTGAAAGGATCATTTGTCCTTTTTTGTCTTCAAGGCTTTCAATGTAAACATCTACCTTGTCGCCAATTTTCATTTCAGGGTTATAACGGAATTCGTTAAGGCTTACAATACCATCTGATTTGTAACCTATATCAACAACAACTTCCCTTTTGTTCATAGAAATAACGGTACCTTCTTTCACCTCTTTTTCATGAACAGTTGACAATGTTCCGTCGTACATACCTTCAAAGCTTGTACGGTCTTTCGCGGAATAAATATCTAGTCCTTCTTCCAGGCTGTCCCAATCAAAATCAACATCTTCTTCAGCTGTTGGGTCTTGTTTGGCAGCTTTTTCTTTTGTTGGTTCTTTTTCCGAAACTTCTTTTTCAGTAGCTTCTTCTTTTACTTCAGCCTTAATTTCTTCTTTAGCTTCGGCAACAACCTCCTCTTTAACTTCCTTTTTTGCTTCAGTAACAACTTCTTCTTTAGCTTTGGGAGCTTCTTCTTTAACTTCTTCCTTCTCTGCTTTAGGAGCAGCTTTCTTAGTAGTTTTTGCCTTTGGATCGGCTTTTTCAGCAGCTTTTTTCTCTTCTTTTTTTACTTCTGCTTTTTCTTCGTTGACAGGAGCAGCTACGTTTTCAACTACTTCTGGTTGTTCAACTTTTTCTTTTTTCTCGTTTGTCATTCTAATTGTAAATAAATTAATGAGTTAGACATTATATATATAATAACAGCGCGCAAAAGTATAATTTCCTACGTATATTTCAAAGCGATTTTGAAAATATATTTTAATTTTAATGGTTTAGCCTACAAATACTTAGTGAAATATTTAATTTTATTTTGCATTGTTTTAGAATGATTGAGTAATTTTGTTCTTCTTTAAAAGATATTTGAATAGCTAAGTAAATAAGATAAGCGTATCTAACTTGACTTAAACTATGGCCAATAAGTCAGGTTTGGGCGTTAAATACAATAAATAAGTTAATACTAAAATATCCAACAAATGAAAGGAATCATTTTGGCAGGCGGGGCAGGTACCCGGTTGTATCCCATAACCAGAAGTATATCTAAACAAATCATACCTGTTTACGATAAACCAATGATTTATTATCCTTTGTCTGTCCTTATGCTGGCAGGAATTCGTGAAATATTAATCATATCAACACCAACAGACATTTCCCTATACGAAGGTCTATTTGGCGACGGTTCGCAATTGGGGCTTGATATTTCCTATAAAATTCAGCCTTCGCCTGATGGTTTGGCACAAGCTTTTATTCTTGGGGCAGATTTTATTGGTGATGATAGTGTTTGTATGATCCTTGGCGATAATATTTTTTACGGGTATAATTTCAGAGGAGTTTTGGAAGAAGCTGCATCGATTAAGGATGGAGCCACGGTTTTTGGTTATTACGTAAATGATCCAGAAAGATATGGCGTTGTTGAATTTGACGAAACCGGGAAGGTAATGAGCATTGAGGAAAAACCTGCAAAACCAAAATCGAACTATGCGGTTACCGGGCTTTATTTTTACTCAAACGATGTGGTTAAAAAAGCAATCAATTTAAAGCCATCGGCAAGGGGAGAGTTGGAAATTACCGACTTAAACCGTTTGTATTTACAAGAAGGAAGATTGAGCGTAAAATTATTGGGACGTGGATTTGCATGGTTGGATACGGGTACACACGATAGTTTATTACAAGCCTCCAACTTTATAGCTACCATTGAGCAACGTCAGGGGTTAAAAGTTTCCTGTATCGAAGAAATAGCATTTAAAATGGGATTTATCAACAGGGAACAACTGCTTGAATTGGCTGAACCATTAAAGAAAAATCAATACGGTGAATATTTAATTAAGCTCGCCGACAAACAAATAATATCATTTTAAGAGTAATTAATGAACGTAATAAAAACTGAGATGGAAGGTTTGTTGATTATCGAACCTCGGATTTTTGAAGATAAACGTGGGTATTTTTTCGAAAGCTATCAGAAAGAAAGATATATTAAATCAGGCATTCCATGTACGTTTGTGCAGGATAACGAGTCCCGGTCAGAGAAAGGCGTTATTAGGGGCTTGCATTACCAGGAAGAACCCTATGCACAATCAAAGCTTGTTAGGGTAATTTATGGCGAAGTGCTTGATGTCGCGGTCGATATCAGATTGAACTCAAAAACCTATGGAAAGTGGTTTAGTTTGAAATTGAGTGCCGAAAACAAAAAACAACTTTTTATTCCACGTGGTTTCGCCCATGGTTTTTCTGTCTTGAGCGACCAGGCAGTATTGACGTATAAATGCGACAATTACTATAATTGGGAGGCTGAGCGGGGAATTATCTTTAACGACCCAACATTAAATATTGATTGGAAAGTGCCACAGGAAGAAATGATTATTTCTGAAAAAGATAAAATATTCATGACCCTAAAAGAGGTTGAAGTTACATTAAAGACTGAATAATGAATATCCTTGTGACAGGTGCATACGGTCAGTTGGGAAGTGAACTTAAAGCATTGGAATATGCCCATAATTCGTTAAACTTTTTTTTCACGGATGTTGACACTTTGGATATTTGCGATGAAGCTAGGGTGGAAAGATTTGTCGCTAAAAATAACATCGGCTGGGTAATTAATTGTGCGGCATATACTGCTGTAGATAGGGCTGAGGAAGAAAAAGAACTGGCAACCAAAATAAATGCACTTGCCCCGGGAATTCTTGGAAGGGTTTGTAAAAATCACGAAGCCAAATTAATACATGTCTCTACAGATTATGTGTTTGATGGTGGAAACCATGTTCCATACCTTGAAACTGATCCGGTTGCACCAATTGGTGTTTATGGGATGAGCAAACTTCTTGGTGAGCAAAATTGTAGCGGTGCAAACGATCAGTCAATAATTATCCGAACGTCATGGTTGTATTCCACTTTTGGAAATAATTTTGTTAAAACCATGATTAGGTTAGGCAATGAAAAGGATTCGTTGAATGTTATTTTTGATCAGATTGGATCGCCAACGTATGCCGCAGACCTTGCCAAGAGTATCCTTGAAATCATCGATAAAGTGAATAGTTCAAAGGAGAACTTTGTGCCGGGAATTTATCATTTTTCGAACGAAGGGGTTTGTAGCTGGTACGATTTTGCCAAGGCAATTCATGAAATAAAAGGTATTGATTGTAAAGTAAATGCTGTTGAATCATCGGAGTTTGTTACGGTTGCCAAAAGACCATTTTATAGTGTTTTAAACAAAGCAAAAATTAAAAATACTTTTGGACTTGAAATTCCATATTGGAGGGATAGTTTAAAAGTGTGTCTGGATAAAATTTAAATTAAAGCAGGATGGAAAATAAGGAGTTACTTCAAAGCGTGCTGGAAAAAGCAAAGGTTTGGTTGTCTGAAACATACGATGAAGAAACCAGGTCTGCAGTACAGAAACTCATTGACAGTGAGGATAAAACAGAACTAATAGATTCATTTTATAAAGACCTTGAATTTGGTACCGGAGGGCTCCGTGGTATTATGGGACCAGGTATCAACCGAATGAATATTTACACGGTTGGTGCAGCAACTCAGGGCTTGAGCAATTACCTGAAAAAGAATTTCGCGGAATTGCCCGAAATTAAAGTTGCAATTGGTTACGACTGTAGAAACAACAGTAGGTTGTTTTCTGAAACGAGTGCCAAAATTTTTGCTGCAAATGGCATTAAAGTGTATTTATTTGAAGACCTAAGGCCAACACCCGAACTGTCGTTCGCAATTCGTGAACTTGGTTGTCAGAGTGGAATTATATTAACCGCATCGCACAACCCAAAAGAATATAATGGTTATAAAGCCTATTGGGACGATGGATCGCAGATTGTTGCCCCTCACGATGTCAACATTATTGAAGAAGTGAAAAAAGTAAAGGTGGAAGACATCAAATTTGACGGACCGGAAGATTTAATAACCATCCTGGGCGAGGATATGGACCAGAAATTCCTGGAGAAAGTAAAAACAGTTTCTATTTCACCCGAAGTTGTAAAAAAACAATCGGAACTGAAAATTGTATATACCCCAATTCATGGAACCGGAGTTAAGTTGGTTCCAATGGCATTAAAGGCATTTGGTTTTACAAATATTTACAATGTTCCGGAACAAGATGTGGTGAGTGGTGATTTCCCAACTGTGGTTTCGCCAAACCCGGAAGAAACCGCTGCCATGAAAATGGCAATGGAAAAAGGTGCAGAAGTGGATGCCGATGTGGTAATGGCAACTGATCCCGATTCGGACAGGATTGGCGTTGCCTTCAAAAACGACAAAGGTGAATTCATTATCGTGAATGGCAACCAAACGGCCTTGATTTTCATTTACTACATCATCACAAAAATGAAGGAAGCCGGGGCAATGAAAGGCAATGAATACATTGTAAAAACCATTGTTTCAACCGAAATGATTGCCGAAATTGCCCGCAAAAACAACATTGAGTATTTTGATGTTTATACCGGGTTTAAATTTATTGCTGAAATAATCCGGGACCTTGAAGGAAAGAAAAAATACATTGGCGGTGGAGAAGAAAGTTTTGGATTTATGCCCGCTGATTTTGTCCGTGATAAAGATGCAGTGAGTTCCATTGCATTAATGGCAGAAATTGCAGCTTGGGCGAAAGATAAGGGTAAATCACTTTATGAAATGCTTCAGGATATCTATTTGGAATATGGTTACTCCAAAGAAAAAATGAAGTATGTGGTCCGAAAAGGAAAATCGGGAGCCGATGAAATCCTTAAAATCATGTCTGATTTCAGGGAGAACCCACCAAAAGAACTAGGTGGCTCAAAATTGGAAACAGTTAAAGATTATTCAGTTAGGATTGAAAAGAACCTGCTAAGCGGAGAAGAAAAAGCCATCGATCAAAAAGTTACTTCGAATGTGCTTCAATTCTTCACTCAGGATGGCACAAAAATTTCAGTTCGCCCTTCAGGAACCGAACCAAAAATCAAGTTTTATTTCGAAGTGAAAGGAACATTAAACGAGCGTTCGGAATTTGATCAATTGGAACTTACTTCCGAAGAAAAAATTGATGCCATTATGAATGAATTGGGTTTATAACTTTATAAGAATATAACCATTCAATAACCAAAAAGAAGAAGGTCTGCTATATAAAATAACAGACCTTCTTTATTTAGAATTGATTGATATCAAGTCAGATCTTAATACTCTCCATAGTGTTTCATAAACTGAACCCTTTCAAATGCCTGCAAATTATCGCCAGTTGCAAGGTTCAATTTTCCTTTAAAATCGGCAATGGAGGCATAACCTTTTTCGTCCATCCATTTTTCCAGTTCTTTATTAAAGGTATCAATGGTTTGCAGTCCGTTTTTATAAAGTGTCGAACAGATTTGTACAGCATCAGCTCCTGCAAGCAAAAATTTAATCATGGTTGCGGCATCGTGAATACCAGTTGTTGCTGCAAGTTTACAGTCAACTTTACCATTCATGAGGGCAATCCATCTAAGCGCCAGTGAATAATCGTTGGCAGCACTTAATACCTTCGCGCCGGCAACTTCCTGTTTGTTTATATCAATGTCGGGCATATAAAAACGGTTGAACATGCTTATGCCGTCAATCCCTGTTTTCGAAAGGTCGGCAACCATTTTTGCAAGGTTCGAAAAATAGTGGCTGATTTTAATGTTCACTGGTATATCAATTCTTTCCTTTACTTTTTGAATAGTATCAAAATAGAACTGTTCGTTTTGGGCGCTGGTTTTCTTTGTATCGGATGGGATTACGAACAAGTTCAACTCCAAAGCATCCGCTCCGGCGCTCTCAATTTTTTTTGTAAAGGCAACCCATTCGGCAGAAGTAACACAGTTAATACTGGCTACAATTGGAACATCCACAGCTTTCTTGGCATCAGAAATAAGCTTGGTATAGTTTTTAAGGTTTTCTTCCTTTATCACATAATCGAAATAATCCAGGTATTCATCTGTCGAATGATCAAGATCACCTCGCATGGCAAGTTCCTGGTTCAATTCATGGTATATTTCTTCTTCAAAAAGTGATTTTAAAACCACTGCCCCTACACCATAATCTGCCATCTTTTTAATATTGTCAAGCGAGTTTGTTAATCCGCTGCTGGCAGCAATTACAGGGCTTGTCAATTCTTTTCCAAAATATTTGGTTTTTAGTTCAGCCATTTTGTGTAGTATTTAGTTTTGATTATGTTTTTCTTTTAAATAGGCATCCATTCCGGCTGCAGCTTTTCTGCCGTCACCCATCGCCAGGATTACTGTCGCACCTCCACGAACAATATCGCCGCCGGCAAATAGTTCGGGTATTGAGCTTTGCATATTATCCATGTTTACGTTGATGGTTCCCCATTTGCTAACTTCCAACTGCTGCAACGCTGAAGGGATTAAAGGATTTGGGGAAACCCCAACCGCAACAACCACAAGGTCAACCGGAACATCGTATTCGGAACCTTCAACGGGCACAGGCCTTCTTCTTCCCGAAGCATCGGGTTCACCAAGTTCCATTTTCAACAAGCGCATCCGGTTCACCCTGCCATTTTCATCGGCAAAATACTCAACAGGATTGTTCAGGTTCAAAAACTCAATTTCTTCTTCCATTGCATGATGGACTTCTTCAACACGCGCCGGCATTTCTTCGCGCGAACGCCTGTAAATGATCATTGCCCTTTCGGCACCAAGCCTTTTGGCTGTTCGTACCGAATCCATTGCAGTATTTCCTCCACCAATTACCGCTACATTTTTCCCCTTTAAAACAGGAGTGTCGAAATCATCCTGGGCAGCGTTCATTAGATTTACCCTTGTAAGGTATTCATTCGACGACAAAATTCCATTGTAATTTTCCCCGGGGATGTTCATGAAATTTGGCAGTCCGGCACCACTTGCCACAAAAAATGCTTCAAAACCTTGTTCTTTAAGGTCATCAAACGAAGCAGTTTTGCCAACAATGAAATTTTTCTCGAATTTTACACCCAATTTTTCAAGGGTGTTTAATTCAAAATCGACTGTGCTATTTGGTAACCTGAACTCAGGAATACCATATTTTAGTACGCCGCCAATTTCGTGCAAAGCCTCAAAAACAGTAACATCGTAGCCCATTTTAACCATGTCGCCCGCAAAGGCAAGTGAAGCAGGGCCTGATCCGATTGCGGCAACCTTCATTCCATTTGCTTCCGCAACCTTTGGCAGGTTTTGTACGCCCGATTCACGTTCGTAATCTGCCGCAAAACGTTCGAGGTAACCAATCGCAACGGCAGGTTTTTTCATTTTCTGCACATAAAAACATTGCGATTCACATTGTTTTTCCTGAGGGCAAACCCGTCCGCACACTGCAGGCAACGAATTGGTTTCCTTTAAAACCATTGCTGCCTTCATAAAATCGCCCCGCTCGATGTTTTTTATAAATTTTGGAATATTTATGCTAACCGGGCAGCCATCAATACAGGTTGGATTTACACAATCCATACACCTGGTTGCTTCTTTTTGGGCTGCTTCCACCGAAAGACCGGTATTCACCTCAATACGTTGTTCTTTTGCCCGTTCTATTGGGTCAAGTTCAGGCATTTTAACGCGAGTGATTGCAGTGCGTTCTTTATTTTTTATGGTGTTTCTCAAATCAAGCCTCCACTGGGCTTCTCTTTGTTCTTTTAAATATTCTTTGGAAAATGACATGCTTTCTGGTTTTAAATCTGTTCCTGAAATCTTTCAAAAGCCGCTTTTTCTTCTTCCACATATCCACCCAATCGTTTGAGCATCTCATCAAAATCAATTTGATGGGCATCAAATTCCGGTCCGTCCACACATGTGAAATACGTTCTTCCACCCACTGTAACACGGCATGCACCGCACATTCCTGTGCCATCAACCATAATGGAGTTTAAGCTTGCCTGGGTTGGGATTTCATATTTTTTGGTAAGTAACGACGTAAATTTCATCATAATAGCGGGACCAATGGCAATACACTCGTCTATTTTTTCCCTTTTTATGATTTCTTCGGCACCATGGGTTACCAAGCCTTTTTTACCGTACGATCCGTCATCGGTCATAACAATTACTTCATCCGACCATTTTCGGATGTCGTTTTCCAATATGATCAGGTCTTTTGAACGCGCAGCCAAAATCGAGATTACTCTGTTCCCAGCTTTTTTAAATCCTTCAACAATGGGTAAAAGCGGCGCAACGCCAACACCACCTCCACATGCCAGAACGGTTCCAACTTTATGGATTTCAGTGGCTTTTCCAAGCGGGCCTACCAAATCGGTGAGGTAATCCCCAACATTTAAATTGCATAGTTTTGCCGAACTAACACCTACATTTTGTACCACAATGCTAATGGTTCCTGCTTCAATATCAGCTCCGGCAATGGTTAAAGGTATTCTTTCCCCTTTCTCTCCAACCCGTAAAATAATAAAATGCCCGGGCTTTCTTGATTTTGCAATCAACGGCGCCTCCACATCAAATTTTACAACCTTTTCAGAAAAAATTTCTTTATGGATGATTTTATTCATTGATTTTAGTTTTTTTTTAGAAAAACCAAAAATAGAAAACTAAGTCTTATTAGATCAGAAGAAAGCTCATTTTTTTCTTATTTATAGGATGTCTAAAAACATCTATTTGGATGTCTATTAAATTAACCTTAAAAAAAAATCCTTTTCAGTCGTGCTACAAATTTTTGTTTTTATCTTTAAAGTTTTATTTAATTTTTAGGAGTGTAAGGTATTTAACAATAATATGAGTGGGAATCTTTTCGATTGGGTTTATTTATGAAGTTGGAGTTTATAGTTGCGTTAATTGAACACCGAAATTTGGGGTTTGTTTTTGCCCCTTATTTAATGTATAAGAATGGTCCTTTTTATACGATTCATGCGTTGGTGAAGAAACACGGTTTGCAAACCTATGAGTATTCTTTTTCTGAAAAAGAAATTGAGCTGGTGAATATTATAGAGGAATACAGCGATGAGAAGCTCGCGAAAAGATTTGTGCGAAATCCCAATGTTACCAGTTTTTATTCTAAATTAAAACCTGAAACATTCCAAAAAAGAGTGTTGCCGTTCATCGAGAAACAACTTTCGAAATGTGCCCTGATTTTAATGGACAACTCCATCAGGCTTTTTAAAAAGGAAGCTAAATATGCCAACCTTTATGACGAAGACGAGATAAAGGTGAACAAGGATTTTGTAATTCCTGAATTTCATTTTGAAAAGAGAGCTACCGGAACCCGATATAGTTTAAATATTATTGAGAATGGGACTGTTTTTTCTTTACAGCACAAAAATGTAGTGATTATAAATAGCAATCCTGCAATATTATTGCATCAAAGCAGGTTGCTGATTTTCGAAAATTTATCAGCAAAAAAGCTGACACCGTTTTTTACAAAAGAGTTCGTTTCAATCCCTACAACAATTGAAGAAAAATATTACGAAACTTTTATTCTGAACACCATCCGCGAAAGCAAAGTGAAAGCAAGCGGATTTAAAATTAAGGAAGATACATCAGATAAACGAGCGATACTCTCACTTGAACCTGATTTAAGCCTTGAACCTGTTTTTATGCTCAAATTTATGTATGGGGGCGAAAAGGTTTTTCAAAATTCACAGCTTAAAGTTGTCGTTAAACTGGAGAAAACAGACGATTCTTATTTATTTAAAAAAATAGCCCGTGATTTTGCTTGGGAAAATCGAGTTGCTGAAATTCTAAGCGATTTTAACCTGTTGTATAAAAACGGAAGTTGGATACCGAACGGTTTTCCTTCATTTGACAAAACCTTTGCCTTGCATAAAATGGTGAATTGGTTAAATGTGCACGAAGGACTTTTAAGGAAGAACGAGATAAAAATTGAACAGAACAACATCGATAAAAAATACTTTACCGGGGAACAAAACCTGAATTTAGAATTAAAAACACAAAAAGACTGGTTTGACGTATATGCTACGGTAAGTTTCGGCGAATTCAAAGTTCCTTTTGTGAAACTGAAAAGGCATGTATTGTCGGGCAACAGGGAGTATGAGCTTCCGGACGGATCGATTGCCGTTTTGCCCGAAGAATGGTTTACACAGTTTTCGGATTTAATGCCGTATAGTGTTACAGAAGGCAATGCCCTTAAATTTCAAAAACACCATTTCTCCATCCTTCAAAAGAATTTGAGGGGCATCCCACATGAAACCATCCTTAAATTCCAGGATTTAAGCCTTCCGAAGAACACAAAAACCAAAGTTCCAGAACACCTGAATGCAGAATTAAGAAAGTATCAACTGATTGGGTATAACTGGTTGTGCCATTTAAATAAGAACGGATTTGGCGGATGTTTGGCAGATGACATGGGCTTGGGAAAAACCCTGCAAACATTGGCCCTTCTATTAAAAACCCAAAAAGATAAACCTGCTTACGAAGAGTTGCCAAAAGACTCTCAGCAGCCCGGTTTATTTGATTCACATCTTAATCTCGACTCTGTTCAGCCTGCATCTTTAATAATATTACCAACATCATTGGTGCATAACTGGGAAAATGAAATCAATAAATTTACACCATCGCTCAAGGTGTATAAACACGTTGGTGTGCGCCGAAAAAAGGATGAAGAACTACAAAAGGTAAACACTTGTTTTGATGTTATTTTGACAACCTATGGTACAGTAAGAAACGATGAGGATATTCTTTCCCGTATGAATTTTTATTATTTGGTATTGGATGAAAGCCAATATATCAAAAATTCCACATCGAAAACCTACAAAGCAATCATAAAACTGAAAGCAAAACACAGGCTAACATTAACAGGTACCCCCATAGAAAACTCTTTGGCGGATTTGTGGGCGCAAATCAATTTTTTAAATAAAGGTTTATTGGGCAATTTGGCTTTTTTTAAACGTAATTTTATTACCCCGATTGAAAAACATAATGATCAGGACAAACAAGAGAAACTACAGATTTTAATCCGTCCTTTTGTGCTTCGGCGCACAAAAACAGAAGTCGCCAAAGAATTGCCACCTTTGATGGAGCAAATTAGGTATTGCCCAATGGAAGATGAGCAGTTTTCAAAGTATGAACAGGAAAAATCAGTGATCCGAAATTCAATTCTGGAAAACATTGAAAAAGAAGGTATTGAAAAGAGTTCGTTTGTTTTGTTGCAGGGGATTACGAGGTTAAGGCAACTTGCCAATCATCCGCAATTGCTCGAAAAAGACCACGTGCTTGATTCAGGGAAATACAACGAAATATTTCGCTCATTGAACAACCTGATTGCTGAAAACCACAAAGTGCTGATTTTTTCGTCGTTTGTTCAGCATCTGGAACTTATTGAAAAGGGCTTAAAACAAAAAAAATGGGGCTATTGCAAACTGACCGGAAGTACATTAAACCGGGAAGAAGTAATTGGCCAGTTTCAGGAAGATCCGCAAATGCAGGTTTTTTTAATTTCGCTAAAAGCAGGTGGAGTAGGGCTCAACCTGACCAAAGCCGATTATGTTTTTATAATTGACCCGTGGTGGAACCCGGCTGCCGAAAACCAAGCAATTAGCCGTGCTCACCGGATCGGGCAAAAAAAGAATGTGTTTGTTTACCGCTTTATTACCGAAGATTCAATTGAAGAAAAAATAGTCCAATTGCAGCAGCAAAAAAGCTCTCTGGCAGATATGTTTATCAATTCAAACAATCCATTCAAAGAGATTACAAAAGACGAAATACTTAAATTATTAAGCTGATTATTTCTTGCCAACCACCTGGATCAATGCACCCAAACCTCTGTGAAACGATCCTTCGCCAAGCATTCTTTCGGTTTCAGTGATGGAGATAGAGCGAAGGTTTTTAAAATCATGTTCCAGCTTTTCTTTTGAAAACAACATATCAATATTTTGAGGGCCTCCCGAACCGCTTCCTAATTGGGCTTCCGAAAATGCTTCCAACAATAGTATTCCACCAGGTTTTAAATAACTAAGCAGTTTTCGGTGCCATAGGGTTCTCATTTCAGGGGGCATGTGGGCAAAACATAAACAAATCACGTCAAATGATTCAGGTGCGAAATCAATCGTTTGGTAGCTTTCCAGCAAATATTCAATTGTAACCTTGTTCTTTTCTGCCAGGGCAAGTGCTTTTTTTTTGCCTTCGCTACTTGGATCAAATGCAACAACATCCCAACCTTGTGTAGCAGCATAAACAGCATTTCTTCCTTCACCTTCTGCCGGGAGCAAAATCTTGCCTGCAGGTTTTATTTTATCTATTTCAGATTTGAAAAATACATTGGGTATTGTACCGTAAACATATTCTTTCTGCCCAAACCTCTCGTTCCAAAAATCATTCATTTCCTAAAGAGTAAAGTTCACCCCAAAACTAATAATACTTGCTTTTAAACCATCCGATTGATTTGTAAAACTGGACTTTGCATTAAATGTTTTGTCGGGTTTTAGCTATATGTTTGAATCTAGACCAAGCCGTTTTTGGCAAATATCGGGTTAAGATATTTTATTAGCATTGCAACCGATCCAAAAATCAAGGTAAATACAAAGGTTAAACCATTGGATAAAACACCATATGCAATCCCGGCATCGGGGCTCAGCTGAAATGCTATAAAAAGCTGAAGGATAATGAAATGTGTTGTTCCAATACCCCCCGGACTTGGTATTGCCCAGCCTATACCCCCAATGAACAATACAACTGCTGCAAAGTATAGGTTAAAGTCTTCTGTTTCGGGAAGGGCTTTAATACAAAAATAGTTCATAAATGTGAGGGTTAACCAAACCGCCAACGTGAGGAATAAAAAGTATCGTCCTTTTTTGAGTTTAAAAGTCATGCGGACGGTCTGCAAAATGTCTTTCAGAAAATGTTGGACCTTTTCAAGCAGCTTGCTTTTTTTGAAGAAAACCCAGAAAATGTATGTGCCTCCCAAAAATGCTAGGATTATAATGATGGCTAAATAGAGGTGGTTTGTGAACAATGATGTAATATTTTCGATCAATCCTGAAAATATACCACCCAATCTTTTTATTTCAATAATAAAAAGGATGAACAGTCCGACAAATAAGACCAAAATATCCCAAATCCGCTCGGAAACCACAGTTCCAAGGCTTTTTGAAACGGGAATGTTATCTGATTTATTTAAGGATGTACAACGTGAAAGTTCTCCAAATTTTGGGGTAAAACTATTAACGAAATATGCCAATGTTACTGAATAAACCACATTTCTTTCTTTGGGGTTGTAATCAATGTTTTCAAGCAGCACCTTCCATCTGATTGCCCTTAAATAAAAGACGAGGAAAAGGGCTATCCCATTTGCAATAACCCAATAAATATTGGCTTTGCTGATACTCTCAATAATTTCGGATATAGGTTTGTTATCTAGTGTAAAGTAAAGGAAAAGTCCGCCGATTAATACGCCGGCAACAGATTGCCAAAAGTTCTTCTTCATAAAATAACTAATAAATAGTTTGATCAGTTTTTCTGTTTATCTCAATTTATTTCAGGATGTAAGAAAACAATTTTTCATAAAAAAGGTTGCAAGATAGAAAAGGTTTAAATAATAGCAAATAGCGATATAATTTTACGCCAATATATCCTTAATCCTATTATTTGATTAATTCATCCAATAATTGAAAAAAACTTTTCAGGATATGGATTTAAAATATACTTTTGCCGCGCATTTTAATAAATGAACTATGCAGGATATCAGAAATATAGCAATTATTGCGCATGTTGATCATGGCAAAACTACCTTGGTTGACAGAATATTACACCAGGTTAAACTTTTTAGGGATAATCAGAAAGTTGAGGACCTGATTTTGGATTCAAACGACCTGGAAAGGGAGAGGGGTATTACCATTCTTTCGAAAAATGTTTCCGTAAGGTACAAAGATGTTAAAATAAATATTATTGATACTCCCGGTCACTCTGATTTTGGTGGAGAAGTTGAGCGTGTATTGAACATGGCCGATGGGGTATTGCTATTGGTCGATGCTTTCGAAGGGGCAATGCCACAAACCAGGTTTGTACTTCAAAAAGCCCTGGAATTTAAGTTGAAGCCAATTGTTGTAGTGAATAAAGTTGACAAACCAAATTGCAGGCCCGATGAGGTGCAGGAAGATGTTTTTGACCTGATGCTAAGTTTAGGTGCCGATGATGAACAACTTGATTTTGCAACTGTGTTCGGTTCTTCAAAAAATGGATGGATGTCGGACGACTGGAAAAAGCCTACTGACAACATTCAGTATTTGCTCGATACAATACTTGAGCAAATTCCGGCTCCGGTTTTCCCCGAAGGGACTTTGCAAATGCAAATTAGTTCACTTGATTATTCATCATATTTGGGTAGGATTGCCGTTGGCCGTATATCAAGAGGAATTGTAAACGCCGGACAACAAGTTGCAATTGTTAAAAAAGATGGGAGCATTTCAAAATCAGTAGTGAAGGAGCTGTATCGCTTTGAAGGTCTTGGTAAAGAGAGAATTAAAACCGAATTGCAGGCAGGGGAAATATGTGCCGTGTTAGGACCGGAAGATTTTGATATTGGCGATACTATTGCTGATGCTGAAAATCCTGAACCACTGAAACGGATTGCTGTTGACGAACCAACTATGAGTATGTTGTTTACTATTAACAATTCACCATTTTTTGGTAAAGAAGGCGCTTATGTTACTTCAAGGCATATTCGTGAGCGCTTGTATAAAGAGCTGGAGAAAAACCTTGCTATGAGGATACAGGAAACAGATTCTCCGGAAAAACTGCTTGTATTTGGGCGCGGAATCCTTCACTTGTCTATCTTAATTGAGACCATGAGGCGTGAAGGGTATGAATTCCAATTAGGGCAGCCGCAGGTAATTGTGAAAGAAATTGATGGGGTAAAATGCGAACCGGTTGAATTATTAACTGTTCATGTTCCCGAAGATTTCTCAGGGAAAGTGATTGAAATTGCAACCAAAAGAAAAGGCAATATCCTAAATATTGAACATAAAAATGACCGTTTGTCCCTCGAATTTGAAATTCCGGCAAGGGGATTGATTGGTATTTCCAACCAAATATTAACAGCTACCGAAGGTGAAGCTGTAATTGCCCACAGGTTCCTCGAATTCCAGCCATGGAAAGGACCGATACCAGGTAGGAGCAATGGCTCATTAATTGCCCTCGAAACAGGAACTGCAATTGCTTATTCAATTGATAAGTTGCAAGATCGGGGCAAGTTTTTCGTCGAACCAAATGATCCAATTTATGCCGGTCAGGTTATAGGCGAAAATAGCCGGCAAGACGATTTGACAGTGAATGTTACAAGAACCAAAAAACTCTCGAACGTGAGGGCTTCCGGATCTGATGATAAATCATTTATCGTTCCTGCGATCAAATTTTCACTGGAAGAAGCCATGGAATATATCGCTGAAGATGAATATATTGAGGTAACACCAAAATCATTACGTCTAAGAAAAATATTCCTGAACGAGCACGAAAGGAAAAGGGCAAAAAGCAAGGTTGAATCTTAATAGAACCTGAAATATTTTACAAGCCTGTTATGAATAAAATAACAGGCTTTTTTATTTAAAACAAGATTGGAATTACAAAGGTTTTGGCAAGAAATAGTAAGATTGCAAAAATTATCAGCCAAATAGCTATTTGAATTATAAGGTTCAATCTTGCACGTTCGCGTATTCTCTGTTTGATTGCCGCAAGCTTTTTACCAGTTATTTTTCGGTACTGAAGTTTTAAATGCGATCCGGTTAAATCTTCTTTTTTAGTTTTAAAGTTGGATCTTTTATCTTTGAGTTGCCTTCGGTTGAATTTCATGGAGTTAACCATGTCAGCTATTGAACCTCCACCTCCCATAATATACGTTTTTTTTCTATAGGTATATTTTCCTGAACAAAAATAACAAATAGTTCAACTTTGTTTTCGATTAAGAATTTTTAGAGCCCCGAACTTACAAATAGCATTTGTTTTACTTCGTGAAGAGATTATCTTAGCCGATGTAAAAATTAACAGCATGAAAAATATAATTTTCCTCTTTTTAATCCTCTCCCAAATTGTAGTTGCCCAACAAAAACAAATGAGTTTAGAGGATGCCATCCTGGGTAAGTATTCTTATTTGCAACCACAAGGTATTCCTGCACAAAAATGGAGGGGTTCGGAAAGTTTCACTTATATCGAAAGCGGTGATTTATGGGAAGAAAATGCGAAAACGGGGGCAAAGCAACAAATTTTATCGAGCCAGGAGCTGAAAGATATTTCGGGGAATAAAATCTATTCCTTCACAAATTATAAATGGTTAAACAAAAATGAATTGTTTTTAACTGGTTTGAGGTCGTTTGCGAAATTTAAATTGGAAAGTAAAGAACTCACAATTATTTCATATGAACCTGGTTTTGACAACCTCGATTTTTGTGAAGCTAATAGTACGGTTGCATTTACCAAAGAGAATGATTTATACATACAAAATAATTCACACGGTTTGGTTCGCGTAACAAGTGATGGCGGCAATGGAATTGTTAATGGGAGCTATGTCCACAGGCGCGAATTTGGAATTTATAAAGGTACATTTTGGTCGAACAGCGGGAATTACCTGGCATTTTACAGAAAGGATGAGAGCATGGTCAGGGACTATCCTCTAATAGATTATATGGCGCGCGAAGCAGAATTAAAAAGTGTGAAGTACCCGATGGCAGGAATGGCCAGTCACTATGTTCAGCTTGGTATTTATAACGTAAATACTAAGGAAACATTTTTTCTTAAAACCACTGAGCCTAACGATCATTATCTCACGAATATTACCTGGTCGCCGGATGAAAAAAGTATTTATTTAATGGAATTAAACAGGGAACAAAACCATTTGAAATTGAACGAGTACAATGTGGAAAGCGGGGAGTTGGTAAAAACAATATTAGAAGAGAAAAAGGAAACATATGTGGAACCATTAACGCCAATTCAATTTTCGAATATTAATCCAAATGAATTTTATTATTTGAGTAGGAACGACGGTTGGATGCACTTGTATAAGTATTCACTGAAAAGCAAAGAGTTAAAACAAATTAGTAAAGGTGATTGGGAAATTACAGAGCTTTTAGGCTTAGGTTCCAAGGAAAAATATGCCTTTGTTGAAGCTACTAAGGATAGTCCTGTTGAAAGGAACCTATACAGAATTTCCTTGTCGGATGGGAAAGTCATTAAACTTAATCGTGAGGGCGGTTTACATAAAGGACTATTAAGCCCTGATGGTGATTACCTGGTGGATAGCTGGAGCAGTAAAAATGTTCCTTTAACAATTGACCTAATCTCGGGAACAGGGAAATCAAGCAGGGAACTTGCCAATGCCGAAAATCCATTAAAAAATTACCAGCTTGGAGAGAATACTTTGTTTTCGATTAAAGCAAACGATGGCGAGACCAATTTGTTCTGTCGGATGATTAAACCTGTTGACTTTGATCCTTTCAAAAAATACCCGGTAATTGTATATGTGTACGGCGGGCCCCACTCGCAAATGGTTATGGATAATTGGTTGAACAACGCTCGGTGGTGGCAATATTACATGGCTTCAAAGGGGTTTATTTCCTTCACGATGGATAATCGTGGGACTTATAATCGTGGTGAAAAATTTGAAAATATCATCCACAGGCAACTCGGAAATTATGAAAGCCAGGACCAAATGAAAGGTATCGATTATTTAAAAAGCTTGCCATATGTTGATAAATCAAGAATTGGCGTGCATGGTTGGAGCTATGGCGGTTTTATGACCCTGAATTTATTCCTGAAAAATCCTGGAGTGTTTAAGGTTGCTGTAGCCGGTGGCCCGGTAGTTGATTGGAGCCTTTATGAAATTATGTATGGGGAAAGGTATATGGATACCCCAGAATCGAATGAAAAAGGATATTTTAACGCAAATATGCTCAATTTTGTGCCTGGTTTGGAGGGTGAGTTAATGTTGGTCCACGGTGTTCAGGATGAGACTGTTGTAATGCAAAACAGTATGAAGTTCTTGCGTGAATGTGTTAGTAAAAAGAAACAAGTTGATTTTTTCGCTTATCCGGTCCATCCGCACAATGTTCGCGGTGTTGACCGTGTCCATCTAATGGAAAAGGTTAGCAATTATTTTCTCGATAATTTGTGATTGTAATGTACTAATGAAATATTAAAGTTTCTGGTGGTCCGGGCTGAAAATTGTAGAATGATTTTTTGGTTTGTTCTTCTAATATAAAACCTACTAAACTCATGTCTTCAGGGTGTTTTGGGTAAAATGCCAAGCGCAATTGAATAGAATTTAACACCAGTGATTCGTTGTGAAGCCTCAATCCAAACCCGAATCCGCCATAATAATCGCCATTAAAAACCAGTTCATTGTTTGAGCCAATTATGCCAATATCCGCAAAGGTAAATAAGGCTATGTTAAACTTGTAAAGTTCCCTTCTTACGAAAAGTACATGTTCCGAGTTAAGACTTAATCGCTGTTTTCCAACCACCTCCCTGCTGGTAAATCCGCGGATATGGCTATCGTTTCTCAATAGAAGGTTTTCGACTTCAAACCTTCTAATCCCCAAAGTATAATCAAGAGTTCCGAAAAAGCGAAGACGCTGTTTCCCGGCATCAAACAATCTGGAAATCAATTTGGCTTTCATTTGGATTATTCCTTGCTCATAAGATAATTTTTTAAAATAACCGCCTATTGCTGCTGACATGTACAAATAGCCTGGCCGTCGTGCGAGCATGCTCCCATTCGAGAAATAAAGATGCGAATAAAACCTATTGCCGAATTCATTGGCATCGTAACCAAAAACCAGTTCGTTTTTATAGCCTTCAGGTATATCCTCGGTAATCCCGTAACTATAAATTTGTTGGTCTCGCATAAACCTTCTTTGCGACCACGATAAACCCATTAAATAAAATGTGCTGTTTGAAAAATACTGGTTATCAAAAATGTCAGGATCAGGCCTATCGTAAAAAGTTTGATGCACAAGCCTGCCGGAAACAACAAATTGAGAATTGGAGTATTTGTTTCTATTCAACTGGAAAGATTTACCTGCCCAAGTATCCCAAAGAAATAAATCGAGTTCTGGATCCTCCAATTGTATCGGATCTTCTGGTGTTGTTGAATTCGTCCTTGATAACCGGAAAGAATTTACCCCACCAGCCCATTGGGTCGAAGGACTTAAAAACTCTTTTTCTACTTTAATGTTTAGCCCTTCTTTTTTATACGTATTCGAGAAGTTAACTGAGATATTTACAAAGTTTCCATTGATATTATTGATGGAGTATCCGGTTTCGATACCAAGAAAAGGTTCTTTGCTCAAATGCCCAACCATTTTTGCTGAAATTTGATGCCCGGCTCCAAACATATTTCTGTTATATATTTCCAAAGCAGCTGATGATAAGCCGTTTGCATATCCAGAGAACCCAATTGAAAATACATCTTTTGTAAGTACGGTTACCGTTACTTGGTCAGAATATAAGCTATCCAAATTTGCAATAATCCTAACGTCTTTAATAAATGGTAAAAGCCGGAGAATCCGCTCGTTTTCATAAATTATTTCCGGATCAAGGGCATCTCCTTCCTTAAAGAGAAGGTTTTTGTGAATAATTTTCAGGTTTGTTTTTGTATGAAGCCTATTTGCTACTTTTTCAAGCTTGGAATTAGCTCTTAGCGTGGTGTCATTAAATGTTGGGCCAAATACTTCTAAGGGTTTGATATGTATACTTTTTATGATTTTTCCATCAAAATTGTTTAGGTAGTTTAGTGAAAGGGCTTTTTTATCGATATCAATTTTACGTGGCTCGTTAATGAGTGCCCCATGCAACCATTTGGTAAATTTATTTCTTTCCGATTTATATTTTAAACTATCATAGAATTGGTCGTATTTTTTTTGATAATCAATCTCAACGATCGAGTCGGGTAAGGTTTTTTGCGCATTTAAATAGTTGCCAGTCAGTAAAATGATCAGGCAATAATAAGTAATGCGCGCAACAAAAAATTTAACCTTATACACCTTAGATTAGTTTAAAGAATTATACCAAAAGATCTATCTTCTTTCAATTGTGATTTTAAATTATGCATTTATTTTACTTTTTTTTGTTAAAATGTGTTAAACATCCAAATTACAGTAATATTAGTAATTTTTTTAATTCCGTAGAAAGGGCAAAAACGTTCTGTGTTGGCAGGTAGAATTGTTTTTTGTGCTATGTATTTGTTAATTTTGCGTTTCATGGCAAGATTAAAAGAAGCATATAAAAATAACATTTATGGAGTCATCGGCACTTTGATATTTCATATTTTGTTGGTGTCTGCTTTTTTATTTGCCGATGTCGATTCTAAAGGAAAAATTAAAGAGGAGTCGGTATTTATTGAGTTCCCTGAAGAAATATTTGAAGATGTCAAGGAAGAGGCTGTCGAAAAACATGAAGAATCAATCATTCCATCCAATGACCTAAATAACCCGTCAATGCGGACGAACAGAGCTTCAAATCAGGCATTTGAAAACGATGATTTTTTTGATGAAGATTACCAAAAAGAATTGGATGAGGCAAGAAAACTGGTATCGGATGTTAGCAAACAGTTAGATAAAAAAGTTATTAATATCGAGGATATTAAGATGCCTGTAGAAACTACCGAAGGAATGGATCCCGATTCCATAAAAAACAAACTCTATTCTGGGGATAGTAATATTAGCTATTTTCTTGATGACCGCTTTCATGTTAGTTTGCCGGTTCCGATATACCTTGCGCAGGGTGGTGGGGAAGTAATTGTTGATATTCTTGTTGATCGAAAAGGGGTGGTTATAAAAGCCACGGTACAAAAAAACACTTCTGTTTTGGATGCTCAAATATATCGATTTGCACAACTTGCGGCTTCCAATACCTTGTTTAATCCGGATAGTTCAGCACCAGAACAGCAAGCTGGAACTATTCAGTATGTGTTTGTCGCTCAGTAGTTAATCTAATCAAAAGGTTAACTTTAACATCATTTAACAAAGAAAATTTGTAGCATCCCTATAACACATCTATCTTTGAGGTACGTTTTTTTTCATAAGTTTAGGTTTAGTTAGGTTAGTTAGTTTAATGAGAAAAGGATAGGTTGTTGAGCCTATCCTTTTATTTTTGAATTAACTTCGAAGTTATCCACACCCTTTTCTGTAAAAAATCTCCAAATTATGCCTGATAATTGCTGCTTTGATTGTATTTTTGAAA
Organism: Prolixibacteraceae bacterium; assembly: GCA_963677475.2. Classification (GTDB taxonomy): domain Bacteria; phylum Bacteroidota; class Bacteroidia; order Bacteroidales; family Prolixibacteraceae; genus JABMQB01. Next base: position 26,944 of record CAXXQD010000007.1, on the reverse strand, counting down.
TCTTACACGCGCGCGTAAGCATATAATGCGTGAAATAATAATTTTGATAAATTGAAAAAAAAAGGATAATTTAATCCTGAATAAGGGTTACCTTTTATTATTTAAACGAATATACTATATAGACAATGAAAAGTTATTCTGATCAACAAATCCAAGCTGGGATTTTGAGAAATGACAATTTGGTCTTACAATACATTTACAAACAGTTCTTTTACAAAGTAAATAGTTTTATTAAGAATAATAGTGGGGAGGAAGATGATGCTAGTGATATATTTCAGGAAGCAATCATTATTATTTTCAGAAAACTTAAAGAGGATGATAGCTTATTCGAAAACCGTCCATTTCAAACATACTTGTACTCAGTTTGCAGGTTTTTATGGTTAAAACAGTTGGAAAGCCGGAGGATTGAAAAGGAAAAAGTTAGTGAAACCTTACCTTTTCAAGAAGATTATTACGATGATAACCTCACGGAATTGGCGGTAAAGAATGAAAGATATAGTTTATATCAAAAACATTTTAAGAGCTTAAGTTCTGATTGTCAGAAGATAATGCAAATGTTCTTTGAAAAGATCCCATTAAAACAAATTGCCCAGATAATGGGTTATAAAAGTGAAAAGTACGCAAAGAAGAGAAAATATAAATGTAAAGAATTATTAATTAACAGAATTAAACAGGACGCTGATTACAAAAAAATTTTAGAGGATGATACGTAAAGTAGAGTTTTTAAAATGGATTGAAAATTATCTTTCAGATCAGCTTACTTTCAATGAGAAGAAAATTTTTGAAGAAGAATTGAAAGTAAACAAAGAGCTGAGAGACGAGTATGAATTTCAATGTGAAATTTATAACGCAATTTTCGAAGATGACGTTATTGATTTAAGGGAGACCCTAAACTCCTTAACAATGACTCATGAGACAAACCCCGAGGAGAAATTAAAAGGCTCCTTTGACCTAGTAGAAGAATTGGATTCCTTCAATGAATTTGATACGAAGGTAGATCCTAAAGAACTTCTTAATTATTACGATTCGTTACCGAAGATTCACGTTTATCAACACGAAATTGCTTCCAAGGAGAATATCCATCATTTTTACAATGAGCAAAAGGTTGCAAAAGTAGAAGTTGATGATGAGGAATTTGATACAGACGAAGCACTTATGTCTGAAATCGAGGCTGCGGTTCTTGAAAAAGAAGTTATTCAATTACGCGATAGTCTTAATCAAATCACTCACGCACTTCCGGAGCATAATGTTTCTGATGAGCAAATTGAAAAGTATTTAGAGGGTACTTTATCTGAGAGTGAAAGAATTGAGATTGAAAATGAAATGAAAGTTAACAGTAAATTGGTAGCTGATATTAATTTACATAACAATTTAGAAGCGGCACTTCAGGAAACCGAAGTAATGGCGCTTCGTACTGATTTAAACAGAATTATTAAAACACAAACTTCACACACTCAGGAATTTGTTGATATTGAGAAATTTATTGACAATGAACTGGTTGGTAAAGACTTGGCAACATTCGAAGACGAGTTCTACAATAATAAAGACCTTAAGTCGGATGTTAAACTTCACAAGGAAGTTGACAAAGCCATTGGAGAGCGTGATATTATTGATCTGAGGGATCATCTCGAGGAAATAAATAAGAACGCGCACACCAGCGAAGGGAAGTCTATCATAATGCTTCGTCCAAACCTTTCATCAACATTAATGAAGAGGTCCCTTGCTGCATCAATATTGATCCTTATTGGGTTAACTGCGATGCTGAGGTTGTCGCCGGTCGATAGTGAGAAGTTGTACAATAAATACTATGAAACCTATCCAAGTTACGGTATAAGCAGAACTGCAACTTCAGAGATGAACCAAGACCTTAAACAGGGATTGATCTTGTTTGGAGATAAAAACTATGCAGATGCTTTGGAAGTATTCAAAAGTATTATCGAAGATGATACAGAAAACTCTGTAGCAAGGTTTTATGCAGGTCAAAGTTATCAAAACCTGGATAAAAATATTAGTGCAATAAAAGAATATAAAACTGTTGTAGACCACAATGAGAACTTATTCGTTGAACAAGCAGAATGGTACATGAGTTTATGCTTTATTATAGAAGGAGATAAACAATTGGCTTCTGCGCAGTTAAATAGTATTGTCGCTAATAATGGTTATTATAAGAAGGATGCCAAAGCATTGCTTCGCAAATTAAAGTATATCGAATAAAAATCTAATCAGTCTGTTAATTATAATTATGAAGCCCGGTTTTTCCGGGCTTTTTTATTTCTTAATATTTGGTCAAGCACTACAGCAATAATAATTACCAAAATAGCGAGGAAGAAATAAACGTCGTTGCTTGTATACATTGCATCAGTATTTCCGATAGATACATAACAAAGCCAATAATGAGGATGGGCTTTCAAAGGATCCGCATTTTCAATATGCTTTAACTTGGCTTGTCTTAGAGCCTGGTGTTTTTTCTTACCATTGCTTAACAAGTGGTAAAATTCTTCAAGAATAGATGCTCCGGATCTATCTTCAACCTCCCATAAAGTCATAATAATGGAAGGGCACCCAGCATAAATGAAACCGCGCGCAAGGCTTATTACCCCTTCACCTTTTCTTAAAGTTCCGCTTCCCGTATTACATGCACTTAAAACAGCTAGTCTTGAATTTAAATTCAAATTATAAATTTCCTGGGTTGTTAGCCAGCCGTCATTTTCAGGCGATGAACCAGTAGATGGCATAAATGCAAGTTTTGAAAACATTGGAAGGGAATCATTAAGTAATGTATGCATCGACAAATGGAGGATGTCATAGTTTCCATAATTTTTCATAAAGTTGCTCTCCGTTGCCGAGCTATCTAAAAATGCGTCAGTTCTAATGTGGTTTGCAATTAAATTCACCTCCTCCTTTACGCCTGATAGAGGAGACAATTTATTAAAATCCTCATCCTTCGTAACAATATCACTTTTGTAACTTGGAGCGAATGCAAGTAATTTTTTTGTGCTGCTTTCTTTTTTAAAACTATTTACATAAAGATTGCTCGAATAAGCATAGTTAAAAGTATGCCTTTTTATGAGGTATGGTAGGTTTCTGAAATTAATCCTGGCATCTTCCACATTTTCATATAAAAGGGCATCAAACGGGATATAACTTAGTATTCCATCAGGAATAACTGTTATTGTACGTTCAGAAATCCTGTCTTCAACAGGCTTAATTAGAAGGCAGTAAAGCTTATATGCCGATGACAAGTAGTTGGAGAATTTTTGATTTGTTATGCTAATGTAATTGGGATCTGATAGAAAATCATGCAAGGTTTGAATGTCAGATAAGTTTTGCTCTTCGATGTTGAATTTAAGCAACTCTGAATCTTCTTTTGAAAGGATGAATATATACAGGTTGTTCGTATTCTTTGTTTCATTAATATCAAAAACATATTCCAAAATTATTTCGTCTGCATGCAATTTTTCCTGTATTTCGCCAATACTAATTTTATTATTCGCATACTTCATTTGAAAATACTCTTCGTAGTTGGTTTCCATAAAGCGCGTTAAATCAGCCTTTTCCTGTTCCAAAAGGAAGAGTTGGGCTTTGAAGTTTTCAACTTTTTCCGGATCGTTTTCTCCATACTGCACCTCGTTGAACAATTCATCGTTTATGAAAGATATTTGCAGGTTAATATTTTCTTCCTTCACTAAAATGCTGTCAGGGATCAAACTTACTTCCCTGGCATTTTGATCAGTTAGGTTGTCCATTAAACTTGCAGCTTTGTTTCTTTCTGCATTTATAAATGCAATGTCCAGGTATTTTTTATCCCCTGTTATTTTAAATAAATCATATGCAATGGCAACTGTATTAATGAAGGTAGTATTTTGAAGTTCCGACAACAGGATTTTACTTTCTTCATTAACAATCTCCGTTCGCACGGTGTTTAACAAATCGCTGGCTATTGTTGTGGTATTGAGAGAGTTTAGAAGGTAATCAAGTCGTTGTTCTTTAGTATCAATTGACAACTCAGAAAGTTTGTAAAATGTTTCTGCTTTCTTTTGAAGTATCCTGAGGCATTGTGCTTCAAAAGTACAATGTTCAATAGCCGGATTGGTATTAATATCCATATCTTCAAAATTATCGGTAAGTGCTATAAGTGCTTTTTGATATTGAGCCAAAGCGGAAAGAAGGTTTTCTTTCTTTTTTTGCCTGAAAAGTTGAAGCGAACTTGAGTCAAACGTTTTAGATGCCATTAAATCACCCGATGTAGCGTATAATTGGGCAGGATCAATTCCTTTTTCGCCAAAGATTTCCAGAATGATTGGTTTGGCTTTGTTGATATAATCTTGGGCAAGTTCAAATTCTTCCCTTAATACTAGGAATTGAGCAAAATTAATGTAGCTATAACCAACATTATAATTGTCCTCACCTTCTAATGCTGTTAATACATCAATTGACTTTAAAAAATTATCTCGTGCTATACTATAATTATTTAGGTCTCGATATATATTACCTGCCAAATTATAATATTTCCAAGGAAGATCACCATTGCAATTATTTATATTTTTAAATAATAAATCTAATGCTTCTGAATGTTGATTAGTGAAGAACAGATTCTCGCAAATATTATATATAACTTGTTGTATTTGATCCGAATATCTTTCAGGGTTTTGATTATAGTTAATTAACGCTTGTTGATGATAACGCAGGGCATCGGCGAAATTCCCTTTTTGCCGGTAAATATTTCCAAGATTGGTATAGGGGGTGCCCAACCTATAATTTTGCTCCCCATAGGTTGATTTGATAATCTCAATCGATTTTTGAAATGCATCAATTCCTTCATTTAGTTTGCCTAAATTTTTATTCAGAATACCAATTGCATTATAGTTACTAGAGAGTTTTATGCTACTACTTCCAAATAATCTTTCCTTCAGGACCAAGCTGTAACTAATTGTATCTAATGCTTTCTGGAATTCTTTATTAAAGAAGTAATTGTAGCCCTTGGAATAGAGGCTATAAGCTCTAATACTGTCATCCTTGAAAGAAGAATCATGTGCTGTTGAAAGCAACGAAACAGTTAAAAATAAAAAAAAAGATAAAAAAAAATTAAGGATTCTCAATGTATTGTAAATCATTGCTTTACGTATATTTTGATGATTGTTGATAACTTTTTTAAAAAAATGACTGGGGTTACCTTTTTTGCGTTTTCCGAATATACTAGTGACGGACAACATTTTATAACAACAATTAAAAATAAAAGTAATGAAAAGCCAAGTAAGCTACAACAGTAACGACAACAAATTTGAAGTATTAAGTGAAGTTGAAATGAACAATGTTTTAGGTGGTATTGTGCCTAAAGGATTAAGTAAAGAAGAGGATGTTTGGGATCCAGATCAGGAATAAAACAAAATTTTCATACGCTTAATTTTAGTTAGATAACAACACAACAACCAAAAAACAAATATCATGACAACAATAGATAACACAAACTTCGAAGTATTAAGTGACGATCAAATGGGTAATGTATTAGGAGGAACACTTCCAAAAGGATTAAGTAAAGAGGAAGATGTTTGGGATCCTGATCAAGAGTAAGGATACAACTAACTGACAGAATACTTTATTTGTGTAGGTAAATTGGGAGGAATAAGGGTAAATATTCCAAATTAATTTAGCTTACGCGTTTCCCTTGAAATAATTCGTATTTACGATATGAGCACAACAGAGCACCATTAAATAGTTCTGATTTACGTGCTGGCTTTAAGCCGATAAATTTTAACAATTCCCTGGAGGATGAGAGTATCCAAGCTTCATTTCCAGGGAATTTGTGTTTTAAGCGCTCCCCAATAGTTGTATATAAACTCTCCAGGTTTTTTTGCCATATTCGTTCTCCGTAGGGTGGATTTATTATTATGGTAGCTCCGTTCGCTTTTATATTTATGTCTTTAATGTCTGTTGCTTCAAACTGTATTTGATTATAAACCTTTGCATTTCTGGCATTTGATTTAGCAATTCCAATATTTCTTTCTGAAATGTCGGATGCATAAATAGTCTTATTGAAAGATTTTAATTCACATTCCTGTGTTACTTCGTTAAAAAGGTCAAGGTCAAAATCTTCCCACTTTTCAAAAGCAAATTCTTTTCTGAATTTCCCAGGAGGTGTATTCGTTGCAATCATTGCGGCTTCAATTGGCAGGGTTCCTGATCCGCACATGGGATCGATAAAATCCGTTTCTCCGTTCCAGCCTGTCATTAAAATCATACCAGCAGCCAACACTTCACTTAGCGGGGCATCACCTTGCGCAGCTCTGTAACCTCTTTTGTGCAGCGATTCTCCAGAACTGTCAATAGAGATTGTACAGCGATGTTGTGAAACCCGGACATTGATTGAAATTTCAGGATTATTGGCATCTACAACAGGCCTACTGCCATTCAATGCGCGAAATGAATCGACAATTGCATCCTTTACTTTAAGGGAAGCAAACATGGAATTGTTAAATTCACGTGAGTTGGCTACCGTACTAAAAACAGCAAACGATAAGTTTTCATCCATATAATTTTGCCATTTTATCCTTCGGCATTTTCCATAAAAATCATCGATTGATTTGAAGGTAAATGTATCTACTTCTTTAAGTATCCTGATCGCCGTTCTAAGGTAGTAGTTCGCTCTGTAAATGTGTTTTAAAGTTCCGGTAAATGTAACCGCCCTTCGTCCTTCATGAATGTTTTTACCACCTATTTTTTCAATTTCTTTTGCAAGGATCGGTTCCAATCCAGCCAGGGTTTTCGCTGTTAAAGTATGATTTTCCAAGATATATTTTAGTTTACAAAATGTATTCAATTTAAATTCCGGCACCATCAATAAAAGGACTTTCTTTTGGCTTCGATTGCACAACCTTTGAGCCGGCAGCCAGGTTTCGGGTTACCCAAACATTGCCGCCAATAGTACTTCCTGCGCCAATTGTTATCCGTCCGAGTATTGTTGCTCCCGCATAAATAACTACGTCATCTTCCACAATTGGGTGCCTTGGAATGCCTTTAATTGGATTTCCTTTATCATCCAATGGGAAACTTTTTGCTCCCAAGGTAACGCCCTGGTATAATTTTACATTATTGCCAATAATACAAGTTGAACCTATTACAACCCCTGTACCGTGGTCAATTGTGAATTTTTCACCTATTTGTGCTTTTGGGTGAATGTCTATTCCTGTTTCGCTGTGTGCCATTTCAGAAATAAACCTTGGAATTAGCGGAATTTCTAACTCGTATAATTTATGTGCGACCCTGTAATTTGTAATTGCTTTAATTGATGGGTAACAAAAAATTACTTCACCAAAGTTTCTTGCAGCCGGGTCACCAATAAATGTAGCTTCCACATCGGACACTAGCTTACGCCTTATTTCAGGTAAATATTCGATGAACTGCATTGCTAACTGCTTTGCATTTGCGGAATGTTTTTCCACTTTGTTTGCTGCATTATCCAAACATTCAAAACACAAACCAGCCAATATCTCTTCACTTAATAGCTCGTATAACTCATCAACATAAACACCCATATAATGCTTAGTCGTATTGGGACGCAACGAAGTATTGCCAAAATAGCCCGGGAATAGTATTTCCCTTATAAGATCAACAATTTTTTGCAACTTAAAAATGGATGGCAAAGGCTCACCAAGCCTGTGTTCATGGCAAACCATATCATAGGTAGCAGGATCAGATAACTGTTCAACTGCTAAATTTATTTTTGAAATCAGGTCTTTTTCTGTCATGCGAAGGTCATTTGTTCAACGTTTATCGATAAAATTATCAGTTCGCTGATGTAAATTCTTTGTAAAATTAAACAATATTCTTTTAACAGTTAAGATATGTGTGGAGTTCGTAAAAAGATTAAAACATTTTTAAAAAATGGACCACATTTTCTAACCGTTCATGTCCTATGCCGCTAATTACTTTATAATCAAAATTATATAATCGAAGATAATCCAAATATTTTTGATGCAATACTTCCCTCATTTTACCACCATTTTCCCTTACCGGATCATAAATCCACGGTAAGTTCGTGTCGCATACAAGAAACAAATCAATTTTAGCACTTCGCAAATATTCATCCAACCAATTTGGTTTTTTACCATATACGACTTCCATCCAAACCAACGTAATAATCAACCATGTATCAAAAATTACGGTGTGATGATTGGAATTTAATACTTCTTCGTATTGAAGGATTTGTGTTCTTGCAATGTGCTCCACATCGTGGAAAGTATATGGCCTGTACAATTTGGAAACATATTCCCGGGCAAACTCAGGATAATATTTTGTGCCCAAATGCTTTGCAATTTCAATGGTAAGGGTTGATTTGCCTGTTGATTCAGCACCTGTTACTACAATTATATTAGGCTGTTTGCTTTGCATGAATAAAGTCTTTTTTCCATTGTATAAAACCCAGAACGGCCATACCTGTATAAATGATGAATAATATGCACGTGGCCCATAAATCTTTATATGCGTATAAACCTGCGGAGAATGCATCTACAAAAACCCAAATAATCCAATGCTCGATAATCTTTCGTGCCAGCATCCATGTGGCAATAATGCTTAAGGCTGTGGTCATTGAATCAAGATAAGGAACAGGCGAATCGGTAAATTTTAACAGTATGAATAAAATACTGACATATATAAAAACTGTTACAATAAGTAGTTTCCAAAATAATTTCAACGAAATCCGGGATACCGAAACTTGCTTTTCCCCTTTCTTTTGACCACCTCTCAACCAAAAGTACCAACCATAAATACTGACAAATACATAGTAAAACTGTAAACCCATGTCAGCATAAAATTTGGATACGAAAAAAACGTACACATAAAGTGCTGAAGTCAAAAGCCCTGTTGGCCAGGTGAAAATATTTTGTTGTATGGAGAAGAAAATGTAAACCACTCCAAGAATGGCTCCAATTACTTCAATAGAATTCACTGAAATCCATTCAATGGCTTGTTCAATCATTTGGTACCGTGATTTTTGAATTTAGGCTAGGAGCTATTTGATATAATCTTTATGCTCAACCAATAAGCCCAAGTATTCATCTTTATTTTTAAAAACTTCAACCGCCTTTAAAATGGCTTCATCGTCTTCAAAATATATCTGGTAAAACTGGTTCATAGTAAAAAGATTCCTTGCAATAAGTGCTTTTAGCTCTTTTTTCATCATGCCCAATGTTAACGAAAGGCTTTCCTCGTCTTTTTCAATAGATTCTTTTTCCCCGTTTGAAACAATCTCATCAATCATTTCATCGGTAATTTCAAAGTTTGCATTGTATTTTTCAAACGACTTATATTTCTTATCAAGAGAAGCCCTGTTGTTATCCACAAATTCAATGGAATATGAGTTGATTATATTGTTTCTTCTGAGTTTGTTGAAATATTTATAATGAGAAGATGTATCCATTGGCACAAAAATATCTGGCATGATTCCTCCGCCCCCAAAAACCGTTCTTTTATTGGCAAGTGTTGTGTATTTTTGAGATTCATCGAATTCAATGCTATCTGCGCTAAACATTTCTCCATGCGATAACCTTTCCTGAAAATCACCCCTATAGTCTTCAACTCCTTCATAAGGTTTCTGAATGCACCTTCCACTTGGCGTATAATAGTGTGCAGTTGTTAACCTGACTTCGGCACCATCGGTTAACTGGAATGGTTGTTGAACCAGTCCTTTGCCAAACGACCTTCGACCAATAACAATACCTCGGTCCCAATCCTGGACGGCGCCAGTTACAATTTCACTGGCTGAAGCAGATCCTTCATCCACCAATACCACAAGCTTTCCATTTTCGAAACTGCCACGGGGCGAAGCTTTAAATTCCCTTTTTGCCTGGTTTATGCCACTGGTATAAACAATTAGTTTATTTGAAGATAAAAATTCATCCGAAATTTCAATGGCAGCTTTTAAATATCCCCCTCCATTTCCACGTAAATCGAGCACAAGGTTTTGAAGGTTTTCTTTTTTTAGGTCTGCCAATGCTTCCCTAAATTCATCTGTTGTGGTTGCAGAAAAGCGGTTCAGTTTAATATACCCGGTAGCCTCGTCAATCATGTATGATGCATCAAGGCTATGAATTGGGATTTTATCCCTAATGATAGTAAAATCAAGAAGTTCATCTTGATTACGGCGCAAAATTTTAATGGATACTTTTGTGCCTTTCTCTCCACGCAACAGATCAAAAACATCGGTGGTTTTTAAACCTATACCTCCAATGTCTTTTCCGTCAACATTTACAATCCGGTCACCTGCCATCAATCCAAGCTTTTCCGATGGTCCACCCGGAATTGTTGCAGTTACCAGAAGTGTGTCTTTAAAAATATTGAATGAAATCCCAATCCCGCTAAAACTTCCTTTAAGCGGTTCGTTCATTTTTTTTACTTCTTCTTTTGAAATGTAAATGGAATGAGGATCAAGCTCACCAAGTAAACTTACGATTGCTTTTTCGGTCAACTTGTCAATATTGGTTGAGTCGACATAGTAACTATCAACTATTCTTAGAAGCCTTGCGAATTTTTGTTGGTTCATTTGGACGTTTTGCCCCGAACCTGGAATTATAAATAAAAATGTAGCTATAAAAAGCAATCCTGCTGCGCGTAATCTGTTTCCGGTTTTCATGGTTTTATACTTTGAAGAATTACAAATATAAAGATAAAATTGTCCTTATCAATTTTCTTTAAAAAACAATAACCAGGCCAATTTAGAAAAGGTTTATGTTTTTACTTGATTTTTATGTCAAATCAGATGAGTTTTACTATTTGCAATTTATTTTTTTATTCCCACTCAATGGTTGCAGGTGGTTTCGAACTGATATCATAAACAACCCTGTTAATTCCACGAACTTTATTGATAATTTCGTTGGACATTTTTGCAAGGAAATCGTACGGCAAATGTACCCAATCAGCGGTCATTCCGTCGGTTGATGTAACGGCCCTTAAAGCAACGCAATTTTCATAGGTTCTTTCGTCACCCATAACACCTACTGATTGCACTGGAAGTAACATAACACCTGCTTGCCAAACATCGTCGTATAAGTTCCAGTCTTTTAAGCCCTGAACGAAAATTGCATCAGCTTCCTGCAATATCCTGACTTTATCTGGTGTAACATCGCCGAGGATTCTTATTCCAAGTCCCGGACCGGGAAATGGGTGGCGTCCCAATAGTTCTTGCTTAATATTTAATGCTTTCCCAACTCTTCTAACTTCATCTTTAAAAAGAAGCTTAAGCGGCTCGACAACTTTTAGGTTCATTTTTTCGGGCAATCCGCCAACATTGTGGTGCGATTTAATGGTTGCTGAAGGTCCATTTACAGAAATAGATTCAATAACGTCGGGATAAATTGTTCCCTGTGCCAGCCACTTAACATCCTGTATTTTGTGCGCTTCCACATCAAAAACTTCAATGAAGTTGCGACCGATTATTTTTCGTTTTTGTTCCGGCTCAGAAATCCCTTTCAAATCGTCCCAGAATTTTTGTCTGGCATCAACTCCAATTACGTTCAGCCCCATGTCTTCATACGAATGCAATACTTGCTCAAATTCGTCTTTTCTTAACAAACCATTATCGACAAAAATGCAGGTGAGGTTTTTGCCAATTGCATGATGGAGCAACACGCCGGCAACCGAAGAATCAACGCCTCCAGAAAGTCCAAGTACTACTTTATCGTTGCCAAGCTGTTTTTTTAATTCATTTACGGTTGTTTCAATGAACGAATCGGGAGTCCAGTCCTGGCTGCAACCACATATGTCAACAGCGAAATTTTGCAATAACTGTTTGCCTTCTGTTGTATGGTAAACTTCAGGGTGAAACTGGATGCCAAACGTTTTTTCATTATCGACTTTGAAAGCGGCAAAATTAACATCGGCAGTTGATGCAATAACTTTATAATTTTCAGGTAATCGGACAATTGTATCGCCATGCGACATCCAAACCTGGGTGCCTTTTGTCATTTCTTTCAGCAATGGGCTATCCGAATTTAAATACCCGAGGTTTGCCCTTCCGTATTCCCTGCTGTTAGATGGTGCTACTTCGCCTCCAAAATTATGGGCCATAAACTGGGCTCCATAGCATATTCCCAAGGTTGGCAAAATCCCTTTAATTTTTGTAAGGTCCGGAGTAGGAGCGTCCTTGTCGCGAACCGAAAATGGACTTCCGGATAGTATTACTCCTTTTACAGATTCGTCAATCTCGGGGTAATGGTTGTATGGATAAATTTCGCAATAAACGTTTAGTTCACGAATTTTCCGACCAATTAACTGTGTGTATTGTGAACCAAAATCGAGAATGAGTATCTTTTCCTGCATTATTTTGTATGATTATAATTTGCTTGCAAATATAGATTATCTTCCTAAAAGTAAAACACTGAATGAACGTTGTGATATAAAAAGTTATCAAGGTTTAACGTATGAAATCAGCTTAAATTTACGATATATTTCATAAAATTAATTCTTGATCTTTTCGTTTAAATAATTGGTTGGCAAATAATGCTAACTTTGGCAAATAATTTTTTTAGTCCCTGTTTATGAAATTAACACGAGCTTTATTGTCAGTGATTTGTGTAATTGTTTGGATGGGAGTGGCTTATTCCCAAGAACAAAAGGCAAATGAAGTTGTGGAAATAGATGGTGAAAAATTTGTTCTCCACAAAGTAAAAATGGGAGAAACAATTTATTCTTTATGCAAATTATATAAAGTTGAAAACAAGGATTTATTGAACCATAACCCCAATTTAATTGGCGGATTAAATGTTGGGTCTACCATTAAGATCCCTTTTTCGGGCGAAGAACAGCTATTAACGAAACAGCCTTTTCAACCAATTGAACCAAGCAGTTTTATCCAGCACACCATACAGCGAAAAGAAACACCATATTTTGTTGCTAAAAAGTATGGAGTCCAAATAGATGACATTTATAAATATAACCCTCAGTTAACCAAATTCAAACGAAACAAGACCATTCGAATTCCCCAATGGGATAAAACCTCAAATGATAAATACATTGATGCACATAGTATAATTGATGCCGAAAAGGATCAAAGCGTTGATGACGAGATGATTTTCCATAGGGTTAAACCTGGAGAAACCGCCTATTCATTATCGAAGCTTTATGGTTGTAGTATTGCCGAATTGTATTTCTATAATCCTGATGCAAGAAATATGACGATAGGAATGGAGATCCGAATTCCTAAAAAAGCTCAGGAAAAGGAGATAGAGCCGGAGTTGGAAGTAGAGGGCAATTATTTTACCCATATGATTGAAAGTGGTGAAACCTTGTATGGTTTATTGCGCAAATATCATGTTGCGAGGGAGGAGATGGAAGAGTTAAACCCGGTTTTGCTGGATGCATTTCCTGCGGGAGTGAGGCTTCGGATTCCGGTAAAATACCTTCCGAAAAAGGAAGTGAAGCCTGTAAATGAAAGTGCTTTTATTAAGCATATTGTGCAGAAAGGCGAAACTTTATACCGCTTATCTGTAAGTTATGAAGTGGCGATTTCTGAAATAAAAAAATATAATCCGGCACTAATTGACAGGGATGGCCTGATTTGGGGGGAAACAATCCTTATCCCCAAAAAGACGGATGCGCAAATTGCTGAGTTTATCGATCTTCCGAAGCAAGATTCTTTTGTTTTTCAAAAAGATTTTTATCAAATCGAATATATTGAAGAGTTGCCCGAATCGTGCAAGCCAACCTTGCATAACGATTTCTTTTTTAAAACCTATCATGTTGGACTTTTGCTGCCCTTGTTCTTAGAGGCTAACGATACCTTAAATAATAAGCCCGTTGAGATAGATTCACTACAGGTAGATTTGATGGAGCTAGATACTTTAGTAGAGGATAGTATTATTGAAGAAAAGCAAGAGTTGGAACTCATTAACCAATTTTATGGGAACACCGAAAATTTCCTTCATTTTTATGAAGGGGTACTTCTTGCGATCGATTCCATGAAAAATTTAGGGATGAATGTTCAGCTTCATGTATTCGATACGAAAAGGGATATTTCTATTGTAGATAGTATTGTAAATACCCGGGAGTTTAGGTTGCTTGATTTAATTCTTGGTCCCATTTACCCCCATGTGCAAAGTCCGGTGGCAGATTTTGCGCTAAGAAACAGGATACCAATGGTATCTCCACTTTCAAATAGCGACCGGATTGTAGCCAGTAACGCCTATTATTATCAAATTAACCCGACATATAGGCAATTGCTGCGTTCAACAGCAAATTATATTTCCGACGATTATTTCAATAGTAATTTTATAGTTCTGAAAATGAACGCGGATATTGATGGAATAGAAAACGATTATGTGGACCTGTGCCATGAAAAGTTATTTAACTCAGGTTATTATAACTATACCGACGATGTCTCATTCCGTATTTACGATTTTAAAAAGATGGGATCATTCGGGCTTTCGAGGATATTATCAAGAACCAAAGAAAATGTATTTATCATCCCATCATCAAGTGAAGGCGAAATAAGCGAAGGTGTTTCGAATATTAATAATTATGCTTCAGATTATCGGGTTACTGTAGTTGGTACAAATAAATTTGAGGGATATAAAAGCATCTCGCAGGAAGCTTTTCATAACGTAAAACTAAAATTTATCGATCCATATTGGATTGATTTCTCAAAACAATCTACTGTGGATTTTTACGGAAAATTCAGGGGTATGTATAAATGTGAGCCGAACCAGTTTAGTGTACAAGGATACGATGCCACATTTTATTTTTTGAATGCCCTTTGGAATTATGGCGATAATTTTCAAGAATGCCTTCCATATATGGATATTGATTTAATCCAAGGGAATTATTATTTCGAAAAAGTTTCCGGTGAAGGTGGGTATATGAATACGGGGGCATCGTTAATTTCTTATGAATTGGATTATACCGTGAACCGAATCCGTGAAATAGGAAAAGTCCAGTTTATTGTGCGAAAATAAAAAAAGCCACCTGCCCTAAAATAAGCGGGCAAATGGCCCTTAAGTGAATTAGTTTAACCTACAATTCAATTTCTTTAAACGTCTGTTTTATTAATTCTATTGCCTCCAGCATCTCTTTTTCATTAATTATTAATGGTGGTGTAAAACGGATGGTGTGTTCATGGGTAGGTTTTGCAATAATTCCATTTGCTTTCATTGCCAAACAAATGTCCCAGGCAGTTTTGCCATCGCTAGGTTTTATTTCAACAGCATTTAACAGCCCTTTTCCCCGAACATCTTTAATCATGTTCGATTGGATAGTTCTCATTTCTTCACGGAACAATTTCCCCATCTTTTCAGAATTTTCAACCAATCCTTCTTCTTTAATAACATCCAGTGCAGCCATGGCAACCTTTCCTGCAATTGGGTTCCCACCGTAGGTGCTGCCATGTTCGCCGGGTTTTATGGTCAACATAATGTCATCATCGGCAAGCACACATGAAACCGGGAACATTCCTCCTGATATTGCTTTTCCAAGGATTAAAATGTCTGGTTTAACATCTTCATGGTCACAAGCCAGCATTTTACCAGTCCTTGCTAGTCCGGTTTGCACTTCATCGGCAATAAACAGAACATTGTTCTTTTTACACAGATCAGAAGCTTTTTTAAGGAAACCATCGCCAGGTACATAAACCCCTGCTTCTGCCTGAATAGGTTCAACTAAAAATGCTGCAACATTTGAATCTTTCAATGCATTTTCCAATGCCTCTAAATCGTTGTACGGAATATTGATAAAGCCCGGGGTGTATGGTCCATAGTCACTATATGCATCTGGATCAGAAGACATGGAGATTATTGTGATGGTACGCCCGTGAAAGTTCCCGTCGCAAACCACAATTTTTGCCTGGTCTTTTTCAATTCCTTTAACTTTATATGCCCATTTCCGTGCAAGTTTTAGTGCTGTTTCATCAGCTTCGGCACCCGAATTCATAGGTAACATTTTATCGTAACCGAATAAACTGGTCATGTATTCTTCCCATTCCCCCAAAACATTATTGTAGAATGCCCTTGAGGTTAATGCAAGGGTTTGTGCTTGCTTTGTTAAGGCATTGACAATTTTGGGGTGGCAGTGCCCTTGATTCACTGCTGAATATGCAGCCAGAAAATCAAAATACTTTTTCCCTTCAACATCCCAAACAAATACTCCTTCGCCTTTTTCTAATACTACAGGAAGTGGATGGTAATTGTGTGCCCCAAATTTATCCTCCTTTGCAATATAATCCTTTGTTGTCATTTGTGCCATAATGCTAAATTTTATTTTTATGCAGAATTAATACTTTAAATGTTGATTTCAAAATTCCAAATCCTGTTAAAGAAAAGGTTTTCAGAAGATTTTTTTAAAGCATGGCAAAATTGGCTAACTAACTGATATAAGTCAGTTTTTGGGTACATGTTTGAGGTTCTTTCTAACTTTAAGCAATCTCTAAGATTTCCAGAATCGAATAATACAGGCTTCCCCGAGAACGAAAAATAAAGCGGTTAAAATAAAGAATTTCCAAAGGCGTTTTCCATGTTCAATTTCTTCGAATATAGCCGAAAAGTCCTCTTGTGCATTTTCCAATAAATACACTTTCAGTAATCCGGATGAAGAAACAGCGTTTAACAAATCATCCGATGTAAAGTAAATTAACCCGGACTCATCCCGGTTATAATTAAATGCAAGCGAGGTAATTATGGAGTCGTTAGTTATAACATTGTAATGTCCGGCTTGAGAAATCCCATTACTTAAATCAACTCGTAAATTATTGGTTTTGTTAACCGTAACCTGCGGAATAAATTCTTCTTTAGTTGTTCTGTTTTTTATGAACAAAGGATAGTTTTTGTTGCTGAAATTGCTCTGGTTAATTAAAATATAATTTGTATTGCCGGCATTATATGAGATGGTTTGCCGGGGAAGGCTATTCAAAACAATGCTGTACACTACAGGCACAAATAAAATGTTAGTGGCAAAGGAAGCGTTTGCTTTATGAAGTGGAAAACTAAAACGGTAAATGGTTACATCATCGAAACTTGACCTGGCAAGTGCTTTATTTTTATTTGCGAACCACAATAACGAAGTTTCGTTTGCTTTTGTATTATCCGTAAACCTGAAATGTTCCTTAATTTCGGGCATCATTGGATTTGGATCCCTATCCGTAAAAATATCCTTAAAAAGAATGTTTGAATAAGCAACTCCGGCTAATTTCTGTGCAGTTGTATCAGCCTCAATAATTGTGTTGCATTTGCACCCCTCCAAAAATTGATTGTACGATCCTATGTCTGCGTGTATATCAGGGAAAAACATAACACTCGCGCCTTTAGTCGCTGCCTTTTGCAGTTCATTGTCAAGTCCTCCAGAAATTTGAGGAAGGTTCAGCAATATAAAAACATTAAATTCGGAAAACCTGTTAATATGCAGGTTTTGCATATTCATGGTTTCAAAATGTATAAAAGGATCTTCTTCGAACAAAGCTTGCATATAGCGCAAACCCTCTTTTGAAGACGGGGTGTCGGCATAAATTGCCAGGGTTTTTACTTCAGGAAGAATGTCGTAACTTATAAAATAGGAGTTATCGTAGGTTAGGGGATAGTCGGTTAATTCAACTTTGCCATAGTGCAATCCGCTATGCAGGTTTGCATAATTTAGATTTACAGTGATTTCACTTTGCGCCCCAATATTAAAATTGTTAATGGCTTTTAGGGTGTCGTTAAGAAATAACCTTAAAGGCAGGTTTTGGTATTCCTCATTTGCATCGTTAATAATTTTTACAAACAATTCTTCTTCACCAAGTTTTCTTCCGGGTGTTTCGAACCAGCAACTATCAATGTATAGGTTGTTCACCTTTGTTGGTAAAAGCGGAATTAGATAGGTTTGAACTGTTGTGTCTGCACGGAAATTTTGTAGATCACTAATATTTTTCTGGAAATCACTAAGAAGATAAATTGTTTTCCCGGTTTGATCATCTAACTCAAGAAAAGAATCCACTATTTTATTATAAATCTTTGAAAGAGGATTTGTGGCAGCAGACACTGAAATCTCAGATACCTGTTGAATAAACTGTTCTTTGTTGAAATAATGTTTGTGTTTTGCAAAAAGGTCGTTTGTAATTAGCCTGAATTTTGTTCCGGGCGCATATTCTTTGGCTATTTCAGCGGCTTTATTTCTTGCACTTTCAATTAACAATCCTGATTCGGCATTGATGTTCATGCTAAAGGAGTTATCAACAAATATGGCAACAACCTGTTTTCCTGTGTTTTGCTTTTGGTTTTTTGCCGGGATAAATGGCTGTGCAAATGCAAATACCAGGCTTGCAATTGCCAAAATACGGGCAATAAGAATTAGTAATTGTTTTAGCCTTGACTTTTTCTTCGATTCCTTTTTAATATGTTTCAGGAACTCAACATTGCTAAACAATACCGTTTTATACCTTCTGAAATTAAAAAGGTGTATCAGAATTGGAATGATAATCGCCGCAAGAAGAAAAAGAAAGTATGGGTATAGAAATTTCATGTTGTTTTAAATCAAAAAGTGTTCGTTACAGCATCGTTTGGTGCTAGGTTTCAGGATTCAATTTTTGAAAATGGCAACTCCTTTCTCGCCATCCGCATTCAAGTATGCCCGGTACATTCCGCTTGTGTTAAATTCCATTGCAATATTTCCTTCCTTGTCCAAGGCAATTACGCCACCAGTTCCATTCATTGTACTCAATTTTTTTATTTCGGCTTTACAGGCTTCTTCAACTGACAATCCTTTATATTCCATTTGCGCTGCTATATCTTTTGCAAATCCTAGCCGGATATAATATTCACCATGGCCTGTGCATGAAACACCACAGGTATTATTGTCAGCATAAGTGCCGGCACCAATGACCGGCGAATCGCCAATCCGGCCATATTTCTTGTTTGTCATTCCACCAGTCGAAGTTCCTGCACAAATATTTCCAAACTTGTCGAGGGCGACACAGCCTACTGTTCCGTGATTGTCTTTTTCTTCACGGGCACGTTCTTTTTTTAGTAATTTTTGAAGCGACTGATACCTGGATTCCGTAAAGAAATAGTTATTTGGAACCATTTCAAGTCCTTGCTTTTTGGCAAACTCTGAAGCTCCTTCTCCAGATAAAAAAACATGATTTGAATTAGTCATAACTTCATAAGCGGCAACAATTGGGTTTTTAATGTCTTTCACCCCTGTAATTGCACCGGCATTTAAATTTTTGCCTTCCATAATTGATGCGTCCAATTCATTTGTTCCACTATTTGTAAAAACTGCACCTTTGCCCGCATTAAATAGTGGGGAATCCTCCAATAGCTTGATAACTTCTAACACAACCATGCAGGAATTTTCTCCATTTTGTAACATTCCTTCTCCCATATCCAAAGCTTCTTCCAGTATTTTTAGGTATTCCTGTTCTTTCGCATCCGACATATTGTCTTTGCTTATTACCCCGGCGCCACCATGAATTACAAGTGCAAAATTTTGCTGTGCAATAACTGGTATTTGCAAAGCTAAAACACAGGAAAAGATCAGAATCAGGACTATGTTTTTGAGTTTCATAAATATTTGTATTTGCCATCAAAAGACCCGGTGAATATACAAATTATGGTTCAGTATTTTTTGATATTCCCCAATATTGTGCGTTTGTTCAGGATATTTAAAAAGGCTTTGGAATGTTTAAAATATTTTTGGTAAAACTGAACAAAGCAACTATTTTTAGTGTTACTTGGTTGTATTTTCTGACTTATTAAATGAAGATTTAAGCTATCTATGAATGATTCACTTTACTCAATCCGGGATTTAGAACTACTATCAGGTATAAAAGCACACACCATTCGAATTTGGGAAAAGAGATATGATTTGTTGAATCCGGAAAGGACACAAACTAATATCAGGAATTATTGTGATAACGATCTTCGCAAACTATTAAATATTGCCATGTTAGTAAAACATGGGTACAAGATTTCGAAAGTGTCCACTTTCCCCGAAGAAAAAATCAGGGAGCTTATTGTTTCTATCCAAGAGAATACAAAAGGTAGTAGCCATTTTGTGGATACCCTTTTGTTGCACATGGTGAATTTTAACGATAATGAGTTTAATGCTTTAATTAATCAAATAGTTACAACTTTTGGTTTTGAGGAGGCTTTTGTGGACGTCATTTTTCCTTTTTTTCAGAAAATCGGGATTTATTGGCAGGTTGGCAGTATCTTTCCGGCACAGGAGCATTATGTGTCGAACCTGATTCGGCAAAAAATTATTGCCGAAATAGATAGGAATTATTCCAATCAGACACGTAAAGAAACCATTTTATTTTATTTGAGGCAAAACGAACAGCACGAATTAAGTTTGTTATTTTATTCACTTATGGCTCTTTTGAGAGGATATAAAATTATCTACCTTGGACAGAGCGTTCCAATGGACGATCTCAAGAAAATAGGCGCAACACTTGATACAGACTTTGTATTTACGGCATTTATAAATAGCATTGAAAAGGAAAACTTACAAGGTCATCTAAATTTGCTGAGTGAATATTTTCAGGGAAAACGTGTGTTTATTACCGGACATCAATTAGAAATCCATGAGCCCGATTTGCCCAGGAATTTTAAGATTATTGCCAGCCACAAAGATTTCAGTAAATACCTGGGGAAAGCTTAATCTTTCTTATCTTAGAATTTTACGGAAAATTTCAAGCTAATCCTTCTTCCGGTGAGGTAGTTCGGAACGGCATACATATTACCATCCATACTTGAAACCCAGAAATACGAGACAGTGTTGTTAATATTCAATAAGTTGAACACTTCAAAACTTAGCGACATATCTTTAATAGGTTTTAAGATCGCTCTTTTTATTTCGGTATCAGGGCTTATTAAAACTTTTGAGAACGCCATGTCAACCCTTCTGTATGGTGGCATACGGAAGGTGTCTTGCCATCGTTCTGAATTCGGGGGGCCGGCAGGTAAGCGAGCCCCATAAAAAGCTGATAAGTGCATTTTTAAAGTTGGGTTTCCGGGAAAATAATCCTGAAAATAAATGCTGAAATTCATCCATTGATCTGTTGGGCGTGGAATCCAACCATGGTTATCACCAACAATTTTTTCATAGGTTTTTAGTAATGATAAACTTACCCATGATTGTAGCCCACTTACAAACTCACCGTTTACTTTCATATCGATCCCCGTGGAATACCCCTCGGCTTCCTGGTCAGACAGGTAGTCGATCCTGACATTGTCAATCTGGTAAGGCACCAAATGTGGCTGGTGTTTGTAAAACGCTTCCGTTGAAAACCGGAATGGGCGGTCCCAGGCAGTAAATACATAATCCATTCCCGCAACCACCTGATACGACTTTTGGGCTTTTGAATTGTAATTAATATTTCCTGACCGGTCTTTTAGTTCTTTGTAGAATGCTGGCTGGTTATACATTCCAAGTGACATTTTAAATGCAATATTGTTTTTCCAATCCGGATAGTAGTTAAGGATAAATCGTGGGCTGACAACCAGCTCATCATTAAAGTCCCAGTAATGCGCCCGAATCCCGGCATTTAAAAATAATTCACCTTGGTTTATTGGAATGCTATAAGTATCCTGAAAGTAAGCTGTTATTCGGTTGCTGTTCAGCTTGTTTTTTGCATTGGTCGTACTGTATAGCAACACTTCTGTGTCGGAATATGGGATTGAATAACCGGTTGAATCACGGTACACCCATTCATTAATTTTATCTTTTATTTCTTCATGCTGAAATTTGAACCCCCACTTTAAGAGATGGTTTTTTGAGTCGTAAGCCCCTTGGTGCGATAGGCTATATACCCTTGCATCAAGTTTGTTTCGGGCATGGTTCAAAAATACTCCTGTACCAACATTTAAAGTGCTGTCCCCAAAATCTTCCGATGCTTGGTCTTTCTCCAGCTCGTTCAGGAAATATTCACCATAAATATCATAGGTTTCTTCCTCGTTAGCATAGTAGCTGGATGCTATCAATTTGAGGTTTAGGTTATTGTTCGGATGAAAATCAGCGGATAAAGCTCCCATGTAGGTAGCAAAATTATCAACCTCCTGTCCCTCAAAATATACGGTTGTATTGTATGCCTCATTCCAGGTGCCAAAAGTTGTTTTTCTTGTTTCCGGAATAAATTGGTATGTGTTTTTGGCAATATTTCCAAGAAACGAAATGTCAAACTTTTCGGATACCTGATAACTTATATACGTTTGAAAATCCAGGAAATTTGGGTTGTATTCACCTTTTTCATCCAACGATGATAAAAGATATTGATTGGTTTTATAACGCGCACCACTTATATGTGTTAACTTCTTGTTTTTTGAAATGTCTTCCACGTGCATAGATGCCCCCAGAAGGCTAATGGAAGCAGAGCCCTTAAATTCTGTTGGTTTCCGGTATTTTATATCTAAAACCGATGCCATTTTATCCCCATATTTTGCTTCGAACCCACCAGCTGAAAATTCAATGGACGATACCATGTCACTGTTTATAAAACTAAGGCCTTCCTGCTGCCCTGACCTTACCAAAAAAGGACGGTACACTTCTATACCATTTACGTAAACAAGGTTTTCATCGAAATTGCCACCCCGCACAGAATATTGCGAACTTAGTTCATTGTTTGAAGAAACACCAGGCAGGGTTTTGATTAATGCTTCAACACCTCCGGCTGCACCACTAGGGATAGATTCAATAATACTGGGATCGATAGTTACCATTGTGCCATTATCCCTTTTGCTACGGGCTACATTTACTACGCCAATTTCATGTTCACTAACTTCAAGCGTGAAATTTAAAATAATGGTTTGGTTAATATTAGCATTTACCTTTTTTTCCTGGGGTACATATCCTACTGATGAAACTACAATTGTAAATTCTTTTTTTGCTGGTATGGTAAAGTGGTATTCTCCATTATCAACAGAGGTTGTTCCTAACGGGTAATTTTTTAAGGAGATATTGACCAATTCAAGCGCTTTGCCCGAAGTATCTGTTATTCTTCCTTTAATTAATGCACTTCCACTTTGTCCGAACGAATTGTGTGCTATAGTAACAAGGTATAATAGTATAAAAGCCAGTAGTTTTCTTTTCATCGGGACAAATCTAATAACACCTTTTTAAATTCAATATTATTAAGAACAATTATTTACCCTATTTATTGCAGAATTAATGGATTCATACCAAACTTTTTGTTTTTTATTTGAATTTGTATTTTTACAATATTCGAAACAATAAGAATCATCAATATATGATATATCAAAAAGAAATCGTTTTGTCCAATTATAAAAGAGGATATCATCTTATAACAGATTGGGTTATGCAAAACCTTTCAGGTTTGCCTGAATATGGAATCTTAAATGTATTTGTTAAACATACTTCAGCCGGGGTCACTTTAAATGAAAATGCCGATCCTACCGTAAGGACGGACTTTGAAAGTTTCATTAATAAAATGATCCCCGAAAATGATCCTTGTTATGTTCATGTTTATGAGGGTAGTGATGATATGCCTGCCCACCTTAAATCTTCAGTAATTGGGGCATCCATAAACATTCCAATTACAAATTATCGATTAAACCTTGGTACCTGGCAGGGAATATACTTTTGCGAGTTCCGCAATTATGGAGGAAGGAGAAAATTGGTTCTAACTATTTATTCCTGAAAAAAGTTTTGCTTTAATTAATTTGTTCAAAAAAGCTGTGTTGTTTTGGTATCTTACTTATTTTAAATAAGATGGGAGAGCGGGTGCAAAGATCAAATAATAGAGAAAGAAAAAAAACATCACACTTTGGGAAAAAACTTTTGGAGAAATAAAAAAGTTATTTAAATTTGTAGCGTTGGATGTAGGACAATAAGTCCGGAGCCTGGGAAGTTCTTAAGCGTCGAACAAGGGTTTTCAAACTGTTTTTAAGATAGGAACAGTTAACAAGTAAAAAGGAATTGCGAAAGTTTTTTAATGATAGAGATCGAACGAGGTCGATATTGTTTCTTAGCCTTTAAACAAGCAAAATTTTCGCATCAAAATATTTAAAATAAAGCAATAGGGATCATCCCTTATTGTGTGTTTGGGGGTTAACATTAGGCCGTGCGCAGAGGCGCACGGCTTTTCTCTTTTATAGAGGGGTTAATCATTGGATTCAACATCCCATCCAAAATCAATGTATTCCCATGAAAAATTATTGCCACATGCTTTAATTTGTACAAAGCCTTCTTCCATTCCAAAACGAGGTCCATTCCACCATTGGGCGCAAACTGCACCACCAGTGATATAATGAATCCCTTTATACTGAATGTCTTCGAGAAAGTGGAGGTGCCCTTGCAAAACTAATTTTACATTATTGGATTCCAGTATTTCTCTTATTTCATTCGAGTTGGTGATAATTGAGTTTTCAGTCATTCCTTGAGTTGCCCCTTTCATTATTTGAGATCCGATACTTAAAAACGGGAAATGGGAAACAACAACAACCGGACGGTTTTTTCCAACTTTTGCTAAATCAGTTTTAACCATTCGGTTTGGCTTGAGTCAATATGGCCATAATAATGATCATCATCATTTATTTCAATCCCGTCAAGTACAATAAAATGCCAGCTTTTGTGGTCGAAGGAGTAGTACCTTTTGTGCAACCTGTTCTCGTACATATTCTTTGCATATTCAGGATGCGATGTGTACATTCCTGTAGAATCATAGATCCCAAATAATTCATGGTTCCCTATACAACTATACACAGGCATTTGTAAGTTTTTTATGCACGAATCATACAAATTGTAAAGGCTGTCGCTTCTGCCATAACTTTGTCCAAGGGCATCCATAATATTATCACCTCCGGTCAAAACAAAATCCGGATTTAATGAATTTACAGAATCGATAGCCTGAAGAAAACCAGCGGTAGCATTTTTCTCAGGTTGTAAATGGATATCTGTCATAAAAACAAAAGAAAAGCATTCACTGTTGTTGCCATTTTTATTGGTCGTATTTCTAGAACATGATGCAAAAAATAGAAATAAGAAGATCCATGGGGAGTATATTTTCATTGTATAAGATTTTTAATTGTGTACAATATCTGAATTATTTTTAAGGTAATTGTTTTCGTCGAAACGAAATCTTTTGCTAAAACCAAATTGTCATTTTTTCATGGTGGTCGCTTTTAAAATATTAAGGGAGAAAAATGGATTAATAGTGCTTGGCAAAAGAGTATTAGGGTTCAGGAGGTATAGAAAAATGAAATATTCTATAATCACGGGAAAGCTCTTTATATTTGTTTTTGTAACTTTAGCAAAAGACAAATGAAGGGCACAAAAGCTTACTATATAGAACAATTATTTATTGCAAGAAATAAGTATTTTATTAAACAATAAAATATGGATAATTGTTATTTGCGTTAAACGTATAAAGATTACTCAGAAAATGGTAGAAAAGTTTTCCTCTCTTGGAAATCAGGAGATTACAGCAATTGAAGAACTATACAAAGAATACTTAACTAATCCTGAAGCAGTTGATGCAAGTTGGCAGCAGTTTTTTGCAGGGTTTGAGCTTGCCCAAAAAGTATACCCACAAAAACCGACGAATGTTAATACCCAGGGTATTGACAAGGAATTTGCAATACTTAACCTGATTCACGGTTATCGTCAGCGGGGACATTTGTTCACAAAAACAAATCCGGTTAGGGCAAGAAGAAAATATCTTCCAACACTTGATATTGAGAACTTTAATCTGTCAAATGGTGATCTTGAAACTGTATTTCAAGCTGGAAATGAAATTGGAATTGGACCGGCTAAGCTGAAAGATATTATTGCTTTTCTCGAAAAAACCTATTGTGGGTCAATTGGGGTTGAGTACGTATATATGCGCAAGCCGGAAGTGGTAGCATGGTTGAAAAATAAAATGGAGAGCAGTAAAAATTCTATGGAATTTACTGCTGAAAATCGAAAACACATTTTTTACCATCTAAAATTGGCTGTCGGTTTTGAAAATTTCATTCATCGGAAATTTGTAGGGCAGAAAAGATTTTCCCTTGAAGGGGCAGAAACGCTTATCCCATCGTTAGATGCTATTATTGAACGTGGGGCTGAATTGGGGATTGAAGAATTTGTAATTGGAATGGCGCACCGTGGTCGGCTAAATGTACTTGCGAATATTCTTGAAAAACCATATCAAAATATTTTTAAAGAGTTTTATGGGAAGGAATATGAAGATGATATTGAACTGGGGGATGTAAAATACCATCTAGGCTATGAAAATGAAATTTCCACCGATACTGGTAAGAAAGTAAAGTTAAAGCTTGTGCCAAACCCATCGCATCTAGAAACTGTTGCCCCAATTGTTCAAGGCATGGTGCGGGCAAGGATTAATTCATATGAACAAGGAGGCTATAAAAAGGTTGCCCCAATTGTGATTCATGGGGATGCAGCAATAGCAACCCAGGGTGTGGTTTATGAAGTTACCCAAATGGCGCAAACAAACGGTTATAAAACAGGGGGGACAATCCACCTGGTGATTAACAATCAGGTTGGTTTTACCACAAATTATCTTGATGCCAGGTCGAGCACATATTGCACCGACGTGGCTAAAGTTACGCGGTCGCCCGTTTTCCATGTGAATGGGGATGACGTTGAAGCCCTGATATATACTATAAAACTTGCAATGGAATTTCGACAAGAATTCCATAACGATGTTTTTATCGATATTTTATGTTACCGCAAATACGGACATAACGAAGGCGATGAACCAAGGTTTACACAACCACTTTTATATAAATATATTGCCAAGCATCCGAATCCCAGGGATATTTATTCAGAAAAATTGAATAAGCTTGGGGTAATGTCCAAAGAAGAGGCAAAAAAAGAAATTAGTGATTTTAATACCTATTTGGAGGAAAAATACACAGCTTCTGAAAAAATAGAAAAACTAAAAATCAGGGAATTTCTTTTGAAGGAGTATGCAGATTATTCTAAAGCAACGGAAGAAAATTTGAGCAAATCACCAAAAACCGGTGTTAGT
>CAXXQD010000006.1:0-151045 GCA_963677475.2 Prolixibacteraceae bacterium | reverse complement strand
GATAAGAATGAGGCCATCCTCCGGTTTTATGCTGTGCGTCAAGAATATAATTCAACCCACCAATTAGAGCAGTTAGATACTCTTTATTCTTAGTTGTATGAAAAGTACGTAGCAAAAACCGGATTTCATTAATTGTTGAATGGTTCAATGACGCCTTCTTCCCCCAGGGTCCAACTTTTGTTTGATCGCCAGTGAAAGGTTCTCGTATAGTATTCATTAATGGCCATCCGGTACCATTATCCTGCCATGATAAAATGTTCTTTGCAATTTGAATAGCTTCCTGTGTGGCAAACCACGAATTTGGTTTCTTACTAAAGTCATTTTCCCACCAATCAAAATAATGTTTCAGATGATTCTTTTTAGAACTTTCATTTAAAACATTGTTCACCTCATTTTTTGAATTTATTTCTTTATTGGAATGTACTTGCGCAAAGGTGATATGATTTGCCCCACAAATACACAGAACTATGAAATAAACAATTGAATTTTTCTTTAGACAATAAAACATGGTTGATTGTATTGATTTAATTAAAAAGTTTATATAGCAAATATATTTACTGTGCTTATCTTGACTCTTCATTTCTGTACACAAAACCTATGTCAAATTGTTTTTTAAAACTATTTATTTTACGAACATATAAATATCAATTATCAAACTCCATATATATATCAATGCGTTACAAAATCTTCGGTTTTTATCGGTTTGGTTTTGACCAATAAAGATTTTTTTTACAATATAAAAGAGGCCATCTTTTATGATAGCCTCTAACCTGGTGGAGATATTTTTATTTCAGCACTGCCCAACCCGGCAGGGAATGGATGTCGATACTAAATACCCAGGAAAGGAGTGTCACTGAAATTATAAATACCAGTATGATGCCCACCAGGTTCAAAATAAACCCTGTACGTATCATTTTATCAATCGATATTTTATTGGTTCCAAAAATAATGGCATTGCCCGGCGTTGCTGTAGGCAACATAAAAGCTAGGTTAGCGGCCATCGTTAATGGAATCATTAGAAAATAAGGGTGAATATTTTTTGAAACAGCAAAACCTGCAAAAACAGGCAGTAAAATTGTGGTGCTGGCAACATTCGAAGTCAGTTCTGTTAAAAACGATATCAGAATTATTACAATTAACAATAAAAGAATTAGCGGGAAAGAATCGCCAAACTGCAATTGCTCGCCAATCCAGATGGACAAACCAGACACCTCGAAACCTTTTGCAAGTGCAAAGCCGCCTCCAAAAAGCAATACAATATTCCATGGCAGTTTATTCACTGTTTTCCAATCCATTAACATGCTGTTCTTCTCTTTCTTCGATGGAACTAAAAACAATAAAACCGAAAAAAATATGGCGGTTGTCCCATCACTAATAAAGGTTTTATCGGCAAATAAGTCGGACCATCCGGGCATGTAAAAGTCATTAATTTTTATTCCCGGACGGAATACCCAACTAAGTACCAATAGAATAAAAAATACCAGAACGCATTTTTCTTCGTAGCTAATTTTTCCAATATCGCTAAAATATCCATCAAAGGCGTCTTTGCTTAGTTCCTGCCATTTCTTTTTTGGTTTAAAAATGGTATAAATCAATACCCAGGCAGCTAGTATCATTAATATCGATAAAGGAAAAGCAAACATCAACCATTGGGTGAAGGAAATTTCGGGCGCATTTTGGAACAACACATCCAGCATTTTAACCATAATCATATTGGTTGGTGTTCCTACCAAGGTTGCCATGCCACCAATTGAAGAACTGTAGGCAATGCTTAGAAACAAACCAACGGAATAATATTTAACCGCCTTCTCCCCCAGCAAATCTTCCAGCTTTTTGACCACCGAAATTGCAATTGGTACCATCATCATTGTGGTGGCGGTATTGCTCATCCACATCGATAGGAATGCCGTTGAAACCATGAAGCCCATTAATATCCTACCGGGACTAATACCAATACGTTTAATTATTTTTAATGCGATTCGGTTATGCAAATCCCAGCGTTCCATGGCTAAAGCCATAATAAAGCCACCAATGAATAAAAAGATGATTGAATTGAAATATGTTGATGCTATTATTTTACCGTCAACCACACCTAAAACCGGAAAAAGAACAACTGGTAAAAGTGCGGTTACCGAAAGCGGAACTGCTTCAGTGATCCACCACACAGCCATTAAGGCTGCAATTGCCAAACATTTTCCAACTATCGGGTTTGAGGGTTCTACATTAAAAATCAATAAAATAACAAACAAAAGAAGCCCGCCTGAAACAGACAGCTTCTTCTTAAACGATTTATGCATAAATTTAGGTTTAGTTGCTTGGTTTTTATCCTGTAATTAGTTGGTGTTTTTTTATAAAATCCGGGTCAAAATCAATTCCCAACCCTGGTCCGGTAGGCACTTTTACAACACCATTATTTGAAAGCAAGGAAGATGTTTTGCATTCAAACGACATATCATCGTTAAAAGGCTCTTTAAGTTCGTGGAATGGACCGGCATTTGGAATTGCCGAAATAAAATGAAGCATATACACATACCCAATATTCGACACATGCGGAATGTGTGTTTTACCAAGCACTTCAGCCATTCGTGCCACTTTCATTGATCGGATCATTCCACCAAAATAAAACATGTCGGCTTGCGCAATCTGCAACGCATCGTTTGCCAATAACCACCTGAAACTTCGGAGGCTTGGTTCTTGTTCGCCT
Organism: Prolixibacteraceae bacterium; assembly: GCA_963677475.2. GTDB lineage: Bacteria > Bacteroidota > Bacteroidia > Bacteroidales > Prolixibacteraceae > JABMQB01. The sequence continues at coordinate 148,341 of CAXXQD010000006.1, read as the reverse complement.
CCTGCAATGGGTATGTCTAGAGCATCGGCGACCTGCTTGGTTTCTTCATACCAATCAAATGGAACCGGCTCTTCATAAAACGAATAGTTGTATTCCTGCAAAATTTTACCAATTCGGATTGCCTCTTTCACATCGTAAGATCCGTTGGAATCAGCAGAAATAACCATATCATCGCCAAAAGTTTCGCGTACAAGTGGAATCAACTTCTCTGTTCTTCCTTTTGGATACTCAGGATGGCTCATTCTGCCACCAATTTTAAATTTGATTGCTTTGGTATTTGAAACCTCAACCTGGGCCAGCAAATGCTCCAAAGTTTCTTCAGCCGAAATATCACGCTCACTATTTGCCTGGTACAAATTTATGGTTGGATTATGTATTTCGCCAATCAACTGCCCCATGGGCTTTTGCGCAATTTTTCCAAGCATATCGAGAATGGCAAATTCCAAAGTTGCAAAAGGCACCCACAAGGCAACACTTTGATGTTTATAATTGCTTTTATAAACATAGGCTTCTTCCAGCAAAGCTTCTAATTGACGTGCATCTTTTCCAATAAAAAACGGTTGAATACGCTTTACAAAAATCGGATAAAGCACTTCCAATTGACCGTTCCCGAAAGAAAAACCTTCGACCCCATCTTTCGATCGTACTTTACACAGGTAATTGTTTTTATATTTTAACAATTCAATGCTTTCAATAATAACCGGATGCGAAAAAAGTTCTGATTTTAAAACCGGCTTTTTTAATACTTCATCGAGCTTTTGATATGGTGGTGTTTCTTGTACACTTTTACAAGCTGCTAAAGGAAAACCAGCTGCCACACTGCCCGCTACAGCTGTAGTAAGAAAATTTCTACGATTTAATTTCATTGTATGATTTGTTTAATTGGTCGTGAAAAGTTTAGAATGTATTGCGATTAGTAAGATGCCTGCAAACATGAATTGGATTTCCTGGGAATGCTCAATAAATATTACTTGGTTTTGAAATATGGAAAATGCAGAAATACTCGTGATTATTCCCAGTTTAAATGGGTTGCCATGTCATTTCCCGAAAGAAAAGACATAGCAAACCCAAATAAAAAATCTACTCTAAACTTAACTACTGGTTATTTCACCATATGAAAATCTTCTCCGTTAATCTGAACATTCTCAATTCGTAATTGCCTCACATTGTCAATCTGGGCTGGTTTATTTACAGAATCAAACGAACAGTTATTTATGCTAATGTTTTCGACACAGTTTTCACCTTCTATTCCCTGTAACCAAATGGCATAGTCGGCTTTCCCTGCTTTTAAATTTGAGATGTGCACATTGCGCACCATTGGCGGGAATTTCCCCTGTCCTTCACGATCGATATGATAACTTGAGTTAATGGATATAACGGCAATATTTACCTGCCCGACATTTACATCGCGAACGTAAACCCCGTCGGTTACACCACCACGGCTGTTGTTTGTTTTTAAACGTATTGCTCGGTCAAGTTCAGGGCTGTCCATTTGGCAATTCTCAACAAAAATATTTTTCACACCCCCTGAAATTTCACTTCCAATGGCGACCCCGCCATGTCCGTTTTTCATGTGGCAATTGCGGATAATCACATTTTCAATTGGCACATTTGCCCTTCTTCCGTCAAAATCCCTTCCCGATTTTAGTGCAATGCAGTCGTCTCCGGTATTAAAAATACACTCTTCAATCAACACATTTTTGCACGATTCTGAATCAATTCCGTCGTTATTTGGTCCCATGCTGTTAATGGTAACTTTCCGAACAATCACATTCTCTGAAAGTAATGGATGAATAATCCAAAAGGGTGAATTGGTAATGGTTATATCCTCAATAAGAATATTCTTACAATTAATAAAATTGATAAACTGAGGCCTCAGATAGTGCCCCTCGCCCATCTGGCGTTGCTCAACCGGAACCTGAGTATCGTTGTATTTTTTCAGCAAAGGCCTTCCTTCGGGAAGTAACTGGCTAGGCATACCTTTCGACCAACCATGGCTTTTGCCGCCTTTCCAAAACCACCAGTCTTTTTTGCTTCCCTGCCCGTCGATGGTACCTTTTCCTGAAAGAGCAATATTCGTTTGCCCATCGGCGAAAATCAATGGTGTATAGTTATAGCAATCATCGCCTTCCCAACGCGTTTTCACCAGAGGCAAATAATCCGTAGTTTTTGTCGAGAATTTCAACACGGCATTTTCGCTTACAACCAAATTCACATTGTTTTTTAAATGAACCGGTCCCGTTAGAAATTCACCTTTGGGAATGATCACTTTTCCGCCGCCTTTACTGCTGCACATTTCTATCGCTACGTTTATTGCTTTGGTATTCACGGTGGTACCATCGGCAACGGCCCCAAAATCAGTGACATTATATTCCTGATCATTAAATTCTGGCTCGCGGATATTTTCTAATATTTCTTGTGCCTTTTTCCACGGATCGGTTGGTTCGGCAGCCTTTAAATTCCATCCTGTTCCAACAAAACATAAAAGGAGTAAAATAACTAGTCTTCTTTTCATTGTAAATTTTAATATATTTTCATGCATCAACCCGGGGCATGGTCTAAATGCCCCAGGCTAATGAATGTATGATTAGTATGCCGGATTTTGTTGGAAATTTTTATTTCTGTTCAAATCAATTGCATCCTGGGGAATTGGGCGCAATATCTTTAAATTTCCATCTCTCCCTTCAAAGTTTTCGGTTTGAATATCTTTATTATAAGTAACACAACGTTGTACGAGTGTACCTGTTCTTTTAAGGTCGAACCAACGATGGTATTCCCCTGCCAATTCAGCGGCACGCTCATTTAAAATAACATCCATGTCAATTGAACTTAGCGATAAGTCGAACCCTGGTTTGGCAGCCCTGCGCCTCACTTCATTCAAACGCTCAAGTGCAACTGCACTATTTCCCGATTTGAAATATGCTTCGGAAGCAATCAAATAGGTTTCGCCCAAGCGCGAAAGGATAATATCCCTGGCACTGGTATTTCTTCCGTATGAGGCACCCGGATCATCGAATTTTTTAATCACAGGAAATGCATAGTCTTCGGCAACCAACTCTTTATCAGCCTCCCAATTGTCATATTTTATAACCGTTGTTAGCGAACGAGTTTCAGGATTTTCATCACGCCACAGCTGGATTTGTTCATCGGATTGGGCCCACTTTGGTGCATAATAATAATCAATCCTTCTATTGCTTATATCTTCCAAATTGTAATAGTCGAAATAATTGACATAAATATGCATCATTATTGAAGCTTCGAGCCTGCTATCCCCTTCAACAAAACGGTCGAAGAAATACATGGTTGGGCAAAGTGTATAGGTTTTATATGGTGCCCTGCCGGCCATGTCGGAACCACCACCCAGCGATGCTCCAAAAAATGCACATTGGGTATTTCCCAATTCGGTTGGTGCAGCAGCAATGGAAGTCCTGTCGTACTGGACCGCAAAAAGTACCTCGGCATTTTCATCGTTCCCTGGTGTCCATAAATCTTCGAATGCAATGTTTAATGCTTGTCCGGCAATTGCTTCATCGGCATATGTTGCTGCCTTTGAGAAATCATCTGATCCGGCAAATGATTCATAACCACGGGTCATATATACTTTTGCCAACAAATGGAGCACCGCCCTTTTGTTAACCCTTCCGTTGTAAGCTTCGGTTGAAACCAGGTTTTTTGCTTCTTCCAACTCTTTAACAATAAATTCATAGACCTCTTCGGCTGAATTGCGCTCAAACGCCAGAATTGGAGAATTAACAAAATCAGTTGTAAGGGTTACTCCTCCATAGGTTTGAACCAACAGGAAGAAATAATTAGCCCTTAAATATTTAAGCTCACCTACGCGATTGTCAAGTTCATCGAATTCCTCCACTTTATCACTGTAATACAATCCCATATTACAAATCTGAATGGATTGAAATCCGCTAAAATAGAGGGTTCCAGCTTCTTCTTCGGCAGGAGATAAGAAACGGTATTCACTTAAACCCGGAGGTTGAGGCTCGCGACCTTCAACATACATATCAGTCCCGGCACAAAAAATATAAGGATTGCCGCCATAAACATCCCTCAACGTTCCATATGAAGAATTGACAAGCGTTTCAAATCCTTCGGCAGTTTCATAATATTCATCGGAAATTACGTCCGATTTGTTTTCTTCCACCAGAAAATCGCTACATCCTGTTGAAAATAAACCAATTAATGCTATGTATAGTACTATTCTTTTCATGATTAGTTTTCTTTAGGTTAGAACTGTAAATTAACTCCGAATTGATAGGTTACCGATGCTACCCCACCTTCTGAAAGTTGGGCACCTCCCCACTCCGGATCATATCCTTCGTACGATGTAAATACAAATGGATTTAAGATGTTTGCATAAACCCGGCAGCTTTTCACATGGATTTTATCTAAAGCTTTCTTGCCAAGCGTATAACCCAAGGTAATATTTTTGACTTTTACGAATGATGCATCGTGATAGAATGCAACATTATCAGCAGTCCAAAAAGAGCCTTCGTTACGAGGCTGAGGATATTCGTTGGATACCTTTGGTCCGTTTGGTGCAGTAATGTTGTTTTGAGGAACATAGTAATTCACATCCAGTTTTTGACGCCCCCTAGACCTCACGTCGGCAAAGTTATCGTGGAAATGACTGAATACCAACACACCCTGGTTGGTGAACAAGTTTGCCGAGAAATCGAAATTTTTATATTTCACATAAGTAGAAAAGCTTCCAATCCAATCGGGCAGCGGCGATCCTAAAATCACGCGGTCTTCATCAGCAGAATATCCTTTTTCCCCATAATCAACAACTTTGGCATTTCCTTCTTTAAACCCATAAAATGCAGCTTCTTCAGCCTCGTCAGCTTGCCAAACACCATCGTATTTGTAATTATAATGCACAGCAACAGGTTCTCCAATAAACCAATTGTTGCCAATATCATCGTTTTTGCCTCCGTAAATTTCAACAATCTCGTTTACGTTTTTAGAGAAAGTTAAAGTCATGTCCCAGGTCAAATCTTTTTTATCGATATTAATGGTGTGAAGCATTAATTCAACACCTTTATTGCTCACCGACCCGACATTGGCCTGCATGCTCGCCCAACCCGATTCGGCGGGAAGTTTTTGCTCCATTAATAGTTCTTTCGATAGTTTGCTATAAACATCAACAGAACCTGTGATTCTCTGGTCGAATACCCCGATATCCAAACCAACATTCAATTCGCGTGTTTTTTCCCACGTTAAAATGTTGTTTGCAATTTGTGCCGGACGGAAACCATTAGCAGTTGATCCGAAGAAATCGTAATAAACCAGCTTGTCGGCATAGCTCCTTGTTTGATATGGTGCCACAGCATTGTTTCCCGTAAATCCGTAACTTGCCCTAAGTTTTAGGTTGGAGATTTTTCCCATATCCTGGATAAATTCTTCTTCGCTTAAGCGCCATCCAAATGCCCCTGAAGGGAACGCATTCCATTTATTGCCTTCCGATAATTTCGAAGAACCATCCCAACGATTTGATAAAGTCACCAGATATTTTCCTTTGAAAGAATAATTTGCCCTAAGCACATACGAAAGCATAGTTGCTTTAATAAAATTAGAACCAACACTATTGATTGTTCCGGCTGAGCCCAAATTGTAAATGCCCGAATCGAAAGGCAGGTTTTTAACATCAATTGAGGTAAACTCTGAGCGGGTGTAATATGAACTTACAAGCCCCATTAGATTCAGGTCATGGTCGCCAAAAGTTTTTGAATAATTCGCTTGGTTATCCCAGGTAAAATTCAAGTTTTCATCTTTATCAACAATTGCAAGTGGCTGTTTACCATTGTTATTCCACTCATTGGTAAGTTCTCCCCAATATCTTCCCCTGCGTGAGAAAGTTGCACCAAACGATAAGGTTGATTTTAAGCTGAGGTCTTTCACAGGCTTAAATTCAAGAAACACATTTCCCAACACATTGTACATGCGGTTTTCATCACTACTGTTCGCAATTTGCAACAATGGGTTCCAGGTGCTGGTCATATCCAGAAGTTCTTCACCTGATGGAGAATTGTAGGTACCAGGCTGTAGGATCAAATTGCCATCGTCGTCGCGTGGTGTGGCAACAGGAGGAAGACGGAAAGCTTCCTGCATGGCGATATCACTTCCGTTTTGTTGTTCAATAAAAATGAAGTTCAGGTTAGTCCCAGCCGACCACTGCTCATTAATTTCGTGTAAAATATTTCCTTTAATAGAATACTTGTCAATTGATTCTTTATCGATCAATCCTTCTTCTTTTTGATACCCCAGTCCAATCACATAAGACATATTGTTTTTGCTCGTCCCTGAAATTGAAATATGGTGGTTTTGCTGAGTTCCGTTTTTTAAGACTTCATCGTACCAATCGGTATAAATGCCACGATTAATACGATCGGTTAACCAAGGTGTTGCTCCTGCAGCATCTAAAAGATCGTCTTCGCTGATGTTCATTAAATCACTAAATCCTGCAATACGTGCATCTTTACGATATTCCCACCATTTTTCGCCTGACATCATTTTGGGCAAACGGGCAACTGCTTTGATACCATAATAACCGGAATATGCGATTGAAAAAGTCCCATCCTCTTCGCCTGCTTGTTTAGTTGTAACCAAAACTACCCCGTTCGTACCGCGCGAACCATAAATGGCTGTTGATGAAGCATCTTTTAAAATATCGATTCGTGAAATATCCTGTGGATTAAGAAAATCGATGTTATCAGTTGGTATCCCGTCAACCACGTAAAGTGGCGAATTTGTTTCAGACAGGGTGTTTATACCACGAATGGTAATATCAAAGCCCCCTCCAATACGCCCGTTGCTTGAATTGATCTGCACTCCCGCAACTTGCCCTTGCATGGCTTCCATCGGACTGGTTGAGCCACGTTCAACAATCATTTCGTTATCAAGGCTTCCGACCGATCCTGTAAGGTCCCTTTTTTTGACTGTACCATAACCAACAGCTACGATTTCTTCAATGCCAATGGCATCATCTTCCATTATAATATTAATGGTGCTTTGATCGCCAACAACAACTTCCTGCATTTTCATACCAACAAATGAAAACTGAATGACCGCATCGCTCGATACATCTGACAGGAAATAATTACCATCAATATCGGTCACAGTTCCCTGAGTGGTCCCTTTTACGAAAACCGTTACACCAGGCAACGATTCCCCGCTTTTGTCTATTATTTTTCCCGATACTGATTTTTGTTGCTGGATGCCACGAATTTCAGACTCGATTTTATCTTTTGATGAAAGCAATATCAACTTATCTTCAAAAAATGTATAAGTAATATCAGTTCCTTCAAAAATTGCTTCCAGAATTTCTTCTACCGATTCGTTGTTTGCATCGATGTTAACCTTTCTGTTAACATCAACCTGCTCATTTTTATAAAAAAAGCGAAATTCACTTTGATCTTCGATCGATTTTAAAATTTCTGCTACTTTTTGATTTTTTGCATCTACCGATAACCTGGTATTTTGGGAATAAACCGATGCTGTTACCTGCATCAATCCTACCAATATGAGTATCATAGATAATTTCATAATTCGAAATAATTTCTGCCATCCATTAACCAGACGGTCTTGGTTACCTTTTTTTTTCATAAATTTGTTTTGAATTTAGATTTTTAAAATTGGTGTTAGCGCACCAGTTAAATTAATTCACAAGCCGGTTCATGTTAGCGCATTGTCCGGCTTTTTAATGTTGGCTACTCAGTTTTTTATCATAAGTTCCTCCTATCTTTTTTGAATAATTACTTTCTGTCCATCCAGCTTATACTGAATTGGATGCGTATGTTGGATAATATTTAGGATTTCTAAAATGCTTTCATTTTTGATTGTCCCGGTAAAATGCTCGCCTAAAATTGATTCATCATCCACAATAATTTCAACACCAAACTTTCGTTCCAATAATTGCACAAGCTCACCAAATGGCATTTCAAGAAAAATAAGCTTGTTCTCCTTCCATGAAGTATAAAGCTTTGTATCAACTTTTAATTTATGCAGATATTTACGTTCGGTTTTGTTAAACACCAACTGCTCGCCCGGTTTTAAAACCAGGTTTTCCCCCTTAATTGTTTCAGAAAAATTTAGTTGAATAGAACCTTCTTCAAGGGTAGTTACCAATTCATCATCATCGTCGTAGGCCTTCACATTAAACTGTGTACCCAAAACTTTAACGTCATAAAAAGAAGTGTGCACCACAAATGGCTTCTGTTTATTTTTACGAACACTGAACCATGCTTCTCCATCAATAAACACTTCCCTTTTTTTACTTTGCGTATTTATATCATATTTTAATTGGGTACCGGCATTCAAATAAACCAAGGTACCATCCGGCAAAATTGTTTGCGATACCGATCCTTCAGGGGCGATGCAAGTGGCATAAACAGGCTCAGGGCTTTTAAGGGTATTTAAAACCACATTTGTAAATAGTAATCCGATGATTATTACAGATGCAACCTTCAACCAGGTATTCAAGTACAATTTTTGATATTTCTTTTTAGGTTGGGAAGCTATTCGATTTGTAAACCGCTTCCATTCTTGCTTTGTTTGGGCTAATTCGGAGGCATTCGCTAGTGAAGCATCCCATAAATCTTTTACATGTGTATAATAACGTGCATTAACTTCTGATTTTGCCAGCCAGTTATACAATTCTTCTTTGCCGCTGGCAGAAATCTCACCATCGAGCTCTGCAATAATTAATGATTTTATGGATTGTTTATTTTGCATTTTTTTTCTGATATATTGCTGTGACACATAAAAACATTTTTACCCTACCCTCATTATTATTAAACTTTTTTGGAAAAACTATTAAGTCTTGGTTAGTGTCACTTAATATTAAGATTGCTACCAATTAAAATCGATCAAAAAACCATAATAAATATTTGATTTTAAAATAATTGGAACAATTTATCCTTCCCGATAATTTTATAATTTAGTAAGAAACATAGCAAGAAGAATGCCCATATAATCTGCCAAATCGCGCCGAAGAATTACCAAAGCTTTTGAGATATGCTTTTCAACCGTTTTTGCCGAAACACCCAATTTATCGGCAATTTCCCTGTTTTTTAAATATTCAAACCTGCTCATCTTAAAAACTTCACGGCATTTATCAGGCAAGCTCTCGATAACCTCGGCAATTTTATCTTCAAGTTCCATTTCCAATAAACTGAAATAGGGAGAGTCAGAATTTTGATACACCTGTTTTTCCAACTCTGAAATATTCTGTAGAATTTTACTTTCTGCGTATTGTTTGATTGAAAGGTGGCGGTTATAGTTTAAGCAGCTATTTTTTACAGCCTGGTATAAATATGCCTTTGGTGATTGTTTAATTTCCAGTTGATCAGCTTTTTCCCAAAGAATAAAGAATGCATCCTGAACCAAATCACGAGAAACCTGCATATCTCCAATAAATTTATTGGCAAATAATACAAGCCTGCCGTGGTAATTAAAAAAGAGTTCTTCAAATATTTTGAGTTCTCGATTTTTTAATCCGGCAATAATATTTTTATCGCTACTTGTTGGCATCTGATTTGATTAGTTGGGAACAAACATATAAAAAATATCATCGAACTGAAATTAATTACTTCACGACAATTTATTATTACCCTTGCAAAACCTTTCAATTTCATTTTAAAGCAATATCCATAAAATTATATTATTGAACATCTAATGACCGCTTTTAAATCTAAGAACTATCCCTTATCTTTATAAACTATAGAAAACCTAAATAACCAGCTATGCGTAAACTAAAATCCCGATTAAGTTTTTGTTTGCCCACCATCTTTTTATTTGTAACCATTGCTCAAATATCTTATTCAGCCGACCGTCCCAATATTTTGCTCATTTTGTCGGACGACCACAGTGTCCCATATCTTGGATGTTATGGTAACGATGACATGAACACTCCAAACCTTGATAAACTTGCTGAAGAAGGTATCATGTTTAACCATGCATACACCAATGCGCCACAATGTGTTCCGTCACGTGCAACGATACTTACAGGGCGTAATGTTTTAGATGTTCAAATGCTAAGGTTCTCAGCACCCTTGGATAAAAACATAATCACATTTCCTGAATTGCTTAGAAAAGAAGGTTATTTTACCGGAATTTGCGGAAGACGTTATCATTTGGATGGCTCGGGAAGAAAAGCGGAAGAAACCGTTGCAGCGTTCGAAGAATTTGGAATGGTCACTTTTCAGGACCGGGTAGATTACCTGAATATGGGCTATCAAAAGCAAGTAAACATACAAGTGAAAGAATTTTTGGATCTGGTACCCAATGACAAACCATTTTTCCTTTGGGCAAACTACGACGATCCGCACCGGAAATTTACAGCACCTGAGTTTGAACCCGATCCGCAAAAAATTAGCATTCCTGAACGATTTCCTGACACAGATTTACTTCGAAAAGATTTAGCCGCCCATATTGGGGAAATAAACCGGGTGGATATGTATATTGGGGAAGTTATTGAAGAGCTAAAAAAACGCGGCATTTACGATAATACACTAATTATTTTTATGGGTGACAACGGGGCTGCACTGCTTCGTGGCAAAGGGACACTCTACGATTGTGGCATACATGTACCACTGCTTGCCAGATACCCAAAACTTATTGAGGAAGGAACAGTCTCTGATGCTTTGGTTATGGGAAGCGATATTGCTTTAACCGTGCTTGATGTTGCCGGGATTGAGCCTGATGCAAAAATGACAGGCAAAAGTTATAAAAATATCCTTCAAGGATCGAAAGAAAACATTCATAAATACGGGTTTGCAGTGCGAGGTTCGCACGGGCAACCGCTACCAGGAACATCCGCAGACTTTGATCTGTCGAGAACTATTTACAACCAGGATTTCAGGCTTATTTATAATCCTTTGTTCCACCTTCCATACCATCCGGTTGACTTTGCCGAAAGCGAAATGTGGGCAGAACTGATCAAACTAAATCAAGAAGGCAAACTGGACAAAAAGTTTTCTGATGCCTATATTTTCACAAAAGAACGGCCAATGTTTGAGTTGTATGATCTTCGGAACGATCCGAATGAATTTATCAATCGATTTGGAGATCCTGATTACAAAGAAATACAGCATGAGCTAATGGCGCAATTACATCGTTGGATGATTATTTACCGGGATGTTGTACCTTTGCCAATATTGCCACCATCCATGCGTAAATAAGTAATTTATCCAGTAAGAAAATTATTATTTCAATACTTTTTATCAAAACAACACAGAAAAAACTTTATAAAGTGGTACTTATATCTTAGGAATTCTTCGAATTCCAGGTTTTCCAAGCCATAAACAGAATAAGAAAAGCCCCCTGAAAATACAGAGAACCCTCATTTCATTTAGTAAAGCTTATCGCTGACCGGTTGCTCCTCAACAGTACCAGTATTACACTCCCATTTTAAGAAAAATTTTATCAATTCCTCCAACTATTTTTGGCACCATTAACTTTTCTTTAAAATAACAAAACCTACCGACTTAACTGTCAATAGGTTTTGTTACTTAGGAATACCCCTAAAGGTTTAAAAAGTCATAAATTCTGATAGTTACGGATTATTCCTCCCTCCAATTGCCGCACTAATTATTTGAGCTAATTTAGCAGCACCTACGTTATTCGGATGAATACCATCAGGAAAATTCGGCCCCTGATCAAGCATTCCCGAATTTGTATCAATTACTTGTAAACTATTTTTGACAGCCAGTTTTTTAATTATTGGGATCACCTGCTGACGAATTGTAGTATCGTTTATCCTGTAGCGATATTCAAAAGCCGGAGCCGGTAAACATAAATATATTTGCGGATTGCTTTTTATGGTCCTAAAAGTATCAATCAAAGCCTGATAATCTTCCATGTATTTTTCCGCATTCCAGTTATTATCTTTCGCATCATTTGTCCCCAATTTTATAGTAATAATATCGGGCTGAAAAAAGAATACATTGATAAGTTCATTACATTTCCAATAAGGGAAATCTGCTTTTTTTAACATAGTAGCGCCACTTCTTCCGCAATTCATTACAACATAACCATCTCCCATTATATTGCCCAAAATAGCCGGATAAGATGAATTGTTCCAAACTTTTGTCCCGGCACCTTCAGTAATACTATCGCCAACACAGGCAATTTTTATTTGTTGCCGGCAAGCACTAAATACAATTATCCCGGTTGCCAACAATATAATTTTAAGCTTTCTCATTTTTTATAACTTAGTTTATCCTTAATTTTATCATTACTAAAACAATGCTTATTTATGCATAAAACAATTATTCCAACTCAAATTTTACTTTCTCTTTTATATTGTCCGATGCAGATCCAATCCATGCTTCAAATTCACCAGGTTCAGCTATAAATTCATGTTGTTGTGGATCAAAAAAACTTAATTTAGATTGATTGATAACAAAACTGACTTGCTTTGTTTCGCCAGCTTTAAGGAAAATTTTTTCAAATCCCTTCAATTCTTTCTCAGGGCGTGGCAAACTCGATTTTTTATCTTTAATGTATAGTTGTACGACTTCAGCACCATCTCTTTCACCTTTGTTTGTAACAGCCAGGCTTAATAATATGGTGCCACCCTGATTGAATCTATTTTTATCCGCTTTAATCTTTCCATATTCGAAATTTGTATAACTTAAACCATGCCCAAAAGCAAAAAGTGGTTTAATCTTTTCTTTGTCGTTCCATCGGTACCCAATATAAATACTTTCTTTATATTCGACGTTATAATTTTCGCCCGGAAAGGCATCGAGCTTATGTGCCCCATAGTCGTCCAGTTTAGCATTGATGGTAAAAGGCAACCTCCCCGAAGGATTAACGTCGCCAGTTAATACTGCTGCAAGAGCATTTCCTGCCTCAGATCCGTTGTACCAGGTTTGAACAACAGCAGAAACCTTATCAAGCCAAGGCATAGAAACAGCATTCCCGGAAATATTAACAACAACCAAATTGGTATTGACACTTGCCAAAGCGTCAATGAGTTTATCCTGTGAATAAGGAAGGTTATAATATCTTCTGTCAGCTCCTTCGCAGTCCTGTAACCGATGTTTGTTTAACCCACCAACATAAATAACCAAATCTGCTACTTCCGCCATTTTACAGGCTTCATCAATAAGTTCCTCCTCTGAACGCCCATCTGATGCATACTCCCCTAAACTCTCGTTTTTGTATCTTTCCCCTCCTTTTGCGATATAGCCACGCGCAAATGAAAATTCGACTTTCTCACTTAACCTGTTTTTTAAACCTTCAAACGGATTAACTTCATATTTTGCTTTTAATGTTGAGCTTCCTCCACCAACACTCATTACTTTTATTGCATTTTCCCCCACAACCAATATTTTTTTGGTTTTATTTAAATCAATCGGCAGTATATTTTTGTCATTTTTTAAAAGAACAATACCTTCTTCGGCTATTCGCCGACCTACGGCAGAATGCCCAGGTGTTCCAAAACTGCCCCATGACCGGTTTGTATCCATATTGGTACGAAAAACCAATCTCAAAATATTTCGAACCTTTTTATCAACCTCTTCCTCTTTTACATCACCGCTTCTAATTTTTTCGAGAAACGGTTTAGCCAAATGGTAATTATCATATGCATTATTTACACCATCATTAAGTCCGTTTGTCCATGTCCCAAACTCAAGGTCCAGCCCATTATAAATTGCCTCTTCAGTGTTGTGCACGCCACCCCAGTCAGAGATTACAACACCATCAAAGCCCCATTCACTCCGAAGAATATCCTTCAACAAATATTTGTTGTGGCAGGCATTTTGGTTTTTATACTTGTTGTACGATCCCATAATAGCCCAGGCATGACCTTCGACAACAGCAGCTTTAAACGCTGGAAGATAAATTTCGTACAAGGCACGGTCATCTACGGTAACATTAACTTTAAAACGTTCTGTTTCCTGATTATTCAGGACAAAATGTTTCACACAAGCAGCAACACCATTAGACTGTACCCCTTTTACATAAGGCACTACCATTTGGCTTGATAGATAAGGATCTTCCCCCATGTACTCGAAGTTTCTCCCATTCAAAGGGGTACGGTAAATATTGACACCTGGTCCCAACAAAACATTTTTATTACGATAACGGGCTTCTTCTCCAATAGCTTTCCCATAAATTGCCGACATCTCCCTGTTCCAAGTTGCTGCCAAACACGTAAGTGCCGGAAAGGCAATACAAGAGTCGTTTGTCCATCCTGCCTGTGACCATTGATCCCAAAAAACCTCTGCCCGTATACCATGGGGACCATCTGACATCCAATTTTCAGGAATTCCCAAACGGGGAACCCCCGCTGAGCTGAATTTTGATTGGGCATGGCACATTGCTACTTTTTCCTCCAAGGTCATACGTGCCAAGGCATCTTCAATACGCTCATCTACAGGTTTATTATTATCTAAATATATTGGCAATGCTTCCTGTGAAAACGCATTTAAACTTTGTAAAAAAATAAGTACTCCTATTAGTAAATTTTTAACTGGTTTAATCATCTTTAAAATTATTAAGTGTATTTATAAATCAATTCTAATTATAACAACCACATAAATACCTTTAAGCATAAGCATATTAACTAGTTATTTTCATTTTGATAGTATTCTTGAAGAATATAAAAAGCCTGCTTTTTCATGCCCTGCTCTGATATTAAGCCTTTGCGGTTAAAATCTTCCTGGACTCTTTTTAATGGACGCCTTGCGGAACGAAAATCCATCAAGATCCATGGAGATAAACCGGCCATAAATTCAATATTTCGCATCATCTCAATGTTGTTAACATAAACATCCGCCTGATACTCCTCAGTCCATCGTTCATTTTTATTGCCGTGTAAATTAAATAATGCACCTCCCCCTATCTCACTCATGATCATAGGTTTATTAAATTTACTAGCCCACTTTATGGTTGCACATGATTCCGGTGTCCCTCCATACCAGCCACAATAACTGTTAATGCCTATTACATCTACAACCTCTCCCAAAGGATCTTCTATAAGTTTGCCTTCTATACTATTCCCTTGCGTATCTAATGCAGCTGTTATTAATCTTGAATTATCAAGTTTACGTGCATGCTCAGCAAGTTTTCCTAAAAATGCCAAACGATCTTCTCCCTCAGGCGTTTCATTTGCAACTGACCAAAGAATAATTGATGCACGATTCTTATCCCGCGATATCATCTCCTTAAGTTGATTTTCTGCATTCAGGTACGTTTTTTCATTATCAAAAAGGATGGTCCAGTAGACCGGGATTTCTGACCAAACCAAAAAACCCATTTTTTCAGCTTCGCGTACCATGGTTTCGCTATGCGGATAGTGAGCAAGACGAAGAAAGTTACACCCTAACTCTTTTGCCCACCCAAGCAGTATCCGGCATTCTTCTTTTGAGGTTACACGCCCGGTTTTGAATGGCGCTTCTTCATGGATGCTGATGCCTTTCAGGAATATTTTTTCTCCATTAAGCAAGATTTTTGCCCCATCAACTGATACGTGCCTAAAACCAACATGATCGATTAACTGGTCTTTACTTACTTTAACAAGAACCTCATACAATTTTGGGTTCTTAGGGCTCCATAGTTCCGGACTTGCCTTTACTGAAAATTTAGCTTTACCATTTAATACTGATAGTTTTATATTCTGCCTTAGTTCCGGGATTTCCAGGTTTAGATTAGTTCCATCCGTTGCATTTTTCACATCAACCCAACCTTCAATTGTATTATAACTCCCTTCCTTCAACTGGATTGAATAATCGCTGATATGTATTTTGGGTGTACTTACCAGATGAACAGACCGGGTAATTCCTCCGTAATTCCACCAGTCCTGGTTCACCGTAGGGACATTCTCCCGTTTTCGTGAATTATCTACTTTAACAACAACAAAATTATCGCCTTCTTTAACTTTATCGCTTATATCAAACTGAAAAGGCGTATATCCTCCAATATGAGAACCAATAAGCTCACCATTCAGGTAAACAATCGCCTCATAATTAACTGCTTCAAAATATAAATACACTAATTCATCCTCTTTTGGGGCATAGTTAAAATCTTTTTTATACCAGATTGTCCCTTCATAGTAATAAAGCTTTTCCATTTGAGTATTCCAGTCACCCGGAACCATCAACTGAAGGCTTGTGTCAAAATTGTATTCAACCAGGCTAGAAGGTGACTTCATTTTTGCATTTTTAAAATAGCCATTGCTTTTAGGTTTTAACCTATGGCTGTAATAACCATTTTCAAGTGGATCAACAATAATGTCCCACAGACCATTTAGGGACATTTTTTGCCTTGATTCAATATTTTGCAGCAAGTCAGCTTTGTTTTCCTGTGCCGCCAACATTAGGTTTGAGCTTACAAGAAAAAACAATAATAGTTTTCCAATATATTTCATAACTCTAAATTTAATTTATAACATTTCAAGATAGTTATCCAAACTCAGGTCCACAAATAATAAACTGTTTCTCAATAAATCCAGGAAAAGGGTTTTCATTTTGGTACATCCTGCAAAACGGGCGCTGTATTTTGAAGCCCAGCATTGTTAACCATGTAACTAGTTCTGTTTTATCATTGAATACGTCTATTACCACTGGTTTATTTAGGTTTTTATGTAATGCTTTCAATATTAATAACCGAGTATTATCAAAAGAAGAAGCTGAAACAGGGCCAACCTGATAAAAGCGCTCCCCCTGCCTGCCCAGGGCATAGCCTGCAATTTCTCCACGTTGTTTTAAAATCCAGGAATTTTCTTGGTTATTATTAAAAAGATATTCGATAAGGGCTTGTCTGTTTGCACCAAATACATGTTCGTCGTAAGATACAATTTCCGGTATATCATCAACAGAAACCTGCCTTATTCCATTTTCACTATTATATGGCAATCCGGTCAGTTCCCCGGAAATATTTGTCATCCTCAGAAGCTTATACTCATCTTTAAAGTTAAACTTCTGGTAAACAGGTTGTCCTGCTGGAGTTGCATCTAATTTAATTGAGCTACAATGCTCTAGTTTGTCAAACAAACAAGACAGCAATAACTTGCTGATGCCTTTTCCGCGGTAGTTTTTATTAACCAACACCATTCCTATCCAAGCTACTTTGCTGTCGTAAACAGTTGCTGTAGCAGTTCCTACAATCTTATGATCTTCGATGGCTGCCAGACAAATATTTTCGGGAGTCTCAATTAAAAACTTCCAGTCGTCTTCTGTTTGGTTCCACTTTTCTGACTTTGAAAGTTTCAGTGCATCCCCTATATCCTCTATTGTCAATGTTCTTAGCTCAGCCATTTCTCCAAATTTTCTTTTACAAACTCATCATCATTTAAATGTGGATAGGAAACATAGACCCGGTCAATTTCTTCTTTTTGCCCTGGTGAAAGAGATTCTTCTTTATTCAAAGTCCATATTCCTTCCAATAGACCTTGTCGTCTTAAAACTTCATGGATTCCGGTTATGCAACCAGCGAAATTATTTGCCACATCAAAAAAAGCTGCATTGCTATCGGTAATTTGGTTTGCAAGTGCCAAAGTATCCGCCACATTATTATTGTATGTTCCCTTTTTAATATTTTCGAGCAATTGAACCGCAGCATGTGTCCAAACCGCCCAATGCCCAAGCAGACCTCCAACCACCTTTTTAGAAATAGTTTCTCCTTTGAATTCAATCTTATACTCTGCCAATAAATCAACAAGGATATTATCATCGTTTCCGGTATAAAGAGAAATTTCATTCGCCCTTCCCGATTCAACTACCCCACGAACGACATCGAAGGTGTAGTAACGGTTAAAGGGTGCCATTTTTATGGCAATAACATTTTCTATTTTGGCAAACTCGCGCCAAAAATCAACATTAAGTCTTCTGCCACCAACTGCGGGCTGAAGGTAAAAACCAATAACCGGGATTACGTCTGCAATTGCTTTACAATGTTCTAGAATTTCATCATTTGAGGCATTGTTAAAAGCTGCTACTCCAAGCAATACTGCATGATATCCTTTCTCTTTTGCCAATCTGGCTTCTGCAAGTGCCTGTGCAGTTTTTCCTATTACTCCAGCTACTCTCATAATCAGTCTGGAATTTTCTTCTTCAAAACGGTCGAATTCTTCTTTGGCAATCTGCAACACTGGCTCGTACAAATTATATTCGGGCAATCGAATCTCAAACTGCGTGGTATGCACTGCCACTGCCACTCCACCAACTCCCGCATTAAGGTAATAGCGCATTAATGCCCTTTGGCGACGAATATCCACTTCTCGTTTTTCATTAAGAGCCAAAGGCAATGCTGGAATAACCATCCCATTACGGAATGAACTAATTATATCTTGTGGTATTTCCTTGTAATTCATATTCTATTTTCTCGTTAATACTTTCCATCCCTCACTTCAAAATGTGTGGGCTTTCCTAGCTGTTTCTTTTCTTCCTGCATCCAATTGGCTGTCCATTCAATTACTTTATCAATTGGCACTTTGGGTTTACCGAATAAGCTAAAAGCTTTCTCCGAGTTACTTAATAATGCATTAGGGGCTTCCATACCTGTGAAGCTTGGTTCTTGCCCAAATATCTTTCCAAATTTTAATGCAACCGCTTTCACTGAAAGTGTTTCTTCTCCGGTAATATTAAGTGTGAGTGCCTGACTAGCTGCATGCTTTAAAGAACGAAGAACGACCTCGTTGGAATCGCCTTGCCAGATGACGTTAAAATAGCCCATTGTTAAATCAACCGGCTGGTTGTTCTTCACCTTCTGGGCAATATCAACCAATACACCATAGCGTGGTTCAACTGCGTAATTTAATCGGATGATGGCTGATTTTGTGCCATATTTTTTGCTGCCATATTCAAACATACGCTCCCGACCAAGACATGATTGGGCGTACTCCCCTACAGGAAGTGGCGTATCTGTTTCTACCGATCCACCAGAATTAACGGGAACAAGCGGATAAACGCACCCTGTAGAATAAGCCACAATACGTGACTCGTTAAAATATTCAGCTACAAGGGCAGGAAGGAATGAATTCATTGCCCAGGTGAGCGAGAGGTTATCTTCAGAGCCAAATTTCATTCCTGCCAAAAAAAATACATTTTTTACTTTTGGTAATGATTCAAGGAAGTCACGATCAAGTAAATCTCCTTTTATTGTCTCAATACCTAACTTCTCAATATATTCCCTTTCTTCAGGATTACTAAATCGCGATACCCCTATTATTCTCCTGTCTACTCCTGCTGCATCGCAAGCTCGTTTTGCCATCAAGGCAAGTGAAGGACCTATCTTTCCGGCTATTCCAAGAAAAATGATGTCCCCATCTAACTCTTTGAACATGTCAATGACTTCTTTCGATGGTCTTGAAAGAAGTTCAACCAGTTCATCTACATTATTTATTTTATCAGGATATTGGTCCATAATTTTCAGTTTTATTTAATATGATATTTTTATAAATCTCAACGGCTTTTTCCAGATTGGCAGTGTAACAAAATTCATTGGTTTGGTGTGCCATTTCGGGTTGTCCGGGACCAAGAATAATAGTTGGTGCACCTTGATATGCTTGTTGCAAAACAGAAGCATCCGTGAGATAAGGTAGTGACTTTGAAGTGTTGGCACTATCAATCGAAATTCCGCATGCTTTGTAAACTTGATGAACAAAGGGGCTATTTTCGGAAGTTGAAACAGCGGGAAGATCCACAAGTGTTTTTATACTAATTTCGTTGCCAAGTTCATTTTCTAGATGTCTTAAAAGAATTTCGTGATTAACTTTAGTTGTTGTTCGGGCATCAATTGTAAAAGATGCATGGTCAGGTACTGAATTCAGGTTTAATCCTCCTGACACTTTCCCTACATTTAAAGTAGGAAATCCAAGCAAGGGATCCTCATCCTCTCTAAAATCAAATTTCTCCATTTTTGTAATTGCACGGGCAATCTTATAAATAGCATTATCACCAAGGTGTGGCATGGAAGAATGTGCGGTTACTCCATAGGCTTCAAGTTCCAGGTATAAGCCACCTTTATGCCCAATAGCCGGCATATTTGCGGTAGGTTCGCCAACAACAATTCCCCTGGCATTTCCCATATCTTCTAAAGTTGAGACTAAATGCTGAGCCCCCTGGCATCCTGTTTCTTCTCCTGCAGTAAAAATCAATTTTACACCTCCCTGGGGATTTCCTAGTTCGAAAGCCATTATCGCAGCAACAATTATAGCGGCAATCCCACCCTTCATATCGCTTGCACCTCTGCCAAAAAGTTTATCGTCTTTTATTTCTCCGCCAAATGGATCGCAATTCCAATTTTTGGCACCAAGAGGTACCGTATCAAAATGACCTGAAAAAACGACTGGCAAATCTTTGTTATCACATCCTCGTGCAGCAATAAGATGAAAACGATCTTTTTCAAATGGAATATATTTTACATTGAATCCGTTTGTAGAAAGAATATCTCCAGTGAAAGTCGCAATCGCTTTTTCGTTCCCGGGAGGGTTTATGGTATTAAATGCAACCAGTTTTTTTGTTATCGATATGACATCTTTATGCTTCATTGAAATTTAAGCGACTTTTTCTGGATTAAGTTTCCCTGATTTTGGCAGGAATGAAATAATTACGGTTCCAACCAGCGACAGTGCAATAAGAACAGTAAATCCAAGCACGTAACTTTTTGTTTCTTCGTTGTATAAATATCCCACTAATACCGGGAAGAAAGATTCTGCTACCCCATCGGCGACAAGTATTATTCCCATTATCCGCCCAAGAGCTTTTACTCCAAATAAATCGCCTGCCATTAGCGGAATTATCATATAATCGCCACCCAAACCCAAGCCAAAAATTACCGCGAATACATATATTTTTCCCGGAAAAGGAGGTATAAAGAGAACCATAATTGCAAATGCTACAATTAAGTATATCAGAATCATCACATACTTTCGATTGATGATATCAGCTAGCCACCCCATCGCAACCCTTCCTATTAAGCTCGATAGCAAAACAACTGACATAACGTTTGCCGCCTGACTCTGGTTAAACTCCAGATCGTTTAAATACAACTTTAAATGTTGCCCCATCCCACCAACAGCTCCAATGGAACACATGCTTCCAATTGCCAACAAGTAGAAATTAGGGTTTTGAAGAATACTTTTCATTGAAGAAGTGGGTTCACTTTCATTTTGCTTCTCCGCCTTTTTCTTTCCGCCTGAATCTTTAATAAAAAATGACAATGGAAATGCAGAAATGATTATGAGTATTCCAATGATTGATAAGGCATGTTGCCAGCCAAAACGACTTTCAAGATTTGTGGATAAAATTGGAACTATTGCTCCACCAATACCTATTCCAAGGTACGCAATCCCCATTGCTTTGCCACGGTTTTCTTTAAACCAACGTGAAATTAGAACCTGACAAGGTAACGGACCTCCAAACACATACCCTAAAGCATTAAAAACATAAAACATATAAAACATCCAAAGGGAACCGGAGTAACTTAAACCCACCAAGGCAACCCCCATTAATACAGCACCGAGCATCATTAACCTTCGTGGTCCGTAACGGTCGATCATCCACCCTGCAATAAAGCCAAACAACGGAGCTACTACAAGTTTCCCAACGGCATATCCCGAAGTTACTTCAGCACGCGAATAACCAAACTCGTTGACCATAAAGTCATAGAAGAATGGTAAGCCGTAATAGGCAAATCCCACCAATGCAAAAAGCGAAAAGAAAGCGGTAATTAAAATATAGGTTTTTGAACTGCTCTTATTGTTATCTATTTTATTTCGTTGAATTAAGCTATTCATAAGATTCATTTTCAAATACTAAACTGTATAAAAAAGGACAGACCCCAGGCTAGGTATTCCAATTTAAGGCTTACCTGGCATTGATTTTCAATCAATAAATTTTCTTTGCAAATGAGAGCAGATAATCTCTCTAAATCAGACTATTACAATCTATTCAGATGATGTTTAAGTATTAGTTTACATGATCTACACGTTAAATTATCGCTTAAGCTTAAAATATACATGCCCTGTTTTTGTTTTGACAGGTCGATTTCACAGGGTCGTTCAGCACTTGAAAGGTTATCGAATTGATTTTGGGCAATAAGTCTCCCCTCCATATTATAAAGATCAATACTAATTTTTTGACTAAAGACATTTTTGGGCAAGGTGATATTTATAATTCCGGTACCTGACGGATTGGGATAAACTTTAAAACCATCATCAAGAATATGGTTTGACATTCCGGTAGTTGGGTCGTATTCGTAAACACCAATATCGGGTGCAGAGCCTTTATAAGGTAGCCCTACATCAATTCCGGCGTCAATTAAGTCAGAGCCTTTTTTAGGCTTCAAATAATTTGTTTCGGGGAGTGAACCGTCTGCTTGCCTTTCCGTTTCAAGTAATGAGTGATCAACACTAAGGAAATCATCATCAGTAACCGTTACATTATTCATATCCCAGTTATTGTGTTCTGTTGTAGTGTATTCGCCAAACCTATCGGGAAAATTATTCTTGTAACTGATACTGTTCTTGATGGTAGTATGCATATCCACATCGATATCAAGGTAAAACCCACGGCTATCGTTATCGTAACTGATAATATTAAAGAATTCAGCATACAAATCAGCGGCATTGTTATTATATCCCCACTCCCTATTGTTTGAGGCAATACATCTTCGCATTACCCTTTTTACAATACCTTCTTCTCTTGGTTCAATGGTTTTACCAAGCTTAAAGCCACAACCATCACCTTTGTCCCTTCCATTGTTAAAAGCCCAACAGTCTTCAACAATGACTTTTCCATCGTTTTTCCAAAAATCAAAACCATCATCGCTGTTGTACCAGGAACGGCAACCTTTTAAGGTATTAACTCTTGGGTTACCTGCTCGGTATGTTATTGAAGCAACTTGTATTCCATCGGCATTATTCCCGGGAGAAGAAGTATATGGATCATAATTATCGTAAGCATCGCAGTTTAGAATAAGGTTGCCTTCAGAAGCACCGTCGATTCTAAAACCGGCTGCTTTGTTTCCATAAATTTCCAGTAGCTCAAAAATGTTGTTGTTAGAGTCGGTTACTAAACAAGCAAGCGACATATTTCCTGTTGTGGGCTGATTGAGTTTTGTAATATGAAGCCCTTTAAAATGCCAATAATTTACACCGTTCATATAAAAACCCCATCGCATTCCGGCTCCGGTTACATTACTAAAATCAAGAACAGGCACTTCTCCTGGGTAAGCAAAAACACATATTCTATTATCTTCAGTGCCACTATTGGGAGATTCAAGTTTAATTCCGTATTTCGACTCGGCAATATCGGTATAGGTTCCACTGCGCACGTACAATGTATCACCTGCTTTCAATTGACTAAATGCATGAGACAAAGTACCCCAGGGTTTATCAATCGAGCCTTCATTAAAATCATATCCACTGATTGACACATAGTAGGTACTTCCATTTGCTACCCTAACACTATTTGTAGCAAATGTATATCCACAAAGTATCAGTAGAATTAGTCCAAACCCAATTTTTAGAATGTTTTTTTTATTCATCTTAACTATTATTATTAATTATTTTAACCATTTTCCTATCCAATCAGCACCTGACTTAACAGAGTCTTTATCAACAATTATCAACTCTTTATCTGCATTATAAAACTTGTAAGCTATCCTTATAAAATCCAAATCATTTTTGATTTCCTTTGTTTCTCTTTTTCCCTGAGCATCGGTTGTTCCGGCTATAAATAAGCGGGTAGGTGCAAGTGTTGCAGCAAGGTCGGGCAAATCATAAGCAGTAAGTGAACCGGGAACCAAGCCATTAACAAAAGCAGACTCGTAAAATTCATTTTCTACTAATGTGCGGTAAGAAGAATACGGGTTTATAAGCGCTATCCTTGAAATTCCAGGTTCGAAAGCTACTGCGTGTAAAAGTGCAGGGGACATTTCCCTCTGTGCAATTCCATAGACTTTGTCAAAGCCCAGCCCTTCTTTTAAAAGCCTGAATAATTTTACGATATCACCTGCCTGGATACCCACAATACTACGACCGAGTTGCATAGCCAAATATGCCGTGTTATACGAAACATTATTGATGTAGGCATCACCCTTAAAATCACTTTTTGAAAGCTCACCTGTACCCAAAATATCAGGGGCAAGAACAGTGATACCCTTGTTCATTAAACTCTGAATAGAAACAGAATCGTTTGCAACACCCTGTTTGCCCTGAGGATGAAGAAAAAGTGCAGCTTCTCCTGATTTCTTATCGGGTATGAACAAGAGGTATGGCAACACATAATCGCCTTCCCCACGAATAAAATATTTTTCAATAACATAACCGTTCTTATCCGGTATACGCCCGGCAAAAACTTCTTTGTCGTTTTTTGAAGGTGACCTATATCCTGATAATCTTTTAGCTGCTACGGGTACATTCTTCAAATGCTCCGATAAATTTTTTCTGGACTCGTCTAATTTTGCGAAATACGGTTTCGCTTCTGAATAATTCACACTAAAAATCGTTTCAGCTTCTATGGAAGATGCCAATTGCCCGGTTTCGGTTTTTTGCAGTTCCTCCAATGTTAAAAATTTAACTTCTTCCTCGACAGGGGCACCTGGTTGTTGAAGATGTTCTTGAAAAAAAGCATACATTGCTTCTCGATTCTTCTTGGTGTAACCATGGTGGTAGTCATCTTCTGTCATCTTAATATTACTGGGTTTCCCAAAGATGTTGTAAACACTTTTTATCTCATCAAACGATTCACGCGCGCCCTGGATACTGAAAAAATCATTTGTGGTAGACATAATCAGTGTGGGCTTTGGTGCGCGCATTTCTATAAAATCAGCATGGTCAATTCCATTTGCCAGACCATGGTAAAAATTCTGTTCGCCATCCTGAGGACCTATAGACTGCAACAAACGTTTGAATCCGGTAATATAACCAGAAGGTGCAGCTGCCACAACACGGTCATCGAGCGCTGAAATATAAGATGTTTGAGTACCTCCTCCAGAATGTCCATGAACACCAATCCTTTTGGCATCCACTTCCTTTCTGCTAACTAAATAATCGATTCCCCTTATACCATCCCAAACAAAATACTGCCCTAGCGATTTCCCAAATAAAGTAACCTGAACTGAAGGATAAGAATGTTCTTTGGTTGGACTATTGAAGATTGATTTGTTTCCTTGCTCATTTAGATACTGAACACGTTCGCCTTGCCCAATGGGATCAAAAGCGAAAACAATAAAACCTTTTTTCACTAAATTCAATATCGGCAACTGATAAAACTCTGTTCTAAATGCCATTGTACTATGACCGGAACAAAAAAGGATAGCAGGAGCTTTCTTTTTCAAATTTTCAGGAATAAACAACGAAGCCGTAACATAATAGCCGGGTCTGGATTCATAAATAATGTTTTCAAGTGTATAACCATCTTTTTTTATTACGCTGGTTATTTTAGCATTTAAAGGAGTCCTTTCAGGAAGCCCTCCTATCACGTCAAGCATCGTTTCTTTTAGTTGTTTTTGCCTCTTTTCCCACTGAGAAACCGTTTTTAACGCGGCAATTTCTTTTTCCCTTTTATCAAGAAGACCATAAGCTTCATCTGCCATGTGTTTATACAAGGCATTTCGGGCATCGCTGTAATGCAGCCATTTTTTTAGGATATCTGTATTTTCCTGTGCCCTTGCCGTGTTAACAGTAGCAGCAAATAAAAATGCAGTTATGATTAACAAATTAAAAAGCCTTGTAACTTTCGTTATTTCTCGTTTCATCTTATTTTATTGATTTAGGTTCATTATTTCAAAAACTGCCGGTAATGTTTCCCTGATTCTGCTTCGTACTTTTTCATTTAAATTTCCTTGGTTCATGGGAACTATCTTAGTGTCGTAAGCAGCACTTACATCTCTGCCATATTTATAGGCGTAAGTGAAATTTTTCATCGAATCGAGCTCCACTTTTTCATTAAAAAGATTGGGAACACTGATGAAAAATTCGCTTTGATTTACGTTTCCGTTATTATTCAATAAATTATTTTCAGCCAGATAACAATGCACCTCTTTGGCTGTGTTTAAAGCAGGGTCGATAAGTGTAATCTGTTCCGAAAGAACGGCTCTATAAACATATTCACCGTCTGTTTTTAAATTGTACAATTCTTTTAAAAACGATTTGATAAATGAGCTGTAATAAGGATAATGCGTACAACCGAGGATAAGTGTTTTTAAGGGTGGTGCAGACTGGTTTCTTTTTATTTGTTCACAAAGATTTACCAAATGGAACCTGAAATAATTTTCGGGGCTGTTCAACTGTATTTCGGTATAAGCACTTCCCGACTTTTCAAAAAGAAGGCTGTTCTCAGAACTATCAAAATTATAAATGGACAGCAATTCTGGTTTTATTCGCAAATGAGGATTGTTCAATGAAGGTCCTTTGTAATTTTTCCTTAATGATTTTGCACTCCTATCAATAAAATTAATGTCTTCATCGATAGCCCCGGCTATACCTTCTCCTGTCTGTTGAAAGAATAACAGGTTTCCGGTGTCGTTTTTTTCATCTTTCAATGAAAGAAATGTATTTAGATATCCATTTGAAGCAACAGTTCCATTAGTAGCAATAACGGCTACCGATGCATCTTCTTCCCTTTTCAAGGTTGACAATGCGCCATTAACTCCGGCATCAATAACCCCAATTACTTTTGTATTATTGCCATATTGCGAAAGCATTTGATCAACTGCAACTTTGCCATAGGCAGTAGCTGTATTGCAGGCAATTACAATAACTTTTACTGCTTGCTTATCGTTTTGCCAAATTGATTCATTGTGGGTTTGGTAATAATTATTGCCCAATAAAAACAGTGCATCTTTCAGAATTAATTCTTTAAGAAAGGGTGTTCTGCCCATGCTCGAATAGTTTCCGTAAGGCATATTTGCCTGGTCTCCCAGATAGATAAAACGTTCATTTTCAAAATCATTTATTCCGTCGCCTCCTTTTTCGTAATAATCCTTCCCAACTACAAACTCATCAAAATTCAGTAGAGCATCAAGCACCGTCAAACCGCCGGTACCAGAATCGAACATGCCAATAGGTAATCCCGTTGCGCTATTTTCATTTGTTTTTAGATCGACGTGGTAAAAATCATTTTTATCCAAGCTTACCCTTTTAATAAAAGAGTCAATTTCTTGTCCTTGTGCTGAAAGGAAAAAACACAAAAACAAGAACAGCAAATGATATATTTTAACCCGGGATTTATGCATTTTATCTGTTTAGCTCCACCTTCAATGCATAACCTGGAGTTTTTCCGGTTGCATTGTTTTTAATATTAATTTCCACAGCATTGTCAACAACTTTCCAATCCAAAGCTTTTCCATTGCCTCCCAAAATGCTGATTTTTCTGATTTGATTTTGGCAACTGGTAAGCGATTCAATACGGATTCTTTCATTTTCCGGCTTAACCAGAGAAATAGCATAAACCGAATTTCCTTTTGCAGTAAACCAAAAATCTTTGTCAGTAAATTTCAAATTGAAGCCATGTTTCTCCCTTTCTGTGGTGCTTTTCATCTCCATCATAGTTGGACCTTCCCGTTTCACTTTCCATTTTTTTGAACCATAAATGGCTTCACCGTTCACCTTCATCCATTTCCCAATTCCTTTAAGTATTTCCACACTTTCTTTGGGTACAACTCCATTTCCATCGGGACCAATGTTTAACAAGTAGTTTCCACCTTTGCTGGCAATTTCAACAATCCAATACAGCATTTCATCCATGGTTTTCCAATCCTGATCATAGCTTTTGTACCCCCATGTATTATTAAGTGTACCCGGAGTTTCCCACGTTCGGTATTTTGGGTTAACCGAAGTTGGAATCTGATTATCGCCAGCGACTTTGTAGTCACCAAACTTTCTTCCTACACGACTGTTCACCAATGCTTTGGGCTGAAGATGATATGCCAGTTTATAAAAACTAAAACTTTGTTGTTCTTCGATAAACCTTGGAAAGTCGTACCATATTTCAATTAAATCCGGAAACTTCTTCAGTATTTCTCGCATTTGTGGTTCAGCTTTGGCATCAATATATTCTTGAAAAGTTGGCGAAGGAGGGTCCCACAGGTTGGCACCATATTTATCAATTTCATCCTCTTCACCAGGTCTGCGTGCCAGTTCCTGGGCAATTCCGGCATCACCACCATCCATCCAGTCGAACGAGTGTGAATAGTATAATCCTAAACGGATTCCATATTTTTTACAAGCCTTGTAAAGTTCCTCAATCGGGTCTCTTTTAAAAGGCGTATAATCGTAAATGTTATAATCTGTAACTTCTGTATGGTACATGGAAAAACCGTCGTGGTGTTTTGTCATTGCCACAATGTATTTCATGCCTGCATCTTTCGCCAGTTTTACCCATTCTTCAGCATCGAAACCCTTTGGATTGAATGATTTACAAACTTCCCGATATTCATCGCGTGGGATCTGCCCGTGGTACATAATCCATTCACCCAATCCTTTAATCTTTTCACCATTCCAAATGCCACCAAGGGTTGAATACGGTCCCCAATGGATAAACATCCCGAATTTAGCATCGTTGTACTTCGTATATTCAGCATCTTTCGATGCATTCATTTTTGCCCATTCCTTGTCCATTTCTTCCGAACTTTGCGCAGAAGCGAACTGTACAAATGCCAGGCAAAGTGCAATTAGTGTTATTCGTTTAGTTTTGAGCATTTCATTTAAGATTTTCTTTCTCGTAATCTGAGTGAAGTTTTTCGATATCAATACTTTGTGCATTACCTTCGTGAACAATAAGCCGATAAAATAATTTTATGGGCTTATCCATTGGTACTGTTACCCTGTCTCTTCCCGGATATACTACGTTCTGCATACTGGTTAGATTTCTTAAAATCCATGGAGCCGGGTAGTTTGGTATTTGAGGATGACTTAATATTGTTACACCGCTTATTTCTTCATTTTGTCCGTGCGGACCAGAGAAATCCATCCATACACCGGCATCTACCTGAGTGAGTTGCGGAGTTATCTCTCCTGTAGGAGACGTAAATGCAAGCAGCTTCTGATCACTTAAACGTGCACAAAATCCGCCATAACCTTTTTCATCGTCAACACCGCCAATCTCAACTTCCTGAACCAGTGCATTCAGCGTAATAGCAAAATCAATTACACGATAATTTTCTTGCTTTGGAAAAATTGTAATATCGGTTTCTTCAATTAGAAAATATTTTTCGTCCTCGAATAAAGGCGACTTCCACATGGATGATATTTTCAATTGAGCATATTCTTCTTTTTCAACAACTTGCACATCTTTAACATCCAGCTTAACATCGCTCATAAACCAACCATCGCCTACACTTTTTCCACCTACAAACATTTGATGCCACGCACAAAATATTCCACGGTGGTAAGGATGGTCTGCCGGAAACTCTTCGGTTAGCGTATCACCATTAAGGCTATAAAGTGGATGGATGTAGTTATTGCACAAGAACCTTCCATCGCTCGACTTAGGCGTTCGTTGATAAAAGAAAACGGGTTGCCCTTCTTCAAAAACTTCTAATCCTTGTTGAGTTTCTTTAAAAGTAAATTTCTGAGCCGACTTATTAGGAGTACATGCGGCAACAACGAGTACAAAAAGCAGAAATAGTATTGAATATTTTTTCATGGCTTTATTTTATTTCACCTTTCAGGTTGGTTTTACTGCCGTTATTCTCAATCACATCAACAATTCGGTTTCCGAGTAGTGGAACAACCTTAACTGCCAAATCCATATTCGGATGTGAGTCAGCCCCCGACACAGCATATTCAGGTTTCAGGTAGATTCCACCTTCCGTTTCCAGCTCATAAAAATCCCACACAAAAATGTTATCGTCTTCGGTGTCCCATTCACTTTTCACCCAATCGAAAAATTCACGGGTACGTTTCCCATTATCTTCAGTTATTCGTTCTTCAGTCATAACAGCACCAGTCCACACAATAAATTTGGTGTCCGGAAATTCATTCATTTTTTGTTTAAGTGCATCGTATTGAAGCTTATAGTTTCCTAAAGTCTTTTTTGATGAATTGATGTCTGGGGCTTCAGTGTCATCCCAGATTTTACAAACCGGAAAGCAGTGTTTAAAAATGATTACATCGTATTGTTGGGTCAGTATTTCAAGGGTAGGTTCTTCCATAAAAGGCTCATCGCCTGCATTTTTCACCCAGATATTGTAATAATCGTAAGGATAATTTTTCCATCCATAAGGCTTTTTCTTTGGAAAAGCTTGTTCTACAATCGAATAGTTTGTTTCCTGTTTGTTGTTGTAAGTAGAGAACCATTGTGGTACTGAAACCGGATTCTCCGGAGATTCCTTTTCATTCCCGTTAAAAACGATTCCGCCTGTACTGTGGTGCAAAAGAACAATTTTAGTTTCCTTATCTTTTTTCTTTGTTTTTTTAGCAGTGCATTGTACCGAAGAAAACAACACTCCCAATAAGGCTGCTATTAAAAATACTTTATTATTCATTATTCTGTTTTATAGTTGGTTTATTTTATAATTGCCTTGGCGGCAATACTCTGAAAAGCATTTCTGATGTCCGATTTATCGCCATTACCAAAGCCTCTTCTTTGAATCATTAAAATATATATCGTCTCACTTTCCGGATCAGCCCAGTACTGGGTTCCAAAAGCACCACCATGCCCAAAAGTTCCGGGCGACAACATCGAAGTTACCCCTTGTGGTTCCCTCACAAATCCAAATCCTAAACCAAATCCC
This sequence comes from Prolixibacteraceae bacterium, assembly GCA_963677475.2. Taxonomy (GTDB): domain Bacteria; phylum Bacteroidota; class Bacteroidia; order Bacteroidales; family Prolixibacteraceae; genus JABMQB01. The sequence goes on along the minus strand of CAXXQD010000006.1, from coordinate 117,636 downwards.
ATTCCCTCGGTAAATCCGGTTTCCAGTTCGCCTGTTTGCAACTGGGTCATTTGCTCTACTGATTTTTCGGAAAGTATTCTTACTCCTTTGTATATTCCTTTGTTTAATATTGCTTGCATCCATTTATTCATATCGGCTGCAGTAGAAAAAAGTCCTCCTTCAGGTCTTGGAAATCGGTGCCAATCCGGATCTTTGAGCGGAACCAAATGTGTAGAATCTTCAGAAGGTTTGTAGATTTTAGCAATTCGTCCTGAAAACGTTTCCTGAAAAGCAAACGAAGTTTCCTTCATTTTCAACGGATTGAAAACATGTTCTTTCAAAAACTCATCGTAAGGCATGCCCGATATAACCTCAACTATACGCGCTGCGGTAGTAATTCCTGAGCCGCCGTACAACCATTTAGAACCGGGTTCGAACAACAAAGGCTGTTGAGATACTACCAAAACATATTCAGCAATAGAATTAACCCTGACATTCTCGGGCAACAGGGCAATCCCATCGGTGTGCATTAAAAGCTCCCTGATTGTAACTTTTCGTGCGGGGCGGATTAATTTTTTTTCATCGTCTTCCTGCCAATCGATTAGCCACAAACCTTTATACTCGGGAAGGTATTTTTCTACAGGGTCATCCAATTGAAGTTTCCCTTTTTCTTCAAGCATCATTATGGCAGCAGCAGCAAATGGTTTGGTCATTGATGCAATACGGAAAACCGTATTTTTCTGCATCTTTATATTCTTTTCAATATCCTGCAAACCCACAGCTTCCCAACCAACAACTTCACCTTTATGTGCGACAAGCGTTACTGCTCCGGCAATTTTGTTTTCATCAACAAACTGCTGCATTTTTTCAGGAATCTTTTTCAATATTGAAAAATCAATCTCTGATGCCGCTTTACTTACATGAACTGTTTTTTGATTTCCTGTTTTATTATCCCCTGTTGAATAAGCAGATATCCAAACTAAAACTGCAAGTGTTATGAATAATAATCTAAGTTTCATCTGAGGTGCAACTTATTCGGTTAACATTTTTTCCCGCAATGATTTAATATTCTCACTAAGCTTTTTCATTTCGGTACCAGCCATAATAATGGCACCCAAACCATGAATATCGTTTAGCTTTGTTTTGCGTTCGTAGTAATACTGGATGTTATCACGGATACCAGTGCCAACGCAAATGTTATCAACCTGACCATCTTCAGTTATATTTTTGCTTAATCCGCCCCAGCCACTAAAGGCAATAGCGGCATAGGTAGGCTTTATCCACCCTTCGTTTACAGCCTTGGCTATGCAATAAACAAACATGGCTGTTGCCGAACTTTCGAGGTAAGAATCGGGCTTATCGATTATCTGGTGCCACATTCCTGAAACATCCTGAAAGCGCGATAAACTTACAAGATGCGCTTCAAGGATTTTAATCAGGTTTTCCTTTTCGGGATGATTGTCGGGCAACAAGCTAATCAAGTCTGTTTCTGCCATTACAATCCAGCCGTTGCAACGCCCCCAGTGCGCCACCGAGTTGTGCCCGTTGTCGCCAAAATAACCGTGGTAGTACAAGCCATTGCTTTCATTTACAAGATATTTATTGAAATTTTTTACCTGAAGTATGGCATCATCCAAATATTTGCTGTTACCGGTTTTTTCAGCCATCCGTGCCAGGAAAGGTACACACATGTACAGGTCGTCAGCCCAAAGCGTCATTTTTCGTGGAGTGCGACGGATAAATGTGCCATCTTCAAAACGTAATTCTTTATTGCTAACGTAATCAATAGCTTTGTTTAAATAAGTATCATATTCCGGTTCCGAATCTGATTTATACACCTCGCATAATCCTGCCGACATAGCCCCACAGTGGTCGAGCAAGCCCATTTCAAAATGCTGGTAAATGGAAATATCTTTAAAACCGGCTTCGAATTGTTTTCCCAGATAATCAAGGTTATCGAATATAAATCTGTAGTTTTTTCTGGTGTAATCAATGTATTTTTCATCGCCAGTACTTTTGGTTAATTCCACCATTGCCAATGCCAGAACACCGTTCCAGTAGTGCCACATGTTGTACGGACTTTCAATCTTGTATTTCTTTTCAATAGGAAGTCCTTTTGTATTGTCGAATAGTTCCTTGCTTTCTGAATCAATTATTTTGAAAGAAGTATTTTCAATAATACGATCGGCAATTTTTATTGCTTTGTCGTAGTCAGGTTGTCCTTGTGAGATATTTGCAACAAAGGTTATTATTAATGTTACAGTAATTAGTTTAATGTATTGTTTCATATTTCTTATTTTACATATTTCTTCAACTTATTTGCCCAAACCTTATAACCTGCCATGGTAAAATGAAGCTTGTCTTTCAGGTAATATTCTTCTTTTGGCTTACCGTCTTTTCCCAGCATATTTTTCCACATGCTGACATATTTTACATACTTGTATTCTTTTGCCAAACTTTTAAACATATCACCGCAGGTAATATATTTGTCCTTTAAGCTAAACCTTGCAATACTTGGTTTTGGAGCTACAAGCACCAGTTTTGCATCGGGCAAGGCATTATGGATTGTAGTAATCAGTTTTCGGGCATCCTCGATTACCTTTTCAGGAGATTTTCCCCTGGCTATGTCATTATCTCCTTCGTAAATTATTACTGTAGAAGGATTATAGCGAATAACAGCTTCATCGACATAAAAAATCAAATCGCTGAAATGCGAACCACCAAATCCATTATTCAACACATTTTTCCCGGGAAATGATTCCTGAATATGTTTCCAATTGGTAAAGGTTGAACTACCTGCAAAAAGAGTCAGGTTTTCAGCATTAACTTCCGAGACTGGTTTAAATTCAGCTATCGCTTTTTTATATCGAAGCGGGTCCTGAGCAAAAACAACTGAGCTTTCAGAAAAACTCGCGATTAGCTGTACGAGTACAAAAAATAATAAGATTCTTAGCGTATTCATTTCGTTTCTCTTTTTTGTACTAAATAATCTTCCTGCTTTCCGAATCCCATTCTACTTTCCGACCTTCCATATATGACTTATGTGCCATAAGCAAAGTAACTCCCTCTTCGTAGGCACGTTCGATATTTGATCCCGGAGTACCACCTCCCCTGATACAATCGATCCATTCTTTTATGTGCAAATGGGTTACATCCATTTTAATGCCTCCAATATTTGTAGTGTAGAGTCCCCGTTGTTCGTAATATTTTGCTGTTGCGGAAGAAACTGCATCAACTTTACCCGAATTTGGGTTAATTGAAAGCATTGGTTCCAAAGGTGAAATACGCCCTTCATTTATTTGCTTTTTGAAGCGTGTTGAGTCCTTATCAGCTGTAATTTTCAAAGATCCACCAAGCTCCATTGATGCGTCGTGCCCCATGATTACACGTCCTCTGTCGCGACTGGAAGCAAGACTGGCGCTATAAATAAGCGTAAGTTCTTTGTCAGGATATTCAAAAACAGATTGCAAATGATCCGGGATTTCCCGATTATCTTTCCAATAATACAAACCACCTGACGACACCGCTGTTTTAGGTATTCCAATATTTAATAGTTGATTGATTGCATCGTATTCGTGGGTAAAAAGTTGTCCCAACATACCCAAATCATAATCAAACCATTTTGTCCAGTTGTAAAATCGGTCGATACTAAATGGAACTTTGGGTGTGTCGCCCAACCACTGGTCCCAGTCAATTGAGTTTGCATCTCCCGGCTTTGGATTTCCATCTTTATCTAAATGTCGAATCCAGGCGCCAGAGGCTGTATTTCTATTCGTAGTAGTTTCAATTAAACTAATTTTCCCCAGAATGTTTTTATTGATGATTTCTTGAGCTTGCTGGAAGATTGTATTTTTAGAAATCTGATGCCCCAATTGATAAACAATCTCGCTGTTTTTAATTGTATCGTATAACTCAAACAATTCGTTTTCCTTTATAGCCGGACTTTTTTCGCAGTACACATGCTTTCCTGCTTTTGCTGCCTCAATTGACATGCGCGCATGATGATGATCGGGAGTTGCAATAACAACAGCATCAATGTCTTTATCGGCAAGCATTTCTTTATAGTTTTGATACCGTTTTACAGGAAGCCCCGAAGGCTTTCCTCCTCCCGGGCGAAATTCGCTAGCAGCTATTTCCAACCCATGTTGTGCTCTTTCGTCAAATACTTCGCAAATGCCAGTTATAGCCACATTCAAATCAGCTTGTGCCAACCAATCATCCATACGCCCCATTTCAATTCTTTTAGCCGTATTTTCAGGATGAACAAACCCAAGTGCTTTTGCTAATGAAACTGCCCTTGCGCCAAAACCGATAAACCCAATTCTTATTAAATCTCCCTGGCGTGCCGGCTGGATAGTAGAAGGTGCTGAGAAATCGCCCAAATTGAGTTCTTTAACCAAATCTCTACTATTCTGACTTTCATAAGCTGATTTTTTAAATAATTCATACGAAAAAAGCCCGGCAACTGGTAATCCTGCAAGTCCTTTTAAAAGCGACCTTCGGTTCATTCCAAATTTTGCTTTTTTATTTTCTTCTGGTTCTTTATTCTGTTCTATATTCTTTTGATTCTCCATAATCATATTTGCTTCTTATTAAAAATGAACCTGTCTAAACCAATACTTGTCCCTGTTGGAAAAAACAGCAAGACGGTTAATGCAACTGCCTCAATTAAGGTTTTGCTCACAATCAGATAATTACCTTCAGAGGGCAAAGAATATTCGATACCAATTAGGGGAGGATTATTAAAATAATACATCAGTAGAAGGACAACACCCGACAAGGTAGCCACCCGCGTAAATAGTCCAACTATTAATCCTAATCCAATTGCAATTAATCCCCATGTGTTTAGAAAATCGACAACAGTTAAAACTCCGTCATTAGAAATCACCCAATTTGCGAATCCCTCCATAATCCACTGAGACTCGCCTAAAAATCCTTTTGAAGACCACCCAGGAGTTAATAGTTTGTGAACTCCTTCATACAGCATATGCCATCCGATCAGAAATCGCAGTGCAACCAATGCTGTTAATTGCATATTTGAATATTTATTATCCATAACTGTATTCCTATTTTTCAATTATATTTCGTTGTTTTAGCCACTGGTAAAAAAGCTCAGTCCACTGCTCGGCAGGCATGTCTATTTTGGTTATTCCAAAACCATGTCCCCCATCCTGAAAAATGTGCATCTCTGCCGGTATATTGAATTTCTTTAAAGCCAGGTACAACTCGATAGAATGAGATGATTCAACCACCTTATCATTGTCTGCGTGAACCATAAAGGTTGGTGGTGTATGCTCTGTTACATTTCGTTGGGGTGAATATTTCTTGGCAGTTTCCCAGTTCTTATCCTTTCCGAAAAAGTGGCTTTTAATGGGCTTGCTCATGTTTTCCTCTTTATGTGCAATAAAAGGATACAATAAAAGCATAAAGTCAGGGCGAGAGCTTATTTTTTCTATTGGATCTTCGGCTAATTCATCACCAAATGTAAAACGAGTACCAGCATTAGCTGCCAGGTTACCTCCTGCTGAAGACCCGGCAATCCCAATTTTATTTGGGTCGATCCCCCACTCATTTGCATTGTAACGGACTATACGCATTGCTCTCTGTGCATCTTCCAACGGAACCTGATGGTGACCATTGGGCAAACGGTACTTCAATACGATTCCTGTAATACCTCTTTCTTTCAGCCATTCAGCAACTTCATACCCTTCGTGCGACATGGCTTCCCTGATATACGCCCCACCCGGACATATTACCATTGCAGCACCGGTATTTTTTTCTTTCTCCGGAAAGTAGATATACATTTTAGCAACTGAAATATTCGCTACACGGTTATTCTCAAGCAATTCTTCCGGACCAGAAAGTCCATTGTCGGTAGGTGGTGATGTGTTAGACCAAACGTCAAGAACTAAATCCTGTGCCATTGTAAATGTTGATACAAATGATAGAAGTAATACAAATATTTTTTTCATGATTCCTGTTTTTTGAAATAGTTATTATCTGTTTAGTTTTAAAGGAGGATTTAAAGGAACCGGCTGGCACCAACTTTCTGAACCAGTATAAACCGCTGTTGCAATACCTGAAATACTGCCGTTTTCGATAATCAATTGAGGGCGTTCCCTTCTATTGCAGTGTAAAACTGAGCCATCGGTGTATGCAATATCGTGGTCATACACAACAACATTCCTGGAGGTTTCCCAATTATTCACTCCATCATCGGAAGTTAGTTGTATACCCCAGCGTTCATGCCCTGAAATTTTGCCGACATTATCTTCACAAATAAAATTGTATTCGTTGTTCATTCTAAACATGTAGAAATCTTCGATCCGGGTGGGTGGATATACATCCTTATTAAGAACCTCATAAGGTCCTGAATAATGATCGGCAACAGCTAAGGATACTTTTAACTCTTCATCGCGAAACAACATCCTTATTTTACCATCTTCAACCAGTACCGCAGGGTTGTTCGACTCAAAATTGAACAATGGTTTATCAGACCGTTTCCAGGGACCTTCAATATTTTTTGCCGTAGCATAACCAACCCTTCTTAAATAAGGATAGTTGCCTACTCCCGGGGTTGAAAAATCGGAACCAATGTAATACAGCACATATTCATCACCAACTTTTGCAATGGTTGGATTGTGTGCCATATTGGAATCCCAAAATATTGAATCTCTTTCGCCAATTATTACTTCCTGAAATTCGTAAGGACCAACTAAAGTTGCGGATGTAGCATGTACAATCTCAGAATGTTCCAAATAGTCAGAAGGAAATTCCCTGTATTTTTTCCAGCGGGAAGCAAACATATGATAAACAGAATCGACCTTTATCACAGATCCTCCCCAAACCCAGTAACCAGCCATTCGGAAACCAGTATTTTGGGGAACAGGCTGTAACTTTTCCCTAATCGGATTTACAGGTTGATTGTTGCAAGCTGTTGAAAAAATTAAAAGGCAAGTAAAGGAAGCAATCACTCCCCAGACCAGGAAATATATGTAATCGGATTTGATCGATTGACATTTAGTTTTATTCATATTATTCAATTTTAATGAAGGATATAGGTTTTATCATCTTCGAATATTTGCTTATTGCCATACTCATCGGTGGCTTCAATTACCAGGCTATACCTGTTAAACCTGCTTGTGGGTATTTTAAAGCTGAAAACATTGTCGTTTTTAACCTGATCACCTTCAATTCCATTGTCATTTAATCTTAGATCAATGAATTTCTGCGTGTCTCTTTTTAAGGTAAATCTGGCTTTTACATCTTTTAATTCAGTACCATCCCAAACATTAACCATAAGCGTGTTGTCGCCTTTCAGATGTACCCATCTAATAAGCGGTGCAGTTGTGTCTTCTCCTTCAATTTCGATAACAACTTTTCCTTTTTTAATATGGTGTATTGGATATTCAGGCAACCAATATTCACAAAGCATTTCTACCCGATGATTTTGTGGACATTCGGATGAAATAAGGGGCACATTGTATTTAAATGAAGCACCAACTTTATCATACTTTGTCCAGCTGTTTTCCTCTCTTTGATTTACTCCTCGGGGATTTAAATATGGGTCTGAAAATGTAAGTTGACAGCGTCTCCACAGTCCGCTATCATTTGCAAGTACAACTATCGATTCACCGGGATTTGCAATGCCATCTCCATTTCCTTTTCCGAGAAGCATCGTTACCGTATCAACACCTGCTGATGCAACTGCTACTTCTTTCCCATCGGCAATCATAAACTTCTCAAGTACAGGCACATCTTTCCTTACAGGAACTTCTATTTTTTGAGAAGAAGTTTTTTCGCCATCTTTTATGACCACCTTAAACTGAATAACTTCATATTTATCAGAAGTGACCCTAAAACGGAAAGGATGATTACACGTTTGGATTTTATTAACGCCAATCGATTTAGCAGTCGATTTCCCTTTTAGAATTTCTACATTTTCTGTTGTTGAAGTGATTTCAATATTGACTTTCTTTGCTTCTGACAGCCCTTTATTTAATATTGAAAGTTCTAATTCTGCATCCTTTTCTGGCGTTGCCCATCCGGCACCAATTACATTGAATGAAGCTACTGTCAATTCAGCTTTTCCGTCAACTTTGCTTATCCCAATTTCGTGAATACTTCCATCAATCTGAATTTTCAGTTTCCCTTCATCATCACTTCTAACTTCTTTTTGAACTACTTCAGAACTTGTTAGATAGATATCGTTAATCACATAAGTGGAATTTTTTTCATAAATGGGAGCGGTTGTAATATCTACTTTCACAAACGAAAGTATTTGCCCGTCGGGTAAAAACTCACGAACTGAACACCGAAATCCATTTTCATCCACATTTTCAAGAATAGTAAACCCGGGGACATCCCGGTCTGAGTGAACCTCATAAGCCCAAACCGAGAATGCCGGGTAAATATCAATGTGGTCCCACCTTGCAGGTTTTTCCAGTTTTTGCGAAAATGCATTCATTAAAAACGAAAACATATCGCTAAGCCCACAGGTAGAATGATCGGCATTATACATTTGATATTCGTAATTATCCATTACCTGTGTCCATACCCTGTTTACATCTGCATGGTAACAGCGAATAAAATCTTCGTCGCCATTATTCAGGCGGTATTTCATCCCGCCATAATTGTCATACATATCAAGGTGGCGGTACAATACCGGAAGAGTTTGAGGTCCTGCGTAAAACTCGGGCGAACCGCAAAAATTGCCAACAGCACAAAACAGATGCGGATATTTACCGCCAATCCAACTTGCTGTAAATCCTCCCATCGATAAGCCCGAAATTCCTCGGTGTTGCCTGTCGGCTATGGTAAAGTAATTGGCATCTATAAAATCAATTAATTCAGGGTAATAAATGGGGAATTGTCGATAGGTTCCAATCATTGGTTTACCTGCATCTTTGCTATTTCTTCCATCAGAAGGTTTGGCTCCAACATTATAAGGACTTCTGTAATAATCTTCATCCCGACGTCGGTTATACCCATCAGACTTAACAACAATCACATCATGGTCCGAAACAAAGTTTGTGATGTTGTCGCCATCGTTATCCTCGCCTAATTCGTAAGAAGCATATGCCCACTGACCACTGCCAAAATACCGTTGATCCCATCCATGAAGAAAATAGATTACCGGATATCTTTTTTCAGGCTTGTTTTCATCATAACCTTTAGGTAGAAAAATTCGGTAATTCCGCATTTCACCAAAGACATTACTGTAATGGCAGGCATCAATTATTTGAATACTATCCTTATCTGCAGAATAGCAATGGAATGGAAACAGAAGGCTAATAATCAGTACTAATATGATACCAACTTTTTTGCTTACAATTTCTCCCTGATTATTTGATTCTTTACAATACATTTTACTTTTGTTTTACTCGATGAGCATAACTCATCAACGATATAAATTCTAATCTAATAAGCTTATTGTTTTATAAATTTTGATGAATAAGACTTACTATTTGTTTCTATTTTTACTATATACACTCCAGGCTTATAGCTACTTATATTAAGGTCCAGTTTATTATCCAAAGCAACAGTTTTTACCATAGTTTTCCCTTCAAAATTAAAAATATACACCCTTGTCCCTACTTTTAAATCGTCAACTGTAAGTTGTTTTTCAGCAGGATTTGGATAAAGCAAGAAAGGAAAATTATTTTCACTGATAATTTCAGGATTGCCAAATTCCATTTTAGCAGACTTATTAGAAGTAGAATAGTAAACGGGCGGTTCAATTGAATACCCAATCAACCTCCTGATTTCAGCATAATAAGCAGCTTGCCCGTCTTGTGTCAATGAAAACGAAGTTGCATCGTTATCAAATGAAAATATAGTACGGTCGCTAAGCGGTGTTTTAGCATTGGTTGAATCGTTATACGGAACATTTTTAGCAAAACGTACAATTGTAATGTCATCATCAACCGAACCAATAACTGTCCCATTATGTGTACCACTTGCAGTAATTACACCAAATGAGCTATTCCCATACAAAATTGAATCACCGGCTACATTTGAATTGGTGAATATGGTATCATCGGCAACATCAATATAAATACTGCTACCAGAAACACCACTTACCGAAGCACTTTTAAACCACATGGGTGGATCGCCCCATTGAGCACCATATGGATTTACAGTAATCACGGGAGCTGTTATACTATCAATAACATCCTGTCCCCGTCCATCGTATTTATTGGAGTTGGCATCGCGTCCAACAATAACCAGGTCGGCGGTATTTAACTGGTTTATAACTTCCTGCGAGGGTGATGTTAGATCAATATTAGTACCAATATCCAATTTTGTTACATCAAACCCATTTGCATCCAACCAATTGTAATGAGCTGTATCTCCTCCGTTATTGGCAGTGTCGGTGAGCAGGACAATATCTTTTAAGCTATTATCACAGAAATAATATTGTGGTGGTGTTACAGGCTCTCCCAGTAACCTGCAAATTTCAGCATAATAAGCTGCCTGCCCATTGGTAGTTAGGGAGAAAAAACTAGTATCGCTATTTGTATTAAACGGGAAGATAGTACGGTCGCTTAAAGGTGTATTCGCATTTGTTGAATCATTGTAAGCAACGTTCTTGGCAAAACGTACAATAGCAATATCACCGTCTTTTGACCCTATTATGGTTCCGTTATGTGTCCCCTCTGTAGAAATCAATCCAAATGCCCCGTTTGAATAAGCCATTGAATCTCCTATTACATTTGCATAAGTAAATATCGTATCAGAGGAGGTTACATCGATCCAGACTTCTCCATCCGGCGATGCACTAACCGATGCACTTTTAAACCATAAAGGTGGATCGCCCCATTGTGCACCATAAGGATTTACCGTAATTACCGGTGCCAGGATACTATCAATCACATCCTGTCCTCTTCCATCATACTTATTAGAGTTAGCATCTCTGCCAACAATCACCAAACCCGCAGTATCTAACTGATTCTTAAGATCCTGCGAAGGAGATGTTAAATCAATATCATTCCCAATATCAAGTTTAGTTACTTCAAATCCATTAGCTACCAGCCAGTTATAATGAGCAACATCTCCTCCGTTATTAGCCGTATCGGTCAACAAAATCAATTCAGATGAACCAGAAGAGGTTGTATCATTGCTGGTAGTATCGGATGTACCTGTTGTCATCTCATAAACCCATTTTTCCAGGTTTGTATAACCGTCACCTGAATTGGAATGTGGATTATCAGGTACATTTAAGGTAGTTGTATTTTGAGCCAATTGCGGATAATAAGCTTCCGATTGGTACGTTATCCAACTTCCGGTTTGATTAACCATATCGTTTAAGGCTAAAATATCTACCGAATCCCGATCCCAGGGCCTTGCCCCTGCATTGGCTGTCAGGCTATCGTCAAGTGCAGTATATGAATAGTAATTGGTTTCGTAACCACTAAACGGTGTATCTGATTTATAATCAGAAGAATCTTTTGAACTGTTTTCATAATAAACCACACTATCCCACTCGGAGACACCTACTCTGGTTGGAGAATAGTTATCATATAAGTAATAGGAATTTTCGAAAGAATTCATAGCTGAACGAATGCGAAGCACTTCCCTTTGCCCGGATGAATTTGGACCAGACCTCCATTCGTTGCCTATTACATGATATTTTGCACTATCGGAATCGGCGAAACTTATTCCAAAATAAGCACAATTGTATGACAATGTATTTACTACCTCAAATGCAGTATATATGCTGTCCCCTGGAAAAGGGGTTCTGTCTGCACAATGAATAAAAGCACTTCTGACAACAGATGTACTATCAAAGTCCCCCCCAAGAAGCATTCCCTTGCCTGTATTATAATGCAAAGGCCACGAAAATATGCAATTCTGGACGGTTAATGGACCAGTAAATGTACCGTTAGCACCACCAATCCCTAAACATTCATCTTCAGCATAGCTAAACGAACAATGGTCAATAAAAACATTTGAACCCTGATATACTGTTAATGCATCTACTTGATCTCCTCCATAGTTATTATAACTTGAACGAAACCTTAAATGCTGTAATACTACGTAATTACACCGGAAGTCGATAACATCGACACCGGAAACAGTAATGCCCGGACTTGGTGCGGTTTGCCCGTAAATTGAAACATAGTCATCAGTCACCCTGATATACGAAGTTAAATTTATATAACCGGACACTTCAAACAGGATAATACGCGGATAGTTACGTGTTAAACACCATCGTAACGATCCTTTATTAGTACCATTGTTGCCCAGGTCGTCAGTCAACCTGTCAACATATAAAATTGTTGGATTTGAACTCCCCTCATACGCCCCTCTTACTTCCTTACCAAATCCCAAAGCTCCAGGAATAGCATATGGCTGAGAATGCCCCAATGTGCACACCAATAATGCTAATCCTAAAAAAATGATTCTCGAATTTTTCATAATAAATGTGTTTTAAAAGATTTGAAAAAAGATTAAAACTTGATTAAAAATCCCACTTAACATCAATGTTATTACAAACAACCAATGTATTATAGAAGGATAAATAAAGAGTCGAATACAAAACCATATTTGCATTAACTTGATCTTTGATAATAATTTCCCTTTCGGGTACAAACATTGTTTGTGACCTGTTAATATAATCCGGACCATGAATCTTTAATCGTTAGTGCTGGCTCATTTTATCATACAGGACATTTAGCACTCTTATAATTGCAACTAATAAAATTGCAGATTGATAACCGTAGCCCTGTTTTTGCAAATCCTTAATCACATTTATTCATCAAATTCTCCATCTTCTTTTGGGTATGTAAAAATTATCTACTGTACTTGATTTATAAATTATTCTTTACTATTTTTTTATAAACTTCATCGAGCGGATTCCTCCATCCTCCTCAACACGAGCTACATATACTCCTGGCAAATAATTGCTTACATCAATCTTTTCAAGATATTCATCCACTTTTTTATTCATCATTAATTGCCCGTTAATATTGAATATTGAGTACGAACTGATCGACTTTCCCTCTAAAATGAGATAATCTTTCACAGGATTTGGGTATAGTTGAAAATTGTTTATAGATGATCTAATTGAATTGCTGGAAGTATAGATTTTATCGGCAATGTTATAAACCCACATCTCCAGGTTTGTATACCCATTTCCTGAATTTTGATGCGGTAAATCAGGAATATCTAAAGTCAATTGATTCTCTGCTAAAATGGGATAATAGGCTTCAGATTGATTTGTGATCCAATTTCCAGTTCCATTAACCATATCTTTCATTGCAATAATGTCGACTGAATCCCTGTCCCAAGGGCGAGCTCCGGCATTAGCAACCAGACTATCGTTAAGTGATGTTACTGGATAATAACTGGTTTCATAGCCTGGGAAACTGTTGTCAGATTTAAAATCTGAAGAATCCCTTCCACCTCCTTCGTAATAAACCACTCCATCCCATTCTGAACTTCCTACTCTTTTAGGAGAGTAATTATCGTATAAATAGAACTGAGCATTATCATCCATTGCGGTACGTATTCGAACAACCTGTCTTTGTCCAGAGGAGTTAGGACCTGATCTCCATTCATTGCCTATAACCTGAACCTTTGCTGCGTTCGATTTCGAAAAACTCATACCGAAATAAGCACAGTTATATGCTAAAGTATTCAGGATTTCAAATGTCGTATAATTACTATCGCCTGGGTATGGAGTCCTGTCGGCACAATGGACAAAGGCACTTCGAGCAACAGTAGTGCTATCAAATAAACCCCCTAATAAGATCCCTTTACTATGGTTATAGTTTAAGCCTTGATAGAAAATACAATTTTGAACCGTTATAGGTCCTTTAAAGGTTCCTGTTGAGCCACCAATTCCAAGGCATTCATCTTCGGCATAACTAAAGGAGCAATGATCGATAAAAACATTCGATCCCCTTAGTACAGTTAATGCATCTATCTGACTACTTCCATCATACTTCGAACGAAATCTTAAATGCTGTAGCACAACATAATTGCATCTAAAATCGATAACATCAACTCCTGAAACAGTAATTCCCGGACTTGGTGCAGTTTGCCCATAAATAGACACATAATCGTTTTCAACCCGGATATAAGTTGAAAGGTTTATATACCCGGAAACTTCAAATAAAATTATACGGGGGTAATTGCGTGTTAAACACCACCTGAGCGAACCTTTATTGCTACCATTATTTCCCATGTCGTCGGTAAGCCTGTCAACCGTTAAAATTGTTGGACTTGAGCTACCTTCATAGGCGCCTCTTACATTTTTACCAAATCCTAAAGCTCCGTCAGGAATAGCATATGGTTGTGCAAAACCAATTGTTGCAATTAGCAATCCTAAACCTATAAGTAATGTTCTAATATTTTTCATGTGTTTTCAGTTTCTTTCAGATTATTATTTTCTTGGTTGAAGTATTATTTGAATTACAGTCAGTAACTTTTATTAAAAATGTACCGGAATTAAAGTTCAGATTTATCCTGGTTTCTCCTTGCTGCAGTTCTTTTTGATAAACCAGTGCTCCTAATGTGTTGTAGATACTTACTTCTGAATTGTTTTTCAGCAAAACATTTACATATGATTTACATGGATTAGGATAAACTTCAAAAATATCCTCTTCTAATCCATAATCGTTTGTTGATGTTGCAATTTGGCTTGAACATTCAGGGCAAATATTTTGTAGTTCCGACTTATTATTTGCTTTGTATACTGCAAAATCATCTATATAAAATGAAATGGTATCTTTGACTGGGCTGCTCCAGCCAGAGTATAAACCAAGGGTAAAGTATATGTCACAACTATGGTCTTCAGGAAAGTTATCGTATATAGTCTTAACCCCTGTTTCTCCTCCTACTAACTTCCGGTTTTTAAAAAGGTGATAGTATCCATCCTGATCATTAGACCAATAAATAATCATTGTATATTCCTCCCAAACACCCTCTACAGCATCTACATAAATGTTATTACAATCGGGCAATGCACGAAACCGGAATTTCTCTGTATCGCAGCTTTTAAAATCAACATCGTTAAAAATTGCTCCTCCCGGACAAATGTATTGACCATGCTCCCCGTTTTTTTCGCAGGGCCATGTTTTCCACTGCGAAACCAATAGCCAGATGAGGTTTAAATCTTTAAACATGTCTTTAGGATAAAACCTTTTCCAGGTATAAATGTGCGTTTCACCTTCAGTAGGGTATCTAATCGAAGTAGAGTTACTGTATTCAGCCCTACCCTTTGAACTCTCAAGTAAGGAGGATTCGAGAACGTAGGATGAACTATTTGTACTATCAGGTGCAGGATTTGGAACAACCTTTAAAATTCCATGAGAATCGGTCTGAGCAAAAGATTTTCCTACATCAGCATCCAGCGAATTATTTTCGAAGGTAGCTTTAAACATCGCTTCTTGCCCAAAAGAGGGATTAGTAGACAAAGTTGTTATCATTACCAAAACGGAAATAGCTAATACTAATTCTCTTCTTTTTGCACTGATTTTCTTTAGGTATTTGATCAACATATCTAATACTTAGGCAATTGAGAAACTACTTTTTTAACACTTTCAATATTTTAGAGTCACCCTCATTTCCAAATACATGAATAAAGTACAATCCTGTTGGAAAGCCAGAAGTATTAATTGTTAGCTGTCCACCCGTACTTTGAGTTTCATACATTTTAATTCCTGTTGAAGAATAAATGGCAATTGAATTTTGTTTCGTAGCTTTTATCAGATTGAGTTCATCATTGAAGGGAACCGGATATGCTTTAATTTCCTCCTCTTTCTGGCTAAACAAATTTGTAGCCGTGATATGGTCGTGGGTTACCAAACTATTATCCCATGCAATAAAGTCCAGAAGAATGTCTTCCTCCTGATTGGCAAACTCTAATTCAACGGTATTTTCACCTTCCAGTAGTTCAATCTCACTAACAACATTATTCCATGCCTGCTCCGACTTTGTGGGAAAAAAGTTTAGCTGTCCGTACTGAGGAACATCGTTTACATAAAGTTTTCCAACCCCCGTTTTATTTTGATTTGAATGGCGAAAGAAGATATCTAATGATGTGGTATTTTCAGCCTTTAATTTAAATGAAACGGAAGCATTCGTATTTTTTCTTATTCGAATATATCCTCTGTTTGAATTTCGCAAATATTCAGTTTCTGTTTCCACATTTTCAGCCTCAGAATAATCTTCTGCCTGCAAATACTTATTGGTAATATAACCATGTATCCCTGCCTTTACAACGCGCTGAAACATTATACCATGAGCCTCATCATTCAAGTGGGTATGATCGCCACTATCGTATGTCGGATTAACGGTCCCATCTTCGTTGGCAAAACTTGTCCAAAAATCTATTGCCTTGTCGGCAAAATGACTGATAGTAGAGTCCTTCATATCTATCAGACTTTTTAATCCGGTTTGATTTAAATTTCGGGGCTGTGTAGTTGTTATCCAAACGGGAACATTTTGCGTATCCGCCAGATCTAGTATTTTATAATAATTTGTTATTTGTTCATTAACAGGAACCCCTGCCACGGCATCGTTACTTGGAAGGTTAATGATGATTGCATCGGGATCATAACTAAGTCCTTTTGTTATGTTTTTGGAAGTATTAACAGATCCCCATGGTGGAACAAATCCGGTGGGCATAATCTGATAAATTTTAAACCCACCTTGTGCCAGATTTATTACTTCGTTTTCCGGATTGATCGATTGTAAGTAAGCTCTGTAACGATTAACCCAGGAATTTGATGTAAAGGTTACCCCTCCGCCTGCAGCAGTGGATGAACCTAATACCACAATTTTCACCTTATGATCTTGTCCTTTTAGGTTAAAAGTTGAGAAGAATATAACTATGACGACTGAAATAACTTTAATTAAGTTCATGGTTTTATGGACTTATCAGAAAATTTTGGATAACCTTCCAGGCATAAAGCCCGGAAGGTTTTTCCTAACTAATACTAAACTATTAATGTAACTTAAAAAGGACCAATAACATTATTTCGTATATGTTATCCATTGTTACTTCCCTATTTATTTCTTAATTAATTTATGTGCACTTATTGTCTTTCCATCAACCTTTACATGCAATACATAAACCCCTGATTTTAGACTAGAAGTATTAATGCGAGTTTTATCATTTTTTGCCTGTATTTCAATCACTTTAGTACCAGTGATTGAATATATGGAAAGAGTGCTTTTAGCTGGAATTTTCGAAAGATTAACCTGATCAGTAAAAGGAATAGGATATATTTTTACCTCTTCTGCATTAAAATCAAATTCGTTGTTTGCAGTAATCAAGGTTCTGGTAATACGCATTGCTCCGATGTAGAGATAATAATAAGCTTCTTCATGGTTGTCCCCTTTATCAATATCGAGAGTAATAGTTCCTTCTGCGTTTGGATAAACTCCTTCTATTACAGCGAAAGCAGAATCATTATCTGAAGGATTTAGAGTACCAACTACACTATTAGCACCTGCTACGGTATATTTTGCTTCGCGATTATCAGTAGCACCCATCCTTGAAGCAAAAACCTCAAAATTGTAGTAATAATTTAAATCGAAATTTTCAAAAGTCAACCCTGCTGTGCGATTCTGTCCATTACAATATAGATTATCCATGGTAGCAGTACTTGGCATTCCAACTGATTCTTTGGGCTCAGTGGTGCCTCCATTATTGATGCCAATAATATCATCATGCCAATAAACCATAATACCAGTGCTATCACCTTCGGAATCAATCAGCTCTACTTTTTGAGCTTCAGTAGATTCCATATATACGTTGCTCCATCCCGGTTCTGTTGTATTGTTACTTCCAGGACCGAAATCAATTTTTATTGCATATGGTACTTCCTCTACGATAGGTTCATACGGTGTAGTTGGTACT
Organism: Prolixibacteraceae bacterium; assembly: GCA_963677475.2. Classification (GTDB taxonomy): domain Bacteria; phylum Bacteroidota; class Bacteroidia; order Bacteroidales; family Prolixibacteraceae; genus JABMQB01. Next base: position 99,785 of record CAXXQD010000006.1, on the reverse strand, counting down.
GTTAACCCGGCAAGACTGTATAGCGCATTACGCCAAAGAGTGATACCGTTTTGAGTAAAATTATCACCATCATCTTTAATAATAGCACCAAAGGACATTCCAATTGCAATCATTCTTGCAGCCAATTGCTCAGATCCAATTTTTGACCCAATTGGAAAATCATTAATAAAAATGGTTGAATCCAAACCTGATGTCATATCAGGCAAAGTTGCTAACAAAGTATTCTTTTTTGAAAGATCTAATCCACTGGCAAAATTGTAAGCATTCTCTCCTACTTCTCCAGTACTAGAAGCACCTTCTTTAAAAGCATCAAAGGTATTATCTGTAAAAGTAATTCCATTGAATAGCTCATTGGATTGATTTGATGGCTCAACAGTAATTGTCAGCCCTGTTCCGTTAGCCCCACCAGTAGCTCCACCTGATACTAATGCTCTTCCATCTTTTAGTGCCCAGCATTTGTTAAATATAAATGGAATAGGAATTTTTGCTAATCCTGCAGATCCTGTTGGTTTTAAAATTGCTGCTGTGCTGTAAAAACTTTCCTGAATAACCGCTAAATCAAATTCAGCAAGATTATCAAAAACAGAATCCATCGCAACAGCCATTACCGTAACTTCAAAGTTTTCATCAGCTTGAAGCATCTTTATAATTGCATCATCTGTTACAGTAGATGCACCCATTGCAAACTCCCTATCAGCGGTGATGTATGCAACTTTTTTAGCTGTTTGTGCTTGAGAAATACCTGTACTTAAAGCAAGTACAAATAGTGTGAGAAGACAAAGTAAATTTTTTTTCATTTTAAAAATTTTAGTTAATGAATGTAAGATTTAGAAGATGATTTCACAGTTAGGAATGCTTACACAAAGGCAAAGCACCCCCAGAAAGGACAGCTACATATGCTGTCCTTCAGAACATTACACTTATCGCTTAAACAGCGACCAGACTTAAAAAGCTTTTTTAATTATTCTATTGGTTGTCTTTAATATTCTAAATTTTAATAAACTTCCGGGGTATATGTTTCAAAAACAACTCCCCGATCCCGAATTACTAAAACGTCATTTGCTTCATATGTATTAGTACCATCAGTTACAGTATATGTTAGTTCTATCCCGTTACGTTCTTTATTTCCCCATTCATAAGCATTTGACTTATAAACTCCACTGCCGGCAATGGTATAGGAAGATCCTTCTGAATTAGTAACGGTGCAATTGTCTCCATCAAAGGTTAATTCCAATGTTACCTCGCCAGTCATTATATCGGATTGCAGAAAAGTTGTTAAGCTAACCGAGTTTTTGCCTGTAGTAGCGAGATCAGAGGTACTATTATCTACCAAATTATCCTCACTATATGTTTTGGTTTCCAATATAGTATTTGAAGCATCCAATACTTTGCTTTCTCCATAGTGAAGGTAAGTTCCATGATATTCATTTATGTACTTAATAGCGAACATAGTAAAATCCATTGGTTCCACTTCCCAATCGGTTGAAACGCGTGGATCGGGATCAGAGACAGATGCTTTTCCAGACATAATTGAATCTACATCCGTTGAACCTACTAGTTTAATTGGTACAACGTAGGAAAGTTTATATGAATCTTCATCATTGAAAAATGCATCTGTTAATTGAACTTCCACACCTCCATGAAGTTCCCCTGCAGGTATAACAATTTTATTGGAAGATCCGAGCGTATAGTAGCTTTGTGGTAGTACTTTAATAGTATCCCCATCTGCTGCGAATAAGATATTGTCACAAAAGCTTTCATCAACGGCAAATTCAAATTCTCTTTCTTCAACATTGCTATAAACGCCGCCCATCGCCACTGAAATAACAAACTTATGGTTATTATCATTTGTGTTATCGTAAATATAATCACCCAGCACTAATGTCCTTATAGGAAACTGGTATGGAAAATAACCACTCGTATATTCGAAGTTATCAAAGTTAGTATCCTGATTCTCACAGGCTGAAAGAAACCCGATTACAACCAGTAATAAAATAAATAGTTTTTTCATCATCATTTTGTTTTCAGTTAATGGATTCTTACCATCCCTTGTTTTGAACTAAAGCATCGAATTTTAATACTTCTTCTGAGGGAAGTGGACCGTAATGCATGTAATTATTATCATAAGAACGCCTTTCGACATTTACATAGGAATACTGTCCCTCACTAATACTTACCCCTTTGGCTGCTTCCGTAAGATCTGATTTCCATCTTCTTAAGTCCCAAAAACGGATTCCTTCGAAACAAAGCTCTAACCTACGCTCGTTCCTTATAAGTTCTCTCATTGATTCTTTACCGGAGATAGAGGCTAAATAAGCATCGGGTTGAGTGATTCCTGCTCTTTGCCTAATGGCTGCAATTACCTCGCGTGCTGAGAATGAATTTCCTCCCTTACCATCAGGTCCCCAGGCTTCATTCGCCGCTTCTGCAAATGCTAAAAATATTTCGGTATATCTCATATATGATTCATAGTGCTCTTGAGTGGTACTCGAAGATGGATCAACATTAACATCTTCCCTCAAAAATTTACGAAGGTAGTATCCTGTTCGGGTTGAGGTACTTAATGAGTCCTTGGCATTTACTCCCCCTCCCACTCCCGTACGAATGGTTTCTCCTTTCATCGAACTACCATCATAAATAATGTAAATATCTAATCTTGGATCCCTGTTTGTGTAAGGGTTATTTGGGTCATAAGCACTTAGTGAGTGGGTAATAGGATACCCATTTGCCATTGGGAAAGCATCAACCAGATTCTGAGAAGGATTAATACGGGCACTTCCAAAAAGTGAAGGAGGAAAGTTGTCCTCTTCTCTATCATTTGAATTGCTAATTACCGACCTCAGAATTATTTCAGATTGATCATTGCCTCCCAATAGGTTTACTTTATTAATAACCGATGCTTCAAAGAACTTATGACCTTCGGGATCCAATCCTCCAATTCCACCTATACTTTCCAGAACATCAGCTGAATAATTAGCTGCATTAGCCCACAATGTTTCATCACCCTCGGAAAAAGCCGGGCTTGCTGCCAACAGTGCTACCTGAGATTTTAAAGCTTTCGCAAAAAGTCCATTTACACGCTGATTTGCATCGATACCAAAAACATCGTTGTATTTTGTTACATCTACGTTTTCATAACCAGAAGGCAAATCATCTGCACTACTTAAATCAAGGTACTGATCCATGGTTAGATACTCCAAAGATTTCTCAATATCAGCATATATCTGATTTACTGATTCATCAAAACTAGCCCTGGGACGATTAAACTCTTCATTCGTTTCGGGGTATGTTGTGTAAATTGGGATACCTAACAATTCACCATTCTGACCTTCGCCTGCAACTGTAACCAACAGACGATATTGAAAAAAGGCCCTTAAAGCATATGCTTCACCTTTGAAACGCTTAATGTAAAGTTCATTAATCTCAGCATCAGTCCATTTCCATTCTACATTATCAACAACCTCGTCTAAAAACCTATTGATGTAAATAATACCTTCAAGGAAGTTAGACCATTGATTTAAAGGACTGAATTTTGACGACCATTCACCTGTTGCCATGCGTAAATAACCATTAAGCTTATTGTTGGTAACTGCATCGTCGGTTGCAACATCTAAAAAGGAAAGGTTGTTATTTGGAATCTTCGTATATGCAGTAATTAATAGACCTTCTGCATACGCAGGGTAATCAAAGACACTTTCAAAAGTATTGTGATTATCATATTTGGAATCCAGCATATCCTCGCATGACAGAAAGGCAAAAGATAGTCCCAAAACAATAATTAATATTTTATATATTTTCATAATATCAAATTTTATTCATTAAAACATCACCTTTACGCCCACTGAAAAAGACATATAATAAGGTTGTCCTCCATCGTAATCCGGGTAACTCCCTACATTCAGATCCTGTATCTTTTTGTTTTTGGAAAAACGTAAAACATCGGTTCCATCTACGTATATACATGAGTTTTTCATACGAAGAGTCCTGTTCAACTTTTCTGGTAAGTTATAGGAAAGCTGAACCCTATCGATAGTAAAATAATTACTACTGTACATCCAGAAAGTTGAATTTCTGAAATTATTGCTATTAGATATAGAACTTAATCTTGGGTAAGTCGCCGTTGTTTTAGTTTCTTCTGTCCAACGGTTTAATACTTCTACAGAATATTTATCGTCTCCATCCACACGGTAGTAATTTCCGTTTTTATATGAATCGGCTCCAATGCGACCATTTCCAAGAGCGAACAGGGTAAAACTTTTATATTTTAATTTTAAATGTAAACCATAAGATATTGGAGATTGGCTTCGCCCAATTTCTATCATATCTTCGGAGTCAACAATACCATCATTGTTTTGATCTATATAACGGATATCTCCCGGTTGTACATTCCCAAATGCTTGTATGGCATGCGATTCTATCTCAGCTTCATCCATAAAAAACCCATCGGAAACTAACCCAAAAATTGCATCTTCGGGCTTTCCTACCCTGTATTCGTAGTCATTGTTGTACACTTCATCGAGCTTTTTAACTTCCGAGTTTGTATATAGCGCATTGGCACCTATGGCAAAAGAAAAGTCCTTATACTGTTTCTGGAGGGTCACCCCAATCTCTGCACCGCTGTAATCCGTCCTTCCAAAATTCTCATAAGGAATAAAATCTTCGTAAAAACTAGGATACAGGGTGGTGGGTTGGTCTATTTGATCTGAATAAGAACTCCAAAAAACATTTGCATTAACGCTGAGCATTTTATCAAAAAGCAAACTCTCAAAACCGAAGTTTACACTTTTCTGCTTTTCAAAGGATAAATTTTCATTTTTCTCGTATTCTGAGATGTAACTATTTTGATACCATTGCCCTTCATACCATCTGAACGAGCTGGATTGTATGTAACGTCCATCGTAATAAAAGAATCCATCAATTTGATCGTCGCTATTTACAATACCCGCACTAAATCTTAGTTTTAAATAATCGATTTTATCTGATGACTTTAAAAAATCTTCTTTGCTAATTACCCAGGCCAGACCGATTGAAGGAGAAAAAGCCGTTCTGTTCCCTGGTGCCAATTTGGAGGAATGAACATATGCACTGCTAAAATCAAGCATATACTTTTTATCATAAGCATAGTTGAAACGAATTCCAATGTTTGCATTTTTATTGGATTGAATATCTCCCCCCTCCTTTATAGTGTAAATATTACCAATAAGGGAACCTGCAATATAGTGAACATCAGAGAACTCCTGAACATAGTCGAACATCGCAAAGCCTCCAATTCTTCTAATATAGTCTGCTTCTCCAACCTCCTGGGTTCCTGTTTTTTCATCCAAGCCATATTGAACAAGGTCAACTATCATGTCATCATCACCCCAAACTGGTTCGTAAACAGAGTATGAGTTATTTATAGCTTGAGAGTAGGTTGCAAACTGATCGAAACTAATGCTGGTATGAAACGATAGTCCTTCTGCTATTGACTTTAGATTAAAAATATTCTTCTGATTAAAAGAGAAAGTTCTGTTTGAACGCGGAGTCATACGTCCTCCCGAATATATTTGAGCAATTGAATTTGTTTGGATAGCTTGTGTACCCCCAAGCAAATATTTCCCATCAATATCATTCTTTCTTGCCAGCAAAAGTTCATTCTCTGGATCAATTCTATCAATTGGCAAAAGAGGTGTAAACTCATGCGGTTTATTTGTTGCAGCAGCATTCCAAAAGTTTGCATTCACTGGTCCGTAATACTGATCCAATGTAATTGAGGCATCTACAGAACTTTTAATATTCGGATTAAAAGTAATATCAACATTACCTCTTATATTAAAAACGTCAGCATGTGCATTTTCTCCTTCTCCAAATATAAAATGACTGTTGGTTCGTTGCCATCCGGCATTTGTATAATACGTTGCAAAATCATTCCCTCCTGAAAACTCTGTCTCAAGATTAAAAAACGGACGAGTTGTTGTTATGTATTCATCAGAATAGTAATCTACGTTTGGATAACGGTACTTATCACCATTCCTGTAGTTTTCGATTTCGGCATCACCATATTGTTTTGCAAGACCATCGTTTGCGCGGGCTTCATTGTATAACACCATATAATCTGCTGAAGATAGATATTGAGGTATTTCCTTGGAGCTTGAGAATCCGTAATTTGCCGAAATATTTATTATTTGTTTGTTTGCTTCCCCTCTTTTTGTCGTTACAAGTATAACACCGTTTTTTGCAGCACTACCGTATAGAATAGCAGAGTTTGCATCTTTCAAATAAGAAACTTGTTCTACTTCAGACAATTTTATATTTGAAATATCTCTCTGTATTCCATCCACAATATAAACAGCGTCTCCAATTCCCCTAATATTTGACTCTCCATACAGACCGACTACTCTTCCAATTAGTGCATCAGTTAAAAGTATATCATTGTCATATTCTTTTATCTCCACCGGACTTAAAACACTAACTGCCCCTACCAGATAACCTTGTTTTATTTTTCCAAAAGCGATATTGACATCGTCCTTGTTGCCAAAAAGTGAAACAGACTTTTCTAAATGGAAAATATTATCCGCATTTGCATACTCTTGATAAGTAAACATCTTTGGTTCGAAACCATCAGCCTCCACATAAATTTTAGATCTTTCCGGAATTGAAGCTGTAAATATTCCATTTTCATCCGTAACTGCATAAATTAAGGTTTCACTTACAAAAACCTTTGCTCCTTGAATTGCCTGGTTATCTTCACTAACAACCTTTGCATTAATTATTACATATTCCTTATTTCCTGCATCCTGCGAATTACCATTTAAGGCAAATAAGAATAGAGAAAAACCAAGGGAAAAAATATATTTTAAAAATCCTTTCATTTTCTTTGATTTAAATTTTACTTCACCTTAATTACCAACCTGGATTTTGATAAAAACCCGAATAAAGCTTCGTATAATCACTCGGAATTGGTAACCAATTGTGCTTTTTCTCAACCACCCTCGTAATTACAACCCTTTCCTTAAAATTCACAGGAAGTCCGTCCTCGCTACGTTCAAAATCCACGGCTGTTTTTTCCCGGTATTTTAGATCGGAATGCAAATTCCACCTACGTAGGTCGCAAAATCGGTGAGTTGCCTCAAAAGCCAGCTCTACTGCACGTTCTCTTATGATCTCTCCCATAAAGGTTTCTTTATCTGCAGTATATGCTGAAGTTAAATCGGGAAGCTGTGCCCTATTTCTTATTATGTTAATAGCGTCAACCGCTGTCATAGAATAATTAGGATCTTTTGAACTTGGTGTACCATATCCATTCAACACGGCCTCTGCATACATTAAGTATACATCAGCTAACCTCATGTATGGAATATATACCGATAGAGTGCTCCAATCGTTATCCCATTTGTTGCTTCCAATGGGGGTCCATCTTTTGTAGTAATATCCTGTTACACTACCATGATCGCTTGAGCGATGACGCCCACCATTATATAATTGGATATATCTGTCTTGATATGGGGCAGAAGAAGAATTAACGACCTGATCTCCATCTACAATAATATCTTTGTAAAATCTGGGCTCGCGGTTTGACCATGGATCTTGAGGATCGTAACCAGATTCCGGATCGTCGATTGGCAATCCATTTGCCATTGCATAATTCTTTACATAATTATGGGTAGGTGCCTCACATCTACTTGATCCTCCATTTTCGTACCATACAGTTTGATTTACGGCTGACCATCTTATCCTAACAGGGTTATAAGCAGGAGGCGACATAATAACCTCCGTTCCTCCAGGAAAATTTAATCTACCAGCAGAAAGTACCCAAAAGTTATCCGTCCAGTTATCCCAATCAATTAGTTCATATCTTCCCGACTGGTCACAAAGGTTAAGTGCTTCGGCAAATGCAGAAGCCGCTGCTTTGCACAGTTCGGCATCATAAGAATTATTTCCTGTAGACTCCTCATTCATCATCGGGCTTGCAGCATAAAGCAAATTCTTACCGAGGTATGTAAGAGCATGTATTTTATTGATGCGCTGCCAATTATCACCCAAAGTATTTTGCCCGGCTTGCGTATCATCCCAATCAAGAGGAAGGAATTCTGCAGCTGCCCTGAAATCTTCAGCAGCTTTTAGAGCTGTTTCCCTATAACTTAGTCTTGGTAAGTTAAGCTCATCAGGAGCCAATAATTTATCGATATAAGGCATGCCCCCCCAGTAGCTCATGATTTGAAAATGGAAAAACGCCCTAAAAAATAATGCTTGTCCTTTAATAAGGTCCTTTTCCTCATCGCTTGCATCAACCAGCAAATCCAGCTTACTCAAACCCAAGTTTGCTTTTCTTATTCCATACCAACTCAGTGGCCATACATATTTTGAACGTCCCGCTGTACTTGAGGTATTCACTGATGATCCGTGAAATATGGTTTGAAAAGACCTGTCCATTGCCCAGTAGTTACCTTGATCTGCCCAATAAGTATAATTTATTAGTGTTTCATCGGCAAATAACCATGGATTAGGTGCCCCAACTTTGGAATAATCGGGTAGACAATTATATAATTCCTCAATAAATCCCTGAAAACTGGTGAAATTGGCATATACATCGGTTTCTGAAATGTCTGAATCAGGTGATTTATCCAAATAATCCTCGCAGGATGTTGCAAAGAACAACACCAGCAAAGTGATAAATATTTTTATTTCCTTATTTATTAGTATACTTTTCATCGTCATTAGTTTAAAAATTTACCTCAATTCCCAGATTCACTCTTTTGGTCGTTGGATAACTTCCCTGGTTTGCCGTTCCACCAGAGTTACTTGACTCCCTATCGCTTGGAAGTTTTGACCAGAAAAACAAGTTATTTCCATTAAGGAATATTCTAAGAGATGATAATCCAAGGTTTTTCACCCAGCCTTTATCAATCGAATAGGCAAGTTCTGCTGTTTTTAACCTTATGTATGAACCATCGTAATAATAGTAGTCTCCAACACTTGAATTGGTTTTCCACCTTGGTAAGAATGATGAAGCATCAGTGTTATCAGCTGACCAATAATCTGCAACATGTCCGTATACTATGTTTGTATAATCATAGAAGTTGTACAAAGGATAATATTGAGTAACATTGTTTACTGCATACAACTGGACCATAAGGCTCCAGTTTTTATATTCTGCTCCAAAAGAATAGTTAAAGGTATTTTGCGGGACATTAGAATAGCCAATTGGTAATCTATCATCGCTTTCTTTAATCTCTCCATCTCCATTAAAATCCAAAAGATAATAAGATCCTGGAAGTTTTTCTGAGTCTCCACTTGTACCAACTGAAGTGCTGGCAAAGACATCATCCCAATTATTCATAAATCCATTGGACACCAAACTTCTTGACTGTCCAATTGCATAGCCTTCATCTTTTGAATGAGCGTACATTAATTCCGGATTTTCTGCTTCAATAATCTCATTTTCATTATGGGCAAAAGCGAAATTCGCCCATACCCTGAAGTTGTTGTTTATTGCTTTTTGAAAACGAAGTTCAATTTCATGCCCATGTGATTTTACCTGTCCAAGGTTGGCACTTGGTGGTGTTGCGCCAAAATAAGGAGCAACCGTGCGACTGGTACCTGCAAGTAAAACATCCGTACGATCTTCAGTAAAAAAGTCGTAATTTAAGGATAACATGTTTTTCAGAACTCCGATTTCTAATCCATAGTTGGTTTTTAAAGCCTTTTCCCATCGAATATCAGGGTTTCCAACCACCGATTCGGAATACCAAACATAAGGACTCTGGTCACTGGAGATATCTCCTAACTTGGTTTGACCACCATACTCATACTGAGATGCATATAGCCATCTTTCACCGCTGATGTTATCGTCCCCTACTAAGCCCATGCTATACCTTAGTTTTAACCTATCTATCCAATCAACTTTAAAGAACTTCTCGTTGGAAACATACCAACCCAATGCAAGAGATGGAAAAAAGTCGAACCTGTAACCAGGACCAAATTGCTCTGAACCGTTATAGGCACCATTAACTTCAAATAAATATTTTGCATTGTAATCGTACGTACCTCTGAAAACCCAGTCCTCCCTATATTTTGGGAACATACTACCACGCGCATATTGTTCTCTTTTAAATACACCTGTCGCACTCACACTATGCACATCGAAGGTCCGGGCGTAATTCATTTGAAACTCGTACATTGATCTTCTTGTGATAGGTATATAACTACTCCAGTTAGCTGCACCAAAATCTTCTTCTCGTAAGTTCCAGGGTTCTACAGCCCAATCAAATTGTTGTCCTCCTGCAGTAGGCACATTTTCGGTATATTCGCTTGGATCTTGATCGGGTCCTTCATACCTGTCGGGAATAATAATCTTTAATGGAGTGTTACAATCTGCACGGTTAACTGTGCTGTTTGAAACGTCATAAAGTCCACCTTCTGATTGCATATTGGAGTCAAATGCCACTGAAAACTTTGCAGATAATCCTTTGGTTATAAAGTCCAGCTTTTGCTCGAGTTTTATATCGGAATTTAATTCAGTAATGTAGGTTTCTCTTATCCCCATGTTATAAATGGTTGCTATAGGGTTTTCCCTGTCCACCACTGAAGAATATCCCCAGCGTCCATCTTCATATTGGGGCAAATATAGATCTGGGGCCATGTAGGTAATAGCCGACCACATTACCCCTTCGTTTACGCCACTACTTTCTCTTGACCAGTTTGTATTCTTTTGGGCGTAATATCCTGAGAGGTTTAATGATAGTTTGGTAGTTTTAGTTATGTTAAAATCAAGATTGCTTCGGAAGTTAAAACGATTAAAGTTGTAATTAGGATCGTACCCTTTGTTATTTTCATAATCTTTGAACATGTCACCTTCATGAAGGTAGGACATGGATGCAAAGTAATTAACGAATTTAGTTCCACCTTGAGAATTGATGGTGACCTTGTGAGAGAAACCCACATCTTTGAACATGGCTTTTGCCCAATCGACGTTAGGATAGATTACTGCATATTCATCAGATTGAGGTTGCTGATATCGCTGAACGATGTAATACGGAGTATAATCATTCCAGGTAGTCTCGTTTATGGAAACCTCTCTTTCAATTGCCTCATTCTTCGCCATAATAGCATTATAGGAATCCATTTTATCCGGAATTTTGGAAAGCATTTGAGCTGTAGTCATATAGCTCACGGAAAATGAAGCTTTACCTTCCGATCCTCTTTTTGTGGTAATCAGGATTACCCCATTTGCTCCTTTTACTCCAAATACTGCTGTTGCGGATGCATCTTTCAGAACTGAAATATTTTCGACCTCACTAACTTCAATGTTATGCATTTCTCTTTCAACACCGTCAACCAGTATCAGCGGCTGTCCGCCATTCCATGTAGTTTGCCCCCTGATGTAAATATCCGTTGCGCTTTCTCCCCGTCTTGTCCCTCCTGGCTCTCCGGATGAGGTGATCGTTGCAATCCCAGGGATTTGACCTGTTAACGCTTGTTTTAGATCGGGTACATTTCCTGCCTTTTTCAGGGCACTGTTATCCACTTGAGATATTGATCCAACGATACTTTGCTTTTTTTGAACTCCATAACCAACAGCAACAACTTCTTCAATGCTATGTGTATCTTCAGCAAGAATTACATCAATAACTTTTCTGCCATTTAATGCAATCTCTTGTTTTTGCATCCCCACGAATGAGAAAATTAGAACTGCATCTCCGGATAAATTATTAAGCTCAAAATTCCCATCTATATCCGTAATAATTCCCATTGTAGTTCCTTTCACAACTATTGTTGCGCCAGGAATTGGCTTTCCAGCAGTATCCCGTACATTACCTTTAATTGATTTTTTTTCCTGTTTCGAATTGTTATCTAATTTATCAATGCCTTTTTGGGGAATAGTTCTATCCGGGGTAAGTATAATTTGTTTGTTAACAATCTTATATCTCAGATTTGTATCTTTCAGAAGATTATTTAATATATCTTCTACTTTCAAATCTTTAACATCGATATTTACTTTTTTTGTCGGATCCAGAACATCTTTCCTATATATGAATACAAATTCACTTTGTGATTCGATTTGTTCCAGGACTTCATAAATAGAAGCATTCTTTAAATTCAGGTTTAACTTTGTATTTTGGGAGTATGTTGATGCAGTTGCACTTATTAAACCAATGAATATTAGCAGTATAGTTAACCTCATATATAAATATATCTTTCCCAAAGCCCTCCCAAAAGGTGCTTCCTTACAATCATTTTTTTTCATACATTTGTACTGATTAAAATTGAAAACTCGATTTAGTCATTAATTACCGGTGGATGTGACCGCATCCATCGGTTTTTTGTACGTATTCTTAGGTTTCTTCTTTCATATTTTCAAATTTATTTTAGTTAGTTTTTAATAATATATACCCTATCAGATTTCTGTTGATATGTACCTTCTATTGTTATAGAAAGAGATTGTAATACTTCCATAAAATTATCAGACAAGGCTAATTTACCTGACACTAACGTGTTAGCCAGTATTTCCCCATCTATTTCAATTGTTTTATTGTAGTATTTTTTCAAACGCCCAACAATATCCGCTAAAGACATCTCTTTGAAGGTAAACCACCCGTCTTTCCATGAGGTATAGGTAGCTAAATCGACATCTTGAACTACCGATTCTTTCTTTCTGACAGTATAGAAACACCCCTGTCCAGGATTGATGATAAATTCATCGTTTGAGAATATCCTGTTCTTTTGTGAAACTTTCACCTTTCCTTCCACAAGAACTGTGGATACCAATTCGTCACTGTTATATGCAGATACATTAAATTTAGTTCCTAAAACTTCAACATCCAGATGCTCGGTCCTGACTTTAAATGGTTTATTTTTATTTTCACTGACTTCAAAAAAGCCTTCCCCTTTTAAATATACTTCTCTGGTGTTTCCATTAAATTCGGCCGGAAAAACTAGTTTGCTTCCTGCATTTAACTGAACAACAGAACCATCACTTAGCGCTACGGTATGAGTTTGTCCATAAGGCACAACTATTTGGTTCAACTCAGATTTATTACCGGAATTTTTAAACCTTTCATTTTCGTTACCTATATTCTTAACAATTACTTCTTTCTGCCCTGTATTGTATTCAATGTAAGAATCGTTCCCGTTCAATAAATGTTTCGAACCATCCGACAAAATAATAATCCCTTTGTCTTCCCCTTCAATTTCAGATTGGACCAATTTCTCCAGTGGGTCTTTGCTTATCCACTGATAACCAATCAGCAACCCAAATGACAGGATAATAAATATTACTGCAGCTTTTCCAAAATAATTGGTAATTAACCTTCTTTTATCCTTTCTTTTTTTACTACCAGAATAATCAAGGATATTATTTAATACCTTATCGAAATCTTCAGAACCTAAATTCCTTTTATCTCCCTGGTTAATTTGAATGAATTCTATTGCATAACGAACCGCAGGTGAATTTACCGGATACTTCTTTTCCAGATCTCTTAAGAATTCATCTTTGTTATTTGCATTTCTAACCAACTGAACAAATTCTTTATCATCCAGCAATAGCAGAAAGTCTATATTTGATTTTTTACCCATTATGCTTTATCAATTCTATATAATAAATGATTAAGGATTAAAAATGTGGACAAAAAAAATGTGTTTTTTTTCACTGTATAACATAATGACCTAATTATCAAATATATAGATTTCATGTTTTCAGAAGACTAAATAGGTACAATAATATCAGGTTATCCTTATTTATTGATTTTTTAATACTTGTCAGTGACCGGTATAAGAGCTTTCGAACGGATGCCCTTTCAATTTGCAGCAATTCGGCAATTTCGGTATTATCAAAACCTTCCGTGAATTTTAAAAAAATGATTTCTTTCTGGCGTTTTGATAATTTCTCAATTGCCAGGTTTAGTTCTTTCCTGATTTTACTTGTTTCTTCTGTTTGAATAATCAATTGTTCAATGGTCTTATTGCCCCGATCTTTGTTTTCTGGGATATTATTTAATATTTCTTGTTTTCTATTTTCGGACCTTATTTCTTCAAATAATTTATTTCGGAGCGATTTAAAAAGATAGATGTGTGTATTTGAGTTTACTTCTATTGATTTTCGTTTATTGATTAGTTGTATAAATACTTCTTGCAAGCAGTCTTTTACAAGAATCTCATTATTTACAATTTTAAGTCCATATGAAAACAAATCGTTTGCATATTTCCTATAAAGCATTGTAAGAGCAATATCATCCCCATTTTTGAACCTTATCCACAATATATGATTCTGTTCATCACTCATCTCAAGTACTTCAGTATTCCTCCGAATTAAGAATTTAGTATAGAAATATATTGATTCCATCAAAATTAGTCTTTTGGCAATAAAAAAAACTAAGTATAATCATATTTAATAAATTCAATTTTTTCTCAACTTATACCCCCAAATAGCAAAATAAAGAATGAAAAGATATACCGGAATAAAAATCCAATATGCTTTTTGATAGTCCCCAACCATTGAAATCTCAGTGGTTTTAAACATATCCACCAGAAAGCCAAAAATTAAGGGAAGAATTGCGCCTCCAACAATTCCCATAACGAGTAAAGATGCGCCTAATTTTGTAAATCTTCCCAAATCTGCAATTGCCAGTGGCCAGATTGCCCCCCACATAATTGAATTGGCAAAACCAATTGCTATCAGGCTATATATGCCCATTACCCCCGGAAGGAATATTACACACAATGAAGCCACCAGGCCAATTATCGCGAACAATCTCAATGCCTTTGTTTGTGAAATAATATTGGGGATTAATACCACGCCAAAAATATAACCCACGAACATACCTATGGGGACATATTTTGCAAAGCCTTCCGGATTAGCCATATCCTCTCCAAAAATGGTTTTGGCAAAGCCAATAATCGAAGCCATAGGCAATGTTTCAACCCCAACATACAGGAACAAAGCAAGTACGCCCAACAACAAATGCGGCATCTGGTATATGCTTGTTTTACCGGCAGCATATGAATTTGTTATATTTTCATCGCTTTCATCCTCACCGGAAGCTTTTACCTCTGGCAATGGGGCAAAATACATGAAAATACCCAGCGCCAACAAAATACCTGTAACAATATAAAATGGAAACGAAACCTCGCTTAATTGTACATTTTTTAAATCAAGGAATAAACCAAGGAACACAGGCCCCAGCCACCAAGCCAATTTGTTCATAATCCCCATAAAACACATGCGTGTTGCAGCGCTTTCATGAGGTCCGATAATAGTCACATAAGGATTAACAGCAGCTTGCAACAAGGTATTGCCAATACCTCCAACAAACAATGCAAGTAAAAATATAGGAAAACTGGCCAGATTTGCTGAAGGAACAAAAAGAATCATCCCAAATGACATGACTACAAAAGCAACCAACATGCTCATTTTATAACCTATTTTTTTAATTAACCATCCGGCGGGTGCCCCAAAAATAACGAATGCCGAAAAAATTGCAGCAGTAACTAAATAAGATTCGGTAACAGAAAGATCTAATGCTTCCTTTAAAAATGGCGTAAGAAATCCACTGATTCCAACTCCAAACCCAATTACAAAGAACAAGATTCCCACAATTAGTAAGGGAATAAATAATGTATTTTTATTTTTTAATGATTGACCGTTTGCCATGTCTTGATGCTTAATATTTTTTTATTCGTTTTTTTGATCCTATTTCTGAACTCTTTCTTTTGTCACTCCAATAAATTTATAATCTGTAAAGCGATCTTTTTTGCCCTTTCAAACGAGCCTGACTCCACATATATACGCATAACGGGTTCAGTATTGGATTTTCGCAGATGCACCCAACTCTTATCATCTAAATAAACCTTGATACCATCAACGGTTATAACCTCTTTATCAAAATAAGTAATTTTTATTTTTTCGAGTATTGCATCCATTGACAAGTCCTCAGAAATTGCAATTTTATGCTTGTACATAAAATATTCAGGGTAGCCAGACTTCAACTGCGACAAAGTAATATTGTACTTTGCTAATTGACTAAGCAAAAGAGCTATCCCTACAAGAGCATCCCTTCCATAATGCAATTCCGGATAAATTACCCCTCCATTTCCTTCACCTCCAATTATTGCATCTACTTCTTTCATTTTTTCCACCACATTAACTTCTCCAACTGCTGAAGCAAAATATTTTGCGCCCCGCAATTCGGTAATATCCCTTAATGCTTTTGTTGAAGAAAGATTAGAAACCGTATTTCCTTTTGTTTGTGAAAGCACATAGTCGGCAACTGCTACCAATGTATATTCTTCGTTAAAAGGCTCCCCATTTTCACATATTAATACCAAGCGGTCAACATCAGGGTCAACAGCAATACCTAAATCATAATTATTTGACAATACCTTTTCCCTTAATTCGGTTAAATTTTCAGTTAAAGGTTCAGGGTTATGATTGAAATTTCCATTCGGCACATCATTTATTACATCAACAGTGACAAGCCCCAAACTCATAAGGAGTAAAGGGATTGCAATGCCCCCGGTTGAGTTTACAGCATCAACAACTACACGGAACTTCTTATTCTGGATAGCCTCAACGTCAACCAACGGTAATGCTTTTATCTCATTGATGTGGTACATTAAATAATCACGATTTACGGTATATGAACCTAAAGTATCCACCTTTGTATATCCATAATTTCCAGATTCGGCCCATTCGATAACCATTTGAACTTCTTTTGCAGAAACAAATTCACCAAGATGGTTTAAAAGTTTCAAAGCATTCCAATTCTTGGGATTATGGCTTGCCGTTATAATAATTCCGCCAAGTGCATTCTCTGCTTGCACTGCCATCTCAACTGTTGGTGTGGTTGATAATTCAAGGTCAACTACGTTCAACCCTAATGATTGCAAGGTTCCACAGACTAATTTAGAAACAATTTCCCCGGAAATTCTTGCATCGCGGCCAATTACCATTTTCCGACTTTTGACATTTTGTTTTTTTAACCAATACCCAAAAGCAGCAGTGAATTTTACGATATCATTTGGAGTGAAAGAGTTCCCTTCCTTACCCCCAATGGTACCTCTTATTCCGGAAATAGATTTTATCAGGACCATAATTCCAACTTTATTATATTATTCTTCAAACTTGATTTATTATTTAAATTGTTATCCTTCAAATTGTAGTTCTCCAAAGCACCCAGGTTGATGGTAATCAGGAGACTCTGTATCTATTGGGCTCCATGTCAGAAAATGAGGGGAACGGGTTTCGTCCGCGCATTTATAAAAATTAGCAGAAGCTTTAAGCCCCTTAAAACTTAAAGAATGGTCAAAAACAAAGCATTCTCTAGGTATTACAATCATTATCTCCCATTTTTTCCCTTCAATTTTTTCTTCAAAAGGAACATTACCGAGTGAAGATTTTGTTTGAACAAGGCTGACAGTTTCAGAATTGATTAACTTACGGCCTTCCCTCCCTTTGCCATAGCCAAGATGAGGTACACCAATACAATTAAACTCGAAATTATAATACGCGCTATTTCTATTTGGCGATATGAAGAATTCAACGCAACTGTCTTTATATACATCGCCATTAATTTCGGTTACCTGTGCGCGAACAGTTTTTTCTTTGATATAAAACTTCAACCAGATTTGATTATTCCAATAGGCTATTTTAAATTTTACAGACGGCTTATAAGAAAATGCTGACCAATTAATGGTATCAATCATCTGATATCCGGCATACTTTTCCAATAGTCCTTCTGCTTCTTGAATAGTCACTGATCCGAAATGATCAATCTTTTTAACAATCAACTTTTTTTTATGTTTTTCCCCTGAATTCTTGTTCATATCATTAACCATTTAAACAAATAAATATGTACGATAAGCTGCGCATATGTAGATTACATGAAGCCATTTAAACTCATTAGAAATTATAATTTTGCTTTAAATAATCCTGAACAATAGCTAAATCATATTTGCTGGTCAGGTCAGGTACATTCTCAGATAAAGGAATGGTATAAAACAGGTTTGAAGAGTCGTTCACCATCAGACTAATGGTAGTTGGCAATTCTTTCTCATTTCGCACAGCATGAAAAGGCGTTTTTTTTAGGTAAGGGAGTAATTTTTCTGACTGAACAACAAAAGCATTCATACTAACACCAACACGACCAGTATTAGCATAAATCTTTTTTATGGTTTGATCATCAGGTTTTTCAATAATCTGTTGAAGATAACCATTCACATCTGATTGAATCACAGCAAATGCTTTAATCCTTTCTTCCGGAAAGTCTAAGGAATCGCGATCGTAACTAATCAATGCATTATTTGATGACGAATTCCATAATAAATCCAATGCCTTGTTTGAATATAGGTTATCGCTATTAATAATGATAATTTTACCTGATTGCCAATCAGGATTTTGCTCCAGGGCCTGTTGTACCGCATCGGCCGTACCTGCTGGCTTAACCCGTCCAGCATGAAGATGTTGACGCGCAAACATTATTTTTAGTCCCCAAGTTAAATCTTGACGCATTTGATTTTCATAATACTCTTGTGTTACATGATCTTCAGGATGTAACAGTAATAATATATCTTCAAATCCAGCCAATTGGGCATTAAAAAGTTGATAATCAATGAGCGATTTACCTTCTTTTCCAACCCCTATCATTCCTTTGGTAAGGTTATCAGCCTGATCGATTAACTTTTTATCGGAATTTACATCCTTTATCTGCTTTTTCATTCGGGAAGCTACACCTCCAGCCAAAATCAGTATCCGCTTTTTCATAGTAAATTTTTATAACTTTATAACAGGCAATCAACTTCAATTCCAACACTTAACATTCGAGTTCATTGCTTATTATTTCTGAAAACAATTGTTCTTTTTCAAGATATCTTTTCAGGAGTGTTACCTGATTTAATGCGCGCACAAGGTTATGCCCATCATACTTTGCCCCATAATAAATATCGTTGTTCAAATAATCGGTTATAAACCGTAAGGCCTGCATATAAATCATAAACTTCCCGGCATAATTGATGGAACCTTTCTCCTGATCGGTCAATTCTTCTTTCATCTCGCTCAAATAACCCTGAACAATAGCTTTATAAAAGTTCGTTCTAACCTCGATCTTATTTATATCTTTTTCTTCTTCACTTACAGGCGATAAATAAGTTCGCATCATGTCTCCCAAATCGCTAATAAAATACCCAGGCATAACTGTATCCAAATCGATAACACAGAGTCCCTTATCGTTTTTATCAAACAGTACGTTGCTTATCTTTGTATCGTGATGCGTAACACGCAGTTTAAAATTCTCAGAGTCCTTCACCTTTTGATATTCATCAACTATATCCCTGTTACCTGAAAGAAAATGAACAATCTCATTTGCTTTTTCTAGCTTTAACGGCTCCGCCTGATCCACACTTTCCAAAAATTGCCTGAACCTCAAAGTAAGGTTATGAAAATCAGGGATGGTTGTTTTTAATAAAAGGGCATCAATTCCTGACAAGAGATTTGAAAACCTCCCGAATTGTTTTGCAGCTTCAAAAGCCTGCACAGGTTTTGTTAATTCATTATGGGTTACAGACTCTTTGACATAAGCAAATACCCTATAATGCCCACCATCATCCCCAACAACAATATCTCCGCCTGATGACGACCTTACCGGAGATGTAAACAAGTATTCCGGATATTGTTTTTTAAAATAATCATTAATCAATCGAATATTATAGGCAATGTATTCCGGATGCTTAAATACGTTTTCATTTACACGCTGAAAAACAAATTTATTTCCATTTGTTTTTTCATCAACCACCCATGTTGAATTGATCAATCCATTGCCAAGTGGTTTTATATTATTGGTATTTGTCTCTATACCATATCTTTGCAAGATCTTTTTAAATTCCATTTATAGATTTAGTTTTGTTGAGCGATATTTTGAAACCGTCGGTTATTATCTACTTAAAGTATTCAACAATTATTTCACCTAAAATCACGTGTACTGCTTATGCTTACAATTAAGATAAATAACCCTGATTCTTTCACTTACATGTTATATTATTCAACCTTAAGTTGTCTTGATGACCTTTTGCTTTTTACTTCTCGCACGCCCGTATTGCCACCACCTGCCAATGTTAAATCAACAGGTGCATTGTTTTTCCATGCCCCCTGGGTAAAATCAGGCACGTCAATGGAATTAGAACGATTAGCAACAGACCATTCTGAAAGAGGAGAAATAGAACTCCATAAGGCTGCATCATAAACATCCTGATCTAGAGGCAATCCATTTCTTAAACAATCAATTAGCCTCCAGTCCATCATAAAATCCATTCCGCCATGACCTCCAACTTTTTTTGCCAATTCCCCAATCTTTCTAACAATCTCCGGAGAATATTCCTTCTTCAGTATTTCAAGCTCCTCTTTTTCAATCCATTTATGCCCAAAGGCAATATGTTCAGGAGCAGGCCATTTCCGGGCAATTCCTTTTGTTCCACTAAGCAAGTGAATTCTTGAATATGGTCTTGTGGAAGTAACATCGTGTTGAACCATTATTGTCCGTCCTTTCGATGTTTTTATTGTGGTAGTGTTCATATTCCCCCTAAATTTTTTACCTTCAAAATCTTTGAAAAATGGATCCTTAGCTGCCAGCTCTTTTGCTTTTTCTGCCATCTGAAAATCATTTGATGATACAGAAACAAGGTAATCCATTTTATCCCCACGGTTTATATTCATTGCCTGACACACAGGACCTAAACCATGTGTAGGGTACAAATTCCCATTTCGTTTCTGGTTTTCTTTTAGCCTCCACATTTCGGCATAACCAGTCTTACTAAAGTTCAGTTCCAACAAAGGATGAATATAGCCCCCTTCGCCATGAACCAGTTCACCAAATAAGCCCTGGCGTGCCATATTTAATGTAAGAAGCTCAAAATAATCATAACAACAATTCTCAAGCATCATACAATGTTTTCGTGTGTTCTCTGAGGTTTCTACCAATTGCCAGCATTCATCGATTGTTTTTGCGGCGGGCACTTCCACCGCAACATGTTTATCGTGCTCCATGGCATAAACTGCCATAGGTGTATGCAACGACCAGGGAGTTACTATATATATCAAATCGATGGAAGGGTTTTCACACATATCTTTCCATGCATCTTTACTGCCTGAATAAGATTTCGCCTGCGGCAAACCTTGTTTTTTTAAGAATTCCTGCATCTTTTCTACACGATCTTCATATTGATCGCAAAGTGCAACTATCTCAACACCATCTATATATGACATACGTTCAACTGCCGCAGGGCCACGCAAACCCAATCCAATAATTCCTACCCTCACTTTATCAAGCACTGGGGCAGAATAGCCGCTCATATTAAATTTCTGCTTTGCAACTTTTCTTTTTCTGTTTGCATCCTCACCATTTATAACTGCGTTTGATGTTAATCCTGAAGCCAACATACCTATCCCCAATAAGGTAGTTTGAATAAAATCTCTTCTGTTTGCCATGATATAATTAGTTTTAAAATGATATCTTTTACATCTAATATTTAGTTAATTTATTGTTGTCCCAATCCTCCACAAAAGATATTAATTTGAATTTCATTGTAAGGTTTTACTTTTAAATTCACATATAAAGCCTTAAAATTTCCAACGAACAAATGCTTCAATTGCTTCGTACTCAGCCAATCCAAGTTGGTTAAACATCTTAGCAGTACCTCTATTTCGGTCTTCAGCTCTCTGCCAAAACTCACGATTATCTTCACCCTGAAAAACAACACCATCCTTTTGTGATTGATGTTTAAATATGCCATGTCGTTTTGTTAGAACTTGATCAGGACTCATTGGTACTGCCATTTCGATTTGATCGATTTCCCACTCTGCCCAGGCCCCTTTATAAAGCCATACCCAACAATCAGACATAAACTGCTCTTTTTTCAATCGGTTAACCGCCTGAATAATCGCATCAAGACACACTTTATGTGTCCCATGTGGATCGGCAAGATCACCGGCTGCAAATATCTGGTGTGGCTTAATTTCCACAATTAGCTTTTCAATGATATTTATGTCTTTTTCACCCAAGGGTTTCTTTTCCAATAATCCGGTCTCATAAAAAGGGAGGCTCAAATAATGAATATTTCTTTCCGGAACACCCACAAACCTACATGTACTGTATGCTTCACCTTTACGAATTAACCCTTTTATATACCTCACAAAATCAATATCTCTCTCACAAATAGTTTTTGTCTTTAAAAACTCAATAGACTGTTTATATGCTTCTTCTAAAAACGTATTAGAATTTTCAAAATGTCGGTTAAAGTCTTTTATGAATTCGATAAACCTTAAAGCCTCATCATCAGCAACCGCAATATTCCCAGATGTTTGATATGCAACATGAACTTTATGCCCCTGATCTACAAGCCGCTGAAAAGTACCCCCCATAGAAATAATATCATCATCAGGATGGGGACTAAAAATCAGTATTCTCTTTTTGACTGGTTCTGCCCTTTCAGGGCGGTTCGAATCATCAGAATAAGGTTTTCCACCTGGCCAACCAGTAATTGTACTTTGTAAAAGATTAAATACTTTTATATTTATCTCGTAGGCACTGCCATACAACGCCAATAAATCACTTAGCCCATTCTGGTTGTAATCGGCATTTGTCAATTTCAATATTGGCTTGCCGATTTTTAGCGAAAGCTGGCTAACAGCTTTTTTTAGCAAATGTTCATCCCATACAATTGTGTCAACCAACCACGGTTCTTTGTACCTTGTGAGCAAAGAAGCACCTGCCTCGTCTACAATAAATTCCACATTATTATGACCTTGTAAATAAGATGCCGGAACAGACCCCGTTTCTGGTCCTTCAACTGCTGCCCTGATTATTTGAGCTTTTTTCTCGCCCCATGCAAGCAGAACAATCCTTTTAGCATTTAAAATCGTTTTCACACCAAGTGTAATTGCCCTTTTGGGCACATTTGCCATGCCACCAAAATCCCTCGATGCATCTGACCTGGTTGTATTATCTAATGTCATTAGCCGGGCTGGCGAGTTAACATGCGAACCGGGCTCATTGAACCCAATATGCCCATTACGGCCAATACCAAGTAACTGAAAATCTATGCCCCCAAGTCCTTCTATTTTATTTTCATACTCTTTACAGTATTGTTTCACTTCATCCTGGTTAAGACTTCCATCCGGCACATGGTAATTTTGAGGAGGAATATCAATTTGATCAAAAAGGTTTTCACGCATAAACCGAACATAACTTTGGGGTGAGTCCTGGTCAATACCATAATACTCATCCAGGTTAAATGTTACAACATCCTTAAAACTCAACCCCTCCTTTTTATGAAAGGATATCAACTCCTTATATACTTCTTTGGGCGTTGAACCTGTTGCCAATCCCAAAACAGTCTTTTCCCCCCTAGCTTGTTTATGTTTTATTAATTCGCCAATCTCTCTAGCTACTGCAACTGAGGCATCTTTTAAATTTGGGAAAATAGCCAACGGCACTTTCTCAAAAGAAACCAAAGTATTGTTAGATATATTTTTCTGTTTGAATAAATCCATATTGTGTTAAATTGAAAAATTTGCAAATACCATTACCTTAATCCTGACTTTCTTAAAACTACCAGCCTTACCAACAGAGCAAGACAAAATTTCTTGCTTCAGTACTTGCTATATGTTTTAATTTTTGTATTTGAAACATAAACTCCTGCCTAAAACGAAGCAAACCCAACAAGAACCAACTAGCATTATGCAAATATATAAATTTTGCGTGTTCGTACACACCTAATGTGAAAAATTATTTTAATAAAACATAAAAATCCTATATATCTATATTTCAACTTATTGAAACCTAACAAATAATCTGATATTTTTATACCCTAAACAAATTAATTATTATAATTTTAATCCTGAATAATAAACAAGCTATATATACATTTAAATATAAATATTCCATATTACTGTATATAAACATTTTAACAAGATATACATCAATATATACATATAATAGTGTATTATAATGTACGAATACATAATTGAATATATAAAAGATAATTTATACCTTAATTATAAAAATATTCCTAAAAGTTATTGTTAATGAAACTACTTGGGTATTTTTGAATATTAGCGTAGCAAAAACACATATTGAAATATTAACCATCAATTCATCTCCTAAAGAAAACATAATTTATAATGGGTTCGATCAGAATAAAAGACATAGCGAAAAAAGCCGGAGTTTCAACCGGAACTGTAGACCGTGTTTTGCATGGACGTGGACGGGTATCTGAAACTGTAAAAGACAGGGTACTTAAAATCGCCAAAGAACTCAACTATAAACCAAACTATTTGGCACAAGCATTGGTTTCTAAGCGTCATTTTCAAATCGCTGCAATTATTCCTGACCATACAAAAGACGAATATTGGACAGCCCCAAAACGTGGAATTGAAAAAGCAGAGAAAAATCTTCAAAATTTTGGCGTGAATGTAACTCAATATATTTTTGACCCGTTTGATGTAGAGTCATTTAAAAATGAAATAAAAAAAGTATCTGATGCAAATATTGATGGGGTGCTTCTCGCCCCAATATTTGCAAATGAGTCGCTCTCGCTTATGAAACAATGGAATACCGATGCTATTCCTTTTAACCTTTTTAATACTAACATCCCTGATTATTCACCGCTTTCATATATAGGACAGGATTCTTACAAAAGCGGCTTAATAGCTGCTTATTTACTTCAATACGGACACCCTGAACCAACTACGTTTATTGTGGTCCATATTGATGAAGATCTACAAAACTCTTCTCACCTTCTTAAAAAAGAACAAGGTTTTGTTGATTACTTTTCTCAAAAAGAAAGGATGGATTTTACTATTATAAAAGCTGACCTTCAAGGCTATATGAACAAGCAAGAATTTCATCTTACATTGGACAGGTTATTGGAAAATAATCCTGGAACAAGCGGTTTCTTTGTAACCAATTCAAGAGCTTTTACCATTGCCGAATATCTAGTAAAAAGAAACCTAAAGCACATTCGATTAGTTGGGTACGACCTTTTAGAAAAAAACATACATTTTCTAAATCAAGGAATTATAAATTTCCTGATTAATCAAAACCCATATAAACAGGGTTATTATGGAATTGAACTACTTATCGATCATCTGGTATTTAAGAAAAAGATTGAACCTATAAAATACCTTCCTCTTGACATAGTTACAACAGAAAATTTACTATATTACACATATGATTAAATAGTAAGCAACTAGCCTGAATATTTTATAATCTTAGCCATAAAGTCGTGCTTTTAAATCTAAAAAGCATCTATATTTGTGAAAATTCTATTATGAGCGATACAATTCCTACCACAATGAAAGCTGTATTGTTAAGAGCTGGCGGTGAACCTTTAACCATAGGACAAATACCGGTACCAACCCCCGGACCAGGTGAAGTTTTAGTAAAAATGCATTCTTCGCCCATTAATCCTTCTGATTTGGCTTTCTTGGGCGGGGATTATGGGATTGAGAAAAGCTACCCGACTGTACCCGGATTTGAAGGAAGCGGAACGGTTGTGGCTGCCGGAAAAGGCTTGCTCCCAAAATTATGGATGGGCAAAAAAGTAGCTTGTGCAGCATCCACTCAATACGATGGCTGCTGGGCTGAATACATGAAAACCTCAGCCGGAATGTGCGTTCCCTTATCAAAAAATGTGTCGCAGGAACAAGGTGCCATGATGTTTGTAAATCCAATGACCGCTCTGGCTTTTTTTGATGTCTATAAAAAATTGCCCAATCCGACTAAAAAAACACGGGCAATAATCAATACAGCAGGTGCAAGTGCCTTAGGGAAAATGCTTATAAAACTCGGACAAAAACAGGGCATTCCGGTAATAGCGGTTGTGCGCAGGCAAGAACAAGTGGAAAAGCTAAAAAAAGAAGGAGCCAAACATGTTTTAAACAGCTCCTCACCAGATTTTAACACGGAACTAAAAGAATTGGCACATTCCATAAACGCAAAAGTAATTTTTGATGCAATTGGAGGAAGTATGGTTCAAACTTTATTGGATGCCGCACCAAAAGGAAGCACGCTTTTCAATTATGGAAGGTTGGCAAAAGAAGCTTGCTTAATAGACCTAAAAGATTTACTATTCAACGGAAATCAAATTCAGGGTTTCTGGTTGACCGGTTGGCTGCATTCAAAGAATATGGTTCAATCATTAATGAATACCCGGAAAATTCAATCACTGTTAGGAAAAGAATTGGGTACCGCGGTTCAGCAACAATTTCCGGCTGAAGAAATTCACCAGGCCATTGAGACCTACACAAATAATATGAGTATGGGCAAAGTATTATTAAGGTTTGAATAAATTAGGAATAGCCTTCTCTAGGGCTGTTCGAACAAACATTTTCGGTTTCCTTTTCCCCAAGGAAAGAACAAATAACTACAATAATTGTATTAGTCTAAAAAAGGTAGTAACTTGCATAGTCACTTAATAATCAAAAGTTTAAATTTCTCTTAAGGGTTTTATTCGCAAGATAAAGTGTTGAAGTTACAATTGGTTGGCTTATAAATTTATTCTCCCTTCTTCTGAATTTTGAACTATTATTTTGATTTGAATGCTGGCAGGCAGATAATTCTTTTTTGATTTTCGAAAAAATGGATCCCTTATAGGATCAATTCATATAAAAACCACATTAACTAACAGAAAATGAAAATCAAAATTTTATTCTTCTTATTACTAATTTGTTTAAACCCCATTACTAGAGCTCAAGATAAGTGGACCCACCTGTCGAAAGAAGATGGCCTACCATCGACCTGGGTACGTGATTGTGCTGAAGATAAGCAGGGAAACCTTTGGTTTACGACCGACAAAGGACTGTGTAAATATGACGGAAATAATCTTGAAAGTTTTACGAAACAAGATGGATTGCCGTTAAAAACCTTAATGAAAATTTTTATTGATAAAAATGAAGTTGTTTGGTTTACCATTGAACCTGCAAATAATTTCTCGAAGGCTGTTGGACCTGTGCTTGAAGCCCTCACAAAAAGAGGCAATGGTTGGGGCAGGTACGATGGAAACGAAATCATTGCTAATATGAACAAAAGCTCTTCAGAATACCTATGGAGCCACGTGGAAAATATTGAAGGGGAAATATGGATAGGTGGCGTTAACCGGGAAAATAAAAAAGGGGCATTTTTGGTTAATTATGATGGAAAAGCTATTAATCCTCTTACACAATTAGGAGGAAAAGATTTGTCATCTGTTAACCATTTTTTTTGTGATGGAAAAGATGATATCTGGTTTTCATCTGGTGCCAATAACGGAGATTTTATTTATCATTTTGATGGAACAAACCTATCCGCTTATGGAGAAAAAGATGGGCTACCATCAAAGAATATGTATCAATACATACATATAATCTTCAAAGATAGCAAGGATAACCTTTGGTTTGGAGCTTCATTGGAAGGAAAACTTGGGGGCTTAATGCGATTTGATGGTTCTAATTGGAAAACATATACGAAAGAAAACGGATTTGATGGCAAAAGCATCAACCAAATAGTTGAAGACGGCAAAAGTAATATCTGGATTAGCACAGAAAAAGCACTTAATGTTTTTAATGGAAAATCCTGGAAGAATTATTCCGCCAAAGATAAGCTACCAAGTAAATTTATCACAAAACTTTTGGCTGACAGTAAAGGCCGTGTCTGGATTGGTACAATGGAAGGACTGCTTCTATTCGATAATGGTCAGTGGTCTACGATCGACAAAAAAAATGGACTTTCCCATAGTGCTGTCCGTGAAATATTTGAGGATAGCAAAGGAAATATTTGGGTTGGCGCAGCTCCTTATGGCAAAAAAGGAGGAATTTCTGTATTTGATGGCAACAATTGGAATCCTTTCGATTTTCAGGATATCTATACAAGTAAATTCTTTGAGGATTCAAAAGGGAACATCTGGGTTTTATCCATTGGAAATGGCATTTTCAAATATGAATTATAATCCTCTGTAAAATGATTTACAAATATTACCCACGAGTCATTATTTTCCTTGCCTTATTCATAACCTTGGGTTGCGATGAGTATGCTACTGGTCCAAATATCGAATGGACCTCTGAGGGTGAAACATTAACATACAGCTATTCTGGAGGCGTACGAACAGGGGCTAATCTTTATAAAAGTTTTAACGTTATTGATGATGAATCGGGAGAAATAAAAATTAAAGCTAAAATTGGCAGCAAATCTGAATCATGCGTTGCCTATGTGGAAGGAAATTCTTCACATAAGGTTATCGTAACCTTGGGAATTGGTGAAGAAGGTTCCAGCTCAAAAGTTGTTCTTGATTCTCCTTCTGCCAACAACTCTTATTCTATAAATATTACAGGATATTCTGTAAGCCTTAAAAGTGTAAATATTCAGTAATATTTGTTATGAAAATTTGCATATAAACAACGACACACATAAATCATTAATACGTGAAATTATGAAAACTGAGTATAAACTTCCCAAAAATCTTGACTGGGTACTTATTCCAGCAGAAAATGAACATCTGAAATTTGACTGCCCCAAATGTTTCCATAATACTTCAATAGCCCTTTCAACATTCAATAATGAAAAATACCAGGAAAGCGAGGATTTTAAACTTACAGATCAGAAATTTGCTTATACAGACAAAGGTTTGGTTGTTTTAGCAAATATTATTGCCTTTGGAATTACCCTTGCTATTCTTTTTGGTCTTTTGGGAGATTTAATGGATAGCGAAGAATATGGGAAATTAACCTATTTACTTGGAATTCCTATAATGCTGGTTTTGGGACGGATTTTAATCCCAATATTTCGCAAAACTTTGCCTATATGGCTGTTAAAATGTGCAAACTGCAATGAATGGATAATTGTTGCCAGCAATGGCAAGGAGTTACATTTGGCGCGCGAAACAAAACAGGAAAAAACTACCGATCATCAAGAAAATACATCTGACAAGAAAACTTCAACTTTGAAAAATGATGAGGTAAAAGAAAAAGATTCTTCTGCTAATTCAGGAAATGCAACGCTCTGGGACTTAAAAAACGGCAATAAAAATGCGAAGGCAGATGCTGCCCTTGATTTAATTTTCTCTAAGCATCCGAATGCGGTGGAATTAATTCTTAAACAAGCATTGGAAGAAAATTATGAACCGGAAAAAGATACAATCTTCACAAGCTCAACTAAAAATGAACTTTTGAATTTACTTCTATTAAATTCTAAAAAAATAAGGACTCCTCAATCAGTTGATGCCTATATAAACGTCCTATCATCAAACGATGAACCCGTTATTAACCATGCGATTATCATGCTTGAGAAACTGGGGAGCGCAAAAGCAATTGAACCATTAGAAAAACTTATAAATGATGGGTATAAAGGACTAAAACCAGGGGGTATTGAAAAGTCTATTCTGAAAATAAAAAAGAAAAAGGGACTAACATAATAAATTGAATTACCTTTTTGAATACCTACAGCAACCCCTGCTTGTCAAGGGAAGTACGAAGTTGCTTGTGGTATTTCCAGAAATTTTGTTCAATTTCTTTAAATACTCTTTTATATTCCGGATTTTCAAAGGCGTTTTTTAATAGTGGATCGATGGGCGAAAACAAAATGGTCCAGTAATGGTAATTAGCCTCCTGGCTAAATAATTTCAGTTGCTCAAGTGCCAATTTAATTTCACCTTTGTAACTATAATATGCCGACATGCTAAAATGCTTATAAATACTCTGGTCTTTTTCCACGAAAGCCAGGTATTCCTTAAAATACTTATCTGCCTTTTCACGCCTTCCCATTTTATCGTAAACCAGCGCTACTTTGGCGTTTTCCGTCCTGAAAATTTCCAATTGGTACAGCTCTTTTAATCGAGTAAACTTTTCATAATACTTTAAGGATTGTTCGTATTCGCCCAAATAATAATATGCTTTGCCAACTTCCTGCAAAATATCCAGGCGGTTTGAATCTTTACTTAGTGTAAGCAACAATTTGTCTTTTAATTGGTGAAGGTTTTCGTTTTGAGCGTATTCAATATAAGCTTTTACGTACTGTGAATATAAATTGCCTGGAAAATATGAAAGTGACTTATCAATATAAAACGCTGCTTCATCAATAAACCCCGATTGTATAAAAGCATTGCTTAGGTGCAAAAGCCCATAACTTGTTGTTATTGAATCATAAGCTTCAATATCCAATTGTTGCCCTTTGAGTGCATATTTAAGGTATTTTTCGGTATTTGGAAAATGATTGGCATAAAGCTCTATCAGAAATAAATATGCCAAATCGTTGTTCGGGCTCACATCCAATGTTTTTTCGAAATATGAAACTGCTAGATCAAATTCCGCATTGCCCATGTAATATAAACCTTTTGCAATTAAGCTTTGCGGCAGTTCAGCATCGTAAAACAAAGCCTTATCGGCATAATAATTAATTGAATCGGCAAACTGTTTTTCCGTCCTGTATCGATCCAAAAGATAATATGCCATAGCAATTCCCGCATAGGCACGGGCATAAGCATTATCTTCACGAATGGCTTGTTTAAAAAACGGAATAGAAGCTGCAAGGTTATTATCATCCGGATTATGCAATAGATTAAGTCCTTGCATGAAATAATCGTAAGCAGCCAGGTTTTGGGTCGGCAACTTTTTCATCCTGCTTTCTTCTTCGGGTGTAACAATCACCTGTATTTTATCGGTTATTTTTTTTGCTATTTCTAACTGCAAACTAAAAATATCCTCTGTGTCGCGTTTGAATTGTTCAGCCCATAAATGCTTGTCGCTCGAACTTTCAATCAACTGGATATGTACTAAAATTTTATCCCCTATTTTTTGTCCGCTGCCCTCGATAAAATAATTGGCATTTAGCTCTTTTGATATTTCAGGAATCGATTTTTTACTATTCCGGTATTTCTCCGCTGAAGTACGGCTGATAACCCGAAGGTTTTCAATTCCCTGAAGATTGGTGAGGATAGCCTCCATCAATCCATTAATCACATAAACATTGGTTGAGTCGTTGCTGTCGTTTATAAAAGGAAGCACCGCAATCGACTTATTTTCAAAACTTTGCCTTGACGATGGAAAAACCTGGGACGAAATATGAAAAATATCTTTAATAAAAATCAGGTAAACAACGAAAAATAATGCAAGCAAAAATACAGACCAAATAATGGGTTTTCTTTTTTTGTGAGAATTCCCGCCTTCATTTTCCTTAGCAACATCTTCTTTTTCAGTGTTATCTTCGACCTCCAAATCACGGTCTGTTCCTTTACCAACTTCACCGGGAGGATAGCCATACACATCGCCAAAACATTTGATAAAATAGGAAACACTGCTAAAACCAACTTTGTAGGCAACTTCCGAAACCGAAAAAGAACCTTCCTTTAACAGTTTCATTGCTTCCCGTAAACGTACATCACGGATAAACTGACTGACGGATAAATCAGTCAGTTTTTTTACTTTGCGAAGCAAATTTGAACGGCTCATACCCGACTTCGCCGCAAGCTCTGAAACCCCAAATTGTTCGTTGGAAATATTATCCAAAACATGTTGGGTGATTTCATCTAAAAATGCTTGTTCCGATGCGCGAATTGCTGGCATTTTACGATTTATTAAGTCGTTGTTTTTGAAATTTTCAGAAAAGATACGAATAATGTTTTAGACCATAAATTTTAAGCATTAAAAGCCACTTTGCGCCATAATTTATATACCTGCATCATAATTTATACCCACTCTACAAACTTGATAAACCTTGGCTTTTTTTTGATTGGTGTGCATCAGGCTTTCATAGAACTTTACACCATCGAAAATTTTAAAACTAAAACCATAATAAAAATCAAAAAAAATTAAACAGATGAAAGCACGAATTTATTTTCTCGACAATTTAAGAACCTTTTTAATTTTCCTGGTTGTGGTACTTCACTCAGGACTGGTATACGAATCCGTACTTGAAAATGTTTGGATTGTAGTTGACCCAGTCAAAAACCACTCTATTGGGTTAATTCGTATGTACCTCGATGTATTTGTTATGTTTTGTATATTTTTTATTTCCGGATATTTCATCCGCTTTTCGCTAAAGAGTAAAAGCCCAATGGAATTTGTGGTATCCAAATTTAAGCGGATAATGGTTCCTTGGTTTATTGCAGTTTTTACACTCATCCCGGTATACAAAGCAATTTTTCTATTTTCAAGGGGATTGCCCCAACAAGAATGGTTTTCCTATTTATACTTCTTTGAAAGGGCTGGAAGCAACCTGGGTTTTTATGCCAATAATCCAGACCAAAACTGGTTATGGTTCCTTCCGATATTGTTTACTTTTCAACTGGGCTATTTAGCCTTATCAAAAATCAACCTTCTTTCTATCAATATCTCGGTTAAAAAAGCTGTTATCCTTAGTTTTGTTCTTGGATTAGTATATAGTATGTTTATTTCGGAATTCAATTTAAAAGGATGGGCAGAGTCTGGCATATTCCACTTTCAACGAGAACGATTGATCGTATATTTCCTCGCTTTTTTATTGGGTTCACTCTGCAATAAAAACAAGGTATTTGATTCTGCCAATAAAAACAAAAAAGAATATGTTATTGCCAACGTTCTACTAACAATTTCTATGGGAATATTTACAGCAGTCGCACTTAATTTCTTCTTTAACCTAATCGATCCATCCAGAAACTTCTACTTTATTTCTGAATTCGTTGACCGTATTTTTTACTATGCTTCTACCCTCTTAACGATGTTTGGTTTTCTGTATATATTGCTATATTCATTTAGGTTTAACCTGAACAAAACCAATACATTAATGAAACAACTAAACAAAAGTTCCTATGCAGTTTACATTTTTCACACCATTGTAATTGGTATATTGGCAATGATACTTTTACACGTTGATCTGCCTGCATTCGTAAAATTTATCATCCTCACTATAAGTACATTTATCATTACAAACATGATTATTTATACGTATCAAAAATCCATTCAAAAAACTATCAATATGAAAACAATAGCAATAAGCATTCTAGTAATTCTAATCACAGGAGTTTCAATTAATTTAAATAAGGGCAATGCTGCAAATAACCAAAATCCGGCTGCCACATCTGAAGTTAATTACATAAAAAGCGGGAAAATAGATATTCACAAAGCCGTTCTAATGAACGATATTGATTTGGTTAAAGAATACATTGAAATCGGTGCCGATTTGAACCTTAAAGATGCTGTGGGTGGTTCAAGTCCGTTAATAACAGCCTGTGTTTTTGGAAAAACTGAAATAGCTGTTTTACTTATTGAGGCAGGTGCAGATCTTAACTGCCAAAACAATGAAGGATCAACAGCTTTACATTCGGCAGCCTTCTTTTGCCATCCGGAAATCGTTGAAAGTTTATTGGCAAATGGAGCCAATAAAAACCTTAAAAACAATTCAGGCTCATTACCAATTGATGCTGTTAGCATACCATTCGATGCAGTTAAAGGTGTGTACGACTACTTTGCTTCATTGCTCGGTCCACTTGGGCTAAAATTAGACTACGAACGTATTAAATCAGAGCGCCCAAAAATTGCATTGATGTTACAATAGATGTAAATTTGCATCAACGTAATTAATCAGTTAAACGATCGAATCTCAACAAAGCCATGAAAGCAATAATTTATTCTGAATACGGCTCACCTGAAGTCCTGCAGCTAAAAGACCTTGAAAAACCTGTTCCGAAAGACACAGAAGTTTTGGTTAGAATAAAAGCCACCTCCTTAAATTCATCCGATTATGAATTTTTAACCGGAAAGCCGGTTTACACGCGAATGTGGGGATTACGAAAACCAAAAAACACAATCCTGGGTTCCGATATTGCTGGAATTGTTGAGGCATGCGGAATAGAAGCAAAAAGATTCCAACCCGCCGATGCAGTATTTGGCGATATTTTTGAACGTTGGGGTGGCCTGGCTGAATATGTTTGTGTACCTGAAAACATGCTGCAATTAAAACCTGATTTTCTCACTTTTGAACAAGCTGCTGCCATTCCCCAAGCTGCTTGTATTGCCTTGCACGCTTTGCAAAACATTGCTCAAGTTCAATCCGGGCAAAAGGTTTTAATTAATGGTGCAGGTGGCGGAGCTGGTTCTTTTTCCATACAAATTGCCAAACTTTTAGGGGCACACGTAACCGGGGTTGACAACGAACGTAAGCTGGATTTTATGCAGTCTATCGGAGCCGACCAGGTGATTGACTATGTACAGCAGGATTTTACAAAAAATGGCAATCAATACGACTTCATACTTGATTTTGTGGCTTCCCATACTATCATGGATTATAGCAGGTCTCTCAAAAAAGGGGGCAAATACCTGATGGTTGGCGGATCGGTTCCACACGTTTTTCAGACCCTGATTATCGGATCATTTATTTCACTTTTGAATAAAAAGAAAATGGGCCTTTTCGCAGCAAAACCAAATCTTGGAATGGACCTAATCCTTAAGTACATAAAGGATAAAAAAACAAAGCCATTCATCGATAAAACCTTTACCCTAAAAGAAGCACCTGATGCATTTCATTATCTGGGGAATGGACATGCTAAAGGGAAAATTGTTATAAGCATGTAACAAAAAATATCAAACACGATTCGAATCCTTTTAACATGGTCTCCCTAAAATTTAGAAGATATCGGCTTTCGTTGAATTATTATGCCAATCCGTTGATTTCTTTTTAATAGTAAACTTATGCTCCATAGATTCGGGGCATGGAAAAGAGAAAGCTAGAAACGAATTTTTTCCATCCAATCTTTCTTAAGGAAATAGAAAAAGTTAAACTTATGAACCGTACGGATACTAAGTACTGGTTTCATATATGCAAACTTCAGGAGGTATTGGATAGGATCAGGAAGGATTATTTTTTACTTACCATTGATGGCAAAAGTAAAATGCCATATTCAACGGTTTATTTTGATACTTCCAATGACAGGATGTTTACCGCACACCACAACGGAAAGTTAAATCGGTATAAAGTCCGCAAAAGAAGTTATGTAGGATCGGGAATTAGTTTTCTGGAAGTTAAACTAAAAAACAACAAAGGACGCACCATTAAAACGCGCATAAAGTCCGATCTCGATAATTTACTCTTTACCACAAAAGAAAAAGACTTTTTAAACAGTATTACACCATTCGGATGTGATGAACTGCAACCTTCGCTGGTGAATAATTTTAGCCGATTAACCCTGGTCAATAAAAATTTTAAAGAACGTTGTACTATCGACATTGACCTCAGATACGAAACTACACGCAAAAATTTGTCGCTCAATAATTTAGTCATTGTAGAAATAAAAGCCGACGGAAAATCAGAACGTTCGCCACTAGCCCAAACCCTTAGGGATTTGAGGGTTAAATCCTCAGGATTTAGTAAGTACTGTGTTGGACGAAGCTTAACCGATAACACCCTCAAACGAAACAGGTTCAAATGTAAAATAAGGGAACTGGAAAAAACAATTCAAAGCCAAATAAATTTATATAACAATTAGAAAACATGACACTTATAACATCGGTACTGGAAACAATCGACTCAACATTAACAAACGTTGAGCTTAACTCTTGGGAGGAAAACATTCGTTTTCTGGGAATTAAAATTATTAATGTTGCAGATTTATCTGAACTTTTAATCCGTCTACTGCTAAATACTTTTTTGATTTTTACTGTCGTGCATTTTATGTATGCAAAAAACAGCCGTCGAAAAGATTTTTATTTCAGCTATTTAGCCATTGGTGTAATCGTCTTCCTTTTAAGCTTTTTGCTGAATAATGTAAAACTTGAACTGGGGTTTGCGCTTGGCCTCTTCGCTATTTTTGGAATTATTCGGTACCGAACGGATACCATACCAATCAAAGAAATGACCTATTTATTTGTTGTAATAGGTATATCTGTTATCAATGCACTTTCGAATAAAAAAGTGAGCTATTCGGAATTGGTAGTTACCAATGCCGCAATTATTGCTGGTTTATGGTTTCTTGAGAAACGCTTAATGCTAAAGCAGGAACAATCAATCAAACTGATTTACGAAAAAATCGAAAATATCCATATTGATAACGATGAAATTCTGCTTACCGACCTAAAGGAGCGAACCGGAATTGACATTAAAAGATATCAAATAAACAAGATCGATTTCCTAAAAGACATTGCAGAGATAACGCTCTATTTTAATGGAAATGGAAATGTTAATCAATAAGTTATTATAATTATGCATAAGTTAAAAATCTATATTATTATTGGTATTGGCTTTCTGTTCCCGCTTGCAAAAACAATTGCTCAGGATGTCGAAAACCTATACCAAACCAGGACTTCGTTTTCAATGGCATACAAACCGTTGAAAAAGCTAAGCCTAAGTCTGACCCCTGAGTTACGGCTTGATGAACAATTTTCTTTGGACAAATACTTAATAGAAACGGAAGCCGAATATAAACCTATAAAGCTCATTTCGCTAAGTGCATCTTATCGTTTTATTGGCAATCCCAGGGATAATAAAGACACTGAATATTTTCACCGGTATGACGCAAGTGTGAAGGCAAAAAAACAATTCGGTCGTTTCGAACCAGAACTAAGGATACGATACAGCAATTATGCCGATGATGATGCAACGAATGAAGACTACCTTCGATATAAAACTTCTCTGGAGTACGATATCCCGAATTTCAAAATAAACCCATGTATCGAAGCAGAAGCATTTCAACAGCTTTCGGATGGCGATTTATATAAAATGCGTTACTCCCTTGGTTTTGATTACAAGCTATTTAAAAAGAACTACTTAGGGTTAAGTTATAAACTTGACCATTACCTGAATGAATATAAAAACAGACACATTTTTTGTGTGGGCTACAAAATCAAATTTTAAGAATATGATAAAATGTGGATTTATAATTATCCTGGCAATACTACTATCGTCGATTGCCTGCCGCAAAGTTGAATTAATTGAAGAAACCGATGGTCCAACTGCCACTGATGATGAAATTGTAGATTTAACAACCTATCCCGACTGGACAGATGACACGCACAGCGATTTGTCCGATCCAGATTATGCCGTGGTTTTCAATCAAACCGAAGTATTGCGTTTCGATATTGAAATCAGTAGTACAAATTGGAACACCATGCAGAACGACCTTTCGTCAAACATTAGAAATAGTGGCGGACGCCCTGGTGAAGCATCTTCCTCTGATTATACACCCGTTTGGGTCGAATGTTCTTTAATTTTTAATAACAAAGAATGGTACCATGTAGGTATTCGTTACAAAGGAAATTCAAGTTTACGTTCTACCTATAACTCAGGCAACAGCAAATTTTCATTTAAACTCGATTTCGATGAATTTGAAGAGGATTATCCCGACCTTGAAAACCAGCGATTTTATGGTTTTAAGCAACTGAACCTCAATAACAACTACGATGATGCGTCATTAATGCGTGAGAAAATTGGTGCCGATTTATTCAGGGAATTTGGTTTGGTTGCATCGCAAACTGCATTCTGCGTGGTTTACATCAATAATGGAAGCGGTCCGCAATATTATGGTGTTTATGCATTGGTTGAAGAAGTAGATGACACCGTTCTTGAAAGCCAGTTTGATGAATATTCCGGAAATTTATATAAACCAGATGGAAATGCTGCAACATTTGCATACGGAGCCTATAATTCGTATGAAATGCAGAAAAAAACGAACGAAGAATTGAACGATTATTCCGATGTACAATCTTTGTATGATATCATAAACGATGATGAACGAACAAGCAATACGGAAGCATGGAAAAGCAGTCTGGAAAATGTTCTTAACATCAATGGTTTTCTTAAATGGCTTGCAGCCAATACTGTTATCCAAAACTGGGATACCTATGGAAGAATGAGCCACAATTATTATTTATACAATAATCCTGAATCCGGCAAGCTTACCTGGATTCCGTGGGATAACAATGAAGCATTTCAATATGGCAAGCAAGGCGGTGCCTTAAGTTTATCACTAAACGAAGTTGGTGCTGGTTGGCCATTGATTTCCTATATAATAAATGATGCGGTTTACAAACAAACCTATGAAACCTATCTCCAACAATTTATCGATGAAGTTTTTAACCCAGATAAGATGATTGCCACCTACGATTCATATTATGAATTGCTAAAGGACTTTGCTTATGCTGAAGAAAACGGATTTAGCTTTATTTCCTCTGCCTCGGAATTCGATCAGGCAGTGGCAACCCTAAAAACACATGTTCAATCAAGAAATGAGGCAGTTACCAGCTATTTAAATTGAAAACACTTTGATATATGAAAACAATAATTAGAAAACAAAAATGGGCCCTGTTTATCTTACTTTCCATGATATTTTCATGCAGGGGTGATTTATACTACGATTCGGAAACAGGATCCAGCTCTGATTACGACACCGGTAATGCAATTGAAGATACCGATGAAAATGTGGGCGACCATGACGATTCGGATGACTATACCTGGGATTCATCAACAGAAATTCCAATTACCCTAAACACAAGCTCAGCAACTGTATCGGGAAATGGTGCAACGGTTTCAGGAAGCATAATTACGATCTCTTCAGCCGGAACATACAGAATCAGCGGGGAGCTATCCGATGGACAGGTATTTGTAGATACAGAGGACGAAGGAATGGTTAGGCTTATTTTAAACAATGCAAGCATCAGTTGTTCGTCAAACGCCCCAATATATTTTAACAAGGCAGGTAAAGCGATGATTGTTATTGCCGATGCAACAACAAATACAATCACTGATGGAACCAGCTATAGTTCCGATGAAGAGGATGCAAATGCTGCAATTTTTAGCAAAACAAACTTAAGTATATATGGGGATGGGATCTTAACAGTTAAAGGAAATTATAATGATGGTATTACATCTAAAGATGGATTAATTATTAGCAGTGGCAATATATCCGTTAGTTCTGCCGATGACGGAATTCGAGGCAAAGATTATCTGGTAATTAAAAGCGGAACAATTAATATAAATGCAGGCGGAGATGGTATTATTTCCGACAACGAGGAAGATGTCGGAATGGGTTACATTAACATTGATGATGGGGTACTAAATATTACCTCCGGTGGAGATGCCATTCAGGCGGCTAAGGATGTTCTGATCAACCTTGGTGAAATAAACCTTACCTCGGGGGGAGGAAGTAACAAAAGCATTAATGCTTCCGTGTCTGCAAAAGGGATTAAGTCTGGCGTATATACTACTATTTACGATGGTTCGATAACTGTAAATTCTGCCGATGATGCAATCCACGCAGGTGGAAATATTGAAATATACGGCGGCACACTCAATTTAGCATCGGGCGATGATGGCATTCACGCCGACTATGACCTGGAAATCACAGGTGGCGATATTAACATTACAAAATCGTATGAAGGCCTCGAAAGTTATATTGGCAATATTAACATCAACGATGGCAATATTCATATCGTTGCAAGCGATGATGGGATTAATATTGCTGCTGGTGGAGATACCGGCGGTGGTCCTGGTGGAGGTGGAAAAAGTGCGTCTGCTTCCGGGCAATATGTATTAAACATTGCCGGAGGATATTTGGTGGTAAATGCCCAGGGTGACGGGCTCGACTCCAATGACCAGCTTACCATTTCTGGTGGTACCCAGCTTGTTAACGGCCCTACAGGAAACGGAAATGGAGCCTTAGATTATAACGGAACTTGTGTGGTATCCGGAGGTTTTCTAATTGCAGTTGGTTCTTCAGGAATGTCAGAAGCCCCAGGCTCTTCCTCCAGCCAATACTCGTTTTTAATTGATTTTAGATCTAAAATATCGGCAGGGACAATCCTACATGCTCAGGACAGTGAAGGGAACGAAGTCCTTACATTCAAAACAATTAAAGATTGCCAGTCCATTGTTTTTTCTTCATCAGAACTTAAAAAAGGAACAAGTTATGAACTATTTGTTGGGGGCAACTCAAGCGGAACTATTAAAGATGGATTGTACACAGGGGGAACTTATTCTGGCGGGACACAATATGGAAACTTTACCATATCAAGTATGGTAACCAAAATGAATTTATAAATCGATGTTTTCGGCATTAGTAAATTCCTATTAATTAAAATTAGTGCTAGCGTGCTTGTTATAGTGCTAGAAGTGTTATAAATGTCCTAAAACTTGTCGGTTAGGTGCCGGCAAGTTTTTTTATTTCCCAGCACTGTCACATGAAAAATAAATAACACCCCTATTTTTATTTGATTGGTTAAAAGAGGTGCACATTACACATAATAAATGAAATCTGGAAACTCAAATATGAACTATACATTTTCTGTTAAGATTGCGATAAAAGCTACAAATCCCTATAAAATTCAGGTTTTTCTTAACAATTATCACTTTTTTTTAGCTTATGTGTTGTAATTTTGGCACTCATAATAAAAATTTAAGTGAATACTATTCGTGGCAGAATTATCCAAAATTGAGGAAATAAAAATTATTGCTTCTTTAAAAAAAGGAAATAGCCTGGCTTTTAACCAACTTTTTGAAGAATATGGGAAACGTTTATATTTTTTTGCATATAAACTCCTTAAATCTGAAGAAGATGCTGAAGAAGTTGTCCAGGATGTTTTCCTGAAAGTTTGGGACAAACGGAGGGAACTAAAGCTTGACCTCTCTTTTAAATCATACCTCTTTACAATTGCATCAAATTGCATCAAAAAGCAGTTTATCAGAAAAGATAAAGAAGATTCATACAAACACAGCATCGCCGATGAATATATAAAAGCCAATCAAGCAGATAATGACCAGCTAGATTACAAACTTCTGCTTGACCGCATTGATAAACTCGTAGATGCCATGCCCGCCCGCAGAAAAGAGATTTTCCTGAAACGAAAAAAAGAAGATATCCCTGTAAAACAGATTGCCGCTGAACTTAACATTTCTGAAAAAACAGTGGAAAACCAACTCACCATTGCACTTAATTTCTTACGTAACGATTTAAAAAAAGCCGGACTTTCGGGCCTGCTTTTCTTCTGCCTCTTTTTCGAATAAGTATTCTTTCATCCCAAATAATACGCTAGTTAACAGTTATGTTACAGAACATACTTGCGTGGATTGGGGGTAATTGGTCCCAATGGGATATTACTCATCAAATTAAGCCGAAATAAACTCGATGTCATTGAATAAAAATATATACAAGCGTTTCACATCTGGTAAATACTCACAAAAAGATTACCTCGCCATAAAAGACTCAATTAATAATCCTGATCATAAATTTAATACCTATTTGAAGGAAGACTGGGATCAAAGCTTGCAAAACAAAGAAGAAGATAAAAACCTCTATCACATTTTGTTTAAAATCCAACAAGAGATACATAGCGAAAGTATTGGTAACAGAGGCTCATTGCTTAAAAATATATGGCGTTCTTATTCAAAACTTGCAGCCATATTCCTTATTCCCCTCATGCTTGCTATTCCCACATACTTAATCATCACCAACCAAGAGAAGGAAGCCGGAATAACATATACCGAAATTCATGCGCCACTGGGTACCAGAACAAAATTTGAATTGCCCGACGGGTCATCAGGCTGGCTAAACAGCGGATCGGTATTAAAATTTTCACAACCATTTGTTAACGATAGAAAGCTAAGTTTAACAGGTGAGGCATACTTTGATGTAAAACACCTGGACGGTTCTGATTTTAAAGTTGCCTTTGCCGATTTGTACGTCAATGTTTTGGGTACAAAGTTTAATGTAATGGCCTACAACGATGAAGATATTGCCGAAGTAATTCTTGAACAAGGTAGTATTGAAATCCTGAACGAAGAAGAAAAATTGATCTCAAATGTTGAACCCAACCAAAAATTTACCCTCAACAAACGATTAAAATCTGCCTCCATAGAACAGATCGATGCAAACAGTTATACATCCTGGAAAGATGGCAAATTAATGTTCAGGAATGAACCTATCATCAATGTCGTAAAAAGGCTTGGCAGGTGGTACAATGTCGATTTTGTTCTGGCAGACGACCAGCTACTTGATATTAACTATAGGGCAACCTTTGTCAATGAACAATTGGAAGAGGTCTTAAAGCTATTATCTTACTCTACTCCTATTCGTTACGAAATCGAAAACCGTAAAATGAACGACGATCATGAATTTCTTAAAAGAAAAGTGATTTTGAGATTAGATAAACACAACTAATTGCATGCCTATGTGAATATTCAAAAACAGGAACAAAAAAACAGGAAAGTGTTCGTACCACCTTCCTGTCATTTAGTGTTAGCAGAGTGATTCTAAACTAATTTATTAACCCTACTAAAAGTTTTCAAATTTATGAAAAAAAAACAAATTAAAAAGGGTTCATTAACTCTTTGGAAATTATTAAAAATTATGCGGTTAACTGTATTAATTATTTTGGTAAGTGCTTTTCAAATGTGGGCAATCTCATCCTACTCACAGAAAACACGTTTGACGCTCTCTCTTCATAATGAAAGACTTGAGAATGTGCTCGATGCCATTGAAAACAATTCAGAATTCTATTTCCTCTTTAATCAAAAAAATATCG
This sequence comes from Prolixibacteraceae bacterium, assembly GCA_963677475.2. Lineage (GTDB taxonomy): Bacteria > Bacteroidota > Bacteroidia > Bacteroidales > Prolixibacteraceae > JABMQB01. Next base: position 57,310 of record CAXXQD010000006.1, on the reverse strand, counting down.
ATGTTGATAGAAAAGTGGACATTGAGGCAAATCAAAAAATGATCAATGAAGTTCTTGATGATTTATTTCTGGGAACAGAAGTAGAATATATGATCACTAACCGGCAAATTATCCTGACGAAAGGAAAATTTACTGGAAATAACCTTTTCCAGCAAGAAACAAAAATAACTGGTCAGGTATCCGATGCCAACGGGATTCCCCTTCCCGGCGTAACTGTAATGATTAAAGGAACATCAACAGGTGTTGTTACCAATAACTATGGAAATTACACAATTGATATTCCAAGTGAAAATGAAATACTGGTATTTTCATTTGTTGGAATGAGAACAACCGAAATCCAAACCGAGGGTCAACAAGTAATCAATGTGGCCCTGGAAGAAGAAACCATTGGTCTAGAAGAAGTAGTTGCAATTGGGTATGGTACCCAAAAGAAAGCAACGGTTACAGGTTCTGTCGCAACCGTTAAAGGCGAACTCCTGCAAAAAGCACCTTCAACCAACCTGGCTTCAACCTTAATAGGACGAATGACAGGGGTAATCGTTAATAATCGTGGTGCAAGTCCGGGAAGTGAAACCATGCAAATTAATATTCGTGGGAAAAGTTCCTGGCAATCAGCTGGTGCACTTATAATTATTGATGGAATTGCCAACAGATCAGGTTTTGAGAAACTTAACCCAAACGATATTGAGAGTATTTCCGTATTAAAAGATGCTTCTGCTGCAATTTATGGTTCGCGCGCGGCAAATGGTGTTATTTTAGTTACCACAAAACGTGGGAAAGGTGGAAAACCAACCATTGAATATACAGGAGATTTTGGATTAACTCAACCCACACGTGTACCCGATATGGCGCGATCGTGGCAATTCGCAACCTATTATACCGAAGCACAAAGAAGTGGCTTTGTTTATTCCGACGAAGAAATTCAAAAATTTAAGCAGGGAAGTGACCCTAATCTTTACCCGAATTACGATATTAAAGATTATATCCTTCAATCAACTGCCCCCCAAACCACACATACCTTTTCACTAAGAGGTGGCAACGAGGCAGTAAAATACTATGTTTCAGGGAGGTATTTATATCAGGATTCCTATTTCAAGGAAGGAATTGATAATTATAATAGCTACAACATCCGTTCAAACATAGATGCACAGGTAAGTAAAACATTCAAATTATCCGTTGATATCTCAGGAAGAAGGGACGATGTGCGAAGGGCTGTTGGCTCAAGCTCAACCTACGACTCTGAGGTTGGTTATTCCGATATTGGCTTCTTCGACCACATGCTGGCCATTCGCCCAACAAGCCCAATATTTTTTGTAAACGGCTTGCCAGCTTCCATTTTCGATAATAATGTTGTAGAAACAATACGCGGTAAAGGTGGTGAAAAAAATGATCGCACAAGCACAATTAATTCACAGGTTACTGCCCGTTGGGATTTACCTTTTATTACCGAAGGGCTTTTTATGGAAGGTACTGCTGCATACGATTTTGCCAATGTTCGAACCAAAGAGTTCTCAAAAAGTTATGACCTATATGCCTACGACAACGGTTCAGGCGAATATAGCAATATCAACACCAATCCGGTAATGAGCCGTGGATTGTATGACTATTATTATAATTCATACAAATACACCTTAAATGGCAAGCTGGGATACACCAGAACGTTTAACGATCATTCCATAAATACCTTCATTGCTTATGAGCAATACTCTGTGAACAACGAATGGATAGAGGCAACCAGAAATACCTTCTTGTCAGACAAAATCCCTTACCTGTTTGCAGGAGATGCAAATACGCAAAAAAATGATGGTTCAGGTTATGAATTTGCTTACCGTAACTTCTTCGGAAGGTTTGCTTATTCCTATAAAGAAAAATACCTGCTAGACTTTACAATGCGCCGCGATGAATCACTTAAATTCCCAAAAGACAACCGTGTTGGTTGGTTCCCAGGAATATCAGTAGGTTGGAGACTCTCGGAAGAAGCATTTATGAAAGACAAATTCCCCGAAGTTGAAAACCTAAAACTTCGCGCATCTTATGGGCAAATGGGTAGTGACAATATTGCTGCATATCAATACATGGCAACAGCAAAATTGCAAGATGCCTGGGGAAGTTATGTTTTAGGCTCCTCTCCGTCTGTTGTTTCAACGCTTTATTTCTCGGGAACACCAAACCCAAATATTACATGGGAAGTTGCAAATTCATATAACATAGCTTTGGAAGGCTCTATGTGGCAAGGATTATTGGGCTTTGAACTTGAATATTTCTATTCTAAACGAAGCAATATCCTGGCACAGAGGTTAGCTTCTGTACCGAACTATGCGGGAATGTCGCTACCCGACGAAAATATTGGGAAAGCACAAAACCAGGGATTCGAATTACTCTTGTCGCACCGTCGAACAGTTGGTGATTTCACGTACAACATTAATGGAAATGTGAGTTTTAATGCCAATAAAATAATTTTCATGGACGAATCTCCTAACGTTCCAGATTACCAAAAGCGCGAAGGGCACCCGATTGATTCATGGCTGGTTTACAAAACCGATGGTATTTTTAATACACAGGAAGAATTTGATGCAACGGAGATTAAACGTCCGGGCGCACAACTTGGAGACATTAAATACATCGATGTAAATGATGATAAAAAAATAGATGACCTGGATAAAGTACGCTTGTATGATTCAAGCATTCCTAAATTAATCTTTGGCTTGAACTTCGATTTCGAGTACAAAGGATTTGAATTAAGCATGTTCTGGCAAGGACAGGCCGATGCTAAAACCTATGTAAACCCAACAGAACGAAATGGGGATATCAACATACCCATGTGGTTGTACAACGACCGTTGGACCCAGGCTACCAGCGAAACTGCTACCATGCCAAGGGCATTTTACCACAGATCGGACAGCTACAATACCTTAAAATCTGACTTCTGGCTGAAAGACGCCTCTTTCCTTAGGTTAAAAAATATGGAAATAGCGTACAATCTGCCAAAACACCTGATATCCAAAGCCTCTCTTAAAAATGCCAAAGTGTATGTTAGCGGAATGAACCTTCTGTTATTCGACAAGATCAAAAATTATGATCCGGAAATAGTGAACAGCCTTGGCTTATATTATCCGTCAACGAAAGTTTACAATATTGGTGTTAAACTAACTTTCTAAAATTGTAAATCTAACAGATAAAAAAATGAAACATATATATAAATATTTATTTGTACCAGTAATCATCCTTACCGGATTTGCATGCAGCGATGACCTTTTGGACAAACAACCATTGGACAAGTTTTCAGAAGCATCGGTTTGGGAAGACCTTAACCTGGTTGAAACGTATGTAAATAACCAATACAAAGTGTTGCCAAAACTTGGTTGGTATGAATGGATCAGGGCCTATCAGATAAGTTGTTTTACCGATGAAGCAACACATAAATATGGATACCATAGTATTTACGACTATTGGGGAGGCGTTATGTCCCCTTCAATTACCACTGGCATTGATGTTTGGAAATATCATTACGAATTCATAAAAGGGTGCAATGTATTTTTACAAAGCATTGATGATGTTCCGGCTGAAACCGATAGCGATATTGCAAAAAAAGAGCGGATGAAAGGCGAAATTTTAGCACTGCGTGCCTGGAGTTATTTGGATTTATCTGCCCGTTATGGAGGTGTGGTATTGGTAACCGAACCTTTTGCCCTCGAAGATGATTTTACCCGCACAAGGAATACATTTGAAGAAATTGTTGCTCAGGTTGTAACCGACATTGACAACGCGGTTCCGTTGTTGCCCAATAATTATTCGGAAGATAAAAACTGGGGACGCCTTACCAAAGGTGCTGCATTGGCAATAAAATCAAGGATGTTATTGTATGCTGCTTCCCCGTTGTTTAATCCTTCAGGCGATCAAAGCAAATGGCAGGCTGCGGCAGTTGCTGCAAAAGCTGTAATCGATCTTGATGCCTATCAACTTGAAGGCGATTTTAAACAGGTTTTCTTAACCAATAAAAACAACGAAATAATCCTGTCGAGAGGTAATGATGCCGAAAACAAAGATGGATATTTCGAATATTTTGAAATTGTTGAAGGAATTGGTGGCGGATCTGATGGCAACGGATATGCCGGAGGATGGTCGTCAACAATGATTAACCAGGATTTGGTGGATGCCTTTGAGTGGCAGGATGGTACAGCGTTTGATTGGAATAACCCTATTGATGCCAGTGACCCTTATGGAATTGGGGAAAATGGTCAAGTTCATACAAATGGTACTCCACTAAAAAAGCGTGATCCGCGTTTTTATGCCAGCGTTAGTTTTGACGGAAGTCCTTGGATTTTAGATTCAGCCCTTCAATTCTGGGTTTGTGAAGAATCCAACAACTTTACTAAAAATCCGCAAGACGCTGATTTCAAAATCGATAATATGGTTTACGGTAGAAACAGCCTCGGGAACCCAACCCGTAAGCACGACTGCCCTGAACTTAGTTATGTGTACCGAAAATCAATGGATCCTTTTTACAATGTGGAAGAAGAACAATACCCAAGAAGTACTCCTTGGATCATCATACGCTATGCCGAAATTCTGCTTAATTATGCAGAAGCATCTTTCGAAGCTGGCGATGAAAGCACTGCTCTATTCTACCTGAACAAGGTTAGGGAAAGGGTATCCATGCCACCGATTTCAGCATCAGGGGATGAACTTCGCCAAAAAATCCGGCACGAAAGAAGAATCGAACTTTGTTTCGAAACGCACCGTTTCTACGATGCCCGCCGCTGGAAAATTGCAGAAACCGAATTTGCGAAACCTATTAAAGGGATACGAATTGTAAAAGATAAAAATTCGGACACCAAAGTGTACAATGTGTTTGAATACCAGCAAAGGTCATGGCCAGAGAAATATTATCTGCAACCAATTCCTCAATACGAATTGGACAAAGCTGATCTGGCTCAAAATCCAGGATACAATTAATCAATTAACCAAATACAATAAAGGAAATTTTTAATTAATCATCCCTTTTCATAGGAATAGTTATTACCTCCCCTCTTTTTACAATTAATGTAAACTGCGGGGGAGGTTAGTAGAACATGCAACTAGGTAAGAATGGCGCGCAATCTTACCATAGCCTGTCATAGTTTTGCACAATCAACTCTATTATTAACAATTAATTACGTAAAAAATTTAATATGAAACGCATTTTTTTAGTCAGCGTACTTTTCGCTGTTATTTTTAATTTGTCCGCACAAAAATTCGAGCAACTAGCCAAAACCCCTCCAATGGGTTGGAATAGCTGGAATAAATTTGGTAGCGATGTCAGCGAAGAGTTATTAATCGGTATTGCTGACGCTATGGTCAATAGTGGTATGGCCGATGCCGGTTATGAATACATTGTCATTGATGATTACTGGCAGGTTGGAAGAGATGAAAATGGTGAAGTAATTGTGGACAAGGAGCGCTTCCCACATGGCATGAAATACCTTGCTGACTACATTCATTCTAAAGGATTAAAATTTGGTATCTATTCTTGCGCCGGAACAAAAACCTGCGGGGGAAGGCCAGGAGGCCGCGGTTATGAATTTCAGGATGCCAGAACCTACGCCCGATGGGATGTTGACTATCTAAAATACGATTGGTGTTATACAAGCACTCAAAATGCCAAAGCATCGTACGAAATTATGCGCGATGCTCTTTATGAAGCAAAAAGGCCTGTTGTTTTTAGCCTATGCGAATGGGGACAGAACAAACCCTGGGAATGGGCAAAAGATGTAGGCCACCTTTGGAGGACTACCGGAGATATTGTTGACCGCTGGGACGCAATGATGGCAATTTTCGATGCCCAAAAAGACCTCGCAAAATATGCTGGTCCAGGGCATTGGAACGATCCGGATATGTTGGAAGTAGGAAATGGCGGAATGACGACCGAAGAATACAGGACGCATTTCTCTCTATGGTGCATGTTGGCTTCCCCATTAATGGCAGGAAATGATCTCCGGGATATGGACAAAGAAACACTTGAAATTCTTACCAATGAAGACATGATAGCCATAAACCAGGATACACTTGGTAAACAAGCTTTCCAATTTCGTGACAATGGTGATTACGAAATTTGGGTTAAAAAGCTCGCCGAAAAAGAAAAAGCAGTGTGCTTATTAAATCGCGGAGACGAAACAAAAACAGTTCAGGTAAATGTACCTGTTGTCCTCAAAGCCAGTGATTATTATTGGGCATCAGACCCATACGAAATAGAAGACTACACTATGTACGATGTTTGGGCGCATAAAAATGTAGTGCTAAAAGAAAAAACATTCAATGTGACCTTGCCTCCACATTCAGTAAAAGTATATCGTTTTTCTAAAAAATAATGCTCTAAAACTAGAAATGGCATGCATGCCGTTTCAAGATAAAACAAAATGAAACTCAAAGGGAAAACTTTAAAACTCTGGTTTGTAGCAACCATATTGGCAATTATCTTTTGCCAATATGGTTGTTCTTCCAACAACATGAACGATGAATCTCCAAAGCTTGAAGATCTCATTGTAAATGCCGATTTTGAAAAAAAGATCCATTTTGATGAAAATAATCCGACCTGGAAAACCTATAGCTGGGAGGCAGAAAGTTCATCATATGAATGGGAAGAGGAATCAGGTCGAAATCGAAGCAACTGTGTTTGTTTATCGAGCGGAGAACTTGGTAACGATGTTGCGCTGGTTCAGGAATTAACACTCGAAGGCGATAAAGTTTATGAATTATCCGCCTGGGTAAAAACCGAAAATATTGTTGGCGGAAGAGGTGCAAATATTTGTTTGTTCGGAACATGGCAAAGCACCGATCCAATTTTAGGAACAAACGATTGGCAAAAAGTTTCCCTGATATTTGTGGCCCCCGAATCGGGAAAAGTGAAAATTGGCTGCAGGATAGGTTTTTGGGGAGGTGTTTGTAATGGTAAAGCATGGTTCGATGACCTCTCAATCAGCGAAGCTGATATGTTTGAGCAAACCAGTGCACATTTCCGTTTGAGGTTAAAAAACGAAGATGTTTCAGAAGTCGATCAAAAAACGATTAGCACATGGCTAAACAATTTAGATTTAGCTTATGATACTTATTATGAGCTAATTGGTGAATATCCGTTCGACGGAAAAATAATCACCATTTTCTCCGTAGATACATATCCTGGAGGCAATGCAGTGCCTGGTAACCCAATCCTGTGGCACCAACCCAATGTACTCCCAGCCCTATTAAATATTCAGAACGAAAGGGATTGGTCGTTTAGGATATTAAACCAAATTAGTTATGATTTTGCCTCTCATATCGGGTTTAATTACAAAGCTAACTGGAACTGGGACGAAAATCTATTTGCCGCATTAAGAATGTTTTACGTAGTTGAAACCCTTAATGCATCAGTTAAGATAGGCAAAACCTATAAAGGCTCCTACTTAAAGAACTATTATAAATCATTTGCCTGGCACAATTACGACCAAACAATCCGAATTGGGAATACCGAGAATGCAAGCGATGCCGTAATTTATACCATCATCCGAATTAAAGAGCATTTAGGTTGGGAAGCCTTCAAAAAAACATTCCAGTACCTCTACCACTCCGAAACAAGTTTTACAAGCCGTTGGCAAAAATTCAATTTTTTTCTGGACAAACTAAGCGATTACTCTGGCAAAAATGTTCGCATGACCTTCCCTGAAGGAGAGCTTGAAACAATTAAAAAAGCAATGGATAAACAAGATGAGAAGTAATAAAATAACAATAGGTCTTAACATCCGGTCTTTACTGATTTTAGCAGCCGTTCTTTTTTCAGTTACCGGAAATGCACAACACAATGTTGCCAATGGCGGCTATGGGGATATGCTTTATCCATATGTACATGAATACGATCAAACATTTGTTTACAAAATAGGCGTTGACTACTGTCCTACAGGTGGATATGATCCGCTTAATGCAAACGAAATCTTGAGTATAATCCTCAAAATAGACAACATCTCACGCGGGATGCCAAAAATAGTATATCTGGTTGGATGGCAATACACCGGACATGACACAGGTTATCCATCCTTCGATCAGGTAAACGAATCCATAAAAAACCCGGAAGATAAAACAGCCCTGGAAAGCCTTAAAAAACTAATCATTAAGGCAAAGGAATACAATACGCTTGTATCGCTGCATGTGAATTTCTCGGATGTTTATATTGACGATAATGCTTTAGGAATAGAATTTAAAGAGCGTGATATCATCGTAAGATGGAGAAACGGCGATTATCATCAGGGCTATGATTGGTGCAACCACATGGCTTACCGGGCAAGTAATTACAGAAACTGGCATCAGGGAACTTTTCAGGATAAACAAATCAATCCCCTTTTCAAAATGATCCCGGAAATATTAGAAACTGGCTCCTTGCACCCCGATGCATGGTACAATGCTGCTAATCCTTACTATCGAATTTCGGATGAGGAAGACTGCAAGGCGATGCGTGAAATGACTGCCTGGGTTAGGCAAAAATACAATGTTGATATCACCACAGAATTTGACAGAAGAAGGCCTAAAGGAATCGATTTTGTGCTGTTCCACCCCTTGCTTTGGCACCTTGAGTGGGACGAGCGTACCCCACCCAATCCAATGAAAATTCCATCGTATTTCCAAACCGGGGTAAATGCCAAAACCTGGAGTACCAGTGCCGAAACCGTCCAATCTAAATTTTTTGGCGAGATCGGCGACTTTGAAGGGATAATTAAAAATGATCCGAAAAACCTGACCGGGGCATTTCGGGAATTTGCTACACGCACACTTCCCTGGTATTTTCTTAACCGTAAACTTCGTGCTTCATTTGATGGAAACACAGCACGTTTTACCGATAATATTGAAACTTCGTATCCTGGGAAATATACATTGAAACAAGGCACAGAAACCTATCAGGATGGAAGCGATGTTTTTCTACCAGCTTTGTGGAAACCCAATAAAGAAATCATTGCCTATAGTGCTAATGGCTTTGAGAACAGAAGTTATTTATTGCCCGATGACTGGAATAATGTTCAGAAGGCTGACATTTACCAAATTACCCTTGATGGTTACAAGCAAAAGCTTCAGAATGTAAAAATCAAGGATCATAAAATAAAATTAAGTCTTGCACCTGAAGAGGCTGTTTTTATTGTTCCCTCAGGGACTGATCCTGTCAATCAGAAAAAAAGAAAGCCTTCCGGCGAAGTTGAGTTTCTTTCAAAAGATACGAAAACACAAGGCGACTGGATCAGAAAATATGGAAAAGAAGGCTGGTCGATTGTTGGGCTTGATCCCAAAATCCCAAAAAATGTATCGCTGAATTTAATCAATGGTGCCGAACGTATTTGGTCTGGTAACAGCGATGACGTCGAAGCCCTTCAAATTCCTGACAGTGATCTTCGAATTGCTTCGCAGCACTATGCCGGTTTGCATGAAATAATTGAGCTTGACTTATCCGATGATAGTCCACAAAACGTATCACTTTACCTTTTGGATTGGGAAAGATCGGGCAGATGGATAGTTGTTGATGTAATTGATGCCAATAGCCGAAAATTACTTGATTCACAGAATGTGACCAATTTCGGAAGTGGTATTTACTTGAATTACAAATGTAAAGGAAAAGTTCAGTTCAGAATTACTAATGTTTATACCGATCGATACACAAAGTCAAAAGATGCTGGTTTCTCAGCCATATTTTTTGATAAAGCAGAACATTAAACCAGAAATAAGATGCAAACAAAGCAATTCTATAAACTATTAATCCTTACTGCTTTAAGCGCAGTGTTATTCACATCATCAATCAATGCCCAACAAGAAAAAGCAATAGGAGGATACGGCGACATGCTTTACCCCTATGCACTGGAGTATGACCAGATATTAAGCTACAAAGTAAGTGTGGATTATGGCAAAACCAGTGAAGTAAAAAAATTGAACGCGAAAGAAGTCCTACAGATCATTGAACGAGTTGACAACCTGACTCGCGGAATCCCTAAAATTATGTACATCGTAGGCTGGCAATATACCGGGCATGACACAGGATATCCTTCTTTCTCAAAGGTCAACAAAGTTCTAAAATTTCAGGACAAAACACCTCTAGAAAGCCTTCGTTGGTTAATGCGCGAAGGAACGAAATACAACACCCGGGTTTCGCTTCATGTTAATTTTTCCGATTGTTATCTCGATGATAATGAGCTTGGTCCAAAATACCAGGAACGTGATATATTAGTGAGAGAAACCGATGGACGGCATAGGCAAGGCCATGTTTGGAATGGGCACATGGCACATCGTGCAAGCAACTACCGAAATTGGTACCAGGGAACATTTAAATACGACCAAATTGATCCTTTGTTTGAAATGATCCCAGAGCTAAAAATGAGTGGCTCCTTACATCCCGATGCCTGGTACACAACCGAAAATCCGTATTACCAAATCGACAAACACCAGGATTGCCTTGGCATGCGCGAAATGACAACCTATGTGCGTGAGAAATATAACGTTGACCTCACCACCGAATTTGATTGGGGAAGGCCATCCGGTGAAGATTTCGTGCTATTCCACCCTATGATTTGGCATTGCGGATGGAATAACAGCACACCTCCCGATCCAATGAAAATCCCATCGTATATAATGACAGGTGGCGATGCATTTCATTATGGAAGCGAAGAAGTTGCTGAGTTTGGCAAATATTTTGGGCATAGTTCTACCCTTGAATCCGAGATTAATGAGGACATTTCAAACATCCCAAACGGATTAAAATCATTTGCAATCCGAACGCTGCCATGGTATTTTTTAAATCGGCATTTACGAAACAAATTCAATGGGGATACTGCCTTATTCTCCAACAACATTGAGGTAACCTACGCCAATAAAACTCTCATAAAACAGAATGGACATATCCTTGCAGATGGGAACGATGTTTTTATTCCTGCACTTTGGAAATCGGGACTGGAAATAATTGCTTACAGCGAAAACGGCTATAATAACCGTCTTTGGAAACTTCCAGAATCATGGAACCAAGTAGGTAAGGTTGATATTTATACTATCACAACTTCTGGCTTAAAGCTTAAAAGCAAAGAAACAAGCATAACCGCGAATGGTAATTTGAAAATTTCGCTAAATCCCGATGAAGGAATATCGATACTTCCTTCGGGAACCAATCTCTCCGAAAATGACAAAGATCTAATTCCATCAGGTAAAGTGACATTTATTGGAACCGATGCAGAAACCAAAGGATCATGGAAAAATATATACGGATCGAATGGATTTGTAATCCCCGGAAGTGAAAATAAAGCCCCGGAACAAGTGAAGATTAACTTCATAAATTCAGAAGAGCAAATCTGGAAAGAGGAAACGCAGGACATTCAAGCTGTTGAAGTACCCGGAGAAAGCAAACGTATCGCCTCGTCAAGATCGCATCCCTTGCACCAAATAATTGACCTGGATTTTGAAGATGGAAATGAACACCTGGTTTCCATATACTTTCTTGACTTGGATAGGCGGGGAAGATGGTCGATTGTTGACATTATTGATGCGGATTCCAGAAAAATATTGCACTCTTTCAACCTGACGGATTTCACTCAGGGAATTTACCTGAAATATAAAATTCAAGGGCATGTTCAATGCCGGATTACAAACGTTTGGACCCAACGTTACCAAAACTCGCCCGACACCAGGTTCTCAGCAATTTTCTTCGACTAAAAACTATTAAGACAGATAAAATGAAATACAGAATACTAAACTTTTCGAAAATGATCATCGCTAAAAACAAACTTGCTTTTGCATTATTTGCTTTCGTTTTAACAGCATTGGCAATCCCCTCAAAGGCACAAATTACCACGGGTACCCTTATCAACGAAATGGTGAACCTTAAAAACCTCGCTGAGTACCCAAAACCCTATTTTAATACCGTTCAATTTTCCTCCTACGACCGACGAAGTACGACTCCTGATGCACCTGACTGGTTTGAAAATGCCGATGGTTTTGGCAAGGAACCAATCCCGGGTTTCGAGAAAGTTTTGAGGGAACCCAATGATAAAGGAATTGGCGAATATTTAATTTGCGATATCAACCAGCCCGGAGCTATTGTACGCCTTTGGACTGCCGCCATTAACGGAACTATACGATTGTACCTTGATGGAGAAACTGAGCCTGTTTACAACGGAAATGCCAATGATTTTTTCACAAAAGTGTATCACGCAATGTCCCCCGAAACGGCTCCAAACCTTAGTGGAACATTCTCTCAAAATACTGCTGGCTACTACCCCATCCCATTTGCTAAAAGCTGTAAAATTATTTGGGAAGGTGAGCTTAATGCTCTGCATTTCTACCATGTGAATGTCAGGCTTTACGAAGAAGGAACAAAAATTAAAACCTTCAAAGTAAGCGACATACAGAAATACAACAAAGAAATAAACCGCGCTCACAGCATTCTGTCTAATCCCGATAACCTTCAAGCAGAAATAGGCGAAATAAATGCTTTCGCAGCTAACGTCGCAAGCGGGGTTGAACAGGAAATATTAAAAATTAAGGGTAACAAAGGAATTAAATACCTTGAAATGGAGGTTCATTCGAACGATCCTGAAACTGCATTGAGGCAAACTGTTCTTCGGATTTCATTTGATGGTGCATCCGATCCTCAGGTTCAATCGCCCGTTGGTGATTTTTTTGGGACTGCCCAGGGAATCAACCCTTTTCAATCGCTCCCTTTAAGCGTACAAAAAAATGGCAAGCTAATTTGTAGGTATTTCATGCCTTTTAAAGATTCAGTTTCAATTAAGATTGAAAATTTTGGGGACAATAATATCGCGCTAAGCGGAAAAGTTGTAACGGAACAATATAAGTGGATCAATGATCAATCCATGTATTTCAGGGCACGTTGGAAAGTTGACCACGATTTACTTTCGTCCTACGAGCAACCAAGCGACATTCCCTACTTGCTAACACAAGGAAAAGGTGTGTGTGTTGGAGCTGCCGCCCACATGATGAACCCTTCAAACGTTCCTTCAACCTATGGAAACTGGTGGGGCGAAGGCGATGAAAAAATATTTGTGGACGACAATCCTTTCCCGGTATTTTTTGGAACCGGATCGGAAGACTATTACAACTATGCATGGTCGTCGCCTGCGATATTCCATCATGCATACTGCGGCCAGCCCCGCAATGATGGTCCCGGAACAAAAGGTTTTGTAACGAATTACCGTTGGCACATCATCGATAACATCCCATTTAAAAACCACTTTGCATTTTATATGGAATTGTTAAGCCACGAACCGGTGCCCGGATTTACCTATGGCAGGATAATATACCACTACGGTTTTAAAGGAATGCACGACGATAACAAACGAATTTCGAAGGGTGATGTAAGGGCTCTTCAATTGCCTGAAAAATGGTTCCCTGTTGGGAAAAAAGGATCTGCTTATTCTGTGTTTTACCAGGCCGAAGACATTGTTTCAAATGATCAAAAATTTATGCTTAAACCTGGGAATTTATGGGCTGGCGGTCAGCTTCTTGAATGGACCCCGGAGAAAAACGGAGATCAAATTACACTTAAGCTTCCAATACTGCAGGATGGGAACTACGTCATCCATGTTACCGCACAACTTAATGGTCAATCTGGTAGTTGCATTGCACGCATTGGAAATTCGGAATTCAACGACAGGGGAAGCGAAATTAATTTGCATACCAACGATGGCATATTGTCGCGCACATTTAGTTCGTCAACACAAAACTTAAAACAAGGAATACAGGAACTTAACTTAGAAGCTAAAGAAGCTGGGAAACCACTTGGCATCGATTTTATTTGGATCCAACGAAGGTAGATCAACAACTTAAAAACTTATGAATATGTTAAATATATTATCTCAATTAGCAATCTGTATTTTACTTTCGGCATATGCACTGGCGCAATCTGGACCACCAAACAAAGAGGCGCAAATATCGGTCGATGATAACACAATCACCTTCCAATACAATGGAAAGAATATTTTTCAGGGGAAAATAGTATCGGGCAAACTGGCAAAACATGTAGAATCGGCATCTGAATCGGAAGAAATTATCAATCAGGTGATTATGCTCCAGGGAGAAGGTTTACAAATTGAAGGCGAAATAACCGGAAGCGAAGAAGCCTTTGCCTGTGAAGTCGATCGACGCACTTCCAACCAATATGATTTGGTGCGCCACAGTGTGGGTTTAAGTCAAAGCCTTTTAAACCGGGCAGTGTACGATCGCCAATCCGACTGGGTAATTTCCGTTGATGAACAAAACGCCAATGTCAGGATTATTCCAACTGAAAAGAATAAATTCAAAATCGAAATAAGTGGCAAAGAAATCTGCCTTCGTTTCCGACCAAGGTACTACCAAAAGCACCGTAGATTAGAGTATTTCAAACCATGGGAATACCAGGTTTCTAAAAAACCAGTTGTGGGTTGGTGTTCATGGTTTGCTTTCTGGAACAGGGTTACCGAGCAGGATATCCATCGCACAGCAGATGTATTGTCTGAAAAAATAGTACCCTACGGATTAGATTACCTTCAATTAGACGATGGCTACCAAACTGAACCAGTTGGCCTGTCTGATTCGTGGTTGAACCCCAATGAAAAATTTCCGGGAGGTATGCATGCCCTGGCAGATTATATTCATAACAAAGGAATGATACCCGGCATCTGGACTTACGCCAGTTATAAAGATGAAAAAATGGTGAATGCCAATAAAGATCTGTTTGTTACCGATGAAAACGGAGAACTGGCAGTAGGCACCTGGATCCAATACATTTTAGATGCCTCGAACCCGAAAGCTATTGATAAGTTGGTGCGCCCTACCTATCAGGGATTTAAGGATATGGGCTATAACTATTTCAAAGTAGATGCATTAAGGCACCTGCGCTACGATGGTTACAACAGTTATCCTGATTATTTTAAAAAGAAAGGTGTAGCCCGAGTCGATGCATTTAGAAGCTTTGTAAGTGCAATCCGAGAAGAAATAGGACCCGATAATTACATGTTGGCATGTTGGGGCGTAAGGCCTGAACTGATTGGGATTGCCGATGCATGCCGAATTGGTACCGATGGTTACGGGTTGGGAGGTTTGTCGCAATACAATTCGTTCAACAATGTGATTTGGCAAAACGATCCCGACCACATTGAAGCATTTGGGGAAAACGCATATCGCGATTGTATGGCAACCTCAATTACAGGATCGTTGTATATGATCACGGACAAACCTGAAGATTACGAAACAGGAAACCTTGAGCCCGTTATCCGCACAATTCCGGTATTATTTACGCAACCATGCCAGATCTATGATGTCGATCCTTCACGGTCGATATACCTTGATGCAGTTGATTCGGAAACATCGGGAAGCGGTGAACGGATTTTTGATGCAAGCCCCTACTCTTTCAACGATTTGTTCCTGATGGAAATAAATAAACCCTACGAAAACTGGATGGTTCTTGGAAGGACTGGAACGCATGTTAACCAAATTGAATTTGGGCGCCTTGGGCTCGATACACAAAACGAATACCTGGTTTTTGATTTCTGGGATAAAAAACCTTTGGGAACATTCAAAAACGGATTTGCTCCGGGTGAAATTGACACGACTTATAAATGCCAATTGTTTTGTATTCGCAAAAAAGAAAACCATCCCCAACTGCTTGCTACAAATCGCCACATTTCATGTGGTGCCCTTGAACTAACCGATCTTAGTTGGGAGAACAAGGTTTTAAAAGGTGAGAGCGAAGTGGTCGCTAATGATGAATACATCTTGTATATTTCTGAACCTTCAGGTTTTACACCCACAAATATCGATTGTAACGAAGGTAAAATCACCTATTCAGGAATTAAAAACGGACTTCGGGAAATCCATATTAAAAGCCCACAAAAAGCAAGCGTAAAATGGGAAATATCCTATAAAAACTAATTAGAAATGAAACCATACTCACGACGTAATTTTTTAAAAGCCGGGGCATTAGCATCATCCGGATCAATCTTAATTGGCACCAGTCTTTTAACATGTAAAACCAAATCATCGGGAACACCAAAAGGGACCCTTCAAATCGATCCCACTCCGCAGTTTGATATTGCCCCGACTTTGTTTATGCAATTCCTTGAACCACTCGGAACAACCGAGCCGGCAATTGAAGCCGCCTGGAATTATGGAGAAGATACCTGGCGCGAAGATGTTGTTAAATGTGTTGCCGATTTAGCACCCGGAATGATCCGTTGGGGAGGCAATTATAGCCGGTATTACAAATGGAAAGAAGGAATTGGTCCGGCTGAAAACCGCCCGTGGTTATACAATCACTACTGGGGAGGTAAAGAAACCAACCGGGTTGGCACACATGAGTTTATGGAATTTTGCAAAAGGGTTGGCGCCGATCCGTTGGTCGGGGTAAATTTTATGAGCGATGGTTTTGAGTATTTTAAAAATACAAGCCACAAACAAAACCGTTATGGTACCATTGAAGAGGCTGCAGAATGGGTAACATATTGTAACGACCCGGATAACCTTGAGCGCAAAAAAAATGGGGCAAACGATCCATTTTCTGTTAAACACTGGCAAATTGGGAATGAGACTTCGTACGGTGGGGAAAGAGGATTTAGCCTCGATAAGGCAATTGTGCATACCCGTGAATTTGCCAAAGCCATGCGACACCGCGATCCTTCCATCAAACTAATTGGTTGGGGCGATGTCCCTAAAATTTCGGAACTAAAGGAAAATAAAAGCTCGGATAACAATGAATTCTGGGCAAAAAAGATGCTACAGGAAAATGGTGACCTTCTGGACATGATTGCCATCCACATGATGGGAATTTATCCTGAAAATACCAGGTCGATTACCGGAATGGAATACTTTATATACCCCGAAGAAGCCTGGAAAGAGTTACTTGACCTGGCAAAAATTGCAGAATACCGCTTGTCAAAACTCAAGAAAATACTAAATTCTATTGGAAGTGAAGCTAAAATCGCCGTTACTGAAGGGCATCTTTCGCTTTCGCCTTACAACACCAATACAATTTTAATGAATTGGCTTTCGGCAGCCTATCATGCCCGTACAATGAATACATATCTGCGCCATGCCGACAAGGTTTCAATTTGTACCGGAGCCGATTTTTTTGGTACACGATGGACGGTTAATTCAGTACGCTTGCCCGTTCCCGGTGGCGACTCATACCTCCTGCCTGTTGGCACAATTATGAAACTATACCAGAAACACAGAGGCGACAAAGGAATTTTTGTAAGCAATTATCCTTCGGAACTGGATGTTGCCGCAACACGCAAAGGGGATAAGATTTACCTGAATATTTTGAATACGCAATATGCAACACCTGTAAAAATTAATGTTAACGTTGATGGATACACGATCAAAGCTGCAACCCATCATGAAATTGCACCTTCTGAGCAATTGGCATATGTAGATGATGCACGCCAGGACACCTTTAATCCGGTCGAAAAGCAAATAACCAATCCTCAGGAAGTAATTATTCAACCAGCATCTGTGAACGTCATCGAACTTCAAATTAAGGATTAAAGTATGAAAACGTGTCGTAAAAAGTTATCCGGAATTTTTCTTGTACTTGCGTTTTTTGCCTTAGGCTGCAACAACAATGAAAAAAAGTCAGAGGTTGTTGATCAACCAGAAGATCAAGAATTACAGGCGTTAAAGGATTTTCTTATTAAAAAAGAAGAATTAAATCTTAGTGTTAAATTCACGGAACCAGAACGCAAAATATCTTTTCAAAATTACAATGGAACGTATCCCCAATGGAAAAAAGCCGTACGAAGCAAATTCTCTGAATTAATTGCCTATCAAGCACCAGACGATAAAGATGTAAAAGAATTGCGAAGCCTGAATTATAAGGGAATAAAGTATAAGGCACTGCTCATGGAAGTAGACTCCCAATTAACGGTTCCCGCATATCTTTTAATTCCGGAAGGCAAAATAATAGGCGCAATTATGGCAATTCATGGGCATGGAATGGTTGAACCTATAATTGGTTTGGCAGACGATTATCATCATCGTTACGCTTATGAGTTGGCAAAAGCCGGATACATGGTTTTGTGCCCTGAACTCAGGGGATTCAGCACCTTGGGCGACCTTTCCAATAATATTGAGCTCGACAACCTTGACTATTGGGTATCACACGGCAGGCAATTTACCCTGATTACCGAAAGTTTCCAGCATGGGAAAAATGTCATAGGTGAAACCATTGCCGATCTGGTTGCCTGGGAAAATTGGTGGGCAAAAACTTATGATCTCAATAGAATCGATGTTGCGGGTATTTCTTATGGCGGCGATCTGGCACTGTATTATCCTGTGTTTTCACAGCGTGTGAATAAAATTTTTTGCAGCGGCTCGATGGGCTCTTTTAACGGAATTTTTGCCACAAGCTATAATGCGCCCGCACATTGTATTCCCAACGTTTTGCAATGGATGGACAGAAGTGATATTGCCGGGCTGAATGCACCGCGTCCGATAATGCTCCACTATGGCGAATTGGATACTCCAAGCCACAATAACCATTCAGCATCGTATAACAAAACTGTTGAACCTGCTTTTGAGGAATTGAAAAAAATATACGCCGAACAAAATACCTCCAATCAGGTGTATTTGCGGGTGACCCCCGATAGCTACCACGAAATGGACATAGATCTTTTAAAATATTTCTTATCCGAAAACTTCTAAGCTCTTAAAACAATGACATATAAATACCTAAAGGTCAATATAATCTCTTTTTTACTCATTCTCATTTGCTTAACGGGTATTTCCCGGGATTTGAAATTGCCGGTAATTTTTAGCGACAACATGGTTTTGCAACGTAATGTTCCCTGCAAAATATGGGGCTGGTCAAATCCCAATGAAAAAGTGGAACTTACCATCCATAATGAGCAAACCTATACCTATGCCGATTCAGATGGAAATTGGACTGCATATCTGCCTCCACATAAAGCGGGGGGACCATTTACCCTTGAAATAAAATCCGATACCACGGTCCAAATAAAAAATGTGATGTATGGCGAAGTCTGGGTTGCTTCGGGGCAGTCGAACATGGAATTCAGGCTAAAAGATATCAGCGATGGACGTTATGACGAAATAACTGTATCTGCCACCTATCCTGACATCCGGTATTTTAAAGTCCCTCGCGGATTATCATCAGTTCCTGAAGTTGACCTTGAAGAAGGAAAATGGGATTTGTGCAATCCTGAAACCATTCAGGAGTTTTCTGCAGTTTCGTGGTTTTTCATGAAAAAAATTCACGATGATCTTAATGTTCCTGTTGCAATCATCGAATCAAGTTGGGGAGCTACACCCGCCGAAGCATGGACCAGTCAGAAAATGCTGGAGACGCTACCATTTTACAGAGATGAAGCAAGAAACATTAGCAGCATGACCAAACTTGAATGGAAACAAAAATATGCCGAAGCGGATAGCCTTGAGTCCTTAAAATGGAGCATTGTACAATCGGATAAAGGATATAAAAACGGCTGTGCCAAACTTGACTTTGACGACTCAGGCTGGGAAATCACCCAACTCCCTAAAAACGACATGAGCGATGTGGTTTGGGTGAGAAAAGTAATTGAAGTGGATGTGAGAAACCAATGGAAAAAGCAGGATAAAGAGTTTACCCTAAATGTTGGACAGGCATATATTTTTCAGGATATATTCCTGAACAACAAGAAGTTGAAATACGATGATCTCCGACGGATTAAAGTCCCCGCTTCTGAACTGAAAAACGGAAAGAATATTCTGGCAATCAGGGCAAACAGCCCTTGGTCGAACCTTGTACATATTGGAGTAAAAGATGCTATGTTCCTTCAAAATCCGGACGGGGATAAGATAAACCTGGAAGGAGAATGGAAATTTAACAACAAAATTGAAGCGCCCATTCCGTCCGTAACATTGTTCCACGAAGAGCCTGTGCACATTTTTAATGCAATGATCCATCCCATTGCCGGATACACGATGAAAGGCGCTATCTGGTACCAGGGAGAATCAAACCGTGAGCACCCCGAAGAATATTATTCACTTTTTACGACCATGATTCAGGACTGGCGAACAAGATGGGAACAGGGCAATTTCCCGTTTTTATTTGTTCAGCTGGCTAACTATTTATACCCAAAAGAAGAACCACAGGAAAGCCAGTGGGCCGAAGTTCGCGAAGCACAACGAAAAGCCCTGGACTTCCCAAACACAGGAATGGCTGTTGCCATTGACATTGGCGAAGCCAGGAACATACATCCTTTTAACAAAAA
Organism: Prolixibacteraceae bacterium; assembly: GCA_963677475.2. GTDB lineage: Bacteria > Bacteroidota > Bacteroidia > Bacteroidales > Prolixibacteraceae > JABMQB01. The sequence continues at coordinate 37,076 of CAXXQD010000006.1, read as the reverse complement.
AGATGTGGGCGAGCGGCTCTATTTAAATGCCCGGAAAATTGCTTATGGATTTAAGGAAACAATATGCTCTGGCCCTGAGCCTTTCACATGGAAAATTAATGGGCCAGAAGTAATAATCACATTCAAGAATACAGCTGGAGCACTCCAAACAAAAGATGGTCGAAAGCCTAGTGGTTTTGCCCTAGCGGGCGAAGACAACAAGTTTTACTGGGCTGATGCACAAATAAAAGGGGATTGCATAATCGTTCGTTCCGAAAAGATTAGCTCTCCAAATAAAGTCCGTTATGCCTGGGCTGATAATCCGGAATGCAATTTATACAACCGTAGTTTGTTGCCTGCATCCCCTTTTCAAATCGTTTTGGAATACAGTAAAAAATAAAGATTATGAGATTCCTCCTTATTGAATTTAAATGCATTACAGTCCTTGTTTTGTTACTAATAACAGGATCGGAAGCTAATTCTCAAAACCAAGTGTTCCCAAGGGCCGGAGCAGATTCTTTAACCCCATCGCGATCGCATTATTTTGATTGGATTAATAGCCAATATGAAGGCACAAACGAAAAACAAGCACTTACAAACCTTGATTTTTTTCACTGGCTAAACAAAAAATATGGAATGCAACTTGACATTTATTCATTGGATGTTGGGAATATTGATGATGGCCCATATACTGCAGGCGTTGGGCGGCTTATTCCATATCATTATGGATCAATGAATTCAAGAGAATTTAAACAGCAATTCCCTAATGGTTTGGATCCTCTGGTACAAAAGGCAGATTCTTTCGGGTGCAGATTAGGTGTATGGCTTGGCCCCGATGGTTTTGGAACTACCCCTGAAGAAGAACAAACCAGAAAAAATATGATGGTAGAGCTTTGTCGCGACTATAATATTCACCTGTTTAAGTTAGATGGAGTTGCCGGTTCATTCCGCCCCGAAAAAGCTAAAATCCTTACAGAAACCTTGCAGAAATGCAGGCAATATACACCTGACCTAATTGTAAGTTCACAGCGTATTGATTTTAAGGATGCAGAACCTGACATAACCCACCATTTATGGGAAGGAGAAGAAACATACGTTGATGTTTTTGTAAATAACAATACAACAGCTCCTCACCATAGGGCGGGCTCTTTAGAGAGAAAGCTCACACCTAACCTGTCGAGGATGTATGGTGATCATGGTGTTTGTTTTTCATCGTGCCTTGATTATTGGGAGGACGAAATGATCTTACAAATGTTCAATCGAAGTTTGATATTATCACCTCAATTTTACGGAAATCCATGGTTTCTTAGAGACGATGAATACCCTAAATTAGCTCGCCTGATGAACCTTCACCAAGAGTTCAAAGAAATAATTGTTGAAGGATTTCAACTTCCAAAAGAGCAATATGGACCTTTTGCCATGTCACGTGGAGATGACCAAACCAGGTTAATTACTTTGCGAAATTTATCATGGTATCCCAGAACATACAAAATCAACCTGGATGCTTCATTAGGATTGGCTGGAAAGTCGCATTTAGCTGTAAAACAATATCACCCTAACGAAAAAGACTTCGGCAAGTTTAAATGGGGCAGTTATGTAAATGTGGTAGTTCCCCCCTATCGAACTTTTCTGCTAAAAGTTAGCTCATCAAACGATCATGAATTTTCGTTAACTGGTTGCGAATATGAAATAGCCAGTGCCTCCAATGGTAAAACTTTTGCTTCATTAATTGGTGATCAGGGAACAAGCGCAATTGTAAAAATCAATCCTAAATCTGATAAATTCTCAAAAGGAATAATTAACGGCAAAGAATATCCTCTAAAAAATCTTGTAAAAGGCATTGAAGTAAATTTCCCTGGTGAAAAACTAAAACTCCCGCCTCACCGACTAATTGGTAAACCCAAATTATTGGAGAGTGTGCCTGATGATGCGCAAGCTCTTTTTGAAGCAACCTGTTTTGCTGCCGACAATAATGCCCTTGAGGTAAGATGCATCCAACGATCAGGTGATTCTAAAATCCCCCAGGTCACTGCTTGCCGCGAAGGGTTTTTCAATAAACCTATGTTTATAAACCGTGGTATTTGGGATAAAAACCTTTTTGACGGAGACTTAAACACTTTTTTTATTGCGAGGCTCAAAAACAAGATGTTTCGTCTTGATTTAGGAGAACAAGTTCAGTTGGACGAAATCATACTAAAAATAAGGGACAGACAAGAATTCAATTTGAATCCGGAAATGAATTCTTTTTCGGAAGATGCTTTTGCTGAAGTCTCCTTTGACTTAACTCAATGGGATACAGTAAGGCTTGATTACAAAGGCTTTGGAACTACAGCGAGAATTATTCCGGGGGAAAACCCTATCAGATATGTTAGAATAACCGGGGCACCACAACGTATTGCCGAAATTGAAGCTTATAAAGATGGGCAAGCTTTAAACAGGGCTAAGTGGCGGGCATCGAACCTGTTTCAAAATTTTTCAGAGAATCCTGCATCATCTTGCTGGAAATTGAATTTTGAATTGGATGAATTGGCTGCAAACAGCTACCTCGCAATAGCCCTCAACGGAAAGCATGGGAACGAAGGTGCTTATGCCGCGATAAAAATTGATGATCAGTATATTGGTGCACCCGATCGGGCAGTTTCCTTCCCAAGCAATACCTGGGAATATTTTAACGTGGAAAGCGAAAGTAATTATACCTATTACTTCCCATTAGAAAACAAATATATCGGTAAAGAAATTCAAGTATATGTTCTTGGGTTAAAAAATGGTGTCGCCCAATTTCAACCTGAAGTATGGATTACCTCCTATCCTGATTATAAAAAGAGCATTCTTATGGAATTAATAAAAAATGAACCTGATGGAAACATTTAACTATACGGAAGAAAACTACAATCCGGTATTAATTACTGAAAAATGGCAGGTTGCTTATCTGAATTCCTGTCCCGAATATGAGCTAAAGGCCATAAAAAAAGTTGATGTCCATGAGAATACCGATGAAGCTTTTGTTCTGCTCGAAGGGAGAGCCGTATTAATTTCTGCCGAGGTTTCAATTGATAAAACCGAATTTGACCTTATTGATATGGTTCCGGGAACCACGTACAATATTCTTTCCGGAATGTGGCACAACATTGTGCTTTTAGAAAACACAAGGGTTTTAATTGTCGAAAATGCATACACGCATTTATACGACTTTAAATTCCATTATTTCTCAGATCAACAAACCCGGAATTTACATAAACAAATCAAGTCGCTTCTAACCAAACAATCATAAACCACATGCAATTTCAACCTGATTATCGGCATATTGAAAAGGTACTTTACAACTTACGCCCGGAACGTTTACCAATGTATGAGCATCATATTGACACGCCTTTCATTGAAAAAGCCCTGGGCAGAAAGATTCAAATCCAAGGGGAAAAGCCCGTTCACTATGAAGAATACTATCGTCAAATAATTGGTTTCTGGAAAGACATGGGATACGATGCATTTGATTATGAAGCTGCTATTTGCGACATTTTTCCCGGGCACGGTGCAATTCTCGGGGGAATGTTGGGCCCCATCCAAACCCGTCAGGACTTTAACAACTATCCATTTGATGAATTGCCCCATATCTTTTGGGATACTTATAATCCACATCTGGATGCTATCCGAAAAGTTATGCCTCATGGAATGAAAGCTTACGGGGGTTGTGGTTACGGAATTTTCGAAGCAAGCCAGGATCTTGTAGGATTTGAAAACCTTGCTGTTATGCAATATATGGATCCGGACTTGTTTCGTGATTTGTTCCTTAAAATTGGTGACTTATATATCAAACTATGGACAGAAATGATTCGACGTTTCGATGACCTGTTTGTATTTTACCGTATGGGCGATGACCTTGGTTTTAAATCAGGAACCTTGCTTGAACCAGACACTATCCGAAATAACATATTCCCCCAATACAAACGGATTATTGACCTGGTTCACAATAATGGGAAAAAATTCTTGTTGCACAGCTGTGGGAATATTTTTGAAATAATGGACGATATTATTGACCTGGGAATCGATGCAAAACATTCAAACGAAGACGAAATTGCCCCTTTCGATATTTGGATTAAAAATTACAATTCTCAAATTGGCCTCTTTGGCGGGTTCGATGTAAATACCCTCTGTTTGAAAACTTATGAAGAAGTATTTACATGTGTATTGGAAAAAGGGCAGTGGTTCAGAAAATTTTCTAAGGGATATGGCTTGGGTTCCGGAAATTCCATTGCAGAATATGTTCCGGTGGATGGGTTTATGGCTATGGTTGACGCCGTTAAAGAAATCAGAAGAAGGGAAAATAGACGATGAAAACACGGATATTGTTTTACACATTTATTGCAGCCCTGGGTGGCTTGTTGTTCGGATTTGACACCGCTGTTATTAACGGTGCCCTACCCTTTTTCAGCAAACATTTTACCCTTAATGGAGCTATGCAGGGTTGGGCAGTAAGTTCCGGCTTGATTGGTTGTATTATTGGGGCAATTTTTATTGGTAAACCAAGCGATTTGTTCGGAAGCCGGCCAATGCTCAAAGTTCTGGCAGTATTGTTCATCCTAACTGCTATTGGAACAGGATTGGCACCAAACTTTAGTATTTTTATTTTATCCAGAATTGTTGGCGGTATTGCCATTGGCGGGGCTTCCGTTTTATCACCGATCTACATTTCCGAAATTTCACCTCCTGAATTTCGAGGAAGGTTGGGATCCGTTTTTCAATTAGCCATTGTAGTGGGCATACTGCTTGCATTCGCATCCGATTTGGCATTTTTGAATACGGGTGTAAATAATTGGCGTTATATGTTTTTAGCGGGTGCTGCGCCTGCTTTATGCTTTTTTACCATGCTCTTCTTTGTTCCCCGAAGTCCCAGATGGCTCGTAAAGGCCGGTAGGGAAATGGAAGCAAGAAGTGTTATTGATAAACTTTTTATATCTGATAATACGGTACTAATTAATGAAATCAAAAAATCCCTGCATTCAGAATCAAACGGGCAACACGAAAAAATTTTTCGGGGAAAAAACCTGAAACTGATAGGTATAGGAATTGCAATTGCAATTTTTAACCAGCTAACGGGCATTAACATTGTCATGTACTACAGCTCGGATATTTTTCGCTCGGTTGGATTCACTACTGATTCTGCAATTTGGCAAACGGTAATTATCGGCGCCACTAATTTGGTTGCCACAATTATCGGAATGGCCCTTATTGATAAAGTTGGCAGAAAAAGATTACTGCTTACTGGTTCATTAAGTATGGCTAGTTTTCTCTTGCTATTCGGAATATTAACACTTTCAGGCTATCAGGGATTTGCATTATTAATCGTATTGGTTGGGTTCGCATTTTCGTTCGCGGCTTCATCGGGAGTTACTATATGGGTCCTTTTAGCTGAATTATTCCCAAATACAATCAGAGCAAGGGCATGTTCCATCTCCTCTTTTTCAAATTGGCTGGCCAATGCCTTTTTTGCATTTCTTTTTCCGGTCATATTAAGCGCTTTTCCATCGAGGACCGGATTGGGATATTCGTTTGTTTTTTATGCATTCTCTACCCTGCTGGCCTATTTCTTCTATAAAAGATATTTGATCGAAACCAAAGGCAAAACATTGGAGGAAATCGATTCTTCCTTAATAAACCATTAATATCCTAACTATGAATAATCAAATCAAAAAACGAACTACCTGTTACCTGCTATTAAGCGCTTTTTTCCTATTGACAGCATGTACACAAAAAGAAGTTAGTATCGAAAGCTTGCTTCATGAAATGACAGATCGCGAAAATCTCACCTATTTCCCGGAACAAGGTTTTCAGCTAAAACAATCGAGCAGCTATAACCGCCAAACAACCGAGAAAGATGGAGAGGGCTGGTATGCAAATGCTGATATGTCCTATTTCGTGAGGGTAGAAAATAACAATAACCGTCGCGAATTTGTTCTTTTCGATCAAGATGGACCAAGTGCCATTGTCCGATGGTGGATGACCTTCTGGAAAGCCGAAAACGGAACATTAAGAATTTATTTGGATAACGATTCCATACCCGCAATTGAAGGGGCCCCATTCGATGTAATTAGTGGGCAAATGCTTGCTGAAGCTCCCTTTAGCCAGGGTGTGCCAGAGGATGCTCCGATAAATGAACGAGGGCATAATTTATATGTTCCTATCCCATTTGCCGAACATTGTAAAATTACTTATGAATGTGATTCACTCCGCTTAAAAGACGGGCATTATTGGCCAGATGTTTTTTATAATATCTGTTACCGCGAATATGAAGAAGGAACGAAAGTAGAAACATTTTCAATGGAAGCCCTGCAACAAGCAAAACCCATTTTTGACCAAACAAAAGCTTTGCTTGAACAGGAATTTAATACACAAGAAACCATCGAAACTTTCGACCGGGAATTATTGCCGGGTGATTCTTTGGTGCTTCAATTCAATAGTAAAAATTCTGCCATTACTTATTTAGAACTGGAGCTTGATAGTAAAAACAAAGAACAAGCTTTGCGTTCAACAGTATTATCCGGAACCTTTGATGGGCATCAAACTATTTGGGTTCCGGTGGGTGATTTTTTTGGGACAGGTTATCAAATATTTGGGCATAAAACCTGGGCAAACAGTACAACTGCTGAAGGAACAATGCAGTCAGCCTGGGTTATGCCTTTTACCAAAAACTGTGAACTTACCTACATAAACTATGGCAAAGATACCATCAAACTAAATGGAGAAGTCGGTTTGTCAAATTATAAGTGGAAAACAAACAGCATGTACTTCGGCGCTTGCTGGCACGAATACCACCACATTAAAACGCGCGGCGAGAAAAACCTATTCTTCGATATGAACTATGTCGATATAAAAGGAAAAGGAACCTATGTTGGCGATCAGGTGACTTTGTTCAATATGGCAAATACCTGGTGGGGCGAGGGCGATGAAAAGATTTTTGTGGATGGTGAAGAATTCCCGTCCAGTATTGGCACAGGCAGCGAAGACTACTATGGGTACGCATTTGGACATCCTGAGCCATTCTCCCACCCCTTTATTTCACAGCCCACTGGTGCCGGAAATTTTGTGCCCGGTATGACCGTAAATATTAGGCACCGATCATTAGACGCTATTCCTTTTAAGACTTCAATTAGCTCAAATATTGAAATGTGGCACTGGGCCTCAACTTGTATAAACTATGCCCAAACTGCCTACTTCTACGTTCAGGCACCGTTTGAAATAAACATTGAACCGAACATACAAAGCGTCCAAATGCCAGTTGCCACTTCAAAAGAAAACTTTTACAACTCCCAGCAAAAAAATGATTGTATAACAATAGAACAATATCAAAAATGAGATTCAAACCTATATCTGTAATCAGCTCAAGGGACAAAGTCAATCGCTTTGTCGGTTCCGATTACAAATACTCGGATTTACCCTATATCCGTGGACCATAATTATATGTAAATATCGTCATTGCGGTAAATCCTGTTCATAAGTGTGTGGATATTCTATTGATACTGAACTACATAGAAATACTTATTCTGTGTAAATGGGAATAATATGGATTTATCTAAATGGGGGAATCCTTCAAAAAGCTTATTCAAACCGCAGATAGCTATTTATTAACTATCTATAAATCAACGAATAGCAAATTAAAGTTTAATAAAAACAACAAAAACTAAAACAAAATTTATGGAGAAAATTTGGCCTACATTACAAACGGGCACTTTGTACCATCAAACAAGACGCATGGTCTTTATGGTACTTGTTTCTGCTCTTGCGCTTTGTTTGTCGGTACCTGCCAAAGCTGAGACAGCTAAAGCAGAAAAGCACAAACAAAGTTTAGCTGATAATACAGCAGGCACTTCATCCACTATTTCATCAAAAACAAAAAGTAATAGTGAAACAGTTGGACAGCAAAGTTTAATTATCAAAGGAAAAGTTACGGATGCTTCCACTGGCGAATCATTGCCTGGTGTAAACATTGCAGTTGCTGGTACTGCCATTGGTACTACCACCAACATTGAAGGCGAGTACACTTTAAACGTCCCCAACGAAAGTTCTACCATTGAATTCTCTTTCGTGGGATTTAAAATGGAAAGCATTTCGGTTGGCGATAAGAGAATTATTAATGTTGCACTACAGCAAAACATTACCGAACTCGATGAAACGGTAGTTATCGGTTATCAGGAAGTGCATAAAAAAAGGGTTACTGCATCTATTGTAAGTATCCCTTCTGAAACATTATCTGAAATACCTGCAGCATCTCTTGCCACATTACTTTCGGGTAAAGCTGCCGGGGTTCAAAATTTAGTTCGAACCGGAGCTCCCGGAATGCGTGGAGGAGGAATCGTGATCAGAGGAAACACTCATGTATCAAGCGATCTTGATGTAGTTAATGGCCTTAGTTCCCCATTATACGTTGTAGATGGTATTCCCATGTCATTAGAAGATTTGGCAGGCTACGATGTTACCAATACGGATTACTTAGCTTCATTAAACCCTCAAGATGTTGAATCCATCGATATTTTAAAAGATGCATCAGCTGCTGCCATCTATGGTTCGCGAGGTGCTAATGGTGTAATAATTATTAAAACGAAAAAAGGACACGTCGGAGAACCGGTTTTCCGCTTAAACGCCTTTTATGGAGTTTCTGTCAGGCCTGATTTGTTCACGGTATATACCGGAGCAGCTGATCGACGATTTAAACTCAGTTTAATTGAGCAAAGCATACCCGATTACACCCAGTGGGGACCATATTCTGAAGCAAGGGGCAGGATAATGCCATTAGAACTTACAGATAGTTTAAACCCTGCATTCAATAACAATTACGATTTCCAGGGTATGTTCTATAGGCGTGGTATTGTAAATAGCTATGATTTTAATGTATCTGGTGGTACCCGTACAACAAACTACAGGATTGGCTTAGGATATTACGACGAAGAAGGAATTGTTACGGCAAATGGTTACAAACGATATACGTTCAGTGCCAACATACGAAACCGGTTCTCGTCAAAAGTTATGAATGATTTAACTGTAAGGGCTAGTTTTATTGATCGGGAAACCGGATTAGGGGAAGCCGACCCAAACAAAACATTCCCCGTTGATCCTCTTTATCTACCAGCCTCTTATTTGTATAAAAGCCAGGAAGAATTAGATGCCTTGGTTGGGAAATTAAATAAAGTTTATAATACCAATAGGATTTTAGAAACGAGGGTAAACAACTTGTTACAAATTGATCTTATGGAGGGATTAAAACTGAACTCACAGATTGGACTTTCCTATACAACATCAAAAAAGAACTTTTTTGGTCCATCTACCATTCACGAGAACAACCAATCTTCAGCACAAGCAAATCAAAGTTTAAGCTATGCTGCAATGATTGAAACGTATGCCACTTATGATAAAAAAATGTTTGAAAACCACCGCATAAGTATATTGGCAGGCCATTCAATCACCCATAATCAAAATGAGTTGATTCTGTTATCCGGTGAAAATGGCTCAAGCGATGGAATCAAAACAATCGTTGGCTATAAAAAAGAAAATATCAATGGGTACAGCGACATTTCTTCTAACAATATGATATCCTATTGGTTAAGATTTGGATATTCGGTCAAAGAAAGATATCTGTTTGATATTCACTACCGTAGAGAAGCATCTTCCCGTTTTGGGAAAGACAAGCGCTGGGGGAACTTTCCTGCTGTTTCGGCTGGTTGGATTGCTTCTGAAGAAACGTTTTGGAAACCATTGTCAAAAGTTATTACTTATGCAAAAATCAGGGCAAGTGCAGGGATAAACGGGAACCAATATGGCAGTGATTATTTACGCTTTAACGAATATACCACCGCTGGAATCAGTTTATGGAATCCCAATATGGATGTAAAATCGTATGGCGGGACTACTGCTATTACACCCGATTTTAATAAAATAGCCAACAATAACCTGGGCTGGGAAGAAACCAAACAATGGGATATTGGCCTTGACCTGACCGCATTTACAAATCGCCTGTATATGAGCTTTGATGCATACCATAAATATACAGACGGACTGGTATTCGACATTAATTTCCCTTCATATTCAGGATATTCTGCGGCAAAAGCCAACTTAATTGATGTGGTAAACCAAGGATGGGAAGTATCATTTGACGGACATCTTTTCCCACGCGACAATGATTTTCAATGCGAAGTATTATTAAATTTCTCGCATAACGATAATTACATTGCAAAATTACCTTATAATGGTCGCGACTTCCTTAATAAAGGCAAGAGTTACGCTTATGTTCGGGGATTCCCGTTGAACGTTCCTTGGATGTATGAGTATTTAGGCATCATTCAGGATGTTAACGACCTACCTGTTAATCCATTTACAGGAGAAAGGCTGGGCAATCAATATTCTGCAAAATATTCGGACGGCGAATACTTCCCAGGAATGTCTTTAATGAGAGATATGGACGGTGACTACATGATTAGATCATGGGACGATAGTGACTTTGCTTTTTTAACAGGAAAAACATCCAACCCAAAAATCCACGGTGGATTTGGTACAGTCATCAGGTATAAAAAGTGGAGCTTTAGGGCAAATACATCTTTCGCATTTGGGCATTGGGTATTTAACAATACGATGTTCCAACGTTTATACAAATATACCTACACCCCGAATTATGGGCCATGGTTACCTGTAGCTTCTTATGAACTTCCAGGCGATTTCTGGAAACAACCTGGAGATGACACCCAATATCCTGAATTTACGGCGAGTATGTTTGATGTAGGTTCAAGCGGAAATTTTGAAAAATCATCACTTTATCTGGAAAAGGGTGATTACTTAAAAATAGAAGATATTACCCTAGCCTATACCTTCGATCCAACAACCATTAAAAAAATGAAAATTGGAGAGATACGGGTTTATGCAACCGCTTCTAATGTTCACCAGTGGCAAAAATCGAGTTTACCTGATGCAACAATGGTCGATGCCTTGGGCTACGGCTACGGAAACGGGTATCCACAATCCCGAAAATTTATTTTTGGGGCAAATATTAAATTTTAATACAATGACTATGAAAAAGATAATAGTATTACTTGTAGCTGCTTTAGTCATTTCTTCCTGTTCTGATTTGCTGGATATTGAACCAGTATCAATTAACAGTGGGGACTCGTTTTGGGAAGAAGGTGAAGTAGCTGTTCAAAAAGCACTTGCAGGAGTTTATGCAAAATTAAGAGATCCTTTTGCCGATGGGCGATGGATTATCTACGGGGACGTAGCTTCCGAATTTTCAATTCGTTATAATTCCCATACCTGGTACCAGTTTTTCCCGGTCACCGAAGTTGACAATGCCAATGACCGAACATATAACCACGAACGCCTGGATGATTTTAGGAATTGGTCGGTTTATTTTAAAGCCGTAAGTTCAGCTAATATTTTGATTAAGCATACCGAAGAAATGGCGCTTGAAGAATTTGATGCCAATGAATCAGAAGCTACAAAAATCAGGAACAGCTATTTGGGCGAAGCATATTTTATTCGAGCTTTCACTTATTTCTACATGGTGCGGATTTGGGGAGATGTACCAATATATAAAGAAGCTATAGAATCATCTTCAGACCTTGTGAATGACAATGGTGAAACAAAAGATTTAGCCACATCTCCGGAAACTGATGTGCTAAACTTTATAAAAGAAGATCTGGAACTGGCTATTTCTTACCTCGATTACGATAATTATGGATCGCAAACCTGGGCAATTAGGGCAAACAAGGCAAGTGCCTTAGCTCTCAGGGCACATGTGGATACCTGGTTGGCAAACCGTGATGAAACCAATAAAACATCACTGCTTAATGAAGCCATTGAAAGTATCACTGCTGTGGAAAATAATGGTGGTTATACTTTAGTTGATTATAACAGTGAGGATGCAATGAAAGAAATGTTCCTTGGCCAATCACCGGAAACAATTTTTGAAATTCATGTTTCTTCGAATGACAATGAATCATTCAGATGTTCCGAAGGTTTCTTTAAAACCATGACTTTATTACCTGGGCTGACAAATTACACCTATGTTTTCCAACTTTATAACGAGGACAGAAATGCTTTATACCCTGCTGAAGATAAGAGAAAAGCATTCTTCCATAATTGGGACTTTGGGAAACCCCGTTCCGAAAATAATGACCCGGGAAATGCACCGGCCGAATGGACAGGTACAACGGTTTCCAAATATAGTTTCTTTACCCGCGACGATATGGAAGACCCTTTGGTAGAAGATGCTTTTTACGTAGATGCATCAATGCCAATATTCAGGCTCAGCGGATTAAAGTTATTGAAGGCCGAAGTGCTTGCTAAATTAGGAAGGCCTGGCGATGCAAGAATAATTTTAAATGAAAGCAGGAACCGTTGCGGAATAGGTGATTTTGCAGGATCAGACGATGAGATTATTGTTGAAATCATAAAAGAACGCGCACGTGAATTGGTTGGTGAAGGCCATAGCAATTTCGACCGGATCAGAAATAATTATTTCAGCAATATGACAAGCATGGACAATGCCAGAATAAATGGTAAAGGTTACTACTGGCCAATTGCCTATAAATTAACTTTAACCAATAAAGCCTTAAAACAATTGCCTTATTGGAAAGGAAAAGTACCTGAAATAATCTAAAAAACTACAGAAATGAAAATTAATAACATACTTATATTTTTATTGATCCTTGTTTTTGCTGCATGCGAGAACGATGATTATTTAATTGATGGTGGAATTCACTCGCCTTATGTTGATAAAACAACTTTCGACTTTTTAAGTTCCCATCCCGAGCTGGATACCTTTGCCTATTTAATTCAACGGGCAGGTTTGGTGGATGCTGTTAATGGCACCGACGTAACCTTATTTGCTTGCAATGATTATTCGGTAAGGATATACCTTCGTATGATTAATAACTACCGAAGGATAGCTGATCCGATGGCTCCGGAATATACAGTTGACAGCATTCCTCTTTCTTCGTTGGATTCGTTAAGGATGTATATTGTCGATCAAAGGGTGGAACGCGAAATCCTGAGGAAAGAAGGTACCATTTTCCGCTCCAATTTCAACGATTCCATTAAAGTTTACTTAACCCCTATGGATGAACTGCACTATGGATACCAGTATTCCGATTACATGCGCGAACTGCCAAAAATTATTTGGTACAGCAGAAAACGCGGCACAGGTTTCGATGCCTGGGATTTTAACCCATACACCATTGCCGATGCAAATGAAAGGGAAAAAGAATTAGATGCCGCTACAAAAACCCGGACATCTGGTATCCTTACGACTAATGGTGTGGTCCATGTTTTGGATGGCATGCATCCCATGCTATTCCATACAGGCGATAGCGGATCTGGCCTCTAACAGTCTTTATTCTAAAATAAAAACGATTAAATATGAAATATATTCAAATAACTAAATTAAAACCACTTACAAGCATTTTAATATTGCTTTGGATGGTTTCTTGTATGGAGCCTGACCAGTTTGGTTTTTTAAGCGACAATATGGTATCGAAAGTTGATACAATATATGTGCAAAGGGGCATATCAACCGTATCACAAGCGCCCTTTTACGATCTTTCAAGCCGCCCATATAATTTTTCTTTCGGTGATATTACTTATGGAGACAATATCCTGAGCAGCCAAATGACGGAAGAAAAGGATGTAAGGTTGTGGATTGATGCTTTTGTTCCAAGGGTCGATACTACAGAACAACAAGTTATGAACAAATTAATTGATACTTTATTGACACCTGTAATTCTTAACCCTTTAACTGGAGTTATGCAATTCACAACCGCAACAAAGTATGTTGACGAGTCTGATGTTTATACTATTGATCTTCAGGTGTCAAACATCGCAGGAGAAAGGTATCTCGATGATTATTTGGTTACTAAACTATCTTCACAAGGCAAGGAGTTTGAGGTCAATTTAACTTCAACATCCATTGCATATGTTCTCAGAGGTGATGAAGGGAAAGCCAAAACTTCTTTTGTTTTCTATTACGATAATTCAGAGAAAATGACCAGCATAGGAGAAGGCACGGCCGACATGGTTAAGGTTGCCAAAATAAGTGACGAACCCACAAAAGGAGTTAAAGTTTATTTCCAGTTCATTGACAAAAACGGAAACCCATTTAACGGTAACCAAATTCTAACACGCCCCTGGAGTGGTTTGATTTTGCCCCACTTTGGTGATAATTCAGTGAACACTATTGTCTCAGATTCCGGTATCGAATATAATTTCCCAATGGTTCCATGGCCGGCGGCAAATTATATGTGGGACCCGGGATTGTCATATTATATTTCTCCAACATTACCAATGGCACAAATCGATACTGCAGCATTGTTCAGTGACCCGAGAAATAATTACGCACCCGAAGATAGGCGACCTACGAATTTTAACTCATACGAGGGATTTTATTTAAGCGTCAGGACCGGATTCCGGATTTTATCGCCCGGAACATGGAGAATTGAATACAGATTCCCATTTATTACTGCAAACTAAATTTTTATAGTAAATAAAAGTGGCTGTTTGAAGTAAAATTCAAACAGCCACTTAACGAACAAATTATTGGAAAACAATCATAAATCTTTTCAATCCCAAACCGAAAAAGATGGCATACAAAACACTTAAACCTAAATATTGGCTGATAGTTAGTTGCATTTTGACTATGAGTATTTGCCTCATCCAACTGAGAAAAACCAATGTTAATCAACCAAAATCCAAAACACAACTTTTGCCTCCAAATCCAGTCGATCCAATTAAACAAAAAGACAAGCATTTAGATCGTACGGAATTTATAGAACAAATGCATAGAGCAGCCCCGGATATTGACTGGAAAAGAATGGATGCCCAAACCCGCAAAGAGAAATTCCTTAAAAAACAAAATTTAATAAAGTCAGGCAACCATTTAAAAAGTGGAACTACCGGGAACTTTGCCGATGGCAATATAATTGGTGCCTGGCACGAAAGAGGCAGCAATAACCTTGCTGGAAGAATGATGGTAACCGACTTTGACCATGAAACAGAAAACATTTATTGCGCCTCAGCGGGAGGCATAATTTGGAAATCAGACCTAAGTGGAAGCTTTTGGCAACCATTAAACGATCGAATCAGATATAACGATGTAAAATCACTACGCGTAATAAAGCAAAATAACACCACACGGATACTGGTTTTTCATAAGGACAAATACCACAATTTTGTAAGTTATAGCGATGATGAAGGAGAAACATGGAACGATACCAATGGTCTCGATATTGTTAAAGAATGGGGAACTATTAAAAGAGGTATTGTATTAAATGATGAATACAATACGGTATACATTTTAGCCGGAGAATGGGATTGGACAAATTGGAAAGCTATTAGCGTTCTTTATAAATCGGTTGATGGAGGAAAGAATTTTGTACATGAATGCACCATTCATGAAGGAAATACCGACCTCTTGGATATTTGGTCAGATTATTATACCAATACGGGTTTATATGTATTGGTAAAAACCAATCTGTATAAAGTTGACCAGGGGGAACTTCAATATGTTTCAAATACCAATGTGAGCAGTGGCTACAATAATGTCTTGATAGATGGAAGGTTAAGCAACAACACCATTACATTTTATGCTTCTTATTCAGGATTTAGTACAAATAACACCCGGTTCTATCGATCGACAAACGGAGGAACAAGCTGGGAAAAGCGAGGTAACTCTGATCATGGACCGTTTTCCTCCAATAGCCTGGAGCTTTCAGTAAAAAATATGGATTTGGTTTACTGGGGTACATCAATTTGTTTTCATAGCCAAAATGGTGGGAATACATGGAGCGATTTTGGGAAGTATCAATATCCTCATTCGCCATCAACTGACCTGCATCAGGATATCCCCGGAATAAACTCATTTATTGATAAGGAAGGAAATGAATTTACAATTTTATCAACCGATGGTGGCACCTATATTACCTACGACAATTTACAAACCGTAAACAATATTTCCCTTTCAGGTCAAAACGTGAGTCAATATTATTCATTATACACCAGTGAAAGGAATCCCGATATAATTTATGCAGGAAGCCAGGACCAGGGATTTCAGCGAAGTAAAACAGAAAATAATGGCGTTAGGGAATTCGATCTGATATGGACTGGTGATTATGGCTCATTGGTTTCGGCTGATAAAGGAAGAACGATTTGGGCATTTTATCCTGGTTCTGCATATATTTTTACTGATCCTGAGAACTCCGGTTTTGGTGAAAGCATTACCGGATGGAGCTTTCAAGGAGGCGGATATGTTTGGATTCCACCTACATGCCCATTACCACAAGAAGAAGGAGTTGAATCAAATAGGGTTTACATTGGTGGAGGAAATTTAAATAATAATGGGGACGCTCATCTAATTGAATTGAATTATTCACAAAATACGATCACGAGCAAGGAATTGCCATATAACTTTAGGACAAACCAGGAAATTTCAGATGGCGTACAATCAAAAATATCAGCCATTGCCATATCAGAAGTGAACAAAAACTACAGGTTTGTTTTGACTTCAACAGGCAACTTCTTTTATACAACAAATAATGCAACGTGGGGCAGAACCTACAATTTTACCGGTCCAACGCCCAATCACATGTACGGAACATGTGTATTGCCATCTCCTGTAAACAAAGAAAGGGTATACATTAGCGGAAGTGGTTATTCAAACTCCCCTGTCTATGTTTCCGATGACCACGGAAAAACGTTTCGCCCGATAAACAATGGCTTGCCAAATACCTTGGTTTTCGAATTGGATTGCAACGCAGATGAATCATTGGTGTTTGCTGCAACCGAAGTGGGGCCATATGTTTTCATCCCTGCAGAAGACA
Source organism: Prolixibacteraceae bacterium (assembly GCA_963677475.2). GTDB lineage: Bacteria > Bacteroidota > Bacteroidia > Bacteroidales > Prolixibacteraceae > JABMQB01. Next base: position 20,250 of record CAXXQD010000006.1, on the reverse strand, counting down.
AGTGGTATGAACTGGATGACTTGAACTCTCCTGACCAAGTATATTGGTGTGTTGAATATATCGAAGAATTAAATGTTGCCAGGTTTGGAACCTACGGACGAGGTATTTGGGACTTTAATGTGGAGCAAAACCTGGTAAGTTCAGATTTGGTCGACAAAGCTTCGGATTTAAAAGTTATAAAAGCCTATCCTAATCCGTGCAAAGAATATTTAAACCTGGAATTGCAGTTAGCCTCCTCTTCCGAAATTAATATTTCTGTTCTGGATATTCAAGGAAAAAAATTAGCAAGCGACATTAAACAATACTTAACAGCTGGTAAAAATCAGGTTAGAATAGATATGATTGAAATCCCTCCAGGTATTTGTTTTATCCATATTTCAACCAACTACGGCACCATCATCAATAAAATACTTAAAGCTGAATAATTAAGCCAGTATAGAACGGAAGCAAAATATAAATGCCCAATTATTACAACTAAGAATGAAAGTATTGAATGCACTAAAAGCCCTGGCAATAAGCATCATCGTAATATGTTCAATTTCATATATCGGGAGTCGAAATGCATATGCCCAAAACACTGTACTGACCGTAAACTTTACCGATGCTGTTTTTTCAGTCTCCAATTCCAATCAACTAATCTGCAACGAAAAACAATTAGTTCCCGGAACTCTTGGAAATGGCTTTGCACCACACAAAAAGGTTTCATTGTCAAACTTGAACCTCAACCCGGAAGAAGGACTTATTGAAATGTGGATTAAACCTGAGTGGAACGGATCAGATGGAAAAAACCATGTTATCTGGCAAACAAACAAAGCCAATGGAAGGCAATTAATTGTTGAAAAATCTGAATTAGGGATATTAAGAGCACAACTTTTTACTCCTACTGGGATGACCGTTGCCCGCGCTGATGTAAGCGATTGGAAACCCGGAGAATGGCATCATATTGCTGTTGGTTGGATAAGTAACAATGGGAAACAGGTTGGCCTGCCCCTTTGGATTGACAAAGTAGCGGTTGATGGACCTATCACTCCATATGGTGTATTTGATTCAGACAACATGCCAAATTCCCTTATTTTGGGTAATGAACATGGAAATATTGTTTACGATGAATTACTTGTCAGGACCGATCTCAAGGAAGAAAGCCCTCATGGGATGGTAGCATATATTTATCGCGACTACTTCCGCACAGCTCCATATGATTCCATTAAAATTGATCCCTGGGCAACACGCGTCCCTTCAGAGTTTCGGGCTATCGCCGGACATGAAAAACAGTTTGGTTTACAAGCATGCAAACAAGGCAAATGGGAATACGTAACCGAATACGCTGTTCGATACAACCAATGGGCATATTTCGATGCAAAACCATTCATAAAATGGACGACCAGCGATCCTGATATTGCCCAAATTGATAGCACAGGTCGGGTGAAAACTATTAAACCAGGAATTTGTACTATTACAGCAGAATTTCATAAGCTAAAAGCCTCTTATAATCTTTCGGTGATCTCTCCCAATAAACCGGATCTTGGTGTTATTTGTATGCAATTAATGCCAATTTACCGGAACGATGCAGTAAAAAACCAACATGAAGTTGGTGAAACGGTTACCGTACATGCCCGCTTTGGCAATTTCGGAAATAAGGAGATAGAAGCGGGAACGAAAATCAGGTTTTCGCTAATTCCCGATGAAATAAGAAACTACCGATTGGATGCTTCAGAAAAACCTGAAAAGGTTATTGAAGTCGTTTACGATAAACCTATTTCTGCTGGTGAAGAAACAGAAGTTACCTTTCAATACACCTTCCCTGAGCAATCGTGTTGGATGAAACTTGAATTGGACTATGACAACAGCATCAGCGAGCTTTGCGAAACTAACAATACCATTAGCGAACTTTGCGATGCACGTCCAATTCAAATGGGCTACCGGTCAGCCGATCTGGCTTCATGTTTATCCGATCAAAAAATAAATCATGTCGGATCGTTTAGCTTATACGATTGGCTTCGGGCACAAAAACAAAGAATGGATTTGATGCTTCGTGAGGCAGTTTATCCCACAACCGGTCCGAATGGTGTGGAAGAGGCTTATCGCATTGACACTTACACTGCATTGAAAGACCTTAAGTGGCATGATCAGCCCTACGTGAAAAAGGAGAAATACTATGATGGTGGATTTCCTGTAAATGAGAATATCGACCTGATGGCAATTGATTGTGCAATTCTTCATGAGTTTGGGCACACTATTCTCAGCCAGCCCGACCTCTACGGTTATCCGATGAACAGCAACAATGTATTTATCACTGATGACAATGGTGATTTTGTGGCAGACACACCTGTCATGCCCGTAGTTCGGGGAACAAATATTTTACAAGCTTCGGGTGGGGTGAATATCCCTTGCTATGTTGGCTATCCATATCTGATGGATGGTTGCCAGTTGCGGTTACATCCTGCACATGCCGGACATGTAATGTATTACAAAGGGTATCGTCAGGACCGTTTTTGGGGAACACAAGGAATGCTCATTCCAACCCGGGCAAATTGGCTCTTGATTAAAGATGCCTATGACCGGCCCCTAAAAAATGCGGCTGTTTACGTTTACCATGTTTCGCAAGCGCCGGTAAGCGATAGTGGCGCAAAATACTTCTCCGACCGACCTAAATTTATAGGTCAAACAGACGAAGAAGGGCGCTTTACCTTCCCAAACCAAACGGACGAGAATTGGGATGACCCGGAAACCGATGAAGTTGATGGGGCTATTCAGGTCTGGAACCCCTTTGGTACAAAAAGTAAGATGACCGCTTTTACGCCAAATGTTTGGAGCGTGGAAGGCCTTTTGCTGATAAAAATTGTAGCGGGCGATAAAACCGAATTTCATTTTATGGACCTTACGCAGTTTAATGCCGAATTCTTGTCAGGAAATGAAGCACTTGGAAAATATACCATCAACACCAGCCTGATAAGTCCGGCACACCAAACTCCCATTGTTCGCAAACCTGTTCCTGAAGAAATATCAACAATCAATAAACGCCCCGTTGCAATTGCACCCAAAAAATTAACTGTAAAATGTGGCGAAGAATTTGAAATTGATGGATCAAAAAGCTATGATCCCGAAGGGCAAGCCTTAATCTATCGCTGGAATGAAGAAGGCAGGTGGTTAAACAAAACGCCGCCGCCAACACCAGTGATAAAGCTTAAATCACCTGACAAACCGGGAAAACTAAAATATAAGTTTTGGGTACTTGATGGTGTCCGAAGCAGCGAAGCAGTGAATATTGAAATAAATGTAATTGAATAACAAAATCTTATTAACCACCAAAAATTAAAACAAAATGAAGAAACTATATGGCTATACAAATCTTCATCTGATCAAAGTTCTAATTAGTTCTTTCTTTTTTGCAATATTTTTCTCATTATCAAACTGTTGCTTTACAACCACTAAAGATCCTAAATTTTTTGAAGGAAATAAATTGATTCAGTATAATTCAAATTGGGTGAGAAAATGGACAGATAACTACTGGACAAAACACCCTCAATACGTAATTGAATTAGAATACAAACCGAGAAAAAAAACTATTGGTAGTGAACCAATGTACGCAAGATTACCGCTGAAATATAAAATTGCTATAAAAAAAGGAACTTTGAAATATTTTGGATCATTTGATTCTGAAGAAAGCTTTAAAACCAAAGCTTCGGAACTCCCAAAAGACTTCTATAAAAACGATTTTAAGATAATTGCGCTTAAATCGAAAAACGGTATTCGAAAGGTTTATATCAATAGTAAGTTCTTAGACTAATTGGCTAATTAAACAAAATACATTATGAAATGCACACTATTTTTTATATGTTTTTTTCTGATTTGTGTACTTGCAACACAAGGAAACCCAAAAGAAACTCCAGAAATCAAATACATCGATATTATCCACTGCACCCACACCGATTATGGCTATACCGACCATCCTGTTATTGTGGAAGAACTTCAGCAACGCTTTTTGGATATAGCCATTGATGCTGCAAGCTCAACATTGGAATTGCCCAAAGCTGAAAGGTTTAAATGGACAGCCGAAGCATTGGACCCGGTTTGGGAGTGGTGGAAAAAAGCTTCCCCGGAACGGAAAAAGGAATTATTGCAAGCTATTGAAAATGGTCAAATAGACGTTGCAGCTTTGCCCTACAATGTGCATCCTTTTTTAAATGCACGTCAGTGGGACTTAGCCCTAAACTGGATCCCGGAAAAAGAGTGGGATTTATTCAGTCCGAAGGTTGGCATCCAACACGATGTCAATGGTTTTTCAAGGGCTTCTGCCATGAAGCTTCTGGACAAAGGCATAAAGTACATCTGGAATGGCATAAATACCTACTGGGGAGGTGCGCCTTTTCAGCAACCCTCAGGTTTTTGGTGGGAAATGCCCGATGGACGAAAAACGCTGGTTTGGCAATCGATGCCTTACTGGTTTGGCTACAACTTACTTACCGAGCGTGAATGGCGCATTAAACAAACCAACGCAAGCAATACCGAGTTTCGCACGCCGCGCATTAATGATATTTTATCGACCGATGAAGAATCGCTTCGAAAGGCAAACAGTATTCTGAACGGAAAAATCAAGAAAATGCAGGAGGAAGGTTATGATTATGATTTCATTACAGTTTCAATTACCAATCAGTGGCGTATTGATAACGATGGTCCCTTCCCTCCCCTTGTCGAGTTCATTAAAGAATGGAACAAGCTTGGTTTGGAGCCCAAACTACGATTGGTAACTGCGACCGAAGCAATGAAGCGGATTGAAGAGAGGATTGGAGATAAAATCCCAACTTATTCGGGCGAATGGACAGACTGGTGGGCATTTGGAGGCGCCTCTTCCCCTCGCGATATGGCTGCTTCAAGAATTGCAGGTAATTATCTGCACGCTGCACTTTCACCTGTTTGGGGAGGAAATTCGGAAGCAGTTCAAAACAAAGTTGCAGAACTAGACCGGGAACTTTGCCGTTACTATGAACACACTTTTGCAGCTAACAAAGCCACCTCCGATCCCTTTGGGTACTTCAACCAGGGACATTTAGCTGAGAAAAGTATTTATGCCTATCGCCCCTATGAAAAAGCAAAATGGTTAGTTGCCCAACGCCTAAGGGAAAAATTTTCAAACCAAGCGGAAGGATTATACATTGTAAATGCAGGAAATGCAGATTACACAGGATGGGTAACCCTCGACAAGCATAGTTTTAGGAATATGGATTACAAATCGGTTAAGAATAAAAAAACGGGCAAATCGCACAAACTTTTCATTGTGGATAACGAAGCTAAATTCTTTGTAAATGAGTTTGAAGCAAATTCTTACCAGCAGTTTTCATTGGCAGAGGATTCTTTGGTAGATGAAATAAACCTTTCCGAGCCCAAAATAATTACTGACGAATTAGGCTGGCCACTTTCCGTGATTTGGGAGGGGATGGAAAAACCAATCTTCCAGGGAGACATAGGTAAATTTTTCTCGCTGGAGTCAACGGTTGGCAGGCGAATAGAACCTGAAATATGGGAAGTAAAAGATGACATAAAAAGAAGTGAAAAAGTAGATCAATCAACAAAAACAATATATGCTGAAGTGAATGGGAAAGCCACAAAAACGGAGACACCCTTTTCGATCATTTTTGAACAAGAATTTTCTCACCCCAGGCTTCTGCAAGCAACAAGAATACTGGAAATAAGCAAAGTTGAGCCGCGAATTTCGATGGAAATAAAATTTAACCGACTCACCTCATCAAATCCAGAAGCTTTTTATGTTGAATTTCCTCTACCTAAAACAGAAGCTTTTCCTCGAATCAGTAACGGAGGTGTAGAATTCGAACCATACCACGACCAAATCCCGGGAACCTGTACCGATTTCTTCACCATTGATGGATGGGTAAATTATGCAGATGAAAATGGAAGTTGGCTTTGGTCGTCGAAAGAAGCTCCACTAATTTCATTTTCGGAAACACAACTGGCAGCTAAAAAACCATCGCCTCCTGAGAATATGAACAAAATAATGGCAATGGTTTACAACAATATGTGGGAAGTAAACTTTCTGAATGATTGTCCGGGAGAAATGTGCTTTCATTTTGACCTGGTTTGGAAAGCCGAACAAATAACACCAAGCATGGCAGATGATCTAATAAACACATACAATCTGAAACCATTAATTATGCTTAATCCTGCAACACGGGAAGATAAATTCACATTTAATAGATTGAATCAAATAGGTGATCGTCAATGAAAATATTTTATTGTGAAACTGGATGTTTATAATAGATACAAAAACACTATAAATAAACATTTACCGTTTAGATGTTTTTATGCAATTTTGCATGTATAACTCAAAGTAAATAATAAAACTTTTCAAATATGTCAAATCGTTTAATTGGTGACCTGCCAAAGGTAGGGATACGTCCGGTAATTGACGGGCGAGAACAAGGTGTCCGCGAATCGCTGGAAACACAGGTTATGGATCTTGCAAAAGCTGCAGCCGACTTTATTGAAAGTAACTTAAGGTTCCCCAGCGGCGAAAAAGTAGAATGTGTAATTGCCGATACCTGTATCGGTGGTGTTGCTGAAGCCGCAATGTGTTCGGCTAAATTCAAAAAAGAAGGCGTTGGTGTTTCATTAACCGTTACACCATGCTGGTGTTATGGAACTGAAGTTATGGATACCGATCCGCTTCTTCCTAAAGCTGTTTGGGGGTTCAATGGTACCGAACGCCCCGGGGCAGTTTATCTTGCTGCAGCCCTGGCAGGATATTCGCAAAAAGGACTGCCAGCATTTGGAATCTACGGAAGGGATGTTCAGGATGCCGGAGACACAAACATACCAGCCGATGTGCAAACTAAAATACTGCGTTTTGTAAAAGCTGCGCTGGCAGTGGCTCAAATGAGCGGAAAATCATACCTCTCAATTGGATACAGTTCGATGGGTATTGCAGGCTCAATGGTTGATGGAAATTTCTTCCAGGATTATTTAGGCATACGCGCTGAATTTGTTGATTCCGTTGAGATTTTAAGAAGAATGGACGAGGGGATTTATGACGAGGATGAATTTCAAAAAGCCCTTGCCTGGACAAAAGAAAACTGCAAAGAAGGTGATGACCTGAACAATCCAGACAAACAAGTGGACAGTGCCCGCAAAGAGAAAGAATGGGAAATAGTTGTTAAAATGACCCTGATTTGCCGCGACTTGATGATCGGGAACCAAAAAGTTATTGAAAAAGGTTTCCGCGAAGAAGGACTTGGAAGAAATGCGATTTTGGGAGGTTTTCAGGGTCAACGTCAGTGGACCGATTACCAACCGAATGCTGACTTTACGGAAGCAATCCTGAATTCATCGTTCGACTGGAATGGTATCCGGCAGGCATTTGTTTTTGCGACCGAAAATGATAGCTTAAACGGTGTTTCCATGTTGTTTGGTCACCTATTAACCAATACCTCACAAATATTCTCTGACGTAAGGACTTACTGGAGCCCCGATGCAGTGAAACGTGTAACTGGTAAAGAGCTAACAGGTAAAGCTGCCAATGGAATTATCCACCTGATTAATTCCGGATCAACAACCCTGGATGCTACTGCCCAACAAAAAGATGCTGATGGCAATCCGGCAATGAAACCTTATTGGGAAATTACAGAGGAAGAAGCACAAAAATGCCTGGACAATACACAGTGGCCTGCTGCCATTCGTGAGTATTTCCGTGGAGGTGGTTTTTCATCACTTTTCAAAACCGAAGGGGAAATGCCAGTTACCATGAGCCGTTTAAATTTGGTAAAAGGAATTGGTCCTGTTCTCCAAATTGCGGAAGGTTTTACAGTTCAATTGCCTGAAGATGTGCACAAAATACTTGATGTCCGTACTAATCCGACCTGGCCAACAACCTGGTTTGTTCCAAATACTACTGGAGAAGGGGCATTTAAAGATGTGTACAGTGTAATGGCCAATTGGGGCGCAAATCATGGCGCAATTAGTTATGGCCATATTGGTGCCGATTTAATTACCCTGGCTTCCATGTTGAGAATCCCGGTTAATATGCATAACGTGAGTGATGATGATGTGTTCCGTCCAAGTGCATGGTCGGCTTTCGGAAGCGATAAAGAAGGTTCTGATTACCGCGCATGCGAAACATACGGACCGCTTTACGGAATTAAAAAATAACTGATTCTGCAAATTTTTAGATTTCATTAAATATTTGAAAACTTACTTTTCTGTTGGTAATCAAGCCAAAAGGTTGTTTACAAAATAGAAAAGTAAGTTTTTTTAATTTTGGGTGATGCGTCCCGCATATTTATCGGGATCTATCCGCATTATTATTTAAGCTAATAAAACTCTCAACACCTAAATTCTTATAGTTTGATATTCATTCCTCCTGGTGATTCCTGTGAATCTTGATTGTTCTTATAACCAATAAAATTAAAAAGAATTATCCTACAGCTTCATTAAATCACTTTTTATCGCCCAAGCTATTCTAACTCAAATGCTTTGCGGTAGTGTGCAGGCGATATTCCGGTAACCTGTTTAAATATCCTTGAAAAGTGGTAACGATCGGCAAATCCTGTCTGTGATGCAATCTGATCAATGCTTGCACTAGAATGGTGCAACAAAACCCGGGCCTTATCAATCCGGATCCTTTTTACATAACGTTGTGGAGATACTCCTACTTCTTCAGTGAACAACCTGGTAAAAGCATTGGTAGCCAACTTAGTTTGTCCTGCAAGCACACGATTGGTCAAGTCTCCATCCAGGTTTTTTTGAATATATTTTATAAGGCTTAATATCCTGCTGTCTTTTGAAATAACATTCCAACAATAGGTAGGCAATGCAGCCAACAAATCATTAATTAGCGAATGCACAGCCAACTCAGAATAAAAACTAAATCGGGTATAATCGGCATACCACTGCTCTTTAATAATTTGAAGTTTTTCGAGGATATGATTGGTTACCTTGAAAGTATAAATTCCCGGGGTAACATTATCATACGGCATTCCAATGTTGAAATGGATAAACAGGTGCAGGATATCACTCATTCCAAGCAATTCCTCTTCCCTCAACTTGCTCTCAACGCGCTCACCTTCCATCACAAAACCACTTTCCGGAATCTTATGATCAAACAACCACGACGAATAGGAAGTATTGGGTGCAATCATATACAAAGTATCGGGCATTAATTCGATAGTTTGCCCTGCATATTTAACAAATGCACCTTTTTTCGGGTTATGATAAATCCGCCAAAAAGGGAAGGAAAGTTCTCCAAATTCCCAGTTTTTTAACCACCAAAAACGGCAACAATGAACCTTCAGGCTAAACCCTGGAAAGTATTGAGATACATCTGAAGGGTCTCCTTTGTGTTGTTCCCGTATTTTCGTGTCCATATCCATATATTTAAAACAGATACAAAATTACTAAATTTATACATTTACTTTAAGAATTAATTTTCTGACTTTTACGCTTCATTTGCAAAAGTTCTGATCATCAAATTTGTTGCAAATAGTATTTTATTAAAACCTGAGAAACTAATTAAAATACAACATTACTAATTCAGCTTCCTTTTGAGGATTCAGTTTTTCCTTTTTAAAAGTGGTATTTTAGTTTTGTTCTGATAACGAACTGATATGAAAGACATTGCCATTGTATTTGATTGCGGCGCAACTAATGTTCGGGTAATCGCCATGGATACCACCGGGAAAATCCTGGCTTCAAAAACAACTCCCAATGAAACCGATGAAGATCCGAATTATAAAGGGGGAAGGATATGGGATATCGATAAGATGTGGCAAAAATTGGTGGTCGCTTCCCAACATGTAACTTCAAATATTGATACAAGCCGAATTGCTGGGGTTTCTGTAACAACCTTTGGTGTTGACGGGACTTTCCTGGATAAGGATGGCAAAGAACTGTACCCTGTTATTTCATGGCAATGCGAACGCACGCAAGCAATCATCGATAATATTGGAAAATATATGCCACTTTTGGAGGTGTATAAAACAAGCGGAATTTTCCCTTACGCGTTTAATACCATCAACAAAATGATTTGGTTTCATGAAAACCGTCCTGATATCCCCGAAAAAGCGCATCGTTTTTTGTTCATCCCCTCCTTGTTTATCTATAAAATGACTGGTGCCATGCAAAATGAAACAACCATGGCAGGAACCTCGATGATGTTCGAACTTGGAGAAAGGGATTTCTCGCCTGAAATCCTTTCAAAAATAGGAATTAAAAGGAATGTATTTGGCGATTTAGCAAAGCCTGGTGACAAAGCGGGCGAATTGCATGCCGCAGCAGAAAAAGAAACTGGCATACCCGAAGGCACTCCCATATTTTTTGCCGGACACGATACCCAATTCGCAATATTCGGATCGGGTGCAACACTTAACCAGGCTGTACTAAGTTCAGGGACCTGGGAAATATTGATGGCCAGGACTGAAAATTTTAAAACCACGGAAAAAGAACTGGTTGCTAACCTTACATTTGAATCGGACCCAATGCCCGGGGTTTATAACATCGGACAAAACTGGATTGGCTCAGGGATTTTGGAATGGTTCACCAAAAATTTCTGCTCAGAATTAAGTGGTAACGACCTGTACGAAACAATAATTGGCGAAGCAGAATTGGTAAATCCCGGGGAACATGGTTTATCGGTAAACCCTGATTTTTATAAAGAATCGGGTCATTCGACAGGTGGAAGTATATCCGGGTTGACCATCAATACATCGCGCGGCGAAATTTACAGGGCAATCCTCGAAGGTTTGGCATTTCGATTAAAAGAAGGTTTGGAAGCACTGGAAGAAGCAGGGAATTTTAAAGCCGAAAAAATACTTTGTGTGGGCGGAGGCTCGAAAAACCGGCTTTGGAACCAACTAAGAGCCGATGTTTGTGGTATCCCAATTCAATTAATTGATCAAAAAGAAACCACCGTTTTAGGGGCTTCGTTATTTGTGTTTTCAGGTGCCGGATTATTTACATCTCCGGAGGAAGCAAGAAAATGCGTTCCATACAACCCGACAGTTATATATCCATCTTCACAAACTGAATTATACAAAAAACTATATCAAAGATTTTCCGAAAGCAGATAATTATATCTTTACAAACAACAACTAAAAACTATATCAATACTTAACTTTTCTCTCATGAAAGACCATTCAAAACAAGTAGTATCTAAGCAATACTTGCTCCCGTTCATAGTAATTACAAGCCTTTTTGCCCTCTGGGGTTTTGCCAACGACCTTACAAACCCGATGGTAGCTGCCTTTCAAACCGTTATGGAAATTTCAACAAAAAGTGCATCCCTTGTTCAGTTTGCATTCTATGGGGGTTATGCTACCATGGCAATTCCTGCAGCTTTATTTATTCGTAAATTTGGTTACAAAAAAGGCATTTTATTGGGATTGGCGCTTTATGCCATCGGGGCTTTGTTATTTTACCCGGCAGCGCAATTCGAAGTATTCACATTCTTTCTATTATCGCTTTATATTTTAACCTTTGGCTTGGCATTCCTTGAAACAACAGCCAATCCATTTATTCTTTCGATGGGCGATCCGGAAACAGCAACACGCCGTTTGAACCTGGCACAGGCTTTTAACCCACTGGGCTCAATTACCGGAATGTTTATTGCAACCCAGGTAATCCTGAAATCGTTGGCAATTGATAAAATTGACAATTTTACGGCTTTGGACGAAGCCCAAAAAGCTGTTCACCGGACACATGACCTGGGAATTATTAAAATGCCTTATATCACCCTGGGGTTTGTTGTGTTGGCAATGTTCATCATTATTGCATTGGTTAAAATGCCAAATGGAAGTAAATTTACATATGCATCAAGTGCTACAGATACTTTCAAACGATTGATAAAAAACAGGCAATATATTGAAGGTGTTGTTGCACAGGCATTCTATGTTGGGGCACAAATCATGTGTTGGACCTTTATTATCCATTATGGTGAAAACATTGGCCTGACAAAAGCCCAGGCACAAAGTTACAATATTGTTGCCATGGCTATTTTTATTTCAAGCCGTTTTATCAGTACCTTCTTAATGAAGTATGTGAATTCACGAAAATTATTGACCATTTTTGCCTTCGGCGGAATGCTAACATTAACAGGCGTTATTTTTATTCAGGGAATGGCAGGTATGTACTGTTTGGTAGCTACCTCGGCATTTATGTCGCTTATGTTCCCAACCATTTACGGGATTGCGTTAAACGATTTGGGCGAAGATGCTACCCTTGCTTCGGCAGGATTGATATTGGCAATTGTTGGTGGCGCAGTGATGCCTCCCCTTCAGGCTGCCATAATTGATTTGGAAAGCGTTTGGTTTTTACCGGCAGTGAATGCATCGTTTATATTGCCGTTTGTTTGTTTTGTAATTATCGCGGTATATGCTTACAGGGCGTATAAATCAATGCTCAATTAAATACATGATCCAAAAATGAACTCATATTAAGCAGTTGCATGAAAATGTAGCTGCTTTTTTATAAAAATGCACACTTTCTTAAAACAACAAGATATTTCAAATGGATTCTCAGATTTTATTCTAGAAATACTTCATTCCCAACTTGCTGCCATTCGATAAATTAAAATCAAAATTTAAAAATATTTCATGTGTTCCAGAATTATATGCTCTTAACCATGAAGAACTTACATCATAGGCATATCCGATTCTCATTTTTTTATTAATCTGGAACTGGGCGCTCCCGCCTAATGAGCCGTTGAGTCGGTATACAGCACCAACCCAAAACTTATCTGCAAAGATAAATTGAGCATTTACATCAAGAGACAACGGTGAATTTTGAACAATTCGACTTATCAACGAAGGTCTGAAGCGGATTCCTTCGCTAAGATTAAATAAAACACCTGCCATTAAAAAGTAATGTCTTTCTTCTTTACTTAGATATTCCAGTGTATTATTTTCTCCCGTAAAACTATTTTGCAAGAGTTTTGGTATGGAGAAACCAACAACAAATTTTTCTGAATAAAGATACATGCCAAATCCTACATTTGGAAGGAACATGGTTTTATCACCATTAAGAATTTTTGAGTCATCTGTATCGTTTGCCGCAAGAGTATTCAGGTTAAATCGATAGTGGTTAAACCCTCCTTTTAATCCAAACGATAATTTTACATATCTGGTAAATTGTAAATGGTAGGCATAATCTGCATATAGCCCATTTTGTGCTATTGGACCAATGTTATCATTCAAAAAACTAAATCCTAATCCGACTTTTTTGTTTTTGGTAACTTGATTTAATGAAATGGTGGAAGTAACGGGAGCACCATTAAACCCTGTCCATTGCCGGCGATGCAGTGTCATTAGATTTAATGTTCCCCGGCTTCCGGCATAAGCAGGATTGATCGACAAAGGATTGTTTAAGTATTGTGTGAACAACGGATCTTGTTGGGCAAATATAGCAACAGGTGCTGTACTTAAGAGGTAAAAAAACAGATATTTTATGAATCTTCTCATTTTTAGATCAGCAGTTTAAAATTCCAAATAAACAAATCCGGTCAGTGGCTCTTTTGTATCGTATCGTAATATATAGTAATAGGTTCCTGCCGGAAGTTTTCCGCTGCCAATTAGGTTATTTTGATTGTAAAAACCCGCCCAATCATTTTCATAATTGGTTGATTCATAAACCTTATTTCCCCAACGATTAAAAATAATTAGGTGCGTATTGTTAAACCTTTCAATCCCTGGAATCACAAAAAAATCGTTTTTACCATCTCCATTCGGAGTGATGATTTCGGGAATAAATAAGCCTTCCGAAACTTCTATTTCAATTATTGCTGATCGACAAACTCCACTTTCAGTGCAGACTTCGTACGCTATAATTTCAGTTCCAACAAAATCGTTGTCAGGAGTATAAATAATACTTCCATTATTGTTATTGATGATTATACCATGCGAAGCCTGCCCGATAATTTCAAGGCTTGTGGCAATAAAATCAGGAGAATCATTTTCTAATGGAAATACGGTTACTGCTACTCCTGATAAAGTATATTCTAAATCATCGTTTATATAAATAACCGGACTTACGGGATCAAGGTAATCAGGTATTCCATCTTTATTGGTATCAATACTTAATGGATTATTTCGATTGTTAGTTATTTCAATTTCAGAAAGTATTCCGTCGTCATCATCATCGTTATCCCTCCAGTCAGGTGTTCCATCAAAATCATGGTCGGCTAAAACAGCCGGATTTCCTCCGTTATCCGGATCAAAAGCATCGTCTAAACCATCAGAATCTGTATCCTTCCCTGAAGGATATATCAATGTGAAAGAATTACCATCTAGCAGAATATGCCCCTCAATCACATCGGGAATACCATCGTTATCAGAATCCTGATCTTTACTATCCGGAATTCCATCGTTATCTGTGTCAATTAAACCATCTCCCTCCTCCACATCAGTAATTCCATCGTTATCATCATCAATATCCAAATAATCCGGGATATTATCCCCATCTGCATTATCATCAATATAAATGACAATTGTTCCGTTTGAACAAGCCGGAGGATTGAAGTCATCACAAACGGTATAGCTAAATTCAACCATACCAAATTTTTCATCTAAAGGAGTAAAATTAAAATCACCATTTGTGTATACGATTAAGGTTCCCCATTCCGAGTTTACAATAGTATCCGAAATTGCGGTCAATGTTTGGTCATCAGGATCAAAATCGTTAAGCAATAGATTTCCCTGAATGGGATTGGAATCTGTTGCATAAAATATATCCGTTGTTGCAACAGGAGAGTTATTTGCAATGGTAGCCAATGTAAAAAAACCATAACCACTAACACTGGAAGTTATTGCTCCCTTGCTTGAGTCTCCCTGCCAAGATTTATTTCCTTCATTGATCCACTTGTTACCATCCCATCTTACAATTCGCAACAGTTCAGGATGTTCCGGAATAAAATGACTGGTACTGTTCACATCCCAGCTTAAGGTTATATCCGGATTGGAATTTCCAACTTCATTTTTTATTTCCCAAAACTCACTATTGCTGACATTGCTGATCTCAGTGTCATGAAGATTGATGTTTAAACCATTATTAGCGGGATTTTCATTGGTGTATTTTGCTGAAAACTGATCGCTTTCGTTCGCTGGAGCGGAAATGGCCGCAAAGCGATAAAATCCATTATCTCCTATTGGAAAGATAAAACCAGCATTCCCATTTTTTTGAACCCATCCATCAATAAAACTATATGAAGAAGTATTTTTTGAAGTTGCCTGATTTTCAAAAATCACCCGTTTTTCGCCCGAAGGGATATCAACAATTCCTTTCGTAAAATCGGCTTCATGTGTAATGGTTATATTTTTTTTTAATGTAAATCCGTTTATATTATTATTCTTAAAAAGGACTGTATAAAATAATGTGACCCCATCTCCTGAAATAATTTGGGATTCTTTTCCTTCCAGTTTAACCGACCTTATTGCATTGGTTGATTTTGAAAAATCAATAATTCCGTAATTTGTTATATTTCCATTTAACCATAACGTTCCGTCAATTGTAAAATGCCCTGGTTCCAGATTATAAAAATCGGAGTCGATAAACTGAAATCCATTGTTATGAATATATGTATTTCCTCCATTGGAATAACCAGTTTGAGAATAGGTATTTCCATATACGAAAAAAAGTATTAAGGATAGAAAAATATGTAGTGCTTTTCTCATTATTACTTGCTGAAATAAATATTCAAAAAGGTGTTATTTTAATTTAAAAATGCTGACATTAATATTATTAAAAGTTATTGAAGAGGCGGTTCCTCCTGTTTTTAATTGAACGGTTAATTCATCAGCTGCGGTTAATGATACAATGCCTGATGCTGCTGCACTGCCTACATCTCCAGTAGATCCAATAAATCTTGTCCACCCTACATTATTTGCTATTGAACCATTGATAAATATATTTGAATATATTGGCTCGTTTTTAGCACTAGAATTAAAACTTGTAGAATAATTAATCATATAAACACCAGTTGTCACTATTGTCATTTTATTAGTAGCAACCGTTACTCCATCATTTGCCCCTGTTGTAAAGCCGGTTATGGATTGGAATGTGCCTGTTGCACCTATGCTTGGTGCTCCATAAACTTCACCATATATAGTTGAAGAACTTCCTCCTCCGGCTGCGGCCTGCCACTCAAAATCACCTGTTGTCGATTCATAAGTTAAGGCATATTCATCGGTTGGGCTGTTAATTGCCTTCAGCATGGCTTCTGTAATTTTATCGTTCCCAATAGTTGTTGTTAGGGTTGTGGTTCCTGTACTTGTTACATCACCGGTTAATGTTTGTATTTCATTTGTTGTTGAACCATCAACTTCGGTTGCAGTTAAAGTTATAACATTGCCTGTTTCTGAGATAGAGTTAATACCTGCTGCAGTTAACGTTACGCCTGTTTGACCACTGGTATTCGAATTAATAATGGAAGTTGTACTTGTGCCGGCTGCTACTGTTAATGAGCCTTCATTAGTAACAGAAGCATCTGCATCATCAACATTGTCCACATAATTTGTCGCATGGATTGTCCCCTGGCTAGCCTGGGTCCAATCAAGCACCTGGTTTCCTGAAGGGATTGTTGGTTTGTTTAATATCAGTGCATCACCAGAAGCTGCGTTCCAGTCAGACTGGACGTTTACTTCTGCACCTGGGGCAATGCCATCCAGTTTTGTCATATCTGCATCAGCAGGAATTTCAAATCCCGAAGCAACAGAAAATACACCTGTGGTATTACTATATGCAATTGGTGAAGTTGCCGAAAGGTCGGTTAAGGCAATCCCGCTTGAAGCTGCCCACGTTAACTGGTCGGTCCCATCTTTATATTGCAGGAATTGCCCGTTTGTTGGGGAGTTACTGATCTTAAGGTTGTCTTCATCAACAACATTGCTTGCAATAGCTAATGCACCTGCCCCGGTAACCTCGCCCGTATGGGTTGCATTGGTTACTTTGGCTGTATTAGCAGCAACAGAAGTAGCAGCTGAAACATCAACAGTAGTCCCATCACCAGTTAAACTTAATGTATTGCCCGACAGGCTTAAGTCCTGTATTTCATTTGTTGTTGAACCATCAACTTCAGTTGCAGTTAAGTTATAACATTGCCTGTTTCTGAGATAGAGTTAATACCTGCTGCAGTTAACGTTACGCCTGTTTGACCACTGGTATTGGAATTAATAATGGAAGTTGTACTTGTGCCGGCTGCTACTGTTAATGAACCTTCATTAGTAACAGAAGCATCTGCATCATCCACATTGTCCACATAATTTGTCGCATGGATTGTCCCCTGGCTAGCCTGGGTCCAATCAAGCACCTGGTTTCCTGAAGGGATTGTTGGCTTGTTTAATATCAGTGCATCACCAGAAGCTGCGTTCCAATCAGACTGGACGTTTACTTCTGCACCTGGGGCAATGCCATCCAGTTTTGTCATATCTGCATCAGCAGGAATTTCAAATCCCGATGCAACAGAAAATACACCTGTGGTATTACTATATGCAATTGGTGAAGTTGCCGAAAGGTCGGTTAAGGCAATCCCGCTTGAAGCTGCCCAAGTTAATTGGTCGGTCCCATCTTTATATTGCAGGAATTGCCCGTTTGTTGGGGAGTTACTGATCTTAAGGTTGTCTTCATCAACAACATTGCTTGCAATAGCTAATGCACCTGCCCCGGTAACCTCGCCGTATGGGTTGCATTGGTTACTTTGGCTGTATTAGCAGCAACAGAAGTAGCAGCTGAAACATCAACAGTAGTCCCATCACCAGTTAAACTTAATGTATTGCCCGACAGGCTTAAGTCCTGTATTTCATTTGTTGTTGAACCATCAACTTCGGTTGCAGTTAAAGTTATAATATTACCTGTTTCTGAGATAGAGTTAATACCTGCTGCAGTTAACGTTACGCCTGTTTGACCACTGGTATTCGAATTAATAATGGAAGTTGTACTTGTGCCGGCTGCTACTGTTAATGAGCCTTCATTAGTAACAGAAGCATCTGCATCATCCACATTGTCCACATAATTTGTCGCATGGATTGTCCCCTGGCTAGCCTGGGTCCAATCAAGCACCTGGTTTCCTGAAGGGATTGTTGGCTTGTTTAATATCAGTGCATCACCAGAAGCTGCGTTCCAGTCAGACTGGACGTTTACTTCTGCACCTGGGGCAATGCCATCCAGTTTTGTCATATCTGCATCAGCAGGAATTTCAAATCCCGAAGCAACAGAAAATACACCTGTGGTATTACTATATGCAATTGGTGAAGTTGCCGAAAGGTCGGTTAAGGTAATCCCGCTTGAAGCTGCCCATGTTAATTGGTCGGTCCCATCTTTATATTGCAGGAATTGCCCGTTTGTTGGGGAGTTACTGATCTTAAGGTTGTCTTCATCAACAACATTGCTTGCAATAGCTAATGCACCTGCCCCGGTAACCTCGCCCGTATGGGTTGCATTGGTTACTTTGGCTGTATTAGCAGCAACAGAAGTAGCAGCTGAAACATCAACAGTAGTCCCATCACCAGTTAAACTTAATGTATTGCCCGACAGGCTTAAGTCCTGTATTTCATTTGTTGTTGAACCATCAACTTCGGTTGCAGTTAAAGTTATAATATTACCTGTTTCTGAGATAGAGTTAATACCTGCTGCAGTTAACGTTACGCCTGTTTGACCACTGGTATTCGAATTAATAATGGAAGTTGTACTTGTGCCGGCTGCTACTGTTAATGAACCTTCATTAGTAACAGAAGCATCTGCATCATCAACATTGTCCACATAATTTGTCGCATGGATTGTCCCCTGGCTAGCCTGGGTCCAATCAAGCACCTGGTTTCCTGAAGGGATTGTTGGCTTGTTTAATATCAGTGCATCACCAGAAGCTGCGTTCCAATCAGACTGGACGTTTACTTCTGCACCTGGGGCAATGCCATCCAGTTTTGTCATATCTGCATCAGCAGGAATTTCAAATCCCGATGCAACAGAAAATACACCTGTGGTATTACTATATGCAATTGGTGAAGTTGCCGAAAGGTCGGTTAAGGCAATCCCGCTTGAAGCTGCCCATGTTAATTGGTCGGTCCCATCTTTATATTGCAGGAATTGCCCGTTTGTTGGGGAGTTACTGATCTTAAGGTTGTCTTCATCAACAACATTGCTTGCAATAGCTAATGCACCTGCCCCGGTAACCTCGCCCGTATGGGTTGCATTGGTTACTTTGGCTGTATTAGCAGCAACAGAAGTAGCAGCTGAAACATCAACAGTAGTCCCATCACCAGTTAAACTTAATGTATTGCCCGACAGGCTTAAGTCCTGTATTTCATTTGTTGTTGAACCATCAACTTCGGTTGCAGTTAAAGTTATAATATTACCTGTTTCTGAGATAGAGTTAATACCTGCTGCAGTTAACGTTACGCCTGTTTGACCACTGGTATTGGAATTAATAATGGAAGTTGTACTTGTGCCGGCTGCTACTGTTAATGAGCCTTCATTGCTTATACTTCCATCAACTTCTGCAAAAGACGTTAAATAACCATTGTTCGATACCATTGCATCGACCGATGTTTCACTCAAAACACTGTCCTGGAACGTACCGCCTCCATCACTTAATGTAACTGACAAACCTGTTCGGCTTATCGTTTGTAGTTCGTTACTCACATCTCCATCAACTTCCGTAAAAGACGTTAGATAACCATTGTTCGAAACCATTGCATCAACTTCCGCTTCTGTTAATTGAGTATTAGTATTCAAAATAAGATTTTGAATTTCGCTGGTAAATGAATTATGGTTTATTAAACTATCAACAAGCTGATTCGTAAATTGAATATCATCGAGTAGCTGCAACAGAGAGACCGATTTTTCTCCTCCACCGTCTTCAAGTTCCAACAGTAAGTTGTTTCCTGAAATTTCAAACACCTCAATTTGCTGGTTATCTTTTGTATTTGATAACTGTTCAACATTGTTTAATATTTTTACCCATCGAGCATGCTCGTTACTCCAATAATAAAATCCAGAAACTAAAACTCCTGAATCATTATAGATTAACATGCCTTCAATTGGATTCCCATCCAATGTCCATAATAAGACATCGTTAAGTATTATTCTTGGAACGAGAATTCCTTTACTATTGCTTTCAAGTTCCATTATTGCCCCGGGATGAATATTTTGGGGGTTATTCCCGATTTTCGTTTGTCCAAAACCGATAATCACAAATGCTTGTAATAGTAATACTATAAATACTTTTTCATATTAATCTGTACTCTTATTTATACTAATTCTGCA
>CAXXQD010000005.1:0-19132 GCA_963677475.2 Prolixibacteraceae bacterium | reverse complement strand
AAACGGCACAAATGATCCTTGCCCTAGTGGATATCGTCTGCCAATGAAGAATGAATGGGAAGCTGAACGCCAGAGTTGGGGCAGCAATAATTCGGCCGGGGCTTTTGCCTCACCGCTTAAATTGCCATTGGCAGGTTTTCGAAACAGTCCTTATAGCTTTCCCCTTGACGGTGAAGGGACGACGGGTTTTATTGGTCGAATACTATATCTTATAGCATGGCACGTTTCCTGTATTTCGGATATAATGATGATGCCCGTATTGAATATTCCCACAGAGATGATGGACGATCTGTGCGTTGCATAAAAGAATAGGCTGATTAAATAAAAATCTACAACCATGAGAATACTAAAAATAATTCTACTGCTACTAGCATTATATATTTCCTGTTTTTTAAATGCCCAGGTAGCCATCAACACAGACGGCAGCCCTGCTGATGCATCCTCAATGCTGGATGTGAAAAGCACTGAAAAGGGTTTTTTGCCGCCGAGAATGACGGAAGTGCAAATGAACGCCATTAATAATCCGGCAGAAGGTCTTATTGTTTATTGTACGGATTGCAATCCCAAAGGGCCGTATTATTTTGATGGAATTAACTGGGTCAATTTTTCAACTAATGGTCCATCAGGCATGAGCGAAACAGATGTTTATAATCCTGCTACCGGAAAAATTTGGATGGATCGGAACCTAGGTGCTTCAAGAGTGGCACAGTCCAGCATAGATGAAGAAGCCTATGGTTATTTGTACCAATGGGGTCGCGGGTACGGACGGGCATCAGCTAAGAGATAGTGAAATCACTTCAACTAATGCTACCACTGCCGTCCCAAATGCTGGAAACCCATGGGATGGGAAGTTTATTACAGAAGATAGCAGCCCTTATGATTGGCTCGTTCCTCAAAACAGTAACCTATGGCAAGGTATAAACGGGACAAATAATCCATGTCCAAGTGGATATAGGTTGCCAACAGAGAATGAATGGGAAGCTGAACGCCAGAGTTGGGGGTAGCAATAATGCAGCAGGAGCTTTTACTTCACCGCTTAAACTGCTCATGGCAGGAAGCCGTCGCTACGGCAATGGCTCGCTCTACCTTGTAGGTTCCCTAGGCGGCTATTGGTCAAGTACTGCGCTTAGCTCCTTCTCACGAGTACTGCGCTTTGATAGTGGCAGTGGCCTTGCATCCTCGGGCAGCTATGGACGGGCGAGCGGCTATTCTGTACGTTGCATCAAGAATTAATTTGAATCTGTGCAAAAAAAAATAGTAACAATGAAAAACAGAAAAGCAATAATAACGATAGTAGTAGTACTAATCATTTCGCTCAACATAAGCGCCCAAGTAGCCGTAAATACTGATGGTAGCAGTGCAGACGGTTCAGCCATGCTCGAAGTAAAAAGTAGTACCAAAGGCTTTTTACCCCCGCGAATGACTGAAGATCAACGAGATGATATTTCCGATCCTGCTACCGGGCTAATTATTTATCAAACTGATGGAACAGCTGGTTTATACCAATACAATGGTGTTGCATGGGAGGCCATTGGTGGCAGCAGTGCTGATTCTCATTACGTAGGTGAATTGTACGGAGGGGGTGTAGTGTTTTGGGTTGATCAAACCGGACAACACGGGATTATTGCGGGCATGATTGACCTTAGCGACAGATATGAATGGAGCAATGTACATAATATTGAAATTGGATCATCTGCACAAAGTGACTGGAATGGATCAGGTAATACTACTGCAATTATTGCGCAAGAAAACCATACAGAGAGTGCTGCAAAACTATGCGAAGATTATACTAATGTAGATTACGGCACAGGGGTTTACAATGATTGGTATTTGCCAAGCATAGCCGAATTGAGTCATATATGGAATAATTTTTACGACCTTCAAAAAGCACTTACAAATGATGGTAGTGACTTAACAAAACCACTTGGCTCGTCTTATTACTGGTCTTCGACAGAGTTCGGAGCGGATATGGGACTAGAATTTACATTCCTCATCGGCCGTGTGGGATACACTAATAAGTGGAGTGGAAGTTTTGTTCGAGCGGTGCGGGCTTTTTAATTAATACTATGGGTTTTTGAAAGGTTGTATTAAATATCGCCTAGTCATTATTGGCGATCAATTGATAGATGTATTTCGGTACAATCTAATCAGTTGCAGGTATTTTTAGACCGCCGATCGTTGAAGGCGCTAATTCGCAATTTGTTATCTTCAGCAGCAGCTATGCTGACATAAGCATCGGCAAGCGGGAGACTGCTATTCGGTTTCTTGCCTTAAGGGTTGGTTTATGTGAGGTATTATGCGAGAAAAATATAGCAAAGTGCTAAAAAATTATTAACAAGAAAAAATAATGAAGATGAAACACAAAACTTTTTTATTAATAGGTTTTATGCTGTTCTGTGGCTTACAGCTATATGCTCAAGTAGCCATAAACACTAATGGCAGCAGCGCCGATGGCTCGGCCATGCTTGATGTTAAAAGTACGGATAAGGGGGTGTTACTCCCTCGATTAACCACAGTACAAATTGCTACACTTGAGAATCCCATTGATGGATTAATCGTTTATAATACCAATGAGTCTCGTTTTTATTTCTTTGATGAAGGAAGTAGTCTTTGGAGAGAAATTGCTATTGGTGCAGGTAGCATATCACCTACAGGTAGTTTCTCTTGCGGAGATGATATCACTGATATCAGAGATTCTAAAACGTATAAAACAGTTCAAATTGGCAGTCAATGCTGGATGGGAGAAAACCTAGCCGCTACAGAATTGACTGATGGAACTGCTATCCCTAACATTACTGTAGGTGGGCAATGGTCTGGCATGAATTCAATGGCATATTGTTGGTTTAATAATGATTATCTTAATTATGGAAGTATTTATGGAGCTATGTACAATTGGTACACTGCTCAAACAGGAAAAATTTGTCCTGATGGTTGGCATGTCCCTTCTGATATGGAATGGGATGTTCTGATTGATTATGTAATAGACGATGGATGGAGTGGTAATGATGCAACTGCTTTAAAAGCAACAACATCATGGAGTAATGAAGGTAATGGAGTTGATGAATATGGATTTACTGCGTTTCAGGCAGGTGGGAGAAACAGCAATAGCGATTTTGACGATTATTATGCGTTTTGGTGGAGCAGTACTTCAAGTTCCTCAATTTATGCTTATGGTAGGCGTATGTACTATGGTTTCACAGAAGTAAGCAGAGATCAATTTTAAAAAAGAAAGCGGTTACGCAATCAGGTGTATCAAAGATTAAAGAATGTGGATATGAAAACATATTGTATAGTAATAGGGCTGATTCTAGGGATACTTATATTTAACTCTAGCTCGGCTCAGGTAGCAATTAATAATGATGGAAGCCCTGCAGATGCCTCGGCTATGCTTGATGTAAAAAGTACGGGTAAGGGGGTTCTTTTTCCTCGGTTGACAACAGCCCAAATAGTCTCAGTTAGCAACCCTACTGACGGACTAACGGTATATAATACAGATGAACACAGACTATGCTTTTATAATGGCGGTGAGGGGCAATGGATGAAGCTGAATTGCGAACCTTTAGTGGGTAGTAATTCATATTCTTTGAGCTTCGATGGCACTAGCAGCACTATTGATTTGGGTTACATTTCAGAGTTCAACACCTCGGGCAACGCTACAATAGAAGCCTGGGTTAAGCCTGTTGTGAAATCTACAAAGATGCATGTTTTTGTTCTTGGAGGAAACGGTCACCTCTTCCTTACGGTTGGATCCAACAATAAGGCTGTATTTACTATTGTATTAGGCGATAATATCCATTTTACAGTAAACGGAACTACAACTTTGCAAAATGACACCTGGTATCATATCTGTGGGATGTTTGATAATGATAATAATAAAGCCTTGCTGTATGTAAATGGGCAATTTGAAGGAGAATTATCTACGGATAATTTAGAAATCTATCATCCAAATTCTCAATATTCTAATATTGGATCCTATTATCAGCCGTTTTATACAGGCTATTATGAAGGCAAGATCGCAGGAGTTCATTTAAGTCAGGAAATACGCTACACAAGCAATTTTACACCGGAATACCCATTAACTTCAACAGTTAATACCATTGGTCTCTGGTTATTAAATGAAGGTAGTGGGACAACGGCTACAGATAGCTACGGAAGTCATAATGGTAGTATTCAAAACGGAACTTGGGTTTTGGATGTACCAGAATTATAGTTAATTGGGGCAATATTGGTTTTTGGCAAAATAATTAACCTTAGTAATAATTTTAGGTACACATATCATTGAAATATTTTTTTAGAACATAAAGGAATGCTTTATGAAAAAATACATTGTTTTAGTTGGTTTGTTTTTTCTGTCATCTCTCCTGTCTCAAGCTCAGGTAGCAATTAATAATGATGGAAGCCCTGCAGACGCATCAGCCATGCTGGAAGTTAAAAGCACAGAAAAAGGCTTTTTGCCGCCAAGAATGACAGAAGAACAAAGAGATGCAATAAACTTCCCTGCAACTGGACTACTCATTTATCAAACCAACGGAACATCCGGGTATTATTATTATACTGGTTCAAATTGGATTGCAATAAGCAGTGCAGGGACTGGATCAGCTTTAAACTTAAGCTGTATAGATTATGATGGAAATGCTTATCCGACTTTTGTCATTGGAAATCAAGTGTGGATGAAAGACAATCTGAGAGTCACACATTATCGTAATGGTGACGCAATCCCAAAAGAGACCGAAGATGAAGCATGGGCAGAATACGTTTCGGGTGCATATTGCTTCTATCAGAATAATTATCTGGCAATAGGCGATAAGTATTATGGAGCACTTTATAACTGGTATGCCATTGATGATAGCCGTGGCCTCTGTCCCTCCGGCTGGCATGTTCCAACAGATAGTGAATGGACGGAGCTTACAACCTATTTAGGAGGTTTAGATGTTGCTGGGGGAAAAATGAAATCTATCAGTGATTTGTGGGAATTGCCAAATACTGATGCATCCAACATCAGTACTTTCTCAGGTCTTCCTGGTGGCAATCGTTTCTTTTCCGGCGGATTCGGTTCAATCGGTATCCATGGTTATTGGTGGTCTTCTAGTGCGTACTCTTCTGATCGGGCTTGGGGGCGCACCTTGAATTACCTTCACGGTAAAGTAAACGTTTACAACTTCGAAGTAGGGTGTGGACACTCGGTGCGTTGTATTAGGGATTAAAAAGACACCATGTGTCCACTTGAAAAACAAGTGGACACACTAAAAACTGTTTCTTTCAACTTATAAGTATACCATTTATTTAGATAAAAAACTGGCTTTTCCTGTTCATGGGATAGTCATATTTTTAATGTTGTTGATACATGGACTTTATTAAGTATATCTTTGACTGTTTTCATAATCCGGTTCAAAACGTATTCAACATTCTACACTCTGAAAAGCTGACATTTATCTCCTTTTAAGTGCGAAAAATGCATCAGAGAATAAAGTCTACATGAATTAATTCATTTTACATTGTTATTCAGATTAGATTATTTATATTTGTTGGAGCAGAAAAACTGAAAATATGAACTGTCAACCCTTAACAAACTATTCTTTTGAACGTAAGCCTATTATCAAACTCCAAGCTTCGTATAAAAGGAATTTATGGGTTTAGTAGTTCATATCTACAATAGGTGGTCGTAAAACAGAATAATACTATAATCACAAAACTTTGAATTATGAAAAAATACTTTTTATTTGCATTGTTTATCATAGCTGCCTTTTATTGCAATGCGCAAAAAAAGATTAAAAAGGTAGAGATAGAAGAAGTTGGCTTTAATGCTAATCTTAATTTTATCGCAGAATCAGATGAATTATACTATGATGATTTGAAATTAAAAATAACACCAATATCCACATCAAGCCTAAATCAAAAATTTCTAAAGGAAAGTTCCTTTGATGGAAAGTTTGAGTATTCGTATTATGAAAAATCTAGAAAGTCCTATTTTTCAAAAAAGCACAAAAGTAAACGCGAAAAATCGGATTTTGAATTTTTAATGGAAGGTATTGAATGGCTTCGAGAGAATGACTCAATTAGTAATGAAGAATATAATGAGTTCGAAAAGCAAATCGTTCTCAGTTATGATTACGAAGAAGGAATAAAAATATTAAATTCCCAAAATTTAAACTCTTGTAATCCCTACTATATTGGAGGCAAATATTTGAATACCTTCAAGATAGAAATTAGTAATCCAACGAATACCTATAAAAAACTCAACAAAAAATTTTTAATCGAGACTGGCAATATGCTTCTTCATCCTTTGAGCACCCAGGAAATTACAGAAAGATTGGAGGCAAGTGGATTGTTAAATCAAAATAAGATAGAGACTCTTAATAGATATAATTTGCCTGAAGAGATACTAATTCCGCCAAATTCAAGCTTTATTAAGTACTTTGCAATTGTTCCAATTGATTATAATAATAATGACTTAAGGATTTCATTCCTTGATCTTAATTCACAATTTAAATGGACAATTATTAAGAAACACGATTCCTTTGATAAGATATATACATACTTCGAGTTTTCTAATCTTTGGAAAATTGAAAATCTTTCTCGAAGTTTTAATGAAAATTACTGGATATTGAAAGGATCGTCTACTACCTATTTTACAGATCGGGCTGTCTTTATAGGGGAAGAAAATCTTAATGAGGAATTTGAGTTGATTTCAATATCCTTATATTCTAATAATTTATATTTCTCTCGGGCGAAATACAAAGGAGCTGATTACGTCGATTTAGATAAAAATCGCAGAAAAAAGTTGTCGATAATAACATCCAAATTGGAAGAATTACAAAAAAAGGTAAGTCAATAATTTTACGTCTGATAAATAAGATTTAAACCCACGGCAAACAGCATCTTGTAAGCAAGGCGCTGCATAGATTTGCACAAAAAATCTATGCACGAAAACGGTATAATATCGCAGATGCCTTGCCAAAACTTCATTGCTTTATCTGTTTAAATAGCCTTTGGTTTGGTTTTCATACACGCATTCAGCCAAAGAATAAAAAACAGGGCTATTGAAATTATCGAAAAGCAGATGCTCTAAAAACGCAAATATTTGCTAATTTTATGCCGTTTTATTGTACAAATATATAAAAATTGAAGGGATTTAGAATTGCTTGCGTTGGCGAAAATGCTAAAAAATGTCACATAGAAGATGGGACGACAGCAAAAAGACAACCCATAATATAAATTTTAAATGAAGTTTACGGTAGTAATAGCGACATCGCAAGGGCGCACAGATTGGTTAGTAAATAGAAGTTTATCTTCTATCTATAAGCAGATCGGAATCGTCAAATCTGAATGGAGTGTTTTTGTTATTGACGATAATGAAACAGTAGCAGAATTTATCGAAATCCAAAGACGAATAAAACAACTCAGAAGCGGCTATCAACTTAAAGCAAACGAATTTCCAACAACTGTTATGCGAAACAAACGATCCCGTTTTATGTCGGGAACAGGAGCTTGGAATACAGGGATTTTTGAAGCTCACAAAATTTCCCCCAACGGATTTATAAGCATTTTAGATGATGATGACGAATATTTGCAAAATCACTTATCGGATTGCATAAACGCTTTTAATGAAAACACAGTAGCCCTTTTCCAGAGATTGATTTGGCAACACGAAGACAATTCAATTATGAATGTCGATTTGACAAAAGAGAAATTAACGGCAGTAAATTTCTTCATTGGTAATCCGGGTGTTCAAGGAAGTAATATGTTTTTCAAAACACAAACCCTCGTTGATATAGGTGGATTTGACGAAACATTACCTAATACAACTGACAGGGATTTAATGATTCGATTTCTGTGGAAAAATGATGTACGCCATATAAAAGTTTTGGAAAATATTGGAGTAATTCATTACAATCATAAGCAAACCAAAGTGAACAATAACATCCCTCTTAAGCAGCAAGGATTGGATTTGTTTTATAAAAAATACAAGGCTCATTTTTCCAAAGAAGCCTATCAAAAATCACTAATACGAGCAAAAAATTATTTCAATTACACTCCTGTTGAAGAAAGGTTGAAAGAACAGATTTTAATATGTATGCCATTGAAAAATGCTGAAAAAACCGCAAAAAATGCTGTTTATTCAGTATTGCAGCAAAACAATACGAAAAGAGAAATTATTTTGTTAGTTGGGAACGATAATTCATCGGATAATTCTGAAACCATTTTAAAAAAAATTGCTGATCAAAACCCGTCTGTGATTTTACTAAATGTGAATTTTAATAATGCGAGCTTGAACAGAAACTTCTTGAACGAATATGCCAGAAAAAATTACCCGAATTGTGTTTTAATTGGCAGACTCGATGCTGATGATGTTATGTATAACGAAAATACTATTAGCCAAGTTGAAGCCTTGTTTGATGAACATAATTTTGATGTTTTGATCAGCGGAAATAAGCAAATAAAAAACGGGACATTATTGGAGTGGGAAAATAAACCAAAAAGAGAATTAATGAAGGATGATTTCCTATTAAGCCAACTTTTTGAAATGGCACAAGGAAACCCCAAAGCGGAACTTCCGTCTTGCAATACATTCATAAAACCAACTGTAACAGAAGAATATCCGAACAAATCAAGTGCAGAAGACCATTGGTTTACGGTTTTATTGCTTTTGCAAAAAGAGAGGTTAAACATATTTATTGATGAACAACTGCTGTATTGTTTTTATTCGTTGGACGGTTTAGCGACACATAGCAACAAGAATAGCAATAACTACATTAAAAGTAGGCAAGAATTGTATCATTTCTTTCTGGCAAGCAAATGAGTGACAGGCAAAATAACGGAATAGCTATTCTGAATAAAAATTTTCCTCAAAAAAGTTTTAGCTTTTTGGGCGAAGGAAAATCTTCTGTTGTATTTCACGATGGGAGTTTAGTTTATAAAGTGTTTCTTTTAGAAAATTATAGTGCACTTGGCTACAAACGGCATATTTTAAGCACTATTAAGGTTAATAGAAGCAAATTTGAAAAATCAAATTTCTTTTATCAAATTCAACAAATTATTGAGATAAACAACGATTGCTTTATTCTCATCTATCCTTTTGAAAAAGGTGATCCTTGTCTCGCTTTTGATCAAAATGAAATCCAGAATTTTTTAGTAGAATGCTGGCAAAAGCGTCTCATTTTTCAGGACATTAAACCCCAGAATTTTATTCGTGTCAACGGACGACTAAAATGGGTTGATTATGAGCCAGATAAGTTCACAGACAATTTGTTTTTGAATATGGCTGTACGAGCATTTATTTATGCAGGGTATTCAGGTAAGAGTCAGTCATTTATAAGTAAATTAAGCAGAAGTGCAATCAATAATTTTAATCTACCCGAATTAAAAGGAGTGCAGGCTTTTATAAATGCACTGTTTACAAAAATTATTTTTCAAGAAAGCAAACCTAAACCAAATCAACCAGAAAAAAGTATTAATATTAATGATATTTCGGAAATTATAAATAGTGGAATTTACAAATTGCCTCACCAAATTAAGTTCAACGCTGAACAGGTGTTTTGGCAACTCAACAAACAAAAAATACGCCTTGATGAGGTTGGTTTCGATACTCTAAAAATTGATAGCCAAAATTACTTTTCACCTAAAAATATTATTCTTAGAACACAAAAAATTGCACCCTCCAAGAAAAAGGTTTCTTTAGTCATCAAGGCTTGTGTTCAAGATTCTGAAATTCTGTATGAAGCAGTAAAACACATTGTTCGACAACTTTCATATCCTTTTTCTTTTGACGAAAAGATATTAGCTTTAGACATTCGTCAAACTGATTTTTTAAGAGAATATAACACCGAAAGTAATTGGCAACAACTTATTAAAGCAGCTAAAAAATTGGTTAATGATTTAATCATTGATAATTTTATTTTCCCTGTAGAAAAGGATATAGTAGGCATAAATCAAAAATGGTTTGGAATAGCAACCAAGGCCACACACACAGTAGAAAAAGTTCCTGTTACGGCACAACTTTACGCATTTGAAAAAGCAAAGAACGATTACATTTTGCAAGTAGATTGTGATGTAATGATTGGCCGATTATCAAAAGAACATTCGTTTCTTAATGATATGATTTCGGAACTGGATAAAAACAAAAGTGTTTTATCGGTTGGGTTTAATATTTATAAAGGAAAAGAACCCTTTTTTGTTTCATATTTCGGTTTTGAAAATGGAGGTTTTGTCCCTGAAGTTCGGTTTTGTTTACTCAAAAGAACTCGAATTGAAAAAGTTTTGCCATTAAAAAACGAGTTGGTTAAAAATGCGTTTAAATTCAGTTGGTACAGGGCAATAGAGCATCGCCAAAAAGAAACCCAAACGTGTTCTATTCGTGGTGGCGACAGTCGCTCATTCTATATTCACCCGCACAACTTTAAAAAGACAGACAAAGATGTGTGGTTTACTACACTCGACCGTGTTGAGCAACTTCAAATACCTGAAAAACAAATTAATGAATTTGATTTAGCGGGTTCGTATTACGATTGGACAATTTCAAAGCGCAATGAAAAATTAATCATTATTTCGTGTTTTCGGAATATTCCATTATCAAGGTTTTTGCGTTTTTGGTATTCATTGATAAGTCAATCAATCCAAGATTGGGGACTTGTTTTAATTGATGACGCTTCCAATAACGGCATTAGCCATTTTATTAAAGAGCTTATAAAGCCATTTCAGGAAAGAATTACTTTTATTCAAAACCGTTTCAATGTTGGTGTGGCACAAAACACATACAAAGCAATCCACTACTTTATGGAAAATAAAGAAAGTGTTATTTGTATTCTTGATGCTGATGATGCACTTATCGGAAAAAATGCACTAAAAAACGTCTTTGAAAAATATAGTTTTTTTGATGCAGATGTTGTTGTCGGGAAAATGTACCGAACCGACAAACTTCATGCTCATTACAAATACACACCAAATTTTTATAATCCAAGATTATACGGTGGAAATGTATGGCAACACATCAGAAGTTTTAAGAAATATCTGTTTGATAGTTTGAGTTTTGATGATTTGAAAATTGCAAATAGAAATCAACAAGCTGACGACATTTTATTGGCAAAACGGTTCAGCCAAAAAATGGTTTTCCCAAAGCATTGTTGGGATTTTACTTATATGATTCCGATTGTAGAAATGTCTGAAAATCCAATGTGGATAAATCATTTTAATGTTTTTCACGACAGAACAACAACGAACACGCGAGAAATTAAACAACGAAAAGAAGAAATAATTTCCGAAATACTTGCTAAGCCAAGCAAATCAAAGCACGATGTTCTCAAAGGAAGAAAAACGTTTCTACCGAATCTCAATCAAATTGAAATCGACATCACCTATGAATGTAATTTGAAATGCATCAACTGCAATCGTTCTTCGACACAGGCACCTATTAAAGAAGGCATGACAGTAGGACAAATTAAAAATTTTGTTCGCGAAAGCATCGAATTAAACAAAAAATGGAAGTTGATTAACTTGCTTGGTGGTGAACCAAGTATTCACGGAGACTTTTTAGAAATAGTAAACTTGATTTTGAACGAATATATAGTAATGCATTCGCCTGAAACTATTTTGCAAATTACAAGCAATGGTTATGGCAAATTGGTACAAGAGCGTTTATCAAAACTTCCAAAGCACAAAAACTTAATTATTGATTATGCTTCGTTTAAAGATGAACGGCTTGTTCCGTATTTTTCGCCTTTCAATGACGCACCTATTGACAAGCCAAGCGGAAATAAAAAAGAATATTATAAAGGTTGTTGGGTAACTTCTTATTGTGGAATTGGCTTAAATCAATTAGGCTATTATCCATGCGGTGTTGCAGGAGGAATAGACAGGATTTTTAAGTTTAATTTGGGTGTTCAGTCATTGAGCGATGTTGATGAAAGTATTTCTAAATACTTGGATACATTTTGCCGCTATTGTGGGAACTTTTCAGATTATGAGCCCAACGCAGGAAATTTTATCCCAAGAAACGAAAAGGCCGCATTGAAAAAGCCAATTATATCAGAAGCATGGAGTAACGCATACAAAAAATATAATGGGAACTAAACGAGCTATTTTACTTTTAAGTGGTGGGATTGATTCCACGACCTTACTTGCCAAACTGTCAACTGAAGGCTATGAAATTATTGCTATTAGTTTTTACTACGGGCAAAAGCACCATATTGAATTGAATTACGCGAAACAAAATGCAAAAAATTATGGCGTAAGAAATCATCACATTGTTGAATTAGACAATAAGCTTTTTAAATCATCTGCATTGGTTAATCCTGAAATTGGCATTGCGACCCATGAAAGCGACCAATTGCCAATAGGGGAAATAAATGCTTATGTTCCGTTTAGAAATTTGATTTTCATTAGTACCGCATTAAGTTATGCAGAAACTATGAACATAAACGAAGTTTACTTAGCATTCAATAAAGATGACAGCAATAATTTTTGGGATTGCAAAACTGATTTTATCGAAAAATTAAATGCAATAACGATTTTAAATGGTTCTGTTCGCGTTAAAGCGCCATTTATAAATTTGACAAAAAGCGATGTTGTGAAATTAGCGCGTCAACTTAATGTTGACTTGAATAATACAATCACTTGTTATCAGCCAAGCGAAACAACGGAATGTGGAGTCTGTTTGAGTTGTCTTACAAAGCAAAAAGCATTTGAAAATGACTAGACTTGCTATAGGTGGAGTTGATTTTATCGGCTCAAATCTGGGGCAGTTTGGATGCTTTTTGGGGATAGAGATGTAGTTAGCGGTTAATTCAATTTCAGCTAATTATATTGCAATTCCTCTTACTTTCCTGTCATATAATTCATTAAACCACAATCGTTTAAACATTGTATTGGCACGGTCTTCAGATAGTTTGTTGTAAAGCTCAAGTTTGGTATTGATGAAATTTAATAGTTCTCCATCAATTTCCTCATTGAATTTTTCTTCTATGTTCTCTTTGGTGTTGTTTGGATTGAAGAAACTCATTAACTCTTCATTTGAATAAATGCTTTTTTTCATCTTTTCAAAATCCACACGGTCATCATCGGTTAAATCCAGGCCATAAGTGTCGTTCAAAACTTTGATAATATGTGACAGGAGATCAAATTCTTCAGGAGGCTTTTGTCCCCCTCCTCCGGGAGAAAGCCCATACATTCCGGTATCTTCGGTTGCCATGGATAAGCTTGCAGTATATTTATATTGAATTTTGTAGCTATGCAGTTCTACTTCGCCCAATACATCTAATGGCATACTTGACTTGATATATGGCAATTTTTTAATTAATGCCGTAAGAAAGACGTAGTATTTTTCCAACTCTACATCGGTAAATGTTATGATACCCCTTAAAAAGCGATATAGCTTGATAAAAGACTTTGCATCACCCTTAAAATCTGTTTGTTGGTCTTCGTCCAATTCTTCCACATATCTGCAGCATACTTCATTTAAAATGGGCTGTAACTTCTCGTAATTATCCCCTTTACGGAAAAATATATTGGCGAAAGCATCAATCTCGTTTTCATACAACAGATTGTAGGAATTGATTTTGCCCTGAACATCATACAATGCATTCGGGTCGGTCTGATGTTCTTCTTCCATGTAGTTTTTGCCATAGAACTTCTGAAAATCTTCCTGAACCAATTCCGGGTCATTTACGAAGTCGAGTACCATTGTTGAATCTTTTCCCTTGCTTGTCCTGTTCAATCGACTCAATGTTTGCACGGTACTTGTACCGCCGAGTTTTTTATCGACAAACATGGTATGTAGCAAAGGTTCATCGAAACCCGTCTGGTATTTATTGGCAACAATCAATAAGCGGAATTTAGGCAGCTTTAGAGCTTCCGGTATGCTTATCTTACCTTGTAGATTGTTCATATTTGCTTCGGTATAATCTTCGCCCGTTTCATCATCACGGACAGTACCGGAGAAAGCCACTAAAGCACTGTACGGCAATTTCATTTCGCGCATTATATCATCAAACTTGCGCTTGAAGCGTACGGCATGTAAACGAGAACGGGTGACCAACATGCCTCGAGCTTTGCCCTGTATTTCGTTTTGTGTTTGCGCCACAAAATGCTCCATCATAATCCGGGCTTTCTTTTCAATGGCATGGTCTTGTAAATCAACGTAGGAAGCAAGCAAACGGACGGTCTTTTTCTTATCGTATTCTTTATCAGGTATTTCGCTGCGTTTTACTATTTTAAAGTAGCGTTTAAAAGAAGTGTAATTCTTCAATACATCAAGAATAAAGCCTTCTTTGATGGCTTGTTCCATTGAATAAATATCAAAGGGTTCTTTTGTGCCATTTTCCTGAACTGTCCCAAATAATTCAATGGTTTTTGGTTTTGGCGTAGCTGTAAAAGCAAAAAAGGAAATGTTTTTTTGAATGCCTTTACTCTTTATTTCATCAGCAATTATTTCATCTAAATCCTTATGTTTCGATTCCAATTCTTCGGCTACTTCTAAGGAAAGTGATTTACGAAGATGCCCGGCAGCATCGCCCGATTGTGAACTGTGCGCCTCATCAATAATAACCGCATAGTTTTTATTGGGCAGCCTGGCAATGGTATCGGAAATAACCGGGAACTTTTGCAGGGTGGTTACAATAATCCTTTTGCCATCACTTATAGCCTGTTTTAAATCCTGACTTGTTTTACGTTCGTCGATGTATGCTACAACACCTGGTGTATCATCTAATTGACGTATGTTTTCCTGAATTTGTTTATCCAAAACCCTGCGGTCTGTTACAATGATAGTCGAATCAAACATGGCTTTATCATCTGTATAGTATTGATAAAAACCCGATAAGCGATAAGCCAGCCAGGTAATACTGTTAGATTTTCCTGATCCTGCCGAATGTTGCCCCAGATATTTTCCGCCAACACCATCCATGCGCACCGCTTCTAACATACGGTTAACAACCCTGCGCTGATGAAAACGGGGAAACAAAAGCTTAGTCGTTGTTTTTTCCTTTAAGGCTTTTGTTTTTTCATCGTAGTAAGTTTCTTTATCGGTTTGAACGCTGATAAAGTTTTGAATTAAATCCAATAACGAATCCTTGCGCAATACATCCTCCCAAAGGTATGATATGGCAAAACCATTTTCATTCTTGTTCTCTAAAGCCTGATTGAATGGAAGAAAAAAGGTGGAATCACCTTTTAAGTGCGTAGTCATAAAAACTTTTTCAGTACCTACAGCAAAGTGAGCCAAACAACGTTTGAACTCCAAAAAGGCTTCTCCTTTCGGATTACGGTCTTTGATGTATTGTTTTATGGCATTGTGGTGGTTTTGACCTGTTAAGGCATTTTTCAACTCCATTGTAAGCACCGGAATACCATTGATAAAAAGCACAATATCAATTTCATTGGTGTTACGGTTGGAATATTGCAACTGGCGAACAATGGCTAAGCGGTTCTTTTTGTGCCACTCTTCATGTTCCGGCGTTTTATTGTTAGCCGGTTGAAAATAAACCATATCCAAACTCTGACCACGGTCTTTTACCTTATTGTGAAGGACATGTAGCGTTTTATTCTTACTAAGGTTGCGGGCAACATTATTTACGATTTGAGTATCAACGTTGGCTCCGTACTGCTTTTGTAATGCCTCGTATTTTTTAGGCTGTGTATCTTTTACAAAGGCAATTATTTCGTTTGGGATTACACATAACTCTTTATTGTATTCCTTTGGAGAGACAACATGATATTCTTCAACATCATTGACAAGGTAATTCTCAATATGCTCTTCAAAATCAATTTCTTTTGTGCCTGTTGCCATAACTCAATTTAAATTTGTGTATTACAACTGTTGTATTCTTTTTGCCAACTGTTCAAGTATATTAATAATCTTATCATCGGTTTCTGCCGATGCCCAGAACCCCTTAACCTTTTCTTCAGTCTTCCAATCAAAACCACAACCCGTCAATACCTCATGCAGACTTTCTTCATATAGTTCTAACTCATTTTTCTCCTCATCCTTTGCAAAAAACTTAATTTCATATGGATGTTCCATAAAGGTTTCTCCAACTTTTAGATTCCTGAAATCGTAATGTAAATGAATTTGAAAATTTATTTTTTTAATTTCAACCTCATAACGAGCATGTGCCGGGTATGAGGCACTTCTTACCAGGGCATAATCTATACGTTTAATTGGAGAAATATCAAGCATATTTCCTGCAATTTGTTTTTGTATTTTTTGGTTTAAGCAAAACGAGTAAAGTTCAGCATGATAATGACTTGTAGCAGAACTTCCCAATAACCGGATATTATGCTCACCCCAAAAACGAATCATACGTTGTTGACAAAATGTAATAGCTTTAGGAGTATTGATTAATTGATATCTCCACCCTGGCTCGTTATAACTTCTACAGACTTCTTCCAAATCTTCTGCTACATTATTGACATCTACCTTGTTCAGTAGTTGTTTTATGGCACTCAATCTTTCTTTATTTCTAAAGACTTTACTTTTCCAAGAGCTTTTAGAACCAGTCATAGTTCCAAACGAATGGTTGCTGTTAACCCTAAACAAATACCCTGTATCGCTATTCTCAACCTTTTCAGTAAGCAAAGCTCTTTCGAATAATGTATTATTAGGATCCTTGATTTTGGCATCAAAAATCGCAGCCATTTTCGATGCATTCTTTTCAAAAACCTCAATTGATAATGGCTCTTCTTCCATTTCTGCTAGATCAAGTAAAAAGTTTATCTGACCTCTGAAATACTCATGATTTTCATATTTCAGAAAAACATTTTCCCATGCAGTATTAACTAAAATAATTTGAGCTTTTCTTTTTTCTTCTTCTACCTGGTAAACATTAAAACCTTCCAGTTTTAAATCGTTTTTACCGAAGATAGCATACATATTATCTTTAATATCTGTAAAAGGGAAATTTTCTATTGAAGTAATTGCACGTTTAAATATTGAAATGCTATCAATCGTTGAGTTTTCTATCAAATTACGTGTAACACGCATCCAACTTCGAAGCGCATTTTGATTTAATCCTTCCTTGCAATTTGCATTTCTGAGAAAAACATGTAGTGCATAAAACATTACTTTGTCTGGATAAGTTGACTCCTTATTAATAAACCGCTTGAATATTGAGCTACTGCCTTTCCTAAATAATGAAATATTTTCAGATTCTTTTCCCGGATAAAGTATCCGAGCAATACGATCCAAATCAAACGATTCTTTTGAAAAATTATCGATTGACAAAAATAACTCGTTCAATATCTCGGCACTTAGTAGCTTGTTTTCATCAAAAAATGAGTTCGGAATGTATTTATACTCTCCGGTTTCAGAGTCCGTTTCGGTTGCCAACAGTGTTGCCCTTTTCCTAATCTTTTCCGCCCCTTCTTTTGAAACCTCCTTGTTTTCATCAGGAGTAAAACCTGGTTGTAAAACAAGGAAAACTTGCATCATATTTCTGAAATAGCGCATCAACTCTTCGTCGATAAGCATATTATCTTCATCCTTATTTGCCCAGAACAAATTGGTCCAACTTGCGTCCAATTGTTCAACCCAACTTTTTTCTATGTTATCTTTTTCAATGAATGTTTGAAGTTGTAATTTGTTGTTCTCAATATATTCAATCAACCAGGCTTTAAAATTCTCGAAGGGAGTTAAGGATACTCCACGAGCATTCATTCTTACATACAGTTCGTCGGTAAGCTTAAAATCATCGAGATCTAAAAACTCAAATATAACTGCTTGCTTTTGAACCAGGCGCTCCCAGTACATATTCAGATTTTCATTACCAAACGTAGTTTGTATTTGGTTCAGCATCCGCAGCATTCCCCGAACACTTGGGTCGTATTTCCAATAGTCGAAAAACCATGAGGTATTTTCAATGTGCTTGGCTATTTTTTTGTCACCCAGTTTGGTTACATTCATTTTATTCTCCACCAAATCCTCGCAAAAGTCTTTTGAACTAGGGCGTATTTTGTAGCTAAACTTTTTTAAGGTGCGTTTATTTTCTTCGGTATCCGGCATTAAATACCAATGCAATAAAAATAGAGTGGTTAAACGTTGTTGCCCGTCAAGAGGTGCAAAGGTGGTTATTTCACTTTCATCCTGTGTATCCCCATTTTCTTTGAAATCCCAGTTTATATCCAGTTCTAGGTTTCTGGAATAGGTTTCAACCGCAGTTAACATACTTTTTACAGCCTCTTTGTTCTCTGCTATTTTTGTGGCATTTTTTCTACCTAGCACCTTTCCGTACACAAAATTGAGGTGCAGGTTGTTGTCGTTAATTTCTAATGCCCTTTTCAATTGCTCAATAAAATTCTTGCGAATTTCCTTTGATTTAGGGTTTTTTCTTCCCTGCGCATAATCTCGCTGTATAGTAGGCACTTCAATGCGGTGGTCGTTTATTAGCTTCCAGAATGTTGTTGTACTCATAATGCTGCCTCCTCTGCTTGGAAGTAAGGTTTTAAAGCCTCCTTTATTTGGTTCAGATAATCACACCGGTCTTTATAACCCAAAATTTGTATTGTTCTACATCTTTGGTGTAATACTTAAGAAATACATTTATAGTTGCCGGAGGTATGTAAGGGCGTTGTTGACCGTCAGAATTATTACCCCATGTTTTTTTATCCACCTCCAATATGTAATCTCTTTTCTGAGGAAAAGGTTTTTTGCCCAATCCACTATTGGTTGGCCCGTCGAGAAGTGCCAGGTTACCCAACTTATGTGCCTCCATAAATTCTTGGGTAAACGGTATAATTTCTTTCATTTTCTGACAAAGTTCTTTTGGTATTTCAGCTTCTCCCTTTTTCTCTTTAGCTTGTTCAGCAATCTTATCCAGTTGTTCTTTTATGCTGTTTGTGAAGGTCTCTATTTTTTCTTCAAGGAGAGTAATTTCTTCTTGATTCTTATTCTTGTCTTTCTCCAGTTCCTCTTTTCTTTCAACTAATTCATCGTAAATGTTCTGAACATCATCTATCCAAGCTAATATTTCTGCTACTGTTTTTATGTCATCAGCGTTTTGGGCATGAACATGTTCAATGGTCCATTTGGTTTTCTTAAAGGCTTTAAACGGAAACCGGACTCCCGGGATATTTCTTAAATATTGCTCGATATTAAAAAGTAACAACACACTTTTTACTTCCTCGTAGTTGTTATCAAAGTAATGCT
>CAXXQD010000004.1:0-119362 GCA_963677475.2 Prolixibacteraceae bacterium | reverse complement strand
CCTAATACCCCAATAATTACCTGAATTATATGCTATGTTTTGTGATTTCATGGTACGGGCATCTCGGTTATAAATATTTTTATATTCAATATCTAAAAAAGGTGAAATAAAATGTGTAAGCCCGGGATCTCCAATAGGAGAACGAGAACTTATAAAGCTGCTATTCCAACCTATTCCCGGATTTATGGCAAATACTGCTTTTTTTGAAACCGGAAATTCATATTCAATCCCAGGATTTAAGACATTTACCCTAAGAACTCTCTGCAAACCCAAAGTGTTATTTTGTCCGATGGATGTGATGCTTAGAAATGTAAACAATGCAATAAATAGGTTCTTCATCTTTTTTGTCTTAAACTTATATTGTTCGCCATAAATGGCTACCTTGTTTTCTATATATTAATGCCATAACCAAAGACCTGTCTTGCAGAATTTCCTGCAATTCAGTGTCGTAGCTCATGTCAATTTCAAAACACCCTTAAATTCTCTGGAAAAACGTTGGAGATTTTGTGCCAGAGGGAAAACATCTTTCTTTTATTCTTTTCAAAAATAGAAATTATTATGGTTAATTAAATAGAGGTGGTTGTAATTTTAACACAAATTATTAAAATTGAAGTTATCAAAAGTTAATTTATAAAAATGGAAATAGATCAATAAAACAAACCTCCTCAGTTTAAAGCAAAAAAAAAAGTGAAGCCCTTTAGCTTCACTTTCAGTGGAGAATAGCGGAATCGAACCGCTGACCTTTTGACTGCCAGTCAAACGCTCTAGCCAACTGAGCTAATCCCCCAATAGATCAATCCCTCGTTTGAGTGCACAAATATAAAAATTATTTTCACGCTCCATTAATTGTTACAAATTAAAATGGGATTATTCATTTAAAAAAGTTCATTCGGACCGTTCTGTTTACTTATCCAATTATTTTGTGTATTGTTTCCAGTAGCTCCTTTTTATTGATTGGTTTTGTAATATAGGCATCAAATCCCGCCCTCGCAGCCTTTTCTTTATCATCAGGTAAAGCATAGGCAGTTTGAGCGATTATCGGCAATCCTGGGTTAAGCTTTTTTATTTGTTTTGTGGCTTCATGTCCATCCATTAGGGGCATTTTAATATCCATTAAAACAATATCAATGGTTAAATTGTCCTTGCAGATATCCACAGCTTCCTTACCATTCTTTGCATGAATCACCATCAAGTTGCTATCCCCCAATAGTTCTTTTATTACTAAAAAATTACTTTCATCATCCTCGGCAACCAACAAGGTAAAATTAGATAATCCCAATCCTGTTTTTGTTGCGATGGGAGCCATTAAGGATTGATCTGATTCTTTATCCCCAGACAACTCGCCCTCAATAGGGAAGGTGAAGTAAAAAACGGAACCTTTCCCTGTTTCAGAGTTAAGCCACACTCTTCCATTCATAATTTTAACTATATTTTCTACGATGGAAAGCCCCAAACCAACCCCTTGAGAAAATTCGTCAAGCTTTATAAATCGCTTAAAAATATGCTTTTGCTTGTCTTTTTCAATCCCAATGCCTGTATCTTTTACAAAAAACCGGATATTTTTATTGATCAATTCATAACCAAAAGATATACTTCCCGATTTTGTAAATTTTATGGCATTAGAAATTAGATTAGAAAATATCTGGTTTATTTTATATTTATCAGAGTTAATTATCAGAGGTTCAACAGGAGTTTCTCGAATTAGCTTTACCTCTCCATTGCACTTTACTGAGTGCACCAGATATATATTTTCAATTTCTTCATTGAGATCAAATGTATCATTGTTAACAGTAATTGTTTGCGATTCAACTTTGGCGAATTCAATAATATCGTTCATCATTTGAAGCAACAAATCATTTTGTTTTGAAACGATTTCGGAATAGGATTTAAATTTCGGATCACTATTGTTTTCAGCAATCAGATTTGAAAAGCCAACAATTGCATTAAGCGGAGTTCTTATTTCATGGCTCATTGAGGCTAAAAATGCTGATTTAAGATGGTCCGACTCCTCTGCCTTTTCTTTTGCTATAATTAACTCATCAATTAAGTGTTTTTTATCAGTAATATCCTCTTTAATTGAAACGAAATGGGATATTTCTCCTGATTTTGTTTTGATGGGCGAAATAATAACATTCTCCCAATAAAGTTGCTCATTTTTCTTTTTGTTACAAATTTCCCCGGTCCAGATCTGACCACTTTGAATGGTGTCCCAAAGATGTGTGTAAAATTCAGTATCCTGCACCCCTGATTTAACAATCCGAGGATTCTTCCCAATTAATTCTGACTTAGTATATCCTGTTGTTTTAGCAAATTTCGGATTCACATATTCAATTTCTCCATTAACATTGGTAATTAAAACGCTTACATGGCTCTGTTCAACCGAAGCACTTAATAACCTCAATTGGTTTTCAATTTCTTTTTTGTGGGTAATATCATTTATCAGCACATGTCTGGCTTCCCTTTGTTTAAAGTGTGTTGTGTGCGAGGTTATTTCGACACTTATTTTTTCACCACTTTTTATTTGGTGTATCCACTCGGCAGAGAATACGGGGTTTTGACTTCTGCTTTCAAGGGAAATCAGAAAGCTTGCAACATCTTCTTCCGGACGAATATCTTTTAGGGTCATGTTTAAAAATTCCTTTTTAGAGAATCCGTAAAGGGTTGTTGCTGCAGTGTTTACATTTAAAAACTTAAGGGTCTCGACATCGTAAATCCACATTGGCTGAGGGTTTTTCTCAAACAACCTTCGGTAATTTGATTCACTTTCGACCAATTCTTTTCTTTGAATTTTGAGAAGCCGGTTATGATAAGCATTTATAAGCAGATAACTTAATTTGTTCAGGTAGTTTTCACGTTTCACCAGATAGTCATCAGCTCCAAGTTTAAGTGCCTGAATAGCCACATCTTCATTTCCTTGCCCGGTAACAATTATAATGGGAATATCCATTTTATATTCCTGTCGGATTTTTTTAGTTACATCGAGAGCATTGTTTCCGGGGAGTTTATAATCCATTAATAATATATCGAATGCTTCTGTTTTTAATTGAGATTTGTTTAAAAGCTCAATAGCATGCTCACTTGAGGGTGTCGAACTGAAATTAAATTGAGGTGCAACCTTTTTAAAATGTCGGATAGTTAGGTCAATATCCGAGGTATGATGTTCAAGATACAATACATTTAAACTTTCAATTGTTTGATCAATCCGACTATCTTTTTTGTTTAGGTTCAAAAGTATATTATCGGCAAGGTGTAACAGATAATCGTCTTTTTTTACGATATAATCATCGGCCCCTGATTTTAAAGCTGTTACAATAAACTCTTCATCCTCTGACCCTGAGAGCATAATCACGATCATTGTTTTATTCAACCTCCTTAGTTGAATTAAAAAATCAGTCCCATAACCATCCGGGAGCTTTATATCTAATAACGCAACATCATAATCGTTATGAATAAGCTCTTTAGCTTCTTCAATTGATGTTGCAATATCTATTCGGGAATCTTTTATTTGTTTTTTAATATGCCTTTTCGCAAGGTCCGAATCGAATTTATCATCTTCTAAGATCAAAATTTTCATATGTTGGAGTTTAAGTTAAGCCTTAAATGTTAGATAAAAATGGTTTGTTTAACACATTCCAATACAATTCTATTTGACCTGCAACTTCAATAAATTTATCAAAATCAACAGGTTTAACTATATATGAATTAGCACCTAATTCGTATGCTGTTTTCACATCCATATCTTCCGACGAAGTAGTTAGGACCACTATCGGAATGGTATTCAGGAACTTGTGGCTTTTAATCGCTTTTAGTACCTCAAGGCCATGAACCTTTGGCAATTTAAGGTCCAGTAGGATCACAACAGGAATTGAATCTCCATTTTCCCATTTATCCACCCACTCCAGCGCCTCTTCACCATCGCGGGCAATTTGAATCGGATTTGTCAATTTACGGTATTTAAAAGCTCTGATTGTAAGA
This sequence comes from Prolixibacteraceae bacterium, assembly GCA_963677475.2. Lineage (GTDB taxonomy): Bacteria > Bacteroidota > Bacteroidia > Bacteroidales > Prolixibacteraceae > JABMQB01. The sequence continues at coordinate 115,387 of CAXXQD010000004.1, read as the reverse complement.
TCAATATCGACCGGATTATCTTCAACTAAAAAAATTGGGTTGTTAATTTGATTGTTATTCATAATGTTAATTTTTGGGAATTTTAAGATAAAAAGTTGCTCCAGAATTTATCTTGCCTTTTGCTGTAACGGCCCCCCCCATACGCGCCATTGCTTTATTGACAAGGGCAAGTCCGATCCCGGTTCCAGGATAATCTTCCTGATGGTGCAAGCGTTGAAATATTTCAAAAATCCGATCATGGTATGCCATATTAAACCCTACTCCATTGTCTTTAAAACTGATCACCCAATGAAACTTGGATTCTGTAAATTTTATATGGATTATAGGGACTGGAATTGTTTTTGTAAATTTTATCGCGTTCTCGAGCAAATTTCGAATGGCAATGGTAAGACCATTGTAATCAGCCAGGATAGCTGCATTGTCAACGTCAACAGTGAGTTTAATATTTCTTTCTTTTATTTCTCGACTATATAAACCAATTACATCGTAAATCAATTTTCTGAGATCTAATTCTTTTGTTCTGATTGTAGCACGTTCAAGCCGGGAATATGTTAATAGGTCTTCAATTAACTGGTTCATTTGGTTTGTTCCAGAGCGGATATTATTTAAAAAAGTTTGCGCTTCGTGGTTCAAAGAACCTTTATGCAGGTCTAACAATAATTTGCTATACCCATCAATCCCGCGCAATGGTGCTTTTAAATCGTGAGAAACCGAATAGGTAAAAGATTCTAATTCTTTATTGGTTTCTTTGATTTTCTGCGAACTTTTTTCAAGCAATTCTGATTTTTCATTTAGGTCTTCAACTAAATTAACAAGCGCCTCCTGACTATCTACCAGTTCCTGGGTTCGGTGCTTGATTTTCTGTTCCAGGTTTTCATTTAGTTTTTTAATTTCCTGCTCTGCCTGTTTAATATTGGTAACATCAACACTCATTGCCGATGCACCGATAACCTTTTCATCTTTATATATTGGATTTAAAGATGTTTGATAATAGCGTAATTCTCCTTCAATTGGGTAGTGGTACTCAAAAACCTTCCTTTCACCTTGAAAAACATCGTCGAACATAGGCTCCCAAAATAAAAGTTCATCAGGTAAAAGTTGCTTTTTTGCATCCATCCCTTTTTTTACTTCAAAGCCATAATTATTAAAAAAAATGTCGGAGTAGGCCTTGTTAAAAATGATATACTTATAATCTGTGTCAATCGACCAAATCGAATCATTGGTATTATTAATCAATGCCATTAAATTAGCTTCAGATTCTTGCACCTTGGTTTCGGCTAATTTGCGTTCGGTTATGTTTGAAAATACTGAAACTACCACATCCTGGCCTAGGTAATAAAGTGAAGTAAAATACCACGTTTTTGATGATTTTATAAATGTTTCGTATTGCTCGGGCTGCTTTGTTAAGGCTACTCTTTCAAAACGTTTAATTAAATCAGGATTGTTTTTATGGATTCCCGGAACGATTTCAGACACTTTTTTGCCAACCACATCGTGCATTCCGGTATGTTCTTCAAATGCATCATTCACTTCCAGATAGATATAGTCAACTGCTTTCCCGTTTTCAAATAAAATTTTATGATAGGCCATTGCCTCAAGCATGTGCTCGAAAACCAATCGATACTTTCTTTCACTTTCCTTTATGGCATTGCTTAGTTCGACTTGCTCTAGTTTTTGCATTGACATATCTGCGATAAGTTCGGTCATATTTAGCAAAAACCCCATTGCTGTTTTTACTTCTTCCTCCGGGACCACGGGTACTTTTTTAATGGCATCAAGATAAATCTTTTCATCAAAGCCATACGTTTTGGCTTGTAACTTAAAAAAACCTATTTTGGGTTTTTCGAAAAAAAACTGCCCTGAGAACAAATTCGCAATGTGCACGCCATTTATAACTATCGGGACAGCCACATCAATCAATCCGTTTAGGCATTTGTAAAAATGATATTTCTCCCCTTTTTCTAGTTTTCCAGCTAAAACCGTATCACTAATTGTACATTTTTTTGCCGTTTCCGGATGAACCCTATGAAAAACGGTACAGGCTTTTCGCCAACCTGATCTCGACAAAACATTTCCCTCCAGGTCTAAAATTGCAGTAACAAAACCACTTGTTTTATTAAATCCTTCCAATAAAATATTAACCTTGTCAAAATCGATTATATCAAGTAATTTTTCTTGCATTTTAACTTATTAATTGGTCTCCCAATTGTTCTTTTAATTCCTTTATTGTGGCCTTAAGCTCCTTCATTCTTAATTCTCTCCCAACAAAAACCCGGTTTAATCGCTCGATTTCTGTGATCTTATCCTGAAGATCTTTTGTTCTTTCTGCAATTTTACCTTCAAGCTCTTCATTTATTTTTCGAATTTTCTCTTCCGTTTTAATACGGTCGGTAATGTCTAAAACGGTTCCGGCAATTACATCTTCTCCTTCAAGGCTAATGTGTGTTCCATGAATTTCGACCCATAACTCCTGATTTATCTTATGCTTCCCTTTCGCAATATATCGTACGCTATCGACCTTTCCCTGAAGCCGCTTGCTTATATTTTCTTTTGCTCTGGAGCGATCTGACTGGTTAATAACATCAGTAGGTTTTAGCGATGACATTATTTCTTCTTCGCTATAGCCAAAAATTTCACAAAACCGATTATTCACGTATAAAAAACCCTCTTTTCTAAAAATATAAATTCCGGTCAACGACTGTTCAACCAATGCTTTGTATTTATTTTCAGAGATTTTAAGTTGTTGATCAGTTTTTACCCGTTCCGAAACGTCTTCCATTTGAGTTATAAAATAAAGTGGATTATTCTCCTTGTCGCGCAACAATGCAGTATTGATCCGGACCCATATTATTTTTCCTCCTTTAGTAAGGTATCTTTTCTCAAATGCAATTTTTGGTGTTGTCAGGGACAACATTTTCTTTATGCTTTCATTTCCAATATTAATATCCTCAGGGAAGGTAATAGAATTAAAATGTAAACCTACCAACTCTTCTTTTGAATATTCCAACATATCGCAAAAGGGTAAATTAACATCAATTAGTTTCCCATCTAACCCAGTTATGCACATGCCACTTGCCGATTGTTCAAAAATTGTACGAAAACGTTGCTCATTTTCACGGACGCTTATTTCTGCTTCGCGTTGTTTCGTTACATCCCTCACTATTGCCATTAAGTTGCCATCCGGCATTTTTGCTACCTGAACATCAGCTACAAAAGTTGTTTTGTCCTTCCGCTTAAATTCCCATTCCTTTTGGTAGGTATTATCATTCTGGATAGTTTTTAATGCCGGATTGATATATTTATATTCAATTGGAGTAACGATATCAGTTGCATGCTTTCCAACAAGTTCTTGATGAGATAAACCAAGCATCTGGCACATAGCTTTATTGGCATCTAAATAATAACTGCTTGAATCTGCAATCAGTATTCCGTATGGTGAATGATTAAAAAGTGCATAGTATTTTGCTTCACTCTGATTTACAGCGATTTTAGCCTTTCTTTTATCCGTAATATTTTCTCCAATGCTGGCAACACCAGTTATTTTCTCGTCCGTATCTTTTAAAAGGGTATTATTCCATGCAATTATTATTTTACTGCCCCTTTTATCTATAATTTCATTTTCCATTGATGAAACAAAAGTTCCATCGGTAATTGCCGATATAAAAACTTCCTTGATTTGTTTCGAAATATTATTTGGGACGAAAACATCAAACCAGTTCTTTGCTAATACTTCGCTTTGCTTATATCCGGTGATTTTAAGAAAGTAATCGTTGCAAAACTCAATATTCCCTTTTATATCAAGTACTATTGAAACCAGATTTACGCTTTTTAAAATACTTGTAAAACGTCGTTCAGATTCTTTCGCAAGCTTATCGATCCGAACTAAATCCTTTTTTTTCAATTTAAAATACAAGAGCTCTATTTCATTAATCAACTCTTTTTTTGACAATTTACTCCAATCCTCCATAGCCTTCCGATTAAAATCACGTATTCTTCATCTTGAACATTTAAAACTTGAAAAATACAATTTGAAAAACATTTTACTTTCAAGCTATCTGCAACATTTTATGTCTAAATATTTAAAGTCAAACCTTTTATGAATACATTTCAATATAACACATTTTAACCAGAACCCCAATAATAGGTTTTGCTAAAAGGTACACTAAGAATTAAGTTCATGCTGAATTTTCAGATTTGAATATTAAATTTCGTGCTATGTAAAAACAGATGCCATCTGCATGCTCAAAGTATTTTCTTGTCGCAAGTTGAATAATTTTAATGGGAACCTAGAAATGAAATCGACTTTTGGTAAAGTTTTTGTTAGCATTGTTGTGTTCGCGCAAAATACAGTTAATTTTTGCAGTATTTTTTAAGGATATTTAAATCCTATTTATTTTGAAAAGAAAGTTTATTGCTTTTGAAGATTTATTTTTATCTTTAGAGCCCGAAATTTTTTCTTTTTTAACGTTAAAAATTAAACTAAAATATCAATTACATGGAAGCTAAGAAGTCACAAAAGGCAGACCTTGAAAACAAAAGGAATACGTACCTTTTGATCGGATTGGTTGGTGCCCTTGCTATCACTCTTCTTGCATTTGAATGGACAACAAAACCAAAGCAATCAAATTCTTTGGGATCAATTCAGGCACAAGAAGTTGAAGAAGAGATTATTCCAATCACCAGACAGGAAGAAGTAAAACCACCTCCACCTCCTCCACCACCAAAAGTTGTTGAGGTGTTAAACATTGTGGATGACGATGTGGAAATTGAAGACGAGTTGGAAATTGAAGATACCGAAGCGGATGATGAAACTCTAATTGACGTAGCTCCGATAATCGAAACCGCCGAAGAGGAGGAAGAAGATGAAGCACAGGTATTTTACATTGTTGAGGACATGCCCGAATTTCCGGGAGGGGAATTAGCACTAAGAAAATTTATTGGGAACTCTATTAAATACCCTGTAATTGCACAGGAAAATGGAATCCAGGGAAAAGTTTATGTAACTTTTGTTGTGGATAAAACCGGTGGTGTTACCGGAGCAACTATTGCAAGGGGAGTTGACCCATCGTTAGATAAAGAAGCTTTGCGTGTGGTTAATAACCTACCAAAGTGGAAGCCAGGGAAACAGCGCGGAAAACCAGTAAGGGTTTCTTACACTGTTCCAATAAATTTCGTTTTACAATAGACAAAATAATTAAAAATCATACTTTTATGCTCCTGATCTTTTTGTAGGTCAGGAGTTTTTTTGTTAGTTATATTATATGATTGAAGCAGGATCAAATATTGAAAAAGCAGTTATTGTTGGGGTAATCACACAAAAACAAGATGAAAACCAGGCAAAGGAATACCTTGACGAGCTGGAGTTTTTAGCTGACACAGCCGGGGCAGAAGTGTTAAAGCATTTTACACAACGGCTTGAAGTACCTAATTATGCCACTTTTGTTGGATCGGGCAAACTCCAGGAGATCAACAATTACTTAAAAATTCACGATGTTGACACGGTCATTTTTGACGACGAACTAAGCCCAACACAGCTTCGAAACATTGAAAAAGAACTGGAATGCAAAGTAATTGACCGCACCAACCTGATTCTGGACATTTTTGCCAAACGGGCTAAAACTGCACATGCAAAAACGCAGGTTGAACTGGCACAATACCAATACATCCTTCCACGGTTAACAAGAATGTGGACCCACCTTGAGCGGCAAAGAGGGGGAATTGGAATGCGTGGTCCCGGTGAAACCCAGATTGAAACCGACAGGCGGATTATCCTGGATAAGATATCGTTGCTTAAACAGCAGCTAATAAAAATAGACAAGCAAAAAGCAACTCAACGGAAAAACAGGGGAAAGTTGGTCAGGGTAGCCCTGGTTGGATATACCAATGTTGGCAAATCAACCATTATGAACCTACTGAGTAAATCAGATGTTTTTGCCGAAGATAAACTTTTTGCAACGCTTGATACAACCGTTCGAAAAGTTGTGGTTGAAAACCTTCCCTTTTTATTGGCCGACACGGTTGGTTTTATCAGAAAACTCCCACATGGACTGGTTGAATCATTTAAATCAACCTTAGACGAAGTGCGCGAATCAGATATTTTGCTTCATGTAGTTGACATTTCACATCCGGCATTTGAAGAGCAAATTGAAATTGTGAACAATACCCTGAAAGAAATTGACGCCGGAGACAAACCAACAATCTATGTCTTTAATAAAATTGATGCATTCTCATACATTGAAAAAGATGAAGATGATCTGACGCCAAAAACCAGGGAAAACATTTCACTAGAGGAATGGCAAAACTCGTGGATGGCAAAAGACAATACCCCATCGCTTTTTATTTCGGCAATTAACAAAGAAAACATTGATCATTTTAAGAATACTATTTATTCGAATGTTATAAAAATACATTCTCAACGCTTTCCCTACAACGATTATTTGTATAATGCAGATTGGACAAAGGGGATTCAGGAATAGTTTAATTTTGCCTTTGCGACATCCAATACTTTCTAAATTTGTCCTGGGTAATTATTCCAACCGGTCCCCCTACAATTCCACCATCCCAACGCTCATCCCAAACGGTTATTTGTACGGTGTTTTTCTCATGCTTCACAATATCTTTTGCGAGGAAATAATTTCGTACTTCCAAATGAAAGTCAGCTCCAACTACTTCACCATACCTTCCGGTTGAGCCAACAAATTTCCCATTAATATATACCTTATCGGCATCGTCAATCCTTCCAACTACGAATACCAAATCATTGATGTTCAAATCGTCCGGAACAAAAAAATCACAAGAATACGTACCATAACCATCGTAACGATAATATCCCTGGTTTTCCCATAGCCCGGGAACAATAATCGGGACCCTGCCCTCAAGGTCAATCTTTTCCCCTTTATTGAAATACCATTCTCCTTCCAAGTTTATATCCAAGGGTAATTTTAAACCTTCAAATTTTATTTTAAGATCCCCTTTTACTATCCCCCCATTTAATTGCGAATCGTAAACCCTGACAGAGATTACATTTTCACCTTCATAATTAATCAAGTGATTCGGAATTAAATATTTTCTGTAATTATTATATCCTGTGGAATAAAATGGTGGGAATTTACCTGTTTGCCCAATTTTGGTCCCATTAAAAAATACCTCATCCACATCGTCAATATATCCAAGCTCCAGGTAGCTTACACGTTCAGCATATTTTTTATCGATTTTAATATTCTTTCTATACCAGGCAAATCCATCGTACATTCGATATCCTTGTCCTTCCCAATCGGCCGGGGCATAAATATCGTCCCATTGGGTATCATCAAAGTTTGGATTTGCCCATTCCGGTTTGTTTCCGAGATTAAACTTCCAATTTCCTTTTAATGATATTTCGCCTTCAGGAAGAATCGCAAAACCCCAACTGCTGAATAAAAGCAACAGGGTTAAAACAATACTATTTTTGTATGCCGATTTCATAATAAAATCAATCTTTCTGGTTAAATAAATAATCGATAATATCCCAAAAAGAATTAAACTCCCTATTAGAAGAGTTTTGTTCCATAAATTTTGCATTATTTTCTTCGGTCATAATCCCAATTGGCCCCGAATAAATACCACCCTCTCCGATTCTATCGTAAACCTCTACTGATAACAGGTTCTTTTCTCTTAATAACCCGTCTGGAATTTTATACGATCTATATAAAAAAGATGCATTGTTCGAGTTAATCCTTGAATAAGCTTCGAGCTCTTTGGTTGATCCAATTAATTTCCCGTTTAAATAAACCTTGTCCAAATCGTCAATTTGCCCTAAAACTAAATACAAATTTTCCTGCAAATCGGATTTAGGGAACAAAAACTCTTTTCGGTACCAACCATAACCGTCATACCCCGGATAACCCTGAAATTCCCAACAAGAAGGGACATATATTTCATCCATAAAACCATCTTCCATATTTACGGAATGGATCTGCTTGTCCTTTTTATTTGTGAATTTCCACTTACCGCTCAAATCGTAAAGTAACAACTCTTTATCCCGGTCTATATAAATCCCAATCCGTTCGCCGCGCAAAATACCGCCTTCCATACCTTCATCATAAACCCTTATGGCAATATAATTTTGGGTAGAATTTAAAATACCTTCGGGAATGGTATATTTCCTTTCGACATTGTAAGCAGTTTTCTTTTCAGGAGGGAATTTTCCGGATTGACCAATTTTTATTCCATTAATGAATACTTCGTCTACATCGTCAATATACCCTAAAAACAGCACCAAATTATTTGCCCCGGATAACGACTTAAAATCAAAGGATTTACGGTACCAGGCAAAACCATTGTATCCCGGATAGTACTTTTCCCAGGCATCAGGGACATTAATTTTATGCCAATCGCTGATATCCACGTTTGACTTTGCCCATTCAGGATAATCACCTATCGAAAAACTCCAGGTTCCCTTAAGTTCAACAACCTTCTGCCAGTCAGAAGCCCTCAACTGACCAAAGCTGAAGGCCAAAAACAGAATTATGCTTACTATTAATTTCGACAGGTTCATGCGCATTGAATTACTTAAAAATATACAATTGAATTGTTATTTCACAGCCTCACACAGGTTATTTAGCCTTAAATTTTAGAACGATATCCATCTCATAAGCCTTTCCAACAAGCAAATCATCTGCTTTTATGAGACCTAATCCAAATACATATTTTGCATATTCCGAAGCATTGCAATTAGAGCAGGATGCTTTTAGCAAAACCAAATCATTTGAATCGTTTACTTTAAAGGTAACATTAACCACATCGTTCAGTTTGACTATTTTATTTTCATAAAGATAATTACCTACTTTGGAAATGTCATTTTTAAAGGTCTCTTTTACTGACTCACCAAGTCTTTTTTCGGCGACTGCCACTTTTGCCGAAGTTGCAAAAACAACTGTTCCTACGAATAAAAAAATTACTACTAAACTGGCTTTTTTTAATACGTTTAATGTTTTCATGACTTTAATTTTTAAATTGTTTCTGTTTTACAATTCAAAAGTATTATCGTCATTTAACCAGCATGTCAAACATTTAATAGAAGTATTCACAAATTGTCATAAATATGTCACAAGGATTTTTTGATGTGAGCGAAATTGAATTACTGGATTTCTATGAAGGCTATAAAACCAACTTATAACCAATTCCGTGCACCGTTACAATATGCTGTTCTTCGTTTTCATCGATCTTTTGGCGAAGTCGGAGGATAAAATTATCTACGGTTCGTTGCGTTGGCTGGTAATCAAATCCCCAAACATTATCCAACAATTTGTCACGGGTTACCACACCACCCCGGTTTTCATATAAATATTGAAGAATATCAAACTCTTTATGCGATAGTTTTACCGATCCCGTTTCATCATATGCATCAAATTTATCAAAAGACACGCTTAATTTGCCTATTTTAATGTATACATCTTTTTGTTTTGCTTCAGAAACTTTTGTTGTTCTGCGAAGGATGGTTTTTATCCTGGCGCTGAGTTCCCGCAGACTAAAAGGCTTGGTTATATAATCATCAGCACCCAGCTCAAGTCCTCTCACTTTATCCAGTTCGTCACCACGTGCGGTAAGCATTATTATTGGAGTATCAATCCCTTTTTTACGAACCGCTTTACATATCTCAAAACCGGAAGCATCGGGCAACATTACGTCCAATAATACCAAATCGTAGTTGCTTGTCATGATTTTCTTTTGCCCGATAAGCCCCTCATTGGCAGTATCAACTTCATACCCGTCAAACTCAAGGTTGTCCTGCAAGCCCATTAGCATTTCAGGTTCATCTTCAACAATAAGAATCTTAATCATTTTTATTATTTTTTGTCCTTACAAATTTTAAACGAAAAGTACTCCCTTCTCCCAATTTGCTTTTTACTTCGACACTCCCGTGATGGTTTTTCATAATTTGTTTTACGATGTTTAAGCCCAAACCAGAGCCCTTCACTTTATTTGCCCGATCGCCTTTTGAAACCCTGAAAAACTTATCGAATATGTATTTTTTGTCTTTCCCTGAAATTCCTATTCCATTATCTTCTACTTCAATAAACACATTTTCCTTCTCTGCATAGCAACGAACATTAATCTTCTTTCCTTCTGGTTTCCCGTATTTTATAGCATTGTCGAAAAGGTTTATCAACGCCTCCGAAACGGCAACTTTATCTGCATCTATATAAATATCCTTTGGCAAATCATAGGTGATTTTAACCTTGTTTTCATCAATATGGGGCATATATGATTCAATGGTCGATTCAATAAGCCTGCTTGCCAAATGTGGCTTTATATCATAAACTTTTTTATTATTTTCTATCTTTGAGAAGTTCAGCACACGATTCACTATTTCCGAAAGTTTCAAGGACTCAGAATAAATTGTATCCACGTATTTATCTTCTTTTTCGGGCTTGACCCGTTTAAATTTTAGCGATTCGGCATACATACTTATTAATGCCAAAGGTGTCCGAATTTCGTGCGAAACATTGGAAACAAAACCGGACTTCAACTCCGCCAGGCGAATTTCTTTTCTTATGTTCCAAATTACAAATGCAGCCCCAATAATTACGGTTAGCACTAAAAACCACAGAATGCTTCTCCCTTTTTTACCTCTTTTTGCAACAAGTTCTTCAATGGTACTGGACAATAACCTGATTCCGATTTTATACGACGGGAAATACCACATAGGTACTTCCAGAAGCTCAAGGTTATCTTCGGCATTTCCCATTGCTTCAAAAACTATATTGCCGGAAATGGTATCCCTCACAGATATAAAAAATAAATCTTGAGAAACCTGTTGAATTTGAGGCCCTAAAGCCTGCTGAATAAATTCTTCTGAGCGCACATTAATAAAGCATAGTACATTTTCGGCTTGATTTTTCATCAGAAAATAAATCCCAGTAATCTCTCCAAAACTTTGAGTTTCAATTTTCTGATAGTCTTTGCTTAAAAAATCGACTAGGGCTTCCAGCTTCTTTTCATCTTCCAAAACCTTGGTATAATTATTAGCCGGAAAATCTCCATACGTTGCAAGGTTAGTTTTTGAGTTGACTTCCAAAAATTGTATCGATTCAATTGTAGGGTTATTAACAAGAATATTATTGGCAACACTTTTCATCGCATCATCGCCACAGGCAATCGGAAGATCAAGGTTGCTTACCCAGTAAGAAATAATGTTTTCAGAATTTTGATTAACAGAATACAAAATAGATTCGAGCTGCTCATTAAAAACATCCTCAACCATCTGCTCATCCTGACTTAGCTTGGTGAATTCGTTTACAAGAAAGAACCCAATCGGTAAAAATATGATCACCAATAATACAATGCTAATTTTTAAGATTGTGCCCCTCATAAGAAGTAAAATTCAGAGATAAAACTTAAATCATTATGTATAAAGGTATTAATATTCTAAAAAACACCAGCAGAATATCCACCTAATCCTAAATTGGAATCCATACAAAATTATTAAAGAAGTTTGAACTTTGAGAAGCTACAAAAGCTCACTAATAATGATTTAATAATTAGCTTAACCAAGCAACATACCGATAATTGTTGCAGACATTAAAGACGCCAGGGTCCCTGCCATTAAAGCGGGGACACCATATTTTGAAAGCAAAACACGCCTGCTTGGAGCCAAGGCCCCAATCCCGCCAATTTGAATGCCAATGGATGCGAAATTTGCAAACCCACACAACAAATATGTCGACATAATTATTGACTTTGTTTCTGCAAATGCGCCGGCAGCTTTTAATTCAGCCAGACTTATATAGCCAATAAATTCAGTTAGAATAAGTTTTTCGCCAAGTAACCTTCCAACCAAAACAATATCTTGCTGGCACACCCCAATCAACCACATTAAAGGGGCAAATACGTATCCCAGGATAAACTGTAACGATAATTCGGAATACTTGCCATCGGTTGCCGATTCTATTAAATTATTTAGGTGGGTAAGCTGCCCAATTTTCCCAAAAATAATATTAAACAATGCAATAAAAGCAAGAAAAGCCAATAACATTGCAGCAACATTTACTGCAAGTTTTACCCCCTGGCTGGTCCCATTGGTGATAGCATCAAGAATATTCCCCCCAACTTTTTCCTTACTAACTTCCACGTCCTTGTCAACATCTCCTTTTGGAGGAACAAGCATTTTTGAAAATACGATTGCTGCCGGTGCTGCCATAACGGAAGCTGACAGAAGATGTTTTGCAAACTCCAACCTCAATTGCGGATCGTTTCCGCCCAGCATATCAATATATACTGCCAAAACACCACCGGCGAGTGTTGCCATTCCCCCTGTCATTACCAATAATATCTCGGAAGGGCTCATTTTAGGAAGGTATTCTTTAACCAACAACGGCGACTCCGTTTGCCCTAGGAAAATATTCCCGGCAACAGAAAGCGATTCACCGCCTGATATTTTTAATGCCCTGGTAAATACCCAGGCAAATGCTTTAACAACTATTTGAATTATTCCGAAATAAAACAAAAGACTGGTTAATGCCGAGAAAAATATAATGGTTGGAAGGATTTGAAATACAAAAATTACCCCATACGTGTCCACATTTACCAAATCACCAAATAAAAATGCACTACCAACTTTTGTTGCATCCAGAACAAGCACAAAAAGTTTTCCCACGAACTCGAAAAATGCCCTGACAAAAGGAACATATAAAACCCCAAGTGCGAGGATTATCTGAATTATAAGACCAACAAAAACGGTCCTCCATTTGATATTCTTTCGATCGTGGCTAAAAACATAGCCAATAAATAATAGCACTACGATACCAATCAATCCCCTTAAAATTGTCATGATTGAGAATGGTTTTTCTCTCTCTTTGGAAAGCAAAATAATAGATTTGCCACTTGCTTTGTTCACTCCGTCTTCAATTTCCTCACCCGGTGAAACAACATTCATCTGTTGTTCCTGAGCCTCAACCGAAGTTACTTGCTCATCTAAAATATTATCACTATTAGGTTGACCCTGGGCGGTGGCACTATTGGCAAATAAGACTGTAGAGACTACAATCATCCAAAAGAAAATCTTCATAGTATATTTTTTTCAAAGAAATTTATTACTCCACGCTTCCGCTCAAAAATACCATGAAATGCCTGGAAGCAACAATGATATATATAAGCTTTAGGTTATTTTTCCCTCTTGGTCAGTTCATCACGGATGACCGATGCCTTTTCATAATCCTCATTCTGGATGGCCTCATCCAGCATTTTCTCCAATTCAGAGGACGTATATTGTTCGTAAACAGAATCCCTTTGTGCCACAGGTTCGTCAACTACACTCCTAACCGGTGAACCATCATCTTCCACTTCTAATACAATACCTGCCTTGGTTAATATTTCTTCGGAAGTATAAATTGGGCACCTAAAACGTAACGCAAGTGCTACAGCATCCGATGTACGGGAATCAATCCTTACTTCTTTGCCATTCATCTCACATAATAATTCTGAATAAAAAATTCCTTCCTCGAGCTTATATATGGTAACTTCAAGCAGCGCAATATCAAAGGCAACAGCTACTTTTTTAAATAAATCATGTGTTAATGGCCTTGGTGGTTTAAGACCTTCCAATTGGATTGCAATTGCCTGTGCTTCAACAGGTCCAATAATTATAGGTATGCGCCTGTCCCCATTATCTTCTGTTAACACCAAAGCATAAGCACCTGACTGAGTCTGACTTACCGATAATCCTAAAATATTTAACCTTACTTTTTGCATTCCTTTAATCTAACATGCCATGTTTGCGTGAAAACAAATATAAGAATGATTTTTGTTAATCAGAGAAATTAAATCGCTTTTAGTATTTTTAAAACTACTCCAAAACAATATCCGATATTGGTTCTCAAAATCCATTTTTCGACAATTTTACCTCCATAATAGTTAATATGCATTGAGGAATTTTTATTCCATGTCCCTAAGAATTTTTAATCTAAAAACAGGCTTCTTGGCAAAGTGAGATTTAATACTTTTGACAGACATAAAATTTATTTGCAATTATTTGCTAATCTTTTAAAAATAACTACTTTTGCAGTCCCAAAATAGATTCGATTGGGCTCGAAAAAGAGGAAATAAATTGTTTCCCGCCTGGCGGAGTAACGTAAAAATAGATAATATGTACGCGATTGTAGAAATTGCAGGACAACAATTCAAAGTTGAAAAAGACAGCAAAATCTATGTAAATAGGTTGGATGCCAAAGAAGGTGATGTTGTTGATTTCGATAAGGTTTTGTTGGTCGACAATGATGGAAAAATTTCTATAGGGACACCTATAGTGAAAGGGGCAAAAGTCTCTGTAAAAGTACTTGATCACGTTAAAGGTGATAAAGTTTTAGTCTTTAAAAAGAAAAGACGTAAGGGATATAAAAAACTTAATGGACATAGGCAACAGTTCACCCAGGTGCAAATTGATGCAATTGTTGGATAATTAAAAAATTAAACCATGGCTCATAAGAAAGGTGTAGGTAGTTCGAAGAACGGACGCGAATCGGAAAGTAAACGACTGGGAGTAAAAATTTACGGAGGTCAGTTTGCAAAAGCGGGCAATATTTTAGTTCGCCAAAGAGGAACCCAACATTACCCTGGAGAAAATGTAGGAATGGGAAAAGACCATACCCTATATGCTCTTGTTGAAGGTACTGTGACATTCATAAAGAAAAGAAATAACAGGTCATTTGTTTCTGTTGAACCAATTGCAGCTGTAAAACCTGTTGCTGAGAAACCAAAAGCAGCAAAAAAAGCTCCTGTAGCAGAAGCAACAGTTGAAGTTGCCGAAAAAGCAGAAGCTAAAAAAGCACCTGCAAAAGCAAAAGCTGCTGAAACAAAAGAACCAGCCAAAAAGGCTGCTCCTAAAAAAGCAACAAAAGATACAGCAAAAGCAGAAAAGGCTCCGGCTAAGAAAGCAGCTCCAAAGAAATCAGCTCCAAAAGCGGCAGCAAAACCTAAAGCAGAGAAAAAAGACAAACCTGCTGAAGAAAAATAAGAAATTAATCGTTCTATATATGAAATCTCCTGTTCAATTAAGAGCAGGAGATTTTTTATTTTATAAATTTGCCTCGAATAAAAAAAACATCCAATGCTGACGTTAAAATTCATCCAGGACAATCCGGATTTAGTGGTTGAAAAATTAAAAGTTAAAAATTTTGATGCAAAGACAATTGTCGATGAAATAATTGCTTTGTATGAAAATAAAAACCAGATTCAGGGCAAAGCCGATAATGCCAAGGCTGAAATGAATAAAATCTCGAAAGAGATTGGGATTTTGTTTAGGGAAGGAAAAAAAGAAGAAGCAACCCAGGCAAAAGAAAGAACCTCGGAACTTAAAGAGACCATTAAACAACTTGACACCGAGTTTTCGGGCATTGATGAAAAGGTACATGAACTACTTGTTCAACTGCCAAATATCCCTCATGATTCTGTTCCGACTGGAAAATCAGAAACCGATAATATTACTGTAAAATCAGGCGGTGATAAAGCCAACCTACCTGAAAATGCACTCCCGCATTGGGAGCTTGCACAAAAATACAATTTGATTGATTTTGAATTGGGGGTAAAACTTAGTGGTGCCGGTTTTCCTGTTTATCGTGGAAAAGGCTCAAGGTTTCAAAGGGCATTGATCAATTTCTTTTTAGATCAGGCACGCGACAATGGATATGAAGAAATCCAACCGCCATTAGTTGTTAATGAAGCATCAGGGTTTGGAACAGGCCAACTTCCCGACAAAGAGGGACAAATGTACCATGTTACCGAAGACAACCTTTACTTGATCCCAACAGCCGAAGTTCCGGTGACAAACATCTATCGTGACCTGATTGTTGATGCCAAAAACCTGCCGTATAAAAATACTGCATACAGTGCATGTTTCAGGCGCGAAGCCGGCTCCTATGGTAAAGATGTAAGAGGATTAAACAGGCTTCATCAATTTGACAAGGTTGAAATTGTACAAATTGCCCATCCCGATAAATCGTATGCAATTTTAGATGAAATGGTTGCCTATGTTGAAACCCTGGTTCAAAAACTTGAACTACCCTATAGGATTTTGCGTTTGTGTGGTGGTGATTTAAGTTTTGCATCGGCATTAACCTACGATTTCGAAGTATATTCTGCCGCACAAGAAAAATGGTTGGAAGTGAGTTCTGTTTCCAACTTCGAAACTTTCCAGGCTAACCGCTTAAAATTGCGTTACCGGGAAGAAGGGGTGAAAAAACCGAAGTTGGCACATACCCTAAATGGAAGCGCACTGGCATTGCCCCGTATTGTCGCAGCTTTGTTGGAAAATAACCAAACTGAAAATGGAATAAAAGTGCCGAAAGTATTAATCCCTTATTGCGGATTTGACATGATCGACTAAAAGAAATTTAATCATAGAAAAGGGCTGGTAAAATTGATTTGCCAGTCCTTTTTATTTAGATATTTATCCTTTAATAAAGGCTATCGAAATTCTTTTTTATTAGCTCTTTAACCTCCTGCATATCAACCTCTCTTTTTAATTCCTGCTGAAGGGTAGTAACCCCAAATGAAGAAAAACCGCATGGGTTTATATAATTAAAATACCTTACATCGGTATTTACGTTCAAAGCAAATCCGTGCATGGTTACAAATCTGCTTACCCGTACACCAATGGCACAAATTTTTCGCGCCCTCACTTTATGCTCTGCTTCCAGCCAAACACCTGTTGCCCCTTCTTTTCGTCCTCCGTCAAGCCCAAAATGCTTTAGCGTAAGAATAATCGCATCTTCCATTTTTTCGATGTACTCACGAACGCCAATACCATAATTTTCAAGGTCAATAATTGGATAGCCAACCAACTGCCCGGGACCATGGTAAGTTATATCGCCTCCCCGGTTAATTTTATAATAAGTTGCCTCTATTTTTCTTAGGAAATCAGCATGGATCAGCATGTTGTGCTCATCGCCACTCTTGCCAAGCGTATAAACATGCGGATGCTCCACCAGCAAAAAATAATTCTTTTCGGATGGTGCTTTAAATTCCCTCTTATCCGAAGAAATTTCACTCAACAATTCCTCCTGATAATCCCAGCACTCTTTATAATCTTTTAGCCCTAAATCAATATAATTAAATGATGCCATTGCTTTTACTCGTTACTAAATACTCGAAACTAATTGCTATTTTAAGCTTTCACATGTTCTTCTGCCCTGTACGATGACCTTACCAAAGGAGAACTTTCCACATATGAAAATCCCTTTTCGAGCCCTATTTTTTTATATTCTGCAAATTTTTCCGGGGTAATATATTCCTGAACCGGCATGTGTTTTTTTGTAGGTGCAAGGTATTGTCCAATGGTCATGACTTTGCATCCTGCTTCCCTCAAATCATCCATGGTTTGAAGAATTTCTTCATGCGTCTCGCCCAAACCAAGCATAATTCCTGATTTCGCCACGTAGCCCGAATCGGCAATATATTTAATTACATCCAGGCTTCTTCGGTATTTGGATGCAAACCGCACAAAAGGGGTCAATCGTTCCACAGTTTCCACGTTGTGCGAGATTACTTCCGGCTTCGCATCAATTACTTTCTGTATTAACTCTCCTTTTCCCCTGAAATCAGGGATAAGAACCTCAATTTTAGTTTCCGGGTTTAACCTTTTTACTTCGGTGATGGTCCTTGCCCATATTTCGGCACCCTGATCATCCAGGTCGTCCCTGTCGACCGAAGTAATCACACAATGTTTAACGCCCATTATTTTAACCGATTCGGCAAGTTTTTCCGGTTCTTTAAGATCAGGTGGAAGTGGTTTTCCAGACTTCACTGCACAAAACTTACATCTCCGGGTACAAATATCCCCTAAAATCATAAAAGTTGCAGTTCCCCTGTTCCAGCATTCCCCAATATTGGGGCAGTTCCCACTGGTACAAATGGTATGCAAACCATGTTTATTCACAAGGTTTTTAACCTTGGAATAACTTTCGCCTTTTGGCATCTTCATCTTCATCCACCGGGGAAGCCTCTCCCTCCCATTCAGCTCATGCGCCATATTTTCTTATTTTTTTACAAAAATAAATTATATCCCGATAGAAATGCTGTAAAACAACATAAAATACCGTTTTGTCTTAAAACATAAAACAAACAACCTTTATTCTTAAAACTTGTTCTTGCTTAAAATCGACGGTATTAATTTTAGAGTATTATTTTTGTAGCGATACATCTTTTGAAAATATGAAACAAATCCTACTTATAATAGTTCTTGCTTTTTGTGTTTTGCATGGATTCCCCCAAAATAATAAACCCAAAAAGGAAACAACCTCGCAGCTTGCAAGTAAATATTACAGTCAAAAAAATTATGAGAAGGCTGGCCCCCTTTATAAATCACTTTTTGAAACATCACAGAATAGTTATTATTTCAAAATGTATTTTAGGTGCCTGATTTCATTGGAAGATTATGAACTTGCTGAAAAAGAGATCTCGCGTGAAATAAAAAAGGACAAAAAAAGACCGGAATACTATGTTTATTTAGGATATATTCAAGGTCAACAAAAAAGGGAAGAAGAAGCAGAAAAAAATTACCAGGAAGCACTTCGTAAAATACCTAATAATAAATCGGCGTACCTAACAACCGCCAACACCTTTATTCAATGGGGATTATATGAGTACGCAAAAAATACCTATTTGCAAGGCAAATCAAAACTCAACAACGAAGAATTTCACTACGAATTAGCCAGGTCCTATTATTATCTTCGGAATTATGACCTGATGATGACCGAGTATTTGAATTATTTAAGGCTTGATGAAAACAACCTGGATCGTGTGCAAAGCAATTTGTCCAGTGTTTTAAGGCTCGACTTCAACAATGAACTCCACAATAAATTTCGGAGCATGGCCTTAAAACAGGTTCAGCTCGAACCAAATGTTTTATCGTTTAACAGGCTACTTATTTGGTTTTTCCTTCAGGAAGGTAAATTTGCAAATGCCCTTCGGCAATCGGTCGCTTTAGATAAGAGAACAGGAATGGAGGATGTTAAAATATTGGCACTGGCTAATATGGCGCTGAATAACAGGAAATATAAAGATGCAAAAAATGCCTATACCTATTTAATGGACAAAGGGGAAGAATCACCTTACTATACCCAAAGTTTCATCTTAAATTTAAAAGCATCTTATATGTATTTTATTCAGGAAGAATCGAATGACCCTGAACAAGGTAAACTGCTTGCCGGACAAATGAAAGAAGGCATTGATTCACTTGGCAACCTGCTTTTAGCATATGAACTTATTATTGACTATGCCGACATTCTTGCTTTTTACCTTCAAAAACCCGATGAAGCAATTGAGGCTTTAAATAAAGGACTAAAAATCCCGGGCTTGAATGTTGTAGAAATTGGCAGGCTAAAAACAAAACTTGCCGACATATATGTATATAACGAAGACCCCTGGGAAGCAACCTTAATTTATTCGCAGGTAATCGATGCAAACAAAAAGAACGCCCTTGGCGACGAAGTAAAACTGAAAAAAGCAAGGCTGGGTTATTATCTTGGAAATTTTTCGTGGGCAAAAGCGCAATTGGATGTATTAAAAGCAAGTACCTCGAAACTAACTTCGAACGATGCATTTGAATTATCGCTTTTTATTGGCGAAAACCTAAACCTGGATACCACTGAGGTACCGCTGAAAATGTTTGCCCGTGCCGATCTGTATTTTTTCCAGAACAAAGACTCCATGGCCTATGCAAGCCTTGATTCCATTGAAAACCTGTTCCCGTACCACACGCTGGTCGATGATATCTTGATGCGAAAAGCAAAAATCAATATCCAAAACAGGAACTACCTGGACGCAAGTGGGCAACTGCAACAAATAATCGATGAATTTTCTTTCGAAAAATTTTCGGACGATGCACTTTATCTATTGGCTTCGCTCTACCACCACAACCTGGCAAATGAAGAAAAGGCACAAGAATTATACAAACAACTTATCACCCAACATCCGGGAAGTGTCTTTGTGGTCGATGCAAGAAAAAATTTCCGAATCCTTAGGGGGGATTTTGTTGAAGAAGAACCGGAACTTAACGAGGAAGAATTATTTTTCAAAGGTGGAATTTGATGTGTTAAACACAAAAATATTGATTGAGCAAAATACCTATGAAGAACAAATCAAAATCGATACTTTTTGCCTCAATTGCAGTACTATTTTGGTCAACTGTGCCAACGGCTTTTAAGTTAGGTTTAAATGAATACACGCCGGTCCAGCTTATTCTAATTGCTTCCTTTGTTTCCGTTCTAATCCTCGGAACTGTACTAGTATTCCAAGGAAAAAGTACATTATTATTGAAACAGTCAAAGAAAGAATTCACCTCTTCACTTTTGCTTGGCGCATTCAATCCATTTATTTATTATATCATTCTTTTTAAAGCATATTCATTATTGCCTGCACAATTGGCACAACCCCTGAATATGATTTGGCCGATTGTTATTTCAATTTTATCGGTACCCATGCTTGGGCAAAAAATAAGCTGGAAAAGTTTTGCCGCCCTGGCAATAAGCTTTATCGGGGTCGTTATTATCTCTTCCCAGGGAGGCCTAAAGGGATTTCAAAACACAAATATCACGGGCGTTTTGCTTGCCTTAGCTTCTTCGGTAATGTGGGCTTTGTATTGGACTTTAAATGTAAAAGATAAAAGGGACGAAATCCTTAAATTATTTCTGAATTTCGTGACCGGATTTATACTCCTTTTAATTGCAACGGCATTTTTTTCCGATTTTCATTTTCATTGGGGAACAGGATTTTGGGCTGCTATTTACATTGGTTTTTTCGAAGTTGGGGTAACTTATATTTTATGGATGAACGCAATGAAGTTAAGCCAAAACAATGCAATTATTGGGAACCTTGTGTTTTTTGCCCCATTTATTTCACTTCTATTTATTTCTTTAATTTTGAAAGAAGTGATTTACTTCACTACTTTCATTGGAATTATTTTCATTGTAGGAGGGGTTTTATTTCAACAAATTAAGAAACGGAAAATTTCATGAAGGAAACAGCAAATATGAGGATTTTGGGAATTGATCCAGGCACGCAAGTTACCGGATATGGGCTTGTTGAAATTCGAAACAAAAAACCCGTAATCCTCTATTCAGGCATTATCCGTCCGGGAAAGTATAAAAATATCTACGACCGATTAAAATATCTGCATGAGAGAGCCTTGCATTTAATTGATGAGTATGAGCCAAATGTGATGGCCCTGGAAGCACCGTTTTATGGGAAAAATGTACAATCGATGCTTAAGCTTGGCAGGGCCCAGGGGGTAATAATGGCCGCCGGACTGTATAAATCACTTCCAATTTATGAGTATGCCCCCTTACTTGTGAAACAATCGATTACCGGAATGGGCAGGGCCTCAAAAGAACAGGTCGCTTATTTCCTTAAGCAGCTTTTTAACCTGGAAGAAATTCCAAAAGATTTAGATGTTTCAGATGCGGTTGCCGTAGCTATTTGCCATTTTATCCAACAAGGGAAACCCGCTCAATCAAAAGAATACAAAAACTGGGGCGACTTTGTTAAGAAGAATCCCGGAAAAGTAAAAGGGAGATAAATTGGAACTTATTTTGTGATATTCGCGCTTAGCGGTTTCTAACCGCTTAGCGCGTAGGAAAAATACGTGGAAAGTTAAAAGCTGAATATATTCCTAACAATCTTATATTGAGATAATTTTCGTTCCATCCCATAAGGACGACTTTGCAATGCAAGAAAAGTATCGAATATGTTCTTCTATTAAATAAATATGTTATCTTTGCGCCTCGAAATTTTGACAAATAAATAAAAATTATGCCAGCAAAAATCAGATTAGCGCGACATGGTCGCAAAAGGTATGCTTTCTACCACATTGTGGTAGCTGATAGCAGGGCGCCACGAGATGGCAGGTACATTGAAAGGATTGGCACATATAATCCTAACACGAATCCTGCTACTATAGATCTCGATTTTGACAAAGCTTTAGATTGGCTTTTGAAAGGCGCACAACCAACAGACACCGCAAATGCAATTTTGTCTTACAAAGGTGTGAACTACAAGAAACACCTCCTTGGAGGAGTTAAAAAAGGAGCTTTTGATGAAGCTGAAGCCGAAAAACGTTTTGAAGCGTGGCTTGCTGAGAAAGAAGCTAAAATCCAGGCCAAAGTTGATCGTTTAGCAGCAAACGATGCTGAACTAACAAAAAAACAACTGGAAGCTGAAACTAAAATTAATGAAGAAAGAGTTGCTTCAATTGCTGCCAGAGATGCAGAATTAGCTGCTGAAGTTGCAGCGCAAAAAGCTGCAGAAGAAGCTGCAAATGCACCAGTGGTAGAAGAGGCTCCTGCGGAAGAAGCTGTTGTAGAGGAAACTCCTGCAGTGGAAGAAGCACCAGCTGAAAAAGAAGCTGTAGCTGAAAAAGCTCCTGCAAAAGAAGAAGCTAAACCAGTGGTTGAAGAAAAACCTGCGGAAGAAGCTCCTGCAAAAAAAGAAGCTGATTCTAAAGAATAAGTTTCCTTATTTGAGTGAAAATAACATTCAAAAAGATATGAAAGCTGTTTACATTTGGTAGGCAGCTTTTTTAATTTCCTTTCCTTATATTTGAGTTATGGAGGTCATACCATTAGATGATTGTACTAAAATTGGGTACTTGCAAAAACTGCATAGTATTCATGGAGAACTCGTACTTAACTTCGAAACAAAATACGAAGAATCTATTGAAATTGCGGTTGTTTTCTTCATCGAACAAGAAGGATTATTGGTTCCATTTTTTCTGGAAGAAGAAGGTTTAAGATTTCGGTCAAACAAAACTGCCAACCTGAAATTTCAATGGGTTGATTCTGAAAAAGCAGCAAAATTAATATCAGGAAGCAGCGTATACCTTAAAACCGATGAAATCGTACTCCCGGATGGTATTTTCAGTATTGACGAATTCAAAGATTTTATGGTATTAGATCCCGAATTGGGAGAAGTTGGAGCCATTGATGAAATAAACAATTATGGCGGCAACGTCGTACTTTCCATTTTCCGCGATGGGGATGAAATCCTGGTTCCCTTTAATGAAGAATTGCTAATCTCCATTGACCACAAAAAACGGCAGATTACCCTTAAACTTCCTTCCGGCTTAATTGATTTAGGGACATAGACTGTTATCCGCTATTCATTGGCATTTTAATTTGTAACTTATAAGATATTTATTCGTCTTACATGCAACATTTTTGATTATACAGCATCTTTAAAAGAAACAAAATAGAAGAACAATGAAGACAAAACTAGTAACACTCACCTTATTTTTAGTTGGATTTTTAATTTCAACATCGATAATTGCAAAAAATGAAACCCGTCAGGTAGCATCATTTTCCGAAGTTAGCTTACGGATTTCAGGAACAGTTTATATTACCCAGGGAAATACCCAAAGTGTTGATATAACTGCAAATTCAGATGTGCTGGATAAAATTATTACGGAGGTTAATGATCGAAAACTGGTGGTCCGCTTTCCCAAAAGAACATTCTTTCAGAGGAATTTCAGCAAAGGGAATATTATCATCAACATCACTGTTCCAGACATTGATGGTTTGTTTATTTCCGGATCAGGCGATATTGTAGCAAAAGAAACCATAAAATCACGCATTCTTGACCTTGCCATTAGCGGAAGCGGAAACATCAGCCTTGCCGATTTAAATTCGGACCGCGTAAAAGCATCTATTTCAGGATCAGGTGACATAGAAATAAAAAATGGGGGAGTTGCCAATGAACTTTCTATCTCTATTTCCGGGTCAGGTGATGTGAATACCTACGGGTTTGAAGCCAAAAATGTATCGGTTAAAACAGCGGGTTCGGGCGATGCAGGAGTTTATGCCATCGACAACTTAAAAGTATCGATTGCCGGATCTGGTGACGTTTTCTATAAAGGAAGTGCCGCTGTAGATGCTAAAGTTGCCGGTTCAGGCAATGTCCGAAGAAAATAATAAGCTCAAATAAAATCCCAAACAAATGCTTAAGTTGATTGTTTGTTGAATTTGAAATAACACTTTCATAATTCATTGATATTGTTTAATTTAACAAATCAACAAAACAAACTAAAACTATTAAGTATGGGAATGTTTAAAGAGTTCAAAAGTTTTATCATGAAAGGCAACGTGCTTGATTTAGCCGTTGCTGTTGTGATTGGTGCTGCATTTAAAGCTGTAATAACATCTTTCGTAAAAGATGTTTTAATGCCGCCAATTGGTATGTTTCTGGGAGATACAGATTTTAGCAACTTGAAATTAGTACTTAAATCTGGCTCGGAGGCAGTAATGTCGGGATCTGAGGTTGTTCAACCAGCTGTTAGCGAGATTGCAATTAGTTACGGTGTTTTCACCAATACGCTAATCGACTTCATCATTATTTCTTTTGTAATTTTTATGATTATAAAGGTTTACAACAAAACACAGAAGAAAAAAGAAGAAGCACCTGCTGCACCACCTGCTCCTTCAAATGAAGAAGTATTACTTGGTGAAATAAGGGATATTTTGAAAGAGAAAAAATAAAATATTTTGGGGAAATATTTGAAAGGCTGCTTTAGAAAGAAAGTGGCTTTTCTATTTTCTAACGATGTCGATTCGTCCGCCAGCCCCCAATTTTATAATGCTCGAAGGTGCTGAAGCTGTTAAATCATCCTGGCGGTATGATACAATATAATCAACCTTTTTTTTGATATCCTCAGAAATTTGGTCAAAAAAAGCCGGGCTTTTATCTCCACTTATATTAGCGGATGTTGAAACAATTGGCCGTCGGAACCTTCGAATTAGTTCCGATGTAAATTCCTCCTTTGTAAACCGAATTCCAATTGTACCATCACTGGCAATCAGATTTTCAGGCAAATTTTTGGCATTTGAATAGATGATGGTTAATGGAGTAGTTGTAATTTCAATCATATCCCATGCGATTTCAGGAACATCATCAACATATCTTTCAAGCAAAGCCGGGTTTTCCATCAACACCAACATGCTTTTTGAATCTTCCCTGCGTTTGATTTTATATATTCGATCCACAGCTTCCTGATTTGTTGCATCACATCCAATTCCCCAAATTGTATCGGTAGGATATAAAATTACCCCACCACTCTTAAGAATTTCCAATGCTTTTTTAATATCCCCTACCATTTTCAACAACACTTTTATAGATGTTCATTAATGAGGCAACCGATTTTTCGGGGGTAAACCCTCCAGCTCTTTCAAGTCCTTTTGTTATCAAATCTTTTCGCAAAGTTTTATCCTGGATTAGTTGTTCAATTTTATCTCCAATATCGTTTACATCATTTGGCTTGCACAACAAACTTGCATCCCCCCCAACCTCGGGCAAACAAGATACATCAGAAGTTAAAACCGGACATTCGGATGCCATCGCTTCAATTAGTGGCAAGCCAAATCCTTCGAAAAACGAAATATAAATAAGCATTTCAGAATTTTGATAAACATAGGGTAAATCCTCATCTGTAACCGATCCTAAAAACTTTATTTTATCTTCCATTTTATGCTCGGTGATAAAATCCAGAAGCGTTTGCACATATGTTGTAGGTTTGCCAACAATTACCAAGGGCAAATCAATTCCTTTCTGGTGGATTGCCTTTAAAATATTGAGCTGGTTTTTACGCGATTCAATTGTTCCCAACGATAAAATGTATTTTTGGGGTAAATCGTATTTCTTTACAACCTCAGACTTCATATTCGTATCGGAAGGTGCAAAATACCTTTCTGAAATTGCCTGATAAACCACCTCAATTTTTTCAGGGTTTACCTGCAACAAATTAATAATATCATCCCGGGTTTGTTCGCTTATTGCTATTATTTTGTTCGCTGTATCGGTAGCAAATTTTAATTTCTGCAAATATATTTTTCGGTCAAGTGCTTTGTAAAAATGAGGAAAGCGCATAAAAATGAGGTCATGGATCGTTACAACCGAAGGTACTCCCGTATTTTGGATTCCAATTGGCAACTCGTGGCTCAACCCATGAAACAGATCAACCTCACGTTTTGCCAAAACGCGGCTCAGGGAAATACTTCTCCAAAACGACTTCAATATTTTTGATGTGGGGTTGTCTGGCGAAATAATCTCGAAATTGTTCTGCTCAGGAAATAAATCCCCTTTAATCTCTGGGGTAAATAGCACATAATCGTTTTCAGGGAAATACTTTTTTAAAGCAATCAGGGTAGTCCTGCTGTAATTTCCAAGACCCGTACCATTCAGAAATGCTCTTTTCGCGTCAAAACCTATTCTCATGACCAGGAATTTGATTATTCCTTAAAGATATAAAAAAGGAGTTGTATTTTTCTGGTTTTGTACTTAAACCTCGAATTCCGGAAGACCGGAAAAATCAAGCGTACGGAATAGATCTTCAATCGTCTCAGCCTTTCGTATTTCAACAACATCTCCATTTGTGCGCAATAACAATTCTGCCGAACGCAGTTTACTGTTGTAATTAAAGCCCATGGCATGACCGTGTGCCCCTGTATCGTGAATAACAATTAAATCTCCCCGCTCCACTTCCGGCATTTGCCTGTCGATTGCAAACTTATCATTGTTTTCGCACAACGAGCCCGTAACATCGTAGGTTTTGGTTTTTGCATCATTCTCTTTTCCAACAATGGTGATGTGATGGTATGCCCCATACAATGCCGGACGCATAAGGTTCACCATGCATGCATCTAAGCCAACAAATTCTTTATAGGTACTCTTTAAATGCTCAACCCTCGACACCAAATATCCATAGGGACCGGTAATTGCCCTCCCCGATTCAAAATATATTTTTAATGGTCCCAATTCATTTTCTGCAATATACTTTTGAGACATGCGCTTAATTCCTGAACTCATAACCTCCAAGTCAACGACCTCTTGTTCAGGCTTGTAAGGGATCCCAATTCCTCCACCAAGATTGGCAAATTCAATGTAAATCCCTAATTCTTGTGATATTTCAGTAATAAGTTCAAACAATATTTCGGCTGTTTCTACAAAATAATTCGGGTCCAATTCATTGGATGCCACCATGGTGTGAATACCAAACCTTTTTACACCCTTATCACGTAAAATTTTGTATCCTTCGAACATTTGCTCGCGGGTAAAGCCGTATTTTGCTTCTTCCGGATGGCCAATAATCAGGTTCCCCTGTTTCAGGTTTCCGGGATTATACCTAAAACTTATCAGATCAGGCAAGCCTGCGTGCTCCTCTAAAAACCCAATGTGAGAAATATCATCAAGGTTGATAACTGCCCCCAGTTCACATGCTTTTTTAAATTCGCTGGCAGGTGTATCGTTTGAGGTAAACATGATCTCTTCACCACGCATCCCAAGTTTTTCAGCCAAAACCAATTCGGCCATCGAGCTACAATCAATTCCAAATCCCTGTTTCCTAAGGGTTTTCATTAAATATGGATTTGGTGCAGCTTTAATCGCATAGAACTCTTTAAACCCGGGGTTCCACGAAAATGCCTTGGTAAATTTCTGTGCATATTCTACCATTGCTTTTTCATCATAAATATGAAACGGGGTTGGAAACTGTTTAATTATCTGCTCAAGCTTCTCTTTCGAAAATGGAATTGTTTTCTCTGCCATGTTACTTTCAATTTGAGCTGCAAAGATAGAAAACGGGTACTTATTTAGAAATAATTTAATTAAGAGGAGAAAAAATTAATGGAAAAATAGGATTTAAATTGTCGTGATTTCAATTTCAAATACCGGAATTGTCCTTCCTTCGATTGAGGAAGCCGAATCGTACAAATAATTAGCCCCAATCCGTTCATAAAATCCCTTTGAAAAGGGATCGGAAAATACCATTAATCTGCTAATTCCACGGTCAGAACAAGTTTTTCTCACGTGTTCCATAAGTTTTGTTCCAATTCCTTTCCGTATATCGGTTGGGGAAATAAAAATATGATCGAGCCAATAACCTTTAGCAATAAATACTTTCCCAAACATTGAATCTTCAGGATTATACAGAACGGAGTAAAAGCCGATCGCTTTCTCTTTTATTTCGCCAACATAAACGATGGCATTTTGAATGTATTCTTTTGTAATAGTAAGTTCTTGCTCCCAGATTTTAAAATATTCTTCAGGGTAATTCCAATGCCTTTTCGATTCGAAAGCAATAGTGGTTAATGCATCTGAATCATCAATACACGCAGGCCGTATTTTCATCGGTTAAACCAGTTCATTGCTTAAATAGCCAGTGGCAATTTCCTTCACTTCCCCTTCCATTTGGATGTTCCAGTCTTCATCAATCTGGATTTTTAATTCTCCTCCCGGCATTTTAAGTGTCAATTTTCTGTTGGTTAACCCTTTTTTTATCATTACTGAAGCAACTGCGCACGACGAACTCCCTGATGCAAGTGTATAACCGGCACCTCGCTCCCAAATCAGCACCTCAACCACATCAGGCGAAATTACTTTTGCAAATTGAACATTTATCCGGTTTGGGAATTTCTCGTGGTTCTCGAGATAAGTCCCATATTTCATCAATTCATCGAAGTCTAAATTATCTTTAATTACCACACAATGGGGGTTCCCAACCGAAACGCAATTCACCAAATAATCTTTTCCACCAGCATTTAATGGGAAATCCAAACACTCTTCGCTCGCACAATTAACAGGGATCAAATCCGATTTAAAAATTGCTTTGCCCATGTCCACCTTAATTTTTGATGCCTTCCCGTGGTTTTCCTCTGTAACCAGCGCCTTCACCAAACCCCCGGGCGTTTCAATGGTAAATTCTTTTTGCTTTGCAAATTCAAAATCATACAGGTATTTGGCAAAAATCCGTAAGCCGTTTCCACTTTTTTCTGCTTCGGAGCCATCCGGGTTTAAAATTCGTAAGCCAAAATCAGCCTTCTCACTTGGCATTTTTAATAAAATCCCGTCGGAACCAATTCCATAATGCACATCGCAAATTTTAACAATATTTTCGATGCTCATTTCGAAAGAAATATTCTCATTGTCCATTACGATATAGTCGTTCCCAAGCCCATGTGTTTTGACAAAAAAATTCTGCATGCTTTAAATTTAATTTGTTTGAAATCGTTTTTCAAAGGTATAAATCTTTGGAAAATGATTGGAGAAATGAGCAATTGAATTCATTGACGATTACATACTTTAATAAAACTTCAAAAAGGAACTTCATCCATTGATGATCTATAATGCTCTCTGATATATTTTTTATATTTACACATTCTAAATAGCAAAATTCGAAAAAACAGATAGCATGGCATTAATTAATGAGAATTACCTAAAGTTACAGGCGGGATATTTATTCCCTGAAATTGGTAGAAGGGTTGGGGAGTTTATCGCTGCAAACCCGGATAAAAAAGTGATAAAAATGGGTATTGGTGATGTTACACAACCATTGGCATCAAGTGTATTGAAAGCCTTTCATGAAGGTGTTGACGAAATGGGCAAAGGAGAAACTTTTAAGGGTTATGGACCTGAACAGGGATATGCATTTTTAAGGGAAGCCATTGCTAAAAATTCGTATCAAAATAATGGAATTTCCATTGAAGCAGATGACATTTTTATTTCAGATGGATCAAAATGTGACACAGGAAATATCCAGGAGATTTTTGGGAACAACAATAAAATTGGAATTTGCGATCCGGTTTACCCGGTATATTCCGACACTACCGTAATGGCTGGTAAAACAGGGCAGTGCCAATCAAACGGCTATTACGATGGTATTATTTACATGCCTTGCACCGAAGAAAATGGGTTTATTCCGGAGCTGCCCACCGAAACTCCTGATCTAATTTTCTTATGCTACCCCAATAACCCCACAGGCACTGTTGCAACTAAAGAAGAGTTGAAAAAATGGGTGGATTATGCATTAAAAAATAATAGTATCATTTTATACGATGCAGCTTACGAAGCATTTATCACCGAAGAAAACATTCCTCACTCGATTTATGAAATTGAAGGCGCCAAAAAATGTGCGATCGAATTCAGGAGTTTCTCAAAAACCGCAGGTTTCACCGGAACCAGGTGTGCTTTTACAGTAATTCCGAAAGAACTTATGGCATACGACTCTGAGGGCAAAACACACGCCGTTCGAAACTTATGGAACCGAAGGCATTCGACCAAATTCAATGGGGTTTCGTACCCGGTTCAAAAAGCGGCCGCTGCCATATTTACTAACGAAGGCAAAAAAGAAGTTGCAGAAATAATTGCCTACTATTTGGAGAATGCCCGGATTATGCGGGAAAGCCTGACAGAAATTGGTTATACCGTTTATGGAGGTGTAAATGCCCCTTATGTTTGGGTAAAAACCAAAAACAATGCAAGTTCATGGGAATTTTTTGATAAAGTTTTGAACGAAGCCAATGTGGTTGGTACCCCCGGATCGGGTTTTGGCCCAGCTGGAGAAGGGTACTTTAGGTTTTCTGCATTTGCTGATCGCGAAAATGTGCTGGAAGCTATGGAAAGAATTAAGAAATTAAGCTAAAATGCAAATAAAAGAACCGTTTTTTTCAAAACGGTTCTTTACTTTTAACACATTGCTACTTCTATTTTACTACCAGTTTAGAAGTATATTTTATGTTGCCTGCACTGATTTTCAAAATATATATTCCTGCCTCCAATATACCAATATCCAGATAACCAGAGTCAAAACTTTCCTTTTGTACGCAAATCTGCCCAAAGGAATTTATTAATTGCAAATTAGTTGTTTTACCTCTGGTATTAACATACACTTTTTGATGCGCAGGATTGGGATATACCAGAAAATTGTTTGTCTCAAAACCATCAATTCCAACAGGTGCCCCAACCTCTAAGCGGGTTGGATAGGAATGTAAGGTCAAATCAGGAATTGCCGTATTTGTGATTACGCAGTGATAGCTTCCTGCATTTTCATTTTCTACGGGATTGAATAAAATGTTGGCATTGTTCTCTCCTGTCATTAATTGCTGGTTTTTATACCAGGTATATTCATCGTTAGTTCCGGGGATATACCCATCAATTTTCAAATCAAAAATACTTCCTTTTGCCACGACTGTGTCTTTATCCAAGCCAATTTTATTTTGAATATTATACTCAAAATTTTCCAGTTGGCTTAATTGCGCCCAATTCGGCTCGAAATCGGCAAAAACGAAATTATTATGTTTGACATTTAAATAGGTAAGGTTTGTAAAATCAAAAGTAGATGCGCTCTTTTCATTATTGGAGCCAAGGATTCCTTCCAGTATATTTAATTGGTTCCCTCTGCAATCGATTGTTTGGATCAACCCACTTTCGGGAAGAAGCAGGGTTACAAGTTGATTATTCCCACAAATAACTTGCTCCAGTTTTTGACAATTTGAAAAATCGAGTGTTTCTAATTTATTGTTATAAACAGAAATATATTTCAGCGAATCAAACGCATTCAAATCAATTTCTTCAAGGTTTGCACTTTCGCAGCTTAAGCGTGATATTATCGGGTTTTCAGGAAACTGGAACTCGCTGATTGATGTGTATGAACAAAAAACTTCCTCCAGTACGGGATTATTTACCAAATCAAGCCCGGCTATTGGATTATTATCACACATTAATTTCTTTAATTTCGGATTATTACTTAAATCAAGGGCCTCAATCTGGTTACCGTACGCTTGAAGCAACTCTAAATTTACAAGGTTATGAAGGCCTATCTCAGTAAGTTGGTTATTGGAGCAACTCAATTCAATCAAACTTGTATTGTTTTGAACAGGTACATTGCTCAATTGGTTGTTATGAAGGTACAAATATTTTAAAGCTGCGAAATCTTCGATTCCCGTTAAATCGGATATCGATTTACTTCGCAAATCCAGGTAGGTTTTCTCAATTATTTTTATGGTCGCAACTGAATCATCCAATTCGCCAGTATCCCATCCCAGATCAATCAAAGCTTGTTCAAAATTATCGTCAGGCACATATGTTTTTGACACCTGAAAAGTTCCACAATTTTCAGAATAGCTTGCGGTATTATCCTTTACCCAATTATTGCTACTTTTTGCGTAAGCACATGCTACATCATCCACTTCAATACACAATAGGTTCGGATTTTCCCTGGCAAACATTTTTGAGAATCCTTCAATATTTCCATTTTTCAGGATTAGTTCGCTTAATGCGTTACGGTGGCAGTCCAAATAGTTCATTTTAGGATTATTGGAAAAATCTAAGCTGATCAACTCGTTTCCGTATGCAAGAAGGTAATTTAAAGAATCAAGCATGCTCAGGTCAAGACTGTTAAATTTTGAGCTGTGGCACCCAATACTTTCCATTTTCGAGTTTTCCGGGAAATTTAAGGTAGTTAGATTAGTCCAAGGACAATCCAATTTTTGAAGTTCGGCATTGGCATCAAGATTTAATTCTTCAATCGGATTTTGTCCACAGCGTAAATTCGTAAGCATGGGGTTGTGCTGGATATCAAGAGTACTTAATTGATTGTCTGAGCAACTCAAAACTTCTAGTTTGGTATTCTGCTGAAGGTCTAAAGATGCTATTTGGTTGTCGCGGCAATACAAAACTTTTAATTCGGTGTTGGAAGAAGTATTTAACGCGGAAAGTTGGTTGCTATGAATATCCAATTCCTGCAAATTAGTTAAGGCACTTAGCCCATCAAAGTTAGAGATGTCATTTCTTGCACAGTCCAGTATCTCAAGCGAAGAAAATTCTTCAATACCTGTTAAGTCTGCAATATGCTTTGCTTCAATATTCAAATAGGTAATACTATTTATTGCATTGGTTGGCACCGAATCGTTTAACTCGCCCGAGTCATATCCTAAAGTAATCAATGCCTGTTCAAAATTATCATCGGGCACATAAGTGTTTTGAGCAGAAAGGGCATTACAAATGAACAATAGCGGTAGTGTAAAAAGTAGATGTGTTTTCATTTTGATGGATTAAAGTTGATTCATAATATGTGTTTATTGTTTAAAATGCGGATACAAATCTCAATTGCATTTGCCCACAAAATAAGGCTACCATTTAGTGCATTTCCGGGAAATGTGGTTAAACCGCTTTCTTTGAGTGGTGAATAACATTGACACGATGATAAAAACATCAGTTGTTGTTTTTTTAGTAGTTTTGTTTTTATAGCAAATGTTTAATTCACTATGGTTTAATGGCAAAATTTTTCCTTCTCCTTTTTATTCTATTGCTAAATACTTATATCAGCAATTCACAGGCAAGTGACAGTTTATATTTCCAGCTAAAAAGTGCAAAAAGCGACACCTCAAAAGCAAAAGCACAACTTGCCTTAGCAAACTTCTATTTTTATTCCGATACAGACAGTGCCCGCAAATATTTCAGGGAGTTTATTGAATGCAACAATTCAGATTTGGAGAATGCCCACGCGATTCATAAAATTGGAGTTTGTTTCGCATTCGAAAGTGAATTTGACAGTGCATTGTTTTACATGAATGAAGCACTGCAGGTAAATTTAACCCACAGCGATTCCTTAAATACAGCCTATTCATATAACAGCATTGGCTTGGTTAACATTAACATGGGGAATTATGAAATGGGGATTGAAAACCTCCTTACATCAATCAAATGGAAAGAACAACTTAAAAATACTTTCCCAATAAAAACGTTGCAATTGGCAAGTTCATATTTGAACATTGGCATTGGTTTTCATTCACTTGGGCAAATTGATAAAGCATTGCAATACTACTTATTGGCTAAAGAAAATTATTTGGCAGAAGAAAACATTAAAGGAGAGAATATGGCAAATATACAAATTGCCAATGCCTATTCCGAGGACAATCAATTCGATGAAGCAATAGCCATTTATGATAAAGTTGCCGAAAGCAAAGTATTTGAAAACAATCCATACTCATTAGTGAAATTATACAATAATTATGGCGTTACATTAATGGGAAAAGGCGATTATATTGCAGCAGAAGATGTTTTAAATCAAGCTTATATCCTAAATACTGAGTTAGGAATCGATTTCTCGGCATGTAGGAATTTAAATAACCTGGCTAACATTTATTATTTGCAAAAAAAGTGGGACAAAGCAATTGAATTTGGAATAAGGGCATTGGAACTGTCGCTCGAAATAAATGATCTCCAAATGCAACATTTAAGTGCATCCCTTTTAGCCGATTCTTACGAAATGAAAGGGGACTTTCAACAATCAGTAAATTTCCATAAACAGGGAAATATTTTAAACGACAGCATCAATTCCGTTGAATTAAACAGAGTTATTTCGGAACTTGAAAGCCAATATCAACTAGAGAACAAGCAGCAAACCATTAAAAACCTGGAAACCGAAAACCAGCTACGTAAAATTGAAATTAAAAGAAAGAATATAACAACCATTCTTATTTCAATTATCCTTCTCATAATCATTGGTGCATTGTTCACAGTTTTTTCTGCCCTTAAAAAAGTCAGGAGACAAAAAGTACTACTTAGCGAAAAAAACCAAGAGCTTGAAACCTTAAATGACAGCCTGAATAAAATGTTTGCCATTATCTCGCACGATTTACGCAACCTTATTTCAGGGTATAAAGGAAGTGGCGAATTGATTAGCTTTTACCTTGAAAACGAGGAACCTGAAAAATTAAAAAAACTCGCAAAAAATTTATCAGACAATTCAACCCGGCTTGAAACATTGTTGAATAACCTGCTAAACTGGGCGATATCGCAAGGAGGATTGTACAGTCCCCAGCCTGAAGATGTTCCACTCAAACCAGCAATTGATTCGTTAATCGAATTGAGTAAAAACAATGCCATCGAGAAAAATATCCGCATTGAAAACAAAATCAAAGAAGATGTATGCATTTTTGCCGATGCCAACAACCTGAGTTTTATATTCCGGAACCTTCTTTCAAATGCTATTAAATTTACAACTGACGGAACCATTGTTTTTAATGCCCAGGAACAAAATGAAATAGTGGTTGTTACAGTTGAAGATAGCGGAATCGGAATCCCTCCAGATAAGATAAAATCAATTTTTAATCTTAAAAAAGAGAATAAAGCCCTTGGAACTTCAGGTGAAAAAGGTACAGGCTTAGGCCTAAAACTGACCTATGATTTTGTTTTGCTAAATAAAGGTTCAATTGAAATTATTAGTGAACCAAACAAAGGGACAAAAATTGTTGTTGAACTTCGAAAGCTTAATTCATGAGGATTTTTGTTGTTGAAGATGAAGAAATACATTTGGAAGTAGCCATCATGAACATAAAAAAAGCTGGTTATGAATTAGCTGGTTATTGTATGAACGCCGATGAAGCTTTTCAAAAAATTAAAGATTCAAAGCCCCATATTGTTCTGGTTGACATTGCCTTGCCAGGATTTTTAAATGGCATTACACTTTCGGAGAAAATTAATAAAGAACTGGGAATTCCACATATTTTCACAACTTCGCTGGACGACGATGAAGTTATAAAGCAAGCGGTAAAAACCAAACCAAAAGCCTATTTAAACAAACCAATCAGCCTTGGAAATTTAAAAGCCGCCATAAAAATTGCAAGCGAAAACCCCACAGATGAGAACCCCGAAAATGCCAAGACTAAACCTCAACTTATTTTTACAAAAATCGGCGATCGCTTGGTAAAAATTCCGGTAGATGATATCAAATACCTTAAAGCCGATGGCGATAACCACACTTCGGTTTTTACCGGAAACATAGAAATTAGTTGCCGCACAACAATTAAACAACTTCTAAAAGAACTGCCTGAATTTTTTGTCCAGATCCATCGTTCAGTGGTTATTAACATCAACTTTCTCGATGAAATTAATGAGCTAAACCAAGTTGCTATCATCAATAAGAAGGAACTTCCGATAGGCAGGAAATACAAAAAAGACTTATATCAACTATTGAATAAGATATAATTAAGAACCTTCAGTTTATTTTCTTCCAGGATACACTTTTAAAGCTTCTTCCAGGATTTTTAAACAAACCCGTAAATCATCCTTTTTCAATACATAAGCAATCCTGACTTCGTCCCTTCCATAACCTTCGATGGTATAAAAACCCGATGCCGGGGCTAAAAACAATGTTTGGTTTTCCCACCTGAAATCGGAAAGAAGCCATTCGCAAAATTTATCGGAATCGTCAACCGGAAGCCTGGCAACCGTGTAAAATGCACCCATGGGTATTGGAGAATAAACACCATCAATCCGGTTAAGCCCATCAATTAAGAACTTACGCCGTTCAACATACTCGTTATAATTGTTCAGCATATAATCTTCTCCCGAATCAAGCGATGCTTCTGCAGCAATTTGACCAATCAGTGGAGGGCTCAACCTGGCCTGACAAAATTTCAATATGTTTTTCCTTAACTTTTCGTTTTTACAGATTATGGCACCAATCCTTAAACCACATTCGCTATACCTTTTTGACACAGAGTCAATTAAAACAACATTTTGCTCGATGCCTTCGAGATGAAAAGCAGAAATATACGGTGCCCCGGTGTAACAAAATTCGCGGTAAACTTCATCTGAAAATAAATAAAGGTCGTATTTTTTTACCAGGTCGCGAATTTTATTCATCTCACTCTTGGTGTACAAATATCCGGTTGGGTTATTTGGGTTACAAATCATCATCCCCTTTGTTTTCGGGGTAATGAGCTTCTCAAACTCCTCAATTGGAGGCAATGCAAACCCATCCTCTATTTTTGCAGGTAACGATTTAATTACAGCACCTGCAACAATTGCAAAAGCTTCGTAGTTGGCATAAGCTGGCTCAGGAACTATTATTTCGTCTCCCGGATCGAGGCACGACATAAATGCAAATGTAACCGCCTCGCTCCCACCCGAAGTAATAATAATATCCTCAACCTGTGCATCAATATTAAACTTGTGGTAATATTTCGCCAACTTTTCCCTGAACGATTTAATCCCCTCGCTTGGCGTGTATTCTAAAATCTCACGGTCAATATTTCGGATTGCATTTAAGGCATTCGATGGTGTTGGCAAATCAGGCTGCCCAATATTTAAATGGTAAACTTTAACTCCATCTTCTTTTGCTTTATCGGCAAAAGGACCTAATTTCCTAATGGGGGAACTAGGCATTTTATTTCCTCTTTCTGAAACCGTCGGCATATTTAAAAAATATTATAAAAAGTGAACAAAGATACAACTTGCAAATTGATATCAAAACACTAATTCTGCTATCAATCTTTAGTTTTATTGTTTTATTAACTTCCATTTCCCTAAAAATAAAAACCTACACACCCACCATGTTTACAAAGCCTTTGATACTTCACGTAAACCTTAATTTTATCATATTTTAGGATATACGGGTTCTCTATTTTTGGTTAAAATAACTTAAGCAAAAAGAGATGATTATAGGTGTTCCAAAAGAGATTAAAAACAACGAAAACCGTGTTGCGCTGACCCCGGCAGGAGCCGCTGAATTGGTAAAACATGGCCACGAACTTTATGTACAGGCAACAGCCGGAAATGGAAGCGGGTTTATGGATGAGAATTATATTGAAGCAGGAGCAAAAATACTTCCTACAATTGAGGATGTATATGGGATTGCTGAAATGATCATCAAAGTAAAAGAACCAATCGAACAAGAATACAAACTCATAAAAAAAGGCCAGATTTTATATACATACTTCCATTTCGCTTCGTGTGAACCACTAACGCATGCAATGATTCAAAATGGTTCGGTTTGCCTGGCATACGAAACCGTAGAATTGGCTGACAGGTCGTTGCCTTTATTGGTTCCCATGAGCGAGGTTGCAGGAAGGATGTCGGTTCAGGAAGGTGCAAAATACCTCGAAAAAACTTATGGAGGCTATGGTGTGTTACTTGGCGGGGTTGCCGGCGTACCCCCTGCAAAAGTTTTAATTATCGGAGGTGGAATTGTTGGAACAGAAGCTGCTAAAATGGCTGCTGGCCTAGGTGCCGATGTAACCGTAATGGATGTTAACTTACCTCGTCTACGATATTTGGACGATATCATGCCTGCAAACGTTAAAACCATGATGAGCAACGAGTATAACATTCGTGAAATGCTACAAACACACGACCTGATTATTGGTGCAGTACTAATTCCGGGAGCTAAAGCCCCTAAACTTGTAACCCGCGATATGCTTCAACTCATGAGGCCTGGAACAGTTATGGTTGATGTTGCCGTTGACCAG
Source organism: Prolixibacteraceae bacterium (assembly GCA_963677475.2). GTDB lineage: Bacteria > Bacteroidota > Bacteroidia > Bacteroidales > Prolixibacteraceae > JABMQB01. The sequence goes on along the minus strand of CAXXQD010000004.1, from coordinate 77,342 downwards.
GGTGGATGTTTTGAAACAACGGTTGCCACAACACATGCGGAACCAACCTTTATTATAGACGATGTTATTCATTATTGTGTTGCAAACATGCCAGGTGCAGTTCCACGAACATCTACACTCGCGCTTACAAATGCAACATTGCCAAATGCCATAAATATCGCCAACAAAGGATGGAAACAAGCTTGTAAGGAAGATGAAACATTAAGAAAAGGATTAAATGTTGTGAATGGTAAAGTCGTTTACAAAGGTGTGGCCGAGGCCTTTAATTTGCCGTACCATAATGTGGACGAAGTAATTTAAAACAACTATTTTGCATACAAATGAAGCCCGATATTTAATGTCGGGCTTTTTTTATTTCCTCCGAAATTGTATTTTCATTGTTCCGTTTCACAAAGAGAGTTTTCAAATGAAATCAATCAAAGAACGTTTTTACGAAATAATTTTTGAAGCCGACACCAAAGGAGGTAAAGTTTTCGACATAATCCTTCTGGTGATTATTCTTATTAGTGTAGTCCTTGTAATGCTTGAAAGTGTGGAAAGCATCGGGAAGGAATATGGGAAATTCTTAAAAATCTCGGAATGGATTATCACCATAATATTTACCATTGAATATATATTCCGGATATTAATCGTAAAAAAACCATGGAAATACACCACCAGTTTCTATGGCATTATCGATTTGTTGGCGGTCATCCCAACCTATTTAAGTTTAATACTGGTTGGAGGGCAAAGCCTGGTTGTTATTCGCATACTAAGGTTACTTCGCGTATTCCGGATACTGAAACTCACAAGGTATTCCAGTGCAGGTCAAAGTTTGGTGAAAGCATTATGGGCAAGCCGGGCAAAAATCAGTGTATTTCTATTTTTTGTTTTTACGGTTGTCATCATCTTAGGAACAATCATGTACCTGGTTGAAAGCAAAGAATCCGGGTTTTCAAGTATTCCCAGAAGCATTTACTGGGCAATTGTTACGCTTACCACTGTTGGTTATGGCGACATTTCGCCTGCAACAGCCCTCGGACAATTCTTTGCAAGCATAATTATGATTATGGGCTACGCGATTATTGCCGTTCCGACAGGCATAATAACTGCAGAGATAGTAAAACCCAACAAAAAAAACACACAGGTTTGTCCGGAATGCTTACACGAATCTCATGACGACGATGCCATCTATTGTAAAAAATGTGGAACCCGGATTAATCCTAAAAACACCTAAATTTTAAAAATCGGCGAATCATCTTTACATTCATCAAGCAAAAGATCTATCTTTTTACTTAATACCGGATGGATAAATTCACCTGCGATCTCTGCCAATGGGGCAAGCACAAAATTTCTTTTATGAAGAAGCGGATGAGGAATGATCAGCTCCGATGCTTCAATAATCTCATGATCGAAAAACAAAATATCAATGTCCATCTCCCGCGAAGAATAACCTTCCGATGTCTGCCTCTTTTTAAATTGTCCTTCAATTTTTTGTGTTTCCTGAAGCAATTGCAACATATCAAGATGAGTATCAATAAGAATTACCTGGTTCCAAAAATTTGATTCGGCACTAAACCCCCATGGCGGGGTTTCATAAACCGACGAAATTATCTCAACCTCACCAAGTTTTTCGCGTATTAGTTCAATGCACTTCTGGAGGTTCTTTTTTTTGTCTCCAAGATTTCCGCCAATGCCTAAAAATACTTTATGCATTAATTTTGTTTTTTGTAATATCTTTAGGTCTTTATTTACCTATGAGGATATAATTTGTTGGTAAAATTAATGAATTAAAACAAATCGTCTCGAAAAAATACGTTCACCAAATAGGTAAGAAACAAACATAATAGATAAACTTAAAAATGTATAAATTCCTAAAAAACAATAAATGAAAGACTTTTTAAAATACACTCTGGCAACCATAGTTGGGATTTTTCTGGTTAATATTATCGGATTTTTTCTACTCTTTATAATAGTTGGGGCAATCATGTCGACCACTGAAAAACAAGTAATAGTATCCAACAACTCAATGTTGGTCATCAACCTCGAAAAACAAGTGGTTGATCGTGCCCCTATTGATCCTTTTAAAGATTTAAACCTCCCGGGTGGCTTTTATCAGGAGAACAAAATTGGCTTAGATCAAGTTTTAAAATCAATTGAAAATGCCAAACACGATGAACGTATTAAAGGCCTATACCTGAGTTCATCTGTCGTAAATGCGGGCATGGCCACTGTTGAAGAGATCAGAAATGCTTTATTGGAATTTAAAAATGAATGTGGTAAGCCAATTTATGCCTATGCCGATTTTTATGGCCAAAAGGCGTATTACCTTGCCACTGTTGCCGATACCATTGCGTTAAACCCTGAAGGATCGGTTGATTTCAGGGGACTTGGGGGCGAAATGATGTTTTATAAAAAAGCCCTGGAAAAATTAGGTGTGGAGATGCAAATTGTCAGGCATGGTAAATTTAAAAGCGCTGTTGAACCCTTTATGCTTGAAAAAATGAGTGCCGAAAGCAGGGAACAATCCATGACCTATTTAAACAGCCTTTGGGGACAAATGCTTAAAGGAATTTCAGAGGAACGTGGCATTTCCGTTGAACAGTTGAACAAACTTGCAGACGAAGTACAAACTTTTAATAAAGGAGAAAAAGCCGTCGCAAACGGGCTAGTTGATGTGGCAATGTACAAAGACCAGGTATTGGATGCCATGAGGGCTATTACCGGAATAGAAGCAAACAAAGGGATTCCTGTAATTGGGGTTTCAGATTATGCCGATGTTTATGTACGCAATCCGGATAAAAAGAAAGGCTACCAGCGCACTAAAATTGCTGTAATATATGCCAGTGGCGACATTGGGGTTTCCATGGGCGGTGACGTGATCAATGCCGATGTTATTTCACGTGAAATCAGGGCAGCTCGTATCGACACAAACTACAAAGCAATTGTTTTAAGAATCGACTCTCCGGGCGGAAGTGCCTACCACTCCGATGTAATCTGGAGGGAAGTTGACCTGGCAGCAAAAGAAAAAACCGTAGTTGCATCAATGGGCGATGTGGCAGCATCGGGAGGTTATTACATTGCATGTGCTGCCGATAAAATTGTAGCCAGCCCAAATACCATAACCGGCTCCATTGGAATCTTTGGTGTAATTCCGAATGCCGGGGAGTTATTAAACGAAAAACTTGGGATTACCACCGATGTGGTTAAAACAAACGAACACTCTGATTTAATAACTGTTACGCGTGGCATGTCTGAATTTGAGCGGAATATGATGCAGGAAAATATTGAAGAAGGATATACCACATTCATCACAAAAGTTGCAAACGGCCGAAACATGGAAGTTGCTGCCATTGATGAAATCGGGCAAGGAAGGGTCTGGTCGGGCGAAAATGCAAAAGAAATAGGGCTTGTCGATCAGTTTGGAGGTATTAACGAAGCCATCGAACTTGCGGCAGAAATTTCCGGAGTTGAAGATTACCGGATTGTAAACCTGCCTAAACAGGCCGATCCGTTTGAAGAATTATTCAGCACAGCACCCGATAAAATCCGTGCCTGGCTACTAGAAAAGGAATTGGGTGAAAACCTGAAATATTACAACTTCCTGAAAAAGGCATCTCAACTTAAAGGTGTATATACCAGAATGCCCTACGATATCGATATTCAATAAAATCAAAAATATATTTATTTTCAGGGTTTCACATGATGTGGAGCCCTGATTCGTTTTAGTCAGGCAATAATTTATATCTTAGCTATTGCAAACTCTGTTAGCGTATGTGGAAACTTTTTTTATACCCTTTTTCCCTATTGTACGGATTAATTGTGTATTTCAGGAACAGGTTTTTTGATTTGAATATACTCAAGTCAACTGAATTTGATTTGCCAATTATATCGGTAGGGAATATAACTGTTGGTGGAACCGGAAAAACTCCGCATACCGAATATCTGGTCAGTCTGTTAAAAAACCAGTTTAAAGTAGCAACATTAAGCAGGGGGTACAAAAGAAAATCAAAAGGTTTCCGGCTGGTTGAAACACATTCTACAGCTAGCAAGTCTGGAGATGAACCCTTGCAAATCAAAAGAAAATTCCCGGATGTTATTGTTTCTGTTTGCGCCGATCGTGTGGAAGGTGTGAAGAAGCTGATTGATGAAAAGCAGGAAAACATTCCGGATGTGGTTATACTGGACGATGCTTACCAACACCGAAAAATCACCCCGGGGCTTAATATTCTTTTAATGGATTACAACCGTCCAATGAAAGATGATTACCTCCTTCCAATGGGAAGGCTGAGGGAAAGTCGCAGGCAAATCCGAAGGGCAAATATTATTATTGTAAGTAAATGCCCCTCCGAAATAACGCCAATTGCGGAAAGAATCCTGCAAAAAAACGTTGGTTTAAAACCTTACCAAAGTATTTTCTTCACAACCATGGTTTACGATCAGGTAAAGCCTGTATTTCCTAACAGCAAACCAATTCTCTTAGAAGAAGAACATGATTCTGCCATTCTATTGGTTACAGGAATTGCATCAACCATCGAAATCAATAAACAAGTACAAAAATACTCCAAACAGGTCACCAGGCTCGAATTTGGCGACCATCACCAATACTCGCAAGAGGATCTGGAAACCATAAAAAATACCTTTGACACAATTAAATCAGAAAAGAAAATTATTCTTACAACTGAAAAAGATTCTATGCGTTTAAAAGACATGGAAGGACTTTCGGAAGAACTAAAAAAGGCTTTATATTACCTGCCGGTTAAAATAAAATTCCTTGACAAACAAGGAGAATCTTTTAATACTAAAATCAGCAATTATGTTAGAGAAAATAAGAGCAACAGCGAACTTCATAAAAGAAAAAAGCAAGCTAAATCCTGATATCGGGATAATTCTTGGAACCGGACTGGGTGGATTGGTCAATGAGATTGAAATCGTTGACAGTATCCCCTATCACGAAATTCCTAATTTTCCGGTATCCACTGTCGAAGGACATTCCGGGAGATTGATACTGGGAAAACTCGGGGGAAAAGAAATACTTGCCATGCAGGGCAGGTTTCATTTTTATGAAGGCTATTCAATGAAAGAAGTAACTTTCCCGGTAAGGGTAATGAAGCTTTTAGGAATAACACACCTTTTTGTTTCGAATGCCAGTGGCGGACTTAACCCTACCTACAGGGTTGGCGACATAATGGTAATTAACGATCACATCAACATGTTTCCAGAACATCCCTTAAGGGGTAAAAACCTGAAAGAGCTGGGAACCAGGTTCCCCGACATGAGCCATACCTACAACGAAAGGCTACGGAACAAAGCGAGATTTATTGCTTTTGAAAATAATTTTGACCTTAAAGAAGGCGTTTATGTGGGCGTTTCAGGACCAACTTTCGAAACCCCGGCAGAATACAAAATGTTCAGGATACTTGGTGCTGATGCCGTTGGAATGTCCACTGTGCCGGAAGTTATTGTTGCACGGCACATGAGCATGACCGTGTTTGGGATATCGATTATTACAGATAGCGGTGTGCCAGGGCAAATTGTCGAAGTTTCGCACGAAGAGGTTCAGCAGGTCGCTGCCAATGCCGAACCGAAAATGACACTCATCCTTAAAGAATTAATAAAAAGTCTTTAAGAATGAAAAACCTTGTGATTTTTATCAGCCTAATCATTGCTTTTGTTGCCTGCTCAACCCAAATTTCTAAAGTCGAGTTGGCACTAGAAACAAAATCAAAATTAGGTGAAGGTGCAATATGGAACCCGGTAAACAATCGTTTGTATTGGGTCGATATATCAGGTGGGTTACTGAATATTTATAATCCGGTAACCAACGCAAATATGGAACTTCGGACAGGACAAAGTACCAGTGCTGTTGTCCCTTCTAAATCGGGAAAGGCGATAGTCGCGTTACAAAATGGCATCTACCAGATGGATATAAAAACCGGATCAAAAAAATTAATTATTGATCCTGACAGCAGCATAAGCACAAACAGGTACAACGATGGTAAATGCGATCCGGCAGGGCGGTTCTGGCTTGGCACAATGAGCAATGAAGGTAAAAAAGATGGCGCACTTTACTGTATGTTTGAAGATGGCACAGCAAAAAAGGTGCTTGAAGGAATTTCGATTTCAAATGGAATTGTTTGGTCAAATGACCATTCCAAAATGTACTACATAGATACTCCAACACAACAGGTAAAAGCCTATGATTTTTCTGTGGAAACGGGCGAGATTAGCAACGAAAAAATAGTGATTGAAATACCATCCAACAATGGAGCACCTGATGGAATGACCATTGATGAAAACGGGAACCTTTGGATTGCCCTTTGGGGAGGCGCTGCAGTTGCATGTTGGAACCCCGCTACTGGAGAAATGATCGACAAAATTGATGTCCCTGCAAAAAATGTTACGTCCTGCGCCTTTGGTGATGAAGACCTTGGAACCCTTTACATCACAACAGCAACCGAAGGTTTGGATAAAAATACACTGAAAAAATATCCCTTGTCGGGAGGGTTATTCAAAACAAAACCAGGTGTAAAAGGAGTCCCGGCTTATTTTTATAAAGGCAATTTTTAAGTTGAAAATATGGACCTGATTCTATTGGCACTTGCACCGGTAGCAATTATTGCATTTTATGTTTATTACCGCGACAAATACGAAAAAGAACCGATTAAGCTTTTAATTAAGGCATTAATTGCCGGAGGTTTAACCGTAATTCCAATCCTTTTCGTCGAACAGTTTTTAATGATGTTTATCCATCTATTTGAAGGATTATTTAAACCATTTTATAACGCGTTTGTGGTAGCCGCATTTTCCGAGGAATTGTTTAAATACCTCGCATTAATGCTTCTTTTCTGGAAAAGCAAAGAGTTCAACGAAAAATTTGACGGGATTGTTTATGCCGTCTTCATATCCCTGGGATTTGCTGGTGTCGAAAATATACTTTACGTAACGGATTACGGGCTTCAGACCGGCTTTATCCGAGCGATAACCGCCGTTCCCGCGCATGCTATTTTTGGGGTAACCATGGGATTCTATACCGGGCTGGCTAAATTTTATCCGAAAGAAAGAAAACAGCTTTTAACCCGTGCAATTATAATCCCAATTCTTTTGCATGGTTTTTACGACTTTGTATTAATGGCTGGTTATAACTTCCTGCTAATTGTGTTTGCCGGCTTTGTGATCTACCTCTATATTATTGGATTGAAAAGGTTGAAAAAATTATCAGACAGCTCTGTTTACAGAACAGACTATGACCTGTTAAATAAAAAATTTGATCCGCAAAATTAATGGAACTCCCAAGTTATAAACATATTGAAGAAGCACATAATCTCATCCGAAAATATGTGCATAACACTCCGGTATTTACTTCCGAAAGTATCAATAAAATAGTTGGTGGAGAGTTGTATTTCAAAGCCGAGAACCTTCAAAAAGTGGGTGCTTTTAAGTTTAGGGGTGCATGTAATGCCGTATTCTCTTTAACAGAAAACGAAGCAGCAAAAGGGGTAGTTACCCATTCATCAGGGAACCATGCAGCAGCACTTGCCCTGGCAGCAAAACTTCGGGTAATACCTGCCCACATTGTTATGCCCGAAAATGCCCCGGATATAAAAAAGAAAGCCGTTGCCGGATATGGTGCCCACATTACTTTTTGCAAACCAACCCTCGATGCAAGGGAAAGCACAACCTTAAAAATTATTGAAAAAATTGGGGCAACACTCATTCATCCTTACGATAATTTTCATGTAATTAGCGGTCAGGGCACTGCCTGCAAAGAGTTGATGGAAAGTTATCCCAATCTTGATGCAGTGCTTACACCCGTGGGTGGTGGTGGTTTGTTAAGCGGCACGGCAATAGCTGCCAAACATTTATCGGCAAAATGCAAGGTCATTGCTGCAGAACCTCTTGGTGCCGATGATGCTTACCAGTCCTATTATTCCAAAAAATTGATCCCTCAAATAAATCCGCAAACCATTGCCGATGGGCTGTTAACCTCGGTTGGTGAAAGAAACTTTTCCATAATACTCGATAAAGTTGACGCTATTGTAACGGTTTCAGAACAAAGTATTGTTTCTGCAATGCGCATGGTTTGGGAACGGATGAAGCTTATCATCGAACCATCTTCTGCTGTGCCATTGGCTGCAATCCTCGAAAATAAGGTGAATATTTCCAATAAAAAAGTTGGAATAATCCTAAGTGGTGGTAATGTTGATTTGGAGAAGTTGCCATTTTAAAAAACCAAATTTCTACCCATCACCTAAAATCCGGTTTAGCTTTTCTTTATCCAGGATTGTTAAGGTTTTGCGCTCTATTTTAATCAGTCCTTCCTGTTGCATTTCGCCTAAAACCCTCGCCAGCGAGGGGCGTGTAACACCAAACATATCTGCCAATTGTTGCTGGGTTTGTTTGATCTCAATCGAATGGAATTTATCCCCTGCCATCTGTAAGAAAAAATGGGCTATCTTTTCTTTAATCGATTTAAAACTAAGAAATTGTATCTTGCGCGACAAGAACTGGGTCCTGGTTGAAATGCTGTGCAGGTAATTTTTTAAAATCTGCTCATTTCCCTGAAGTAGTTTTAAAAATTCGGGAACAGGAATTGATAATGCCTTCACTTTGTTGTTGGCAGTAACAGTAACCGGAAATTTGTTTTCTTTCCCAAATAAAAAAGCACTTGCCAGGGGTTTCGGAGCTTCAATATCTTCAATTTTGATGGTTTTCCCCGAATAATTAATCATTTCGCCGCGCGCACTTCCCGACAATAAAATGAACAAGGACTTTACTTCTTCACCGGCAATGGCAAGCACTTCGTTTTTTTCAAATTTTCTAAGTTGAAAATGAATTTTCCCCAAAAGGTGTTCCATATCATTCTCCGGAATCCCTCGAAAAACCGGGCAATTAACTAAAAGTTGATAATTCATCGTTTTGTAACATTTGATACAATCCATAAAACGGTGCTACGCTACTTTTGTTTTATAAAATTGTAAAAAATGATACGGGAAATTGTACATATTGATGAAGAACTTTGCAACGGATGCGGAGAGTGTGTTCCAAATTGCCATGAAGGCGCCCTGCAGATTATCGACGGTAAAGCTCGTTTAATCAGCGAATTAATGTGCGACGGATTGGGTGCATGTTTGGGGCATTGCCCGGAAGGTGCCATCACAATCGAAAAGCGTGAAGCCGAAGATTATAACGAGGAAGTTGTGATTGCCCAGATGATAAAAAAAGGCAAGAACACTGTTTTTGCACACCTGAAACACTTACAGGACCATAACGAAAACGCCTTTCTAAAACAAGCTACAACCTATTTGAAAGCTAATCGCGAATCACTTCCGTTTAGCATTAGTGAAGTTCACCAATTACTTCATGGCGGAGATCAGCCAGCTCAAAAAGCAGAAACAGTTCAGGAAGGTGTTGCATGTGGCTGCGCCGGTTCTGCTCCACAGTCCTTTAATGCCGTGGGCATTAAAATGGAGTCATCTGTAAAAGAAGTTCCGTCTGCCTTATCACAATGGCCGGTACAAATGCATTTGATCAACCCTGCAGCTAGTTATTTTTCAGGTGCCGACTTGTTGGTTGCCGCCGACTGTGTGGCTTTTTCACACGGAAATTTCCACAACGATTTTATCAAAGGGAAAAAATTGGTTATTGCATGTCCGAAACTTGATAACAGCAAAGAAATATATACGCAAAAATTGGTTAGATTAATTGATGAAGCGAAGGTAAATACAATAACAACGGTGATTATGGAGGTACCTTGCTGTGGCGGCCTTGCACAAATGGTGCAAATGGCAACACAAATGGCAACACGTAAAGTACCAGTGAAGGTGGTAGTTGTGAGTATTCGAGGGGAGATTCTTTCGGAAGAATGGGTCTAAAATTAAGGCAGGCACTGGTTTTCCAACTGGTGCCTTTTTTCATGTTTTTTATAAAATCCTAAAATTTAAATAATGAGTATGTTTTGTTTTCAATGCCAGGAAGCAGCATTAGGCACTGGCTGTACAATTAAAGGAGTATGTGGTAAAACAAGTGATGTGGCAAATTTACAAGATACCTTGCTATATGTATTAAAAGGAATTAGCTGGTACAACCAAAAGCTAAGGGATAAAAAGGTAAATCCGTCAAAAGTGGACAAATTTGTTTTTGATGGCCTGTTCGCAACTATTACCAATGCCAATTTCGACAAACAAAGTTTTAGCAATCGCATCATCCGGGCGCTTCAACTACGAAATGAACTTCATTCCAGATGCTTGGCTGTGAATATTGAGCTTCCCAATGAACTGCCTGATTTTGCATCCTGGAAGGACTCATCGGTGGAAGAATTTGAAGCCAAAGCCGAACAAATTGGTATTTTAAGTACGAAAGATGAAGATATCCGTTCTTTGAGGGAATTGATTGTATATGGGATAAAAGGACTTGCAGCGTACGCTGAGCATGCCTGGAACCTGGGGCACGAAAAAGAGGAAATTTATGCATTTATGCAAAGGGCATTGGTTGCCACAACGGAAGATTTATCTGTTGAAGAATTGGTTGCCCTTACGCTTGAAACAGGAAAATTTGGGGTTGATGTGATGGCTTTGTTGGATTTGGCGAACACTTCTGCCTATGGAAACCCGGAAATCACCAAAGTAAATATCGGGGTGAAAGAAAATCCTGCGATCCTGGTTTCGGGACATGACCTGAAAGACATGGAAGAACTTCTTAAACAAACTGATGGGACTGGTGTTGATGTTTATACACACAGTGAAATGCTTCCTGCACATTATTACCCTGAATTTAAAAAATACGCACATTTAGTTGGAAACTATGGAAATGCATGGTGGAACCAAAAAACAGAATTCGAAAGTTTTAACGGACCGATACTTTTCACCACAAATTGTATCGTCCCACCAAAAGAAAAAGCATCATATTCCGATAAAATTTATACAACGGGAGCTTCTGGCTTAGAAGGTGCTACCCATATTCCTGACAGGGAAAAAGGCGAAATGAAGGATTTCTCACAGCTTATTGAACACGCAAAAAAATGTGCACCTCCACGTGAAATTGAAACAGGTGAAATAACAGGAGGATTTGCCCATGCCCAGGTATTCGCATTGGCCGATAAAATTGTTGATGCCGTAAAATCAGGTGCAATCAAAAAGTTCTTCGTAATGGCAGGTTGTGATGGTAGAATGAAAAGCAGGGATTATTATACACAATTTGCCGAACAACTACCTAAAGATACGGTCATATTAACGGCAGGATGTGCAAAATACAGATATAATAAATTGCCTTTGGGCGATATTGGCGGAATACCAAGAGTAATTGATGCCGGGCAGTGTAACGATTCATACTCGTTAGCAGTTATTGCCTTAAAACTAAAAGAAGTATTTGAACTGAACGACATAAATGAGCTTCCAATTGCCTACAATATTGCATGGTACGAGCAAAAAGCAGTTATTGTACTGCTTGCATTGCTTCACCTTGGTGTAAAAAACATTCATTTAGGGCCCACATTGCCGGCATTTTTATCGCCAAATGTTGCAAATGTTCTGGTTGAAAATTTTGGGATTGGCGGAATCACAAACGTTGATCAGGATTTGGAAATGTTTTTAGAAACAAATCCTGCATAGTAAAAGAAAGTTGATTGGTTAATTTGAGACAACCGTAACCTATAATTTAATGAAATGCCTGGCAATTATTTGTCAGGTATTTTTTTTAAAAATATAGGATGGTTTAAAACAAATTTAAATTTGTGAATATCTAAATGTGTGAATAAATTCACAGCTTCATATGTTTTTATAAATTTACAAGCTTGAAGCAATAAAGTATTTATTATGAGGCAATACCTTGATTTGTTGGAGCATGTGCTGGAGAATGGGACGAAAAAAGAAGACAGGACAGGAACAGGAACAATTAGTGTGTTTGGGCACCAAATGAGGTTCGATTTGCAGGAAGGGTTTCCGGTATTAACAACCAAAAAGCTTCACCTAAAATCGATTATACACGAATTACTTTGGTTTTTGAATGGAGATACCAATGTGAAATACCTTCAGGATAATGGTGTGAGGATTTGGAACGAATGGGCGGATGAAAATGGAAACCTGGGTCATATTTATGGCTACCAGTGGCGTTCATGGCCTACTCCCGATGGGAAACATGTTGACCAAATATCGGAAGCTGTGAACCTGATCAACACGAACCCCGATTCAAGAAGAATATTAGTAAATGCTTGGAATGTGGGCGAGTTAAGTTTAATGAACCTCCCACCCTGCCACATACTTTTCCAGTTTTATGTGGCCGATGGTAAACTTTCATGCCAGTTATACCAACGCAGTGCCGACATATTTTTGGGTGTACCATTTAACATTGCTTCATATGCACTATTAACTATGATGATGGCCCAGGTGACCGGATTGCAGCCGGGCGAGTTTATACATACCCTCGGAGACGGGCACATTTATTCGAACCATTTGGAGCAGGTGAAACTGCAACTAACCCGGACTCCATTTGCCCTGCCAAAAATGAAAATAAACCCCGACGTAAAAAGCATTTTCGATTTCAAGTACGAAGATTTTGAGTTGGTTGGTTACGAAGCACACCCACACATTAAAGGAAAAGTTGCTGTTTGATAAACTGACGACTATGAAAAACAAAAATATATCGATTATTGTGGCTATTGCCGAAAATTTTGCCATCGGGAAAAACAACGACCTTCTTTTTCATTTACCAAACGATTTAAAAAGATTTCGGGCAATTACCACAGGCAACACCATAATTATGGGAAGAAACACCCTGCTTTCGTTACCCAAATGGCCGCTACCAAACCGAAAGCACATTGTTATTACCGATAACAAAGAAGATATATTCCCGGGTTGTGATATCGTTTTTTCCATCGAAGAAGCAATGGAAAAAGTTAAAAATGAGAAGGAAGCGTTTATTATTGGAGGTGGATCAATTTACAGGCAATTTTTTCCCTATGCCAACAAACTCTATCTCACTCTTGTACACAAACCTTTTGAAGCCGATGTTTTTTTTCCCGAAATAAACTACAGCGAATGGGAAGAAGCTGCCCGCGAAGATTACTTTGACGAAAAAAACCAATTCAATTATTCCTATCTCGATTTAATCAGAAAATAACGATGAAACTACTTGTATGGCTTGTTGCCTCCATGATTTCTTGTGTGGCTTTTGCACAAAACCCAGGGGTGCTGAAACTTAGCTACGAAGAAAACTACACGCCAACCTACGATGAAATAATCGGGATGTACCAGCTTTTGGATGCAAGCTATGACAATGCTGTTTTGCTTGAACAAGGTAGTTCCGATTGTGGCAAGCCCTTGCATTTATTCATCATTAATAATAAAAAGGTTTTTTCTTCGGATAAAATAAAAAAGGCAGGAAAATCGGTTTTACTAATCAACAATGGGATTCACCCGGGAGAACCCGCTGGTATCGATGCCAGCCTGGAGTTTGCCGATGACCTATTACGAAACAAAGATGGGAAAGCCCAGTTGTTGGAGAATTCGGTCGTAATAATCATTCCGGTTTATAATATCGGAGGATTATTAAACCGAAGCGCCTTTAACAGGTCGGGGCAAACAACCCCGAATGAAACCGGATTTCGTGGAAACGCCAACAACTACGATTTAAACCGCGATTTTGTGAAGTTGGATTCAGAAAACGCCAAATCATTTGCAAAAATATTCAGGGATTGGGACCCCGATGTATTTCTTGATACACACACAACCAACGGTTCTGAGCATCAGTATTCAATTACGCTGATTGCCCCTCAACCAGATAAATTCCCGCCCACAATGAGCAATTTTTTGCGTGAAAAGCTTATTCCATCTTTATATACGGAAATGAAAAAAGGGGAATATGAACTTATCCCCTATGTAAGCTGGATGTACCAGGATCCTGCACGGGGCATAAATATGACCCAGGAAAGCCCTCGTTATTCTTCTGGATTTGCCAACATGTTCCATTCTTATGGCATGATGACCGAAAACCATGTTTATAAAGTGTATGCCGACCGTGTAAAATCTGCCATCCAGTTTATATGGACCTTGTTTGAATTTACTTCGAAAAACTCCAATGAAATTATATCGTCCCGTAAAAAAGGGGTGCAGGAATCAATGATGGCAGATAATTTTACTTATGCATACGAATTGGATACCACGAAATTCAATGTGATTGAATTTAAGGGCTATGAGGTAGATCATCAGCAAATTAGCAAAATAACCGGATTGCCAAGGTTCGGGTACGATATCTCCAAACCTTACACAAGAAAGGTTCCATTTTTTGATTCCTACAAACCTTTGGAAGAACTGGAAATTCCGGAATATTATATTTTGCCCCAGGGCTACAAAGAAATAATTGAAAGGCTTAACTTCAATGGGGTTGACTATAAATTATTGAACCAGGATGTAGAATTGGAGGTTGAAGTAGATTACATTGATGAGTATCCTACAGCAAAGCAACCTTCAAATGGGCATTATTTCCATGATCAAATTAGTACCAGGAAAGAAATCCAGAAAATTAAGTATTACAAAGGGGATTTGATTGTTCCGGTAAGGCAGGAAAGAATAAAGTTTCTTTTGGAAACCCTTGAGCCATTATCGCCCGACTCATATTTTCGTTGGAATTTTTTCGACAACATACTCGATGCACGTGAATATTTCTCATCGTACGGGTTCGAAGAAAATGCCATGAAATATTTAAACGAGCACCCTGATTTTAAACAAAAATTTCAGCAAAAACAGGCTAACGACACGGTATTTGCCAAAAATCACCGGGCACAGCTTGGATATATTTACAACAATACCGAATGGGCAGAAATCACACACAAACGGTATCCGGTTGCCAGAATTACCAAAGCATTGTTATCGGATAAAACTCGGGATATTTTAAAAACAAAAACTAACTAGGAAAGCAACTTGCCCAGGTTAGCAAATTTATTATTGTAATCGGTTACCGACCGAAGGATAATTTCATGCGCTTCATCTCTTCCGTATGAACCAGCAATTTCGGTATCTTTTTCTTCGCCGGGCATGTCTTTATACGTCAAAAAATAGTGTTCAAGTCGTTGAATGACAATTTGAGGGACTTCTTTTATGTCGCGAAAATGTCCATAAACAGTATCGTTTCGTAAAACCGCAATAATTTTATCATCTGCTTCATTGCCATCAATCATTCTGAAACCTCCTATTGGAATTGCATTCACCAATAAATCGCCATGAGCAATGGCTTTCTCTGTTAAAACACAAATATCAATTGGATCACCATCACCAATAATTCCTTTTTTCCCAGTTTTCTGGGAGCAATAATCACCTACCTGCTCGCCACAGTAGGTTTGCGGGATAAATCCATAAAGTGCCGGGACTACATTAGAAAATTTTTGTGGGCGGTCAATTCGAAGGTAACCACTGTCTTTATCAATCTCGTATTTAACCGTATCGGTCGAAACCACTTCAATAAACGCTGTTAACTCTTTAGGTGCTTCACTTCCAATAAATACACCATGCCAAGGATGCGATTTATACCTTAATCCCATTAGCCGCCCGATTGGGTCGGAAATTTTGTCTGCCATTTTTCGTTTTTTCTTTCAGTTCTAAACGAAATCAATCAATAATAGTTTATTAAATGTGCATTTATTTTGAGCAAACCATTGAATAATGGCAAAAACCTCCCCAAAGAATTTCAAATATTTATTTATCAAGACAATTTAATATCGTCATTATCAACTCTTTTCGTTTGATCGGTTTAATGAGGTAAGCGTTGCCTCCGGCCTGAAGTGATTTGTCACGGTTTTCGGGCACTGCATTTGCCGTACTAAATATCACCGGAACATCCGGCCTGATCTTTTTTATTTCGGTTGTGGCTTCAATACCATTTAGCATTGGCAACTGTATATCCATAATGACTGCATCAACATCAAGGTTTTTTTTGCAATAATCCACCGCTTGGACCCCGTCGGTTACATGTACAATCTTTGCATTTGTTGGTTTCAGGTAAGTTTGTAAAATATAGTAATTTAGGATCGAATCTTCAGCAATTAGTAAGGTTATATTTTCGAATAGATTGTTAATTTCTTTTCCTTTAAACGACAATGCTTTCTTTTTTTGATTTTTCTTGTCTGAAACATCAATTGGAACTGAGAATGAAAATGTTGATCCCTCTCCCGGCTCTGATTCAACCCAAATTTTGCCTCCTAACAATTCAACCAGATGTTTCGAAATGCTTAACCCCAAGCCTACTCCATCGTATTTTCTTGACAATAGTTCATCGGCCTGACGAAATTTATGGAAAATAACCTTTTTTTGTTTTTTATCTATGCCAATCCCCGTATCCTTGATACTAAACACATGATTGTTTTTCTTTCGGGCATAAGCTAATTCAATGTAACCTGTGTTGGTAAATTTTAGTGCATTGTCGAGCAATAATTTCAACAAACGTTCAAGTTTTGATTTATCGGTAGTAATTGAATACTGTTTTTCAAAGTCTAAGTCCAGTTTAAATTCAATGTGCGATTTTTTCTTTTGTACTTTATTGGATATAAAATCGAAATATATCTCGTTCACAACATCGGCAATTAAAAACTTGGATGGATATACTTTTTCAATATTCAGCTCAAGGCTCGACATATCGATAATATCGTTAAATGTTTTTAGGATAATTTCTGAGTTATCCGAAATCAGATCCAAATAATTACGGCTTTCCTTCTTCCTAATCTTCGATTCTTTCAGTATTTCAGCGTAGCCATAAATAATACTAATCGGTGTCCTGATTTCATGCGACATATTATTCAGGAAAGTTGATTTCAGCCTGTCGCTTTCTTCTGATTTATCTCTTAGCGCCTTAATTTCATCTGTATAAGACTCTATTTCTTCTGCCAACATATTTAATCCTACAATTATGGCATCAATTTTATCTCCATCCTCAGAAATCTCCCCCCTGTAATCACACTCCCCGGATGCAAGCCTTATAATCTGTTCAAGAATTTCATCAATCCTTACATCTTCATCTATGTCTATTGTTTTCATAAATAATTTTTTAACCAGTTCAAAGCTTCCATTTCTGAATTAAATATTTTTGTGGGTTTACTTAAATTATTCAGTCTGATAAAGAAATTCACAATAATCTTATTTAAAGGTGATTTGATGAGCATGGCAACCGCTACGGTATATTGATTATTCATTTCAGCTGCAAATACCTTTCTTGCCGATTTTTCAATGGAAGAAAGTTTTCGGTTATCCACTAACAATCCCCGCGGATTTCCGTCCATAAGTGAATGAACAATATGAATTACCCTTTGAGCCATTTTATCAGTTACTTTGCCAGCATTTGGTATAATTTGAATGATGCCATCTTCCCTTAGTATGAAATCACCTAAATCATTATATGTTTGATAGTGTATCATTATACAACTATGTCATTTTTTTAGAAAAAATTTGTTGAATTCTATTTATGTATGTTGGTTATTTTTGGTTTTGTATTTACAATATGTAAGCTTAAAGGTTTATGATTGCTCAATGTTACAAAATATTTTCATTAGTCACTTAACATATTAAGTCCCAATTTGGGAAATCAAATTATTAGGAAAGCCTTGTAAATGCTCCGATTAGCTTGATAACACAAAATGGTCCTTGCCATTCACATGGTTCCCATATTTATCTTTGTTTCATCTATTACAAATAGCTTCAAATTTGTATCTTCGGAAAAAATCTTGGAACATGAACAAACCAAAAATAGTTGAAACATTAAAAGACCGAAAAGTATTGGTTTCGGATGGAGCATGGGGAACCTTTTTGCATCACAAAGGACTTACGGCAGGTGAATGCCCGGAAAAGTGGTGTATCGACCATCCGAAGGAAGTTTATGAAGTTGCAAAAAGCTATGCAGATGCGGGTGCCGATATGGTTGAAACAAACAGTTTTGGAGGTTCTGGATTTAAGCTGGAGCACTATGGATTAGCCAATAATGTCGATCAAATTAACCAGGCAGCAGCAAAAATATCGGTAAAAGCAGCTGGTAATGAAAAATGGGTAATTGCATCGATTGGACCAACCGGAAAAATGACCATTATGGGCGATGTAACCGAACAAGATCTGTACAATGGTTTTAAAGAACAGGCTGTAGCATTGGAAAAAGGTGGTGCCGATGCCGTTTGCATTGAAACAATGAGTGCCCTGGATGAAGCAACAATGGCGATAAAAGCAGCAAAAGAGAATACCAAGCTTGAAGTTATAGCAACATTTACGTTTGAAAAAACCGTGCAGGGAGATTATCGGACCATGATGGGGGTATCGCCAAACGAAGCTGCATTGGCATCAATCGAAGCGGGAGCCGATATTATTGGCACAAACTGCGGCAATGGTTTTGAAGGTATGATTGATATTGTCAGGGAAATGAGAACCGTAAATTCCGAGGTTCCTATTCTGGTGCACGCAAATGCCGGATTACCGCAAAACGTTGATGGGGTTGACGTATTCCCTGAAACACCCGAAATGATGGCTTCGTTGGTGCCACAGATTGTTGATGCCGGTGCCAATATTATTGGTGGCTGTTGTGGAACAACTCCCGCACATATTTCTGCAATTAAAGAATCTGTAAATCGATTATTATAAGACGCATTGTTAAAACACAAACTAAAATAATTAACAACGAACGGATTAAGGCTTCGAAATGTTCTCCTAAACTTTTAGTAGATTAAAGCATTACATTTTTCGAAAATGAAAAAAGTTTATATTGGTATATTCCTTCTTTTTTGCTTTTCATACAACTGGGCATCAGCTCAATATGAAATAATGGTTAGTGATAATTATCCGCCCTATAATTTCCTGAACGAAGATGGACAATTGGTAGGGTTCAATATTGACATTATTAATGCCATTAATGAAATTTTTGAACCCGACCTAAAAATTAGCAGCGGCAATTGGAACGATATTAACAAGGCACTTGCAGAAGGAAAAATACAAGGAATTGCCGGCATACACTATCCAAGCATTGTTGACGATCAGTTTTATTATACACGATCAGTAATAAATACATCCCATTGTTTTTTATACAATAGCAACCATATTAAAAACTTCAACTTAGAAGTTTTGCGTACCACAAACCATCCTCTGGTGGTTTTATGGAAAAATGATGTATTAACACATTACATCCTTTCCATTAACCCAACCGCGCATTTCATTTATGCCGCAAATTATAAAGAGATTCTTGAAGCACTGGACAATGATGAAGTTACCTGTGCCTTCACACACAGGATTGCAGGAATTTACCATGCTGTTCAATATGGGAAAAACTATATTTATTCCACTGAAAACAAGGTGCTTGAGCGAAATATGGGTTTCAAAGTATCAAAAGGATCGAAAGAATTGATGGAAACCCTGAACAACGGGATTGAGATAATAATGTCAAACGGGAAATACCAGGAAATTTACGACAAGTGGATTAAAGATTACAATAAAAACCGCAATTTTTGGCACTATTATTCTAAATATATCCTGGTCTCCGGCATATTTATACTTGGGCTCATATTAGTCTTACTACTTACAAATAAAATTCTACAGGATCGGGTACGGGCAAAAACAAAGGACCTTCAAGACCAGCTCACATTAAACAGCCGAATTATGTCGGAACTTGAAGAACAAAAGATAAAAGCAGAAGAAAGTGATCGGATGAAATCGGCATTTTTGGCAAATATGAGCCACGAAATAAGGACACCAATGAATGGGATTCTTGGCTTTACCGAACTACTTAAATCACAAGATTACACAAACGATGAACAAAATATGTTTATCAATTTAATACAACAAAGCGGGGAGCGAATGTTGGCAACTATCAATAACATTATTGACATTTCAAAAATTGAATCGGGAAACGAAACCATAAAAATTGGAGATGTTAATATTGTAACGATGATGCAGGATCTGGAGAATTTTTTTATTCCTGAAACTAAGACAAAAGGCATCAAATTATCTTTCCAAAAAAATGGGCGAAATTCTTATCCAAATTTTTATACCGACAGTTATAAATTAAACGCGATACTGATTAACCTAATAAAAAATGCCATAAAGTTTACAAAAAAAGGTTCGGTAACGGTTCACTATTCCTACGATGCCGAGAATGCCAATTTTTCGGTAACTGACACTGGAATTGGAATCCCATTGGATAAACAACAAGCAATTTTTGACCATTTTGTGCAGGCCGATTTTTCGCATAGCAATGGGTATGAAGGATCAGGACTTGGCTTATCCATCTCAAAAGGATATGCAACTATGCTCAATGGTGATTTATGGGTGGAATCTGAAATTAATAAAGGCTCCAAATTCTTTGTAAAAATACCAAATGCCGAAAAACCGGAATGAATGTATTGACCTTACCAAAAATTAAAAGGATACTTTTTAATGGACGTCAAAAATTCAATATTTAACGATGCTCAGGCTACATAACTCCTCGCTACCGCACAAGTCCTCTCGTCTGGGTTTTTAAAACTAGATCACCCACCCCAACTTTCCCTATCGAGGTTTCGGTAATGGACTGCTTCCGAAAGATGCTGGCTCATTACCTGCTTGCATTCATCTAAATCGGCAATGGTACATGCAACTTTTAGGATTCGGTCATAAGCCCTTGCCGACAAACCCAGTTTGTCCATGGCTTTTTTAATCAATTCGCTTCCGGCTTCATCGAGTACTACATATTTCCGGATCTGTTTGGAGTTCATTTGGGCGTTTGCATAAACTCCTTTATTATTTTCAAACCTCAATGCCTGAACCTGTCGTGCTTTTATTACCCTTTCCCGCACTGCTTCCCTGTTCTCGGAAGAATTTAGTGCAGCAAGTTTGTTGAAGGGTACTGAAACCACTTCCAGGTGGATATCAATCCTGTCAAGTAATGGTTCTGAATTTTTATTTAGGTATTTCTGCACACTAACTTTGAACCACAAACACATTCCTTTGTTGGTATTTAGTAAAATTATTTTTGTTTAAAACCAATCCTTTTTCTTCTTTTTGGATTTTCTTTCTTTTCCATTAACTCATCCAAATAACTAAATACCAGCTCAATGTTTTTATCTTGATTTTGAAGTTTCTTTTTAATTTGTTCAATATCTAATTTGAGGGTTAGATTGTCAACAATCATTTCTCGAAATTTTGTAAAAATTCGCATTATTTGAATATTGACTTTAATTGCTTTTTCGCTATTTAAAACAGATGAAAGCATTAATACCCCATGTTCTGTAAACGCATATGGTGGGCTTCTTCTTCCTCCCCAACTTGATGTCGCAAATTGCGATCTCAAGTTCTCAAATTCATCATTTGATAACTGAAACATAAAGTCACTTGGGAATCTTGTTATATTCCTTTTAACTTGCTCATTTAACCTGCGTGTTTCAACTCCATATAACATAGCAATATCACTATCCAGTAAATTTTTTTTATTTCTTATGTTATAAATCTTATTTAGAATTATTTCATCAGGAATAACTGTATTGTCTTTATTCTTGTTCATAGTTTATTTGGGTTTATAATGCTCTCTATTTAAACTTTATGACTGAAATCAAAGTTTTCACCCACCCCAACTTTCCCTATCCAGGCTTCGGTAATGGATTGCTTCCGAAAGATGCTGGCTCATTACCTGCTTGCATCCGTCTAAATCGGCAATGGTACGTGCAACTTTTAGGATCCGGTCATAAGCCCTTGCCGACAAACCCAGTTTGTCCATGGCTTTTTTTATCAATTCGTTCCCGGCTTCATCAAGTACTACATATTTCCGAATCTGTTTAGAATTCATTTGGGCGTTGGCATACACACCTTTATTATTTTCAAACCTCAATGCCTGAATTTGCCGTGCTTTTATTACCCTTTCCCGCACAGTTTCGCTGTTTTCGGAAGTCCCCAATTCTGCCAGTTTATTAAAAGGGACAGGAACTACTTCCAAATGAATGTCGATTCGGTCAAGCAAAGGACCGGAGATTTTGTTCAGGTATTTTTGCACCATTCCGGGACCACAAACACAGTCTTTGCCCGGATGGTTATAATACCCACAGGGACATGGGTTCATGCTCGAAACAAGCATAAAACTCGCCGGATATTCCACTGTAAATTTTGCCCTCGAAATAGTAATCTGCCTATCCTCAAGGGGCTGGCGCATCACCTCCAAAACCGTGCGTTTAAATTCGGGGAGCTCGTCGAGGAAAAGTACCCCATTGTGCGCAAGTGAAATCTCTCCCGGTTGTGGATAATTACCTCCACCAACCAAAGCAACATCGCTAATGGTATGATGCGGTGCGCGAAACGGGCGGCTGGTCATCAGCGAAGTTTCTTTGTCAATCTTCCCGGCCACCGAGTGTATTTTGGTGGTTTCCAAAGCTTCTTTTAGCGTGAAAGGCGGCAAAACCGTTGGTATTCGTTTTGCAAGCATGGTTTTACCCGATCCCGGCGGACCAATTAAAATAATATTATGCCCTCCGGCAGCCGCAATTTCCAGTGCGCGTTTTACATTCTCCTGCCCTTTTACGTCCGAAAAATCAAGATCGGAACTGTTTACCATTGCCATAAATTCGGCACGTGTGTCAACAATGGTTTCTTCAAGCCCACTTTCATCATTTAAAAAATCGATTACTTCCTTTATGTTCTCAGCACCATACACCTTCAACTTATCGACCACAGCCGCTTCCCGGGCATTTTGTTTGGGAAGTATAAATCCTTCAAAACCTTCCTTTCTGGCATTGATTGCAATGGGCAAAACCCCTTTAATTGGCTGCAATTGGCCATCAAGGGATAGCTCGCCCATTAGTACATATTTTGAAAGTTTTTCGTGTTTTATTTGTCCCGATGCTGCCAAAATCCCCATTGCCAAAGGAAGATCGTAAGCCGAACCTTCTTTTCGGATATCGGCAGGAGCCATGTTAATAATAATTTTGTAACGGGGCCATTTGTAAGCGTTAATCCTTAAAGCAGATTCTATTCGTTGCTGGCTTTCTTTTACAGCATTATCAGGTAAACCAACCAACATAAATTTGATACCATTGGTAACATCAACCTCAATGGTGATGGTAGTGGCATCAATTCCGAAAACAGCACTTCCGTAGGATTTTACAAGCATGGGTATTTGAAGATTACATTAGTACATAATCCTAAAAGTAAGCATTTTAGCTTAAAAAGGAGTGGATTGAAATAAATAATTGAAGATGCTAAAGGATGAAGCCTTAAAACAAGCGCTTCCGTTTGATTAAATAGGTGTATAAAACCTGGTTAAAATCCTCATTGATATCTGCTTCAGCCAGATCAATGTTATATTGTCCACATTTAATACGAAGTTCCTCAAAATATGTCTTCACCGTTTCTTTGTAGGCTTTTTTTATTTCGTGCGGGTTAAACTTAATGTGGTGCCCTGTTTCAAGATCAACAAATTTATGTGGACGGCTGCTAAAATTAAAATCGCGTTCCATTTTATGATCGGTTACATGAAACAGGATAACTTCATGCTTATTATATCGGAGATGTTGCAGGGCTGAAAAAAGCTCATCGCTATCGCCACCTTCCAACATATCGCTGAAAATAATCACCAACGATCGTTTGTGGATACTTTCGGCAATTTGGTGCAATGCTTTTGTGGTGTTTGTTTTTTTACGAAGGGCATAATTTTCAGGTTGGATCAACTCAGAAAGTTTACCATAAAGGACTTCGGTATGAACTGATGAAAGCCGCGCATTTGAATGGTATTCAACCTCGTTCGAAAATAAGGTAAGCCCTACAGAATCCCTTTGTTTTTTTAACAAATACATAAGGGCTGCTGCACTATAAACCGAAAAGGCGAGTTTGTTTTGAATCTGTTGTTTCCCTTTCGAATATGGAAAAAGCATTGATGAGGAAGTATCGATTACCAATTGGCATCTCAGGTTGGTTTCTTCTTCGTATTGCTTAACAAATAACTTATCGGTTCGTGCAAATAATTTCCAGTCGATATGTTTGGTTGACTCGCCCTGGTTATAAAGCCTGTGTTCGGCAAATTCCACCGAGAAACCATGAAAAGGGCTGCGGTGCAATCCCGTAATAAACCCTTCGACCACCTCATGGGCAATTAAATCCAGGTTATCAAACTGGTGAAATTCTTCTATGTTGAAAATGTTTTTCAAATTGAGGCAGTACCCGCTTTATGAATGAAAAAATCCATGCACTTTTATCTTCCATTATCTAGGCAGACCTGGTGCATGGATATATTTTACTATAAATATCTTGTTTTATAACAGCGCATCAAGTTTGGCAGTAAGTGCCTGTTTCGGAACAGCACCAACCTGTTTATCAACCACTTCGCCACCTTTTACAAACAATACAGTTGGAATGTTTCTTATTCCATATTTTTGTGCAACACCAGGATTTGAATCTACATCAACCTTCCCGATAACTGCTTTGCCATCGTATTCGGTTGCCATTTCTTCCACTATTGGTGCAATCATTCTACAAGGGCCACACCACACTGCCCAAAAATCTAACATTACAGGTTTGTCTGAATTAACAACCAGTTCATCAAAATTAGCATCTGTTACTTCTAAAGCCATGATACGCTATTTTTTAAGTTAATAATCGTGTTTCAAAAATAGTATTTACTTAATTAATCCGATAAGCAATTTCAGAATTCTTCTCGAAAAAATGAAAAAGACCATCGGTCAAACTAATTCTTGTATTTCTTGAAAACAACTGAATTTGACGATTGTTTTCGGTATCGGTAATAATAAATTTCAACAGGGTATTCCCAGTATTATTTTTGGTATAATCTTCTAATTCGTTAATGAAGGTATTGTCTATTTTAAAGAGGGGTACATTTAGTGTAAGGGTTTTTATGTATGAATTCCGGACTTCGGAGAGCAATTCAATGTGAAACACCTTAAACTCATAAGCATCTTGTTTAAAGCGGGTTTGCACCTTTCCTTTCACCATAAGGAAAAGCCCAACTTTACAAAATTTGCCAAAATTCACGTAGTCTTTGGTGAAAAAGAAAAACTGGTATGAATCGGTATAATCGGTAAGTGTTAAAATAGAATAGGGTTTCCCGTTTTTCGAAACTGCTTCCCTTGCCTCGGTTACCATACCGGCAAATGTGAGCTCTTTATCCTTGTATTTTTCGATTTCGTTATTGATGTCTTTTAATGCTACCCCTTTTGTACAGAAGTTATTGATTTCAAGCTTATAATCGTCTAAGGGATGCGCCGTTAAATAGATACCAACCAGGTTTTTTTCTTTCTCCAACAAAATTAATTTCGCCCATTCTTCAATTTGGGGAATCGCAGGCTTCTGCACACCTGAATTATCATCGGTAGCCCCAAACAAACTTTGTTGCATTGACTGGCTTTCATTCTGGACCTGGTTTCCGTAACGGATTAATTTCTCGATAAAAGTTGTGTCGTTTTCGTTTTCCCCACCAAAGAATTTACTTCGGCTCATTTCCGAAAAACTATCAAAAGCACCTGCCATTGCCAATGCTTCCAGGTTTTTTTTATTGACCGACTGAAGGTTCACTTTTTCGGCGAAATCAAAAATATCAACGAACATACCTTTTTCTTCCCTGGCTTTTATGATGTCAAGAACGGCACCACCACCAACCCCTTTAATGGCCCCCATGCCAAATCGGATATCCCCATCTTTGTTTACGGTGAATTTCACAAAACTTTCTTTTACATCAGGACCTAGAGCGTTCATTTTCATCCGTTTGCACTCCTTCATAAATTTGGTAATATCCGTGATATTATTCAAGTTTCGGCTAAGGTTGGCCGCCATAAACTCTGCCGGGTAATGCGCTTTTAAATAACCAGTTTGGTAGGCAATATGGGCATAACAAACCGAGTGTGATTTATTGAAAGCATAAGATGCAAATGCTTCCCAATCTTTCCATATTTTTTCAATAACATCATCGGGATCTTTATTAACCTCGGTGCATTCACGGGTGAAATTTTCATTGTTTTTACAACCAACAATAAATTTTTCCTTGAGTTTCTCCATTAATGCGGTGATTTTTTTACCCATTGCTTTACGCAGGGTATCTGAATCGCCTCGGGTGAAATTCCCCAGCAATCTTGAAAGGAGCATAACCTGTTCCTGAAACACAGTAATCCCATAGGTTTCGTCGAGGTATTTTTCCATCATGGGCAAATCGTAATCGACCTTCTGCCGGCCATGTTTTCGGGCAATATAATCCGGGATATATTCCATTGGCCCCGGGCGGTAAAGGGCATTCATTGCCACCAAATCCTCAAAACGGTTTGGTTTTAAGTCCCGGAGGTGTTTTTTCATCCCATCCGATTCGAACTGGAAAATTGCCGTGGTTTCACCGTGACTGAAAAGCTCAAAGGTTTTTTCATCGTCGAACGGAATTGTATCAATGTCTATTTCAATTCCCCTCGAAAGTTTAACATTCTCAAGGGTTTCTTTAATGATGGACAAGGTTTTCAGCCCTAAGAAGTCCATTTTTAATAACCCAATATCTTCTACAAAACGACCATCAAACTGAGTGGTATAAAGCTCATCATCTTTGGTTGGCATTAGCGGGATATGCTCTGACAGCGGATCGCGGCTGATAATAATCCCACAGGCATGAACCCCTGATTGACGAACAGAACCTTCGAGGGTTTTCGCAAACTTAAGGGTTTGTTTTATCAGAGGATTTGGGGAATCCAGCTCGGCTTTTAATTCCGGGTTTTCCTTAAATGCCTTTACAAAATTCATTTTAGGCGCTTCCGGAACCATCTTCGCCAAACGGTCGGCTTCAGGCAAAGGCAACTTCAATACCCTCGAAACATCGCGAATTGCCGATTTGGTCGCCATGGTTCCAAAGGTGCAAATATGCGCTACATTTTCTTTTCCATATTTTTTGGTAACCCAATCCAATACCAGTTGCCGTCCATCATCGTCAAAATCAATATCCACATCGGGAAGTGAAATCCTGTCGGGATTTAAAAAACGCTCGAAGAGCAAGTCGTATTTAATCGGGTCGATGTTGGTAATTCCCACACAATATGAAACGGCAGCCCCCGCAGCAGAACCCCGACCGGGACCAACCAAAACGCCCATATTTTTTGCTTCGTTGATAAAATCCTGGGTAATAAGGAAGTATCCCGGGTAACCCATTGTTTTGATTGTGTTCAATTCAAAATCGAGGCGGGTTTCCACATCTTCGGGCAAAGGGTCACCATATCTTTCTTTCGCCCCTGCAATTGTTAAATGCCTTAAATAAGCGGCTTCCAGTTTTATCCGGATTACTTTTTGATAACCACCCATTCGCTTAAAAGTTTTCTCTCCAAACTCCTCAATAAGCTCTTGCTCCGAAAATTTTTCAATAAATTCCCCTTCAGTACCAAACTCCTCCGGAATTGGGAATACGGGCATTATCGGCGGGGAATTCAATTCGAACTCTTCTATTTTTCCTACAATCTCAGAAGTATTCAACAGGGCTTCGGGTACGTCCCCAAAAAGATCATTCATTTCTTCCTGGGTTTTAAACCACTCTTGTTTTGTGTACCTCATCCGGTTCGGATCATCTACATCTTTACCCGTGTTTAAACAAATTAAGAGGTCATGGGCATCGGCATCTTCGGCATTGATAAAGTGGATATCGTTGGTTGCGATGACTTTTACCTGATGCTTTTCTGCAAGTTCAAGAATTTGCTTGTTAACTTTTACCTGATAATCATATACATTAGCCCTAAGCTCAGGAATATCAGAAGGATGTCGCTGCAATTCAAGGTAATAATCGTCGCCAAAAATATTTTTAAACCATTCGATCGTACTATCAACATCCTGTTCATGGCCATTCATTAGCAGCTGAGGAATTTCACCTCCAAGACAGGCTGAAGAAACAATCAATCCTTCGCTGTATTTTTCCAGTATTTCTTTATCAATTCTGGGTTTGTAATAAAAACCTTCGTTATTGGCGATGGAAATTAATTTTACCAGATTACGATAACCGGTCATGTTTTTTGCCAATAAAATTAAATGGTTACCTGACCTGTCCTCTTTTTTAGATTTGCTTGAAATTGAATCAACAGCAACATAAGTTTCACATCCCAATATTGGCTTAATGCCTTGTTTAACGCACTGGTTATGAAATTCCTTTATTCCGAACATCATCCCATGGTCTGTAAGTGCAAGCGCTTTCATCCCATCGCTTTTTGCCTTCTCAACCAGTCCTGAAATACTTGCGGCCCCATCTAAAATGGAGTATTGTGAATGTACGTGTAGATGCGTAAAAGGTATCATTATCCTCTGCTGTTTTTAATTAAACTATTTCAATGAAATGTTTAAATTACCTCCCTGAATTTGAACCTAAAATTACAGATTTTGCCCGGTAGATTTACCCGATGTTAATAAAAAGGCATAAAAAAAGCCAGCATAAAAGCTGGCTCAATTTCTTATGTATTTTCTAGAGATTATTAACGATAGACTTCTGAATTTGCAGGAATTCTTCTTGCGTGAGCGACATTTTTTTAGAAAAATTCAGCAAATCACCTTCGTTTTGCAAAGGTGCCAAATGAATGTGGGCATGAGGAACTTCGAGCCCCAAAACCAAAACCCCTACTTTTTCACAAGGGATTGCCTTTTTTAATGCATGGGCAATTTTCTTGGCAAATAATTGCAATCCGGCATACAAATCATCGTCTAAATCAAATAAATAATCAACTTCTTTTTTAGGAATTACAAGCGTATGTCCTTTTGCAACCGGAGAAATATCGAGAAATGCAAAGTAATTTTCGTCTTCTGCAATCTTGTAACAAGGAATTTCCCCATTTACTATTTTTGTAAAAATTGTTGCCATAAGATTAAATAGAAATTTCAATAATTTCGAAAGGGATAATTCCCGATGGCACTTGTATCTCAGCAGTATCGCCAACTTTTTTGCCCATCAATCCTTTTGCAATAGGCGTGCTAACCGATATTTTGTTTTCTTTCAGGTTTGCTTCCGATTCTGGAACAATGGTATACTTCATTGTAGCATTGTTCTTCTTGTTTTTTATGGTTACAATGTTTAATATCTGAACTTTATCCGTGCTTATTTTTGTTTCATCAATAATCCGTGCATTTGCAACTTTTGATTGAAGGGTCGCAATTTTTGCCTCCAACATACCCTGTGCATCTTTTGCAGCATCGTATTCAGCATTTTCAGAAATATCGCCTTTTTCAATGGCTTCTCCAATTTGCTTAGAAATTGCCGGTCGTTCGACATTCATCAAATGATCTAATTCTTCTTTCAATTTTTTAAGTCCGGACTGGGTTAAATATGTTACTTGTCCCATTTTATTTTGCCTCCAATGTTTTGATTACTATACAATAAAAACAGAAAGAATCCCGATTATCAGGACTCTTTCTGTTTTGCAAATTTAAATATTTTATTTTAAGATCGGCACCTGCATTTCAGAAATTTGGGTGCGAAATGGTAACAAATGTATGTTTAAAAGTATTTTTGGTTGATTATTTCTGAAAAAACCACTGCTTTTTTTAGTGAAAACCCTTCCAAAATCTTTGAGGTATTTTCCAGACTTCCTATTTCTCCGGTTTTAATTTCACCTTCTTTTATATTGTCCATTCTTTGGGGACTACCTTCCTCAAACAGAACGGGTTCGGGAGTGGTTTCTTCAACAGGTGCTTTTACTGGTTCTTGTTCATTTACAATATTCTCAGGAGCAAACACTGGTTCTGCCGGTTGATCCTCCTCAAAAAGTGTTTCCCAGAAATCTGGTGACTTTGATTGCGGTTGCGGTGATTTTGCGCTTACTGCAGCCCCTCTTTTCTTCTTTGACCGTGTAACCGCCCCAACAACCGATATGGCAATCATTATGATAATAACTATTAAATCTTCCATGACAACTTATATTACAAGCCCTTTGAATAATAAAAAGTGTAGTTTTACAGTTAATTAGTAAAAGTAGTAAAAATGGGCGAGCCGGGATTAAAGATCGTAAAATTTTTTGGAATGTTGATTCTGCTTATGGGCATTACTTTTTCATGTGGCAAAGTGGAAGAATCAGTTATCCCGGATGTAGATTTTACTTATACGATCCCGTTAACCATGTTTAACCAATTTAATGCGTCAGGAAATTCCATATTAATACCCGAAATTGGATATGGTGGGGTAATTGTATATTGCGAAACCCCCGGTTTATACTATGCTTACGATGCTGCATGTACCCATGAAGTTTCAAAATCATGCTTTGTAAATAATCCAGGATCCATCACTGTGACCTGCCCTTGTTGCGGTACTGAATATGTATTGATTGGTGGCGCCCCGGTTTCAGGTCCGGCCGTCCAACCATTAAGGCCTTATAACGTCTCATCTTCGGGAAATACCCTGCGCATATATAACTAAAATCTTTACGTCCATTATTTAATGATGCGTACTAAATCTTACAAATTTTACTATCTTCGGGCGACTTTAACTAATGGAGTGTTTGGATATAAGGATCATAAACCCTTAAACAACAAACCCTCCGGAAACAATTACTAAACAACCAAAACGTAACCTGCATTATGAATGCTTTGATCTTAAGTATATTGATGTCTATCAATGACGTAAAGTTCCTGGGAATGCATCTTATTGATACCGAAGACCTGTTGGAGCTTGTTATCCGCTTTATTTTTAATTTTGCCATCATCGGAATTATTATCCGATTGATTTATTACAGGCAACGGCAAAAAAAAGACTTCCTGTTTAGCTTCTTCTCCATTGCCCTTGTTGTATTCCTGATTTGCTACCTTCTTGAGAGCGTAAAGCTGGAGTTGGGTTTTGCCCTGGGTCTTTTTGCCATATTTGGTATTATCCGTTATCGCACTAGGCAAATCCCTATCCGTGAAATGACTTACCTGTTTGTTGTAATTGGTATTTCAGTAATTAATGCACTGGCAAACAAAAAAATAAGTTATGCCGAATTATTGTTTACCAATATTGCCCTGGTATTTGTAATCTATTTCCTTGAAAAAGTAAATTATAACAAGGCCATAAATACGAAAAAACTTATCCTTCATGAAACAGTTGACAGCATAGACCTTTCGGACGATGAAAGTATTAAAGAGACGTTGCAGGAAAGGACCGGACTTGAAATTGTACGTTTTAATGTTGGGAAGATTGACTATGCAGGTAATAGTGTAGAAATAACCATTTTTTTTAAAGTTGACTAATCAGTATGAATAATAGGATATTAAAAGTAATAAGTTTGTTATTGTTCGTATTTGCGTTGAATGCAAAAGAGAGTAAATGTGCCGACAACAATGACCTAAAACTACGTATGGGTGTTGAGTTGGAAAAAGATTTAAACAAAAAGCTAAGCATTCATTTAGCCCCTGAAATAAGGCTGGTATCAAAACAGGAATTAGAAGAAGTGTTTATAGAAACAGGTTTGACGTACGACCTTTTCAAATTTATGAAAGTTGGTGGTTACTACAGGGCCTATTTTTCGGAAAGCGATGTAATTACAAGCCGCTTTGCATTGGACGTAAAACCAGATTGGAAATTTGAAGACCTGAAAATTCAATACAGGTTCCGATTTACAAACTATACCGATTTTGATTTGGAAACCACGGATAAATCCAATTACATTCGCAACCGTCTAAAATTGGATTATAAGATTTCGAAACTGGACTTAACACCATTTGCCGCTACTGAGCTTTTCTATCATGGAGGAAACAAAGAGTTTAATAAAATCAGGTATATAGGCGGATTAGAAATTGAACTCAATAAAGATACAGATGTATCGGTCTATTACATGAGGCAAAAGAAAATCACTGGCAAAAAAGGATTCGATAATTTTGCCGGACTTTCATTTAAAATTTCGCTGGATTAAGACATAAAAAAAGGCTTCAATTTGAAGCCTTCATATTTTAATATCGATAGTGTTCTGGTTTAAAAGGCCCCTCTTTGGGCACTCCAAGATAAGCAGCCTGCTCATCACTTAGTTTTGTAAGCCTAACGCCAATTTGCTCTAAGTGCAAGCGTGCAACTTCTTCGTCGAGTTTCTTCGATAATGTATACACACCAACCTTATAATCGTTTTCCCATAAATCAATTTGCGCCAGCGATTGGTTTGTAAATGAGTTACTCATAACAAAACTCGGATGACCTGTTGCACATCCCAAATTCACCAATCTTCCTTCGGCAAGCAAGAATATTCGGTGCCCATCAGGATAGGTATATTGATCGACCTGTGGCTTTATATTCGTTTTAGAGATCCCCTTCCATTTTTCAAGTCTTGCTACCTGAATCTCATTATCAAAATGGCCAATGTTGCAAACAATCGCCTGATCTTTCATTTTTGCCATGTGCTCGGCTGTAATCACATCTTTATTCCCAGTAGTGGTTACATAAATATTCCCTTCATCCAGGGCATCCTCCATAGTTTTCACTTCAAAGCCTTCCATTGCCGCCTGAAGCGCACAAATAGGATCAATTTCGGTAACAATTACACGGGCGCCATAGCTTCGCATTGAACTTGCGCACCCTTTCCCAACATCGCCATATCCGGCAACCACAACAACTTTCCCGGCAATCATAACATCGGTCGCCCTTTTAATTCCATCTGCCAACGATTCACGGCAGCCATATAGATTGTCGAACTTCGATTTGGTAACCGAGTCGTTTACGTTTATCGCAGGAACCAGCAATTCCCCTTTTTCAAACATGTGGTATAAACGATGTACCCCGGTAGTAGTTTCTTCCGAAACACCTTTCCATTCTGCCACCGTCCGGTGCCATTTTTGATTGTCTTTTTCTAATGTTTCTTTTAACAAATCGAGGATAACTCCTTCTTCAACACTTGATGGTTCAACATCCAGAACACTTGCATCGTTTTCTGCCTGAAATCCTTTATGGATAAGCAATGTTGCATCACCGCCATCATCCACAATCAACTGCGGACCTTTGCCGTCCGGGAAGCTTAATGCCTGTTCGGTGCACCACCAATACTCTTTTAAAGTTTCGCCTTTCCAGGCAAAAACAGGAATTCCGGCTTTTGCTATTGCAGCAGCAGCATGGTCCTGCGTAGAAAATATATTGCAACTTGCCCAACGAACATCGGCACCAAGTTCAACCAATGTTTCAATTAACACTGCAGTTTGAATTGTCATGTGAAGGCTACCCATCACCCTGGCACCTTTTAAAGGTTTTGAAGGTCCAAACTTTTTACGAATGGACATTAAACCTGGCATTTCGCTTTCAGCTATCGTTATTTCTTTCCTTCCAAAGTCAGCCAATTTAATATCGGCAACTTTATAATCGGTCATTGTTTCTACCATTACAGTCATAACATTAATAAAAATTTTCGCAAAAATAGTTAATTTTTAGAGAACTAGGGTTTTAATAACAATGGGTATTTTTAATTCCCCAAATCGGACAAAAATTTAATCCTCATTAATCGAATATCTTCCACAGAATATTCTTCTTCGCCCAATTCTTCGATGGCTGATTTTAGCGAATCGTTTTTTGCTTCTCTGAAATATTCAAAAACATCCTCCTGTTGATCTTCATCTAAAACATCGTTTATATAGTAATCTATATCTAATCTCGTTCCTGAATGAACGATTGCCTCGATTTCCGTAAGAATAGCGTCAACTTCTAAACCTTTTGAGTTGGCAATATCTTCCAATGAGATTTTCCGGTCGATACTTTGAATAATAAAAACTTTGTTTTTTGATTTATTTGCAACCGAACGTACCACCATATCCTGGGCCCGTTCAATTTCATTATCCTCAACATATTGTTTGATCAGTTTAACAAATTCCTTTCCATACCTTTTTGCCTTTCCCTGACCAACGCCTTGAATATTTTGCAATTCCTCGATATTGATCGGATATTGTATGGACATATCAGCAAGTGAAGGGTCCTGGAAAATTACAAAAGGAGGAAGGTTAAGTTTTTTTGCTGTTGCTTTTCTTAAATCTTTTAGCATTGCAAACAATGCAGGATCGCCCCCGGTTCCACCGGTAGGTGCACCCCCGTTTGATTGTGCATCTTCTTCTTCCTCGTATTTATGGTTTTGAACCAACATAAATGTGCTGGGCTTGCCTAAAAACTCGTGACCCAACTGAGTTACTTTTAATAGCCCGTAATTCTCGATCTCTTTATGTACATATCCGCGAATCATAGCCTGCCTGAATACTGCATTCCAGAAGCGGTCTTCATGATCTTTGCCCGCACCAAATGCTTCCAGCTCATAATGGCTAAATGACTTAATTGCTGCTGTTTTATTGCCAATTAATATATTGGTGATATGTTCTGCTTTGTATTTTTCATTTACCTCCAAAATTGCTTTCAGTCCAACCTCCAATTCTTTGGTTGCGTCAACCTGTTCTTTCGGATTAAGGCAGTTATCGCAGTTACCGCAATTCCCATCGTACTGTTCTCCAAAATAATGCAAAAGAAGAATCCTCCGGCAAATGGCAGTCTCTGCGTAGGATACCGTATCCAACAAAAGTTGGCTGCCAATTTCCTGTTCTGCCACAGGTTTACCGTGCATAAATTTTTCGAGTTTCTGGATATCTTTATAACTATAAAAAGTCAGGCATTTCCCTTCTCCACCGTCACGGCCAGCCCTTCCTGTTTCCTGGTAATATCCTTCGAGGCTTTTGGGGATATCATAGTGAATTACAAAACGGACATCGGGTTTGTCGATTCCCATTCCAAAAGCGATGGTTGCAACAATCACATCTACTTCTTCCATCAGGAATTTATCCTGATTGCCAGAGCGGGTATTTGCATCCATTCCGGCATGGTAAGCCAAGGCATTTATTCCATTCACCTGAAGCACTTCCGCCAGGGCCTCCACTTTTTTACGGCTTAAACAATATATTATGCCTGATTTCCCTTTGTTTTGATGAATAAATTTTATGATTTGTGTTTCGGGTTTCACCTTTGGCAATACTTCGTAATATAAATTGGTCCTGTTAAAAGATGCTTTAAAAACTTTGGCATCCTGAATCCCGAGGCTCTTCTGAATATCATGCTGAACCTTTGCCGTAGCTGTAGCAGTTAAGGCAATAATAGGAGTATTCCCAATTTCATTTACAATTGGCCTAATCCTTCTGTATTCAGGCCTAAAATCATGCCCCCACTCCGAAATACAATGTGCTTCATCGATGGCATAAAATGAGATCTTAATCTTTTTTAGAAACTCGACGTTATCTTCTTTTGTTAAAGATTCAGGTGCAACATAGAGCAGTTTTGTTTTCCCCTGAAGCACGTTATCTTTTACTTCCTGGATTGCAGTCTTCGATAATGAAGAATTCAGGAAATGAGCAATATTATCTTCTGAACTGAATCCCCTGATTGCATCCACCTGATTTTTCATCAATGCAATCAAGGGGGATATAATAATTGCAGTACCTTCAAGAAGCAATGCCGGCAACTGATAAATGAGTGACTTTCCTCCCCCTGTTGGCATTAATACAAATGTATTATTACCATCCAGAACACTCCTAATTGCCTCTTCCTGCCGACCTTTAAACCGGTCAAACCCAAAATGTTTCTGGAGGTGTTCTGTCAATAATCCATCTTTATACATAATAATTTAAATTCCCCAATGACAATGAAATTAAATTCTAATTTATTAAAAGTTAGTGAAAGGACAAAAGCTGTGTTGATTTTGCAGTCACATTTAATTAAAATTAAGATAATATTATGGCTTTAGCAAACTCAAAGTTTGAATTAGTCTTTATATTTGTGGAAATTTTGAATTGTAATAGAAGCAATTATAAGCTATTCTGATGACTGAAAATTCGAATACTGAGACACAAACTACCAAAAAGAAAAGAGGGAAAAAGAATAAGGAAGCAGAAATGTCTTTTCTCGATCATCTGGAGGAGCTTAGGTGGCATTTAATTAGGTCGGTTGGTGCGGTTGTACTTTTTGCTATCGTTGCTTTTATACTTAAAGATTTTATTTTCGACACAGTTATTTTAAAGCCAAAAAATGCAGATTTCTGGACCAACCGTATGTTTGCAAAGCTGGCTGATCTGCTTGGTGCAGATGCCTTGAGGATAAATCAAATTAAATTAAACCTGATTGCCATTAAAATGGCAGACCAATTCATGATGCATATTATGGTGTCAATGATTGCAGGGTTAATTATTGCATCGCCAATTGTGTTTAATGAATTTTGGAAGTTTATTAAACCAGCCTTATATGAAAAAGAACGCAAACATGCGAATGGAGCAGTGTTTTATACCACTACTTTATTTTTATTGGGCATTTTATTTGGGTATTACCTGATTGTACCATTATCGATCCATTTTCTTGGCTCATACAGAATTAGTGATGAAGTGGTGAATCAAATCAATACCCGGTCGTATATTAGTACATTAACATCCATTTCGTTTGCATCAGGGGTTGTGTTTTTAATACCGGTTTTTTCGTATTTCCTAACCAAAGTAGGAATTCTTACACCACAATTCATGAAAACCTACAGAAAACACGCTTATGTGGTGATGCTGTTGCTCTCGGCTGTAATTACCCCGCCCGATATTTTTAGCCAGGTGATGGTTTGTTTCCCTTTGGTATTTTTATATGAGATAGGAATACTCATCTCAAAAAGGGTTTTGAAACAGCAAGAAAAGAAGTTACAAGAATTGTAGAAAACATTAATTAAGAATTTTTAGGGAATTTGTTTCTTAAGGTTTCATCTAAAACTGTAATTTTAAGGACGATTAGAATTTACATATGATTTTAAGAGCTGAAAATATTGTCAAGAAATACGGCAGGAGAACCGTAGTAAAAGGTGTAAGCTTTGAAGTTAACCAGGGGGAGATAGTCGGTTTGCTTGGACCTAACGGGGCAGGAAAAACCACTTCTTTTTACATGATCGTAGGCTTGATTAAACCTTTTGCAGGGAAAGTCTTTTTAGATGATCAGGAAATCACCAAGCTTCCGGTATATAAAAGGGCAAAAAAAGGGATTGGCTACCTCGCACAGGAGGCTTCGGTTTTCAGAAAGCTAAGTATTGAAGATAATTTGCGTGCTGTTTTAGAAATGACAAAATATACCAAGCAATACCAAAAGGAAAAAGTGGAATCGCTTCTCGAAGAGTTTGGGTTGCAGCACATCCGTAAAAGCAAAGGGTATCAATTATCGGGGGGAGAACGAAGAAGGACCGAAATTGCGCGTGCACTGGCAATTGACCCAAAATTTATTTTGCTCGATGAACCATTCGCTGGGGTTGACCCAATTGCCGTAGAAGACATTCAGCAAATTGTATCTAAGTTAAAAGATAAAAATATTGGCGTTTTAATAACCGACCACAATGTTCATGAAACCCTTTCGATTACCGACAGGTCGTACCTTCTTTTCGAAGGCTCAATCATGAAAGGCGGGACTGCAGAAGATTTGGCAAACGATGAAGAAGTCAGGCGGGTTTACCTCGGTCAAAATTTTGAGCTTAGGTAATCCAATAAATATTTTAAACTTTTTTTTTACTGTTCTAAAAAAATCATTACATTTGCGCCTCCATTTTGCGGATGTGTCGTAATTGGTAGCCGAGCTAGACTTAGGATCTAGTGCCTTCGGGCGTGGGGGTTCGAGTCCCTTCATCCGCACACTAAAAAACCGCTGGCAGTCTCAAAACGAGAATGTTAGCGGTTATTTGTATATTAGATAGCTGAAAATATATTATATCATGAGTGTTACCAGAGAAAATATTGACAACGTAAATGCAAGGCTTACGGTCAAAATAGAAAAAGCGGACTACGAAGAATCCGTAAAAGCTGTTTTAAAAGATTATAGGTTAAAAGCAAACATCCCAGGGTTTCGTCCGGGGAAAGTTCCTGCAGGAATCATCCAAAAACGGTTTGGAAAAGCTGTATTGGTAGAAGAGGTTAACAAAGCCCTATCCCAAGATTTGTCTAAATATATTACCGAAGAAAAATTGCCTCTTTTAGGCGAACCTCTTCCGAACGATGAATTGCAAAAATCAATTGACTGGGACACTGAGGACTTTGAGTTTGTTTTTGACATTGCTCTCGCACCTGAAGTTAGCATCAACCTCACAAAAAAGAATAAATACAAATACCATGTAATCAAGGTTGACGATGAAATGATTGACCAGCAGGTTGAAGCAATTACATCTAACTTTGGCACCAACAAACCTGTGGATGTTGTGGGTGAAAAATCAAACGTTCGTGGTGACTTTATTCAGTTAAGCCAAGACGGACAAGAACTTGAGGAAGGTATCAGCCCTAAAGGAGTTCTTCTTGCCATTGATTTATTGAAAGAAGATTCTGTTAAAGCTGATTTTATTGGCAAGAAAAAAGAGGATGTTGTCGTTTTCAATCCGATAAAAGCATATCAAAACAACCATGAAGTCGGGCACATGTTAAATATCAAACCCGAAGAGGCAGAAACCTTGGAAAGTGATTTCAAATTCACCATTACCGAAATTTTAGAATTTGAAAAAGCAGAGGTAAACGAAGAGCTGTTCAAAAAAACCTACGGTGACGATACTGAAATTACAACTGTAGAGGCTTTCCGCGAAAAAATTAAAGACGATATTGCCAAAAACCTATCACATTCATCCGATCATAAATTTACGCTCGATGCAAGGGACACCTTGGTTAAAAAAACTGAAATGGTGTTACCTGAAGCCTTCCTGAAAAGATGGCTTTTAGAAAAAAACAATGAATTAACCGAAGAGCAGGTTGAAAAAGATTTCGAGCATTTTATGACCGATTTAAAATGGCAATTAATAAAAGATTCATTTATCAAAGAAAATGAATTAAACGTTACACCAGAGGAAGCCCTTGGGTTGGCCCGTCAAATTACATTTTCGCAATTCAACCAATATGGCATGTACAACCTTCCGGATGAGCAACTGGATCAGTTTGCAAACATGATGTTGGAAAAACCGGAAGAAAAAGAACGGATTTACGGAAAAATATTGGAAGATAAAGTAATCGGAATCATTAAAGAAAAAGTAAGCGTTACAGAGGTTGAAGTTTCGAAAGATGAATTCAATGAGATGGTAAAATAAGTATTCTATTAAAATACTTTTTACGGTTTAATTACAACCAACATTTTTTTTAACTTTGTACGATTAACATTTCGCATGTGGTATTTGCATACGAAGGTTAATTATACAAAGTTATTTTTTTAATGGAGGGTAAAACAAATGGCAGACAATAATGAATTTAAAAAATATGCTACCAAGCACGTTGGCATTAGTAGTTTAACTTTAGAAAATTACTCTTCCATATATGGAAGTTATATATCACCTACTATTATTGAAGAAAGGCAATTGAATATTGCATCAATGGATGTTTTTTCTAGGTTGATGATGGACAGGATTATATTTTTGGGTGTACCCATTGACGATACTGTTGCTAATATTATCCAGGCACAATTATTATTTTTAGAATCGACAGATTCAAATAAAGACATCCAAATATATTTTAACTCTCCGGGAGGATCGGTGCATGCTGGTCTGGGGATTTACGATACAATGCAATATATTTCGGCAAATGTTGCAACAATTTGTACAGGCATGGCAGCTTCAATGGCAGCAGTTTTGCTTACTGCCGGGGAAAAAGGCAAACGTTCTGCACTCAAGCATTCAAGGGTAATGATACACCAACCTATGGGAGGTGCATCAGGACAAGCATCCGACATTGAAATTACCGCAAGGGAAATCATGAAAATTAAAAAGGAGCTTTACGAAATTATCGCTCAACATACCGGAAAAGACATTGAACAAGTGGAGAAAGACAGCGACCGTGACTATTGGATGACTTCGGAAGAAGCTGTTGCCTACGGTATGATCGATGAAATATTGGTTAGAAACAATAACACCTTATAATGGCAGGTAAAGAAGAATCAGATAAGTGTTCGTTTTGCGGCAGGGAGAAAAAAGATGTTGAGCTTTTAATTGCTGGTATTGAAGGGCACATCTGTGATAGGTGTGCAGAACAGGCCCACTCCATCATACTTGAAGAGATTAAAAAAGACGACACTTTTAGCCTTGATGGCATTAAGTTGATGAAACCTAAAGAAATCAAGGATTTTATTGACCAATATGTAATTGGGCAGGACCAGGCAAAAAAGGTTCTTGCCGTGGCAGTTTATAACCACTATAAAAGGTTGACACAACGCATTGATGATGATGAAACTGAAATAGAAAAATCAAACATTATTTTGGTTGGGGAAACGGGTACCGGAAAAACACTGCTTGCCCGAACAATTGCCCGAATGCTTCATGTTCCGTTTACCATTGTTGATGCAACGGTTCTAACCGAAGCCGGTTATGTTGGTGAGGATATTGAAAGTTTACTAACGCGACTTCTTCAGGCAGCCGACTACAATGTGGAAGCCGCTGAACGAGGAATTGTATTTGTTGACGAGATTGATAAAATCGCCCGGAAAGGCGATAACCCTTCAATAACAAGAGATGTTTCGGGAGAAGGAGTTCAACAAGGTTTGTTGAAGCTTTTGGAAGGATCCATTGTAAATGTTCCGCCACAGGGAGGGCGAAAACACCCGGAACAAAAGCTAATCCCGCTAAATACCAAAAATATCCTGTTTATTTGTGGTGGTGCATTTGACGGTATCGAACGAAAAATTGCACAACGTCTAAACACAAAAGTTGTTGGTTACAGTGCAGCAAAGAACACCGATAAAATCGATAAGGAAAATTTCCTTCAGTATATTTCCCCGTTAGATTTAAAATCATTTGGATTGATCCCTGAAATTATAGGAAGGTTACCTGTACTGGCATATTTGAACCCTCTAAATGCTGATGTGTTACGTAATATTTTGACCGAACCTAAAAATTCGGTGATCAAACAATACATCAAACTTTTTGGTTTGGATGGAATAGAGCTTGAATTTGAAGAAGAAGCCCTTCAGTTTATTGTTGACAAGGCTGTTGAATTTAAACTTGGAGCCAGAGGCTTAAGGTCAATCTGCGAAAATATAATGATCGATGCCATGTTTGATACGCCCTCACAGGATATTAAACGACTCCCAATTACAAAGAAATATGCCGAAGAAAAAATAGACAAATCGAGCTTGCAACGAATGAAAGCAAGTTAAAATATAAAAGCCGGATTTTGTCCGGCTTTTTTCTGAAAGTCTTCGGGCAATACGTCCCGATTTGATCGGTATCTATCCGCATTATTTTTCAGCGAATAAAATCTGCTGCACCCAAATTATAATGCCTCGATTTTCATTTCTGTTGGTGATTCACATGAACATGAATGGTTTTTATTTCTATTGAAAACAATTACTTTTTAATCACACTCTTCTTTTTACTATTTTAGCTTCAAAACAATTCAAATGGACGTAAAAATTGACCAAGGCTGGAAAAAACACCTGGAAGATGAATTCTCCAAAGATTATTTTCAGAAACTTATTGCTTTTGTAAAAAGTGAATATAAATCAAATAAGGTATACCCACCTGGAAGATTTATTTTTAATGCATTCGACCAATGTCCTTTTGATCATGTTAAAGTTGTTATCCTGGGACAGGATCCTTACCATGGTCCCGGTCAGGCGCACGGCTTATGCTTTTCGGTAGCGGATGGTGTGCCATTTCCTCCAAGTTTAAAGAATATTTTTAAGGAAATAAACCTGGATACAGGGGCGCCAATCCCGGAATCAGGAAACCTTGAACGATGGGCACAACAGGGAGTTTTATTATTGAATGCCACATTAACTGTTCGGGCTCATCAAGCCGGATCGCACCAGCGAAAAGGATGGGAGCAATTCACCGATGCGGTAATCCATAAAATCAACGATCTTACTGATGGGGTGGTTTTTATCCTGTGGGGGAATTATGCAATCCGAAAAGGGGAATTTATTGATAAAAACAAACATCTGGTGCTAACCTCGGTTCACCCATCGCCACTATCGGCCAGCCGTGGCTTTTTCGGAAATAAACAGTTTAGTAAAGCAAACGAATATTTAATGAATAAAGGCAAAGAGACTATCCTTTGGTAAGTTTCATTACTGTATTTTCTTTAGATTCCCCTCCTTTGGAGGGGCTAGGGGAGGCTTATTCGTCCAACATCTTTTTCTCAATCTCTTTACTTGCTTTTGCACCCAACGATTTTAGTTTTTCAACCCCTTTTACCAGGTTGCCTTTCCCGGTGGTAAGTTTGTTCATCGCCTTTTCGTAGTTGCTTTGTGTGGTTTTTAGGTTGTTCCCAATTTTTTCAAGGTCTTCGATAAACCCAACAAATTTATCGTACAAAGCCCCGCCCTGTCTTGCTATTTCAATGGCATTTCTGGTTTGGTTTTCCTGTTGCCAAATCGATGCAATGGTTTTAAGCGTTGCCAATAAAGTAGAGGGGCTAACTATCACCACTTTTCGGTCCCAAGCGAAATTAAAAAGCTCCTGATCCTCCTGCACAGCTATACTAAACGATGCTTCAATTGGGATAAAGAGCAACACAAAATCCGGGGAATTCACATCCCTCAGTGTTTGGTAATGTTTGTCGCTCAACCCTTTAATATGGTTTTTTAAACTCAATAAATGCTCTTTAATGAATTTCTCACGGTCATCTGTTTCATCTGAATTTACCGCCTTTTCATAGGCAAGCAGAGACACTTTTGAATCGATGATGATATGTTTTTCATCGGGGAGTTTTACGATCACATCGGGGCGCACTACCCTTCCAATATCGGTTTTTTGAACCACTTCCCGTTCATATTCCTGACCCTCAGTTAAGCCCGAGCGTTCCAATATCCGTTCTAAAACGACTTCTCCCCAATTGCCCTGCTTTTTCACATCGCCTTTAAGCGCTTTGGTCAGGTTATTGGCTTCTTCGCTAATTTTAATATTTAGTGCTGAAAGTTTTTTAAGCTCTGCCTGCAGGTCAACCTGGTCGTTTTTGCTTTTTAGATACGTGTCTTCCACCTTTTTCTCAAAGCTTTCGAATTTCTCTTTCATGGGTTTTAACAGCTCCCCCATGTTTTTTTGGTTCGTTGCAGTAAAGTCTTCGGTATTTTTTCTAAGGATTTTATGGGCAATGTTTTCGAATTCGGTGGTAAACTTTTTTTGAAGCTCTTCCATTTCAGCCTTTTGCGACTGCAATTTTTCCTGAAGCCCACGGTATTCGACTTCGGCTTTTGCAATGCGTTGATTGGCAAAATCATTCTTTTCCCTTAATTGGGTTAGTTCATCTTCAGACTTTTGGAGACTAAGCGAAAGGGTATTCAGCCTTTCTTCTTTTTGTAACAATGTGTCCTCGGTACTTCTTTTTTCAATTAATACTGCGTCCAGTTGTTGATTAAAAACCTTTTCAATCTCCATTTTTTTCTTTCCCAAAGAAAGCTTAAAAACAAGAAACGATATGATTGCACCAATTACTAACCCTAAACCTAAGTATATAACAATTTCCATATTCATTCAATAATAAATTCAAAGATAAGAAATCATTTGCTGGTTTGACCAGAATCAATGTTCGAACAACATCTATATTCGAATCTAAATGGTATAAATATTTTCTGCTTCTTTCTTCCCCTGAAGTTGGATTTTATCAACCCAAATTACCTTTTGCGATGGGCAAATTTCTTTAAACTCGATGGCAAAAGACTGGGTAAAAAGCAGGTTCCGCTTGTATTCTTTACACTGTTTTTGAATTCTGGATGCCGTGTTGAGCACTTCTCCGTGAAAAGCAATTTCACTTTTAACGGTCCCTACTTCGGCAACCATAATTTCGCCCGAATTAATGGCCGCTGTAAATTTTGGCTCTACATTATACTTTTTTAGGAAATACTCCGAATTTTTTTGAAGCATGGAAACATATTCATAATAGAACTGAACTGCAAAAAGA
Source organism: Prolixibacteraceae bacterium (assembly GCA_963677475.2). Classification (GTDB taxonomy): domain Bacteria; phylum Bacteroidota; class Bacteroidia; order Bacteroidales; family Prolixibacteraceae; genus JABMQB01. Next base: position 33,588 of record CAXXQD010000004.1, on the reverse strand, counting down.
TAATTTCTCTTCTTTTTCCCCGACCAGGTTAAAACAACTTCATCGCCAATAAACTGGTAATGCATTGCGTGGTATTTAACTTCTAATGTTCCCAGAAATTTAAAACAATCCTGTAAAAAAAGGCTATATTTTTTATGCCCAAGCTGTTCGGCATATTTGGTGGATGAAATAAGGTCGATGAAAATAAATATCCTGTTTTCTTCCTTCGGAACTTTATACTTTCCCAGAATAAATGGGATAAATTTTTCATTGCCTATTTTTTGACGGATGGTTTTATAAAAATTAATTAAGATGGAAATAAAAATACCTGACATTAACAGATAGGCACTGTTTGCATTAAATAGAAAATCTTTTGCCAACAGAAAATACTCAAAGGTATTGTTTATTAATTCTGCCCTGTAGTGAATTATGGATGCACAAATAAATGTAAACATCAGCATGGCAAGGAAAAAAAGTATCCTCATGAAAAAAAGTGACCCAAGCCTTCTTCCCGACATGAACCTTCGAAAGATTACATCTTCAAGAAGCCAATTGCTGATAGCAACAAAAGAAATAAGGGAATTCGATAAAAAAGTGTTCTGATGCAGGATTTTGAATATTTTAGCCCCATTCTCAATAAAACCAGGATTTACTAAAAAATTCATCCAAATAAAAACACTGAATAAAATATTCCATATCAAAAGGTTAAATACCAACTGTTTGAATAACCAAACAAATTGATATTTTCTGTTTGAAGACCATTGTTTTAAATTCTCCATGGCTAAATTTTCGAACAAAGTTCCAAGACAATTAAATAAGTGAACGGTTGTAACATTTGAGGCAATACAGTTTTCTTTCGGATTAATATGTTGAATTTAAGAATCTCACCAAATCATCCACATCTTCTTGTGTTTCCAAAACATAGCTTTCGTTCATTTTTAATGAAAAAATGTGGTGGTACAAGATGCTTTCCTTTTGTTTGTCAGGAGCTTTTATCATTGATTTTGCTTCGGCAAATAACCGATCCCTGTTTTTCTTTATTATTTTTATTTCTTCCATTTACGCTTAATTTTCAATCCATTTTTTAAAATCACCTGCTTTTAAGCGACTGATAGTTATTGCCTCATTGAATGGCTGCACAAGACGAACTATTAACTTGCCACCAAAATAGTTTTCGAATTTTCGAATTGCATTGATGTTGATAATTGTACTACGGTTGGCTCGGAAGAATAATTCCGGATCAAGTTGCTCTTCCAATTTCTCGATGGTTAAATCAACAATGTGCTTTTTGCCATCATTTGTTTGGGCTGTGGTTACACGGTTCTCAGTATTAAAACATGCTATATTTTGCGATTCGATTTTGTAAAAAGAGCTTGCCCCTGAGATAAGGAATCGCTTTCTGTATTTTTTTTCACCTTTAACTATGGCATTCAACAACTCGTGATAATCAGGTTTATCATCAAAAATAATTGTTTCAAGCGGGTACATCTTCTCCAGTTTTTCGATAGCCACTTTGAGTTTATCTTCTTTAATTGGTTTTAACAAATAATCAATGCTATTTACCCGGAAAGCCCGCAGTGCATATTCATCGTAAGCAGTTGTAAAAATTACCATGCTTTCGACTTTAACTTGTTCGAAAATGGAGAAACTAATCCCATCAGACAATTGAATATCCATGAAGATAAGATCTGGCGCAGGATTCTCTTTTAACCAGCTAACGGCTTGCTTTACACTTTCAAAACAATCCTTAATCACCCACCCAGGACGAAGCTTTTCTACCATTCCCTTTAACAAGCGGTAGTTGTGTTGTTCATCTTCTACAATTATTACATTCATGGTATCATGCTTTACAATAAAGGCACACTCACCTTAAAATTATAAGTATCTTCCGATATTTCAATTTTATTTTGGCTCAGCATTTCGTAGCGCGACATCAGGTTTTTCAATCCCGTTTTTGTGGAATAGGAAGATGCCCGTGCTTGCAAATTATTGGCTACGCTTACATATCCGTTTTCTGTTTTTAATTCTATTTTCAGTGGGTTTTCGCGACTGGCAATGTTGTGTTTAATGGCATTCTCAACAAGTAATTGCAGGGTCAAAGGAGAAATGTCTTTATCAAGATCAGCACCGGCAACCGAATAAACTACTTGCAAGCCATCGCCCAAACGCTCCTTATGCAAGCCAATGTATGACCGGATAAACTCCATCTCATCTGAAAGGCTTGTTAACACAATGTTTTTACTCTGTAAAACGTAGCGATACACATCGGTAAAATTTTCAATAAACTGAACGGCTGAATCCTTATCATAAATTATCAATGATTTTAACACGCTTAAATTATTAAAAAGGAAATGAGGGTTTAGCTGGTCTTGCAAGGAGTTGTAATCCATCCGAAGCTTTTCTCGTTTCATTTCTGCAATTTCCTCCTGTGAGTCCATCCATTTTTGGGTAAAACGCGCCACGGTTAGCGAATTTGCCACAACATACACAAAAAACAACCCTGAAACCAAGCCCAAATAAATACCCGGTTTAGCTTCTTCAGAAGGTAGTTTTGGCTCTATGGTAAACATTACTATCCGATGTGCTACAATCAGTAGAAGTATTCCAAATGTAAATTGAATAAAAACCCTGAGTTTTAGCTTCTCAGGAATGGGGAAAAAGCGCTCGAGCAAGTTATCCAAAGCTATTTGTATCTCACTGGCGGCATTAAATGTGATAATTATAATAACATAAAACACTATTGGCACTCTATTTTCAGCAAGTGCAGGCTTGTCAATGGTTGCGTTAATAAGATGTAAAATCCCAATTGCAATAATACTTATTACAACAAAACGGATCAATATACTTAATGGCTCATAACTTGGCAATTGAATTGCAAGTCTTTCTTTTACTTTATGTCGGTTAATACAACCCATTTGTATCGCTTAATTGCTGCAAAAATAATATATTCTGTTTCAATTAGTTAATTATTATTTCTTCCTGTTCTTATAGCTGCATAAAATTAGGTTACCAAAACTAATTTAGCTGTCCGGTGACCTTTGCCCATTTGGTTTGCAGAACTTTATACTGTGCATTAGCCTGAATAAGTTGTCCTTGGGCTTTTTGCCAATTTGCCTGTGCATTCAACAAATCGGTTGTTGTGTTTAAACCCACATCAAAACTTGCTTTTGTTTCATCCAAACTTTCGTTAGCTTCTTCAATGTTTTTACGCGCAATAAGTATCGACTCAAACGCCTCCTGAACCTGTACTTTTACCTGCATCACCTCCAGCGAAATTAATTCATTGGTATTTTGCAGGTCGCTTGCTGCTTGTTCTATTTTCATTTGTGCAGCTTTTTGTTTGTGCTTGTTTTGCCCCCAACTAAAAAGTGGAACAGAAACCTGGGCAGCAATCATTGGCCTGAATTCAACATTTTCAAGCAAATTATTGACATACACTCCCGTATATTGCACGCTTACCCCAGCTTGAGGAAGGTATTCCGATTTCTCAATTTTTTGTTGGTATTCCGAAATTTCTTTTTGTTTATTCAAAATTTTCAATTCACTTCGGTTTTCAGCAGCCGAATAAATGCCATCTGACAAGTCGATCAGATTGTTATCATCCGTAATATTATAACTGATCCTCATATTGGTTTCGAGGTCTTGCCCAAGTATTTGGTTCAAGTACATTTTTGCAACTTTCAAACCATTTTGAGCCTTCATTAAATTTAGTTCAGCTTCATTCTTCTGAACGCTCACCTTCAACTTTTCACTTGCCGGCTGCAAGCCAACTTCGAACATAGCACCCATTTGGCCTTCGAGTTCGGTGAGCATTTTTATATAATTATTTATTAGATCGATGTTTGATTGGATCATCACAAGGTTCCAAAATGCTTCGTCGGTTTTTTCAATAACTTCCGAATGTTTAAGTTCATAAGCAAACTCCGAGATTTTTACTCCGGCATCAGTCTGTAAATTGGAATATTTAATTTTACCACCTGTGTAAAGCGGTTGATTAACTGTTAACCCTCCCTGAAAAAGTGCCAGGTTTTTTAGGTTCAGGTTTAAACCCGAGCTCCAAACATCGCTACTACCTGAAAAATTGCCAGCCTGGGCCTCTTCTGCACTTTCGGCAGTTGGTAAAAAATATCCCGGCATCGAAATATTATCCATAGTTGGAAGGTGCAGGACGGAAAGTTCAGCACTGAGTGCAGGCAAATATGCTGTTCTGGCCGTTTTTTGATGTGCAAGAGCTTCTTCTTTTTGAAGTGCAGCCTTTTTTAATTCCCGGTTGTATTCCAAGGCAAGCGACCTACATTCGTTGAGTGTCAATGCCTTTTGCGCCTTTATATTTCCAATGATTGAAAGAAAAAGCACACAACTTATTAAATATTTTATTGTTCGATTCATTTCTTCTTTTTCTGGATTTGCTAATTTGCCTTTTTTAATTCGCTAACATCAACACGGTAAAGTACAGTATATAAAACCGGTACTACAACCAGGGTGATAATTGATCCTATTAATAAGCCAAACATGATTACGATAGCCGTTGAATTAAACATCGGATCAGTTATTAATGGTATCATCCCAAGAATTGTCGTTAAAGATGCCATCATTACGGGCCTAAGCCTTGACAGGGCAGCATCTATAGTCGAATTAAGTCTTGATTTGCCACCGCGTAGGTTTCGATTTACTTCATCGAGCAGAACCACAGCATTTTTAATCATCATTCCAATAAGCCCTAAGGCTCCTATTATTCCGGCAAATGTTAGCGGAACACCTGTTAATATTAAACCCAGAACAACTCCTACAAAAGCGAAAGGCACCACCATAAAAATTACAACCGGTTGTTTTAGGTTATTGAACAACCCGATGATGATAATTGCCATCAAACCCACTGCAAGGGGCAAGAAACTAAACAATGCAGAATTGGCATCGCTCGAACGGGCAGTTGCACCTTCCCAGCGCATTTTGTAACCGTGCGGGAGTTCAATTGCTTCAATTGCTTCTGAAAATTTATCTTGAACTTGCTGTGCAGTATAACCTTTGGCAGCATCACACTGCGCTTTTATAGCCCTGGTTCCGTTAATTCTTGTAACCAGTTGGTTTTCCCATGAAATTTGTACAGTATCAATTATTTGGGCCAAGGGTGTGCTTGATGCACTTCTTTGCCCCCAAACCGGTATATTCATTAATGTTTCCATATTTTCAGAAACATTTTTGGATGTTTTTAGAATAATGGGTACCTGCTTGTCTCCTTCGTAAATAGCTCCAATGGGCATCCCATTTGTGGCTACCAAAATTGAATTACCCATATCAGACCTTGATAAACCAAGCGGTTGAGCCCTTTCTACTGAATATTTAGGAATAAGCTTTTTAGATTGGTTTTTCCAATTATCGGTGATATGAATTGCCGCCGGTTCTGCGATAAAAATGTTTTTGGCTTGCGTTGCCAAATCTTTCAGAACAGCCGGATCAGGACCACTAAACTCCACTTCGATATCAGCATCTGCAAATGCAGCTCCATATTCATGAATTCGGATAAATGCATCGGGGTATTGTTGCGCCAATTTAATTTCCAGATGCGCAATTAATCCTTCAACCCTATCTAATTCATTGGTTTCAACAATTAACTCGCCGTAATTGGCTCCACCCGTTGCCATTCCCCTCATTAACAAATAGCGAGCAGGCGGGCGGCCAATAGCACCTGTAACCGATTTAATACCATCCATTTGTAAAATTTCTTCCTGAATCGCATTGATATCATTTTCAACAGCATTGATATCGGCTCCCTGAGGCAGTGAATATTCAATATAAAATTGATCGTATTCTATCTTCGACATAAAATCGATGGTGACAAAACGAAAAGAATAAAAAGAGAAGATTAAAATGGCAATACTAGCCAATGAGAATACTATTTTATGCCCAATTGCCCATTGAACCAGTCGACGAAAAATTCTATAAAATTTAGAATCGTATTGTTCTGCATGTTCTCCTTTCGGTCTTTCCTTACGATAAAAATACTTAGCGTTAAAAGGGGTTTGAATCATTGCAAACAACCAACTTAAGCCAAGTGAAATAATCAATACTGTAAATAATGAACTTAAAAACTCACCGGCCATATTTGGCGACATTCTTAAGGGAAGGAATGCAAGAATAGCTACTGCAGTGGCGCCAAGCAAGGGCAAGGCAGTTCGTTGTGCAGTTTGAATAAATGCTTTACTACGTTCAACCCCATTTTTTAAGTCAACTAAAATTCCATCAGCTACTACAATGGCATTGTCAACCAACATCCCCATTCCTAAAATAATAGCAGCTAAGGTAACCCTGTGTAATGGCAATCCAATAGCCATCATTACAATCAAAGTACCTAAAATGGTAAATACCAAACCGCTTGATATAAGAAGACCAGAACGCAATCCCATTGCAAACATGAGCACCACGATAACAATACCCACCGAAACTACCAGGTTCAACATGAAGTTTTTTACTGCTTTATCAACCCTGTCTGGCTGATAATATACTCGATTAATTTCAATGCCTGCAGGTAATTCGCTTTGTAATTCCGCTATTTTCTCAACAAGGTCATCGCCAAGTTTCACAACATTGATTCCGCTTTCATTTGACAAGCCCAATGTCAGCCCTTGTATATCGTTGTAATACAAGGCTTCTCTTTTAGGTTCCATAAATGATGGGCAGATAGTTGCAATTTCGCCCAGTCGAAAATTTCCGCCTCCCGGCACTTGTATTAAAAGGTTTTCAATTTCTTCAATGGTATTGATTTTATTGCCAACCCCAACTCGAATTGATTCTTTTCCTGTTACTATCGAACCAGGATTCACAATTGCCGTTTCATTTTGCATGGCCATGGCAATCATCATTGGATTGATATTTAAGCCTGCAAGTTTTTCCGGTGAAAAAATTACATCGATAGTTTCGGTTTGCTTCCCGAATATTTGTGACCGTCGAACACCTTTTATTGATAAAAATTCTTTTTCAATAAATTCTGTATATTTTAAAAGCTCTTTGTGCGAGTACCCATCTGCTGTTACAGCATATAATATTCCGTACACATCGGCAAAATCATCGTTAACAATTGGCTCATAGGCTCCTGTGGGCAGGCTGCCCTTTGCGTCATTCACTTTCCTGCGAAGATGGTCCCACAATTGTGGCAGTTGCGGGGTTTTGACCTTTGGCTGTATATTAATGGTTATAAGTGAAAGCCCCGGCTGGGAGACAGATTTTATCTCATCAATGTTTTCAAGTTTCTGAATGGCTTTTTCAAGAACATCAGTCACCTCCAATTCAACTTCATGAGCAGTAGCCCCAGGGTAAGCGGTAATTACCATTGCCGACTTTATAGGAATTTCGGCATCTTCGAGCTTACCTATATTTAAATAAGCAAAGATACCCCCAACAAATACCGCGAACAGTATTGTTGAGATCATTGCTTTTTGTTTAAGCAGTTTCTCCAACATTATAGCAGCCCTCCAATATTTGTTACTGATTGTGGTTTTACTGGTTTTACGTTTTGTCCATCAAATAAATAGTGAACCCCAGTAGTTACAATCTGGTCGCCGGTTTTTAGGCCAGAAACTACTTCAATTTGAGCTCCAGATTTTAGTTCTGAAATTACAACAAGCTGTTTTTTAATGCTCTGTTCTGCCGGGTTATACACCCAAACATAATCACTTGTTTTTTCATGAAATATGGCCGATGATGGAATAGTTATTTGATTGCTCTGCTCGTCACATAAGATGAATACTTCTGCCGACATTCCGGGTGCAACTTTTAGGTTTTTATTATTGCTAAACGAAAATTTAACTTCATACATACCATCCTTCATGGTTTTTTCGCTTACGCTTAACAGTTTAACTGGAAGTTCAGACACGTTGGCATTTTTAACGTTAAGGATGCTTCTTTTGTCTGCTTTTACTTTTTGCAGCAAGTTCTCAGGCACTGAAACCACTACTTCCAATTGTGAAATATCCATGATCGAAACAATTGAGACCCCGGGGCCAACAGTTTGATGGGCCTCTGTGAATTTTTCATAGATATATCCGGAGAATGGTGCTTTGAGTTCGGTATCGCCCAATTGGTTACAAGCATTTTCATAGCCTGTTTTTGCCATTAAATAACCCGACTTAATCTTCTCAAAAGTATTTTCCGGGATTTTGTTTTGCTCTGCAAGTTGCTTATAACGTTGATACTCACCTTCAATCTGCTCCAATTGCACTTTGGTGTTATGTACCTGCAATTGATAATCGCGTTTGTCGATAACTGCAATCACCTGTCCTTTTAAAATATAATCGCCGGGTTGAACATCTAGTTCAGCTAAGGGACCACCAACACGAAAAGAGAGTGATGTTAAGCTCTTTTCTTTAATTGTACCGTTAAATACAAGTTTTTCTTTACTTTCAGCATTCTTTACCGTTTGTATTTTTACATATTTCACGGATTCTTTTTGCAGGTTTTCTGTTTTGTTTTTACATCCGGCAAATGCTATAACCAGAACAAATACCAAATGAAATGGCTTTTTAAATGTCATTATGTTTTGTTTTTAGTTTTCTATTCACGCGTAAAAGTAAATAGCAACAAAACACCCATTTGGACGAATTGTACGAAATGCCAAAAATGATGCACGAAATGCAAGACGAATTAAATCAAACTAAAACAGAATGTTGGAGAAATGCGAGATACATAGGTTTTGGATTTATTGGAAACTCTGGAATCCGATTCCAACAAAAAAGGGCTGCCTTTAAAAGACAAGCCCTTTCGCCTATTATATCCTAATAAATTATTAAGGGACTTTATACACGATTGAGTTGATGTTCATTCCTGCTCCAACAGAAATAAAAATAATATGGTCGCCTTTGTTTACTTCATGCCCTTCCATGTTTCCTTTCATCACCATATCGAATAATACAGGAACAGTCGCAGTGGAAGAATTTCCAAATTTATAAATTGTCATTGGCATGATGTCTTCCGGTATTTTTCTCTTCTTGTAGAGCTTAAAAACACCTTTTAACATGGCATCGTCCATTTTTTCATTTGCCTGATGGATAAATATCTTCTTGATATCCGAAATATCCAGTCCGGCTTTTTCAATGCTATCTTTCACAACTTCGGGGACATGGTTAATGGCATAGATGTATAGTTTACGCCCCAACATTTTTACATAAAGTTTGCTTTGATCGGCATCCGGATTGTTTGAAGGTCCAAATGTTAGCATTTCTGCATATTTAACCGAGTCGGTCCTGCTTGAATGCGAAATAATCCCAATGGGTTTTCTTTTTCGAACAGCTTCAACAATAACGGCACCAGCCCCATCGGCATACAACATTGAATCACGGTCATGAGGATCAGAAACCCTTGATAGCACATCAGCACCAACAACCGCGCCCCGTTGATGCACCCCGCTCCTTATATAACTATCGGCAACAATCATACTTTGTGTCCATCCAGGACAACCTGATATAACATCGTGACAAATACAATTTGGGTTCTTAATTTTTAGCTTACATTTCACCTTATTCGCCAACCCCGGCAAAGTATCTACGTTATTGCTTCCTTGGGCAACATCCCCAAAATTATGACCGATGATGATAAAATCAAGGTCTTCGAGCCCAATGCCAGCTGATTTACAGGCATCTTCAATTGCAAAGCCAGCAATATCGGAAGTTACCTGATCAGGTTCAACCCAACGCCGTTCGCGAATAGAAGCAATTTCTGCAAATTTTTCAATGATTTCTTCATTGTCTTTATCAAATGGTGCATTGGTAGCTGAATCATAAAATTTATAATCTAAAAAATGATCGTTTTTTACAACAACCGTTGGAATATAGCTTCCTGTTCCAATAATCTGTGTGTAAGTCTTCTTAGCCATATATCAAATTTATTTTACAGCACTATCGAACTGTTCTGTATATTTTTTTAATTCAAATTTCTCTCCATCAAAAACCCCGTATGAGAAAGATTTAATCCATTCTCCCAGCAATATAAATTTAGAATTCCCGCTTAAGGGGATATTTGCAAGAACATGCCTGTGCCCAAAAACGAAATAATCAACGTGTTCTTTGTTTAAAACACTCTTGGCAAACTTGTACAAACCTTCTTTTTCAGGATCAATCATCTCAATGCCGACACCTTTCGAAAGCCTGCTTTTTTTCGACCATGCATGAGCAAATGAAATTGTAAAATTTGGGTGCAGCCTTGCATACATCCATTGCAAAAATTTATTTACAAAAAGCTTTTTCAAAAAATTATACCCTTTGTCGCTTGCATCTAAACCATCGCCATGGGCAATAAAGAACTTCTTGCCTTCAATTTCAGTCTGATATCCTGAAGTATGTAAAGTAAGCCCCAATTCGTTGGGAAGATAATCAAAAACCCATACGTCGTGGTTGCCCGTAAAATAATGAACGTCAATCCCACTGTCGCTTAATTCGGCAATTTTCCCGAGTGCCCTTGTGAAACCGCGCGGCACAACCCTTTTATATTCAAACCAATAATCAAAGATATCACCAACCAGGAAGAGTTGTTTGGCATCGTTTTTTATTTCGCTAAGCCAACTTACAAATAACATTTCCCTTTCGCGGTTGTCGTTTAATGCCGGCGCACCTAAATGAATATCCGAAACAAAATATGTTTTGTTTTTTAAGCTCAATTTGCTGTATATTTATTTGAAAATCGCAGCCAGCTTTTTATTAAGGGCAGGGCCTTTAAGGTTTTTGCCTATGATCGAACCTTCTTTATCGAGCAGGTAGTTATATGGTATCTCCCTTACATTGTAATTGTTAAGGGCAGAAACACTTCCTTCCATGTCGCCAACGTTGGTCCACGTAAGTTTGTCGGTGTCTATCGCCTCAATCCAATCGTACCTTTCGGTATCAATGCTAACCTGGTATATTTCGAAGCCTTTCGACTTGTACTTTTCATAAATTTCTTTTAAAACCCCATTTACAATTCTTGATCCTTCATCTTTTGCCGACCAAAAGTGTACTAAAACAAATTTGCCTCTAAACGATGATAAAGCTACTTCGTTTCCTTCAACATCTGGCAACACTATTTCCGGACTATTTGCCCCTTGTGTTTGAATCACTTGTTGCAACTGGGCTGTCCTTTCGTTTTTCATTTGCTGTAAAGTATTCAAGTACAACGATTGAACAAAGTCTGATTTCGGATAAATTGAATGTAATGCCGAAGCTGCTACTTTCAATGGTTGCATATCATCAATTACAAAGTTATTTGGTCCAAATCTTTGGTACAAAGCAAGTACACTGGCCATTGAAAAAGGATTGGCAAGTACAAAACTTGTCGAATAATCAACCTGTTCCTGCATTATTCTTACGTATTCAGCGTCCAACTCTTCTTTTAATTGATCGTAGTTGGGCTTTGTTTTATTGATTAGGTCAAGCGACTTTATGGAATCCAATTTTTGTTTGGTTGAATGAAACTTATCTTGCAATTGCTGAACCATAGCCGATCCTTTTGAGCCCTCAACCAAATAATTCCTCGAAAAATTCAAAGCATCTGCAGAAATATTCACATTTTCAGCTGAATCGATCAAAAGTGTAATAAAGTTATTTTCCGTTAGCTTCAACATATAAAAAGTAGGGATGCTGGTCTGGTTTTTTATATGAAATTCCCCTTTTGAATTTAACTTCGCAGAATCGACTGGAATACTTGATCCGTTCACCAGCAATTGTTCAAGGTACACCATATTTTTCTCAGCATGTGTAATTTTTCCGGAAATGGTGAATTGGTTTTCTTTTTTGCACGCAAAGAAAAACAGGGATATTGCTGCTAATGCTACAATTAATCTATATTTTGTCATTCTAAATCAATTATTTTATAGGCGGTAAAAATAATAATTATATGCTGAACAAGAATAAAAGGGCACTAATATAATTATTTTATATTTTTGGGGTTTAATTTTTTATTATTGTGAAGGTACATTTTGAGTTAAAAAACTTTAAAGCCATCAATCCTGTAGTAACCATTGGTACGTTTGACGGGGTGCATCTGGGACATAGAAAAGTGTTGCAAAAGTTGCGGGATATTGCCAATGAAAAAAAAGGAGAATCGGTATTGTTTACCTTCCATCCTCATCCAAGGTTGGTACTTAAACCAGAAGAATCGAACCTAAGGCTATTGACAACTTTAAAAGAGAAAACTTCCCTGCTTGAAGATATTGGTATCGATCATCTAATTGTATTTCCTTTTACAAAAGAATTTTCGGAGTTGTCGTATTCAGATTTTGTGAAGGATGTATTGGTAGATCAAATAAAAACTTCGTACCTGGTGGTTGGGTACGACCATAAATTCGGGAAAAACAGAGAAGGAGGCTTTGATTTCCTAAAAAAATGCGCTGAAAAATACCAGTTTGAAATTGCCAAACTAGATGCTTTATTGGTAGATGATATTAATGTTAGTTCGACCAAAATAAGAATTGCCATTGAAGACGGGGATATGCCCGGAGCCAATAAATACCTGGGGTATCAATTTACATTACACGGAAAGGTTGTTGAAGGCAAAAAACTCGGCAGGGAAATTGGTTTTCCAACTGCAAACGTGGAAGCTTCCGATATTCACAAAATAATTCCCGGATATGGAGTGTATGCTGTAAAAGTATTCGTTGCTGGTAAAACATACAATGGGATGTTGAATATTGGAACCCGCCCTACTTTTAACAAAAACGCAGATCACAGAAGCATTGAAGTGAATATAATTGATTTTAATAAAAACATTTACGGACAAGACCTCACTTTGATCTTTGTGGACAGAATTCGGGAAGAGCATAAATTTAATGGGATTAATGCTTTGGTTAAACAGCTTGAAAAAGATAGGCTTCATGCCTCGAAGATTTTACAAAATAATTCTTAATCTTTTTCTTTTAGCTTACAAATTATTGGCAAATGGTCGGATTCATAAAGAGGTGCTTTGTGAAAAGAATATGATTTATAGTCCCTGGAATGGAAAATATAATCAATGCGAAAAGAAGGTAGCTTTCCAATATAAGTCCGCCCAATTCCGCTGCCCGATTCCACAAAAGCATCTTTCAATTTGCCCCTAACCTTTTGATATGCATAAGAAATAGGTGAATCATTTAAATCGCCACAAACAATTACCCGATAAGGTGATTCCTTGATTATATCATGAATTAATCTGGCTTGAACTGCCCTCTTTTGAACCGCTATTTTAAATTTTCGCGCCATTTCCTTAACCTGCCTAACATCCCCCTTTTCGGAAATACCAGGTGACTCAATAATATCGTATTGGTTTGGGTCGATATGGTATGACTGAAGATGGATATTAAAAATCCGAACAGTATCCTGTCCAATCAATACATCTGTGTAAATTGCCATGTTCTGGGAGCCTTCAAAGCGAATTTCCTTCATGTTAAGGACTGGGAACTTGGTAAGGGTTGCCAAACCAGTAGTACTTCCGGTACTTGCATATTGATAATGGTTGATAAAAGGAAGCTGGTCAACCACCTTTGGAAGGTTAAAAACACGGGCAGAACGTAATTTGATTTCCTGAATACAAATAATATCTGATTTTTCATCTTCGAGAAAACGCTTTATTTTATCTGCTATAACCTTTGAAGGATCTTTTTCTGCACCTTTAAAATTCCTGACATTATAAGACAAAACTTTAATGGCTTTATCATCGATTGATCTTGAAAACACCTGGAAATATCGATTCGAATATTTGAAACCAATCAGGATGCACAGCAATGAAAAAGCGATATATTTGGGTTTAAAGAAAAGCCAAACAACTATAAAAATAATGTTAAGCCCAATAATATAAGGGTAAGCCAGTCCGAAAGCAGAAGGCAGCCAAAGCTTATCTGGAGCTATGAATACAGAGGAATAAGAAAATAATAATGCGAGAATACCAAAGAAATTGGCCGTTAACAATATGTATGAAAAAATCCTCTTCAAAGTGCCTGTTCTTTAAACATTCCAATAAATACAAGATACTAATTTTCTTACTAAAGAAACACCGAAATACTGGAATTATTATGGTGCCCGAACTAATATTCTTGCCTTTCGCTATTTTCCATTATCATGGAGGTTTATTTGACTAATTTTATGTTCTGGGGAATAGAGTGCCCCAAATCCCAATTGCCCGGCAATACTTACATGGTTATCATCCGGAATAACCGTTTGTTCTAAAGTTGCTGCATAACTATCTGCCAAAACAATATCCTCACTTAAGATCAACTTTTTATTGCCATCCTCCAGATACACCTCTACAATGTTTAATGCTGGTTTTACGTAATATAAAAGCTCAACAGTACAACTTTCTTTTTTACTTTCCGGAAGCGAATCTTTCTCCCAAACACAACCCAATAAATTTTTAATTGCACCTGATATGTTTTCATGGCCATCCGTTTCAAAAACAGCGAGGTTTATAAGTACATCGCATTCAAAAAGTACCTTGTGGATACCAATTTTGGGAAGGTTAATGGCAGCGTCATTTTCAACATTCTTATAATAAAACTCTTCGTTTGCAGGCAATACCCGCGCTTCAGCATCTTTTGCAATTCGTTCAATCCCAGTGTTTTTATAGCACTTGGTCCATACATTGTCGGTATGTTCAAAAATCGACACTATTTTGGCATCTGCCTTATAACATTGTTCGATGATTGATTTTAGTAACTCAGGATTTGTGGTACGATGCTCTTCAGGAATCGAATTGGTCAAAATGTTTGGCTTAATTACTACCCTGTCACCTTTTTTCACATAGTTGGCAATACCACCAAGCTCTTGTATACCTGCCAAATATATCTGGGAAATTTCTTTACCTGAAATCGCAACTAATTCTGGATCTGTATTTTGAGAATATACCAACGAAGCACTCCAAATCAGTATCAGCATCAATAGGTTTATCCTTTTCATATACGGTATATTTTTCATTTTAAGATAGCTTTAATCATTCTGTCCTTTCCAGACAAATCTTTTCGTAATATAATATCCACAAAACCTTTTCCTGCAAGCATATTTTTTATTTCAGGGCCAAAGGCTTCATTGATTTCGAAAAATAAAAGTCCATTTTTATTCAAATTCCTGATCGCAAAATCCGCTATTTTTTTATAAAATAAAAGTGGATCCTGGTCGCTCACAAATAGTGCCCCGTGGGGTTCATAATCCAGTACATTGGCATTCATTCGTGCTTTTTCCGATTCCCTAACATAGGGAGGATTGCTCACAATTACATCGTATTTATCCCAAATATATTCATCCCATTTAAGGATGTCCATTTGTTTAAAATCAACTTTCGTATTGTTTTGAGAAGCATTTTCAATGGCAACTGATAATGCATCTTCTGAAATATCAATGGCGCTTACCCTTGAGTCAGGCAAAAGATGTTTCAGGGTAATTGATATACAGCCGCTTCCAGCGCCAATTTCCAAAATTGAGCATTTTTTATCTGAAACAGTATTAATTATCCAGTCCACCAATTCTTCCGTTTCGGGCCGTGGGATTAATACGGAATTATTTACGTTGAATTTTAAATCATAAAATTCGGCTTCGCCAAATATATACTGAATTGGCTCCGATGTTTTAAGCTTCTCCACTACAACACGGATTCTTTTCCGGTCTTCGGGTACAACTTCTATAACTTTCTTCAATACAATCTCCTGGTAACCAATATTACAGATATTTTGCAGGATTATACAAACAAAACTTTCCACCTCCCGATCTTCGTAGAAAGGCGCTAATTCTGATTTAATATATTTAATTGTTTCCTGCATTGTATTACTTTTGGCAAACGAACTTAAATCTATTTTTCAAATTATTCAAAAAACCTGGAAAAGTTTTGACAAATTCATTTTTGGCAAAATGTGCAACATCAAATAATGAATACAGAAGAAAAATATATGGCCCGCTGTATCGAGCTGGCAAAAAAAGGAATTGGATATGTTGCCCCAAATCCGATGGTGGGTTGTGTGATTGTTCATAACGATCAGGTAATTGGGGAAGGTTACCACCAGAAATTCGGAGAAGCACATGCAGAGGTAAATGCCATAAATTCTGTTGCAAACAAAGAGCTTTTAAAAGAAAGTACCATTATCGTTTCGCTTGAGCCATGTTCTCATTATGGAAAAACCCCGCCTTGTTCAGACCTAATTATTGAAAAACAAATACCAAAAGTTGTTATCGGGACAGTTGATCCGTTTGCAGAAGTAGCAGGGCGTGGAATTGAGAAACTTAAAAAGGCAGGACGAAGCGTAAAAGTTGGTGTTTTGGAAAATGAATGCCAGGAGCTCAACAAACGCTTCTTTACTTTTCACCGTAAAAGAAGACCTTACATTATCCTGAAGTGGGCACAGACCCAGGACGGTTTTATTGATGTGGAGCGTGACGCCAAGAACTATGGGCAACCTACATGGATTACCAACGAACTTGCCAGAAAACATGTGCATAAAACCAGGGCCAATGAATCGTCAATATTGGTTGGCAAAAATACCGTTTTAAAAGATAATCCTACGCTCACCGTGAGGGATTGGATAGGTGAAAACCCAATCCGGATAGTATTGGACCGAAATTTGGAGTTGCCAGTTTCATTAAACCTATTTAACTCCGACTCTAAAACAATTGTCTTTAATGCGAAAAGAACGGATAAAAGAAAGCACCTTAGTTTCGAGTGCCTTGATTATACCACAGAAATTGTACCCCAGATCATTGATAATCTATACCAAAAAAAAATCCAGTCGTTGATTGTTGAAGGAGGAAGCCTTACCCTTCAGAAGTTCATTGACCTGGATTTATGGGATGAAGCGCACATTTATCATGGGCCTGTGTTCTTTAAAAAAGGTATTTCAGCTCCTAAACTTAAGGGTATTTTAATTGAGACAATGAATTTTGGGAATAGTTATTTAGAAATCTTTCGGAATACGAAATAGGGGCATTGCCTGGCATAATCTAGCTGGTAAATCTGGGGCCACTCTCCAGTACCGGTATTTTTAATACATTTTCAACAAACATAAAATAATGAAATAGTTTGTGATTTAGCTCAAATCCATAATCGGTGTTGTAATCGTACCCAACAATTGTTTCAAAAAAACCTTTATTCCCCGAAACCATTGCCTTATTGTTCCAAGCCAGAACATATTGCCTATTCCAGTTTTCATAATACTCTTTCGTACGGTATTTGGCCGGACTATTTTGCAATGCATACCACGATTCGAAACCCAGATCAAAAACTACCAATTCATATTCGGTACTGTCATTTTCAGGCTCCATTGCTTTCTCCGAGAATTTAAGGTGTGGTTTATGCGTAGCACAACCCACCACAACAGAAAATATTATGAAAAAATATAGAATAGCTTTCATTCGTTTATAATTGTTTATTTTTTATGGTAACTCATGGAACTCGCATAATCACACTCCTTTGTATTAAAAAGCTTTTTTATTTTGCTCGTTTCATTTTTTTAAATTAAATGAAATTCTTTTGCTTCTACGGAATAATTTACGAAATTGTTATTTCATAAAAAATAGGTCCTTAACAAAAAATGGGTTTTAACAATTCACTTCCTCTTTGGCTCGAAATAACTTCTTTGGTGTTTCTAATAACATCAATTGCCATTGCTTTAATAATAGTTTATGAAAAACGATCACCCTTTAAAACCGTTGCATGGATTTTGGTTCTGGTTGTAATACCAATTTTTGGGTTGATCTTCTATTTGTTTTTTGGGCAGGAATACAGGAAAAACAAAATGTATTCGAGAAAAGGATTAAAAGATTTAGACCGTTTACGTAGGCTCACTTTGAAACAACTACGGAACTTCGATAAGCACAAACAAAACCTAAAGGGCAAGATTGGAGAAAAAGAAAAGATGATCAAACTTTTGTTGAATAATTCCCACTCGTTGCTAACAACAGGTAACCAAGTTGAATTATTGAATAATGGTGATGCTACTTTTAATTCGTTATTGACTGAAATCAAAAAAGCTAAACATCACATCCATTTAGAGTACTATATTATTAACGACGATGAAATTGGAAACCAATTAAAAAACCTTCTGATAGAAAAAAGCAGTGAAGGTGTTGAAGTCAGGGTAATTGTTGATGATGTGGGAAGCTGGAGTTTAAAAAGGAAGTACCTCCGAGAACTTGAAATTGCGGGGGTTGAATTCTATTCGTTTATGAAAGTCCGATTCCCAAGGTTAACACCCAGGCTCAATTACCGAAACCACCGAAAAATTGCGGTTATTGACGGAACTGTTGGATTCACTGGCGGTATTAACCTGGCAGACCGATATAAATATGGGAACAAAAAATTAGGGGCGTGGAGAGATACCCATATTAAAATTACGGGCGATGCAGTATCCTGCTTGCAGGTAATATTCACGGCCGATTGGTTTTTTGTTAAGGGAGAAGTCCTAAAAGGCAAAATTTATTTTAAGCCATTTACTGAAAGTGAAGGTTTGCCGATTCAAATAGCATCAAGTGGTCCCGATTCAGATTGGGAAAACATTGGGCAAGCATTTTTTACAGCTATTACAGGCGCTTCCAACTATGTTTATTTAACATCGCCCTATTTAATCCCCCCACAACATATTTTGGCAGCCATTAAAACAGCCGCCCTGGGAAACATTGATGTAAAAATAATCATCCCCAAAAAGTCGGATGCCAGGGTTTCTAAATGGTGTTCTTTTTCGTTCGTTGAAGAACTTTTAGAAGCAGGTGTTAAAGTCTATTTTTATAAAAAAGGATTTATCCACAGCAAGCTTTTGATCGTTGATGACGTAATTTCTTCAGTTGGTTCCACAAATCTGGACTTCAGGAGCCTGGAAACAAATTTTGAAGTAAATGCATTTATTTACAATGAAGGGTTTACAAAAGAATTATGCTCTCATTTTATAAATGATCTGAGAAACAGTGAACAGATTATTTTGGAAGAATGGAGAAACCGACCTTGGCTCAATAAACTCCGTGAATCATTCGCCCATATTGTAAGCCCTATGTTGTAAGTGTAGCCTGACAATATTGAAAAAAGACCCTTAAACCTGACAACAACAAAGGCTTTCGGGTCTTTTTGAGTAAGCTACAACTCGTTAAAAATAGATTCTTTTTATATCAGTTAAATATGGGGATTCATTAGGCCCGTGATATATAGTAACAATTGCAGCTTCATTTTTAATTTCAGGATATACAGCTTTTGCATTACATACAAACCTGTATTGTTTCCCATTTTTAATTCGATAAGCAAAAGCAACGGGTGTATATTTAACTCCAATAAACCCTTCTATTGCTTTCTCGAATACTTCTGTGGCCTCATTTGTCAAGCATTGAAACGGCAACCAATCACCAACAACTTCTTCTTCCTTTGCTACTTTATCTTTATAAATCGATTCTTCCATAGATACAGGTCATTTTAGGAATAAGTATACCAACCACCTCATTTTTACTACTGCAATTTATGCCTATAAAGAGAATTAACTATTGGGGGAATTACCTGATTTTAGAAATCAGGGGAAAACACCTGACTGCAATTTCGAGTACAAGTACCTTTGATAGGTTTCGTGAAAGGTTATAAGAAATCTCTATGGTTTGCTTGTGATTTGAGGAGAAAATAATTGAAACCCATTTCTATGAACAGAAATGTTGGAGTAGTTTAATCATTTAATTACAAACTGCTCAGGATCAATTAGGTTTTTCTGAACGGCAAAAATTACGAGTCCAGCTACATTCTTAACTTTGGTTTTCAGGAAAAGGTTGTTTCTGTGCCCTTCAACCGTTCGTTCCGAGATGAACAATTTTTCTGCAATTTCTTGCGTGGTTAATTGTTGGCAAATAAGCTCAAGTACCTCATGTTCCCTTTTGGTCAGTTTTTCTTCCTCTGTAAATTTTGGCTTGGGTGCTTTTGTGGTAATCTGGTTTCTCATGACATCAATTTGTTCTTCCAGAAAAAAGAAACCTTTGGTATAGGTGGAACGAACTGCCTCCAGAAGAACATCAGGTGCAATTCCTTTTGGAAGAAAAGCATTTACCCCGGCTTTCATCATATAACCCAGA
The DNA here is from genome assembly GCA_963677475.2 of Prolixibacteraceae bacterium. Taxonomy (GTDB): domain Bacteria; phylum Bacteroidota; class Bacteroidia; order Bacteroidales; family Prolixibacteraceae; genus JABMQB01. The sequence goes on along the minus strand of CAXXQD010000004.1, from coordinate 13,600 downwards.
AACGACTGCTTATAGTAGGAAGATAAAACGATAATCTTAATTTTCGGATATTTTTTCTTAAGTTGAGCTGCTGTCTCAACCCCATCCATTTCGTCCATCTTTAAATCAGATATAATAATATCTGGCAAACCATTAGCTGATTCTAATTTTTTGAGAAGGTCAACCCCATTAAAAGCAGTTAAAACCACCGAAAGGTCCTCAATTCCATTTAAAAAATCCGACAGTAATTTTGTAACCAGAACCTCATCATCAACTATTCCTAATTTAATCTGCATTTCCATTTCCTTGTGTTTTATCTAAAGCCAATATGAACAAAAAAGTACTTCCTTTTCCTTCCGGGCTCTTAAATTTATGAATGGCATTTAAAGTCCGGACCCGAAGTTCAATATTTTTTAAGCCTAAGCCATTTTTTGCAACTTCCGGATCAAAACCAACTCCATCATCCACCACTTTTAAAATAAGGAACTTTTCAGTTTGTCTAAGGAAAACTTCTATTTTTTTTGCTTTTGCGTGCTTAAGGATATTATTAATTACTTCCTGGAAAATCCTCACAAGTTGAAGTTTTTCACTATTCCCAATTTCGGCCTCATCCTGCGAAAGCAACTGAAAGGATATATCATAATTTTCTTTTATCGGAAGTAAAAACTCTGAAAACAATTCTATAATTGTCGAATTTTCAATTAATGGAGGGGATAGATCGTGCGATATTTTCCTCCCAAGATCTATGCTTTCGGTCAACGAATCAAAAATAGCATCCGAGGGTTTATCTTTTAATCCATATAAACTAAGCTTCAGTATGTTGAGTTTTGAAATTAAATGATCGTGCAAATCGGCGGCAATTCTTTTTCGTTCCTTTTCCTGTATTTTAATACTGTCCGAAATTAATTTATCCTGGTAATCCAATTCTAATTTTGCAGCTTTTTGCTGTTCCATCAAAATCCGTTTAAAATATAGTTGGACAATCACAATAATGGTAACCACAAGAACCATCGAGATGATTATTACAAGTGCTAACCAAAACGCAAAGGTTTCCGGTTTTTGCCATTCTTCCATAACAGGTAGATATTAAAAAGATAAAAAATAATGGTTATAATAGCGTTTGCCATCCAAAAATAAAGCACGATATGAAGCTCTTCGTTTATTAAAAAGTTAACGGATAAGCTTATTAGAAGATTAAAAGTAAAATAGGTCAATACGCCTGAATTAAATAAGATTGAGTCGTTCATCTTTAACAAATCTGAACTTGAAAATATGTAGTGTATATACATTACGCAAAAAACGATAATGTACAAGTTTGAAGCAACTTTACCGTATGAAAAGAAACTGGCAGGATTTTTAGCTAAAATGGTATAAGTAAACTCAGCTAAAAGAATCAGTAATATTCCTATTTTGATATATTTTAACAATCGCGTCCTTTTTTTTAGCAATACTCTCTCATAGATCCAGGTAAAAAATAACAACTCTATGATACCCAGCAAAGGAATAGAAAACAAATTATATTTTGTGATATGCAGGTAAACAACAAGTCGATGAAAAATATCACAGGATAGTGATCCTAAAAAATACCAGACAATAACCTTATTCTTTTTTTGTAGGCCTTTATATAAAATGAAACCGGATACAATCCCAATAATAAGGACCAAGGGCGATGAATACGATATAAATTTCCATATTATTGGGATGGCATTGTTTCCGGCTGGCATAATCTAGTTTAATCTTTTATCATTTCTCTGGGGCCTCCATCCGGGCAGAATGGTGGGCATGGTTCAACAGCGTTAAATACTTCAAAATCATCACCATCATTTATTATTTTGCGTCCAATTGGTGTTGTCGAATTATCTTTAACCGCCCAAAGCAACATTGTTGCATAGTACCTCGATTGAACAACATCACAATAGATATCCTTAATATCTGTATCTCTTAGCTCATAAATTGGACAAATTGTTTCAGGGCTTTTAGGACAATATTCTTTTAAATCATCCTTGTCCTGCAATAAACAATTGTACATATTGCTTAAGCCTAAAGTAACATAAATTTCATTATGACCGTCCTCAAATGCTTTTTTAATTTCTTTAAAATGGATTAAAAACCTACAAAACAGACCTTGTTCAGTATCTTGTATTTGCTGTTCAATCCAATTTCTATTTAGCATATTCCATCTAAATGAATCCAGCAACATTAACTTTACAGTTTCGCCCTTAGTTCCCGAGTAGATATCTATAAAAGGGTCGATACCTAACAAAGGAAAATTATCCTGAAAAGGTATAACTTTTACCAAACTAGCATTAACGTAATCCAATTCTTTAAATACAAAAGCATTATCACTTGGAATACAAAAAGAAATCAATTGTTTGTTTTCTACGCCTATTTCTAAAACCAGCCATTTTTTATTAGCCAATTCTTCCTCCCATAACTCATAATCAGAAATAGAAATTTTAAAGTACTCTCCCCGGTTTACCAATTCGTAAGTTTTAAACGGATTTGATTGGGTATCTGACCAAAGTTCAGTGGCCTTTGTAACTCTTTGGATGAATCGTTTGTTTTGTTCCATTTTTTAAAATTTTAGGTTCACATTATATTTAATCACATTGTGCGTTTGCTTTTTAAAAAATATATTGGGAATTACATTTTGTAATAAGAGTACATCAGCTAAACTTCAATTTACGGCCGGATTACGGTTAAATTTTGCCTAAACTGGCTGATACAAATAGAATTGAAAATCAGCATACAAATTACAAATTATTATTGTTCTGTCAAACCACAACATTAAAAAAATCAAACACTTTAAGCCAATTTCAACGAATAATTATTATGCCAGAAGATTTAATTGAAACCGGAATTATTTTTATGATTTTAGCACCATGGAAAATGATTACATGGTGAATTTTAATATCGAAGAAATGAAAATCATATTCTTTTATTCCAATTTGTCTCAAATGAGTTATCTTCGCGGATAATTTTAAAAATCTACTGCTTAACTTTTCAGTGGCGGGAAGAAAACTTACATTTTTAAAATCGAAGAGATTAGGACTACAAATACATAAAAATGAGAAATTATAAATTACTAAATAACCTTGTTGGCTGGATCATTTTTTTAATTGCTGCAACAACCTACCTTTTGACCATTGAGCCCACGGCTAGTTTTTGGGATTGTGGGGAATTTATAACTACCTCGTATAAATTGGAAGTTGGCCACCCTCCTGGTGCACCATTTTTTATGATACTCGGACGGTTCTTTACACTTTTTGGCGGACCTGAATCAGCAGGATTGCTTATAAACTCACTTTCTGCATTGGCGAGTGCCTTCACCATATTGTTCCTGTTTTGGACAATCACACACATTGCACAAAAAATAGTTTCTGAAAACAAAGAATTAACCAAAGGTGAAACCCTTGCTATTTTAGGAAGTGGAATTGTTGGCGCCTTAGCTTATACCTTCTCCGATTCATTTTGGTTCTCGGCCGTTGAAGGGGAGGTATATGCAACTTCATCGTTGATCACTGCTGTTATATTCTGGGCAATTTTAAAATGGGAAGATGTTGCAGATAAACCCTACGCAAACCGATGGCTGGTGTTAATTGCATATATTATTGGGCTTTCAATTGGGGTGCACTTACTAAACCTTCTTGCAATTCCGGCAATCGTTTTTGTTTATTACTTTAAAAAATATACCGTCACCCGAAATGGCATTTTAAAGGCAATAGCAGTATCCATATTCCTTTTAGGATTGGTTATGTATGGAATAATACCAGGTACGGTAAAAATTGGTTCGCTGTTCGAATTATTATTTGTCAACTCATTTGGTTTACCCTACCACTCAGGGTTATTGTTTTATATCGCAGGGGTAATTGCATTAATAATATTTGGAATAAGATACACCTCCAAAAAGAAAAAAGTATTTTGGAACACCGCCATCCTGATGATAACGGCTATTCTAATTGGATATTCATCCTTCACTTTAACTATTATCCGGTCGTCATCAAAAACCCCGATGGACCAGAACAGTCCGAACAACACATTTGCGCTACTGTCTTACCTAAACCGCGAACAATATGGTGAACGCCCATTATTGACAGGGCAGTATTTTAATTCACCCAACGATGTAAACGAAAGGTTTACCGAAGGAAAATCGGTTTATAGCCAAAGAGATGGCAAATATGTGGTCACAGACAAAAAAATATCTGCAAACTACGACAGTAAGTTCACAACAATTTTTCCAAGGATGTGGAGCAATAATGAACCTGCACATGCGGAAGAATATAAAACTTGGGCCCGAATAAAAGGAACCAAAATCAGGCATAAAAACGAGCAGGGGGAAGTTGAAACAATTGTGAAACCTACCATGGCTGAAAACCTGAGGTTCTTTTTCAGGTACCAGGTTGGGCACATGTATTTTCGGTATTTTATGTGGAATTTTGCCGGGCGCCAAAACGATATCCAAAGCCATGGTAGCATGATTCACGGGAATTGGATTTCCGGGATCCCATTTATTGATAATTGGAGGCTTGGCGATCAAAGTTTGCTGCCAACGTCCTTGAAAAGCAATAAGGCAAGAAATACGTACTTTCTTCTGCCCTTGTTATTGGGGATTGTAGGAATCTTTTATTTGTACAACAGAGGGAAACTGGCGAAAAAATGGTTGTGGGTAATCTTTCTGCTTTTCTTTTTAACCGGATTGGCAATTGTTATATACCTTAATCAATACCCTATGCAGCCCCGCGAAAGGGATTATGCCTATGCAGCTTCGTTTTATGCTTTTAGCATTTGGATAGGATTTGGTGTATTAGGGTTATTCAAGTTCTTTAAAAAATATTTGCCGGAAGTTGCAACAGCCGGACTGATCACTATAATCACTACCATTTTAGTACCTGGGATTATGGCTTCTGAAAATTGGGATGACCATGACCGTTCAGGCAGATACACAGCACGCGACCTGGGTGCTAATTATTTGAAATCATGCGCCGAAAATGCGATTCTTTTCACCAATGGCGACAACGACACATTCCCTTTATGGTATAATCAGGAAGTGGAAGGCACGAGAACAGATGTACGTGTTTGTAATTTAAGCTACCTTCAAACCGATTGGTACATCAATCAAATGAAGCTTAAGGCTTACGAATCTGAACCTGTCCCGTTTTCAATGGATCAGGAGAAATACACACAGGGAACGCGTGATATAGTATATTTAATGGACGACCCGAGAATGAAAGGAACCATCGACCTGAAAAAAGCCATTGAATTTGTAGCATCCGACGATCCGAAAACAAAATTGACCCAATACGATAATGCAGCTTATATCCCGGGCAAAATATTTACCCTTAAAATTGATAAAGAAGCTGTTATCCGTAATAAAGTTGTAAGGCCCGAAGACTACGATAAAATTCTTGATACCATGGTAATTGATCTGAGCAATAAAAATTATATTGCAAAAGACGAACTGATGGTTCTTGACCTTCTGGCAAACAGTGATTGGGAACGGCCAATATACTTCGCCATAACGGTGGGTTCTAAAAAGCACATGAATTTGGAAGATTATTTCCAGGTTGAAGGGTTTGCATACCGCGTTGTGCCAATTAAAAGCACGGCAGGGTCGGAAAGTTTTGACGTTGGAAATGTCGCTTCCGATATTATGTATGAGAACCTGATGAATAAATTTGAATGGGGAAATATGAACCAACCGGGCATTTATCTTGACGAAAATAACCGAAGGATGATGACCAATATCCGAAATAGTTTTAACAGGTTGGCGACGACTCTTATTAAAGAAGGCAAAAACGATTCGGCAAAAGCAGTAGTTAACCGTTGCCTTGAATTAGTGCCACATGATTTGGTCCCATTTGAATACTTCGGTATTGAACTTATAGACAATGTTTATATGCTTAAAGAGAACGAAAAAGCAGATGAACTAGTTAAAGCTGCGTATATTAATTTTAAAGAAGAATTGGAATATGCCCTTTCATTGGACAGTAAAATGATGAATACAAGAAGTATTGGCGAATTATTCCAAAGGGATATGTTCTTCCTGCAAAGGCTCGATAAAACATGCCAAAGGTTCTCAGCCAACGAAGATTTGAAACAAGAAATAAATGCAAGCCTGGAAGGGTTTTTTAAATCATTTAGCAGCATCCGATAATGGCACGTATAAACCTACGTGTTCGGCTCCCAAAATTTATAACCAACTGGTTTCCAAAAGCAGTTTGGAATATACCCGGTGAGTCGAAAGTAGTTTACCTTACCTTCGATGATGGACCGCATCCTGAAATTACCAATTATGTATTGGATATCCTTGAAAAAGAAAATATAAAAGCCACCTTTTTCTGTGTTGGCGAAAACGTGTTTAAATACCCTGAAGTTTTTCAAAAAATAATTGAAAACGGGCATGTTGTTGGCAACCATACCTACAACCATCTTCAAGGAATGAAAACAAAAAACTATGCCTTTTTTAAGAACATCGAAAAAGCAGATAAACTTATAAACTCAAATTTATTCCGACCGCCACATGGTTGGTTAAGTAGGGAACAATACAAGTTTTTATCGCTCAAATACAAAATCATTATGTGGGATGTGATTAGCTGTGATTACGATAAAAACCTGAGTGGTAACCGAGTTGTCAACAACGTCCTAAACTTTGTGCGCCCGGGCTCAATAATTACCTTTCACGACTCGCTAAAAGCCGAAAAGAACTTATATCATGCATTGCCTATTGTAATTAGAGAGTTAAAAAAACAAGGTTATTCGTTCGAGAAAATTGAATTTGAAAAAATAAAAAACTTATATTCACATTCTATTATCAATCAAGTTCTTAATAGAAGAAAAATAAAATAAAAACCGCATAAAGCATGCTTGCACAGCGGATATTAAATTCTGAAATTTGTTATTTGCTGTAGCTTAAATTACTATCAAAATAAATCGTATGAACATTTTAATTTTAGGATCAGGAGGAAGGGAACATGCCCTTGGATGGAAAATAGCACAAAGCAAAAAAGTTGACCAATTATATTTTGCCCCGGGAAATGCCGGCACAAGTGATTTAGGAATTAACCTAAACTTTGGTGTGTCTGATTTTCAATCCATCAAACAAGCAGTACTTGACCATAAAATTGATTTGTTGTTATTTGGTCCGGAAGTTCCCTTGGTCGAAGGTATCCACGATTTAATTGCAAAAGATTCTGAACTATCCAATTTAAAAGTAGTTGGTCCAAAAAAGGTCGGGGCGCAGTTAGAAGGCAGTAAAGATTTTGCCAAAGAATTTATGTTCCGACATCAAATCCCGACTGCAAAATATACCACTGTAACAAAAGAGAACCTCACTGAGGGGATCGATTTTTTAAAAACAATGCAAGCACCTTACGTTCTGAAAGCCGACGGATTGGCTGCAGGAAAAGGTGTTCTCATTATTAATTCACTGGAAGAAGCTTCTGATGCGTTGGTGGAAATGCTTAACGGGCAATTTGGGGATGCCAGCAGCAAAGTTGTTATCGAAGAGTTTTTATCGGGCATTGAATTATCCGTTTTTGTAATTACCGATGGCAAAAGTTATAAAATTTTACCTGAAGCTAAAGACTATAAACGAATCGGAGAAGGAGATACCGGATTAAACACCGGAGGCATGGGTGCAATTTCACCTGTTCCTTTTGCCGATGCCGGGTTTATGAAAAAAATTGAAGATCAAGTTGTCATACCAACGATTACAGGGCTTCAAAAAGACAAGATTGAGTATAATGGATTTATCTTCCTTGGGTTGATCAATGTAAATGGAAACCCGAAAGTTATAGAATATAACGTTCGTATGGGTGACCCTGAAACTGAAGCCGTAATGTTGCGAATTAAGTCAGACTTTGTCGATCTGTTGGAAGGTGCTGCCGAAGGAAACCTTCATGAAAAAGAAATTGAAATTGACGAAAGGGCAGCTGTAACGGTAATGATGGTTTCAGGTGGATACCCCGGAAAATACGAAAGTGGAAAAACAATTCACGGAATTGAAAACGTGAAAAACAGCATTGTCTTTCATGCCGGAACCAAATTGGTAAACGATGAAATAGTTACCAATGGTGGAAGGGTGATTGCTGTTAGTTCGTATGGGAAAAATAAAGAGGAAGCCCTTGCGACATCATATAAAAACGTAGAAAAAATTACATTCGATAAAAGTAACTTCAGGAAAGACCTCGGATTTGATTTATAACGATGCTTTTAAAGATTTTAAAATCTAATCAAACTTACAACCTTCTTTTATTCCCAATTTTTGGGTTCTTGCTGTGGTCTGTTAGTTTGATATCACCTCAAAGTTATCCGTTTTTTGAAGGCGAAGATCAAATGGTTTTGTTTGCCCCATTATTTCATTTAATATCTTCAAGTCCGTTTATTTTAGTTTTGCTCACCTTAATAATTGTTATTCTGTTAGGATTTTCCATCCAGCGGTTTAATAGCAAATTTGGGTTTATACGAAAACGTACCCTACTGCCATCCAGCTATTTTGTGATATTTGTGGGCGGACTTTTTGGCTTGCACACCTTGCATCCGGTTTTATTTGCAGCCGTTTTTTTAATGTTATCCCTTTTTCGGGTTTTTAATGCTTTTGAGAAGAAAAATATTTATTCAAATGTTTTTGACAGCTGCCTCTTATTAAGCATCGGATCGTTATTTTATTTCAATACAATCTTTTTTTTTCCGGCCATTATTATTTCTACAATCACCATTAACAGGGAATTTTCATGGCGCGATCTATCATTATCCATTTTGGGGTTTATATTGCCCTGGTTATTTACTTTTTCGCTGGCATATTTTTTTAATTCATTTGACCAATTAATTAAGGTGCTTTCCTTTAATTTATTTACCAATAGCCAGCGCATAAAAGGGGATATCCCATTACAGGTATTTATGGGCTACCAGGCATTCCTTATTGCTATTGCAAGCGTTAATTTACTTCAGTTTTACGATACTAAAAAAATCAGTTCCAGGAAGTATTTTACCAGTTTCTTTTGGTTATTCCTATTTTCAGTATTTGTACTAATATTTGTGCCGGCAGCATCCAGCGAAATTTTTGTAATAGCTGCACTGCCTACAACTTTTTTAATTTCGAATTACTTCGTTTATCTTAAATCGAGGCTTTGGGGCGAAGTATTATTTGCTATTCTGGTTGGATTGGCAATATATGTCCAATTTGCCAACTAAATCCCATACATAAAACTTAAGCTATTTTCGTACTTTTAGGCTTTAGGAAAAAGTTACACCTTAACAATTAATCATAGAATGGATATCATATCTCTTTTTGCAGGTGCCGGGGGTCTTGACCTGGGTTTTAAAAATGCCGGGTTTAATGTTGTTTGGGCAAATGAGTTTGATAAAGAAATCTGGGAAACCTATGAGAAAAACCATCCGGAAACCGAACTGGATAAAAGAAGCATAATTGATATTCCTTCGAATGAAATTCCCGATTGCGTTGGTATTATTGGCGGTCCACCGTGCCAGAGTTGGAGCGAGGCAGGGGCACTTCGGGGAATTAAGGATACCCGTGGACAACTATTTTTTGAATTCATTCGGATACTTAAAGATAAACAACCATTATTTTTCCTTGCCGAGAACGTTTCCGGAATACTTTTCCAAAGGCATAACGAGGCATTTGAAACAATAATTGAGTTGTTTAAAGATGCAGGATACGCAGTAACAACTAACCTTGTTAATGCAAAAAATTATAGTGTTCCGCAAGATCGAAAACGGGTATTAATCACAGGCTACAGGAAAGACTATTTCCACACAACTTTTACGCTTCCAATGCCAAATCAACAAATACCAACACTGCAAAATGCCATATCTGACTTGCAGGATTCCGCAATTCCCGCTTCAGAAAAAAACTACACAAATGGCAATAACTGCCTTTTCCCGAACCACGAATACATGACAGGAGGGTTTTCTTCTATTTTTATGTCACGAAACAGGGTACGTGCGTGGGACCAACCTTCATTTACCATCCAGGCAGGAGGAAGGCATGCACCTTTGCATCCGCAGGCACCAAAAATGCAGGATTTGGCAAAAGACCTCAAACAATTTGTCCCGGGAAAAGAAAGTTTATACCGAAGGCTTACCGTTAGGGAATGTGCGAGAATACAAACCTTCCCTGATTCATTTAAATTTTACTATTCAAAATTAAGTTCTGCTTATAAAATGATTGGGAATGCCGTTCCAGTTAAACTAGGAGAAGCAATAGCAAAACAAATAAAACATGACATAGAAAATGGCACGTAAATACTAATATCAGCCCAAATGAAACAAACACACATATTATTCGATGATCCTGGTCATTATCCTATGCATCAACCATATCCCTTTAAAGGATCAAGCCCAAAATTTATAATTGCATTAAAAGATTTTTTATGTGCGAATGCCACAAAAATTAAAAGCCTTCAAATTGCGCTTTACCTGTTTAACAACCTTGAGCTACATCACTTTTTTCAAGAGCTTGCAAAACAGGGAATTGAAATAAATGTTGTCTCGATACCGCTTGAAGGTTATGATAATACCAGCCCGCAAAAAATATTGAACGAAGATGGTTCAGAAGCATTTAAGGATAAGAAAACAAAGTACGATCTGGCAACTATTATTTATAAATCATTTCCCAGGGAAGCAAACAATTATCGATTATTTCTCTTTCCTCACACCTATATCCGAAGCCACAGAATAAAATCATTCTCGCGCGGGAAAATACCCTATTCCCTTCATATTAAATCATTGTTGATTGAGTTCCATTCGGGCGATTATATTTCTGGGATTTTTTCTTCAAACCTTGCTGTCAGGGATGCCATAAAATACGACACCTTTGTTCTGTACCCAATAAATAAGAATGAAGCAATTACCCATGTTGATTTTTTTCACCATCTAATTGAAAATTCTGTTCCTGTAACTGAATATGAAGAACCTTCAAATATGATAAATACGACTATAACGATAAAAAAACAGAGTGAAAGTTCATCTGTTCATTTTATAGCCCCATTTTATTGGAACAGCCCCGAAAAAGCACAGCAAATTATTTTGGAACTGATTGAAAAAGCACAGCATCGAATTTGGATTGTTGGCCAACACATATCCGCATATACCTATAACATTCCCCTAAATTACAAGGTAAAAACAGAAACTAATAGCAAAATTAGTAAAAAGGGATTTTTATTTCAGGTTGTTCAGAAAGGGAAAATTGGTTTGGATATTCAATGTATATCGCAGACTTATTCCGGGAATCAAGATACGAATAGAAACTTCAGGCAAGCCGCTAACAAACATAGTTTTTCACAATTCACAGAAGCATTTAAAAAAGTTCCAAATGCCGCATATTTCGTAAACCCAAAGGTTCATAGCAAATACATAATTATTGACGACAAAGTTATTATTACCACCTTTAATTATACCCCAACCCAATTCATTTATTTACCTTACGTGGAAATTAACAACTTCGAACATATTAATAATTTGCAGTATCGGGGTATTTTCTCGGAAGTTGGGCAAATGAAAATACTGGAAAAAAAATCAGATTGCGAATGTTTTGTCCGGAACTTTGAATTTCTCAAAACAAGGGAGGAAACAATTCAGGTTATTTAACCGAAGCTTCTTCAATTTTATTTAAGTAAACTTCTAAAAATATTTCCTCATTAGGTTTTAACTGCTGCAGGTCAACTTTTGTTTTTAAGGCATTATATGCTTCTCCTTGGGTTTCAAGCAGCATTTCCGGAATTTTATTGATGATGCACGAAAAACCCCCATCGGGCTTGCTTGTCGACTCGCCTATGACTTTCCGGTTGCGTCTTTCAATTCAACCAAAATCCCGGGTATTATCTCTTTAGTCATATTATCTTTTACAATACCTGTAATATTTAACGGTACAAAACTTAATTCTAACGAAAGGATATCGTAAAAACCATCGTCATTCACCCGGTTTGTCGAAAAATATCCATGGGTAGACGTACTGTTTAGTGTAAAAGCAACCTCATCTTTAGTGCTGTTTATTGGGTACCCCATATTCCTGATACTGGTAAACACCCCTTTTTCAGGTGTTGCAACATATACATCGTGCCCTCCAAGCCCATTATGCCCTTCCGATGAGAAATAAAGGGAACCATCGCTTGCAATAAAAGGGAATAGTTCGTTTTCACGGCTATTAATTGCAGGACCAACATTAAATGGCTGGCTCCATTTCCCAACAGTTTTATAACAGAAATAAATATCGTATCCGCCATAACCACCAGGCATATCACTTACAAAATAAAGCTTTTGCCCATCAGCACTAATGCTCGGATGTGCCACTGAAAAGTTTGGGCTATTCATAAAGAAATTTCCACGGGGTATCCATATCCCATCCCTGCTTTCAGCTTTAACTATCTGTAAATGAAATACGTCCTCCCCTTCTTGTACTTCTGCTTTATGTGGGGCAAAACGGGTTATGTAAAGAATATCATCGGCCGGATCATACCCAACCGGACCATCGTTAAATTCGGTTTTTAACCTTTGCGCGAATGGAACAGGGTCAACCAAAACACCATCGCTGACTTCCTTGGCAAAAAACAGGTCAAGAAATGGCAAATTGTTAGGGGCCAATTTTGTATCCGCTTTTTTATGCCCAATTGAAGAGGAAGATAATATCACTCCATCTTTGTAATAACACGTACCGAGTTCAGATCCTGGAGTATTAATGCCAATCCGGTTAATCTTGTATGCTGATGAGTCTTTAACAAGGTTTTTAATGTATTCGATTTGGTCTTTCGCTGGTTGTATTTTTTTATCTCCAGGCTTTTTTTCTTCATATTTTTTAACCCATTCCAACGCTTCTTTATACTTTCCATTGCTCAGGAGAATCTGCGAATATAAATAATAGTCGTTAGTGGTCACCCTACCAATATCAAACATTTTTTTCATCCAATCTTCTGCGGTTCCTGTTTCTCCCATTCCCTGGTTTGATAAAACCAGCTTTTTCATGATGTAATAATTGCCGGGCTTAATTGCCAAAGCTTCCTCATACAAAATCCGGGCTTTCTCATAGTCGCGCGATTTAAATTTTTTATCGGCACTTTTAATTAGCCTGTCCTGTGCGAATAAGGAAATGGAAATAAAAAACAACAGAATTGTTAAACAGTATCTCATCAAAATTTATAGAAGCTTATATTCCTAATGTTATATCAATCAAAGTAATAATAATAACTAAATTCGGGCAAATTTAGTATTTTTGCTCCACTTAATACAATTTTTGAATTATAAATAAGATGCCAATAATCCTTTTGATTGAATCATCTACAGAAGTATGTTCTGTTGCCTTAAGTTCGAATGGAAGAATTCTTGCTTTAAAAGAAAATCAACTTGGGCTTAGCCATTCCGAATTACTTGGTGTTTATATTCGGGACATTTTAAAGGAAAACCAGCTTTCAACTTCGCAATTAGATGCCATTGCTGTGAGCAAAGGACCTGGTTCATATACCGGGCTGCGTATAGGGGTTTCCATTGCTAAAGGAATTTGTTTTGCTGCCCAAAAACCTTTGATTGCTATAAGTTCATTAGATGCAATGGCAAATTATGTCGCGCAAAACCCTAAAGAATACAACCTGGAAATAAACAACAATACGCT
>CAXXQD010000003.1:0-50502 GCA_963677475.2 Prolixibacteraceae bacterium | reverse complement strand
CACAGTTTTGAGTAACCCGACTTTTCGTCATCACTTGTATAAAGTGCGATTCCATATTGATCAGGATTATTAATTAATTCCCGTGCAGCATCCAATGCCATTTTTGCGTATTCTGATGCATTTGATTCACCTAGGCGTGTGCGTTGCAAACAGGCTTTTGCAAGCATTCCGTAGGCAGCTTTTTTTGAAACGCGGCCTCTTTCAACACCCTGGTCAATTGGTAAATGCTCACAAGCAAATTGTAAATCACTGATGATTAGGTCGTAAAATTCAGCTTCAGTACTTCGAACAGGATAATTATCGGCTCCTGTCACAACAGATGGTTCAGTCCTCAATACAACAGGACCGAATTGCTCTACCAAATGCAAGTTGCTCCATCCGCGAAGAAAATATGCCTCTGCAACTTTCGCATTTTTTTCTTCTTCGGTTAAACCTTCTAATTCTTTTGCATAATAAATTGCAGTGTTACAATAATTCACGGTAGAATAAAACCCTTGCCAGAATACTTTTAATGTACCCAACTCAGAATTCATATTACTGTTATAAAGGGTAAATCCGGATTCTTTACTTGTACTGACCCAAATGTCTGTACCCATTTCCATAGCGCCAATTCCATCAATCTTGCCATAAAAATAATAGAGTCCATCGTAACAATAATTAATAAGGCTTTCGAAGGTTGCCGGATCATTATAAGCAACTTCCGGGCGGACTGTTGATGGATTGAACTCGTCCAAATCGCAAGACGTTAGTGTGCTTGCAGATAAAATTGCAACTAGTGCAATGAATTTATATATCTTTTTCATAATCCTTTCTTTTTAAAATGACAAATTAACTCCAAACACAATTTGTTTGTACAATGGGAATGAATCAGAGGCATTGGTTTCCGGATCGACTCCTTTCAAAATACTGCTTTTAGCAATGATGAATGGATTGTAAAGCGTTCCATAAACATGAAGTTTTGATAATCCTAATTTATCATTAAGCGTTTTAGGAAGGGTATATCCCAATGTAATATTCTTAATTTTTATGTACGACGCATCCACAAAATTAAGAGCTGCTGTAGGAGATGATTTAGTAGTACTCCTACTCAAATATGGCCTTGGAAAATCATTGGTTGGATTGTCTTCAGTCCAATAGTCATACATATCTGGCATGTTTTTCCCTCCAAAATAACCTAAAAGTTCTCCATCAATCATATGTCCCCATCTTGCAGTAGCAAAAACAGTTAGGCTGAAATCTTTATATGTAAAGCTATTTTGTAGACCAGCAGTCCATTTTGGTGAACCTTGCCCAATAATCTGACGGTCATCGTTTGCATTTATTGTATATGGATTCTCTGCTGTATATTCAGTTTCGGTTTCTACACCATCGTCATCTGTTGTTGTTTGCACCCAAACTCCATCTGATTTTTTAGTCAGGCTTGATTCGATCCTAACATCTCCCGGCAACAGTCCAAAAACCGCCGCATCGGCTTCTTCTCCCAATTGCCAAATACCAAGTTTTTTGTATTCGTAGAAGGTGCTTTTAGGTGATCCCATAAACAAACCTAAAGAAATAAGGTCATCAACAGTGGTTCCGCTACCTAAGTCAATAGAAGTCACTTCTTCTTTGTTTCTTGCAAAAGTTAAAGTTGAGTTCCATTTAAAGTCTGGAGTTTGAATATTTCTGGTATTCAATGTAATTTCAACTCCCTGGTTTTTCATGCGTGCAATATTAGCATTCATTTGATAGGGAAGTTTCGCTGTATAGCCACCACCTGAATATGGTAAACTTCTTGCATAAATTACATCTTTTGTGTCGGTATTATAATATTCAACCGAACCATTAATACGGTTATTAAACACGCCGAAATCTAATCCGATGTTCAGGTTGTATGATTTTTCCCAACCAAGATTTGCATTACCCACTGCCTGTGTAGGAATGTTTGTTGATACTTGTCCACCACCAAAATTCAATACATCAATACCACTGGTAACCTCTGATTTTGTGACATAAGCACCAATATTTGAGTTTCCGGAAACCCCATAACCAGTTCGTAATTTTAAATTGCTCAACCAGTTTTTGGAGTTTTCCATAAAGCTTTCATCGGAAATACGCCACGCAAAGGCTCCTGCCGGGAAGGTATCCCATTTTTTAGCCAACTGCGAGGCTGCATCTTCGCGTACTGATAAGCTAAGAAGGTATTTACCTTTATAAGAATAGGTAGCGCGCGCAGCTACTGACATTCTTTTGGTATGGCTATAACTTGAACTCACAACTGGATTTAATCCAGCATCAATGTTATAAAATAAAAAGTCATCGTATAAGAAACCTTCGCTGTATGCACCTGAGCTTTCGTTTTGGCTATGTGCATACGAAGAAATTAACGTTGTTGTAATGTCGTGATCTTCGTTGATTGTAAAGTTATAGTTTGCTATATTTTCCCACACATAACTGTAACTTAGCGATGTATTATAACTTGCTTTCCTTATCTCATCTTCACTACCTGCAAGCATCATATAGGTATGATCGCTTTTAAATTCCCCCTGGCGTCTTGATGATAATGATGTTCCCAATATTGATTTAAACGTAAGCCCTTCAGCTAGTTTAATCTCAAAGTATGGATTAGCAGTAATTGCAACACTTTTAGAATTGTTTTTGTATGTTCCTTCAATATCATCAGCCAATAGGCTTATCACATCGGTCATGCCTTCAATTGGATATGGATTGATGTTCCCATCCTCATCATAAACATCACCAAGTGGTACAATTCCAAATGCCTTATTGATACGGCTCCCTCGTGACTCACTGTCTGTAAATATCAAACCTGTTTGAATGCCAAACTTGAAATTATCGTTGGCATCAACATTGATTTTACCACGCATGGTTACCCTATCCGAGTAGTCGTTTTTATAAATACCATTTGTTTTGTTGTAACCTAATGAAAAGTTTGCCTGTACAACATCGGTTCCACCACGTACCGAAAGTGCATAATTTTGTTGTACCCCTGTTTGAAGTGTTTCGTCAATCCAGTCGATCCATTTTCCCTGATTAATATAATCGCTAAGCGAACCAATATTCCACGCTGAAAGCAATTCATCCTGGCTTGCAGAATGTGCTCCGTTGGTGGCATAATATCCTTCCTCAAGATAATCTAACCAAGCATCGCCTTGCAAGGCACTTGGAAACGATGCCCAGCCGTTCACACTCACATACGAATCAAAATCAACTTGAATTTTACCTTTTTCAGCTTGTTTTGTGGTGATAATAATTACACCGTTTGCACCTGCCGAACCATAAATAGCTGTAGATGAAGCATCTTTCAAGATATCCATGGTTTCGATGTCGTTCGGGTTCAAGTTATTGATACTTCCCTGAATTCCGTCAATAATATAAATAGGTGCACTGCTGGCTGTTAGCGAACGGTTACCCCTCAGCAATATTTCAGAACTTGCGCCCGCTTTTCCTGAACTGCGGGTGATATCCAACCCTGCAACCCGGCCTTGAATTGCTTCCATGGCATTTGAGACAGGGGCAATGGTAATTTCGTCACTTTTTACCGAAGCAACAGCACCGGTAAGATCGCGCCGTTTTACTGTTCCATAACCAATGGCAACCACCTCTTCAATGCCAATGGCATCTTCTTCCATCTGAACATCAATAACAGCGCGGCTATCCACTGCAATGTCCTGGGTTTTCATACCAACGAATGAAAAACTGAGGATTGCATCGTTAGGAATGTTGGCAATGGTATAGCTTCCTTCCGAATCGGTAATTGTACCATTGGTTGTCCCTTTAACAACAACTGTTACTCCTGGCAATGGAAATCCTGATGAATCGGTTACCTTTCCAGTAATAGATATTTGCATTCCAACTGCATTGCCATCAATATCGTCCTTCTTTTTAATAATGATGTACCTATTCATTATCAGATACGAAAGGTTGGTATTTTCAAGCGCTAAATCCAATACATTCTCAACAGACTTACTGTTGACCTCAATATTGATTTTATTTTCAAGGTCGATTGCCGAGATATCGTAAGCTACTTGCATTTGGGACTGATTTTCAATAACCTTAAAAACATCTAATAAATTAGCATTTGTAAGTTGAAAACTTAAGCTACGTGTTTGCGAATATGTTGTTGATGCAAACGTGGTTAATGATACTGTGAGAAGAATTAGCAATATTTTCATAATTCTTAATAATCTACTACAATGAATAATAACATCCATTGTAAAAAAATTCATAATTTTTTTCATAAATTTGGGATTGAATTAATTTAAACGTTCGTACTAATGTTTAGAATTCATGGGGAAGTGGTAGGACACTTCCCTTTTCATAAGGCTTATCGCATAGGCATTTTCTTTTTTATAACAATTTTATTCCCTTGAACCGTACATTGCGCCCCAAGGGCTGATTCAACAATTTCCAGTAACTTATCGAGTTGTTCCCCTTCAAAAAGTTTAACCGTCAACTTATTGCCAACAAAATCTGAAGGATTAAAAACAACTTCCATATTGTACCAATATTCTATTTTTCGTGCCAACTTGAAAAAATCATCGTTCACAAAAATCAACCTGTTTTCTTTCCAGGCAATTTTTTCTTCTTCCTTTAGTCCATATCGCGAAACCTTGCCAGACTCTTTTGAGTATGCCAACACATTTCCCAGTGTAAGGCTATATTTTTGCTTTTCACCGGGCAAGTGCACATACACACTCCCTTCAATCAGGGCTGTTTCAACAACAGGCTCATAGTCATAGCTATTTAAGTTAAATTTTGTTCCGGTTACTTGAACATCCACATGTTTGGTATGGACAAAAAACGGCTTGCGCACATTTTTACTGACATGGAAAAACGCTTCTCCTGTTAATTCAACCTCGCGTGTTTTATGATTAAATTCTGACGAATAACGAATGCTTGAACCCGAATTAAGCCAAATAACGCTTCCATCTGGCATTTCAACTTTTGCTTTTTGTCCTAAAGGTGCTTCTGCTGTATAAATATTATCAGAATATTTAGGCGAAAAAATGAAATATGCAAAAACTGCCGTAATAAGTGGCAAGAACAAGATGGCTGCAATCCGACTGTAATATTTGGTAAGGCTTAAAGTTTTCGAATAAATCCGATGGCTTAGCTTTTTCTCTCTTTCGTAGAGGTTGATCTTATGCTGTAACCTTTCGTAACCGATTTCTATTCCTTTTTCGTCGGACGAATTCCAATGATGGGTAATCCATTCATCGATTTCATTTCTGAAATTTTTATCAAAAAGCAATGACTTAGCTTTCTTGAGCTCTGCTGCCGTAAGGGGTTTTCCGTTTGCTATTCTTTCAAATAGCGAAAATATTGGAGATGATTGATCCATATTAATTAATAATAAACTTGAATACGTAAGAAATTAAATTGTCCGTGACAGGGATTCAAAAAAAAATAAAGAAAAAATATATTTTCTTGAGTTCTTGCCTGAGATACTTCAAGGAGCGTCGTATTTGGGTATCAACCGTGTTTTCGGTAATATTTAATTTTTTAGCAATTTCACGATAGGTCATATCCTTAAAACGGCTCATGATAAATATTTCCCGACGTTTTTCTGGCAATTGTTTTAAAACGTCGGTGAACCAGTTTTTAAGTTCTTTCCCTTCGAGAATTTCATCTGCGCCATGAATCGATAAGTCGGACAAAAAGGAACCTTCTTGTAAATAGACCTGGTATTGAATGTTCTTTCTGAATTCGTCGATTACAATATTTCGGGCCACCCGGAATAGATAAGGTTCTAATGGTAAATTTACATCCAGTTTAGTTTTATTCATCCATACGCGAAGAAAAATTTCGTTTACCGTTTCTTCCAGATCAATTCCGGGAGGTAAAGTCTTTTTAATAAAGTTGCCCACCTTTCCCCGATAGCGGTAGAAAAGGATTTCGAAAGCCATTTCTTCACCATTGGCCAATCGTTGGATTAACTTCCTTTCGTCTGATATGTATTTTTTATCCAAACTATCTGTTGTTAATCCGACAAACATACTAAAAAAAACAGGTCATATTTCGTCATTTTTTGCATAATTGGCTGCAATATATCATTACAAAACCACAAGGAAAACGACCTATTAAGCTCACAAACAACAATTTAATATCGATCCAAAAAACTTAAAATAAAATCTAGACCCAATTCGATTGCAATTGCAAAAAAACTGAATAAAATAGTACTACACTTTTTTCATAAAAAAACCTGCCGAGATCAAAATTCTCAACAGGTTTTATTTCCACCAACTCACAGCCTTGATGGATCCAACTTATGTTTTGTTATTTGTTTTCGGCACCTCCCAATAAATTTTCTCCCCAAATAATTTCACTATCCTTAACAATTGAAAATACATTGGTTGGAACAATTTGGCAACAATTATGAACCACGACTCCTGATGAAGAGATTACCTCGATAATTGCCTGATCCTTTATTGGTTTGCTTGACCTTACATCATTCAGGACTATTCCCTTGCAATTGGTAAACAACATGCTAGGCCCTTCATTCACTGCAATATCGATATTCGAAAAGTGAAGGTTTTTTGCAGTTTGCACAATAAAGCCCTTCTCGGCTTTAAAACTTATATTGCTAAATGATACTTCGTCAACGGGCATTTCTTCGATTCCGGTCATAGCCCCTACTTTTTCGATATTTACACCGGTAACGTGATCAATATGTATATTTCTGAATATCGGGGTCCGTTCCGAAACTGGTTCAACACTCGTACCACGGTCGTAAAAAAGGTTAAAAATGAATCCAATCCTGCGGATATTTTGCATTACAATATTGGTAACCATAATATTTTCAACAATACCGCCACGTCCCCTGGCTGATTTTAAACGGATACCATTGTCGGTCCCATCAAAAACACAGTTTGATATGGTCACGTTTTTTACCCCGCCCGACATTTCGCTGCCAATTACTACGCCTCCATGGCCTTTTTCCATAATACAATTTGTAACCGTAATATTTTCACAAGGTTTTCCATAATCACGGCCATGCTTGTCGCGGCCTGACTTTATGGTAATGCAGTCATCACCAACACTTATTAAACAATCTGAAATCCGCACATTACTGCACGATGATGGGTTGATTCCATCCGTATTATGCCCATCCTCAGGATTAAGTATTGTTGCACCGCTTACAACCACATTATTGCAGCCAACTGGATTAACGGTCCAAAAAGGAGAATTTTTTATCGTAAGCCCTTCTATTTTTACATCTTCACACTCAATGAATTGAATAAAAGGAGGCCTGAAGAATTGATTTTTTCCGTATTTGCTGTCAACAAGATCAGGGTTTTGGTTTGCCCATAATTGTTGATATTTATTTGAGTTGGTGACCTTGCCATTTGCCCTAACATCAGATGATATTTTTTCAATTTCCGACCACCAAAGCCGGCCATTTCCATCAATGGTACCTTCTCCTTTTAGGGTGATATTACTTGCCCCTTCGGCATAAATCAAAGGAGAAAAGGTTTTCATAAAAATGCCTTCATATCGTGCCCTAACATAGGGCAAATAATCGTCAAAATCATCTGAGAACTGCACAAATGCACCAGCTTCAATATCAATCGTTATATTACTTTTTAAATGGATTGGTCCAGTCAGGTATTTGCCTGATGGGAAGAAGATTGTCCCTCCTCCTTCATTTGCTGCATTTAGAATTGCCTTATTAATGATTTCTGTACATTTACTTTTACCCAGGTTATCTGCACCTAATTCTACCAGGTCATAAACTTTTGCTTGCACTAATAAGGAGCAAACTAGCATGAATAGTAGAAAATTAATCTTTTTCATTTACTTATTTTTAGTTTTTTATTTTTCGACTGGATTAAATATCCAATTCGTACAATAGCCATATATTTTTTTATAGGCATATTCTTTTGCTTCTTTTTTTCTTAATTGGTGTGACCAGGCAACCCTATTAGCAGGATTTGCCCCTGCCCCGGTGCTGTTGTATTCAGCATAAAATGCCGTTTTTTCCCTTTCTGGTTTTCCCCAGTTATGCCAACCTTCCGGAACAATATGCGCACCCATTTCACAATTAAGGAACACCACATTTGCATATGCGCGCCACGGACGCCCAAGATAAACCTTTGTAACCCCTTCTTTTGCCGTTAAATTACAATTCCTGAAAACATATCCGAATTGGTTCCCTTCCGGAGTGCTTGCTGCGGTAATATAAGAATTACGTTTGCTATGCAGTTCACAGCCTTCAAAAACTGCAGTGGCGGCTCCAAAAATAAAATCGGTAGTCCCTGAAATATAACAATTGGAATAATACTGACGGCTTTTTTGACCTGCAGCATAAAGTGTGTCCTGGTTTCCCAAAATATGGCAATTGCTTGCCCTAAAATAATCTCCTTCAACATGAAGAGCGACTGCCTGCCCTACTTCGCCCGATGAATTTTCAATGGTCAGATTATTTAGCGTTATATGGTCACCCAACACTTTTACGGTGTAACTGTTGAAGGTCCCAATTCCTGGTTGTCCGGCGTGGTCATCGCAGGTAATAATTGTTTTCTCTTTACTCTCGCCCTCCATGGTGATATTGGCATGGAAAGAATCAATCAATACCTTTTCGCGGTAAATGCCGTTTTTTATAAAAATCCGTTTAATTTCGGCAGGGAATGCACCACAAGCGGTCACTGCTTCCTGAACTGTTTTAAAATCCCCGCTACCGTCTTGTGCTACAACGAATTGGTTTTTTGTCTGTCCATTGACATTAACATAACATATTGCCAGAAAAACAACAAACAAAGCATAACGGGTATATTTATATTTTAGTAATTTCATTATATCTTTCATTTTAAAATTTGCTAATCCGGAACCAGTCTATATCGGTATAAGCTGGTTCTTTTGTGTTTTTTGGGGCAATTGAAAACAAGCCAACTTTGGCGCCAACCCACTGCCCAGCACTTGCAGTAAACCTTTTTCCAAGAGGATGAAAAATTTTGCCATCCAGGCTATAGCTGAAAATGCATGTTACGACTGGAATAACTTCTTCCGGATTATCTGGCTTTACCTCAACCTTAAAATAAATTTCATTCGCGGGAATTGTTTTTGTTTCATTACGAACTTCTTTAGCACCATTATTCGCCCCCAAACAGTCAATCTGTGCAACCTGGTAAGAACCTTTGTTTTTTTCGATTGAGATATAAGAATAATCCCTGCCAAAAACGATCAATCCGCACTTTTTCCCCTATTACCGTTGAATTTATTTGAAGTTTTGTTGTTGCGGCAAATTCTGGCGTAGGCATCTTCTGCATGAGAATACGGCCAATATCCCACAAATTTTTATCTTCATCGGAATATACTTCCGAGAATAATCGCAAAGAACCTGGGCGTTCTGATAGGGTAACCCAGCTATCCTTAAAATTTGACTGCCATTGCCATTGCAACCCTAAAGTAGTATCATCAAATTCATCGCTGGTTTGGGGTACCTGAACAGGATAAGATTTACCCACATTAGGCTTTTTATATGTTGCAACAGGCTCACCAATTCCATTCCCATCGTAATCCTCACCCATAACAGGCCAATCGTTTTCCCATTTCATTGGCTGCAAATGCACAATCCGCCCATAAGCATAACGGTCCTGAAAATGTAAGAACCAATCTTCCCCCGTTTGTGTGGTAACCCAAGCCCCCTGATGTGGACCGTTGATATTTGTGCTGCCCTGTTCGAGCACAATTTTATCCTCATAGGGACCATAAATATTTTTTGACCTGAGGATGGTTTGCCAGCCCGGTTTTACACCTCCAGCCGGAGCGAAAATATAATAATACCCATTGCGTTTGTACATTTTGGGACCTTCCATGGTAGGATGATCTTTTTGCCCGTTAAATACCAAAGTACTATTCCCAAATACTTTTTCCCCATCGGGACTCATTTTGCTTATTCCTAAAACGCTTTTAATCCCGCTTCGGCTATTGGCAAAAGCATGAGCTAAATAAGCATTTCCATCTTCATCCCAAAATGGGCAGCAATCAATCCATCCAGTTACTGCAAGTACGCAAGCTAATGGAGACCACGGACCGGCAGGAGTTTTAGCTTTTGTCATAAAAACACCACGGTCGGGATCACCGAAATAAATATAAAATTCACCGTTGTGATAGCGGATACTTGGTGCCCATATAGCAAAACCATGTTGTGGTTTTTCAAACTCAGGGAAAGGATAGTTTTGTGCGGCATGACCTATAAGCTCCCAGTTTATCAGGTCTTTCGAATGAAGGATAGGCAAGCCCGGGAAATGCCCAAAGCTCGATGAAACCATATAAAAATCGTCTCCAACGCGAATAGCATCCGGATCGGAATAATCCGCAAAAATGATTGGGTTTGTATAGGTACCATCACCGTTATCAGGATTCCAAACTATGTTTTTTGATTGTGAAAATGTTGTTAAAACCAGTAATAAATGGCTTATGAAAATGAGTAGCTTTTTTTTGTTGTCCATATTTATTTATTTGCTTTAAAAGTATAAGTGGCTTCCTTATCCGTACCGAATTCGAATAGTATCCCCTTTGGATGTTTCAACGAAGCAACCTCGGCTTTTTCAGATATCAGGATTTCCTTGATTGCGGGAGCTTTATAAAAAGGGTTCGGGTTTTCCGTTCCTTCTTCCACCTTATCCAATTCAAGATCACCACTTAACCCATTTGGTAACCTTAAACGGCAGTTCCCGCCAAGGTTGGAATAAACGGTCAGCTTTTCGACCTTGCCTTTTGCCCATTTCATGTCAAGTGTAAAACCGCCCCGTGCCCTTAAGCCTTTTACTTCGCCACTGGGCCAGTTCGTTGGCAATGCAGGCAATAAATGGATTGCCCCATCGTGGCTCTGTAACAACATTTCGGCAATCCCCGAGGTGCACCCAAAGTTACCATCAATCTGGAAAGGTGGGTGGGCATCAAATAAATTCGGATAGGTTCCTCCGTGTTCACCACTCCTATCTATCGGGGCAGGTGTCAACTGGTCGGCTATCAGCTTGTAGGCACGGTCGCCGTCCAACAAGCGCGCCCATAAATTGACTTTCCACCCCATTGACCATCCTGTGGATTGGTCGCCACGGTATTCCAATGATTTCCGCGCGGCACCAAACAGCTCTGGCGATGAATTTGCCGATACCTGATTGCTTGGGTACAGCCCATACAAATGCGATGGGTGGCGGTGGTGGTCGTCAACACGGTCCCAGTCAAACATCCATTCCTGGAGCTGCCCGTGCTGCCCAACCTGCATTGGGGGCAAACGGTCACGCATGTTCTTCACCGTATCGGCAAAACCCATGTCCAAACCCAATATTTCTGAGGCATTTATCACATTCGAAAATACATCGAACACCAATTGGTTGTCCATGGTGTTGCCCGGTGCCAATGAAACGCCTCCCTGATGACGGTTCTCTGGTGACATGGATGGGGTAACCACCAACCAGCCATGAGTGGGTTCTTCTTGTAACACATCCACAAAGTAGGTAGCGGCGCCTTTTAGTATTGGGTAATATTCCGACAAGAACCCTTGATCGCCGGAGTACAGGTAATGCTGCCACAAATGCTGGCTCAACCATGCACCCCCCATGGGCCACATTCCATAAAAAGCCCCATCGATCGGACCGGTCATGCGCCAAACATCGGTATTGTGGTGAACTGCCCAACCGCGTGCCCCGTACATCTCTTTTGCCGATTCTTTCCCTGTTTCCGACAGGTCTTTCACCATCGAAAACAAAGGATCGTGCATCTCCGGAAGGTTCGTAACCTCGGCAGGCCAATAGTTCATCTCGGTATTAATGTTGATCGTGTATTTACTGTCCCACGATGGTGAGTTCTGGTAGTTCCATATCCCCTGTAGGGTGGCTGCTTGTGTGCCGGGGTATGATGACGAAATCAGCAAATAGCGCCCAAACTGAAAATATAATGAAACGAGTTGTGGGTCGTTCGCTTTTCCAAAATCGAAAACACGTTGATTGGTTGGGTTCTTCACTGAATCCGTAACCCCCAGGTCTAATTCTACACGGTCAAAGTATTTCCTATAGTCCGCAATATGTGCCTCTTTGATTGCAGCATATGGTTTCTGTGACGCTTGTGACAAAAAGGCTTCTGCCTTTTCCTTTGCATCACCGCTTAAATCTTTATAAGAGATAAAGTTTGTTCCGATAGAAATATACACCGTTGCCGAATTGGCACTTTTCACAGTCAATATTGAATCGGTCTTGATGATTTCACCCCCATCAACTACCGGAAGGAAACGTGCGTTGAAACTTATTTTGCCTTCCTTATTCTCAACCGTTTCGCCCATGCCCGACAATACATAGGTCTCCCCTTCAATCCCGGTTTCATATCGGGTGTGCGGGGAGCTGCACTTAAGTGTAAAAGTTATTTTTCCAGGTTTATCGGCAGTTAAGTTAACTGCAATGACCTGGTCAACAGGTGTTGACAGGTATTCCCTTGTATATGAAACGCCATCCAATTTATAGCTAACAGAAGCAAGTGCATTGGCAATGTCCAGTTCCCTATTATATTCGCCCACATTTTCGTGACCGGGGAATTCCATCCACAAATCGCCAACTGTTTGGTAAGGCATCCCGTAATTATTATCGGCGGGTGCATGCCTTGGGAAACGGGTTGCCAAAAGTGTTTCGGCTTCCTTATATTTCCCTTCGAACAGCAGCTTACGCACACCTGGCAATATTTCGCTAAAACCTTTGGGGAGGTTGTTGCCAGGTTCGCCCGCCCAAACAGTCTCTTCGTTCAGTTGCAAATGTTCCACGCCTGGGGTGCCATAAACCATCGCGCCCAAACGGCCATTCCCAATTGGCAAGGCCTCTTCCCATTGTACTGCAGGCTTATTGTACCATAACTTTAATAAATTCTCGTTGGTGGGCCCTTTGCATGATAGCAATCCAAATAGCAATAAAATCAGTAAGTTGGTTCCTTGTTTAGTCATTTTATAAAATTTTTATTTGACGATTGTTTTGGTTTTTTCCCAATTAAACCGCCCTTAAGGTTGAAGTATAAATTTCTGTATTAATTATTTATTAAAATCATTTTTCCAGTGAAAACATGTTTTTCGAGCTGAACACGGTAAAAATAAGTACCCATGTTTTGTTGTTTGCACGACCATACAAAACTATTCTTTCCGGCATTGCAATACCCATTAAAAAGATTCATTATGTGTTGCCCATTTGAACTGAAGATATCAACTCTAACTTTTTGTTTTTTGTCGCTTTCAAATTCAATATGCGATCGATCAGAGAAGGGATTGGGATAAGATCTCACTTTAAATTCATTATTTTCCACATCACTTACCCCTGTTAATAAATTACCTGCCTCCAATTTAAGGCAATCATACATAACGCCTCCCCTGTTGCCAGAATTTGTCATAGTTAACTTCAGTTGGTTTTCCCCTTTTACCAGTAATGAAGCCGGAAATACTAATTTTTTCACCGAATGTTTTCCGCCCAGAACAGCGCTCCGGTAAATACTTGCATCGTTGCTAAACGACCAGGTTCCTTGTTTTGATCCGTTTAAATAAATTGAAACCGATGGGCTGTTAGCAGCTCCAGCTATTGAGGCCGTTAAATATGCATTCCCACTTAAATCCTCATCAATATTAAAATTGATGATCCAACTTCCTTCTTTTGTTTGTGCATAGTACCAGTCTTTTTCGGGAGAACTGGCACCGATTATATATTCTAAATTTGAAGGGGGCAAATTGTACAATCCATAGTTCCTTGTAGTATCGCTGTATTGGTAACCGTCAGACAAACGATTATTATCACCAATCTGCCAAATCATCTTTTCATATTTTTCTGGATTCCAATAAATTTCACCAAGGTCAAAACTTGATCCAGAAACCGAGATATCATCTTTCGAGTACTCTTCTGTGATTTCCCCTTGTGTTGAATATGCATATAAGGTATATTTTCCCGGTCGGACATTTGTAATTGAAAAATTTCCCTGTTCATCTGTTTTATCCCAAAACATATATTCTTTGCCCTGTGCATAAATATCAACACCCGGCTGGGCAAGCACTACCTGTAAACCTTTTGGTGAAAACCCTTGTGGAAGTTTTATTTTTCCATTGACCGAAGTTCGTTCAATCGGGTAATTGTTATTTTCGAACCATTGAAAAGGCCATTGTTTTTTCTGAAGAGACGCCTGTGCTTTAGCATCTTCAATCATTTCATCACGACCTTCACCAGAATTTACATAAATAAAAAAGGGGCCATAGATTTTTTCATCGCTCTTCCCATAGGTTTGCGAAGATGCACCAAAGTGTTCACCCTGAAGCATTTGTAATACCAAGGGCGTTTTACTTGTTGTATGAACAGTTAATTCCTGTTTCATCGGACCACCATTCATATATTCATTGCTAACAGGTATTGCCCACACCCCCTCAGTACCGGACATTATTCCATGTACGCTATCAAGAACATTGTAATTTGCCCAATTGTATTTGGTATAGATACTACCATCTGGCAAAGGATAGGTTGCATCCATAATCGAATTAGCTTCCACCTGTTTCATCACAGCTACCGAAGGCAGGAAACCTTGCATTTGATTGGAAACATATCCATAATCAAAACGTTCCGGATCAACGCGATAAACAAGCCTCATTTCCCTTAATTTGACCGATGAGCTTGTACCCTTAACAAGCACATAACTATACAGTCCACTCACTCCTTTTCGCATTATAAATCCCTGTTCAATAACCAGGTTACCATTTGTTCGGCTATACACAATTTCTACATAATCATCGTTTTGTTTCTGAATACGTATCTCATTGGGGCTCAGCTCATAATAACCAGCCTGATCGTTGTAACTAAAATAAAACCGCCCTTTGTTTGGTGCATTTATCAAATCTTTATTATTGTAAATTAATGAATTAACCTGCCCTTTACTGTTAATTGTTATGGAAATGATCCCGTTGGACATACTGGAAGTGCGGTTGCCGGAATCTATTGTGGCAACCACATTATTTTGTGCCCAGGTGACCGATATTGTACACAGGGTAATTATTATTAAAAAGTAAAACCTCATAACTCCTAACTCATTCTTCAATTCAATTTTTTTGTGCCTGGGTGATTTCATCCACAAGACTATTTGCGTAAACCTCTATATTGTCATAGGCAGTGCTAAGATACCTTTTATCTGCATCATATACATTGGGATCCAATCCTTTGCTTATTTCCCATTCATCAGGCATGCCATCCTGGTCGGTATCGAGATTAGGCTCCGATGGTGCAATTACAGGCCAAGCGGTCCAATCTGCCACTGCATCAACAGGCAGCAAGTCGTTTTGGCTGTCGATTAACCCTGGTTTTGGGTATCCTTTGCTTTTCCAATTAACACTTGAACCTGGATAATCTGATCCGTAACCGTTGTGTTTGTCAAGCCCAAAATAAGTTGTTGTTTTGGTTTTTACTTCGTTCACAATCCGCTCGTCTATTTCATCCCTTGACTTTGAGCACCCTGCATAAGCCAATACTTTTTCGTATGCAACTTCGGCATCCTGGGTTTCGGTAGGATGCGTTTCAACAGGGATATCTAACCTTAAGCCGTTTTTGGTACCAACCGGCAATCCCTCTTTTTGATAGATATTAATCCCAGACCAATTATTGTTGGTTACCCAATTATCTTCGGGAAAAACATTACCGGTAATATAAAATTTCCCCCAAACACCTTTTATACGTGCAAAGTCACCTTCCCCCCTGCTTACATCGATTTGCATAATACGTGTCCGTACACTGGATTGTGTTGCAGGACCAGGTACATAATAATTATTAACAATGTTAACGTGCATAGCTTCCCCACCATAACAACCGTTGCCACTCCAGTTATAAAACACATTGTTTCGCGTATCGACGCGATCATTACCAGCATTTTTTGCCCCGGGACCATAACGGGGAGTACGACTGTCGTGGTGTGCCATCAGGTTGTGATGGAACGAAGCATTTACACCACCCCAAATTCCTCCATAACCGTGAGGACCTTTTGAGTGGCTGGATAACCTTAAGCTTTCCGAAATAATGCTCCATTGAAGTGTAAAGTCTTCATTATCGTAAAATGAACAACACTCGTCGGTTGACCAACTAATGGAACAATGGTCGATGATAACACCTTTCTTTTGACGGCCTCCCATGGCATCGGCACCGTCTGATACAATTACACTATCGCCCATGCGACAGCGGATATATCTAATAATTACATTATCGGCACTGACTGATACCGGGAAGTGTGCAAGACAAATACCAGCTCCTGGCGCTGTTTGTCCTGCAATTGTTACATCTCCACTATTGATCCTAAGTTCAGATTTAAGGTAAATGGTACCTGAAACTTCGAAAACAATAATTCGCGCTCCTTCCTGGCTAAGGGCATATCGCAGCGAGCCAAGTGAATTTTTATCTTCAAGGGTAGTTATCTTATATACTTTGCCCCCACGGCCTCCGGTAACATACATTCCTCCACCTTCAGCTCCAGGAAATGCAAATGCATCTTCCTCAACCGGATTATATTTGGTTTCGTCTCCATCTGTTTCCTCGGGATCGTTGTCTCCCAGGTCATTCAGATCATTGCAACAAGAATAAAAGCATAAAAATAAATTAAGGAACAGTATAACTATCAAGTTTTGGTTGACTTTCATGATTATGTAAGATTCAGATTAATAAATATATTAAAGGACAATTTTTGAAGCGTATTTCCCTACTTTGATAATGTAAACACCGGTTGTCCATTGTTTTTTAATTTCAATGTTGTTTCCGTTTAATTTATCCAAGAACAAAAGTTTTCCGTCTAAAGAATAAATTGACACATGTTGATTTGGGGCATGGTGGTTAATAATAATTTTTTCATCTGATGTAAAAATCAATGGCTTCGCTTCTAATTTTTGACTGGATGAGTGTGTAATAACCAGATCGTTTGAAGCCTGGCTGAGGCTTCCAAATTCATTGACTGATTTAATATTATAACTGGCATTTTCCCCTTGAATGTGAGTTATATCATTAAAGCAGGACTCAATGGAAAATCCTAACAGTTCGTTATTTTTAAATATGGCAAAACAGATTGCAAAGTCATTATCGTCCCAGCATAATGCCCCATCGTTTGATATTGTCACATTTTGGGGTTGGCCTGCACTTTCGAAGTACTCGCGTGGGTTCCAATTATCGATCCCACCCATAACATTCTCATAGGTGTATTGAGCGGCTTCTTCAGGGCTTAGCTGTGCTTTAAACCCATCCTGTACTACATTATCGACTTTGTACCATGTGAGCCGGCTTGACAAATCCAATAGGTTCCCTTCCTGATCATGACTGTTGTATTCGGCGAACAATCCGGGATAGGTGCCCATATCTGTCCACCCCTCGGGTGCAATTGGGATTTTCATGGTAGTATTCAAATACACTGCAATTGGGCTGTTATGCCACGGGCGCCCGAGTTTTTGCTTTCCATCGGCTGCTTGTTGAACCCCATCGATAGTGCAATTGGAAAAAACATATCCCCAATTGGTGCCGTCAGCATGGTTTGGTGCGACTATTACAGCGCCACTGCGCTTATTATAAAGGGTACATTCTTCAGCAAAAAGATTTCCGGCTCCGTAAATATAATCTACAGCCCCTTCAATCCACGACTTGTAAACATAAAACCTATCGTTATTGCCGTTAGACCCATTTGTTTGCCAGGTATCCTGAAATGAGCGCATGTTACAATTATAAAAAGCAAACTTATCGTTCTGCGTTGAAATGGCCAGTGCTTGTGGCCCATTTTGGAATTTTACACCGTATTCATTTTCGAAAGAAATATTTTCGGCATAGAAATTTTCAGACCTTATTTCAGTGGCAACGCATTGACTTTGATTAAAATTTCCTTTGTTATATTCCCATCCACTATCAGAAGGACTGCTGCTGCAATTAATTGCGAAAGTTATTTTCACATTGTCACGATCCTGTCCAATTAAGTGCAAAAATGGTTTATCTGTAGGAACACGTACCAATTCGTTGTATTCTCCGTTTTTCACAAAAACCAGCCAGGGGGCAGTACGGTTAACCGGCATTGCATCTACCATTGCCTGAATTGAGGTAAAATCACCTGAACCATCTTTGGCAACAACAGCATCGTACAAGCGTTTGATTGGTTTCGGACGGTCCATTGTTGCAAAGCTGATTGTAACACCTTCAAAAGAATTGCCCGACATATCGCTAATTGCACTGGATGGAACAACAAACATATTATTTGAACCATAAACAAGGTTTTGATATTCGTAAGAAACGGTTTTACTCCCGAAAACGGGTATCAACTCTTGTCCGTTCAATAGTGCCATGCCATTTCCGGCTTTCACCTTTTCGTTAAAGTTTAATACAATCTTTCCATTTGCAGACGCTGTTGCCGATCCTTCGGAAGGTACGGTTGAAATTAGTTGTGGCGCCTCGTTGTCGGGAACAACAATCTCGTTGGCAAAAACCACCACATTGGACAAATAAAACCCTTCTGTTTCGGTTGAATTTGGTGAACCAACCAAAGGACTTGAGAAATCGGGAATCCAGCGAATATATATGAATTGTTTCTGTTCATTGGTTAAGCTATCCGGCAATACTCCTTCGCAAAGTATCCATTCTGAATTTTTCTTATTACTGATATCAATAGTAACGAGATCAAAATAATTTTGTCCATCCAGCGAATACTGCATTTTTTGGATGGTATGCACACAATCATTGTCGTATCCTAAATAGGATATCACTTTTACGGAATCATAACCGGACGCTGAAAACCTGGCAACAAAATATCTAGGTTCTGTATTTATTAAGGCAAAATCGGTGTACCTCCTGGCACAATCGTAGGTTACACCACCAAATGTTTTATTGCTTGCCCCCCAGTTTGTGGAAGATCCATCAAAATTAAACAGGTTTATTAAACCTGAATTTTCTGATTTGGCATAATAGTCACCTATCCGATTTCCTCGTGGTCCATCCGGACTAAAATTCCATCCAACAATAAATGGGAGTTGATCGTATGTGGCAGTAATTTCATGATCTTCATTCATCAAAATCTGCCTGCTGTTTTCTCCCGAAAAATCTTCCCAATATAAAAATGTTGCAACATCGTTAGGCACAACCGTAGCCGTAACAAGTGTTCCTGTTTCATAAACCCCGTTTACCGGTTCGGGGCTCAATGAAATCTTGCCCCATTCTGAACCCTCGATATGAACGGTCAGTTGATAGGTTGTTACAGAATCAAAAACAGCGGTTAAGTGTTCATCTGCAGTTATTTTATAGGTCAATGGATTTTCGCTTGAAATAACAACACCATTTTTATTTTTCCATTCTTTAAAACGGTAGCTGTAGTTTGCCGATGCCGTAACAACAATCGACTCCCCTTCTTCAAAATCGCCCGCAACAGGGGTAACATATCCTGCGTGAACCGGTGAGGCTTCGGTTTCAAGGTGAACTGCTGCATTTAAAGTCTTGATCCATCGAGGATCACCAACTGGCAGTCCATCGATTCCTGCAGTTGCTAAAGGCGAAGTGGAGATAATTGAGAAATCGCCGTTATCAGGATCCGGGAAACCGATCGTTTCGAGCCCAAGGCCTTCCAACGACAAATCGTTTATAACCTCGCTAAAAGTGCCATAAGCCCCATTATAATCAACCACCAAATTATTTTCGGCAAGCAATACGCCCGATGATGCATTTACTATTTTAGGTGCCTGTCCTTCTACCCCAGGCTTGTTTATAATGTTGTTACGAAAGGTATATTGTGAAGCGGGGGCATACTTATTTGAAACATTACAAAGGGCACGGTCCGAGCTTTTTGCCCACTTGTAAATTGTATTGTTCTCGAACAAACAATTAAAAATGTTCGATTCGTCGCTGGCATTGGCGAAGAAGAAGCTTTCGCCATTTTGATAATTGTATAGGGTTGAATTTTTAACAGTGAGGTTTTTTAGAATGTGTTTTGAGTAAATAAAATTCCAACCATTCATGCCACAATCATGGATTAAACAACCGTCAAAAATCAGGTTGTCAAGGGTATAACCATCTGCATTATCGGATCTAAAAAAGCAGCGCCCAATATTTGTTATTTCGCAATTGATGAATTTCAACAGGACAATATTTCCAACGTTGCCCCTAAAAAAGTAGTCGCCGCCGCGGTTAAAGGTTATCCCATCGAAAATTAAGCCACCGTTTGATATAGTAGCATCGGTAAGGTCATATTGAAAAGAAATAACTGGATTTGCGTTCTCTGCAGCTTTGATGATTATTGTTTTATTGTCGGGGAACAGGATTTTTTGAGCATAAATGCCGTCTTCCAATATTAATGTATCTCCGTTTACTGCCCCTTCAAAAGTTTCCACAAAATTGCTTGGATTTACTAATATGCTTGTTGCATTAGATACAATTGACACAGCCAGGAAAAGTAGATTCAGGTAGATTTTCATGGTATTAAGTTTTGGCGTTTGCCTAATTATCAGATCGTTATAAATTGCAATGAGTTATTCTTAATTGCAATAAGTCAATAGTTAACAAAAAGTTTGCAGCCTTTTGTTTTGTTAGGATAAATTAGTACCCACAGAAATTTCTGTGGGTACTTTTAATAAATTTAAATAGTTGTATTACCACCATCTAGGATCGCCAACAACTTTTTCGCCGGCAAACCTTACTCCTTCTTTCAAATGGAAATCTCCATTTCTTGGGTCTACGAACATTTCATCAGATGTAATGTCAAGGATAGTAGCATTCGTGAATTTTTTGTCTTTTTCCTGGAAATCGGCGGTTAAGAAACAGCCATAAAACTCGAGGTAGGCTGAATAGTCAGATTTGCCTGAATTTATAGGTGCATCACCATTGGTTCCAGCAAAAATACAGTTGGCAACAGTAACCTTTCCAGGTTCCTTGTCAAAGCGGAATACTTCCCCACTTTTCGACGTATAGTTGCACAAAATACTCTTACTAACATTTACTTCGTTAATTCCGCCCTTCAGGTGCATCAAGCGGTCCGATCCAAATTCGGTAATAGTAGTGTTTGTAATAGATATGATTCCTAACCCGGTGGCAAAGTCTTTACCAAAGTTAAACATTCCATACCCTTTTGATCCTATATTATGAATTAAACAATCATCAATAATAATTGATTCAACAACCAGGTCGGCATTGTTAAGGCGAACCAGGCTTCGTCCGATATTCCTCATGATTGATCCACCAAAAAGAATGTTTTTGAAACAATTGGTACTACCCACATCAAACAAGTAATTGGCACCGTCCATGTCAGAGTTTATATCTACTCCCTGAAATGCCATCAAACCCATTGGGCTTGCCATTTCAACCCGTGTGACAAATAATTCGGGAAGTGCCCCTGCTTCGCTAATGTTACCCACAAAGTAAATGCTATCAATTCCCTCAGGAACGGTAATCTTACCGATTTCATATTTTTGATCGGTATCGGTAAACACAATTGCCAACACTGATGCCCCAACAGCAGCGGCATCGGTCATAACTGTATTGATTGTTCCGGCATCGGCGGCTGATAGGTTAACTATGCTTCCACCTTCGGCAGTAATCCCCAATGTTTTTATTTGTAGCTCTCCGCGCCGTGTATCGTTATTATAAATCCTTATTACATATGAAGTTCCCGAAAGCAATCCGCTAATGGTTGCCTGACCACTCGCTTTTTGTGTATCGCTTAAAGTTAAAGTTTGAACTTCAGGTTCAACACCATCAGCTACTTTTTTCCAGTAGTCAAGATGTGTCACAGTAGCTAATTTATTCCAATTAAGCGTCATTTTATCAACAGATGCTGTGAACTTTGTAAAAATCTGTTCATTAGGGGTCATAAAGCTAAGTTCAAAGTAGCCCGATTCCACATTATCAACCTCATTAACTGCTTTCATCCGCACTGAATAGCGGGTTGTCCCTTTTAGGTCTAAAAACCAGGTACGGAATTCGGTTTGCGTTATGCTTGTCGATTCGGCATAAGGCGTCAAAGTATCCACTAATATTTCATCGGCTCTTACAATATTATTGAATTCAAGACTATCCCCTTCGCTAAATTCAAACACATATTTTGTAGCTTCATTTACCCCAAAATACCTTAATTGAATTGAAGTTGGATCTAACTCAGAACTACTGAAATAGGTAGTTCGAAACAGCCTGTCGTAACTGGCATCATGATCCCAGTCATTCGGATTGATTTCGCACGATAGCACAAAAATGGATAAAAGTGCCACCCACAATACATATATTTTTTTTGTAGTCATTTTTTTCATTTTAAAATTATTCGTAATCAAACCCATAAGAATTTACCAAATACCCGTTTGATTCGTATATATCCTCGTAATAAATCGCATATAGATGACGATAGTTACATACACCATTTCCAGTTGTATAAGACATGAATGATTGGCCAATCTGATCTCCATATTTAAGTTTTGATAACAGATCACTGTAATCGTAAGAAGCCCTAAGGCCAGAAGCAGTAATCAGCACCTTAACCGAATTTTTAACCAGGTTTGCTTCATCTCCCTCTTCAAGGTTCCAATAGATGCTTGGAAACCAATCTTCAGCTTCGTAAACCGAATTGTCAGGATTAAAAGGAAGGTTTTCAAAATAATTTACACTGCTATTATCAATAAATTCGCCATTTTGGTCGTATTTGAAATATACCGTTTCAGGAAAATCTTCCGGTTGATATACTTTGTCAAAAATCTTAACAACGTGTCCACCATCCATCATTAGCACCATGGCTTCTTTCATATCCTCAATTTTTGAATCCAACAAACCCCAACGCACCAGGTCAAGCTTACGCATGCTTTCTCCGCCAAATTCCCAGGCACGTTCGTTAACAATGGCATCAAAAAAATCGTCGTCGTATTCCTGGATTTTTGGAGATCCTGACCCAAATGCCCTTTCCCTGACTTTCTCAAGAGCCTGGCGTCCAGACATACCAGCAGATGGATGCACAGCATCAGGTCCGTTTAATTCATTCATTGCTTCTGCAAACATTAAATAAACATCTGAATATCGCATCACAATCCAATTGATACCGGTAGGCGTGCGGGAAGTAGCAGTTGAAGCAATATCGCGATAAGCATCACCTGTCCAAAAGAAATTCCATTTGCCCAACCGGACCGACATGATGTCATTTCTCATTGATTCTTTGTTTACTCCATCGGTTTTTCCATAGCTTGGGAAATAACATGCGTAGTCGCGGCGTAAATCTTCGGGGGTGAAAGAATAAAAATAATATCCATTGGTACTCACATACGTTCCGCCAAATCCACGTGATCCATATCCAATACCACCATCAATAGCGCGCCCCATCAGGGTACCAACGTCGCCACTGTATCCAACGCCATTAGCCACTTCGAAAAGGTTTTCATTGTATGAATTATACTTTAATCCATTCACTGACCTCCAGATGTTTCCATAGTCAGGATCCAATGAATGAGGATTTGTTGGGTCACCTAATAGCTCGGCACATTGTTTAGCCGCAATGTCATAATAATCCCTCCAATTTTTTGGACGTCCCACATAATAGCCGTTTATTGCTTCCATTCCAGGATTGCCCTCTGTATTTGGATATCGTTCAATGTTGGTATCCGCAAATTGGTTCCCGTCACGAACTGACCATCCGCCTGCAAATAAGGCAACCCGGGCCAACAATCCTTTTGCGAAGCCTTTTGTTACACGCTCACAATTATAATCAGGAACTTCACCTACCCAGGGCAAATAATCAATTGCTTCTTCCAGGTCAGCAACTATCGCGCTGTAGATACTATCCCTGTCTATTTTTCCCATATAAACGTTTGACAAATCTGATTTAGACATGTTATTTTTGTATGGTATGTCACCCCAGCGGCGAACCAATTCAAAATTTGCCAATGAACGCAGTGTCAAAGCTTCCCCTAGGTAACTTTGAATTTTTTCAGGGTTATTTGCCAACATATCTGAATTTCGGATTCCGTCAACAGATGCATTTGCAAGTTCAACCAATTTAAAGATAGAACTCCACCTAACTGTTCTGTTGTACCAGTCACACCAATAATTAGCCGCTCCGGTGTCGCTTGTTTTATCTGTATTTGTTTTCGATGGGAACCCACTCGCCAATTCAATATCAGAAACACCCTGCCAGTTAACCGACATTTTCTGGCCGTACACATAGGTGTCTGACAAACGGGTATATACGCCCATAATAGCAGCCCTTGCCATACCCTCGTTCTCGAAAACAACTTCACTACTTTGTATCGAGGGCGATTCTGTGTCCAGAAAATCATCCTTACATGCACCAAAAAGCAATGTAAAGGATAATAGTAAGTATATAATTTTATTCTTCATAATTCAATCTCTTAAAAGGTTACATTAATTCCAAAAATATATGCTTTTGATTTTGGGTATGCAGAGTTATCAACACCCGGCGTCAAATTACTATTTGATGTATTTACTTCCGGATCTTGCCCACTATAAGATGTAAGCACAAAAACATTATTTGCCGTTCCATATACCCGCAGGTTTCTCACACCTAACTTTTGGGTTAATTCTTTCGGCAAGGTATATCCGAGTGAAAGGTTTCCAAGGCGTAAAAATGAACCATCCTCCACAGCCCAGTCTGTCATAACAGTAGCATTGGTCATTGGGTGCCAATACTTTTTATTTGCATTTAGCTCCTGTATTTTTTGTGGATTTGCAAATTCCCCTGAATAGATATTACGGCCAGTTTCGGGCTCAATAAACGTAAACCTGTTTTCAAGGCCCATTTCAGTAGTCATGTTTTGATACCTTTTTGATCCGGCAAAGCTATTGTAGTCAACTTTACTTTCATTTAAAATATCATTACCATAAGACCAGTTAAACATAGCCACCATGTCAAAACCTTTCCAACCGGTTGAGATACTAAAACCACCGGTATGTTTTGGTTGGGCACGTCCGATAATCATACGGTCGTTGTCAGCATCGATTTTACCATCGTTGTTTAAATCTTTTAGCTTTTGATGACCTGGACCATAAAAGTCTCCTGCACGGCTCAAAACTCCGGTAACATCAACAACTCCTTCGTTTGGAACCCATTTTTTTGAGGCATCATCAAAGGTAAATTCATCGAACGAATACATTCCATCATTTACATAACCCCAAATAAGCCCTACTTCATCACCAACAATTACACGGTAATTATCGCCACCAATTTCAATTCGGCCTCCACTCAATATCATTTGATCATCGTTGGTACCATACAATGCATCAACCTTGTTTTTATTAAATGAAATGTTGAAGTTCATGTCCAGATAAAAGTCTTTCTTTTTAACCAGGTTGCCGTTAAGGGTAAATTCAACCCCCCTGTTTGTTGTTTGCCCAAGATTTTGGTATTGGTTGTCGTAACCTGAATGTGAAGGAAGGTCAACCCTCATAATCAAGTCTTTACTAACATCGTTGTACAAGTCAACAACCATATTAATGCGCTCGTCGAAAAAGCCAACATCAAAACCTAAGTTTGATGAGTATTTCGTTTCCCATGACAGGTTTTCGTTTCTTAAGGTCGAACCTGTTTCAAGTGCACTTTGACCAATTTCATTTTGATAATATAGGTTTCTGGTGTTGGTTACCGGGCTATAAGTCTGGCGCCAATATGAACCTACCCGGGCATTTCCTGCCAAACCGTAACTTAACCTTACTTTCATATTCGACAACCAATCTTTTGTGGAAGCCATAAAGTTTTCTTCAGACACCCTCCATGCCAATGAACCAGCAGGGAAAACACCCCACTTGTTTCCAGGTGAGAAAACATTGGTACCGTCAGCACGGGCAGTCAGCGTTAAATAATAACGATTGTCGTAAATATAATTTGCCCTCCCAAAAAATGATTGTGTGCGGCCGGGTTCAGAAATTGTTGTATAAGTTGGTTCCTGTACCCCGTTATTCCACATTGCCAAAATATTCTCGGCACTGTAATCATGAGGATAATAATCTGAATTTATACGCATTTCATCCCTTTCAGAGCTGTTCATTTCGTAACCTGTGGTGAAGTCGAAATTATGAACATCTAAACTTTTTTGGTAGAAAAGCACGCCCCTGGTGGTCCAGGCATTTCCAAACCAATACTGCCTGTATGCAACTGGTTGTCCGGCTTTTGAATTAGCTTCGCCAGTATTTTTTAAATACAACTGGTCAGTTCTATCAAATGCAAATGAATAAGAACCTTCAACCCTTACTGACAATCCATCAAGAACTTGCCATTTTAATGCAGCGTTATAGGTATTGTTGAATTTTGTTTGTTTTCTGTATTCGTTGGCAATATTAAAGAATGGATCGTTCAGATTACTTATGTTCTCGATATTGTAGCCATCACCAAGATCATCTAAAGTTAAACTTGTTAGCGTACCAACAGAGGGGAATTTAATACAGTCACGCAGCTTGCGGCCCGATGAAACACTTGCTCCATTAATTACCCTGTATGACATTTTAGGATTGAATTCCAATTCTAATTTATCGTTAAACTTCTTTTTAAGTTTTACGTTCAGGTTGTGCCTTGTATAGTCCGAAGTTTTCATGATATAATCTTCGCTATCAATGGTATAACTGATACTATAAACTAAGGTTTTATCGCCACCACTTATGTTCAGGTTGTAGTTTTGCTTAACACCCGTTTCACTAAAGAGTTTCCCTTGCCAATCGTCACCTTCACGTGATTTATAAATATCAAGGTCTTCCCAACGACCGTATTTCCCAAAAAATCCGGCAGATTCTCCTGAATCCAGTTCACGCTGTAAATAAACATACTCGTAAGGAGATAATACAGGGGTATAGTTGTACATGTTGTTAAAACCAATAGAGGAGTTAAACTTAACCGTTGTTTTTCCGGCTTTTCCACTTTTGGTTGTTATAAGAATTACACCATTTGCACCTTTTGCCCCATAAATTGCCGTAGATGAAGCATCTTTTAATAAATCGAAACTTTCAATATCGCCTGGTGGGATATCATTAATACTGCTTACCTGGAACCCATCAACAATAAAAAGCGGTGAATTATCTTGTGAGATAGAACCACCACCACGAACACGAATGTTGATTGATGCATCAGGTGAGCCTTCTGATGTAACAATGCTTACACCAGCTAAACGACCAGTAATAGCACTTGCAGCAGAAGTAATCGGAATATTTTGTAGTACTTCTTCACCAACAGAAGCAACTGCACCCGTTAAATCTTTTCGTTTTGTGGTACCATAGCCAATAGCAATAACCTCTTCTAATCCAATGGATTCTTCTTCAAGCAAAATGTCGAGGTATGTTTTTCCATCCACCGGAACTTCCATGGATTTCATCCCCATAAATGAGAACACCAAAACGCCATTTTCCGGAACATTGGATATTAAGAAATCACCATCAACACTTGTAATAGTTCCGTTGGTAGTTCCCCTAACCATTACGGTAACCCCGGGCAATGGTTGCCCAGAGGTGTCGGTAACCTTGCCTGTTACCTTTTTTTGGCTGCCTGTGCTTTTTGAGGCATCTTTGCTTTCAACTAAAACCATATTGTTTTTTAGTTCTTTAAAAGAATATGGTAAATCATCAAAAACTTCAGATAAAATTTCGCCAACCGCTTTGTCTTTTGCGCTGACAGATATTTTCTCATACACA
Source organism: Prolixibacteraceae bacterium (assembly GCA_963677475.2). Classification (GTDB taxonomy): domain Bacteria; phylum Bacteroidota; class Bacteroidia; order Bacteroidales; family Prolixibacteraceae; genus JABMQB01. Next base: position 22,897 of record CAXXQD010000003.1, on the reverse strand, counting down.
TTCACCTCATCGTTGCTATAGAAAAAACGATATTGGCTGTTGTTTTCAATTTGCGTAAACAATTCCAATAAGCTGGTGTTTTTAAGCTCAACATCCATTTTAGTTGTTTGCGACCAAAGGGATGCGCTTGATTGTAATGTTAAAAACAGGATTAAAAACCATGTTAATTTCATAATTCTTACATACATTTTGACTTCGCCCCCATATTTAGGTCGAAGAATACGTTTTAAATTCATAAATTTGAATGCTTTAAGTTAAACTTCGGTTTAATTTTTACATAAAGGGGAAGTGCGGCAACACTTCCTCTTTTTTAGTTTGTTAATTTTCTTTCATAATCATTATGATCGTTATTTATTTTGAATAAAAGGTAATTTCATTTTCATTTATTTTATAAGCAACCTGATCTGAATAATTGAAATAAGAGAGTGCTTCAAGGATACTTTCCCTTTCAAGAATTCCGGTAAACCTTTTCAGTTTCACGTTATCATCGGCGAATTCAATGTCAACATCGAACCACCTTTCAAGTTTTTGTTCCAGTTCGGCAAGTGATTCATTTCTGAAGGTCATCCGTCCGTCTTTCCAATCAATTTCCGAACTAATATCCTTCATGTTGTATAAGGTCATGTTTTCTTCGAACCGATTAAAAACCATTTTCTGGTTAGGCTCCATAACTGCTTTTTGAGAGGTACTTTTTATTTGAATACTCCCTTCAACCAAGGTTGTCACAATAGTTTCTTCTTCGCGGTATGCCTTTAGGTTAAATTCGGTACCCAATACTTCAATTTCAATCTCGCCTGCATTCACCCTGAAGGGTATTTTTTTATTTTTTACGACCGAAAAGTATGCTTCCCCTTCCAATGCCACTTTGCGCATATCGTCCTGAAAATTATTATTGAACCGAAGTTTACTGCCCGAATTCAAATAAACCAACGACCCATCGGGAAGCGTAACAGTTGATTTATCGCCGAAAGCACATGCAATTGTTGTATAATCATCGGTTTGTGCTCTTTCTTTTTTACCAGCAAAGTAGATAAACGGAAGGGAAATGAGCAGAATTAATATGGCAGCATATTTAAGCAGATCAGATAAATTCAGGACATTTTTTTTATTGGAACGAATCGCAACTTTACCCTTGAACTTATAAATTGCCCTATCAACATCATAGGTATCACTATTTTTGTGTGATCCGGAAGCAAGCCATATTTCCTGAAGATCGGCATATAGCTTTTTGTTTTGGTTGCTAAGGTTTATCCAGTCTTTAATTTCCTTTTTCTCAGATAAACTGGCTTCTCCGCTAAACAAGCGTATGACTTTGTTGTGTATTGATTTGTTTTTATCCATAAACATGTATTCTTTAGTTCAGATACATAAAAACCTAAAAACCCTGTATGGTAAATGAATATTTTCGAAAAAAAAATTAATGTGCCCCCAATGAATACCCTATATTTCTAGATACCAGAAACATAGAAAAACTATTTCAATAATAAGAATAATAAAAATGATGGCAAATAATCCTGAAGTTCTTTGCGTAAAGTTATCATGGCTTTTGAAAGGTGCATTTCGACCGTTTTTAGGGCGATCCCCATTTCATCAGCTATTTCCTGGTTTTTTTTGCCTTCGAACCGTTTCAAGCTAAATGCTATGCGTTGTTGTTTAGGAAGTTGGTTAATGGCATCGTTAATCCTGGTATTTAGTTCCTGCATTAACAAACTCTGATCGGATGGGTTTTCGGCGAGCTCACTAAAACCAATATTGCCTTCTTCGGTGCCTGCAAAATAATCTTCAATTTTTTCTTCTTTGCTTAATTTTCTTAAATACAACAAAGAATTATTTGCAACTGCCTGAAAAAGGTAAGATTTAATGGAAGTATGGATTGTAATATTCTGTCTGGTTTCCCAAATTTTATAAAAAGTTTCAGAAACGATTTCCTCTGCAATATCCTTTCGTCCGACATATCTTCTCGAGTAAGCACAAAGATTTACATAGTACTCCTTAAACAATGAAATAAAGGTATTTTCATCGCCATTACGTATTCCCTGCACTAAAATATTCAGATTCTCTTTCATATATAAGCGCAACAAAATAAACATTAAACTTATGAATATCAAAGCAGAATTTCACAAGTTTAAACGATTGCCCGATTAAATAACATTATTGATTCTCTTTGGTACTAAAATACCAAAGAAACGGAAACAGTTTTATTTAAAACCCATTTCGTCGAGCCATTCTTCACATAAATTTGTCCACAGGTTTGTAGAGCCAGGATTATTTCGAAGGGCAATTGAATGCCCTCCGTGTGGGAAAATATGTAAACAGGCATCAATTTTTTGTTCCTTTAAAGCTTGATAATAAAGAATGCTGTTCATCGGATTAACAACCGGATCATCGGAAGCATGCACAATAAAAGCCGGAGGAGTTAATTCATGGACATTTTTTTCATTTGAGAACTCATTGACCAGTTCCGCTGACGGGCTTTTTCCTAACATTGCTTCACGGCTTCCTTTATGCCCGAATTCACCAAAACTCAATGCCGCAGAAATTAATATTTGAAAATCCGGGTTTATATCGCCTCCATCCAAGGAATCACCCACATTTGAATAGTCATCAACAAAAGTACACAATGCTGCTGCCAAATGTCCACCGGCCGAGCATCCCATCACCCCAATTTTAGCTGGATCAATCCCCCACTCAGTGGCACGGCTTCTTACAATTTTTAAAGCGCGTTGTGCATCCTGCACCGGACCAAGTTGCTTTTCAACCAAATCGGGAGAGGTAGGTAAGCGGTACATTACAACAAATGCATTCACACCAATGGTATTGAACCATTTCGCCAACTGAAAACCCGCAATATTGTAGGTTAATTTTTGATATCCCCCAGGAGGAAAAATCAACACTGCACTTCCTTTGTTTTCTTCTTTTGACGTTATAAAAGGATACATCCCCGGTGTTTTTACCTGGGTAACCCGCTCACGTTCTTCCACATGTTCAAGTTCCATTCCCCGTGAATTCGGCATTTTTCCCTTTTCCCATAATGGAATATAATCTTGAGCATACAGTATGTTACTTGCCACTAAAAAAAATATGGTCAGTATAAATTGATATCCTTTCAATAATTTCATTTTATAGTGTTTCTTTAAAAAGCCTAAATTATCCTTGCTATAGCAACCAAAGGCTTCAAAATTTATCTGTTATCTCGTAAACCTGAAATTCTTTTTCCCCTAATTGAATGCAGCAATAAATTGATTTATATTTTATTACGGCATCACATGATTCAAAAAATTAACCATAAAATTTACTGACTCGTCGATCCACGGGTGAAATAACCAAAATGGATGAACTTCCACATTAAACCGGTGTACACTGTTATAGATTCCCCATTCATCTAACATGCTGATTAATTCATATTGACCGGCGCTGAACCTCGGAAACCCACTGTTAAGGAACAACATAGGCACCGAGTTTTCATTTGCCCAATAAGCCGAGGATGCTTCTTTCCACAGATCAGGCCTTTCATAAAAAGTACCTCCCAACCACTGTACATCAGGAGAGTCTGGACGACGGTTGAGGTTGAGCGATAATGGTGCCATAAAATTGATTACCCCATCCATATCGATGATTGCCTGTACTTCACTCGAATAATTTACAACTCCCATCGATCCTTCAAATCTTTCAATGCCGTTTGTTAATCCGGTGAGCGAAGCCAACTGCCCGCCAGCAGAACATCCTGAAATTGCAATACGATCAGGATCAATGGCGTATTTTTCGGCATTGGCACGCATCCAGCGAATGGCAGCCTTTATATTATGAACTGCAGCCGGGTACTTTGCTTCCAACGACAACTGGTATTCAACCGCTACGGTAACAAAACCACGGGCAGCAATCATTTGTGCCATTGGCACTTGCATATCTTTTTTTCCTGCACGCCAACCACCACCATGAACCATAATCAGTGCCGGATACTTTCCTTCTTTTTCTGGTCGGAAAAGATCAAGGTGTAAGTCACGCTTCCCAAAGGGTGTTTCTTCGAGGGTTACATACACCAGGTTACGCGCATCGATTACACCTTCCGGAACCTGATCTTTAGCCGGGATTGCATATGGGAAATCATTTTTTATTTGCCGATGTACCCTGGGCACATTAAAAGTTGTATCTGCCGGAATTGTTGTTCCTTCAAGAAATTGGGCATATACCCCTAAAGTTAAAGCAGTTAATGTAACTGAGAGTAAAAATCTTTTTATTATCATAATCCAAAAATAAGTAAAAAAGGCTTCCCACCATAGTGGGAAACCTTTAAATATTGATTATTGCTGAGCAAAACCATATCCATTCGTAATGCCTGTGTTAAGCAATACATTATAGGTGTTTGGCAACAAGTGAATTGGTGGATTTTTCGCTGCATAATCAGCATCAGAATATCCGGCAAAAAGCTTATTGGCATAAGAATCCTCGTATTTCAGCATATCTATTGCCCAAGGTGTTTGCACATATCCATCGTCTTCAAGAGCCTGCGCTTCGGCACTTCCAGGTTCTATATAGTTGAATAGGCCTTTGATAGCAACATTGGTCACATTTTGGTAGGCATAAGCTGGAACTACACCTCCCCAATTGTTATGCTGTCCTCTCCATCCCGGAAACAAGACCGGATCAGTTTTTTTATCTTGAGGAGTCTGTGCAGTCAATCGATGCCCATATTCTGCTTTCGCGTCAACCATTTTTGTCCAGATATAAGCAGGAATCTGATTCCCATTATCAAAAGTATAATATCCATTTGTACGAATACCGTCAATTAAAGCCTTCATGATCCTTCGGTCTTCGACAGCCACTTCAGGAAGAATACCGGTTCGAATGATATCAAAACGTCGTACACCCTCACCACTAAATTCTAATGCGCGGTCTTTAATTACAGCATTATAAACCGAACCACAATCGCTTATGTATTGATCAAAATTAGGATCTGTTCCGCCAGGAAAAGCACGATTATGCACTTTCCCTAGATAAATTTTTGCATTTCCTTCATCACCAAGGGCTGCATACACTTCGGCCAACATTAAATAAACATGTGAGATACGCATATACGAATAATTAATTCCTGAGGATCCATAAGATTTGGTATTTGGTGCAGGCAATCTGTTCCAATCCCATTTGTTCGTACCTGTTCCACAACCTCTTCCCCAGGCACTACGATCAAAAGACTGAATTAACTCCTGCCCTTGTCCGGTGCTTCCTGTAACACTAATGGATGCATCCCTTCGCATGTCGTTATTATCAAACCATCCATAATAGAAATGTGCTTGAATGCGATCCTGACCACAGGCTATACAGGGAGCTTGCCCATTTCCTCCGGAGGAAGGGCGGCCGATATAAGCAGGGCGGCTGACAAAATAATTGTACTCGCTTGGTATCTCATAAATTGATTCATCTGCAAGCGTACTATTATCACCTGAGTGCATTTGCTGAAAAGCGTATTGAAATGGATTTGAAAACTCTTCTCCATTGGCTCCAGCTCCACGAGGATCAGTCGTGTGCAATACTACCGATCCTGAATTATCGGCACAAGCCCGAAGGTATTGCTTAGCAATTTGATATAAATCCTGCCAATCGCTACGACGACCATAAACTGCCTGGTTTTTTTCAACACTCCAATCGTCGAAACTAAGAACGTTTCCATCTCCATCTACATAGAAATCGGCTCCAAGGTCTGTTCTACGGGTCGAATAACCACCATTATAAAGGCAAATGCGGCCAATTAACCCTTGAACATAGGTACGGTTCATCACATCTGCGCGGCTGTTTCCTTCACCAGCCCGATACATGTGAGGTTCCACTTCCATTAACTTTTTCACATTGTAATCGTAGATTGCAAAACGGGATGCAAGACCTTCTGCTTTTTCCCCAATATTAAGTACGAGTGGAACATCTCCATACCAACGGCACAATTCCCAATAACAAGTAGCGCGAAGAGCAACCGCCTGCCCATAAATATCAGACAGGTTATTGGGTTCCCCACTCAGAATTTCGGCAAAGTCTTCTCTCGCCTCAACGCTATTTATCAATGAGTTAGCAACTGATATTGTTTCATAAACTTTGGTAAATACTTCGGTACCTTCTCCTGTATTAATGTTATAGTTTTCGGTTCCCCCCGGATAAAACCATTTTTCTTTTATTCCGGCACTCCCTTCGTTATACAAATCCTGTGAATCTTCAATATCTGATCCCCAGATTGGATGCCAGAAAAAACCGTAAGAATTCAAACTCATATTCGCCCGAAGTGTTTCGTATCCATAATACAATGCGGCCCTGGCAGATTCTTCACTGGAGAAAACAAATTCACGATCAAGTACACTTGGAGAAGAAGTGTCGAGATAATCATTACATCCGGCCATTGAAAAAATGACAATTGTAACTAGGATTTTATAGAATATCTTTTTCATTTTTTTCATCTTTTTTGAGTGATAAATTCAGATTAAAATGTAATGTTCGTACCAATGGTAAATGTACGTGCACGAGGATAAGCACCATTATCCATATTTGGTGTCGGGAAAACACGCAGGTCACTTGTGTATCCACTTCTACCAGTTGGAGTAACATTTACTTCGGGATCAAGGCCCGAATACCCGGTCAGTGTAAATAGGTTATTCGCGGTAAGGTAAAAATGTGCATTTTCTATTTTCACTCTGCTTAACCACGATTTAGGTACTGTGTACCCTATGCTTAACGTTTGTAAACGCAGGTAAGAACCATCTTCTAACCAATCGGATGAAGTAATAGCGCTTTGGTGGTAGGGCAGATGGTGATTTGCATTTGCATTTAATGCTTTTAGCTCAGAAGGATCGGTTACACCATACAAATTACCGGAACCGTCGACATCGTATACTTTATAAGCATCGGCAACCCATGCTGCCCTTTGCTGACCAATACCTACAAACTCATCGCCAGAGGCATTTCGTAAAGCAGCAACATTATAAACATTTCCGCCTAATACCCATGTGAAATTTGAAGAAAGGTCAAAGTTTTTGTAACTGAAATTTAGCTGAAAACTTCCGGTATGGTGCGGAACCATCTCACCAAGGTTGACTGCATCATCCTGATCAACTATGCCACTGTCATCAACATCCTGAAACTTGGCAGCACCAGGGAATGCGGTTTGCCCGGCAGGTAGGTTAAATGGATGCATATAGGTTTGAGTAACCGATTTACTTATATCAGAAATACCCTCTTTTAAAATATATTGACCATTATCATAGGTAAAATCTTCTACGGTATAAAATCCCTCGCTCACTAAACCACGAACCAATCCAATTGCTTTTCCTTCGATAAACATAAAGTCGTTATTTGGTACTGTGGCCACCGATGCCCAATAGGATGAATAAAGATATTGATCGGCATTTTCGAGCTCATCAAGTTTGTTGCGGTTGTAATTGTATATCACGCCCATATTAAAACGAAAATCGTTGGTCTTAACAATATCGGCATTAAGGGATAATTCGAACCCACGGTTTGAGGTTTGACCAAAATTCTGGAACTGATACGAATAACCTGTGGTATTATCTACCGGAACTGCCATTAATAAGTCTTTGGTTGTATTCCAGTAAACTTCAAGGCTTCCGTTAATTCGGTTATTTATAAAACCGTAATCCAGACCGATATTCCGGGAAATGGTTGTTTCCCATTTTAGGTCAGGGTTGGCAAGCAATCCATCAGGACGATAAAATGTGCTAAATTCACCATTTATGGGCGTGTGGTTATTGCTAGAACTTAAACTTGACCAGGTTTCTAGCCAGAGATTTGAGTTGATATTATCGGCACCCGATGCACCATACGACATACGAAGTTTTAGGTTCGAAAGCCAATCTTTGGTATTTTCCATGAATGGCTCATCGTATAAACGCCAAGCGAATGCAGCAGCCGGGAAATATCCCCATCTGTTGTTGGGTGCAAATTTTGAAGATCCATCAGAACGGAATGTTGCCGTAAATAAATAGCGATTGTTGAAGGTATAATTCAAACGCCCAAAAAATGAAGTTGATTGAATTGGGACCCCAATTGAATTGGTTGATGACATGGAAGTGGTTGCTGTGTGAACCAAACCCATTGTGGTTTCATAATCAAAGGTTTGAGGATATCCACGACCATCGATCCTGGTAGATTCGGAATTCATTTTAGAAACTTCATTCCCAAGAAGTATTGAAAATACATTTTTCTCTCCGAGATCAAATTTATAATCAAGTGTTGATACTGAGCGATAGCCCTGACTTTGTCCACGGCTAAGCATCGCGCGTTTTTCGCCATTGGTGTATCCATTTTCGTAGTATGTATTTTTTGATGCCCCCCTTGTGAATGCGATCTCGCTACGTGCTGTTAAACCTTCGGTTAATTCCCATGATAGAGCTGCCGACCCACGTAGGGAACGTGTGAGTGTTGTATTGGTAATATCGTTAGTTAATTCTACCGGATTGTGGCTGTCATCAATATTTGCAACACCAAAACTGAAACCTGATGCTACAGCAGAATAATCAACTCCTCCCAGAGGATTATCTATTGGTTTATAGGTATATGCACGTGATGCCCCTGATTCTCGCCCGCTTGAAGAATTTGACTCGGTATAACGGACATCTAAATCTAACTTCAGCTTATCGGAAAGATCTTGTTGAAATTTGATCGAACCATTCATGCGATCATAATCTGAGTTGATCTGAATCCCCTGTTCATCAATATACCCAAATGTGCTGCTGATTTTTGTTGTTTCGCTACCGCCCGAAACAGTAATATAATGACTGTGTGATGTCGATGTGCGTAATAAGTCATCGGTATAGTTATGGGTGTCAACATTTTTATAATCATTGTAATGGTTTCCATAATTGCTCCCCAAGCCAAAATACATTTCAACCGCATCCTGATTGGCTGTTCCTCGTGAAGCAGCGTAGCTCCAACTATTCAGAACATATTCCTGGGCAGAGAGGGTTTCGATTGTATTAGCAACTGCCCCAATTTTAACGTATCCATCGTACGAAACCTTAACGCGCCCCACTTTGCCACTTTTTGTTGTAACAAGTATTACTCCGTTGGCACCGCGCGCACCATAAATTGCCGTTGAAGATGCATCTTTTAATACATCAATTGATTCAATCTCGGAAGCAGGAATATCGCTGATATCGCTCACCGGAAAACCATCAACAATGTATAATGGTTCGTTTGATTGTGTGATAGAACCACCACCTCGCACACGTACTGACATAGTTGCACCCGGACGGCCATCCTGAGATGTTATATTAACACCAAGTAAACGACCTTGCAATGCCTGAGCAATATTAGGAACAGGAGTAGCAGCAAGTTCTTCACCTTTAACAGAAGCAACGGCACCTGTTAAATCGGCACGCTTAACTGTTCCATATCCGATAGCTACTACTTCTTCTAAACCAATGGCATCATCTTCAAGAACAATATCAATTAATGATTTTCCGAGGATAGTAGCTTCTACAGTCTGCATTCCAACAAACGAAAATACCAGAATTGCATCAGCCGGCACATTTTGCAGGGTATAGTTCCCATTTACATCTGTCACTGTACCTTGCATTGTTCCTTTAACAAGTATAGTGACACCAGGGAGTGGATTGCCTAAAGCATCAGAGACTTTTCCTGAAACCGGGCCTTGATCTTTGGCACCTGTTCCATCCTGAATTCTTGTTAAAGCGATCTGCCTATTGTTTACTTTATAAATAATATCGGTAGCCTTAAAAATCTCATCTAATATTTCAAAGATTGTTTTGTTGGTTAACTCGATACTGATCTTTTCATCCACATCAATTACTGTGGCATCGTAAATAAAATAAAATTCTGACTGATCTTCGATTTGTCCTAAAACAGATTCGATGGATGTGTTTTTTATGTTTAAGCTTAACCGTGTGCTTTGCGAATATGAATTTACCGCAAGGATTTGTGTAACGCTTAAAAATACAACAAATAAAGTCGCTCTCATTGCTTTTACTAATTTCGATTTCCATACCTCTTTCAGGATGAAAACCAATGGATAATTGTTTTTTTTCATAAATTTGTAATGATTTGAGTTCGTAATTCAAATTGTTATGTGCCTTAGCCTGAAAACTGATGGCACTGTTTAATTTAGAAGAGGAGATGTTACCAGCATCTCCTTTTTTTTGGAAATATTACATAGGCAGAATTATTTTAGGGTTTTATTAGCTTAGTTTTTTAATGTTAAACGTACTTCTTGTTTTGACGAATTACTTTTTTCCAAAATTTCATATCTTATTGGACATGTGTATTCTATATAATCGAGTATTTCGTTCAAACTTTCACTTTTAAATTTTGCATTAAAAATTGATTTATATACTTCTGTATTTTCGACAAATATTTTAACATCAAACTTTCTTTGCAGGCAATGAATTACTTCCTTCATAGGCGCATCATTAAAAATGAGCATTCCATTCCTCCACCCTGAGTCTTCTTCCGATAACATCTTCCGGATAGTTAGGCCTTGCGTAATTACATCATAGTCAGCTCTTTCGCCAGGCTCCAACACATAATCAAACGAACCTTTTTTAGAGTGCAATAATTGAACGCTTCCTGACTCTAATATCACGTTCAAGCGTTCTTCGGAATCATAGCCCCTAACTTCGAATTTTGTTCCCAACACCTTTACAATCACATCACCACAGGATACGGTTAGTGGGCTTTCCTTGTCTTTTGTTACATCAAAATAGGCTTGCCCATTTAGCTTAAGGTCACGATTATTGACTGCAAAATTATTGTTGTAGGTTAAGCGCGATCCGGAATTGAGCAACACCACCGAATTGTCAGGTAAAACGACTTTTGACATTTGCCCATTTTCAGCTAAAACCGTTGTATATTTAGATATTGATTTTGATTGATCCCTAAAGTAAAAAAGAACTGATGCCATTCCTAAAACAACAAACAAAATGGCAGCATATTTTAAAAATGGGTGAACCCAAGCAACTTTTGTTTTTTTAACGCCAAAAAGCGTTTGCTGTATGTCGGCATACGATTTTTCAATTTTATACTGTGGCATATTTTTGGTGGATGACAACAAAGCCCAGGCAATTTTCAGCTTTGAGAATATTTCCTTTTGATCTTTTCCGTTTTCAATATCGGTAATCACTTCATCCTTTTTTTTAGGGTCAATTTCACCCGAAACCAATTGTTCTATGTGTTCAATGTTTCTCATTTTTTTCTTATAATTATATATTGCACGGATATTGATTTACCCTAGTAATGAAATAAAAAAAATTGTTTTCTAAAAACAAACAATGGATAAGAAGCTGATATTTAACCAATAAACAAATATGCAACCAATGGCAAGTAATCTTTTAAGGCAGTCCTGAACTTTTTGAGCCCTTTCGAAATGTGCCCTTCCACTGCCTTTATGGAAATGCCCAGTTCATCTGCAATTTCCCTGTTCTTTTTTTCTTCGAAACGACTAAGGATAAATACCGTTTTGCACTGAGGGGGGAGTTCTGCCAGGGTTTTTTCAATTAATTGGTTTAACTCGTTAAAAATAAAATCAGAAGTATGTAGGCTTGACAATGCATGCAGGTTTAAATCTACCTCTTTTTGACCGATTGAAGCAGATGAAAAAAGTTTTTGACGATAGCGTTGGTCGCGCAAGCGGTAAAGGCAATTGTTTTTTGCAACTGTAAATAAAAATGCACTTAAGTTGGTGTCTTCTTTTAATTCAGTCCGCTTATTCCAGAAGGTAATAAAAGTATCTTGTACAATATTTTCGACGAGATCGTGCTGGGGGATAAATTCAAAAACAAAATAATATAACTTCGGGAAATAGGTATTATAAATAACTTTAAAAGCTACCTCATCGTTGTTTCTCACCTTTTCCAGAAGTTGAAATTCAGTATCCTCCATCCATATAAATTGTAGTGGGGGTAAAACTACAAAATATTTTTATGTGCTTAACGTTGGTAATTGAAGATTGCCTTACATTAAAATGTACTATTTTGATTGAAAATAATTAAAGTAGGCTACCTCAACAACAACATTTTAAAGATTCTCAAAAAAACAATTGTTTAATTAGCATCCATTTTTTTTATTTTCTGTAGCAACTCATTACTAATGGTAAATGCTGCTCCATGACGAACACCTGAGGGAAAACTAATTTGGTCCGAAATATCCTCCCAATCTGTGAGGTTTTTAGAACGTACCGCCCCGTATTTATGTTCCCTGTATTTATCGAAATACACATAGAAATATTCCCCTATTTTAAGCGGAGCTGGTCCCTCTGCCCAATAATCACCTGTAATAGGGTTTGAGACATTCACCGGAAAATCAAGAACAGATTTTGTGGTGGTTGTTACCCTTACATTTTTTTCGGCAGGATTGGGATTTTCGTTTTTCAAAAACATGATAAACTGATTACCGTTTTTTATTACCGAAGCATCGATAACACTAAAGTCGGGATTGAAAAACATTTTTGTTTCAGAAAACGAATTGAAATCGCTGGTTGTAACGTAATACATACGGTGGTTTTTAGGGTCTTTTGCATCAGGAAGTTGCCCAACGGGAGAATGCCTGTTGGGTATTGAAGAAGCCCAAAAAATATAGTATTTTCCGGAATCTTCATCATAAAACATTTCGGGTGCCCATGAATTTTGCACCTCGGGCTCATGTTCCATTACCCTGATAAGTTTTTGCTCGCTCCAAGAAGTCAAATCTTTCGATGAAGCGTAGCCAATATAAGGATCGCGCCAACCGGTTGTCCAAACCATGTGAAATGTTCCATCAGGACCTTTTAATATAAAAGGATCGCGCATTAACTTATCTTTACCAACCGCAGGAGTTAAGAACGATTGATTGCTGTTCAAAACGTCCCAGTTCTTGCCATCTTCACTGTAGGCGAAATGAAGCCCATCTTCACCATTGCCGGTAAAAAACGAAAACATATATACTTCGTTCTGCCCGAAAGCAAAACCAATACTAATAATAAGCAAGAATAAATAAGTAATTACTTTTTTGATCATTTTTAATGCTATTTAAGTTAATTTAATTTCAAATTTAAAAATAAATCTATACGCAATTATAAATTTATAAACTTATGACTTGTGGCAGTCCGGCTTTTAGTTCAATTTCACCTTTATCTTGACCGTAAACCTTAAGCTTAACCGTTTGGTCTATTTTTGAGATTAGTGTTGCATGCCCTCCATTATTATTCCAGGTAAGTTCTTTTAACAGGATTCCTCCGCGCATGGCAGCTTCCTTAAGGCTTCTATTTTTCCAGTCTTCCGGTTTACAGGGCAACAACGAAACCAGTCCCGTTTCAGAATAATACAGCATTTTCATAATTAGCGACGGATAGCCTCCACAAATATCAATGTTTTGAGTACATAATCCTAACAAAACAGAATATAAAAATAAATATAAATACCTTTTCATACCCTTACTATTAGGTCATGACTTAATTTTATTTTGAAATCTGAAATAAAGGAATTTTGCACGCTACTTATAGTTCTTCCAAACCTTAACAAAGGTTTTGATTTTTAATCCCTTTCAAAACAATCTGTAGTAGGGGTAAAACTACAAAATATTTTTTATGTGCTTAACTAATGCAAAGTAAGATTCACTCACAATTAAAAGTATAAGAGGCTTCTTTTGACGAACAGAATCCAACGAGGATCGTAGGAAATTACACGGAACTTGAAAACAATTTCTACTTTTTCAAATGCCGGAAAATCTTTGACGCTAAGCAAAAAAGGGTTTGGGTATTCCAACCCTTCTTCTGGTTATTTTAATTCAATATTACCGCTTAGCTTATTTGGTAATAAACTAAACGGTAATTGTCATCTTATTCAAAATAAACAGTAAATTCTTTATACTTCATCACCCTTCCAACAAATATCAACTATTAAACTAGTTCGTTATCAACAGCCATTTACACTATCCCCTGCATGGGTATAAATATACTTCACCTGAAAAATTACTTTGAAGGTAACGCCCCCTATTTAAAACCTGTTTTCAAGCTGCACAGATTCACTTCAACTAGCTGATAATTTTCCTCTTTTGCTTCATTTTCTTTCTCTACTAAAAACTAAATACAACAAACCTATTTTTAGTATTTTTTTCAGGATTAAAACATTTTTTACATAATTACCCAAATGAGTTTTTACTGGTCCGAGCTAAGCACAGGCAATTGAAATTTGTATTTGAGCAACTATCTTTTAACTTCAATATTTGAAATTTTTTCGTAGTATTTAACAATACTTGAATGGTCTTCAATACCACATCCATCTTGTTTTATTGCCTGCATTATTTCCATAACCTGCGCTGCCAATGGTAACGGCACTCCCACTTCTCGTGAAGTTTCTAAAACATTATTGAGATCTTTAATATGAAGGTCAATTCTAAATCCAGGAGCAAAATTCCGATCCATCATCATAGGCGCCTTCGCATCCATTACTGTGCTACCGGCTAAACCTCCTCTTATTGCCTGGTAAACCAGATCAGGGCTGACTCCAGCCTTTTGAGCTAAAACCATTGCTTCAGACACAGCTGCGATATTAAGTGCCACCACAACTTGATTGCATAACTTTGCAATATTACCTGCACCAATCGCTCCAACATAAACAACCGATCCAGCCATGGCCATCATAATTTCATAATTATTATCAAATACTTCCTTTTTACCACCAACCATCACAGCAATGGTACCTTCAATAGCTTTTGGTTCTCCCCCACTAACTGGAGCATCCAACATATCGACTCCTTTTGCTGTTAATGCCTTTTCAATTTCCTGACTTGCCAAAGGCGCTATTGAACTCATGTCGATAACTACTGAACCTTTAGTGGCGCCTTCAATAATTCCATTTTCACCAAGTACAACCTGTTTCACTTGAGGTGAATTTGGGAGCATGGTTATAATTACTTTTACTTTACTTGCCAGTTTAGCGGGAGTTTCAGCTAACTCCGCCCCAAGACTTACTAGTTCTTTTATTACGTCCTTATTAATATCGTTTACAACTAATTCGTAACCTGCTTTTAGCAGATTTTTGGCCATGGGCTTACCCATAATTCCAAGTCCTATAAATCCAATTTTCATAATTTTATAATTAGTATTAATAAATCTATCCTATTTTTATTTCCCACATAAGATAACCAACATGTCATTTACATTTGTCCCGGTTGGTCCTGTTATTATAAGATCGCCACTTGCTTTCAACGCTGCATATGAGTTATTATCTTCCAAATAGCTTTCAGGGTTAATCGAGTGTTGACGCATCCTCCTCGTTGTTTCACCATCAACCATACCTCCTGCTGCATCTGTTGGTCCATCGGTACCATCAGAACCAACGGAGAAAATAAGTATATCTTCTAATCCCTCGATCCCAATTGCTGCTGATAAAGCTGTTTCCTGGTTCCTGCCCCCTTTACCTTTCCCATTTAAATGCACAATTGTTTCTCCTCCCGCAATAATAGCACATGGAGGTTTGGGAACAAACTGGGTTCGATCATTAGTTTTAATTTCTCGTGCAATCGTGGCAAATAGGCTCCCTGCTTCTTTAGCCTCTCCATCCATCGATGTTGTCAAAATCAAAGGGGTATACCCTAACCCGGCAGCAATTTTAGCAGCAGATTCACATAAAAGATTCACATTTCCAGCAATAATTGTTTCACAATTCATAATTGTTTTAGGGGTTTCAATTGCCAATGCATTTTTAATGGGTTCATTAATTTGAACCTTATATTTTTCAAGAATATTAAAAGCTTCTTCTGATGTAGAACTATCTGGATATGTAGGACCTGATGCGATTGAATCCAGTTGGTCTCCAATAACATCGGACAACACAATGGCAAATATGCTTTTATTGCCACATATTTGCGCAAAGCGGCCACCTTTAACGGCAGATAAGTGTTTCCGAATGCTGTTAATCTCAACAATATTGGCACCACAGCTTAACAACTGGTTTGTAATTTCTTTTATGGCATCCAAAGATATTCCTTCCAAGGGTTTCTCAAAAAGGGCTGAACCACCACCTGAAATTAATAAAAGAATATCAGTGCCTGCTTCCAGTTCAGAAACAAGGTTTATTGCTTTTGAAGCACCCAGTATGGAATTTTCATCCGGGATAGGGTGACCAGCTTCAATTATTTCACAATTTTCAATATTTCCTTTGGAATGTCCATACTTGGTTACAATAATCCCTTTCTTTACTTTATCCCCTAATACCTCTTTGGCTGACCTTGCCATATTCCATGCAGCTTTGCCAATAGCAACAATTGCAACATCCTTGTAAAATTCTTTTCGTTCTAAAGCTTTTTTTACAGCTGCCTCGGGCAAAACGGCAGCTATAGAATTATTAATAATTTTATGTGCGTCACTCCTTAGTGCCCCCATATATTCATCGTTCTAATAATTTCAGATCATACAACACCTTTTTTAAGGCTGAAAGCCTTTCGTCAGAACAGTGATCTATTGGCTTAACAGGATTGCCAACTTCTAATCCCATTAAGTTTAAGCAGTCCTTCATCACTACCGGGAAGCTTCCATAATTATAGGTATTTCTTAAAGGGATTAATTTAAACTGAGCTTCCAAAGCACCCTCGAAGTCTCCTTCTATAAACTTGTTGTAAATATCAACAACCATTTTGGGTGCAACATTTGCCGTTCCAGCCACACAACCAACCCCACCGTGCATTAATGTTGAATAAATATAATAATCTGTTCCAGCAAGTATTTCAAAATCCTCAACATCTCTGGTTGAATCCAAATACTGAATAGTTTGCGCAAAATCCAGGCTTGTATTTTTTATTCCAACAATATTGTCGACTTCAGCCAGTTTTTTTAATAATCCTACAGAAATATTATTCGTTGTTTTACCTGGATTATTGTATAGTAAAACAGGTAGTTCTGTATTTTTTGCAATGGTTGTAAAATGGTTATACATTTCAGTCTCTGAAGGATTAATGAACATTGGTGTTAATACTGTTAGTGCATCTGCTCCTGCCCCTTCAGCCATTTTTGCCAACTTCACACATTCTTTCGTTGTAATTGCACTTGCACCAGCGTAAACAGGAATCTTACCATTTACATATGAAACCGTAACCTCTACGGCACGTTTTTGGTTGCTATAATCCAATCCATAAAATTCACCATTACTGCCTAACACAAATATCCCATGAACCCCTCCATCAATTACATGGTCAATTACCCTGTACAATCCAAATTCATCAATATTTTCATTTTCATCAACTGGAGTAATAATTGGCGGAATTACACCTTTAATATTTTTACAATCTAGCATACTATATTTTTAAAATACAACTTTTAATGTCAAGTGACCGGTCCCGGATTAAACAATACCAGATCATTATATAAACCTAATTTATCGCAAGCCACCTGTTTTTTCCCACTGGCGACATCTAAAATTAAATGAAACAATTGCCAGCCCATTTCTTCAATGGTTTTTTTCCCTAAAGCAATTTCACCAGCATCTAAATCAATTAAATCGAACCACCTTTTGCTCATTTTAGAATTTGAGCCAACTTTAATAACCGGAACCATTGAAAGTCCATATGGAGTTCCTCTCCCTGTCATAAAAACATGCATATTCATCCCTGAGGCCAATTGTAAAGTTCCACAAACAAAATCACTTGCAGGAGTTGCTGCAAAGGTCAAACCTTTTTTACGTATTTTCTCCCCTGGCTTTAGAACATCTATAATAGGACTTGTCCCTGATTTTACAACAGATCCTAATGCTTTTTCAACGATATTACTTAATCCACCTTTTTTATTACCTGGAGAAGTATTCGAACTTCGGTCCACCCCACCCATTTTCAGGTAATTATCATACCATTCCATTTCATCTATAAGCGCTTTACCAACATCCGGGTTAATCGCTCTTGAAACAAGAGATTGTATTGCATCCCTAACTTCTGTTACTTCTGAAAACATAACACTTCCTCCAGCTCTTACAATTAAATCTGCTGCATATCCTGCAACCGGATTTGAAGTTATTCCCGAAAAAGCATCACTTCCCCCACATTGCATACCAACGACTAAATCGGAGGCTGGACAAATTTCTCTTTTACGCCTATTTAATTTTTCAAGATGAATTTTAGCTAAATCCATTGCTGCATTCACCATTTCATTGTAACCATGAAGTGCATCATCTTGCATCATAAAAATATTCGAACCAACACTATTTGCCGTCTTTCCATGATATGTTAGGTTTTCAAACGTAAGTACTTCTGGCCTCAACTTTTCGCATCCCAAACCTAATACCAACACTTCTCCTCCAAAATTTGGATTTTTAGCAATATTCTGAATTGTTCGAATAGGGATGATCGCAGCAGGTGCATCAATAGCCACACCGCAACCGTAGGTGTGATTAAGTGCGACCACATTATCAACATTTGGATATTCAGGCAATAACTCCAGCCTTATTTTTTTTTCGATATGTTGAGCAAACCCGGCTACACATTGCACGCTAGTTGTAATGCCTAAAATATTCTTTGTACCGACACTGCCATCAGGATTACGATATCCCATAAAATAATGACCTTCCAGTGCTGGTAATTTTTCTGCCTCATATTTTTCTAACTTTACCGACTGAAGTTCAGGCGACTCTGGCATTGTCATTTTTTCTTCATTTACCCATTCTCCTGCAAGAATTGCTTCCTTCGCATATCCAATAATGGCACCGTATCTACGTATTTTTTCTCCCTTCGGTATGGATGATAAAGCCACTTTATGTCCCATCGGGATATCCTGAATCAGTTTAATATTACCACTAATCAAATCTCCTTTTCTTAAACCAAGAAGATTTGAAACTACTCCTACATTATCTTTCTCAGAAGTCCTGATTATAGTATTTTCCTTATTGTCGTTCATTATACTAAAGGTAAAACTTTTGAGAGAACCATTACTGCTATTAACCCAGTAATTCCCATTACCATTAACAATATTGAAAAGTGACGAATAGTTTCTTTTACTTCCATCCCACTCATTTTGGTAATAATCCAAAAAGCGCTATCATTCATCCATGCAAATATTTTTGAGCCACAACCGATTGCCAGAGCCATATATACAGGATGAAAGCTTAGCCCTGAACTTGCAAGGCCGCTCATAATTCCAATAGCAGTAACCATTGCCACCGTTGCGGACCCTTGAGCCGAGCGCACAACTGCTGTTATTATAAAAGCCATAGGCAAAAGTGCCATTTGATAGTTCGCTGCCAACCCTTCAATTCTAATTCCGATTCCCGTTTGTTGCAACATCTGCCCGAATGCTCCGCCTGAACTAGTAATAAGAATAATAATGCCCGCACTTGTTAAAGACTCATATATAATCTTTTGAAATTTCTTAACATGCTTAGTCCTTGACCACAACAGATAAATACTTATTACAGAAGATATTGCTAACGCAATATTCGCATCGCCCAAAACGGAAAATAAAGCAACGACCATTTCCTCGATTGAATTTAATCCTGCACTATCTCCTACAACCATTTTTGAAATTGTATTTCCAGTAATGAGTAGGATAGGCAAAAGAACCGGTAAAATTGAAATCCACAAAGCGGGCAAATCTTTGTTCTCCCTTTCCGAGAATTCCTTTAGTTCATCAATACTAATGTCAGGTGTATCACGAATTGGCAAAACCGAGTTTCGGTTTGCCCATATGGCATATAAATACCCACTAATTACAGTAATAATTCCGATCGCAAGTCCACCTAATATCATTGCACCAATGTCGATTCCCATTTCTTCAGCAACAAATAATGGACCTGGAGTTGGTGGAATTAATGAATGCGCCATCACGCCTCCAGCAATCACGGTCATTAAATACAACCCAAATTTTTTGGTGTTTTTTATCCCCAGAGATTTGACCAAAGGGATCATTAGGTAAAACACTGTGTCAAAAAATACGGGTATTGCAAGAACGAAACTACCAGATAACAAGGCTAGTGATGTATTCTTTTTCCCAAATAATCCGAGTAAACTTCGTACAATACGCTCAGCACCTCCACTTTTCATTAATGAAGTGCCAATAATTGACGCCAATGCGATCAGGATTCCAATCTTTCCGCTCGTATTCCCGAATGCAATTGCAAGGCGCTTCCCTAAGGTAATTTGGGATAGTGATATTGCTTCTTGTTCTGAGAAACCACTATGGATACCATAATTAAAAATCAACTCCGGTGAAGTAAGCAAACCAGTGATAAGTGCTGCCAATAGCAAAGAAATAACTGCGTGAAGTTTTAATACAATGATACAAAACAGGACTACTATTGTCCCAATAAGAATAATTAAAATTGGATCCATATATTTATCTTTTCTTTATGTCTTTATTTACCTAATTCAATTGTTGCCGCTACAGATGGAAGCAACACTTTTATAATCATTTGGGGCAATTTGCTTTGCAACCACATCAAACCATTCGATGCCAAAATACTCTTTAGCAAATTACGCATATAACGGAGTGATCATAAAAATACGGTCGAACCACATTTATTAGGGATAATTATATTACTCATTTAGCTTGATTATTAATTTTCATTAATATATAAAATATCCTCATCAAATAATAGTTTGTTAAATAACTCACCAGGGCAAAGCTAAACTTGGTGAATTTTGGTACAGTTTCATTTTCAGATTTAACTTACTGCCTGCCCCCTTTGCGAGTTCCACTTTGAGAGTTTTGCTATTTATCTCTATTTCGCGATTATCTATTATAACACCTTCAAATTGGTGTTCGCCATAAGCCCCAGCCTGAATAATAATATCACATGATTTTTCAGGGTTCATATTTACTAATATTAATTCAATCCCATCAGGAGTTATTTTTTGAACCAAAGCCGCAACGTCTTCGGGTAAACCTGCCCTTTGTTTTTGAGGATCAAAATACCTTGCACGGCAATGAAGTATATTGCCACCAATACCCGGATCGTTACCACCAGTAGTTAAATTTACCAATACTCCAGCATTTATTGGATTAAACTTCTGAATATCATCCGTATCTCGAGTTTCAAGACTTGACGTATCTGAAGATATCCCGTCTATACATCGAATAATATTCTTCTGCGCAATTTGAAGAGCTCTTTCCGGATAAGTAGAATCTTCTCCCTGTAGGTATCTCATCCAGGGGTCATTTTTTAAATTTTTCAGATCAGAAGAATCCATACTCCATAAATAGATATCACGCAAGACATCAGATCTTTTTTGAGGGATATAACCATACCAACCATTATCGCCATATTTATTGGGTAAAAGAACAGTAGAACCATCCATTTTTCTTGCCTCAAACAAATTATTCATTTGCATTCTCAATGGTTGAATAAAATTTTTATCTGCTGTTAGCATATAAGCATTTCCTAAGCCTACACGAGGACCTCTTATAAAATAATTCCTAACATTACTCTCTGGCCAAAAATTCCAACCAAATGTGCCACCATACCATTTCCCATCCCATTCGCCACCAATAACTCCATCAAGTCCAATATTTGTTGGAATATTGCCTTCATTTTTTATAATTCGATCCCTCCATGCACCTGTATATTCCAATATCCAATCCCGATATTTATTGTCACCTGTAAGCATATATGCATTCATTGCAAGGGTTGTTGCCAATAAGTTTAGGGGATGGTCCCCAACAATATTGGAGGCCGTGCGATACCTTTCTAATCTTTCCGGATGGCCCTCAACTGGCGCTCCCCCCCAATCTGTTTCAGATGCGTAGGTTAATTTAGGTCCTTTACTTCCATTATGCAAGCTGCGTATAATTTTGTGCACTGTATCATAATTAGGAGAATCAACACCTTCATTTAGATAGAATCCTGCAAAACGAAGCATACGGGTTTTGTACAAAGAATCATTTGGATGAGCCAGCCCATAAAAATTAAATGCAGAAAGCCCTTCTCCGTTGTGTTCCCAATCAAATGATGTTATAAACTCCTTATAGTACATGCCTTCTTTTGCCATTTCAACACAAGGAACTTTGGCGTTTGTATATTGAATAAGGTGACCTTCCCAAGCCTTCTTGTAAAGCTTTAAAATATTCTCCGATCCTCCTAATGCATGGGCAAGTGGCCAATGGGAGAAATTTTCCATTGCATCATCGGGCCCATCATTCCCCCCCCATCGTTCAACAACCTTTAGAAATCCATTATCAGCTAAATACTTATCAGCAAAAATGCATGAAGCAGAATCATACAGCGAAAAAAGATTTCGCTCTTCAATCGCCCATTTAGGAGGCTGCATTGCTGTAGATATGTGTATCTTAACCGATTCATATTTTTTTTCATCGTGAGCTTGACAAGCAATTAACAGCATACCTGTCACAACAATTAGAAATAGGGAAAAAAGTCTCATTTTCCCGGGATGATAATTCATTAGTATATTTTTTATTAAGGATTAATATAGAACATCAAATAGGTATTATCCGTCCAATTATTATATTTAAGAAATCCGCTAATAAAAATCAACGGATTTCTTACAATTGATTAAATTTTACTCTTGGCTAAATCCATACCCGTTGGAAATTAATCCATTGGATTTCGAAATTGTTTCATAAGACAGTGGGTACAAGTACCTTGGAGGCACGCCTGCATTATAATACTCATCAGGATAACCTTTAAAAATATCTGTTGTATACTGTGCTTCATTTGCAACAATATTTGATCCCCAGTCAGTTTTCACATATCCATCAGCTTCAAGTGCTGCTGCTTCGCTTCCATTAGGATCAATATATCGGAATAGTCCTTTAATAGCTAAATTCCTATCTCCATCAGTGTTATTAAATCCATAAGCACCCCAAAGATCGCAATTACCACGCCATCCAGGAAATTTGATCGGATAGGTCGGGTCATCTTCCCCAACATTGCATTGTGTTGTTAACATATTTGACATGCCATAATCTGAAGTA
>CAXXQD010000002.1:0-62893 GCA_963677475.2 Prolixibacteraceae bacterium | reverse complement strand
CCTTGTGGTCCGCCCTGATTGTATAGAATGGCAGGGTATTTTTTCGTTTCATCAAAATTTGGTGGCAAAATCACCCATACCAGCATTTCTTTGTTGTCGGTAGTTTTCACCCATCTTTTGGTCACTTTTCCCATGCTCAATTGATCCAACAAACCTTTATTTATGGAAGTTAAGGGCTTATCGGCACCGGTAACCTTGTCAATAACATACAACTCGGCCGGTTGCGACATCGATACTTTTTGCGCCAACATAACATCATCTACAGAAATTATTGACTGGTAGTTATGAACCCCTTCGGTAATCCGAACAATATTCCCATTTTCAATATTCAACCTGTAAATTTCGTCGGTTGCATGTATATCACTGATAAAATAGATGGTCTTGCTATCACTGGTCCAAACCAAACCTGTAGCATTTTGGTCAAAATCACTGGTAAAATAAGTTTTTTCACCTGTTTCAAGGTCGGCAACAAACAACCTGTTTTTATCCGATTCATAGCCATCCCTTTCCATGCTTTCCCAGGCAAGGTATTTTCCATTGGGCGAAAAAACAGGGTTAATATCGTAGCCCATCATTCCAGAAGTGAAATTAATGGTCTTTTTGCTTTCAACATTGTACAAATAAATCTCCGAGTTGGTAGAAACAGCGTATTTTTTTCCGGTTTTCTTCTTGCTGGTATATGCAATTGTTTTTCCATCGGGGCTCCACGCAATTTGTTCTGTTCCCCCGAAAGGTTTCATAGGCGAATCAAACCGTTCGCCTTCCATAATATCAATCCCTTCGGCAACTTTGCCCTTTTTATAATCTGCCACAAAAATATGGTTGTACGTATAATCATGCCATGAGTCCCAATGCCTGTACATCAAATCCGTTTCAATCCGGGCATTTGTTTTTGGCAAGTCCGGATACATATCATGAACTGATTTATCGAGTTTGACGCTTTGTAAATAATAGATTTTGCTTTGATCAGGCGAATAGGCAAATCCTGAAATACCGCCTTCAATGCTTGAAACCTGCTTCTTTCCCGAACCATCGGGGTTCATTTCCCAAAGCTGTGTATCACCTGATTTTGGGCTTATGTACCCAATTTTTTTACCATCAGGCCTCCAAAGCACATTAAATTCATTTTCGGCAGTGTTGGTAATATTTATCGGATCGCCCCCCATGGTTGGTAGTACATACACATCGCGGTACGATTTGTCTTCTTCGATGTTAAAATAGGTCACCATATACAACACGTTTTCCCCATCAGGAGAAACCTGCGCCCCCCCTAGCCTTCCAAAGCTCCAAAGAACTTCCGGGGTCAATATATCCGAACTTAATTGTCGGGTTTCAGGAATATAATTTGCGGGTTGTTCATCCGAAACCTTTTCATTACATGATAAAAGAGCAAAAAGCAAAAACAGAACTCCAAATACTTTTTTCATATTATTAGTGTTTTTAGAATGATTCATTTCTGTGGATAAATTTAATAGAATTGTTTGAGCAAGCCTATGATATCTATCGATACATTTTTGAGTAAATATGTCTGTGTTATTAATAAGCTGGCATAAAAACATTTACACTCAAGTATAAATTACGGAAAAACAATTGATATTTTACTACAAAAACAAATGATGAGTGCCAGCTCACCCGTGCATTTTTCATACATTTATTGACTTTATTAAATCAAGAATTATGATTTTAAGAAATATGTTATTGGTTGGATTAATCTTTATGATGATGTCGGCAGTTGTTGAAGAAAATCAGAGTAAGGAAAATTTAAAACCACGCATTGTGGTGCTTACCGATGTTTCCACTTGGGAAACTGACGATAGTGAGTCTCTGGTGCGGCTTCTTGCACATGCTGACTTGTTCGAGATTGAAGGAATTATATATACAACTGGCTGGAGCCATGATGTTCTTCGAGATGATTTCATTGATTTGATTCATGATGCCATTTATGCATATGAAAAGGATTTACCAAATCTCATGAAACGTTCTAATCAGGTTGCCTTTAATAAGGATGAATCAAAGCAAATAATTGGATATTGGACAAGTCCTGAATATTTAAGACAACACACTGTTTTTGGGAGCAAAAAAAGAGGAATTGACAAAATTGGCGAAGAAAACATTTCAGAAGGTAGTAATTTAATCATAAAATTGGCGGATGAATACGATGAACGCCCACTTTGGATTTTGCTTTGGGGTGGTGGAAATACCCTGGCACAATCAATTTGGCAGGTCCAACAAGAAAGAAGTGATGGTGAATTAAAGAAATTTTTGCACAAAATACCAACTTATGCAATAACAGACCAAGATAGGCCATACAAGGGAGGCACTCCGTATAACATAAGCTCACACCAATGGATGAGAAGTGAGTTTGAAAAAGACTTACTGTTTCTTTGGGATGAGTGTGCCTGGAAGTACCAAAATGGTACAGGAAAAACGAATTGGAGTGAATATGCCCAGCATATACAAAATCACGGAAACCTTGGAAAAGTCTATCCAAAGTATAAATTTGGAGTTGAAGGTGATACCCCATCCTTCCTTTATGTAATTCCAAATGGCTTAAATGACCCACTCTCCCCAAATCAGGTAAGCTGGGGCGGTTATTTTGAATGGGGAATTTCCCCCGATGATTCTACTTTTGCATTCACTAATCATAAAGGAACAGCAAAGGAAATTTGCAATAAATATGAAACCTATTTTTATTCAGCAACCTTCAATAATTTTGCAGCCAGAATGGATTGGGCAGCAGAAGGCAAGGGAAATCGAAACCCAATAATTGTGATTAATGGAAATGATGGAATTAATCCTATTCACATTGAAAGAAAACAAGGAAATTCAATAACATTAGATGCCTCAAAAACTTTCGACCCGGAAAATGACCTATTGAATTTTAAATGGTGGATTATACCAGAAGCAGGCACTTACAGGAAAATTGTCACGCTTCGAAATAAGACTTCAGATAAAATATCTTTTGAAATACCATTTGACTCTGCTGGTAAAACAATTCATATAATATGTGAAGTAACAGATAATGGCTTACCTGCACTGACGAGTTATCGCCGAATCATTATTAACTAAAAATCAACACATTGGTCGCATATCACAAAAACATCCAAATTCAAATCGTAGATTTTTACCCCTTACAATTTTAATCTGACTAATTTGCAGTATAATTTCTAACCATGAAAAAAATCATTAATTACTGATCCACTGTATTTTTTCAGCTAATGGTGCGCGGGTACGTGGTGGCCTTTGGAAGTTTTCATCTGCAATTCCGAGAATAAAAAATCCGAGGCAAACATCGTCTTCTTCCAGTTTCAGAAATTCGCGGATCTGTTTGGAATAGCAAATGTCCCCTGTACTTAAATATCCTGCAACACCATAAGCTTCAAGGCTTAAATAAATATTTTGAACTGCACATGCAACTGAAACCAAATCTTCCTGCTGCGGAAACCGTTTATAAGGATCACGTTTGGCAATTATTGCAAGCACATGCGACACTTTTTTGTGCTTTTCATCGTATGCATCGTATTTAAAATCAAAAAACTTATTTTCCGGGGTAATTTCTTTGTAAATGCGTTTTTGCTCTTTAAAAAAGCTTTTCACCCCATCTTTTTCGAATACCTTAAAAAACCAGGTTTGCCCCAATCCGTGACTGGGCGCCCAGGTTGCATTCTCCAGGAGTTTTTCAATTACCTTGTTTTCAATTCTTTCGCCTTCTTTTAAACCGTTTACAAAGGTCGATTTTCGGTTTCTAATCAATGAATCTATTGGGCTTGTTCTGTTTTCCATAACTAAAAATTATATGTTTCAATAACAATTTAAAATTACGGATGTTTGTTATTTCACAAAAAAAAGAACCGCTCCTTTTTTAAAAGAAACGGCTCACATCTGGCTAACAGCCTAATCGTATTTTTCTACTTAAATCTGTTTAAAAAAATCATTCCCTTTATCATCGACAATAATAAATGCCGGGAAATTTTCTACTTTAATTTTTCGTACTGCCTCCATTCCAAGTTCAGGGAAATCGACAACCTCAACCGATTTTATGCTGCTTTTGGCAAGAATAGCAGCCGGTCCGCCAATCGATCCGAGGTAAAACCCGCCATGTTTTTTACATGCATCGGTAACTTGCTGCGACCTGTTGCCTTTTGCCAGCATTACCATAGAACCACCATTTGCCTGAAATTCGTCCACATAAGGATCCATCCGTCCGGCAGTAGTTGGCCCAAAGCTCCCCGAAGCCATTCCTTTTGGTGTTTTTGCCGGACCTGCATAATAAACCGGGTGGTTTTTAAAATATTCAGGCATTGGTTTGCCTTCGTCCAACATGGCTTTTAATTGCGCATGGGCAATGTCGCGGGCCACAATTAAAGTCCCTTTTAAGTTCAACCTTGTTTTCACAGGATATTTAGCCAATTCTTTTCGGATATCGTCCATGGGTTGATCCAAGTCGATTTCCACAGCAGGCTGCATTGCAGGAGCTTCTGCCGGTAAATACTTTTGTGGTTCTTTTTCCAGTTCTTCCAGAAAAATACCGTCTTCGTTTATTTTTGCCTTAATATTACGATCGGCACTACAACTCACTCCCATTCCTACCGGACAAGATGCAGCATGCCTTGGTAAGCGGATCACCTTCACATCGTGTACAAAGTATTTCCCTCCAAACTGGGCACCAATTCCAACTTCCTGGCATATTTTTTCAACCTTTGCTTCCCATTCCAAATCACGGAATGCCTGGCCTCCTTCATTTCCTTCGGTTGGTAAATGGTCGTAATATCCTGCCGATGCCTTTTTAACGGCTGCCAAAGTAGCTTCTGCCGATGTTCCGCCAATTACCAAAGCCAAATGGTAAGGTGGGCAAGCCGAAGTACCTAGGTCCATTATTTTTTCCTTCACAAACTTGGTAAGGTTTTCTTCGGTCAGCAATGATTTTGTTTGTTGGTATAAAAATGTTTTGTTACCGGAACCACCGCCTTTGGTGATGAACAGAAATTCATAGGAATTTCCCTGTTCAGCATAAATATCAATTTGTGCCGGAAGGTTTGTTCCCGTATTTTTTTCATCGAACATGGTAAAAGGCACTACTTGCGAATACCTTAAATTACGTTCATCAAACGTATCAAAAATTCCCTTCGAAAGATGTTTGGCATCGGAAACCCCTGTGTAAACATCTTCCCCTTTTTTTGCAACCACGATAGCAGTTCCCGTGTCCTGGCATGTTGGCAATTCACCTTCGGAAGAAACTACCTGGTTCATTAACATGGTATGCGCCACAAATTTATCGTTATCTGTCGCTTCAGGGTCTTTAAGTATTTTTGCCAGCTTTTCTAAATGAGCTGCACGTAAATAAAACGACACATCCGAAAATGCTTCTTTCGCCAGATACTCCAGCCCCTCAGGGGCTACTTTTAAAATTTTTCTTCCTTCAACCTCAATGCTTGAAACAAATTCTTTGGTTAACAAGCGGTATTTGGTTGTATCTTTTAAAATTGGAAATGGTTTTTGGTATTTAAAATCGGTCATGATATAATATTTTGAACTGTTTTCTCCGTACAAATATAACTTTAATACTTCCAGAATTTAAATTGGAAACAATGAAACCGGGAAATTTAATTTAAGAGAAACATGTAAATAGACTTCTATCGAAAGAAACTATAATCCTAAATTTAACTGAGCATTTGTTGGCTTGCCTTTTTTATATTCTTCCACCATATGGTCAATTTGTGGAAGGCATTTGCCACATGTTGTGCCGGCAGTAGTAATTTTCTGAATTTTCATGGTTGAATCTGCTCCTTTTCCAAGGGCATTTAAAATCTCCTTTTCAGAAACCATACTACATAAACAAACCAACTTGTTTTTGCCCATTATTTAAGATTTTCAAGATATCTGCCCCTGGTGGAATTAGCTTAAAAATTGATTTTCAGTAAATATCTTTATTTTCCGGTAAATATTAAAAACCTCATCCTTTTTCGGAAGCGTATTGTAAATCTTTTCCATGTACCTCCTTTCATTTAAAAGCTTAAATGAAGCCTTGAAATTAAGGTCATAAACCCACGACATTTGCATAATTTTAATGTCGTTTGGTTTTTAACGGCTGCTTTTGGCACTAGCATTTCTTTATGGATTGCTTTTACAACTTCTTCCGAAATCGTTGGCGTATCAGGGAAATCCCATGTAATTGTATGGTTTGGCTCCCTGTCTTTGTTTGAATAATAATCGGATAATACTTTGAGGATATCCAACTTATCGGCATCCCTGATTAGTTTTGAAAACAACTGTTCCCTCTGGTCTAACTTGGGTGAGATTTTAAATTTGTTATGCCCGTCAATGGCTGTAAAAACCAGGTTCCTTGACTCCTCCTTAAGTGCTGATAATGCATCCTGTTCACTTAACACTTTAATACCCATTTGTGCATGGTCCTCTGACTCGGCATCGTTAAAAGTATTGTAATTTATTAGTTGTGGAAATCGGCCAATGTCATGAAACAAGGCAATGAGCGTAGCCAATTGAATATCTTCTTCTGGCAGCTCTATATGTTTTGCCAAGCCCTCAATATTTTCGATAACCCGGTAAGTATGCCCCCTTTTTATTTGAAAGTTCCTTGAATTACTTTCGTTTATGCCTTTAAATGAACTAACGTATTCTTCAAAAAAAGCAATACTTTTTTTCACAATATCCATATACTATAAACTAATTTTGGGCTGCTAAATTATATTTTTCTGCCTAATAAATGCTTCCTAGTTATACCTGTTTATTAACAAACCCAATACAATAATCCATATCTTTCTTAAAACGTTGAACTTACAAACGCGATGTAAATTGTAATGCAAATATTTATCTGGATCGTTTAATATTCTATTCTAGAATAAAAATGCTGTACAACATATTTCTTAACATTTGCTTAACAGTTCGTAATGTTTTACAGCATATCTTTGTCGTAGATTTTTTATCATAAGTTTAGGTTTGATTAGTTTTATTGATTTAGTTAGTTTAGTTAGGTTAGAAAAGGATGAGTGTTGACTCGTCCTTTTTTTTTTGCCCTTATACCTCATAGACCACCGCCGTTCTTCCCAATTAGTTTAATTTGAATTTATATGCACCCCAAATGAAACCTACAGTCCGGTTTATAATCCGGATTGTCAGGTTTTAAGATAATATCTTAGACAGTCGATCAATATAGATCATATAAACACCTAACAAAAAGTGCATTACAATTCAAAATTTCATTAATAAGAATTCATTCGAACTATTTTACCATATATTCTATTTTTAAAATAAAATGCTACAAAACATATTTCTTAATATTCCCTTAACAGTTCGTAATGTTTTACAGCATATCTTTGTCGTAGATTTTTTATCATAAGTTTAGGTTTGATTAGTTTTATTGATTTAGTTAGTTTAGTTAGGTTAGAAAAGGATGAGTGTTGACTCGTCCTTTTTTTTGCCTTTTCAAATCGAATATTTCCCGATTATCCGAAATCTATGCAGTTACATCCCGATAAAAGAATACGCCTTAAAATCAGTGACAATACGTTCAATCAGCTTTATCCGTGTTCCATTCCAGGTTTTCTGGCCGACGGAATAGAAAAACAAAAGGATTGCGCACGACCCACTAGTGCACGATTGTATCGCGTCCACTATTTGCACAATAACACTCCCTAAAATTGAACTACTATGTAGATTTAAACAACCTTCTCCTCCGCTGCTCTTCGGGCATCCAGTTCTTTTTTCATTAAGTCACATGTTTTCTGGCCGATAGAATAGAAAAACAAAAGGATTGCACACGACATATACAAAATCCCTGGAAAAACCGAGATCATTAGTTTTATTCCTGTGATGGCTGTTTCGGTTTGCTCAACATTTGGTGTGAATTTAAATATTGCCAACAGCCAACCTGCCAATGCACCCCCTATTCCCCACCCTGCTTTTTGGGCAAAAGTTGCAGCCGAAAAAGTTAATCCGGTTGCTCTTCTTCCAGTAACAAATTCGGAATAGTCGGCGGTATCAGCAAGCATTGTCCAAAGCAATGGTACTGCAGGCGCATACGACATTTTAGCAAGTATATTGAATGTATAAACCAAATAAATATCGTTTGCCCCGGGCAGGTACAATAGGATAAAAAAGAAACCGGACAACAATGAACTGGCCAGAAATACATTTCGTTTCCCAAAACGTTTAGCCAGGGGCTTAGAAAACGGTATAGCAACAATTAAGGCAATCGTACCAATAACATTGAACAACTGTACATTTTCTTCTTTTCCAATATAATATTTAAAGTAGTAAGCAATGGATAAGTTTTGCATGGCAAACATGACAAAGGAAATAATTCCCACAAAAAAAAGGATTACCCAGGGTTTATTTTTAAATAGGTTCCGAAAATCTTCCTTCAAATTTTCTTTTTGCGTTTTAGGCGGCTGAACCCGTTCTCTGGTCCATTTGAAGGTAATCATAAAAAGGAAAAAACTGATCAAAGAAAAAAGCATCAGGGTATATTGGTAACCTTTGGCATTATCTCCTTTCCCAAAGTAAAGAGCAAGTGAAAGGGCAGTTCCGGAAACAATAAATTGACCTACAAAAGCGAAGATAAAACGGTAAGAGTTTAATCCTGCCCTCTCATACGAATCCGACGTCATTACAGCTCCCAGTGATGAATAAGGCAGGTTTATTGCGGTAAAAACAGTCATTAATAAGATATAAGTAATACCGGCATAAAGCACTTTCCCGGTATTTCCAAAGTTGGGTGTGGTAAACGCTAAAACAGCCAAAATGCTGTATGGTAAAGCCATCCACAGAATATAAGGACGGAATTTGCCCCACTTGGTTTTTGTTCGGTCGGCAATTATTCCCATAACAGGGTCGCTTGCCATGTCCCAGAAGCGCGCAATAAGCATAATTGTACCTGCTGCTGCTGCAGAAATACCAAAGGTATCGGTATAAAAAATCAGAATCCAGAACCCTACCATATCCCAAACAAAATGGGAAGCTGTATCGCCCAAACTATACGCTATTTTTTCTTTGAAAGAAAGTTTTGTATCCGATTTGCCCATGGTAAACAGTTTATATTAATTCTTCTTGTCTTTGGGATTGACTTCAAAAAAAGAATAGGTTCTTGACCATTCAACGGTTTGTCCGGCTTGAACATTAACGTCATAAAATAACTCGGGGCTAATTACATGTTGCCAACCCCACAGATTTATTTTATTTGTTTTAAAACTTCCGTTTTCACGGATACCTATATTGCTTTTGGTATTAATAAGTTCCCAACTGGCATCGACACTATCACCGCCGCTAAGGTTGCTATAAAAAAACTGCTCGGTGGGCATATTGTTGAATGTAATTTCATTTAAACCAACTTCAACTTTATTTTCCGAGTTCACAATCTCACCAAGACCTGTTGTAATTTCAAATGGAAATTTCAGGGTATAATTTTCCCCAATCAATTCATTGTTAATGGTCAAAAAATTGTGGGTATATTCATTTGTTTCGATCGCTTTTTTCCCGGTATTCTGTAATTGATATTTAATTTTAAAACCACTTTCAAACAATTCGATTTCCTTAGTTAAATAATAGGAGTAATCATTCACAAGTTGAGATTCACAATTTATTATAATTTTATTCTTTCCCTGAGTAACACTAAATTTTGCGGGTTTAATCGGATATTTTTTACTAAAGCTGTAAGGTTCATTATCTTTTTGCAGAATACCAATCCCAATTTTGTGAAACCAATCACCTTCTTTAGTATCATCATATGCGATTGGCGCATCAATACCAAACTCGTTATAAAACCCTTTCCCGACTTTGTCGTCATTCTTATCGATCTGTTCAATTCCTGATACTTTAATTCCTTTATAGGTGACGTCAATAATTTTGCCTGTCCAGTCGAACCTTGAAAAATGATAGTTATCCAATGGTGGGTCGATGCGTATTTCGAGGTTTTCGTTTTTTAAAACATAAGAAGTTGCCCTAAATTTTTCTTTCACTACATGAAAGGTTTCCTTTTTCTTTCGATTGATATCAACGATACCCCAATATTCTTCGTTTGGTGTCCCATCGTATGGTACACCGCTGCTATTTGGCGCCCAACCTCCCGGATCGTAATCATCTGGATTACCCGCTTTCCATAAACCATCGGTAAATGAGAACAAGGCTACCCCTGCACAAATATCTTCATTCTTAAAAACAGCATCTAAGATATTAGTATTGGCATCGACTTGCATCGTTTCGTTAATGCCCTGCTGGTATCCATGGTTAGAGATCGTCATGTAACTATCGGCTCCGGCCTCGGAAAGGTACATCGGTTTAGAGCATATTTTGCCCCACTCATTAAAAATGGCTTCCGGATTATCCCAGCGGTACACATTCATTCCCCAAACATCGATATTTGGGCACATTGCCAAAGCCAATGAATCCGGCAACTCGCCATGTGCTGTTGCAACCGGATGATTCGGATCGTTTTCGTGGATTAACATGGTAGCATTGTTTAGGGCAGCATACCAGTTTTCAAGGTCGCCATCGAACCATTCAGGATGGTAATTATATTCATTGCCCAATTCCCAAAACAAAATTGCATTGTGGTTTTTGTAGCTATTCACATAGTCGATAAACGTTCCGGAAAGAATATCGAAATTACCATTTTGATTGAACCCAAACCCGATGATTACCTTCAAGCCTGCAGCATTAATATTATCAAGTACTTTTTTTTCTAATATTGGTTCATACACGCGGATTGTATTTATACCTGCCTCCTTCATTAAAGCAAGATCTTCGGTTAAGTTAGAAAAACTTCGTTTAACGCTTCCCCGGGGAACCGGATGATAACAAATACCTTTAATTTGATAGGGATGATTATTAACCAACACTTTACGTTCTGTGATGCTTACAATATCGAGGTTAAAATTTTTGCATGATGCAAAAAATATTGCCATTATTAAAAATAAATATGCCTTCATCGTTGTTTCTCAAGAGTTCAATGTTTATTCACAATTGTGTTATCGTCTATATGTATATTTGATGTAAACTAGTGTTTTACTTTTCCTCTTCGTACAACCAACGCCTCTCTTATTTCGTGTGCTTTTTTCTCAGTTATATCGTATTTCCAAACAATTAGAATAGCCATTAAAGCCGTAATAATTGGAATTATTATATCGGCAATCCTGAGATTAGTAAGGGCTTCGGCAGATTGCTGATCAATAGTTTGATCGAACCCAACGAGCGATAAAACAATACCACTGGTCAATAAAGCCAATGCCGTTCCCAATTTTACCATCCACCAATAAACGGCCCCAAACATTCCTTCACGGCGCTCTCCGTTGTTTAGTTCATCCAGGTCACAAACATCTGCAGTCATCGACATCATAAGGGTAAACAAACCTCCAATCCCAAAAGATAAAAATGGTATTGGCATAAACATCAGCCACGGATTTTCAGGGTTAAAGCCCCACCATTTAAGGGCATAACCAATAATAGACACAAGTGTGGCAATAATAAATGCATTTTTCTTTCCTACTTTCTCCGACAACTTTGTCACAACCGGGATAACCAAAAACGCGGTTGCCATGGCACTTACTGTTCCAAACCAGGCAGGCCATGTACCCGATGCAACTTTATCACCATCAAATAAATAGTAAACTATAATGAACATTGCGAACTGTGCGATAGTCTGAAATCCATTAAATATTAAAAAAGTAGCCCCGCATAGTTTTATAAATGGTTTGTTTTTGAGTGTAAGTTTTATTCCTCTTAGAAATTCCTTGGTATTTACTGCCATTTGCTTCATTGATAAATTTGCCATTTTATCTTTATCGGGAACAATCATTTCTTTGTTAAAAAGTGCAGGCATTATTCCCAGTACCATACAAATTGCCCCTACCCATATTGACAAAGTCCTTGCCCCTTCGGGGGCAGAATCAAAAATGGCAGGTTCGTAAATAATGACCCAAAACCAGGGGGCAATCATCCAGGCAATTTGCCCCATCCACTGTGAAACTGCCATTAAGCGGGTTCTTTCGTTATAATCAGGAGTCATTTCATAACCAAGCCCGATTAATGGTGTGGCAAAAATGGTATATCCAATGTAGAAAAATATGGAAACAACCAGAAAATAAACAAAATTATAGGATTGGGATTTTTCAGGATTTAATTGCCACATGATCATAAATGCAACACCAGTGATTACACTTCCAAGCAGGATATAAGGTTTTCTTCTTCCCCATTTTGATTTCGTATTGTCTGATATAAATCCCATAACCGGATCGGTGAGGGCATCAAGCAAACGTGGTAAAGCACCTAAAATACCCGCTAATATTGGGTTCATATTTAAGGACATTACCAAAACAACCATAAAAACCCCTAAAGCAGCCGGAAACAATTGGTTTGCCAAATGCCCCGATCCGAATGCAACTTTTTGCCCGAAGGGTATTAAATCTTCCTTTGCTGTTTTGTAGTGTGCCATATAATTGTTTTAATAATTCTTAAAATTTATCGATTCGAAGAATCTTTTATTTCATTACCATTTTGGGTTTACGGTCAACCGTATAAAGCCCCCAGTGTTTTTCTGCCCCCATCGGGTTATTTGGGTCTCCTTTCCAATCCTCATCAAATGCTTCAAAAAAGAAGGTCGTAATATTCATTTCTTTTGACCAAGCCATCAATTTCATATAATATTCAGCTTGGTTTTCTTCGCTTGCCCTATCCGCAAATTCGGACGCTATGGTTGCCCATCCTGCTTCGCTGATTACTATTTTGGCGTCAGGGATTGAATTTTTTACCTTTCGAATATTCTCAATGGTGTAGGACATTCCTTCATTGATATCCTTCCCTTCCCATATCGGATAAACGTGTACAGAAAGAAAATCGACTATTTTAGCCAATTTAGAACCGTGAGTAGCCCACCATTCGTAATTTTCGGCAATAGTTACCGGTTGTTTTATGTCTTGCTTCACGCGCCTGACATAAGAAATTATGGTATCTGAGTTTACTTTATGATCGTTCCAATCGACAAGGGCTTCGTTTCCGACATTTACTGCAACAACAATTTCGGGATACTCGTTTGCGAGTTGTATGCCTTTTTGAATTTCAAGCGAATTAGACATTTTGTTTTTAAACAACTCGTCTTCCGGTATTGGTGCTGTTAACCAAGCACATCCCTCATGGTTGCTTAGTTCGGCTTTAAGCCAAATGCCAAGCATAACTTTTATATCCAAATCATATTCGTTTATAATTCGCAGAACCATTGATGAATTTTCACCACAATCGTACAATCTTATCAGATGAAAATCCATTTCTTTTGCAATTAGGTTTAAATCCTCCAATATTTGTTCATCGGTAGGGTTAATTGCGCCTACCCCTCTATCAGGATGCTGCCCGGAACGATAGCCGGAATAACAAACAGCCTTGGATGTATTCAAGAGTAAATCTTTTTTTTTCTGTTTGATTTCTATATGGTCCACAAGCTTATTTTCATGCATTTGAAATGGTGTATTTGAAAAGGTTTTAAAAGAATAGAATAAAAGAACCACAAGTATCGCGCAGCCAAAAAACATCCATCTATTAAACCTCTTACTACTCATATTCTGACTCTTACAAAACATTTTTTAAATTTCCATCCTTGTCCCATATTCCCCAGTAAGCCCCCACATCACCTTCATCTTTCACCTTCCATAATTCATCGAATCCTGAGAAATACATCACCTCTATATTTTCTTCTTTGCTCCATTTTTGAGTGTTGATAAAATATTTCATGGCATTGATGGCTGAAGGCTCTGAACTTTCGAAACTTGAGCCCCGGTTTGGCCATCCGGTTTCACTGATGATTACTTTTTTCCCATTGCCTGCTTTAAGGGCATTGTAGTACATATTTTTCATATATAGCAACGCATAATCAATATGGCAACCCTCCCAAAAAGGATAACAATTGGCAAAAATCACATCGCAGGCTTCGGTAATTAATGGCCGGGTGCTAAATTCATAGTAAGCATCAACATAACCGACTTCGATATTCGGCAATTCCTTTTTTACACGTTTAATATACTTTAGGAGTTCCTCTTCCGACAATTCCTCCCGGTATAATACTTCATTCCCCACAGCAACCAAATCGGCATTTCCTGCTTTTGCAAGCTGAATGAGATTTTTGATTTCTTCTTCATTTTGCTCTAAATTGTCGCTTAACCATGCCCCAACCATAACATTTAAGCCAATCTCTTTCGCTATTGCCGGAATAAGCTCATTTCCGTCGGTACAAGAGAATGTGCGAACCCATTTGGTGTAAGGTTTTATAATTTCAATTCGCTCCCTGATTTGTTTTTCCCTGATAAGTGCGCCTGGTTCTTGGCCATCAACATACGCACTAAAACATACGCCATGAATTCCATCATTTAGGTATTTCATAAACAAATCAGATAAACTTTCATTTGAAATATCCGAATAATCAATTCCGGCCAGAGACATTATATATTCACTTCGTAAGGACATATTTTGAGTTTTATGATTTTACACTTTTACATAGAATTTAATTTGTTCAACCTTTCCGCTCCGGGCAAATATTTCTGCACTTATTTCAGGAGGAAGCTTATTGCCTGACAACTCTATGATTTTATCATCTTTTAGTTGCACCACTATTTTTTCACTGGACCCAAAGGTGCCAATCACAGGTAATTGGCAAAATGTAAGTGCAATCTGATGTTTTTTAAGCTGGATGCTTTTCTGCCTGCCCGATAAATCAAAAAACAAAAAGTCACGTTCTTTGGTAAGAATTTCATTTTTGTTGAGCAAACCTGTTTCAAATTGTACCGTACCATTTTTCACAATGATTCCGAATTCCCCAAACCTGGTCAGTACATCTTCTTTCACCTGACCTGTTAGTCCCGGCTGCTTTGCCCCCGAACCAGCAGGGGTATGCGAATAAGCATCTGTTGGAAATGCTCCATATAATTTTGGGGATTTATATAAACCTAAGCCCGCTTTTAGTTCGTAATAATGATCTTTTAATTTGCCAACTATCTCAGGGTTTACATTCTCTTCAATTCCTTTGAAATAGCATTCCTGGCATGCAAGCATGAGTTTCGAAACCATGTGCCAGTAAATACTCCCCAAGCCTTCGTAAGCAAAGAACGTCCCCGACCTGCCAGTAAAAGACTGATGATCAAATACTTTTTCATACCAATCCAATATCGTATCAATTTCATCATGGCTTAATTCGGTATCCTGATTGATTTGCAGTTTTTGCAATGCGTCCTTTAAAACTGCGGCATTTCGAAAATTCCCGTTAAAATGAAAACTTCCGGTTTCATCTTTGGTAATAATTGAGGAATTGCCGTTTGCGAAGATTTTTTTCACTAATTCTGAATCCTGCAAAAATTCTTTTGGAATTTTATTTTTCTCAACAAATGAAGGCAATTCCCTGTCGGGGTAAAGTAAATAACTATACTGGTCGTGCCTGAAAAGCTTACTTGTTTTTAATGCATCAAACACATCTAAACTCTCACGAACAGACAAATAACCAGAACTTAGTACAGCAACTTGCCCTTCAAGCATTTCATACAATCGACGGATTGAGACACCTTCGCTTCGTATGGAAATTAAATTATATGAATGAAACAATCCATCCTCCCTTCTATTTTCCAGGATAGACGTGTCCATAAACTTGAGGGCAAGTTTAAAAAACTCCTGCACTGTTTTTACAGAAAGGGCAAGTTTATTTCCTGATAAGGAATTCTCATAAATACCATTTCGGTAATCGCTTGCTGCCTCGCCTATTAGCTTGATAAATCGGAATCGGTTTTCATCAGAAAAACCTTTATCAAGAAGCGCAAGGTTATTTGCCAGATATGAATAGGTTTGAAAGAAATGGTGATATACTTCTTCCGAAACCTGAGCTTCCTGAACCTTAGTATTTTGTACTATATTTTCCCAGAATTTTAAAAACCGCCTTAGGTAATAAAGTGTTACCATAGAAACACCATTGCCTACCAAAGCATTATTTGCATCGTTCCATTCGGGCCGCTGTGTGTTTAACCAGATGCCTGCACCAGGAATAAAATTGCTAAACTTTGCCAGAAGGGTGACCAAAATTTTCTCAGTAAGGTTAACCTTATAAATGCCCGAATTATTTGCCCTCAGGAATTGTCCGTCGGAGCCAATTTCTGTGGTAAGTTTACCAATCTTCGCATTTAAATCGTGGTCAAAAACGATGGTATTTTTAGGATCAATCAATAATTCATCAAACGGTTTAATTTTATATGGTACGTTAGCATAAACAAAAATTTCTTTGGTCATTAATCCTTCGAGCATTCCAGGGTGGTACTTTGCCGATTGTTCCAACAGTTTCTGAAGGTATATAATCTGATGGTCGCCCCAATATCCGATATACGCCCATGGATCATGCGGATCGGGCCTTTCCCAGTCCAATCCCTCACGGGTAATTCTATAAGGGTTGTAGCCATCGGCTGTTGAAGCATTAAGAAAGATGCTCAACATGCTTTCGATATATTCAGGAAATGAAAGGCTTAAAGCTTCCCAGTTTTGAAATATATCACGCCAATTGCCTTGATAGCTCAACTTTTCGCTTCCATCACTGTTTTTTGTTTCTATCGAAAATTGATTCCAAGGCCTACTGGGGTCTCCATGCCGGCGGCTAAAGGTTAACGGCAAGTAGGAATAACACAAGCGTTCTAAATCAGGATCATTAAGTTGTTGTGCCCATATTATCAGTTCTGCTTTTGTATTTACACCAGTCAATTGTTGCAGTTCATGCCCAACCTTTTTAAAAATATCTTTATTTGCCTGTTTCAGGTATAATATAAAATCGTTCAGATTAAAGGAATAGTTGTTTTGAAATACCCCTCCACGCATTACATTGAACATTGTATTTGAAAAGTGGCGCGCACAAGTCAAATCTTCATTTCCGATTTGTAAACCATCTGATTTCGCAACAATTTCAATTAGATTTTGTGTTCCTTTTCGGATATCATCATGAACGAATTGATCAATATTGGTTGAGGATGAAATGAACAAATCAAGATTTGCGACTGCTGTGGCATCTTGATTAACTTCAGCCGCAAAGAACCACTCTTTACTTTCTTTGGCTGCTAAGTCAAAGCGAGAATTTAAAAGATATGCGCCTCGTGAAGCACGGATGTTTATTTCTGTTTCCAGGCTCAATCCCCTTGTAAACCTCAAAATCTGTTGCTCTGAAATAAGGACTTTTGAACCTGTATCTAGTCCATATGACCAAACGGTAGTTGTTTTTAATGCTTCACTTGGCTCTGCTTTGTCAACCGGAATTGCACTGAGCATAAAAAGTCCGAGCTTACTTTTTTGGATAAGTTCATTCTTTTTATATGCATCCAACAGGTTGCTGTATTCATTTTGGAACGCATAATCAACACCATAGGGCAAAATATTTACGATACCGTCCAATAAATCAACAGTGATATTTGATTCACTAAAGTTTGAGATTTTGGATTTTTTAATCCATCCGAATTTTTCGCTGTTACACCAACAATATTGAAAGCTAAGCCCTAAGTCATAATTAATTTCCTCAAAAATTATTTTATTGCCATAGATGCTTTTATAAAGGTTGCGCTTTACGGAGTAAAGTTTTTCGGATTCTATACTAAAAGGTTCCCAAAGGATGAATTTTTGATCAACTGAAACGAGAAAATAGCTTTTGCTCCCTGTTTTACCCCTGTAATCGTGTATTTTATCCTCTGTATAATAAGGGAACAAGGCATTGTTACGATCTTTTCTTCCTGCTGTAAGTGCCCCATTGCTTGAAATGAACATCCAGTGATTTGAATCGCTTACGATGGTCACAAAAAAATCGGGCATCTGATCGTAATTGTCTATCTTATAAAACTTTTCGTTTTCAATTTCAACAAATTGCCCACCAACTTCTTTTTCTTTAATCCTCAATCTGGTATTCCCAATATAAATATCCTTCTTCCCCATTATCAAAATAATTTTATTGCACTACAAATGATTCGCTTAATGTTGCTTCTGAAGAACCACCAATCCACAATTGAAATTTTCCGGGTTCGACCACCTCTTCCATTTCCTGGTTATAAAAAGACAATTCGGATGTGTTTATTTCAAACGTTATTTCTTTTGATTCACCTGCATTTAACTTTATCCTTTTGAATGCTTTTAGTTCCTTCACTGGCCGGGTAATATCGCCAACTAAATCGCGCACATATACCTGTACCACCTCTACGCCTTCAAAATCTCCGGTATTTTTTAGCAAAGCCGACATAACTATATCTTGCCCAATTTTCACTTCTTTATTTTTGATTTTCAAATTGGAATATTCGAATTTCGTATAGGATAATCCATAACCAAAAGGATATAAAGGTTTGTAGCCCAAATCGAGGTAATGAGAATTGTTCCCGAGCGAGGTTTGCATTGTTTTAACGGGAATATCATCGATACTCGTCCAATTGGTTGAATCTGCAGGCCGTCCGGTATTTTTATGGTTGTAATAAACAGGGATTTTACCTGATGATTTTGGAAAGGTAACGGGTAATTTTCCGGAAGGGATTTCATCGCCAAACAGCAAATCGGCAAAGGCAGCCCCTCCCATGGTTCCAGGATGGAATGCATATAAAACGGCATCGGCATATTCAGCGATATCGCCAATTGCCAATGGCCTTCCTGCCATGATAAACAGTATGATTGGCTTGCCCAAATTTGCAATGGTTTTAAGCAATTCATTTTGAGCACCAGGCAAGTCTATCTCCGCCCTACAATGTGCTTCACCCGAAATAATGGCTTCTTCGCCTAGGCAAAGGATTACCGCATCAGATTGATTTGCAATACTCAGGGCCGGTTCAAACCCGCTTTTATCTTTTGACCTACTATAACTCAATCCATTTGCAAACAACACCTTTTCATTTCCTAGTTTATCCTTCAAAGCTTCTAATGGCGTTACAGATAAACTTGTATCGGCATCGAAAATCCAGGTTCCAAGTTGTTCGTATTTTTGGTGGGCCATTGGACCAATTACCGCAATTTTATTAATCTGTTTTGAAAGAGGAAGGGCATTCTCTTTATTTTTTAAGAGAATAATGCTTTGCACTGCTGCTTGTTTCGCTACTTCCAGATACTCTTTTTTTGCAAATATATTTTGATATTCACGTTCAACATAAGGTGTTTCAAATAGCCCCATATCAAATTTAATTTTAAGTATCCTATAAACTGCTTTGTCCAGTAAATCTTCATTAATGAGCCCTTCTTCAAGTAGTTCTTCAAGATGCGATTTGTATGAACCTGATGCCATTTCCATGTCAACGCCTGCGATAATTGCTTTTTTTGCTGCATCTTTTTTATCGGCAGCAAAACCATGGGCAACCATTTCTGTAATTGATGCCCAATCACTTACTACAAATCCCTCAAAATTCCATTCATCACGAAGTACCCGATCAAGTAAAAACTTATTTCCCGTGGCCGGCACTCCGTTTAATTCATTAAACCCTGACATAAAAGTCCCGGCCCCGGCATCCTTTGCCGCTTTAAACGGTTTTAGATATACATTTCTAAGTTCTCCTTCGGGAATCATGGTTGTATTATAATCACGGCCTCCTTCGGCGGCACCATATCCTGCAAAATGTTTGGCGCAGGCTAAAATGGAACCATCCGCGCTTAGGTTTTCACCTTGAAACCCTTTTACCATTGCAGCTCCAAGCAACGAAGCAAGATAAGGGTCTTCGCCAAGGCTTTCCGCTATTCGCCCCCAGCGGGCATCTCGACTTATGTCGAGCATTGGTGCAAATGTCCAGTTTATACCAGACGACCATGCTTCTTGTGCTGAAATGCGTGCCCCTTTCTCAACAATCTCCGGGTCCCAGGTAGCTGCTTGCCCAAGTGGAATCG
Source organism: Prolixibacteraceae bacterium (assembly GCA_963677475.2). Classification (GTDB taxonomy): domain Bacteria; phylum Bacteroidota; class Bacteroidia; order Bacteroidales; family Prolixibacteraceae; genus JABMQB01. The sequence goes on along the minus strand of CAXXQD010000002.1, from coordinate 43,036 downwards.
GGAATATTGTTTTAAAACCGTGTATGACGTCTCTACCTATAAGGATTGGGATTCCTAATCTACTTTCTTCTACAGCTAAGCGCTGTATCTCATTTAGCGTTTCAACATTTACTTCATTTAATATTGATCCTATTTCCCCCTTAATAATCCTTTGCTTTAAATCTTCGGTAATCACTCCTCCAAACCCATTGACCTGGCACATTTGCCCAATTTTTTCATGGAGGCTCATTTTATCAATTATTTCAAGGATTTTTGAATCATCCATAGCAGGAGTTTCTTTTTTATAATCGGAGCACCCCAAGATGCCCGAAAGAAATAGGATTAAGAGTATATTTTTTAGTTTCAACATACGATTAGGTTCTAATCTATTCATGCTTTGTTTTAAAAACCCGAACATAGTCCACTTCCATAATCTGAGGGAACGATTCATTATCAATACCTTCCACACTTCCCCAGGCACCACCAACTGCAACATTAAGTATGAGGTAAAAAGGTTTGTTGTAGGGCCATTTGGAGTCACCTAATCCTTCATTTTTATATTCAAAAAACAGTTGTTCATCCACATAAGCCCTCACAGTTTCTGGCGACCACTCCCATGTATAAGTATGGAAGTTTTCACAAGCACCATTAATTCGAATGGTATCTGTTTTTTGGGTCCCATTTTGCCATTGGTAGTCTTTCGAATGGGCTGAAGCATGAATGAGCCCCTTGTTGTACCCGACATGTTCCATAATATCAAATTCACCAATATCAGGCCAGTTCCCGTCATTAAAAGACCAACCGCCAGGCATCATCCATATGGCAGACCAGGTGCCCCTTCCCGAAGGAAGTTTTGCCCTGGTTTCGAATCTACCATATTTCCAATCTGCCTTAGACAATAACCTTGCGGAGGTGTACTCTCTCCCCTCGTAATTTTCTTTTAATGCAATAATTTTTAATACCCCATCTTCAACTTTTGCATTTTCAATTCTTTTTCTTGTGTAAAACTGGGCCTCATTATTTCCCCAGGCATGCGGATTTCCTTCCGTATCGTAATCCCATTTTGTTGAATCAGGAAGACCATCATAGTTAAAATCATCCTCCCAAACAAGCTCATAAGCAATGGACACAGATTTGTCGTCCTGTTCTCCGCTTTTAGTGTTTTTTATTTTGCAAGACATAGCTGTGATTAAAATCCCGAACACAAGAATAGTATATATGAAAGTTTTCATTGTTTAGTTTTAGCGTATTGATTTAGTCATAACAATTTGTTTCCTCCTAATCCTGGAATTGGTAAACTCTTACATAATCGATTTCCATTGTTTGCGGGAAAATTGAATTGTCTATTCCTTGTGCCCCGCCCCAGGTTCCTCCTACGGCAATATTCAGGATAAAGAAATGAGGTTTATCAAACGGCCAATTATTATCTGTTTTGGTAGAAGGATTGTATTTATGTGTTACATTTTCAGGAGAATCAGTATAAAATAGCAGTTCTTCCTGCGTCCAAATTAAACCATATACATGAAAATCTTCCTCAGCAGTCTCAAGGGCCTTAGAACTTCCATCACCATTATTTCCTGATCCCGAAGTTGTATGCACAGTTGAATGGATGGTATTTGGCTGATAACCTACATATTCCATTATGTCTATTTCGCCACAAGCAGGCCAACCAACATTATCGATGTTCTCTCCGAGCATCCAAATTGCCGGCCATATCCCTTTTCCTGATGGCAGTTTCGCCCTTATTTCCATTTTTCCATAGGTAAATTCTTTTTTCCCTTTGGTTATCATCCTCGTGGATGAATATGAGCCTGCTACTTTATTATCATCGATTTTTTTTGCAGTAATTATTAGTTTTCCATCTTTAACTTCGGCATTTGACCCGTTTGTATAATTTTGGAGTTCGTTGTTTCCCCAGCCACCTGCTCCTGTTTCGAATTTCCAATTATTGGTGTTCACAGTATTTCCATCGAATTCATCGCTCCATACGAGTGTAAAATTGGATACATAATCGGGGTCGTCTTGTGTTATCACCACCGTTTTTTCAAGAGAAAAAATAGCTGCACCTTTTGTTATTTCCAGTTCAATATCATACGATCCTGAAAAAGGGAAATAAGCTCTCACACTTGGTTCACTATCCACAATCTTATCGGCATACAACCACCTAAATGAATCATAATTTCCTTCGGTGGTGTTTATTAGGGTTACATAATTTTTATTGGAGGGATCAACTTCAGCAGTAAACGAAAGCAGCAAATCTGATTTTGAAATATGTACAGTTTTTGACGCAATTTTAGTATTTCCGGTATAATCCAATACTGATAAACGAGCATCATAATCGCCAGCCTCAGGATAATATACTTCGTATTGCTTAGACTTGTTTGTTGTTGTTGCTGTTTCCCCGTTTCCAAAGTCCCACTCCAGTGAATAATATTCTCCCTCTGACAGGTTCACAAATTTTACATTGTTGTCATCAATAAAATCAATACTAAAATCTGCAATAAAGCCTTGACCATCTTCTTTTTCACAACTGACAAGAAAAATTAGTGTTGGGAAGAGTAAAATATGGAACCACTTGATAACTTGTAATTTCATTGCGCCCTATGTTTGTTTCTTAATGACTTTATATAGGAAGAATTGACTAAAATGAAGTTTGAGAAAGACGTTGCTCCGGAAAATTTTATTTCCTTATGCAACGTCTTATAATCCCTAACTAAACCAAACTTGCATTCAAAAAATTATTGTACTGGTTTCACGGTTGTAAATGTATGGTACCAAGCGTATGTATTATCTTCGGCTACCCTAACTTTTAAGAGGTTATCGGTTACCTGAATAATTTCATATTCGCTTGTTCCAACATACCAACACATAAAACCTCCATCAGAGAAACTCATGGTTGTGCCCCTGTATCCTCCATCGACTGTTGCTATGGAAGCAGAAGGAGAAAAAGAAACATTTTTCACCCCATAAATCGAAGGTACCACATCTTCCCCATGACATACATCACCTTCAACACCAATTTTGCCTGCATAAGTTCCCGGAATAAATGCTGACCCGGCTGTTTGCTCGAATGTTAATCCATCGCCTGTTTTGGTAAATACGAATTCGGCATCGTACATACATTCCTTCTCAAATGGTGCTGCGTTATACCAAGCAGCATAAGTTTTTCCAGCATCTTCGAAATTTGGTCCCAATCCTGTATGCCCAGGTTGATCAGCTGCCCAGTACCATGTTTTTGATGCCCCTCCTGTCAGGAACTCCAAAGCTTCATCGTCTGTGAAACTGCTAAACACTTCTACCTGAACTGTTTTACTTGAAGATATTCCTCCTGTGCCCACAGCAATTACTGTGACATCGTAAATGTTAACTCCGGTTTTGGAAAATTGATGGCTTATGGTTCCATCAGGTGCTATTTTATTGTCTTTCCCATCACCGAACATATAATTGAAGGTAATTTCGTTATCTGCCGATGCAATGAAATTAACCAAACCACTACCGTCTCCGTATGGATTATCATTATCTACCCCAACGATCTCATATGTCAGCTCCACATTAACCGGTGTTTTAAGCTCTCCCAATTCATATTCATCTTTTTGGCATGAACCAAATATTACAAGCATGCCAATAAGAATTACCAATATATTTTTATTATTCTTTTTCATTTCTCGAAGATTTAATTGGTTAATTTGAATTCATCAAAATAGTAAACTGAGCCATCACCTGAATTTCCGAAGTCAAAGAAGATAACTACTTTAACATATTGAGCAACAGGTGCCCCACTAAAATCATAAGTAAGGGTTTCCCAAGCATTGGCCACAGTAGAATTTAAATCAACTTCATGCACAATGCTTGCATCAGCGTTTTCAAGTTTTAGCTTGATTACGATTCCACTTTTTGGCGACCAGGTTTGAACACTAATTTTACTGTAGTTTTCAAAATCCAAGGCGTCAACATCGAAAAATATTCCTGCCCATGTTTCTGCCCCGCTTGTTTTCGTAAACTGAGCTACAAAATCCGTTACGTTTTCGCCTGATGCATCAGGATTTGCTACCACTTCTACTGCAGCATTTCCAAATTCGGTAAATGTTGGAGCTTCTCCTTCAAAATCCTGAAAATCCATGGAAGCGACACCGCCTCCTTCGTTTGCCAACATCACATCGTCATAGAAATAATCACTTCCATCACCTGTGTTTCCGAAGTCAAAGAATAAAACAATCTTGACATAATCGGCTGCAGGTGCAGCGCTAAAGTCGTAAGTAAGTTCTTCCCAGGTATTAGCTACTGTTGTATTCATATCAACTTCGTGCGTAATACTCGCATCGGCATTTTCCAGTTTCATTTTAACAACAATTCCACTTTTTGGCGACCATGTTTTCACTTTAATGTTGCTGTAAGAATCTAAATCGAGCGGATCAACCGCAAAGAAACTTCCCGCCCAGGTTTCGGAACCACTTGTTTGCGTTTGTTTGGCAACAAAAGCACTGGTGTTTAAGCCGCTTGCATCAGGATTTGCAACAACTTCACTTGCTGCATTTCCGAAATCGGTAAATACAGGAGCATCGCCCTCAAAATCCTGAACCAAAGAGAACAATGGGATTTGGGCAAGTTTTAACTGAATATCATCAAAGTAATAAATGGCATCATCCCCAACGTTTCCAAAATCAAAGAATAGGACAATTTTCTGGTATTCGCTATTCAAGTCAACAGCGGAGAAATCGAAAGATAATTCTTCCCATGTATTGGCAACAGTTGTATTTGCATCGACCTCCATATTAATATCACCGTTGGTTAGGTTTTCGATTTTAAATTTCACAACTGCCCCGACTTTTGGAGACCACACTTTTACTTTGAAATTCGTTTTTATCGAGAAATCGATAGGATTTTCTAATGTAAGTATTGTACCTGCCCAGGTTTCGGCACCCGATGCTTTAACCGATTGCCCAACTTTGGCACTGCTGTTTAGGTCGTTTGTATCCGGATTGTCAATTACCGAAGAGCTAACTCCACCAAAATCAGTAAATGCATAATTAACGGTGAACGATTCAAAATCGATTGGTAGATTGATCGGATCTGAAGCTGCGTCAATGGTGAGTATTTCGTTATACTCAGTTGTTGCAACTCCGGCACTCTTAGCAATTACTTTAATTTCATAGTCTCCGGATTCAGCATAGGTATGTGTTGCAGTTTCGCCAGGAAGCACATGTGTTGCCTCTTCGTTTTCAACATCCCCAAAATATATATCAATAATTGTTGCAAAAGTTGCCGTTGCCGAAATCGAAACTATTTTAGGATTTGTTTCATCTTTGGTGATATTAACAACCAAGTTTTCAGGCGCCTTAAACGTTACGTTTAATTCTTTGGTAACTTCAGTTGCAAGCCCTGTAATACCATGTGCTTTAATTTTTACGGGATATACACCTTCAGGATAGGTATGTGTCGCTACTTCAAGCAAGCCTAATTCTGCAGACGCACCATCACCAAAGTCAACTGTATAACTTGCAGCTCCATCTGAATTTGGCAGTATAGTTACAAGCCCGGTATTATCTTGTGTAATATCAAAAACTGCATTTACATTCGCCGGAGCCGGAAGATAATCAAGCGAATACAGTTTATCTTCATCTGTTATACATGCGAAAGCAAATAACAAGATGAACATGTATGTGAATATATTTTTGATTAATTTCATTTCAATAAATTTTTCGGTTTAATAATAATTAGGGTTTTGGCTCCAGTTTCCATTAGAGAAATCAATCTCTTCAAGAGGAACTGGGAATAGTTCGTGTTTTCCGGCAACAAATCCATCAATTTCGTTTGCCGCCCTACCTGTTCTTACTAAATCGAAGAAATGGTGTCCTTCGCCCATCAATTCAACCCTTCGCTCATGATATATGGCATCGGTTAGTGCCTGTCCGGTTAAAGTAATTGCATGATTTTCGTCTCCAAACGCCCTTTCACGTACCATTGAAACGTACTCCTGAGCTTTGGCATCTGATATCCCACCACGGTTATTAGCCTCGGCAGCCATGAGCAATACATCGGCATAACGAATTGCCCGGTAATTGTTAGGATTGGTCAGGTTCAAATCTCCTTGTGCATCATCACTTCTTTTTCGCGGTAAATATTTTCTATTAAAATATCCGGTGTGTTCATTTCCCGTGGTGTATTCGGCCCCAGTTTCTGTTGCCCAAGCTTCAATGTCAAGTATTGTAACATCCTTTCTAAGGTCTCCAGGTTCAAACTGGTCAACCGCTTCTTGGGTCGGAACATTGAAGCTAAACCCCGGAGTGAAGTGTGGGCCAGTATAACCTCTTACCCCACTGAACCCAACAGCCACATTTCCTTCGCTACATTGTAAGCAACCAAAAGCAGCTCCTTCAACGTCGGTGTATTGCACTTCAAAAACTGATTCGATGTTGTTTTCACCTTCATCTTCAAACATGGCATCGAAATCGCTAGCCAAATCATAATTCCCACTTGTAATAACTTGTTCAAGAATTGCAGCGGCTTCCGAAAATTTTTCCTGATACAAATAAGCTTTACCAAGCAAAGCCTGTGCTGCTCCTTTTGTTACCCTTCCGGTTTGTGCCGGGGTTACTTTCAATGCTTCGATTGCTGCAAGCAGGTCGGCTTCAATTTGTGCATAAACATCGGCAACCGATGAACGTGGAATGGTAGTTTCATCACCTAATTTAAAGCGCTCATCAATTTTTAAAGGTATTGGGCCAAACCACTTTACCAACTCAAAATGATAATATGCCCTTAAGAACCTTATTTCACCAATCATTTCTTCTTTCTCACTGAAATCAATTTTATCTTTAAACTCCATAAAATAATTGGTACGTTGTACCCCCGCAAACATCCAGTTCCAAATATCCCTGAGGTTGCTGTTTGTGGGCGTGTGTATCATGTCATCGATCTGCTGCCATCCGATTACATCAGTAGGGTTTTCACCTCCGCACAAAGTATTATCTGAAGCAAACTCACCAACTATAACATTTGCGTAGGTTGACTGTAACATATCATAAGCCGAAACAAGGGCATTGTAATAATCATCGACCGAATTGAAATAGTTCTCAGAATCGATGGAATATTCAGGCGATATTTCCACATAACTATCGGAACATGAAAACACCCCTATTGATAGTATTGCAAAAAGCGTTATCGTTATTTTTTTAAGTATTCTATTTTTCATTTTCCTTATTATTAGAAGTTTAGATTTAATCCGAATGTATAGGTTCTTGCCGCAGGATAAAATCCTGAATCAAAACCACCTCCAATAGGGGCACCACTTGATGCTGCAGGATCGTAACCCGTATAATTTGTCAGAGTGAAAAGGTTACTAACACTTGAGTATATCCTTAAAGACCCAATCTTAATTTTTTCAGTAATATTTGAAGGGATGGTATATCCTAATTGAATATTTTGCAATCTCAGGAAGGACGCATCTTCAACATAAAAATCTGAAAATATTGTATTTGAAGTTGCTGCGGTGGTCAAGCGCGGAACACTGTTGCTTGTTCCTGAACCTGTCCAGCGATCAAGGTTATAGCTCAATTTATTCGCATTTGGTTGCGTTCTTTCATAGTTACGAACCATTTCGTTGCCAATTGACGCAAAAGCATAGGCAACAAAATCAAAACCTTTATAATTTAAAGAAATATTTAAGCCCATTGTGACTGCTGGAATTGGATTCCCAATGTTGGTACGGTCATCGCTATTCAGTTTACCATCTTTATTAACATCCACAAAACGGATATCACCGGGTGCAGCCTCAGCTCCCAAAGCAGATTGAGAAGGATGAGCATCAACTTCAGCCTGGTTTTGGAACAATCCATCGGTTTTATACCCATAAAAATATCCGATAGGCAAACCAACTTCCATACGTGCTGGTGCAGGTTGCCCTACCCCAAAACTTCCGCCTTCAACAAAACCAGAACCGTTGTTCACTTCCAACACTTCGTTTTTAAGTGTAGTGAAGTTGTAATTTACATCAAAGGTTAATTCGTCAGTTATACTTCCGCGTGTACCTATTGCAAACTCAAAACCACTATTTCGCACAGTTCCGGCATTTACTGTTGGTCCAGCTGCACCAGGTGCTGCCACCCCTAAAATACCTGAGACAGGAATATTACCAATCAATAAGTTTTTCGTAGTTTTTATAAAATAATCTGCATTTACATCAAGGCGGTTATTAAAGAGTTTCAAATCGGCCCCAACATCAAACTGTTCTGATTGTTCCCATTTAATGGCAGGATTTGGGCTTGCACCTACCGCTGTTCCATTTACCAATATTCCGTCAAGCACATAAGTAGCTTCACCTCCAAGTTGTGAGATATATTGATAATCTGAGATTTTATCGGACCCTAAGATACCATAGCTCAACCTAAGTTTCAACAGATCAACATTTTTCTTATCTGCCATAAACCCCTCTTTTGAGATATTCCATCCCAATGTTGCCGATGGGAAATAAGCCACCGTGTTATCAGGTCCAAATTTCGTGGAAGCATCGCGTCGTAGCATCGCCGAAAGAAGGTATCTTCCTTCATAATCATACTGCAACCTGGTGAAATATGAAAGTCTTCGTTGATCATAGGTCCACGATCCTACAGATTTAGAATTTGGAATTCCATTTGCTAAACCAATTTCAGCAAAATCCCATGAATTGTTAGGCACATCGTAACCTGTTCCGTTTAATGCATTCCCCCAGGTTTTAAAAACTGTTGTTCCTAAAGTCGCAGTTACGTTGTGAGCTTCGTTAAAAGTATTGCTATATGTAACAAATGCATCAAAAGTGTAATCGTTGAAATTTTGAGCATCCTGAGTTACACTGCTTCTACTAACATCAAATACCTTTCCTCCGTAGTCAATTATTTTTGCAAAACTTTTTGACCTACTATTTGCTGTATTAAATCCGATCCGGGTAGTCGCTTTTATTTCTGGTGTTATTTCAAAATCAAGGCCAAAATTTCCATTCCATTTTTTCAGGTTATAGGCGTTGTGTGTATTTGCGATTTGAGCCAAAGGGTTGATTATTTCAATACCGAGGTTACCGGGTGCCAGAAAAAAGTCGCCATTTGCGTCGTACACAGGAATTGTTGAAGGCATGTTCAGCGCATTGAACAATACCGAAGCTAAGCCAAAATCGTTAAACGATTGTCGATCAATATTGGTAAATATCAGTGAAGATTTGAACTTAATCCATTCTGACAAATCAGCCCCCATGCTAATTTTTGCTGTATTCCTATGGAAACCAGACTTGTCGGCTCCAATAATACCTTCCTGATTAAGGTCAGAGGCACTTAATGCGTACACCATATTGTCTGAACCACCTGTTATACTTATATCATTGCTATAGATTGGGGCAGTTTCAAACAGTTCATTCTGCCAATTGGTTCCTTTTCCCAAGCTTGAGATATTGGTATAAGGTAATTCTTTGCCACTTACAGAATAACTTTCGTTCAAAAGAACAGCATACTCAGTAGCGTTTAAAACCGGAAGTTTTCTGGTTGTTTCCTGAATTCCCATCGAGCTATTAATACTTACTTTTGTTTTACTGTTTTTCTTTCCAGACTTCGTTGTTACCAGGATAATCCCGTTTGCACCTACAGTCCCATAAATTGCTGCCTGCGCATCTTTAAGTACTGTAATTGTCTCAATGTCGTTAGGATTTAGTGTATTTAAATCACCCTGATAACCATCAATTATTGCAACCGGGGATGCATCACCATTGGTTGAAATACCGCGGATACGAATATCCAATCCTGCTCCTGGAGCTCCAGATTGTGTTGTAACATTTACACCGGTCATCGTACCCTGTAATGCTTGTTCGACCTTAATAGGCTTAAGGTTTTCGATGGTTTCAGCATTTACCATGGAAACAGCCCCGGTAACATCTTCTTTTTTCTGTGTACCATAGCCAATCACCACAACCTCATCTAAACCGGTTGTTTCAATTTCCATGACTACGTTAATATCACTACGCCCATTTACTGCTATTTCTTGTGATTTCATTCCAATAAATGAAACCTGCAATATAGCATCTGCGGGTGCATTAATTTGAAACCTACCATCAATGTTGGTAATAGTTCCAATGGTTGTGCCTTTTACTACCACGGTAACTCCGGGCAGCGATTGTTCATCGTCTGCAGAAGTAACTACACCACTGACAGCCAGATCTTGAGCCATTAGGGCTAAAGACCAAATACTCATCATAAGTAAAGTTAGAATTCTTTTCATCAATACAATTCTTTAAAAGTTTAGAAATAATTTCGTTTTACAATTCCTTACAAATTTCGATAAGGCTATCAGCATTTCATAAAAAACACCTTCGACAAAAACTCAACAACCACGAAAAAAAACACATCAAAAATACATCACTCAAATCACATCATGCTATATATCAATGCATTAAAAATTTAAATTTGGTTCTTTACAAACCATTCACAATTTTAAAGGGAAGGATGAACATATATGCTCTCAAGCATATAACATTTCAGTTTATTAGAATTTTAAACAAATTTATTCAATTAGTAAACGCTTTGATAACTAAAATGTTTAGCCTAAAATTTGTAAGACAATTAGATTTTCATCAATAATTCCGACAGATTTGCAGACCGGTTAAGTTCCATTTTCTTGCGAAGTCGATATCGGCTGATTTCGACCCCTCTAACGGATATATTCATTAAACTCGCAATTTCTTTGCTTGACATGTTCATTCTAATATATGCACACAGCTTCAAATCTTTTGGACCAAGGCCCGGATAGGTTTGCTGAAGCCTTTTTAGGAACTCCTCGTGTACCTGTTCAAAATGTACTTCAAATACTTTCCATTGTTTTTCGTTATCAATGTCTTTATCGATTCGTTTAACCAGTGTTTTAATGCGCGATTTCACAGATGGATTTGAGGTATCCATGTTTATTTTTTGAAGATCGGATTTTACCATGGCCATGAACTTATTTTTTTGAATGATCCCCATCGTAGAATTTGCCAATTCTTTTTCTTTAAACTTCATGGTAGCCCTCAATTTCTCGTTTCTGTGCCTAATGGTCTCCTTTTCGGCAAGCAAAGCCGCCTGTTTTAATTCGTTCTCACGATCCTTAAACTTAGCCTGCTGGCGTTCTTTTTCTTTTTGTTTCGATTTTTCGATACTTCTTTTGTAATACCAATATGTAAAAAGAAGAAGTAAAAGAAATAGCATGGCATAACACATAAATGCCACGTTTGTTTTATACCAGGGTGAAAGAATTATAAAACTTACCATTGAAGGCTCACTTTCAAAACCAAAAGTATTTTTTGCCTTTACTTTAAATGTATATTCTCCTCCTGGAAGGTTGGTATATTCTTTATAAGTTGTTGGCATCCAATTTGACCATTCAAGATCGAAACCCTCTAGTTTATATGAGAATAATGAATTTTCAGCCCCTTCAAAATAGGTAGAGGAAAATTCAAACCACACATCATTATACCTATTTTTTATTTCAGGAAGGTAGTTTTTATCAATCGCATATTTTTCTCCGTTAATGATAAAGCCTTCACGCGAGGTTCCCATGGTTTTTATATGTGCTAAAAACTTTTTGCCATAGTCTTTTTCAAAGTTTACGGAATAATGGGCAAACCCATCTTCCACTCCGAACAGAATATTTGACTTATCAATTTCCGAAACAGATTCAAATCCTTGTATAGCCAATCCATTTATCTTTGCAAATGGTGCAGTTATGTTGCTATAATTACCATCTTCAAGCTGCCTGAGCACACCAAACTTATTATTATTCGAATACCAGATATTATTTTCATTATCAAGTTTTAGATAACTAATTTGCAACTGGTTTTGTAATTTTTCGTTCAACTCAGAATATGGCACAAATCGGTCATTGTTTTCATCATATTTAAAAATCCCGTTTTCGGTTGTAAAAACAATTTCATCGTCTATTTTAAATACATTGATGCTCAGGTTTGAAGGAAACCCCTGTTCTTTTCCATAAAGAACATAATCCTTAACTTCATCAAACGTATCGTTCAGTTCAATCTTGAAAACCCCTATAAAACCATGGGAAACCCACAGTCTTCCTTTATGATCAAATTCAATCATTCTGGAGGACTCTTTAAACCCTTCTATTTTTTTTACAAATTCCCATGTATCCCGTGTTTTTTTCAATAGTGATATACCCCCATAATTACCTACAACCATATAATCAGGATTATCTGGTATTTTTTTCACACACCAACTACCGTCATTACTTGCAATTTGACTGGAGTTTATTCCTGAAACAAGGAACAAACCATTGTTATGACAGCAAAATAACTCGCCACCAATATTATCAAGCTTCCATACTTGCCCTCGTGTATTGTAAACCGGAGTAAATATTTTAGATGAACTTTTGTAATCTAAAAAATCATCCCATTTTGCCATAAAGAGCCCTTGGTTTGTACCTAAATACAAATCTTCTCCGATACGAATTGCATCGTATCCAGTACCTATATCGTAGTACTCCTGAAAAAAGCTAATCGGGGAATTGATTTCCAAAAGGTCAATACCATTGTCAAGCCCAAGCCACAAATTGCCTTCCCTGTCGTTAAACTGGCTAAGAATTGTATTGTTCTGTAATCCTTTATCCCTGTTAATTTGGTTTAATATCCTGCCTTCCTTATCGCTTATCAGCAAACCATTTTGTACAGTGCCGAAAGCGTAGTAATTCTCTCCTAATACAATGCCACAATACAATTGGTCCCTTTTTAAAATAGTATTTACTTCTACCTCCCAAGAAGTAAAAGATATTCCATCGTATTTATATAATCCCCTAAATGCCGTACCTACTATAAACTCCCCATCACTGATCGGCAACATACTCCAAATCTCAGTACCTGCAAAGAAATCCCCGTTCAAAAGATATTGAAGCTGGTTATTATTAAAAACCATTAATCCATTAAGTTCATCATACACATATATAATCCCATTGACATTATATGAAAAATGGAACTTTGATTTTGGTTTTGTAATTTTAATTGTATCTCCGTCGTAATTAAAAATACCATAAAAGGACTGGAATATGATTCCACCCGACGTTTTATGTATATTCCATATATGGTCAAAATCTTGTTCCGATTTATTCAGGTTCTTTGATAAGGAATGATAGATAAATTCCCCTTCCGAATTATTTTCAAAATATCCAAATTCAGCAAACGCCCCCACGTAAACTCGATTCCCTTCTGCCATTACTGCTCTAATAACAGTTCCGTTTGGAACTGCATAGAGTTCCCAGTGAGTGCCATCAAATTCTAACAACCCACTATTATTAGCAAAGTACAGGTGGTGGTTTTCGGTTTGAGTTATTCCCCAATTTTGGTTTCCTGCATTATAATCGAGGCGTTTGTAATTATGAATGCTTGGTATTCCACTCGTTTTTATTTCAAATGAATACAAATTTAGAGTGAAGCAATAAAAGATTATAAAAAATATAACCCTCATAGTTAACTTATTTTAAGTATATGTTGAAAATAAACAAAAACTGTAATAAAAAGAAATATTTTTTTTTGGGGGGAGTAAAATGGTTTAGTTAATATTCCGGATATTCGATATCGGTTAAAAACAACCCTTCGGCTGGTGCAGAAGCTCCGGCAGCACAACGGTTTTTTTCTTCGATAATGGTTTCAAATTCTACGAGAGAGATTTGCCTTTTACCAACTTCAAGCAAAGTCCCTACAATTGCCCGCACCATATTTCTTAAAAACCGGTCGGCCGTAATCGTAAAAACCAACATTTCGTCCTGCATTTCCCACTGCGCAAAACTAATTGCGCATATATTGGTCTTGACATCGGTATGCAGCTTGCTAAAGCTTGTAAAATCCTGAAACTTTTTCAAAGCATTTGCTGCTTCATTCATTGCTTCCACATCCAGTGTTTTCAAATATTTGTGCGATGTGTCAACCACAAATGGGTTTTTCTCTCTCGAAATATAATACTTGTAGGTCCGCGAAACAGCGTCAAATCGGGCATGTGCATCAGACGGAACTTTCCAGATTTTCTGAATTGCAATATCTTTCGGAAAATAACTGTTAAGTTTATAGGCAAAGTCAGGTTGGTCCAGGTTATCTTTTATAGAATCAAAATGCGCCACAAAAAAGCTTGCATGCACTCCCGTATCGGTCCGCCCTGCGCCCACCAGGCTAACTTTTTCCCTTAAAACAACCGACAGCCCTTTTTCCAATACCTCTTGCACAGTAACTGCATTTGGCTGGACCTGCCAACCATGGTAATTTGTTCCTTTATAGCTTAATTGAATAAAATACCTTTGCAAAACCAATCTCATTTAAATTCAGCATAAAAATGAGAATTAAAATTTAATTCTTCCCAATGGGTTAAGATATAATATTCAAATTGGTAGAAATTAATACAATTGCCATTTAATGTTTGATGCAAGCCATAAACCCTTTGTTTAGCCATTCTCCATCTAATCATTGACAATTTTTCGGTGTCAATTTTTCACAAAAAAGTCAATTTGGCATTTTTTGTATTTAAAGAAATACATATATACTTGAGCATATCTAACTGTATTACTAAGACTTAACAATCATATCAAAGTGAACTCTAAAAACATTTTGGTATTTTATTTGGTTGGTATTAACCGACCGCAAAGATTGCGGCATTTAAAATCACAATAGTATTAACATTAAAATTAAGGAGGGAAAAACCATGACAATTGTAAAAAGGTCCAACAATTTCTATCCATCTTTCCCAAGTCTTTTTGATAATATTTTTGGGAATTCACTGATGGATTTTTCTAACAGTAATTTTTCAAGTACAGAGACAACCTTACCGGCTGTTAATGTTATAGAAAATGAAGATGCGTTTGACATTGAAGTTGCTGCTCCGGGAATGGAAAAGAAAGACTTCAAAATTGATTTGAACAACGAGTTGCTGCAAATTTCATCGGAAAAGAAAGAAGAAAAAGACGAGAAATCAGGAAATTACAGCAGGAAGGAATTTAGTTACCAATCCTTTAAAAGGTCGTTTACTATCCCAACCAATATTGTTGATAGGGATAAGATTAATGCAAAATATGCCGATGGTATTTTGCGGATTCATTTACCGAAAAAAGAAGAGGTTAAACCAAGGCCTCCGAAAGAAATTAAAATTAACTGATAAAAGATTAGGGCAAAGCACTCCTTTGCCCTATATTTCTGTCGCAAACAAAAAGGACTTAATAAATTTTAACACAAAAAACCCGTTATTGTATTCGTAAACCATTATTTTCGTGCTTTCGAAAAAAAACATAAAAAATTATAAAATATATCCATATGGATCAGGCAGTTGATATCAAAGAATTAAACGAAAGAATTGAAAAGGAAAGTAAGTTCGTTGACATGATCAACATGGAAATGAACAAAGTAATTGTGGGCCAAAAACACTTGGTTGAAAGCTTATTAATTGGAATGTTATCCAATGGGCACATATTATTGGAAGGTGTACCGGGTTTGGCAAAAACATTGGCAATAAACTCATTGGCAAATACCATTAAAGCGAAGTTTTCGCGCATACAGTTTACGCCTGATTTGCTTCCGGCAGATGTTATCGGGACAATGATCTACAGCCAGAAAAAAGAAGAGTTCTCGGTAAAAAAAGGACCGATCTTTGCCAATTTTGTACTGGCTGATGAGATTAACAGGGCACCCGCTAAAGTTCAATCTGCACTACTAGAAGCAATGCAGGAACGGCAAATAACTATTGGGGAAGAAACCTTCAATTTAGAAGAACCATTTCTTGTAATGGCAACGCAAAACCCAATCGAACAGGAAGGAACTTACCCTTTACCCGAAGCACAAGTGGACAGGTTTATGCTTAAAGTGGTAATTAACTACCCTAAAAAAGAGGAAGAAAAAATCATTATCCAACAAAGCCTCCTTCAGGAATATCCTAAAACACAGGCAATTCTTTCGCCAAAAGACATTGTAAATGCACGTAACGTAGTGAAGGATGTATATATGGATGAGAAAATTCAGAAATACATCGTGGATATTGTATTTGCGACCAGGGAACCAGCAGATTATAAGTTGGAAAAATACAAGGATATGATTTCGTTTGGGGGGTCGCCCCGTGCGAGCATCAACCTTGCTTTAGCTTCAAAAGCCTATGCGTTTATTAAACGACGGGGTTATGTTATTCCTGAAGATGTAAGGGCAGTGTGCCCCGATGTGATGCGCCACAGGATTGGATTAAGCTACGAAGCCGAAGCAAACAATATTACTTCCGAAGAAATAATTGCGGATATATTAAATACAGTTGAAGTACCTTAATAAAGGGCAAAAGTAAAAATCGATTGTAAGTTTTTATTCGATCATTAAGACTTTGAGACAACGTGGAAACCAGTGAACTATTAAAAAAAGTACGCCAGATTGAGATTAAAACACGTGGCATATCCCGGAATATTTTTGCGGGGGAATACCATAGTGCTTTTAAAGGAAGGGGTATGGCATTTTCAGAAGTAAGGGAATACCAATTTGGTGACGATGTTAGGAATATTGACTGGAATGTTACTGCACGGTACGGACACCCTTACATTAAAATTTTTGAAGAAGAAAGGGAATTAACAGTGATGCTCCTTATTGATGTAAGTGGATCCAGGGATTTCGGATCGTTCGAAAAGCTCAAGAAAAACATCATTACCGAGCTTTCTGCCGTATTGTCTTTTTCTGCCATTCAAAATAACGATAAAATCGGGGTTATTTTCTTCTCTGAAAACATCGAGAAATTTATCCCGCCAAAAAAAGGGAGAAGCCATATTCTGAGAATTATTCGGGAATTAATTGATTTCACACCGGAAAATAAAGGCACCAATATTACGGAAGCGATCCGGTATCTCACAAATGCAATTAAAAAACGTTGCACCGCTTTTGTTATTTCCGATTTTATGGACAATAATCCTGAGCTACAACAAGCATTATCGATTGCAAACAACAAGCATGATATGGTTGCACTCCGGATTTACGACGACCGTGAAAAAGAAATTCCACCAATAGGGATGCTTAAACTTAAAGACGCCGAAACTGGCAATTATGTTTGGGTTGATAGTAACAGCAGAAAAACCAGGAATGCCTATAAACAATGGTGGGATGAGCACGAAAACAGGCTCAATGCAATGTTCACAAAATGTGGTGTTGATAATGTTGAAGTAAATACTAACGAGGATTATGTGAAAGCATTAATGACCTTGTTCAAAAAAAGAGGATTGAAGTAAATATGAAGAACATTTTTAAAATACTATTTGTCCTTTTAATTGTAACAGGATTTGTTCAAAAATCAGGGGCCCAGAGGGTGAAAGCCACTGCCAGCCTCGATTCGGCACAAATACTACTTGGCGACCAGGTAAAACTATTTCTTCAGTTAGATAAACCAAAACATATTTCGGTCCGGTTCCCAATGGTTCCTGATACAATTGTGGAATATATTGAAGTACTTGACCGTTCGAAAATCGATACATTTGAAGGTGAGAATGATGAATTCGAAAAACTAATACAAACCTTCACCATTACATGTTTCGACAGCGGGGCATACCGGATTCCGCCCTATTGGTTTAACATTGAAGTTGATGGTGTCAACGATTCTATTCCTTCAAATGGTGTTACCTTGCAGGTTTACAGCATGCCGATTGATACGACCATGGGGCCAACCGACATCAAAATGCCATACGATGCACCCCTTTCACTGAAAGAGGTTACACCGTACATTTTAGGGGTAATATTATTGGGCGCAATATTATTTTTCATTTTATACTCCATTAAAAGGAAAAAGAAAAATCAACCCATATTCTCAAAACCTGTAAAACCAAAAGAACCTGCACATATTGTCGCCCTTAGGGAATTGAACCGGATAAAAGAAGAAAAAATCTGGCAAAAAGATAAAATCAAACTTTACTATAGTGAAGTAACGGAAGCATTGAGGGTTTATATTGAAGACCGCTTCCAAATTCCGGCAATGGAACAAACATCTGACGAAACAATTGCCGTTTTTAAAACTCAAAAAGAACTATTGTCCGAGAGGGATTTTAATAAACTATCCGGCATTCTGAAACTGGCAGATATGGTCAAATTTGCAAAATACAAACCAATGACCGATGACAATACTGCTACACTCGATGATGCGTTTATATTTATTAACGACACCAAAGTGGAAGTTGTAAAAGAAGAGAAGCCGGAACAAAAAGAAAAACCTGTTCGAAACGCGGATACAAAAAAAATAGAAGAATAAAATGTTTGATGGATTGACATATAAAAACCCTGAATTATTTTACCTGCTTTTGGTAATCATACCAATAGTAATATGGTATGTTTTCAGACAAAAAAAGAATACAGCAAGCATTCAGGTTTCCTCAACTGCGTCGCTCGCAAAAATGCCAAGAACGCTCAAACACTACTTAAGGCATTTGGTTTTAGTGCTTCAATTAGCAGCAATTGCCTTGTTTGTGGTTGTGTTGGCAAGGCCACAATCGTCACGAAGTTGGGAAAATGTTACCACCGAAGGTATTGATATAGTAATTGCCCTTGATATTTCGAGCAGTATGCTTGCAATGGATTTCTCGCCCGACAGGTTGGAAGCGGCAAAGAATGTTGCCATGGATTTCATTTCAGGCCGCGAATACGATCGGATTGGCTTGGTGGTTTTCGCTGGGGAAGCATTTACGCAATGCCCCTTAACAACCGACAGGGCTGTTTTGCTTAACCTTTTTAAGGATATTGAAAGCGGGATGATTGAGGATGGAACCGCCATTGGCAATGGATTGGCAACCTCGGTGGCCCGAATAAAAGACAGCGATGCTGTCAGCCGGGTGGTAATACTTTTAACCGATGGTGAAAATAACCGGGGCGAAGTTGCTCCAGTCACAGCAGCCGAAATTGCAAAAACCTATGGCATACGTGTTTATACAGTTGGAGTAGGTACCATTGGAACAGCTCCCTACCCTTTTCAAACTGCCTACGGTCCGCAAATACGTGATGTGGAAGTCAAGATTGATGAAGAAACATTACAGGAAATATCGAGGATAACTGATGGTAAATATTTTAGGGCTACCGATAATGAAAAGCTGGAGCAAATTTACAAAGAGATTGATGCTTTAGAAAAATCTAAAATTGAAGTGCGGGAGTTTAGCAGAAAATCGGAAGAGTTTTTGCCATTTGCCTTAGCGGGTATTGCGCTACTTATATTGAGCCTTATTTTAAAGACAACTATTTTTAAAAATATTCCTTAAAGAAGTTGGAAGATGTTTAGATTCGCAAATCCAGAATATTTTTGGGGACTCGTAATAGTTCCAATACTTATATTATTTTATGTACTTTCCAGGGTGGCACGAAAAAGGGCGCTCAATAAATTCGGAAAGGAAGAAATAATCTCGTATTTAATGCCTTATTCTTCGAACAGCAGGCCTGCAATTAAATTTGCCATTTTGATGCTGGCATTGGTGTTCTTTATTATTGGGATTGCCAGGCCTCAATTCGGATCGAAATTAAAGACAGAAAAACGCAAAGGTGTTGAATTAATTATTGCTTTGGATGTATCGAACAGTATGTTGGCTGAAGACATCCAGCCAAACCGTTTGGCACGGGCCAAAAGGGCTATCTCCAGGCTTATTGATCGGTTAAAAGACGATAAAATTGGCTTGATTGTTTTTGCCGGCGATGCCTATACCCAACTTCCAATAACGACCGATTATAATTCAGCAAAATTATTCCTCGCTGCTGTAAATACGGATATTGTTCCTAAACAGGGTACAGCAATTGGCTCGGCAATTGATCTTGGAATACATTCATTTGCACCAAATAGCGAAGCAAATAAAGCAATTATTGTAATTACCGATGGCGAAAACCACGAAGATGACGCAGTTTCGGTAGCCACAGCAGCAAACGAACAGGGAATCGTGATCCATACCATTGGTATGGGTCTGCCGCAAGGAACTCCAATCCCTGTTTACAGAAATGGTCAAAAAGACTATCGAAAAGATAAAGATGGGAAACCGGTGGTCACCAAACTTAATGAGCCAATGCTGGAACAAATTAGTGCAGCAGGAGGCGGAATTTACGTGAGGGCAAACAATGCGCAAGTTGGCTTAAATGCCCTGTTTGACGAAATTGGGAAAATGGAAAAAACAGAATTGGAATCAAGGGTATATTCTGAATATGACGACCAGTTTCAATACTTTTTTGCCATTGGTTTATTGTTATTATTGTTTGAATTTATTATTCTGGATAGAAAAAATAAGTACTTAAAAGATTTTAAACTGTTCGGAACTACTAAATAATAGATGATGAAGAAGCTTATTGTTATCATATTGATATTTATAGGAATTGGCGTTCAGGCTCAAAACGAACGCAAATTTGTGAGGGAAGGAAATAAACTCTTCATGGATGCTGTAAGGGATACATCGAAAATTGATACGGCAAAATACATCCAGGCTGAAACAGAATACAGAAAAGCCCTGGAAAAAAAGCCCAACGACCTTAAATGGGATTTTAACCTTTCTGATGCAATCTATAAACAGCGTAAATTTGAAGAATCGGTCGAGAACTTCGACAGGCTTGCCGAGCAAATGGAAGTGCCTGTTGAAAAAGCAAGGGCATACCATAACAAGGGTAATAGTGAATTGATGCAGCAAAAATTTGACGAAAGTATTGAATCATACAAAAAGGCATTACGCCTCAACCCTACCGATCCATGGATACAAAATATAATCTGGCGTATGCACAACTGTTGAAGAAAAAGCAGGAACAACAACAGCAACAGCAGCAGCAAAACCAGGACCAAAACAAAGATCAGGATAAAAAACAAGATAAAGACCAAAATAAGGACCAACAAAACCAGGATCAGAATAAAGATCAACAGAATAAAAACCAGGATCAAAACAAAGACCAGCAAAATAAGGATCAACAAAAACAACAAGACCAGAAAGACCAACAAAAACAGCAACAGCAAAATAAAATTTCGAAAGAAAATGCGGAGCAATTGTTACAGGCTTTACAAAACGATGAAAGCAAAATTCAGGACAAAGTGAAAAAAGCAATTGCAGCAAAAGCTAAAAAGACAAAGGTTGAAAAGGACTGGTAGTTATGAGTATTTTGTAAATTTGAACGATAAAATTCAAACGATAATATGTTAAAGAGATTTATCCTATATTTTTTCTTATTTATTACGGTATTTAGCGCTAGTGCACAAGATGATGTCCAATTTACGATGTCGGCACCAAATGCGGTAGCTGTTGGGCAGCAATTCAGGCTAACCTTATCGATAAATAAACAAGGGAACAAAATCCACTTGCCCGATTTAAGTAATTTTGATTTGCTGATGGGGCCAAGCACCTCAACCCAACAAAGTTTCCAAAGCATAAACGGAAGGACCAGCCGAAGCACAACCTATTCATACACATATATATTAAGGGCAAAAGCAGAAGGCACGTTTGAAATAAGGCCAGCATCCATCGAGGTTGACCGAAAAGTTGTCGAATCAAATTCATTGCGTATTCAGGTTGTAAAAGGGAATGCCAATGCACAATCGCAACAAAGACAGCAATCATCGTCTGGCAATGCTTCCGGGAATATAAGCAAGGATGATTTATTTGTCCGCGTAATCCTCAGCAAGAGAAATGTTTACAGAGGCGAACAAATAATTGCAACGGTTAAACTTTATACCACACCGGGTTTGCCACTCTCTGGATTTGAAGAAATTAACCTTCCTTCTTACGAAGGTTTTTATACCCAGGATATTGACATTCCTCAACAAATAAATTTGCAGCGCGAAGTTTATAACGATAAAATTTATCAATCCGGAATCCTCAAAAAAACAATCCTGTTTCCGCAACAAAACGGAACCATCACCATCAAACCATTTGATATCTCATGCCTGGTAAGGCAGCAAGTTAGGGCAAGGAGTTTCTTCGACGATTTCTTCGATAATGCACGAACTGTGAAGACCACTGTAACCAGTCCTGCTGTTACTGTCAACGTAAAAGACCTGCCTGCAGCACCAGCTAATTTTTACGGAGGTGTTGGTAATTTTGATATTAGTGCCCAACTCAGCGAGCTAAATATTTCGGCAAACGATGCGATTAATTTAAAGGTTACGATCAATGGTAACGGAAATTTAAGGCTTATTAGAAATCCGGAGATTACTTTACCGCCCGATTTTGAAGTTTATGATCCGAAATCAACAGAAAACATCCGGTCAAATGATAATGGGATGTCGGGCTCAAAAACCATTGATTACCTTTTTCAGCCAAGATACGAAGGAGATTATACCATCCCTCCAATCCGCTTTGTTTATTTCGATCCTGCATCTCAGAAATTTGTTGCCAAAACCACACAGGAATTCGAATTGCATGTGGAGAAAGGCACCGATGAGCAATCAACCACAGTGGTGAGTTCACTGCGAAAAGAAGATGTTCAGTTAATCGGTCAGGATATTCGTTTTATCAAACAAAACAACGTTAAACTTCGTCAAAAAGATACAACATTCTTTGGCTCAATTGGTTTCTATTCCGTTTATGGAGTTAGTTCTTTACTATTCCTTTTACTCTTCCTTATTTACAGGAAAAAAGTGAAAGAGAATGCTAACATTGCACTCGTAAGAAATAAGAAAGCAAACCGTGTGGCAGTGAAAAGGTTAAAAGAAGCTGCAGGGTTCATGAAAAACAATAAAAACGAGGAATTTTATGATTCCATCCTTAAATCATTTTGGGGCTACCTGAGTGACAAATTAGGGATTCCGGTTGCCGACCTTAGCAAAGAATCGGCAAGTGCCCAGCTTCTTAAAAGAAGTGTTGAACAAAGCCTCATCGACGAATTTGTGGATATTATTGAGCAGTGCGAATTTGCCAGGTTCTCTCCAAATAGCGGAAATGAAGCCCGTCATGAGTTCTATAAGCAGGCTGAATCTGTCATAAGCAGAATGGAAAAACAAATCAAAAGGTAATTGGGTTATGAAAAATATATTTCTATACATATTATTATTCATCGGATTTTCTGGTTTCGCACAAGAGTCACCGGAAAACATCCTTGAACAGGCAAACCAATTATACGTTTCAGAAAAATACGAGGAAGCGGTTGACCTTTACCTGCAACTTGTCAACCAGGGAAATGAGTCTGCCGAACTATACTTTAACCTTGGAAACGCTTTTTACAAGAGCAACGATGCCGTTCATGCAATTCTGTACTACGAACGGGCATTGCTTCTCGACCCGCATGATGAAGATATTGCATTTAATTTACGAATCGCGAACCAATACGTGGTAGATAATATTGAAGAACTCCCTACCCCGTTTTTCCTCAGATGGAGGGAAACGGTTGTAAACCTTTATCCGGTCGATACCTGGGCAACAATTAGTATCGTTTCCTTTTTGCTGTTTCTAGTTTTATTTGGATTATTCCTATATAGCAAATCGGTGGGTTTAAAACGTTTCTCGTTTTTGCTTGGGATTGTAATCTTTATTTTCAGTGGTTTCACTTATTCGTTTTCATATAAACAAAAAAAGAAATTGGAGCAACGTGATTATGCAATTGTGCTTTGTCCGAGGGTTACCGTTAAAAGTTCGCCATCATCAACCGGAACCGATCTGTTTTTGATTCATGACGGATTAAAAGTTCAAATAACCGATAGTTTAAGCAATTGGAAAGAGGTCAGGCTTGCCGATGGGAACCAGGGGTGGCTCAATGATTCTTGCATTGTAAAAATTTAGCGTCCAATATTTCAAATTTTCGACCCTAAAAAAAATTTATTCGAAACTTAAGTTAAATATATTTAGCTGTAGATATGTTTATGTCTTGATCTTTTCATTTTTATTTAAACTAAATTAACTTTGCCCCGTAATAATAAATTTAGTGTTAAAATGATTAGTAATTTATTAGAAGGAAAAACAGGGATAATTTTTGGTGCATTGAACTCAGAATCAATTGCATGGAAAGTTGCAGAACAAGCAGTTGACCAGGGGGCAAAAGTGTTATTAACCAATACGGAAGTGGCGATGCGTATGGGTACCACAAAAGAACTGGCAGCAAAATTAAACGCAGAAGTAGTTGCTGCTGATGCAACAAACATTAAAGATTTAGAAAACTTGTTTTCCAAAGCAATGGAAGTATTTGGTGGACAAATTGATTTTGTATTACATTCAATCGGGATGTCGCCAAACGTTAGAAAGAAAAGGGTATATCCAGATCTTGACTATAATTTTCTTAGTAAAACATTAGATATTTCGGCAGTTTCTTTTCATAAGGTAATCCAAACAGCTTATAAAATGGATGCCATCAAAGAATGGGGTTCGATCGTGGCATTGAGTTATGTCGCTGCCCAAAGGACTTTTTATGGGTACAACGATATGGCCGATGCAAAGGCCCTGCTTGAATCTATTGCAAGAAGTTTCGGTTATATTTATGGACGCGACAGAAATGTTCGGGTCAACACCATTTCTCAATCGCCAACAATTACCACTGCTGGAAGTGGAGTTAGGGGACTTGGCCAATTGCTCGATTTTTCGGAACGGATGTCTCCTCTGGGAAATGCAACAGCTGAAGAATGCGCTGATTATTGCCTGACCCTTTTCTCGGACTTAACTAAAAAAGTTACCATGCAAAACCTGTTTCACGATGGGGGGTTCTCGAATGTGGGAATGAGCCTGCGTGCCATGGCACAATACGAAAAAGGTTTGGAAGTTGGATATGGTCCAAATTCACTAAAAAAAGAAGAATAAGGATACAAACAATGTATATAAATCCCGGCAATTTTTGTCGGGATTTTTTTGTGGTTTTTTAGTTTTTTTAAAACTATTTTACACTCCTGCATATTAAATTTGCAGTGTAAACTTTAATTCAAATAGCCATGAAAAAATTTGTTTTAACGGCACTTACAATCAGCTTGTTATCGTTTGTTTCACAAGCACAGAAAGATACCATAAGCAGCATTCCCGATGAACAAATCACGGTCAATAAAAAATACGATGAAAATGGGAACCTTATAAGGTTTGACTCAACCTATGTTTATCAATGGAATGGCATGGACACATCAATCAACTTGAACGGTGGAAACATGTTTTCTTTTGGGTTCGACCACATGCCGGATATGCACTAGTTACTCAATGAATTTTTCAACGATTCAAGCAATTATTCGTCACCATTTAACGATCCGTTTTTTAGCACACCATTCGGAATTGATCACGAATTTATGGAGCAATGGATGGAACAGTTCAATGGATCCTCGATAGCGCCTGATAGCATTATGAATTCGTTTCAAAAACGATTTCAACACCATCAATTTCCAGACAATTTTTTGGATGGATTCAACCAACATAGCCCAACGTTTAAAAACAAACAACAACAAGAAGAATGGGAAAAGTTGAAGCAAAAACATGAAAAAGAACTTCAGGAGTTCTATAAAAAATGGGAAAACGAAAATCATTAGCAAAAAAAACGCCTTGATGATTCATCAGGCGTTTTTAACTTAAGGGAATTCTTCTCCACTAATCCACTTTCCTTTTAATACTGCATCCAACAGGTTTTGTCTCCTGTAGGGCAATACTTTCCCCTTTTCCAAGATTGTTAAGTGCATCGTTCAGGTATTCTTTCGAAACCTCATCAGCACTTTTGTAATTATCATCAATTGCTCCTTTATATACGAGTTTTTTGCTTCCGTCAAAAAGAAATACATGGGGAGTTGTTTGGCCGCCAAAAGCATTGGCCAGTTTACTTTCTTTATCCAACACATAATTAAAGGTATATCCGGCTTCACTGGCATGGTTTTTCATATCTTGAAAAGAATCGCCCCCCGACCTTTTATTATAATTCGAATTTAAAACAATCATTCCAACCTGGTTTTTATCCGCCAATTCCTTTATCCCATTATAGCGGTCTTCCCATGCCAAAACAAAAGGGCAGCCATTGCAAGAGAACATAACCAAAACACCATTTTCTTTTGCGGCATCGTCAATAGAAATCATTTCCCCGGAAACATCTTCCATTTTCAGGTCGGCCAAAACAGCTTTGTCCCCAACTTCCAATTTACCAACTTCCTGACTTGCAAAAACGGAAAGGGATGCAAGTAATAATCCAATAAATAATACTCGTTTCATGACACATTTATTTAGTTAAATACTACATTAAGTTATTTTAAATCAAACAACTGAAAAACACCGATACGATTTATTTGTTCACCAAATAACAGGATTTAACAAACCATTAACTACCTGCGTAAACCTTTTCAGGCAAGCTTGGTTATATACGAAAAAGTGATATGGATCTACAATCAGTCAGAAACGATTATACAAAAAGTACATTCCGTGAGGAGGATTTAACAAAGGACCCAATAATAATAATCCAAAATTGGGTGAAGGAAGCATTGCAACAGAACATAATTGAAGCAACAGCAATGAGCCTTTCTACAGTTGGGGAAGATGGATTCCCGAAAAGCAGGATCGTTCTTGCCAAATCGATAAGGGAAGAAGGGATTTCTTTTTTTACGAATTACGACAGCCAAAAAGGAAAGGATATTAAATCGAACAAAAAGGTTTCCCTATTATTTTTCTGGCCCGACCTTCAGAGGCAAATAAGAATTACCGGGTTGGCAGAAAAACTTGACCCGAAAACCTCTGACGAATACTTTTCTTCAAGGCCTTTCGAAAGCCAGATCGGTGCAATTGTTTCCCAGCAAAGCAAGAAATTAAAATCGCGTGATGAACTAGTGGCAAAGTTTAATACTTTAAAGGATGAATTGAATACACAATCGATAAAAAGACCTGACAACTGGGGCGGTTACATCGTAAAGCCTGTGACAATTGAATTTTGGCAAGGACGCGAGAACAGGTTACACGACAGGTTTTTATATGAACTCAATAAGGATGTTTGGTCTATAAAACGCTTAGCACCGTAAGAATATCACTCTCCAAAGTCCAATTTAAAGCGGTTTTTTAATTCATCCAATTCGGGGTTCTTTTTAAGCATTTCCTGAAATTTCTCCGAATCGGTATAAACAATTCGTTTCCGCTTTTTTGTTTCGATTTTTGTAATCAGGTCAATTTTTGAATTTCGTAATTCTTTTCTTAAATAGGATATTAGCTCTGGCTTAAAATTTCTAACAACATCTTCCTGAACAGAATTCTCAATGCTCACCTTAAGCTTATAATCATTCGATAATTTTGGAATTTCCGATAAGGTTGCGGTTAATATTGGGCGGTCTGATTTTTGATCCAGAAATTCCTTCCACTTTTTATTCAACTGCTCCTGTGTAAAAGGCTCTGCCTCTTCGGTATTTGTATAAAGTGCATGTTGTTCTTTGGCAGACAATTGTTTTTCACCGGGCAATTTACCATTCAGGGCATCCGTAACCGAAGGACTGGAAAACCTGCTGCTAACTTTTTTACGTTGAACCCGATTTACATTAGGTGCTTTGGCCTCCCCGCTTGGGTTTGGCTTTTCAGTTGGCGTTTGTTTTTGCGGACTTGCCTTTGGTGCAGGCTCTTTTATGGTAGAGAATATTGGTTCAAGCATGCCGCTTGAAGCATCAACTATTTTTTTTTTAAGCTCAGTTGAGCAATCCTGATCACTGCCAATTCAACCAGCAACCTTTTGTTTTGGCTTGTTTTATATTGTAAATCGCATTCGTTGGTAATTCCCAGGGCATCAATCAGAAATTGGTGCTCGCACGCCTGCGCCTGGGTTTTATATTGTTCCTTAATTTCGCCGCCAACTTCAAGCAATTGAACAGTTACCTGATCTTTTGAAACCAGCAATTCGCGCAAATGACTGCTTAACCCGTTGATAAAATGATGCCCATCGAAACCTGCATTTAAAACATCATTGAATATCAACAATACTTCCGGCACTTCGTTCTTAAGCATGTGGTTTATTAAGCGGAAGTAATAATCATAATCCAGTACATTAAGGTTACTGATTACATCTTTATAGGTAATTTCTTTTCCTGAAAAGCTTACTATCTGGTCGAAAATAGAAAGTGCGTCCCGCATTGCCCCATCAGCTTTCTGTGCAATAATATTCAACCCTTCATATTCGGCATTTACACCTTCACTTTTAGCTACATATTCAAGGTGCCCAACAATATCTTTAATATTTATCCTGTTAAAATCAAAAATCTGACAACGGGAAAGAATGGTTGGGATAATTTTATGTTTTTCGGTGGTTGCCAAAATAAAAATAGCGTGTGCTGGTGGTTCTTCCAGCGTTTTCAGAAATGCATTAAAAGCCGCTTGCGACAACATGTGCACCTCATCAATGATATAAATGCTGTATTTGCCAATTTGAGGCGGAATCCGCACCTGTTCGGTAAGGTTTCGGATATCATCCACCGAATTATTGGATGCAGCATCCAGTTCATGGATATTGAACGACCTGTTGGTATTAAAAGAACTACACGATTCGCATGCATTACACGCCTCTTTGTCCTCTGTTAAATTGGTACAATTTATTGTTTTCGCAAAAATCCTTGCACAGGTAGTTTTTCCCACTCCCCGGGGCCCACAAAACAAATAAGCATGTGCCAGTTGATTCCCTTTAATAGCATTTTTTAAAGTAGAAGTAATCGAATCCTGGGCAACTACAGTTTTGAATGAATCCGGACGGTATTTCCTTGCTGATACGATAAAATTATCCATGTATTTTCTGCTATAACAATAGTTTCAAAGATACATATTTAATGCTTTTAGGAATGGAAAACTTATTAACAAAGGGGCAAAATCTGGAACAATATTGTTAAAAAAACTTTTTAAGAAACGGAAAAATATCCACGGTTTCCTATTCAATACTTATCTTTATAGTTGATCATCGCATCGGTACCAAAAGATCGCTTACGACAAATAACCTAGAATGGAAAAATGGATAACTAAATACTACACACTGATACTTATTGTATTTGTAGGGATACTATTTCTATTTCGCGCCGTTTTCTCGTTTGCATTAGAACACGATGAAGCCGAAATGGTACTATTGAGCCAAAAACTGGCACTGGGATACAACCAGCAACCACCTCTTTACAACTGGCTAATCATTCTGACAAACAAAGTCTTCAATACTATTTTCGTAAGCAGTTTATGGTTTAAAAATGTGCTGTTCTTCGCTATTTTTTTCTTCATTTATAAAGCAGCGCTTTTGCATTTTAAGCACAAGGTTTATGCTCTCTTCTCGAGCGCAAGCTTGGCAATACTAAATCATTTCTCGATTGAGTCTCTAGGTTATACACACACATTATTGGTAATTTTTGCGGTTGCATTTTTATTTTGGGTTGTTGCCAGGTTAATAATCAAACCAACCATTTTTAATTATTTGCTACTCGGCATTGCGCTAGCTATCGGATTATTGTCCAAATATAATTTTGCGTTAAGCGCCCTCGCAATTTTATTTGCGGTATGTATTCAAAAACCTTTGCGCAAATTCCTTTTAAACCCAAAGATCCTGTTCAGTATTTTGGTTTGCATGCTACTTGTTACACCGCATTTATATTGGCTACATGGGCATTACGACCAAACCGCTTCTGAAACATTAAATGATTTAAGAAACACGGATATACAGGGAAAATTGCAGCAAATTACAAGTGGCTTTCTGGAGCTTGTAAAACAAATAGTTGTCATTCTTCTCCCCTTATTGATTTTTATGCCAATATTAATTAGAAAGGAAGTTAAAAACCTTTTTAAGCAGATCTCATCGGACTTTACCAAGCTCATTGGCAATACAATAGTAATCTCAACCGCTTTGATTATTGTTGTGATATTAACCACTGGCGCAGGTAAAATGCACACACGGTGGTTGCTGCCAATATTTATTTTTATACCCCTCTATTTATTTGGTAAAATTGATTCGCTTCCTGAACTCCCAAAACCAAGAATCAGAAATTTTATTGTTTTTCAATATGTAGGCTTTGGATTGGTCGCCTTGTTTTTTATGGTTCGAATAATATTTGCAAGCGACATTGGGTATAAAGACAGGATTAACCGCCCATACAAACCTTTTGCAGATTTCCTGAAAAATGAATGGAAAATTGATCAAAAAAACCTTGACCTTATTGTATCGCACCGACGTGAAGTTGGAGGTAATATGAAAATCTACTTAAAAGACTTCCCGATAGAAACACTAGATTATAACTGTAATTATCTATTTAACCTAAACCTTGTTAAAAATCCAAAAAACATCCTTCTAATCTTTTATCCTGAAAATAAAGAATATGTGTTAAATTGCTACATCAACAATGCATATGAACTGAGGGAATATGGAAATTTTAAGCATTTACAACATTATTCCACAGAGGAAGAATTTGAGTTCGCTTATGCATTGCTCAGTAAAAACTAAACTTACCAGTCTATATGATCAACGATGAAGCGAATAAGGCTGTTTGCCATCATTTCCTGTTCGCTTATTGACGGATCTACAGCAAAATTCTATTGCATCCAAATCTCGGATAAAACAAATATATTTTTAATACAGGATAATTGAGATTATTTTTAAAATGCACGAGGATTTTAAACAAAATACCCCGGAAACTCACTGATCTTCTTTTTTATCGCTTTTCATCTTACGGTCCTGTGATTTAATATTTTCGATGGTGTAAAAAGGAAGAAAAACAAAAAAGAAAATCACAAGGCCAATTATGATTCCAATTTTGGCTGAATTTACCGTGAATAATTGGATAAATAAAGAAACACCCACCAGCATTATTGCTCCTGGTCCGGCTATATATAACAAAATCTTTTTCATTCTAATTATAATCTTTTAACGCTTTTTTATAAACCGTCAACGCCCTTTCACGCGCGAAAGAATGGTCGATAATCTTTTCTGGATACTTTTCTGTCCCGAATTCCGGAATCCACTTTTTAATATATTCAAAATCTTTATCGAACTTCTTTTGTTGACTTTCGGGGTTAAAAATACGAAAATATGGTGCAGCATCACAACCACATCCTGCAGCCCATTGCCAACCTCCATTATTCGATGCAAGCTCAAAATCAAGTAGTTTCTCTGCAAAGTATGCTTCTCCCCACCGCCAATCGATAAGCAAATGTTTGGATAGAAAACTAGCTGCAACCATCCGGACCCTGTTGTGCATGTAGCCGGTTTGATTTAACTGCCTCATCCCAGCATCAACCAATGGATAGCCAGTTTCACCCTCGCACCAACGGTAAAAATCAACCGTATTGTTTATCCAGTCGATGTAGTTGTATGCTTTTTTAAATGCACTGTCTTTCACATG
Source organism: Prolixibacteraceae bacterium (assembly GCA_963677475.2). Classification (GTDB taxonomy): domain Bacteria; phylum Bacteroidota; class Bacteroidia; order Bacteroidales; family Prolixibacteraceae; genus JABMQB01. The sequence goes on along the minus strand of CAXXQD010000002.1, from coordinate 11,843 downwards.
AGGGAAATGGTACAAAATTGCGATAAAAAAATCACGCCAAATGAGTTGTTTCAAAAAGGTTAAAGAAACAGATTTGCTTTTTTGCACTGCTTCGCGAATACTTGCAATTCCAAAACGAAGGAAAATCCCCAATCTGGATGTATTATCCAACGCCGGAAAGTCCCTGTGCCCATCATAATTCAATAATATATCCTCCTCTAAGCTATACGCCTGTATAGGTATCTTTAAGTCTCTGAAACCCATCGTTTCGAGCTTCACCATTCTTAAGGTTGGTATTTTCACAAACCCGGACAAATTCTTTTCACTGGCAAAGGCTGAGATTCCTTTCGCTTCCAGTTTTTGAAGCCATCTTTTACTATAGGGTGTAAAAACCGTGTATGGTTTGCCATCTGATTTTAGGACTTCATTTGCCTCAAAAACCACATGGTCTTTAAACGACTGAAAACCAACACCATGTTCTTTTAAAAAAGCTTTAACCTCCATGTCCCGCTTTATCGCGTAAGGTTCGTAATCGCGGTTACAAAAAACATTTTCAATGGTATAGGAATCTTTTAACTCGGTAAATGCCTCCATTGGCGAGCCATAAAAAACCTTCAGGGAAGATCCAACAGCTTCAATTTTTTTCTTTAAATCGTTAATTTGCCCATAAATAAAAGAAACCCTTCGGTCTTCCGCATCTTTTAATTTGCGAAGGATATGCGTGTCAAAAATAAATATTGGCAGCACAGGTAATTTGCCCGTCAAAGCTTGGAATAAACCTGCATTGTCATGGAGGCGCAAGTCACGCCTAAACCAGAAAATATTAATCTTATTTGTCACTTTAATTTTATGCTCCAGCAGCAGCAGCAGCGTGGGCTGCCCTTATTGCCCTGTTAATATCAATAACTATTTCTTTTTCCTCCTGTGTTATCGGTGGATTTACCACTAATGCTTTTAACATTCTTCTTGCTTGTTTTCGGTTATCCTTATCCTGAAATATATTTTTCAGGCTGTTTAATGATTTGATTAAAATCATCAAAATAAGTTCATCATTATTTGACTCGTTAGAAAAAATAGCACTAGAAACAACTTTGTTCAATTCGCGGTGCAATTTGTAATTTAAAATATGAGGTTTATCCCATTTAAAGAACAGAAAGTGCTTTTTTTCAATACTTATAAGCCTTTTGTTTTCCATTTGAGAATGAATCAAGCGTTTAATTCGGGCACGTTTCATCGACATTCGGCTTATCCAAAACCGGACCCTTTTAGTTGAACTATAGCCTTTAAAAAGATCTAAAATATACGAATAGATTTCATTTTCACTTGTTGTTCTTTGTAAAATTATTCGATGATCTTCGACTTTTATAATTGCTTTATGAAGCATTTCAATTAATATTGCCCCGTGCAAAACCAAATGGATTTGACTCGAAACCGACATGCTAATCCCACCTTTTTCACGCTTTATCGATAAAAAATAGAGTTTCTCAGAAAGGCTTAAACTTTTTTCCATGCTCAAAATGTACTTTTAGCTTTGTTTATTGGTGTAATTTACAACATTACAATTACATTTATTACTTTATACTATTTGAAAACAATATTATGTCGAAAGGATTTGCAAGCGATAATAACTCAGGAGTACACCCGGAAATACTAAAATCGTTGGCCCTCGCCAACGAAGAGCATGTTGTAGGCTACGGTGATGACATGTACAGTCAAAAGGCAATGAATCGAATCAAACAGGAATTTGGAGAAGATACTGCCGTATTTTTTGTGTTTAACGGAACCGGGGCAAATGTGCTAAGTTTGGCATCGGTAACCAATAGCTACCATTCTATTATTTGCGCCGAAACCGCCCACATTGAAGAAGATGAATGTGGGGCGCCAGAGAAATTTACGGGCTGCAAACTCCTTCCGGTTGAAACCATTGAAGGTAAAATTACCTGTGAGGGAATACAAAAACACCTCAAGGGATTTGAGTTCGAGCATCATTCACAGCCCAAGGTCATCTCAATTTCGCAGGTAACAGAACTGGGAACGGTTTATTCACCGGAAGAGATTAAAAACATAGCCGATTTAGCCCATAAGCACAATATGTATTTGCACATGGATGGGGCACGGGTTGCAAATGCAGCAGTTGCCCTTAATTTACCCTTCAAGGCATTTACACGAGATTGCGGCGTGGACATCCTTTCGTTTGGTGGGACGAAAAATGGAATGATGATGGGGGAATCAGTCCTTTTCTTTGATCCTGAACTATCCCTTAACTCGAAATACATACGTAAACAAAGCATGCAACTATACTCAAAAATGAGATTTGTTGGTGCGCAATTCCTGGCTTATTTTGAAAATGAGCTTTGGCTTAAAAATGCCGAACATGCCAACAAAATGGCAAAAATACTGGAGCGGGAAATCAAAAAAATACCTCAAATTAAACTTACACAAAAAGTTGAAGCAAATGGTGTTTTTGCCATCGTTCCAAAGAAAATTATAGAACCACTTCAAACGAAATTTTTCTTTTACGTATGGAACGAAGAAAACTCAGAAGTACGATGGATGACTTCGTTTGACACCACAGAAGGTGAAATCCATGAATTTGTTCTATTAATAAAAGAATTGCTAGACTAATGGGACTATTTAAATATTATCCAAATAATCCCAACGAAATGGATTCTGATCTCGAAAAAAGAATGCTTGTCCACAGTATTTTGTTCTCTTTCGTCTTCGTTTTTTTCTTTTTCTTAGTTGAGGGCGTCGAACAGGTTTTTAATTTAAACTTTGTAAAAGGAGGCGTTTACCCCCTTCATTTGGAGGGCTTGCCGGGAATCATTTTATCCCCATTCATCCATTCTGATTTTGGGCACTTAACAAGCAATGCGGTTCCGTTTTTTATTTTATTAACTGCTTTGGTTTATTATTACCGCAAAATCTCTTACCGGATATTTTTTCTCATTTATATTTTCTCGGGGATTTGTGTTTGGGTTGGAGGACGGGCTGCATGGCATATTGGTGCAAGTGGTGTTGTGTATGGTTTGGCAGCATTTCATCTGGTAAGTGGCTTCTTAAGGAACGATGTTCGCCTGTTAACAGTTTCCGTTATCGTTGTTTTTTTATATGGAAGCATGTTTTGGGGCTTGTTCCCAATTAAGCCCGATGTGTCGTGGGAATCACACTTATGGGGCGCCTTATCTGGCTTATTTCTTGCCATTTACTACAGAAAATATACTGTTCGAAGGAAAAAATTTGATTGGGAAGATGAAAATGAAGACGAAAACGACCAGGAAATTAATGGACCGGAAAATGAAAATCCGACAAATGTGTCCACTACCCTAGATTAAAATGAGTTTATATTGATCCAAATAAATAGTAGATTTGAGTATTAATAGATAAAAAGTTCTATTTTTGCGGCCAGTTAAATTTAATTGAAGTTCTATATAGGATGATAAGCAGACGAATAATCAGAATTAAGGTATTACAAACATTGTATGCCTACTACTCCTCACCTGAAAAGTCGATAAATAACAGTGAAAAAGAATTGTTATTGGGAATACAAAAAACCTTTGAGCTATACCACTACATTCTTGACCTTTCGCTGGAAATTGTAAAGTTTGCCGAAGAAAAAATCAATATGCGGCTTAAAAAATTCCGTCCTACGGAAGAAGAACTTAATCCAAACAAAAAATTTATTAACAACCGTTTGGTTTGGCAGCTGAAAGAAAACAGAAAGCTTAACCTCTATCTTGAACAAAAGAAACTTACCTGGGTTGACCACCCCGAATTAATCGCTGAATTGTATAAACGATTGGTCGAATCAGATTTCTATAAGGCATATTTAGCCAGCAAAGAATCTTCTTATTCGGAAGATAAAAAATTTATGGATAAGCTTTTCAATAAGATAATACTAACTTGTGAGGAGCTTTACGAAGTTTTGGAAGAAAAAAGTATTTATTGGAACGACGACATTGAATTTGTCATTTCAATGATCATTAAAACCTTTAAGAAATTTACCGAAAGTTCGGATAGTGGGCAGGAACTTATGCCATTGTTTAAAGATGAAGAAGACCGCCAGTTTATGATTGACCTGTTTCGTAAGTCAATTATTAACCATGAGGAACTAAGGGACCTGATTGATGTTCATTCACGCAACTGGGAGCTAGACCGGATCGCGTTTATGGATATTTTAATTATGCAATTGGCTTTGTGCGAATTTTTAAACTTTCCTTCAATCCCCACAAAGGTGAGTATGAACGAATACATCGAGATTTCAAAATATTATAGCACCGATAAAAGCCGGAACTTTATAAACGGAATTCTTGATAAAGGCTTAAAAGACCTAAAAATAGCAGGAAAAATTTCGAAAGCCGGGAGAGGACTTGTTGGTGAAGCCTGATAATGAAAAAAATATTGATCATAGCGATTTGTTTTATTGCAGCCTGTTCAGGCAATAAAAAACCTGAAAATCAAGAAAAAGGAACAATTTTTAAAAAATCAGGAATCACAGAATTTGTTGTTAATAAAGAAATACATAATTTTGGGGAAGTAATTTCAGGCGAGGTTTTAGTGTATAGTTTTACCCTTAAAAATACAGGGGCAAATACACTGAAGATTAATAAGATAGATGAAGGTTGTGGTTGTATTTCTGTAGAAACAAACAACATGCCGATTTCGCCGGGAGAAGAAGGGACAATAAGCGTTACTTTTGATTCTTCAGGGCTTTATGGAAATCAATTTAAAACAATCAGCCTGAAAGTAAATACGCAGGAAAAAAACAAAGGAGCTGGCAATTGCAGCCAATGTAATAAATGAAAATATAAATTATAAATATTAATTTAAATATTATGAATTCTATTTTATTAATGACACAACCACAAGGACAAGATGCCAACCCATTAATGTCCTTTCTTCCACTAATATTAGTCGTAGGCGTTTTCTATTTCTTTATGATAAGGCCTCAAATGAAACGCCAGAAAGAAATGAGGACCTTTCGTGAAAGCCTGGCAAAAGGCGACAAAGTGGTTACTACTGGTGGAATTTATGGAAAAGTAACCGACATTAAAGACAATGTGGTAATCTTACAGGTCGATAAAGAAGTAAGTTTAAAAGTTGACAAGAGTGCTGTTGTAAAAGATATGTCAGACGCTCCGCAACAAAAATAAAAGACACGCTATAAATAGTCTAAAGGGTTGGTTTTAAGTCAACCCTTTTTTTTGTGCCTAATTTTACCTTTGATATGCTATGAATTGGCTATTTTTGTTCATCAAATAAAACAAATGGATAATAAACTGTTAAATAAATATTCCGGGTATTTCAAGATTGAAAAATATAAGCAAGATAGTAGGGTTGTAATATTTTTAATCTGCCTGTTAATCGCAACTGTTTTGTGGTTTTTAAATGCCCTGGAGAAAGATTATACAACCCAAATTGATTATCCGGTGAAATATGTAAACATGCCCAAACAGCAATTTTTGGTGAACGATTTGCCCAAACATTTCACATTAAAAGTGGATGCGCACGGCTTCACATTGCTAAGGCATAAACTGCATCTATCGTTTACGCCAATTGTTTTAAATGTAAACAATATGGTAAAAAGCCAAAAAGGTCAAAATAATATATATACCATCAATACGATTTCACTGGCCAACAGGATTTCCCAACAAGTAAGCAATGAAATAAAGATTTCAGAAATATACCCTTCTTCGTTTACAATTATTCTTGATAGCATGAAAACCAAGCTTGTTCCAGTTGCCGCCGACATTGACCTTAAATTTAAGCAACACAACAACTTGTCTTCGCCTATTAGCATCGAGCCAAAAGGAGTAAGCATTGAAGGACCGGGATCAATTCTGGAGAAAATTGACACCATTTATACCAAAAAGAAAATATTTGAAGAGTTAGACCAAATGGTTGAAGAAGAGTTGGATTTAATTGAACCAGACAAAACGAGCCTTTCTGTAAAACGAATAAAGGTTAAAATCCCCGTTAGTCAGTTTACCGAAAAAGTGATAAACTCTCCTATTATAATTGCAGGAAAACCCGACTCAATTAAAATAAAATTATTTCCATCCTCGTTAAAAGTTTCATTTATGGTTGGATTGGATAAGTTTTCCGACATTGGCGAAAGCGATTTCCGTTTTATTGTACCATATACCGATATTATAGAAGGGAAACCGAATGTTGGTGTTCAAGTTGAAAAATCGCCTGAATATATCCTCGATTTAAAATATACACCAGTGAACCTGGAATATCTCATCGAAAAACAGAAAAAATGACATTGAAAATTGGAATTACCGGAGGAATTGGAAGTGGTAAATCGGTGGTTTGTACGATTTTTAAATGCCTTGGGGTTCCGGTGTTTGAAGCAGATATTGTTGCAAAAAACCTACTGAATGATAATTCGCTGATAAAAGATGAGCTTATTCGCCTTTTCGGCACTTCAATTTATAGTGGGAATAATACCGTTGACCGAAAAAAATTGGCTTCTATTGTTTTTAATGATGACTTTGCATTGCAAAAACTGAATGCCCTTGTTCATCCTTTGGTAAGGGAAAATTTCCACGAATGGTATTCCCGTCAAAATTCAGCGTATGTTTTGCATGAAGCGGCAATTTTAATTGAAAGTGGTTTTTACAAATTAATGGACAAAACAATACTTGTTGTTGCCCATGAAGAAACAAGGATTAACAGGGTGATAAAAAGGGATAACCTGGAAAGGGAAATGGTTTTGGAACGTATTTCGAAACAATGGGACGATCAACAAAAAAAAGGGTTTGCTGATAAAATAATTGATAACAACAATAAAATGTTACTACCACAGGTACTCAATATACACGAGTATCTCACTCAATTAACTAAAAATAAAAATTAACATATGGCAAAATTTGGAAAATGGATTGGTGGTGGACTTGGATGGGCAATTGGAGGTCCAATTGGCGCGATATTTGGATTTGCGATTGGCTCAATGGTCGATGGTTCGGGCAATGTACACAGTTTCACGTTCACCTTACAGCCGAGCCGGAAGGTCAACAACCGGGGGGTATGTTTCAAGTTTGTTGGTGCTGGTTGCAGCAACGATGAAAGCAGATGGAAAGGTACTTAAATCGGAATTAGACTACGTAAAAAAAATTCCTCGTCCATAATTTTTGGTCAAGAATCAGCAACCGAGGCGATTTCTATATTAAAAGATATATTAAAACAGGAAATACCGGTTACGGAAGTTTGCCTGCAAATTAAGCAAAACATGAATTATTCATCCAGGCTGCAATTAATTCATTTTTTGTTTGGGATTGCGAATGCCGACGGACATGTTGACGAAAGGGAACTAAAACTGATCGAACAAATATGTGTTGCAATGGGAATCAATACACCCGATATTGAATCCATAAAAGCTATGTTTGTTAAGGATACCGGTTTATGCGTATAAAATCCTGGAAATTTCAAAAGATGCCTCAGATGACGATGTGAAGAAAGCCTACCGAAGAATGGCTATGAAATATCATCCGGATAAAGTGAGCTATTTAGGCGAAGACTTCCAAAAAAACTGCAAAAGAAAAATTCCAGAAAGTTGGCGAAGCTTACGAGCAAATTAAAAAGGAAAGAAATATAGCATAAAAAAAAGTGCTGATTGTTTTTAAACAGATCAGCACTTTAATATCTCTTAATTGTATGTTTTACTTTACCAGGTCTTCAAATTCAATACTGGTATAATCTTTTTCTAATTCCTTTGAAACTTCAGTCTCACCCTCAACCTCCTCTATTTGGGAATCATTATATGAACTTGAATGATCAGCATCCTGTATTTCCGGCTGATTATTCCGAATGTAATGAATAATTTCCTCTAAGCTATCAGCAAATTTGTCAAAATCTTCTTTGTAAAGAAAAATCTTGTGTTTCTCGAAATGAAACCGGCCATCGTTATCAAATTTTCTTCTTGCTTTCTGTAATGGTCAAATAATACTCTTCGTTGCGGGTACTTTTTACATCAAAAAAAATAGGTTTCTCTTTCCAGCCCTGATTACTTTCGAATGAATTTCTTGCTTAAATTTACTCCCACCATCATTCGTTCCTTCTTTTTTAGAAAAGCCATCCATGGTTAAAATAGTTATATTAATTAGTTAGATACCTTTTCAAAAATAAAAAAAATAAACCTAATAAACTTAAAATGTGTTGACAAACACCATGAATTTGGTACTATTTCGTATTAAACACCTCTAATTTAGAGTCATTCTAACAAGAAACCAGTAAAAATTTATACTTGCGCTAAAAACAAAGGTCTATAAACAACTAATTTATAGACCCTTACCAAGCTTCAGAAACAAGCTTTTATTTGTATATTTCCTTTTTTGCTGATAACAAGGTGTTATGCAACAAAGATACCCTGGTCATGGGACCAACACCTCCCGGTACAGGAGTTATGTAAGAACAACTTTCAGCAACTTCATTAAACAAAACATCTCCTTTAAGTTTTCCAACCTGATTTGGTCTGATCCGATTTTACCCTTGTTGTTCCAACATCAATTACAACCGCACCTTCCTTAACCATATCTTTGGTTACAAATTCAGGGTTTCCCAGGGCAGGGATCAATATATCAGCGCTTTTACAAAGTTCTTTCAGGTTTTTGGTACGGCTATGCGCTACAGTTACCGTGGCATTTATACTTTTTTTGCGACATCAAAATGCTTAATGGGCGACCAACGATATTGCTCCTTCCAATCACCACACAATTCTTTCCGCTGGTTTCAATATTATATCTTTTTAGCAATTCAATAATGCCAAATGGTGTTGCAGAAACAAATGAAGGCAATCCAATTACGGTCCTCCCAACATTGATCGGATGAAACCCATCCACATCCTTTTCAGGATTGATGGCTTCTATTATTTTTTTGCTCAGAAATGTGCTTTGGCAATGGCAATTGAACAATAAATCCGTCAAGTCCATCATCTTTATTTAGCTCATCAATTTTTGCCAGCAATTCTTCTTCGGTAACATCGTCTTCGAAAACGTACTAAAGTCGACTTAAACCCAACTGCTTCACAATCTTTTATTTTATATGCCACATAGGTTTTCACTTCCTCCGTCGTGACCTACAAGAATGGCCGCCAAATGAGGGGCACGTTTACCTGAAGAAACAATTTCTTTTACTTCTTCTGCAATTTCTGCTTTAATCTCTGAAGCAATTTTTTTTCCCGTCTATAAGAATCATTAAAGTATATTTTGTTAATAGTTTTTGCTGTAGAAAGAAAATAATATTCTCAATAATATGCTCTCGCAAAGTAGTAATTTGTCAGGTTGTTAAAACTTTCTTTTCTGGCTTAAACCACTCATCATCCGTTGCATATTTTTTTCCTTGCGAAACCATTTTTCATCATTTTCCTGGTTTCCGTAAATTGTTTCAATAATCGGTTTTACTTCCTGGATGCTTGTTCCTGATCCATCGGCAATCCTTTTACGCCTGCTACCATTCAACAATGCCGGATTTTCCCTTTCAGGCTTTGTCATTGAATAAATAATGGCTTCGATATGCTTAAATGCATCGTCATCCATATCTACATTTTTTTAAAGCCTTCCCCATTCCCGGAATCATTGAAGCAACATCTTTCAGGTTACCCATTTTCTTGATCTGGTTAATTTGCTTTAAAAAATCATTGAAATTAAATTGGTTTTTTGCGAGTTTCTCCTGCAATTTCTTTGCTTCGTCTTCATCGAATTGCTCCTGTGCTTTTTCAACAAGCGAAACAATATCCCCCATTCCAAGAATACGGTCTGCCATCCGGTTTGGATGGAAAACATCCAGTGCATCCATTTTCTCGCCCGTACCAACAAACTTGATAGGTTTGGTGACTACTGAGCGGATTGATAATGCGGCACCACCTCTTGTGTCACCATCTAATTTGGTAAGCACAACACCATCAAAATCAAGGCGATCATTAAACTCTTTAGCAGTGTTAACAGCATCCTGTCCGGTCATTGAATCTACCACGAACAAAATTTCATCCGGGTCAACTGCCTTTTTAATGGATGCAATTTCGTTCATCATTTTGCTCATCAATTGCCAAACGTCCGGCGGTATCAATGATTACTAAATCATTCCCTTTTTGCTTCGCTTCCTTAATAGCTGCTTTTGCAATTTTCACAGGATCTTTCTGCTCAATATCTGAATAAACAGGTACACTTATTTGTTCCCCAAGAACTTTTAACTGCTCAATTGCAGCCGGACGATAAACATCGCACGCTACCATCATCGGGTTTTTACCTTTTTTCGATTTTAAAAGGTTGGCCAGTTTGCCTGAGAATGTTGTTTTACCTGACCCTTGCAACCCCGACATCAAGATGATTGCCGGATTTCCTTTTAGGTTTATATCGGTAAAGGTACCACCCATTAATTCGGCAAGTTCATCGTGCACAATTTTGGTCATCATCTGGCCAGGTTTCACCGCTGTAAGTACATCCTGTCCAAGTGCTTTTCTCTTTACAGTATCCGTAAAGGTTTTTGCTATTTTAAAGTTGACATCAGCATCCAATAATGCCCTGCGAATATCTTTTAATGTTTCAGCAACATTGATTTCGGTAATTCTCCCCTGCCCTTTAAGCAGTTTAAACGACTTCTCGAGCCTATCACTTAAATTGTCAAACATATTCTTTTGAATTTATCTCTTTTACAACCCAATTGGGGCTTGCTAATTTGCTGCAAAAATAATAAAAATGTGGTAGTAGCCGCATAAAAAAAAGACACTCTTGAAATTTGAGTGCCTTTTAAATATCTTCTTTTGAGAGTAATCTTTGCTACACACCTGAAAACTTGTTGTTTTAACTTTTTTTAACAAATTTCATCCAAATTAACGTCTAAAATTGTAAAAAAAGGGATGTGATTTTAGATATGTTCTACTTCAAGTGGACTAATTTTTACTACTTTCCCACCATCTGAAACAACAAAGTTGTGGTTTCTTTCTTTCTTAAATTTAAGTAGTTTCTCGCGTGTAATTTCAAGCCCTACGAGAATTCTTTCTTTGATAACTTTTTCCTTAGCCGTCATAAAAAGTATTCATTTTTATCGCGTCAAAGATAATATTATTTTTAATATCCATACTATTTCCTTTATACCCCTCTGCAATCAGTTCAGAGTGGATTCTCGAATTATCAAACAACATCCAATAATCACAAATGGGCAGATATAGCTCAAATAAATTTTTAAGCCCCGCATAATACCTTCTTTTAACCACCTCCGGCTTTACATTGTGTCCGCCTTCAAGCACACGGTTTTTCACACGTTCGTTTGCCAACTGGACCGAATCGAGCCAAAAAAATAGTAGCGTTACATGATAGCCCGCATTTTTAGCCTTTTTAATAGTACGAACAAATACCTTTGCTGCCAGTGTTGTTTCAAAAGCAAAATCAACGCCTTTCTCAATTAATTGATTAATTTTTTTCAGCATTATTTTTCCTGATTCGATGGCTGCATTTGAATGGTTTAAAGGAGAAAGTCCCTTGGCAATTTCGTCCGAATTTATAAATTCATGGCAATCTAACATTTCGGGCAAAACCGTGAACGATGCCGTGGTTTTACCAGCTCCGTTACATCCTGCGATTATATAAATATTTGACATTTATTTTTTCAACTATTTAATAAGTTTGCAAAAATAGTTATTTGAGCGTTGTTTTAACAACAATCTAAAAAATACAGTTGTTTAATTTAATTGCAATTTTGGATTTTCTTTACCTTTGATGTCAAATTTTAAAGAAAAAAATGAGTGACAAATAAAGAGTAACATGAGAAGAAAACACGAATAAGTTTCTCAATTCTCTTATCTCTTTAGCAAAATCAACGTACATAAAAAAGCTGAAAGCTGCAGTAATGATCCTGATATAGAT
>CAXXQD010000001.1:0-92808 GCA_963677475.2 Prolixibacteraceae bacterium | reverse complement strand
CATACCGTAAGTGAGAAGTAATTGATAACCTAACATATTCAATCTACATTTGAACAAAAAAAATGATATTAGACACAATCCATTTTTCGACAAGAATTGAAAAAATTTATCAACTTCTCTGGAATGAAGAACTTGAAATAATTTCATTACACAGAATGAATATCAGTAACTTTAAAAAAGAGGAAATTGTAAAACATTATGATTATGCTTTTAAGAACTTTCCGTTAGATATTGGAAATTCGTCTAAAGAAAATGGTGTTTCAATATTTGCAACTGAATTATTCGAACTGCATTTTGAGTTAGTTGAACTCGATGGAACGATAACGACTGAAAAAGCAAAAGAACTTACTGAAAAACGTAAAGTATTTGACCCCAGAAACCACTGTGAGACATTAGAAAATTTTATTTCAACTCTTTTTCATTGTTTAGTCTACAACTATGACGAAGTCTTAATGAACACAATGAATCAATATTACTTTGTTGGAATAAATGATGAAGTCAAAATCTTGTTGAGTATTTTAAATAGATATAAAAGCGTTTTAAAAGATAAAACAAAGCAAATAGATATATTTTGGGGCATTCAACTCAATAAACAAATATCGGACTTAATACTAGAAATGCTCATTGAGTTCATAGAACATAGACTAAATTTACTTACGATTTCAATTGAAAATATAAATCTTGGTCAAGAACTAAACTACGTAGAAAATGATATTTTTAGTATTGATTGGAATGGTTCACAACAAGAGCTTTGCGAATTAATCTTAGAATTAGAAAAGAAAGAATGGATTGCAGAAATAAAAGACGGAGAAAGAAGAAAATTTGCAAATTCTTTAACTAAAATTTTCAATCTAACAAATACAAAAAAGAATAAAAAATCTGACCCAAATAATTCTTTTTATCAATTACTAAAAGGAGAATATGAGAATAAAAAAAGAACATATCCTTTTATGGAAAAAGAAAACTATGAAAAAAAGTTTGACGGAATTATTAACCGACATAAAAAATCATAATAAAAAACGCACTACAACAAATTGTAATATGGCAGGCGGGGGTTTTAGCGGTCTGACAAGTCAGACCTCGTGCCAACTTTCCTGCGGGTCTGACAGGATTTCTCTTCGAAATCCCGCCCGACCACATACAAGTGACCGTTGGCGTTCATTCCCCCACATTAGAAAAACCAATTAATTTCTCCAGCTAACGATAAAAAGTGCCCTGAACAATATTTCCATGTATTTTTGGATTGACCCTACGCAAGGCCGTTTCTAGCAATGGTACTATTAAAGTCCGTGCGTTCATTCTGGTTGGAATGTAAAAGCCTCGAAAGTTGAGTTTCCGAGGCTTGTTGATAATTTCAGTGGTGGTACTGACATTTATTGTCAGTAACCCCGTTCAGAATAATTCTCAATTCAAAGGTACATTTCCTTAGGGTCATTTTAAAACAACTTTAATTGAATTATTATGGCAAGGAAAAAGAAAATGGAACTAGACATTATTAACCACAATGCAGCTGGAATTGATATTGGTAGTAGGTCACACTATGTTGCTGTGGGGCAATCGCTGGAGGATGTGAAAGAATTTGGGGTTTATGCAGAAGACTTAGCCGGGCTTTGTGAATGGCTTGTATCTTATGGCATTACATCGGTAGCAATGGAATCGACAGGGGACTATTGGCAAAACCTATTTGCAGAACTTATAAAATATGGTTTTGATGTGATTTTATGCAATGGAAAATTTACCAAACATGCGAAAGGGAAAAAGACCGATGTGAAAGATTGCAGGCACATACAAAAACTCCATGCCCTTGGCTTACTTACAAGTAGCTTCCTCCCTGATGAAACAACTGAAAAACTAAGGACATACTGCCGCCAAAGAAGCAATATCATATCATTGGCGGCAGGGGCTTCACGTAAAATGCAAAAGTATTTGAAATTCCTAAACTTTCGCTTAGATGTTGTGGTAAAGGATGTATGTGGGCTCACTGGAATGAAAATAATCGAAGATATCTGCAATGGAAACCTTGACCCCTATTCCTTAGCTGAACACAGGCACTATAACTGCAGGAAACCCAAGGAAGAAATTGCAAAAGCATTGCACGGGAATAACAGGGAAGATTTCTTGTTTGGGCTAAAACAAGAATTTATGTGTTACCAATTTTATCAAAAACAAATAAGGCAATGCGAAAGGAAAATCAATAATTTTATTAAAACCGAATTGAAGCTACAACCTGAAAAACTGAAATTGAGAACAACCGAAAAACCTTATAAACGGATAAACAAAAATGCACCTTCAATCAAAAACTTCAACCAAGTAGCTTACCAATACTTCGGCGGGGTCGATTTAATGGCTATTGAAGGGCTAAGCCATGCCACAGTACTTTCAATAATCAGCGAAATTGGACCCAGTGGGTTTCAAAAGTTCCCTAGTTCTAAACAATTTGTTTCATGGCTCCGCCTTGCTCCAAATAATAAAATATCCGGTGGAAAAATCCTGAGCAGCAAAATCCCAAAGGGAAGCAATAAATTAAAAATTGCATTAAGGCAGGCTGCAAATGCAATTGGCAATTTAAAAGATACACACCTCTCAGACTTTTTTAAAAGGGTTGCATACCGCAAAGGAAGGCAAGCTGCAGTTAGTGCTACAGCAAGAAAACTAGGTGTGATTATTTGGAATATGGTCACTAAAAAGATTCCTTATAAACCTCCAACAGAGTATTTATTCTTAGACCAGAAAAGAAAGATGGGAATAGCCAAAAGAATTAAAAAACAAATCGCTAAATTTGACTTAAAACCCGAAGATGTTGGCCTCGGTAATCCTTTGAACCCCAGTCCAAGTACTTTACGTTAGTCAGAATTATAAGAGACACTCGCAAATGGATGAGTAAAGAATTATTAGGGTTAGCTATGCAAAAAAACGATAAAGATAGAATACTAAACTTTCTAATTGGAAATGATTCAAGCACTGATTTTGAATCCTGGTTATATAACGACTCTGACTTGGAGATTAGATTGGGGAGTGAATTATATAACGAATTGATTGGATTTAACTTCAATGAAAAATTTGTCCTAAATAACTTTAGCAAACTGATTCTTGAAAATTATATACCTATAAACGATTTTGAGACATGGAACTATTATAGGATTTTAAAGAACTCAGGGTGGTATAAAGAAAGAGCAATAGAGTTGAGCAAATCAATGCTTAAGAAAACTTCGATAAATAAATTCGCGGCAAATATTATTAGAGAATTTGGCGGATTAGAAATTTGTGCGACAGATAAAAGTGGTCATAATCCGAAGACTTTGGTTGATTTCAGTATTGACCCAGTTAGTACAAACATGAGTAAGTATGGATTTGATAAAGAAATGTCATACTTTGCTTCAGCTCATGACCACAATATGTACCTTTATGTAGATGAGAATAATAAATACTATATGGACAATATTGCTGGTGATAAGCTATATATCTACAAAGGACTTGACTTTGAACAATTGATGAAAGAGCTTTTGAAAATTACAAATGAAGATAAATTTCACAGCATTGATTAATATTTATAGATGACAATAAATAACGAAACGCCAACAATATGTATAGTGCATAAGGGTTTCAGAGGTTTTCGAAAAGTATCTCCCGCATCAATTTTGGGTGGTAAATTGATAGGTTTGAAGTCCGCAATCCCTTACGACACCATACATTCAACGTTGGCGGTAATTTTGAAAACTACAAAATCATTGACAATATTTTGAGAAAATAAGACACTAAATAATTAAACCAAAAACTAATAAAATGACTACAGTAAAAGGAGTAATGCGTTCATATGGTGCTGCTGTCCGAAGAATTGAACGCGAACAACAGAGACAAGCCAGAGAAGCTGCAAAAAGATTTAAAGAACAACAAAAACTTCAAGAAATTGACGATGCCAGGCAAGCTGTTGAAGATTGGGAAAATTACGTAAATATGATTCAATCTGTTCATAAAGATTGCAGTGAAACAATAGATTGGGATAAAATTCAAAAAACTCAACCTCCCAAAGAACCAACGAAAAAATTTGATAATGAGAAACTCGCTAAAGAAAAATTAGATAGTTTCAAACCATCATTCTTTGACAAGTTGTTCGGTTCAACAGAAAAAAAGATAGATAAATTAAAAAAACAAATAGAGACAGCCCGGCTTAAAGACGAAACGGATAACGAATCAAGACACAATCAGTATCAAGAAGATTTGAAAGATTGGCAAGAACTTCAGCAAATTGCTGACGGAGTCAAAAACGGAGAAATTGAAGCATATAAAAATGCGATTGAATATTATAATCCATTCTCAGAAATCGGAGAATTAGGCACTCACCTAAATATAAATTTCGAGAGTAAATATTTGGATGTTGATTTAAGTGTCAATAGCGATGAAGTTATCCCGAACTATGAACTTAGACAAACCACGACAGGTAAACTTTCTAAGAAAAATATGGCAAAAGGTAAATTTAATGAACTATACCAAGACCATATTTGCAGTTCTGTACTCAGGGTTGCGAGAGAAATATTCGCTTATTTACCTCTTGATTTTATTCGAGTTAATGCAATGGCAGAAATGTTAAACAGTGCGACAGGGCATTTAGAAAATCAGCCTATTTTATCAATTATTCTGCCACCTGAGACAATCAAAAAACTGAATTTAAAAACAATTGACCCATCTGACAGTATGCAAAACTTCGTACACAATATGAAATTTAGTAAAACCAAAGGCTTCGATGTAGTAGATAAAGTTGAATTAATAAAATAAAAAACTACCGCCAACAAATTGTAAATTGCATTGCGGGGTTCGTGATGTGTCGTTCGCTGGATTCTCGCAACATCGTTCCGTCCTGCCGGACAGGAACGAGCTCCGAAATCCGCAACGACAACTTACAAGTGACCGTCAGACTGCGCAATAACCTCCAAACCAAAAAAATAATTACAAATTGTTTATAAGCCCTGCAGTTACCAACACCTTGTAAACCATACGTTTGTTATCTTTATTAGCAAACAAAACATCTATCTCAATGGACTTTATTAATGGGTTCTCAAGGGATCAACTAATCATGATGGACTTTGAAGCAAATGTAGCTCGCGATTCGTGGGCTAGAGTTGTCGACTGGTTTGTGGATGCACTCCCACTTCATAAACTTGGTTTCAAAGATGTACTCAATTCTGAAGGTAGACCTCCGTACAGATCAGTTGATATGCTCAAACTATTTATGTACGGGTACAAGAAAAAGCTTCGGTCGAGCTACCAACTTGAAGAAGCGTGTAGGGTAAACCTCGAAGTAATATGGCTATTGCGGGGACTTAGACCATCGGCACGTAAGATCGCATACTTCCGCAAAGACAACAGCAAGGCTTTCAAGCAAGCTTTCCGGCACTTTGTGCTTATGCTTAAAGAAATGAATCTCATTAGCGGTGAAACTATTGCTATAGACTCCTTTAAAATAAGAGCTCAAAACAGCCTGAAAAACAACTTTAATCAAGCTAAGATTGATCGACATATGGAGTATGTCGATACTAAAATTGACGAATTTGAAAAACAGCTGGATACCCAAGAAATGGATCACAGCCAAATCAAAGAAGTGGAACAAAAAATAGAAACCCAGAAAAAACGACGCAAACAATACAAGAAAATTGAAAAGGAACTTCAACAAAGTGGTGAAACACAACTTAGCACCAATGATCCAGATGCCAGATCAGTAGTACTGCACCGAAATGTAGTTAACGTAGGGTACAACATACAAGCAGGATGCGATGGAAAACATAACCTATTTGTAAATAATGATACTGGAAGGGTTAACGACACACATGCCCTGGCTGATATGGCATTGGATGCAAAAGAATTACTCCAGGTGGAGAAAATGGACACCCTCACAGATAAAGGCTACACAACCGGGCTACATATTGATACCTGTACAAAAAACGGGATAACCACCTACAGTTCCCCAAAGGCACACTCATCTCAGAACAATGGACTGTTCGATATGCAAATATTTGAGTACGATAAACAGAACGACACTTACACATGCCCCGCAGGAGCCATACTTACCACAAATGGGACAATATATAAAAAACGTAAGCATCGCGTAAAACACTACAAAACCAAAGCATGCAATGGATGTAGCTTACGTGAAAAATGTACCGAGAACAAAAGAGGAAGATATATTGAACGAAGTATATATCAGGAAGCCCTCGAAGAAAATGAAAAACGGGTAAATCAAAACCCCGAATACTACAAATTGCGCCAGCAAATTACCGAACACCAGTTCGGAACACTTAAAAGGCAATGGGGCTTTACATACACACTAATGAAAGGAAAACAAAACGTACTTAGTGAAGTAAACCTAATGATGATGTGTTACAACCTTCGTAGGCTTATGTCAATTTTTGACCTAAATGAATTAAAAGCAAGGCTGGAAAAACTTGTCCTTTACTTTTTTGCCAAATATGGGCTAAAATGCGCCATCTTAAGCAAATAAAAATTGCACCAAACGAAAAACACATCAGAATACTAACTACCTTTAATGACCTCTAAAAACCTCAAAATAATGAACTATAGACAATACCAAACATACAAACATTGTTATTGCGCGGACTCCCGTTACCGCCAAGTGTAAAAAGAAAGAAATTTTGGCTTACAATGAAATGCAATTAATTTGACAGAATCATACTCACAAAAAAATAAATATGAGACAGCAACTACTTGACCTAATAAATAACACTATCATTTTCAAGTATGATTTGCCAAATTCTGATGTAGATATACCACGAACCATTTTTTCGACAAAAGATGACAAATGCTATGAAGCAAACGACAAAGATGCGCTTGTTGAAATAATTTACAATTCAATAATTGAATATTCCTTCAATGAATTTGAAATCTCTGAAAGGGAATACAATGACCTTCATACAATTGCATTTCAGGAAAGGATTAGATTTAATGAAGATGATACTGATGAGACGCAGTTAAAATATGGTTTTTTTGGAGAGGTACTTTTACATATAATACTTAAAGTTTTCTTGGGAACTGATACAATTATTTCTAAAGGTTATTTCTACAATCCCCTTGAAAATGCTGAATCAAAAGGCTATGACGCTTATCATCTAATTGAGAACAATTCAGTTGTTCAGTTGTGGTTTGGAGAAACAAAGTTTCATCAGAGCTACATTCAGGCAATAAATGATGTTCTACGTAAAATAAAAAATTCTCTTTCAGACCAGTACTTAAGAAAGAACTTACTCGCATTGAGAAAAAATAGAGACAAATTTGATATTCAAAATTCAACTCTTGAAAGCATTCTAAATTCATGGAATGCAAATCCCAACATTATAATTCTTGATGAACTTGTAAAGTATTCGATTGAATTGGTCTATCCAGTCGTTATTTTATTTAATCAGAATGCTCGAGGATACGATGCAAGTATTAAAGCAATTCCAAAATACATTGAAGAACACTATGATGTTGCAGAGTATGATTTAAGTATTCCAGTTTCAGTTTTTTTTATTTTCATTCCGCTTGAAGATGTAAAAGCGATTAAATCAGATGTATTATCATGGATAAAATTAAAGAAGCCGCTTCTGTCATAGCTGATATAAACAAATATCGCGACCAACAAATTAATGATTATGATTTGATTGTATCGGTATGTAGTTTCTTTGACAAAATCAAAGATGAAGAGGTTACTGAACCTGACCGCAGATTTTTAAAGTACATTTCCAATTCTGTTGGTATTCCGCAATTCTTTGACTTACTAGAAAAATTTGACAGAAATACGAGCATCGAAAATTTCGACTTAAATACATTGTCTGCTATCATTTATGAAAGCACTTTGAATCTTACAGAAAAAACTAAGGTTCATAAATTTCAGAAACAAATTTTAGAAAGATTTCTTCCTAATCAGCTTAATAGATTTTTTCTGTCGGCTAGTACATCATTTGGCAAAACTCACATTGTTTTTGAAATTATACAAAAAATGGAGTATCAAAATGTGGTATTGATATTTCCAACCATTGCTCTTCTTTCTGAAAATCTAGAGAAGCTAACTGCTGATGAAACTTATCAGTATTTTATTAGCAATTATTCAATACACACGTTAAGCGAAGTTGAAGAAATAAGCGAGAAGAATTTATTTATCTACACCCCTGAGAGATTCCTCTCTTTAATGGAAAAAAGAGTTGATGAAATAAAATTTGATTTTGCATTTATAGATGAAGTTTATAAAATAGATAATGAATACATCATTGATGAGGAAGTTAGGGAGAATGAAAGAGATGTTGCATATAGACTTGCTGTGTTTTATTCACTGAAGCAAGATGTGGATGTCCTTTTAGCTGGACCCTACATAGACTTTTCTAAACAAGACGACCCCAATTACAACGCCTCGTTTGACCGTTTTCTTAGAGAAAATCAAATACAATTAATCGACTATAATAATTATGAGATTGTAAATAAAACATTCTGTGATATTAAATCAGGAAACCAATATCTCGTGGACGATGAATTGACTTTGAATTTTGAAAGCAATGAAAAAAACAAGCGTCTTAATGAAATTATAAAATCTATTGTCAGTATTAGGCAAAATTCAATAGTTTACTGCTATTCAATCAGTTCAGTTGAATCTTATGCTAAAAAATTAATTGCTTCAGGGATTTTGAGCAATCATGATAGTTCTTCTTACACTACTTTTCTTTCTCATATCTCAGAAAACTTTAACAGAGAATGGACAGTAATTGAAGCATTAAAAAATGGAATTGGTATTCACCACGGTTTAGTTCCAAAGTATTTGCAGAAAGAAATAGTTTCCCTATTTAATAAAAACCAACTGAAGGTTTTAATTTCTACAACTACGATTACAGAAGGTGTAAATACAGCTGCAAAAAATTTAGTTGTAATGCATAATAAAAAAGGAAACAAGGAACTTAAAAAATTTGATGCAAAAAACATAGCTGGTCGAGCAGGTAGGTTCTTATTTCATTATAGTGGAAGGGTAATCGTTTTGAAAAATGATTTTATGAAAGCGATTAATTCAGAAGCCGAAGGCATCAAACATAAGAACTATGACTTGGATGCACCAAAAGATGAAATAGACTTATTTTACACAAAGGATGAGTTTCTCAAAAACGAAGATAAACAGCGCATTCAAAATATTAAAGAACAACAAGAGGAAAGGGGAATACCTGATTATATTTTTTCCCTATACAAGGTTGTAAGCCGCTTACATAAAATAGAATTATACGACCGTATTCAAAGCCTTTCGTTAAATGAATTAAATTCAATCAAATCATTAATTCGACAAATTAATTTCAGGCTGCATATTGATTATGATGGATTTCAAACTGTATTAAATGTTATTGAACCAATTGTATTGAATAAAAAAATGAAATTCTTTATTGAATATAGAGGTGCAAGTGGTGATTATTCTGCTTTAACACACTTGGTTCATTATTACCTTACAGGAGGGTTTGCTGGTTCAATTAGGTATAAATTGAATCAGGGGAAAAGTGTTGATAATGCAATTAAAGAAACTTCAGAATTTGTTTACAATATTCTAAAGTATCAAGTTGTAAAATATTTGGGAGTTTTTAATGTAATGTACAAGCTTTCTCAATCTAAAAGAACTAATCAACCATTCGAAGAAGTTAGTGGTATCGACAGATTATTGACAAAACTTGAATATAACGCTTTAACACCGTACGGAAGGATTGCGAGTGATTACGGAGTTCCAGCTTCAATTGTCGATTATTATGAAAATATCGATAATGGCGAAAGAATTAAAGCACAATTTGATACTTATGAAAAAAGCATCTTTGATAGAGTTGAAAAAATAATAAAACGAAATGACTGAATAATAAACACCAGGCGGTAACAAATTGTAAATTGCATTGCGGG
Organism: Prolixibacteraceae bacterium; assembly: GCA_963677475.2. Classification (GTDB taxonomy): domain Bacteria; phylum Bacteroidota; class Bacteroidia; order Bacteroidales; family Prolixibacteraceae; genus JABMQB01. The sequence goes on along the minus strand of CAXXQD010000001.1, from coordinate 82,905 downwards.
GTTCGCGGTGTATCGTTCGCTGGATTCTCGCAACATCGTTCCGTCCTGCCGGACAGGAACGAGCTCCGAAATCCGCAAAGACAACTTACAAGTGACCGTTATAACACATTTAAAAACAAATATTTACAGGGCGTAACTTAGTATAAAATCAAATGTAATTTAAGGGTATTTCTTTTATTAATTGAAAAAGAAGAATGTAAAACCCCTTGGGTTTTGTTGGTGTTTTATGGAGCAAGTTAAAATGAAAAACACAGCCAATTTTAACTTGTCCATGAAAATTTGAGTTTAGTGGTTGATAAATTTTAAAAAGGGAAAACGTATAATTCAAAAGGACTGCCCGTTTGAAGTTTTGTGCACCAAATAAAAAATCCTCCGGATTTTGTTGATGATTTTTCGCCAGTGTCTTTTTTTGAAGCCCTACCCCATTTTTAACTGGGTTCAATAAATGAACGAATGTGGTTATTAATTTAAAAAAAATGGAGAAAACAATCCAGCTTAACGAAAATTTGGAAAAAGTTTAATAAATTGTAGCTCAATAAATAATGATAACCAGTTGACTGATTTTTAAGTCGGTAAGATTAACACCAAGCTTTTTTAACACCCAAAAAAACTTGACTTTTCACCCTCGGACAAAATCAGGAATTTTAAGAAAAAAGAAAAAAAAACGTGTTATAACACAGTGCAAATTGCATAGCGGTGGCAGTGGTTTGCGTTCGGCGGATTCTCGCTTCACCGTTCATGTCCTCGCGGACAGGAACGTTCCCCGAAATCCGCTCCGCATCTTGCACTAACCGTTACCTGCAAGGCGAAGAAAGAAAAAACCAAATGAGATTTGAAAGAAAATATTAGAATATTAAAAATGGACAAATTGCTACAAAAAGATTTTGTTTTGCCTGCGCACTTTTGCCCTTTAGGGCAATTTGGGAAGCTAACACACATTGCACACATTTGCAAATCGCACACGCTGACCCGCAATCCAAAATTTGCAAAAGAGTGCAATTCCCCCCAATCCAATTACTAAAATTTTAGATTCTAAAAAGGTGAAAAACAACTTCTATGTCTTAAATAATTATCCTATTTTTGTTAATCATGGATATTGAAAAAAAAAATATAGGAATTGATATTTTCTCAGGAGCTGGAGGGCTAAGCCTTGGAGCTATAAATGCAGGTATTAGAATTCCCATTGCAATAGAAAAAGACCCAAATGCATCGAAGACATTTCAAAAAAATCACCCTGATGCTAAGGTGATTACAGAGGATATTTCAAAAATAAATCCACATTCACTTAATATTATTAATCCCTTTATTATTTTTGGTGGACCTCCATGTCAAGGATTCTCACTCTCAAATTCCAAAACAAGGAATGAGGAAAATGAGAATAACAAACTATATCGGGAATTTATTCGATTCATAAAAGAATTAAAACCAAAGTGGTTTCTATTTGAAAATGTTGAAGGAATAATAAGCTTTAATAAAGGCGAGACAATTAAGCAAATAAGGCAAAACTTTGAAGAATTAGGATACACTGTTAATCACCAAGTTTTAACGGCATCTGATTATGGTGTTCCCCAAGACAGAAATAGATTCATTCTAATTGGTAATAAAGAAGGTATTTTCTTTGAGTTTCCAATAAAGCAAGAAAAAAAAGTATCGGTAATGGATGCAATTGGAGACCTTCCTTTTTTATCTAATGGACAGATAGCGGAAGAATTACCATATAAAAGTTTTCCTTCAGAATATGCAAAAAGGTTGCGAAATGGTAATAAAAATGCTATGCAAAATTATGTTTCAAAAAATAATGATTTAGTTATTGAGAGATATAAGCATATTAAACCAGGTCAGAACTGGAAAGCAATCCCAGACCATTTAATGCAAAATTACAAGAACAAGAACAATTGTCATAGTGGGATATACAAACGCCTTAATCCTAGCATTCCTTCTGTTGTAATCTCCAATTACCGAAAAAACATGTTAATTCACCCAGAGCAAGATAGAGGTTTGTCAGTTCGAGAAGCGGCACGAATCCAGAGCTTCCCTGACGACTTCATATTTGAAGGTTCTCTAATGCATATACAGCAACAAATTGGAAACGCAGTTCCACCGCTTTTAGCGGAGGCAATTTTTAAAAAAATAATAAATTACGAATGTCCGAAACGATAATAAATACTTTAAAATTCAAATTTGATGTAAGTGCTTATCGTTTGTTAGGCAGGGAACTAATTACTGATAGGATAACCGCATTATTTGAGCTAGTTAAAAATTGTTATGATGCAAACGCTGAAAATGTTTTAGTTAAATTCGAACATGTGAATCCTCGTTGTGATGAAAGCAGAATTTTGATTCAGGATGATGGAATTGGAATGAGCTTTGAAGACATTCGAGACAAATGGATGGTAATTGGAACAAGTAGTAAGAGAAAGGTTAGATTATCACCCGCTCCATATAATAGGAAAGTTGTCGGGAAAAAGGGCGTTGGTCGATTTGCTGTTGATAAATTAGGCGCTAAATTGCTATTAAAAACTACAAAAAAAGGTTCATCTGAACTTTTATGCCTCGAAACAGATTGGTCCTATTATGAGGAGCAGGAACATCAACAACTCAGTCTTGATTTCTCAGGCGAAGACAAATATTTTACAGATATTGAGAATAATTGGTGGAAAGAACCTACTGGTAAAGAAACATCTGGAACAACACTTGAGATTTCAATGGTGAATGATGTTTGGACAGAAAATGATATCATTCGCTCAATCAAGGAATTATCTAAACTTATTTCACCTACAAATAAATTAAAATTTCCCTTCAATGTTATTGTAGAAGCTCCGGAATATGATAATTATCAACGACAAAAGGTAGAAACGAAGGCAATTGACATTGCAACACTTAAAATCGAATTGCGCTTTAATGAGGATACAAACAAACAAGAGATTCTATCTATTGAGAACAATGAATTAAAAAAAATTGAAGTTGAAGCAAGAGAATTCGGATTAGTTGGAATGACAATCTTTTATTTCGACCAATCTGCAAAGAATAAGTTTCGTAAATCTTTTATGGATGAAAGAATCGATGGTATAAAAGTTTATCGTGATGGAATAATTGCCACACCATTTGCAGAGTATGTTAGTCATCGAGATGAGCAAAAAGATTTGTTTGGTATTGATAAAAGAAGATGGTCCGGTTTTTTTGACAGAATTGGTTCACGTGATATTTTGGGTTGGATTGAAATATCAGATGAAAGAAATCCCAAAATCATTGATGCCACAAATAGACAAGATTTTGTAGACAATAAGGAATGGTTGGAATTAAAATCATTTACCATTGAGCAAGTAAAAAGAATTGAAGAGTTCTTAAAAAAGAAAAGAAACACAGAAATTAATAAAACAAGGTCCGAATTTAAAGTTGCTAAAGACGAAATTGGAAATCTTCGAAAACAGCTTAATGCAGTAAAAGAAAAAGCTGAGTCGCCAGAAGTCAAACAAACGATTACAAATGTTGAAAAACAATTAGCAAAAACTCAAGCTACTGTGCAAAGGTCTTTAACTGATTATCAAAATTTAGAGAAAGAAAAAAAACAACAAGAAAATTTATTTTTTAGTTTAGTGTCGCTTCAAACATATGCAGGTATGTTATCTCATATTACTCGAACTTCAATTGGTAAAATTAAAAGAGATGCTGAATTCATTCATAAATGGATTCCAAATCCTCAATTCAATATACATTACAAAAAGATGGGGGCTAATATATTCTCTGAAATGAACCATTTAGGGAGTGCCGTGGATTTTTTATTAAAATACGCAAAAGACGACCAAAAATTTGAAGAGATAAATATTAAAGAAACACTCGAACATATTTTTAATGAAATTTATTTTGATGAGTTTAAAAAAAGAGGAATTGAAGCATCTTTAGAAATTAATCGAGACCTGATTGTCAATTATAATTTAAAATCTTTTGAAGATATTTTTGATAATCTAATTAGTAATTCGTTTAAGGCAGTAGAAAAGAACTTAGGTCAGAAACTTATTAAATGTAGTGCAATAGTGGAGAATGATAAATTCATAATACTTTTTTCTGACAATGGATACGGTATCTCAGAAAAAGATAAATTTAGGATTTTTGATGTCTTTTATACTACAACATCAGAACAAGGAGGAGCAGGTCTGGGGCTTTTTATTGTTAAATCAAGACTTGAAGCATTAAAAGGTTCGATTCAGGTTGTTGAAAATGAGTATAAACCTACTGGTGCTACATTCAGAATTGAATTACCATTCAAACAATAAATATGAAAAAACTTAATTCAACAATTGTAATAATTGATGATGACAACAAAATTAAAGAAGGAGCACTTTTCGTAGAGCTGGGACTTGAATTTGAAAATGTATTGTTATTTGAAAATCCTGATGAAGGTATTGAATATATACACAAAGAACTTGATAAAAGAATTTTAGTATTGTTGGACTTATCCTTTCCAAAGAATAATCCTAATGGAGATAAAATATTAGAATCTATCCGTAAATTATCATTTCTTGTTCCTGTAATAATTTGGAGTGGTGCAGATGAAGAGAAGGATGTTTACACAAGCTTGATTAACAACAGAGCATTCGGTTACTTGGCTAAAAATGCTTCAACTGAAGAAATTATTACAAAATTAAAGGAAGCTTATAATAATTTCAACAATGATATTAGTATTGCATTGGAAGAATGGATTCTATCGCATTCACAAGAGCAAATGGAAAAACCGTACATGCATACTATTGAAGGAAAAAAGCTTTCTCTAAAAGATATATTAAAAGAAATAAGATTGCAATCAGAAATTGGTAAAGACTTTTCAAAAAATCTATCGAAATTGACAATTGATTTATTAACCAGAAATAAAGAAAAATTTGATGCTTAATACATTAATTGTTTGTGACGACAATGATATTGAAGTTGGTGATTTCTTTAATAAATGTAGGATTAAAACGGAAAAAATATTTGCAACTTCAAAACTCCAAATTGAAAAGACAGTGGTGTCTGGAAATATGGTATTTGAAATGGTTGTACCAATACTTGCAAATAACATAAATTCTAACCCATTTTTATTTGTTTGCTATTCACATGGGTCAGAGAATGAATTACTAAAAAACGGAATTACTCCTTTCATATCAATGGATTATGAAGTAGAATGCCTTAGGAATTCTATTGCCTTTTGTTATGCCTGCAAAACGGGAAAAAATCTAGGTAAAGCATTGTGTGAAAATGGTACATTATGTTTTATCGGGTATAATGAAGATGTAACAATTCAGACATATTTTGGAGCAGAAGATTCATTTATTGAAAGTGCTACTATTGGTATTGAATTCTTCTTAAAAGGAAATTCTACAGGTCAGACATTGAAGTTTATAAAGGAGAGATATACAAGCTTAATTGACGATTTCTATTTAAAAGACATGCTTACAGCGACTTTGTTTATGCAGAATCGTGATGCTTTAATTTTACACGGAAGTTCTGAACTTACAATAAATGATTTATAGCTACCGCACACAGCCAAGCACATTTGCAATTCACACAAGCCAACGCTAAACCTAAAATTGCAAAAGAGCTTATCTGTTTTTCAACGCTTTTTTGCCGACCTAAAAAACAAAATCGGCATAGTGCTAAAATTGAAAATAGCTTAGTTAATAATAAAATAAAGAGAACGTCGAGTAGGTAAAGGGGAATTTCACCCCTAAACCTCTCACAGAACCGTGCTTGACAGTCTCCCGTCACACGGCTCTTCACATTCACGCAACCATCTCAGGTCGACAGGTAAACAATGGCTCATCGATTCATACTCGATTGTATGATCTTGGCTAAATTACCTCGAATGCGTCAGCCCCTTCGCTATGGCTAAGTTTCCAAAGCCGTAAATTAACACAATTCACTACTACGAGCTGATCCGCCCCTAGCCCTCTGTATCGATACTCTCTGCCTTACCATTACGGCTTATAGCATTCTCTCTTTACACCAGAGGGTAGGTTCTCCTGTTCCTTAAATGAGCCCGGATATAGTTCCTGCCGTCTTTACACCGGATACCGATACAGCCAATAAACTGGTTATTTCTGTACTCATCCCAACGTACCGTACGACCATTGGTTTTCAGTATCAACAGAGTTACTTACGATGCCTGAATAGAGCGGTTCACTTTCGTTCAGCTCCTATACCCATTCCTGACAGATTTCCCAATATTCTGGGCTTTCAGCCTTTTAACCCCAGCCGTTCAATACCAACCCCTTGAAAGGGAAGCACCGTGGGGCGGATTGGAAACACTTCCAGTAAAGCGAATCCGAGAGACCAACCACCATAACAGGGATTGATTAAGTCGTATTTGGTGAGACCTGTGACTTTCACGTTTCCTTCTGGAACGTTGTCAACTCGTTTCCTACAACTTGATCAATATGAATATGATGTCTCTCATCTCATCTAAAGTTATGATGAATCAATTTCAAAGAACTTACTTCCTGTTTAACAGAAAGATTCATTATATTTGAAAGTGCCCTGATTCATCGCAGGACACACGCCCAGCAGGTAACACGTGGTATATTTAATTGCCGGGACAGTAGTAAATTCAAGGGATACCGTGCGTATCAAGTGTGACTTAGTTTGATAGGAAGTAACTACGAAATCGGCAACTAAACATACCACCACCGTTACCTGCAAGGTTTGAAAAAAAGAAAAAATAACTGATATTAAATGAATTAACTATACTATATTTAAGAATGATTGCTCCAAATCGATTTTGTTTTGCCCGCCCGCTTCTGCCCTTCGGGACAGTTGGGGAAGCCCACACAAATTGCACACATTTGCAAATCGCACAGGCTGACCCACAAACCGAAATTTGCAAAAGAGTGCAATCTTTCTACCTCACATCAACCTCAACATTTAAAAAATGACTGAATCATCCAACTCACCCAAAGTAGAATTTATCTACACTCCGGTTGCAAATTACGCAATTCAACAAAACCGGATTCCAATTATTCGAAAACTTGTAATTGAAAATCCTTTGGACGAAGATTTGCTGGATTTAAAAATCGAGATAAATGGTGAGCCTGGTTTTGTAAATAATTGGGAGCATAGAATTGAAATTCTTCCGGGAAACCAAAGAATTGAGATTGAAGTAAAAGGATTAAAACTATTAGCAAACTTTTTATCTGAACTGACAGAACGGCTGTCGGGAGATTTAATCCTTTCAATTTCCTCGAAAGAAGAGTTGCTGCTTACCGAAAATTATAATGTTGATATTTTGGCTTATGACCAGTGGAATGGAATTGGAACTTTACCCGAAATGTTGGCAGCGTTTGTAACCCCAAACCATCCTGAAATTTCAAAAGTCATACAAATTGCCTCTAAAATTTTAGATAACTGGACAGGAAATCCATCTTTTGATGCTTATCAAAGTCTTAATCCAGATAGGGTTAAAAAGCAAATGGGTGCGATTTTTGAAGCTATTGCGAGCCTTGGAATTGTCTATTGTTCTCCTCCGGCAAGTTTCGAGAATGAAGGTCAACGAATACGAATGTGCGATACTATGTTCTCTCAAAAGCTTGCTACTTGTGTTGATATGGCAATTTTATATGCAAGCTGTATTGAAGCAATTGGGCTAAATCCATTATTAATTGTAATAAACGGACATGCTTTCGTTGGAGCCTGGCTGATTGATGATACGTTTGCCGATAGTGTTAATGATGATGTTTCATTACTGAAAAAGCGAATTGCACAAGGAATAAATGAAATTACCCTGGTTGAAGCGACCTGCATGAACGCCGGACATATACAATCTTTTGATGAAGCAATTAATTCAGCTAATTATAAATTGGTCAGAGAGGAAGATTTTATTCTGTTTGTAGATATTAAAAGAGCAAGATTCAGTGGTATAAAACCACTTCCTCAAAGAATTAAAACTTCTGATGGATGGGAAATTATTGAAGATAAAGAAACTGTTGCCAGAGAAAGCCAGGAGCCGGATAGAATTGTTGATGGAGGAATGATTGAAATACCAGAATCAATTCAATTTACAAAACAAAAGCTCTGGGAAAGAAAATTGTTAGATTTAAGCCTTCGTAACAATCTTTTAAACCTTCGAATTACCCAAAGTACAATTCAATTATTTTCTGTTAACCTCGAGGCATTTGAAGATGCATTAGCTGATGGCGATGAATTTCAGGTTTTAACGAAACCGGATGAATGGTATAATCCAAACACAAATTCAGGAGTTTACCAGCAAATAAATATGTCAGACCCGATTGTTGACCTTTTAAAATTCGACCTCACTCACAAACGGCTTCGGACATACTTAACCGAAGCAGAGTTAAAATCTGCATTGACAAAGCTTTATAGGTCTTCCCGCTTGTCGTTGGAGGAAAATGGAGCAAACACGCTTTATCTTGCATTAGGATTTTTAAAATGGTACGAAACACCAAATAGCGAATTAGCACGGTATGCTCCAATTTTGCTTTTACCAATTGAGATAATCCGAAAATCCGCACAAAAAGGATATGTAATTCGAAGCAGGGAGGAAGAAACGTTAATGAACATTACATTACTAGAAATGCTTAAACAAGATTTTGGCATAACCATTAATGGATTGGAAGAACTCCCTCGTGATGATAGTGGTGTGGATGTGGTTAAGATTTTCAATATTATTCGTCGGGCAATTATGTCCCAGTCCAGGTGGGATTTGGAAGAACACGCATTTCTGGGAATATTTTCATTTAGCAAATTCATAATGTGGAACGATATCCACAATAATGCAGATAAACTAACTGATAATAAAATCGTCAACAGTTTGGTTTCCGGGAAGCTGGAATGGGAATCAGAAGAAGTGAACTCTGAAATTGATTTAGACAGTAAGTATTATCCTTCTGAAATTGCCTTACCAATAAGCGCCGATTCAACACAGTTGGAAGCAATTTGTGCTGCAACACAAGACAACAGTTTCATTCTGCATGGACCTCCCGGAACTGGAAAATCACAAACAATCACCAACATTATTGCAAATGCACTATATCAAGGGAAAAAGGTTCTTTTTGTTGCTGAAAAAATGGCTGCTTTAACGGTTGTTCAAAAACGTTTAGCCAATATTGGACTCGACCCGTTTTGTCTTGAACTTCATTCTAACAAATCAAAAAAATCGAATGTATTAGAGCAACTTCGCAAAACAACAGAGATTATTCGAAAATCGTCTCCTCTTGAATTTGCAACTGAAGCAGAAAGGCTTCATAACCAAAGATTAGAGTTAAATGAATATGTTGAAGCTTTACATAAAAAACATCATTTCGGTTTTTCCTTGTACGATTCGTTTACTGGTTACGCAGAACTTAACAGTGCACAAGATAATATTCCGTTTGAAGAAAGATTCATAGCGGAATTAACAAAAGAGAAATTTATTGAGTTATGTGATAAAGTTGAAGAATTACAAAATGCAGGAACGTTGTGCGGTCACCCACATAATCATCCACTTGCACAAATTACGACTAAAACATATAACCCGCAAAACAGAACAACCGCTCACGAACTAACCTCAAAATATATTGAAATACTAAATCAAAAACTTCAAAATCAAAAGCAGTTATGCGAATTGCTTTTGATTGATGAAACTAAATTTGACAAAGAAAAAACGGATAGTTTAGAAAAGCTGTGCGGTGAAATAAAATCTTTGCCAGACACTCCTGCAACCTTGATTAATATTGAACATCCCGAACGAAATCTTGCGCAAATATTAGAATTAACCAAACACGGAGTAAAAAGGGATACCTATCGTGATTCAATATTAAAAGATTTTACTAAAAACATTTTAAAATATGACGCTGAACAAAATCTGACCCAATGGAATGTAGTTTCTCAAATATGGTTTCTACCAAAATTATTAGGTCAAAACAAAATATTAAAAACGCTTCAACCTTTATCAAAAACAGGTAAAGTTGAAAAAAGTAAAGTCGTAGAATATTTTGAAACTTTAATCCTGCTTCAAAAAGAACAGGAAATTCTGGATGAGAATACAACTACATTATCTCAAAATCTTGACTTTTTATGGAATAATGGCAACTGTAAATGGAATACAGTCTCACAGATTTGCGAAATAAGCCTGCAAATTAATCGCTCACTGATAGAAATAACTGAAGATAATTTAAAGGCGAAAGAAATAAGAAATAACATAGCAAATCTTCTATGTGATGGAAGTCGCACATTCCTTGATATAAAAGGAAAAACAGTTTTAAGTTATATAGCTTTTGCCGAAGAACAACAAAAGATTGAAAAAAGCCTGTTTGAATTATTGAATATTGATTTCAACTCAGAACAAAATAATTCACTTGATTGGACAGAATTTTGGAGACAAAACGCTGAGGGATGGTTGGCAAATCTTGATTCTTTGCGTGACTGGACAAGTTGGAACCGTATAAAAGATGAAATAATTGGAAGCAATATTCCGTCGGTTGTTGAGGCATATTCCAATGGTAAACTTAAAAACCATGAAGTACTGGCATCTTTTAAAAAATCATTATTTAAGCATTTCTCGGAATACATTATTTCAAAAGACGAAAGGTTATCGGTTTTTAACGGTAAATTATTTGAAGGAAAAATCAAGAAATTTAAGGAACAAAGTAAATATTTTGAAGAACTTACCAAAGCTGAGTTATTTGCAAAACTGGCTTCTAAAATCCCCTCTTTCACAAAAGAAGCAGCAAACAGTTCTGAAATTGGAATACTTCAGCGGGCAATCAGAAATAATGGTCGGGCAATGTCACTCAGGAAATTATTCGACTTAATTCCAAATCTTTTACCCAGAATGTGCCCATGTATGTTAATGAGCCCAATTTCCGTTGCGCAGTATTTTGAAGTTGATAAATCAAAGTTTGATTTGGTGATTTTTGATGAAGCCTCACAAATGCCAACTTGTGAAGCTGTCGGGGCAATAGCGCGCGGTCAGAATGTTATTGTTGTTGGCGACCCAAAACAAATGCCACCTACCAGTTTTTTCTCAACAAATCATTTTGATGAAGATAATGCCGACAAAGAAGATATGGAAAGTATTCTGGATGATTGTCTTGCGTTATCCATGCCATCAAAACATTTATTGTGGCATTATCGGAGCAAGCACGAAAGTCTTATAGCATTTAGTAACTCAAATTATTATGAAAATAAGTTATTGACTTTCCCTTCGCCTGACGACATTGCAACGAAAGTAAATTACGTATATGTTCCGGGATATTACGACCGGGGTAAAACTCGTCAAAATAGTTTCGAGGCAAAAGCTATTGTTTCCGAGGTTTTAAAACGCTTAGCCGACCCCATACTTTCACAAAGAAGCATTGGAATTGTAACTTTCAGCTCTGTTCAACAAAATCTGATTGAAGATTTACTGAACGAAGCATTCAAGAATGCCCCTGATTTAGAAAAGGTGGCTATGGAATCATCTGAACCGATTTTTATAAAAAACCTTGAAAATGTTCAGGGAGATGAACGAGATGTAATTCTGTTCTCGGTTGGTTATGGACCAGACCAGGACGGGAAAATATATTTGAATTTTGGTCCTTTAAACCGAGAAGGTGGCTGGCGAAGATTAAATGTTGCCATATCACGAGCCAGATACGAAATGAAAGTATTTTCCACATTACGTTCTGACCAAATTGACATTTCAAGAACATCTTCAGAAGGAGTTGCAGGAATTAAAGCTTTTCTGGAATACACAGAAAAGGGTAAAATAGCTTTACCCCAAAAAGAAAACACAAATAAAATAATTCCACGGTTTTTTGAAAAAATGGTTGCCAGTGAAATTCAAAAACTGGGATATTCAGTTCAAACAGACATTGGTTGTTCTGGTTACAGAATAGATATTGGCGTTGTTAATCCTGAGAAACCATCAGAATACATATTGGGAATATTGACCGATGGGAAAACTTACCGTGCAGCCAAAACAGCAAAAGACAGGGAAGTTGTTCAAACTGATGTTTTGAGAATGCTAGGATGGAATATTTATAAACTTTGGTCTCCCGATTGGTGGGATAATCCACAAAAAGTTCTTCAGGATATTGCTAATGCAATTGAAGAGGTTAAAAAACGAGGAGAAAAAAAGATGGATTTTGAATCACAAAAAGTTATTGACGATTCAAAAAGGAAAGAATTTGCAAATGTAAAGCTTCAGGGAATTACGCAGGAAGTAATTGAACAAACAACAAATTTCACGCAATACAAAATCTGTAATCTTGAACAATCGTATTTGAATTTTTCTGATGAGTTTTTTGATTCACGTCTTCAATATAAAATCATTCGTCAAATAAATCAGGTGATAGAAATGGAAGCACCTATCAGCCACTCACTTTTATCAAGGCGCATTTTAAATGCTTGGGGAATTTCCCGTTTGGGAGTAAGGCTAAATGAATATCTGACTTCTATTTATTTAGGATTGGAATTAAAACATACAAGCCAAAACGGAACAATGTTTTATTGGAACAATGAACAAGAACCTGAGAAATACAACATATTCAGAGTTCCGGAAAACGATGACCAAAAACGAAATGCTGAAGACTTGGCTAAAGAAGAAATATTCTGCGGAATTAAAGATGTACTTACAAACCAAATTAGCTTGCCCGAAGATGATTTGATTAGAGAAGTAGCCAAAGTATTTGGATACGCCCGACTGGGAGGAAATGTTGAACAAGCAATGAAAATGGGAATTGACTTCGCCTTAGCGAATGGAAAAATCATAAGAAAAGATGAAAGAATTGTTTTACCTGAAAAATAACAGAAATGAAAAATTTTAATGGTTTCCTTGGAATTGAATTTGGTTCTTCAAAACAAATTGTAAACGAGAAATTTCTTGAAAAAACAGGAATTAAACTTGAACCAGTGGATGAACAAGAAGATTCATTTTATTGTAATGGCGCTAAATTCGCTGGTCGTGATTCTGAAATGATATTATTACTCTTTTTTGATGATAAATTCTGTAAAGGAGTGGTGTATATAAAATCACATTTAGAAAGTAAGATTGTAGATTTATATAAGCAAATAAAGGGTGAAATAAATAGTATATATTATGCAACTAAGCTTGATTATGAGTTTTACACCAGTCCTTATGAGAAAGATGATGGCTATACTGAGTCTGCCATTTCTATAGGTAAAGCAGAATTTTCATGTTATTGGGATTTTGAAAATTCAGAGTCAAATGACAATACAATTTCTCTCAGAATTAATGAAAATTTAGAAGTTGAAATAGCCTATGAAAATGATAATTTAATGAAACAGTTAGTTGAAAGAAACCAAGAAAAAAACAGTTTAGATTATTAGTAATATCATTATGAATTTTGTTGCAATCGATGTTGAAACTGCTATCGGAAAAAGATGGAGCATCTGTCAAGTTGGGTTGGCATTTGTTGAAAATGGAGAAATTGTACATACCATTTCAAAATTCGTCCGACCTCCATTGAATGAATATTCTCCTATGAATATAAAAGTTCATGGTATTTTGCCGGAAAGAACAGAACATGAACCGGAATTTCCCCAAATCTGGGAAGAACTATATCCATTGATAGAAGGGAAGAAACTAGTTGCGCACAACGCCTCTTTTGATATAAATTGTTTACAGCAAACGCTAGATTTCTATAATCTTCCTATTCCCCGTTTTGATTGTGATTGTACATTTAAGATGACCGGACAATCGTTGAACAATATTTGTTGTGCTTTTAACATTGACCTTACAAATCACCACGATGCAACTGCCGATGCAATCGCTTGTGCAAAGGTCTATTTGAATTTATTAAAAGGGATTAAACCGAACTATTCGATTTCTAAACCACAAACAACGAAAGGGTCAGGCTTTTCAATGCCTGAAGGACACGAAAGACTTTGCGGAGATGTATTAAAACCTGATTTGGAAAATGCGGATAGCAATAATCCATTTTATGCAAAGAAAGTTGTATTTACTGGCGTTCTAAATTCAATTAAACGAAAAGATGCTGCAGATGTGGTAAAAAAACTGGGAGCTGATATTGACACTTCAATTTCAGTTAGAACTGATTTTGTAATTACTGGTTCTGCACCTGGTCCTTCAAAAATGAAGAAAATTCAGCAATTCAATAATCAGGGAAGTAATATTCAAATTGTTGGAGAAGATGATTTCTTAAAGATGATTAAATAAGAGAACAAAATCGGGATAGTGTTATATTTGTAGATGATGCAGGAAAAACAAAACATAGAATGGAAAGAAAGCTGGAGAGACGAGTATCTGAAATGGATTTGTGGCTTTGCAAATGCACAAGGTGGCACGATATACATTGGGAAAAACGATAAAGGTGATGTTGTTGGAATTAACAATGCAAAAAAACTCCTTGAAGATATTCCAAATAAGGTTCGTGATATTCTTGGCATTTTGGTAGATGTTAATCTGCATAAAACAGAAAAAGATGTATTTCTTGAAATCATTGTTGAACCACAACCTTTCCCGGTAAACTACAAGGGGCAATATCATTACAGGAGCGGAAGTACTAAACAAGAGCTAAAAGGTGCTGCGTTAGACAAATTCATGCTTGAAAAGAAAGGCAAAAAATGGGATGGCGTTCCAGTCCCCAATGTTTCTGTTGATGATTTTAAGAATGAAACATTTGAGTTTTTCAAGAAAAGAGCAATCGTCAGTAAGCGAATTGACGAAAGTGTTTTAACCGAAAAAAACATCAGCATTCTTGAGAATCTAAGATTAATAGAAAAACCATATCTGAAACGTGCAGCAGTATTGCTTTTTCATCCCGACCCTGAAAAGTATTTTACAGGGGCATATATTAAAATTGGCTATTTTCAGACAGATACGGAGTTAATATTTCAAGACGAAGTAAAGGGAAATTTATTTGAACAAGTAGAAAAGACAATTGAAATTCTTTTCACAAAATACATCAAAGCAATTATCTCATATGAAGGTATTCACAGAGTTGAAACCTATGAATATCCCAAAGATGCGGTTCGTGAAGCAATTTTAAATGCTCTTGCACATAAAGATTACTCAATGGGTGTTCCGATTCAAATAAGTGTTTATGATAACAAGCTTATGATTTGGAATTACGGACAGTTACCAGAAGATTGGACAGTTGAAAATTTATTGCAAAAACATTCATCGATTCCTTACAACCCGGATATTGCAAATGCTTTCTTTAGAGCGGGACTAGTTGAATCTTGGGGGCGTGGCACAATTAAAATTATAGAACAATGTAAAGAGCACGGTTTACCAAAGCCGGAATTTGAGAATAGCGGAAAAGATTTTTGGGTGATTTTTAGAAAAGATATTTATAATGAAATTTCTTTAAAGAAACTTGGCATAAATGAGCGTCAAATTAAGGCAGTGTTATATGCAAAAGAAAACAATAGAATATCAAATAAAGAATACCAAAGTATCAACAATGTATCAAAAAGGACAGCCACCACTGATTTAACAGAATTAGTGGATAAATTTAAGATACTTAATAAGATTGGTACTTCTGGGGCAGGAATATATTATAAATTAATGGGGCAATAATGGGGCAACTGAACGTTCTTTCATAAATTTAATAGAAGGAT
This sequence comes from Prolixibacteraceae bacterium, assembly GCA_963677475.2. Classification (GTDB taxonomy): domain Bacteria; phylum Bacteroidota; class Bacteroidia; order Bacteroidales; family Prolixibacteraceae; genus JABMQB01. The sequence goes on along the minus strand of CAXXQD010000001.1, from coordinate 67,353 downwards.
TATCAACAACTTGACTAAAATATAAAATGGGCAATAATGGGGCAATAATGGAATTGCACAATAATAGCACACATAGCACAATGACAACAGAGCCAGCCCACACAGTCAAGCACATTTGCAATTCACACAAGCCAACACGAAACCAAAAATTACAAAAGAGCTTCTCTGTTTTTCCAACGCTTTTTTTGCCGACCCGAAAAACAAAATCTGGTCAGTGCTAAAATTGAAAATGAAGTAGTTTTATTAAAAAATAAAACCCAGCAGGTAACAATCTGTATATGTCATAGCCGGTTTTGTGGGTAATTGCAGGTTCATCTCCCGCATCAACTTCATCTCGGCTTGACAGGAAAGCAGCCCGCAGTCGGCTACGCCACATACAGGTAACCGTTAGCAAGCATATTAAAAACCAAAAAATGACAGACTATAAACTTGAGTATGTTACTCGTCTTTTTGAAAAAACAAATAACAAAAAAATTGAAAACTATGTTATTACAAGGCTATGGCATAAACTTGACAATGTTGATATCAAAATGGTTCCCCAACAATATGTTTCTAGAGATAATAGTAAATATGCGTTGACAGATATTTATTTCCCTCAGTTCGGAATTTGCGTAGAGGTCAATGAACCTGCTCACTATTTTACACAAGAAAAAATAGAAACTGACTTTAAAAGAAATCAAGAAATTGAGCAAAAAATATCCTGCGAAGTAATTGAAATAGATTGTAGGCCGTCATTATCCGAGATACATAAACAAATTGATGATGTAGTAAGAATTATTAATAATAAAATTGAAATACAGAAAAGGAACAAATCTTTTAATGCTTGGTGTCCGGAAAATGAATTTTCAGTAGAGTTTTGGCAAAAGAAAAAAATAATAGAACTGAATAAAAATATTGGATTTTTTACAATTGATGATGTTTGTAGATTATTCAACGCCGACCCACAGAAAATAAAAAGAGGATTTTTAAGAAAAGGAGCAATTGCTCATCCTAAAAATGACAAGATAGTAATCTGGTGGCCTTCTGTGAATCCAAGAAGCAATTGGAAAAACACATATAATCAAGACACTGGAGAGATAATTGAATCAAATGTTGACGTTCAAAAAAATTACAATCATTTTAATTGGGGACTTAAAAACTCTGAAACTAGAATTGTTTTTCTTCATCACAAAGATGTTTTAGGATTTGCAACTTATAAATATTGTGGAGTTTACCAAGTAAATGCAGACAAAACAAGAAGTCTTCAGAAACTAGTATGGACAAGAATATCTAATAAATTTAATTTGGAAACTTTAGAAAATTGAAAAAAATACGCTTGCTAACACAGTACATATTGCAGGGCGGGGTTTGGTGGTACGCCAACTGCGGATTCTCGCATCGCAGTTCCGTGTCCTTCGGACAGGAACGCTCTCCGAAATCCGCCCCGAGAACATGTACCAACCGTTATGGCGCATTCCCCACATTAGAAAAACCAATTAATTTCTCCAGCTAACGATAAAAAGTGCCCTGAACAATATTTCCATGTATTTTTGGATTGACCCTACGCAAGGCCGTTTCTAGCAATGGTACTATTAAAGTCCGTGCGTTCATTCTGGTTGGAATGTAAAAGCCTCGAAAGTTGAGTTTCCGAGGCTTGTTGATAATTTCAGTGGTGGTACTGACATTTATTGTCAGTAACCCCGTTCAGAATAATTCTCAATTCAAAGGTACATTTCCTTAGGGTCATTTTAAAACAACTTTAATTGAATTATTATGGCAAGGAAAAAGAAAATGGAACTAGACATTATTAACCACAATGCAGCTGGAATTGATATTGGTAGTAGGTCACACTATGTTGCTGTGGGGCAATCGCTGGAGGATGTGAAAGAATTTGGGGTTTATGCAGAAGACTTAGCCGGGCTTTGTGAATGGCTTGTATCTTATGGCATTACATCGGTAGCAATGGAATCGACAGGGGACTATTGGCAAAACCTATTTGCAGAACTTATAAAATATGGTTTTGATGTGATTTTATGCAATGGAAAATTTACCAAACATGCGAAAGGGAAAAAGACCGATGTGAAAGATTGCAGGCACATACAAAAACTCCATGCCCTTGGCTTACTTACAAGTAGCTTCCTCCCTGATGAAACAACTGAAAAACTAAGGACATACTGCCGCCAAAGAAGCAATATCATATCATTGGCGGCAGGGGCTTCACGTAAAATGCAAAAGTATTTGAAATTCCTAAACTTTCGCTTAGATGTTGTGGTAAAGGATGTATGTGGGCTCACTGGAATGAAAATAATCGAAGATATCTGCAATGGAAACCTTGACCCCTATTCCTTAGCTGAACACAGGCACTATAACTGCAGGAAACCCAAGGAAGAAATTGCAAAAGCATTGCACGGGAATAACAGGGAAGATTTCTTGTTTGGGCTAAAACAAGAATTTATGTGTTACCAATTTTATCAAAAACAAATAAGGCAATGCGAAAGGAAAATCAATAATTTTATTAAAACCGAATTGAAGCTACAACCTGAAAAACTGAAATTGAGAACAACCGAAAAACCTTATAAACGGATAAACAAAAATGCACCTTCAATCAAAAACTTCAACCAAGTAGCTTACCAATACTTCGGCGGGGTCGATTTAATGGCTATTGAAGGGCTAAGCCATGCCACAGTACTTTCAATAATCAGCGAAATTGGACCCAGTGGGTTTCAAAAGTTCCCTAGTTCTAAACAATTTGTTTCATGGCTCCGCCTTGCTCCAAATAATAAAATATCCGGTGGAAAAATCCTGAGCAGCAAAATCCCAAAGGGAAGCAATAAATTAAAAATTGCATTAAGGCAGGCTGCAAATGCAATTGGCAATTTAAAAGATACACACCTCTCAGACTTTTTTAAAAGGGTTGCATACCGCAAAGGAAGGCAAGCTGCAGTTAGTGCTACAGCAAGAAAACTAGGTGTGATTATTTGGAATATGGTCACTAAAAAGATTCCTTATAAACCTCCAACAGAGTATTTATTCTTAGACCAGAAAAGAAAGATGGGAATAGCCAAAAGAATTAAAAAACAAATCGCTAAATTTGACTTAAAACCCGAAGATGTTGGCCTCGGTAATCCTTTGAACCCCAGTCCAAGTACTTTACGTTAGTCAGAATTATAAAACTAACAAACAATAAATAATAACTCTTATGGAAATAAAAAAAGGAGACGTTGTAACTTTAAAATCTGGTGGTCCAGATATGTCTGTTGAAGAATTTGAATGGAATGCTATTAGTGGCACTTTCAATAATAATAAAGTTGACTGTGTTTGGTTTGTTGATGATGAACTCAGAAAAAACACGTTTGATATTTCTGTCTTAAAAAAGGTTAAGGAATAAAATGAATCTAGATAAAATATTTTCAGAAATAGATGATAAGCAAGCAAAATTAGAACCTGAACTTGAAAACCTTAAAATCAAGATTCAACGGTTTACCAACTGGGCATGGTTTCTAGTAATTTTAGGTTTTATCATAATGCTATTTGGAGTAACCTGTTTTATATTTCCTAAAATACTTCATGCGCTAACCTTAAACGAACTTGGAGATTATTTCGCAGGAAGTGTTGCCTCAGTATGGTCACTAGCAGGTTTATTTTTTATCTATGTTGCATTTTTAGGACAAAAACAACAGCTTATAAATCAACAAATAGAATTATTATTTAGTCAAGGCGAGGTAAAGGCTACAAGATTTGAATTAGAAGGACAAAAAGAACAATTAATAATTCAAAATCAAACCTTAACAGAACAAAGATTTGAAAATACTTTTTTTCAACTTTTGTCACTACATCATCAAATAGTAGGAGATTTAGATATTAGGAGTAATAAATCAATTATTAATCAAGGAAGGGATGTTTTTAAATATAGATATGACCAATTATTTAGAAACTTAAGAGGTATTAAAAGTTTAGAGCAAATCAATGAAATATATATAGGTAATTATAAAAATTGGCAACTAGATTTTGGACATTATTTCAGGAATCTATACCACATAATAAAATTCATTCATTTTAGTAATATAAAAGATAAATATAAATATACAAGCTTTGCAAGGGCGCAACTATCAAGTCATGAATTGCTAATGTTATTTTATAACTGTTTAAGTGAAAATGGAAATGAAAAATTCAAACCATTAATAGAAGAATACCAATTATTGAAAAATATGCCAATTAATGATTTAGTAGAGAGTGAACATGTTAATTATTATTCAAAAAAGGCATTTAAGAAAAAATAACTACCCACAACAAAGTGCAAATTGCATAGCTGGGTATGGTGGTGCGCGGGCTGCGGATTCTCGCAAGACCGTCATGTCCTACCGGACACTGACGCTCTCCGAAATCCGCTACGCAACTTGCACCAACCGTTACCGTGCATTCCCCACATTAGAAAAACCAATTAATTTCTCCAGCTAACGATAAAAAGTGCCCTGAACAATATTTCCATGTATTTTTGGATTGACCCTACGCAAGGCCGTTTCTAGCAATGGTACTATTAAAGTCCGTGCGTTCATTCTGGTTGGAATGTAAAAGCCTCGAAAGTTGAGTTTCCGAGGCTTGTTGATAATTTCAGTGGTGGTACTGACATTTATTGTCAGTAACCCCGTTCAGAATAATTCTCAATTCAAAGGTACATTTCCTTAGGGTCATTTTAAAACAACTTTAATTGAATTATTATGGCAAGGAAAAAGAAAATGGAACTAGACATTATTAACCACAATGCAGCTGGAATTGATATTGGTAGTAGGTCACACTATGTTGCTGTGGGGCAATCGCTGGAGGATGTGAAAGAATTTGGGGTTTATGCAGAAGACTTAGCCGGGCTTTGTGAATGGCTTGTATCTTATGGCATTACATCGGTAGCAATGGAATCGACAGGGGACTATTGGCAAAACCTATTTGCAGAACTTATAAAATATGGTTTTGATGTGATTTTATGCAATGGAAAATTTACCAAACATGCGAAAGGGAAAAAGACCGATGTGAAAGATTGCAGGCACATACAAAAACTCCATGCCCTTGGCTTACTTACAAGTAGCTTCCTCCCTGATGAAACAACTGAAAAACTAAGGACATACTGCCGCCAAAGAAGCAATATCATATCATTGGCGGCAGGGGCTTCACGTAAAATGCAAAAGTATTTGAAATTCCTAAACTTTCGCTTAGATGTTGTGGTAAAGGATGTATGTGGGCTCACTGGAATGAAAATAATCGAAGATATCTGCAATGGAAACCTTGACCCCTATTCCTTAGCTGAACACAGGCACTATAACTGCAGGAAACCCAAGAAAGAAATTGCAAAAGCATTGCACGGGAATAACAGGGAAGATTTCTTGTTTGGGCTAAAACAAGAATTTATGTGTTACCAATTTTATCAAAAACAAATAAGGCAATGCGAAAGGAAAATCAATAATTTTATTAAAACCGAATTGAAGCTACAACCTGAAAAACTGAAATTGAGAACAACCGAAAAACCTTATAAACGGATAAACAAAAATGCACCTTCAATCAAAAACTTCAACCAAGTAGCTTACCAATACTTCGGCGGGGTCGATTTAATGGCTATTGAAGGGCTAAGCCATGCCACAGTACTTTCAATAATCAGCGAAATTGGACCCAGTGGGTTTCAAAAGTTCCCTAGTTCTAAACAATTTGTTTCATGGCTCCGCCTTGCTCCAAATAATAAAATATCCGGTGGAAAAATCCTGAGCAGCAAAATCCCAAAGGGAAGCAATAAATTAAAAATTGCATTAAGGCAGGCTGCAAATGCAATTGGCAATTTAAAAGATACACACCTCTCAGACTTTTTTAAAAGGGTTGCATACCGCAAAGGAAGGCAAGCTGCAGTTAGTGCTACAGCAAGAAAACTAGGTGTGATTATTTGGAATATGGTCACTAAAAAGATTCCTTATAAACCTCCAACAGAGTATTTATTCTTAGACCAGAAAAGAAAGATGGGAATAGCCAAAAGAATTAAAAAACAAATCGCTAAATTTGACTTAAAACCCGAAGATGTTGGCCTCGGTAATCCTTTGAACCCCAGTCCAAGTACTTTACGTTAGTCAGAATTGCAGAAGCGATAGTGCAAACAAGATAATTTCGAATAGAATTGTATATTTGTATATATTGCAATTTGACTTAAATATATGACAAGTAAATCTCAAATAGAAGTTGAAAACAAGCTTATTTCAATTGTAAAACAGGATGAGCAAGACTATATCTGCTTGACCGATATGATTCGGGATGAAGAAGGTTCTGACCATATTCGGAACTGGATGAGAAACCGAAATACTGTTGAATTTATTGGACTATGGGAAACTTTAAATAATCCGAATTTTAAACATGTCGAATTCGACACCTTTAGAAAAGAGGCTGGATTAAATAGCTTCAACCTGACACCTAAGAAATGGATTGACACAACAAATGCTATCGGGATAATTTCTAAATCAGGTAGATATGGAGGAACATACGCCCACAAGGATATAGCTTTTGAATTTGGTTCTTGGATAAGTCCAATGTTTAAGTTGTTGATGATTAAGGAATATCAACGATTAAAAGAGATTGAAAGCAACCAATACAACCTTGAGTGGAATGTTAAGCGGATTTTGACAAAAACCAATTATCAGATTCACACAGATGCAGTTAAGGATTGCATTTTGCCTGAGAAAAACTATGAGAAAGACAAAGAATGGTTGATATATGCCGAAGAGGCCGATTTATTGAATGTCTCATTGTTTAAATGTACAGCAAAAGATTGGCGAGATGTAAATCCGGAGAAAGCAAAAAAGGGACTTAATATTCGAGATTTTGCAAGTATAAATGAACTTGTCGTGCTGTCTAATCTTGAAAATATCAACTCTATTCTAATTCGCAATCAGATTGATAAAATTGAAAGATTTAAACAGTTAGGAGATATTGTTCAAATACAATTAAAATCACTTGATGAACAGGATTTTATGAAAGCATTGAAAAAAGTCTCAGATGACATTTATATTGATAGAAAAAAGAGAATTGAATAAACAACGAAACGGCAACACGCGGTATAAAACATTGGGGTTTACGAGGTTATTTAAACCTACTTTCACGCTTTATGTTCGGTGCAACTGGACAGGAAATTAGCCCGCAATCCCCAACGATTTCATACCGCCATCCGTTGCCGTTCATTCCCCACATTAGAAAAACCAATTAATTTCTCCAGCTAACGATAAAAAGTGCCCTGAACAATATTTCCATGTATTTTTGGATTGACCCTACGCAAGGCCGTTTCTAGCAATGGTACTATTAAAGTCCGTGCGTTCATTCTGGTTGGAATGTAAAAGCCTCGAAAGTTGAGTTTCCGAGGCTTGTTGATAATTTCAGTGGTGGTACTGACATTTATTGTCAGTAACCCCGTTCAGAATAATTCTCAATTCAAAGGTACATTTCCTTAGGGTCATTTTAAAACAACTTTAATTGAATTATTATGGCAAGGAAAAAGAAAATGGAACTAGACATTATTAACCACAATGCAGCTGGAATTGATATTGGTAGTAGGTCACACTATGTTGCTGTGGGGCAATCGCTGGAGGATGTGAAAGAATTTGGGGTTTATGCAGAAGACTTAGCCGGGCTTTGTGAATGGCTTGTATCTTATGGCATTACATCGGTAGCAATGGAATCGACAGGGGACTATTGGCAAAACCTATTTGCAGAACTTATAAAATATGGTTTTGATGTGATTTTATGCAATGGAAAATTTACCAAACATGCGAAAGGGAAAAAGACCGATGTGAAAGATTGCAGGCACATACAAAAACTCCATGCCCTTGGCTTACTTACAAGTAGCTTCCTCCCTGATGAAACAACTGAAAAACTAAGGACATACTGCCGCCAAAGAAGCAATATCATATCATTGGCGGCAGGGGCTTCACGTAAAATGCAAAAGTATTTGAAATTCCTAAACTTTCGCTTAGATGTTGTGGTAAAGGATGTATGTGGGCTCACTGGAATGAAAATAATCGAAGATATCTGCAATGGAAACCTTGACCCCTATTCCTTAGCTGAACACAGGCACTATAACTGCAGGAAACCCAAGGAAGAAATTGCAAAAGCATTGCACGGGAATAACAGGGAAGATTTCTTGTTTGGGCTAAAACAAGAATTTATGTGTTACCAATTTTATCAAAAACAAATAAGGCAATGCGAAAGGAAAATCAATAATTTTATTAAAACCGAATTGAAGCTACAACCTGAAAAACTGAAATTGAGAACAACCGAAAAACCTTATAAACGGATAAACAAAAATGCACCTTCAATCAAAAACTTCAACCAAGTAGCTTACCAATACTTCGGCGGGGTCGATTTAATGGCTATTGAAGGGCTAAGCCATGCCACAGTACTTTCAATAATCAGCGAAATTGGACCCAGTGGGTTTCAAAAGTTCCCTAGTTCTAAACAATTTGTTTCATGGCTCCGCCTTGCTCCAAATAATAAAATATCCGGTGGAAAAATCCTGAGCAGCAAAATCCCAAAGGGAAGCAATAAATTAAAAATTGCATTAAGGCAGGCTGCAAATGCAATTGGCAATTTAAAAGATACACACCTCTCAGACTTTTTTAAAAGGGTTGCATACCGCAAAGGAAGGCAAGCTGCAGTTAGTGCTACAGCAAGAAAACTAGGTGTGATTATTTGGAATATGGTCACTAAAAAGATTCCTTATAAACCTCCAACAGAGTATTTATTCTTAGACCAGAAAAGAAAGATGGGAATAGCCAAAAGAATTAAAAAACAAATCGCTAAATTTGACTTAAAACCCGAAGATGTTGGCCTCGGTAATCCTTTGAACCCCAGTCCAAGTACTTTACGTTAGTCAGAATTGAAAACAGCATTGTAGGAAATATGTATCTTTACAAAAAAAGATTTTATATGAGAGATTTGACAAATTCAAATATTGATAGACAAAATATATTAAACAATCGATTTGCGATTGAAAAAGTTCAAGAATATATTGGTTTACCTGGAATGTTATTTGAGGGCGAATATAAATTTACGACCCAAATGGTAGCTGACTTTTATGATATTGATGAAAGAACAGTTAAAAGGTATTTAGAAAAATATGACCAAGAGTTAAAACACAATGGATATATTTTAAGCAAGGGTAAACAGCTAAAAGAGTTGAAGTTACAATTTGGTCATGTCATCAATGTCCCGAGCAAAACAACCCAACTAGGATTATTTAACTTTAGAGCATTTTTAAATCTAGGAATGTTACTCGCAGAAAGCGAAAATGCAAAACATCTTAGGTCAAAAATGCTTGATATTGTAATTGAAACTATTAATGAAAAAACAGGAGGTGGAACCAAATATATAAATCGAAAAGACTCAGATTACTTGCCAACTGCAATTAGAGAAAGTAAATACAGAAAAGAATTTACCTCGGCACTTAGCAGATATGTAGATATGGGAAATTATAAATATTCTCTATATACAGACAGAATCTATCAGTGCATTTTTAAGGAGAATGCTAAGGAGTATAAACAAATCTTAAAACTTGAAACAAAAGAAAATGCAAGAGATACAATGTATTCAGAAATATTGAATCTTGTTGCTTCTTTTGAAACAGGAATTGCATTTGAACTTGAAAAAAAACACCAACAAATAGGACGTAAATTACAACAGAAAGAAGTAGATAATATATTTAAATATTTCTCAGAGCATCCATTACAAAGACCACATGTAGATGATGCACGGACTAAAATGGCATCCCGAGATTTGCATTTTAGAGATGCTTTTCATAAGAAATTAGAAGAATACATACATTCAATATCTCCTGCTGATTTTGAACGATTCCTTGGAGAACAAAGTGTAGACTTTGAAAAACAACTAGAGGAAGCAAAGGATGTTTTTAAACGTTTAAAAGATGCAGAATGAGTGAAATTATCTACATTACCGACATACAAGAGGTTATTAATATCCATCGGAAAACTATCGAAATAAGCGGCGGCGGAACAGATGGAATTATTAATATTGGAATGTTAGAATCTGCAATCGAACATATTCAGAATGATTTATATTATCCGACTTTTATAGAGAAACTTACTCATCTGTTTTTTGCAGCAAATAAAAGCCATTGTTTCCAAGATGGGAATAAAAGAATAGCAATCTCTTTAGGAAGTATGTTTCTGCTTAAGAATGGTTATTTAGCAGCTGCTCAAAGATTTTTATATAAAATGGAGACTATCAGTTATCATCTTGCGGCTGGGAGGATTGAAAAAGAGTTTCTACAAGAAATAGTTGAATCTTTAGTATATGAAGAAGATTACTCAGAGGAAATCAAATTGAAATTAATCAACTGTATTACTGACAAAGAAAACAACGAATGGTAACACGCGGTATAGTTAATAAGGGTTTCATTGGTTTTCGGGGCGTAGTAACCCGCTCCAAATTTTGCTGTAATTTGATAGGTTTGAAGCCCGCAATCCCTTACTAACCATACCACCACCGTTATAGGGCATTCCCCACATTAGAAAAACCAATTAATTTCTCCAGCTAACGATAAAAAGTGCCCTGAACAATATTTCCATGTATTTTTGGATTGACCCTACGCAAGGCCGTTTCTAGCAATGGTACTATTAAAGTCCGTGCGTTCATTCTGGTTGGAATGTAAAAGCCTCGAAAGTTGAGTTTCCGAGGCTTGTTGATAATTTCAGTGGTGGTACTGACATTTATTGTCAGTAACCCCGTTCAGAATAATTCTCAATTCAAAGGTACATTTCCTTAGGGTCATTTTAAAACAACTTTAATTGAATTATTATGGCAAGGAAAAAGAAAATGGAACTAGACATTATTAACCACAATGCAGCTGGAATTGATATTGGTAGTAGGTCACACTATGTTGCTGTGGGGCAATCGCTGGAGGATGTGAAAGAATTTGGGGTTTATGCAGAAGACTTAGCCGGGCTTTGTGAATGGCTTGTATCTTATGGCATTACATCGGTAGCAATGGAATCGACAGGGGACTATTGGCAAAACCTATTTGCAGAACTTATAAAATATGGTTTTGATGTGATTTTATGCAATGGAAAATTTACCAAACATGCGAAAGGGAAAAAGACCGATGTGAAAGATTGCAGGCACATACAAAAACTCCATGCCCTTGGCTTACTTACAAGTAGCTTCCTCCCTGATGAAACAACTGAAAAACTAAGGACATACTGCCGCCAAAGAAGCAATATCATATCATTGGCGGCAGGGGCTTCACGTAAAATGCAAAAGTATTTGAAATTCCTAAACTTTCGCTTAGATGTTGTGGTAAAGGATGTATGTGGGCTCACTGGAATGAAAATAATCGAAGATATCTGCAATGGAAACCTTGACCCCTATTCCTTAGCTGAACACAGGCACTATAACTGCAGGAAACCCAAGGAAGAAATTGCAAAAGCATTGCACGGGAATAACAGGGAAGATTTCTTGTTTGGGCTAAAACAAGAATTTATGTGTTACCAATTTTATCAAAAACAAATAAGGCAATGCGAAAGGAAAATCAATAATTTTATTAAAACCGAATTGAAGCTACAACCTGAAAAACTGAAATTGAGAACAACCGAAAAACCTTATAAACGGATAAACAAAAATGCACCTTCAATCAAAAACTTCAACCAAGTAGCTTACCAATACTTCGGCGGGGTCGATTTAATGGCTATTGAAGGGCTAAGCCATGCCACAGTACTTTCAATAATCAGCGAAATTGGACCCAGTGGGTTTCAAAAGTTCCCTAGTTCTAAACAATTTGTTTCATGGCTCCGCCTTGCTCCAAATAATAAAATATCCGGTGGAAAAATCCTGAGCAGCAAAATCCCAAAGGGAAGCAATAAATTAAAAATTGCATTAAGGCAGGCTGCAAATGCAATTGGCAATTTAAAAGATACACACCTCTCAGACTTTTTTAAAAGGGTTGCATACCGCAAAGGAAGGCAAGCTGCAGTTAGTGCTACAGCAAGAAAACTAGGTGTGATTATTTGGAATATGGTCACTAAAAAGATTCCTTATAAACCTCCAACAGAGTATTTATTCTTAGACCAGAAAAGAAAGATGGGAATAGCCAAAAGAATTAAAAAACAAATCGCTAAATTTGACTTAAAACCCGAAGATGTTGGCCTCGGTAATCCTTTGAACCCCAGTCCAAGTACTTTACGTTAGTCAGAATATTAAAAGACTAAAAAAATAAATATACCAAAGTATAATATGATAAGATTTAGAGATTTACTTAAAGATACTCCTCTTTGGAAGAGGGCAGAACTCATTATTGAAGATTCTCAAGAAAATTTTTTACGATCATTGGGTAAAAATGATTTTTATCACTCTCAAAATATAGAAAAAATTTTGGATAGGTTGATTCCTGACCATATAAAGAAAAATGAATCCTATTTTGATATTGGAGATATTTTTTTGCTTTTAATCGCTATTTATTTGCACGATATTGGGAGGTCAACAAAAAACAACCAGCATGAAATAGAGTCATACAAAATGATTAAAGAGTTTCCTGCTCTTTTTCATCTTAATGAACATGAGGCAGAAGCTATAGCTCAAATATGTGCATCACATGCACAAGAAGATATTTGGCCAATCACAAAAAATGATGAAAACTTTGGCATCTTAAACTTAACCCAAAATGGTAAAACATTTAATCTACAAGTTTTAGGAGCTTTACTTAGACTCTCAGATGAACTAGATAACTCATTTGTGAGAACAAGAGGGATACCAGATCAAAAAGAAAGTATAAGAAACATTATAAGAGATATAAACCCCGTTTTTGAAAGAGCAATCATTGAAATACATGCAAATCCTAAAACCTGGCAAGAATATCATGAATTGGTATTAATAAAAAATTATACTCAAAAAAGGTTAAGAGAAGTTCAAGCTATTTTAGAAAAAATTGAATTACAATATTATCAGATTTGGTTACCTATAGATAAGTTTACTGCACCATTAAATTTTGACATCAGCTCAACAGATATTCAAGGTTTCACTGATGATCTCATTAGTATATTAGGTGCTGAATTTAGTGATATTGATATTAATAGTAAAATTAAAGATATTGAATTACCTATTGTAATTGAATCTGAATGCTTTGGGAAAAAAATAATTATTGGTGTTATTCCGACAATAGCACTAAATAAAAATAACTCACATGAGTTTATTGGTGTTTTAGATTATTTACTACAAGAAAGAAACCTAAATGACGGCTGGGTTATTTCTTATGGAGAAATCCCTAAAGAATGTGCTAAATTATTTAAAGAAGCTAGAATTAAACTTTTTGGTTATGAAGAATTAATTGGATCAATCACAAAATTTAAATCCTTAATTAGGAAACAAATTTCTGACTACAAGCATACTGAAATATTTAAAAAGAATCTATTTATTATTCCAGATGGAAAAAATGAATCAAATGAAAAGATTGAGGATATTGAAAAATATATAAGGAACTGGGTAAATGATACTGTAGGTGTTCAGCTAACACTATTGGGAGATTACGGAGTTGGGAAAACAACCATAATTGACAAAGTGGCTTATGATTTACTCAAAGATGTATTAAAAGATAGCAATAATAAAAGAATTCCAATAAATATTAAATTAAAAGAACTATCCAATTTTAATTCCATAGAAGAATTCATCACTTCGCTCTTAGTGAATAAGTTTAAAATAAAGATTGATTATAAAACATTTCAAGTGCTAAATAAAGAAGGTAAGTTTGTCTTTTTTCTAGATGGATTTGATGAAATACCCAATTTAATAAATGAAGATGATGTATTAAAAGCCTTTAGAGAATTAGATAAATTAGTTGAATTAAAATCAAAGGTTATATTATCCTGTAGAACACACTTCTTTAAAAACGATGATCAACTAGTAAAAGCACATGAAGAAACTAAACTTTATAACCAAGTTCATAAAAAATATGGTTATCAAATACTATTCTTGAATGATTTTGAGAGAATCAAAGTTGAAGATTATATTAGAAAATGGGATCAAGAGGACTACTCCAAGTATATTGAAATTATAGATACTGTTTATAACCTTGAAGATTTATCGCATCGCCCTGTTTTGCTAAATCTTTTAGTTAAAACTATTCCACAAATAGAAGTAAAAGAAAACAATTTTATTAATTCAAGCACTCTTTATAAAATATATATCAATTTTTGGCTAAAACGTGATGATTGGCGTACAACGATGACATCTGAAGATCGACTTCTTTTATCACAGTTAATAGCAAATCATTATTTCACAAAAAAAATACATAGACTTCATTTTACAGAATTAAACCACCTTGTTGCTTCAAACAAGCTAAGCCAAAAGTATACAAACAAGTTAGTAGATTACGAATTGAGGACATGCAATTTTTTAAGAAGAGATAGTGTTGGTAATTATAGTTTTGTTCATAAATCTTTCCAAGAATATTTACTTGCTACAATTGCAGCTAATAAATTTTTTAATAAACCAGTTGAAAATATTCAATATTATTGGTTGCTTCCATCAGAGAGAAAGAATAATAATAAAAAGGAGCATTTTGTACATCCAGAGGTTGAAACATTTTTTATTATGATCTGTGAAGAAGAACTACAAAAATATTCACAAAAAGATATTGAAGAATTTGCAACAAAAACCAAAAGTAGTCAGGATCTCTTTATTGCCATTTCTGATCAAATTGATAAAAATAATTCTGGATTAATTTATGCAAAAATTCTTGTTGAACAAAAATGGAGCGTTGATTTAAATTTTATGATAAAACAAATTATCAATGCTGGCGATATTGAACTTTCAATCAATTATTTGATAAAAAAACTTGATAGATACCATGATGTGACTTTCATTTCATTAATGACTGGTATAATGAAACACGAATGTTCAAAGGAAAATTTAAAATATATAAAGATATTTGAGAAAGGAATTGAAAATTTTATAAATAACGACAAGAAAATTTCAAGTAGAAAGATTGAAAATCTAAAAGAATTATACCCCTATTCTCGAATTAAATATAAGGAGACATTTGATAAATTTGTTGAAAACAAAAAAACAGAGATTCCAACTGAAAAAATAAAAAAGTCTTTTGATAGAATTTGGAAAAGAGAAAAGGCAGAATATGACAAAAAACAAAAAAATACGAAACGATAACACAGTGTAAATTTTATAGCGGTTTCGGTGGGTGTGCGGGCAGCAGATTCACGCCCCATTACCCTTTCCTGCTGGAAAGGATAATTGCACGCAAATCCGCTACAAAACTTACACAAAACCGTTACCAATAATTATGAAAAGAGCAATCTGCAACACACAATTTGATGAAAATAATTTGACAAATGTATCTAATTAGGTACATTTGTTGAAAAAATTAGTATGCCCACAATAGATTTCTTTGACGGAATAAAAATCTGCATTTATGGTGGAGAACACAGACCACCACACTTTCATGCAATTTATAACGAATTTGAAGTTGTTATCGAAATTGAAAGCAACAACATTTATGCAGGAGATTTGCCAAACAAACAACTTAAAAAAGTATTTGACTGGCTGGCAGGAAATTCGGACTGGGCAACAGAAGTATTTTATGAATTAAATCCAGAATTATTATGAGAAAGACAATTAAAATGCCGAGGATATTAAAAATAAACTGGATAAAAGATTTATCAATTTCAGTTGTTTTTAATAATGGAGAATCAAGAATTATTGATTTTAGAAAAGTATTAAACAAAATCAATTTAGTCGAAAACTCCCCTGCACGAATTCTTTATGACTCAAATGAATTTAAAAAAGTGGAACTTGAAAATAATACTTTGTCCTGGGGCAATGTTGAACAATACATTACAATGAGGAATAAAGAAAAAATGAAAGTTCCTTACCAAATTGGTGCTGACGTACTTTTAAAATACAGTCGTCCTGAGAAATCAGAATTAGCTTTGAAAATTGGTCGCTTAATCAAAGAATCAAGAATGTCTTTGGGGTTAACACAACAAGAATTGGCATTAATGAGTGGTACTTCGAGAACATATATTTCACGAATTGAAAATGACAAATCAGATGTTGAATTGAGCACACTAAAAAAAATTATTGAAACTGGATTAGGAAAAAACTTAGAGATAAGTATTAAATAACTATTGGTAACAAAGTACATATTGCAGGGCGGGGTTCGGTGGTACGCCAACTGCGGATTCTCGTTTCGCAGTTCCGTGTCCTTCGGACAGGAACACTCTTCGAAATCCGCTCCGCAACATGTACCAACCGTTAGCAGTTATTTGAAAATACATTCCAATTTTAAGATATGAAGATTTAAAGAATATCAATAAAAGCACATTTTTAAAAATTGTATTACAAGTAACTAATCATATTAATGAAGAAAATAAATTCTCTTAATTAGCAAACTTTGAAATTATGAAAACTGAAGTATTACTGCAAATCGTTCAATTAGCTGTAACATTGTTTATTGGAGGATATGTTGCTTTACATCTTGGAAAATTTAATTATAAAAAGCAAAAGAGAGAAAAACTAATTAGCAATTATATTTCCTTAAATCAATCAATCTCAGAATATCAAAATTGGTATGAATTAAAATCCTTTTTGTTATTACTAAATGAATTATTAAAATTCATTAAAAATTCTCTATATAAATTTGAAGAATCCAATCAATATTATTGTGAGAAAAAAGATTTAATATTCAATTATATTTTTGACATTGTAACAAGTAATGGTAAATATGTAAATATACTTTCTGAAGACTTTGAATCAAATTTCAAATACTATAATTATAAAGGTAAGAATCCTTTTTTTCAATTAGAACTTTGGCTATTACAACTTAGTAAAAAAGAACAAAAACAAATTCACAATTCAACTAATAGCATAAAAAAAGAACTGATAGCCATTCGAGAGAATTATGATAAAATTAACTTTTTAAATATACCAACAGAATTTAAATCTGAATTGGAAAGTCTTTTAACGGAATTAAAGGAAATAGTATACAGCAATAAAAAAAAGTTCATTACTGATTCTGAAACCGCAGAAGAAATATTGTTTCTAGCCGAAAGTTTTAGACACATTATTATTTCAAAGCATAGTGATTTATTTAAAAGAAAATATTACATATCAAGTTTAACAGATGATTATAAAAACCTAATATTAAAACTATAAAAACAACTGCTAACAAAGTGTAAATTTAATAGCGGGTTCGGTAAGTGTGCCAACGTTGGATTCACGCCCATTTATCCGTTCCTATCGGACGGATAAGCGCACGTAAATCCGCTACTAAACTTACACCAACCGTCAGACTGCGCAATAACCTCCAAACCAAAAAAATAATTACAAATTGTTTATAAGCCCTGCAGTTACCAACACCTTGTAATCCATACGTTTGTTATCTTTATTAGCAAACAAAACATCTATCTCAATGGACTTTATTAATGGGTTCTCAAGGGATCAACTAATCATGATGGACTTTGAAGCAAATGTAGCTCGCGATTCGTGGGCTAGAGTTGTCGACTGGTTTGTGGATGCACTCCCACTTCATAAACTTGGTTTCAAAGATGTACTCAATTCTGAAGGTAGACCTCCGTACAGATCAGTTGATATGCTCAAACTATTTATGTACGGGTACAAGAAAAAGCTTCGGTCGAGCTACCAACTTGAAGAAGCGTGTAGGGTAAACCTCGAAGTAATATGGCTATTGCGGGGACTTAGACCATCGGCACGTAAGATCGCATACTTCCGCAAAGACAACAGCAAGGCTTTCAAGCAAGCTTTCCGGCACTTTGTGCTTATGCTTAAAGAAATGAATCTCATTAGCGGTGAAACTATTGCTATAGACTCCTTTAAAATAAGAGCTCAAAACAGCCTGAAAAACAACTTTAATCAAGCTAAGATTGATCGACATATGGAGTATGTCGATACTAAAATTGACGAATTTGAAAAACAGCTGGATACCCAAGAAATGGATCACAGCCAAATCAAAGAAGTGGAACAAAAAATAGAAACCCAGAAAAAACGACGCAAACAATACAAGAAAATTGAAAAGGAACTTCAACAAAGTGGTGAAACACAACTTAGCACCAATGATCCAGATGCCAGATCAGTAGTACTGCACCGAAATGTAGTTAACGTAGGGTACAACATACAAGCAGGATGCGATGGAAAACATAACCTATTTGTAAATAATGATACTGGAAGGGTTAACGACACACATGCCCTGGCTGATATGGCATTGGATGCAAAAGAATTACTCCAGGTGGAGAAAATGGACACCCTCACAGATAAAGGCTACACAACCGGGCTACATATTGATACCTGTACAAAAAACGGGATAACCACCTACAGTTCCCCAAAGGCACACTCATCTCAGAACAATGGACTGTTCGATATGCAAATATTTGAGTACGATAAACAGAACGACACTTACACATGCCCCGCAGGAGCCATACTTACCACAAATGGGACAATATATAAAAAACGTAAGCATCGCGTAAAACACTACAAAACCAAAGCATGCAATGGATGTAGCTTACGTGAAAAATGTACCGAGAACAAAAGAGGAAGATATATTGAACGAAGTATATATCAGGAAGCCCTCGAAGAAAATGAAAAACGGGTAAATCAAAACCCCGAATACTACAAATTGCGCCAGCAAATTACCGAACACCAGTTCGGAACACTTAAAAGGCAATGGGGCTTTACATACACACTAATGAAAGGAAAACAAAACGTACTTAGTGAAGTAAACCTAATGATGATGTGTTACAACCTTCGTAGGCTTATGTCAATTTTTGACCTAAATGAATTAAAAGCAAGGCTGGAAAAACTTGTCCTTTACTTTTTTGCCAAATATGGGCTAAAATGCGCCATCTTAAGCAAATAAAAATTGCACCAAACGAAAAACACATCAGAATACTAACTACCTTTAATGACCTCTAAAAACCTCAAAATAATGAACTATAGACAATACCAAACATACAAACATTGTTATTGCGCGGACTCCCGTTAACGCCAAGCAAAAAAGCGACGATTGCACTTTTCGATGAACACTTTTAATCGATTTTTGCTAAATATGTTGTGCATTTTGTATCTTTGTAAAAAATAGTTTAGAAAATTATGAGAACATTATATCAGAAATTTGAAACACTTCTGCAAAATACGACAACGAATTTTAAGCGTTATTTATATGATAATGTCTCTTGGGAAAGCCGTATGATTGGAATTATTGGTGCTCGTGGAGTTGGAAAAACTACAATGATTCTCCAACACATAAAAGAAGAATTAGATAACAAAAAAGCCTTATATGTTTCCGCTGATGATATGTATTTTGGAGAAAATAAATTGATTGATTTAGCAGAAGATTTCTACATAAATGCAGGAGAATATTTATTTATCGACGAGATTCACAAATATACCGACTGGTCACGGGAACTGAAAAACATTTACGACTCATTTCCAACCTTAAAAATTGTATTTACAGGTTCTTCGGTACTTGATATTCTTAAAGGTTCTGCTGATTTAAGTCGTCGTGCAATTATCTACAAATTACAAGGATTGTCGTTTCGTGAATATTTAAAACTATTTCATAATTACAACATAGAAGTTTTCTCATTGGAACAAATCATTAACAATGAAGTAAAACTTGAGAATATTCAACACCCATTACCGCTGTTTAATGAATATCTGCAACGAGGATATTATCCATTTGGATTGGAAGATGAAATAAATCTACGTTTAGGACAAATTATCGTTCAAACACTAGAATCAGATATTCCGCAATATGCTAACCTAAATGTAGGGACAAGTAGGAAACTAAAACGATTGCTTTCAATAATTGCGGAAAGCGTACCTTTTAAACCCAATTTTTCAAAAATATCAGAGATGATAAATGTGAGTAGGAATTCCTTAGATGATTATCTTTCATATATGGAAAAAGCAGGATTAATTGGACAGCTACGCAATGAAACGGGAGGAATTCGAGGATTAGGAAAAGTTGATAAAGTGTATTTAGATAATACAAATATCATTTTCAATTTGGTCGGAGAAAAATCAAATATTGGAAATTTACGAGAAACATTCTTTTTTAATCAAATGAGAGTGAGAAATGAAGTAATATCTTCAAAAAAAGCAGATTTTGTAATTAATGATAACACATTTGAAGTTGGTGGAAAGAATAAGCAACAGAACCAGATTGACAAAGACGGTAAATCATTTATAGTAAAAGATGACATCGAATATGGTTATCTCAATATAATTCCACTTTGGGCTTTTGGATTGAATTATTAAAAAAAAACACTGCCAGGCGTTAACACTTTGTATAAGTAATGGCAGGGGAAGTGCTTAGTTTTAAAGTTTTTAGCCCGCTCAAACTGCGTAGCGGTTTGACAGGAAAGAAGCCCGCAATCTGCCACTACTCATACAATTTACCGTCAGACTGTCTAAAAACCTAACCCCATTTTGTTAAAAACTAAAGTACATACAAACACTACTGAAACACAATCATTTGTAACTTCAGGCATGAAGTTTATACAAGGACAAAACAGAGAACAAACCTACCTTTTCCCTGTTTCGCTGAATGATGCTGTTGATGCCGAAAACGAAGTTCGCTTAATCGATGTTTTTGTTGATAGCCTGAAGCTGGACGAGTTTGGATTTAAAACCCATTTTATTGAAAATGGCAGGCCAGCTTACCACCCTTCCGATTTATTGAAACTATTCATTTATGGATATTTGAACCAGCTACGTTCATCCCGAAAACTGGAAAAAGAGTGCAAACGAAACATTGAAGTAATGTGGCTGTTAAAAAGCCTCCAGCCCGACCATAATACTATTTCTAATTTCAGACGGGATAATCCCAAAGCCATAAAAAAGGTATTCCGTGAAACCGTTAAGGTTGCAAAGCACTTTAACCTGATTGGTGGTACCCTGATTGCTGGAGACAGTACAAAACTTCGTGCTCAGAATAGTAAGAAAAACAACTTTAATCAAAAGAAGATAGGCCGCCACCTGGAATACATCAAAAACAAACTCTCGGAATATGAAAAGGCATTGGCTGAGAGCGATGGAGATAAAGAGGAGATCAAAAAAGAAATAGATAAACAGAACGGGCGCAAAGACGGGTACAAAAAACTGGAGAAGAAGCTAAAGGAATCGGGACAATCGCAAATCTCAACCTCTGACCCCGATAGCCGGCATCAAATTACCCGTAATAATATCACCGAGGTTTCTTACTCTGCACAAACTACCGTTGATGCTAAAAACAATATTCCCATCGACTACAAAATAACCAATGCCAACGATAAAAGGGCGATGGGAAACATGTTGCGCAGGGCAAAAACTATTCTACGCCACAACAACTTTACAGCACTTTACGACAAAGGTTATCATACGGGCAGGGAACTGGCAATTGCCGATGAACTTAATATAAACACGCTGGTTGCAATTCCTCCGTTTTCAGGGGCTTCCCATGCACCTGACCTTAACTACGATGTAGAACATTTTGACTATAACCCTGAAACCGGCACCTACACCTGTCCGCAAGGAAATACACTGAGAACCACAGGTTATTGGCATGCTGCTAAAAACCCCAACGGGCAGATAGCTTATCGGTTCAGAAACTACACTACTCCAAAATGCAAAACCTGCGAAGTACGCCCACTGTGCACAAAATCGGCAGTAAACGGGAAACAGGTCAGGCGAAGCGAGTTTGCAACAAATATTGAAAACAACAAAAAGCGAATATTAGGCAGTGAGAAGTTATACAAACGCAGGCAGGCTATAGTTGAACATCCCTTTGGAACAATAAAACGGCAATGGGGGTTTAACTACATTATCACAAAAAATGGGATGCAAAGAGCCAGTTCCGACTTTGGTTTTACGATGGTAGCTTATAATTTAAGACGCCTTCTAAATATTATTGGTTCAAATGAAATAAAGCAATACCTGGAAGGCATTGCACAATTATTTGGGCTGAATATTGACCGATTGAGGCCATTTTTAAGCGGTTTCCCTATCTTTAAGCAACGATAGACTAAAAAGACCGAGAATGCACTTTTGAACCTGAATCTTGTAAAACGAAACTATATAACCGCAACGCAACGGAGTTTTTAGACAGACTGCCGTTACCTGCAAGCTGGAAGAAAGAACAACAATATTGCAATTTAAATGGAGAAACGAATTTATATAAAAGACTGGTTAGAATTTAAACCTTACAAAAAACAAACTGTAACCGACAATTATTACCTGCAAATATGTAATAAAATTAAAAGGGCTATTACAAAAAATAAACAATCGTTTATCCTACAAATATACCTGGACAAAAAAGATATTAATCATATTGCGTGCTTTTTAACCTCGTATTTTGAGGATGTAATTTCTGAAACCAATATTTGGAACTCTTTTGTTAAAGCACACCAGAGATTATATAAAAAACAACTCCCGTTTTATAATTTAGATGAATATTACGAAGAAGAAATTAACCTTCAGGACATAAGTTTTCTAATTTGGTATTTTCTTAATTCAGTTCAAGAAGAAAAATTTATTGCTCCTTTTAACGACTTTATTATTGAAACGGCAGAAAAAGTAATGAACGTTTTTGATGAAGCTTGGGACAATGCCCCAGAAAATGAGTATCTGAAAGCGTTTTATCAAATAGATGAAAATGAAAGCGATTTTTACATAGCACGTAATTTGATTGATACAATCCTATTTAAATCTTACCTATTTTATCCTGACACCTTCCTAAAATTAAAAGAACAGGAACTTGAAATAATTGAAGAAAGTAAGGATGAAGAAAACATAATGATGTTTTTAAATGAAAATAGAGATAGTACCTTGCATAAAAGTCATACTCGACTACTTAGTTTAAAGGGTAAAGAATGGGTTCCTGAAATATTGGGGAAAAATCATTTACTTAGTAAAGACTATCCAAATATATCGCAAAGTATAAGAGGATACTTCCTATATAAGGGACAAGATGATTTTAATATTTTCATTGAGCATATTGCATCAGGCAAAAAATTTGATTTAACAAAAAAATCTTTCGACCATTCAGACACTTTGAAAGAAACAGATTCGATTCTTTTTATGGGAATTGCCAAATGGAAAGAGGAATGGTGGTTTTCAGGAGTCTTTTTTCAACAACCATTTCATCCGGATTTAGTTTTGGATGAAAAAAATTCATTGCAAAGCAGAATGGCGGTCAATTTTTTAGACCATCAAAAAAATGAAACCACTGAATTGCTCAATATGCAATTAAAAGCCTTTAAAGATTTTAATGGCGGTTCTCAAATTGCATTTATGACTTCAGAAAGTATAGATGATTTTGTTATAAGATATACAGAATATTTTAACGACTCATTAAATCTGTCTGACAAAGAAAAAGAGGAAGCAAAGCAAAGAGCACGAAATGATGGTTTCTTTGGTACAGAAAAAGAAAACAAAAATTATTCTGAAGTATCAGAAACAGGTTTGGTATTTTTCAACCCTAAAAGTGGAGTTGAGATTGCTTTGGCTGTAAATTGTGCTTTCCCATTACCGAATAATCCTTTTTTTAAAGTTGAACAGAGTGAAGATGATATCATGTTCTTATTAATCTCTGGTGAATTGTCAACAGAATTAGCTTTGTTTTGCATTGACAACTGTAAAAATGATTTACCATTTTTCAAGAAAGGTATTGGAAAAATGTACTTAAAGGATATTGATTTTTTATTACGGTTTTGGAAAAAAGATAATTATTATGCAAAACCGTCAATAACTTATACAGGGAAAGAGTAGAAACAGCCAGCAGGTAACAAAAGCTATATGTAATCCGGGGTTCAGCGGGTATTTCAACCGCAGTTCTTCGTTGCAACACCGCCAATTGGTTTTTGACAATTGGCGTAAGAAAGAAAATATGAATAAACGAATTGGCTCCGTTTAGAATTGAAAGTTCATCACTTTCAATCCCTTACTCCACTTAAATAAACCGTTATAAATGAGCGATTCTGCAACAAAATAGCTCAATAATTTGACAGTTGAAAAATAAGATTTCAAAATAAAAAGATGATTGATTGGCCTGATACTTCGTTGATACGTAGGTGCAGTGCGAGGGAATTTTTTTGTTCACCACAAAGACAAATTGAAACTCCACCAAACATTACGCACATCAACAAAGCCCCGTGAGCCCATTCCAAAACCAAAGCTTTGCCAAAGAGTCCAATTTTGTCGGCATGCTCAGCACTAATCCAGAGGCAAAATATTACTTTTGAATTTTTCAAATGGAAACATGCGATATATATTTTTAATTTCAGGATTACTTATTTTCAGTCAGGTTTTTACGCAAAACAAATTGACCTTCAAGGTAAAAGAAGAAGCAGGTGAATACCTGATTGGGGCAAGCGTTGTTATTGTAGGAACCACAACCGGCACAATTACAAATACCGAAGGTATAGCTGTAATTAATGATTTACAGGATGGTAAATACGTTTTCCTAATCTCATATGTTGGGTATGAAGAAAAGGAAATTGAACTGCGTTTTCCGGATGATAACAATAAAACAATTGAAATTGAACTGGAAGCCGGACAAGAATTGGAAGAAGTGGTGATTGCTACAACTCGCTCGTCGAGGTCGATACAAGATGTACCCACGAGAATTGAAGCTATAACCGGCGAAGAGCTGGGAGAAAAAGCTGCTATGAATTCCAGCAACATAGGAATGCTTTTACGCGAGACAACGGGCGTTCAGATGCAACAAACTTCGCTTAGCTCGGGAAATATGAGCATCCGTATTCAGGGATTGGATGGCCGGTACACACAAATCCTGAAAGACGGATTTCCGCTCTATGGCGGCTTCGCCGGAGGACTTTCAATTATGCAGATTCCACCGCTCGATTTAAAGCAGGTTGAGCTTATAAAAGGAAGCAGTTCGACCTTGTATGGCGGCGGCGCAATTGCTGGTTTGGTAAACCTGATAAGCATAATACCCGATGAAAAACCGATACTGGATGTAATGCTCAATCAAACCAGTGCATTGGGTACAACCGGAAACCTCTTTTATGCCCAAAAATATGGTAAAACGGGTCTTACATTTTACGGCGCTGCCAGTAATCAACTTGCTTTCGACCCCGATGACGACGGATTCTCTAATCTGCCCAAAGCCCACACTTATAATTTAAACCCTAAGTTTTATTATTACATCAACCCAAATACGGAGCTTAACTTTGGCATAAACACGGCCTTCGACAAGCGCAACGGCGGCGATATGGAGGTGATTAAGGGAAACGCAAACAACGAACATAAATTCTTTGAGAAGAATGTTTCTGAAAGATATTCGAGCCAGTTCAGATTCAAGAATACAAATAAAAACAGGGCAATAAGTTTTAAGCAAAGCCTCTCGCATTTCATAAGAGAACTTGCTGTTCCGGACTACATTTTCAAGGGAAATCAGATCTCAAGCTTTACCGAAGCGACATACAATTTGTACAGGAATAAAAAATCGGAGTGGCAATTGGGCTTAAACCATTACCTCGAAAAGTTTACCGAAAGCCAGTCGGGTTCGCAAGCCAAAAGAGATTATTCGCACAATACCTTTGGGGGCTTCATTCAGAACACCACAGATATAAGCGAGAAACTGATTTTTGAGACCGGCTTAAGAACAGACTACAACGACGACTACGGCGCTTTTGTATTGCCGCGAATCTCTTTCTTGCTGAAGGCAAGCAACAAACTTAGTACACGCATTGGCGGAGCAATGGGCTACAAACTTCCGACTATTTTTACTTAAGATGCTGAAAGTCTTTACTTCAGGGGAATTCAGCCTTTAGCTAGCAGGCAGGTGAATGCCGAAACCTCGACAGGTGGCAATCTGGATGTGAACTATAAAACTGCTTTGGGCGATAAAATGACTTTCTCGGTTAATCAACTTTTTTTTCTCACTCAGCTTAAAAATGCCTTGGTTCTTCGTGAGGAAAACAGCCCTGGTTCTAATTATTTCGAAAGTGCTGATGGTAACATCCTAAGTTCGGGAATAGAAACCAACATCAAGTTAAGCTACAACGACTTTAAGCTATATATGAATTACACATTCATAAATGCGGAGTTGAAATACGACAACATTAACAATCAGAAACCACTAACTCCGAAGCATAATTTGGGATTGGCACTGATGTACGAAATAGAAGAAAAATGGTCGGCGGGTTATGAACTTTATTACACAGGAACTCAATTCGACAATGCTTACAACCAAAAACCGGACTACTGGATGATGGGATTTATGTTGATGCGCACGTTTGAGAAATTCTCTGTATTTATCAATTTCGAAAACTTCACCAACACTCATCAGTCGCAGTTCGGACCTTTGGTAATTCCTCCTTATAACAATCCTACTTTCAGCAACATATGGGCGCCAACCGACGGGTTCGTATTTAATGCCGGAATAAAAATCAGCATATTGTGATTTATGGGTTCCCAACTTTTATACGAGTTATTTATCTGAAGATGGAAATACATTAGTCCATTTTTGGGTAAAAAAAATACTAAACAACTATGGATTGAAAATCTATAGGTTTTATGAATTCGAATGAAATTCGATAATTAAAATGATAATTGGCGGGAAGGCAGAAGGCAGAAGACGGAATAAAAGCATAACGAACTCTGGATTTAACTTCGGGCTTCGTGCTTGAAACTTCCATCATAAAAAGAAATTTATAGAAACTAAAGTAGATACAATGATCCCAATTTGAATCGGGAGCAGAGCCTGCTCCGAATACAATTCGGAGGTTTTAACCTTTAATTTGAAAATAAAATAATTATATTGTAAAAGGTTTTCTTATAAAATAAGTTTAAAAGGTACTTTGCTGATTAATTCAAGCTCACCCAAATTCAGTAAGGTACCAAAATAAATTGCTTACTAACTAACAGTTGCTTAGGGAATTATTAATTTTCCACAAAGAAGTGAGCGGATTTAGTAAAACAAAAGGAGCATCTCAAATTTAAATTCGATGATTCTCTTTTGTAAACAAAAAACTTATGATACATTATAAATAAAATCATAACGGGTGAGAAACAAACCAACATATCAAGACTTAGAAAATCAGATTACTGAGCTTAAAAGGCAAAATGAAGTTTTAAGGTTAAAGAAAAATCCAACTAATTTCAGTGCCGACAAATACAGTAAAATGATAGGTAACATAGGAGATGTTATTGTTATCATAAACGGAGAAGGTTTAAATGAGTATAAAAGCCCAAACATTGAGAAATTTTTTGGATGGAAACTTGAAGATGTTGTTGGAAAAAATACTTTTGACAACGTCCATCCGGAGGATTTAGAATTTGCACAAAATTTTATTGAAAAAATTATACGTGAGCCAGGTATTGTCCGAACTACTGAACTAAGATACAAATGTAAGGATGGATCCTATAAATGGATTGAATTTACATGCTGTAACCTACTACATGATCCGGATATAAACGGACTATTAGGCAACTATCGCGATATAACCCAACGAAAACAAGCTGAAGATTCTCTGCGTATAAATGCAGAAAAGTACCATGCAATTTTCAATAATGTAATTGACACTTACTATGAATCATCCATTGACGGGAAAATTTTGGAAATAAGTCCATCCATTAAATTCACATCAAAAGGGCAATATACAGCTGCTGATTTAATTGGTAAGTCAATGTATGAAATTTACAATGATGCAAGCGAACGTGAGGTTCTTATTTCGCTGTTAAAAAAGGAAGGTATTGTTTCTGATTTTGAAATAACCTTGAAAAACAAAGACGGATCATTGGTCCCTTGCTCAATTTCATCAAAAATTATTTTGGATTCACATGGACAAGCTTCAAAAATTATTGGTAGTTTAAGGGATATTACAGAACGAAAAAGGTTTGAAGCAGAACTAATTACAGCAAGAAAACGCGCAGAAGAAAGTGAATCTCGTTTTAGGGCATTGTATAACGCATCTTTTGGAGGAATTTGCGTCCACGATAAAGGAATCATTCTGGAATGCAATCTTGGATTATCAACTATGTCAGGATATTCGATAGAGGAACTTATTGGAATGAACGGGCTGTTATTAATCGCTGAACGATCACGAAAACATGTAATGGACAAGATTTTATCGGGCTACGAAAAACCCTATGAAGCATTTGGAGTGCATAAAAATGGACACGAATTTCCGATGCGTTTGGAGGCAAGAAATATACCATACAAAGGCAACATGGTTAGAACAGTTGAATTTAGGAATATTACAGAACAAAAAAAAGCTGAATTGGAAATTATAAAATCTAAGGAAAAAGCAGAAGAATCTGATCGCTTGAAATCTGCATTTTTGGCGAATATGAGCCACGAAATACGTACGCCAATGAATGGTATTATTGGATTTGCCAACCTGTTGAAAGAACCTGGACTAAAAAGTGAACAACAGCAAGAATATCTTGATATCATTGAAAAAAGTGGGGCACGAATGCTGAATATTATTAATGACATTGTTAGTATTTCGAAAATAGAATCCAATCAAATGGAAGTTAACATTAAGGAATCAAATATTAACATGCAAATGGAATACATTTACAGCTTCTTCAAACCTGAGGTTGAGGGAAAGGGCATGCTTTTTTCATATCAAAATTCACTGCCTTCCGAAGACGCCATCATAAAAACCGATCGCGAGAAGGTTTATGCTATCCTTACAAATCTTGTTAAAAATGCCATTAAGTATAGTGACAAAGGTTCCATTGAATTTGGTTATATAAAAAAGGGAAAATTCATTGAGTTTTATGTAAAAGATACAGGGATAGGTATTCCAAAAAACAGGCAAAAAGCCATTTTTGATCGATTTGTACAAGCTGATATTTCAGATAAAAAAGCATATCAGGGCGCTGGTTTAGGATTGTCCATTTCCAAAGCGTTTGTTGAAATGTTAGGTGGAAAAATCTGGGTGGAATCAGAGGTTGGAGAAGGAAGTATCTTCTATTTTTCACTTCCTTATATTGTTGAAAAGAAAGAAATAAGTAATTCTGAAAGCTCAATTTTGATTCCCTCTGAAGAAAACTCACTCAAAAGGTTTAAAACACTAATTGTGGAAGACGATGAAACGTCTGAAAAGCTTATTTCTATTGCCGTTCAAAAACATAGTAATGAAATAATTTCAGTACGAACAGGAGCTGAGGCAGTAGAAGCTTGTCGTAACAACCCGGACATAGATATGGTATTTATGGATATACAATTGCCGGAGATGAACGGATATGAAGCAACAAGTCAAATTCGACAATTCAACAAAAACGTTATTATTATTGCACAAACTGCCTATGCATTGGAAGGAGACAAAGAAAAAGCTGTTGCGGCTGGTTGCAATGACTATTTATCAAAACCCATAAAGATCAACGAAGTAAAAGAGCTATTCAATAAATACCTTTCAAAATAACTAGATACTATTATAAAGTCCAAAAGACAGCTATTCAAACATAGGACATAATTGCAAGAACACCTCAAAATGGGAACCATATTCCAACATAAAATAGCCGATTTGTACCAAACCCTTAACCTTCCGGTTGAGCAGGAAATTGATTTTACCGTGTTGAGCATTCCCGATATTCATCCCAAAATACCATTTAAGTCACCAAAATTACGTGCCGATTACTTTTCATTTATCTTAACCAAAACTGGCTCAGGCGTTTATTTCCTCGATGACCATAAATTCCCGTTCAGATCAAAATCTTTTTACTTTACAAATCCGGGGCACATTAAATCGTACAATTTGAATGAATCGGAAGAAGCCTACATTATCGCCGTAACCGACAACTTTTTAAGGCAAAACGTTCATGCCGAAATTTTTACGGAATTTCCTTTTCTATTGGCAGAAAAATCACCACCCGAAAACCTATCCCAATCTGATTTTGAGGAATTTTCTATCCTTTACACTCAAATTTTAAATGAATTCAAAAAGGATTCAGATTTCAAAGCCAGAATCCTTGGAAATCTTTTCACGGTTTTGCTCCTGAAAATTAAAGAGAAGTTTTGGTTAAGCTACAATCCAATTGAAGAGGGCAACCGAAATTCACAAATAGTAAAACTATTTAAACAATTGTTGGAATTGGAGTTTAAAAAAATTCTGGGAGATGCACAGATCGAAAGTAAATTGCAGGTTCAGTATATTGCAGAACAAATGAACCTTCACCCGAATTATTTAAACTCCGTTATTAAAAGTAAAACCGGAAAAACCGTAAACGATTGGATTTCTCACCAAACTCTTTCCGCCGCCAAAAACCTTTTGATGAACACCTCCTACCCTTCTAAAGAAATTGCGTATAAATTAGGCTTTAGCGAACCCACGCATTTTAACCGATTCTTTAAAAAACATACCCTTATTTCTCCCGGAACATTCCGAAAAACAAACAACTCCTCAACCAATCTTTGAAATTGGTCATTTCTTGTTTGATTAGGGTTATTTCGTTAAGAACTTAATTGTTCATCTTTGTTTGGTTATGAACAAAAGGACGATGGTTTACCTTTATTAGTCATCAAGCAGGTCGAAAAGTTCAAAATAATCGACAACAATTATTTAGTAATTAGTAAACCCGCTTCAAAATAGACACGAATTACAGAGAAAAATTATAACTGAAATTAATACAATCATATCATGATAAAAAGAAAAATAGGGAAAAGCGATTTGGAAGTATTTCCAATAGGATTAGGAACCATGGGCATGTCAGAATTTTATGGGAAAATCAATGAAAAACAATCCATAAATACCATTCATAAGGCCATTGAGCTTGGCGTAGATTTTTTTGATACTGCCGACATGTATGGCAGCGGACACAATGAAGAACTGCTGGGCAGGGCATTAAAAGGCAAATTCGACCAGGTCACACTCGCAACTAAATTTGCAAACATGCGCGGACCAAATGGAGAGTTTCTAGGCATTAATGGCAAACCTGAATATGTTAAACAAGCCTGTGAAGCCAGTTTAAAACGCCTGGGCACCGATACCATTGATTTGTATTATTACCACAGGGTTGACCCTAAAACGCCCATCGAAGAAACTGTGGCAGCAATGGCTGAATTGGTAAAAGAAGGAAAAGTCCGCTTTATTGGCCTTAGCGAGGTGAATGGTGAAACGCTGAAACGTGCACATGCAGTGCATCCTATCTCCGCAGTTCAATCGGAATATTCAATTTGGACAAGGGACATTGAAGATGCAAATTTGAATGAGTGCCGCGAATTGGGTATCACAACAGTTGCGTATAGCCCGCTTGGCAGAGGAGTATTAACCGGTAAATTCGACTCATTTGACGATCCAAATGACTTCAGGACATATTTGCCAAGGACTAATGCAGAAAATTATCAGGAAAATAAAAAGATCATTGGAACAGTCGAAGAAATTGCAGCATCAAAAAATGCAAAAGCATCGCAAGTTGCACTCGCCTGGATTCTTGCAAAAGGCGATGATTTTATTCCAATTCCGGGAACAAAACGGGAAAAATACTTAATCGAAAACCTTGATGCCATAAAAATAGAATTAAGCAAATCTGAGGTCAATGAACTAGATAAACTTTACAAGCTTGTAAAAGGACAACGTTATGATGACCACTCAATGACAAATACATTGCAATAACTAAAAGTAATTGATACTAAAAAATACAAGCTATAATTTATGCCAAATAGGGCTTAAATCAAATAGCAGAATTTTATTCTGCTATTGTTTCTCGTAAAACTTTGATACACAGCCAATTTGCCCAAATAGAAAAATATGCGCAACTAAAAGAAAAAAACGTATTTTACAGCCATATTTTGATTGAAAAAAAATGGCATCCACCAAAGAAATAAACAAGGCGATTTTTGCCATGGAACAGTTCTTAATGTTCCTATACATCTTTTCCGAGCTATAAAGCTTCCGGCCCGGTTTCGCCTCTTTTGAATCTTTTGTCCTACAATCAGGGGCAAAATCCAATTACAAATACTTTATAAATTTTTCAACAAGCATAAATGGAAGCTAAATACAAGTGGATCAATTCATTGTTAGCGATAAACAAAAATGATTTCTCAAATTTCCCCGATATCAACTGGGCAAATTTTTATACCATCGATGCCCATCAGACAAAAAGGGCGAACCTTTTACAGGAAATAAAAACCAGTCCACTTTTCAAAGCGACCAAGCCTTACCTAAACCAAATTTCGGAAGGATGCCAGATTTGTGGTGCAGGCAAATGGAGCTGTTTGTTTATAACCAACAAGTGCAATGCAAAGT
Source organism: Prolixibacteraceae bacterium (assembly GCA_963677475.2). Taxonomy (GTDB): domain Bacteria; phylum Bacteroidota; class Bacteroidia; order Bacteroidales; family Prolixibacteraceae; genus JABMQB01. The sequence goes on along the minus strand of CAXXQD010000001.1, from coordinate 35,119 downwards.
GTTTTTATTGCCCTGCCCCACAATTAAATGACGAAATGCCGTCCACGCAAGGGCTCGATTTTTCAAACCCCAATGAATATGCTGATTACATTAACTACTTCGATTTTGATGGTGTAAGTTTTAGTGGTGGTGAACCGCTCTTATATTTTGAGCGCGTTCTGGAGTTTTTAAAAATCCTAAGGCAAAAATGCAAACCCGGCCTTTATATCTGGATGTACACCAATGGAATTTTAGCCGACAAAGCTAAATTACAGGCTTTAGCCGAATTGAACCTCAATGAAATACGTTTTGACATAGGGGCAACTAACTACCGCCTCGACAAAGTAAAACTTGCAAAAAATATTATCCCCAATATTACCATTGAGATTCCTGCCGTTCCCGAAAAAAAGAACCTCATAATTGCCTTGATCCCTGAAATGGTCAAATCAGGCGTGACCAACTTAAACTTACATCAACTCAGGCTTACACATCACAATGCCACTAAACTAATTCATCGGAGATACAACATTATAAGCGAAGAAAGGCCTTTGGTTTTGGATTCGGAAATAGCAGCACTGGAAATTATTAAAGAGGTTCAGGAAGCAGGTTTCGATATTGGAATCAATTATTGCTCTTTTCATTTTAAAAACCGCTTTCAAAAAGCCGGATATCGAAAAACAATCACTAAAAAAATAGTTCCGGATTCCCTTTTAACTGAAAATGGTTTTCTTCGTGAATTCGACGGAAATACCCTGGCCTATAAAAGCCTTAAGCTTTTCAATAAATCCCTTGGTTCGGTTGATGAATCGATAATTGATATTGAAGAAACTGCCCATTCCTATAAAATTGTGCATCAACATACTGAAAACAATTTATCCGAAGAAGATGCGGATGCAATTATTAAATTAATTGATAATGAGCCTGATGAAATACCAAACGATCCATTTTTATTTAAAATTTGGCAATACGAATACATCGAAAACGGACTTCGGGATTTATAATGAATATTTGAACTTACCAGGGATATAAATGTATTATACAATCAATTATGGCATAAAAATACTGCAAATAGAAGACAAATTGTTTTTCTATTCAGACCTACAATATTTATCGAAATAATTGGAAATTCGAACAAATATTTCCCTCCGGTTCCGCATTCAAATTAATGTGAGTATTAAGCAAAAAACAATCTTATTTATTTCATTAAAGATTCGATATTTGTTAATTTTATGAATATTATAAGTTATCCCAAAGATATAACACACTAAACTGCAATTAAATAAAACCACAACCATGGAAAACAATTCAGAAAAAATTAGCAAATGCCCTGTTACAGGAGCAACCAGTAAACCTAGTGCCGGAGGAGGAGGAACAAAAAACCGCGATTGGTGGCCAAATCAACTTAAGTTAAATATATTGCGACAACATTCTTCCCTGTCCAACCCAATGGGCGAGAAATTTAACTATGTCGAAGAATTTAAAACCCTCGATTATGAAGGACTTAAAAAGGACCTTCAAAACTTGATGACCGATTCTCAGGATTGGTGGCCTGCCGATTTTGGGCATTATGGCCCGCTTTTCATCCGGATGACATGGCACAGTGCAGGAACCTATCGCACCGGCGACGGACGAGGTGGAGGTGGTACTGGACAACAACGTTTCGCACCACTTAATAGCTGGCCCGACAATGTTAATCTTGATAAAGCCCGAAGGTTATTATGGCCAATCAAACAAAAATATGGAAAGAAAATTTCTTGGGCAGACCTTATGATATTGACTGGGAATGTAGCCCTCGAATCTATGGGCTTTAAAACCTTTGGATTCGCGGGAGGCCGCACCGATGTTTGGGAACCCGAAGAAGACGTTTATTGGGGATCAGAATCAGAATGGTTGGATGACGATAAACGAAACCTTCCGGAAAGCGATATGGACAGTCCGCTTGCAGCAGTGCAAATGGGGCTTATCTATGTAAACCCAGAAGGTCCTGGAGGGAAACCCGATCCGATTGCCGCTGCCAAAGACATCCGGGCAAGCTTCGCTCGAATGGCCATGAACGATGAAGAAACAGTTGCCCTTATTGCAGGTGGGCATACATTTGGGAAATGCCATGGTGCAGGCGATGCCAAGCATGTTGGATTGGAACCTGAGGCTGCACCTATCGAAGAGCAGGGACTTGGATGGAAAAGTACCTTTGGAACGGGGAAAGGAGACGATACAATAAGCAGTGGGCTTGAAGTAACCTGGACACAAACCCCAAAACAATGGAGCCATTATTTTTTTAAGAACCTGTTTGAATTTGAATGGGAATTGACTAAAAGCCCAGCAGGGGCGCATCAATGGGTTGCAAAAGACACCGAAGGGCAAATGCCTTATGCCCAGGATCCAAATAAAAAATTCCGGCCAACCATGTTAACTACCGATCTTTCATTGCGCTTTGACCCTGAATATGAAAAAATATCACGACGGTTTTATGAAAACCCTGACGATTTTGCAGATGCCTTTGCCCGTGCCTGGTTTAAACTTACCCACCGCGACATGGGGCCACGCGCGCGTTACATCGGGCCCGAAGTACCAGAGGAAGTGCTCATTTGGCAAGATCCAATCCCTTCAGTTGACCATGAATTAATTAATGATCATGACATTGCAAATTTAAAAGCAAATGTTCTGGCTACCGAGTTGGGAATTTCTGAATTAATATCCACTGCGTGGGCTTCGGCTTCAACTTTCCGGGGATCAGATATGCGAGGTGGTGCAAATGGTGCAAGAATCCGCCTTGCCCCTCAAAAAGATTGGGAAGTTAATAACCCATCTCAATTAAATAAAGTATTAAAAACACTGGAAAATATTCAACAGGAATTCAACCGATCACAATCGACTGGCAAGAAAGTATCGATGGCCGATCTAATTGTGCTTGCAGGATGCGCAGGAGTGGAAAAAGCTGCTAAAAATGCCGGGGTTTCCGTTAAAGTCCCATTCACACCGGGGCGCACAGATGCATCACAGGCGCAAACCGATGTGGAATCTTTTGCAGTTTTAGAACCAATTGCTGATGGCTTTAGAAATTATAAAAACAATAAATTCAAAATTTCAACCGCCGAATTACTTGTTGACAAAGCCCAGCTATTAAATTTAACTGCACCTGAAATGACAGTGTTGGTTGGAGGTTTGCGTGTATTAAATTGTAATTTTAATGGTTCAAATTATGGTGTATTTACTAACAAGCCGGGAGCTCTTACAAATGATTTTTTCGTAACCCTGCTCGATATGAACATCGCCTGGATGCCGAATTCTGAGAGTAAAGAATGTTATGTTGGACGGGACAGAAAAACCGGAAAAATAAAATGGACAGCTACACGTGTTGACCTTGTTTTTGGTTCAAACTCAGAACTTAGGGCGTTAGCTGAAGTTTATGGTAGTTTTGACGCAAACCAAAAATTTGTTACTGATTTTGTAGCTGCATGGAACAAGGTAATGAACCTTGACCGTTTTGATTTGAAATAAATTAAATAGATAATTAGTATGAAAGAAAAAAGTATTGAGTTGTTAAATAAGGCGATTGCAGACGAACTTTCAGCTGTACATCAGTATATGTATTTTCACTTCCACTGTGATGATCAGGGATATGATTTGTTGGCAGGATTGTTTAGGAAAACGGCCATTGAAGAAATGATGCACATTGAGCAGTTGGCTGAACGAATTTTGTTCCTTAAAGGTGAAGTGGAAATGGAAGCTGCGCAAAAAGTAGAGAAAATCCACGATGTGAAAGAAATGCTAAAAATGGCTACGGCAATGGAAGAATCAAGTGCGAGGGACTATAATATCTGGGCAAATGAATGCTCTGCCAATGCCGATTCTGTTTCTAAAAAGCTTTTTGAAGCTTTAGTTGAAGATGAAGAAAGGCACGGAGACCAATACGATGTTGAAATGGAGAACCTTAAAAAATTCGGCGACAACTACCTTGCCCTTCAGTCGATCGAAAGGAGCAAAAACATAGCATCAGGAAGGCCAACAGAATAAAACCTTTCCGAAACACTTTGGCAAGGTGCATAAAGAGATTTATCCCTTGCCAAAGTTCTGCAAATTAGCCCTCAGTCAAATTTCTCCTTTAATTTTTCTTGCGATTCTCTACGATGTAAAAAAAATCCATAAAATTAACATAGGTGAATTTTACTTTTAAGGAATTTTATGACTTTTGCAGCGAATTTTAATGAACAGGACCATGCAAAGCATTCGCAGCAAAATAATTATCGGTTTAATTAAGCACAGGCATTTATTTAAATTGAAGTTAAAGCCGGAAGTTGTCGATCATAATTTCTCAGTGCAGGATTTCCGTGATAGTATCGATAAAGCATCTGCCAGGGTTAAATTACCTAAAAATATTTCGGTCGAGAAAACCTCCCTTGATGGTATAAATGCAGAATGGATAATTCCGCAGAATCCGCTGAAAGACAAAATCCTATTTTATATTCATGGTGGAGGTTTTATTTCCGGGTCTTGCTTAACCCACCGGATGCATGTGGCTAAATTTGCGAACAAGTGCCAATTAAAATCATTGGTATTTGATTATCGTTTAGCACCGGAACATCCATTCCCCGCCCCTCTCGATGATTGTGTCACAGCATATAAATGTATTCTTAACCAGGGATATAAACCTAATGATATTATTGTTGGGGGCGAATCGGCCGGAGCCACCTTAACCTTATCCTTATTGCTTGCACTGAAAGAAAACAACATTCCTTTGCCTAAAGCTGCATTTTCAATTTCGCCAATCACAGATCTAAGGTGTGAGGCAGGATCTTTTACATATAATTATAAAAACGATGTGGCGCCAATGGGATCATGGACACATTGGACAAAACTTTATATTTCGGACAACGATCCTACAAATCCACTCTTATCTCCTCAATTTGGTGATTTAAAGGGCTTGCCACCATTGTACGTTTGTGTTGGCACACATGAAATTCACTACGACGATTGTATTAATATTGCCAACAAAGCTAAAGTTGATGGTGTTAAGATTACCTTGAGGGAGTGGAAAAATATGGTCCATGCTTTTCCGCTATTGACACCCTTGTTCCCGGAAGCAAAGAAAGCCTTTCAAGAAATATGTGAATTTATTTCAAATCATTGTAAATAGAAAATTCCCTTTTAATAAAGCTCAGTTCGATAAATTTTATAAAACTAAAAATTTACATATATTTGTATCTATATATTTACATTCATGAAAATGGAGTTTAAAAAATTAGAGATAAAACAAGAAGGTAGTTGGCTTAAGCGAAAATTAGCTTTGCCACACACAAGAAAAACACTTATTTATATGTTAATTGGTGCTATTGGCGCTTTAATCTATTACTACTTTGCAGAAGATAAAGCTTTTACAGAATTCACATTTGGAGAAATTATTAAAACCATGGCTTTCGGCGTATTCTTGGGGTTCTTTGTTACCAATAGCCCCTGTGCAAGAGGAAGGTGCTAAGCCCTATGCTATTTTACATATTTATCCCATGCAAGGCATTTATGGCATCATTATCCATAGGCGTACCATGGTTCCCAAATGCTTTGAAATGCGTAATGACTTTGCACTGAATTCAGCAACCTCCAAGCAATCAAAAGTTTCCAGAAGTTGATTACCAGTAACTATAAAACAGTCATTTTGAACCAACACTGCCCTGACTTCTTTTCCAAAAGTAACAGGAATGGAATCCTTTTCAATGTAGGATGAATCAAATGGAAGTTTTGGTATATCCAATAAGGTGAAATAACTCTCTGGTATGGTCCTCACACTAAGTTCAACATCACTTATACCATAAGCCATCAGGTTTGGTGGATAGGCAAAAATGATGGAGTTGATTTGAGGGTTTTGCCTGTAAATCTCACTATGTTTAAGAAAATCATCGGACGAATTTTGATTTTCCGCAAATTGTGAAGCTTTTACTTTAATCAAATTCTCCGGCTTTAATTTCCATAATGGAACATTCGGTGGCGTAATTAAAAATTTCTGATCGTTTAAACGCACTGAAATTGTTCCCATAGTTCCGAACAACAATTTCTGCTTACAGGCACGTGCAGCTATCCTACATATATTTTCCCTGATATTATCTTCATCAGGATGTAAACCATGATTCTCGATTCCAGAATTCCCTGGGCTTTGTGTTGCTCCTTTTAATAACTGGTCTTTCTCCAAATAATTTGCCTCTCCAATGGCTTTCGCATGAACGATTGTTTCTGCGGTATATTCAATATTTTCGAACCGGGCATAAGCCTCCGAGAGAAACTTTCCTCCAACTACAACCCCGTGGTTTTCCATAATTATTGACAAATACTTTTTGTTTTTAAAAGCATCGGCAACCATTCTCCCAAGTTCGTCGCTACCCGGAATTGCAAATCCACAGTAGCCCATCAATCCACATTCCTGGTAACTTTTAGGGGTAATGCTAACTTTTGGGATTTTGTGAACTGTACTGAAAGCCACCAACGACGATGAATGTGCATGCACGATTGCTTTTATATCTGATCGAACCTCATAAATTGCTTTATGAAATGGATATTCGGAAGATGGCTTATGCAGTCCTATAATCGAACCATCAGGCTTTATGCAACACATGTCCTTTGCTGTTAAGTTGCCTTTATCAACGCCGGATGGGCTTACCCAAATGTCGCCATTATCTTCGATTATGGATATATTCCCACCCGATGATGTGGTCATTCCCATGTCGTAAATTCGTTGCAGAACCATTACAATTTGTTCTGCCGGAGGCAAAAGATCAATTTCGTGCATATTCACCAACAATTATAAAATGGAAAAGGTAAGAAATTTAATGGGCTTCAAAAAATGCCCATCTGATTTCCTACCTCAATAATATTATTTAATCAAATTGTTCCTCGTGGTTCAATCGATCTTTCCTCTTATTCTCCCCTAAAAGGGGAGATGTCAGTCGGAAGGCTGACAGAGGGGTAAATAATGAAATTTCATGATTTTGCCTTGAACAAAATTGAAGCTGATAAAAATACTCCATGGTTTGAAAGAGGATAATCAAATCTCCGAATTTTCTTATTTTAAAATGATTTCCACTTTTTTAATCCCAGATCAATGTCCGGCAGTGTTTCGCCAGCGATTGAATCCCAAATTACCAAGGCTGCACCCATAGCACTCGAATTATCAATTTCGGTGGTAAACACCTCTTTATTTGGATATAAGGTTGCCAACATACGAACAAATATCTCGTTGCGGGCGAAACCACCGGAAACATAAATGCTTTTTGTGCCGTCGCCATCATCCGAAACCAAATCAATTGATTCTGCATCAAGAATTGCCAAATCGAACATCAAACGGTGATATGCTTCCTTAAAATCTTTAAACTGGCTTAAATCAACCGATTTGTCGACATAATCTTTAGGCATGCCGTCTTCAAAGAAAACTTTGTTGGTTTTTCCCAGTTGTAAAAACCCTTCAATTAGCTTGCTATCGGTTTCAATTTCTTTATAACACTCTGTATCAACCTGAAAATGGGAACAAAGATAATCGGTATTCACGTCGTGGATGTATCCCATAAACAAACGGGAAGATTTAACTGCCTGCTGTTCAATGCTTAGGTTTGAAAGGCAATCATTCTTTAATTGTTTCGAACTTAGCGGAGAATTGTTAAACGGGTTCATATTGATACACCAGGTTCCGGTTGACACCAGAATAAACTTTTCTTTGCTCCCTTTTAAATACGGGACCAAAGAAGACGAACTATCGTGGATACCTATTCCTGTTACAAAATCTTTTGCGGCAAGAGAAGTTGCAAATGTATTTGTATTTGGAATTGGTTCGGGTAGGTTAAAACCCTCATTTTTAATCCACTCGTGGTAGCAATTCGAATCAAAATCCCACATAAAAGTGTGGCACCCAATTGATGTTGGCTCAGAAACAACTTTATTCGTTAGAAGATATGATAAATACTGCGGAAAGTGCAAAATCGATTTTACTTTATTAAATACTTCAGGCTTTTCTTTTTTTAACCAAAACATTTGTATTCCTGAATTTAACAACAACCCAAGCTTTGGACTTGCTGTTTTCCTGCAAAATTCTTCCTCTCCACCATATTTTTCAAATAGCCCTGATTGGATCGTTTCCGGCACTTCCTTTAAATAATTATAGATTGGGGTCAAACGTTTTCCCGCATCATCTAAAAATGCCAGGGAGGCGCCATAAGTTGAAAAGTTTACAGCTTTCAGATCGTACTCGTCCCCTTTTATTATTTCCTCCAGGGTCGATTTCATCCAAACCTCAATTAAATCAATATCATCGCACTCCACCGAATCTTCATCAACACTCGTTTTAAATTCTTCTTCAATGCACAAAACCACTTTCAGGCTTTCATCGAACAGGAGGATTTTTTTATTGGTTTTTCCGATATCAAATATGGCGATTACCTTTTTTTTCATATGTCGTTCAAAATAGATTCTACTTTAGTTTTATTTACGTTTAACCAATAAATTATCCTTTTTTTGCCACTTGGCGCCTGTAATTTTCTACTTCCCAATTATCGATAAAATCAATCTGATCCTGGGTCATAAACTGTTGCCCACCAAAACTTTCAGCATAAAAACTCACTTTCATCATATTCAGGAAAACGTCCTGAACGGTTTGAGCCGACTTTTCGTTTTCTTCAATTGTCAACAATCCAAGCCCCTGAATTGCAACGACTTTAGGGGCATAACCGTTTTGCTTGGTAAACTCCTTGATGCCATTTGCAAGTTCTTCCTGATTTTGCGAAACAAAAAGGTATTTCGATTTACAATAAACGATGTCATCGGGCGTAAATGGATAATTTACTTTTTCGAACGCTTCACGCGACGCCACAAATTTTTGAACAAGTTCATTATTTTTAAACAGAACTGCACCCGATTCTGAAAGGACCTCTTTTTTAAGGGAAGCCAGATATTCATTTCCCTGATCGCCCAAAGCAATTTCCTCCACAGAAGGAAGTTCGTTTACAATTTTTCCCTGTAATATTTCCATAAGATTTGTATAAACTGACTTAATTTCTTCGGAAGAATCAGCCCCGACAAATACGCCGTGGTTCTCTAAAAAAATTAGGGTTGGCTCTTTGCCAAACTTAGCACGTGCTTTGATCAACTCCGATTCAACTTTTTTGAACAGAACATAACCCGGATCGGTATATTCAACAAACAAAGCCTCTTCGCCAAACAACTCTTTGGTCGTTTCCTTTGCATTTTTTGAGCACATGAGGGCATTTACTATAGTTGGGTGCGTGTGTACAACAAAGGGAAATTCAATAATTTCGTGCATAGAGGTCTCCACAGAAGGCCTTTTATCTGCAGGATAAAGAATTGCATCGTGCAAATCTTTCTTAACCTGCGCTTCTCGTTCGGTTGAATCATGGCTATAACTTTTTGTTACGATGGTGCTTAATTTTTCCCTCGAAAGGCAAACAAATCCTCCTTCATCAATAGTAGCCATTGATGAGCCACTTGCTTTTACCCATAGCTTATCAGCGTTTTTATACGAAGTATTTCCACCTCCGGCAATCACAAATGCCGGATTGTTTCCATAAAACCGGGAAACTTCTACTAAGTCTTTTACATTCTTGTCCATTTCAATTATTCCTATTTAGATTGTAAAAAGAGGAAAGAAGTTGATAAAACTCCTTTCCATTATTTTACACTATCGTTTTGATAAAACTTCCTGTTCGTATTTTTGAATTTCAGCGATATAATCTTCACCCACAGGCACGTTGTTCTGTAAGCAATAGTAATCCCATACTGCGCCAAAAGGTTTGGTTTTTAGCTCTTCCAACATTGCCAACCGTTCAAAATTCTGACCTGCTTCTTCCATTTGTTTAATGGTAGCAGTTGGTTCAAGCATGGCAATCATAAATGCTTTTTTGGCAGCCCTGGTACCCACAACATAAGCACCAATACGATTTATTGAAGCATCGAAGAAATCAAGCCCAACATTTACCCGGTCGAAGAAATTATTTCGAACCACTTCGGAAGCAATTAATTGCACATCTTCATTCAGTGTAACCACATGGTCTGAATCCCAACGAATTGGACGTGTAACATGCAACAGTACTTCATCAACAAATTGCAGGCATGATGAAATTTTATCGCCAACCTGCTCGGTCGGATGAAAATGCCCATTGTCTAAACAAATCAATTTGTTACGGCTAATGGCATATCCCAGATAAAAATCGTGCGAACCAACGGTCATCGATTCAGCACCAATCCCAAACAACTTACTTTCCACCGCATCTTTCATGTGCTCTTTCGGATACTCAACAGCCATTGCTTCATCCAACGATTTCTTCAACAAATCGCGATGACCGTTCCTGTCAATTGGTGTGTCTTTAGAGCCATCCGGAATCCAGGTATTATGCACACAGGGTGTACCCAATTGTTTTCCAAATTCTGCAGATATTGCACGGCATCTTTTTAAATGCTCAACCCAAAATTTGCGGGTTTCTTCATCTTTCGATGATAAGGTAAATCCTGAATCTGCTTTTGGATGTGAAAAACAAGAGGCATTAAAATCCATACCTATGCCTTGTTTTTTACACCAGTCAATCCAGCTTTGGTAATGTTTAACTTCAATTTGGTCACGATCGACAAGTTCACCGCCAAAATCGCCATAAATGGCATGCAGGTTTAAACGATGTTCTCCGGGCAGTAGCGAAAGTACTTTTTCAAGGTCGCCTCGCATTTCGGCAATACTTTTTGCTTTGCCGGGATAATTGCCCGTTGCCTGGATTCCACCGCCTGAAAGTTCAGCATCAGGAGTTTCGAAACCACCAACGTCATCGGTTTGCCAACAATGTAAGCTGATAACAACTTTTTCCATTTCTTTTAATACCTGATCGGTATCAATTCCTAACTCTGCATATTGCTCTTTTGCCAAGGCGTATGCCTTCTTAACTAATTCTATGTTTGCCATTTTATTTGATTTATTGCATGTAAAATACTTCTTCCAATTCTTTTGATACCGGCGAATTATCCGGGTTCGTATCCATAATGTCAGCCATATAAGCCCACCATTTTTGAACAATCTCGGTTTGTCCGAGATCCTGAGATCCACCATCTCCTTCTACTTGCTGAAACGCAAACAAGGTATTGGTATCCTCATCTAAAAAAATGGAATAATTGCTTATACCTGCCTCTTTTAAAAGTTGTTTCAACTCCGGCCAAATTTCGTTATGCCGTTTCATATATTCTTCCTTTTGACCTTCTTTCAGGTACATTTTAAAAGCCAGCCGTTTCATTGTTTTTGAATTTAAGCTTACATTGAATTACCTATTCCCACAAGGAATACAGAAAGAATAATTACCGTGATTCCAGCGGTAATCGTCATTTTTGTCTTTTTGCTAACGCCTTTCCATTCTTTACGATAAATTCCCCACATATTTGCTGTAAGAATAATGGTTGACATGTGCAAAATCCATGAACTTGCGCCATTGCCCATTTTACTTTCGCCCATTCCGTAAAAGAAAAACTGAAGAAACCAGGTTGTTCCCGCCAAAGCTGAAAACAATAGGTTTTTTGCAATTGGGGAAGACGAATCCACAAAATCACCATAAGACTTATTTTTTATGCTTAAAATGGTGGTCCAAATCAGGTTGGTTGTTAAACCTCCCCACATAATAATAACATAAGAAACGTTGTTGGCAAAAAGAGGATTATTCCCGGAAGCGACTGCTGCATCGGCCATAGGCTTGCCTGACTCGATCCCGAAATTCATAAACGAACTTAAAATACCGGAAATAATTGCAATGATTAATCCTTTAACCAAGCTAAACTCTGCAACGCTTTTTTTGCTTTCTTCTACCGAAATTTCTTTTTCTTTAAGCATTCCTGCCCTGCCTGAGATTGCAATTCCGATAAGGCAAACCAATACCCCCAATAAAACCAATTGCCCCCCGTTGGTTGCCATCATATCGGTGAATGAAACTTTGCCTTCGGTTGGGTTAATGTTGTAATAAATAGATGGAACAATCGCACCAAAAGCAGCACAGAATCCCAGAGTAACCGAGTTGCCCAGCGACATTCCAAGATAACGTACGCCCAATCCGTAGGTTAAACCGCCAATCCCCCACAGCAATCCCATCATGTAGGTAAAATTTAATACACTGCCAGAAGTTGAGCGGATAATTTCAATAAAATTTGGTGCCGTTAGGTAAGCAGCAATTGGCGGAACAATAAGCCAGGAAAACAAGCCCCCAACAATCCAATAAGTTTCCCATGACCATTTTTTCACCTTATTGTAGGGCATGTAGAAACTTCCTGAAGCAAAACCGCCCAGGGAGTGATAGATAATTCCAAGTATAACTTGCATAATAGATTTTTAAAAAAGTTTAATAATTTTGATGTGCTATTGAAAATTTAGTTGCTACCAAAAGTATACTGATCTATAGAGTGAAACAATACATAAAATGATTATACATTTGCACATTTTGGCACAATAATGGAGAATTTCTTTAAATATCTTACCCCAGGCGAAGAAGATAAATCTTGGGGGCTTTACCTCAACGTTGCTGGCAAATCGACCATTGCCCCGAAAACCATTTATCCGGACATACACCACCCTTCCGGGTATTTCTTTAACTGGGAAAAAGGACGGATTTTAGATGAATTCCAAATTAACTATATCACCGAAGGAAGTGGTGAATTGGAAACTGATTTTGGGAAATTTTTAATTAAACCGGGAACCTTAATGATTAATTGGCCGGGAATTTGGCACCGTTACCGTCCGAAACAAAAAACCGGTTGGGTGGAACATTATATTGGCTTCGATGGGGAACTTGCCAAACAATTGCTTGCCAAAGATTTATTTTCGCCCGAACGCCCATTGATTTATTGCGAGCTTAGGGAAGATTTTATTGATACTTATTACAAAATATTTGATCTGATCATAAAAGAAAAACCGGGTTTTCAACAAGTCTCCTCAGGGATGATTGTAAAACTTCTGGGCTATATAGTTGCCTACCAAAAGCAAAAACAATTTTCAGGAAAAAAAATCGAATCGACCATTCAAAAAGCGACTTTCAGGATGCGGGAAAACATTGCCGCCGAAATTGATTTACAAAAACTGGCGAAGGAACACAATATGGGATATTCGTATTTTCGCAAAATGTTTAAAAAATACACGGGTGTTTCACCGCACCAATACCACCTGGAGTTAAAAATTATGCGCGCTAAAGAGCTTATTTTATCGTCCGACAAAAGCATTAAAGAAATAAGCTTTGAACTGGGGTTTCAGTCGATATATTACTTTAGCCGTTTGTTTAAAATTAAAGTTGGCACAAGCCCAAGTGATTTACGAAAATAAAAACATTCCTTGATTCTACAGGATTTCAATTTTATGAGTCCCAGGATTTAAAGCAGGTTACCATTGTTAGTTTCTGCCTTTTTACCATCCAGTTTACTGTTCCCGATCTTTAGTCCATTCAATATGAATTCGCCGATTGTATTGCCCAGAACGTGAACAATTCAATTTACATCAGAAATGCTTACTTTTTTAGTAAAAAAGAATAAGCCCCTGGCTCAACATCCATCGTAATTGTTTCGTTGTTTCGCACGATATTTTTTATCTCTTTCCGGCTTTCGATGCTGCCACCATCAACAAATAAATCCTCTCCCTCGTTAATCGGAACAATTACTTTAGCTGATGTATTTGGAGGAATGACAACAGAAAGTTCTGTCCCATCACTAGTTTTGCCCCACGCTGAGCTAATGATTCCATAATTGGAAATATATTCTGCTTTAGCAGAACTCAAAGGACTTTCAAATATAGGTGCGATTTGAATTTTCTTATATCCCGGTTCCAAGGGGGCAAGGCCCGCCATCCTCTCATACATCCATTGACCAATTGCACCATAAGCATAATGGTTGAACGAGTTCATACTTGCATCTCCAAAACCATCCTTATGGCTATAACTGTTCCAACGTTCCCACATGGTAGTAGCCCCTTGGTTGATGGAATAAAACCACGATGGATAAGTCTCTTTAAAAAGCATTTCAAACATCACATCGGTATGTCCAAACTTATCTAAAACCGGAGCAAGCAAGGGTGTTCCTAAAAACCCGGTGCGCAAATGCCCGCCAGCATCTTCAATCTTTCGTAATAGGTTTTTAATAGCCAAATCCTGCTTTTCTTTCGGAATTAAATTAAAACCTAAGGCAAGCAAATACCCTGTTTGCGTTTCAATTTTGGTGGTCAATTTTCCTTCTTCGTCCATAAATTTATTGTCGAATGCCAAACAAATTGCGTTGTGAAGTTCTTCTAATTCGGGCACTTCGCAATCCATCCCCAAAACCCGGGCAGCTTTTAAGGTTAATTCTACCGAACGTGCAAAGTAGGCAGTCCCAATCAGGTCAGGCGGAGTGTCGGCACTTCGGTCCCCTTCAACGGAAGGATAAGGTTGCAGCCAATCGCCATAAGTATAAATGCTTAAAATATGATTTTCAGACTCGGAAAGGTAATAATCCACCAATCCGCGCATCATCCGATAGTTTTCTTCCAAAATATTTTTATCGCCGGTCCTGAAATAGATCTCCCATGGAATAACCGTTGCGGCATCACTCCACCCGGTACTTGCTTTTCTTGACAAAATATTGGGCACAACAACCGGGATACTCCCATCTTCGCGCTGTTCTTCACGCATACTTTGCAACCAGCTTGCCCAAAACGAATATACATCGCAATTAAACATAGATGTTGGGGCAAAAACCTGTGCATCGCCGGTCCATCCCAGCCGTTCATCGCGTTGCGGGCAATCGGTCGGGATATCAAAAAAATTCCCCCTCAAACCCCAAATAACATTGCTTTGAAGATGGTTTAATTTATCGTGCGAAGTGGCAAATGTACCCGTTTGTTCGAAATCGGAGTATTGTACCAATCCTGTTACCCAGTCTTTTGCTGGCTCTGCACTTTTATCGAAACCACTTAATTCGACATAACGGAATCCATGAAATGTAAACGTCGGTTTCCAGCTAATAACCCCATTTTCATTTGGGATATAATAATCGGTTGATTTTGCGGAACGGTAATTATCAGTATATAGAGTTCCATCCTTTTCGAGCATTTCGGCAAAACGAATGGTGACCTTTTGGTCTTTCTTCACAGGGATGTTTA
The DNA here is from genome assembly GCA_963677475.2 of Prolixibacteraceae bacterium. Taxonomy (GTDB): domain Bacteria; phylum Bacteroidota; class Bacteroidia; order Bacteroidales; family Prolixibacteraceae; genus JABMQB01. Next base: position 20,004 of record CAXXQD010000001.1, on the reverse strand, counting down.
CTTGTGCTACACCCACCATATTTTGGCCATGGTCGAATACTACTTTCCCATCACCAATTTTATTGATGGTTAATGCAGGCAATTCCAGTTTTGATTTTACTGTATGGTGACGTTTGGGAACAAGTGTAAATTCATCCCCAATTGCTTCCGAGCTTACTTCAGCCCAGGCTGACTCATCAAAACCGGGCGCACTCCAACCCTCTAGCTCCAAATTTGCATCGTACGTTTCCCCGTCATAAATACTTGAAAAACGGATAGGCCCCTGGTCTGTTCCCTTCCATGTATTATCCGAAAGAACAGTTTTTGACGTTCCATCTTTAAATGTAATTTCCAGTTGACAAATTGTCCGTGGATAAGGCTTTTTTATCCACTGTGAAGCACGATAGCCAATACGTCCTGAAAACCAGCCTTCGCCAAGTAAAATGCCAATTGCATTATCGCCCTGCTTTATTTGATCACTCACATCGTAAGTTAAAGTCTCAATCCTTTTCTTATACGGCGTCCAGCCCGGAGGCATCAGATCCTCTCCCACTTTTTGACCATTAATCTGAGCTTCGAAAATCCCTTTCGAAGTGATATAAAGCCTTGCTTCTTCTATTTCCGAAGAAACAGTAAATTCTTTCCGAAGGTATTCAGGAGTATAAACATCGCCGTCACTATCTTGCAACGAGATCCAGTTTGCCTGCCAATCATTATTCGACAATAACCCTAATTCAAAATACGCAAGCTCACTCCATTCAGATTCTTTTCCATCCTGGTCCCAATACTTAAGCTGCCAAAATATTTTTTGCCTGGATTGCAATTCTTTCCCGGCATACTTTATCCAAAGGGACACTTCCGAATCTTGTTTCTTGCTGTCCCAAATATCTGCATGATCAGGCAATAAATCAGCACTACTGGCGGCAACAATTCGATAAGCAGTTTGCGAATTAACCATGCCATCATCGGGCAATTTCCATGAAAAGTTTGGATTTGCATCGTAAAAACCCAAGGGATTTTCAAAACCTTCGCTTACCTTCAGTGAGTGTGGGGAAGGAACATTTGTACAAGCGCTTAAAAAAAACAAAGCGACGATTGTAGCTAAAAAAGTACCGGCATTTTTACTCATGATTATTGATTTAGGTTCGTATGTATTAGTTTATATAGTAAAATTAAATAAGTCGTTGAATGCACCACCCTGACGGCAACAATTATGCTTTTACATATTTCATCATCTATTTCTTCAGGTTTAAGACTTCTTCGGCAAATTTATACGTTGCCCGGCTCACTTCATCAACACATCCTGAGGTTAGTTCGCATGCAATTACGTGGTTGCCTGCATCAGGAAATGCAACTTTTGTTTTTTGATCGCTGGCTGTACCAAGCTGATCAAACATTTTCAAAATAGAACTTACTTTCACAATGTCATCCTGATTTGCCTCATCCTTATAATAATAGCCCACAAAAACAGGAACCGATACATTTTTGAAAACTTCAGGTGTCATGCAGGCTTCAACCAACTGCTGCAAATAAACGGTCGCTTCCAAACGGTATTTACAATTCCAATACTGACAATCTTTTGAGTCAAAGTCTTCATTGGTAACCCTGTATTTGCTTTTATATACTTTTCGTGCAATTTGCAATCCCCAGGGTTTGGAAAGTAAAAAAGCAGCGCTGTTATTGATTTCAACATTGGGCGAAAACATGATCAGGGCATCCACATATTCCGGAAAATCAGATGCCAGTTTTAACGACAAAGTCCCTCCGGTCGATGTACTCATGATAATGACTTTTTTTCCCAATTTTTGGGCAACCATCAGTGCTTCTTTTGCCGACTCCCATAAAGCATCCGGGGTCATATCAATCAGTGCATCTGTGGTTTCGATACCATGTGATGCCAACCTCGGGAAATAAGCATTCATGCCGTATTTTTTTGCAAAATCAATATTCAGAGGATAGCCCTCGTACCAGGATGCGGAAAAACCATGCAAGTACAACAAGCAATAATCGGTGCGGGTTGGCAAACTATCGTTGCTCCAAATTACCCGCGACTGGTTATCTTCTTTAATGGAAAATGCTCCTTCTTTTTGCTCCAAATACCTATCAAACGAAGAGATGCTTCCTTGGATAACAGGCAAGTCTTTATTCAATTCGGGTTTTGGAGGTTTTGGACCTAATAAGTATGCAACAATCAGGAGAGCAATGGCTACAAGCAGGATTCTTTTTAGCTTTTTCATTTTAATGAATGTATGTTCTGTGCCTTTTTTCAGGCTTTTCAATGTAGTAAATTTATTTATAGTAAAAGTACAATAACCAGCTTAATGTTAATAATTATGATCCCATTTTTATTCTGTAAAGCATTTCAAAAATAAATCCATCATCCATTCAACAATCAAGCTCAACTTTTGGATAAAAGAAAAAAACTTATGACTTTTACTTATTCACATTTTCAAATTCGAAAAATCCTACATACGATGAAAAAAAGAATCTTTCTGACGCTCACAATTATCTCTTTTATTTTCCAAAGTTTTGGTCAAAGTGAAATAATTCCTTTATGGAATACAACGATCCCAAATTATCAGCCATCGGAAGAAAAGGAAGAAACGAACAATAGCAGGATAGAATGGATAACCAAAGTTCAAATACCGACCCTTGAAATATTTTTGCCTTCGAAACAACATGCTACCGGACAGGCAGTTGTTATTTGCCCGGGGGGAGGATATGTTGGCCTCGCTTACGATTGGGAAGGAACCGACTTCGCCAAATGGTTCAACTCGAAAGGGATTGCCGCTTTTGTGCTTAAATATAGGATGCCCCAGTCAAAATCGGTTGTAATCGGGAAAGATGCCCCCTTGCAGGATGCACAAAGGGCTGTTCGTATGGTCCGTTATTATGCAGAACAATTGCATGTTGATACAAATCAGGTTGGGATAATGGGCTTTTCTGCCGGAGGCCATTTAGCATCGACCCTCGGAACCCATTTCGGCCTGGACAATTTTTTAAAAACCGATAGTGTGGATCAGCTAAGTGCACGCCCCGATTTTATGGTGCTGGCATATCCGGTCATCACCATGGACGAAAAATGTACCCATATGGGATCGCGTGAAAACCTGATTGGTAAAACTCCGGACCAGGAATTAATCGATTTTTATTCTAACGACCTGCAAGTGAAAGAGAATACCCCTCCATGCTTTATTGTCCATGCATCGGATGATAATGGCGTACCTGTTGAAAACAGCTTGCGCATGTACAGAAGTCTCGTTGACAAAGGTATCCCTACTGAAATGCATATTTATCCAAGCGGAGGGCATGGCTTTTCATTTGGACTCGGGAAAGGGTATTTGCAAAGTTGGAACGATCGTTTGTATGATTGGTTGCAAACATTAAATTAGAATTTCAACATTTGTGGATAATTATATTTGTTAGTGCCAAATCCTAACAAGAAGTATTTACAGAAATAATGGCATAAGTTGAGTGAAGCACAAAACCTAATCTATTGGTAACTCATTCTGCTTTGGTTTAACTACAACCGTTCCTTTAGGAGTATTTATCACAGTTTCAAAAACTCTATGTCCATTTTCAAGCCTGCTACGAGTATAATTCTTTTGACTATATATTATTTCAATCAGTTCTTTTGCAGAACTCTGAGCACTAAAATCTTTCATATTCCATTTTAGCACATCATAAAGTAATAAATCCGTGCATTTTTTATATACCCCATTTTCCAATATATAGAAAAACCAAGCTTTATGATCATTACGATAGAATGGGAAATACACGTCAATACTATCGAGTTGGCTTTTATTTGGCGTTCCCAGGAATGCTGTATCTAATGCACTTAAACGGACAGGGAGATCATATCTTGTCCCCCACATAGGTGTATAAATGTATTTTTCATTATTAATATTATCGTGAAAATAAATATCACCTAAAATATAAATGGTTATATCAATATCGGGAATGGGTTTTGGGACCCAATTATCATAGAAAGATTGCAAAGCGGCCTCATCTAGATTGAAACTTTTATGGATATAAAGCAGTGCCTTTTTTGCATCTCTATCAAAAAAAGTAGGAACAGCAGTTGCGCAAAATGCATTTAACCACACCGGAGAATACCCCTTGTTTTCTAATTCTCCATTAGTAACTTTAAATGGATCATCATACATAACAACAGAGTCAATTGTTATATGTGACAATGAATAAATTGGCAAATTCCTTTCTTGAGCAGAGCAAAAATTTGTTAATATGGACAATAGAAGTATAATGAATAGATGTTTCATAATTAAACTTACTGGTGATTTATATTGGAAAGTATTTGGGAACAAATGACAAACATGACTTTATATAGTGTTTTTTATCTTGTGTTCAAGAAGTTACATTTATTTCTTTATGTTATTTGAACAAAGTAACTATTTTCATTGGTATTTACATTAGTATTATGCTGTTAAACTTAAAATATTATATGAATCCCTTAAATAAAGTCATTGTTGTCAGGTAAAATATATTTCGTCCCAACAGGACTTCCTTCTTAAATATGTAACTCCGATTCTACCAACATCTTGCCCCTCTGGGGCTGTTCCGTTAGGAACTCAATATGTGTAGAAATAAAATACAAGCCCCAATACCTTACAGTTTCGTAGGAACGTAATAAAATCATAAGTGCAGAGATAATTGTAAAATATTATCGGACATCAATGAAATAAAATCAGGAAAAAGAAATCTTTATTCAAAACAGAAATAAATATTCATTGTTGCTTTTTTCTGAAAGTTTTCGGGTGATGCGGATTCTATCCGCATTATTCTTCAGCGAATAAAATTCGCTGCACCCAAATTCTTAATGTTCGATTTTCATTTCTGTTGGTGATTCCCGGGAATCATGAATGTTTTTTATTTTCAGTAATTATTTGATATTTAGGTGCACTAATGTTAATTAAAGATTAGAAACATATAAATTAATTCTCATGAACTACACAAAGTCAATTAAAATCCTGACTGGAAATCTATTATTTTTATTTGTATTCATACTTTCAAATTCTTCTGATGCAGAAGGAACCAGGCTGCTTAGGCAACCCAGCATCAGTTCTTCAAAAGTTGCTTTTACTTATGGAGGTGATTTATGGGTTTCGGATATCGATGGGGGAACAGCTTTTAGGTTGACCAGCACTGCTGCCGTTGAAAAAGACCCACACTTTTCACCTGATGGAAAAACCATTGCTTTTACTTCGAACCGAAGTGGTTCCGATGCAGTTTACACAATCCCGGTTGAAGGTGGTTCAGCAATCCGCCTGACCTGGCACCCTAGTTCTTCACGAGCCCGGAGTTGGTCGCCAGATGGAAAACAAGTACTGTTTTCTTCGACCCGCGAATCGGCGCCAACTATCTTTGAACGATTGTACACCATTCCTGCAAAGGGAGGACCGGCAATAAAATTAGCCGAACAACGTGCCACCAATGGTTCTTTTTCGCCATCCGGAAAACAAATAGCCATCGACGGGGTAAGGCGCTGGGATGAAGAATGGAGGGCATATCGGGGTGGACAAAACACGCCACTCATCCTTCTCGACCTAAATGATATGAGCGAAGTATTGTTGCCCAATGAGCGCACAACCGACACACAACCTTTGTGGATTGGAGATATGGTCTATTTTCTGTCGGACCGTGATTGGACGGTTAATATTTGGGCATATTCTACCAAAACAAAAGAACTCACCCAATTGACCAATTTTAAAGATATCGATATTAAAAGCTTATCGGGCAATAAAGAAAAACTGGTGTTTGAACGGGACGGATTCCTTCATACATTTGATTTAAACACAAAAAAAACAACTCAATTAAATATTACTGTAATTGGTGATTTCCCCTGGGCAAACACCAAGTGGGAAGATGTTGGAAAAAGTGTGCGTTCTGCGTCCCTTTCACCAACTGGCAAAAGGGCGATTATGGAATCGCGGGGAGAAATATTTACAGTCCCTATTGAACATGGCGACGCCAGAAATATTACGCAAAGCTCTGATGCCGCCGACCGCTCACCAATTTGGTCACCAAAGGGAGATAAAATCGCCTGGTTTTCCGATGAAGGCGGAAAAGGCTACGCCCTGAAAATAACAGGTCAGGATGGTATGTCGGAAGTAAAAAGTATTTCCATTGGCGAATCAAAACTGGGCTGGGAGCCCAAGTGGTCACCCGACGGAAAACTAATTGCATTTACCGATGATGATGTCAGGATCCGGGTTGTTGATATTGAAAACGAAACAATTATTACTGCTGATATAGGTGGCACCAACCTTGAAAGAGGGAGAACAGGTTTAAATTGGTCATCAGATTCGCAGTGGCTGGCTTATGCAAAATCAGGCACCAACGGGTTCAGGCAAGTGAAGCTATGGTCAAACAAAACCAAGACTTCCACTTCCATCACCAATTCTTTTGCCGATTCTTTTTCCCCGGTTTGGGACCTTGATGGTAAACATCTCTATTTTCTTGCCAGCACTGATCTTGCCTTAGGTTCAACCTGGGCAAATACCAGTTCTATGACTGCTGATCCAACCTACAGGGCTTATATTGTAAACCTTCAAAAAGATGAAGAATCACCCTTCAAACTAAAAAGCGATGAAGAACCGGTAGAAAAAGAGGAAGAAAAAGACAAAGACAAAAAAGCAGAAACCGAAGCTAAGTCCGATAAAAAAGAAGACAAAAAAGAGGATAAATCTGACGATAAGAAAGACAAGGCGGACGATAAAAAGAAAAAAGATAAGGAAGCTGAAGAAATAAAAATCGACTTTGACGGAATTGCCCGAAGGATTATGCCTTTACCGGCTCCAACAAGGCCATATCGAGGTTTGTTACAGGGACCTGCAGGATCGGTATTTATTGGAGAATCGGTTCCCAATGAAAGTGGTCTGACAATCCAGAAATTTGACCTTGAAAAAAAGGAGACCAAAGAATTTATATCAGGTGCCCGCAGCGTATCGGTTTCGGCAAGTGCTAAACAGATGCTTGCCCGTATCGGAAGTAGCTGGAAGGTAATGGAAACATCGAAAGCCAGTGGGAAAGATGGGAAATCCCTAAAACTGGATTTAAAAATCAAACTAGACAGGGTTGCCGAATGGGAGCAAATGTTTAACGAAGCCTGGAGGTACGAAAAAGACTATTTTTACGATCCCGATATGCACGGCAGGGATTGGGACAAAGTGTATAAAAAATACGCACCATTGGTACCGTTTATTAAGCACCGAACCGATTTAACCTATATTCTCGACCAGGTGAACGGGGAACTTTCTGTTGGGCATAGTTTTGTTTTTGGTGGCGATTACCCCGAAGTTGACCGGTCTTCGACTGGCTTATTGGGTGCCGACCTTGTTCCCGAAAATGGAAGCTGGAAAATTAATCGGATTTATACGACAGAAAGCTGGAACCCTGGTTTAACAGGTCCCCTTGACCAACCCGGAATGAAAATAGAAGAAGGAAATTATATTGTCGGGATCAACGGAAACGAAATAAGCGATCAGGATAATATTTATCAATACCTGGATGGAACTTCCGGAAAACAAACGACTTTGCATATCAATAAAGAACCAAAATTTAAAGATTCGTGGAAAGAAGTGGTTGAGCCAATCCGTAGCGAAAACTCATTGCGCCAACGCACCTGGGTGGAAGATAACCGACGTATGGTTGATCAGCTTTCAGGCGGTAAACTTGGCTATGTGTGGGTACCAAATACCGGAGGTCCCGGTTTTGTTTCCTTTAACAGGTATTATTTTGCACAGCAGGACAAACAAGGCGCCATAATTGACGAGCGTTTTAACGGTGGAGGCCTGTTGGATGATTATATGGTTGATTTAATGACCAGGACCATTCGGGCAGCGCTCACCAACGAAGTGCCAAATGGAAAAGCCATGAGGCTTCCGGGCGGAATATTGGGCCCCAAAGCCCTGCTTATTAATGAACTGTCGGGTTCGGGCGGTGATTTCTTCCCGTGGGCATTCCGGCAACAAAACGTTGGTCCATTAATCGGCACCACAACCTGGGGAGGATTGGTAAAATCATCAGTGCATTACAGTTTAGTGGATGGTGGCGCATTAACGGCACCCGACAATGCTGTTTTTGATCCGGTTAAAAACGAATGGATTGCCGAAAACAAAGGCGTGGCTCCCGATATTGAAGTGCGCCAGGATGCCTTGTCTCTTTCAAAAGGCAAAGACCCACAACTTGAAAGAGCTGTGCAGGAAGTCTTAAAAATGCTGGAGGAACAAGGTGAAATAAAAGTAACACCACCACCCTATTCAACGCCAGCACTGAAGAAATAGCCAATATATTTGGGTACAAAAGCCTTCCAGAAAGCAGGAGCAAATAATTGGTTTTTGTTCTTCTGGGAGGCTTTTTTATTGAAAGTCTCCGGGTGATGCGTCCCAATAATTTATCGGGATCTATCCGCATCATTATTTCAGCAAATACAATTTGCTGCACCCAAACTCTAATAGTTAGAATTTACCCCGATTGGTGACTACAAGCAATCCACAGTGCTTTTCTATGGTGCAAAAAGTTAAGAAAAACAACTATCTTAGCAACACTAATCAAATCACTATTGAATGAAACTTATACCTATTCTCCTATTCCTATTTATTCTATTTGGTTGCCAGCACAAAAAGGCGGAAACCACCAAAAATGATCAATCGCATACATTTTATGTTGGAACCTACACTTCTGGCGACAGCAAAGGAATTTATAAGTGCACCTTAGACGATGATGGTATTTTAAGCAATAAAGGTTTGGTTGCAACAACCGAGAACCCGGCTTTCCTGACTTTTTCTTCCGATAAAAAATTTTTGGTTTGTGTAAACTCAAACCGACCTCAGGATGGTTCTATTTCATCCTTTAAAATCCTCGAAGACAGTCTTTCCTTCCTCTCTAAAACCACTTCGGGCGGTCCCGGACCATGCCACGTTTCAGCAAATAATCAAGGTTTTGTTGTGGTTACAAATTACACCGACGGAAGTTGCTGTTTACTAAAAATTGATGATCACGGAATACTCTCGGAATTAATGGATTTTAAAAAGCATACAGGAAGCGGAGCCAGCGACCGCCAGGATGCCCCTCACCCACACTCAGCCTGGTTTGAGCCAAATGGCGACAATATCCTGATGCCGGATTTGGGCACCAATGAAGTTTGGGTTTATAACATTGATACAACGACCAATAAACTACAACTTTCGGCACAGCAAAAAATCAAAATGGCACCCGGAGCGGGGCCCAGGCACCTGACTTTCCATCCAAATAAAAAATGGGCATATGTGGTAAACGAACTGGATTGCACCGTTACACATCTTGAAAAACAGGATAATGGCACTTATTCCATTAAAAATTCCATCTCCACCCTACCAGTTTCATTCACAGAAACAAATACCTGTGCCGATATTCACATCTCAAACGATGGAAAATTTTTATATGCCTCAAACAGAGGGCATAACAGTTTGGCAATTTATAAAATAACCAAACAAAATGGGAATTTAGTTTTGGCTGTTATTGTAGCTACTTTGGGCGATACCCCAAGAAATTTTTCCATATCGCCCAATGATGAATATGTAATTGTAGCCAATCAAAACAGCAACAATATTATTTCTTTTAAAAGGGATCAGGAAACAGGTTTACTAAGTTTTGTATCGAAAATTGATTCTCCTTCTCCGGTTTGTATTCTTTTCACGAAATAAGAATGGAATTGCAGTTTGGTTACGATACATAAATGCAAATATGATTGGGCAACCTATTAAATTGAAGGTGTTTTAAATTTGTAATATCTTGTCACAACTTTTGAGGATCAAATAGATAATTAAGTATTTTAGTGCTGGTTTTGTACAAAAGTCTATTAATTAAATGTTTTCCGGCAACAAGAAATACTTATATATCCTGGTGATAATAACCATACTATTACCTTCAGGATTTGTGGCTATTTTTGAATTACGAAGCCTGCAAAAAAATGAGGAAGTTGTTGAAAATGCCTATAACGAACAACTGGATGCAATTCTTACCTCAATAAACCAATATTCCGATGATGCGCTCACATCGATGGCACGGGAGATCGGTTTTTCGTTTAGGGAAGAAGAATCAAACCTGAAAAACGTATTATCAAATTATAGTTATATAAAAACCTTCTTCTTCCTCGACAGTATTCCACAGCATATTTCCATTTCATCGATACCCCCTGAAATAGAGCTCGATGATAAAGTGCATTGGATTTCACATCAGGTTGAAAATAAACTGAATACCTTAAAGCAATTCTACGAAGTTGGTTATTATCGCTTGGAACCATTTAATATTGAAAATACCGATTTCGTATTTTTTGTTTTTTTGATCAAGAAGGATAACCAACTGCTCCCGGTAGCTATTTTGGTGGATGCATTGGAATTTGTTGCGGAGGGGCTCGATGCCCAAATACAAAAAATAGCAGGGGGACAATTTGAAATTGCAGTACTAAACAATCAGGATAGTTTGTTATACCGCTCTATTCGAAACAACGATGAAATAAACATTGAATTGACCAAACCACTGAGCAATTTTTCAGAATATAAATTAGGGATTGCCCTAGAGGGGAAAACGATTGGCGAATTAATTCAGGAAAGGTCTAAATGGAACATCTATTTCGTGGGTACCGTTAGTTTTATCCTTCTTTTGGCAGCCATGTTGGTAATCCGTATTTTAAGCAAACAAATTGAACTCACCAACCTGAAGTCAGACTTCGTTTCGAACGTATCCCATGAAATAAGGACTCCACTTTCGCTCATTAATATGTATGCTGAAACCATGGATATGGGGCGTGTTCCAAGCAAAGCAATGCAGCAAGACTATATCCGGACCATTCTTCAGGAAACAAACAGGTTATCGATTTTGGTCAATAAAATCCTAAATTTCTCACAAATCGAAAAAGACAAGAAAACATACATCCTTGAAAAAACAAACCTGAACATCCTGATTGAAGAAACCTATAACAATTACATTCCTTATTTAAAGAAACTTGGTTTTACCCATGAGCTAAAACTTGATTTACGGATTGAAGATGTGATGTTGGATCCCGAATCAATTAAAGATGTGTTGATCAACCTGATTGATAATTCGATTAAGTATAGTTTCGATAAAAAGTCGATTGTAATTAAAACTGGTATTTTTGTAAACAAAGCATTTTTTGAGGTAATTGATCAGGGAATTGGCATTAGTGAGAAAGATAAGAAATACGTATTTGACAAATTCTTTCGGGTAAGCAGAAACGATGTTTCCATCAAAGTTAAAGGTTCGGGTTTGGGACTGAGCATTGTGAAACACATTGTGGATGGACATAACGGTAAAATTGAAATAAAAAGCAAAATCAAAAAAGGGACTACCTTTAGGATATTATTTCCAAAAGCAACCTAAGATATGGAAACAAAGAAAAAAATATTGGTCGTGGATGACGAACCCGATTTGTTAAGGGGATTAAGATATAATTTTGAATTCGAAGGCTATTTGGTTGATTCGGCAGCAGATGGAATTGAGGGCCTCGAAATGATACAAAACAACAAGTATGACCTGATTATCCTGGACGTGATGATGCCAAGGATGAATGGCCTTGAAGTTTGTAAAAAAGCCCGGCAAAGTGGCTATAAATCCCCCATTATTTTGCTCACAGCCAAAAGCGAAGAAATGGATAAGGTTGTAGGGCTTGAACTTGGTGCCGATGATTATATCACAAAACCGTTCAGCCTTCGCGAGCTGCTGGCCAGGGTAAAAGCAATATTGCGTAGGTCATCGATAACCGAAGAACAAATAAACGAAAAAATCGAGGTCGGACGCTTGAAAGTAAATTTAAAAACCTACGAAGCATTTTCAGATAACAAACCCGTAAAAATGTCGGCAAGGGAAATCGAGGTCTTAAGTTATCTTTATCGCTATAAAGGCGAATCGGTTGACCGTTTCGATATTATGAACGATGTTTGGGAAACAAATAGTGATGTAACAACCAGGACCATCGACAATTTTATCGTTCGGCTTCGTCAAAAAATTGAGCTTGACCCATCACATCCAAAACACATCTTAACAATTCATGGCAAAGGATATAAACTAAATCCTTGAAACAAAGCTACCCGCATGACATAGTTTTGCACAAATGTGACAAACTATTACACTCTGTTATTTCATGCTGACAACTCACACCATCCTGTAACCTATCTTTGTAATGTAAATTCATATCATCATGAACAAGTATATAATTTCATTCATTGCCTGGCTATTAATTTCAACCTTGTTTGTTTCAGCACAAGACTTCAAACAGGTGAAAAACCTTTCGGGTAGTTGGAAATTTACGGTTGGTGACGATATTAATTGGAAGAACTCTAATCTTAACGATTCGGACTGGGACCAATTAAAAGTTCCGTCGAGTTGGGAAAAACAAGGATATGATGATTACGATGGAATTGCCTGGTACCGAAAAACATTTCACCTGGCCCCATTCAAAGATAAAATGAAAATATTCCTTTTGTTGGGAAAAATTGACGATGCTGATGAGGTGTATTTAAATGGTGAACTCATAGCAAAGTCAGGAAGTTTTTTCCCGAATTTCGTTTCAAGCTTTGATGCCAACCGAGTATATCTTGTCCCAATGGAAAAACTCAAGTTCAATTCAGATAACACTCTGGCAATTCGAGTGTATAATGCCTCTGGTGAAGGAGGGATTGTTTCAGGAAAAGTTGGGTTTTATGTCAATTACGACGCCAAATATGTCAATATACCACTTGAAGGTACCTGGAAATTCAAAACAGGAAAAGACAGGGATTGGAACAAAAAGAAATTTAATGACCTATCATGGGATGAGATACAAGTCCCAAGTTTCTGGGAAGACCAGGGGTATAAGAATTACGATGGATATGCTTGTTACCGAAAAACATTTGTGATTGATAACGATGTCGATTTGAATGACTTGTACCTTATTTTAGGCAAAGTTGATGATTTTGAATACATCTATATCAACGGAAAATACCTGGGTTCTTATGAAGATATCCAACGCAATTTTAAATATAAAAACAAAAGTGATATTTGGAGAAACAGAAGATATTACCAAATACCCGATGGGATGTTGGTAAAGGGAACAAACCAAATTACTATTAACATATACGACAGGCATGGTGGCGGCGGAATATATGAAGGACCTGTTGGTATCACCTCTAAAAGCAATTATCAAAAAATTGAAGAAAAGTATCATCAAGACCGTAATTTTTGGGAAACGATTCTTGAATCAATAATTGACTAATCATGATAAGAAGCATCTACATAAAAAGCAATTTGTTCTTCCTGCTTATTTGCACTGCTTTGATAAGTTTTGGCAACAAGGATTATAACAAAAAAATGATGCAGGAAATTAGCCTTTCTGGCGATTGGAAATTTTCAATTATCCATTACCACGAATGGCAAAACCCAACTTTTAATGCATCAGCATGGGAACAGATTAAGGTACCCGGCAACTGGGAATCACAAGGCTACAATGGCTACAACGGATATGGTTTCTATAGAAAAAACGTATGGATATCAAATGATCTAAAAGAAAACGAGCTTTTTCTGGTCCTCGGATATATTGACGATGTAGATGAAGTTTTTTTTAATGGGCAGCGAATTGGTGCAACCGGAACCTTTCCTCCAAATTTCAAAGGGGCATTTGAAGCTTTCAGGTCTTATTTGATTCCCGATAACCTAATCAACTATAATGCTGACAACGGCATTGCGGTTAAGGTATTTGATATGCATGGCTCTGGCGGAATAATTAAAGGAAATCCCGGAATATATATCAGGGAATACCCCCTTAAAACAGACGTTAGTTTGGTTGGGACTTGGAAATTCACGACTGATAACCACGACGAATTTAAGGAACCCGACTTTAATGATAGCGATTGGGATGAACTCGTGGTTCCCGGCTTTTGGGAAAACCAGGGTTTTAAAGGATATAATGGTTATGCCTGGTATCGAAAGCAATTTAAGGCTAACCAAGCTTTAAACGAAGATTATTTGGTTTTCCTTGGCGGTAAAATCGACGATTGCGATCAGGTTTACCTAAATGGCGTTCTAATTGGGCAAACCGGCACCAATGATATTTTAAGAAAAGGGTACGGCGATTTATCCGGAAGATATTTTAATTCAGAAAGGGCCTACGTTTTTCCAGCCCACCTACTGAAAAAGGGAAATAACACGGTGGCCATAAAAGTTGTTGACCCGCGCGGCGATGGTGGAATTTACGAAGGGCCAGTTGGAATTATTGGACAATCGAAGTTTAGGGAATATTGGAAAAAAAGGAGCAAAAAAATTAAGGAACAAAAAAAGAACGAATGGTAGGCAAAGCCGAATTATTACCTGCCTGGTCAATGAATAAAGCCAATCCCAACGAAACGATGTTTGGGAAAAATGAGAACTATAAATTAATCAAGTAATTAAAACAGAAAAAAACAGAGTCATGAAAACAACAATCTTTTTAATGGTAATGGTTTTTGCATTTGGTTTTTGCAATGCAAATCCGAAAGAAAAAATGGAATTTAAAGAACTAAAAGTCCAAACTTACCTTACAAAAACAAAATTGGGTCCCAATTCTTTAAATGTAGTGGTTTACAACGATGAAGAGTTCAAAGAAATCTGTAAACAAGTTGATCGAAAAAAATCTGAAAAATTGGGAGAAAAAGTATTCTCTGATGTTTGGTCAAAAGCTGAATACCTGACCGATGAAGGAAACAAATTTGGATTTAACAAAGTGTGCTGTCGCATAAAAGGAATTGATACTGAAAATCAAAAAATAGACCTTGAGTTTAATGTAAATTGTACGCCTAATGCCCCAACAGAAGGCAATTACAGAATTTCATACCGGGTCAAAGAAGGCTATAATTACGGAATAAGCATAAAATTTGAGAAGAAACATAATATCCTGTTTTTTATCTCACCCAATGAATTGGAGAACCTTGCCAAAATCGAAAATTGGGAAAAGTATTAAATGTCAGAGGACATTTATTTCATAGTTTTAATCAAGTTTACAGGGGGAGCCAATCAGGTTCCCCTTTCTTTGTTTATGTACTTTCTATTATCCGAACTATTCAGTATAGTATAATTACAAGTTGATTGGACTAGAGACATTTTAACTGTGCTTCCCTTTCTTTAAAACCGACTTCACTTTAATTAAAATCTCTCTAAAAACTAAGATATTTATTATTGATTAGCCAAAAAACTTCTTCAGTTTGCAATACCTGCTACAATAAAATAATACAATTAAGCACTTGAAAATAATAGCAAAATAGCCTACCTTAGGCTATTGAACACTAAATGGAATTGCGAAATATAACTTCTTTTCAATCATTTTGGGCATATGTCAAAATCTAAATCCAACAAGATAACTTCCCTTCATTTTAATGACCTGTTTAACATCGAAGAAATCCAAAACCTTCAAAATGTTTTTTCCGACGTTCATGGGGTCGCTTCTATTATAACCGCCCCTGATGGAAAACCAATAACGAAAACCAGTAATTTTTGTAATTTCTGTTCACTTATCCGTACAACGGAAGAAGGAAGAAAGCGATGTTTTAAGTCCGATGCTGCAATAGGTTCGCTTAAAATCGATGGTCCCATTGTCCAGCCTTGTTTAAGTGGAGGTTTATGGGATGCCGGAGCAAGCATAACGGTTGGAGGAAAACATTTGGCAAACTGGTTAATTGGGCAAGTGCGTAATGAAGAACTTGACCACCAAAAAATGCTTAAATATGCTGATGAAATTGGATTGGATAAAAATGAGTTTCTAAAGGCATTGAATGAAGTTCCTGTTATGACGACAGAGCAATTTAAAAAAGTATCAAACATGCTTTTTATTTTTGCCAATCAACTTTCCGAAAAAGCCTATTCGAATTATCTCTTGAAAAAACAGATAACGGAAAATAAAGAAGCAAGCAAATTAATTGAAAAGAGCCGCATCGAAATTGAAAAAAGCGAAGAAAAATACAAAGCTTTATATGAACAAGCACCTTTACCCTACCATTCATTAGATGAAAAAGGGAACTTTAGGGATATTAATTCTGCTTGGTTAAATACCCTGGGTTATGAAAAAGATGAAGTAATTGGTAAATATTACGGTGATTTTTTACACCCTGATTACCTTCAACATTTTGAAAAGAAATTCCCCGAATTTAAAGAGAGGGGCCATGTACATACTTCTTTTCAAATGAGGCGGAAAAATGGTACATACATCACCATTTCGCTTGAGGGAAGCATTGGTTACGATGCCGATGGGCATTTTAAGCAAACCAATTGTGTATTTCAAGATATTACACGCCAGTTAGAAATTGAACAAGAACTTAAAGAAAGTAAAGAACGTTTTGATTTAGCAATGCAGGCAACAAAAGATGGCCTTTACGATTGGAACCTTGTTACAAATGAAGTTTATTTTTCACCTGCCTGGAAAAATATGTTGGGCTATAAAGACGATGAATTGCCCAATAAGCTTTCAGTTTGGGA
Organism: Prolixibacteraceae bacterium; assembly: GCA_963677475.2. Classification (GTDB taxonomy): domain Bacteria; phylum Bacteroidota; class Bacteroidia; order Bacteroidales; family Prolixibacteraceae; genus JABMQB01. Next base: position 3,528 of record CAXXQD010000001.1, on the reverse strand, counting down.
AAACTTAACGGAAAAGGAAGATTTAAACCGGACCTGGAAACTGATCAATGAGTTAATCGACACAAAACAAAATGAGTTTGAGAAGGAGTTCAAAATGAGGCATAAGAAGGGATACTGGATCGACATCCTTTCGAGAGCTAATATTTTGTTCAACAAAAAGGGGAAAGCATTTAGAATGGTTGGAACCCACGTTGACATAACAGAACGCAAAAAGGCGGAAGAAGAAATTAAAGAAAAATCCGATTTTATAGATAATATTATTAATAGTTCTGCTTTGAGCACCTGGATATCAGACGAAAAAGGCACGGCAATTAGGACCAATCAGGCTTGTCTTGATTTTTTTGGGGCAAAGGAAGAAGAAGTTATCGGAAAATATAATCTGTTTCAAGATGAAGTACTAAAGGAAAAGGGATTATTATCGAATTTAAATGATGTTTTTATCGGCGGTAAAGTAGCCAACTTTATTGTTGATTACAGCATGAAAGATCTTAAACATGTTAGTGTTAAAAACCCTGTAAGAAAGGTTGCAAATTCGATTATCACCCCGGTTTTTGACAGAAACGGGACTATTACAAATGCAATTATTCAGACTATTGACCTAACTGAAATAAAAAAAGCAGAAGCAGAACTCAAAAACAGGGAAACCAGATATAATACTATATTGCAAACCGCACTTGACGGTTATTGGCAAGCTGACCTGGAAGGTAATATTTTGGAAGTTAACAAGGCATATGAAATCATGAGTGGTTATAGTAAAGAGGAACTGCTAACAATGAAAATTTCAGACGTTGAGGCAAAAGAATCAAAAACGGATACATTAAACCATATACAAGAAATTATAAAAAATGGTAAAGACCAATTTGAAACCATACATAAAAGAAAAGACGGCAGCCTATTTGAAGTTGAAATAAGCGCCAAATATATACCTCTTGAAGGCGGCCGGATCGTTACTTTCGTCCACGATGTCACCAAACGTAAAAAGATACGAAAGGCCCTGCTTGAAAGTGAAAATAAATACCGCACACTTTTTGATCAATCCGGTGATGCTGTTTTAATAATCAAAGATGGCAAGTTTGTCGATTGCAACCCTGCTACCATGCAAATGCTTGGTTACCAAAACAAAGAAGAATTGCTATCGACCCACCCATCTGAGCTTTCCCCTGTTTTACAACCCGATGGAAAAAACTCATTTGACAAAGCAGAAGAAATGATGGACCTGGCATATAGAAAAGGTACTAACCGCTTTGAATGGGTTCATAAGAAAAGAAACGGCACCAGTTTTTATGTTGAGGTACTGCTAACTGCTATTTCTATTGAAAACGAAGAATTCCTTCATGTTGTTTGGCGCGATATTAGCCAAAGAAAGGCAGCAGAGAGGGATTTAATTGAAAGCAAAACCTTGTTTGAACAATTATTCCTACAATCATCATTAAGTACCCAACTTCTTGATAAAGATGGCTGGTGTATAAAAATCAATCCTAAGCTTTCCAAACTATTTGGGGTTAAGCCCGAACATATCGAAGGCAGAAAATACAATATTTTACGCGATGGTGAAATAATTAGGACCGGCGTAATTGGCTATCTTAAAAAGGTATTCGAAGATAAGGTACCTCAAACCTGGGAAGTAAATTTTGATATTAAACATGCTTCGGAAACAACAGGGGTACAGGTTTCAGAACCGAGAAAAAAATATTTCAACAATTGGTCGTACCCCATTCTGAATTCGGACGGTGATTTGATTTATGTGATCATTCAGCACCAGGATATTTCGGACCGTAAAAAAGCGGAACAGGAAATTCTTGCAGCAAAAGAAAAAGCCGAAGAAAGCGACCGCTTAAAATCAGCATTTCTTGCAAACATGAGCCACGAAATCAGAACGCCCATGAATGGGATCCTTGGATTTGCAGACCTGCTAAAAAAACCCAAACTAAGCGGTGACAAACAATTGAAATACATTGAGATTATTGAAAAAAGTGGAAATAGGATGCTTAATATAATCAACGACCTGATCGATATTTCAAAAATTGAATCGGGGCAAATGAACGTTGTGAAGGCAGAAACGAATATCAATGAACAAATCGAATATATTTATACATTCTTTAAACCTGAAGTTGAACAGAAAGGAATGGAACTATCTTTTAAAACCCCACTGACATCAAGTGAAGCAACCATTACAACCGATCGTGAAAAATTATATGCGATCCTCACCAACCTTGTAAAAAATGCCATTAAGTACAGTAATGAAGGAGCCATTGAGCTGGGATACAAAAAAATTAAAAATCACATGCAATTTTATGTGAAAGATAATGGAATTGGAATACCTGGCGGGAAACTGGAAGATATTTTTAACCGTTTTTTTCAAACCCACCAATCGCTTTCAAGCGGATATGAAGGAGCAGGTTTAGGTCTGGCCATCAGCAAGGCCTATGCTGAAATGCTGGGCGGAAAAATGTGGGTTGAGAGCGTTGAAGGAGAAGGATCGACGTTCTATTTCACCATTCCTTACATTCATAAAAATATTCCGCATTCGAGCGGACAAATTCAAAGTTCACAAACAATTAAATTAGAAAATAAACTAACCATATTAGTCGCAGAAGACGATCTAACGTCCGAACTTTTTATTGGCGAAGTGCTAATTCCGATTGCAAAAAAAATATTAAAAGTCAGTAACGGACATGACGTTGTGAAAGCTGTTCAGGAGAATCCGGATATCGATTTTGTATTAATGGATATTAAAATGCCAGGTTTAGACGGCTATAAAGCCACAAGCGAAATAAGAAAATTCAATAATGAAGTGGTGATTATTGCCCAAACCGCATTTGGCTTGGCGGGCGATAAAGAAAAAGCTATTGATGCTGGTTGCAACGATTATATAGCCAAACCGATCAAACAAGAATTACTGTTTCAAATCATTGCCAAACATGTAAAATAAAGAAAATTCTCCAACCTTAAGAATTTTCTTTATTTACTTGTGTCAGTCTATCGACAGACAGCTCCCCTTAAAGGGGAGCACAAAAAGGAACCTCTTAGAAAGCCAAGAGGAATTATATGATATTTAATCGGTGCTTCTACAAATCTTTTAGGTGAAGTTACTTAAGCCATTGATCCAACCATTCAGCAAATACCCTTTGCCATAATATACCGTTTTGGGCGTGCAAAACCCAATGGTTTTCGTTCGGAAAGAATAAGAACTTAGCAGGAATATCCTGTAAAACAGCGGCATTAAAAGCAGCCATTCCCTGATCGTACGAAATTCTGTAGTCATTCTCACCGTGAATAATTAAAATTGGGGTATCCCATTTATGCACATATTTATGAGGTGAAAATGTGTATGACCTTTGTGCTGCGGCATTTGTTTTATCCCAGAATGATCCACCCAAATCCCAGTTAGTAAACCAGTTTTCTTCGGTTGTAAGGTACATTTGCTCGAAGTTAAAAATACCATCGTGCGAAATAAAAGCTTTAAACCTGCCATCATGGTTTCCGGCCAGGAAATTCACACTAAACCCGCCATAACTTGCGCCAACA